>SJPJ01000023.1 GCA_007859835.1 Novipirellula herctigrandis | reverse complement strand
CTGAGTTGCGAAAGCAGTTCAGGCAATCCTCAGCAGTGACGGCATCAATGGCTTTGGCGATCGCGTTGTAGAGTTTCCGCTCGGTGCGAACGGCGGCTCTGCGTAGATGGGACTTGATCTTTGAGAAGATCTGTTCGATTGGATTGAGATCCGGCGAGTATGGCGGCAGGAACCAGATTTCCGCGCCGGTCTGCTCAATCTTTTTGAGTACTGATGCGGTCTTGTGGCTGGAGAGGTTGTCCATCACGAGGATATCGCCAGGTCGCAACGCCGGGGCAAGAAGCCAATCGACGAATCCCTCAAACACCCACGAGTTGGTCGGGCCGTTTGTGATCATCGATGCTCGGCTGCCATGACAATCAATGGCGTGAATTAGCGTGGTCGTTTCCCAGTGGCCGTGCGGTACCGCATCCTCGACTCGCTGACACTTCGGCCCCCAACCATACAGCCGCGTCATGTTCGTTTTCGCGCCGGTCTCGTCGAGAAAGACAAGCTTTTCGATATTCAACCGCTTCTGTTGTCGCTTCCAGCAACCACGCTGCTGGCGAACGTCATCGCGACACTGCTCAGTTGCTCGCAACGTTTTTTTTGAATGAGTGGCCAAGCCTTCGAGCTTCGTTCCAGACTGTCTGTATTGTACAGTCCATGCGAAGTTTTTGACGCAACTGCTCGAGCGTCCAGGATGGATTCTCACGGATCAACTGATCGAGCTTCTTGCTCTGCTTTTCACTGAACGCTCGTTTGCGACCACAGTGATGCGTTTGAGGTTCCAGCGTTCCCAGATCCCGCCACTGGTACTTGAGTTTCTGAACGACCTTGTAACTGACCGAAAACCGCTCGGCGATCTTCGGCATGCTCTCCTTCCCTTCAAGAATGGCAGCCAGGATTCGTTCACGCAAATCCATGTCCAACGCTTTCATCAGTCACACCTCCGTGTTGGCGAAAACGTCAAATTAACCGATCTCCGTCAACGCACCTACATCAATTTTTCAAGTGCTCTAG
>SJPJ01000022.1 GCA_007859835.1 Novipirellula herctigrandis | reverse complement strand
CGATACAACGCCTGGAGCAAGAAGACCTTTGAACGGATTCACGGAGGATCGAAAACACGACGCAAGAAAGCTGGCATTGCACTGGCGCGCAAGATCGCAGTGGTCGCTTGGGCGATGATGCGAGACCAACAGGCATGGGATCAGAGCAAGGCATTGCAGGAAGCTGTGACGGATCCTGGAACTCAAGAACTGATGGAGGAAGCAACAGAGCCCCACGAAGCAAAACCAAAAAAGAAAGCCAAACTCCTACGCGCAAAACCACATCCTCCCGGGCCAGTGATCAGCGACGAACCGAAGCAGCGTAGCGGCCGAGGCAGTAAACCGACTCGCCGCCGCGGCAGCAAACGCCGCTCGCCCTTGAAAACCTGACACCAGGCAAGGCCCGTTGTTGGGCCCGTGCTTTCCTGGAAGTGACCACGAATCGCTGACAAGGGCGTCAAGCCGCATCTGAAACGCTGCTTGATAACCCTGAGATAACGAATGTGGCGCTTTCCAGGGAAGCTTTTATCACCCACCTTGAACCCATCGAACCCAAACCAACACCGGAGCGAATCACTGAGAACGAAACACTGATCGAAGACCACGCTTGCAACTCGAAAAGGACTCCACTTCGCCTGCATCACTGACACCTACTGCCACCGGAAGCAACGTAAACGCCTCCGGTCATGGCGTCCTAAAGAATGTGAGAGGCGATGAACCCGACATAAAGATTGAGAGATCGCTCGGAGTGTCGGGCCATCCAACAGAACTCAAGAGAATACCGATTGAAACCCTGTAAGGAATGCTGAGGCGACGCTGTCAAGGACCGACCCTTTTGGGTCAAGGCGTCGACATCTCGAATAGTCGTTTAGTACCCAATCGAATCGAGCCAAGTCATCAACAGTAGATCGCTCGCCGCAGTTCGCTACCACCGAGTCACCACAAACAAATGAACACACAACACCCAATGTAAGAAATATTTCAAAAAAGCGGCCAGTCGCCACTGGTCAAACCACGGACTTCATAGTCG
>SJPJ01000021.1 GCA_007859835.1 Novipirellula herctigrandis | reverse complement strand
CGTTCGTCGAGTCTGGCGAATGACGACCGAGAATCCTTACCAATCACTGAAGCCTTCACCTAACTTGGATCATCCTCCGAATCCTTCCACCGAAACGAACGTGCCGCCTCCTCGCGATCCGGCAATTCCCGGCATCAGACTGTTCTTTCTTGTCGCCGGATCTCTCGTCGGATTCGTCCTGTTTGGGATTATTCCGATGGCGGCACTTTATCCGTTCGGACCGTTTTCATTTCGTGCCGCTGCCGTCGGCGCTGTTGTCGGAATGTTGATTGCTGATGGCATTCTTGCAATGATGCGCTGTTCAAACAGCAAAACCAATCGTTCATGCTGATGGCGTTTCCGATTCCTGATCGGTCGGCGCTAGCCATACGATGGTTCATTGGGAAGCCAACCACGTCGCTGGCTCTAGCTCTCCGTTACAATGCGACGAACCAACGGATGCACACAGAGCCCTCGAACGTCTCTTGGGCAATGGTGTGTCAACTCCTCGGGCCGGGTGATCCCAGCCGTTCATCGACATTTACTGCGTCACGCGTAACCACATACCGAGGCTCAAAGCTGGTCGAAACTCCAAATCCGTATGCTTCCACAAGTGTGTCCCAACTTACGGATGACGCCGAATCTAAAACCAGAGGGGTTATTCCTTACCTTCTCTCGCCATTTTTCTTTATCACGGGAGTGGCAATACTGATCGTTGGTGCTAACACATACGCTAGCGCTTGGAGCGACGAGCGTATGATGGCGAACGACGGAACCGCCCGGTACGGATGGACGCTTATTGCTGCATGCCAAGCATTTGCCGGCTTACTCTGGACCGTTGCTGCAGTGGCATACCTAAAACGCCGTCCAGGCGTTGGGCATTGGATTGTATTGACGGGGTTGTTCGCACTGCTACTATCGATGCTTGTGATTATTCCCGTGTAACAAAGCGGGCGATGAACCATGGGTTGAACCGCAGTCGGCCACGAGCGTTTACTCTGTGGTCAGCCTTAATCGGGCCGACGCGGTTAACCCAAACGTT
>SJPJ01000020.1 GCA_007859835.1 Novipirellula herctigrandis | reverse complement strand
CCCGCCTGGGCTGGAGACTACCATTCAAACATCAACGTTGAAATGAACTATTGGCCGGCTGAGGCCGCCAACCTCGCCGAATGTCATGTGCCCTTCATTGATTACGTCGATAGCCTGCGCGAAGTGTATGCCAAAAAGACCCAGAAACATTATGGTGAGGTGCGTGGATGGACGCTACAGACCATGAACAACGCCTGCGGTGTTCAAAGTTGGAAGTGGAATCCGCCGGGAAGTGCCTGGTACGCCCAACACCTATGGGAGCATTATGCCTTTGGTCGTGACATCGACTACCTGCGCGAAACCGCCTATCCCATTCTCAAAGAAATCTGTCACTTCTGGGAGGACCATCTGAAGCGGCGTCCCGATGGTACTCTCGTTACACCAGACGGTTGGTCGCCCGAACAGTACAAGTATGAACCCGAAGAGGGCGTGACCTATGACCAGGAACTCGTTTACGATCTGTTCACCAACACCATCGAGGCTGCCGATGCCTTGGGTGAGGATGAGGAGTTCCGGGACCATATTGCGGCCATGCGGGAGGATCTCTTGAAACCGGCCATTGGAAGCTGGGGACAGTTGAAGGAATGGGAGATCGAACGGGACGATCCAGAAGACAAGCACCGCCATGTCTCACACTTGTTTGCCCTGTATCCCGGGCGGCAAATCAGCATGGCCCAAACGCCAGAACTGGCCGAGGCCTGCCGCGTTTCTTTGAATGCGCGGGGCGATGAGAGTACCGGCTGGAGTCGCGCCTGGAAAATCAATTTCTGGGCCAGGCTTGGCGATGGTGATCGTGCCCATCGATTATTACGGAGCCTGTTGAATCTGGTCACTGGGACAAAGACGATCTACGGCGATAGCGGCGGGGGAGTCTACTCGAACCTACTCTGCTCCCATCCTCCCTTCCAAATCGACGGCAATCTCGGCGCAACAGCCGGTTACTGCGAAATGCTTCTGCAGAGTCACGCGGGCCAGATTCAATTGCTTCCGGCACTGCCTGCTGCTTGGCCGACGGGTTCCGTTAAAGGGCTGTGTGC
>SJPJ01000019.1 GCA_007859835.1 Novipirellula herctigrandis | reverse complement strand
TGTTTTCATGACACGATTCTAGCGACCAACGGTAGCGGGCGAACGCACTCCGAGCGGTAGCTCGCTACGCTTGTGGTCGCACCGCACTACACCGAGTCGAGTCGTGAATCGAGCAATTGGATGTCATCTTCTTCGTCCTCGGACTGCAGATCCCGAAGGGCAAGATCAAACGCTTGCGGGGATTGGCTGACGGATGAGTTTGGATTGGTCTGCGAACGGTTCATTTCATTGATCACCATCAAAGCATCTAATGCCGTGACATGACCGTTGCCGTCAACGTCCAAATGACTCCACTTTTCTTGGGACGCTGTTTCTTCGCCTGACGTATTGTTGGTTGACCCGCTGAGATGATTGATCACCAGTAATGCGTCCATTGCCGATACGACACCGTCGGCATTGGTATCGGTTGCCTGCAACGCAGAGACGCCAACAATACTGCTGAAGTTGCTTGCACCGCTCGGAGTGATCAGTTTCAGTTCAGCCTCGGAGGTCGTTCGGCCTAGTCGAGCAAGCAGCACATCGGCGTTGGATACGATTTGATCACGATTGATATCGTAGGGACTGGTAGAGTCCACCGTGGTACCGCCAGCGGTTCGATTCAAACGAATCTTCAAAACATCCGCGTTGCTGACCGAGGTATCGTCCGTACTGTTACCGACTTCGCCAGGAGCATTGCCAAAGTAGAACACGTCGGGAGTTTCCAACGCTGTGTTCTCGTTGGCCTTGACCGTGACTTGCAACCACTTTCCTACAACGGCTTTATCGGGCAGCGTCAAGGTAATTCGGTCGCTGCTATTAGCCCCCTCACCGGTACGCCTCGAAAAACCAGGAACGATTTCCAGGTCCGTGAACGTGCTGGTGTCGCTATCGTTGCCCACACGCAATGTGAAATCATCCGCTGACAATCCACTCGCAGGCAGGTTGGCGATGTCAATTATGATCCCGTTTACGCCGCGACTGTAACTAGTGTAGTTTGCAAAGCTGGCATTTTGACCTGGTAATAACGCCTGTTTGTCTGATGCGATTGCACCTTCATCGGCGGTGTTCGCAGCGGAATCATTCCCGTCGAAATCGCTGTTGTTGTAAAACAACAATCGACTTTCTATCGTCGCGGGT
>SJPJ01000018.1 GCA_007859835.1 Novipirellula herctigrandis | reverse complement strand
CGAGCGCTGTCCGTGGTACATTCTTTCGTAGTTGACGCCGTTCCCTTCGGTTGGGATCGGTGACGTAAAAACCTTCCGTTGTGCGGACGAATCTAATGGGTCCATTCCGTGATGGCTGGCTGCAATCTGACGTTGACGCTGTCATCACACGTGGCGACCCCTCCGAGTTGCTCTACGTCCCGATCGTGATTTCCCTCGATCCGCCGGATTGCCAATGGGCAACCGATATCTGCATTCAACTCGCGTCTCACGCTGACCCGACCGTTCGCGGCAACGCCGTACTCGGTTTTGCGCATCTTTCGCGAACTTGCGGCGTTCTCGATCGTGAAACCATTCAACCCATCATCCAGCGTGCATTGACTGATTCCGACGGCCATGTCCGTGGACACGCTCACAGCGCTGTCGACGACACGTCACACTTCTTGGGCTGGGATTATCCTGAGATTGACGCCAACTCGTAGCGCCCGCCGCACAACATGGTTTTTACGCTGAGGCCTTCGGCACACCTTCCCACTTTGGCAACGTGGGGTGGCCTTGGTACAATCTCTGGCAGTTCAGGCATCGTCCGCTTCGTTTAGGGCGGTGTCGTAAAAGCCTTCCGTTGGCAGACACAAGTGAAGCGTTGGGCAACACGAATCATCGAACCTTTGGTCGTCGTCACAATCTTGGCCGTGCTGGTTGTGGGCGGTGGGTTCGTTTCGTTCACCTACGACAACGTGATTGACAACGACCCTCTAATCGCGCCGCTGGATGTCGTCGCAGTTGACGCCGATCGCATAACGCTTAGCGACGGTCGAACCTTGATCGCGAAATTCGATTCTGAATATCTGCAGTCAGATATGGAACAGTACGGTAATCGTGTTGACCTCGATCCCGCTGATGATGGTTCGGTGGTCGTCAACGTCTCGTACCGGCGTTGGACGTGTGGCAATGGCGGCCCATGGTTGCGGTTGCGTTGGATTCCCGTCGACTACCCACTGTACCGGCGCGCGGAGCTCGGCCTCGCCCAGATTGAGAATCAACCGTAGTTCAGTGTCTGCCAACATGGTTTTTACGCTGAGGCCTTCGGCACACCTTCGTCGTTTTGCAACGCTCGCTGGCCTTGGTACAATCTCTCGTAGTTCAGGCATCGTTCGCTTCGTTTAGGGCGGTGTCGTAAAAACCTTCCGTT
>SJPJ01000017.1 GCA_007859835.1 Novipirellula herctigrandis | reverse complement strand
GGCCAAGTCAAAGCGTCGACACCTCGAATAGTCGTATAGTACCGAATCGGATCTCGCCAAATCTCACGAACGCCAAAGTCCCAAGCTCGCCACATCCACACCTCTACCGCATGAAGACAACAACAGAATCTCTGATGTAGAAAAACTTTCAAAAAAAGCGGCCAGTCGCCACTGGTCAAACCACGGACTTCATAGTCGTTCGCCGTCACCGGGCACGGACGGACGACTTCCCATTTGTAAAACCTTGCAATCCGTGCTCCGTGTGCACGGCTTGGTTATCCGCGTGTTCCTTACCAATCAGCTTTGCATTTCATCAACGCGAATATCGGCCAGTTGGCCATCCCAAAATTTAAACGTGATTCCCCAATTATTGTATTCAATCGATTTCTCCCGCGCACCGGGAGCCGCCCCAAATTCCGATACCGTACTCTCAGACGTGCGCGAAGGTTTTCCGTATGTCTTCAGTACATCATCCACGGAATTATTTGCTCCGATTCCTTCCCGCGTCAGGCCATTAAATCGTCCGTAGTCGTTGAGACGAAAATAGAAAATAAGGGTTTGAACGATCTTTCTTCTACATATTACTTCAACTCCTACTTCAGGGAATTCAAGATAGCTGGCACTAGTGCTTTCTGTTGGACCAAACACTTCGCGAGCAGTTTCCCTTGCTACGCCAATTTCGCATCCGTCAACGCCACGCCCAGGGATAATCTCCATTAATGGCAAGGGGCTGGTATCTCGGCGAACCGGCTTCTCGGCGGGCAGGTCGAAACTGTCGTTTTGATTATCGCGAAAATGATCTTCTGAAAGATCCTCGGCGATCTCTATGGCAGCTTCGGCTGTATTCACACGATCGACCGCTTCCAGCTCCATCTCCCCTACGCCTCCTGTGCTTCCGCATAAAAGCAATGTGCCCGGATCGAAAAGCCCCTCTTTCCGACAGTCCTCCAACGCAAGTGTTAGGCATTCAAAGCGTTGCTGGATCGTCGATCGGTCACTTTCCGCTAGCACAGAAATCGTTTTCGATACTGAGTCGAAATATTGGTCGCCCGCATTCTGAACCCATTCCGTGTAGTTCGATCCGATCCCCTTGTCGTCCGGCTTACGTTCAGCAACCCATGACTTTGTGCAGGCCGCAGAATAGAGAGTCATCACGTTGTCGTCTGTGCAAAGCGCGAACCCGTGTATCGGATCATGCCCGAACTCGTTAGCCATATCTGCACAAGCCCTGCGAATGGCGTCAACGATCGCACGCCTCAGGTCGTTGTGGATGTCAGTCATTGTCGTTCAGCCTCAGGTTACCTCGGGGGAAACTATATTCGGATAACGGTAGTGATCAGCGGGGACGGGCGAAAGACTTGCAAGCAGACGAGAAAACGGACCACCCGTCCTCCGTTGC
>SJPJ01000016.1 GCA_007859835.1 Novipirellula herctigrandis | reverse complement strand
GGTCAACGAAGCACTGACCCAACGAGAACTGCAATCGGTTCGAGAGTCCGTTGTTCGCAATCGTCCTTTCGGCAGCGAAGAATGGACCGAGGAAACCTGCGAACGAACCGGGCTGTGGGCAACCACCCGTCCGCGAGGCCGCCCGAGAAAGAAGCCACAAATCGAATCAACACAGGAATCGCAGAAATGACCCCCTTCCCCTTTTCTTTCCCGGAATTAAACGGAGCGTGAACGGCATAATGTGCAAAATACAAACAGAACGGCTGGCCGCTTTCGATCGTTTCGGCAACCTGATGTTTCGCTTCAATCGTTAACGCCTCGGTCAGAAATGTCTTGCTGCCATGGTACTTTTCGAGGTGCGGTACCGCATGCCTTTTGTTCTTGGTTAAGTTGCCATAACCCTGCTGGGCGTAATAACTGCCTGGGGCTCCGAAAGCGGCACCAGCGACGTTGACGTCAAAGCCTAAGTTCAGCGGCTCCGCGCCTTCATGATCCTCGGGGCCAAAGTGTGCCTTACCGACATGAATCGTTTTGTAACCACTTTCGCTCATTAGACTCGGCAGTGTCACATCCCCCTTTTTCAGTCCCTCCCAATTCCAATCCGGTGCGCCATTGTTTCCTCGGTTGTTCAGTTGTGGGTTAATCCAATTGGTGGCACGGTGGCGGGCCGCGTTCTGGCCAGTCATGATTGATATTCGCGTTGGCGAACAAACGCTCATCGCGTAGAAGTGATTGAAACGAATTCCTAGGCGGGCCAAACGTTCCATGTTAGGAGTGCGGTAGTAGTCGTTCAGCGGGTAACGCTTCGCATTGCCGTTGGCATCGGTCAGAAAGGGCAATGATGTGTCCATCATGCCCATATCATCGACTAGGAAGATCATGATGTTTGGCCGCTCGGGTGCGTCAGCGCAACAGGCTTGTCCAAGCAGGATCGAAGATACGAGCACGAAAAAGGTGGCGAGAGATTTCATGTGGGTAGGATCAGCAGAGGAATGAATTGGCAGTAATCACGATGATAGTCTCGGTGGAACAACGAATCAGCCCCCAACCGCCAAGAACCACCCCCATGAAACGATTTGCCCTGCTATTGATTGTATCCAACTTGTTTTTGATCGTACGGTACGCGAGGGCCAAGGCCGCCTCCCACGAATGGAACCGTCGTTTGTCTAATCGATCGAGCGTCGTGATGATCACCAATGGCCTTTGAACCGGTGCCTCCATTGAACGACGTGATCGGAATCGGCCGAGTACTCATGATTGGGAGTGGAGTCGTCGTCGGCGCAAAAACGGTTGGATGAGTCCGATCGAGATTGATGAAAGGAACGATGCGGTCGGGCCGTGTGTCGATCCATCTGGTCGGCGGGCAAGTACCAACGGGTTCTTGGCGGTCTCGATGTCGCGGCTTTTTGGAACTCTTGGATTGGACGGGCCGGCAGTTGCACCGGAACAAGGTTGGCAAGATACCCGATCACTTGGCTCCTATCTTGAGTCGCATTGGGCTCGACACCCATGGTTGGTGCGACATT
>SJPJ01000015.1 GCA_007859835.1 Novipirellula herctigrandis | reverse complement strand
GTTTTGGCACGCGACTTGCGCCAAGTCAACCCAATGCGGATGGTCCGCCATGTTGACACCCCAAGGCCAAAGCTGTGGCAAAAAAGAAACTGCCGAAATGTCGAAAACCTGCTGGCTTCAGCGAGGCAGAACTCGCCCCCGGCGTCACGGCAAAAAGACCTAATGTCGAGTCAAGGATCGATGCCAAAGACATCACTGGCCTGAAGTTCTTCAAACGCATTCGGCCACTACTGGAGTCGCTTCATAGCGTAGGTGCTCAAAGAGACAAGGCCGGTAGTCGTGATCTACACATGGACCAGTACGGCGTTTTGGTGCTGATGTGGCTGTTCAATCCGATTCTGTCCTCGCTGCGGGGACTGCAGCAAGCGAGTGAACTGGAAACTGTACAAAAAAAGTTCGGTGTTGGACGTGCTTCGCTCTCAGAGTCCGTTACCATTTTCGATCCTGAGCCGCTGAAAGAGATTGCAGCCAGTTTGGCTACACAAATCCCATCCGCAGATCCTTCACGGTTCGATGGGATCAAAGACCAATTAACCGCTGTTGATGGTAGCGTTTTCAAAACGGCTGTACGAGTGGCTTCGCTGTCTTGGATTCCGTCCACGGGGCGTGCAGCCGGACGCACCACAACGACAGCGGTTGACGGCTACCGAATGCACACGCACTTTGAAATTCTCCGTGGCGTGCCAGAGCGAGTCGATGCGACACCCGCTAAACCTAAAGGCAAAGATGACGAGAAAATTGCCTTGGCTTCCGTATTGCAACCCGATCGATGTTATGTCACTGATCGAGGCTATGCGAAGTTCGAACTGTTCAATGCGATCCATGCCGCCGACAGCAGTTACATTTGCCGACTACGCGACAACAGCACGCCAAAACGACTCAAAGAACGCCCTCTCACTGATGCGGATCGGGCCGCGGGCGTTCGGCTTGATTGCGAAGTAATACTCGGGGCGCACACATCCAATCGCAAGACCATCGCCACCGATCATCCCGTCCGTTACATCGAGATCGAAGTGCCCTCACACGTTCGCACTGGCAAAGGCGGAGCCAATAGTGACGGAATTCTTCGTGTGGCAACCAGCCTGATGGATGTTCCCGCTGAGCTGATTGCAGAAGCATATCGCCTCAGGTGGCTAATCGAACTATTTTTCAGAATGATCAAACAGCTGCTTGGCTGCCGCCATCTCCTTAGCACGAAGCCCAACGGAGTTGAGATTCAGATGTACCTCGCGATCATCGCGTGCTTTCTGATTCTGATTTACACCGGCGGTCAGCCGAACAAAAGAACTTACGAGATGATTTGCTTCTACTTGCTCGGCTGGGCGTCACTGCAAGAGCTTGAGGCCCACATCAAAAAGCTAAAGTCGAAGAACCATTAGGGACACTGCGCTCCGACCGAACAGAAAGTCTCGGCGGGGTTGCTTGCTGCGCGATAGGAACCAACGGCTGCCAATGAGGTTACCTCGCTCACGTCCATCAATTAGCACTGCCTCCATCACTCCGGCTAGAAATCAGCAAGGGCAAACGGAGTGCCGAACAGTATTGGGTTTGACC
>SJPJ01000014.1 GCA_007859835.1 Novipirellula herctigrandis | reverse complement strand
GTGTCTGACTAATACCTCTGGCGCGAAAGCTGGGCAAGGCTCATAATATGGGGAAAGTTCAATTCTCTTTTTGTGAGGTACCGGTTCGATGGAAAGTTCAAAAATTGATCGCGATGCTTTGAGAGCGAAGTTGCAGGTGGAGTTTGAAGCAACGCTCAACGCAGTCGCCGATTCCGTTGACAATGCGCGCGATGGCGTTTGGATCGAAGACAGCGAAGGCATCAGTCGTCAAGTACTTGATCGCTTCAGACAACAGGTTTACGAAGCAACCATGCAAGCGAAAATCGATGCGGCGGAAGCCGCTTTTTCCCCCTCCGAAGAGCACGACGGGAGTTCGCGCTCGGAATAAGGGTAGGCAACTTCGCAGCGTGTTGACCGAAAACGGTCGTGTACAATTCAAGCGAGTCCGATGGGCAATAGAAGATCAAGGATGTTCCGTTCCGATCGATGCTTTGCTTGATGAAGCTGAGAAAAGTTTTACACGCGGTGTGCGTGAGATGCTCTGTCGGTTGAATCAAAGTTCGTCAAGCTTTGCCAAGACGGCGGAGAATATGTTTCGTTTAGCATCGATCGACATCAGCGGAGAAAGTGTGCGTCAGATCGTGGAGTACGAGGGACGTATGATTACCAATCAACTGACCAGTGGCCGCATCGATCCTGGTTGGTCCTCGGCAGATTGTGTGATTGACGACAAGCCACTTTCTGACTTGGCCGTCGACGCATCAGAACGGGCAGAACAATCGGAAGCCCCCGGAAAACCTCGGAAAACTCGCGTCTATATTGGATGTGATGGTGTTAAAGTCCCCGTCGTGACTGACGCGGAAAAGAGAAAACGACGTGCAACAATCAAATTCAAACGAAAACGCAGTGGCAAGAAATGCCGCCCGCTACCAAAGCTTCGTAACGGATCGGATCAACAATACAAAGAAGCAAGAATTGTTGTTGCGTACGACGAACAACAGACGCATCGTCTTGTAATCTCGACGCGAGGTGACTGCGAAGTCACCGGGCGATTGCTGCAAACGTTGTCGACGACGATCGGACTGAATCAGGCCACTGAATCGATTGCCAATATCGATGGAGCTCCTTGGATACGCAATCAACTTGAGTTTCATCACCTTGTCGACGAGATCAACCTGGACTACTACCACTTGAAGGATAACGCCCAGAAGGCGCGTCGTGAAATGTACGGCGACGACGAGGCAGGAGCGAAGTGGCTTGACTCGTTGATGGACGTATTGATGAATCGAGGGATCGACTCGCTGCTGAGTGAGTTAGTCGCTCAGAAAGGTGACTGCCGCGGTCGCAAGCTCGAAGCGTTGGAACACCTAATCGGCTACGCTGCGGAGCGTCGAGCCATCATTCGTTACCGAGAGTTTCGCGAGCGGGGGATCCAAATTGGAAGTGGTCCTACTGAGGCACAGTGCAAAACGACGACTCAGCGAATCAAAGGTCGCGGTCGCCGCTGGGACTTTGCGAATGCCGAGTATCTGATGAACATTGCCGCCCTCGATGCGAGTGACCTATGGGAAAAGTATTGGGAAATACCTGCAAAAATCGCTGCTTAGAATCGTCCAGAAAGTTTGGTCAGACAC
>SJPJ01000013.1 GCA_007859835.1 Novipirellula herctigrandis | reverse complement strand
CTGGACAGCGCCACTTCGTGGCTTCCTGATTTCGTAAGTTGTGACTGTGCCGCGAGTTATCTCGCTTGACTTGGGAGTCAAAAAGAAACGACCCTCCGTGTGCTAATTGTTTCACGACGAAACCACGGAAGGTCGCCTCTATGTCACTACAGGATATCGCATCGCTCGGAAAGATGCTCGCCCAATTTCTCGCCATCTTTGCCGATTGTTTCCACGGCGTCAAAGGCCGAAGGCTGTTTGCCGCGTATGTTCGCGGACTGCTCTCGGAACTGCAGCGAAAGAACGTCGAAGCGATTGCTTTGAAACAAGGCATTGCACCGCGAACGCTCCAACGATTCCTCGAGTCCATCAAGTGGGACCACGACGAAGTACTCCAGCGATGCCGCAACGTGATCGTCCGCGAACAGGCCGACCCGCAGGCCATCGGAGTGATCGACGAAACCGGTACGGCCAAAGCCGGCAAGGAAACCGTCGGAGTCAAACGACAATACAACGGCAATCGCGGCAAAGTTGAAAACGCGGTTGTCAACGTCGCTCTATCGTTTGCCACAGCGACTTTCCAGTGCCTGATCGCCGCCCGAACGTACTTGCCCGAAGACTGGGCCAACGACACCGCGCGCCGAAAAAAACTCATGTCCCTGACGAGGCCCAGTTTCTGACCAAGCCGCAGATCGCCTTGGTGCTGATCGACCAGGCAATGGCCGATGGCATCACCGTCAAAGCCTGGACGTTTGATGAACTTTACGGTCGTGACGGGAAGTTTCTCGATGGGCTCGACGAGCGCAAACAGGCATTCGTTGGCGAAGTACCGCCGAACTTTCGGGCATGGGCGCGGAAGCCAAAAGTGCTGCGAAAATCGAGGCAAAAGACCAAGAGGCGGCAAAAGAAATACCCTCGCTTGGCCACCAGCGACTCGAAGGCTTGCCAAGTGCAGAACTTGGCCAAGTACTCGCCCGGCCTGGCCTCGCAAACACCGCAGCGTTACCGCACACGGGACTCGCATAAGGGGCCCGAGATTTGGGAAGTTCGCTGGCATATCGTCCATCGCAAGACTCACGACGGTCGCTTGGTCAGCTCGCAATGCACATTGATCGTTGCCAAGAACGTTCGCACCGGAGAAGTAAAGTACTTCATCAGCAATCGAATTCCAGGCCGTGATGGATGGACGGTTCGCGAGTTGCTGCGAATTGCGTTCGGACGCTGGAAGGTGGAAGCGTGCTTTCGCGAAGCCAAAGAGGAATTAGGCTGGGATCACTTTGAATGCCGTGGATGGGACTGCGTTCATCGTCACATGATCGTGGCGATCGTCAGCCAATTGTTCTGTGCCCGGGTTCGTCATCGTCTGTGCCGCACGGAGGTCGTCACCGACGCTGAGCGTCTGACGCTTGAACAGGTTCGACGGGCGGCCGATGTGGTGATCCGCTGCATCGGTCTTCCCAAGCGACTTCGAGATGAGCAGTACGAAGCAGAGCGTCTCCGAATCAGCTACCATCAACGTCGTAACGCGGAAGCAAGTCGTTGCCATCGTAAGAAACGTATCGCTGACTGTCATGACCTTGGAATCGACCCCGGTCAAATCAAAAGCGTCGAGCCAAAATCCGCGTGAAACTATAACCAATAACATCAAACT
>SJPJ01000012.1 GCA_007859835.1 Novipirellula herctigrandis | reverse complement strand
TGTGTACGCCCGACATGGGCGTGAACTTGTGGGGTGCCGCTTTCTTTGGGAAAGCCAGTCCCCTGTACGAAAACGGAACTTGAACGAAAGACAGGATACCAAATGTAATCGATCAAGACGAAGTACTAGGCGAAGGCAACTGCGGCGAGGTGACAGACCGTGGGGAGGAAGCCCGAGCCAAAGCTGCGAGGTGACGAACAGAAACGTCATGAAGGCGGCGAGCTTTCTGAGGCGAGTGGCCCCAGGACCACGAAGCCGTTTCCGACAGGACTCGTCGTAGTTGACGCACTTGTGCAGCGAAAGTTCACGTCCCTTATTCGGGGAGATCTGTCAGCGTACCCGTGAGTAAGGCTTGCCTGAAAGGCGGGGCGACCGGAGTGATCCGGCTCGTGCGAGCAGAAGTCAGCAGAGGTCGTAGTACCGGAGCTTCGCATTCCACCGGAGTCGGGAAGGACCGAACGTTTCTTGACAAGGAAGAACCATCGATGAACTCGAACCGACCGAAACATACAGAACCTACTTCCGGCAACCAGCAAGGAGCGGAAGACTCGAAAGGCCCTGTCGCTCAAGGAAACTTGGGCTCTTCGGCGTCCCTGACCGGTCACTCGGACTCGGCGTCCATCGAGAAGCCAGCCTTGAACGATGTTCCACTGAACCTCATGGAGCAAATTGTCGACACCGACACCCTCGAATGTGCCTGGGCACGAGTCAAAGCGAACCGCGGAGCCCCCGGGCCCGACGGGATCATGATTGACGAATTTCCAGACCACTTCCGAGAACTCTGGCCGGTGCTCCGGCAACAACTGTTGGAAGGAACTTACAAGCCCGGCCCGGTCCGGCGTAAGTCGATTCCCAAAGCGGATGGCGGCGAGCGACATCTCGGCATTCCAAACGTAGTTGATCGACTCGTTCAACAAGCCATCCTGTTAGTCCTGACGCCGATCTTCGATCCGGAGTTTTCCGAATCGAGCTTCGGCTTTCGGCCCTACCGCTCCGCTCATGAAGCGATCCATCTCGTTCAAACGCACATTCAAGCCGGCTATCGCTGGTGCGTCGACATGGACCTGTCGAAATTCTTCGATCGCGTGCAACACGATGTGTTGATGCATCGCGTTGGTCGCAAGGTCCGTGACAAACGTTTGTTGCGTTTGATCGGGAACTATCTCCGAGCAGGTGTGATGGTCGATACCGATTGGCAACCTTCGACCGAAGGCACGATGCAGGGTGGTCCACTTTCACCCTTACTTGCGAACATCCTGCTGGATGATTTCGACAAGGAGATGGAGCGACGTGGTCATCGTTTCGTGCGCTATGCGGACGACTTCTTGGTGTTCTCCAAGACTGAGCAGTCGGCCACTCGCGTCTTTCGGTCAGTCGAGCGTTACCTGACATCAAAGCTGAAACTCGTGGTCAATCACGACAAAAGCAGCGTCTGCTCGGCGGAGGCGGTCGAGTTTCTCGGCTATACCTTTCGCGGTTTCGGCGGACGATTCGGTGTCAGCCGGAAGAACCTGAAGCGGTTCAAAGAGCGTGTGAAGCAGATCACTCGTCGCAACGGCGGGCGTTCGATTCAATCACGTCTAAGCGCACTTCGCCGGTACTTCCAAGGTTGGGTGGGCTACTTTCACTACGGCCTGGGCAAGAAGCAACTGCAGAGTTTGGACAAGTGGATCCGTCGGCGCATCCGCGCCTGCTATTGGAAACAGTGGTATCGAGTCCGCACCCGAATTCG
>SJPJ01000011.1 GCA_007859835.1 Novipirellula herctigrandis | reverse complement strand
TAGTGTCCGTCCGGAAATTGCTCGAGTGGCTGATTTTAGCGGATTTCACGTCCGCTGAGTACTTCGAAGATTTAGCTCTGGGGCGGTTTTAGTGGCGAACAACGCTCGTTTTCTACGCCGTTTTCGCCTGGCGCGCAGACCGATAGCCTTCCGTTGCTCCGATTCCAAAGGAGTATTTGCCTACGCCGCTTGGCGATCACTCTGTGCCGAGGCGCTAATGGCATGATGCTTGGCAAGTAACAACTTGCCAAGCGTATGTAGGTTGCGACCAAGTACCGCCAAACCAAAGTAGCGCTCAAAGCCGATCTCACTACGATCACGACAACGTTTCAGCCCGTTGCCTCGCTGTAAAGCACCGATCGCTGATTCCACACCGCTGTGACGTAGACGTGTTTGATGAAACTTCACGCTTCCGTTTTTCAATCGTTCGGCGTACTGATCGGGAGCACGTGGTAAAACACAAACGTCATCAACGATCTCTTGCAATGCCGTCTCATTTTCATCGCTGTGAAAGCCTCGGTCAAACGACGCCGTTTCGATCTGACCCGAATGTTTTCGCTGAGCAATTCGTGTCTGCTCAACGACAACATCTTGGTCTTTGCTGGTGCGGTCCATCAAATGATAGTGACTGATGAATCCTGCGGCGTCTTCGTAGACCAAGACCAAGCGTCCATACTGATTCGGTTGCCCAGCTTTACCGCGACGGTACAACTGCGTGTGAGTTTCAAAAAGACTGAACAGCTTCTCGCTATTGGGAACTCTTTCGCCAAGGAGCACGCGACGACGAGCGGTGTCGCAGACCTGCCGAGTTAGTTGGATCCATCGCTCGATTGCCGCGATTTTGGAGACAATCGCCGTCGAGAACAACTCCGATTTCGCCGTTTTTACCAACTCGTCGGCTCGCGTGAGCAACTGCTCGGTTCGGACAAGCAGATCCATGTAGAGCGATTGCAATGCGTCTTTCTTGACCTGACTCTTGCTCGCGGCGATGCGTCCCATGTTCTGTTTGAGCTTCTTGATCTTCCTCGTCAAGTGATCGGACTGACGCCAGCCATCAATCTCAAGCATGCCAGCCAAGTCAGCGCAGAGCGGAACAAACTTGCGTACCCCATCGAAGATCAAACTACTTTCGGTCGGATGATGAATGTTGGTTTCGACAACGAACGAATCGGCACGAACCGAAGCGGCAGCCTCAGGTGCAATCTCCTGTCCGGAGGTGACGATGACTTGATTAAGCTTCTCGATCGTTGCAGGCTTGAGTTTGCACAACGTGTCGCGAATGCGTCTGAAGGTGAATTCGTCGGCGTCCTGCCAATCGCCAATTCCCATGATGCCTCTGAGCGAGCGATGGTTCTCGACTTGGTCTTGGAGTTTGTCGTAATCGAAGTTGCACCCCAACCGAACAGCCGCCAAAACAACGACGTGCCAGTCATCCATGCCGGGCCTGCCGATATCTCGACGAGAGTCTTCGTTGAGATCGGCTGCGACTAACTTGACAGCTTTGTGACGAAGCTTGTTGTTGGTATAAAGGAACTGCAGACCCGCGAGGATCGGAACGATTTCGTCGCGGCATTCCAAGTTGAGTTGTACTTGTGCGACAGGGCTGCAATCGAAGCGATGCTGAGATTGATAGTGCTTTCGGACCACGTTCACTCCTCGAAGATTTGCGTTTGAAATTGCTTTTAGTCAACAATTCCAACGCCCGAACCTGCTTGCGGGTTCGATCTTCGGGGAGCTTTTTCTCAAAAAACATCGCAGTTTATGCGGCCATTCAATTT
>SJPJ01000010.1 GCA_007859835.1 Novipirellula herctigrandis | reverse complement strand
ACTAGTCCTCAATCAAGCGATCCACGCGTGACGTTTTCGGGTTTTTCGCTTGTGCGATGCGAGCAGACCGGTGGCCAGGCTTTTTGATTTTCGATCTTGATCTTCGCATGGCTCGTGTTCTTTGAGTTAGGCGTTTGAGCGGTACCGAGACGTCCAGACCTCGGCTTCGTTGGTGCTGAGTCGTCAACATCGCAGTGGCTTGCGGATGTGATCGTGTAGGGTCATCAGTAGGTCCACCGTAGGGCGATAGGTTAACAACCGGAAGACGCGCTGCCGTGACGAACGGATGATTTGAGCGGGAAGAAGGATCAGCGAATTCAAATACGTCCAGAATTCCATCCGAATAATTCGGTTGCGAGCTTCCCGGCGAACACGTTTCTGACTTTCGTTGCCCTTGACTTGAACCAGCAACCCGCTCCAAATCTTCAACGTCCAAGCCAAGGAGGCGAACAGCATGTACGCCATGTTGCTTTCAAGGTTATCCAGCGGAGCGGTCAAGGCTCCACAGGCTTTCAATTGGCTGATCGTGTTTTCTTGGTCGCAACGCTGGTTGCTGCCGCGAATCACTTCCCTCGCTGGCAAAGTTCCTGCTGTTTCATTGGTGATATAAAAGAAGTATCGCTCTTCGGAGAACAGTAGCTGTTGCCCACTGGTTACATCAATGTCTTTGCGAACAACGATCATTCGATAAGTCTTCTCGCATGCGGTGGGACAATACTCGAATTCAGCGTAACTCTCTCCGGTAAGTCGTTGATTCTTGTAGCCATTGGTCTGGACGATTCGTTCTCTCTCGTTCGGACGGCAGGCACGCTCTGCCTTGTCCGGCGTGCTTCGCCTCGAACGGTCAAGCCGTTTCCATGCGGTTTTTGCAAGCGAATCAGCGATGCGGCAGAGGTTCCGATGAGCGGAATAGCCAAGAATGAACTTCACACCTGAGTTGTCCCAGCGATCCAAGTGCTCCGTCGACGAGAAGGCCGTATCGCCACGAAGAACGATCTTTCGAAAGCCCGCCTGTGTGCATTGTTGGATCGCCAAGTCATAGAAAAATGCGGAGTCTTCCTCGCTGGTACGATTGCCGCTACGATTGTGCAGGTAAAGCAGCTCCTGAGTTTCCGCGAGCGTGACGACCAGCGGATGGTAGCCCCATTGGCCTTTGTAGTTGATGCCGATGCCGGATTTCTTTTCACCGCTTGTTTCCACCATCGTTCCGTCTGCTTCGATCGTGGCGCAATCGAGAAAGCTGTCCTCTTGCTGCTTCCAAACGGTTTGCCGAACGCGATTGACTGCCTGCATGACCATGAGCAGCTTGAGGTGACTGAATCTCCGGCAGAAATCTCCAGCAGTAGTCGGGTCGGGTATGCGCTCCGCACCGAGTGCATCGAGATAGGCTTCGTCGTTGCGTCGTTGTTCGATGTGATCCAAGCACGTTCCACCGGCGAGCAGGTTCAGGGCAATGTTGAGAATGTGGTCAGTTTCGTCGTAGGGCAGGTGGAGCTTGAATACCTTTGCCGAACGATTGAGTTCCTTCCGCAGACCAAGCTTCTTGATCAGTTCGAGGATCACTGCGATACCGCCGCAGGAGACCGCCTGCTGTTTCTCGGCGAGTTCGAGTTTCGTGGTGGAAGGACGAATCATGGGCGATTTCCACGCTCCATGCTGGACTGAAATTCTGCGTAATAATCTCCGTTTGCGTTTTCGCAGTTGTTGACGTACCCTGATGTTCACTCGAAACCCCTTGTAGCGTGCGTGGATTGAAGTCTTAGTAACCTCCAATAGACGCGTAAAACGCCAAGGGTTTTCGAGTTTTATAAAATATTCGCGACTTAGCAGTCGCTTGATTGAGGACTAGTC
>SJPJ01000009.1 GCA_007859835.1 Novipirellula herctigrandis | reverse complement strand
AATCGATGCTCCAAAGTGGCCCATGCCATCCCAGCTAAACTCAAAAGCGTCTACCACAGGCGGATGCAATGTTCGGGCTAAAGGCTAGACACCAACGTTGGTGTGCAGGCTTTAGCCGCCTGGGTATTGGCAAAGACCGACGCCTGCGATCGCCTAACCCGAACATTGCATCCGCGGATTCAGCTTGCCCACTAGCGCGAAAGCCTTAGTCCTGATAGTCATTGGAGTTACCACACCTCAATTTCCACAGGCCCAAGGCTTTCTGCAATGACAGATCGTAAACGAAAACGTCCTGCTCTGAAACGCCTACGTCGGCAAGCTGTTGATGCTGACTTCGACGGTGGAACGCTCACCTCCGATGGCGGCTTGGTGCTCCTTCGCGAAGTTGATCGGCGGCTCGATCTGATCCGAAGGGTCGATCAAGCCATCCCCGATCCGCGTGATCCGATCTACACCGCGCATCAGCAAGACGAGATCCTCATCAGCCGAATCTTCGGCATCGCCGCCGGTTACCAAGACGCCAACGATCACGACGCCTTGCGGCACGATCCCGCTTTTCAAGTGGCTGCCGGAAGGACGCCAGCAGAAAACGATTACAGCGAAGGCGCCTATCCGCTTGCCAGTCCCTCGACGCACTGCCGGTTTGAAAACCGAATCGACTCCAAGGCCATCTTCAAGCTTCACGAAGTCCTCGTCGATACCTTCCTGGATAGCTTCGACGAGCCGCCTGAAGAAATCATCCTGGACTACGACGCGACCGATGACACCGTCCATGGCAACCAAGAGCGTCGGTTCTTCAACGGTTACTACGACAGCTACTGCTTCCTTCCGCTTTACGTTTTCTGCGGCGATCAGATTTTGGTTTCGTATCTGCGGCCCAGTAGTGTCGGAGCGGCTCATCATGCTCGGCCGGTTACCAAGTTACTGGTCCAGAAGATTCGTTCGCGTTGGCCTGACGTGAAGATCATCCTTCGCGGCGACGGCGGCTATGCAGACGAACCGCTGATGCGATGGTGCGACAAGAACGATGTCGGCTACATCTTCGGCTTACCCAAAAACAAGGTTTTGGTGCGGGAAATCGCTTGCGAAATGACTCGGGCGAGGATTCAGCAATCGTATCTCGGTGGCAAGCGAGCGTGCTTCAAATGGTTTCGCTATCGAACGTCCAGGACTTGGGATCGTCATCGCTGGGTTGTCGGCAAGGCACAGTACACCGGCAAGGGAGCCAACCCGCGTTTCGTGGTCACCAACCTGCCCAGCGACGCGGGCATTGTTGATACGACAAGGCACCGGCCGATGGTCGACGGCAAGCGACAACCTTGGGAAGTCAAGGAAGCCGGGACACAGTGTAGCGTCGCTTGGAATCCGGAAGACTTCTATCGCACGATGTACTGCATGCGTGGTGAGATGGAGAACCGGATCAAGGAACAGCAGTTGTGTCTGTTCGCCGACCGAACCAGTTGCACGCGATTCATGGCGAATCAATTTCGACTGATGCTCTCATCGCTGGCCTATGTGTTGGTTGATGGCCTGAGGCGACTGGCACTTTCGGGCACCGAGCATTCACGCCTGCGTGTGGACAGCATTC
The DNA here is from genome assembly GCA_007859835.1 of Novipirellula herctigrandis. GTDB lineage: Bacteria > Planctomycetota > Planctomycetia > Pirellulales > Pirellulaceae > Novipirellula_A > Novipirellula_A herctigrandis. The sequence goes on along the minus strand of SJPJ01000009.1, from coordinate 305 downwards.
GCCTGCGACTGTTGAAGATTGCCGCTCGGGTCCAAGTGACTTCTCGCCGGGTGGTGTTTCATCTTTGCAGCCATTGTCCATCGGCGGCGCTATGGGACGACGTGATGCTGCGACTTTGCCGTAGCGATTAGCCTTGCCCATCGCCAGAGATAATTCGCAACCCGCGAGCCGATGGTCAACGTGGGGGAAGGGGGAACTCCGCGCCGCCAACAAAAAAGACGATCAAATCGATGCTCCAAAGTGGCCCATGCCATCCCAGCTAAACTCAAAAGCGTCTACCACAGGCGGATGCAATGTTCGGGCTA
>SJPJ01000008.1 GCA_007859835.1 Novipirellula herctigrandis | reverse complement strand
AAAACCTTCCGTTAGGCGACCTAGTCCAACTCCAGTGAAGACGTTCTCAACTTCCCGCTGCCACGAACGCAATCACCCGGAATTCACACTGTTGGTGGAACCCGATGGCATTGCCGACTCTCACATTGTGTCGCTGTTGGCAGACCTTGAATCCATGGTCCATTCCGGAAGCGTATTTCGCGCGGACCAGACCTTTCAGCATGGCTGGATGCAGACTCTCATCCAAGAGCTTAGCGATGGCTCGCTGACGCTTCACGAACCTGACATGCTTTCGATGCCGATTAAATTCGTTCCCGGCGTAACCGAAACGGTTCGCCACATGATGCTACAACTATTCACACTGGACAGTTTCTCGATTGGTCGCGAGCAAATGGATATCCCATCTGTTCGTCAGTCCGGCATCGCATGTTATCGCTACAACCTTGGTGATGGATTCATCATGGACCGTGGGGCTCCATCAGACGACAATGACTCCGGGTGGTTTGTCGGATGTGCCGATCCGGATTGCAACCACAATAACGCAGACAATCTGCAACGAATTTCGCTATTCCAACTTTTCCTTGGTCGGCCTGCGATTCTCGGTTGGGTAACGTTTCCAACTGGCACGCTGATTCAGCAGTACAATCCTGAACTCAATGTTTCCCTCGACGGACGCCCACTTGAGGTTGTCGCGGGCAGTTTTACCGACCAAATGCTGCGTCGACATCAATCCTAATGCCGCCGGTCGCCTAACATGGTTTTTACGCTAGGCCTTCGGCACACCGCTGTCGTTAGTTCGAGCCTCCATCTGCTGGTAGAATCTACCCTTGTTCAAACTTAAATGGCATCGCAACGGCGGTGTCGTAAAAACCTTCCGTTGGGCGACCTAGATCAATCTAATGGCCGAGCGTCCTTACGACGAAAACGAAGAACGCAAACGCTACATTTGGCGACACTTCCCAGATGCTGTCAGGCCGCATGAGTGCATCCCACATCCCGACGCTGTCGAGGCCGCTCTCCCGGAGCACCACCGTGAGGCATTCCGCCGATACTACAACGCGATCGGTTCATCTGATTCGCCTGCACCGCTTCCACCTGACCTTGAATCTCTCGTAACACGCATCCAAGCCGACATCGAGACGGCAAGCTTGGACGCTGCCGTTGGCGATCGTGAATTTGACATTCATCGCTGCGCTCAATGCAATCGGATACTACAATCGCCAAGTGCACAACAATGCCTCTGGTGTGGTCACGACTGGCACTAACTCGATGCGCCGCCGGTCGCCCAACATGGTTTTTACGCTAGGCCTTCGGCACACCGCTGTCGTTTGTTCAAGCCACCCTCTGGTGGTAGAATCTTCCGTAATTCAAACTTGAATGGCATCGCAACGGCGGTGTCGTAAAAACCTTCCGTTACCGGACGCTCGCCGAACGGCGCTGACCTCCTTTGGTCGCGCGTTTTCTCCCTTTATGCTTCTGTGGCCTTGGAGCGTCGATCGGGTGGTCTCCGCGCAGCGGCGCGCGATATCGAGCCCTGAATTGCGTTGGAGCATGAATGTTGTCGCGGCCGTGCGGACCATTGGCGATTTCAGCTATTCGCGTTTATTTGCGTCCATTCGCGGTTCTCTATGCTCGTTGCGCTGTCCCTGCGACCTCATTCGGATGGAGAACTTTCTGGTAGTTCACGCGTCCGGTAACATGGTTTTTACGCAAGGCCGCGGCTTCGTCATTGGGGCATCCTTTGGTTTGCAATGTCCTTCGCTTCGGCGACGAGCCTCGGTTTGCCGCGCCGCGGACACCGCCTCTTTGGCAACGCTTGTTCTTTTTGGTAAACTGATTGCTGTTGCGACACTTTTTGACTTCGGAGAGAAGCGGTGTCGTAAAAACCTTCCGTTATGCGGCTTGAGAACTCGTTCTTGGACGGGTGCCACGTCGGGTGAACGCGTGCTGG
>SJPJ01000007.1 GCA_007859835.1 Novipirellula herctigrandis | reverse complement strand
CGGGAGAGTAGACCGAGGTCTCTTTGGTTTAGGTTACACTTTGTATTCCCTGTTTGCCACTGGTTTCCCGTTGTGGTGTCACAAGATTCGAACCTTGCCGCATTGACCCTCGGCCCCTCGTAGATCCGGACGTGCGCCTTTAACGCATCCGGCTCCCAGATTTCACTTGCCTCGCGTACTGCGTAACTTGCGGTCCATAGCGATCAAGTCCGTCAAACACTTCGGATTTACCAGCGGATGAAGATCCGTGAAGCGATTGAAATCATCCCAGTTCACATAGCTGTTCTGGCTCCGGCGACTCAAGTGACGCTTCGCCATCCGGCGAACCTTACTGCGATACGCCGCCAGCAACGGCCAATTATCATTGATACCGTAATACTGGTAGTGACCACGAAGTTTCGCGTTAAGCACCGGCCACATTTCGCCCACCGGAGTCGATAGCTGATGATGAAACCAGAGACGCATCTCCGCCAACTTCACTCGCATCTTCTTGCCAGACGTCTTCCTTTTCAGTTTGAACCTGCCTGCTCGACTACGACCACAGTAATGAGTAAATCCGAGGAAGTCGAAAGTGCCCGGAGCACCTTCGCCCAGTCGCTGGCAATCGCGACGGGCCAAGCGTCCGAACCGTAACAACTTCGTTTTGTCCTCGGCGACACATAACGAGAACCGATCCAATCGCTTGGGCAAGACCGTTTGGTATCGCACCGCATCAGATTCGAGTTCGAAGCAACAAAGGAAGTCGTCAGCAAAGCGCAGCAAGTACGCTTCGCCTCCGAGCCGCGGTTTGACTTCTTGTTCGAACCATTCATCTAACACGTAGTGTAAGTACACATTGGCTAGTATCGGTGAGAGACTGGCCCCTTGGGGGACACCCTCTTCGGTTGCCTGCAACTGGCCATCGATCATCACGCCTGCTTCGAGAAAACGTTCGATCAGCCGAAGCAGTTTCGGGTCGCTGATACGTTTCCGCAACAGCTCGCCTAAACGCTCCTGACTCAAATTATCAAAGAAACCTCTGATATCCGCGTCACTGATCCAGTTCACTTTCCGCGTGGCGATGATCCCACCAAGAGTCGCTAAAGCCTCATGACACGATTTCCCAGGGCGATAACCATACGAGAAGTCATAGAAGTCGACTTCGTAGATTTGCTCCAAGATCGTCACGACTGCGCGTTGGACAATTTTGTCTTCGACGCAAGCGATTCCCAGCGATCGCGTCTTCCCATTCCCTTTCGGGATGTTCTTTCGCAAACTGGGCTTCGGGCGATAACTGCCACGATGAAGTCGCTGGAGCAAGTCGCGAAGGTTCGCTTCGAGATCCTCCTCGTAGTCCTCGACCGTGACGTTGTCGACTCCTGGCGTTTTGCCTCGTTTTAGTCGGCGAAAGGCGTACCACAACAACTCATAGTTGAGCATCGAGAAGAGGTTATTGAAAACCGCTTCTGGGGCTCCCTTCGCTCTTTGAAAGGTGCGATCCAGCCGGGTTATCACTGAGGTTCCGTCTCTGAGTACGGGCAGTGCCTGGTCTGGATCGCGTGAAATCCCGACCGCCTTCCCTACACCGATATTACTCGGCTTGTCACTTCCCGATTGGTCTTCGGGCTGCAGCGGTACTATTCGGTCGTCCGATTCCCTGAAAGTCATTTGTCTTCGTTGCTTATTCCACTTCTAGGACATACTCGATCGAGCAAGCTGGTCTGCTTGCGGTCGATCAAGAACCTCAGGGCCTCACTGGTTGCCTGATTCACATGATGTGTAGAGCGAATGGGGCGCCGACTCCAGGTCTCTTCACGAGGCTCGCCAATGACGCGTCGTGAAGTGTTGCCTTGGGGCGTGAACAAACCTTGGGCAGAATCCAACAGGTACCTAATTTCGGAGCTAATCCCGTTCACGGTCACAGGGCCACCTGTGATCCATTCATCCTCACTACCTCTCTGTGTACGCTTCAATCGAAGACTTCGGGGAACCACCTGCGACAGCAGACAATTGCTTTGGGCCCTTATACTTCGGCTGCAACACTCGATACTGGGCGTGTGGCTAGCACTTACCCAGGCGGGATTTCCACCCGCTAGTCAATCAGACCTTGCCAGTCCGCACGTTCACGACATGGTTCGCCGT
>SJPJ01000006.1 GCA_007859835.1 Novipirellula herctigrandis | reverse complement strand
GGTTCGTCGGGTATATCGTTCACCGGCATCAGCCGCGAGCCAGTGTTGTGACGCCAAGGCCCAACACCAGCATACCGATCTTCGTTGATCGGATAACGGCCCGGATCAGCGGGGACCGGGAGTTGAGCAACCATTCGAGAAAACGTACCACCGGTCCTCCGTTGCATCCGATGGTTATCTGACTAACTTCGCGCGCGAAGAGGAGGCCTGGGAGGAACAGTGTTTTTACTTGAATTGGTTGTGATGGGATGCGAAAAAGAGAGGGCACGGATCGGGTCGCGGAGGCCGTCTGCGGATTGGTGCGTGGGACGCATTAAGTGTCCCATAGCCCGCTGGTTATCTTGGCCCTGCTGAGCTCTTGGCGTTGGCATTGATGGCACGCGAATTGGCCAAAGCCGACTCGCACGACCTCGTTGGAGAACCTAATCACTTCAAGCTCAGTACGCCCGATCCGTGCGTTTTAACTTCCTCAGTCAAACTCGGCCAAGGAGACTTCATTGTGTCACGTAAGAAACGAAAAAACAAGCGAGGCGTCAGCGGAAACAAAAAGCCGCTCACCGCTCGCCCGGTCACTTCCAAACGGAAGACTCGACGACGTGGCGGACTTCCCGTCGACAACGCCCCGGAAAACATCAACTCGCTCAAGCAGGTCAACCTGAATGCTGCCGGGATCGACATCGCTTCGGGGGTTCACTTCGTCGCCGTGCCTGCAGAGCGAGACCCAACCAACCACGTTCGCAGTTTCGGTGCCTTCACCGCTGACCTTCATGGCATCGCAGATTGGCTCAGGGAGTGCCAGATCACCACCGTTGCGATGGAGTCCACCGGAGTCTACTGGATCCCGTTGTTCGAACTGCTTGAGCGAGAGGGATTTGAAGTCATCTTGGTCGAACCAAGTCAAATCAAGAAGTTTCGTCGCAAGACCGACGTGCTGGATTGCCAGTGGATTCAAACGCTGCACACATTCGGACTGCTGACCGGTTCGTTCCGGCCCGCCGATGACATCATCGTGCTGCGAGGCTACATGCGACAACGCGAGATGCTGGTCAAGCACGCTGCCCAGCATGTTCAGCACATGCAAAAAGCCATGGAGCAGATGAATCTGAAATTGACGGAAGTCATCAGCGATATTTGTGGTGTGACAGGACTGGCAATCATCGACGCGATCTTGGCGGGCGAGCGAGATCCTCAAAAGCTTGCCAGGCATCGCAACGATCGTTGCAAGAATGATGAGGCCACGATCGCGTTGGCACTGCAGGGCAGCTGGCGCGACGAGCACCTGTTCTCGCTCAAGCAGGCCGTCGAGCTGTATCGCTACTACCACGAAAAGATTGCGGAAGTGGACGAGTGCATTGAAAGGTACCTTGGTTCGATGGAAGACAAGAGCGGAGGCAAGCCGCTGCCCAAGCTTCCACGATCCAAACAACGCAGCAAACGTGGCAACGATCCCAAGTTCGATTCACGTTCGCTCCTGCATCGGCTCACGGGTGCCGACCTGACGACCATTGACGGGATCGCCGAGCACTCGGCATTGCAGATTGTTTCGGAGATTGGCTTGGACATGTCGGCGTGGCCGACGGCGAATCACTTCGTCAGTTGGCTGAGCCTGTGCCCCGAGCTAAACAAGTCCGGCGGGAAGAAGCAGAAGAAAGGCAAGAGCCGAACGCATCGCAGTGGCAATCGAGTGGCGCAAGCACTGCGTGTCAGTGCCCAAACGTTGATCCAATCCAAGTGCGCCCTGGGAGCGTACGTTCGCCGGATCAAGGCGAGAGACGGAGCGCCCAGTGCGATCACAGCGACAGCGAGAAAGCTAGCGATCATCATTTACACCATGTTGAAAGAGGGCGGGGAGTACCGAGACATTGGGGCTGAGGCGTACGATGCGAGGTACCGTGAACGACAAGTCAACAGCTTACGTCGCCGAGCCGAGCACCTGGGCTTCGATATCTCACCGAGCCCGGCGGCTTAGCCTTCTGGAGCAAACATCCGAAGCTTCACATCGCGAAGGCTATCGCTCTGCGCTGCCAGCGAAAAAGCGTTGCAAAACACAAGAATGACAGCCCGAAACAGCAGCTTCGGCGAGGAAAAAATGCACTCAGAGACATCAGCGACACCCGATCCGCAATCCTCAAGGTGTTGTTCCTGGAGATCCGTAATTTTGAACACGCGACTAGCGGTCAATGCGACCCAATCTTACGATCTTCTGCTGCGTCTTACGGTCGCCCCAG
>SJPJ01000005.1 GCA_007859835.1 Novipirellula herctigrandis | reverse complement strand
GTTCAAGAAAGCCGCTGCGCGGCATAGTTTTCCTGATTGGATTATTGTTTCAAAATTTGGTTGGCATGACATGCTGGTTCTTTTTGTCTCACAAAACAAAGAGGAGCTTACCATGCCAACCTACAACAACTTACCAAAGTCTTCGGCGTTCTTCAAAGGGAAATACTACGATAAACTCGTCGAAGACCTGAGGCTCGCAGGAATGGCTAAGCGAACCGTCTACGGCTACGTGCGAGCGGTCAGGAAGCTTGCTGAGTTTCATCAGCAATCACCTAGCAAACTCGACGAAGCGGACATTCGAGCCTTCCTGCTCTATCAAATCGTCGATCTGGAAGCCGCCTCAGGCACGCAAAGCGTCCTACTCTCGGGAATTAAGTTCTTTTATCGGACCTGCTGTCCGCGAAAATGGAAAGTCCTTGATCAAACCAAAATCAACTACGCCCACACGCTTCCCGAAGTGCTCACCCAGAAACAGATTTTCCAGATGATCGATGCTGCCAAGTCTTTCCGGCTCAAGTGCTTCATCTGGATTAGCTACACCTTGGGACTCCGGATCGGCGACGCGGTCAACTTGCAAGTCGGGGACATCGACAGCCAGCGAATGATGGTTCACATCCATCGAGGCAAAGGCGTCAAAGATCGTTACATCCCGCTGGCTCAATCCACGCTTTGTGTGCTTCGAGCCCAGTGGAAGACCCATCGAAACAAAACCTTTCTGTTTCCGGCAGCCGGACGCAATCATCACGATGGCTCCCAGTCCACGACGCCAATGAGCATTTCAACCGTGCAAGGTGCGATCAAGAAGATCACCGAGGAGCTGAACTTTGGCAAAAAAGTATCACAACACACTTTGCGACATTCCTATGCCACTCATTTGTTAGAAGCGAATGTGAGTTTAAAGGCGATTCAAAAGTACCTTGGGCACAGGAGTCTTCAGTCGACGATGATTTACCTTCATCTGACGGAAACGGCCGAGGTGGATGCTCGCAAGGTCATCAACCAGTTGTTTCGCGGACGCGACAAAACCGGCAAGTAGATGATCGACGTTGCGGAGGCAGCGGTTTCCACCGTCGCCGATGCACTGCGTCAGTTTGCTCCTGCCTACATTGCAAAGTATCACAAGCGAATGCCGCCCCATCACCGCAAGGTGCTCGGGTTGCTGATGCGATGCAAAACGGGAGAGCTTGGTTTTGTGGCCTATCGTTGCAAGAACTGCCAGGCAAAACACTCGCTGGGACGTTCTTGTGGCAATCGTCACTGCCCGAACTGTCAAAAGGATAAGACCCAGGCCTGGCTTGCCAAGCAGACCAGCAAACGGCTTCCGGTGCAACATTTTGTCGTCACGTTTACGGTTCCCGAGGAACTGCGTCCGCTGCTGCGCGCCCATCCTGAGGAGGGTTACGAAGCGCTCTTTCAGGCAGGCCGGCAAACGATCCAAGCGATGATGGCAGAACCAAAGAACGTCGGCAGTGATCAAATCGGGTTCTTCGGTATTTTGCATACGTGGGGTCGGGACCTAGCGAGCTATCATCCGCACGTTCACTTCGTCGTCCCTGGTGGCGGCGTCAGCCCGGATCGGACGAGGTGGTTGCAAGCCAAACGCGACCATCTTTTTCATCCTCTGCCGGCCAAGAGGCTTTACAAAAAACGGTTTGTCGAAGCGATCCGCGCCGCTGGGCTGTACGATCAATTGCCGCCAGGGGTGCTCAAATCCGATTGGGTCGTCAATCGTAAACCCGTTGGCAACGGCGAGGCCGTGCTGAAGTATCTCGCCCCGTATGTGTACCGTATCGCGATTAGTGATAACCGAATCGTTTCGGTGAATGAGTCGGGAGTGACCTACAAGGTTAAGCCGTCCGGTAAGCGTTATTCGATCGAGCGTCATCTCAGTGGCGAAAAGTTCGTCCAGGCATTCTCACAACACATCTTGCCGCCGGGATTTCGCAAGGTGCGCTATTATGGCTTCATGAGTCCCAACAACAAATTGAAACTTGCGAACGTTCGCTGGTTGATCTGGATTTGGCTCGGTTGGACGCTTTGGACATCGCTTCTGCCAAGCAAACCGCCGGAGCGTGTTCGGCAGCCGATCAAGTGCAATCACTGCGGGGGTGAAATGGAATTGATCGGTGTGACTGACCAGCACGGATGTTGGCTGTGGCGACGGGACACGTCGCGCGGTCCACCGGAATTGCAATCGCTGCCTGCTTGCTCAAAGGAGTCTCGGGCATGAGTCAAACCATCGCCTTGATCGAAAAGCTTTTCGATGTCGCCAAGCGTCATGCCGGGAGCGTTCTGCGCACGGGGCACGTGGTCGAAAAGAAACGGACGCAAAAACGACGAAACACTGCTCGGGATCAATCTGTCGGTACTTGGAAGCCGATCGAACCATTGCAAAAGTCGGCTGCTCTGTCACACAGGGACCACTTTGAGCAACACACAACAAGCGAATCAAAAGTTGAAAACCCTAAGGGTTCTGTAGCCGCATCCGGGCTTCTTGAACAACGAATTTGAGCATCGGCTCGGTCGCTCACCTGGATCGCACTATCCAGTTCACCCCACCAAAAATCATCACAAGCCGCTCTTCATTCACGCGATGTCAAATTCTTAACGGTTATCCGT
>SJPJ01000004.1:5097-5307 GCA_007859835.1 Novipirellula herctigrandis | reverse complement strand
GAATCATCAACAATGTCGCTACCCGTCGCGGCGGCCAGGAAAACAGCAATCGCGGCATTCGCTTTCGCCGCACCGCCGGTGGTGTCCGCTTCGACCGTGATGTCGGCCGGCGCTGTGATTGTCGGATCCGTCGTGTCGATGACGGTTACCATGGTCGTCGCCGTCGCATTATTGCCGGCATCGTCGACGGTGGTGAACGTCACCAACGTT
>SJPJ01000004.1:4418-4921 GCA_007859835.1 Novipirellula herctigrandis | reverse complement strand
GCATTCGCTTTCGCCGCACCGCCGGTGGTGTCCGCTTCGACCGTGATGTCGGCCGGTGCTGTGATTGTCGGATCCGTCGTGTCGATGACGGTTACCATGGCCGTCGCCGTCGCACTATTGCCGTCATCGTCGCTGGCGGTAAACGTCACTACCGTGTCACCGACTGGCAGCACCACAGGTGCGTCATTAGTGATCGTCAGCGAATCATCAACGATGTCACTGCCGGTCGCGGCCGCCAAGAATGCAACAATCGCAGCATTCGTTTTCACCGCACCGCCGGTGGTGTCCCCTTCGACCGTGATGGCGGCCGGTGCCGTGATCGTCGGATCGGTCGTATCGATGACGGTTACCTTGGCGGTCGCCGTCGCGTTATTGCCGGCATCGTCCGTGGCCGTGAACGTCACCACTGTATCACCAACCGGCAGCACCGCTGGCGCATCATCGGTGATCGTCAGCGAATCGTCGACAATATCACTGCCCGTCGCGGCGGCCAGGAAAACAGC
>SJPJ01000004.1:0-2284 GCA_007859835.1 Novipirellula herctigrandis | reverse complement strand
CCGCAACATTGGCCCCTACATCCACGGTCACCACTCCATCCGTTATCGCGTCGATCGTCGCAGTGAAGCTACCGTTGCCATTGTCGACTAAGTTGCTGGCGGTTCCACCACCAACCGTGACGTCACCGATCATGAACCCGTTGACCGTTTCACCAAAGTCGATGATCACAGAAAACGGATCGCTGCTGGTTGGGCTGGCAGGACCTGTGATCGTCGGTGTAGGGACGTTTGTGTCCACAACAATCGAGAATTGGGTCGCCGCGCCGTTGGGATTGCCAGCGATATCCGCGGCGACATTGGCAGCAACGTTGACCGTTACCACTCTGTCTGTTGTCGCATCGATCGTCGCGGTGTATTTTCCGTTGCCGTTGTCGACCAAATTGCTGGCATTTCCGCCACCCACGGTTACGTCGCCGATCACGAACCCGCTGACCGTTTCCCCAAAATCGATCGACACCGTAAACGGATCGTTGCTCGTTGGGCTGGCAGGACCTGTGATCGTTGGCGCGGGGGCGGTTGTGTCCACAGCGACAGAAAACTGAGTCGCGGCGACATTGGGATTGCCTGCGTCATCTACCGCAACATTGGTAGCAACGCCGACTGTCACCGCACCGTCTGCTGACGCATTGATTGTCGCGGCGAAATTGCCGTTGCCATTGTCGATCAAGTTACTGGCCGTTCCGCCGCCAACGGTGATGTCGCCAATTTCGAATCCGCTGACTGATTCCCCAAAGTCGATCGACACGGAGAACGGGTCACTGCTTGTTGGGATGCCTGGACCGGTAATCGTCGGCGTCGGCGTTGCCGTGTCGACCGTGACAGCATACTGTGTCGCGGCAAAGTTTGGATTTCCCGCCGTGTCAAACGCGATACCGGCCGCAATGTCAACCGTCAGCAAACCATCGCTGGCCGCGCTGATCGTCATCGTGAATAGCCCGTTCCCGCCGACAACTAAATTGCTGGCCGTACCACCAGCGACCGTAACGTCAGTCAATGCAAAGCCGTTGACCGTTTCGCCAAAATCGATATCGAGATCAAACGAGCTTTGGTTTGTTGGACTTGCCAGTCCCATGATGATCGGCACAAGTGCTTCGGTATCGAGTCTGACCGAGTACTCAGCCGCCGCAAGGTTTGCGTTGCCCGCAGCATCGTCAGCGACATCGGCGGCCACGTTTACTGTAACAGTACCGTCGGCGCTGGCATCGATCGTGGCCGTGAAGCTGCCGTTGGCGTTATCGGTCAGATTGGTGACGCTGCCGCCGCTAACGGCGATATCGCCCGCAGTGAATCCTAGCACGGTCTCACCGAAATCAATCGTGACGTTGAACGGATCCGCGTTAGTGGGAGTGGACGGACCGCTGATCATTGGCTTTGGTGCCGTCGTGTCGATGATCGTCGAGTACTGAACAGCAGACGTGTTTGGATTGCTGGCTGAATCCGTCGCGACATTCGCGGCAATGTCAATGGTGACAGTTCCGTCGGTCGTTGCATCAATCGTCGCCGTATATCTACCGTTGCCCTTATAGACCAGATTGCTGGCGGTTCCCCCGCCCACGGTGACGTCGCCGATCACGAAACCTTTGACTACTTCGCCAAAGTCAATCGTCACGGTAAACGGATCGCTGCTGGTTGGGCTGGCCGGACCTGTGACCGTGGTCGCAGGGACGCTTGTGTCCACAACGACCGAAAACTGAGTCGCCGCGATGTTGGAATTGCCAGCGTCATCAATCACGACGTTCGACGCCACATCCACTGTCAACAATCCGTCTGCTGTCGCATCGATCGACGCAGTGAATGATCCGTTTCCATTGTCAACCAAATTGCTTGCCGTTCCACCTTCAACGGTGACGTCACCAATCACAAACCCAGAAACCGGTTCCCCAAAGTCGATCGTCACGATAAACGGATCGCTGTTTGTTGGGCCGGCCGGACCAGTGATTGTTGGTGCGGGCGCCATAGAGTCCACCACGGTCGAAAATTGACTCGCCGCGTTGCTGCTGTTGCTCGCCTCATCTACCGCAACGCTAGCCCCTACATCCACTGTCACCACTCCATCCGCCGCAGCGTCGATCGTGGCAGTGAAGCTACCGTTGCCGTTGTCGACCAGATTGCTGGCCGTCCCGCCGCCCACGGTGACGTCGCCGATCACGAAACCGCTGACCGATTCACCAAAGTCGATCGTCACTGTAAGCGGATCGCTGCTGGTTGGGCTGGCAGGACCTGTGATCGTCGGTTTAGGAACATTAGTGTCCACGACGATTGCGAATTGACTCGCCGCGTCGTT
>SJPJ01000003.1:71617-73770 GCA_007859835.1 Novipirellula herctigrandis | reverse complement strand
ATCGGGTAGGTAACAGGCGTCGTAGCAATCGACGTCGGCGCCCATGTCAGGAGTGACCCTCTGTGGCTTGCCGCGCGGCTCGCCGCTACTTGGATCGATCATCTGTTCGAACACGGCATACCCCATACCGTCGCCCGGAGCCTCGCTCAATTCGTCTTTTTCGCAATGCGAGGCGAACAGCAAACGGTTGCCGTCAAAGTGCAAATCCAGATCACCGACAAACTTGCCACCGGTCGGTTTATAGACGGTTTTGATCTCGCCCTCGTAAAGCGGCGACATCACGACGAGCTCATCGTCATACGCGCCCGCAGCCTCGCCTGATACCCGAGTCTGCCAATTACTGGAAAACCGCTTGCCCTTTTTGCTGCGGACCATCAGCAGGTGGTCGAAGTCTAGCAGCGGGTTGGCCAACAGGGCCTCCTTCTTCAGCGTCGCGAATTCATCGCTGTCTTCGTTGTCGATCCCCTCCAGCCGCTTCAGGAACTCCTGTCCCTTGGCATACTTGTCGCCGAACTGGTTGATCAGATCTTCGATGGCTAGCCGCAACGATTCACGATCGCCTTCGCCACTGGCATGATGCCCGCCGTTCATCAAGGGCCCGTTAAGCACGCCGTCGTTGTCCTCCGGCAAGGGGACCTCTGGCATGGCAATCTTCGGACTGCTACGCCGAGTTTTTTGGACATTACGGATCTCCTTGAGTTCCGCAATCTTTTGGCCGACTTTGAGGGAACTCTCGGAACCGGCGACGTCGAGGACCGTCTCTCCGGTTGCGGGCTTGGGGATCGCGGCCCCCCAAACGACTTTTCGGTTCTGGCTAAGCACCCGAACTTGAACCTCGTTCAACCGGGCTTCAAAACCGTCGCGATTCCAAATCGATATTCTGTCGATTTTCACCGACTCCCCGAGATCAACCTCCCAGCTGGGCGTCGGCATGTCATTGACGGTGTGCGTGATACTCCCAGCAGTCCAATTGCCGTTGGAGTCACCATCGACGGCATGCGACGAAATGCCACCATGGCCAGTCGAGGTTTGCTTGGTTGCCTTACCCAATGCGGCATTTTTATCGCCACAGAAAACCTGTACCTCCGCAAGAGAAAGCGTCCGGCTGTCACCCGGTAGATGGACCCTCACATACCTACCTTCTACTGGTTCAGCGGAGACGACGCACGAAATGGTAAGCCAGTGCAGGGAAGCAATCAGGCACGCGGACCATTGGAATAGGCGGGCAGTGAACTTCATCACAAATTCTCCAAATCGATTTGCGCCGTTGAGGCCTACAGGTAGGTGGTCACAAAGTGAGGCGACCAGAGGATAGCAGTTGTTAAAGCACTTGTTTAGCAACGTATTGTAGCTGAGTCGATACGCCATGTCGCCTCCGTGAAGTTTCGACAACCGTTCACGCCTGGAGTCAATCAAATGGGTCAGAGTCAATCAAATGGGGTCAGGCCTGAAAGGCACGGGCGTAAGCCGCTTCGAACAAGATGTAGTGGATCGAGACCTGGGAGAGGAAAAGGGGAAGGGGGTCGTTTTTCGGGACTTGGTTTGATATTCTTTAGCGAATACGATCAATTTTTCTTTAGCCAACTGATGGTATGCCAAGAATCAAACGTGCCGATGAAGCAGGCTGCATCTATCATGCCCTTAACCGGGGCAATGCGAAAAATAGGAAAGTGCGAAAAATGCCCCCCTTCCCCTTTTCTTTCCTAAAGGCTACCGGAATGCGAAATGATTCACTGGAAATCATCACGACCGTAAACAGAATCGACATGAGGGTCGCATGAAAGGCAAATGTCTGAATCAGTTGAGCATTAGGTGCGAAGAGTACGAACTCGATGCCCGTGAGGCGAAGGTCAGGTGCTGTTGGCAGATTAAAACCACCGGCAGGATCAAAGGGGAAGGGGGTAATTAACGGTTGGTTTACCGCTTGCACCTGAGCGATGCGACATTGAAACGGTAGCCTTTTGGCTGCCGTTTTTCGTCGGCGGGCAGGATGCCGATTTCGCGCATCCCTCCGAACCGATTGACGAGTCGTGAATATGAGGACGCAAGAAGGAGCCATCCAACGGGTTTTGCCTTACTGCTGGGATTTGCTAGAATTCTCGCTCAACAAGTCTTGTCCAGGAGGTCGTTATGCCACGTAAACCACGCTATGG
>SJPJ01000003.1:70726-71554 GCA_007859835.1 Novipirellula herctigrandis | reverse complement strand
GCAAATCGTGAAGACGAGTGTACCGGGCGCTTTTGGGAAGGCCGATTCAAATTGCAAACTCTGTTGGACGAAGCGAGTTTACTGGCTTGCGCAGCCTATGTGGACTTGAACCCGATTCGTGCACCGATTGCTGAAACTCCGGAAACCAGCGAATACACCGGTGCTAAAGATCGAATCGATGATTTGTCGGAGCGACAAGATCGGACTCGGCCGAGTACTCATGATTGGGAGCGAAGTCGACGTCGGCGGAAGAGCGGTTGGATGAGTCCGATCGAGATTGACGAGAAGAACGATGCGGTCGGGCCGTGTGTCGATCCATCCGGTCGGCGGGCAAGTACCAAGGGTTTCTTGGCGGTCTCGATGTCTCGCTATTTGGAACTCTTGGATTGGACGGGCCGGCAGTTGCACCGGAACAAGGTTGGTAAGATACCCGACCACTTGGCTCCTATCTTGAGTCGCATTGGGCTCGACACTCATGGTTGGTGCGACATTGTGAGGAAGTTTGGTCGCGTCTTTAAGCGAGCGGCAGGAACTCCCGAGAGCCTTGCTCGTGAGGCAGTCCGGTGTGGTCAAGGCTGGCTGTGTGCTCCCGAGAACCCACTGGGACTAGCTTCGGTGTAGCGGATTCTGTTCCGCACGCTCGAACCTGCAACTGATTTTGCGATTAGCGTTGTGTGCTGCGCGGTCGATGCTGTAAAGATGCATGTGCGCTCGCAGGAAGGGAGGGTTCCCACTCCGATCGCGTCCAAAGGGGGAATATTTCCGAAGCAAAGACTCAAAAAATCTCTTTGGTGAAATCAAAAACTGGGTGGCTCTTTTTGCGTTTCA
>SJPJ01000003.1:65180-70716 GCA_007859835.1 Novipirellula herctigrandis | reverse complement strand
GTTGTCGGACCAAACGGTTGCCAGCGGATCATCGACAACGCCCCCATAGCAGAACATCGATCGCCCGGAGTGTGATAACGCTACGCGTCACCGGGCGGCGGGAGCACGGCAACCATTTGTTAAAACTCGCCACCGCCGCTCCGTGTGCACGCGATGGTTATCCGCCAGCGTTGCCTCACGACGGGCAGAAGTTGATGACAGATGTTATCACGTATCGATCACTTAGTCGGATCGCGTTTTGGATTTGATTCAAACAAAGTGCTAGGATCTGTCGCGGGTTTCGTGGCCGCGTTTATCCGCTGAGTTCGGTCAAGTCCATCCGCGAGCATGCCAGCATCAACAGACGGTGGAATAGAATCCGATTGTACATTCAAAGCGGGTGCTGCGACGTCGTCTGACTGCGTTCTCAAAGCTGATTCGCTTTCGGATTCAGCCGGATAACATCCGAGCACAGTAGTGAGAAGACACGCCACAAAGAGAAGTGGAATCTGGTTCATTGGGTTCGCCCTTGAGGGGTGCCTAGTTGGATAACGCCCAAAATCACCGCGTTTACGGGCCAATGGGACAAGTGTTTGTTTATGAGAGAATGTTATCGAAGGAGACGAAGTTTGAGTACCGGGTGAACGAGTAAACTGCGGTGCATTTCATTGTTATCGGACGCGACGGGGTTCTTGTCGGGGCCGAACTTTGCTGTTGTTTTGATTTCACATGCCGGAAGAACCGCAAGTCATTGTCCGTCGCAAATGACAGGTTGTTTTCGACCGAGCAAGTGACAGTGTCGTTGGTGTCAGAGCAAGTGACAGCGTTGTTCTCGATCGAGCAAGTGACAGTGTCGTTATTGCCAGAGCAACGACAGTGTTGCAATCGACTGAGCAGTATTTCGATTGAATCCGATAACGGTAGAAATCACGGGGAACGGGCAAACGACTTGCAAGCAAACAAGAAAACGGACCACCCGTTCTTCCGTGCATTTCATGGTTCATCACCGGACGCCAATACATCATTCCCGAGTTGCAAGATTACAACGTTTTTTGTATGCAGTGTTGGACCAGCGGAAAACCCGGCTGGAAAAGTTACACGGTTGGATTGTTTTGATTTACGAATACGGCCTAGAGGTTCGCTGAATATCACCTCTCCTTCTAGGCTATCCGAAACAGTCGCTGAAGTATTGGCTTTTGTCAATTCAACTTTCCCGTTAGTCTTGATCACGTACTCTCCGTCATCTTCCGATTCGATCGTATGCTCAACAGTCTGGGTTGACAGATATGGCGGCACCCTGCTCTTAGTCGTCGCTATCCATTTCGCACCAATTTTACGCGAAGACCCTTCCATTTCTGGCAACAAGGATCGCAAGGTCTGCTGCAAGTCGCCCGGTAGTACGCCACCTTTTCGTAACATTGGGTCGGCGATTGAGATTGAAGCGGCATTCCCCAGATCCCAATTTGAAGTAGTTCCGTCAGAGTATAGGTGAAACGTTATTGACGCACCGATTAACGGCGACAACTGTTCAACGTAAATCCGCTGGATTGCATCAGCATCATAGGTCAATGAGGTGTCCACGGGAGTAGAGCTTTCCTCTCGCCCCCTCACCAACCAATTCCAGCGGATTTTTTTTGTCGTCAGTGTTACGGTCGCGTCCCGATCATTAACGCGAGACCACGTCCATGTCGCAAACACGGTCGATTCGATCGTGCTGTCAACCTCATGCCCGTCCGATAGCGTAAATTGCGTTTGCCGCTTCTGATGAATTTGGGCGTCGATTGTTTGAGATTCTTTGAAACGCCATCTCAGAGATGGGGCATCGGCAATCGCCTCCGCCCACATTACGTGGCAAAGCGAGACAGCTAAGATCGAAGTAAAGCTATGCGAGAACTTCATTGGTTAATCAGAACACTTGTTGATGAACGGCCCGGATCAGCGGGGACCGGGAGTTAAGCAACCATTCGAGAAAACGGACCACCCGTCCTCCGTTGCATCACATGGTTATCGCACGGATTTGGGTTAAATGCCGATCGAGTCACCATAATGAATCAATCGACCGAGTTCCGCCAGTTCAGCCTTCGGCCCCTTCGGTGACAGTTGTCCGTTCCCTAGCAGTATCAGTTTAACGAGGTCCCAACTTGAAAGCAACAAACGACGTTGTCAAACCAAACGGTTGCCCGCGGATCATCGACAGCGCCCCCATAGCAGAACATCAATCGCCCGGAGTGTGATAACGCCCAAGGTCACCGGGCCGGCGGGGAAAGGTCTCGACCAGCCAATACGGTCGTTGGCCGGCTCCGGGAGAGTAGACCGAGGTCTCTTTGGTTTAGGTTACACTTTGTATTCCCTGTTTGCCACTGGTTTCCCGTTGTGGTGTCACAAGATTCGAACCTTGCCGCATTGACCCTCGGCCCCTCGTAGATCCGGACGTGCGCCTTTAACGCATCCGGCTCCCAGATTTCACTTGCCTCGCGTACTGCGTAACTTGCGGTCCATAGCGATCAAGTCCGTCAAACACTTCGGATTTACCAGCGGATGAAGATCCGTGAAGCGATTGAAATCATCCCAGTTCACATAGCTGTTCTGGCTCCGGCGACTCAAGTGACGCTTCGCCATCCGGCGAACCTTACTGCGATACGCCGCCAGCAACGGCCAATTATCATTGATACCGTAATACTGGTAGTGACCACGAAGTTTCGCGTTAAGCACCGGCCACATTTCGCCCACCGGAGTCGATAGCTGATGATGAAACCAGAGACGCATCTCCGCCAACTTCACTCGCATCTTCTTGCCAGACGTCTTCCTTTTCAGTTTGAACCTGCCTGCTCGACTACGACCACAGTAATGAGTAAATCCGAGGAAGTCGAAAGTGCCCGGAGCACCTTCGCCCAGTCGCTGGCAATCGCGACGGGCCAAGCGTCCGAACCGTAACAACTTCGTTTTGTCCTCGGCGACACATAACGAGAACCGATCCAATCGCTTGGGCAAGACCGTTTGGTATCGCACCGCATCAGATTCGAGTTCGAAGCAACAAAGGAAGTCGTCAGCAAAGCGCAGCAAGTACGCTTCGCCTCCGAGCCGCGGTTTGACTTCTTGTTCGAACCATTCATCTAACACGTAGTGTAAGTACACATTGGCTAGTATCGGTGAGAGACTGGCCCCTTGGGGGACACCCTCTTCGGTTGCCTGCAACTGGCCATCGATCATCACGCCTGCTTCGAGAAAACGTTCGATCAGCCGAAGCAGTTTCGGGTCGCTGATACGTTTCCGCAACAGCTCGCCTAAACGCTCCTGACTCAAATTATCAAAGAAACCTCTGATATCCGCGTCACTGATCCAGTTCACTTTCCGCGTGGCGATGATCCCACCAAGAGTCGCTAAAGCCTCATGACACGATTTCCCAGGGCGATAACCATACGAGAAGTCATAGAAGTCGACTTCGTAGATTTGCTCCAAGATCGTCACGACTGCGCGTTGGACAATTTTGTCTTCGACGCAAGCGATTCCCAGCGATCGCGTCTTCCCATTCCCTTTCGGGATGTTCTTTCGCAAACTGGGCTTCGGGCGATAACTGCCACGATGAAGTCGCTGGAGCAAGTCGCGAAGGTTCGCTTCGAGATCCTCCTCGTAGTCCTCGACCGTGACGTTGTCGACTCCTGGCGTTTTGCCTCGTTTTAGTCGGCGAAAGGCGTACCACAACAACTCATAGTTGAGCATCGAGAAGAGGTTATTGAAAACCGCTTCTGGGGCTCCCTTCGCTCTTTGAAAGGTGCGATCCAGCCGGGTTATCACTGAGGTTCCGTCTCTGAGTACGGGCAGTGCCTGGTCTGGATCGCGTGAAATCCCGACCGCCTTCCCTACACCGATATTACTCGGCTTGTCACTTCCCGATTGGTCTTCGGGCTGCAGCGGTACTATTCGGTCGTCCGATTCCCTGAAAGTCATTTGTCTTCGTTGCTTATTCCACTTCTAGGACATACTCGATCGAGCAAGCTGGTCTGCTTGCGGTCGATCAAGAACCTCAGGGCCTCACTGGTTGCCTGATTCACATGATGTGTAGAGCGAATGGGGCGCCGACTCCAGGTCTCTTCACGAGGCTCGCCAATGACGCGTCGTGAAGTGTTGCCTTGGGGCGTGAACAAACCTTGGGCAGAATCCAACAGGTACCTAATTTCGGAGCTAATCCCGTTCACGGTCACAGGGCCACCTGTGATCCATTCATCCTCACTACCTCTCTGTGTACGCTTCAATCGAAGACTTCGGGGAACCACCTGCGACAGCAGACAATTGCTTTGGGCCCTTATACTTCGGCTGCAACACTCGATACTGGGCGTGTGGCTAGCACTTACCCAGGCGGGATTTCCACCCGCTAGTCAATCAGACCTTGCCAGTCCGCACGTCCAACGCATGGTTCGCCGGGAATTGTCCTAGATTGGCCACCGGCACTTGGGGCACCGATAGTCATCGTCACGATTCACGTCAATCTTGCATATGGAACAATTCTCGATTGTACCACTGGTGACATCGCTGGGAACACCATCCGACGAAGGGAGTACTGCGATCGCGGCGGCGATCAGGCCAGCCGCCGAATACACGGCAAATGCGAGAAAGCAATGCAGCATCGGGAACATGACGACGTGCATGTGCGCGGCGCTATTGAGCGAGTCGGATTTGCCGTTAGTCGCATAGTTCAGGTAAGCGGCGATCCCGGTTAGTGCGACAAAATACGAGGCAAGCAGGAGGGGCGCCAACGCTGTCGAACGACGGCGGTAAAAGACGTAGGCGATCATCAAGCCAGGGAGCTGGCTCACGACCGAACCCAGCGATCCAATCACGGTTAATCGCAGACCATTCTGCTCGTCAATGGCGTTAAATGTGCCTAACGCAAACGTCAACACGAACGCTAGAGGAAGCAGGAACGTAAGAGCCCTTCGTCGAGTCGACGCGACAAACGATGGACCTTCGTCTACTGGCGGCACGTAAGGGTTCTTGGCAGCAGAGATACGTTAAACCTTGAAAAGCGAGTCAGTCGGCGAACGGTACGCATCAGCGGGCGGCGGGAGTTGAGCCACCATTTGTAAAAACTGTCCACCGCCGCTCCGTTGCATGCGATGGTTACCCGCCGTCGTCCGAGTCAGATGATGCCGCGTGCTTGGATTCGTTCGCATCAAAGTCAAGCAGTACTTGGGAAGGTTCTGGGCCAGTATACGGAAGAATGCAGAGGTTCTCGAGCACCCGCCGAAACACGTTGCGTTGTGCCGCCTGTTCTCTAAACTCACGCATTGCTTGTTTTTGAGCGTCAGTGCCAGTGAAGTCGATCATATGCGCGTGTCGTTCCGGATACATGAGAAAGTATGGTATGGACCACACGGCGAGC
Source organism: Novipirellula herctigrandis (assembly GCA_007859835.1). GTDB lineage: Bacteria > Planctomycetota > Planctomycetia > Pirellulales > Pirellulaceae > Novipirellula_A > Novipirellula_A herctigrandis. The sequence continues at coordinate 65,357 of SJPJ01000003.1, read as the reverse complement.
ACGAACAACCAAACAATGCAGGCCGGTGCTGTGAGCAAAACGATCAGTATCGACCAAAAGGTGTCCGGAGCACCGTCGCGACTGCTCACGCGCGAGTTCAGCAGCGGCGCAAGGATCAGATACGAAACAATCGCAACCGTATATGCCACGTTCGCGAAGGTCATGATTTCAGTCGGG
>SJPJ01000003.1:61674-64138 GCA_007859835.1 Novipirellula herctigrandis | reverse complement strand
AGCATCGCTGCCAACATTTAACCTCATCGCAAAAGCTTGACTCGCTAACCTTTCGCCCGGAGGGCCAGTTCAACGGTACGGTTCAGCGGGTGGCGGCGAACGATCCAGCAATTGCCAAATCGGCCACCACCGCCACTCCGTTGCAACCGATGGTTACCCGCATTTCTGAATTCGTTACGGCGTTCAATCGAATTTGTCCCAGGTCACAAATACATCGTCAATTGTATCCACCCACTTACCAGGCGGAACAACGAAGAATCGATTTGGGTCAGGGGTCGCACCGGTGTACGTAGCCGTCGAATAGTCGTCCGCGACTTCGTGTTCGGAAGTTGAGACCATTAGCCAGACGCCGTTGCGCGCTTGGTAAGTGTACCCTTCGGCGTGATGCGGCCGCCGTTCCCAGTTTGCGGCCTGTTCCGTAAGACGTTGATAGTGGTTTATGTACTTCGTGCGCCGGTAAAGCCATGGGCCATAGCGGAACGCGACCGCAGCGATCACGGTGACGAGTAGCGCGGTCTTAATAGTGAAACGCTTATGCATCGAATCGAAACAAGCGGTCAACTTCAGCCGGGTAACGGCAACGATCACCGGGACGCCGAATGCATCCTTGTTTCCAAAAACAGCGGAGCCGGCGGCTCCGTGTGCATCGTATTGTTATCCGGTGTCAGTTTGTAGTTGAGTGAGGTCAAGCAACCTATGGCACTGGTCGCGCACGTTGCTGGCCGAAGATAAGATTATGCGTTGCTTGAACAGGTTTATCAAGTGAAATCGTCCGCGCCACCGCCCAGCCTACTTGAAGTGGATTGTCGTCTTGTCGTTGTTAATCTTGTTTGAATCACAGTTCCCTCCCGTAGCGAGAAATATGGGGCCGTCAAAACAGTGTTCAAATGTTGCAGACTACAGGACCGCGCCTACGCGCCAAGACATGCAAATAATGCTTGAACACATTTTCAGCTCGATAGAAAAGCAACCGGATAACGACCGACGTCACCGGGGACGGCGGTTTGATTGTCCATTTGTAAAAGCCCCATGCCGTCCTCCGGTGGACGTCATGGTTACCCGCCATTCGCGGCGTCAATTTTGCGTTGAATCGCCGAAATGCAGTTTGCAGCATAGGTCGCGTGTTCAGGCCACTGACTGGCAATGTCCCGAAACGCATGAATTGCATCGAGCCAATCCCCGAGTTTATCGAGCCTTGATGCGGCGTCTATCGCATCGTCAGCAGTGAGTTCTGACGGCGTTGGCGCGTCGACCTCACCGAAGTCAAAATCCTCCGGCCAATCATGACCGCCAACGTCCATGAACGCATTGCATTTCGGGCAGTTCTGAGTCGTCCCGTCTTGAGAAGCCGGGAATTCGCTCGAAACGCCGCACTCTTCGCATTCAGATTCGATTGGAGGTAGATTGTCCAGGTCTTTGCGGCGTCGATCACGCTGAGTCTCAAATTCGCGTAGTAGGTCAACGGCCGATTTGAGGTCCGTTTTGTCGACGAACACTTGCGGTTTGTGAAATTGGCTAATCGTTCCAAATGCGAAAAGACTGACGCCGGAGTTATCCTCGACGGCGTATGCACGAACGCCATGCGACTGAAGCCAGGTTACCACCGAATGAGCTTCAAGATTGCCGTTGGCAGTGTACGCGAGTGTGGGCGTCTCAAGTGAGTCGCGATCGTTGTTGATCGAAGGTACGTCCGATGATTCGCCAGAGGTATCCGACGGTGGTTCGTTTGGATTGCGTGACAAGGTCGGCTATGCAGTTGCGTGGAGTAAAATCAGGTCAGTCGGGTAACGTCCGACGTCACCGGGGACGGCGGTTTGATTGTCCACTTGGAAACGCGCCATGCCGTCCTCCGGTGGACGTCATGGTTACCCGCCGGCCTCGACGGGAACGTCATTAGCGTCCAATGCGGAAAAGAATGCAAGCAGTTGATCGTCATCAAACGCTTTGTCGACGAATTGAAAGTCAACATGCGATCCGTCCTTGTGAAATACAAAGAGCCTGCCCTTCTTTAGGTCCTTGATTACGTGTTGTCCCCGCGACACGCCGAGTTCGTCAAGTCGGTCGAGAAACTTTTCCATTCCGCTCAATCGTTGCCCGTAAATCACTCGCTCCACATCGGCGTTTGGAAACTGGTGCTCATTACAGCTCAGCTTTTGCATTGCCTTAATCGTGAAATCATGGTTGCCGACGACAAGTCGGGAACTCGCAACCGATTTGCAAACGTAAGAAACGTAAAAATAAGAACACAGTCCAATCAGGATCGTCGCAAAAATCGCACCCGCAAGATTTGCAGTGTCCTGCCCCAATCGGTCCCGCGTGAGCGCAACAAACGCAATCCATGCGCCGAGCCAATAGAGAACGAGTGCCGCCAACGCGACCCCCAAAAAACCCGCGAAGCGTGACGCAACCGTGCGTGGTTCCGCAGCTTGAATGTCGATTGTGTCGGACATGGTTCTCAGTGGGG
>SJPJ01000003.1:58342-60085 GCA_007859835.1 Novipirellula herctigrandis | reverse complement strand
CTTGTCGTTGCTGGAGGCGAATACGGGTTCATGCTGTGTATTGCGACGTTGGCATTCAGGGGGCGGTCGATCGGATAACGTCACCGTTCACCGGGCCGCGGCAAACGACATTGATTTGAGAATCCGCGCGGCCGCGGCTTCCGTGTGCAACGGATGGTTATCCGTGGTGAATTTAGGTGGAAGGTGGAATGCCAGTTTATGTTCCAAAGCAACACCGAGCAAGCCGATGGTAACCGGAGATTGCTCGCGCAAGCCATCAGGACGTTGCGTCGTCGAGCAACGAATGTCGCCCGAGCACGCCGATGGTCGGTGCGAGGAGGCTCGCGCAAGCCATCAGGAGGTTGGAAGGTCGAACCAGAAAAGTTGTCCGAGGGAATGGTTCCTCGGGTATATCGTTCACCGGCATCAGCCGCAAGCCAGTGTTGTGACGCCAAGGCCCAATACCAACATACCGATCGTCGTTGATCGGATAACGGCCGGCGTCACCGAGCACGGCCCATGTGGTTTCCATTTGTAAACGTCTCATGCCGTGCTTCGCGTGCACGCCATGGTTCGCCGCTATTGTACCAAGTCGGATCGAGTTAACACTCGATTCCCGTGGAAGGTTCTCTCTGTGGACTTACCACCGTCACCATATACTACGATTTCTATATCCGAGACTGTTTCGTTGCCGTGAAGCACGATAATGCGATCGGCAAACGAATATCCGTCACAAGGTTGCGTCCTAGGATCAACTACTTCGTATCGTTCGGGCGCATTATCGCGCTCTTGGTCTTCGTCCCAGGCGGGAACAGTAGCAACATAAGGGTCAGACTGCCCTGTGGGTTTTGCGGTGTCTTCCGCAACCGGCACCGTAACAGTGTAACGAGCAAGATACGCTTCTTGCCCACCCCAAGCGACTAGTTTTGCTCGCGATAGCTGCATTGAGTCACCGACGGAAATGAGATCGGATTCCACGCGCGAGCAGCCTGTTGTGATCAATGCAAGCAGGCTTAGCGTGACTGCGTTCCAACTAGATCGATGTTCATTCATAACACGCTTTAGTCGGCGAACGCTACCGATCAGCCGGCGGCGACGAGAGATCATCTACTTCAATTCGCCCGACTTCGCCGCTCGGTTGCATCGGATGGTTACGTCTTTGATTGAGTGCTTTTAGTTTTAGCAACGAATGCTGCAGACCAGCAACCAGATCAAAAACCCCAAGCATCCCAAATGGAAGACCAATCACGTACACCGTTCCTACCCAGTAATCTAATGGTGAGTTTGAACTCCGAAACAGGTATGACAATATATCATCCTCGTACCAATCGTTTACAGGAGTAAACCGCGTCTGTAAGAATGCAACTGCCCATACGCCAAGAATTGCGATCATGGTAGTCAAAACAAAAAGCGCACGTAGGGAAAAACGTCTCGGGAGGCGGGATCGGTGCCGTACCGTAAACGTCGCGAAACCTACGACTGTGGTCGCAGCAAAAACCAAATCGCATGTGAATGCTACTTTGCTTTGATATTGAAGTATGCCCTGACCGACGGGAAGCCGAGCGGAGAAGTCAGAGGGCCGCAAATGACCATAGGTCTGCCATCGCATAAACGGAAAAGGCCAACCGTGGACCGTATGCATTTCCCATGTGGTGCCTGTCGGTGAGTGCTCGATTTGATCCTTGCCAATCAGCATCATCCACATTGATGCAAATGCGAAAGCAGCGACCAAAACGGTTACCAGAAACGTTCTCATATGATGAC
>SJPJ01000003.1:54715-57016 GCA_007859835.1 Novipirellula herctigrandis | reverse complement strand
AGTATCAGTTTAACGAGGTCCCAATTTAAAAGCAACAAACGACGTTGTCGGACCAAACGATTGCCAGCGGATCATCGACAACGCCCCCATAGCAGAACATCGATCGCCCGGAGTGTGATAACGGTAGTGATCAGCGGGGACGGGCGAACGGCTTGCAAGCAGACGAGAAAACGGACCACCCGTCCTCCGTTGCATCACATGGTTATCGCAAATTTTGTTTGTTAACGCGATGGTCCGGATGGGTAGACGACCTCTTTCTTGTATTCAAGTTTCAGTTTGCGAAATCCGATCCATTCACCCGCATGACGAACAAACCAGTCCATTCCCTCTGGTCCAACAATTGGCAAAGGAAAACGTGGAGCGTATTGCGATCCGTAAAACAGTTGAGGGTATCCATACCCGGTCTTCAGCTCAGCAGTGACGTCCGCGATATGGTCGCCTGAAATGACATTGCAAGGTGGCCGATCGAGAACCACCTCCCAAATGCGCTCCATGCTTGCCTCAATTGCATCATCATGTGGCAGGTCAAAAATGTAGCCATCGGGTTCGTACGATGCCGGATACGATTCAGGCTCGTCCGCGTTGAGATCCCAAGTGTGCCATGGAACGTCAACGGTCTTGTCGTAAACGGTTTCACGAAATGTAAACGGTGCCAAAGCCGATGACTCAAGTATTGCCCTGAAACTGTCAGATACCAACAGGTTGTCGCCGGGTCCACCGATATAAACGGGAGGAACAAAAGGCCCAGTACGCAAGATGTGCAGTAGTCCATCATCGTCGTTTCGGGGAGCACAACCTCGCACCAAAGCCCGACCATAGTCGGATCCAAACAATAGTCGGTCGTCGAGAATGTAGAGTTGCGTCATGCGTAGGATTCGATCTGATCGATGCGATAACGGTGGTGATCAGCGGGGACGGGCGAAAGACTTGCAAGCAGACGAGAAAACGGACCACCCGTCCTCCGTTGCATCACATGGTTATCGCACGGATGTGGGTTAAACGCCGATCGAGTCACCATGATGAATTAGACGAACCGAGCACCGTCCGTTTAGCCTTCGGCCCCTTCGGTGACGGTTGTCCGTTTCCTAGCAGTATCAGTTTAACGAGGTCCCAATTTGAAAGCAACAAACGACGTTGTCGGACCAAACGATTGCCAGCGGATCATCGACAGCGCCCCCATAGCAGAACATCAATCGCCCGGAGTGTGATAACGTCCGTGATCACCGAGCCGGAACGGTTGATCATCCATTTCAAAAACACATGCAAGACCGGCTTCGTGTGCATCACATTGTTATCCGACGGTTGAATTAGTCAAGCCAAATCGACGACTCATCTATTGACCAGTCGGCATGTGCGGTAGGGATTCCACAAACCCTACTAACGAACACCAGTTCGCAATTATTACAAACTGCCCCAAGCATGTCACCACCGCCGTTTGGGCCATCCCAATGCCCAATGCGTCCATGTGTTATGAAGGAGGTCGAGCCACAAGCAGTACACGATATCGGAGCCATTTTGCTCATTATAGGATCTCTGTCATCCGTCGATGCACAAAGCACAAGCGAAAACGAATCCGCCAAGTGTTTAAGGCACGCGTGGTCATAGGTGTGTTCGGGAAACTGCGCAAGAAATATCTTCAACAGGTCGTTTGCCCGATGCACGAGAGTTAGGTTCTTAGACCTTTGGTGTCGCCGCTCAAACGATTTCCAACGACGAACTGCAATGGGAATTAGTGACTCGTCGGCCATCACGCATCCCGCTGATCGTTCCCGAGCAACTATTTCGTCAAGTCTCTCAGAGTCAGTTTCAGTACGCATGGCATCACCAAAAGTCGAGTCGGATAACGACAAAGATCACCGAGCCGGAACGATAATACTAGACTTCAATTTGCACGCGCAAGTCCGGCTTCGTGTGCATCGTTTTGTTATCCGTCGTTTAGCGGACTGGGCGAATCTGATTGTACGCCGTCTGCAATCGACGTTCCATCTGGAAGTCCTCCCCAGGATTGGCCGGTCCACTCCCATATTTTGTCGATCGCAATCCTTTGTGGTTCGCTAAAGTGCTGCTCATCCGCAAGTTTGTTACACATGTACAAGATGTTGTTTGTTCTGATCTGAGCGACAACGAAACCAGATTCGATTTCCTCAATATCAACGAGCTTTATTTCGCGTCGCACATCTTTAGCTATGAAACTAGACAAAACTCTCTTGTCGGCAAAGGCCGAGCGGATCACTTCATTGCGCTTCGCGATGCCGCGTTCTCGAAAGAAGGTTTTGATTGCTTGCAGCATTATTTCGAAGA
>SJPJ01000003.1:52271-54603 GCA_007859835.1 Novipirellula herctigrandis | reverse complement strand
TCGGACCAAACGATTGCCAGCGGATCATCGACAACGCACCGATAGCAGAGCACAAATCGCCCGGAGTGTGATAACGGTAGGCATAACCGAGTGGCGGCGAACGATTCACCACTTCAAAAACCACGACTCCGCCACTTCGGTTCATGCCATGGTTCTGTCTTTGATTGTTGCGGCAACTCAGGGCGAGGTCCAGTGAAATTCTGATCCGAAATCTTCTGGATCATCGCGCAACGCCTTCAGTGAATCATCCATGACCTTACGAATTTCCCCTTCAAGTGTTTCGTGGTTTCGTCGTTGTGGGGCTAGGCCGATCCAAAATATGTAAACGCCGATTCGAATCTGCTGATCTTCCGAACCGCCGTCGTTGGAAGAATCGCCGATCGGTTGTTCGCTCGGAGCCTGTCGGCCCATATCGATGCTGAGCATGTATTCGTCCGGATCAGCACGAAAGTCGCGCAACGCAGAATCGAGGAAGTTTCGATATTTTGACTCGATTGCATCGATGTCCTTTGACCGGAGCCATGAATTGTAGATCGAGCTTCTGATGGAAGCGCCGAACATGTCTGCGTGCTGACGGATGATCGCACTTGCACGCTCGACTGACGCAGGATCATTTGGATCCATCGCGACCATGTGAAGCTCCTAGGGTTCTTGATGACAGAACGTCACGGATCACGCGGTCGCCGCAAACGACTGACCACTTCAAACAACTCAACGCGGCGACTCGTCGTGCATCCGATTGTTATGCCCATTGTCCTCGACGTAGATCAGCAATCAAGTCCGAGACTTCGGGATCAACGGGAGTGGTGTTGCGAAATCTGGCCTGCGAATGCGGTATCAGTAATTCGCGTTCAGGGGCGGCATAGTGCCATGGGAAGACCTCGAGGTGAAACGGGCCATCGTCATCATTAAGCGAATCATACTGTTCGCGCATTTGAGATAACGATTCCAAGAACGTACCATCGGTGATCAACGCACGCCCTTCCGACAGGCGATCAGTGAAGAAATGTGGGCGGTGTTCTTGTAGGTGCGAAGCATCATTGACTAGCCAAGTTTCGGCTGTCATCGCCATGCTGTCGGCGCGAAATGCACGTGCGGCAAGGCAGTGCGTGAATATTCTTAGCAAGCCTGATATTGATAGATTGTAGTTCCAAGCTGGCTGTAGATAGCCGTTGCGGCCGATCCGGAGCGCCTCGTGAGCGAGCAGAAATGCCGAGTACAAGTCGATGTTGTCATCACGTAGACGATCTGAAACGTAGAAGCGGAGATCATCCGCTTGGACCAATGGATGATCGCAAATCTTGGGGCGTAATGTTCTCATTGGCATAACGTCACCGTTCACCGGGCCGCGGCAAACGACATTGATTTCAGAATCCGCGCGGCCGCGGCTTCCGTGTGCAACGGATGGTTATCCGTGGTGAATTTAGGTGGAAGGTGGAATGCCAGTTTACGTTCCAAAGCAAGACCGAGAAAGCCGATGGTAACCGGAGATTGCTCGCGCAAGCCATCAGGACGTTCCGTCGTCGAGCAACGAATGTCGTCCGAGCACGCCGATCGTCGGTGCGAGGAGGCTCGCGCAAGCCATCAGGAGATTGGAAGGTCGAACCAGAAAAGTTGTCCGAGGGAATGGTTCGTCGGGTATATCGTTCACCGGCATCAGCCGCAAGCCAGTGTTGTGACGCCAAGGCCCAACACCAGCATACCGATCGGCGTTGATCGGATAACGATAGGGATCAGCGGGCGGCGGGAGTTGACCTTGAACTCGCGAGAAACCGCACCACCGCCGCTCCGTTGCATCCCATGGTTCTGCCAAATCTATCCGTCAAATTGCACGTGCGTTGGACAGAATTTGCAGTCAAATTCGAGCAACAGGTCAAGGTAATATATCGGATGTCCAGCATAGATCAGACGGAAGCCATCCGTGAAAAATATCTCCGATTCGAGAACCCAATTCGCGAACAGTTGCTCCTCGCTAGCTTTCCAGCGATCGTACCCGGTGTATTCTCCGAGCTGGGCAATACCAGAACTGTGAAGTTTGAATATTCCGTCAGTACCAAGAGCCTGAAGCTTGGTATGAATCTGCTCGGCGGTGTTCAGCAACGAACGGATTTGCTTTTCGGCGCCATCGGGGTAAGGCCAATCGAAATCTGGGTTGAGAACAATGCGAACCTTGTTGTCGCCCGCCGTGAGGACAGACTCGAACGTACCGCTTCGTTCGACCGATCCAGCTATCCCGAACTCGGACTCCCGCAGCGTTAGGTGCCCGAAGACCTTTGAATCAATTCCCGTTGGAAGCATCGGTCACCATCGAATGCTTGTTTCTAATTGGCAG
>SJPJ01000003.1:46046-50890 GCA_007859835.1 Novipirellula herctigrandis | reverse complement strand
CGAGCGACGCGATCGCGTCAGCAGTTGGAAATCTCCATAGATGCTCCGGAACAGACATGGATCTTCAATCGAATAACGGTGGTGATCAGCGGGGACGGGCGAAAGACTTGCAAGCAGACGAGAAAACGGACCACCCGTCCTCCGTTGCATCACATGGTTATCGCACGGATTTGGGTTAAACGCCGATCGCGTCACCATGATGTATCAATCGACCGAGCACCGTCCGTTTAGCCTTCGGCCCCTTCGGTGACAGTTGTCCGTTCCCTAGCAGTATCAGTTTAACGAGGTCCCAATTTGAAAGCAACAAACGACGTTGTGGACCAAACGAACGAAAACATCAACAGCGCACCTATAGCAGAACAACAATCGCCCGGAGTGTGATAACGGCGGCGATCAGCGGGCGGCGGGAGTCGACTCACCACTTGCAGAAACGTCACCACCGCCGCTCCGTTGCATCGCATGGTTCGCCAGCCTGCTAACTGCACTCGCAATCGCGTTATTGAAGGCCTCAAATTCAGCGGCACTCGGCCCTCGACGGCATAAATCAAACACTACGACACCGCTCGAATTCTTGTACTGAGCATACTCGTTTTGTCTTGCGTTGTAGATTAGGTATACCAATGCCGGGATCAAAATAATCGTTGACAAACCTATAAGTCCCATGGCCCGCGTCTCAAAGCCAAAGTAAGCGACGGCAAGAGCACCAAGCAAAATCCAATTGAGCCACGTCGCCCAAACGAAATGACGACTACGAAGCCAAATACGGTCAGGTGGAGTAACCAGATCTTGGAGCGGGACATTTGCGTCAATTCTGATCGCCCGGACGTTGCCGCAAATGTGCAATCGGTCCGAGAATAGCTCGATTTCCCGCGACACAAGAAATTTGATTTGTTCGTTGTACGTCGCCAATAATCGCGAGTCATTCACTTCATTGGGTGCGTTGTACGGATTTGGCTCTACGGTCAAAGCTTGTCTCTGTTTCAGTGGGCGAACGTCACCGTTCACCGGGCCGCGGCAAACGACATTGATTTGAGAATCCGCGCGGCCCGCGGCTCCGTGTGCAACGGATGGTTATCCGTGGTGAATATAGGTGGAAGGTCGAATTCCAGTTGACGTTCCCAAAGCAAGACCGAGCAAGCCGATGGTAACAGGAGATTGCTCGCGCAAGCCATCAGGACGTTCCGTCGTCGAGCAACGAATGTCGCCCGAGCACGCCGATGGTCGGTGCGAGGAGGCTCGCGCAAGCCATCAGGAGATTGGAAGGTCGAACCAGAAAAGTTGTCCGAGGGAATGGTTCGTCGGGTATATCGTTCACCGGCATCAGCCGCAAGCCAGTGTTGTGACGCCAAGGCCCAGCACCAGCATACCGATCGTCGTTGATCGGATAACGGTACGGATCAGCGGGGACCGGGAGTTGACTATCCATTCGTGAAAACGAACTACCGGTCCTCCGTTGCATCCGATGGTTACCCGAAATCCCGGCCATTTGATTTTCGATTCCGTGGAAGTGATCACGGGCGAGCAAGTCACCACGGAAAGCATCAGTGTATCAAATCAGTGTCGAATAAAACAGTTGTTGGCCAGGCATTTGCGTAACGCCGAAAGACCGAAGCAGCGACGTTAGGCTAGCCAAGGTTCCAGCCAAACGCCGTCGTGGAGTCGCCTTGGCCAACGGGTAATTTAGACGAGCAATTTTCAAACAACGCTTTTGACGTTGGCGTTCGGATCGCGTTGTCGAAAAGAGATCATCAAAGAGGATCGATGTTGTACGTGAATACGATCTTCATGTTACGTCGGGTAACGGTGCCCGTCACCGGGCCGGGATGTTTGATTTTCCATTCTAACCAACGCCGCAAGCCCGGCTCCGGTGGACGGGATGGTTATCGCAATTCTCCGTCGGATGTTTGCCCTTCGAGTTGCTCCAACATATCATCCGTGACGTTTGTAATCCGTAGCTCAGCGGTCTGGAAACGCAACCCGTCCTCGTTTGTTACGTCAACGTCTTTGAGCCCAAGTTCCGACAGGTTGGGAAACGACGCTAGACGAGTCATACCTACGTCGGCGCTGTTGGCGTAGGGAATCACCACCTCCGTTACGCGCTGGCTTCTAAAAAGCGAGAAGCGTTGCGATTCGTCGAACGTCACCGTCCCGCCGACACTCGCGATGTCTCGGATTAGCTGACATCGTGCCGCATCCTGTCTCGCCATATACATGAACCAGATCGCAGCGATCGCGACCATCACAAGAAGGGTGCGTAGCGAAAGCTGAAGCCGAAAACGAGCCTTTCCAGTTGTCAACGGTGAATCCTTTCTGTCTGCGATAACGTCACCGTTCACCGGGCCGCGGCAAACGACATTGATTTCAGAATCCGCGCGGCCGCGGCTTCCGTGTGCAACGGATGGTTATCCGTGGTGAATTTAGGTGGAAGGTGGAATGCCAGTTTACGTTCCAAAGCAAGACCGAGCAAGCCGATGGTAACAGGAGATTGCTCGCGCAAGCCATCAGGACGTTCCGTCGTCGAGCAACGAATGTCGCCCGAGCACGCCGATGGTCGGTGCGAGGAGGCTCGCGCAAGCCATCAGGAGATTGGAAGGTCGAACCAGAAAAGTTGTCCGAGGGAATGGTTCGTCGGGTATATCGTTCACCGGCATCAGCCGCAAGCCAGTGTTGTGACGCCAAGGCCCAACACCAGCATACCGATCGTCGTTGATCGGATAACGGCACGCATCACCGGGCCGGGAAAGTTGATGTTCCATTTGTGAAAACTCGCAAGCCCGGCTCCGTGTGAATGCGATGGTTACCCGCAATTATCGGGTAGATTCTTTGTGCGCATCCTCAATGTACACGTCAGATTCAACGAAATCGACAACATCGTCGCGCAGGCTGCGGAGAAAATCGTCATTTGAAATATCGTCTGATTCAGTCGCAATAGCATGCAGAAATTCTTCATCCGAAATTGTATTCGTCACAGAAGGATCGAGGAAATGGAAGGATGCAGCGTTAAGGAGTGCGAGAAGATGATCCTCGCGATCGGACCGGACGCCAACCATTTCGTTATTGAAGTAGAGTCGGGCCCGAAATTCGGGATCACCGAAACCGGGCTGAACTAGGACAATCGAACAACGTTTTCCTGTTTCGGTGACGGCAAGCAGCATTCGCGTCCCGCCATCTTGTGTGATCGCCCCCGAGACTAGCGTGACCGACTCGACACTGTGTAGGCGCAGCGAATCCGAACTCCGCGATTCGTGCATACGTTCGCACCCTAGTGCGAACGAGAAAGCGACGACGATCAGAGAGCAGATTCGCATCAAAACCAGTCGGGTAACGGTACGGATCAGCGGGGACCGGGAGTTGACTATCCATTCGTGAAAACGAACCACCGGTCCTCCGTTGCATCCGATGGTTACCCGAAATCCCGGCCATTTGATTGTCGATTCCGTGGAAGTGATCACGGGCGAGCAAGTCACCACGGAAAGCATCAGTGTATCAAATCAGTGTCGAATAAAACAGTTGCTGGGCAGGCATTTGGGTAACGCCGAAAGACCGAAGCAGCGACGTTAGGCTAGCCAAGGTTCCAGCCAAACGCCGTCGTGGATTCGCCTTGGCCAACGGGTAATTTAGACGAGCAATTTTCAAACAACGCTTTTGACGTTGGCGTTCGGATCGCGTTGTCGAAAAGAGATCATCAAAGAGGATCGATGTTGTACGTGAATACGATCTTCATGTTACGTCGGGTAACGTCCGGGATCAGCGAGCGGCGGGAGTTGACGTTGATCTCACCAGAAACCGCACCACCGCCGCTTCGTTGCATCCCATGGTTCGTCGCGTTTTCGTCTCGTTAGTCATCGAAAGCGAAACCCTTGGGTTCCCGGCCCTCGAACGTCGCATGCCACGATCGGATATCATCGTGCGGGTCGTCAAAGTATAGCATTATTGTGGTCGGCGCATTAGGCCAAAGGATGTTGATGGACGAAAGCACCAGTCGGTTGGCCACAGTCGGATGCCATTCCGGCTTCCATGTGGATAGTTCCTTTTCAGCGTAGTCAATTACGGACTCACGTAGAATGTCCCAATGCGAAACCCAATCGGCAGCCGTGTTTGCCATGTCCGTAGACGGCGTTTCTCCGTCGGACCCAATTACAACATCGACGTCATGTCCGTCGAGACGGCAATTCCGCTTCCAGCCGAGATCGACATCGAATTCGAAAGTGCCCAACGTTGGATGAACGAAAGGTCGCCGTTGTAACTCTTGCGCTGCGAAGAATAGTTTGATGCGCTTCCACATGACTAGTGCGACGAACGGTTCCCGTCAGCGGGCCGGGAAGGTTGATTGTTTATTTGGAAAAGGCCGCAAGCCCGGCTCCGTTGCACGGGATGGTTATCCGCCGGTTTGGCTTGAATACTGTATAGGTTCGGACCAGACCCCCGAAAGTCTACCACGCCAGTCCGATACGTCGGCCCCGATTCGGACGGAATCATAGTCGCCATGAATAGGCGACTCAATGGCGACAGAGTCACCTGGACGAAGTTTCGCCCAGTGTATCGGAGTGGAAGTTTGCGAAAACCAGTCGTCGGTCCCAGCATTTCCAGTTTGAACATAGCTGAAGTTTGACACGCGTCCGGAATGGCCAGCGAACCAGACGCTAAAGACGCCATCGTTCGTAAGCAGTGAGCGAAGCACTTGGCGATTTCCGTATCTGGCTGGGTCAGTCGTAACGCGTTCAGCGTCGATTCTCACAGACGGGGTGAACGGGAGGAAAAACCAAAACGCGATTCCGGCAATAGTCGCGACCACGAGTAGCGTGCGAATACCAAAGCGGATGCGAATACGGTTCATCATTCTC
>SJPJ01000003.1:42365-43799 GCA_007859835.1 Novipirellula herctigrandis | reverse complement strand
TAGCATCGCTGCCAACATTTAACCTCATCGCAAAAGCTTGACTCGCTAACCTTTCGCCCGGAGGGCCAGTTCAACGGTACGGATCAGCGGGGACCGGGAGTTGACTATCCATTCGTGAAAACGAACCACCGGTCCTCCGTTGCATCCGATGGTTACCCGAAATCCCGGCCATTTGATTGTCGATTCCGTGGAAGTGATCACGGGCGAGCAAGTCACCACGGAAAGCATCAGTGTATCAAATCAGTGTCGAATAAAACAGTTGTTGGGCAGGTTTTTGGGTAACGCCGAAAGGCCGAAGCAGCGACGTTAGGCTAGCCAAGGTTCCAGCCAAACGCCGTCGTGGAGTCGCATTAGCCAACGGGTAATTTAGACGAGCAATTTTCAAACTACGATTTTGACATTGGCGTTCGGATCACGTTGTCGAAACGAGATCATCATACGAGATCGATGTTGTACGTCGATACGATCTTCATCGTTACGTCGGGTAACGTCCGCGATAACCGAGTCGCGGCGATTGATTTTCCATTGCAAAAAACGGCGACTCCGCGACTTCGGTTCATCGCATGGTTCGCCCCAATTAGCTCTCGGTTCCGTTGGGCCAAAATGGCTTACGAAACGCGCTCTTGATTGTAAACCAGAACGACGGAACAAAGCGAGTCTTAGCTTTGCATTCTGGCACCTTCGTGATTCTGCAGTATGCGTTGCCATCTACAGGCAGCCAGTCGTCCTGAGACCTGATCTTCGCATCAATTGAAATAGAGATCATCCCATCACGTTCTGGCGCCATCTCGATCAGCTGCGCCCATTCAAAAATCGCGTCACCGTCGTGATGTCCCCACATCGGGTTCGGATGTTTCCAAGTTAGAACATCCGTTCCGATCACGTGATCACCCATGCGCGCGGTGAGTCTTGTTTGTTCAACGAAATCGTCCGGTTTTGCATCTACGGCAAGTACACCCAGACCGAACAGCATGTAGTAGTCGCGATAACCTGAAATCACGCGGTCGACGTTGACCTGCGAAAACACCCAACCACCGCGTCCATCGGCAGAAAGCTCCCGGCAAGGATCCCACCGTTTGCTCGGAACGCTAGCGATAAGTTTGAGATGCATTTATCTGCGTGGGCGAACGGTACGGATCAGCGGGGACCGGGAATTGAGTATCCATTCGGGAAAACTGACCACCGGTCCTCCGTTGCATCCGATGGTTATCACACGGATGTGGGTAAAACGCCGATCGAGTCACCATGATGAATCGATCGACCGAGCACCGTCCGTTTAGCCTTCGGCCCCTTCGGTGACGGTTGTCCGTTTCCTAGCAGTATCAGTTTAACGAGGTCCCAAGTTGAAAGCAACAAACGACGTTGTCGGACCAAACGGTTGCCAGCGGATCATCGACAGCGCACCGATAGCAGAGCACAAATCGCCCGGAGTGT
>SJPJ01000003.1:41935-42355 GCA_007859835.1 Novipirellula herctigrandis | reverse complement strand
TCAATCGACCGAGCACCGTCAGTTTAGCCTTCGGCCCCTTCGGTGACAGTTGTCCGTTCCCTAGAAGTATCAGTTTAACGCGGTCCCAATTTGAAAGCAACAAACGATGTTGTGGACCAAACGGACGAAAACATCAACAGCGCACCTATAGCAGAACAACAATCGCCCGGAGTGTGATAACGTCACCGTTCACCGGGCCGCGGCAAACGACATTGATTTCAGAATCCGCGCGGCCGCGGCTTCCGTGTGCAACGGATGGTTATCCGTGGTGAATTTAGGTGGAAGGTGGAATGCCAGTTTACGTTCCAAAGCAAGACCGAGCAAGCCGATGGTAACCGGAGATTGCTCGCGCAAGCCATCAGGACGTTCCGTCGTCGAGCAACGAATGTCGCCCGAGCAAGCCGATGGTAACAGGAGCTT
>SJPJ01000003.1:9085-41506 GCA_007859835.1 Novipirellula herctigrandis | reverse complement strand
TGATATGTCTTGTTATCACACGACTGAGCCGTGTGATAACTCGTTTGCTTAAACGGGTAGCTGGCAACACTAGCGGGCGAAAATGTTCCCATGAGTCACGCTTGACGCCGCAATGGGGCCCGTCTCGACTCCCGGACTGACCGTTTGTTCACATTTGTGGCGTTATTGATTTCTTCGCTCATTGTATTGGCGATTAGCTGCCGGGGAAAGCTGTATGTCTTTCATCAGTTTGAATACGCCTGACATCGGCATATCTTGGGAAACGTTTGGCTTTGGTTCCACGCAGGATGATGTTGTTTGCACCATTTCAATTGGGAGAGGGAGCGACATCGGCTAACCGAATCGAGTTTGGTGTCTTGGTACGCTTGCGGAGC
Source organism: Novipirellula herctigrandis (assembly GCA_007859835.1). Classification (GTDB taxonomy): domain Bacteria; phylum Planctomycetota; class Planctomycetia; order Pirellulales; family Pirellulaceae; genus Novipirellula_A; species Novipirellula_A herctigrandis. Next base: position 41,132 of record SJPJ01000003.1, on the reverse strand, counting down.
GATCGAGAGATCAAACGGATGGCGATGGAGCCATTTCGGTGGTCCTCGGTGAAGACTTAGCGGGCGTGATCGACAAAAATAAACGAGAAGTAATCTAGAGATTTCGTGTCCATTTTCGATTGAATAAGACACCTTTGTCGAGTGAGCGAGCGTATGTGAGTTGGGTCTATCGTTTCATCAATGATTTCGGGGCGATCGATTGGAACGTTATCGGGAACGAGAGATTGGCCTTGCCCCGTCCTGTCGATCGATTGGAGTTTGCGAGCTGAAGCACTGACGATCAAGAGTCGCAATCAGTTCGCAAAAAGAGCAACATCTGTCTGCACTTCGTGCCCTTGGGTGACAGCACAGTGCCCTTGGGTGACAGCACAGTGCCCTGGGGTGACAGCACAGTGATGTGTTTATCCCGATGAGTTGAATCGAGTTCTTTGCGACTGGCGAAGTTCTCAAGCATTTGATTCTATGGCACTGTCGTTGGGAATGCAACAAGAAACAACCGAGAAGACTATCTAGAGAAAGAACGAATGGATTCCTAGAAAGAAGTGGAACGGCATGCAAAAAATCAGCGTGGTAATTTGGGCGAGTGAAATCGGGGAGAAGTGGACAGGGGTTGTTGGCGGTAGCCCGGAACCCGCGCGATCGTTTTGATCGATGAGTTTGGCGAAGAGCTTTCGTTGCTTGTCCTGCGTGACGTCTTCGACTCGGATGCACAGCCACCCAGAAATCACATTGGTGACCGGCAACACGAGCATGAATGCGACCCGAGAGACGTCGAAGCCGAAGAGCTAAATTCTGCCCACTTTTGCGTTACATAGATGTGACGGAGGTGGTGTAGCCACCGTCACCTCTCTTTTCCTCTCTTGGGAGACATGCGTATGTCGCATGTGGTGCAGATTTCAACTCAAGTGCGAGACGCTACGGCGGCTTGGGCTGGGCGTCGACGATTGGGGCTCGCTGAGCCGGTCGTCGAAAAGGTGAAGTTGTTTACGGAGTCCGTGACGTGATTTGCGGAAGCTGCCCAGCGAGGGTCGTTGTTCCGTTCCGCAATCGTACAATAGGCCTCTGGGTCAGCACTCCGTCGGTGCTGTGTCTGCGAGCAACCCCCGAAAAGGTGGATTGTCATCGTGAGGAGCACGAGACTCCAGCGTTGCTCTCGAATTGTGATTCGCACAAAGAAATCTCTCTTGGCGCCCGTTTTGGGACGGCAGTTTGTTCGATGGTGGTATCCTTGTTCCAGCTGGTTTTTCCTCGGATTATTATCGTTAATCCGGTGGTATCGGCATCAGCGATTGTGCGTCCTGTCGCATCAGGCCGTACAACCGGTAAACTCAACAGCGAGAGATCTCGCGTGAAAATTCTCAAATCCTTCCAGAAATCTCGTTTTCGATACAGATGCCTTTTCGCTACTTTTTGCTCAAGCCAAACGAATAGTGATGCTCGCGTGGGCTGCTGTTTTGCGTTGGCCACCAACTCAAATCGTTTTCAATCATTATGTTCAATCAACGCAAGGTGAATCCGATGAACGACAATCGCTATTGCACAACTCTATATGGCCCGACGCCTCTTTATGGCCTGACAACTTTTTATGGACTGATGATTGCTTTGGCATTTCTTTTTGCGAGCGGAGTCACGCTGGCAGACGGGCCAGCCGATAATCCGCCAGGCGACAAGGTCGTCCTCGATCTGTCGGGCGCATGGGAGATGGAAGGCGTCCTCCCCGGCGAAGGCGTGAAGAAGCTTTTTCACAAGGTGCATCCGGACTGCGGGCCGGCACACGTGCCGGGTGACGTCTATTCGGACCTGTGGCGGGTTGGACGAATCGATGATCCGCACGTCGGTAGAAACGGCCAGCGTGCCAAGTGGGTGATGGACTACGAATGGTGGTACTTTAAGTCATTCAAAGTCCCTGCGGAGATGAACGGTAAACAGATCCGTTTGATGTTCGAGGGTGTGGACTACGAGTGCGACGCATGGCTCAACGGCGAGTCGCTCGGGTCACACCAGGGTGCCTACTCTCGCTTCGACTACGACGTGACCGACTTGGTGAAGTTCAGCACGAAGCGAGATCGGACCGAGAACAATCTGCTGGCGATTCGATTGGCCCCGCCACCGCGAACCTTTGCGTTTGTTTGTGGTCGCAAATACCGCTGGCACGGCGATTATGGAAGCAACGTTACTCCGTTTGGTATCTGGCGTCCGGTGCGTCTAGAGGCAACTGGCCCGGTGAGCATCGAGGATATCTACGTTCAATCGGAGCTTCAACAGAATCGCTCGGCAGAATTGAGCGTGCAGATCACGCTGCGGAACAACTCCTACGCGAAACGCGATTTGACGCTCGACGTGGTCGTGCAAGGCGACAATTTCTCGTCGCCGCCCGTCATGGTTTCCGCTAACCATCGCTCGGAGCCTGGCGAGAGTGTCTGCACGATTCCGCTGAGCGTCGAGGACCCTAAGCTATGGACGACGTGGGATTTGGGGGATCAAAATCTGTATCGAGTCGAAGTGTCCGTGCATGACGACTCCGGCTTCCAAGACCAAGAGCGGCAGTCGTTTGCGATTCGAAAGCTGGAAATGGCCATGAATCCCGGCTGGTCACCCGAGGAGGTGGAGTATCCCTGGACGGTGATGCTTAATGGACAGCGGCATTACATGCGGAGTGCCTGTTGGGGCGGACCGCCGGACATGTTCACCGGCCGCGCCACCGAAGCGATGTACCGCGAGTACATTCGGTTGGCTAAAGAAGCCAACATCAACAACCTCCGGATCTTCTGCTGGCATCCGCCCGAGATTCCGCTGTTCTATCGACTTTGCGATGAAGCGGGCATCACCGTTTGGCAAGATTTCAGCCTCAGCCATTACCTCTATCCCAGGGACCGCGAGACCATCGAGAAGATCTTTGATGAAAGCATCGAAGTCGTTAAACAGATCCGCAATAATCCCTCGGTGATTTTTCTAAGCGGTGGAGAGGAGATCCTATACACTCAGTCGGACGACGACTCCGACTTCTTCTTGCAACTGATCACGGAGTTAGAGAGAGCTGTTGCGCCGTATCATGCGATCCAGTGGGTGCCGACGTGTCCCTTGAGCTGGCCGAACGTGCAGAAAGCATTCAAACCTCGGGAGTCGATTCATGCGCACGCACCGCACTACGGCGCTGGGTCGAGGATGCTCGAAGACTACTACAGCAGTTTGGAGTACGCGTTTGTTCCAGAACTAGCCATCACTTCTTGCCCTAGCGTGGAAAGCATCAGGAAGTTCATCCCAGAGGACGAAGTGTGGCCGCCGGGACCTGGTTGGGGGTATCACTGGGCCGATCTCGACATCCTCCGAATTCACAACTACGAAGTCTTCGGCGAGCAACGCATTGACGGGCTAGAGCGATTCGTCGACGCGACTCAGATTGCCCAGGGAGTTTACTTTCAGTATTCCGGCGAGCACTTCCGCAGAATGAAACCCAAGAACAGCGGCGTCTCCTTCTGCCATCTGATGCTCCACACTCCGGACATGAAATGGGCCATCGTCGACTTTTATCTGCAGCCGAAAAAGTCGTTTGAGTATGTCCGCCGCACTTTCCAACCGTTGCTAGTTTCGCTTCAGCACGACAAACGCCGGTGGAATCCCGGCGAGACGTTTGGCGGCCAGATTTGGGTCGTCAACGATCTGTTCAAGGAGTTCCCTAACTGCACCGTGGCAATTCGTTTCCTAGACGATCAGAAACGCCTCTTTCACGAGGAAACGCAAAAAATCGGAGACGTGAGCGCTGACAGTGCGACGGAGTTCTCGCAAGTTTCGGTCAAGGTACCGGGAAAACGAGGTGAAAAATTCTATGTCGAAATGCAACTTCTTGACGACCGTGGAAAGGTCGTCTCCGAGAACGAATACTTCTTCCTAGTCGACGACCAACAACAAGCCGCCGACATGCTCAAAGCGATGGGCCAGGAGGCTCGTCGCCGAACCGAGAACGGCGGTGGGACGATTCGTTACTTCGAAGAACTGCAGGGAGAGCGGTACGTCCCGACCAAACTGATCGAGGATTTCCGATAGTCTCGCTCGAGTGGCCCGCTAGCTCGGGATATTCACGACATTGGTTTGCAACCATCGATCCGGCCTGCGCTAGATTCAGATGGAACCGAAACAGGTGGGACCGTAGCGGAATCCCTCCCTGTTAAGAATTCTGCGTTCAACATTTAAAAAGTGATCCGGAAAGCATAGGCTGCCTCACAAGGTTTTTGTCCCTGGACCTTGATGGTCAGTCCCTGCTGTGTTTGTTCCCAAGTGATGGGATTCGAGCCACTGATCAATGCTACAGATTTCACTGCACGACTTTCGTGAGGATTGTCGCTTGCCAATGTCTCAATGGTGAACACGCCATCGTTTGGCCATCCCAATGCAGTTGCAAATAGCACGTCGCCTTTGGTCGTAAAACGAATATCCTTGGGCCCGGAGTCTTTGTTGTTCTTTTCCGAGTGATGTCCCTTACTGACTTTGGTCGGTCCTTCACCATAGATTTTCCAGGGCCGCGTATCGTAGATCGCCTCGCCGTTCACTTTCAGCCAAGCACCCATGTCGACCAGAATGGCTTCAGCTTCGACGGGGATCGTTCCATCAGCCTTTGGTCCAATGTTGAGCAACAAGCAACCGTTCTTACTGACAATGTCGATTAACTCATCCAAAAGATAATCCGATGATTTGTATTTCTCGTCCTTGATATATCCCCACGAGATCTCACCCACGGAGGTATCGGTTTGCCAAGGGTTTTTGGAAATATCCGACATGCGTCCTCGCTCGATATCCAAGACAATGAGGTCCTCAGGAAAATTGTGGTGCTTCATGTTTTTATCCTGAAAGACCACGCCCTTGTTCCACTCCAAGCCCTTGTTGTAGTAATAGGCCAAAATTTCCTTGTGCACGGACTCCCATCCGGGTTTATCAAAACCGTAGTCGAACCACAGTACATCGGGATGATATTGATCGATGATATCGGTTGTTCGTTTCCACCAAAGATCCAGGAATAGAGGACTCGGTTTAGAATCTTTGGGAACATTAAACCAGTAGAGATCGGCGTATTGAGGATCGCAGGTGTCCCAATTAGGATCGGTCGTCCTGTAGTAGCTGCGGTTCAGGGCGAAGTGGGTGGAGGCCCCAAACTTCATGCCTTCCGCGCGGCAAGCGTCAGCCAGCAGACGCATCACGTCTTTCTTGGGCCCCATGTCGGCCACATTCCAACGCGTGTGTTTGGAGGCGTACATGGCAAAACCGTCGTGGTGTTCAGCAACCGGTACCACGTACCTAGCCCCGGCTTGATTGAATAACGTCGCCCATTGTTTGGCATCAAACTTCTCTGCCTTGAACCTAGGGACAAAGTCCTTGTACCCGAATTTCGAAGGATCGCCATAGTTCTCTTGGTGATGGCTGAATGCATTCATGCCGCCCTTGTTCCATTTGGGATCGTACATTCCCGGGGCATACTTTTCCGACATATAAGCCGGTACGGCATAAGGGCCCCAATGCAAAAAGATGCCGAACTTGGCGTCCATGAACCATTCGGGCACTTCATATTTGCTGCGAATGGACTCCCACTTCGGTTCATAGCGGAATTCTTCTGCCCAACCACTCAGACTTGATAAGCTAAGGGCTGCAATGCATACAACGATCGATAAAGGTCTAACTCTTCTCATGGCATTAATATCGTTCGGAAAAATGGTGTCCGATTTCGGTAGTGGGATTCGTCAGATTTCTAGCGTGATGCGAGCGGCTTTTGCTTGGATCCTCCGACCGCTAATTCCGCAATGATCGTATTTGAACCGTGAGACTCCAGAATCTCGAGTTTTATGTAGCGAGTCGGCTGAGCAACAAACGTGACATGCCGGGGTTTAGCGTCCGGCGTGTAACTCCTCGCCGCAACGAGTGTCATGGCTGCTTTATCTACACCGGCAAACACATTGAGCTTCGTGACATTGCCTTCTTCCAAGGCGGACTCTGGACTAGGTTTACATCGGTGATTCGGGACAATGGTAACGGCATCCACGCCTTTATAGACAGTGCCTAGATCCAGCGTAATCGTCTGTGGCATGTTCCCATCGGAAATCCAATGAACGTGCTCCGTGCCATGTTGGCAGGCATCGATTAAGGCCTCCGGATCCCCACTGCTCGCCGCGACGTTTTCAATTGGAATCGAATATACCGGCAGTGGATTTTGAGCGGGAAGTGGTGGACGATCGAGATCGGGTTTCCAAAGCGTGCCGATCTCTGCGAGTAAATCAATGTAGAGTGGGTCCAGCAATCCATCGCGATTGGGCATGCAGTTGAGCATGAAGTTGCAGTAACGACTCTCTAATGTTTTCAGCTTGGTGACAATCGACTGAGCGTTCTCGCCAGGCTTAAGACCTTGAGGAGTTTCTGGGCCCCAAAACCAGCCGTTCCCCTTGACGCTGCAGTGCCCCAAGGCAGAGGGCATTGCGTTTCCTGCAGCGGGAAAGGCACCAAACGGTCCTTCGAAGTACGGGATGTCGACGTGATAGACTGCCTGAAGGTGCGTATGGTCGGTGACGAGACACTCCGGTTGTAACTCGCGTATGAACTCACGAATTTCCGTGAATGGAACTTCGTGATGCCCCATTTTCCAGAACCAACCGTCGATCACAAAATAGTCGATCTCGCCATAGTTGGTAAGCAACTCGCGGATCTGTCCTTTAATAAAGGCGATCTCTTTGGGACCGATCGTGCCTTTGCTGATACCGTGCGTGCTATCCCATACCGAATAATAAAAACCGATACGAAGCGCTTTGGCACGAAAGGCATCGACGTATTGCCTGACGATGTCTTTGTTGTAAGGAGATCCTGCGACGTCATAGTCAGTGAATTCGCTATCCCACAGACAAAAGCCTTCGTGATGCTTGGTCGTCAGCAGGCCGAAACGCATGCCGGCGGACGCTGCTGCATCGGCCCATTGGTTGCAGTCAAGCTTTTGTGGATTGAAGCCAGAGCAGTCATAACCATCCTCTCCCCACTTCGCCCCATAGGACATGATGTTGTAACAGATAAACATGCCGAAGCGGTCGTCAACGAACCGCCGTTGCAATTGTTCAAGCTGGAATGACTCTCCTTGGGCCGCATGGGGTTCTTGGGCAAGTGCCCCGCCGATCAATCCGACGAAGAGTATGCATATGCCCGTAGCGACAAAATGAGATTGTGTTGTCTTCACGTGTCGTTCCAATCTTCTTGCATCGTGTTGGAGGCGTTTCCGATGAAAAGAGCAATGGCCGATGTCGGCGCGTCGTAATCGGGAACGATTACAGCTTAATCTTAAAGGCGTAAAGATGATCGCAGGGCAATGGTTCTGGGAAGACGAAGGTCATCGCTTCTCCGTCGCTTTCCCATTCAATTTCAGCATCGGAGCCAAGCAGCGAAACCGCTTGCGGCGTCTTATCAAGCAGACCGGCATCGGAACCGAGCGACTTGACGATCAGTTTGCCCGATTCGGGCATGTCAAGACAGATCACATATAGCGACTTGCCGTCTTTCGATTGTGTGAAGCGAATGTCTTCGGCACTGAATCCTTCAAAGTGCAAGTCAGCCAGGTGTCCTTCCGGGATGATCGCTGGACCTTCGCCGAACGATTTCCAAGGCCGGGTCGCGTAGATCGCTTCACCGTTGATGTTGAGCCAATCGCCCATCGCATGTAGTCGACGGACCTGCTCTTGTGGGATCGTGCCGTCGGCTCGCGGCGCGATGTTTAATAGGACGCAGCCGTTTTTCGAAACGATGTCGACCAGATCCTGAAGCAAACGTTGAGTGCTATAGTATTTTAGCCCTTCGACGTATCCCCAAGAATTACTGGCGATCGACGTGTCGGTTTGCCAAGGGTCGGGATTGATCTCGCGCATTCGACTTCGTTCCATATTGAACGTGCCTGTGCCCGGCATCATGTCCTGGTTCTTGTAGGTCAAAATGACATCGCGATTATCTTCCAGCCCGCTGTTATAAAAATTGGCTGCCATTTTCAAACGATATGGCTCTTGGATCAAGTTCGTTCGGGTATCGAACCAGATCATGTCGGGGTGATATTTTTCAACGACCTCATCGACTTTCTCTTGCCAAAGTTGGCAGAAGGGTTTATCGCGAACGGCCGTATTGGTGAATTGGCCTTTTTCGACTTTCGGTCCGTAGAGCCCCGAATATTTCGGATCCGAAGCGTCAGTCGTTTCGTCGTAGGTCGGATACCACCCCCAGAGCCATTGGTGATGAAACGTCGTGACGAACTTCATTCCCTGTTCGCGGACAGCCTTTTCCAATTCGCCGACCACGTCGCGTTTCGGCCCCATTTGCATCGAGTCCCATTCGGTCAGTTCGCTGTCCCACATGGTGAATCCATCAGCATGTTCGGCGACCGGGCCAGCAAATTTGGCACCAGCTCTTTTGTAGAGCTTGGCCCATTCTTGCGCGTCAAATTTTTCACCGGTAAAATCGGGGATGAAGTCTTTGTACCCAAAATCTTTCAACGGGCCGTACACTTCTTCTTGGCGTTTGCGGTAGTTGAAGTACATGTAGTGCGAGTACCACTCCGATTTATGGGCCGGAACGACATAGGGTCCCCAGTGGGCGTAAATGCCGAATTTGGCGTCCTGGAACCACTCGGGGCATTGATAAGCTTCCAGCGATTTCCAGTTCGGTTGGAACGCATCCGGCGTCTCATCCGCTTCCTGGGCTAATGTGGGAATCGTCGTCGCGACGAAGAGACTGAAAAGCAACAGTGAGATTCGTTTTTTCATCAGTATGTGTTGTAGTAATAATGTTTAGCATCGAAAGCATGTTTCGATCGGTTCGATTAGCCTTAACCAAGTTCCGATGCTCGGCTGAGTTTTTTGAATGTATGGGTACGTGTCTAGCTTACCGATCAATCAGCACGCTGTACTTGTAGTTGAACAGCTTTTCTTCGCCCGGCTTGAGTTTGAGAGTCCAGATCAGTTCGTTCCGTTGATTGATGCTATAGACGCCTTCGGCTAGCAAGTGGCACTTTGGATCTTCGTCTGCTTCGAGCACTTTGCCGGAGAAGCGGCGGCGGATGACGAGTTCGATCTCTTCGGCGCGCTGGTTGCGTACGGTCAGCAACCCTTTGACATGAGCGTCGTGGTAGTCGTTTCCGCCAATGTAGACGACCTTGCGAGTATCGGGCTCTTCCTGCTCGCTCGTGAGGGTGCGAATGCTCAAGGCCTTTGTGATGTGTTGCACGGTCGGTTCGCCTGGGCTGACAAAGTAGCTGGTGCGTTGACCGAGAACCTTGCCATCGGTGACGACCATTGCAGGTCCGGTTGTCATCGGACGGTCCAGCGGGTTCTTGAACTGAATCGAATCCCACGCCACGCCGTGCCACTTCTCTGTGTTCTCGTCATTGCGATTGATCTGGATGTGGCCGCGATGGTCACGGTTGTCGGGCACGATCCATTGGACGATCCGGCTGTAGTCGGTTTCGACTTCGGGGAGTGTGACAGTCAGCGAATCGCCCAATGCAAGCGAGCGTCGACCGATCGAGTGGTAGTGTAGGTCAGGGCCTTCACCAGAAGGATTGGTCGGCAAGGTTGGTGAGGCCACCGTTGGTTGATAAGAATTGTGCATGACGGCCTGCTGGGTCATGACATGCGGCGAACCGTTGTTGGGATTGCTGGCTGCACGAAGTTGTTCGAAGAACTGGATCCAGGTTGTCTCCAAAGAGAGAGGCGAGACGACACTGCTAAACTCAAGCGACGGGAAGCCGGTGATCAGGAAAAACTCGGCGTCACGGATATCCCCCAGTTCGTTTTTGATGATCGATTTTTGCACAAGCGTCAGCTTCTTTTTATCATTCAGGTCAATCCTGTAACTCGGTGCCCAGGCGATCCCCTTCGTTAGATACGAGACGTGGAGCGTGATTTTTTTCGCGGAGCCGGGATCCTTCACGTCAAAGACCATGGCCGGGCAACGTGTCTTCTGTGGAGTTGTGATGAGAGTCGCCAATGTGCTGCCGGACAGGATCGCACTTGAGCCGTCCTTGCCCCTTGCGACGACGTGCGAGATGAGGGCCGGTTCGAGCAGGATGGGGCCCTCCTCGGTCTTGACCGTAAGGCAACGAAACGGAGTTGGCTGACTCGCCAAAGGTTGGTTGAAGTTTCGATTGTGTTGGTAGGAATACCAACCGAATCGCTGAGTAGCCGCTTCGTAGTTGCTGCTAAAACGAGAGGCGTCTGTTTTGTTCTCGGACTCGACCAGGGTGATTGTTCCTGAGACGGCCGGCAGTTCCTCAGCCTTGAAGTAGGCTGTGACTTCGGACCCTTCGAGGGTGTTTGCGAGACGCACGGTTTCTTCCGCGGGCGGAATCTCACACTGGGTTACACGTACATCGATCTGGATTCCGGCGGGCGATTCGACCCAAAACGACCCGTGGGCTGGGCGAGGAACTTTGGCCAAGATTGACTCGCCACGCCGATCAATTTCAATTTCCCGTGTAACGTAGGCAAGCCCATTCTTGAATAGTCCAATCGACTCGATTCGATCGGATGCAACTTGGCCATCAGCAACCTGCACGGCAATTGCATTGGTTGCGAGGATCAGAAGGACAGCAAGTTGGTTTCGCATGATAGGGCTCCTGTCAGTTTCAGAAATGCCGGATGGAGGATCGTTTCGACTCGATCAATTGTCCGCCACACGAGGTTTCATGTTGGACGAGTTTAACAGTTTTTTGTCAGTGAAAGATTGGCCGGTGCGAAGGTGAATGGCTACTTGTCCGTCTTGCTTTGCCCCAATGCATTCAGACGGTTGTCGGTGGCGAATGCCATGTTATCGAGATAGACGTGCCGTGCTTGCGATGAGACCCCTTTGCCGCCGAAGTAGTAGTTCAGCCAATAGAACTTTAGCCCCAATTTATCTGTCTTTCGCATCTGCACGTCGGTCTTGTCCAACACCAATCGCCCGTCGACCCACGCACGTAGCACACCGTCGCTTTCACCGGGCGAGTTGATCTTGCAGTACTGCTCAATACAGTACCAACGGCCCGGTACGATTTTCGCAGCATCACCGCTCCAGCGAAACGAGTCGCCGTACTTGCCTGGCATCAGTGCATGATAGGTGTAGTAGCTCATGGCCAGTGTGCCGTCGCGGTTCGTATGGATTCCGCCGCGCGCGGACCAGCCATTAAAGCCGTCCGACGGTTTGCCGCCCCAGCCTGACTTTTCCGTCCCGCCCCAACCGGGCGCCTTGCCACCATAGCCGACGAAGTCTTCGGCAAAGCAGCAATCGAACCGGGCGTACATTTCTTTGGGCCGGTAACCTAAATGTCGATCAAACATGAATTGCGGTCCACAACCATAATGCCCATCTTTGGCTATCGTCACCTGCAGCACGTTACCAGTTGATTTGCCGTGCAGCTTGAGCGGCGGAATTCCATTGATCTCGTTCGGGTCAACGATGTTCATTGAATCGCGATGACCTGCATGGTCCCAGTCCTCGAGCCAGTCGTCAGTATCGAAACCCGTGGAGTAAATGATGTCGCCACGAAGTTCGGCATCTTGATCCAATGTGTCGGCGGTGCTTTTCTGTGTTTCATCCACGTTGTTCTGAGCCGAAGCGGTCGATGTCGCTAGCGATCCATCCATGTGATAGATCTCTCCTGCCTTTAGCTCCAGCGTCTGGCTGGCATCGCGATAATGGATCTCGCAGGGACCATCCTTTCCCGCGTAGAGAACCGCCGATTTCAGTTTCCCATCGGCCCAAGTGACATCGATCTTGTGTCCGCCACGGACCAATATGCCGGTCATCGTCCCATCGGCATATTCCTCCGGCCAGCCCGGCATCAATCGAATATAACTGGGGCGTGAAAACACCAGCATCTCCATCAGAAGACGCGGCAGACTTAGGGCCGCATCCAGGTTATAGACGCCGTGGTTGGGGTTGTGGGAAGTGACGAAACTGTCTGAGAGATACTGACGCCGGGAAAACCGGTCGAGGTTCGTGCGGACCTTTTCCACATCTCGAAGCCGAGAAGCCATCAAGGCAGCATGCATCAACCCATGGGCTGAGGTCGTATCAAAGTTACATCGCTTTTCCAGGGCTACTCGCACGGCCTTATCCAGTGCCGGATTCGCTGTCGGTTCCACTAATTCCATCCCGGGATAAACAGGATACAGATGGGAGTTGTGACGGTGCGAATAGTTATCCTTGTATTGCTCGGGAATCCATTCGGCTAAGGCTCCATCTTGATTGATGCGGTAGGCAGGCAGATGGTCGTGAATCTCTTTCCACTTGGCAATGTCATCCGCGGGAAGATCAAATTGTTTGCCCAGCTCCAAAAGAATCGAAAAGGTTTCACGGGCCACTGCCACACTGAAGGTGCTGTTTTCTGTTAACCGCTCGCCACGTTTTCCACCCGGATCATTCTCTGGTGATTGACTGGGAATGACGTCGTAGATCCCGTCCTCTCCCTTGACCAAGTAATCTTCGTAGAAGAGCCCGAGTTCAAGATAGAGCGGTAGGACCTTTTCCTTCATGAAGGCATCATCGCCGCTAAGCAGAGCAAAGTCATAAAGCGGCCGAATGTTCCACCCCGTTCCTCCAACCCAATAGAGAACGGGGTGTTGGGCATGAAAATGTGTCTCATAACCCGTTTCAGGGTCCATGTTTAGAGAAGCGAGTATGCCGCGACACCCTAGGTATTTTTTCGCGTTCGCACGCCAACCCGGCAGTTGACGTTCGATGTAACCATAGTAACCCTCGGCGATCTCGGGAAGGTTTCCCATTCCGAACGAAGAGATCGCCAAGTTCACATTCGAATTGGTCGTAAAGCTTCCTCCCCAAGAGGCCCGCCAATCGGCTCCCCAAATACCTTGCAGCGGAGCCGGGTACTTTCCGCTGGTGGAAATCAGCAGGTAGCGGCCCATCGCATGGATGGCTTCCAGGAAACGAGGCGTCACGCCATTGGTGTGGATGTCTGCGAGGAGCTTTTCGGTCGATTCCTCGCGCCATTGCTTTTCGCAACCAAGGTCCAGCGTCACGCGTCGGAACATCTCTCCGTGTTTATCAGCATGCGGCTTCAGGAGTGACTCATAGTCATTGGGCAACGCTTTGAGTTCCTGTTGGATCATTTTCTTTTGTGAGACCTTGCCGTCTTCCAGTGGTTGGATTCGGATCAGGATCAAGACACGATCCGCGTCTTGGATCTGCAAAGTCTCATCGTCTTGCACCGTGGTTCCCCCAACGGTGGTGACTCGAGCGACACCCTCGTAGCCACCGCGATCCAACGCATAATCCGCGTGGTAGAAAAGCCATCCGGGGGCGGCGTCCGTGGTAATGGAGTTGAAGGCCCCATTCATCTCAACGTTCCGGTGCTTCGGTTTGTTCTTGTCGATGCGGCCCGGCCTTTCGGCCAAGCGAAGTGCCAAATTTAGTTTCTGATCTCCCGTGGCACGCAGTTCCACGACGTTGAGATTGTGTGTTTGCGATGAAAACACTCTTTGTTCGACTCCCTTGGCCGTATCCGCCCACTGCGAAAAGGCCTCTCCGGTTTCCAGGTTGAGTTGCCGTTGGTAATCCGTCGCCGGGCCAGAACTTTCGAATTGGATATCCAGATCGAAAGCGGGATGAGGGACCACTGGCCATCCGTCATTCGTAACGCCTCGGGGTTCATTTTGCTTCCGCACGGCTTCAACCGCCAACTCTGCTGCATCGGCTGGTTTTCCATCGCGAATCAGCTTTCGCACCTCCGGAAGCAAGTGGGCAATATCGGCCACGGACTCGACATCCCGGTCCCAGGCCGAGACGAACAGTTCTTCGTGGACACAGATGACGGTTTCCTTCCCAGGATGCCCCATCACCATCGTTCCGTGCCGACCGTTTCCCGTCACAAAGGCATCTCGCCAGTGGTTTGCCGGATTCTCTGACAACATTGTCCAACGACCAGGTTCCGCACCGATTGCGTGTCCCTGTGCAAGCAAGATTACTACCATGCTGCAAGCGAATAAATTCTGTCCAAACCTTGAATGGATCTTCATGTTCCTAAATGCTCTTGGTGTCTTATTCAAAAATTGAAGTTAAGTTCAGTTCCGTTTTGAGGTGCGATACCGTAGTCTCGTCTCTCTGCTTTAGATCCGTATGCCGTGCGCGAAATCGGAAGGTTCGTCTACAGCACATGCACCGATAACCCATCCTCCTTTTGCCCAAACCGCGGTTGCTCATTCGTTGGGAGCAATGGATGCTGGTTATGGTGCAGCTTCATGCCTCCAATGAGCATTATTCGTCCCAGTGTTTTTCCACGATGGCTTGGATGGCCGGATAGTCGGCATCGGTTTCGTTAAGCTCGCTGCGCTGCTTTCTCAGTTCTATCTTGAGTTCAGCGATGGTCTCTTTGTAAGCGGGGTCGTTGTATCGATTGTGCAATTCTTGTGGATCGTTTTTTAGATCGTAGAACTCCCATGTATGGGGCGTCTCTTTTTCAATGCCATAATATTGGCTGGCCCAGTAATACTTTTCAAACTCTGACTCAGGCAGGTAATGCTTGCCGTAGTAGAACAGCAATTTGTAATTCTTGGTGCGGATGCCAAAATGCGCTGGAACGTAGTGATGGATGATATGCATCCAGTAGCGGTAATATGTGGCTATTCGCCAATCGGTTTCTTCTTTTCCCTGAAGTGTTTTGATGAAGCTGCTTCCTTGCATGTACTCAGGCGTATCGCCGCCAGCCAATTCAATCATCGTGGGTGCATAGTCGGTATTGTTGACAAGAAGATCCGTGACCATTCCCGGTTTAACCATTTTGGGATAGTGCACGATGAAAGGCATTCGCATCGATTCTTCGTACATCCAGCGTTTGTCTTGCAAGTCGTGCTCGCCCAGCATCATTCCCTGGTCGCCGGTATAAAGGATGACCGTGTTCTCCCAGAGCCCTTCCGATTTGAGGAAATCAAAGAATCGTCCTAGGTTGTCATCCACTCCTTTGACGCAACGCAAGTAGGCTTTCAGGTACTTTTGATATCCCTGGTGCGCTGATTCGGGGCCTTCGAACTTGCCGTCGAGCAGCATCTCGTTGTAATTGCGATGGGTATGCCGATCGGAGATTGATGTGCCGATGTAGTGCTCTTGCGCCCCATCCTCACCACGCGTACCTGCCGATCCCCAATTTGGTTGATAGTACAAACTGGCCGGTTCGGGGATTTCCGTTTTTGCTAAAAAATCCTCATAGCGCGGAGCGTACTCAAACATGTCATGCGGGGCTTTATAGTGATGCATCAAAAAGAAAGGCTTTGATTTGTCCAATCCCTTGATGTATTCAATGGAAAGATCCGTAATCACATCCGTGGAGTGCCCTTGGGTTTGCACTTTGTTGTTTGGCCATTGGCCTTTGCCCTTATCGTGGAAGGCAGGATTGAAATACTTTCCTTGTCCCGGAAGCACCTTGTAGTAATCAAAGGCTGTTGGTTCGATGTGCAGGTGCCATTTTCCAATCACAGCCGTGCTGTACCCAAGTCGTCGTAGTTCGTTTGGCAGGTATTGTTTCTGGGGATCAAGCTGGATGTCTAAATCGAGAACGCCATTGGTTTGTGGGTATTGGCCCGTGATGATTGAGGCGCGGCTGGGTGTGCAAATGGAGTTGTTACAGAAAGCGTTTTCAAAACGAATGCCCTGTGCCGCTAATCGATCAAGATTGGGCGTTAAATCCAAATCCGCGAACCTGCCGCCATAGGCTCCAATCGCGTGGGCGGCGTGATCATCAGACATGATGAAAATAATGTTCGGTTGTTTTTCCTTTGCCCAAGCGTTGAAGCAAATGGTGACGGCTAGTATCGCTGAAAGAATTCTCATGATTTCTATTCTGTTCGTCGGATAGGATTGCGTAGGATTTCCCTACTTGGATTTCGCAAGTTCGATCTTCAGCACCACTGCGCTCTGCAGCGGTGGATCAAGGATATTGCCGATCTGCAGGCCATGGTCCGTCATGGTCCAATCGATTATTTGATCGGAGCCGAGAAGGGAAACGAATTGGATGCCTTCTAGCTCACTGTGAGTGGACGCACTTAGCGAACCAATAAGTGTCTTGCCTTCAGGTGCCTGCAAGATGGTGGCATAGATCGTATCACCTTTTTTTGTAAAGCGAATGTCGTCGCAAGTGAACTTTTCGTTTTTGTCTTCACTCAAATGACCGGTGGCGACCTTGGTAGGGCCCTCACCGTACACCTTCCAGGGACGCGTGCCGTAGATCGCTTCGCCATTGACATCAAGCCACTGGCCAATTTCTAGCAGCACTTTGGCTTGGTCTTTAGGGATACGACCATCAGCGTCGGGACCAATGTTTAGCAGCAGGCAACCGTTCTTACTGACGATGTCAACGAGATCGTCGATCAGCAGGTTGGACGACTTGGAAATCCATTCGCGACAGTAGAACCAGGAATTACTGCCGACCGAAGTATCTGTTTGCCAGAGTTCGTCCAGCATTTCATCCGACTTGCTTCGCTCCAAGTCAAGCATGTGCGTACCCTTGGGATACGAAGGGTACTGGAGGTTCTTGCTTTGCAGGACCGTTGTCACTCCGCGGTTTCGGCCGTGGTTGTAGTAATAGGCGGCTAACTTTGCGTGGTAGGGGGCAAACTCGGCATAGTCCAAACCAAAATCGAACCAAAGGATGTCTGGTTCATACCGATCGATGACTTCTTTGGTCCGCAGCCACCAAGTCGCCAAGAATTTGTCACTGGCAGGACTCAGTGGTTCATGTTGCGGAGCGTACAGATCAGCATAGGCCGGATCGCCGGTATCGTATTGAGGCTGCTGCGGGTAGTAGTGCCAGTTGAACGCATAATGGGATGAGACGCCGAAGATGAGTCCTTGCTTTTTGATCTCGTCACGTAGTTCGCCCAGCAGATCACGTTTCGGGCCAGTTTGAACAGAATTCCAACGCGTGACGGACGAATCGTACATGGCGTAACCGTCATGATGTTCCGCAACAGGGATAACGTACTTGGCTCCTGATTTAGCAAACAGATCCACCCAAGCCTTGGAGTCGAATTGTTCGGCCTTGAACAGCGGGAACAAATCCTTGTATCCAAAGTCGGCAGGGTTACCGAAAGTCTTAACGTGAAAAAGGTAAGACGGATGAGCCTTGTTTGTTAAAACTTCGCCCGTTTTGTGATGTCGTTGCACCTTGTCTTGATACATCCAACGCGGATACCAGTCCGTATGATGCCCGGGAACACAGGAAGGTCCCCAGTGTATGAAGATGCCGAACTTGCTGTCCGCCATCCATGCGGGAATTTCGTACTTGTCTAACGATTCCCAATTTGCTTGAAAGGGTTGCTGCGTAGTATCGGCACATTCGGCTGTTAAACCAACACTCATGAGTAATAAAAAACAAATGCTTCCACGCATGTATCACACCTTTTTATCTGTTCTTAAAATTTCTGATTGGTTGATATTTTTCGTTCATTCAGGCATCAAGCGAATGCGTTGGTTCGGGCTGTCGACTGTCAGATCAACGGTAGCTGCCTGGAATCCGTCCACCTGGACACGATACGTCCCGTAGAAACCCTCGAATGCGGCTTTCCCAGAGACTAGGTTTCCTTTCCATTGTGTGTGCCACTTCTCCTTGATCAAATGCCTCAGGGCAGTGTAATTCGGCTTTAGCTTGCCGTCTTCGGTGACCACTCCCGCATCCAATCCCCGTCCGCCAAGATTGTCGATCGTGAACCAACGGGAAAGTCCCTTCATGTAGGCTTTTGAAAACATCAGCGTGTAGAAGTTGGATTCCCAGGCGGCAATCTCTTCGTCGCTGATGCGAGGCTGATTGGGTTTGTTTACCTTGTTGTTTCGAGACGGCGGATTGAATTCCGTGATGACGAGCGGTTTTCCAAGCGAAGCCATCTGTTCGATGCCGCGATTGATCTCATCCATCATGAAGGTTCGCGGCCCAAACTTCGGTGTGCCTTGTTCGAATGGCATTCCGCCAACGGCATAGTAGTGTGCTTGGTAACCGATGTAATCATAGGGAGCGCCAAGGCGAATCAATTCCTTGTGATACTCAAAGATCTCTTGGAATACGGGATTGGAAACACTCCAAAGGTTGGCTTCCAAAACGACCAGCTTTGCCGTCGGAAAGTGCTTTCGGGCCAAAGCCAACACACGGGCTCCGTTTTCCGGCTTTGCCATATCCGGATACTTGGTTGTCCTCAAGTATTTGGCATGCGGATTCTGATGCCAGTACTGGTAGTTGATGAACTCATTGATGACATCCACTTCTTGGATTCGGTCGCCGTATCGCTCAGCCACATGCCGGATGCGGGTCTCGATGGCTCGCCACTGGTCTTCTTCGGTTTCAAAATGGTGTAACCAACGCGGAAATCCAAACAGCAATGCGTGGTAGCGGCTGCGCTTGCCCAACCGATCCGCAATCGCAAATCCAGCATCCGGAGATTCCCAGTCGAGTGTTCCCTGAAACTGCCACTGGTTTGTACGCCAATAGTCACAGACGATGACGGTATTGAATACCGCGTCGATGGCTTTCAACGCGGTGAGCTTTGCAGGGTTGTCGTCGCTGAGTTTATGAAAACCAAACAGGTCTGTACCAAAATCGAAATCATGGGCAACAAGCTCGATTTGCACGGATTCGTCGACTGGCTTTCCCTCCGCATCGATCAGTTCCAACGACAACTGCCCTTTGCGGATCTCGTCAATCGACTGCTCTGCCTGTTGCATCAGCGCATCCGTACGTGCGTCCGTTCCATCAAAAACGCCGGTCGCAGCCAGTGCCACGTCTCCTAAGAACAGTCCGACCATCAAATAAAGAAAACCTCTCATCGCATAAGTTCCTATTCCCCGTGGGGTTGAGTAGGGTGTACTTGTAATGGAACACAATTTTGCTGAGCAACCTGTTGATGCAAACCGAGGGTGCATGGCGAACACGCGTCCAAAAATCTGCTCCGCTTTCACTCGAAAACGATGGGCGTTTCCGTAACAACACCAGGCGGGAACGACGAAGTGATTGGGACGCCACGGGGCCGGACTGGGTTGCTTGGATTGCTGAAGGCGGTTGCGTCAACTACGCGAGCACCCATATGGAATCGAGTCGTCGCGAAGCCTTTCTCCTTGGTACGGGTTTTCGGATCGCCACGAACCGAACCCAACGTTTCCTCTGCCATGTTGGCTGCCAGAGCTTGTGTCGAAGTAAGGCATAGCCCCGACAATGCGAGTCGTAACACAAGCTTCGTCATGGTATCTCTTCTCACTTTCCATCCATTCTTTTGAGGTGAGGTTCGGTCAGGTGGAACTCGCCGCTCGAATCGGTCGGAAGACTAAACCGCAGACGTGTCTCGTTCTCAAACGCTTCCTTGACGTCAAACTCAATCCCATGCTCGCGCCATTCCGATGACAGGGGGACGTTGACTCCTTTCATGACACCGCGCCAACCATCGGCGACATCGAACCGCACGGTTTGCCCCTTCGTGCCTTTGACGCGACACGAAAACCAATAATGGCCGGGATCGAGCTTGCCGTGGTTAAAGAACCTGTAGTTGAGATTGCTTCCCCTGCCGTAGTCGCCTATCACGCTGAGCACTTTTCGTGCATCAGGGCCGTCGAGCGAGCCGTCCTCGCTGACTCGTTTTTCGATGGTGTCAGACCGCCTGACCAGTTCCCAATAACGCCGCGGATTGATCAATTCCACTTTTGGATCGGGCTGCCAACGAGGCATGGGCGTGACCTTTGGCACAGGCGGCGGCTGAACGGCCAGAAGTTCCGCTGGGACTTGGTAAGTAAGCGTGCGGTCGAAAGCGGGGCTATCGAAGGCAACATTCTTTAACGCCGTGTCCCGCGGTGTCGCGCCGACACCGATGACCCCGAACGGATGCCAGCCCCCGGCGATGTAGTTCTGAATCGCAAAACGAACGCTCGGTACCATGCCGCCTTCACGGTCCAAGATCCCGATGGCGAGGATGTACTCACCCGGCGTCAGTTCCACAGGAAGCGCAGTACGTCCCCGCGCATCGTGCTGCTTTGCCGTAGTTCGATAGGCATCGGCTTCGCTGTCCCAGTCTTCACCGGGAAGCCACTTGCGAACATCAATTCCGTCAAGCGGCGCCGACCATACCGGTTTTCTTGTCACCGGATCGAGAAGGGCAACAGCCACGGGCCAGTTCAAGTAGAACGGCGCACTGCCGGTATTCCGAACAGACATCCTGAGAGACAGATCCGCACCGGGAAAGCACTTCGCAGGGTAATTCAGCGAGTCGATCACGAATCGATAACCGAATGCCTTTTGTACTTCGCCAGCGCCTTTGAGCACAGTCGCATCGGCGGACGTGTAGCTGGAGATCCAACCGAGATAGGTCGCGTGATAGCGACGGATCTTATCGATCATGTATCGGCGATAGGCGGGCACCGTCATCGTCTCATCGGGCGTCCGCCCAAAGGTCCCTTCAGGGTCAGCGTCTTTGCGTTCTTTTTGCCAGTTGTATTCGACTTCGCCCTCGATCGGCGCGTGCTTCCAGATGTCGGGATACACGTGCGTTGCCTGCCAGGGGAGCTGATGTTTGTCCCCGTGTGGTGGCTCGCGGCTCACATTGGCAAAAGTGTCATAGTAGATCCCGAACCCAGTATCCATAAATTCCGCATCGGTGTGCCTGACCAGAATCGGCTTGTTCTTGAACGCCTTTTTGAACGCGTCCACCATTAGGCGTCGCTGTGATTTAGTCGGCGCCGGTGTGTGATGTTCGCCCCAATAGCCGATCAATCCCATCTGGATCGCGAAGATGCGCGGATCGTTGTCCCATGCCTCTCCGAGCTTTGCGATCAGACGCTTTAGACGCTGTTGGAACTCGGGGCTGTCGTAATCGAATTCCGCCATGTCAGCAGGCCAGTGCTGCTTGGGACGCTTCGCCGTGCCCAGCGTACCGTCCCAGTCCAGGTACACGCGTGGAACCAGTTTGATATTCAGTTCACCAAAACTCTTGTTTCCGTGCCGAGTGATTTCGTTGGTGCGAGCGATGATGCGATCCACGGTGTCATCGGCACTGAGTTCAATGCTGTTCCAACCGATGTATTGACGATGCAGCAGCCCGTACCCGTCGCTGTGATAGCCACGGAATCCTTTGAGTGGATTGTTGATGGCTCCCTCAAACTCGTTCGGCTTGACCGTTACCCAGTCGTCGTCTCCCATCACATCGGTTGTCATCACATCGGTTGTCATCGCATCAGTTGCCATCGCCAATGCAATCCCGATACACAGCAGCACGTTTCTCATGTTGAATACTCCTAAACCTGTTGAAAAAAAACGCTGCCCCAACGCAGGGACGCAGGCTCGCTTTCAATCAGGGTTTTCTGGTGATTTTGGCTCGTCGGTTTTCGGGACAAATGCCTTCAGACGCGACTTGATCCCGTCGTGTTCCGAGTTGCCGATCAGGTTGGTCCACTCCATGGGGTCATCACGGTGGTCGTAAAGTTCCTCGGCGCCTCGTTGACGATTGCTGATATAGCTATAGCGTCCGTCGTAGACGCGGTAGAAACCGGGCAAACAACCATTGGTTAGTGTCGGATGGTTCCACTGCATGTTGGGATCGCGAAGCAGCGGAGCGAAACTGTGGCCGTCGTTCACAGAGTTTTCTGGTAAACCGCAAAGCTCAACCAGCGTCGGATACATGTCGATTAAGTTCACCAGGCCCATGCACTGTTTGTTCTTTGGTGTAACACCGGGAACCTTGACCATCAGGGGAACTCGGCACGATTCTTGCCACAGCTGAGTCTTCCCGTATCGCTGCTTCTCGCTCAGAAACCAGCCATGATCGCCCCACAGCATTACGATGGTGTTGTCGGCATGTTTGCTGCCCGCAAGTCCATCCAGCAAGACGCCGATGCAGTCATCCACGAAAGTGATCGTGGCCAAGTACGCTTGCACGGCTTCCTTGTGTTTGCCGTATTTCTCGGCCCGCAGCCATGACGCACTTGGGGAATAGATTCGTTTCCCATTGCGGTCGAGGATATCATCCAAATCCGTCGCTAACGTCTTTGGCAACACGATCTCATCCAAGGGATACATGTCGAAGTATTTTTGCGGGACGTACCAAGTCAGGTGCGGCTTGCTGATTCCGATCGCCATGAAGAACGGTTTGCCGTCGAAGTCGCGCGTCTTCAATTGTTCCGCGGCCCAACTTGCAGTCCTGTAGTCCAACATTTTGGTTTCATCGTTCTCGGCCGTTGGCCCCCAGTCGAACGCGTGGTAGTGGTACGAAACCTTCTCACCGGGCAAATTGGGCAAACCATTGACGGGCCTTTTCTTACTCGCCGGACCGATGCCGCCAAGAGTTTTGTGATACTCGTCGAAAGCCCACTGGCCCGCGTCTGACTTCTTGTTCCCTGTGTCGCCGGGAAGCGGATGTTTGTGAAAGATCTTCCCCATCGACAGCGCGTGGTAACCGTGCTGACTGAAATACTCGGGCAAGGTCACCAAGTCCTTTGCCTTGGGGGCGTTCTTCAAATTGTTCTTGTTGCCGTAAACACCAGTCTTGTGAGCATGCACTCCCGTCAACAACGCCGATCGCGATGGACAGCAGACCGTGGCCGGCGCGTACGCATTGGTCATCACCAACCCGCCCTCGGCAGCAAGCTTATCGAGGTTTGGCGTCTTCACTTGCGGATTGCCACCAAAGCAGCCAACCCAGTCGTTCAGGTCGTCGATCGCAACAAAGAGCACGTTAGGCTTTTGTGATTCCGCCTGAACCATCCCTGTCGCGAAAATAGACAGCAACAGTTGTATGACGATGAAAGCAGGTCTTCTCATGGTAGAACTCTCACAGTATTCAGCTTTTGTCTCGATCAGTATTGAAAAACGAACCACAATGATCAGGCGAGATCGCATCAAACTATTGCACTTCCAAAGGAAGCCAGGCAGTCATACCGCCTGGGCCACGGTTGGCCCACGCAAAGTACGGAATCATGCGGATTGGAAACTCGGTCAAGGAAGTCGAACTCAACGGACGGTACAACTCGTTATCCCACGGACGCTCATCAAGATAGAGCGCGTTGCCTTCCAGGACTTGAATACCAAAGGGTAAATCCGAAGCCGGAGCCGATTTTAATTCAATATCCGCTGGAATACGAACATTGTTTATGTCCTTGTCCTTCGGCACATCTTTTGATTCCACGCAATAGAGCAGCGGTCCATGCATGATCGCGACCTGGTTACGCAGCTGTTCTGCTTTTGGATGCGCGGTCATCAAACGCGTCTCCATCGGTAGATCTAGCTCGATGCGGTCGCCGGTATTCCACTTGCGTTTCAAATAGAGGTAACTGCCAGCCGTTGGAGTATTGGCTGCCGGTTCTCCATTGACCGTCACAGCCGCATCGCTCGCCCAACCTGGAATTCGGACACGGATCGCAAACGGATCGGATGATGCGACTGACTTTATCTTGAGAACCACTTTCCCACTCCATGGAAAAGCCGTTTCCTGTGTGAGCTTCACCACACTGCCGTCAGCCAGCTTTCCTTCAAAGGTGTTTCCGCCATAGTGATGCACCCAAAGTCCCTGGTCATCAATGCTGTAAAGGTAAGTATGCAATTGCGCGAGCGTTCGCAGTAAATTCGTCGGACAGCAGATGCGTTTGCGTCCCGGCAGTACGCGCTGGGGTAGGAAATTATGGCCACCGACCAGATCGGAATAGTCCTGATCAAGACGCAGCGAATTGCGATAGAACCAGCTTTCACCATCAAGCCCGATCCCAGCCAGAAAACCATTGTAGAGTTCCAGTTCCATTAGGTCCGCGTACTTGGCATCACCGGAAATCGCCAGCATGCGGAAATTCCACATGAAGTTACCGATTTGGCCGCAGGTTTCGTTATACGAGTCGGCTGCCGGTAGGTCGTAGGAAGCGCCCACGGCTTCGACCACGGGGTCCTTGCCAAGCGACAACCCACGCCCCACCGGACTGACGCCACCGTTGATACACATCTTTGTCCGTGTCAGGTCATGCCATAGTCGATCCAGCGGTTCCCGCAAAGTCTTGTCACCGGTTTCCATGTAGACATCCGTTGCACCGGCGAAAAGATAAGTGAAGAACACGTTGTGCCCCACGACCTGCGTCGACCTTCGCAGCGGCACGCGGTCCTGAATCAAGTCTGTCCCGATGATCCCCGGACCTTTGCTGAAGATCCCACCTTGCTTTGGCCGCGTTCCGCGGCTGTCCACGATCAGCTTCGCGCAGTCGAGATATTTCTTCTGACCAGTCTGCCGATACATCTCCACCAATCCCATGATCGCCGAAGGATTGTGCGCGTACGAAGGCCATACTTTTTCGCCTAAGTTTTCGCACAAGAAATCAGCGTTGCGGATAGCGATCTTCATCAGCGAATCTTTCCGCGTAATGCGTTGATGCATACACGCCGC
This sequence comes from Novipirellula herctigrandis, assembly GCA_007859835.1. GTDB lineage: Bacteria > Planctomycetota > Planctomycetia > Pirellulales > Pirellulaceae > Novipirellula_A > Novipirellula_A herctigrandis. Next base: position 16,749 of record SJPJ01000003.1, on the reverse strand, counting down.
GGTCAGCAAATGCCCCATCGAGTAAACTTCATGCTCGCGAGGATTGGTGAAACGCTCTTTTTTCTTCGCCGTAATCTGTGTGGCGATGTAGCCGTCTTCTTGCTGGGCTGCGGCGATCAACTCGATTGCTTCATCCATCCGCTCCATGATCCACGGATCAGGATTCTTCGCGTAGACACTCGCAGCAGACTCAATCCATTTATAGAGCCACGCATCCTGCCAATCCGTGCCCGCGTGCTCGCCCTGCCCGCCAGCAGCGGCGCGAAAATTGTCCAGCACGTGACCTGCATCCGGATCAGCCGCCAGTTGCCAAAGCCGGCGCAGAGTGATGCTGCATGTTTGATCGTAGCGATCCGCCCAGAAGCCATCGGTCCAGTTGACGGACTCAAAAGCAATCGGACGCATCTTCGCGTGCGGGCTAGCGTGCATGTCGACTAGGTAGGCGTCCTCTGCACTGGCCGATCCTGTCATCGCAATCATTCCAACGCACAACAATATTTTGTACATGCATTTTCTCATCGATATTTGGGTTGTTTTTTACGGATTTCGTTATCGTGCCAACGGCAGCCAGACGCTCATCTTCGGCTCTTCACGGTTATTCCAGCTGTAGTATGGAATCAATTCCACGTTCACGGACTCCATCCGCTGGTCTGTGATGTCAACGTATTGGCCGACAATTGCTTTTTCTGGATCCGGCATCGCTTTGGCAGTTGTCTTTAGCACCGTCACTCCACCAAGCAGGTCCGATCGGAACTCCGGTTCAAACATTGCGCCCGCATCCATCGCAATCTGTTCGAAAGCGACATCGCCTTTGACATCGTTCGACTCAAGGCAGTAGACAACCGGGCCTCGTTTGACGGCAACCTGATTGCGGAACTGTTCGGTACGTGGATGGCCCGCCAACAGACGCGTCTTCATTTCCAGGTTGAGCTCGATTGTATCGCCCGCTTTCCACTCTCTCGCAACCTTGGCATAGCTGCCAGGCTTCGTTGCAAGCGACATCGACTTGCCATTGACCTGGATGGATGCCTTGTTCGCCCAGGCTGGAATCCGCAACTTCAAAGCGAGCGCACGATCAGGAGCATCTTGAATCGTCAGCTGGATCTTGCCGTCCCATGGATAGTTTGTGGTCTCTTTGAGCTTCAGCCCCAACGTTTTCAGACTAGCATCACAATCCGCGTAATGATGCAGCCAAAGCGTGTCTTCGGAGGTCGAGAAGAGATAGCCCTGATAGGCTGCGACGTGACGCAAGACATTGGTCGGGCAGCAAATATGCCTTAATCCCGGCACATGACGTTCGTGGTAGTCATGGCTCCAGAGTTCATGTTCCTTGCCATGCCAGCGCAACGGATTGGTGTACGACCATTGTGCGCCGTCAAGCTCGACGCCGGAAAGAATCGAGTTGTACCAACTCAGCTCCATGATCTCAGCGTAGCGTGCATCGCCGGTAGCCTGTAGCATGCGCCAATTCCACATCATGTTACCGACCATCCCACAGGTTTCGTTGTAGGCATTGTGATTGGGCAAATCGTACGGCGTGGTGATTCCTTCGTGAATAGGTTCCCAGCGACAAACCTGCCGCTCGCCTTCGACGAAACTGCGTGTGACCGATCCTTTGTGAACAGGGCTCACGCCGCCGGTGATGTACATCTTCTTCTCCGTCAGGTCAGCCCATAGCCGCTCTAGTGCAACCAGTAGTGACTTGTCACCTGTTTCCATATACACGTCGGTCGCGCCGGCATACAGATAGGTGAAGAAAACCGCGTGTCCGACGACTTCTTTTTCACGCCGTAGCGGAATGAAATTCTGGTACAGATCTCGACCGCCCTGATAGTTATCGATCGGTCCCCACGGTGGCCGACCCCAGTTGGGAAAATTCGCGTTCCCTTTGTAAGTTGAACCTCGCAAGTTGACGATGTGACGTGCCAAGTCGAGGGCATCCTGATTTCCAGTGGCACGATAGAGTTCCACAGCCCCCATGATGATCGATGGATTGAGCGGGTATTCCCACATCACATCGGCGTGTTCCTTGAATTGTTGCAGGCAGAAAGACGCGGCCCGATTGGCAACGTCGACAAGTTCGGTTTTTCCCGTAAAGCGGTGATGGACTGCGGCGGCAGCGAAAAGGTGACCCATGTTATAGAGTTCATGGTTGTCCGGTTGGATCCAGCGCTGCGTGAACCTACCCGCAGTCACCTGAGTTGCGAGGTAGCCGTCATCCTCTTGTGCCCCAGCAATGATCGGAACGATAGAATCCATCCGACGCAAGAGCGTCTGGTCACCCGTCGAGGCGTACACATAGCAGGCAGCTTCAATCCACTTGTAGACCCACGCATCCTCCCACGCCACGCCTTGGTGTTTGCCTTGCTTCAATCCCGCGGCGATCTGAAAGTTTTTCAGGGCGTAACCGTCTTTTTCATTCGTTGCTCTCTCCCAAAGCACTTGCAAAGAAACCTTGCGGTTGACCTCTTGTCGATCCCTCCAGAATCCGCCCGTGATAGTGACTTCATTCAGTCCCACATTTTGCATTTTCGCGTGGGGGCTGCCATCAATGCGAATCAAACTCGTATCGGCGAAGCACTGCCCGGCTATCAGAAAAGCTAGGCCTGCAAAAAGAGTTTTCATCGCATTGATTCTAGGATGGGTGGGACGTTTGGCGGGGGGATATGAACAATGAGGCAGTCAACGAACGCTTCAACCGTGAAGACGCCAAGCCACGAACGATCAGAGTGCTATTATTCGTGTGACTTTGCGATGTCCACTGTTTTGAAGGAGTCGGCTCGACCGGGGGACCGCCTTTTAATAAGTTATGATTATAACACAATAAGATGCTTCAGTGGATCAGCATACCGAGTGTTGGAAACTTGACAAATTTGGGGAAATCAGTGCGGACAGATAGGCATCGATATTGGGAACGGTGTCCGTTTGACAGGGCGGGTACACACCGAAACAGGTTGATTCGGTGATCGTCAAGTTTGCCGAAACGCATCGCAGAAATGATTGGTCCGAGACCGGAGGAGGCGGTTCCGCGATTTCGATTGAACTCAGCGAAATGAGCTGCCAGATTGTTTCGCTTGGCTTGTCTGCAATCAAGAACGCTTACATCCGATGCTGGAAAGCCTCATGTTGTCCCTCATGATCATGACGATGCTGGGACGCTCTGCCGCCGCGGCGAACTTGGCCGTCATGAAGCTTTCCGGGAATGTGAGAATCGCCAAATTGTCTGTTCCCAGCATCGTGACTATCGATAACTCTGTGACCTGTTCCTATGGACCAATGTTTTTAGTCCTCTTCACGCGTCACATCGCGAAGGAACTGGTCTCGCATTTTGGTCCAACGAGACTCCATGGCCTTCACGCGTTCGGGTTGGGCTGACGCGAGGTCGTTTTGTTCGGCGCGGTCGTCGGCAAGGTTGTATAGAGACCAAATCACATCGTCCGTCTCGTTGGCAGCTGCCTTGGACTGTGCCCATGGAAACTCGCGAGAAGCATTGGAATGGACAATCTTCCAATCGCCTTTCCGCAGGGCGCGGTTGCCTTCGTGGTAGAACCAAAGTTCTTCGTGCAATGCCACTTTGTCGCTCAAAAATGCGTGCTTCAAGTTCTTGCCACTGATCGGAGGCCCGTGGATGTTTCGGCGTTCAACTCCGGCGAGATCCAAGACCGTTGGTGCTATGTCGATGACGTGGGCCAATGTGGATCGAAACTCGTTTCTGGCCGCGATGCCTTTTGGCCAGTGAACGATGAATGGGGTAGAGATTCCGCCTTCATGAACCCAGGTCTTATGTCGTCGAAACGGAGTATTCGCGGCGCTGGAAAACCCCGGTCCCAAGCACAAATAGGTCGCGGCAGACCCCGGTGCAGCCAACGGGTCATGCCCCTCGCCTCGCACCATGATCTCGGCACTCGCCCCATTGTCGGAGAGGAACAAGATCAGTGTGTCCTCCATCGCTTCCATCGAACGCAGTTGGCTAAGAATCCGACCGATTTCGCGGTCCATCCTATCGATCATCGCCGCGTGGATCGCCATCTTGGTTGCCTGAAAACGCTGTTGTTCTTCCGTCAACTCCTTCCACGGCAAAGGCCGGTTGAGTTCGCCCGTTCCGAGCAACGCAATCTGATCCGGGAATGCGTACGGTGGCCCAACATTCGGTTCCAACGGAGACAGTTTCGCAGAGGTGATTCCCAGCCTCCGCTGACGCTCGTGTCGCTCTGCCCTCAGGACATCCCAGCCTTGAAGGTAGCGATCACGATAACGGTTGATGTCTTCGGGCAACGCATGTAGCGGGAAATGAGGAGCATGAAAGGCGACATATTGAAAGAACGGTTTCTTTGAATAATTCGCTGCGTGATCTTTCAAGCATTCAATCGCGTGGTCAGCGGTCGCCGTCGTACGGTAGAAATCCGGATTACGGTTCTTTCGCTTGATCGAATCAAAGAATCCGGGGCCAAGCGTGGCATCGTCGGAGCGATCAAATCCATTCGCCGTCGGTTTGCCGTCCACGTGCCATTTTCCAGAGTGGTAGTTGCGGTAACCCGCCGGGCGCAAATATTCCGCTATCGTTCGAGCCCAGGTTGGACGTATTCCGCGACCCCCAAACCCTTTGGTAGCACCGGGCATTGCGTCCCTGCGGATTTGCTGCGGGTAGTAACCGGTCAGCAGCGCCGAACGCGTGGGCCAGCACCGTGCGGTGTTATAGAACTGTGTAAATCTCAATCCGCCAGCGGCCAGACCGTCCAGGTTCGGCGTCGCGATCTCGCCTCCATAGCAACCCACATCCGAGTAACCTAGGTCATCCGCGATGATGACAAGAACATTCGGTGGCGGAGTCGCCGCATGACTGATCGAAATCATGGCGGTTGAAATCATGGCGGTCGAAATCATGGCAACCCAAGCGGCCACGATCAAACTCGGTGTCAAAAACATTTGAATGCGTGGTTGCATTTGCTCTTCCGCTGAGTGAATGGTGAGTTGTTTGTCGAATTGATAATCGAAGCATCGTTGTTGGTTCATGGCGTCTCATCGAGCAGGCCGTGGCGCTGGTCGATGTTCGGAGTTTCCTTTCCTTCAGATAGCTTCGTATTGTAGGCAATTTTTTTGTTGGCATGGCCTTACGCAAAAATGGCCCCAACTTGTTGCTATCGAGACTGCTTGGCGGTTCTTGCCATTTGGGAATCGGTCCGGGAGGACCATCGCCGTCTGTCCACAGGGTGGCCTTCGCGATTGTGGTAGGGAACTATTGAACGGGGCCTCGATGAAAGCCCTTCAATTTGCCGATTGGACGCTTTTGCTGCTCGTCGCGGCGAAAATCCGATGATTTTGGTTTATGATCCGCTGCTGCTGCGGCGGTTTTTGCTAGTCAATTGGTATCGGACACTCTCTTGATATCAACGGATCAAGCCTTCGATAAATTAGCCGACCGTTACAACCTTTGGTCAAATATACAGGTTCACGACGTATGAACGAACAAAACTCATTGGTGCTGTTGACGGGCGCAACCGGGTATGTGGGTGGTCGCTTGCTGCCACTATTGGAGAGACGTCAATCTCTCCGCGTGCGATGCATGGCACGATGTCCGGAGAATATCGCCCCTCGCGTCGCAGAGGGCACGGAGATCGTCCGCGGTGACGTGCTTGACGCTGGTTCGTTAGCGTCTGCTCTGGAGAATGTTGACACAGCGTACTATCTCATTCATTCCATGGGGGCGCCGGGGGCGTTCGAGCAACAAGATCGCGATGCTGCGAAAAACTTTGCCCAAGCCGCACGCAACGCTGGAGTGAAACGGATCATTTACCTTGGCGGACTGGGTGACGACGACGAAAACCTGTCAACGCATCTGAGGAGTCGTCATGAAGTAGGCGAGTTACTCCGGGACTCCGGTTGCCAAGTGATTGAGTTTCGGGCGTCAATCGTGATTGGCTCGGGAAGCCTTTCATTTGAACTTGTGCGAGCGTTGGTTCAACGGCTTCCCGTGATGATCTGCCCAAAGTGGGTGAGCGTCCAAACGCAGCCGATTGCGATCGAAGACTTGTTGCAGTACCTAGTTGAGGTACTCGATTGGGACGGTACCCAAAGCCGCATCTTTGAAATCGGTGGCCCCGACCAGGTCAGCTACGGCGAGATCATGGGTGAGTATGCGAAACAACGCAACTTGCGTCGATGGTTCATTTCAGTTCCCGTGTTGACGCCGCGACTGTCGAGTCTTTGGCTTGGATTGGTTACCCCCGTCTATGCACGCGTCGGGCGAAAGCTAGTCGACAGTCTTCGCAACCCGACCGTCGTCAAAAATACATCGGCGTCCGATGAGTTCACCGTGCGGCCTCGGAACTTAGCTGAGGCGATCAAGCGAGCCATGGCGAACGAAGACAGCGACTTTGCTGATACACGCTGGTCGGATGCTCTCTCCTCATCGAGAGGCGTCATGACTTGGGGCGGAACCCGGTTTGGAAACCGGATTGTCGACTCACGCTCGGTCACGGTGTCGGCCACCCCCGAGAATGCCTTTCAACCCATTCGTCGAATCGGCGGAAAGCAAGGCTGGTACTACGCTGACTTTTTGTGGACGATCCGCGGCTGGATAGATCTGGTCTGTGGCGGTGTCGGGAGACGCCGAGCCAGACGTGACCCGGAAAACGTGCAGGTAGGTGAAGTTTTGGACTGGTGGCGTGTCGAGGATTACCAGCCAGATCGGCGATTGAGGTTAACGGCGGAGATGAAAGTTCCGGGGCGAGCCTGGCTCGAATTTGACGTACAACCGTGCGAAGCAGGTTCCACCATTCGCCAAACAGCAATCTTCGATCCTGTGGGTGTGCTCGGGCTTGCCTATTGGTATGGAATCTACCCGCTGCACGCCATGGTCTTCCGAGGCATGCTCCGCCGCATTGCTGAGGCAGCGGAAAAGTGTCACCGAGATTGCATGACCAATTGATAAGCAACATATTCTTCCTCATTCGGTAGAATTTGCCTTTCGGGGTCGAAACTTACTGCCCCGGTTGTTGTTCGTTAACCGCGCCGCTCAAGTAACAGCCGATGGCAGATTGATTGAATGAAAGTGACCACGGAAGGGCCTTTCTTTCGGCCGAGCGGGCGGGATTCTTTTTTTACGAAATGATTTGAAAACACTATTTGGGACGAATGTATCGACGGTGACGATCAGTTGGTGTGTACTGGATGAATGTGCAATGCTGGCCGAATCATTGGAACTAAGGACCCGCACGTCTGATCCATTTGCCCTGCGAGATTACGGATGAAATCGACACGAATTCGAACTTGGCCATGTTCCCGATTGGCTTCCTGCTTGATTGCGCTGGCGACATCTCAATCGTCCGGAGAGGGTCTGTTTGAGTTCTGTGACGACCTGGGGAAATCTGCCTGCTGTCAACGCGATCCTAGGGAAGAACGGATCGAGACCGAACGACATGACTTCACCCAGTCAGCCACCACCGTCGGTCGTGGGGTCGTGCAGATCGAATCGATGACTTGGCCAGCGTCAGGATCGGACTCCGCCGAGTACTCATGATTGGGAGCGGAGTCGACGTCGGCGGAAGAGCGGTTGGATGAGTCCGATCGAGATTGACGAAAAGAACGATGCGGTCGGACCGTGTGTCGATCCATCAGGTCGGCGGGCAAGTACCAAGGGTTTCTTGGCGGTCTCGATGTCTCGT
>SJPJ01000003.1:6745-9075 GCA_007859835.1 Novipirellula herctigrandis | reverse complement strand
GATTGGACGGGCCGGCAGTTGCACCGGAACAAGGTTGGCAAGATACCCGACCACTTGGCTCCTATCTTGAGTCGCATTGGACTCGACACCCATGGTTGGTGCGACATTGTGAAGAAGTTTGGTCGCGTCTTTAAGCGAGCGGCAGGAACTCCCGAGAGCCTTGCTCGTGAGGCAGTCCGGTGTGGGCAAGGCTGGCTGTGTGCTCCCGAGAACCCACTGGGACTTTCTTCGGTGTAGCGGATTCTCTTCCATACGCTAGAACCTGGAACTGATTTTGCGATTAGTGTTGGGTGCTGCGCGGTCGATGCTGAAAAGATGCATGTGCGCTCGCAGGAAGGGAGGGTTCCCACTCCGATCGCGTCCAATGGCGGAATATTTCCGAAGCAAAGACTCTGGAGAAGCTCCTTGCTGAAAATAAAACTGGATGGCTCTTTCTTGTTCTCCTAAGCGAAACGTCACGCAGCGCAGTGATCGCTCCGTACCGTTTCGTCACATTCTCGATTTGCGCAATGGGTTACAGGGGACATCTCCTTGTGTTTTTGCAGACTTTTTGCTGCGTAGGCTACCAAGTTGTCACGCCTCGATGTTATGGCCAGACAACTTTGTCTTCCCATGCAAGGTCGTTGATTGCTCCGCGATCAAAGCGTAAGATTCGCCTGTTCAGTGTGCGTTTGGATTCACGTCTGGATCGCAGTGCGAACCACTTCACTCCCAAAGGCTAACTCCGATGATCATTTATCTTCGCTCCCTGTTTCTCCTCTCATTTATCTCTGCTGCGGTTTGTTTGTGCCAAGGAAGCGTTGCAGCTCAGTCGGCAACATTGCAAGCCGATCCAGTTACCACTGCTTCAAAAACAGCAGCAAAAAAATCGAACACTGGTGCTGGCAAGCGTGGGGGCGTGCCGACGAGATTCTACGTCGACCCTGGCTGGCAAGCCGAGCGTTTTCCCAAGCACGCGGTGTGCTATGAATCGCCTGACAAGATCGCCGCGATCTACGCTCAAACTCTAAAGCAGAAACAGAATCCTGTTACGTCCTATGAAAAGCCTTTGGACGGGTCGCTGCGAATTGTGGGAACGGGACACAGCTTCATGATGCCCGGCTACAAAACATTGCCCCTGATCGCCCGTGCTGCCGGTTTTCAGCAACCACCGTTGTTGACGCATGTCGGTGGCGGAATCACCGGCAGTGCTCGTTATAAATGGGAAGAAGAAAACGGGATCTTTCAATTCGATGGTAGACCAAAGCCGATGCTGCTCAGCTCGATCGCTGGCGCTCAGTGGGACGCCATGATGTGGGGGCCTTACTACGATGATCGCACCGAATACTATTCGTGCTGGATCGACTTTTGCCACCAGCATAACCAGAACATCAATTTCTATCTGTCCGATGCTTGGCCGCAACTCGATCAATTGAAACAGATTCCCCGTAGCGAAGACGAACTTACCAGCGAGGTCGTCGCTCAAATGCATCAAGATAAACGAGCGACTTATCAACCGCTGATCGAACAATTAAACCGCAAATATGGCAACCATGTATTTGTGCTGCCGACGTCGCAGGCAATGGTACTGGCAGTGGATTACTACCATCGCGGCCAGCTGCCCGGCGTCGAGGGGATCCACAAAGCGATTGGTGGCAAGGAACGATCGTTGTGGCGTGACAGACTGGGGCACCTGGGCAACGGAATGGAAAGTCTCGAAGGCTACGTTTTCTACGCCACGCTGTACGGCCGTTCGCCCGAGTTGATTGCCGGCAAGAAGCCGATCACGACTGCAAAGGATTACCCGAGTCCTGAGTTGGACCGCATGTTCCGCAAAATCGCTTGGCAAGCCGTCATCACCGATCCGCTTTCCGGAGTCATCGACCAAGACAAAAACGGAATTGCCGATGACCGCCAGTGAAACGTAAAGACGCGGGCGTCAATTTGCCCACATTGCAACGGCGATCGACACTGCCACCGACGACGATGGTGGTTGGAAGACGGGAAGCAGCTACAATAATGGTGTGAGTGAAGCCAGAACGTACAATACCGACAACACGCTTTCGGGGATCGCCTTCAGCGGTGCATCGATCGGAGATCTTGCATACACTTGGGACACGAACAAGAACAAGACGTCCGAAGCCATCACTGGAACGATGGGCGGTTACGGTTTCAACGTCGGAACAAGCGGTTATGATGATGAAGATCGGCTGGTCAATTGGAACCGCTCCGATAGCAATCTCGATCAAGCCTGGAATCTTTCGCTTGTCGGCGACTGGAACAGTTTCACCGAGAACGCCAGTGTGCAAACGCGTACTCATGGGCCGACGCACGAGATCCTGACTGCCGCA
>SJPJ01000003.1:0-6735 GCA_007859835.1 Novipirellula herctigrandis | reverse complement strand
CTTCATTGGGATTTTGAGAACAAGCTGCTTGGGGCGGACACGGACAATGACGGCAGCGACGATGTGACCTATCAGTTCGATGCATTGGGTCGCCGAGTCGCTCGCGACGACGGGACGACCGTAACGGTGTTCGTTCAAAGTGGTCAGCAAACGATTGCCGATTACGTATCGGGAGCGGTACCTGCGTCACCGACCTACACTTACGTCTACGCTAGCTACATCGACGAACCCGTCATGCGTGCCGGTGTGGGTGGATTGAGATACCTTCATCGAAACCAACAGTACTCCGTCATCGCACTGACCGATTCTGCAGGTGCGATCAAAGAACGCTACGCCTACGACGCCTACGGGTCACCCGTTTTTCTAGACGCTAGCGGCTCGCAACCAGCCACTTCGTCAGAGAACAACCGTTATCTGTATACGGGCCGCGAGTACGACGAGGCATTAGGCCTGTATCACTACCGCGCCCGCATGTACGACTCGGTCGCCGGTAGGTTCTGCTCCAGAGATCCCATCGGGTATGCTGATGACTATCATCTGTACGCTTATCTTTTATCAGGGCTTCTCAGTTCCATTGACCCCTCAGGAAACTGCAAGGTCATTGCCACGAGTTTGGTGTCATCAGTCGTAACAATCGGCGGTGCAGTTCGAGCTGGCGTCGGGACCTCCACAAAAAAGGTAGCTCTACCGGATGGTACCACCATTCGAGTGCCCGACGTTAGTCCAAAGATTTTAGACCACGAGGTTGTTTTCAAAGTGACGTGCGCCAAACTGCAACGTTTGGCGACGAGTTTTGAGTGCGATTGTAACTGTGATGGGGTACCAGAAATCACAACAGAGTACACCTATTCGTTTAATGTGTTTGATGCTGACCTTGAAAGGAATCACGGGGTTACCGTGATCAAAGCAAGAATTTTGGGGCTCGCAAAGACCATGCCCGGATTTCCAAAAGGTGGTCCTAAAGTCGACCCGTTTCTTCCGTTGCCTGGCATTGAGCTGAATATGACTTACTGGCAGATCCATCCCTCCGAAATGAAATTTGCTACCGAAGCATGCAAAGAAGAAGCGGAAAACGTCAATGGTCCAATACGGCCTGCCTCACCAGTAAGTGGATGCTGATGTTTCTTTCCATTCAGGACGCTCCTGCGCCGATACACAGGAAAGCGTTCCTTTGTTTCTTGTGCCTAATGCAAGTTTACTCACTGGCTTTGCCCGGTTGCCAAAACAGAAGCCTCGATCAGTTGGTCACCGATATCGAAGCTGGGATAGGGTCAGATGGCGCGATTACCGTTTTTTCAGATGGAGTAGGTGATTCGACCCTGTATATCTCGCTTCGAAGTGTTCCTAGTGAAACGAACCTATCGCTGCTTGCATCAGCCAATCGACTCGCCGCAGAAACTGAGCTGACTTTAGAGGGTTTTACCAACCTTTCCGACGCCGTTTATCTTGGGAATTTTTTTACTGATGTGACTGTAACCTGTTTGAATTGTAGCTTTGTGCGGCAACATGGTGAGGAGCAAAAAAGTCATTTTCCATCAAGCTCCAGAGGACCGGGAAGTCGAGGCATAAAGATAAGTCGCAGTCGTATTGATGTTGCATGTCTAAAGAAAGTTTTCGAACGCGGATTTCAAAACGCAAATGGCTTCTTGATACATGACACCACGATCTCTGGCGAAGCACCAGGACTATTGGTTGATGCTGGAAGTTCAGATTTAAAGCTTGTTGAGACAACAGTCTTATGTCATAGTCCGCCCGAGATCAGGACAAGTGGGGTCGTTGTTTTAGACCACTGTTCGATTGATCAAGGGATGGTTCAGCTATTGAATGCGGCCTCGGAGCATACGAGTCTCTCGATTCGCAACTGTCATTACAAAACCAAAGCACTCCGAGACGTAGAACATGTCAGTTTGCATGGGATTCCCAATACGAAGGAAAGAAGCGAGCAATTAGCTAAGATCGTTCAAGAAGTAAGCACCCCTGAAGATTTCACTCCCTAACGCGCGACAGTTGATTCTGTTCTCGCGTGAGCGTTCGGTGAACGGCGTTGGGGGGGCTGGGCCGACGCGCACTTTAGGTAGACTGGGGTAGCGCGGTCGAGTTAATTTTGCGATCATTGTTCTTGTTGAATTTGTGTTCTCCAAACAATGATTGGATGCGTTGCTGTGGCTAAGAAGAAAGCGATTGAATTTGATGTTGAAAGCATCCTCGGAGTAGAAAAGGGGAAGGAGTAGAAAAGGGGAAGGGGGTCGTTTTTCGGGACTTGGTTTGATATTCTCTAGCGAATACGATCAATTTTTCTTTAGCCAACTGATGGTATGCCAAGAATCAAACGTGCCGATGAAGCAGGCTGCATCTATCATGCCCTTAACCGGGGCAATGCGAAAAATGGGAAAGTGCGAAAATTGACCCCCTTCCCCTTTTATTTCCCCAAAATCGCTTGGCAAGCCGTCATCACCGATCCGCTTTCCGGAGTCATCGACCAAGACAAAAACGGAATTGCCGATGACCGCCAGTGAAACGTAAAGACGCGGGCGTCAATTTGCCCACATTGCAACGGCGATCGACACTGCCACCGACGACGATGGTGGTTGGAAGACGGGAAGCAGCTACAATAATGGTGTGAGTGAAGCCAGAACGTACAATACCGACAACACGCTTTCGGGGATCGCCTTCAGCGGTGCATCGATCGGAGATCTTGCATACACTTGGGACACGAACAAGAACAAGACGTCCGAAGCCATCACTGGAACGATGGGCGGTTACGGCTTCAACGTCGGCACAAGCGGTTATGATGACGAAGATCGCTTGGTCAATTGGAACCGAACCGACAGCAATCTCGACCAATCGTGGAATCTGTCGCTGGTCGGTGACTGGAACAATTTTACCGAGAACGCCAGTGTGCAAACGCGTACCCATGGGCCGACGCACGAGATCCTCACTGCCGCAGGCCAAGCAGTCCAACATGACACCAAAGGCAACCAAACCTTATTGCCAGCCTCTCTCCGTGTCTCCCCCTCTTCCTCCTCACTCTCTCTCCACTGGGACTTTGAGAACAAGTTACTTGGAGGGGACACGGACAACGACGGCACAGATGATGTGACATACCAGCTTGACGCCCTTGGTCGCCGCGTCGCTCGCGACGATGGGACGACGGTAAGCGTTTATGTGCAAAACGGTCAACAAACGATCGCCGATTACACTTCTGGAGCAGTACCTGGGTCACCGACTTACACTTATGCCTACGCCAGTTACATCGACGAACCCGTCATGCGAGGCGGGACCGGCGGTTTACGTTACTACCACCGCAACCAACAGTACAGCATCACCGCACTGACCGATGGCGGCGGCACGGTGAAAGAACGCTACGCTTACGATGCGTACGGAACACCTACGATTCTCGATGCCAGCGGTGTTGTGCTTTCGGCATCCGCTGAGAACAACCGCATTCTTTATACCGGACGCGAGTGGGACACGGTGCTTGGGTTGTATCACTACAGGGCGAGGATGTACTGTCCTTCGAGTGGGCGGTTCGTTTCGCGTGATCCGATTGGATTTGAGGGGAATGACGCCAACGTTTACAGATACATAGGTGGGACACCACTGGTTCTATCAGATCCATACGGATTATGTGCCGCTGAAGCTTGTCCTGAGCGTAAAACGCAAATGGTATCACAAACGCCAGCAAGCGGAGTTGACAATGGACAAATCAAATTAACTACGACGATTCCTTTTGAAGCGGGACCATGTGGTGGTTTTATGTGGGGCATAACATGGGAGTGGGATCCTACAAAGACGCCAAATAGACGAATGATTATGGGCGGCCCAGTCTATATCGTGCAGCACATCAAGAAGACGATGAAAGTTTTTAACTGTGACGGATCAGTCGTATTCGACGATAATACAACACAATTCTGGGAAGCTTGGCAAATAGATGATGGATCAGACATTCCCACGACACGAACAAACGATGAAAGTGGAAACCCTGTTGATGATCTCTACTTCCAGAATCCCCAGGGCCAAAATAAGGAAACAGGTCGGATCGTCAAATGTACAATAGGGGAATATACACAGACGGGAACGTACGGTTATGTGTATGGCACGATTCCTCAGCCCCCGTTTCAAGCTAATGCTCGCCCGGATTTGGCGGGTCCGCTTCCAATTACACTCTCCAAACCTCAGGGTATCAACTTGATTGGTAAGACTAGTCATTCAATAAAGGTAAAATGGGATTGCTGTCCCGACAATGAACCGTTTGATCCATTCGCATTGTGATGTCCCTTTAAGTTTCGTGATTACGTAAGTGTTCAGCTTCAACCAAGAAAACAAGATCGGATCAATGCTCAATTGCCTTTTCACGCCAACGTTCGTCTTTGCCTTGATACTGTCGTCTCTCGATGAATGCCAAGCACAAGATCCGTTTTTGCAAAAGGTGTTCGACTTCGTTGCTAAGAACGAATTGCGAACAGGCATACCGTTTGATCAAGCCGCATCTATTTTCGGAATCGACACCAAAGAGAAGACAGATTGGCTTGACGTCAGCACTGCATCAGTGCTGCCAAAAGGAATCCCAAGAGCCTTAAACAAATTCGTTTACTATCGAATCCGGAGGGGACAGTCTGAGGCTAAATATCCTATCTATGTTGCAGTAGATTTTGCACGCGAAGAGCCGCTGTGTTACGAAATTGTAATAATCGATTATCCAATAAAGGGAGCGACCGTTTCATTGAACTTCAATCATGCGGGAGTGGAGACTGGGCAAAACAAAGGTGGCAGGGGGACAAATCAAAGAGGGGAAGAATTAGGGTCAGGCTCGGGATTCGGGATTCAGATGAGTCCAAAGGACGAAAGTGATGGGCGATAGCCCCGTCCACCACTAAGCAATCCGAGTAACAAATAGACGTAACGCGAGGCAGTTGAGACTGTCTCGCGTTTTTCTTTTTAGCTGCTTAGCTTGTGCCGTTTGCGGCGGCCAATGTAGGTTGCCGAGTGTGACTTGGGTATTGCTCACACTTTTCTTGAGTCTCGGAAGACTCGGAGGGCGTCGCGGTGGGTTTGAAAGTGAGGAGAGATGTTGATTGACGCCGTATTTCCCCTTTCTTCTCTTGTGGAGAATGGTACAGCGCGGACCGAGAGCCGCTCCGCGGCTCGGCGTGCTTTTGAAGCTCTTTAACAAAAAGTTGCAGTTCGCTGCGGCGGAGTGGTCGATTCATGCGGCTTGGCTCTCTTGTGGCGGTGGGCCGCGTGTGGTCGCGGTCGCGGTTTGCTCTTCGTAACGAATACGAACGAACTCCAGCAGTGCGTGATCCATGTCGATCATGCCGCTGCCCAGCAGGACAGCGATGCGGTGCGGCTTGCCAAGTCGTAACTGTTCAGCGATGACTCGTGACAAGACCGCTCGCCAATCGCTTTCGGCGAACTTGTCGCGTGCAGCGATCATCAGAGCGACCAGCGATAAGACCTGCATCGTCTCGGACGGGTAAGAAGGGGCCATCCAATTTCTGTTGCCTCACTGCTTGGGATTTGCTAGAATTCTCGCTCATCAAGTCTTGTCCAGGAGGTCGTTATGCCGCGTAAACCACGCTATGAAGTCGCTGATCCCGCAGAAGTTCAGGTGTTCCACGCAGTTCAACGCTGTGTAAGACGTGCATTTTTGTGTGGCGAAGACCCGTTTTCCGGTCAATCCTATGAGCATCGCCGTGGCTGGATTCGTGATCGATTGGAGTTTCTGGCGGGGATTTTCGCAGTCGATTGCCTGACCTATACAGTGCTCAGCAATCATCTGCACCTCGTTTTGCGCAGTCGGCCTGATGTGGTTGCTCAGTGGACCGATCAAGAGGTGGCGAGGCGATGGCTGAGGCTGTTTCCTCATCGACGCAAGAAAGATGGGTCGCCCGAGGAACCGACGAAACCGGAAATTGACATGATCGTCAATCAAGCCGATGCGTTGGACGAACGACGGCGGCGACTCAGTGACATCAGTTGGTGGATGCGATGTACGGCAGAGAACATTGCTCGACGAGCAAATCGTGAAGACGAGTGTACCGGCCGTTTTTGGGAAGGCCGATTCAAATTGCAGACCCTGTTGGACGAAGCGAGTTTGCTGGCATGCGCAGCCTATGTGGATTTGAACCCGATTCGTGCGGCGATTGCTGAAACTCCGGAAACGAGCGAATACACCGGTGCAAAAGATCGCATCGATGATTTGGCCGAGCGACAAGATCGGACTCGGCCGAGTACTCATGATTGGGAGCGGAGTCGACGTCGGCGGAAGAGCGGTTGGATGAGTCCGATCGAGATTGACGAAAAGAACGATGCGGTCGGACCGTGTGTCGATCCATCCGGTCGGCGGGCAAGTACCAAGGGTTTCCTGGCGGTCTCGATGTCTCGTTATTTGGAGCTCTTGGATTGGACGGGCCGGCAGTTGCACCGCAATAAGGTCGGCAAAATACCCGATCACTTGGCTCCTATCTTGAGTCGCATTGGGCTCGACACTCATGGTTGGTGCGACATTGTGAGGAAGTTTGGTCGCGTCTTTAAGCGAGCGGCAGGAACTCCTGAGAGCCTTGCTCGTGAGGCAGTCCGGTGTGGTCAAGGCTGGCTGTGTGCTCCCGAGAACCCACTCGGACTAGCTTCGGTGTAGCGGATTCTGTTTCATACGCTCGAACCTGCAACTGATTTTGCGATTAGCGTTGTGTGCTGCGCGGTCGATGCTGTAAAGATGCATGTGCGCTCGCA
>SJPJ01000002.1:815836-828032 GCA_007859835.1 Novipirellula herctigrandis | reverse complement strand
GGGGGGGGGGCATTAAGCTATGCGACATTTTCCTGAGCTTGCTATTTGAGTCGATTTGGTGCGGTCGGTTAGACGACCATGTCAGTGCGAATTTCTCTAAGTTGAAACGGTCGAGCGAGAACGCAACTTTTTCGTTACCCCTGGTCGTGTGTATCTCGTGCTTCCTTTGGCTCTATGATTCATTGGTGAGTTTGCCGGTTGGGCAATCTTCAAAGAACGGCATTCATTGGGATGGATAATGTCGCCGAAAACAATTCTTGAACAGTTGCAATGTCGCTACGTGGATTGGCGATATGGTGCGATTAATCGCGAAGGACCGATTGGCAAGCGTGGCGAACAGGCAGCGGCAAGATTACTGCGGCAGAAAGCATTGATCGTTGTCGCCGAAAGCGAATCGGACCGCGCCGGTGAGATCGACATCATCGCCATTGATTCTAAGAAACGAATCATCATTTTTGTCGAGGTGAAAACCCTTTCGACGACCAAGCCAGGACATCCAGCCGACCGCGTGGATGAAGCCAAGCAAGGTCGCATCACGCGAGCTGCCCTTCGCTATCTAAAACGTAAGAATCTGATCGGCACTGCATGTCGATTTGACGTGATCGCGGTTTGGTGGCCCAATGAGTGGGAAGGGCCAAAAAAGATCGAGCATTATGAAGCCGCGTTCGAAGCGGCAAGTGAATTTCAAATGTTTTGAAGGTCACTTGGTTGTTTGCCGGCGAACAAACCTGCCAGTATAAATGCGAACTGAATCGCCAAGAAAAGGCTCAACCACATAAGCACACCCGAGGTGAAACCGTAGCTGTGCAAACCGATGCCGAGTTCATTGGTACCGAACCAGCTCCATGCGGTGACGACATTGCCTCCGATCGCAAGAATCGAGAAACCTCGAGCACCCACCATTCCGTCCCAGCGAGCGTGAAGCATTAATGCATTCCAAATCACGATGAGCAGCGCCCCGTTTTCTTTGGGATCCCAGCCCCAGAATCGCCCCCAACTGTCGTCGGCCCAGAGACCACCCAAGACGGTTCCGACGAAGCTAAAGAGAATTCCGAAACATGCGGCCCCATAGCAACATCGATAGAGATCCTTTAACGCCTTCGGATCTTTGCCGACCCATCCGGCGATCAAGTAGCCAATCCCAAGCGTTCCTGCGACTAGCGTCGCGACGTAACCGAGCGTCACACTAATCACATGTGTCGCAAGCCAGAACTGGGTATCGAGCACCGCTTGTAGCACGGGCATCGTGTCACCGCTATTCAACCCGTAGGCGACCAACAAAGTGTTGAGTCCTGCGACCGCTGAAAGCATATTTCCCGTTCCATATCGAAAGATCCGTTCGACGAACAAACCAAACAATACGGCTGCCCAGCCAATGAACACTGCCGACGAGTACAAGTTGATTACCGGCGCTCGGCCTGTAATCGAGATCCGGCATACGATTGCCGCAGTGTGAATCACCATGGCAATCAGTAGCGTTCCCCAAATAACTTCGCGTAGACGAGGAAGATCAACAGCAAAATAGACGAGCCCCAATACCATCGCAATCAAATACATAAACATTGCAACGCCAGTGGGCCAATTCGATTGCATCCATCGTTCGAGCGAGACCAAAGAGGCTTCGTAACCACGAATCGGGTAAGACTGAACCGCGGCAAGGTGCTCATCGACCGCCGTATTGAACTTAGTCGGGTCCTCGTCCCGGTAAGCTTGGATCATGTCACCAAACGATTCCAAGCCGGGACGAGTGGCTTCCTCGCTTGTCGCAGCCGTTTTGGCCATTTCAAAAAATGCCGGTCCGAATGAAGACCATTGCGGATCATTCGAAGATTGCATTGCATTGTCGGCCTCGGGGGGAATCACGCGTGGCGCATTCGTCTTATCAATGCTTTGCATTCTGAGTTCAAGTTGCCGCAGTGCGAACAGGCTACGCGTCCGTTCGTCCGTATCCTCGGGAAAAAAGCTGTCGGGAATATATGGCGGAACCGGCAACTGCATTGCCGCGGTGGTGACCAGGTATTGTTGAGTCCGTCGTTCGAGCTCAATCAGTTTCTTTTCCTTGAATGATTGGTCAAGCGGTTCTTTGCGATTAGCGATATCGATTAACTTAGCCGCATCGTCCCACTTATCGCGAATTTCGCCGAGTGAATAGAGTTTGCTTTCTCGGCGTTCGAGCCCGAGTTCACTTCGAACTTCTTCAGCATCAATCCGAAACATCGGCAAGAATTCCAATTGCCGGTCGTCCACGGCGACCTCCATCAGCCACTGCATCGCCGAAAGCTTCTTACCAATCGATCGTTTCTTGATCCCGTTAGGAGCGTCATCGAGCGGCAAACTTTCTTTGTTGCTAATCGCTTTGAGCGTTTGGCGGGCATAGGCATCAAGCGGCAAGACACGGCCACCGAATTGGGTCGGGATCTTCCCAGTCGTGTAAAAATCAAATGCCTTTTCTCGCGTGGTCGGTCGCATCGCATTGAGCACCGCAGGCCACGGGACCAACATCATTAGCGCCAACACACCGAGAAGCGAAACTGCGGCATAAATCGGAACCCGGCTTGGCGGAGAAAGGTTATAGGTTGCTAATTCGGCATATTCCTTTTCCCGTTCGCGGCGCCGGCGTGCCAGGAATCGCATCAACGTACCGAAGAAATGGGCGAGCATCCCCAGCGCTGCGATGCTACACGCCACATAAGGGATCAGCCATCCGGAATTCCGGACCACCTGAATGCCCGTGATTTCTTTGCCGCTTGGAAGCGTGTCGTAATTCGATTGATAAAACGTCTCGCCACGATAGCGCAGTGGATTGTTCATCCACACGCGTTCTTTCCGATCCTCGCCCGTTTCCGTGTCGACGATCCGAATGAAGGACGAGTAGTCGCGTGGAGTTGTCGTACCGCTATAGGTGATTTGCCGAACATCTTGAAGTTGGACCCAATACGGTTTTACTTCGCGATGGTACCGAAGCCCGATGTCATACACAGCTTCGTCAACCGCGATCGAGTCAAATTCGTCCGGGATCGTCTCACCGGGCATCAGCATTTGGCGATCTGACAATAGCTGGCTTAGCATGTGGGTTCCCATGGATTCACCACTTTGCTTGTCCACCAATTCGACATACGCCGCAGGAACATTGATCGCTCCCATGGCGCCACCCGCCTTGGCAATCTGCTCGGCCACCACTTCGGTTCCGACACCCTGGTCGGCCAAGTTATTGTCTGCCTCGACCGCGCGTTTTAGTTTAGCGTTTTCGAAGAACTCAAGCACTTTGACGTGGACCGGTAACGCTTCGTCTTGGATCAACGTGCCTGTTGCCGCAGCCGCTAATAGACGACTTCCGGGTAACGCTATAATCTGCTCAGCACTCTCACCACGCTGGATGAATGCCATTTCAACCGAGTCGAGATTAATGAGCGTATTGGTCGATTGGCCTTCGACAAGGCTAAGACGTTGTTCCAATTGGCGGTCGCCGAAGACAAATTGACCGACCATCAAAAGCCCGACGCCCAAATGCAGCAACACGTTGCCACCCTGCTTGTCGAACAACAATCGGCATCCGGCTAGCAGAATCAATCCGGCACCGAGGCCTTTGGTCAATTGCCAAACGATCCGCAGTCCTGGGTCGCCAATCCGCGTGCCGCTGATGAGATAGTAGGCTAGCGCCGCACCAACAATGGACGCAACACCGACAAGGATTTTCTGGACCGCCTTATCCTTGGCTTTCGAAGCCGTGACAAGCGAGCCTGCAACGGCCAACGACATCACCACCAACACCCATTTCCAAAGTGTGATGTATTCCATCGGCGGTTCGCCTTGCAAACCATCGCTATTGTGGCCGGTCGTGATAATCAAACCGGCAACCAAGCTTCCGATTCCAAGCAGCGCGATGCCACCGATCCGTTTCGAGTCACTCGCATGAATTTTGAAACGGGTGATTTTCGCCGCGATCAAGTTGACCATTAAAAGCACACCGACAAGAGCGCCACCAGGGAACGGAATCACACCCCAAATGGGTTCCTGGTGACGATAGAACGCTTGAGGAAAAAAATCATCCAAATGCAGCTGAGCGACCCATGACAAGAAATAACGATTCTTGACATCGAGCATGTTCATCTCGTCTTGCGCAAGCGTTCCGACAAGCACGAGAATGAGCGAGACTGCGAAGAGAACAACCGTCAATTTCAATGACCCAAGCCATCGCAACGCCTTGTAAGCGAATGCACCGAATGAATCATCGACCGTTTGGTCGTCGATGAGTCGGCCATCGTCGGTCTTGTCGAGGTGGTTTGAGTCAGAAAGGAAAGTGGCCATAGAATGGTTGCTGCGTTTGTTAAAAAGAATCTGATGAACCGGAAGTCGTTTTAAAACTTGACCGATTCGATAAACGCCTTCGTGTTGTCGGCCTGATCGATCACCGTTTTTGCAGGACCGGTCATTTTGATGAACAGGCTAAAATTGTTTTCGAGAGGGACAATCGTCGCATCGATGGCGGTTCCATTTTCAGGGTCGTCACCCATCAACATGAACCGTTGAGATTCACGTCCGTCCACTTGGATGATTTCGGCGTTCTTGATCGCTTCATCGACCACTTCATCGGATACACCAGAGGGGCGAATTTGGCCGAGCCAACGAGCGACATTGCCGCGCAAGTCGCCACCGGCAGGAATGACCGTGATTTCCGCTGCGGCATCTTCGGGGCCGACATTGAACGCCGCCAACCGCATCGTCGACATGCGACCGTCGCGCCATCCTTCGGGGCGATCATACTTCAGTTTCGAATTCGGTTCCGAATTTGAGTTGGATTGTGCCGCCGGGCGCGACTCGCTCGGTTTCGTGGAGGACGCGTCGAGTCCGCTGTGAATATCGTCTTGGGGCATTCGCCCCATCATCGGGCCACCTGACATTGGGCCGCCTGACATTGGGCCGCCCATCATCGGCGCCGCGGAAGTGGCGTCCATTTCGCCA
The DNA here is from genome assembly GCA_007859835.1 of Novipirellula herctigrandis. Taxonomy (GTDB): domain Bacteria; phylum Planctomycetota; class Planctomycetia; order Pirellulales; family Pirellulaceae; genus Novipirellula_A; species Novipirellula_A herctigrandis. Next base: position 823,070 of record SJPJ01000002.1, on the reverse strand, counting down.
ACCAAGTCGACCCACACCGCCGACTCGTCCGACGATGCAACTTCGATCGAGGTTCCCTCGGCCCACTTCTCGGTCGATGGCGGCAAGCCGATTTGCCGTCGCCAACGGTTAACATTCATTGCCACTTCGGCGTCCCAATCCGCTTGTTTGGGAAGCGACGAGACACTCACGTCGAGTTGTTTTTCAGGTGTGTTGACATTGATCGAGGCAAACCGCATCGGCTTCTCTCCCCCAATCCGCCACCCCTCGGGTAATTCGCTCAGGTCAGGACTGCCATCAGAGAATTTCACCGTTTCGACAAAGTTGCGGAACTCAGCTTCAATCGTGGTGATCGCATTTTCAGGTCCGGTGACTTTGAAAAACCACGTCTGACCTTCCTGGGGAATCATCGCCGCAATCATCCGCTGGCCACCTTCGCGCAGTTCCGCGGGGACTTTGGTTGGAACGGTGTAAGTGACGACCGGTTCGGGTGTGTCACAGCCAGAGGTCAGCGATGCAATAAAAAGCAATCCAACAATATGATGAAACCTGAGCATGACAGTCTTGCGGGGGGTAGGGGAAGTGGCATGACAGTCACGTTTTGGACCAACGCGACCGCGATCAAAAACGGATCAATCACCACATGAGGGTAAGAACTCCTACCCTTTATAGAAACCCCGCACAGATTTGGTTCGTACTCAGCAGAATCGGCGGGCGTGACAAATCGCGCCCGAATGTTGCAGAGGTCGCATTGACGTTCGTCTGCGACATCGCCGATTCGTCTAACTAGCTATCGAGTCCGATCAAGCTGATTAACGAATCGGTTAGCGAGCTAACCGGGGCGGACGCTTCGTTGTACGTCCACATGTTTCGCAGCAAATCGGTCATCAGCATGCCGCCGAGACTCATGATGGCAATGATCATGACCAACGTCACGCACTGAAGCAGCGTGAAGGGGACTTCAAAACCAGCCACACCGACCGAGGCCATCGATTCGCGGCTCCCTGATGCGTCGATCCCGATCGCACCCACACCGCCTTCGTCTCCGTCTGCAAAGGCCTCTCCAGCGGGCACAGCTTCGGGATCCTCATCGAATCCGCCTGCTTCAAACACAGGTTCCGCTTCGGCGACCACGCCCGAGTCTTCGATTTCAATGACTTGCGAACCGCTTTCGACTTCGGCTTCGAGGCCAATGCCGGATGGAGAAAGCTGGAATTCTTCGTTCGCGGTAAAGTCGACTCCTGAGCCTGCACCGCTGAGTCCCGAACCACTTCCTTCTTGAACTTCTGCAGCCAAATCGAGGGCCGAGATGCTGCTGCCGGCCAAATCCAACGGTTCGCTTTCGAGCGAGAGTCCGCTGTCCGACGGGCTCATCAAATTGATCCCGCTATCACCGGCAAGCGACAAGTCACTTTCAGCCGAATTAATCACAAGGTCATCGTCATCGGCAATCAGAAGATCGTCGTCATCGCTAATCGCAAGTGCGTCATCGCTGCCGCCGCCGAGTCCTGACACTCCGCTGCTTAGACCGCCCAATCCAAGGCTGCTGCCCAGCCCGGACGAAGCCAACAAGTTCTCACTGTCGCCGGTAATCAAACCACTGCCACCTTGCTCGGCACTCAATAGGTCCAACTCGCTGAGAACGTCGCCACTAACGTCGTTCACCGTTCCGCTGACATTGACCGGAGCGCCTAGGTCGTCCATCAATTCAAGGCTACTAATGGACGATGAACTTGGATCGGCCATCTTCTTGGATCCCGCCGCCACTTCGTCCGCCAGGGCGTCGATTGAATCTTCGTCGTCTTGCCCAATCACCACATCGTCGCTGTCTTCTTCGCTGATCCCCGGAAAGCTCAAATCGCTATTGCTGCCGGTCGCGTCACCTTCGAGCACATTGTCAAGGCTCACGCTGGATTCTTCGGCCATCACGTCGATAGGCTTCGCTCCGGTCAGAGCTTCGAGTTCCTTATCGGTCACTGGGCCCGTGCTGCCTGCGTTCGGTTCAATCGCCATATCAATCATTTCGGAATCGTGATTGATCGCAGGATGATCCAATTGCAATTCGGCCGAGTCAATTTCAACGAGGTTGTTATCTTCATCCGTATCGAAACCGAGATCGCTATCGCCGGCGACCAATGCGACATCACTTCCCTCGTCACCCGTGCTGGCGACCAAGTTGACATCGCTACCGCCGCTGCCTTCGCCTTTGAGTGACTCGCCACCAACTTCGATATCGCTGCCGCCTTCATCTTTGGGTTCATCACCACCGATGATCTTCGAGCCACTTTTGGAGCTTGAGAGTGACGAATCGGCACCAAAGTCATCGATCAGATCGCCTGAACCGCCAAGCGAATCCGCTAGGTCATCGGCCAATCGCTCAATTTCATTCTCAGGGAATTTCCAACTCGCACCATCGCGGAAACCACGGACTTGACCTTGACTGCGGAGTTCGACGAGGCGATCGGATGGGATTCCGAGTTTTTTTGCAGCATCTTCGAGTGATAAGTAATCAGCCATTGGGCTTCTTGGCTCCGGGGTTTGGGAGTGGTGCGAACCATTGTCGCTTGCCACAACCGTTTTGAGTCGTAGTGAATGATAGGCGTGATCCATCACCTGGAGTGCAAGACAATCCGTTTAGCTCCCGCTAACGCGTCGGTTTCGTTTTTTGGTTCGTCATCTGGCGGATTTCTTCCGGCAGCGGGCTCGTCGCGTTAAGTTGGAGTGAAAAGTCAGCATCAATCGGGCGGCTACTGACAAGCCGAATTTTTCCCGACCTATCGATATGATACACGGCCATCCAGGATTTTCCCGTATGTATTAGCGTAATTGTCTGACTTCCCGAGCCGTCAGAATGGGAAAAACCGATCATGTCGCCCGCAGCCCCCACCTGAAAGGGGCGTGCAGCGGTCTGAGAGAGCACTTTTTGCATCCCTGCGGATGTGCCCACGACCGGGCCAGTGACTTTTTGACCACCTTCCGAATCCCCTTCCGAAGGCGTGACTTGGCCCGCTACGGGAGGCTGGCTAGAGACGAACGAAGTGACCGATAACGCCAAAAGCAGGAATACAGCATATTTCGTTAAGCCGGATTTGGTTAAGAACGAGTTCTCGGGTCCGAACATGAAGGTAGCCTCGGAATTTTTAGATAGGGAGTTTCGTCGCAATGCCCGCCCGCCTGCAATGGAGCCAGCTGAATTGCCAGAGCACAGTAAAGTTGCCAGAGCACAGTAAAGTTGCCAGAGCACAGTAAAGTTGCCAGAGCACAGTAAAGTTGCCATCAATTAGCACTGCCTCCATCACTCCGGCTAGAAATCAGCAAGGGCAAACGGAGTGCCGAACAGTATTGGGTTTGACCGAATGGCACGGGCGTAAGCCGCTTCGAACAAGATGTAGTGGATCGAGACCTGAACCTGCACAACCCGTAGTGCTAGCAAATGCGAGTGGGCTTCGGCCAGCATCTTGAGTGCCATGGGCGGTTTGAAATCACGGCGAAACCACGCTGAAATGGTGATTGTTCACATCAATAATCCCAGGAGGCTTCGCCGTGAATCAGCAGTCTATCGAATCCCCGGCCGATGTTCAAAGTAAATTGAAATCAGCTTCCTCTCTGTGCTTGGACTTTCTCCTGCCCAAGCCGGAAGTGCTGAAAATTTGCGATGAGATCGGACACAAATATCGCGACCGAACGTACAACCCAATGATCGTTGTTTGGATGTTCATCACTCAAGTTCTCTCTGCCGATCACAGTTGCCAACAAGCGGTCACTCGGCTGAATGCTTGGCGTGTTGCTCGCGGACTTTTGAAAGTGAGCAGTGAAACAACTGCCTATTGCAAAGCACGGTGTCGCTTGCCTGAGCAACTCTTTGAACGGCTACTCCTCTCGACATCCAAGCGGTGCGAGCAAGCCGCCAGCGAAGCATGGTTGTTTCATGGGCGAATCGTCGAGATGGTCGATGGCTGGACGCTAACGATGGCCGACACCGACGAGAACCAGGAAGAATACCCACAGATGACTTCTCAGCGGCGCGGGTGCGGCTTTCCGATCGCGCGGATGATTGGAGTATTTTCGTTGGCGACTGGTGCCATCAACCATACTGTGGTTGGCCCTTACAAAGGCAAGCAGACGGGAGAGACATCACTGCTGCGGTCCATTTTGGACCGTATTTCGCCGGGCCGCATCTTGCTTGCTGATCGCTACTACGCAAGTTTCTGGTTGCTTGCCGCCAGCGAAATGCGTGGTGTCGATTTAGTCGCCAGGGCTCACCACCTTCGCAAGATCGACTTCCGACGCGGACTGAAACAGGGTTACCTCGACCAGCTCGTTCTTTATCAAAGGCCTCAGCGTCCGACTTGGATGAGCCAAGAAGAATATGAAGCGTATCCAAACTCAATCTTCGTTCGTCACATCAAGTATCGAGTCGAACAGAAAGGTTTCCGAACGCGTGAGATCATACTGGCGACCACGTTGATTGACGCGGAGACTTATCAAGCCGAAGAACTGGCGCACCTGTACTACCGGAGGTGGACCGTTGAGTTGCATATCCGCAGCCTCAAGACCCAGATGCAGATGGATCACTTGCGGTGCAAGAGCCCGCAAATGGTTCGCAAGGAAATTCATTGCCACATGATCGGCTACAACCTTGTTCGTAGTGCGATGCTGGCGTCAGCGTTGAGGTTCAATGTGTGCCCAACACGCCTGAGTTTTACCGGCGCGATGCAGGCATTGGAGGAGTACGCCGCATCGCTGAGGCTGGGGGCGTCACGAAGGAATCAGCAGTGGGACAACCTGCTTGAAGTCATTTCCGAGTTGACCGTCGGCAACCGTCCTGGCCGCCAAGAAAAAAGAGAATTGAAGCGTCGAGCGAAGAACTACAAGTTGATGCAATGCCCACGCAATCCGAACCGAAATCGTTACGCCACCGCAGCTTAAGCTTACGCCCGTGCCATTCACCCCCTTCCCCTTAGATTTCTCCGTGTCCTTGGAAACGACCCCCTTCCCCTTAGATGTCTCCGGGGACTAAACTGTTACGAAACGACCCTTTTCCCCTTAGATTTTTTTGAATCCGTCGTCGCAGACCAGGACTTCACTCATGGCGAGAAAATGGATCTTATTATAGACGTTCTTACGAACTCAGTTGAAAACGGAACAATCTCGCTTACCGCCAACGCGCTGAACGAGATTGCCAATTCATTGGCTGATTCGTTTGACAGTATTGGTAGCGAATACGGTTGTAAGATGGTTACAAGGGATAGTGGAACTACAGGCTCGGGTGAACGGTCCATTTGCACGATGATGGTTTGCGTGAGTGCCGATGGAAGTTTTTCAATTCCATTTGCTAGTTGCAACTACACTTGTGATCGCAGTGCGCTTTCTGGCGGTCGCCAGGCATGTTGCTGTGGTGCAAACGCGTCCTTCAGTTACCAGGGTATAAATGGTAACTTTGACCCTGGCTTTTTCGGTAAATGTGAGCGTTTTGATGACTTTACATCTAGTAAAATGTAGTACTGCTTTCTGTTTCATCTTGAACACGCTGATGCATATTCATGTTGCTACTGCTAAAGAAATTCCCAACAAGGAGTTTCGAACAGCCATTTCGAAGGCGATAGGAGAGCTTGACTCTACAGGCTCAATTGAGCATTCAACGATGGGGCTACTATCCTCGTTCTCTCCCTCAAAACCTAACGGAATCTCTCCTCAACGATTTGTTGCATCGTGGAATGTATCTAAAGACGATGAATTCGTTGTGCAGTCATTAGTTGCTCCAGCGATCTTTTTGCCGCAATTTGGCAATCCTGGAAATTGGGAATCATCCGCATCACACCAGGAAGCAGCGAGAGTCTTAACCATGCGTTATCTTTCTGATGAGTTTTTTCGTCGTAGATACCTTCAACTTGTACTTTGGAGTAGGCTGCTTATACCCGACTCGGATCATCGTCTTTATTCTCAATCATCTGCGATTGGGCTGACGCTTACCAATATGCAGCAGCGAGTTGGACGCCAAAGCAACCCTTTTTTCTGGCAGGATTGCCTTGAGTTCTGCTTAATTCGAGAGGTCTTTGGGTTGCCAGTTTCGTTCGGCTTCACGTTCACCAAAGATACTTTGCGACGGGAGCTAGATTCACTGATGTTAATCTTACGAACTCGTAAGTTTGTTTTGTCTGAGGAAGGAAATGCGTGGAAAACCTCAACTCCAGTGCGTGAGGATGCAGTCGAATTTGAGCTTCCTGACCTTAAGTTGCCGGAAGTACCAACAATTGGATTTGATCAAGCGTCTAAAGCCACTTCAGTTGAGTTACTGTTCCTTCTTCATTTATACACTCCAGATGCCCTCAGTTTAGGAGACCGAATGCGTCTGCAAGTGGATAGTAGAGCTAAGCCTGCAAGGTAAGCGTTCACCCTTAAAAAACTACATTCCATCACTCCATAGCGTTAGACAGGATTCCTGTTTGACGCTTTCTTTTTAGCTGCCTAGAACTGGTAGCTTGCGGTCGCCGAAGTAGTTGCCCCAGTGTGACTTGGGTAACGCTCGGTGTTGATGAGTTCCATCCAAGCTGCTCGCGATGCGTTGACTGGATTGTCGCTTCGAGTGACGCAGGTTTTGATGCGAATGCAGGCCGTTTTGCAATGGCTTTTGCAGGCCGGGCATAGTGCTAGCTGCAGCGGTGCTTTGACGCTTCGCTTGTTCGATTGCAATACTTCGTGCCGCAGTGGAAGCAACATCATGCGGCCTCCCGTTGCTGTGGCGGTGGGCCGCGCGGGGAAGCAGCAGCGCCCGCGATCAGCTCGGCATAGCGGATGCGGACTGCGTCCATCACCGGGTCGTGCGGGCTTATCCAGCCTCGGTACAGGGCGAGGATTAACGTGTTACTCGTTCCACGTCGTGTCTGATCCCGAACAACTCGGGCAAGCAACTTCAACCAGACGCTGGCCGTGTCGAGACCGGATGCGATCTGCTGCGAAGTCGCCTCGTGCAGTAGACTGGCCAGTGCCAGGACCGACATCGTCAGTGCCGGGTCAATCGTTTGCACTGTCCGGCGTGGACGTTCGCACTGCGGACAGATCGATTGATGAAGAGGCGGATCGAAAGAAGGTTCCTCCGGCAGCGTGGTCTCGCCTGGCAAGCCATCGTCGTCTTGCTGTTGATTCATAATCAACTGACGACTGCGCTCGATTCTTTCCTGCCGGCCACTCGATGCGAACATTCCTGCATAACGAACTCGCGGAGAGAAAAAGGGGAAGGGGGTCGTTTTTCGGG
>SJPJ01000002.1:815574-815826 GCA_007859835.1 Novipirellula herctigrandis | reverse complement strand
ATGAAATCTTTCGCACCGACACTGGACTTAGGCAAGTCTGAAACGAATACTTGGTTAACTTTTGATGCGATGGCCGTGGTTTTGGAGCGGGGAGTGAGGAAGAGGAAAAGAAGAGGAAAAGGGGAAGGGGGTCGTTTTTCGGGACTTGGTTTGATATTCTCTAGCGAATACGATCAATCTTTCTTTAGCCAACTGATGGTATGCCAAGAATCAAACGTGCCGATGAAGCAGGCTACATCTATCATGCCCTTG
>SJPJ01000002.1:635277-815551 GCA_007859835.1 Novipirellula herctigrandis | reverse complement strand
TGCATCTATCATGCCCTTAACCGGGGCAATGCGAAAAATGGGAAAGTGCGAAAATTGACCCCCTTCCCCTTTTATTTCCCTTCCCCTTTTATTTCCTTTACCGATTGCCTTGAGGAGACTCTCGACGAGCAATCAGCATTTGTGCAGATGGAAGTTAAGGCCGCGATGATAAAGCTTGCTGGCATTCTTCAAGACAATTGCAACAAGGCTCGATTCAAATCAGGTTGTTGCTATCAGAGTAAAGGTAGAATTAAGCCAAGACCAAAAGGAAAATGTCCTGACAACTGTATCAAGCTCCGCGCTGTGTGCTCATTGCCACCAGGCAATAGCCCTCCTCCCATTGGCGCGCCGGAATTTTAGGGTGCAGAATCGTGGCGAATCCAATGATTGTTTTCAGATTAATGTGCGTCATATTTTTGTCGCTCGCAACTAAACCGCCTAACTCATACGGTGTCGAAACAATAGACCCAGTCACTGAGTTGCGGACCTGTATCGTGGATCGTGAGTTAACGATGGCTGAATCAATCGCAATCGTTGATGCATTCGCCTCAATCGGCGATTTGCAGGCGGCTACACAAATCATGTCAGTAGCCCCAAACTCCACATTGCAAACTCTACAGTCAATGTGCATTTATCGATCGATTCAACGCCAGGGAGGAATTCAGTGGATTCCAAAAATGGAACGAGAGTTATCGCCATGGATTGACGCGATACGTCTTGCATCAAACTTGCGTAAGTATGCTACAGCTGATGCGATTGTGGAGAGTTGCTTAGAACGCTTACCAAATGCGAAGGACGACGCCATGTACATGCTGGCTCGTCAAGCAGCACTCAACGGAGATATAGAAATTGCAATCGCAGCCTTTGTAAAATCAGGCCTTCCGCAGAATCAAGCCGTGCGTGACGCGATCAGCTTAAGCAAAAAACGAAACCCCGCTTTGAACGATTTGCCCTCCATAACTTGGCGCAGGGCCATCAACGCTGTGTTCGCTTCGACAGGCATCAGACCGCCACGCATTGACGACCGGCAGGGTCTGGATCGAGCTATTGATAAATGCATGACCGACTTTGAAAAGATCGCCGTTTGGGTAGGATGGGGCCTCGGAGCGGGTAAAATGAATGACGAGAAAAGAGTTCAAGAATCGATAGAGGCGATAAATCAGATTGGAAAAAACAACCATCGGCTTTGGCGCTCAGTGCGCCCCGTGCTGGCGTATCTATACACACGGAATAGAGACGAGAAGTCCTTAAGATCGCTCGCGGTTTTTGATGGTGAGTTTTCAAGTATGCACGTCGTACAAAAGCATGGTAGCGAGGAGGCAATTGTGGCGGGGTTGATGCAATTGGGTGATATCGAGACTGCGATCGCTGTAATTTCGTCGGCTCCATTCGACACGAAGAGTCTAGTAGTATTCGCAGAGGTTGGAGTTAACAAATTCCATCCTAACGAACTCGTGCGGTGGTCGCGTAATCTTGAGAAAAGAGCACACATCATTGCTACGGCCCAGGTAATAAGCGCTTTTTCAGAACGAGACTTGGAAAAATCAAGAGAGAAGTCTCTTTGGGGGCAAGAGGCTTCGCCGGGGTCAGACTAGCTGGACAGCGCCACTTCGTGGCTTCCTGATTTCGTAAGTTGTGACTGTGCCGCGAGTTATCTCGCTTGACTTGGGAGTCAAAAAAAACGACCCTCCGTGTGCTAATTGTTTCACGACGAAACCACGGAAGGTCGCCTCTAAAGAGGAAAAGGGGAAGGGGGTCGTTTTTCGGGACTTGGTTTGATATTCTCTAGCGAATACGATCAATCTTTCTTTAGCCAACTGATGGTATGCCAAGAATCAAACGTGCCGATGAAGCAGGCTACATCTACCATGCCCTTAACCGGGGCAATGCGAAAAATGTGCGAAAAATGCCCCCCTTCCCCTTTTCTTTCCCGACGCGGACTGAAACAGGGTTACCTCGACCAGCTCGTTCTTTATCAAAGGCCTCAGCGTCCGACTTGGATGAGCCAAGAAGAATATGAAGCGTATCCAAACTCAATCTTCGTTCGTCACATCAAGTATCGAGTCGAACAGAAAGGTTTCCGAACGCGTGAGATCATACTGGCGACCACGTTGATTGACGCGGAGACTTATCAAGCCGAAGAACTGGCGCACCTGTACTACCGGAGGTGGACCGTTGAGTTGCATATCCGCAGCCTCAAGACCCAGATGCAGATGGATCACTTGCGGTGCAAGAGCCCGCAAATGGTTCGCAAGGAAATTCATTGCCACATGATCGGCTACAACCTTGTTCGTAGTGCGATGCTGGCGTCAGCGTTGAGGTTCAATGTGTGCCCAACACGCCTGAGTTTTACCGGCGCGATGCAGGCATTGGAGGAGTACGCCGCATCGCTGAGGCTGGGGGCGTCACGAAGGAATCAGCAGTGGGACAACCTGCTTGAAGTCATTTCCGAGTTGACCGTCGGCAACCGTCCTGGCCGCCAAGAAAAAAGAGAATTGAAGCGTCGAGCGAAGAACTACAAGTTGATGCAATGCCCACGCAATCCGAACCGAAATCGTTACGCCACCGCAGCTTAAGCTTACGCCCGTGCCATTCACCCCCTTCCCCTTAGATTTTTCCCTTCCCCTTAGATTTTTCCTGTCATTCCATTCGCACGGGCTTAAATGATGTTTCGTCGAGATCACCTGTAAGAGCTTCCATTTGTGCTTTCAAGCTGGTCTTGATGTCCGCAAACTCGGGATTGTCAGCGAGGTTCGTCCACTCATGCGGATCATTCGTGTGGTCGTATAGTTCTTCCTTGCCGCTGACGTAGTGCGTGTAGCGATAGTCTTTGGACCTGACGGAGTAGCTGTGAAATGACGGCTCCAGCCCTCTATCCGAATCCGGTCCCGGCGTCATGACGACCGAAAGCGCGACATCGGGGCCATTCCACTGGTCGTTTTCGGGATCGACCAGAAATGGTTTCAGGCTGTGTCCATCAAACGACGCACCATCTTCGTTGATTCTGTTATCACTTTTGCCAAGACCACAAAGGTCGGCAATCGTTGGATAGATGTCAATCAAAGACACAGGATGATCCACCGCTTTTCCGCCATTGTTTACCAACTGGGGAACACGAATGATCATCGGCACGCGAGTGCTTTCTTCCCACAACGAGTTCTTGTACAGATACTGCTTCTCGCCCTGATGGTAGCCGTGGTCGCTGACCAGGATGACGATGGTGTTGTCCTTAAACTTGCTGTTGTCCAGTGCGTCCACAACCGTTCCGACTTGATCGTCTACGAATGTGATGCAGGCGAGATACGCTTGCAGATGCCTCAGCAATCCTTCCTCAGCTGTGGAGTAAGAATCAACCAGTTTCTGATAGTGATTCGTCCACTTTGGATCCCATTTTGGAAACACCGAAGCGAAATGACAATCTTCCCGGTCGTTTTCCTTGATCGCCGCCAATTTCAGAGAATCCAGTGGGTACATGTCAAAGTACTTTTGCGGCGCGACCAGCGGCGTGTGTGGACGTGAAAAACCAACCGCCAGGAAAAACGGAACTGATTCCTCACGGTTTTCCAGTTGCTTCAAACGATCGACGGTCCAATTCGCCTGCAACTCGTCACTCATCAGATCTCGGTCATCGTCGCTCTCGTAGCGAAACGGCTTTCCCATTCGAGTCGTCCAACCCTTGTAACCAGGGAAGTTTCTTGAGGGACGAACATTGGGAACATCGGCCAGCGATGCATAGACACCATCGATGGCACCAATGTCGCGAAAGGGTTGTGGGATAGACGGATGGCCGACTTTCTTCTTCCCATTGGACGGGAAAGGTCCTGGATCCTGAGGTATCCCGAATTCGGTCCAGTCGTCGGTCTGTTCGTGGTGCATCAATTTCCCGGTGCCATAGGCCACGTATCCACTATCCTTCATGAACCGGGCCAGGGACTTGCCGTTTTTCAGCGTGTCGTTTTTATACCAATCGTCAAACCAATAGTTCCTCGATCGATGCGGATAAATGCCCGTCAGCATGCTTGCCCGCGACGGCGCACAGATTTGCGCGTTGCAATGAGCATTGACAAAGCGGACGCCACTTCCGGCCAGTGCGTCCAGGCTGGGCGTGATCGCTTGCGGATGACCGCCCAGGTAGCCGGTATAGTCGTTCATGTCATCGACCATGATCAGCAGGACGTTGGGTTGCTCGGCGAAGGCAATGCCAGATAGCGAAAGAGAAAGAATCAGAACTAGCAGCGTTTTGGAAAACATAATTCTTTGGTGTCCTGAAAGATGAGTGGCAAAAATTTGCTGGAGGTCACTGTGTTTGGTGTTCTGTTAAATTGCTTGCAGTACCGCCTTTAGGCAGAATCGTTCCGAAAATCCGGCTGGAGACGTCACTACGAACATCGATGGAAGCGGTGTTCGCCGAAGCCTGTTGTGAACAAACTTCATTTTAGCGCAAGTGCTTCCGAGTTTCCCTGACCGTATCGTCGAGTTTCCTCGAGCCCGCGTTTGTGTTTCATTTCGACACTCTCCGCAGACTTTTGTGGAGCGTGTTTGCGAAAGGATTCGATCGCCGTTTTGACTTAACAGTCTTAGGATTCGATCAGGTTTGTTTCCTCATTCGGGTCATTGTGGCGGTCGTAAATTACTCTGGCCAACAACTCGCCGGGGCCGTTGCTGCCATTTTTCAATGTAGTGCCAGCGTTTTGAGAAAAGCAGCGCGTCATTATAGCTTACGGTGACGGCGACGCTGTCAGTGTTCGTGGCCGGATCGTCCAACCCCGTGGACGGGGAATCAGCCATGACCTGAGCAGTCGTGGATTGCGATCTCGTTTGTGATGCCAGCGATCAAGGGAGCCATATTCCCAGTCCTCTGCGGCTCTGACCAATGTCCCACTCAGTGCATTGCGTTCCACATAGCGACAAACAACCAGGGAATATTCATCGTCATGGCAAAGGAAACTCTTAACGGTCCTTGATACAAATGGCCTGTTCCGCTTACGTGATAGTGTGCGTGACAGCGAAGCGTGTGGGTCGCGGTGACCCAGCCGAGAGATTTGCCCATCCACCATCCTTTTTGCGGCCGAATGACAAGATGCCAATGATTTGGCAGTAGGCAGAACGCAAGCAATTCGACAGGTTACAAAGCGTGATGTTCTGTTAGCGGTTCAAACGCCGATAAGACAGTGTGACGCTTCTAAACTTCGGATGTCTACCAGGGTGGCGATCGCTAAACCCTTTGATGCTGACGGAGAAGTGTCCGCAGCAACGAGGAACCGTTGGACTTTGAGAGTCGAAAAACCACCCTCTAGGTAGTGCCGCTAAACATAGGCGTGCATCTTGCCAAAGCGAGCAAAATCAAGTTCGACGATGACAGCGATTTTCTTTCCCGAAAGCTGAAGAAAAGCTGCAAAGCAATCTTGATAGCGAACCGATCTGTAATCGCAAGATGAAATCCTGTGTACTTCCGGGGCATCTGTGGGCAGCACTGCCGGAACGTTAACTCGCCCCGCCGAGTGCGGGAAGATGAGTTCCTGCATCATTTTGATGATCGACTTTCCGAATCGGGTAACGCTGCGTCACAACACTGATGCGAGTGCGCACCGCATGATGATGGGCAAGCTATCCGCCACGTGAGCCGATTGCTGCGATAGCGACAACGCAACGCAATTTCCCTCAAAAATCGGTGCGTCATCAGCACGAGAGTTGTTCGAGTCGCTGGATCCGATACCACGTTTTTCATCTTGTGAGCAACTCCGGAACGTTACTACGTTTCTTTACGGACGGGCTCACAAATCGGCGAGTCGTACGAGACTCTTTTACTGGCTTTGGAATGGATAGATCACTTGCCAGTCATGTTTCATATCCACGACCGTCCAACCTCGCAGTTGGGCGTCCACCAGTGCCTTGTCGAGCCGACCGACATGCGAATCGCGATCGTAAGCCCACTCTCGATCGGCGTCGGTGTGATGAACCAGCAGGCAAAATCGAGCACCATCTCCTGCTGCTGTCCATTGCAACATTTGATGGTCGCCATCGGAATTGCCAAACGAGGCAATGGGGCGACGGCCAATGTGGCTGTTGATTCCGACCGGTTTGCCTGCCTTGTCATCGATAAAATCAATTTCGGCTAGGCGGACGAGAACGGGTTTGCCTTCGCGAAGTTCAAACTTTGTTTTGATACTGCTGCCGACTACCTGCTCAGGCGGGATTCCGTAGACATCTTCTGCGAACACACGAACGAATTCGATTCCACCGCCGGTCGTAATAAACGTTTTAAATTCTTTGGCTCGGAGATACGCCAGCAACTCGAGCATGGGTTGGAAAACAAGCTCGTGATAACGTTTGTCAAATCGTGGATGCCTGGCCGTGTTAAGCCAGTCCCTGGCGATCACCTCGAATTCAGAGGTTGTCATGCCGGCATGCGATTCCATGACCAACTTCATTAATCCTTCCATCCCTGACTTGGCGACCGTTTCCAAATCGTCTTCGAGTACTGCTTGAAAGGGCTGTTCCGACTTCCACTCGGGGTGATCCTTGGCAAGCGTCTTGATTCGGTCGATCGCGAACGCCAACTGGAAGTAGAAGGGCTTTTCGGACCAGAGACATCCGTCGTTGTCAAACGTTGCAATTCGCTCGGCAGGCTTGACGTAGTCGGGGCCACCCTCGGTGGTCACGCGTTTCACAAAATCGACAATCGCAGCCTTGGTCGGCCCATCATTCCACGACGGCAAAGAATCCGGCTCTTGGGTGAAACCGATTGTTGCAACATTTAAACTTGATACGAAGACGGTTACCCAAACGAAATGAATGGCGAGAATTCGATTCTTGGAGAACATGTTCATTCGGTTCACTTGATCTTTTTTAAACAAAGGAGGATAGATAACATTTCGCTGAATCCGACCCGGTTAGCAGCGCACGATCAATTACTATCGTAGTGGACGAGGCAACGAATTCTGACGCGTCAGCCCGTCGCCTCGTCCACTACCAAACCCGACAATAAACCATCGTGTCTTGCTAAATTACGCCACCTGCGACGTCGCTAACGCTCTCGTTCTATGACCGCTCCAGGTAATTGATTTGGGCATTGCAAGATTCACGGATTTTTTCGATATGCTCTAAAATATTCGCTTTGGTGTCATCACCATACTTGGCGTTTTATTCTCCGAAATTTGGCTCTGTCGCGTCCATTTCCGAAGTAACGATGCAAGTTCAGTGTAGCTGAAACTTCAAGCATCCAACAACAAAGCGGGCCAAGGCCAATGGCAGAAGCCCGCTTTTTGTTTGGCAATACCGAGGTGCAGCTACTTTGAACCGCCGGAGTCCTTCATTTTCTCCATCACTTTGGAAAGCGAGAAACTTCCAGGTTCCATACGAGGTGGATATTCCTTAAAGGTCTCAAGGAACTTTCCAACATATTGCTGGGCCGGAACCAGCATGAATGCGCGGTCGATCATCCAGTCGTAGTACGTGTTCGATGTAAATAACGCACGCTCATAGGGGTCGCGACGCAAGTTGAAGATCATGGGAGTGCGAAGTTCGACCCAAGGATCCATCCAGACGCGGAGAGTCCCCATCGTTTTCTGTTGCAGGAAGACGATTTTCCAGTCCTCATAGCGAAGTGCCGTCAAATCGCCTGTGTCTGAAAAGTAGAATACTTCTTTTCGCGGGCTGTCCGTTCCCTGCGGGTCTTTCAAGTGTTCCGTGATGTCGTAACCATCAAGATGAATTTGGTATTGGCGACCAAGAGCGTTGGACGTGTATCCGTCGAGCAAGTCTGTCTTGAGGTCCTTTTTACCGGCGGCGGCTAAAAAGGTCGGCATCATGTCCATGTGATGTACAACACCGTTGGATTCCGAACCAGCCTTAATCACGCCGGGCCAACGCATGGCACACGGCACTCGCCAACCACCTTCCCAGTTCGAATTCTTCTCACCTTGGAACGGAGTCGCGGCGGCGTCCGGCCAAGTGTTGTAATGCGGTCCGTTGTCGGTCGAGTAGTGCACGATCGTGTTATCGGCGATTCCGAGATCGTCCAGCAATTTTAGGAAGACGCCGATGTGAATGTCGTGCTCGACCATTCCTGCCTGATATTCGTCCAGGTTTCCGTACATTTTGTTGGCCTTGTCACGCATCTTTTCAGCGACATGGGTGCGGAAATGCATTCGCGTGCCATTCCACCAGCAGAACCAAGGCTTTCCGCTTTTGTGAGATCGTTGAATGAAGTCAACCGCTGCGGCAACCGTTTCGTCGTCGACCGTTTCCATTCGCTTCTTCGTTAACGGACCTGTGTCCTCGATCTCGCCATCGGCAAATGACTTGATGACACCGCGGGGGCCGAACTTCTTTCTGAACTCGGGATCCTTGGGGTAGTCTTCGACCTCGGGCTCTTCTTCAGCGTTCAGGTGGTAAAGGTTGCCAAGGAATTCGTCGAAACCGTGATTGGTCGGTAAATGCTCGTCACGATCTCCAAAATGGTTCTTGCCGAATTGCCCCGTTGCATATCCCTGATCCTTCAACAAAACAGCAATCGTTGGATCGAGCGTATTGATTCCCTCTTTGGCACCAGGCAAACCGACTTTTGAGAGTCCGCTACGGTACACACTTTGGCCCAGCATGAACGACGCGCGACCCGCGGTGCAGGATTGTTCGCCGTAGTAGTCTGTAAAGATCATGCCCTCGTGCGCGATGCGGTCGATATTTGGAGTGCGATACCCCATCATGCCTCGCGTGTAGGCACTGATGTTGGACTGGCCGATGTCGTCTCCCCAAATGACGAGAATGTTCGGTTGGCTTTCCGCGAACGACGGAGTCGACACACAGGAGACGAGCATTGCGACGGCGATCATCGCAAGAAATTTAGTTTTGGTCATGTTGCTGGCTTTGAAAGAGTGGTCGTAGATATGTGTGAGAATAGTTTTTTTGCCACTCTCGAAAAAGCCCCAGTTCTCACTATTTCCGATGACAACCGAGGCTAGATCCAAAGTGGCTAGTATCACCACGGGTGGGCACGCAGGTCGTGTACCCACCGTTCCATTCAAATCACGCACTCAAGTGAGTGCTTTTTCGAGATTTTTCCCTGCTTCTTTGAGGTTGCCGATTCGCTCGTCATAGTCAGCCTTCATCTGTTCTTTTTGCGTTTCAAACTTGGCTTTGACATCATCCTTGGCAGCGCCGATTTGGTCGCTAAGCTTCTGAAGTTTTGCGTCAGATTCTTCTTTGAGCGATGCGACTTTGTTGTCAACTTTGTCCTTGAGAGCCGCCAATTTGGCCTTTGCAGCGTCGCGTTTGGCTTGAAGCTTATTTTTTGCTTCGCCAACAGCTTGATCCCACTCGGCATCGAGCTCATCGAGTTCGCGGTTGGTCGCTTCGATGTCGCGAGCGATTTGGTTGTCCTCAACATCGATACGGTAACGACGGAAGACAACTCCGCCCAACTTTTCCATACGGCTGTCCAGTGGAGTGGTCCAACCTTCGGTGACTTCGGCAACGACCGCGGAGGTGCCCGGCAGCATCAGTGCACCAACATCGCTAAGAAATTCGCCGTCAACTCCCACGTTGTACAAGTCGCTATACCAGCCCGTTAAAGTGCCACCGGCCAATCCAACAGCAGCGCCCGCTCCAACTGCACCCGCAGCGGCACCGGCGGCAACGGCACCTGCACCGCCAAGAGCACCAATCAGAGTGCCAAGCAACATGCCGGTGGCAGTGCCAATCGGGCCTTCGTCGACGGCGTCTTTGATCTCAACAGTTCCATCTGCACCCTTGGTGATGATGGCACCGGCGTACAACGCGATGCTGCCTTCGCCATCGAGTTGCAGCATTGCTTTCGAGCCTTCGTAAGCAGCTTTTTCATTGTCAAAAACGGTTACAACAAATTTGCTCATCTATCTTCTCCGATTGGAAATACTTGGGAATTGGTAAAAGGTTCTTTGTTTGCCCCAAAACAGAATTGTTTCCACAGGGCGATTCTTGCTCGGTATTGTGATGCGGTTATTTAGTCATGGTTACGATTCAGCGACTTGGACTCGGGATCCTCAGGTGTTTTTGAATCGCAGAGTAGCCAGCGAATTGCATCTAAAAGCGCTTCGCCGTCGGCCGGTTCTCGAAAAAAACCTGCGGCCCCCAGGTCTCGTGCACGTTGTCGAGACTCCGCGTCGTCCTTGCCAGCGAGCAGGATGACGGGAAGCAATTTGCCGTACGCCCCTTTGCTTTCTCGCAACGCTTGGAATGCGATGTCATCCGGTTGCGTTTCGTGCAAAACAGCACACTCGACGTCGGCGCGATCGTCAGCAGCCAGAAACGCCTCGATGGATGCATACAGTTCGGCCTGCAATTTCGCAGCCCGGGCAATGCGAACCAATGAGGTCCCGCCTGAAGCGTCTTGGTGAACAAACGCGATCCTACCACCCTTGCGATTCATTCTTGCTAATCAACTCCCCTCGTTCCGGATCATTCACAAAGGGCAACTTTAGGCAAGAGATCCGCGGTGGCCAATTGTCCTTTGGTGCAGGTCTGGAAAAGAAATGTATTGGCTACGGGGCGCGAGCCTCGTGCATAGCGTTGTCCACGAGAACCAAGGCTAGCAGGCTGTTGATTCTTGCTCGCGTCATTCCGCGCCAGTAGAACGAACCAAAATCAACAAGCGACTAGCGCCTAAACGCAACGCGGTGATGCATACTAATGAGACACTTTTCAAATTGTAGAGTGCCGTGCTTGCATGCACCAAAACGCTCTCTGGTGCGTGCAAGCACGGCACCATACGTCGGTTTCGTCAACGCGTCATGCGTCACAGCGTTGGACCAAGCAGCTAAAGAATTATCGGAGCAATTACGGCTGGCGTCCCAAAAGCGAAGCTCATTCCGGTAATTGCATTCCGACAACCATCGTTTGCCGAACCAGCTCGGCCAGGGAACTGACTTCGAATTTTTCCATGACGGCACGGCGATGCGCTTTCACCGTCCGCTCGGAGATGCCCAACTGTTTGCCAATCTGCCCATTGGTCCAACCGGCAACGACATAGCTGCAAACTTCTCGCTCACGTGCGGTGAGACTATCGGCACGTTGCTGAATGCACCGTTTTCGATCGCTTTCATCCCGAGTTTTACGCGACCGCTGCAGAGATCGTTCGATCGCATCAATCAACTCCTTCTCCTCGGCCAACTTGGACAAGAAATCCTCCGCTCCACGCTTGATCGCCTTGACGCTGGTCGGAATATCACCGTGTGCGGTGAGGAAGACGATGGGGATCTTGCAGTCAATGCCGGTGAGTTCATCCAGTAATTCCATCCCCGTCATTTCCGGCATGTGATGATCCAGGACCAAGCAGCCCTCGGCGTCAATTGGTGAGCGATCGAGAAAGGCCTTTGCAGAGGAGAACGTTTCGGTTCGATAACCGTACGAATCCAATAATCTCTGCACACCTTTCCGCGCGCCGTCATCATCGTCAACGATGAAAATCGTGGCGGCTTTATTCTGGGTCTCTTTAATCATGGGCATGGGTGAGTATTGGAAGAGAAAAGATCATTCTCGCGCCTCCTGCTGCGACGTTTTCGGCCCACATCTTACCATCATGCGAATCGACAATCGTCCGATTTATGGAAAGACCGACCCCCATTCCACTGTTCTTGGTGGTATGAAACGGCTCGAAGATCGATTCGAGTTGATCGGGGGGAATTCCATGTCCCGCATCACTGACAGATACCTGCACAAAATCTCCCTGCACAGTGGTTGAAACAGTAATCTTGGATTGTCCCGGTGGCGTGCTCTCCATCGCGTCCTCGGCATTGAGAACGAGATTTAGCATGACCTGTTGTATCTGTATTGGGTCGGCAAGAACGGGCGGCAGCTCCTCTGACAAATCCAATTTGATCTCGGTATGTTTGATGATTAGTTCATGGCTTAAGAGTGCCAACGCGTCCTTGACAACTTCGTTTAGATTGACACTCGTCCGTTCGCTGGCATCCTTGCTGAGTTGTTGGCGAATGCGTTTGAGAACATCTCCGGCCCGCCGGTCGTCTTTGATTATGTCGGCAAGGATTTCGCGGAGTTCGTCGTGGTTGGGAGTTTCTGTGTCTAGAAACCGCTGGGCGGCTTGGGCGTTACGAAGAATCGCTGCCAGTGGTTGATTTAATTCGTGAGCGAGCGCAGCACCAATTTCAACCAGCGTCGCCGCCCGAGAAACATGTTCCAGCTGATCACGTTGTTGCTGACTGAGTTCTTCCGTGCGCACCCGCTCGGTGATATCGGTCGACATGCCGACAAAGTGGGTGAGCTTTCCCGAGCGGTCGTGGACAGGAGAGATTCGCAGGAAGCTCCAGAACGGCGTCCCGTCTTTTCGGTAATTCAGTAGTTCGCCCTGAAACCGTTCTTCCTCATTTAACGCCGTTCGTATCGCTTCGATCGTATTTGGGTCGGTATCGGCCCCCTGAAGGAACCGGCAATTTCTGCCCAGAATCTCATCCTCTGAATATCCGGTGAACTGCTGGAAACGCTCGTTCACAAACACCAACGGAAAACCCGGTTCGGTCGCGTCAGCAATGACGAAACCGTCGTGGGTACTTTCGATCGCCGCCTGCCTTAAACGGATTTGCTTTTCGATTTCGCGAGTCTCGGTAACATCCCGGCACATTCCCCAGACTCTCAAAACTCTGCCGTCTTCGATCGTGCCCATGAAGCTGTTGATGAATACCTTCGTCTTTCCTTCGGTTGACTGCTCGATGGTTTCAAGGTCTTCCATTCGAAAACGTGACCGCACGGCTTCGAGCAGGAATGGGACGGACGTGGAAAGTGAGCGTGGAATAAAGTCCTCAACATGCCAATTCAGCGCTTCTTGCGTTGTTGCCCCATACGATCTGGCAAACGCCTCATTGCATTCGACCACGCGGGCATTAAAGAGTCGTTCGACCTGCTCCATCTCGGCAAGATCCAATGAAACGGGTTCGTCGAATTCGATGCACCAGAGCAATTCGGATGTGTTGGCCAACAAATTTTGATAGCGTTGTTCACCGACGGCAAGGATTTCGTTTTGCTCTCGAATGCGCCGGTTCCGCCAACGAACGGTTCCACCGGTCAGACCCAATATCGCGATAGCCCCACCGCTGCGAAACCACCACGTCGCCCACCACGGCGGCAGTATCGTCAAACCGATTGAGAGCCCCGCCTCGTTCCAAACGCCGTCGCTATTCGCGGCCTTGATGCGAAGCGTGAAATCACCAGCGGGAAGAGACGTGTAGACCGCTTGCCGGGTCGGAGACACAGGATGCCAATCTTTGTCAAATCCATCAAGAATCCACGTGTATCGGTTTGCTTCCGGAGCGGAATAGTCAAACGCGGTGAATTCGAAAGCAAGCATGCGATTCTGTTCGTGCGTGACCGTGATGCTGCCTCGCCGGAGAGCGTGCTCGCCCGAGATTTTAAAGTCGGACAAAGCAACCGCGGGAGGCTGAGATTCCGCAAACGCGTCGGCTTCGATCACGTCGATGACGGCGGGTCCGAGTCTTGCAAGGCCGGGAGTTGCTTCGCGCATCCTCGAATGAGATTCCCAGGTGCCAAGATCCGGATCGAACAACAGCAGACCGTGGGTACGTGTGCCCAGCCAGAGTCTGCCCGAGTGCTTTGCTGAGGCAACGATCGATTCGACTTGAACTTTCTCGCCCGGCACGAGCGTGTAGTGCTTGGTTTCACTCTTCGCTGCGTCGTACCGCAAGAGACCCGAGTTCTTTGTTCCAACCCAGGTCACGTCGTCTATCGAAGAAACTTCCAAAAGATGGAGCCGCGCTGGATGCAGCTCGCTACCAGGCACTTCCAGTGCGACGTGATGGAACTTACGGCTGTGAGGATCGAAGCGATAGAGACCCTGTCCCCCCGCAGCAATCCAAATCAGGCCGGACGAATCCTGCGACAGACTCTTCACCGGGAAGACCACTTCGCTGTCAGCCCGTCTCGAAGGTCGAAAGGCAAGAATCTCGAACCCGTCGTATCGACTCAATCCATCGGAGGTTCCGAACCAGAGGAATCCCTCAAGGTCTTGAAGGATGCAATGAACAGCGGGGTGCGAGAGGCCATCCTCGATGCCAAGATGTCGAAAGTGATATTCGCGATTCGAGTCTCGGTCATCCGCTAAGGCGAACACAGCAGAGAGCAAGACAAGCAGCCAAGCGAAGAGCGATCGCGGGTCAAAAAACGACGATGATACGGAGCGCATGTTCGCAGCCAAAGGAAAATTGGAGCCTAGTTGGAAGAGCAAGGCCGGTCACTCCCCGCAACGCTATGATACACGACAGACGAGCGTCTCATTCGTCTGATTCCATCGGTATACGGCGCAATCTTACCCTTCGATGGACGCACGCTTCGTCTAGCTGGAATTGCTCACGAAAAGTTGACAATGGAACGATCTTAACGGGAAGCTAAATGGTGAGTCCTGAGGATCAGAATTCACCGACGTTGATTTGCGTTGGCATTGCTTGTTCAAAGTCGATTGGACTGCGGTAGTCCAGCGATGAATGCAAGCGGATTGGATTGTAAAAAGACTCGATATATTTCGAGACGCAACGGGTTGCCTCTTCGTGAGTCTCGTAGATTTTGTCTAGAACTTCTTCTGTCTTGTAGCTCTTGAAGAACGATTCCATGGGGGCATTATCATAGCAGTTGCCACGACGACTCATGCTCTGCTTCAATTTGTGACGATCGAGTCTTTCTCGAAACGCACCACTGGCGTACTGTGACCCGTGATCGCTGTGGACAATCAAGCCTGGCGGTGGCGAGCGAAACGTAACAGCTTGATCGAGTGCCGCGGTCACCGCAGTCTCCATGTTAGCCGTGTTAGCGATTGCTTGCGGAATCGCGAGTCCTTCGGACCGAATTCGCGTCGGTGCGATCGGAATACGCCGTCGCGGCCTCAACCGTGTATCTGGTAAACGGTGATAAAGCGGACTATGTTCAAGAGGGTGCTGACCTGAAAATCACGCTGCCCGCCAAGCCCCTGACTGAATATGACACGGTGGTCAAAGTGGGATTCACAAAGAGCAATTGGGGAGCAATAAACCGCTTCGTCTTGGGGAGCGTAGATGACTCGTTGCTAAAGATTCATGAGAACGGCTGTGTTGAGTATGAAATGGAAAACGATTGGTCTGTGCGCAGCCATGCTTTGGTGGAACGCGGCGGCAGCGGCGCAGCCTGAGGTTGATGCGGTGGATTGGCCTGCTTTCTTGGCCGAGCAGGACATGTGCTGGAAGAAGCTTCCCTCCCAGTGGTATGAAGGCCCCTTTCTGGGCAATGGGGAGCAGGGCACGCTGCTGTATAAACTGGATGACCGAACGCTGCGATGGGATGTCGGCTGCTCGGCGGCGCACGACCATCGCCCAATCGAGGAGGACGACCTCGCCGAGAAAGGCGCTGCCGTACTCAACCGAGGACGGCACTTCATCGGTCATCTACGGCTGGAGTTGCCCGCGGACGTAACCGGATTCGAGTCGCGGTTGTCGTTGTGGGATGCCGAAGCGACGGGCACGCTTTCTGCCAAAGGCGGCACGGTCGAGTGGTCGGCATTGGTGCATGCCACTGAGCCCGTCATGCGTTTTGAACTGGTCGCCAAAGGGAGTCTCGAGGAGACGAAGTTCGTTTATGTCGCCGAGGAGCCGCGCAACCCCAGAGCGGTGCGTGCCGGAACGCTGCGCGTTCCACGCGATGAAATGCGGGTTCCAGCTAATCCATCACCTGTGCGTACAACGCTTGACGATGGCGTGCGGACCGCCGTGCAGAACCTCTATGCGGGCGGACAGACCGCCGTCGCATGGGTGGAAAAAAGCGTGGGAGGGAAGACCATGCTCTGGCTGAGCGTAAAGCATAGCTTCCCGGACAAGAATGCGGTGGTTCAAGCCGTCGAGGCCGTGCGCGCCGCGGCCTCGGCCGACCAGGTCGCCTGGGTGCAGACGCATCGCGACTGGTGGCACAACTACTATCCGCACAGTTTTGTCTCCGTCGGCGATCGCTACTGGGATTCCTTCTATTGGATCCAGCAATACAAGCTCGCCTGCGCAACCCGTGACAAGGGGTGGATCATCGACAACCAGGGGCCGTGGCTCCAGCCCACCGCGTGGGCCGCGTTATGGTGGAACCTGAATGTTCAGCTCTCCCACAGTGGCGGGTACGTGGCCAACCGCCGCGGCATGGTGTCAGCGATGAGCCATCGGCTCGATATCAATCGCGACAACCTTGCCCGGAACGTGGCCGAACCCTATCGCGCTGATTCTTATGCCATTGGTCGCTCGACTTCGGGCTGGGACCTCTTGGGCTCAGTGGGGCAGCCTGGTGGCCGCGAACCAATGGACGCCAACTTAGGACGCGAAGTCGGAAACCTGCTTTGGGGCGTCCACAACATCGATTTGGAATACCGTTATTGGCGGGACGCCGAATTGCGCGACGATGTGCTTTATCCGCTACTGACGCGCGCCGTGAACTATTACCGCCACTTTCTTGTGGAAAACAAGGACGGCCAATTGAGTCTGCCGGAAACGTACAGCCCGGAATACCGTCGTGCGACCGATTGCACCTACGATATCGACCTCCTGGGATGGGGCGTCGGACGGCTATTAGAGTTGGCTTCGGAGAAGGGCCTGTTTGAAAAGGACGAGCCGTTGATCCCCGTTTGGAAAGAGATCCAGGCCAAGCTTGTTCCAGTTCACCTTGATGGGAAAAGCGGTCGCATGATTGGCCGCGGCGTCAAGCTGACCGGCAGGCACCGCCACTGGTCGCATCTGATGGCGATCTACCCGCTGCTCACCCTCACCCCCGAAGCTCCTGCGGACCGCGAACTGATCGATCGTAGTCTGACCCACTGGCACAGTTTCGGACGGGCGATGGGCTATTCCTTCACGGGTGGGGCGTGCGTGGCTGCGTTGCTTGGCGATGGCGAACGGGCGTTTGGATTCCTCAACGGACTCAAGTCCTACTTGCAAGCGAACACCTTCTATTCTGAGATTGGGCTACCAGTGATGGAGACACCGCTGCACGGCGCTACTGCAATGCAGGAAATGCTGCTGCAAAGCTGGGGCGGGCGCCTACGCGTCTTTCCCGCCATGCCGTCCGAGTGGCCCGACGCCCAGATCCATCAACTGCGCGGGGAGGGAGCCTTTCTGGTCAGCGCCCGCCGCGAGCAAGGCAAAACGCAATGGGTGCTCGTTCAGGCCGAGGCCGGAGGATCGGTCCAGGTCGAACCGCAGTTGGCCAACGCCCAATGGGCCGCCGCCAATGGTGCCAAGGTAAAGAATGACGGCGAAGGCATCTACTCCATTCAAACGTCGCCCGGTGATTGGGTCATGTTCTGGCCCCGCGGCAAAGCCCGTCCCAAACCGAGCGTCATCCCCGTCGCCCCCCACGGCAAGAGACACCCCTTTGGATTGTAGGA
Organism: Novipirellula herctigrandis; assembly: GCA_007859835.1. Classification (GTDB taxonomy): domain Bacteria; phylum Planctomycetota; class Planctomycetia; order Pirellulales; family Pirellulaceae; genus Novipirellula_A; species Novipirellula_A herctigrandis. The sequence goes on along the minus strand of SJPJ01000002.1, from coordinate 798,159 downwards.
GAATCATGAACAAAGTTTTGGCACTGTTGATCCTCGCGGGTGTCGCCATCCCCGGATACGGCAACGAGAATGCGCCGCCCAACGTGATCGTCTTTCTTGCCGACGACCTCGGCTACGGTGACCTCGCTTGCTACGGCAACAAGATCATTCAAACGCCCCACCTCGACAAACTTGCTTCCGAAGGCGTGCGCATGACCGACTGTCATTCCGGGGGAACGGTTTGTTCGCCGTCGCGCGCCGCGCTGTTGACGGGGCGCAATCCCTACCGCAGTGGCTTCTTCTACATCCACAGCAGAAACACTTACCTGAAAGACGAGGAGATCACCCTTGCCGAGGTGCTGAAGGACGAAGGCTACGAAACCGCCTTCTGGGGCAAGTGGCATCTTTCCACGCTGGAGCGAACCGGTTATGTCCATCCCGGCCCAAGCGAGCAAGGTTTCGACTACTGGATGGGCACCACTCTCAATGCGTTCGACAAGCTGGGCGGCCCGCACGGCCCCATGGCGTTTCTCAAGAACGGCGAGCCCGTGGGTGAGGTCGATGGTTGGTATTGCGACGTGATCGTTGACGACGCGCGCGACTGGCTGGCGACCAAACGCAACAAAGAGAAGCCGTTCTTCATGTATGTGTGCTCGCACGAGCCGCACACCCCGATCGATCCGCCCGCGGAATACAGCGCCAAATACGGCAATCCCAGGGTCGAGCAGTTGGAAAAGCAAAATGAATACGGTCGGGTCGCTCGGCCGAAAAGGGATATCTCCGCCCATAAGAAGGATTATTACGGAACGGTGAACCAGCTCGACGATGCCTTCGGGCGTTTGATGAAGACGCTCGAGGAAGAGGGGCTCAAACAGAACACTCTGGTGCTGTTCACCAGCGACAACGGGCCGGAAACCCCGGTTACGTTCGAGGAGTCGCAGGGCCAGTGGGAAGATCCGATTCGCGATAAGTGTTTCGGCACGCCCGGAGTGCTGCGCGGCATGAAGCGTTATCCATACGAAGGCGGTCACCGCGTGCCCGGACTTGCCCGTTTGCCGGGAGTCATTCCCGCAGGAACCGAAAGCGATGTGCTCTTCAACGGAACCGATATCCTTCCCACGGTCTGCGGGCTAGTCGGCGCCAAGGTGCCCGCCAACCGGAACGTGGACGGCGTCGATGCCTTTAATGCATTTCTGGATGAGAAGGTGCGACGCAACGATTCCGCCATCTGGTTTTTTCCGCACCACGGCGACACGTGGTTTCGCATGCCGCATATCTCGATGCGCAAAGACAACTACACGCTGGTCGCCTGGCTGCCAAAACGCGCAGAAGGCGTTTCGCTCGACCAATGGCTGGCGACATCCGATCCCGACCGGGTAGAGTTATATGATGTGTCGGTCGATCCCGCGCAGAGCAACGACATCGCAAGCAAAAATCCTGAAATCGTCAGCTCCATGAAACAGGAAATGACTTCACTCTGGCGCGAAATGCGCGACGAAGGCCTGCAAAAATAGCAGATCGCCAACTGCGAGGCTGACGCCTCTGGTCCGCGTCAGAGTTGCACTTCGAAGCTATAGGATCCGGACTCCAACTGCAGTTTCACGCGACCTTTGGCGGGAAGTTGATTCACACCGGTCGACTCGGCGGCGGGATGGTCGTTTTCGGTGATGGATGTTGCCGCCGGAAGATGCAGCTCTGCGGTGCTGCCGACCGGCACGCGCAGTGTCAGTTGTACGGTGTCGCCGACGCGTTTCCAGTCGCAGACCACAGGGCCGTGGATCGACCGATGCGAACACTTCACCCAATCGAGTCCTTCGACGAAGCGGGGATGCAGTTCGATGTGGTCAAAGCCAACCGCGTCCGCGGCGGGCTCGATGCCACCGAGCCAATTGAAGAACCATTGGCTGACGGAGCCGAACATCGGATGGTTGTGACTGAAGGTGTTGTCGCTGAACTCCCAGTGTTCCCACAGCGTGGTGGCGTCGTTTTCAAGCATGTGTCCCCAGCCGGGGAAGTCGCGTTTGTTGACCATCGCGTTGACCGTTTCAACCTCGCCTTCGCGGCTCAGGACATCGAGCATAAAGCGGGTGCCGAAGATACCAGTCGAAAGGTGACCATTGTGTTTTTCAATGTCTTTCAGTAAATGCGACAGCGCCTTGGCTCGGTCGCCTTCCGGCAGCATGTCCAGATAGAGGGCAAAGGATTGCGAGTTCTGGAACCCCGAACCGGCGACGCCCGTTTCCACATCGAACAGGTTGCCGAGGTAGGACGCTTTGATGTCTTCGGCGAGCCGGGCATATTCCTTGGCCTCATCCGCCTTGCCGAGAACGGAGGCCATCTTCGAGAGCATGCGGGCGGATTCGCAATAGAGCGGTGTCACCATGGGCGGCGTCTTTTCGCGCTGCAGCGTTTCGTGATCGTGTAGACCGCCACGGATGATGTGATCCGGGGCTTGGGAGCGGACCAGTTCGAACCAGCGTTTGCTGACGGCATACTGCTCTTCAATGATGCGGCGGTCACCGTAGTAGCGGTACAGCTGTGTCTGCAGATGCGGGTGCGCCATCGCCCAGCCGACGCCGCAATACTGGATGCCCACCGATGGCGCGGTATCGGTCAGCATGCCGTCGGGCAGGGCGCTGTCGGCCCAGTCACGCGTGGCCTTGGGATAGAAACCCGACATGTCGTAGTTGAGCATGAAGGCGTCCGACGTGGTGACCAGGTCGCCGCCATAGCCGAAGCGTTCGCGGTGCGGACAATCGGACTGCACGCCAAACAGATTGCTCAAGAACGTCCATTGGCACATTTCTTGGATGCGGCTGAGCAAATCGTTGGAACAGACAAATGTGCCGACCGGTTCCACGTCGGAGTTCATGCGAAGGCCTTCGATGGAATCCAGCGACGGGCGGCTGGGCAACCCCGTCAGTTCGATATAGCGGAAGGCGTGGAAGGTAAATTTCGGGGTATAGGTGTCGTCCCCGCCGCGGGCAATGTAGTTGTCTTCCTGCCAGGCGATGGGCGGCGCGCCAGGAACCTGGGGTTTGCCCGCCCGGTTCTTGATCTGTCCGCAGACGCTGGTCATCGGGTTGAGTGTACCGTCTTCGTTGAGCAGCTCGCCGTAGCGCATCTTAATCTGCGTTCCGGCGGGTACGTTGAAATCAAAGCTCGCCCAACCGCCGAAGTTTTGACCCATATCGACGATGTAGACGCCGTCGGCCGGTTCCGTAATAGCGACGGGACGAAGCTTCTTCGTGACCTTGATTGCCGCGCTCGGTTGCGCCGTCAGCGCGCCATCCGGAGCGGCACCGGTTTTCACCGCCGACCAACCGCTGTCGTCCAGCCCAGGCTCGTTCCAGCCGGGAATGTCCTTACGGGCATCAACCTTTTCACCCAGATAGATGTTGTTGCGCAGGATCGGGCCTTGGGTGAACTTCCAAGAGGCGTCGCTGACGATCGTTTCTTTCGAGCCATCGGCATATTCGATCATCAGACGCGCGATAAACTGCGGGCGGCCGACGGGCAGGTGTTCACGCAGGTTTCGGCGGCCCCACAGACGCAGTGGCAAGGGGTTGTACCAGCCGTTGCCGAGCTCGACGCCCAGACAGTTTGCTTCGGGCGAGAGTTGCTCCGTCACATCGTAGACGGAATAGAACACACGTTTGTGCGGCAGAGTCCAGAGCGGATCGAGCTGATGATCGCCGACCACCTCGCCGTTCAGCGATGCACGGTAGTATCCCAAAGCGGAAATGTAGAGACGCGAACTCTTGACCGGACCGGAGAGTTTGAAAGGTTTGCGGAAGAGTGGCGCCGGATCGTCCTCAAAAAAGTCTTCATCTTTTTCCGGTATCGGTTTACCGTCGCCGATCCACTCGGCCTGCCAGTCGGATGCCTTCAGCAGGCCCATTTCCCAGCAAGCGGGTGCCGACCATTCGGACGCCGTGTCTTCGTTGTCCCAAACCATCACTTTCCAGAAACATCGCTGGCCGGACGCCAGAGACGCACCCGCGTAGACAACACCCACGCTTTGGCTGGATACGACCTTTCCACTGTCCCACAAATCACCCTTGTTGTCCTGCAGGGCTTCGGCGGTCGAGGCCACCAGCACGCGGTAAGCCGTCTGTTTCGCGCCGCGCACATCCGATGCCATCTCCCAGCCCAACCGCGGCTGCGGATGGTCGATGCCCAGCGGCTGCTCGCGGTATTCGCAGTGCAGACGCGTGATGTCCACTGCGATTGACGGTTGAAGCGGCGCGGAACTCGCTGCTGTTGTTGACAGGAGGAGTAGAAGCACAGCATACAAGGCGCTTAGGCCGAGAGTTGATTCAAGGCGCATCGGTACAACTCGATTGAGGTTTGGTCTTTTTGGCATGATGTTTGGTCCGTATGTCGCTTTTTTTCGGATTGCATGTTTCCAGCTTAGCCTTCAGGCAGCTAACGCACATCCAGTTACTCTGGAGTCACATTCCCATCGCCCTGGCGGTTCAAGTTTTGATCCAAGTGATAACTTGCGTCGGCCTTGGTGTCCGATTCCCACGTCTTATCTTTATAGGTAACCCGGCAGGGCTGACCTGACTTGGAATGGATCACCGCCGAGGTCAGTCGACTGTCCTTCCAGGTCATCTCCACTTCGAATCCTCCGCGAGCACACAGCCCTTTAACGGAACCCGTCGGCCAAGCAGCAGGCAGTGCCGGAAGCAATTGAATCTGGCCCGCGTGACTCTGCAGAAGCATTTCGCAGTAACCGGCTGTTGCGCCGAGATTGCCGTCGATTTGGAAGGGAGGATGGGAGCAGAGTAGGTTCGAGTAGACTCCCCCGCCGCTATCGCCGTAGATCGTCTTTGTCCCAGTGACCAGATTCAACAGGCTCCGTAATAATCGATGGGCACGATCACCATCGCCAAGCCTGGCCCAGAAATTGATTTTCCAGGCGCGACTCCAGCCGGTACTCTCATCGCCCCGCGCATTCAAAGAAACGCGGCAGGCCTCGGCCAGTTCTGGCGTTTGGGCCATGCTGATTTGCCGCCCGGGATACAGGGCAAACAAGTGTGAGACATGGCGGTGCTTGTCTTCTGGATCGTCCCGTTCGATCTCCCATTCCTTCAACTGTCCCCAGCTTCCAATGGCCGGTTTCAAGAGATCCTCCCGCATGGCCGCAATATGGTCCCGGAACTCCTCATCCTCACCCAAGGCATCGGCAGCCTCGATGGTGTTGGTGAACAGATCGTAAACGAGTTCCTGGTCATAGGTCACGCCCTCTTCGGGTTCATACTTGTACTGTTCGGGCGACCAACCGTCTGGTGTAACGAGAGTACCATCGGGACGCCGCTTCAGATGGTCCTCCCAGAAGTGACAGATTTCTTTGAGAATGGGATAGGCGGTTTCGCGCAGGTAGTCGATGTCACGACCAAAGGCATAATGCTCCCATAGGTGTTGGGCGTACCAGGCACTTCCCGGCGGATTCCACTTCCAACTTTGAACACCGCAGGCGTTGTTCATGGTCTGTAGCGTCCATCCACGCACCTCACCATAATGTTTCTGGGTCTTTTTGGCATACACTTCGCGCAGGCTATCGACGTAATCAATGAAGGGCACATGACATTCGGCGAGGTTGGCGGCCTCAGCCGGCCAATAGTTCATTTCAACGTTGATGTTTGAATGGTAGTCTCCAGCCCAGGCGGGGCGATTGCTGTGGTTCCAGACACCCTGCAGATTAGCCGGCAAGGAACCGGGGCGCGAACAGCTGATTAACAAATAACGACCAAACTGACAGAACAGCGCCTCGAGGTGCGGATCCGCGACATTGTTTTGCGTGTAGTCGGTCAGACGTTCTCGGGTACTCTTAGCAAGTAACTCGGGACTCGGTCTGCCCAAATCGAGCGAGACGCGGCCAAAGAGGGCTTGGAAATCGGCCACGTGCTCGTCCAGCAAGCTTTCCACACCGCGTTTGACAGCAGTATCAACCCGCTTTGTGACCGCGGCGTGTGGATGTTCACCGAGCCACTCGGTTGTGTGATCCTGTTTGAAGTTTGTGCCTGCGCTCAGGATCAGACTTACACTGTCGCACTTTTCAAAGCTCACCCCAAATGGCGACACGGGGATTCTCAATGGGTTTTCAGGAACGGCACGTTTCAACTTACCTCCATGGTGGAGCACATGCAGCTGAGCTTCATACTCGAATCCATTGCCGATTTTGCCCTCCGAACGCAAACGGTGGTTGTCGGAGCTGGTGCTGATCTGAGCCTCGTGCATGTCCGTCAGCCAGACGCGTCCCGAATAGGCGGCGGGTTTGTTGGCGGTCAACTCGATCACAATCACACCGGCCGGATGACTCGCAAAGGCGGTCTGCTGGTAGCGCACTCCCTCGTATTCATAGGTCACCCGGTGAACCGCACGGTCAATGTTCAGCTCTCGTCGGTAGTGGCTGACTTTATCCGGGGCATGTCCGAGGTGAATGAAGATGTCTCCGAAAGCCTGATGGCCTCCCATGTCGTCGTTTTCAACGTATGGCTCGGTGGCCATACGACGTCCACTCCAAAGACTGATCTCGTTAAACTGTATCCGCTCAATATCCGTACCGCCAAACAGCATCGCTCCCATAGGCCCATTACCGATAGGCAGGGCCTCGGTCATCCATCGGTTCGCCGGCCGCTCGTACCACAAGGTATTGGTACGGATGTCGTTTCCCCGTGACATCTCTGCGCCGACAGCAACGGCTATCAAGGCGACCACACCAATCCATACTGGCACCCGTCTTAGTGAAGTACTTCTGTTCATACCTTATACGTCCTTTCATCCAGCATTCGTGCTCATCGTGCAAAACGCGATTAGATACGAAGAGGCCACCAAACGCTAAACGCGGTGGAGAGCAGCAGTCAAAATGAACGCCAGATTGTACCAGGAGCGGTTTCCGGCTGCACTATCCGGGGAAGCCGGAAAAAGACCTCCGGGAAAGCCATATTGTTGGCTTGCGTGTTCGTGTTGCCGGTGCTTGCTTCAACGTTTGGGCAAGAGCAACGCCCCAATATTCTCTTCGTGTCCGTGGATGACTTGAACGATTGGATTGAGCCGCTGGGGGGCCATCCTCAGGCAGTCACGCCGAACTTCACGCGTTTTATGAAGCGGTCTGTTTGTTTCACAAACACAAGTTGCCCGAGCCCTGGCTGCGACCCATCACGCACGGCAATCATGACGGGCTTGGCGCCCTATTCGTCCAACGTCCGCATCACGCCCTGGACATAGAAGTGCCAGCAAGCCGCTACGAAGTTAGTCAACGATGATTCGCGGAAGTCACGCGCCCGTTCAATTAGCGCAAGCAATTTGAAACCCGTCGTCTTCACCCAAGGACGGATCCATTTCGATTTTATGGCAAGGGATATCAGATCAGCGAAGCCTTTTTGGATCAAAAGATCGGCTTATCACCAACCCTGATCGGTGGTGTTTGGGACACCTGTTATTGCCGTATTATGGTGGGCCAGCTCGCTCTGCGGACGGACCAAATCGTCTACGACCGCCACTTGGTTGGATCTTGCTCCACTCGCTTCAACCAAGTGGCGGAGGCTGGCAAACCAGCCTCGAAACGATAAACTCAAAGTGTTACCTATGTGCCGGCACATGTGTTACCCGTGTCTCGACTCCAAACATAGGAACCGGCCCTACTGCTTATCTAGAGAGAGAAAACCATGAAGTCATTTGGTCCCATTCTATTACTCGCTTCTGTTTTCATTGGCCGCGTTGGCGTATCCGCAGATTGGCCGCAATGGCGTCATGACGCAAATCGCTCGGGCGCAACTTCAGAACAGTTGCCTCCAATTTTAGGCGAGCAATGGACGATTTCTTTGGGTAAGCCAGCTCCTGCGTATGAGCATCAATACAGGATGTGTGCGGATTTCAGCTATGCCCCAGTTGCAGCGGATGGAATGTTGTTCGTGCCCTCCAACGTGAGCGATCAAGTGATGGCTTTTGATCTAGATACGGGGGCATTGAAATGGCGAGCCGTCGCCGAGGGACCAGTAAGGTTCGCACCGATTTATGACAGTGGGCGAGTCTACTTCAGCTCGGATGACGGTCATCTGTATTGTGTTGCTGCAAACAACGGACAACTGATTTGGAAACAGCGCGGCGTTCCGGCGGGAACGCCTGATATGCGGATGATCGTCAATGGACGGATGTGTTCGCGCTGGCCGGCGCGTGGAGGGCCTGTTCTACATCAAGGCATGGTCTATTTCGGCGTCGGTATTTGGCCGGAGGAAGGTGTCTATCAAAATGCCGTCAATGCGCAAACCGGCAAACTGGTTTGGCGAAGCGATTCGCTATCGATCATCAAGGACGGTATGTGTGACCATGGGTCCAACTTCGACTTAAGCCTACCGCCTCACGGATATTCGGCGGTGATCAACAACAAGCTTGCTGTAACCTCAGGCAGAACGCTGGCGGCTTGGTTTGATTTGGAAAACGGCGACATGGATCCTTACACCTGTTTCTACGTCAAATTTGCGGTTCCGCGCGGCAACTGGTATCTCGCCGGGAATGATCAGTTTTGGGTCCAAGGCGGAAACCTATTCGCTGCTCATGCCGATGCCGCCCCGCCTAAGCCAGCGGAATTGAAGGACATTCCCAGTCCGCTTTCATTCTCCAGAAAGGCTCCGGCGGGTGCTGAATATGTGATGAAGCACCGGCCGTTTCTTTGTGGCGATAAGCCAAACGGTTCCGCGTCGGCTGAAGGAAGTGAGAACCTCTATTCCGAACCGATCGTGACGGCCGATACCCTGTACGCTTCCACTTATGATAAGTCAGAGAAATTTCAGATTGATCGTGGCCACACCTACGTGAAGGCCAGAGCCTTTGACAAAATTGTGGCTAGGGATCTCACATCCCCGATTTGGCGAAAGGAAATGCCCAAGGGCAGCAAGGGCAGTAAAGTTGGGGTGAGCGTAATCGAGTTTCCGATTAAGTGGCAGATGAAAACCTCACTGCGAGCACTGATCAAAGCCGGTGACCTTTTGATCGCTGGTGAAGAGAATCGAATTGTCGCTATTGCAATCCCGAAAAATGGTGAACAGCCTGAAATCACTTGGGAAAGCAAAATTGATGGGAACCCAATCAACACGTTGGTGACCGATGGGAAATTGGTCACGGCGACCGATACGGGATCGATTCACTGTTTTGGAAACGGTGCTGTCGTTAAGGCCGGTATTCCTGTTACCGAAACCGTTGAGATGTCGCCCAAAAACGGTTTTGCTTTCTTTCTTGGCTGGGGAGATGGAACGGAGGCCCTAGCAGCGGCCGAGCTTCCCGAATGGCGCGTTGTTGTTTTGGAGAAAGACGCAGCAACCGTTGCGAAAGCTCGCCAAGAGCTCAATGCGTTAGGGCTGTACGGTCGGCGTGCACAAGTGATCCACTCGCGCAGTAACATCATATTGACACCCTATTGGGCTAACCGAGTTGTTGTTAACGATCCATTGATATTAGGGACATCCAACAAGACATTGTCTGCGGCAGTGAATTCATTGCGACCGTTTACTGGGAAGATGGCATTGAATTCCAAGGTCGATCAGGAAATTCTGAAAGAGTTGATTGAAGGGGGAATTGATTACCGGTTGGAAAACTCTGTGCTGGCTCGAATTTCTGCACCTGAGGGATCGGCGGATTGGTCTCATGAATCCGGCAGCGCCGACAATAGCTTTGTCAGTCAAGACAAACTCGTGAAATGGCCGCTGGGTATCCTCTGGTACTCCGGCGATATCGATCGCTTTTTTCCGCCGGAAACTCAGTATCAACATGACCGGAATCCCTATCCGCTAATTAAAGATGGTCGTCTATTCATCATCACCATCGATACACTGCATGCGGTTGACGTTTATACCGGAGACTATTTATGGCAGACAAAAATGCCCGATTCGCCGTACTTCAACACACGTATGTTTGACAGCCGCATTTATGGTCGACCCACCGAGCGGAACTATACGCTTTCCGACGATCGTCTCTATTGCATCACCGAAGATAAGATCCTTTCCTATGATGTGGAGACGGGGCAGTTGGCTAATACGATTCCAGTTCCTGAACAGTTGACTGCGGCATCGAAGGCGGCGATCGCAAAGGTAAAGGAGAGGAAGAGCGCCATCTCGATGCAGTCGGTTCCGGCATGGACCGAGGTTCGCCTTTGGGGCGACTTGCTGATTGCAAAAGTCGGCGAGTCGTTGATCGGTGTAGATCGAACTACTGGAAAAGTGAGGTGGGCAAGAAATGGTACGATGGAAGAAACCACCTATACGCTTGGGGAAAATACTCTGTACGGTCTCGACTGCCTAACCGATAGTTATCAAACACAAGAGGATCAGCAAGCGAGAACCGGATTGCTGTTCGCTATGAATCCTGAGGATGGATCACAGGTTTGGGAACGGAAGATTCACTACACTTCCTGGCTGAAACACAACCAGCCCAGTATCCGTCCATGGATGAAGCCGCCGATTCCCTTCCTGGGTTACAACGCCAAACACAAACTACTGATTGTGACCTACAACGGTAACAATATCATTGCCAGTAGGGCCGGGGATGGTTCCGAATTGTGGACACAGAAGAATCCGGATATGGAAAAAGACGCACGCATCTATTCTCCGAATATTATGGACGACCATTTGTTTCTCAGCCTCAGCAAAACCACGGGTGGCATGGGCTTTCTTGTCGACATCCTGACGGGCGAAAAGCTTCACGATGCCGTCGAAATACCGAAGGCTCGAACCTGCGGTCGTCTCGTTGGTAACGAACACATCATGACCTATCGTGATGCATCGGTAGAAATGTATGACATCGATCGGAACCTGACGATCTCGTTCAACTCGATGCGGGCCGGTTGTACCACTAGCTTTGTGCCGGCAAACGGAGTTATGGCGGCACCTGGGCTCCAGCATGGGTGCGTATGCAATTATCCGATGTTCGCTTCATTGGCGATGTACCACCTTCCCGGAATCGATGCCATGCGTCCCGAAGCGGTCAAGCAGTCCTGGGGCGAGGATCAGCAAAAGACGCCCGCAAAAGTGAAGGGCAAAAAGGAATAACCTGAACCGACAAAAGCAAGTTGAGGATTGACCTTCGCACTTAGTAGGCCACGTCACACTTGGCAGAGCATGTCGCCGGTTACGGATAGCCAACGCAAATGGCCTATGCGAAAAGTTGAAATGCTCTTGCGACCAAGGATCTGTCTTGAAGGAGAAGTAGACCGATACGCTACTTGCCCGATGCAATAAGACACAGCAGCAATTAGCGTGCTTCCATCTTCATCGCCGCGGTGTACTTTTTGATCTGTTGGTGTAGATGCCATTGTCCAGGATCGTCGATAACACAACCTTTTTCGATTTTCAACGCCGCGTCCTTTTTACCAAGCAAAAATAAGACTTCTGCCAAAGTATCGCGAAAAATGGCACTGTCAGGTTCCACATAAACCGCTTGTTCAGAAATCGTTGCTGCTTCGGCAAGGTGGCGGCGGTTCATTGCCGCTACCCAAGCCAAATTGTTCGCCGACGTTGCGTCGAAAGGATATGTCAGTACATATTGTTTCCCGCGTTTCCAAATGCGATTAAAGGCTTCCTCGCCAACTTGCTTCATCGCATCATCATTCGCCGGAGCAGTTTCCCTCGTCTCGAGATCCGAATCAGACACTCGCGTCATCATCGGCAACAAACGTTCGGCAACATCAATGTCAAGCGGATCGAGCCGAAGGATCCGTTCCAAGTGACGGCTTGCATTCTCTGCATCCTGATTCTTAATCGCATCTTCCAACTTCCAACGGCGGACATAAACGGGTAGCGAGACATAGGCGATTGGATAAAAGTAGGTTGATTCAAGGGTGCCGCCCACAGCCAAGTCGAACCATTTTGCTGCTTCACTCAAATCCGTTTTTCGAATCATGGTCGAGTACTCTCTCGCGACATCGTACAACTCGGTCGCCTCGGGTGATCCAAACGCAGTCATCCGAAGCAATACTTGATAACCTTCGCTCGCCATCGATCGTGCGCCTCTCGCAGCCAAATAGGCAAGCAGGTCGCTGCGCATCTCGGTCGAGGGCGAGCACAATGTTAGACGTAATTGTCGACGAAGTTCCTTTTCCTGTTCTGTGTGCCCTTGACGACTTGCCAACACCCATTGGCCAACCATCGCTTGGACAGCAAAGTGAAGTTCGCTGGAGGATCGCCGATAGGATTGGCCACTTTGGTGTGAAATCGCGATTTGCTTCCAAACTCGTTGGAATGCTTCGTTGGCGATTTCGGCTCGACCATGGTCGAGTTCGTTTTCGGCGACCATACTCGTCGCTTCCATGTCGCCGCGTTGCATCAGCAACCGCAAACTTCTAGACGCCAATTCCGCTTGCCCAAGACGCGAAAAAAAGGAAACGATTTTTGTGTTTAAAAATCGGGGAACTGTATTGCGTACAAGGACGCGTTGGACCGATGGAGATAACGAGTTATGTCCCGACACTAATTCGTCATACAGACGTGGGAAATCCTTTTCCGGATCAAATTCAGCAGGGATTTCGCCGGTCGCGAGTGCGTATGTGATGTGAACTTGTCGCTCAAATGGCACGCCTGGCATCAGTCGAGTGATCGAATCAAGGAGTGATTTCCAAGTGGAGATGTCAATGTCCGTCATCGAGGCAACGAGAAACTTCTCCGAATCGCTGGAAAGGGTACGGTCCCCTGGGCGAACCGCAAACTTGACAATCCAATCGTCCCGGTTGGGTTTCTTGAGTGACTGAAGCACAAAGTCGCGAAGAGGAACCTCCGCAATATTGACTGAAGAATTCGCAAAGACGGTTGCGATCGTCCACGCTTCTTGCTCACGCCCAACTTGCAAAAGACATTGCATCAGCGAGAGTAAGCGCGATACTTTTTTATGAAGCTCTGGGAGTTCACTGGTTTGTTGATGGGCTATCGCATCGCGAATCCAAACAGACAAATTTGTGTCGATTTCTTCATAGTTGAAACCAAGGATCGCGAAAGCTTGATCCGTTCGAGCCGAGGCCATCGCGACGGTGGCTGCGGAATCCGGCAACCTTTCACGAAGTAATTCAATTGCTTTGTCAATATATCCGTGGCTGGCAAGACATTTCCATCTCAAGTCAATCGACAATGCATCCTTGGCCGCGTCTTCCGACGTGATGGCTTCAACCGCCAAATTTCGAATCGTCTCATCGTCGCAGCGATCCGCAGCAACCAAGGTATTGCACCAAGCACGTACCCCCTCGATCGAACTGAGATCGCTGTTCTGTGCAATTTTAATCGCATCGTCGGCTAATGATTTCCATTGACCTGCAAGCATACGGCAGACGCGTACAAGCGATTCGTCACCTTCTGCTTTGGCTCGTGCGATCGCTTCATCTAATCGTCCGAGCACGGCCAAGATTGCGACCTCGGACTCTCGTTTTAGTTTTGGCGTCCAATGCTCTGACGCACTTGGTAGCAACGGGTTGTCGTCGATATCCAGGCCTAATTCCTGCATCAACTGAATTCGGCAAACAGCCATCTCTTTCGAGTCGGCTACTAAGTCTACTAGTTGTAGTAGTTCCAGCATTGAATCGTTGTGTAACGCCAATCGAATATGAATCGGAAAGCGTTTTGCCAAGACAGCGGCGATGCGTTGATGCAGCAAATCACGGTCCACCGAACCTGCCGATTCTTCGATGGCGACAACCACCGCACGGAATTGACCGACTTCCAACAATTCCTCTAACACGGCCGGGTCATCGTTGTTCTGGAGCAGACGTGCAATTTCGGGAGGCGTATCCGGTAGCGAACCACGTCGCCATTGACGCAAAATCCAATTGGCTCGTTCAGCGACTTCCGGATCGCTGTGGTGCGATGCATCCTGCACCGCTTGACGCGACACATCACGTAGACGCCACATTTCCAACGTCGCACGTTGACGCCGCGAGTAGGTATTATCGGAAAGCTGGTCCATCGACACTGACTCGGGTAAGATGGCCGAACGTGAACCCGCCTTTTCCTGGTTCGGTAATTGCTCGCTCTGAGAATTGGGATCTTCGCCCCCCGGCGCGCCGTTTACCGTTTGATTTCCAAGAATTAGGGAAATGACAATCAATCCCGCCAGAAGAAACCGCAGTGAATTTGGTAATATCAGGCAGTATTTTCGGAACATAGCAGCCATTTGGCGAATAAATGCGGCGTGTTTTGAAGAACGCCAGATTTGATGATGATAGAACACAATCTTAGCACACCCAATGTCGCCTGCGTCTGATCGCGTCGCACCACAACAGCGACAATAAACACTTGGATTCTAGCAAGCTGGTCGATCTATCGGCCGGAGTGAACGTCCGTTTTTCCATAATTTCTGTATCCCGAAAGTGATTCCACCTATGCGAGAGTTTATTTTGTGCCGCGTTACCTTAGTCACATTGTCAACAGCGATATTTTTCTACTGCGGGTTCTGCAACGCCCAAGCGGAAGGTCCCCTTTGGCCAAATTGGCGAGGTTCTACCCAGTCGGGTGTTGCGGAACAGGGAAGTGATTTCCCGGTCCAATGGAGCGAAGCGACTGGTAACGCATGGAAAGTGAAATTGCCCGGTACGGGTGGAAGCACACCCGTCATTGGTTCCTCGCTTGCTTTTCTAACTTACGGTGCCGACGGAAAAAATCACTTGGCAGCGCTCGAATTATCGAGTGGTGAAACTCGATGGGAAGTCGAAGTCGGTGACGACCGTGGCGGCAAACATCGAAAAGGGGGCGGCAGCAACCCGTCGGCGGTGACCGATGGCGAGCGAGTATTTGCCTATTTCCGAAGTGGCGATTTGGCGTGCGTTGACGTCAGTGGAACGATCCTGTGGCAAACGAACATTCAAGATAGGTATGGCGAAGACACGCTTTGGTGGGACCTCGGCACGTCACCGATCTTAACTGAAAACGCCGTTGTGGTGGCCGTGATGCAGTCTGGGCCAAGCTGTGTTGTTGCCCTCGATAAAGAATCCGGTGAGGAATTTTGGAAAGCAGACCGCCTCACCGACGCTCCCGAAGAGGCAGCTCAAAGCTATGCGACGCCCCTAAACGTGACTGTCAATGGTAAACCAGCGATCGCGGTGATGGGAGCGGACCATTTGACGTTGCATGCATCGAACACTGGTATCGAACTTGGACGACTCGGCGGCTTCAACCCCGCCGGTGAAAAGTTCTTCCGCTCCATTGCATCGCCTGTCGCGGAAGGTGGAAATGTTGTCTGTCCTTATTCTCGAGGTGCAACAATCACGACTGTCAACATGAATGCATTGGCGGAAGGTAAAGGCGCCGACGCAATTGTTTGGTTTCGAGACGATGTCGGCAGCGACGTGCCCTCGCCGGTCGTCAACAGCGGGAAAGTCTATATCGTTGGCGATGGGAAAAGGGATCGCGGGCTTGTTCAATGCCTCGATATCAAGACTGGAAAAACGCTTTGGAAAGTTCGTCTGCCAAAATCGCGTCACAGCTTTAGCAGCTCCCCACTGCTCGCGGGCAACTATCTCTACGTCACGCAAGAGAACGCGACTACCTTTGTGATCGGGCCACTGGATGCCGGCCAGCCCGAGCTCGTTGCCACCAATGCATTGGCTGACGACGAACCATTCACCGTTGCCAGCCCCGTGCCGGTTGATCAATCTGTTTTGCTTCGAACGCATCAGCATTTATATCGATTTGGGGACAAATGATCCTTTCGGGTAACTTCGAATCACCGGTGCATGTATAATCGTGAGCCGAGACTCCTCCAATTCAGATCATGAATTGGAGGGGGGCTTCGTTTTCCCACCATGACCTGCTAGCTGGAGCGTTTTCCCATGTCGATTCGTCGAGTTTGGTGCCTGCCACTTTTAACGTGTCTCTTGATTTCTTCGCCCATTTGGGCTGCCAAAAATGCCGTGCCCGCAAACGATCAAGCGGCAGAGAAAGAGAAATCCGCAGACGGAAAAGCCGAGAAAAAAACAGATAAAGAGGAAACGAAGGACGTCCAAGAAAGCGAATCGATCAAAATTGACGGTGTTTTTGAGTCAGTCACCGTTCACCAGCTTGCTGCGGATACGGAGCAAATCGATTCGTTCGGAATTAGGAAAATCATTGATCACGGGAAGTCGGTTCGCAAGAATGAAGCGGTGGTTTGGTTTGAAACAAAGGACATTGACGAGAAGATCGTAAAAGCGGAAACCGATTTGGCTCTCGCGAAGTTGGCTTTGTCGGAAGCCGAGTTTGCTTTTGAACAATTCAACATGCAACAAAGCTTGGATCGTGAAGCGGCTGAGCGATCCCGAGGCGAAGCGAAGCAGAATTTTGACAATTTTGTTAACGTCGATCGTCAACAACAAATTGCGACGGCAGAGTACCAACTCAAGAGCTCTCGTGATTCGCTGGAGTACGCCCAAGAAGAACTGAACCAGCTCGAGAAAATGTACAAAGAGGATGAGCTCACCGAAGAGTCCGAGGAGATTGTTCTAAAGCGAGCTCAGAGGGCTGTGGAAAACGCAAAACACTTCTTGAAAATTGCGGAAACTCGTACGACAAGGGTATTAGAACAAAGTATCCCAAACCAACAGGCCAAAGAGGAGGCGGCACTCGACACCGCTGAGTTAGTATTTGCTAAGAAGATTCAAGGTCTGAAAGATTCGCGAGAACGTCGTGAGATTGAAATGCGGCGCCAAAAACGAGAGTTTGAAAAGCAGAAAAACGACTTAAACGAGCTGCGAAAAGAGCGACGAGGATTCGTGATTCAATCGCCGATCAACGGACTTGCCTATCACGGCAAATTGACGCGCGGACGTCTGAGTAGTAAGCCTAGCACGCTGGAAAAAGGATCGAAGGTCACAGCGAAACAGATATTGATCACGGTGGTGGATCCAAACCGGCTACGGATTTTCGCGGAGCTATCGGAATCACAATTGGCGGACCTTAAGCCCGGAGCGAACGGAACGGCCACGCCGGTTGCGTTCCCCAAAGCGAGTCTCCCCGTAAGGATCCAATCGATCGCGTCGGTGCCTTTCGTGGATGGAAAGTGGGAGTGCGTTTTATCCATTCGAGCTAAGAAAGGCGACGTTCAATGGGTTCCGGGGATGACCTGCAAGATCGAATTTCAAAAAGATGATTCAGAAAAGGTCGCGGCCGGTGAAGCGGAGGCAACCGAATGATCCATTCCAATTGGCGTTCGGTTTGCGTGTTGGTGATCGTAGGGTTGTTTGTCGCGGCTTGCTTGAAAGTGCCCCTAATCGCCCAAGATCGCATCGGCTTGGACGATGCAGCACCATCGAAAGCTCGCATTCAACCGCTCGATTTTGACCATCCGCCGAGTCTTCCCCGTGTGACTGGGCCGAGCGATGGTGAAATTCGTGAAGCCATTGATCGAGGCGTGGCGTTCTTGGTTTCTGACCAGAATGCAAATGGCTCGTGGGGTTCGGCGACCAACACGAAGGATTTAAATATTTACGCTCCGGTACCAGGGGCTCATGACGCATTCCGCACCGCGACAACATCTCTTTGCTTGATGGCAATGGTGGAAGTGGGGGATCCACAAAACGCCGACGTTGTTCGGGCGATTGATCTTGGCGAAGCGTGGTTGATGAAGCATTTGCCGGAACTCCGCCGCGCTGACGGAACAGCGATTTACAATGTCTGGGGACACGGCTATTCCATCCAAGCACTCGTGGCACTCTATCGTCGACACGAGGGCAATAGCGAGCGACAAGCATTGATTGCAGATCAGATTCGTGATCAATTCGAATTGCTCAGGCGATACGAATCGGTGGACGGGGGTTGGGGCTATTACGACTTTCGTTATCAGTTGCAACGGCCTTCCTCGGACTCGATCAGCTTTGTTAACGGTGCCGTATTGGTCGCGTTATCGGATGCGAAAAAAATCGGTGTCGACCCTCCACCGCGAATCGTGGACCGTGCGCTCGCCGCGACGCTGCGCCAACGCAAACCCGACTTCACCTATTTGTATGGCGAGTATTTGAAAGATCGCCCGATGCGAGGAATCAACCGTCCAGCCGGCAGCCTCGGCCGGTCACAATGCTGTAACTTGGCGCTACGTCGTTGGGGCGATGCCGCAGTGACCGACAATGTGATTAAGCACTGGTTGTACCGTCTTTACGAACGCAACGGTTGGTTAAGCATCGGCCGCAAACGTCCCATTCCACATGAATCGTGGTTCCAGGTTGCGGGATACTTCTACTACTTTGGGCATTACTACGGCGCGCTTAGCTTAGAGCAGTTGCCAACCGAAGATCGCACGCCCTATCAAGCCATGTTGGCCGATTTGATCGTGCCCAAGCAAGAAAAGAACGGATGTTGGTGGGATTACCCACTTTACGATTATCACCAACAATATGGCACCGCAATGGCCGTGATGACCTTAAAGCGATGCCTAAAATTGGCTGATTAAAGGACGGAGGATCCCTCCGCCTTAACTCGATGCTGCGGAACCTTGTCGGCTCATTGCAAAGCCATAGATTGTGATGACCACAAAACAAATCAGCGGCAAGACAAAGGAGACACGCACTGATTCAAGAAGGGTGCCACCGAGCGTCATGTCCGATCCGTCGATAATCCATCCTTGCAGCGGCGGCATCAACGCACCGCCCACAATCGCGAAGATCAAACCAGCCGAAGCGAGTTTCGCATCCTCGGGATTCAGTCCGTGAAGTGCAAGTCCATAGATGGTCGGGAACATCAGTGACATACATGCCGAGACGCCAATCAAGCAGTAAAGGCCGGTGTAGCCTGGTATTAGAATCGCACCAGCGGTAAGGAAAATTCCGCCAATTGCGAGAACTCCCAGCAATAATCCAGGACGCATGTATTGAAGAATTGCCGTGCACAAGAATCGAGAAGCAAGGAAAATACCCATTGCCCAAATGTTATAGCCTTGAGCTTCCGCAGCGGTCAGTCCCAACAGAGTCATGCCGTAATGGACGATAAAGGTCCAACACATGATTTGCGCACCGACATAAAACGCTTGCGCAACGACACCGCCAAGGTAACGGCCCGTCATCAAGCGGCGGGTGAGTGCGCCGAGTGAAATTTGTTCGTGTTCGCCGGCGGTCTTTGGCATCTTGGTTAGAATGAAGGTGACCATGACGGCCAGCACGATTAGAGCGATCACGACGTAGGGAATTCGCACGACCGACAAATCGTGAACCTGCATTGCAGTGTGTTCTTCGGGATGGGTGTCACGAAAATTTTCGAGTGATTCGATCATCAAACCGTCTACTGCCGATGGCCGCATCGTTGCGTATTCTGGATGTGCCGCAGCTTGTTCGGCTTTGAACGACTCCGTATTCAACGCTGGCAAAATGAACAGACTGGCCACGACCATTCCTGACAAGGAACCGATCGGGTTAAACGCTTGGGCCAAGTTCAGTCGCCGTGTTGCTGTTGCGGGGGACCCCATCGATAAAACGAAAGGATTCGCAGTCGTTTCGAGGAATGCAAGTCCGAATGTCAGAATATAGAACCCGATTAGGAACATCCAAAACGACATCGATAAACTGGCGGGGATCGTTATCAACGCACCCGTTGCATACAGAAACAATCCGGTGATGATGCCTGCCTTGTAGGAAAACTTGCGAATCAAAAGCGCCGCTGGGATTGCCATCGTAGCGTAGCCGCCATAGAAGGCAAATTGCACTAGCGAACTTTGGAAATTGCTAATTAAGAAGATTTCTTTGAATGCCCGAACCAGCGGGTTTGTGAAATCGTTCGCAAAACCCCATAGCGCAAAAAGCGAAGTCACGAGAATAAAAGCGCCGAGGAATCGACGAGGCACTACGCTATTCTCGTCCGTCAGGGAACTTTCGTTTTCCTTGACTTGCGGGGAATCAGGATCAACAGAAGCGGGGGGTTGATACGGTTTTTCCATTGCCAGTGCCGTGTGTGCCTAGTGCGGGATGTTTGAGGGGCTCGGTGTAAGGTGCCAGAGTTGGACTCAGGCACGCGAGCCGGGCAGTATAACCGACCTAGAGGCGAATTTACACACGTTGTCGACAATATTTCTTAGTCATCAAGCTGGTTTTGGCCCATCCCACGCCCTTGGCCCATTCCACGCCCTTGGCCCATCCCCATCCCTCGGCCTTGTCCCATTCCTTTCCCTTGCCCCATACCGCTCCCCATGCCACTGCCCATACCGCTACCCATACCGCTTCCCATACCTTGCCCGCCACGCGCATGTCCCGGTTGCTCGGAATGCAGGTTGGGGAAATGTTCTTGGAGGGCAGCAAACACCTGAGCCGGAGCAAGGCCGTTGGCTAGGGCGATGTCACCTACCGTGGCTTCTCGGTTGTCCACGGTGATGTTTTCCGTCGATAGGGCCTCGCAGATTTCATCGACCGAATATCCGATATTCGAGGCAAAACGCTCGAGTGAAAACTCTTCGGCATGGGGGGCTGGCCCCGATGGCGTTTGCTGATCCCAGTAGTCCTTGATCTGTTCGTTCAAATCCGCAGTCGCGGTTAGCGGTGGTGCATGCATGATCGTGCCAACGGTGACGGCCCCAGTGATCAATAGCGCGACCACCATTTCGGTTTTCAGATTCAAGCCTGCCGATCGTTTTTTGATGTAGCTCAAAAGCACCTTCCAGTTGTAAAGCAAATGTAGCCCAACGATAAAGAAAAACAGCAAGCAGACATTGATATGCAATGTCGACCAAGTGTGTTTGTCCAGTCCTAGCATCGTCCACCCGCTCCAGTTCGCCGTTCGGCCACGAGGGGTCAGATAGAGTACGACGCCGGAAACTGCAACGACGGTAAATAGCATCGAGAGTAACAGGGATGCGAAACCTTTCATCTTGAACTTCATCGATCGAACTCCTTCATGGTGGGGCGAATAGCACAGGAAGATTTAAACCAAAAGTAGGCGCACCGGTTCCGAACCATCCCGCTCTGTGCGACAATATGACCGGTTGGATCGACAGCACCCGGTTTTGCGCACGCAGGTTATGGAGATACCACCTGATGTTCATTATGAACTTGTTTAAGATTCATTTGCCCTTGGAATATTTGCCGCCCAATAGGGAGCGGAAATCGGAACCCCATGCTCCAGCCAAAAACGCATTCGACCGAAGTCCAAGTGACTTTTCTTGGGACGGGCACCAGTGTGGGGGTGCCCATGTTAGGGTGCGATTGCGAAGTGTGCCGCAGCCCGGATCGTCGCAATAATCGAACCCGGTGTGCGATCGTATTGCAGTTGCCACAGGGAACGCTGCTGGTCGATACCCCGCCGGATCTAAGGACGCAATTGCTTCGAGAGCGGATTCCATTGGTTCACGCGGTTTTATATACCCACGAACATGCCGACCACTTGTTTGGGTTAGATGACCTGCGACTTTTTCCCTTCCGACTCGGTCATCCTGTGCCGCTCTTTTGCCAAGTGGGTGTCGAGCAGCGCATCCGAACTTCATTCGACTATGCGTTTTCCGATCGAAAACCAACCCATGCGGGGGCAGTCCCTCAGTTAGAGTTTCAGACGATCGAGGAAGATCCTTTTGAAGTGCTCGGTGTGACGGTCATTCCGATTCCGATGAAACACGGTCCGCACTTTGATGTACTCGGGTTTCGAATCGGTGACTTTGCCTATTGTACCGACACCAATGCGATTCCTGAAAAGTCGATGAAGCGACTCGAAGGCGTGCGAACGTTTGTTGTCGGTGCGCTGCGAAGGACGCCACATCCGACCCATTTCAATCTCGAACAGGCAATCGAAGTGGCTAAACAAGTCGATGCCGAGCAAACTTACTTTACCCATCTGTCGCACGATTTAGACTACGAAGAAATCATGGCGGAGTTACCTGACGGAGTCTTTTTGGCCTATGATGGATTGCGTGTGAGAGCCCACATCAGCGTACCTTGAAATGGGGGAGACTATCGTCATGCAATCGACCACTCGCTCGGAAAGTATGCCAAGAAAAGCCACGGCGGACGTCGTCGTGATCGGCGGCGGCATTGTTGGCCTAGCTACCGCAATGCGATTAATCGTGAAGTCCCCAACGATCAAAGTAGCAGTCGTCGAAGCGGAATCTCATGTGGCCGCTCATCAAAGTGGCCACAATTCCGGCGTCCTTCATTCGGGAATCTACTACAAACCAGGCTCGGTCAAAGCGATCACCTGCCGCAAAGGGAAAGCGGCCATGGAGCAGTTCTGCGAGGAAGAAAAGATTCCATGGGACCGCTGTGGAAAGGTGGTTGTCGCAACTCGCCAGTCTGAACTCACGTCACTCGACCGAATTGCTCAAAGGGCAACCGACAATGGTGTCGCTTTTGAGAGAATCAATACGGACTTGCTTCGCGAATTGGAACCTTGCGCCGCCGGCATTGCGGCTTTACATGTTCCTGAAACCGGTATCGTGAACTATGCCAAGGTTTGTGAGGCGATGAGCCAGCGAATCACGCGGCATGGTGGTAGCGTGAATCTTGGGTTTGATGTGGTCAATATCGAAACGAATGATAACTCCGTGTGTTTAAAAAGCCGAAACGGAGCTACCGTTGATTGCGGCCGAATGGTCAATTGTGCCGGCCTGCAAAGCGACCGTATCCTACGCCTGTCGGGTGGCAAGCCGAGCGTTAAGATCGTTCCATTTCGGGGCGAGTACTACGAATTGCAGCGTGAAAGCGAATCGTTGTGCCGAAATCTGATCTACCCGGTTCCCGATCCATCCTTTCCATTTCTGGGGGTTCATTTTACGCGAATGATCGAAGGTGGTGTGGAATGTGGGCCTAACGCTGTGCTTGCCCTCGCCCGACATGGATATGATTGGAAAACGCTTAGCCCCAAAGACTTGTTCGAGACCTTGTCATACCCTGGTTTCTGTCGTCTTGCGTGGAGCCATTGGCGAATGGGGATTGGAGAAATTCGACGGTCGCTGAATAAGGGAGCTTTTGTGCGAGCCTTGCAAAAGCTGGTGCCTTCGATTCGTAGCAGTGATCTGAAGCCGCGACGAGCGGGAGTGCGAGCGCAAGCGGTCACACCCGAGGGGGGGCTGGTGGATGATTTCCTTATCGAGGAAACTCAACACGCTATTCACGTTCTCAACGCTCCATCGCCTGCAGCTACCGCATCGATTGCTATCGCAGATACAATTGTCGAACGAGTTGACCAAGCCTGCTGATTTTTGGGACAACCACAAATGTAGCGAAATGGCACACCGTCAATGTTACTGAGACTGCATTGCACGTTTTGCAAATTTTCGGTTGACATGCGGTGAATTAAGAAGGTCAATTCACGCCCCTTGTTGTCGCTTCTTTGGCGACGCAGGTTCCCTTGGTGGTGGTTGCGCGTGTGTGCCGCGGCGTTCATGAGCGGTTGGCATTCAGGTTGCTTCGCAGTGTATTGAAGAGGTGGTGTGTTGTTTGCATCACCTTGACAATAGAAATAACCAATTGGAGGGAGTTAATCATGATGCGCCGAATGTTGTTTTGTGTTGCAGTAGTGTTCGCCAGCAATTTTGCAATGGCTGACACGGCAGAAGCCAGAGGTTTCTTGTCACGGTTATGTGGGAACGATAGCGATCCTTGCTGCGTCGTCCCATGCGTTGATCCGGTCTGCTGTGAGCCCGTTTGCTGTGAGCCCGTTTGCTGTGAGCCCGTCTGCTGTGAGCCCGTTTACTGTGAGAGAGTAGTGAAGGTAGTAAGGGTGGTCCGCTGCTGCCCACCCCCTCCACCCGTTGTGGTGAAATGCCGTTACAGGTGCTACTGCAATTGCTGCTACTGCAACTGCTGCTGTGGGTGCTGTTGCGTCCCGGTTTGCTGCCCATGATCGTCGTGGAAAACAACCCACAATCAAAATCAAACGTCGCCCCTGTCGCAGTTTTTTGCGATAGAGGGGCGGCGTGATTCGGGTGTCTTGCTCCGCGAAAGGACGTTGGTTGATATGCCTTGTCGCGGAGCCAGCGGCCACAGTTTTGTTAGCTCGTTGTTTTCGATATCCCTAAATTACAACCGGATTCCCAGACTTCACACTCTTGGCTTCCGCGTCAATGATTCGAATCGTGTTGAGTGCATCCTGCATGGTCACTACTTCCGGTTTGCGTCCTTCCTCAATGCAATTCAAGAAGTATTCGATTTCATAGTCGTATCCCATTTTCGATTCGACCACGGGGAACTCAGGAGCTTTTCCTTTTTCAAAAATTCGTAAGCATTTCTCGCGGTTCAGATCGAAATCGACCGTCGCGTTTTCAAAGTTGATCGTGTAGCACATGTTAAAAGTGAAGCCATCGGTCATCGCCCAACTTCCTTCTGCAATCACTAAAGGAACTGTGTCGTATTGGTACCTTGTGACAACGTGATCCGTTTCACCTGTCAATTTGGTGTAGCCAAAACTGGTGACTGACTTGGGCATGCCGAACAAGTGCTGCACGAAATCGGTATCATGAACATGTAGATCTAAGAGGGCTCCACCGCAGAGATCGCCGTTGTCATAAAATGCCCCCTTGGGGTGATCCACCACTCGGCGGAAAGTGGCGGAACAGACATCGCCATAGCGACGATCTTCGACGGCTTCCTTAAGCCACGACCATCCTGGCCAAAATCGCAAGCAATGGCCGACGAACGATAGGCCTTTTGCGGTTTCCGCTGCTGCGGCCAATTCGGCTGCATCCTCGGCGTTTCGCGCGAGTGGTTTCTCCATCATTAAATGTTGCCCGGCTGTTAACACTGCTTTGCCGAAACGGACGTGCAAATGAGTGGGCAAACAGATATCGACCATATCGATATCGTCTGCCCCGATTACATCAGCAATGTCACTGCACCGCCGCACTTCTGGGGGCAACGTGGCTACGGATGCTTGGGCTTGTCCTTCGACGTTACCGGCTGCGGCAACGGTACCTGACAAACGATCCGCATCCGCATCGCAAATTGCAGCGATGGTCACATTCGGCAGCGAACGATAGACGTTTAAATGAGTGAGCCCCATCATGCCTAGACCAACAACACCGACTCGTATCATTGCTTTTTATCCTTGCTATATTTGTAAAAGCATTGCCTGTAGCCCCGCGATCCGTAGATGGCATTGTACCGAAACGATGGACACGAATGTGATTACCGTCGACGTGCGACTCGCATTTTTGCGCTACGGCTTCGCGGGTTCGCCGTCACTTCGGATTCTGTCGGTCGCAACGGTTTCTTCGTTAGAACCTCCCATGCATCATCGTCCCGAAACGCGTTCTTGACGATTCGGTCTTCGAGCGAATGGAAGCTGATCACCGCGACCCGACCCCCGGGAGCCAGCCAGTTTGGAGCTGATTGAAGAGTCCTTTCGAGGATGCCCAACTCGTCGTTCACCGCGATCCTCAGAGCCTGGAACGTACGCGTGGCGGGATGGATGTCATGGTTACGGCTGCGGGGAACACATCGGCGACAAATCTCGACTAAATCGACGACCGATTCGACGGGGTTGCGCTCTCTCGCTCGCGCGACAATGGCTCGGGCAATCCGGCGACTGAAGCGTTCTTCACCATACTGGTAAATTGTGTCCGCGATCTGTTTTTCGTTATGAATCGCCAACCACTTACTGGCCGGCGTGCCATTTTCGGGGTCAAACCTCAGATCAAGAGGGCCCTCCTGCGTGAAACTAAACCCGCGGTTTCGATCAGCCAATTGATCGCTGGATAATCCTAAGTCTAATACAAATGCATCGCACACCGTGAGGTTCAGCTGCGCGAGTGCCTTGGGCGTTTGGTCGTAGCTCGCTAAGAAAACGTGTAACCGAGGGTCATGCGATTCGGTCTCCACCCGCTCGCTTACGGCGGGATCACGATCGAGTCCAATCACGACACCTTCCCCCATTGGCAATTGATCGAGCAACCGCTTGCTGTGACCGCCACCGCCGTAGGTGCCATCGACTATCACGGCTGGATCGCTTTCCATTAACCACTGGATGACCTCGTCGGGCATCACCGAAACGTGGCACGATTCGGTTTTTTGAGCGTCGGAGCGCCGAGCATCCGGCGATTCATTAAGCGGTGAATCCGACATTAAAACTCGGCGATCTGATAGGCGCGGTTTCGGAAAAGGAATTCGACTAGATTGCCTTCATGGGGTTGTAGCCAATTGAGCCGGTTTGTTGGAATTGGGCCAACATTGAGACGGTCGATCTCGGTGCAATTGCCTGCAGTATGAATCCACTTCGAATCACGACTAAGCAGCGTGCCGACCAATGTTGGGCCGATCCGGCTGAGCATTTCTGCCTGCGGACATTCGACCACCGAAACGAATGGGAACATGTACTCTTTCGAAGCAACTGCGCGATCGGGCGAATTCGCATGCACCACCATGGGCCGTAAGTATGCACAATGCTCGCGCTCGATCAATTTGTCGCCATAATCCGATGTCAATTCGGTCACGCCTGCTTCGCTCAGATCTTGTTGGACCATTGCGTAGGTTCCTGTCGCCATGGCGGGGACTGTGAACGCGGCCAATTCGGCGGTAGGGTCACTCGGCGGACGAATATCCACTGGACCAATCCGCTTGGCAATTGCCTCACCCATTTCTCGAGTGTGACGACTTGCCCAGATGCCCGAACAGTTGATACAGCTTCGGCCCGAATTGCTCAGCACACTTTCGACCATCAAGTCCAGGTACTTTTCCCAATCATCCACCACATCGTCACCCAGCAAAATTTTGGAAAAGCCGGGACCGTGGGCTTGGACTTTCGGGTTACCCGAATGCTGAGCTACCGTTTGCGCACTCCCAAAAATCATGCTCCGTGAGGTCTTTGCCATAATCGCGCCGCCGACATCGTGGTCGCCAGGGTAAAGCGAAAACGCTTCGGCCGGAATGCCTGCTTCAATGAACGCTGAAATCATGCGGTAGGGAGTCCACGGTTCTTGAGACCCAGGTTTGAGGGCTAAGCCGATTTGAAGTGGGACCGCTGGCAACCAGAGGGTATGAACGCCAGGCGAATTGTTCGGTAGTACCGCACCAAGGATTGGAGTCTGGGCTTGGTAGCTGACGGTTACGCCACGGCCTTCTTCGCCATACCCACGCGCGAAGATGGACAAGTCCAATCCACGCGTAAGGCAATTAAGGATTTGGTCGATGTTGCTGAGCACGAAACTGTTCTTAGACATGTTTGAACGGCACATGTGCTCGGGCAGTCCGGTGCTAGCGGATTGTTGATGAACAAAATCGTTGACCGTTTGAACTGAATCTCCAACCTTCAAATCGCCCTTCTCAAAAAGTTCCGCTGCTTTTTTGCATCGTTCGATCAATTCCGATGGCGTGATTTGTAGCAGTGCTTCACGAGCCTTCCCAGCCTTCCGTATATCCCGTCCGACGATGCCACCGCCAACCGTCCCAACTTTGGCAATCGGATCGCCTGTGTCAAAATGAACGACGTTCTTGAAGTCGAGCGATTCGTAGGGTTTGCCCCAGCGAAGCGGGTTCAGAGTGATCATGAGGTTTAATTGGGTAAAGGTGGAGAACGATCGATTCAGGAATGGTTAGCTGATTCGCATACTAGTAAACGCCGACGGTAGTCGAGCTCGCCAATTCATGGAATGGACGTACACCGCTAACTCCATCCCAAGGGTACAAGTTGAAGGGAGCCTCTCGTTCACCCTCGTCTCGTTCCATGAAGCCCGGAACAAAGAACTCGTCGGTCAACGTATACAGCTTCACTCGTCCGGTTTCGCCGTACCCAACAACTTGGTTGTAATCATCAAATTGGACCACTTCGGTTGCCGCACGCGGTTGAGGAGCGTAATAGGAAATCTTGTAGCCATCGGCCGCGCTGATCGGTTTGCTGCATGCCAATCCCATCAACGTGTTTCCGTAGGTTGGGGTCATGTAGACGCCGCTCTCCTCGGGTGATCCGCCTAACAACTCTTCGACACAAAATCGCGTCCATTGAGGGGTGAACTCGGTGCCCCCAGAGAAGATTCCTGTGATGCCAACTTCGGGAATGCTTGTCCCCTTTTCTTCCAAAGCCTCACCGAGTGATTCAAGCAGTTTCGGTGTCGCAAAAACGCATTTCACATCGTGGCCAGACGTTAAAACCGTGACGGCTTGATCAATGCAGTGCTTTTTGTATTCCTCTAAATGTTCCATCCAACCTTTTTTGATTAGCTTAACGACCCAGCGTGGATCGAGGTCGATACAGAAGCAGATCCCCTTTCGGTGTTGTGCTAGATGCTCTACAGCCAAACGCAATCGACGCGGGCCGCTCGGACCTAGCATTAACCAATTCGATCCGATTGGAAAATACTTCTCTGGTAATGTTTCACTGAACAGTTCGTAGTCCTTCCAGTGGTCTTCGATCACCATCCGGCTCTTGGGGATCCCGGTAGTCCCTCCGGTTTCAAACACGTAAACCGGTTTTTCTGCATGCCCCTTGGGTACCCAACGGCGGATCGGCCCGCCTCGCAACCACTCGTCTTCGAACAGCGGAAATTTTTTCAAGTCGGCGAATGACTTTACTTCCGTCAGCGGATCAAAATTAAGCTCGCGTTTCTTCTCTAACCAAAACGGGCTACCCGTTTCGTCGCTAAAGTGCCAATGCACCGTTCGAATTGTGTGCTCATTAAGTTGTTCGAGGGCATCAGCAGCCTGTTTTGCAACCGCTTGATCGATAACCGTGGGATCCGACGACATCATTGGGGCTCGAGAAGGGAACGTTGGAAGAAGGGAAAGATCGATGACATAGTATCACGATCTGTAAAGACTTGAATCAGGGGCGATCAGCGTAGAATCGCGATCTCACGAAAAAAGCCACTGTGAATTTCACAGTGGCTTCAATCTTTCTTTCGGTCGAGCGGCTGCGGTTTCCCTTCCAGCAAGCTCGAATCGCTTAACTTTAGATTCCCGAAGGGGTCGAAGCAGGTGGCGGGACAATTACTGTTGGGCTGTCGTTGTTGTTGTTGGAAGTTGCCGCGATGATCCCGCCGATACCGGCAAGTGCAGCTAGGCCGCCAAGTCCACCACCGCCGAATCCGCCACCGCCACCGCCGTATCCACCGCCTCCGCCGTAGCCGCCGCCATAGCCACCACCATATCCGCCGCCCATCATTGGGTCGCCGAATCCGCCAGCGTATGGATCCATGCCGTCGACAATGGTTCCGTCAATGATGGTTCCGTCAACAATCTGGCCGCTACCGCCGCATCCGCAGCCGTCCATGATGACTTCGCCACCGCAGCAATCTTCAACGATTGGTGCTTCTTGGATGATCACTTCTTCAACGCACTGAATTACTTCAGGCATTGGAGCGACTTGCATTTCGAAGCAGCAGCAACAGTCCCGGTGATGTCGACCGAACAATCCGACGAGTTGTTCCTCGCGAACTGCCTGGGTTGATTCCTCTTCTTTGTTCAAGTTGCCTTGATCACCAACCAATTCGAATCCAGCCAAACCGATCCCGCCCGAACCAACCGCGAGTAGCGAGTAATCGCCAGCTGGCAAATTCTCGAAGCGGAACGAGCCGTCTTGGTCCGTTACCGTGCGGCTAACCGATTCGCCGTTCTTCAGGATGAAGACGTTGATCAA
This sequence comes from Novipirellula herctigrandis, assembly GCA_007859835.1. Taxonomy (GTDB): domain Bacteria; phylum Planctomycetota; class Planctomycetia; order Pirellulales; family Pirellulaceae; genus Novipirellula_A; species Novipirellula_A herctigrandis. The sequence continues at coordinate 768,697 of SJPJ01000002.1, read as the reverse complement.
ATTTGCAGCCGACAGTTCATTGTTCAGGGTTCCTGCCAAGTGGATCACGCCCTTCATGCCACCTTCGGTTTGCGAGACCCGGAAGTGTTGATCACTGCACACGCGTTTTGCAAGGTCACTGTAAGATGCATCGGGCAACGTCGCTTCGCTATTCTTCGAAATCGGTGGCAGGTAGCGAATGATCGCTGTCTTCACAAACGAATAGTCGACGTTTGCTGCCGAGATTTCAACTTCGGTTGGAAATTCTTGCGAGCCCGCCGATTGCTTGTTGATCACATGCATCGCACAGCACGCGAATACATTGTCCGCCTTCGCGGTCAACGAATACACGCCAGGAAGCACATTCTCAATTTCGAACTCGCCTAACTCGTTCGTCGTGCCATGTACCGCCTGTCCATCGCTGTTCACCAGTGCGATCTTGGCATTGGCGACCGCCTTGGCTTGACCATTAGCAGATGGCAAAACCAAGCGTCCCACCAGCGTATCTCGTTCTACCGGACAAACCCATTGGCTCAGCGTTAAATGAGTTAGGGTTCCCTGCATTTCCGCAGGTGTTTCCGCTTGAGCGGAAGAATTAATCGCCGATAAAGCGATAAGCATGATTCCTGCCAGCAGGTGTCTCATAGTCATGACCTTGTTGTGTTATTTCGAGTGCAAATGAGTGGGCAATCGGAGTGTGCCGAGTATGTTCAGTGAGAGTAATCGAGGGGGACTGGGCAAACTTCAAACGCTATCCTAGGTAATCATCTGTCGAAACTCAAGCGTTCAAATCATAAAATTGGGATGATCGTTTCGACCGATTTAGAAGAAGACAGCGAATGCCCCTTTTGGGGTATGGCTAAACCCTTCTTTGTGTAAATGGCTTTTTGTGTACGCATTAGGGGCATATTGTAAGCTGAAACCGCTGTTTTTCTAAGGTTTCTTGCCCGCTGGAACATTCTATATCTTAGGTCTGGTTGTTACCGAATGGCTCGGATTTTCACGATTTCCTCTGAATCGATAGACTGAAAAGTTGGAGGTCACTGCGTGCTTTTTTTGCCTAGTCACTTCAAACACGCTGAGATTTGACAGCAATTTCTATTCGGAGCGTAGGGACCATCGGATTGCGGACACAAACGATCCATGATCGTTGGCTTCAGGGCGTTGCCAATTTTCGGGCGCTTCGTTAGCCTTTTTGTTCGCAACCTTTCCCTATCCCTTTTCACTTTTTTTCTCGGCCATTGCCACCGTGATTGCCCCGAATCGTGCTTCCCAGCTGCCTGACGACCAGCGAATCGTAATCACTGGTATTGGTCTTACTGCGCCTAACGGCAACGATTGGGCTACTTACCGCGACGCGCTTTTGAAATGCCGCAGCGGCGTTCAACCGTACGAGATCCGCTATTTTGGCAAGACACTTGCGGGAATCTGCGATTTCGATGCTAAACGCTACCAATCCAAAAAAGACGTTCGTCGCGGCACGCGTGCTGGAAGCGTCGGCGTTTATGCTGCCAACGAAGCGGTCAAGCACAGCGGAATCGACTGGGAAAACGTCGATAGGTCGCGGGTGGGGATTTATGTGGGTGTGACTGAGCACGGTAACGTCGAAACCGAAAACGAGATCTATATTATCAAAGGATTTGACTACGACACCAGTTGTTGGTCGCATCATCACAATCCTCGGACGGTCGCAAATAATCCAGCGGGTGAGATCGCGTTGAATATGGGGATTACCGGCCCGCACTATACGATTGGAGCCGCCTGTGCTGCTGGCAACGCGGGGCTAATCCAAGGGGCTCAGATGCTTCGGCTTGGCGAATGCGATGTTGCGATTGCCGGCGGGACGAGCGAGAGCATTCATACGTTTGGCATTTTTGCCAGTTTCAACAGTCAAAACGCATTAGCCACCCATGAGGATCCTACTGCTGCATCGCGTCCGTTCGACATCAACCGCAACGGGATTGTTGTTGCCGAAGGAGGCTGTCTCTACACGCTTGAACGATACAGCGATGCGAAGGCACGCGGAGCAGAAATCTATGGCGAGTTGGTGGGCTATGCGATCAATACGGATGCCACCGATTTCGTGCTGCCTAACCCGGAGCGACAAGCCCAATGTGTCAACATGGCATTGAAGCGTGCGGGATTATCTGCGGACCAAATTGACATCGTCAGTACGCACGCCACGGGGACGAGCAGCGGTGACACGCAAGAATGCAAAGCCCTCCGCGAAGTTTTTGGCCAAGCGCCATCGGTCAAGATTAACAACACCAAAAGTTATATCGGACATGCGATGGGTGCGGCCGGTTCACTCGAACTTGCAGGCAACCTGCCGTCATTCCGTGACCATGTTGTCCACCCGACGATCAACGTCGACGAGCTTGACCCCGACTGCGCCTTGACTGGTTTGGTTATCAACGAGCCGCAGGAAGTTGCTCAAGTCGATTACATCCTGAACAATTCTTTCGGCATGTTGGGGATCAATTCGGTCGTCATCATTGGCCGAATTTAAGCTCTCCTTTTTCCAATTAACGATTCCGCGTTTTCGCTGCGAATCCCATCCTTTTGATACCCTGAGTTAACTGAGCAAATGACGCCTGCTGAAATCCGCGAAGAGATCCTTGACATTCTTGAAGATATCTCTCCCGACGATGATATGGAAAACCTTGATGATGAAAAGTCGTTTCGAGACCAATTGGAACTCGATAGCATGGACTTTTTGGATATCGTGATGGAATTACGTAAACGCCACCGCGTGCAAATTCCAGAGGAAGATTACGGCCATTTGGCAAGTATGAATTCGACAGTGACTTACCTCGAACCTAAAATGAAAGACATCGTTAAGAGCTAGTCTTGCAGGTTTGCTGGGCCTTTTCGAACACCTTTCAATTAGTCAACCACCTTTGTACGACACGATTATCATCGGTGCGGGGATGAGTGGTTTAGCCGCTGGGATTCGGCTAGCCCATTTCGACCAACGCGTCTGCATTCTCGAACGCCATTACACCATCGGTGGCCTTAATTCGTTCTACCGACTTGGTGGACGCGACTACGATGTTGGTTTGCATGCGATGACCAACTTTGCGAGCAAAGGGACGAAAAAAGGCCCGCTGGCAAAACTGATTCGCCAGCTGCGTTTCCGCTGGGAGGACTTTAAGTTGGCCGAACAGGTCGGTTCGTCCATCCGGTTTCCCGACGTATCGCTCGATTTTGACAACGACTTTGGACTGCTTGAACAAGAAGTCGCGGAAAAGTTCCCCAGCCAAATTGATGGCTTTCGCAGTCTATGCGCCGCCCTGCTCGATTACAGTGACATGGACGGTGATGACGCTAGTTTCATGCACTCCGCTCGTGAAGTGATGGCCAACCACATCACCGATCCCTTGTTGATCGAAATGTTGCTCTGTCCGCTCATGTGGTACGGCAACGCTCGCGAAGATGATATGGATTTTGGCCAGTTTTCGATCATGTTCCGCGCCTGTTATCTTGAAGGTTTCGGTCGTCCGTTCAAAGGCGTCCGGGTGATCCTGAAAAATTTGGTTCGCAAGTTTCGTGGTCTCGGGGGTGAGTTAAAACTTCGCAGCGGTGTATCGCGGATCCATGTGGAAGACGGCCGAGCGGTCGGCGTGGTGCTCGACGATGGAACCGAATTGCGAGCCAAACGTGTCCTGTCGTCGGCGGGGAATGTTGAGACGCTTCGTATGTGTGACGACATCAGCGAAGTCGACGTAGCGAGAGCCGGGAAGTTGTCGTTCATTGAATCGATTTCTGTTCTGGATCAATTACCCAAAAACATTGGCTTCGACCGCACCATTGTGTTCTACAACGATAGTGAAAGGTTTCACTGGAAACGTCCCGAGCATGCTCTTTGTGATGCACGAACCGGCGTGATTTGTTCCCCCAATAATTACATTTTTGATGCCGACGAGGGGCAATTGCCCGACGGCGTGATCCGTATCACCACCTTGGCCAATCACGACCGGTGGTGCGGTTTGAGCGAAGATAAGTATCGGGCCGAGAAGATGATCCAATATGATGCGGCGGTTGAATCCGCAGTCCGGTTTATGCCCGATTTTCGGCGGCATGTGATCGACACCGATGTTTTTACACCCAAAACCATTCGGCGATTCACTTGGCACGACAACGGTGCCGTCTACGGAGCGCCCGACAAGCAACTCGACGGGACCACGCATTTGCCGAACCTGTTTTTGTGCGGAACTGACCAAGGATTTGTCGGCATTGTTGGTGCGATCCTAAGCGGCATCAGTATGGCCAATCGGCATTGTTTGCAGCCTTAACCTTTTGTTTTCACGGTGAAGCAACGTCCAGCGGTCGAAATGCCAATGGATTCCTACGCGTGTTAATAAATCATACGAAATCCAAGGGTGGTGTTCGGCGGGCCGTGTATCGCTGAGAATTGGGGCAGTTCATTATTTCGACCGCCCTTTTTCTCTGTTGCTATGCATTCGTCATCTGATCCATCTCTCTCTTCGTTCGCCGACGTTTTGGCGAAGATTCCGTCGACCAACCATTGGCACTACGACGTTTCATCGAACCGACCGCAAATCGTCGACATCCCCGCTGCTGTTCGGGTTGCGTTGCGAACGCCTACCGATTTTCCGCCGCTTTCGGCGGCCATCGCGCCCGGGGATCGAGTCGCGTTAGCGGTCGATCCAAATGTTCCCGACATTGTTGAAGTGGTTCGCGGCGTGCTGTTGGAAATTGACGAATCCGAAGGAGATGTCGTCGATATCGTCCTCTGGGATGAGGCAACCGATGTAACGGTTCGTTTGCTAGAAGCGGAGTTTGAAAACATTGCAGCGGTGACTCGTCATGATAGTCACAATCGTGAATCCCTACGTTACCTTGGCGTCGATAACGAATCTGAACCCGTCTACCTCAACCGGCTCGTTGTTGATGCTGACCTTGTGTTGCCAATCGTTAGCGCACGACCGTGGGATGCGGCAGCCGGAAATGAACTCAGTGGCGTCTATCCAATATTGGCCGATTCAAATACACGGATTCGTCACCAAGTTTCGTTATACCAACCACAGGATAAAAAGAAGGCTTCCAATGAGTCCCATATCGGTTGGATGCTAGGGGTCCAGTTGATGATGGCGGTCGCAGCAAACGAAGACGGTACCGCGGGTGCGATTTTTGCGGGAACGCCCGATGCGATTCGTCGTTCGTTCGATCAGCCACGTCAAGCCAATGATGAATTTCCACCTGCTGCTCCCCTTGTGATTGCTTCGATAGAAGGTTCCGACCAACAACAAACCTGGGGCAATCTCGCGCGCGCTGTTGCTGTCGCGGCAACGCACGTTGCTGCTGGTGGGACACTTTTGCTTTGGACGCAAATCAAAACGCCACCGAGTGACCGGTTGGTTCACCGAATGAACACGGATGGGGAAGGGATTGATGACGGGATCGAAAACGTCGAATCAGGCGACGGGTTCATTCTATGGGATGACTCTTTGGCGATAGCGAAAGTGATGGATCGTGTCGGGTGCGAGCATCGTCTACTGCTACATAGCAAGCTCGATAGTGAAGTGGTCGAATCGCTTGGTATTGGTGCTGTGGAATCGATTGCTGGACTCGATCGGCTCACCGGTTCCTTTGAGTCGTGTGGCACGATGCGGGCAGCCCAGTTCGCAGGTGGAACCTTTGATCATTACGTATTCCAATCTTCCAATTCATCGCAAAGGGCACAGTGATGACCGAGGTCCCGATTGAGTATGCCCACAAATTCTGCCCGTTGTGCGGTGCGAAAGCAAAGAAGATTGGTAGTGTGCCGTTTCGCTGCGACGAGTGTGGGTTCGCGAATTTTTTTGGCCCTGTCGCGGCAGTCGGTGCGCTCATAACAAACGATCAAGACCAGTTGTTACTTGTTCGTCGAGCACGCGATCCAGGAAAAGGCATGTGGGGACTGCCAGGCGGTTTTGTCGATCGCGACGAGACGATCGAGAATGCGCTGGAGCGCGAAGTGCTCGAAGAGACGAAACTTCAGATTTCGAATCGCAAATTGCTAATGACCCACCCAAACCATTACCGCTACGGCGGAATTGTCGTTTCGGTGATCGATCTTTTTTTTGTTGCTAAAGTCGCCGGCGACCGATCTATCGAACTGCAAAAGAAGGAGCTCACCGAGTATCGTTGGGTCGACGCGGATTCCTCGCTTTTTGATGAGATGGCGTTTGAGTCGAACAAGATTGCGGTTCGGCGTTGGGCCAAATCAATAGGCTAATTTTTTAGCCACTCCAATCGCGACAAGCTTCGGTCTTCTTGGGATGATCGAGCCCCTCTACGTTGCGTAGCGTCGTCCTCTACGCCGTACGCTGTGATATCACCGCAAATTCACTCGTGGGTGAACCGATCTTCTCCCCAAAAAAGCCTGATCTTTTTTCGCATCGGCAGTTGCGATAAATGGGTGTCTTCGATAAAACTCGGGCTGTTGCGAGTGATTCTCAATACCAACAACGCCACTTGGCCAACCACTGCAGTGGCTTTCTAGCGAGGAATATGGGGAAATGAAGGTGTTCTTGAAAAAACAGTCGGCGTTCACGTTAGTCGAATTACTGGTCGTCATCGCGATTATTGGCATCTTGGTGGGACTGCTTCTGCCGGCGGTGCAGGCCGCTCGCGAAGCGGCGCGTCGGATGAGCTGTCAAAATAACTTGAAGCAAATTGCCTTGGCGGTGCATAACTATGAGTCGGCCAACAAGCAATTACCGGCCGCATGGTCCCCGAGTGCCATGTCCGGTGACGGATGGTCGGCGCAAGCGCGGATTTTGCCCTTCATCGAAGCGATCGCTCTCGCCTCATCGGTCAATTTTGAGGCGGGCTATGGTGCCGCAACGATCACCGTCGATGGCGAGAGCATTCCCGTGGCTAGTTATCGCGTTCCGACTTACTTGTGTCCTAGTGAAACCAACGATGTTCAGCGGTTAGGTTCAAGTGGTCCCGAAAATTATCCACTCAACTATGGATACAACGCTGGCGAATGGTTTGTCTATAATTCTCGCGATAATTCAGTCGGCGAAGGCATGTTTACTGCGAATCGATGGCTTCGGCTCAGCTCCTGTCTCGACGGTCTCAGCAACACGTTAGCTTTTGCAGAAGTCAAAGCATGGTCGCCCTATTTCCGCGATGGTGAGATCGACGGCGTAATCAATTTTCCCGCCAGCGAAGCTGGAATTTGTGATCTGGGGGTTGGATCGTTCAAGCCGAACACCGGGCACACCGAATGGGTTGACGGGCGCGTCCATCAAACGGGGTTCACAACTACGTTCACCCCCAACAAGAAAATCCTTTGCACCAAGAATGGAACTCAGTACGACGTTGACTTCACAAATTGGCGAGAAGGCAAGACTCCCTCGACCCCATCGAATCCTGCCGTTACCTATGCGGCTGTCACGTCGCGAAGTTTTCACGTCGGAGGAGTGAACGTGGCATTATTGGATGGTTCGGTTCGGTACGTGTCCGATTCGATCGAGCTAGCCATTTGGCGGGCGTTGTCCACTCGAGCGGGCCGCGAAGTGGTAGCGGTTCCGTAAGTCGATGGAGTCGGCAGGTCTCCTCCGAGTAAACCAGACACTCGAAACTCAGGCACTCGAAAGTCACGCATGGTGGGACAGCCACCGTGCTACGGTTGGTGGCGAGCTAAATTTTGGATTCCAACGCTTGCTTAGCCGCTTGCAAGAACTGCATTGCTTCGATCGGTGTCATTGAGTTGATGTCAAGTTTTTGGATATCCTCAAGCAGCGGATGGTCTGCAATACCAAACAAGGTCAGCTGATAGTGGTTTTGCTTGGAAGTACTATCCCCGGCTGCCGATATAGTTGGTCGATCGAGCGAATCGCGATGATCGACTTCAAGCTGAGCCAAGACATCCTTTGCGCGTTCGTTGACCGTCTTGGGAATACCTGCTAACCGGGCGACATGAATCCCGTAGCTCTTGTCGGCACCGCCGGAGACAATGCGGTGAAGAAACACGACTTCATCATTCCATTCTTTGACAGCGACGTTTAGGTTGGCGACGCGAGGCAATGTTTCCTCAAGCTGTGTCAGTTCGTGATAGTGAGTCGCGAACAGGGTGCGACAGCCAATCTGTTCGTGCAGATGTTCGGTGATAGCCCACGCCAAGGAGAGCCCGTCGTAGGTACTCGTTCCGCGCCCAATTTCATCCAAAATCACCAAGCTGCGTGAGGTTGCCGTATTCAAAATGCGGGCGGTTTCGACCATTTCGACCATAAAGGTACTTTGGCCACGGCTCAGTTCATCGCTTGCGCCAACACGGGCAAAGATCCGATCGGCGATCCCGATGGTTGCTTTTTCTGCTGGTACAAATGAACCTGCTTGAGCCATCAGCGTGATCAGAGCGATTTGGCGTATATATGTACTTTTGCCCGCCATGTTGGGCCCGGTGATCAGCAAGATCATGCCGGTTTCCGGTGATTGCACGCAGTCGTTGGGGACGAACTCACCTTGTGGAAGCGTCACATCCAATACCGGATGCCGGCCTGCTTCGATTCGCAAAATGGAGTCATCGGTCAATTGCGGTCGAACCCATTTCCGCACCGCCGCAATTTCGGCTAGCGCCGCCAATACGTCCAACTCTGCGATCACCATGGCGACTTCCTGCAGGATCGGCAAATGCTGATGCGTTTGTTGACGCAAATTTTGAAACAGAATTTGTTCTCGCGATGACGCTTGGTCGTCCGCCGACAACACCTTCTCTTCGTATTCTTTTAGCTCGGGCGTGATGAACCGTTCGCAATTTTTGAGGGTTTGTTTGCGAATGAAGTTGTCGGGGATTTTGTCACGTTGCGAATTGGTTACTTCGAGAAAGTATCCGAAGACTTTGTTGTAGCCGACCTTCAAGTTTTGAATGCCTGTCGACTCCATTTGCTTCTGCTGATAAGCGGCAATCCATTCCTTTCCCCCACGTGCTAAGACGCGCAGTGCATCGAGTTGCTCGTCGAACCCTTCGCGAATGAAGTTGCCATCGGAAGCGGACAACGGGCAATCGTCGGCTAATGCCCTTTCAAGATGCGATCGCAATTCAGGGCAAAGATGAAGGTGCGCTTCGACAAACCCGAGGCGTTCGGATTTGCGGTCAGTCAGTCTCGCTTTCAATTCCGGAAGATTCGCCAGTGTTCGCGCCACTTGTTGAAGGTCTCGAGGTCCCGTTCGGCCGGTTGCGATTCGAGCCATCAGCCGCGTCAGGTCGAAGGTATGACGAAGTGTTTCGCGGATGTCACCGCGAAGACGAGCATCACCAACTAATTCGGAAACCGCGTCCAGGCGTGATTCAATTCGCTCGTGATCAATCAGAGGAGCGGCGATCCAATCCGCCAAAAGCCGGGCACCCATTGGGCTGCAAGTTCGATCGATCACACCGAGGAGTGACCCCTCGCGAGATCCGCTACGAATCGTACGAGTGATTTCAAGGCTGTGCCGGGTCGATGCATCGATTTGCAACACGCCGGATCGATGGTGGGCCGAGATCGACCGAAAATGGTCAAGACCACTTGGTTGAGTTTCCTGCAAATACGTCAATACAGCTCCGGCTGCTCGTATCGCCGGGGCATCCGTATCCTCAAAGCCAAAGCCTTCTAAGTTGTGGACGGAAAATTGTTTACATAGTGCATCTCGCGAGGCATCTTCAGCAAACGACCATGCAGGGCGTGACGTCCATGACCATGGCGCGGTCGTGTCGGGGCTAAAGCGAGCGTCATCTTCACGATAGATTACTTCGGCCGGCCCGATCCGAGCCAATTCATCCTCGATTCGCGATTTTTGGAATACGCCTGCTTCAAAACGGCCACTCGACAATTCTGCCCACGCGATTCCGACCATCGGCTCCGCGTTGTCTTTTGATTTCTTCTTGGGCGAAACAAGGTAGACAGCGGCAAGGTAGTTCGCTTCGCGGGGGTCGAGTAGTCCGTCGTCGGTGAGAGTCCCGGGAGTGACGAGTCGGGTGATTTCGCGGCGAACAAGTCCTTTGGCTTGTTTGGGGTCTTCGACCTGTTCGCAAACAGCCGCACGATAGCCTGCACGGATCAGCTTACTTAAATAGGAGTCGAGTTGGTGGTGAGGGAAACCCGCCATGGCAGTCGGGTTCTCAGCGTCTTTATCGCGGCTTGTAAGTGTTAAGCCAAGAATTTTCGAGGCGACCTTTGCGTCGTCCAAAAACAATTCGTAAAAGTCGCCCATGCGGAAAAAGAGCAATGCGTCGCCGCAAGCTGCTTTGGCTTCATGGTATTGCTTCATCATCGGTGTCATGACGCAAATCCTAACGACAGGACGGCGAGACGAAAAGTCATCCGGAGGATGAATCGAAGCAGTTTGCTCGGTGCCGGATGCTAAGTGAACCGGTTGAGACACTTTTGGGGGTTAGCGAAACTACAACTGAGAATAGGCTTTTGGCACCAGAATAAACTTGTCGATATGGCTGACGGTCCCCCGGTACTTCGCCACTTTGCTAAGGACTTTCCAGTCGGGGTGACTGCGAAACGTATCCCACGCTTTTAGACGGGCGTCTTCGCTGGGGTACAACGTCAAATACGTCAAGCTCGGCGTTTGAGGACCGACGACACATTGACCGATGAAAATTGGCTGAATACCACTGTCGAGAAAAATCGGTACTTCACCCGAATTGAACATATCAACTTTCAAATTCCCCATTCGTTCGTTGGGGCTTTCGTAAAGTCGCAATTCGTAGACACGATCGGCGTTATCGAGTGTTCCACCAGGTACCGCGAGGAGCGGCATACAGTCCATCGCCGAGAGTAGTTCGCTATTGATTCGATCGTACGGCGGATTCGATGGTTCGCGGTCTAAGTACAATTTCGCATCCGCGGCATACTGCGAATCCGAAAGAAGTGCACTGCCAACCGAAACGACTTGGTTTGCATCGGTGTAAGGAATCACGACGACTATACGTTTGCTGTTGTTTTCGTCATTGTTGGCGTTCTCGAAAACGCCAATCGGACCGATCCCTTGGCGATCCAACGCCGGAATTAATGCGTCGCGAAGATAGGAATCGATCGCCGTAGCGTCACCTTTTTCTCCTAACAAGTAGGAGCGAACTTCGTAGATTTGTGGGCCCGGCTCAGCTGCGCAAGCGACCTGGGAACTGCACACAACCATGACGGGAACGAAAGCGAAAAGAAGGGCAAGGTATCTCATCCTGCGGATCCGGGTGTTAGGGGGAGAGGGAGGGGGCGGTCGAACGGCGATGTCCGAGCCAATGATATTCGAACCCACCCGTCAATCAATATAGTGGAGCAAAAACGGTTGATGGTGCGATTCGCGGGTGACACCGACAATATTCTCCTTGGTGCCACAATTCGATCTGATTGTGGCGTCAAGGTTTCCCGAAAATTTGCATTGCCTTCGGAAGGCCCCTACAATCGCGTCACGAAGCTTTGATGACTCCCATGAATTACCGACAAGAGCCTACTCGCCATGAATGATTCCAACAAAGTCGATTTCGAGGAAGTCCAAACCGAGCTAACTCCCCCGGAAACCTATGCTTCGCATTTGATCGAATGGGCGGTGGAACGCCACGCCAGCGATCTGTTTGTCTCGGATTTGGAAGACGTCGTGCGGATCTCCGTTCGCCGCATGGGCCATATCGAGCCGGTGCGCCGATTGGCTCGCGAGTACGGACGGCGGTTACAGGCGCACCTGCGAATTCTTGGTGGAGGTGACTCGGGGGATATGATTCGCCCGTCCGAAGGTCGTGGATTTGTGACAACACCAAGTGGTAGTGTTGTTGATCTTCGAATGAGCTGCATTCCGACGCTGTTCGGCCACGATGTCGCGCTCCGATTGTTCGATCCCGTTCGAGGAGCTCGGTCGATCGATTCGCTTGGTTACGACGCGGTAGAGCTGGAGGCTATTCGCAAGTTAGTCCGTCGCCCTTCGGGGTTGATCTTGGTGGCCGGTCCGGTCGCCAGTGGCAAGTCCAGCACGCTCTATGCGATCGTGGATGAACTCAATGACGGAACTCGCAAGATCCATACGCTAGAGGATCCAATTGAACATTCGATTGACGGCGTGATGCAGTCGCAGGTGAACTTGAAACTGGGGCTCGACTTTGCCGATCTTTTGTCAGTCGTCTTGCGCCACAGTCCGAATGTGATCATGATCGGTGAAATTCGCGACCCACGAACTGCGGCGGCTGCAGTTCGTGCGGGGGCCAGCGGCCAATTGGTGTTGGCAACCATTCATGCTAAGACGGCCCCGGATGCCATTGATTCGATGATGCAATATGAGGCAAATCCGAAATTCCTGGCAAGCTCACTTATTGGTGTGCTCAATCAAAGATTGGTTCGCCAGCTCTGTCCAAAGTGTCGCGAGCCGGTAAGCCTGCCTGAGATCAAAGTTCGCCCAGAGATCATTGAACGTCTTGGGCACGAGCCGACAAACCAGTGGCGCGCAATAGGATGCAACGATTGTTTCGATGATGGTTATCAATCGCTGACCACGCTCACCGAACTGATGCTGATCGATGATGAACTTTCCGAGGGAATCTCATCTAATTTGCCCACGCATGAGATTGGTCGAATCGCGTGTGCCGGTGGGATGCTCAGCCTAGAAGATATGGCGAGTTTGAGAGTCCTTCGTGGCGAAACGACTAGCTACGAAGCGAACCGAGTCGTCGCTAATCCAACGCTCGCCTATCTAGCACACGAACTTGCCTAGTCGATCTCGGCACAATCTTTCCTGGCACTCAAAAAAGGCACCTTGCGTTTGATTCTCGAGTCTGTGTCGATGGTGGATTGAAGCGTGAGTCGAACCAGCCATGGCTGTCGTTTGTGACTGAAATTGCAATCACGGAACGTGCGTAACCGATCATCGACTTCTATACAAAAAGAGCCGGGTTGCGAAACGACCCGGCTCTTTGAAATGGTGTGCCAAAAGGACGCTTACTTCCGTCGACGACGGGAAGCGACTAGACCTAGCGATCCAAGCCCAAGAAGAGCAAAGGTGCTTGGTTCCGGAACTGCGGTGACGGAGACGACGACGTTGTCGATCAATACGCGATTAGTCGTAGTCGCGGCGGTTGCATCAGCATTTGCCCAAAGGGCAAAACCGTCGATTACTGTCGAGCCAGCCCCAGCACCACCGCCGCCGGGAAAGCTCATTGCTTGGGCAAAGACAGTTTGGGTCCCGTCAACAAAAACATCAATCACGCCGGCTGCACTCGTTGTTGTTCCATCTGCTCCATCTCCCACAGCGGTTAGTGTGGCGACAATATCGAAGTGTGCCGCGGTACCGAAATTCCAGTCGGTGCCAACGGATGTCCCACCGGAACTAAATGTTCCGGTCCCGATATCAGTGTAATCGAGGTTGCCTGTATCCCCACTGGCGACAGCCCGCAAATAGGTTGGAAAGGCAGCAGCTGAGGCAGCATATAGATCAAAAGAGAACGTGACCGGAGTGTTTAGCCCAACATCTGGAACGGGAGCTGAATGGTCCATAAAACTAAACCCAGCTGTGGTTCTCGAAAAATCCAAATATTGGCTAGCGGCCCCGAATTCAGTGCCGGACCCGATAGATGCTTGGCTGATGTTCCCAGACGCACCACCCCCCCAGTTGCCCGTCGGACCGTTCAAGGTATTCAGTGCGGTACCAACGGTGCCACCTTCGAAGTCTTCGGTGTACACAATCGCAGCCGATGCAGACTGACTCAACGCGAAGCAGGCGAGTGCTGCTGATACTGCTAATCGTTTTATGTTTCTCATGAAATGTTCCTTTTGGGGGCAAGTTGCTTGGGGGCAAGGTGCTCGCTAAATAACGTGCTCGCTAAATATCGTGCTTGCTAAATATCGGCGTTTCCCCACGAGGTGGGACACGGCGAGAATTAGAGCTGATGACAGGCTTTTATTGTCATATAAAATAACCAGAGGTGGGGTTTGGGGCAACCTGAGTTAAATGGAATTACGAAAATAAGCAGCGAGGCCGTCAGGCAGATTCCTACGCGAAGTGAGATTGATGATGTCGCACCGGTCGTGAAATCACGGCCAAAAAAGGGCCCTTTGGTGTCACTGCTGGGTGCACCATGCGAATAAACAAACGACTTGGCAGACGGCTGAAGATTAACAACCGCAGCTTACTTATCGCTTTCGCTCTCAATGCCAATGCGCATGATGGTCACCGACCGAGCCGGGAAAAGTTTGTCAAATTCTGTGGCGGCTTCGGAAAAATCGCTCTTCTCGGGCGCGATGTTGTGGGGATTCGCGAAGCTGTTTTCGTCATCGAAACTTGGCGAACTCATTGTCCAAACCTTCGCTTCCGGTTGGACGACTTGGGCTCCGTCCAACTTGATCGTCGTCTTGATTGAATTGGAGCTGACGTTGACGACTTTCAAGATTAGCTCTTTGTTGTCCTTGGTACGGCTGGCGACTGCGTAAAGGGGCCGGAGCGTCTTTTGAGTCGCTTCGTGGATCTTCTTGCCATCGAGCCAACATGTCACTTGTTTGTCTCTTAACTCGACGCGGATGTCATACCAACGACCGGTTTCAATGTTCATCGGAACCCGTTCGCCGTCCCCTAATCCTTCCAGTGCGGAAGCGGTGTTGCCCCAACCACCAATGTTCCACCAGTGCTTTTCAGCTTCGTTTTGATGTTGGAACATAATCAAAAAACCTTCGTTGCCGGAAAGCTTACGGGCCTTAAGCGACAACGTGTAATCGTTCCAGGATGCAGTTCCAACCATGGCGCGGACATTATCGGCCATGCTTGTTTGACGCAGGACACCCTCGGTCGCTTCCCATTGACCGCTCGGCATCCGCCACCGGTCGGTTGACCCCGTGCTGAAATCGCTCTGAAAAAGCGTCTTTCCATCTTTTGTCACTTGAATGTCTTTGAACTCGGCTTGAGTGATCCACGTTCCAACCCCGACATATCCGGCTCGTGCTTCCTCTTCCATCTCATCCACTTTTAATTCGCTCGGACAAATGACATCGCCGCGATGATTAGCAAACAGAGCCTGGACGTGGTAACTGGGGGTGCCGTACGAGCGGGCTTGGTCGAACACAATCGCGTCTGGGCTCCACCGTCGCCAATCCGGATTGACGAACAACGGCGCGTAGGACGACATCACGACATGATCGGAATTTCGTTCCAACCCCGTCATGTAGGCGGCTTCACCGAGCGCTGCGATGAGGTTTCCTTGTCCACAACCTTGCGTCACTGCGTATTCTCCGACGTAGATCCTTGCATCACTGCGATCATAAGCGTCGTGCATGTCCGCGTGTTCGATAAAGAACCGCGGCGTGTTGTAGTAGTGCTCGTCAATGATATCGAGTGGATAACTATCAGGGATAACGCCCCAATCACATGCAATCAATTGTATGTCGGGGTGTTTTTTTCTAATTGCTTTACTGAACAACGCATAGCGTTCTTCGTAGAGTGGGCCGCCGTTCTCATTGCCGATTTGAAGGTAGTTCATTTTAAAGGGTTCTGGATGACCTGCTTCGGCACGCAAGGCGCCCCACTTGGAAGTGACTGGGCCACGTGCGTACTCGATTAGATCCAATGCGTCGTGAACAAACTCATCCATCTTGTCCATCGGTATCGAATCCTTGTGAGCCATCCCACAATTGATCACATAGAGCGGTTCGGCATCGAGGTCTTCGCACCACTGCAAGAATTCATGAACACCGAAGCCACCGGTAGTTTGGTAACCCCAAATGCACCAATTTCCTTTGCGCTGAGCGACATCGCCAATGGTGTCCTTCCATCGAACCGCACTGGCCATCGTGTCCCCTTCTACAAAGCAGCCGCCTGGAAAACGGACGAAGCTTGGATTCATGTTGGCGACCATCTCTGCCAAATCGGTTCGCATTCCGTGATTTTTCCATGTTTGTTTTGGAAACAACGAAACCATGTCAAGCCAAAGAGTCCCGGATCCTTGTGTTTGTAACACCAAACGTCCAACTAAGTCCTCGTCTTTGGACGTTAGTTCGAGTTCCATCTTTTTCCAAGTGCCGCTTATCTCGGTGACCGTTTGTTCGGCGAGCAAGCTTCCGGTGCTGCTTTCAAGTCTGGCATGCAAAGCTTCGGATAACTTTTCGCCACGTATATAAAGGCTCAAACGGTAGGATTCACCACTACGGATTGCCAAGCCAGCGTCTTTGAAACCAGCGTTAGAGACCCCGCCGCCTTCTTCTGGAATGTCGACGCGTAGCGCCGTCGGATTGCGTGAGTTAAGAGGCAACGATTGATCAAGGCTTAGCGTTCCCTTGCCGAGCGAGGACCATGAAGTCGGTTTTTCTTTATCGTCTTCAAACGATCGGTTTTCGATCATTTCGCCATACAAGCCACCATCGCCAGCCCGATTGATTTCCTCAAAAAAGATGCCATAAAGCGTGGGGCTAATCGTCGCCCTACTTTGGTCAACGTGCACGGTCAGCGAGGCGTCATTGGCAAAAGCCGATTGAGCGACAATCAAAAGCAAGGCAGTTGCCAACCATTTTGATCTCAGACAGGGCATCAGCGGGATTCCAAGTTGTGGGGCAGAAACGGCGGGAAGGACTTACCTCGACCGGCACAAATCGCCGCCGAAGAGGGTGCCTGATTCTAGCAAGATGATTTTGCTGCGTTACTTGTTATTTTGTTGGGATTGCCCTGATTTTGTCCGGTAGAACAAAACCGCCAAGTTCACCATAATCTTGTCGCGACGGCTTTTCTCCAAGGCTTCGGATACTACTCGACAATACTCAACACAATGGAATTCCCAATGCTCGACTGGATTACTTCGCTAAACGGATTTCAAGGGATTTTCGCTGTCGCTGACGCGTTGCCCGCTGTTGCTCTTAGCGATGCGGGTTCCGCAACCGAGATGCCTGTGGAGACCTTCTTTTCACTTCACGGGTTGTTCACGCTTGGGATGTTGGTGCTGCTGCAGGTGGTCCTCGGATTCGATAACCTGCTTTACATTTCGATCGAAAGCAAACGTGTCGAAGAGGAGAAGCAGTCGTTAGTACGAAAGCTTGGGATCGGATTGGCGATTGTTTTTCGGATTATTCTTTTGTTCGTGGTCGTTCATTTGATCGAATTGCTTGAGGATCCTTTTTACAATATCACCAGCCACTTTATGGACGCGAAAATCTCGGGGCACAGCCTGATCGTAGTCTTTGGCGGCGCGTTTATTTTGTGGACGGCGATCAAAGAGATTTACCACCTGTTAGCAATCCACGAACTGGGAGACGGGTCGAAAAGCAAAGAAAAACAAACGGTGGGAAAGACCGTTTCGCTAATCGTCTTGATGAACTTGGTTTTCTCGTTCGATTCGATTTTAAGTGCGATGGCTCTGACAAAAAACTTTGCGATCATGGCAACGGCAATCATTATCAGTGGAGTGTTGATGATTTGGTTGGCCGACCATGTGGCTGAATTCTTGAAAAAGAATCGAATGTACGAAGTGCTTGGACTCTTTATTTTGTTCATCGTCGGCATCATGCTGACCAGCGAAGGAGGGCATTTGGCACACCTGCATCTATTCGGCCACGCGGTGACGCCGATGGCCAAGAGTACTTTCTACTTTGTTTTGGCCGTGTTGATCGTGGTCGACGTGGTTCAAAGCCGCTATCAAAAACGGCTGCTGGCTGAACAAGCTGCCCAGCAAAAAGGGATCGCTTGATCCGGTTGGTAGGAATACCAAAAAGAAAACCCCGCAAAACACAGGGGAAAACAATGTTTCGCCAGTGTTTTACGGGGCATACCGGTTTCGGGGCATCCGGTAGCGGAGGGCACGAGACTCGAACTCGCAGCCCCTTGCGGGGTACCTCAGTTCCAATGAGGCCGCTCACCAATTCGCTTACCCTCCGATCTTGAATTGTTATTTTGCCCTCGATTGCACTTTGTCGCAACGGGACGTCTTTTCGTGTAGAAAATTAGGGTGACTCGCAGAAGGTTCCCATGTTGAAATGGGAAGTTTCTGCCACTTCGCCTACGAAAAATCGGAATAGGAATCTGTACCGTGGAAAACGCAGCGATCGCCGACATCTTTGACGAAATGGCGGATTTGATGGAATTTCGCAGCGAAAATCCGTTTCGAATTCGTGCTTACCGTGGCGGAGCCCAAGCGATTCGCGATCTGGATGAACCGGTTGCTGCAATCGCCAAAGACTCAGGCCGGAACCTCGCGGACTTACCAGGAATCGGCAAGACACTTGCTGAAAAAACTCTGACACTTTTGGAAACCGGCAAGTTACCCCAATTGGAAGAACTTCGCAGGGCCGTTCCTGTGGTGGTCGTTCAAATGGCTCGGATTCCCGGGCTAGGGGCAAAGAAAGCAGCCAAATTAAACGAAAGGCTCACCATTGAATCGCTTGACGATTTAAAGAAAGCCTGCCAGGAAGGGCTTGTCGCCAAAATTAAAGGGTTTGGGAAAAAGACCGAAGCGGCAATCCTCGATGGGTTGTCAATCGCTAAGCAAGCGTCCGAGCGAATCTACTGGGCCAAGGGCGATGAATTGGCCACGGTGATTGGCGAATACATGAGGCAATGCAAAACGATCTCGCAGATGGAGTGGACGGGTAGCTACCGTCGCGGTCGTGAAACGATTGGCGACTTGGACTTGTTAGTGGTCGCGAAAGACCGGACTGCGGCGATGGATCACTTCGAAGCATTCCCTGGGCGATCGCAAACGATCGTCCGCGGCGAAACCAAAATTTCAATCCGCGTCGCGGGTGCCTTCCAAGTCGACATGCGGCTCGTCGAAGCAAACCAATTTGGTGCCGCTCTTCAATACTTCACTGGCTCACAATCCCACAACGTGCATCTTCGTCGAATCGCCAAAGACCATGGGCTAAAGATCAACGAGTACGGCGTCTTTCGCGTTGACGATGAAAACCAGGTCGCCAATGAACCGATTGCAGGCAAAACCGAACAGGAAGTCTACGGGGCGGTCGGACTGTCGTGGATTGCGCCGGAGCTGCGAGAAGATCGAAACGAGTTTGAGTGGGCTACGAAGAACAAATTTCCCGAATTGATCGAAATGTCCGATGTCGTCGGGGACTTGCACATGCACACCACTGCGACCGATGGAACTGCGACGATTCGTGAAATGGCTGATGCCGCGATCGAGCGAGGCCTAAAGTACATCGCTATCACTGACCATAGTAAGCGAGTGGCGATGGCATCCGGCTTGGACGAAGAACGAGTGAGAGCCCAATGGAATGCGATCGATTCGCTTCGTAGTGAGTACGACGGTCGGTTGGTGATTTTGAAAGGAATTGAGTGCGATATCTTAGAGAAAGGGGGGATGGATTTGTCCGATGATTGTCTGGCGGAAGCTGATTGGGTTTTGGCGAGTGTTCATTACGGACAAAAACAGCCTCGAGACCAAATTACCGAACGGATCCTTGGCGCAATCGAGAATCCGCATGTCGACTGTATCGCTCATCCGACGGGACGGCTGATCAATCGCCGTCCGCCGTATGAAGCGGATATGGAAATGATTATGAAAGCGGCGAAAGCGAATCGAACCATGATGGAGCTGAATGCGAACCCCGCCCGGTTGGATTTGAACGACATTCACTTAGCAGCTGCTAAGCGTCACGGCATTCCGATCGTGATAAGCACCGACGCGCATTCGACTGACGGTCTGGTGGTGATGAAATATGGCATCAAGCAAGCACGCCGCGGCGGACTGACCAAAGGCGATGTTGCTAACACGCGGTCGTGGGAACAAATGAAGGGTCTTCAGTAACCGAGCGTTCCCCGCCCCTATTCGTAGAGATCGCAGAGCGCTGGTTCGAGTTTTGGATACTGAAATTCAAACCCGGCACTCGCAAGACGCTCCGATACAACGTACCGGCCATAGAGTGCCAATTCAGGATCGGTTCGCAGGATCAACCGAGCACCGATGCGTACCATCCATTCGTATGCCGGAAGGCCGATCGGCATCTTGATGGCTTGACGAAGCGTGCGCATGAATTCGACCTGCGAGACAGGATTCGGTGACGATGCGATGTAGGCTCCGGACATTGTGTTGTCGGTGATTGCTTTGGCGAATAGCCGAATCAAGTCGGCCTCATGAATCCAACTCATGCCTTGAGTGCCACTACCGACACGACCACCTAACCCGACTCTTGCCAGCATCCCAAGCGTTGCAAGTGCTCCACCACCCGCGCCACGATCGCGTCCAATTACGAAGCTGGTCCGCATCACGACACCTCGTTGTTTCGGCAGCAAATTTTCAGCAAATGCGGCCTCCCATGCTCGAGCGATTGTGGGTGCGAATCCAATTCCTTCGGCTGAGCTTTCCGAGCAAACTAAACTTGGTGGATCTCCGTAGAGATGCGCCGTACTCATTTGTACCCATACCGGCGGTGGCGACGTGACATTGCGCATTGCAGCGCCGAGCACCTGAGTCGATTCGACTCGCGACCGAAGTATTTCATCCTGATGATCCGGAGTCTTGATACAGTTGACGGTTCGCCCAACAAGATTCACGACCGCATCGGCGTTATCAAGAACATCCGTCCAAGGGCCGATCGTTCGGGCATCCCAGACGTGATGCGACCAGACGCCATCGCCCTTGGGAACCGATCGCGAAAGTAGGGATACGGATGCCCCGGCGGAGATGAAGGACTCCGCCATTGCAAGGCCCAAGAAGCCGCTGCCGCCGGCGATGACGATCCGTTTTCCGAATAAGTCTGACATGATTACGTTATACTCACCTCCGTTGAGATCGGTTCAGTGCGACTACGACCAATAGACCGCAATCTCGTGAAGCCCCTAACCGCATCGAAAGGGAATCTCGAGAATTTGAACTTCGTCTTACGTTCTTGCGACTTTGAACGCGGCACCTTTCCGACGCAATGACCGAAAATCAAAATCCTTATCAACCGCCGAATGACGTTGATCCGTATGAAAATTGGTGGTCGAAGCTTCGAAAGCATTTCCAACACGCACCGGTCAAGCCGCCACCCAATTTTGCGGAAGGTCACGCGATCATTTGTGACGGACTTGCGTTCTTTATTGACCCCGATGACGCATCGGTTTTGTATGCAGCGTCACCCTCGGTGAACACTAGCGACGAGCGCATGGATTTAATCGTTCGCGAAGCCGTTCGCGTCTTACCAATCTTCTTGGCTGACTATCCAGCGGTCCTGCCGATCATCTTGGGACGAAAGCTTATCGTTCGAATGATCCGTCGTTACCAAGACAAGCAAGCAGAGTATATCCGTCAGGTTCAGTTGGACGCGAAAGTGGGCGACATGTGACCTCGGAGCAGCAGGGGGATTCCGTCTTGAGGAAGGGGGGTTCGATTCGTTCTTCAGGGGGTGGGTGGGTGTCTTTTGGGGAGGTTGCGCGGCATCTGTGGACGCTATCGGTCAATCTCCATCAAATTTTGGTTGTTACTGCTTTCCCTTCCTCGTCCTGCCCCTTTCGATCGTCTCAGCCAGTAAAATCGACCTAAACTACCCCGCTTTCCTCAATATGGCGTTTTCATTTCTTGATGAATGGTCAGTCTGCGATTATCGTCAAGGGAAAGCTGCGGTGACGCTGCGCTACGATCCACTTTTCGCCATAGAAGCTCCACTGGCCGACTGATGAAAAAAACGACCCGTTTTCTGCTTATTTTGTCTCTTTTCGCGGTGATGACCTCGACGGTCCGCACGGCTTCTGCACAACTATTTGGGCAACCAATTGCGGGTGTGGACGTTGACGCCAAAGGGATTTTGCAATTTCGCCAATTCGACCCGCGGCTTGCCCAACAGCGATTTGCGGAAGCTCGCATGCGAGCCGACAGCGAGATCATGCAGCCGAGTCTGCTTCGCAAGGTTTCGCTAAATCGGCTCGAGGCCGAGCTTGCGAAACAATTGGAAGCAGGCGGCACGATTTCGGACGACATGAAGGCACTCGCTGGACTGACCTCGATCGACTTCGTCTTTTACTATCCTGATACCAAAGACATCGTCCTAGCGGGGCCAAGTGAAGGCTTCGTGGCGGATCCGACAGAGCGTTTTGTTGGCATTCAAACAGGTCGTCCGACCGTATTGCTTGAGGACGTTGTCACAGCGATGCGAGCGTATGCTCCGAATTCAAAACCGACTTCGGTCATTAGCGTCTCCATCGATCCAACGCCCGAGGGGCTTCAACGGATGCAACGGTTCTTGGCATCGTTCGGCGGTCACGCTCAACGAGGCGACACCCAGCGAGTCGCGATGGGATTAAAGAATAACCTTGGTTTACAAACGGTCACGTTCAAAGGCATCCCTAATACCTCTCATTTTGCTCGTGTACTTGTCGAAGCCGATTACCGAATGAAACTTGTCGGCATCGGTCTTGAACGACTCCCTGTTCGTGTGATGAGTTACGTCGAACGAGCGAATCCGCACACGATTGCTGCAAGTGCTTTGACACGATGGTATTTCCAACCCAACTATGACGCGATCTCGGTCAGCGAAGATGGTTTGGCGATGAAGATCAACCAGCGAGGTGTCGAGCTAGTGGGTGAAAACGAACGCGTGATCAATGGCGCACGAACTCGAGCGGCCGGAAAACCGAATCGTGCCAGCGAAGCGTTTTGCAGTGACTTTACGAAAGCGTTTCCCAAGATCGCCGAGCAAGTTCGTGTCTACGCAGAGTTAGGGCAATTGATCGACGTTGCTGTAGCAGCAGCCTATATCCACGAGCAAGATTTCTATGGCCAAGCGGATTGGGCGATGCCCGTGTTCTCGGACGAGTCGAAGGTAGCGGTGGAAACCTATAATGCACCGGAACAAGTTGAAACGGCTGTGAATGCGATTTGGCGTGGAAACACATTGATGACCCCGCTTGGTGGTGGCGTTCATATTTCGCCTCGTACGGCGCTCAAATCCGAGCACGTCACGAAAGACACCGACGGAATGGTCGGCAAGACGAAAAGCGAAGCGGGGCCGTCACATCTGAAAGACGGTCAATGGTGGTGGGATTGATCCCCACCGGTTTGTGAGCTTCATTTCTCGACACGTTTGCTGAATTTTACGCTTCGGAGCGGACCTGCTTATACTAGTAACGTCGCTAATCATTGACGTTATTGGGGAAGGGTCTGCATGAATCGGCCAAACGAGCTGCGTTTGCCAAACGATGAATGTCGTTTGGTCGTGATTCAGGACCAGCATCAACAGTGTCCTTATATTCCACAGGCCACCGCTCGCATGCCCCTGCGATTGCCGGTTGGTTCGGTCACGCCCGAAGTCATGGACCGTATGTTGTCGATGGGCTTTCGCCGTAGCGGCAGCTTTGCCTACAAAACTGAGTGTCCTGGTTGCGATGAATGCAAGCCAACGCGAGTGATCGTGGCTGATTTTCATTGGACCAAATCTTTCAAACGAGTCCTTCGGCGTGGCGACAGAGATTTGGAGTGTCGCTTCGATCACCCATGTGTGGATGCACAAAGGGTGGAAATGTTCAACGAGCACCGACGCTTGCGTCATCTGGGGTTTTCGGACGAACCGATCGAAGAAGACTCCTACAGAGCCTTTCTGTGGGAGTCGTTTTGTGACACGCGTGAGTTGTCGATTTATCTTGATGGCCGATTAGTGGCGGTCTCGATTTTTGATGTTGGACGACAAAGTGCCTCGGCGGTTTATACCCATTTTTGTTGCGAGGCAAGCTGGTACAGCCTTGGGACCTATGCGGTGCTCAAGCAAATGCGATGGGCGGCCGAAAATGGGCGTCGCTATCTCTATTTAGGCATGTATGTCACCGAAAACCGCCATCTAAACTACAAAGCACGCTACCTACCTCAGCAACGCTTGATCGATGACAAGTGGGTCGATTTTAGCTAGGATGACGCGTCACGTTTTCCTGCACGCTTCACGATTCCCCTTGCATCTAGAGAGTAAGCTTCATGCGTTTTCTATCGTCGACTCTGGTTCTGCTGACACTCCTGCTGGGCAGCACTCTCTGTGAAGCCGAAACGCTCACACCTGAAAAGCTTTGGGATTTTGGGCGGATTGGCGATGCTGTCGTTTCACCCGACGGAACGACGGTGGCGTATCTCGTCACTCGTTACGATTTGGCCGAAAATAAGGGGACTGCGAGTTTGATGGTTCAGCCGCTACCAAGCGGCAAGATCGATGTGGCCGAAAAGATATCGATCGCTTTTGGCACACCACTCGTTGCTCCGGTTGCGAAAGCATTGCTCAAAGACATCAAAGGTCTCGGATCATTGGGATGGTTGAACCATTCCTCGGGGGCCAAGCTGATTTACATTGCACCGGCGAAGACGGACGCGGACGAAGACTCCGATGATGACTCCGCGGACGAAGACTCCGATGATGACTCCGCGGACGAAGACTCCGATGATGACTCCGACGGTGAAGAGTCCGACGAAGACAAAGAGAAGCCGCAAGCGTGGATGCTCGACCCGAGTGGTGGCGAGCCGGTTCAATTGACTTTTGTCAGCGAAGGCATTGCGAATCTAAAGCCGTCACCTTCGGGTGATGCGATCGCGTTCACGGTCGACGTCAAGTTGGATTCCAAGGTGGACGAGATCTATGAAGACTTGCCCAAAGCGGATGCGCGTATCATCGATTCACTGATGTTCCGACATTGGAACCAATGGCACGATTACGCCT
Source organism: Novipirellula herctigrandis (assembly GCA_007859835.1). GTDB lineage: Bacteria > Planctomycetota > Planctomycetia > Pirellulales > Pirellulaceae > Novipirellula_A > Novipirellula_A herctigrandis. The sequence continues at coordinate 744,128 of SJPJ01000002.1, read as the reverse complement.
ACAGTCACCTTCATGTTGCGAGGATCAACGAACAAGGAGAACCAGACGAGCCGTTGGATTTAATGACTTCGTTGAAAGCGGATTGCCCACTGCCTCCTTTTGGCGGACGAGATGAGTTTGCGTTTTCGCCCGATGGAAAGCAAATCGCCTTGACGATGAAATTGGTTAACAATCCAGCCGAAAGCACGGATAGCAGTATCTATTTGGTCAGCACCGCTGGCGGCCAACTGCGGAATATTACTCCTGGAATGCCTGGCTACGACATCGGCCCAGCCTACTCGCCCGATGGGCGTTTCTTGGCGTTTCATTCCATGGAACGAGCCGGTTTCGAATCGGATCGTAATCGGATCATGCTTTACGATTTAGGAAGCGGAACAATCGATGAGCTAACCGAAGGGTTAGACCAAACCGCACATTCGGCGACCTGGAGCGACGACAGCGAACGGATTTATTTCCACAGTGAGACACGCGGTACGACTCAGGTATTCGAGATTTCCATTGATGATCATTCCCTTGAACAAGTGTCGAACGGACGATTTAACTTCGCGGTTCTCGCTTCGATTCCGAACGCGGGCAAAGTGTTGGTGAGCCAACAAAGCATGCTGCGGCCGACCGAGTTAGCGGTGATTGAAGTGGGGACGAATCAGGTAACGACGATCACCGATGTAAACGGCAAAATCTATGCGACGCTCGAGCTGCCCACTGTCGAAGAACGTTTCTTTACTGCTACCGATGGAAAGCTAATTCACAATTGGGTGATCCTGCCGCCTGGCTACGATCCAAAAGCGCCGCGGCAATGGCCAATGTTGACCTATTGCCAAGGAGGGCCTCAAGGACAAATTGGTCAATGGTTCTCCTATCGTTGGAATTTTCACATGATGGCCGCCAAGGGGTATGTCGTATTGGCGGTCAATCGCCGCGGGATGCCTGGCTTTGGCCGAGAGTGGAATGACCAAATCAGTGGCGATTGGGGTGGCCAAGCGATGCAAGATATTTTGGCCTCGACCGATGCAATGATCGCGGACCCGACGATTGATCGTAAACGAGTCGCTGCGATTGGAGCCAGCTTTGGCGGCTACACGGTTTATTGGCTGATGGGCAATAGTGAGAATCGATTCTGTGCGATGATTGCCCACTGCGGGGTCTACAATTTGGAATCGATGTACGGTGCGACCGAGGAGCTATTCTTCGTGAATCATGATCTCGGAGGCCCCTATTGGAAAAGTGAAGTGATCGCGGAAGAGTACAAACGATTTTCGCCGCACCAATTCGCTGGGAACTGGCAGACTCCGTTACTTGTGATACATGGGCAAAAGGATTTCCGCGTGCCGGTTACGCAAGGGATGGAGGCATTTACGGCAGCGCAAGTGCAGGGAGTGGAAAGCCGTTTTCTCTATTTTCCGGATGAAGGTCACTGGGTAATGACCCCCCAGAACGGGGTGCTTTGGGGGCGGGTCTTCTTCGATTGGCTCGATCGGTACTGCGTGGAAGAAGGCCGCTGATTGCCACCTTTCGCTTTTTGCGTTGGTAAAGTACCGTTTGTATCGACTGGGAAGTTCATGCAGGCCCCTCAAACGAAGGTGAACTCAAAAGAGGGCCTTTCGGGTTCGACGAATCTAGTCTTTATCGATAAACTATTAGATTGTTTTCCCAGGACGGGAGGCCTCATCCCCCGTATTTCTCAGTGAAAGTTTCATAGTGATTTTCAGCCCGAAACCGAAAACGAAAGAACTTGCCCCGAACCTCGAAGTAGATTTCGACCGCCTTGTCGATATGGGGAAAGGACCGAATTCGATCGTATTTTTGCATGGGTTGTTTGGGACGCCTGAACATTATCGCGATGTGATGGAGCGGTTGTCGGATAAATATCGTGTGATCGCTCCCCAACTTCCCATTGATCCGCAGCCGGGCCGCCGGCACGATGGAATGAAAAGCGTCGCGGATTTGAGTGCTGTGGTGGCGAATTTGGTCGATGTGCTCAAGCTTGATCAGTTTGTTCTCTGTGGCAATTCGTTGGGCGGACTGGTCGCAATCGATCTATGTGTCCGCAATCCAAACTATGCCAAAGGCCTCGTCTTAGCCGGCAGCGCAGGATTGTTTGAACGAAGTCCGATTCGCGGTCTGCGATCACGACCAACTCGCGAATTTGTTCGTCAAACGGTGGTCGGAATTCTCTATGACGAAAGTTTGGTCTCGGAAGAATTGGTTGACCATTGGCATAAATCGGTCATGGATCGCGACTACACTCGGTTTTTACTTCGCGTGTCTCGTGCGACTCGTGATCGTAGCGTCGAGGACGAATTGAAGTCCTTGGATCTGCCGACGATGATCATTTGGGGACGCGATGATGAAATCACTCCGCCCTCGACCGGTGAAGATTTCCAACGTTTGATTCGCGGATCAAAGTTAGAGTTTCTTGACGAGTGTGGACACGCGCCGAATTGGGAACAACCCGATGCGTTTGCCAAGTTGTTGGATGGATTCTTGCCGGAATGCTTTTCCTAATGGACCGACGGACTCGAATTGCCAAAGTAACGCTCTTGTTGATGGCGTTCGTTTCCCCGCTCTTCGTTTACGGCGCCATTTCGGCACTTCAAAGCACATCTAACGATCCGCGCCAATGGCTTCCTAAGAGTTTCGAAGAAACCGATACGTACGATTGGTTTGGTGAGCATTTCGGCAGCGATGAAGTTGCAGTCGTTAGTTGGCCGGGATGCACGATCGAAGATCCTCGGGTCAGTTCGGTCTCAGCGGCCATTGAAGCATCGCCGATGTTTGACCGCGTATTGTCGGGCCCGAGCATCATGGCTGAGTTGACGCAATCGGCGACTGGCATGACACGTTCTTCGGCACTGTTGCGTCTGCGTGGGTTCTTGGTGAATCCGGATGACGAAACGACATGCTTGGTGCTGTCGACTTCGGCCACAGGGCGATCTGACCGCGTCGCGGCGGTGAAAACGATTGAACAAATCGTTGAGGCGGAGTCCGGTATCCCTGCTAGCGAACTTCGGTTAGCTGGTCCGACCGTCGACGCCGCAGCCATCGATATCGAAAGTCGACGTCTGCTTTTCAAGCTCGCAGGATTCTCGGCGCTCATTTCGTTCTTTTTCGCTACGATGCGTATGCGGAGCGTTCGTTTGGCATTAATTGTCTTGGTTACCGCGGGCTTTAGCACCATCGTTGCACTGTCGGTTCTTTATTTTAGCGGCAGCAAGATGAATTTGCTGATGACGATGTTGCCGCCCTTGATCTACGTCCTTAGCATCTCGTCGGCGGTTCACTTGGTGAACTACTATCGCGACGCGGTGATCGATAAGACGTGCATGGATCCCCTGAAAGAAGCCCTTTTGAACGGTTGGTTGCCGTGTGTGTTAGCTGCCGCAACGACCGCGATCGGGCTGATCTCTTTAGTGATGAGTAAGATCGAACCGATTCGAGAGTTCGGTTTGTTCTCAGCACTCGGAATGGTGGCAAGTTTGGCAATTCTGTTTACCTTGCTTCCCGCGGCGCTACAGTTGTTTCCGCCTAAGCAGGAAACCAAAGAGAAACCCAATGTCCCGCAAATGAGCCTCAGTGGGCGTTTGGCAGGAGTCATTTGTCGTTATCATACGGTGCTGATGGCCGGGTGTCTTGCGTTGATGGCTCTGTGTGCGTCGGCATTGCCCTACATTACCTCGACGGTAAAACTGCAAGATCGTTTCTTGCCGGGTAGTGACGCGATCATGGATTACCAATGGCTCGAGACGCACATCGGTCCGATGGTGCCGCTTGAAGTGGTGATTGGATTTGATAAGGATGATCCACGAGACATGGCTCAGCAAATGCGAGTCGTTGCGATGGTCCAAAGCAAGATCCAATCGATGGACGAACCGGTTGCTACGATGTCAGCGGTGAATATGTCCTCTGCTTTACCATCGGGTAGCAGTATCCGCGAAGTGATGGAACGGAAAATCATCAACAGCCCGAAAACGGAGCAGCAACTCAAGGATGCTCATTTTGTTGCTCAAGCGGACGACGAGTATCTTTGGCGAATCACGGTGCGTGCCAAAGCGATTGGCGATTTGGATTACGGACGATTCGCCGAGACGTTGCGTTATGGAATTGAACCGCTTTTGAAAGAGAACGACGCTCACGGTATTTTCACAGGCGTGATTCCGCTGATCTACAAAGCCCAACGTCAATTGTTGCAGGATTTGTTTCGCAGTTTCTTAGCCGCGTTCTTGGTCATTGGGTTGGTGTTGGTGGCGGTGCTTCGCAGTTTGCCAGCCGCATTGCTTGCGATGATTCCAAACTTGTTCCCCGCCGTTGTTGTTTTTGGCGGATTGGAATGGGTCGGAATTCCGGTCCAAATCGGATCGGTGATGACTGCCAGTGCGGCGCTCGGAATTGCAGTCGATGATACCGTCCACTTCCTGACTTGGTTCCGTCGAGGGTTGCAGGACGGTTTGCCGCGAGACGAGGCACTCAAAGATGCATTCGAACGTTGTGCTGGCGCGATGGCTCATACGACGTTGATTTGTGCGAGCGGCCTTTTGGTGTTTGCAGCCAGTTCGTTTGTACCGATCCTGCACTTCGCTTGGTTGATGGTCGCGTTGCTTTTGTCTGCACTTGTGGGCGACCTAATTCTGTTGCCAGCAATTTTAGCAGGGCCCCTTGGCCGCAGTTTTGAAAACAAAAAGTAGGCCCGACCGAATCGTGCTGCGTCAGGATCAAAATGAGGGTTAAGTCGTAGCGGAAGTCGCCAACCATTTTGGCGACTCAGGATGCGGCCCGAAACGTTTGCCGAGTTCTACTACTCTAAAATTAGGCGTTGACCCATCGCGAGTGAAGACCGCGATTTTTCGCAAGCCGCGGTGCCCTAAAGCTGGATACGCATTGGTCACATTTGATTTTGAAAGTGGCCCCACAACGAACGTGGCGACAATACTAGTCGGTGCTTTCTCGCCTACCTTTGTTGTCGTCTCAGCAGCAATCGCTGAGACTGGCGAGAGGATGGCGATCGTAACCAATGCAGCATATGAAAACCTTAACATTGATTCGGCCTGTTCTAGTCGATGAGATGTTTGCGGTTTAGACTAAGCGATTGACGAATGAATACCAGCTTTGGAAGACAGGCGGATGCGACCGGCCGAGTTAGTCAGCAGCGTTAAAGCAAAACCGTTTAATTGGTTTCTGCTGCTAGTGATCATGATATTCACTGTCTCTCTTGTTAGCGAAAATCGTCAGTACGAGTCGTTGCGGCGAGAAAAAGAGCGGCTTGAGAAAATGTTCGGTCGCTTTGATATCGATAATCCGCAGGAACTCAACTTGAAGCTGGCTGAACGCGTCAGTCGGGATCATCTGTTGTGGCGAGTTTATTGGCCCGCAAGAAATGATTGGCGAATTGCTCATCGCAATGCCTGGGGTGGACATGGATGGTCAAGTTTTTACTCGAGAGATGCGACCGAAAACATTCTTCGTTTTCGTGTTCATCGGTCTGATGATACCACCGAGATCCATTTAATTCGCGAGGCTGGGCCATCGGATAGGATGATTATCGACGAGCAGGCGGCAATGATCTTGAATACGCATTGGGACGAACTGCAGATTAGTTTTGCTGGAAATGATTGCCAAGTAGCACAGTCCGTCGATACGATCCTGACCTTGTTCGAGGTGCGCGTTCCAGATGATTTGATGCCAAAGTTGAAGAGCGAAGTCGACAGCCGTCTTTGGGGGAATCTACAGACCGAACCACTCATCAGTTTCTGGATCGGAACTGCTCAGGCATTCGAAGTAAAAGAGAGTCGCGAACAATTGAAACGCCAAGGCGGATCTGAATGACCGACGAACCGAAACAGAGACGCTGGCAATTCAGTTTGTTAACCATATTGCTGCTTGTTGCGCTGGTCGCGGTTGTGGTGGCGTTTCATCGCATCCATGACAAACGTGAATTGACTGAGCGAAAAGTGAGGGTACTTCAAGCATTGGCCTGTGAGCTGACTGTTGACGATCCAAGTAAGATTGTTGTGATAAAGCGGTTGCCAACTTTATCGGATGAGTTGATCGTCGGTGTCTATCTTCCCGAGCTAAAAAAACCGGCGCGTATCAACCGTTTGTGCCTTTCGCTCGAAAATATCCTCAGCTACCCGAATTCCCGGTCGGTGTATCCGACACCCAACAACTCTTTCCACTTAACACCAGGCGAACATTGGATCGAGCTTCATTGCACCAAGCAGGGCAAAGGCGAGTCCAGTTCTCAGTATGTCATTGAAGCGTTGGTCGACGGACGGGGCGTCATGAAGGAAATCCGTGATTCGAGTTGGCAGCCTGTTGATTCGTGTGCCAACTATTCAACTTTGAAAAGCGTTTCCCAATCGTTTACGGCTGGCCAGCGGATTAAACTCTATCACCGCCGGAACTATGAAAGAACACAGAGCGAAGCCGGTTTCAGCGTTCAGAATGAATCCAATAACGGCATTTTGCTTTGGATCGACGAAGCAAATAGCGACTTGTGAATATGCTAACTGGCAAACACTTTTTATTCTTTGGTGATGAGACATGGATTGAATCGACCGCCCGGCGATTAGAGCTAGAATCGACACTGCGGCCTCGCGGTCGGCCCAGAGTTCGCGAAATCCACATTGCGAAAAAACAATGACTCCTGACAGAATACTGGCCAAAGGAAAAAGGGAAGCCAAAGAAAAAGGGCCAGGCCAAAGAAAAAGGGAACCAAAGAAAAAGGGAAGGGGGTAATTAGACGAAACGACCCCCTTCCCCTTTCGTTCGCTGAACGCATCAGTCGGGATCATCTGTTGTGGCGAGTTTATTGGCCCGCAAGAAATGATTGGCGAATTGCTCATCGCAATGCCTGGGGTGGACATGGATGGTCAAGTTTTTACTCTCGAGATGCGACCGAAAACATTCTTCGTTTTCGGTGCTCTCGGGACTGGGGTTTACGCGGATTCTTTCAACACAAAACCGTTTCCAGTCGAAATGGTTAGGCTCCTGCTAACACGCAACGATCCCCTTCAAAATAAACGCATCGAACACGTTTTAGGCTCGATCGGTTTGACCGAGCAGAGGACTTCATCACTGGCTATCTGATAAGCGAATCTCCTTTCCGCGTCGAACTTGGTCCGTTTCCAATCAAACCAGCTCGTTAGCTCCCTTGGCATTTCAAGTCTTATCGACGAGAAGCACTTTGCCATGAAGAACGCTTTTTTGTCTTGTGATCGGAATCACCGCTCTGTACTTCGATCAAAGCAGTTGCTCATGCGCGGTCGAAGGCGTTTTGTTCCGTAGCGAACGACATCACCCAGCTATGTGCATGAGTGCCTTTAACCGGAATTCCATATTGTTTTCCAGTGAGTGCATTGGACGTTGAATCACAGCTACCGATGTAGGCGAGACGCGAAGCGGTCATTGCGCCATCAGGGCTTTGGGCACGAAGAACCCTAAAATGAAGCACCGTGCCTAGCGTAGGAATCAAAACGCACGGTCGTCTTGCTTATGATTCTCGGCGGAGGACCGCTGAGCTACGTTGGTTGCTACCCGAAAACAAATCTGCGGCAAAACAGTGTTTCAGGAAGCTTCGGTGCAGAACTGTGAAACTCGCAAAAATATTGCGCGGAGAACCGCTCAAATGATGATGCCAAGTTTCAGAAGCAACAAGAACGTAGCGGCCGCTACGAAAACGCTCACATTGACCGAGTTAGCGACGCGGTGGCGTTGCATCCAGTACAGTCTCGACGAACATGCCCAGCAAACCCCGAGCAAGGCGAACACAAATGCGACACCGCATCCCTTTGCAATTTCAACATCGAAGCCCTGACGCTGCGACATTACGATCGATTCTGCCGCGACTAGCAGCCCAACCAGAAAGCTAGTCATCCCGAAACCGGCTGCGAAAATCATCAGGAGAATCGACCGCCTTTGGCGTAAAACGGCGGGCTCATCGTGATGCAGCGGTGGTTCGTATGGATTGTCTTTCATACTCGTCGATGCTGGGGCGAATACTCAAAGGGTTGCACGCGGTAAATCGCTTCGGGACCGAAGCTCCAGCCACGATAAAGTGTCGCTGTCCCGCTAAGCAATTGCTCGCTGTTCACCCATCTCGGCGAGGCATTGGTAGCATGCGTCGCGAACCGCTTTTTCTCTCGGGTCGTCGGACAATCGGAAACCCATTTTGTTGGTCATGTAGGCGAACCCAAGTTGGAGTGTGGGGTCTGCCATGCCGAACGATCCGCCCGCGCCTGGGCAACCAAATGCTTTGTGATCCACACCAAATTGAAAGCCACGACTCGGCCGTGAAAAACCGAAATTGTAACGGGTGTCCATTTTTAGAATTGCGTCATAGATACCTTCTCGAGGCGAGATCGCTGGCGCAAGCAGCTCGTGATAAGTTGCCGGAGAGATCCCCAATTCCTCACCACCGCGTGCCAACACGTCATAGATCTTCGCCACTGCGGAAGCTTGCCCGATTCCATTGGCCGAGGGAATTTCGACGCCGCGATATTGAGGGCCACCGATATCGGCGGGGTTATCAAGCGGAAGCGTACGAATGGATTTTGAAACGAGCGACCCTGGCCAAATACCTGCCAAAACCATCATTGGAGGTAGCTCGTTCAAATGACCAAGCATCTCTACCCGGTGGAAGCCTTTAATGGTGCTGACCCGATCGAGCGAGATATCGTCGGGTAACCCAATGTAAAATTCGACGCCGAGTGGGCGAGCGATTTCCTCTTGGAAAAAAACGCCCAGGCTACGTCCTTGAGGGTCGACACGCCGGATTAATTCGTTTTGGTACCACCCCAACGTCAACGTGTGGTAGCCATGCCGCGTCCCCGGTTCCCATTGTGGATGCTGGCCACCGATGATGTCAGCCATCGCTTCATGGTCCGCCAATTGTTCGGCGCAGAGCGGCTTTCCGGTTGTGATCAGGCCTGCTTGATGGGCTAGTAATTGCCTGACCGTGATGCGTGCTTTACCATTTTGGGCGAATTGGGGCCAATAGGAAGCGACCGGTTCTTCCAGATCAAAGAGTTTTTGACTGTGGGCGACCGCCATGACTGCTGCCGCCATTCCTTTTGTGACAGAGAAGCACAGGGTCAGTGTTTCACGAGTCCATTTCCGGCCGGTTTCGCCACACTGGACACCGCCCCAAAGATCGACCACTTTGACGCCACGGTGGTATAGCGTACATGCGGCACCCTGTTCACCACGTTGCGAAAAGTTGCGTTCAAATTCCATCCGAACACGCTCAAATTCCGGTGCAGTTTCACCTTGAACGATCGGTTCAGGTATCCCAAGGACAGATGCGGATCGGATGCTGAAGGATAGGAGATTGTTCATGCTGTGGGAATGCTAGGAGGGTGTATCGGTAATGGCAACCTCAATCCCGCAAATTCGGAACCAAAGACAATTGGAAAAGATTGGTTTTTTGTCGGTTCATTGAATTTTGAAAGATTCGTAATTAGCAATTCGCGGTGCAATGACCAACCCCATTGTTTTCGGTATCCTGTGGTAGCTGCCATTTAGCTAAATTTCCAAGAAGGCAATAAAAATGAGCGTATTGAAAGGCAAACGAGCTGTTGTCAGTGGCTCTTCAAGAGGTATCGGGCGAGGGATCGCCATCGAGTTGGCCAAAGCCGGCGCGGACGTTGTCATCAACTATCGCAGTAGCCCCAACGAAGCAGACGAAGTGGTGCAAATATGCAGCGACTATGGCGTTCAAGCTTACAAGGTCGCTTCGGATATGGGGGTGCAAAAGGAAGCCGAAGGACTTGCTGAGCAGGCCGCCGAGCTACTTGGTGGGCTCGACATCGTCGTCAGCAATGCCGCCTACAGCGATCGTCGTTTGATGTTAAAGCAGGATTTGGACGAGTTCCGCAAAACGATCGACGTTACGATGTACGGGGCGTTCTATTTCCTTCGCCGCGCTTCACAGATTCTGGTGAAAGCGAATAATGGTGGGAACATTGTCGTGATTGGTAGTCCGATGGGACATTTGGGGATGCCAGGAGCAATGCCGTATAACATGGCAAAAGCCGCTTTGAATCAAATGGCGATGACAATGGCATGCGAGTTGTCAGAATACCGTATTCGCTGCAATATGGTTCACCCTGGATGGATTGATACGCCAGGGGAACGAAAGTTCTTCAGCGAAGAGACGTTGCAGAAAAAGGGACGCGAGTTACCGATGGGACGACTTGGACGTGCCGATGAGATTGGACGCGGTGTCGTTTTCTTGGTCGATTCCGCAAGCGAATACGTTACCGGAAGCACTTTGACGATCGATGGCGGTATTCAAATGCCGTACACCGAAATGTTTCGTGTCCAAGAAGCGGAGGCCCTCTTTCAAGCGAAACAGTAGATGAACGGCACCCGCAGGGCAAATCCGTTCTTCACATTACGCGAATTAGCCGCTGGCCGCCAGTTCACGCTAATGGTGTGACCGCGAGCAAACGCTCGGCGGCTGATCGCCCAGTTTGAAATACGGATGTGCCCAACGTTGCAGGCTTGTTAGATTTTTCCGATTGTGCGGATTTGTTAAACTTTAACGCCTATCCAGGACGATTATCTTTCCTAGTACGTGGACAAAACGTTTTAGGAATGGAAATATGTCGTTGCTGCGAAAGCTTAGTTTGGTTGTCTTGTCCGTATCGCTGCTTGGCGCCACCGGTTGCGTGACGCCGTTTGGGTGTGGGCCGACGGGTTGCGGCTCAGGCAGTTGCGACGGTGAATCGTACGGGCCGATAGCATTTGGCGGTTACGGCTGTGGCTGCTCCGATGGTTGCGGCGATTGCGAAGGATGCGGTGAACTGTACGTCGATCCATGGATCAACGAGCCTGCGGATTGTTGTGATCCGTGCGACCAATGCGGCAACCACAACGGTCAATCGTGTGGCAAGTGCCGATCGGTTTTCTCGGGTGTTGAAAGTCTTTGGGGTTATCGATGTGGCGACGATTGCAATAGCGGTCAGGCATGCGGTTCGTACGCCTGCGGCCGCGCTTGTGGTGGCTGCGATGGTTGCGATTCATGCGTCGGCGAAACTTACATCTCGGGGGTTCCCATGCCAAAGAGTCACATCGTTGTGGAAGGCGAAGTGACCGAGCAGCCTTATCAACCATCTCGCCAACGCAAAATTTTCAACCCCAAGCCGCAGGTCGCAGCGGGCCGAACGTCTCCGAAGTCTTATTAGGATCGGAGCTATTGGGATCGGGGCGAATAACTGAACGAATCGACATAACCGATATATTTTTTCAGCTGTCTTAGCCAGCTGGTTGTGAATTCTGCGTCGGCTTCGTCATGGCGTTGTAAGGTTGTTTTGCCGCGCTGTGAACAACCCGTTGCCACTAGATTTGCCCATTGAATGCTTGTCGACCAATCCACCGCTTCGTCAATCGATTGCGATAGACCCGAAAAAAGTGACGTGGAATATTTGGCGGAGGCGTTGAGCGAAAAGTTCGAAGAGCTATCGCTGATCCGCGAATTCGGCGAGCGATTGGAAGTCGGCGAAGACATCGAGACGATCTGCCAGATGTTGCTCGGTGAACTTGCCCCCTGCGTCTGCGTTAGCACACTGGCAATCGAGCTTTTTGCCGACGAAGATCAGGCGTGCTCCGAGGCCATGTATCGTACGGGAACCGCGGTCGATCCTTCGACGCTTCGCTGGATTGCCGACGCCGCCATTCGCCAACGCGATCGTATTGGTAACGCATCCGAATCCGAGATCACTATTTCGAACCACTTGTGCCTCGATGGTGAAATTTACAATGCGATCGTCGTTTCAATCGATCGACGTGGAGAAAGTCTCGGTCGCATGATCGCGATTCGGTTGGCTGAATTAGAGAGCTCTCATCCTTCGGATGAATTTGGCACTACCGAAGCGGACCTGATGCGTTCGACGTCGATGATGCTTGGCGTTCATTTGATCAATCAACGTCAATATGCGGAACTTCAGCAGATGTTCGAAGGAACGATCGGATCGTTGATTTCGGCACTCGACGCGAAAGACGCCTATACGAGCGGCCATTCCACACGCGTCGCCGATTTGGCGGTTCAGCTTGCGGCACGGCTTGGTTATAGCGAAGAGGATCAAAAGCGAATTCGCATGGCGGGGATCCTTCATGACATCGGAAAGATTGGTGTGGAAGACTCCGTGCTTTGCAAACCCGGCAAATTGACAGACGAAGAATTCGAAAAGATTAAACTCCATCCCGTTCTCGGGTACGATATCCTCAAAGGGATTCGTCCGTTTCGACGGATCTTGCCGGCGGTTCGCCATCACCACGAGTCGTGGGACGGCAGTGGCTACCCAGATGGGCTCAAGGGGGAAGAAATCCCACGCGATGCTCAAGTTCTTGCGGTCGCCGATGCATTTGATGCGATGACCAGCAGTCGGCCCTATCGCAAAGGCATGCCACTGGATCGCGTGATCCAAATTTTCCTTGAAGGTCGTGGGATTCAGTGGGCCAAAGACGTCGTGGACGAATTGCTAACTTGTCCCGAAATGGCCATCTAACCAGCCGTTCAAAACGAATGGCAAGCACGGGAACCGCGAATGCTATTGATCGCCGTCGATGAAGCGGGTTACGGACCCCGCCTCGGTCCACTCGTTGTTGCTGCGACAGCTTGGCGTCTTCCTGATCAAGCCGCCACAAAGGCGGCAATGGTCGAGGCTTTCGACTCCCTGCGAAAACCAATCATCGCCGGTGAGCGAACATTGTTGGTGGATGATTCAAAGAAAGTCTTTCATCCACGTGGTAGAGATTCTCTCGGAATTCTCGCCTCGGTCGCAAGTGTTTGTCGATCGTGGAGCGATTGCAGTGGCGAAACGATGTTCGATTGGCTAGGTCAGATTGCTGCGGACGATCTGGTCTGGATCAAGAAGACACCGTGGCTTAGCGCGATGTTAAAAGATCGTCTTGAGGAAATGCCCGACGCGAACGAGGTCATCGATCAATGGTGCGAGGGTGAGATCACATTGGAAGACGTTCAAACGCGAATTGTCACGGCATCACAGTTCAACCAAGCAATCGAGCGAGGCCAGAATAAGTCCGATTTGCTTTCTGATTTGTCACTCGGGTTAGTTGCGTCAATTGTCGAAGCGAATCGGAACGAATCAAAGATATCCGTATTTTGCGATCGTCACGGCGGCCGACGCTATTACGGAGGCTTGCTTCAGCATTTCTTCAATGAATCGATGCTTCGCGTTATTTCAGAAACGGCAACGGAAAGCCACTACGAGCTATCGTCGAAAGCGGAAACAATTGAGATCCGCTTTACTGTCAAAGGTGACTCGTTCACGCCCGTAGCGCTTTCGTCGATGCACGCCAAATATCTGCGAGAGCTGTGCATGAATGAGTTGAACCGCTACTTTGCCCAACACGCAAAGAAAGGCCAAACGATTGTGCCAACCGCGGGATACCCTAGCGACGCGGGTCGTTTCTTAAGTGAAATCGACGAAATCATCCAACGAAAAAAGATTAAGCGCGATCGCTTGGTGCGCTGCCGATGAACACCTATCGATAGTGGGCAAGGAACCAAGCAAAAAAATCGCACCTGATTCCATGGCTGGAAAAAGGTGCGACTCGATTCTTGCCTGGGAATTTTGTTCGCCTGTTAGAAAATCCCTAAGGCGACAAGGCTGTAGCGGACAATCAAGCCGGCGACCACAACGCTGACCATGCTCATCAACTTAATGAGAATGTTCAGACTAGGGCCACTGGTGTCTTTGAAGGGGTCGCCCACCGTATCGCCAACGACGGCGGCTTTGTGTGCGTCGGTTCCCTTACCACCATGAGCACCGGCTTCGATGTACTTCTTGGCATTGTCCCAAGAACCACCCGCGTTGGCCATGAAAATGGCGACGCAGAAACCACCGGTCAGCGTGCCAACTAGCAAGCCCATCACGCCACCGACGCCCAGCAGAAGCCCGGTTAAAACGGGAAGAGCCAAGCCGAGAAGCGATGGCAATATCATTTCCCTTTGAGCCGCCTTGGTGCTGATAGCGACGGGGGCAGCATAGTCGGGAAGTTCCGTTCCTTCCATGATACCCGGCTTCTCTTTGAATTGACGTCGAACTTCTTCAACCATGCCTTGCGCCGCACGGCCGACGGCTTTCATCGTCATCGCACAGAATACAAGTGTTGCCATCATCCCAAGGAACATACCAACCAACACCTTCGGATTCATCACCGAGAAGTTGTAGTAGTTGCTAAAGTCTTGTAGGTGTGCTGCTGGCAAGAAGGTCAGCTTGTCACCTGTGGAAATGAAAGCGGCACCCGCTGGACGGCCTTTCTCGTCAAGGACGATGCTGCCATCGGCGTTTTTGTCGTAGGCGATCATGTCATCAACCGCAATTGGGCCTTCTTTGAATGACTTTGCGTCCCATGCGGTCGTTAGTTCATCATTATCAGCCACAGTCGCTGGTGCGACTAACCAAGTTGCTGCGTGCTCGGTTCCTTCCACATCAGTGTAACGACTGACAACGAAGCCATCGGACGCCTTGATGAAGTCCGCGTCGACCACTTCCACCACTTCGTCGCCCCATCGTTCAAAACCGATTCGGACTTCTTCGATGTAAGCTGCCATCAATGCCAATGCGGTAAGTGCCGCCGAGCCGATTGCGAATCCCTTGCCCGTCGCAGCGGTCGTGTTGCCAAGGCTGTCCAAGGCGTCAGTACGCTGGCGAACAATTGGGTCCAAGCCAGACATTTCGGCATTGCCACCTGCATTGTCCGCAATCGGGCCGTATGCATCGGTAGCAAGGGTAATGCCTAGCGTGCTTAGCATACCGACTGCTGCAATTCCAACTCCGTAAAGTCCAAGGGCAAAGAAGTTTACGTCAGCATAGTTCCATCCATTTGCAAATCCAAATGATGTAAGAGTCCCGATGCAGATCACGACCACAGGCAACCAGACGCTCATCATGCCATCGGCGATACCACCGATGATAATGGTTGCTGGTCCGGTCAATGCTTGATCGGCCAACTTCTTCGTCGGTGAGAATTCGTCACTGGTGGCATACTCGGTCCATTTACCTATCAACCAACCGGCGAGCAAGCCCGTGATCACACTGAAAGCAACCCCAGGAATCACAAGTCCACCAAGATTGAAGGTCGTACCGGGAGTCTTTGGCATCAGCCATGCTCCGAGCAAGATGGCTGCGATGGCGACCAAAACGGTTGAAAGATTGATACCACGACCGAGTGCCGCGAGCAGATTCTTTTGTGTCGCATCATCTTTCGTTCGGACGACGTAAATCCCAGCGATCGACAGGAAAATACCGATGGCTGCGATGGCCATTGGAAGTAGCATCGCCTGTAACTGAGCTTGCACTCCATCCATCCCATCAGGAACCAAGATGCTAGTCGAATAGGCAGCCACACCGAGTGCGGCGGTTGCCAAAATCGATCCGCAATACGATTCGTAAAGGTCAGCACCCATTCCTGCGACGTCACCAACATTGTCACCGACGTTATCGGCGATCGTTGCAGGGTTACGCGGATCATCTTCTGGAATTCCTTGTTCAACCTTGCCAACCAAGTCGGCACCGACATCGGCTGCTTTGGTGAAGATACCACCACCGACACGAGCGAAAAGAGCTTGGCTACTGGCACCCATGCCGAAGCAAAGCATCGTTACCGTGATGTCAACAAGCTTCATCGTATAATCAGGGTTCACCATCGGCAAAATCCAATAGAGCACAGCGAACCAAAGGGTGATGTCTAAAAGCCCAAGTCCGACGACGGTCAATCCCATCACCGCACCCGAACGGAACGCGACTTGAAGGCCCGCATTGAGCGATTTTTGGGCGCCAGCGGCTGTTCGGTTGCTGGCCAAGGTAGCGGTCTTCATCCCGAACCAACCGGCCAAACCTGAAAAGAAACCGCCGGTCAAGAACGCGAACGGAACCCAGCGGCTTTGGACATTTAATCCAAAAGCGGCGTAAGCGAGCAGCGCAACGATGATCACAAAAAAGATGCCGACGATTTTGTATTGTTGCGTCAAATATGCATTGGCACCTTCGCGAACGTAGCCAGCAATCTCTTGCATCCGATCCGTTCCAGGATCGGAGTCCTGCATCGTCTTGTAGAACAGATAGGCTTGAACCAGAGCACAGATTGATGCAAGGAACGCAATCAACCAAACGATCACCGTCGTTGTGTTGTCGACACCGGCTACCGGAGCGACTTGAGTAGCTACCTCAGCAGCAGTCTCTGCTGCCGCCACAGCCGCATCAGTGCTATCTTGTGCGATCGCCACCAGCGGCGTTCCGAGACACAAAACGGAAGCAGCCACGGCGGCCAACGCCCGTCTGCTTCGTTTTCCAAACATGCGTGATACCATTCGTCTATGCCCTTATCTAAGTCATTCGAGGGGAGGGAGGGAAGAGATGTCAGAAAACCATCAGGTCAAAAATCGATACGGGAACCTCGCCCCGGTTTGCTTTATCACCACAGTGTCCACCTTAAACACGAAAAACATGCCCCAGATTAGGTAGACCTGTTTCTGACAAGCGAGTTAGGTTAGTAAGTTAAATGCGAAAAACCAAGGCTATGAATAACCTCCGTCAATTTTGCGGCATTTCTTTCCCCGACAAACCCCGTTTTGGGTAGGCAAAATGACCATGGCAAAATGGGGCATAATGTCACACTTGCACGACAAGTGTGACATCTACAGTCGGTGCGAGCAGTTGACGCAAATGCAAGCGATGCATAGGGCAAACGGTCGCACTACACTTGGCTCGCTTTACGCTACACTGACAAAACTTTTCAACGCGCCCGCCTCCTTTTAAAACAGACTTATGACGACGGATCTTTTCCCAAACGAGAAAAAACTTTTCCTCCTCGACGGCATGGCGCTAACCTATCGAGCCCACTTCGCATTGATGCGAAGTCCCCGGTTCACTTCCGGCGGCATTTGCACGTCAGCGGTTTTCGGTGTGCTCAATACCGTGCTTGATCTTATCAAACGCGAACAGCCAACACACTTGGCGGTTGCCTTCGACACATCCGAACCGACCGCTCGACATGAGGCGTTTCCCGAGTACAAGGCACAGCGGGAAGCAATGCCCGAGGACATATCCAAACAATTGCCACTGATGGATCGGCTCTTCAATGCATTGAAAATTACCACCATCCGAATGCCCGGATACGAAGCCGATGATGTGATCGGTACTCTGGCTCATCAAGCCGCCGACAAAGGTTTCCAAACCTGGATGGTTACGCCTGACAAAGATTATGACCAACTTGTGACTGACGATATCTTTGTCCTCAAACCTGGTCGCAAAGGAGGCGACTTGGAAATCTTTGGCGTCAAAGAGGTGTTGCAGAAATGGGATATTGAGCGTGTCGACCAAGTGATCGATATCCTTGGGCTAATGGGCGATTCCAGTGACAATATCCCAGGTGTTCCTGGTATCGGACCAAAGACGGCGCAGAAGTTGATTGCGAAGTACAATTCAATTGAAAATCTATATAACCATCTCGACGAACTAAAAGGAAAACAAAAACAGAACATCGAGGAAAATCGCGACAAAGCACTACTGTCCAAACAATTGGTTACCATCCAGTTAGACGTGCCTCACACGACTGACATCGAATCATTGACTTGGAATGCCTATGACACCGAAGCACTCAAGTCGCTTTTAACCGAACTGGAATTCGACGCAATCGGAAAACGGATCTTCGGCAAGACCTTTTCGGCGGCCTCCGCGCGAGCCAACGTCGTTCGAGAAAAACGGGAAAGCGAAATTCAAGCAACCTTGTTCGATGAGCCGGTCACCGAGAAGACGATCAGCGATGTCTCGCATCACTATCAGACAGTCAACACGAGCGAACAACGCGCCGCTTTGATTGAACAACTGAAGAAACAAGATTCAATCTGTTTCGACACGGAAACCACTTCACTTGACGCTCGTGAAGCCGTACCCCTTGGATTAGCATTCAGCTTCGAACCCCATTCGGCTTTCTATGTTGTTTGTCCAGACAACTCCGAGCAAGCACAAGCGGTTATTGATGAGTTTCGACCGATCTTTGAGGATGAATCGATCGAGAAGATTGGGCATAACTTAAAATACGACTTGACCGTGCTTCGTTGGCATGGATTCGAAGTTCGTGGGAAATTGTTCGATACCATGCTGGCCCATGCGATGAAAGAGCCCGAGATGAAACACGGGCTTGACTATCTATCGACGCTCTATCTCGGTTATCGGCCGATTCCCACATCTGATTTGCTTGGCCCCAAAGGCAAAGACCAGAAAAACATGCGTGATGTCGATGTCGAGCGAGTCGCAGAGTATGCATGCGAGGATGCTGACGTCACGTTGCAGGTTTCCAAGTTGCTTCGCGCTGATTTGGAAAAGTCGGAAACAAGTGACGTCTGCTATAACGTCGAGTTTCCGCTTGTTCCCGTTTTGGTCGATATGGAACACGAAGGCATTCGGCTCGATTGCGAAGCACTCGCAACCTATTCGGAAACGCTCGGTGGCGAGATCGAAAAGTTGCAGAACAAGATCTTCGAAGCAGCTGGCCGTGAATTCAATATCGATTCTCCCAAACAGCTCGGCATCGTCCTTTACGAGGAAATGCAGCTTGAAGAAAATCCAAAGAAGACCGCAACCGGACAATATTCCACTCGCGAAGCGGAACTTGAACGACTCGCAAGCAAACATCCGATCATTGGCGACGTTCTCGATTACCGAAGCGCTCGAAAGTTGAAGTCGGTCTACGTTGATCAATTGCCATTGGCGGTTAATCCAAAGACCGGTCGCTTGCATACGCGTTACGACCAAATTTGGACATCGACTGGTCGCATTCAATCGAATGATCCCAACCTTCAGACGATTCCCGTGCGAAAACAACGCGGCCGAGAAATCCGCGCGGCATTTGTTCCCCGTGACGACAAGCATTTATTGCTGTCTGCGGACTATTCGCAAATTGAACTGCGAGTGATGGCGGAATTGAGTGGCGACGAAGCAATGTTGGACGCGTTCCGAAGCGGCGAGGATATCCACACCGTTACCGCCAGTAAGGTTTACAAGGTTGAGATCGCAGATGTCAGTCGAGAAATGCGAGACAAGGCAAAGACGGTCAATTTTGGAATCATTTACGGCATCTCGGGGTTCGGGTTGCAGCAGCGATTGAACATCCCACGAGCCGAAGCAAACGAATTAATCCAGAACTATTTTGAGAAGTACCCTGGGGTCCAGCGTTACATCGACAAAACAATCGCATTCGCAAAAGAACATGGCTATGTTGCCACCCAAACAGGTCGTCGCCGCTACATTCGTGACATTAACTCACGAAACAAAACAGTCGTCAACGCAGCAGAACGATTGGCGATGAATAGCCCGATTCAGGGTACTGCGGCGGATATGCTTAAGCTTGCGATGATCAATGTGCATCGCGTTTTGCGAGAGGGTGACTTTGAAACCAAAATGCTGCTTACCGTTCACGACGAAATTGTCTTTGACATGCTGAAGAGCGAGCAAGATTCAGTCATGCCCGCCATTGAAGAAGCGATGAAAACGGCGATGTCGATGAGCGTCCCAATTGTGGTCGAGATGGGAGTAGGCGAAAATTGGCTCCAGGCACATTAGCAGTGCTGGCAAGCTAGCCACTTGGAAAAGCTTTTGAAGTAGGGCGATCGTACGACTTCCGAAACACGAGCCCTGCGGAAATCGCTGCACCGATCCAAGCCAGAGCAAGGTCCTTTTGGGGATCCCAGACATCACCTTGTTGTCCATTATATGCTTCGGCTTGTTGCGGCGAGAATGCAACTGCGATCTGCCATTCGAGTATTTCGTAAACCGCACCAATAGCCAACACCACGGCAATCGCCATCATTGCCGCCCCTAATGGTCGCATGCCACCCCAACGCTGCAACACCTCGGAAGCAGGCGGTACCACCAATAGTCCTGAAGCCAAATGTACCATTCGGTCGTAGTGATTACGCTGCCAACCGAAATGCTCTGATGCTGATTGACCGAGTAGAAAACAAGACCAATCGTCATAAGGCACGAAAGAGTAGATCCAACGCGCACCAAGGATGTGTAGCCACAAGAAAGCGACGATACAGAGAAACGATACTTTGGAAATGCGAAACCAGATCGACGATGCGGCAAGAGCCACTAACAGCACGACCGTCGGCATGTGCTGCAACCACAGTTCGTTCGGATACGGAGCCTGGTAGAATGACGCCGCTGTTAAAGCAACCGTTATCAGGAGCGTCGTAATTTGAAATCGCATCGTACCCCGATTACGGTTATTTCCCAGAAACGTATTCCAGTTGAATTTCGGTGTTGGGTAACTTCTCTTTCAATTGATCAACCCCTTCCTGGTCCACTTTGGTGCGAGTGACGATCAGGTTTTTTAGACTGGCAAGTCCTTCAAGATGAACTAAGCCAGCATTGGAAATTTTGGTTGAACCGAGGTGCAAGAAAGTTAGTTTATCAAAACCACTGAGCGATGGCATGCCTTTGTCAGTCAAGCTGGTGTTGTCGAGATTCAACGATTCGATCGCAGTGAGTTTTTCTAGCGGCTTGATGCCTGCGTCCGAGAGGTTCACTCTCCATAAATTTAGCTTCTTAAGTTTGCTGAGTTGCGCCAGCGATTCGCCCGCCCCGTGATCAAGCTTTTCACATTCGCTGATGTCTAGCTCCTCGAGGTTGCTCAATTTCGCGATCGAATTGAACCCTGACACATCAAAAGCGTTTTGTGCAATTCGAAGTTTTCGCAGTTCCGAGAATTCGGAAACTGTCTTGATCCCATCGTTGCCTATGCCGATGTTTGCCATGTAAAGTTCGCGAAGGTTACCAAGTCCCGCCAGTTTTGCGATGCCTTCGTCACCAATCTTGAGAAAATCGAGGCTGAGGACTTTCAGGCTCGAAAGCTCTGCGATCAGCGACATGCCTTCGGAGTTAACCGTGCAACTAGCTTCCTTGCCAGAAAACTTAAGCACCTTTAGATTCGGTAGTCCTTTCAGTAAAGCCAAATCTTCGTTGCCGACAATCGAACCACGGAAGTCGATTTGGGTCACCGCCCCATTTTTGTCGCGTGTGACTTTTTGTGCCAACGATTCGATTTGTTCAATGGTGTCCGCTGTTTCATTCGTAACCTTTTCAGGGGACGGTTTCGCCACATCCGGCGAAGTCGTTGGTTCGGAACTGCAACCGACGATCGAAAAGGCAAGTAGAACAATAGCGTATTTCATGAGGGGGCCCGTTGTAATGGAAGTGGAGAATTGTAGCGAACGATAATCGTTGGATTTTCGGGGTTGAATGCCAACATCAGGTTGGCAAGCCTACCCGGTTTTTCAATGTTTCAATCGCATTCTTCATAGCGCTGGAATCAATTTGGTGGACGTTGACGGGGGCTCCAATTCCTCTCAACATTGTAACGGTTAAACGTCCCCCGAGGTGTTGGCGGAATTCTTCCAAGCCCTCCATTAACTCATCAACCGATTGCAGTGATGGGTGCCAAAGCGTGATCCCAAGCGATTGCAAACACGTGATCACTCGGTTCGCATCAGCTTCGGGCAAACCAATTTTTTCAGCGGAATACAAACAATCAATAGCTACTCCGATCGCCACCGCTTCTCCGTGGCGAATTTCATAGCCCGCAAGTGCCTCGAGTTTATGCGCCGACCAATGACCGAAATCGAGCGGTCGGGCTTCTTGCATTTCGAACGGATCGCCGCCTTCGGTGATATGTCGCACATGCAATTGGCACGAACGATGAATCGCTCGCGCGGAGGCCGTTCTCTCTCGGGCTACAATCTTTGCACTATTTTGTTCCAGCCAGCCCAACTCCGTTGCGTCTTTAAGTAACGCCACCTTTACCGCTTCGCTAAAACCGCTGCGGTAGTCACGATGCGGCAGGGTTTCAAGTAGCTTGGAATCGTTGATCACGGCCCAGGGAACCGCAAAGGTTCCGATCCAATTTTTTTTGCCGAAGTAGTTGATTGCGTTTTTTACGCCCACTCCTGAATCAGCCTGCGCAAGTGTCGTCGTTGGTAGCCTTACCAAGCGAATGCCGCGATGAGCTATGGCGGCGGCGTAGCCGACCGCGTCAAGCATTGCGCCACCACCGACCGCAATAACGTAGCTGCGCCGATCGAGATTTCCGCTATGAATCGCCTTCAAAATGGACTCGACACCCACGTAGGAATTCTTGATTGTCTCGCCGCCTTCGATAACATGCAGCGAATTGACTAAGTCGACGCGTTGCGAAGCGATCAGCTTGGATTCAATTCGTTTCATCCTGTCGCTCGATCGAACCAATGACTGTTCAGCAACCAAAAGGACCCGCGCATTGGCGTCGTCACTGCTTTCTAGAACATCGAGCAGCGTCGGGAAATCTTCTCCGGCGACATCCGTTGTCGTACGCAAGCGATGGACAAAGGGGACCGAGAAGCGAATGTCAGTCGAATACATGGAGCCGTCGGGCATGAGGTTTAAAAGCTTTCGTCCTTCCAATCTCGCCAAAGCCATCGTAGCGAATCGGGAAAAATCGCCCCGCCATGTCTCCCGTTATGAGCTTCGGTACCGAAAACAAGCTTGTAGTCGTACTGCTTAAACGCCAATGCCTTGGCCATTTGTTGATTTGCCAACGGCCAATTGCCGAATTGATTGTCTAAATCGTTCTCGCCGTCTTGCAGGAAAACACGAATCGGCTTCTTGTCCGATTTTCGAATCATTGGCGGATAATTGTGTCCACCTCGTAAATCGACAAAGCTGCCAATATGACTAAGCACTTTTTGGAAAGCACCCGGTCGATGCCAAGCAACGGAAAAAGCACAAATGCCACCGGAGCTGTTTCCACAAATCGCCCGAAGGGCGGGATTCTTTGTGATTTTGTATTCCCTTTCCACCTGAGGCAGAATCTCGGCCAGAAGAAACTCAGCGTAATCACCGCTGACCGTGTCGTATTCAATGCTGCGGTTATTCGGTCTCGGTGACCAGCCTCGCTTAGGTGGCAAATCGCCACGGTGGCCTGGATCAATCATCACTGCGATCGTGATCGGTATGTCCCCCTTTGCGATCAAATTGTCAAACACAATGGGGACGCGGAAATCACCTTTAGGACCCTCAAATGCGTGTCCATCTTGAAACACCATCAATGCGGCTGGTTTCGAGCCGTCGTATTGGGCCGGGATATAAACGCTGTAGCGGCGTTTGGTTCCGGCAAAGACGACGCTCTCCGACCACTCATGTTGCGTCACTCTGCCTTTCGGAACCGTGTCGATACGCATCGAGTCCGGACCGTGAATGTAATCCTCGGCGCCGATGGGTGTACGTGCTACCGCAATCAAGCCAAGACAAATCGTTAGGCAAGCTAAACAGCGACTGAAAGGAAGCGGACGCATGAATCGTGTTGGGGGTGGTGGGCGGATAGGAAATCAGGGAAGGTCCACGCGAGGACTCACTATTCTAGCAGCAACAGGAGATTTTTTCGTGTGGGCTTGAATTTCTCAGCGAAACGCAAAAGATGGTGGCCTTCAGGTACCAACCCAATTCGACCAAGCAAGATTTGACAATGGAAAAACGACGATTAGGCAGCAGTGGTGTTTACGTGACCGACATTTGTATGGGCACGATGACGTTCGGCAGCCAATGCGATGAAAAATCCAGTCATGGAATTTGTGACCTAGCATACGAGGCAGGCATCGATTTCTTTGATGCAGCAGAAATTTACCCCGTGCCACCTAGTAAAGACACCGTCGGTTTAACCGAACAAATTTTTGGCCGTTGGCTTAAGGGCAAGCCTCGCGAGTCGGTTATTGTCGCGTCTAAAGTAACCGGCCCCTCGCACGGTTGGTTCTGTTCACCGG
This sequence comes from Novipirellula herctigrandis, assembly GCA_007859835.1. Taxonomy (GTDB): domain Bacteria; phylum Planctomycetota; class Planctomycetia; order Pirellulales; family Pirellulaceae; genus Novipirellula_A; species Novipirellula_A herctigrandis. The sequence goes on along the minus strand of SJPJ01000002.1, from coordinate 720,310 downwards.
TTCGTCTTGGCAAGGCATCGATCGATCGACACCAGATTATCCGAGCATGCGATACTTCGCTCACTCGGTTGGGCACCGATTATATCGATCTCTACCAAATCCATTGGCCCGACCACGGCCTCCCCTACGAAGAAGTCCTGGGGACTCTGACGGAACTTCGCGATATGGGAAAAGTCCGCGTAATCGGCTGTAGCAATGAAACCTGTTGGGGGGTGATGAAGAGTTTGCGAGCGGCCGAAATCGAAGGGCTCGACCGATATGAGACCGTGCAGAATAACTTTAGCTTGATCAATCGCCGCTGCGAAAGTGAATTGGCGCAAGTACTGAGGCGAGAGAATCTGAGTCTGTTGCCCTATTCACCGCTCGGTGGTGGCGTGTTAACGGGTAAATATAACGAGGGGCCGCCGTCGGGAGCACGGTTCACTGATTATTTGTTGACCGGCGAACCGAGGCAAAAGAGGATGGCTCAGCGGTTCGTCAACGAACGGTCGGTTGAAACGGCACGTCGACTTGGCGACATTGCAGCATCCATTGGCGTTAGTGTTACGGCATTGTCGGTTGCGTGGAGTCGGCAACATGACTTTGTTGCCTCGACAATCATTGGTGCGACCAGTACCGAACAGTTGTCAGAATCGCTTGAGGCAAAGGATTTGATCCTCGATGCCGAGACACTAGCAAGGATCGATGAGCTTGATGCCGAGATTCCGACACCGATGACCGAAGACGGGCTACGCCGGTTGTAGGGGTTCTGCGCAGGGTATCTGCGGAATTTTGCGTGAGATTTTTTCGATTTCTCGGCGCGAGGAACAAACGCGAACTATTTTGGCGTTTATGCAGAACGCCGTTTTTACCTTGCTGAGCCTCGCGATTGCAACCGTTAGCTTCGGAGCCGACTGGTTGACGTTGCCGAGCACGTATACGCATGATCCGATGACGTTTCAGCGGGTGGCTCAGTACCAACCGATCGCCGCGCCGACGACCTTAGCGGTATCGGATTTTCAAACCAGCGGCTACACGCACATGCGGAGCACGTTGGCCTACGGACAATCAGCCGACAATTATCATCGCGTCGAATCTTGGGGACCACCGGTTAGACCCTACGGCGAATGGCGCTTTCCGTATCGCCCCTATAGTACCCCCTATCCGAATTGGGGGGCTCCCTATGCTGGCCTCAATCTGGGTCCAAATTTTTATGGCGGAGCAGGTGGAAGCGTTGGGTATCCCAAGCATGGCAAGCCGTCACGCAATCACCCAGAATCCGGACACGATTATCCCGGCTCCGGACACAATTATCCCGGCTCCGGACACGATTATCCCGGCTCCGGACAAGGGCCAATTAGTGGTGATCATGATTGGCCCAGTGAGCGTCGTCGTGGCAACAACACTCCTGTTGATGCTGGTTCGTTGAATCCGTATCCGTTTGGGGCGGGCACTGCTTACCCTTCTGCACCCTACTATGACGGCTATTATCCAAACTACGCCGATTAGTCTTCGCGATGGCGTCTCAGACCATTTGCCCTCTCAGGTAGGTTCGTTTGATCCAGCGATCATCCCACGCGAACATCAGCATTGAAAGCGGATCGACAGGTGAATCAAGCCAACCAATATCCGGTTCAATCAGAAGCACATCGGCGCGTGAGTCGGGAACGAGACTGCCAACATCCGGCCACCCCAACACATTCGCAGCTCCTGCGGTGATGTCATACCATGCCGACGCCGTAGATGGGATGAAATCGCCGATCGATGCAGCCGCTTCAATCATCGCCCGGCCAACTCTCACCATACTGCGTTCGTAGCCTGCTCCGATATCGCTGCCGAGCACCACACGCACGGAATTTGCGGCAAGCTTACGGCGATTCATTGTTCCCGAACGCAAAAAGGAATTTGCGGTTGGGCAATGGGCGATCACAGCATTTTCGTCCGAAAGTGTTTTTCGGTCTTGATCGTTAAGATGAATGCCGTGACCAAGCAAACTTCGAGCATTCAACAAACCGCTTGTACGATAGACATCGACATAACTCATCCCATCAAAGAGCTGAGAAACATGCTTGCATTCATTAACACTTTCAGCCAAGTGAGTTTGAATGATCGCGTCGGAGCGTTGAGCCAACTTACCGGCATCGCTAAGCAATTTGGCTGAACAGCTAATCGCAAATCGAGGTGTTACAGCCGCCACCATACAGTCATTCGGAGCAAATTGTTCAAGCGTGATTGCGGCTTCTTCGATCAATTGTGTTGGATTGTAGCAAAGTGTTTTAGGGGCGTTTCGATCCATCAATACTTGGCCGATAGCGCCACGGAAACCGATGTCGCGAGCCACCTTCAAAGCCTCCAGCGTCGCTTGATGATGAACCGATCCATAGGCACAGAAGCTTGTCGTACCGACCGCAAGTAGCTGACGCAGTACATCACAAGTCATGTGTTTGGCATACGTCGAATCCTCCCAACGCTGTTCGGAAACGAACGTAACATCGGACAGCCATTTCAACAAAGGTAACGAATGCGCACCAATGATGTTGAATTGGGGCAGATGAAGATGCGTGTCGATAAATCCAGGGCAGATTAACGCGTGAGGATTCGAGTAGTCTGCGGTGCTGGGAATTTCGCCTTCGACGACTTCCACGATTTGTTCGTCTTTGATGCGGATAAAACCCGGACGCGCGACCGCTTCGTTGGTCGATTCGGAAGGTAAAAGCAATTGTCCCGCTAGAATGGTCATTGGTGGTTTATGGGGCGAGGATAGCTTTTCAGTTGTGAACTTATCATTTGCGAGTTCTATTCCCCGTTGGTGAGGTGTTCAAGTCGCTTATCTGGCGCAACAGACCACTATCATCCAGTTGGCTTGCAAAAGCCGCGCCCGAATCCTTCCGTCTTTAGTTTACCGCAACTGGTTTGCGACGTGAAAGTCCGGTGTGCAGCAGCACCAAGATACCGATTGCGGTTGCTCCGACGTAAAAGCCAACGCCCAAGGATCGATAGTCCGCGAACAGCAACGCTCCCATCAACATCCCGTAGACGGGTTCCAAGTTGTTGGCGAAATTGATTGTAAAGACACTCATTCGTTTCAGCAGTTCGACATATTGGCTATAGGCGTATACGGTGCAAACCACGGCGAGGATAACGAGGTAGAGCCAATCGGTGACGCTCGGTCGCAGATCGAGTCCACGTCCTTCGCTAAGCCACAGTGCCGAAATCGGCAAACAAAGTCCGCAAAAGATCGCCGCTCCAATCATTTCGTAAAACGCGATTACACGGTGGTCCAATCGTTGAGCAAAAGGACTGTTCAGGATCGAAAAGGTTGCTGCGACAATTGCCGAACCAATCGCGACCGCAAAACCGACCGATTGGTCTAGTTCGCTGTGAACAATCACTGTCACGGCCAAAATGATTAGCAAGCCAAAAACGAAATCGCCCCGCCGAAATCTTGCGGTGGGCAGCATCATTGGCTCCAAAATCGCTGTCCACAAAGAGACGGTTGCCATCCCGACCATACACACCGACACGTTGGCAATCTTGACGGCCAAGAAAAATAGGACCCAGTGCAGCCCAATCAAGAACCCGATCAAACCAAGTCGAATTCTATCCGATGCATTGATCCCAATGCGATGACGCAGCATCAGCCCGAGGGTCACGGCTGCGATGATGCAACGAAACCAAACCAATTCGATTGCGGGAAGATCAATTAACTCGCCCAAAACACCGGTAAATCCCCACATCAAAATAATGAAGTGGAGTTTCACGAAATCGCGTTTGGATGCTGAGGGTTGCCCCATCTGGATCGAGGTGTTTTTGAGGAAATCACAATGGGGGTGAAGGCCGAATACTCTACCTCTTTGCCTGCAGATCGCAACGGGGAACCTGCAGATCGCAACTTGGAACGCGTCGAGTTGTGTGAGCAGGGATCCCATGATCGACCCGTGGAACGCTCACCGTTAGGGTGTGCACAAATCATCCCCATCGGTCAGAACTGGGTGATCCCAAGAAGCCTGAACTGAGGGCATGAGTTTTCTTGAGCCAAACGAACGCTTTTTTTGAAAATCGCTATGGCGTTCGCTCACTCCGGTTCGTTATTTGGTGATTTCGAGTGTCCCACCATCTCTTCTCTTTCTCACTCGGGAAACCACTATGCTACGTACTTTTCTACGTCTGATTTCACGGTCGCATCAAGCACCCGTACCGGTTGATCTCCATTCACCCGATCACGTCGTTTTGTTCGCTCATTTGAACCGGCCCCTCGTCAATCGGCCATCGCAAACACCAACACTGCGTCAAAGCGTCCCCTCGGCATCCTCAGCGGAGACGCCCTCTATCGGGGTGCCAACGCGAAACCATCGCGAATGGATGCTGAGCCAGCAACTTGACCACATGAAGCTTTTTCCGGAAGCGCGTTGTCAACAATTGTGTGACATGGGCATCACTACTGCCGGCGATTTGGTGACGGTTGACTTGAAAAGTCTGGCTACCAAATTCAATTCACCGAAAAAATCGATCCGAATTCTGAAACGATACCGCCAAGCGATTCGGTTCGCAGCGACCGTTCCTGGCATGATGCCACGTGATGCGATGTTGCTAATCAGTATTCACAGACGCAGCATTCGTGGCTTGGCTGTGGAGTCCCCGATTATGTTGTACCGGGATTTACAGCGATTTGCCGAAAGCAGTTCAGGACGCAAATTATTGCGTGGACGCCGACTGCCGAGCATCAAGCGGATTCGCCGTTGGATCAGCACCTGCGAAAGACGCATTGCTCCGCGAATCTATCCGACAGTGGATGCCCATGTCGCAACTCAGTGTTTCGCGGCGGCCAAAGCAGCTTAGTTGTCCGGGTATTGCGTCAAATTTTTGCGGTTATACTGTGATGCAACACTGAAATGTATCTCCGCGGATAATCGTGAATGACCGTTGCACTTTTTGTCCCCTGCTACTTGGACCAATTCTATCCTGATGTGGCAATCGCGACGCTTGAAATCCTCGAGCGTCTTGGCGTCGACGTCGCTTTCCCCGAAGACCAAACGTGTTGTGGCCAACCGATGGCTAACACCGGTTGTACTGCCGATTGTGCTCCAGTCGCACGTCGGTTCGTGGATATTTTCGCTCCCTACGATGCCATCGTTTGCCCATCGGGGTCCTGCACTTCGATGGTGCGCAATCATTACGACGAATATTTCGCGAAAGAGGATGCGGCGTTCGAGCATGTCAAAACTCGAACATTCGATTTGTGCGAATACCTCGTTGACGAGTTGCACCTATCGGAACTGAAAATTGATGGACAAGATGTTCATTTTCCTCACAAAGTTTCGTTGCATCAAAGTTGCCATGGACTACGCGAATTGCGACTCGGGCCAAGCAGCGAGAACATGACGCCACGCAACAACAAAGTCCGTGATTTGTTGGATTTCGTGAAGGATATCGAGATTTGTGATTTGAGCCGAAGTGACGAATGTTGTGGTTTCGGCGGGACCTTTGCGGTCAATGAACCGGATGTCTCGGCAGCGATGGGACGTGACCGTGTGGCCGATCATGTCGCTTCGGGCAGTGAAGTGATTGTTTCGGCCGATATGAGTTGTTTGATGCACCTTCAAGGCTTGATCCGCAGGCAGAAAGACCCGATTGAAGTGATGCATGTGGTGCAAATATTGGCTGGACGAAAACCAAAGGGGAAGAAGCAATGAGTGTGACCTTGCCGATTATCGATCATCCCACTGCTGCGAAACCGTTTGTTACCAACGGTGACCGATCTCCATGGCACGACAAAGCACTTTGGTTTGTTCGTGGGAAACGCGATAAGCAAGCCTCGACGGTGGGTGAATGGGAATACTTGCGCAGTATGGCTTCCCAAATCAAGACAGCTACGATCGCGAACTTGGGTAATTATCTAGTCGAGTTCGAACGAAACGCGACCGCACTCGGAGCTACCGTCCACTGGGCTGCTGATGCCGAGGAACACAATCAAATTGTGTTGCAAATCCTCCGTGACCATGACACCAAACGCATTGTGAAAAGCAAATCGATGCTAACCGAGGAATGCGGACTAAACCATTTCTTGGAAGATAATGGTGTTGACGTTGTCGATACCGATTTGGGGGAACGGATTGTCCAATTGCGGGACGAAACACCTAGCCATATCGTTCTGCCCGCGATTCACTTGAAGAAAGAAGAAGTGGGCGAAACCTTCCATGAACACTTGGGAACGGATAAGGGAGCGGCTGATCCAAAGTATCTTGCCGAAGCGGCACGGGGCCATTTGCGGAGTAAATTTTTGGCAGGCGAAGTGGGAATCACTGGCGTCAATTTTGGAATCGCAGAAACCGGCGGGTTCGTTGTTTGTACCAATGAAGGAAACGCTGATTTGGGCGCTTCACTACCGCGTGTGCACATCGCCTGCATGGGGATCGAGAAGTTGATTCCCCGGTTCCAAGACCTGGGCGTTTTTACTCGCTTGCTCGCTCGTTCGGCTACCGGACAGCCAATCACAGCGTATACGTCGCACTTTCATGGGCCACGCGATCGCAATAGCGAATTGCATATTGTATTAGTCGATAACGGACGCAGCAAATTGCGCCACAACAGTGAATTCCGTGAAGCCTTGCATTGCATTCGCTGTGGTGCGTGTATGAATACATGCCCTGTGTACCGGCGAAGCGGCGGGCATAGCTACCAAGCGACGATACCGGGGCCGATCGGTTCGGTTTTGTCGCCAACGCGTGATTCGATCAAACACAAAAGTTTGCCATATGCGTGCAGTCTCTGTGGATCGTGTACCGACGTTTGTCCTGTAAAGATTCCACTGCATCATCAATTGTTGGCGTGGCGGAAAGAAATCGGTAAGCAAGGGCTCTTGTCGTATGACAAACGAATTAGCATGAAAGCAGCATCCTTGTTGTTTCGCAATGCGAAAGTGTTTTCGTTAGCCGGGTGGTTGGGGCGAACCTCGCTTCGTTTCCTGCCGCACTGGGCAACCCACCATCGATTCAACACATGGACGATCGCTCGCGAATTGCCCGAGCCACCGAAGGAAAGTTTCCGCCACTGGTACGCGAAGAACCGAAAATGAAAGAGATGCTCCAACAAAACGAATCGATCACAAAGAGTCGACGAGCGATTTTAGATCGCTTGATGGTGATGGATATTTCTTCGCCCGGGTTGCCGACGCCGGACGAATCCATGCTGACGCATTTTGACGATCCGCTTGGTGCGTTTGTCGCGATGCTAGAAAGTGTTGGTGGTGCAGTTCATATGCTCGACAACCCACACGAGGCGACCGACATTTTGAACCAAATCGATGTCTTTGCATCGGCCGAGCGAGTCGTCTCGCTCGTTCCCGAAGCGGTCCAAAGTAGTTTTGATGTTTCCCAAATCAAGGACCCCCATGATTTGTCAGCCGTGGATTGGACGATTGCGAAAGGAGAGTTCGCGGTGGCTGAAAATGGAGCGATTTGGATCGATGGTCAGGCAATGCCGCATCGAGCTTTGTTGTTCATTGCCCAATATCTAGCGATCGTAGTTTCGCGGCGAGAAATCGTCCATCACATGCACCAAGCCTATGCTCGGATTGGAACGCCTAAGTCGCCTTTCGGGGTTTTCGTGTCTGGGCCTAGTAAGACGGCGGACATCGAACAGTCTCTCGTATTGGGAGCCCATGGCTGTCGTGCGCTTCAGGTTTTTCTGACGCCTTAATGGGGCGTTGGAAATGTCCGCGAAACGTTTCTTCAACCTTTGCTAGGCCGGCGCGAATTCTGCCAAGCCGGAACGATTTCATCGGGGCAAAGGCGTGTTTATGACAACACGGGGCATACGTCGAACCATTCACGGTCTTGTTTGTACATCCATTTGGATGATTCGGGTGGTCCCCAAAAACCGGTTTCGTATTGGAAAAGTGGCGGGGCGGCGGGGCTTCGCCATGCGGCGAGGATCGGATCGATGATGCCCCAAGCCAATTCCACTTCGTCGCTACGTGCAAACAAACTCGCATCGCCCGTTAAAGCATCAAGCAAAAGTCGTTGATATGAATCGGGCAATGACTTGCCGCCCGGCGTGTTACTAAAACTAAAGTCGAGAGTACTCGTGCGCGTCTTCATTTCCGAATCGGGCACCTTGGTTTCAAAGTGCAACTGGATGCCTTCGGCCGGTTGGACTTGCATCACCAAACGATTGCCGAGTGGTTCGCGTGTCTTTTCGCCAAATAGGATATGTGGCACGTTTTTAAACTGAATCACAATTTGTGTCGTCCGGCACGACATTCCTTTGCCGCTGCGCAAATAGAACGGTACGTCTTTCCAACGCCAATTGTCACAAAACAGTTTCAAAACAGCGAACGTTTCGGTGTCGCTACCTTTGGGGACGCCTTCTTCTCTCAAGTAACCTTTGTATTGCCCTCGAACCGTGTCGGATGCGAAATCGCCACCGGTCATGTGCCGGATGCTATGCAGCACTTTGACTTTTTCATCACGCACGAGCGCCGCGTCGTAACGGGCAGGCGGTTCCATTGCCGTGATCATCATCAATTGAAGCAGATGATTTTGGAACATGTCGCGGAGAATCCCCGCCGTATCATAGTAGCCAGCACGGCGGCCAACCACGACTTCTTCGGCAACGGTGATTTGGACATGGTCGACGTAGTTCCGATTCCAGATTGGTTCAAAAATGCTGTTCGCAAACCGCAAGGCGAAAATGTTTTGAACCGTTTCTTTGCCCAGATAGTGGTCGATGCGATAGATCTGATCTTCACGAAATACACCATGAATTGACGCATTCAACGCTTGAGCGGATTTCAGATCGGTCCCGAACGGCTTTTCAATAATGACCCGGCGGAATCCATCCGAGTCGTCATTGAGTCCCGCAGCGCCGAGTTGCTTGAGCGCCTCTTCGTATAATTGGGGCATCGTCGATAGATAATACAAACGACCCGAATTGTGTTCTGGTTCGATGCTATCGAGGAACTTGGCGAGCGCTTTAAAATCGCCCGCTTCTTTGATATCCCCAGCGTGGTAGAAAATATTCTCGGCAAACTGGTTCCACGTTTCATTGTCGAAACAATCGCCGGCGAACTTTTCAACACTGGTTCTCAGCGACTGGCGCCATTGCTCGCTCTCGAAGTCGCTGCGTGAAACACCCACAATTTGAGAGCCGTCGGGTAAACGTTTCTTTTGAAACAGACGATAGAGCGCAGGAATCAATTTGCGGCTAGTCAAGTCACCTGACGCGCCAAAAATAACGATCGTATTCGCCATCGCCTTGTTCGTTCCTTGTTTGTGCGATTATTGTATTGCGAGCATCGACAACCGGTTCGGGAGGGAGTTCCCGAACTGAATTGTGAAGCATCGATTCCGTGCATCGATCTTAAGCGTCAAGTACTTCCGACTCTCTAACCTTGGCGAGTTCAGTCGCTTGGTTTTCGAATTTTTTCGTCAATTCCTGAACGCTTTCTTTCATCGAGTCGCGATCATCTTCGGAGATTTCTTTTGCTTTTTCCGATGCATCAATGGCCTTGTTGGCATCACGTCGAATATTCCGAATCGACACTTTGGATTCTTCGGTCAATTCTTTAATCCGAGCGACCATTTTTTTTCGCACGTCGGTCGACAATGCGGGGACGTTCAACCGAATGATCCGGCCGTCATTCTGCGGATTCAGTCCAAGATCGCCTGCGACGATAGCCTTTTCAATTTCCTTGATCGTCGATGTGTCGTAGGGGCGAATGACAATCTGCTGAGGTTCGGGTGTGCCAATCGAAGCGAGCTGCTTTAGAGGCGTTGACGAACCGTAAACGTCCACCTTCAGCGAATCGACCAAACCTGGATTAGCCCGGCCTGTTCGAATACCGGAAAGGTTATTACTAAGCACCGAAATCGCTTTTTCCATTCGTTCTTCGGTATCGAGTAACACATCATCGTTGGACATCTTGCATCCTTTTGGGAAAGTCAGAGAAAAACGAAAACGGGCGAGGATATCCCGTTCTCACATAGGTCACTGTAGTACGCTTGCCGCACAAGTTCAGTTTAGTCGTTTTGGTGAGCAACGCGGTAGCAGTCGAGGAATTTGCGGTGCTGAATCCAGAGTTCTTATGCTGGATTCGGCTCCATTTATTCGCTTTACCCAATCCGCGTGCCTACGGTCTCGCCCGAGATCGCGCGAACGATATTGCCGTTTTGCTTAAAATTAAACACTAGAATGGGCTTGTTATGCTCGCTGCAAAGCGCGATCGCCGTGCCGTCCATCACCCGCAGTTTCTTTTCAATCACTTGGGTGTAGGTCAAAGTGTCGTATAGAACAGCGTGCGGATTCTTTTCAGGGTCGTCACTGAAGACGCCGTCCACACGAGTGGCTTTGAGGACAATGTCGGCTTCAAGTTCCAAGGCTCGTTGAGCAGCGGCGGTATCGGTCGTCACAAACGGGTTGCCAATTCCCGCCGCGAGGATGATGACACGGCCTTTGCTGAGATGCCGAAGGGCGCGACGGCGGATGAAGGTTTCCGCGATCTTTTCCGTCGGAATCGCTGACATCACGCGTGTCTCGAGTCCCTGAGCTTCCAAGGCGTCTTGCATCGCAAGAGAGTTGATCGTCGTGGCGAGCATTCCCATGTAATGGGCTGTCGCTTCGTGGACCAGGGAATTGCTGCCGGAGAACTGTGCCCCACGAAGGATGTTTCCACCGCCAATGACGATTGCAATTTCACAACCGGTATCGTGTGCTTGTTTGATTTGCCTCGCAATCTCGCCCGCTTCATGTGCACTGATGCCTCGGCCACCGGAATCGGCCAAGCTTTCGCCGCTAAGTTTCAAGATTACCCGTTTGAAGTGCAATGTTGGTTCGGTAGCAGGCTCGTTCGACATGATAGCTCAGGATGCTGTATTGGAGGCGAAAGGGTAACAGAGGCGTGCCAAAAAGTATAAACAAAAACCTCGTCGAGCCCGATGGGGGCCAAACGAGGTTTGTTTTATCGAGCCAGCAACAAAAGAGCCAGCAACGTTGATTTTAGCCAACCGAAATTCGCGTGAATTCGACAACTTCGCTTTCGGGGCTGAAGTCTGCGATGGCCGCTTCGACAGTTTTTGTATCGTCCAAAGCAAAGGTTTGGCTCAACAAGCATCGTTCTTGATCGAGCAATGTATTGTCGGCAATGAATCGCTCCATTTTACCCGGGACGATCTTGTCCCAGATTTTTTCTGGCTTGCCTTCGGCTTTCAGTTCCGCCTTAATCGCTTCTTCAGCTTGCTTCAAGACTTCCGGAGTCAGCTGCCGCTTACTGGCATACTGAGGAACATTTTTCTGTGGCTTGCCAAGATTTTCGCGTTCGTTCGTCTCGTTTTCCGCGATGATTTGGGCGCGAAGTGCTTCGGCTTCTTTGGTCACCAATTCATCATCAAATTCTTCTGGACGAAGAATCGATGGATTCATCGCTGCGATGTGCATCGCAACGGTTCGGAAGAATTGGGGTGCTTCGGATTCTTTGCCACCTTCTTTGTAGGAGACAATCACGCCGATTTTGCTACCGGCATGGATGTAGGACGTTAAATTTTCGCCCTGTATTCGATTGTAACCGACGATTTGAATCTTCTCGCCGATCACGCCCGTTTGAGCAATCAGCTTTTCACCGATGGTCGTGTCATCAAATGGCAAGGCCATGACTTCGTCGGTCGTGTTGGCCTTATTGTCCGCAGCGATTTTTGCGAGCTGGTTGACGAATGCGATGAAGTCATCGTTTTTGGCAACAAAGTCGGTTTCGCAACCGATGGCGAGGATGATGCCCTCTTTGGCGTTTTTATCGACCAACGAGACAACCACACCTTCGGAGGTTTCGCGATCCGCACGTTTTGCGGCTACCTTTTGGCCCTTTTTACGTAGATAATCCATCGCTCCGTCGAGGTCACCGCCCGACTCTTGTAACGCAGCCTTGCAATCCATCATGCCGGCGCCGGTTGCTTTTCTTAAATTCGCGATGTCTTTTGCTGAGATAGACATTCTCTTTCCTATGATACAGTTAGGTTAAACAGGAGTACTGGACAGACAGACGCCGGGCCGAATCGCGGATTTTCGCTCGCGTTCACGAATCATTGCAAACGCAGGGAACGGCGCTATAGACGAAAAAGCCAGTGGCGACTGGCTTGGCAAATTGTTGATTAAGACTCGAAGGTCCGCTTCAGGGATCCACGCTTCAGGGATCCACGCTTTAGGGGGGTGGGCGGTTTAGGGTTACCGGAATTACTCCGCAGGGCGTTCTTCGGTTGTCGTTGCGGCAGCAACCATTTCGGCTTCCGCACCCGCTGGAGCAACTGCTTCAGGCGTCTTCCCCTTTTCCATCGCTGCTTGACCCTTGCCTTGAATCACGGCATCAGCCAATTGCTTCATGATCAATTCGATGCTGCGAATCCCGTCGTCGTTGCCTGGGATCGGCAAGTCGATCAACGAAGGATCGCTGTCGGTATCGATCAATGCAACTGTGGTAATTCCAAGTCGCTTGGCTTCCCGTACGGCGTTACGTTCTTTACCGGGGTCAACGATGAACAGGCATTCGGGCAACCGGTTCATGGTACGAAGTCCGTTCAGGTTGCGGTACATTTTCCGGTACTCGCGGTTTAATGCGGACTGCATTTTTTTGCTGTAATTATCCCATTCGCCGCTGGCCTTCAAGCCTTCAAGTTCTTCCAAGCGACCCAAACGACTGCGAATGGTGCGGAAATTGGTCAACGTACCACCCAGCCAACGCTCGGATACAAAAGGCATTCCGCATCGCAGCGACTGCTCTTCCATCGCTTCGCCTGCTTGGCGTTTGGTGCCGACGAACAGAATCAAGCTACCGCCAGCGGCCACTTGGCTAAGATATTTTTTGGCTCGGAGCATGCCGCGCAGGGTTTCGCGGATGTCCATGATGTGAATTTGGCTCTTGCGGCCAAAGATGTACGGTGCCATCTTTGGATTCCAGAGACTCGTTCGGTGCCCAAAATGGACACCCGCTTCGATCATTTCTTGTACGATTGGGCTTGATGGAGTCGTGGTCATTAAGTGTTTCTTAAACCTTTTGATGTGGCCGGCTGCGGGCTACGAGAATCACCGAAAAAACGCGAAAAACTATAGAGATTAAGTCTGTCGCATCGATTTCGGTCGAAACCAGAGCGGCCGGAAAGCTGGTGCAAAAAGTCTGTTCCAAGCAATCGGCGTATGCCCTTCGTCCCAAAGTGCAGTGGCGAAAACGAATTGGAAAGAACCGTGGCGACCATCGGTTTGGATGATTGTTCCACGGATCAAGAAGCCAAGAAAGGTAGCGGATCGGTACGAATTGGGCAAGGGATCCCGATCGCTTCGCGAAGCTAATTCGCCCCGGTGGGCTGTCTGGCAGTTTGCTCGCTCGTTGGAGCGACCGTTTCGCTGCGTTTTGGCCAGTGGAAAACCTTGGAATCGTGCGATGTGTCATCCGCAGAGAGCTGCTCGATGACGTGGTCGATTTGAGGCCCAAGTTCATCCAATCGCTCGACAAATTCAGCTACTTTTTGGTAGATCATCGGTGTGTTGGCAGGAGCAATGATATGCAGTCGGCCAATCGCCATTTCACTCTCGTTCATCGTTTGACGCGTGAAAAGAGGCACGCTCATGCTAAGCTGATTGGCTTTTTCCGGTAGCCGGACGCTCTGCCAAGACGCATGATAACCTTCGTGTAGCCATGCCATGTTCAAGTCGATTTTGATGCTCGCAAGATCGTGGGATTTGGCAAATTCCACCAAAGGTTCCCAGACCGTTTCCCACGCGCCATTTCCTTGAAGCGCATGTTGTCGCTCCAGCTTTCTCGATTCGGTGTCTCGCGGTGACGTAGAAAACGATCGATAAATTCCTGCCATCCGGCTTAACACCAAGCGGAATTCGGCGTAACCAAAGGAACGAGTCACGATAAGTAGACCCAACACAAAGACGACCCCGATCCCTGCCAACCAAGGAAGCCCGAAAAAGGTTGCCACAACCGATAATGTGGTTGTGATGAGGCAAAGTACAGCAACGACCACAAGCATGCCATGGCTGCCAAATTTGGCTTGAAGCAAGTGGTGCAGGTGGGCTCGGTCGGTCGCGTACATACTGCGCCCTGTTAGCCATCGCCTGAGAATTGCAGCGGTTGAGTCAAACAGCGGAATCGCAAGGATCGCAACAGGTGCCGACGCCAAAATGGTTGATTCTTTGACGCTAGACCAAATCGCTAAGACACCTACGAATAACCCGATCATCATACTGCCAGCGTCGCCGAGAAAGATCGTCGCAGGAGGACGGTTGAACGCTAAAAAGCCCATTAAAGAGCCAGCTAACGCGAAGCAGACAATGCCGTTGAAACTGACACCGTCGCGGCAACTTAAAATGCCAAGTCCAAGGCAAACGATTGTTCCAACGGTCGTCGCCATCCCGTCGGCACCATCGATCAAGTTCAACGCATTGATGGCAATCAAAAGCCACAGCATCGTAACCGGAAGCGACAGCAAGCCGAGTTGGAATTCGAAACCGAATAGGCTGAGCTCGCGAATCATCGATCCACCACCCGCGATCGCAGCTACGATCATGCATTGCAGCAGCAGTTTTTGGCGACCACGAAGAGCCCATCGATCATCGATTAACCCGACTGCCAAAATTGCCCCAGCAGCAACGAAAAGCAATTTCCAATGTCCGCTCATCAAAACGCCGGAAAACTTGCCACCAAAAAACTGGACATCGAGAAGGAGGGTGAGAATGCAACCCACGAGCAGTGACCCGAAGACCGCAACGCCACCGCCAAGTGCGATCGGTTTAGTGTGAAGTTTTCGCTGGGCATCGGGTTTGTCGATCATGCCGATCTGGCAAGCGAGTGCTCGCACGGCGGGAACGAGAACCAACGCCGCAGCGGTTGAAACGGCTAGACTCGCTAGGAGCAACCAAATCATAAAAGTTTGCCTAGGTGTAAAATTCGTGGGGCGTAGGGCATTTCGATAGGTTATAGCCCGATGAAGCGGAAATCACTACAGGCAAATGATGGATCTGTCGCAGTGAATGAAGCCGATTCGTCAGCCCCAGTATAAAAATGGGATTGCTTAGGCGAACCGGCGATAACCGAATTTTTTGCAATTAATTGTGTTTCCTTCTGTTCTAAGCAGCATAGCTTCCCTTGCTAGAAAATACGGAAAAAACCGCATGATTTGGACGAACTGACATTGTCGTTATAACCCGACCTGTCGTCACAAGCGTTGTTTCCGAAATATTTAGCTAATCCCACAGGCCTAACGCGGCGATAAATAGCCCTGAGCGGTGGTATTTAAACGTACAACCGTCACAAACAGTAGGACTAGAACCGGAATGCCTTTGCTGCCAAAGGGGGGCCAAATGGCGATTCGTTCACTCATTTTACCGCAAACACGAATCAACGCCCAAAGTGGCGTCGCGGAAACGGAAAACGCTATGAACCATTCAATGGATGATTGTGCGAGCTTGCCGCCTGGTGAACTTGTTTCATCAGCTGCGTCCGGTTCAAGCAAACTAACTCGCAAGTCTCGTCGTAGTCGTCGCGCCATCCGCGCTGTGATGTTGGCAGGACTTTCCATCGCGATTGTCGGATCAACTGGATGCACCATGTTTAGTGGTGTCTGCAAGTCGGTTCAACAAACGGAGGCGTTGGACGAGTTTATGATCGGTCACCGCAACAGGGTGATGGCCGCGAAAGCTTGGCATTGTCAGAAACACCAATTCTGTAACCCATCCTCAGCGTTCAAAGACGGTTTTATTGAAGGCTACATGGATGTCGCTAATGGCGGCAACGGATGTATTCCCTCGGTAGCACCGTCGAAGTATTGGGGGTGGGCTTATCAATCGGCTAACGGTCAATCGGCCGTCAACGATTGGTTCGCAGGTTATCCGATGGGCGTCAAAGCCGCTGAGCAAGATGGCGTGGGGCATTGGAATCAAATCCAAACGGGCCGCATGCCAATGAATGCAGCACCAATGGCGATTCCGGCGATGATGGCAGCGCCAGCCTTAAGCGATAATGATATCGGGTTGGATCTGCCGCAAAGTCCGTTTGTTGATGACAACACCAACGCGGCACCGATGCAGGAAGGCACGCCTGCAGTTCAGGAAGAAGATACTGGTTCGAGTCTGCAAGATGTACTTGAGCTTCGTGAAGACGCCGGAGCGATGATGTTTAACGACGACCAGGGTTACTCTTTCAGTGCCTCCTCCTCGGATATACCTGAGTTGGAACCCCGCCCATCAAGTTCATCGTCTCCTGCGAAGGCCCACAGCGATTCGGCAAATTCCGATACCGTTGCGTCGGCAGACATCAACGATGTCATCGACAGCATTTTCGGAACTGCCGCAATTGCAGAGCCTGTTTCGGACGCATCGAATAGCAAGCCTGAGGCGAAATCGGCAACGAAGTCATCCGCAGCAGATTTGCCGTTTAGCTTTCAGTGATCTTGATAACTTGATTTTGTTCGAGAACGGAAGCCTCCCATCAGAGTCGGCCTATCTCGAAAACGATTGTCTCGTGGTGACGCCCACCAGCGCCCCAATTTACGCATACGAATTATCCTTTGTTAGAGAGTTCAGGGATGAACAGGAAATCTTTGCTAGTCGGAAAACGGGCGTCCCGCATTCTTCGGTCTTTATCGACCGCAGTCGCCGCCGGTCTTCTATGCACCTCGTTTACCGGTTGCACGACATTGACGCAGCCCATCGATGGTGTTCCCGCCAATCGGTTGCCTGATACATTCTTTGCTGAGCCAAAGAATGATTTGGTCCCCGTTGACATTTCGCTACTTTCGCTCGAACCGCCTCGTGATTACCAAATCTCAGGTGGCGATATTTTGGGCGTCTATATTGAAGGGGTGCTACCTTTCAATCCACCCAATGCACCGCCCGAACCACCGCCAGTGAACTTCCCCGATTCGGAAAGCACTTTGCCACCTTCGATTGGTTATCCAATCGCTGTACAAGACGACGGGACGTTGGCTCTGCCATTGATCGAGCCACTCGACGTGGAAGGTTTGACGCTTGAGCAAGTTCGCGAATCGATCCGTGATGCTTACATCGACAACGAAATCTTGCGACCCGAGAAAGCTCGCCCGATTGTCACGATTATCAAGGAACGAACCTACGACGTGATCGTGGTGCGTGAAGACGGCGGTGGATTGAATGTGCAAAACCTTGCGGCCGACTACATTCGCGGTGGCAGCGACAGAAGTGCAAGCGGTGCAATGGTGAAGTTGCCTGCGTACCAAAACGATGTGCTTCATGCTTTGGTTGAAACCGGCGGACTTCCTGGATTGAACGCCAAAAACGAAGTGAAGGTGCTTCGGGCAACCGAAGCGGACCAACGTAAACGGTCGCAATTCATGCAGCAATTCTATGCACAACAACGTGCCGCGATGTTAGATCCTTGTGCTTGCCCACCGGAACTTCCAGAGGATCCTTCGATCCTGCGAATTCCATTGCGTGTAAAACCAGGCGTTATTCCAGATATCACCAACGAACAAATCACGCTTCAAGATGGCGACATTGTCTACATCGAATCGCGAGAAACCGAAGTCTACTACACTGGTGGCTTGCTGCCTGGGGGAGAATTCCCGCTACCACGTGACTACGACCTTGACGTTCTCGGAGCCATCGCGGTTGCTGGCGGCGGAGTTGGGAAATCAGTCTCAGGTGGATCGGGCAGTCTGATCGGTTCAGCTGGTTCGTCGATACCACCAGGGCGTGTTTACATCCTTCGCAAAACACGCTGTAACGGGCAAGTTGCAATCGAAGTGGACCTGACGAAAGCGATTAATGATCCGAAGAGCCGACCGCTGATCATGGCCGGTGATACGATCATCCTCCAACACACCTGTGAAGAGGAAGTGCTTAACTTCGGTATCGCAACCTTCTTTACTTACGGAATTCGAGAGTTGCTTCGAAACTAGGTTTTGAGAAGCAACCAAGTCCTACGAAACGCGAAACCGCACTGTCGCCAACCGGTCACAGTGCGGTTTTTTCGTTGATGTCCATGGCACGCCGGATCAACGGGTTGCCGATGGCAGTGATCGAGTGATAATTTCGCACTATGATTCCTTTACGCGACAGCATACCCAGCCGCACGACCCCGGTCGTCAATTACATCATCATCGCGATTTGTACGGTTGCTTTTCTAATCCAGCTTTCGGCTGGCCCCGGTGATGCGACGATCGTCGAGCGATTTGGGATGACACCTGCTCGGCTATCGAATCCGTCTGCTGACTTGGTTATTCGAGAACAAGTCCAAGAAATGACGTCTTACGGCATCCAGGTTCGTGAAGTGACGCGAGAGATGGCGTCGCCGATCATTCCGGCATGGATGACGGTCATTACCTGTATGTTTTTGCATGGTGGATGGATGCACTTTCTTGGCAATATGTGGTTCCTCCACATTTTTGGAGACAACGTCGAAGATCGTTTGGGGCACGTTGGCTATTCAGCAATGTATTTGGGAACCGGCATCGCGGCGGCGTTGGCCCATTACTTCACCGGCACCGAAAGCGTCATTCCTACCATTGGAGCCAGTGGCGCGATTGCGGGAGTGATGGGGGCGTATGCGTATTTGTATCCGCACGCGAAAGTGATGGCGGTGATACCGTTGTTTGTCATTTTGCAAACAATCGTCTTACCTGCACCCGTCTTCCTTGGGATTTGGTTTTTGTTTCAAGCCTTCAGCGGTGTGACGGCGATAGCAGGCGGAGTTGCTGGAGGCGTGGCCTGGTGGGCACATATAGGCGGCTTTGTTGCCGGCGCACTGGCGGCCATTGTCATTGGCCGCTCGCCACTCGGTCACGAAGCCGTTACCGAGCGGCGGTTCTAAGCTTTATTCGTCGTCAAGCTAGCTCTAGAAGCAACTGAACAGACGGCTCAGGCATCCGCGCTGTTGCTTGCAGCACGAAGGTGCAGGCTCGCAACAAATTGGCTCGCAACAAACTGGCTCGCAACAAATTGGTCCTGCATTGATTGGCATTTCGTAGCAGCAATTGGTTGCTGGTGGAGCGTATTCGCCTTGACATGGGTACGCCGCATCGAATGTCGGTTGTGGATAAATCGGATAATCGACAGGCGATGAAGGAGAAGCCGGTAATGGTGCTGGGTAAGACTGAGTCGCTTCTTCCATTGAAACGATAGGCGCACTCGGTGCTGGCGGGATTTCTTGTTCCACCATCGGAACAGGTTCGGCATCGGTTGCAGGCTCAGCAACAGGCTCAGCAACAGGCTCAGCAGCAGGTGTGGGTTCAGCAGCAGGTGCGGGTTCTGCAGCGGCTTCCTCGGTAGCCGGTGGGGTTTCTTCCTTCGACGCAGGTGCGGCGATTGGCGTTTCATCGGCCACCGGTTCCATTTCATCGGCTGCTTCTTCAGCGGGCTCTTCAATCGGTGCCGGTGTTTCCTCAGCGGCTTCCGGAGCTTCTTCGACTTCGACCGGTTCGGCGACAATGACGTCCGCTTCGGGGGCTTCAGGAACCGCTTCGGTAACCTCTTCAACCGTTTCAGTCACTGCATCGGCAGCTTCATCTTGACCCAAACTGCTGCGAATTGGGGCACCAAGAAGTCCGATCGCGAGTGCTGCGACGAGTAGCGAGTAGATTGATTTGTTGCGTTTCATAGTTAGGAGGGACCTTTCGCTTGGAGGGGGGGAATGGGGCCAAAAGAAAATACGACGATCATTCATCAAATTGTCGTGGTTT
Source organism: Novipirellula herctigrandis (assembly GCA_007859835.1). GTDB lineage: Bacteria > Planctomycetota > Planctomycetia > Pirellulales > Pirellulaceae > Novipirellula_A > Novipirellula_A herctigrandis. The sequence goes on along the minus strand of SJPJ01000002.1, from coordinate 700,628 downwards.
CCGGCTTCTGGCTCTTATGATTCACGCTTTCGAATCCTTGATATTAGTTGCCGGTGGACGAAATCCAATAGAAACCCAAGTTATCTCGTGGAAACACGAGTCATCTCGTGGAAATCGATGGGCATCGCAGAGGAACGATTTTTCCGGTTCTCTGGATCGGACCTTTTGTAGGGTCTTCTGCCAGAGATTGCGGATCTGAGCCGGATTCTGCTTGGAAGGAACACTGCGAGCGATTATCCTGTAGGGGGTGTCTTTGACAGAAAATCGTTCGTGTTCGCCGGGGAAACCAGTCGGCTCGTGAATCGACAGCTAGGGGCTGTCGTTCATCGCAGAAGAATTTGGTTGGCTGCACGATCTGATTCGCCTCGTTTGTCGGGACGCATTTTCAAAACACTTCTCCTACACAAGAGGCGAATCGATGAAGAGGAAAAACGGCGTGATGAAACTTTCTCAACGCAGCACCGGTCTGCTGCTTCCACTCTGTTCCGCATTTTTATGCATTAGCGTTAGCGTCTTCCATGGGGCGACTTTGCGAGCTGAAAGCTTGCTGCCGGACGACGATGCGATCAATGCCGGTCTGTTCGAGGCGATGGACGCAGGCCAAGTCGAAGTCAAGTTCATACCGTTGGATACGACCAACGCAAACGTGATCGTTAAGAATTTGACGGACAAGCCGATGCATCTGCGTTTGCCATCTGCGTTTGCTGGTGTTCATGTCCTTGCTCAAATGGGCATGGGTGGCATGGGCGGCGGCATGGGTGGCATGGGCGGCGGCATGGGCGGCATGGGCGGTGGCGGCATGGGCGGTGGCGGTGGCCAAGCCATGGGCGGCGGCATGGGCGGCGGCATGGGTGGCGGCATGGGTGGCGGCATGGGCGGCGGCATGGGTGGCATGGGCGGCGGCATGGGCGGCATGATGCGAGTTCCACCAGAACGCACCAAGAAGCTCTCGGTCGCAACGGTTTGTCTAGAACACGGTAAGCCCGACCCGAATCCACGGATGGAATACAAAATCGTTCCACTGGAACAAGTCACGACCGATACAAGCGTTCGCTTGGTATGTGAAGCCCTTGGCAATTCGCTTGTTACCCAAAACTCAGCGCAGGCCGCAGCGTGGCACATATTGGATAAATTGTCTTGGCAGGAACTGGCAGTCAAGAACCGTTCGGAAAGCAAGTACACAGGCAACGTGCGCTGGTTCTCGCCAATCGAATTGAAGACCGCGATGCTGATCGTGGCTGAAGCTCAACGTATCGCAAGTTCGCAAGACGAGTATGAGACACAGCAGAGCGAAATCATGGACGTTGAACCCATTATCGAGAGTTCATCGAGTTCGGTTTCGAAAAAAGGTTAGCGAACCAATTGTTGTTTGCTAACGATGGATATCAAGAGAACGCGAGACAGTTGTCTCGCGTTTTTTTGTTGGCGTGACCACAACCGAAGTTGAAGAGAGTCGCCTGGCACGGACCGAAGAACCACATGGATAGTTGGAAAACTGAAAGTTTTGCGTTTTTTGCGAAGGGGGCGTTGATTCACGCTAAGGACTCTCGGTGATCCAATTGCGTCACACAGTGCACGATGCGTCGTTATAAACCTACCTGCAATGCGAGGGCGACCTCGCGCCGAGAGTTGCGGAAAAGACAATGTTTTCTTACAGTCTGCCTGTCCGTGGCAACGCTTTTGCCGCGAGGAATTCCTCTACGAACGTGCTTTATCCATTGCTCTGGCCGATTCTGAGTCAGACCATCCAGTTCAACAAACCGGTGCCTACCGAGTGGTGTTGAATCAAAGCGTGTTCTATCGAGGGTGAGACCCTTTTTCGAACACGCTCTTACTTGCAAAGTACCCGTATGACTCAGCTGGACAACAGCCCCGCTACCGTTACCGAAACATTTTCTGGCCTTGCTCTTTCCGACGCCGTTCAAAAAGCCGTGCTAAAAGCTGGTTATACGACGCCGTCACTTATTCAAGCCGCCGTCATTCCACACCTGCTCGATGGACGTGATGTGATTGGCCAGGCCCAAACGGGAACTGGAAAGACCGCCGCCTTCGCGCTGCCGATTTTGTCACGAATTGACCCGAGTAAAACGGCGGTTCAAGTGTTAGTGCTTGCACCGACGCGAGAGCTTGCGATTCAAGTTGCAAAGTCCTTTTCGACTTACGGTGGCGAAATGGACCGGATGTCGGTCGCCGCGATTTATGGCGGTCAAGATTACGAACCCCAACTGAAACAATTGCGACGAGGTGTTCAGGTCGTTGTCGGAACACCTGGTCGTGTGATTGACCATATCAAACGTGGCACGCTTGTCGTGAACCAACTTGATTGTTTGGTGCTCGATGAAGCGGACGAGATGTTGAACATGGGCTTCCTTGAAGATGTCCAATTTGTACTCGATCAGACTCCGGCGGAGACTCAAATCGCACTTTTCTCTGCAACCCTTCCGCAGCCGATTCGTCGGATTGCCAATAAGCACTTGAAGAATCCTGAAACGATTCAAATCAAGCAGAAAACGATGACGGCCGATGGAATTCGCCAACGAGCGTTGTACGTAACACCAAGAGAAAAACCAGAATTGTTGATGCGGCTTCTCGAAGCCGAAACCACAGACGGCGTGATCGTATTTGCCAAAACCAAAGAATCAACAACCACCTTGGCCGATAATCTAACACGTTGGGGTTATGCTGCGGCGGCACTGAACGGTGACATGCCTCAAGGGCTTCGCGAACGGACCGTCGATAAGTTGAAGTCGGGCCACTTGGATATCTTGGTGGCAACCGATGTTGCTGCTCGAGGCTTGGATGTATCACGCATCAGTCACGTGATTAACTTCGACGCACCCCATGATAGCGAATCCTACATTCATCGCATTGGCCGCACCGGGCGAGCCGGACGTAGTGGCGAAGCCATTCTTTTGCTTTCGCGAAGCCAAACCGGACGACTCCGTGCGATTGAACGATTGACTCGGCAAACCATTGAAGTGGTCAATCCGCCTACGACGGAAGAGATTAACAAGAAGCGAATTGATGGTTTTAAAAACAGCATCACGGAAACGATTGCAGGGCGAGATGTTTCGTTCTTCAAAGATCTGATCAGCCAATATGTCGAGGAAACGGAGCAACCGATCGAGATGGTGGCAGCAGCGCTTGCGGAAATGACGCGAGGTGGCCGCCCGTTACTGCTCAAGGATGCGCCCAAGCCAAAGCGTGGGAAAAAACGCGATTTTGGAGACCGCCGAGATCGAGATGAAAGTCAGGATTTTGATCGTAGATCGGGAAGACGCTCGATGCGAAACGGTCCGGTTCGTGAAGGAATGCAACGATTTCGAGTCGAAGTCGGTCATGTCGATGGGCTAAAGCCAGGTAATCTGGTTGGTGCGATCGCCAATGAAGCGGGTATCGAAGGCCAATTTATCGGCCCGATCGATATTCAAACGCATTACACGACCGTCGATTTACCCGAAGGGATGCCAAACGAAATATTCCAAACGCTTCGCCGCACTTGGGTCGTTGGAAAGCAATTAGACATCCGCGGTTTGGAAGGTCATGCGGGCGGAAAAGGTGGAAGCGATAGCCGCAAGCGAAAGCCCTTCGCTGGAAACGGTGCCCCCAAGCGGTTCGGTAAAAAATCGCCAAAGGGTAAGAACAGTCCGGCGATGTCGGGCAAGAAATCAGGAAAACGCAAGCACGCAAAGGTGGTCGCCAAGTAAAGATCTTGCTTAGCGAGCTATTTGGCTACTTGATTTCAAGCAGTTCGACTTTGAAATGGAGGGTCGAGCCCGGTGGGATTTTCGCCTGGGCTGCGTCCCCATATGCCAACTCCGGCGGAATTTCCAATTCGATCATTCCCTTTTCCCCAATCAATTGCATTCCTTCGGTCCATCCAGGAATGACCTGGTTGAGTCGAAACGTGGCGGGCTTGGCCGAGGCATACGAACTGTCGAATTCGCTGCCGTTGTCGAGCCACCCGGCGTAGTCGACCATCACATTGTCGGTTGGTTTGGGTTTCCGACCGTCTGATTTTCGGAGAATTCGGTACTTTAAACCTGACCCGGTGGTCGTGAATTCTGTCGGCGCATCTGAGTCAATCTTACTTGGCCCGGTTTCAACACCACATCCGCATGCGAACAGAGCGACGGCAAGGATCAGAAAGAATCTCATGGTATTTCCGTGTTGATGAAATCGGGCAGCAAAGTGCGTCCAAGGTACCCCCTAAGGGATTTGAACCCCTGTTTCTGGACTGAAAAGTCCAGCGTCCTGGGCCGCTAGACGAAGGGGGCTTCGGAAGCTTGGAAGTGCAAATGTGAAATAAGAAGTCTACTTAAAACTTCTCTCTTCAGACGTAGTCCTTCACTAGGACATTTGACCAGAGCGATCGACGACCTTGTCGATCAGGCCGTATTCGCAGGCCTCCTCGGCGCTCATGAAACGGTCGCGGTCGGTATCTTGTTCGATCTTCTCGAGCGTGTGACCGGTGTGTTCGATCATGATTTCGTTCATACGTTGCTTGATTCGGCGGAGTTCGCCAACGTGAATTTCCACTTCTCGTGCGGTCCCTTGCATCCCAGCAAGTGGTTGGTGGATCATGATACGGGCGTTGGGAAGGGCAAATCGTTTCCCTTTGGCTCCAGCGGTCAGTAGGACAGCGCCCATCGATGCTGCTTGGCCAATGCAATAGGTCGCTACGTCGCACGATACAAATTGCATCGTGTCATAAATCGCCATTCCAGCGGTGATGCTTCCGCCGGGCGAATTGATGTAGAGATGAATGTCGGCCTTTGGGTCGTCCGATTGTAGGAACAGCATCTGGGCAACAAGCGCGTTGGAAATATGGTCATCGACTTGTTGACCGAGAAAAATGATGCGGTCCTTCAGCAGACGGCTATAGATATCGTAAACGCGTTCTTCGCGGCCGCTCTTTTCGACGACGTAAGGAATCAGTGGCATGCTATGACTTTCTATACAGAGTGTTTTGTTGAATTCTCGAAAGGAATGTGGAAGAGGCTGCGGCTAAAACTAATCTTCGTCCTCTTCGGACGCAGGCGGCTTGGTCAAAATGTCGTCGACCAATCCATATTCTTTCGCTTCGGTTGCACTGAGAAAGAAGTCGCGGTCAGTGTCGGAAGCGATTTTTTCGACCGATTGGCCCGAGTGCGTGCTGATGATTTGGTTCAGCACGTCACGGTAACGGAACATTTCCGCTGCTTGGATTTCAATGTCGCTGACTTGACCGCCCACGCCACCCATCGGTTGATGCATCATCACCCGGCTGTTTGGCAAACAGAACCGTTTCTCCTTGCTGCCACCCACCAATAGCACGGCGGCTCCGCTGCAAGCCTCGCCGACGCAGTAAGTCGCCACAGGGCATGATAGCATTTGCATCGTGTCATAAATCGCTAGTGTTGCGGTGACCGATCCGCCTGGCGAATTGATGTAAAAATGGATGTCTTTGCGACGGTTTTCGCTTTGCAGATACAACAATTTCATGACGACATCGTTAGCATTTGCGTAGTGGATCTCACCTTGCAAAAACACGATGCGGTTTTCGAGCAGCAAATCGCCAAGGGTTAATTGACGCTGACGTTGATAACTCTGGTACGAATGGCTGTTGGACAACTCGTGAGTGTTCGTTAAACCGTGAACATGCGGCAAATTCATGCAATCTCTTTCAGACAGGTGGCTGTTTGACTGGTTGTTTCCCAGCAAGGGTTGTCCGGCGCTAGTTTCCATTTAGGAGGGCACCGGTACGCAGTAATCGAGTGTTCGATTTCCGTTAGTGTTCGTCATTATTGCCGTGAAGGCAAGACGGGTTGCACCAGAGCCGTTCTTGATGACCAAAAACGCCTGATTTTTTTCCATTGGCGAACAGGTTTACGGCAATTGCACAGGTTTAGGGCAATTGCAGGACGATTTCGTTGGCTCGACCGCGATAGACCGTTGCTGCGACCGACACGGGTTCGCCTTTGTCCGACGTGACCGTGACCTTGTAGTCGCCATAGGTCGCTCGACAAAACATTTTACCATCCGAATCGGTTTCGAGTTGTTCGTCGGTCCACCACTCGTTGTGAATCAGCCGCATCAACGAATGATACGCTGGTTTGGTAGTCATGTCAGCTCGCAACAATCCGGCTGGCGCATTTTTCCACGACCGGAGGTCTGAGAAATCCCACCACGTGATCGCCTCGACCGCCGGGTGCGAATAGAGCATTGTGTAGAATCGCTCCACCTCGGATTGCTGATACGCTTCACCCTCGAGCGTGCTCGGCCACGGTTTTTGGTCGTCATCGGCTCGTCCCCCAAGTTCCCCCGAAAGGATGGTCACTTCGGTGAAATGTAGGGGAACGCCGAACTTCGCGAAGCGTTCGCACACCGCCCAAATCTGGTGATTACTCCACGTGCCGCCGTGTTGGTGGCTTTGGATTCCGATCTTGTCATAAAGCGGTTTACCATTGGCGTCGACTAATTGCTCGATGACCGCTGCGTAGTCATCGTCGACGCGGTAATCGTTCACAAGCAATGTGTCACTTGGTCCGGCGGCACGGGCGGTTTGGAAACAGGCTTTTACAAATTCGATTTGTCCCTTGTCCATCCACATGCGAGTCAGCTTTGGCGCACGCTGCACGAACTCCTTGCGATCGACATGCGTTGGTTCATTGACAACATCCCAAGTGTCGATTTCGCCATCAAGCGACGTGATGCAGTCGGTAATCCGTTGTTGCTGCAAATCAAAGATCGCGTCACTGTCGTCCGGCAACCATTTTGGATCACTATGGTTCCATGCCAACGGATGGCCTTTGAGCAGAATCCGATTTTCGTCACACCATCTGGCAACGTTCTTCGTTTGGTCAAGTTTGGTTTTGCCTGGCTTCCACTCATAGCTTTGCCAATAAAACCCGGCTGTGGCAAAATTCAATAGCTTTGCGTACCGATCGCGATACATGGTCTGCAAATTCGCATCATCGATTTGCCATCGGAAAATGTTTGATCCAAACAGGAATGCGTGCCGCGTCTGCTCAAATCGAACGGGGACATTGGGAACCGGTTTGCCGTCACGATCAACAACACAAATCACGACATCCGTTTTTCGATGCTTTTCAATCCTAGCACCTGCTTCTTTCCATAGAGACTCATCGCTGGTATCTGCGAGTGCAGGGGAAGTCGATAGAAACGTCGCGAATGCGACGGCGCACCAGAAGTGACATGATTTTTTCATGGCAAGATTCAACCAAGGTGGGAAGTGGGAAAGGTGGGAAAATCCACTATAACCCAAACCCGACGACGTCACATCCCGTCAACTCGATTGGCCATCACTGCAACTTCACTTCAGCGGCGGTACGTCGATGAATTCGAGCGGTTGGGTCTCGTCAACGTCCGCAACGCGAATCGCTAGCTCCCCTGAGAGCAACTGGCGGAATGGTTTCCCTACAATCTCGCCACGCCATCCTTCCAATAACGATGGCAACGAATCCGATTTGCGTTTTTCGAGTTCATAACCTAACAGTTCACGTACGTCATCCGCGTTACCGACGATCGGTGGGGCCAGTTTATGTTGGCGGCTGATGCACGCGATCGAAGTTGATAGGAATTGGCTTAGCATCGGCGAAACCGATTTTCGACTTCCACGCGCCCGACGTGGCAGATCGGCTTCGGGAGTATTTAACGCCGTTTGAATTGCTTTGGCAATCGCTTCGTATTGACCGATGTAGCCACGTCGTTCCAGTCCCCGAATACCGCGAATCTTGTCAATGTCAGCGGATGCTCGTTTGGCAAGTTCAATCAATAAATCGTCTCGCATGACTCGGCGAGGAATCCGATCGGTCTCGCGAGCACGTCCTTCACGCCACAGCCATAGTTGCCGTACCGTCTCGAGTTGCCTAGCGTTCAAACCCGCTGACCCGCTGACGCGGCGCCAATTTTCGCGTGTCTCGGCATCGATCACTTTTTGCTGCAAGTTGGCCGTTTCTTCTTCGACCCACGTAGCGCGTCCGAGCTCGCTGACCATCGACGCTAACTTGGTGTGCATTGTTTCCAAATCCGTCACGTCATGAAGTGCGTACGTGATTTGGTCTTTTGACAATGGCCGATGACGCCAATTCGTTCGTGTCTCGCCCTTTGGCAACGATTTGCCAACCAACCGTTGAACCAGCGTCGCCAAAGACGCCGGGTATTCCATGCCCACAAACCCTGCGGCCAATTGGGTGTCAAAAAGCCCTGCGATTGGCTTGTTCGAAAATCGGTAGCAGAACCGGATTTCCTCGCGAGCGGCATGGGCGACAACGATCCGCCCAGGCGTGGAAAGTACTTCCCAAAACGGCTTCGTCGTCTCAAGCTTGTAGGGGTCAATGATCGCCAACCGGTCCGGGAGTGCCACTTGAATCAAGCACAGTTCGGGCCGGTAGCTGTCTTCGGAGACAAACTCGGTATCAAACCCCACCAAATGGCTGTCCGCGATCTGAGTACATAGATCCTCAAGTTCGTTCAGGCTAGAGATGGAGTCGTATTGCAAAGCGAAACTTTGAAACTAAGGGAGAAGAATTTTGAAGACAACGTTGTAGTCGCAAGATGGGACTTTACCCCGTTTCGGTACAATCGCCTATCCTGATTGTTGGTTGATCGGCTCGGATTTCAATCTTAAACGTGTAAAGGAGTCTACCTGTGCGGGATCTACTAGTCAGCGTTCGAGATATTGCTGAGTTTGAGCAGGCGATAGCGGCCAAAGTACAGATCATCGACTTCAAAGAACCTAACCATGGGGCCCTTGCTGCGGTGGACCCGCTGGTCTGGCACCGGGCATCTGCGATCGTCGTCGCGTGGGGGGGGGCGCTGATGCATCCGATCGGTAAGCTCCGGTCTAAACACTCGCTCCTTTCCGCGGCACTTGGGGAATCCGAAGATTACGGGAAAATCATCGATCAACTTCCCCAAACGTTTCGTTTCGCGAAAGTTGGCCCGAGTGGCATCGATTGCCCCAAAAGATTAGCTCGACTATGGCGGGATGCTCATCACCGACTCGCTTGCCGAAACGCGGCTGCCGAGCTTGTTCCGGTCGCGTACGCGGATCACCAACTTGCAGGTTGTGTTGCGCCCGAGCGGATCTTTCAACTTGCAGCCGAGTTGGGCTTCAAGCGTTGTCTAATCGACACGTTTGAGAAAAATGGTGCAGGCTCCCTCGATCTTCTTTCCTTCGACCGATTCGTTCGGCTGCAAAGGATCGCTGAGGCAGCCAATATGAAATGGTCACTCGCCGGATCAATGCGTTTGGAGAGTGTCGACCTCCTAAACTCCGTTGGCATCCATCCCGATTGCTTTGCCGTTCGTGGTGATGTTTGTGATCCGGATAGCAAAATTGGCCGACGCGGAAAACTCAACGCTGCTCGGTTGAAAGCGTGGGTGGAAAAGGTGGGATTACTATCCAGCCCAATTCAATTGGGTTAGCGCCATCAAGCGTTCTTCGAAATTGCCGATTAACCCACCGACTAATTTCCATCCGTTTCGAGACCGAAGTTCAATTTCGCCGTGTTTGTTAATGCGAAGAATCGAATCACCAGTCACGCCCGATTCATGGAGTTGTTTTAGATCAATTTCGCCCTCGTTGACGACTTCCAGCAGCGTCTTGCCAGTAAGTTCAATAAACTGCATTGCGGAATCCGAAAAAAGACAAACGTAGGAGGTAACCCATAGTTTAGTTACCAGATTTCGCTTTGCTCGGTCGGATCGTTTTCGGTGACGAAAAATTACTCTCGCAATTCGGCGATCGAGCGTCTTAATTGAGTGAGCGTGTAATTGATCGAGGCAACGCGTGCTTGTTGATCGAGCACTACCATAAAGGGTGCTGAAACCATCCCAAATCGAGCGGCGACTTCATTTGCGACTTCAGCCGTCTGGGATGATTCTGCTCGAAAACTCGGAAATGTGATTCGGTTTTGCTTGACAAACTGAGCGACCGGCGCCCCGGCCGGATCCAGGTTGATCCCCACCACGGCGATCAAATCAGGCGATTCCTGTTCCAGTTCTTGAAGCGGGCCAAATACTTGCATCGACTCCGGGAAACCCATCGCCCAGAGGGGCACTAACACGATTTTTCCGCGATAGTCGGCCATCGAAAGCGCTGAACCATCGACCGATTGTAAATCAGGGTCGAACGTTTTTCCGATGGAGTTTTCACGCGCTTGTCGAGCCACGATCGCCAAGCGAGCCTCTTTGCCCGTCGCAGTGTCGAGGCTCGAAAAGGTCTCGTCAAGTTTCTCGTAAGTGACATCGGCAAGTGCTCGTTGCTCGAGTCCTTCGAATTGAAGTGCGGCCCCCGCAAGGTATTGCACCGTTTGTAGGTCCGGCGATTCATCGATCAGGGTCTGCACAGAGACTGACCAATCGGTTTCACTCACGGACTTGCCATCGATCGCCTGTTGAAGCAAATGATCAATCGCGTCGTATTGGACGCTGCCTGCTAATTGTGCGGCCATCTTTGCGATTTCGGGATCGGATGCATTCGCGTATAAGTCGATGATCGTGTCGCGAATCAATTTAGCTTCTTCGTCGTGCTCGTACTTTGATAGGATGTCGCGCGCCTGGCCCATCACCATCATCGCAGGAATACCGGGCGCGTTGGCAGAGGACGCCAAGTCTTTGACAAAGTCTGTAATCTTTTGGGCGGCGTTGTCATTACCGTTTTGCAGCGATTCGATCGCAAATCCAATCAGCACCAAGCGGCTATCGGTGACCAACACGGAGTCGCTTGAAGTTAAATTTGCATTGGCAAGCTCTTCAAGTTCGATTGCTGCTTTTAAATCACCGAGCGCCGCCAAATGTGAAAGTGATTGCAATTCGCCTCGAGCGCCTTCGCTCGTTTCGCTTTCCGTGGCGTCGCCGTGATCACGCAACCGTCGCGATGCTTCGAGTTTTCGTTTAACGATCCGCTGCATCTCTAGAATCGCTTCTTGCTGGTCGCGAATTCCGGTCCGGCCGCTGGCAACGAGTTGCATGTCCGAATCGGCACCAGCAAGGAATTCACGTAACTGGGCCGGTGTTAAGTCGGCACGCAATTGACGAGTCGGTTCGGCTTGACCCAGTATCGCGGTACCAAAGTCCGCCTCGCTACTGGATGCCGGTGTCGCAGGCTGGCTGTGGGGCATGTTGGGCAAAGTGGAAACAGGTGCCTGTGGTGATGCCTCTTGTGACGGTGCCTGTGGCGTTTGTGTCCGATCGGGTTCGTCCGGTTGTGGCTGGCTAGGTTGTTCGACTACGTCTTGGGCCGATTGAGACAGATTCAATTCGGAATCAGGTTGAGCGGAAGCTTCGGATGGTTTGCTGTTGGAACAACCACCGAGCAATAGTAAAACCGAAATGACGATTGGAAACGCGACTTTGCAGTGAACTAAAAAATTTGACACAGTGTTGCTATGGATTGGAGTGAGCGCGGCAATCGCGTTTGTTACAGGATGGAGAAAGACTGCGTCAAGAAAGCAGGTACTTATTGGTCGGGATCTTCATCGCGGCGCAGCATCTTGCTCTTCAACCAATTTTGAACCGACTTACCAGGTTGATCGTGATGATGAGCTCGTTTTGATCCGCTGGCGATCGTGTTCTCGGTGATTTTCGTCAACGCACGATGGATCTCGCGGCCACAATTCGGACAGACAACGGGTGGCTCGTGGACCGGTCGCTCGCACTGCGGACAAAAATACTCGATCGTCGGACGCATGGCGGCTTCAAACAAACCTCCTACTTCGGAGGCATTGAACCATGCCGAGTCATCCTTACGAATTCGAGTTTCGGGGGTAACTTCACCCCCGCGTACCATCTTTAGCAAGTCGCTGGGCCGAAGTGGACCAATGTCTTCGACCGCGTCTGACTGCTGGATATACCATTCGGCCACGCCGATTTCCTCTCAACCAGACTCAGAAATGAACTGCGTCAAGCAAACACTTGACTCCAAAAAATCAGTGGCAGCGTTTCGTCTCGTCACACCACCTGCCTCGCTTTGATTATATCGACTCGATGTGCAGACTGCGACGCCTCCGCTCTTTTCGACGAATGTCGTCAATTAGGCCCGCAACCTCGTCTACTTCGGCGATCCCCAGCATCTGAAGCTCCGGGTGGGTCCGGTCGCTGCCCGTTAACCGGATCGTGCCAACTCCGAACATACGCTGAACGGGCCCTTGGGTGAAGCTGACATCGTCAATATCGATCACCTCAATCCGGTCGGTTCGCTGAGTCACGATCCCTGTTTTGTGAATAAAACGCTGGGTCGTCAATTGGTAGTGGTACCCCAACCGCCGCCAAGCGTACATGAAAACGCCGGCGACCCAAATCAGCAATATCAGCGCGCCAGCGGCCCAAAGCGGGAATGGTTCAAGTAGCACCGCCAAAATCAGCAATGCGAGCGACGAGGCAATCATCAGGATCCAAGTTCCCAGCATTGCTTTACTGCTATATCGCCCGCTCCACAAATTTTCTTCGGGTTCGAAGTCGTCGAGCCCCGACTTTTTCGATGCGACTTGTTGTCGAAACTTTGATGCCGCCGATTCCTCTGCATCCGCAGGGGTACCCAACGGCGAGTTATCGGAGCGGTACGAGGGATTCTTGTTTTTCAGGTCGTTATCGTTGTTTTCGTTGTCGCTCATGCCTCGATTTCCTTTCCTTCGACGATGGTTTCCGATAATATACCGGCCCAGCCGTTTCCCGTCATTAAACATAGATGCCATGCGTTGTCCTTACTGCCACGTCGACAATGACCGCGTCCTCGATACGCGAGCCGCAGAAGCTGGCTACATGGTTCGTCGTAAACGGATCTGTAATTCGTGTCATCGACGTTTCTCGACGCTCGAAAAATTGGAACAATTGAATGTTCGTGTCGTAAAAAGCGATCAAACTCGGGAACCGCTCGACCGGGAAAAGATTCGTCGAGGTGTCGAGCGTGCTTGCTCAAAACGACCGATCCAAAGCTCGAAAATTGAGCAGGTTGTCCAAAGTATCGAAGCTGAAATCTATGAATCATTCGATTCCGAAGTCACTGCGACCCAAATCGGCGCGATCGTGCTCCGCCATCTGGCGAGTCTCGACGAGGTCGCCTACATCCGATTTGCGAGTGTTTACCGCGAGTTTGATGATGCCAACGACTTCATTCAGGCCATTTCCAAAATCGTTGGCCCCAATGCAAAAAAATAAAAGTGATCGTTTCAAGAAATCGCGAAGTTGGTGAACAAAAACGCGCCGTTTGCCATCTCGAATCGCAAGATTGATCTGGGCATCAAAGCGGATTTATCCGATAAGCCACTGCGTCACTAAGGTCGGCCCAATGACTTCGTCCGTGGCGCCGAACCGAGAATCCAAATTCGAAGGCCAAATTCGAAGGCCAATTTCCAAGGATGGAACCATGTTTTTCCAGACCCCCTTTTTTCATCAAACAATAGGTCGGACCGCCCTGCGGTGGACTGTTGCCACGACCCTTGTGCTCGGAATCTCCGCGAACAGCTACGGCCAGGCCGGAAAGCAGCGCGGTGCGACTCTGGGTGGATTGACCGGCGCAGTCGCGGGAGCATTGATCGGCGACCATAACGGCGAAGCGGGCGCGGGAGCCGCGATCGGAGGCGTCGTCGGGGCGGTGGCCGGGGGATTGCTCGGCAATGCCAATGACAAAGAAAACGCGATCCGCCAACAACAGCAGTACTATCAAGCACAACAATCGGCGATGGTTGCCACACAAGGCGCCGTGTCGATCGCCGACGTTGCCACAATGAGCCGAAGTGGATTAAGCGATTCGGTGATCGTTAACCAAGTCAAACAACGAGGGGTGCAGCAAGCATTAAATGTTCCGGATATCATCGCGCTGCATCAAGCAGGCGTCAGTGAAACGGTCATCACGGCAATGCAACAATCACCGACGGGAACCCAACGCATGGCTCGGGTGCAACAACCGGTGGCCGTTCAACCGATTATTCAGCAAACCCCCGTGTACGTGGAAGAGCGGATGGTTGTTCCCTCCTATGATCCACACTACTACCGTCCCCATCCGCACTACTACCACCACCATCCACGCCCTGTGCCCTATCGCTCGGGCGTTCATATCCGATTCTAAGGCGTTTGTTAGTAACGAATTTGGATGACGAAAGGAAGCCACGCTCGCCAGAGCATGGTGCTAATCGTCCCACCGTCGGGCAATAGAGAGACGCAGTCGGGCAATAGAGAGACGTGAAAAAATACGTTTCTCCGTCGCCTGCAAACCATCATTGTTGGCAAGCCCAAAAGGTGTTGGAGCAATGCTGTCTACTTCATCAGCCGACTGAGAAATTCGACGTCCGAATAGCCGCTGTGTTTTCCGCTCAAAGCATCAATAATCCCTTCCGCTTGTCGGACGACGACTAGTTTCGCATCGCGACTGATATATAAACGCTGTTTGCCTGCACCGGCAGCGAAAACGAGGTCCGCTGGGATTTTCTTGACACTTGTGAGATCGTCGGTGGCAAATCGAACTTGCCTTGTCGATCGGCGTTGGGCGGTAGTAACAGGTTTGTTGAGCCAAAAAGTGAGTCCATAAGATGGATTCGTGGGACTGCCTGCGAAGCATTGGTCGAGAGCTTCCTTTGCAATGACTTGTTTTCCGTTCCAGGTTCCGCCGAGTCGTATGAACTCGCCATATATTGCCCAAGCACTCGCGGTCAGGGACGCGCCCGATGGTAAGTGCGGATTTCCGTCTTCGTCTTTTCTCCATGACTGATAGCGCAATTCGAGCGGATCAAAAATACGTCGTTGTAGATAGTCCAACGGACTTCCAGAGGATCCGTGTGCTTTCAATTTGCGACGCATAAATTCGCCAAAGCACTGAAAGTGGACGGGCCCGTACTCGAATTTTTCACCAGCCTTTGTTTTCGTTTCACTTTCAATAGCCAACGCATAGCTGGGGACGCGTTGCGAGCCGAGACTGTTCGCAGCGATCCCGCTCGACAAATTCAACAAATTGCGAACGGTGATTTGCGACTTTCGTGGATCGTTCTTCCATTCTGTGATCGTGTCGCAAACCTTTTCGTCAAGCGAATCGATCAACCCGTCTTCAATTGCAGCGATTGCCATTACACCAGTGAAACTCTTTGTACCGCTGGCTAACTCAAGAGCCCGATTCGGGGATCCTCCATTGGGATAGTCGGCATAGATAGTCTTGCCATCGTACATGACTAGGAATGAGATTCCTTTTTCCGCTGCACTGTATTGTGCCGCAGCCAGGACTGACTCTTTCGTAATCGGCGCTTCGGCGGGAATCTTCGCGGCAAAGGTTGCGGGCTGCCATGGTTCCGTTGCCTGTTCTTTGCTGCTACGACCATCGACCGCTAATTCGATTGCCGTTCGAAACTCCTTGATGTCCAACGCACCGTCACCATCTTGGTCGAGTCGTCGCAACAAAAGAGGGCGGTGCCATTCGGCCTTGGTGATTTGACCATCGCTGTCTTTGTCATACGAATCGAATCGGGATTGAAGGAATGCCTGGCTCGTCTGAGCTTGTGCCTGACCCGGAACAATGGAGACGTTCACAACGACGACGGCGATAACCCAGACGAATAATTTCTTCACGAAGAACTCCCGATTCTGTAGTTCGGATTCCAATTCAAGACAGCCGCCAGCACTCCCCCGGTAGCCCATTTTTATATAACGCTCCTCTATTAACACCAGTCGATCAACAAAAGTTTCGGTGCATCGAAGGAGAGAGAGAAGTGGAGAATGAGTCGCAGATGACCAATTGTCCTTTGCGGAACCGATCGGTGCCATTTGTAAGCCCAAGTGGCATGGCGCGCCATGACAGCTGGAGATGACTGTGAGAATTTCTGGCCTGCCTGTTTGTTGTGTTCTAGCAAACTAACGCCTTCTTCATATAATTACCAGTAAAAAAGGCTTGTTCCTTTGTCCACCAATCGGTACAACTGGTTTGGTGCTTGAATCAAGTTGGAGCGAGGTTGCGCTCTGGCGTTCGACGTACTCCAGGCTGTCAACGTGCTTCGCCTATCACACGCTGACTTCATCGAACAAAGGTGGCTCATGTTCTCGCAAATACGACCCCTGGCCAGCTTCGATCAAAGGAGCCGGCTTTTTTTGAACGTGCCTTTGATGTTGTGTCTTTTGTTCATGCCAATTGTGTGCGGATGTGGTGGGCACTCCAGCGGTGTGGTTGAAGAGAGTGCGGAATATTCTTACGACGAGATTATGGCCCAAGCGGCTGCGGAAGAAGCAGCATCCGAAGCCCAACGAGAGAAGTAGGCATTAGGATTCCTTTTTTGACCAGACGCAGGAAGCTCTAACCCGTCCACCGAAACAAGAGGCTCCCATGAGACGCCAACAAACAATGTCATCGGATCGTTTCCGCAGCTTAGGATTTACTCTGGTCGAATTGTTGGTCGTGATCGCGATCATTGGTGTGCTAGTCGGATTGCTTTTGCCAGCGGTTCAAGCGGCACGGGAAGCAGCGCGGCGAATGAGTTGTGGTAACAACGTCAAACAACTTGGATTAGGGATGCACAACTATCATTCCGCTTTCAATCAATTGCCGATTCACGGGGTGGGACCTACCAATGAAACGACCAATGACACTTCGTTGGCTGACGACAATACCGGCAATGCGTTCACGCGATTGGAACTATCGTATTTGGTCGGCCTTCTGCCCTATGTCGAACAACAAGCGTTATGGGAAAAAGTAAGCAATCCCATGGTCGAGGAAGATGGAGATATTTGGCCTGCTTTTGGACCTCGGCCTTGGAATGGAAATTATCCCCCTTGGGCAACCGAGGTTCCGACGTTTCGTTGCCCGAGCGATCCTGGTGTCGGCGTCCCAGCGTTAGGGCGAACGAATTACGCCGCTTGTACGGGCGATAGTTTTTATGAGTCCGAACATGGTGTCACCGTCTGGAACGGAACACGTTGGCTTTATGAAAAAGATTCGTTAGCAATGAGAAGGGCCCGTTGCGGGTTGCGGGGAACTTTTGTGACGCGAAAGAGCATGCGGTTTCGCGATATTACCGATGGGCTTTCTAACACGATCGCGGCTGGCGAAATTATGTCGGGACTCGGAGACCGCGACAAAAGGACGATTGGATTCACGAACGGAAAAGGCGGGTTTTTCCAGATCGCCAATAATCCCAAACGATGTGACGATCTTGGTTATGTCGATCCACTACGACCGATGTTCTTGACCTCCGCAGCAAATGTCTACGGAGCGATATCCGAACGAGGTTTTCGGTGGGCCGATTTCCACACGCTTCAGTCGCAAATGAACACGATCTTGCCACCAAATTCCGAGATCTGTCTGGTGGGACACTCGGATACTTATGGCGTTGCGCCACCAAGTAGCCGGCACGCTGGCGGAGTCCATATTTTGATGGCGGACGGAGCAACCAAATTCATTAGTGACTCGATCGAAGCTGGCAATCCACAAACACCCTGCGTTTACTGTGAAGCACTCGGAGGACGCACCGATAGTCCTACGCCCGTCGGCTCGCAAAGCCCATTTGGATTGTGGGGGGCTCTCGGCACACGTGCATCGCAGGAAACGATTGAGGACGCTTTTTAGCCTCTTTTTACCCGTGCCGTTGCAATTTGAAGGGTCCGGACCAAGTTTTGACGCGTTCTTAAGTAGAGAATCATTGCCATTTTGGTTCGCCCGGCTAACAATGAAGACTTGCCGTCCCTCGGCGTTTGACTCGTTTTGTGGACATTTGTCTCTTCCCCTTTTACTAAGGATGAGTTGGTTTCACTCATCGCTTTTCATTTGCGGATTCTTTGATACATGCCCCGTTGGTTCAACAATCGCCGAAAGACCATGCACCTGTTTCCGACGAAACGTGCATTCACGCTGATTGAATTATTGGTGGTCATCGCCATCATTGGGATTCTTGTCGGATTGTTACTCCCAGCGGTTCAAGCCGCTCGTGAAGCAGCCCGACGGATGAAGTGCCAGAACAATTTGAAGCAGATCGGCTTGGCACTTCACAACTATGAGTCAACGTACCGGTCATTGCCATGGGGAGCCAAAGGAGGACACGGCTATAGTTGGACGACCGATATTTTGCCTTTTGCAGAACAAGCGGGACTGTGGGAACTGATTCCGCCGCTGAAGAACGGTCCCGTCACTCTTGAAGAACGAAAGCGATTTGAAAAGATCGCGACAACGCTCGTCCCAATGTACCGCTGTCCAACGGAGATCGGTCCCGAGTTTTTGACCGACAATAATAACCTCGCTATCGATGGCAAGGATGTGGCACGCGCGATGAACAGTTATCTTGGTAACGCGGGCAGCGACGCTGTCAGAGACAGCTATTCCACATCCTCGCTAAGGGGCATGGAAAATAGCAATGGTGTCCTTCGTATTGGACAAATGGAAAGGCACCCCTTCGATCCGCCTGATGTTCCGCCTGGGTTACCTTGGCCGTTGCCGATTCGTTTTGCAGGGATACTCGATGGGCTAAGCCATACGGTGATGGTGGGCGAGACGCGGTTTGTCGACGAACCGCAATGCAATATTTGCAGCCACTTCGCGGTATATCACCCCGAATTCGACCGCCGCAAAGGGAAAGGCAAAGGGGACGATTTTTCCGAAGCGTTGATGTCACTTCAATATGACATGAATCTTCAAGTGGCTCCGAAGCAACAGCTTGAAATTTCTCCTGGGAGTCACCATTTCGGTGGCGTTAGCACCGTCTTTTGTGATGGATCGGTCAAATTCTTAACCGATAGCCTTGACGAAGGTGTTCGTCATTCAATCGGATCCCGCGATGGACGCGAAGTAATCGATGCATCAATGTTGCCGTAGGTTGCTAACAAAAAAACGCTTGCCAACATCGTATGCCAGCAAGCGTTACTTCTAAATCGATCTTATTCAGTCGGTTCTATATTCCTGCATCCGTTGCAGGAAGTTCGTTGTTTTTGATTTTCTCTTCAAACGTACGATCGTCCGAACTCTTCTTTTTTCCCGCTTTCTTGAAGCCTTCAAGGATCTTCTTTTTTGCTTCTTCCGGGTTTGCTTTTACGTACTCCTTCGGAAAATCCTCTGCTTTCAAGAATTCTTTGATCGCTTTCCCATATTCGTTGCGAGCTTCGTCTTTTTTCTCGCCCTTGACATGACAAACGTAACATCCGGCGCTGCGGCCTGCTTTGACAAAGTCTGCATCGGCATCTTTGCCAAGGTATTCGCCTTTCCACTGCTTGCTGAACTCGCTGATCGCCATTGCGGGCGATACCAACAGGCATAGTAAGCCTAGAAATACTATCAATCGTTTCATTGTTTACTCCGGTGGTTTCGTTAAAAAGGGTGGGTTCAGATTGTAGGTTTGAGCGAACGGATGGTTCGGTGCAAAAACCTAGACAGGTGGGGATGCGGAAGTCGTTAGTATCGGCGTCCTTCGTGCGCCGGACTCTATTAAGTCCTAAAACCTACTGAAAGTCAAATCGAGATCAGATTTCTTCATCTGCCTTAGCTGCCTCAAGACGCGTCATAATCGTCAGAGCTTTTTCATTAAAGCCGCTAATGACCGCCCCATATTGCAGGAAATCTTGCGGCATCAATTGGTTCACGGGCTGTGACTTGAATGTTTCGCTTGCCCAATCGACGGCCCACCGCGACGACTGTTCGACAGCCCACGTGGGGGGGGCGTCTTTCAGGTCAACCATTCTGGTGATCGCTTCTTCGTTTTTCGTATCGACCAATCTTAGCATCACGTCCGACAAATCGGCTTTTGCATCGTACGCGTTTGCTTCGCCACGTAGCACTAAAACCGGGGGTGAATTAGCGAGTGAACTTGTTCCTGAAAATTCCGCTACTGGCACGTCGCCTTGGATAATGAAGACGCAGTTTTTGGCTTCCCGGTCAACTTGAAGCGGATAGGGATGATCGGCATCCAATCGCATTCGCAGGAAACCACGCGGTGCCATTACGAGCAATCTTTCCAAGCGAAGTTGAATCGGTTTTGCGGATGGAAGTGGCTTGCTTAACAGTCCCGCTGTTTCAATCATGCGACCGGTGATCGCCAATAAACCGTTCTCCCAACGCATCTGCAACTCCGCAGCCGTATCCATCTTGGCCATGGTCATTTGTCCTCGGATGCAGACGTTGTACATTTCGATTGATACCAAAGGAAGCGATCCCATATAGTTGGAATCACCAAACTTAGCATTGCTCCGCAGTGGATCGCTCGCCTCGTCGGAACGTTCTCGTGTTCGTTTCTTCCTTTTCGGATCGGTTTCAATTTCAAACGCGTAAACATCGCTTTGGCGTACGGAGTTGTTGATCGTCACACTACAGTCGGTTAACCGCACCAAGCGATTTGCGTTCATGGAAAAAATACATCCGCCACTCATTCCGCCACTCGGGACAGTCCACGTGATATGAATATCTTCCAACTCAATTCGATTGGTTCCAATTTTGATCAATTCCGCATGTTGCATCGGCGCACTGCTATCGGATTCAAAAACGATTACCGTACCGCCGACGCTTGAGGAGATCACCAATCCATCGCGATCGATCGTGACAGGAGCACTTCGGATAAGTGGTTCAGCCAATTCGATTCGATCCACTTCGAAGCTAGAGGCAAACTCGATCGCTTCCTCTAGCGATGATGCGTACGCGTATTCAAGTGAGTCGTTATCGCCATCGGCCGACATCGGCGGTGACTGGGACACTCGAATGGCGCGAGGGCGCCAATCGGATGGGACATTTGGATCGAGTGAACCAAGAGCAGGTTGGTCTTGTGGTTGAATCCTCGAATCCGTTTTCGTCCCTGTTCGATTAGGGTTTGAACGAATGTTTGTCGAATTGTTTTGCAGGGGCATGGTCTCTTCGCGACTTAGTTCTTCGGGAACCGGCAAGTCGCGAATACGTGGTGGTGCGGAAGGGGCGAGCGTGGCCGAATCCATCGTCGCGCGCGGCGACGTTTCTACAAAGTCGGCACTGTTCGAACCGGATAGATCGCCGGGAAAAGGCCCCAAATCAACTCCGTTTTGACTGGTTCCCTTTTGCAGCGGCGATTGGGGCAGATTCGCAGAGCTGAATTCGACGCTTTTGCTCGCGGGAACGGATATTGCAAATTGGCCTTTGGATAATTGACCCACGACATACAGCACGCCCACGCTGATAAGCAAAAGTCCAAATGCCACCAACCAAGCTGCATGATGATCTAAAAACGCCCAAAACGGGCCAGGCGTATTGATTGTCACTGGCCCAAGCGTTTGCACTCGCTGCAACCCTTCGCGATACGCGACTTCTTGCAAGTCCGCCACTAAGTCGTTGGCATGTTGGTAACGGTCCTCGGGATCCTTGGCCAACATTTTTTTGATCACGGCAGCCAAATCTTCGCTGACTTCTTCACGCAGCAACCGAATGTCAGGCGGCGGTGTCTTGCCATGGTGCATTAATTTTTGCAACATCGTTCCGCCAGGATAAGGCGGTTCGCCTGCAAGCATGAAATAGAGGGTGCAGCCAAGTGAATAGATGTCGCTGCGGAAATCAGCGTCGCGTGGATCGTTAGCCTGTTCGGGCGAGATGTAATCGAATGTGCCGAGTGTCACACCGCTGGCGGTCATGTCCTCGTTCAGGTCGAGACTCTCGGTTCGGGCCAACCCCATGTCAACCAGCTTTATCGTGTCTCCTTCGCCTATCAGCACGTTGGATGGCTTTATGTCTCGATGAACCACGCCGCGATCCGAAGCATGCTGGATCGCATCAGCGAGTTGGCACGTAAAAAAGACTGCTTCGTCGATCGGAAGCAGACCGTCGCGAGTCACGAGATCGCGGATGTTGGTCCCTTGGATGTATTCGAAAACGATGTAATGCCAATCATCGTCGGTTCCAACATCAAATACTTTTGCGATTCGCGGATGGTCAAGCTTGGCCGCGCTTTGAGCTTCATTCCGAAATCGGCGTTTCAGATCGGGGTCATCACCAACAAACGGGATGACCTTGATCGCCACGGTCCGATCGAGCTGTTCATCGTGAGCACGAAAAACCGCGCCCATGCCACCGCCACCAACAAAGTCTTCCAGCAAGAAATGGTTAAGCCGCTGGCCCAATAAGACACCCGCGACCGACGCAGGCGTGCGATCCGATCGACTCCAATCCGACCCGCTCGACCGAACACGCGAGGAACCGCGTATGATCGTTTTAGCATCTGCAAGTTCTTCTAATTCCGCCGAGCTATCACTTGACGCCGGTTTGTCCGTTTCCGCTTGCCCACCGGGAGACTTCTTGCGGATGTCAGTTTTTTTGCTCGAACCACGATGAACCGTCGACGCATCGGTCCGAATTGATCCGTCAGAAGCCATCACAATCGCAGTCAAAGAAAAAAGTCGAGAAAAGCAGATGATCCGTCTACCTAGTTTACTTCGCTGCCCATTTTTGGTCAACGAATCACCTGTATTTATACGTATTAACCCGCTATAACGGAACGCCCGACGTCTTCAATTCGCCACTTGGAACCCACCAACTGATGTCAATCAATCCGGCTTCTCTTTCGAGTCGTTCACCGAGCCAAGCCTATTTGGATCATTGTCGACAATTGACCGATTGTGTTGAAATGCAGTTGTCGGCAATCGCGCAGGCAGCGGATTGGTTTTCTGAATCGATTCTCGGCGGCCGAATGGTGCATGTTTTTGGCAGCGGACATAGCCGTATCATGGTCGAAGAAATGTGGCCTCGCTACGGATCGTTTCCCGGTTTCAACCCAATCGTTGAGATGTCGTTGACGTTTCATAACTTGGTTGTCGGATGCAACGGCCAACGGCAAGCGATGTTTCTAGAGAACGTTAGCGGATTGGCAGATCGAATTTTGCGAAACTTTGACTTGTCCGATACCGACTCGGCGTTCGTGTGCTCTAGCAGTGGATGCAATGTGGTGCCGATTGAAATGGCCGAAGCGTTTCAGAAACAAGGCATTCGCGTCGTTGCGTTGGTCAGTGCGAAACACTCCCAAGCGAGTACAACGAAACACTCGCGTGGGATCAAGTTAACTGACGTCGCCGATTTAGTCCTCGACACCGGAGCTCCCGCTGGTGATGCAATGGTGCACGTGGACAATCTTGATACGCCGGTTGCCCCAGGGTCGACTGTAGGTGGGTGTTTAGTCGTTAACGCGATCAAAGCGGAAGTCGCTGCGCGTTTGACCGCGGCAGGCCAACCACCCAAAGTGTTGACTGCTGGTTGTGTCGTGGGATCCGAGCGAGCGGTGGAACTTTTCGAATCGGCCTACGACGAACACGCACATCGATTGGCCCGACTTTACGAAAAGGTTTCCGGCTCTTGATCGACTCTCGGTATTGATGCTTATATTTAACTCGTAACCTATTGTTGGCAAACTCACATGGCTAAATGCAAAGTTGTAGGAATCAATTTCGATCACTTTCACATGGGCGACCTTCTTCGCAATGCGTTCGATCATCCTGATGTTGATTTGGTCGGGATTTGTGATGTCGATCCGGCACGGATGGTCGATGCAGTCAAGGCGTTTTCGATCTCTCAGGATGATGTCTACACCGACTATCGTGAATGTCTGGAAAAGACGAAGCCTGATCTAGTGATTCTTTGTCCTGCTGCA
Organism: Novipirellula herctigrandis; assembly: GCA_007859835.1. Classification (GTDB taxonomy): domain Bacteria; phylum Planctomycetota; class Planctomycetia; order Pirellulales; family Pirellulaceae; genus Novipirellula_A; species Novipirellula_A herctigrandis. Next base: position 677,070 of record SJPJ01000002.1, on the reverse strand, counting down.
GCCCAGCATGGTGAATGGGTCGAAAAGGTCGCGCCGTTTGGATGCGACATCATGGTTGAAAAACCATTTGCGGCCACGCTCGCAGAAGCGGATCAGATGATCGCAGCGATGAATGCATCGGGCCATCGTTTGGCAATCAATTGGCCGTTGGCTTGGGTCCCGTCGCACTGCACCGCAAAACGATTGATCGATGAAGGACTAATCGGCGAAGTCATCGAATTCCATCACTATGGCGGCAATCGGGGACCTCTTTGGCACGTCGCAGACAAGGTCGAGCGGACGGCCGAACAAGTGGAACAAGAAAAACCGAATAGCTGGTTCTATAAAGCGAGTGCCGGCGGAGGGTCGCTGCTTGATTATGCCGGCTACGGAACCACTCTTGGAACTTGGTACATGAACGGCCGCAAACCGATCGAAGTGACTTGCGTGGTTGACCAACCCGCAGGTTTAGAAGTGGATGAACATAGCGTGATCGTTTGTCGCTACCATACGGGGTTGTCCAAAGTCGAAACACGTTGGGGCACCTTTACCGATCCATGGACAAATCAACCGCAACCAAAGTGCGGTTTTGTGATCGTTGGAACGGAGGGGACGATTGCAAGCGAAGATTATGGAAAAACCATTCACGTTCAAACACGTGACTGCCCCGAAGGGAAAGATGTGCCATCGGATGAATTAAAGGAACCGAGGCAAGACCCGATCCAGTATTTGGTCGATGTGATCCGACGTGATAGCGACGTCGAAGGGATACTGAGTACCGAAATCAGTCGCATCGGCCAGCAAATCGTGGATTCCGCAGTATTGAGTGCGAGAGAAAAGCGAACCGTCGAATTATTGCCCTAGGTATCGCATGAGTGACAACGAACGAAACTACGATCTAAAACCGAAATCGTCCGAACAGGTTGCGGCCAAGTCCTTTCCGTACGAACCGCCGGTGCCGTTGCGGTCCCACCGTATCGGATTGATCGGATGTGGTGGAATTTCCGAGAACCATTTGGCTGCTTACAAGCATGCTGGGTTTGATGTTGTCGCGTTTTCGGACCTCGACTTGTCTCGTGCGCAGGCACGTCGCGACGCCTTTTATCCCGATGGCGAAGTCTTTGTCGAGTCTCAAGCCTTGCTGGAAAATGCAGACGTGGACGTCGTTGACATTGCCACGCCGGCGGCTGTCCGCGTTCCGATTATCGAAGCCGCACTCGATGCGGGAAAAAATGTTCTGAGCCAAAAGCCGTTTGTGTTGGATATGGAAACAGGGCGACGATTGGTCGATCTTGCCGACGAAAAACATTGTCTGTTGGCGGTCAATCAAAACGGGCGCTGGGCACCCCATTTGTCGTTCCTTCGCGAGGCCGTTAAGGCGGATCTAATTGGCGATGTGGTATCGGTCGCTGTCGATATCCATTGGGACCACAATTGGATACAGGGGACCTTGTTTGATCAAATGACGCATGTTGTCCTCGAGGACTTTGCGATTCATTGGTTTGATTTCACCGCGAGCATTGTACCGGGAATTGCTGATCGCATTTACGCATCGGCAATGCGTTCGCAAGGTCAAACGGCCAAGCCGCCCCTGCTGGCGACTGCACTTCTTGATTATCCAAAGACCCGTGTGGTTTTAAATTTCGATGCCGACACCCGGTGGGGAGCCGAGGATCGAACGGTGGTTCGAGGGACAAAGGGGACACTCATCAGTTGTGGGACAAGTTTGACCGAGCAATCGGTTACGGCATATACCGAAGAGGGTTGGTTCCACGCCGATCTGCAAGGCAATTGGTTCCGCGAAGGTTTCTTCGGAACGATGGCGGAGTTGTTGTGTGCGATCGAACAAGGCCGACAACCTCTCAACAACGCTCGCGACAACCTCCGAGGGTTAGCGATGTGCTTCGCCGCTGTTGAAAACGCAGAGTCGCATCCCTAGATGCTCACCATACTCGCTGCGTGACCATTTGTAGGTAGCGGGTCAGTCAAGCAGACTTGTGATCGCAGAATGCATTTCGGCGACCCCATTATTTAAATAACCTTCCCATACGCCTCGGATCGTTCCACTGCTATCCACTAAAATCGAAGTGGGATAATACATCGTTGGCTGGCCCAACCGCTCCGCCGTACTCATGCGAGTGATTCCTTGCGGGTCGGCAAACACGTCTGTCGAAGCACCGATATCGGTTAAGTAATCATTCGTTTTGCTCGCAAGTTGCTCGAAGTTTACATTCCTGCCGGATTCGCAAGAAATCGACAAGAAACGAAAGTCGCTCTTCGATTGCAAATCACTGACCATTTCTGACAAGTGTGGATACTCCATCTTGCATGGTCCACACCAAGTTCCCCAAAAATGAATCAAGGTAACTTTGCCCGATGCCAATTCATTGACGGTTTCCTTGATCTCCGAACTTTGCGAAAGAGAAATCAAGTTAATTTGCGGTGCTGGCCGCCCAATCGCACCTCCTTCGGGACCATTTAGCCCCGGCCCACGACTTCGACTTACGTATAGCAGGCCGATGACTAGAATGACGGGGATGATCCACATCCAAGGCGATTTGGGTTCCGGTTCAGATGGAGTTGGTTTTGAATCAGAGGTTGTCATTGATGTTCGTTTGCTTTCGTCCACTGGGAGTGTCTCTCTTCCTGCTTTTCATCCTATCGGAATCGGTGGGCCTGCAAAGTAACAATGCACAAAATCCGGCGATTGCCGCACGCAATCTACCCGAAAAGTCAGAGGTTCCGGTTTATCTGAACGAACCAGCAGTGTCTGAAAGTAGTGGTTTGGCATCATCGCGGCGCGTACCAGGATACTTTTGGACGCACAATGATTCGGGGGATACGGCTAGGGTATTTGCATTCGATTGCGATGCCAAACGGGTAGGTGTTTGTAAATTGAAATCCGCCCCGGCTGTTGATTGGGAAGATATGGCGGCGTTTTGCCATAACGGTCAAAACAGATTGCTGTTGGCGGATTGCGGTGACAACCTCCACAAACGAGCATCGATTTCGCTGTTGATTGTCGATGAACCTGATCCAACAACGGACACCGCGACGGACCAATTTGGAGCGATGACGGTTACTTATCCCGATGGTCCCCGAGATTGTGAAGCGGTGGCGGTCGATAGTAGTCGTGGCCAAGTATTACTGCTAACCAAGTCAGCGTTGCCAATTTGCAGGGTCTATTCGATTCCGTTGTCGACTTTTGAACGACCGCTCCCCTTTTCTCATGCCATCGAAGCGAGCTACGTCGGCGCCATCGCAATGCCGATGGTAACCGGAGCGGATTTTGATTCTGCTACCGGTGATTTATGGGTCGTCAACTACTGGAATGGTTTTTGTGTTCGCTGTAAGGATCGGGAAATGCGGATCGCCGATCAAATCCGAACTGTCCCCGCGCCGGTCAAGATCCCCCGATGGAGGCAAGTCGAAGCCGTTGCGGTGGACGATAACGGTCGGGCGTGGGTCACGAGTGAAGGGGCTCCGATGCCGTTTGGAAGTGTCAAAATGGAAGAATAGGGGCTGTTTTCCTCGTAAATCCGACGTTTACCTGGGATCGATTCAAAGAGTACACTCCTTGGCGAGGCGATTTTTTACTTTTCGGGTGAGTGGTTTGCCTGGGAAAATACTAGGATTTTCATGATGACGGTTCTGATTAGCTGTGAAACGGGAGGTACGCGCGTCCCTTCGTGGCTGATCGATTCAATCACGCCGCCGCAAGAATCGGAGCCGAAACCGTTTGTTGACCAGCCCGCTCGGTACGCTGCTACGCGGATCGCTGGATTTCTCGGTTGTGCCATCCATCTAAACCCCTATGCCTCGGAGCTGATTGATGTCACTCGTTCAGTTCGCCATCGAAATGTGTTTCCCTCGACGGCTCGGAAGTTCAATGAAACGCAGCGTCAAGGATTGATTGCAGAGGTCCATCAACCGTATCGACAAGAGCTAAAACGGGGATTGCACCAAGCAATTAACCTCAGCGGATACGTCATCCATGTATCGATGCGTTCCTTCGCGCTTCGCAAAGACGGAAAACTAAGACGTACCGATGTCGGATTGTTGTACGACCCTTCGCGGACCGATGAAGTGGATTTTTCTCTCGATTGGATCGACGAGATGTACGAAGAGGTGCCAATGGTCCGCGTTCGTCGCAATTATCCACGTCGGGGAACGACCGAGAGCATTGTCACTGCGATGCGCAGTGAATTTTCCGCAGAGCAATACATCGGTATCGAAGTGCTACTGAATCGCGCCTGGGTGGGGCGTCCGTTGTTGCGTCGCGACGAGGCGATCGATGGGATGTGTCGATCGCTCGCGTTAATGGCCGAAGTCGATTTGGCGCCACAGAGTTTTGTCCCAGAGACTCGCGACGTCGCTTAGAGCACAACCGTTCAATAAACGCCGTTCTTCAATAATTCACCATCGGCTCGGTTTCCAAGTTGCTGCAACAACTCGGGATCAATTGTTTCGGACAAAAACCTAACGGAACCATCGGCAAAGACAAAGTTTGCCCCGCCTTGGTGAAAGCTGCTAAAACCGCCGACGGTCAGCGAGCCGACATCCACTTCGGCGGTGCTTTGCATGATGTCTGTCTTTCCGCTATTGATCTTGGATCCGGTGTTGCGAAGAGTCGACCGCGTTCCGCTGACCCAACCGAGTGATCCTTTGCTAGGGATTGCCTCGCCGATCAGGATTGTCTGGGAGCTGCCGTCCAATATTTCCGCGAACCGAATGCGGCTATTCAAAAACAATAGGCCGTTGTTGTCTTCATCAATCGGAGCTTCGGTTGAGTGATGGCATCCTGCGTAATCACTCACGCGGACGTCCCTCATTTCACCATCAACCGATACGGTGATGTCGGACGAAGAAATTGGGCACGACGGACAACGAAAGGTTGGGATTTCCAATGTTCGCACCGGGGCGTTCTGTGTCGCATAAGATCCTGCGGACAACTCATAATGCTTATACGCCGGCTGCTGTTCGATAAACGGCAAGATTTGAACCATCCAGCTTATATGATTGCCGATCGGTTCATTTCTAATCGGACCAGTTTCGTCGATTACGCCCGACGGCAATCGTTCGTGACTGAATTCGTGATGGTGGATCGCAAGCCCAAGTTGGACATTGTTGTTCATGCAACTTGATCGCCGGGCTGCTTCGCGAGCCGCTTGGACTGCTGGCAGAAGTAGGCCGACCAAAACGCCAATGATTGCGATCACGACAAGAAGCTCAACCAATGTGAACGCGGACCGAGTCGTTCGCGAAAAATCTTTATTTGGAATTTGCATCTTCGGAAGACTCCAAGGTTGGGGATGCGGAAAGGGTGAATTTGTAACTGCGTTGAGTGCGGTAGGACTGCATGTTTGTGCGATTGTCCGAAATCGTCGACAATCTCGCAGTCACATGGACTTCGAGCTCGTTTGAATCCTCAATCGGTTTAACCGTGATGTCGGCTTCCGCCAATGGCCATGTTTGGACCAATTCACTGGGTATCCAAGTCTCGCCGGCGTACTCGCCAGATGTGTTGACCTTGTGGGCCGCGCGAGCGATCGCAGCACCCAATAAAAACTCGGTCTGAAGCCGTTGCTTTTGAATTCTTAGTTCACGTTGGGCTACCACGGCGGAACGGATGGCTGCAACAGCAAGGGTGGTTGATACTAATAAACAAACCAATGCTGCGATCAAGAACGCTCCGGTTCGATTGGTTGACTGCCTGTCTTCGCGGATCATGGTTCCACCTTCTCGGTTCGGTGTTGATAACGACTCCACCTGCCGATGTGCACGTTGACTTTTCGATCGATTCGCTCGCCATCAAGGTTGGCCATGCAAACGATCACTATCGTGGCTTCATTCATTTTTTCGTTTACTGCGAACCGGGCGACGAATGTTTCAGCAAGCTCATAGGTTTCCCGTCGAACCAGATCATTGTCGACGGTTTCGATTCGCGTTACGCGGTTGTTGTCCGCGGCATAGTTGATTTCCCTCGGGGCTTTGCTCCGAAATTCGATGTTCTCGGGATTGAGGCTGTCAGCGGACTCCGCTCGAACAACATCCTCGCGGAATTGCCAAACAAGTCGCTCGGCATCTCGGTCATGATCCGCTCGATCGTTGGAAATGGATTTGATCGTCATCGCTTGGTGAACCAAACCAACCGCCAAACCCGTCAGCGACGTGCCAAGCGAAAGAGTTACGACCACTTCGATCAGTGTATGGCCAAATGTTGAGTTGTGTCTCATTCGGATGTCTCCTGTGGGCTGATCCATCCAATCAACTCAATGGGTTTGGGATCACCGACGCGGGTCCAATTGATCGATACGCGAACCGCATCGTGACCTAATCGTTCGCCGTTGAGTTGCACGCCCGGCAACCGTTCGGTTGCCCAATCGGATGCAGCAAGCCTTGGCAATTCAGCAGGTAATTCGTTCGCAGGCAAACTAATAATTTGCTCAAGTTGGTTCGATAACTCATCCATTGCGATATGTTGTGCTCGCGTTTCCAGCCACATTCGGCCTGAGCGGATCGCTAGCGGAGCGACAATCGCCATGCCGGTGACCACGACGGTTGCGGCAACCAACAGTTCGGTAAGCGTGACGCCTGATCGAGGCTTCATGGTTTTGCCAAATTCTGAACGAGGTTGTAGAGGAACTGAAAATAGGCATAGCCAATCCAAAGTACAAAGGAAGCCAATGCCATGACGGCGATCGGTTGAAAGAGGGTTGATCGGTTTTCTCGCGAGCGACTGAGCTTTTTGCTTTGCCAATTGGCAACACGTCGAAGCGTCCAAACGCGGTCGGTTTTCGTTGACGAGTGAGCGATCGCTTTCGATTCTGCTGGGGAAATCAATTGCACTTCGGCCAAACTGTCCCAAGGCTTCGCACCTTGTTCGATTTCATTTCTTGCAATCAACAACTTATGGCGAATGCGGGTGTCGAAGTGATAGCGAGCAAGAGTCGAAAATGATCCGGATAAGGGGCGACCGGCTTCCAAACTATCCGCAAGTAATTCAAGCAATTGGGCCGATCGCCGTTTTGCCACGGCACTAAACCATCTGCCCGCTAGCCCGCGGCGAAACAGTCGGCGAATGTTTCCGACTTTGAAAATCAAAAAAATGAGCACCATCAGCATCAGGAGCATCGGGAAGTAGTCCGCGATGAAATGAGAAACCGATATTAGGGATTTCAGTACCGATGCCGAGCTGATTTGTTCCGATGCATCGCTAAAATCTCGTTCCATTTTGACGATGGTTGGAATGATAAACGTCATCTGAAAGAGGGTGATCAGGCATGCAATTAGACCGATGACGATGACATAGGCTAGCGAATGACGCATGGCATACTGCAATCGGTTGTCGGTCTCGTCATGTTCGCCGATCAGTCGAGAATAGGTTGCATCGAGTGTCCCGCACTGTGTTGCAAAACGAACTGCCAAGACAATCGGATCGCTCAATGCATCGGGGGTCTGCTCGAGTGCGTCGACAAGCAATGTCCCTTCGCGTAGGCGCCGGGCGAGTCGTTTCAGTCGCCATTTGTAACTCCATCGATGCTCGTTGGCCAAATGGTCGACCAACACGGCGGGGTCAAGCCGTTCCTTGTGAGCGGTCGCCAGTATTCGCAGTAGGGAACGCTGTCTTGCATCGACCGTATCGCTTGACCAAATTGGCGAAATTCGCCACCAAGGTGCAAGGCATTGCACCAGATTTGTAAGCGTTGGGAAAATTGTCTCAATCAGCGTTGACATTAGGACAACCCCGTGATTAGGTCAATCAATGGCATGTATAGCGCAATCACCACGAAGAAAACAAGTATCGCAATGACAAAGGTTGCGATGTACGATGCTGCACCCCCGAGCCAACCACTGCGATGAGTCAACCGTTCACGGTACATTGCCGACAAAGCTCTCAGCAGTGGCACATTCGGTTTGCCATCGTCGCCCGCCGTGACAGCGTAGATTAAATTCCCTGGCAATTGTCTGGCCCAAGGTGATTCTGAGATTGGAGTCGGGCAATTTTGAAGATGGCCGGCAATTTTGTGGGCAATATTGCGATAGTGCCGATGGTTGCATTGGTCTCCTGCGAACCAAAACGCTTCATCTGTGTTGGTGCCGAGTTCCAACAAGTCGGCTAATTGTGCAGTCATGATCGCCATCGCTCGAAGACTTGCTGAATTTCCAACGGCGAGAGATCCGAACATCCGGCTTGAAATCGCGAGATGAGTCCATAATCGTACCGTGCCATAAGCGACTGTTGCGGCAATGATGATCCCCAAGCCTGTTGCGATCGGACGATGGGTGATGGAGCTTGACAGCTCAAATAGCACTTGTGTCGGAAACGGTAGCATCAGATCGAATTCTTCAAACATTTGCTGGAAGTTCGGAACGACTAAAACCGACAATGCCATAAAGATCAAAAATGCGACCAGGATGACAAAGATGGGATAACTCCAAGCACGTCGGCGCTCGTTACGTAGTTGTGTTTCTTCAGCGATGTGTCGAATCGCGTCCGATAGTTGCATCGGTTCTTCACCGCACCCGATGGCGGTCGCTATCGGAGCTAACCATACGACGGTTTTTGGGTCTATCAGCAATTCGCGTGTGGATACCCCCGAGGCGATGTGTTTTGTGAGTTGCGACAATTCGCTTCGGCTTTTGCTTGGTGGCATTTCCGCAGCCAGCGCGGACAATGCGGGCACAAGCGTTTCCCGATGCACAATCAAACGAGCAACTTGGTTTTCGATTGTCGATGCGGTTGGTAGTGAAGTATTCATTGGACTATGTCAGCACATTCAAGAAATAGACCCATGGCAAGAACACGGACAATGCAAATGCTAAGGCAATGATTCCACCTATAATCGTCGTTACCACCGACGGAACCAAGACTCGCCAAATTGACCCGGCATTGTTTGCCTTTTGTTCGTAGATCGTGGCGACCGATTGCAGTACGCGACCGCGTGGCTCGCCCCCTAAATCGCCCTCGATTGCCCAACGTAACAGCGGAGCAAGCGTCGTCGGGTTTGTGTTCGTGGTCGCCATCGCATCGTCAAGCGGTATGTTTTGGTTTGTAAGGGATGCCAAGCGATTTGCAGTGTCAGCATTGGCTCGGGTGGTCGCATAGCGATTTCCGCCCGGCAATGCGGACCACGGGATTCGGTTGGCGTACTTTTTCCACCCTACGACGCCAAGCACAAGCATCCCCAGCACGATCGGAAACCAAATTCCATAGGTGTTACGTGCGGTTGTGAGAATGGCGAGCGGTCCTGGAGCAATTCCCAGTTCATCAAAATAACTCTCGATCCGCGGGGCCGATTGGAAAATTAAATAGGTGAATCCGATCAATACCAGTAGCAGTAGAACGCCGAGTTGGAACAGCCAATGCGATAGGTCAAATGTAAGTTCGCGTTGGATCCGAGCTCTTGCCGTCAGTCGATCCAATGCAACGGTTGAGTCGTCCGAGCGAAGCAGTGTAGCGACAGAGTGCCGATAGGATTCGGACATTGTATCGCTCTGCTGAATGACTTCTTCGACCGATTGGCCGCGAGCGACTGCGAGCGTTAGTGCTGCATTGATCTTTTCGATCGCCGATTCTATGGAATCGGCGCCTCGTCCGTCACCAAGATCCACCGGCAATCCTGCACGCGACAGCAACACAAGCTGTTCGTTGAAGGCAAGGATGCGGTCGAGCGTGTTTTGCATTGTGTCCCGTCATTGGGTTTGGGGTCGCGGCCATCACTGATCGGCAATCTATGGATGCGCACCAAGAACCAATTTGTCTAACCATTCAATGGAAAACGCTTGTTCCCAAATTGGAGTCGTTAGTGGCATCGCGAAGCAGTGGTAGGAGACAGCTTGTCGTGCCCGCACCTGCGACAATGTGAAAACTTACTGCGGCAGTTTCGCTTACCTTGATCCCCGGAAACCTTCCGCTTGGTCTTCTCGCCACTGGCTAAACGCCTCGAACATCCCCCATTGAGGGCTGACGTTCGCTTTGATTGAAATTATCGATGCTTGCTCTTGTATCTCAGCAGCGGTCGTTCCTTGGAAACGTGATCGATAACGGCTTAGGTAATGAAAGCCAGGGGATACGATCGCAAGCACCAGCAAGGCACAGGCAAGAAAAACGCCTAGCTTTTGCTCGGTTCGCAGATCTGCACATCGCGCACGGGCTGCTTCGAGAGTTCGCGGACGATGATCCTCGCTGGGACGAACGAAATCGCTTGCAGTTCGAATAAGCGATTCGATATCGGAGTATGTTTCATGGTTCCAGTCAGAATCTCTGCGAGGCAAACCATCCTCATGGTGTTGATTCGGATTATTCATGAAGCACCTCCGCACTGGCTGACCGCAATTTTACCGACAACTTTTCCATCGCATAGCGGTAACGGCTTGCGGCGGTCGACGAGGTTATTTCGAGTACTTCAGCGATTTGTGCGAACGTCATTGACTCCCAAACTTTTAGCACGACGACTTCGCTCTGCTCCGCGGGCAACGATCGTAGGGCAAACCAAACAGCACGATTTTGGTCTTCAACCTCGATTTGATTCACATACCGCCGCACAACCAAATCCGAAAGATCGCTGAGCAGGGACCATCGTTTCTTGCGCCGTAAAATTACCAAGGCCTCGTTACGGACCATCCTGAGCAAATAGGGCCACGGAAATTCGGCGTCCAATAGAATCTTCGGTTCGCTGGCGACTCGCACCAGTGCAGCCGACACGGCATCCTCCGCATCGTGTTGGTTCGATGTGATCGTCGTCGCGTAGCGCACCAAGCGTTCAGCGGTTAAATCATACAATCCCGATAAAGCAGGGGCGCTGCTTTCGGCGATCCGCCCGGCGTAGAGTCGGACTTGCTCGGAAAAGTTGTCAAGGGTAGCCATTATCCATTAGAATGCGCCAAAGCGGCCGGTTTGTCTAATAATCCGAACCATTTGCCCAGGATTTTCGTAAATTAGCGTCATGGTGCCTTTGCTCGGCTTGTCTAAAGAGCTAACCCTCTCCTCACATTTCTGTCGCGATGCTCCGTTTCCTTTTTTCGTCAATTGCGATTCTCTTGGTGGTGGGTGTTTTGGCTCCCGGCAAGGTGGACGCGTCATGTGGCGATTGGCTAGCGCATCCCGAGGACCTAGCGCATTCCGAGGACCTAGCGCATCCCGAGGACCTAGCGCATTCTGAGGACGTCGATCGACCGGTTGTGGAGCAAACGACCGTCACCCTCTCGGTTGCGACCGCTGCAGAAACACCTATCGCTTGGCAGCCGACCTCCAGGAAGAAATGTAGCGGTCCGCTGTGTGGCCAATCGCCTACGAAGCGCGTTCCGAATCCGCCCGCTTCTGACACCGAGCAAACAACCAACGATTTCGGGGTGCTTTGGGTTGGTGACTTGGGGGGCCTCTCCGAAATTGGTTTCTCGCTTGAAGGAAATGATGGTCATCGATTGAGTGGCCATCGCGATGGGATCGAGCGACCACCGAGATTCTAGAACTCTTGGTGCAGCAGAAGTCGACGCGTAGCAGAAGTCGACGTGCCGCAGAAGTCGACGCAACGTTTGATTTCTGTGTGTGCACGTTGGCATTCGTCACTTGACAGCTCTTGACCTAAGGGTTGTCATTCGTTGTTGATGAAGTGCCTGCGACATCTCGCGTTGCGTTCGTGCTTTCTAACCTATCTCATTGCGCTCCTTTCGTTTGGAAAGAACCCATGTCATTGGATTCGCCTGCTTCCTCTGGTACTCCTCCTAAAAAAATGAAGTACGTTCGTGCGGTCGGTCCCCGACTTCGCAAACTCCTTTACTTCGTTTTCGTTCTGGTCGCATTGTTGTTCGCCAACTCTGGGTATCTTGCCACGATCACGTTGATGGAATGGTGGCGTAGTGAAACCTACCAGGATTACTACTACCAATTCATGTTTCTGGCTCATTTGGCGATGGGCCTTGTTTTGATTTTGCCACTAGTGATTTTTGGCTTTGTCCACATGTGGAACACGCGCAATAGGCGTAACCGGCGGGCACTTCGGATTGGTTATGCCTTGTTCTCGGTCAGTCTAACTGTCTTGGCAACCGGCATTCTATTGATGCGAGTGAGTGGTTTTGATTTGAAACAACCGTTTGCACGCAGCGTGGTTTATTGGTTGCATGTTGCGTGCCCGCTTGCTGCAGTATGGCTTTATTGGCTGCACCGACTGGTAGGGCCAAAGATCAAATGGAAAGTTGGGATTGGGTTTGCCGGTGTTGCAGTCGCTTCGATTCTTGGGTTGGTTGCGCTGCAAATGCAGGACCCGCGAGATTGGAATGCGGTCGGTCCTGAATCAGGTACCGAATACTTCTTGCCCTCGTTCTCTCGAACTGCATCGGGAAACTTCATTCCTGCAAAGACATTGATGCAGGACCAATATTGCTTGAAATGTCACGAAGATGTTCACAAACAATGGGCTGACAGCGTTCATCGGTTCAGTTCATTTAACAATCCACCGTATTTAGCCAGCGTGATGGACACGCGAGCGGTCTCGCTTGAGCGAGACGGAAATGTCAAAGGAACTCGCTTTTGCGCAGGGTGCCATGATCCAGTCCCGTTTTTCTCTGGTGCGTTTGACGATCCCGATTTCGATATGCTCGACCACGTCACCGCCAAAGCAGGAATCACGTGTACCGTTTGTCATGCGATTACCAACGTGAACAGCGTGCGAGGCAACGGTGACTACACGATCGAAGAACCGCTGCACTATCCGTTTGCCTATAGCGAGAATGCAGCGTTTCAGTGGATCAACAACCAGTTGGTCAAAGCGAAGCCCTCTTTCCACAAAAAGACGTTCTTAAAACCGTTCCATAAAACCGCTGAGTTCTGTTCGACTTGCCACAAGGTTCATTTGCCATACGCACTCAATCACTACAAGGAATTTTTACGAGGCCAGAATCATTACGATTCCTATCTTCTTAGCGGCGTATCGGGACATGGCGCAAGAAGCTTTTACTACCCTAAGAAAGCGGAACACAATTGCAACGAATGCCACATGCCGCTTACCGCATCGAACGACTTTGGTGCGAAGGATTACGAAGGTGCTGACGCTATGAGTGTCCACGACCACCTTTTTCCCTCGGCCAATACGGGGATTTCTTGGCTGCGAGATCGCGCAGAGGTGACGGCGAAACATCAGGACTTTCTAAAAGACAACTTGCGAATCGATTTGTTTGCACTGCGAGAAGGTGTCGAGATCGATGGGGAAAAGATTGCGCCGCTGCGTCCGTCGGTTCCAACGCTGAAACCAGGAAGCAAATACCTACTCGACGCGGTGGTCCGGACATTGAACCTAGGGCATCATTTTACCCAAGGAACCACCGATTCGAACGAAGTGTGGATTGATGTGAAAGTCACCAGCGGTGATCGGTTGATCGGGCGTAGCGGTGAAGTGAATAAGGATGCTCAAAATGAAGTTGATCCGTGGTCGCATTTTTTGAACGTCTTTATGCTAGACAAAGACGGACGACGCATTGACCGACGCAATGCGGAGGATATTTTCACGCCTCTTTACAACCACCAATTGCCTCCCGGTGCAGCTCAAACGGTTCACTACGAACTCGATATTCCCGAAGATGTTAACGCGCCTGTAAAGGTCGAAGTGAAGGTGCTTTACCGAAAGTTTGACCAACACTATATGAACTTTGTCGCCGACAAGATGGACGCGCTAGGTCGACCCATTCGAGGAACTCAGCGTGGCGAAGCGTATGTTAATGACTTGCCGATCACGACGATTGCGACCGATTCCATTGTCTTCCCGATCGAAGGTGTTGATGTGACACCCGAAAACGCCGACAGCAAAATTCCCCTCTGGCAACGTTGGAACGACTATGGAATCGGGTTGTTGCTCAAAGGTAAAGGCGAATTGCGGCAAGCGGAGGAGGCGTTCTTGGAAGTCGAGAAGCTCGACCGCTATGACGGGCCATTGAATTTGGCTCGAGTGTTCAACATCGAGGGACGTTTGGATGACGCCGTGGACGCACTCAATCGAGCGACAAAGTATGCCGACACCGAAGGCTTCCCGCGGTGGACGTGGGCCTGGTTATCAGGGGATGTTAATGCGCAGCAAGGTCGTTTGGAGGAAGCCGAACAGAACCTTCGCAGTGTGCTTGAAGACAATACCGAAGAAATGCAGCGACGCGGTTTTGATTTCAGCTACGACATCGAGGTGATCAATTTGCTCGGTCGCACGTTGTTTGATCTTGGCAATGTTCGCTTTCGACAAGGCCGCGATGAAGAGGTTCAACAGTACCTCAGTGAAGCGGTCTTGCAGTTCAAACGAACGCTTGAGATTGATCCTGAAAATGTCTCGGCACATCACAATTTGCAGCAGTTGTACGAAAAACTTGGTGACGAAACCTTGTCAGCCAAACATCGTGAATTGCATTTGACCTATAAGCCAGACGACAACGCACAAGGCCGAGCGATCCGATTAGCGAGACAACGGTATCCCGCAGCGAATCATGCGGCCGAAGCGGTCGTGAAATACTCGTTGATTCGGTCGCTACAAATAGATACTAAAACGTCAACCACTGAATAAAGCCGAACTCAAAACATGAATAAGATCCCACCTCAAATCGACGAAGAAGAGATCGAACATCACGACGACGCAGCGATTGGTCGAGCGTTTCGTCGTTCGCTTGCCGGCATTGTCGCATTGGTGACGATTGGAGGAGTGATTACTTTTTTCGCGACACGGCGTGAACCACCGCCCGAAATCAAGGAAACAAAACTCGCTCCGGTGAAAATTCGCGAAATGCCCAAAGTCGAAATCCCGTCAGTCATGTTCACCGATGTGACAGACGAGGTCGGCATCGACTTTGTTCACAACAACGGTGCTACTGGTGAAAAACTATTGCCCGAAACGATGGGTGGCGGTTGTGCTGCATTTGATTTTGACAACGATGGCGATCAAGACATTCTGTTTGTCAATTCAAACGATTGGCCCAGTGAAAAAAAACTCAGTGCGAAAGAACGGTCGGACTCACCTAGTACCATGGGGCTTTACCGTAACGACGATGGCGTTTTTTCGAATGTTACGAAAGGATCGGGACTCGATTTTTCTGCTTACGGGATGGGAGTCGCGGTGGGGGACTATGACAATGACGGATTGGTTGATGTCTTCATCACCGTTGTTGGTCCCAATCGGTTGTTCCATAACCTTGGCGAAGGCAAATTTGAGGATGTCACTGCGGCAGCGAAGTTAGGTGGCGCAGATGACGCGTGGAGTTGTGGAGCGGCTTGGTTTGACTTCGACAACGATAGTGATTTGGATTTGTTCGTGGGCAACTATTTGAAATGGAGTCGGGAGTTTGATGTGTCGCAGAATTTTCAGCTTGTCGGCGGTGGCCGCGCCTACGGACGACCACAAAATTTCGAGGGAGTGTTCCCCTACTTTTATCGCAATGATGGAGACGGTCAATTCACCGATATTTCGGCTGAAACAGGAGTCCAAGTCCGCAATTCAGCCACGGGGGTGGAACAGCCCAAAGCACTTGGAGTGACCGTTTGTGATTTAGACGACAACGGTACACTCGATTTGCTTGTGGCCAATGACACCGTGCAGAATTTGCTCTTTAAGAACACGGGCGACGGCAAATTTCAAGAATTCGGAGTTTTAGCCGGACTTGCATTTGACTCTGGTGGTAGTGCGCGTGGCGCGATGGGAATCGACGTGACGCCGTTTCGTGAAAATAGTGCAATGGCGGTTGCTATCGGGAACTTTGCTAATGAGATGACTGCGCTGTACGTGTCTCGCCGAGGGAGAATGCAGTTTTTTGATGAAGCGGTTTCGACGGGGCTCGGTCCAAGTACCCGATTAGAATTAACGTTTGGTATTTTCTACTTCGACTATGATCTTGACGGGCGTTTGGATTTGTTTTGTGCGAACGGGCATTTGGAAGAAGATATCAACCGAGTGCAACCGAGCCAACATTATGAGCAGCCGCCCCAGGTGTTTTGGAATGCCGGCGCTCAGTACGGAACCGAGTTTTTGAAAGTGGACAGAGCCCATTGTGGCGATGACTTGCTAAAACCGATGGTTGGGCGTGGAGCGATCTACCTCGATTATGACCAGGATGGTGACTTGGATGTCCTTGTGGCAACCACAGGACGCAAGCCACGGCTACTGCGGAACGAATTAGATCGTAAACATCACTTTGTGCGACTCAAATTGGTGGGCGACGGAGTGACGATTAATCGTGATGCAATTGGATCTTGGGTCGAATTGACCGTCGATGGAAAAGTGTGTCGAAAGCAAGTGATGCCGACACGAAGCTATTTGTCGCAGGTTGAATTGCCCGTCACATTTGGGCTTGGTGAATCGACCGTGATTGAAAAAGCCGTCGTGAAATGGCCGGACGGAAAGACGCAAACGCTTGAAGACCTGACGGTGGACCAGACACACGTGGTGGAGCGGAAGTAGTGGATGTATAATCAGAACTCCATTCTCGCCAACGCACCCATTTTGAAGGGGGTTTGGCACTCCCGCCTTTCAGGATCATTCTTATGCCTTCCACTCAAGATTCCGCCATCAAACTCAGTGTGACTCGTGGTTACGGACGCGACATACCACTTGATGAATTTCTCGAAGAACTCAAGGCGATGGGAATCGTTGCTGTGGATCTGGTGTCACCCAAGGATTGGGCGACGGTCCACAAACATGGGCTCGCGGTGTCGCTTGGAAGTGGGGCCGGTATGGGGCTTCGCAAGGGGTTCAATCGCACCGATTTACACGATGATTTGGTGGCAGACTATTCAAAAGTTATCAATGCAGCCGCAGATGCAGGAGTTGGAAGCCTGATTTGTTTCTCCGGCAATCGTGATGGAATGGACGATGCAACGGGATTGCGTAATTGTGCTGAAGGGCTCAAGCGGCTGATGCCACTGTGTGAAGAAAAGGGAATCACGTTGGTGATGGAATTGCTCAATAGCAAGTTGAATCACCCTGGTTATATGTGCGACCATACCGATTGGGGTGTGCGACTGTGTAAAGCGATTGGCTCGGAGCGTTTTAAGTTGCTGTATGACATCTATCACATGCAGATCATGGAAGGAAACGTGATCAGCACGATTCGCAATAACATTGATTACATCGCTGATTTTCATGTCGCTGGGAATCCTGGTCGGCACGAGCCAGATGATACGCAAGAAATCTATTATCCAGCGGTCATGCAAGCGATTGTGGATAGCGGCTACGACGGTTACGTGGCGTTTGAATTTAGCCCCGCAAAAAGAAACCCGAGTCACCAGGAACGTTTAGAATCGCTTCGCAAATCGGTTGAGATTTGCGCTGTTTAGTTTCTGAAAAAGTTCGACTGGGCCGCTCTGACATAACGCTAAGACGACATGATACTTAGCTATTGGTCCGTATTTTGAGATTGGCCGCTGAGTTGTTCAAGTTGTTGTGCATCAATCACGTGAACTGAGCGGTCTTGATCGAACTCGATCACTCCTTGTTCTGCCAATCGACGTAGGACGCGTGAAAAGGTTTCGCTTGTCAAATTAAGATGATTGGCTAAGTCTTTCTTCGCACCGGGCAACTGAATTCGCCCCGATGCATCGCATGGCGAGTCGTAAAGGAGACGAGTGACTCGCCCCATTGCATCACGCAGCGCGATGTCTTCGAGAAGTTGCACGAAATGGCGAACCCAAAATGCCATCCCCGTGAGCAGTTGGCGACAGAGTTGGTGGTTCAACGCAAGTTCCTGTTGCAACCGATCGGTTGGAATCATCACACATCCGGCCGGTTGAGCTGCGTCGGCACATGCTGGCAATGCAAATCCACCGATCGCGGCGACTTCGGCAAAGGTCTGGCCAGGGCCGCAAAGATGCAGGACGTGTTGTTGGCCGTTGGGTGCAAGCCGGAACACGCGAACCAAACCGTGATCGACGACGAATAGGCCTGGGCAGGCTTCCTCTTGAACAAAGATCGGCGTGCCCTGTTTGAAACGTTTACGTACCGCCATCGACGTCAAAACCGCTCGTTGTGTGTCATCGAGGCCGCGGAACAGCCCGCAAGACCGAATCACTTCCTCGTCCGTACGGGGGCTTTTTTGAGAACGGGATTGAATATTCATAGAAAAATGCTTTGGCTTGATCTAGGTCAAGGTGTCGGTTTCGAAAAGCGTCGACAATGCGTTCTGTACTTTTGAATCTCTAAATCTTACCCTTTCGATGGATCGGTAAACATGACTGCAATTCCCGTATGCCCACCTTTGTTTTGTGATCAATGCGAGCAAACCTCACGAGGCGTTGGCTGCTCAATCGGTGATAAGCCGGGCGTCTGCGGCAAGGACAAAGACGTCCAGTCGTTGCAGGAAATCCTGCTATATGGTCTCAAAGGGATGGCCTCTTACGCTCATCATGCTCGTCGGCTGGGCAAAACGGACGAGGAAGTCAACGCGTTCATCGAAGAGGCTCTCTTTTCGACAGTAACGAATGTAAACTTTGATGTCGATAGTTTGCTAGAGCTTGTTCTTAAATGCGGTGAGATCAATTTGAAGGTAATGAAGATGCTCGACGAAGGGCATGTCGAGGCCCTCGGAAAACCGCGTCCAACCACGGTTGATCATGGTACCAAAGCAGGGCCCGGGATTTTGGTAACCGGCCACGATATGGTCGACTTGCTTCAGTTGCTGAAACAGGTCGAGGGGACCAACATCAACGTCTACACTCACGGTGAGATGCTGCCTGCTCACATGTATCCGGTGCTTGGCGACCATCCCAATTTGGCAGGACATTTTGGCGGTGCCTGGCAAAAACAAAAGACCGAATTCTCGGCGTTTCCTGGTCCCGTATTGGCGACAACCAACTGTTTGCTGTTGCCGCGTGAAGCCTACAAAGATCGTCTATTTCACACTCGCGCTACGGCCGTACCCGAAGGAGTGAAGGTGCCTGACGATGACTTTTCGATGGTCATCGAGTGCGCAAAAAAATGCGAACCATGTGTCGAACACCTCGAAAAACAATCGACCGTCGGATTCCACCGCACAGTGATTTTGGACAAAGCTGCCGATATTGTCGAAGCGGTTAAAGGTGGCAATATCAGTCACTTCTTTGTCATTGGTGGTTGCGACGGCGCTGAACCGGGACGAAACTACTACAGCGACTACGCACAGGCAACTCCATCGGACAGCTTCATTTTAACGCTCGGTTGTGGCAAATATCGCATCAACGGCTTTGACTACGGCGAACATCTTGGGTTGCCGCGTCTAATGGACATGGGCCAGTGCAACGACGCATATGGTGCGATTGCCGTTGCTGTCGCGCTCGCGGATGCATTTGATTGTTCGGTGAACGATTTGCCTCTGACGATTGTGTTGAGTTGGTTCGAGCAAAAAGCGGTTGCAGTCCTACTAACGCTATTGTCGCTTGGCGTGAAAGATATCCGGATTGGACCCGCTGCTCCGGCATTCATTTCGCCGAACATCATGGCGAAATTGCAGGAGGTCTATAATCTGCAATTGATCGGACCCGACGGCGCGGCTGATTGTGCCGAAGCCGTCGGTGCCTAGTTCGTCGTGGCAAGCAAACGCTATTGGATCTCGAATAGCTCGACGATGAAGTGCAAGGTTGCGTTACCCGGAATGGTGGGTGGCGCGCCGCGGGGACCATAGCCGATCTTGGAAGGGATTTCTAATTCGATCATTCCCCCTTCGCCGACCAACTGCATTCCTTCGGTCCAACCAGGGATGACGCGGTTCAGCGGAAATGCAATTTTTTGACCGCGACGGTATGAACTGTCAAAGATCGTTTTGTTGTCGAGCCATCCCTTGTAATGGACTTGGACTTTATCGGTCGCCTTTGGTTTGGCTTTGTCGCTCTTTCGCAAAATACGATACTTCAAGCCCGACTCGGTCTTCTTGAATTCGGCCGAGGCATCCTCGTCAATAGAACCCGGCGCCTCCTTTTCTTGAGAATCAGCAGGCCCTGGTTTGAGAATCGGTTTTTCGTCCTCGGCTGAGGTGTTGTCGGGGCTAACCATCGAAACGAGGCAGAACATCAGGGTGAATAGCAAAAATTTTGTCATGAACTGGTTTCCTAAAGTGGTGGAGGTAGTCAGTAAGTGCGACAAAGTGTACCAGAAATTGCAAATTGTTTAGTACCCCGTGCGGGACCATGCTGAGATCGATGGCGCGTCGCTTGTCGAGCAATTTCGAACTCGTACACTGATGCTGTGGTGACAAAAGACAACTCATCGCCCCGATGCGATCCTCTACTGGCGGACATGAACAAGCCAATGCCTGAATCTGAAACCGATCCCACAACTTTGCCTCCCCGCAGCATCGCGCCGGTGGCCCGGTTGTCGCCTCGTGCATTGACCATTGCGTTGTTGGTGGTATGCATTGCGCCGCTTGCTGGGCTAAGTCTGTACGCCACCTTGTATGGGCGCGCGGCAGAGAAGTCATTGCCCGTGGAGATTTCACTCGACCGCCAAGTCATGCAATCACCTGGCGCTCAAGGTGGGCTACTCGTGGACGTAGTTGTTATCAAGAACTTAGCCGAATTTGATATTCCCAATTTGACCATTAATTTGAATGGTCAGTATTTCTTGTACCGTGACCCGCCACTTGAAAAAGGGGAAACGTTGGTGCTTCCTCAAGGCATCTTTATGACGAAGGCGAACCAGCGTTTTGCCCCTGGACGCTATCCGATCACCGAAGTGACTATCACCGGAAAACTGCCTAGCAAGGCTCGTGGGGTCACCGAAATTAATTTCGATTCCTAGTGCAGTCACGGTTTGCACTACCATCCAATTGCGACTGTTCGGTCGGTGGCGATGGGCCAATATGTCACACATTTAACAGTTAGCCGTTCGGTCGCATGTCGACGAATTGCAACTCCTCCTCAGTAGCACAGTGTTGTAAGTAAACAAATACGCTGCTCAAGACGCTCTTCGTTACGAATCAAATCAGTCGCTCGAGATACTGATTGCTTACCGAATCAGGTGCGTGGCAAATTGCATGGCAAAGCGGGCTGGTGATTTGTCCTTTGCTTCAATAAGTCATTGCGATCGATCAGAACGCACAGTAGTATTCGAACTCAACTTCCCACCAAATTCCCCGCTGAATGAAAGTCTGGTTTCAATATGAACCGTGTGCTCGTTCTCTCTTGCTTTATGCTCTGCTGTCTTCCCCTTTCTGTCGGATGCGGCTCTGGAAGCGGTCCCGTTGAACTTAAGTCTGTCGAGTCGATCACCGCCGACGAAATTGAAGCTCAAGAGGACTATGCGAAGCAACGCGCTCAACGTGAGCGTGAGCAACACGGCAGCTAAAAGTTTGGTTGCCCCCTATTTGGATCCCCGTCCGATGGATGCAACCGCTATCCCTCTAGCGGTGCGCGTGGTCTGAGTTTCAAACGGAGCTTTTGGCTTTTGGCTATCTGATTGCAAAGTCCGCCGTCGGATTTTGCAGTCATCATCGATGTATTTGTTTTTTTCTGTTTCACTCTCTAGGAGAACTATGTAATGAATTTTTCTACCCGTCGACGACGGGGGTTCACGCTTGTTGAGCTTTTGGTTGTTATCGCCATCATTGGCGTTTTGGTTGGGCTATTGTTGCCCGCCGTGCAGGCAGCTCGTGAAGCTGCTCGCCGTATGAGTTGCAGTAACAATTTCAAGCAAATTGGTCTTGGGCTGCACAACTATCATTCGGCCTTTGGAATGCTGCCGAAGCAATCAGGTGGTACCTATAATCTAGGTCCTGGTAACAACGACAACATTATCAGTTGGCTCGTTTGTTTGACACCGTTTATTGAGCAACAAGCGTTGTGGGAGAGTATTTCCAATCCATACGGCTTTAATCGCGATGGAACGCCAAGGGTCCCAACTTTTAACTCCATGGGGCCGATTCCTTGGGACAGAAACTACTTGCCGTGGTTAACTCAGGTCCCCGGCTACCGGTGTCCAAGTGATCCAAACCTTCCTACCTCTACAAGTTGCGCAATGACCAATTACGCTGCATGTTTAGGCGATACTGTAAATGAAATCCACTTTGGTGGCATTAATAGCAATGGGGTTCCCCATACCGCCCAAAACGGTGGCAACAATCCTTGGAACGAAGCACGATTAAAAGCGTTTGATCGAGGAACGTTCTTCTGTCGGCATTTCACCCGTTTCCGCGATATCCTTGATGGCCTAGCCAATACCATGGCTGCGGGTGAGATTTGCACTGGCGACGGGCGTTTCGAGACTTTCTCGCATATGGCAGTCGATGGTAACTTCCGAGATCTTCCTCCGAATCACTGGGAATCGAATGGTTGGATTAACCCAGAACGTCCTCGATTCTGGAAGACAGAGGGTGGTCCTACTCTGATGGGGTGGGACACGTATCAACGTCGAGGTTGTTCATGGGCCGATGGACGTCCCTACTACACCAGTATGAATACCGTCCGCCCACCAAATAGCTACATTGTTGGCCGTTGGGAAGACGCAGATTGCATTGCTCCTCCATCGAGTCGCCACCAAGGCGGATGTCACATTTTGATGGGAGACGGTGCGGTTAAGTTTGTCACCGACTCAATCGAAAGTGGCGATCAATCCGTCAAAGCTCTTGGCGATCCCTACAACAATCACCCTGGTCTGGAGAGTCCGTACGGGGTTTGGGGAGCTATGGGGACCAAGAATGCGAAAGAAACGGTTGATATGACGTTCTAAGTTTGCGTTGAACAAGACTTAAACTCTTACGGAAACGGGTGTGGCTTTATGGCCGCACCCGTTTTTTTTTGGCTCGTCTATATTTGCAGACCTGAACTTTCCGCTTGTTTAGACGGTATGCAAGACTTTCGCACCGGTTCTTCGTCATGACGGTGGCATGAACACGACACGCGTGTGAATTGGAAGACGGGACTGTGTGATCGATATTGAGCGTCGGCCTTCAATCACCGCGATAGAACTCCTTTCGAATCGTCGAATTCGCATGGATTTTGCTCTTTTTCTGGTCTCTGACCGCGAAAACATGCCATCAAATTCAGGATCCTGTCATCAACCCCATTAAATATGCCTGACTTAACAATTGATTGCGGTGATCGGGAATGGGGGAAATCAGGGTTGCCAAGCGGACGAGAAAGAGTCTAAGAGTCTAGCTTGAAAAGGCTAAATTTCCGCTGTATCGACATTGTCAATCTGTCGATCGGTACCGCACGGTGAGCGAAAAGGATTCGCGATGACGAAGAAATTCTCCACAAACACGCTTGTAACCTTGTTGGGAAGCTTGCTGTTTGCTGCCATTTTGGTGACCCAAACCGGCTGTTTGGGATTGGTGGCAAATTTGGTCCATGCAGTGGGGGCTGACAAAGTGCCGGCGGACTATAAAGATTCCAAAGAGCTGGAAGACTCACGATTGGCGATCGTCACGATTGCGGACAACAGTGAGTATTCCGATAATATTTCCGCGCGACTTCTGAGCCGCTATGTTGGTGAAATTCTGCTTCGTGAACTCGATGACGTGAAACTGGTTCGCGAAGATGAGATCGCCGATTGGCGAGACAGTAATGGTTGGAACAATGTTGACTTTGCCGAGATAGGCAAAGGTGTCAAAGCGGAGAAGGTGCTCGGGATCGAGCTTCGCAATTTACGACTTCGCGACGGCGCGACGCTTTACCGAGGACGAGCGGACGCTTCGGTCACGTTGATCGACGCCGCGACGGGCGAAGTCCTTTATCGACGCGATCTCGATGAGTTCACTTATCCGGTTTCGGCAGGCCAGTACACCAGCGAAACGAACGAAACGAGGTTCCGCAAACTCTATCTTGGGATGTTAGCCCAACAAATTGGACGTTCGTTTCACCCCTATGATTTTAGCGAAACCATCGCAATTGATGGTGCAATCGCTAGCCAGTGATAGTGATACTGCGTTTTACTCGGCGGGGTCAAAGCCCACGGCGGAATCGGCCGCGTCGTCATCGCCTTTCAAGAGGTCGGAAGCCTGGACGATCCCAGCATAGGCTCTTTCTTGAGCCTCGACCTCATCGGCAGCAGGGCCAGCGATATCTCTTAGCACCTCAAGCTGCTCCTTCAGAGCTGCGACAAACTCCAGTTTGGTGTCATGCGCCCGATCGTTCAATGCGTCCACGACCGGTTGCATTTCTTCAAGCCATATCATGAGCTCTTGCTGTTGCGCTTCAGGAACCGAAGCGTAAAGCCCACCATTTGGTTGTTCGTTCTCGAGATCGAGCTTGGGACTACCGGTTACGCCTAGGAGAATTTGTTCAAGGATTGAGTTGAGTCGCTTGCGGGAGGCAACGACTTCGGGCGGCTGAGGGTTCGCAGCAGGCATGCTATAACCTCCGCCCATCATTTGGTCATATCCGCCGCCCATCATCATGTCGTCGTAGCCACCGCCCATCATCATGTCGTCGTAGCCACCACCCATCATTTCTTCGTAACCCTCTCCTCCGCTGCCACCCGACATCATGTCGTCGTAGCCACCGCCCATCATTTCATCATATCCCCCAGATCCACCCATCATGCCGCTACGAGCCATTGCGGTTGGTTTCTCGGGGGCGAGATGAGATGAAGGTTTGGACGGTTGCTGCATCGCTTGCTTTCCGCGACCGAGCGATGCCATGTGTGTTAGCTCGTCTCGAAAGCCTTTCCAGGCACGAACTGACCAATTCTCGAGTACTTTTTCCGGGGCGTCCACTTGACCTTTTAGTTCCTCGGGCATGCGGCCCACTGTGGCCGCCGAATACAACGCGATCAAATTCGTCCGTTTGGGATCGGAACTGATCGTAACCAAATCCTTGGCGAGGGCCGGACGGTCATCGGTGTTGAGATAGTCCAGAATGTCGACTGCGTATCGTTGTAGAAATGCGTGAGCTTGTTCGGTGCGATCGTCCGGAGTGGGTTCTTTCAGCAGATCACTCATGAGGGTGGTCAATTTCGTGCGATCCGCGGCTGAAATGCCTGGGAAATTATACATCGAATGGCGCCGGATGCCTTGCAAACCCGCCGCTCGGATGCCCTCATCGTTTTTCTGGTCTTCGTAGAGTTTGATCAAAATGGGCAACGAGTACCGCAGGGGGGTTGGCGGACGCTGGTTGGCTTGGTCCGCAACTCGTTCGTCGAGTCGACCTAGAGCAATCGTAGCGTTGATGCGCGCGACGGTTTGATAGTTTCCTTCGGCAACCCCTTTCATCCCGACATAGATCCACTCGAGCAACTTCTTCGCACTGGGGCTTCCACTTCGTTGTGCGCGATTGAGATAGCTGAGTGAATCCTGCGTCAACTTGGACACTTCTTCAAACGAGTCGGGCTGAGTCATTTTTCCGGGCAAATAGGTCTGGAAAAAAGCTTGTGCGATCCGTAGGCTGCCAAACGCTGCTGGGTCACCTCGGTAACTCGCGTACGCTCCAGCTGCCCTTTCCATCCTGCGGACGTTCGCTTCTTCCTTGAAAGCCGGGTTCATCTGAATCACATCAAATTTGCCGTTTGCCGCTCCTTGTCCGTTCGAGGACACGCACAAGACCGACATGGTTGCTGCGATCAGGAACAGAAACAAGATCGCCAAGGCTTTTTGCGTATGGCTTCGTGTTTGCGTTTTCGTTGCCGCTCGAAGAGTCATAGCGATTTCACTCGTTTTTTGCTGAGATTTGCGTGCAAAGAGAAGTTTAGGGACGCCACTATTATCATCGACACCCCCGCCCATCGTCAAATGAATCTCGCCCATCGAGGCCAAGAATCCTCGCAAAAGTTCGGCAAATACGGCAAAATCCGACCCATTAGAGGGCTCGCTTGCAGGAGAAATTTTCTTTGCTAGGGATCGATCGACGATCTTGGAATCCAGGGCTGAAAAGATTACGCTCTCGGTGCTACCCCATTTGCTCGGTCGATCCGTTTTTCCGACCCTTTTTTCGACTCCGCCAAGCAACGGACCGCTTCGCATTATGAGCCGCTTTTCTAAACGCTCTTCCACTCCCAACGCGGCTGGTTCAATCGGGTCAAAAGTGCACTCGTGCGGCGCGGTCAAACCTCGCGATCCAGCACTTCTTGATCGGCTCGCCAAACAAGTCGCGTCACGCCAATTCTCGCCCGGCCAAATCGCTTCGTGGCAGAACGAAATATACAGGGCAACCTTGTCGCTCAGCCGTGTGATTGACCGTCCCAATTTCTCGAAGGTCGGGCGGGACGACTTGGTGCGTTTGGTTCAAATGATCGACGAGCGTTTTTTTGACGGGCTGATCCTGCCTGCTGCTTTTGCCGAGGGACTTTCGTTCGGTTTCTCCTCACGCATGACACAGGTCGCTGGAAAATTGGTCACGCACTACCCCGAAGGCACCCAACACGGGAAACGGAAGTTTGAATTGGTCCTTTCCTCGACGCTCTTGTTTCAGACCTTCGAAGATGCTGATCGCCAAGTCGAAGTTACCGGACGGCTTTGTAAGGATCGGTTGCAAGCGATGCAGCGTGTGGCCGAACACGAATTCACACATCTGGTGGAAATGCTAATTTGGAATGACGGAAATTGCAGCGAGGCGAGGTTTCAGTCGATCGCACGACGACATTTTGATCACCGCGATTTCCGCCACGACTTAATCACTCAACGCGAACGAGCGGTCCGAAAGTTCAATATCCGTGTTGGCGATCAAGTTCGTTTTGTCCATGACGGCCATGTCTTGTTAGGCCGCGTCAACCGAATCACTCGCCGTGCCACTGTGTTAGTAGAAAACCCTAAAGGCGAACGATTTAGTGACGGCGGCCGTTACACGCGATTCTACGTGCCACTCGAAAAACTATCAAAGTCGAATTCAAGGAAAACGTGATGAAGGTACTCGTATTGACGGGGGCTGGTATTTCAGCCGAATCAGGGGTCCCCACGTTTCGCGATGCAAATGGTTTATGGGAGGGGCATCGCTTTGAAGATGTGGCGACACCCGAGGCGTTTCGAAGCAATCCCGCTCTGGTGCACCAGTTTTATAACGAACGCCGACGCCGACTCCAGGAGCCCGATATACAGCCGAACGCCGCTCACATCGCGTTGGCGGAATTTGAGAAAAAGCATGACGATGACTTCTTGTTGGTCACGCAAAACATCGACGGTTTGCATAAGCGGGCTGGCAGTCAAAACGTTTTGGCGATGCACGGGGAACTGTTGAAAGCCCGCTGCGTTGATACGGGTTCAATATTCGATTGGACCGGGGATTTAGATGCCTCGACACCTCATCCGCTCAACCCCAATGCGGTCGGTCGACTTCGGCCTCACGTTGTTTGGTTTGGTGAAATGCCCATTGGACTTGAACAAATCGAAGCCGCAGCCGCTAAGGCTGATCTGTTTATTGCGATCGGCACGTCCGCGGTCGTCTATCCAGCGGCGAGTATCGTGCAATGGACCCAACCCACATGTCGCCGAATTGAAATCAATCTCGATGCAACACCGAGTTCGCCAATCTTCGACGAATCCATTCGTGGAAAGGCGACGGTGGAAGTGGGGAAGTTTTTGAAGTCATTGACTCTTTAAAGCATTACCCTCGCTGCAAAGGATTAGCCACGATTCGGACGCGGAATGTTTTTTCGGCCAGCTCCTTTGGCGCCTTTTCGGCGTTTCTTTTGGCGACCGGTTGCGCCGGTGGATGCGGTTGAGAATTCGACTTCCGAAAGGGGTTTGCCGATGTTTTCTCGGAGTTGCATGAGGCGGTCTCGTAGCGCAGCGGCGCGTTCAAATTCGAGGTCTTCGGCTGCGGAAAGCATTTCACGTTCGAGTGCTTCGACATATTCGAGCGTAATGTAGGCTTCCGCCGATTCGTCGGCCGCAGCCGTCGCTTGACGCTGCTTAGCAACATCGGCTTCGATTCCTGCTCGGATGGCTTTTCGAATGGTTTCCGGGGTGATGCCGTGCTCCTCGTTGTACTTTTCTTGAATTTGGCGACGGCGGCTCGTTTCCTCGATCGCCATTTTCATCGAATTGGTGACCTTGTCCGCGTATAGAATGACTTTCGAATTGGCATTCCGTGCTGCACGCCCTATCGTTTGAATCAAACTGGTTTCACTTCTTAGGAATCCTTCTTTGTCCGCGTCAAGGATCGCGACGAGCGAGACTTCGGGGAGGTCGAGCCCTTCACGCAATAGATTCACACCGACGAGGCAATCAAACCGGCCGGCTCGCAATTCTTGCAACAAGTCGACTCGCTCGAAGGCATCGAGTTCACTGTGAAGCCAACGACAGCGAACGTTTTGTTCCTGCAAAAATGCCGAGAGGTCCTCGGCGAGTCGCTTGGTTAACGCGGTCACAAGGACCCGCTCATTCTTTGCGGCACGGATACGGATTTCTTCGAGCAAGTGTTTGACTTGGCCACGAGCGGATTCGACTTCAACGATCGGATCCAACAGCCCAGTAGGGCGAATGATTTGCTCGACGACTTCTCCTTGAGTTCGTTCAAGCTCATATGGGCTTGGCGTTGCGCTGACGAAACAAATTTGGGCGGTCCGATTTTCCCATTCTTCGAATTTCAACGGTCGGTTGTCCAATGCGCTGGGCAAACGAAAACCGTGGTCCACCAATGTCGTTTTCCGGCTCCGGTCGCCGGCGTACATTGCGCGCACTTGCGGAATCGTGACATGCGATTCGTCGACAAACGTGATGAAATCGTCAGGGAAAAAATCATAAAGCGTATCGGGTGTTGAGCCGGGCGGCTTGCCCGAAAGGGGGCGGCTATAGTTTTCGATGCCAGGACAATGGCCGACTTCGGCTAGCATTTCGAGGTCGAATCGAGTACGTGCAGAAATGCGTTGTGCTTCGAGCAGTTTGCCCTGTTGCTGGAAGACTTCAAGTTGTTGGGCGAGTTCTTCGCGGATGCCGCGGATCGCGGCTTGGATGCGTTTTTCGGGCATGACAAAGTGCCTTGCCGGATAGATGTAAAGATGATCCACCGTTTTGATCGTTTCACCAGAGACAGGTTTGATCAAAGAAATCTGTTCGATCTCGTCGCCCCACATTTCGATTCGGAAAGCAAATTCTTCGTAACTTGGCCATAGCTCGATGCTGTCACCGCGGACACGGAATTTGCCTCGTTCAAATGCGACGTCATTACGTTCATAAAGAACGTCAACGAATTTAAGTAGTAAGTGATCGCGTCGAACGGTTTCCCCTTTATGCAGCGAAACGATCAATTGGCGGTAGTCGTCGGGTGATCCGAGACCGTAGATACTACTGACGGATGCGACGATGACGGCATCGCGACGACTGACGAGCGAGCTTGTGGTCGCCAATCGGAGTCGATCAATTTCTTGATTGATCGATGAGTCCTTTTCGATGTAAACGTCACGCTGCGGAATGTACGCTTCGGGTTGGTAGTAATCGTAGTAGCTGACGAAATAATGAACTGCGTTGGCAGGGAAGAATTCTTTGAACTCACCGTAAAGCTGAGCGGCTAGCGTCTTGTTGTGACTGAGAATCAATGCAGGGCGGCCGAGGTTGGCGATCACGTTCGCCATCGTAAAGGTTTTTCCGGTGCCGGTCGCACCGAGCAGAACTTGAGTACTGCGGCCCGACTGAAAGCCACGTGTCAATTCCTCGATCGCTTGCGGTTGATCCCCTGACGGTTCGAAGGGACGCGCAAGTTGAAATGCGGCGGGCGGAAGCGAAATGGATGACATTGGCGTAAATTCCAGGGACGGTTCCGAGGTCGGAATGCAGGACGCGTTCTTTGCTAGCCATCACTCTAACCAAGACATCCCCGTTCGACGATGGTGGATCGGGATACCGACCTTTTACCGGTCAAGATACGCTAGCGAAGGGATGGGCGAATCGACGCTACAGTAGTCACCAATGGCGACGAGCGTTTTGGGCCCTATCCCTGAAACCCGTCGTAGTTCGGCGACGGTTCGGAATTCACCGTGCTGGTTCCGGTTATGGACGATTCGATCTGCCAGAACGGGGCCCACCGTCGGTAACAGAGCGAACTCGCGAGGATTTGCATGGTTGATGTCCAAAACCATTTTCGTGTCGCGCGGAGCCATCATCAAATGCTCGGCACGATCTTGGATACTTGATAAGCACGCCCATAGGAATGCCGTTAACGAAAACAGAAGACCGATAACCAGTGTCCATTGGACTCTCGCTAGGGAAAGCGGAGTTGCATCAGCGTTGGTACCGTTAGAACCGACCATGGTGACGGATGAATCAACTCCATGACAAGCAGGTGACAGAAAGAATACACTCCAATCGACGACACGTTCCAGTGCCGTACTCATCGGGCGCCGGCTGCATTATGATAATGCCACGGTTTGACGATCAAGCCTTCAGGCCATTTCTTCACCTATTTTGCTCGAAAAAAGAGACATTTACTAGCATTGATATTTGTGGGTTTGATTCTCCTGAGAAGGATCTCCCTACTCGATTTAATCAACCGTTTCTCTTCAACCAACTAGATTGAATTCCATGAAAGACTACCGAACTGTTGTTGCCGACGAAGCACTCGAGAATGACTTGCGAGCCCTGGTGCGATTGTCCATTGCCGAAGATCTTCGTAACGCGGTGGATTGGACAACGGTATGTTTGATTCCGCCGGATCGGCGCGGTTGTTGTCAGATCGTGCCTCGAGTGACCGGGATTTGTGCTGGCTTAGCAGTGCTTCCATGGATCGTAGATGAGTTCGATGCCGACTTGGAAGTGGAATGTCATTGCCAAGACAAGGCGTCATTAACTCCGGGTAACGCAATTGCAACGATGCGAGGCAATGTGCGTGATTTGCTCACATGCGAACGAACAGTACTCAACGTGATTAATCGTTTGTGTGGGATCGCAACGTTGACCGGTCGGTATGTTGAAGCGATTGGTGAAAGCTCGTCGCGTTTGTACGACACTCGCAAGACGACACCGGGTTGGCGATTACTTGAAAAGTATGCGGTCGCGTGCGGCGGTGGTCATAATCACCGAAGTGGTCTGTACGATGGGTTTTTGATCAAAGACAACCACTTGGCGTTGGCCGGCGATAGGGATGAGGCCAGTGGAACTTCCGAGAAAATGTCGGCCAGTGCGGCTGCACAGAAAGCTATCGATTGGCGTGGTGCCACCGTGGAACACCTTCAAGCACCCGAGATTGTGGAAATCGAAGTCGATTCGTTGGACCAATTTCGAGACGTGATCCAAGTCCGCCCCGATATTGTCTTGTTGGATAACTTCACTGTTAGCGAACTTCGCGAAGCCGTGGCGATTCGCGATCAAGCGGATGTGCCGATTGAGCTCGAAGCATCAGGCAATGTGCGTTTAGAGACAATCGCTGAAATTGCTACAACCGGTGTAGATCGAATTAGTTGCGGTGCATTGACGCACCAAGCGACCTCTTTGGACCTCGGATTGGATTGGATAGGCGAAACGCTGAGCTAGGGTTTTGTGCAGTAGCCCAGGGTTTCGAAATTGGTTGCTGTGACGATCAGCCTCTTTGAAACGCCTTTCCCAAAGCAAATCCGCTCATGCAATCTCCAATCGTGCATCATCGACGATGTTGGGATTTTATCCAACCGGCTCTCGATTCCGCCGGTGTATTCGCATCGCTGGCGATCGTCAAATGGATTGCTCGCGGCGCAATCGACGACGCGGCTCAAGCGATGGGTTTGATCGCCGTGGTCGTGTTTTTGCTGACCGGTCAATTGACGGGGTTGTACCGCAAAAGCCACGCGGGTTCGGCGAATATGGAAATTTCAAGCATCCTCGGTACATGGAGTATCACGGTGCTTGTGCTCGCGTTCCTAGGGTTTGCAACTCGATATAGCCAGGAATTCGCTCGCTCGGTGATGTTTTCTTGGGTCATCCTTGCACCATCGCTGATTGGCTTGTCGCGTATGTCTTTGCGCATCATTCAAGAGGGACTTCTGCGTCGAGGCGTCGGGGCACGACGAATCGCGATTGCCGGATTGAATCAATTAGGAATCCAAATGGCGGCGAACGTCGAAAACGATCCCTCGCTAGGCTTTAATCTTGTGGGATTCTTTGACGACCGCAACGAGGTTCGATTTGACGCCACCAGCACGCAAAAGCATTCGCTAACGGGCGATTTGCCCGAGATGGTACGAATGGCGAGAAATGGAATAATCGACACGATTTTCATCACGCTGCCGATGCGTGCGGAGGACCGAATCCGTGAATTGCTTGATGAGCTCAGTGACTCGACGGTGTCGGTCTATATCGTGCCTGATTTTTTCGTGTTTGAACTATTGCATTCACGATGGAACAGCATGGGCGGGATTCCCGCGGTGAGTGTTTTTGAAAACCCGCTATTTGGTGTCGATGGCGTTATGAAACGCGTCACGGATGTGGCGATTTCGTTAGCCGCATTGGTGGTATCCGCAATTCCAATGAGCCTGATCGCGTTAGCGGTTAAGTTTACTTCGCCCGGACCTGTTTTCTTTCGTCAAAAGCGCTATGGATTGGATGGCCGAGAAATCTTGGTCTGGAAATTCCGCTCCATGCGAACCTGTGACAATGGCCCCGTGGTCAAACAAGCGACCAAGAACGATCCTCGGGTCACGCGAATTGGAAATCTGTTAAGGCGAACCAGCCTCGATGAATTGCCGCAATTGTTCAACGTGCTTGAGGGATCGATGTCATTGGTTGGCCCGCGTCCTCATGCATCGGCTCATAATGAGCAATACCGAAGCCGAATTCGCGGATACATGCTTCGGCATAAAGTGAAGCCAGGTATTACCGGATTGGCGCAGGTCAATGGATGTCGTGGCGAGACGGACACGATCGAAAAAATGGAGCAACGAGTCGATTGGGATCACCGCTACATTCGCAGTTGGTCGCTTTGGCTTGACATCAAGATTCTGCTCAAAACGCTGCGAGTCGTTTGGAGCCAGGAAGCATACTAATGCCTACAAGTACGTTCTGCCGTTGCTGAGTTCGATGCCGCATGTGTCGGCGTTGTCGCCGCGTGCAAAACGCCATTGTGCTTGATTGGCCTGCAGTAGCGTCCAATCTTGGATTAGTGACAATTCGGCTTCTTGGAGGCGGGTTGCAAACTGAACTCGTTCAAATAGCGATACTCGGTTCTCTTTGTAGAGTTCGTTGTAGATTTCCACCTGTTCGGCAAGCTTCTCCAATTGAGCTTCGCGGGCTTCGATCGTTGCTCGAGCGGTGTCGATGAACGCTTTAGTTTCTCGCAATTGCCCCACAATGTCATGGGAGACTTTTCGTGCTTGGGCTTGTTCTTGACAGAGTAAATAACTCAACCGTCGTACGTCGGCGCGTTCGCTTCGCTGAGTGAGTCGTCGTTCATACGTGATCCCGACGCCCCAAAGTTCGTAATCGCCATCAAAGACAGTCGATGAGGACGAATCGAGTTCTTTGGCTAGTCCAAGTTGTTGATACTGCGTATACGCTTTGATATCCGGCAGCAGAGAATTTTTTGCTGCCGCAAGTCGGTATTGAATTTCCTTGACCTTCGCTTGTTGGAAAACGATTTCTGGGCGACTCATTGCATGGCTAATCGCAGCGCTCAAGTCGGTGGGTTCATCGAGATGGTTAACGTCATAGACTGGCTCGATTGGCAATCCAATCTCGGGATTCGATTCTAAAGAGCACAAGCTGTTGTCGGCGTAAAGCTGGTCAGCGATTCCTAACAGTCGTCGTAGCTTCATCTCCGACACATCCACTTCGACTTTGGCTTGTGCCGCACTGATAATGAAGTCACCAAGCAAAGTCATCGCTTGGATCTGCTGCGGTTTTGCGCTCAGCCCCAAATCCCCACGCTCGATTTCTTGTTCGTTATAGATCTCACCCAACCGGACGTAGCGTTTGGCGACATCAAGGCGTCGGCGTGCACCGGCCAATTCCCAATAGGCGATATCAATGTCACGGACGATCTCACGCAATTCCGTGTAGAACTCGTATTGTGATTGTTCCTGTTTTGCTTGGGCGACACGTAGTTTGACGGTCGCTGCGGCTTTACCACGTCCGCGAAGCAGTGGTTGGATGTAGTTAATATTGATTGACGATTCCCATGCGGATGGCAAAATCAGTTCGGAACCGGCCGGCACAAAGCGTTGGTAGTCGGTCCCGACCCCAATCTCATAACTGCCGCCGTTCATCAATCTTTGTTTCAAATAGATTTGATTCAATCCATCGACTGGTTTGAAAAAGTCGCGGTTCTGATAATTCGTCTTTGCGCCAAAGTTTTGAATTTCGCTGCGGACTTGGCGGTCGTCTTCGCCCCCGAAGACCGAGAGGCCAAAAACAGGGTCAAAGTCACCCCGTTCAAATGATACTGCTGCCGCATTCGCTTTCGGAGCAGGTTGTAGCACAGCAACATCACGGTTGTTAGTGATTCCCAAATGGACGCTGTCCACCAAGGTTAGTTGCCAAGTTGGTACGTGTGGAAAAGGGGCTGCCATCGCTTTTTGCAGCGCATCTGACTCTTCGTTGTTTTCTTCGTCCTTGTCCTCACCTTCTTCAGCATCATCCGACTGCTTCTCGGAATCGTCGTCAATTTTCCGATTTGACGGATCCGTTTCGCTTTCCAATGAATCTTGTTTCTCTACATCGATTTCTTCAGGTGTTTTGTTGGACGCCGAAGCGGATGGATTTCCAAGGTCGAGTTCTTTGTCATTTTGGTCGTGGTTCCGAGGTGGCGGCAATTCTTCGACGTCTGTGGCGTCGGTCTCTTCCGCTTCCGCTTCCGCTTCGTCCTTGTTCGGATAGCTGGCGAAAGAACGTGCCGCGATCCGTTTGGGCCTTGGGAACGCACTGCTCGTTAGAGAGGGAATTGGCAACCGAGATGGTTTCGGGATTTGCAGCTTTGTTGATGCCAGCGGGGTTGTTGATGCCAGCGGGGTTGTTGATGCCAGCGGGGGATCACAAAACGGGTTGTGGGTTAATCGTGGTGGTGTGGTAGGTCCTGCAATGCGATCTGCTGAATTTCTTTTTTTCGTTGGAGTCCAGGGTGTTGTTGTTTGATTGGCCTTGGCCGAAACCGGCGGAACTCGAAACGCGTGTTCTGCGCCTTCAGACGCTCTCGAAGCATGTGTGAGCGGGTAGGCTACAAAGCAAACCAGCAGCATTAAGCCGATTGTGATTGCAATGGATTGCTTAGGAATCATTTGAATGCAGCCAAATTTGGTCCATCAAAACAAGGGTGTTCTAATGCATTCGACCGTTAATACGTGTGTTCATCGGTGGAACCGTACTACGCCGAGGCATTTGCCCCACTACGAAGAGCCGCAAAAAAGAAAAAGGCACCTTAATCGGCAAAACTTGCCAATCAAAGTGCCTTGTATGTAGCGTTCGTTAAGGTTCAATCTTCGTGCTTGCCCTTCATGGATCGAAAGGCAACGAATCACGCTGCTATTAAATTAAATCACAGCGAGAAAACGAGTTATGCGACGGGCTTCTTCATGAAAGCTTCCGCATCAGCGATTTTGCTATCGTCGGGAACCGCGTCGCTATCCACTTTGAACCAATCTTCTTCAAATTTCATATAGCCACTCTTGCCCGACGCTGCATTTTTGAGTGCAACATTGGTGGCCATAGCGATGACTGCATCGCCCATCGCGACCTCTGGATAGCACCGAACATTGTTCTCGCCATCTGGATTGCGTATGCAGTACGCCCAATGCTCGATTTCTTCTTGGTAGCCTCGGCTAACTGGCCCCGCAGCGGCGGCTTTTGCCGTCGGCGCGGCGTAGTCGCCACTTGCGCTTGTATCGAGAGCATAACCGCCCTCTTTCTTAGACACGCCCACTTTGCTGCTGGTGTCGCTATTTCGATACAGTAGTACGTCGGTTTCCTTTTCCAAGACTAACGTCCCCTTGGTTCCCATCACGACTTCGCCCCAGCCGCCGAAACCGTTTCCGTTGATCGACGAATAGGTCACAACCACCTTCTTGTTCGGATCGGTTTCGTAACCTTCGACAGGACCGTTGCGAGGTTGTTTGGGGTTCGGGTACTGTTGGACACGGTCGTAGTAACCGACATCGAAGGTTTCCGAATATTCCGGTCCTGGGAACTCAAACATGCAATACACGTGGTCGCCCACTTCACGGTCCATTGGCATGATGTGACGTCCACCAACCGCATGAACGCTGAGAGGGTGCACCTTCTTTCCGTCGTCTCGAAGCGAACTAAGGAAGATGCTGACTGCATCGAGTTGGTGACTGCCTAGTTCTGCCATCAAACCTGCACCGGTTGGGCCGAACAATCGCCAACGATGCAGCAGTTCCATTGGACTGAATATTTTGCCTTGCAGCGTGTATTCGTTGTAGCCAAACTTTGATGGATCGATCGTCTTGTCCTGATCCCAAGCTTCCCACTGAGCGATTTCCATTTTCAGGTTTTCACGCAGTTTCGGATCGACGGTGCCTTCGAGAGCTTCGCGGCGGTATTGAAGATCCTTGGCGATGCGATCGAAGATTTTTCCGTCCTTCATCTTCTCGCCACCCGGGATCGGCATCGACCAGCTATCGGCGCCCGGCAAATTGCCTCGGTGCCATTGGGCACGAATATGATGCAGTTGGCCGAGCAGTCCCCAGCGGATGAGGTTGACCGCGTTGTCGTACTTAACGTTGTAGTGACGTTGGTGGCCGGTCGCCAAATGGATAGGATTTCCGCCCTTGTCTTCGAGCTGGGCTGCCATGCGGGACATCACTTTACATTGGGCAACGTTATGTGCCATCAACTTTTCGGTCAGCACATGCAGACCACGCTCCATCGCTTGAGCGGCAACCGGTGCATGTAGCCAAAGCGGCAATGCAATGATAATCGCTTCGATATCGGGATCATCCAGACACGCCATGATTCCACCGTTGCTGGCGTCATAGACTTTGACGTTGCGGCGAGCTTCGGCCTCGTCCTTGTATCCAGCGACATTGATCAAACCGGGGCGACGACCAAGTGCAGCAGGACTGGACCAATCACCGTTGAAAGCTCGGAATTGGCTGAACGGCCGGATGTCGCAAATCGCCTTCACTTCGACGTACTCGGGATTGCATCCGCCAATCAATACATTGCCTTCGTCGCCGGTACCGATTACGGCGACCCGTACTGGATCCTTTACTTTGCCATAGCCAAAGTAGGCAGCCCCGAGTCCCGCACCACTAACCGCACCGGCGGAAATGATGCCTCGCAGGAAGTCGCGACGGTTGACGTCGTAGTAGCTGCCAACCGCTTCGTAATAGTTGTCTTCGCCGACTTTGCGGTCGTCAGTGGATAGTTTATCGACCATGGTTCTATGCCTCGTTACTAGTTTTTGATTCGCTGATTGGGGATTTTCGGTTCAAAAGTTGAACCTAAGCGTTTTGGCTGGGGCCACCCCAGACTTTACGGACGATGAGATGAAGGAAGTAATCGAGGCCGGCAAAACGTCCAGCACCCGTCGCTGCCAGCACCAAACAGCCCATCGATTCAATCAATTGATACATACTCGATGTAGGGCCAGTGGTCGGCGGAAATTGGCTCAGTACAACTGAACCGAGAAAACCGGCGGCGGCTAACGCTGCGACGGGAGTGAATAACCCAAATAGCAGACATAAACCAACGGCGATATCAAAATAGGGCAACATCACATCAATGATACTCGTGTCCATCAACGCGCTGCGCGGCTTCATTAATTTATAGGCGGGCGTCGAGTCGACTTGTTCGCGAGTGGCCAGGGCATTTTGCGTCCCGATATAAGTTTCCCAAAGCGAGTTGATTTGCCCCAGTGCTGGTTTTCCTTTGCCTGTCCACTCTTTGCGGATCGTGTCTCGCTGGCCACCCAGGCTCGAAACACCGTCGCGAACCGGATCGGAGTCCAATTTCGCTATCCGAGCGACTCCGAGTTTGAACTCTTCCAAATCCGCAGCGTTTTCGCTGATAATCCAGTCATACTGTTCGACCGCTTTGGCGTAGTTCGCCTGGGCTTGTCGAGTTTGTTCTTTGTCAAAGCCGTAATGCTCAGCGACTTCATCGCGAACCGTGGCCCATTGAAGCATCACGGTGTCGCGGTCAAGACGGATCGAACCATCGTTGTCCCAAACCATCCCGCGGAATTGTTCTGCCAGCGGGCCTTTGGCGTTCACGAAAAAGGGTGCTGCGGTCCAATTACCAGCGGAATATTTTTCCATTCCCTCGGTGTAAAAGTGCCATCCAATGGTCACCCGTAGCAGGACCAACGCGAGGGCACCAAGGATGCTCAGCAGTCTCGGAGAAAGCTCCCAGCCAACGGCCAAACGCAGCGGCAAAAATATTTGCTTTCTCACAGAACGCAGACTCCTAGTCAGAGGATAACTTCGCAGCAAGCAGCCAGCCAAAGGGGCCGCTTTGGAAAGGTGGGAAGGTAAGCGAGAGCCGGTCTAGAAGGGCTCTCTGCGATTAAGTCGACTCCATTATGGCAGCTTGAGCGAAAAAAGCCAAGGAGAAG
Source organism: Novipirellula herctigrandis (assembly GCA_007859835.1). Classification (GTDB taxonomy): domain Bacteria; phylum Planctomycetota; class Planctomycetia; order Pirellulales; family Pirellulaceae; genus Novipirellula_A; species Novipirellula_A herctigrandis. The sequence continues at coordinate 638,759 of SJPJ01000002.1, read as the reverse complement.
TTAAGCAAAATTTCTGCGGATGTTTCTGCGGCAAATCGTCCCGATGACAGCTTCATTAAGGCCCGAGAAAACTCAATTGGGCGGAAAAACAAATTCCATTTTTTGCTTGTCAAGTCACTGACCCGACGCTGCCTCGACGGTAGGCTAACGTCATCGTCGATACGCGGCTTGTCCGCGACTCTGCGTTGCGGCGGCTTCCACTCAACGATCCACTGTTAACCAATGTTGACACATCAACATTGTCGAAAGGGCATTGGAAGAGGCGAGTACTTGTCTTTTTACGGAGAATCAACTGATGAACGCACCGCTTGAAATTGCTGAAACCGAAGCCGAGTTGGCCCCCCCAAAGCCATTCGCTCATCTCCATTGCCACAGCCACTACAGCCTTTTGGACGGGGCGGGCGATGTCGGAAAATTGGTTGATCGCTGTGTTAGCCACGGTATGAATGCGATGGCGCTTACCGATCATGGCAACCTGCACGGTGCGTTGGAATTTTATCGTAAAGCCAAAGGTGCGGGGATCAACCCAATTATTGGCTATGAAGCATACATTGCTCCAGGAAGCCGTTTCGACAAAGGAGGCGCCAGTAGCAGTAAGCAAGCCAGCTATCACCTGACGCTGCTAGCGAAAAATCGCACCGGTTTCGGCAACCTCGTTCGACTCGCTAGCGCTGCGTCACTTGAAGGTTTCTATTTTAAACCGCGGATCGATAAGGAAATCCTGGAAAAATATAACGAAGGGATCATTTGCTTGTCGGGCTGCGTCAGCAGCGAGTTTAGCCGCGCGATTTTAAAGGGCATCCAAACCGAGGAGCACGAAAAAGAGGCACGTGATATCGCCGGTTGGTTCGAACGTGTTTTTGGGGATCGCTACTTCATCGAAATCATGAACAACGGCGTCGAGATCCAACGGCAACAATTGGAGGGGGCCGTCGACATCGCAAACCGCGTTGGCATCCCGTTGGTCGCCACCAGCGATTGTCACTACGTCGATCAATCGGACGCGGAGGCACAAGATATCATGTTGTGCATTAACACCGGCCGGTTCCGCACCGACACGTCGCGAATGAAGATGGAGAACGACCAATTCTTCTTGCGCAGCCCCGGTGAAATGTACGAAAAGTTTCCCGGACTCGAGCATGCGGTCGCACGCAGCCAGGAAATCGCAGACTCTGTCGAAATTGAAATCGAACTCGGCAAGCACTTCTTCCCCAAGTTTGAGTGCCCCGATAACAAAAAGCCAATAGAGTATTTGCGAGAGTTGTGCGTCGTAGGATTGTTGGACCGGTACGAGGGTGACACCGAACGTATCGTTGATGGCGAACTTTCCGAGGAAGTGATCGCTCGACTCGATCGCGAACTTGGCGTGATCGAAAAACTCGGTTTCCCAACTTACTTTTTGATCGTTTGGGACTTCGTCAATTACGCTCGCGATCAAGGTATCTCAGCGACCGCTCGTGGTAGCGGGGTCGGTGCAATCGTTTGTTATGCACTTTACATGTCGCACGTCTGTCCACTCCGGTACGACCTGCTGTTTGAACGTTTCTTAGATGAAAGTCGAACCGAGCCGCCAGATATCGATATTGACTTTGAAAAAGAACGTCGTATCGAAGTGATTGACTACGTCAAGCGGCGCTATGGAAACGACATGGTTTGCCAAATCGGGACCTTTGGAACATTGGCCGCCCGAGCGGCGATCAAGGATACCGGCCGTGCGCTTGGTGTCCCGCTAGTGCGTGTGAACCAGATCACCGAAATGGTCCCGGACGAGCTGAAGATCACGATCAAAAAAGCACTTGATAAGAGTGCCGATTTGAAAATGACCTACGATGGTGATCCCGAAGTCCGCGAACTACTCGATCTAGCGATGAAGATCGAAGGTTTGGCACGAAATATCGGTACGCACGCTGCTGCGGTGGTTATTGCGGATCGGCCGTTGACCGAATTCGTCCCACTGACACGCGTTCCTGGGAAACAGGATGTCATCACTCAGTGGTCGATGAACGATGTGGAAGCATCGGGGCTACTGAAAATGGACTTTCTCGGTCTTCGTAACCTCACGATCCTAAGTCGGACGGTCAAATTGATCGAGCAAACGACCGGAAAAGCGATCGATCCGCTGAAGTTTCCGCTTGATGACAAGGAAAGTTACGCATTGTTGCAGCGGGGCGAAACCAAGGGAGTTTTTCAGCTCGAATCGGGTGGCATTCGTGACCTGTTAACGCGAATGAAGCCTGACCAATTTAGCGACATCATCGCGACAGCGGCACTCTATCGCCCAGGTCCGCTCGAAGGCGGTATGGTCGATGACTACGTGAATATCAAACACGGTCGTCAGCAACCCGAGTACAAGCATCCGGTGCTCAAAGAGATTCTTGAAGAGACCAACTCGATCATGGTCTATCAGGAACAAGTGATGCGGATTCTAAATCGTCTCGGTAATGTCCCGTTGGCCAAGGCCTATACGTGTATTAAGGCGATCAGCAAAAAGAAAGAGGCGTTGATCAACCAGAACCACGATGTCTTTATCAAGGGCTGTGGCGAAAGTGGCCTTGGCGAAAAAGATGCTGAAGATATTTGGACGCTGATCGTCAAGTTTGCCGGTTATGGTTTCAATAAGTCCCACAGCACCGCTTACGCACTTGTTGCCTACCAAACCGCATATTTAAAAGCTCACTATCCCGTTGAGTTTATGGCGGCTCTTTTGTCGAGCGATATTTCGGGACGCAACTTTAAGCGGAAAGATGCGTTGGTCGAGCATATGGAAGACTGCGACCGTATGGAGATTGAGATCGTCCATCCTGATGTCAACACAAGCGACGCGGATTTTTCAGTTGATGATAGTAAGATTTTCTTTGCACTCTCGGCGATCAAAGGTTGTGGCGGTTCAACGGCAATATCGATTACCGAAGAACGCAAAAAGCATGGCCCCTACAAGGATATTTTTGATTTCTGTGAACGTGTTGACCAATCGGCCTGTAACAAGTCCGCGATTGAAACATTGGTCAAAGCCGGGGCGATGGATGGTTTCGGTGCGAAGCGGAGTCAACTGATTTCAGTGATTGAACGAGCTTTGCAGTCCGGAGCCGCTGTCCAAGCGGACAAAAGGAGCGGTCAGGTCAGTCTATTTGGCGCATTTGATGACGAAGAAGAGGACGGAGATGCTGCTACGTCGACTCCGTTGCCTGAGATGGATGAAATGCCCGAACGTGAGAAGCTCTTGGCGGAGAAAGAGGTCCTCGGATTCTATCTCGATAGCCATCCGCTAGCAGAATTTGAACCGAAACTTGCGACCTTCCGAACCCATACCACGGATGGACTTTCCGAGATCAAAGACCGCGGCGAAGTGACCCTTGGTGGCATGATTAGTTCGATCAAAATCGCGCATACGAAGAACCCCAAACCGGGGGCGCCGTCAAAGTACGCCAACTTCGACTTGGAGGACATGCAAGGGGCCATCCGATGTATCGTCTGGCCCAAAG
>SJPJ01000002.1:586497-635246 GCA_007859835.1 Novipirellula herctigrandis | reverse complement strand
GGGGGGGGGATGAGGCGAATCTAATTGTGGATGAGTTGATTCCACTGGAAGGACTCGACCAAAGATACACGCATGGAATGCGAATTCGGATCGATGAAAAAACGCATACTCCCGAAGTGCTGAACCGACTAAGAGAGATTCTGCGTGGCTATCCTGGTCCCAAAGAAATGCTACTCAGTTTGAGCTTGGATGAGGGGGAAGTCGTCCATATGAAGAGCGATAAGTATAAGGTCGACATCACGCCGGAGTTGCGAACTAGGATCGACGATCTACTCGGTACGGGACATTACAAACTCATGATGAGCAAACCGTCGGGCCGGTAGGTTGAAATACGCGTGTTGGCAAAAAATGGCATTCAGTGTCAAGACAAAGCAAGCGTCAAGACAAACCACCGGCGTGTTTCAGGGCAGCAATCCGGTCGAATGACGCTGCCGCTAAACGGCCCGACACGAGCCTCTGCGGGGGTGATCTAGTCAGAGGCTTTTGACTTACCAGGGCGAACCCAGTCGTTATAGGTATTCGCGCTTCTTGACGAGGCCAGGCATTGGGACGCTGTAGCGGCCTTCTGCGTTCGGCTTCAGCGGTGGCTCCGAGTCGAGAGTTAGCTTGTCAATTTCGGGAGCGAATTCATGGTCTTGCGACATGAAATGTTCAAGCGTGATTTCTTGGCCAGTGTGAGCAGCCATACGCCCCATCGAAGTCACGGCTGACGCCATCACGCCTCGCTCGACCTCGTTGTACGGCTTGTCGCTGCGAATTGCATCAATCAGGTCGACCCACTCTTCGAAATACGGGCTCGGTTCAGGTTGCGGGAATGCCCAAGTGATCTTGTTTTTGTCAAAGTTTTGACCCTCATAGATCCGCGATTTTGCAGGGGTGTGTGAGGCGCTACTGATCACGGCCAAGCCTTTCGAACCATGTGCGTAGCTAGCGAATTCTTGCTTGCAACCGGCGATGGTTCGGCCGTCAACGAACAACTTGGTCCCATCACCAAAGGTGTATTCGATTCCGTAAGAATCATAGTTTTGGTCGATACACTGGCCGCGATAATGACGACCACCAAGAGCAATCGCTTTGACTGGCCAATCGTTTTTCATCCAACAAGACTCGTCGATGTTGTGGATCAAAAAATCGCTGACTGCACCGCCACTGAGCCAAAGGAAGCCGTGGAATTTTTTGATTTGGTACATCAAGTCGCTCATCTTCCCTGGATTGGGCATGACAGCGGCGGTCGCGGTTGGCCCCGACATCCGGTAGGCACGCATCATCAAAACGTCACCAATTTCGCCATTTTGAATGCGGTCAAATAGTTCTTGGCGTCCCTTGCAATGACGGCACATCAATCCGACGCCAACCTTTAAGTTTTTGTCGAGCGCTTTCTTGTTGAGTTCCAACATCCGATTGGATGTCGGCCCGTCCACCGTTACCGGCTTCTCCATGAAAACATTCAGTCCTTTCTCGATCGCGTAGGTGTAATGAACCCAACGAAATCCGGGAGGCGTTGCGAGAATGACAATGTCACCCGGTCGCAGGCAATCCATCGCCTTCTTGTAGGCATCGAACCCGATGAATTTTTGATCCTCCGAAACATCGACCTTTGCTTTGATTTTCTTATGTCCCGAAAGTGCCGCATGAGTGCTTCGCAAATCTTGCTCAAAAACATCCGCTAACGCAACCAATTTCACCGGTCCGTTGTCGACTTCCAAGCAGTTCAGTGCGGCACCGGTTCCACGCCCGCCACAACCAACCAATGCGACACGAATCGTGTTGTCCTCTGCTGCATGGACGCGGCTATTCGCAGCGGCGACCAACGTCGATGCGGCCGCAATCTTGCCAGTGTTTTTGAAAAATTCACGACGTGATTCATTGGAGGGAGTAAGCGTGGTTTTCATCGGGTGATTCCTTTGAAGGAGGGGATAGGAAAACTTTGGTGGGAAACGAGCAGAGGTGATTCAATTTGCAGCTGAGTGTTATTCTTGGTCCTTTTGTTCAGGAGCGGTGTTGGCCCATTTTTCTGTTTTTTCTAATTCGGTCGGTTCCGTCAGCGGACGCACGATACGGAATCCAACGCCAAGAGCGTCGGTTAGGTACCAAATGCTTTGCGGCAATTGAGGGTCTTGATCTTTCCATTTTGCGGAAGATCCTTCGCGCGCGGCTGATCGAAGCATCGCGGGATCATTGTTCCAGCTGCCACCGCGCACCACTCGCGGAAACAAGGTGGTTGGTATGGTAAGCGGGTTATCCGTATTGGCGTTTTGCGAATAGCCGTCCGCGATATATTGATCCAAGACCCATTCCGCGACATTGCCGTGCATGTCGTGTAACCCCCAAAGATTTGGCTTTTTCAGACCAATTTCGTGATAAGCATCGTCGCTGTTGTCGAAGTACCACGCGTGGTCATCAAGCTGTTCAGAGTCTTCGCCGAATGAATAGGACGTTGTCGTTCCGGCGCGAGCGGCATATTCCCATTCGGCCTCGGTGGGCAGACGGTAGTACCTTCCTGTCTTGACTGATAACCACTGGCAAAATTTTCTGGCGGCGTGCTGGGTCATGCAAATCGCCGGGAATTGGCCTTTTCCCATTCCAAAACTCATGTCGGTATAGGGCTCGGTTGGTCTTGAAACACCATCGACTAAAGCATCACGCGGAGACGCTGCTAGTGACATCATTTGGCGTCGAAGTTGGTCCATTTTCTCACTCCAAGCATCGTATTGATCCCAAGTGATTTCGTATTTGCCGATCCAGAACGGCGCGACCGAGACTTCATGCTGCGGCCCTTCGTCTTTCCGTCGATTGGCTTCCGAATCAGGGCTGCCCATCAGGAACGTGCCACCGGGAATTGGCATCATCTCGATTTCCTGGTCAGTATGCTCGATGGCTTCCGCGTAGGGTTTCATTTCCGCTTGGGAAGTTGCTACTGCATCGGCAAGCGGTAGGACGAGATCGTCCGCGGAGGAAAGCGTAGGTAGGGTGAACGCAAAGGCAACCCAAATGACGAACAATGAAGAAGGCGATCGAGAAAGCATCAATTCAGCGTATCCAAAAACAAAGGACGCAAGTGAGAGTCTCGCAGGCGAGGTAAGTTGCTAGGCAGGACCCTTATTGTAACCGAGTTCATTGAGTAAATGTGCGGCGTTGACGGGGGGATCAGTGACGGGGGGATCAGTGACGGGGGGATCAGTGACGGGGGGATCAGTGACGGGGGGATCAGTGACGGGGGAAATCGCCAAGACCAGGAAAGTCGCCCAAGAACCGCGTGGAACCATCAAGGTGTTCACCATCTGCGCGGCGGTTAGATTCCGGTTGGAGGGTTGCCGGATGATTTGGGTGAGATGTCTTTAAACACATTAATCGGTGTATATAAGCTTTGCGAACTTTTGTACTCTTCAAGGTAACGCATCGATTCCATTGCAGCTAAGTCTTCTTCAATTTTGTACGCCGCTAATTCCTCAGTGGTGGCTTTCATAACCGTTGATTCGGGGAACGGAATCACGTCTTTGGTCAATTCGTAATTGAACTTATGTAAACGAAACAACATCAGGTTCTTTCCAACGGTTTGGTAAACGGCGTACAATTTGTAAGTACGAAAAGGAAGCCCCGATTGCCAGCTATAGACTTCAACCGTGTAATTGCCATCCTTGAATGTATCTGCAGGTGGCTTGCCGACAATCTCCTCAACCATCTGATTGGTCATTACGTTAAACTGAGGCACCGCGTTATGCATGACGTTCAAATCGGCGACCGCATCATGGGCATTTTGTACCGACGGTCGCGCGACTTTGTAGTCAAATGCCAGTGCACCGCACATTAGCGCCAAGACGCCAAGCAATAGAAGCAATCGACGGGAACTCGATTGTTTCGCGGAAGGCGTTTCGGTTGTTGTTGAGTCGGATGCGTTCAGGTCGGTCGACAGGTTTTCGTCACTGGTCATACTCGGCTCCACAAAGAATGAAGGGCTTGGCTGGCACATTAGCGTATCCACGATCGGCCAAGCGGCTAAGCGCGAGCTAGATGAAAACAGACAAAATGGAAAGTGACCGTAATTGTATCGCGCCGCTTCGCGCCATGGGGATTGGATGAACGAAATACTTGGAAACGAAACGACTGCTCTATCCGGTTTTTCGCCGGAAGCTTTCATGGATGCCTTTCGAGCAAGAGCGGCTCGTCTTGGGTTTGCCAAAGTCGGTGTGGCGCAAGCGGTCAATGCAACGGGCTTTTCAAGATTAGTCGAGTGGATTGATGCTGGTTTCGCGGGCGAAATGCAATACTTTGCTGATCGGCTCGATGCCTACCGACACCCTCGCGGCGTTCTCGAAGGATGCCAGTCAGTGATCTGTCTTGCCTATCCTTACCCGTCCGACACTCCGACCCCCACAGTCCCGGTCGGCAGGGGAAAAGTGGCACGTTATGCTTGGAGTGGCGACGATTACCATGATCAAATCCATCCGAAACTCAAACGACTCTGTCGAATGCTTCGCAATTGGAACAGCGAATCAAAGGCGCGAGGCATTGTTGATACTGCGCCGTTGATGGAACGCGAAGTGGCGCAGCTTGCGGGTTTGGGGTGGCGAGGAAAGAACACACTGCTGCTAAACAAACAACTCGGCAGCTACTTCTTTCTTGCTTGTGTCCTTACGGATGTCGCATTGCCACCAGATGAACCTCACGTTTCGTCGCATTGTGGGACCTGTACGGCTTGTCTCGATGCGTGCCCGACCGATGCTTTTCCTCGACCCGGCGTGCTCGATGCGACACGCTGCATTAGCTATTTGACGATTGAAAAGCGATGTGATAGCGAATCGAAGGCTGAACAATCGATCGATCCGAACCTCGAATTGGGCATCGGCGATTGGGTGTTCGGGTGCGATGTTTGCCAAGAGGTTTGTCCATGGAATCGAAAGCCCCATAGGCGGCGCCCAGGTCGACAAACCAATCGTCAAGAAACCACAAGCACCCAGTCGTACCCGATGCAAACATTACCGCTTGACGGTTGGGCGGAAATGACGGACGAAACCTTTCGGGCCCGTTACCGTAAAACGCCTCTATGGCGTACTCGTCGTCTCGGGATTCTCCGTAGCGTCAACATCGTGCTGCGGAACCAAAAGCTCACCAATCCGAGCGTCATTGGCCGGAGCGATCCAACGTAAATCGATCTTGATTGCCGAGCCTTCGACCCCAACCAATAGCGATGGAAATTCGTCTCTCAATTGGTCGGCCCATTCCTGTCCGTCAAGCGATGCGTGTTCAATACGCACTTGACGCGATGGGAATCGCCATCGGCCTTTCGTGGTCACTCGAGCCTCATCGTTGGTGACTTGACAACTTTTGATCGAATCGGAAGCACTCAATCGGGTCGCCATTCGTTCGGCTCGTAAACGTAAATTGTCATCACTCGTTTCAATTAATTCTTCAATCGGCAGCGACGCACCGAGCGCACTGGTTAAGTTTTGCATTGTCGATGCTAACATCGCCATCACCGCGCTGCCGGCTGCGAACGAGGGCCAAATTGCGGTCGAGGTGATCGATCGAACCAAGTTTGTTTTTCCGATCATGATTCCACATTCCGGTCCGCCGAACACGCCACCTCCTTCGACGATGACCAAATCGGCTCCTGCGTCGAGCATCTTTTCGACCGAGGGAAGAGTATCGTTGGCTGATTGCTTTAGCGACGCGATTGGCAAAACGACCACTTGGATACAGTCACGATCGTTCAATTCAAGCGGCTTTGGCAAGGCGTCGTGAGTCTCGTCATCGGCAAGAACGAGGCAAAACGAATCGTATTCATCAAAGTCCGACATTTCAACGCCGTCGTTCGCGCCGACCTCTTGAACGATCGGTACCAGAGCATTCATCGTGTCGACAAGGGATGTGCCGCCACGAAGCCGAATTGCTTGACTGCGATGTACCAAAATGTCTTTTTGGCTCATGCCAATCACGAGCGCGACCAGGGTGGCCTGGAAGTTGGTCGTCACAGCGATATCGACATCGGACGTCGATGGCAGTTGGCGGTGCAAATGCCGTTGCAAACGCTCCATTGCTTGATGGTCTTTGCGGATATCGCCGTGCAGACATGCGTAGGCTGCTTCGACCGCTTGGTCGGACACCCGAACGCCGGTGCCATAAGGTGAAACCAGCACACCGCTCGCGTTGACCAGCGGAATCGTCACGGCCGATTGCCTTTGGCTCCAGCGCTGAACATTCTTGCGGCCCGCTTCGGTGGCACGCATGACCGCGTCGAACCCGCGAGCGGCCGTTTGCGGTAGTTCGTTGATAATCTCGGTCGCTTGAGTTTTTAGTTTTTCGAGCGTTTCAGGTTCGCTGGCACGCCGCGCGACATCGCTCAGGCCACGGCGGAGCAATTCAACAGTCCAAGGAGGGATAGCCATCAGATAGCATTTCGTTGATTGAGAGGGGAGGAAACAGTTTCGACTTGTCGCATTATATCCGCTCTCGGTTCGATGTACCCTCTGCTGAAAAGACTCGTTTCGATATCATCACAGTTGCGGGACTGATGTTCCATCGAAATTTTCTGGGTCTTTTCACTGATTATCCGCTGCAAACGCTATGAAAACTGACGAGTTACGCGAGAAATATTTAGCTTTTTTCGAGTCAAAAGGGTGTGTTCGCAAACCGAGCGATGTGCTCGTACCGACTTGGGACCCCTCGGTTCTGTTCACCCCGGCGGGGATGAATCAGTTTAAAGACCATTTTCTTGGCAAAGTGAAACTGGAGTTCACTCGGGCGGCAACGTGCCAAAAATGCTTGCGAACGGGCGATATCGACAACGTTGGCCGTACGGCGTTTCACCATACGTTCTTTGAAATGTTAGGGAATTTCAGCTTTGGAGATTACTTCAAAGAAGATGCGATCCGATGGGCTTGGGAATTCCTAACCGACAAAAAATGGCTCAACATTCCCGGTGAGCGGTTGTCGGTGACCGTTTACAAGGATGACGACGAAGCGTTCAACCTTTGGAAAGACAAAGTCGGACTTCCCGAGTCGCGGATTGTTCGCATGGACGAAGACGAAAATTTTTGGCCTGCTTCGGCTCCCAGCCAAGGCCCCGATGGCGTTTGTGGTCCCTGTAGCGAAGTCTATTACCACCTTGATGACGGCAGCGACGTTGAAATCTGGAATCTGGTCTTCACCCAATTCAACCGCGTCGGCGAACCACCCGAAAACCTCAACCCGTTGCCGAGCAAGAACATTGACACGGGAATGGGGTTGGAACGAACGGCAAGTGTGATGCAAGGCGTTCCGACCAATTTTCACATTGACAGTCTGTTCCCGATCGTTGAGGCTGCCTCGGAAGTTTGCGGTGTCAAATATGACTACCTCAGCGACAATGGTCGCCGGTTGCGCAGGATTACCGACCATGCTCGTGCCAGCGTTTTTGCGATTCACGAAAACGTTTATCCTGGTCCCAAGGATGCCAAGTACGTCATCAAGCGGTTGATTCGTCGTGCGGTATTGGACGGCTATCAAATGGATCTGCGCGAACCATTCCTTTACAAGCTGGTCGAAGCGGTTGCCGAAGCATCGAAGGTTGCTTATCCGGAATTGAGCGAAACGAGCGAGCGAGTTGCGCAGGTGATTAAGTCAGAAGAGAACGCATTCTTTGGCACGATCGATGGAGGGATGAAACGAATTGAGCAACTGTTTGAGCAAATGCGAGATGAATCAAGCGTGATGGTTCCTGGTGCCGAAGCGGCAGTCCTGAATACCACCTATGGCGTGCCACCGGAGTTGTTGCAAACGCTTAGCGCCGAACAGAACTTTACGTTCGATTGGGCAGGGTATCGCGAGGCGATGGACGAACATGCATTGGTTAGCGGTGCTGGTCAGCGTGAATTGTTCCAAACCGGACCACTCGAAACACTCAAAGAAGCACTCCGAGAGACCCCGTTTGTGGGCTACGAGGAAACTCAGTCTCAAGCAATTATCAAGGGCGTCATCACAGGCCAAGGCGGTAGGGACGACGACGGGCAACTTCTTAGTCATGTCGATCGACCTGGAAAGAGTGATCTTCGGCTCGTTTTGGATCATTCTCCGTTCTATGGAGAGTCGGGCGGCCAAGTTGGCGATAATGGTGTGATTTCGAGTGACAAGTTTGAGTTTCTCGTGACCGATACACAGCGTCACGCAGGCTTGATTGTTCACCACGGCCATTTGATAAATGGGGAAATTCACGAAGGCGAAACCTGTACCGCCACCGTGGATACGAAACATCGCGCAGCGTTGTGCCGTGCGCACTCGGCCACCCATCTGCTGCACTTTGCTCTGCACAAAAACATCGGCAAACACGCTCAGCAACAGGGGAGTAAGGTCGAAGCGGATCGCTTGCGGTTCGACTTCACCAATCAACAAGCGATCGATGAAGATACCCTTGTCGAAATCGAAAAAGATGTTTGGATGTGCATCGAAGCGGCTGACCCAATCGTTTGGAATACCGTGCCGCTGGTCGACGCGAGAGCCGCTGGAGCGATGATGTTGTTTGGCGAAAAGTATCCTGACCCGGTTCGCATGGTTTCGATGGGCGAGTACAGCAAAGAGCTTTGCGGTGGAACTCACTTGTCGAACACCAAGCAAGTCGAAGCGTTCGAGTTGGTGGTCGAAGAAAGTGTTTCGGCTGGAACACGACGGATCGAAGCATTGACAGGCACGCGGGCTCAATCTCACCGCGTTGAAACACGTGAATTACTCGGAAAGGTTGCCGAGACTTTAGGGTGTGATGCCAAAGACGCGATTGCGGCAACGGAAGAATTGTCGGCCGAAGTGCGGCAATTGAAAAAGGAGCTTTCTGCTGGCAAGCCTTTGCAACACTCGGAAGCGTTTGTCGCCAAAAAAGCGGACAAGCCAGTGGATACCGACGATTACAATTCGGTTCGGGCTGCGGTTCGCGAAATTACGCGTCGACTAAATGTCTCGGTTAGTGATGTTGTCGATCGAATCGGTTCATTGCTTGGTGATCGTAAGAAACTTGTCAAAGAGCTGAGTCAAGTCACAGCGGGCGGCAAGTTGACAGCAGATGATTTGATTGCCGGTGGTGAAACGATCGGCGATTCAATGGTGATCGTAGCTGAAACGCCAGGAGCGAACCCGAATGTGATGCGAGGTTGGATTGACCAAATCCGCAAAAAAAGCGATCTGCCAACGGCCATTTTGTTGGCCGCTATCCAAGGCGACAAGGTGGTTTTGGTAGGTGGAGTCAGCCGTGAATTGGTGGAGCGAGGCATCAAGGCGGGCGAATGGGTCGGAGCCACAGCGAAAATTGTCGGCGGAGGTGGCGGAGGTCGCCCCGATATGGCGCAAGCCGGTGGCAAAGACCCTAGCAAGTTGCCCGAAGCCATCGGAGTAGCAAAGGACAACATGCGAGAAAAATTGGCTTCGTCTTAACGCCAGGCGGTTCCACTTTTGGTCTGCAAACGCGATGTAGTCGAAGCTTTTAAGCTCGGTAGGTGATTGCTGAAATCTTGTCCGGCTTTCTCGTTTCTTTCGCGCAGAAACACGCTGCGCGGGCTCCTGTTAGACTGATGCTGCAATTGTTTAGCCTCCATCACCAATGAGCTACCATGGAATTGAGTCCCGAAGTTCGGATCGCGATTGTTTGCATTTTTGCAGCGTTGTTGATCGCAAGCGTTGTGTCGATTGTGATTCAACGACTCAATCCGGATCGCGATTTCGTGGAACTCCGTGAACGGGTACGCACGTGGTGGGCGATCGTTGGTATCTTTTCGTGCGCTTTGTTTTGGTCAAGAACCGCGGCGATTGTCTTCTTTGCTTTTGTCAGTTTCTTGGCGTTGAAGGAATTTTTGTCGATGACGCCGACACGCCGATCGGATCGGCGAGTGTTGTTCTACGCGTACTTGTCGATTGCTGGCCAATACTATTTTGCCGCCAGTGCTTGGTATGGGATGTTCATCATGTTCATCCCCGTGTTGATGTTCATTTGGCTCCCGACGCGGATGTTGATGATCGGCCAAACAGATGGTTTTCTACGAGCCGCCGGCACGTTGCATTGGGCATTGATGATCACCGTGTTCAGTCTTTCTCACGCTGCCTATTTATTGGTTTTTCAGGAAGGGCCGACGCCGCGCATCGCCGCTCAATTTCCATCGGAACTCGGTGCCCTTTATCCAGGGGCCGGTTTGTTATTGTTCCTGATTTTGGTGACGGAATTGAACGATATTTTTCAGTATCTATGGGGCAAAACATTTGGACGGCACAAAGTCGCTCCGAGAGTGAGCCCTGGAAAAACGGTGGAAGGTTTGCTTGGAGGCATCGCAACGACAATTTTGTTCGCTGGCATTCTTGGCCCCAAATTGACGTTGATGGGACCTTGGCAATCTTTGATCGCAGGAACCATTATTGCCATCGCTGGCTTTGCGGGCGACTTGTGCATGTCGGCGCTGAAGCGAGATTTGAAGATCAAGGATTTTGGTGCGTCGCTTCCCGGTCACGGCGGCGTCTTGGACCGAGTCGATTCGTTGGTCTTTACCTCGCCGCTGTTTTTTCATTTTATATATTACACCTATGGATGATTGAATAACGCGAATGAACTCAATTCTGCGACCTTTGTTTTTTGCTTTAATTGTTCGCCCGTTAATGATGGTCGTACTGGGGACGAATGTCCGTCGCCATGCATTATTGCCCAAGGAAGGTCCGGCGCTCATTGTTGCCAATCACAATAGTCACTTGGATGTTTTTGCGCTGATGAATATCTTGGGGCTCAAACCGCTTGCTTCGGTGCGACCGGTTGCGGCGGCGGACTATTTTATGACCCGTCCGTTTCGTCGTTGGTTTGCAACTCGAATTGTTGGCATTATCCCGATCGACCGAACCAAATCACGGCGCGGTGATGGAGGTCATCATCCCCTTGAACCGATATCCGAAGTGCTTCGCGATGGCGGTATCGTTTTACTGTTTCCCGAGGGGACGCGAGGCGAGCCCGAGAAGCTTGATGCGTTTCAAGCGGGCGTTGCCCACCTAGCACGGCGTCATCCCGAAGTCCCGGTCACTCCCGTTTTCATGCATGGACTCGGCAAGGCTTTGCCGAAAGGAGAAGCGATCTTGGTGCCGTTTTTTTGTGACGTCTTCGTTGGCCATCCACTTGATTCGACATTGCCAAAAAGGGAGTTTATGGCACAGCTCTCAAAATCTTTTGAAAACCTTGCTGAAGAGCTGCCCCCCAAGGAGTGGATTTAGCGTGTCTTTACTCTTTGAACCGATACCCAATCCCGCGAACCGTTTCGACCAAATCAGCAGCGGGCCCCATCTTTTTTCTTAGGGCACGGACATGAACATCGATCGTGCGATCGAGCACCATGGTGTCTTCGCCAAGTGCCGCATCCACCAATTCATTTCGCCCGAACGCACGGCCGGGTTGCCGGATCAGTGTTTCGAGCAATCGGAATTCACTTTTGGTCAATTTCAGCACTTCGCCCGTGATTGTTACGACGAAACGGCGTCGGTCGACTGTGACACCATGCCGAGTGACGGAATCGGATTCCTCGAATGTCTGTTCCCGGCGACGTAGAAGCGCTTTGAGACGCTGTAGCAGTACCTTGTAACTTTCGACTGGCTTGACCACGTAGTCATCGGCACCAACCGCGAAACCGACGACTTGATCCGATTCTTCACTGAGTGCGCTTAGCATCAAGATCATCGTATCTTTGGTCGCCGGGTCGGCTCGCAATTGTTTACACACTTCCACGCCGTTGAGGATTGGAAGGTCGACGTCAAGGAACACGACATCGGGCAACAAAAGTTTGGCTTGGTTGAGCGCGTCGCGTCCGTCGGCGGCACGTGACACTTCATAACCGGCACGTCGCAATTGATATTCGAGTGTTTCTGCCAAAGGGCGGTAGTCTTCGACGACAAGAACCTTCGTGGTAGACATCTATGTTTGTTTTCTCGTTCGGGCGGACAGTCAGTGACTAGCCTCGATTGGGCATCGTTCATGAAGGGAGTATTTTGATCGATCAAGTCGCCGATGGGCACCCGTACGACAGCCATCATCGTGTGAAACTATTGTTAAAATTGAGTTAAGCGATGCGGTTTGGCTGGCTCACCAGCGAGGCTGAGGGCGTGCTAATCGGCAGCGGGAAGTGAAATTTCGAATGTGGATCCTTTTCCCGGTTCACTCTCAAGTCGCACTTCGCCACGCAGTGCTTTGGTTAGATTTTTCACGATTGACAATCCGATACCGGTTCCGCCTGCAGCCAATTTGCGTGTTTTCTCGCCTCGATAGAAGCGTTCGAACACACGCCGTTGTTCACTTTCGGTCATCCCCATTCCGGTGTCGGCTACAATCAAGACCCACTTGTCAAGTCGTCGGCGGCATGCCAGTCGTACATCGCCTCCTTGGGGTGTATAACGGATCGCGTTACCTACCAAATTGTTCACGATTGTCAGAACAGCTTCGTGATCTGCAACGACGTTGGGCTCGGAAGTTCGATCTCGATCGCTCGGATCAAGGTGTTCATCGAGAGAAATGGTGATCTGGTTCGCCTCGGCGACAGGACGGTAAGACAAGAGTGACTCGTCAACAATTTCGGCGAGCGAAACGGTTTTTAGCTGCAGGTTTTCCCGCCCTGATTGAGCTCGTGCCAATTGCATCATGTCGGCAACTAATCGTTCCAACCGAACGCATTGCCCACGGATTTGCGCCATGAAATGAGTTGCCGCTGCGGGGTCATCCTCGATCGCCAATTCGACGGTTTCGGCGTAGCCTTTGATGGCCGCCAATGGTGTCTTAATTTCGTGTGAAAGGTTAGCGATGAATTCGCGGCGCATGGATTCGATTTGCTGTGCTTCGGTTTCGTCACGCAGGGTCATAAGCAGGTTCGAATCCTTGTCAGTCGTGATTCGATCGACTCTTGCTTTCACAGGGCGTGTTGTGACGCCATCGACGATTTCGAGCAACAATTTTTGTGGTGTTTGACCGCCAACAGCCACCTCGACGGCGTTGACAAGTTCGGGGATTCTAACCACTTCGCGAAACAACCGGCCACGTAAATCGCCTTCGGTGGAAAGCCCCAGTAGTCGACGCGACCATGGGTTAATTACCAAAATTTCTCGTGTCGGCGACAACATGATGACGCCGTCTCGCATTTTGGTAAGCGCCATGGTGGCTTGCTCTGCTGAAGTTCGGAGCGACGTTAGTGCGAGTTCATGTTGACGCGTTTCGGAAACACAATTTTGGAAAACCTCTTCCGCAGAGACTGCTTGTTTTTGGTCCAAGCGTTTTGCCGTCCATATGCATGCCACGGTGACGATCGTAACAAAGACGGCCATCCACCAAGTCCCAATCCACAGCATCGTGAGGATTGCCAAAGCCGCGGGAAGGCTGATTAACGCCAACATCGTCAACCGTGGCGTTTGCCATGGCTGTCCAAGGGGCAACGAGCGTCGTGACTTGACGGTGTGTCTTGGCAAGCGGTTCATGCGAAGCAGTTTACCGAGATTTCAATGGAAAGAAACGCCATCAATAGAATGTCAATGAACCGTTCTAGTTTTGGGACCGCCGTTGAAGTACGATCGATATTTAGTTTCTGTGATCACCTTAGAGAAGGTTTGGGGAACTCCGTTTTCCACCCGCCCCTTATTCCGATGGAATTGTCTATCCCATGATCCGACTATCGTACCACTTCACCACGTTACGTCCAAAACTTCCAAGGCAATTTCGGCTGTTGGTTCCATTGCTCGGGTTGTTGTTACTTAGTCCGTATCGATCGGTTGCGGAGGATCCGTCTGGTGCTTCCGAGGAAACAAAAAAGCCGAATGTGCTAATGATCTGCATCGACGATTTGAACGATTGGATTGAACCTTTGGGTGGGCATTCTCAGGTGAAAACTCCTGCAATCAATTCGTTGGCCACGCGAGGTTTGAACTTTCGCAACGCCCACTGTCAAGCACCGCTATGCAATCCCTCGCGAACCAGTTTGATGTTGTCGCTGCGTCCATCGACAACCGGTATCTATGGCTTGGCTCCATGGTTCCGTAGTATGCCCGAGCACCTGAACACGAAGTCGCTACCCCAGCACTTTGCCGACGCGGGATACGAAACCTATACGGGCGGCAAGGTCTATCACAATAGTCAGGGCAGGAATCCGCCTGCCGAAGCCGAGCCAGAATTCTTTCACTGGGGTCCCCGGGGAGGGCCCGGGGTGATGCCATCAAAGAAGATCGTTCCACCCACGCCCGCTGGAAACAACCGCTTGGTTGATTGGGGGGTGTTCGATCACAAGGACAGCCAAAAAGGGGATTGGATTGTTGCTGATTGGGCCGAGCAAACGTTGGAGGAAATGCCCGAGGACAAACCGTTCTTTATGGCAGTTGGTTTCTTTTTGCCACACGTTCCATGCCACGTCACACAAAAATGGTGGGACATGTATCCCGAGGAAACCTTGCAAATGCCAGCGATGCAAAAAGATGACCGCGCCGATTGCTCACCTTTTAGTTGGTACTTGCACTGGAATCTTCCCGAACCGCGTTTGAGTTGGCTGGAGCATTACGGCGAACACAAGAATCTCGTCCGCGGGTACCTAGCGAGTATCAGTTTTATGGATAGCCAAGTTGCACGCGTATTAACGACGCTCGAAAATTCGCCTCATGCAGACAACACGATCATTTGTTTATGGAGTGATCACGGATTCCATTTGGGTGAAAAAGAAATGACGAGCAAGAATACTTTGTGGGAACGATCGACCCATGTACCGCTGATCTTTGCCGGTCCTGGGATTAAGCCTCGATCGAGTGAGCAACCGGTGGAGTTAATCGATGTCTATCCGACACTTGCCGACTTGGCCGGGTTGTCGGCTCCCGAGTCTATCGATGGGATTAGTCTGGTGCCGCTGATTCGTGACCCCGATGCAAAGGTGCCACGTCCGGCAATCACCGAGCACAATCCTGGTAACGCGTCAGTCCGCGATGAACGCTATCGGCTAATTCATTACGCCGATGGCAGCGAAGAACTTTACGATTTGAAAAAGGATCCAAACGAATTTAGGAATCGGATCCATGACGAGTCACTTGTGGACATCGCATCTCGTTTGCGTCAGCACATCCCAAAAGATCCAGCTCCCCTCGCAGTCGGCAGCAAACATCGAACTTTGGATGAGCGAGAGGACGGTTGGTACTGGGAAGATCATAAGATCAATCCCTCGGAGCCACCGATGGGGGTTGGTTCGACAAAGATCGAGGATTTGCCTCGACATGCTGGGGCAATCAACGCTGGGGTGAATTAGCGATATTCTGTAGTCGCATCTATTCGAAAAAAAAACCGGCCGATGATGTTTTCACATCATCGGCCGGCTATTGTAAATGCTTCGATCGATCGGCGGCAAAATGGAGCCGCTGGGAGAAACGCGAAAGTCTCAGCGTGCTACTGCACAAGCCTTGAAATGACTTTGGCGAACCCTAAAAATGATCCCTCTGCCGAAATTAGACGATCAAAGCGGTTGTGGGAGCTTTTTCAGCTCGCACAACCATATCTTAGACTCGCTTAGGCGGTCAGCAAAGTAGTTCGGCAGAAGTTTACTGGTTTAGTGAGTCCAAGTTGGAACTACGTACAAGAATTTCGGGACTGTCCTGTTCTTGCCCCATTCGACCCCGGTTCGCGTTACGCTCGGGAGAGAAAATCGCCCGTTCGCGTGTCGACTTTGACCAACTCGCCTTCTTTCATGTACTCGGGAACATGAATCACCAAGCCGGTTTCAAGCGTCGCGGGTTTGGTGCGAGAAGTCGCCGAATTTCCTTTGACACCTGGGTCGCATTGTTGAATTACTAATTCCACCGAAGCGGGAATGTCGATACCGATGCATTGATCGTTGTAAATCAGTGCACGAATCCCTTCGAGTGCTTCGGTGATGTAGGGGATTTGTTCAGCAACGTCTTCCAGCGGCAATTCGTATTGCTGGTAGTTTTCTTGATCCATCAAAAATATGTGGGTTGGATCAGAATACATCACTTGGACGTTTTGCCTCGAAAAGTCCGCTTCATCGATCACATCGGTCCCTTTGAGGGTGATGTCGACCTTGTTTTTCGTCAACACATTCTTGCCGCGAAATTTGTACAACGTCGCCGCGCCACGAGCCGAGGGGGACTGGACGGTCATTGATCCAATCAGAATGGGGTTGCCGTCGTGATTAACAACGGTTCCCGGTTTCAGTTCTTTTGCCAGCATGAGCCTGCCTGTCTATGTTTGCCTGTTTAGGAGTTGGTTGTCCGTGGCCGATCGAAGCCTATTATGGGACAGACCACCGAGGAGAAATTGTACGAAAGTCGAGCGACATTATTTCATCGGGATAGCCACTTCCGAAAGCCCTCAACCACCAACTCTTCACGACCCGCACTTTGCCAAACGAGAAAGGCGATCATTAGTGCCGCAGTAACCAGCATTGCCAATCCGCCGACACCTCGTGGGATGCGACTTTCGACAACTTCATTGCGAAGGTGAGCCTGAAGCCGATTCCAAAAACTTAGCGTGAGGTTTGGTTCAAAGGCGAAAATTTGGGCGTAATCGGCACCGGGTTGGCTGTCGAGGCGAAGCCGAACCTTGGCGGTGGGTAGGTGGACCTGCATGGTATTGGGGTCGCCGCTCGCCGCAGGGTCGAGATGCTGAGCCGCTCGCAGCAGCGGTTCGTAAATCTGCTGGGGCGATCGACCGTAGACGACCAACTTTGGCGTACTGGTGAGCGCTATCAAAGAGACACAGAGCAAGTAGAAGATCGCTAGCGAAACCCAAACGTAGGGCCCGAAAACGGTCGCGGCGGCGGACGGAAAAAAAAGTTCCGCAGGGCCGACGGCGACCAGCCCACTGATCGCGATTCCGAGTGCCGCAATGTCGCGTGATCCGGTCGTGATCAGTGTCCGGCCCAGCATGCGAATCGCTCCGAGCAATAGCAAGTAACCGACCAGCGGTAAGAAAGCGAGGAGGATGGTGAATGGCGCTATCGACATTGGCAACTTATTCTACGTTTGGGAATCGGTTTGGGAATCGGTTTCGGTCCCCGGTTCGGGCTCAATTTCGCTCTTGTTCTCAGTGGCAACATGGTCCAAGGGAATCGGAACCGACGACACCAAACAAATGATCGTTTGTCCCGGTTCGGGCACGAGTGGAGCGTCGACCGTGTTCACCTGCAAAGTCCCATCGCTTTTGATCAGACTGAAAAGCTCTGCGGTATCATTGTAGCGACGTTGGAATTCAGGGTAAGTAAATGATTCGCTCAATCGCGTTGCTTTGAACTGGGCACCCGAATGGACCGTCTCGCGAATCTTCGAAAACGTCCATCCTTCGTTAAACAGTGGTCGCCCCATCAAATTGCGGGTCAATCCACGACGACCCTGCGAATTTTTTGCGTTAAAGGTCAGCTGATACAACTTGACCCGATCGAACAGTTCACGGCATTCGCGTACCGCCAATGAGTTTACTTCGTCGTTGGGGGTCATTGCTAAAAAGCGTCCAATTCCCGCTAGAGGTAAATCGATCCGTGCGTGTTCATTCAGAATGTTGATGCATTCTGCTCGCAATCCGCTGACGCGAGCCTGGGAGACTTTGTTGAAGTTCGTATCGACCAACAAAACGGATATGCCCGCTTTCTGCAATTCCAAGGCATAATCGCGAACCCAATCATCTGCGCCAGCGATCAGAACTCCGTTTGTTGATTCGTCAGCCAAACCCAGTAGTTTTGCGATTGGCGAGGCCAACATGCCGTAGATGGCCACCGTTCCCACGATTACCAAAAAAGTGACCGTGGCTAATTGATCGGCACCGGCAATGGCCAAGGTTTCGCCGTGACGTTCCATTTCAAGTGCGAAGACGCTGCTGACCGCCGCGGCAACGATCCCGCGCGGCGCGAGCGATGCGACGAAGGCTTGTTCGCGCCAAGTTAACGGTGATCCCAATAGGGATATGAATACCGAGATCGGTCGAACCAGTAGGATCATCAGGATCAAGAACGCCAATCCTGGCCATCCGATCGCGGTAAGGTCCTCGAGTTGGACCCGCGAACCGAGGACAATAAAAAGACAGCCAATCAATAGCGTCCGCAGGTTCTCTTTGAGTTCGACGATATGTTCGATATCGAATTTGTGTTGATTGGTCAACCAAATCCCCATGACGGTGACCGTGATCAAGCCCGATTCGTGGGCCAGTGTGTTGCTGATCGCATAAAGCACCAATGCAACGGCAAGCGTTCCGATACCGTGCAAATGGTCGGGTACCCAAAAACGGCGAAAAATGCTCGTCAAAAACGCACCGCCGGCGACGCCCATTCCAACACCAACGAGTGTCGTTTTACCCAACATCCACGCGGCCGATGCAAAGTCCGTTTGTGCCGAATGAAGGAGTACATTTTCAAACACCAGAACGGCCAACACCGCGCCGATAGGGTCGATCACGATCCCTTCCCATTTCAACGTTGAAGCAACACGGCGTGTCGGTCGAACTTGGCGAAGCAGTGGTCCGATCACCGTAGGCCCAGTGACCACCAAGATCGCCCCAAGCAGTAGGCTCAGTGGCCACGCAAAGCCAAGCGTCCAGTGGGCCGCTGCTGCCGTTCCGATAAAGGTAATCAGGGCTCCGACTGTGACGAGCCGAAATGCGGCACTGCCTGCTTCTCGCAGTTCGTGAAATTTTAGTGACAAGCCACCTTCAAACATAATCACCGCGACGGACAACGAAATCACAGGGAACAATAACTCAGGGCCAGTTCGGTCAGGATCACCGTCGACCAATTTTGCCAAGAAACTATCGGGCTGAACGAAAAAACCCATCAATAGGCCGAAAAGCAGAAGCAGCAAAATGCTTGGCAGATTCGTACGCCAAGCCAACCACTGGGCCGTCACGCCGAGCGCCGGGATCATCGCTAAGTAAAGCAGTAGGTCCATGGTGAAAATTCAAACGTCAGAGAATACAAAAGCGAAAAGGGCATCGACTCAGGTGCCATTAACACAATGTACAGGACAGTTCAGGTGCGTACAGGACAGCTCAGGTGCGTACAGGACAGCTCAGGTGCGTACTGGACAGCTCAGGTGCGTACAGGACAGCTCAGGGCTAGGGCAGTGGACCAAACGGGGGTATCGCACCATCAGCCTCAATCGGTGCGATCGACATAACCGGCAAACTCGTCCGTACAAGGCTGTCCGTTTCGTTGGGTTGGAATCATTGTTTGGGCCAGAGGGCCATTGGTAGGCCAAGTTTCAGGTGACGGACCGATTGTTGTCTTTTCCTGCTAGTCACCGTAGAGCTTGTTATGCCATCCGTTTCGAAAACTCACGAAGAAATCACCGACGTGTCTGTCGAAGAGTCCACCGGAACTTGGACCCTTGATTCCTTTGACGCTGCTTGTGACGTGATTCGTCGTGCCGAGGATTCTCTCGAGCTGTTGGCCGAAGCAGTCACCGCAGCACAGACCGTAACGCCGCTCAATCGGTATGACTTAACCGTTATCGTACCTGTCTACAACGAACGCGAAACACTTCCTAAGGTGCTCGATCGGCTAGACGAAGTGATGCCACCGTCGACGGAAACAATCATTGTTGACGACGGCAGCACCGATGGAACGAGCGAATGGTTATCCGAATTGCCCGAACGAGCAGGCCGCACGGTTGTTTGTCGTCGCCGCAATCATGGCAAGGGCTCGGCAGTTCGACTTGCGATTCGGCACAGTCGTGGTGGCGTGGTGGCGATTCAAGACGCGGACCTCGAATACGATCCTGCGAACTTGCTGCGAGTGGTTTGGCCAATCCTCGATGGCGATGCCGAAGTGGTCTATGGCTCGCGTTACCTTGACGGAAGTTCGGACCCGTCACTCATGCATCGAATCGGCAATTGGGTTCTCACCAAATTGAGCAACTCGATGACTGGTTTGCGATTAACGGACATGGAAACGTGCCACAAAGCATTCGATGGCGACACGATCCGAGCGATCGGATTGAAGGAATGTCGATTCGGTTTTGAGCCGGAAATTACGGCAAAAATTGCCGCTAGGGACATTCGTGTTCTGGAAGTGCCTACCGAATATTCGAGCCGTGGTTATGACCAAGGCAAGAAAATTGGATGGAAAGACGCGTTCGCGGCACTGGGCTGCATGTGGCGTTATCGCAAAGGCTAGGACTACCAAAGGTAGAGATTAATTACCTGGCAGGTTTCGTTTCAGCTCAGGCTGTTGCGACGGCGGCAAATCGATGTCGTGTTCTTCTTGGAAGCGACGTCGTTCGACCGGTGATGCATAATAGCGAAGCCACGTTTCGTTGTCTTCGACGCATCGCCATTCAAGGAATTTTCCAGGAATGTCGAGCTTCTTTTCACACGACGGTAAAATGTCGCGGTAGATGATCTTGTAGAGCTCGCGATCGGACAAATGGTCGGTGAATTTCAGCACAACTTTTTCGCCATACAGGCGTTCAACCGTATTCTGCAACAGACGAGGCAATGCGGCGTCTGAGACGGTTTCTGGAGCCGGCAATTGCATCGGAGGATCAAACCAATTGGCGATCGCCAAAGCAGGAGCCCGTTCCCACGCCAACATTGACGCGAGATACTCATTTTCGGTTTGCAGGGGCATCCGGTGCAGCGAGTGACTCTCGACCGACTCGTCGCGGTACGGTTCAAGTTCATCGCGCAAGCGGGCATTGGCCAGCATCAAATCGACCTCATCGACGACGGGGCGGCTCGTCTCGCTCATGTCCATAAGTAGGAAACCTGGGGAGGTAAAACAACAAAAAATCAGCGTGATCAACACAGTGGATGGTCCAATCCACCACCGTGGCATGACCATGAAATCCAATGGCCACAGTGTCGATCGTATCTGTCTTGCTGTCGCACTCAATGCAGTAATGAGCGAAAATCACCTTTTGAGCTGAAAAAGGTCAACCCGATAGTCTCCTGATCGTTACGAGCGGAATGTTTTATCAAAAATTAGCTGATTTGTTTGTGTCCAAGCTAATGTGAGTTCCGCAAAATGCCGCATCCGGCGATGAAATATTCCGCTGCTGCCATCCTGGGCCACAGGCTGGACTTCCACGGCAACAGGCTAGACTTCCACGGCCACAGGCTAGACGCCGCTAGGTTGTTTTTCGGTTTCGCCGCAATTGGCCGCAGGCGGCATCGATCTCATCCCCCTTTCTTTGGCGAAACATCACATTGATTCCACCGCTGACAAGCGTCTCTTTGAACCTTGAAATCGCCTGTGGGCTGGGCGTTTTGTATGGCAACCCGGATACGGGGTTGTAAGGGATCACATTCAACAACACCGTCCGTTTGCGAAGCAGCGACGCGAGTTCGCGGGCACATGCATCCGAATCGTTTACCCCGCCGAGTAACACGTACTCGAACGTCAACCGTCGTCCGCTTGAATCGAAGTAACGGTCGGCAGCGTCGAGGATCGCATCGATCCCGATCTTCTTGTTCACAGGGACTAATTCGCTCCGCAATTCATCGTTGGGGGCATGCAGGCTGACGGCCAAGTTGTAGGGTACACCATGTTGGCTCAGCCGATCGATCGCGGGGGGTAATCCAACGGTGCTGATCGTGATCCGGCGCGGGCTGATTCCCAAACCTTCAGGGCTCCGAGCGACATCGAGTGATTCGAGGACTCGGTCTAGATTCGCAAGTGGCTCCCCCATTCCCATCATCACGATATGGCTTAGCCGTTCGTCGGGCATTAGCCTCGCTTGAAGACGAAGCATTTGTTCGAGAATTTCACCGCGAGTCAAATTGCGATCAACGCCATCGAGTCCGCTGGCACAAAATACGCATCCCATCGCGCAACCGACTTGGCTGCTGACACAAATGCTTCGCCGCGGGCCATCACGCAGCAGTACGCATTCGACTTCGCCTCCGTCGCATAAGCGAATCAGAAGCTTGTCGGTGCCATCGGTCGAAGTGGTCACAGCTGCTTCGGTGGCTTGGTAAATCACAAACGATTTTGCAAGCTCCTCACGCAGCGATTTTGGCAAATTGGTCATTTCGTCAAACGAACTTGCTCGCTGAGCATAGACCCATTCCCATATTTGTTTGGCTCGAAAGGAAGGTTGTCCCTTTTCCGCAAGCCAAGCCTTCAACGACGTTTGATTGATGTCGAGCAGGTGTTGGCGTGTTGGTTGGTTGGTGGCATCCCTCGTATCAGCACTTGGGGCAGTTCCGATATCGGGCGTCGATTGGACAACAGGTAATTCCACAGCACTCACATTGAGAAAGAGAACGAGAAAACGATGATGCATTCTAACCCACGATTCCGGTTTACAGAATCCAAAGCCAAAAACGGTGTTCTGACGCGGAACGCGAGAAAATGGTAACTTTCGTTTTTCAGGATGCCCTGGTCTGTTTTGGACGACTCGCTTAACGCCCCCTCATTGAAATCGGAAAATGACATGAAATCGGAAAACGACATGGATGCCGACATCGCACTGAAACGATTCATCGATCTGACCCAAATCCCTGGCCGCAGTGGCGAAGAACGTGACGTTGCCGATCGAATTGTTGAAATGCTAGTGACCGCTGGGTTGGACGAATCCCAGATTCAATTTGATGATGCCCATTCGCGAACGCACCTGAAAGGAAATTGCGGCAATCTGATCGTGACGCTTCCCGGCAACCGTAGCGGCGTGCGAACGATGCTCTCGGCTCACATGGACACCGTTCCGATCTGTGTCGGCAGCCAACCGGTCGTCGACCAGGGGCAAGTCCGAAGCAGCGTCAAAACGGGATTAGGGGCTGATGACCGAAGCGGATGCGCCGCGATCCTGACCGCGGCGATCGAACGCATCCGATTGGGCGACGAGAACTTTCCGCCCGCAGTGATTGCGTTTTTCATTCAAGAAGAAATCGGGCTGCACGGTGCTCGATGCTTAGATGTCGCTAAGGTTGGCCAGATTGATCGCGCATTTAACTTTGATGGCGGGTCGCCCGACAAAATCCGAACTGGCGCGGTCGGTGGCGAGCGGATCAACATCAAGCTAACGGGAACGCCTGCCCACGCCGGTGTCGCCCCAGAGCAAGGTGCCAGTGCGATCGTGATGGCAGCCAAAGCCATTGCCGATTTGGATGGTCGAGGTTGGCTCGGGAAAGTGGTCAAGGATGAAGGCGTGGGGACGGCCAATGTGGGAATCATCAACGGGGGTGACGCCACCAACGTAATCACTCCCGAGGTAACTTTGCGGGCCGAAGGCCGTAGTCACGACGCGGCGATGCGAACTCGGATCGTGCAAGAGATTCGGGACGCATTCACTAAGGCGGCTGAAAGTGTGATGACCGATTCGGGCGTCAAAGGTACAATCGATTTTGATTCGAATGTTGATTACGAATCGTTCCGTTTGTCCGACGATCATCCGTCGGTCGAAGCGGCCAGTGTCGCGATCAAGCGAATCGACCGAACGCCTACCTGTGAGGTTGCTAATGGAGGGCTCGATGCGAATTGGTTATTCCAACATGGTATCGAAGCGGTCACACTTGGATGTGGCCAAAAGAACATCCATACCGTGGACGAACGGTTGGAGATCGGGGACTTTCTTGATGCTTGCCGAATCGCGTCTTGGTTGATTACCGCAGGAGCATAGTGTGAATGACGACGAAGAGCTTTGTGTTTGCTTTCATGTCAACCGGCGGAAGGTCATCCAGTACATCCGTGTCGAAAAACCGACCCGTGTCAGTCAGTTGTCGGAGTGTTTTGGTGCAGGGACAGGATGTGGTTGGTGTCGGCCATTTTTGAAACAGTTGATGGAAAAAGAACATCCCGAATCGGTGCAACTGCCCGATAGCGAAACCTATCAGAATCAGCGACGCGACTACCGAGACAAAGTGCGTAACATCAAACCGAGGCTTGGACCATGATTGTTTGGGTCGACGCCGACGCGGCTCCACAAGAGGTCAAGCAAATCGTGTTTCGTGCCGCGAAGCGATTGGGGATCGAGACGATTTTGGTAGCCAATCGCTCGCTCGATATTCCCCCTGCGTTCACGACTGTCAGGTCCGTTCAAGTGCGAGACGGGGCTGATGAGGCAGATCGATACATTGTCGCGAATGGCAAGATGGGCGATTTGGCGATAACAGCGGATTTGCCACTCGCGGGATTGCTTGTAGAAAAAGGGATTTTTGTAGTCGATCCTCGCGGTGACGAATATTCGCCAGACACGATCGCCACTCGGCTCTCGATGCGCAACTTTATGGATGAATTGCGGGGAACGGGGATGGCGGTTGGCAGCAGTGCGCCTTACCAAGAAACGGATAAAAAGGCGTTTGCAGCGACTTTTGATCGATTGTTGACCAAGGCAATCCGAAAGTCAAAAGCAAGCGAAACGCCCTAGTCACGGATTTTGGGTGGTCGTTCTGCCGCCGCGATTCACAATCGGTTTTGATCGATCGTTCGCGATGTTTGTACGAGAATGAACATCGACAAAACTCTATAATTTCGCAAGAATGCCGCTTCGCTAGCCGATATCACTCAGTCAAAGACTCTTCCCCAAGGACACTGAACGAAGATGCTCGACCAGACTTCACATACTGAAACATCGCGTGACACGGACGCTTCCTCGTTTGATAGTACGGCGGAATTGCTGGCACCGCTGCCGGACGAGATTCGTCGTCATCTGTATTACACTTTGGGGATTCATGAGAACGAGTCGGACCCGAGCTATTGCTACAGCGCATTGGCAACGGCCGTCCGAGACCGCGTTGTGCCTTATTGGCGTGAGACGCGTCATCGATTCCGCGAAAGTACCGAGCGCCGCGTCCATTATTTGTCGCTCGAGTTTTTGCTCGGTCGGTCCCTGAATAACGCAGTCCAAAACTTGGACCTCGATGCCGAAGCGCGCCAGGGGCTTCATCAATATGGTGTGACGCTCGAAGAAATCGCAGAGGAAGAGCATGATGCCGGACTTGGTAATGGTGGTCTTGGTCGGTTGGCAGCATGCTTTCTCGACAGTTGTGCGAATTTGAAGTTGCCAGTTGCTGGTTACGGCATCCGCTACGAATTCGGCATGTTCCACCAATTCATCGAAGACGGTCGCCAAGTGGAAGCTCCCGATCACTGGCTTCGTGATGGCAACCTTTGGGAAATCGAGCGTCCCGAACACACCAAGACGATCAAGTTCTTCGGGCATACCGAACGCTGTTTCGATGAAAAGGGAACCCCCTTTAGCCGTTGGGTCGGAACGCATGACTTGTTAGCGGTTCCTTACGACATGCCGATTCCCGGTTACAAGAACGAGACTGTCAACACGCTGCGATTATGGAAATCCGAAGCGACCGAAACGTTTGACCTCGAAGAATTTAACTCGGGTAATTACCCGGATGCAGTGGTTCAAAAGAACAACGCCGAACAAATTTCGATGGTCTTGTATCCGAATGACGCTAGCGAGAATGGTAAGGAATTACGGCTGAAACAGCAGTACTTCCTTGTTTCGGCGAGTATGCAGGATGTGCTCGAAAAATGGGTCGACCAATACGGCGAAGACTTCACTGACTTTGGCCGTTTAAACTGTTTCCAACTGAACGACACGCACCCGGCTTGTGCGGTTCCCGAATTGATGCGTCTATTGATGGACGAGCACAAAGTCGATTGGGATTCCGCCTGGCAAATCACGACGCGATGCATGGCATACACCAACCATACGCTGCTTCCCGAAGCACTCGAACGTTGGTCCGTCGCATTGTTCAGTCGTTTGTTGCCACGGCTCTTGGAAATCATCTACGAAATCAACGAACGGTTCTTGACGCAAGTTGCCAAGAAGCATCCTGGAGATACCGAGCTGCGTCGGCGCGTTTCGCTCATTGAAGAAGGTGACCAGCCTCATATTCGGATGGCTTACTTGTCCATCGTTGGAAGCTTTTCGGTCAACGGTGTTGCTGCTTTGCATACCGAGCTCCTCAAAAATGGCTTGTTCTCCGATTTCTATCGCATTTGGCCCGAGAAGTTTAATAATAAGACCAACGGTGTGACCCAGCGTCGTTGGTTGTCGCACTGTAATCCCGGATTGCGGAATTTGTTGTATGACGCCATTGGCACCGAGTGGGAATCGGACATGCAGCATATGAAAAAGCTGGTTCCATTCGCCGACGATGCTGGTTTCCGTCACAAATGGCAGGATGTCAAGCTTCAGAACAAACGCCGTTTGGCGGAGTATGTCAAATCCCACACGGGCGTCGAGTTCATGGAGTCGGCGATGTTTGATGTTCAAGTCAAACGAATCCACGAATACAAACGTCAATTGTTGAACGTGTTGCACGTCATTCACTTGTATGACCGCATTTCGCGGGGCGATACCAAGGACATGGTCCCGCGATGCGTTTTGATTGGCGGTAAAGCTGCTCCCGGATACCATGTGGCAAAATTGATCGTCAAATTGATCAACAATGTCGCGTCCGTCGTGAATGCGGATCCGAAAACCAAGGATTTGTTGCGATTGGTCTTCTTCCCGAACTATCGTGTCTCGTCGATGGAAATCATTTGCCCAGGCACGGAATTGTCCGAACAAATCTCGACGGCAGGCAAAGAAGCGTCGGGAACCGGAAACATGAAATTCATGATGAACGGTGCGGTGACGATCGGAACGCTTGACGGTGCAAACATCGAGATTCGCGAACAAGCAGCCGATGAAAATTTCTTTCTGTTTGGACTCGATGCCAAAGGGGTTGTTGAAGCCAAAAAACACTATGATCCCAATGCGATCATAGCGGGTGACGCTGATATTCAACGCATCATGGAACTGCTCGAAGGTGGTGCGTTCAATCAACAGGAACCTGGCATTTTTGATTTGCTGACCAAGGGAATTCGTAGCGGCTACGATCAATGGCTCACGATTGCTGATTTGCGAGGCTATATCAATGCACAAGCCGAAGCATCCAAAACCTACTCGGATCAAGACAAGTGGAACCGAATGAGTATCCTCAATTCGGCCAATAGTGGTTGGTTTTCGAGCGATCGAACGATCCAGCAGTACGCCGACGAGATCTGGGGCGCCAAACCGCTCCAGGATTCATAATGCGGTTCCCTCGCTCTTCGGGAGTGCTTTGTCATTTGACCTGTTTGCCGAACGAATTCGGCATTGGGGATTTTGGTGAAGCGGCTTACCGTTTCGTTGATTTTTTGCATGCTGCGGGCCAAACGATCTGGCAAATCCTGCCGCTCAGTCCCCCCGCGCATGGAAATTCGCCTTATAGCGCCTACTCGGCGTTCGCGGGTAATCCGTTGTTAATTAATCCTCGGCTGCTGGTTGCCGATGGCTTGTTGACTAACGAAGAAATTGACCTGGCGCGGCCCTCACAAACAGCCGATCCGAACCACGTTGATTTTGAGTCGGTTGCAGAGTTCCGCCGGCCGCTGTTGGAAAAGGCGTTTGTCAATTTCCTGCGTTCCGGGTCGGAAGAGCAGCGTGCGGCATTCAAAGCGTTTGCTGTTCAACAGGCATGGTGGCTCGACGATTTTGCTCGTTACGAAGCGCTCATGCGCCATTTTG
This sequence comes from Novipirellula herctigrandis, assembly GCA_007859835.1. Classification (GTDB taxonomy): domain Bacteria; phylum Planctomycetota; class Planctomycetia; order Pirellulales; family Pirellulaceae; genus Novipirellula_A; species Novipirellula_A herctigrandis. The sequence goes on along the minus strand of SJPJ01000002.1, from coordinate 607,787 downwards.
ACCAAAGCGATTGGACTCAGTGGCCCGTGGAATTGGTTCATCGTGATCCCGCGGCGTTGGCTCATTGGGATCACGAACTCGCTGAGTCGATCGAGTTCGTCAAGTTTCAGCAGTTCGTCATTGACAAACAGTGGATGGCGCTAAAGCACTACGCAAACGAGCGTCAGATTCGCACCTATGGTGACATGCCGATCTTTGTCGCTCATGAAAGTGCGGACGTGTGGGCAAACCAAGGAATTTTCAGCCTCGATGAATCGGGCAAACCAACCCTGATCGCCGGTGTGCCGCCGGATTACTTTAGCAAGACAGGCCAATTGTGGGGTAACCCGCAATATCGATGGGACGTTTTGGAATCAACCGAATATGCATGGTGGACACAGCGGTTTGCACATGCACTTCATCAATTCGATTTGATGCGTATCGATCATTTTCGAGGCTTTGAATCGTATTGGGAAGTTCCCGCCGGAGCAAAGACTGCGATCGGTGGTAAGTGGCAACAAGGGCCACAAGAGAAGCCTTTTTTAGCGGCCCGTTTCAAACTCGGTGAGCTACCGCTGATCGCCGAGGACCTTGGGATGATTACCGATGGGGTGCATCAACTGCGTGATCGCCTCGGTTTTCCTGGGATGCGCGTGCTACAGTTTGGCTTTTCGCAAAGAGATGACGTCTATCATCGGCCGAGTCACTTTCCCGAGGACTGTGTTGCCTACACGGGAACGCACGACAACGACACGGTGATGGGATGGTACTACAGTCGAACCATCGATCCTGCTGAAGGGGATTTGGTCCAAGAGGTTGTGACGAGCGAAGATGACATTCATATGCAGCTTGTCGCGGCTGTGCTTAATTCGGCGGCGGATACAGCGATCATTCCCATTCAAGATTTCTTGGGCCTCGGCAGCGAGGCACGTATGAACCAGCCCGGTAAAGCGACCGGCAGTTGGGCATGGCGGTTGGAATCCAATGCGTTGACCGAAGAATTGGCCAATCGCATTCGTGATATGTGCAAACGAGCGGGCCGATAGCAGCCCGTCGGGCAATCGGATCGTCGCTGCTGCCAAGCTGGCAACGAAGGGTGGGGGGGCTTTGCCATCGGCGATTCCTCCGTGTGGCTAAGCCCTTTTGCAGTAACGGCTTAGTGATAATTTTATGTTCGTGGCACGAGGGTTGCTGTTAGACGCCCACATACGGTTGGCTACTGCCACCGTTGCAGACTTACGTTGAACATACCCACTCATTTACTCTGCTACCTTTCCCGCGGTGTCTTGGTCGGTCGCTTTTTGGTGCGACGCAAGCCCCCCGTGATTGGGGATGCAGTTCCTAGACGAAACCACAGGAGAAAAACGTCGTGGCAAAGCAAATCGTTTTCGACGACGATGCACGTGCGCCGCTGTTGGCCGGTGTAAGCAAGCTCGCTCGAGCCGTCCGCAGTACCCTTGGGCCTCGCGGCCGTAATGCGGTACTGGACAAAGGCTGGGGTTCGCCCAAGGTGACCAAAGATGGTGTCACCGTGGCCGAAGACATTGAGCTAGACGATGCATTTGAAAATCTCGGTGCTCAGTTGGTCAAAGAGGCCGCCAGCAAGACGAACGACGTCGCTGGGGACGGGACGACTACCGCAACCGTGTTGGCGGAAGCGATTTTCCGCGAAGGCTTGAAGATGGTCGCTATGGGAGCCGACCCGATGGCTTTGTCGCGAGGCATCGCGAAGGCCGTTGACGTTGCGGTTGCCCAAGTTGGCAAGATGGCAACGCCCATCAATGAAAAAAGCAAAAACGACATTAAGCAAGTTGCAACGATCGCGGGTAACAACGACCCCGAAATCGGCAATGTACTTGCGGACGCCTTCACCAAGGTTGGTAAGAACGGCGTGATTACTGTCGAAGAAGGTCGCTCGAACGAAACGACGGTGGATGTCGTCGAAGGGATGCAGTTCGATCGTGGCTTCCTTTCGCCTCACTTCGTCAACAACCAAGACGATGTTACCGTTGAGTTAGAAGATTGCTACGTTCTTTTGTTCGAAGAAAAGATCAGCAACAACAAGAAGATGATTCCGCTGCTTGAAGCGGTTAGCAAAGCGAAGAAGCCTCTTTTGATCATCGCTGAAGATGTCGAAGGCGAATCGCTTGCAACGCTGGTTGTCAACAAGATGCGTGGCATATTGTCAGTTTGTGCTGTGAAGGCACCCGGTTATGGTGATCGTCGCAAGGCAATCCTTGGTGATATCGCGGTTCTGACCGGCGGCAAGGCGATCTTCAAGGATCTTGGTATTGACCTCGAAAGCGTCAAGCTAAGTGATCTTGGTCGTGCAAAGAAAGTGACCATCACTAGCGATGCAACCACCATGGTTGGCGGTGCTGGGAAGAAGGCTGACATCGAAGGTCGCGTTGCTCAGATCCGTCGCGAAATCGAAGGAACTGACAGCGATTACGATCGCGAGAAGTTGCAAGAGCGTTTGGCAAAGCTAGCCGGTGGTGTTGCACAAATCACTGTCGGTGCTGCGACGGAAACGGAAATGAAAGAGCGAAAGGCACTTCTCGATGATGCACGTGCGGCAACGCAAGCGGCACTCGAAGAAGGCATCGTTCCCGGTGGTGGAACCGCTCTGCTTCGTTGCCGAGCATCGGTTGCAAAGTTGGAAAAGGGAACCGAAGGGGACGAGCAGCTCGGCGTACGAATCGTTCGCAATGTGCTTGACCAACCGCTTCGTGCCATTGCGAACAACGCTGGTCTTGATGGTGCCGTTGTCGTGAATCGCGTTTTGCAGATGAAGGGCAAAGCGGACGGTTACGATGCGAATGCAGAAAACTACTGTGACTTGGTCGCAGCCGGAATCGTTGACCCCGCGAAGGTCGTGAAGACATCGCTAACCAATGCCGCAAGCGTTGCATCCTTGCTTTTGACCACAGAATCGTTGGTTGCTGACATTCCTGTGAAGGAAGAGCCAGGTGGCGGCGATCATGGCCATGACCACGGCATGGGTGGCATGGGTGGCATGGGTGGCGGCATGCCTGGTATGGGCGGCATGGGCGGCGGTATGCCTGACATGGGCGGCATGGGTGGTATGGGCGGCATGATGTAATGTCGGATGTTGGTGCAGGCCTTCAAGCGTTTTGGGCGTCGGGTTGTCCGATGCCTTGGCCGGTTTGAGGGTTAGGGCCTTGCCCGGTTTGAGGGTTAGGGCCTTGCCCGGCTTGAGGGTTAGGCAGCAAAAGCCAAGGCACCAACACCACCTCGTAATTTCCTTTATCAATCAAAACATTTTTTAACACTAAGAATAACTAACATGGCAAAACTCAGTTTACGTCCTTTGGATGATCGCGTCGTTGTTGAACCTCAAGAAGCCGAAGAGATGACCGCAGGCGGAATTGTGCTCCCGGATGCAGCTCGCGAAAAGCCGCTTCGTGGAACGATCGTCGCCGTTGGTCCTGGCAAATTGCTCGACAGCGGCAACCGTGGCGAATTGTCGGTCACCGTTGGTGATACCGTGATCTACGGTCGTTACGGTGGCAGCGACATCGAAGTCGATGGCAAGGAATTGAAGATCCTTCGTGAAAGCGACATCTTGGCGAAGGTTCTGTAACCAGCCGAGCGAAGTTGGAGTTCACTCCATTGGGGTGCTTCGGATCAAGCCGCAAGTGCTTTGTCGTACGTAGCATCCTAAAGGCCGAGTTCCAACAAATACCAAACAACAAATCAACTTACCATTTAGAGGAATCCTGTCGTGGCAAAACAATTGTTATTCGACGACCACGCCCGCACACGCATGTTGGCGGGGGTAGAAAAGTTGGCCAACGCGGTTGCGGTAACCATGGGGCCGACTGGCCGAAACGTTATTATCGACAAATCGTTCGGTGGTCCTACCGTCACGAAAGACGGCGTCACGGTCGCAAAAGAAATTGAACTCGAAGACCGCTTCGAAAATATGGGTGCCAAGTTGGTGATGGAAGTGGCGCAAAAAACTAGCGATATCGCTGGCGATGGCACCACGACCGCAACCGTCTTGGCGCGAGCGATCTTCAAAGAAGGTCTTCGCAATATCGTCGCTGGCAGCAATCCAGCGGCGATCCGTCGTGGGATCGAAAAGGCTGTGGATGCTGCTTCGGAGAAGCTGATCGAAATGGGGACTCCGGTTTCCAGCAAAAATCAGATCGCCAACGTCGGTGCGATCAGTGCCAATAATGACCGTGAAATTGGCGATTTGCTCGCCGATGCACTGGAAAAAGTTGGCAAAGATGGCGTGATCACTGTCGAAGAAGGCAAGAGCCGCAAGACCGAAGTGAGTTACGTGGATGGGATGCAGTTCGATAAGGGCTACATTTCACCGTACTTCATTAATGACCCCGGCACGATGGAGGCGAACCTTGAAAACGCTTTGGTGCTGCTCTATGAGAAGAAGATCAGCAACATCCGTGATCTTGTTCCCTTGTTGGAAAAGAGCGCTCAAACGAGTCAGCCGCTTCTGATTATCGCCGAAGACGTCGATGCAGAAGCGTTGACATTGTTGGTGGTTAACAAGCTGCGTGGCACGTTAAACGTTTGTGCTGTGAAGGCTCCTGGTTTCGGTGATCGTCGCAAAGCAATGCTTGGCGATATCGCTGTGTTGACCGGCGGTACGCTGATTAGCGAAGATCTCGGTATTCAACTGGAAAATGTCACGCTTGAACAACTTGGGCGTGCCAAGAAGGTGACCGTCGAAAAGGGCAACACGACGATTGTCGAAGGTAGCGGAAGCCGCCAAGAGATCGACAAACGAGTCGGCCAGATCCGTGCTCAAATCGATCAAACCGATTCGGAGTACGACAAGGAAAAGTATCAAGAGCGTTTGGCGAAGCTTTCCGGCGGAGTCGCCGTGGTCAGCGTCGGTGCAGAAACCGAAGCGGAAATGAAGCAAACCAAGGCTCGTTTGGAAGATGCCCTTCATGCCACACGTGCTGCGGTAGAAGAAGGTGTGTTGCCAGGTGGCGGCGTGGCTTTGGTTCGCTGTCTCGAAGCGGTTGAGGCCGCTAAGAAGAAGGCAAGGGGCGACGAAAAGATCGGCGTCGATATTGTCTTGCGTGCCTTGGATGCTCCGATGCGTCAAATTGCAGACAACGGCGGCATCGACGGCAGTGTCGTGGTTGACGAAGTCTTGCAGAAGACCGGGGCGATGGGCTACAACGCCAACACGGGGAAATACGTTGACCTCGTCAAAGCGGGCGTGATTGATCCGGTGAAGGTTGTACGCACCGCGCTGGCCAATGCCGGCAGTATCTCGGGATTGCTTCTAACGACCGAAGCGCTCGTGACGAACTTTGAAGATGAAGACAAAGAAAAGCGCCAAGTTGAAGGCGTCGTTTCTTAAAGTCAGATGAACTCAATGAGTTCATTTTCGAGTTAACGAACGGGTCGTCGCCATCGAGACGTTGGTGCGCGACCCGTTTTCGTTAAATCAATGGTAATTGAAACTAGTTGGATCATAGCAGCACACGGAACCACCGCCCTCTCTTATGGCTGAAAAACGCGACTACTACGAAGTCCTCAGTGTCTCACGCAGTGCGGCGAAAGGGGAAATTGACCGCGCTTATCGAAAGTTGGCGATCAAATTTCATCCCGATAGCAACCGCAACGACGAAGACGCGGTGGAGAAATTCAAAGAGGCTTCCGAAGCATACGAGATCCTCTGCGATCCCGAAAAACGTGAACGCTACGATCGATATGGACACGCAGGTGTCGAGGGGGCCGCTCACCAATTCAATAATGCGGAAGACATCTTTGAAGCCTTTGGTGATTTGTTTGGCGGCGGGATGTTCGGCGATTTGTTTGGGAATCGTGGGGGTGGTGGCGGTGGACGACGTCGAACACGTCGTGGCGCCGATATTCGCTGCAACGTGACACTGACGCTCGAAGAAGCCGCTCGAGGTGTTAGCAAAGATATTACGTTTCGCCGAAAAGTTCGCTGCACAACGTGCGACGGAAACGGTGCGGCGCCGGGCAGCCAACCCGAAATGTGTACAACGTGTGGTGGTCACGGCCAAGTGATCCAGTCCGCCGGGATATTGCGAGTGCAAACTGCATGTCCCAATTGTCACGGCGCAGGGCAACAAATCAGCCAAAAGTGCAGCGATTGTCGCGGCACCGGTTTGCAGCAAGAGAAGGCAGAATTGACGGTCGAGATTCCTGCGGGAGTCGATGATGGCATGCGAGTGCGATTGCAGAACGAAGGCGAAGCAAGCCCCGACGGTGGGCCGCAGGGCGACTGCTATTGCTTTATCTCCGTGCTGCCACATGAATTGTTCAAACGGGATGGCAACCACCTGATTTTGCAATTGCCGATTTCGTACACCCAAGCAGCCCTGGGGGCAGACATTGAAGTACCAACACTTGAAGGCCCCAATTCGCTTCAAGTCCAAGCAGGGACTCAAAGTGGCGATGTCTTCACGCTGAAGGGCAAAGGCATTATGGATCCGCGAGGCGGCCGGGCCGGTGATTTGCTCGTGCAAGTCTTTATTGAAGTACCGAAGAAGCTTTCGGGCGATCAAGAAAAACTATTGCGAGAGCTAGCGGATTTGGAACGAGAGTCAGTTTTGCCTCACCGCAATTCCTTTCTCGAGAAATTGAAGACGTTTTTTGAACACGATGACAAAGCTCAAGAAGTTTAGTTTTTAGACGACAGATTAAGATACAGAGACGCAAAAATGAACGAACACGAATCACCCGAAAGTGAACCTTCGGCTGTGAACACGGAAGAATCGGTTAACGACCATTTCGACTCGGGCGAGTTTTCGGAGGATCTTGCCAAGGACGTCGCTCAGGCAGAAACTCGCGATGAGGAAATTGTGCGTTTGCGAGTGTCGTCCGAATCGGCGGAGAAGCGAGTGCTGCAAGCTCAGGCCGAAGCCGAGAATTTTCGAAAACGGATGCGTCGCGATTACGAAGACCAGCTCCGTTTCGCTTCGCTGCCATTGGTCAACGATTTGTTGCTTGTCCGCGACAACTTGCATCGGGCGATCGAAGCGGCCGAATCGAGCAGTGATGCTGCGGGATTGCGAGAGGGTGTAGCCATGGTCGTTAAACAACTTGATGACACGCTAGCCAAGTATAACGTTCGCCCCATTCCGACCGATGGAGAGTCGTTTGACCCAAACGTGCATGAGGCGATTTCGCAAATGCCAAGTGATGAGCATCCGGCGGGTGCGATTTCGCATGTGGCTGTGATTGGATACCAATTGCATGACCGAGTCGTTCGACCAAGCCAAGTGGTGGTCAGCAGTGGACCATCGGAGTGATTCGATCTGTCACGCCAATCACAAAATTCCATTATCAACTACCGTCTCTTTTTGGGGCAAACCTCAATGCCAACCTACGATTACGAGTGCGATGCTTGCGAACATACTCTCGAGATTTTTCAAGGGATCAATGATCCTATCAAAAAGAAATGTCCTAAATGCAAAAAGAATAAGCTGAAACGACTGTTCGGCAGTGGTGCCGCGATCGTCTTCAAAGGCAGTGGTTTCTATCAAACGGACTACCGCAGCGAAGGCTATAAGAAGGCTGCTAAGGCGGACAAAAAGTCTAAGATCGCGTCAAAAAGCGGGTCAAAAAGCGAAGCCAAGAGCACGCCCAAGGCGGAATCCAAACCGAAATCTAGCAGCAAGGATTCTTAACGATGCCCCACGTTCAATCTCCACTGCGTTTGTCAGCCGACCGCAGTGCTTTGTTGGTCGTCGATTTGCAGGAAAAACTAGTACCGGTGATCCCCTCGGGCGAAGCCGTGGTGAAACAGACCGAGCGGTTGATCGATGCCGCCGACCGGTTAGATGTTCCTTTCGCGGCGACGGTCCAGTATCCACAAGGACTTGGCAATCTCGTTCCACCGATCGCAAATCGGGTCCCAGAACCGGAGGAAAAGACCGCCTTCAGTGCTGCTGTTTGTCGCCAAGCGATCGATTCATGGGCGAACCAAGGCAGGGACCAAATTGTCATCGTTGGCATCGAAACACACGTGTGTGTGTTGCAGACCGTTTTGGATCTAATCGCCGAAGGATTCCGTGTTTATGTGGTTGCCGAAGCGGTTGCTTCGCGTCATGGTCGTGATCACGAAACGGCCATTGGGCGTATGGTGATCTGCGGAGCGACGGTGTTAACGGCCGAATCGGTCATGTTCGAGTGGCTCGGAACCTCGAAACATCCTGAATTCAAAGCGATTAGCCAATTGGTCAAGAAACAACGCCTCTAAGGCGTGACAGTTTCTATAAATCCAGTAAACTGCCGATATGACTGAATCTATAAACGAAAATGACGCCTCGAAAAAGACTGCGGAAGCGGTCCAAGCTGAGTCAGCCGGCGCGGGACCTGGAAAGAAACCCAAAAATCCCATGTTGACTGCCACGCGAGCGATCCGCCCGCACGGAACGGATTACAGCCGAAAACTGGCTGCTGCTGCCGCCCGAATTGCCCTGGAAAATAAGGGGCAAGATGTTTTGATCCTCGATGTCTGTGGCCAAACTGCCGAATTCGATCTGTTTGTGATCGCCAGCGGTTCGAGCCGGCGCCAATTGCACGCGATTAGCGAACAGATCGACGATGAATTGGAAAAAGTCATCGGCGACAAGCGTCTCGGAATCGAAGGTTATCAGGAGAGCCGCTGGATCGTGCTCGATTATGGCAGTGTTGTGGTTCATTTGTTCGACGAAGAGACTCGCGAATACTACGACCTCGAATCACTCTGGGCTGACGGCACGCGAATTCCACTCGAAGAGTTCGGGTTGACGCAAAACTCCTGAATCCAGAACCACTGACGCACGATGCATCTACCCAAACAACTCAGTCTGCGATTCGCCGACGCTCTGAAGAACCTGACCGACGACGTCACTTACGCGTCGATGATCCGTTCGACCAACGATCCCAAGTTCGGTGACTATCAAGCCAATTGTGCGATGCCACTGTCCAAACAGCTTGGAGGCAAAAAACCACGCGAATTGGCTGCGGAAATTGTCGAGCAGTTGAAGGTTGATGAGTTTTGTGATCCACCTGAAATTGCAGGTCCAGGATTCATCAATTTGCGATTGAAGAATGCCTTTCTACTGGATCAACTGCGCGCGATGCTCGTCGACGATCGATGTTTGGTTTCCAAAGTGGAATCGCCACGTCGCATCATCGTTGATTTTTCTTCACCTAATGTTGCCAAACCGATGCATGTCGGTCATATCCGAAGCACGGTGATCGGCGACTCGCTTGCGCGGACGCTTCGTTTTCTCGGTCACGAAGTGATCACCGACAACCATCTCGGTGACTGGGGCACCCAGTTCGGCATCATTATTTATGGCTACAAACACTTCGGTGATCCCGAGCAAGTTGCGAAAGACCCGGTGCCAGAACTAGCCAAGCTCTATCGATTGGTCAACCAACTGATTGAGTATCGCAAGGCCAAACGGTCGACGGAAACGCTTGCCGAAAACATTGCGGTCGCTGAAGTGGAGTTGTCGGCATGTCAACAAGAATCTGAATCGATTTCGGACCCCAAGGAAGGCAAGAAAGCCAAGAAGAGATTGGCGAGTGCTCAGTCGAAACTCAAGAGCGCCGAATCGCAACTGCAGGGGGCGAACAAAAAAATCGCAGCGGTGGAAAGTGACTCGGATCTTTTTGCCAAAGCGGAAGCTCATGTGAATGTCGATGAAGCGGTCCTGCAAGAGACCGTCAAGCTGCATCAGGGCGATGTTGAGAATTTGCGTTTGTGGGAAGAGTTTTTGCCTCATTGCAAAAACGAGATCAACCGTGTGTACGATGCGTTATCGATCGAATTTGATCATACGCTCGGCGAGAGTTTCTATCATTCAATGCTGGCCGGAGTCGTCGAAAATCTCGAAAAACGTGGATTGGCGCGTGACAGTGAAGGTGCGGTTTGTGTCTTCCTTGACGGTTTCGATGCGCCGATGATCGTCCAGAAAAAGGACGGTGCGTATCTCTATGCAACGACCGACCTTGCGACGCTTTCGTATCGGCTTGAACAATTTCATCCAGACGAAATTGTTTATGTGGTTGATACGCGTCAAAGCGAGCATTTCGAGAAACTGTTTGCGCTAGCAAAGAATATCGGCATGGAAGATGTCAAGCTTGTGCATGTCAATTTCGGTACGGTGCTCGGCGAAGATGGTCGTCCGATGAAAACGCGAAGTGGTACCTTGATCGGTTTGGAAGGATTACTTGCGGATGCAGTGGATCGAGCGCGGCAAGTCGTTTGTAATCCCGATCGAATTATGAAGATTGATCCACCGATGGATGCTGCTGAGCAAAGCGAAGTCGCCGAAGTGGTTGGTCTAGGAGCGATCAAATATGCCGATTTGTCCCATCATCGAACCAGCGACTATCGATTTAGTCTCGACAAAATGGTTTCGCTTGACGGTAATACCTCGGCCTATATTCAGTATTCCTTTGCGAGAACTCAAGGCATTCTTCGCAAAGCGGGTTGGAGCGAACAGAGTGTCACGTCGATCGATCCATCGATATGCGAATTCACCCATCCTGCTGAACGAGCGTTGGCGCTGCTACTGCTACGTATGGAGGAGGCATTGGCAACGGTTCATCAAGATTATGCGCCCAACGCACTGGTTGACTATTTGTATGAAACGGCAAAAGCGTATGCCGTGTTCAATGACAATTGTCATGTGTTGAAAGCGGAGAGCGAAGAAATTGCGACGCTACGTCTTGCACTTGTCACATTGTGCGGACGAGTGCTGCGTCTTGGGTTGGATCTCTTGGGGATTCGAGTTATCGCCAGAATGTAGGACCTTGGTCCTCAAAACTTTGGTCGTCGATCGCGCCATAAGAATCATTCATCCATAACTTGTTCTCTGCTCGTGAATAGACAATTGACGTCTCCGCGTTTTTCTATAGTTTATCCGAGACGGAAAATAGGCAGTTTCTGAGACATGGATGTTTTTTAACCAATAGGTAATTTAAACAGATGGCTAAAAAGAAGTCGAAAGTCAATCGTGCTGCAGCAATCCGTGAATTCGACGAAGCCCATCCAGGCACGTCGCCGACCGTTGTTGCTGCAGAATTGAAGAAGAATGGCGTCAACGTTAGTGTCCAATACGTTAGCACGATTCGATCGCAGGCTAGGAAGAGCAGTGGCATGAGCCGAAAACGCGGCCGTCCGGCTGGCAAAAAGTCGACATCGGCCTCTCGATCGGTCAGGAAAACTTCGACTGTTAGAACGACTTCGTTTGAGGCTTTGTTGCAATTAAAGGAAATCAGCAACCAATTGGGTGGGTACGATCAGACACGTCAAGCACTCGACCTGCTCGAGGCAGTATCTCGTTAGGCTTGTGGTGACTGCGACGGAAAACCCGGTTTTGGGGCTCGTTTGTCGCATGATCCGCTGATTTGAAGAGAGAAACCACAAAAACGAAGTGGCGCAAAACGCAGTGGTTTGTGTAAACTGAGTATGGTCTCGCTTTGGATCCCTTCCCCTCTGACTATGTGTTCAGCGGTACAGCGATTTTTTTTCTAGTTATGGCGTTTTAACTTTTTTAGCTGTATGAGTTCGCTTACCCCCGAACAATTTATCCTGCGGATCAAGGATCTTGGACTTGCGGACAGTCGCACGGTCGATCGTGTACGTAGCGATATTGGAACCGGTGACCATACGCTCCAAGATATCATTGATGCGATGCAGCGTGCTGGTGTTGTCAGCACGCTACAAACCGAAAAGATATTGCGGGGTGATCGATCAGGCTATTTCTATGGTCAATACAAAGTTTTGTATATGATTGGTGCGGGTACCTTCGCACGCGTTTACCGAGCGTCGAAAGACGGAGAGGTTTTCGCAGTGAAGGTGTTGCGAAAACGCTTTCGCGACGAACCCAAGGAGCTCGAACAATTCTTGCGTGAAGGCAAGATGGGGTTGAAGCTGCGGCATCCAAACATTGTGAGTATTTACGAAGTTGTGCCTGATGTCCGTCATCCTTTTTTGGTGATGGAGTTTGTCGAAGGGCAAACGCTTCGAGAGCTCGTGAAAGTTCGCGGAAAGCTGCCAGCGGACTTAGCGTTAAAATTGAGTTATGAAGTCTGTTCGGCCTTAGCTCATGCGGCTTCGCTCGGGATATCACATCGCGACTTGAAATTGTCCAACGTACTGATTTCGACGGAGGGCAAAGCGAAGTTAGTAGACTTTGGGCTTGCTGCGCTTGCGGATCGTAAAAATCCTGAGCAGGTTGCGGATTGCCCCAATGCCCGCGCGATCGATTATGCCGCTCTTGAACGTGGTACAGGGGTTCGCAAAGACGATCCGCGTAGCGATGTATTTTTCGCTGGCAATATGCTCTATCACATGCTTGCCGGTGAGCCCGCATTGACGGAAACTCGCGACCGGTTGCAGCGTTTGAATATCAATCGGTTCATTGACATTGTTCCGCTCCCAACGCTTGTGCCTGATGTGCCGGGGGTTGCGAACCAAATCGTTCAAAAGGCGATGCGGTACAATGTGAACGAACGCTTTCAAACTGCGGCCGAGATGCAGGCGGAAGTTAAAAAGGCAATCACGATTCTGGAAAAGGGTCATAGTGTCACTGGGGCCGATGGTTATGAACAACCAATGGCAGAACACCATGACGATGATGAATTGCCTTCCAATGAAGGTGAAGGCTATGTTGTGATGTTTGTGGAATCCAAACCAACACTGCAAAACGCCGTTCGCGATCGACTCAAGGCACGCGGATATCGTGTGTTGATTATCCAAGACCCCGATCGGGCGCTGGCCCGATTCGACGAAGGCGAAGAACGACCCGCTGACGTCGTGATTTTTGGTGCTTCGGACTTAGGAACTGCCGCATTGGACGCGCATAACCGGTTCGCCGAGAACGAATTGACCAGAGACATTCCGACCATTTTGTTAGTCGACCGGCGTCAAACCAATTTGATCGCGACAGCGACTCGAGGTGAAAACCGCAAAATGCTTGGTTTGCCGCTAAAGGTTCGCGAATTACGAACGGCCTTGGCGTTGGTGTTGATTGGGTCGGGTATGAAGCGTCGGGCTCTGGGGTCGTATTAGTCGGTCGAATACTTGATCTTAGTCTTGCCGATCCTCTAGTCGCATCTTCGCTTCTTCCGCCCATGGACTGTCAGGGAACAGTTCGAGAAAGCGTTTCCAATGATGCGTCGCTTCGGAAGCAAGGTTGGTTTCATCTAGGATTCTTGCCAAGTGATAGTGGACGTCGCAGTAGTCGGGGAAGATTTGCAGCGCACCGCGAAACGCGGCGATCGCTAAGTCCAACTGTCCGGTTTCATTCAAAACGATGCCGAGACTCGCGCGAGCTTCGACAAATTCTGGGTCCAATTCAATCGCGGCGTAGTATCGCTCGCGTGCTGCCACCGGCTCGCCGAGCCTATAGAGCAACTCGCCAATTTGAAAACAAATATCGGCGTGTGCGCCGTCACGTGAAAGAATCGCATGGTAATAGTCGATTGCCCGTTGCAAATTCCCTTCATCTTCGGCTTGATAGGCAGCTGTTAAAAGAGAATCCTCGGGTTCGAGGTGTTGTCTCCTTGAAGGAAACGAAGCATCTTCTTCTCGGACCATCGACAACACTTGGCGAGGCTCGGTGGTTGCTTGGTGGTCATGATCTTGGCGGACGAAATCGTCGAGCGAATCGAAATCGAACCGCATTTGGCCGCCTGGCTCAATTAGTCCTTCGCCGCCCCGAAGCAACACGTGCTTACCTTCGATCAAGATCGACAATTGATCGAGGGGGCGATGGATATTCGGTAATAATTCCACCAATTCGACCAACCGGTGTTCGATTGCGGTGGCGCTTTCCCCCTCGGCGATCCAACGCGCCAAACGCTTGGCCGTTGTAATTTCGGCAAAGTCAAAGTATGGCAACCGGTGCAAGGTTTCCACCGGAGTGATCAACCCCAAGCGGTGCCAACGACGTACCACCCTTACGGAAACGCCAAGCAAATGGGCTAACATTGCCGGTGTGTAGTATTGGCGGTTTGATTGCTCGAGATCCAACAGTCCAATGCGTTGCCAAAGTTCCGTTTCGTGAATTAATTCTCGTGCGCCGATCGCAATCTGCTGTTGCGTCGATTCGGTCAGAAGTTCTGCTTCAGCGAGCGGCGATTGATCGGCGCCAATCACCACCCAATCGACGTCCGGTTGTTTCTGATCGACCACAGTCGCACCGAACGACCTCAGGACATTGGCAGCCTCGCGGCGCGACATCGAACCGAAACGCCCCACTAACGCGACGCGGATTTCGTCGAGCGAGTCTGTTTTCTCGTCTCGATCAGCTTGCTCGTCTCGATCATTCGTGTCGTCGGGATCCACCATGAGCCTTTGTTACTACTCCTCGGGCAATTTGCTCAACATTCTGTCCGCTTCAAACCGAAATTATCCACATTATGGGCGGCTGTGCGAGAGTCAGCCTTTTGCCGTTTTGTGGTTAATCTATCATGTGTTGGTGGTCGTGAGTGGGCAAGATGATCGCTGGAGTCGTTTCCGCGAAAGCGGTGGCGATTTCTGGAGGAAAGTCCGGGCTCCGCAGGATAGGATGGTCGATAACGTCGACCGGCCGCGAGGCTAGGGAAAGTGCAGCAGAGAATAGACCGCCGAACGGTGTCTTTGACATGCGTGGTAAGGGTGAAACGGTGCGGTAAGAGCGCACCAGCGGTCGAGGTGACTCGATCGGCTTGGTAAACCCCATCCGGAGCTAGACCAAACAGAGTGCAGTGAATCGGTCTTCGGATCGGTCCCGGCGTGTGATCCGCACGGCTATCGACACTCGGGTAGGTCGCGATTGAGGCGGCGAGCAATCGTCGTGCACAGATAAATGGTCGTCGGCGAAAATTTTTTGGTTTTCGTCACAGAACCCGGCTTACCAACCCACTCACGACTTCCTTCTTTCAACCTAATGCCTGAACAAAGGCGAGGACGATCATCCAAGCGAATGAGAGCTCACTAAGTTCATGCCCTTTGTTTCTTGGGCTTTGTCATGCAACTTCCCACTCGTTAACGTGCTGCGGCTGATGAAAGTGGCGTTGTCCCAGTAAGGACGGTGTGGTGTATCGAAGACCACAGTCGCGCAGCCCTTAATTGGAGTGTTCCGCCTCGGACGTGAACAAGAAACAATTCGCCGTGACTTTAGCGAACGAAACGCCAATGTTGGTCCGGTTGCTATGTGTTTTTCGCAACGACGTCCAATAAGCCGATCCGTTCACGACGGTCGCATCGCCAAGACTACGACGCGGGTGTTGTTGCGGGGGTGCAGAAGTCCATGAATTCCACTTGAACTCGAACAATGTCTTTTGACGCACGAAAGAAAGCATCTAGAACATTCGGGTCGAAATGAGTACCACGACCTTCTTCGAGAATGTCGAAGCACTTCTGACGTGGCAACGCCTTCTTATAGGGACGTTCGGACGCCAGAGCATCGTAGACGTCGGCTACCGCGGTAATGCGTCCTTCAAGTGGTATGTCTTCACCGGCCAATCCGATTGGATAGCCGCTACCATCATATTTCTCGTGATGCGTTTGCGCGATACTGGCGGCCAATCTCATCAACGAACTTCCGTCACGCAGCATTTCGCAGCCAATATCTGCGTGCCTTCGAATTAGATCGGCATCGTTAATCGTATGTGGCTTGATGATTTGTCGTCCAAGCTTCACGTGGCTCTTGATGACCTCGAATTCTTCAGGCTCCAAACAGCCTGGTTTTAAAAGAATTGCGTCAGGCACAGCGATCTTACCGACATCGTGTAGTTGTGCTGCCAATTCTACATCTTCCACGTACCACTGAGGAAGATCCAATTGAGCCGCGATTAAGCCTGCGAAGCGTCCGACACGAATCACGTGATTCCCCGTGTCGTTGTCACGAAGTTCCGCAGCCCTTGCGAGACAATAGATCACTTCGCGTCGTGATTTCTCTAAGTCGGCCGTCCGTTGACTGATCTTTTCTTCAAGGTCGGCGGCATGATTTTCAAGTTGGTCGTGATAGGATTTGATTTGCAGTGAGTTGCGAACCCGTGGAACCAATTCCATTGGGTCCACTGGCTTGACCAGGAAGTCAGTCGCGCCCAGTTCTAAGCATGAATGTTTGATTTCCGCGTCGTTATTCGCTGTCAAAATCAGTATTGGTAAATGACGGAACTCGGGACGGTGGCGGACTTGTCGCAAAATTTCAACGCCATTGACGTCCGGCATGTTAATGTCAAGTAACACGACGTCGGGTCGAGTCGAGCAGATCAAATTGACCGCGACCGAAGAGTCGGTCGTCGTTTCGAACATATAGTAACCCGCACGCTCGAGATGCTTCTTCGCGACGAGAACGTTCGCGATTTCATCGTCGACAATCATGATCTTGCCATGCAACGAACGCGCTGCCGTATTCCCCACCGTTGGTTTACCGTGGCCGACAGGCATGCTGGCGGCGGATTCCGATGTGGGGAAAGCGTTGGGTGGCGTCGCGGTTGGTATTGGAGTGCTCATGTTATTGTGTGAAAAACCGGATTGGTTGTTTCTCGGGTATCTAAACGTGGCTTACAAAACGGTACGCTGGTTCGATCCTATGATCGAGCCGACCTATTACGATGAAAGCCTACGCTGGCTTTGTCGAATTTGACGATTAAATCGGCTCGCAGTTGTGGGGAGCATCCAATGGTTCTTGGGGGGAATGGGCGACTTCGATCTTTGGAACCACAAGGCGTTTTCGGATGGCTTGGATTTGTCTCAGCAAATGTTCACTATGTTCGAAATCGCAACCCCGCGAAGCACTGACGAGTTCGGCGGCGGGTTCCGTAAAGTCACCGTAGCCGACTGTTCCACCGGCACCTTTGAGCCAATGAGCTCGTTCGGATAACTCGACAAAAGAGTTGGACTCAAGCAAATTTTGCATTTCCAACAATCGAGTATCCAATTTGGTGACGAAATCGATGATGATTGCACAGAACTCTGCGTCATCGAGTGGTAGCGACGAATAGATCGGATGCTCGTCCGATTCCATCGTGCATGAAATCTCGGTCGAATCGGATGTTGGTTTTGTGGGTAGAGGTGTGTTCGAATCCGCCGCTGGGGCTTGCGGCATCCCGGGAATGACCACTCGCGAATGGATGTCGCGGATTTGGGTTAGTAATTCCTCTGCTCGCTCTACATCGGACACCTTGGATGCTTCCTCAAGTGACTTGGCTGGTTCGTTAAATGCAGGCAGTCCGACTGTTCCACCAGCCCCCTTTAACCAGTGAGCGTCCGATCGAACGGTTTCAAAGTCATTCGCTTTGATGGCGATTTCAATTTGGTCGAGCCGGCTACCGAGTCGGTGAATAAAGTCGGTTGTGATCGCACGGAAATCTTCATCATCCATTGGCAGCGTTGGGTGAATCGCCGATGGTGCATCGAATCGGACCGAATCGCTGGACGCGAGGGGAGCCGCGGGCTGAACCAGTGCATTTACCTCTGTCGTTTGTGGTTCGTCTGGCGACGATTCGCCAGTTCCGATGTAAGAACTGACACACACGAGCAGATTGTCGATGTCGACTGGCTTAGTAAGGAAGTCGTCGCAACCGGCGTCCATGCATTTTTCGCGGTCGCCTTTCATTGCGTTGCCTGTCAAGGCGATGATCGGCGTTGTCAGGCCCGCTTCACGCAATCGACGTGTTGCTGTGTAACCGTCGAGCACTGGCATCTGCATGTCCATCAAAATGATCGAATAGTCATTTTCGCTGACAGCCTTGATGGCTTCGAGGCCGTTCTCGGCACTGGAAACAACGGCACCTGCGCGGGAAAGAACGAGTTCGATCAATCGGCGATTCGCATCGCCATCATCGACGACCAAAATCGGTTTGTTTGGCAAGCGGATCAAGCCACCGGCCGAGTCATTAGCAGCTCGCTTAGCCGCCCCACTTTGAATTTGCTCAGGCGTTAACCATTCTTGGCTGCTATTGGCGTTAACTGGGATCGAGATAGTAAAGGTGCTTCCGACGCCGGCTTCGCTTGCGACCGTCAATTGGCCACCCATCGCCTCGGCCAAGCGTCGGCTAATCGAAAGTCCTAATCCCGTGCCACCAAATTTTCGAGTTGTCGTGCTATCGGCTTGGACGAAAGATTCAAAAATCTTGCTTTGTTGTTCGGGCGTCATGCCAATCCCCGAATCGTTGACGTCAATCTGTATCTGTGGCGAGGTGTCTTCTGAGCCAATCATTTTTGTGACGATCGTCACTTCGCCTTCGTCCGTGAATTTGATTGCGTTTCCGACGAGATTCGTAATCACTTGGCGAAGTCGCGTTGGATCGGTGTGGATCATTTTGGGGATCGCCGATTTGAATTCGGTTCGAAGCGCGATCCCTTTCTCGTGCGCACGGACGTTTAAAACGTTCGCAACGTCTTCAACGATCAAATCCAATTGAGTCTCAATCGATTCGCACTGTAATCGGCCAGCTTCGATTTTCGAAAGGTCGAGAATGTCGTTAATCAATTCAAGAAGGTGTGCACCACTGGTATGGATCATGTTCAAGTGACCGATCGCTTCTTCGCTATCGCTGACCAATCCGCGTCGCAACACGTCGGTGAAACCGAGCACGGCGTTCAGCGGGGTGCGGATTTCGTGGCTCATATTGGCCAAGAACGCACTCTTGGCTTCGCTGGCGTTCTGAGCGGCGTCGCGTGCTTCGGCCAAAGCCAGCTTGTTTTCTTCGATCAACGTAATGTCGTCAAACGTGACTAAATAACCCTGGCCGGCGATTGGCGTGCAGTTCAGGCTGAATGTCAAACGGCGGTCGGCCACGTCGAATTGAATGATTTGGTCGAGGACGGATTCACCGCTTCGTTTCGCCTGATCCCAGGGCAATTCGCCCGTTGAGTCATCAGGAACAATCCATTCCAATTCGCGGAGCTTCATGCCGAGCAATTTGGAAGACTCGATGTTCAATAATGTCGCTAATCGTTGGTTTGAGAAAATGATCCGGCCACGAGAATTCAGTAAGAATAATCCTACCGTGAATGTGTCAAACGCTTTTTCGACATGCGTTGGGACTGCACCGCTTGGGTCGAGACTCTCGAGAGTTTTGCGGAGGAAGAACGAAAATTGCAGAAAACAAGCGGGGACGAGCACGATCAGCAACCACGCCGGTGCCCAGTAATTGAGCCCCAATATACCGCCCGTTGATTCAAAGGTTATCTGCAATTCACCCCATCTTTCTCCATAGCGAAAAACCGGAACGTGCATTTGGTCCATACCGTTCTCTAGACCTGGGTTCCATCTCTGTTCGTGGGGACCTGCGGATACGATCATATTTCCGTCTCGTGATCGCAAGCCAATCGATACGACTTGGGGATCGCGATGGACAATCGAAGCCAACGTTACATTCAAGTTGTCAATTTGCCCACTTGATGCCATTGCTGTGCCGCTAATCGCTAGCGTTTCGCATAGCTTGGCGCGACCGCGCAGGATTTCCTCTTGCTCATTGGGGAAAAAACCAGCGGCGCTAGCCACGAGTAAGCTCCCCACCATCAGACCGACGAGTCCGAAGGAAATGCGAATGCGTATAGGAATTCGTTGAAATATTTTCATCGTTTATCTCTTGCTTTTCCCGTGCTTTTGTCCCTGTGGGCGGTATGCCCGCAGGATGCTCAATCTTCTTGATCTTCGATTTCTCGGCTGCGACGATCCATCAACTCTTCTAAGGTTTCGCCAGTGTCTCCGCTGCTTAATCCCTGCATAATTAGAAGCGGGTCAACACCTCTCCAAGCTGGGATTTGAGCGATCAAGCCCGAGACTAGGAATCCGCTTCGTAACGCCCAGGCAACAACGCCGATTGTGAAGCTCGATGCGGCCGCTCCAGCGGTACCGACAACAATCAGGTCACCACGGATCTGGGATTCCAGTGCCTCTTGGCAATGGTCTAACTGATCCCACATTTTTCCTGGCTTGGTCATCAATGCGTAGTCAACCGATGAGATTGCGACGGCTACCGATCCATTTGAACTGTATGTCGATGATGCAATTGTGTCTGATCGATATTCGCTGCGTGCAGAATCATTTGCATCTCTAACACATTGTGTTTCAGTATTCAGACTTAACTGTTTCGTGAATACGGCAACATCGTCGTTGTCCCGTGCCGTGTTGATCTCATCGAGTACATTTGTTGCATTCTTTGCTTGGTGATGGCCCTTAACGGATTCTTGAGCGGTTGGGATTGGCTCTGCAACCGGTTCGGATTCGTTTTCAAAGTCTTCTTCGGAGGAGTCCGCATCGGAGTCATCGGTTTCCGCTTCCTCAGCGAAATCTTCATTGGAGGTGTCTTCTGTGGTTTCAACTGGATCCGGTTGTGGTGTAGGTTGTGGTGGCAGAGGGGCGGGGCTGACCGAGATGACCACGGTCGCTGTGTTTCCATCCAGCAGCCCGTCGTTTGGCTTCCACTGGAAACTCACGTCGCCGACAAATCCGAGCCGAGACCGATAGTGAAATTGTCCGTCTGCATCCAATGTTAAAGTTCCAGATTCCGGATTGGTGACAAGCACCGCTGTTACGAGGTCACCGTCCATATCACTGCTGAGACTTTGGAAAACGTCCGAGCTAACGATTAGTTGCTGACCTGAAACCACCGTACCCGTCCAGTCGCCTAGCGTGGGGGCTTCGTTGACATCACCAACGGTGACTGAGTGCGAATCGAAGTCCTCGGGATTGCCGGGGATGGCGGCATCGTCCACATTGACGGTCACATCGAGCGACGGATTCGTCTCGAAGTCAAGCGTCGAACCGGCCCTCAATCGCAGGTCATTGCCGACGATCTCGAACAGCCCCGAATCGGTACCGGTCAGTGAAAGTGTTTCGGTGCCCAATGCATCATCACTGACCGCGATCGTCGCAACCACGATAGCGGAACTGGTGTCAGCATCTTCATCGAGGTTGCTGACCACGGACGACAGCGTGATCGTGGGTGCTTCATTGACATCGCTGATCGTGACCGAGTGCGAATCGAAGTCGTCCGGACTGCCCGGGATTGACGCATCGTCCACATTAACAGTCACGTCGAGCGACGGATTCGTCTCGAAGTTGAGAGTCGAACCGGCCCTCAATCGCAAGTCATTGCCGACGATTTCGAACAGCCCCGCATCGGTACCGGTCAGTGAAAGTGTTTCGGTGCCCAGTGCATCATCACTGACAGCGATCGTTGCGACAACAATCGCGGAACTGGTGTCGGCATCTTCATCGAGGTTGCTGACCACGGATGACAGAGTGATCGTGGGTGCTTCATTGACATCGCTGATCGTGACTGAGTGCGAATCGAAGTCCTCGGGATTGCCGGGGATTGAC
>SJPJ01000002.1:585968-586487 GCA_007859835.1 Novipirellula herctigrandis | reverse complement strand
GAGCGACGGATTCGTCTCGAAGTCAAGCGTCGAACCGGCCCTCAATCGCAGGTCATTGCCGACGATCTCGAACAGCCCCGCATCGGTGCCGGTCAGTGAAAGTGTTTCGGTGCCCAGTGCATCATCACTAACCGCGATCGTTGCGACAACGACGGCGGAACTGGTGTCGGCATCTTCATCAAGGTTGCTGACCACGGACGACAGCGTGATCGTGGGTGCTTCATTGACATCACTGATCGTGACCGAGCGCGAATCGAAGTCGTCCGGACTGCCCGGGATTGACGCATCGTCCACATTAACAGTCACGTCGAGCGACGGATTCGTCTCGAAGTTGAGCGTCGAACCGGCCCTCAGTCGCAAGTCATTGCCGACGATTTCAAACATCGCCGCATCGGTACCGGAAAGCGACAGCGTCTGTGAGCCCAGTGCATCGTCGCTGACCGCGATCGTTGCGACGACGATAGCGGAACTGGTGTCGGCATCTTCGCTGAGGTTGCTGACCACGGATGACAGAGTGAT
>SJPJ01000002.1:584422-585030 GCA_007859835.1 Novipirellula herctigrandis | reverse complement strand
ATCTCGAACAGCCCCGCATCGGTGCCGGTCAGTGAAAGTGTTTCGGTGCCCAGTGCATCATCACTAACCGCGATCGTTGCAACCACGATAGCGGAACTGGTGTCGGCATCTTCGCTGAGGTTGCTGACCACGGACGACAGCGTGATCGTGGGTGCTTCATTGACATCACTGATCGTGACCGAGTGCGAATCGGAATTGTCGGGACTACCCGGGATTGACGCATCGTCCACATTAACAGTCACGTCGAGCGACGGATTCGTCTCGAAGTTGAGCGTCGAACCGGCCCTCAGTCGCAAGTCATTGCCGACGATTTCAAACATCGCCGCATCGGTACCGGAAAGCGACAGCGTCTGTGAGCCCAGTGCATCATCACTGACAGCGATCGTCGCAACCACGATAGCGGAACTGGTGTCAGCATCTTCGCTGAGGTTGCTGACCACGGACGACAGGGTGATCGTGGGTGCTTCATTGACATCGCTGATCGTGACTGAGTGCGAATCGAAGTCGTCCGGACTGCCGGGGATGGCGGCATCGTCCACATTAACAGTCACGTCGAGCGACGGATTCGTCTCGAAGTCAAGCGTCGAACCGGCCCTCAGTCGCAAGTC
>SJPJ01000002.1:584168-584412 GCA_007859835.1 Novipirellula herctigrandis | reverse complement strand
CACGTCGAGCGACGGATTCGTCTCGAAGTTGAGCGTCGAACCGGCCCTCAGTCGCAAGTCATTGCCGACGATTTCAAACAGCGCCGCATCGGTACCGGAAAGCGACAGCGTCTGTGAGCCCAGTGCATCATCACTGACAGCGATCGTTGCGACGACGATAGCGGAACTGGTGTCAGCATCTTCGCTGAGGTTGCTGACCACGGACGACAGGGTGATCGTGGGTGCTTCATTGACATCGCTGATC
>SJPJ01000002.1:581697-584158 GCA_007859835.1 Novipirellula herctigrandis | reverse complement strand
ATCGAAGTCCTCGGGATTGCCGGGGATGGCGGCATCGTCCACATTGACGGTCACATCGAGCGACGGATTCGTCTCGAAGTTGAGCGTCGAACCGGCCCTCAGTCGCAAGTTATTGCCGACGATTTCAAACATCGCCGCATCGGTACCGGTCAGTGTAAGTGTTTCGGTGCCCAGTGCATCGTCGCTGACCGCGATCGTTGCGACGACGATAGCGGAACTGGTGTTGGCATCTTCATCGAGGTTGCTGACCACGGACGACAGGGTGATCGTGGGTGCTTCATTGACATCGCTGATCGTAACCGAGTGCGAATCGAAGTCGTCGGGACTGCCTGGGATTGACGCATCGTCCACATTAACGGTCACGTCGAGCGACGGATTCGTCTCGAAGTTGAGCGTCGAACCGGCCCTCAGTCGCAGGTCATTGCCGACGATCTCGAACAGTGAAGCATCATTGCCGGTTAGCGTGAGCGTTTCGGTGCCCAGTGCATCATCACTCACCGCGATTGTCGCAACAACGATGGCGGAACTGGTGTCAGTATCTTCGCTAAGGTTGTTGACCACCGAGGATAGGGTAACCGTTGGTGCTTCGTTTAAGTCGTTCACCGTGACGTACAGTGTTTTGTCAAATTGGTTCCCTCCGGCATCTGTGACACGAACGATGACTTCGTAACTCGATTGGCTTTCGAAGTTGAGCAGCCCATCTGTCAGAGTCAGTTCATCAGAGGATGATCCGCCGATACTGAAATTTCCGATGTCACTTCCACCAATTACTTGCCATGTAAATGTCTCACCGGCATCGGTGTCGGTTGCCGTCAGCGTGCCAACGCTGAAGCCGCTGGCCGTGTTGGTATTTTCATCCACATCGCTGTCACTAATCGAAATGTCGGTCGGCGGGATGTTTTGGTTGAACAGTGCGATCGCATCGAGTGACTCGTTGTTATCGTCGAGTTCGATATCACTGCCGTCGATCAGTAGGGTTGCGTTGGCCATCGTCGTCCCGCTGCCAAGCGTCGTTTGCGTGACATCCAGAATAAATACGTCCTGACGATCTGAAGTCAGAGCATTGCTACCTACGTCGCCATCCGAGTCGATCGTCAGGAGTATTTGACCCTCCGTAAGAGCCGTTCCAGCAACCGTCATCGGACGTTCGATAAGCTCGACTCCGAAAAACTTGTCGCCGATTCCAATGTCTGCACCATCGATCAGGACTTGCGATGTACCGCTGGTGTTACCAACCCCCACGTCATCAGCGACGAATGAAAACAGCTTTTTGTCCTCACCACTGCGCACGTAGAGAAACGTTCCAGCGGCAAGCGTGGTATCCGGTAGCGTTGTGGTTTGCTCAACCAGTGTGATGCCGCGGATCTCAGCACCTGCCGGATTCTCAAGCAACAAATGGAAGGTACCGCTGCTGTAATTTCCCGGAGCGTCGGGGCGGAACACGAACAGGTCCTCTTTCTTGACGGACAAGGAATTCGTGCTCGTTAGATCGGCGTCCCCCTTCGTGGAAACCAGTACATCGCCCTCGAACAGGTCGAATGCGGGGAACGAATTTCCGCCAATCGTGATATCGCGACCGACGTAATGCAATGCATTGACATCCGAACCGGAGTCAAAGTTCTCGACGTCAAATACGGGAGTGAATTCACCGCTGGTCGTATCGACAGGGGCGCCAGCGGTATCAAATGACAGATTCGTTCCACCAAGTTCTATGACGCCCGCTTTGTCCCATGATGGCAGTGACGATGTTGAACCGGCTCCCGTGGTACTGAACCAGAACTGTCCGCCGTTAGGCGGTGCGACGACCTTAACTTGCTGCTGAGAAAGGAAACTGATATAAGTCGGAGTTGTGAGGCCACCGGTGCCCGCGACCACATATTCATCGATGAACGCACCCGAGGAGCCATCAAAACGCAGGATCGCTGCGTCCTGATAGTCTGCGACATACAGATTTCCGTCCGGGCCAAAAGCGAATCCCGTTGGTTTATCGAGGCCCCCGAGTCCGGCGGAAACAAAAGCGTCCATGAACGCCCCAGTAGTGCCATCGTAACGCAGGACTTCATCGGTATCGTAACTTGAGATGTAGAGGTTGCCGTCAGGTCCAAATCGCATCTGCTCTGGGGAACTTAAGCCACCACTATCCGCTACGACGAACGTGTCAATGAAGGCACCGGTCGATCCGTTGTAACGTAGGACGTTGTTTTCGGTGTAGCTATTGACGTAGAGGTTTCCGTCCGGGCCAAACGTGATGGCATAGGGTGTATTGAGTCCTCCACTGGATGCCGTCACGAAGTCGTCGATGTAGGCTCCGGTTGTGCCATCGAAGCGCATGACGCGATCTCCGTCGTAGTCCGCAACGTACAAGTTGCCGTCGGATCCGAAGGCGAGGCCCTCTGCGCCGCTGAGGCCGGCGTCGCCGGCCGAGACAAACGTGTCAACGAACGCCCCGGTCAGTGCGTTA
>SJPJ01000002.1:473771-581665 GCA_007859835.1 Novipirellula herctigrandis | reverse complement strand
TAGGAATGTCCCGGTGGTCGCCGCAAAACGCAATACGCTGTCGCCGGTGTAACTACTCAACAACAATTCGTTCTGCAGATAGGTCCCGTCTTCGTCCGTGGCAGAGGCGAGGATGTTATACGTGTATCCGATCTCGCCATAGACGTGACTCGCCGTCGACGGGTTACCCACGATCGTCTCGATCGAACCATCGCCCCAGTTGATCGTCCATGAGGCAATCGTATCACTGCCAGGGTCAACTGCACTGAGATTCAATAAGTAGCTCGTTCCATTGACGACCGTCGTCGCACCTGAAACGGTTAATGTTGGCGCGACGTTGTTGACCGTTACATTCACGGTCGTCGTATCGACACCCCCTCTGCCATCCCTGACTTGCAAGCCGATTGTGTAGCTGCCGTCATCATTGATCAGAAAGTTTTGCAGCGTGGCCCAGTCGATCGTCGGTGTCGCTGTCGTTGGTTCGTCAGTGTCACCGAAATCGCCGTCGTTATCCAAGTCCCAGGCATAACTAAGCGTATCGCCGTCGGGATCACTGGAACCGCTACCGACGAGGCTCAATGAATCGCCTTCGTTGATCGTGTAGGTGCCCCCGGCATCGGCCGTGGGAGCTTGGTTCGGATCCGTCACTGTGACCGTAGCTGTAGCGGCCGCAGAGACCGAAGCCCCGTCACTAGCCACATAGTCAAAAGTATCGGTGCCGGTAAATCCGGTGTCAGGGGTGTAAGTAAAGGTTCCGTCAAACTGGATGTTGGCGACTTGTATTTCGTCGTCAGCAGAGATCACAAGCTGAGTTCCATCGGGCGACCAAGACAATTCAATCTCGACCGCAGCCGTGGTTCCCAGAGAAACCTGATTACTGCCGTCCGCGTTCATCACGAACACATCGTTGTTACCGTTGCGGTCCGACACAAAGGCAATCCGCGAACCATCGGGGGACCAAGCGGGCTGAATGTCGGCCCCGAGATCCGAGGTCAGTTGAATTTGGTTGCTGCCATCGGCATCCATCACGTAGATATCAGGGTTGCCGTCACGTGATGTTCGGAACACGAGTTTCGATCCATCGGGGGACCATTCTGCGGACCGATCGACAGCACCCGCGAATGTCAACTGAGTGGGAATGCCGCTGCCGTCGGAGTTGGTTACCCAAATTTCATACGCACCCGTGCGATTGGAACCAAAGGCGATTTTTGTTCCATCCGGCGACCAAGCCGGAGTGTGATCGACGCCACCATCGTTTGTGAGTCGTAGTAACTCCGTACCGTCGCTCGCATCGATGATGACAACCTCATCGTTGACGTAACGATCCGACGTCACTGCCAACTTCGTACTGTCGGGTGACCAAGCCGGTTGATGGCTTTTGACTCCGGCATCAGTGGTCAGCTGTGCGACTCCGCTGCCATCGGAATTCATCACATAGATTTGCCGGTCACCGGTGACGCCACTGAAGAAGGCAATCTTCGATCCGTCGGGCGACCAGACTGGTTGGCCCTCGACTGCGACATCATTCGTCAGATTCGTGTATGTGCCCAGACTCAAGGGATCAAGCGTCAACACGCCGTTGCTTGGCCCAGTCACGACTTCGGCAACCAGCGTGTCAACTGGGTCCGTGTCGTTGTCCAACAGTCCCGATCCACTTCCGATCACCAAGGCGGTGTTTAGATCGGCCGCATAGTTGTCATCAGTCGCGTTCGGCGCCACGTTGTTAACGGTAACGGTTGTGGTTGCGAGATCAATACCACCATTTCCATCGCTGACGCGCAGCCCGATTGTGTAGGAGCCCTCGTTGTCAATGTTATAGCTTTGAAGCGACGCCCAACTGACAGTGGGTGTCGCGGTCGTTACATCGTAAGACAGATCACCATTGAGATCCCATTCGTACGACAACGTGTCTAAGTCCGAATCGGTTGACCCACTCGCGTCAAGATTCAGCGAGTCGCCTTCGTTGATCGTGTAGGAGCCCCCCGTGTCGGCATTGGGGGCCGTGTTGACCGCCGAAGCGGTTCCGAATTGTTTTGCATAAACGCCGTCTGAGTCGCCGGTGCCGTTGCCGGACCAGACGACGACAAAGTTGTCTGAGTCAAGCATCGCAACCGAGGTTTGGTTCTGAGTTCCACTGGTCGTCCCATTGATCAGGAACTCACCGCCAATCGCAGCGCCATTGCTATCGTACTTTTGACCAAAAATTCCATCAACATCGCCTGGCCCTTCGCCTTCCCACGTGATAATAAAGTTGCCACTAGCATCCATGTCGATCGACGGTGCCGTCTGGTTGTTGGCGGTCGTCGAGTTGACGGTGAACTCGGCTCCGATTGGCGTGCCGGTATTGTCATAGCGTCTCGCTTGCACATCTTTGGTCGTTAATCCGTCTCGCCAAACTGCGACAAAGGAACCATCATCGTGTAACGCAATCGATCCATTTCCTGCATTCACGCTGCTGTCGACATTCGTTTGAGTGCCCTGAGGAATCCCAGCGTTACTGAAGCGTCGGAAGTGGAAACCACCGGGATCGTCCCAGGTGATCACAAAATCGCCATGAGCATTAACGCTGATTGCCGCGTCATACTGAATGCTCGCTGTGCTCGTATTGACCAACACTTCCGCAGCATCCCTGGCAGTGCCGTCTGCGTTAAATCGCCGAACAAAAATGCCGTTTGCGTCACCAATACCTTCACCTTGCCACATGACGACGAAATTACCGAGGGAATCCATTCCGATCGACGAGTTCTTTTGTTCGCCGCTGGTGGTCGAATTGACAAGTAATTCATTGGTCACTGCAGTGCCAGTGGCATCATAGGCACGGGCATAGACGCCATGACTGGAGCCATCTTGGCCGTTCGCGGTCCAGGTAACGACAAATTCGCCCGTCGAATTCATTGCAACCGAGGCCCATTGCTCGTCATTGGTGTCGGTTTGAGTGACTCGGAATTCACCGCCCAGCGCTGAGCCATCCTTATCAAATCGCTGACCGTAAACGCCCCAGCCGGACGTGTCCTGAGCCTTACTGGACCAAACGACGACGTAATCGCCGTTGTTGGCGATGGCTACCGCGTGATCACTTCCGCGAGCCTCCGCCGAGGTTTCCTGGATATCGTTGGTCTCGGTGTTGACGAAAGTTTCATTCTTGTCTGCAAGCTCCGCAGTCACGGTGACCTGGAAGGTCGATTCGACGAACTTGCCACCGGTGTCGACCGCTCGCAGCGTGATATTGGCTTGCCCCGTTTCCCCCGCACCGTAGGTCAGCATCAACTGACCGGCCGGTGCATTGATCGATGTCGATACAAGTGTGGCATTCGAATTGTTAGTAACGGAGTAAGTTAATGCGGTGTCAAGGTCTTCGGCATCGGCAAACGTCGCAAACAAATCGATCGTCGTTGACGACGCGTCTTGCTGCACCGCGATATCACCGAATCCCGTTGACGTTGGCGCCGCATTGACACTCGCCGTTCCGTCATACTCGATCTGAATGTTGTCTGCATAGAAATAGCTTTCGACCTCACCCGAACCAATGAAACGGATCATCGTGTCATCGGCGGCATAGCTCAAAATGTCAAAGCTTTGGCTAGTGTAACTGCCGTCGGTGGTGTTTAAATTGTATGTTTGCAGTGTCGTCCAACTGCTGCCACCGTTGCCTGAGACTTCAACCGATACACTGCCACCTGATTCGTCGAGCATGGTACGGCGATAGTCAAACGTCAATGTTGCCGCGTTTGCACCCGAGAGGTTTGCTTCACGTTGGACGCCCCGGCCATCAAGTGTAACCTCGTCGCCACCAATACGAAGTGCATTGGTCGTGTCACTGCTAACGACACGGATACGGCCTGAATTGGTTCCATCGGATTCACCGAGTTCTTGCCAACTTCCATCGAAGTCCTTGGTACCATCATTACCTGCGTAGTCAACCGCGTTGAACTGATCAAGAAGTGTTGAAATCGGACCGGTTGCTACTGCATTGACGGAAAATTCGGATGTATTGCCGCTTTGATCGGTGGCGGTAGCCGTGATGAATTCACCAGCCGCCACCGAAGCGTTACTAAGGAATTCACTGATTGTCGCGTCGCCACTTACGTTCGTTGCAATCGAAACCGATCCAAGATAGCGTTCGGCTTCGCCCGATCCACTGGCATCCGCTGTGCTGCTGGCAAAGAAGTCAACTTCATAGGTCGAACTGGACGCGCTATTGAACGTCCCTGTCAAAGTCAGGTCGGTTCCGGTAACAATGGCACTCGTTAGGACGGGAGTGTTTTGCAGATTGTTCACTCCCGTATCGGCGTCACCGACGTCGTTTGCGGTGACTCCATTCGCTGCCAGATCAATCCCCAAACCAGTATTGCTGTAGATGGTGTTTGCACGCAGTTCATTGCCAGTACCGAATCGAACATCAATGCCATCACCCAAGTTGTAGGCGATGACGTTCCCTTCACCTGTATTCGCACCACCGATTAGATTGCCGGACGGATTGCCAATGGTGGAGGGGATGACTGTGTCATTCTTGTTATTGAATCGAATTCCGCCGCTCGAGTTTCCAAGATTGAGTGTTGCTGCAGCGTCGGTGCCGATGAAGTTACCCTGAACCGTGTTGCCCGTTGCGTTGACTCCGGCGATGTTAATCCCGAAGGATCCATGGCCGCTGATGACGTTTCCGTTTCCAACAGAACCGATAACGTTATCGGGGGCATCTTCAAAATTGACTCCGTGTTGACCATTGCTCAGCACAGTCGTACCGTCGGATGCGATTCCAATTAGGTTATTGAAGATTTGGTGTCCAGTCGTAGTACTGCCAGAAAGCTCGATTCCGTCATTGAGGTTTCCGGAAATGACGTTGCCATGAGCCGCAGTGGGTCCACCGATCATCGTGTTGGTTGCACCACCGGCAATATAGATGCCTTGGGTCGAATTTGCGCGGGCGATCATGCCGGTGGGGTCCGTGCCGATATAGTTGCTGACAATGATGTTTCCTATCGAGCCCGCTCCAACGATATTAATTCCATCACCAAGAAGCCCGCCGTTGTCGCCAATCACGTTGCCTTCATTGGCACCGATTCCGCCGATCTGGTTATTCGCAGAGTTCGTTATTTGCAAACCATTGCTACTATTTCCTGCACCGGTACCATCGACATCAACGCCGATGTAGTTGCCTAGGATTGTGTTGCTGCCGCCTCCGGAAAGAAAAATGCCGTCTCCGCCGAAGTTGATAACAGCAAAGCCTTTAATGGTACTGCCGCCGGAGGTGACGGTGATTCCATCCAGAGAACCCGATAATAGATTTCCGTCAATCACGACGTTGGGCGTCGATGCGTAATCAGGTTCGCTGGTCGCATCAATGACAACAGCATCGGTGATCGTGGGTAACTGGCCAAGCGCGTTAGCCAGTTCGATAACGTGTGGTCCGGTGCCGGCGATGTCAAAGAGAATTTGATCTGCTGCTGCGGCATTGGCCGTGTTGTTCGCCGCTTCCATTGCTTCACGTAGCGAAATTTCGCCGTCGGCGCCTCGG
Organism: Novipirellula herctigrandis; assembly: GCA_007859835.1. Taxonomy (GTDB): domain Bacteria; phylum Planctomycetota; class Planctomycetia; order Pirellulales; family Pirellulaceae; genus Novipirellula_A; species Novipirellula_A herctigrandis. The sequence goes on along the minus strand of SJPJ01000002.1, from coordinate 576,171 downwards.
CTTCCGAACAGACTAACAAGGCTGGTGGTATCGCCATCGAGGGTATCATCCGTGGTTGTGACCGTTATTTGATTGGCCACGTGAGCAGCACTAAACTCCGAGGTACTGCCATAGAACCCACCGCCGCGATCTTCGGTAGTGGTTGCTGTGATACCCGCGATTGCTGTCGCAGTCACGCCGGTGAGTGTGGCTCGATAGGATTGCGATCCTGCTGCGCCAGCAGAGATAATGGTTGTTGCGCCCAGAAACGCTTGAGCTTCCCCGTAGCCTGAGGGGTCGGCACCAGCGGGATTCTCAAAGAACTCAATCCGGTACGTTCCCGCCGCCAAATCGGCATCAAAAACGATACCCAAGTCAGCACCGTTTTGAACCACTGCCTTGATGACGGGGAAATTCATCAAGTCATTCGTGCCCGTGTCTACATCGTCGACGTCATTTGCCGACACCGAATCGGAATCGATATCAATTCCCAGTGCGTCATTGCTAAATATGGTGTTTCCCAGAATGGAATTGCCGGTCGCGGAGGAAAGCACTCTCACGCCGTCCTCACCGCTAAATGCGATCACGTTCCCTTCGCCTGCATTGACTCCGCCAATTGCGTTATCAATGGCACCGTTTTGGATAAGAATGCCGTGCGTGTCGTTTCCAAGATCAAGGATGCCACCGGAATTCGTACCAATCAAGTTGCCTTGAACAATATTGTCATTGCTGCCGGCATTTGTGATTTCAACTCCGGCAAAGCCGTTTCCACCGACGATATTTCCTTCGGCAACCGTCGTACCACCGATCGTGTTAGCGGCGGCACCGCCCCCAATTTGAATTCCCTGTGATGTGTTCCCGATAGTGGTCGTCGCGGTAGCATCAACACCTACGAAGTTGCCTGCAATGACGTTGCCTGTCGTGCCGCCGTCCCAAAGTTGAATCCCATTGGTGTTTCCGGAAACCACATTCCCTAGTCCTGCACCGCCAATGGTATTGCTGGATGCCGCACCGCCGATGTTGACTCCCGCCAAACTGTTTCCGACAGCATCGTCGCCTTCGACATCGACGCCGATGTAGTTCATTTGGACGAGGTTGTTGTTGGATCCGGCATCTTGGATTCGGATACCGTTGTTGCTGTTCCCGCTGATGATATTGCGGGCCGACGCAGTGTTTCCGCCAATCGTATTGGACGCGGCACCTGCCATGATCACAACGCCGTTGTTGGTGTTTCCCAAAGCGGTATGCCCACCCAGGTCGACGCCGATGAAGTTGCCAACAATCGCATTCCCCGTTGCCGAACCACCGCTGAGAACAACGCCACTGCTATTGTTCCCCGAAATGATATTGCGATCGGATTCCGTTAAGCCACCGATGGTATTGTTCGCACCATAGACGAGTACACCATTTCCAGTGTTCTGCGTCCCTGCGCCCGAATCAGTACCGCTGCTGTTGAGCCGTCCGATGTAATTACCAACGATGGTGTTATTGTCAGAGCCTGCTTGGATCTCGATGCCGTCGCCATCCCAGTCACTGATGACAAAACCACGGATGGTGGTGCCATCGGCCGTAGCGGAGAGCACGAATCCATCGTTAGCCGCACCACTGGATGATCCGTCAAGTGTGATTGCGGGTCGATTTCCATTGGCAGCGAAACTATCGTCGGTGGTTGCATCGATCGTGACTCTTTCAGTAATCGTTGGCAAAGCACCAATCGGCGTAATGATATGGACGCCGGTGCCAGCGATGCTAAAAGTGATGATGTCGGCACCCGTCGATGCATTGGCGTCGATAATCGCCTGTCGCAGTGATCCGGCACCACTGTCGGCGGTCGTGGTCACGACAAAAGTCGCACTCGCGGCTTCAAACGCCCCGATATCCGGTGAAATATCGCGAGTCATGCCTCGTTGATCTACCGCAGGAGCCCCCGTCGTGGCCCCCGTGTTGATAGCGGGGCTACCGGTGAGCAACGCGTGCGTCCGTGGGAATCCACCGTTGTCAGCTAAGGCCGCCAATAAGGGCGATTGTCCTGTGATATCGCTGCCGCCGAAACCCGTGGCCGTACCAACGTCGCCGATCAGGTTATTACCAGAACTAACAAAATCGCCTTGAACATCTGGATTCGCGGTTCCTGCCGTGTTGCCAGCGACGATCGTATTGAGTAGATCAGGAATGGGGCCGCCAGTGCTCCAAATCCCACCGCCGGTATCCGCCGAGTTCAGAGTGATCGTCGAGTTAACGATGGTGAGGGAGCTATTCTTGTTGTAAATGCCTCCTCCATTGGTCACGGCTTGGTTATTGCTGATGGTCACATTGGTCAGCGACATCGAAATGGAACTGTTTTCGTTATAGATAGCGCCGCCGAGACCAGCTCCATTTTCGGTGAGGGTCACACGATTAAGCGTTGCGGTTCCATCGTTAAAGATCCCTCCACCACTGTTGGTTGATCCGGTACCACCATTTTGAAAGATCTCGACATCGGTCAGCGTCATTGTGCCCGCGTTGTAGATCCCGGCTCCCTCGGTCGCGCCATTGTCGGTCACGTCGACATGGTCAAGCGTCAATTCTGCTGCTGCGTCGGCAACATGAATTCCACCGCCGTAGTCACCGATCACCCCGGCAGTAACAGTCAAATCCGACATCACTAGGTGTGCGCCGTGGACTTCGAAAACGCGGTCGTTATAGCCCGCATCGATGAACGTCGCTCCAGCACCGGCCCCCACTATTTTGACGTCACGAGTAATGTCCAAGTCGCCCGTTGCGGCTGCGTCTTCGCCGGTGGTGTTCAGCAGTCGTGTGTACGTCCCGGCTTGCAGCACGATCGTGACATCATCGCCAACGTTAGTGTTGGCCGCGATCACAGCCTCACGTAGCGAAGTGAATGCATCACCGCCGTTGACTACATCGTCGAAGGTATCCACGGTGATCGTGAGCGTTGCAAGTTTGTTATGCCACGTTTGCTGTAGATTTTCTGAGAAGGCAATACTCGACTCGATATCACCCGTCGTGTACTCAAGCAGCCAATCGCCTTGATAGTCGACATGCCCAGTGTCGTCATCACTGGCCGCAACATCGGCACCCGACAGGGCGCTGAGCGACTCAATCAGGGTTCGACCATCTTCGCTCGCTGCCAAATCGCATCCGTACAGCAACATGTCTGCATCGCTCGAAAGCGAGGATTGCCAGGAAGCGATTTGCCCGGCGTAGCCATCCAGATTGGATTGGCCGAGCCAAGTATTGCCAAGTTTTACCGCTCCGTCTTCGGCATGTGTCACCAAATGAATGGCAGTGACGTCCGTGCGAGAGCCGAGGATTTCTGTGATTTGGTCGACACCGTCGCGATCGGCATCCAAGACATACACATCCACATTTCGATCGGATTCATTTAGATCGCCGAGCAATTGTTCGATGTCCGAGACGCGCGAATCGATGATCACAATCTCGTTCGCTTGGTGAATCGCTAATTGGGCATGCTGCGACTCTGTTTCCGTCGATTCAACGGCATTGGCCGTCGCCGGTTCCAATTCAGCGACCATTGCGGTTGTATCTTCCCCCCCGTTGACTGTGGCCACGTCGATCGGCGCTGCACTGAACAAAATCCTAGGTTCCAGTGAGGCAAGGGATGTCGGATGCGGGGCGCGGTGGTTCCCTGGAAAACGCCCTGTTGAAGCACGCATGCGAGTTGCCGCTTCATCAAGAGTCAACAGCGTTTGCTGCCATAGATCGCGGAGCCAAAGGGACATGGGTTAGCTTGGGGAGGGGGGGGGTAAAGTGCGTTGTGCTTTCCGGCTTGATGTTGGGCTTGGAAATAAACGCGCAGAATCATCCATCGGAAACCTACCTGACCATTAGCAGGGCGGCTGGATGAGATCGAGCAGAAGGCTCAGGTAAGACAGGAAAGAGGTTCCGGTTGCGTAGCCAACGCAGGTTGTAAGACGCATGTGTTCAATACTGTGCAGATTTTCCCCTGAAGCGTCTTCACATCAATGTCCGTTTTTGCCGATTCTCACTGATATATGTGATTGCACGTTTATTCGGAAAGCCAAGTTATTCGGAATCCTCAGTCAGGGAAGACACACGGATGTGCTCGAATCGTCTCAATGATCGCAGCAAATACTCACGAGCATGCTGCGACATGCCGCGTGGGGTGGCGGCTGCGCTAACTGAGGCGAAACGGCTGGGAGGCGCCGTCGCAATCGCCGTTATTGTAGGGGTCGTTGCAATCACTGCGCGGACTGGGGCGGCACAGTACCCCATGCACGAGCCGATCGATAGTCGTGTCCAAGCATTACAAGAAAGGACGAACAACCACTTCTCGGTCTCGCTTGGTTCTTACCGCGAACGAGCTGCTAATTTACCTGATGCTGTTCTAGGCACGACCTCGGATCTTAGCCAAATGGTCGCAGTCCCACCGATGTGGTGGGAGCCATCGATGTCCACCTCACTTGGACTCGCACCTCAAACGCAACCAATTGATATTCATACTCTGATCACGATTGCATTGAGTTCGTCACCCTATGTTCAGTCGATCCTAACGGAACCCGAGATTCGACGTACGGAAATCACAATTGCGGACGCTGAATTTGATTCGATCGGCTTTGTTGAATCGAAATTCGTCGATACGAATGATCCGGTTGGAAGCGCTTTAACCACCGGTGACAGTTCCAGTCGATTCAAGGATGAAACGCTGATTGGCGGCGTTGGGATGCGTACTAAGACCCGCGCAGGTGGCCAATTCGAAATGGCACAGCGAGCGGGCTATCAAGAAAACAACTCAACATTTTTGATTCCTAATCCACAGGGGACGACGCGACTAGAATTCAGCTTCACTCAGCCGCTCATGAAAGATCGCGGCCGAGCGTTTAACCAAACTCGGATCGTCTTGGCACAACTCGACGTGAAACAAACCAGTAGCGAGGTTCGTGCGAACCTCGAACGACATTTGGTCGAAGTTGCACAAGCGTATTGGGAATTGTACCAAGCACGCGCCGAGTGGCTGCAACGCAACCGGCTACTTGCCTCGGCGGAAGAATTGCATTTGGTGCTTGTTTCGCGAAGTGGCATCGATTCGCACCAACGTCAAGTGCTGCGAGCCAGTACAGCGGTTGCGAGTCGCCGTAGCGATTTAGTTCGTGCCGAGTCACGCATTCGGAATACCCAATCGCGTCTGCGAATGCTGACGGGTTCATCGGTTTTGATGCACGCCCATTTACAGGAACTCGCGCCGCAGGACCAACCATTCATGATGCCAGTCGATTTATCGGTTCGTCAATCGGTGTTGACGGCTCTCGAATACCGCGCGGACATCAATCAATCGATCCGCCGTATTCAATCGATGTCGGTGCGCGTCGGTGCGGCAAAGAATCAAGTTTTGCCCCGGCTCGATTTGATCCTCAGTAGTTATGTTGCTGGTCTTGATGGCAATCGAAGTTCGTTGCAAGCGTTTGAGAACCAATTCAACGGCGGAACACCCAGTTACGCCGCAGGCATTTTATTCGAATTGCCGGTGGCGAATCGTGCAAGCCGCGCCCGGCTGACTCGCAACCGGCTTGAATTGAGCCGTGCGATGTACGAATTCAAACAAGCGACGGAGGTTGCCTTTACGGAAGTCGAAATCGCCGCTCGTGAGACGCAAACTGCGTTCGAAGAAATGCTTGTCAAAAACCAATCGATTGATGCTCAAAATCGCGAGGTTGCGTACTTGAAACAGCGATGGGAATTGTTGCCTGATCCGAATGAGTCCGCCGTCGTACTGATCGATGATTTGCTTGATGCCCAAGAACGGCTTGCAGACGAAGAACGTGCTTTTGTAACTGCGCAAGTTTCCTATGCGCTGTCATGGGTGAATTTGCGAAAGGCGATGGGAATTCTGCTTCAGTTTGGTGATTTGAGTGAACCCGCGTCGGAAGTGATCGAAAGTGAGCCGGTCGAATTCGAGGAGGAGCCATTGCCATGATCGCTCGATCGCTAGGTTCGTTGGATCGCTCCCAGAAGGCCAAAGCGACTAGGCGTAGTATGGCTTGTCGCGGTTCAATGGAACTCCAAATTCAATCGGCTTGGGATGTTGCGAAGTCTTTGGTGAATACCACGGATGCCGATTTGGCTAAGCACACCAACCGACTCCGGCACTTTGTTCGCTTCGAGAAAAAGACTCGGTTCGATCAATTGATTTCCCTCGCGGCGGGCGCCGTGATTGAATCCGTTCGGCGAGTGCTGGGTATCGATCTTTTTGATGTCCAATTGCACGCTGGAATTGTGGTTGCATCGGGAGCCGTTGCTGAGATGCAAACGGGCGAAGGGAAAACGCTTTCGGGGATTTTGCCTGCCTATGTGAAATCCTTGGTTGGACGTGGGGTTCATGTTGTGACCCCGAACGCTTACCTCGCACGTCGAGACCAAGAAAAACTTTCCTCCATTTTTCAGTTACTCGATGTTTCGACGGGGCTCGTACACGATGATGCGACTTCGGATGAGAATCGAATCGCCTATCAAGCGGATGTGACGTACGGGGCGGCGCACTGTTTTGGATTCGATTATCTGCGAGACCAGGTCGCGGCAAATCAAGCGTCCAGCGGACTAGGGCATCAACTGTATGCTCGGATTCAGCAATCATCGACCGGCCAAAGACCCGTTCAACGGGGGCTTTATGCAGCGATTGTTGACGAGGCGGATCATGTCTTGATCGACGATTGTGTTTCTCCTTTGATCTTAAGCAGTCATAGCGACGAACCTGCACTCGATGCCGGTATCTTCACAGCGGCACTCGATTTTAGTCGTGGGCTAGAATGCTCAAACCATTTTTACATGGATCCTTCGGACCGAACCGTTGAATTGTCCGAGGCTGGATATAGCAAGGTCTATGAACGGACCGGACTGGCAACCGATCCGCGGCTACAACGCCCGTGGCACGAATATGTCGTTTTGCTGTTGAGGGCGCAACACGCTTATCGCGCGAATGTCGACTACGTGATTCGGGACAACAAGATCAAGATTGTCGAATCTTCGACCGGGCGAATCTTTGAGGATCGAACATGGTCCGAAGGATTGCATCAAGCGGTGCAGGCAGTTGAGAGTTTGCCAATCACGGCGGAAACATCTGCACTCGCGAAGATCACTCGGCAAAGATACTTTCGTCACTACGAATTCCTCAGCGGAATGACGGGTACGGCGATCCCCTGCGAAAGGGAATTTGCATCGGTGTATGGACTCGCCGTGGGCATGATACCACTGCGTACCGAAAGTCGACGGGTTTTGCTTGAAGAACATCTCAGCCGCTCGAAAGTGGGGAAATGGATGGCGATTGCAGAGGAAACCGCACGTGAACACCGTAACGGACGTCCTGTCTTGATTGGCACGTCATCGATTGTCGCCAGTTTGGAAGTAGCCAAATGTCTCGAACAGAAGGGGCTTTCGTTCGAACTGCTCAATGGCATTCAAGACGCTGATGAAGCGAGCGTGATCGCCAAGGCTGGAAATAGTGGCGCGATCACTGTGGCTACAAACCTAGCAGGACGTGGTACCGACATACCGTTGAGCGAAGACGCACGCGAGCTCGGTGGATTACATGTCATCGTTTCGGAACGAAACCGATTGAATCGTGTCGACCGCCAATTGATTGGACGCGGTGCACGCTGTGGTGACCCGGGGTCGGCGCGCGTGTTTGTCTCTGCGGAAGATGATTTGGTTCAGTCGCTCGCACCATGGATTGGTCGTGCTGTTTTGCGACAGAACGATCTGTCTAGTCGAGTTGCGATCAAGCTTGCCCATCGACTTTTTGGCATCCAGAAATCGCAGCAGCGTGACGGTGCAATTCGTAGGTGGCGTTTGTTGAAACTTGACCAGGCAAACGAGAAGTTGCTTGAAAAAACAGATACGCCTGGTGGATGTGTCTCGCTATAGTTTTCGTGTTTTTTGATTCCTTGTTTGATACCGTGTTCTTTACCATGAAACGATTCTCTACTTCATTGCGATGCGTTCTGGTCGCGACCTGCTGCTTTCCAATGATGTGCGCGTTCGCAGAAGAGCTCGAAGGGTTTACCGAACCGTATCGACGCGTGGATGTTCCAGCGAACGAAATTGGTGTGCTTTCGCAAGTATTGGTCTGCGAGGGTGATAGTGTGTTGGCTTCTCAGTTGCTTGCTCGCTTAGACGACAGTGTTCTCCGCGCTTCGCTTGAGGTGGCTCGTGCCGCAAAGGATGCATTGGGGACACGCCGCGGTGCTGAAGCGGACGTGAAGATGCGGGAAAAACAATTGGCAAGCTACCGAGAGTTGCACGAACGAGGCAACGCGTCGGTTCGTGAGTTTGACCGCAGTGAATCCGAATACCAAAAAGCGATCGCACGGCTTCAAGCGATCGATGAAGATTTGGAAATTCGACGATTGGAATACGAGCGAGCAAAGGCTCAGGTGGAAAATCGCCGTATTGAGGCCCCTGTAGACGGCGTGGTTGTCGAGATCGTCAAGGACTCCGGCGAGTTTGTATCGCCAACGGATCCTATCGTCATGCAAGTGGTTCAGTTAGACCAATTGAAAGCCGTTTTCTCCGTTCCGCTCGCCTACTGCGACTACGTGAAAGTGGGCGAGACGATTGATATGCGAATCGGTCGGGCGAACCGGGCAATCAAGGGTGTGGTCGAGTATCTTTCACCCGTGGCGGATGCGGAGAGCGCATCGGTGCGAGTGAAAATTCGCATCGCGAACGAACAGCGAACGCTGCAAAGCGGTGTCGCGGTTCGATGGGTGTTGAACGCGCCGACCGTACGACTCAGCGAAACGGAACCACAAAACGGAACTAGGTGAGCCGACGCACCCAATGCCAAATTCTCTTGCCCTTGATGCTTTCTCGGACGCGTATGATCCTGCGTCGATTCCGCATGCGCAAAGCATTGATGACAAATTACGCATTTTGTCGATGGCAATTGAGCTACAATTGCATCTTGATTTGGCGTTAACCCTAGCGGATGCAGGAAACCGAATTTCGGATGAAATTGCTGCATTTTTAGGCGCCTCGCAAGTGCTGGTTGCATGGCGCGATGGAGCATTGCCCGATGTGGAATCCGAACACGGTGCGATATCATTCTCGATTGTCGGGCAAACGGAATCGGAGCCCCACGCAGGGCATTCGCTTGATACTCGCATCGCGTTGGCGACGCTTGAAGAAATCGCCCTCCGCGGTAGCCTCTCGGAGTGGCCAGCGGTCGAGGCAAACAATCGTCACTCACTCTTAGCAGTCGGACAGTTCGCAGATGCAATGCAATGCAAACGGATCATTGGCATAAGTCTCGTCAATGGCAATGGCGTCCGATGTGGCGCGATTCTGGTCGCTGATCCTGATGTCGCTCAGCAATCCGTTGCGGCGACTTTGCTTGACATTTTGCGATATCCAATCACGAGCAAGTTGTCGTCGATCAAGCGGGCTGCACCTAGCCGCCCCGAACGGTGGCTGCGTAATGCATCTGGATACATTCAATCATCACACAGCAAGGTGTTTGCTGCGGTGGCGATGGCATGTCTACTTCTTTTGTGCGTTCCACTAAAGTACAGCATCCGCTGCGAGTGCGAATTGCAAAGCGTTCACCGACGCTATATTGCTGCCCCAATCGATGCCCCGTTAGAACACACCTATGTTCGCCCCGGTGATGTGGTTGCGGCCGGTGACTTGTTGGCGACGATCGATTCTCGTGAAATTGATTTTGAACTTGCAGGGATTCATGCACAGTTAAGTCGAGCTGAACAGGAACGTCATCAAAAAGCCGTGGCCCACAAATTTGCTGATAGCAAGATCGCTTTTCTTGAAGTCGAACGGCTACGATTGCAAACGGAGTTGCTTGAATTTCAACGCGGCAATCTACAGGTGCGAAGTCCGATCGCAGGTGTTGTGGTCAGCGGTGATCATCGTGATTCCGAAGGGATTCCTTTGAAGGAAGGCGACACCCTCTATGAAATCGCGCCACTTGGTGAAGTGGTCGCGGAAGTCGCGATTGATGAACGTGAGTTTTTCAATGTGAAAGACGGGATGCCCGTGACGGTCACGCTGTTTGCTATTCCTAGTCGGACATTGCGAAGCCGCGTCGATCGAATTCACCCGCAAGCGGAATTGAACGACCACCAAAACGTCTTTATCGCAGAATCAACCATTCTCGACCCAGAGAACGTATTGCGACCTGGGATGCGAGGCTATGCGTGGATCGAAAGTGATCGTCGCGTGATAGGTTGGATTTTATTTCATCGTGCCTTCGGTGCTTTACGATCAACCGTGGGGTGGTAACTTGTCTCGTACAAATACGGTCGACCTCACCAAGACGCCAGTGCGGTTAGCGGACGATGTGAGAATTTGGCCCGTTCACGAACGAGGCGAACGGGTATATCGTTTTGAAATCCCCGAATTGCATCGCTTTTTTCGAGTAGGGTACGAAGAATACTTACTTGTATCACTACTGGATGGGAAGACGACGTTACCGCAGGCGTGCGGTTTGGCGGCGGCACAATTGGGTAGTCGAGCACCCACAACTGCTCAGGCACAATCGATTGTTCGCTGGCTTCTGCAAAACGAACTTGCGGTATTGTGCGATGAAAAACACCCTGTCCGTCAGCCCAGTCGTAATCGCTCACACGGTGAATCGCCGGGTTTTTTGAGGAAATTGAATCCGTTTTGGATCAAGGTTCCGCTGAGCCGATCAGATCGATGGATTCAACCGATCGGCAAAGTGGCGCGAGGCTTGTTTGCGCCTTTTGCGGTTGTCGTTGGTTTGGTTTGTATTCTGATCGGCGTGCTTTGCATACTATTGAATTGGAGCGAGTTCACTCAGGCGTCAGCGGAAGTCTTTTTGCCATCCAATTGGATCTGGTTATTGGCGATGTGGGCAATACTGAAGGTGGTTCACGAAATAGCGCATGCGGTCGCCGCCTATCGGCAAGGTGCCGCTGTCAGCGAAATAGGGGTTGTGTTTATTTTGTTCGCACCGCTTGCCTATGTGGATGTGACGAGTTGTTGGCGTCTGAATTCGCGTTGGTCACGCATCGCGGTCGCCGCGGCAGGGATGTATGTCGAATTGTTCATTGCCGCGATCGCCGCGGTCATGTGGTGCATTACCGATTCGGATATGGCCTCGTTTTTTCTGCATCGTCTCGTCTTTGCCGCTACCGTGTCAACGCTGTTGTTCAATGCTAACCCACTAATGCGTTTCGATGGCTATTTTATGTTGGCCGACTTAGTGGATATCTCGAATCTATATGCAGAGTCATCTACTACGGTCAAACGAATCGTTGCTCGCGCCATGTTTGGTGATTCTCCGCTTGCCAATACGCTTGTTGGTTGGAGACGTGCATTCTTGGTTATTTATGGTGTCCTAGCGATGTTGTGGCGGATGGTTATATGCACTTCGCTTCTGATTGCCGCATCGAACATGTTTGCTGGGGCCGGTGTGTTGATTGCTGTGTTCGGCATTTATGGTTGGTTCGCTGTGCCGATCAAGCAGTTTGCGAGTGAAGCTATCGAACTGTTTCAGTTTGATCGGGCAAAATTCGCTCGGGGAGCAGTCGTCGGATCGGTGTCAATCGTCTTGGGGGGACTGCTGATATTGTGGATGCCAATACCCACTCTAACGCGAGCCTCGGCGGTAGTGCGGTATTTACCCGAAACGGTCGTGCGAAGTCGAGCAAGTGGTTTTGTTTCGACGGTCCGCGTCGAGGGAGGGGGGTGGGTGAGCAAAGGTGACGTGATGATGGAAATCACCGACCCCGCACTGCAAAATCGACGACGACAGCTCGAATTGGAACTTGAACAGAACGCGATACGAATGCGTCAAGCGGTCGACCAAAAAAACGAAAGTGTGAAACACGTTCTGAGTGAAAATCGAAAAGCGATGCAAGATCGTCTTTCCCAAGTGTCGGAGCAATGTGATGGATTGAAAGTCATCGCGGAGCGAGATGGAGAAGTGATCGGGCGCGGATTGGAGGAGAAGATCGGAACCTACGTTCGCGAGGGTGACGTGTTGTTTTGGCTTGTTGGCGATGAAGACAAGGAGGTCATTGCGTTAGTCGATCAAGGTGACATTGAGCATGCTCGTGCCGTAGTCGGCAAGCAAGTGACCGTTCACTCCAAAGACGGAAGTAGAGCATCGGGTTGGTTTGAAGACCTTCAACCGCGTGCGACGGATCGTTTGAGTATTGCGTCGCTTTCAGCAACCGAGTCAGGCCCGTTGGCAGTGCGAACCGACAACCGTGATGGTGAGACATTGCGATTGGTGGAGCCTCATTTCTTGGCTCGTATTCGGTTCCAAGACACTACTGATTCTTCGTCCACACCTGCCGCGGGAACTCGGGTGGAAGTGGCACTGCAAACGCGAACCGATTCGTTGGCTCAGCGGGTAAACAAAATGGTTCGGCAATTGTGGTATCGGGCCAATATGGTGGCGCGGACACCATAGATCGCAGGCGAGCAATACTCGCAAGTATGCAAGAAAGGTTCGTCGCGTTTGCCAGAGGAAACCGCCCACTTCGACGTTCGACGGTGAGCGTTCTGTCGTGATCGTTAGAAATCTCGCCGCGTGAAGTAGTAACAACTTAGCGAAATCATCGCGATGATAAAGATTCCGCAGCTAAGTATCGGGCTGAGGATCTTGTAGCGAATTTGTTCCGCAGGCCCTGATCCATCGCGGTGCATCGTGACGGCGGACTCACCGCTAATGATCGCTGCAATGGTGCCGCCTACTTCGCCCGTTTGGGGTGTGATTGTTCGCAACGGTGTTATCAAATATCGACTGACTTTGCGCCAAGTCGACAACTGAGGGCGTAGTTGGCGGCGAGGCGACAACGTTTGTGAATCCAGTACATCGATTCGATCAACATGGTGTGCGAGAACAAACCGTTGCGTTCGGGGGTCGAAGCCAATTGTTTCGATTTTTGAGTTTGGCAATGTCTTTTGCCAATCCCATTCGGAGGTCGCATCGGAGTGTGAAAGGATTCGGCACCGCTGGTCACTCGTTAGAACTGCAAACCGCCTAGCGTCATCAAGACTAATCACCAGCAGAGGCGTTAAATCGTTGGGGATTTCAATTGAAACGGGATCGGTCAGTGAGCCATTTGCGAACAGCATTAGCTCGTTCTTTTCGGTAGCCAGCAGCAGGTGCGATTGATTAATCGCTAATGATGCAATTCGAGGCAATTCGCCCGCGAGCGTTTTTGACGCCGTGATTGTCCATGACGGTTCAACTTCGGGGCGGCGCTCAAGAAGATATAATTGCTTGCCACTTAACAATGCTAACCGGTTGCCACTCGAATCGATCGCGAGTGTACGCGGTGGCGATAGGACGATGGAGCTTGGCAATAGATTCTCGAACCCTTCGGTGGGCACGCCCATCATATTAGAAAGCTTTGCCATCCAATCGGGTTTTGCTTTTGTTTTGTCACTCGCAGCTTTCGAATCAGGGTCGATCGCTTGCTTTACTTTTCGTTGTGAGGTGATGGCAATGTCGCTGGTGTTGGCAGCGACAATATCATCCGCTCCAACGAGCAGGCGAGTCGTCGCAGTGGGGAGTCGTAGACTTGGCTGAGGCCGCCATTGGTTCGCTTCGCTGAGGACCAGCAGGTCAAACGCGCCCATGCCAAACACATTCATTCGTCCGCCGTCAACATGTGCCGTTGCGATGCTGCCATCGTTGAGCGTCACGGGTGGTAGCACGCGATCTGAACCGATCGCTTCCGATTCAAAAATCTCTTCCCATTGACTTGTTTCCTCTTGCCATCGCAACAATCCTTCGCCGCGAGTGGTTACAAAGACTTGGTCGCCGGAGAGGGCGACCGTTTTGATGGAATCGGGACGACTGACAAAGGCGTCGAATAGGCCTCCGACCCATCCGATGACGATGCAAAAGACAGCGAAAATACATGTAACGCCAATTGCCAAAATCGGTGACCGCCAACGAAGGCCTGCGAAAACCGACACACTGTAAAAAACTGCGAAAACGAACACAAAAACAGGAATGCTCAATAGCAAACGAGCGTTCCAAACATCCAGTCTCAATCCGGCAATGAAGTAAAGACCAACGACCAATTGGACCACGCACAGACAGACGAACGCACATCCCCCAATGAACTTGCTGATCAGAAGCATCCAACGAGAAATGGGTTTGCTAAGCAACAGATGCAGGGAGCCCGGTTGCAACATGTCCGGAACAATCGACGCGGTGACAAGAATCCCTAGGAACACCAAGATGTATCCAAGAAGCCATTTGATGATCGTCGGAAAGACCATTTGGTTGAGGACAATCAGAAACTGCGTCTTGTCAATTGCCAACCGTGCTGGGAAATCGAACCCAGCGTAGGTCATCCGAATCGAGCGTGCGGAGCGTCCTTCGAATACGCCCGGTAAAGCCGCTTCTATACGCAATCGTGTTTGGCGTTTTCGCTGTGAATCGCTGAGTTGGCCGTCGAGCGATTCGTCGAGTACTCGAAGCTCACGCAGTCGAACGGTCGATTGCCACGCCTGGGCGTCGTACCACGAGTCATCGTCGAACAATTCGTTTAAAGCATCCGATAGTGTGCTATACCAAATTCGAACGTCTTCCCCTTCACCGACTTGTCGCAATTGACGTTTCAAATCTTCAGGGAGTGCCCTGGCGATTCGACCAACCGGTTGATTGGTTTTGCTAGAGTCGGCGAGCCCCTGGGCCAACATCGCTTTGAGTCTCGATGCATTGTCGAGATCACGATCAACGAATGTCGTCGTGTAGTCTTCGCGGTAGCCGATCGGTGCCAACGCTCCTAGCAGTAGCCAGATCGCAAAGAAGGCAATCCACAAAATCCGCGAGGAGAGTGCGGAGTGAAACGAGTCGATGATGACAGCGACGTAGGGCAGTAACCGTTTCACGTGTTGGCCTCGATGGAAGCCGTTGAGCCTGTGATTGGAGCAATCGACATTTCTGGTTCCGGCACCAAACCGTCCGCACCATCCTGTGTTTCGCTCATTCGTACCGCTTCCATAAAGGTATCTTCGAGCGATGCATGTTTGAGAGTCAATCCGCGCAACGAAAGACCTGCTTCGCGAATACGATCGACCGCATGGTTCACTTGGTCTTGAGTGGAAAGTGGCAGAATGAAACGCATCACTGGGCCCCAGTGCAAATGCTCATCGAGAAGTAGTTCCGGAAAGTTGTGTCGTAGTGCAAGCGCGAGTTCTTCTTGCGAGGCGTTGTTTTGAGTTACCTCGAACTGTACTTCCGAAAAACTCTCGCTACGAACGAGGTCGTCGATACGGCCCACGGCACAAATTTTCCCTTTAGCCATAATTGCAACGCGAGAACAGATGAGTTCGACTTCCTGCAAAATATGACTGTTCAAGAAGATCGTTTTTCCCGATTCACGAAGTCGGTCGATCACCATTCGGACTTCGTTTCGTCCAACGGGATCGAGGCCATCGGTGGGCTCGTCGAGTACGAGTAGGTCGGGGTCATGCATCAGTGCTTGGGCGAGCCCAAGGCGTTGGTACATTCCCTTGCTGAATTGACGAACCGATTCACGATCACGGCCTTCGAGGCCAACCAATTCAAGCAATTCATCGCTACGGCGAGTGATTTCCGCTGCCGACATGCGGCTCATTCGGCCGTAATATCTCAGTGCGGATCTAGCCGTATGATGGCGGTCGACGCGCAATGATTCCGGCAAATAGCCGACTTGCATTCTCGCGTCTGTGCTGCCGGCTGGTTTCCCAAACAAAGATGCGGTGCCAGATGAGCTTCGCACGACACCAAGTAAGATCTTGATCAGCGTGGTTTTGCCGGCACCATTGGGGCCAAGCAGTCCGAACACCTCGCCGCGAAATGCGTCCAACGAAACGCCTCGGAGCGCATTGACGACCTTCCGCCCCCGAAAGGACCAACCCGAGTATGTCTTGGTTAGATCGCGTACGTGGACCACGCTTGTAGTTGAATGTTCATTCGCACTTTCGGTTGATCGCTGTGCTAGGCCGACCATAGATAGATCAATAGGTAGGCCATCCAAGCCGCGGTGACGGAAATCAGTCCAAGTGCTAACCAACGATGAGCCGGTTGACGCCACGATGTGGGGTGGACTTCGCGTTCGTAAAGATGGCGGAACCGTTCCCGTTGGGATTCGGAATCGAACACGCCGTCGTCAACTAATTCATGCAAGCCAAACTGGACGGAATACTCGACGACACCGAACACGCTATGGCGATGTAGGTCGGAATTGATTCCAATCCCTTCAAAGTACCAAAGTTGGTTACCATATGCATGTTCGGACTCAGGCCGTTCGTCGATACATCGAAGTTGGACAATTTCACTCTGATCGGGACAAAACCGTGCCCGTGTCATTGCCCGAGTACAATCGAGGCGCACCTGTCGTATCGTTCGATCTGAAAAACGTCTGGTCCTGGTATCCGCACCCATTGGCTGTTGCTCCGACTTACCGCCAAGGAAATAAATTCAACCCGTGTTTAGCATTATTGCCGGTTAGTCCACTAACGTCACTGGGATTTATGGTGAAAAATCCCCTTTGACGACCGAAAAAATATATTTATTCATTGCAATAAGCAACTTTCGCCCGATTTGCCCAAGTTACATTTTCGTCTTTTTTGATGGTCACTTTGCATGTTTGAACGTCGTTCTTTAACAGCCCCGATCACTTTGGGCGTCGTGATGATCATTATGGTGGTCGTTTTGGCGGTCGTTTGGATTCTGGGAAATTGGCTCAGCGCAAGTGGAACACGGGCGTCTGCGTCCGTATTTTGGACGATTTTGGCGACCGGTTCCGTGATGTTGGCGGCAATGTTGGCCGGCGTGATTGCCTACCTGACGCTGACCGTGAAGGCGTTTAACCTCAATCGCCGGCAATCGAACTTCATCGATGCGGTCACTCATGAGCTAAAAAGTCCTATCGCCTCCCTGAAATTGTGCTTGCAAACGTTGTCGCGGCGGAACCTTGACGAGCAGCAACAGACTGATTTTCACCGATTCATGCTGGAAGACGTTGAACGACTTGATTCTTTGATCAACCATTTGCTTGATGCCGCGCGCATCGAACGTGGCAACGAGCCAATGGAAAAAGAGCCAATTCGCTTAGACGAGTTGTTGAACCAAATCAGCACTGCAATCTGTTTACGACATCGCGTGCCCGAAGATTCGATCGAAGTCGTGTGTCCGCCTATTACCGTGCTAAGTCAAATGGTTCAATTGGACATTCTATTTCGAAACCTGATCGACAATTCCGTGAAATATGGTGGCTCGCCGCCAAAGGTACACATTCGGGCGAAAACCAACGTTGACAATCAAGTCGTTGTGTCCGTTGTCGATAATGGCAATGGGATTCCCGCAAATCAGAAACGGAAAGTTTTTGGTCGCTTTGTTCGGCTCGGTAACGAACTTGAACGAAGTCGGCCTGGCACTGGACTTGGTTTGCATTTGGTGCGAAACGTGACCAAAGCGGTCGGTGGCACGGTCCGTATTCTTGATCGCCAAGAAGAGACCGGCACCGAGTTTTCGGTCACACTCAGTGGCGTTGTTGCCAATGAATCCGATTTATCTTCCCCAAAAAATTGAAACGCATTCTGAAGACGACCATGGGCGCACATATCCTCGTTGTTGAAGACGAAAAACATCTTGGCGTTGGCATCAAGTTCAACCTCGAAGCGGAAAACTATCGAGTCACCTTGGTCGAAGATGGGCCAACCGCGCTACGATTGGTCGAGTCGGCCAATGCGTCGATCGACCTAATCGTTCTTGATTTGATGCTGCCGGGTATGAGTGGCTATTCGGTTTGCGAAACCATTCGCCAATCGGGTCTTACGATTCCGGTGTTGATGCTGTCGGCTCGAACACTTGCGGAAGATCGCACGCGAGGTTTCGATGTTGGTGCGAACCAGTACATGAGCAAACCGTTTGAATTGGACGAGCTACTCAGCCGGATCAAGAATTTGCTTCAAATTTCGGCACAGGAACCGAACAAGGGCCCGCCGAAAAAGACAGAGCCCTCGGTGACACAGTTTCAATTCGGAGAAGTCGCAGTTGACTTTGAAACCCACGAGGCCACGGTCGCGGACAAGCCCGTACGTATGACACCCAAGGAATTGAAACTACTGAAATATTTCGTCGAGCATCCGAATCGAGTGATCAGCCGAAACGAGCTATTGAAAGAAGTGTGGGGGATGTCGGGAAACCTGCAAACTCGAGCGGTTGACCAATTCATCGCCCGATTGAGAAAGATTATTGAGGTCGAACCGAGTGCGCCGGTGCATCTTTTGACGATCCGCGACGCGGGTTATCGGTTCATCGTCGAAGCGCCAAGCGAGTAGCTTCTTGGCGTTTCGATCGGCGCATAAAAAAAGCTCCCGGAAAGTACGAAATCCTAGGGGGGCGGAGGACAACGCGCTTCTATTCCGGGAGCCGGTGGTTTGTGGTCCGATCGGGGAAGACACATCCTTGTGTCAACCGATCGAACACTTACATTGCAAAATCAAAGTCGCCAAGGCAAGCCCACTTCCGTGTGTTTTCGCGATGACGTGTTCCGCAGCTACGAATATTGTTGCCTATGCAGAATCGTCTCGACATTGCAGTGCCAGTCGCTTTGCATCAATGAATGGTGCTCAACGATGGGCGCAGAATAGTGGGAAGCTTTCCTATCGGTCAAGACGAATATTCATTTCCTTTTTTAAGCTTGAAGATTCGGCAACGAAAAACAGCGTAACAGGTTAAATTCCGAGGGTTTCTATCGTTTTTTTGGTTTGGCGTGCGGCAATTTGTCACCATGAAAGGTGTTTTTCTTTGACCGATAGGAGATTTTTTTTGGGGTCGAATGATCGACGCGAAAAAAACGCTGATCTGTATCCGTACATCCGAAACGCGAAAAAGATTAAGCTATTTGGCTTCGAGCATCGTTGTTCAAATGTTGGGCAACGGAAAAATTCGGTTGATCATTGAAGCGAAAAGAATGATTGGTGATGAAGTCACTCGCCAAACCGTTCTCTTCGCGAGTCCTTGATTCCTAGCGCGATGCAGTAGAACGATTCGGAGTTTTTTCGTGAGGACTAGCTTTTAGGGATGGAAATTGAACCAACGGAGTTGAAAAAACAGATTCGCAGGATCGCTTTGGCGTTTCGTCGTGAACAGGTTGATAAAGATGCGTTAAGTCAGCGAATCACTGAACGTGTTTTTTTGTTGCACGCCTATCAGCAAGCCCGCTGTGTGATGTGGTATCTCGATGCACGCGATGAGGTTCGGACGCAGCACGCGATTCCCGAGGCCTTGAAAAGTGACAAACGGATTGTTGTCCCGTATTGTGAGCAGGAGCGGCTTGGGTTGTTTCACCTTGAAGCGATCAGCGAACTCGAAACCGGGGCATATAAAATTCTCGAACCTCGTTCGAACCTGCGAAAGTCACGTGGTCGGTTGGTTGATATCGGTGAAGTCGATTTGGTTTTGGTTCCGGGAGTCGCGTTTGACAAATTAGGCGGGCGAATTGGGCATGGGAAAGGCTACTACGATAAACTTCTTCAACATGCTAGACCTGACACGACGCTCGTCGGCTTGGCGTTCGAATGCCAAATGAATGAATCTCTACCGATGAATGAGTTGGATATTTTCATGGATATGGTTGTTACCGAAACGCAGATCTACAACAGGCCACGGCAATGAACGGCGCGGGGAATTTCTCGGACCTCATTATTGGCGATCCGAACTATGCGGTGGATGTGGTCGATCGCTTGATTCCGTTGGCATGGGACCTCGGTGCGTCCGATGTGCATCTGCAACCGCGGCGCGATGGATGGGAAGTCTTGTTGAGAGTCGATGGCGTGTTGTCTCAAATCGATTGGGTCGCAGGCGGCAGCCATAGCGATCCGGTAACGCGGCTAATGGTGATCGCCGGTTTGCCCACTTACCGGGATACTCAGCCGATGGAAGGACGTTTGAAATGGTCTAGCTCCAACACGGGCAAAGATGATGTTGCAATGCGACTAGGCGTTTTTCCAACGGTGCATGGACCGCGCGCGGTGATTCGATTGCTTCGAAAAGACAACGCCTTTGATCGTATTGAATCGCTTGGGATGTCACCGGATATCACGCAGACGTTGGTGGATTTGACTAGGCAAACCGATGGCGCGATTTTGTTGTCAGGGCCGGCCGGCAGCGGCAAGACCACAACGCTATACGCGATGCTGCGTCGAATTGCTGCATCGGTTCCGCGGCGCAGTGTGCTGACAATCGAAGATCCGGTGGAGTCGGTGATTGGTACGATCAGCCAAAGTGAATTGGACCCAAGTAGCGGCATGACGTTGGCCTCAGCACTCCGTAGTGCTGTGCGTCAAGACAGCGAAGCGTTGTTGGTCAGCGAAATACGGGATCCGGAAACGGCCGAAGCGGCGATGCAAGCTTCGTTAACGGGGCATTTGGTTTTCTCTTCTCTGCATGCGTCGGATGTTGCTGCGTCGATGCGACGCTTGGTGCAGTTCGGTGTACCCCCCTTTGCGGTCCGCAGTGGTGTCAGAGCGATCGTGTCTCAGCGTTTGTTGCGGCGACTTTGCAGCAAGTGTGGCGGAGATTGTGGACGAGACGCCGAAGATGCCGCAGATCAGGGCCAGGCGTCTTGCCAGGAGTGCTTGGGAACTGGCTATCGGGGGCGTGTTGTCGTGGCGGATTGCGTTCGCTTCGACGGTGGCGATGAAATTGGTGAGGTGTTAGCCGAGTCGCTTGAATCGGGGGCGTCCGTACTGCGAATGCGAAGCGACGCAAAACAGGTCGGGGCTAACGATTTGCGGACTCAGGCTTTGAGGTTGGTGGACGAAGGGATCACGGACAACGCCGAGGTTTACCGGGTGCTTGGTGGGTAACTGCGATGAGTGGAACTCAGAGGAGGTGAATTCAGATCGCTTGGCCCGTATTCAATCTTGAAGATACTTAAACGGATGCGGTTGATTGACGCGGTTGATTGACGCGGTTCAGGCGTTTTGCAGTACAGAATGGTGTCTCACATTCACCATTTTTTGTCCGGTCGTACAATTGCCCCGTCTTCTTCGCTATGGGATCATGCTTTCGGTAAACGAGTTGGAGTAGATCGATTATCAAAACGCAGCAACGTTCAACTACTCATGGAATTAACCTTAGGGATCGATCGATGAATTCTCGTCAACGTGTGCTGATGTCGATTCGGCACCAAGAACCAGATCGTTTACCCGTGGATTTGGGGAGTACGCCATCGAGTGGGATCTCGGCGATCGCCTATAATGCATTGAATCATCATTTGGGAATGAATCTTGGACCCGCGAAAGTCTACGATGTCGTTCAACAGCTCGCTCAGCCCGATGATCGTTTATTGGATCATTTCGGTATCGATGTGGTGGATGTGGGGCGGACGTTCAACACTCGCGATTCGGATTGGTACGAGTACACGCTTGCGGATGGAAACGCGGGGCTATACCCCACAGGGTTTCGTCCTGAACAAGCCGAGGACGGTTCTTGGATCGCAAAAGCGAAAGACGGCACGCCGATCGCCGAGATGCCCTCGGGCGGCATGTTCTTTGACCAAACCTGCTTTCCCTTTTTTGACGACTATCCCGAGAACTTCGACGGGTTGGATGATGCGATGAGCAAGGTGTTGTGGGCGGCGTTTGCACACAGCCCTTGGGATCATGTTAATGACGAAGGTTTCTGGGAAACGTTGCGATCCAATGCGTTGCATCTGAGAGAGACAACCGACAAAGCGTTGATGGTTGTCGTGGGCTGCAATCTGTTTGAATGGGGCACGTTTGTGCGTCGGATTGACAACTTTTTGATGGATCTCGTTGCGGAACCTGATAACGTCCAGCGACTGCTCGACGAATTGATGCCTCGTCATTTGGCTTTTTTGGAAAAGGTCTGTCATTACCTGGGTGACGTGGTAGATGTATGCCGTTTCGGTGACGATCTAGGGATGGATTCCGGGCCCTTCATGCGGCCTGAAACCTATCGAAAGTTGTTCAAACCTCGACACACGATGCTGTGTGACTATGTGAAAAAGAACAGTTCGATGCATACGTTTCTGCATTGTTGCGGAGGCATACGGCCGCTGATTTCTGATCTGATTGATGCTGGGTTTGATATTCTGAACCCTGTTCAGACAGCTTGCGAAGGGATGAACCCTCGTGAGTTAAAAAGTGAATTTGGCAACGACATCACGTTTTGGGGCGGCGGTTGCGATACTCGTCACATACTGAACAATGCGACTCCCGACGAAGTAAAGCGGCATGTTCGCGAACAGGTTGAAATTTTTGCACCGGGTGGCGGCTTCATTTTTAATACCGTTCACAATATTCTCCCGGACGTTCCGCCTGAAAATATTGTTGCGATGTTTGATGCATTAAAACGGTAGTGCGTTCATCGTACAGAGACTTTTTCGCTAGATTCGTGGGACGCACCCGCGGAATAATGCATGCCTGGGCGTTGAGCAAACTGAACAATGGATGGTGCCAATTGATTGATTCTACCAGACCGCATCGTATCCTTGCTGTCAGTCTGTTCTTTGTTATGACGGCGTTTTGTGGTGCAGGCACGTTAGCCAACCAGCCCGCCGAGGTCTCAACGTCCCCGCTTGTTTTGGCGCACTACATGCCTTGGTACACTGCAAAGCCATTCCGTAATCAATGGGGCTGGCATTGGACCATGAACCACTTTGATCCTGAGCTGCAAACCGATAGCAGACGCGAAGTGGCTTCGAAGTACTATCCATTGATTGGCCCTTATGACTCAGGTGACACGGACGTTCTTGAATACCACCTGTTGTTGATGAAAGTCGCTGGTATCGACGGTGTCATTGTCGATTGGTACGGACTGACGGATCTACATGATTACAAGGTGCTGCATGACAACACCCTGCGTTTGGTAGAACAGGTTGAGCGTTTAGGTATGAAATTCGCCATTTGTTATGAAGACCAAACACTACCAGCGTTAATCAAAGCGAATAGGCTCGATCCCAAAGACCGTGTGGATCACGTGGTATCGGAAATCGAGTGGATGGCGAGTCATTGGTTCACGCGGAACAGCTATGTCCAACTTGAAGACCGCCCCGTTTTGTTGTCGTTTGGGAATGCTGGATTGACGAATCCTGAGTGGACACAAGCGATTGGAAAACTAAAAGCTCCCGTTGCTTACTTCAGCGAACATATTTGCCGCGACGGTGCCATCGGTGGCTTTGATTGGCCAATTCCCAAACAAGGAGTCGAGCGGACGGCACGTTTCGGAGACATTTCGCGTCAGTGGCAGTCCTCCATCCCCGTCGTTTTTCCGCGTTTCGTTGATATCTATTCAGAGGCGAAGGTGAGGGATGGATATCCGCCAATTGAAGATAACGACGGAAAAACCTTTCAATTCAGTTTGCAGCATGCGTTTGCATCGAAGGCTCCACTGATACAAATTGCAACTTGGAATGACTGGGGTGAGGGAACCAACATTGAACCGAGCGAAGAGTTTGGCTATCGCGATCTCGAGGTGCTCCAGCAAGCACGCAGGCAGCATATTGACGCAACGTTTTCAGCCAAGGCAGAGGATCTTCGTTTGCCTGTGGCGTTGTTCCGGCTCCGCCAACTCAAAATTCACAACCAGGAACATCTTAGCGCCATCGCAAAGAACATCGTTGCCGGTCGTATGACGCTTGCGAAACGTCAGATCGAATTTCTAGAGGCTAAAAAGCCGTAAAGCGTTCCCGAGACAACGCGATTGGGATTAGCCCAAAGGCTGCGATTCACCGTCTTGCTTAACGACTTAACCAAGAGGGTTCGTTGTTACATTGGCGCATATTCTGCGAAACGCCGTTTCTCAGACGCTTTCATATAGGCGTCGGCACCGTCGATGGTTTCGGCATCCACCAACTGTTGCAGCGAATCGTCCATCAATTGCATTCCATCGCGTTTCCCCGACTGCAGTACCGAAGTGATTTTTTCGATTTTGCCTTCGCGAATGATATTCGCAACGGCACTGGTTCCAAACAAAATTTCGTTGGCCGCGACTCGGCCTTTGCCACCTTTGCGGAGCAATAGTTGTTGAGCCACAATTCCGCGAATCGACTCGGCTAGCATCGTGCGAATCTGGGCCTGCTGGTCGCTTGGGAAAACATCGATAATTCGGTCGATCGTCTTTGGGGCACTGTTCGTGTGCAGTGTCCCGTAAACCAACGTGCCCATACTGGCTGCACTGATTGCTTGACTAATCGTTTCCAAATCTCGCATTTCACCTACCAATACAACATCCGCATCTTGGCGCGTGACGGTCCGCAGTGCACTGGCAAACGATTGTGTATGCTCGCCGACTTCGCGGTGTGTGATGATCGATTGTTGGTTCTGATGGACGAACTCGACTGGATCTTCGATAGTGACGATATGTTTGCGCTGCCGCTGATTGATATGGTCAATCAGGGCAGCCAACGTGGTCGATTTCCCGCTTCCTGTGGGACCGGTTACGAGTACCAAACCGCTTCGCAAGTCCGCGAATCGCAACAATCCCGGTGGCAAACCCAATTCTTCGACTGATGAAATCCGTGTCGGAATCAGACGCATTACGGCCGCATACCCGGTCCGCTGGAAAAAATAATTGCAGCGAAATCTCGCTTGCTGACCTATCCCGTAGGCAAAGTCGAAATCGAGGTTCTCTTCGTAGCGGGCTCGTTGGCTATCGCTGCACAACTCGAACATGTACTCGGCCAATCGTTCTCGGGTCAGAACGTCGTGGTCCTCAATGTTCTCAACCTTGCCGTCGATGCGGTACTTCGGCGGTTGTCCAACGACGAGATGCAAGTCCGATGCGTTTACTTCTTGCATTCGAAGCAGAAGTGGATCTAGCTGTGCCATTTCCTACTCTCCCTCCAAAGCCAACTCGGCTTTGACGTATTTTTGATTTTGAGCGTATTCGTAGGCCATCTCTGGTGCGATGCGGCCTTCTTTGGCAAGTCGAATCAGAGAATCGTCCATCAGGATCATGCCGTGTTGCTTGCCTGTTTCCATCACGCCGTGGATCTGGTGGACCTTTTCTTCGCGGATCAGGTGTCCGATTGCTTGCGTGTTGACCAAGACTTCGACGGCAAGTGCCATCGATTTTTCATCGGCACCAGGCAACAGTAGTTGCGAGCAGATGCCACAGAGTGACTCCGATAGCATGGCGCGAATTTGAGGCTGCTCTTTCGGTGGAAACTCATCCAAGATTCGGCCGATGGTGCGGATTGCATCGGGCGTATGCAATGTCGCCAGCACCAAGTGGCCTGTCTCGGCGGCGGTGATCGCTAGCGACGTTGTTTCCAAGTCTCGCATTTCACCTACCATGATCACATCCGGAGCTTCCCGCAGAGCGGACCGCAGCGCATTGGAAAACGACTTGGTGTGCGTTCCGACTTGTCGCTGGTTGACATGCCCTCGTTTGCAGGGATGAACGAACTCGATCGGATCTTCGACAGTGATAATATGCTCGGCTCGGTTACGGTTGATGCGATCGACCATGGCGGCTAGCGTGGTTGTCTTGCCGCTCCCTTTTGGGCCTGTGACCAAGACGACGCCCACACGGTGCTCGGTGAATCGTTTCACGGCATCGGGCAATTGCAATTGTTCAAACGTGGGAATGGTTTCAGGGATCAAACGGAAAACGCCATCGACACCGCGATGCTGAAACAGCAAATTGGATCGGTAACGCCCCAGTTCCTCGCCACCGTCATAGGAAAAATCAAGCTCCAGGTCGGCTTTGAAAGCGGATCGTTGAGCGTCGGTCAAAATCGCTAGCAGCGATTGCTCAGCAACATCAGCCGTTAGACTCGGATACGGCAAATCCTTGAGTAGTCCATGCACACGAACCACCGGCACCATGCCCGATTTAATGTGCAAATCTGACGCCCCCATGCGACGGGCTTCAAGCATCAATCCGTGGATCAATTCAACACCGGGTTTTGCAAGCCGTTTCGACTCGTTCTTCGCAACGACTTTGGCCTCCGCGGCGGTTGATGCTTTTGAGCTCTCGGATGACTTAGGCGTTTGTGGCGATATCGGTTGAGGCGTTTCATCCGCCTCGCAGAGATACTCGGCGGTGAGCTTGTCCAACTGTTTTTTAAAAACCGATTGGAATTGGGCGGCCTTCTTTTCGGAAACCACCTTTCGCTGAACCAATTGCTCAAGGGCTTGCAGCGGGTCCGAAAACTCCGCCAAAAGTGCATCGAGCTCTGGCTCGGGGAGCAATTTATTGTGCAACGCAATGAGCCGAAACACCTGCTGAGACGCTTTCGACATGGCTGCCTCCATTAGGGCGGGAAGGGCGGGTGGGGTGTCGAAATCGGGAACCGTCGTAACGGGGAACCAGCGCAGTCTAACCGCTCGTGCAGTCGAACACAAAGACAATTTTGCGTGAGCCTACCCCGTGAGAGGCGTTTCCTTTGTGTTCATTGCTTCCTTCCGTTCCAGACTCTTTAGAAACGAGAATTGGAAAAGGGGCGTTTTCCCTCATCGCCAATTTTGTCTTCGGTTTTGGTCTTCAGTGGGCGGAGGGCAATCGGAGGCATCGAATGAGCCGGTGTGCGACAAGCGGTTGCGCAAAAAAAAGCGGCGGTCAAAATGACCGCCGCTTTTGTGCCTAATTTATTAGATCGAAATGTCTTACTTACGGCGACGATTGGTCAAACCAACCAAACCGATCAAGCCGAGCATTGCAAAGCTACCAGGCTCTGGAACAGCGCTGATTGTGTTAACAGCCAAGTTGTCAAAGAATTGATCGCCAGTCGTCGTTGTTTGCCGGAAGCCAAACGCGTTCACCCGAGCAACGGTTGCCGCATCAGTAGCATTGATCGTCCCAAGCCCCCCGACACTAAGTGACGACGTACCACTGTCAATATCAAGCGTAAGCGTTAAATCATACGTGGTATCCGAGTTAAGTTCTGTGACAAAAGCGGTCGACGCCGTGCCTGCGCTATTCGAAAGTCCCAAAACAAAATCAGTTCCGGCGCTCCCATCATTTACAAAAACTCTTCCGAAAAATGAGCCAGGGTCTCCCAATTCGTCGCTGTCTCCAATGAAATGTGTAATGTACTTACCCGTGGCAGACGACGATGCAGGATCCGCCGAATCCATTCTCATCTGGAACGTTGCGACGATGCTTCCGGATGTAAAACCAGTAGCCAAGGTAGTTCCTAAAAACTCAGCTCGCGTGTCTTCCGTTTCGTTATCGCTGAGATACAGTTCGCCTCCAACCACATTTTGTTGACCAGCGGTTCCAGAGCTAGTTGTCCATGGGCTGCCCGCAGCGCCAACAAGTGGTCCATCCGGATAGCTGAACGTCTCCGACAATACCAACGCAGCCGAAGCCTGAGGGATCGCAAAAAGCATCGCGACGAATGCCGCGAAAGCAAAGGTTACGGAAAGCTTCATTAGGAGGACTCCATCAGGATGTGTAGTGAATGAGTTGTTTAGGGGTTATAGGGAAATTGAATATAACCGTTAAGGACGGTAGATGCCACACGCTTGCAAAAAATCTTCTCTTTACCGATTGTTGCCGCAATATCAACCAACCTATTTAAAGAACAGATTGACGATTCGGAAATCCATTGGGTGGGTATTGCATAATATTGCTAAATGATCTTGCGAAATTTTTATCTTCGGCGGTTCGTCGACCTTCCCTAGCCGGTTTCCGAATTCATGGGTGCAGAATCCGTGCCATTAAAGCAGATTTGCGTCGTTCGTCCGTAAAACCACGGCTTTGCATAACTTCGACCAACCGATTGCTGGCACATTGGGCATTGGTGATGGAATAGAAGGCACTACGCAATAAGTGTCTGTAAAGGTATCGCAATGAACGGCACCCGACGGGGGGGCTATTCAATTCGGAACTCGGTCAACTCTCGCAATCCGATCTTGCTTGTGGGACGCAGTGCCAGTTATAGATGAATTTGAAAAACCCAGGACTGCCACTGGAATCGTGCAATCTGTGGCCGAAGAGCCATTTCTGCGATTTCGATGTGCCATCGCTTAAAACTCAAATACATATTTACCGGCAAGGATGACGGGATGAATATCAGGCTCTCTCGCTTAGTAGCGATGGTCGACGGAAAGCTAATTAACGGCCAAAAAAACGGCGATTGTGACTCGATCTGTACCGGGGCCTTCCCGCTCGGCGACGAATCGAGCGGGCAAGTCACGATGCTTGACGATTCGCGTCGAGCGAGCCAAATGAACGAGTCCGAAGCGATTGCCGTTGTCACCGCGGTGCCTCTTGATTCCGCTCCGATGGCTCAAATTGTGGTTGCAGACACTCATACTGCGTTCATCAAAATTGTCTCGCATTTTCGCCCTCCGCTAACCACCGATCTGCCAAGTTCGGGGGTCGATCCAAATGCGGTGATTGCCGAATCGGCACATATCCATCCGTCGGCCGTGGTTGGCCAAGGGGTCACGATTGGTGAGCGAACTCGGGTGATGCCGGGCGTTGTGATCATGCCAGGTTGCCGAATCGGTGACGATTGTGTTTTGTTTCCTGGCGTGGTGCTTTACGAATACACTCAAATCGCCGATCGATGCACCCTGCATTCTGGAACCATTCTTGGAGCAAATGGATTTGGGTACCGACAAGAAAACGGACGCCATGTTCCGACTGCTCAACTCGGGTTTGTCCAGCTCGATTCCGATGTCGAACTTGGGGCCTGCGTAACAATCGACCGCGCCACCTATGGACGAACGCGGATCGGTGAAGGAACCAAGATCGATAACCAAGTGATGATTGGGCACAATTGTCGCATCGGGCGTCATAATTTGTTGTGCAGCCAAGTGGGCGTCGCCGGCAGTTGTACCACAGGCGACTACGTTGTTTTGGCAGGCCAAGTCGGTTTGAAAGATCACCTTCATTTGGGCGATCGCACGATCGTTGGTGCTCAAGCAGGCGTGATGGACGATTGCGTTGGCGACCAGGTCTATCTCGGTTCACCCGCAACGCCTCAGCGCGAGCAAATGCAAATCATGGCAGTACAGCGACGTTTGCCGGAGATGCGACGTGAAATAAAAACGTTGCGACGGGACCTCGACCGAATGAGCGAGAAACAATCGTTGCCGATCGATGATCAAACGAAACACGCCGCGTAACGGGGATCGGTTATGTCGAGTTCGACGAGCATACTACAACCAGCGGAAGGCCATCCGGTTGGCTTGATCGCTGGATGGGGAAGTTTTCCCATCGAGGTCGCTACGGAAGTCAAACGCCAAGGTGGCTCGGTTTGTTGCATTGCAATTAAGGGTCACGCCAGCGAAACGTTGGAATCCATTTGTGATGACATGATTTGGTCTGGCGTCGGAAAAGTTGGTGGCCACATTCGTTATTTTCGCCGGTCCGGTGTTAAACAGGTGACGATGGCGGGAAAGCTTTTTAAGGCGGACTTGTTGTTTAGCGGTTCGCTTTGGCTACGACATCTGCCCGATTTTCGTTGTCTTCGAACTTTTGGTCCACTACTGTTTGGACGCAACCGTGATGCTCGCGATGACCGTTTATTGTTGGCCGTTACGAATACTTACAATAGCAGCGGCATGGAAGTTTGTGCCCCCACTGATTTTGCTCCGGAGTTGCTCGTGAATCATGGAATGTTGGTGGGACGAAGTCCCAATGCGAGGCTCGAAAAAGATATCGAGATGGGTTGGCGAGTTGCTCGAACGATGGGCGGAATGGATATCGGCCAATCGATTACGATCAAAGATGGCGCGGTGATTGCCGTTGAAGCGATCGAAGGTACCGATGCGTGTATTGAACGTACCGGAACGCTTTGTCGTCGCGGCGGTTGGACGCTCGTGAAAGTGAGTAAGCCAAATCAAGACATGCGTTTTGACGTGCCAACGATTGGTCCTCAAACCGTTGACCGAGTGATGGATGCGGGAGGAACGACGATTGTGATCGAAGCCGATAAGACGATTTTAGTCGAACGCGAAGAAACGCTTCGTCGCGCAAGCCAAGCCGGGATTACGATTGTTGCGATGAGCGAGAGCGATTTTGAAAAGCGTGGAATTGTGGCTGCATAGTCCTCTTCTGCTCCACGGTTGTGGATCGATTGTAATGCGTCTGAACGATAGTCGCCTTTTGCTCTGCGAGAAGATGCAAGTTGTAACGCGGTTTTTTTGAGATGAAGCGTGACAATCAAAACTGGATACTGTGCTGATGCCGAATGTCGTCACCTCGCGTCCGCCTGCGAAGTTGAATCTGTTTCTCGAACTGTTGGGAAAACGAGACGATGGTTTTCATGAGATTGATACCATTATGTTGCCAATCGATTGGTGCGATGAAATGCGGCTCGCCCGGACTGAAGCCAGTGACATTAGCCTTTCGATTGGTTGGCTTCCTTCGCTTGAGGTCGTCGCAGCCGAATTAGGTGTTGATCCCAATTCAGATGATGGCAAAAATTTATTGGCGATTCCCTCGGACGAAAAAAATCTGGTTGTTCGAGCGCTACGCCGCTTTCGAGATCATTTTGATACACCGGGCGGTTTTCACTGCGATCTGCTGAAGAGGATACCAGCGGGGGCCGGAATGGGGGGGGCGAGCAGCGACGCAGCTGCGGCGCTTCGCTGTGCGGCTGCGTTACATGGAATACCGCTCCATAATCCTGAACTAACGGTTTTGGCGGCGGAAATTGGCAGCGATGTGCCGTTTTTCTTGGGAATTGACAGGCATTCGTGCCAAGCGGCTAGGGCCCAGGGACGTGGTGAGAAGTTGTCCCAGGTTTCGCTCCTCTCCCAGATTGACATGGTGGTCGTTTTTCCATCGGTCTGTTTGTCTACCGCACGAGTTTATTCTCAGGCGACAATTCCTACTGAAATTGTGCCCCCAGACGCGATGATAGCGGCGCTCGGAAGGGGGGATTTGGGCGGAATTGCTGCTGGAGGTTTAAATCGACTACAGGAGCCAGCTGTAAAAATCGCCAAGCAAATCGATGAAATCCTCGAATCGATGTGGCATATTGGTCTGATAGGGTGTCAATTAACGGGTAGCGGTTCGGCATGCTTTGGGCTTGCTCGAAACGCGGTGGATGCACGGCGCGGGGCTGAACAACTTCGCAGCCAGCTCCTGCCGGGATCGCGGGTGGCATCGGTAAGCTCGGCAACTGTTCCATCATCAGTCAATCTTGTCATTACGCCGAACGGTTAGGGAGGGTTGGACCGTGCAGATTAGCGAAATACGAATCAAACTTATGGAATCGTCCGAGGACCGTCTTCGAGCATTTTGCTCGATCACAATTGACGGTGCCTTTGTGGTTCGAGACTTGAAAATTATTGACGGTTCCAATGGGCCGTTTGTGGCAATGCCTAGCCGTAAACTGACTGCTCATTGCCAACGATGTAGTCATAAGAATCATTTGCGTGCAACGTACTGCAACCATTGCGGTGTCCGTTTACAGATAGATGCCGACATTGATTCGCCTCAGAAGCTTTATGCCGATGTGGCGCATCCCATTAACAGCGAATGTCGTGAGCAGATTCAAGCGGCTGTGATTGCCGAGTTCGAAGCCGAATTGGCGAGATCGCGTGAACCAGGTTACCAATCACGCTACGATGATGACTTTGATTACGACGCAGATGAATTGAGCGCATCCGAGGAAACATCGAAATCGGACGAGCCAAGCGGCACGGCGATCATTGACCAAGAGGAAGTTGGTTCCGATGGAAGCGGCTCGCCTCGTCGCCCCCATTTCATGGATACTTCGGCGCGCGAGCGGGTCAACGCCGAGGAGCGAGGCACGGCGGATAGCCAAACGGAATCCGTTGACGACGACGATTTTGGTGCGGGGATCTTCTAGTGCGTTCGCATCGTGGATGCAGACGAGTGGCGGAATCCAAACGACGAGCCAGCGGATCGCGAGGTCGCGCACTGCGTTAGCAGAGTGCGCGTGCGCGGTTTTCCTAGAAGTACCAGCACAAATTTTTCCGTAACTTGAAGTCGTACTCTACTTGAAGACGTACTCTACTTGAAGTCGTACTCTACACGTGTCGCGGAACGTAATTTCGCAAGTAGGTCGCACTTTGCCGCAGTGACAGTTTACGGTTCGTATCGCTGTCTTCGAAAATTCGATCCTCCACTTCAACACAGACCGGACCTCGGTAACCGACGTCGCCAAGGATCGAAAAGAACTTGCCCCAATCAATATCGCCCATGCCAGGTAACTTGGGAGTGTGGTATGCATTGGGGACCGCCAAAATGCCAACCTGATTGATCTTGTCGCGATCGATGCGAACATCTTTTGCGTGAACATGAAACAGCTTGTCCGCAAATTGACGTAGTGGCAATAGGTAATCAATGTGTTGCCACACGAGGTGCGACGGATCAAAATTCAATCCGAAATGATCACTCGGAATGTCTTCGAACATCCGCGTCCAAATCGCAGGACAGTGGGCAAGGTTCTTCCCGCCGGGCCACTCGTCGTCCGAGAAATACATTGGACAGTTTTCGATTCCCACTTTCACGTTTTGCTGTTCTGCAAAGTCGATGATGGGTTTCCATGTTTCCAAATACCGTGGCCAATTTTCATCGACCGATTTCGTCCAATCGCGACCGACAAACGAGTTTGCTTTGTGAATGCCTAGCTTTGCGGCTGCCGTGATTACTTTGCAAAAATGGGCCACTGCGGCGTTGGCTTCTTCCTGGTTAGGCGATAACGGGTTCGGATAATAGCCGAGTGCGCTGATGCTGACTCCGTATTTCTCTGAAAGTGCATGGATTTCGCTCACCTTTGCATCGTCGAGCGAGCCGACGTCGATGTGAGAGACGCCCGCATAACGACGTGCGTCATTTCCCGCGGGCCAGCACATCACTTCGACGCAGTCGTACCCGCATTCCGACGCGATCTCAAAAACCTGCTCAAGCGATTGGTTCGGCAAGATCGCCGTGGTGAAACCTAGCTGCATCATTTTGACTCTCCGTTATAGAAGTGTAGTTACGATATGTTTGGAGGTTAGATTGTCACCCAACCTTGATTTCGGTGGCTTTCGAGAATTGCTTCACACAAAACGATTTCACGATGCCCATCGGCAAATGTGGGAAAGGTTGGCTCGCCAGCGTCATCGCCGAGTAGGATTTGTCCGTAGAAATCGAGGAAGATTTGTTTGAATGCGTCGGGGAACCCCTCGTTATGTCCGCCTGGGTAACTGGTGACGTTGCTGGCCGCTTCGTCCATCAACGAAGGGTCGCGGATCAGTACCTCGTTTGGTTCGTCGCGGTGGCCGATCCACAATTCGTTGGGGGATTCGCTATTGAAAGCCAACGCTTGTTTGGAACCAGCCAATTCGAATCTTAGGCAATTCTTGCGGCCGGCGGTAACTTGAGAAACAGACATCACGCCGCGAGTGCCGTTTTCGAACCGTAGCAAAATGTTGCCAGCGTCTTCGGTATCGATATTCACGGACTCACTGCTTTGTGGGGGGCATTGCTTGCCGGTAAACGTCTCGGCAGCCCCGACGGGTCTTTGGCGTGTTGCGAATACCGTTTGTAAATCGGCGCAAACGCCAGTGATTTCTTGGCCGACAATAAATTGAATCAAGTCGAGCCAATGGGTGCCGATGTCGGCGATCGCACGTAGTTCGCCACCTTCGGACGCAAGGACTCGCCAATTGAAGTCCGTTTCCTTGAACAGCCAATCTTGTGCATAGCCGCCCGATACATGATGAATCTTGCCAGCAGTTCCCTTCCGGATACGAGCGGCACTTTCCACACAAAGTGGATAATAGCGAAGGTTGTAATTGACGCCGGCGACAACATCCGATTTGGCTGCAAGCTCGACTAATTGAGCGGATTCCATTGAGTTCATCGCCAGTGGTTTTTCACACATGGTGTGTTTGCCTGCTTTGACACATGCGGCGGCATGTTCATAGTGAAAACGATTTGGGGTGGCAATATGGACCGTATCAATCTCGTCATCCGCAAGTAGTTCATTGAGGTCTTTGTAGATCCGAGGAATCCCGAGTTGAGTCGCAGCCATTTCGGAGCGTTCGACGGTCGCATCGAGGATACCGATCACAGGAACGCCGATCCGACGAAGGGCTTCGACGTGAACCGGCCCGATAAATCCAGTGCCGATCACAGCGGCTTTTAGTTCATGCAGGTAAGTTTTTGACGACACAGTGTTCCTCTCTGGGCAGGAAGATTTCTTACAGGTTAGGAAGTTGTTTCAACAGTGCGGCATGAGCCAAACGGATTCGGGTTTTTCGTAAATGGATCGAGCCACAGTGGGAAGAATTTGAAATGTCGTGGTGGCACTGGCGATTAAATTCAAGACGTTAAACCAACAGCGATTGCGATTCGAGGTCGAGCAAGAATTGTTTCGTGCGAAGGCCACCGGGAGCACTGAAGCCACATAATGCACCGGATGAAGAAATAACGCGGTGGCAAGGAATCACGATGGGGATGCGATTGCGTGCCATCGCAGAACCTACCGCCCGGCTAGCACGCGGATTTCCCGCACGATCGGCTAGCTCTTTGTAGCTGATGGTTGCTCCGCTCGGAATCTTGCGACATTGTTTGTAGACCGATGCTGTGAAGGGAGTCCATCGATAGGAGTCGACTTTGACGCACTCAAAGTCAGCACTCAAGCCAGCAAAAAAATTAGCTAATTGATCGTCAAGCGATTCTGCCGATTGCTTGGTTGACGATAACGCACGCTCATTGCTCGGGGGCATGCGTTTGTCCTCGTTTAGCATGCGTTTGTCCCAGTTTAGACTGTACAACCCATTGTCTGTCCAACTTGACCAAAGTGAACCAAACGGTGAGTCGTGTTGTTTTACAAAACAGATCGTCGCCATGATGGATTGCCCTCTTTGATTATTTTCCGATGCAAAAACGTCCGAACACACGATCCAGAATATCGTCGGTGTAAACTGCCCCAGTCACTTCTCCTAAGGACTCCACTGCGATGCGAAGCTCTGCCGCGATAAACTCGTGTCCGTCGCCCATGTCGACCAGTTCCATTGCGGACACAATCGCTTGTTCGGCAAGCCCCAGTGATTGAGAGCATCGAGCTGCGGTGCCGATGACCGAGCCGGTTTCTTCGTGGTCACTTTGAGTTAAGCACTGATCAATTCGCTGTTTCAGTTCTTCGATTCCCTCACCACTTACGGCGCTAGTATAAACCCAA
Organism: Novipirellula herctigrandis; assembly: GCA_007859835.1. Classification (GTDB taxonomy): domain Bacteria; phylum Planctomycetota; class Planctomycetia; order Pirellulales; family Pirellulaceae; genus Novipirellula_A; species Novipirellula_A herctigrandis. The sequence goes on along the minus strand of SJPJ01000002.1, from coordinate 541,087 downwards.
TCATCCGTGTTGGGTTGTTTGATAGGATTGGTCACCAAATCCGTTTTGGTCGCGACCCAAAGGTCGAAGACACTTCGTTTGCCTTCGTTAGCATAAGGAGCAAGCCGATGACGTTCGGCGGCTAGACCACTTTTGGATGCATCGACACACCACAGCCGAACATCGGCCGACCGTGACGCTTGGTTCGCGTGGTCCTGGGAAGCTGCGGAAATCGCATCGTCTTCGGCGGCTTGCTCAATCCCAGCGGTATCGATGAGTTGTACTAGGCGGTTTGCAATCAGGGTTTGCACCGAAACCGTGTCACGAGTCGTTCCGGCGACGTCGGCGACAATCGCTGCTTGTTGATTTGACAACGCGTTTACCAAATGACTCTTCCCGGCGTTCGGGTTCCCTCGAAGTGCGATAATCGGTTCGGCGGAACTACTCGCCCGCGTTCGCAGACGCTCGCGAGTCTGTTTGATGATTTCATTCGTAGCCAGTAAGCGTTCTCGCAGAACGGAATCTTCGATGAATTGGATATCCTCATCCACGAAATCCAATCCAGCTTCGACATCGGCGAGCAAGTTCAAAAGATCGCTTCGCATTTGTTCAAGGGGCCGCGAGAGATTCCCTGCCAATTGACGCAGCGCATGATCGAGTGAGCCACGTTGTTCCGCTTCGATCACTCCCAAGACGGCTTCCGCTTGAGTTAGGTCGAGTCGGCCAGCCAAGAAGGCTCGCAAGGTGAATTCGCCAGGCCGAGCTGCTCGTGCGCCAGCACCGGTCAATCGGTTCACAATCGCTTGAAGAATCGGCAAGCAGCCATGCGAATGAATTTCGGCGCTCGGTTGCCCCGTATAGCTGTGATGCGTCGGCCATAGCATCACCGATGTCTCCATCGCGCCAAGCGGTTCCCCAAGATCGATCGAGGTTTCCATTACTTGTGGACGTTTGCTCGAGGGCAACGCGACGTCGACGGTACGGAGGATCGAAAGAACATCGTGGCCGGAAAGTCGTACGATCCCTCGTATCGCAGGTGTTGTTGGCGAAGCAATCGCGACGATCGTGTCCTCGGCTCCGAACATCAATGGCTACCTTCGGCGGTCCTTAGCAACTCGCTTGCTTTGGTCAGATGATTTTTTGCGCGATTCAAACTCAAATCGACCTCATCCACGTAACCATCGGCCGCAGCGGACCAACTTCGGTTGATGTAACGTTCGGCACCGGCAAATTCGGTCATCACGTTCGCGTAGGTTTCTAAGCCAAACCGTTTCACCAAAGCACCCCTCGCCTCGGCAAAATCCGATAATGGCTCGGTGCACTCGTTGTCGATCGCATGTAGCACGACGCTGGGGTGGTCGGAGTCGCCACTACAAAGTCGATCGATCACCGTTTGGACCTTTGCCAAGCTGTCTTGCACCACCGAGTATTCTGCGTCGGTTTTTTCATCGTCTTCGTCAGCACTCCGGTTTGCAATTCGCAGCAGTATCACACCGACGAAACCAATTGCCATCGCAAAAGCATAATGTCCCCAGTGGATCGTGTCCCATTTATCTTCGGGCAATTCGAGTTGCCGAAGCGACACGAAGGCAGCGGCCAGGAAACCGACCCAAAGTAAAGCGTGTCCAAACAATCGTTTTATCATGTTTTTCACATCCACCTTGCAATTTGTTCGAACCAGGACGATCCACAATGCATCGCAGTTTCGGTTGCTTCGGGTTTGGCAAAGAAAACTTGCATCAGTGCATTGCCGACGCCGACGAGTGCTTCGCCAACAATCAATCCCGCAGCGATCGGGATGCCGGTCTCATGGCTGAATTTGCTGCCCAGTACTTTGTCCGAAACGATTCGCAGGGCATTGCCGATTGTGTAGGTCAGGGCAACTTGAAACGGCATGTAGAATCCCAGGGCAATTAAAACACCAATCCCGCCCAGTCCGCTAACCGCCAACATCAATCCCAACCCAGCACCGGCAGTGTAGCGAAATGCGGGGACATCATCATTGAGAATGCTTTCGGTGACCGACGCAAGGGCCTGTGCTTGAGGCGCAGGCAATTTTTCGGAGCCGATTTCGTATTGGTTATTCAACAAGATCATCAAGAAGATGACGATCACAGGGCCAAGCCATGCACCCACGAATTGGGCGAATTGTTGACGACGCGGAATCGCTCCTACCAAATAGCCGGACTTGAGATCCAACATCATGTCGGCCGCTTGCGAAATGGCTAGACAAATTGCGGCGCCAACAAGTATCGAACTGGTGATTGTCGCTGGTTTATCCAGTCCGCCTTTGGCGACCAATATCACAATCGTCACCGCAATCAAAGTCATTCCCGAAAGTGGCGACCAATTGGTGCGACCAACACATTCGCTGACCACCACACCGGCGACCCACACCCAAAGCGTCCCTAACAGGGCCATCGTCGCGGCTCGGCCAAGCGTCATTGATTCCACGCTGTTGAAGGCGATCCAAATCATTACTAACGCACCCAATCCAATCGCCGCGTAAAGAAATCCAATCGGCATTTCGTCTTTCGCCGCCTCCGAATCCAAGTCTTGATTGCTGGCAGCGTGCATCGATTTCAATGCACTGGCAATCAGCGGGAATGCGGCAACGATGCCTCCGATGGCAGCACCGACAAGCATTCCGATTCCAAGCGGTTTGTAGAGGACTCCTCGCATTTGATCCGGAACGGACGTCAACGCCGCGACATCAGCGGTGGCAAACGTGCTTAGCAGTGGCGAAAGCAAGAAGTAACACAGGAAACCACCCGCACCAAACCAGAAGCCGCCCTTGCCTGACAAGAAACCGACGCCGATCGTCATTACCGAGAGATAGAAACTTATGTTCAACATTGGCGACAATCCAAATTGGGTGCCAGCGTTCCAGTTGCCCTCTTCGCCAAAATAGTGGAGCACCATTAGGTGAGAGATCCCCGAAACGAGTGCCCCGCCGACAAGTAGCACGGCTTTGCGAACGCCAGCCCCGGGGGACTTCAGGATCGTTGCAACTGCAATGCCACCGGGGTAGGCCAGTCGGTCAAAGTCGATCATCTGTTTTCGCAGCGGGATCACAAACGCCAGGCCCAGCACACATCCGGTGATGCATGCCAAAATCATCAGCGGGATGCTAAAGTCGGCGACGGATTCGAGTCCCTCGGAGCGACTGAGGATAAAAAGTGCAGGGACCGAGAACATAATGCCCGATGAGGCACCGTTCACGGCCGAGGCAATCGTTTGATTGATGTTGTTTTCGACAATACTCGTCCGTCGCAGTACGCCGCGGAGGACGCCCCAGCCAAGTATCGCTGCTAATTCGGAGCCTTCGATAGCAAAGCCGAGAATCAAGGCTGCGTAGCCAATCGAGATCGCAATCAGTGCCCCGATAATCCAGCCAAGAATGACGGCGGTCCAAGTGAATTCGGGATAGGGCCCGTGCCTGATTGGTATCGAGTCGGCATGCGAATCGAGCGGCGGGGCTTGCGGTGGAGGAACGTCCGACATCAATCCGTAATTCCTTCTGGTTCGATTTCGAGATGTGCAAATTTGATCGTTGAATGGCCCGATTGTATACGAAAGCCTGTTCGATCGGTTGGGTGGGGGCAACCGAATTGGCAATGACCCGTTTTCGGATTGCTGGTACCCGTTTTTGATTGCTTGGGAGGCACCGAGTCCGTTAGAATGCAGTTAGGGGCAAAGGAGCCTGCTTTCGAGTTCGAGCCAATATTTCTAGGGAGATTGGAAATGAGTTGTGTTCATTTGAAAAAGCTTTTCGACTTGTGTGCCGAAGAAGAGGTGAAATTGGGAGGCAGTGATTTGGTTCGGATCATCTGCACGAAGTGTGGCGAGCAAGAGGTTTGTCCAGCGATGTTGATGGAGGAATACGAGGCGACGCATCAAGACGAGGCAATCGAAGTGATCGTTGAACCGACGAGTCTCAGCGAACTGGCTGACTGAGCGATTTGACTGGTGTTGATTTGACTGGTGTTGATTTGACTGGGTTGATTTGACTGGGTTGATTTGACTGGGTTGATTTGACTGGGTTGATTTGACTGGGTTGATTTGACTGGGTTGCAATCTCACGTACAAAAACTTATCCACCAAAGAGTCAACAACTCGATCACCTTTGCGGAACAATTTGTGTATAACTTGCGATTCTTTTGCTTCACGCTTGTTCTGCTCTCTTCGATAGTTTTGGATTGGTAAGCCCGTGACTGAGTCAATCATTCGGCCGTTTCGTAACGTTGACTTGCCCTGTTTAGTTGACGTTTGGATTCAGCATTGGTCATGCGTCGGTATTGCGCCTCCGGTCTCGATGGCGACGATCGAGCAAGCCATTTTGGCTCGGACGTTTTTCGATCCCCAAACTTTGCTGGTAGCCGAAATTGGTGGGCAAGTTCAGGCGTGGTGTCACTTTGCGGTCGGGCCTCCTAAGTCACATCAACCGAGACCTTTCGAATCGGAATCTGAATTCGAAGACGCCGCGAATTTAGACGCCACGAATTTAGACGCCACGAATTTAGACGCCACGAATTTAGAGGGGCGACTCCGCGCGATCTGTTTTTCGCCTGATGAGGGGCTGCAAGTGTGCGACCCCTTATTAGATGCTGCGGAACGAGCGATGGCGAAGATGGACGCGACGAAAGTGTCGGTCGGTTTGGTGCGAGATCGCTGGGATGGCTATGCCGGGCTGCCTCCGATCGGTCATGGGATTGGTGTTCCAGCTGCCGATTCGCGAACCTCGTCTCTGTTATCGCGAAAAGGATATAATCGAGGTGGCGCGATTGCTCGAATGGTAGTCAATACGAGTCCCTATCGGCCACCTGTTAGCCGAGAAGCATTGCAATTGCGACGAACGACGAGGTTGGAGCACCGGCTTCGCATTCCGACGGACCCCCGTTTGGCGTCGTCATTGTCCCATTTTGACATCGAACGGCATCAAACGACCAATCACCAAACCGCCGAAGTTTTGTCCCAATTTGATCTGTGGTCGAGTGATGTCGAGGCTCAGGTGATGAATTGCGACAATGCAATATTGGATTTATCGCTGCAAAAAGAGCCCGCGCGGTTGAATATGGCAGAGACGTTTTTGATTGGCAGTTTGATCCAACGGCTTGCGGATCGGCGGGTTTACACGGTGGAAACGGCCGTTGATGGCAGCCAAACCGAACTTATCGGGCAACTAGAGGCTCTTCAATTTCGTAATGTCGAACAAGGCTATCAGTGGACGAAACAATTGGTGTCCGCCTCTTGACGAAAAACACTTTTTTCGCGTATTTTCTTAGACACCGCGGATTCGCGGAACAAAAATTGCAAAATAGTGTTGAAATATGCCGGCGTAGCTTCAATTGGCAGAGCATCGCATTCGTAATGCGAGGGTTGTGGGTTCAAATCCCACCGCTGGCTTTTTGTGCAGGTTGTCCCTCTTCAATCACACCCGTTTTTTCTGTCCCTCGCTGCTTTACGAGCAGCGTTTGCTTTTGTCCTGGAGACAATTCTCGATGAGTGAAGTCGATCTCGATGTGCTCGATTTGAAAGAGATGGTACTTGCGAATAACTCGTTTGGACCCTCGGATGTCGCCGCCATTCGATCCGCGATTACCGAGAATTACGCCCATTTTGGCGAACTGCGTGACGCAGTGAACGAAATGGAAGAGCATGATCCGATGACGCCTGCGGCAAAAACGAAGCTAGGCGTATGTTTGTTCCTGCTCGGAAAATTCCGAAACGCATTGGAAAAGTTGACCAGCGCCGACGGAAGCGCGATGGCACTTTACTACCAAGGTCGTGCAGAATTCGAACTTGGCAATTACGAATCAGCGATTGGGGCCTACGAACAGGCACAAAAATCAGGCTACAACGATGATGATTGCAAAATCCGCATCGCCGAGTCGCATCGCTACGCCGGTCGAACGGAAAAAGCACTCGAAATTCTCGACAATATTTTCGGACCTGCCGAGCAGACTTCCGAATACATGTACCAACGAGCTGCGACCGTCGCGTTGGTTGGTGGTCGCTTGGAAGAGGCGCTGGCACTTTATCAACGTGCCGTGAACACCGACGAGAACCACGCAGGTGCCCTGTTCGGGCTGGCGTTGGAAAATGACCGTATGGGCAACGACGAAGAAGCCCTGCGGCTTTATGAGCGGGCTGGTAAGGCGTTTCCGACCGGAATCGGTGCTCTTATCAACCTCGGTTTGATCTACGAAGACAACAACCAATTCGATAAAGCCCAAACGTGTTACCGTCGAATTTTGGAGTCGTATCCTGACCATCCGCAGACGAACCTTTACTTGAAGGACGCCGCTGCGACTGGCAACATGCTTTACGATGAAGAAGCTCAACGTCGTAACGACCGTTTGGCTCAAACGCTCAACATGCCAGTCGCGAACTTCGAATTGAGTGTTCGTAGTCGTAACTGCCTGCAAAAAATGGGCATCGAAACGATTGGCGATTTGACGCGAACCAGCGAAGCGGAACTGCTTAGCAGCAAGAACTTTGGCGAAACCAGCTTGTACGAAATTCGCGAAATGCTGACCAGCAAAGGTCTCGCACTCGGACAATTCGCTCACGAGAAAAAGAGCAGCGATCCGCCGATCGATACCAGTCACATGTCGCCTGATGAGCAAGCGTTCTTGGAACGGCCGATTTCCGATTTGAATCTGTCGGTACGAGCACGCAAATGTATGGCCCGATTGCAACTGAACTCGATTGGCGAGTTGCTTCGCAAAACGGGCGACGAAATGCTCGAATGCAAAAACTTTGGCGTGACCAGTTTGAACGAAGTCCGCGAAAAGCTGACCGACTTGGGCTTGAAGCTTCGTGGGGATTGATCGTTAGACGGTCCTTCGCCTTTGACTTCGAATGAAGATGTGAAACCGAAACGCCAGTTTGGCGACACACACGTTCGGCGACACACGTTGTCGCCAGACAAGGCGACGCGATTACGATAACTTGAAGAGTCGCTTGGCGTTTTCGGTCGTGACCCTTGCCAATGACTCGGGTGAGACGTTTCGAACGTCCGCCAAGCATCGCAGCGTGTGCTCCACGCGACTCGGTTCATTCGGTCGTTTTCCTCGAAACGGCTCTGGGCTCAGGTAGGGCGAGTCGGTTTCAACAAGAAGGCGATCGTCGGGGACCATCGCTGCGACACGCCGCAAATCGTCACTCTTCTTGAATGTCACCATCCCGGCAAAGCTAATGTAAAGGCCAAGTTCGAGACATTCGGATGCGAGCTTTTGATCGCCGGTAAACGAGTGCATCACTCCGGCCGGAACCGTGGATTGGCGGCGTAATTGTTCGGCAATCAAGTCGCCGCTTTCTCGCATGTGGATGACCATTGGCAAATTCGTTTCGCGACACAATTGCAGATGCCGGTCAAAAAATTCGTGCTGCATCTCGATAGGAGTGTCATCCCAATAGCAGTCGAGGCCGGTTTCGCCGATCGCACAGACGCCCGGAGAATCGACCAGGCTAACAATGGTTTCCCAGTCCTCGGGTTTGGACTCGGCCGCCGAGTTGGGTTGGATGCCAATTGTCGCGTACAGGAATCCTGGGTGCTCGCTGGCTAGTTCACATGCTCGGTGGCTGGTAACGGCATCGATACCGATCACGTTGATGCCGACGACTCCGGCGGCTTTCGCTCGTTCAATCGTTTCGGAGACGATCTCCTTAAACGCGTCGGTATTGAGATGCGCGTGCGTGTCAAAAAGTGTTAGTGTCATCAAAAAAAGCCATGGTCGTCAAAAAGAAGCGAGGGTCATGCAGACCAAAAGAACCGAGTCAGGTGGTAGAACACCGGAGCGGCGAAGCAGATTGTGTCGATTTGGTCTAGTAAACCGGCGTGTCCTTGGACGAGTGTTCCGGTGTCCGTGACGCCCCGGTCTCGTTTGATCGCACTCATCGTCATGGTGCCTGCGCAGGCCATCACGGTCACCACGGCCCCAAGCATCCATGCTTCCCACGGATGAAAAGGTGTTGCCCAAGACAACGCAGCAGCGACCAAACCGGTGGTCACCATCGACCCGAGCACGCCTTCCCAGGTGCGTGAGGCGTTGATCTTTTCGGCGATCACGTTTCGGCCAGCGATCTTGCCCCACATTCGTTCGAAGACCGAGGCGAGTTGAGCGATCAGGACGAAAAAGACTAGCAGGCTAACGTTGCTTCCTTCCCAGGGGATTTTGCCAGTTTGAACCAACCTTAGGTCCAGTAGTGCCGGTGTGTAGCTGAGCGAGTAAACACAGATCAACAGCCCCGACTGGATTTTGGCACTGCGTTCTAAGAAGCGTTTGTAGTCGCCTGCCATCGCAGCTCGGGCCGGAATGAATAGGCTGCCATAGACCGGAATCATGATGCTGTAGAAATCATAGAAATCACGATTCGCGTCGAACCCTAACCAGCTCGGCGGATGACTGCCCAGGCCAATCAGGATGTACTGCAGTGGCGTAAAGATAAAGAAAACCCAGAACAGCGTGCGGTGATCGCCTCGCCGCGTCGGTGTCATCGTGATGAATTCACGCAGTGCCCAAAAGGACACCAATCCAAATAGGATTACAACGCCGACTCGGTGCAGGACAAAGCCAAACACAAAAATGGCCAACATCATCCACCAAACGCGAACCTTATGGTTGAAGCGTCCAATCAGCGCCGATTCGATGCCCATTTTTTCCCGGCGCGACAACACTTCGCCCACAATCGTCGAAACGCCGAGCGTCACCAAAATGACCGCCAACAACAAATACGTGCGAGCCGATAGCCACTGGGAATCGGCAAGCAGGCTAATGGGTAACGGCATAAGGCAAACAGGTGGTATAGAAAGAGTCGTTAATCGCTCGTGCGATCATCACGCGAAATCAAGCAAGCCGGTCAAGCACTGCTTCGCTCATTTCTTTGGTTCCAATCGCTTTTCCGCCTCGGGCTAAGTCGCTTGTACGCAATCCATCGGCGAGCACTTTGCCAACCGCCGCTTCAATCGCGTCGGCTTCGTCGGCTAAGGACAAGGAGTGTCGCAGCAGCATCGCAGCGGCAAGGATTGTCGCAAGCGGATTGGCAATCCCTTTACCAGCGATATCAGGTGCCGAGCCATGAATCGGTTCATAGAGCCCAGGCCCACCTTCGCCAAGCGAAGCACTTGGAAGCATGCCAAGCGATCCCGGCAACATGGACGCTTCGTCGGTCAGAATGTCGCCGAACAAATTCCCCGTGACGACGACATCAAAATCGCGCGGGCGGTTGATCAGGTGCATCGCCATCGCATCGACAAGAACCACGTCGAACTTCACATCGGGGAATTCTTCGGCCATCACGCGGGCTGCCGTTTGTCGCCAAAGTCGACTCGGCTCGAGGACGTTCGCTTTGTCGACACTGGTCAACCGATTGTCACGCTGTTGTGCCGCTTTGGCCGCCAATCGGACGATCCGTTCGACTTCCATCACGCTATAGGCCATCGACTGGAATGCCGTTTCGCCTGCGCCGCTGCCGGATCGACCTGAATCGCCAAAGTAGATACCGCCCGTCAATTCGCGGAAGAAGAGAATATCGGTCCCTTCAATAATTTCACGTTTTAGCGGCGAAGCGTCGACAAGTTCATCGAATAATCGAATGGGTCTTAGGTTGGCGAACAATCCGAGTTCCTTGCGAATCTTGAGCAGACCCACTTCCGGACGGGTTTTTGCCGACGGGTCATCCCATTTGGGGCCTCCCACGGCACCAAGCAGGACCGCATCCGAAGCCTTGCACGCATCGATCGTTTCCGCTGGCAACGGGTCGCCGCAAGAATCGATCGCGATGCCACCGATTTGGTGTGAGGAAAACGTGAATTCGTGGCCAAAACGCGAGGCTACGTTTTCAAGAACACGCTTGGCTTCCGCAGTAATTTCGGGACCGATGCCGTCGCCTGGCAGCAAAACAAGATTAGCTTTCAATGGATTTTACAAAGGCAAGAGGAATGGTTGATTTTCGTAGTTGCGTTAATTTAGTCGAAGGTGTGGCGTGGTGGGAGGCGGCAGGGGGACGGCTTTCCGTTTGCAGTTTTCGAGTGCCAGTTTTCGAGTGCCAGTTTTCGAGTGCCAGTTTTCGAGGCAGTCGCTGTTTATGGCATCAGGATCGCGGTTTTGGTGCTTCCACCGTTTTCGCCTAGACTTGGGGGGTCGCCTAGGCGTCGGGCTTTGATACGGACGTAGGGGGCGATGAATTGGGCGCGATGGGCGAAGGACCCGGTTTCAGAGTCTCGCTTCGCGTGAACTGGTTCGACCAAATCTTCAATTGCGAAACCGCTCCGGCACAATCCTCCGATCATTTGTTCCCAACGGTGCAGAAACTCGATTGCTCCCGATTCCCGTAAACGACCGGCGGCGGTTGATGGAGACGGGGACGCTGGCACGGGCGAGTCGCGGTAATAGGGATGAAGCAGTCCATAGGAAACGCCCGATGGGGAGCGGTTGTCGGGTGCCGGGTCGAGGCTCGCCTGCAAACTGACGGGGCTTTTGTGCTGACTCGTGTAAACCCCGCCACCTCGCAGAACACGGGCGACTTGCTCATAGACGACTCGGATATCGGGCACATAGCAGGTGCTGACGGGCTGGACCACAATGTCAAATTCGGCTGGGCGGAACATCGACAAATCTTCCATCGAGGTTTCAATGATGCGGACTTTGAAACGTCGCTCGGCGGCAACCTGGCGATCGAGTTCCAGCATCGCCGGACTCAAATCGACCACGGTGACATCCGCTCCTGCGGCGGAATAAAGGGCGCTGTGGCGGCCGCCACCCGCAGCAAGGCAGAGCACTCGAGCCCCGACGATCGACTCACCCAACCAACCGGTCGAGTCGATTGTGGCCATTGGATCGGACAATTCCGACTGGGTTGCGGGCTGGCAAAGTGGGTTTTTCGCATCGGCCATCGCGTCGTAGGCTCGTCGGTTGGTGCGAAGAATTTCGTCGTTTTTTCGGTTCACTGACTGTTTTTTCCTGTTCACGGCAAATTTTTTTTGCCTGCCATACCGTTCTGTTTTGGGTTGCCCAGTCCGCCCAAAACGGGAGTTTCGGGTATACGTAAGTGCACTTTTTGTGGTGCTGTTTGCTTCGATTGGCATGATACGATTGCCATTCTTACCACTCCGAGGGAACTTTACTTGTGGCCAATGCATCGGATCGGATATGGGACATAGCACGCGTGGAGTGACAACACGCGGGGCTTCCCGGTCGTTAACATGCGGTGAGGAGCGGAACCGAACTGCAATACTCAAACATTGCCAAATTGCGCCACTTTGAAGGCGAAACGGTAAACGAATCATGTCTGTGCCTCAAGAACTCCTCGAATCGATGCTAAGTGCGTACATGGATGACGCGCTCAGTACTGATGAACGGACCCGCGTCGAGCAATTGCTGCGTGACGACCCCGTCGTGGCAAAACAACTCAGCGAAATGAAACGGGTTCGTCAGACGTTGAAGAAAATCGATCACCAAAATGGTCAATTTCGTTTGTCTAATCGATTTGCTCAGTCGGTGATTGAAGCGACGATTGCTCGCGGTCGCACCGAGGGGCTTAGCGATGACCACTGCGTGATGAAGCTGGCTGAACAGCCAAGCCCAATGGTGACAGTGGGACCATCTCGCGAGCAATTGCTACGCCAGAGATCTTTCTGGAAAGTCGTCGCTTCGATCGGTGCGTTAGCGGCGTCGGTCGCGATTGCATTCGTCGCAATGCGAGGTCAGGAAGAAGCGAATCAACCGGTCGCCTTGGTGGATCCGACGACGGAACCAACGCCACGAGAAGATTTTGCGGCTGTCGATCCTGTTGGGATAACCGGCGATAATATTTCAGAACAAGCGATGCCCGATTTGTCTCGCGGTTCATTGCCATCAAGTGAATCACCGCAAGTTGCATCGACGGCTAACGATCCAAGTTCCATCGAACCTGTTCGCGATCCTGCTATCGCGTCGAATATGGAAATCGAATCGAAGCCGCTTATCGCCTCGGCAGAAGTCCCCGATCGCGTTGACGTTCCTGATTTGCCGAATCGAAAAATAGCCGTTCAGCCAGTTGTAGCGATTCAAGCGATCTTGGTATTGGATGTTCGCCAAACGATGGACGGACGAAACAGCAACGCGGTGGAAACCGCGATGGAACAAGGGAAGATTGATTTGGCAAGCCGTAAAGAGATCGACGAGAATGTCGTTCGTTTTGCAAGGAAGGAAGCGAGCGCGGACGAATCCGACGTCACATCCGCGACGGTGCTATATCTCGAAGCTCCTGCGAAGAAGCTTGATCAATTCATTTTGAACTTGATTGCGGACGAGCAAGGGATTGAATCGGTGGGGATGAGCATTGCTACTGATACGCCTTTAATGGGCATCGTCAATTCGTTTGCAGCGGTTGATCCAACGACCGTCAAGCACGAAGAAACGTCTTGGCAATTGGCTACGGGACAATTGGCTTCTGCCCAAGACAGCGGCGGACCAGGAATCGAGGCCTTGGTCAACCATTTGCGTGACCGCGAATTCGCTCGTCTTGATCGCGAATCGGCCGGGCTTGGTGTAACGTCCGCTATGGCCAGTCCGTCAAGATCGGAATCGACCGACGTCATCGCACGCGTGCTGGTAGTCGTTCACTGAGGCGATCTTTCGTTGCACTAGGTGCCGCGGCGGTTGCCGTACCAGTGGATGTGCATTCGGTCGCAGTACCGAAAACCCTGTGAATCGGTCCATTCGCTCAGCCACATCGATGCTTTATCTAGCTCTTCCGGTGTGATTCCTTGGGGCATTACCCAAACCTTTTCTTTGGGGACCGCTAGAGCCGATGTGACCTCCAAGAGTTCTTCCAAGTCCGTTGGGGCATCGACGACGAATTTCACTTGATAATCGTCACTTCGATCGATCAATCTCCGCATCGTGTCGATGGGCATTCGACGTTTTTGGTGCAGTTCGTGCCACCGAGGATGTTTGGTTCGATCGGGAGTGCTGCTGCGAAATTTGGGGCTGATGGACATTAGGTCACATTGGACATCGCGGTCAACGGTCCCAGCGGTCTCGATTGTCACGTGAAGGCCAATGCTGCGCAGTGCCTCGGTAAGCGTCGACGATTCGAGGGGCAGTAAGGGTTCGCCGCCGGTTAGCACCACGTGTTCGACCTTGGCATCGATCGCAGCTTTTTGAAGCGAATCGATTGATTGGGGAGCACCTTCGGGACGCCACGAGGCATAGGGGGTATCGCAGAACCAACATCGCAAATTACAGCCGCTGGTGCGAATAAAGAAGCTATCGGTCCCCGTTAAGGATCCTTCGCCTTGACGGCTGACGAAGGTTTCGGCAATGCGCAGCGTGGTCGTGCTCGTTCCCGTCGGATCGCCTGTTGGGGTCCCCCTGGTCGACGGAGGTGAACCATGCAAAAATTTAGAATTACGAAGCGGAGAAATCAAAATTGAGCGACTCGACGAATTTTCGGGATACTTTGGAAGTGTTTGACAATCCAAGCCCGGAGCGAAACTTTACGATTGAACATCATTGCCCCGAGTTTACATCGGTTTGCCCCAAAACGGGACAGCCCGACTACGGTACGGTGGTTTTTACTTATGTGCCCGACAAATTGTGTGTCGAGCTGAAGAGTTTGAAGATGTATTTACAGCGGTTTCGCAACGAAGGCATTTTCTACGAAGCAGTGACGAACCGAATCATGGACGACTTTTTGGCGATCGTAAAGCCTCGTCGCGTTCGAATCGAGACTCGCTGGACTCCGCGGGGTGGGCTCAACAGCAATATCATTGTCGAGTATCCTGACCCGTCCTAGTTAGCCTTCTCGAGCGGATTGGCTGGCTCTCACCGCGATTCTCATAATCCAAAGTTCTTTCTGCAAACGAGCGTGCTTTCCATGACGACCCCAATTCTGCTTACTGGTTTCGCTGACGAAACGGCCCCTGAAAAATTGGCGATCCAACAATACACGGCCTTCGCCGCTCTGGGACTAAAGTACTATTCGATTCGCTTTATCGATGTTGGCGACGGGATCAAGAACGTCATGGCATTGACCGATGCAGAGATCAACAAGTTGGTCAAAATGCAAGGCGACTTCGGTCTAAAGGTCAGCAGTATCGGTTCGCCAATCGGCAAGGTCAAGCTATTGGATGTCGATGATGGGACGTCCAATAAGTTCATTCCGTTCGATGAGTACCTAAAATGTGATGTACAAACTGCGTGCGACCGAGCGGAAGCGTTCGGTTCAAAGCTGATTCGCGGTTTTTCGTTCTACCACCCCAAGGGGACGAAACCGGAAGACCACATCGACCAAGTATGTGATCAACTTGGGCAAATTGCTGAGGCATGCGACAAGCGAGGATTGACATTCGGGTTGGAAGTGGAAGCCAACTTGGTGGGCCAAACGGGGCAATTGCTCGAAGCGATTGCTGCGAAAGTGAACCATCCAGCGATGTTAACCATTTTTGATGGTGCGAACATCGTAACGCAAGGGTTTACACCTGATGAAACGTACGGCCAATACTTGGCGATGAAACCGAGTCTTGGTTGGGTTCACATCAAGGACTATCACGATCCCTCCGCGACGGCGCGGATTGAGCATGTGGACGAAGCGAGCTTGAGCAACTTTGTTCCAGCCGATCGTGGCGACAGTGGTCACGAAGCGATTTTGCGGGACATGAAGTCGTTTTTGCCAGTAATGCACGAGCGAATGACATCACGCGGAGCTGACGGCGTATTCATGGACTTGGAACCGCACGTCAAAGGTGGTGGCCAATTCGGTGGATTCAGTGGCCCCGATGGATTCGGCGTAGCGATGCGAGGTTTATGTCGTGTGCTGGACTACGTCGGGGTTCCGTACTCGCTGCGCGGCTTTGACGACATTAAGGGATAGCCTTAGCGAGCTTCGGTACAACCCGCAAACACTGTATTCTCAGCACCGATCGGGGCATTCGACGTAATCGTAATGCCAAAATCATTCGTCGTTTCTTCGCTAATGTGCAAAGTTTTCCCTGAAGAAGGCTTTGTATCGATTGGTGCTACCGCATCGATGCCAGCGCGGGGGCGGTGGTGGTGATTTCGAAGTCAATGCTTTGTCTCACACCATAATCCCACCTTGCTAGGACATCAGTTATGAAACGCTTTGCCGCTTTTGCGTTTGCCCTTTTTGCGCTCACCACTCCCGCTATCGCCGGTAGTCCGTTTGGTATTTTTCGTTCCGAGAGCCGATCGCGATCGAACGTAAAATCACGTTCGCAGGTACCGGCTCGTTCGAACCCGGCGATGATGAGCGCTGAGCAGATGGAAAAAGTTTTCGGGCCGAGCATCTTGGTTCGCAGTGCGGATGCGTCGCAAGCAACCAACTCGCTTGGTCGCTAAGCAAGGCCGCGATGTCTTTCCGTTGAGTTTGCCGAAAAAGGTTGTCCCATGGTCAATAAGATTCTTGTTGCAGTCGTCGCGTTCGTGGCGATTTCCAGTGATGCGAATGCGCAATTCCGAACCCACCAACGTCGCGGCGCGATTTTGGGCGGATTGGCTGGAGCTGCGATTGGCGCAGCAATCGGTGACAAGGGCGACAATGAGGTCGCGGGTGCTTTGATTGGAGGAGCAGTCGGGGCTGTTGCTGGTGGATCGATTGGTAACGAAAAAGATCATCGGATCGAGCACCACCAACGGTACCATTCTCAACAATACTACCCACCTCCGACGCGGCACCACGTTGATCCTGCTCCACCGCAAACTCACTATGTGCATCCTCATCCGGCACCTCAGCCGATTTGGCGTGATCAGCCAGTGCCGCAGGCCCAGCCACCGATTCGCAATTATCCCGCTGGTCCGGTTTCGCCGTTGGATGTGGTGTCGATGGTGCGACACGGAGTTCCCGATTCGACGATCATCCGTTTTGTCCAAAGCTATGGCGTCACACAACCGTTGAGCGTTCGCGACATTATTACGTTGCATGAACAAGGTGTTTCGGAAACCGTGATCAGTGTCATGCAAACCGTTCCGGTTGGTCATGGCCAAATTGCGCAGCCCTATACTGAAACGGTTGTTCCGCAATCGACAAAAAGCTATCGGCCAATGATCAACGAGGCGGTTGGCGAAGAGACGATCTATGGGCCAAGCATCTTGAACAGTGATTTTGCTCAACCCGAATTGCGACCTGCTCGCTAGGTTTCGACACCCGTTATCAATCGAGCAGGCAGGTGGCTGATGGAATTAAGTGAGTGCAATTGCCACCGATTGCCGTTGTAGCGGACTTTGGTAATGCCGGTGTTGACCATCGGGCCGAGCGAGCCGACGTGTGTTGTTTCGGAAAGCATTTGGTCCAACAGGCAACGTTTGAAGTCCGCGTGAATCACCGCGACCACGATTTTCCCGCTGTCGCGAAAGGTCTCGATGAATCGATGAACCACTTCCCGCGCTCGGGTGATCGCTTCTTCGTTGGTTTCTCGGTCCTTTCCGCCCCACCAACCCGAATCCAAAATCGTTTCGTCGACAATGCAATCGTCTTCGCTACTCGAAGCTTCCTTTCGAATCCCGGCAGGCCCAAGTCCGATGCCTCCTTCGGTTTGATCCGGTCGGTAGCCACGAAAACAGCCACCGCGTTCGAAGACGTTGTGCCAAATATGGACTTTTTGAGGAACACGGTCGACGATATGGCGAGTCGTCTGTAGCGAACGTAAAAACGGGCTGGTGATTAATGCATCGATCTTTAGCGACTTGGTCCAATCGGCAAGATGCTGAGATTGAAGTCGTCCGCGAGCGGTGATCGGAGGGTCCTCGATGCGTTCAAATATCGGTTTAGCGTTGTTCGCACTCTCGGCATGGCGAATTAAATAGAGTTGCATGATGTACTAGGTGGAGTCATTGGGCCTGCGAAATCGACCACGAGCGTAGTCGATCAGCATCCACTCGACGACCACCAGCACTACTGGAATTGAAAAAAGCAGAAACTGGTTTGTTCCAGGGCGATCCATCCAAGAAGGGAATTGCGGTTCGATCAGTTTCATGACTGCCATCACAAACGATGCATTCAAGAACAGCAGTACGCACGTCACCGAGACGCTGCCGAGCGTTGCAAGGCATCCTAATAGGGCGTCTGTTTTCTCTCGCTTTCGTGATTCCCCGCTCACATTGTGCCCCGCAACGGCAATATCTGGCTAAGTGCAATCGTGACGATCAGCCCCGCAAGTGACAGAATTGTCAGCAGTGGGCTCCAACTTCGAAGCGATTCGCTCTCAGTCAATCCGCCCATTTTTGTGAAGACCCAAAAGCCGCTGTCGTTCATCCAACTTCCGAACAATGATCCACTGCCGATTGCCGTGGCAAGGTAAACCATATTGTAGTCGGGTTTTTGATCGCCAATAATCGCTGACATCATCCCGGCAGCGATAATCATCGCCACCGTACTGCTTCCTTGGGCGACGCGTAAAACGGATGAAATGGTCCACCCGAGCACGATCAAGGCGATTCCCGAACCGCCCTGATTTTGGAAGGCCGATTGAATGGCATCGCTGATGTTGGTTTGCGTTAGCATCGCACCAAAAGCTCCACCCGCAGCGGTGATCAAAATAATCACCCCGCCACTCATCAGAGCTTCTTCGACGTCGGATGATAACGTTCGCCAAGAGAGATCTCGCACATACTTCAGCGTTAACATGGCGCAAATCGCGGCGAGCATCAGCGCGAAATCCGGGTTGCTCCAAAGTGACAACGCGCTGGCAATGTTGCGTGCCGATGATGCCCAAGTGTGTTTCGCAATGACGTCGGGGTAGGCGTCTTCGAGAAGTGCCCGATTCATCCGGCGGCGGTCAACTGGTTTCATCCGAAGTTGGTTGGCCGAAATTTTGTCTTTGGCGACATTGGAAAGAGGAACACCTAAGAAGGCTTTTTCGTTGTAGAGGTCTTTGTCTAGCAGAACTTGGTTGAGCAGTTCAACGATGTCGGCTTTCGCGTTGTCCGTCGATGGTGCTTTGGTGAGTCGAACGCGTTCTTCCTCGTTTAGCTTGTCGCTCGCAAGGATCTGGGCGGCCGGAGTATTGGGTTGTGCCGTGGCTAGGGTTTCCGCCAATTGGTTGTAGTCGCGGATGTCGGATTGAACCAAAGCCGCGCGGTCTTCACGATCCGCGATGGTGGTCGTGAGCGTCCCAGCGCCAATCAGAACGACCGGCAACAAGACCGGCAACAAAGAGATCCAAAGCGATGGCAATTGGTCTGGCTTCAACGGTTTGTGTTTGTTTTCATTTGTACCAAGTGGCCGCATTACGACAGGATTTCGATTGTCGATCCAGAAAGAAAAGAGAATCCCCACAATGGCTGTGGGAATGGCCACGAGTGTCCCAACGAGCATCATCATGCCAATGTCGACCCCAAGGATCGCGGATACCAGCAACGGGCCAGGTGTCGGGGGGACCAACGTGTGCGTGATCGCGCCGCCCGTTGCAATCGCCATCAGATACCGTAGATAGTTTTTGTTGGTTCGCCGATACAAACTGCGGGCCAAGGGGACGAGCAAATAGAAGACCGTATCGAAAAAGACAGGCACCGCCAAAACAAAGCTGCTGGTCAACAATCCGAACGTCGCGTTCTTTTCGCCAGTCAGATTGATGGCACTGCGGACGATTCGGTCAGCCGCTCCACTATCGAGCATGCACTTGCCGATAATCGCTGCCATGGCAATCACAATGCCGATGCTCTTGGCGGAACCTCCGAATGCCGTTGTCACTGCATCCATTCGCGAACCGGCTGATTGGTCGCCCGTGAATCCAATCAGCAGGCTGACCAACAGTGCCGAGAGGATCAACGCCAAGAATGCATTGAGTTTCAATCCGATGATCATTGCCAGGACAGAGATAATCCCAACGGCGAGCAAGATCATCGGCTGGTAGTCGATCGGGTCTGGCGAGGCTGCAGGAGAAGAGGCTGCAGCATAAATCGAGAGCGTGGAAGCTTGGGCAATCGCGGCACTGGCGGCTAAAAAGCAAATCATCAGAACAAAGTATCGGATGAAGATCCCGGAGTGTCGCATCGAGCATTCACCGTAAAAACAGGAGAGAATTTGGGGAAGAAAATTGCTCGCGTTATTCTAGACGATTTTCTTGGCCGATGGGGTAAGAGAAATCGAGTGTCATGCCCCGATGCACTCCACATAGGCTCGGCGATTCCGCTATGATGATCAACTCGTGGTGTGAGCACCTTTCTATCTAGCACGTCTAACGAAGCGCATCTCTCCGAATGCTTTCGGTCCACTCACTCGTCAAGACATTCTCTGTGGATGGATCTGAATTGCGCGCAGTCGACGATTTGTCGTTCGATGTGCCGTGTAAAGAAGTCTACGGATTGCTCGGGCCCAACGGTGCCGGTAAGACGACAACCTTGCGGATGATTTTGGGGTTATTGGATGCCGATGCAGGTTATGCCGAAGTGGATGGAATCCAAACGGCGGAAGACCCAATCGCGGTCAAATCTCGGTTGGGGTTCGTGTCGGCGAGCGATGGTGTCTATCCGTGGCTGAGTGTTCGTGAAATGTTGTTGTACTTTGCGGACCTCTATGCTGTGGATCCGCATGTCGCAGCTGAACGTGCCGAGCATTTGTCGAAGATGATGGGGATCGAAAAACTACTTGAACGCCGAGCAGGTTCGCTCAGCACCGGGCAACGACAACGTGTGACATTGGTGCGAGGTCTGATCCACGATCCACCTGTGATGCTTCTCGACGAACCGACTCGCGGGTTAGATGTCGTGGGCGTTCAAACAATTTTTGAGTACATCGAACATTTGCGTGATGCTGGAAAATCGGTCGTCGTTTGTACCCATCGACTGGATGAAGCCGAGCGATTATGCGACCGGTTTGGACTGCTTCACCATGGCCGACTTCAAAACGAAGGTAGCATGGATGAGCTTCGTGAGCAGACGCACCGCGAGCATCTGGTAGATATGTTTGTCGACCTCATGAAAACGGAAGCCGCATGAAAGGGGCGACATGAACGGACATGCGTTGCAGAGTCGGATTTTCCGGCTTTTCCAAAAGGAATTGCGTGAAACCATTCGTGATCGACGTACCGTGATGACGTTGTTGATCATGCCTCTGCTGCTATACCCACTATTGAGTATGGCGCTGAATCGTTTTTTGCTGACTTCGAATGTTGGTGTCTCACAGGTCTTCTACGTCGGGGTTGGCTCCGAAGAAGAAGGCAACATGCTTTCTAACGCTCTCGATAATGTTGGGAGTATTCCGCCGAAGTCGATTTTAGATGCGAGTAGCGGCGAGTTTGCGCAGTTCGATCTTCGTTTGACCGAAGAAATAGACCCGGTTGATGCACTTCGCGAGAACAAGATCGATGTAGCGGTTTCCGTCGACTTGATTCCCTACGGTCAAAGTCAGGTCCCTGAATTTACGATTACCGCGTACCGTGGGGACGGTGCCAGCGAAGCGGCACGTAGGATTTTGGTTGAACGATTGCAATGGCTTCGGTCGGCAACAGCGCAACAAGTCGCGCAACAAGCAAGTGAATCCTATGTGCCACCCGCCGAAGTGGTTGTCAAAGATTGTGGAGATGTCCAATCGATGCCACTGCTGGCCACGATCGTTCCGCTCGTGTTAGTTCTAATGACCATTACCGGTGCCGTTTATCCTGCGATTGACCTGACTGCGGGTGAGCGAGAACGAGGGACGATGGAAGCCTTGATGGCTTCGCCCGTCCCACGGTTTTATGTCTTATTTGCTAAATACGTTGCCGTTGTGATCGTGGCGTTGCTGACGGCGATGGTCAATTTGTTTGCAATGTTTACGACTCTTTGGGCATCGGGGTTGCTGCGGCTTTTGACAGGCGAGGATGTGTTTCCTTGGTTGGCGGTGCTGCAAATTCTCGGGCTGTTGGTTTTATTCAGTGGTTTTTTCTCAGCGGTTCTTTTGTCGCTAACAAGTTTCGCCAAGTCGTTTAAGGAAGCGCAGTCTTATTTGATCCCTGTCATGCTGCTGGCGCTTGCACCGGCGATGTTATCGCTGATGCCGGGAGTCAAACTATCGGGACCGCTGGCGATTGCGCCGCTAATTAGCATCGTTATTCTGGCAAGAGATATATTGGCAGGAACCTTTGACCCGGTCGGAGCGTTGGCCGCTGTGCTCAGCACATGTGCCTATGCGGTGGCGGCGCTAGCCATCGCATCGCGATTGTTTGGCAACGATGCTGTGATGCGAACGAGTGACCAATCGATCGGTTCGCTATTGCAACGTCCTAAGAAATCAACACTTGTCCCAAGTGCTCAATCGTCGGCGTTATTGTTGGCGTTGTTGGTGCCGATTTACTTTGTGGCATCCAATGGGCTGATGCGTTTTTTAGCTGCGGCGCAAGACCAAATGACGATGTCGACACAATTTTGGCTTAATGGATTGACGCTGGTGTTGACCTTTGGACTTGTACCATTGATCGCGGCTTACTTGGGGCGTAATGAATATCGGACCACTTATCGGTGGAAGAGGCCGGCGGTGGCGAGTGTGTTCGGTGCGGTTCTGATTGGGCTTGGTGCTTGGGCACTCGCTCATGAAGCGTTCGTGTTCGCCGAAGCGATGGGGATTGGTGGTCTAAGCGAATCACGAGTCACCCAGACACTGCAAACGCTTGAGGCATGGAAACAAGTGCCGACGTGGTTGCTGTTGCTAACCTTTGCCCTTGCACCGGCGGTGATTGAGGAGTTGTGTTTTCGCGGTTTCTTGTTTTCGTCCCTTTCCACGGTGTTAACACCAGGCCGCGTGATCGTGGTGACTGCGGTATTGTTTGGAGTATTCCATGTGTTGACTGGCAATGCGCTGTTGATCGAGCGTTTTGTGCCGACGACGTTGCTGGGGTTGATCCTTGGATGGATCGCCTATCGGACTGGTAGTGTGATACCGGGGATGGTAATGCATTTCGTCCACAACGCACTTTTGAATTTGGTCGGTCGCTATCACGATTCAATTTCATTTTTTGGTAGCGAGCTTGATGACCAAGCCCATCTTCCAGCGGCGTGGTTGGCTGGAACAATGGGAATTGCATTGGTGGGAGTTGCGATGGTTTGGTTTAGTACGCGAGATCGCTCCCATGTGTGATTGCTATCTTGGCATCTGCGGGGCCACGAATTGAGCAGTGTCAGTCAACCCAACGGAGGCCATCGATCGCGTGGTCAATCCTGCGGCGACGAAAAGTCGTTTCATGCCGATCATCAAGCGGTGCCAATCGTGAACCGTTTCGGGCGTTCCCAAGCAGATCGCATCGTGACGATTGAATCCTTTTTCGCTGATTTGGACTGATGGTTCTAGGTGCATCAGGGCTTCGAGCATCAGGTGGGTTTGGCAATCGTTTTCGCTCAGTCCACAATCATCGTAAATCCAAAGGTGAGTTTGCAGCATTTGGTCGAGTGCATTCATGGCAGCCGAGCGAGGGGAGTCAGCGTCGAGAATGGTTTCGATGGGACCACATTGAACGTAGAACTTAGGCATGAGAGAATCCATCCGTGAAAGAGATTAGTAGGGGGCACCGTTTTGCTTCGCACCGAACTGCCGGGCGACACCCATAGAATCGCAGCGGCGCGGACAAGTCTGGTCACAACCGGATGGGAAATTTTTGAAAAGTCAAAATTTGTTTTTTTTTCGCGTTTATTGCCATGTTTGTGAACCTTTTGTTGCGATGATGGCTCCGAGACTCCAACACCCCCCCCTCTGTTTTTTGTCATTTTCCAGCTGTGAACTTTTTGAATGAGCGATTTATTTATCAGTCCACGCCTCACGATTCGCGAATCTGAATTGACGTTCACCACTGCGCGAAGTGGCGGCCCCGGCGGTCAAAACGTGAATAAAGTCAATTCCAAGGTGACGCTTCGCTGGTCACCGAGTCAGTGCCCTGGATTAAGTACGGCGTGGCAACGACGTTTTGAAACCCGTTTTGGGAATCGAATCAACCGCGAGGGGGAATTGGTTTTGCACAGCGAAAAATACCGGGACCAGGGGCGCAATCACGCGGATGTCCGCAAGCGGTTGGTGGACATGTTGCTGGCATGCCAATCGCCGCCAAAGGCTCGTAAGGCGACCAAGCCAACCCGCGGAAGTCAGGTCCGGCGGCTGAATCAGAAATCAGCCCAATCCCAGAAAAAGCAAAATCGCCGATCACCACGACAAGACGATTAAAGAGATGCTGTCATCAGCTGCGCAAAAGTGCGACTCAGTGTGATCCGCTCAAATGCGGCTACAAGGCGATTCACTACAGGCTTAGCCCAATTTTGCTTTGTCGGGCGGTGGCGTCTCTTCAACACTGTGTTAGAGCATCGAACCAAGTGTTGGGCAGCGTCTTTTTTGTTGCATTGAATATCCCAAACTCCGCGTGAGTTCATTGATCGTCGTGCTTCAAGTTCAAAACGAGCGTGTTATACTTAGCTTTCGCGATGGGCCTTTGCCTCGCCTTTGTGCTCGAGAAAATGCTTCGAGAAAAGGGATACTTGAGACGCGTCTATCGGCTACACTTTTTCAAAATTCAGTGACTTTTCATGCGAACGGCTCGATGAAGCGATCGATGCACCTTGACGATTTACTTTCACGATGGGAATTTGACCCGTCCAACCTGAACGTCCGGCTAGTCAAAGGCAAAGATGGACGTGACGTGATTCAGATGCGCGTCGACATGGGGATTTTGCAGCTTGAAACCACTGGTCGACCTGACGGATCGGTTTTTAAAGAATGCGAAACTTACCTCGACCATCTGCAAGTGATCGCACTTGAAAACCCTGATTACGTTTTGTCGGATTCGGATTGTGGTGAAGTCGAACGTGAATTCATGCAGTATTATCATCGTCGTATCTGTTGGTTGCGGCTGCAATATTACCATCGGGCGGTCATGGATGCGGATCACACGCTGCGATTGATGGACCTCAGTAGCAAGATGAGCCCGGACGATGAATGGACTGGTTCGCACGAACAGTATCGTCCCTTTGTCTTGTTTCATCGAACGCAATCGCAAGCTCTCGGAGAGCTCGAAGACAACACCGCCGAGGAAGCGATTCAGGCGATCAATAATGGGCTCGAAACGATTCGCCAGTTCTTTATTGCTCATCAAGCCGAAGAACATTTTGATGAGGATGAATTAGTTTTGCGGTTGGTGGAAATGCGTGAGTCGCTTCGCAGCGAGTATGCGGTCGGCCCAACTTTGAACGAACAACTGCGTTCTGCGGTCGAAAAAGAACAATACGAATTGGCGGCCAAGCTTCGCGATGAACTCACGCGCAGAGAAAGTAACTAGTTTGCCTGCAACATTAGATCCGTTACTTCTGCCGATGATTTCGCCGGCTCGTCTTGGTTCGTCCAAGTGGCTGCTGCATTTACGCTGGATGGCCGTGGCCGGGCAATTCGTGACGATCTTGATCGCCAATAGCCTTTCCGGAATCAATCTTTCGCTCGTTCCGTTGATTTCGCTTGTCGGGTTCACTGCGATCACGAATTTGGTTTATCAAATTTGGCTGCGCAGGCACCACCGATCGAGTGGGCCATCGATGCTTGGATCAAATGAGGCTTCCACGTCGGGCGGCGCGAGCGATTTGGACGGCGAACCAAGTTTGCTGCAATCGGTTGCGATTGGTTTGATGTTGCTCGACTTAGTGACGTTAACGTTGATGCTGTATTTCAGTGGCGGAACCGACAATCCGTTTTCGTTTTTCTTTTTCGTTAACTTGGCCGTCGGCGGAGTGATGATTCGTCCGCGAGCAAGTTGGTTGATGCCGCTGTTTGCGATCGCAGGATACACGTTCCTACTTCGCCACTCGGTCGCGGTCGAAGGAATCACGATCGAGCGGCCGGAGAATGGTTTCGATTTGCGAATCAGTTCGCTGTTATTAGCGTTTTCTGCTTGCGCCGCAGTGGTGACTTATTACGTCACGCAAACCGCAGGTGAATTACAACGACGCGAGGAAGAATTGCGGCGTGCCCAGGCGGACCAAGCGGCACGCTATCGGTTGGAAGGATTGACGACACTTGCAGCGGGTGCGGCACATGAATTGGCGACGCCCCTTTCAACCATTGATGTGATTGTTCGTGAATTGTCTCGCCATTTGGAAGATTGTGAAAAGCCGGAATCGGTCGATACGGATTTGAGGTTGATCGACGGTCAATTGGAAATGTGTCGCCAAATTCTTGCTCGAATGAGGTCGGCGGCGGGCGATTCCATGGCCCAGCGATGGGACAAAACGACCGTTGGTGAATTGATTGACGTGACGCTAGAAGGGATTCGTGATCCACATCGAGTTGATATCGACGATGCTGACATCGATCCAATCGAGGCCCAACCATTGTGGGTCCCTTGTGAGGCGGTTGCCCAAGCGATTCGTAATCTGATTCATAATGGGCTCGACGCCAGCGATGAAGATGGACGGGTGAGAGTGGACGCCAAATTGATTCAAGGGTCGAGCAGTGATTCAAGCAGTCAGCCAGGAGTTGGAAAACTAGAGTTGACTGTCCAGGATCAAGGGCAAGGGATGACCAGCGATGTTCTTGAGCGAGCCGGAGACCCCTTTTTCACGACCAAAGAGCCAGGCCGGGGGATTGGACTGGGGCTTTTCCTGACTCGCAACGTAATCTCCCAACTCGGTGGAGAATTGAATTTTGAGTCGGTTCCCGGGGTGGGAACCAAAGCGATTGTTCGCCTGCCGTTGGTCCAGAGCGACGACCGTTGACCAGCTTTTTTGATGCTTAAACGCTTTTCTTGCGTAAACCATGAATTTGCCGGGCTGCATACAATGCGATTATGCGGTAAATTGCCACACCAATTGGACTAGAGTAAGAGTTTGGCTCGGAACTGTGGTGCTGGACCGTTTTTTACTGCCGGCATTTTCTGGGCCAACCCATCCAAATCTACTTTTCGACCTTTCTTTGAGAAGTGAAATTTTGTGCATATGATTGAACCGAGCGACGATATGCCGCCCGTATACAATGCGGCAACCATGGGCGCCGAAAGTATTCTGTTGGTTGACGACACCTTGGTGTTGCGAGAGCGGCTGTCGCTTGCGATGCAGCAGCGAGGTTTTCGTGTTGAAACGGCAGCGAATTACGACGAAGCGGTTGAAGTGTTTTCTCAGCGGCCTACCGAATTGGCAGTGCTCGATCTTCGGATGCCAGGCAAAAGCGGACTCGAATTGCTTCGGAAACTGTTGCAGATGCAACCGAGTACGCGAGTGATTTTATTGTCGGGTTTCGGCAGTATTCCGACGTCAATCGACGCGGTTCGTGCCGGTGCAGTGAACTTCCTTAGTAAGCCAGCGGATGCCGACGATATCCTTTCTGCGTTTGCCCGTGGCGACGAACCGAGTGTGCCCGAAGGGACGACGGCGTTTCCGGCGCCCTCCCTTGCTCGCAACGAGTGGGAGCACATCCACCGTGTGTTATCGGAATGTGGTGGCAACATCAGCGAAGCGGCACGCCGGTTGGGGATCCATCGGCGATCACTGCAACGGAAACTGCGGAAACGTGCTCCGGAAGATCCGACGCTACCGGAATTCGATGATTTGGAAGATTTCGACGATGATGACGATTCCGGGGAAGTCTGAAATTAGTCCATCACTGAGAAATAGTTGTCGCAGGCGAAGTCGAAATATTCGTTCTTCAATTCCACTTTCAAATCGTTGTAGAGACAAAAATTCTTGACTTGCAGCAGCAAGTCACGCGGTTGGCAGTTTCGAAACGGTCGATTGACCGGCAGGTAATGCGTTTGGATCAAGTATTCGATCGCATCGGCTTGGTAGGGTATCTTTGTGATCTTGCACATGATTTCGAACAACTTGCGAAAGTCCGCTTCCGGCGGATCGGGTACTTCAATTTTGTAGGGTATTCGGCGTAGGAACGCGTCGTCGACCAAGTCCTTCGGTTCTAAGTTGGTGCTAAAAATCACCAATTGATCAAACGGGACTTGGATCTTTTTTCCGTTGGCCATATTCAAAAAGTCGTACCGTTTTTCAAGCGGAATAATCCAACGATTGAGCAACTGGTCGATGCTCATCTTCTGACGCCCAAAGTCATCGATGACTAAGGTCCCGCAATTGCTTTTTAATTGCAGTGGCGATTCGCTGATGTTGCTGTCGGTATTGGATTGCACTTCAAGCATATCGAGTGTGAGTTCACCCCCGGCGACGATCGTAGGTCGTTTGATCCGCACCCATCGTTTATCAAAACCTCCAATATCCAACAAACCTGCGCCTTGGTCAGGCATCGCAATTTCGTGATTCATGGGGTCAAAGACTCGAAGCACATTCCCGTCGATTTCGATCGCCCGAGGAATCCAAATGTATTTTCCGAATGCGCCGGTGACGCGTTCGGCGATCGACGTTTTTCCATTTCCCGGAAAGCCAAACAAGAACATTCCGCGTCCGCTAGCGACTGCGGGTCCGAGTCGGATAAGCATCTTGGGGTTGATCAACAAGTCTTGGAAGGCACGCTTGAGGTCCGGTTTTTTGGGATATTGTCCCTCGATGGTTTGATTTCGAACGCTCGCAACGTATTCCCGCAAGTCGACTGGACAGGCACCGAAATAGGTACAATCCAATGAGAGGTTTCTAGCCACTTCGCGGCCCGATTCCGTCAGAACATAGACGTAATCGTTGGTCGCAGTCGAACTTTTGTAGCCAACACGCTGTTCCATTTTTAAACGATCCAGCAATGGTTCGACCAAGCGAAAAGGTAGCTTGATTTGGTCCGCGATTTTTCGTCCTTCGCATTCACCGACGTTTCGCAAATAGCGGTAGACGATCGCCTCAAGTAGAGAGTCATTGATTCTCGATTCGGCAATATCTTCAGGCTCGGCAGGACGCCATGGCTCGTCTCGACTTGGCTTGAATCCTTTCGCCAACCGAGGACCGGAATCGTTCGGTCGCGGCGTGGTTGGAGATTTTTGCTTCAGGGGAACCGAGTTGACGCCGGAACTAGGTGTGGCAAGGGGGGGGGGCGTCGGCACGGTCGCACTAGACGGGGTTTGGCTTGCCCGTACCGGTGCTGGTGGTGGTGCAGGTGCAGGTTGAGAGGGCCGGGGAGCTTGGCGAGGTCTCTCAGGCTCCGGCGCAGCGGGTTGTCCATCGCCTGTGCGCGGTTCCTTGCTGAGCGAATGAATGCGCGAAATCAATGAATCGAGTTGGTCTTCCACAGGATTACGGTTTGCCCCGGTCTGTGGCGTTGTGTTGGGTCGGTTCATGAGTTTTGTCGGTCTGGCGGAAACGCGATGGAATTCTCTCTCTGAGTATCGGCATACACGGCCGGCAAATTCCGCGAGTCCGTAGCAGGGCAAATGGACCCCCTTTTTGGACAAAACTGAATTTCCTGAATAACCGGCACAACCGGAAAAGTTTGTCGTGGCCGTTCCAAGTCCTAGGTTGCGATTGAGCGATCGGAATGTTCAACATTCCCGGCCTGTGGAGATGTGAACTCCAACGCCTGCTGCGCCCTTACGGTGGATCGTAGCCACCGGGGTTCCACGGGTGACATCTCAGGATGCGTCGGACGGCTCGATAGCTGCCGCGAAGAATTCCGTAGCGTCGGATCGCTTCCATCGCGTATTGGCTGCAAGTTGGGGTGAATCGGCAATTTGGTCCGAGCAACGGGCTAATTGCCAATTGATAAAAACGGATCACCGCCACCAGGAGAGCGACAATCGCCTGGTGGATTCGTTTGAGCATGGTGAAAAATCCTTTGGATATTGGAAGCATTTGAGCCCGATGATAGTACGGGCCCGATGATGGTATGGGCCCGTTGATACTAGTTTGACAAACTGCCATCGACAACGGCATCCGGTGAAGCCTCAGCATGCATTGGCGGTCTGGTCGTGTCGGTAAGACCATTTTATGATGAAGCTTTAGATTCAAACGTATCGTTCAGACTTACAAAAAATCGATCCAGAACCTTCTTCTTATTAAGCAACTTTGATGCCCATTCTCCCCTCCGAACCTGATTGTTTGCCGGAGAATTTGCTCGAACGAGACGAAGCTCTGCTGGGGCGTTGGTGGATGATGTACACGAAGTCTCGACAAGAAAAGCAGTTAATGCGTCTGCTTCGCCAGCACAACGTTTGGCACTACGGGCCTTTGGTGCCTCAGCGAAAGCCGTCGCCGGCAGGGCGAGTTCGCACAACCTACATGCCGCTGTTTAGTAATTACGTCTTCGTTTGCGGCACGGAAGATGAATCACGTTACCAAGCGATCTGTACGGGCTGTATTTTGAAGGCCACCGAGATCACAGACGTGGAAGAGTTCGTTTCGGACCTCAAACAAATTCGTAGTTTGATAAATCTCGGCGTCCCATTGACTTTGGAAAGTCGTCTTTCAGCAGGGCAGCAAGTGCGCATTCGTACCGGTCCCTTTGCTGGGTACGAAGGAACGATCGTCCGTCGAGAGCAAGAGACGCGGCTTTTAGTATCGGTTCGTTTTATGGAGCAAGGTGTCAGCGTGAAACTCGAAGATTGCCAACTGGAATTGATCGACAAATGACTTCAGCACTGATTACCGGAATCACGGGACAGGATGGTTCGTACTTAACCGAACTCCTTCTGGAAAAGGGCTGCACGGTTCATGGTTTGGTGCGTCGCACCAGTATCACGCAGCGGACTCGTTTGGATCATTTGTTCCACAATCCGGCGATCTACAACAAGCAGTTGTTTTTGCATTACGCCGATTTGGATGACACCACGACGATCCGCCGCGTCTTTCTCAGCGCATTGCCAGACGAAGTCTACCATTTGGCAGGCCAAAGTCATGTTGGTGCTAGTTTCGAGATTCCCGAGACAACTTGCCAATTCACCGCGATGGGGACGCTAAAGTTACTGGAAATCTTACGCGATTTAGAAAAGCGACCTCGGTTGCTCCATATCAGCAGTAGCGAAGTGTTTGGGCGCCCCGATCAATCGCCGCAAGACGAGTTGACTCCGATGCGACCGGTTACACCTTATGGCATAGCGAAGACCTTTGCGACTCAAATGGTATCGCTATACCGCGAATCGTTTGGTTTGTTTGCCTGTAACGCAATTTGTTACAACCACGAATCGCCGCGTCGTGGCGAATCGTTTGTCACCCGGAAAATCACTCGTGCCGTAGCGGCAATTTCGCTTGGAATCGAGGATCATTTGACGCTTGGGTCGCTTGATGCCGAGCGAGATTGGGGCTATGCACCCGACTATGTCGAAGGCATGTGGCGTATGCTTCAACACGACACTGCGGATGACTTCGTTTTAGCCACTGGGACGATCAACCGCGTCGAAGATTTTTTGTATGCCGCTTTTTCATCGATGGACCTTGATTGGCGGGATTACGTGCGTCAGGACCAAGCGTTCGTTCGTCCATCGGAAGTTCAAAGGTTGGTCGGTAATCCCGCAAAAGCACAGCGTGTTTTGGGTTGGCAGGCCCGTACGACGCTACCGGAGTTGGCTCGCCGGATGGTCGACCACGACGTCAAAAAGTTAAAGTCGCGGCTTGAGTCTGGCAGTCTTTCGGGCCCGCCTGACACCAAAAGCTGAATTTCAGCGTGGCGGAACCATCGGCCGCTTTACATTTTTCATACGTGGACTAATGTCGAGAGTTTTCAGGGTGGGCAGTGTCGGAAAGGGTCTGACGTGCGACCTTCGAACATTAACTCCGTGACCAAATCCTCCATGACCAAATCCTCCGTGCTCAAGTCCTTGATCCAAGAAACCCATTAGTCGAACGAGAAATTTAATGAAGATTTGCTGTATCGGTGCTGGTTACGTGGGTGGTCCCACGATGGCGATGATTGCCAAGCAATGCCCCGAAATCGAAGTTCACGTGGTCGATTTGAATCGCGAGCGGATTGCCGCCTGGAATTCAGACTCGCTTCCGATCTATGAACCAGGCTTGGCTCAAGTCGTCGAGGAGGCTTTGGGACGAAATCTTAAATTTACGACTGACGTTGATGCCGCGATTATGAAAGCGGATATGATCTTCATTGCCGTCAACACGCCAACCAAAACGTTTGGCGTTGGTGCCGGGCGTGCAGCCAATTTGGAATTCGTGGAAAAGTGTGCCCGCCGAATCGCGGAGGTTGCCCAGGGGCACAAGATTGTCGTGGAAAAATCGACGCTTCCGGTGCGCACAGCCGAGGCAGTCAAGCGAATTCTGAGCGCAGCAAACGTAGACAATGGTGCGACATTCGATGTTCTGAGTAATCCGGAATTTCTTGCCGAAGGCACCGCGATTGATGATTTATTGAACCCCGATCGTGTGCTGATCGGGGGTGAGTCCGAAGCGGCGATTAAGGCTTTGGCCGATGTCTATGCGAAGTGGGTACCGCGAAAGCAGATCCTTACAACCAACCTTTGGAGCAGTGAGCTATCGAAGTTGACCGCGAATGCGTTTTTGGCCCAGCGAGTATCGAGTATTAACGCAATCTCGGCGCTCTGTGAAGCAACCGAAGCGGATGTCGACGAAGTGGCTCGTGCGATCGGAATGGATTCGCGTATCGGACCAAAGTTTTTGAATGCATCCGTTGGTTTCGGTGGCAGTTGTTTTCAAAAAGACATCTTGAACTTGGTCTATTTGTGCGAGCATTTTGGGCTTCGCGAAGTCGCTGCGTATTGGGAACAAGTCGTTCTCATGAATGACTTCCAAAAACGTCGATTTGCTGAACGCATTTGCCGAACCATGTTCAGCACCGTTAGTGACAAGAAGATCGGAATTTGGGGGTTCGCATTTAAGAAAGATACCAACGACACTCGCGAAAGTGCTGCGATTTATGTGTGCCGCGATCTGCTTCGCGAGCGAGCGAGACTTTCGATCTACGATCCGCAAGTGCCCGAAGCAAAAATACGTGCCGACTTGATCGCATCGATGGGCAATCTTTCCGGTACGGTTAGTGACATTGATCGTAAACTTGTCGAAACGAACGTGACCGTCGTTCGCGATGGATATGAAGCTGCCAAAGACGCACATGCCATCGCCGTGCTAACTGAATGGGACGAGTTCAAGGAGTACGATTTCAAAAAGATAATTGGCACCATGAAAGCGCCAGCTTTCCTCTTTGACGGTCGCAACGTATTGGATCGAACGATGCTCAACAAGCTTGGGTTCGAGACTTTTGGCATTGGAAAAAGCTAAGTAATGATTGTTGTACTTGGACGCACGGGGTACGTCGGAGGCGAATTCGCTCGGTTCTTCGATTCACAGGGGATCGACTTCTGTGGGGTGTCGCGACGAGATGTCGACTATACCGATCGTGATACATTGATCGGACTACTGCGTGAGACCAAACCTGAGTTTTTGGTCAATGCCGCTGGCTATACGGGCAAGCCGAATGTGGACGCCTGTGAAATTCACAAAGCGGAGTGTTTGGATGGAAACACCGTGTTACCAGGGGTGATCCGCGAGGCATGTGAGGA
The DNA here is from genome assembly GCA_007859835.1 of Novipirellula herctigrandis. Lineage (GTDB taxonomy): Bacteria > Planctomycetota > Planctomycetia > Pirellulales > Pirellulaceae > Novipirellula_A > Novipirellula_A herctigrandis. Next base: position 508,755 of record SJPJ01000002.1, on the reverse strand, counting down.
AACGAAAATTCCTTGGGGACATGTATCGTCGGGGTGCATTTATAGCGGTGCGCGACCCGACGGCAGCGGTTTTCGTGAGATCGACGAACCAAATTTCTCGTTCCGAACAAACAATTGCAGTTTCTACAGCGGTACGAAGGCCCTTGGCGAAGAAGTGCTCCATGGAGCCAAGGATTGCTACCTTTGGCGTTTGCGGATTCCGTTTAATAGTCAGAATTCGGAACGTAACTACTTGAGCAAATTGATGCGTTACGACACGCTGCTCGAAGCGACGAATTCGATTTCGCACTTAGGGGAATTTGTTAACGCGGCGTGGCAGTGTTGGACCAAACGCGTCGAGCCGGGGATCTACAATGTTACCAATCCCGGCAAAATAACCACTCGGCAAGTTGCCGCGATGATCAAGAAACACATGTTGCCTGAAAAAGAGTTCCGGTTCTTTGATGACGAAGACCAGTTCATGCAAATAGCAGCCAAGACGCCGCGATCGAATTGCGTGATGGATTGCAGCAAATTGCTCGGTACCGGAATCAAGCTAACAGCGGTCGACGAAGCGATCGAAAACTCGCTTAAAACATGGCGTCGAGCTTAACGGAACTCATCAAAGGAACACAAGTTGCTCGGGGGCGACGGTTTGCGATTCTCTCTCACGCTCTCGAAAGGCTTATTGTTTTATGAAAGGTATCATTCTCGCAGGCGGATCTGGGACACGATTACATCCGATCACACGTGCGGTCAGCAAACAATTGATCCCAATTTACGATAAGCCAATGGTTTACTATCCGTTGTCATCGTTAATGTTAGCGGGGATCAAGGACATTTTACTGATCTCGACGCCTCAGGACTTACCTGCGTTTGAGCGACTTCTTGGCGATGGCTCGCAGTGGGGGATCGAGCTATCGTACGCGGCCCAACCGAAACCCGAAGGGCTGGCACAAGCTTTTGTGATTGGAGCTGATTTTGTTGGCGACGATCGGGTGGCGTTAGTGCTTGGTGACAATATTTTTTATGGACAAGGTTTTCGAACGACACTGGCAAACGCAGCCGAGAAGGAAGTCGGCGCTACTGTGTTCGGTTACCGAGTTACTGATCCCGAACGCTATGGCGTGGTCGAGTTCGACGGGCAAGGAAAGGTCATGTCGATTGAAGAAAAACCGAAGCAACCCAAGTCGGCATACGCGATTCCTGGTCTCTATTTTTACGACAACTCCGTGATTGAGATTGCTGCTAACCTCAAACCATCACTTCGCGGCGAGTTGGAGATCACCGATGTAAATCGGATCTACATGGAACGAGGTGATTTGACGGTAGAGGTGTTCTCGCGAGGTTTCGCTTGGCTCGATACCGGAACAAAAGACTCACTGCTTGATGCGTGTAATTTCGTTGCAGCGGTCGAGAAGCGGCAAGGCTTGAAGATCGCGTGTCTTGAAGAGATTGCCTATGTTAACGGTTTCATTGACAAGACGCACTTGCTTGGCTTAGCCACCGAGTACAAAAGTGATTACGGCAGCTATCTTGAATCGGTGGCCAGGACGGCGCTGGTTTAAACTTCGCAAAAAAACCGAGCGGCTGATGGTTCAAACGCGACGGGGGCGATAGAGATCAAGATCGGGTCGGCCTCCCAGGCTCGCGAAGATTTGCGTAATCTGTCGCCGCCCCGCCTGGAGGTTTTTGGCAAGATCCGCATCGCGGGTTTCACCGATTCGAAAATGGTAGTCCGTCGGCACATCGAAACCGTGTTCGATACTGGCTTCGTCGCCAATCGCCAAGATCACCGCTTCGACGCGAATCGATGTTCCCGGCTTGCCTTCTTCGTCGACCGTCAAAAGGAAATCGGGCGGAATCGATTCGTCCTCAGCGCTATCTACTGTGCTTTGCTCGTCGTTTTTATCCTGCTCGATTTCGGCCAAATCGATGCGTGCGACCCGACATGGCATTCGAAGTCGTCCCGATAGCAAATCGCAATCGGCCAAAGCAACGAGTGCTCGTTCAATCCAATCGCGATAGGTCATCGGAAGTTGCATCGGCATTTTATCGGGCGATTGGGCTTCGATGGCTTCGATCGCAAGCGAAGACAGGCTTTGGTGCGGTAGCATTGGGAAGGGATCATCGATGACAGGACGCATCGAATGTCCGATCGCATTTGCTTCAATTAATGTGACGCTGTAACCCAGAAAGCGTCCGTACAAAGCGGCTTCGATACCGAGTGGGCCTGCACCGATGACGGCGATTGTTCCGGGAGGGTCTAAGGTGGCTTCGTTCGGATAGGAAGTTTCAGTCATGGTGATCTTGTTTTTTTTAAGATGCAAATTGTTGCTTGCCGACACGGAACGGTTCCAAGTCGACTTGGGGTGTTTGTCCCATCATGACATCGGCAAGGCAAACTGCGGTGGCCGGTGACAAATGGATGCCGCTGCGGTAATGCCCCGCGGCAATGTAGACATTAGAGATATCAGGCACTTTGCCAATCATTGGAAAGCCGTCGAAGGTCAATGGACGCAGCCCCGCGCACCGCTCTACGACCATTGCCGATTCGAGTTCGGGCAGCATGCCGACGGCGAAGCGGTGAAGTGCGTCAATCATCCCGTCGGTTGTTTCACAGACAAAACCAGTTTCTTCTTCACATGATCCGATGATGGTGTGTCCGTCATCGCGGCAGAGAACGTAACGGTTACCGACGTTGACGATTGAACGAAGGAGCGGATGATCGGTTTTGAGGACCAAGATTTGGCCTCGAATGGGAATCAGGCTGCGTTCCAATCGCAATTCGGGCGACAAGAGTCCCGACCAGCTACCACCACAAAGCACCACGCGATCTGCCTCGAACCATCGATTTTCGCATGACACCGCCGCGCCCGTCTTCGTCGTTCGTAAACGATCCACCGCGGTATGCTCGCCGATGGCGACACCGGTTTTTTGACAAGCGATTTGCAGAGCGCGAAGGTAATCCGGAGTTCGGATTTGGTATTCATCGGGAACCCACCACGCTGCTGTATCGTTTGAGTCCGACTGTTTAGCGAACCAAGGGCAAATCCGAGGTTCTCGTTTGCGCAGATGATCGATGGAAACACGTTCGCATTGGATATTTAGGTTTTCCCAATACTGAACCATCCCAGTCATCACTGCTATTTCGCCAGGTGTCGTGCCAAGGTAGTAGCCACCGCACCGGCGGAGTCCGATATCGATGCTGCTTAAATTGGCAAGCCGCTCGGCCAAAGATGGAAACAATCCATGGCTTAAGCCACGCAACTGGTCGATCGGATCCGTTGCCGATTGGAGATTTGCCGGTGGCAATATTCCAGCAGCGACTCGCGACGCGGAATCGCCGATTGTGCCACGGTCGAGCAATTGGACTTCGCATCCTCGCGAGGCCAGTTCGAGTGCCACATTGAGTCCAATTGCACCGCCCCCGACCACGATCACGGAAAAAGGTTTTAAAGGAGTGGGGCGGAGCGTCACGTTGATTGTCAAATTCAGGAAAAGGGAAAACGTCAGCCGGGCAGCCTGGGTTCGCTAAATCTCGAATTCCGCGGCGAGCGTTTCGATGCGGTCGGCAAAGGCACGACGAGACGGATCCGAGGGGCCGGAGGCAGATAGATGATGACGGAATCTCATCAGATCGTCGACCGTATCCACATCCTCTTTTAGTGGAAGAACCGCCGCCGACAGGCACGCCTCAGACGCCCGAGCCTTTGTCGTTTCGAAGACGTGGCAAGTGCCCCACTGCATCTCTCGAAAAAGACTATCAAATGCCTCTCTCCAAGGGGAACGCAATCCAATCAAGTAATAACCCCCATCGAGTGCTGGGCCGATGACGATGTCCTGATTGTGCAGGCACTGGGCAGCAAAATTGATCTCTTTTTCGCTGATTAACGGGCAATCGGTGCCAATAAGAATTACACTCGAAGGTTGTTCAGCCGTGTTCAAATAGGCCCGGAATTGTCTTGCCATCCGTTCGCCAAGGTCTCCATCCCCCTGGGGTGTGACGTTCCATGAGGACGTATCGAGGTCGTTTTCGAAGCGGGCAAGCGATGAGTCAGGCGTGACGGCGATGCTGCGATCGTCGCCAGTGGTTTCTAATGTTTGGTGGAGGTAACGGGTGAATTCGCAATGAAGCTTGGCGGCAGCCTGCATGCCGATGGCATTGCCGAGTCGCGTTTTGACGCGTCCCGGCGTCCAGTATTTGGTCAACATTACAAGTTGGACATGAGCGGGTGCATTTTTCCGGTTCGAGTCGATCCGATTCATGGGTCTATTCCCCCATAGGGGTTTGGTTTTTGAAATTTGGGCGTCCATGGTATAAAACATGGACGTGACATAAAAAGTAGCGTATTGTGAGTTTTTGGCTACGATAAGGTTACGCAACCATGACAGAAATGGTTATGCTCTTGTCTTATTATCCTTCTTGCTTGAGAGGTACAGCACCGGCAAGCTATGCCTAAAATTTCTTCGGAACGATTCCTCGAGATGGTCGAGCGAAGTGGCCTGGTCAACAAAGCGAAATTGGATCGCTTGGTGGAGAAGGTCCGCGCTAAACTTGAAGGGAAACTTCCCGAGGATGCTAAGAAATTTGGCCTCGTCTTCAAGAAGCAAGGTCTGCTGACCCAGTGGCATCTCGATAAACTGTTGGCCGGAAAGTACAAAGGCTTTTTCCTGGGCAAATACAAACTGCTCGGCCATATCGGCACCGGTGGGATGAGCAGCGTATATTTGGGCGAGCATGTTGGCCTGCACGATAAGCGGGCGCTCAAGGTGCTTCCCAAAAAACGGGTCAACGATTCGACCTACCTGGCACGCTTCAAGCTAGAAGCCCAAGCGATCGCGGCGCTTAATCATCCCAACATTGTTACCGCTTACGACATCGACAACGAAGGGGACGTTCACTTCATTGTGATGGAGTTTGTTGATGGCCTCGACTTGTTGATGCTTGTAAAGAGGGATGGTCCGCTCGATTTTTCAACCGCCGCCGACTTAGTTGCTCAAGCCGCTCGGGGCCTACAACATGCTCATTCACGGAACATCATTCATCGCGATGTGAAGCCAGCGAATTTGCTCTTAGACCCTAACGGACGTGTTCGGCTGTTGGACATGGGGTTGGCGTTGGTGTTGGCTGGCGAGGAAGAATCGTTAACGGTGGCGAACAACGAAAACGTTCTCGGCACCGCGGATTATCTTGCTCCTGAACAAGCTTTGAACAGTCACACGGTTGACCATCGGGCCGACATCTACGGTCTAGGATGCACGTTCTATTTCTTGCTTACCGGTCGACCACCGTTCAATGATGGGACGCTCGCCCAGCGGATCGCGAAGCATCAAAAAGAGATGCCAACACCGATTCGCAAGGTGCGTCCTGATTGTCCCGGCGAGCTTGAAGGCATTTGCATCAAGATGATCCAAAAAGACCCCGCCTACCGATATCAAAATGCATCGGATGTGGCCGAAGTGCTCGAGAGATTTGTCGCTCACGTGCCACGAGGGGCAAAAGTCGTTGCCGGACTGGGGGTGGACCCGTCGATTGATGACTCGGGGAGTTCATCCGAGATTCGCTTCGATGAGAGTTCCAAATCAGGTGGCCAATCCGATACATTGTCCAATCAAGGAGCTGAAACGATATCGGATGCTCGTTTGGCTCTGTTGCGAGGAGACGGGCTCAGTGCCAGTGATAGCGGGCGGATGGTCAATGTTCGCCCGCGGTCCGATTTGCTCGACGGCAGTTTTATCGATCTGCAAATCGAATCGGGTTATCGATCAAGCGGAAATCCGACCGATGTGAAACCGTCGAGTGGTTCGTCCAAGTCGGACAAGTCGAAGCTTTCGCACACTCCTTCAGGACGTTCGGGTGTCCATTTAGGTGATGAATCGGACATTTACGGTGCGTCCAACGAACGCAGTGGTTCGGGCAGCGGACGCCGGAGCGGTTCTTCACGTGGACGCAAAAAACAAGGAATTGACCCAATGCTACTCGGCGCGTTAGCTTTTGCGCTGTTTGTCGTTGCGATCGCGATCGGTTTTTATCTGGCGCGGATTACGTCGACCTAAGAACGCACTTCTATCGCTAGCGGAAACGAGTTCCGAACCTTGACTGTGATTCTTGACCGGCCTTACCAATTCATCCCTCCGAACCGCAACGATCTTTGGCCAGCGTTCATTCATGGGTTTCGGATTTTTGATCGCTACCTTCATAAAAAAGAAGGTGTCGTTTCGTACGAGTGTCGGAACGCTGAATTGCTTCGCGAAAGCGTAGATCGTGGTGACGGTATCTTGCTTGCCCCGAATCACTGTCGCTACGCTGATCCTCTCGTACTCGGTTGGCTTGCTCGATCATCCAAGCGTCATGTGTACGCAATGGCGTCTTGGCATTTGTTCAATACTGGGTGGTTTGACTCATTTGCGATCCAGCGGATGGGCGGTTTTAGCGTATTTCGGGAAGGCCCTGATCGACAATCTCTTGAATTGGCAATCGAGATTTTGGTCGAGGCTCACCGACCACTAATTTTGTTTCCCGAAGGAACTACCAATCGCACCAACGACATCCTCAAACCGTTACTGGACGGAGTAACCTTTATCGCGAGACAAGCTGCTCGACGAAAATCGAAAAGGGACGGTGGCAATGTTGTGATTCATCCGGTCGCAATCAAGTATCTATGTTCCGAAGCGATAGACGCTTGGGCAGGTGCGCAACTAGAACAAATCGAGACCCACCTCGGTTGGCGACGACCTCCGAAGCTGCCACTGCTCGAGCGGACACTTCGCGTCGCAGCGGCTCTGCTAAGTCTTCGTGAAGTAGAGTATTTGGGCTCGTCACGGAGCGGTCCGCTACCCGAACGACGGGATGCCTTGATTGAGCATTTGTTGTCCAGCACCGAAACTCAATTGGGGCTCGTCACGTCGGCGAACGAGGAACCGTCCGAAAAGCAAGATGCGCTGATCGATGTCCGGTCCCGTGTTAGAACGATTCGCAGCGCGGTGAACTCGCAATGGTTCGTTGGGAATCCGGACGACGAGGAGAGAATGGCTTTACGAAGCAATGTTGTCGCGGCTGACTTGGCACAAGAATTATTGTCCTATCCAAACGATTATCTCAATCGTGAATCGGTTACCGACACTCGCATCGTAGAAACGATTCAGCGGATGCAAGAGTCTTTTTTTGGCAAAGCAGACGTTGGCGTGCCGCTGCACGCTGTGATCGAAACCGACGATGCAATTCCGGTGCCTTGCGAAAAGGCTCCACGCGGCGTCGAAGATCCATTGCTGACTAAGGTTCGCGAACGATTAGGGGAAATGCTTGGCCGGTTGTCCAAAGAAGCCCGTCCCCTTTCCTGATAGAAACTGCCCAAACAAGCGGAACGTGAAATGATCATTGGTGTGCCCAAGGAAGTGAAGACCGACGAGTATCGCATCGCAGTGTTACCGGTCGGTGTCGAGGAATTGGTTTCTCGCGGTCATGACGTGTTGGTGGAAGCCGGTGCCGGCTTAGGCTCGGGGCTTCCGGATCATGATTATTTAAAAGCGGGTGCCGAGCTTTGTGCATCGGCGGACGAGATTTTTGAACGTGCGGATATGATTGTTAAAGTCAAAGAACCGCAACCGGAAGAATGTAGCAAAGTTCGATCCGGTCAAATTGTGTTTACCTATTTCCATTTTGCCGCCAGCCTTGAATTGACCAATGCGATGATTCAAAGCGGGGGAACCTGTATTGCTTACGAAACACTTCGCGATGACAACGGCCGCTTGCCGTTACTGACGCCCATGAGCGAAGTGGCGGGCCGAATGAGTATCCAACAAGGTGCGAAATATTTGGAACGGCCCCAAATGGGACGCGGCATTCTGCTCGGCGGCGTCCCTGGTGTTGCGCCGGCTCACATTACGATTTTGGGTGGCGGCGTGGTCGGAGCCAACGCAGCAAAGATCGCTGCGGGCTTTCAAGCGGATGTTGCGATTCTTGATACGAATCTTGATCGACTTCGCTATCTCGACGACGTGATGCCGCCCAACGTCAATTGTTTGTATAGCGATCGCTACACCATCCTCGAACAATTGCGACGAGCGGATTTAGTGATTGGATCGGTATTGATTCCAGGCGCAAAAGCACCGCAATTAGTTCGAGCCGAAGATTTGCGGTTGATGAACCCCGGTAGTGTGGTGATCGACGTTGCCGTTGACCAAGGTGGATGTATCGAAACAAGTCATCCGACGACCCACAGCCATCCGACGTTCATTGTCGATGATGTCGTTCACTACTGTGTCGCTAATATGCCCGGCGCGGTGGGGCGGACAAGTACGTTCGCGCTATGCAATGCGACGTTGCCTTGGGTCATCTCGTTAGCAGATAACGGACTCGAAAAGGCAATTGAGCAATTCACGCCGCTACGAGCAGCAGTCAATATCGATCGAGGCAATGTTGTCAACAAGGCGGTCGCCGACGTGTTTGGGTTACCCTACGCAGCGTCGTTGTAGTAGCCCGGTTCGTCTTTGCCATCACCGTCCCAATCGCCGACGATCGGTTGACTGTCATCGCTGTGACGCGGCACTTCAATGCGTTTGTCATTCCCCGTGATTTTTCCGTCGCCATCGCTATCGATGATCCATTGACCATCACGAATGACGGCGATTTCGTCGATTCCGTCACCATCAAAGTCGCCAACAATCGGCTCATCGCCTGGGCGACCGAACTCGGCTCGTTCGTCTTTGCGTGTTAGACGGCCGTCACCATCACTATCTAGGATCCACTTGCCGCCACGGAAAATGGCAATTTGACTTATGCCGTCTCCGTTCCAGTCACCCGAAACGGGCGTGTCGATTTGCTCGCCATATTGGAACACATGGTCCACTGCGTCTGCGCGTAGGGTGCCTTTGCTGCCGCGACGCAACAATCGTTCGCGGTCTTCACCACGGTCTTCGCGATGTCGAGCCAAATCGTCGGCCGATAATTGACGACGACGGACATTTTCGGGGTCGGGTAATCCGGGGTCCTTCTTAATTCGTTGGGGGTCGCGATGCCATTGGCGTCCGAAGATCCCGATGTCATCCTTGCCGTCACCATCCCAATCCCCGACGACAGGGCGATCCAGTTCCGTTCCCAGTTTGATCCACAAGTCGCCTTGGTCCCACCGGCCGTTCCCGTTAAAGTCGACGAACCAATTGCCATCGACGTAGATCACGGCTTCATCGGCGCCGTTTCCGTCAAAATCACCTGTCAACGCGATGGCGTTCTCTTCACCAATCGTCATTTTATCAGCGATCTCCATCAATTCGCCGTCGGAGTTGACAATCACCCAGCGTCCCTTGGTGTGTTCCCCTTCACTCCAATTCTCGTGCCGCATTTGAGCACTGACCGCACGAATGATCGCATCACCCTGTTCACCCCCGCGAGGGAAACCACCGTTGATGACGCTCAGATGCCACGATACCGCCCACTCGTCATCGGCGACCATGGGCGGCCGAATCGAATCAATTTGGCCGAACGAAATGATACGATCGTACTTTTCAAAGGTTTCAATCGGAGCGAGGACATCAGGCAATTCTGCTGGTGGATCAATCAGTTGCGGAATCTGAACATCGGTCACGATGACTTCGCTAAAGTTGTTATCTTGACTTGTACCACCCGCTGTCAGTGAGATGTTCAAAATAGCGTCGTTGTTCGGGTCCGTCGCCTCGCTAAGTGCGAGAGTCTGGATGATGATTCGGCCCTCATCATTCATTGCGTCGGCTTCATTCACGGCCAAACCGCCAGTGGTTCCCGGCGTATCCAAACCGTCGATATAGTCTTCCGGTTGGACTTGGTACACGTGATAGGTACCAGGCCGTAGACCTTCGAATTCATAGTAACCGGTGTCGTCGGTCGTCACGCGGATTGCTCCATCCGCATAGACGCCCATCAACGCTCGGTCGGATGTAAACGGTTGCCCGAGAACATTTCGCAGTTCAAGTGTGACGTTGCCAAGAAGAATGTCATCGTTCGTCAGCTTGCCGTCACGATAGTTGCGAAGGTCTTCAGCAGAAATCGGCTCGCCCGTCGCAATCGCACCACCGTCTTGGAATACGTAACCTGATATCGTCGCAGGTGGGATCTCAGGGAAATCATAGTTGATCGCGTCCGTTCCACCGGATAGTAGAATACCAACGATCAAGTCATCACCACCAACAGTTCCACCTGCGGACCCAGGCAATTGGCTGCCATGGAACAGACTCGAAGGTTGTGATTCACGTACCGAATAGACACCGGGTGCCAGGTTTCCAAATTCGTAATTGCCTTGCGAATCCGTTCGCGTCGTGGCGATCATATTTCCTTTTGCATCGAGCAGTTCCATGCGGACGCCAGAGATTTTTACGTCGCCGGAATCGTACTTCGAATTGATGTCCGTTTCACTCCACACCGCACCGGTGATTCGCGAAGGCTCGCGTTCACAGAAGTTGTAATCAATCACGTCATGGCCGGCGGAAAGATTCAATGCCAAGTGGTCTTGCTCGACTACTTCACCGCCACCGCTACCGATATGCTGACTGCCTTGGAAGTAGCCGGTTGGTTGCAATTCAACAATGTGGTAACGTCCCGGTGGCAAATTCGTGAACGAGTACAATCCCAGGTCATTCGTCGTCGTAGAGCTAATCAGCGTGCTGTTATCGTCGCGAAGTTCGATCGTTACTCCGGCAAGGGGGCGTTCACCAGGATCAATTTCGCAATCGCCGTCTTCGTCAACGTGAACGAATCCAGTTATCGACCCAGGAGGCAATTCACAGAAGTTGTATTCGGTTTCATGGTGGCCCGGTTGTAGCGTCATTTCCAACAAGTCGTCACTGACCACACGCCCGCCACCGCTGCCGACCGTTTGCCCGCCTTGGTAGTAACCGGTCGGTTGTCGCTCGAAGATTTGGTAGTCGTCCGGCGCGAGACCTTCGAATTTGTATTCGCCCTGCGAATTGGTTTGTGTCGTCGCGATAGTCTGGCCAGTACTATTGCGCAGTTCAATCGTCACGCCGCTAAGAGGCGGTTCGTCCACGTCGCGTTCACAATCACCGTCGTTGTCGACATAGACGATGCCGCTAATGGATCCCGGTGGAATTTCACAGAAGTTGTATTCGGCAATGTCGGCGCCGGCAAGCAATACGGTCCCAAGTCGATCTTGTCCGATCACGCGCCCACCGCCATTGCCAACGGTTTGCCCACCTTGGAAGTAACCATCCGGTTGTGTTTCAACGATTTCGTATTCACCGGGAGCCAGGTCGCTAAATAAATAGCGGCCTTGGGAGTCGGTTTGCGTTTGTGCAAGCACTTTGCCCGTGGCGTCTTTCAATTGAATCACAACACCTGCCAACGGAGCTTCACCCGGATCTCGGACGCAATCCGAATCTGCGTCGACATAGACGACTCCGGCAATCGAACCCGGTTCGATTTCACAAAAGTTGTACTGCGTTAGTCGATCGCCCCAGCCGATTGGAATTTCAGAAATCGCATCTTGGACATCGGCTTTTCCACCGTGACTGCCAGCGGTTTGACCACCCTGTAGCCATCCTGTTGGCTGGATTTCCCGGACGGTATAGTTGCCGGCGGGTAAATGGGTGAAGTGGTAATTCCCCGCTGCATCGGTTTGTGTTGACGCTATCCGAACTCCGCTGCTATCGTAAAGTTCGACAACGACGTTCTCGATACCGATTTCGCCAATGTCAAGCAGACAATCACCGTCATTGTCGGCAAAGACCACGCCACGGATCTCGGCTGGTGGTTTTTCACAGAAATCGTAATTGACGGCAACTTCGGCAGATGCCAAAACAATATTGCCGATTCGATTTGGTGGGTCCGCGATGCCTCCGGCGGATCCTGCTGAGGAAGTGCCCTCGAAATAACCTTCGACGGTTCCTTCGATTACCGTGTATTCACCTGGTTTGATGTTAGTGAATTGGTAGGTCCCGTCGTCCGCGGTTTTGGTTTTTGCAACTTGGTTCCCACTGCTGTCGAGCAAACGGATGTCGACGCCCCCAAGCGTTGGTTCGCCGGAATCGTAGGTGCAGTCATTGTCCATGTCGACATGAACGCGGCCTGCAAGCGACGCGCCGACCAACTCGCCAAAGTTGTATTGGATCCCGATGTCACCTTGTTTTAGTTGCACATCGACAATGGAGTCACTGTCGTTTTCCACCCGACCAGTGGTATTGCCGCGAATCGTACCGGGTGTGTCCTTGCCGTCGTAGAAATTTTTCGGTTGCGACTCAACTAATCGATAGCTGCCGGGAACGATGTCGCGAAATTCATAACGACCGTTCGTATCGGTGGTTGTCGTCGCTACGACATTGCCCGACGCGTCGACGAGCGAAATAGTGGTTGCTGGGATCGCTTCTTCACCCGCGTCTCGATTTCCGTCATCGGATTGGTCGTGATAGACAAACCCGCTGATGGCCGCCGGAGCGATTTCACAAAAATTGTATTCGACGCCGACACCCGCTGCGGTCATCGATATTTCGCGGATCAATCCGCCGTCGATTGCGGTTCCGGTTTGGATGCCATCGATTGTACCTGCGTGCGATTGGCCGTCCATTAATCCATTGGGCGTGAATTCGATGATTCGATATCGGCCAATTGGCATGTCGTTGAATTCATAATTTCCGTCAGCTCCGGTGCGAGTTTGTGCAATTGTTGTTCCGAATTCATTTTGCAAAACCACTTTTACATCCGCCAACGCCTGGTTCCCGGGCGCATCGTGTTGGCCATTGCAGTCTTGACCGGGGGCAACGAGGTAGACGAAACCCGAGATTGACCCGAATGGGGTCTCGCCAAAGTTGTACTCGATTCCAGCGTCGGCACCGTCGAGTTGGATGTCGCGGATCGCGTCACCGGGGATATCGGCAATCCCGACTACTTGGCCGTTCACCGTACCGGCGGCGTCGATTCCGTCGTTCAAATAGGCTGGCTGGTCAACTTCGATCGCTTCATAGGTTCCTGGCGCAAGCCCATTGAAACTGTAGGAGCCGTCGGCTGCCGTTGTCGCTGTGACGACCGATTGTGGCGAGATCGTGTTGACGGGAACCAATTGGATGCGGACGCCCGCAATGCCAACTTCTCCGGTATCTCGGCGTCCATCGTTGTTGTCGTCACGGTAAACGAAACCGGCCAACGACGCAGGTTGAGCTTCGGCAAAATCGTAGCGGATCGCATCGGTATCTCCGAGCGGGATTTCGATATCACGAATGATGTCCATTGATTCGATATTGCCGCTGGCCACGCCTGCGACATTGCCGGGGATCGCAGCAACGCTGTACAGACCGGGCGGTTGCGTTTCGGCGATGCGGTAGCGTCCGGGGGAAATCCCCAGCGTTTTTGCGAACAGATACTCACCGTTATTGTCGGTGATCGCTCGATTTCCCGTGTCGGCATAGCGATTGGTGACGCTGTCGTATTTCCAAAGCGCAATCTCGACTCCCGTTAGCGGGCTCTCACCGGCGTCGCGAGTCTGATTGAGATTGTTGTCGAGCCAAACTTGACCGGAGATCGAGATTGGTTTGGGGATTTGATTCGTACTAGCGACGGCGGCCGCAGTTCGGTTCGGCAGACTGTCCGTCCCAGGCCCTTCGTCGGGCGGCAGGTCGAGACCTTGCGAAGCGGCGGGATCGCCGTAGTCATTTAGAAAGATAGCATCGGCGTGACTGGTTTCGTAATGGGGCGCGTTGAAAGTCGCTTCCAGAATCGAGTCTTGGAACTCTTGGCCTGATGCGATGACATCGAGCCGGCTGTTGAATAAATCCAAATCCGAGACATTGCGGAGAACTTCGTCCATATCAAGAGTGAACTCGATACGGTCGCCTGATTGGAAACCGGATAGGCGGAGCACCAATTCCGTTCCGCCATCTTCGACTGTTGCCGAGGCGTTGATCGCATGGCCATCGGTCGATTGAGTACGGACGATCTGGAAATCATGAGCCCCATTTTTTCCACGACCGCCGATTTGAGTGTCGAAGATAAGATCGCCGACGGACATGCCGTCATTGTCTTTGTCTGTGCGGATGCGCAGTTCCGTGAGTTCGGTGTTCGCTGCGCCACCGGTGAATGACAAAATGAAACGGTCACCGCGGGAATCGCTACCGACATCTTGGTCCGACTCAAGGTAGTCGGTTTCGATGTAGACAACGCCGACGTGAATCGGATCCGCAGCAAGCAAACGCCGCATTTCAAGCCGCTCGGGAACCATTACACGCCGTTTGACATTTTTGGTTCGCGCGTTTGATTTTCTTCGTTTCTTTCCAAATTTCCAATTCACCCGAGGCACCTCCGTGTGCACTTGGTCGTCTTTTCGCTAGCGTTGTATATTTTGGTATTTACATTAGCCACCGTTCCAGCGAAACGATCGGCAGGTCGAATCGATGGTTTATCGTTCGAGGTTGTTTTCATTTTCGGCGATTCGCCGTCCAGCGCGGTTCAGGTCACTGATGCTCCATCGGCGAAGTGTCGCATCGAATCCGCCTGAAAAGAGCATTCCACCGGTCGCCGTCAGAGTTGAGATCGATCCGATATGGCCATCGAGCGTATGGCTAACGGTGCCGTCATCGGTGTTTACAATTCGGATTGCATTGTCCGAACCGGCCACGGCAATGTGTTGGCTGTCGATCACGGTGACGGCAAACAATCGCCCTGAGGTGACTTGCAGTTTTTGGAGTATTTTCTGTTTTTCCGTATCAAATACGACCACCTTTCCATCCTCTCCAACGGTGACGGCGGAGTTGGCCTCGCGGTGAAACGTGATATCGCGAATGCGCCCTTCATGCAGATGTTTGTCAGCAATAAGAGTTCCTGTGGCAGGATCGAACAAGTGTAAATCACCGCTTCGCCCACCCACTGCGATTACCCGCCGGTCGTCTCGATAGGCTACCGCGCGAAGGTCGTTGCAGTCGCAAGCGAATTGGGGCGTTCGATCGACGGGGCGGCCGATGATGTAGACTTTTCGGTCGAATCCGACGGCGGCCATTTCGGCGATACCGGGAGCGAACCGAACGCATGCCAATGCAGGAGTATCCTGCATCCGTTGGATGATCTCGAATCTGCGGATGCGATCCCAAACGATCAATTGACCGTCGTTGCCCGCCGAAACGAGCGACTTTCCAGATGAATCAAACGCTAAGGTACGAACCAAGTCGCGATGGCCCCTGAGCGCTTGTTTCACCTTCAAGGTTGCGGTTTCGAGGATTCGGATCACATGGTCGTCCCCGGCGGCAGCTAGCAGTTCGCCGCGTGGGTCCGATGCGACGGCGGTGACCACCACCGGAGCGGTTTGGTTGCCGATGGGGTCGAGTCGAATCGTGCGACTGGGTATCGTATCGTGAGCCAGTGCTGTGATCACAGTTGGTGATTCAGCCGAGGACGAGTTTGGACCGAGTACGGTAATCCAACTCGCGCTGAGCCCAATCAGCCCAAGCAGACGGCGACGTGATAGCGTTCGTTTCATTAGTTTTTCCCCCAAACAACAGCCCGAAATCGATCGGAATGGCCAATCGCGTTGGCGATCGATCGACACGGTGGTTCTTCTATGGTGAGTTTCACGCAAGGAACATTTTTCGTTCGAGCGCGCAGACCCTCATGGGTCTAAGATCGGCAACCATGAAAATCCGCATGACCCGAACAATCGGAAAAGTCGATGAACCGCAAAAAAGTCGCGGATTGGTCCGCGACGGCAACGATGGTTCTAATGCCGTTGAAAAAGTGCTTTCCCACGTATAAACGGATATAATGCCCAGAATCTTGTCGCCTTTTCCTTCACGTTCCTCTCACGATTTCGGAACAATGAGAAAACCACTCGCACTCCTGTTCTTTCTGCTCGTAACCCCCTGTATCGCGGAACCCCCTCAGCCAACCGATGGATTCGAGTGGAAACTTGACGAACGGTTTTCAGACGAATTCAACGGTAGCGAACTCGATCGCAGCAAATGGCTCGACCACCATCCCTTTTGGAAAGGGAGGCCGCCGGCGAAGTTTGATCCGTCGACGTTATCGGTATCCGATGGCATGCTTCGGATCCACAATAGGATGCTCGATGAACCCGAAGGTGACTACACCATCGCGGGTGGAGCGGTTGTTTCAAAGAGTAATCAGGCTCACTACGGCTACTATGAAGCGAGATTGAAAGCATCCAATATTTCCATGTCCACGACGTTTTGGATGAGCAACCGCAGTGCCCCGTATGGCGATGGGGAAGCCTCGCAGGAGCTCGACATCGTTGAAGCGATCGGTGCTCCGCAGCGATTTCCTAATTGGAATCGGCAATGGAAACCCAACACACACTTCTTTTATACCGTCAATGGCGAACGCAAAGGATACAGCCAAAATGATAGCGTCGCTCTCGACCCGCCTTCGGGAGAGGCGTTTCATACGTATGCCGCATGGTGGGTCGATGCAAATACCGTGCACTACTACCTTGACGATGTTCATTGCATGACGGTGCAACCGAGTACCGAGGTTAGCCCTAAACCCTTTGATCGTCCTATGCAAATCAACATGGTTACTGAGACTTACAAATGGGAGACAACGCCAACACCCGAGGCGATCTCCAATGATGAGATCAATTCAAGCTATTACGACTGGGTTCGAGTCTATCAGTTAGTCAAGAAACCCTAAGTGCCTGTTGCCAATTATTGTGACGTGAGCACAGGCGTCACAACGGTTTGAAGCAAAGTTGGACCCGGTGCAAATCGATTTGGGCTCGTTCTAAACACCGTAGTCGACTTTGCTGCCACCGTTCGCATTCGATTCGTATGCAGCTTCGACACATGCCATTGTCCGCATCACATCGTCGATATTGGTAGGCATCGAATCGGCGGTTCCTTCTAAATGTCGCTGGACGGACGCCATTGTGCCAACGAACGCCTCGGGAAACCACGAACCTTCAAGCTGAACGGTTTCCCACTTTGGGGGGGCGTCTTTGTTCAGCAAACAATACTCAAAGTGATCGGGCACTCCATCGGGATAATTCATCAGCAATCCCATCTTTGCCTTGACTGCGCCCTTGGTTCCTTCCCACTTGATATAGCTTTGTTGGTTGTGCGGTCCGAAGTCGTGACCGTGATTTGTCAAAATCGTTGCTTGAATCTCGTCGCCGTAATCCATGATGATTGTGCTTCGTGTCGATGCCAGTTCCGCTTGTTTGGGGTGCTTCACCGTCCGCGCATAGATGTTTTCCGGATCGCCAAAGAACGATCGGATCAAATCGACGTAGTGAATGCTGTGTTGTTGAATCTCCACTCGCGGAAGCGGATGAATATGAGGGAACAAATGCCACGGCGTGTACACTTCAACGTGAACTTCGAGGTGGTGCAACTCGCCAAGCAATCCCTGATCCAATAGCCACCGCGTCGCCATCACGAACGGAGCAAACCGCAATTGGCAATTGATCGCAGCTTGATGGCCTTTTTCGTGGCATTTGTCGCGAATCGCAAGTGTCTGAGCCCAGTCATCGCCCATGGGTTTTTGGATCAGCACATGCGAGTTTTCCGGTAGCTTGTCGAGCACATCCACAAACTGAGGCGGCATCACCGCGATGTCCCAAACCACTTCCGACGGGGCATCGGCGACCGCTTGTTCAATCGAATCGTACACATTGGGAATGTCGTACTGCGCCGCTAATCGTCGCGCCTTTTCGATCGTTCGATTGTAAATTCCGTGAACGGTAAGGCCCGCCTGTTTGTAAGCGGGCAAGTGAGCATCTTTGACAATTCCACCGGCACCCAAAATGATGATGGGAACGCCACGCGTTGGAAGTTCGGGTTTGTATTGGATGTCCATCAGTGTGTCCTCGGGAAAAGTGAAAGATTAAACCATGGAGTCGATGCGTTTCTGTGCGTCGGACGTGATTTCTTCGATCGGAGTATCGCTATCCATCGTTCGTAGCACTAATTCGTCGATTGCTTCTGCCAACTGAGCCCAATTGGCTAGTCGTGGCAAGGTACGTGCGTGTTCGTGCAAAGCTTCTAACCGATAGTAATAGGGAACCTCGCGATTCACATCCTTGTCGTGCCACGTGCTTATTCGGCACCCCGTGCCGCCATTGAGTGTCAATCGTTTGTCGTTTTCAGGATTGATCATGTAGCAAATGAAATCGTACGCAATTTCAGCATGAGGCGATCCGGAGCCGATTGCGTAAATCCAGTAACAGTTAAGTGAAGCGGAGTCGCAGCCCGGTGCATGTGGAATCGGTGCCAGGTCGACTTTGCCCTTCACGACACTCTCGGCAACCACTTCGCTCATCGAAGCGAAACCGAACCAATTGACCATCATCGCCACTTCGCCGCGCGCGAACGCAAGGCCTGATTTCACCGAATCGTAGGTGCGACATTCGGGGTGAATAGCAGACGAATCTTGCAGCAGTTTTCGGTAGTATCGCATGGCTCCGTGTGCCGCAGGTGAATCGACGACCACTCGACCATTGGAATCGACTAGTTCGCCACCTCGCGTCCAAACATGCAATGCAAAGTCAAACACCGTGTTGTGACCATCCGGAAAGCCAGCGACAACGGTGCCGTACAGGTTTTCCTCAGGACGGGTGAAGAATCGTGCGATTTCGTGAAAGTCATCCCAAGTTTCCGGTAGCGTCAGATCCTTGCCCTTTTGACTTTTGTACGCTTGCTGGTTCGTCGGATCAGCGAATAAGTCTTTGCGATAGATCAAGCACTCCGGTCCATCGTGAAAGGGGACACCGACAATGGAATCGCCAAAGTCTTGAAAGCCTAGCATCGACTCAGACCAACCAGCGGGGAAATCATGAGGCGGCTTTAGGTTAAGCCTTGAACGCAAGTTCAATAGTGAGTCAGTCGCGTGTGCCTCGGCAATGAAGTCGGTCGTGACATGGGCAATGTCCCAATCGCCATCATGTAATCCGCCGCTACCGATGGTTGCCTCGTGAAGATCGTGCAAGTCCATTGCGACCGCGTCCAATTGCATTTGGCAACCGGTTTGCTTGCAGTACGCTTCCCACATTTCTGCGATCGATCGTTCGAACGGTTCGAATTCCCGAACCGCGATTCGCAAAACATCTTTTCGGTTGGATGCCATTTCTAAGCTCTCTTGATTACAAACGCGTCTGGTCCATTTGGCATCCTGCCACAATCTTTTAGTTCCTTCGTTTGCTGTTAAAAAGCGGCCAGAAAATACCGCAGCTCTTCTTGATGATCAAATTGCAAACTCTTGATCGATCGCGGCATTATGCTCGCCTAGGTCGCAGGAACCTCGTTCCGCAGTCAATCGCTTACCATCGATTCGTATCGGGCAACATGTGGTTGCGTAGGTTGTTCCGTTACCTCGCATGACCTCCTGAGTCATCCCCAAGATTTGGAACCCTTCGTGGTCCATCATCGTTTTCCAATTCAGGACTTCAGCGCACCAAATGTCTGCTGGTTCAAGAATCGCCAACCAATCGGTTGTCGATCGAGTTTTCAGCAGGTCGACCAATATCTGTTTGATCGTGTCTCGCTCGTCATACCAACTATTGGGGTCGGTGTACTCGGTCAACGCAGGGCAATCCAATAGCGCACCGAGCGCGGGGATACTGCCCATGGCAAGCGACAGATAGCCGTCACTCGTTGCGTAGACTCCATACGGAGCACCAAGAAGTGCGTGTGCGTTATTGGTTTTGGTTCGCTGGGGAAGTTCGCCGTCTTGTAAGTAGACCGTCATTGGTTCGAATTGGTAATCGAGCATTGCTTCGAGCATATTGACTTCGACTAATCCACCTTCGCCGCGGACCGATCGGCGTACCAAACAAGCCAAAATTCCGGTTACTAATAACGCGCCAGCCCAAATGTCGGCTACCGCCACGCCGACCGGTACTGGCCCGTCGGATGCATTGCCACTGAGCCAAGTCATGCCCGACAACGACTGTGCCAAAAGATCCTGACCTGCCTTTTCTCGCCAAGGACCCTCTTTGCCGTATCCACTAATCTCGCCATATACAACGGTTGGGTTCGTCGCTTTGACGCTTTTGTAGTCCAAGCCAAACCGGTCGATCACGCCCGGGCGAAAGTTGTGAATGACTACATCGGCTCGGTCGATCAATTGTCTGACCTTCGCTAGGTCATCGGCATTTTTTAGGTCCGCTTGGTAGCCTTCCTTGTTGCGATTGATCGCGTGAAAAATCGTCGATTCGCCGTCGATGTCCACATCCGAAACGTATAAATGGCGACAAATGTCACCTGTTTCGGGGCGTTCGATTTTGATCACGCGAGCCCCCAGGTCCGCCAGTCGAAGACTAGCGGAAGGTCCCGACAAGAATTGGCTTAAATCGACAACGAGAATATCTTCGAGCGGTTTCATTGTTCTCTCTTGATTCGGAACACGAGAGCGTGCTTCAGGGCGGTGTCGGATGGTACTTCGATCATCAAACCATCGACGCTGCGTTTCCAATTGATTTTTTCATCGTGACCGACAAGCGAAACGTCGTTGATCTCACCGCGATAAGTCGCTGTGCCCAACCAACCACATCGGACATCTTTTCCATCTTTGGGAATTCCCAGCGCGATCGCGTATAGGTTTCCGTTGTTGGTCGTGTAGCGAATGTCATCATCCGAAAATCCCTTGAAGCCAACGTCGGATAGATGCCCTACGGGAGTCACCGTGGGACCTTCGCCAAACATCAACCAAGGACGCGACCCATAGATCGCTTCCCCATTGACTTTCAACCATTCGCCTATCCCCAATAGAATTTTCTTTTGCTCTTCGGGGATCAAGCCATCGGGGGTGGGTGCAACATTCAGCAACATACATCCGTTCTTGCTGACGATGTCGATGAGGTCATGGACAACTCGATCCACCGGATAAACATCCATGTCAACCGCGTAGGCCCACGTTGAAGGTGAAATCGATGTGTCGGTCAGCCACGGGTCTGGATAGATGTCAGGCATGCGACTGCGTTCCAGGTCAACCGTCGCTGTTCCAATAGCCAAATCGGGACGCTTGTAGGTCAATACGGGTTCTTGGCCATTCTTCATTGCATGGTTGTAGTAGCCAGCGGCCATTTGCATGCGGGCTTTTTCAGTTAGGATCTGCATGCGGTTGTCAAACCACAGCAAGTCCGGTGCGTAGCCGGTTACGACTTCGTTGATCTTTTCGAGCCACACTTTTTCAAATTCATCCGAAGGCATCGGATCGGTCCACATGTTCGAACGGACTGCGTACCGCAAACCGACGCCTTGTGCTCGGATGGATGGAAGCGGTTCGCCGTAGAGGGATGCGTACTTGGGGTCCCCTGCGTCGGTGTTTTTGTCCCATGTCGGATACCAACCCCAAAGCCATGAATGGTGCATGCTGACCAGAAACTTCAAACCACGCTTTTCGACAGCCTTTTTCATCTCGGCAACGACGTCACGTTTGGGGCCTTTGTCGACGGCATTCCAGGGATTGACTTTCGAATCCCACATCGAAAAACCATCGGCGTGTTCGCCTACGGGGCCTGCGAACCGAGCGCCCGCTTTCACATAGATGTCGACCCATTCGTCGGCGTTGAAGTTTTCCGCAGTAAACAGCGGCGCAAAGTCTTTGTACCCAAACTCATCCAGTTCGCCGAAACGCTGCAGGTGTTCGACATTGTTCGGATGGCCTTCCTTGTACATGTTTCGGCCGTACCAGTCGGTGTTGCTGTGGCCTCGCGGAGCAGAGTACAGACCCCAGTGAGCGTAGATTCCAAATTTCGCATCGCGGAACCAATCGGGGCACTTGTACTGTTGCAGTGATTCCCAATCGGCCTTGAAAGCAGCACTGGAAGGGCTATCGGAAGGTTCCTCTGCTGAGAGCGGATAACCTGCGATACAGCAAGCAATCGACAGCACGGAGGTAAGGAGCAAGCTTTTCATGTTGGATTCCCTGAGGGGAGTGATTTGGGGCTAAACCTTCTTTTCCAATTCGCCGGTCCATTTTGATGGATCACGATATTTGACAGTCTGTAAGTGCTCGGCGTACATCACCAACTCACCTTCGTTCTTAAAAATCTCGTAGCTAACGACAACCAAGCCCATTTCTTTGTACTTTGGCCGTTTGCTTAAATGCGTGCGAATCGTGTAGATCGTATCGCCGATAAAGACGGGTTTGATAAAACGCAGTTTGTCGTAGCCGTAGCTGAAGGTATGGACGTTGTTGTTTGCCATCAGACCGAGGCCATAGCTGAAAACTTGAGCTCCGGCGACGAGACGTTTTCCGAACGCACCTTCGTTTTCTGCGAAACGTTGATCGCCGACGTAGGGATGCATGTCCAACACCATTGCGTTAAACATCATCGCTTCGCCTTCGGAAATTGTCCGGCAAATCGAACGGCGTTTCAGACCGATCTCGAAGTCCTCGTACATCCAATCTTCGACATTGAACGAGGGAACTTCGGCGTGCTTTTCAGGAGGGGTTTGTTCAGGCATCGGAGATCTCTTTCAGAACTCGATCGGTATCGCTGCCAACGCGCGGTGCAGCATCCGTGCAGAACAATCGCTCGCCATTAATTCGAATAGGGCAGCGCAGAGTCTTCACGACGGAATCGGCACGACGGACTTCTTGTTCCATCTCTAAAATTTGGTATCCGCCTCGCTCGCGAAGTTCGTCATAGGTCAGCACCTCTGCACACCAAACATCAGCCGGTTCCAACAGCTGCAACCAATGCGATGTGGATTCTGTTTTTAGTTTGTCAGCGATCTCTTGACGGATAGCGTCCGCGTGCTGAAAACGGGATCGTTTGTCCGTGTACTGAGCGATCTGCGCCAATTCTAACATTTGCCCGAGCACGTCAAGCGGTCCCATCGCTAAGGCTAAATGTCCGTTGCTGGTCGGATAAACGCCGTAGGGTGCACCTTGATAAGGATGTGCGGCAAAGCGAGGGCTTCGGTTTGGCAATCGGTGACCATCGTTCAAAAATGTCGTCAAAGCCTCGAATTGCATATCAATGGTCGATTCGACCAGGCTCACTTCGACCAACGCACCTTGTTTGGTTTTTCCGCGACGCACTAGCGCCGCCAAGATACCTTGAGCAAAATGGACGCCGCAAATTGCGTCAGCAGATGCGAGTCCAAACGGCACCGGCGGGGAATCGCGACGACCCGATAGGAACATCAAACCGGTCATTGATTGAGCCAAAAGGTCCTGCCCTGGCTTGTTTCGCCATGGTCCTTCCTTGCCGTACCCCGACACTTCGCCATAGATAATCCCAGGGTTTAATTGGCGAACGACATCATAGTTGAGGCCGAGTTTGTCCATCACACCCGGGCGAAAGTTATGCGTCATCACGTCCGCACGAGCGACAAGCTTCTTCACGGTTGCCAAGTCCTCGGGGTCTTTCAGGTTGGCTGCGAACGATTGTTTCCCTCGATTGATCGTATGAAAAACTAGGCTGTCACCATCGACGAACAGGTTCTTTGTCGCCAATTGCCGACAAGCTTCGCCTTTTACCGGACGCTCGATTTTGATGACGGTTGCCCCAAGATCCGCCAATCGTAATCCCGCCCAAGGGCCGGCGAGATATTGACAGAACTCAAGCACCAATAGCCCTTCGAGTGGCCTCATAGAGATTTTCCTTGTTGCGATGCGCGATACATTGCGTTCAATTGTTCGAGCACTTTCTTAGGGTCGCCACCGTCCATCAAGTAGGCACGGATTGGGGCGCCACCGCCATCGCGACCTTGGAATTGAAGACTTCCGCTATAGCGAGGTCGCAAGTAGGCGCGATCCAAACAAGGCAACGTGTCGCAGAAATAATTGTCTGTTCGGCGATTCATTTCATCGTCGAGCCACGCTTTGCGATAACCGGGTTGTCCGCCATTTTCGGTGAATTGTGTTTGTTGGCATTCGGCACCGGCAACCATTTTCACATACGCGGTCGCCGTGTCCAAATGTTTGCATTTACTTGAAACGGCTAGCCCCGTGCCTCCCAGAGTCGTTCGCAGCGGGCCATCTTTGTATTGAACCACGTCACCGTATTTTAATCGTCGGCGTGCATAGCCGGCTCGAGCGTAGTTGGAATAGCCGTAAGCGAACGGGCAGTACGCCCATTCGTCGTGTTGGGTCATCATTTCGTAAATGCGAATCGGGTTCCACTCGAATGATTCGACGGGCAACCAATTGGCTAACTCTCGGAGCCGTTCAAGTATTTCTAATCCCAGCGTCTCTGAAATGACTTCCTCTTCACTCGTAAACAAACCGCCTTCGCTAACATCGTCGCTCAATCGGCAACCGAGCATGTAGAAATTCATCAACGTGTCTTGCGCGATTCCGGGAACGAGTACCAAGCCACAGCGGGCCAATGCAAGAAGTTCCTCCCATGTCGCGGGGACGGTTGTATCATTTTGCGCCAACAAATCCGGGCGCCATGAAGCGACGGGGGTTGCCGCATCGATCGCCAACGCCCATTGCTGGTCATCAAACGAATAGCTTTCGAATGACGGACCCACCGTTTGTTCGGCTTGATCCGCAAGGTAATCCGAGGGCAACAGTGAATTGAGCGATTTCAAAACGCCATGTTCGGATGCAAAACCCGCCCAGGGATGGTCGATCACAAGCAGGTCGTATTTGGCGGCCAATTCCTCAAGCGGCTGATCGGCGAACTCTTGCAGAGAACGCTTTTCCCACGAGATCGACACGCCGGGGTGCAATTCACCAAAGCGTTGGGCTGTCGCGACCATTGGAACGTAGCCCCGAGTGTGGTCCCAAGTGATACCGCGAAGGTGGACAGGAGGATGAGTCATCGAGAGTCACGCGTTTTTACGGACAAGAATTAGATTTCATATATGAAAACACTTGTGCGGCAACTGGTCAAGCGGTATTTTAGAATACTGTCGTTTATTTTTGCATTGTGAATTGCGCGCTGGGTCACGAAACACGCCCATTCCGTCTCTTTCGTCTTTTTGGTGTGGCTAATGTCCGCAGCGATCAAATACAGCGTTCCTGCGTTCGACCACGGTCTTGACCTGATGGAATTGTTGTTGGCATCGCCCGAATCGCTCTCTCAGAAAGCGATTGCGTTAGAGACTGGCAAGCCAGTTAGTTCCGTGTTTCGTCTTTTGAATTGTCTCGAGCAGCGCGGGTATGTGCAGCGCGACCCCGGTTCGGGTGAATACCGCCCGACCATGCGATTGTACAGTTTGGCTCAGTTATGTCCGGCGCATCAACGTTTCCGTGACGTCGCATCGGGACCAATGCGCGAGCTTGCTCATACGGTTGGCGAATCGTGTCATTTGTCGATTCTTGATGGTGGTAGGGTACGAGTGATCCACAATCAACCGAGTCCCCATATGCACTCGCTGAACATCAGCGAAGAGACAACCTACGCGGCGGTGCAAACCACCGCTGGCAAATTGTTGCTGGCCCATTTGCCGATCGAAACACGCAACCTTTGGCTTCAAAGCGACACGGACTATTTGGAAATGACTGCTCCACAGCGATCAAAGGTTGACGCACAGTTGAAGTCGTTGCAACGCAAATTCGAACTAGTGGCTCCTAGTTCTCCGACACCCGGTGTGTTGGATGTCGATATTTTGATTCCCCGCGTGTGGCTTGGCGAAGACGTCGTCCTTGGTGTTCCCTGTATTTTGAAGTGGACTCAGAAAACACAAAACTCCGTCTTACTACCAGCGGTGCGTCAAGCGGTTGACCGACTCACCGAGATTTTTAGAAAGGCATAGCATGTTTCAAGAGACTTATTACGAAGACTACCAAATCGATTCCCAACGTACGACGCTTGGGCGAACGATTACCGAGGCCGATATTGTGCTGCACGCCGGCCAAACAGGCGACTTTTTTCCGCACCATATGGACGCTGAGTGGTGCAAGACTCAGGATTTCAAACAACGCATCGTTCACGGTACTTTGACTTTTTCTGTCGGCGTTGGCTTAACGGCAAACGAAATTAACCCGGTCGCAATGAGTTACGGTTACGATCGGCTGCGGTTTTTGAAGCCCGTCTTTATTAACGACACGTTACACACGGTCGTCACGATCTCGGAAAAACGGGACCATCACAAGCGGCCTGAGATGGGGATTGTCACGGAACACTTGGAAGTGGTCAATCAACATGGCGATACGGTATTGGTATGCGACCATTTGCTCTTTGTCAGCAAGAAACAGTAGCAACTTTTCCCATAACATACATATTTGTTTTCTTTCACTCGCACGGCGAAGGTTTTTTGATGGTTCCCAATCCAATAGTCGGTGCCGCACTCCATGCAGTCGGCGCTTTGTCTTCCTCGAGTTGCTACACGCCTCAGAAAAAGACGAAGGCATGGTCGTGGGAAATTTACTGGATTGCTCAAGCCTCGTTCGCTTGGTTGATTCTTCCGATCATCGGTGCGTTTTTGACTATCCCGAATTACATCGATGTGCTGGCGAGTGTTCCCGGCGATGTGATGTTGCGTTCGTTCGTCCTCGGTGCCATTTATGGAATTGGTGGACTGACGTTTGGACTCGGGATTCGGTACATCGGGTTTTCGCTGAACTATGCCATCGCGATTGGCATTTCCGCAGGACTTGGGACAATCTTTCCGCTAATTTGGAATCCCAATGATGGATTCGTTTGGTTGCTCGATGACAAGTTTTCGACGACGCCGGGACAGATTGTTTTGGCAGGAATCATCCTTTCGCTACTTGGCATTCTGTTCTGCGGATGGGCCGGCGCTCTTCGCGAAAAATCCAACAATGCCGATGGCAGTGAATCGAAAAGCCAGTTCTCGTTTCGCGTCGGAGTGCCGCTGGCAATCATGGCGGGTGTCTTGTCGGCTCTGTTTAACTTTGCATTGTTGGCGGGTGAACCGCTCGAAAAAGCTGCTTTGGCGAACGGTGCAAATGAGCTATTGAAAATGAATGCGATCTATCCGTTTTCGAATGGCGGAGCGTTTTTCACCAACTTTATCGGCTGCCTTTTCTTGATTCGCCGCAATGGCTCCGCCAGCCAATTGGTGCGTCTGCCAAAAGAGAGCGGAGGAAACCTGGGCTTCTATTACTTGATGGCGCTAGTAAGCGGTGCGTTTTGGTATTTTCAGTTCTTCTTCTACGGAATGGGCCACGCAAATATGGGCACCAAGTACGGATTCACTAGCTGGGCCCTGCACATGTCGATGCTGATTCTGTTCAGCAACATTTTCGGGTTCGTGTTTCGCGAATGGGAAGGAGCCGACCGCAAACCGAAGCGAGTATTGCACATCGGCATGGCAATCATCGTGATCGCAACGCTGGTGATCACCTATGGCAATTACCTCGGTGAACAGTAGTTACCTCGGTGAGCCGTCGTTGGGTGAGCCGTCGTTATACAGTTGTCTAATTGGGAGCGAGGACGCAAGTGCTTCGCTTCGCTAGGTATCTGTAATTGCTTGGAATCTCTCAACGCAATCGCCAATCGAGATGCGGCGTATCTCATTCGTATGTTTGTCGCGCACGTATATTTCGCCTCGCTTTTGCGTGATTGGGGGCACCGTAACTGCAACGATGTCGAGTTTGTCGTTATCGGGTGTTAAGCGGAGTGACGGTTGAGTTTCATTGCGTTTGGCGTGAAACGCGAATGGATGCAAAAAGTGGCATTGATAGCGAGTTGGCTTTGGAATCAGCTCAGGATTGGTGGCGATTGTGCCGATCATACCGATTATAGGGAACCACCTTCCGCTTGGTTCGCTGAATTTCGCCACTCCAAAAGAGACTCATAGAACGATGTGTCCTTCTGAACAATCCTCTGCATCGCAATACGTTATTCCCCCATTTCCCGCGTTTCCGAGCGTGAGTCGCTACGTACCTTTGGGGTCGATTGCGGACGCCATGACACGCGTTTGCCGAAGCGTCGATGCTCGTGAGGGCGTTTCATTGGTGGTCGGACCATCGGGTACGGGTAAATCGCTTCTTTGCTCTCTGTTGGTTGACCGTTATCGTGAAACTCACGATGTCGTGATCCTGAATGAAACGCCGATTGAAACTCGTGCAGGATATCTTCGTCATTTACTCCATCACCTTGGTGCTGACTATCGCGAGCTGAACGATTCGGATCTGCAATTGGCGCTTGTCGACCGCGTGTCGGGAAGTGATTCTAATAATGAAGGCTTGTTGATTATCATCGACGAGGCGCAAGCGTTGGATGCCGAAGTGCTAGAAGCGATTCGCATGTCGACAAACATCCATCGTCAAGGAGAGCCGCGTGTTTTCGCCGTGGTTGTTGGTGGCGTGAAACTTGACGACGCCTTGACTTCGCCAGCACTCGAAGCGTTCACTCAGCGGATAGCGGCACGATGCTATTTGCATCCAATGAACAGCGAAGAAACGCGGCACTATATCCATGAAACGATCCGTGCGTGTGGTGCGGACCCGGGCAGCACGATTACGGACCCGGCGATTGCCTCGGTTCATCACGCGTGTTGTGGCGTGCCACGGTTAATCAATCAAATCATGACCGAAGCGATTGATATCGCGGAAGAGTCCGATCAGACATTAATCGCCGAGCTGATGATCGACCGTGCCTGGGCTCAATTGCAACAATTGCCTAGTCCCATGATCGAACCACCAACGCTGCAGTCGAGTGAATCGACCATCGAGTTTGGCGAGCTTGATGAACTTGGTTCGGCTTCATACGCTGACCACAAAGAAAAACCGATTCAAGAAGTCGCGATCGAGAACGAGATGGAATTGTTGGCACCGATGACTCGTGAAACGATTGCGAACGAGAACATGGTCAGTGGTGATATTATCACCGATGAGCCGGTCGACGTGCTGGAAACCGAATTGGATAGCTCGCAGACGATCGAACAGGCACTGTCCGAAGAAGCACCGCCCGCCCAAGTCGTGGTAAACCCCGAAGAGGTCTTTGGCGAATTTGAGGATGAGGAAGACGTTTATGTCGGCAACAGAGTGATGCCGGTTTTATTGCCCTGTGCGGTTGAAGGTGCGGTTGAAGGTGCGGTTGAAGGTGCGGTTGAAGGTGCGTCGGCCGATGTGGCGAACGAAACCGCTGAACGAACGTCTTCAAATCAAGAAACGCAGCCTGCCGAAATCGAAGCGATGCTGCATCAAGAGATCATCGGGATATCCGATTTGGCCTTAGCGTCCGAAATTTATGCGGCTGATCATTGCCAAGGGGATTGCCAAAGTTGTGGCTGTGGTGGCGAGGCCGATTTGGAAGCGGAATCACGAGTGGATTCGAAACAGGAATTGCATCAAGAATCGGATTCGGTTGACAATGCCAATGTTGAACCGGAGCCAGTCGTGTCGCTCCACATTCATGACAATGTAGCGATCGAAGAATCGATTGAAGATGACGCCAGCATTCAAAGTGGCGGGATTCTCATCGGCGACGATAGTGATCTACTAATCATCGAAGATGACATGGATCTTTGTCATCGGACGGATTCGGCATCGGTCGAAAGCGAAGAGACGAAAGTGTCGGTCGACTTTCGAGCCATGCTTCACCGCATGCGAACCGGAACCGAAGGGTAGACACTCACTATGTCGCTACGACGACTTGCTGTCGAATTGATACGAATGAGCCGACACGAGTCAACCACTCCGGTGTTGGTGACGCCTGTCGAAATCACGCTGCGCGCGGATTTCTACGCAGCGTTGGCAAAGGATATTGCCAGCGAAGGGGGCTGCGGGACTCGTTTTGATCTGGTGAGTCCCGTGGGCGGTTTTTTGCAGGCGGCTCGGAATATATTGGCCTCTTGGAATGTCCGACGAATCAATCGCACGCTCCGTCAATGCAACGCGAAAGGCCTGCCGGTCGAACTCGCGTTGACGGCAAATATTGCTCGCCCAGCGTCAATTGATAATTTCGCATCATCTGATCAAAACGATGCCCAATCGGTTCGACCAATCGTTGTCGGCATTTGTCATGGTTTGGCCGATTTGCCCAAGTGGACGTCTCCGATTCACTTAACGGGGTCGCCAAATTCCGAGACATCTTTACAATCAAGACTCGTTTCTGTTGATCTGGCTCACTGAACCCTCGCACTCCCTTGGTTAACCAAACACTCCCCCACGCCTTACCGGATAAAACGTCGTCCATTCGTGTTCTCGTTGGCGTTTGCACGTACAACGAAGCGGCGAATATTCGCCTTCTGATTGATCGGATCAGCGACGCATTGCCCGAAGCAGACATCTTGATCGTTGACGACAATTCGCCCGACGGCACGGCTCGGATCGTCAATGAAGAATACAAGGACGATACATCGATTCGCGTCCTTGTTCGCGAAAACGAGCGAGGGCTTGGTGGTGCGATTCGGCGTGCGATCGGTGAAGCGATTGTCGGTGACTACGATTTCTTTATCAATCTTGATGGTGACCTGAGCCACGATCCTGCTCAATTGCCCTCCATGTTGCATAAGATGATCGACTCGTCTGCGATGGCGGTGGTCATTGGCTCGCGATACGTCAAAGGCGGCAAGTTGGTCGGATGGCCGTGGCATCGGCGAGTCATGAGTCGGGTTTTGAATCGATTTGCGACGCTGTGTCTTGGTTTGCCAGTGAAGGATTGTAGCGGGTCAATGCGATGTTACCGAGTTTCCTCGCTCAAGAAGGTCGATTTGGATCAATTGCAGAGCCAAGGTTATTCTTTGCTTGAGGAATTGTTGGTTCAATTGAATAAACAGGGTGCCAAGATGGGCGAAGTGCCGATCACATTCACCGACCGGGAACGTGGGAAGAGTAAATTGACCTTTCGTGAAGCGATTCGATCGATCGCACATATGCTTCGGCTTGGGATGACGCGCTAGATGGTCGTCCAATCAAATCTAAAACGGGATCAATCATGTTCGCACTCGATGTTGTCTCACGCGTCATTCACATAGCCACGGCCATCACGTTGGTTGGCGGATCGACGTTCATGCTTCTGGTGCTAATGCCATCGGCAAAACAGCTTGATGATGCGTCTCACCAACGGTTGTCGCAATTGGTCATCGGACGTTGGAAACGGTTCGTACATGCTGGTATTTTGTTGTTTATTCTCAGTGGAATTTACAACTATGTCCGAGCGATTCCAAATCATGAAGGTGATGGGATCTATCACGCGTTAGTGGGCACCAAGATACTCATCGCGCTGGTGATCTTCTTTCTCGCATCCGGCTTGGTCGGAAAGAGCAGCAAATTGGAGTGGATGCGAAAAGAACGAGCCAAGTGGCTGGCGCGAATGTTGGTCTTGGCGGTGGTGGTTGTCGTGATTTCGGGTTTTTTGAAGGTCTCCGGGTAAGGCAAACATCAGGAATGGATGTTGGAAAGGGGCTGGTTGAAAAGGCTCTGAGCGTGAATCTTTTTGGCTGTCTGCGAAATTCGGTAGCGCGTTTAGAAGTGTTTCGCGGGCGAGATACCATCCGATGACTCTGTAGGGATTTGAGTGCAAAGAGATGCGAGTGTTTGTAACTGGTGGTACAGGACTTCTTGGTAATTCAATCCTGCGACAATTGGAACAGGCGGGGCATGAAACCGTCGCCCTTGTGCGACGAGAACCCGAGTCGCGCGTATTCGGTGGGCTTTTGACTGAGCCCGTAATTGGTGATCTGTCGAGTGTCGACGCTATCGATCGTACGATCCGTCACTCTGATGCCGTTATTCATTGTGCAGGGCTAATTCATCTTGGTTGGAAGCGGCTAGCGGAATCGATGCGAGTTAACGCCGATGGGACTCGTTCGATCGTCGATGCATGCATCGCCCATGATCGCAAGTTGGTTCACGTGGGAACCGTCGACGCAGTCGCAATCGGATCACGAAGTGCGCCGTCAAACGAAACCACGCCGATCGATGAAACCAATTCGCAAATCCCCTGTAACTACGTCGTTAGCAAACGAGCGGGGGTCGACGAAGTCATCAGCGGCGTCCAGCGTGGATTGCGGGCCGCGATTGTGCATCCCGGTTTCATGCTTGGGCCTTGGGATTGGAAACCGAGTAGCGGGCGAATGATTCTGGAAGTCGGAAAAGCATGGCGACCGTTTGCACCTCGAGGCGGATGTTGTGTGTGCGATTCGCGGAACGTAGCATCCGCAGCCATCACCGCGATTGAGAAAGGTGGCGATAGCGGCAGAGCGTTTATCTTGGGTGGGCACAACATCACCTACCTTCAACTTTGGCGCGAGATTGCAAGCCGTATGGGAACACGCGTGCCCATTGCCCGCACCGGTCCGATCGCTCTCTGGGTTGCCGGCCAAGTGGGCGATCTTAGCGCACGTATCACTGGCAACGAAGGAGACATTAACAGTGCCATCGTTCGAATGAGCAGCTTATTTCATTGGCACGACTCATCACGAGCTGAAGCGGAACTTGACTACAAAATCGGCGATCTATCTCGCACCCTCGACGACGCGGTGGCCTGGGTCAGAAAACATCATTCGCTGTCGTAATCAGCCTGTTCGGCAAGAGAGCGTGTCCGCTGACGAAGCGGTGCGAAAATGTCGTTGCTAGCAAAATTGCGGGGGGCCAGTGGGCTTAGCGCTGAAATGGTCATTTCCGGCGTAAAATTGGATTTGGGTGGCGGAAATTTTCAAACTTTTTATGGTTGTTTGATTTCCCTTGTTCGGTTTTTGACTCTCCGATTTACGTGTTCTGTGCGAATCAATGTTGCCAAAACCCTTCTGGTGGGTGGTTGTGTCAGAAAGTCGCGAATTGACAGGTGACCTGCGGCGCGATCAGGCTATTGGGCGTTCGATCGGCATGGCGTCTGCAACGTGAAGGTCGAACAACCAAGGTGACTGCCAAAAGCGTCACCGGCCTGCAGCATGAGGCGATTGTCAAATCGGTTGGCTGCATAAGACCAATCTTCATTTGGTTTGAAGATTGGGAATCAATACACGATGTGAGAATTTGGATGCCCCGAGCGACGCTCGATGCGATACGCGAACTGACTCCGGCAATCATGCCGAGCATTTTGTCGTGTGACTTTGGTGATATGAAATCCGAAGTGACACGGCTGACCGATGCGGGTGCCCAGGCACTGCACCTGGATGTGATGGATGGTCACTTCGTTCCCAATTTGACTTTCGGAATGCCGATGGTTTCTGGGCTTCGGCGGCATACTGATTTGCCGCTGGATGTTCATTTGATGATCAGCGAACCACTTCGCTATGCTAAGCCCATGGTCCAAGCCGGGGCGGATGTGTTGACGTTCCATGTTGAGGCGGTGGAGGATGCCGCGTTTGTTGCGAAAGAGTTTCGCAAACTTGGCGTCGGTGTCGGGGTTGCACTTGATTCGGATACGAAGCTAACGGACCTCGAACCATGCCTCGATTTTGTGGATATGGTCTTGGTGATGAGCGTAAAGGCGGGTTTTGGTGGGCAGTCGTTCAATCCTATCTCGCTCGAAAAACTTCGGTTGCTTCGCGACAATCATCCCGAATTGCTGCTGCAGATCGACGGTGGAATGAACACCGAGACGATCGTGCTGGCGCGTGACGCGGGCTGCGACTTGTTTGTCGTCGGTTCGTCGATCATTCACAGCGATGATTATTCGGAAGCATTCGCTGAGCTCGACCAGGCGATCAAGTCGGCGACCGCAACACGAGGGGTGAAGGCATAATGATGTTACGGATGCCAGTTTTGTCTCGCGTTCTCGTCATTCGTCCGGGCGCGACCAAGTTTGATGATGAACAGCGAATCAAGGGTTCGTTGGACATGCCGATGAGTGATCAGGGGCGTGCACAGGTTGATTTGCTTGCGGCCGAGCTAGCAGATATCCGCGTGAAGACCATTTTTGCAGCGCCTTGTGAGTCGGCTCGCGAAACGGCTGAGCGTTTGGCCAAGGGCCGTGACGTGCGTGTGAAGGTGATCGATGCCTTTAAGAACATTGATCATGGTTTGTGGCACGGGAAATTGCTCGAAGAAATGCGTCGTAACCAACCGCGTGTTTACCGAACGGGGCAAGAATCACCGGACGATCTTTGTCCTCCAGGTGGCGAATCGATCCGTGATGCGCGTGCTCGCGTCGTCAAGGCGATTCGAAAGGTCGTAAAAAAAAGCCGTGAAGAGATGGTCGCCGTTGTTGCCCCTGAGCCGATGGCGTCGATTATTCGCAGTGCTCTTAGCGGCGAGCCATTAGTGAACCTTTGGCAAGCGGAAACCGATTCGGCAACTTGGGATCTAGTAGAATCGGAATCCCGATAGCCCTCTTTTGGCACTCGGTTGTTTACTCAGCGGCCTCAGGATCCCAAAACGGTGCTCAGAGGCTCTTTTGGAACGCCGAAGCAATTACCCAAGGGCAACCCTCTGATCGCCTTAAGCAGTCTAAGGGCGGCGGCGAAGCAGGGGTGGCTAGATGGACAGCGCCGATGTGCGTTTGGCATACTCGTCCGGATGATTCTCGCATTTGAAGCCGGTATCAAGCAAACCGTTGCTGCGCCGGAACGTCGGTCGCCTATCGTAGCGTTTTTGGGCGCGCAGATTGTGTTTGAGTACAGATCGGTTTGCCTAGCGGTGGCATGGGTTTGCGGCCTTTGCCCCGGCCTCGCAAAATAATCCGCGTTGGGCAAGTAAGACGTTGGGCAAGTAAGACGTTGGGCGAGTAAGACGTTGGGCGAGTAAGACGTTGGGGCAAACCCGCCGTTGTCAGGATGACCTGTTATTGACTATTGCCCAGGAGCACCAAAGTTAAACTGAGGCATGCCGCCCATGTTGGGCATTCCGCCTTGTGGTGGTTGCTGAGCGTTGTCTGCACCTGCCATTTGAATCAACTCTTCTCGAGTGACTCGCAGTTTTCGGTAGGTGTCTTCAGGAATCACGTAGTACCAATCGGCGAACCGAGCATTCAATTCGCGAACGCGGCGACGTGCTGTTTCGAGTTGATCGTTTCGCTCGTCCAATTTCCGCTGGTTCTCTTTGGTGATCTTCTCTTGCTCGGACTGCAATCGCTCCATCTTCTCTTCTTCACTCAATTGCTCATCCGCGGCAGGTTCTTGCATAGCAGTTGCTTCTTCAGTTGCTTCTTCAGTTGCTTCTTCAGTTGCTTCTTGTTGCGCTTCGCCTTGACCGGTCGTCTCGCCGCTTCCCTCCAGTTCCGATTCACCTGATTCGGTGGATGGTTCTTCCACAGCAGGTGTC
>SJPJ01000002.1:18743-473579 GCA_007859835.1 Novipirellula herctigrandis | reverse complement strand
GCTGGCTCTTCGGGTACTGGATTCAACAGTGCTTCGAGTTCTTCGAGCGTTTGCGGAACTTCTTGCAGTTGAGGTACTGGGAACCTTGATTCGTCAACTTGCGTCGTAACGAGCAAGTATCGGTTCACACCACCCTGTTTAGCCGCCTCTTCTTCGCCGTCTTCGGATTGATCATCCGCAGCGACACCCGCAACATTGCCGAACCGCAAAACGTACTGAACGCCATCTTTAAGTGAGACGGTCATTTCGCCATTGGCGGACAACATTTCGACTTCGCCGTTGTCCCCCATCGGCACAGGATAGAAACCACGACGCATGAGTGATTCGACCGCTGCGTTATCCGAAATCAATTCCTTCTCCGCTTTCAGATTCTCGCTCATTCCATCCGGTTTACGGACCACGTCGACGATTTTTAAGTCGTCCAATGCATTTTTGACTTCATTGAGTTTTGTCGCATTGACTTCTTCGTCCAACCCGAGCTCGACATCTTGAGGATCGGACATTGGGTTTTCACTGGAGTATTCTTTCAGGCTAGCAAGTTTCCACTGCGAGCCATCCATTTGCACTTCGGCAGTGTAATTTCGGTTCAGCGAAATTTGACCTCCGGCGCCAAGTAAGGCGCTATAGTCCTTGATCTGCAAACGATCCACATCGATGCTGCTAAGTTGAAGCAAATCTTCTTCGATCCAGTCTTGGAAACGAGTGTTAAGCGGTGTTTCGTCGAGCTTGACCACGTAGACTGGGTCTTGTCCTGGCCGACGGACGTAGACTTTGGATGGGTCATCTTTCAGCTTGTCGCCAATGATCAAAGACGCCAAAACACCTTGCGATTCATCCTTCAGGGTGACTAACCGCCCGACACCTTCATCACCAATTTCGAGGTCTTCAAGTTTTGGTTCGATCACGCCAAGGTCGTCATGATCTTCGGCGTTTTCAGTTTGAGTATCCAATACCTTCAAGTCGACCAACGCATTGGCGGCCTGTTTCATTTGATCCACTGCGTCCGCGGGGTACCCTTTGCGTGAAGGGATTGTCCAGAGTCCCGAGGTTTGATCCTTGCGGACTTCGAACGACGCCATTGTTCCTTGGGATTCGTCGAACGTCACGATCTTCATGCTCGCTGCGGCAAGCGGATCTTTGAATTCGCCGAACAGTGGTTTCCCAACGATCGTTGTCGTTTCGCTCTCGTACTTGGTTGGCCAAGCGACGAACGTACCGATGGCCAGCATTACCACCGCAACGGCCCAGAAAATCCCGGTCTTAGTTCCTTCGTTCACAGTCATCTTCTCTCAGGTATTGTTTTACTTAGGTTTGTCGCATTGTCACTTTGAAGCCTTTTGCCGAGCAAAAGGCAGATGGCTTAAGCTATTTCAAACGGCTCTTGCTGATGTTTTCTCGTTCACGCAGTCGACGACTGGCGAAGACAATCACGCCAATGATCAACGGTGGGATGCATGGCAACACCACTGCGGCCGCTTTCACTTGGTTTTGGATCGTGGTCACCTTTTGGTCTGCGACTCGTTGGATATCACGAACCTTGCGCTGCAATTCGCGATTTGCTTTGGTCTGCTTGACGTCCAACATTCGTTGTTCACGTTCTTGACGCGTTTGGAATTCCTGGACTTTGGCTTGCATCTCGGCTCGCGAAATGCGTCCATCGGCACTTTCCTTTTGCAGTTTGTCGAGTTCCTCGCGGAGTGACTTCAGTTCCGAGTCCATCTTCTCTTGGGCTACACGAACGGCTTCGTCCGATTCGTCTTGATAGGCTTTTGTTTGCCGGCGACCTTCGGTGCTGGCTTGTTCCTTGACCGAGTCGATCATCTTCAAACTAGCAAAAATCGGTTCATGTTTTCGTACGTCGATAAACTCTGTTTCACCCGTCAACCAATCGATCGTGTTCAAAATAAACGTGACGTTTTGGAATTGGAATTTCATCTCCGCAGCTTGTTC
Source organism: Novipirellula herctigrandis (assembly GCA_007859835.1). Classification (GTDB taxonomy): domain Bacteria; phylum Planctomycetota; class Planctomycetia; order Pirellulales; family Pirellulaceae; genus Novipirellula_A; species Novipirellula_A herctigrandis. The sequence goes on along the minus strand of SJPJ01000002.1, from coordinate 471,629 downwards.
AGGGTCAGCCCGGATCTGTAGAAAGACAGGTAACATCAAGTCCAAGTCAGCAACGTAAACGGCCTTGATCGGATTGACCGTTAGCTCGTCATCCGAATCCTCTTCACCATCGGCTGCATTGTCATCGTTCTTCGAATCGGCGTCGGTTTCGCCATCACCGGAGCTACCTTCAATCGCCATCGCCAAGGTCAATTTTGGACTAACCGATTCGATTTCTCTGGCGATGGTTGATTGCCCTTGCAAAATGCTTTGGGCCTTCGCCATCGGAATCAGTCCGCTCTCGGAACCCGTGTTCAGCAGCGACGTGTGTTTGAGTGTCGTCGATGCTTTCGCACGAACCGCTCCGGGGTAAAGGCCGAGTACTTCACGAAGCCCTGAAGTAATTTGATGCTGACCACTGAGTGCTTCGCCCTTTTGCAGTCCGGGTGCATCGTCTTTGACGAAGATCCAGAACTCATTGATGTTCATTTCGAGGTTGGGGTAGGGATTGTACATTTGCCAGACCAAGTCGGGCGCGTAAACGCCTTGCATGCCCGCTCGTCCCGGCGACTCTATTTCCAAGGCTTCCCACAGGTCGCGGATTTCGCCTTTCGGCATCGGTCCGCCGCCACCAAACATCGATCCAGGCGATTGTTTGGGGTTTCCGGTCGGTGTTACATAGCTGTTAACGAACGGCAGTGGGTCTTCGAAAATCGCCACGGGAACGCCCAATTTGATCGCATCGACTAACCGGCCAAATTGATCCGGTGCGAGCGACGAAGGTTGAACGGCGAACAACGCGTCGTACATGCCGGGCGTGACGGGGCCACTCAAGTCGACTTCTTCAACGTCATACTGCTTGGCAAGTTCGTCGATCAACGGATGCTTTTCGACGCGTTGCATTGACATCCCTTGCATCACGGTTCCACCCATCAAGCGGGCGTCCGTGGCGACGATACCGACTCGTTTTCGCGATCCTTCGGCCACCGTGTTGATCGAGCGAACCAATTCATATTCGACGGGGATCCCGTACTCAAAAATCGGCACCGTGACTTTTTCTAATCCTGACCGGAACGCCGCACCGAGAATCAGTTGTTTCTGTTGGAAAGAGCCCTTTTCACGAACCATTCGCGTGACCGGTTCGATACCGAACCGCTCGGCCGCCAACGCTGCTTCTTCGCTGAATAGTTCGATGTCGTCGTAAAGGTTGACGTCGATTTCGCGACCTTGGGTTGCGGCTTCGCTGCGAAACTCTTTTAGCAAGTTGACCAATTCGTAGCGTGTCCGCGCGTAGAGTTCGGGGACTTCGCTACTGATGAACGCGTCGATCACGATCGGTCGATCGGAGTCTAGATCGCGGATCAATTGCTTGGTTGCATCGGCGAGCGAGCTGACTTTTTCTTCGGTAGCATCGTAGCGAATGATGTCTTTATTTCGGAACAACGTGACGGCTCCGGCCGTGAAAACGACCAGCGCCAATACCCGTGCCAAGTAATGCCATGCCATCGTGTTACCGTCTTTACCGCCTGTCCAGTGTCTCCGACCGATCAGCACCATCGAAGCGTAAATCGCCACGATCGCGACTAATACGAAGTAGCTGACCGAAGACAGACTGATCACGCCGCGTCCAAAGTCGTCGAAGGGTCGGGCGATGCCGCTGGCGGCTAACCATTCAGCAATCTTTTGGTTGGGGCTAATCGAATCCGCTAGCGATGCGAATGCCAGCGGTGCATTAAAGAGGGCTCCAAGGATAAAGCCAACCGTCAGGTTGCCAGTCAAGAACGATGCGATCATGCCGATCGCGATCATCGCGAGGCCGACAAACCAATAGCCAAGATAGGTCGTGAAAATCAGTCCCGTATCAACAGCCCCTTCGGTCAAAATCGCAAGCGTGACGAAGGTGCTTAGTTGGCTAAACAGCAGCGAGGCGGTGAAAATCGACGCGGCTGCCATGTATTTTCCAATGACGATGTCAAAGTCATCCGCAGGCAGAGTCAGCAGCAATTCGTCGGTTCCTTGCCGTCTTTCTTCGGCCCAAATGCTCATCGTGATCGCAGGGATGAAGACCAGCATGATCAACGGGAACCAGTAATTCAGCTGGTCGAGCGTGGCGAGGTTTTGATTAAAGAACTCGTAGGGCCAAAACGCGGCGACCGAGGTCAGGAATACAAAGATACAAAGGAACACGTATCCGGTCGGGTTTCCGAAGTAGCCGACAAAGTTCCGTTTTAGTACGGCGTAGGCGACCTTTTTCGTACCCGCTAGCAGTGCGACGATCGCCAACAGCACGAGTAGGAAAATCAAGTCGAGAACAAACAGACTTAGGAGCGAGGAAGTGACGTTGTTGAGCGTCATGGCGTTTCGTTTGAATTATTGGGGAGGGTGTGTGTTGGAAGTAAAGAACTAAAAAACGTGCGTTAGAGGTTGGGCGCTTCTTGGGTAAGTGCGTGGAACGCATCGTCGAGGTCATTGTTTCCGTGTTCGCGAAGACCATTAACATCGCCGTCGTAAACCAAGCGGCCTTCGTTAATCATCACGACGCGCGAAGCCATTGCTTCGACTTCCTGCAAAATATGGGTACTGAGCAGAATGGTCTTCGTTTCGCTCAGCCGACGCATCGTTCTGCGCACGCCGCGCACTTGGTTTGGATCTAAACCCGCGGTCGGTTCGTCCAAAATCAAAACATCCGGTTCATGAAGCAGTGCCTGGCTCATACCAACACGTTGCTTAAAACCCTTTGAGAGTTTGCTGATCGGCTTGAACATCACCGTCGAGAGGTCACAAATATCGACGACCGCATCAATCCGATCTTTTTTCTGGGCCGGAGACATGCCACGAGCATCGGCAAAGAAGCTCAGCATTCCTGAAGGAGTCATTTCGGGATAGAGCGGTCCATTTTCGGGCAAGTAGCCGAGTTGGCGGCTTCCGGCAATGCGGTCTTCCATCATGTTGTGACCGGCGATGCGGGCTTCCCCTTCGCTCGGAGCAATGTAGCCGGTCAACATCTTCATGGTCGTACTTTTGCCCGCCCCGTTTGGGCCCAGGAATGCGACCAATTCGCCTTCGCCGACCGAAAAAGTGACATCACGGGCGGCCGCAAAGGGACCATAAAACTTGCTTAGCCCAATCGCCTCGATCATCGGCTTTCGGGTTTGGGTTTCTGTCGTCATATTGCAATCGAAAGGTAACAGGTAGGATGGTGAAAGCGGAAATATAACGCTCTGGCTACGCTTCTCAACACCGCTACGTGATCAACTTGGGCCCGGTTCGCACAGATTTTGCCAAGAATTAGTGCAGAAAGCGCCCCGTAAATGTTGAAAAGGATTTGAGAATGATCGAAACACCGCACCCTTATGAGGAGACATTCGGATGAAAATCGGTATCGTTGGCACCGGCATGGTCGGCTCGACGGCTGCGTACGCATTGGTGATGCGAGGTTTTGGCAGCGAAATTGTGCTGGTTGATAAGGATAAAAAGCGGGCATCTGCCGAAGCAAACGACATCTTGCATGCTGTCCCGTTTGCCCATCCGCTGGACATCTTTTCAGGCGACTATGCCGACTTAAAAGGATGCCGAGTCGTTATTGTGGCTGCGGGGGTTTCTCAGAAGTCAGGCGAGACGCGGTTGGAATTGCTCCAGCGGAACGCCGACGTTTTTCGCCAAGTGATCCCCGAAGTCCTCACGGTGGCAAAAGACGCGGTCATCGTCGTGGCGACCAATCCGGTCGACATCATGACCCATATGGCCAGCCATTTTGCGTCTCAGATGGGAGTACCCAAAAGCCGCGTTCTCGGATCGGGCACGACGCTCGACACCGCGCGTTTTCGCTCGCTGTTAGGCCGCCACCTCGATGTGGATTCTCAGCATGTGCACGCTTACGTGGTCGGCGAGCACGGCGATTCGGAAGTAGTGAGTTGGTCCTCGGCGACGATTGCTGGGATGTCGCTTGAGGAGTTTTGCGAAGTTCGCAAGTTGAGTTTGACGCAAGAACACCGTGACTCGATTGATGAGAATGTCCGTCGTGCGGCTTATCATATTATTGAAGGCAAAGGGGCGACCTACTATGGAATTGGTAGTGCGCTAGCCCGAATTGTGCATGCAATTTTGAACAATCAACGCGCGATATTGACTGTTTGTGGTCGTGTTGATGCGGTTGGCGATGTGAAGGACGTTACGATTGCAATGCCGCACTTGATCGATGGTGAAGGGCTTGTTGATTCGATTCCGATCGCCCTAAGTAATGCGGAACAAAGCGCATTGCAGGCAAGCGCCGCGGTCATTCGTGAAGCAATTGATTCGATCAATTTGTAAAAGGTGCGGCAGCGTGGGCCTGGTCGCCTAGGGCCTGTTTTTCGTCTTTTTAGGGCAGTGGCTGAACGAACACCCATTGCGCGTCATTTGGCGTATGAAAACGGCGGGATCGGTAACAATTGGGTGGTAAATTGGGGGGCCAACGAAACCAAAGTTGCTTGCTTCACGTAAAAACGAGAAGAAAACGGAGTTGCCGCAAACCGCATACTTCCCTAACATCACATCGGGTGCATTAAGACGCTCTAAAGGCTCCCCACGTCCCTTCGTTGCCGATCCACTTGCTGCAATTTGAGCCACAAAACCAAATATTTTCAGGAAACCATTATGGATTGTCGTTCTCTACCCACATTTCTTAGCCTTGCGATCGCTCTATCGATCTCATCCTTTGCTTGTGGGCAATCCGACCAAGCGGTCCTTGAGGGCCATGCGGCCGCATCTGTTGTTCCCAATTCGCCCGTGGTGGTGAAAGCGGCTGTAGCGGCACCAATCGCGAAATTGGCCGCTCCTTCGGCTCGCGACAGCATGGTCGCTCGACTGATTGCGACCTTGATGCCGCGAAACCATGTTTCTTCACAGAATCTGAACGACGAAATTAGCCAACGAGCGCTTGACCTGTTTGTCAATTCGCTCGACCCGATGAAGCTCTATTTTTACCAAAGCGATATCGATCAATTTCAACGAAACGCGAACCGTATCGACGATATGATCCAAGCGGGCGATTTGTCGTTCGGTTACGAAATCTTCGGCCGATTTATTGAACGCGTTGAGCAAGACGTCGCGATCGCCCAAGAATTGCTCAGCGGTGAATTTGATTTCGATCGGGAAGAACAAATTATCACCGATCCCGAGTCGGCGGTTTACGCTCGCAACGCCGACGAAGCTCGCGACCGTTGGCGTCGCCAAATCAAGTACGCAATGTTGGATCAGAAAGACGAAGGCAAAGCGGGGGAAGAAGCCCGCGAACTGCTTCGTCGCCGTTACGCTCGTTACGCAAAGCGATGGCGATCGACCGACAGCGATGATTTGTTAGAAATGTATCTCACTTCGGTTACCACGGCGTACGATCCACACTCAACGTACATGTCGCCCGATTCCCTTGATGATTTTCAAATCTTGATGAGTCTGAACCTCGATGGAATTGGTGCTCAGCTGCGCGAGAAAGATGGCAATACCGTCGTCATGCGAGTGATTCCTGGCGGTGCTGCAGCTCGTCATGGCAAACTAAAAACCGATGACGTTATCGTGAGTGTTGGTCAAGGCGAAGAAGGTGAGTTGGTGGACATTGTCGAAATGCCGCTCAACGATGTTGTCGCACTGATCCGTGGCAAAGCAGGCTCGATCGTCCGATTGGGGGTCCGACCTGGCGGTGCAGGCGAAGTGGAAGTCTTTCGCGTCCAACGCGATCGAATCGAACTCGAAGAATCAGCCGCGCGCGGCAAGGTGATCGAGCACAAGGTGGGCGAAGCTCCGAGCCCTGCGCTTAAACTCGGCTACATTAATTTGCCAAGCTTTTACTTGGACATGGAAGCAGCACGTGAGAACAAACGTGATTTCCGCAGCAGCACACGCGACGTCCGCAAAATACTTGATGACTTCCGCGCCCAAGATGTCGATGGGGTCGTGTTAGATCTCGGCACCAATGGTGGTGGGAGCTTGACCGAAGCGATTAACCTGACCGGGCTCTTTATCGATCGCGGACCCGTCGTTCAAGTCAAGAATTCCGACGGTTCAGTCCAACAATACGCTGACGAAGAAGCGGGAACGGCTTGGGACGGACCATTGGTCGTACTAACAAGTAAGTTTAGCGCAAGTGCTAGTGAGATTTTTGCTGGTGCGATTCGTGACTATCATCGCGGAATTGTTGTCGGCGACCCTGCGACTCATGGTAAGGGTACGGTTCAAACTTTGATGGATTTGGGTCAGCAATTGTTCCGCAATAATCGGGCGAACTACGGCGCCTTGAAAGTGACGCTGCAACAATTCTACCTTCCCGATGGTGAAAGCACTCAGCGAACCGGTGTTCGGGCCGACATCGTTTTGCCAAGCATCACGTCCAAAATGGATGTGGGCGAAGCGGATCTGAAGTACGCGTTACCGAACGACCGCGTTCAACCGGCTAAACATGACCATTACAACATGGTCCCACCCGATTTGTTGGGCACGCTTCGCAAGGATTCGATGGAACGTGTGGCGAAAGAGAAAGAGTTTGGTGAATTGTTGAGCCGCGTCGAATTGTACGTTCGTCAGAAAGAGAATCACTCGATTTCGTTAAACGAAATTGAGTTCATCGCACGGCGGAAAGAGCTAAACGCGCAAAAAGAAGAAGAGGAAAAAGAGTTAGAAGCGGAAGCGGGTACCGAAGAAGTTTTCCGTGATACGTTCTACAACCGTGAAGTCCTAAACATCGCTCATGACTACATCGATGGACTGCGAAAGCAAAACTTGGCGATCGCACGGTGATGTTGACCTCGTTTGAGCTTTGGCTTTGCTGAAGTCAGCATTGACAACGATGGCTACATGAAAACGAAACGGCGCTACTTTGTAGCGCCGTTTTTTTGTAACGCCGCTGAAGTGAGGCGAGTTCGGGGCAATCGCTGATCGGAAGGGGCCGGATCGATTTCCGCCTCTTCCCTGCCATCTCGTTTTTGTGGTTCGCTTGTTCCCATTCGCTTGCTCCCAATAGAACAACGAGACTACCCATATCTACCGTACCTCCCGTGACGCTGGTAAACACCAAGGGAATTCGATTGGATCGCCCCACCGTAAGGGGAGGAGGAAGCATGTCGAGCGTCAACGGTTGCTTCGTGGCCTTGATTGGACCAAAATGAACCGGTCGTCTTCTGTTTCCTGTCCTTTGCTGTAACCCATCAAGCCGAATGTCGAACTCGGAAAAACCCGCGGATTCAACCAGTCGCTCTCGTGGTGCGGACGAAAGCAATCCGATGGATGGTGGGCGTTGGCGTCCTGTTCGACCGGATGAGCTACTCAGAAAGAACCCGCAAATCGAAAAAGATCAGGTTGCACCGGAGGGGAAGGTCCAGCGACATCGACGCCAAGAACTTGAGCATCATATTCGCTCTTCACCGACCGACATTGAAGCCTACCGTGAATTGGCGGAAATTTATCGCGAAGAGGAACGACCGCAAGAAGCCGCGCGTGTGCTGAAAGATGCGGTGGAACTTTTTCCCAACGAGTCGGTCTTGCTGTGGGAGCTCGAAGAAGCAAAATTGGCTCGTTCGTTACAACAATATCGTGAATTTAGAGACCTAGCGAGTCGGCTCAAGACATCCGAAGTCGAACGGGAACTGAAACGAAGCCAAGACGATTGGGCATTTCGGCGTATCGAAGTCTGTAAGGCAAGATTAGAACGCGATCCGACAATGTTGAACCTGAATCTGGTGTTGGCCGAAGCCTACCACGACAGCGATCAACCAGAAAAAGCGATCGAAGAGCTAACCGATTTGGTCAAGATCGATGAGTATTCGCCACATGCCTATTTGCTGATGGGGCGATGCTTGTTGGAACTGGGGAAAGATGTTGAAGCGATGTCGGCTTTGCGAGCAGCCGGTACACGCCGCGCGGTCGTTTCACCGCTTCCGATTCGAGTCGCCGCATTGCGTCTGCTCTGTGACACGGCCGAAAAACTCGGAATAGAGATGACACTTTCCCAATACAGTAGCCAATTGTCAGCCGCTGAAAAGGAATTGGCTAAACAGACCGCAAAGTAGGCCAGCGGAGGTTACGCTGCTTTTCGTATCGGCTCAGTCGCCTCGGCTGGAATCACGGCTTCGGCTGGAATCACAGCCTCGGCGGGAACATCGGCCGGACGACGCGAGTCATTCAGATAATGGCTCAACAGCTTCAATGCGTAACCCAGCCGCAGCGTCCATGGCAATTTGGTGCTTGAGCACATTCGGACGTAGTCGAATAGTTCACGAAGCGATGGACGCTGGAGCGTTCGGAACTCGCGAGGCAATAATTCGGCGAGTGACTTAAGATCGTATCCCATCTTTTCGACATAGTACCGAATCAGTCGATTCGTCTGTATCGCGTGTTTCATTTTTGCTTGATTGCTCTGCTTCCGGTTCGCGAAGCCGTTGTTTCCATGAATGCGATACTCAACCAGTGGAAGATCGAGGTGATACTTGTTAGCTCCGACAATCGATGACCCAAGGACAAGCACATCGTCAGCTCGGATTCGCCAAGCCGCTTCGTCGGGAAAGGGAAGGACTTGTTTGGCCAAGTTCGATCGCATTGACAAGCATGATGTGGGGTTGCCGATCCAATTGCGGTGGTAAATTGCCCCGAGCGTACTAATCCCACAATTCCGAGTCGGTTTGTTCCGTACCGGACCGCGGTTGGTATTGCCGATTTTGCGATAACCAACGCTTAGGAAATCAATCTCCGGGTGAGCTTCGAAAATTAAAAGAGCGTTTTGTGTCAATTTTCGATCATAGCGATCGTCCGCATCGAGAAAGAACAAAACGTCCCCGGTCGCCAAATGATGTCCAGCGTGCAGGCAAGAGAGTTGGCCTCCGTTTTCCTTGGTGACGATCGTCACCTTGCTCTCCGACGTGAACTGATGTCGCAAGCGATTGACGGAATCGTCGGTCGATCCATCATCGATGACAATGATTTCATCGAACGGCAACGCTTGCGCGATCGCGGATTCGACTGCTTCGCAGACATAATCGGAATAGTTGTAATTGTTTACCACGCAACTGGTTCGCAATCGCGTCGACTCAGTGGACTTTCTCATGGCATCAATGTTGGGGCATAACAATGGATTGAGTTTTGCCTGTAACCGTCCATCGGACGATTTCCCAGCACTTCGTTGCATCGCTAAGGGTTGGAGGTGCGAGAGCAACGAACACGAGACGGTGTTAGGTTTCCGCCTAAGCATCAGTTCGTCGAAAATGCAAGCATTGATTCAGAAGAAGCAAGAATTCACTTCTGCGAACGGATCATTCGGCAGCGGATGTTCTGGCTATTCTGATTTTAGGACTCAAAAGCATTGGTTTTCAAAGCCATCGGAAACCGACAAATAGAGGGATGAGACCCAATATTTACCTTTGAAACAAAGGTGTTCATCCCAATGATTGAACCGATTAGATACGATCAGGAAGCCTGCCCAGGATTGGTTACGATCGTGATTCCGGCGTACAACCGCGACCATTTGATCGGCGCGACACTGGAAACGATTCGTAGCCAAACGTACCCAAATTGGGAAGTGATCGTTGTTGAAGACGCATCGGTCGGCGAGACCGAACGAATCGTGAACGAGTTTGGCGACTCGGTCCCAAACTCCGTCCGTTACTTTCGCAACGCCAAGAATCTAGGTGCGGCGGACACTCGCAATGTTGCCTTTCGGGTCGCTCAGGGCCAATATATTGCAACGCTCGATTCGGATGATCGCTGGCTACCGAAGTATCTTCAAACGATGGTGGATACACTCGTCCGAACCGGCTGCGATTTTGCCTACGCCGACGTGACGATGGTGGAAGATGGCACCGATCGGGTGATCGGGAATTACGGACCTACCGCGGAGGAAGTCGCTGATTTTCCAACCAGTCTGTTTAGTCGCGGTTTTCTGACTCCGTCGGCAACCCTGATGCGGCGCAGCGTCCTTGAACGCACGGGCCAATGGAGTAGCAATCACGAATATTGTGAGGACTACGAATTCTTTTTGCGTTGTGCGACGTTAGGCGTTTCGTTTACTCATGTTCCGCAGTCGCATTGTTTGTACCGTAAATGCCACGGGGATGCGACGACGGCCAAGTTGGCGTTGGTCGTTGAAGCGGTCGCCTATACGATTCGCCAATACATTGGATCGCCCGCAATTGATCCTTCTACGTGTCGCGATTATGCATGCAAAGTCTTTCAACAGGCATCGCGAATTCATCGGCGATCGAAACCAGAAAATGATGCCTCGGCAGATCGATTCCGAGGCGGCCAATTGCTAATCGAGGCATGGCGTTTGCGTCCGGCGCGACTGCATTTGCTAATGAAGGGGTTGAGCGTGATGTTGGATTCGACCGCGACGCGGATGTTGGTTTCGAAGCGTCCTCGTCCAATGCTACGAACCAAAATCGAGAATTTGCCGAAGGCGGTTGACATATTGGCGCAACAATTGAACCGCGCCGAGCCAATCAATATCAGCGAGTCGCGGAAGAGAGCCGCATAGCGAAACTACTCGCAATTCAATTCAGGGAGTCGGAGAATGAAAACGGTGGAACCGATTGTGGTGGTCAGTGGTTGTGACGAAGCGTACGCAATGCCACTTGCGGTTACGCTGCGTTCGGTCATTGACCACTTGGATCCGATGCAGACGATCCAACTCTACATTTTCGATGGAGGAATTGCCGAAGCGTCGCAACAAAAAATTGCTGAGTCTGTTCGCGACGAGCGAGTGTCGATCGCGTTTCGAAAAATCGACATGGCGATGCTGAAAGATGTTCCCGTAAGTGGGCATGTAAGCGCGGCGTCGTACTTGCGTATTTTGATCCCAAGCGTATTGCCAAAATCGGTCAAACGAGTGATCTATCTCGATTCGGACTTGTTGATTTGCAAGAACTTAGCCGAATTGTGGAGGTCACCTCTAAACGGCAACGCGGTGTTGGCTGCTCAGGACGCTGCGGCACCGTATATCGATAGTGCCTCGACGATCTCGAATTTTCACGACTGCAAACACTACATTGTTTCACCGACGCCCGTCGCTAACCACAAAGCTTTGGCGATGTCACCCGATGCAAAATACTTCAACGCTGGTTTGTTAGTGATTGACGTCGATCATTGGCGCCACGAGAAAATTGATGAACAACTATTTTCCTGCTTACAAGAACATCGCGAACATGTTTTGTGGTGGGACCAATATGCGCTTAACGTTGTCATGTATGGGCGATGGGGCGAGTTGGATGGACGTTGGAACCAAGGGGCCCATTTTCACGCTTACCCCTCAGCAAGCGAAAGTCCATTTGATCAGAAGGCGTTTTCACAGTTGAAACATGACCCATGGGTGATCCATTTTACATCGGCACTCAAGCCATGGCATTACTTCTGTCCTCATCCTGAAGCGTATCAGTTTCAGCATTATCTATCGCGTACCGCTTGGGCGGATTACGAACCCGAACGACCGAGCGACTTTATTCATCTGTGGTGGAAGCATCAAACTCGGACTGCGAAGAACAAGTTCCGTCGCCGCAAACGGATCATCCGTCGGATGTTCCAAACGGATGAACGACGCGCGGCATGACGAATCGGCTTGTGTCCGGTGGGGATGCATTTAAAGACCAACACAACTGGATCGCAACATGCCTAACCAAGACACTTGCCATTCGAACAATCATATCCAAGGACTTGATGCACTTCGAGGCGTCGCGATCCTAGCGGTTTTTCTTTTTCATTCGCTCGGTCAAGCATTCTGGTACGACAAGCTGCCCTGGGCAGGTTTGGTCCGAGACTATTCCACCAGCCGTTCGTTTATGATCTTCTATCCGTTCTCGTTCGGATGGGCCGGTGTTGCGGTGTTTTTTGTGGTTAGCGGTTTTTGTATTCATTTGAGCTACAAAAAGAGTCGTGATTCCAGCTGGCGAAGTTTTACACACCGACGTTTCTTTCGAATTTATCCACCGTATCTATTAGCGACAATACTCTTTTTCTTTGTCTGGCCCTTGTTAGGATTTGCCGATCGTGCTGCGGATGGATGGACACAGCTCAGTACGCACCTTTTGGCGGTTCACAATTTCGATTCAAAAACCTTCTACGGGATCAATGGATCGTTCTGGAGTATCGCTGTGGAGCTACAGCTATACGCGGTCTATCCGTTGCTATTTTGGATGACTCGTCGGTGGTCGTGGAAGAAAACGTTGTTGTATGTCGGATGCATCGAAATCGTGATCACGTCGGTGTCTTCATTCACAGACGTCTACTACGGAGCACCACTTGCGGTCCACATCACCGAATCACCGTTCGCGTATTGGCTTAGCTGGTCACTCGGTGCCTACTTGGCGGAATGTTACCTTGAAGATCGTCCGACCTACTTTTCAAATGTTTCATTTTGGGCAGCCGCAATTTGTGCGTTTGCGTTTCCCCAGTTTCGGCCGACGTCTCAATTTGCGTTCTTGGCGTTTGCTGTTTTGACATCGATTGTGGTTGACCGTATCGTCACAAAGCAATGGACGATCCCAGAAATGGGCTCTGGTTCTCGGTTCTGGGGTCACATGTCGAAGTTGGGCGTGGTCAGCTACAGTTTTTATTTGATCCACCAACCGCTGCTCGGTTTACACGATGAGCTGTTCGGATTGGTCGCGCCCAATGCGAGTTTCAACGCGACGTCCAAATTTTTGACGCTGATGGTTTTCTATCCGCTTACTTTTCACCTATCGCGGTTCATGTATCGATGGATCGAAATGCCTTCGATCGCGTTTGGGAGATCGCTTTGGCGTCCGTTGCCACCGGTTGTACAAATTGCTGGCAAAACGGCAGTCAGCTCTCAAGGTGAGCCTGCCGAATTTCACAGGGCGGCGTAGCAGAAGGCGGGTGCAATCGAATCCGATTCGCTAGATGGCGGCGAGAATATTGATATAGCGGCGTGAATGTTTCCCGTAGCGGCCGGAAATATTGACGGACATCTAAACGTCGGTAGAATACTGGCTCTGGAACGGGTTTTGCTAAAAACGCTCAATCGTTCGAGTGTGACGGGTTTCTTCACTTGTCGGTCATCGATACTTCATCGGACCATTCCTTTTCCACCACAACGCGCCAAAAAGCAGACCGAGCAAATATGTCTAAATGTGAACGATGGTTAGCCGCGATTCCTGTCTTTAACGAAGTTGGTACTGTCAACGAGATTCTAGATCAAGTGACGAAATACGCCGCCGACGTGTTGGTCGTGGATGACGGGTCAACCGATGGGACAGCGGATGTATTGCGCAGCCGAAATGACATCAGAGTCATACATCATGATGGGAACAAAGGGTATGGAGCGGCACTGACGAGCGCGTTCCAGTACACAATCGAAGAAGGCTTCGATGGCGTTGTGACGTTGGACTGCGACGGTCAGCACCAACCCAAGCGGATTCCTCGGTTTATCGAAGCGGCTTCGATGGCAGACATCGTTTCAGGTAGTCGCTATTTGAAGAAATATGCAGGCGACGATGCACCGCCGCCCGAACGGATGTTTATCAATCGGCGAATCACTGGCGAATTGAATGAGCGACTTGGATTAAATCTGACGGATGCCTTTTGCGGTTTCAAAGCTTACCGGACTTTGGCACTTCGAGAGATGCGAATTACCGATACTGGCTATGCGATGCCACTGCAGTTGTGGGTCGAAGCGGTCGCTGCGAAATTGCGGATCATTGAAATTCCCGTTCCTCTGATCTATTTGGATTTGAGCCGATCGTTTGGTGGGTCACTTGATGAGTCCGAGACGCGGTTGCAATATTACAATCAAGTCCTTGACGATGCGATTCGAGTGGCTGCTGAGCAAGGGGCCTCTTTCGGAACAGAAATCGGTGCGAAGAAGCAAGTGATTGGCTAGACTCAGGAAAGTAATCATTGTCGCCTTTCGTTGAGTGAACGGCGACGCTGTTATTGAAGTGACCGCCTTGATGCTTATCGACGAATTCCGACACTACAGTGCTCCTAAATCCCACGGAGAGTCTTTTGCAGATCCGAGCATCGGAGATGCAGGTGGTTTGCTGCGCAGCAACTTGAGCCTTCTCTCTCAGCACGATTCCTCTTGGCAAGAACTTCGCACCGAAGCAAGGCGTCAACTAATCAGTGATGCGGTGCGATACACGTCGGCTTATCGAAAGGTCGAATTGATCGCTAATCGTGATGAGGCCCCAATCATCATGGCAGGCCATCAACCATCGCTTTTTCATAGCGGGGTTTGGTTCAAAAACTTTGTTCTCGATTCCCTTGGTAAATCGCACGACGCGGTGGCGATCAATTTGGTGATCGACAATGACGCGGCGTCGGGCAGTAGTATCCGTGTTCCAACGATCGACAAAACTTGCGGCGAGTACGTTTATCAAACGGTTCGGTATGATCGGTTTGGTGGTGGCGTACCCTATGAACAAACTGTGATCACTGATCGAAAACGGTTTGATCATTTCGACGAAGCGGTGGCCGCGGTTGTTGCACCGATTATCCCTCATCCGCTTGTGAATAAGCTTTGGCAACATGCCCGCGAAGCCGTCGAACGCTGCGGTGTTGCTGGGTGCGCGCTCGCCCAAGCAAGGCATGCACTCGAAGGGGATATCGGGTTGTCGACGCTGGAAATTCCGCTTGGCGTGGTGTGTCGATCTCAGGCGTTTGCAAAGTTTCTATTGATGATGCTTAGCGACTTACCACGCTTTCAAGAAATTTATAACTCCGAGACGGAGTATTACCGAGAAGTTCACGGTATCCGCAGCAGTTCACATCCGGTGCCTAATTTGGCTAGCGATGGCGGCGATGTTGACGGCCATTGGTACGAGGCACCGATATGGCTCTATTCCGACGCGGCACCTCAGCGGCACGCCGGTTGGGTTAAACGGACCAGCACCGAATTGATCCTTAGCAATCGTATGGGATTAGAGTGCCGGGTATCACTTGATCAATCGCCTGCTGCCGCAGTCGAGCAATTGGCGATGGCAAATACGAGTGAATTGAAGATTCGGCCGCGAGCGTTACTGACAACGATGTACGCACGTTTGGTCTTAAGCGACTTGTTTTTGCACGGCATTGGCGGCGGGAAATATGACCAATTGGGGGACCGGATTGCCGAGCGGTTCTTTGGCATTGATCCGCCCCAGTTCATGGTCGTTTCGGCAACGGTTCAATTGCCCGGCGATTCCCCCAGCGACTTGGACGCTCGTATACGCGAGCTAAAACGCAAAATTCGCGACGTCCGGTTCAATCCCGAGCGGTTTCGAGACGAAGCGGATTTCGATCCAGTATTTTTGGCCGAGAAGCGGACGCTACTCGATTCGGTGCCGTTTCAAGACGAGCACTGGTTAAAGACCGATAAACGAGAGTGGCACAAACGGGTGGAATCGATCAACGAGCGATTGGCGTCGCAACTTGAGCACGTTGCTGCGAACTTGCAGAACGAATTGGCTAATGCGATTCGGCGGCGTGGCTCCCTCGCAGTGCTGAAAAGCCGTGAACATCCATTTTGCATTTTTCCAATCGACACATTGGTGGAAACCTACAAGCGTTTGCTAGCTTGACTTTTTTGATTGCCATAATGGCGCCCATTCGGCATAATCATCGCAGCGAGCTGTGTGGCCTCCACTGTACGGGGCCTCCACTGTACGGGGCCTCCACTGTGTGTGGGCCTCCACAGTGTGCCCCTTAATTGTGTTGGCCGAAAACGCGGGCCTGAGTCGAGTCAATCTCTAGGATAAAAGCATCGAGCATGGAAGCGATTTTGCGTGATCAACCGACGTTCGGGTTCGGTGTCGATTCGCTTAACCCCCACCCGCCGCGAGGGATCGAAGCGGTTGGTGGGAAGACGAAGGAATCGCTTCGCGGTCAAGTGATGCAGTTGTGCCCGCGAGTTCCCGGCGTCTACGGGATGCTTAATCGTACAGGCGAATTGATCTATGTCGGCAAAAGTAAATCGCTGCGTTCGCGGCTGTTGAGCTACTTCGCCGATTCGAGCTCCGACGAAAAGGGAGGCCGAATCATTGAGTCGACTCGAGCGATCCAGTGGGAGACCCAACCGAGCGAGTTCGCATCGCTACTTCGCGAACAGCAATTGATTCGCCGCCACAGTCCTCGTTGGAACGTTCAAGGCGTGCCTAAGCGTCAGCGTCCTGTTTACCTTTGTCTTGGCCGGTTGCCAGCGCCGTATTTTTTCTTGTCTGCAAAAGCACCTGCGGATTGCGTCGCTATTGAAGGACCATTCTATGGCGCCGGTCGAATGCAGCGAGCGATCGATGGGCTCAATAAAGTCTTTCGGCTTCGTGATTGTAGTCAAAAACAGTTGTTCCATTTTGCCGAACAATTACAGCTATTTGATCTCGACCATCGTCCCGGATGTCTGCGGCTTGAACTTGATACCTGTCTCGGACCGTGTGCTGCCGCATGCACCCACGAAGACTATCAATTGCAAGTCAGCGCAGCGGAGAGTTTTTTAGATGGCTTCAACGATGAGCCGATTATTGCAATCAGCGAACAAATGAAGCGGGCAGCGGCAAAACAACAATACGAGTTAGCGGCCAGTGCAAGGCGAACGCTTCAATCGTTGGAGTATGTTCATCGCAAACTCGCGATATTGGCAAAAGCAAGACGCGAATACACGTTCATTTATCCAGTGAACGGTTACGACGGACTCAATACCTGGTATTTGATCCATGGTGGCGAAGTCGCCGATGTCGCTGCGGAGCCGAGAACCGAAGCGGACTACGAAGGATTAAAACCGAAGCTACGTCAATGGCGTGCGGTTACAAAAAGCTCGATCGACCGAGGGCACGGTCCCTTCCCGCATACTTTGGCACTCGTTGCATCGTGGTTCCGAAGAAACCGTGATGAGAAAAGACGGACCTTTGCCCCCGAGAACGTTCGTCGCCGGTTTCGAGCCTCTTCGTTGATCGTTGCGCGATCATAGAGTCGGCTTTGCGACAAATTGGTCTTGCCATTCGGTGAGCGTTTTGGGAATTGAGCGAGGCAACTCAGTAGGCCCAGCAGAACCCCGCAGAGCATCTCGGCTGGCTTTACTGCCCCTACATCCGTTGTCGCTGAAATCGATGTTGTCATGACATGAATTTAGCGACCAACGGGAGTGGGCGAACGCAATCCGAGCGGTAGCTCGCTTCGCCTGCGGTCGTACCGGACTACGTGCGCAATAAAGATAGCACCGCACTACGCAATAAATATATGCTCTAATACCGTTACCAGTGCGTGCATTTTTTTTCCCGGTCACGAACGATTCTGCGATACGTTTCCCCAGCTTGTTACTCAAAAAAATCATTGCTTGCCCATGTTGCCTCACCGTCAAAATAGCTTTGCCGTGTCTTGTTACATCCTTGGGATGCTTCTTTTGGGAGGCCATGTCGGACGTTGTGATGATTCGCCGACGGAGGTTGAGATGGCGGGGTATCTTCTTGTTCCCCACCAAGAGGCTCCTGAAACCTACAACGCTGGTTTCTCGATGTATGTGACAGCTTGGCCGCTTTTGAACCATTATCCAGGAAATCGTTTTCAGACTGGATTGTTTGGTACGTGGATGTTTGCCCAATATGACGGAGCCACTCCAGATCGCAAGTTGTACTCGGATATTGAAGGTGGCTTGGGCTGGTGGCGTGACACGCGATTTGCGACTGAAACGCCAAAGTTCATCATGGGAGGCGTCGCACTGAACTTTAGTGAATGGGCTAACGGGCCTGGTGCCGGCAAAGGCCGCGATTGGGACCAGCCCAAAGGCAAGTATGGTATCGCTCAACTTAGCTCATCCGTTCTTTGGCCACCGGATGGTTTGAATTTGAAACAAGGGACTTGCAATGAGCTTGTTGGCTACGGCTATCTTCCGCTTCCGCTTTCGACGCACAAATCGACGACAGCGGGAAAACAGGTACCAACGGGGGATCGTTGCTGGACACTGTTTCTCAACACGGGAAATTTCAAGGGGCCAGTCGCTTTCTTTACTCCCTATTTTTGGTCCGCAGCGACCGCCGATGATCCGACGCTTAGTGGTTTGTTCTTGGATAGCCGTCCGTCAAAGCCGAACAAGGCGCTGCAAATGGAAACTCAGTATATACCTGCATTCCAGGCCACGGATTCAAACGGTGTGACCTATGCGCGAGTTGCGCCGACATCGTTTCCTCGAGATGCCAGCGGAGACTCATTGGTTGTGCATCGCATGCTGGTTTACAACAAAAACGCCCTTTGGGATGCCGTCAAAACTTGGTTTGACGGGGGACCCGCGGCTAATGGCAAGATCGATGAAAGTGCGTCGGCTCCACAAACTTTCATGTCCAAAGGTGGATCGACTTGGAGAATCTATCCTCGTTCGGCAACAAAAGAACAGAGGGTCAAGATTGCATGGGACGCGTTTGCCAGTCCCGTCGAGCTTGACTCCGTTTCATACGGTTATCGCTGGAACTACGAGCTCGCAACAAAAACAGAATCCGAACATGGTCAGCTGGTAACGCTTCCCGAGTACTATCGTTTGGATGGTGTAGAAACCGACAAGCCGATTTGGGTTCCTGTTCCATCTGCTGAGGTACCCGTCGAAACGGGGTTGGCTAACGTGCAGTTCCATCGCCCCAATGATAAGCGGGCCAATCATAAAATGGCTGAACCCTACGTTACCCCCGATGATCCATTGAGTTGTTGGAAGAAGCCTGGTCCTGCGGCGGGTCCGTTTCAAGCAAAACTTGGTGATGGTAGTGTGGTGACATACTACTGGTATCGGTTCGCCGATCAGCCCGCACTTCTCAACGCTGATTTGACGGAAGTAGAGCGTGAAGCGATGCAGTTAAAGGTTGAGAAACTGCATCGCACATGGACCAAAGATCGCGAATACCTTGCACCGCCGACGCTCGGTACGCTGGCGGACCTCGACCCGGCATTGCTGGTCACTCCGCCAAAAGGATTGGAGATTGGTTATGTACCTATCGCGACGCGTCAAGAAGAACAAACGAGGTGACACGTTCAGTTAACGCAGAAGACCTCAAAGAAACCAGGGTGTTTGTTATGCTCGTCCAGGAGCATTTGTGATGAACCCTAAAAAGGAATTCCTCTCCGCAGCGTCACAATGGTCAAGCTTGTTCTCGCTATTGCGATAGTAGGTCGGCTTGAGGAAGAAAATTTCCGGCGTTTGGCACTCGCTTCGGCAATGCCGATGCCGTGGAAAGCTCCAGCGAGTCCCGAGGCACGTAACTTTTACCTGTTCCTGACCTGTACTCAAGATTTATGTGAAGCGATGAAATTGACTCTAAAATTAGCCCTTTTCGTCACGATGACGGTGGTCATCGCCGCTTTGGGGAACTCCGTGTTCGCTAGCGATCTTCCAAACATTGTCGTTATTTTGGCAGATGATTTGGGTTACGGCGATGTTGGGTGTTACAACCCTGAATCGAGAATTCCAACACCGAACCTCGATCACTTGGCGACCGAGGGAATGCGTTTTACAGACGCCCACAGCCCTTGTACCGTCTGCACACCGACTCGCTACAGTTTGATGACGGGGCAAATGGCTTTCCGGGTTCCAAACGGAGGCCGAGTTTTCTCAGGAGCTGGCGGGCCGTCGTTGATCGCTCCTGGACGCATGACTTTGCCGGCGATGCTGCGTCAGAAAGGTTACTTGACCGCATGCTTTGGCAAGTGGCACATTGGTTTAACCTTCTTCGATCAAGATGGTAAACCAATCCATCAAGGTGATTTCAAGTCAGTGCAACGAATTGATTATTCACGTCGGATTGACGGTGGCCCGCTCGATTGCGGGTTTGATCAATTTTTCGGAACCGCGTGCTGCCCTACGACCGATTGGTTGTACGCATTCATTGATGGCAACCGAATTCCAACTCCTCCCGTGAAACAGCTTGATCAATCGAAGCTGCCAAAACATCCTTACGCCAACGACAATCGTCGTGGGATGATCGCACCCGATTTTGATCCCGAAGAGGTCGATATGTTGTTTCTTCAAAAGAGCCAACAATTCCTTGAACAACACGCCACAGCAACCCCCGATCAGCCGTTCTTCCTTTTTCACAGCACGCAAGCGGTTCACCTGCCATCCTTTCCTGCTAATCGATTCAAGGGGAAAACGGATTCGGGGCCGCACGGCGATTTCATTTTTGAATTGGATTTCATCGTTGGCGAGCTGATGAACACACTTGAAAAACTAGGTTTCGCCGAAAATACATTGGTGATTTTCACCAGCGACAACGGCCCCGAAGTCCCCACGGTGTATCACATGCGACATGATCAAGGCCATGATGGCGCTAGACCGTGGCGAGGCGTAAAACGCGATAATTGGGAAGGCGGTCACCGGGTGCCGATGATCGTCCGTTGGCCCGGAAAAGTATCAGCCGGAACGACGTCCAATCAGCTCACATCGTTGACCGATGTGATGGCAACGGTGGCGGAGATTGTCGACGAACCTTTGCCTGATGATGCAGCCGAGGATAGTTTTAGCATGTTGCCGGTATTCTTAGGCATGGCGGGAGAGGACCCGATCCGCCCATACTTGCTACAACAGGGATTTGGAGGAAAGAAATACTTGGCGATTCGACGCGGGCGTTGGAAATATTTGGCACACAAAGGATCGGGTGGGAACAACTACGAAACGCACAAAATGCTAACAGAGTATCACTTTGCTGACACTGCCCCCAATTCTCCGGGACAATTGTTTGACATGGAAATTGATCCTGGCGAGACGCTAAATCTGTCGGGATCGCGACCCGAGATAGTGGAGCAGTTGCAAGCGATTTTAGAGGAGTCCCTTTCCAGTGGTAGAAGCGCTCCAAGTCGTTAACGCTCTGGGCCGTTACCGCACTGGCCCGTTACCGCACTGGCCCGTTACCGCACTGGCCCGTTACCGCACTGGGCCGTTACCGCTTAGTCGCCAGGGCCACGAACGCGGTCTCCGATAGCGATCGGTTCCGCTCAGTGGCGTTTTGCCGTTGGGATAAATCGAATCATCGGGAGGCGGGCCAACTTCTGGCGGGCGGACCCATCGAGCAGCCCGTTCGCATCACATGATGACCGCGAATCGATCAACGGCCAAGGAATCCTTCCACTTGCTTGGAAATGGCTTGCTCTTCATCGGTCGGTACGATGAGAGTACGAACCTTTGCGTTTGGAGTGGACAGATCCACGATCTTGCCCTTGGGCCTTGCATTTGCGTTGACTTCTGTGTCGATCTCGATACCAAAGCACGACAATGGTTTTGCAACCAAAGCTCGAATGGCCGCAGCATTCTCGCCTACGCCCGCGGTGAATACCAATGCATCCAACCCGCCTAGGACGGCAATATAGCTACCGATGTATTTTTGTATTCGATGAACGTACACCTCGATTGCCAATTTCGCTGCTTCGTCGCCTTTATCGCGTCGAGACAAAATGGTTCTCATGTCCGCGTCGCCGCAAAGGCCTACTAAACCACTTTGTTTATTGAGCAGTTTGTCGACTTCCTCGGTCGACATTTTCGCTTGACGCATCAAATGTAGGGGTACCGACGCGTCAATGTCGCCGGTCCGCGTGGCCATCACCAATCCTTCAAGAGGCGTCATGCCCAGTGACGTTTCCACGGCCGTTCCGCCCACGGATGCCGTGGCACTGGCACCGCCCCCAAGATGCAACGTGATGACTTTTGTTTGGCTTGTGTCACCCTCGAAAAAGCCAAGTGTTTGCTCGGTTACATAGCGGTGCGATGTGCCATGGAACCCGTAGCGTCGGACGTTGTAGTCGCGATAGATTTCTTCGGGGACTGCGTAGCGATACGCTTTCGGAGGCAACGTTGAAAAGTACGCTGTGTCAAAAACCATCACTTGTGGGATTGGCATATCGAGATTCGTAATCGCCTCGATCACCGCACGAGCGGGCGGGTTGTGCAGCGGTGCTATCGAATCGAGCGTCGCTAAATCATCAAGGACGGATCGTGTCACCATCGTACAATCGGTAAAAAAATCACTGCCGTGGACTACCCGATGTCCAATCGCATTGACATCAAGCGTTGCATGTTTTTCGAGTACAATTTGGGCCGCGGACAAGTGGTCGGCTGCGTCCCCGCCGGTTTGTCCAATTCGGTCGACCAAACCTTCGCTCAATCGCTCGGATGTTTCAGTATTGATCAGGGCATACTTTAGAGTCGTGCTGCCGACGTTAAAAACCAGGACGTTCATGTTGCTTGGGCTTGGATGGCAGTGATGGCGACGGTGTTGATGATATCGGCAACCGTACAGCCACGTGAAAGATCGTTAACGGGTTTTCGCAGTCCTTGTAGCACCGGGCCGACTGCAACGGCGCCGGCGGAACGTTGCACAGCTTTGTATGTGTTGTTGCCGGTGTTTAGGTCAGGGAAGATAAAGACGGTCGCTCGTCCGGCCACCTTACTGTCGGGCAGTTTCGTTGCTGCGACCTTCGGATCAATCGCGGCGTCATATTGAAGAGGTCCTTCGACTAGCAAATCGGGACGTTTTTCTTTTAGTAGCGCTGTTGCCGCACGAACACGCTGGACGTCTTCGCCTTGCCCGCTTTCGCCCGTCGAGTAGGACAACATCGCGACTCGTGGTTCAATACCAAACTGGGCCGCTGTATCGGCGCTACTGCTGGCGATTTCGGCCAATTGTTCTGCGGTTGGGTTCGGGATCACGGCGCAATCGCCGTAAACCAAAACACCATGTTTTAGGCACATCAAAAAGACACTACTGACGCACCCCACTCCTTCACGCGTCCGGACAAACTCGAAGGCCGGTCGGATCGTGTTGGCGGTGGTGTGAATGGATCCGGATACCATTCCCCCAGCTAATCCCCGTTTGACCATCATGGTGCCGAAGTAGCTGACTTCCAACATCCGGTCTCGCGCGACATCGAGTGTAACACCCTTGTTCTCGCGAAGTTGGTGATATTCTTGCGCGAACATTTCTCGCAGCGGGCTCGTGCGAGGGTCAATGATCTCGATACCACAATCCGGTTTCTCATTCGAATCGGGCAAAGTGACCCCCAACTTGCTTGCGGCAGCGCGAACTTTCGCCGGTTCACCGAGCAGCACGATATCGGCAACGTCTCGGCGACGCAGCACATCGACGGCTTGCAAGATTCTCGGCTCGCTTCCTTCAGGCAACACGATCTTGACTCGTTTTTCACGGGCGCGTTGGATAAGCGAATACTCAAACAGCATCGGTGTCACACGATGTGCAACCGGTGCCTGCAAACGAGCGGCCAAGTCGTCCGAGTCAATGTATTGTTCGAAAAGTCCAATTGCCGATTCAACCTTGCGAGGCGAATGCTCACCAATTTCGGCTCGTACCATCGACGCTTGGCTTGCTGCGGTAAACGTATCGACGCCTGTTCTCAGCACCGGCAAGCCGCTGGTTTGACGAAGTAAACGTTCGACCGAAGGCGGCGGCAATAATCCGCCTGTCAAAACGACACAGGCCGGTGATGGGCCATCGGCATCGAGACGGGCCAAGGCGCAACCGATCAAAATATCGCTTCGGTCGCCCGGAGTGATCACCAAGCTTGATGGATAGAGGCGTTCCAGAAAATCCGGAAGCATCATGGCTGCGACTTTAAGCCGCGTCACTTCTCGGTCAAAAGTCGCTTCGTCACCGTTGTAAACCTCCGCGCCGAGCCCCGCTTGAATCTCGCGGACCGTGGGTTGGCGAAGCAGCGGTTCTTCGGGTAACAGGTAAAGCGGCGTGGTCGCCTTCAAGGCCGTGTCGCGATAGGCTTTGCGAAACGCTTCCTCCTCGTTCGGCTTGATTTGGTTGACCACGGTCGCGACCAATTGTCCCCCTCGATCGGAGAGACTGTCGTTTCCAATGCGGATCGATTGGACACAGTCTTCGATTGATTTGTTGTAAGCCGAATAGATGGGCATGATCGCACACCCCAAATTGACGGCGATATCCGCATTGAGCTCAAATTCGATCTCCGGAACCAAGCCTTGGAAACTGGTCCCTTCAACGACTGCGAAATCGGCATCCTGTTGCAACGCTTTGAACCGCTGTTGAATGCGTTGGATCAATTCCTCATAGCGATCTTCGGCCAGCATTTTTCGAGCTTCGGCGCGGGTAACGCCGTGCATTTGCTCGATGGTGGCGGACATCGGATAACGCGACCGCATCAATCGGATGCTTTGGTCTTCTTCGGGGCCGATTCGGACGACGGGACGAAAGAAAACAACCCGTTCATACCGCCGTATCGCCAGTTCCATCACCCCCAACGCGATCATCCGTTTTCCCGTCGCGTTTTCGTTGGTCGCCAAGTAGAGACTGTCGGACATTACGGTTTCTTCACAAAAGCATCTTATGTGTTTTTTACACCGATTGTTTCTGCAAAACCGGTGGCGATCGACTCCGACGCGACCGTGTCCCGATGATACGCCAAAACCGCAGTCTAACAAGGTGGAGTAAACCGCGGGGTCACACGGAGCGGAGTCTAATGGGTGGATTAGATCAGCTCAAAAGTCTTTTCGGCGACGATGTTTCCGTCGATCTCGACAAACATTCTCCAATCACCTCGCTTGTCGTCGACCGGTTCCCAAATAGTGTCACCGAGATAAAAGTTCCAGTCGTTCTGTTTGACGTAAACACAGCCGTCAAACGGGGCCCTCACTTTTCCCTTGGCGTCCTTAATACCAGGATGCTCGATGCAATAATCGAGAACTTCGTTCTTTCCACCTTTGACATTAATCACAAATCCAAATTCGACGCCGATCTTGGCGACGATTTGAATGGTCGATTGCATAAATTGCGGCAACTCTTTTGATTCGGCATCCCAGTGAGAATAAAGGCCGTAGCTTCGCATGCGGACAATCGGTTTGCGCTTCGCCATAAGCCTATTGAAATGGATTACCCGAGAAGATCTTTAATGATTTTTCCACCGCCGGCGATCTTCATCGGCCGACCGTTTTTGCTGGTGAACGTCTTTTCGGACGAAATGCCCAAACCTTTCACCACCGTTGTCATCAAATCTTCGCTGCTAAACGGTTCTGTTACAACCGCCGATCCATCAGGACTGGTTTCGCCGATCGCCAGTCCTCCTTGGATATCCGCACCACCGACCACGCACGACCAAGCCCTCGCAAAATGGTCGCGTCCCGCTTGGGCATTGATATTTGGCGTCCGCCCAAATTCGCCCATCCACATCACCACCGTGTCTTGCAACAACCCACGGGCGTTCAAATCCTCGATCAAAGCACTCATGGCTTTGTCCAAAGTCGGTAGCTTGTCGTCTTTCAGGATCGTGTGAATGCCTTGGTGGTTATCCCAACCACCGAGGTCAACTTCGATAAACGGTACCCCTGCTTCGACCAATCGGCGTGCCAACAAACAACCTTGGCCAAAACCGTTGGTGCCGTATCGTTCTTTTACATCATCCGGTTCTTCGTCGACCTTGAAAGCCTCCATTTGGTCGCTAGTCATTAAATCGTAAGTCTTTTTCAAAACTTTTGAATGTTCAACCGCTGGTAAATCGCGTGTTCGTTTTGAAAAGCTCTGTTCGATCATGTTCAGTGCAGCCATTCGCTGCATCAGTCGCGATTCCTCTAAGCTCATCTGCAAATTTCGAATCCGTCCGTTACTGGAGACCGAAAATGGTGACCAGGCCATGCCTAAGAAACCTGGACCTTCGCTGGCACCGCCAATCGATACAAACGGTGGAATCTCGAGCTCCGGTCGTTGAGACATTAATTCATGCGCAATCACCGATCCATAGCTAGGGTGAGTGATATTGGGATTGGGAACATAGCCGGTGTGCATGTAGTAACGACCGCGATCGTGATCGGCTTCGCGAGTCGACATGCTGCGGACGACTGACATGTGCTTCATCTGTTGTGCCATCAATGGCAAGTGTTCACAGATTTGCATATTGCCGGTGGTTGAGATCGGTCGAAATGGACCACCGGTGGGCGAACCGGGTTTCAAATCCCAAAGGTCAATCGTAGCAGGACCGCCACCCATCCATAGCATGATTGCCGAGCGACGCTTCTGTTTCAATTCATCGGCAAATGCATAGATGGAACTGCCCATCGACAGCGAGGCTGCATACGCTGCGCTCGACCCGGCCAAGTGACTCATGAAATGCCGTCGTGTCATCCCAGCGGGAGTTTGCCAGTGATTGGTCATAAAGATTGCCTTTGAGGAGAAAAGTATTCTAAAAAGAGTCGTGGGGGTCAAAGAGTACGCCCACGCTAATGTTGCATGATAAATTCGTTGCTATTGATCAGAGCCCACCACATATCTTGCAGCATCTCGAGTTCGTTATTCTTTCGAGCCACATACAGTTTTCCGGCTACGGAAACTTCATTCTTGGTTGGCCTTCGAGCGACGGCGGCCATGAACAACGACGTTAAACGCTCTCGCGTCGAACGCCCCCCCTTCTGAATACGATCCAAGAAGCTGCCTGTTTTGGTGCTCGTTGCATTCTTGGTCAAATCACCGTTGAACAGCATCAACGCTTGTGGAATGGAACCATCGAAAGTCGTCGCCTCACCGCCTTCGTCCGTACCGAACGCGACCACAAATTGCCTCATCCACTTTCGTCGTTGCTGCTCCTGTTCTTCGTAACTTCCGGCTGCGCCAGCTCCGGTTGCCGTGACCAGCGATTGATACAACTGTTCGGCACTCATTTGACGCAAGTAAAAACGCGAGAATTTAGGCATCTCTCCAATCGAAGGATCATCGATCTCGTTCGCCTTGCCGAGCACGGCGGACAATTGATACGGCCGGCTCAAAGTGATCCAAGTGATCAATTGTTTTAAGTCGTAACTGTGTTGGCGAACTTCTTTGCCCAACTCGTCTAGCAACTCAGGATGCGAGGCTGCATTGTGTGGGCCAAGATCATCGACCGGCTTGGTGAATCCAAAACCGAGGAAGTGCGCCCACATGCGATTGACAATCATCTTGTCCAGAAATTCGCTTTGCAAAACCAATCGTCCAAGCTCGTCACGTCGATTCACGTCACTGACGTAACCACTTTTGGCGATCTCGGTTCCATCGGTAAAGACCGGATAGGCGACTCGCGTCAATCCGTTGCGAAGCTCGTAGAAGACCAATGCGTCCTCAGCATCACCTGCCTCGCCGGCGAAATCTTCATTGATTAACTCTGCGTGATCGATGTCACGAGTACCATCAACGAAGCGTCTTAACGAACGCGTTTGGCGAAAGAACGAATTGAATTCCCAGAACTTCTGTTGTTTCCATTGGTTGAAAGGATGATTGTGGCATTGGGTGCATTGAACTTGTTGACCAAGCAGAATACGCGACGTGCTGCTAGTCGCCAAAACTGCTTTTTCTTCGTTCACTTTTTCAACCAGAAAGTTGACCGCTCCGTTGAAATTCTTTGTTCCTGGTTTCGTCGAGCCAACCGCCGTGACGAGTTCATAGACCAAGTCGTTGTACGGTTTATTTTGTGCAAACGCATCACGCAAATATTTCTGCATCCCATCACGATTAATCAACGTGCGACGCTCGGTGCCACCGGATCGGCCAATCAGAATGTTTGTCCAGATCGTCCCCCAATGTCCCGCGTATTCTTCCGTGAAGCGATCGTCATACAGAAGAGTGTTGACCAATTTGGCTCGTTTACCGCTGCCGCGATCAGCCAAAAATGCGTTCAATTCTTCGAGTGTTGGAATACGGCCCAGGATGTCCAAATAAACCCGACGACACCAAGTGGCGTCGTCGGCCTCCGACGCGGGCCGTATTTCGTAATCTCGCCAACCCTGTTCGATTGCGTCGTTAATGAGTGCCACCTGGGACGGCACGACAATCTCGGCCGCCTCAGCGGAACCCGTGGACAAATCAGTGTAAATCGTTGGCGAAAACAGAGCGATTGCCAGCGCGAACGGTGTAAAACGTAACTTAATGCACGTCATGCAGCGGACTCAGAAAAGGTGGAAAAGGGGTCAAGAGAAGGCGATTGGCGACAAAAATAGCCCGATCGGGGCGGTTCTACAAAAAGAAACGCACCACTCGAAGCGAATGTACCCATCTGCCCCAATTCTAGTCCAAATTGGTTCGCGCGTTGTTGAACGTTCCACTGCCGACGGTGAAGCGTCCAACAAACAATCCGTCCGACCGAAATGCCGAGAAGCCCGTTGGAAGCTCAGGATTCCGATCAGACCCTCATCAGCTTCGGAAGGTTTGCCGGGTCTGAGCCTCCCGCACTAGAATGCGCGGATGATGTCGTTGGCAAATACGACGACCATCAACAACAGAATCGTTAACACGCCTGCCATCGTCAGTTTCATTTCCAATTGCTCGTCAAGCCGTTTGCCTCGAATCGCTTCGGCAATCAGAAATACCATATGCCCTCCGTCGAGCGCAGGAATCGGCAAAAAATTCAAGATCGCCAAGTTCATACTCAACATCGTCAGGAACAATAACTGGGCTGAGATTCCTCGTTCGGCCTCGGATTTTGCGATTCCGACAATCGCCAGCGGACCGCCGACGTGACGCAGTTTCACTTGGCCTTGTGGGATCATTCGCAAGAACCGGAAAACGTCTGACAATCGTCGCTTACCTTCGCGTAGTCCCAACGACAATGCGCTGGTAACGGACGTCGCTGTCTGTGTGGATTCGCTAGCAGTTAACGCCAATCCCCGTTCGCTCCAAACTCGTTCGTCCAACTGGACCGTGGCGGTCGCTTCGATCACTCGACCCGATGGCGAACGCGTTGCCAAGACTCGTAGTGGCGTCCCTTCGGGCAACAATTGCAGCGTCTCTACCAAGCTGGCTAGCGGTATTTCGTTATTCGGTTTCCAACCTTCACGCAATCGCTCGACCACTTGTTCGAAGCGTTCATCTTTGAGTTGCTTGGGCAATTGGTCATCCGAAAGAGTTAAGCGAATCTCTTGGATTTCGTCACCGACTTCTAATTTCGTATCGGAAGCCGCCGTCGATTGACTCAGCAAATCGGGCAACACGCTGCTAATCATCGTGAGTGGTTCGTACGAAAATCCAAATCGGTTGACGGCAATCTCACCAGCCAAACCGGAAGTGGTCGAAACCGTTTGAAGCGAGAGGGCAGGATCCAATTCCACTTCGATTTCTTCTTGTTCCGCAGAATCACTTTCGCCACGAAGTAGTGTCAGCGAAATGGGTTCTGTCGTCGACGAAAGCGTCAGCGGCAAACCAAACGCGTCGATGTTTTTGTCGCCACCCACAGCAATAATTCGGTCGCCCACTTTGACGCCCGCCTTCGCGGCCGGGCCATCCTCGACCAAGCCACGAATGGGGCTGATTCCATAGCGGAAACCGATCGTTTTGCCTTGTTGCGGCGGCAATTCGACAGTGTGATCGGAATCGTCGGTTCGCCGGAGCGTTAGCGAG
The DNA here is from genome assembly GCA_007859835.1 of Novipirellula herctigrandis. GTDB lineage: Bacteria > Planctomycetota > Planctomycetia > Pirellulales > Pirellulaceae > Novipirellula_A > Novipirellula_A herctigrandis. Next base: position 442,344 of record SJPJ01000002.1, on the reverse strand, counting down.
ATCGGTTTATCGGGATGCGAGTAGAGGTAATCAAAAAACGGTGTCGATGGAACAATCGAATCCGCTTTAACAGGGATGCCATCGTAGGCGACGATCGTCGCGCCGGCGTCGTTTTCACCAAGTACGTTCTCTGCGGCACTGCCAGGCATTACCGGCGAATCTTTGTCAAGCTTCAGTGAGACCGGGCTGGATATTCCGATCATTCGCATGTCCGCGTTTGCAGGATGCGGATCGGTTTTCAATTTGTATTTGCGAACACCATCGTCATAGCGAATCGCGATATCGATTGGATCCTCGGGGCTTTCGAGTCCTTCGTTCAAAATCGCCATTCGCATTTCTCGAAAATGCATTTGGTCATCATTTAATCCGCCCACCGAGATGACTTGGCCACCAGGTTCGATCCCTGCTCGCCATGCAGGGCCGCCCGGAGTCACGCCGCCGATAATCGCGGGGTTGTAGGAAACGCCATAGCCGAACGCGATCGCAGCGAACAGAACACCGGTGATCAAATTCATCACCACACCAGCACTGATAATGACCATTCGTTGCCAAACCGGTTTGGCAGGAAAACTGCGCGGATCAAGCGTCTCGGGCGAATCTTCGTCGGTACCCCCTTCACGGATTCGTTTCGCTTCCTCTTCGGCTTTTCGTGGGTCGTCGTCTTGCCCAAGCATCTTCACGTAACCGCCAAGCGGGATGATGCCAATGCCGTACTCGGTTTCACCATATTTGAACTTGCCCAATGTTCGCGGAAATTTGATTGGGCCAATTTTGATCGGCACATCAAACCCAACATAAAATTTCTCGCATTTGACGCCGAAGGTCTTAGCGGCCAAAAAGTGTCCAAGCTCGTGAACAAAAATGACCAAGCCGATGCCAAGTGCAACACGTCCCCATAGAAGGACTTGAGAGGCAAGTACCGATAAGAACGTCGCATCGTCGGTAGAGGCGAGCAGCAGCGATTGAGTGAATAAATCGATGAACATAAGTGTTTTTAAGGTTTTGAAATGATTCGATGGACCTCGCGTCGAGCCCATCCATCGAGCCGAAGCAGGATATCAAGCGTCGGATTGGGGTCAAACGAGTGACTTTCCAAGCACGCGCGACATGCCGGTACTATGTCAGTAAAGCGAATTTTGCCGTCCAGGAATAGACCGACCGCGGCTTCATTGGCTGCATTGACGACTGCCCCGGCTGTTCCACCGGCCGCGGCGACCTCAAAACCAAGGTCCAAAGCAGGAAAACGGTCGCGATCAACCGGTTGGAGCGTCAAGTCCCATTGCTGGTCACGGGCCAGCGGCGGCGTTTGACAAGCCAACCGGCGAGGATACGTCAAAGCGTATTGGATAGGTAAACGCATGTCCGGTGGGCTGAGTTGCGCGATCACCGACCCATCCTCGAATTCAACCATCGAATGGATGATCGATTGAGGATGAACGACCACCTCGATCGCGTCGGCTGGCAAATCGAACAACCAATGTGCCTCGATTACTTCGAGCGATTTGTTCATCATGGTGGCCGAATCGATCGTGATTTTCGGTCCCATGTCCCAAGTCGGGTGATCTAAGGCTGAATCGAGCGTGGCTTGTTGCATTTGTTCGGTGGTCCAAGACCGAAAGGGACCACCACTGGCGGTCAAAATTAGCTTCTTCGGCTTGCACGTTTTGTCGCCCAAGCATTGAAAGATCGCTGAATGCTCACTGTCGACTGGCAATATTTCGGCCGACCGATTCGCCAACCGCGTCTTGACCAGCGAGCCAGCGACGACCAACGTTTCCTTATTTGCTAGGGCAACTCGTTTGCCGGCGTCAATGGCCGCCATCGTGCTTTCCAGCCCAGCTCGACCAACGATCGCCGCGACCACGATATCGACCGCCTTGTCGCATGCAATATCGACCAATGCCTCGGGGCCAGAGGAAATTTGAAAAGCACCTTCGGGGTGACGCGAGCGAAATTGGCTTGCACAATCGGGGTCGGAGAGGGCGATTTTTGCTGGCGGATGGTCGAGCCCATCGGCGATTTCACCAAGTCGCTCGACATTGGCGTGCCCTGACGCGGCGAACAAATTCCATCGTGATTCGGTGTCGATTGCATCGAGATGACGCAAAACGTCGAGCGTGGCGGTCCCAATGCTGCCGGTTGCCCCAAGAACGGCCACGTTTTTGGTCGCCGTTTGGCGGGTGGATTGGCGGTTAAGGTTCTCGCGGTTGGATTCGGTTGGCAACATAACGGGATAACGAGCGAGAGAACCAGAAGGGGCTTGGGACAGTAGGAAAGTGCGTAACCCGCACGATCATTACGAGCGGCTCCGCAAAACGGTTCCAACAAGATAGACTTGCCCTCCAAGATGGGCAATCAAACAATGCCTGATGAAACTGGGCGGAGGGATCAATACACGATCAACAACCCTTTTAATCGAATAAAACCTACCTGGATCTAGGAATCGGAATGAGCGACGATAAACGACGGAAAACGGGCAACGGCGAACCACGTGGTGGTGGCAATATGTGGTTGGTGCTTGCCGCAGTCGTTTCGGCGGTGTTGCTCAGTGCGTTTCTGTTTGGAAATACCGAAAAGCGAGTTCGCTACCCTGATTTGATGGCGTTGTTGGGGAAAGAGGCAGCTTTCCGTAACACGAATGCCCAGAAGGCATCCGGCGAGCCATCCCAGTCGGACGAGCTAGGTTTGTCGGAAGCCTCGTCGAACCAGCCAACTTCTTCAGCTTTGACCGAAACGGCCGAGTCCGTTGACCGCACGATCATCGTCACCTCCATCACGGATCCCGCTCGGAAAATCGAATATAGCCAACCAGATCAGTTGAAGGTCGCCGAGGACATGATCACGGGGACGGTGTTGTTCCGCGAACTCAATGGGTCGAGTCAGAACAAAACTGCGTCTAATGCACCGGTGCGAGTTAAATTCGAGACCGTTCGCACGTATCAAAACGAAACCGAATCGCGTCAACTAGCCGAACTTCTTGATGCGTCTGGCATCGTTTGGGACAATGATCGACCGAGTCGATTTTTCGAAGACCAATGGCCAACGCTGTTGATGATTGGTGTCTTGGTCCTTCTGGGGATCATGATGTTGCGGCGAATCGGCGGCGTGGGCTCGCCGATGTCGTTCTCGCGTAGCCGCGGAAAGTTGTATGACCAAGACGATCTGCCGATTTCGTTTGCCGATGTCGCTGGCATCGAGGAAGCGATTGACGAAGTCCGCGAAGTCGTCGACTTTTTGAAAAACAGCGAAAAGTACCAGGCTCTCGGCGGACGGATTCCCAAAGGGGTCCTACTGGTCGGTCCTCCGGGAACGGGCAAAACGCTTCTAGCCAAAGCAATCGCTGGTGAAGCAGGTGTTCCGTTTTTTAGTCTGTCGGGAAGTGATTTTGTCGAGATGTTTGTTGGCGTTGGTGCGGCTCGTGTTCGTGACATGTTTCAACAAGCGACCAGCCGAGCTCCCTGTATTATCTTTATCGATGAACTCGATGCACTGGGCAAAAGCCGAAGCGGCAGCGTCGTCGGCGGTCACGACGAACGCGAACAAACGCTCAATGCGTTGCTGGTGGAGATGGACGGTTTCGATTCCAATTCGGGTGTCATCATTGTCGCCGCCACCAACCGCCCCGAGACGCTCGACCCGGCGCTGCTGCGTCCCGGTCGATTTGATCGCCATGTTTTGGTCGACCGGCCCGATGTCGGTGGCCGCGAAGAGATATTGAAGGTGCACGTGAAGAATGTGCGGCTCGACGATTCGGTTACCCTCCGCGAAATCGCATCCATTACACCTGGTTTCGTCGGTGCGGACTTAGCGAACCTCGTCAACGAAGCAGCACTCTTGGCCGCTCGCAGTGAAAAGACCACTGTCGGGCTTGAAGAGTTCAACGAAGCGGTCGAGCGAGTGACTGCAGGTTTGGAGAAAAAGAACCGAGTCATGAATGAGGACGAAAAAATCCGCGTTGCCTATCACGAATCGGGACACGCGATCGTCGCCGCTGCATTGCCCAACACCGATCCCGTTCACAAGGTCAGCATCATCCCGCGTGGTTTGGCGGCGCTTGGTTACACGATGCAACGCCCCGAGTCGGAACGCTATTTGATGACCAAGGCAGAATTGGAAAGCAACATGAAAGTGTTGTTGGCCGGCACGTTGACCGAGGAGATGATTTTTCAAGACATCAGCACGGGGGCACAAAATGACTTGGAACGATGTACTGAAATCGCCCGCAGCATGGTGATGGATTATGGAATGAGCCGAATGGGGCGGATTAATTTTCGCCGCAGTTCCCGTTCGGCATTTTTGGCCGGCGGCGGTGGCGATGGCTACCAAATGAACCATAGCGAAGAAATGGCAAAGATGATCGATAAGGAAGTCGCTCGAATCATCGACGATGCGTTGGTGCAAACTCGCGAGATTTTGGAACAGCGCCGTGATGTTTTGGAAGCAGTCACTCAGCGGCTTCTAGAAGTCGAAGCGATCGATAGCGATGAACTAATGCGTTTGGTCAAAGAGAATTCTCGTGGCCCATGGTTAGTCCCCGGAACCGTTAACGAGAAGCCGAAAGCGGTGATTCCTCCCAACCCGGATAACGCCGATAAGGTGGCCGAATCAACGAATGGCTAATCTACGAGTGGCTAATCAATGGCTGAAAATCGCTCGCTTGATGTGTCGCCATACAAACAGCATCGCTCCCATCAAGCCTAGCATCGCAATGCACAGCCAAAGGATGAAACTGCCGAGGAACAATAGATTCGGCAGGAACCATTGGTTCATCACGGCGTTCCAAAAAATCACTGTCAAACAGGTGCCGGCGCACAAGTAGGGTCCAAACGGAACACGTGGCTCGCGAGTCACGATGTATTGCACGATGACGATCGCGATCGCAGCAAAGGGCGATAGAAAGAATGCGATTACCGCTGCTTGCCAACCAATAAACGCGCCGATCATCGCCATCAGTGTTACGTCGCCAAACCCCATCGCTTCGACACCCATCGCGCTCGATGCGATGAGCCGAATGGCCCAAATCACGCCGCCACCAACCGCTAAACCAATTAGCGACGAAAAAAGCCCGTACCAACGCATCCCGCCGAGGCTAAACACAATGGAAATCGCCACGATCCCCACGATCCAAATGGCCACGAGTATTTTCCACGTCCGGTGACGTACCAAGCCGGCGAAAAAAAACTCGATGGCTTTCGTCAAGCCGCGGCGCAAAATCAATCTGCGATCGGCAAGTGCGAAACACCAACCGGTCCAAATCGCCAACCCCGTCATTAGCCCCGTCGAAGACCACCACTTTGGATTCACTTGCCACGGCATTTCGAAGGTTGTCGCCTCAAATGTTGTCGGTGCACCGCCGATCGGCAGCGACGTGGGCATGAATATTCCATAGGAAATGGATGCCAAAATCAAAGCGAAAATCGTCCCTGGGATCGTGATCTCATCCGGGATCGTTTGTTCGTCAAAGTCGATGAATGTTGCTGCGACCATCAACAATAGCAACACGGAATGTGCAAAAAAGATTTGGTGGCCGGGGCGTGCAAACCCGCTTAGCACCGCAGGGATTTGCGCCTCGGCAAGTTGATCAATTGGCAACAAACCGCCGGTTTGCGTTTCAAAAAAATACAGCAGCGGTAAAGTGATTGCCAAGCCAAGTTCAATCAGCAAGGGACGAATCCAGAATCCACGACCATGCAAGGCGGCTTCACGTCGAAGCGAAAACCAACCGATGATCGGGACGCGATCCATTGACCGGCGCGGTGAGCCCTCTTTGGGTGGTGGCGCCCAAGGATCAATCGGACGAGGGAACCAGCACCACGTGTAGATGACGTAATTGGCGATTGCCCCTCCAACAATGCCAAAAAACGCCAAGAGCATCAGCCTTAGCGGCATCGGGAGAGAGATCCAGAAGTTGATCACAAGTTTGCTTTGTCAGGTTTGTTTAGATGAGCCAGCCAACATCACGCCGCTTTCTTTGCCTCACACGGTCGCGCCACCAAATACTTCGCCTCTTCGGGATCGTATGTCTTTTCGAGTCGGTGCAATTCCAATTCGATTCGTAAGGTGAAATCGGCAAGCGTCTCGCCTGGCTTCTCAAATAGCGGTTCGCCAAAATAGGCATCAATTCGCGAAAACGGCAACGGGAATTGTAGACGATCCCAAGTCGTTTTCATAATCCATCGACGCGAAGGAATGATGATGGCCGGAATCGCCGCCGCGCCCGTTTTATTGCTTAACAATGCAATGCCACCCGATACGCGACCGCGCGGACCTTGCGGACCGTCAATCGCTATCGTTGCTACATGCCCCTCGTTGACGTACCGAATCATCTGGTTCAAAGCCGTCGTGCCGCCCTTTCTTGCCCCTCCGCTGCTCCCGCGAACGGGAATGTGACCACATATTCGCAGCAGTGGATCAACCACTTCACCGTCCGCTGACCGCGAAACCATGGCAACGGTTTGTCGCTCACATGCCATCGAACCGGCAATTTGATGAGCGTGTAGGGACGCGTACGCGTGCCCACGCCCGCGAGCATTTAGCTCTTCACGCGGATCATCGTGATAGCAATATCGGCAGGTATGACGCAAAACGGAGATGCAGATTCCAATCGTGCATCCGAGCAGGTAGGCGGCGAACTTCTTCATGGCTGTCATGAAAAACAATCGGATTCAGGGGCGAAATAGCTAGGGGAATGTGAGTCAGGTCGTCGATTTCCCGATTTGGGACCAATGGGATATACGAAGTCTGGCCATCCACGGGAATCCCGATTTTGGCATTCGTGGCCGTTCCTTTCGAACGGAGACGCGATTTTTTTGCGGACGAGGCCTTTTCGGCTTGGTATCCTAAATCGGCACCACAAATGAAAACCGCCCCCCCCACCTGTTCCGCCTTGGGTTCACCGTCGCCTAGATGACCATGCTATTACCCTTCCGCTCGTTTCGCACCAACACCTCAGCAGCGGCATCTTGCCTGTTTTTCCTCGGCTGCCTAGTTGGTTGTTTGATTGCCGCCGTTTGCTGTGTCGGCGTCGTGCATGCTGAGCAGATTCAATTTGGATCGGACATTCAACCGATTTTGGCCAAGCACTGTTTGGTTTGTCACGGGCCGGACGAATCCGAAGCGGGCGTTTCGTTTGCCGATTTTGAATCCGCAACGGCCGAAACCGACTCGGGTGACTATGCAATCGTGCCTGGCGATGTCGAGGCAAGTGCTTTGATCGCTCGCGTTACGTCTGACGATCTGTATGAGCAAATGCCACCCGAAGGAGACCGGCTCTCACAATCGGAGATCGAACTACTGAGAAATTGGATCGACGAGGGAGCCAAATGGAACAAGCATTGGGCGTTTCAGCCGATGCAAAATCCAAAGCCGCCATCGGTCGACAATCCTCGGTGGAGCGAAAATCCGATCGATGCCTTCGTCTACCAATCGCTCGGCGAAGTGGACCTAACGCCCAACCCGCCTGCCGATCGCCGTGTCATGATCCGGCGTGCCTACTACGACTTGACCGGATTGCCGCCATCGCCTGAACAAGTCGATGATTTTATCGCTGACCCCAATCCGAACGCTCACCAAACGATGGTTGACCGTTTGCTCGATTCGCCCCACTATGGCGAACGGTGGGGACGCCATTGGCTAGACCTTGTGCATTACGGCGAAACGAATTCGTTCGAGCGAGACAATCCGAAACCAAACGCGTACAAGTATCGTGATTACGTCATTCGGTCGTTCAACAATAACAAACCATACGACCAATTTGTCCGCGAACAACTTGCTGGCGACGAACTTGATTCGGTGACCACCGAAACGTTGACGGCGACCGGTTACTATCGGCTCGGTATTTGGGACGATGAACCGGCCGACCCATTGCAAGCTCGTTTTGACGAGCTGGACGATTTGATCACCACGACCGGTCAAGCCTTCCTTGGGCTGACGATCAATTGTGCGCGTTGTCATGATCACAAGATCGATCCGATCCCGCAAACCGATTATTACAGCATGTTGGCGTTCTTCGAAGATGTCACTCGCTATGGGCATCGTGGCGATCAGGTTTCCAACCATCAAATCGACGTCTCGTCGGATGAGCTAAATACGCAATACCATCAGGCCGACTTGGAAAAGCAGCGACTTGATTCGGAGATGCGCGAAATCGAGCAAGCGGGAATTGCCAAGATGGCGGCAGTGGATCAACGCGCCACCGAAGGCAACCAAGCGGAACGACGACGAGTTCTCAAAGAGCAACTACACCAAAATTTGACGGCCGAGCAACAAATTCGCTATGACGCACTTCGTGACGATTCGAAACAATTGCGTGCGAAGACCCAATCGCTGCCGCCTCGCGAAATTGTAATGGGGTTGGCCCGCTACATCGAAAAATCTGTTAAGACATTCGTCTTGTTTCGAGGCAACCCGCATTCGCCGGCGGATCAAGTTACTCCGTCGTTTCCTGAGATTTTTGAGGACGGGCCACTCGAACTTGACAGCGGTGAGATTGTTTTTCGACGCACCGATGCGTTTGGCAATAAGTCATGGGGCCGACGCCGCACCCTCGCCGATTGGATTGCGAAAAATGACAACCGTTTGACAGCTCGCGTGATGGTGAACCGCATTTGGCAATTCCATTTCGGTCGTGGGATCGTCCGCAGTAGCAATAATTTCGGACGGTTGGGAACACCGCCCACGCATCCAAAATTGCTTGATTGGTTGGCGCTCGAATTCATCCGCTATGGTTGGGACATCAAGTCGATGCATCGGCTGATGATGAACAGTCAAACGTATCAGATGACATCCGCGACAACGGACGAGGGCAACCAACGTGACCCAGACAATGATCTGTTTTGGCGGTTTGATTCAAGGCGGTTGAGTGCCGAGGAAGTTCGCGATTCGATCTTGGCCGTCAATGGTTCGTTGAATCGAACGGTCTATGGCCCAAGTTTCTACGAGAAGTTATCCGACGAAGTGCTCGCCGGACAATCAAGGCCCGGTTACGGTTGGGGTGACTCGTCGCCGGATGACCAAAATCGACGCAGCATCTACATTCACGTCAAACGTTCGTTGCTGACGCCAATATTGACGGCATTCGATTTTCCTGATCCCGATTTGACGTGCGAAGCAAGGTTCACAACGTTGCAGCCTGGGCAAGCGTTGTCGCTTCTCAATAGTGACTTCATTCATGAGCAAGCTCGTCGGTTAGCAAAATCGGTTGACGTCCAAGCAGTTTCGAATGACGAAGTAGTTCGGCGGACGATCCGACGCGTGTTAGGTCGTGATGCAACCGATGCTGAAGTTGGTGACGGATGCGATTTGATCGAAACGCTGAGTGCAAACGAGGCGATCGATCGGACTCGGGCGGCAGAGTTGTATACGCTTAGCGTGATGAATTGGAATGAATTTTTGTTTGTGGATTAAGGATACGCGATGACTCACAAAAAGAACTTTTGTAATCGAACACGCCGTGAATTTCTCTGGCAAACCGGCGGCGGTTTTGGTGCTGCGGCGCTGAGTTCGATGCTCACCCGCGAGGGGTTCTTTGCATCTGCGTCTGCTGCTGGACAAACACCCACAACGGAATTTGTGAATCCGCTTGCCGCGAAGTCGCCCCATTTTGATCCCAAAGCGAAATCCGTGATCTTTTTGTTCATGTACGGCGGACCAAGTCACATCGATACGTTTGACTACAAACCTAGCATGACGGGGATGGACGGCAAAACGGTGGACGTCACAACCTTTGGTCGCGGTGGCCATAAAGCGGGTGGCCGAATCGTCGAACCACGCTGGAAATTCAAACCGTATGGCCAATGTGGAAAACACATTAGTTCGCTGTTTCCCCACCTCGGTAAGCATGTCGACGATATTGCGTTTTTGCACTCGATGACGGCGGATTCACCGATTCATGGTTCCGCAATGTTGATGATGAACAGTGGCCGAATCCTGTCGGGGAATCCAGCGCTTGGGTCATGGTTGACTTACGGTTTGGGAAGCGAGAATGAGAATTTGCCAGGTTTTGTCGTGATGCTCGACCCCAGTGGTGGTCCGATTAGCGGGGCGAAAAATTGGAACAGCGGCTACATGCCGGCGACGTACCAAGGTAATGTTTTCCGCAGTAGTGGTGCACCGATCTTGGATTTGGCACCGCCGAGCGATCTTCCCAGTGAAGTTCAACGTCAATTGATCGATTCGATTCAAAATGCGAATAACCGCCATTTGGCTTCGCGACCAGGCAACGATGATTTGTCCTCGCGAATCGCGAGCTATGAGTTGGCGTATAGGATGCAGTCGCACGCACCTGAGTCGGTTGACTTGAGCCAAGAAGACGCGTCGACGCGAGAATTGTACGGTGTCGACAAAGAACCAACTTCCGATTTTGGAAAACGATGCCTGATCGCTCGCCGGTTAGTAGAACGGGGCGTGCGATTCGTTCAATTGTACAGTGGCGGCTCACACAATGATGCTAACTGGGACGCTCATGGTGACCTCGAACAGAACCATAACAAACACGCCGGCGAGACCGATCAACCGATCGCCGCATTGCTAACAGACCTGAAACGGCGCGGCATGCTGGACGAAACGTTGGTCGTTTGGGGAGGTGAGTTCGGTCGCCAACCGACCGCCGAATACGCGAAAGGAACTGGCCGTGATCACAACGCGTATGGGTTTACCATGTGGATGGCGGGTGGTGGCATCAAAGGTGGTATTAGCTACGGTACAACGGACGAGCTCGGGTCGCGGGCAGTGGAAAAACCGCTCGAAGTGAAGAACTTACACGCTACGATTCTGCATCAGATGGGGATGGATCCGAATCAATTGTCCTATTTCTACGGTGGCTTGGATCAAAAACTTGTCGGCGTCGAACACGTTGAGCCAATACACGAAATCATCGCGTAAGCGATCCGTTGAACTCGTTTGAGAAGTAGGTGTCGTCGCCCAACGGTGGTTTGCGGCGAATCCACCTACGGTCGAGCGTCGCCATTTTCTTAGAGTTACTCTCCCGCACCCTCAAACCACAAACATTCATGACGAACTCAATTTGCAGATGGGGATTTCTTGGTAGCGCCGCGATTGCTCGGAAAAATTGGAAAGCGGTGCACTTGAGCGGTAACGGACGCGTTGCGGCGGTCGCCAGTCGTTCGGTTGCACGGGCCAAGAAATTCATTGATGAATGTTCCGCTGAGGTTCCTCCGAGCGAACCAACGATTGCGATGGAGTCGTATCGGAAATTGATAGAAAGCCCGAATATCGATGCTGTCTATGTTCCTCTGCCAACCGGAATCCGCAAGCCTTGGGTTATCGCAGCGGCTGAGGCAGGCAAGCATGTTCTCTGTGAAAAGCCGATCGCGATCAACGCCGACGAAGCTCGCGAAATGATCGATGCCTGTGCGGCGTCCAATGTGCAATTCATGGACGGCGTGATGTTTGATCACGGTGAGCGTATTCAGACGGTTTGCAATGAACTAATCGACCAAAAGTCGATAGGAACGCTACGCCGGATTCATTCGCATTTTTCATTCCCAAGTGATGATGCTTTCGCCGAGTCGAATATTCGTGCTAACCGTGAACTCGAACCGCACGGATGTTTGGGCGACCTTGGTTGGTATTGCATTCGTTTTTCGCTGTGGCTAGCCGGTTTGGAATTGCCTCGTTACGTTTCGGCTCGGACATTAGAATCACTCGGTGAAGATCCAGTGCCCGGCGAATTTTCGGGAGAGCTGTTTTTCGCAAACGGTTTGTCGGCGACGTTCTATTGTTCGTTCCTTTCGGGCAACCAGCAAACGGCCATTGTTTCCGGTTCGGATGGCTTTTTGACGATCGATGATTTTGTGCTGCCGTTTCTCGACGGGCAAACGCATTGGGCAACCCACAAACACGACCTGCAAATCGATAATTGCCGATGGAATTTTCGCAAACGGACAAGCGATGAATCGGCAGATGAGTACGCAGCGGGAGAATCCAATGCGCAAGAAGTCAACATGGTGCGTCGGTTAGCAGCCGCCGCGATCGAGAACAAGGTTGACACGCGTTTCAGTGAGTTAGCACTGAAAACACAGATGATTCTCGACGCCTGTCGAAGAAGCGCCATCGCCGACGGCGAACGGGTATCCGTTCCGCCGCTATAGTGACGTTGGTTTCCCCGAGCTCACGCAGCTCGTTTCAGCGGGATGGTATCGGAGGTGCTTTGGAGTTGCTGCTTGGCGAGATGGAGTGCCGAAGCGACGACTTGGTGCATGTCGTAATAGCGGTACGTCGCCAACCGTCCTCCAATCAAATAGTTTTTCGGTACCATCGCCGCGTAGCGTTTTTGTAGCGACTCACCTGCTTCGTTATTCACAGGGTAATACATTTCGTCGCCGACCGACCAATCCGACGGGAATTCGTGAGTGATCACGGTGTGGTCACGTTCCACCGGGTCGAAATGTTTGTGTTCGACACATCGCGTGTGCGGCACATCGGCATCGGTGTAATTGATCGCCGCGATTCCTTGATAATCAGGCTCGCTGATGACTTGATGTTTGAACTGCAGTCCTCGCCAATCGTTCGCGCCAAGTTCATACTCAAACAACCGATCGAGTGGTCCGGTATAGACGATCTTGCGAGCGATCGATTCAAACCGTTCGCGGTCGGCAAGAAAGTCGGCTTCGGTTTCGACGGGGATGTTCTCAAGCAGTGCTTTAAATAACGCGGTGTAGCCACCAATCGGGATGCCGCAATACGCGTCGTTAAAATAGTCGTCGTTCCATGTCAACCGGATCGGCAAGCGACGGATAATCGACGTCGGTAATTCTTTGGGGTCGCGACCCCATTGTTTTTTGGTGTAGCCGTACACGAATGTCTCGTACAGTTGGCGGCCCACTTGCGACAGAGCCCACTCTTCTAAATTGGAAGGACGTTCGATCGCGACTCGCTCGGATTCCAGTCGAGCTTTCGCTTCCTGAGGTGTCGTGACTCCCCACATTTGGTAAAGAGTGGTCAAATTGATCGGGAACGAATACATCGTCCCTCGGTAGTTTACCTTGGGCCGATAGCTGAATCGGCTGAACCGAGCAAAGCGGTTGACGTATTGCCAAACGGCATCGTCATTGGTGTGGAAAATATGAGGGCCGTATTGGTGGACATGAACACCGCCAACATCCTTGGTGTAGCAATTTCCAGCGATGTGATTGCGTTTCTCGATAATCAGGCATTTTGCCCCAGCGTCGCACATTTGCCGGGCAAAAACGGCTCCGAACAGGCCGGCACCGACAATCACATAGTCATACATACTCGAGCCATCCCTGCGAGTTTGGTGGAAAAGTGTTAGTAGGAAAGCACCTCGGCGACAGGATCTGCCTGTAATGATTGTCCTGACGCTTTCGGATAGGTCGTCTGAAACGATGACAGCACTCTATCAAATTGCTTGACTTTCCGTCATCAGCAATTTTTGCTGGTCGCTTTTCGGGAAGGAGTTACAATCATCAATACCCTTGGAGCCGTTGAATTGCTCCAAATCTGACTTCCATGATACGCATCTTTTGACTTTTGGAGCGAATTCCGATGCTTCCCCCAAAACATCGCCGCACACGGTCTAGGCATCCGTCGCTGTCGAAACGACGAAAACGATTGTCCTGGAACGTTACCAGTCTAGAACAACGACTGCTGCTCGCTGCGGATGCCGGTGTGGCGTTTGACGGGCCCATTGCGACCGACCAAGCAGCCGAAGTGGGGCCCGAAAATGTCGCAAATTCATCCCAACAGGACGCTGCTATTACCGAAGCCGTCAATGGCATCGTCTTTATCGATTCCGATGTGACCGATGCGGATATGCTCAGCCAAGCATCCGACGCTGCCGAAGTCGTTTTGCTCGACGCCGACCGCGATGCGATTACGCAAATCACGGAAACGCTTTCCCGACGGAAGAACGTCGCGTCGATTCACATCGTGTCGCATGGACAAGCAGGCCAAATGAAATTGTCGGGGAAAATCATTGATTCGAATGTTGTCGACGCTCGTGGTGCCGACCTCGCCAAATGGTCCTTTGCCCTGTCGCCTGATGCGGACATCTTGCTCTACGGATGCGAAGTCGGCGCAGGATCGTCCGGTAGTATGCTTCTTCAATCGTTATCCGATTTGACCGGTGCCGATGTAGCTGCATCGATCGACGTGAGTGGATCAAAAATCACCGGTGCGAACTGGGAATTAGAAAAATCAATCGGTCGCATCGAAGCGGGATTGGCATTCGAAATCACCGTGTTGAACCGGTATCAAGATACGCTTGCAGTGGGTGATGAATTTCAATACACCGGTTTCAGCGATTCTGACCCGATTAGTCTCAATGGCAACGCCTCATTCACTGGCGGCAAATTGGAATTGACTTCCGATGGCCTTTATCAAGCCGGGTCGGCGTTCTCGAACTCCTCCATCGCCATCGATAGTAGTACGTCGTTCCAAACAAGTTTCGCGTTCGAAATGAATGGCGGGATGGGACAACGAGGGGCGGATGGTTTGACATTCCTGTTGCAAAATTCTTCCACTGGTCTCAATGCGTTAGGGGATATCGGTGGCTTGCTTGGCTATGACGGCATTGCCAACAGCGTTGCGATCGAGCTCGATACTTGGCGAAATCCCTGGGACCAATTTGGTGACGAAATCGCGGTTTCCGTCAATGGCGATAGCCTCGGTCAAATCGCAGCTGCACCATCGCCCATTAACTTGAACTCGGGCGCCGTCAACTATGCTTGGATCGACTACAACGGCGAAACGAACCAATTGTCGGTGTACGTTTCCGATGTCAATGCGAGACCCGGCGCCGCATCACTGACGACCAACATCGACCTAAGTGCTTACCTGGGCGATGAAGCTTTCGTGGGGTTTACGGCTGGAAATTACGAAGTCCCGAACGCTCATCGTATCTTGTCTTGGTCGATGAACACGGATGATCCTAGCGATCCGAACACCGATCCCGGGACGTTTGCGATCGACAACTCACAGGTCACGGTTGACGAAGATGCAGGCGAAGCGGTGGTCGGAATTGTCCGCACCAGCGATGCTTCGGAGGCGGCGTCGATCCGGTATGAAACCACGAATCAGTCGGCGGTTGCAGGTAGTGACTACTCCCAGCGATCCGGTGTCGTTAACTTTAGCCAAGGCCAAACGTATGCTGAAGTGGCCATTCCTATTCTGAATGACAGTGTGGAAGAAGATACCGAGACGTTCCGTGTGACGCTCAGCAATCCCGTTAACGCTGACCTGTTAAATGCCAACATTGCGACCGTGACGATCCGGGATAACGACACTCAAGCCATTGAAGGAGATATCCAATTCGCAAGCTTCAGCAGTTCTGATCCCATCAACCTCAATGGCAATGCAGCGATTGCCGGCGGCAAATTGCAATTGACGTCCGATGATGCCTATCAAGCCGGTTCGGCATTCTTGAATTCGCCAATTGAAGTCGATAGTCGTTCATCGTTCCAAACGAGTTTCGCGTTCGAGATGAACGGCGGTGCGGGACAAGGCGGTGCGGATGGTTTGACATTCCTGTTGCAAAGTTCCCCCAGTGGACCGAATGCGCTTGGTGCTATCGGTGGCTTGCTTGGCTATGACGGGATCACCAACAGCGTTACGATTGAATTCGATACTTGGAATAATCCCTGGGACCAATTTGGTGACGAAATCGCGGTTTCCGTTAACGGCAATAGCCAAAACCAAATCGCCGCCGCTCCTGCGCCCATCAATTTGAACTCTGGTGCTGTAAACTTTGCATGGATCGACTACGACGGCGAAACGAATCGTTTGTCCGTTTACGTTTCGGCAATCAATGCCAAACCCGGTGCGCCAACGTTAACGACCAATGTCGATCTGAGTGCTTTTCTAGGAGACCAAGCCTATGTGGGTTTCTCGGCCGGTAACTATGCGCTACCCAATGCCCATCGCATTTTGTCATGGACGATGAACACTCAGCCTGGCGTTCCAAACAACACACCCGGAACTTTCAATCTTGAGTCGAGCCAAGTCACGGTCAACGAAAACGCGGGCGAAGTGGTGCTTCGGGTATTGAGAACCGGGGACGTTTCCGCCCCAGCTTCGATCTACTACCAAACCGCCAACCAATCCGCCGTGACCGGTAGCGACTATTCGCAACGATCGGATACTGTGAACTTTGCCGCGGGTCAAACGGTTGCCGAAATCTCCATTCCGATTATCAACGACAATGCCGATGAAGGCGACGAAACGTTTCGGGTCACGCTCAGCAACGCCGTGGGGGCGAATCTTGGTTCGACAGAAACGACCATCGTGACGATACGTGACGACGATGACACTTCGCCGCCCCAAACTGGATCACCCGATTTTGGTAGCTTCGCCACGAATGATCCGATCAACGTCAACGGAAACGCGTCAATCAATGGCGGAAAACTCGAACTCACCTCGACTGGAACCTATCAAGCAGGCTCAGCCTATTTTGATTCGCCAATGTTTTTCGGCAGTGATACCTCATTCACAACCAATTTCGCGTTCGAGATGGCCGGTGGGCCGGGGGCGGGTGGCGCCGATGGATTGACGTTCATCCTGCAAAGTTCCCCGAGCGGCGCATCCGCACTGGGACAAATTGGCGGCGCGCTCGGTTACGGTGGAATCACCAATAGCGTCGCGATTGAATTGGATACTTGGAATAACGGTTGGGACCAATTTGGTGATGAAATCGCGGTTGCAGTCAACGGCGATTTTGGCGGTCAAGTCGCCTCGTCACCATCACCAATCAACTTGAATTCCGGCGCCGTCAATTATGCGTGGATTGACTACGACGGTGAATCAAACCGATTGTCGGTTTATGTTGCCGCGACAAACTCGAAACCGGGTGCCGCAGCATTAACGACCAACATCGATTTAAGTGCCTTTGTTGGCAACCAAGTTTATGCTGGCTTTACCGCAGGTAACTATGCGTTGCCCAATGCTCATCGCATTTTGTCGTGGTCGATGGAAACCGATGATCCAACGTCGGGACCTGCGACGTTCCGCCTTGAATCGATTCAAAAGACCTTTAGCGAAACCGCTGGTGAAGCCGTCATCACCATTTTGCGAACTGGTGACGCGACTGGGGCCGCCTCGATTAATTATCAAACCTATGATCAAACTGCCGTTGATGGCGACGATTACTCACGCCGCAGTGGACTCGTTAGCTTTAACGATGGGCAACGTGAAGCTCAAGTAGTGATCCCAATCCTCGACGATGGCCTCGAAGAAGGCGTGGAATCGTTCAGCATCACGATTGACAATCCGGTGAACGCGGAACTTGGTGCACCACGGACGACCACCATCACGATTCTTGATGACGAGCAAGCACTGCCTAATTTCCCGAGCTTCGTCGGAACCGATTTGATTGACACCAATGGCGGCGCATCGGTCACCGGGGGGAAGCTGCAAATCATTTCTGACGCTCCCTTCCAAGCCGGTTCGGCTTTCTACACGACTCCGATCGACGTGACGAGTACCAGTTCCTTTCAAACCAGTTTTGATTTTGAGATGAACGGTGGCTCGGGGACCGGCGGTGCAGATGGCCTCGCGTTTGTGCTTCAGAACTCGGCCGCAGGTACCGGCGCGATCGGCCAAAACGCATTCGGAATGGGCTATGTCGGAATCGGCAACAGCGTCGCTATCGAACTCGATACTTGGCGCAACGATGGCGATAAGTATAAGGACGAAATCGCAGTGGTCACCGACGGTGTCTTCCAAAACCACGTCGCCCAAGCACGCTCGCCGATCAATCTCAATGGTGGCGGTGTCTATCATGCATGGGTCGACTACAACGGCGAAAGCAATGTGTTGGCCGTTTACATTTCAGAGGCTAACGACAAACCTACTTTGGCGACATTGAAAACGACGATCGAGCTAGACAAAATCGTCGGCAACCAGATGTTCGTCGGTTTCACCGCCGGCAGCTGGGATCAACCCAATGCCCATCGTATCTCATCATGGTGGATGGACACGGAGGCTCCCGCACTCGATCCGCCCGTGTTGCCATCAGGCGAATTGCGAACCGAAATTGTTCAGCGTGGCTTGATCGCACCGACCGCGATCGCATGGTCCGCTGACGGACGAAACACCTACGTTGCGGAAAAGGGTGGCGTTGTCAAAGTCATTCGCGATGGCCAATTGATATCTTCACCGGTGATCGATATTTCTGCGATCGTCAACAACTTTTCTGACCGTGGATTGTTGGATGTCGCCATCAACCCCGATCTCGATAGTGACCCCTACATGTACGTTCTCTACACGTACGATCCGCCCGAAGTATGGAATTACGTCGGTAATGAATATGCCGGCCCGGATCAAAGGGGGAACCGTGCCGGTCGGCTCGTCCGATACACGCTTGATTCCGCGACCGACTACACGACCGTCGTCCAAGGTTCCGAATATATTATGCTTGGTACTGCTAGCATCTGGCAGAATTTCAACGGGTTCACCAATAGTGTGGTCGTGATTTCGGAGCCAGCCGCAGGGCAATATCCTGATGGATCGTACATGCGTGACTTCATCAATAGCGATTCGACCACCCATACGATCGCGTCACTCGAATTTGCACCTGACGGTAATCTCCTCGTTTCGATCGGGGACGGTGGTAGTTACAACCAAATGGACCCGAGAGTCGTGCGGGTCCAAGACATTGATAGTTTGTCGGGTAAAGTGCTTCGGATTGATCCAATCACTGGGCAAGGGGTTTCGGACAATCCGTTCTTCAGCGGGGACGCCGATGCAAACCGTTCAAAGGTTTACCAACTTGGCCTTCGCAACCCCTTCCGAATCGCTGTGGATGATGTCACAGGGCGACTTTTTATCGGCGACGTAGGTTGGACGCGGTGGGAAGAAATTAACACTGCCGATGCCGGAGCGAATTTCGGTTGGCCCTATTTTGAAGGGGGGCAAGGTGTGAACATTGTCACCCCCAGTGGCTATATCAATTTGCCTGCTGGTCAAGAATTCCTTAGCAGCGGAGCCGAGGCGACGCCCGCAATTATTGCGCTTAGCCACACCGCCGACGGAATCGACGCGATCATCATGGGGGATGTTATCCGCGGCGGTAATCTAGGGCTGCTCTACGAAGGCGATATTTTGTTCAATTCGTTGGGGCAAGGAATTGTACGCCGAGCTTCGGTAAACGCGGATGGCCAAGTCACGGATGTTCAAACTTTTGCCACCGGAGCGAACTATGTCGTCGACATTCGTCAAGGACCTGACGGCGAAATGTACTTCGTCGATTTGGCCGATGGACAAATTGGGCGTTGGTCGGTGGTGTAGTGGAGGTGGTGTAGTGGAGGTGGTGTAGTTAATCCGCGGACGTAAATCCTCTAATCGATTGGCACACGGTTTGATTGTCCGAGACAACCTCATCACATCGTAGGCACTCTTTCGTAGCACGCGGCATGGGGCGGGAACGCCCGATTGTCGCGTAAGGGTTGCCGATTGCGAATACTAATTCGGAGCGATCGATGCGAATCGTGCCGGTTTAGGTCACTTCGGGCTCCCAGGCTGACCGTAACTTGCTCCCCCCCTTGCCACCGGCCGATTGATTTACTATCGAAGAGCATCGAAGGCGGTACTACCTATTTCAAAACGCAAAATGATTCTTGCGTTGCCACCTCGGAATTAGAAAAGGGAAACGATCGTGAACAAAGAAATCGAAGCTGCATTCAACGACCATCTCAACGCTGAGCTTTACTCCTCCTATCTCTATCTTTCGATGAGCAACTACTTTGCTGCCGAAAGTCTCGATGGCATGACGAGTTGGATGCGAATCCAAGCCGACGAAGAACACGTCCATGGAATGAAGTTCATCGATTTCATCAATGAGCGAAATGGCCGTGTTGTCCTACAACAAATTGATACGCCGAAAATCGAGTGGTCCAAACCGCTTGATGCATTTGAAGAAGCGTACGAGCATGAATGCCTGATCAGTAGCAAGATCAATACGCTTGTCGACTTGGCCGCCAAGCATAGTGACCACGCTGTGATCGCGTTTTTACAGTGGTTCATCAATGAGCAAGTGGAAGAAGAAGCTACCGCGATGGCGATCGTCGACAAGTTGAAAATGATCGGCGACAACCCAATGGGGTTGTTTATGATTGATCAACAACTCAGTGAACGTACCGCTGAAGCCCCAGAAGCAACTTAAGTATCGCTCAACACGACCTCTCTGCTTTCTTGGTGCCTATTCAATTTCTTTGTGACTGATTCCCCATGTTCGAACTTGTGGTTGGCACCGGTAACGCCAAAAAACTCATTGAGCTACGCCTACTGCTTCCCGAGGACGTGATTCGTTTGCAGTCGCTTGCTGAAATCAATGGATCGATTGACGTCGAAGAAACCGGCCAAACATTTGCCGAGAATGCAGCGATCAAAGCGACCGAGCAAGCCAAACATCTCGGTCGCTGGGTCGTCGCCGAAGACAGTGGATTGACGGTGGACGCACTTCGAGGAAAACCGGGCGTCTACTCTGCTCGCTACGCGGGAACACACGGCGACGACGAAGCGAATAACGACAAACTGCTTGAGGAACTGAAAGACGTTCCGGACGAAAAGCGAACGGCTCAATTCAACAGCTACCTTTGTTTGTCAGACCCTCAAGGCAACGTTCGGCTCGAAGAACACGCCCGATGTAGCGGGCGAATTGCTCATCACCGTCAAGGTACCGCAGGGTTTGGCTACGACCCGCTCTTTATCATCCGCGAATACCATCGCACATTCGGTGATCTCGATTTGGCCGTCAAGCGAGCGATCAGCCACCGCTCGCGAGCGCTGCGGAAATTCGTACCGAAACTGCTGAGCTTGGTAGAATCGGTCGAATGAGTTCGATCGACATTCTCTTTGAAGATAACCATCTATTGGTTGTCAACAAACCGCCTGGGCTCGCCACGATGGGAGCCGAATCGGGCGAAACAACGCTGCACGCTCTTGGTGCTGAGTACCTACGGACGCGTTACAACAAACCGGGGCGAGCATTTTTGGGGATTGTCAGCCGACTTGATGCAATGACCAGTGGGGTGATTGTGATGGCCAAGACTAGCAAAGCGGCATCGCGGTTGACGCCTCAATTCGCACAAAAGGGAAACGATCACGCAAAGAAGCTCTACTTAGCTGTTCTAGAAGGTCAATTCAATCACGAACCGGGCGAGCTTGTAAATTTCGTCCGCAAAGACGACAAAGCGAAGCGAATGCGAGTTTGCGGAGAGCGGGCCGAGGGGGCACAATTGGCTCGGCTGCGTTTCGCGAAAATTGCCCAATCCGATCAAGCCACGCTGATCGCGGTCGAATTGTTGACCGGCCGCAAGCATCAAATCCGGGTTCAATTCGCAGAGCGAGGGTTCCCGATTTGGGCAGACCGAAAATACGGCGGACAGCATTCGCTCCGTGACGGTATTGGATTACATAGCCTGCAATTGGGGATCACCCATCCGACGCTTCGTACGGCAATGGTTTGGCGGGCTCCTGTGCCCCGATCATGGCGTACGTTTGGTAAACTGATACCATCAAAAAACCAAATCGAGCAGCAAATAGCGGACTTGTTTTCAACTTAGCGGATTCCTATGACGGATCGTTCGACAGACCTGAATTCGACGTTTCTGCCGAGCAAACTTGTTTCGGGAGGCCAAACGGGTGTGGACCGTGCTGGGTTGGACGCCGCGATTGCACTTGGGATCGAACATGGCGGATGGTGTCCATCCGGTCGGTTGGCCGAAGATGGCACGGTGCCAAGCCGCTACGAATTGACGGAAACGGCATCGCGAGACTACCCGGTGCGAACGGAATGGAATGTCCGCGACAGTGACGCGACTTTGATTCTATACGAGAAGAAACTTTCGGGCGGAACGCTACTGACCCAGCGGCTTTGTAGGCGTCTCGACAAAGAGTGCATGTTGGCGAGGCTCGACCGCGACGACGTTGACTTGACTCGACATTGGCTCGCTAGCCTTCGGCCGGCCGTCCTCAATATCGCCGGACCAAGGCAAAGCACTGCACCGGGGATCGACAAGCGGTCCTTTGAGTTTTTGATGAAAGTGTTTGCCATTCGCTCAACAGGTCAAAAGTAGGCTGGACTGGCCAACGGGATTTTCGGCTTGATGCGCAGCCGGTTTTGACTCGCTTCACGCCTACACGGATTCAACCAAACCAACTTGTCAATTCGCCCGTAGACCCTATACTAGACTTAGGGTGTGGTTTCGGCCATTTCCTATTCCATGTTCCCCCATTTGCAGCTCGGGGGCGATTTGGATTCGACCGGATGAATAGAAGCATGGCTTGCGTGTCGTGGTTGATCAGTTGGCCACGTAAAAAGCTGATCACAATTTTTAATTGCTAACGAAAGTTTCGCAATGGCCGCCTAAGAACAGGTAGCCCGGACTGATGGGGACCGCCAGAGTCGCCTGAATGTCCGTCACAATTCTGGATCGCCCACTGTCCTACTCGAGACGTAGCGGGTTAAAAAAGATTCGAGTTAGCGGAGTGCGGAACCTGTCAAACAGTGCCGTATGAAGCGAACAGGTTTCTTCGAGAAACTATAAATAGTTTGACTACACACGTAGACGGTCCTGTGGATGCATCGCGGGACGCGGGTTCAATTCCCGCCGCCTCCATCCTTGAAAAGGCTGCTTTCCAACTCGGAAAGCAGCCTTTTTCTATGTGAAAATGGCAATTGCGGACTCACATTTAGACCGTCAAAGTTCTCGCCATGGCTTCATTTTGTTGACTTTCAGGGGTCGCAATGTTGACTTTGGCCTTTTCGGGTCGTCGCAGAACGGGTGTCGTAGGCCGTAATTCAACATTCATGGGAGAAGCTTTTTGCGGCACAAAGAGCATATGGGGAAGCAGTTCGCCCACTTCTGAAGACGAAACGTCCGCCGTTTGAGCAGCCACCCAAAAACTACATTGGTAAAAGAGCCGAGCAGATTCTGGAGCAGTTCAAACAAGGCATTCCAGTGCAGCAGATTTCTCGGGACTTGGGAGTTCATCCGATGACGGTTTGTCGCCACGTCGATCGAGCCGGTTTGCGAGATGGGTCTTAAGTGGCGTGCCTGCGTTTTCATCGTACTGCCTAAGAAGTCAAACCTTGAAAAAATCCAATCGCACTTAACTGGCGCTGATGGTGATCGTACAATGATGATGTATTGGGATGAGCTTGTTAGCTCTAGGGCTTCCGCTTCGCCAGCGGTTGCAACAAATGGCAGAAACCGGCGCTGAGCCTGTAAGATGCGTGCGACGGACTTGTGAGTCCGTCCATATCGCCGCCATCCTGTGAATAGGGTGAAACCCAACCCCCGTTGTTGGCTCCAACAACGAGGGTATTTTCATGCGTCTGAAGCTCTTTACATTCCGTTCATTGAGGGAATGCGAATCCCCGCCAAGCTGTTGGCATGTTGCACCTGCAAAGTGCAAAGCCGATTCCGCTCACATTCTCAATCTACGCAACGAGAAATCAAAGCTGGTTCACGATGGTGTGCTTCGACAGGATCGCTGCGCTCACCTCCGCTACGTTGCACACAACGACGAATACCTCCAGGGTAAAGGTTGTGTCAGATTAAGTCATGACTACTGCATCACATCCGATACGACCGTGGTTTTCACAATGACGATTTTCTGGCCTTGCTCTGCCGTTCATGTTTTCTCTGGTGATGAACCAGAACATCTTGATGATGATCATCCGAAGAAGCAGAGATTGTCTGAGATTGCTCGACTTGCCCGCTGCCTTGGCAAAAGGGCTCAGTCGGGCTCGTAGAACATCACGTCCAAGAAGGCCGCACGGCCACGCCAGATTCGTTTCTGGTGTGGATCGTGGGGCTCTGGTGCATTCCACCAGTTCGAGTCCATGAGACGTGCGACGACGAGGCCCCAGTAAGTGTCAGCGGCTACGACGAAGACCAGAGGTTTACACGTCTCGCTGTTCACCCACTCACGGACGATGAACTTCTCTTTCCCCTTTAGTGGTGTTGGTTGGGGACGTCGAAAGGCACGTCCACAGACGTGTCTACAAACAAAAATGCACCAGCAGTATGGAATCCGGACCACAACCAATTGGAGAACAAAGAGCCATGTGAGAAATACCCAACAAACGAGTAAAGTGGATCCTAGGCAAAATTCTTGGCTATGCCGTTTCGATCAATTCTCTCCTGCTTTCAGTCAGCGTCTCAATCTCAGATTCAACCGACTCCAGGCGACGCTTGCACTGACGAATCGCCACTTTCACACAGGTGATTGTCTTGTCGCATTCTGCTTTCGCTTTCTGGATTTTTGATTGCACGATCCAATCGGCAATCAAGCCATCGAAGAAGTAGTCAGCAAACTTCGAGAAACCATCAATCTGCAATGACACCTGAAGACGTTCATCCGCATCCGCAAGTTCTTCTTTAAATTGAAGTAATCTTCGTTGCGCAGTTCTGGCTTGATTCTTGGCCGCGTCCATCTTCGAGTGTTTTGCCATCGTTGTGAGCAAACCGCCACCCAACATGTCGAGTGCGCCCCAGTTGGCTGCTGAAGCAAGCGTGACTTGGATTTTCTCAACGGATTTGAGTGCGGACTGACCGGCGACAGTGGCTTCATCGAGTTCTTTTTGATCTGCCGTCAAATCAGCGATCTGCTGCGTAAGCTCAACGAGCTCTCTCGCGATGTTGCTTTCGTTTGCAGAAAGATGGTCCGCTTTTTCGGCAAGAACTCGTCGATACCTAGAGTCGGCATCTCCCAGATGCGAGCGTGCTTCTTGCAATCGCTGCACATCATCGCTTAGGTCATCAACTGTGTCGGCGACTTGGTCATACTTCAGTTTCGCTGCGATAAAATCCTGCCGCTCCTTTTCGAGCCTCTGTTCCTTGCTGCCAAGCATTGCATGGAACAATCCGGTGACGCTCAGTCCTTCCAACGCATCGACATCCGCCTGTTCTTTCGCAAGGATCTCTTTGAGTTGTTCTCGCTTCCTTCTTGATTCCGTAAGTGAGTTCTGGGCTGAACGCAACATCAACTCAAGTTTATCTTTTTGGCGGAGGTTCGCTTTCGCAATCGCAAGCCGTTCGTTGAAGTCGTTTAACATTCAAGCTTTCTTTCGTTCCAAATAGACTGTGACTTTGCAAGTCGGCAACAAAACAACTGTTTCAGTGAAAGTCAGGCTTACTTTGTCTGGCGGCGAGGCGCTCTTAAATCGGACTTTTGGAAATAATGACGTTTGCCCTCGTCCGATGATTCGCGCCAAACATAATGCGACTGGACGGCAGGCTGGTTCGTGTAATTTGGGCTTTCCGCTTTTCCAAAACGCAGAGTTTACCTGATTAGCGAATCCCGTTTGGACAAGCAACCGTTCAATGGAAACAATATAGAAATCGGCCAGGCAGGAATGACTGTGGTGTATTGTTTAGTAGCAGCAGCGAGTCGAGTTTTCAAAAGAACATTAAACGGAGGGGCAAATGCTTGATCCACCAAGTTGTTTACGGCTGGCGATTTCTGGACCGTCGCCACAATCGTTTCCGTGTTCCATTTTCAAACCGATCTTAGCCTTGATGTTAGCCCGACGATGTGAAGAGGTGATCGGCTAACATCGCTACCAGCACAAACGCGTTCAACGAAACGATGATCGCAAATTCCGAACGCCGCAAGGCCGCCCGAGTGCCGCCTTGCCGCTTGTGCCTTTGATAGGCAAACAAAGATCACAAACGATGAACCACATTCCGTGTTGGTCTGCCAATCTTTCAAGCTCCTAGAAGCCTCGCTGTCACCCAGCGAGGCTTTTTTTTTGTGGAACCGCAGTTGGCAATCAGTGGCCCGTGAAAAACTTTGCGAAATTCGGCCAGCGTTATAGGGACGCTTCCCTTCGATACGATTCACTTTTGTCTTGTCTTGTCTTGTTGGCCGCGATCGTCCATTCCGCTTTTGAGTCGCATACGGATTAACTTCAACGCTTCCGAAACTTTATTCCTATTGGTACAAAACAAATCCATCAAACGTTAAGTCTTCGTCGTACCAGGCCTGGCCGAGCAGATTGGTATTCGAATAGGAGATCACGTTTTCCAG
Organism: Novipirellula herctigrandis; assembly: GCA_007859835.1. GTDB lineage: Bacteria > Planctomycetota > Planctomycetia > Pirellulales > Pirellulaceae > Novipirellula_A > Novipirellula_A herctigrandis. The sequence continues at coordinate 416,334 of SJPJ01000002.1, read as the reverse complement.
TTCGAGCCGGAATGAATCAATCTTTCGCAGTGGAATCACATCACCTTTTTCTCGACTTGGGATTGTTCCGATTTTGCCCGCCCCAATTCGGTCAAGCTGATTGAGTTGATAGAACATCGTGGGAAGTAGGACGGCTGTAAACGACGTCCAGTATTCAGCAACGATTGTTGCGTTCTTGTAAGCAACCAGATCGTCGACTTGAAAGTCTGGGAACGGAGTGAAGAATTGAGGCATGAATCCGCCACCCAAGATCATTTCGATCTCCCCGCCGATCAATATGTCGTTCACAACTCCTGCGAAGATCTTGTCCGTACCCATACCGCCAATCAGCGTGGCTTGGTCGTAGGACATGCTGCGGTTCATCATCACGTCATCTCCATGATTTCCGTGGGCGAGTAAGTTTAACCATCCGATTGAAGCGACGATGGATGTTTCATCGTCGTCCAAATCATCCTCAAATTCAATGTTATCTTGTCCCTCGTGACCGAGCACAACGATATTGAATGCTTCCACCTCCAAGGGAGTATCGAACTCAATGTCGTTTTCGCGAAATGTCGATCGCTCACCGTTGATATGAACTCGGATAGAATTCCTGCGGAAGGTCACTCGAATTTCATCATCCTGGTTGGTGCCCACAACGATCATTGCCCCACGCTCTAAAATGACGAGTCCATCGGGATCGCTTGTAGCGGGGAACATGTCTTCCAACTCGGCTGCAGCAACCACTGAAACGGAACTGGCAAACAACAGGCCGGCAAGTACGAAACGGAACATGGCAGAGATCCCAAGGGTATGTGTTGCAGGTATGAACAACACACAAAGCGTTGGAAATCCGTTGTTGTTACCGAGAAAAAGCCGATTCCGATGAGAAATCGGGAATGAGGGCGTTAGATCGCCGCTACCCCTTTCCCGCATGCCACGAACGTAAGGGCCATCGACTAACGACGGAATGCTCGCTTGAGCATATCCGAAAAGGAGCGGGACGATTTCTCGGGTGGCAATAGTCTGTCAATCTCTTCGTCCGTCATCGGGCCGTTTTGGTCGTCCATCATTTCGAACTGGACTCCTTCGTCGAGATCCATTGCACCGGGTGAACCAGAGTTTGTCGTGCGATTGCGTTCCACGGGATCCGTTAACTCAAAATACTCTTCCGAAGGGCGGTCACTTGGCGCGTATTGGTCAACACTTTGGCTGGGGCGACGGGAATAGGGATAACATTGCTCGGATGCAAGCCGACCAAGAGGTGCGATTGAAGCAAAACGCTCTTCAAAGAACACCACGCCGTGCGATTCCAGAATGGTGCCGGTTTGCGTTTCCAGTCTCGCTAGCTCGGTGTTGTATTGCGCGAGCGACTGAGCTTCGGAGCTGACGGCGTTGCCCCAATCGACAATCGCTAGCAGCACGACGATGAAATTCAGGCTGCCCGTTTTGTAACGCTCACGTTGAACATCTAGGTTAAGCCTCGCTGCCTCACGCACCGCTTGGAATCGTTCGTACTGAGCGAAGAATTGCTCCAAGTTACGAAGGCTCAGCGCTAAAAAGTGCTGCATTTGGTGCAGTCCTTGATCCAGGTTTGCTTGATCGCGTCGAATGATTAATTGTTGTTGACGCAGCAGCGCTCGATCACGTCGCAAGCCAAGCGGGACCGAGAAATTGACGCCGAGCGACCAATCCGTAAAGTCGCCTGCAGCAGAACGAATTCGGTTACTAGCAGGAACCTCACCTTCAAGTCCGTTCCAGCGGTACAGTGCCACTCCATCAAGTTGTGGGAGTGCCAAGTTGTTCGCTAACCGCAAACGTTGCTGGTCGGCGTCAAGAATCAGCTTCAATTCAATAATATCAGGACGCTGCCGCTGAGCGAGTTCATTGATCGCATTCCAATCGATCTCGACAGCTTCGTCGAGCATTGGCGTAACCGGAGTCGTTCGTTCCGATTCATACGGTGGCAAACCAATAATGTTCAACAGTGCTCCTTGGCGTTGTAGCACGTTCGCTTCGGAGACAAGCAATGAAGCTCGGAAATTTTCTAGTGCCACTTGGGTTTGCGCCAAGTCACCAATGTTCGCATCATCGACTTCCACTCTTGCCAACGCTCGTTCGTAAGCAAACGAAGCCTGCTTAACCTGCTGCTCTCTTGCCCACAGATCCGTTTTGGCAGATACCAATTGCCAGTAGGCCTCGATCACCCCCTGTACTAACTGCTGAACACTATCTTTGTACTGAAAGAATGATCGCTCTGTGTCGATACGAGCTAGCACGATCGGTGTTTGATTCGCACCGATTCCCGCACCTCGAAGCAGCGGTTGCGTATAGCTCAATTCAGTAGCAGAGCGATTTCTGGGATTCAGAGCAAAGGTGCCTGGATTGATACGATTTGAGTTAGAACGAACGCCCAACGCTGCGGTTCCACCAAGCAGGTTCTTTTGAGATAGCCCGAAATCAAGGCCGTAGCCTTCGGTTTGGAGGCCCTCGATCAGTGACTGCGTTGGGTCGGTTGGATCCGTAAACGCATTGGGGACTTCGCTCTGTGTCCAGGTGTTATTGACGCGAAGTTGCGGATCAAACGCTCCACGTTCCTGGTCGATTCGGGTGTTGGTCACCGCGACGTCGTAGATCGTCCGACCACTCGTACCGGCGGAAACGCCACCGAGAATTCGAACGACTTCCGAATTGGCCAGTGCAACATTGATCGCTTCGTTGAGTGACAGTTGTCGCGTAGCAATGTCAAACTGCAGGTCCTTCACAGTCGAAGGTCTAGGCATCCCGGGGACGGCAACTTGACGCAGTTGATTGGGATCACGAACTTGTAGGCGAGTTTGCTCATGCCGCCAATGAGTCCATGTTTGCTCTGCGTTGCCTGTACTGCAAATTGCGGAGCAAACCAAGGCTACGAGAAGTATCTGTTGATATTTTGTCTTAACGATCATACAGGTGGTTTTCGGCGGGTTATGCCTAGCGATTCCAAGAATCCTGTTGTGCCGTTACGATCGGAACGGAGGCTGACACGCTTCGTTACAAAAGGTCTGGTTGCAACGGTTAGACGCGACTGTGACGTCAAAGGCAGAATCGGCCCCAAGGGGACGAGACTATTTGGTTGGCTAAACGCGCCAAGCGTGTACAAGTTTCACGCGTCAAGCAAGCCCCACAGAAGCGGGCTAGGCAGCAACATCAGTCGTCCGCCACTTCTTCATTCAATGCTGCAACCGCTTTCTCAAAATCGGTCGTGTCCTCAACCACCTCACCGTCTCGCAGTACAAGTGTTCGCTTTGCGTTGCGGGCAATGTTTTGGTCGTGGGTCACAAGAATCACCGTGATCTTCTGCTCTTCATTGAGCACACGAAACAAGTCAATCACTTCACGACTGGTCTTCGAGTCGAGATTCCCCGTCGGTTCGTCGCCCATCAAGAACGAGGGGCGGTTCACTAATGCTCTTGCAATTGCAACTCGTTGCTGCTGACCGCCCGATAGTTGGCTGGTGTGGTGATGCAATCGATCTCCGAGTCCGACTTTTGTCAGCATTTCCTTTGCACGCATGCGGCGTTCGCGTCCGGAGATGCCTCGCGAATAGAGCAGCGGCAATTCTACATTTTCCAGTGCCGATGTCCGATTGAGCAAGTTAAAGCTCTGGAAGACGAAACCGAGTTGCGTGTTGCGAATTCTTGCCCGCTGGTCTCTCGTCATCGTCACAATTTCGTCGCCCGCTAGCAGGTAACTGCCGTGTGTTGGGCGATCGAGACACCCAAGTGTGTTCATTAATGTCGATTTGCCGCTGCCCGAGGGACCGACTAACGCAACATACTCGCCCGATTCGATGTTCAATGTTACCGTGCGCAGTGCATGAACCTGGACTTCGCCCAGATCGTAAACGCGTCGTACATCTTTCAATTCAATGAGTGCCATTATTGACTTACTCTATTGGAAGAGCCAATCGTCCGTCAGCTCGCGACCAAAATATTTTGCTCGCCGAGAGAATCACGACAATTTACTCGTACCTCAATGCGTCGATAGGATCGAGACGACTGGCCCGGCGTGCGGGGTAGTATCCGAAAAACACCCCGACAGCGGCTGCAAACGCTATCGCAACAATGGCGGCAGGAATTGACACCACGATTGGCCATTGAGTACCCGGTTTATACATGTTGATTAACACCGTGGCGCCGACGGAGGCTCCGGTTCCGAGCACCAACCCGATCACGCCACCAATGCACGACAACACCACCGACTCAATCAGAAATTGTCGAAGGATATCTTTGCCGCGGGCTCCGATCGCCATCCGAATGCCGATCTCTCTGGTTCGCTCCGTCACGGAAACCAACATGATATTCATGATGCCAACGCCGCCAACCAGTAACGAGATCCCCGCAATTGCAGACAACATTAGCGTGAGTGTTCCCGTGATCATACCGAGTGCCTCAGCAATTTCGGTCGTATCTTGAACGGTGAAATCGGGCTCATCTCCAGGCGAAATTTCATGTCGTTCTAACATTAGGCTGTTGATCTGTTTTGTCGCAACGTTCATCTTTCCTGTGCTGCGAGCAGAAACCATGATCGCATGAACGTTGTCCAGCGGCGAGCCATTGATGCGTTTGCGAACGGTGGTGTGCGGCATCAAAACGACGTTGTCTTGATCGTCACCAACCATATTTGCCCCTTTCTTTTCTAGGATACCGATCACGCGAAAGGGCACATTATTAATGCGGATCAATTGACCAATCGGGTTTGTGGTTTGGAAAAGCTTGGGAATCAAGGTATGGCCAATCACGCAGACTTTCGCGTTGGATTCGATGTCGCTGGAGCAAAAAAAACCACCCGCCTCCAACTGCCAATTCCGAACTGTCAAGAAGTCTGGCCCAACTCCCAGCATTTCTTTCGGGTTCCAGTTCTCATTTCCATAGATCACTTGGCCTTGTGTCCAAACGACTGCCGAAGAAGCGAGCACCTCGGGACACTGCTGGCCAATCAAATCCGCGTCAACTGACGTTAATGTCGGTGCCCCACCTTGACGCACGCCACCTCTTTTCGTGTTGCCTGGTAGTACCAAGATCATGTTTGTGCCGAGCGTTTGGAATTCGCCCTGAACTAAACGGCTAGCCCCTTGGCCGATCGATACGATCGTCGTGACGGCGGCGATGCCGATCACCACTCCGAGAATCGTCAACGCTGCTCGCATTTTGTTTTTCAAAAGTGCTCGTAGTGCAATACGGACGGTATCAATTAAATTCATGGTTCTTTTTGTCCCGTGACTAGTTTGTCGCCAACCTTTAAGTCACCTGACTTCAACTCCGTAAATCGATTCTCCGTCAAACCGGTTTGTATCTCAATGGCTCTGAGGAACTCACCATCAACGACCCATACATGCCTGGTTTTCTTCGCCTTTGCTTTCTCCTGTGCCGTAAGCTCTTCTTCATTTTTATCATCATCTTCCTTCATTTTCCAAGACGAACCGTCGAGTAATTTTCGGTCCTGCTCACGTACTTGTTTGATGTCTTCGGGATAGAAGCGTAAGGCTGCGTTTGGAATCTTCGGTACCTTCGTCGTCGAATCTACTTCGAACGAAATGCTTGCCGTCATTCCCGGCAGCAGTTTCAAATCGGGATTCGCTGTAGCGAGCACCACTGGATAAGTCACCACGTTTTGCGTCGTCACGCTACTGACGCGAATTTGCTCAATTACGCCCTCGAAGATTTCATCGGGATGAGCGTCAACCGTAAACGTCACCGCACGTGATTCGGCAGCTGCTTTTTGAATCAAACCGATGTCCGCCTCATCCACCGACGCAAATACGTGCAGCTTTTCTCGCAAGTCCGGGGCAACGACAAACAGCTCGGGGGTTTGGAACTGAGCTGCCAGCGTTTGGCCTGGTTCAATTTTTCGATCAATAATGATTCCGTCGACTGGTGCGGGGATTTCGCAATACTTCAGGTTTGCTCGCGACGTTTCGAGCGAAGCGGTTGCCTGAAGAATCGAGGCTTTGGCAAGTTTTCGCTGCGCTTGGAGCGATTTGACATCGAAAACAAGCACGTCCATTTCGCGGTCGGACAAATAGTCTATGTTTTTCTCGCGGAGCTTGATGCCCCGTTTGTAACTGTTTAGCGCTTGTTGCAGTTGGGCCTCAATGCGTTCGACGTCGGCCTTTCGAGTCGCCAAGGTTGCTTCGTCGCGCTCGACATTGGCTATATACAATTGCGGGTCGACGCGTGCAAGAATATCGCCTTTTTTTACTTCGTCGTTGAATTCGACGTTCAATTCGACGATTGGACCTGAAACGAAGGAGCCAACGGACACTTTTAAAACAGGCTGAATGGTTGCTGTGGAAATGACGTAGCGAGTGATGTCGCCGCGAATCACTTCGGCAGTTTCCCAGGTAACGCGGCTCCGCTCTTTCCAGTACTTCATCAAGGGTTTATAGGCAGCCCATCCAGCGGCTCCTACAACGCCGAGTAAAAGCAAGAGTTTCACAAAGGTTTTCATAGTCAGGGGCAGGAACACGCGAGTTTGAAGGATTTACGCTCTTATTCTAACTCGAAGGCACCATTTTATCAGTGGTCCCTTTGTTACCCTTTTGTGCCATTTTGGATCGATTGCGTATCGAACAGGCTATTTCATTGTCTTCGTCTTGAAAGGTGGGCAAGCCGATCGGCTGCGAAATGATCTTTCTTAGAAGAAATAGGTACTTGTGAAAAGAAAGTACGCGGACTGATTTTTCATTCGATGGAATATGTTGCGTATGCGACCTCCTATTTGGAAGTCACTGACCAGCGTGCGTAAAATCGGCAACGGATTGCCCTGCAGCAGATACCCTCTTGCGACCGCGAACTACACCGCCTCGATAATCTGTCGATAAATCGGCTCACCGCTGAGTGCATCAATCAGAATTCGCATGACCAATTGCCCGATTTAACTGTTGTATCTGTCGCGATGCAGTTAAGCGGTTTGCAGTGCAAGGGGTTTAATTCCGTAGTCGCTTGACCCCATGCGGCTCAACGGGGGAAGTCAAAGCGAGCGTCAGTAAACTTATGTGGGGAGGTGCGATGCAAAATCTACTACGTGCCTGTGTCGATCACGGTTTTCGGAGGGGTAACAAACTTTGGAACGAATCTATAACAGAGAAGCCTCACCAATCTTACACGGTGAATCGTTTCGGCCGACTCCGCGAACGACGAAAGTCACAAGCTGCCCGGATTACTTCAACTACCACGGGATACTTCAATCAACCGCCGTCCCCATAGCGCCGCGTCGTATGATCAAGCGTCGTGATGATATGATATCCTGTATTAGGTGATTGAGATTGATCTGGATATTCATTCGCACAGTGTAGCACCCAGTTAGGATCATGGCTCAAATCGGATATAAGAGAGCAACACGCGAGTTTGTGTCGTTTGATGTCCGTGCGATTGACAGGCATGTCTAGAAAAAATTGAATGAATTGAGGCTTATTGATGGCACGATTGCAATCAGAACGATTTGACCAGAGTCCTATCGCGCGATGTAGCGAAAACTCATACGTACCCCGCATCTTGTTTGCGATCCTGTTGGCGACCTTGAGTTCATGTAGCCAGTCAACGCAGTCAATCACGGAACCGAATTCCAAATTTGATATCGACTCGGTAAAAACGCCCTCACTTCCCGAATCGCTTTCGTTTCGCGATTACAATTCGGTTCAGATTGCAGAAGTGGATTTGGGAATACCGGCGGGTAGCCCCGGTGAAGACGACAAAATTTGGGTGATGCGTCCGAAATCAACCGATCGCCACCACGATCCCCAGAAACGCTATCCATGCGTTTTCGTTGCTGCGGCGGGTGCGACGGTTTTGAACGGGGTTGGAATGTCGACGGCAGAGATGGGGCTCTATTCCGCGTTGACTCGCCAAGGATTTATTGTTGTCGGCTATGGAACGGATGGGGACATCAGCGAAACAGCAAGTACCGCTGAATTTGTTCGAGCCCATCAGCGATTCAGGGCTTCGATGTCAGGCCTGGTAAATTCACGCAACGCAATCTCGCTTGCGCTGGCAACGGTTCCAGCGATCGACCCAAATCGTTTGTATGCTGTGGGTCATAGTTCAGCGGCAAAACACGCGTTGCTGTTGGCGACACATGAGCCACGAATACGCGGCTGCGTTTCATTGGCTGGTTTTGCCGACATTCTTCGAACCGCTGGAGACCAAGAGGAAGCCAACTATGACTCCGTCTTTTCGGATTGGCGGGACTTCGCGGTTAAAGCCTCGCCGGCAACCCACGCAGCCGATTTGAAGTGTCCCGTCTATTTGTACCATAGTGACATAGACCAAGTCGTGTCCGCTAGAAATTCAACATCCTTTGCTGCGCAACGTGCCGAGGCCAATCTGCCAACGAAATTGGTCATCAGCAATACCGGTGATCATTACTCGGCCGTGGATCACATCAACATAGCCGCATATTGGCTCGCAGACTTGGATGAGTGCATACGCACCGGCAAGACATTGTTAAATGGGCGGATCATTGACAGTACGTCCTTTGGCGAGGCTGCTATTGCAGTGTCGCTTGTAGATGGCAAAACCACTTTTCGCCGCCTTCGATTCCCAGCCGCTACACGTCACGCGGATCTTAGCGATATTGGCACTCTCGCAATCACGCACGACCAATTTGGGTTTCTTCAGTACCCGATTGGGCAATGGAAATCTTCGCTTGAGCCGACATGGATCTTTCCAGCCGAGGGAACTCCACAATCGATGTGTTTTGCAACGAATCAATCTTCGGCCCCATCGCGGACTTCCGAACGATTGTTGGCTTGCGTATCAACCGATTCGGATTCGGTCGTTTTTTGGGACTACCAGAAAGCGGGCTTGGTCGATTCCGTGCCGGTGCCAACTGATGCGCCCACTCATTCTCGACGCATCATCGCAACTCATCCGGCGATCAAAAACGGAACTGTTTTTCTAGCCGCGGGCGAGCCTAGTGTCGTGGCGAATTGGGTGTGCCAAATTTCTCCGAACCAAGATCCACCCTCGTCGATGCAGAGCCTTGCTAAGCCGAGCGACGACAAAAATCCTAGCGACAAGTCGGTGTTTCCTTTTGAGATACCGATGACGGAGTTTGTCAGGCGGAATCCGAAAATGCGTCAAGCCCATACCGCAACGACCGAGGCAATGGCGAGCCGGTTGTGTGCACAACCACTTCCACGAGTCTTGGAACGTGACGGGCTTGTCTATGAAATCGAAGCAGAGCGGATCACGATAACGCCTCTGTTCGCCGAGACGGCTGCTGAGACGTTTCCATTGCAGCCGGATGAGCGTCAGTCGGTTCTGGACGCAGATGCAAACGACGAGGATCGGCCGACGTGTTTAGGTTGGTTGATGAATTCACGGTACTGCATCGCCGTGTTTCCTGAGTCCGCCGTCGTAATCGACGTCAACTCCCTTGGAGTACCGCAGCCCGTCAGAAGTTCCTTTGACTCTTCGGTGACGCTTTATTCGGGTCGTCAGGTTACGCAACGACTCAGTGTGGATCGTAACCAACGCCCGGTTCGACTGAGTTTCCAAGGTAAATCGCTGCCATACCAATGGAATGCGTCGGAGAGCGAAATAACTTTCGATGTTCCGCTCAACGCTGCGGGTTTGTCGACGTTCGTGATCGGCATCGACGCGGAGCGTGATTACACCTGGATACTCGAAGGCGAAGTATTCGATGCTCCTCTATTCACACCGTTTCCGTTTACTAAGATTCTGCCAACGACGGACCCAAACATCATTCTTGGACTGCACGATCCTGATTTCAAACGAGAGTACCCCACGCGTTTTACGCAATTGGCAATCTTCGATGTTAACGCAGGCGAACTGATCGCGACCCTGCAACCCACTGAAAAGATCATCGACGCCGCAGGAGACACGAACCAGCTTTTTGTTCTACTGGATTGTGGCAATGAGGCGTGCGAATTACGGAGGTATGCGGTGGAAGCCGCTGGTAAGTTGGAGCAGATTTCTAGTGAGACGTACGGTGAGTCTGGGGTTGGAATCCACTGGAACGAGGCATTGACCGTATCGGTGGTAACCACTCGTGACTCGTTTTCGACTGCTGACCGAGAGCCAATGCGTTGTTTCGTATCCCGGAATTACCGCATCAAGCCGAACGACTCGACTCGATTGCAGTTAATCGGGATGCCGATGGCCAGCCGACGACAAGCCTTTGGGGCGATCGCGGGCGGTAGGGTTCGCGACGGAGTTTTATACGACGCGGAAAACCAACCTGTCTTGCTCTGGGATTTGCCGGTGCCGGTGGCCTCCGAGGCGATGCGAGTGTTTTCGTTTGTTGAAGCGTCGCCCGTCGAACCAACTCGATTTCATTTCTCATTGCCCTATCGACGTTCCCCCAACGCCCGAAACTATGAGTTGCTGACAACCATCGAAGGTGATCGGTTCCTGTATCAAATTGGCCAGCAACAGAAAATATGTGGGTTAACGATTACGCCATGGACACCACGAGGCAAGCCTGTTGCAACAGGTAAAACGATCGTGGGCCCCGGTCGTGCCTCGCCCGGACCTCCGACCGTGATCGGGTCAACGATTTGGTTTTCGTTGTCCAACTCGCTTGGAAGGTTTGCGATTGACCCAGATGACGAGCCGGAACTTGAATCAACAAACGCTATCTTTTCCTGTCGCCCGATCTTGACGCCAATGCTATTGGATGCGGCTGGCACATCTCAATTAGATTACGAATGTCCAACCGCTACTGAGTATCGACTGCAAATCCGCTGTCCGGTAGCGAAGTCAAACCTTAAGACTCTGTCGAGTGCGAGTGGCAAGTTCACCATCGATACGCCAGAGTTTATTGATAAGGTTGCGCAATCCTGTTTGCGAGCCGCTTCGGATTACGAGCGTTCATTTGATTCACCTTCGACAAATCCCAAGCGAGAGGTCGAACCGTTGGTTGCGTTAAAGCGGTACGCCAGCATGATGCGACAAGCATATAAACGTGTCACTGGTGAAACCGCAACGGGAATCCCACACGTCGTCAATGTGAACTGCATGGCGTCGGGCGCCGACCGCGCCCGTTCGACGGTTGCTCATCAAGTGTTTGTCGATCTTCCTAGAACCGCCTTCGGATCGGAGCTTGATTGAAACCGGCTTGATTGAAACCGGCTTGGTTGGTGCAGGGCTCCGGTGCCAGGATCGAGTGGGGCAATATTTGCATCGGAAATCGACGATGCAAGTGCGATGCACCCGTGCAAACACGTCTTTGGTCGCAGTTCGCTTTGTGCGAGCAACCAGGAAGTTGTGTAATAATGGTTGGACAACAGGATGCTTCCCAGAAAAACACGGTCAAATACAGACCGCACAAAGATGTCTCACCGGTCTGCTTGCCTTTTTTGACGGCTCAAAGCCGTTAAATGAATCACACCAGTAGCTAACGAAAATCAACCACTGGCCATAACCGAGCAAATCGAAGATGGGATCAGGGAGGATCGATACTGTATGCCCCTTTTGTGCTTGGGTGGCTCATTAAGACATCGCGTGCCACTCTGTTGGCGGAGCGAGGAAAGCTCGTCAAAATCAACCACTCGGACCACCGCAGCGACGCCGAAAAGCATTAGGTCATTCAACCGATTTTGTCATCAGTGCCTTCGGTTAGTTTGAAGTAACACCCCATTGTTTGTTAGGTTGCGGACCTAACTCCAATTCGAGCAATCCTCCTTGGATGAATGAATCGAAAGGCATGAGGCAGGCATTCCATGGCATTCCATTCCAAGCGGCCGACTGGATATATACGTTGTCGGGCTGATTGTTCTTGACGACGATCGAGACCGTTTTCCCTTGATAGTATTTTTCGCTGAGCCGGATTGTTACTTTGTCGAAAATCGGCGCAGTTAAATCGAATGATGAATTGCGTCCGCTGCCGCCGTCAAACTGAAAAAGTCCCAACGCCATCAATGCGCTTACGGCCCCCATTTGTCCCTGGTCTTCGTCGCCATTGTATCCGTGATAGGGATCGCAACCGGCGTAATTGAGCTCTTGGACTTTTCGTACCCATTTCTGTGTCAGCCACGGATAACCGATACGATTGAAGACGTGCGCCATGCCGGTGCTGTCTTGGTTGGTGTAGTCGACAAACGTCTCCGCATGGAAACGCCCGTGCGAGCCGATGGTAAAGTTTTTGGGTTCCGATGCTTTGAAATAGCCATCCAAAAGATCCGCTAGGGCCGCCGTTCCGCCGCATACTTCTGCAAGTCCCTGAGGGTCATGCGGCACGAAAAAGGTCGTCATTGCAGCGGAAGCCTCGCAAAAGCCGTCCTGCTCGAAAACGGAGTCTACCGGTTTAAATCCATCTTTCCATGCGCCGTCTGGCATTCGCACCCATGCACATTTTTTCTCGGGCCAAATGACATTCTTATAGTTGCCGACCTTCATAATAAAGGTGTCAAAAACATCGTCCTTGCCGAGACTTTTGGCCATTTCGGCAATGCACCAATCGTGGTAGGCGTTGTACATCGTCAGCGAAGAGACAGCCTTTCCGTGGCCTCCCGGCAAACTGTTGGCTCGGCTGATGTACCCCTTTTCCTCATACTCTTTCCAGGCATTGGGATTCGACTCAACGGCATAACCACCGATGTAGCGGCCACCCTGGGGTCCGGTGTTCTTTACCAACCCCTCTAACGCCTTTTCACCATCGAAAGTGCGAATGCCTTTTTGCCACGCTGACGTAAGCGCGGGGGCTGACGAATCACCGATCATGACCGAGGTATAGTTGCCGCCCGAGGGACCGCGGGGAATTCGACCGCCGTTTTCGTACATCTCCAACGACGTGTTACAAAAGTCGCTGTATACTTCAGGGCAGAGCAGCGGCCAGAGTACATTCAGTGACCAGTGGCTGCCCCACCAAGCGTCGAAATTATGCATGTTGAAAGCCGGTTTTCCGTCCGGCCCTGGTGCAACCTTACGTGCCACCGGATCGTCGCCGGTCATATCCATGTAGGATCCGTCTACGTCGCTAACAATTCGACGCCCCAGCATTGCACGCCAAAGGTCAGTGTAGAACTTGCGGCGCTGGTCATCCGTTCCACCTTGGACTTCAATCCGAGAGAGCATCTGATTCCATTCGTTGCTCGATTCCTTTACGGTTGCGTCAAAATCCCAGTGGGCCAACTCCGCCGCCAAGTTCATTCGTGCGTTTTCGGTGGAGACATAGCTGATCGCGACCTTCATCAATAGCGTTTTGCCTGCGGGAACTTTGGCGTAGGCGCCCGAATTAGCACCTTTGATTTCCGTGACGCCATGGACAGGAGTCTTCGAAATCTTGGGATCTTTGCCCTCGCCCTCCACTTCGGTTGCGTTCCAGCCGCCAAAGCCTTGGATCGGCTCGCTAAAACTTGCCACAAAGTAGATCGCGGTTTCCTTTCTTCTTCGCCCCGTCCGCTTCATCATACTCATGCCCTCGATCTCGTGATCGCTGACCTTTCGCACTTGCGCATCAACCATCGGTCCATGCGCTAGTAGCGCTCCAACGTCGAACAGTACGTAAGCCTCTTCCGCGTCCGGAAATGTGTAGCGGTGAAACCCAATGCGAGGCGTTGAAGTTAGCTCGGCTGTAATGCCGTAATCCTTCAGCATGACTTTGTGATAGCCTGGCTTCACCACCTCATCATCGTGCGAATACTCAGACTGATAGGTGTCCATTCCCTGATGCCCAGTCATTTCGCCCGTGATTGGCATCACTGGAATGCCCGCTAATTGCCAAGCATGCACGTGGCTGAAGCAGCGGATGTGCGTGTCGCCGTAAAGGTAGCCTGATTTCCATGACCCTTTCGTTTGCGTATCCGGAGAAAGGTTCACCATCCCGAATGGACGGCTGGCCGAATTAAAGTAAAACCAGCGAGACAAATGCGTATCAATCAAAGGATCGACGCAATCGACCGGTCGCTCGTTCGCAGACACGCCGAGTGTCATCGCCAACAACAAAAATAAAATCTTAGGCAGGGTAGTCATGTTTTTCGCATACTTAGAAAGGGTTTTCTCGTTGACGTCGCTGAGTCATCTCGCAGTTGGTCGAAGTCGTCACAAAGCGTGTGTACCCAGTGTCCGTTCTGAATCGCTCAGCGTCAAGATAATGCACGCCTCGGAGAGACCCGTTTTGAAGGCGAATTGATAGGGGTGATACGCGCCAAACTTCTCGCCGTGAAGCCGATTCGGTAGTCGCAGTGTTGAAGCTGAACTCGGGCGACTGCGTGAGCCGAGCCGGCAATTAACCATGGAGCGAGAAGTTTTAAGGAAAGCGACGGCCTTCTTGGCACAGGAAAAAGGAGGGAGGCTGGAGTTCATCGACCGTCACCGTCACCTTCACCGTCTCCGTCACCGTGATCGATGGTCAATCATAGTGATCCAAATCTGCTAGAATCAGCCAATGTCGTCGTGTGTTGGTTTTGCCCAATGATTTTCAGATCGTTGAAAGGTTGGAAGCAATGGATGGTTTGCTAGGACTCCTTGTCGGAGGTGTCGTCGTGTTCTTGTTTATGACGAGGGCCTCCAGTGCTGGGATCCGTCATCAAAAGGAAAGCAACGCTTCGTCAACAAGTGTTTCCACACTGCTTCGCTCGCATTTTGAAAACATTCCAATTAACCAGCTATCCGTTTCGGAAAGGCAGTTTCCCTATCGAATGCGGGCGGATCTACAAAGAACAATCGAAAAGTTAATATCTGACGAGTTCAACGTCCTTCAGTTCTTTGGTGTCCAAAAAGACTTCGCTTTCGTTGGCATTTCGATTTCGGACTGCATGATTGAAAGCGACGAAAACTCGGCGACCTCTGTTCCACCGGAATACGAAGAATTGGACATTGGTGAGGATCAGCCATTTCGAGTGCTCAAGCAGGGGATGTGGCTCATGCAATCGAAAGAACTGCGTTTAGCAGTGCTATTGTCGTCCTCCGGAATGCCTGGTGAAAAGTCGGGTATGCAAGTCCAAGTGGCTACAACCAATTCTGTGGAAGGAACGCAAGTCACACAGTTGTTCTTCAATAATCTGCAAGAAGCTATCTCCGAAGCGGTGTCCTATCGAGGAAAGATCCTCTCACTTGAACAGACAAAACATTCCTATTCTGGCCAATCAGCGGGGATTTCCGTCCACAAGCTACGAAATGTCGAGCGCGATCAAGTCATTCTCCCAGAGCTAGCACTTGCGTTGCTTGAGCGAAACGTGATTCAGTTCGTAAGGCAACGCCCACAGTTGCAACAGATGGGCATGTCCACGAAGAAAGGCTTGCTGTTTTATGGCCCTCCCGGAACCGGAAAGACGCACACAATCCATTTCCTGGCGAAAGCACTTGAAGGGCACACAATGCTGTTGATTTCCGCTGAGCAAGTTGCTTTGCTGAGCGAGTACATGGCACTGGCCCGGCTATTGCAACCAAGTATCGTTGTCATGGAAGACGTTGACCTGATCGCAAGAGAACGGTCGCAGATGGGCAGTGCTTGTGAGGAAGCGTTGCTGAATCGATTGCTCAACGAAATGGATGGGCTAAAGGAAGAGGCTGACATTCTCTTTATCTTGACGACGAATCGCCCACAGGTACTCGAAGCAGCATTGGCTTCACGGCCAGGACGTGTTGACCAAGCCATCGAGTTTCCTTTGCCCGACGAGGATGGTCGCCAAAAATTGATCACAATGTACGCACCTAGCGTTACGATTGATGATCGGATCATGGTGGATCTTGTGAAGAGAACCGAAGGGGTGAGTGCGGCGTTTATTAAAGAGCTGATGCGACGAATTGCTCAATTCTCGATCGAACGCAATGATGGCGAGCAGATTTCACCTCAAGATGTAAATGGAGCCATGGATGAAATGTTGATTAGGGGCGGAACATTGAACCTGAGCATTTTGGGTGCTAGTGAACGAGTTGCAGAGGAAACTTAATCACACCCTGTATTCGGCGGTATCGAATCGGTCCTTAGGGAATCGCCGAAGTAAACGGAGTTCAGCGGGGCGTAACGACAACATGGGAATCACAGATCAGAGACAAAACCGTCGCAAGAAAACGAAATCGTTTGAGACCTAAAACGGGATATCGGGACCCTAGCGATTCCTGACTTCTGGGTAGATTATTTGGCAATCGAGTTCCCGATTGATGATTCTTGCTCCAACCGGCATTGCGAGATCAACGATGGGTTCAAGAGAGTGGCTCTTGGAAGATGAGTGGAGCGTCGATCAATCTGTATAGGAAGGGAAGTCCGTATATCCCTTTGCACCCGTGGGCAAGTACCAGTCGGACATTTCTGCGGGTTCCGCCAGTGGCCAGCCGTTTCTGAAACGCTGGACTAGATCAGGGTTGCTGATAAAGGGGCGACCGAAAGCAATCAGATCAGCGTGTCCTTCTGCTATTGCCTCTTCAGCGGCCTTTTGCGTGTAACCGCAGTTTCCAATCAGTGGCCCACGGAATACCTGGCGGAAATCGGCTAGCGTCATTGGATCGCCGAGTTCATGAAAGCCGAATGCAAGTCCATCCATGACATGTAGGTATGACAGGCCGAAGTGATCTAGTTGACTGGCGACGAAAGTGAACTGTTCTCGGAAATCGGGAGACCCCATGTCGTTGAATGAACCATTGGGGGAAAGCCGAACACCGACTCGATTGGCAGGCCAGACCGAAGTGACTCCTTCGATCACCTCTTTCAATATGCGGTAGCGATTCTCGATGCTGCCACCATATTGATCCGTTCGATGATTGGTCTTCGACTGAAGAAAGGTGTCGAGTAAATAGCCGTTGGCACTATGAACTTCAACACCGTCAAAACCTGCTGCCTTTGCTCGCTGAGCAGCACGTTGGTAATCTTCGACGACCCTTGGGATTTCGGATGTTTCAATCGCCCTAGGCACTTCGTAAGCCTGTTTCCCTGCGGGTGTGTGGATGTAGGGTTCGTCAATCTTGATAGCTGAGGGGGCAACGGCTGGCTTGCCACCATGGAAACTACTGTGAGAAGCTCGCCCGAGATGCCAAAGCTGAATGAAGATGACGCCTCCCTTATCATGCACTGCGTTGACCGTGTGTTTCCACCCTTCGGTCATTTCATCGGCGTAGATTCCTGGTGACTCGTTCCAACCATTCGCTTCTTCGGAGATTGTGGTGGCCTCGGTGATCAGTAGTCCCGCTTCACTGCGCTGAGTGTAATACTCAGCCATCAACTGGTTTGGAATACGTGCCTTTCCCGCCCGAGATCGGGTCATCGGAGCCAAAACAATTCGGTTTGGTAATTGGAGGTCGTGTAGATTGAATGGCTGGAAAAGGGCGGAATTTGTCATGGAGTAACCTGAGTTCATTGTGGGAGGCGTTTCATTTTTCGAGCCGTCAACGATAGAGACCGTTTGCAGTCAGGAACAGCACACTTCAATCTATGCGGGCACAGTATCCAACACACCGGAGAGCGATTCACTAACGGAGTCGGATATCATGACGCAGAATGGCTATATGAAAACGCCCGCTCCCATGATCGATACGCTGCATCAAAAGTGGCCGGACAAACCTCTGTTAATCTTCAGAGATTAAGTCTGGCAAACGCTTGCTTACGAAATCACGGATTTCGTCACGAACGCGTCGGTATTGATCGAGGGCTTCTTCTTCGCTGGCGGCTTGTTTTGCCAACTTCGGTGGATCGTCGAAGCCGACATGAACCAGTTTTGCTTTGGTCAAAAACACTGGACAGTTCTCGTCCGCGTGACCGCAAACCGTGATGACAAGATCAAGCGATACATCAATGAGTGTGTCGGCAAGTTTCGATGATTGGCCTGAGATGTCAACACCGGCTTCTTTCATAACACGCATTGCGTTGGGGTTCATGCCATGAGCCTCGATGCCAGCAGAGTACGCCACGATCGTATCGTTATGGAAATGTCTTGCCCAGCCTTCGGCCATTTGGCTGCGGCACGAGTTTCCAGTGCATAAAAACAGGATGTTCTTTTTAGCCATCAGGTTTTCTCGATTGGTATTGGAAAGGTCTAATCAGTGAGTAGCCGACAACTTGGACCAGAAAACATGGTGCCGAAGTACGCGCCCTCGCCGCGATGTTTTCAAGTCACCTATGGCATACCAATGCTGCGAGCAAAATGCAACTCACCTCAGAAAATTGACTCCGTCTAATTCCGTTGGTTTTGCCTGAAGACAACGACGTCATGTCCAGCATTATGATGCTTGCGGTTCTCGTTCCGCTAATCGACTCGTCCAATCGGAGGATAGATCGTCGGACGAAATCCGCGAGAATGCTAAGCTACGACGGAGGATGTCGCGAGTCGTTCGGTTGCCGTTGCGTTCTCCAAATTGTTGAATCGTAGTGTCGTTGGAGCCATAGCAAAGGAAATACATGTAGGCATCGCAAAGCCCTTCCAATCCACCTCGGTTGCGAGAGGTCCCGGTACGCATTTGCGCTACATCGTGTGAGCTCACGTTCAGCCAGACGTTACCTCGGTGAGTCATCACATGACCAATTTCATGTAGCACCGTCTCGGAAATGCCACGTCGGCGAGATCCCCATAGCGACCCATGGGTGATAACAATCCGATTGGATTGGTTGAGTCCGCCCATGTAGCTGAGACTACCGCCGGGGCGCCCCGTGGTGCTCTCAACGTGAATCCCATTTGGTCGGATCTCCAGTACTCGGTTCAGGTGTGCTATCGGCACCAGAGCCTCATCACAAAACGTATTGTTGAACAACTCCAATTCTTCGCGACTTGCATTGTGGACTGGTATTTCAACGGAGTTGTTCCCGCCCACAACAATCAGGGCGTTGCGGATGATATCGAATTGAACCTGTTGATAGTACTCCACCGCATCGGATGGGCACACTTCGGCATCTTCGGGGCATGTGCGGGCGAGTTGCACCCGCGTCCAATCGTGACCAGCAGGACCTTGCTGGCGAGAGCGTGACCCAACACGAACACTCGTCGGCGTTGCATCGCCGCACCGATAGTATTCGGTCGAAGGATCATGTGTGTAGTCCAAAAAATGTTCAGCGCTCGGCGCGGTTGGTTCACAATCATAGATTATCATTGGTGTCTCCGACTCTGGCAGATTAACCAAGTCAACCGATCAATGTTGTAGGGTGGCCGGTGACAATCGTCCCACCATGGGCTGTCAAGTCAAGCATCCGCGCAGCCGGCTGACCGCCAATGAGAACAGCGAATGATCCTAGCGCGATGACGTCTGGTGGCCCGACACAAGTCGCCATGTCCCCGACCCGAGCTGCGGGCATTCCGCCAATCAGAACGGGAATACCCCCGGGTGGCAAGATCGGACCGCCGACGTGTGGAACCACTCCGGTAACCATTGGACATACATGCATGTCCCCGACGCGTGCGGCTGGCATTCCCATTATCCGGCTCCCATTTTTAAGCGGATTCAAAAGAGCTCGTTTGTCAGTTCCTTTGGAAAAAAAGTCGATTACTCGCGAGCGGTCTCACCCTTTTGGATTCCTAATTGTATGAATTGGCGGTATTTGTCTGCCGCTCGTTCCGGTTCGTTCTTTACGGCTGACATCATCACGGAACTACCCACGGCGTGCGCCGTCAAGTGTGGCGCGGGGGGAATCGTCGGTGCTTCCGGCGGTCCCATGCTGCCTTCACTCCAAAACGCTCCCACGGCAGCCCAACTAGCAGGTGTTGAAAATTCCTCTGTCTCGGCGGCGTCCATCGCAGCACGTCGATTTGTTTCGTTCGGATCCGCCACCCAGGTTTGAATCACTTTCAAGGTTCGTTCGTCTGCTTCGGCAAGTTTACTGCTGTTTGCGGTAACGACACAATCAGCAGCCCAACCAACGGCATCACGTCGGGGAAGCGCGGTCGACAGGAACCGGATCGCATCAGTGAATAATTCGTTTTGTTCGAGTACTGCGAGGTACTGTTTGGGGGACTGCTTGGGCTGAACCAGATTTGCCGCCGCTTCGCTCAATTCCTTCACCTGCTCGCAGATCGGTTCGGATGTGGTAGCGACGAATCCGCTTGGTTCATCTCGAACAGGGCCGATTGGTTCCATCTCGGACGCATCGGAGGAAGCCGTAGTCGCCACTTCGGCAGCAGCCGGTGCTTCCGCTGGCATGTGAGTTTGAAGTCGTTGATCTTGTCCGCTGAGGATCACATGAAAGACGTTTCGGCCAGCCACGATTTGATCGTCGTGTTTCAACTCGGAGAGCGTGATTGTTTTGCCGTTGAGCATCGTGCCATTGCTGCTGCCCAAATCTTTCACGTACCACTGCGGCCATTTACAGACCACTGCGAAATGACGGCCTGACATTTCCTCGTTATCAGCAAAGCTATAGTCCGACGCGTCCGTGCGACCAACGATGGTTTGCTCACCAGATTGCAGGAAAACCTTCCTGCCGGATCCAGGACCCCGAACAACTTCGAGTGTAATGTTCATGTCTTACTCGCGATGAAATGCGTTGAATACGTTTGTTGATGTTGATCGCGAAATGTGATTGGAATTAGTTGATCATGGTGACTCCGCCACTCAACTTCAACATTGCTTCTCCCTTAATATCGGTTAACGTTCCTTTTACCTTGGTCATAATTGATCCGTCGATTTCGACTATCATGCCTTTGACTTTCACTCCCATCTGGTCGATTTTGATGCTGCTTCCGCCAACTTTCAGTTCGATCGATTGCATCGCCTCGGTTTCCATTTTTCCCAGATCTAATTTCGTCGTCCGATTTCCCATCTTGAGGTTGAGCGTGTCGTTTCCAAGTTCGATCGTTACGTTTCGATCACCGGCCTTGATGGTCGTATTTTGGTCCTTCCATACTTCGACACTTTGAGTTCCCTCTTGCGCGGTTGGACCACCCACTTTAAGACTCTGATTGTTCCCGATTTCAATTGTCTGATCGACGCCCACGTTAAGCGTGTGATTGTTCTCGACGATGCCGTTGCGGTCTTTCTCTGCGTGAATGTATAGTTCTTCTTCGCCCTTCTTGTCTTCGAAGCGAATCTCATTGAAGTTGTCGGGACTGCCATTTTTGGAGCTGCGTGTCTTGATTGTGCTCTTGGTTTGCTCGCTGGGGAGTTCGTACGGTGGCATTTGTTCGGCGTTGTAAACACGCCCTGTGATCAATGGGCGGTCGGGGTCCCCTTGAACAAAATCGACAACGACCTCTTGGCCGATTCGGGGATTGAACAGCACTCCCCATTTATCGCCCGCCCAGTTTTGAGCGACGCGAATCCAGCAACTACTGTTCTCGTCTTTCTTTCCCTCCCGATCCCAGTGGAATTGAACCTTCACGCGGCCATATTCGTCAGTGTAGATTTCTTCGCCCTTTGGACCAACGACGATTGCCGTTTGGACTCCGGATGTCACGGGTCTGGGCGTAATGCGTGCCGGTCGGAAGACAACGGAATCGGGGACGCATGCGAATGAATTCCGATAGTCGGTGTCGGATCCGCCGGTCCTTGTTTCATACTGCTTGGGTTCCGTCGCCGCATGATGGATTGCCGTGATTACATAGGACTGTCCTTCCTCGCTTCGGGAATGATGAGTCCCAACACTGAACTTCGCCCCTGTTGCGAAAGTCCTACATGTGCTCGAACCATGTACGACATCATGAGAAGTTTCCTCTTGCTCCATCCGGATTCGTGTTTCGGTGTCACCGTCACTCTTTTCGACATACTCGCCCGGATAATCATAGATTTCGTACTTGCTGACTGATGGGATTTCGATGACGGTGTTGGTTTTCGTCATCAAACTCGTCTTAGGTTTCTTGAAATCGAAATCGTTTTGAGTCCATTTGCCGGGCCGGAATTCGTATTGATGTTCCCAGCGCGTGAGGTGGTCCGTCACGGCGATGCCGCTCGATGTAAGTGGTAAATCTACTTCGCTCTCGGGGCAATCGAGATATGCCCCTTTATGGTCGGCCATTACAAGCGTGTGTTTGCCATCTTCATGTTTGAAAAAATAGAAGATCCCTTCTTGTTCCATCAATCGTGATACAAAGTTGAAATCCGTCTCACGATATTGCACGCAGTACTCCCATGTCTTGTGATCCAACGAGAGTTGAAGCTCATAGTCACTAAAGCCTAGGTCGCCTAAGATTTGCTCGATGATGTCGGGAATGGTTTTGTTTTGAAAGATTCGGCAGTCCGCCGTACGCGTTAGGAACCATAGCCACGGTACGACGACGGCACGGTAATCGCGTCGCCCCTCACCATCCTCGTCGCCCGCAACGAACCGGCTCACCCAACCATTGAAAAATTGGCGTGATTCGTCGGCGCGTTCAACGCTGAATGTGCAGTTTTTTCCAACAATGTCTGCCGCTTCGATCGCGTTGTTGTCTGAAATCATCTCGAGCTGATAAGTGAAGAGCCGAGACATCTCTTCGTTGCCAAAGAACGAAGTCAGTAAAAGAACGTCATCCCCGAGCGGGGTGGTCAAATTAAGAAACCGGGTTTTTTGGGTCAGGGTCATCAAAAATCTCCCATAAGCTCTGACTAGCTAACTCATTTGGGAAACATCTCTTACTACCCAGCGCGATAGCGAAGTCAAAACACACGTACTTGGTCTTTCACGACCATCTTTCCGGAAACTTTGGGGTATCAGAAACCACGACCATCGAAGTCGCAAATCCTGTTCCGAACCGGGATCCGGCGGCTTTCAATCCACGTCACCATATCTACCCTGCATTCACCATCGTTTTTTCTGTTCAGCAGGGAACTCGCACGCCAACATCATGGTCAGGTTGGGCGTGCGAATAAGGACGCCATGTGCACAGTTGACACAGTGCAGAGCTTTGCATGGTTCAGGTGAAGAACGCGACGTTGCGGCGCGACGGCAAGGACAGTGACGGCAAGGACAGCGACGGCAAGGACAGCGACGGGCATCCGAAATAGATCCATCAGTGTTCTAAGAGGAGGGTGTATGAAAGAGTCGATCGTGTTGAGTGTAGGGGGACGTCTTTACGACAGCCAATCGACCATACACTAGACGTCTTATGTACTGTGGTTCTCACCCGTATTCGTCAGCGGGGACCCCATGAGTTGTACGCTAGAGGTAGTGCGAATATAGCGGCATCTATTTGCTCGACCGATCAAGCGATAGACTCTCCCAAATTAGCCATCAGGAAGACTGCAACGATGTCAAGTTCCGTACTTGGGATCGGAAAAGTTGAATCCCAAATCCAATCCCATTTCGCTAGTCGGAGAAGAGTGATGAAATCGTTCCGTTTGATCTTTGCTACGTTGATTGTCACGGCGGCAGTCGCCTCTTCAGCAAGTCACGCAGAGGAGCCCTCTGGCTCGCCGGTGCAATCGTTTGTGGTTCAACCCATTGGCCATTTTTATAACGCAGATAATCGCACTTGTATCATTGTTGATAAGAAGCACCAAGCTGGTTTGCTTGGACTCGACCAGTATTCCCATATCCAAGTTTTTTGGTGGTTCAGTAACAATGACAACCCCCAAAAGAGATCGGTCCTGCAGGTCCACCCGCAGGGCAATCGCAACAATCCGCTCACGGGCGTGTTCGCAACGCGTTCCCCATCGCGACCTAACCTTATCGCCTTGACACTCTGCAAGATCGTTTCCATCAAGGCAAACGTAATCGAGATTGAGAGGACGGATGCGTTTGACGGAACTCCCATTCTTGACATTAAACCGTTCATACCCGGATATGATACGGCCGAGGAAGCCACGGTGGCCACGTGGTTGAAGACGCCAAAAAAATGATCGATTCTGCGTCTTAGCAAGTGTCTGGTTTGACTTGCCTGATGTAGCAATGGCATGTCCGATTATTGATCGGGAAAACTAAGTCCCCGTCGTTCTGCCATATTGAACACGCGATTGAAAACAGAGCCGCCGTCGATGGCAAACCGTGTTCCGTGATCGATGGTTCGGTCCCAAACTCCAATGCCCGGTCGAAGGTGCACCGTCGCTGACGTTGTACTGAATCTCTTCTCCAGCACGATGCAAATCGCCATCTTCTTCAATTTTAAGTAACGATGCGATTTCATTGTCGGGTCCTATTTGTATGTCCTTTGCTACGCGTCACGACAAGGATCGTAAATCGAACTGCGAGTTTCATTTTTCCACCAGATCGTAGACACGCACGTAATCCACCAAAAATTGATCTGGCAGTTTGGCCTCGCTGATGTCCCCTCCCCATGATCCGACTTCATCGCTCAGCAGCATGTATTGGGGTACTTGGCAAACGCCACCTGCGTTGGTTCGCCATGTTTCCTTTCCATCAACGTAGAAAATGTATTCCTCAGGAAGCCAAAGCAAACCGAACGTGTGCCAGCCATTCATTACGTCAGGCACCTTGACGACATTGCCTTTTGATTTGTGGTGATCGCCGTAGCCATCCCAATGCAATGTGTGTTGAACTCGGTCATCGAGCCATGGCTTTTCCATGATGTCGATTTCCGTGCCGTCCCGGCCATCATCGCCAACCGTTCCAATACCATTGCCATTGATCCAGAATGCAGACCAGTGCCCTGGCTGATTTTGGAATTTTACTCGTGCGACGTAGTATCCGAACGAATGCTCGAATTTACCTTTGGTCCAAACGCAACCGGTAGTGGGTTTGCCATTGTCCGAGAATGTCGTGATGGCAAGATGGCCTTCTCCGTTCAATGAAATCGCTCTTGGACTCCACCAACCCCCTTTCCGTTTGCCATCGGGTCGTGCTTCCCACTTGGTTGCATCGAGTTGGTCGCCGTCGAATTCATCGTGCCATTTTAGCGTTAATGATTTGTCATCCGGAGGCGTGGGCAACTCGTCAACGGACTCCGCAGCCGACACAACGCCCGTTAGAGTTCCCAATAACGTTAGAGTTGCGAGCACTGGGAGCGGTAGCAAAATCTTCATCGACACGATCTCCATCTAGAGAGGGAATTTGTGTTGCCTAGCTTACCAGAAAAAAATCGGCCGAAAGAATTTGGTGCCGCAAAATGGATGCGTATCAATTCAACGAATTACCATGATTCCAATCGTGTTTGTGATAGCGAGAGAGAAGCGATCGCGGTGGTGGGTGCGCCACGAGACGAGTGACTATATTCTAGAGAGCTAACATCGATTCATTCAAAACCGTACTGAGAGAACACAGTGAAGAACACCATCAATAGCACCGCGAAACGTATTCTTCTATTAAACGTATCGGTTGTAGTCTTTGCCATCGCATTTTTCGGGGGGATTGCAAATGGTAATGAAGTAGCGGATGGCGCTGCCCAGGTCATTGTGCTGAAATTGGACGACGTAGTTGCGGCGTCGTCATCCAACGCGCTACCGGTGTCTCCTAGGTGGCAGCGGATCACGGATTTTCTAAAAGAGTCCAACATCAAAGCGTCGTATGGGATCATTGGATATTCTTTGGAGGAAGACAACGAGTCCTACTTCAACTGGATCAAGGATTTGCACAACGGTGGCCAGATTGAGTTCTGGAATCATGGCTACCGGAATCGCAAGTCCACGGACAAGGCCGGTGAGTTTGAGGGGGCGTATGATGAGCAGAAGGTCAGTCTGGTTAGGACTCAGACGCTTGCTAAAGAAAAGCTTGGCATCGAACTAAAAGTTTTTGGTCCTCATTGGAGTGGCACGAACGAGGGCACTGTTAAAGCGCTGGACGAAATACCTGAGATCAAGATGTGGTTCTATGGGCCAAATCATTCCTCCAAGGTTGTGTTTTCAAGGCATTTCACGCTTGAAAATCCGACGCACGTTTCGGATTTCGAAAAATTCAAGACTGCCTATGAGAAGGTAGGGCACGACAAGAAGTGTTTGGCGCTCCAAGGACATCCAGCGAGTTGGGATGATGAGCGATGGCAAGGTTTCGTAAAGATTATCGACTACCTCAAGTCCAAGGGATGCACCTTCATGACTCCTTCGCAATACATGATGACGGTGCAAATCCAGCACGATTAGTTTCACGTACGGCATGCCAACATCGCCGAGTGGATGATTGATCGAAGTGAGCAATATGTAGAAGCGGATACCCCGTGGCCGATTCCGTTGAGATGGCCGGTAGGACGGGAATGCGTCCGAAAGTGGCCTTGCATTTTCATGTGCAAGGATGGAGTCGCAGGTGTTCGGGGAAAGGGTCTACGGAAGGTCTTTGAGCAGTCGCTGTCGGTCGTCGTTCGTCAACTCTCTCCAGTCTCGATTTTGTATGCCAGCGGCAATTGCCCACAGCAGTTTCAGGCTTGCCGATGGATGTTGTTGCTTCACTAATTGATATGCCAAAATAGGGCCCGCGTTTTCAAGTTCAGCTCTGGTCTTGATGCCAACGTCACGCAACCACGCCGCACTTTCGGTTCCGATGTTCCGGACGTTTTCAACCGACTCGCCGATAACTTTTTCGTCTGTTGAGAAACCGACATCACCAAATTGGTTTTCTAATTCGTTGAAATGCTCGCCCGTAGCTGTGTGGATAATGATCGCTCGGTTCTTCCCTGCACTTTGAATCTTGCGAACACCGTGGCCGAATCCTTTGAGGCGTCGCCGCGTCTGCGATGCACTCAGATTGACAAAAAGATATTCGCCGTTCGGATCCGCCATGCCAAGTCAACTCCGATTGGTTTTGATGATTATGACTGGAATGATCGGAGGATTTGGTGTCATGAATCCCAGCGGTAATTCGCTTGTTTACGAAATCCTTCAACCGAAATCGTTCCGTTAGCTTCAAGATTTATGGTCGAGTAACCATTGTTATCGGGTCCTGAACCTTCGACCATCGCGACCATTGTGCAATAGTGAATCCCGCCGATGTCTTTGAGGTCGTTTTGGTGGCTGTGCCCTTGGAAAACCGCCGATACTTTCTGGGAACCCTCGAAAATTCGGCGAACGGCCACAGCATTTCTGACTCCGTGGTTGCTGCTGACATCAAGCCGTTGGTGTGCAAAAACAATCACTCGATGATTGGTTGATTTTAGGTCGGCTTTCAACCATTCCAATTCCGCCGCTGGGACATTCGCATCGGTCCACACCGAATTGTTGCGTCCATACGGTTTTCCATCGCTTCGAAAACAGGAGTCGAGTACGACAAAGTGAAAGCCGCCTCGGTCAAACGAGTAGTACGAATTTTGCTGTCCAACAGCACCAAGGAACTCTTCCTTTTTGAGCGTGTCAACGCAGTGATTCCCCAGCACATAGTGACGATCATTGCAGATCGCGGAAAATTTTTGATCAATCGTCCTTAGATACCGCTGCTCCGTCTCAACCGAATCGGCGGCGTCAATCAGGTCACCTAGCTCGACCATAAAGGATGGAGGGTTCTGTTCGAATTGTGACACTGCTTCGTCGAGCTTTCCAATCGTTTCGCGATAGTAGCGAGTTCCTGCTG
This sequence comes from Novipirellula herctigrandis, assembly GCA_007859835.1. Classification (GTDB taxonomy): domain Bacteria; phylum Planctomycetota; class Planctomycetia; order Pirellulales; family Pirellulaceae; genus Novipirellula_A; species Novipirellula_A herctigrandis. Next base: position 389,064 of record SJPJ01000002.1, on the reverse strand, counting down.
GTGGCTTGTCAGCGTAATGCAAATCGGTGATGAGCCCCACCTTCAATGACGATTGGGTTTCATTGGCGATTAGTATGGAAGGGGCAAACGTCGCGGTGGTCAAAAGAAGCGTTCCGTTTTGGATTACCGCTCGGCGTCCTAGGCGTTGATCAACGTTTTTCATGGTTGCTTTTGATGGAGTGTTGATTTCGATGGATGCTTTGCAGTCGAGTTGTGAGGAAATTCGCTAGGTTGGTGACATCGTCCGTCCCCACACGCAACGAGCTTTTTCGCAATTTTAACACCACACAATCTCGCCCCCAGAGATTCCAAACCCAACCTCCACTTAGGCTCATGTGGATACCCCAACCGTCAAGAATGGTGGTTCGACCGGGTTCGGCGCTTTCGATATCTGCATACCGAATGGTTCGATGAAACAGCGGCAAAGGGCCAAAGCGTACCGACAACGCGTCGCCCTCGTCTTCGACCGTCAAATGATGAAACGATGCTGCGAAGAGCAAAATCAACGCTGCAACGCAGGGGAAAATCCACTCAATCACCGGTTCGTTCCGTAACGTCCAACTGAGAACCATGAAGACGATGCCAAGCGTGTAGAGTAGCAAACACAAAGGTGACTGTTGGGTGTGTTTGTAGGTGCTGTTCATCGATTTCGATCACCGGAGACATTTCCTTGGTGTTTTCGCTCTACTTCCATTGTCCGTCTTCGAGCGAGGAATTGCAAATAGACATCATTCCAAACGGATAGTGATTATGCGACTGAAGTTGATAGAGTTGGAAAACAACTATACAAATATCGGCGAGTTGTCCGTTGATGGAACGGAATCTGCAAAAAGATTGGCTTGAGTTAACTGTTTCACAGTTCTGGGCAATTCTTCTCGAGCCATTCGGCGGCGGTTTCGGCATCAAGACGCTTGGATGTCTTTCCTTCGATTTTCTGTTGTGCCATTCTGATGCGACGGGATATCATTTTGCTCTCGATGGCTTCGTGCTCGGACATCCCAAGTGAGCCGAGCATATTCTTGATGCTTTCACCCCCAAAAATGTTTATGACTGGGTCTTCCAGTGAGACATGGTGTGAAAACCGACATCGGCACGGTAACTCATTGGCGAACGTTACGAGATTTTCATCAACCGATGGCAATGGGTGTCGTTCGCCGACGATAATGTCGATGACTGCCGTCTCGTCTACATTCAAGCTGGCAGCAAGATCGGTGTTTAGATTACTTGCAAGCACCGCAATCAACGGCACATCCGATGTCCACTCATTAGCGAGCAAGTGGAGTCGTTCTAGCACATCGGGAAAATGGGCAACAAGCAGAATCGCGACCGATTCGGATTTCGCGCGTTCCTCTGCTTCTTTGATCAGTCCAGTAAACTTGGCATCCGTCGTCATCCAAATTTGGTCAAGCAAGACTTGGACGTTTGTGGGTTTCCTGTTGCCAAAAAGGAAATCGAACAACCCCATTATCGCTTCTCCTTGAGTTTGTCTGCATCCTCACTTCGCCATGCAAATTCATGTTGTATGTGGGTGAAGTGCTACAGCGATTTTGTGCATCAACTAGATCAAGTATATACCAGCATTGGAAGTGTTTGGACGGTTAACGGCTTGCTGTTGCCGTTTTGTATTTGTTGTGCTCTTGCGATCGCCAGCAGTACCAACTTGCAACCGAGGCATAAGGTCGCCATTTCGTGGCGATCGCGTGGCTTGTCTGTTGGTCGGGTAATTCATCGAGACCATAGCAGTTGCGGATCGCTGTTCGTACTCCGAGGTCATCATGTGGAAACACATTTAAGCGGCCCAGCGAAAAAATCAGAAACATTTGAGCCGTCCATTTTCCGATCCCTTTAACCGTGGTCAACTGCTCGATCACTTTTTCATCAGAGTACCGACCAATGTGTTGAAGTCTGATGTCTGCGTTCCTTACTTTTTCCGCTAGGTCGAGCAAGTACTTTGCTTTTTGGGGCGATACTCCCGCAACACGCAGTTCGTCGACGGAATGTCGGGCAAGGTTTTCGGAGGTCAGGCCATCTTTCCCTACGAGTTCTTCTAGTCGTAATCGAATCGATCGTGCCGCGCCCGTGGAGATTTGTTGAGAAATTATCGAACGGACCAGCATTCCAAAACGATCTCGATTCGGCCGCAGTGTAAAGGGACCCACCGTGTTGATGATGTCTTTCATGATTGGATCTGCTGCCATCAAGTAGGCAATGGCTTGTCGATTATTATCGCTTGGGATCATTTACACTTAAATCTCGGCTGTTCTTTTTTTGTATAGATTTCAGGGGCAAACATTTTGATCCTGCGGACAATCTCGTCTTCCAAGTCGGTGAGTGCAATCAATTCGCCATACGCTTTTCCCTTCGCTACATTGACAAGCAGTGGCCAGACAGGCCGGGTTTCCGTCCAATGTTTCTCACCGAACAGAATCATCGGCGAAATGACGCCTTGGTTGGCGTAATGGTTCTGGGTTGCGTCTTGGAAGATTTCTTGAGTTGTTCCTGCGCTACCAGGAGCAAAGATGACACCGTGATTGGCGATAGCTAGAAGGCCATCTTCACGCACACTGTTTGCGAAATACTTGGCGATATGGGTCGCAAATGGTGCTGGTGGTTCATGGCCGTAAAGCCAAGTCGGAACCCCAATGCTCTTACAATCCTGTTCGGTACCATCTGGAATCGGAAATGTTTCCATTACTCGCCATGCACGATGAAGCCAATCTTGATCTTCGTATTCTTGCCCAGGTTTTCCATCGGCAGGTCGCTGCTTGATGATCTCGATTGCGACATCAAGTTCGTTCTCTTCCCGTGATGCAAAGTAAGCACCAAGATGCGTCGCCTCCATCGCACCTGGTCCGCCACCACTGACCATTAGAAATCCGGCCCGTGTCAATAAACGAGAGACTTTCGCAACCTTGGTATAAAACGGATCTTGTCGCTCCATGCCATGTCCCCCCATCACAGCGACGACCTTTTTTCCCTTCAACTCTTCTTCGAGCGCATCGGTGATTGAATGATCGTGGAGTCGTCGAGCAAGGCTGGTGTTGATCGTCTTTGGTGATTTGCCTTGGCAGCAATATTGCTTGTAAACCTTGAAGTCATAAGTCGCTTCGTAGCCTTTGGGATCGTCCATATTGAACCCGTGAAATAGCTCTGCGACGCAATACAGCGACTTTCGGTGCACCTGAAACTTGAAGCCCTTCAGGTCGGGAATCACGACGCCACCGGTTTGCACGATGTGCCCGGCAACGGAGGCATCCATGTCGCACGACAGAAAGATGGAATTCGGGAATTCCTTGTTCTTGATTAGTTTGGCATAGGGCCGCAAATCGAGATCTTGAATCGCCGCAGGTTTTCGCTTCGGTGACTTCTTGGCCCACGACTCGAAATTCGAGACATCCGATATTTCTTTCATGTTCGGCCTCGAAGATTAATGAATACGATTCGGCATCGATGCTGATCAACGTCCTAGCGATTGCCCAATTTACCACAAACCGGCTGAGTAGTAATCATCAGCTTTTAGTCCGATTGAAATCGCAATCGACAATATGATCGCAGCCGTCTCCACGTCCGAACATCCAATTCAGGATTGGGTTCACCCTGTTTGGTAGGATTCCATTTCGGTTGGGGGGTGGCGGGTGAAGGCTCGAAGTGGCCCAATGCCGGTTGAGGGGCCCAATGCCGGTTGAGTGAATCTTGCCAGTCCCCCGGTACGCCGTGGGAAAGTTGACTATGATAAGACGCATCCGTTCCTTTTCGATCGACTTTTCCCGCGTATAAGGCACTGCATCCTATGGGCATTCGGTTCGCCTGTCACGAATGTGGCAAGAAACTGAATATCAAGAACGAATTGGCTGGCAAGCGTGGCGTTTGTCCTGCTTGCTCGTCGCGTTTTCGAATTCCTGAGGAAGACTGTGAACAGTCGCTTCCGGTAGAGCAGGCGCCTGCCGTCGAGAGGATTGCCAGCCAGAGCGTGCCGGTTCAATCACCAGCCAAAACGCCAGTCGAATCGCCTGTGGAATCGCCTGCGGAATCGCCTGTGGAATCACCGGTCGAATCACCGGTCGAATCACCGGTCGAATCACCAGCCAAAGCGTCAGTCGAAACGCCGGTCGAATCACCGATCCGCAAGCCGCTCACGGAAGCCATCTCCGTTCCCAATGAAAGCGGGCGAGGGGAAACGCAAGGTGCCGCGACGATTCCAGCCGCGGTTGTAGGTGATGTCTCACAAAAAAGTGACTCGGACAACGGCGATTGTTTCCCTGCTGCGATTTTTGATGGTTCGTCAACTTGGTATGTACGGCCTCCGAGCGGTGGCCAGTATGGGCCGGCCAGCGAGGATGTGTTTCAGCAGTGGATTGGTGAAGGGCGTGTCGCAGCAACAGCGTTGGTGTGGCGAGACGGATGGGCTCAGTGGCGAGAAGCGATCGAAGTGCTGCCACAGTTGAAAAGCCGATTGCCGGAATCGGAAGAGGCGAAGGAGAGCGATGAGTTTTCGGCGTCGACACCGCAAACGCTCGGAGTTGCACCTGACTCACTGCATGGTGATCACAACATTGGTGGTCGCCGGCGAGCAAAAAGTTTCAAAGGCGTTATGTTAATTACGGCGCTAAGTCTGATTGCGATCGCCTTGATTGTTCTGCTCGTCTGGGCGATGAATCGGCCCTAAAGTAATCTCCTATTGCAGAAGCATCACGAATCCGGCGATAGCGGCGGATTGCAAAAGCACCCCGTGCGGATCGAGCGGAAAAGGGTTTTTAGGCGTGGAAAAGGACTCGCAGGTGAAGCACTCGCCCGCGGTTGGCACGCAACGACCCATCGGCTCGGCAGCCAAATGATACGGCCACAATTCGGTTCGACCAATGAATTCGGTCATGGAAACCGCGTTTTGAAAGAATCCGTAACTGCGCCCGCAGCGTTCGAGATTCTTCTGCTCAAAATACAGCGGTTGATGACAAAAACCGACCGTGTAGCGGTCGGGACCGGGAACTGGTAGCCCAAGGGAATGGATAACAATTGACGCTTCGGTTTCGAGCTCTGCGGCCCGATTCTTTGGCGTCTCCATTGCCGGATCAAGCGTTGCGACGGTGATCGAGGTGACAGGTTTGCGAAGTGCCATCAAGTGTTCGCTACGTCGACGATCTCGAGATGTCGTTTCGCTCTCTTCTGCTTGGGCCTGATCCAGCAGCTCGTCTGTGGTGCCGACATCGGTCTGTTCTGATTTCCTCTCGGCGTCGGAATTTGGTGTTTGCGCCGCCATCAAGGCACGCAGCGATGACTTTTGCCCGTAGGCCACCTTAGGGTTAGAGAGCAAAACACACGCGACCATCATCGCAATAGAGTGAAACGCCACAACGCGAAAAATGGCGTATCGACAACCGATTGAGTTTAAATTCATAAGTGAAACATTTGTCGAAGGCTAAAATGTGCCGAGTCACTCGGGTTTTATCGATGCTTCACAATCGGTTTCTCGACGATAATCAAAACAACCGGCACCGCTGGCCGCAACGAAAAAGGGGACCCAAATTGCCTAAATTGCAGTTGGGTGATTTAGCGGGAATAGCATTTGCATTTCACCTTCCATAATCGTAGGCTGATCAGAATCCGCTTTACACGTACGAATCGATAGGATGTTCGGTGTGCGTCGGTGTGCGTTGGTGGCGCATCTGTGCGTTTTCAGCGAGTAATGGGCCAATCAATAGGACGATCGGAATATCATGCCAAAAAAAATGGAACTAGGTCAGTTGAGCGAATTGGATCAGCAAACTTTGCTGGATGTTGCGGCCAATAGCATCGAAATTGGGCTCGAAACTCGACGGATCATGGAACCGGATTTGAGTGCATATTCAGAGGATTTGCGGCACGTCCAGTCTTCTTATGTGACGCTTCACGTCAACGAACAACTGCGTGGTTGCATTGGATCGCTTGATGCATCGGACCCGTTGGTCACGGATGTCAGTCACAATGCCTGTCGAGCGGCGTTCAATAATGGACGTTTCGCGGCGGTGCGTCAGGAAGAGTTCCCCCGGTTGACGATTCAAATCACGGTGCTTAGCCCCTTGAAGCATTTAATCACACGCACGTTCGGTGATGTGATCGGACACATTCAACCGGGTGTCGACGGCGTCGTTTTGCGGCTAGGAGATCACTCGGCGACTTTTCTTCCTGATGTTTGGGAGACCTTGCAGGATCCGGTCGAGTTCTTTCGCCATTTGCGACTCAAAGCGGGTTTGGATCCCGATCGGTGGTCACCCCGTATACGCGTTTCGACATACACGACCCAGCGATTCGCCCGACTTGCACCCGCGGAAGGGCATGCGGAACTGGAAACCGATTCCTGTGCTCAGCTATGAGTCGCATCGGGAATTTCCTGAGGTGGTTGTCGCGAAGTCCCCAGTGCAGTCAACGAAATTGCAAATCAGTATACTTCTGATACGTCGTTAATGGACCTGCGTATCCGAACACCATAACCACAGAAAAGATGTCGAAGCGAGATCAACTCGAATCCGAAATAGCGGGTCGTTTGGGTATCTATCCATCTTTTTACCAGGTCGGAGAGAATCAGCCCGAGATCGTTACGAATCTGTGGGAACAGACACTATTCGCGTATCTCGACAACCCGATACCGGACGGGTTCAAAGAGCGATTGTTTGTTTATCTGTCTCGCTTTTGCAAGGTTCCCTACTGCGTTACGCGACACGCGACATGGTTGGTCACTCGAGACGATCCCCATTTGGGGGCCGATATCGACGGCGAAAACCGCGCAAGAATATCGGTATTCGAGATGGTTGAAATGCTCAACCGCCCGGCTTTGGATCAGGAAGAACTGCAGAGTCACCTCGAGGTGCTCCGAGGTGTTGGCGAACCACTAGGGGAATGGCCTCGGAACGGAAGCATTATCGAAGAAAGTGTGTTTGCCTGTTCGACTTCGGTTTTTCTCAGTGATTCCTCTGCGTTGGATTGCCGCATTGCGCTTCGCGATGCTTTTCGATCGGATTGGTACGAAAGATTGGTTCTGTTTCTATCGTTTGTTCGGACCGCCCATTTTTGGACCGAAACGCATGATAACCTGCAACTCGAACCGGACGTGGAAAGTGTGTTGTCTGATTACCCGCCGTTCGCCGAGTGGGTGTCGTCTTATAATCAGCAAGTTGAACGCGAGCAGCAGCAGCAGCAACGGAAGGAACGCGAGCTATACGAACAGAAGCAACGCAACTACTTCCGTGATTTGGCAACCAAGCGACTCGTCAAGCAAGAGAAAAAATTCCGAACCTTGGCCGACAATGTGCCGGAACTATTTTGCTATGTGGATACGAAGCTCCGGTGTCAATTCGTTAATCGACGTTACGAGGAGGTGTTTGGTCGGCCTCGCCAGCAGATGCTCGGTCGACCGATCATTGACGTGGTAGGCAATGATGACTATTTGCGAATGATCCAAGAACCGCTCCAAACGGCACTGGCGGGGAACCGTGTTTCCTTTGTCGATAAATTCCGTGTCTATGATGGCACCGATTTTTGGTTTACCGCTGTTTTGATTCCGGACCAAAATGAGCAGGGCCAAGTTAGTGGTGTCTATTTCCTTGCGACCGATATCACTGAGCGACGAGCGCTCGAAAAACAAGTGCTTGATGTCGCCGCCGAGGAGAGTCGCCGGATTGGAAACGATTTGCATGACGGAATAGGCCAAGCACTGACCGGCCTTTCGATGGTGGCCGATACGTTGGTTACGGCGATGTCACGAAGGGAAGCCGCCCCCGAATTGCGGTTTGCCAAGAAACTGGATGCTGGTCTTAAGCAAACCCTGGGCCAAGTCCGCGTGTTGGCTCGTGGAATGTACCCGGTTGATGTGGATGCAGCAGGATTGATGTCGGCGTTGTCGTTGATGTGTGAACAAATAACGGACCTATACAACATCGATTGCTCGTTCGAATGCAACGAACCGGTTTTGCTAGCTGACAACCAAGTGGCAACCCAGGTATTTCGTATTGCTCAGGAAGCGACGACCAATGCGGTCAAACATGGCAAAGCGAAACGAATCGAGGTAGTATTGTTAATTGAGAATAATTGTCCTCGTTTAAGGGTGATCGACGATGGCGTTGGTATCGTCGAGAATCCACAGCAAAGCCATGGTATGGGGCTCCGAATCATGGGATATCGCGCGGGAATTGCCGGAGCCGAATTGCGAATACGACCTGCGACGGGTGGCGGCACGGAAGTGTCTTGTACGCTTGCTCGCGAAAATAACCGGTAGGACCAAAGGCTTTTTGTGATGACTACAATTGTAATTGTCGATGATCATCCCTCCACTCGTGATGGGTTGATGACGCGGATCGAACTTGAAGCTGACCTCCGGGTCGTTGGTGAAGCGGCCGACGTGGATGAGGCATTTGAGTTGATCCAATTGAAATTGCCGGATATCGCAATTATCGACGTGTCACTCAAAACCGGCAATGGAATTGAATTGATCAAGAAGGTCAAATCGGCAAACTTAAGCACGCGTATGCTGGTTTGGTCGATGTACGAAGACTCTCTGTACGCCGAGCGAGCTGTACGGGCCGGTGCGATGGGATACATCAATAAAGAAAACGTCACAGGAGTGATCATTGATGCGATTCGGCGGATACTCAAAGGTGATATTTTCTTGAGCGAGGCGATGTCGGCAAAAATGCTCAATCGTGTCGTGATGGGACGTAGCCCGCTCGGCAAAGCGCCGGTTGATGCGTTATCGGATCGTGAGCTGCAAACGTTTGCTTTAATTGGACGAGGACTCAAGACGGCCGATATTGCCGGTGAGATGCAATTGAGTACAAAGACGATCGAGACCTATCGTGCTCGGATCAAAGAAAAGCTAGAACTCGATGACATGGCTGCTCTTACTCGCGAGGCCGTTCATTGGACCATTGAAAACGGTTAATGGATGTAAATGGAAACGAATCAAAATCGTATGCAACTGGTGATCGCCCTTCTTGCGGTCATTGCGATCATTGTCCACCTGGTATTGCGGTTTTCGGTAGTTCCGTCGCAAACCGTGGTGAACTTGCCGTTGTATGTTGCCTTGGTCTTGGGTGGGATTCCATTGGTTTGGGAATTGCTCGTTAAGCTAGTTCGAGGCGAATTTGGGTCCGATCTTCTCGCCGGTATCTCGATTGTCACTGCGGTGATCCTAGGCGAGTACCTTGCCGGCACACTGGTTGTGTTAATGCTGTCGGGAGGCGAGGCGCTTGAAGGCTACGCGGTGAAGAGTGCCTCTTCGGTGCTGCAGGCTCTATCCAAGCGGATGCCCTCGGTCGCTCACCGAAAAACCAATTCAAACATCGAGGATGTGGCGCTCGACGAGATCGCGATCGGCGACTGTTTGCTCGTGTTTCCCCACGAAGTCTGTCCGATCGATGGTACCGTCGTCGACGGCCATGGGGTCATGGACGAATCTTACTTGACGGGCGAACCGTATATGATGTCCAAAACGCCTGGTGCGACCGTGATTTCCGGGGCAATTAACGGTGATTCCGCGCTGACGATCCTGGCAGATAAGTTAGCGGTTGATTCGCGTTATGCCCAAATTATGAAGGTCATGCAGTCGTCTCAACAACAACGACCTCGTATTCGCAGGCTCGGTGACCAGCTTGGTGCTTTTTACACGCCTATCGCAGTTTCGGTTGCCCTTGCCGCATGGTTTTTCAGCGGCGAAGCGATTCGCTTTTTGGCGGTTTTGGTCGTTGCGACGCCGTGCCCGTTATTGATTGCGATTCCGGTAGCGATCATCGGTTCGATTTCGTTAGCAGCCAAACGTGCGGTCGTCATTCGCGACCCCTCGGTACTCGAGAAGTTAGGCGGATGCCGTACAGTGATCTTTGATAAAACGGGAACCCTGACTTACGGTGAGCCCAAATTGACTCAAATGTTTTGTCCACCCGGCGTGGATGAAAACGAAGTTCTGTCCTTGGTCACAAGTGTTGAACGATATTCAAAACATCCGCTTAGCGAAGCGATTCTCGATGCGGGCAAAGAACGCAAAGCGGCCATCTTGGAAACGTCGGAGATTAGTGAGAAGCCAGGCCAAGGGCTTCGCGGTGTGGTCCATGGAAAGTCCGTTCGCATCACTCACCGAAAAGCAATCGCGAAAGAGCATCCCCAGCTGGTTGATCAATTGCCACCGCCATCGTCAGGGCTTGAGTGCGTCGTATTGATTGATGGATCTTATGCAGCAACCTATGCGTTCCGCGATGCTCCTCGAAAAGAAGGTGCGTCGTTCGTGCGACATCTCGGCCCCAGGCATAAGGTCAAGCGAGTGATGTTGCTCTCCGGAGATCGTGAATCCGAAGTGCGTTACTTGGCTGAGAAAGTCGGTGTCAGTGAGATTTATGCAGAGAAGAATCCCGAAGAGAAGCTTGAGATTGTTCGCAAGGAAACCGGGTTGGCAGACACGCTTTTTGTTGGCGATGGAATCAATGACGCACCGGCGTTGATGGCTGCGACCGTTGGCATCGCATTTGGTCAAAACAGTGATGTCACGACCGAAGCCGCCGGTGCCGTTGTCCTCGATTCGTCACTACAAAAAGTGGATGAGTTGATGCACATTAGCCAGCGCATGCGCACCATCGCTTTGCAGAGCGCGGTTGGTGGAATGGCCATTAGTATCATTGCGATGTTTGTCGCAGCAGCGGGTTATTTGCCGCCAGTGGCCGGTGCGATCACGCAAGAAGTCATTGACGTGTTTGCGGTCGTCAACGCGCTTCGTGTTGCGTTGCCACCGAACTCGCTGACCGATTATGAAACCACGTGAGGTTGCTATGCTCAATGTGGTGATTTTGGTGAGGGCAAAGTGCCACCGGCGTGGAGGTGTGCGCCATGCTGATGCTGATAACCGAGGACCGGCGATCTCCAAAGCATGTATATTGAAATTTCAATTTTTTGTTCTTGAAACCGTTTCCAATCGCCGAAAATGGGATTGTAAATAGTTGTCTGATTAGTTTTACTAACACTGTTAGCTGGGCGGCTCTTGACGTGATTTGCCCCATGACCTCTGGTGTCGCTCAGCTAGCTTTTTTCTTTTTTGCTCATGGTTTGCTTGCCCTGGGCCACGTTACCAGCCCCCTTATCACTCGTTTCTTCCATCCAGGCAAAGTTTTTGCGGGTGAATTGTTTTTTTGGGTAAAGTTGGTCAGAATGTACGAGACCTACGCGTCAGGGCCAAAAGCCGACAGGGCCTCAAAAGGCTATTTTTCGCTTTTGCATGTGATGCAGGTTCAGCAGATTTTTTGGTGCACTCTTATCAATTGTTAGTCAACGAGCGAAGCATGCCGACTCCCCTTCAAGCAATTCGCGATCTCTTGGTGGAAGATCCACGGTACCGGATCGAGGCTTACCAGTTTATTCGTGAAGCACTGCATTTTGCCCACGAAAACTTTGACATTGATGGGGAGAATGACTTGGCTGAATCGATCCGAAAAGGGCAAACAGGGCCGAAACATGTGACGGGGCAACAGCTTTGCGAAGCATGTCGACGCTATGCGACCGACCAATACGGGTTCTTGGCAAAGATGGTTTTGGGCAATTGGGGGATACGGTCGACGAGCGACTTCGGGGATTTGGTATACAATCTTATTCGTATCGAACAAATGCGAAAAAGCGAAACCGATCGCCGAGAGGACTTTGATGACGTTTATGATTTCGGCGACGCCTTCGAACCCGAGTTTGAGTTGGTTCCGCGCGAAGCAGAATAGCTTCAAGCGGCGTGGTGGATTTCCTTGCGAACGTGCGTCCAGTGTTTTGGGGCGATCCCCTTTCACAGCGGCTTTCTCGACGCTGCTGCTGTGGCTCGTTTTGACGGCGTCATTAGGGTTGGCTCAAGAAGTCCCCTCGGTTCTTGATGCACCCGCAGGAATTGAATCCGTTGAATCGGCACCGCCAAAAGAAAATGCTCGGCGAGTCTATCTTGGCCGGATCGTCGCCCAGTACATGTCACATGCCGGTGCACCTTGGCTGGTTCGCGCAAACCGAGACCAAGAAGAAAACGCGTCGGAGTCGTTTACTCAACTTGGTCTGACCCAAGGGATGACGGTTTGTGATCTTGGTTGCGGTAACGGTTACTGGACGCTACCGATGGCAAAGGCTGTTGGTGAAACCGGTTCGGTGTTGGCCGTGGATATTCAACCGGAGATGCTGCAGAAACTTCGCGCTCGGGCAGGTCGTGAACGAATGCAGAATATCCAAGCCGTGCTGGGCAAAATCAATGATCCCAATTTGCCGAAGAACGAAGTCGATTTGGTATTGATGGTCGACGTTTATCATGAGTTTTCACACCCTGAATCCATGCTTTGGCATATCCACCGCGCGCTCAAACCCACCGGCGTGATCGCTCTGTTGGAATATCGCGAAGAAGACCCGACCGTGCCGATAAAGCCACTTCACAGAATGTCGAAATCGCAAATTATTAAAGAGTATGAACAAAACCACTTCAAACTGGTCCGCGAGTGCAATAAGCTACCTTGGCAGCATTTGATGTTTTTCGCCCGGTCTGATAGTCCGCTCGAAGCAATCCCACCTAAACCGACCTCCGATGTATTGAAGGATTTAAAGTGAGCGTGAATGATTCCAACGCAAATGATGCGGCAGGTCATGGTCAAAAACCCAGCGAATCGACAGATCCGTCGATCATGATTCGGCTAGCGATCTTAATGTTCTTTCAGTTCTTTATGTGGGGGGCCTGGTACGTTTCAGCAACCGGCTTCATGCTCCGCGAAGACATTAGCATGAATGGACTCGTCTTTGCGCTCTATTCGGTCGGGCCTTTGGCTGCCATTTTTTCACCGTTCTTTCTTGGGTTGATTGCTGATCGATTCATGCCGACTCAGTTCACACTTGCGATGCTGTTTGCGGTCGGTGGCTTACTGTTGTTTGTCGCTCCTTCGATGGCTTCCCCCTTCGGTGTGCCTGATGTTTCAAGCCAGCATTGGTTAATGGGCCGCTTTAGCATGCTTTGGCAATCGCTTCAGCATCCGTTCGTTTTAACAATGTTAGGGCACATGTTATGCTTCATGCCAACGATCGCGCTGACGGCAAGCTTGTCGTTTAAGCACTTGAAGAATCCTGAAAAGGAGTTTCCGGTTGTGCGGGTGCTTGGCACGATCGGTTGGATCTGCGGTAACTTGGCGATTAGTTTGTTACCGGGAAAGGATGCGTCTTCGCTCCAATTCTTCTTAGCAGGCACGTGTGCGATTGGGCTCGGCATTTATTGCTTGATGCTACCGCACACACCACCACCGATGAAGGGAAAACGGGTTTCGTTTGGCGAGATCCTCGGGCTCGATGCACTGCGTTTATTTCGCAGTCCCTCTTACACGGTGTTTATCATCGCGTCGTTTTTAACCTGCATTCCGTTGGCTGGCTATTTCGCGTTTGCTCGGTCGTACGTGGAAGCATCCAATGTGACCCCATTTGGGAGTGCCACGTTTGCAATGGCGTTCGGTCAAATGAGTGAAATCTTTTTCATGCTAGTGATGCCACTTTGTTTCGCACGTCTCGGTGTCAAATGGATGTTAGCAATTGGAATGGGGGCTTGGGTGTTGCGCTACGGGCTATTCGCCGCAGCTGCGGGGGATCAAATTTGGTGGATGATCATCGGCGGCATTTTGCTGCACGGGATTTGCTATGACTTCTTCTTCGTAACCGGCATGATCTACGTTGATAAGAAAACGCCCGCCGCGATCCGCAACCAAGCCCAAGGGTTCCTGGTCTTGGTTACGCAAGGCTTGGGGATGTTCATCGGAGCCCAAGTGTTTGGCGGATTAGAAGTTTTCCAAACCGAGGGCGGCGTACTTGATTGGAAAGGGTTTTGGATGTATCCGGCTGGCTTTGCCGCAGTGGTGATGGTCGGCTTTATCCTGTTGTTTTGGGACAAGAAGCCAAAGGCCGACATCGAAGTCGGCTAGGGGAGTTCAGGCAAGGGAAATCAAGCCGTCTTCCCAAAACGATGCCCTTGCTCTGCGCACTGAACTCATTTTTCGCCAACGATATTTCTGACCAGTACCTGCTTATTGGACTGGATTTTCAGGAACCGCTTCAAATATCGCGATTTGTCCGTCGTTCCGTTTGTCTTTATTGCCGTCGGGCCATGATAGGGCAACGGCATAAAGTTTCCCATTTCGATCAAAGGCCTTCAAACCGTGCATATGATGCATGAATCCTAGCCCGTCGTAAGTGGCGGGAATGAGTGACCCGATCAATTCATTGTTTTGCAGAACCAATACGGGAGCGACTCCGCCCGTATCGGGCAACGAATTCAGTAGCGGTACAAAACTTTTGTCGTCGACAAACGAAAGATTGCAGGGTGTCGATCGGTCCGGTAGTTGGACGTAGTATCCGTTATTGGCTCCCTTTAAACGGATCATCGCACCCGAAGGGGTGAAGCCATAGATTCGACCATGACCGCGCGAAGCGACTTCAATTGTTTCCAAACCATCAACTTGTTTGACTTCCATCCCATGTGCCGTGTTGAATGGTCCTCCCTCACTTTGCTTTCCGCCAAACGCCGGGCCGCTCCACTGCCAGGTTCCATCGATTCGCTCCGCTGACACGGCAAAGTCACCAGGGCTATAACCTGTCACAACGACAAGTCGCTTCGCTTCGGGCAACCAAACGACATCGCACGGGACGAAGGGACCTCCGTTGGCGTAGTACTGATTCGCAGTCGGATTGTCGAATTCTTTTCCAGTAGGCGAACCTAAACGAGCGACGATTTTTCCACGGTTGGAGATGACGATCTCACGCGTGTTGGTTGACGCGGCCGCGTAGAGAACTTGCCCGTCGAATTCGAAACAGTCCATTCCGTGTGCGTTCATGCCAGCGGCAAAGTGTTGATCTTGGTCTTCGATCAACGTCCACGCTTTTAATTCGGAATCCAAAGCAACCAATCCATAGTCCTTCACAACTGTGATCAGTTCTCCAGTCTTCGGATCAATGTCGGCATTGTTGTGCAGGCCAGTTCGGGCCGCTTCGATCATCGCATCGGGTTGCGTGCCAAGATCGCTGCGGTGTTTCCAATGGAAAGTCTGCTTATCGGTACTAAATCCATTCCCATCACCGTCGGTGGAAATCGTGATGAATCGGGACGTGTTGTTTGGAGATGGAGACATTGCCGGTCGATGTTTGTGGGAGTGACCTTCGTGAGCATACGAGGTGGCGATCGTGGTCGTGGATATTAGCAGCGGTAGTAGAATCGCCATCGGACGATTCGGTTTTCGCAGGTTTCGCATCGTGATTTTTCCAGAGAAGCAGAAAGGAGTGGACGGAAATGGTCGTGCCAAGGACCAAGGATGTCAAGCCATCCTAATCGAAACCGACTTCTTGATGGGGCGTTGCTACTCGTAACCAGGCCCCCTTAACTAGTGCCCCATAATTAGGGCCCCTTAACCGGAGTACGGTTACGGGGTCGTAACGGTGCAAGTAAGCACGGCTTCGTAGGTTCCCGCGACGACGAAGGCGGATTGCTCCGCGAGCATCCGTACGTGCACGCTCAAGTCGGCTTCGCCTTGATGGCTAGCGATCACCTGCACGGCTGCATTTTGATCACCCAAGTCGATGTCCGTTGCCGCCGTAGGCTCACTGATGGACCATGTCGCGGGTCCATTGGATGCATCCAATTGGACTGAAATCTCTCCATCCGCTTGGATATCTTGATTGCCAATCATCGAAAAGGGCTTCTCAAGCATAAACAATACGGAAATCCCCTCAGCGAGATTGGAGGATACGGACCACGATTGTTGTGGAAACGAGATGTCCGTGGCGGAGTCGACCGAGTCAATCGAAATCGTGGCAGGTGAACTCACGCAGGTTCGCTGTGGCACTCGCATCTTGAAGTTTTGCGAACCAATGTGTTGTGCTCGGACGGTTCCACAGCCAATGAGAAAGATGGCTGCGAAAGAGATCATTAAAACGATCGGTCGCAGGATTCGATGTGAACACATCCTGTTCACTATGAATGGCGGGATGTTGATTCGCAATCCATTCAGGATTGCTTCGCATCCTTTCGCGTCGCATCGCTAGTTAGCTATGACAATTAGCCTGCTTTTGCGGGTTGCGACCCTTGATTGGCGGTGACGGATTCGGTTTCCGCACCGTCTGGATCGAGCGAGATGATCAACGTTTGAGTCTTCGCTGGTTGATCGGGTGTGGTCTGCAAGCCCAATGACAATTGGTAATTGCCTTTGACGAGTCGTTGTTCGGGAATGAATCGTAATTCGCGAGTTTCACCCGGAGCGATCCAGCGTCCGTAGCCGTCACTCAACCTCCATGCATGTCCGTGCTCGTCGGCTACCTGCAAATCAGCATGAATCGGCACGTACCCGGCACCTTGGTTGGTCACCGCCAACAGAAACGACGTGAAACCATCCACTTCAAGCGATTGTAATCCCGCTAATTCGATTTGAGGCGTCGGAGGTTTTCCGTACAACATCGCTAAGGGCAACTCTTGACGCTCTTTCTTCCCGTTTTGGTTAACAAGTTCGATAATCGCTTTGCCGTAAATCGCCTGATCGAGATCGTGATCGTTAAGAAGTGTTGCACGCACTGTCTTGGTTCGTCCACTTCGGACATCAAAGTCGCTTGAGGACAAACGGATCTGTTCGAGTGGATTTCCCTGCAGGTCTTCTAGGCGAAGTTCAACTGCTCGCTCGGCCACAGAGCTGTTGGTAAACCGAAGCGTGCAAGTTCGATTGGCGCCAGCGATTTGGCCCAATTCAATTTGGGATGGTTCGACCGATAGTGAATCGTCGACGTACGCGAGTTTGGATTGCAACGCAGGGTAATCATCCCGTTTTACATCGATCGAAAAAGACTCTTCGGTTAGTGACCGGCGTCCATTGGTGATGCTAAGTTTCAGCGTTTGCTGACCAGGAAACAGCAAATCTTCGATGCCCGCTTCGAGCCGTACTTTGCTGTTGGGCATGATCCGGACTAAGTAACGTTGTTCGTCAGGCAAATTTACTCGCGATGGCATGATCATCCAAAAGGGAGTCGGTCGCGAGTTAGCGGAGGATTCGATTTCACCACGAACGCTGCATTCAAAAGCGAAATTGGTGGGGTTGACCAGGAATGTCCTTGCAACGGGCATTCCGTTGGAACTGCGGACGGTTCCTTGTTCGAATGTCAATTGGTTCATTTCGCTTAGATCTTTTTCGCCGGTTTCGACATCGATGCGCAAGACATACTGTGTGACGAAGCGGATCGAAGCGTTGGTTCCGTTTGGATCCGAAGGTCGGTCTGGATCGGCTGAAACTTGTCCGTTGTCGCGAACCAGAACACCGTAGGAGAGAAAGTTGGACTTCGCTAGTGGTATGGTCAATTCACCTGTGATTTCGTGCGATTGCCCAGGGGCAAGTTCAAATTCGGTTTCCGAAGTAAAGCGAATCGCATCGGCGGGATCGCCTTGTTCATCATGAAGAATGATCCCCGATTCCTCCTGACGCAATTTCACGGGTGAAACCGTGACATCCATTGCCTTGCCCGTAGAACGAATCAGAAATGTAAACGGGATCACTTCGCCGCGTCGTGCATCGAATCGATGGACGATCGGTTCAATGTGAAAAGACGGTTCAACCGTTTGCGTCAGAGTCACGCGTCTCGCATCGCTAGACTGATTGGAGGGGTCGGTCCGTGTCTGAGCGGCCCGTGTCTGAGCGGCCCGTGTCTGAGCGGCCCGTGCCTGTGCAGCCCGTGTCTGTGCGATACAGGGCGATGTAAATCCGACAGCGGCGGTGATCGCAATAGCGACCACAATGGTTGACTTCGTCATGGGTAAGCTAGGCTTGCGCGGATGGTGGTGGGGGAGTGTCTATTGACAAACGCCGACTTGAAACTCATCCATGACTTTGTTCGGCTTAACGATTCGGGGGGAGATAAAAATAACGACTTCGGCTTCCCGCGTTTGTCGTTGAGTGTTCTCAAAAAGATAGCCCATCAGAGGAATTCGGCTGAGACCAGGTACCCGATTTATTCGATCAATCGTCTCTCTTTGAACCAGACCGCCGATCACGATGGTTTTGCCGTCTTTAACGTGGACGGTGGTTGATACGCTGCGGCGATTGATGATGGGGAATGGGTTCAGCGCAAGTTCGGTATTGGCGTTGCGAATGTCTTCGCTAACCTCGGCTTTTTCAATTTCGATGGTCACCAAGTCACCACGAACGTGAGGCGTAATGTCGAGTGTGATGCCCGATTCGACCGATTGGATTTCTTGTTGAAAGAAAAACGAACTATTGTCGGCATTCGCGGTCGTCGGTGGCTGAACGCTAAAGTAGGTTTGTCGATTGATTGCAATGTTGGCTTGTTCACCGTCTTGTGCCATCACATGCGGTGTGGCACGAATTGTGAGGTATCCGTTTTCGGAGAGGAGTTTGACGAACGCCGAAGTGTTTGAAAAATCGTCAAACAGTGCGCTAGCACCTGCGGGGCTATAATTGCCGCTCATTGCCAAGCCTGTTGCGCCGAGTTTGAAGGCGTTTTCGCCATTGAGTTCGACAGCGTGTTGCCAATCGAGTCCAAATTGGAATCCTGAGTCGGGCGAAATCACGCAAATGATTGCTTCCAATACGACTTGAGGAATCGGTTGGTCGATCGCAGCAAACCGATCTAGAATTTCATCTGCCAAGATCGCTGGTGCTTCGACGATGATCAGATTTGTATTCTCAATCAATTGGACGTATTGTTTTAGTCGCTCGGGCACCGTTTCGACCATCGCATTCGCGTCGAGGAAAGCCGGGCGGTATTCGTCGCGACGGGCGACGTACGGAAATAGGGGACTCGTGGGGTCCGCAGGGCAAACGACGAATTGGTCGTTGTGTCGGGCGCTGACGAATCCCAACGGCATCAACACTTTTTCGATTGCGCGGTCAATCGGCAAATTGTTGACTTGGGTGTTGATAATCCCGGTGACCTTTTCATCCATGATCAAATCGACGCCGGCGTCTTCGGCCATCAATAGCAGTGCTTCGCGGATGTCGGTTTCGATGAATTCTTCGTTAATCAGCGGTTGATTCGGTGATTCTTCGACTAGGGCATTGTCAAGGAATCCGCTGCCGGTGGGGCCGTTCAAGTTGGCTGTGTCTTCATACAAAATGGTTTCCGATTCGAGAACGATTTCGACTGGCTCTTCGACTTCCATCGTCGCAATCGATTTGCTGAACGATTGTTCGATCAATTCGTGAACGGTCGGTCGGGGAGGTAACGGATGTGATACGCACCCGAAAAGGGACAAGCTCGCAATGCAAACGATACCTAGCCCAACCACATTGAGTGTGGTGGAGAGGATTGTTCGAATAGACGAGGTTGCTTGTGGCAACGCGGTTTCCAGGTTTACGGTGCGGTGACGGAGAGAATGACAGTTGTGCAATGCGTACCTGCGGCAGCGTGCTGTTGGTCAATGCCAACTTGTAGCTCAATGCTTGCTCGCCCGGCACCTTGCGCAAACAGGTTGATCGAAGCCTGTTCGTCACCCGATCGAAGATTCGTCGAATCGATGATGGCGGAGGGTGAAATCTTGATCGGACCTTTTTGGCTTTTTACTCGGGCCGACAACGTTGCGTCGCTTTGCAGTTGACTTGATTGTGAATGCGTAAACGGAATTGCGACCCAATGGAGTACTGCCTGGCTGTTGTTTAATCTCAGATGCCAATCGGATAGAGCGGAGCCCGCAGGATTGTTTTCATGACGAACCATTTCGACGCGAATGCCCGACGTATTGCCTCCACCAAACGTTGGATTGCTATCTGCATCGGCACTGACCGGCAAAGTCAATGTTGCGGCTGCAAATAATAGTGCGTGGAAAGGTTTCAGCATTGGTTAGGTTTTGGTTACGACTAAAACCGCTGCAAACCCAAATGGCTTGTAGCGGTTTCGTCTTTTCGTTAGTTTCGTTTGTTACTGCATCGATCTCATAGAATCAGGTCACAAACCTAACTCGAAATGTTAGTTGGAGGTAACTGTGCCAGTTACCGTGGTCTCGTAATCACCAGCGGCGAATGTACCGAAGCCGTCGGTGACGAAGCTAACGGCAACGTCAAGCGTTGCTCGGCCAAAGCCGTTGGATGTTGCTTGAACCGTGGCAACGCCATCGTTGGTTGCATAGTCGGTAACGTCGGTCGGTGTCGTTACGGTCCAGTTTGCTGCACCTTCTTGCGACGCGACTGAGAGTCCCAATTGAGCGTTTCGTTTGGCAGTCGTATCCGTAATGTGCGTGAACGCTTTGGTTGTCGAAAGCGATACCGTTACTCCGGCAAGCGAGTTGCCGCGAACGACCCAAGGTTGTGCTGGGAAGGCTTGATCATTTTCGGTTTCGTCGTGTGTAATCGAAACGTTGGACGGTGCCGTAATCGAAATTGCGGTGGGGACATTAATGGTGAACTTTTGCGATGCGGTCGTGTCGCCCATTGCAGTTGAAGTGGATGCGAATACGAACAATGCTGCGAGTGTGAATTTGATACTTTTCATGGTGTGTTTCCTTTGCGATAACGCGGTTTTGGAAAAGGGGACAATTGGCTTTGCAATGAATTCCCCGCGTTTACCGTGCTTTCCCTCCGATGCTCACGTTACCGCTTGGCTGATCCGGTACAGGTGGTTTGTAGTAAGTCACGCCTGTAGAGGTCAACGCAATTCATTGCATTTGCCTTTTGCTAGCACCGACGTTTCAAAAGCACTGTATTGGCTTTGGATTCGTGAAACTCCATCAGAAGTCTCGTGGCTGCTAACAATCCAAAACTATGTCAGATTTAGACTTGTACAAACATTCTCGATAGAAGTCCGAGTTTCCCTGACACAGAGGTTGCTAACCTAGGGTTTTGCCGATCGAAATCGCAGAAGTGTCAGGTGTTTCACGTAAGGGTTAGTCTTGATGCCGAAGTCGTTTTCCCTGACAGGCGTGTCAGGTATTTTTTTGTTTTGTGCTAATCAAGCACTTTCCGTAACACAAGGATCGAGGCATTCGCGTGCGAATCGCACCAATTCGGCGCGATCCGCCAATTTGTGCTTTTTCATGATTCGCGATCGGTACGTTTCAATCGTCTTGACGCTTAGGAACAAGGCTTCGGCAACTTGTTGGTTGGTCATGCCGTCGGCCAATTTTCCTAGGACTTCTCGTTCTCGCTGCGAGAGTAACTCGCAAGCGGTCTCTCGATTGACACTATGTGGTGACGGAATCACTCGCAGGGTGTGCGAGTGGCTTATGAACAACCGACCAACATGGACGCTTTGAATCGCAACAACGACCTCGTCTAAGTCAGCGGCTTTTATTAAATAGCCTGACGCTCCTAATGCAACCATTTGAGTGGCGACTTCAGGGCCATCTTTGGCCGTGAACACTAAAGTTCGCAGACGCGGCAATTCTTGGTGCAACTTGCGAAGCATCTCGATCGACTGATCGCCGCCTGCTGTTGGATCGATGATTGCGACATCGGGATTCTTATCGTGTGCAATCCGGATTCCCTCGGCAATCGTGGCGGCTTCGCCAATGATTTCCAGTTCGGAGCGGGATGAGAATGCTTGTTTGATTCCCAATCGCGTTACGGCGTGGGGATCAATGATGAGGACTTGAATGGGCATGGGGAGTGGGCAAGTTCGAAAGAGGTCAGAAAGAGTTTTGCATGCCACTTGGCCCCTGGCGATACAACGTAGTGAATGGGTTTCGAGGATGGAAGGATTCTTGGATAGAAGTTTGCCCCAACAAATCGTTGACTCTTTTTCCAAGGGAAACGTGTCTATTGAATGTTGCCGAAAAACACGTCAATGATGCAAAAATGCAACATGGAATCCCCCGAATCTGTTGTTCATACGCGAAAGTCTGACGGTCGTAGCGATCGTCCGAATTGGGGGATAGCCAGTTGAGCGCAGGTGGGGCGACCTTCCCTTATCGCAACTGTTCTGGCAAGATCTGGGGTCAACTGCTGTAATGATCTTTTCCGCGAAGCGTATCGCATCAAATGCCCATTGAATTTGTGAAAAGGAGTTCATCATGAATCTCTGCAATCCATTGGACCGTTCGAATCCATTGGACCGTTCGAATCCATTGGACCGTTCGAATCCATTGGAACGTTCGAATCCATTGGAACGGTCGAATCCATTGGAACGGTCGGTGATCTTGTCTCGAACGGTACTCTTCTTTGTGGTCGTCTTTCTTTGCTCTCCGGCGTCTGCGGCTTTGATTGCAATTACTGGTGGTGGTCAATCTCGTAGTGTTCTTTTCGAGATTGATCCTCTTGCCGGATCGATTGTTCGGGAACTTGGCGACACGGGGTTGAACCACATCACTGGAATCGCACAGCATCCTTCGAGTGGATTGCTGTTTGCCCATCAAAACATCCGTGGCGTCTCGGATACCGGCAACCTGTTTACGATTGATCCCGAATCGGGATCAACCTCTCTGATTGGCGAAACTGGTACGACCCTCACGGACCTGACCTTTTCCTCCGATGGGACTTTGTTCGGATGGTTAGGGCTCAGTGGAGGCAGCGTCGTCGGCGGCAACATTCACGATCTTGTTCAAATCGATACAACCAACGGCACGCTCACACGGGTGGGCGAGGCTGGTATCGGATCCAACCGCGCAGGTTTAGCATTTCATCCTAACGGGACGCTGTACTTGAAGGCTGGCCAGACGAATGAGATCCCAGAAGATATTTACACCGTAGATCCAAGTACAGGAACCGTCACTCAGGGAATCACGCTGAGTCAACGAGCGACTAATTCGTTGACGTTCGATGAATCAGGCAACGCCTACACGATCAACTTGAAGTCCGATGGATCCTATTTGCAGACGATCAACCTAACCGATGGCATGGTAACGGAAGTTGGTTACATCGGTCCGTTCTCGATTTCTGCGCTAACGTATGCAAACGTCACCGCCGTTCCCGAACCTTCGGGATGGGGATGCATGATGCTTTTGGCTTGCGGTTTGGTGCTGCGGGTTCGCAGTGGTAAATGGACATGCACCCGGAATAAAATCCGTGTCGCGATTTGCTCTCCCATTAGTCGCCTATTCAACTAGCGGGACTCACCTTCGCGGCAGGTCATCGAACTCAATCGCGGGTTGCTGTTCGGCGGTGGAATCACGATCGAAGGTATGGTCAAGCTTGGCGGTTTGATCGAAGAAACCACAGTGGCGAAGAAACAGAGTGTCGTTTTCTGTTCCGCCGTCGAAGTCGAGTCGGTGCCGGCCTCGTGCGGTGTTGTCGCCGGTTAGTCTTGCTCGCGTGATTTCGTGCCAATTGCCTTTGACATCGCAGACCCATTGGTTTCCGTAATAGGCTTTACGTTCGACGTGACCAACATTGGGGTTGAAGTTTTCAAGAAACGAGTGAAAGCCGGTGAGGTGCTTGTCCGTTTTGGGACGCTGAAAACTGGCGATCAGTTGCCACCGGTTGAAGGTTTTCTCTCCAAACCAAGAGGTGTAAAGCGTATTGCCTTCCCCATCCGGTTTGACTTCGGTTAAGAACCGGTAGGTTGTTCCGGCATTCCAGGGGTACACCAGGTAGCTTTGGCCACCGGAACCTTCGTTTCCAAAGTCTTGTGCATGGACACCGTCGCCTTTGGCCAATGTGATCACACGATCTTCTGCAGGAATGTCCGCTGGGTTGTCGGTGCGAAATGGACTCCATACTGAAAAGAGGACGCGGCGTTCCGATTCGCTGTTGACCTGAAAGCCAAAGTAACCTTCGCCAAAACCATTGGCCATGTAATAGGCCCCAGTCGGATCGTACCCGATTGGTACGGTAATCTCGCTATAGGCGTATGTTAGTTTTTTGTCATTGGGAATTCTGTAACTCAAATGAACCGACGGACCACGGCGACCCCAATAGAACATGTTGCCCTGGTTGGTTTTGACATAATCGAGCGTCATGCCATCGACGTCCGACCTCACGACGACTTGGTCGATTTCCGTCACGGCAGAGGATTCACGTTCGGCGCATTGAAGTTTGACCTGAACGTATCCAGGGCCGGATGCATTTATCTCTCCAAGCGGATACAGACGTGCGGGATCGTCGTTCATTTTCGTAGTCAATCGTTCATCGCCAACAAGGGCAAGGATGTCGATTGTTCCCTGCGACGCGCGACCTTTCACGGCTAGCGAGATGTTGCCTGGCCGGTCGACGTGAAAAAAAACACTGTAGGCTTCGTTCGCATTGCCGAACCGCAAATTGCCATCGGATTTCACTGGAAGCCTTCCAGAGTCTGGCTTGCTACGAAAGGTGTTTCCGGCAACCGGTATTGACCATTCGTTGCCGACAGCCGACGTCACAGAGAACGCTAACGTGAGCACGGTAGCAAGAAGAAGCGTGAGCGGGGCTGTTCTCATTTCAATTTGGGAACACAAAACCGTTGAGGAACACCGCCACAAATGCGAACGCCAAGAATAATCAATCACTCGTCTGTCACCTTGAAGAACTAAGCCTAGTTGGAAATCACGGTCGGGCGGCAATTCGATGCAAGTGGGTTTGAGGCCACGACACTGATGATTCTACCGTAATGCTTGCCATCGTGTTGAGTCATCAAATGAATGTGCGAGGCCGTCACATTGACGAGCCCGTTTGAACCGTGAGGGCGTTTTCGCATCCAGACGCAAGGCTCGCCTGTTTGAAAATTCAGCAGCCCCGAATCGATTCTTTCGTCTCGCTACTACTTCTTATTCTTTTCTAATTGCGATTCGTATAGGTGGATCCACTCCGCGGCACTCATCTTGCCGGTAAGCTCTCCGATCAGTTTGTATGGTACTTCATCCATTCTCTTAAACCGGATGCAGCTCTTTCCCATGTCTAACTTCCTCTTGCAATAATTTGGGTATTCGCTGACGAACCAATTCAGCAGAGGGGGGCTGGCATAGATCCCCATGTGATAAAGACCCACAAAGTTTTTTTGGGACGCGATGTTCATGAACGGAAGTGGCCGTTTCGGATCACAGTGGTATCCGCTGGGATACAGCGAAAGCGGAATGACATAGCCGGGCATGCCATAGTTGAGGCATTCTTCAAAGCCTTTGGGCAGATTTTTGAGAATCGTTTGTCGCAACTTCTCTAGCACAGGTTTACGGTCTTCGGGCAACTTGGCGATGTATTCATCGACCGTATTTGCAGGGATCTTCATTATCTGCGATCTCTCGGCGCGTTGGACGTTGGTAGCTTGAATACAAGATCTAGAGATCCAAAATTCGGATGTTTGTGGTCCCCAATAAGATCAGGAACCACATCGGCAGAGCAGAATTTTACTGACCAGAGGATGCTTTGAACAGTTTCAGTGCGTCGACGGTTAGCTTGACGTCGTGGACTCGAACCACGCTTGCTCCGGCTGCGGCGACCGCTAACGAGACACCGAGTGTGCCGGCGGTTCGGTTGGCGGTTTTGTCGCCTAAGACTTTGCCAATGAAACCTTTGCGAGAATGACCGATCAGGAGTGGACTGCCCAGAGCGGCAAACCGACCGGTCGCTCGGAGAAGTTCGATGTTGTGATCGTGGGTTTTCCCAAAGCCAATTCCTGGATCCAAACAAATTCGGTCGCGTTGAATTCCGTAACCTTCGCATTGTTCGCGTCGAGCGATCAAGTAAGTCTCGACTTCACTAACGA
The DNA here is from genome assembly GCA_007859835.1 of Novipirellula herctigrandis. Classification (GTDB taxonomy): domain Bacteria; phylum Planctomycetota; class Planctomycetia; order Pirellulales; family Pirellulaceae; genus Novipirellula_A; species Novipirellula_A herctigrandis. The sequence goes on along the minus strand of SJPJ01000002.1, from coordinate 363,465 downwards.
CATCGTCGTAAGTGGGGTCGTTTTGCATTGTCTGAGGTGTCCCCTTCATGTGCATCACGCACACGCCGACACCGCCTTCGATTGCAACGCGGGGCATATCAGCGTCGCCTTCAAGTCCCGTTACATCGTTGATGATTTCCGCACCGGCCGCGATTGCTTGTCGAGCGACCTCGGCTTTGGACGTATCGATGCTGATCGGGATTACCAGCTCGTTTGCCAGCCGCTCGATCACCGGGATGATTCGCGAGAGTTCTTCGTCGGTGCTTATCGGATCACTATTGGGCCGTGTGCTTTCGCCACCGATATCGATAATCGATGCACCATCGGATTGCATTTGGATGGCAGTGCGAGTCGCATCGCCGGATTGATAGTGTTTGCCGCCATCGGAAAAACTATCGGGCGTTACATTGACAATCCCCATGACCAATGGACGCGCCGTTAAGTCAAGTTGACGCCGGCCGATGTCCCAATAGTCGATCACCAGCGGAATTCCATTTGCGAAACAATGCGGCTTGCCAATTTTTCAATGGCGTCTTGCACTGCTGTGTCGACGGATTGGCCCGCCTCGGGAACGAACCGAGCGGTTTGCCCGAACGCGATCAGGGTGCCGCTATTGGGAACGACCGTGTTTTGCATCAATAGCTCGCCTTGGCGGCTCATCCAATTTGCTTGGACGGAAACGGACATGTCGAGGGCTCGCGGGTCGTCCGAAGCGGTTTCCGTCAAAACCCCCTTACTCTCGGCATTGAACTCGATCAGCAAGGAGCTATCTGCGTTAGGGTCGCCGGTGACCTTATAGGGAGTGCGAAGTTCGATTTCTCGTACCACTGCTTCGGTCAAGCGAACACCAAGGTCGTGCCGGAAGGTTCTGTTGCGAACAATCGGAACATGAACGGTTTTGATATCACTGCGATAAAGCGAGGAAGGGCCGTATTGGTACAACGCGCATCCGCCCGACAACCACAACGTGAAACCGACTGCGGCGAAGGCTAACCCATGATAGGTTCGGCGAGTTAATGCGATTGGGATCATCGAAGCAGTGTGGGTCCTTCGCTTTCAGTGGCGGGTTTGTTGTTATCGTCAAACTTTGGTTCGAGCGGGCTCGATGAAGTCGAGTCAGGAAAGACCGTCGTTAGCCATGACAAACGCTGTGTCGGGACATCGGGCAGCTTTTCAATTTCTGCTAAACGAACTCGCGCGGTTTCGGCGTGTGGCGTGTCTTGGTGGTGTGCCAATAGTTTGTTGTAGTAGTAGCGTGCGGCGCCATACTCTTTTTTCTTTTCACGAAATTCTGCGCGATAGGCCAATCGTTCGGCCGTGTGGAAAGAGATTTCTGCAGCAGCACGGGCGACGATGTCGGCGTACTTTTGTTCCTGCATTTTGTCGGGAAACCGTTTGCGAGTTTGTTGGACCAATTTTTCGGCTTCTTCCAAAATCAAACCGCTGTATTTGGGCCCGGCGTAGATTTCCAATTTGCAGCGAATTCCCAAAAGATGAGCTAGGAATAGGTGGTCACTATCGGTATAGGTCTCACGCAAATCAGTCAAGAATGCGTCAGCCTTGTCAAATTCCTTTTGTCGGATTTCTTCTGCCGCAGCCGCCATCGTGGCATCGTCTGCTAATTTGCCCGTTGGATCGTCGTAACGAATTTGGTCTAACAATCGAATCGCATGACCATCCGAATCAATCATCGGCAAACTGTAGTCGGTTAGATTGGGCAGCTTCCATTTTCCTTCGGTCGCTTTTTCCGTGTCGATCCAATAGCGGGAAATGTTAAACAAGCGTGCTGTGATCAAATCGTTGTGGCGATTCCTAGGGAATTGCTTTTGCAATTTCCCATACGATTCGCTGGCATCGGTCAAACGGTCGGAAAAGAACAAGCTTTCGGACTCCATGAACATCGCATCTTGTTGAAGCGCGGTTCCGGGTGCGGCTTCGGCAGCTCGTCGAAACGTCTTTGATGCTTTATAGAAAGTGTCTTTTGCGGTGAGTCCCTGTTGAGACTGAGCGTCCCGAAAGATCGCGTCGCCCTGTTGGTAAAGCTTTTTAGCTTTGTCGACGTTTTCTTGTTCTTTCATGGTCACAAAGTTGACCACTTTGTCAGTAGATTTTCGCGCCGAATCTACAAAGGATGCCTGCACGACGGGGTCTGGTGTCGGAAGGTCCGATACGTCGCCTCGGGTGAGCGATTCGAATGTGTCCTTCTTTCCTCCGAAGGTTTGGCATCCAACCATGAGGACCGAAAGAACGAATACCAAGACACCCATATTGATCGTACGCATCATCAGTGTTGCTGCGGACGAATGGGAAAACGATTGGAATCGTTGGTGTAGGTGCGTCATGCGGTCGGTTCCGTCCTTTTCGAAGCAGGCAGCGAATTGGGTGCTGGATTATTCGAAGTTGAGCTATTCGTGGCTGGGGTGATTGAATGCGGCAGCAGCGATTGCGTGCGGGGCACCTTGCCCACGACTGATTGAATGTATCGGCTCATCACGGCGCGAAGCTCGCCATAAACCCTCGCAGCAATAAGACTTTGGGGCTCGGTATTGGGTGAAATTATTCGGCGAAGTTCTTCGAGGACCGTTCGTCGAACCGAGATCACGCTGGTTTGCCGAACGGCACAATTGCGGCAGACAATTCCACCGGTGACAAGTGCAAACGGTATTCTCGGTCCCGTCGATTCGACCTCGCCGCCGCAGTCAGTGCACCGATCGATTCCAGGCGCATGGCCGAGCAACCGGAGCAATTGAGCTTCGAAGTAGAGAACGGCAGAGCCGACATCGCCGGTGCCATCGATTTGGTTGAGTGTCGCGATAGTCAAGTCGTAGACGTCGCAGTGGGGGTCATGGTCATCAGTGGATAGCTGCAAAATTTCCGCAAGGTAGTAGCCCGCGTAAACGCGGTCGAGAGAACGCTCGGCTCCGCGAAAACGACGATGCAGCTTCGCTTCAGTAAGCAAATCGAGCGCATCGCTACTCTTACGATGAACGACTACACGACAAACGCTCAACAGGTCAAGCGATCCTTCGAAGGGACCCTTGGGTCGCCGAGCCCCTTTGGCGATCCCAGACAGTTTGCCAAATTCGCGTGAAAACAGCGTCACCACTAAGCTGGTTTCGCTAAATTCGATCGTTCGGAGCACAATTGCGACACTTTGCTCAGCCGACACAGGAGACTCGGAAAACGTGTTTCACGGACGAAAAAAAAAGAAAAAACATGAGTTCTTGGCACCGTTACAATTCGCCACGCTCGCCAAGCATCGTCAAGTAGTCGCTCATTTCCGCAGCCGCGTGCGTGTCACCTTGAGCCCTCGCTTGATCGATCCCATCACGTAGATAGGTGCGGGCTTCGTCCACGCGATCGAGATCCGCGAGCGTTTGGGCAGCCATGAAAAAAGCGGGGATATAGGGGGACGCGTCACGCGTCAACTCGTCTAATCGACTGAGGCTTTCATCGAATTGCTGTTCGTTTTTCAACTCCATCGCCAAGCTATATCGCAAAAACGTGTCGTTTGGCTCGTCCGCTAACATCGCTTCAATCTTTTCTCGTCGGCTCATTGGGGCGTCTCTTCCAGGGGGAATTGCAGGTTCATAGCTGTCGTTATCCGCATAATCGTCAAATTTTACTCATTGAGCACAGACCGAAATGCCGATTCACCACACGGTATCGATCTCTTTCCACAACTACGTGAGATGACGCATGATGCGCGGTAACCGCAAAATGCTTGTGGCAGCGACCTTGGTCGCCATTCCATTTGCTTTCCTCGTCGCAAACCTGTCAACAGGTCAGACACCTATCGATGAATCGACAACGGTCCAACATGCCGTTGCTACTTCGACAGCAGATCCCGGTGAAACCGAGGTCGGCGCGATTAGACAAGTCGTTGGGAAACAATTTGAATCGCGACCCTCAAGTGGCTCAGGCCTTTTGCAGGCCTTCGGTTTCGGCAGTAAAAAAGAAACTCAACCGCGATCGGTCGCTTCGAGCCAAACGAATCATCAACATGAACAAAACCAAACCGGTGGTTTTCTAAGCGGTTTGTTCAAGCGTTCGAGTGGCTCCAGCAAAACAACCCAATCGGCGATGGTGCCTTTGCGTGGATCAAACGATACGACGCAATCTCGCGAGCCAACCGATTGGAGTGGGATTCCTTACCACACCGCGAAATCCGTGCGCAAATCGAATGCGATTCCAACGCCCGCACCGATTCGCGATCCCGGCGTTAGTACGCGTAATACTCGAATCATCCGCGGACGTGCGCCTGAGCCACTGCGTTCGAATTCGACCCAATCGATTTCTCGAATTCCCACCCCGCCGCCGGCGATCCCACAACCGACGGCTACTGCTCGCACGACGACCACTCGCAGTACTCAGCCTCGTACGGTTCAGCCAAGAACCGACACGCCACAAACCATCACTCGTCGCAGCACCGTTGCAGGTTTGTCGAGCGAAACGAGCAGCCGACGAAGTGGCCGCCGCTCGCTAGACGTACTCGATCCAAATGAACCATCGGAACCACAGGAATCCATAGCATCTTCGAGACAAAAGACGACACCAGCGAAAGCTCTCGCAGCACTGGACTTGGTTCCCAAGGTAGCGCGTCGAATCATCACTACGGATGACCAAAGCAACGAGGAGTCGAAGAGCGACAGCACAAACGTGGCTGTGACAAAGCCCGCGAAACCCGCTGCCGAATCAGTCGCGTCAAGTCAAACGACCACTGGCGGCTCCGGTTCCACTTCCGCATCCGGTGCAGGAACAGCTGAGGGAGCGGGGGCGGCTTCCGCAGCAGAATCGATCGCTGCAAAGGCAACCGCGATACCGAAGCCCGCCGCTATCAACGCGGCTGTTCCTTCCGCGGAACTTGCAATGCCAACTGCTGCAGCGAAAGCACCGGCACCGATCGCCGCAGCCCCGATCGCCACAGCACCAATCGCCACAGCACCAATCGCCACAGCACCAAAAGTGTCTGTACCGTCAGCGACCTTGCAAGCACCCAGCTACCAGACTCCATCGATGGATACTACCTCGGTCGCAGCAACCACGCCGCCGAGTTTACCGAGGAACACGAGCAAGAACATAAGCACGACGCCATCGAAAGCGGTTTCGCATCGAGCCGGTCCTCCACCCGCCGCATTTGGCCCGGGTGAGTTCGTTGCGGCAACTCGACCTGCCATTGTCGATAGCCAATCGACGAGCCCGGTTGGCTCTGGCTTGGCGGCACCCCTGAATAACAACGCTACGACGCAGCCTTTCAGCGAACAATACGTTGCACAGCCGAGCAATACGCAAACGGCCCGAAACCAGGCCTACGGAAACCAGGCCTACGGAAACCAGGCTTCCGTCAATCCGACGCCAGCTCGTGGTGGCACTCAAAATGCGTTCGATCTAGCCAACGGCAAGATGACAACGAATGGCCAACCGGTCGAAGTGCAAGAGGATTCGGCAGCGGCCCCAAGTCGTGCAATGGTTGGATCTGGCAACGGCCAAACGGCCGCTGGCGTACCACTACACGACAGCCATCGTGGTGCAGCGGATGACTTCCAACAACCGGGTGACGATGGTTCGCGAACCAACACCGCGTATGCCAATGACATGCGTAATGGGATTAACGGGCGCGAATTGATGCCGGGCCAAAACTCGGTCGCTTCCGAATTGCCAGGCATTCGCGTGGTCACGTTCGGCCCTGGTGAAATTATGATTCGTCAAACGCGGCAATACGAAATTCGGGTGGAAAATCGCGGGGCAATTAACGCCGAAGGTATCTTGGTTCGTGCAATCGTTCCTGATTGGGCTGAAATCCAAGGACACAAAGTGTCACAGGGTTCCATCGAAAACGAAGCTCAAGGACGCGGCGAATGTATGGTATGGTCGATCCCGTCATTGCCGGCGGGCAGTGTAGAGCGGATGTTCGTTCAGCTGCGTGCTGAGCGTAGTGGAACACACGATTTGGATGTCGACTGGACGTTGTTGCCACAACATGCCATCGCAACCGTGAAGGTCCACGAACCTCGTCTCGACCTAACCATCGACGGCCCCGAAGAAGTGATCTATGGCGAATCGCAAACCTACACCGTTCGCGTCTTGAATCCGGGCGATGGGACTGCACCAAATGTTGTGTTCACGTTGTCTCCGAATTCGGCAACGCCACAAACCCAGCGTATCGGCGACATCCCAGCCGGCAAGGAAGCTCAATTCGAAGTTGAGCTCACTGCACAAGACTTGGTCGACTTGAAAATCCACGGTTTGGCTTCCGGTGACTTGGACCTACGAGCCGAAGCGGAAAAAACGATTTCTGTTTCTGCTGCGAAACTCGAAGCAATGTTGACGGGGCCCGAAATTCGGTACCAAAACACGGAATCGTTGTATAACCTCGAAGTCCAAAACAACGGGACGGCGACGAGCGAAGATATCACCGCTACGCTACGCATGCCGAGCGGTGTGAAATACCTTGGCGGTATCGAAGAAGCGTCCCCTGAAACGGGCGTGCTGGCGTGGACCGTTAAGGCATTGGCACCTGGTGCGAGTCGCAACTACCAATTCCGTTGCAATATGACTGCAACCGGGGAACAGCGTTTCGCTTTCGAATGCAAGGGCACCGCAGCGGGGCAAACCAGTGTCGCACTGGCCACTCGTGTCGAATCGATCGCTGACTTGGTCTTGACGATTAACGATCCGGCCGCACCGGCACCGATCGGAGCTGACGTGACATACGAAATCGTTGTACGAAACCGCGGCAGCAAAGAGGCCACCGATGTGCGAGCGATCGCGCAATTCAGCCATGGTATTGAACCGAGCCGTATCGAAGGCCAAAGTGGTGAACTGCTGACTGGGCAAGTCGTCTTCGATCCGATTGCCAAAATCGCTGCGGGTCAAGAAGTGCGGATGCGAGTGGTGGCCAAGGCCGATCGCGCTGGACACCATCGCTTCCGAACGGAAGTCCGATCGGGTGATACGGTTCTGGTCGCCGAAGAAGCGACTCACTACATGAGTCCACAAAGTGACCGTGTGAGTCGACACAGTAGCGATTCACAAACACGGTAACGATAAATCAAATGCCGGGCATTGTTCTCGATTAAAACGCGATACAATGTCCGGCTATGATTTTGGCTCTCGTTTTCACCGCAATCTTGCTCGTCATCGGTGTCGCAATGCGACTCCGATTTTTTCTTTTTCGGTGGCTCTATGTTCCCGCGTCGGTGATCGCAGGAATCGTTGGATTGGCCGTCATCCAGCTTAGCCACATCGAGGGCATGCCCGACTCGATCGAATGGACCGCCCATTCGATCGCGGAAACACTCGACACATGGCCAAGTTGGCTGATTGCCGTGGTTTTTGGGGGAATGTTACTTGAGCGAAAATCGACGCCACTGCGAGAGAAAGCGACGGACGTCGGTCGCCAAGCGTTGATGGTTTGGATCATCGTACTTGGTGAAACCGCCGTTGGTCTTCTCGTGACATGGTTATTGATCCGCCCATTTTTCGACGTTCCTGCTTCCTTCGGGATGCTGATTGAAACGGGATTCGCGGGCGGCCATGGTACTGCGGCTGCGATGGGCGAAGTTCTGCGCCATGATTCGATTGGACTTTCATCAGGACGCGACTTGGGCATTTTGATGGCGACGGTCGGTTTGATCTACGGCATTCTTAGCGGAATCGTTTGGATCAATGTGGCTGCTCGTATCGGTTGGATCAAGAATCACAGCAGGGGCGAGGTGCAAGGAAACGACACGAAACTGAAACCGATTGGTTACGCTCGCATCCGAAACGAAACACTGGATCCGCTACTACTGCAAATCGTATGGTTGTTGTTGGCCGTGGGGATTGGGTTGATCCTGCAGCAAATGGTGCTGTCAACAGCTGGCTTAGCCGATGGTTTTATTCATCAAGCGAGTCAAGCGAGTCAAGCGAGTGCCGCTGAGCGTGAGTTGTCGGAACGATTGACGTTTTTGCGTCTGGTCGACTTCCCGTTGTTCATCTACACACTGTTCGGCGGCTTGTTGCTTCGGCATTTTCTGCAGTTTCTCCACTGCGACCAATTGATTGATTCGGATTCGATTGCTCGGCTCACGTCGGCATCGATGGATGTGTTGGTCGTTGCCGCGATTGCGTCGATGAATTTGATGGCGGTTGCCAGCTTGATCGTGCCGTTTTCGATTCTTGTGTTCTTTGGTGCGGTTTGGACGGGGGTTTGCCTGATGGTGATTGCACGTCGGGTGTTGCCCAGCCGTCATTGGTTCGAGCTTGGGTTGATCAATTTTGGAATGTCTACCGGAACGACAGCGACGGGGTTTGTGTTGCTTCGGCTGGTCGACCCGCAACTTGAAACCGATGCGGCGGAAGATTACGCGTTGGCCGCCCCATTTTCGGCCCCATTCATTGGCGGCGGCATCGTGACGTTTGTGCTTCCGCTGTTGGTGCTAGAACGCATTCCGATGGGCATTTCCGCGATCGTGGTCACGGCAATGGTTGCGGCACTTGTCGTCGTCGGGATTCGTTGGAAATCACGTCATTGGTCAGCCGAGACGACATGATTTGGAAATTCTCCACTTATGGCAATGGGATATCTTGGACGACAAACGAAACTTCGTTTTCGACTACGGCAGTAGGGGATTCATAGATAAAGGTCGATTGCCCTACGTCGTCGCCTAGATCGAAAAGGTAGCCGATTCCCACGCCATCGCTCGTTTGGCGATAGACTTCGTAACCAAGATGCTCGGCACGCGAGCCATCGGCTTGTCGAACGAAAGCTTTGTTTTCAAAAATCCATTGTCGGTGGCTTTCCAATGATCGGCCGGCGTCTTCAAGTCGCACACCAACGCGGATTTCATGCAGCGGCCCGTTTTGCCGGATCGCTTCGATCTTCACTTCCATCGAATCAATCTTTTTGCTGGCGGCCGGTTCGGATAGAGCTAACTCAAATTTCTGGCGTTTGCCGGGCAGCAATGCCTTGATCATACCCGAGAGTGTCTCGATTTTCTCGGGCTGGCCCGCCGGTAATTGCATCGGCAAAAAGAACTCGCTAAACGCGATATCACTGTTGGTGGCAATATCAATCGTCTCGCCCGAACTTTGTGGCTTCAGCATCGCGCCGTCATCAAGCTTGCCTCGCAATTCACCAATCGGAATACTCATTCCAATCGGGGTCAAACGCGGTTCCCAACTGATTTCCATGCTAATGTTCAACGCGCTCAACTTAGGATGATTCAACACTCGGCGCGACGTAATGGATGTCGGCTCGATTCGATAGACACCTGTGTAAGCAGCTGAATCGACTCGCGATGGTCGATCGGCTTCACGACGCGTCAGTAGTAGGGTCTCGCGATCACCGCCGTAAAAATTGATGTCCAAGTCCGCCTGGTCGAGGACATAGTCGACGGCGTGCCAGAACGAAAGGGGCGTTTGGACCGATTCGATTGGCTGTGAAATATCCCCTTCATACTCAAATTCAATCTCGCTGTCGCGGCTAATCGCTTCGAGGGCAGCGCCGAGTGTGTTGACTCGGTCTAATCGGATCGCGATCGCTTTGGACTGTGTTTTTGCACGAGCGGCTTCAAGCGTTTCGCGAACACGGATCAACCTTTCCGATGCTTCCGGCGACATCCCTACTCGACTCTCGGGCAAAAACTCTAGAGCCTCGGGGCCAGCTTTGATTAACGCTCGCTCAGCCGATTGACGCCGCGAAGCCGTAGACGCATCGAGTTGGTCAAGCCATTCCAATACATCGGACTTCAAATCCGTTGGGGGATCTTGTGCGTGGGTGTGGGCGGGCGACAGCAGGCAAAAGATCAAGGCAAATAGCAGTGCCGATGCACGGTTAGCCCAAAAATGAAAAATTGGTATTGTCGTCATCTTCGTTACGATCCTTGCCATTTGTACGTGCTTCTACATCGATTTGCACGACCAATCGGGTGGCGAGTTGGAAAATTGGCCCGTCCGAGGGTGCGTTAGTCTGACTTTGTTTTGATTCTAACCTACCGTTTCAGTACTCGCACGCTTACCGCACTGCAACGGAACTGATTGATGGTTTTTCGCACATTTGTCCGCATCGATATCCTTCTTCTCGTCATACTTGCGACGCAACTCGGCAATGGTCAGGGCCATTTTTGTCAAGCGCAATCCCCTGGGCTGATTGAGTTTTCGGTGGGTGGCGAGCGGCTTCGTGGAATGACTTTGGTCGCGTTGGCTCATGAAATGATCGTGATTGGCCGCGACGGTTGGCTTCATTCGATCGATCCAAGGAGCGACCAAACACAAGTCCGATCGATCCCCGAAGCCTATTCGCCTGTTTCGGTTCCCGAGCTTCGCAATCAACTTCGCGCCGAGTTCGGCAGCCAATTTGAAGTTTTAACGACCTCGAATTTCCTTGTCGTACAACCGAAAGGACGGGGGGATCGATGGCCGAATCTATTTGAGAAGTCGCATCGCGGTTTCGTCAGTTTCATGGCTCGACGTGGTGTCCATATTCGCCAAGGACGTTTTCCGATGGTCGCGATTGTTTTTCCCGATGAAGTATCGATGTACGAAGCGTTCAAGAAAGAGAAGATCGACATGACACGGGTGGCGGGTGTCTATTCGATTTTGTCTAACCGGGTAATGACGCACGACGGGCGCACCTCGTCGGTGATCGAAGCGACCGTTCGCCACGAAGCGGCGCATCAGTCAGCTTTCAACAGTGGGGTACATAGCCGAGTCAACGACACGCCGCGTTGGGTGACCGAGGGGATTGGTCAAATGTTTGAACCCGAGGCCATGACCACCGCACAGAGTCCTTCACAACGCCGCGAGCGAGTGAATGCGGATAGCATGATGGTGATCAAGAAGATGGCCTCGGAAAAAGATTCAGAGTCATTGGTCCAGCAAATGCGTAGTCTGATTGGAAGCGACGCGAAGTTCAACGATGACAAGCAAGTCGATGCTGCATACGCGATCTCTTGGGCAATGATGTTCTATTTGTCTGAACGTCAACCAAAGCAATTTGCAGCGATTTTGAATCACACCGCTTCGCGGGCACCGCTGAAGAAATATGCCCGTGATGCACGCTTGGCTGATTTTGAAAATATCGTTGGCATGAGCCTCAACGATTTCAGCAGCCGAGTGTCAATGTTCCTGAGAACGTTGTAGGAATTCATTTTCTTGCGAGCCATCCACGGCGATAGAACATCCATAACATGGCCGACGCGATGATCCCCATTAGGAACAGGGCGAACGGGTAACCGTATTTCCATTCCGTTTCGGGCATGTTCCAAGGCGATCGACCATGGTCAAAATTCATCCCGTAAACGCCTGCGACGAACGACATCGGAATGAAGATCGTCGAGATAATCGTCAACAACTTCATTACGTCATTGGTACGCTGTGACAAACTGGTGAAGTATAAATCTCGCAAATCTGTCACCACTTCGCGGAATGACTCGGTCACATCAAGAATTTGGCTCGCATGGTCCGAGCAATCTCGCAAAAAAAGCAAGGTGTGCTGTGAGAAATGGTCATCGCTTGATTGCAGCAGTCGTTGGATGGTTTCGCGGTGTGCCCAGGCTGCTTTGCGTAAAATCGCGAGTTCGCGTTTCGCATCGCGAATGTGCGAGTGGTCCTGAATATTCGGAGGTCCTGGATATCCGGCGACTCGATCAGGGAGTCTTTCAAGTTAACGGATTGCGATTCCCGCACCTCCTTTTTGGAAAAAACGATTTGCTCGACCTGCGTTGGCAAGGCCAAGTCGGAAGGGCGGATTTCTCCGGGAACCGATCCCGCACGACTTCGGCGTTGGAATGGTCGATAGAAGCGGCGCCGGAATTTGTGTCGCCGTGGTTTGGCGTGTTCGGAAGGGTTCAATGCAGGTTCCTCGAATCAGATGCCAATTGATAGCCCCAATCATTAGCGATCGGAATGCTCGCTGACAACCGGATAATCGTTACAAACCGAATCGCTTACCGTCGGTTCGCATCGGTTCGCCGAAGTCGACGTCTTGGCCGCCGCATTGGGCCCAGGATCGAACAAAAGTCTCAATAGGCGCTCGTTGGTCGTAGACGGCAGCTTGCTGCGCCGTTTTCGCCGTTTCCATTTGCCGATCACTTTGTGTCGACTATTTCGTACCTAAATCCACCATGCTTGAAAACCTGACCCCCTCATCGTTCGCAGGTCCATCGGTGCCCGTGTTGGTTCCGATGCCAACCCATATGGAGTTACCTAGTCAGTCGCAGAAGGATCTCAAACGCGACCTGCAAATCAACGCGAAAGTGCTGCATGTGGTCAATGGCGAACATTTTGCCGGAGCCGAACGCGTTCAATCGCATTTGGGCCGCTGTTTACCTGAGTTCGGCGTGACGGCAGACTTCGTTTGCGTCAAGCCAGGAATGTTCCCCGATGTACTCGCCGAGCATAATCGATCATGGGGACGATGTCATACGGCTCCGATGAAAAGTCGCTTTGATATGCGGACGGCGTTCCATGTACGTGATTTGGTCAAAGCTTACGGCTACGAATTGCTTCATGCCCACACGCCTCGGACTGCCTTGATTGCGTCGGCTGCATCGCGATTGTGTCGCATTCCCTGGGTTTATCATGTCCATAGCCCAGTTGCACGCGATTCCGCTAACGCTTGGAACAACCGGATTAACCATTTCATAGAGAAGGTCTCGCTTTATGGATGTTCCCATTTAATGACTGTGTCGGAAAGTTTGCGACTAGAGACGATTGCCAAAGGGGCGTCCGAATCGAAAGTCACGGTTGTTCACAATGGCGTGCCAACCATCCGTCCCAAACGCGATCAATTCCCGCAGCCCGGCGGTCGATGGGTGCTTGGGATGGTTGCACTGATGCGTCCACGCAAAGGTCTGGAGGTAGTCCTTGAGTCGCTGGCGATGCTAAAAGCCGAAGCGCTTGATGTTGTTTTGCGAATCATTGGTCCTTTTGAGACCGAAGCATACCGTAGTGAGATTGAGGAAATGATCCACCGGTTGGATATTGCTGACCGAATCGAGCGAGTGGGTTTTACCAATGACGTTCCAGCGGAGCTTGTGAAAACAGACGCGTTGGTATTACCGAGTCTATTTGGCGAGGGCTTGCCAATGGTGGTTTTGGAAGCCATGGCAGCCGCTGTGCCAGTGATTGCAACGCGAGTCGAAGGAACGCCCGAAGCCGTTACCGATGGGGGTGAAGGCTTGTTGGCCGAGCCACGCGACCCTGTTTCTCTTGCCAAGTGTATTCGCGAATTGGTTTCAGGCAAATTCGATTGGGTAACAATGTCCGAAGCGGCATACAAACGTCAAACCGAATGTTTTTCGGACCTGGCGATGGCACGTGGAACCGCGGAAGTCTACGCAAAAGTGCTCGGTAAAGGTGTCGGAGGGCTTCGCGAGGGCAAACATTCGGAGGGTTCCAGCGAATGCGCGGCGTCCCGTCCGCTGGCTGCGACATCTTCTGACTGACGCTCTCTCTTCACGCAATGCCTCGCATGAGTGGTTAGCATGCCATGACTTGCCCCCGCCCGGAGGTAGCAAAGTCGACTACATTGGTTGTGTGCCACCTTCTTTAGATGGAATTGCCGGTGACACGCCTGTTGCTGTTCACACGACAGGTTTGTCATTGTTACATTTAGTGATGTTGGCGTGACCTCTTTGTGGGACGAAGAGACCAACTAACGGCCAATGCCGATTAGTCAATGAGCCGACGGCAGTAACTCAATCGTAGAAGCAGCAAAGGAATGGAAATGCGTTTCGTCTTGTTGACACGGGTGTGTATGGTTTTCTTGTGCAGTGCAATCCTGTTTGCACCGTCCGTTGCGATGGCAAGTGAAGACGTCGTTGAGATGCTTAGTGGCGCCAAGGCGTCAGGGAAAGTCACGGGCATTCGTCAAGCCGATAAGGAATTTGATTTTGAAATCGTCCTCGGTAATCAGGTGGAAGTCAGTACGTTTGCGTTTTCGCAGGTCCATGCAGTCACGATCAACGGAAAACGCCATGTTTTGACGGGAAAACGAGCGGCCGGGGCTGGCCAAGCGATGGTCCGGACCGAAACGGAAGTGTTGCAGTTGATTGAATCCTCCGGTCGAAATCAACCGGATTGGTTCGAGTCGACCTCTCTCGATTATCCCAAATCGCTTGATTTGTCCTGGCCTTTGCGGCCGCCAACAAAGCAATGGAATAACCAACGCAATGTGGGGCAGTACTTGTGGGATGTTATTTACCCAAACCCGTCCCGGTGGAAATCGGGGGCTCGGCTGATCGATCATGAAATGGCGTTGCACAAGAACTCGCCATCGCTGCAGCAGCGAGATATCCAAACTTTGGGGCGAATGTATTTTCAGCTGTTTCAAGATTACCCTCGCGCTGCGTTTTGGATTCGCCAACTAGATCCCTTGCCGAATAATAATTTGAAGATTCAATTGGCGGAATGCTATTGGCGTCTTGGGTGTGAGCCCTTGGCAATGGAGTTACTCAACACGTCGCCGCTTCCGATTCAAGCAATCAAATTGCTTGGCGATATGGGACACACGGATCGGGCAATACAATTGGGGCGGTCAGCCTTGAAAACAAGACAAGCAACCGTAGCGTGTTTGCTAACGGCCGATGCTTGTCGGCAAGATGGTCGCTACGAGGATGCGGTCATGTTTTATGAGCAAGTTCTGAGTTTGCCTCCGTTTCGAAATCCGGCGGTCACGCAGCGCTTTCATGGTCGCGCCAAAGATAGCATCGAGGCGATTCGGTTGCTTGAGCAAGCCGATGTTCGCCAAGTTGCCGACGGCACGTATCGCGACAGTAGCGTTGGATACACAGGACCCGTTAGTGTTGAGGTGGTCGTCGAAAATCACGCGATCACGAAAGTCCAGGTGACTAAACACACCGAGAAACAATTTTATGCTGCATTGACGGATACGCCGAAGCGGATCATCGAAAAACAATCGGTTCAGGGCATTGATGGAACGAGCGGGGCGACCATTACTTCGCAGGCGATTGTAAACGCTACAGCCAAAGCTCTTTCGAAAGGAAGCTCTAGGTGAGCCAACGAGAAGGGATTCGACGAACAGACATTCGACGAACAGACATTCGACGGACAGACATTCGACGGACAGGGGTTCGACGGACAGGGGTTCGACGAAAAGGGGCGTTTCGATTGCAATGGTTTCTTCCCACGCTTCGAAAACGACGTTCCGATCGCGAAGATCCGCGAACGTTGCTGCCGGTGGGCATCGCAAGGCGAGTTTTGCCGCAGTCCTGGTTTTCGGACATGGACCGAGGACGCGCCGGAACGGTTCGTAAGTTTCTTCGCCGACTAGGACCAAGCGTCGTAGCATCACCGGTTCGTCGAGCATCGCAAGCGATTTGTTTCCTGCTGTTTCTGTATTTGTTCTTTTATGTGTGTTGGCCTTACGATGCACAGCCTTTGACGTCACAAAATCAATCACCCCAATGGACGCTTACGGAACTTCGAGACGATGGAGCGGTGACCTGGCAACACGAGTCGATACCCAAGTGGTTGCGGACAAAAAGTCTGCAAGCAGATGGCGATTTGGTCTATGTGATCGATGGTTCCGCCGCCAGTGACCGGGACGGCGAGCTTGGCGGTTTCTCGATTGAAAATATTGCCGAAGATACTGTTACCATGCGGCCGTCGGGCGTGCTGTCGCCAACTCAGTTCAACCGAATGCTCATGACTGCGGGGCCTTGGACGTTGGCGGAATCCTCACCTACCGCGTGGCCTTCGCATTACGCTGACAATCTAAGCAACAAAGAAAGGCTGCCGGCCGAGTTGTTTTTGGCAATCGATCCGCTGGTCAGTCTTTCCACCGCAGTTGCCTCACGCCAATGGGTATGGTCGCTGGGCTGTGCTGCAATCCTCTTGGCGATTTGTATCGTGGTGCCACGTGGATTCTGCGGCTATTTGTGTCCGCTGGGGACTCTGATCGATCTGTTTGATTGGTCAATCGGTTCTCGTGTTACGCGGTTTCGTGTTGCTCCGGACGGTTGGTGGGTTCACGTCAAATACTACCTGCTGCTTGGAACGATGTTGTGTGCATTGTTTGGAGTCTTGGTCTCAGGCTATTTCGCTGCGATTCCCGTAATCACGCGAGGCATGTTGCTCTTTGGCGATCCGTTACAAATCGCTGGTACTCGCGGTTTGCATCAAATACCTTCGCTGCATTTCGGACACCTTGTTTCGATTGTTCTGTTTTTGGGCGTGTTTGCACTTGGTTTTTTGCAACCACGTTTTTGGTGCAAATATGTTTGTCCGAGTGGTGCCGTTTTCTCGCTCGGCAATCTGTTTCGAGTGACGCAGCGAAAAGTGGAATCGAGTTGTATCCATTGCGACAAGTGTATTGAGGTTTGCCCGTTCGACGCTATCAAGCCCGATTTCACAACTCGCACCACCGACTGTACGTTCTGCCAAACTTGTGGTGGCGTGTGCCCGGTTCATGCAATCAAGTTTGTTCCTCGAGGCGATGTGTTTGAATTAAAACTTGCTAATGATCCGCCGACGGGCGAAACAGCAATAGGGCGGCGTGGATTTTTGTCGCTCGCCGCTGGGACCAGTGCGGCGGCGATCGGCACAGGAATCGTGAAAAAAACGATGGGTGTCAGCGGAGCCGATCTCGATGATCCGGCATTTCCCCGACCCGTTCGACCGCCAGGCAGTGTCCCCGAGGCGGAGTTTTTGGAAATGTGTATTCGCTGCGGCGAGTGTTTCAAAGCATGTCCGAATCACGTTCTACAGTTGGAAGGATTTCAACAGGGCTGGGCGGGATTGTGGACCCCGATGGTGAATGCAGATTGGGCGGGCTGCGAATCGAGCTGCAACGCATGCGGCCAAGTCTGTCCGACCGGAGCGATCCGAGCGTTACCGATGGAAGAGAAACGATATGCAAGAATGGGGTTGGCGGTCGTCAATGAATTGACTTGCCTGCCAATGGCCGGCATTGAGGCTTGTCAGTTATGTGTTGATGAATGTGTGTCAGCCGGCTATGAGGCAATCGAGTTCCATCAAGTTCACACGCAAGTTGACGAGTTTGGAGTGCCGATCGAAGGTAGCGGTTTCTTGGCGCCGGTGGTTTTAGCGGACAAGTGTGTCGGTTGTGGTCTATGCCAAACGCGTTGCAATGTCATTAACGTCAAACAATCAGGCAGCTTGCAAGGTTCGGCAATCGTGATCGAAGTGGGCGATGGGAAAGAGGATCGCATGATCACAGGTTCGTATCGAGAACGACGACTTGAGCGGCGGCAACGCGAACAATCCGGCAACGGAATCCCGTCCGATATCGATGCACCTTTTGTTATCGATGCTCCTTTTGGTGTCGATGCTCCGACGGATATCGACAACCTGCCGACCAAGGAGGACTCCCAAGAATCGTCGTCGCAGCCAGAGCCCATTGATCTTGACGATCCGTTTGGGCTCGGAGCTAACAGCAACTAAGGACGTAACACTACTTCGATTTTTGCTTCGGTTTCTTGACTGGGGCGTCCAGCGGAATCAATGGGAATTCGGTTGAAGGTGTTCGCACGGTCTGCATTTGATTGGCGAATTTGGCGACCAATTCGGGATGCTCCGCTGCGACATTGTTTTGTTCGCCAACGTCATCTGCAAGGTTGTAGAGTTCGATGTCTAGGTTTCCTTGTCTCATCCGTTGACGAATGGCCTTCCAATTGCCAACGCGAATCGATTGCTGACCTCCGTAGCCCGCAAATTCGCGGTACAAATAGGGCCGCGGTGGTTGTGTCTGACCCAATAGGCTTGGTACCAAGGAAATGCCATCGATGTCCTTAGGAATGGTGTCCGCCGCGCCCGAGAGTGTCAAAATCGTCGGCATCCAGTCTTCGAAACCACTGATGCGCTCACTTTCGCTGCCCTCTGCGATTTTGCCCGGCCAGCGGACAATTGTTGGCACTCGGACGCCACCTTCGTACAGCGATCCTTTTAATCCACGCAGTTCACCGACACTCGCAAAGAACTCATAGTCAACTTCCTCGCCAAGATGAGTCGTGCCGTTGTCACTGGTAAAGATGACGACGGTATTATTTGATAATTCAAGTTCATCGAGTAGACGAACCACATTGCCAACGTATCGATCGAGTCGGCTGATCATTGCCGCGTAAGCAGCCCGGGGAGTGAAGTGAGGCGTGTATCCAAAGCCCTTCCCGCGAGTAAACGGGGGATCGTTCCAACCAAGTGCGAGGTAGGGGGCCAAGTCTTCATCGGGAACATGCAAAGCCACATGTGGGATCACCGATGGATAGTAAAGAAAGAACGGACCTTCTTTATTGTCGCGGATAAATTGCAGTGCTTCGGCATGGATTCGATCCGGTGCATAGTCTTGTCCCTTGAACGATTGGTAACTCGTTGGATCGTTGGGGTCTGCGTCCTTGGGAAGCGACGCGTGACCGGGGACCGGCGGCGTATTATTCAATTCGATATGGACATCGTTATCCCATAGGTACGATGGGTAGTAGCTATGTGCATGAGCTTGGCAGTTATAACCAAAAAAACGGTCCACTCCCTGTTTCATGGGATTGCCGTTTGAGTCCGGCCCACCGAGTCCCCATTTGCCAAACGCTCCGGTGGTGTAGCCTTGTTTTTGCATTAACTCGGCAATCGTCACTTCGGAATCAGGGATCGGATACTGGCCTTCCGGTGGTGTCGACCGATTGTCACGTACGAACGCATGCCCTGGATTCTTTCCCGTCATCAACACGCATCGCGACGGTGCGCAAACGGCATTGCCGCTGTAATGTTGGGTCAATCGCATCCCCTCCGCCGCAAGTTGGTCGATGTTAGGCGTGCGAATTCGTTTTTGTCCGAAGCATCCCAATTCTTGATAGCCAAGATCATCGGCGACAATTAGCACGATGTTTGGCTGTTTGTTGGACTCGGCTTGAAGTGGTGTTGCGAAGTTCGTTTGCGCAACAATCACTGCAAATGCCGCAAAGGTAAGAATCGCCGTTCGATAGGGAACATACCGATCGAGTGACCGTCTGAATTTACCTTTTTCGGAACAATTCGTTGACTTGGAAAGGAACGGAATCATGTTGAATCCTCGTAGGTGGATCGTCGTTCAAGTGGCTGGTTACATTCATAACCAAACTTCGCTACCGCCGTCTTGAAATGGGGAGCTCGATTCTTGTTTCGGATCGCGCTGATTTTAACACGGCGAACAACGAATCAAGTTTCAAGATGGCGGAGGTTCATGGAAGTGTGACATTGTAGTCGATTTGACGGTGGGAAATGCGTTTGCAGCAACGCAATCCCCGTTCACAAAAAAATGATATTTGACGCAGGGGCAACTTTCATTGCGATGTCGCAAAGAAGAGACGGACGAGCGACCGGGCTAAGGCAATTCTAATATCGTGAGGTGTCGAAACTCGATCGGTGACCGAAATGCCTGCAGGACAATCGGGCCTTCCGCGGGAAGGGGAACGCGATGGTTCGGGTGGTTTTCCATTGTGATTCCATTGACAACGCACTTACCGTTGAGTGTGACCGTCACCTTATCCCCGATGATGGTGACAGTCGTGGAATTCCATTGGCCGATTGGATTGTCAGCGATTTCCGTAGGGTGCTTTGGGAATCGCTTATTGTTGTAGAGGCCACCCGATCCGATGCCCTGCCCCAGGCCATGAATGTGATCCCAGATTTGGACTTGTGGTATTCCACGCAGGAAAATTCCGCTGTCACCACCGGGGCCGATTCGCCATTCGCATCGAAATGTAAAGTTCTTGTAGGAGCGTTTGGTGGATAGATTCGCTTCTTCGCCCCCCTGTCCATCGAATCTCAGAATTCCATTTCGCGGTGACCAATGTTTCGATAGTTTGAAGGATAGGTCCCAAGCGTTTAAGTGATCCCCGTCCAATAGATTTATTGCAGACTCCCTTAAGCTTCCCGATTTCTTGAATGCTTCAAACTCTTGCTGAATGACCTCTGCTGTTGGGATATCACCATTTTGCGTGAGTTCTCGTACGGCCGACTCATACGCAGATTCTAAATTTCGCTTAGCAAGCGCCGTGCGCCGCTGGTATATACGAATCGATACCAAGGTTGGCAGGGTTCCCGAGGATGAAAAAGCATCTCTTTCCGATTGAAGTGCCTTTAGCGCATCTAAATCACCTCTGGCTTGTGCAATCGCGAGCGAGGAATCCAATGCTCTCAAGACGATGTCTCGCGCGTCCGAAGACGAATTCTTGTAGCTCGAAAAGGCGTCTTCGAGTTGGAGCAGAACGGCGTCTTTTGGCGGTAGCGGAGCCTGTTCTGCGAGCGGCTGCACAAGCGCGTCTTCGGCAATACCGATGGTCACAACGAACATTGCTGGTACGGCGAACAGTTTAAAGATCCTGATGTTCATGTCGTTGAAGTAGCCACATTTGTTTGCCGAACTATTGATGATTCGGGTTGGAGCGAGATAGGAAGGTATTTCCGCAGTATCAACGAAAAAATTATACCGTTTTGCATCAAGTGGGGGTGAGTGGAATTTCGCTTGTGAGAGGACGTTTCGCGGGATCCGTGCCGGGATCCGTGCCGGGGAGCGAGCGGGGTGCGGCGTACTAGGGCGATATGTCGATCGGATTTCTCCCTTGCCATCGATTCGACTCAACCGCTATAGCACATGGAAGTCCCCCTTTTGCTTTCCGGATGCAGGAATGGAATCGATGCGTTTCCCACTATTTTCTAGCTTGTCGCTGTTCGCAATTGTCGCGATTCTGACCTGTGATTTTTCGAATGCTCAGGCTCCTGCGGCCCCCCAGGGCCAAGGATTTGGATTGCCCGGTGGCGCAACGCCACCAAGTTTGCAGCAATCCCCGCAAACGCCTCCGCCGGCTGCGGCAAACCGTCCAAACGCCGGCCAGGTCACGGGGGGTGGTCAATTGCCCCGCAGTGCTGGTCAAGAACATCGTGTTTACGACCTGACGCCCTACACACGCTACCTGACCAAGCACGACCATCCCGAACAAGCGGTTGTGGATTGGATTCTACGAGAAACTGGGACGGATGTTTGGTTTTCGGAACCGTTTGGATTTATGAACGCCAGTCGGGACAAATTGTCCGTATATCACACACCCGAAGTCCACAACCTAATCGGTGGGATTGTCGATCGATTCGTCGCTGGCGAAGTCGAACCCCAAATCATGCACTTGCGGTTGATGACCGTTGGCAACCCAAATTGGCGTGCTCGCGCACACATGCTCATGACGCATGTTCCGGTCGATTCGCCCGGCGTCCAGGCATGGATTTTGAGCAAAGAAAACGCAGCAATGGTGTTGAATTTGCTACGTCAGCGCACCGACGCTCGTGAAGTGCAAGGCGTCGACATGCCGGTATTTAATGGGCAAACGGAGAATTTGTCACAAATTCGTGGACGTAATTACGTTCGAAATGTACGTGAATCACCCAACGGTTGGCCTCCGTACGAACCCGAGACGGGCGAGGTGCTAGAAGGATATCGTTTGTCACTTAGCCCATTGCTTAGTACCGATGGTCGGGTGATTGATTGCATGATCAAAGCTGACATTGACCAAGTGGACAAGTTGAACGGGGTCGAAGTGGAGTTGCCGCTTCGTAATCAACAAATTCATCGAACTCGGATCGAGGTGCCACAGGTCGTTAGTTGGCGATTGCACGAGCGATTTCGTTGGGAATCAGATAAGGTGTTGCTGCTGTCATGCGGAGTCGTTGCTAGTCCGGAGCGGTCGGCCGGCTCATCGCTGTTAAATCTCGATGCCTTTACAGGTACCACCTCGGGTCGAGCGGACGCGTTGCTATTTATCGCGTTCCGTGGACGAGCTTCGGAAAACTTGACGACGCCCAGTATGGGGGTTCCCCAAACGGCTTCTGCGATCCCGTACGCCGCACCCAACCGAGGCCGCTATTAGTGTGGTCGAGTTAGCTTGTTTAAGTTAGCTTGTTTGATGGGGCCGCGATCATCGACGCGATCCCTGTGAAAAACAAAGATCATTGCCCGATAGCGATGAAACAGAGACAAACCACGAATCGCAGGCAAACGACAGCGTCCAAAACCGGCTGCCATTTCCGATTTCACCCCCCCCTCAAAGGTTTGCCCTTATCTGTTTAGAATGGCTCGGTTGAACGAACCGAAGTCTTTCCCATTCACCCATTTAGCAAACTCGTCGGCCACGGCCGCCTACCTTTTATGGACAGATCCGAACCTTGCCGAGTGGTCATTACAGGCCGAGGCGTTGTTAGCCCTCTTGGAAACGATCCCGCGGCCATGCTAATGGCCCTCAAGAGCGGAACGAGTGGCGTTCGTGCGTTCACGCAAGTCCCCACGGGTGTGCTGTGTGTCGATCATGGTGCCGAGGCGATCGATTTTACCGGGCATATTTCCAACTACGGACCGCTCGAAAAAACACTCCAGCGGACGATTCGCAAGGGCAGCAAAGTGATGTGCCGCGAAATCGAAATGGGAGTCGCCGTCGCTCAACTCGCCATGCATGACGCGGGATTGACCGAAGACCAGCGTGATCCCGAGCGAGTGGGCGTTTTGTACGGATGTGACTATATCATGTCGCTTCCCGAAGAGTTCATCGGCGGGATTCGCAAGTGCATGGATGAAGACGGCAATTTCGATTTCGATCGATGGGGGCAAGAAGGCAAACCGGAGGTCAACCCGTTGTGGCTGCTAAAGTACTTGCCCAACATGCCTGCTAGCCATATCGCGATCTACAACAATTTGCGTGGTGCCAACAATTCGCTGACCGTTCGCGAAGCGTCCGCTGGTGCGGCACTTGGCGAAGCGGTTTCGACGATCCAACGAGGGCACGCCGATGCATTGATTGTGGGGGCAACGGGATCACGCGTTCACCCGCTGCGGACGCTGCACGCATCGCTGCAGGAGAAATTGGCCGCTGACACGAGCGATCCGTCCAAAATGAGTCGCCCGTTCGACGTTACGCGAGATGGCAGTGTGGTGGGTGAAGGCGCGGCCGCCTTTGTTTGTGAATCACTCCAGCATGCTCAAAAACGTGGCGCGACGATTATCGGCGAGATCGTTGGTTACAGCAGTAGTGCGGTCGGCCCCACAGCCGGAGCGGACTATCTGAGACAAGCGATTCGCAATGTTTTGAAAGGTGCGCTCGGAACAGCCGATCCGAAATCGATTGGCCACATCAATGCACATGGCTTAGGAACGATCGAATCGGACCGTGACGAAGCCGCCGCAATCGCGGACGTATTTGGTGCATCGAAAGATCAACCGCCCGTTACGACCGCCAAAGGCCACTTCGGAAATTTAGGTGCCGGAGGTGGGATGGTGGAAATCGTCGCTAGTCTTGATTCGCTCGGTGACGAACTCTTTACGATTCTGAATTGCAATGACTTGGACCCCGAGTGTCCGATCAACGCATGTATGGAATCGGGAACACCTGCGGGTGATGAATTCGTCAACGTGAACGTCACCCCGCAAGGTCAAGCCTCGGCGGTAAGAATCCGCCGCTTTGCTTAACACGCGACCACCTGTTCTTGCGAGTCGGCTTCGTCGCCTCGAATGCTGCTGCTCCGCGCGAATGCGGCTGCTCCGCGCGAATGCTGCTGCTCCGTTATGCGCCCCTGACTTTGGTATACTTTACGCTTGACTCGTTGTCATAAGCCCATTCGTCCGAGAATAGCGTTTTCCAAACGATGCGGAGTTTTCAATGTTCAGAAGTTGGTCTGTTTGTCTCGCGTCTTTCACATTGCTTTGTACTGCGAGCGTAAACGGTTTTGCGCAAGACGGTGGTCGACTATCGAGTGATTTCATTCCGCCCGATGCGGTCGCCGCTGTCTTTTATCCGGTCCAGGAGGTTCTTACGGACCCTGAACTAGAGATGCTTCCGATCGAGATCTTCCAGGCGAAAGTGATCGAAGAAGTGGGGGTCGATCCACTTGACCTTTTACGCATCAAAGTGGTTGCCGGAATGCCAGGCCCGCAGGGCCCACAGGCGGGAATGGTGATTGAAACGTCGAAGGCTTATCAGATCAGCGATCTGAAACCTCAGTGGTTGGTGTCGCCCGAGCCGCATGATGAAGAGGGGGTGTCGGTGTGGTCGCTTTCGGAAATCCCTGGAGCCGTGTTGTATCGCAAAGACGATTCGACCTTCATTGTTGCGATGGGCGGATACCTGAAACCAATGCTCGATGCGGACGGACAAGCGCTCGATGCGGACAAACAGGCGGGAACGCTTGCTCAATTGGTGTCGAAGCTTATGCCACGCGATGGGATCAATGTGGTGGCCGTGATGGATGGCATTCGCCCGATGGTCACGGGACTCCTTAAACAAAACGGGGACAGCCTGCCCCC
The DNA here is from genome assembly GCA_007859835.1 of Novipirellula herctigrandis. GTDB lineage: Bacteria > Planctomycetota > Planctomycetia > Pirellulales > Pirellulaceae > Novipirellula_A > Novipirellula_A herctigrandis. The sequence goes on along the minus strand of SJPJ01000002.1, from coordinate 339,188 downwards.
GCCTCTTAGCGGATGGACCGAGTTCGCGGAATTGACCGATGCAATGCTAGTCAATCTTGATTATGGATTGATGAGTGGGCTTTTAAGCGTTTCGCTACTTGGCCGTGATGAAGCTGCGGCAGAGGAATTGGAGCAATTGATCAATCAGTCGATTGATTTTGGCCGCGACATTGCAGTCAACGAAATGACAAAGAATGTGCATGGAGAGAGCCAACTCGTCGAGGAAGCAACTCTTAAGTACATCGATCGGATGTCGACCAAACTATCTGGATTGGCCCGACCGAAACGGTCAGGTCGACGAGTTCAAGTGGACCTTGAAGGCTCTATCGCAACGACCGGTGTGTTGGTGGCTTTGTTATTGCCGGCGGTCCAAGCATCCCGCGAGGCCGCCCGCCGCATGTCGGCAAGCAACGGTTTGAAACAGATTGGTTTGGCGTTGCACAACCATCACTCTGCATATCGATCGCTTCCCGATCGGGCGATTCGCGATGCCGATGGAAAGCCGCTGCTTAGTTGGCGTGTGGCAATCCTACCTTTCCTCGAAGCCAACGAACTCTATGACCAATTCCATTTAGATGAACCCTGGGACAGTCCCCATAATCGCACGTTGATTCCTTTGATGCCAAAAACATTCGTCGACCCCAGTGCGCCGTTGGCGCCTGGAATGACGGTTTTCCAGTTGCCGGTCGGCACGGAGGTGTTTTTCCCCGAGGAAGGAACTCGCAAATTTCGCGACGTTATTGATGGTTTGTCGACAACGATCATGGTCATTGAAGCGAACCGCGATCAGGCGGTCGAGTGGACGAAGCCACAAGACGTCCAAGTCGACTTGGATAACCCGCTGCCGCAATTCGGAAATAGCCACCCAGGCGGATGCCACGTTTTGTTTGGTGACGGTGCCGTCAAATTCATTTCATCAAGCATCGATTTGGGAACGATCAAGGCGATGCTGACCTATAGTGGCAAAGAACCGATCGGAAGGTAGGGGCACGTTTTGAAACGCTTCTGCGCCGATCAGACTTTGCTTTGGATTTCTTCGGATAACCGTTCACGAAAGATTTTGCTGTTGTGGCGAATGTCCACGGGCAATGGTTTGGTGCGAATGATGATTTCCTCGATACGTCGCGTGATGGGGTTGCGAGCGGCTAAATCAAGCAATTCTGCTTGTAATGCTTCTCGCTCTGTATCGTTATTCGGTTGATCTTTGGCAAAGGTTTCCACCATCACCACGGGGATTTGGTTGGGTCGTTGACCTTTTCCGACCAGCGCGCTTCGGTAAACCGAGGGGTGTGAATTAAACACTGCCTCGCACGGAATCGTGAACAGGGTTCGATTTTCCATCACGACTCGATGGGCTTTGCGTCCACAAAACCAAAAACGGTCTCGATCATCCAGGTATCCCACGTCGCCCATGCGATGCCAGACGCGATCACCATCGCGAACCTTGTGCATAGGATTCTGATCCGATCGGACAACATATTCAGTAGTGACCATGGGGCCGCTGACCATTAATTCGCCAATTTTCCCGCGCGGCATTTCGGACGTCTCGGAGATATCGTCGATTGGACCATCTTCAATTTTGATCACTCGCCATTGAACTCCTTCAAATCGACTTCCGACACAAACCCCTTTTCCTTTCGCCGTCGCAGGTCCGGTTTCAGCGATCACTTCGCGAGATTCAATCGATGCGATGGGAAGTGCTTCGGTGGCACCGTACGGAGTCACGATCATTGCATCGGGATCGATCAGTGTGCGCAACTTTTCGAGCGTCACCGCGGGGACGGGCGCACCGGCGGAAAGCACTCGGCGCAGCGTCGGGAACGGACGCTCGACTTTGTTATTTTCGCACCACGTTACCACCGTATTCCAAAGCGCGGGTGAGCCGAATGCTTGATCGACTTCCCATTGGTTTGCCGCTTCGATCAACCGCATTGGGTTCACATCCGCCGGGCGAGTCGGGTCCATGTCGGGAATAATCGTCGTTACTCCCATGACAGCATCAAACAATCCAAACAGCGGAAAACAGGCTAAATCACGCGACCCTCGGTGGATATCGTATCGTTCGCGAATCCGCTCGATTTGGGCGTGGAAGGTACCGTGTGTATAGAGGACTCCCTTTGGCGGCCCGGTGCTTCCGGTTGTAAAGATGATCGCCGCTTGATCGGTTTGGTCCACTTTGGGAAGTGTGGCGTTGTCCGCTTTTTGGCCAAGTTCCATAATCTGGTCAAGCGTCTTTCCACCCCAAAACCAACGACGGCCCACGGTCACGTTCCATTTAGCGGTGGGAAAATGTTTTCGCAGGACGCTTCGGATCATTTGTGCTTTGGGGATACCGACAAAGCCATCGGGGCGAGATTCGCTGAGGCATTTGACGAGATGTTTTTTGCCGATGCCGGGATCGATCAGCACGGCAACCGCACCTGTTTTGAGTAGTGCGAAAACCAGTTCGATAAATTGCCCACCAAACGGAACCAACATCCCCAATCGCATCCCGGGCTTGACGCCCCATGCAATCAGGCCTTTCGCGATGTTGTCGCTGCGCTGGTCGAGTTGTTCGAATGTGGTGAGATTGTAGTGACGTAATCCGTCGGGCCGCGGCGGACCATCGGGTTCCGCGATCGCGATTCCTGCGGGGGTCAGTGCGCTAACGATTTTCAAACGATGGGCAACGTTTCCATCCGTAGGGCTGCAATTCATTGGTTTGCCTCCTTGGTTTGTAGCACGGTCTCGATAATCAAAGAGGCGATGTCATGGTCACAAACCGATTGCAATCCCTTCCATCCAGGCACGCCGTTGACTTCTAAGACTCGAGGCGGGCCGTCGGCGGAATCGAGCATGTCAACCGAGGCAATGGTCAATCCAAGCGATGAGGTGATATGGTGTGCCATGTCGATTTGTTCGTTAGTCGGTTCGATTGCGATCGTACGAGCGCCTTGAGAAAAATTGGTCCGAAAATCGGTGTCGTTTTGCCGTCGTGCGGCTACGATGCGATCACCGATGACAAGCAATCGAGTGTCGCGTCCACCCGGAGGCACGAACGCTTGGATGTAGAATGCCGCATCAATTTGTTCGAGGGTCGAGAAAGCGTACCATGCCAATTGAGGATCTTGAATCCGCATCACTCCACGACCTTCGCCGCCAAAGATCGGTTTGACAATACAATCACCCCCGAGTCGTTTGAACGCTACAACTGCTTCACCGCGTGATTGAACAACGATGGTGTCAGGGACAGCGAAACCAAGCCGAGCGATGTGGGCCAGGGTCGCGAATTTGTCGATCGCCAGCTCTAAGCTGCTAGGTGCGTTGACGACAGGCACCGCGTTGGCACCAAGCGAATGCAATACGGCCAGTCGAAAGGTGATCTTTTCGAGTGATCCCGTCGGCATGGTGCGAGTGAGCACAGCATCAAAATCGTCAATCCGTTTGGCGTCGGGTGAAAACGTGCCGCAGCCTAACTCAACTTGGTCGTGACAAATGATTTTGGCATAGAGCGATTCATAATCGCGAAAGGCGATTTTGCATTGGTGACGTGCGGCCGCTTTTCGGAGTTCGTTGGCGTGCCACCCTTCCCCCGCCCCGAGTGCTAAAATTTTTGCGCCGCTCATGATAGAAATGACTGGCGAAGCAGGGCCGTTTCAATTTGCCCAACATTCCATGTCCGGCCACTGCGAAGATTGTGAATCGTCACGACCGCAGGGCTAAACAGTTGTGGGTCAACTTTGTAGAAGTCGAAATCATAGGTTTTGAAGATTTTTGCGAACGGTTGTCCGTGGTCGGGACTGCTATTACTGGGAACATTCGCGGCGACATTTTCAATTTCATCATCGCTGGCATCGGTCCACAATGTCACGCTTGCGCCATACAGAATGGCATCGTTGGTTCGTCCAATGCCACCAATCGAGTCACCTGGTTTCGCGGGGGGGGGCAAGGGTGCGTGCCCAGTAGCGGAAACGATTTGCCGGACATCAAACTTCAAAGCGTGTAGTTTGTGGAGTGCCGTTTCAATCGACCGGGCAACCACTTGGATGTTGCCGGCGATCGACGAGCTTGGTGCGATGGCAAGTCGAACTTGCGCAGGTGGGACTTTGCACTGATCGGAAATCAATTCAATCGCGGATTGGGTCGGCAATTTATCCGATTCTAAAACGCCAAAAACGGTCGACGCAGTTTCGTTTATTTTCAATTCGGTAAGCAGTTCTTCGCGGCCTCGAGCTGCTCTCATGGGGCCGCTACCCATGGCAAAAAAATCATCGGTGTGAATGGGCCATCCGGCGTATTGGGCTGCTAAACAGGCGCCGATCGGATCGTCTGTTCGAACGAAAACCGCATTGGGACTAACGAAAGACCTCTCATCGCATGGGACAAGGGTCACTTCGGCACGATCCGCAAGGCACAAACGAGCCAGCCCAACGCCTGCTGCGAGCGATCCAGCGGTGTGAACGCCAGCGTCGAGGACGCTGGCACCGGCAACGGTTGAAGCGACGATTCGCTTCGAAATGGCGGTATCGCTTAGGTGGTCGAAAAGCGAAAACGTGTGTAGATTAAACATAGATAAACTGTCGCCGAGTCGAATGGCTCTGTCTAGGGTAACGAAAATGATCTGCCAGCGTAAAAGCGTGGAAATCGTTCATCCTGTTGGCGTCTTACTGCCGTGTCCTCTGATTTCTCGCATCTACCACTCATGCCTTTAAGCATCATTCAGTATCCGCATCCGACGCTGCGGTATCGTAGCAAACCGATTCGTCGCGTTGACAAAGATCTGCGAGCAATTGCCGATGAGATGCTGCATTTGATGTACGAGTTTAATGGCGTGGGTTTAGCAGCTAACCAAGTCAATTTGCCGCTGCGAATGTTTGTGGCTAATCCGTCGGGGCAACGGGACGAAGGGGAAGAAATGATCCTCGTGAACCCCGAATTGCAAATGCCGCGTGGGAATGAATCGGACCAAGAGGGGTGTTTGAGTCTGCCGGGATTGTTTGGACAAGTGAAACGCCCCAAAGCGATTCGGCTCAGTGCGTATGATTTGAAGGGGAATGCGATTGAACGAGATGTCGATGGCTTCTTGGCTCGCGTCTTGATGCATGAAAATGATCACCTCGACGGAGTACTGTTTTTTGATCGAATGAGCGAAGAGGGGAAACGTGAATTGCTCGATCCTCTGGGCGAATTCGAAACGGATTTTCGGTCCCAACAATCGACTGGTGCGATTTCACCAGACGAAGAACTGATTGCAGGATTGGCGGAGTGGACCAAGCGATATGCCTGATGAAGTGCCCCAAAATAAGAAACTTCGTTTGATCATGATGGGAACGGGTCCGTTCGCGGTTCCTTCGTTTGAGGCCCTGCGGTTAGCAGGACATTCGATCCCATTGGTTGTCACTCGACCGCAACCGCCCGTGAAAAGTCGCAAAAAAGCTCCTGATTCGCCCGTGCGAGTGTGGGCGAATGAGCACCAATTGGACCTCGATGATCCCGATAGTATCAATGACGAACCAGCGGTAGAGCGAATGAAGTTGCTGGCGGCTGATTTGTTGGTGGTTTGTGACTATGGACAAATTCTCAAGCCAGCGGCGCTTGGGGCTGCTTCGCTTGGTGGAATCAATTTGCATGGTTCGCTACTTCCGGCCTATCGTGGTGCGGCTCCCGTTCAACGAGCCCTGCTCAGTGGCGACTCGGTAACGGGCGTTTCGGTGATCCACATGACGCCTAAATTGGATGGTGGGCCCATTATCGCGACGCGACAAACTCGGATCCAAGATCACGAAACGGCGGGGGAACTCGAAGAGCGATTGTCGACGCTTGGGATTGACGCCACGCTCGAAGCGGTCGACCGATTGATCGCTTGGGATGGCCACAGCGATCTTGGCCAAAGGCAAGACCCTGCCAACGTGACGCGTGCTGCACGATTGTCGAAGGCCGAAGGCGAGATCCTTTGGGACCAGCCTGCTCGGATGATCGATTGCCATGTGCGGGGGATGCAACCATGGCCAATTGCATACACATTTGTATCGGTCCAGTCGAAGAAGGAACTGGTGCGAGTGGCGATCAAAGAGGTTCGAATTGGTGACGAGGTCCCGCCAGGAACCAAGCCGGGCACGATAGTGGTTGAGGGCGGATTCAAGTTTGCCAGCCGAGATCGGTTCGTCGAAATCATCAAGCTTCAACCGTCCGGTAAGCGAGAGATGGCGGCTCAGGAGTTTCTACGCGGTCATACGTTCGGTTGATGGTTTGATTGGATTCTTCGTCATCATCCTAATTTGTCTGATAATCCACCCGCAGATGGCTGAACGTTTTAGGGGATTTTGCTGGTGATCAGAAATAATGGGTGATTCTGGCACGGTTCTAGCGTTTATAGCCTTCTCATTCGGTCGATCGAGGGTTTTGATCGGTTGTGATGTGCAAGCGTGCAACAGGTGTTGCAGATTGCAACACCTACAATCGGAATCTTCCCGCCGAAGGGGACCGGAAAGCTTGGTTTTTTCGTGGCGAAGTCACTGCATCGGAAATAGACTCTAGTGCAGGGAATGCCCCGAATCGGCCCGCGTTCCCGAAACCTTACAACTGATACCAACGATCGATTTTTAAGAATCGACCTCCTTTTCGAGCCACACCCACGAGACACGCACCATGCGTTTTTTGTCACTGCGGAGACCTACACAGATGGAATTGCGACCCCTCGCATCATTCGTCCAAATTTCACAGCCTCGTTGGCGTTACGGCGTTTTCGTCGCTCTCGCTTATGTCGTGGCCCTCACCGGCGCTTTGATGGCGACGGCGGTAAACGCGGAAACCGAATCGCAGGTTGATGATGCTCAAGTACGCATCACCAGCTATGCGAGTCCATCGGGTGATGCCTACTTTGCCGCTTCGATACAGCCGTCGGCCAGCGATTCGATGATCCAAGCGACTGCGAAAGCAGACGCAGACGTGGTCATCATCGTTGACACATCCGCTAGCCAAGCGGGCGAGTTTCGGGCTGATTCCATTGCAACGGTTCGTGCTTTGACCGACCAACTTGATTCGGCCGATCGCGTGCGAATTTATGCTGCGGACGTGAATGCAGTCGATTTGAGTGGCGATTTTGAAATGGCTAATTCATCGCTGACGGCGGATGCATTTGCGAAGCTTGACCAGCGACTGCCACTCGGAAATACGAATCTGATTTCGGCACTCCATACGACTCGGGCTGCATTGGTCGCACGCCCACAAAGCCACACACGGTCGATCGTCTATGTTGGCGATGGTGCTTCGATTGAAGCGACGGCGGACAAGAAACGTTTTGAATCGCTTGTTGATGCCCTGCGTGCAGATCATATTTCGGTCCATAGCGTGATGGTTGGGCCAACAACCAATGTCGAATTGCCTGCGATTTTGGCAAATCAAACCGGTGGCGTTCTGGGGTTTGTTGCGGCAACCGAAGGCAGCCGCCCCGTCGATATCGCTCGATATGTCGGAAAATCAGCATCGACTTCTCCGATCTGGATCAACAGTGTGACGTTGATCGACGGGATGTCGAGTGTTCAACAAGATCGTTTGCCACCGTTGCGAGTGGATCGCGATTCAATCCTGCTTGGACGTATTGGCGGCGAAGCGAAGAAGGATGGGGAACTCAAATTTATCGGCGAAACTACCTCTGCCAAAATTGAAATCACCACTGACGCTCACGTGGAAGCGAGCCATCCTGACTTCTCATTCTTGTGTGCCATGGTCGAGCAATCGACGATCGACCGCGGGTTGATGTTGCCGTCGGCAGGCTCGCCCCTGCTACGTGAATCGGCTCGTTTGTTAGCTCTGCAAGCGGACGAATTGGTCCGCGCTGGTAATTTGGCCATCAAACAGGGGAATCTTCGTGGAGCTCGGACGATCGCTCAAAAAGCACTAGAAATTGATCCTGAGAACCCCGAAGCTCAAGCGATTGAAAAGGCTTCAAGCAACGGAAAAAAGTTGATTATCCAGAACGATGATCCGTTCGGAAACTTGTTCGGTGGTGAATCGAGCCCCGTTGATGTTCCTGCGGAAGCACCGCTTGACGCCGCTCCTCAAGGCGATGTATTCGGTGGCGAAACCGTTGAGGCGGATCCAATGGGATTCGATCAAGCAGCTCCCGCACAAGCAACTCCTGCACAAGCAACTCCTGCACAAGCAACTCCCGCACAAGCAGCTCCCGCACAAGCAACTCCTGCACAAGCGGTACCTCAGCAAGCTTTCCCACAAGCCCAGGCACCGCTTTCCCAAGACAATTTTTTTGGCCCACCTGTCGGTGACGATGAATTGCTTGAATCGGGTGGCGAATTGCTTAACCGCGTTGAAGCTCAACAATCGGCGGTCGAAGGTCGTTGGCGTGCCGAGGTGAATGCACAACTAAGTGCATCAAGTCGCAACATGCGAAAGGATCCAACGGGCGTATCCGGGGCATTGAAGAGTTTGCTCGGATCGTTGCAAGCGGAACCCGAACTTGATCCAGGGACTCGTCAGGAATTGATGTCCCAAGTTCGCTCGGCAATTCAAATTGCAAGCCGCCGGGAAGCGGAGTTCTTGGATCAACAGATGAATCTTGAACAAATGGCCAAGGGTGCGAACGCGTCCGCGCGGCTGCTCGAAGAAACGTTCCGCAACGAAGACACGCTAAAAACCCTGTCGGAACAGATGAACGCGTTGATCGACGAAGGTCGTTACGAAGAAGCGGATGGCGAAGTGTCGATTCCGTTTGCTCGTTTGGCGGGTGATACGGTCACTCGCGATTCGGTCGCAGGTCGTCATTTCACCGATTTCCCACTTTGGCTACAAACGTACGCACGTGACCGTCGTTATACGGAACTTCGCGAGCGAAATTACATCGATGCGATGTCGTTGGTACTCAAAGCTCATGTTCCCTTCGTCGACGATCCGCCGATCGTTTATCCGGAAGCGGAAACTTGGCAAAGATTGAGCCGTCGTCGTTTGGAACGATATGGTGCAATTGAATTGGTCGGTGACAACGAGAGCGAAAGAAAAATCCAAGCGAGTCTTGGGGATGAGACGACGCAGAACTTTGTTGAAACGCCTTTGGAAGAAGCGATTCAGAAACTATCGACGGATCACGATATTCCAATCGTCGTCGATCGTCGCGCTCTCGAAGAAATCGGTTTGACTCCGGACCAACCCATTACAGTTAGTCTTGAAAACGTATCGTTACGTTCGTTCTTGCGTCTGATGCTCCGTGAACATGAGCTGACCTACATGATCAAGGACGAAGTGATGCAGATTACGACCAAAGAAGCTGCTGAGGACAACCCAAAATTGATGGTTTATCCAGTCGGTGACTTGGTGATTCCAATCATGAGCATGGGCGGCATGGGCGGCGGCATGGGTGGCGGCATGGGCGGCGGCATGGGTGGCGGCATGGGCGGCGGCGGCATGGGCGGCGGCGGCATGGGCGGCATGGGCGGCGGCGGCATGGGCGGCATGGGTGGCGGCGGCATGGGCGGCGGTATGTTTGCTGTGCCTGACGACATTTCGCTTCAAAGCAAAGCTTCTGCCAGTGAATCCGCTAGCTCGACAAGCAATCTACCCGCGAAGTCAGTCGATACAATTTCGCGTTTCGACATCAAGCCAATTCGTTTGCAATTGACCGAAGGGCAAACCAAGGTCCAAGCTTGGGACGCCTTCTTTACATCCGTGAAAATCGAAAACGCCGAAGATCTTACGATTCTTGATCAACGGATTCGTACGACGCTCCGTGAGTATTCAATCAAAGCTTCCAGGGCTCAAGAAGCGAGTGACCGTGAGGTGGCGATTGGCTTCTTTGCCGATTCCCGGGATTTGATTGCGGCTGCGATGCGTGCGGGTCACGGCCAACCGTGGATGTACCAAGCGTATGCCATCGCGTTACAAGCAACCGATGCTCCACGTGAACAGATCGAACGAGCGTTGTTATCGGCTGTTGACTTTGCCGAATTCCCCGAAGAATTACTTCACGTTGCCGCTAGGCTCGACGAAGTTGGTAGTGGTGCAGCCGCTTTGGAATTGTGCAAGAAAGTAGCGGGCGTTGATCCTTATCGCCGCGAAGCCTACTCGATGGGCCTTCGCATTGCTAAAGAACTGAACGATATCGACGGTTTGTCGTGGGCATGTTGTGGCGTTTTAAGTCAAGCGTGGCCTGAAAAATTGCAAGCCATCGTCGAAGACGCTCGATTGACCGCGCGTGCCACACACAGTGAGCTCGTTGCCGAAGGTCGGACCGAAGATGCCAAGAAATTTGGTGATGCGTTACGCCTCGCTTCTTCGCACGACGTCTTGGTTCGTGTTTCATGGACGGGGGATGCCGATTTGGACTTAGCCGTTGAGGAACCATCGGGGACCGTTTGCTCGATGGATTCCCCCTTATCGGCCGGTGGTGGCACGCTGATGGGCGACGCCTTCCCAGGTCATGGTGATGACGAAGTCGGAATGGTTTCGGAAACTTACGTCTGTCCGCAAGGGTTCACCGGAAAATACCGTCTGCTGATTCGGCGTGTATGGGGCCAAGTGTCCACGGGTCAAGCAACCGTGGAAATCGTCACGGATGTCGGACGTATGAGCCAACGCTATATCCGCGAAGAAATCCCGGTAGGCGACAAGGACGCGCTCGTTGTGTTCGAAGTCAAAGACGGTCAGCGACAAGGCGAAATCGCAGCAGCTCAATTGGAAAGCCTTCGCAAGGAACAACGCGGCATCAACCGCGACATGTTAGGTCAATTCGGGGGTTTGCCTGGGCAAGGGAACTCGGCAGAGGTCCTAAGTGATCTTTACCGAGACATTCAGGCTTTGACCGGTGGAAGTACCGGAGGATTGACCGGCGGTGCTGTGAACCAAGGGAATTTCCGACGCGGTGCAGTTGGTTTCCAGCCTGAGATCACGACGATTCCCGAAGGTGCAATGTTGATGACGCTGGCCATCATTTCGGCCGATCGGCGGTATGTTCGGATTTCACCGACTCCGTTCTTCTCACAGATTGGGGACGTCAGTACGTTTAACTTCGTATCTGGCGAAGGAACAACAACCCCAGGCGGTGGAGGTGGCGGAGGTCTAGGCGGTGGCGGCTTCGGCGGTGGTGGCGGTGCAGCTGGTGGTGGCGGAACGCTTTAGCAGTCGGTCGATACTACGAAAGATCAATCCGATCGATGGATCGGATTGATCGAAGTGACCGGGTTCAAAAAACGGATCCAATTCAATCGAACCGGCCGCTACCAACGATGCTCAGGCCGGTCTAAGATCTCACGCAGCAAGATTGCTTGCTGCATGCCACCGGGGCGATGTATCAGGTTCAACAAATCGTCGATCGCATGTCCGGTGCCTAATGGCGATACCGGCACGGGGGTCTGATCAGTCGATTTCTTTTTCAGCTTGGAAACCTGTCGACCGACTTCGGCTTGCGCTTGCTTAGCGGCTCGCTTTGCTTCTTCAATTCGGCGGCGACGTTGTTGCCATTCACTATCAACGTCCTCGACGATCTCGGCGACAACGATTTCTTCTTCGACTGGGCGTACGAGCCGCTCTGAACGGCTGTTACTGTATTCGGGGCGTTGACGCGTCGACTTTGCAGGGGGTGGCTGCTGAGTTGCTCGCTGTCGACTTGCACCCGCTGGTTTTGCTTGGCCTGCGTTACCTTGGCCTGCTTTGGCTTGGCCTGCTTTGGCTTGTCGCCGCTGCGCCGCTCGACGCAGAAAGTCTTCTAAGTCACCTGACATCGATTACTCGCGTTATGGTTTGTCGTAATTCGTTTCTACTGCACCCCGACTGCTGCCAGCGATTGATTTCCGCATTTCCGTATCCGCACTCACATTTTGCAATTTGTAGTAGTCCAAAATGTGCAAATTTCCGCTGCGAAACGCTTCGGCCATTGCTTCGGGAACGGACGCTTGGGCGAGAACCAAGGAGGCACGGCTTTCTTCGATTTTTGCCTGCATTTCCTGTTCTTCTGCCACGGCGGAAGCTCGTTTGCCTTCCGCTCTTGCCCGTGCTACTTGAGTGTCCGCTTCGGCTTGATCCGCCTGCAATCGAGCACCAATGTTGGCTCCAACATCAATATCGGCGATATCAATGGAGACTATTTCGAACGCTGTTTGCGAATCAAGACGTTTGGCCAAAACCGCTTTACTGATCACATCGGGATTCTCGAGTACAGCTTTGTGGTCCGCTGCACTACCAATTGCGCTCACGATGCCTTCGCCAACACGGGCAATAATGGTTTCCTCGGTTGCACCCCCGATTAATTGCTGCAAGTTTGCACGCACGGTGACTCGTGCTTTCACTTTCAATTGAATCCCGTCTTTTGCAACCGCATCGAGTGACGGTTTCACTGCACCTCGTGGTGGACAGTCAATCACTTTTGGATAAACGCTTGTTTGGACCGATTCAAGTACATCGCGTCCTGCCAAGTCGATCGCCGTTGCTTCGCGGAATGTCAATGAGATCGTCTTGGCTTTCTTTGCTGCGATCAACGCGCGGATGACTTGCTGGACGTTGCCCCCGGCCAGATAATGGGCCTCCAGTGCTTCGCTGCTGATCTCGGGATCATCGAGCCCCGCTTGCGTAGCCATAATCTTGCTGCGGACGATGGTTCGGGCGTTCACTTTTCGGAACGTCATGCCGAGCAGGTTAAAGATGGTGACGTTCGCGCCGGTCAGTTGTGATTGGATCCACAATCCGAAATAGCTGGCGAAGATGAACAAAATCACCAATAGAAAACCGAAAACGACCAACGCGCCAATCAAAAGTGGCATCGTCTGTTTCGGCAGTTGCTGGGCAATCAAAGCCTGCTGAGTCATCAAAGCAAAGTACGTCATCGGCTGAGGGTTCCATCAGGAGGTGTGTCGATCGTATGCAAACCGTCCTTCTAATGTCCCGCCCTCCAGCGCCAATGTCAACCGACTAGTTCGAATCCAATTGCGATGTATCAAAATCAAATGATTCAGGCGGACTTTCGAGCGATTCGGGGGAAATGGGAGTCGCGGGCTGTTGCTTGGTCTGATTTTCGGCCAGCTCTTCATCCGGCGTAACAGGTCGGACATGGATTTTGCCTGCCTCGACTTTGGTGACGATAACGCGAGTTCCCGCGTCGATTGGCATTCCCTGGCTTACCGCATCGACACGAACGGAATCGAGGCTGACCAAACCGCTTGGCAGTAGATTGGTTTTTGCTGTTCCGATCCGTCCAGCCAATTCATCAAGACGCGTTCCATCGGCTAGCTTACGATTTGACTTATTGGAGTCGGTTTGCCCTGGGCGGCGATTCAGAATCCGCCGACCAAATGGCGTATGCGGCCAAGCCCGGATTGCTCCGATGAAAACGATAGGGGTTGTCGCAGCGACAACCAACAAGAGGGTCAATCCAGCTGTGAAGCTATGAGAAAACGCAATCACCAATGCCCCGAATACCACGATGACGGCCCCAACGCCAACCAGACCACCGCTGGGGACAAAAAACTCGAGCACCAGCAGAAAGTAGAAAAGTAACAGCAATCCGTACGCATAATAAAGTGGCATTAGCTTTCCGTCGCCTCTGGTGCACGTTCATCAGCCACCTCGTCGAGGCCCTCGACAACCACTCGAGTTCCATGAACTTCGCTCACACGCACCCGTTCGCCGCCACCGACCGCGGTGCCGTCGCTGATCACTTGTACGATCGCATCGCCGAATTTTGCCTTTCCTGATGGTCGAAGCGGCGTCGTTGTGATGCCCGTTTGTCCGTACAGGTGCGAGTAGTCAGCCAACTTCTCGGCCTCGTTGACTGCGGCGGAATCGGGGGTCTCCATCGCCAAACCACTGAGTACCGGAATGTGTGGCATCATCGTCCGAAACAGAACGAAACCGGCTATCAACCCGAAGGCGCTTGCAATTGCCGCCCAAATGCTATGCGTTAGCACTTCGATTTGATAGACATTTCGAGGAATCACAAATGTCTGGCTCATCAATACGACACCAAGCACCGTTAATGCTAAACCGCCGATGCCGAATACTCCAAATCCAGGAATCACAAAGACCTCGATCGCGATACAAATCAACCCAATCGCGAACGCCAACAACTCCAGCCACTCGGCAGTGCCGGCGAGAAATTTGATCCAAAAGTACATTCCAAAACAGACGATGGCGACAAACCCGGGCAGCCCCAATCCCGGTGCATTTGCTTCGGTCGACAGTGCGGCAAATCCAATGAAAAGGAGGAAGAACGCTAAGGCGTGATTTCGCCCCAAACTTTCGACCCATCGGATCATTCCGCGGTCAGTCACGAGCGGTGGTGTCCCCGTCAATCCCGCCCGCCGAGAAACATCATCGACCGACGGCGACTCGCCCTCGGCGAGCCCAAAGGCGATCGCTTCGGATGCACTCAGTCCCTCGGCTAATTCGATCAATTCCCCTCGTTGCCACCGCTCGCGTTCAGCAACCGGATCCTCAACGCCGCGAATCAAATCCTCTTCGGTTGCATATCGGACACGGCCTGTTTTTCGGCTCGTATAACGGTATACCTCCAGACTCGGATCGAGCAATCCGCGAATCAACGCGGCGGGGCGTTTTGCATTTCGAGCAATTTCTTCGATGAGCTCATCGTTTTGCATCACTGCGGCTGAATCGATCGCTTCGGCACCTGGGCCACCGAGTCGTCCGCTTGGACTCATGAAAAGCGGCCGACAAGCAACGGCGAACAGCGCCGCGTCGCCTCGAGCTTCGGCTTGAATGAAACCGGCAACCGTATGCAGCGGAGGGTCGGGATTTGCGAACCAATCCGCAAGCGTTACACTTTGGCCAAGGCTACCTCCCGGCGAATCGATCGCGATCACCCAAGTATTGATATCGCCCGCTTCAATTGTGCCACGAAGATTGCTTTGCCACCGACGCGATCGGCTATCGGTAATCGATCCGACCATTTCGAGTAGCACTCCTTTGGGCTCGCCCGACTTGGTGCTGTGGTCTATCGGGTTGAGCGAAGCCAAATCAAGCAGCTCCGCAACTTTTTCTTTCGAGCCTACGATTCCGGCAGCAATTCGAGACGAACGCAACTGGTTTGCATCGATTCGCAGCGGGACGTTCGCGGAAGACCAAATCGATTCGCTGGTGATTTGGCCGGTCGAACGCAGTTTGTCCAAGTCGTTTCCCGTGGCAAAGACTTCGCCACCGTCGATTTTGGCAACCTTCGCCAACTCGAGTCCTGGATCCACCAAAGCCGAAACGACCTCGGGGGGGAACAGCCCACGACGGGCGGCAACGGATCGATAACTCACTTCGATCGTCTCGTCCGCGGCCGATTCGTCTTTGGTTGCATCCGCGATCACAGCTGTAGGGGCAACCACCAACAAATCAGACGCCAAAATTGGAAGCGTCAAATGGCCGTTAACGGTTCCTTCGACCCACGATACGACTCGGATGCGGCGCAGGTCCGGACCGGTGATCGCACGAGCAAGCCGAAGCGCGTCTTCGAAGGGAGTCCTCCCTAACGAATCGGTTGAGTCGTGATAACGAAGCACGACGGTCAGCCGCGAATCGTCATTGGCGGACTGGGCTAAACGACCGAGTTGGGCCATCAAATCGGCTGCCCCATTGGAGGTAAGGGGCATGGGCATATCGATAAGATAGCCGACTTTGATGCCGTCGACTTTTTCAGCTGTGATGTCTTGAGCGGAAAGCACGCCCGAGATGGTGGCGAAACATATCCATGCCAAGGCAAATCGCAAAGCGATCGATTTCCCAAGCGGCTGATGGTGGAGGGCGCTCATGCTCAAATAATCAGACATGGTCGTTCCCGTTGAAATTGATGGAAGGGTCGCAAAATGGCGTTGTCCCACTACGTATGTTGATTATAGGGCCAACCGACAAGGGAAGTAGGCGTCGAAAATCGGCCGACGTGGCATGATTGCCCGCATTTGTCGTCACAGTGTACGATAAAGGTCGGTTTTCGCTTTACTCTTCCACGAAAGACGCTTTCAGCACGTGAAACAAATAATCACTACTGTCCGTCCGCATTTGGCTGAACAGTTGCTTGCCAGTCTCCGCCGTGCGCCGCTGGAGGCGCTGAGTGTGATGGAGGTGAAAGGCTACGGCCGCCAGAAGAGTTACTTGGACGAATATCAAGAGACCGAGTACTCGCAAGCCTTCGTACCCAAAGTCGAAATCACAATGTGGGTTGACGATTCACGCTGTGAAGAAATTCTCAAAAAAATTGTCTCCGTTACGCGGACGGGCCGCATCGGCGACGGCAAAATCCTTGTCCTTCCAGTGGCGGAGTATATGTAGGTTTTGCGGAGCCGCAATTCACTCGCACGCGGTTCGATCGTTGATCAAAACGGCGGAATCATGTGCTTGCGCTCGGAGGTTACTCTTTCTAAAACAGACACGCCACATGTCGCGTAAAGTGGCGTTGTCAAGCTTAAGTATCGGAATCGGTTGCAGCGGCACGCTAGGCTCGAAAGCCAAGCGTGCTGGTGCTTGCTATTTGGTTAGCATTTGACGGTACATGTTGATTCCCGCAGGCCCCACGAGCACCACAAAGATGCCTGGGAAGATGAACAAAACCAGTGGGAAGATCATCTTTACAGCGGTCTTCGCCGCTTTTTCTTCCGCGATTTGCCGACGCTTGGTTCGCATCGCATCACTTTGCACGCGGAGTGCATTCCCGACGCTCGAACCGAACTTGTCCGCTTGGATCAAGATCGATGCCAATTGTTTCAGGTCATCCACGCCGCTTCGTTGTCCGAGTGCAAGAAGCACTTCGGATCGAGGTCGACCGAATTGAAGTTGTTGATTGGCGACACTGAATTCCTCACCGATATTCTTGTGGCTCTTGGACATTTCTTCAGCCACTTTTCGAAGTGCTTGGTCCATTCCCAAACCGGCTTCCACACAAACGACCATTAGGTCGAGTGCGTCAGGAAGACCCAAGAAAATCGATTCCATACGCTTTTTGGCAATCATCCCCAGTACGAACTTTGGTCCCATGTAGCCGACAACAAAGCCACCGAGCAATTTCATAAGCATCGCTTGGGTCAATCCGTTTGCGACCAATCCAAATATGCCGCCGAGAAACAATCCGATACATGCGATGATCAATTGAACGCCACGAAACACAATGGGAGCGGATTCGCCGCGGAATCCAGCGTTCATCAATTCTTCCCGAAGCTTACTCATTTCTTCGTCACTACCACGGACCGTTTCGGCCAATGGCGAGGTTGCTTTTTCAAGCACCGCTGCAATCGCTTGGTTCTTCTTCTTTTTTAGCTCGTCTTCGGAGAGATCCTCATCAAGATTACCACCGCGTCGGCTGCGCATGGCATCGAGGCGTGCTTCGGCGCGAGGCTTGTCATCGCCACTGACGCGGCCTAGTACGAACCATGCCAATGCCGTCACGCCAAAGAAAATGGAGATCGACGTAATCGTGACAGGGCTTAGAGCAAGAGCGATCATCGTGAATGTAGTCATGATAGGCGTTTGTGAAGGCGGCGAACAGTCAGCAGTTGGACGGATAATAGTGTTTCTAAATGGCGTGTTCTCAATGAACTCACCTAACTTATGAAAGACGCAATTAAACCTTGATCGTGATGATTTTCTTGATCATCAAAGCACCGATGATCTGGGACACCAAAGCGACGCCGAGCAAATAACGCCCGATTTCGTCTGTGAACAACATCATGATGTATTCGTAATTCAGCTTGAGCATTACCAAAAACAATACCGGTGGTAACGCCAGCAAGACGGCACCACTCATGCGGCCTTCGCCGGTGAGAGCTTGGATTTGTCCATGGATTTGCAGTCGTTCGCGAATGATGTAGCCGATCTTGTCTAAAATCTCGGCCAAGTCACCGCCGGTTTGTCGTTGCAGAATCACTGCGGTTGCAAAGAACCGAATGTCCATGTTCGGAACGCGATCAGCCATCCCTTCAATCGCTTCATCAAGCGGAATTCCAAAGTTTTGTTCTTCGAAGCACCGTGCAAACTCTGTCGCCAAAGGCGCGTCCATCTGTTTTGCAACAAGGTCAAAACCAGCATTGAGTGAGTGGCCGGCACGAAGTGAGCGACCAAGTAGTTCCAAGGCTTCCGGCATTTGAACGCCGAATTTGGCCAACCGGCGTTTTCGTTTCATTACTAGCCATCCGATGGGCAATGACAAAAAGGCCATACCCACCAATGGGGCCAAGATGTTCGGCAAAGGCGAGAGCACGCTTATGACAACTCCGCCGGCTAAACAGAGAAAGCAGATGAACGCGAACTGTGGCGCCGGCATCTTTACGTCAGCTTGTTCGAGGTAGTCCGATAGTCCCGGTAAATTTTCCAAGAAGCTGCTGATCGGGTTTGTCGAGCCTTCGTTGTTTAGAAGCAACGATCGTTGTTCAATCTCATCGGCACTCTCCCGCCCTCGGCGGGATGCCATCATCGACAACCGATCTTCGGCCGACGTGGTGTCCGCATTGGGCATCATGACGTTGATCGCAAAGGCGACGATCGAGGCTACGAATACGCCGACCGCGACGACGATGATAATTCCGCTCATGACTAAAACGCTTTAGCTATCGTGTAAAAACTATTGAAACTGAACTCGAATACTCAATATGGATTAAGCATGGCGATCCCGTTTAAGGTGACCACCACCTATTTGTGTCGTTTACCATTACGCAGGCATGATGACTCGTTCGCGGAACGCACTGCCAGGCAAACGGACGCCGGCGGCTTCCAATTTGTCCATGAACGATGGGCGAACTCCGGTGCATTCAAAGTGGCCGTACGCCTTTCCTTCATCATTGATGCCCTTTTGGGAATAGCGATAAATGTCTTGCAAGACGATTGTGTCTTGTTCCATGCCGACCACTTCCGTGATGGCAGTGACGCGTCGCGGACCACCCTGTAAACGGTTCGCTTGAATCAGCACGTCCACTGCCCCCGAGACTTGTTGGCGAATCGCTTTGACGGGCAATTCAAATCCAGCCATCATGACAAGCGTTTCTAGACGAGCGATCGCGTCACGCGGAGTGTTGGCGTGAATGGTCGTTAACGACCCGTCGTGACCGGTGTTCATCGCCTGCAACATGTCCAGGGTCTCACCGCCACGACATTCACCGATGATGATTCGTTCCGGACGCATACGCAGGGCGTTCTTCACCAGGTCGGTTGCCGTGACCGCACCCGTACCTTCAATATTCGGTGGTCGCGTTTCCAAACGAACAACATGGTCTTGTTGAAGCTGCAACTCCGCCGCGTCTTCGATCGTCACGATACGGTCGTCGTGCCCAATGAAGGATGACAGCGTATTGAGCAGCGTCGTTTTCCCCGAGCCAGTGCCGCCTGCGATGATCATGTTCAATCTCGCTTTGATGCAACCTTCAAGCAACATCACCATTTCAGGAGTGAATGCACGGTAGTTGAGCAAGTCTTCCAGCTTCAATGGGTTGCTGCCGAAACGACGAATACTGACCGCTGCTCCGTCAAGTGCCAAAGGCGGAATGATCGCATTCACACGTGAACCGTCTTCGAGTCGTGCATCGACCATTGGACAGGTTTCGTCGACGCGTCGACCAACTTTACTGACGATACGGTCAATGATTTGTAACAAGTGTTTGCCGTCGCGGAATTCCACGTCGGTCTTCTGCATCCGACCACCCTTTTCGACATAAATGTTCTTGGGGCCGTTGATCAAAATATCGCTGACGGCTGGGTCTTTGAGGATCAATTCAAGTGGACCAAGGCCGAGGACTTCATCGAGCACCTCGTCGACAATCCGCTCTCGTTCCTGCCGGTTTAGTAGTGTTTCTTCTGCATCGCACAGATGTTCGACGACCAAACGGATCTCGCGTGTCAGCGTTTCGCCTTTTAGATCGCCGACGCGCGAAAGATCAAGTTTGTCAACCAACTTGCTGTGGATGCGACGTTTGATATCTTCAAATTGCTGCTGACGATTCACTTCAGGGCGAGCGGATTGAGTCGCGTTACGCATAGCTGGAAGTTCCCCGGTTGATACCGTTAATGCCGATTGCTTTGTTCTATACCTGCTACACCCGAACGTGGCTGTTTTCAAAACAGTTGGTTGTGGGATGAGCACCCGTGCAAGGTCGTTTTGGCGATTGCTTTCGCTGTTTTCGTCGCTGATGCGAGATCATTCGCTTGCGACGGAATCTAAAGACCCAAGGAAACATAGGACATAATTAAGGAACAAGTTGCCCAGAACGCACAAATTATCGTAATCAAACGTGCGTTTGCTAGCTGCTTGCCTGGCGACGGGAGACGAATTCGGAGCGACGCCATACGATTCACTTCACCCATGTGTCGATGACGCTCGCCGTAAAGTTGGCACAATCGTTTCGATCGGTAGGTAGCGATGCGGAAAGGTTTTCAAGTTGCAAAAGTTTGCTACAGAAAGATTGACGAAAGACGACTCGAAACGTCCACTTACACGTCAAGACCCAGTGCGCAGTCATGCCGGTAACCAACCGGCGGGGACGCTCCGTCACAATGGGTTGGTATGAGTCAGGTTTTCGCTTCACCAGTAGTTTTTCACTCGCACGGGATAGATGGATGTCGACACGACGCCACCTCATTGCTGTCTTCACCTTTGCTGCTATTCAATTAGTGGCCGTCGATGTTTCGGCTTGCTGTTTAAAGGATTGGTTGTTCGGGCGGACTCCGGCGTACGTGGTTGGATATGGTCCCGCCTATGCACAGCCTTACGCGGCTAGTTACACGCCGGTGGCGACAATTCCGTATTCGGCTGGATCGTATTCGGCTGGATATCGCTCGGCACTACCGCTTGTCTCGGCGCAACCCTACACATCCCAATATCAAGTGAGCGGCGTTTACCAAGCGCAGCGTCCGA
Organism: Novipirellula herctigrandis; assembly: GCA_007859835.1. GTDB lineage: Bacteria > Planctomycetota > Planctomycetia > Pirellulales > Pirellulaceae > Novipirellula_A > Novipirellula_A herctigrandis. Next base: position 318,376 of record SJPJ01000002.1, on the reverse strand, counting down.
CTTACTACGACAACCCATCGGTTTACACCGGTTTGCCGGTGGTTCCACGGACGACGAGGCAAACTTCCTATAGTTTGCCGTTGACGGGGGCGGCGGCACCGCTAGCGACGCCCTACTCGGCGAATTATCCGACCAATGCCGTTCCGCCCAATACCGTTCCACTCGCACAAGCCTATCGGGGTGCCGCGCCAACCACCTCGTTTTATGGTGGCAGCAACGCCTACCCGCCTGTGTCATACAACACTCCTTACTCGGCCAGCTATGGTAGTGCACCTGTTGTCACCGGAGCGCCTGTGACTGCGATGCCAGCAACGCAAATGGCACCGCTCTACCCAGCAGCGGCCCCGGCAACGGGAACGGGATGTGGTTTGTCACGGTTTTGTGCACCGATGTTCGGAACGAACTACCAAACATCGTATTATCGCGCTCCAGTAACGTATTACCGCCCCGTCACCACCGTTGATCCTGTCAGCGGCACAACCGTCACGACGCAGCAAGGTTGTTCGTCATACGAGACCCAATTGCAACGCACTCCCTATGCTAGTTTGGGCGCCACACCGCCAACGACACCGCTGCCTTCGGTTTATGGCGTGAGCCCAGCCACGTCGCAGCCATATGCATACGGCGGTGTCAATCGAGCCAGTGGCATTCAATCACCTACCGAGCGTTCCGTTGTTCCGATTCCTGCGACAGGGTACGGGACCGGTTCCTCGTATGAAGCACCCAACACCGCTCCGTTGACAGGTCCAGCAAATGGCGATTTGGCGCCGCTGAGTCAACCGCAGCTTGGGGCAACTCAATCTAGCCAATATGCACCGAGTCCTTACGGCACGGCGTCGCCCAATTCGGGTCCCAGCGACATGAGTCGCTATTTGGACAGCAACTCGACATCAAGCCAAGCTGCACCTAGCCAGACACCATCAAGCCAGACACCATCAAGCCAGACACCATCAAGCCAGACTCGCCCAAGCCTGACACCGCCAAGCCTGAGTCCTAGGCCATCGTGGCAGCTTCAGAATCCGTCCGACTCCAACGTGTTTGGCTCATCGACATCAGCGGCGGATCAAATGATTTCAGCGACGAATTCACAGGGTAGTCCGTCACAACCCTATTCGGATGTTCGGCCAATCGAGGCACCGCCTGGTTACACGTCACCATTCGAACGGAAATCGCTCGAGTTCACTCCGAGTAACGATTACGATCGCTCGCCACTGTCGGCGCCTCCGCTACCAGCTAGCAACGCCCACAACCGCGACTACCAAGCCAGTGCTCCGAGTGAAGCCGTAGCGCCACGGGTCCCCGTTCGCGAAGCGGCACTCATTCAACAGCGTTCCTATCGCCAACCGGTGTCGACATCGGTCCCTGTATCAAAGCCTCGCGATTCGTCCGGTTGGTACTCGCTCGGGAAATGAGCCGACGGCAGTAGCCGTTGGAATGGTCGTTACAGTACTTTTGCTGGCCCTTTGGATGTTTCACGAATCATTCTCGAGATCAACTCGTCGACCGTGATACCGTCGGCTTCCGCTGCAAAGGTTGGCACTACTCGATGTCTGAGGACTGGCAGCGCTAGCGACTTCACATCTTCGATCGCCACAACCGGTCGACCGTGCAACAAAGCCCGCGCCTTCGCCGCCAATACTAATTGCTGGCTCGCTCGTGGTCCCGGTCCCCATTGGATCAAGTCTTTTGCCCATGCGGCGCTCTGTTCGTCTTGTGGGCGAAGGGTGCGGACGGCGTCGAGTACCCAATCCTTCACATGGGGTGGCAGCGGAACTTCGCGAACGGTCTTTTGGAATGTGATAATGTCATCCCCCGAAACGACCGATTGCACGGTTGATTGGAACGTTGACGTGGTTCGGTCCACAATCTCGGACTCTTCGTCGCGATTTGGATAGTTGACAATCACATGGAATAGGAATCGGTCTCGTTGGGCTTCGGGAAGGGGGTAGGTACCCTCTTGTTCGATCGGGTTCTGTGTCGCCAGGACAAAGAAAGGTTCGGACAAACGATAGGTCGTTCCTGCTGTGGTGACTTCATGCTCCTGCATCGCTTCGAGCAATGCAGCTTGGGTTTTGGGTGGCGTCCGGTTGATTTCATCCGCCAATAACATTTGTGTGAAAATCGGGCCTTGCTCGAAGATAAATTCTCGGCGGCCAGTCGATGGATCTTCTTGGATAATCTCGGTTCCGGTAATATCGCCCGGCATTAAATCCGGCGTGAACTGGATTCGTCGGAAGGATAGATGCATCGACTCGGCGAGGGTTCGGATCATCAGTGTCTTAGCGAGCCCCGGAACGCCTTCAAGAAGGCAGTGCCCGCGAGCCAAAATAGCGATCAGCAGTTGCTCGATCACCTCGTCTTGGCCGACGACGATTCGGGCAACTTGTTCGCGAACTTGGTTGCAGGCGTGGACGAGGCGGGTCGTTGCCGCAGCATCGCCGGAAGTTTCAATCGGAGGAGGTTGGACCAAAGCGAAGGATCCTTATGCAAAAAAGCGAAGGTGGGATGACATTGATACCACTGGGGCTGTGGCGTTCACCATTGTAACCCAATCGCTTGCCCTGCGTCCCTGGGGGCAACCGTCGTCGGTTCGCATCTGCCATTGCTTAAGTGCGTACGATTCCAGCCGGTTCCCAAATTTCGTTTTGCCGTAGACAATACACCCGCCGTGGATCGGTCGCCCCCATCCTCAGGCAACCCGAAAACACAAGAATCCTAGAGAAATGGACGAAGATGACCGCTAAATTACCGACCCAACTGACGACTTCGGACGCCTGGAAATCCCTTGCCGAACATTACGAACAAATCAAAGACAAACAACTTCGTGATTGGTTTGCCGAAGACGCTGGTCGTGCAGAAACGTTCACTGTTGATGCGATCGGCTTGTTTCTCGATTATTCAAAAAATCGAATTGATGGGGAAACGATCAAGCGACTGATCGCATTGGCGGAATCCGCGGAGCTTCAGCCCCGCATCGACGCGATGTTTGGCGGCGAAAAAATCAACATCACCGAAGACCGTGCCGTTCTGCATACGGCCTTGCGAGCCCCCCGGGATGCAAAGGTCGAGTTTGAAGGTGAAAACGTGGTTCCCGAGGTTCACGCCGTGTTGGACAAGATGGCGGATTTCTGTGATCGCATTACGAGTGGTAAATGGAAAGGCCAAACGGGCAAAACGATTCGCAATGTTGTCAACATCGGTATCGGCGGATCGGACCTCGGTCCTGTGATGGCGTATGAGGCGCTGAAGCACTACAGCAACCGAGACTTGGTATTCCGTTACGTTTCGAACGTGGATGGCACCGACTTCTTCGAAGCAACCGCGGATCTCGATCCGACTGAAACGTTGTTTGTCGTTTCGTCGAAGACGTTCACCACGTTGGAAACAATGACAAATGCACGCACGGCACGACAGTGGTTGCTCGACGGGCTCGGTGGCGATGCCTCGGCGGTAGCCAAGCATTTTGTTGCCGTGTCGACCAACGCTGCTAAGGTGAAAGAGTTTGGAATCGACACGGACAACATGTTTGTCTTTTGGGATTGGGTCGGCGGACGTTATTCGATGGACTCGGCAATTGGGTTGTCGACGATGTTAGCGATTGGGCCTAAGAATTTTCGTGAACTGCTCGCTGGCTTTCATGAAATGGACACTCACTTTCGCACCGCGCCGTTTGACAAAAACTTGCCTGTCCTGATGGGGCTGCTAACGGTTTGGTACACCAACTTTTTCGATGCGAAAACGGTAGCCGTGTTGCCTTACGATCAGTACCTAAAACGGTTTCCCGCTTACCTTCAGCAATTGACGATGGAAAGCAACGGCAAGTCGACCACCCTTTCGGGCGACCGAGTCGACTATGACACCAGCCCGATCTTCTGGGGTGAACCGGGCACGAACGGTCAGCATTCGTTCTACCAGTTAATTCATCAAGGAACGCACTTGATTCCTTGTGACTTTATCGCTTTCGCAAACTCGCTCAACCCTATCGGTGACCACCAAGACTACTTGCTCGCTAACGTGATTGCGCAAGGGGAAGCTCTGGCAATGGGCAAGACAACAAAAGAAGTGGAGGGCGAAGGGACCGACCCGTCCTTGGTGCCTCACCGTGTCTTTGAAGGAAATCGGCCATCCAATACGATTTTGATTGACCGTTTGACACCTGCGGTTCTCGGTAAGCTAATTGCTTTGTACGAGCACAGCACGTTCGTTCAAGGTGTGATTTGGCAAATTGATTCCTTCGATCAATGGGGGGTTGAGCTTGGAAAGGTACTCGCCCAGAAGATCATTCCTGAGTTGCAGTCGAAGGACGCATCGCTAAGCCATGATGGCTCCACGAATCAGTTGATCGAACGTTATCGCCATCTGAAAGCGTAGTACGGTAGGACCGCAAGCGAGGTGAGCTACCGCTCGAATCACGTTCGCCCGCTTCCGTTGGTCGCTGGAATCGTGTCAATAACATCAATTTTAGAAAAAATTGATATCAGGATTGAAACAAGGAGACCCATCGTGATTTACCAATGGCCGACTAACTCGCCGCTTGGCCGAGTGTTGTTCGTTTCCGATTTGCACTTGATGAGCACGCGTAGCACGGCCGAGGAGCATGAGTACCTAATCGAATCCTTTATCGAACGCGCTGATTTGGTTGTTTGGGGAGGCGATTTATTCGACTTTCGTTGGAGTCGTCTACATCATGAGTCCGATGCGGTTGCCTATTCGATGGATTACTTGAAGTCATGGCAAACGAGGTTTCCTAGCCAGAGGTTTGCCTTTTTGTGTGGTAATCACGACGCGGCGCCGAAGTTTTTGGCGGAATTAAAAGAGTATGCCGCCTCGGAGTCGAATTTTCTGTTCGCAGGCGATGTGTTGCGAATTGGCGATACGGTCATGTTGCACGGTGATCAAATCGAAGGTCGTGGACAAATCGCTCGGTTCGAACTGTATCGACAAAAGTGGGCCGATAAGAAACGGGCGGCGCTATGGCGGTTCGCGCCCTATGATGCGATCGTTGCATCGCGAGCCCATAAGGTGGCTGCGGCGATGGCGCACCGCAATAAAATGGCGGTCAAGAAATTGTCTCGGTTCTTGGACCTACATGACTTGAACTATGCAAACGGCGTTCGCCGGGTGGTGTTTGGTCACACGCACCGAGTTGTGAAAGGCTACGAGCTAAACCGCATGCAATTTTTCAGTGGTGGAGCCGCGATCCGCCACGTCCCGTTCCATCCAATTGAAGTTGAGTTTTAAAGGATCGTTTGATTGTCAATCAAGCGTGTTTTACCGACGAATGCTGCGATCAATGCGACGGCGGGTTGGTCAAGTTTTGACAGGGGATCGAGCGTTTCTGCGTTCACGACGGTTGCGTAGTCGATGCGGTCCACTCCCCCATCTCTTCGTAGTTCTTCTTGCATCGCCTCTTCAATCACGTCGATACTCTGTTCGCCCGAATCCGCTAATTGCTTCGCTTTACTGAGAGCCTTTGATAGTCTTAGCGATTGTGAACGTTGTTCGTCGCTGAGGTAACGATTACGGCTGCTCATCGCTAATCCGTCTTGCTCACGAACGGTTTCGCAAGGAACCGCGATGATGCCGACACTCAAATCCCTCAGCATCGCTTGGATTACTTTGAGTTGTTGGTAGTCCTTGCGGCCAAAGAAGGCATGTGTGGCAGGTAGGATTTGAGACAGCTTGAGCACCACCGTCGCGACGCCGCGAAAATGGCCCGGTCGGCATTCGCCTTCTAGTCGCTGGGCGACCTTGGGGGGATCGACGAAGGTGCTATACCCATTGGCGTACATCGCTTCATTGGACGGCAAGAAAACCGCTGCGGTGCCTTCACGCTCTAACAGTTCACAATCGTGCTCGAGCAATCGCGGGTATTTGTCGAGGTCCTCGCTCGGGCCAAACTGTGTCGGATTCACAAAGATGGTTGCGACGGTTACATCACATTGTTGTTGCGATTGGCGAACGAGTGACAAGTGGCCTTTGTGAAGTGCGCCCATCGTCGGCACTAGACCTACGGTCCGGCCTTCGAATCGATGCGATAACACAAAAGACCGAGCCTGCTCGGGTGTAAGAAGTCGCTGCATGTGAATCCGTTTCAACAGGTTCTTTAGAAGGGAGCTGATGTCGCTTCGTCGAGAACATGTTCGGCGACGAAGATCGGTAGAGGCGGTGAAAAGGTCACGGCGACCGCGATTGCGTCACTTGGTCGTGAATCGATCGTGATCAATTCTCCGTCTGCCTTTCGCAAATTCAATTGAGCGTAGTAGGTGTGTTCGCTCAAATCGCTGATCACCACGCTTTCGATCTTCGCTTCAAGTGAGTCGGCAACGCGGACGATCAAGTCGTGGGTTAGTGGTCGTGGGGGCACGTACTCTTCTTTGACACGACGATCGATGTTGGTTGCTTCGAAGATGCCAATCAGAATAGGGAACTCGCGTTGCCCATCTACTTCTTGAAGGTAGATCACTTGGTTTTCAGTAAGCTCGGAAATGATGATCCGGGCCAGCTGCATTTTGACAGGCATGGTAGTTACTGTGAGTGGAGCAAACGGATTCGGAAGAAAGGAAATTCTCCAAGTCCCTACTATAATCGATCTCGAATGTGCTGCGGTAATGGGTGGGGCGGGCCACTCCGATTTTTCGATATCCCGAGCGACAGGACTCAGAGAATTCCTTCGAGCGAACGAAGGCCCAAGGGTTCTTTGGTTGCAAATGGCTCGCCATATTGGCGATTGATCAGCCGCCCCCAATTGGCCGCTTCGTCTCGCAAGCGGTCAATGAAGGTCGGCGGTTGTGGTTCGCGACCATGGACAAATTGACTTTGGTACGCTTCGATCGACGCTCGTTTGGTTTCCCATTGTTCGCTGATGTCGACGATCCAATCCGGTGTGACGGCCATCCGCAAATGGATGCAGTAATAATAGAAAACGCGTTCGGGATGGAATCGTTCTCCCGGCATATTTGTCTTACTCAACTTAGCCCAAAACCGGGCCGCTTCGATCATCTCGGTTGCCGCAATGTGGTCCGGATGGGCGTCTTGCCAATACGGGGCAAAGATCCATCGGGGACGAAGCACGCGAAAGTAGCTGGCGACCAACTCGCGAGCATCGAGGGTGTGCTCAAGTTTGCGATTGGGCAAACCTGCGTTTCCTCGCCAAGAGATACCGAGCGTTTCGGTTGCGAGAAGCGTTTCTTTGCGACGCAGTGATTCGGACCCATGAGGTGTCGGTTCACCGCTGGTTAAATCCAGGATACCGACGCGCCAGCCCATCGATTGCATTTTAGCAATCGTACCACCCATCCCTAATTCGGCGTCATCCGGATGAGGGGCGACGACCAGCATATCAAGTGGATCGGTGCTAGGCAGATCCGCGGGCGCTTCGGTATGAATGGTCGTCATTTTGCGGAGTGATCAACGACTTTAGCGACGGGCTTTTTTTACCTTCGCACCGCCTTGGCGGACCTTAAACTTCGGATTGCTCTTGCAAATCACGTAAATACGGCCGCGGCGTTTGACCACTTGGCAATCGGGATGGCGGTACTTCAAGGCACCAATGCTACTGACAACTTTCATCGGATCGATCTCGTCGCTTATTTCGTATACTCTGTCACGCCAGCGGCTAACAATGGCCGCGGCGAGTCGCTTTTGTTAACGTAAGAACACGTTGGAAAGGGCGGAGTATAGCGGTTTGGAGGAATCCTTCAACGCCAAAACGCCTGCCACAACCGACATTGTCAAAACAGATATTCCCGCCAAAACTGACATGAAATCCACCTCACCCCCCCTCCGCTCAACAACCGAGAAAAGTAGGAAGCGACAATGAATGGATCGGTAACGACAGCCTTTTTTGATTGCCACAGTGGAATCAGTGGCGATATGACTCTCGGTGCATTGATTGATTTGGGAGCCCAAACCGGGCAAATCGACGCTGCAGCGATCGAAACGGGCGTTCGTTCGATGGGATTGCCCGAAATCGCCATTCGCTCGGAAATGGTCAAGAAAAACGGGTTTCGGGCTGTCAAAGTCCATATCGAACACCCCCCGGAGCATGCTCATCGCCATCTGCACCATATTACCGAGATGATCGATCGGGCCGATCAAATCAGCGAGGAGGCGAAACAGTTGGCTCATCGAATTTTTCGTCGATTGGCCGAAGCCGAAGCGAAGGTCCACGGATCGACCATCGAAAAAGTCCATTTCCACGAAGTGGGGGCCATTGATTCGATTGCGGACATCGTTGGCACCGCTATCGCCATGGAGGCTCTAGGCATTAAAGCGGTCGCGACTTCGCCCGTCCCCACCGGAAGTGGGAAAATCACGATCGCGCACGGCCTCGTTTCGGTTCCTGCACCTGCGACTGCGGAACTTCTTAAAGGCATCCCGATTGCTGCCAGCGATATCCAAGCCGAATTGACCACCCCCACCGGTGCGGCAATCTTGAAGGCGACTGCGACCCACTTTGGAAATATGCCTGCGATGACACTGGCGGCGGTCGGATACGGTGCTGGCAGCAAAGATTTGAGTGAACAAGCAAATGTGCTTCGTGTTTTGTTGGGGGAAGCCGAAGGCGGTGATGCGGAGTCGATTGGGGCGGTGGAATCCGATCGGGTCGTGGTGTTGGAAACGAACATCGACGATTGCTCGCCGGAGCAGTTGGCCGATTGTGCTCGTCGTTTGCTTTCCGCTGGCGCACTTGACGTCTTTCAAACCCCCTGTGTGATGAAGAAAGGACGAAGCGGCGTCGTGCTGACCGCTGTATCTCCAAATTCGAGCGTTGCGGTGTTGGAGCAGATCATCTTTGCGCACTCGACATCGATTGGGATTCGTCGATACAGCGTCGATCGGCATAAATTGCAGCGAAAAGTAGAAACCGTGGAAACCGCTTACGGGCCCGTACGAGGGAAATTGGTGATTCTTCCGAAGGGAGAGCCGCGGTTTTCGATCGAAGACGATGACGCCGCCGCCTTGGCAGAAAGTCACCAAACGACGGCCCAGGAGATTCGCATTGCGGCGGAGCAAGCTTGGCGTTCACTCACCCAATCATAGGCTGCAGAACGGCATTAATTTCGATTGCTGTGGTCGATTCAGTACCCTTAGTGGCTATACTGGGATCGGCAGAGTTCTGTTTCGTAGTGTTTCTAATCAGGGTTTGCGTAATCCATGAGTAATGAGATTGATCCGGACGTCGAGGAATCCTTCATTCTGGACGACTCTGTTGATGAAAGTGCGATTGACAGCGATGTGATTGACAGCGATGTGATTGACAGCGATGTGATTGACAGCGATGTGATTGATGATGAGGACATCGCAAACGAAGCCGCCATGCTCGAAGAGCACGAAACCGACGACTACACGCCAGAACAGCGATTTTTGTTTTTTCGCGCGATGCCTGCTTGGATGATCAGCACCTTTTTTCATGTCATTGTCATCCTGATCTTAGGACTCATTAGCGTTTCGGAACCGGTCAGGGTTGTCAATGTTTTGACCGCTGCGGGAGCAGGCGAAGAAGGCCTCGACATGGAGGAGTTCTCGATTGAACAAATCGATCCGGGCGATGTAGAAGAAGCTGACGATGTGGTCGACGAAATGGTCGAGACCGAACAAGAGATGGAGATGGTCGAGCCAACGGCGATCGAGTCGATCGAAATCGCGCAAGTGGCCGTTAGCATGGACATGGCTGCGGATATGGCTCCGGTCTCCGCTACACTTCAAACACTCGCCGCGACCCATGGTGCTCCCATGAGCAGTCGTGGTGCCGAAATGAAAAGGAAACTGCTTCGTGATTACGGCGGCAGTGAGCAAAGCGAATCGGCTGTAGGGCAAGCATTGAAGTGGTTGAGTCTGCATCAAATGCCCAATGGTGCGTGGACGTTCCACCATAATACGGTTTGCCGAAATCGATGCGGCGACCCCGGCGAGCCTAATCGTTGGGACGCAAACAACGCGGCAACCTCATTCGCCCTGTTGCCATTCTTGGGTGCCGGGCAAACTCACATGAGTGGTGAATACCGAGACCGAATCCGTGCCGGACTCCTGTTCCTCGCCAACAATGGAAAGCCAGGCAAGCAACAAGGCATGCCAGTTCTCGATTTGTCCGAAGGTTCCGGCAACATGTACTCGCACGGCTTGGCATCGATCACACTTTGCGAAGCTTACGCAATGACAGGCGACCCTGCACTTGCGGCTCCAGCTCAAGCGTCACTGAATTACATTATCTATGCCCAATGCCGCGACGGAGGATGGCGATATCGACCGAAACATCCGGAAGGTGGGGACACGTCGGTCACGGGTTGGCAAATCATGGCATTGAAGAGTGGGCACATGGGGCACCTTGTGATTCCACCTACGACCATTCAAGGATCGATGGCGTTTTTGGACAAAGTGCAATCCAACAACGGTTCGCGTTATGGCTACGACAAACCGACCGCCGGATTCAGGCCGAGCAACACGGCGATTGGGCTATTGTGTCGGATGTACACTGGTTGGGATAAAACGCATCCAGGCATCATTGCGGGCGTCAAAGATGTGGCAAACAAGGGTGTCGACAAAGAAGATATCTACTACGACTACTATGCCGCCCAAGTCTTGCGTCATTACGGTGGTTTGGAATGGGATAAATTCAACGTCGAGCTTCGCGACTGGTTGGTCGCCGTTCAATCGCAGAAGCCGGGCGAAAAAGGAAGTTGGCATTTTCCCAATAGCCGTGCAAATCGAGGGCCTAGAGAGGGTGGTCGTTTGGCAAGCACCGCGTTTGCGACGATGATTTTGGAAGTCTATTATCGGCACATGCCATTGTACGCTGATAGTGCAGCCGAAGACGACTTCCCTCTCTAAGACTTCCCTCTACAGAGCGAGCGGTCAAGGAAACCTTTTGCCGTCCCTCGTTGCCACCACAGGACCGTGGTGCATGCAGCGGAAACCTGTGATCAGGGTCGGCACTCCGAAGGTTACTTCTTTTAATCACACGATACTTGCCTGAACCTTTATACTAAACGGCACCGAGTATGCCGCACCAATAAAGGAACCTTGATGAGCAGCGAATCGTTGTCACTTGAGCAAGAGGAACAGACCATTGGGCAGATCCGTTCCGGGCGAGAAAAAATTGCGGCTGAGTTGTCCAAGACCATCGTTGGTCAGCATGACGTTATCGAACAATTGTTGATTTGTTTGATGGCAGGGGGCCACTGTTTGATCACCGGGGCACCGGGATTGGCCAAAACGTTGCTGGTTCGAAGTGTTGCGAAGATTTTTCACCTTCATTTCCAACGCATCCAATTCACACCCGATTTGATGCCAGCGGACATTACCGGCACGGAAATTCTCGAGGACAACGCCGATGGTCGCCGGCGGATGACGTTTGTCAAAGGACCGATTTTTGCCAACGTAATCCTCGCCGATGAAATCAACCGGACCCCACCGAAGACGCAAGCGGCACTGCTCGAAGCCATGCAGGAACATCAGGTCACTGCCGCGGGGCATCGATATGAACTGGATGAACCGTTCTTTGTGTTGGCAACGCAAAACCCGATTGAAATGGAGGGGACCTACCCGCTGCCGGAGGCTCAGCTTGACCGGTTTATGTTCAATGTCTTGATCGATTACTTGCCAGCCGAGCAAGAACTTGCTGTGGTTATGCAAACGACTGCAACGCGAGCGGAGCCGATTCAGCCGCTGTTTACAGGTGAAGACGTGCTGCGTTTCCATGAAGCGGTTCGGAGAGTTCCGATTGCGGAAGAAGTCGGCGCATACGCAGTGCGGCTTGCTTCCTCGACGCGTCCGGACCGCGATGGTACTCCCGATTTTATCAATCACTACGTTAGTTGGGGTGCAGGGCTTCGAGCCGCGCAAACACTTGTTCTTGGTGCCAAAGCACGAGCTCTTTTGGCGGGGAATGCTCACGTCCGTTTCGAAGACATTCGGGCCCTCGCTCACCCCGCACTCCGCCACCGTGTGCTACTTAGTTACAAAGCGGAAGCCGAAGGGGTCACGATCGAAGATGTCATCGATCAACTCCTCTCGACAGTTCCGGCAAAATAGACTCGACGGTTCCGGCAGAATAGACAAATGGGTATGCCCAAAGCGAATCCGACACCACCGCTCTCTCATCCGCGCCGCGAATCGATCGATCCGTCGGCGGTGATGCGTATCAAGCATCTGCAATTGCGAGCCAAAACGGTTGTGGAGGGTTTTTTTAATGGGCTGCATCGCAGTCCTCTACATGGTTCGTCCGTCGAGTTCTCTGAGTATCGGCCCTATTCCGTTGGCGATGACCTGCGAGGACTCGATTGGAAACGTTTCGCTCGTAGTGATCGCTACTTCATTAAAAAATTCGAGGACGAAACGAGTCGCCGATGTTACTTGGTCGTCGATCAAAGCCAGTCGATGGGCTACGGTTCGCTTGAATATACGAAGATTAATTACGCCCGGACGTTGGCGGCAACCTTCGCCTACTTTCTGACGTTGCAGCGAGACAGCGTCGGTGTGATGACGTTCGATGAAGCAGTGGCCGACTTTATTCCTGCACGACGTCGGCCCGGGCATTTACATCAAATGCTTGGTGTTCTATCGCGTCCCCTTTCCGGCAAAGGCACCGATATTGATGCTCCGCTGAAACAAATTGCATCTCTGGTCGGTCGGCGCGGACTGGTGATCCTGATTTCGGATTTGTTGACACCCGTCGATTCGCTTCGCACCAACTTGGCTTACCTCCGCTCTCGAGGCCACGAGGTTGGTATTCTGCGGATTCTAGATCCCACCGAAGTCAACTTCCAACTTGATTCACCTAGCATGGTCATCGACATGGAAACGGGGCGTGAGATTTACCTCGATCCCGATGCGGCGCGAGACGATTACCAAAAAGCGTTTCAGCAGCACCAAGAGCAATTACAAACGGTGTGTGATTCTCTGGCTGTTGATTTGTACCCGATCGTCACGAACCAACCGCTTGACGATTCGCTATTCCATTTAGTCCAGTCCCAACAACGCCGGACGCGTCCAACTGCCCGCGCAGGCATGTTGTCACGATCGGCAAGCAGCAGAGGTGCGACTTGAGTTTGCTTGCACCACTATTTTTGCTTGGCGGATTGGCGATTGGATTGCCGATTCTGTTTCATTTGATCCGTCAACAACCTAAAGCGTCGGTTTCGTTCAGTTCGCTAATGTTTCTGAGGCCGACGCCACCGACATTAACGCGGCGAAGTCGCCTCGATAATTGGCCGCTCCTTTTGTTGCGAGCGACCGCATTGTTGCTGCTTGCGGCTGCATTTGCCCGCCCCTTCCTTCGATCCACATCGCTTGCCGATGCCGATACGATGTACCGTCGAACTGTCCTGGTGATCGACACAAGTGCTAGTCTGCAGCGGCCGGGCGTGTGGACCGACGCGACCCAAAGAGCATTGCAAGCCATCGAATCGCTTGAACCGGGAACCGAGCTTTCGATCGTTGCCTTTGACCAGCGTACTGAGTTACTCTTTGGCTTTGAACAATCTCACACGCTTGCGCTGCCACAACTCAAAGCAGCGGCAACATCGATCATCAAGGAGCTTACACCATCTTGGCGAGCGACGCAGTTGGGTTCCGCTCTCAAGCGAAGTGCCGAGCTAGCAAGTGAAGTCGACGAGTCCCAAGAAACAAACGGGCGACAGTTGCACTCGTCGATTGTCTTGATCACAGACCTGCAATCGGGAAGCGAAATCGAAAGTTTGCAGTCGTTCCCATGGCCCAAAAATGTACCGGTGGATATTCAAATCGCCCGTGGCGACACAAACTCGAATGCATGGGCACAAATACTGCCTACGATGGTGGAAGAGACAGACGCAGGAAATGATCGTGTGCGGCTACGTGTTTCGAACTCCCCAAAAGCTGCAACATCGCAATTCCGCGTGGCGTGGCAAAGTAGTGATCTGCAAGCGGCGTCGGAATTGCCCGTTCAGGTTCCACCGGGTGAATCGAGAGTGGTTTCGATGTCCAAGCCAACAAGCGAGGTGACATCGCTCGTCTTAAAGAACGACGAGAATGCTTTTGACAATCAACGTTTTCTTGTTGCCCCCGAGCCGAAAACATTGAAGGTTTTGTTCGTTGGCAATGACGCTCGGTCGTACCCGCCTCGTGAGAGTTTGCTGTACTACTTGATGCGAGTTCCGTTTAGCGATTCGCTACGAACCGTGTCGGTCGAACAGAGTGAGAAGGTTGAGGCCACGCTTCTTAACCCCGAAACGACACCCTTGGTCATTGTCACCAAAGCAATTGATTCCGCAGGTAGCAAACTGCTTCGTCAATATGCAGCGAGCGGCGGAAGGGTCCTGTGCGTGCTAGGCGATGCGGAAACGGATTGGAACGGTGCGTTGAAAGCGATTTTGGCAGACGACTCCATCGCCGTGTCCGAAGCGAATGTGGATGACTATGCCATGTTGTCAAACATTGAGTTCGATAGCTCGCTATTTGAAAGCATGGCGGACCCACAATTCAACGACTTTTCCAAGATTCGTTTTTGGTCACATCGACGGCTCGACCCATTGCCTGAGAAGGTCCGGCGTCTAGCGAATTTCGATGATGGCGACGTTGCCATCGCCGAAGAAGCGATAGGAACGGGGGGGATTTGGATTCTGACAACGGGATGGCAACCTGATGCGAGTCAGTTGGCGCTGTCGACTAAGTTTCTACCGTTGATGTTCGGTTTTTTTGATTCTCGCAGTCATTTGCTTTCCCCTTTGGCATCATCCATCGTCGGTGATCCGGTGGATTGGAAACCTTCTAAGACGGCAAGAATCATTGGACCCGACGGTACCGAATTTGCCTTTGCCGAATTGTCAGACCTAGAATCGATGGATCGGCCGGGCATTTACCAGTACACCGATGGAACGACGGTCGAACGGATTGCCGTCAACCTTGCCGAATCCGAAAGTCGGGTCGATCCACTTGATCCCGCGTCGTTGGAACGATTTGGAATTCCACTTGGCAAAGCCGATACGATCGAGGCGAGTCAAGCGAATGCTCGCCAAAAGCGAGATGTGGAATTGGAAAATAACCAAAAATTGTGGAGATGGTTCGCTTTCGCGGCGTTGGGATTCTTAGCCGCAGAAACGATGTGGGGTGCCTTTCCAAAACGAGAGCTTCGCCAATGAACGATACACTTCTAACTCGTGTCACCGACGTCGGTCGCCGTTTTCGTAAGCGAAGGTTTCAATGGCTTATCGCGTTGATTGCGATTTTGGTGACACTGCTAGGTGCGTTGATATTACCGTCGGTGCGCAGCGGCAATTTACCTGGCACTTCAACGGCAATCTCTCTTGGGGGTCTTGCGGTCTTTGCGATCCTTGTCGCTGCGGCGATTTCACTCCGTAGTTTCAGAAACCTTCGTAAAGTAGCCAGTGAAATAGAAACAACCTTTCCGTCGCTCCAGCAACGACTGCTAACGGCTATCAGTTTAATGGATGAAGAGCAGGCACTCGGTTTTCTGCAAAAGCAAGTTGTCCGTGAAGTCTCGGATCATTCACGCGAAAATTCTTGGGCCGAAGCGGTCCCATCGAGCCAAATGCGTCTGAGCCGCTTTCTTGGTTTTGGTTCCGTTATCCTGATGGTTGCAGTGCTGGCCATGTTGTTTTTCGCCGATGGCTCGCAACGTCGTGCCGGTGCCACGATGCCAAAGAGTCAATCGTGGACGGTGAAAGTCGAACCGGGCGATACCGAAGTCGAGCGGGGCAACAGTTTGGTGGTTACTGCACGCTTTTTATCAGAAGAACTTGGTGGCTCGGTTCCACCGGACGCCGAATTAGTTTTGACTGCGTCCGACGGGGCCGAGCGACGAATAGCCATGACACAGAATTTGAAGGACCCGATTCTTGGTGGGTTCGTTTCGTCGGTAGAGGAACCCTTTACCTATCAAATTGTCGCGCCGACTTGGCAGAGCGAAACTTATTCGGTCGAGGTGTTTGAGTTCCCCGCCCTTGTGCGCAGTGACGCCGAACTTGATTATCCCGATTACACACAATTAGATGACAAGCGAGTCGAAGACACCGTACGGGTGGCGGCCGTCGAAGGGACCCAATTGGAATGGATTTGCTTTTTAAACAAGCCAGTCCAATCGGCGGAATTGGTCGAAGAGGGCGGGACGCGAATTGCGTTGGTTTCGTCCGCCGATGCCGATACGGCCATGACCGCGGCGATCGAGATGCGAGTAAGTCAACGATTCACCCTTTCGTTGGTCGACGCACAAGGACGCCAAAACCAATATCCCGCCGAATTGGTTTCGCGAGTGATACCGAATGTGCCTCCGAAGCTAAAAATTGCAGCTGCGAGTGATACTTCGGTTTCCCCGTTGGAAGAGTTCCCGATTGCCGCCGAAGTGTACGACGATTTTGGGATCCGCCGAGTTGGATTGGCATATTCGTTCGTTGGGAAAAACCATGAAGTGGTGCTCGCTGAGAATGTCTCGCGCGGTGCCAGTGAGAAAGTGTCACACTTGATCGAATTCGAGGAACTCGGTGCCGAGCCCGATCAATTGTTTGCTTATCACTTGTTCGCCGAAGATATCGGCCCCGATGGTCTGTTACGTCGAACCGAAAGCGATATGTATTTCGCTGACGTCAGACCGTTCGAACAGATCTTTCGCGAAGGCGAAGCACCGCCGAGCGGACCGCCATCACAACAGCAAAGCCCCAGCGGACAGGAGGCCGAGGAATTGGCGGACCTGCAAAAGGAAATCATCAACGCGACTTGGAGAGTGATAAGAGATCAAGTTGGCGAAACGCTTAAAGAGGAATCATTTGAAGGTGTCGGGCTTGTACTGGAAGCTCAAAACGAGGCCCTAAATAAACTGGAGGAGCTTGCTCAAGAAGTGGACGACTCAAAGTCGATTTTGTTCGTTGACCAAACGCGTGCTTCTATGCAATCGGCCATCACGCTTTTGGAACGCAGCCTTGGCGGAAATAGGACAGATTCGCTGAACGAGGCTCTCACTGCCGAGCAAGAGGCGTATGCGGGATTGTTGAAATTGCGGTCTCGTGAATTCGAAGTCTCAAGGTCAGAGCAACAGAATCAAAGTAGTTCAGGTAGTGCGTCTCAGCGGCGCCGCCAGCAACAGCTTGACGAATTGGAACTTGACGAAGACGAGAATCGTTACGAAACCCAGCAACAAGCTCAAACGAATGATCCTCAGCAGCAACAAGAACGTGAAAATCGCCAAATTTTGAGCCGCCTGCGAGAGTTGGCCCGTCGACAAGAAGATCTCAACAAGCAAATCGCACAACTACAATCCTCGCTTGAAGCAGCTAAAACACCCGAAGAAAAGGCAGAGGTGGAGCGGCAATTGAAACGTCTTCGTGAGCAGCAGCAAGAGTTGCTGCGAGAGACCGATGAAATGTCCGAGCGAATGCAATCGCCCGAGAATCAAGAGGCGATGCAACAGGCCAGCGAACAACTACAGGAGACTCGCGAAAATGTTCGCCAAGCGGCTGAAGCACTCCAAGAACAGGATGCTTCCAAAGCGCTTTCATCAGGCAAGCGAGCCGAACGTCAATTGGAGCAAATGCGTGACGAGTTTCGTCAAAAAGCATCGGGCCAATTCAACGATGCAATGCGTCAAATGAGCTCGGATGCACAGCAACTTGAAGAACAGCAACGGGAGTTGGCTGAGTTGATCCAGCGTGATCAACAGAACCAATCTTCGGGACTTCGCGATGGTGAGCCTCAACAAGAAATTGAGGAAAAGATCACGAGGCAACGCGAAGAATTGTCAGAGCTGCAGCAGGAAATGCAAGAAACGATAGAGCAGGCCGAAGAAGCCGAACCCCTTTTAGCCGAGAAACTTTACGATTCCTTCCGCGAATCGCAGCAGCGGCAAATCGATCGTCGTTTGGGACAAACCAGCGAGTTGCTGCGCCGTGGCTTTGACCAACAAGCGGCTGTAGCCGAGGAAATGGCTCGCGAAGGGATTGAAGGACTCAGTGATGGCCTCGAGGAAGCTGCATCGGCGGTGCTTGGGGACGAAACCGAAGGCTTGAAACGGTCTCTAGCCGAATTGGACCAATTGACGGAAACTCTCGAAAACGAAATGCGAGCAGCGCAGCCACCAAGCGATCAGCAACGGCCACCAAGTGATCAGCAAGGAGATCCAAGTGATCAGCAAGGAGATCCAAGTGATCAGCAAGGGCCACCAAGTGATCAGCAAGGAGATCCAAGTGAGTCGCAAAGCCTGAGAGCAAATCCCAGCCAGGCACAGGGGGGACAACCGAACGGACAGCCGAGTGGGCAACAGGACGGGCAACCGAACGAAGGACAGAATGGACAACCATCGCAGTCCGACCCCCAACAACCGGGCAATCAGCAACCGGGCAATCAGCAACCGGGCAATCAGCAGGCTGGGAATTCCATCACGCAACTCGCGGCTGATAGTCCTAGTGGATCGCCGATCACGGGCAATGGGTTCCGTGATTGGAGTGATCGATTGCGTGATGTCGAGGAAATGCTTGAAAGTCCTGAGCTTCGTTCTCGAGCGAATCGCATTCGTGACCGAGCCCGTGATATCCGCGTCGACCTACAGCGAAAATCGGAAGCACCGCAATGGGATTTGGTGGAAGAAATGATCGCCAAGCCTCTTAGGGAGCTTCGCCGCGATGTCCAAGAGGAATGGATGCGTCGCTCGGCCGAGAAAAATTCTCTGGTGCCCATCGATCGTGACCCCGTTCCCAAAGAGTATGCCGACGCGGTTCACCGATATTACGAAAACCTTGGAAGTGGGCGATGACAATGGCGGTAACGGGCATCGCAGGCTTAATTGCACAGGAAATCTATTGGGGGTCACCCGATTGGGTTTGGCCCATCGTGGTCGTCGTAACGTTACTTGCCTTATTGACGATTTGGAACTATTGGCGAAATCGTGCGTCTGGAGTTTTCGGATTGATTGCGGCGGTGTTGAAGCTCGCTGCGATTGGACTGATCGCAATCTGCTTGCTCGAGCCAATGCGAAGCGGGACTCGTCCTCAACCGAAAGCGAACATACTGCCAATTTTGGTTGATACCAGTCGCAGCATGACGCTTAAAACCGATGATGCTTCGGAATCACGCAGTGAGCGCGCTGCACGTCGTCTTGATCCAAAATCCAGTTGGCGTATTCGATTGGCCCAAGACTTCGATGTCCGCGACTATGCATTTGACGATTCACTCAAACCTATCGATTTGGAACAAAAGGATTTAACGCCTGACGGGTACACCTCTTCGCTTGCGACTAGTCTTGGTGCGGTGAAAGAACGCTTTCTATCGCGACCGGTTGGCGGAGTTCTGCTATTCACCGACGGGAACCTAACGGACGCACCATCAGCCGATTTTGATTGGTCCACGTTAGGATTTCCCGTGTATCCTGTCTTGAATTCTCAAAAAGAAACATTACGGGATGTAGCCATTACCGGTACAAGCATTCGGCAAACGGATTTTGAGTCGGCACCGATGACCGTGCGAGTCCAAGTTACGCGAGCGGAAATCCCAGACGAACCACTGTTCGTTCAACTCCGCGATGCAATTAGCGGAAATCTCGTCGAAGAGCAATCGCTCGCGGCAAGCGAGGACGGGCGTCCACAAGAAGTCACCTTTCAGTTTCGGCCTGAAAAAAGCGGAGTCTCGTTTTATCGAGCGATCGTTTTTCGTGAAGTTGATCGCGAGTCAATGGAAATGGCTGGGGACAAAGACCCATCGGCCGGTTCCTCGGAAGCGACCCTCGTGAATAATCAACGGATTATAACGGTCGACCGAAAAAGCGGTCCGTACCGGATTTTATATGTCGCAGGCCGCCCGAACTGGGAATTCAAATTTTTGCGTCGGTCTTTGGCTGAAGATGCCGAGATTCAACTCGTCGGCCTGATACGGATTGCCAATAAAGAACCGAAGTTTAGTTTTCGCGATCAAGGGGTAACCAGCAGTAATCCGTTGTTCCAAGGACTCGGCGAGGATGAAGAGGAAATTGCCGAACAGTACGACGAACCGGTAATGATTCGACTCGGAGTGAAAGAATCGGAAGAATTAAGCGACGGTTTCCCCGACTCGGCCGAGGAATTGTTCAGCTACCAAGCGGTGATTCTCGATGACATCGAGCCCTCGTTTTTTAGTCAGGATCAACTACTGCTCTTACGGCGTTTCGTCGGTTCCCGAGGTGGGGGATTCATGATGCTCGGCGGTCAAGAGTCCTTCGACGGTAAGGCGTTCGCGGACAGCCCACTCGGTGAATTGTCCGCGGTGTATGCGGCCCGCCGTGACAAACCGAGCCGCGCCGGCGAGTACCGATTACAAATCTCACGCGAGGGGATGCTCGAGCCCTGGATTCGGCTTCGCGACAATGAGGCGTCCGAGCAAAATCGACTTCGGAAAATGCCTTTTTTCACAACGCTCAACGCCGTCGGTGATGTTAAACCCGGCGCGTCGTCGATTCTGTCGGTGGAAACACGTGACGGACAAACGATGCCAGGGCTAGTGACACAGCGATTCGGAAAAGGACGCACCGCGGCGATGCCGATTGGCGATTTGTGGCGTTGGTCGATGCGGCGTGGTGAGAAGGATGCCGGTGACAATAATCGTGAGGACCCTGCTCAGATGTGGCGGCAAATCGCACATTGGCTCGTCGGCGAAGTGCCTCGGAGGGTTGATGCAACGGTGGAGCCGAGTGACGATGTAAACGCTCCTGCAAAAATTGTGGTCACTGTTCGAGACGAAGCTTACTTACCGCTAGATAATGCAATCGTTGAATTGAAAATCACCCCGTCTGGAGGCGAACCGTTCACCCTTTTAGCAACCGCGGACGATAGGTCTGCAGGCGTTTACTCGTCCGAGTATTGGACACGAGAAACCGGTGGTTGCTTAGTCGATGTGACCACGTTAGCACCCGATGGCAGCCACGTCGGAACAGCTCAAACGGGATTCTCGTCACAAGTTGTCACGTCGGAGTTCAGCGATCTGTCGTTGAATCGAAAGTTACTGACGAAGATTGCCGACCAAACTGGTGGTGAAGTGATTGATGATAGCGAGTTATCGGCATTCGCTTCGGATCTACCGAACCGGCGGATGCCGATCTCTGAAACATGGGTTTATCCGCTTTGGCATCGAACATGGGTGATGATCACTGCGATCGCATGCTTGTGTGGTGAATGGGGAATTCGGCGTTGGAAAGGGCTAGCATGAATCGATTGATCAACTTGGTGTTGTCCCTTTGTTTCGTGATTGTTTTGGCTGTGCCAGCAAAGTGTCAGGGCGTGAGCGAAGTGTTCCTTGTTCAAGGTGCACCAGGCGAACCAACGTACTCGGTCGGGTTTGGTGAATCCGCGGATCGATGGACAAGGATCGCTGAGGGTTCAACAGCCAAGGTGACTCGAATTGGTGATGCTCCAGCCAACAAAGAACCTGCAAACGATGTTCCCGATCGCGAACTTCTGAAAAGGGCGATTGAAGCATCCGAGACAACCACGATAGCGCCGCTTTGGATTGTCTTGATTGGGCATGGAACCTATGCATCGGGAGTGGCAAAGTTCAATCTGCGTGGGCCTGACCTTTCCGCCAGCGATTTGTCAAAGTGGCTCGATCGATTTGAACGGCCGCTTGTGATCATCAACGGCAGTTCTTCGAGCGGCCCTTTTATCAACGCGCTGTCAGGCAGGAACCGAATCGTCGTGACAGCGACGAAGAGTGGCACTGAGCAAAACTATGCACGCTTCGGTGAATACTTTTCCAAGGCGATTGGTTCCATCGAGTCGGATCTTGATCATGACCAAGAAGTCTCGGTGCAAGAGGCCTTCTTAAGAGCGAGTGCAGAGGTCCGTGCATTCTATGAATCCGAGGATCGAATCGTCACGGAACATGCTTTGGTCGATGACAATGGGGATGGACTTGGTACACCCGCAACCATGTTTCGTGGCGTGCGCAGTGTGCAGAAAGCAAAAGACGACGTTGAGCTTGACGGGCGAAATGCAAGCCGTGTCACTCTCGTCGCTAATAAGAATCGATTGCGATTAACGATCGAAGAGCAAACTCAACGGGATGCCATCGAGCGAGACCTTGATCAAATTCGGATTCGCAAATCGCAGTTAAGTGAAGCAGCCTACCTCGATGAGATTGAACCCTTAATGGTTCGTTTGGCTAAAATCTATCAAGCTGCAGAATCGCGGCAAGAAGCGGGCGAATAGAATTGTTCTCAGTGACTCGGGTTTTCCAGTCCTGCGTAGCGGATATCGCGATCGCTCCATCCGGTCTTGTTCCAGACGCTTCGGCCAGCAACGCTCCAATTGTCGCTTCCTTGGATGGATAGCTTTCGGTCGACCCACGGCATTGCATCGCTGGCGGTTTGGTGGGGGATCTTGGCAATAGCGATTTCTGCTTCATCGCCTCGACGAATGATGCCGACATTGGATCCGCCCACGCCGAGAGCAACCGAGGCAATCGTTGCACCGGCTAGTTCGTATCGCCAAATTGGCACACCGCGAAATAGGCTCATCAACACGCCATTGGATGACAACACCAAGTCGGTATCGATCCAAACGGGCGATCCTTTTCCCAACGACCGTCGTGACTTGACCTCGCCACGTAGTGTTGCGGTAGACAATTCCCATACTCGCAACCGATTGGGGGATACTATCGCCAACGAATCGCCGCGTGGCGAATAGCTTACGCTTGGTATTCGTCCTGGTTCGATTGGCAATCGGCCCAAGTTTTCGCCATCGGTTGTTCGGTAGATTGATACGCCACCGGTGTCGGGGACTGCGATGTAACGCCGCCCGGGGGATATCGCGGGCGTCGCTTTTGAGGCACATCGACAAATGGAATGTTTCAGCTCACCCGAGAACAAATTCCACACGCCAATCTGTGAATCGATCGCAGCGACGATGTGCTCGTCATCAACCCACCTAGCCCACTGAACATGCCCGCCTGAAAGTACCCGGCTTTGGTCGTTCGATTCGTTCATGGGCAATGCACGATGGAAGCGGATTGACAACGACACGTCGTTCCATCCGGTGGCGACGGCAAGCTGGCCACCACTTCCTTGAACTTGATGACCATCAAGTACCAAGGATCGACCGCTTGGTCCATGGTGGTCAAGTAGTGAAACGGGTGCGTCGGATGTCCAGACGGTGGCCAATTGATTTGTTTTTGGTTCAAATCGAATTAATCGATTCGCTTTGGTGCCAAGCGAAGAACTCAAGCCGGCACTTATCGAGGCTGCCATGAACTGATGACCTTCGGAGTCGATCACGATTGGATCCGAGCAACGGTCATATGCATGGATTCGGCCAAGTGATTTTGCACCAAGCCCAATATTGACTCGATTTGGAGTTGGATCGGGAGGCATGCTTTCGGGCAGCGTAGCTTCGGCCGGTTCCAGTAGACCGATGATTGGCGAGAGTGGTTCACCATCGGTTAACAATTGAGTTGCTCGTGGCAGTTCCACGATCGGTCCCGGTTTCAGTTCGGGGAAAACGGGCGGCGAAGACCGCAGGAAATTCGTGTTGTCTCGCGGATTGATTCGCCACGCTTCGACGTATTCGGAATCCTTTACACTCAATTTCGCAATCGGAATGCGAGCTCGCGTTCCATCGGGCCGAACTAGCACTGCTTCTTCATTTTCGATCGTTTCTAAGCTTGCTTTAATCGAATGCAAACCGGAATCGTCGACCCAAATTCGCATCGGATCGTCCGCGAAACAGGGAATCGAGATAGTGAGTGAAACGAACAGTAGCAACATCATCTGTCGATGATGGGAGTGGAAAAAGGGATTGTCAGAATACATTGTTATTCATTCCATTATCGCATCAGCGTTGACGAGCCATTGAGCATTTCGTCGCTAGTTTTATCAAGCTCTGCGATCCATACATCGGGGTCGTTCCCAAGCTCTTTCCCGGTCACTCCGCGAAGCGATTGCATCGTCAAGTCTCGAGTCGCAGGGTTTCGATCGGCCAATGCAAGACGAAGCGAGTTGACCGAGATGGGGTTTTTGTGTTGAGCGAGCGAGGCTATCGCGGCATTGCGAACGTCTTGGTTGGATTCGGTTCCCACCATGGCGGCGAGCATCCGCGAGGATTCTTCGTCGTCGATTCGACCGAGCGCCCGGCAGGCTTCCATCCGTACCTTCATGCTATCATCGTCGAGCCCTTTTTCGACCAATGCGATAGCGTCACCGGCTGTGGCAATTTTTCCGCTTGCCAGAACCGCAAGTCGTCGCATTTCCGCGCTTTGGTCATTTGCCATGATTTGGGCGAGATGCGCAGACCAATATTTTTGGCGTTCTTCGGGAAGGTGTTCGATCGATTCAGCGAGCGAGGCAAGTTGGTTTCGACGTTCATGATCGGTAATCCCAAATGCTTCATCCTCACGCCATTCCTTCATCACAAACCAAGGATTGACCGCCTTCAGTGCGTAGAGGGGGCCATCTTGGCAGCCGCCAAGCGGTAGGAAGATCGCAGAAATCGCGACGATGGTGAGGCAAATCGACAGTTTGCGCCGCCTTGGAAGCGGGGATTCGTGACAAGATGTCATTCGAGTTCTCGGTAGATGGATTTCCGAAAGTTCTGGTGCAACGACTGCGTGTAACAAACCACGCCGGTCGAAACCAACCCCAGTTTCGTCATGGCGTGTTTGGGTTCGTCGGTGTTGTCGGGTTTCGTCTTGTCCCCAAACGAGCAAAGCGATAGGCTAAAGAAAACGTGGAATAAGAGGTTCCACTCGATCAAGCCAAGGAGGGTGAGCCAGTGCTGCGTCGACGTTCTATTCGTACTAAACTTATTGCAGCTCTATCTCTGCTAACAACCATTGTTTTGTTGCTAGCATTCAGCGGGTTCTGGGGGCTATATCGTTATCGGCGTCTCGCCAACTCGATTAGCCAGCGGGCGACGGAGATTCCTTACGCCAACGATTTGAATCGTTTGTCTGAGACGCTTCGCGATAGCAATAGCCGGATGAACGACTTGCTGCATAACGGCGGTATGATCGACGCGGGTTTGCTTGACAATCCGTTGTCGGAGATCGAACGATCGCGGTATCTACAAACGCTGTTGGATTTAGAAGTACGCATCCAACTTTACGAAGACATTATTTCGGTTTCGAGTGTCGAGGAAGAGTCGGATCTTCTCATTGACGCCGAACGCCAACGACGCAGTCTTGGCGAAATCCAAGAAATGGTCCAGGCTCTCGAAGCGTTTCATCGCCAGCCGCATTCGATGGACTACGCACGGAAAAGCGAGCTGTCGGATCGACTCGATTCGCTTGTCGATTTAACAGAAGAACATTTATCGTTGATTCATGGCGGGATGGCGGCGTTCAGCCATGATGTGCGTGGCCAATATCGCACTTGGATCTCAATCGCTTGGGTGTGCACGATCGTTTCGGTTGCCATGGTTGTGTTGTTGCTTTGGTGCTTTCATTCGCTGGTAGTCAAACCATTTCAAACGCTGCTTGATGGGTCACGGTTGGTTGCCAGAGGTCAATTGAATCATTGGATTGATTTGGGGACGACCGACGAGCTAAACGAGTTGGCGATGGCGATGAACGGGATGACTCAGCGGTTTAAGAAGGCGTATACGAAACTCAAAACTGTTTGCTCGGACCTCGACCGTCAAGTTCAAGAGCGAACGCGAGAAGTCATTCAAAACGAACAATTGGCCAGCGTCGGGTTTCTTGCGGCCGGCGTTGCTCACGAAATCAATAATCCGCTGGCGACCATCGCTTGGAGTGCCGAGGCTCTCGAATCACGCGTCGAAGATGCGATCGGAATGCGAGTTGATTCGCCAAACAGTGTCTCACTTGACGACGAATTGATCAACGCGATGCGAATGAACCTTCGGCGGATTCAAGACGAAGCATTTCGTTGTAAAGGAATCACCGAACGTCTGCTCGACTTTAGTCGGCTTGGCGAAGTGCAACGATCGCAAACCGATTTGACCGAATTGGTCGAAGAAATTGTTGCGATGGTTCGTACGGTCGGCAAGTATCGATGCAAAACGATTCGCACCCATAGCAGTCAGCAAGTTTGCGCGCACGTCAATTCACAAGAAATTCGTCAAGTTATCTTGAACCTGATTACCAACGCGCTCGAAAGTGTCGAAACGGAGGGTGCGGTTGACATTGAAATCGATGGGAACGAATCAGGTGCAATTGTCGTAGTGAAAGACAATGGATGTGGAATGAGTGAAGAGGTGATCAAGCATTTGTTTGAGCCCTTTTTTACTCGACGCCGCGATGGAACTGGGACCGGTTTGGGGCTGAGTATCACGTATCGAATTGTTTCGCAGCATGGAGGATCGTTGATTCCGCATAGCGAAGGCGAAGGACGTGGAGCGATGATGAAATTGTTTCTGCCCGTATCGAGTGAAAACGAAGACTACCCGACGCAAAGTCGTCATACCCTTGGATGGAATCATGAGTCAGCCAAAGCAGCAGCCTAAGAAACGTCCGGCGATGCACATCTTGTTCGCCGATGACGAAAAGAATCTGCAGGAACTAATGCGATCCGAATTGCCGCGGATGGGCTATAGTGTCACCGTGTGTCCCGATGGATTAACCGCCGTTGCGGCACTTGAAAAAGAGCCCTTTGATTGTTTGCTCGTCGACCTGAATATGCCGGGACTCGGCGGCATCGAAGTGATCGCCAAAGCGAGAGAGCTTCGCCCTGAAATTGAAGTGGTCATTATGACTGGCAAGCCGACGACCGAAACCGCAATCGCGGCGGTCCACTACCAAGTCTATGACTATTTGACCAAGCCATGTCGCTTGGCTGATATGGCTGGGCTTTTGGGGCGAGTCGCTGAACGACGGCAAACCAAACGTCAACTGACTGCATTGCAGCATCGATTGCTTCGCGCCGAAGGCGATTCGAAGATGGTTGGCAATGCCAAAGCGATGCACTCGGTTCGTACGCTAATCGCAAAGGTGGCGCCGACCGAAAGCACCGTATTGGTCCGAGGTGAGACTGGATGTGGAAAGGAGTTGGTCGCTAGGGCCGTGCACGATTCGAGTTTGCGAGCAGACCAACCACTCGTGGCAATCAATTGTGGCGCGCTGCCGGAAAACCTAATCGAAAGCGAACTTTTCGGTCATTGCAAAGGTGCGTTCACCGGAGCGGATGCGGCGCGAGTTGGACTTTTCGAAGTGGCTGACGGAGGCACCATCTTTTTGGACGAGATTGGCGAGTTGCCTTTGTCGATGCAAGCGAAGCTATTGCGTGTTCTCGAAACGGGCGATATCCGTCGACTTGGCGACAATCAAACCGTGCATGTGAATGTACGCGTGATATGCGCCACTCATCGCGACTTGGAAAAGATGGTCGAAGAGGGCACCTTTCGCGAAGACTTGATGTTTCGCATCAACGCGTTCGAAATCGAAGTACCGCCACTGCGAGACCGCGTTGAGGATATCATCCCGCTAGCGACTCACTTGCTTCGCCGTCACCGAACTGACGGAAAAGATGACCAACTCTTTTCCCCTGAAGCGATCGCAGAATTGAAGGCTCATCAGTGGCCAGGGAATGTCCGTGAGCTAGCCAATGTGATTGAGCATGCGGCGATTCTTTGCGATTCGTTCCCGATTGATACAGGAAACTTGCCACGTCACTTCGGAAAACGGCAACTCAGGAAAGAGCTGCGTGATTCTGAACCGATGTCACTGCGTCAGCTAGAGATGGTGGCAATCGAACGGGCGCTTGAGCGTCACGACGGAAACAAAGCTGCGGCGGCGGAAGAGCTAGGCGTTAGTCTGAAAACGCTCTACAACAAGATCGCCGCGGCGGAAGAGAAGAAGCAAGCGGGGTAGCATTTGCCGCACTTGCAAGTCCGCATTGTGATTTTTCGATTGGGGCCCATTCGAGTGAGGGGAACGACCTGCAAAAGCAAGTTCCGATGGTGCCCCGAAGATCTTTTAAGGTAAGGTTAACTAAATATTTGGCCGAACCACGCTGACAGCAACTCCTACGATCTTGGCATCGTTTAAGTAGGTTGGCGGAACTGCATTGTTGGCGGCTTGGATACGAATCCGATTTGCTTCGGGAAAATAAAACCCGAGCATCGATTCGCCTTCGCTATTCTCGACGACAACCATTTGGCCAGGAACGGCTTGGCTTTGTCGCCGAACGATCACATAGTCACCGTCGTCGATCTTTGCATCGACCATCGAATCGCCCGAGACTTGTAACGCAAAACGGTCTTCTTCGAAAATCATCTCGCTGAAGTCCACGCGGTCGTTCTCTTCAAATACCAAACGAGAAGGCTTGCCCGATACAACACCACCCAGTGGTAAGCTATGTCCGCTGCGATCCGCAGCACTGGTCAGTTCGATTGCCCGCGACTTGTTCGGGCTTCGCGTGATCAAGCCCTTACGCTCAAGCGCACGGAGGTGACACATGACACCATTGGGGCTCTTGATTCCAAAATGTTCACCAATTTCACGAACGGTCGGTCCGTAGCCCCGCTTTACTATCAAAGACCGAATCATGTTATAGACATTCTGTTGCCGGTCAGTGAGTTGAGATGACATGCTGGACCTTTTCTGGGCGAGTATCGAGAGATAGGAGCGGGGTGGAAGTGAGATCGATTATACAACACACTAAACGCTCGTCCACACTGAAAACGCGTGGTTTAAGGCACTACAGCAAGTTTTTTACTGAACCGATGATGACCAGGATCCCCATTGGAATGCACCAATAAGCAAACCAATGGAGCCGATCGAGCCGGCTCCAACCAATCAGCCATTTCAATGCCACCAATCCAACCAAGAACGCAACTACTGCGCCCACAAGCATTTGCGTCGTTGAATATTGAAGCGACGAGACCACTTCCTCGCCTTTAATGATGTCTTTGGCTGCTAGAACCGTGGCACCACAAATTGCTGGGATTGCTAGCAGAAAAGAAAATGTGACGGAATCGTCGCCTTTGAGACCGAAAAGTCGTCCGCCGAGAATGGTGGAGCCGCTTCGACTCACGCCCGGTAAGATAGCAAAGGCTTGAAAACACCCGATCAGAAAAGCACTGAGGTAGCTAAGTTGTTGGTAATTTCCATCGCGAGGACGAAGTCGTCCCAAAATGACCAAAAAGACACCAGTGACGATCAACATCGCGCCAGCCAGAAGCGGATCTCGCAATAGCCATTCGAAGCTTTCTTTGATTGTTAACCCGACAATGACTGCGGGAATGGTTCCCACTACCATCAAGCCGATAACGCGGCGGTCACGAGTCAGCAGGTCGAGGATACGCCGCCAATAGATCACCAAGATTGAACCAAGTGTGCCGGCGTGCAGGATAATTTCCATGGTGGCCGATTCACTCAGCTCGCCCATCATGGCGCCAAGCACGACGAGATGGCCCGAAGAGCTAATTGGCAGAAATTCCGCAATGCCTTGAACGATCGCCAAGATGATGATTTGGAGCACGAGCTGGATAGGTCCTGACAAAGGGAGAAGAGAAAGAAGTTAAAACAAAACTTACATATACGATTGCAATTTGTCGCTTCGGAAGGCACTCTTGTCCAGTATCGCTCGTCACGGCAATCCGGAAAGTCTGGATGTCGCTGGCGGATCATGAGAGAGCCAAACGTATGTCAACGGAGAGTTTTGTGACGACTGGACCGAATGTGCCGCCAGATCCTGACAATGAATTGGATCCTGCCGACGAACTTCATCCTGCCAAGGAAGAGGCTCGTTCGAATGTTCACGATGCCTCAAGCGAACCCTCTTCTTTGCTGGGGCCCTCTTCTTTACTGGGGCCCTCTTCTTTGCTGGGGGATGTCGTGAATGTGCTGAGAGGTTTCTGCATGGGAGCGGCCGACACGGTTCCGGGGGTCAGTGGCGGCACGGTGGCGTTGGTGCTGGGGCATTATCAGCGTTTGATTTCAGCGATCAGCGAAATCGACTCAGAATTCATCCGCAAAGTGACTCGATTTGAATTTCGCGAGGCAGCCTACCATATCGACTTCCGGTTCTTGGTTGCACTCGGAATCGGCATCGCTACCGGCGTGTTGACCCTTGCTGGACTGATGCATTGGCTACTCGATCACAAACAACCTGAAACCTTTGCTGTTTTCTTTGGGCTGATCGTGGGCAGTGTTTGGATCGTCAAAGGATACGTTCGAGTGTGGCATGCAAAGGAAGTCTTCGCTTGTCTGATGGGCGTCACCGTTGCAATGGCGATTTCGTTTCTTCCGTCAGCGGGTGGTGACATGAGTTTGCCATACTTGTTTTTGAGTGCGTCCATTGCGATTTGCGCAATGATCTTGCCGGGAATTAGCGGTGCGTTTGTGTTGCTTCTTCTCGGCGTTTACCATCCTATTACCGGATTGATCAAGGACGCCGTCCATGGCCAATTTACATTCGATGCGTTGCTGCAAATCGCGGTATTTGGAAGCGGCTGTGCATTTGGACTGTTGGCGTTTTCGCGTTTGCTTCGCTGGCTGCTCGAACACCATCGCGGCAGCACGATGGCATCATTGATCGGCTTGATGATCGGGAGCGTGGGAAGGTTGTGGCCGCTACAAGCCGCAACGCCGGAAACAGCTCATCTTGAAATGAAATTTCGAACGATGAAATTCGTTTCGCCGAGCCAATGGACCGGCAGCATCGCAATGCTCGTTGGATTGGCGGTTTTCGCCGCGGCGGCGGTAATCGTCATTGAAAATGTCGCCAATCGAACCACGGAACTGAAAGCTTAGCACGGTAGCGTTGGACGTAAGAAAGGCTAAATTACCATGATCCTTACGTGCCGCTTCTTTCAAGAGCGAAACATTTTAGATTGGCATTACGGCAGGCAACCACAATGAGACGATTTCGAGTAAAACGGCTTTGTTGCTGGATGATGTTCGCCTGCTTCTGCACGATTCCCTTGGTCCCTACACGCAGCGAAGATTGGCCGCAATGGCGAGGACCACGCGGAGATGGAACGAGCAAGGAGTCGAATGTTCCTACGCAGTGGGATGGAGAGACTGGCAAAAACATATTTTGGGAAACGGCGATTCCCGGTTCAGGATACTCTTCGCCGATTGTCTCGGGCCAATCGATTTTTCTGACATCCTGTAATGAACAAACACACGAGCGGATGCTTCACCGTGTGGACAAAAAGACCGGTTCGGTTCTGTGGTCTCGCGCCGTAGCCTCGTCGCCGCTTGAAAGAAAACATAACCTCAATAGCTATGCATCGGGGACGCCAGCGGCAGATGGAAATAATGTCTTTGTGACGTTCCTCGTCCAAGGCGATGCAAAAAATGTGAATGGTGAATCGGATGTCGAGGTTGGTGAAATGGTCGCCGCTTCTTACGACGACCAGGGGCACCAGCGCTGGTTGGTTCAGGTAGGCCCTTTTTCGAGTATGCATGGTTTTTGCACTAGCCCCATCGTGTATCAAAATATTGTCATCCTGAATGGCGATCACGATGGAGAGTCATATTTGGTGGCGCTTGATAAAACATCCGGTGCGATCATTTGGAAAACACGGCGACTCCACAGGACACGCAGTTACGTCACGCCTCTACTGCGCGAATTTGACGGAGAGATGCAAGCGATATTGACCGGCAGCAAACGCGTCGCTGGATTCGACGCTTTGACCGGTACGTTGCGATGGTGGATCGAAGGGCCGACAGAGCAATTTGTCGCTTCGATGGTGGATGATGGGACAAGTTTTTTTCTCACCGCTGGTTTTCCCACTTACCATGTTATGTCGATTCGCCCGGGAGGTATCGGCGATGTTACCGAGTCGCACGTGCGCTGGCACATTCGAGATGCTCGATGCTATGTGCCGTCGCCAATCGTGGTTCGTAATCGATTGTTTATCGCCGATGATCGTGGCACGGCCCATTGTTTCGAAACGGATAGTGGATCGAGTATTTGGCGTGCTCGATTAGGCCGGCACTACAGTGCATCGCTTGTGACGGCTAACGATTTGGTCTATTTCACGTCCGACGACGGTATTACCAAGATCATTGATGCCACCAAGGATGACGCGGAGCCTGTGCAAACAAATGTGCTCGGCGAATCGGTGTTTGCTTCGCCAGCGATTTCCGACGGAAGTCTTTATTTGCGTTCCACCAAGCATCTATTCTGTATCCGAACGATGGATCCGTGATGCGAACTGGTCGTTTCCACCAAGGTTATTAACTCTCACTGTAGCAGAAGAACCATGAACCTCTTGCAGACATTTCGTTTGGCAGACTTGGTCGTCTCCTTTTTTTGCATTGTCGCGACCGGAGCGTTGATCGCTGATGAGCCGAAGTCCGAGCAGTCACCAAACCCTGATTCCGGTCGGTTGGTTCTCGATCTCAGTGGCCAGCAATGGCAAATGGAGGGGATTCGGCCTGGGCAAGGGCAAATCGAAGGGTTCCACGAGTACTTTGGCGAAGTCTGTCCGAGTACGTTCAATTGGAACGGTGCCGAAGTTCCAGGCGACGTCTACACAGACCTTTGGCGTGCGGGCGAGATCGACGACCCCCATTACGGTCGCAACGCCTTGCGTGCAAAGTGGGTGATGGAGAAAGAGTGGTGGTATCGACGCCAATTCGGAGTCCCCGCTTCGTGGCAAGGCAAAACGATCCATGTTTGTTTCGAGGGAGTCGACTATGGATGCGAAGTGTGGCTCAATGGTAAATCACTTGGTCGCCACGAAGGAATGTTCTCACCCTTTGAATTTGAAATTAGTGAACACCTTCTCTATCGCGATGACAGGAGAGCGAATTGTTTAGTCCTCAAACTTGATCCGCCACCGAGGTCTTACCGAAAGGTCGCAGGTCGCAAGTTTGCGTGGCATGGAGACTATTGGCGGACTTTGACTCCGATTGGAATTTGGAAGCCGGTGAAGATCGTGGCAACTGGCGACGCTCGCATTACCGATGTCTATCCCAAAACCACGATCCATGATGATGGTTCGGCAACGGTGGATGTGCAAGTTTCACTTTATAGGGAAAACCCAGACGCGTTTGCCGAATTGAATGTTCGGTCGGTGATCAAGGGGATTGGATTTGAATCCGAACCGGTCGAAGTCGAAATCGCGGTGCCAAGCGATCACGTCGAAGGAACGGTAACATTGTCGATGAAGGTCCCTGATGCGAAGCTTTGGTGGCCTTGGGAGCTTGGTGATCCAAACCGATATGTGGTTGAAACCACGCTGATCGATTCCAATGGTTTTTTGTCCGACCAATCCGAGACGAAGTTTGGGATTCGCGAAATTCGGATGCAGCGCAATCCTGGTTACAGCGAAGAACAGGTTCGCAATCCATGGACTTTCTTAATCAATGGCAAGCGATTGTTTATGCGATCGGCTAGTTGGGGTGGCCCGCCCGACATTTTCTATGGCCGAAACAGTGACGAAAAGTATCGCCAATTAATTGAAATGGCGCGAGATGCCAATTTGAACAACCTGCGGATTTTTGGGTGGCACCCATCCGAAGTGGACGTGTTTTATGACCTTTGCGACGAACTCGGGGTTACGGTTTGGCAAGACCTTTTGCCGCTTGCATCGGTGCGACTTCCTGAGGATGAAGCCTTTCGTGAAGCAACCTTCGCCGAAGGTGTTTCGATGATCATGCAATTACGTCATCACCCGTCTCTTGTGATGCTCGAAGGGGGCGAGGAAATGTTCTTTGGCACGCAAGGGTTAGAGTACAACGCGGACTTCTTGGTCGGTTTGGGTGAAGCAATTCGGCCTTTCACTGATTTGCCTTACGTCACGACTTCTCCACTGGATTGGCCGGCAATGCTGCATCAACGCGGCCTCGGTG
Source organism: Novipirellula herctigrandis (assembly GCA_007859835.1). GTDB lineage: Bacteria > Planctomycetota > Planctomycetia > Pirellulales > Pirellulaceae > Novipirellula_A > Novipirellula_A herctigrandis. The sequence goes on along the minus strand of SJPJ01000002.1, from coordinate 284,665 downwards.
GCCCTAAAGATAGTGGCCATACTCATTACTTGTTTTATGCGATGGGTGGTAAACTACTAGAAGACTACATCGCTGAGTGGGACTTCGCAGTGATCCCCGAATTTGCGATCAGTTCGGCTCCAAACGTCGACAGCATACGCAAATTTATTCCGCCCGACGAGGTTTGGCCACCCGGTCCAAGTTGGGGCTTTCACTGGGCCGACCTCGATACGTTCATTGCGTTGAACGAACAAGTCGTTGGTGACACACAGACCGATACTTTAGAGCATTTTGTTGCCGCGACTCAGGTTTCGCAGGGGGTGATTTTCCAGTGGGGAATTGAGCACATGCGGCGGCGGAAACCAAAGTCGAGTGCGATTTCGATTTGTCATTTTATTACCTTCGCACCTGATATGAAGTGGGGCATTGTTGATTATTTCCAAGAACCAAAGTTGTCGTACGACTATGTCAAACGAGCTTGCCAACCGCTATTAGTTTCGATCGAGACGAAACAACGCCGATGGAAGTCCGGGGAAACCGGCGAGGTCAACCTATGGGTCGTCAATGATTTGGATAAGACGTTCGAGGGCTGTAATATTGAGGCGGAGGTAATCGACCAGAAAGGAAATCAGATCGCTTCGAATCGGTTTGCTGTCGACGAAGTGAACCGAGATAGTTCACGAAAGATTGACGCATTCGCTTGGGAAGTCGCCGGCGAAGTGGGCGACACATTCAAAGTCGTCGCTAGGCTCATTGACAAAGATGGCAAACAAGTCTCCTACAACGAAGTGATGCTTTTTGTCGGTGACCAGGAAGCGGCTCGTCAACAAGCTCAACAGAGATCACAGAGATACCGCGATCATAAAGCCAAATTCCCAACCGCGGACTACTATCGGTTCTTTCCTGAGTATTGGGGAGCGGAACGCGCGAAATGGTTCGGTGGTGACAACCGCTTGACACCAAAAGCAACACTTGATTAAGCCAATCGATCCACAATGTGTCAGCGGAGGATTGCTTCGAATTGGTTTGGGACGCAACGACCCGATGCGAGTGCACGGCGGTTGTTACCAATGACATCTCTTTTTTTGATACCCGTTGTTGCCTCTTTCCTATTCGAGTGAGCGCGTGAGCAAAAAGTATACTGCCGAAATCCTAGGTACCTTTATTTTGGTGTTTTCGGGATGCGGCGCAGCGGTCGTGAATGACGTTCGTGAGGGTATGATTAGTCACGCCGGTGTTGCGTTAGTTTGGGGCATGGTTGTGATGTCCCTTATCTATGCCCTTGGTGATATCTCCGGAGCTCACATTAATCCTGCTGTAACGATCGGTTTTTGGGTCGCAAAACGCTTTGAGGCAAAGTACGTGATTCCGTTCATTGTTTGTCAATGCATTGGCGCGACAATGGCGGCGATTTTCCTTAAAATATTGTTTCCCGATCACCCGACGCTTGGTTCCACCTTGCCCTATGATGGTTCCGTTTGGCAATCTTTTGTGTTGGAGGTGGTGTTGTCGTTCATGTTGATGTTCGTGATCCTTTGCGTTTCTTCGGGAGCGAAAGAAAAAGGAATCATGGCTGGCGCAGCGATTGGCAGTGTCGTTGGTTTCGAGGCGATGTTTGGCGGCCCAATCAGTGGTGCGTCCATGAACCCGGCTCGGTCGATGGGGCCGGCAATCATTAGCGGGAACACTCAGCACTTGTGGATTTACCTTGTCGCAACAATCTTGGGGATGCTTGCCGCAGTGCCGATTTGCCAATTGATATGTAATGGCGATGACTAACTTCGCTCTTCGTTTGGGATCGGGCGTCCGTGCGGGTCAACCGTCGGTGCATTGGTTTCCTGATCCAAACGCGATCGCAACTCAGCATCGGTAAAGTGTTCCAAGCTTTCCGCTTTATCGTGGATGCGATCCGCGTCGATGCCAGCAAGAGTAACCAAGTATTGTTCCCAAAGCCGATGCGAGCGAATGAGTCCTTGGGCGCGGGTACGTCCCTCATTGGTCAGGTTGTAGCCATCACTGGATCGTTCGATTTGGTCTCGCAGTCGCAGCCAACGCAAGACGGCTCGTATGGAAAAACGATCAACTAGAAAAACAGTGGCCAATTGATTTGCGTTTAATCGTAACGATTCGCCTCGTTCATCCATTCGATATAACAAAGCGACTACGTCGTCCGCCAAAATGCTCAAACCGAGCAAGTGGTGGCGAACTCGTTTGACAACGATGCCGTGGCGGGGGGCAAATGCAACGGCAAACAGCAATATCAATCCCGCAACCACTGCCATCATGCCGGCCGTGGTGGTGCTGCGGTAACCAAACCAACCGGGCACGGTCAGGGCTGCGATGTGACCAAGCACGGCTGAGGATGCCGCAATGATGACACTGATTAGGATCATTGTCGTCAGCCGATCGGTCAACATGTAGGCCGCCGCGGGCGGAACGACAAACATCGCGACTACCAAGATGTTTCCGACACTTTCAAAACTAGCTACGGCTGTCACTGCGACCAGAATCATCAGCAAGTAATGCATAAGTGTCGCGTTGAAACCGGTGGTTGTCGCCAGGGCAGGATCGAAGGAACTCAGCTTCAGCTCTTTCATGAACAGGGTCACGAATGCAAGGTTTGCCAACGCAACGATCCCCAAGGAAAGTGCGGCACGCGGAACGGCGAAACCCGCGACCGATATTTTATCGAGCGGCGTCATTTCAATCGCACCATACAAAACACAACTGGGGTCCAAATCGACATGGTCCGCCGCTTGCACAATCATTACTAGCCCAAGTGCGAACAGCGACGTAAAGACGACGCCCATGGAAGCACCTTCGTCCACGTCACCGACACTTCGAATCCACTCGGTAAAAAATGCCGTCAGAACGCCGACGATGACCGCGCCCAAAAACATCGGCAAGCTGTTACGGCTACTGGTGATCATGAACGCAGCGGCCAAGCCGGGCAGTACCGCATGACTGATCGCATCGCCAAGCAAGCTCATTCGCCGCAAGACCAAGAAATTCCCTAGCAATGCGGCGGCGACAGCGCTCAGGACGCCGACTGTGATAATCCAACCATCTAGGTTCCAATCCCAACGAAGTGCAACCCACATGCTAAGACTCCGTTCCTAAAGCGTGAGGACTTGGCGGTACATTGGCATGGGAAGCCTTTAGCAAGGCTTCCAGTTCCAAAACGACTTCGGGTTCAAGCACATGTTCGATCGCGTCCGCGTCACGATCCACTTTACTTGGGGCAATTTCCGCATAGGTGATCAAGTACAGTTCCCATAGTCGATGTTGCCGCGTTAAGCGTGATGCCTCGTTGATTCCCTCGTCCGTTAAATGCACTTGACCATCGGTTTGGTCAAGCAAGTTGTCCTGCGCGGCGCTTTGAATTGAACGAGACAATCGTTTGGCGGACCAACTGCGTTTATCGAGAAGCGACGCAAACGAGACGGCGCGTTGATCGAAGTCACCGCTCGATTCGAGTACTTCATAGATGGCACGAAGAAGGTGTTGGCGAGCGACCGAGCGGTTCATTCGCCGACGGCGAAGGAACCGAACTAGCACACCACGATTCGTGCCGAAGACCATACTAAAGAGAAAGAACAGACTGCAAACCAACACGATCGTCGCCCCCGAAGGCAAGTTGGCGAACGCAGCGCTCATCGCGGCGCCCGTCATTCCGCCGGCTGCACCAAGTCCAGCCGAGATGAACACGATCGTCGACAACTGTTGAGTCCAGAATCTCGCGGCGGCAGCGGGGATTACCAACAATGCGATCATCAAAATCAAACCGACTGCTTGCAGTCCCACGATACATACCATCACGACGAGCGCCATCAGTGCTAGGTCGAGCAGGACGATCGGGACGCCACGCGAACCGGCAAACGCTTCGTCGAAACAAAGCAGCTTGAACTCTTTGAACAGAAGTAGGCAGACCAAAACGCAGACAAACGCCACTCCGGAAATCAGCATCGCATCGTTAAAGCCCATCGAAGCGGTTTTTCCATAAATAAACGCTTCGAGTCCAGCGGCGTGTCCGCCTTTCATCTGCTGGACCACACCGAGTAAGGCCATGCCAGCTCCGAAAAAGACACTGAGAACCGCACCAAGCGCCGTGTCCTCCTTTAACCGAGTCGAATTTCGCAGCACCAGAATCACGGCGACACCCATCAATCCCGTGATACAAGCCCCAAATAGAAGCACCGTGAGCGATTTTCCGTTGTGTCCGGTTGCCGTTGCGATGATGAAAGCTAATGCGATTCCGGGCAAAGTGGCGTGGCTGAGGGCATCGCCCATCAACGCCCGTTTGCGTAGTAGCGTGAACGTGCCAACCAGGCCAGCGGCACAGCCCAATAGCGCCGTCGACGATACCACCACGCGGGTATTGTAGTCCTGCAATAACAGTAGATCACGCCAACTCACAGCGTTCGCTCCTGACGCCGCATCGCTTCGCTGACTTCATCCAACAGTGTTAAACGACCGCCGTAGGTCTTCTGTAAGTTGTCGTTCGTGAAAACCTCTTCCACCGGACCATGAGCCACCACGCGCATGTTAAGCATCACGACATAATCGAAATAGTCGGGGACGGTTTGTAAGTCGTGATGAATAACGACCGACGTTCGGCCGCGGCTTTTCATATCCTGCAAAATTTCGACGATCGCTTGCTCCGTCGCGGCATCAACCGCCGCGAATGGTTCGTCCATCAAATACAATTCTGCGTCTTGAACAAGTGCTCGCGCAAGAAAGGTCCGTTGTTGCTGGCCACCCGAAAGTTGACTGATTTGCCGGTAAGCCAAATCTGCAATGCCAACGCGCCGAAGTGCTTCTAGAGCCGCTTGACGATGTTTCTTTCGAACGGGAAGACACCATCCGATTTTGCTGTAGAGGCCCATAGCGACCACATCAAGTGCGTTGATGGGGAAATCCCAGTCGACACTCTCGCGTTGTGGCACATAGCCGACGCGGTGGCGGACGTCCCGGTAGGGATGCCCAAAGATTTCCACACGCCCTGAAGCACTGGGGATCAAATCCATCACTGCTTTTAACAGCGTGCTTTTCCCCGCACCGTTGGGGCCGACAATCCCAACAAGCGACCCTGGCGGGATATTGAATTGGACATCCCAGATTACCGGTTTGCGATGATAAGCAACTGTTAAATCGTAAACCGATAGCGGGATCGATTCTTTCGACATCGCTATGGACTCTCTTTCTCGATCGAACGCGATTCGGCGTGTGCCAGGTTGCCTAGAAAGCCATCGGGCGGCGCCACGCCGCCAAGTTCACGAGCGACAAGCGTTATATTGTGGTCGAGCATGCCAACGTAGGTTCCTTCGTAGGTTCCATCGATTCCCATCGCATCCGAGAAAAGCTCGCCGCCAATTTTGACTTCGTAATCTTGGGCCGCAGCACCCTCAATTAATGCTCGGATATTTTTTGGTGAAACGCTGCTCTCGACAAAGACCGCTTTGATTTTTCGCTCCACAATCATGTTTACTAATTCATTGATGCGCTGCAAACCGGCTTCGGATTCGGTTGAGAGGCCTTGGACACCTAGCACTTCCAAGCCATAAGCGCGGCCAAAGTAGTTGAACGCATCATGTGAAGTGATCAGCACTCGGCTTTGTGGAGGAATCGATCCGATCGCTTTGAGGCCATATGCGTGAAGCTCTTCAAGTTGCTTTAGATAGGCGTCCGCATTAGCTCGGTAGTCATCGGAATGCTGAGGATCAAATTGAGACAATGTCGAAGCGATCACGTCGACACATTTGGCCCACGCCTGAACGTCCATCCAAACATGAGGGTCGTAATGGCCATGCATCGATTCGGGCTCAAGCAATTGTGATCGGTCGATCTGTTCCGTGACCGGGACGACAGGTTTTTGGTTAGCCAATTTGACTAATGTGTCGGCCATTTTTCCTTCCAGTTTTAGCCCCGAATAGAAGGTCACATCACTTTCCATGATCCGTAACACGTCATCGCGAGGAGCGTTATAGAGATGGGGGTCAACGCCAGCGCCCATCAATTGGGTGACGGTGACATGCTGTTTGCCAACCCTTTTTACTATGTCGGCGACCATGCCTACCGTCGCAGTTACGGCAATCGGATACTCGCCATCGAAAACTGCACTTTCGCGAGTCCGATCCGTATCGATTTCGGAACAACCCGAAATTGAGAACAGAGTTATGGCAAACAAGAAGAGCGTCGCGATGAAATTTCGCGACAACACTGATTGATAAATTTGAGTAGACATAGTCGACGATTGTAGCCGAAAGTACCGACTCCCTGCGAGATGCTGAAGCATTTCGTCAGGGTAATTCAGGTTTCAATCGGAAGCATCAGCCACCGAGCGTCAACTCGCGGTCATAGGAAGGCAATCACATGAAGAACGTGCCGTAACGTCCAACGGCGCATTTGTCCAATGTGAAAAACGGCTTGCCTCGGCCGTTTCGTCCGGCAGCAATCGCCCTTGACGCAACAAAACCCTCCTGCATCCCGAGTCGAACGGTAATGGCATCAAATCGCCAATGGTGATTCAGAGTTTTTGCTCGTGGCACGACATAAAACGTACTAAAATTCGGCGGGTTCAACTCGACACTTAAGAGCGAGCAAAAACCAATTCTGGCGGTTCGATGCGTTCCGTTTCCACCGCCTCCGCTGCGGAAACAATAAAGAGCTCCAACCAATGGCCACGGACGTCAAACGTCAATCGAACCGGAGGCTTGGCTTGGCTTTGGTCGAGGAAGGCGCGAGCGGCACAGAGACTCAATTGAACCGCGTAATAGGCATCGCATCGCGCTTCGACAATCGACATCTGATCTTCCCAGCCGACCATTAAGTCTCTTATTCGGCCTTGAGTCTCGCGTTCGATTGCCGCGTGCAATTCATTGTGCCAGCGACTGCGATGGCTCCATGACTCCGACGTTTCGGGCAGGACGTTTACGACAACAGCATGTTTTGTGGGGATTTGCTCAAAAACCGCAGGTTCCGAAACCATATACTCCATCCTTGTATGAATACCGAGAATTTTCCCGACCCAAAGTCACAGCTTTCCAAAGGTCGAAAAGAAGAAATCTCACCCGAGCGATCCTGCGCAACCGATGATCCATGTCAAATTTCGGAGCTCATATCACCATGAATCGAGGGCCCGAAATGGCATGAATTTGGTGATGGGAATTTAGTTGCGCATTGGACCTCCCTTAGGCATCTGACGCATCCGTAATGTTCGCAAGTAAGCCGGGGAAGGCAACTGCCTCGAGCGGGGGGGAGGGTAGTGGCAGCGGTGAAAAAAAAGCTCGGACTAAAAAAAGTCCGAGCTTTCTGTCTGCTTTAGAGCACACTATTTCTTACGATGGCGGATCTTTGCTCGCATACGTCGTTTTTTCCGTCCAACTTTTCGTCGGCCTTTGCCTGTTCGCTTCGTACCCACCTAGTTTCTGCTCCCAATAAGAATTTTTACTCTGTCAGCGTTCGCACACTGAATGAAGGTTGTGATTTGTCATGCATGGATGTCATGCTGATGACCTTTAACCTACCAAAATCACCAATCCCCACCAACCCCCGCGAAAAATCCTCTATCGAGGGGCCGACATTCATGTGATTCAGTTAAAACTAGGATCGTTGTCACGCCCGTAAACGGCCAAAACCGTTTCAAAGGTTTCAGCCTTGATTTTGTACTCGGGCTGCGAATCGGTATAGCGGTTACAGTGATCGACCAGTACCCGGTACAAGAACCGGAAAAGATGTCGTGGCACTCGTAGCGATTGAAATGCTGCTAGCATCCGTTGGTAGCTGACGTCATCATGAAACAAATCCCTTGGCTCCGGCGATCGGCCTTCTGCCCCACATGCCATCATTCGAGCGCGGGCTAGGTCGTAGAGTGCCTCACCAGTCCATTGGAACGCCGGAATCACATTCTGTTTATCGAGTCTAGCCCGCTCGTGGAACTCGCGAGTTTCGCGTTCAATTTCCCGATGCAGCTCTTGAGGCAACATTATTTTGAAGCCCATCCCTGGATGCTTGAGCAGCTTGTTATCCAGTAGTGGCCAAACAAACTTTTGCATTCTTTCCGGCTTGCCTCCGGTCATGTGTGGTTCGTCAACTCGGTCCATTAAAACGATGATGCCGGTGTATCCCAGGTGCTTCAAAATGCTTTGGAATTTATGAAGCAATTCATAGCGATCATCAGTTCGGTCGTATCGCGGCAAGGGTTGGCTTGCTAATTCGGATGCAGGAATCTCTTGTAGCATTTTTCGCATTGAGCTGGTTTCTCGTTTGCCAACTCGCATGTGTTTATGAATTCCAATTGCGGCCAGTTGGCATTTGATCATTCGTATCAAAAACGGTAGCCATCCTATCAGCAGCAGAATTGGGAGTAGCCAGAAGATCTGCAAATTGCGGGATGCCCCTTCGGCAACAGGACGAGAGTAGAGCCATCCGACAAACACAGCACTTAGCAACGACCAACCAATCGCACCAAAAAACGGAATCTTGGTTTTCCAATTTGTGAAATGCAAGTACTTACGCAACGAGTTCCAGCGGGTGTTAAAAGACGATTCGGTCGATTGGTCATAACAACTTGCCAGCAGCAGTAGATCGCGAGAATGGGTCCGGTCAAATGAACGGATCGAAGCATCATCGAGAGATCCATCGCCAGAGTTCGCACCCGATTTAAGAATGCGGTCGATCAAATCGGTAACTCCGATGCAAAGGATTGAATCCACATGGTCCCAGAGCTTCCAATTCTCGAGCACCTTTTCTGGTTTCTTGCTGATTCGTCTTCGTTGTCGTTCGCTAAAATGATCGAGAAACGGATTGAAGTCATCGTAATGGATCACAAAGACTCGCTTGCCAGGGTTGTCATCGTTGTAGCGAGCGAGATGGCGATCGATTTGCAGTCGCATGGCTGTTTTTCCCGATCCTTTGGGGCCGAAAATGATCGACGTCGATGGCTCGCTTGGGTCACCATAGACCTTGTCCCAAATCGGATGGTAAGCGTTGCTGATGCAATGTTCTTTAAAAACAGGATCGGTTTGAGCGTCTTCTTCAGCAAAAGGATTGCGAAGGATACCGTGATGTTCGAGAAAACTTTGGATGTTCATGCAGGAACTCTGGCTGAAATAGGCTTTTGGGGAGTATCGAATCCTCACCACGAGACAATTGCTAGTGGGTCACACTGTAATTGATCGTGCGCCTTGAGGCTATCGGGTGAAGGAGGCTGATTACCGCCTTAAGCAACGTCAAAGTGCTAGGTCCGCAATCGGTTTTAGTTCTTCGATCGTCACGTCGCGGACTCGGATCGTTTTTCGCCGTGAGGTTTCCCCTCTGAGCACTTCCACCCGTGATTTGGCAACTTTCAACAGCGACGCAATTGCTTGGGTGACTGCTTTGTTCGCTTTTCCTTTATCCGCGGGCTCCGCTACAGAAACCCGCAGCGCACCATCGTGCAACCCACCGATCGATGGCCGTTTTGACTTCGGTGTCACATGTACTTGAAAAAGGCAATCGTTGGCTTTCGCTTCGATTTGAATCATTTCGGTAATGCTCGCAGTAGTCCCTTGGCTTTGGTCCACGTTTCAGTTTCTTCAGCCTCGGGAACACTTCGGGCGGTGATGCCACCACCAACGGGGATTTGCCAATAGCCGCCGGTCGACGTAATGGTGCGAATCAAAATGTTGAATTCGGCGTCTCCCGTGCAACTGATGTACCCCATCGATCCACAGTAGGGACCGCGTCTGTGTGGTTCCAATTCGGCAATCGTTCGCATCGCTTCGATCTTTGGGGCTCCGGTGACACTGCCACCTGGGAAACATGCCTTTAATAGATCGACAACGTTTTGGTCATTTCGCAATTTTCCTACGACGATCGATACCAAATGCTGGACGAATTGGTAACGCTCGATTTGGCACAGCTTGCGAACGCGAACACTGTCGTCGGTGCAAACTCGCGACAAGTCGTTTCTCATCAGGTCAACGATCATGATGTTTTCAGCACGATCCTTTTTGCTCTGTAAAAGCCCATTGGCGAGTATTTGGTCGTTGGCCACGTCGCCGGTGCGAGGAACCGTTCCTTTGATCGGACGGGTTTCGACGGTTCCGTCGCTAAGTTTTAAGAACGCCTCCGGCGAGCTACTTAGCACGTCAAATCCGTCGCCGTGGTAGAATACGCTGTAGGGTGCTGGATTCGCAGCACGTAGTCGCTGATACAGCTTTGGTGGCGGAAGCGTTTCGGGGTGCAAAAGTCGTTGAGCCAAGTTGGCTTGAAAAAAATCACCCGCTCGGATGCGGTCGATGATCGTGCTTACACAAATGCGAAATTGTTCGCTCGAAAAATTGCTTGTGACCGATTCGGATGGACCTTCGAAATCCACCGCGTCCGATTCACGTTTTGAATGGGCCACCCGCATTGCGCGTTCAATGATCGTCTCGATTTCATCGGCGCGGCGGATGGCTCGATGTTCGCGTTCGCTGGGCGAATCTTTCGGCTCGTTGTTTGCCGTGAACCCTTGGCTAATGAGCCACGAGTTTTTTTGGGCATGGTCGGTTGCGATGGTCCAATCGTAAAGACCGAGTGACATCGCGGGGGTCGGAAAGTCCTCGTTGGGCGATAAGCCTACCGATTCAAGCCAGGTTGCCGCTTCATAACCGATTAAACCTGCGATACCGCCTTGCATGGGGGGCAAATCGTGACGTGGCATTAATGGCAGTCGACTCACCCATCGGTTGAGCACGGGCCAAGGATCGTTGGCACCGCAATGGGCAATCAATGTGTCGATTGGATCGGACATCAAGAACGAATAGCGAGCAAGCGGCAAACTTGAATCGCCCGACAAGCCGGACGCCAACGACAGGTCGGTTGAAGGGACGGAATCAAACCAAAGGCACCCTGTCCGCGAAGCAAACGCAGGAAAAACTTCCGAAATGGAAAATTTCGGTGGCAGTCGTCGAACAACAGGAAACGCTTCTGCGTGCGATGTCGAGGAAATCATGGTGTAAGCAAATCATGGTGTAGACGAGGTTCAGTGTAGACGAGGTTCAGTGTAGACGAGGTTCAATAGAAAATGCCAATCGCCAAATGCGACATTGGAGAGTCGTTTGAGCTGCATTCGACGTGAGGCGACTATTTGCGCCTGATTCGGTGCCGGTTTTCAGGCTCCGTCAAAAGTCCCCAGTCTAAGGATTGATCTTGGTTGTATTGTTTTGCTAACTGCAACGCGAGTGAGGCTTTTGCCATTTCGTAACCCAAGTAAAATGCATGTCCAGCGTCGACGTTATCGGATTCAGGTCGATCAAGCAATTCTTGGAACATCTCGAACGGATCGCTGCCGGAAATCAACACGTTTGCAGCCAGCAAATAAAGTGAATCGTTTTCCGCAAGGATTCGATAGTTGTTGTCTCTAATCGATGTTGCAAGCGATTCGATCGCTTGTTTCGTATAGGGATGAAGACGCGCATCGCGTAACATCACCAAATCGTGACTCAAATGCTTGGGTGGCACTCGTTTTTTCACACTGTAGTGCACCAGTCGCCGCGCCGCATCACATTCGCGTACGGATGAACGGGCCCAGTTAATCACTTCGGTAGTCAATACGCTGCGAATACCAAGTTCTTGACAAATACCTAGCAACAAAAAATTCACTCCCGCCGAATCGACTTCGGTAAGCTCAGTTAAGTTACCGATGCCCATCATCATTTCATGTTCGGGATAGTCGCGGCGCGTTTCGGTATAGCGGAGCAAGCTGTTTGCAAAACCAGTTCCGATCGGTTCCAAAATGGGATCCAATCGTGTCGTTACACCATGTTTCGATAAAAAATCGATAGTTTTTTCAAAACTTTTTTTGTCGCAAGGAGTGTCGGGAATCGCCACGACCTCGACACCCCAATCAACAGCTTGATCGCGATTGGATGAATTGACCGATAGCACTAACGAAGCACCATGCCGTGTTGCTTCGGCGGCTTCCCAGCTATCGAAAGTGTCGACCGAAACGGAGATCCCTTGATCGACCAATGCAGCGATGTAGTCGCCGATTTGGAGACACCGATTCGAAGGGTCGCAACCAAAGTCGATCACGTTTGCTCCGCATGAAACCAGCTGGGCGGCTCGCGATACAACGGATTGTAGGTCTTGTCGCGGTGCATGATTGATTTCGGCGATGATTTGGATGTCGTAGTCTGTCGGCGGATCGATCGAGCGAGTTTCTCCGAAGACTGCCGCCATCTCGCGGCAATCGTTTGGGCCGTAAATTACGGGTATTTGGACTTGCGAGTCGAGCTCGTTGTGCCCTGTGTCGAGATGGCCCGAGACAACGACGTGCGTTGCAATGGATGGTGGATTCAAATGACGGATCAGCCACTTGGGAGTGATCAACGCTGCTACGGTGATCGGCATGACGCCAATGGAGTATGCGAATCCAAATTGTTTCGCGAGCCGATCGACCGTCTCACGAACCATGGGTTCGGCAAGCTTGCCGGTCACAAAATAGTAGTGGTGTTCAGGGCAGGGTTGAATCGTTCTTAGCATAAACCAGTACGCGATCAGGGGGCGTCATTAGAGCAATAGCGTGTGTCGATGTGCAAAGCCTAGTCGATGATTGAAGAGGTTGATTGTAAAGCGTTTTCGATGCTTGCGTTGGTCCTTGATGGGGCTGCGCTGTAGATCGTTCTGATTGCGTTGACCGATTTCATCACTTGACGGAAACGCACGACACTTTACAAATTAGCTTAACGAGAGATTCGTCGATCGATAAATGGTTTGCCATTTGTCGTCGTGGCCGGGATCTCTCGTTTTTTTGTGCGCTCATTGAAGCAGCCTGGTGTTGGATGGTTCGGAAGTGAAACGTGAAGTAAAGATCCTTTGGGATAGTGAGTCGATGATCGCAGTCGAAAAGCCTGCTGACATTTTGACGCAGGCACCACTAGGCGTCGATAGCCTCGAAACACAACTTCGCATGCAGTTTGCCGGTCGGTCCGATTATATAGCGATGGTTCATCGTCTTGATCGCAACGTCAGCGGTGTTGTGTTAGTGGCACTACGAAAACGGGTTGCCAAATTATTGAGCGATCAGTTTGCCGCTCGAAAAGTTCAAAAACACTATCTCGCGGTGGTGAGTGGAAAATGTGAATTTCCCGAAGAGCAGCGAACGTGGTGTGACTTCATCCGAAAGGTTCCTGATCAAGCGCGTGGAGAAGTCTGCGAGGCGACATGCTTGGGGGCAAAGCGGGCGGAAACGCGAATGACGATGCTCGGGTATTCGAAGGATCGCGATTGTTCGCTTGTTCGACTCGAGCCGCATACCGGGCGGATGCACCAATTGCGAATCCAAGCCGCGATGCGAGGCCACGCGATTTTGGGTGATAGGCTCTACCGAGGCCGCGAATTACCGACGGAGATTGCGGGTGCTGATTCGGAGCGGATATTGCTGCACGCTGAATCGATCTCGTTTCATCACCCCCAAACGGGCGTTATCGTCACGGTAAAGTGCGAGGCAGACGAATTTTTTCAAATTGTGTAAGCTACGCACCGGCACGGCGGTTGCGGGGGCGATGCAATTTCGGTTCTCAGAGTGTGTCCGAATCCTTGTTTTTTTCGCGTAACAAACTCTTCCATGAAAAACCACTTACGAATCGGTGCGGTTTCTTACCTTAACACCAAACCGTTGGTTCATGGGCTGCGCGAGCGGCTAGGTGGTTTCGGTGAGCTTACGTTCAATTTGCCGAGTCGCTTGGCGGATGATCTACGACGAGGGAAATTGGACGTCGCGTTGATTCCGTCGGTCGAATTTTTGGCCGAGCGAAGCTACCAAATGGTTTCCAATGCCGTAATCGCATGTCGCGGTCCGGTGTGGAGCGTTCGTTTGCTCAGCCGCGTCGGAGCGAATCAAATAGGGCGGCTTGCGCTTGATGAAGGAAGCCGAACCAGTGCTGCATTGGTGCAAGTATTGCTTTGGGAAATGCACGGTCTGCGGCCCGAAATTGTGCCACTATCGATCGACCAATCGCCCGAACACGTCGATGCCGACGCAGTCCTACTTATCGGTGATCGTGCGATGCATCCACCGCCACGTTGTTATCGCGAAATTTGGGACCTTGGCGACCGGTGGTGTCGTTGGTCAGAATTGCCCTTTGTGTTCGCGCTATGGGTTGCTCGGCCAGGGGTCGATACGAGCGGGCTGAGCGAAAGGCTCGAAGCGTCACGTGACGACGGTTTGGCTTCGCTCGAAGAAATTGCTGCTCGTGACGCAGCGACTCATGGGCTGACTAACGAAGACTTGTTCCGGTACTTTGCCGAAAATTTGCACTACACTTTTGGCGTCGGCGAGCAGAACGGTTTGGCTGAATTTCATCGCCGCGCCGTATCCCTTGATTTAATTCCACATTACGATTCCTCGATTGACTTACGTTCCTCATGATTGCTCCTGTTCCTTCTTCTATCCGTGACATTCTTGACAAGGCGATTGATGGCGAGCGGTTGACGACCGATGAAGGCCAACGTTTACTCGAAAGTCACGATCTAGCATCGCTCGGTTTGGCGGCCGATACGGTTTCGCGGCGCATGCATCCGGAACCTTATCGAACGTACAACATCGATCGGAATATTAACTACACGAATATATGCACAGCGGTTTGCGACTTTTGTGCGTTTTACCGCAGTCCCAAGAGTAGTGATGGTTACGTGCTACCGCGTGAGGAATTGCTGGCGAAGATCCAAGAAACGGTTGACCTTGGCGGGAACCAAATTTTGTTGCAGGGCGGATTGCATCCGAAGTTCAAGTTGGATTGGTACGAAGAGATGCTCCGTGACATCAAGTCGGCGTTCCCCGATGTCAATGTCCACGGGTTTAGTCCACCAGAGCTCTATCACTTCACCAAAGTCAACCACTTGCCGCTCGAGGAAGTCCTTGAGCGACTTAAGGATGCTGGTTTGGGGAGTATCCCGGGTGGTGGTGCCGAGATTCTAGTGGACCGCGTTCGAAACGAGATCACGCGCGGCAAGGTCATGACGGACGATTGGCTCAATGTGATGCGAGTATGGCATCAACTCGGTGGAGTCAGTAGTGCGACGATGATGTTCGGGCATGTCGAGACATTGGCAGAGCGGATCGAGCATCTTGATCGTATTCGACGGTTACAAGATGAAACCAACGGATTCACTGCATTCATTGGATGGACCTTCCAGCCGGACCATACGGATTTAGATCATATTTCACCGGTGGGATCTTTTGAGTATTTGAAGACATTGGCGGTGTCACGTTTGTTCCTCGACAACGTGCCGAATTTACAAAGCAGTTGGGTGACGCAAGGCTTGAAGATTGGTCAATTGGCATTGCAGTTTGGTGCCAACGATATGGGCAGTTTGATGTTGGAAGAGAACGTCGTTGCCGAAGCTGGGACGGTCCATTTTTTGACACTCGACCAAATCCGCGAGGCGATTGAGGAATCGGGTTACGAGGCCCGCCAGCGGAATGTGCGATACGAGCTGGTATCGCACGAGCAAGAGCGAAAAGCAATCGATGCCAACCGCCAAGCTGCCCGAGAGGCGGTTGGCGGAAGCAAGCTTGTGCAGTTGATGTGAGGCGTCCGCCGGAGGCTGGCCCCAGTTGGGCAGTGTTGGCCCCGGTTGGGCAGTGTTGGCCCCGGTTGGGCAGTGTTGGCCCCGGTTGGGCAGTGTTGACCGAGTGGAATACGAAAAAAGGCTAGGTCTTTCAACCTAGCCTTTGATTGTTGCGATGTTCCGTGTCGTTACTTTCTAGAACTTCATCTGAGCACCGAAGTTGACACCGATCACGAAAAAGTCATCGTCGATAGCGATGCTTTGACCTGATCCTCGTCGAACGACGTTGGACAATTGTGTTGGTGCGTCTGCGATTCCGGTGACGTACCACATTTCGCCGCCTGCTCGAAGCGTTAGCATTTCGCCCAGTTCGTAACGGTATCCGGCTCCCAACTCAAAGACGCCTGCGAGTTCGAGGTCGTCGTCATTTGCAAAGACGGTTGCTCCGGCAGTGTTGAATCCGCGTACGTCGGACTCCGCGAAGTTCAAGTAGCCGCCCGCTCGTCCACGAAAGTCCATGTAGCCGTGGCACGATGTTGGGAACAGCATGTCGAGACCAACCTGCATACCGTAAAGCGAGTTTTCGGTTTCGCTCTGAAGAACCGCTTGTTCGCCGGTGTCATTCGAGAATCCGTAGCGATACAGTTCGTCATAGTCGATGTAGCGACCGCCGATCAACAGTTTGGCGACATCCCAACCTACAAGTGTCTTGTTGGCTTCGATGCTCCAGTAATCGGCTTCGTAAGTGGCTCGGTCGGCGACGACGTCGGTGAATGGTGCCATGAACGGCCCTAATAGCCGATCGCTACTAACCGTGTCGAACGCCAATGGTGGTGTGAAGGTCGATGAGGATTGCAAGTCCCAATTGAATGGGCCAACAAACGTGGTTTCCATCCCGTGAACACAATCGGGAACCATGCCGACGGTGATTCTTGATCCCCATTCAAAGTCAAACTCGGCACTTTGGAAATTCGAGCCTAGTAACTGAGGCGCATCGCCTTGATGTTCCATGTACAGGGCTTCCACCATCGCGAAGCGATAGGGTCGGCATGGGATTCCGCATCCACCGCCCATCGATGATCCATATCCGCCGTAGTTGCCACAGCTGCCGGTATTGCATGAGCCGCCATACATGCCACCATACGACCCGCCAGGGCATGAGCCGCCGCAGGAGGTTCCGCACGATAAGCAGCTGGTTTGGGTCACCCCACCGTTGAGCTCACTCGTAGGCATGCTTCCCAGCGTCGCAACCCGTCCAGCACTTGCTGCTGTTGGAACGCCTTCGGCCGTCATTACTGCGAATTCTTGGTCGCCGTGTTTGATCGACCGTGAATTTGACGCGGCGGTTTGCTGAACGTTGGTTGCCTTTGCAGGCGTCTCAAACGCGTTTACCAAACCTGATTGGGCGTGAGCGTTGGAAGCGACCAAGCTGCCAGCCAGAAGCCCGCAAGCCGCAAGCGTGCGAACGGCTGTGCTACCGAATCGTTTTTTAATTGAACGGATCTTCATGATCGAACCTCGTAGATACCGCGGATGTATCGAAGGACACCGCAGGGTGTGACAGGTTGGTAAAGGGTTGTTAGGTTGAAAATGGAATGAAACTAGCGAACGCCGAGTTCGTCACGAACGGGAACCAAGCAAGTTTTGCGAACCATCCGAACGATCTGCTTCGCCGACTGTTCACTCGAACAATCGCCACGAATAACAAGCTCGTTTCCGACTGTTTCCACACGGGCATCGCTTTGTGGAAACGCCTTCGCGATCGTGCGGTTTAGAATTTCGATCTTGTGACGGATCGAATCACCCGTTGCGTCGACTGCGTCTTGGACATGAATGTCAAAGTGCCGCACTTTGGTTCGTGAGTCCCCCGATGTGTCGGCCCACACGACCAATCGTGTGACGCCATTGCCGGCTCCGATCAGTTTGATCTGATTGGAACCCGAAGCGAACGCTCGGCAAACATTTTTATCCTGCACACTCACACGCCGCAGTTCGCCGTGGATCGTCAATGATCGTACTTGAGCACGGTTCATATAAAGCGGAACGGGTTGTCGTGAACCCGCGGTCGATGGGGCCGATTCGGTTCCTCGAATCACCATCGATTGCCGGTTCGGACTGTCCAAACGCGGAGCCTCTACTGCTTTGATCGACGGTCGAATAATCGACGCGGTCCGATCTACCGCAGGCCTTTCCATTGATATTGGCGGAGCTTTAACGTCCACTGGCGGACGATAACGCTTCTTGCTTAGCGTCGCTGTCTTGGATTGGTCGCCAATCGGGGCAGCTTCCCGAATCGTTGGTTCCTGTTGAACGATGATCGGTTTAGCAGGTGCCAATTGAACCGCGTCATTTGTTGCGTCCAATGCTAACACACTTGGTCCGCCCACACCGACTTCCTTGGGGGCTTCCTCGGGGGCTTCCTCGGGTGCTTCCTCGGGTGCTTCCTCGGGTGCTTCCTCGGGTGCTTCGTCTTGATGCATTAGGTCCATCAGTGCGGTCTGTTCCGAGCTTTGTGGCGATGGATCCGCCACCGGAAACGCTTCGCTGTCGTCGCTCAGCGAGAAGCAAACGGGTTCTTCTTTGGTCTCTTGTGCGGTGGCCGGTTGCGGTCTGGCATCGGCAAGGACGACTGGCTCTGGCAGCCCGGTTGGCTCAGGCGTTGCTGCTGGCTCAGGCGTTGCTGCTGGCTCAGGCGTTGCTGCTATTTGAGACGGGGGCTGAGCCTCTGTTTGCACCGGTGGTGGTGCTGGCTCGTTTGCAAGTTGTGCAGGCGGACGGAACGCCAATTCGGTGGCTTCGCTGACCACCGTGTTGGCGTCTTGCGTTGCCTGCGTCGTCGCGTTTTCACATGCTTCGGCAGTCGCTTCGACCAATTCGTCGTTCTCGTGGTGAGCCGAACGGATTAACGGATTCGACCTGATTTCCGCTGGCGGCATCTCTTCGATCGTTATCGCCGAAGTGCCTGTGCCGGACATCTTTGGGCTGCCAATGGGATGCAGGCCTATTGCCGCACCGATAGGTTTGAGACGAACCGAAGGTCCACCATCCCCCGAAGCCAACTGAACCGCCGAATCCATTGCTGGACACGATGCGTCGCTAAAAAATGGATTCACTTGAACCACATTGTTTGCGACTTGTTGGATTGGTTGAAGTGGCAATGGTGGCAGCATTCGCATGCTTGCCGATGGTGAAGGTGGATTCACTTTTCCATCGGCAACCGGATCAACCGCATAGGCGGTCGTCGCAGCAGCTAATATCAGCAAGCTTAAAGCAGCTCGCCGGTGAGTCCGTTGTTTCATTTTTTGTGTCGTTTTTACGTCACGCATGCCGCATCCTTGCGTCCGAGCGATCGAATTGATGGGCCCCCCTCGGCACACCAAGAGATGTCGATGCAAAAAAGCAACCGACATCCGGTTGCTCTAAGTATCGGATTCGGTTTGCCCCGACATTAACGATTCTGACGCTTCGAGCGCGTGTACCGATCGGTACGGTTGCAACGATCGAAGCAAAAATACGATTTTCAGCGATTATTTGCGGACTTTGGCCACTTGTTCCGTGCGGTGCCCCGATCGCAAACGTGACAAAAAAGGTTAGGAATTTCGCTGTCGGCGCGCTTCGTACAGCAGAATCGCCGCGGAAACCGACGCATTGAGGCTGTCAACGCGTCCCCACATCGGGATTCTCACCCCGGCAACGGGTTCGCCGCCAAAAGATTGCCAACGATCGCCCAGACCGTTCGCTTCGCTGCCGATCAGGATCGCTATTGAGCCTGAAAAATCGGTTGACCAAATTTCCGACGAGGATTCGACGCGAGCCGCAAATGGCTTGATTTCTTGTGAAATTAGGAATTTGGCAACCTCGGACTCCGTCGCCGCAGCCACACTGGGGATCCGGAAAACGGTTCCTAAGCTGCTACGAATGGCATTGGGATTATAGATGTCGCTGCCGCTTCCGCACAAAATCACTGCGTCGACCCCCGCCGCATCGGCACAACGGAACACCGCACCGATGTTTCCCGGTTTTTCAATGCAGTCGAGTACCAAAAGCATTGGAGCTTTGGGGAGACGCAAATCCTCAAACCTTCGCTGAGGCTCCGCGAATTCACCCACTACGCCGCGGTCGGAATCACCGTAGGCGATTTTTTTCATCACGGCATTGGAAACCCGTCTCAGCTTTCCGCTTGTCTGGGCCGTTGCCAAAACTACGGAGGCCGTATCATCCACATCAGTTTGGTGGTCACTGGGGATCGATGTTTCGCGGGTGTCCAATGTTTCTGGGGTGTAAAGCCCGATAAGATCAAGCCCAGCTTGGATCGCTTGTTGGCTTTCTCGCCATCCGTCCACAAGCAGACGTTTCTCGCGCCGTCGGGTACGATTGTCTCGCAATCGCACTAGACGACGCACCGTAGGGTTGGCGAGACTTTGCAGGACGAGAGTTTCCGATTGGCTCATAAGGTTGCGTGTCGGGGCGGCAAAAAAGTGTTTGGAGATTTTAAAATAGTGCTAATCAACGCTTTGATGGACAAAGAAAGAATTCTAGGATAACCGCGACAATGAACAACCAGCAAAAAAACGACGGTGCGTTACAGTGTCTTCCGGTTGAGTCGCGGCGGGATCAAAAAGCGTTCCTCGCGTTGGAGCGGGATGTCTATCGAGACAACCCCCATTGGATTCCGCCAATTTGGTCCGAGAGACGGAAAATCGTTGGTTTTAAATACCATCCCTTCTACGATGACGCCGATCGGCAAGCGTTCCTGGTTCGCCGCGATGGACGCCCGGTCGCGCGCGTTTTGGCCATCGTCAACCACGCACACAATCGACGCTATCAAGAAAAACGAGGTTTTGTGGGCTTCTTTGAATCGTACGATGATGCCGCGGCAAGCCAAATGGCCTTCGATCACGCATTGGATTGGCTGCGTGAACAAGGGATGACCGATGTCCGTGGTCCAGTGCATCCAAGTTTGAACTACGAAGTCGGGTTACTCGTGGACGGTTTCGATTCCCCACCCACCTTCATGATTCCTTATCACCTGCCGTATTACGAAAAATTGTTCCTAGCATCCGGGTTCGAAAAAACGCAAGACGTTTACAGCTACGAAGCTCATATCGATATCTTGAAGTCGCTTGATCCAAAAATGCTTTTCATCGTCGAAGAATCGACCAAGCGGTTCAATGTGAAATGCCGAATGATCGATCGGAAGCGATTCAATCAAGACGTTCGCACCTTTTTGGAAATCTATAATCAATCGCTGCAGCAAACGTGGGGTTACGTGCCGATGAGTGAAGGAGAAATTGACGAGCAAAGTGCGGGGCTGAAACACTTGATTGTGCCGGAACTGACTAGCATCGCCGAGATTGACGGAAAACCGATCGGGGCCGGGTTTGGATTGCTTGACTACAACCAAGTGATCCGCAAAATCGATGGTCACCTGTTTCCCTTCGGATGGCTGCGGTTGCTGATGGGAAAACGGAAAATTGACCGTTTGCGTCTCATTAGCACCAACGTGTTGCCCAAGTACCAGAAATGGGGCGTTGGATTGGTCACGTTGTCGCGAATTTTGCCCGATGCGATTGAACACGGCATCCAGATCGGCGAGTTTTCGTGGATTCTTGAAAGCAATCGGCTTTCCAAGGGAACTGTCGAACGCGGGGGCGCGACTCAAACCAAAACGCATCGACTTTACGACCGTGCACTTTAAGAAAAACGTTACCACTAGCAACATCTGCGGCTAGAAATCATACTTGTCAATCTTCCCCCACGGGATGCAGGCTAGACCACCTCACACTGAACCGAGTTTTCTTAACCGCCCCCAAGCCCGATTATGCCGGAAAAAAATATCGTTATCACCGGAGCGGGCGTAGTGTCGCCGATCGGAATGGGCCATTCTGAGTTCTTTGACGCGTTATTGACCGGCAAATCCGCCATCCGTTCGCTCGCCGATCGTGATGACGGCGGCCACACGCCCCCGATATCGCCCGCACCTGCGGGTGATTGTGAAGATGGCCTTTGGATTGGTGCACCGGTCATCGGGTTTGACGGCAAACAGTACGTCAAGCCGCGAAAAGCACTCAAAGTGATGTGCCGCGAAATTCAATTTGCGTTTGCCTCGGCCATGATGGCAGTTGACGATGCGGGGCTTTCGAGTGTACTTCCGGCGACCAACGACGGGATGATTGGTCCCAACCAAATCGGGACCGTCTTCGGCAGCGAAATGCTCTTCGGTCCGCCTGCGGAATTAGCCGAAGCTTTCCAGTGCTGTCTCAATAAGGATGGCAAGATCGACGAATCTCAATTTGGCGGAGCCGCGATGCGGAAAGTGATGCCTCTTTGGATGCTCAAATACTTGCCCAACATGCCCGCATGTCACGTCGGCATTGCGATCAACGCACAGGGCCCGAATAACTCGATCATCCACGGCGACTCGTCGGGGCCTGCGGCGATGATTGAGGCAATTTCATGTATCCAACGTGGCGTTGCTGCGTGGATAGTGACCGGTGGCGTCGGTACGCGGATCAACACGACGCGAATAAATTATCGAAACGATTTGCCGATTGCCTCGGTGGCCGATCCAATATCAAAGTCGTCTCGTCCGCATGACCCGGCATCCACCGGTGTGGTTGGCGGTGAAGCGGCCGTTGCGTTTGTTATCGAAGGGAAACAAACGGCCGAGAAACGAGGTGCGGTTCCGTTGGCTGAAATCGTCGCTACGGCGTCTCGTTTTGTTGCGTCCAAGGGCATGTTGCTCGAAAAACGATCGAGCAAAATTGGAGTGCCAGGTATTCGAGGGTCAGCAAAAGCGATCTCGTTGGCGATCGAAGCGTGTTTAAGGGACGCAAAGATCACCGCCACCGAGATTGGTTTTGTGGTCAGTCATGCGATGGGCGATCCCGTGATCGACGAACAAGAACAAATTGCATTGACCGCGATGTTGCCCGAAGTGCCAGTGGTGGCTCCGATTAACGCTGTGGGGCATTGTGGTGCTGCGAGCGGCTCGTTGGAACTTCTGGTCGCCGCGCTAGCATTATCGCGAAACGTGATTCCTCCGTCGATGAATTTGTCGGATCCAATCGAACATCGATCGGCACAGCCACTGCAAAAAGACTATGCGATTTGCGTCAATCACACGTCGGAAGGCAACGCCATCGCAACGCTAATGCGCAAGGCCTAAGTCTTAAAGAGAATTCTTGGTTGAACGATTCCGGTCAACACGCTTCTTCGTCCAACGCCGTGTCATTCTTCACGAGACCGACTCGGACGTCACATACGTTCGTTCCGGTTGGGCCTGTCTGAATTAGACCTCCGCAACGCCTGAAAAAGTTGTAGGCGTCGTTACGGCGTAAGGCGTCTTCGATATCCAACGATTGTTCGACTGCGCTTTGGTGGACGGCAGCATCCAGGAATGCTCCTGCGGCGTCTGTCGGCCCATCTTCCCCATCGGTGCCCCCAGAAAGCACAGCGATCCGTTGCCAATCGGCATCCGACAAGTTCGACCCGCGAAGAAATTGATATGCCGCTAAGACCAATTGTTGGTTCCTTCCTCCGAGACCTCGAATCGATTCGGGCGCCAGACAAACCACTGGCTCGCCACCGGTGATCAAACAATTTGCTTTGTGTGTCTCGTTGCTTCGTAGCATGCTGATCAACATTTCAGCATGCTTGCGGCCAACCTCTTCGGCGGATGCTTCCGGTCCGTTGGCCGAATGCATGATGTGATTGTAACCGAGTCGCTCGGCAACGATTCCAGCTTCATCTACCGCGACCGCATTGTTGCCGATCACGATCGTGGTCGCGCGGCATTGCGGCGGTTGACGAGGCGGAGGTTCCGATTGCAGCAATCGATAAACCGCATCGGGAAGTTGATGATCAGGATCAAAATGATGCAGCACCGCCAATGCATCGGTTTGCGTTGTCGTGTCTTCGACGGTTGGTCCCGACGCGATCATGTCGAGCGGATCGCCAAGCACATCGGACAGCACGAGAGTGACCAATTCGCCGGCGTGACAAGCATGAAGCAGTCCGCCACCCTTGATTTCACTAAGATGTTTGCGGACCGTGTTCAGTTCGGTAATGTCCGCACCGCGGGAGCTAAGCCAACGAGTGACAGCCAGTTTATCGGCAAGTGAAATGCCGCTGCGAGGTGCCGGCAATAGCGCACTGCCACCGCCTGAAATCAACGCAATGCATAGGTCTCTTGGAGTTGCTGATTGCACCAGGCGCAAAATCGCCTGCGTCCCCTCAACACCTGCCTGCATTGGTTCGTTTACCGACGCAGGCCGCGATGGATGGATGTGGATCTTGCCTGTGGTTCCGGAGGTTAGCTCCGCAGTGCCTTCGGGGACATTGACCCATCCGGTGATTGGTATCCGGCCATTAAGTTTGTCGACAAGACCGCTAGCCATTGCGCCCGATGCCTTCCCCCCTCCGACAACGATGATTCGGTCAATGTCAGCACGAAGGAACGGATAGTCGGAAATGGAGAATCCGTCCTGATCGATGTCAAACTGTGAAGCCACCAAAGGACGGACGCGAACGGAGTCGACCGCAGCATTCCATATCGCAAGTGCGTCTTGACGGGCTGTTGTCAGAGGAGAAGTAGGCATGTTTAAGCGTTGGCTTCGTCTTTCGTTTTCGTATGGCTTTGTGCGTCGACGACTTTCGATTCCATCCGTTTTTCGATCCCTTTGAGTCGAAACGCCAACATGATCATCGCGACGCCAACCGCAGCGGCACAAACGCCCAGGATGCGTACCATCACCATGCCGAACATGAATGGCGCCATCAGCAATAGAACGCCGAAGGCGATCGACAAAATGCCGCCAAAGATGAACCCCGCGTCGCCTTCGATTTCCTTGTGGTCACGAAGGGTTGCAATGATTTCCATGATACCGGTGAAAATGGCGGAGAATGCGATCAGGTACATGATCGTGATCGCCGTTAGTCCGGCAACAATAACGGGGTTAGCAAAGACAAAGATACCGACCAGAATCGCAACGACGCCTCGAAGAATGGTCCAACCACGCGACGGGACTTGGCCAATCACACCTGCGACCAACGCAATTGATCCATCGAGAATCAAAAAGAATCCCATCACTTGAGCGAGCGCGGCGACGGTCATTCCTGGTTGAATGAGAGCGTAAATTCCGAGCAAAACCAAGAAAATGCCGCGGAGAAGCGGTAGCCACCAAATTTTGCTAAGCGCTTGAACGATGTCGCGAACGGAAGCATCGTCCGAAAATGAATGGGAAGAGGAGACAGGATTTGTTTCGTCGTTCATGGTTTTCGTTTTCTGTGAAGGTGAAGTCAAGCAAACCGCAGAACGCAGTATACCCGAATAATGATGGATCGCTTTGCGGTCATTCCGCAATGCGATCAAAAACGTCACCATCTAAACAAAAAACACCCCGTTCTCTACCGAAATTGGTATGCGGGATTTCGGATATCAAAATCGGCTTCGGTGAAACCGACATTCACCTTCAAATCCAAGTAGGTGTATTCCTCTTCAAGCACTGGTTCGCCGCCTTGCGTCGTCGGCCACGACCAAGCTTCATAACGAATGGGCATGTTCATTTGCTTGTCAAAATAGACTCTCGCCAAATAGAAATCAAAGTAGGGTCTTTTGACGGGGTGGACTACTTGTAGCATCGTACACTCGGTCTCTTTGATCTTCGCGTTTCGATAGAACTGAACATCGCACTCACCATATTGACGGTCACGCTCGCCCGTTTCAATCAACTTCACCAACAAGTTTTCAATGCCAATGTCAGTAATGGGGTGTCGTTGGCCGCGCATTGCTAAATAGCCGTTTGGGTCCAACGTAACGTTAATCATTCCTTTGATGCCCGATTCGTGAGCGATCATGTTGCCGTCGTTTTTCCCTTCGACCCAAATCACTTCGCGGCCGGTAACGTCCTCTGGTTTCAGGAAGTTTAGATAAACGCCCATCGGAACGGCGACACGTCCGGCGGAGAGTTTCCGATTGCGGATCTTTACATTCGCGTACTGTAGGTCGGGTAATACGCCATTCACGCGGCAACGTTTCACAAACAGCGCCGAGTAGTCTTTCACGTTGGCTTGGAAGTTTTCAAGACTCTTGCTTGCCATCGCCAAAGCGGGATCGAGCGGATGCTCGGCGTTGCGAGTCCGATTGGTGATGTTGGAAACCACCGTCGCCTGTTGGGCAGCGGCAGGCTCGACGGCCAAACCAACCAAGAAACCAGTGATCAACGAAACGGTAAAAACACCGCGAAACCATCGTGGACTTCTGCTCATCTGCGATTTCCTTATTGCAATTTCCTGCCTACATCAAAACGTGAGCGTAGACAATTGCTAAAAAAGATTCCAGGCGAATATCACGAATGCTTGCATTTGAGTTCGGTTTCATTGGACGATCCAGGGCTCGGCATTTTGCCGCCAAATGGACGTTGGGCCATGACGACGTATTGCGCTCCGAGCGGGATTCCGTTGAGATAGCTTTCCAGCACTCTTAGCTTTGCAAACGCTCTTGGGAAGACAAATTGGTATTCGGTCGATAGCGGCCTGAGCCCCGCGTTTGTGCAAAGTCGTTTCCGTTGACTCGCGGAAATCATCTTTGCATTCCCGTCAAACGGATTCACCTTCATGCAGTACCGTGCAGGCAGACTCCAGGGATTGTTTAAGTCTCGATGGTCTCGGTGTGTCCGGTTGGACCGCTTGTTTCCTCTTGTGGGATGCTTGGTGTATCGGACTTCGTGTCGGTCGATCTTTTTACGAACAACCATAGTGCCAACATCACCATCAAGATCGAGGTAATTGCGACAGCCCCTTCGGAGAGCAACATGGCTTTCATTTCTCCGACCGGTTCCATCACCTTGGACAATCGGTATTGAACCAGTACCAATAAGTCGGTCTCAATTTCGCCGTCTTCGTCCGTATCCTGTTCACTCGCCGAAATGGGCAATTGAACGGGTTGCATGGCGACGATCCAATCGCCGGCGTAGTCTTGTCCGTCGGGGGCATCCGCAACCGGGTCATGGTAGTCGATATCGCCACCTTCCAAGATGTCTTGGATCAAATTGCTATCCACTTGGTACTTTTCATCGGCGAGGGTTTTGCCTGAATCGCGACGCATGTCCATCAACGGGTGTTGCAACACGGTACCTCGCAAATCGCCTTCGCGTGCTTCGACCAAAACCGCGATCAAATTCGACCCTTGTTCACTTTGCAGCAACTGGAAATCGCCAAGGTTAATCGTTGCAACAAAGATCGCGTCTGGCCGATCTTTATTCTCATCGAAGAAGATCGGAGTACTAATCGCCACTTTCCATAGGCCCGTTGCCGTACTGGGGAAAGCGGACGATAGGTGCGTTCGCTGCAGAGGTACGATCGCTTCGATCGGTATCGATTTGTCTAAGTCGTTTTGACCACCATGAAAATAGGTTCGAAAGGCAAAGTTCCGACCAGCACTATTCTTTTCGCGAGTCACCGGTTTGTCGTAGGCGATTCCAATCATCGTCCCAAACGTGTCGGTTACAAAAACGGTTGCGAACCGAGGGCGTCGCGACGATTCGCCGTTGTCGCTATACCGACCAAGCCGATCGCTAAGCCATTGATCCAATTTTAGTCGAGCTTCGATGTCAAGCATCCGTTCCCGAGCGGACACCTTATCCTGTTCGTCCGCGGATCGCGATGCAATCGTCAATCGCTCGGCCTTGACCGATTTGTCTTCGAAAGTGTTGACCAGCAATTGCTGAAATACTTTCGATTGTGTCTCTCGCCTAGCCGCATCAAAGTAGCGTTCGATCTCGCTTTCGAGTGTACGGGCTGCAAACTTTGCTGCTAACTTATTTGTACCGGATGCTTCGGTTCGGAGGGCCGCCTGAGTGCTGCTGCTGGCATGGTCAATGCTGCGCGCGGCAAAGATACAGGTCGCCAACAAAATCAGTAATGGGCCGACGATACCCAGTAGCATCAATGGTCGGCGCGAATGTGATTGTTCGCGGCGATCGAGGTCTTGTAGGATTTGTTGCACATTCTCGTAGCGGTTCGATGGTTCGGCCGCTAAGCATCGATTCACGATTCGGCTCAATTGCCGGTCGACGCCGGAGACCTTGGAATGCTTCGTTGGTGGCAAACTCGACTGGATCGCTTCACGGTAATGCGTCAATCGCTCGGGCAAGGAACCAGCTGTGTCGATTTGGTCGATGACGTCATCGCTGCGATAGGGTGGCTCGCCGGTGAGTAGTCGATACAGAATCGCACCGACTGCGTATACGTCCCAGCAAGCGTCGGGCGTTGACTGCAAATCGGCTTGCTCGGGAGCCATATAGAACAGCGTCCCCAAGGCAGGAGTTTGGTCGTGCGACATGCGGCTTTGACCGAAATCCGCTAGTCGCGGTTCGTCGTCGTCACCGAGCAGGATATTGGCCGGTTTAAGGTCACAATGTAAAACACCTTTGCCGTGACAATGGTTCAGTCCCACCAAAATTTTGCTGAACATTTCAACCGACTCGGGGACACTAAGGTGTCCGACACGTTCGAGTCGCTCTTCGAGTGATCCGCCACTAACCAATTCCATCACATAATAGGGCGGATCGGCATCCCAACCGACTTCCAAAACCTGTACGACATAGCGGTCGGCGGACAACTGGACTAGGTTCTTCACTTCGCGGCTAAGTAACGACCAATTGACACCGCCACGATGCAAGTAAAATTTGACCGCAACGCCTCGGCCGGTATTCAAATCTTGCCCGACCCATACTTGTCCGAACGCACCCGCACCGAGAAACCGCTTCAGACGGTACCCGGGAACGTCCGCTGGTGGCGTCGTCGCCTGCATCGACAACTTTTTGCTTGCCGATTGGTGGCCAAGTGTTTGGTATTCGGTTCGGTCCTCACTCACCGGCGTTCGTCCTGAAAGCAATACACACAGAATTTACTGAAGTTCATTGACCTTTATTGTAACGGAGAATCTTGCCGTGACTGCTACCTTGACGCGAAAGAAAACAGCCTCGGCCACGATGCGTATGGGATGGATCGTCGTTATCACCCTGAATTCGTTGATCGCTTCGGCTCAAGAGCCATCCTTGGTTGATCCGGCGACTTTGGATGGTAGGGATGGACACGAGTTGCTGCTGAGGAATTTTTGCCCCAAGAGCCAATTGAAAACGGAATCTCATCGGATTGGTAACGCCAAATCCCCTTGCGTCGACGTTCACACGCATCTTCACTACAAGCTACATGGCAACAAAAAAGCACTTAATGATTTTGTTGGCTTGATGGATCGAAATAATATTGCCGTTTGTGTCTCGCTCGACGGGAAACTTGGCGACCAACTGATCGAACATCGCAACAATCTTTGGGATCTTTACCGCGATCGTTTCGTGGTTTTTGCCCACATTGATTGGAAAGGTTCGGGGACCGACGAGGATCCGTCAACCTGGGCGTGCCACGAAAACGGGTTTGCGGAGCGAACGGCGGACAAGATCCG
Organism: Novipirellula herctigrandis; assembly: GCA_007859835.1. Classification (GTDB taxonomy): domain Bacteria; phylum Planctomycetota; class Planctomycetia; order Pirellulales; family Pirellulaceae; genus Novipirellula_A; species Novipirellula_A herctigrandis. The sequence continues at coordinate 255,681 of SJPJ01000002.1, read as the reverse complement.
CGAGGCCGCAGTCGGCGGGATCAGCGGTTTGAAGATTTTTAAGCGGTTTGGACTCGGATATCGAAACCCGGACGGATCGCTGATGGAAATCGATGACCCGCGTTGGGATCCCATTTGGTCGGCGTGCGGCGAACTTGGGATTCCCGTGCTGATTCATACTGCGGACCCCGCTGCTTTCTTTGAACGGGTTGACGAATCAAATGAACGTTGGGAAGAACTCAACCGCCATCCCGATTGGAGCTTCTATGGTGATGGTTTTCCATCGCGTGAATCGCTGTTGGCCGCTCGCAATCGAGTGATTGCGCGACATCCGAATACAAATTTCATTGGGGCTCACTTGGCAAATAGCTCCGAAGACTTAAAGACAGTCGGCCAATGGCTCGATCGCTATCCCAATCTGTACGTTGACTCGGCATCGAGAATTTCGGAATTAGGTCGACAACCCTACACGTCCCATCAATTCTATGTTCGTTATTCCGATAGAGTCCTGTTTGGAACCGACGGCCCATGGCCCGAGCAGCGGTTGAGGTATTACTGGCGATTTTTTGAAACCAAAGACGAGTCATTCCCCTACAGCGAAAAGGTGCCGCCACCGCAAGGGATGTGGGCGATCACGGGCATTAAACTGCCCGATGAAGTGCTTGAAAATCTGTACTGGAAGAATGCTGCGAAGCTGATTCCCGGAGTAAGTGAACGCGTGGAGAAATATAGAAAAAGAGAAAAATGATTGGATTGTGGAATCCAAACAGCAAGCCGACGCGTCGTCTATATAGTTGGTAATCGCCGAGCGATTGACTGCCACTCACACACACCGGAGATCACGATGCGACCCCCAATCTTTACATTCGTACTCTTTGCCTTCTTCTTATCTGGCTGTGGACAGGAGAGTGGTCCCATGACGATCGGCGATAGGATGGCGGTTGAGAGTTCCACCCGAGCCCCGCTTTCCCAAGATGCGTTTCTCGACGAACCGATCGACAACTCCGCCATGGATCCGCAGGGTGATCGTCACGATCGAATCGTCGAAAACCCCTTTTTGTCCGTTTCCGCTAACCCGCTGAGCACGTTTTCGATTGATGTCGATACTGCGTCTTATAGCAAAGTGCGGCAATACATCACCGGGATCCGTCAGTTGCCACGACCTGATGCGGTTCGCATCGAAGAATTGATCAACTATTTCTCTTACGCCTACGCAGCTCCCACGTCCGACCAAGACGATCCTTTTGCGGCCCATGTTGCGATTGCGGATTGCCCTTGGAACGAAAGCCATCGTCTCGTTCGTGTCGCCATTAAGGGTTACGAAATCGATCGAGATAAACGCCCGGCGACAAACCTCGTGTTGCTCCTTGATACGTCTGGCTCGATGAACCAGCCCAATAAGTTGCCGCTACTGAAGCAAGGGATGCGAATGCTGCTTGAGCAACTCAACGAGAATGATTCGATCGCTGTCGTCACTTATGCCGGTTCAGCCGGTTTGGTCCTCGACAGCACTCCGGCGAATGAAGCGGCAACGATTCGTATGGCACTGGACCGTCTCGATGCTGGTGGATCAACGAACGGCGGCGATGGAATTCGGCTGGCTTACCAAACCGCTCGCGATCATTTTATTCCCGGTGGGACGAATCGCGTGTTGCTTTGCACCGATGGCGATTTTAATGTCGGAACCCGTAGTTCGGATGAGTTGATGCGGTTGATCGAAAAGGAATCCAAGAGTGGTATTGATCTTAGTGTGCTCGGATTTGGCATGGGTAATTTCAATGACGCAATGCTTGAACAACTTACCGGGCGAGGGGACGGAAACTACGCGTTCATTGATTCCGCAAACGAAGCACGGAAGGTGTTGGTGGATCAATTGTCGGGAACGCTGACGACCATCGCTAAGGATGTCAAAATTCAAATCGAGTTCAATCCGCAGTTGGTTTCTTCGTACCGATTGATCGGCTATGAAAATCGCCTAATGCGAAACGAAGATTTTAACGATGACAAAAAAGATGCGGGCGAAATTGGTGCCGGGCATACGGTGACCGCTTTATACGAAATTGCTCCAAGCGGAAACGAAGGGGAAACGCAGACTACGAGTGTCGATCCGTTAAAGTACCAGCAAGCCCGCGAAGTGACCAACAACGTATCCAGCGGCGAAACATTGACGATTAAGCTTCGCTACAAGATTCCAGGGCAATCGGTCAGCCGGTTGATGGAAAAGCCGATCATGGACGATGGTGGTACATTTGAATCGGCAGACCGTGAATTCCAATTCGCTGCCGCCGTTGCTGGTTTCGGCATGTTACTACGCGGAAGTGAGTATCGCGGGAATTGGTCCTATGCGGATGTTGTTGCTGTGGCCGCTTCATCACGCGGCCCCGACAAACATGGACTGCGTGGCGAGTTTGTCGATTTAGTGCAAAGTGCCTCCGAATTAAGCCATTAGGCGGGAACGCAGGCGAGGCGTTTGCGGCCTACTGCGATCGCTGGAAATGGTCTAAGTTGTTGATTCGATGAAGCACGTTTCTTAACCATTTTCTTGGCGAATCCATACCATGTCAGTCAACATCCAAGCGGTCTATCTCGGAGTCCTTCGCGCCCAGGCAACTCATGGGCCAAGCGGCAGTGTGTTGTCGACCGATGCACCGGTCGACAACGGCGGATCGGGGGCCGACTTTTCGCCCACCGATTTGGTTGCGACCGCGCTAGGCACTTGCTTGTTGACGATTATGGGCTTGGTTTCGGAACGACACAAAGTGGATCTGACTGACACCACCGTTAGTGTCACCAAAGAGATGGCCGCTGACCCGGTTCGCCGAATCGGACGCTTGGCTACGGTTGTGACCGTCCCGGCTGGACGAGTGGACGACCTCAAAATGCGAGAAAGGATTGAAGCAGCTGCGCGGCAATGCCCTGTCCATCAAAGTCTTCATCCGGAAATCGACGCACCGATCGATTTCGTTTATGCGTCGTGACGCTGACAAATTTTGAATCAGTCGCTAGGCTAGACGGATGTTGACTCAAACTTCTTGAAAGATCCAATGACCGCCTCGACGCCTACCAATTTGACCCACTCCATCGAATGGATCAAAAAGACTGACCATCATGCCGAACATCGTCTAGATTTGATTGAAAAAGTCGAGGCGATGCTCGACGGCGATGCGTCCGCCGCGGATCGAAACGGGTTAGCTGAACAGCTTGATCGTTGGCGTTATCAATTGAGAAACGAACATCGCGGCAAACTCAGCAAGCAGGACCAAGCCTTAGTAGACGAGTTGGACCTTCATGCCAATCAATTGCGTGACGGGAAGGCTCGCTCCCCACGTCAGCCGCTTAAGGCCATTCGTGGCACTTTGTTGGATTCGCCTGCGATAGCAAGTCTATCCGCTTGGTTCGACTCGGATTATCCGCTCGTCCAATTGACTGCCGAAGCAAAGCGGATCACGGATGAGCATTTCACGGTGTCTGAAGCAGAAAATAGTGAGGCAAAACGTCGCATGGTTGTTTATGCGCCGGTGTATGTTTCAAGCCAATGCGTCAACCATTGCACGTACTGCGGTTTTCGGTATCCGATGCAAATCAATCGGACGCATTTGGAATTGGATCAAGTGGTCCAGCAGTCGCAAATTTTGAAGCGGCGGGGTTTCGAACATCAATTGATCGTGGCGGGCGACTACCCTAGTCGTACGTCGACCGGATATTTTTGCGAACTCATCAATGGACTCGACCAAGACGGTTTGCAGGTCGGGATTGAAATCGCGGCTCAGTCGACCCAATCGTATGCAGCGATGGTCGAGGCGGGGGCAAAGAGCGTGACGTTGTATCAAGAGACATACGACGAAGCGGTTTATGAAACGGTCCACATTCGTGGTCCCAAAGCGTCGTTCCATTGGCGATTGGAAGCCCCCGAACGAGCCGCCGAAGCGGGGATCTCACGAGTTGGCGTAGGAGTATTGTTGGGGTTAGCCGACCCAGTGAAAGATGTGACCGCAATGCTGCGTCATGCCGCTTACTTGAAGGACCGTTTCCCCGATTTGAAACTCGCAATCAGTTTGCCACGGATTCACGAGGCTCCTGATAATTTTTCGATCCCATACAAAATTTCGGACGAGATGTTGGTGCGAATGTACTGCATTTGCCGGCTTGCGTTTCCTGATGCCGAATTGGTTTTGTCGACACGTGAACCCGCAAAGCTCCGTGGCGAACTAGCACGAATCTGTATCACTCAAATGAGTGCCGGTTCCTCGACCGCACCCGGTGGCTACAGTGAACAAGAGGAAGCATGCTTGGGCGAGCAATTCCCGGTCACTGATGAACGATCGGTTGACGAAGTTGTTCAATGGCTCACCGACGAAGGTTTTAAGGTGATGTGGTCATGTCCATCGTCTTAGTTCGCAAGTTGAGGGATTGTTCCAGCGAAATTTTGCCATGCGGTTGCACTGACCCTACTGAGACGTTGCTTGCTTTCCGAGCCCAGTGAATTAGCGAGCCCAGTGAATACGGCTCACATTTGCCTTTCACCATCGATGAAAACCTGCCTTACTCTCACCTATAGAAGCTCACTAATGAAGTCTTTCTTTGCCACCATTTTCCTCGCAGCAGTTCTTTGTCTTTCATCGAAGGGATGGGCCGAAACCGTCAAGATTGCTAGTCCCGATGAGAGTCTTGTAGGATCTCTGCAGATTGTTGATGGTGTGCCGCAGTGGGAAGTTGCGAAGAACGGAGAGCCTATGCTTTTGGCAGGCCGTTTGGGATTAAGTGTTGGCCCGCAGCCAATCGGAAAGCTCGTTCACAAGTCCGCTCAGCAAAGCAGCATGGACGAATTGGTCAGGCCCAAGTGGGGGCAATTTTCGCAATATCGGAACCACTTTAACCAATTGACTTGGACGTTGACTGAACCTGGGGACGATGGCCGTACGCTTGTCATTGAAGTTCGCGCCTTCAACGATGCAATCGCGGTTCGATATCGTTTGCCGGCCGAAGGCAATTGGCCAGCTCAAATCAAACTCTTGGATGACTCGACTGAATTTTGTTTTGCCGAAGATGCAACCGGATGGTGCTATGCCGGCGAATATGATCCGCTCGGGCCACAAAGTCTCAGCAAATTTCGCAAGAGCAAAAACGTTGCTGCACGGTTGCCGCTAACTGTTCAGTTTTCTTCGGGACGCAGTGCCGCCGTGATGGAAGCGGCGATCTCGCAAATTGCTCCGATCGATTTGACGGCAAGCAAAACGGGCGACTATGCGTTTCGAGCAACATTCAAGGACTCAATAATCCGAGCCGGTGATGCGACAAGTTGGCGAGTTTTTCTGGTTGGAAATACTCCCGGCGATCTGATTGTTTCGCCAGTTCTTGAGTGCCTGAACCCACCATGTCAAATCCAAGACCCCGATTGGATCGTTCCGGGGTTGGCGATGTGGGATTGGCGAGCTTGGGGCGCGACGACCGAAGACGGTTTCACCTACGGGTTGGATATGCCCAGTTGGCGCCGGTTCATTGATTTTGCTGGCGAGTACGGTGTGCGTTATTTGGTGTTGGACGCAGGTTGGTACGGATTGGAATTCGATGCAAAATCGGATCCTCGCACCAGTCGCCCGTATTTGCTTGTTCAACCCGACCCGCAGAATCCGAAATTGGTTCCCCAACAACCACCAGCGAACTGGGAAGACCCAACCGATGTGGCCGAGTTGATTCGTTATGCCAAGAAAAAAGATGTCGGCATCATTTTGTATTTCAATGATATCGCCCGATTGAATTATCCTTTTGATGAAACATTGGCTCTGTACCAAAAATGGGGTGCGGCTGGTATCAAGTATGGTTTTATGAAAGGGGATGGCCAGCGAAAGGTTCTCGATACGCGAACGATCGTGCAAAAATGCGCCGAGCACCATTTGCTTTGTGATTTCCATGATGGTCCGGTTCCGCCATCGGGTGACGTTCGCACGTTTCCGAATTACGTGACGCGAGAGTTCTGTCATTCCCAATCGGACGCAAAGCGAGCGTTTTCCCCAAGTGCATTTTGCGAACAAATGTTTGTGAACCAATTGGCGGGGCCGTTGGACATGTGCAACGGTTTGTACACGCTTGAAAACCCAGCCCGGGATCGTCCAAAAGTCTTTGTGAACATCGACACGACCGTTGTCGCCGAAACCGCTCGCGTGATGATCTGTTTTTCCGGGCTTTCTATTCTGCCAGATTGTCCCGAAGCCTATCTGGCCAAGGCGGACCTGTTTGAGTTTTTGGGTAAGCTGCCGATGACGTGGGACGAAACAAGGATTTTGCACGGACGGATTGGCGAGTTTATCACGACCGCACGCCGAGACGGTGACGATTGGTTTATCGCGTCGGCCACCGATGAACAGGGCCGTACGTTAAGCTTGAAGCTCGATTTTCTTCAGCCCGATAAGATCTACACTGCAACGCTTTATGAAGACGCCGAGGACGCACATTTTCAAACCAATCGCGAAGCATACCAGGTGCGAAAAATACGCGTTAGACGAGGCGATTCAATTGATGCCAAGATGGCGCCCGGCGGTGGCCATTGTGTATTTGTAACGCCAGCTGAGTAAAATCAATCGGAAACTGGGTTTCTGATTCATGCCACAGTCGGGAACACGATCGACGCCTGCGGAAACGAAAATGCGTTAGCCGTAATGCTTAAGGGGCGTTCCCGCCAAAGTAGTCGCGAAGTCCCCGAACACGGCGGATCATTGAGACTAGACATAGCCCCAATACCACCAAACCAGACATGTAAATAACGCTAAAGTCAAGACGTTTGGCGATCGGGTCATCAACCAACGCGCAAAGCATTACAAATCCGATTGAACAGAGTGTTGTTACAAACACGACAAAACGAACGCGATAGAAAAGACCACTCGCAACGATCATCATCGGATAACCCACAAGCAGCAAACCTCGCGGCGAATCAGCTAAGTAGATCAGCGTGGTGTAGGTTGCGACATCAAATGCAGCCCAAGTCCAATGAGCAATGTCGGTCATCCGATCGATGACTGCTAAACGCTGAAACAAAAAAGAACTCGCCAACCATGCAATCAATAGCGATACTTTTAATTGCGTATCGGGCGATGGCGTTTGACGGACCAACTCTGCGCCTACGACGATAAGAAGCACCGAGAGAATTCCGCACAGGTGGCTGACCAAGATCGGTTCTCGACGCCACCATGTTCGCAATCGATCGGCTATCGATGGGTGTGACCGGGTGATCGGCTCATCCAAAAGGAACCGCTGTACGTCTTCTTGGAATTGCCGCGCCGAAGAATATCTCTCGGACGGGGCTTTCTCCATGGCCCGTACAACGATCGACTCCAAATCACGAGGAATCTGTTTGTTAAGTTTCCGAGGCCGCGGTGGTTCACGATCGAGAACTTGTAGCAAAATGTCAAATTGCGTCGGGCCACGGAATGGAGGTTGGCGTGTCAGCAATTCATAGAGCATCGCACCAAGCGAGTAGACATCACAGGACATGGGGGCTTCAATCGGTCGCCCACTTACTTGTTCGGGAGCCATGTAAGTCGGCGTACCGAGAATTTGTCCGCTGCAAGTGAGTGCTTCGCGGGACTGCTGTTTAGCGAGGCCAAAATCGATCAGGAACGGCTCACCCTTTTGGTCTACGAGAACATTTGACGGCTTCAAATCGCGATGGATCACTCCGTTGTGATGCGCCGTTGCGACAGCGTCCGCAACTTTTGCGACCATCTTTGCGGCTTCCTGGGGAGCGATGCTCTGGCGGCGCAACAGGGCTCCGAGATCCTCTCCGTCGACAAACGCCATGGTGAAATAGATCAATCCGTGAACCTCACCTACCTCGAAAATTGGAATAATGTTGGGGTGTTTGATCGCGGATGACGCTTCTGCTTCGGCTCGGAAACGACGCAATTCTTCGGCGCTTGCTAATTCGCCCGACCGTATGATTTTCAACGCAACCACGCGGTTCAATTTGCAGTCCAATGCCTCAAAAACAATCCCCATCCCACCACGGTCGATTTCGCGTTTCAAGGAATAGTTACCGAATTGAACTGGGTATTCGCTCTCACTCAATCGCGCGAGTGACCACACGATACTGCCACTTCCGTTCATTTCAGCGGGAGAGTTGATTGTCGCAAACAAATCATTGCCAGATCCAGAGTCGTTTGGATCTTCCAACGCAGCACGCAACAAAACATGGTTGTCTAAGAACTCGCAAATCGAGTTGGCGTACTGGGGGTGCTCACGAGCCAACGCATCACGATCGACTCGGTCACCGCGTTCAACCATGTCCGCATATTCGACTAGCAAACGCTGAAACTCAGTGTCCTGGTAGTCACTTCGGTCTGGCTTGTCTTGCATGACAACGGGTCAATGGGGATCACGGTTTGGTTGTTGCCAAGTGGATGATTTCTTCCTTGATTTGAGATGCGTCGCCAAAAAGGTTCCAGAGATTGCTGGGGACGCCCGCAAACGCATCTAAAAACCGTTCGTCATCGATTTTCTCACCAGTGACATTGCGGATATAGATACCAACGATTTGAAGGGGGGATTCTCGTGCGATTCGCCCGTAGATTTCGGGATCTTGTTCCCCCGAGTCTCCGATCAGAATGAATTTGCGGTTGGGAAATGCTTTTAGCAAAGGATTGATCGCGGCAAGCTTGGTTTCTTGTTGGGATGATAGAATCGTAAACGCACTGGATCCCTTGAGACGAAAATGCTTTAAGTGAAAGGTGCCCTTCGGAAATCCTGCTTTGCTCATAAAGGTGTCGAGCGGTTGATAGAGTTGCCAGGGGCTACCGGACACGTAATGAAAGGCGACATCGGATTTGGCCAAAACAGTGTATAACTCGGGCATGCCTTCGATCGCTCGAAACTCTCTCAGAAAGGTATTCCGCATTAGCTCGGATTTATCTGTCACTTGAGAGAGCTTGATCGTGTCATCAATATCGGAGATCACCGAAACCCCTTGGGGAGCAATCAGATGCACACGGCCTGAAAAAATTCGCAAATCACGTCGGGGCAAAACCGCTTGCACTGCTAGGATCTTCTCTTTCTTGTCGCTCATGCCGAGTGAACCCGAACGGGGAGCCAGTGACTTAGAAAAGTGCCCATTCGCGTCGGAGACACCGGTCGTGAATTGTTCTCCAGTAATCTCGATTGTTACTGATTTTCCACGTTCGTTGTCGACGATGAACGGCCTGATTCGATCTTCGAGAACTTCATTGTCCGAACGGTTGCTGAAGTCGGCAGTTGCTTGTAAGACGGCGATCAACGCAGCACGTTTCATCGAGCTGTATTCGGGCTCAAATACTTTTCCATGAACATCGAATCGCCAAGTGCTCGTCTCTTGTTCGTAATGTCCGTACGTTGGAAAGAACAAAATGTCTTCATCCGTTCGGATATTCGACGGCGACGGTTCGTCGCAAATCCCGTCGCGACAGCCAGTGGGTAGGAGTGTCAATAGGATGATCGTTAGCGGAAGCTGCACGTGATTCACCATCAGAATTCCCCTATCGAACGTACTAATTCCTAATTCCTAATACCGTAATCATATACGATTTTACGCTTGCGCGGACGGACTGTCCGTTCATAGACGCCGATCCTTCTAGGCTTTGGGTTGAACCAGCACGAATGGATAGCTCACTCAAAAGTGGCGATATCCAGACGACGATTTCACGTTGATTGGCAAATCGAGTTCGCCGCCGGCCCACCGTTTCGTTCTCAGCGGCAAAGGGCCGTTGAGATTTAGGCTGTCACATCGTTCCTCGTGTGCTGGCCTGTTTTCGAAAACGACGTTGACAGCGTGTCTTTATGACGCAGTGAATTGGCGACTTCGACTGACTGCACTGCCGCGATCCGTCGCATGCTGGGCCTGGATTGGCCCGGTGAACCTTCGGTCGGTGGGATTTGATAACAATCAGAATTTTGGAGTTGTGGACTTCGTTTGGCCAACAAAGGGTGTGATCGTAGGCTCTAATCGTTTTAGTTACGTGTTGCCCTTTCAATCTAACTGGAGATCGCCATGATCGCTCAACGAATTTTCGCTGGAATTTTGATTGCGTTGACGTGTCTGCCCGCCTTGGCTCAGGGTGTACAGGAACAAACAGAGACCGAGCGGACGTCTAGGTTAGACGTCGGAGAGATCACCGTTCCGGATGGAGACGTTGATGAGGTGTTGGAGTTTTTCGAAGAGATGACTCAATTGCAGAAACAGATCACCGGTGACTATCAGAAAGCCATTGTCAAGATTTCGGCGGCGCGAGATAAGGCGGCCAAGCAGATTTTGAAGGATCCTGATAAACTGACCGACGCGCAGTTCACCGCAATCGCCGGTCCTAGTTTGGCGGTGAGGATTCGTGGAATTAGTAAGGCGGAATCGGAGGAGCAGCGTCAAACTTATGAACTCACAAAACGTCAATTGTCGATTGCAGTTGACAGAGGTGTTGAGCGTAATGATTTCACAAACGTGAGAATGTTGGTCAGCTATTTGGAACGCTATGCTGAACATGAGTTGGCGGTGGAGGCCAACCGAGCGTTTGCTGACTTGCTAAAAAAGTCTGACGCTCCTTTGGCGAAACAGTATGCCGAAACCTTCGAGGGAACGGTACGGCGATTGGAATTGTTGGGCAACGAGCTCGAACTGGAAGGAACCCAACTCGACGGCGCCGAGTTCGATTGGTCATCTTATCGCGGCAAGGTGGTACTCGTTGATTTTTGGGCGACATGGTGTGGTCCCTGTATCGCCGAAACTCCAAACGTTCGCAAACACTACGACATTTACCACGATTTAGGGTTCGAAGTTGTGGGGGTCAGCCTCGATACGAAGCAAGAGGCTCTTCAGAAGTATGTTGAGAAACAGGAGATTCCATGGGTGAATCTTTTTAAAGACGGAGTCGGTTGGAAACATCCGATGGCAGTCAAATACGGTATCCATGCGATTCCGACCGTGTTTCTGGTTGACAAAGAAGGCAAAGTCGTCTCGTTGCGGGCACGGGGCTCCGAACTGGGTGTACAACTTGAAAAACTGTTGGGACCCAAGACGCACGTTGCTAGAAAGTTGGCCGCAGAAGGTAAGTGGGATAGGGTGGCCGAGCAAATGAAACGACATTTGGCCGACAATCCCGCGGGTCAGTATGATTTTTGGGCGTCGGGGGCGGCACAATTGAACCATGGTGACCTGGAATCATTCAAGGAAACGTGCAAACAGGCTTGGAAGAAAGACCGTGACCTAGATATGTGGTCGCAAGCCAAGTTGGTTACCTTGTGCTGCCTTGCGGATGATGCTGGAGTCGATGTCGAGTTGATCAACCAACTTGCAACGGAGGCACTCGAGAAGTCCGATAACAACAAAATGAAACTTGCGAAAATGATGGTGCTGTATCGATCGGGAGAATATGAGCAATGCATTGATGCTGGGTTTGAAGGTGGTGATCCGCTTCAGCAAGCAATTGTGTTATTGGTCCGCTCGATGGCGGCAAAGAAGTTGAATCGAATGGATGAGGCAACCAAGTCATTCGGTGAAGGCTCCAAAATCGTGACAGAAAAACTGAGTGACTTTTACAGTGAGCCCCAGCAAGACTGGATGCCCGATCATTGGATCTGTTGTGCCGTGGCCGAGGTGATCCAAGCGGAAGCCAACAGAATGTTTGAATGAGTGATGAGACATACGTTTCGAGCCTGTTTGAAAAAATCGCTCTGTCAAAATAGTCAATTGATATTTTGGCATAGCGAATCAGGGTGAAAATGGAACTGAGTTAGTTGTGGTCACTAAGCATAGAGAGGGACTCGGTCACGCATGCGCTGGCGCGTGGACTATACTGGTTTAAGACTGATTCGAAAAAAGCTTTCCTTGCGAAGAGTTTCTCTATGCCGCCAAATGACGCCTTTCTTGCCATCGCCTTGTCCCTTGGGCTTGGGCTGCTAGTGGGCCTCCAGCGACAGTGGAAAGCGTCGGAGGTCGCGGGGATTCGAACGTTTCCGCTAATCACCATTTTCGGCACTCTGTGCGTCTTGATTGGCAGAACGCAAGGCGAATGGACGACAGCGGTGGGGATGATAAGCATCGCATGCCTTTTGATGGTCGCGAACCTGCTCAAACTTCAATCGGGAAAATCCGATCCTGGCATGACGACCGAAGTGGCTGCGTTGATGATGTTTGGCGTCGGCGCCGCACTCGCCGTGGGGATGTACACTCCTGCAATTGTCATTACCGGTATCGTTGCTGTGCTTTTGCACTGGAAGCAACGACTTCATGGTTGGGTCACGCGAATTGGTGAAGCGGATCTTCGTGGTTTGATAAACCTCGTGCTGATCGCCTTAGTGATCTTGCCTGTTTTGCCCGATAAAACCTATGGGCCCTATCAAGTTTTGAATCCATACAAAATTTGGTTAATGGTCGTTTTGATCGTTGGGATTAGCTTGGTTGCTTTCGTCCTCTACAAAATTCTCGGCGCGGGTGTCGGTGCAATTCTTGGGGGTGTGTTGGGTGGATTAATCTCTAGTACGGCGACGACGGTTAGTTATGCTCGACAAACGAAGGGGAATCCATCGGTCAGTTCGATAGCGGCTCTTGTGATCGTCATCGCATCGACCATCGTTAACGTCCGCGTACTCGGCGAGGTTGCAATTGTTTCGCCTGCTTTGTTTCGTGCTGCGGTACTGCCAATCGCCGTGATTTTGGGAGTGATGTCAGTTGAGTGTTTGGTCTTGTTTGCAGTGCTGCGTCGTAGTGAGACCGAGTTGCCCCAGCACGACAACCCTTCGCAGTTAAAACCGGCAATTGTGTTCGGCGGACTCTACGCTGTCGTGTTGTTCGTCGTTGCCGCTGCTAAGCATCATTTCGGAAATGAAGCGCTCTACGTGATCGCAATGATTTCGGGTTTGACCGATGTTGATGCGATCACGCTTTCCACTGCCAAAATTTTCCAAGATGGAGAGCTGCAGGCGGGAATTGCTTGGCGCGTCATCGTGATCGCGACGATGTCAAACTTGGTGTTCAAAGCCGCCGCAGTGGCTTTCTTGGGAAGCCGCCGGTTATTCGTCTATGTCGCGATTCTTTTTGTGATTACGCTTGTCGTTTCGGTCGCCCTACTGTTGTATTGGCCCGATTTTGAATTGCCTCTCGAATGGCTACGAGTCGGTACTTAACCGGCGTATCGGAAATGCGTCGCTGGGGAGTTGTTTTTGGGTCGAGGCACAATATGAAGAGATGTTTTGTCTCGAAGAATATGGGGATTTGTCATCGCGTGACATTCTGCAAATGCCCTTCTGCCCGTTGATTTCTCAAATGAACCTGAACAAAAAGATCGAATCTTGAATCCATCGCAACCGTATCCGCTAAGCACTCGCAAGAAGGTTGTATTCTCTGCCTTGGTGACGGTTGTCGTTTTTGTGGTTCTGGAATGCTTGTTGGCACTTCTAGGGGTTGGGCGTGTCACCGACACTTCGGATCCATTTGTCGGGTTTTCGAGCCAGATACCCCTTTGGGAGCGAGTGGTTGACGATTCTGGCAAGACGATGCTACGTACCGCGACCAATAAGTTGGTGTGGTTTAACGAACAGGAGTTCCCAAAAGAAAAGGCCGCCGGCACTCGCCGAGTGTTTTGTGTCGGTGGCTCTACCACCTTCGGCCGTCCGTATAGCGATAACACATCGTTTTGTGGTTGGCTACGTGAGTTTCTTCCGGTCGCGGATCCATCCACGAATTGGGAGATCATTAATGCCGGTGGCGTGAGCTATGCGAGCTACCGTGTTGCAGCGGTGATGCAGGAATTGGCTCTATACGAACCGGATCTGTTTGTTGTCTACTCGGGGCACAACGAATTCCTTGAACGGCGCACTTATGAGGGAATGTTTGAACAGTCCGAGTTCCAAATGAAGGTCACGTCGATTTTGAGCCGAACGCGTGTTTATGGATTGATTGACCGAGCGATCCACTCGCATCTAGATGCCAAAGAGAAAACTCAGGAAACGCTTTCGGGCGACGTTGACGAAATTCTTAATCACACTGTGGGGCCAGCGGACTATCATCGCGATGACATTTGGCGTTCCAAGGTCCTCGATCATTATCGATTTAATCTGCAACGAATGATTTCCATTGCGCGAGGTGCCGGTGCGGAAATCGTGTTTGTCGTCCCTGCGTCGAACGAAAAGAATTGCTCGCCTTTCAAGAGTGAACTGCCGAGTAACATTAGCGAGTTGGACCGGCAACAATTCGCTGAGTGGTACGACCAAGCATCGCGTGCCGAGGCGGACGGGGATGTTCAGCAAGCGATTGAACGATTGAAACAGACGAAACAGATTGACGACCGATATCCCTTGGTCGATTACCGACTCGGTCGTTTACAGTTTGACACCCAAGCCATCGCCGAATCAAAGAAGTCGTTCCAACGAGCACTGAATGAAGACGTGTGTGCGTTGCGAGCACCTGACGATTTTGTCGCTGCGGTTCGCTCCATTGGTGACCAGCGGAAAGCGATGACGGTCGACTTTGATCGGAAATTGCGAGAGCGATGTCAACGGGACTATGGGCATTCCATTCTTGGCGCAGAGTATTTTTTGGATCATGTCCATCCGACTATCGAAGCGCACCGTGCTCTAGCACTTTGGATTGTCGAGTGCTTGCAGGATCACCATTCGATCGGTGGTGACCCGATCGAGGAAGTGGATGTCGCGACGGTCAAACGGCTTGTTGAAAGCCGAATCAATCTCGCCAGTCATGGGATCGCGCAGCGAAACTTGGCAAAAGTATTGCACTGGGCAGGCAAGTTTGAAGAGGCCGAGCCGCGTGCTCGTGATGCCATAGAGACTCTGGGAGGCGATCACGAAAGTCAATTGGTTCGGGCCGATTGTCTGTATCGGACCAACCGAATAGATGAGGCGGCCGCTGAGTACGAGAGCCTGCTGGTGACGTATCCGTTCGATGCGCGTGCGTATCACCGCTATGGCGAGATGTTGATTGATTTGGAAGAATATAAGAAAGCTCGAGACTACTTGTCGGTCGCAGTCGCAGGGCTCCCCGATGGAAGTCGGTCTCAAGCCCGTTCAGTGTTTTCGTTGGGAATGGCTCATCTGAAGTTGAGCGAATTTAGGCAAGCGGAAATGTTTTTGGAACAACTTCAGCAGGACTATCCCCATGATCGCGACACCCTCATTTTGCTTGCCGAGGCGAAGGCAGGACGGGGCGATTCCGTTGGTGCGATCGCGTTGTACGAACAAGTCATTCGTCAGAGTCCCGACGATGTCTACGCTCAAGTGAAGCTAGGGATTGTTCTGCTGGAGGAAAAACGTCCTCAAGAAGCGCTGTTATGCTTTCAAGCTGCCATCAAAAAGGACTCCAACAACGCGATGGCATTGACGGGTGTGAAAGTCGCGACAGACCTGTTGAAATGAAGTCAAATAATTTTTGGTGGCAAGATGTTGTCATTGAAGCGATTGTTTGATTTGATCGCGTTTTTCATCAATGCAAACATTTTAAGACGGGTAAACGTGCTTTCCGATACCAAATGTTTTGCTTTCGATCCACGCATTGATCGTAGCGAAAGCCGTAGCAGTTCTCGCTTAGTGCTCTAAGTTGAACTCCGATAGCGATGCGAAAGACCTGTCTTGGATTTCGGAAAGAACGGTGACTTTGACGTAACGACCTGATGCCGCCACAGGAACCCGTTGTTCATCCCGTGAATTGTTCAACGTAGCCGTTACCACGGGCTCGTCGAAATCGAGCGTATCCGATATCGCAACACTCACCTTCTTAATCATTCCGTTACTCGGTTGGTCTTGGCGACTCATGAACAGCGCGGCCGAGATCGTTTGGGTTTCGCTCAAATCGATGATAAATGAATGGGGATGCTTCGGAGGATCCACGCCATCCCAGCGGCTGTGCCAATGGGTTTGTGGATCGTCATCGAGGATCAAGTCGATCGTTCTGCCGTTGCTTTTCGATTCGCTGGTCACCGAGAGAATCTTCCATGGGCTTCGTTCCATTGTTTTTGCGTCAAGGCGTTTCCCGATTCCGTTGTTCCGTTGATCGGATTTGTTTTTCTTCGGTCCATCGCGGAACGAAATCGACTCGGACGGCACATGAGCTTGCTTCATAATCGCGGCTAGGCGTTTGGCAATCTCGGGTCGCTTGGTCGCGATATTTTGCATCTCGCTAGGATCGGTGGCCAAGTCGTATAGTTCCACGGGGCCGTCTGGGCTCTTGTTCACGTTCAATCGAATGGCCTTCCACTGTTTTTGGCGAACGGCTTGCTTGCCGCCCTGTTCGTAGAACTCCCAGTAGAGATAGTCGTGCTGAGCTTGTTTCCCCTCACCGGTCAATGTTGGCACGAGCGACAGACCATCCATTTCACCGGGCGGACGGATTCCAGCCAATTGGCATGCGGTCGGGGGGAAATCCCAAAAAGCGCTGATCACGTCGGAGGATTGTCCACTTTGAATTGTCCCGGGCCACCAAGCAATCAGTGGAACGCGAATACCGCCGTCGTAGAAGTCTCGCTTTCCACCGCGACAAATACCGTTGGAGTCCAATGCTTCGGCCGAATGTCCCCCTTCATGATGGGGACCGTTGTCACTTGTGAAAAGCACAAGTGTGTTGCGAGCAATGTGCAGTTCTTCGAGCTTCTTGCGGACGTTTCCAACCGTGTCGTCGAGATAATTGATCATCCCAACAAACGTTGCTTTCGGATGCGTTTCAGCTCGATAGTGGCCGTCTGGATTTGGTTTCTCGTCGAACTTTCCAACGAACTTATCGCGATACGGTGATGGTACTTGAAGATCGGCATGAGGTTGCTGCAGCGACATGTGTAGGAAAAACGGTTGGTCTTTATTCGCTTCGATCCACTCAAGCGACTCGTTCAAGAATAGATCGCCCGAATAGGTATCGCCTTCCTTTCCATGATTTCCACCGTATGTCATCTGTAGACCATTCTTCCACAGGGTTTGCGGGTAGTAGCGATGGGCTGCTCCGTGACTGGTGAATCCAAAAAAGTGGTCAAACCCTTTTCGATTGGGCAGTGCACCATCGGGGCTGTTGCACGACAAACCCGATTTGCCAATCATCGCAGTCGAATAGCCTGCATCTTTGAGCATCGTAGCAATCGTGATGTCCAATGGGTCCTCTCGAAACTGAATGGATCCATTGAATCGTTGGTGCACATGGCCGGTATGCTGGCCCGTCAACAAGCAGGCACGTGATGGAGCACACACTGTGCATCCAGCATAGAACTGGGTGAATCGCAGTCCCTCTGCAGAAAGGCTATCGATGTTGGGTGTTTGGAAATTGGTTTGTCCCATACAGCTCAAATCGTTGTATCCGAGATCGTCGGCAACGATCAAAACGATATTAGGATGGTCTTGCGGATCACGCTCGATCGCCTCTGCGTTTTCCGCACAAAGAGCAAAGCAAATAAAGATGGAAATGACACCAAAGACAAAGAAATCGCGTTGCTTAACATGCATGTTTTTTGCCAACCAATTTAAGAAACTTGAAACGGAGTTTACGTCCAATCGCTGACGCCTGCTTTGAATGTGGTGATTGCCACTATCGCGTTACGATTTCAATGCGTGCAATTCTCGGATGCGACTTGCAATCTACACACAATGAAGGATTTGAGGACTTCAAAAAGACCGATTTGCCAAAGAATATTTGTCCGCAGATTCATCGTCGTAATTTCCAATTTTTTTTGTTTAGAAGTACTCGAACGCGTCCATCATCACTGTCGAAATGTTTTGTCGTACGTGTCTGATGATTTTGGGTGCGACAAAACGGTTCGTTTCACCTGAGTTTCGCTTCTGTTCTGTACTATTTTCCTATATCCCTGAGGAATCCATCCATGATTAATAAATCAAAGCATCACGCCTTCACGCTTGTGGAGTTGTTAGTGGTGATTGCAATTATTGGAGTTTTGGTGGGGCTCTTATTGCCCGCCGTACAAGCTGCCCGTGAGGCGGCTCGTCGAATGAGTTGCAGCAACAACGTCAAGCAAATTGGGTTAGGCATTCACAACTATCATTCCGCATACAAACAAATGCCGCAGCATGGATCGGGAACGGGATCGCGTGTGACGGTGGGGGCGGGAACCCAATTTTGGAACAACAATCAAACCAAGAGTTTGGAACGACTTAGTATGCTTGTTCCTCTGCTGCCGTTCATCGAGCAGCAAGCGTTGTGGGAGCAGATTGTCAATCCAAACGGGTATAACGCCAACGGTTCCGTTCGGGCAAATCCTTGGCCAGCGATGGGGCCGACACCGAATGTCACGGCCTATGGTCCGTGGATGGCCGAAATTCCGACGTATCGATGCCCGAGTGATCCTGGGGTTGGTTTGCCTGCGAACGGTCGTACCAACTATGCGGCTTGCCTTGGCGACTCGATCGTTGTGTCTTCGTTTGGCAACAAAACCGCTTGGCTCGCGAAAAACCAGAATTTCGCACTCGAAGCTCGCGCATCAGCTCGTGGGGCCTTCACTTCAAAACAGGTCCAGCGTTTTCGTGATATCCTTGACGGGCTCGCCAATACCATTGTTGCAGGCGAAATCGCGACTGACTTAGGTGACCGTAGTATTTCGACTCGCATCGCTATCAACCAAGATGGCCCTTCGGTTTACAGCAATCCATCTTTCTGTGAGCAGTACATCGATCCACTTCGCCCTCGGTTTTGGGCTAACGGGGTGAACTTGGCGGGCGCCAATTTTGGCCGTGGATACCGTTGGGCTGACTTTGGACCTATTTACAGCGCCATGTTCACGATTTTGCCACCGAACGGCGAAATCTGCGGAATCGATCATTCGACGTTAAGCGGTTTGTCACCGATCCCCGGCGACTTGACATTGGTCCCTGGGGGGCAACACCATGTAAAGGAAGCAGTTGCCTCGCCGAGTAGCCGGCACCAAGGTGGTTGTCACGTTCTGATGGGCGATGGTGCGGTCAAGTTCATCACCGATTCGATCGAAGCCGGAAACCAAAGTGCAGCAATGGTCAGCCGTCGTGGAAGCGGAGCATCGGCACCTGGAAGCATGAGTCCCTACGGGCTGTGGGGGTCGCTTGGAACGCGTGCTTCCAAAGAGGTTATCGACGAAGACTTCTAGTCGATCGTTCGATCAAGATTCGTTTTCTATTCTCTCGGCGGGAATTCCCGCCAAAGTCAGTGGCGTCGTTTTGGGCGTCGCGGATACTTTGGCTATGGATTGGATTTCTTGCCGGGGCCAAGTTGGACGAGGTTGTTCTCTTTTTTGTTTGTGGGATTCATTGCACAGGAACCGCATGACGAACAATCGCCAATCTTGGCGCTAAGCCCGCGGCGGACTGTTCGTATCGCTCGCCGTAGTAACCAATACGCAGCTCCGGCGACAATCACAAGCGAAAAGATTTTTTGCCAACCGTCCACCGTCTGGGTCCCCTCGAACGCGATGCCTAGAAGAGTCTTGATCCTACTTGGTAAGTCGCGAACGCGCCAACGTACGCTAGCACCGTCATGTAGCTAAAGCTAAGCACAGGCCAAAACCACGAATTCGTTTCTCGCTTGATCACTAGCAACGTGCTAACGCATTGCGCGCACAACGCAAAAAAGACCATGATCGACAATGCCGTGGGGATTGTGAACACGGGTCGTCCATCGGGCCATGTTGATGCTCGCATCGCGGCAACCAAGCCATCATCCTGTTCGTCGACTTCGCCACCGAGTGAATAGATTGTCCCAAGGGTTGAAATGATCACTTCACGAGCAGGGAAGCTAGCGACCGCTCCAACACCGATCCGCCAATCCCATCCAAGCGGTCGAACGATAGGCTCGATCGCGTGCCCCACTTTTCCGAGTGTGCTGTTTGTCAGCAACAATGAACTGACATGCCGATATTCCACGTGCAGTGCTTCTAGTTCGGCCGCGTCGAGCGTCGTCACATCTGCAACTTCGAGCTGTTCGATTTGCGTTTGTAATTCGAATTGTCGTGAATGGTCGCCTGGCCAAAAACCGGCAAACCAAATCAAAATCGAAGCAGCAAAGATCATCGTTCCGGCTCGTACCACAAACTCGCGGACAGCTTCCCAGACTCGAGAGAAAACAACTCTGGCGGACGGAATCTTGTATTCGGGCAACTCGAGCACAAACGGCGCCACTTCGCCTCGTAGTAGTGTTTTCTTCAAAAGCCACGCGACGGGAATTGCCACGGCAACGCCGACAAAATACATCGCCATCAACACCAATGGTTGGGCGGAAAGCCATCCACCGAGTACGCCCGTTGCTGGAACAAACGCACCAATCAGCAGCAGATAAACGGGCAACCGAGCACTGCAACTCATGAGTGGCGCAACCATGATGGTCGCAAACCGGTCGCGACGGTTCTCGATCACGCGTGTCGCCATCACGCCCGGTACCGCACAAGCGAACGAGCTCATCAGAGGCAAGAACGATTTGCCGCTTAGGCCGAATATCGTCATCGCTCGGTCAACGATAAACGCGGCGCGTGACATGTAGCCGCAATCTTCGAGTACCGCTAGGAAGAAAAATAGCAACGCGATTTGTGGCAAAAAGATTAACACGCCCCCCACTCCAGCGATCACGCCGTCGACGAGTAAGCTACGCAGCATGCCCGGGGGGATGATTGACGTGATCGCGTCAGCAACCAAGCCAGTTGCGCCATCGATCAAGTCCATCGGAAATTGGGAAAACGAATAAATGCACTGGAAAATCAGGAACATGATTGCGAAGAAGCTGATCATGCCCGCCACACGATGGGTCAAGATTGCATCAAGCCAATCGGTTGCGTTGCGTGGTTTGGCTTTTGTTCGCGAAACGACACCGTCCAAATGTTTGGCGGCCCACGCGTAGCGGGCACCACATTCAAGTTCCGTGGGGTCACCGCAAGTCGAAGCTAACTTTTCACGTGCTTGGGCAATTGCCGGTAACACGGCGGCGCCGAGTCGTCGAATTGCCCGGCGTTCCGCTTCACCGCCACGATCCAGCAGCATTCGCTCAATCAGATATTGATCGGGGATCATGGTCCGCGAGCAATTTCGTTCGTTCAGTGATTCGGTCGTACAGGCTCGCTGGACGAGTTCGGCACGCAGTTCATTGCATACTGCATAAAACTGTTTTGGCAAAGGGCGTTCGCGATCGGTTGCCGCTGCACGGCCATTGGCAACTCGGTCGAGTTGTGTTTTGATCTCTGCCTTTAGTTCGTCGATCCCCGTCCGCCGCGATGCGCTGGTGGGAACAGCTCCGACGCCCAGGTTTTCAGAAAGCTTTTCAACATCGATCGCTAGCCCTCTCGCTTCGGCCGCGTCAGTCATGTTGAGCGCTAGGATGGTCGGTTTACCAAGCTCGACGATTTGGCTCACCAGAAACAAATTTCGTTGCAGTAGCGTGCTATTGACGACGCAGACAATCACATCGACAGGCGGTTCGTTGGCTGCCTCGCCGGTGAGGACTTCCACGGCGACCATTTCGTCAGGCGACCGCGGAGCCATTGAATAGGTGCCTGGCAAATCGACCAACTCAATCGAGTAGTCGCCTACCGAGCATCGACCAACTTTTTTCTCAATGGTTACACCCGGGTAGTTGCCAGTGCGAACATTCATCCCGGCCAGCGCATTAAACAGCGTGCTCTTTCCGGTGTTGGGGTTGCCAACCAAAGCAACGCGAAAGACTCGCCCTCTAGCAGTCGGCGACGAAACCACTGGAAGTGGCGCTGCGGAGTTCGAAATCGTGTCTTTCGAAGTTCGGGGTGTTGAAGATGTCTCGGCGGAATTCGCCATAAGTCATTACGAAACAGGGGCGGCAATGGGCTCGATAAAGACACGCCGTGCCTCACCATTTCGCACAGCGATCCGACTGCCTTGGACGGAGCATTTCATCGGATCGCCGAGTGGTGCGGTGCGCAAGAACTGGACCGACTCTCCAGGGATAAATCCCATTTCCCGCAGGCGGGATGCGATTCCATCAAACCCGTCAATACGAACGATTTGCCCAAATTGTCCGGGCCGCAGCTGGTCGAGAGTTGTCACGAGCAATGCTTTCTTTATTGAGAATGAGTCTCAGTAAGAGTATTGTGCATCTGTGGGAGAAGATTGTCAAGAGCCAAAGAACGAAACGGTGGCAATGGCGACATCGCCCGCCCAAATGATCTCTATTGGCGGGGTGACCGCTATGATTCGTCAACTTCAAACGCCATTTGTCTGGCTCGATGTCGAATCGCGACTTCGGCACGTTTTGCAGCTCGAGCTTGCTCAGCCAATTCCGCAAGCGTTGATTGTTGTTGGACTCGGAATTGACGCTCGCGGTGTTCCTGTAGCGCTGCTCGGGAGTTCAAAGTCGCTTCGCGTGCATCCAAATCAGCCGCCCAATTTTGCAGTCGTTCAATCAATTCTTCTCCGTGAAGCTTGAGCAGCGATTCAGGGGGCAGATCCCCTGTGATTTGACGGCCGATTTCAGCGGAGGGATTCGATGTTGACTCTATGGCGGGTAGCGTTTGCTGTGGCTTACGATGAGATCGATCGATTCGGTGAATGATACCACTTGTAGATGCACTCCCCCCGTCGTCCTGCCGAAAATGGCGGACGGTTTTCGGTTTTTCGATACGTCGTGATCGATAGGGGAGCATTATCTAAGCAGGAAAAGAACGATTGGGGACAAACACGTTTGCTCAACGAAAATGATTTCGGAATTTCCCCCTGTGCTACTGCATTGATCTAGACCCACTCGTTAAAATGCACTCACACAATCTTGTGAGTGGTTCCGTTTAGTCCGATCACGTTAGGCGATGCACCGATCCTTACAACCCGTTTCACTCTTACTTTCGCTACGAGTCTTACCGATGAACTGTATGTTGGCGTTGTTTTTAGTGCTGGTCGTTTCCGTTCCCGCGATGGCCGATACCACGATTGATTCGGAACAAACCGAGTCGATGCGAACACGCATTGATCAATCTGTAAACAAAGGGATCGAATTTCTTCGCACACGCGGCCAAGCCGATGATGGCTCGTTTAGCGGAGAGACTGGGGTTGCAGTGACGGCGTTATGTGTCAATGCGATTTTGAAACATCGGCCTGCAGCAATCAACGATCCCGTCATTCAAAAGGCGCTCACTTATGTCGAATCAAAGATTCAAAGTGATGGCGGTATATATGAAACGGGTTCGCTCTACCGGAACTACGAGACTTCGGTCTCGGTTGGGGCTTTGGTCCAAGCCAACAAGAGCGGCAAAGACCAATCGAAGTACGAGAGTGCTTTGAAGCGAGCCGAAGTTTTCCTAAAGGGATTGCAATGGGATGAAGGCGAAGGGATCGAAACCTCCGATACCGCATATGGTGGTGCCGGCTATGGAAATCATAAACGTCCCGATTTGTCAAACACAGCTTTCTTCATGGAGGCGCTCCACGAGCTAGGCAATGGACCCGATGACGAAGCGATTCAAAAGGCGTTGCAGTTTGTTGTGAAAACTCAAAACTTGGCGGGACAAGGAAACGATACGAAGTATGCGGATAAGGTTGGAGATGGTGGTTTCTATTACACGCCTGCGGCAGGTGGGCAAAGCCAAGCAGGCGAGACCGAAGCGGGTGGACTTCGTAGCTACGGTTCGATGACCTACGCAGGCCTAAAGAGCATGATCTATGCCGGCTTGACCCCCGATGACGTGCGAGTGCAAGCGGCAATGGATTTTATTCGTAAGAACTATTCGGTCGAAACGAATCCCGGAATGGGCTCGGCCGGTTTGTACTACTACTACCACACGTTTGCAAAAGCACTGGACGCGGCCGGAGTGGAAGTGCTCGACGACGCCAACGGCAAGCCACGCGTGTGGCGGCAAGATCTAGCCAATCAATTGATTTCTGAACAGCTGGACGATGGTTCGTGGGTCAATAAAGAGAATGAACGATGGATGGAAGGTGACCGTCAATTGGTCACCGCCTATACCCTCTTGGCACTATCTTATTGTCGCCAGTAGCAGGCTCCGAACAATGATTTGGCCAATCTAGCGCGTGGGTCAGACGCGTTCAGTTAAGTTCCCTTGGCTTGCCAAGGGCAAGCTAAGTTTTGGACATTTACGAGCTTCGGGCCGCCTGCTATTGGATGGGAGCCGACTGCCTCGGGGCGTTACTATCTGTCCGTCATAACGCAGCGATCTCCAAGCCCCCCGGGTCACGCATGAGCGCCCTCGCTCCCTTCTTTGCTCACGCAAAACCTCTCCCTCCCCGACGTTTCTCTTGACACGTTGTGCTCATATGCGCATAATGGGCTCGTTTGATTCTTGGAGCAAGCCGACATGCCGCGACCGAAGCAATGCCGACGAGTTGGGCTTTCGCCTGACAGCACCTATTTCAAGCCAGCGGGTATTCCAACCCGATCGTTACAAGAAATTGTTCTACCGATCGATGGGCTTGAAGCAATGCGGTTGGTTGATATCGAGGGGCTGTACCAAGATCAAGCGGCCAAGCGAATGGGCGTTTCACGACGGACGTTTGGCAGGATTATTGACTCGGCACGGACGACGGTTACTCGAGCCTTGGTGGAGGGGATGGCCTTGCGGATCGAAGGCGGCGCGGTCGAGATCATTGAAGAACGCACATTCGTTTGTAGCGATTGCCAGCATATTTGGAAGTTGCCCTTTGGGACGGGGCGACCAAAGGCGTGTCCCCGTTGTCAAAGCACGGCCTTTCGACGCGATGACACGGTCTAGGGAAAATACGAAACAGTTGCACTCCTATCGAGGATGATTTGAATGAAGATTGCAGTTGCATCAAATGATGGTGTTTCCATTTCACGGCATTTTGGTCGCTCGAAGTGGTTTATCGTTTTCGATATCCAAAATGAAACCATTGGAAACGAGACCTTACGAGCTAATAACGAGACCGCGCATGCGAAAGGCGAATGCGAAGGACATCATGATCATGAACACGGCCATCATGAACACGGCCATCATGATATTGCCATCGCGTTAGCAGATTGTACAGCAGTCCTTTGTGGCGGTATGGGGTGGCGAGCAGCTGATGCTCTTCGTCGTGCTGGCACAGAACCGTTCGTGATCGATCACCAAATCATCGCTAACCAACTTTTGCCCCGCCAAGCCGTTGAACAATACATTGGTGGTCAATTGAAATTGGCCAGTGATTTTTGTCGTTCTCACTAGATCCACTTTCTACTATCACAGGAATGAAAAAATGATTCGAACGCTTACGATTTCCACTTTTGCCTTCGTTTTGCTTTGTACGCCATCAGCACTTCGAGCTGAACAAACCAATACGGAAGAGGGGGCAAAGCCGACCTTGGTTATCAACTTAACGAGCGGTCCCGATGATTTGCATGCTGTCAGCATGGGGCTGCACTTTGCAGAACATGGGCTTGCGGACGGACGCGAAGCGGTTGTCTTTTTTAATGTTAAATCGCCACCGCTGGCACGCAAAAATTTGCCTGATTCGGTTCGTTTCATGGACAAGGAACCCGTCAATAAGCTAATCACGGATTTGCTTGAACACGGTGCCAAGATGTTTGTCTGTCCAATGTGTGCCGAGATCACGGGGGTCCAGAAGGACGAACTTGTTCCGGGGATCCAGTTGATTGAAGATCGGAAACAGTTGTTCGATCACCTACATAACAACACCGTGGTCTTTAGTTATTGAACGCATGGGGCGTCTCTCCGATCGTGGTTGTTTGTTCGATTAAAGTGCGCTAAAACGCGCACTTACGAGTGAGCAAAGGCGGGAATCGAAAGTTCACGATCCCGAAACAAAGTGAGTCTATTGAGGAATTAGGTAACGACAATGAACATGCCCCGGCGAAGCGCATTTACGCTTGTGGAACTTCTGGTAGTAATTGCGATTATCGGAGTTTTGGTGTCGCTGTTATTGCCCGCTGTTCAGGCAGCTCGCGAGGCGGCTCGGCGAACATCGTGTACAAATAACATGAAGCAGATCGGTCTTGGTCTGCAAATGTACCACGACGTCTTTAAGAAACTGCCGGCTGGATGGCGCGGCTGTGACCCAAGTACTGGAAAGGCTCATTGGTTTGGAGTGCCCGGTTGGGCTTGGAGCAGCAGTATTCTTCCGTACTTGGAAGAATCTGCAGTTTACGATGGAATGATCCATTTCGAATGTCCCATCACCGATCCGGTGAATCAGCACGCACTGACTGCTTCGATTGGCACTTATCGTTGTCCATCAGATGTTGGTGAGGCGACCTTTTCAATGGCGGGTGGCGGGCCATCGGTTTCCAGCGATGTTTCCTTTCCGATTCAAACTGCAACCAGCAACTATATTGGCATGTTTGGTACGCTTGAATTTCACCACGTTTGCGATCCCAGCAGTCCTAACTGCAACGGTTGCCAAGGGGATGGAACCTTCTCTCTGAACCGTCCGTGTCGATTCGCGGATTTGCTTGACGGATTGAGTAACACGATGATTGTTGGAGAACGGCATTCCGTCTTAGCGTATTCGACTTGGGTCGGCGTTGTTACGGGCGGTCAGCATGGCGTTGCTCGCGTTGCAGGCGTTGCCACTTATCCGCCGAATTCAACGGACACGCCAGCACATTATTTTCACAACTTCAGTAGTCTGCACCCTGCTGGGACGAATTTTCTACTCGCCGATGGAAGCGTGCATATGATTACCGAGACGATTGACCGAGAATTGTTCCATGCCCTGTCCACACGCGCAGGCCATGAAGTCGTCAAAGATTTTTAGCGCGTTTTGATGGTTGATTTTAGGGTTGGCAGAAGTGGGCCAAGTTACGAGTCCTGGTGTTCGACGTGCAAGGAAGGACTCACAACGTCGCCCACCACATCGATCCAAGAAAATGACGCACCACTAGCCTTTAAGAGAGATCGGAAAGCAAGCGGATCGTTTCATCGAGAGCTTCCGAGTCGGTGGACGCGAGCGAGTCTTCCGCCGAGCCAACGGCTTCCTCAAGTGCGAATTGGCGAACGTTTGGGTCGTCGCTATTCTGCGGGTCGCTGACGACCCGCATGCCGTCTGCTGGTTCGGTCGACTCAATGATTGCTCGGTCCCGTGGATCGACCCATTCGGATGCTTTCAGATTGTCGATGGAGTCAGCGGCGATCCAATCGGATTGCGGTGGTGTTGCCGGTTCCTCATTTGCAATCGCTTCACCTTCGGGAGGGGCCTCTCCTTGTTCACCGCCGACGGTGCCTCCGCCCGTTCCCTGGTTGTTAACCTCATTGAGGACCAACAACGCATCGAGCGCGGTGACGTATCCGTCGCCGTTGACATCGTATCCATAATCGGGATTGCCATGACCCACTTCGTGGGGACCGAAATCGTTCAGAAGATTGATAATCAACAATGCGTCGGCTGCGGTGACGCCGCCGATACCATTGACGTCATATGGATTGTCGGGGTTGTGGAACGGAGTCTCGTTTTCAATAACCGTGATAACGAATGTATTGGATATCGGGTTATAAGCGCCAAGCGAATCGGACGCCGTGATCCTAACTTCAATTTCGGATTGCGTTGACTGTTCGACCATTTCGTCATCAGCAAGCGAAAGCGTTCCTCCGGCGATTTGGAAACGGGGGTCATCGACAGTCAAGTTGTAACGGCTTGACGCGGGCGAACCATCGAGGGTCACGTCGCCAACCGACGCAGCCAATTTGAGCTCCACGATTGTATTGCCGGTTAGCCCAAGTGTTTGGGGTTGTTCTGGTAAATCCAAGACCCTGATCGTGATCGCTTGTGTGTATGTTCCACCGGTTCCAAATTCGGTGGCGGTAACGTTAACGACGACTTCGCTTCCCGCTTCGTAATCGAGTGAAGTGTCGTCAGCGAGTTTCAAGTCGGCTCCATCAATCACGAAACGTTCGTCGTCGACGGTGAAGGAGTGGAATTGTTCGGTGTCTTGGTCGTCGACCAGGAGTTCCGTCACAATATCACCGATGGCATTCTCGAACACCGATGCTTCCGTTGGCGAAATTCCGGTGATTGGATCATTCGCGTCGAGAACCGTGAGTGCCGTGCTATTGACGAGTACCGTTTCGGTCACCAAATCGGTCGTCGTGATCGAGAGCGGGATTAAGTACTCCTGTTCGTAGTCGAGGCCGTCGATGTTATTGCCACCACCAATACCTCCGACAAAAATGATTTGCCCATCCACGATGATAAAGCGAGGGTCATTAATCTCGATGACATGGTTGCCACCGGCGGAATTGCCTCCCCCATTGTTTCCACTGCCCGCCACATCAATGCCATCGACATCAATCACTTGGATCATTCCGATCGGTTGGCCGATGTCGATGTTTTCAAGAACCGGGTCGGCAATGATGACGATGTCCGTTGGCGGGTCCGCAACCGGAATTACATCGATCGTTATGTCGAAAGGCTCGGAAATGTTTTGTCCATCATGCAATTCGATTGTAATTGTTTCACTGCCAAAGAAATCGTCGTTCGGTGTGAAGACGATTGCGCCATCGACAGCAAGTTCAGCGGTGCCATTCATGGCGGTCGACTTCTGTAGCACGACCACGGAGTCCCCTTCGGCGTCGAACACGTCGTTGAGCGTTCCTGGTGCGGCCATCGAAAGTGATTCGTCCTCCACGATTGAATACGACGGGATGTCGGGGAACGTCGGCGCCGTGTTGGCCTGGCTATCCAGCGACAAAGCAAATAAAATCGAATCGACATTTTGGCCGTCAACGATTTCCACTCGGTGTGCATCGGGTTGTTTTAACGAAATTTCGATAATGCCAGCAGCGCCAAGAATGGTGACCACGTCAGGTTTGCCTTTGGTGGCCAACCCCGAAACATCACCAATTGAAGATAGGTCGATTGCTAAATCTGCGATCAGCGATCCGTCACGCAAATCGATCAGCCGCAATACGTCATCAACGGGTGACACCGTCAACAGCATGTCTCGCGCACCGTCAATCGCTACGGGGCCGGTCATCTCGGGGAAAGAGTGCAGTGGTGCGAACTGGGCACCGGTATCAACTACAGTGATGCCACCGGTTTTTTCGCGAAGCACCAGTAAGTCCGACGCATCATCGAAGCTGACTAAGTCGCTTGTTCCTGCGACTTCAACCGGTTCGCCGGGCAGCAAGGAGTTCGTACTATTGCTCCACATCGACAGGATAAGTCCCGAGGTACCCGGCCATGCCACGACCGACGTTGGAGTCGTGGTGGAACTGATGACGGTTGTCCCAGCGGGGACGAGCGTTGTGGTTTCCGTCACAACGATTCCGCTGGTACTATCCGACGCGTCAATCGACAATAGCGGCGCGGGCGACGTCGATGATTTCACTAATACGCCATTGCCGTCGCCATCAATCGCGATGTCGGACCAAGTGGTCGGTGTTTGGTCGGTTGACAGATCCGTTGGTGAAACGGTGCCGATCGATGGGTCGACGAGCCAAGCCGAGTCGGTGCTAGTGCTACCTTCGGAGACGCTACCGATCACAAGAATCTTGCCGTTCGGCAGCGTTTGCATCTTGAATAATGTCGCGTCAACCGAAATGGGTTTGGCGGCGCCTTCGGCAAAATCAGCGACTTCGATCGACGTGTCAGTAAGAACCAGCGCGGTTTGATTGGCTCCTAGTGTAAACGTATTGCCATCAACGACCTCAATCGGATCGGCATCACTGCTGGCTCGGACGGGGAAAACTTGTTGTTGGGTTTCGGTGCCGTTGAACAGGCGAACTAGATAGCTGCCGTCGGCAAGATCTTCGAAGGAGAATTGTCCAGCGTCGTCAGCAACATTGAAGATTTCGCCACGATCGAGCGATCCATTGTCATTCGCGTCGAGGTAAACCAATCGCTTGGCAAGCGCCACTTCGCCAGGTTCTTGGCGGAAGGAAAGGTCAAGATCATGAAATACATCCCCAGTGATCGCAGCAAGCACACGGCGCTCATCAAGTCGTTCAACTATCAGACGTCGTGTCACGTTACGCCGACCCTTACGGGATTTTTCCGACCGAAGCTGGCTCGTTTGAATCCGTTCAAAACGTGTCGATCGTACTTTGATTGACCGGCGGCTTGGCATTGTGAAAATGTCTCTCGTGAAGTGTCGCTAGCAGTGTCCGAAAGGTTCTTCCGTCTAGAAACGCATGATTTAGAACCATGTACCGCAAAAAAAGTTCCCTCGGTGACCGCAATCGGGTGAGAAAATGGGGCTAGAAGGCCGCAAGGCGAACCTTTTCGCTGATCTGTTGTCGCAGGGGCACACCGGACGGTCGTGAGTGTTTATCATAGGCGGAAACTGGCCGTATTGTACAATGCGCTATGTTGAATTCAGGAGAAAGGCCGTCGAATCGAATGATTGTTTCGGACTTTTCCGGATCCAGAGGAATAAGTCGAAATTGAACTGGACATAATTTCACATTTGTAGGGGGCGTCCCCCTGAATCGGGTGTTTCGCGTTCGTTATTGCCGCCTTCAATCTTGGCGGAGGGTTAATTGATCATGTTTACCAAGCCATTTTTCTCATTGAATCGCCTCCATTTGGGCGAGCTTCGACGATGGACTCCGTCCCGTGGTGTGCAGATCGCATGTTGTTTTATTGGCATGACGTTTACGGGGATGCATGTCAGTTCCGTCCATGCTCAAGGTCCCGGTTCGCTGCCCAGTGGGCAGTTAGCCGATCCGTCCTCCGTTGCTCGTACGTTGATCAAATCGATTGATCTCGGTCCGCTGCTCGCGCCAGTCGATCCCGCTTTGGAGGATGATCGGCCGATTTTGGAACAGCAGGTCGAAGAGGCATTCAACCTGGGCCGAATCGAGACCTCACTCGCACTCTTTCATGGACACTTGGCGGTTGATTTCGATAAAGCAACTGCCGATTTGGAAGAGATCAAATTGAGCCCGGTCGTGAATACAGTTAATGATTCGCCAAAGCGGCGACCGACTTGGCAGTTGCGATGGGGCGTTTCGTTGGCCGTCCGTGGTGACATCGTTGAAGATTTGAGTCCGATTACCGAGAGCACCTCGAAAGCATCTGGAATGGGCGGCGGGAGAGGCTACGGTGGTTCGGATTACGGTGGATCAGATTACGGCGGATCAGATTACGGCGGTTCGGATTACGGTGGACCAGACTACGGTGGTTCCTCTGGCATGGATTCCTATGGGCCCGAGTCTTATGGCTCAAGCTCGTATCCGGGAAATGACCCCTACGGCAACAATCCACCAGCTGTCGAGCCTGAGAAAGAGGAAATGCTCAGCACGACCGCGGACGAACGGTTGACCGAGACGCTTGGATTGGTTGCCGAAGTGGTTGGTCAGGAATTCGTGACTCGCTTTTCGGACGGCAACTTTGGATTGGCATTGTCGAGCATCGTTCCGGTCGAACCCGAGTCGGAGCCGTCGGATCCGAATAGGCCTGGTGGATTACCCGGTCAAGGTCGGTCCATGGCAGAACAGCGAGCAGGTATGTCGCAAAATGGTTCCTATGGCCCGCCCGATGGCTCCTATGGCCCGCCCGATGGCTCCTATGGCCCGCCCGATGGCTCCTACGGCCCGCCCGATGACTTGTACGGTTACGAAAATGGGGGCTCCGATTACGGAGATATGCAGGATGGTTCATACGGTTATGGCAATGAGGGTTCAGGTTACGGTGGTATGCCGGGGGCGAACCAGCCTCCGCAACCCGTCATCGAAACGCTTAGTGTTGGTGAAGGACTTGAACCCTTTCCGATGTGGCAAATCGGACTCGTGTATGTTGGTGAAGTTAACTCCGATGATGCTCTTAGAGCGGCCAAGAAAAATGGCATTGACTTTCTTCTGCACTTCGATGTCGTTTTGAAAGAAGTCAAAAGCAGTCGTTCGCCCACCGCCAAAGGCATTACTCAAAATATCTCTCGATGCCGTTTACTTCGAGTAGCCGATGGCAAACCACTCGTTGTTTCAAAGGCGTTGGATAATTTTGAAGTCCAGCGTGTCAAGGCACCCAATCGCGAGTATGTCAAGGAGCAATTGTCGAGCTTGTTCGCAGTCATTGACAAGCAGTATTCGATCACCGATATGCCTCCGTTGACTTCCGATGTCGCTCGTCGCCGTGTGACTTCGATGATGGGGGATCGAAACGCCAAGAGTCTCGCGACACTGGCGGAAATTCGTTACTACCAGTACCGCGAACTACTCACACCCGAAGAAGTGGAAAATGCGTTCTATATTATCGGTGGTGAAGATGCGATGAGAATGCTGCATGCCACCGAAGAGATGAAATTGGAAACGGTTCACAAATGGGCCAACGAACAACTCAAAACCAGAAACTAGGACGAAATTGCAACCGGCATCATTACTTCCGATGCAGGAACTAAACGAACGTTCTTGCAACGTGAAAGTTGGAATTGACGTGGTGCTTCCCGGCAAAGACACAGTCCCAAAAAGCGATAGCTCCCCATGAATCGGATCGGGCTGACGATGCGGTGCGTTTGGGTTCCTTTCGCATCGGCATAATCCATTTCGATGACGTAGTTGTCACAATCTTGCATGGCTCGGCGAAGTGAAGTATTCATGGTTTCCCCCATTGAAAGCAGTGAAATTGAAAACAGTGAAATAGAGAAAGTGAGATCGAGAAGCGGACGCGTTGTCAGGACAATGCAAGTATTCGAGATGGGTATGACAAGTCTGGTCACAGGCAGCGAGACTTTTTGGTTTTTTTGATTTTCGACCTTTTCTC
This sequence comes from Novipirellula herctigrandis, assembly GCA_007859835.1. Lineage (GTDB taxonomy): Bacteria > Planctomycetota > Planctomycetia > Pirellulales > Pirellulaceae > Novipirellula_A > Novipirellula_A herctigrandis. The sequence goes on along the minus strand of SJPJ01000002.1, from coordinate 223,101 downwards.
TTGCCCGTTTTGGGGATTCAGGGAACCGTGCCAAAGCCCCTGGCTTTCCTGTTTTCTCTATTTGTTCGTTAGCTGCCCATCTATCCCCAACAAATGTCTCTTTACTGTTGGGTGGTTTTCTCGCTATCATCCGTGAAACTATCCACGCTATGCGGGCCCCTGACGGGCAGTCGACGCGCCAAACAACGGCGGGTTCCGATAGCAGTTCTAAATGCGATTGATCAAGGATTGAGGCAATGGGCGGAGTCCCCGTGCTACTGCTAGCGGCTGCGATCGGTGTCACTTACGGTTGGCAACCCGATGGTGGCGACGGCGTCGAGTACATCATTCAAGTTCCACCGGACCAAATGGAGCAACTGCGGCAAAGTGGCGAGATCAGCAGCCGAATTGATCCTCGGGTGCAAGGTCATGTCTCTCGAGTGGTGATTCGTGTTGGGAATGGGCCGCTACCTCGCAGCACGCCCTCAACGATTGCTCGACTTCGCCATGACGAGCCGATAGCGACTCCAATGGAAAGCGAATCGACGGTTGCAGGTTTGAACTCGCTGCGCGGCTCTTCATCGGTAGATCGATCGATCGACCGAGCGGTGGATTCGGGGGATCAAGCCTTGATTCCGATTCCCGAGATGAATGATTCGCTTGCCTATCGTCCCGTTCCCGGGACGCGCACACGAACGACCTACAGTTCGGCGAACGTCCAAAATGTCGAAACCGAATCGATGATGAAGCCGGATGCGAATGATCCTATGGATAGGACTGGAATCAGCCTGCCACCATCGCTTCAAGAGGCCGCCAACTTGGCCAACGACAAAATGAACCAAGCCGGCAATGCCGTTAAGGATCAAATGAAATCGACGTTTGGCTATCCCGGCCAACCGCGTTTGAACGGATCGCAAAACTTGCCTCAACATCCTTCGGATCTGACTGCTACTAAGAACAACACAAATAGCAGCAACGCAAACAATCAAGTGCCGGCTTTCACAGGCATGGAACCGACCGCAATGACTCTCCGTGGTGGTCCGACAACCGATCCAACTAACCCACAGGAGACTTCGACGACGAGTCCTTGGTACAACCTGAATCGGAAGAAAGGCTCGACCGCTGAAAGCTTGCCCCCGAACACGAATGCTTTGCCAGATAGAACGGCATCAAACTCTCAAAGCGATTCTTCGATGGGCGTAGGGCCCAATGGGTTAGGGACAACGCCGACTTTCGGTTCGCTCCCGGCCGCGATCAAACAGTCGCAAGCCACTTCGAGACCGGTTTCCGATACCTCTTCGGCCGAATCTCAGGCTTATGCGCGTCAGCAACAGCAGGCGGAGCTCTACCAACAGCAGCAGGAGTATGAACGCCAGAGGCTCGATCAAGAGCGCGAGCTTGCTCGTCAGGCTCAATTGCGACAGTTGCAGCTTCAACAAGAACGACAGTTGGCTGAACGGCAAACGCCATCGACAAATACCATTGCTAACGCAGTAGGTTCGCAGAACAACTCAGCACAAAACAGTACATCGCAATACACTAACACAGACCCCCGGTTGTCTCGCAGTCTTGCAGCGACTCTGCCGCCGAACGGATGGACGTTCGATGTGTATGGCCAACCGCTTGACCGCGAAGGTCGTCGATTGGATCAATATGGTCGGTTGATTTCGCAATCGGAACTACGTGTTGCCGACCGCAACAAAACGGCCGCACCACCGAATTCTGTGCAATCAGCGAATTCTGTGCAATCACCGAATTACGGTAACGCGATACCAGGCACGGCGAATTCGCCTGGCTATCCATCGAATTCGATGAACGCCAGCACCCCTCAAACCAATTTCGCAGATGTCGGCTTGGGGGCAGGCTCAGGCCAATCATTCCCAAGATCTGACTATGTCGCATCCCCTTCGGATTTCAATCCCAATCGCCCGACGGGGGCGTCGTCATCACGCAATGATTCGCCCATGAATGCTTCGGATCAATCGGAAGTATCGAGCAGTCGATCGGAGACGTCGCGGAAGACGGCCACGCAACCGCTCAATTGGATTTTGTTCGTCTCGATCGTCGGTAACGTCTATTTGTTGATCTGGATGAAGAATCTTCGGCATCAATTCCGCGATCTCGTCTCCGCAAAGCGGATGGGCCAATCGACGAAATCCTCACCGATCTAAGTCGATTACGCTCGGCGTTGAATCGCTAGCTAGCCTGCCACGGATTCAGTAGTACAATGTTGGACAAGCGGACTCCGGATACAATCCGGTATGCCGTCGTCTTGCCCCACCTGAATCCCACCTTGCCATTGTGCAGAAAGGCTGTCCGCGATGAATGGTATCTTGCGCTGCGGAACGATTGCCATCGTTCTGGTTCTTTACTCCTTAAATTCCCCAGTCGTGACTCATGCGCAGACGGCAACGAAACCGTCGGTCGGTTCGGGTGTAAGCGATCTTCCCGAGCCAACGCCGCACAAGTTACCTCGATGGCGAGGTTTTAACTTGCTGGAAAAGTTCTATTTGTCCGGAACCAATCCACCGTTTCAAGAAAGCGATTTCAAGTTGATTCATGAGCTTGGGTTCAACTTCGTGCGGTTGCCAATGGACTACCGCGTTTGGATCCAAGATGGCGATTGGAACCAATTTAACGAAGCCCAACTCAAAGACATTGATCAAGCGGTCGCCTGGGGCAAGAAGTATTCGATCCACGTGTTGGTCAATTTCCATCGAGCTCCTGGCTACACCGTTGCAAAGCCTGCTGAACCGACTGTGTTGTGGACTGACGCCGAGACGCAGCGAGTTTGTGCGAAGCATTGGGCCATGTTTGCCAAACGATATCGGGACGTGCCGAATCAGTACCTTAGTTTTAATCTATTCAACGAACCATCGGATGTTTCCACGGAAGATTACTTGGCGGTCGTCAAACAAATGGCCGAGGCGATTCGCAGTGAAGACCCCAAACGCCTGATTTTGTCGGACGGACTGAGTTGGGGAACGAAACCGATACCTGAGTTGGCCGAACTCGACATCGCCCAAGCGACTCGCGGTTACACGCCGATGGATGTGACGCACTACCAAGCAAGTTGGGTTAACCTTCCCAATACTGTCCCACCACAATGGCCTCGGTGGCTAGCCTATGGAACCCTGTACGCACCCACCAAGCCTGAAATGTCACCCGACGCGATGGGCCCAATAACGATTCAGGGTGACTTTCAAGCGGCAACGCCGATGCGGTTGCGAGTCGGTACCGTTTCGTCTCGTGCTAAATTGGTCGTGAAAGCGGACGGAGAAGCGATTTGGGAGAAAAGCCTTGTTTGCGGGCCTGGAGAAGGTGAATGGAAAACGGTGCAGTTCATGGAGCAATGGAATACCTACCAGAACATCTATGACCGCGACTATGAAATGGTTATCCCTGCGGGGACAAAGCAAGTCGAGGTAATGGTGGCCGAAGGGGATTGGGCTTCGATTACTCAAATTGGGTTTGGCAAAGACGCACATCTCGACGTGGTAGATCTAAGAACCGAGTGGGGCAAACCGGTTGCCAAAGGCACTTACGATCCGCGCAACCGTGATATGCCATTCCGTTTTGACGTTTCCGAAAACGCTAACTGGCTATGGGACACCACCATCGTTCCATGGAAAGCGGCAAGTGAACAAGGAGTGGGGGTGATGGTTGGCGAATTTGGTTGTCACAATCGAACGCCACACGATGTAGTGCTTCGTTGGATGGAAGATTGTTTACAGAATTGGGAGCGAGCCGATTTCGGTTGGGCGTTATGGAATTTTCGAGGGTCCTTCGGTGTGCTTGACAGCGGTCGAGACGACGTTGAGTACGAAGAATTTCATGGCCACAAACTTGACCGAAAAATGCTCAACCTATTGCAGAATTATTGATTCATTTGATTGCTTTTTTGCTGCCTTTTGCTCCGCCCATGGCGGCACACTGCAAGCTAAGACAAAGACATTCAATTCAAGATCAAGCTACTTTCCTTCATGACTTCGGCCATCGATGTTTCATCCGGGGCCGTTTTGCCACCAATGTAGCCATCAAGTTCGTTCCGTAGCTTTGCGCGTGCTCGCGACAAACGGCTTCGTACTGTTCCTGTCTTTACCTGCAGTTGCTCAGCGATCATTTGGTAGTTATACCCCTCAAATTCACGCAGTATCAAAATTCGGCGGTGGTCCTCATCCAGTTTCGAAAGTGCATCGCGAACCCGTATGCAATCTTCCACTCGCTCGGCAATATCCACGGGCGGTATTTGCTTTGGGTCGGCGGTTTGATCATGGTGCTTTGTCAAAGCGTCCATTGAAAGAACGTGGCGGCCCTTGTTCAGATAATTCCGGCGTGAATTTAGTGCAATTCTGTAAAGCCATGTATAGAATTGGGCATGATTGCGAAACGAATGCAGGTGGCGGTAAGCGTTTAGGAATGCGTCCTGAACGATGTCTTCTGCCAATTCATGACATCCGACTTTGTTCCAAATCGACATCGTCAATCGCTCCTGGTAGCGAGCCACGATGGTGTCGTATGCCGCTTTGTCGCCCATCAGTGTCGATGCGATCAACTCGCTATCGGACTGAGAAAGGTAAGTGGATAGATGCGAATGGCTTTGGAAATCGGTCGTCGATTGCATCGTAAAACTCTGCTAAAGTAGAGTGCTGTGTGTGAAGAGGCCTTTCGCGTTGTTCGCGTCGAGGGCCTTCAAGGGGATACGCGGCGCGATAAAGAGTTGTCCGCAGGTCTAATTTTTAAAAATTCGCAACTCTTTTTATTTCCGCGAGAACCAAACGAAGCCTTTATGGCAGCCACTCTCAGGCACCGCGAGTTCAACACATCTATAGGCCGTACCCAATGAATCCGGACGAAATCGATGTCGCCGCGACTTTGTCCGATGTTGCCGACGGTGACAAAGACGCTGCGGAGCGTTTGATGCCGTTGGTTTATGACCGATTGCGGTATCTCGCTCGTAACATGCTTAGCCAGGAAGCTCCCGGTCACACGCTCCAACCGACTGCGCTTGTCAATGAAACCTATTTGCGGATGGCGGACCAAACGCGAGTCAATTGGCGAGGCAAGACGCATTTTTTTGCGATTGGTGCGAAGATGATGCGGCGAATTTTGGTGGATCACGCGCGAAGCCGAAAACGGATCAAGCGAGGCGGTGAGGCACAACGGATACCGCTCGAAGACGATTTAAAAGTAACAATGCGAAACGACGAAGACGTGCTGGCTGTCGAAGCCGCATTGACGAAGTTAGGCGAAATCGATTCGCGCCAAGCCGAGATTGTCGAACTTCGGTTTTTTGGCGGATTGACAATCGAAGAAGTAGCCGAAGTGATCGGCGTTTCGAAAAGAACGGTTGAATCGGAGTGGACAATGGTTCGTGCATGGCTTCGTCGCGAACTATCGGGTGAGACAGCGTCTTGAACACGAAACAGCATCAACTTGTCAAAGAGTTATTCATCCAAGCGGTCGAGCTGGAGGCGTCCGATCGTGATAAGTTCGTCCAAGAGCGTTGCGCCGATGCGCCTGAGATTCGCCGCGAAGTGATGTCGCTGCTTGGTCATCATTTCCAGGAGACATTGTTAGCAGATCCGCCACCTTCGGAAACAGCTACTCAACGCGAGTCCGCCGCTCGAAGTGGGCCCGTCCATCAGCCCGGTACCGTTCATCAGCCTGAGGCTGACTACCCAGCTGGGACCGTTCACCAACCAGATCGGGGCCGCGTTTCAAAACCCGTTCGACGAGCGGTTTCTCACGCATTGCCGAGTGACGCTGATCCCTATTTAGTGCTCAGTGATATTTGGGAAGACAATCGAAATATTCTGCGTCGGCGGCTAATCGTCATTGCCTATGTGATGTCGGGGTTGATTATCCTGTCGATGTTTCGACTTCTCACCTACCGTTATGCAGCGTATGGCTACGGTGTCCGCATTGCAGGTTTGGTCGTGACACTCGGATGCGGCCTTGTGCTACAACGAAAACGTGATTTGTCGCTTGCCCAAATTCGATTTGCTGAATGGGCTGTGTTGACGGTTGTCAGTATGTTGTTGGTGGTGGTCAGCACTCGCCTGTTGCTCGATGCGTCCGCGCTCGCTGATGCAATAATGATCATCAGTATCAATAATTGGAATTGCTTTTCATGGTCATTGGTGATCCTGATTTACGGGATCTTCATGCCGAACACGTGGCCACGTGCCGCCGCAATCCTGCTCCCTGCGGTACTCATACCATCGCTCGTGACGAAGTTCTCTGGGTGGATTGATCCGAACGTTTCGGTACTTCTTGCTCTTGATGATTACGGTCAACCGATTCCGGGAGCTTTGCTTGCCGCTTGTATCGCAATTTACGCGGCTCATTTGATACACGGGGCTCGCTTAACCGCATTTCAGGCTCGGCAATTGGCTCAGTACCGAATTACTCGGTTGATTGGCCAAGGTGGGATGGGACAAGTCTTTGAAGCGGAGCATTTATTGCTCAAGAGAAATTGTGCGGTCAAGCTGATTCAACCCGAACGAAGTGACGACGATCGAGCGCTTGTGCGATTCGAACGGGAAGTGCGTTCGACCGCAAAACTAACTCATCCGCATACGATCCAAGTCTATGACTTTGGGCAAACCAAAGACGGCGTCTTTTTCTTTGCGATGGAGTTGTTGCCCGGGATGAACCTACGGCAAATCGTCGAGCTCTCCGGTCCACTGCCTCCGGCGCGAGTGGTTCACTTCCTGATGCAAGTTTGTGCAGCACTTCAAGAAGCTCACCAAGCCGGTTTGATACATCGTGACGTTAAGCCTGCGAATATTTTTGCTTCCGAGCGAGGAGGGATTCTCGATTTTGGAAAGTTGCTCGATTTTGGAGTCGTTCGACAAATCGATCTTGACGCGGCCGCGGAGGCGGCGAAATTGCCTCAAACAGTCGAGTCCGCTCTGCGGCGACCGGCAAGGGGGATTGCCGGGACGCCCGAATATATGGCGCCAGAGCAGATTGCGACGCCCGATTCGATTGACGCTCGAACCGATTTGTACAGCGTTGGTACCGTCGCGTACTACTTGCTTACGGGGCAAACGCCACTATCACGGGAAACGGCTTTTGAAACGATGATGGCTCAATTGAACCAGATGCCCAAGCGACCCTCAGAGCTGCGACCTAATATTCCAGACGATTTAGGGCGAGTCGTGATGCGGTGCCTCGCGAAAAACCCGGCGAATCGCTACGGGTCAGCCAGCGAGCTTCAGCTGGCTCTGAGGCAGTGCGAATGTGCTGGAAAATGGACACAGCAGTTAGCAAGTGCGTGGTGGGGGGAATATGCGGCCCCGAAAATGCCGACTCCGCAAGATTTGGAAAACCCTTTGATACAGGCCGTTGACCAACAAGAGGGCTGAAGATAAATTTACCTTTTCAAGGCGTGGGAGATTATCTCTTTTCGTCGATGCGGTGGTTGTAGCTCAGTTGGTTAGAGCGTCGGATTGTGGTTCCGAAAGTCGGGGGTTCGAGTCCCCTCATCCACCCCTTTCTCAAGTCCTGCCGAATTTTATCGCGACTTACGGCACAAAGTGATACCGATGACTTTGCCCGTACGACGTTCTGATTCAATGCCAAAATTAGTTTAGGATTTTGGCCTGCTAGGAAGGTCTACCGACAATGATTGGACGGCTTGTCCTCCCTCTGATGTTGATCGCGGAAAACGATCCATCAACCGCGATCTCGCTCCACTGGATCGATGTCGTCATCATTGTCAGTTACTGTCTGTTGATCTTGGTCGCTGGCTGGGTTCTTTCCAAACGTGCTTCCGAAGACATTGATTCCTATTTTTTGGCGGGCAAAAGTTTGCCATGGTGGGTAATCGGTACGTCGCATGGGGCGAGCGGCTTCGACATCGCCGGAACGATGTGGTTCGTTGCGGCGTTCTTTACCTATGGCGTCAAGAGTGCATTCATCCCTTGGATTTGGCCACTGTTTGATCGAGTGTTTCGGCAAGTCTATTTGGGGCCATGGATTCGAAAGTCGAATGTACTGACCGGTGCGGAATGGATGAAGACACGCTTCGGCACTGGGCGGGCGGGGAGGTTGTCGCACATCAGCGTTGTGGTTTATGCGATTGTCGTTTCCGTTGGGTTTCTTTGTTTGGCTTACGAGGGAATTGGTCGATTTGCAGTTGTGTTTTTCCCATGGGATTTGTCCATCGGGGTAATGTCGAGTGCGGATTCCTATGCGATCGGGATCTTGGTTTTCACGTTGGCCTACCTGCTCCTAGGTGGATGGTATAGCGTTGTGCTGACCGACTTGATCCAGTTCGCAATTTTGACGGTAACATCGGTTTTTATCGCCTACATTGCGATGAGTCACGTTTCACGCGAAGCATTGGATGCGGCAACCCCAGAGGGTTGGGACAGTTTGCAGTTGGGCTGGCAAATGAATTTAGATTGGAGCGGACATATCGAAGGCCTGAACGAAAAGATCAAGTCCGATAACTATGACTGGTTCGGTTTGATTATCGCAATCATGTTCGGCAAGGGGTTGATGGTCAGCATGGCGGGGCCAACTCCGGGTTACGGAATGCAGCATCAATTATCAGTCCGGAATGCTCGTGAGGCTGCATTGGAAAATTGGTGGATGTCGATTGTCCAACTGATACCGCGGTTCTTGATGATTAGTGGTATTGCCGTATTAGGATTAGTGTTCTTTGCGCCGATGGTCCGCGAGATGACGGCCGACGGCGGCAGTTTTGACTTTGAGCAAATTTTGCCATTTGTCATTCGTGAATTCGTACCGGTCGGCTTGACCGGTTTTCTGGTCGCTGGTTTGCTCGCCGCATTTATGAGCACGTTCGATTCAACCGTGAATGCTGGGGCAGCCTATGTGGTAAACGACATTTACAAACGTTACATCAACCCAAACGCTACGCCGCGTCGTTATGTCGTGATTAGTTATTTGGCATCGATCTTGCTTGTCGTCGTGGGGATCGCCTTTGCGCTTTCGATCGAGTCGATCGATGACATTACCAAATGGTTGACATTCGCACTCTACGGTGGCTACGCGGTGCCGAACATTTTGAAGTGGCATTGGTGGCGGTTTAACGGATATGGTTACTTCGCCGGTATGATTGCAGGCGTCGTTGCAGCGATCGGTTTCAAAATGCTTAACGAGGCGAACCTATTGCAAATCGAGGACATGTATTCATTCTTCGTGACCGCTCCGGTGGCAGCAGTCGTTTCGGTCGTCGCCACCTTGATGACGCCGCCCGATGACGAGGAGGTTCTCAAGAAATTCTATTACGACGTTCGACCATGGGGTTTTTGGGACCCGATTTACCAGAAAGTCAGAATGGATCACCCTAGCGTCGAGAAAAACCACAGCTTCGGGATGGACATGTTGAATGTTGCGATCGGAATCGTGTGGCAATTGATGCTGATTATCGTTCCGGTAGCACTGGTAATTCGCCACTGGGATATGTTCTTCGTTTCGCTTGGAGTATTGGCTGTTACTTCATTGATTATGAAATTCACTTGGTGGGACCGTTTGCACCAGTTTGATGAACACGTCGTCGTTGAGTGAGTATCACCATGGAAACACAGCCTCCAAAGGTCGTCCGTTGCCCGGCGAATCCCATTGTCACACCCGGGAAATATTCCTGGCGAATGGCGACGGTGTTTAATCCCGCGGTTCATTACGAAGACGGCGTCTTCACCATGTTTGAGCGAACCGCCGGGCAACTTCGCCCGTTCATTTGCTACATCGGAATGTTGCAAAGTCGCGATGGTGTCCATTTTGAACACGTTAGCGACCAACCTGTGTTTACGCCCGCGATGGCGGGCAGCGAACTTGGCAGTGTGCAAGACCCTCGTATCGTCAAAATCGACGGCGTCTATTACATGACCTATGCCTATCGACCCTTCGCTTGGGATTCACACCCAACGGGCGTCGGTGTTCCCGAGTCATTCGAGCCAAAGTGCGAGGGACACTCCGGTGATCCTACTGAAAATATGACTCGCACCGGCATTCTTCGGTCCGAAAACTTGCGAGATTGGAGCCATTACAGTTGGGCGACACCGAAAGAGATCGACGATCGTGATGTGATTTTGTTTCCTGGAAAGATCGGTGGCCGTTTCGCCGCGTTTCGTCGGCCGCTTCAGTTCGTTGGTGAGGCCTACGGAACGGCTCGACCTACTGCGTGGATTAGCTATTCGGAAGATCTGCATCAATGGTCACAGCCGGAATTGATCGACGTGCCACGATTCAAATGGGAAAGCAGTCGAATGGGGATGAGTACCCCGCCGATCAAGACCGAGCATGGCTGGTTGGCATTTCACCATGGTGTCGAGATGCAAGACGAAACAACGCGGCGGGTGGTGTATCGGCTCGGAGCAATGATGTTGGATTTAGAGGATCCAGCTAAGGTAATACGGCGCCCGGCGAATTATTTAATGGAGCCTGAAACGTACTACGAAAAATTTGGACTCTATATCCCAAACGTTATTTTTCCCACAGCAGCCGTCGCTGTGAATGACCGTTTGCACCTCTACTACGGTGTTTGCGATACGGCAATCGCCATGGCGACCGTTTCGTTGCAGGAGACAATTGATTGGGTGATGAGTGCCGACATTTGAGATCGCGGCCGCGGCGCGGTTATCCGTCCTTCTTTACACCAAACGATTCCCTGCAAGCTTGAGAGATTGCCTTGAGCGTTATAGGCGTTGGAGCACAGCATGCTCGGGGAAAGACGACTTCAGTCGTAACGCCAACGCAACAAATATCCGCCTGTCAGCCTCCGTCGGCTGACAGGTACGGATGTTTGTCAGAAAGAACTAGGCGATCGACGCATCGAGGGCTTGTTGTAGAGCCGCTTTTGGGCGAACCCCTACGAAGCTTTCCGAGACTTCGCCTTTCGCGAAAACCAACAAAGTCGGGATGCTACTGATTCCAAATTGTTGAGCAATACCCGGGTTCTCGTCGATGTTGATCTTACCGATTTTGACCGAAGGGTTTTCATTTGCCAATTCGTCAATCATGGGTGCGATTTGACGGCATGGGCCGCACCAAGGCGCCCAAAAGTCAACGAGCACGGGTGTGTCAGATTGAAGAACTTCGGAATCGAAGTTCTCATCAGTGAATTCTTTTACAGCGGCAGACGCCATGGGAAACTTCCTTTGTCAAAATCAAACGTGTTAAGGCTAATTTGTCTTATCGCCAACGCATGCAAATTGTAGGTTTACAAGCGTTTGTGTCAATTTGGCGTCACCGCATTGGCAGTCGCCGAGACAAACGACTCACTCTTGAGCAAGATTTGGGCCAATTCATCCAAAATGATTGCAGTGGCACCCCAAATTTGATATCCACCCCAAAAAAAGGCGGGTGCGGTAAACTCTAAATACGCGTTTTCGCTATCCCGTCCGCCACGAGCGGTTGGTTTTTTGAAAATGACTTTTCGGCGAATTTGATATTCGGTTCGGCTTTCGCGGCGAAAGAGTTGTTCCAGCGGCAGCAGGATGACTTCGTCCACTTCGACCGGATCGGGCTGCCACGGGGTGTTGGGCTGATCGATCATAAAGATGACTGGGTGCACCTCATTGTCACTGGCGTAGACGTATGTCTTTGATAGTTCGCCGTAATGCTTGATCACATGAGGGGTAACGCCGAGTTCCTCTTCGAATTCTCGCAGCGCCGCAGTGTCAGCCTGCTCGCCCGATTCGATTTGCCCACCCGGTAGGCAAATTTGACCTCCGTGATGGCGCAGAGCCGAGGGACGACGGGTCAACGGGATGACCCAGCGGTTCTTTGAATCTTGGTGCAAACAAATGGCCACCGCTGCTTGCCGAGCACCGCTTCGAGCCGGCCCACGATGACGACCATACGCTAAGCAAGGACGCATCGGCGGTAGTTCTGTTTCAACACCGTACGCATCAATGGGCTGTTTACGACTGCTGCTGGCTATGCGATCGACCGAGCCCGATAGGGCAAGTGATTCGGCGAAATCGGGACCAAGTTTTGACGCGAGTGTCACCCTTAAACCAATGTTTCGAGTAACCGACGCAGTTTGCGAAGTTCGACTCGGTGATCGAGCCCTTCCATTGGCGACATGTTCACGGTCAACGCACGGTCGTACTTCTCGCGAAGCAGTTGAGTGACCAGTTTGCCGTAGTCCACCTCGCCTTGACCCACGCTGACTTGGAACGCATCGGGGCGTGTGTCGCGGAGGTGAACGTTGCAGACAAATTTGAGAATCTTGTCGAGGTTCTTGGTGTTCGCTTTGCCAGCAATGTAGACACTTGGATCGAGCGTTACGCCGAGTCCATCAACATTGTTACAAAGTACCATTAGCGTATCGGGATCCTCACTGAGGCACCCCAGTTGGCATTTCAACGCAACACGAACGCCTTCGGTTTCGGCAACGTCGACAAGCTTTTGAAGATGCTCGACTTCTTCATTAAACGGGGTCCCTAGTTCGGCGGAGGGGACCGTTAAATTAACCACTTTGGTGGCTTTGGCGAGCCTGCAAATTTCTTTGAAATCGACGTAGTGTTGATCACCGGTGGATATTAGTTCGACGCTATAGCCGGAGATATCCATCCGATGGGACGCCCGAAGCATCAATACCGCGCGGTCCAAGTCGGTGATTAGTTCGCTGGGTTTGAGTTTGCCGGATTCGTGGAGAGCGATCTCGATGGCCGTAAACTCCAGATCCTGGAGCAAGTCAACTATCTCGCGCAACTCCATCTCGGGACAACATTCTGTTGAAGCTGCAACAAACACGGTGCATCCTTTCAATGTCAACATTTCGGGTGGAAAGGCCTAAGTTTAGCGAGTCGGGGGCTTGGTGGGAAGGATTGGGGATTTGGGCAGCATTCGGATTTTACGACTCATCCGAAAGGCCATTCTTTCGCTGTGTCTCGTTTCGTAGTGACTCGCTGACTCGTTTGAGCACTTCGCGGTCTTCTCGGCTCAGCGAATCAACGCCGTTGTCATGCAATCGCATCAGAATCTCGTCTAGCTTGGCCGCGTCGACTGCTTCGTCGTGTTCCCTTTGCATCGTTTTTCTAATTCGCCGCGGTGCGACAGACGATTTCGCGCGTGGCCAAAGAGAGTCCGACGGGCGGTTATCGGTCGCAGCGTGACCTTGTTGCGATCCAGGTAGTTCGTCCCGCCAATCATTTTCGGTCTCGTCCAACTCATCCAAATCTGAGTCGGGCGAGTTGGCTGGAAATGCGTCGACCAGCGATTGAACTTGGCCGATTCGCGAAGTTCTCGCTAACAGAATTGCGAGCACCATCACCAGCGGCCATCGAGAGAAGTGTAGTGCTCGATCATTTTTCATCACCCATATCGCTGAGACCGCAGTAAGAATGCTGATGACGATCAGTGTTCGGTGAACCACCATCGCTTGTGCGATTCGACTTGCGCCGGGACGTACCACTGCCACCAAGGACACCATCAGGTGACGTCCAAGCGAATCTGGCATCGGGAACGTCTGAGCAACAAGTTGAACAAGTAATAGCCACCCGGCAAATCGGGTCATCGAAGCGGGCGACGACCACTCCAATCCGGGAATCGCAAACGGCAATCCCGGTTCCATCGGTTCAATGGTCGCGTCGATCACTTCGTCACCCAAATAGCTTGATGACAGGAAGAACGCACTGACCATCGCGACCAAAATTGAAATCGTCATCACGCTGGTTTGCAATGTTCGTACCGCAGACATCGCCCCGGCTTGCCAGCGAACGCCGATAAGTCCTAATCCAACCGAGCAATTTCGGGACTGAAGTCCAAAGCAATACGCAATTCCTTGCATCACAATCCCAGCACACCACAACCCGATCGCGAGCAAGCAAGCGTAAAGCAAATCTTGATTGCCTGCTTCGCCCGATGATGTGACTGCGACTCCGAGAGCAATCCCAAACACGACTAGCACGGTGTACGACAAATAGATGTGTCGTCCGAAAAAATGCCCTATCGGCACCGACCACGGAGGCGGTTCGGATCGAAATGTTCGTTGAGGGCTTGGCGAGTTCGTCGAGGTAGTCACCACAGGATTGGTTTACTGGAAAAGAGAAATGTTCGCAGGTTCAAGAATGCCATTAGGCTGGGTCGGAAGAGCTCGGTGGTTGTTGCGTCTTTTTCGATTCCGTCCTGGGATCTGGGATTTCTTGGCCGATCGCGTAGGCCAATCGTCCGATCATTCCGAAATATAAAAAGGCGCCGCCGATCGTCGCGAACAGGCACAACACCGCTGTCACGATGGGGGTCATGGTGGTGGTCATGGCATAAAACATAAACAATCCAAAGAACAAAAAACCGGCGGTGAAATACAACCCGCCCCAAGATTCATGGTTCTTTGTAACGCTGCGAGCCACTTCGGCGGAAAACGGCACAAACGGACTGTTTATGTCCAACATCGACAACAACACAAACGGAAACATGATGTACAGCGACAACATCGTAAGAGCGATGACGACCAAGGAATTACCAACCAATAATTGGCCTAAGAACCATACTGGAACCGCTGCAAACCCGAACGCTGAAAATGCGACAAAGAGAGATTCCATCCAAGCAAAGAAATCAAAGATCGGCCAATCACTGACTCGCTCTTCACCATTTGCGACTGACTGCAAAATCGCAAATCCACAGCTAACCACAATTGCCGCCAAAAAGAACCCGGCAACGATCAACCCTCCGTAAACGATTCTTGATTCAGCGAATTGGATCGCGATCACGGTGGGAATCGATGCGAACACGGACAAGATAATCCAGTGCGCGACGACGCCGATGTCGAGGAAAATACCAAAGATACTTTTAAGCCACTCGGTCACATTCGGAGCATCGTCGTTCAGAGGCTTCACCACCTCATCGGTGCGGGCTGCTTCCTCAAGTAATTGTTCGGCCGATTTCTTAAATGGATCAGGCTTTCGTTCCTGCGTTGGCGATGGGCCGAATCGAAAAGTCTCGACGGTCTCCAGATCAAAGGTTTGTTTCTTTTTGATCTTTGGTGGCGGAGGAACTTTTAGCGGTGAGTAACAATCGGGACACTTTACGGTTTTGCCCGCCTGAGTCGCTTTGACATAGATCAAGGAACCGCAAACCTTACACTTCAATCGATACTCGTTTGCCAGTTCGAGCGATTCGGCTTTGGCTGGCGCGGGGGCCGGAGCTTCGAGCTGAAGATCGTCAAAATCAGGTATCGAAACGGGTTTGGCCGACGGAGTTTGGGTGGGACTTTGATTTGCGTTTGGCTTGGGAACCGATTCGGATTGCGTCGTGAATTCGTCTAGATCGCTTGAGAATTCTGCCAACAAAGCTTCTTCCTCGGTACTCACCGGTGGAGCTGAATTGGTTGGGCTTTTGGAATTCCCTGGGCTTTTGGGGTTGGTTGGGCTTTTGGGATTCGTTGGGCTTTTGGGGTTCGTGTTTGGCGAGACACGTGGGTTGGGAACTGCCAGAGCTGGCAAATCGTCTTCGAGATTGATTTTCGCCGGTGCCACTTTCTTTTCCGCTGGCTTCACTGGAATCGGGTCACTATCGAGCGATAACCAATCGTCCGCGTCGTCAGCGACGGTGGCGCTCAGTCCCGGTGCCAAAAAGGCTTTTGCACAATGCGGACATTTAACCCGTGTACCGGCGGCGGACTCGTCGACGGTAACCGAAGCTTGACATTGTGGGCATTGGAGCGAAAGACTGGGCATGCAGGTGAACGTGCTTCGCATTCAGAAGGAAAAAAAGGCATTGAACAAACGCGATGCCTTCGATTTTAGCATTCTAACCGAGAAGAAGCTTCCTTCAATGTCCGCTTTCGTGGCGTGAAACCGCGTTTCGAGGGGCACTGTCAGGCAGTAAAACCTGAGAATGTCGATAAATCAGCAACATTCGCCGAAGTTTGCTTTGTCCTAATAGCGGCGAACTCGGGCGATCAACGCCATCCCGATCAAGCAAAGTACGACGTTGCCGAGCCAAACCCCGTACGGGGGAATCAGTCCATCTTTGGCCTGTTCAAGCCCGAAGATAAACAGCGGGTAATAGAGGATCAGGATGGGGAGAAAACAGATCCCAAAGGTAGTCCAGTAATCACTGGTTCGGGCGATCATGGCCAACGGCGCACCGACGATGACAAAGAAGAAACAGCTAAAACCTTCGGCCCAACGACGCCAAGGTTCAGCATGCAGTCGCGTAAGTCTTCTTTTGCTCTGCCTGACCGAATCTTCGATTCGTTGACCTTCGGAGCCTGCAATCTTTTCGGGTCTCGACATCAATATCATGAATCCGACATGGGCCGCTAATTGACCGGCCGCAGCATGGGTCCGAGCGTCTTGGTGCAGCCGTTCCGAGCCAATCAAACGTAGCGGTAGCGAGCTGGGGCTCTGGTCTTTGGGAGCTTTGTCTCCCATCGCCTCGGCTAAGGGGATTTTGTATTCAATCTCTCCAGGCACAATCCCTTGAATCCCTTGTCCGGTTTCAATTTGGCTGTCGACCACTTGAAGCACCAAATGGGATGTTTCCGGATCGAGGCTCAATCGCCCCGAACGCGCGGTCAATTTCATCGGCCCATCGCTGCCGCGGTTATGAACCGTCACTGTTGGTTGGACTAAGGTTTGGCCTTCCACATCGTGCACGTGAATTGAAAATCCATGGTCAGAAGTGAATGAATGCTGAGCGCGCAAGACGCGATACGCAATATCCTCAACCGACATCAACACGACCCGATTAATTCCCGGCTTGCCCCACGAAACGGCTAAGTCCGAGACGTAGACCGCTATTGGACTCAGTAATGCCGCGAAAATGAGCGCGGGTTGAAGCAATTTTAGCGGTGAGATTCCTGACGCTTTAACGGTTGACACTTCGCCATCGGCTGCCATGCGTCCATAGACACAACATATCGAAAACAATGCTGTCGCAGGAAACGAAAACTGCAACGCGATCGGAAGCACGTACGGTAACAACTGGACGACGGAGACAATCCCCAAACCTCGTCGCAATAGTTCTCGCCCCACGCCGATCATCAAAATCAACATCGTCATTGCCACGAGCGCAACGACAAAGATCTTGAGGATCTCAATCAGGATGTATCGCGTCAGTCGCGTGGGAAGCAATGACATCAATTAGTGGGGGAGGAAGTATAGTAGGAGTGGATGGTCGATGCGTGTGAATACCATATTGCAGGCGTTCATGGGTAGGCTGGAAATTTCGGCTAGGCAGCCCACGCTCGCAGCGGACCATAGAAATTTTCGCTATGAAACGGCATGACCACTTGTCCTAGCGAGACGTCGATGGTTTCGTCTCGAAGCGACTTCAGGAATCGTTTGCCACAAAGATGTTGGTCGTAGTACTGGGCGACCGACCGTGATAGCGTTTCAACTTGTTTGGGGGGCATTTGATCGATCCGATCGAGCGCGTCATGTAATCCGTCCGCACCTCGAAAACAAACCGCTGTCACGCCGTCTTCAAGTTCGGGACGCATCCGGTCACCATATTCAATGAGTGGAATGGTTCCGACGCTCATCGCTTCGATCAGGTTGTGGCACATCGGTTGAGCGGCGCCGGGGCAACAAACAAAAAAGGAGTGTTTGGCCAAGAACGGTAACCAATCTTTTGACTCGATAGGGGCTTTACCACTATCGCGTAAAACAATCGGGACCGAACCGTCCGCGCGGTCCCCGGCCCACTGCTGGATGACTTTCAGGAGATCCAATCGGCTCAGGACTCCAAATTGTTGTTGCATTTTGTCGTGGCCGTATTTCGACTTTTGGCTGCCAGCAAAAAGAACTCCACTGCGCGAACGATGTTCTCGGAGTTTGAATGACGATAGATCGTCGGAGCACCGTAGCGTTGCTGGATGCATCGGGTAGGGCATCACCGGCAAATCTCGCGGAATATCGCGGCCGATTAACATCTCTAGACTGTGGTGTGGTGTGCCAGGGCGTGTTTGTTTCTCGTACGCTGCATCCGATAAAACGAAGGCGTCGTGGGGAAGATCGCTATCGGGGCCTATCCAATAGGCATTGGGATCGGCCAGCATTTCGGCACCGTGGACTTTGCGGGCGATTCCCGCCAAAACCATGCGGCTTGATCGCACAAAAAAACGCGATCCAATCTGATTGCAAAAATGGGCCAATGATGCGAAATGACGCCCACAATCAAACAGCATTTGTGGTGTATAGAGGTCCAACACGATCGGACGCTGGGAAGGGTTGGGATCGGAAACAAGCAGCGGGTTGGATTGGTTTTCCTGACAATGGATCGCTAGATTCCGGGTACCCAAAAGACGATTCGCACGCTGAATGTCAATCGGAAAGCGGACGATGTTCTTTAGTTCCATAAAATGCTCTCGTCTACGAAGCGATCCGCCGCGTCGTGGTAATGACTTCGTCGATGCCCATTCGCCGCAGCGTGTTCACCGGGTGATGCCGCTTTGCGATTACCGTAGCGTGTCTTATTGCGTTCTGTCGAATCGACTCATAGTCGGTGTTCAATTGCGATAGGATTTCGGGTATTTCGTCGATCGATTGGTAGACATAGCCGACATCGCCATCTTCGCTTGCATGGTGAACTTGGTCGGCTAACCAGCACTGATCAGGAACGATCACGGGAACGCCACGAATGAACATTTCCAGTAGAACACCACTGCAGCGGGCGACATAGCGTTCGGGTTCATACAAAAACAAACCGACATCGGCCGAGTGGAGCCAATCATGGTAATCTTGGGCTGGCATGTCGGGCGAACGTATCTCGAACGGCCCCAGTTCAAGCGATTCCGGTTCGGACATGTTTGCCTGCAACGCTTCCTCGTACGCCGGTCGCACGTCGGCTGGGATCATTCTCTTCCACCGGATTGGAGGCATTTGCATCGACAAACGGTAGCGGCCATCGGACAGTAATGTTGGGTAGATCTTAGAAAGAAGCAACGGAATCAATCGACGCCCCTTCTCGGCGCGTGGCGTTCCAGCCAAAACGATCTTGTAGCCACCGTCAGGTTTGGATTTCGATCCGTTAAATAGTCTCGTAGTGTTCTGTGAATTAACGGTGTTCTGTGAATTAACGGTGCTCTTTGAAACAGGATCGAGCGGAGCGTCCCAACACCGGGTGGGATAGGGGATCGCATTGGCCCTGATGCCAACTTGTTTGAGTTGTTTTGCAAGCGAACGAGTGGTCGCGTGCAATTGAATTCGATGTCGAGAAATTTCCGCCATCGCTTGGTTGACTTGTTCTCCAAATTGTCTTTTTCGTGCTCTTTTCGTTTTTGAATCGTAAATCGCAAAATGAAAGATCACGTGGATCGTCAAGGGATCAAGTCCCGGGTATTGCGACAAGGCATTGGCAAGTGCCAGCAAAACGAAATCGTCCCCGGTGTTGATCACCAACGTGTCACGCGCATTGACGTGCCAACGGAAAACCAGATCTGCAAAGTCGTCGGCCCATCGATCCAGTAGATAACGCGGCCGTCGATCTAGCCGTGACAAACGATCCGAAAGCGTTTGAGCACGATTTTGAATCCAATTTCCCCCAACGTTTCGACCTGCTAAATCACGGCGAACGGTCGAATGCCCGTCAACACCGAGTGACATGTGAACCATTCTCCGAGCGCGAAAATGAGGTTCGACATCGAGACTCGGATCGATCGCACTGAGGCCATCAAAGCTCCTATGCATCGCCAATTTTGGCGCGTAACCAAGCTCCTTTGCTCCGTGCATCAACAGGGTGGCTAGTTCTAGAAAATGTCCACCAATCGAACGAATGTTGTCATCGAACAACAGCAATCGAGGTTGAGTGGCATCCATGTCTGAACGTACTGAAAATCGGTGAAGGGCAATGGTAGTCTGCTTTGTAGGGTCAATCCGGACGCCGGTTGATAGCAAAGCAGGCGGGTGACGCATCTTTGAGATGGAAATGTGGAATTACCAAGAAAAACGGGGGGTGTCTAGAGCGAATGCCTCCAATCCGATTCAGTTTTTCTTTAGCGGCTGCGCCGACTATGCCGATTGTAGCAACAAAAGGGAGGAGGACCGGCGTGCACGCAAGTTACGTGTGCGAGAGAACCTCCAGGAAAAAAGAAAGCCAAGCGGAAGCTTGTTCGGCGGTCAAACGAAGAGCCGGCAAGCCACGATGCGAAGCTAAAAGGATGAATGAAAATGCGTATCTCGTTATTTCGCGCCACTGCGGCAATGGCGTTTCTTGTGTTAACCGCGTCGGCACACCAGACCGCCTCGGCACAGAGGGCTGTTGTTCCCGGAACAGGTTCGGAAGTCGTTGGTGTGGCGGATGACTTCGAAGACCCGAATTGGTCTTACGTTTTCAATAACCCCAAAAGTACCGAAGACATTGACGAGAACCAACGCGCTCCGATGGGCCGAAGTACCAATGGGCGATGGTACGAAGGAGTCAAACGCGGACATCCCGATGTGGTCCAACGTGTTCTGACACCTGCGGGCGGATTGCCCGGCAGCCGAGGTGCTTTGTTAATGCGGTCCCAATTCACCGGCATCCCTGGACGCCCTGAACGGAAGATGCATCAAGACGACTTCATTTGCAACGTCCAATATCGACTGAAACGGCGGATCGATATTTCGGAATGCCCCAGTGTGACCACTCGGGTCTTCTTGCCACCGGTTGCCGAATGGGAAAACCGCAGCGGACCTCACTTCGGATTCCGTTTGGCATTGGAAACGACCGCGATGGTGGACAAGGAAGTCGGTATCGGGATTTTTAAACGAACCAAGGAAGAAATGGGCAACGAAGTCTATTGGCCCGGTTTGTTCGTTGAATTCGAAAGTAAAAACGAAACCAAGAAAGAATACGACTACGCTTATCTGCGAGTTCGCAGTGACAAGCGAGGTGGCGATTTCCGTGGACCACAAATCACGACCACCGGTTGGTGGACACTCGGTATGAGCGTGACCCCCGATGGTATGGTTCACTATTATGCATCGCCGGGCGTTGATAATTTGACCGAAGACGACTACATCACCAGCCAATTCCCATACAGCTATCGTGCCGAGCGTTTCCGGACTTTCTTCTATAACGTTTGTAGTGCCGACGACGGACGCCGATGGAGCACGACGTTCATCGTCGATGATCCGAAGGTGTTCCTATTGCGTCCGAAGCAACAAATGGCATCTCGTCGAACGACACGAAATCGCCGCTAAAGAACCGACTACGGACTGTCCGGCAATACTTTTACTGCAACGTTTCGGTATTCGACTGGGTCGTTGTGGCCGGCAAAGCCAAAGTAACCCGAAGTGCGATCTTTGCCCGGGTGTTTGCGGCCAGCGAGGAATTCGGTCACTTGCGACAGGTCCGTGTCGAGGGTGACGGTGCCGTTCAATTCTACTTTGATCCGGCTACCATTGACGGTGACTTCTTGAGTATTCCACTTGCCGGTATCACGTAGGTAACCGCGGCGAGCAGCAGCCATTCCGTAGGCAGATCCATGAGCTTGACGCGGATCAAGGCCCTTGTATTTCGGATGTTCGGTATCGAGAACCTGCAACTCGCACATCCCAGCGTATGCAGTATCGCCCTTGCTGGGCGAGCGGATTGCCAATCCGTTATTGCCGCCCGGCGGCAATCGAAAATCGACTCGAGCGACAAAGTTAGCGTACTCTTTACCAAACAACAGCAAGCCGCCGTGATTGGGTTTGCACTTAATAACACCGTCGGAAACTTCGTAGTCATCGACGGCTCCGATCCATCCGGTCAAATCAGTGCCGTTGAAAATTGGTTCAAATCCTTCGGATTGGTGTGACCGTAGAATTTGGCTTGCTTCTTCATCGGTGAATTCGCGAATGGAAATATTTCGCCAACGAATTTCGCCACCATGTGTTTGCAACTCAATCGGTCCCTTCACGATCAAGGGTGAATCACGGTCCCAGTAGTTTTCCATGATCGCATGATCGACCACTAATTGGTCGTTGAGCCAAACGCTCGTCCGTGCGCCGACCTGGACGATTCGAAACGCGTTCCATTGACCAAATGGACGGTCCGCCATTACCAGCGGATCCTTGCCCGTAGCGCCTTTGCTATTGTTCCAAAGACCACCACTCCCCTTATCCGCTCCGAGTGCGAAGCCGGCGGCATTGGTGTGATCCCAAATTTGAACTTGAGGAGTCCCTTTTAAGTAGATTCCGCTGTCTGCTTTGGCGACTGTCTTGTATTCGATGCACAATTCGAAGTCGCGGAAATCTTCGTTGGTCACCAAGAATGGACCTTTGCCATCGTTCACGATCTCGCCGTTTTCGACGGTCCAATGTGCGTTGGTTTCTTCGACGAACTTTTCACGATGGGCCGCCTGTTGTTCATCCGACATGTTGGCCAATTCCATCGGATTGATTGTCCGGCGGCCATGCCAACCTTCAAGTGAATCGCCGACGATAAGGCTTCGGAAATTCTCAGGCGGCTGTGCAACAGGGCTCTCAGCCCGAAGTTGTGTCGTCAGTGAAGTGAAAAGTGCAGCACATAGCATCGGCACAAGGGCAACAGCAATTTTCATGCGAAGGTATCCAATCCAAAGGGGGGGAAGTGAGGTGGGCGTGTAGTAACAACAAGCTAGTAACGACAAGCGTTTCATATGAGTCGTTTCGTATGAGTATAGCGACTTTAAGACATCAAAGAGGATAATTTCGCTTTCGCTAAACCCGAATCAATCGTCTTGGCTGCCAACAAAGTGGCCTCCTTCAGGTCGTTGGTTTTGCCGACAAGCAGCAGTGCCGCTGCGGTACCTGCGACCACGGTGTCGCGGCACGGTCCCGGTTTTCCGTCGAAAATGTGGCGAATGATCGCTGCACTCTCGGCCGGGTCCGCTGCGGCAAGGGCCTCACGACTGGCGGAGGACAACCCGAAGTCCGATGGCGTCCATTGATACGTCTTCATGCCGGTCGCATCGACATCGATCACTCGCGTTGGCCCTTCTAGAGAAACTTCGTCCTGTCCGTCGAGTGCATGGACAACGAATGATCGTGTTGTTCCAAGTTGGTTAATCGCCATTGCGACCATCGACTGGGTATCAAGCGTAGGCGTACCGAGCAATTGATGGGTGGCCCCCGCGGGGTTGCAGAGTGGGCCGAGGTAATTAAATAGGGTTTTGACTCCAAGTTTCCGGCGGACGCTGGCGACATGTTTCATCGCGGGATGCAATTTCGCTGCGAAACAGAAACAAATGCCATCTTGCTTAAGTCGTCGCGCGACGGCGTCGGCATCGGATTCGATCGGCACGCCGAGCACTTCGAGTACATCGGCCGATCCCGTGTGGCTAGTCGCTTTGCGATTGCCATGTTTGGCGACAGCAACTCCGCAGGCGGCCGCGACGATTGCTACCGCCGTGCTGATGTTAAACGTGCCACTGCCGCTGCCCCCGGTTCCGCAAGTATCCAATAATACCTCATGATGGTGCGGGATTTGCGTCATATGACGCCGCATCGCTCGGGCAGCACCGACTAATTCATTAACCGCTTCGCCTTTTTGACGAAGTGCCAACAACAATCCCGCAACCTCGTCTGGGTCTGCTTCACCATCGAGCATCGCGTCGATCAATTCACTCGTTTGCTGTTCGGAAAGGTCCTTTCCCGATGTCGCTTGGTTAATTGCTGATACGAACGATGTTGTCATGTTTGGCTCTTAGCGTGTAAATGCCACCGTTTTGGTGGACAAACGGGCGGCGAAATCGGTTAAATTCATGGGGTGGGGTATCGTGATCGGTCTCGTCACTGCAGGCAAATAGAATTAGACTACTCAAATGACACGAAAGATCATCATTGATTGTGACCCCGGGATTGACGATGCGGCTGCGCTTTGCATGGCCCTGTTTGATCCGCGAGTGGACTTATTGGCAATTACGGCAACTGCTGGGACGGTCGACTCCGACCAAGCGACATGCAATGTGGGTGCTATTTTGCAACACCTTGACCCGCCGCGATACCCACGGATTGGCAAAGCTGCGGTTCCTGAAGATGCACCCGTGGCAGACGAACGCTATCTTAACGGCCCCGACGGGTTGGGGGGATGCAATTTCGAAGAAACCGGGCGTCATCATTTGCTGCCGAGCGAGAAAGTGATCGCAGAGTTACTGCGAAAGCACCCAGGCCAAGTGACGGTTGTCTGTTTTGGGCCGCTAACGAATTTGGCAAAATTATGTCGCCGCGATCCCTCTGTTTTGCCGCTGATTGACAAAGTGGTCATCAGTGGTGGATCGGTCTCGCAAGTTGGCAATGCCACGACGGCGGCTGAGTTCAACATGTTTTTTGACGCTGCAGGAGCCCGTGACGTGTTGGCATCGGCGACAACGAAAAGTATGGTGCCGTTGGATGTGACTGACAAAATGCGGTTCGGCGTGGACTTGTTGGAGAAATTGCCCAACAAGAACACGCGCGCTGGTGATTTTATGCACCGTATATTCTCCTATGCATTTCGTGCCGCTCACCAACAGCTTGGCTGCGAAATGATTCCGCTCTATGACGCCACGACATTACTTGCCGTGATCGAGCCGGAGCTGTTTAAGTGGGAAAATATGGCTGGACGCGTCGAAACCAAAGGCGAATTGACTCGCGGGATGACCGTTTTTGACCAGCGAATGCGCCGCGAATGGCCATTGAACATGGAAGTTGCAATCGATGTTGATGACGAAGCGGCAAAGGAAATGATCGTCCGTGGCCTTCGCTATGCGGGACAGCAGACATAAGGGCAAACGATTGCGTGATTCGTTTCTGGCCCCTTTTCTGTCTTTGTGATAACGAGTTAATATGCCTTGTGGAACCGTCAGCTGCTTGACTGGTCTTTCCGAACTGCGGTCCTGCGCTGGCGACTGGGATGACCTCTGGTCACGCAGTGTCGCTTCCTCTCCCACTTGCCGTGCCGAAGTGTTGGCATGTTGGGTCGAACGTTTCGCATCGGATGGAGAATTTCGAGCGTTGGTGGTCGAAGATCAAGGTCGTCTTCTTGCTGCATTGCCACTTGTACCCAAACGGCTCGGTCCGCTCTTGATCGCTGGCGATTTGCCGGTGAATGATTGGTCGCAGTGCGGCGATTTGTTGCTAGATGAAGCGACCGACGTGGATGCGGTGCTTCGTAGGCTTGCCAATGGTTTTGAGCAATTGCCGTGGTCATTGCTTTGGCTTGACGGTGCGAGAATCGAGAGTTCTCGCTGGAGTCAGCTTGAGCGAGTTTTCCAAGAGGCTGGTCTTGCTGTTTTCAGTGAACCGCGTTTCAACGTCGGTCTATTAGAAACGACGACAACTCTACAGGATCTTGAGAAAAGTTGGTCGAAAAATTTTCGTAAAGATCTTCGCCGTTCGGCGCGGCGGTTGTCCGAACAAGGGCAATACGAGTTAAATCTGCACACTAATATCGCTCAAGCCGACGTCGACTCGTTGTTTCAACGCGTACTCGAAGTCGACCAGAAGACTTGGAAAGCTCAGTCAGGAACTGCGATTGAAGATTCCGAAGGATTAGCCGAATACTATCGGTGCCAATCTCGCCTATTGGCTGAGCACGGAGAGTTGGTGATCGCGTTGTTGGAAGTCGAAGGGCAAGCCATTGCTTACGAGTTTGGCTGGCTGGCCAAGTCGGTTTACCATTCGTTCAAAGTTGGTTTTGATGAGCGTTTTGCCAAATTCGCTCCTGGGCAATTTACAATGTATCTGCTCATCGAAAAACTGCTTGACCGTAACCTTGCAGAAACGATCGATTGTATTGGACCACTAAGCGAGGCGACGTCGCGTTTTCGGCCGGGAAGCTATACTGTCGGAAGGATGCTGGTAGCCAACCAAAATTTGCGCGGCCGCGCGGTGTTGGCGAGCTACAAGAACCTTATGCCATTGGTTCGTCGCTGGCGCAAACGACTCGCGAACTGAGAACGACTAGCGAACTGAGAACGACTAGCGAGCAGAGATTGACCATTCGGTTTCATCTCATGGCATCTCATGGCATCTCATGGCATCTCATTTTTCTATCGTTCGTCATGAGTTTCGCATACGCTGCTGGAAGTCCGAAAGTCTTGACGACTTCCGCTACTGATGGGATGAAGCAACTTGGCCTTCGCCTAAGACGATTGCTTGATGGTGGTATCACGCGGGCAGCGATTCCGATGATGAATACGGCCATTAACAGGGCGTCATTAACAGGGCGAACTGAATTGGGAATCTTGTACACCCCAACGATTTGGCTGACGTGCTACAATCGACATAGCGGTTATCAAACTTGTCTTCATCTTGATTTGGCTTCAATCGGCACCATGCGCGATCACCATTCCTCGCCCTCATCGGTATCAAAGAAGCGTACGGCTCCCGCGTCGGTGCAGCCGGTTTTGCGCAGCCGGATGTTGCCGCGTATCTCCTTTCGCTTTGTTTTTGTTCTTACCACGTTTGCTGCCATTATTTACGCGATTGCACGCAGTGCGGGCAGTGGTGTTGCGTTGGCCAAAGCCGTGATCGTTGCATTGGCTGTTCCCGCCATTTGTTTCGGCTTGTTTGTGATCCTGTTTCTTTTGTCATGGGCAGTTTCCGCCATTTGGTATGAGGCGAACACGGAGGACACGCTTCAAGGAAGCCCGTTTGCGGAAGGGCAATTGCCGCCTCAGATCTTGCCACCAAGAGAAAACCAGGTATGAAGTGGTCGGCCTTGATGATTGTCATCGCTGCTCTGGTAAGCGTCGCGCTGCTGAGTCTCGGGCCGGTGTTCGGCCAAGCGACTCCGCGCGATGGCTTGCTCCCTCCGTTGTGCGAAGCAGTCACGATTCCGACGACCAAGAATAACACACTTGGCTTCGTTGCATCGGTCACGCTCGCCGAGCGAGACTTGGTTGGGACCGTTCCGGTCCGCATCGTGGTTCGTTCTACGACCACGTTTCCAGCCGATCGGGAACTTGTTTTTCGGTTTGCGAGTTCAGTCAACGGCCAAGCCCCCGTCGCCAATGGATTGGAAATGGATGTTCCAGTGAGTTTATTGGAAGGGACCAAGCAGAGCGACATCACTCGTTACTTGCCCAAGTGGTCCCTTGGCGATGGTTATGATATTCGCGTGCTTGAGGACGCTCGGTTCCTTGAAAATTGCGATGCCAAAATCGAGAACGAGATCGTTTCACGACGCGATGCGATGTTGGCCGAGTACGCACTGAATTGGACCTATATCGCTGAATCGGATCAGGTGAAAATAGAGACGTTGCCTGATATCCGATCGCTCGTGTTGGTTCGTGGGCAAGTCATTGCACTGGATCCGTCGCGTGCGCCCAAGGAACAACCGCAGTATTGGGATATGTTTCTTCAAACGAGTAGAAATCGACACTTGGCATCGATCGTTGGTCAAGCCAATTTGCCGACGGATTGGCGAGGTTACCTGGGAACTGACTTGATTGTGATCAGCCAGGCTGGTCTCGAAATAACGAAAACGAACGGCCATTTCCAAGCAATTCGCGATTTTGTTCTCTCCGGTGGCACGATCGCGATCACTGAAACGTCCTCTGAGGCAGTGTTTGTCGATTTGTTCGGTCTTGCAGAGCAGACGCCCAGCGAATTGACCGCTGTGAAGGAGCGAGAAACGGCTTACACACTGGACGAATTAAAGAACATTCGATCGACTTACGAGCAAGGTATTGCCCAACTTCTTAAACCGAATCGTAGCGGTTCGTTGGAAACCTTACCCGGTTTTTCTTGGAATTCAGCCGAGCGGCCAATCGACGACTCGGCGCAAGCACAATTAGAGTGGTTTCAAACGCAAAATCAGGAAATGGGTAGGGTGCTGGGAGTCGGGCACCGCAAATGGATCGACGAATTGCAGGTGCGCCGTCTCGGAATGGGAATGGTGTTCGGTTTCGCTCCGAGTGTGGATGATCCCTTTAAGAATGTCGTTTACTGGAAAATTATCGATCGGATTGTTTCACACCGAGCATCACCCACGTTGAGGCGTGGTGTCGATCCCATTCTCGGTGACCGACGTTTTTTTCGATGGACGGTGCCCGGTGTTGCTCAACCGCCGGTGTATACGTTCATGGGGCTGTTGACGTTGTTTGTAATTTTGGTCGGCCCTGTGGCGTATCGAATGACTGCCCGCCGCGGACGAAGCTATTTGATGTTCCTAATCGCACCGGTGCTAGCCATCGTCACGACAGTCACCATGTTCGCTTATGGGATCGTTGCGGATGGCTTTGGCACGAGCGCTCGTGTTCGACAATTGACCTGGGTTGATGGAGCATCAGGCGACGCAAGTGAGCGTATCCAATCGACCTACTTTGCTGGTCTTCGTCCATCGGAGGGTCTTTCGTTTGGGCCGACCAGCGAAGTGATGAGGTATCCGGATGGATCAGCCGAATCCTTGGAAAAGCTCGAATCACGACCGCCCGAAATCCTCGGACGCATTACTTTGACAGAAAACTCACAGCAATTCGATAGTTCGTTTTTGCCCTCGCGGCAACAACGTCAATTCGTCGTCCATCGGCCGCGACATGACATCGGAGGAGTAAGTATCCATGTTCAAAATTCGGATGACGTGGGTTCGACCGCATCGGTATCGAACGATCTTGGCATGAATCTTCGTGGCTTAGTCATTCGTGATTCCACGGGAAAGTATTGGCAAGCCGAGCGAGTCGAATCCGATCCTCGCCGTCTGACCCTAATGTTGCCGCTGACGTCGAAAGAGGCGTCCCAAGCGATTTCGGATTTGTATAACGAATTTCGTCCGATCGATTTGGTGGTGACGTCTCGCAAACGCAATGCGAATCGCTCCCGTCGTTATACGAATGATTTGGTGACGACAATTAACGAGGCAAAAGATTTTCCATTGGATCGTTCGAGTACCTACCAAAATGTCTTGGACGGATCGTTTGAATTCTGGCTAAACGAAACCCTGAAATTACAGGCTGAATTGCCCAAATCGCATTTTGTTGCCATCTCGGATGTTTCCAAAGATGTGATCGTGGTCGAGGGAACACAATTGGTCGACAGTGTTCGTTATGTATTCGGGACTCTGCGAAATGTGGAGCAAGCACCTTGAGCGACACTTGCATTGAACTGAGGCGTTTGCATCGATTTTTCGGAAAAACCAAAGCGGTTAACGATGTCTCGTTCTCCGTGCCACGCGGCCACGTCTTTGGCTATATTGGTCCCAATGGAGCGGGGAAAACGACATCCATGCGCATTTTGGCGACCTTGGATTTGCCTAGCTACGGCGATGCCTTCGTCGATGGGTTTTCGGTCGTGAATGATCCCGAACTCGTACGACGAAGATTGGGTTTTATGCCCGATTCGTTTGGCACGTATCGTGATGTCAACTGTGCTGAGTATCTCGATTTTTTTGCAAGAGCAAACGGACTCGTCGGTCGCCAGCGAACCCAGCGGTTACAGTGGGTGCTCCATTTCACCGGGACCAGTGGAATGGCTGAGAAGCCGATTCGTGGATTAAGCAAAGGGATGAAGCAACGGCTCTGTCTGGGCCGTGCACTAATCCATGATCCGGCCGTCATGATTTTGGACGAACCAGCCTCGGGGTTGGACCCACGTGCTCGGATCGATTTGCGAAAGATGATTCGCGAATTGGCTGACCGTGGCAAAACGATCTTGATTAGCAGCCATATCCTGACGGAGCTTGCCGAAATGTGCGATTCGGTTGGCATTATCGAACAAGGGCAATTGTTGGCCACCGGCAGTGTCGAAGAGATCCAGCGTCAACGCGCGCAGCACCGCGAATTGGTGGTACGAGTGCTCGACCGAGCCGACCAGGCTGCAGGCGAACTCCATTCGCGTGATGGCGTTGGAAGACCGCTCATTGATGGTCAACAAATTCGGTTTGAATTTGAGGGCGACGCCGAATCGCAAGCCGATTTAGTCGCCTGGTTGGTTGGAAGAGGCTATCGCGTGAGCGAAGTCGTTTCGCACAAAAAGAGTCTTGAAGATGTCTTCCTTCAAGTCACCGAGGGGTTGGTCCAATGAGTGAATCGATCTCTCTTCCCAACTCGCAAACGCAGGCCTCACCGGCGCAAGGCCGATCGCCACAAAACGGATCGGAACGGCCCGCCAGTAGGGCAACGGAGATTTGGGAACGAATCGACGATTGGTGCGAGCGAGCGGGCGACCATTTCAATCCGATTCTTGTGAAAGAAACCCGGCAAGCGTTGAAGAGTCGCCAATTTTTAGTGACATTTTCGGTGCTGCTATTTTCCGCATTGGCTTGGACAGTGGTCGGTAGTTTGTGGCAAATGCCGCAAATTTATACGACACCTTCGGCCCCCAAATTGTTGATCGGCTACTACATCGTTTTGGCAATTCCAATGTTATTGGTCGTTCCATTGGCGGCTTACCGATCTCTTGAAGGAGAGATTGATGACGGGACGTTGGAATTATTGTCAATCACGGCGTTGAGCCCATGGCAAATTGTGCTCGGCAAATTGGCGAGCGCGTCTTTGCAGATGATGCTGTATTTTGTCGCTCTATTTCCCTGCATGGCGTATGCTTATACGCTCCGAGGCGTTGATTTGCCAACGACTCTATTGATCGTCGGTATCTTGCTCGTCGCGGCCTTGGATTTAACAGTAATCGCGTTGTTCCTGGCACCCCTTTCTCCGAGTCGCACGGGACGGATTGTGACGTTGTTGATGCTTTTGGTGATCTTGGTATTGGCGGAATATGGTATCGGTTTCTTGGTGATCAGTATGATCCTATACGGGTTCCAGCTTCCGGTCTCGATGGTTTGGTTCACTTTGGTTTCAACATTGTTGATTTCGATAACGGTGGGGCATTTGTTAGTCGCTGCAACGGCGGCGCAATTGACACCGGAAAGCGAAAATCGTTCGACCCATTTGCGACTCTCGATGATGGTCGTCACGTCAACGTTGCTGGGGATTGCCGTATACAGTATCGAGACAATGGGACGAAATGATGCGGAAGAGGTTTTTGTCGTGGCCACGATGGCATGTGGGATTGTCTGGGGGATTGGCGGCAGTTTAATGGTATCCGAGTCGCCTGTGATGACGCCACGGATTCGCCGCGAATTGCCTCAGAGTTTCT
Organism: Novipirellula herctigrandis; assembly: GCA_007859835.1. Classification (GTDB taxonomy): domain Bacteria; phylum Planctomycetota; class Planctomycetia; order Pirellulales; family Pirellulaceae; genus Novipirellula_A; species Novipirellula_A herctigrandis. Next base: position 192,166 of record SJPJ01000002.1, on the reverse strand, counting down.
TTGGACGAATGATGTTGACATGGTTGACCCCCGGCCCTGCGACGGGTTTGGTGTTTGCTGCGGTACACGTGGTGGTGTTAACAGCGGTAGCGATCTATGGGTTAAGCGAAATGGCGGCCACAGCGGGACCGTTTGCCGCTCGGCAGTTGCAAGGCATGACACAGGTAGCAATATTGTTTGCCGCGTATTGGATCGCCGCATTGATTTGTGTCCGGTGGATTGTGGCGATCTTGCGCGTCAATAATCATCCGCGAGTTGAAATCGGAATCGCGGCATTGGTGGCAGTGCTAGTGTTAGCGGCGCTGGTCCCCTATTCAATCGGAATGCACTTGAACGATTATCGAGCCTATCAATATTCACGCTGGCAGATAACCAATTGGGTATGGACGATGGGCGAAGTTGGCAATCGAAGCGGTGCGGTTGGCTCTTTTGACATCTTCTTGGTCGTTGCTGCCGTTGCCATTGCTTTGATCGGTTGCCTTGTGACAATGCCTCGTGTGGTTTTGCCACGCAAAACGGCAACACCCGATCAAGTGGTGAAGGAACGGCAAGCCAATAAGGCCGCCGTTTGAAAAGCATCCGGATCAGTGACTAACGGGCTCGTCCCGAAAATCAAGGGTTCGCATACACCGTGAATTCAACGCTTCGATCGTTGAGGCCAACGTTGACCGTAGTCGGGATCGTAGACCGGAATGTCCATGCCCTCTGGCGTTTGCCAACCGGGTTCAATGGCGTCGGTAATGTAAGCGTAATAGGGCGTTGCTTCGAGGTCGCCACCGATGAACAACGGCGAAAATTCGGTGATTCCCTTTTTGAGCGTTACATGAAACGTGACTTCTTTTGCGCCGACGGGAATCGGCTTGGTTTCATCAATTTGGCCGATACGCAATCTTGCTTGGTCAAACTGAAATGCTCTTCCATAGGTGCCATCGTTGATGCCCTTGTCGGCTTCCGCTGGCCATCGTCTAAGTGAGATTTCATACTCGCCATCGTGCGCTACTTCGAGCGCCCAGTGCGCGGGTTTGGCCATGTCGCCAGCAATGATATGAGGCTGGTACCACGGAACATTTTCGACCAGCCAATCGTGTGACGAAAAGGATACGATCGGTTGTGCCTTTGAGCCAATGATCACGGTTCCCGTTAAGTTATGGTCGCGTGACACATCTGACCAAAACTTTTCGTATTCATTCCGTAGTCGCTCGAACACCTCTGGGTGGTTGCTGGCGATATCTGTTTTCTGTTTTGGATCGGCCTTGATGTCGTAAAGCTCCTTGCCGTTAATCAACCGCCAACGATCGGTCATTACCGCCGATTGTCGCCATTTAACGGGATCGACGACTCGTTGTGACTCGACGACCAAACTTCGATCATCCCAGAGGTCCTGGTCGCCATAGAGTAAGCTGCGAAGACTTGTTCCATCAAATTCAATCTCGGGTGCGTCCAATTTGCATAGATCAATGAATGTCGGCAAAATATCGATGTGTGCTGTCAAACGATGGATGCTTTTTCCGGTTGAGATTTTTCCGTCTGGCCATCGCATCATGAATGGGACGCGGTGACCACCATCATATTGCGATCCTTTTTTTCCTCGCATGCCCCCATCGTAACCGCGACCTCGGCCTACTCCGGATGCAGTGCCGTTGTCGGTCGTGAACACGAGGATCGTGTTCTCCTCGAGACCTTCGTGATGCAGAAATTCAATTAGCTTTGCCATGTTATCATCGATATTCGTAATCATGCCGTAGAACTCTTTGGAGGGAACGTTTTCGTCGCCTTCGTAGAGGTCGGTGTACTTCGTTGGGCAATAGAGTGGCCCGTGAGGTGCGTTCGTAGCGATGTAGGCAAAGAATGGTTTCTCTTTGTTCGATTTGATGAACTTCATTGCTTCGTCGAACCACACATCGGTGCAGAATCCTTTGAAACGTTTACGCTTACCATTGACAATGTAGGTGTCATCAAAGTAATCGTTGCCCCAATAATCAGGTGCTTGCATCACGCCACCACCACCGTGATAAACGACATGCTCAAACCCACGGTCCTGGGGGCGAAACGGATAAGCGTCGCCTAGATGCCATTTGCCGAACATGCCGGTCGCGTAGCCGTTGTTTGAGAAAACATTAGCCATCGTGGTTTCACGGGTTCGCAGTAGATTGCGTCCTTGGACCGTATGCCAAACACCCACTCGATCGGAATAGCGACCCGTCATCAAGGCGGATCGCGTCGGCGCACATGTCGGATCGACATGGTAGTTGGCCAGCATTGTGCTTTGTGACGCCAACGCATCGATTGTCGGAGTCTTGATCCACGGGTTACCGTTGCAGGCCAAGTCCCCCCATCCCTGATCGTCAGTCATCACAAAAACGACGTTCGGTGCTTTGGAAGGTGTCGGTGAAGCCGCGAACAGTATCGTCGCTGGTACCACGGTGATCACAAAGGCAAATAGTAGGGAACAGGTAGGTCGGCTCATGGGGGCTCTCGGGCGAGTTGTTTGTGTGGCGTCTGCAATCACTTCCGGACGATTCACCAGTGGCGTGCGCTGATGTTGAGCATCAATATACCGTACCGTTTGCAATAGACAACTTTCTCAAATCGTCATTGACAGTGAGCGACGGATGCATGGCCGCTGAGAGAATCTCTCACATCCACAAATGGCGAGCGATCGCGGTGTACGCCAGATTCCTCGAAATCCCCAATTTTTAGTGTCGACGAGTGTCGCGTCAACGTCGTTCGTATTGCATCCCAGCGTATCGCCGGTTTCCACGTTGATCAAAATCATTGGTCTGCAGCGCGGTGTCTGTCTCATTTCGCCGAATCACAAAGCTCGCCGCTCAATCTCCATCTCTTTGGATAGGGGCCAAAGGTACTCCTGGATCCCAGTTCTCAAGTTCACGCTGCTGGCAGGCATGGCTTGACGAGTGGGCGGTTGCATTGCCCGAGTCGCGAGTACGGCATCTTTGGCGTTGCCGCGGCGATCGGATTTAAACTGCCCGCTCATGAATCGCGAAACTCAACGACTCGCTGTCCACGCCCTCACCTGTTCTGTTTTCCAGCGGCGTCGTGGTTGCTTTGTAGCGATCGACTATGACATCGACTACTATGACATCGACTAGATTAGATCAATGCCCGGCTTGGCATCGCAGCGCCATGCCAGGTTCTTGCTTACGATCATCCCACGTTCATGATGAAGATGCTTTGGTACTGAGAACGGACATGAGAACAGACTTGAAAATCGTACAATGGTTATTTTGTGCCTTGGTTGCGGCGTTTACGGTGCCAGTGGTCGCGGAAGTACAAGCAAGACGTCCCAACGTCGTTGTTTTTCTAAGTGACGATCAGGGATGGGGTGATTTGAGTAGCAGCGGTAATACCGATCTTGAAACACCGAACATCGATTCGCTGGCCACTGCCGGTGCCAGTTTCGATCGTTTTTACGTCTGTCCAGTATGTTCTCCTACGCGTGCCGAATTCCTTACCGGTCGTCATCATGCTTACTCTGGCGTCTACTCGACCTCTGCCGGTGGCGAACGCATGGATCTTGACGAGGTAACGATTGGCGATCTTTTTAAAGCGGAAGGTTATCGAACTGGCGCTTTTGGTAAATGGCACAACGGGATGCAGTACCCTTATCATCCCAACGGTCGTGGGTTCGACGAGTTCTACGGCTTTTGCAGTGGCCATTGGGGCAACTATTTCGACCCGATGTTCGAGCGAAATGGTCGCATCGTGCGCGGGAGAGGTTTTTGCATCGACGACTTCACTGACAATGCGATAGCCTTTATGGAGAAGTCGGTCGATCAGAAGAAACCGTTCTTTGCATATCTGCCATACAACACTCCTCATTCTCCCATGCAGGTTCCGGAACGATTTTGGAAACGCTTTTCAGATCGACCTTTGCAGTTCAAAAACGAACAGCAACCCAATAAGGAAATTCAAAGTCACAAACGCAGCGCCTTGGCAATGTGTGAGAACCTGGATTGGAACGTGGGCCGAGTCCTAGAGAAACTTGACACATTGGGCATCGCTGACGATACGATCGTGGTCTGGTTTCATGACAACGGCCCCAACGGAACCCGATGGAACGGCGGGATGAAAGGTAAAAAGGGAAGCACCGATGAGGGAGGTGTCCGCAGTCCGCTCTATGTCCGCTGGCCACACGCTATCAAACCCGGGACCAAGATTCCAGAAATCACGAGTGCACGTGACCTGCTGCCCACTCTTTGCGAGCTGGCCGATATTTCCTTTGAGACAGAGAAGTCGCTAGACGGTGTAAGCCTCAAACCGCTACTCATCGGAAACTCCGAAGGCTGGCCCGACCGTATTCTGATCAACCACTGGAAGGACAAAATCAGCGCCCGCAGCCAACAATTCCGACTTGATAATCAGGGTAAGCTTTTCGACATGATCGCGGATCCTGGACAGAGGAAAGATGTCAGCAAAGAGCATCTGGATGTTGTTGCTTCGCTCGTCGAAAAAGTCACGGTACATCGCGAAGCCCACATGGCTGGCTATTTCGTCGACGATCGTCCTTTTGTGATCGCTCACCCAGACTCGATCCTAACTCAACTGCCGGCTCGCGATGCCGTTGCCCACGGTGGGATTGAGCGGTCGAATCGATACCCCAATTGCTCCTACTTCAAAAATTGGAAAAACACTGACGACAAGATCACGTTTGTTGCCGAAGTCGCCACGACTGGAAAATACAAGGTGGTGCTTTACTATGCAGCCAAGCAGGCCGGTGCCGACTGTACGCTTCGTTTTAATGATGCGAGCCTACGCTTTCAAATAGCTGAGGCACACGACGTGCCTGAACGCGGAGCCGAAAACGATCGCCATCCCCGGGCTGAATCCTACGTCAAAGACTTCAGGCCAGTTGGTATTGGCGAGATCGATTTGAGGAAAGGCAAAGGAGAATTGACCCTGCGTGCCACTGCAATACCCGGCGCCGAGGCGATGGAATTTCGAATGCTAACCCTCGAGAGAGTCAGCCTTGAATGAAATAAGAAATGGCTTTAAATTCATCTTCTCATGCATCAGCGTCGACAGTAGCCGACACGCCGCAAAAAGGGACGGCGGAACGAGGTCGTTTGTTAACCACAAGCAAGTCGTATTCAGATTCGGCGAGCAATTTCTGTTGCAATCTCGGATAGGCTGAGATCTCCTTCGTCGGCCATTCTAGGCCCCAAGCACGCTCGGAATCATCTCACCACCTCATGCTTGATGCGGACTCCCCATGTGATCGGCGGGCACCACTGCAGCTACTTCCAATAATGGGACGCTGTCGAACGAGGTGATTCGCCTCGAGTAAAAACGGGTTTCTCGATCCGATTGAGAAATATCGCGTTATTCTGACTCGCACGGTCAAGAAAATTAACCGTCAGGCTCACGATCGTAATGTGTCGTCCAAAGGATTTGGCTTTCCACAACGCTCGGCGTGAGGAGCCTCGACTTTAGAGAGAGTTTATCCAAGATGTTGAACAAATCATCATGTGGTCTAAGCGAGTTAGCCGATCGATGAGCTTCGATTGGCCGACCAAACTCGTGGCATTTTGAAGCGTGGTTTTGCTGTCTGCTTGCTCCGACTGTTCGATCCTCCCCTTCGCTCCGGCGGCGTCTTCATGATGGGGGATTGACCGAGTCACAATAGCTCTTCGGTATCGAAAAAGATGGAAGCGATAATAGCGGTAGCAAGAATGCTTTCTCCGTACTCACCCGATGGTCCAACCCATCAAACCAATCCTGTTCGACTTCAAGTCGGATCGACGTCGCTCAGCGGACCTTACCGAATGTAAGTTGTGTATCGCGATCGTTAACGGGATTGAGTCGATGACGCACGCTGCTTGTGAGAACGGTCACAGTCTATGCGACTACATCGCACACGTATGGGTAAAGATTTTGTTGAGCAAAGCGACTGTTTAGCGCGTGGTGTTTGGTTCATTCGGGTGAATCATGAGGCGATGACAGTTAAGGAACGTGACAACATGTTGCACTGAGTGTGCAGTATGGATCGAACACACCACTTGAGACTGGCGAGATGTTTTGAAGCGGTGAGCTTGTCCGAATTGTCACTATGGCTTTGCCAGCGACATTGCGTCTTTGTTTGAGCCGAGTTAATGCTGGCTGAATTGCCTTTGTGCAGCGATAGAGATTTTCTTGCTTTTGCAGTGGCAGAAAAAAAGGGGGGGGTGTGGCACAGTAGGTGCTTGGATCCGTGGCTGGCAACGCTCGCATCAAGCTTTTGCTTTGGACGTTTCTCGTAACGAGTTTGGGTGAGCGTATATGCATACCGCAACACATTTTGAAACCAAAGATTTCCCTGCGTAGCAACTGACAAATTGTCGTCATAGTCGTTCCACCCTCTTGGCAAGATGGAGTGAGCTTCTTTGTTTGGATCTCACGTGAGGTTCGAGCATTGGAGTTTTAGCATCGCGTTCTAGGAATATCCCATGTGTAAGCTAGCAACCAAAAACTTCGTGCATCAGCTGTCCAGAGTTTCTCGCAATTTAGCCAAGAGGAAACGCGGTGCGAGAAACGTACGCTTGCGGAAGCTGGGTTTGGAAACGATCGAAAAGCGAATACTTTTAGCTGCAGACATCAGCTATCTTTCGCCGCTGGTTGAGTTTTCGATTCATGATCCGAATACAGGCTTAGGTGGCAACGACTACGTCGAGGTTACAGGGGATTTTGTCGGCACAACGAATAAGACAGAAAGTGTCGACATCATTGACTTCACTGCGGAGCCAGGCGTGTATGCGCCTGAATTGCATGGTGACGACACACCCGCGATTCTGGATAAGGCAGGCAATGTTCTCTATCCGATCAATAGTACATTTGGTTTTGTGGTCGAAGATTTTGTTGGTGCGGAAGAAAAATCCTTGGACGATGGTGTCTTTCGTGAGGGTTGGGTAGGAAACGCCTATGACGGCAATGGCCAGCCAATTGGATTGGTTATTTCCAATGTCGAAACAGACGGTTTCAAATCCACGCTTCCGATCGGTACCTGGGCAGCCGGACTTGGTGGCAATACCGTGAAGGCTTCCACCGAACACTACGTGGTCATGTCCAACTTACTTGGATTGGATGGAGATCCGACTGACGATGAGTATCGATTGATTGTCGACGGCGAGGTTCAGGACACTCCACTGACGGTTAGTGACGTAGTGGGCATGTTTGAAAATGGCGACGTTGATCCGAACGAAAGCACCGTGATGAACGATTTATTCGTTGCCTATCAACATGATCCCTACACCGGCGAAATCCAAGAATCGCCATCCTACTCGGTGACTTTCAAGGACGATGGAAAGCTGTTGTACCGTTGGGGCACATTGGTGAAACGCCCCAATGACATTCGCATTGGGGTCCATGTACCGCTTCCCGAAGAATGGCTTGCCGTCGAGGATGGCCAACCTGGCTATGTCGTCACCCAAGCGGAACTGCAAGTTCGTCACACCATTACCAATAACCCTAACGACCAAATTCGCCCAGAGGATTTGGAAAACGAGATTGCAACTGGTCGCATTCCCTCTTACCGCGTTACAGTCAGTGACCCCAGTAGTTGGGGCGTCGATGGTTGGGACGAAAGTTTTGCATGGCGAGCCGATGGCAACGACTATTCAGGAGACGGAAGTTACTTGCCGAGTTATCTATGGTTAGACGCCGAGGGGGAAGTTGTCTATCTCGACGCAAGTGACCCTCAAGCCCCAGAGGGTTATCCTGACTTCAGCTTAGACGATCTTGTCTACGTCGTTCCGTCGGACAATTCCGGAACTCCGATTGCGGATGTCGATGGCGATCCGCAACTCATCACAATGCCCAATGAACTAGGGGAAGATGTCGCTGTGGTCGGCTTGCGTAACAAGGAAGTCGTCGTCACCGAGGACGTCAGCGGAGCACCGGTTACCGAGATCATCTCCGTTGGTACGACGTTTCGCGATACCGCCCTCGCTAACCCAGAAGGGATCTCAGAAGATATCGTGGAAGGTTTCACGTGGCAGTGGTATACAACGATGGATCGGGATCCGTTCGAGTACTACTATGGCGACGATGGCTCTCTCGTCTCAGGACCACGTTGGCGTTTGCTTTCCAATAAGTTTGGGCAAGACATCCCGGGAATGGAAATCCCCCTAGAGCCTGGCAGCGAGCCTCCTTTCCAAAGCGATAATATCAAGTATGAGGTTGGCGCTGAAACGGTTACGACGATCGACCTGCTTGACGGTGCTGGATTGCTGGATAACGGTGTTGACCTCCGAGACAGCAATCACTGGGTGTTCACAGTGCTTAACGATGAGGGTATCAACGAACGCGATCCAGATAATGATGGAGTCTCCGTCAATGGTTTGCCACTGACCGACGGGTTCGACTTTGCATTCTATGTCAAAGGCGATCAAAAACCGGCAACCCTCTTTGATGCGCAACTGATCCTGACTTATGAATTGGCTGAAGGTGTGGATGCGTTCGATTATGGCGATGCTCCCGTTTCCTATGAAAGCGATCCTGATAACGATCTCGCGGAACCCGCTCGCGCTAAGCTTCTGGTCGACCCATCCGGCACGCCCGTCTACTACCTAGGCGTCGCTGAAAACATTGGGATCGATGCCGAAGCGAATGCGATTTCAACACAAGATGCCTTAGGAGATGACGGTGTTAATCTCGATGATGAAGAAGGCATCGTTTTTCATAGTGCGATCATTCCCGGTGCTGACACACGGATTGACGTAGACGCTTATTTACGTTTAGCCGATGGCAATTCGACAGTCGATCCGGACGGTGGGTATCTATACGCTTGGATCGATGCGAATCTCGATGGTCTATTCGACCCTGACGCAGAACGAATTCAATTCCGAGTTCCCACAGAGGATCCTGAGGTCACGGAGGTTGTGGATCAGCTGCAATTGGCTGACGGAGGATTTGTGAACATTGCGATGCTTATTCCTGCTGAAGCAGTTGCGGGCGAATCATACATTCGTTTCCGTCTAAGTCCAGTTGGACCCGATGAGGGCATTCAAATCCTGCCCACAGGTGAATTGGGTGATGAAACTCTCCATTATGGTGAAGTCGAAGACTACCAAGTCCGCATCACGGATCGGATTGATGACGTCATCAGTCGTCGGACGGACGGATCGTGGTGGGTCAGCATCTCCGACGGAGACGTGTTCAAAGAAACTCGCTACGGCGGTTGGACCGACGGAGTTGAGTGGACGAACGTGATGGTTGCCGAACTGAATGGTGAAGGCGCAGACGATATCGTTGGTTGGAATCCTGAGACGCAAAACTGGATGACCTCCGTCACAACCTATGTTGACGATCAATGGTCGTTTGATGATTCCGTGCTTAACGTAACCGGCAGCCCACCGGCAGTTTGGGACAATGCCATGCCCGTCGATTTCAATGGCGATGGCATCGATGAAATCGTGGGCCGCGACGCTTCGGGGACATGGTATCTCGCTTCCTATGACGGATCGTTCACGGATGACATGAGCAACGTGCCGTGGAGTGAAGTTTATGAGCACATCATGGTGGGTGATTACAACGGCGACGCCAGAGAAGATATCGTTGGCCGGCGGTACATTATTGATGACAATGGGGAAGACAAAGTCCAATGGGTTGTCATCTCCTATACTGCCGATGATACAGGAACCGACGTTTTTCGAAGTGAACCGTGGGAAACGTTGATCGACAATGACCAAACCAATTACAGCCACGTGCTAACAGGTGACGTCACCGGGGATGGCCGCGATGACATCGTCGCTCGAATTGCCAGCAGCGGATCTTGGGTATTGACCGAGTCGCGAATCTCCGATAGCGGGAGTGAACAGTTCAAGACAAAAGGTTGGGGAGGTAGTATACCGAACGAGCCAATCTTGGACGTCATGATCGGCGATGTCGATGCCGATGGCGATGAGGACGTTATCGCACGAAACATAAACAACCAATGGTGGGTGAAGGTTGCCGACGGAACGGAGTCCAGCAATGCGACCTTCGGTCAATGGTCGACAAGTGGTACGTTCGTTGACGTGTGCAGCGGCGACTTTAATGGCGATGGATTGATCGATGTCGCTGGCCGTGATGACGTTGATGCTAAGTGGACCGTCGGCCTTTCCGACGGCATGGATTTCGAATTCCAGCCGTTCGGATCGTGGAATCAAAATGAAGTTTGGACCAATGTGATGGTCGGCGACTTCAATTGGATCGGTGAAGTCGTCCCACCCACTCCGTCGACCGGTGATGACGGAGGCGATGGTGGCGGCTCGGGTGGAAATCAAGATGCCGACGGTGACGCAGTACCCGGCGCAGGCTTGCAACGGCTCACTCCAGCGATTGGGGAGTTCGACGGAGACATTGGGACCGACTACATCTCGCAACTCCACACATTCTCAATCGATGATGTCCTTGGGGGATATGACGGGGGCATGTACGTTAACGACCCCTCGATCATCGATACTGCGGGTGTTGGTGACGTTGAGCCAATCGTGACGAAAGAAGGCGTTACGCTCTATCCCATCGACAGCACTTTCGGATTCCACGTCTTGGATTTTGTTGGTGGTGAAGAAAAGGTGAACGATGGGATCTATACCGAAGGTTGGGTCGGCAATTTGGATGACGGCAACGGAAATGCGATCGGCATGCAGTTGTCTGATGCTGATACCGTCCTCTTTAAATCGGGATTGCCATTAGGAACTTGGCTGACCGGATTGGGTGGCGACACTGTCAAGGCATCGACAGAACACTACCGAGTGATGGCTGACATCCTAGGTTTTGACGAGTCTCCCTCGGATGATACGTTCGTGCGAATCGACTTGGCCTACGATGAGGCGACAGGAGTTTACACACCGACGGAAGGAATTCATGGGACCACCTATAGCGGAGCCGAATTAGTCGCCGCTTTCAATGATGGGTTAATCGAACCAAACGAGAGTTCTGTTCTCAAGGATATCTTTGTCGCCTTCGATGTTGATGAAGATGTTCCGATCTATTCGGTGACATTCAAAGATGATGGCAAATTGCTATACCGCTGGGGTACTGCTGTGAAGCGTCCTAATGATATCCGGCTAAATGCCTCGCTGCCGTTACCACAAGCATGGACAGAGACGGGGCTGACTTATCACGTAACAACTGCGAACCTTCGAGTAAACCACGCGGTCACAAACAACCCCAATGACCAGATTCGTCCCGAGGATCTTGAAAACGAAGAGGCCACAGGACGAACACCGGAATACCAAGTTATTGGCAACTACCAGGTCGTTGCCAATCCCGCCGACGCGAGTGAATTCCTGTGGGTCTCGGATCTGAATGACTACGCTGGGAATGGAACCTACTATCCATCCTATTTCTTGCTCGATGAAAACGGCAATATCGTGCCGCCAACGGACGCGACGCCAGAGGATCTGATTATCCACGACCTCAATGGCAACGAAATTGGTGTCAAGAACCAAATCGAGGTTGTACTAAGCGATGGCAGCACGACAATTGTTGACGGGACAATTTTCCGTGACTCAATGTTGATTGAGCCGGATGGAATATCGTCCGACTTGACGGGTGGTTTCACCAACGCATGGTTTACGACGATGAATCGTGATCCGTTCGAACCCAATGCCCAGTACGCACGTGAGTTGTTTGAAACGGTAAATAATGTTGACGATGAATATTTGGTGCTTAACGTGCCAGGACCACGTTGGCGATTGCAGGCAGGTAAATTCGGCCAGGACTTGCCGGGCGTCGACATCCCACTGATTCCCCAAAGTCGTCCCCCATTTACGAAATACAACATCAAGTATCCCACTGGTGGTGATACAACCACCATCATCAATTTGTTGGATGGTGCTGGTGTATTGGACAATGGCGTCGACCTTCGAGAAAGCACCCACTGGGTCGGACTCGTGCGTGATTTCAATGGCGTGATCATCGATGAACGTCTTGCCGTGGATGACAGCGGAGCCTTGATTACACGAGACGACGGTGGATCCACTTCTTACCTGACCGTCAATGGTGCTTGGCTGTCCGAAGGTTTCGATTTCTCGGTCTATATCAAAGGCGACAAAAAACCAGCCTCCTTGTACGACTCGCAACTCGTACTGGAATACGAAATCGATGTTAGCATCCAGTCGCAACCGAATGACATGATTGTCGCTTCCTTAGGACAACTTCCCGATGTCACCGAAGATCCCGATGTCACTTATGAGTGGTATGTCGACGGATTGCTAGTCACCAGTGAAACGGACGGCTCGCTTGATCTTCAAGTGTACCTCGATTCACAAGGATTGGGGGCTGGAGTCTACTTTATTGAACTATACGTAACTGACGTCTTTGGCACGGTTGGTTATGCCTCGCTGAACCAGCCGAACAATCTTCGTCAATTTATTGTCAATACGACCAGCGACACGCATGATGCGCTATTGGGTGACGGAATTGCCTTAGACGGAGACGGATTTACCAGTTTGCGTGCGGCAATTGAAGAAGCCAACTTCTTAGCAAATCTTGACGTGATCCAATTCGACATCCCCGGTGACGGACCACAGGTTATATCACTCTCCGATGCGCTACCAACGGTTATTGATCCGATATTCGTCGATGGCTCTACACAGCCCAGCTATGCGTCCACTCCTCTGATTGGGCTCGAAGGGGCTACGTCCAGTCTGTCGGCTGATGGTCTCCAATTTTCTAATACCGCAGCGGGTAGCAGCCTAATCGGGCTTGCAATCTACGGTTTTGGTGGAGACGGTATCGAGTTCAACGGTGGCGCTGGAAACACGGTTACGGATTGCTTCCTTGGGCTCGATCCAAACGGAATGGCGTTGGGCAACGGGCTGTCGGGCGCTCATGTTGTGAACAGCAGTGACAATACCATCGATGCAAATGTCATTGCGGCCAATGGCACAACGGGCATCATCGTCAATGGTGTTTTAGCTACCGCGAATGTTATCACCTCAAACAAAATCGGAACTTCGCCAGACGGATCGTCGGCCGTCCCCAACAGTCAGAATGGCGTTTCAATCATCAACGCACCCGATACCATCATTGGTCTTGTCGGCCAAGGTAACGTGATCTCGGGTAACGGCAGCAATGGGGTTTCGATCCTGGGTTCAACAGCGGTCCAAACCATCGTTCACGACAACATCATCGGACTCAATGCCAGGGGATATAGCCCACTGCCGAATCAGGCCAATGGGATCATCGCCAGCACTGCTGACAACTCCATCGGCGGGTCTGGTGCAGGTCAAGGCAATACAATTTCCGGGAACAATCAGTATGGCATCTACCTCGCCGGTACTGGTGCCACCGGAAACTTCATCCAAGGCAACTCTATCGGCACGGATCTAAACGGTGCGACAGATATTGGTAACTTAAGAAGCGGTGTGCTGATTAATGCGGGGACAAGCAATACGGTTGGTGGCACGTTGACCGGAGCTGGTAACCTGATTTCTGGCAACGACCAACATGGCGTGTATCTGCTAGGAGCCGGCGCCACAGCGAACCTTGTTCAAGGGAACCTGATTGGCACGGATATCGATGGCGAGACGGACCTTGGTAACACACGGAGCGGCGTGCTGCTCAACGGCGCCGTGGGCAATACGGTCGGTGGCATCGACGAAGGAGCCGGCAATGTGATTTCCGGCAACGATCAATTCGGCGTGTATCTGTTAGGAGCCGGCGCCACAGCCAACCTTGTTCAAGGGAACCTGATTGGCACGGATATCAATGGCACCGAAACGCTAGGTAACTTGCGAAGCGGAGTCATGGTTAGTAATGCACACGACAACACGATCGGAGGCACCACGGTAGAAGCCAGTAATGTCATTTCAGGCAACGATCAATGTGGCGTCTATCTATCAGGAGCAGACGCAACTGGAAATTTGGTACAGGGGAATTACATCGGCACGGATCCTAACGGCACGGCCGACATTGGCAATCTAAGAAGTGGTGTACTGATCAATGCCGCGGCAAGCAACACGGTTGGTGGCACCGACGTCGGAGCTGGTAACGTGATTTCCGGCAACGACCAACATGGCGTGTATCTGTTAGGAACCGACGCCACAGCCAACCTCGTTCAAGGGAACCTTATCGGAACGGATAGCAACGGCACGGCCGCACTAGGTAACTTACGGAGTGGTGTCTTTGTCAACAACGCCCCCGATAATACGATCGGAGGTGCTACGCCAGCAGCCAGCAATGTGATTTCAGGCAACGATCAATATGGCGTATACCTATTAGCCCGAACATTGCATCCGCCTGTGGTAGACGCTTTTGAGTTTAGCTGGGATGGCATGGGCCACTTTGGAGCATCGATTTGATCGTCTTTTTTGTTGGCGGCGCGGAGTTCCCCCTTCCCCCACGTTGACCATCGGCTCGCGGGTTGCGAATTATCTCTGGCGATGGGCAAGGCTAATCGCTACGGCAAAGTCGCAGCATCACGTCGTCCCATAGCGCCGCCGATGGACAATGGCTGCAAAGATGAAACACCACCCGGCGAGAAGTCACTTGGACCCGAGCGGCAATCTTCAACAGTCGCAGGCGAATGCTGTCCACACGCAGGCGTGAATGCTCGGTGCCCGAAAGTGCCAGTCGCCTCAGGCCATCAACCAACACATAGGCCAGCGATGAGAGCATCAGTCGAAATTGATTCGCCATGAATCGCGTGCAACTGGTTCGGTCGGCGAACAGACACAACTGCTGTTCCTTGATCCGGTTCTCCATCTCACCACGCATGCAGTACATCGTGCGATAGAAGTCTTCCGGATTCCAAGCGACGCTACACTGTGTCCCGGCTTCCTTGACTTCCCAAGGTTGTCGCTTGCCGTCGACCATCGGCCGGTGCCTTGTCGTATCAACAATGCCCGCGTCGCTGGGCAGGTTGGTGACCACGAAACGCGGGTTGGCTCCCTTGCCGGTGTACTGTGCCTTGCCGACAACCCAGCGATGACGATCCCAAGTCCTGGACGTTCGATAGCGAAACCATTTGAAGCACGCTCGCTTGCCACCGAGATACGATTGCTGAATCCTCGCCCGAGTCATTTCGCAAGCGATTTCCCGCACCAAAACCTTGTTTTTGGGTAAGCCGAAGATGTAGCCGACATCGTTCTTGTCGCACCATCGCATCAGCGGTTCGTCTGCATAGCCGCCGTCGCCGCGAAGGATGATCTTCACGTCAGGCCAACGCGAACGAATCTTCTGGACCAGTAACTTGGTAACCGGCCGAGCATGATGAGCCGCTCCGACACTACTGGGCCGCAGATACGAAACCAAAATCTGATCGCCGCAGAAAACGTAAAGCGGAAGGAAGCAGTAGCTGTCGTAGTAACCGTTGAAGAACCGACGCTCTTGGTTGCCATGGACGGTGTCATCGGTCGCGTCGTAGTCCAGGATGATTTCTTCAGGCGGCTCGTCGAAGCTATCCAGGAAGGTATCGACGAGGACTTCGTGAAGCTTGAAGATGGCCTTGGAGTCGATTCGGTTTTCAAACCGGCAGTGCGTCGAGGGACTGGCAAGCGGATAGGCGCCTTCGCTGTAATCGTTTTCTGCTGGCGTCCTTCCGGCAGCCACTTGAAAAGCGGGATCGTGCCGCAAGGCGTCGTGATCGTTGGCGTCTTGGTAACCGGCGGCGATGCCGAAGATTCGGCTGATGAGGATCTCGTCTTGCTGATGCGCGGTGTAGATCGGATCACGCGGATCGGGGATGGCTTGATCGACCCTTCGGATCAGATCGAGCCGCCGATCAACTTCGCGAAGGAGCACCAAGCCGCCATCGGAGGTGAGCGTTCCACCGTCGAAGTCAGCATCAACAGCTTGCCGACGTAGGCGTTTCAGAGCAGGACGTTTTCGTTTACGATCTGTCATTGCAGAAAGCCTTGGGCCTGTGGAAATTGAGGTGTGGTAACTCCAATGACTATCAGGACTAAGGCTTTCGCGCTAGTGGGCAAGCTGAATCCGCGGATGCAATGTTCGGGTTAGGAGCCGATGCCACCGGAAATTCGGTTCAAGGGAACTACATCGGCACCGATCTTAATGGCACCACAGACGTTGGCAACTTAAGAAGCGGCGTGCTGATTAGTGACGCGGCAAGTAACACGATTGGCGGTACTTTGACCGGAACGGGCAACCTGATTTCTGGCAACGACCACCATGGCATTTATTTGTTAGGAACCGGCTCCACATTGAATCTCGTTCAAGGGAATTTGATTGGCACGGATCTCGATGGCGCGTTGGACCTAGGTAACACTCTGAGCGGCGTGCTTGTCAACGGCGCCGTGGGAAATACGGTTGGAGGCACCGACGTAGGAGCCGGAAATGTCATTTCCGGCAACGATCAATTTGGCGTGTATCTGTTAGGAACCGAAGCCACAGCGAACCTTGTTCAGGGGAACCTCATCGGCACGGATCTTAACGGAACAGCAGACCTTGGCAACTTAAGAAGCGGTGTATTGATTAATGCCGCGGCAAACAACACCGTTGGTGGAACCGACGTTGGCGCAGGTAACGTGATCTCCGGTAACGACCAACATGGTGTGTATTTGTTAGGAGCCGGCGCCACGGGGAACCTCATTCAAATGAACGCGATTGGCACGGATATCCATGGCGAGAAGGACCTAGGAAACACACTGAATGGTGTGTTGGTAAACGGTGCACCGCAAAATGCCGTAGGCCCGGGCAATCAAATCTCTGGCAACGATTATCATGGTGTGTACATTCTTGGCGCAGGTGCGACTGGGAATTCAGTACAAGGGAATTTAATCGGAGTGGACGCCACATTCACTGCAGCACTAGGTAACTCACGGAGCGGTGTGAAGGTCGGCGATGCTCCCGGCAACACGATTGGAGGCACCACGCCGGCGGCAAGCAATGTCATTTCAGGCAACGATCACTATGGCGTACACCTATCGGGAATAGGTGCCACCGGAAATTCGGTTCAAGGGAACTATATCGGCACGGATCCTTTCGGCACGACTGCCATCGGAAACCTAAGGAGCGGTGTACTGATTGATGACGGCGTAGGCAACACGATCGGTGGCACCTTGACCGGAGCAGGTAACGTGATTTCAGGCAACCAGCAACAGGGCGTGCACGTGCGAGGAGCGAACGCCACAGGCAATGCGATTCAGAGGAATTCGATCTTTAGCAATGCTGGACTGGGCATCAATCTGGGTATCGATCGCATCACCGCCAACGACACCGATGATACAGATGTTGGCCCAAATCAGTTGCAGAATTTCCCTGTTATGGCGGCTCAAATGACGCTCTCTGAGGGCGATTTGGAATTGAACTACTTTGTTGATTCGTCGACAACCAGTTCCGCCTACGACTTAACCGTCGAGTTCTTCAAGTCCGACGGAAGCGGTGAAGGTCAAGTGTATCTTGGTAGTGATACCTACACATCGACCGATAGCACCAATTCAATCACGATGTTGGATGTTGGTGGATTGGTCTCCGAAGGTGATCAGCTGGTTGCGACGGCAACGGATCTAAATGGAAACACATCTGAATTCTCAGTCCCAATCTTCATCGGTTTAGCACCTGCTGGAACCCTCGCAGCATTGGACTCGAATCTTGACGGCCAAGTCACTCCGTTAGATGCATTAAAAATCATCAACACGCTCAATCCGTCTGACGCATCTGGGGAAAGTGGAACCCGACTCATCGATCTTGCCAACGACGTCAATCGCGACAGCCGGGTCACCGCTCTTGACGCGTTGCTCGTCATCAATGAGTTGAATGAAAGCTCCCCGGAACAACTGCTGTTCCCCACGGTCACGCTGGATGCTGTCTGGACAGAGGACGAAAAGGTCCTTGCTGATGCACCGATGGACTCGGTAGTCGAGGACCAAGAAGTGCCTGCCTTCGTGCCTGCCGTCGAGGCAGTACTGTCGGACATCGATGTGATCATTGACGAGATGGTCGATGGCGAACTAGACGATGAAGCCACGGTCGATGAGTTTTGGACGCAGTTCGATGATTTGTCTTTGACTTGAACCCAACCGTTCAGCGATCCTGTGTTAGCTCCTCTTTCCGGATGAGAGTGGAGCTAACCCGCTTGCGAAAAACGATCAATGGCCGCACCGCTAACCCACACGCCAAGCTTTGCATCGGGCAAATGGCCCGAACTTCAATGATTGCTATTGGCTTGACGCTTGGATCATTTCGCTGGTTTCATTCGGTACAAAAAGTGATCGCTACGAAGCAGCACGGCGCCGCCGAGAAGTGGGACAGGTGATGCCGCGAACAACGAGTCGTCGCCATCAAGTTTCGTGTGAGCCAATAGTTTGAACTCTGGGGTAGCATCGACAACAAAGATGCCATTTTCCCGGCTAACGTAGTAAAGCCGCCCGTTGGCCAGAAGCGGCGTAGCATAGATCTCGTCGCAGGACGGCCGAAGTCGTTGCTCATAAGCGACCTCACCTGTTTCAGCATGAACACAATAGAGGATACTGCCTTTATCCTTTGCCCAGAAAAGGTAACCGTCATGATACACCGGTGATGAGACGTTCGCACCTTCTTTGATCTCCCACAATCTGTGCGAATCGGTGACATCGCCGTTGCCGCCCGAGCGAACTGCCAACGCCTCGCCTTTGCGTCCGCCGATCGCGTATAGAACACCGTCCTGGGCGATCAAACTCGGGCAAACGTATTCGTCGAATCCGTCGCAAGTCCAGCGCCCGTTTCCGGTCAGCGGGTCGATCGCGCGGATTTCGTCAACGGCGGACACAGCCAACTCGTCTTTTCCATTTACACTTTGATAGACGATCGGCGTATTCCATGATTGAGTGACGTCTTTCTGTCGCCAAACTTCGGACCCGTCGGACTTTCGCAACGCAATCAGGTCACCACACTCGTAGCTGGCGTTAACGATCACATAATCTTTGTACAGGACAGGCGAGGTCCCTGCGGGATACTCGTGGGTATCGTTGCCACACAACGTGCGCCACCGTTCTTCACCGTCATGGCTGAATGCCAGGACGCCAGTCGCACCGAACAACACATAGACGCCCGATGCGTCAACCGCAGCAGAACTTGAAGCGTACCCGGCCTTCGCCGTTCCCCAGGTCGAAAAAGGATCCTTGACCGAATCGTCTGCGACCGACTTCTGCCAGAGCATTTTACCGGTGTTCACATCGAGGCAGAGAAGATGTCGCACAAGCTGAGTTGGGTCACCTGGATTGTGCTTGTCGATCGCGTAGCCGGTAAATGCGGTAATGTAGACATGGTCGCCAAAGACAACAGGGCTAGACGCCCCGCGGCCGGGAAGTGGCGATTTCCACTGGATACCTTCCGTATCCCAGGTTTTGGCAATGTTGGTCTCTGACGTCCGACCAAAATCGGGTCCGCGGAACTGAGTCCATTCTTCGCTACGTACTAACGCAGGCAGGCCGACTAAAAAAAAACACGCCGTGATGATAGCTGGTTGATTGATTTTCATAAATAAGTTTCTGATACTGTCGGGGCGAGGTGTTGTGGCACAATGTCATGATCCAGTCGATCAGTGGGTGTTTCTGTTCAGTCGGATTTCCTGTGGGCGTTGCGAAGCAAGTCTTCGAAAGCTTGTTGTTCCAATGGTTTGCGTCGGCCAGCAATCACCATCCTGTGGAAGTAGTGTTCCGGTGAAAGCCAGTGTTCGGGTTCCATCATCCAGACATCATCGAAGTCCAGACTCAAATCGCGGCAATGAATATCGAAACGCGGTCAAGCAGAGGGTTCGGAGATACATGAGGCTTTCCAAGTTGATGATGCCATGCGAGTCGTCATCGGCGTCATCGCTAAAACGATTGCACTAGTCCTCAATCAAGCGATCCACGCGTGACGTTTTCGGGTTTTTCGCTTGTGCGATGCGAGCAGACCGGTGGCCAGGCTTTTTGATTTTCGATCT
Source organism: Novipirellula herctigrandis (assembly GCA_007859835.1). Lineage (GTDB taxonomy): Bacteria > Planctomycetota > Planctomycetia > Pirellulales > Pirellulaceae > Novipirellula_A > Novipirellula_A herctigrandis. Next base: position 172,317 of record SJPJ01000002.1, on the reverse strand, counting down.
TGATCTTCGCATGGCTCGTGTTCTTTGAGTTAGGCGTTTGAGCGGTACCGAGACGTCCAGACCTCGGCTTCGTTGGTGCTGAGTCGTCAACATCGCAGTGGCTTGCGGATGTGATCGTGTAGGGTCATCAGTAGGTCCACCGTAGGGCGATAGGTTAACAACCGGAAGACGCGCTGCCGTGACGAACGGATGATTTGAGCGGGAAGAAGGATCAGCGAATTCAAATACGTCCAGAATTCCATCCGAATAATTCGGTTGCGAGCTTCCCGGCGAACACGTTTCTGACTTTCGTTGCCCTTGACTTGAACCAGCAACCCGCTCCAAATCTTCAACGTCCAAGCCAAGGAGGCGAACAGCATGTACGCCATGTTGCTTTCAAGGTTATCCAGCGGAGCGGTCAAGGCTCCACAGGCTTTCAATTGGCTGATCGTGTTTTCTTGGTCGCAACGCTGGTTGCTGCCGCGAATCACTTCCCTCGCTGGCAAAGTTCCTGCTGTTTCATTGGTGATATAAAAGAAGTATCGCTCTTCGGAGAACAGTAGCTGTTGCCCACTGGTTACATCAATGTCTTTGCGAACAACGATCATTCGATAAGTCTTCTCGCATGCGGTGGGACAATACTCGAATTCAGCGTAACTCTCTCCGGTAAGTCGTTGATTCTTGTAGCCATTGGTCTGGACGATTCGTTCTCTCTCGTTCGGACGGCAGGCACGCTCTGCCTTGTCCGGCGTGCTTCGCCTCGAACGGTCAAGCCGTTTCCATGCGGTTTTTGCAAGCGAATCAGCGATGCGGCAGAGGTTCCGATGAGCGGAATAGCCAAGAATGAACTTCACACCTGAGTTGTCCCAGCGATCCAAGTGCTCCGTCGACGAGAAGGCCGTATCGCCACGAAGAACGATCTTTCGAAAGCCCGCCTGTGTGCATTGTTGGATCGCCAAGTCATAGAAAAATGCGGAGTCTTCCTCGCTGGTACGATTGCCGCTACGATTGTGCAGGTAAAGCAGCTCCTGAGTTTCCGCGAGCGTGACGACCAGCGGATGGTAGCCCCATTGGCCTTTGTAGTTGATGCCGATGCCGGATTTCTTTTCACCGCTTGTTTCCACCATCGTTCCGTCTGCTTCGATCGTGGCGCAATCGAGAAAGCTGTCCTCTTGCTGCTTCCAAACGGTTTGCCGAACGCGATTGACTGCCTGCATGACCATGAGCAGCTTGAGGTGACTGAATCTCCGGCAGAAATCTCCAGCAGTAGTCGGGTCGGGTATGCGCTCCGCACCGAGTGCATCGAGATAGGCTTCGTCGTTGCGTCGTTGTTCGATGTGATCCAAGCACGTTCCACCGGCGAGCAGGTTCAGGGCAATGTTGAGAATGTGGTCAGTTTCGTCGTAGGGCAGGTGGAGCTTGAATACCTTTGCCGAACGATTGAGTTCCTTCCGCAGACCAAGCTTCTTGATCAGTTCGAGGATCACTGCGATACCGCCGCAGGAGACCGCCTGCTGTTTCTCGGCGAGTTCGAGTTTCGTGGTGGAAGGACGAATCATGGGCGATTTCCACGCTCCATGCTGGACTGAAATTCTGCGTAATAATCTCCGTTTGCGTTTTCGCAGTTGTTGACGTACCCTGATGTTCACTCGAAACCCCTTGTAGCGTGCGTGGATTGAAGTCTTAGTAACCTCCAATAGACGCGTAAAACGCCAAGGGTTTTCGAGTTTTATAAAATATTCGCGACTTAGCAGTCGCTTGATTGAGGACTAGTCCATCGGCAATTGTCCTGTTAGCCGATCATCAGGTCAACAGTCACCACAAACCGACGATTCGTCCTTCACTCGTTGATCCTCGCTCAACCCACAAACCGGTGACGCTTTCACAAAGGGTCGCCCATTGCCAGTTGTGTTTCTCGCCCAAATGAAAACCATGATCTGTCAAGAACACCACGATTGTGTTGTCCTTGTAAGGATTCTTTTCCAAGACGTCGATCACGCGTCTAAGTTAAGTATCTGCATAGGCCGAGGTCGCCACAAAAGCTTGAACGGCTTCTTCATGGAGGCGATGTTGCAATCCGCTATTTATGTACCAACTTTTGACGTCCGCTATCGTTCCGTGTAGTGTCGCGGACGACACCTTGCGGGTCGCACCACTCGCTCAGAGAAAAATGTCATCTACGGTCCCCACCTACGTCGCAGATTGAGATACTGTAGGCACTACGTTTGCGTTTTACACGCTACGTTTGAATTGGAACTGCCCGCGAATAATCTCGCTAAAGGCTTTTTTGAGGACCAAATATGAAAATGCAGTGGATCGTTGGATTTGTTTTGCTGTCGATGTTCGGAACATCGTATGCAGCCGAGCTTGAACTGGGTGATTGGCACGTCATTGGCCCGTTCAAAGACGAAGAGTTCGGAAACCTCGATCGAACATTGGCCTATGAATTTGAGGTCGAAAAGGATGCCCTCGCTAACGACATTGACATCTCCAGAACTTACTTGATGAAGGAGTTCCCGGGTTACCTTGACTTGGAACGGAGATGGAAAGTTCGACAAGACTATGCAGATGGCTTCTACAATCTTCTGCCTCGCGGCCCAGCACCGTCGCGTATGGAAGCGGTCTATTTGTATCGCACGATTGAGTCTGACTGCGATCAAACGGTTTCGATGTATTTTCGCGTGCAGGATTTTTTCAAGGTTTGGATCAATGGTGAAGCCGTCTTCCGGCACAACAAGCTAACGGGCCAAAGTCGATACCAAGGTCCAATGCGCCACAAGGTTGCCTTGAAAAAGGGAATCAATCAATTGCTTGTTAAAAACGTGAGTCGTTGGGCAGAACACGGATTTGCGTTTGCCATCGACGGTATGCACGATGTCACCGATCCGTTCTATGTCGATATTCATACCGTCGAGAAATTGACGCCCGAGCAGTATCTAAACCGATTCAAATTCAAGGCTGAACCGATTCCGATGTATTCGCCTGAGCGATTTGAAATTGAAGAATCGTTGGCATCATATTCAGCAACTCCGACTGCGGCTGCGTATGACCGAACGCTGGTAGCGTTGGAGCGAGCCACCCGTCAAGTTTTGGCAGAAGGAACACCAGCGAACGTCAAGGCTCAGGCTGACAAAGTGAAGGCAGCGTTGGAAACCGAAGTGAAAGCGTTGCCGCCACTCGTGTTCATTACCAAGCCGCTGCACGATCAAAATGCGATTGCTCCTTATCGAACCAAGGGGTCATTGCCTTCGGCAATTTGTTTGCTCGATCCATCGAAACCTGATGCTGAGCCAACGGTGATTTACTCGGATCCAAAGATGCGCATCTATGACATGAGCCTTTCCTTTGATGGGGAAACCATTTTCTTCTCCGCGAAGAATGAGGCAATGGATTATGCGTGGAATATCTATGAAATCGGCATTGATGGTAACGGGTTCAAACAAATCACGACTGGCGATACCGCTGACATTAGCCCGGTGGAACTACCAAATGGTCGTATCGCGTTTATCTCAACGCGCAAACAGAGCTTCGTCGGATGTCAGACACAGTACGCAGGGCTACTGTTTACGATGAACCGAAATGGATCGGACGTGCGGTTGATCTCAGCCAACATCGATAGTGACCATTCGCCTCGCGTGACCAATGATGGACGCATCATGTTCACTCGTTGGGATTATGGCATCGAGAAAAACGTGTTTGCGCGACACGCGCTTTGGACCGTCAATCCCGACGGGACCGGGTTTCAACTTGTTTTCGGTAACACGATCGAAGATCCAGGTGGCTTTTGGTGGGCGCATCCGATCCCGGATCGCCCAGAGATCTTGGCGGTTTTTGGTCCGCATCACAATCATCATGCCGGGATGATCGGTTTGCTTTGGGATGGCAAAGGTCCGGAATCACCGCGAGGTACCGGTTACCGCTGGATCACGCGTGAGTTTCCTGTTTATGGCGACCGAATGTATCCCGATGGTTACCGTACTCCGTATCCGCTGAACGAAAAACAGTTCCTGGTTTCGTATGGAGGATTCAAGCAGCGACCAGAATGGACGCTACCGAACACCACGAAGAAATGGGTCCGACGACCGGAATCGACCATGGCGCCGCTGAAGCTGCTTTTGTTGGACGCGTATGGAAACGAAAAGGTGATCTATGAATCGCCAAATGGGCTTTCGGTTTACAACGCGATGCCGGTCGAGGCCAAGAAAAAGCCGCCCGTATATCCTGATAAAATCTCGCCATTGAATTGGACCTACGAAGATCCCGAGAGTATGAATCGCTCTGATGCGGGAGCGGATCAAACAGCAACGATGATGGTTCAGGATGTCTACCAAGGCATTTCCCGTTATGTAAAACGGGGCGAAGCGAAATTCATTTCCGTGATAGAGCAAGTGCAGAAGAGTCGCATTCTTCAAGGCGGCGAGGCTTGGGGGCATTCGCCGATTATCGGTCGTGGCACCGTGCACGCCCGACGACTCGTTGGACTGGTTCCAATTGAAGACGATGGGTCGGCGAGTTTCAAGGTTCCAGCGATGCGAAGCGTTTCGCTCAATGTGCTCGACGGAGAAGGCAAAACGCTGATGCGAATGGGAGCAGACATTCATGTGATGCCAGGTGAAAGCATTAGCTGTATTGGATGCCATGAGCAGCGTGAGCATGGTTTCGGTGCGGCTCCACCGATGCAGGGACTGCCTATGGCGCTTAAGAAGGCACCGGTGACTCCTGAAAAACAGGACTGGGGTACACAGGGCTTGATCGATTATCTGACCGTGGTTCAGCCGGTTTGGGATAAACACTGTGTGGAATGCCACAGCGGTTCATTGCCAGACGCGAGTGTTGACATGACGGATGACAAGACACGTTTCTTTAGCCAATCCTACGAGCATCTGGTTGATCGTGATATCGTTGATCACCTTTCGGTATTTTCGCTCGATCACGATGAGGGAACTCCCAACACAGTCGGTGCAAAAGTTAGCAAAATCGACCAGTATTTGTCCAAAGAACATTGCGGTTCCGAGGTCAGTTGGTCGGATCGTTTTCGCGTGTATTGTTGGATCGACGCCAACGTCCCCTACTATGCGACCTATGATTCCAATCTGGTCGACGACCGGCCACGCGGCTTAGGAATGCGAGATGCCTGGGAAACCGAAAATCCAAACACAACCTGGGCAACCGGTGACCTGCAAGAAGTGTTTGATCGGCGCTGTGCCGACTGTCATGAACGCGATGCGTTGAACCAATCATGGTTGATTCCCAAACGCATGAAGGTTTATAGCGATGTGTGGGGTGACAAAGCGTTGACCTCTCATGGATTCGGGGTCAAATGGGGTTTAGTTAACAAGTTGGGCCCCGAGTTCCGAATCAACCTGACCCATCCGTCGCACAGTTTGTTGTTGCAAGCCCCGCTATCGGAAGCATCCGGCGGTGCCGGTCTTTGTAAGAACCAGGACGGATCGCCCGTGTTTGCTGACAAGGCGGATCCCGACTATCAGAAAAGCCTAAAAGCGATTCATGTTGGAAGCGAACGACTGAAACAGAATCCGCGCATCGATATGCTCGGCAAAGAGAGTTTTGTGAATGCACTGCCCGCCTGTTCGGACGAAGATGGACCCAGCAAGTCCGGGAAAAACGACGCAGACGGCCGTGAATGAATTTAGCTTGTTAGACATGTTGCTATAGTCCATTCGATTTTGAACAAGCGGTCGCAATGCAAATCAATGTCGATGAATCTTGATCGCCAGGATCCACCATTTACTTTCCATAACGTTCAATCCACTGTCAGTTTTTCGTGGGCAATTCCGGCTCACGTTGTAATTTCAATCCGGTTGCCATCTGGGGCGAACACGACATTTTTATAGCAACCGTCCCCGGTATGGCGTGGACCATCCACAGTACGATAACTGTCTCGATCCAATCTTTCAGTCAACTGATCGACTTGCGGTTCTGATCCTACCGAAAATGCTAGGTGAATGATCCCGGTGAATTGCCAATCAATGTTGTCCCTGGTTTGCGGAATCGTAGACAGCGACATGAGTTCCAGCCTCGGTCCTGACACGAATTGCAGGAAGTAAAACTCGAATCCTCTTTTCGGATTAACGTACTTCTCGCCCGTCTGGACCTCAAAGTACATTTCGTAGAATGCTCTGAGCCGTTCAATGTCTTTGGTCCAGATGGCAACGTGTTCGATGTACATGGTCTTTCTCAGTGATATTGTTTAAATAACTCTTCTTCTGCGGTAATGATTTTGAACGATGGCGTTGAGCAGAACTTCGGTCTTGACGTGCTCGAAATCAAGTGGTTCATCTAACTCGCCAAACAGAGACGAACCGCCGCCGAGCAGAATGGGCAAGACCGTGATGGTCATCTCATCGATCAAGTCTTCATTCAGGAAGTTCTGAATTACCGTGCCGCCGTCGATGTAGAGTTCTTGGTGTCCCCTTTCGTGGATCACAGCCAGTACATCGGAAAGTGAACCGTTAATCAGTTCGGCTTTTCCCGTATATTCCTTTGGCAACGACGACAATGAGTTGCTCAGAACAAAGACCGGTACGGGGTAAGGCCACGGGCAGTCGAAACTACAAACCTTTTGGAACGTTTTACGCCCCATCACGATGGCGTCAATGCGATTGATAAAGACGACCCACCCCATGTCCTGATTGTCCGGGTTGGGGACCGATTGCAGCCAATCTAATCCATCATCGCGGTCCGAAATGTGCCCGTCCAGACTGGTTGCAATGAAGACACAATTCACCATTTGAGATTCCTGTCGCTTATCGAAGGTGTGGCGCCGAACGCTCAAAAAACAATTGGAGTGTTTCTCAAGAATCACGTCGCTCGATATTCAGAAGTTAAGGTTGCCGAGGTAGAAACGCAAGCGGTTTGCGTCACACGAAAGCACGCCAATAGTTTTTTGAACGATGAGACTTAACCAACTCGCCAATAGACGGTTCAGGTACTTAATTTACAGGCGAGTCCATGCCGTTTGCAGCACCGGTTTGATTTTTGCAGGGGTCGTTCTGTGCAATCGGAGATGACTGCAATTGTTAAACTGCAGGAAGATTGCTAGTTCTTCGCATAGGGCAAACGCAAAAGCGTCGGTGTCCGCGAGCGATGGTTCCAGTGCAAGATGATGAATATGAAGCAGTGATTTCTTTCGCTCGGCTTTGCAGTCCATTCTCGCAACAAGTCCGCCATTCCAAAGGACAGGCAAAGAAAAATAGCCGTACTGCCGTTTCGCCTCCGGGAGATAGCATTCGATTAAGTAGTCAAAGCCGAACAACGCCTGAATGCGTTTACGCTGGATGAGCAGATTGTCGAACGGCGAGAGTATCTTTAGCTTGCTGCGAGCCAGCGGTTTGTTCAACAGTTCCAGCGAAGTCGGTAACGCATAGTAGCTATTGCCGCTGACTTGGATCTGTAGCAACTCGCCGCTAGATTCCATTTCCTGCAAGATGTCTGCAACCAGCGGTTTAGTGTCCTTTAGTAGGTAGGCAATTTCGGCCGACTTTCCCAGTCCGTTTGCCTTCAGGTATCGGGTGATTAGAAAGCGAGCATTCTCCTGGGGATTGGGCAGAGTGGTGTCGGTGCCTTCGGGTAGCACCCGTTCGGTGAGGTCATAGACTTTGTGGAAATTGACCCGACAAGGAACCATGAGTTCGCCCTGCATGTACAGGCACTCCAACGCGCGTTTGGCGGGTTTGCTTCTCCAGTCACCGATTTTTCGGTCGGTGTGCTCAAAGTCCTTGGCCATCAAGCGGCCTTCGGTCGCAATGCGATGGAGCACTGCTTTCATCAGCCTTTCATCACGCTCGTACCAGTGACTTTGAGCACCGCTTGCTATTGCCTGCTTGCGCGGCAAACTGTAACGGTAGTCGCGCATCGGCAAATAGGCCGCAGCATGAGACCAGTATTCAAAGACCTGCTTGTCGGCGATCAACTGATCGAGGTGGGCGGCCTTGTAGCGAGGGTTGCGGTTCCAAAGGGTGTGGTGATGGGCACGCTGAACCGCAGAGATCGTATCGATCTGGACGTAACCAAGGTGTTCAATCGCGGATAGCGTGGCCGCGATCGCACTGCCGGTTTGCCTCGCCGGTGGCAGCCTCTGGGACAGCAAGACAAGCTTCCTGGCCTGATCAATGGAGAGAGAATCCGTCATTTCACCAGGCCCCTAATTCAGGCGTCTACGATTTTCAGCGATCACGATTTTCAGCGATCACGATTTTCAGCGATCACGTTGAATTGTGCAGACCCCCGCGCGTTCGGCTGTCGGGACGACACCCTTCTTTACTTCGCTTTTAGTTTGTATTGGAGTGACAGGGCCTGTTGCTTCTCTTCCGAAAGGCCTCGGAAATGTTTCTTCCACCCGGGACAGAAACCGATATGCCACCGCCACATCCTTCCCAGAAGTGATCTTGGGTTTTTATCGTACTTCGCGCGAAACCAGCAATTCTCACATCCACTCATAACTCACCTACCTCGTTTGAGTTTTCTTCGACAACGGGATTTGACGATAAACCAATCTAACCTGGAAATGACTGTTCGAAATCTGATCGGCCTCTTCACCCCATGACTCCAAGACTCCATGCCGATGCCTTCGCTTCGGCTTCGGTTTTCTTTCTTGGTATTGTGCGGTCAAGCAGTCGCTGCATCAACTACCGGCATCAGGTTTTCGCAGAGAGGTTCATTGCATTGCACGCATCGCACGGCTAAGACCCGAACACCAAGATCCTTACGTCGCGACGGATTGGGCGATCTGGTAGATCTCTGCGAAATCGAGCACTCGATCGTTCGTTTCGAATAATGATTTGATCGCCGCTTTGTGCGTTTTCATTTTTAAACTGCCCACGCCAATCGCTCCGTAGGTGACAACGTCCCCTAGCTTGGTTGCACGGTTGGTCACTTCGATTCCCTCGATGCCCGTTGGTGGGACGGCGTTAAGATCGATGGCCACTTTGAGCGATTGGCATTTCCGCAACGTTTCTTTGTCAATCAATTGCACACCTGCCGCACCACAAGCAATTAAGATTGACGCGCCGTCCAGGATTCGTCCCATCGCATTTCCGTCCTTGGTACAAGCGGGCTCGACCGTTCCACTTGGGGACGTTCCGCGAATGTGCTCGCACGCGCGGGTCGCTTTTTCGAGCGAGCGGCTTGTGGCGATCACGTTTGCCCCATCATGGGCGAGCAACTGGGTGACACGTCGGCCGACGGGGCCAGTCGCACCAAGCACGACGGCTTTGGTACCGCGAAGTTCGACTTCACGTGCTGCATTGACGACCGCAGCAGCGGCTGTAGTGTTGCAGCCGTTTGCGTCGAGCATCACCGATACTCGTACGGGTCCAAAGAAACAACTTTGGACCTGTCGCAGGATCGCTTCGGCTTGATCCACATTCGATCCGCCAACAAAGATGGCGGTATGCCTTAGTTTGTCGCCGCCGCGAGTAAACATCGCTCCATGGACCAACGGTGTTACACATTCGGTGTGAACACCAGCGTAGGTGAGCAAATGTTCGACGCCGGCGTCATAGGCCACCACCGCATCAAAACTGCTGGCGTAATCGTCAGCGTCGAGTTGCAATAAGATTTTGCTCGGCATGATGGGGGGAATCGTTCTTTGCTCGATTTAGAAACCTTTAAACGGATGAGCGGCCGAATCTTTCTTAGCCAACATCTCATCCGCGGTTGGTTTGCCAGCCATCGCTGCGGCAAGTGCTTCTTTGGTCGCTTGGTAGTTGTAGTTGTAGATCTTCTCGTTGTCTTCGGCTTCCGGGTGAATGAAGACACCACAAACGCATACCAATTCTTCGGCTTGATCCTTCGGGATAATGCCTTCGCTGACTGCGTCGGCGACTGCCTTCGCGACGGCCGATTGAGCAGGTCCGAACATCTGTACGGCTTGCGTCATGCCCTTGATCGTGACTTTCGTGATCATCACGGTCGACGGCTTGACGGCGACATTGGGTTCCAAAACAGCCAACAAGTTGGTGTGCCCTTCACTTTGCGTTGACAATGCATTGGCAAACGCGATTCCAACGGGGCCGTTTTTGCTTCCGATCATCAAGTCGATGTGAGCGATTTCGTTTCCGTCGCCGACTAACGCTTCACCAATGTTAAACTGCATAATTGGAAAACTCCGTGAGTGAGAATCAATGGGTTGTGAAGAAAGGGCCACGATTTGAACCGTGCGGTTCGATTCCGCATCGGTGGAATACGGTTGACAGGGCCGCAACCAACTCAAAAAACGATACCAGATCCCTTCGCTGTTGACCACCACTCGATGCAACCCTCCCTTCGTTTTCAGACCCAATACTATGACGAATGCCTCGCGAATCATTTTGGTCGGGGCGTCCGTTCGCGCGGCAGCCGAGTCGGCAAAAAAAGCAGGGCTCGGCGTCATCGGTGTCGACCAATTCGGCGATGTCGATTGCAGGCAGTGTTGCGAGGCATTTCATTTGCTGGACGACCTTGAGCGATCACTCGATTTGACGCTGATTGAAATGTCGCGGCAATATCCCGGAGTGCCGATTCATGTCGTGGGTGGCTTTCAGACGGAGGTTACTCTTGAACGGCTAAAGCTTGGACACCGACCGGAGGGGGATGTGGTAAATGGGGATTGGCGTGATCCGGTCTGGTTGCGGTCGTTGGCTGACGATGTGGGAATGCGTTTCCCCAAAACGATTCGACCGTCCAGTGGATCGTTTGAAAGAGTATTGAAGAGCGAAGTCGGGCATGGGCGATGGCTCGTGAAACAATGGCACCGGTCCGGTGGGCTTGGCGTTCGGTGGACTTCGTCCTCGGGGGCGGATTCAAACAACCAGTATGTCCAACAGTGGATCGCAGGGCGCCGATACGGCATTACCTATTTCAGCGTCGCAGGAGAGGCCGTGTTGCTCGGGGGGGGTAGGTCGCTGCATACGCGGAAAGGGAGCTTGCCCTTTGTATACGGAGGATCGTTCGGGCCCGTTGCGTTGCCGGAACCGATTCGTCAGCGGTTGAGGTGCCTTGGGGACCATTTTGTGAATCGGACACGGTATCAAGGGCTATTTGGAGCGGACATTGTGATTGATTCACACGGTGAGTTATGGCTACTGGAAATCAATGCTCGCTGGACGGCTTCGACCGAATTGATCGAGTGGGATTTGTCGCGGCGAGGTATTTGGGGCGATGATGAATCGTTGATTGGATGGGTTCATGCGATGCAAACAATCTCGGCGGACAATAAAGCATCCCTACTAGATCGGATAAAGCAAGTTGGTCAAACCCTTGAGGGGCAAACGGAGCAGAGAACAATGCTCAAAAAAGTGGTCTTTGCGAGTCATTCGGGGGTGTTTCGAAGCGGCAGAGTGACTATGCGGCTACCCAACCCGATGCAAATTCGTGACCTGCCCAAAGAGGGAACTCACGTTGAGAAAGGCTCGCCAATCGTGAGCCTAATTGTTCCGTGGTCAGAAATCTCGTCCCTTCGACGGGTGAAAGAAACGATTGGTGCAGCGAGATCGATTCGTGATTCGGTTCAACAGGGGTAGTCCCCAAGAGGCCGAATTGTGCTTGTTTCATTGGCAACCTAGAATTCGCTTCCGCCGTTTTTCTCATCGCCCTATTCTAGGATGCAACGTCATGCAACGAAGCTCGTCTGTCAACCAAACGATTGAAGTTATCGACACACATAAGAAGGCGCTCGATGTCAATTTAGACCCCCGGCGATACGGCACGTTTGCGGAAATTGGTGCGGGCCAGGAGGTCGTCCGGTGGTTTTTTCGCGTTGGCGGTGGTGCCGGGACAATTGCCAAGAGTATTTCGGCGTATGACATGAAGGTCAGCGACGCGATCTATGGCCGAGCATCGAGGTACGTTTGTCGAGAACGGTTGCAGGCGATGCTCGACTACGAGCATGAATTGAATATTGATCGGCTCCGCGACGCGCGAGGCGACACAACCACTTTCTTTGCGTTTGCGGACACGGTTTCGGCTCGAAATTTCCAAGGGTCCAACGAATGCCATGGTTGGATGGGGATTAAATTCCAAGCCCATCCGCGCGACGAAGACAGCCAAATCATTATCCATGTTCGGATGTTGGATGTCGAAGCGGCACTGCAACAAGAAGCACTCGGGATTGTCGGGGTCAATTTGGTGTATGGAGCGTTCAACCTACACCACGAACCCGAAATGTTGGTCGATTCACTGCTAGATGGTTTGTCGACTTCACGAATTGAAATCGACATGATCGAGTTCTCGGGGATCGAGTTTCGGCATGTCGACAACCGTCTAATGAGTCTGAAATTGGTCGAACGTGGTCTGACGGGGGCTGCGATGTTTTCGGCGGATGGCGACGTCCTACAACCGTCAGAGTTTTTCTATCGCAAACCAATCTTGGTCGAACGCGGCAGCTTTCGTCCGGTTTGCAATGTCAATTTGGACATGCTCCGCTGCGCCCGCGAAAAGTTCACTGAACTTCCAAGTGTGAAGGGAAAGGAATTGATCCAGGTGATGGAGATCACGATGAATAATTTAAAATCAGAAGGTGAGATCGACATGCGTGATTTTCTCGCTCGAGCCGACGCAATGGCCTCGTGCGGCATGCCAGTGCTGATCTCGGATTATTTTCAGTACTATCGGCTAGCTACCTATTTGTCGCGTTGTACGAAAGAAACGATCGCGATCGCGATGGGGGCTGCGAGTCTGTTGGATCTATTTGATGAAAAGTACTACACCAATCTGGCCGGCGGCGTATTGGAGTCGTTTGGGCGATTATTTAAGAAAGACTTGAAGGTCTACTGTTATCCGCTACTGAATCGACAAACGGGTGAATTGACCACCTGTGACAATCTGGAAATCAAGCCAGAGCTTCAACAGCTTTACGGCTACTTGAAGGATCGAGGCGGCATCGTTGCTCTGGATAACTACTCACCCGAATGTTTGTCGATCTTCTCTCGGGACGTTTTGGAACGAATCAAGCAAGCGGATGATCGCTGGGAAACCATGGTCCCCGCCTGCGTCGCCGACGTGATCAAGTCGAGGCGTTATTTCGGTTATCAGCCGCAGTAAACTCGGGACGGAGCACTACTTGTCAATGTCGCTGATGTTCCCACTAAGAGCGGTTTCGCCCCATTTTGCTGACAGCATTACACTGTTAATACCCGAGCCGATTCCAAGCATCGCTACGCGATCACCCCTAGAAAGCTCGCGGCGCGCGGCCGCAGCGGCGAGTGTTAACGGTAAGGCGACCGACCCGGTGTTGCCTAATTTTGGAAACGTCACACTATCCGTACCGGTTTGCAAACCCATTGCGTCGAGCATCGCTACGCGGTGACGCGAACCGACTTGGTGGCAAACGGTGCGGTCGATTTGGTCGCGAGTCCATTTCGATTCCGCTAACAGTCGTTCTAAGGCAGCGACACCCGTCGCGATTCCCTCGGCCATCAAACGCTCTGAATCGGTGTCCATCAACGGTTGCATGCCCGAACCCGCGGAATCTTGGTCGCTGCGGCACAAATCGTTGAATTCGGTCCTCGCTTCGGCTACGGACGTTTCAATGCCGGTTTGCGATTTGGAGAGGCTGCGATGCGTCAACAGCCATGCACAGCTGCCTGAACCGATCGTTAATGACGCGAACGCGGGTTTGACACTCTTTCGAGTCAATGTCGTGTCGGCATTCAATTGGGCGATGGTTTGCTCAAGCAGCGGACGACTGTTTTCGGTTCCAACAACGATCCCTGCTTCGATCACGCCCGCTTGGATCATCATCGCGATTTGGACAGCGCCGTTGATCAATCCAAGGCAAGCGTTCGAAACGTCGTAGACCCAGCAATCGCGAGGCAAACCGACTTCGTGATGAACACGTGACGCCGTGGCTGGTTCAAGAAAGTCTCGGCAAACACTGGCGTGGATCAAGCAACCAATCCGACTTCGGTCCAATCCGGCTGCCTCGATGGCGCGATTGGCACTGCGAATACTTGGCTCGCTTGGCATCGTACCGGGTGCCCAAACGCGTCGTTCGTCGATTCCGCTCATCAACCCTAGCCGGCCTTCGGGCAGTTTGAGACGCGAATAAAGAGGTGATAGTTTTTTCTCAATTTGTTCGCTCGTCCAAATTTCATTGGGAATCTCCGTCCCAATGGATTCTAGGCATACGTTGGTGAATTGCATCCTTGGTCCTAAGTCGTTGTCTGCGTTGATGTTGACGCCATTTATATCGATTTAGTGGCTGATTGAGAACCATCCTCAATAGCGAGCTTGCTAGCAAAAAACGCCAATGCTAGCACTGTGGGTAGTGCTAGCGGACGCGTTTTTTCACTACGTAGCAAAGAATGTTTGACGGATAACTCAACGGTCTTACATTTCTTCGCATCGCCGGTGACACATCGTGTATCACCAATGGCGGTAAAGCAACGGCGACCGGAGTGAGCGATTAACGCTGCTAAGAATCGTCGAAACATCAAGATGGGTTGAAAGCCAAGATGGCGCTCACTGACCTCTCCTCGATTCGCTTCGCACGAACATGCCGGTTGACCCCAGAGTCGCTGTCGCATTTGTTGCATTGGGCGAAGTTCTCTTTTTCTTTCTCTCGTTTGCTTACCGTCAACCTCCAATGCGAACAGATTCTCGCAACGGATTTCTTATTACTCGCGAACTTCGAAGAGGACCTTTCGGATGACGTGTAAACCATTAATCGGCTTGAATGCTGACTTCCGTGCTGCTGCCCGTAACGTGCCCGCGTACAGTTACATTGCTGCAGGATACTTTCAGTCGATTATTGCAGCGGGAGGGATTCCCGTGGTGCTTCCCCCGATGGATGATCCCGAATCGATTCGAACGGCTTTGGATGCGCTCCATGGCTTTGTCATGATTGGGGGGGCGGACTTAGATCCGCGAAACGATGGTTTTATGTTACATCCTTCGGTACGACCGTTGGATTCGCTCCGTGAAACCAGCGACCGACTTTTGATCGCTGATATTGCCGAACGAAGATTGCCTGTGCTCGGAATTGGCACAGGAATGCAGCTACTCAACGTGCATCAGGGTGGCAACCTGTTCTTGCACATCAAGGAAGACCTTCCTAGTGCCGTACCACATCACGATCCTCAGGATCCAAACCATCGTCACACCTTGAGCGTCGAAAGCGATTCCCTGATCGGACGTGTTTACGGTGACGGCGAAATTCGTGTCAGTAGCCGACATCACATGGCTATCGACGAAGTCGCACCTGGATTCCGCGTGACCGCAAAATGTCCTGATGGCGTGATCGAAGCGATCGAGAGCGAGATGATGGATTGGTTCGCACTGGGAACTCAATTCCATCCTGAGTGTAGTGCCGCTTCGGCATTGGATATTCGCATTTTTGAAGAGTTCATTGACGGCGTTCGTGACCGCATGAATGCGGAAGATCTCCGCCTGGTTGCTTAATAATCGTTTTGCTCTGAATGATAAAAATAATGGAGGATCGGGTCGCATTGTCAAGACACAGTGGTCTTGACAACGCCGAAGCCGAGGATGAAAACAGACGCACGGAATCGCTTTCTGTTTTCTGTAACCGAACACATGGATGTGTCAGTTAGGAAAAGTAACAACTCATTGGAGTGCCAATTTTTTCAGGAATCACTCAAATCACGCGGATGGATTCGCGACTAATAAGAGGCAAGATGTCTCGACGTTTTGAGTGGGAATGGAAACATTTGGCAATCGCCTGCCAGGACGGGAGGTGACTTATGCATCGGAAGCAACGAGACCATTGGATTGAAACTTTGACTAAATGAAATTGTCACGGCTGACAATGAGGCCGGACGTGCGCCGAGTTGAGGCACGTCCGGCTTCTTTTTTGTATACCCACGTTCCATTGGTTCCCTTGCGAGGCTAGGATTCATGGCAGTGAATGGCTGTTAGCGAAAACGGCTGATTATCTCGTTAGGAATTCTATCTTTTATGTCTCGCGTTGCGATTGTTTTCGGTTTGCTACTGTGCGGTTTGACCATCGCTGGGTTGATCGTTTCGATCCACAAGATGCCTTCACAGTTCTTCCCGATGATGTTGGGGGTACCGATTCTGTTCTGTGGCGTGGTGGGGCTGAACCCTCATCGTCGCCGCGTGTCGATGCAAGTCGCTGCGATGATCGCCGCTGTAGGGATGCTCACCGGTGGTAGCAACGCGGTATTGAGTATGACGCGAATCATGCACGGGGTTGCCGTCAATCCGATTGCACTGCGAATTGTGTTTTCCGCGGCGGTACTGTGCTTGGTCTTTCTACTCTGCAGTATCGTTTCGTTTCTGCGAAATCGTGCAGAAAACCGCGGAATGCGAACAGCGGTTGCGAAGTAGCCTGTTGGTCTACTAATCTCGGATGCTGCCTGTTTCGCTCTTGTCTTGGGTGGCAAAAACAAGCTACGAAGCACTCTCTAACTACCGAAATTTCGTGTTCGTTCAGAGAGATATCCCAATGGGATCGCAGATTTGCACTCGCGTCCTCGCCTTCTTGACTGTCACTCTCGCCATCGCGTTTGGCTTTTCCAAGCCGGTCACAGCCGATGACGGTAGCTTGGCGACCGAGCCATTCGTGGTGTTTGTTGCTCAAGAAGAAGCCTACACCCGATGCGGGCCTTCGGACGAATACTATCGGACGGATCCGTTGCGATATGGCCAAGAATTGGAAGTCTACGTTGAAACTGCCGATGGTTGGCTTGGCGTTCGTCCTCCCGAAAACAGCTTCTGTTGGGTGCCCGCAGACGCGATCGAATTGGCTTCCGATAGCGAGACCGGGGTCGTAATCGAAGACCGGACGGTGGCTTGGATTGGCACGCATTTGGGGCGCGCTCGTCAATACCGTTGGCAAGTTCAATTGGCCAAAGGAGAGCCGCTCACGATCATCGGACGCAGCGAACGTGAAGGGCCCGATGGACCACGATTGTGGTACCGCGTCGTGCCACCGTCAGGGGAATTCCGTTGGGTCCATACCGAGCAAGTCGCAGCAAGCGCTGAAGCGTTGGTCGCAGCGGTTCGGCGAGCCGAAGAAAGCGAAAATGGCGACATCGAGTTTTTGCCCGGGGGATCGAATCATCGTGACGATTCGATTGCAAACGCAGCGATTGCAAACGCAGCGATTGCAACCGTTCCGACGCCTCCGCGAGATGTTGATGCCCGCAGCGAGGATTCACGACGAGCAGACGACCGAATTGCATCGGATGATTTTTCAAATGAATCGTCTCGATCGTCATCTCGACGAACCGAGCGGAACCGAAACTTGTCACCCGTTTCATACGAAGACACACCGATGCTTCGCGATGCTCCGGGGCTTTCGCATGCAGAACACGGTACTGGCGTCGAACCGATCGGCAGTGGTCTAAACCAGCAGTGGCAATCGAATCCAACTAGCGAAGGGGTGGGCCCATCGCTTTCTTCAGCCGAGTTCATCGGTCGGCCGCGATTTCAGGACATTGATGCGGGCGTACGTCAAATTGGCAAAGGACTCTTAGAGCCGACCGCAGCGGGACGTTCGACGGCCCCGAGCGGCATTGCTCAGGCGGGAGACGAGAATTGGGTGATCGGTTCGCTACATGGCCGCTCAAACGGTACGGTGGCACAAGTTTCGAATCAGCAACCGATTACGCTACCAATCTCGCAACCGGCGATTCAGCCGCGGCAACCGAACGTCAACAACCAACCTTTGGCGACTCGCTATGTCGATGCCAATTTGGTAACCCAAGTGGAATCCGAAGTGCGCGGGGCGGATATCGAAAAGCTGAGTTTGATGTTGTCTCGTATGATGGCACAAAGCGCTTCGGCAGCGGAGGTATGGCCGCTTTCGCAAGCTGCACAAACGCTTGCCGCGTCCACGCCCGATCAAGTCGTTGGTGGACGGGCACGATTGCTGGCTGAGCGAGCTGAGCAATATCGACGCGTTGCCGAGCGACGTGACGGAAACACCGTCGTTCGTGGCCGAACCGCGCCTGCGATTCCTGTAGCACCTGTATCTGGTGTAGCACCCGTATCGCTGGGCGTCCCTTCGATTGCCCCAAGCTCGGAGACTGGTGTACCAGCGGCCCCAAACCAGTTGACTCAAAGCGGTTTCTTAGTCCAGGTTTACTCGGCACGAAAAGACAGTCCGCCCTTTGCACTGACTGACAACGGTGGCCGAACGATTGCCTACGTGACTCCTACGCCCGGGGTCAATTTGCGGATGCACCTGAATAGCGAGATTCAAGTTCAAGGCGTGCAAACGTACCTGCGAGGCTTGAATACTCCGCACATTATTGCTTCGCATGCGCTTCGTGCGTCCCAATAGGGTGAATTTTTCGCTAAGATTGTATTATCAAATACGGTCTTAGGATTCTTATCATTCCATGAATAACGCCAACGTCGCTTCGGCGATCGTGTTCAATATTCAACGCTATTCCATCCACGATGGGCCCGGAATCCGTACGACCATTTTTATGAAGGGGTGCCCGCTCGATTGTTGGTGGTGCCATAATCCTGAAAGTCGCGATCGAAAAGCTGCGATTTTTATGTTCGCCGATCGGTGTATCGGCTGCGAAACCTGTTTGAAGGTCTGTCCCGAAGACGTTGCCGAACCACTCGATTGGAACCCCGCCGGGCTTGCCGATCCATTGAAATGCACTCTTTGTGGAACGTGTGCGGATCAGTGTCCAACGGACGCTCGAACGATCGTTGGCAACGCTTACGACGTCGATGCATTGATGCGAGAGATTGACAAAGATCAGGTCTTCTACGACGAATCAGGTGGCGGAGTAACGTTCTCGGGTGGCGATCCACTTGGGTCGCGACAAAATGCCGCATTTTTGATTTCGTGCCTTCAAGCATGTGGTGAGCGAGGATACCATCGCGCCGTCGATACGGCCGGATTCACAACGTCGCAAACGATTCAGGCAGTCGCACCGCTAACGGATTTGTTCTTGTACGATCTGAAATTGTTGGATGACGAGAGGCATCGAAAGTATGTTGGCGTCAGCAACCAAACCATTTTGGACAACCTGCGAGTACTCTCCGATCTCGATGCGAACATTTGGATTCGGGTGCCGTTGATTCCAGGTATCAACGACGACCAAGCCAATATGGAAGCCACGGCGGATTTCGTCGCCTCGCTTGACCGCCCATCCTATCCCGTCTACTTGTTGCCTTATCATCGGATCGGAAGCGATAAA
This sequence comes from Novipirellula herctigrandis, assembly GCA_007859835.1. GTDB lineage: Bacteria > Planctomycetota > Planctomycetia > Pirellulales > Pirellulaceae > Novipirellula_A > Novipirellula_A herctigrandis. The sequence continues at coordinate 153,193 of SJPJ01000002.1, read as the reverse complement.
CATCGACACTTTAAAGAGGGGTACCGATTGAAGGATCTTGATCCACCGAGCAAAGAACAAATCGTGCGGGCGGCCGAACCGTTCCTCGCTCGAAATTTGAAAGTGATAGACGGTAACGGCGATGAATGAACGCGTGCGGCGACTAAGAGAGCAGAGTGTCCAAGCGAGACCCCGTATCAGTGCCGAGCGGGCTCAGTTATTGACTCAATTCTATCGGGCCAATGAGGGGAAGCATTCCGTTCCGGTCTTGCGAGCGATGGCTTTCCGATACTTGTGTGAGCACAAGACCATCTACATTGGCGAGGAGGAATTGATTGTTGGCGAGCGTGGACCGCAGCCATCGGTGACACCGACATTTCCCGAACTTACTTGCCATAGCATCGAAGATCTGCAAATTCTCAACTCGCGTGAAAAGACAAGCTACGGTGTTCCCCCGGAAGCGATCAATGCTTACCGCGATGAAGTGATTCCGTATTGGCGAGGCCGGTCGATCCGTGATCGTGTCTTCCCGCTATTGCCTGATTCGTGGCATGATGCTTATGAGGCGGGCGTTTTTACCGAATTTATGGAGCAACGAGCTCCGGGGCATACGGTTGCGGATGGAAAACTTTACACCAAAGGACTTGTCGACTTCCAACGAGAAATTTCCGAGTCCTTGTCGTGTCTTGACTATTTGAACGATACGGAGGCGTTTGAAAAACGTGAGCAGTTGACGGCCATGACAATCGCAGCCGATGCAGCAATTCTATTTGCAAAGCGTCACGCCGTCTTGGCTCGCGAATTGGCGGAACAATCGACCGACCCAACGCGAAAAGCCGAATTGGAACGAATCGCGACGGTCTGTGATCACGTTCCTGAAAATGCACCGCGTAATTTCTATGAAGCTCTGCAAGCTTATTGGTTTTATCACCTTGGGGTAATCACGGAACTCAATGGATGGGATTCCTTTAATCCAGGGCATTTGGATCACCACCTTTGGCCGTTTTACCAGCGCGAACTCGCCAGCGGAACACTCGATCGTGATTCCGCAAAAGAGCTTTTGGAGTGTTGGTGGGTCAAATTTAATAACCACCCTGCGCCGCCCAAAGTGGGCGTGACGGCAGCCGAAAGCGGGACCTACACCGACTTTGCAAACATCAATCTTGGCGGAATACGTCGGGATGGCAGCGATGCCGTCAATGATGTTTCCTACTTGTTGCTGGAAGTGATTGACGAGATGCATGTCTTGCAACCGAGCAACAATATCCAGTTGTCGCGAAAAAATCCCGATCGGTTTGTCAAAGCAGCAGCGAAAGTAATCCGCAAAGGCTACGGATTTCCTTCGGTATTTAACGCCGACGGCGTGGTCGAGCAATTGCTGCGACAAGGCAAAAGTGTTGAGGATGCCAGGGAGGGTGGAACAAGCGGTTGCGTCGAATCGGGAGCATTCGGTAAAGAGGCTTACGTTTTAACCGGCTACTTTAACCTGGTGAAAATTCTAGAATTAACGCTTCACAACGGTTTTGACCCGCGGACAAAAAAGCAGCTTGGACCCACCACTGGTGATCCGCGATCATTTACCACCTTTGACGAACTGTTCTCGGCTTGGCAACAACAAGTCGATCACTTTGCCGAGCTTAAACTAAAAGGCAACTACATTTTCGAGCAGATGTACGCACGAAATGCGCCGGCTCCGTTTCTATCGGTCATTACCGATGACTGTATACGAAAAGGAAAAGATTATAACGCCGGCGGTGCTCGCTATAACACGAGCTATATCCAAGGTGTTGGTATTGGCAGCCTAAGCGACTGTTTCGCGGCGATTGATATGCATGTTTATCAAAACCAAACGGTCAGCATGGACGAGTTACTCGCGCAATTGTCACGGGATTTTGATGGCGGTGAGAAGCTTCGTCAAACGCTACTGAACAAAACGCCCAAGTATGGCAATGACTGCGACGAAGTCGATCGAATCATGGTGCGTTGTTTTGACGCGTTTTTCCAATCTATCGATGGTCGGCCAAACAGTCGTGGTGGCGAGTATCACATTGATATGTTGCCGACGACCTGTCACGTTTACTTTGGCGCGGTCACGGGCGCAAGTCCGGATGGCCGCCGAGCTGGGATGCCTCTATCGGAAGGGATTTCTCCGGTGCAAGGTGCCGATCGGATCGGGCCTACTGCGGTTTTTAAATCCGCGGCAAAGATGGATCATGTCAAAACGGGTGGGACGCTGCTGAATATGAAGTTCTCGCCGGATTTGTTAAAAGGCGATCAAGGCATCGAGCACATGACCCATTTGATTCGCAGCTATTTCAAAATGGATAGCCACCACGTCCAGTTTAACGTGGTGGATGTTGAGTTGCTTCGCAAAGCACAAGCCAACCCCGAGTCGCATCGCGATTTGATTGTACGTGTGGCTGGTTACAGTGATTATTTTTGCGATTTGTCGAAAGCGTTACAGGACGAAATTATCGCGAGAACCGAACACGAGTCGTTTTAGTGGAGACGATTAGGCGGGACTCAGCAACAAGCCAAAATGGCCTTTGTCACATTGGGTTCTTTGATGTCGCCAAGAAGCGTCACCGAGCCGATCCGTTCGGGAAGCACGAACCGCAGGTTGCCGTGAGAGACCTTTTTGTCTCGTTTCATTACGGGCAACATTGCATCGGGGTCTGCCGCTGCGTAGGTCGTTGGTAGACCGCATGCCTTGAGTAGTGCCGTTTGACGCTTGAGCAATTCAGCATCGCAAAGCTCTAACTCAATCGCCAAATGGGCTGCCATTTGCATGCCGATCGCGACGGCTTCGCCGTGTAGCACTTGTCCGTATCCGGCGGTTGCTTCAATGGCGTGCGCGAACGTGTGGCCATAGTTCAGTATTGCTCGCCGCCCGCTGGTTTCTCGTTCGTCTTCTCCTACGACATTCGCTTTCGAGCGACAACTTTCAGCGATTGCATATCGTACCGCATTATCGTCTCGGTCGAGTAACTTTCCCGCGTTCGCTTCGAGCCACTCAAAAAACGGTGCATCGTCAATCACGCCATATTTAACGACTTCTCCAAGTCCGCTGATGTAACTGCGGTCGGGGAGCGTTGAAAGAACGGACGTGTCGATTAGGACAAGCGAAGGTTGCCAAAACGCTCCGACCATGTTTTTCGCGGTAGGCAAATTAATCCCGGTCTTGCCCCCAACGCTGCTGTCGACCATCGCCAATAGTGTCGTTGGAACTTGAATAAACCGAATCCCGCGAGTGAACGTGGCAGCGGCAAAGCCCGCAAGGTCGCCAATGACGCCGCCGCCGATGGCGATTACCACACTGCGGCGGTCGGCGGAACTTTCAAGCATCCATTGCCAAAGCGTATCGAGTTGCCCGATCGATTTACTCGTTTCGCCTGATGGTACCGCGATCAAGTTGACTCGGATGTCATCGCCTGAGGGCGTTTTTTGTTTTGCTATTGAAGAAGCGATCGTCATCGCCCAAGGATTCTCGACCGCCGCGTCAGCGATAACCAATGCGTGCGTCAGGTCACCGAGTGAAGCGAGGATCGAATCGCTAAAAGTATCAATACTTTCAGTGCCAATTTCGATCTTGTAACTACGGTCACCTAGAGAAACGTCAATTGAATGGACTTCAGAGGAAGGCGAAGGCATAAAAAAATTCCGGTAGGACAAAGAGTGCGAAGAAGGAAGGTTACACGATCGGTCGTCTGTTGACAAAAGGGATCTCACGAGCGACTGAGGTAACCAATGAGATCCCGGACTTCATCTGCCGTAAGCGTTTCGATCAACCCCTCAGGCATCGGTGATTTGTCGGTCAATTTTTGAAACTCGATCGTATCTACATCGATGGTCATTGACTCAGTATTGGTGTGAATTGTCATTGTTCGGTCCGATTGATCGGTCACCAATCCGTTGATCACTCGCCCGTCGTCCAGCAGCACGATTGTCATCCGATAATTCTTATCCACCACGCCACTGGGATCGACAATATTGCTAAGCAAGTAGTCAAGGTTCGAGCGGTCAGCCCCCGACATGTCGGGGCCGACATTCCCTCCCTCGCCAAAGAGTCGATGGCAATTTTGGCAATGTTTAACGAACAGCGATCGGCCATGGACAAGATCTGCGGAATCGAGATGCTCAGGCGTCAGCAACTGTTTAGCGTCTTCGATTTGTTTTCGTTTCGCTTCCGGCGTGTCGTGAACTTGGCCCCAAACTTCGCCCAGTCGTTGGTTGAGGCTTTCGTCACGCATGCTTTGGATTTGGCGAACCTGGAATGCGGATAGATCGCTGCGTGGGATTTTTCCTTTGTCGATCGCATCGAGCAATTCGCTTGCGAACGATTTGCGGCTCGATAATAGCGAGATGATTTGTGGGCGATCGGGGCCGCGAAAGGCGTTGTACCGGCCAATCAGGCGTTTTGCAATTTGGGGGTCGTCAAAGCGTGCCAAGCCTGTCGCGGCAAGGACATTCATGCGCGCGTCAGACAGCAATTTTTCGCAGATCGATTGCACTGCTTCATCTTCGCTTTGAATCAAGCTTTGAAGCGCTGACAATCGGATGTCATAAGACAACGGCTGGTCCGGGTTCTCAGACGTTCCGATCGCGATTTTCCGTAAGCTCTCAAGCGTGCGGCCATCGCCAAAAACAGCACTCAATTCGCGAATCAAAGACTGAAGTTGGGGTGATTCCAAAGCCGCGATCTTGACCCAAGCGCTCGGTTGAGGTGCAGTTTTCCAACCACGCAACCCTTCGGCGACGCCCTCTAAAACCGTCTGCTGCTTTTGAGTTGAATCGATTTTCGCCACCTGTGATAACAGCGACTCCAACGCTTCGGGTTGTCGCTCGATCTCTTCGGCCAAACAACGAGCAATCAACCGAAGTGTAGTGGGCAGTTGGCATTGCATTGCAACGGGGACTAAATCGGTCGCATCGTGCTGGGCAACCGGAATCAATCCGTACCAAATCATTAATGGCAAATTGTGGTCCGAAGCATCTTCGGCATGGGCGACCAGCGGGATGGCTAGCGAAGCACGGTCAGCAACGGCGAGCCTCTGAAGGGCTGACGCGAGCGCCAAACGAACTTGGCTGGCATCTTCTTCACGAGCCATTCGGAGGAAATGCTTTCGTAGATCCGTTGACTGCTCATGGACCGATATGTCGTTCGTATTGCCTTTCCAATCGGGGCCATAGCAATCGTCGATGGGCCAAGTTTCAGTCAATAAGCGGATCGCCCAACATCGTACATAAGGATTGGTGTGATTGAGTTTTTCGGTAAGGTAGTCACGATTAGCGGCACCGCAGACATGCAGAGTCAAGAGCGATTGAACGGCCACCGACGCATCCGATTGCTCGTCACCAAGATTGCGTTGTAGCAATTCGAAGGTTTCCGATAAATCCACTCCCGCAGCCGATCGGCGGATACATTCCAAGCGAGCTTGACGACGTTTCCATTGGTTTCCGTCGTTGTGAGCGTCGGCCAAGTCACGTTCGGTCCATGTTCGCAGATCCATTAGCGGTGGTTGCGGGGTATCCCCGTAAGCGATTTTGAAGATTCGGCCACTTTCGCGGTGAACGCCCGATTGTTCGTGACATTCGCCTGTATCCGACCAATCGATGACAAAGACGTTTCCGTCCGGGCCCGGGCAAAGGTCCATGCCACGGAACCATGGATCGCCGGATAAGAATGCGTCGTCGTCGTGCCGGAGCACGTATCCGCTACCCTCTTCTTCAATCCGTTCCACGTTTGCTCGGCGACCGTGGAAATTGAGGGTAAAGAGCTTTCCGCGGTAAGACTTGGGCCAACGATCCGATTGGTAGATCATCGTGCCACAATGGGCGTGCCCTCCACCGTATTGGTTGGCAGCGCCATCGCGTGACTTACGCCAATCTTGTCCGGTGTCGAAATGCCAATGGTCCGCATGGAAATCGATCATCTCGTAGGTGCGTCGGTTTGGGTCAAGCGTAAACGGTCGTGGGTGGTGAGCGCCGGGGGTCATGTGAAATAGATGTCCAATGACCGTGTTACAGAAAAACAATTCACCAACGTCGTTCCAATCATGTCCCCACGGATTGGTGGTGCCGGCTGTCAATGTTTCAAACAGACCTTTGGTGGGATGGTATCGCCAAATTCCCCCTTCCAGTGCTGCTCGTTCGGATTGGGGTGTGCCTGGTTTTCCAATCTTCCCTGGACACGATCCTCCGCATCGTCCGTAGAGCCAACCGTCCGGTCCAAAGCGGAGGCCGTTGGCAAAGTTGTGATAGTTTTGGTTCGCAACGGTGAAGCCATCAAGCATGACTTGTCCTGGGCTATCGGGAGCATCGTCTTGATCTTTGTCCGCAATGAAAATTAACTTGGGTGGGCACATTAACCAAACGCCGCCGTGGCCGACTTCGATGCCGGTCAACATCTGAACTTCATCGGTAAACACCGTTCGCGTTTTGAAATGGTCGCCGTCGGTGTTGTCATAGATAACGACACGGTCGCGTAGATCGAGTTGAAACCGCTGCGAGCGTTCTGCGTAAGTGAAGTTTTCCGCAACCCAAAGTCGTCCGCGACTGTCCCAGGCCATCGCGATTGGGTTCATCACGTCGGGTTCGGATGCAAATTCGGATACTCTAAAACCATCAGGCAATTCAAACGATTTGGCAGCCGTGGTCGCATCCATCGCGGGCTTAGACGCTTCGGTTTCCGTATTGAAAAGAGGCGGGAATTCCGCCAAGGCGTTTGAATGAACCAGCACACAAATGAGAAGAGAATAGCAGCGGAAATAAGAATGCATCGTACCGAACGCAAATAGGGGCGAGCCAAATCGAGACCGCGCCCATTGTCACGAAAGCCGATCCTCGCCGCAAGTGTCGCTTTTGGCGGCAGTGCTAGGCTGCGGCCGGCGATTTCTTGATGCGAACAATGCTGATGCTGGGGTCTTCTTGAAGGTTGACTATCACTGGTTTGGACGCAAGCGAAGAACCCGACCACATTTCGATGATCGGCTTGTCATAGTGAGCCCCCGAGGTACGAATCGTCCGTCCGATGCAGTGGTTGCTCAATTCCACAAAACTTCCAAGTGGATGGAGCGAGGTTATTTCCAACAAGGCACGCACGACATGGGGATCAAACTTGCCAACCTTCATTTCGTTCAGAATATGTACCATGGCGTGATAGCCAAGTATCGCGACGCGGTGCGGCCGATTGGTGACCATGCCGATATAGGCATCGGCGACCGATGCGATCTTTGCCAATGCATGGATTTCCGGTCCCCTCCTGCCTCGCGGGTATCCACTTCCATCACATCGTTCATGGACTTGGTAAGCGACCATTTTTGAGTCCATCGAAATCTGTTCACCAAATTTTGCAATCACCTCCGCTCCGCGAATGGGGTGATCGGCGAGCAACTTCAATTGACCGGGGCTTAGCATTTGATCATTGCCAAACATTCCGACGCCGACTGCTTTCATACCGACGTCATGGATCATGCACCCTATTCCCAGATCGATGAGGGTCGCTTGATCCAATTTCATTTGCATGCCGATCGCCATTGCCAATTGTGCAAAATGAAAACCATGTCGCGCAGGGTACTGTGTTTCGAACGGTGAGCATGCCATGCAGACAGCGGCATCAATGTCCTCAATCATCCACGTTAATATTGCCTGGCAAGCTTGGTGAAGCGATGTCGCACTGCTGGATTGGGAAGTTACCGCTTCGCTAAATATCGTTTCGATTTGGTCGATTGACTCACCGCTATCGGCGGCCCAAGCGAGAGTTAGCTCTTTGTCATAAGGACGATTCGTAATTTTCCTGATGTTTGAATCAAAGGGACTCCCTTGAGGGGCAAGTGAGGCGGTCAGCGTGTTTTCAATCCGTTCATCTAGCATGAGCGTCTCTTGATTGATCGCATGCGATGACACGTATTGGTGTGTTGGCGGAACCGAAACACTGCGTCCCTGTGGCTTGAAGGCCGACATGACGGCAATGTCCTTCTCGGACACAACTAGCCCATTGATGTTGCGAGAATAAAGGTTCTCCAGAAAATCTTTGGTGATTGTTGTCCCTGCCGTGAGAAGCTTCACGCGGGTGTTTTCTGGGTCAGGAATATCCGACGTAAGTTTCGCGCCTTCGACCAAGGAGCCAATCGGTAGTTTGCGTTGTTTCGTCATGAGGGCAGCTTGCTAAAAAGTCGAGCGAATCAATGGAGCATGGTCACACGCTTCTGCCCCAGCAGCGAATGATCAACCGTTTCTACGTCAAAGATCGTCCTGCATTGGCAGCAGAATTAAATGCAGATGTGAATAATCGGGTTCATTCAGAGTTTTGGACACCGCCGCGATGAATGGTGCAGTTCCCAAAAGGTGACATTGCGGTAATGTCATACAATATCGGAGGGTTTGGAAGTAAATCTTGAGTTTTCACTGGTCACGGCGTATTACGCAAATGTTAATGTTTTTTAAAGAAACACGCAGTGGATTCGGCCGCACTTGGGGTCGGGGTTTCTATTACAATCTCGTTAGGCTCTGCCTCCAACTCTAGCATGCCAATATCCTCCCTCGTTCGTTTCTTGCCCTATGCGATATTTGTCCCCGCAGATTGCCCCCGCGATTTTCGTCCTGGCGATCGCTTCTTTTCTTGGTTGTTTTTCGGCACGACCCGCCATGGGAAGTGACGCCGATGTCCTCACTTACAACCAACACATTCGCCCGATTCTTGCCGACAAGTGCTTCGCTTGTCACGGCGCGGATAGTGCAACTCGCGAAGCCGGATTGCGGCTTGACATTCGCGATGAAGCGGTCGGTGCCGGAGCGATCGAACCGGGGTTGGCCGAAGCGAGTGAAATGATTTCACGCATCTATTTGGCTGACGATGACGACGGTTTGATGCCTCCAACTTCGTCGCATAAACAATTGTCAGGCGAGGAAAAGAAGACGCTTTCGCGTTGGATCGATGGTGGGGCTGTCTATCAACCTCATTGGGCGTTCATTGCACCGGAGCGAGCAAGTCTTCCGGAGGTAACGAGCGATTCCCATTGGATTCGAAATCCTATTGATCGTTTTGTTCTTGCCCGAATGCAAGCCAATGGTCTTTCGCCAGCTCCGGATGCCGACCGCCAAACGTTGGCTCGGCGTGTTGCGCTTGATATCACCGGATTGCCTCCATTGCCTGAATGGGTCGACACGTTCATGAGCGATGAATCTGCCGATGCGTACGAGAAATACATCGATCGTTTGATGGCCGAACCGACTTGGGGCGAACACCGCGCCCGCTATTGGCTTGACTACGCTCGTTATGCCGATACACACGGAATTCACTTTGACAATTATCGCGAAATTTGGGCGTATCGCGATTGGGTCATTTCAGCATTCAACGACAATCAGCCCTATGATCAATTCAGTATCGAGCAGCTTGCAGGCGACTTGCTCGATGCGCCCACTCTTGAACAGCAAATCGCAACCGGTTTTCACCGCTGCAACATGACGACAAACGAAGGGGGCATCATTGATGAAGAATACGCGGTCTTGTACGCCCGGGATCGTACCGAAACGACAGCCGCAGTTTGGCTTGGTTTGACGGTTGGTTGTGCCGTATGTCACGACCATAAGTTTGATCCCGTTTCTGCAAAAGAGTTTTATTCCCTTTCCGCGTTTTTCAATAACACGACGCAAGCGGTTCGTGACGGCAATGTTTCGAATACGCCGCCTGTGATCGAAGTGCCGATTGCGGAGGACCGCGAACGAGTGGGGGAACTCCTCGAAGCCATCTCGACGCATGAGGCGAATCTGTCTGCGATTCGTAATCGTACCAAAGCCGAATTGTCAACACTCCCTATCGTTGCATCGGAGGTTGCGGCGGGGCTTCCGATGCAAAATCAACTCGTCCTTCATGCGCCTCTTGGTGAAGGTGTTGGCAACACGACCAATGTTTTGTTTGCTGGGCAATTGCACCCCGTCTCGGCTAAGGGGACTGTTCTTTGGAATGACGGTTATACACAAACCAAAGCTTTCGCGGGTGCCAATGAGGCGTTATTTGTAATTGACGACGCCGGTGACTTTGAGTTCAAAGACCCATTCACCGCTGCCGTTTGGGTTTATCCTCAAAGCAGAAAGCTGAGCGGAGCCATCGTCGCACGGATGGACGAATCGCAGAAGCATCGTGGATGGGATCTTTGGTTCGACAATGGCCGAGTCGCAACTCACATTATTCACGATTGGCCTGAGAATGCGATCAAGATTGCGGCGGGAGATGCGTTGCCGGTGAATCAGTGGAGTCATGTGGCCGTTGTCAATGACGGACTCGGAAAAGCCGATGGTGTTCATCTTTATGTGAACGGAATAGAGCAAACGAATCGACAGATACTTAACGAAACGTTGGAAGCGAAGACAATTCGTACCGAGGTGCCTTTGACGATATTGCGTCGTACGCCGGGCGCGAAGAATACCGATGCTCGCGTAAATGATCTACGTCTCTACACGGCGGCTTTGAGCGAAGCGGATGTTGCTTTGCTCGCTGTCAACACACCCGCTCTTTTTGCTGCATCGATTCAATCCGAATCGCGAACGGAAGAGCAAAATAATTTGCTAGTGGATTGGTACTTGAATCACAAACAGGAAGCGTTCCTTCGTCAGTCGAAGGAATTAGAAGGCTTGAAACGTGAGCGTGAAGCGATTCGATCGCGTGGCACGATTGCCCATGTGATGAACGAAAAACCCCAGCCTGCTGTTGCTTATGTTCTAAAACGTGGCGAGTACGATCAAAGGGGGGAACAGGTAGGCCCCGACGTTCCTGCGGCGCTGCCGCGGCTTGGGGATCGTCCTCGAAACCGACTTGGTTTGGCCCAGTGGATGTTTACCAAAGAGAATCCTTTGGTGAGCCGTGTTACAGTAAATCGATTTTGGCAAGAAGTGTTTGGAACGGGATTGGTGCGTACGAGTGCGGATTTTGGGGTCATGGGCGAATTGCCAAGCCATCCGGAATTGCTCGATTATTTGGCAATTGAATTTCGCGAAAGTGGTTGGAACGTGAAGGATTTGTTTCGCATGATGCTCAGCAGTTCGACGTATCGTCAAAGTGCTCGTGTCAGCGAAGCAGGCCGTGCGATCGATATGGAAAACCGTTTGCTTGCTCAAGGACCGCGATTTCGAATGGATGCAGAGATGTTGCGTGATATGGCGCTGTGGTCGAGCGGTCAGTTGAGCACAAAGATCGGTGGACCTTCGGTACGTCCCTACCAACCCGCTGGGGTTTGGGAAGCGGTGGCGATGCCCGGAAGCTCGACCCGTAATTACGTGACTGACAAAGGCGAATCATTGTATCGACGCAGTATGTATACGTTTTGGAAAAGGGCGGCTCCTCCTGCGTCAATGGAGATACTTGGCGCCCCGAATCGCGAGGTTTGTACGATCCAACGCGAGCGGACCAATACGCCGCTTCAGGCACTCGTGACGCTCAATGATCCGCAGTTTGTCGAGGCTGCGAAAAAGCTGGCTGAGAAGACGCTGCTAGAAAATGAATCGGATGAATCTCGATTGCAATCCATCGCATCGCAGCTTTTGTCTCGGCCGTTCAAGCCGAATGAGTTGACGATTCTAAACTCGGGACTTGAGAAACTTCGGGGCCATTATGAGCAGAACCAAGAGGATGCCGAAGCGTTGTTGTCGGTCGGTGAATCTGCTGTGACCGGTTCACTATCAAAATCCGAACTTGCGGCTTGGACGATGTTGGCGAGCGAGATCTTTAACCTTGATGAGACGCTTTGCAAATGATCGCGGGGGAACCGCCTGCTTTACGGAAGTTCCAAACTGCCCGACAAAAGCATGCCATCGATTTCCGCTTCCGCAATCCTCAGCGTTTCGAGCGATTCGATATAGGCTAATCTTGTTTGGGCGTAGGTGCGTTGAACCGTTAGCAAGTTGATGAAGTTGACTTCGCCGAGTTCGTACGTTTCTCTCGTTAGTGAGAGTGTCTCAGCTGCTTTGGGGAGAATCGTTTCCCGATAGCGATCCGATTGCTCTTTGGCGTTGCGATAGCGTTCATAGACGGGGGCAAGTCGCTGTTTCAGTTGCCACTCTAGCTGAGCAAGTTCATGCTGAGCGGCTACCAATTGGTGCTGTGCCTCACAAATTGCACCTTGGTTTCGGTCGTGAATTGGAAGTGGGATCGATACGGTTATGCCTGCATCTGCGTCACCACCGATTCCATTGTCACGCCAATTTAGCAAACCGCCGACCGTGACGTTTGGTAACGGTTCGATGCGTTGGCGGTTGAGGTTGTATCGGGCTTGCTCGATAGCAGCCAAGCGAACGCCCATTTCGGGGCTCTGTACTTGGATTTTTGCCAACACATCGAGGAAATCGATCGGTGGGGTATGCGCGAACAGGTCGCCCGCAAGGGTTTCTTTGGCGAGCGACGGTTGACCGGTGACGGCCGATAAAGTCTGCCAAGCCGCAACATGACGGTTTTTTGCGTTGAGCAGAAGGATGTCGGAGGATTGGACTTCGAGTTCCGCTTGCAGCACATCGGCGCGGCTGACTTCTTTTGCTTCGAGAAGCTGCCTCGCAACGGAGAGCGCTTTTTTGCTTAACTCGACCAAATCCTCGGTGACCTCGATTTGTTTCTGTGCGCGTAGAACACGCACAAACGCAATTTCCACATCGGTCAGAACTTGTTGACGTTGGACCATTAGCATCTGCTGAAGCCGTCCCACTTCCTGTTTGGCAACACAGCGGTTGAGTTCCAACTTCTCGCTTCGGATGAACTCTTGTTCAATCATCACGCCGTATTGTTCCGCTTGTCCGTCACTGCCAAGCTGCTCGAAATCAAAGCCGATGTTTGGATTGGCTTTCAATCCGACTTGCAGGGCCCGTCCGCGACTGGCGCTGACCAACGCTTCGATGCGGCGTATCGATGGATTGGAAGCGAGTGCTAGGGCCTTTAAATGATCACGCGTCAATCCGTTTACCACGGCTGCCTGATTCACGTCCATCGGGCGATTCTGATCCGCATAGGTCCATGCGCCTGTGCTCTCGCTCTTTTCGAACTTCTCGTTTTCGTTCGATGCTTTGTTTTCGCTTGCTTGGTCGAAAACGACCACCGGCGTGGGCAAGTCGGCGTAAAGGTTTGCGAGGTCAATGGTCAGTTGGCAGCCAAAAACGCTACAAGAGATGATCAACATGAAACGGTTGATTCGCTTGCATCGAGTTTTGTATTGTCGATCGAGTTGCGATGGCGGCTCAATCCGGTTTTTACTTCGTATCATCGGTTTGCATTTCATCGTTAATTCGAGACGGTTCGGGCTGACTGCGTTGTCCCTTTCCATCGGCAGAGCTAGTAAACGCAGTACAATCCGACTCTGTCGTGATGCATAGAAGCTACAAACGACAAAATCGGAAATTCGTTTTTTGCCGTAGAATTCGATGCACGCTGGCTAGAAACAATCTGTCTATCAGGGGGCACCTCCATGAGGTGAACGATTGCGTGGACCTTAACGGTTCTATTGGCGAGGAAGCCACCATTGGCGATGGAAACGAGCAATCTCGGGGGGGGAGTTCCTGTTTGCAATGTAGTCTTTCGCAAGACGTCTCTTGTCGTGAAGGGTGTCTGTAGGTATCCACCGGCGCAGTTGTGCCACGCCGTTGGGACTATAAAACATGGGGATACAGATGGAAAACCTTCGACGAAAGATCGCGATGTCGCTGATCCTCGTCTTTTCAATGAATGCGATAGTATGCGTATTCCTTGATCACGCTTCGATAGCACAAATCGTGTCGTCGCGTGTGGAAGGGTCGTTGGTTGCCCCCGCCACATTCTCTTTGTTTGCTTTAGCCGCGAATCATATTCTGGTCGTCGCCTCGGTGGGTGTCATTTGTTATGGCCTCGTGTATCGAATTGTGCTGGGGCATTTGACAAAACTGTCAAGCCGAATTCATGTGTTGTCACATCAAGCGGAGATGGCTGATACAGCAACCAGTGTGATGCATAACATCGGCAACGTGATGACCAACATCAATGTATTGACGTCTTCCTTGTCAACTCAATTGGAAGGTTCGAGGTTGCCGGCGTTGAAGAAATCAGCCGATCTATTGCAGGATAATGACGATCGACTCGGCGATTTTCTTGAGAATGATTCGCGGGGGAAACAACTGCCACGATTTCTTAGCAAATTGTCGGAGCGTTTGGATCAAGAACATTCCGAATTGCAGGACACGCTTGGTTCGATGGCGACAGGTATCCACCACATCAACCAAATCCTTGACGCTCAACAGCGGCTTTGCAACGATCAAAGTGATATGCAGTTGGTCGATCTCTCGGGACTTGTCGGCGATGCCGTTCAGATATTGCAGGCCTCGCTAGCGCGTTCCAATGTGCATGCTGTTGTTGAGAGATCGGATTTGCCACCGGTCATGTTGGACCAAGGGAAAACGTTGCAGATATTGATTAACCTGATTGCCAACGCTCGCGATGCGGTCAGAAATCTTGAGTCATCGAGAAGGCAAATCCGCGTTCGAGTCAGTTCTCTTGTGGATTCCCATGTAACGATCCAAGTGATTGACCGTGGTAGTGGCATCACCGAAGAGAATTTGCACAAAGTCTTTGCATGTGGCTTCACAACGAAATCGGATGGAAACGGGCAAGGGTTGCATTTTTGCGCTTTGGCCGCAAAAGAGATGGATGGTTCCCTGCAAGTCGCTAGCGGTGGAATCGACAAAGGTGCGACGTTCTCTTTGTCGTTGCCATGGGTTCGTGCTGAGGAGCTTGTCTACTGATGCGAGTCCTCAATACAACCGAGCCGTGCAAAATCTTGTTGGTCGATGACCAATCGTCCGTCCACGACGCCTATCGGGCCATCTTGTCATCGTCAACTCAAAACGCCGAATTCGATACGCTTGAGGCGGCGTTATTTGGCGAGCGGAGCGATTGCCACCGAGGGAATCTTTCATCCGCGATCAACAATCAATTTGAATTATGCCACGCCATGCAAGGCGAACATGCGATTGAGCTTGCCCACGAGGCCATTGGCTATGGCGATCCCTTCGAGATGGCGTTCGTTGATTTGCGAATGCCTCCGGGAATCGATGGGATCGAGACAATCACAAAACTCTGGGAAATCGATCCGCTGCTGCAAGTTGTTCTGTGTCCCGCTTTTTCGGAATACTCTTGGTCGTCTGTCGTCAAGCAACTTGGCTATGTCGACAATTTGTTGCTACTGAAAAAACCCTTTGCGAATGAGGAAGTGTTCCAGTTGGCGATGGCGATGACACACAAACGTCGCGCCCTTTCCGATAGTCGTCGGCAATTGGAACGACTACGCGAGACAAATGAACAACTCGAAAGAGAGATTGGCAGTCGCAAATTAGCCGAAACGGAGTTACAGTACGCTGCAACGCACGATCATTTGACGAAATTGCCCAATCGTAATTTTCTCAAGAGAGTACTCACCGAACGGTTTGCATCCGCTGTAGACTCGGCGTGTTGCGATGCATTGATCTTTTTGGATCTCGACAACTTCAAGGTGATTAACGACAGTCTTGGACATGCCATTGGCGACGAATTGCTAATCCAAGTCGCGGAGCGTTTGCAGGCAGTCGTCGACAAGGTGAATCGAGAGGCAACCGCAGCGTCACCGTGTCTGCTTGAAGACGAACCGTGTCTGCTTGACGACGAGTTGATGCTAAGTATGGTGGCACGACTTGGCGGTGATGAGTTCGTCGTGTTCCTTATCGGGAACGATAATGAAGATAGTATCATAGAGCTGGCCGAGGAAATTCGCAGCCTGTTATGTCATCCCTATCAGGTTCTCGAGCATGAATTGACGCTTGGGACGAGTTTGGGGATCGCGTTTTGTAGCGAAACTGCGACCACTCCGGAAGAATTGATGCGGAACGCGGACTTGGCGATGTACCGAGCCAAATTTAGCGGCAAGCAACGATTGGCGGTGTTTGACCATGCAATGCACGAAAAAATGTCCAAGCGATTGGAGCTTGAGGAAGCGCTTCGGACAGTGATCAAAGACGGTGGCTTGCGATTGGTTTACCAGCCGATATTTGACATGTACAGCGGTGCGGTCAACGGCTTGGAATCCTTGGTGCGGTGGGATCATGCAACCAAGGGATTGATTAGCCCCGTCGATTTTGTTCCAGTCGCCGAAGAGACCGGATTGATCGTTGCGATTGGACGCTGGATTCTCGAGGAAGCCTGTCGCACGATTTGTCGATTGAACTTGCACGGTGAAATCGAAAACACGATTCCCATCAGCGTCAATGTATCGAAGCGACAAATCATCGAACACGATTTCGTCGATCTGCTCGAAGATGTGCTGCAGGAGTATCAGGTTCCAGCACGGCTATTGAATTTGGAAATCACCGAATCGCTGATTATGGAGAGCCCCGAACAAATCGTTGAACGACTCAATCGAATTAGTCGACTGGGAGTTCAAATTCACATGGATGACTTTGGGACGGGGCATTCATCGCTAAGTTGTCTTCATCGTTTTCCAATTGATGTCTTGAAAATTGATCGTTCGTTCGTCTCAACGATGAAGCCGGGGGACGATTATGAATCGATTATCCATGCGATTATCACGCTAGCGCATAACCTCGATACAAAAGTGATTGCGGAGGGGATCGAAACGCCTCAGCAGTTGCAGCAGCTTCGTGATTTGGAGTGTGATTTCGGGCAAGGTTATCTGTATTGCAAACCGAAATCGATTGAAGGGTTGACGGATCTATTGTTGGGCGTCGGGCCGGTTCCTGCAACAACTCCCGAATACGGGTTTTCTCAGTGCCGCAGTCTCGTGGCCTCGAATTGTGGTGGCGAGAGCATCTAGCAGGCATCCCCATCGGCAGATGGCTCAAGGTTCGTTTTGAGAATTCTTGTCGCTTTCCAGGGCCAACGCCTCGTTATCGGGCCAACACCTCATGGACAGCCTTGATTAACGGTTTATGATCGAAGGTCGTCAAGTAGCCTGAGTTATGTTGGGATGGGACAATTTGCCCCATAGCGATCGTCCCCTCCTTGATCCAAACTTCGTGTGGCACGCAACCACACCCTCCTCATTGGAAACCAAGTTGAGAAACATGAGCGAACAAGACAGAACCCCCCCCGTTTCCTCCCGTCGCACTTTCATTCGCAATACCTCGCTCGGTTTAGCGACCGCTTCTGCGCTTGCGGATGTCCCTTTGGTTCATGCAGCGGGTGAAGAAGGTGAGATCAAAATTGGCTTGATTGGATGCGGCGGGCGAGGCACCGGGGCGCTGCTAGACGCAGTAGGAGCAGCGGCCAAAGTGATTTATCCCCAATCGGGATACCATACCGAAGACGTTGCCGAAGGTGCAAAGGTTGAAAAGAAACGCATTAAGGTTGTCGCTTTAGCAGATATGTTTGGCGACCGACTCGAGCGATGCCGTGCTCAAATGGCAAAACTTGACATTGATATTTCGCCCGACTTTTGTTTCACGGGATTTGATGCCTACAAAAAATTGTTGGCGGTTTCCGACGTGAATTACGTTATTCTGGCAACGCCGCCCCATTTTCGTCCGATGCATTTGCAGGCAGCGATCGAAGCTGGCAAACACGTGTTCATGGAAAAGCCGGCTGCGGTTGACGCTCCCGGCGTTCGCATGGTGATGGCGGCTGGCGAATTGGCAAAGGAAAAAGGCTTAGGCATCGCCGCTGGTACTCAACGACGGCACGACCGTAGTTACCGCGAAACCATCAACCGAATCCACGAAGGTGCGATTGGCGACATCGTGTACGCCAAGTGTTATTGGAACGGAAGCCAAATTTGGGTCATCAACCGCCAAGATGGTTGGAGCGACATTGAATGGCAAATGCGAAATTGGAACTATTTCACATGGTTGTCCGGTGACCATTACGTCGAACAACACGTTCATAACCTTGACGTGATGAATTGGACTCTCGGGAGTCATCCGATTCGTGCGGTATCAGGGCAAGGCGGACGCCAAGTTCGAGTCGGTGATGTGCACGGGCACATTTTTGATCATTTCGCCGTCGAGTTTGAATACCCAAATGGCGTTTCGATGTTTAGTCAAGCACGCCAAATCCACGGATGTAAAAACACCGTCGGCGAAGAAGTTGTCGGAACCAACGGACGAAGTAACTGTAGCAATTATGTCGAACCGTCCGATGGCGAAAAATGGCGTTACCGTGAACGGGAAGCCAGTGCATACCGTTTGGAGCACGAAGATTTGATTACCAGCATTCGCGAGGGTAAACCGATTAACGAAGCGCAAGCGATCGCCGAAGCGACCTTGACGGGCATTATGGGCCGTGAAGCATGCTACAGCGGCCAACCCGTTGATTGGGAGACTGCATTAAAATCCGAAATGCGATTGGGACCCAAGACGTATGAGCTTGGCGATTTCCCGATCCCGCCAGTTGCGATGCCTGGGAAATATCGTTTCAGCTAAAGCATTCTGAACACTTGATTGAGCCACCGCCGTCTCTCGACGGCGTGCTGTTCCCGTCGGGGCTATCCCCATCGAGGCTCTGGCGAGCGAGGTGATGTTCGCCGGGGCGTTGTTGAAATGAATGCTCAAAGGAGGCTCGTTGGGACTCGGCGGTGCACTGTTTCGGCTGTGCACTATTTCTGCTGGCGAAGGACATCGTTCAACCTACTTCGGATGAGCTTTCCCCATACGTCGTAGCCCGCTTCGCTGAGGTGCAATCGGTCATCGCGGAATAAATCCTTTCGGGGTTGGTCCTCCGACGTCAGGAAATGTTCCGCGGTCGGAACGAAATAGGTATCAGGCGTGGTCAGCGCGATTTCGCGTAGGGTCGCGTTGATTGCTCGCGTTTTCTCCCAATGCGAAAAACGGCTCTCCGTTGGCGTGACTTCGATCAGAAAAACCGGTGCTCCGTTGTGATGCTGATGTGAAACCGCAATCACCTGACGCGCCCATTGGTTGACCTCTTCGGGTGAATGGTCCTGCGGGCTTCCGGAGACGTCGTTCGCAATAAATACGACCATCGCGCGATAAACGTGAGGCTCGATCAATCGTTCGGAAAAGAATGCCAAATCATCGTACTTTGCACCGCCAAAACCTCGCTTGATCACACGGTAAGGTGCCATGTCCTCCGCAATCGAATCCCATAGGCGAATACTGCTACTACCGATGAAAAGGATCGCGTCTTCGTTGGGTTCTAGTGTTTTATCCAACGCTTCTAGACGCGATATGTCATTTTCCCAGCGAGCGAAGGCCGACTTTGTGGCGGGTTCGGCGATAGTACCCGTATTACTAGCAAGAACTGTCTCCTGGGAATATCCTGCATTGACCCCAAAAAAAATGGCAGCGGCGGCTACAATCAAGCGTAAACGTTTCATCTAATGGTCTCCGAGTTGTTTTAGTCTTGTTCTCTAAATGTTAGGCAAACCCTTGCGCTTTCGATACCCACTTGTTGTCTGTTTTCTTCTTGGTGCCGCTCTCATTGGTGGTTCGGCTACTGCGGAGGAAAACGATGCAAACCGCGACACCGCGATTCTTCAATTGCTCGACCGTATTTGGGATTTTGAACTGGACGCGTTCCCTTTGATGGCAACCGATGTTGGTGATCCACGCGGACAAGACTTACTGCCAGACGAAAGCCTTGAAGCGATTGAACGGCGCTTAGCGCAAACGGAATCCTTCTTGAAAGAGCTTCTTCAAATCGATGCTGCATCGCTCAGCCCCAATCGGAGGGTCGACTACGAAATTGTGCGTCTTCGGCTTGAGGACCGGTTAGCGGACGCTCGGTTCAAGACGTATTTAGTTCCCATCAATAATCGCGAAGGTTTTCATATTAGTTTTCCTGAGCTGCCTCGGATCATGAGCCTTCGCTCTCAAGCCGATTTTGCCAACTACATCAGTCGGTTGAGAGCCTTTACGGTTTACACGGATCAAAACATCGCCTTGATGCGAAAAGGGATCGAGCTTGGTTTAACTCAACCGGCGATCATTATGCGGGATTCGGTGGACCAGGCGATGGCGCACGTTGTTGACGACGCGAAAGACTCGCTACTGTTCACTGGAATCAGTGAAGAGGCAATCGACCAATTGGACCCAGAAATTTGGAAAGTGATTTCGCAACAGATCGAGTCAGCGATCCAAGACAGTGTCGTTCCCTCGTATAAGAAATTTGCTGAGTTTCTTCGCGACGAATATGTGCCGGCGTGTCGCGGCAGTATCGGTGCCGAAGCGTTACCAGATGGCCGTGAATTTTATCGCGATCGGACTCGTCGTTTCACCACCTTGGACATCTCGCCAGACGAAGTTCACGAAATAGGATTGCGTGAGAACGCGCGGATTCGATTGGAAATGGAAGTGATTCGTCAAAAGGTCGGTTTCGAAGACGACTTGTCTGCTTTCATGGAACATTTGCGGACCGATCCAAAATTCTATGCAAAGAACGCCGATGAATTACTACAAAAGGCCGCATTGATTTTGAAACGGGCCGATGGCCGGTTGCCGGAATTGTTCGGGCGTTTGCCGAGAATTCCGTACGGCATTAGAGAGGTTCCTCAATACGTTGCGCCACAAACGACGTCGGCTTATTATTGGCCGCCCAAAACCGATGGTTCACGTGGCGGGTTTTATTATATCAATACCTATAACCTCGCGGCTCGTCCTCTTTATGCACTTGAATCACTCTCCGCCCATGAGGCGGTTCCCGGTCACCATTTGCAACTTGCATTACAGGCCGAGCTTGACGATTTGCATCCGATCAGTCGCCAAAGCAATTTCACAGCATTCATCGAAGGATGGGCGCTGTATAGCGAAAGGCTAGCCAAAGAAATTGGCTTCTACAAAGATCCCTACCAAGACTTTGGCCGCCTCAGCATGGAAGCATGGCGAGCGAGTCGTTTGGTAGTCGACACAGGGATTCACTATCAAGGGTGGACTCGCCAGCGAGCGATCAAATATATGAGAGACAACACTGCGTTGAGCGAACACAACGTCGTCGCAGAAGTTGACCGATACATTGGGTGGCCAGGGCAAGCGTTGGGTTACAAAATTGGGGAACTGAAAATCAGCGAAATACGTCGCCAAGCCGAACGCAAGCTCGGCGACCGATTCGACATCCGTGCTTTCCATGACCGCATGCTGTCGGCCGGTTCGATCCCCTTGTCGCTATTGGAAAAGAGAATGGCGTCGTGGGTTCAAGAACAAATGAGGTAGTTGCCCTCGCTAGACGACGCAGTCAATAGGTGAAGTCACCGCTGTGGCAAACGTTACTCGAATCAGCAACGTTTGTCAGAGTCTTTTCAGTATCTCGCGTCAAACCATCCATTCGACTTGCGATGGCGTTTCGTTTTGTTCCTTCATTCGAAGTCTTCTTGCAAAACGCAAACATCGCCCCGGTGCGACCGTGATTGACAAGACGCCCCCAATCGCGACCATCATGATGGCCGCTAGTGAGCGGCGGTACGTGAGTTTGCCAAAGAGGCTTGCTTCGCCCACTTGTGGCAACTCCGGTGGTGCAATCGGCATCGCATATTGGCTCGCGATTCCTTTGGCATCGGCCATGTTGATTACAGGTATGCCTCGTTCAATCATGCGAGCAGCGACGCAGTCAGGCATCGCCTGTGAATCGCTAATCTGTTGATGCAGTCCCGCTGGCAAGCACGCTTGCCCCGCCGTCCCGCCGATCGACGCCGAACCCCCGCCGACATTGATATAGGCAGCGTAAGGTTTGTCGCCATAGACAACCATCCGTTCGCGAATCGAATCGCGTAGTGTTTGCCCAGGAATCCTAGTGATGGCGTTGCGATCGATCGCGTCGGCGAGCATCGCCTTGGTGTCGTCGGTCATTCCCGAAGCATGATCGTACAAGCCACCGAATGATGCGGCGGCGGCACGAAACGGTATAATGTCGCGTTCGGCCAAGTGACGTTCCATGTCCAACCACATCATCTCGGGTGAATTGGCCCCATATTGGCTTGAAGCCGCCGACAACACGATCGTTGGGCGAAGCTTCATGGTTTCTGCCGCAGCGTAGACTGCGATATTCAGTCCTGGCCATGAGCCGCTCGCGCCAATCGCGATTTGGTCCCCCGGTTTGACTCCCGCCTCGCTCAACCACCGGACGACCACGGCTGCAAAATTCGGATTGATCGAGGTTTGCTTCGATTCGATCGCTCCAAGTTTGCTCGTTACCATCGACATGGAAGGCCCGATCAAATGCGAACCTTGCGGATCCAGTTTATCGATAACACGGTGTCCCTGTTGTGCGCGGACTTGGCCAATCCAACTCATCGCTTCGCGGGCTTTCCTTGCAGCAGACGTCATCGTTTCGACATTCTCAGGCGTCATCGATCGAGTGCATTTTTCAACCAAGATCAGTCCTCCAACCGCAAACATCATCGTGAAGAGCAACCATCCGCGAGACAATTGCTTTGGACGCCAATACATCACTTGGAATCGTGTTCGCTGATGCTTGTTCTGTGTTAGCGGTTTTGTGCTCATGCGAGGGACTCCATTCCAATCAAAATCAATGACAAGCGTACCAGTACCGCTGCGGAAAGCATCGGCGACAACGTCTCAATGACCCCTTGGCGTTCGAACCAAAGTGCAATCAGCCCCGGGATGATTAATCCAATCATCACCATCGGGGATGCAACTTGCCCGGCCACAGACGACGCGGCCACAGACGACGCGGCCACAGACGACGCGGCCACGGAAGAGGTTTCCACAATATGGAGAACAAACTCGTTGGCAAGAAGCCGAAAAGTCATGCCCACCGCAAATCCAGTTATCACCGTTAGCACGACTCGGCGGCGACCGAATACGATTGCGTATCGCGATACCCATCGAATGATCCCCCACGTGATTGCCGCAGCAAGCACGGTCAATACGACAGCCATTGGCTGATGCAGCGACATCGCGATGTAACCAGGCACGATCATTCCACCGACGCTTAGACCTAAGACTTCCGTCACAACCAAACTGACGATCAATCCGAGGGTGATGGCAACAAGTGTAGTATCCATTACACGGCTCCATGAAGAACGAGGTCATTTTGGTCAGCCGATCGATTCGCTGGTGCGTCTTGAACGAGTTGGGTTTGTTGGAAGTAGTCCAGTAGGTCCATTCCTGGGCCAGCAATATTGCCCATCCCCATCACCATGGACGAACGCCCCGATTGATGACGAAGGACATCGATCAGCTTTGCTGCGGGTTCAGATTCGGCACGTGTTAAACGGTCTGGCGAGATCCCCTTTTGCATTGCGCGGCGAGCGAAAATTTCAGTGCCCGTTCCCGATAGTACGTAGTGATCCGCTGGTCGCCATCGCACACACGCATCCGCCAATTGCAGGGATCGATCGGCGCGGTCCTGACGACAGTTGAATAGGGCGATTCGACGTTCGACCGACTCATATCTCGCCACTAATGTGTTCCAACTATGTCCGGTCGATTCAGGGTCGTTTGCAGCGAACGCGTTGACAAACGTTATGTCTTGGTTCGCTTCGGCGACGTGGAACATTCGCATCACTCCGGGATCGGCGACTGCCGCCCACATCCCTCGCAAAGCGGTTTCGCGGTCGACGCCAAGATCAGCGCAAATCCGGAGCGAGATGGCGACGTTGTCGGGATGCTCTATATGTGAGAATCGGCCAAGTTCTTCCCAGCTGATGTCGGCGACGGCATCGTCATGAATCGAAACCAACTTGGAGCCTCGATCGCGAGCAGCCGCAGCGATCACCGATCTCGGTCCGTCTCGCTGTTCTGCTTCGTAAACAATTCCTTTGACGGGCACGGTGCCGGACAAGGCCCGTGCGACGCCGTCGACATCCGGTCCCATCACATCCAAATGATCCGCGCGAGCGTTGGTGATTACCCCGTGTGTCGATTGAACCAGCTTCAGTTCGCAAAGTGATTGTAGTCTTGGTTGCAAAGCCATGCACTCGATCACCAACGCATCGGCACCGAGCTGTGCCGCAGCGTGTACGATGCGACGTTGTTCCATGATGTTGGCTCGCGAGGCGCGAAACACCGGCGCTTCGCTGCCGTCGGGGAAAATCATGCGAGGAACGGTGCCGGTGGTTTTGGCGCATGTGCGAATGCCACCCGCACGAAGCCCTGCGGCGATCAACCGCGTCACGCTTGATTTGCCTCGTGTTCCGTTGACATGAATTCGGATTGGAATACGACGCAGATTCCGCTCGTGCCACCAAGACTCGGCTGCACCGGCGGCGGACAAGCCGATCGCGCCAGCAGCAACCAAAAGAGTGCCGTACATGAACTCTCCTTTTTTCAGATAAGACGAATTTTCGATCGTGTTAGACAAGGGTACGCGTCGGAGATTTGTAAAAATGACCAATGCGATTGGAACAATTTACAATTGACCTATGCGACTCGACTGGAGGGTTTCGAGGGCATCCAAGCCATCGAAACAACTTAAGTGAGCGTTATGAAAAGTGTTGGCAATCATCCGGAAACGCCATCGGACCTGGGACCCATCGGATCTGGGACCCATCGGATCTGGGACCCATCGGATCTGGGATCAGGTGAATTGACGAATGGGATGACTTAGACAAGAGTTGGACCATAAACAAAAAACGTGCCAAAATTCAAGATCGGCTTTTGGGTGATTTTCGGCAATGAATGGGTCGCATTGTCGCAGTAGGCATGAGCAAGGCATCAAGATCATGCCCTTTCACAGTTTACGGCAAGCGTTTTCACGGATTATTGCGAGGAAAATGGGACAATTTTGCCATGCAAGTGCTTTTGTTTATGCCTCTTCTTGGCGGACTTGGGTCGTTTCGCTAAACTCTCGCCCTGAACCAGTCGATTCCTCGAATTGTCGAGTCTTTCGGTCACTGCCAAACGCAGTTATTGCAAGATCCCACTGACGGCGAATCGTCCGGAAAGAACTTCACCATTCGGCGGCATAGCTCAGTTGGTTAGAGCAGCGGAATCATAATCCGCGTGTCGGGGGTTCGAGTCCCTCTGCCGCTACTGAAAAAACCGTCGTGCCAAATTTAGGCACGACGGTTTTCTTATAGACAAAATGCACTTCTCTGTGACGGCTGTTTCGCCGGTTCTGGTATGGATGCCTTTACTTGGTTTGGCATTCTCCAGTGTTCTTTCGTCACCTGAAGATGCGTTCTTTGCAGTTTCTTGTTATCGCGTCAGTTTCCATTGAGCAAATCGGCCGCGCTTTCTCCAATACCGCCCTGGCTCGGTGGTAGAACGCCGCCCTGGCTAGGCGGTTGGTTTGGTCCTTGGTGATCAAGAATCGGTGCATTGCCACCGGGACCGCCGCCACCAAGTAAGGCCGCTGCCTCTCCCGTCGAATCCTCTGTGATCGTTGCGGCGGCGGCTGATTGACTTACCGATCGAGTGCGAGTCTCCGTGTGCCCGTTGACTTGGACTTGGTAGGTACGTGTTACTGGTGCTCCTCCTGGGGCCGCAAAGTTGACGAAGAAGTTTCGAGTCCCCGTGGTTGGGCGAAACACCTGTAATGCAACACGTTGGCCTGCGCCTGCAAGCGTCTTTAAGCGAGTTACGTCGCTGGGCGAATAGATTTGTACACGCTGAACTTGGCCGCTCTGTGCGTCACGAAATGCACCTTTGACGAGCTGGTCGTTGGGGAACAGAAGGCCCTGTGCAGGCGTGTTTGGCATGACGCTTTGCACCATCACTCGCGGACCAGCGTTATAAATTTTGACGCCAAGAGTCACACCACTTGAGTCCGGGGCTCCGGGCGGAGTGTAGGGTGGCGTATAGGGTGGAGGCGTTGGTGATGGTTGATTGGGGAGACTGCGTGAGCAAACCGGACACGTTGTCGGATAGTTGACGTGGACGGTTGTCCCACAAACGCAATTCCAATCTGCTATGGCTTGGGTGGATGTGAGTGACAACAAAACCAAGGCAAATACGGCTGTCGTGAATTTAGCGATGTTTGGCATTTTGGTTGCTTTTCAAAAGCGGTTGATTGCAGCGGGGTGTCGGCATGCCCCAAAAGGACTATTTTATCGCTAAGCAATTGGTCATGCAAGTGTCGGCAGCGGCTCGTAAATCGATACAAGTCACCGTATTGCGTGAGAGCAATCGTTTGGTGTTGACCGGACCAAGGACACGGCCGGCTGACTAGCCTGTGCCTTGCGTCACAAACGCTTTTGCTCTGATTTACCGTGGAACCATGAATGTTCCTGCAAGCCGATCTTGCAGACTGCGTGGAGGTCGCAATCCAAACCAAATCACCACGAACGCGATTACTGCGAGGATCATCAACACTAAACTGGTGTCGCCGCCTGGTAGAGTCGAATCGGCCACGGGTTTTAGTCCGATGACAACGATGGGAAACAAAAAGGCAGGCAACCACGCAATACACGCTCGCCAAAGTGTCCGCAGTCGCGAAGCCCGAACGCCTTTCGAAGTCACAAAGGCAATTCCAAGCGTATGAATAAGGAACCCGCCGCGGAACAGCAGGGCGAATAGGAGGCTAGGCATGATCACCCAGAGGAGACCGCCATAGCACATGAAGGTCAAAAAGAAAAAGACCGAAGTGCCCTCGGGCAAGACGTTCAACATTGGGTGTAGATCTTGCGTGACGAACTCACCTAGCCGATTGCTTGACGCGTCGATCTCCTCTGGTGCAACGGTAGAAAAGTTCGCAACGGTATCTTCGGCAATCGTAATTTGAGCAGGAATGAGGATGCCGCGCGTCGTCGCGCTAGACATCATCTGTTTATCGAGCAGCATATCTCGAAAGTTAGCGGCGACGTAGATTCCCAAATCTCGCTTTTCGACTTGCTGTTTTTCATCCAAGTTTTTCGTTGCCTCGAGGAGTTGCAGTCGGAACAGGCAGTGCCTCAGCACGAGGATGTCTGGATGCTGCTCCAACCATTTGGCGCTGCTTGAGAAAAAAATCAGGGCGAAAAAGAAGTATACGATAGGTAGCGAAAGCGATCCCAAGAGCAAGCCGCATCGACGAAGACGTGAGATGGTCGGAAGCTTCTGCGGCAATTGCTTGAACGCATCGGCACACAGCGACGGATCATTGCAAGTCAGTAAATTGTCCAGAACGTTTCGGGCGTGCAACGGAATCGGTACGGATATTCGCGATGCCTCGGCCTCGGTGGACGAGACCTCACGCCCTTCCAAGGCCGCGATGGCCACTTGATGAAGGAATAGTCGTGCTGTTTCAAATGGTGTTTTGCCGCAGACGCAGCTATCGGAATCTCGACTTTGCCGTTTGACTGATGGTGCTTCAAAATCTAGTAGCTTGGCTTGGTTTTCCGCGGTAATCCAGACGCGGTCCAAATCGAGGACCTTCGGAAGAGTAGCGTCCTGCAGAGCAGCGTTCAGCTCTTCCGACAGATCGACCAACCAGTAGCGAACCAGTTCCCACGGCTGAGGTTGATTCACAAGATCCACGAGGGATTGACCACTGAGGAATTCGTAAGCATCCCAGTTTTCATCGGCCCCACGTTTACCGCCTAGCCAGCGAACTCGACCGGGACGCCCCGCGTTGCGAACTGCTTTGGTTACCGGCGGAGTCGACGCTCCGGACTTTCGAATCCAAACACGTCGCAAAAGCTGCGCGTCGTAGCCAGCGAAAAACTCGGTCTGCTCGTTCTTGCTCAGAAGATCCAGCACATAGTAGGAACCAATTCGCGGCATCGATTCCGGATTAGGAAGAACGCTAACGGGAAGATGAGTCACAGGACGCGGCTGATAGGAGGATGTGGCGACGACACGAAGACCCGTTGCCAAGTCATGAAGACCAGCGAAACCGTTGCATCGACGAGCTGTCGAAAACAAAATGATGATCATCAAATAGACCGACATTCCCATCAGTTGTGTTAGCAAGAGACGTTCGCTACTGACAAATCCAAGTCGCATACAGCCAACGTACAGCACGTAGATAAGTTGCGGGAACATGGCCCAAATCAGGGCGCGAACAATCGCCTTGGGAAATCCAGGAATGTCACCGCCAGCATCAACCACGCGCAATCGGAACAGTTTCTTGCCCAGTGTCTTCCCCCAGATTCCTTCTGGGATGGCGTAATAGAGAGCGATCAGTGTGTTGTTGATCAGATACCATGGCAGGAAGTGACGGTCCTCGGCTGGGTCAGGTATCGGAATCTCGGCAAGATCGCCAAACCAAAGAAGCGCACATGTAAGGAATAGGATCATCCAAATCGAGCCGTCGACAAAATTGGCGACGACTCGTAGACCTAATGTGGCGGCTTTCGGAGCGGTCGAACTATAGGGAAGTAGGGCCGCTCGCAGGTCATCGTAAGTGGCATAGCGAGCGTTGGGCTGCTTTTCCAGGCAACGCAATACAATTCGGTCAAGTTCTTTGGGGATCGCGTCACGGAGCGTGCGAGGCGACGGCGCCGGAGACTCGAGCACCGTTGCTAGGAATTGAACGAGATGTCGGCTTTCAAACGGGGTGCGACCGGTTAGCAAATAGTACAGTGTGACACCGACCGAGTAGATGTCCGAACGAATGTCCAACTCGTCACCGCGGAGCTGTTCCGGCGAAGCGAAAGCGGGGGTGCCTAGAAATGTTCCCTCGCTAGTGATTTTCGTTTGCGTGCGTGGTGCCGTCGAAATGGACAACCCAAAATCACCGACCTTGATCGTGCCTTCGGGTGTAAAAAAACAATTTGCTGGTTTGACGTCACGGTGTAGAACGCCCACTGCTTGTGCCGCTTCGAGACCCGCGATGACTTCGAGGATCGCGTCAACGGCTTTGGGGATCGGTAACGGTCCGTGGTGGCGGACTCGTTGTTCAAGCGTTCCACCTGGTACTAATTCCATGCTAATCGCAGGCGTACCGTCGATTTCTTCCGTTCCGTAAACATAGACGCTGTTGGGGTGATTGATCGATGCTGCCAATCGACCCTCGCGAAGAAACCGCTCGCGGGTTTCAGGCGAATTAAACGAGTGTCTCAGGATTTTGAGGGCAACTCGACGACCGCCCTCAAGGTGCTCAGCCTCGTAGACCGTACCCATGCCGCCTCGTCCAAGCCTCTGGACGATCAGATAATCACCGAATTGTTGGCCAGGCTGCAGGTCGCCCAAGTGGCCTGAGGGTTGGTTGCCGCCCGAGTAGCCTGAGGGTTGGTTGCCGCCCGAGTGGCCATAACTAGTTGTGGCATCGAGGTCAGGTTCTTGATTCGCTAATCTTGGTTCCTCGGAAGCGTCGTCGATAGAATCGCTCGCCATGGCAGCCAATAAACAGGTGGGACAGATGCCTCCTGGGGCGTCGGGCGGAAGCATGCGTCCGCAATTTGGGCATTGGGTTGATGGAGACATGAGCGTTGATCCGATAGGAGCCGTGCGATTGGTTTCTACTCCTTACAGACGATTTTTTTGGATTAGGTTGCGAAAAATCATGGAAAAAATTCACTGCTAACAGACTGAAACAGCTCCTGGATTTCTTCCTCAATCTGGTCGGGGGCCGTCACTGTTTGTGCAATCTCTTCGCGGAGGACGGTTCGGCAGCGCCGCCGCAAGCGGTGGGCAGCGGCCTTCACCGCCGCTTCGGTGCTGCCCAATTGGTTTGCCGCCTCTCGATGCGAAGGTGCGTCCGGAGCGGCTGTGAGCAGTGGTTTTAGCGCGGCGAACCATACGGACTTGCCACTTTTTTCAAATTCTTGCTCCAGACGACTAATCACTTGATCAAGTAAGGTGAGCGCCCATCGACGTTCATACAAAAGCTCCGGCGTCATTGTGTCGATCGGTTCGATACAATAACGTCGTTCCGCGTCCTCAAAATCGAGAGGCACGAAATCGAGTGACAAGTTTTGTCGCCCACCACCTCGTTTTTCCGCCCGATCACGTTTGTGCTCATTGGCGATGAAGTGCTTGATGGACGCCAATAGGAACGAGCGAAACTTGCCACATGATTTGTCCACATCGTGCAAAAAGCCCTTTTCAATCAAGCGAGCGAAGAAGGCCTGCGTTAGATCCTGAGCGTCATGAACCGTACCGACGCGTTTTCGGACGTAGGCATAGAGGGGATACCAGTACACTTCACATAGCCTTGCTAACGCATCGTCCGAATCGGGCGAAGAATCGTGGCCAGCTTTGAGCACGAGGCTCCAGTGCGTCGTCTCGAACCAAGCAGCCTGCTTGATTGGTTGAGTATCACTATGTGTTTTTCTCGGCATGAAACGCAACGATTGAAAGTAACTCTCGCGTAAAAATGACGAGTGCGTATGTTGTTGTAGCACGTGTGTTGTTGTGGCACGCAGACTTAGTTTATCACGTCAACTGGGCAATGGCGACTAAGACTGCACGATGGCGGTTACGAACCAGTGAAAATGCCAAGTGAATCGTTTTGGAAAAGGAAGTTGACTGCGGTGCGTTTGAGCGAACAATCGGGGAGGGAGTTTGGCGATGCGATGTTCGTTTATGATCGCTAGACAACCATTTCTCTGGCAAGTGATGAAATTTCTCTGGCAAGTGATGCGATTTCTCTGGCAAGTGATGCGATTTCTCTGGCAAATGATGAAGGAGTGTGCGAACCGATCACAGCCAGTCTCGCGATTTCGGATAAACACGTCCCACAAAACCCCGCAGCTAGTGCCGTCGGCTCACGAAGTTCGTGCCATTCGGGCCAGTGCCGTTTTTTTTTAGTCGGGAATCGTGCTTGTTTCGGGCGTCAATGCCAACCATCGTTCCTTTAAGTTGGTTCGCAAAAAGCCTCGTTGTTGATTTGAAACTTAGGTTTGTTGGCACTGTGTCGAGCCAATTTAAGTGAGTCCAGTGCAAGTATTTTTTTCAGCCGATCAGAGGTGAACAAACCGTCTGTTGGACTTTACGCTACAATTTGGTTTTGAACCATTAGGAGATCGCCACGTGATGGTTAATCGTTTTCAGTGCAATACTTTTCTCGCTGCTTCGGCTTGGCTGGGCCTGCTTGGCACTTGCGTTGGATGCAGTCGGCTCCCTGATGATGGGGTTGTGTTTACCGAGGTCACAAAGTCTCAGCCGATTACGATCGAGGATTTTTCGACGTTGACGTTCACAGATAAAAGCGGTGATGAAGTCAAGCTCGCCGACCTGATGACCCAAAAGTACCTTGTCTTGGTGATCACTCGCGGCTGGAACAATGGCGTTTGCTTTTACTGTGCCTCACAGACATCACGGTGGGCGCGTCGGTTTGACGAGCTGGCTCCATATGATGCTCAGTTGGTTGTCGTTTTTCCGGTTGAATCCGAACAGGATGCAACGCATTTGGATGATTTGGCCAAAAGTATCAAGAAAGAACCAATTTCCAATGAAGCGGTTCCCTACCCGATGCTGTTGGACATCAACCTGACCGGAGTCGACCAATTGGGGATTCGTTCGCAATTGGCCAAACCCGCGACCTACATTGTTGACCGAGAGGGCCGAGTTCGTTTTGCGTACGTCGGTGAATCGATTGCTGATCGCCCGACGGTTGATTCGGTGTTGGAACAACTGGGGCAACTGGGGCAATAATGTCGATGCCAGCGGAGCACCAATCGGACGACCAAGTCGAAAATCGTGACAATCAGTTCATTGAAATCTGTCTTCAGCAGAAACTGTTGGACACGAAAACGGCTGGAATGTTGCAATCGAGTGCGACGGAACAAGGGAGTTGGATTGGTCAAACCGCAGTCCGTCATGGGGTGCTTTCACCAGCAGACATTGACATCGTTGAATCCCTTCTGCATCCGAAAAATGTGGTTCCGGGCTACGAGATTCTGTCCGTTGTCGGACGTGGCGGCATGGGGGTTGTCTACGTCGCTCGGCAAATTGATTTAGATCGAATCGTCGCTTTGAAAACGATCCTGGTTGGCAGCGCGACTCACCCAACCAACGCGGCCCGCTTTGAGCGAGAAGCCAAGGCGCTGGCCCGATTGCAGCATCCCAACATTGTCCAGGCATTGAATTTTGGCAAACATGAGGGACGGTATTTTTTTGCGATGGAGTTCGTCAAGGGACGCACATGTGAAGAAGCAGTAACACGCGAAACGGTACTGGCGCCAGCAAAGGTGTGGATGATTGTTCGGCAAGTCGCGTCGGGTTTGTTGCATGCACGTCACCACGATTTGATTCACCGCGACATCAAGCCTGCGAATTTGATTTTGCTGCCTCCGCCGGAAGGATCGGTGATGGCAAGCGATATGGAAGTGGTGAAAATCGCTGATTTCGGATTAGCGGTTTTTGCCAACGACCATGCTGACGAAATGAAGTTGACTACCGCGGATAAAATTATCGGTAGCCCCGCTTACATGTCACCGGAACAATTCAGTCATGAAGCAGTCGATTTCAGGTCCGACGTCTATGCCCTCGGCGCCACCGCGTGGCATTTACTTTTTGGGGCGCCACCGCTGCGAGCCAAGAGTTTGGCTGCACTTAGCGTTTTGAAATCGAAACCGTTGGTTGTTGACCGGTCGAGCTTGCCGGTGCAAATTCCTGAAGATCAAATGCGGTTGCTGCTTCGTATGATGGCTCCCAAACGCGACAAGCGGCCGGGCAGTTATGAGGAACTATTGCAGCAGATCGATCGGCTGAGCGATATTGATTCTGGGGCGTCAAGCCATTCACCGGTCGCTCTCGGCAAGTCCGCCGATCTCCTTCCCCCGGATGATTCGACGAGTGATGCGTTAACGCAAACGATGGAGATGCCGCATACGGAAATGTCTGTGGCGAGTGCTCGTGATAACTCCACTGGTAGCCATTCAAAGGGGTGGATCGCAATTGCGTCGCTGGCTGTGATCATTTTATTGGGTGGTTTTGCGTTTGTTTCCAATGCGAAACCAATGCGAGGACCGAGGGTGTACACTCGCGTTTTGCGATCAACGCCCCTTTTTGATGGTATCACTTTGGGCGGTTGGTCGACCGACGGTACAATGATTGGGGCTTGGAATACAGTCGTAGCGCCCGATTCGTCAAATGCGATCGCGTCAACATCCAAGCGAACCGCGATCACTCGTCGAATTTCGCAGACGGGGCCTCATCGAATCAGTTTGTTCTTATGGCCTCAATCAGGTTCGGGAGTGGTCGATATTGATTTCGCATTGGACTCGGTCAACGCCAATGACGTTCGAGGGTGTTTGCGGTTTACCGACAATGAGATTTTGCTGGGCCATAAGCGTTCTGACTTTGGGACGTTCGACAAGTTTGTTCAGCTTGCCGCGCCCGAGGCAATGCACGATCGTTTTGTCGTGGTGGACATCGAATACCAGAAGGCTGATTGGTATGTTTTTCTGGAAGAAAAATTGGTCGGGACGCTGAGGATCGACGAAGTTGGGCAAGGGGATGCGATTCGCTTGGTAACGCCGGGCGGAACGGATGTGCGGGCCCAGCCACCGTTGGTTTACTTTTCCGATCTCTGGCTAAGCGAGTTAGCCGAACAGTGACTTCGCGTATACATTGCAAGTGTGTAGCCTGCGGCGAGTCGACGTGGTTAGGTTTGGTAAAAATAGGTTTTTCCTTCAATTCAGGGGATCATTGCGATGAAATTTATTCGCTGGTTTTGCGTTATTGCAGTGGCCTATGGAGTCATGACGGCATGTTCCACGGCATCGGCCGATGGAGTGGTGTTGTCGGCTAAGACGGTCGAAGACTTTGAACAACTCGTTGCCTTGGGCGACTACCCGGCGGCGATCAACGCTGTCGATCAGTTGCCGATATCGGTTCGTGATGCCGCATTCGCGTGGGTCACGCTTTCACAGATCGAAAATGGAGACTTGACCGAGGCGGCCGAGACTCTTCGCGATATTGAGTCGACCAAATATCGCCGGATTGCACTGAGTAAAGTGACGCATGAATCGCAAGGTGCGGGCAACGAACCCGTTGGAAACGGCGGTACAGCCCAAGGCGGAGGCAGTATGGCCGACTTCACTTCACTGATGGAATTGATTCAAAGTACTGTGGCCCCAGAAGCATGGGAAAGCCTCGGCGGTGCTAGCACGATGGCCCCTTACCCGCAGGGGATTGTGGTTGATACCGATGGAACCGTTCGTGAAGTCGAAGTGTTGCCGACGGTCGATGCAAAACGCGAAATGGGAATTTTGCTTTTTGGAGAAACCACACCGTTCGCGCAAGACGCCGTGCCTGGGCCTGATCAATGGCGGCGACCATCAAGGCGGAGAGTTGTGTCACTACGGCGATTACGAGATGACATCGTTCGACGACAAATGTTGGGGCAACCGATCGACGACAGTATGGTTCAGATGGCGGGGATAAGCGAGGTGAGTCATTTGGTACGAACCAAGGATGATGTTTTGATCGCTGGCGAAGTTGGCGGAATTGCTTTGTCCAAAGGTTGGTATGTGGATCAAAAGTCGGGGATGCATCCGCTGCGGTTTGACTTTCTTGTGACAGCATGTGAATCGGCCCTTTCTTCTCGGCCCTTTGGATGCACGATCGATCCGACCCCGGACGGATTGGCTCGCGCTGCCAAGACGGCTATCGAAATCCAAAGTGATCGATTGCCGGTCACCGCTGGTGCATTGGCACTTGCCGATGCACTGGGGAAACAGGACGTGAAGGTTTTTGGAATCGAGAGCCAGACGCAACTTGCGATGATCATGATTGAGGCTGATCGGCATATGAAACGTCTAGCCCTTGGGCATGCGGAGATGCCCGAGGGGGTTCCCAACTATCTTGATCAAATTGATAATTGGATTGCACAAGGTCCGCCCTCGGAAGTGATGATCCGGTTGTGGTTCCGACCGCAACCGCAAAAAGTGCAAGCCGATAAGGGATCTAACGTCTTTCGTCTGAGTGGTCGGCCAATTGTGCTCAGTGGCCAAAATGAACTTGAAACCGCCCAAGGACGTGCTCGCGTCGCCGATGATCCTCGCACGGTGGATTTCGTTGCGGAATTCAATGCTCACTTCAGTCGGATTCGGTCCAAATACCCGATCTATGGAGCGATGGAGTCGGTTTATCGAACCGCCGCCATTGCTGAAATTTGCGAGCGATTCGCGGCGGATTCGTCGAGTCGAGCACTGCTGCAATCTGTCGCTGACATGGCAGGATTTTTTGTGACATCGGATCCAGTGCCGAAGTCGGTCGATAGCATTGCGGTGCTGCACAACGTTAGACACGGTCGAAAACGGCATCACATTCTGGTGGCCAGCGGCGGCGTTTGGGTGGAGACCAATGGCACCGTCAGAGGTCCCCTGGAATCGTATCCGACACTGGCAAATGACTTGCCCCAGTTGATGATCAGCCCGTCATCGAACCGGAGGTGGTGGTGGGACGCCGTTGCAAAGTGAATGCCGCCAACGAATCGTGCTTCGTTGCGGCGACTACTCGGCGACTACTCGGTGGCTATTTTTTTCAGCTATTATTCGGCTAATCGGTAGTGACTCGCAGAAGCGAAAGTGTTTTTTCGTTTGCGTTGATCTCGAATTTGAAGTGGCTCAGGAAACTCATCCCCAATAGCGGTTCGGCCTTGATCGCCACAGGTGCCATCACGGCGGCTTCAATCTCTTCGGCTTCAAAATCACCAATACGCATTCGCGGCAAAATCACTGATCGGGCTGGAATTGTTCGTCCGTCCGCTAACACGAGATTCATCCTTCGACTATCCGGTGGAACTTCGACTCCTAGTGCGTTGGCTGTTTCGGCGGGCAGGATGACCATTGATGCGCCGCTATCAAGAATCATTTTGACTGGCTTCTTACCAATGACCACGTCAAGCCTGAGCGAACCACCGGGTGAGACTTCCAAGGGAATCAATTCGCGGAATATTTCCTGCTCGATTTTTTCAAGTCTTTTCTCAAGCGATTTTAGAATGGTTGGTGCCGATATGTCCTTTGGAGTTTCAAAGTTGGTTGCCATCACGCGCATCGCAATCTGCATTTCGTTTTCTTGTAAAGACTCCGATACGTTCTTTTCCAACCTATTGAAATCTTCGCGAATCGCTAACACGGTCTCGGCATAAGCGGTTTCAGCCGTTGTCACTTTCGCACGTTCAGTATCGAGTTGTGTTTTGAGTCGTTCTCGATCCGCATTCTTAGCCACGATCTGCGCTCGCGTCGCTTCGATTAGGCCGACAAGCCGATTGTTTGCCGATGGATTGACGCCCGCAACGCGAGCAAGTTGGATGCTAAATTCGCCGACTTGGGCGGTGAGGACCTGTAATTGACGACGGTTCGCAATGAACCTTGCTTCGGCTGCTTGGAGCGATTTTTGAAGCAGACGTAATTCACGTTGTGTCCGCGAGAGCGTTGTGAGGTTTCTCGAAATTTCCAAAGACTCGGTCGCTTGGATCGTCTTGCCACTGCGGCGGAGGTTCGCTGATTCGAGAATCGCATTGGCTTTGGCGACAACTTCGGGGCTGTATTGGACTTCTTTTGATTGTGGTTCCTCCGCTGATATGTCGGATCCAAGTAACATGAAAGCCAATGTCGTGCAAACGATGGCGATCGATAGCAAACGTGGAACCATCATACGTGAAACCATCATACGAGGCGGCGTTGATACGATACTCATGGGCGAACCACGACGGAAGAGTTTGCGACGAGATGTTAACGCTATGTGCAATCAGTATACCAAGCATTTGGGTGGCGAACCGGTACTGCGAAAGAGGATCTTGCAATGCGTCACTCCATTTGCAGCGGCCAATGTCAAAGTCTCCCTCTTGGTATACGGAACGTCGGTGGTACATTGACGGGAGTTCGCAAATTCCCTGTGACACCAAAATTCCCCGCGACGCCAAAATCCTCTGTGGCACATAACGCAATGAAAGACAATTCTCGACCGGATCCTTTTTCAACTTCCAAGTTGGTTTGTCCAACTTGCGGGGTGGCGTTTCGCTTTGAAGAAACCGTGACGCCGCCATTCTGTTCCAATCGTTGTCAGTTGATTGATTTAGGCCGATGGCTTGATGAAGAAATTGGTGTTCCGTTTGAAGGTGAACCTGGTGAGACACCGGTGGAGTATCGCGATGTGGATGACGATGTCAGCAGCGATGCGAGTTCGGGTGGCCGAAATACGGGTGGAGAAAGTACCGGCATTCAAGATCTCTAGAGAGAACCCTCGGAGCTGAGTTCCGTGGATTGCAATCGGGACGCTCGCCAGGTTTTCTTCAATTAGAAGACGAAGACGGCAATCGAATCGTTTGCCATGAAGGGCAATGTGGTTGACAGAATGCCGAATTCGAGTCAGCTCTAAATTCGAGTTTGCCTCAGCGGATCGGCAGATTGGCGGATGACCAAGTTGTGCTCCTAAATGCATCGGGCTGTGCTCCTAAATGCATCGGGCTGTGCTGCGAAATGCATGATGCAGAATCCGGCCGATGCAAATCTCTTCGTTTACTGAACTTCGGTCGTCACGGATTAGCACCATCCAGGATTGACATCGCCGCGTCAGACGCGACAATATAAGCAAGATTGCACAACGAAAGCCTTTCCCACCCAATGGCGGGAAAGGTTTTCTTTTTTGTTATAGATTGAGTCGAAAACGCTTCACTACATTCGCAAGACGGGGAATTCCTACCATGGTTGAATCAGTGCCGATGACACGGGAGGGATACAACAAGATTAAAGCCGAAATCAAACGACTCGAACAAGAAGTGTTGCCGGTGATCACCGACAAGATCGCCGAGGCGCGCGCTGAAGGAGACTTGAAAGAAAACGCCGAGTACCATGCCCAGCGAGAAAACCAGGGGATGACGATGGCGAAGGTCAACGAGCTGAAGGACAAGATCGCTCGCGCGTCGATCATCGATCCTTCGCAATTGCCCAAGGATGAAGTGGTATTCGGATGCACCGTTACGGTCGAAGATTTGGCATACGGCGATGAAGAGCAATTCACGTTGGTCGGTGCTGGAGACGAGGACTACGATTCGGGCAAGATTTTGGTGACGAGTCCGTTTGGTCAAGGTTTGATCGGCAAGAAGGTCGGAGAAACGGCCGAGATTGAAGCGCCAGCGGGAAAAATGAAGTTCAAAATTTTGAAAATCGAACTGAATATCTGAACGTTTCCCTTCACGCTTTCTGAGCCCCTAGGATGTCCAATCGCCCCACCGCAGACTCAGAGATGCCAGAATCAGATGAGCCAGAGTCAGAGAAGCCAGAGTCAGAGAAGCCAGAAGAATTAGAGAAGGCTCCGGACAGGTCTGGCTCGGAACAAGATTCCGGGCCGGGATGGATGCCAGCGATCTTGGCAGCGACTTTATTGATGGCGATTGCAGGCTTTATCACCTGTGGCGTTTCGACATGGTTCTTATTTCAAAAACGGAGCGAGTTGGCGGTCCGAACGCTTCGAGGAAGCTTCATCCCGTCCATCGAGCAGAGCCGAATTCTGCCAGACGAGAAAGAGGCACTCGTCGATGAGCTCGGCGACTTTGCCAACGAGCTCGAGCGGGGTGAGCATGAGAATTGGCAGGCGGCCGGTGTGATGCAGCGGTTGCAACGAGTGCCCGTTTTACAGTGGGGCGAAATTTCGGCGGTCGAATCGTTTGTGAACAAACATTGGGCAGGCGAAGAGAAAGTGAACGCCCTGTTGCATTTGTCGCGTCTTCGCCGTTCAGCCGAGCTTGCTGATTCAACCTCGTTCGACTTCGAAGATGTGCTTGGTCCCGTTCATGTTGCTGATGATGGTCCGTTTGGCCGTCACTTGATGCAACCTTTGACGACAGAGAAGGTTGCCGATTGTGTAGAGCGTGCCCGCCTTGTTGCCGATCGTGCGAAGATTCCCCAGCAGCAATTCGACGATATTCGAATCGACGAGATCGTGAAAGGCGAAATCGACAAGGGAATTGCGGAGGGCACTTACTGATAAATTCCCCCCCCCCGCAAGAAAAAGTTGTGCTCATCGGTGCAGGCTCTGTGGTTCAGCCGTTGTAATGCCGATGACGCGGCCGCTTGAGCAAGTCGCAAGTGTTGCAAACATCTTTCTCGGACTCGTGGCTCATCGTTGCGACTGGCGTCAGATCGGCGTCAGATCGGGAGGCTGTCGAGTGGGGAAATGGTGGAAATTGCAGCGACTTAAGATTTAGTCACGCTGCAATGGACACCTCGCACGTCCTCTGCTGGAAAGTTCACGTTCTAGGTTCGACCGCACGGATTTCCGGTCCATCGCTAAAATCGCCAAGATGCATTTCGAAACACGTTTTCCCGCCGATGACACGCCAAATTGGCAGTGTCGATTGGAAGAATCGAATCGGAATGGAAAGTTTTTGCTCGCTCGGATACAGACGGATCCCGAATGCCGTCGGTTCACGCCCCACCCGCGGAAGTCCGTCCCACTATGCCACGTTCCATCCGGTTTTTCATTTGACCCAGAGTCACCATTTTCGCCAAAACACGGTGTTAATGGTCTTTAAGTTAGTGCCTCAATGGCGGCAATCTGGCTTGTTGCGGAAGGTCTGTTGGCAATTGTGTGCTGGTGATCTACGCGTTGAGCTGGATCGCAGGCCGGTTCGTGCTGGGAAATCTCGGCCTGGGGATGGCGACCGCGAACCATCGTCTGCGTTTCGTCCCACTTTTCCAGATTAAGCCCCTTGGCTCAAACCGGATGATTCTGCGATACTCTTGGGCTTGAAAAACCGTCGGCCCTGACATTGGCACCGTTCGCAGAACGATTGATGCGGTTTGGCGTAACAGACACGACAACGAATTAAACTCAGGATGACTGAATGTTCAAGAATTTTTCTCCTTGGTTACTGGGGATCAACGGGCGTCAAAGCGAACTGATCGAATTGGCTCTCACCTACGGTTTCCGTGGAATGGATGTCGACATGTTCGACATGCTGCGACGTAGCCAACGGACCAGCCTCGAGGATGCCACCAAGTACCTGCGAGCAGCGGAAATCAAGATTGGTGGCTTCGATCTGGGGATCAATCTCGATGCCGATGACGAGGCATTCACGACTCAAGTGGCTACCTTGCACCCGATGGCTGACATCGCCAAGGAACTTGGCACGACTCGTGCTTACGTGAAGTTGCCTGCTGCGACTGATCGTTTGCCATACCACGAATACTTCGAAATCCAACGTGCTCGTTTGAACCAAATTGCTGATGTTTTGGCACCACGGGAAATCAAGCTTGGCGTTGCGTTTTCCGCAGGCAAGGAACTCGAAGAAGGTAAGGAGTTCGCATTTGTCCGCGACGCGGAAGGCTTTGTTGCATTGGTCAGCAGCATACCGGCTGAGAACGTGGGCTACATTATCGATACTTTTGATTGGGTCGTTGGCAGTGGTGCGATGGACAAGTTGACCGAAATCCCGGTTGATAAGATCGTCTCCGTCCGACTTGGGGCCGTCGCCAGCGAAGTAGAAGCGAGCAGTGCGACGACGACGGACCGCGTGCTGCCTGCGAAGGAAGGTTTGCTCAATCACGTTCAATTGATTGAGCACTTGGAGTCGAACAAGTACAACGGCCCCATTTGCCCAACGGCCTCGTCGTCGCGTTACAAGGGTCAAACCCGAGAGAGCACGGTACAACAGGCTCAAGAAGCGATTGACGGAATTTCAAAGGACGCCGGTTTAGCCGTTGCGCCGTTGCCAATGGATTTGATCGAAGACATTCCGTACGAGCCAACTCCGGCTACCTAGCCAACTCCGGCTGCCTACCCAACACGGCGCCTTAGTGGTTGGTTGTCACCAAAGTCGCCTTTCGGTTAGCGAAAGGCGACATGAAATGGCATGGCGGAGCTTGGCTTCGTCATGTCGTCTTCCGAGTCGAAAGCTTCGCGAGATCTTTGTTCATCGCGGTCATCAAGTTGGTGAAGGGGCTTCGCGGTGAAGCAAGTCGCCTCGTCTACCATTTCGTTCTCTACGATTCGATCTTTGCTTGAAGAAGGTCTCTTAGCTCCTTCAAGTCCTTTTGCGTTTTCTCGCTCTCGCGTTTCATTTCAGCGATTTCTTTTCGAAGTTCGATTACTTCCTTTGGAGCAGCGGGTTTTGATTCACGCAATTTTCCAATTGCTCGCTCGGCTGCTTTGGAAACTCGCGTGTTTTCTGAATCTACAAATGATTCAAGAACCGAGACCGCTTGGGGATCGTCGAGCGTTCCGAGGGCGCTGATTGCCGCCGAGCGAATCGTCGTTTTGGGATTGTTAACGTAGCCAAGCAAAAATTTGCGAATGTCGGACTTCTCATCCAACGCTGAACTGATCTTTGCCAACGTTTGCAGGCCTGAGCCGAATCCGCTAGAGGTGAATTCGCTTTCGCGTTGTTGAAGCGTGTTAAGTAGCAAGTCTTTGTAGAGGGGGTCGTTCAGGTCGCTAATCGCGGAAATCGCGGCCACCGTAAGCTCATTTCGGAATGAACTTGCTGCGAGAAATTTGGTGATGGATTCCCGCGATGATTCACCGGAATAACGTCCAAGGGCCCGGATCGCTACCGCTTGGATTGCCGGGTTCTTTTCCGTGTCGAGAATCTCTGCGATTCGCGCTGGGGTTTGTTCGTCAAACCGGTCGGTGATTTGTTTAATGACTGCCAATCGTACGCGAGCGTCGTCTTGGAGTTTCCAGCTTTGTTGGAGTACTTCGTATGCATCGTCGGAGTCTATCTTATCGAGTGCTTTCGCTGCGGCGATTCGGACACCATAAAATGCGTCGCTGTTTAGGGCCACGTCGAGCAAGTTTGTCGACTCGTTTGTTTTGCGAGCCCCCCAGTGGTCACACGCACGCAATCGTCCGATCATGTCGTCTTGGTTTGCGATTTGCGCTTTGAATAATTCGTCCGATTTGTCGAATGTGATATCTGCCAAAACGGTGTACTCAGGGTCGAACCGCACGATCGACGGTTGTGAGTCGAGGGCAACATAGAAGTCTTCCTCGGTTTCCTTTATTTCAATATCATGATCAACGACGATTCGGTCGACGATAAACCGAAGCTTGGTTGGAAATTGGAATAGTCGTCCACCGTTCTCGGTCGATTGTGTTTGCTTGACGGTGACTTTTGCCAAGCCTTCTTTGGGCATCCACTCGTAGGAAACTTTCAAATCGGGGTGACGCGGATGATAAACCCATTGGTCAAAGAATCGATCCATCGGTTGGCCGCTGTGTTGTTCGATTACTTGCCGCAAATCGTCCGACACGACGCTGCTCAGTGCATGTGCTTCTAGATAGCTGGTGATACATTTTCGATACAATTCGGGGCCGAGTTGGCAACGCAGCATGTGTAAGACCCAGCTGCCTTTGGGATAGGAACGATAGTCAAACTGTTCGCCGGGATTACTGTAACCGTTGAAAACGATCGGTCGTTTATCGCTTGTTTGCGTCAGTACGCGGTTGGTGGCATCTTGGTGCAAACCATAAAGCATCGCGTCACGACCAAACTTGTGGCCTTGGTACAAATGGGTGTAGAAGGTTGCGAAGCCTTCGTTGAGCCAGAGGTGACTCCAATCTTTGCATGTGACATAATCGCCAAACCATTGATGCGCCATTTCGTGTGCATCCAGGTTTTGTGTGCTTCGGATATTCTCGGTTGCAGTATCGAAGATGGTATTGCTAGTGAGTGTCGTTAAGGTCGTGTTTTCCATACCGCCAGCAACGAAATCAAGGATGGTGACTTGATCGTACTTTGGCCAGGGAAACAAAACGCCGATCTCTTCTTCGTAAAACGCCATGATGTCGGCGGTGTCGCGAAAAGAATTGGCGGCTTGCTTCGAAAGCGTTGGTTGCGTGTAGAACCCAAGCGGGATGTCACGGTGAAGTTTCTGTTGCTTGTCCAAGTATCCGGCAACTAAACAGATTAGATAGTTAGCGTGCGGCTTTTCATGGAGCCAATGGACTGACTTTAATCGCTTGCCATCGGTTGCCTCACCCATACGTTTGCCATTGCTCAGGACGGTCATATCCAAAGGAACGTGGCAGATGACTTCCGACGAAGATCGCTCGTTCGGATAGTCGAAACAGGGATACCAGTGGCGTGATTCATGTGTCTCGCCTTGCGTCCAAATATGTGTATCCGATTCAGGGTAGCCCATTTCAGGTGTTCTAAAATAGAGCCCCGCGGTTGGTTGCGCGCTGTGATCAATGTGGACCGTGAATTTGGATCCAGGGGAGATCGGTTTAGCCAGTAAGATTTTC
This sequence comes from Novipirellula herctigrandis, assembly GCA_007859835.1. Lineage (GTDB taxonomy): Bacteria > Planctomycetota > Planctomycetia > Pirellulales > Pirellulaceae > Novipirellula_A > Novipirellula_A herctigrandis. Next base: position 110,245 of record SJPJ01000002.1, on the reverse strand, counting down.
AGTTCCTCGCGAGTCGAGACAAAATCAGTGACTTCCACTTTGTCGCAACGGACGTCACTCACTCGCAAGTTTTTGGCATCGAGTCGAAGTAGGCTGACGGGTTTCGCGATCGGCGAAGCCGTAATCGATGTCGTTCCGCTGACGGTTCGCTTCGCGAAGTCAGGTGTTACATCGATTCGAATATGTTGCACGTCGACCTGCCGGTCGGGTGCATAATGGTATTTGCCTTCTAGGTCAGTGCTGAAGGGCATTTGGTGCCACTGTTCGCAATATCGGCAAATCGTTTCCTCTGCGGATAGTGAAGTGACGAGTGGCAGGATGGCTAACAGAGAGAGCAGCAGTTTTTTCATAACGGTTCCAAAGGTCCAAGGCAAATCGCCGTGCAGCGAGTTTAGCCAACCTCGATTCAAAATGCCAGTTTCTCGAATTTTCATAAGTGACGTGGGATCATGGTCGGCCAGGGCCGGTCCTGGCGCCAAAATGCCAGGGCAAGTTCTGGCCCACATCCAATTAAGAAATGCTCTAGCGATCCGCTCGAGTCCGAGAGATCGCTATTAGGTATCCGTTTTGAAAACCGATGCTGGCTGAGCGCTGCTAAGAAGCGGATCGTCCTTATTGATCCAAACCTAATTGGCTCAAATTGGCCCAGCGAGAAAGGCTGTGACGTGTTTCTATCTGGGCAATACGCGAGTCTGATGACTAGGTTGGCTATATTACTGGCGTTTTGCCGCCGAGATACGCAGTGGAAAACTGCAAGGCTTGAGTTTGTTTCCCTTGAAAGCCATCGCTGAGAATCGGCTTTCACTCATGTTCGATTCCGTCTGCTGAGGCATCTGCTTTTCGCTTGATCATCGTGATTTGGTTGCCTTGTTCGTTATAAGTAATCTCGCTCATAATCTCGCTGATTAACAGCACTCCGCGTCCACCTGGAATTTCGATAAGCTCGTCTATCCGGGGATCGGGAATAGAATTGGGGTCAAAGCCAGGGCCTTGGTCGGTAATGCGAATCCAAATTTCGTCATCGTTACACGCCATTTCGACATGAACCGTTTTGCTCACATCGTGTCGATTCCCATGCCGGATTGCGTTGACCACCGCTTCTTCATAGGCCAGTTGAACGCGGAATAAATCCGATGCGGGCCAATCACGCTGCATCATCGCGTCGATCAATTCTGCTGCCAGTTCACTACTGATCGCGGTATTGCTGGGGATTGTACGACGCAATGTCCACTTTGGAACGTGCTCAGCTTCCATGCTTGACCGCTCTTTCGCACTCATGAAATTCTGCCTGAGGAGGTGATGATTTCCAGGATTGTATGCAAAAAGCGATTATGTTTGGAGCGTCGAGGGCAAATTTCTCGAGTTTTTAACAGAGCAGAATTTCGAAACAAAAGGCTTCCTCTAGGCCAATGTTTGAGCTTCGTCCCAACTGATCTCGAAGATTCTCTCTAGCCGAGTCAACAGAAATACTTCGCGGACGACCGATTGAACATTCGTTAAAACGAGTTGTACGCCTTTGTTCCTCGCATTGCGGTTCAATTCGATCAATTCATTCAGCCCGACGCTACTAACCCACCCCACATTGCCAAGGTCGAGGTTAAAAGTATTTCGGTTGTCCTGGGAATTGTGGGTTAGGCAATCTGGTGTATGACTCTGGGATTCCCCGCAAGGTGAATGTTGATGTGCCTCGATTAGTTCCGACAAGTTGGCTGATAATTGGCTTGCCGTTTTCGCATCATTGAGTTCGTGTTCCGAGACTGCAACGGTCGCTTCACCTTGATCGATTCGAACTTCTAAAGGGTTTAGGGGGCTCATACTCTCTCTGGGTTCCATGATGCGATGAGAAACGACGCCGACCATTAGCGTAGCAAATTTCCTGTCTGCTAGCAATTACTAAGAGCAGGCGTTGATCGGAAAAACGGTAGTCCCGGTTGACAAATCACGCGTTTTTAGCATGCAAAACAGCAAGCGGCAAAGTGACGCGACGGAATGCTGATGCTCGCGTTCGTTGGACTACTGGCGGCTATTTGCTCGTTGTGCAGTCAATACGATAAACCGGTTTTCATCGAAGAACTCCGTCGCTTCGGCAGTGATTGTCCACGTATCGTCGTGGATATCGCTTCGCACCGCATTGACGATCCGTTGCAGCAATAGGTTCTCAACGACCACGATCGCTTTGCTTTCGTCGACTTGGTTTCTCGCTACCTCGGAATGGTCCCTTAGGCGGAATGTCGTGTAAGCCTCTTCCACCGAATTTTCGCTATCGGTCTCAGTGCTTTCCACAGGATTGTCCAAGTACCCATCGCTTCGCAAGGCTGGCTTGGAAGCCTCTGGACGCTCCGGTACGAAGGCCCATCGTCGTCCAAGCATCACAAATCTTCCTGTGATCGCAGGGATCTTGCTCCCTTCGCGAAGGTGGATGCCGTTGTGAATGAGAGAATGCAGGTCGCCGTGTGTTGCGTTGCCGACGCCGGTCGGCCGGCCCGAGTTTGGATTCGTTTCGCCCTCATCGCCGCTCATCGATGTTTGGCTCATATAGCGATCGGCTGCCGTTGCCATGTTTTTGCTCGTCACACTGCTTAGTGGTACCGACACCGCCAACACAACGACGGTGGGAACCAGGCAACGCAGTAACGCACTCGAAAAATGCATTGGTTGTCGGACCCAGAACATCAAAAGCGGCAATAACAACATCGTACAACTCGTCTTTGGGTAACAGTTTCAATACATGAAACGGTTCCACGCACCGACGGCATCCATGCTGAGGCGGGAACTTTCCGGATGGAAAATGGTAACGCGTTACTGGGGCGAACCTTCGTAACGTGGCATTGCGATGGCATGAAACGAGCAGACTGCACCAAGGGCAATCATTGACAAGCCTATCCAGCGTGGGGGCTGAATTCGTTTGGTAGGATTGGCATAGTACTGCATTAATACCGAATTCATCATCGAGCCGCTCGAAGCGGTCGTCGTTTCACTGAACCGAGCAAGCGTACGTGTGCTCGATTCGTTGAGAACGAACGAGTCAACCATTCGGAACTGAATTCCAAGCAGAATCAGAAGCAGCCCGAACAAAAAATATCGGTGACGATGTTTAGCAGTCATGGGATGTGTGCGCCGGATTCGTCGCGGAGGTATCCGCTGCGCCCGTTGGAAAACGATTTGGGTGCAGGGATCTCAAAAGCGATCGATTGGAGGGGAATGGACGGAAGGACTAAGGGACTAGTTCGTCACTCTCGCAAAAGTTTCCTCACTGCATTCGCCAAACGACCATTGGGGTTAAGTGAATCAATAATGCAATCGAGCATAAATCGATTTTGCTCGATTTGGTGCAAAACCAGTTGCACGAACACGGTCTGCGCGCTCGCGAACCCCTTGCGGCCGAATTGCAGCAATTTGTATGCGTTAAACGGTTCCTTTATTTCCTCTTTTCACTAGCGTCGCTCGATTTCAGAAGCGTCGCTCGCTCAAGACAAGTCGTGGCGCGATGATGTCGAATTCATCGGTTGAATCGATTCGTTTATTTGTCATGGTTTCTTAATCTGCCAATATGCCTGTAGTCGCGCTTCACCGGTGGTCGTAGCATATTGATGGGAATTTGCAGGGCGATCATCACTCGTGAAAACGGAGAATCGAACCGTTCGCGATCATTTCGTGTATTTCGCGGTCGCTTGGTGAGCGATCATTGGCGAGCGGAAAGAGCGGCAAACAGGGGTGAAGAGGGGCCAATCGCGTGCGTCGGAGCACTCCGTTGTAACCATGTGAAAGGAGTCCGGAAACGTTGGTTCGAATTATGAAAGGGTGTTCTCTTTTATTGCTCAGGTGCAAATGACTGATAAGTTTTTACTCGCATTTTTTTGAAAAATCTGGTGTACAGCTCTGGTCAAGTCGTCAGGCCGTCTACAATTAACCATTGAGGGGCAAATCAACTTCACTCTAACTTAGACGAAAAAACATGAGTGCAAATCGAAACATTACCCGTATCGACCGAGACAATTCTGGTGGATTCCTTGTTCGCGTAATGCGTAAGGGAAAGAAGACGTCGAAGTTCTTTTCGGATAGTGAAAACGGAGGTAAGAGAAAGGCGCTGATAGCTGCAAAAGCTTTCCGCGACGAGTTGGAAACCAAGATGAAGGGCTATTCTGCTAAAGAATTGTCGAAAATCATGCGTTCTAACAACACATCGGGCGTCGTTGGCGTTCGTTTGGTCGAAGAAGTCGATACTCGTTGGCCATCACAGCCAACCTATCTTTACTGGGTTGCCCAGTGGAGCCCAGAAAAGGGCGTGCGCCGCACGAAACGCTTCTCGGTCGAGAAATATGGCGATGAAAAGGCCTACGAATTGGCTGTGAAAGCACGCAAACGTGGCGTCGCTGCGATGAAGTCCTAGATCGACGGATCGCACTATTTCCATGCCACCGTTACATCTGTGATCGGTGTTTCTTGGAATGTGAATGACTAGACCATCCTTAAGGAGCGGCACCTTTAATGAAGGGGGCCGCTTTTTTTTTTGCGTGTGCCGTGGTCGATCGGACAATTCTTTGTAACGGATCTTTGTGACGGAGAATCCAATCCAAATGGCGGCACACATGATCAAGGTTGTGGGGAGATCATGATCAAGGTTGTGGGAAGATCATGATCAAGGTTGTGGGGAGATCATGGGGATTGGGGCGGCACTTCCGCCATCGTTGATTGCCCACAGCTTTTTCGTCTTAATCCAGAGCGATTCCGTCTTCATCACAAACGCTTCGAATTGTGCCGCCGATAGGTAAGCACGGCTGTCGTCAGCCGTTTGTGATGTGGCCGCCTGGACAGAAGTTTTCCCTCCGGTGGGGTGTGTGGTTGCTGCGCCAGTTGATCCGCCGCAGTATTGAGGCTCAGCGGAAACGTCTTGGAATCGCTGTGGAGGTAGACAGCAGAGACTCCGCCTTGATTGGTCGGGTTTGGTTCTCAACGGGCGTTGCAGGTCAGCCACATTGGATTGCCACCAACTTCAATTCTTCGCTAAGTATTATCGTTCAAAATTTGTCGTGAAGTAGAACGCCGATGATCGCTCCAGCGAGCAAGCTGAGTGGTACTGCAAGGGCCAACGTCAACGCTATTGGTACCAGTAGGCTCGGGCGAGCAGCCGTCTTGAAATCACTTGAAGAGTTTGACATGCTTCCAGGGACCGACGGAATTGCCATTGCACCAGACCTTGCATCGGAGTGGCTCAGTTCACTTGAGTGAGCTGATTCGGAATGGTCGCTACCGCTGTCGCGATAGTATTCCCGTGGCGGTGCAGGTTCTTTTGGTGGTGGGGGCGGCATCCATGGCCGACGGTCGATGGGGCGGTCAACAAATTCCAAAGCCGTCATTGACCATGGTTCCAACCGTTCAACGACTTCGCTTGCCGATTGAATTCGCTTGGAAGGATCTTTTTCCATCATATCGGCGATGACGTCAACAAAATCTTCAGATAACTCAGGGATGAATTTCCGAGGATGCCACGGGGTTTGTTCACAGTGGCGTTTGCATTTCGATTTGGCATCGCCACCGGGGAACGGAACCTTGCCGGTGACGACGTAGTACAGGGTGCAGCCAAGCGAATAGATATCGCTGAGCGGATCCACCGACGAGGGGTGACGGATTTGTTCCGGTGACAAGTAGTCGGCCGTCCCGACGATTTTGCCCGCTCGTGGATCGTCCTTGCCACCAAAGCTATACCCAGCCAATCCGATGTCCGACACCTTCGCATGTCCTTCGGGTGTCACCAAAATGTTTCCTGGTTTTACATCCCGGTGGACCAAGCTGAGGTCGTGGGCGTATTGCAGTCCCATGGCGGCCTGTGAAATGACCAGCGCTGCATGGTTCATCGTCAATGGCCCTCCGCTGCGGACCAATCGCCTCAGGTCGGTACCAGGGACATATTCGGTGACTAGATAGTGCACACTGCCATCTTGTCCCGCGTCATAGGCGCGAACGACATAGGGGCTATCGAGTCCCGCTTGTAAACGGATTTCGCGAACAAACGCCGCTCTCGATTGCTTTGTAAGCTTTTCCAGCGGCAATGTTTTTACCGCGCACTCGCGGCCCATGACACTGTGGACTGCTTTAAAGACTTGTCCCATTCCCCCTTGGCCGATCCATCCGGTGATGAGGTAAGGTCCAAGGTTGAACTTTGTCCGACCACCACGAAGTTGAGCCGATTGGTATTCGGTGATATCGCCACTTTGCACCAGTGCTTCGGCAACCAAATCGTCGTCTTCCGAGCCAGCGGTTTGAACAGCATGGTTCCATTTTTGGGAGCTGACCAAACCACTTCGTTGGGCTGCTTCTTTGAAGGAGAGTGTCGTTTTGAGGTCGGATGATGCCATCAAGGCGTTCCTTCGAACCGGACAAGAATGTCGACCACTTCGTGCGCTGCCATCGCTAGTTTGATGCGATCCTTTTCGATCGTCAATTGGTTTGATCCTGCTTCGGACGCAAACGATCGCAGCAATTCCTCGGTCGGCAAATGGCTGCCGCGAGTCAATCGTGCTGCCTGGGCAACCCCTCGGCAAAATTGCAGCGCCGCGTTGCATCCGCGTGACCGAGTTTGGATCAATCGCACAATCGCCAATAGCTGTCCTTGGTTATCCGTCACCGTTTTCATATCCGCCACAAAAACTTCTTTGGGTGAGGCGTGAATTAGCCATCCTCGCGAGGCGTCGACATCGACCGGTTCGACTGCCATGGTCAGGGGATCCGCCATCACACTTCGGGCGGTGGAAACGGGGTCGGCCACTTCGAATCCGTAATGGATCGTGAAGTCTTGTTTCGATTCACCTTTGGCACATAGCAGCGTATCGAAAAAACGATCTTCGACTCGTCGATGGTAGGCCATTCCGGATGACGCAATCAAGGTTTGCCGATCCGATTCATCGAGAAGAATCCCCAGCGGCGCGACCAATCGACGCGAGTTCGCTTTGTGGATCTTGTCCCGAACGATTAGCTTTGGGATTACCGCATCGGTTGCGACGGCGCAACGGAGTGCAAAATAATTTCGCCAAGGGTCGTCACCAAAGCTGGCTCGCGTGTCTAGCTTTGCAGCAACGCTAAGCATCCGCTCGCCGCGGCGGAGTGTGTAGGTCAACTCGAACTTTGCGATTTTTTCACCATCGCCATCCACGATCGATCCGGTCGATTCGATCACACCGATATCCAGTCGCGAAGTTACGGTTTTTATTTTATCCGCTTTCATGATCGGCTTCTTTTCGCCGTCTTTATTCTTCACTTTCATCTTGCTGACGTTGGCGGCGTTTCCGACGGAAACAAGACGCAGTGAAAATCGGTTGCCGCGAGTCGAACCGCTGTAGACCCCTTTGATGCCACCGGATTCCGGATCGATGGCTACTTCCATGAATGCGTTGAGTAAGCTGTCGTTAACGACGATCGGTTTGGTGCTTGAGAACCATCCGGTCCCCGACGCAACATCGCGAATCCGTTGGCCTATCGTACGGCCCGTGGATTGGCCAATCGCTTCGTTTCGAATGACTGAAAATCCAAACGCGGACACATCGACTGTGACGATCGATTGTTTTCCGCTGCCGCTCGATGCGTAGACCTGTTTGTCGCGATGGGGGTCACCAAGAATTTCGATTTGCGTTCGAATCGGACAAGCGTTCGGATTCAGAATGCACATATTCGATTTGTCGGACGAAGGGACGAGCCCGATCGCTCGCGCGAGTTGGCTCAATCGCTCGGCGTCCTCGACGGATTCACCTGCTGGAAGTTTTTTCCCCGTTGCAATCTCAAGCATCGCCGCCAACATAGCTTGGTTCTGTTGGTCGATCGACTGCTTTGTCTGTCTGGCTAAACGGGATAGCGGGTCTGGTTCTCCTCGTTCGACACGCTGCGTCAATTCCAGGTCGGCGCGACCGGCGGTGTTGATTGAGGAATTGTGGTGATAGGGTTGTTCGCCGGTGCGAAAGAACTCTTCCATTGTCCAGCAGCGGCCTAGCACGAGGCTCCATGATGCAGCGGTCCGAAGGAGTCGATAGGTGTCCCCTTCTAGCGAGGGCCAATGAACCATAAGTGCGACCGCAATCTCGCCACTATCGATCGCTTCACCAAGCTTGGCACCGATCGCCAAAAAGGGAATTTCACTCGCTGCGTCGATGGGTTTGGCCGAAAGCGTATGCAGTTCAACGCTGCCGCCTTTTTGAACCACTTTCGCTTCATCGCTAAATCCAGTGCCGTTGGCGAAGTCAACAGAGATCATCCCTGCGACTCCCAATGACGCGATGACTTTGGTCATGTCCGAAGGAGTTGAACCAGAGTAACGGGCGTAAACCGGTGGGCGGATGCCGACGATGTCGCTCGTTTCGCCGAATGCTTGGGTGATTTGGTTTTCGGCTCCCGTATAGGTTTCGGTTGACAACGAAACATCGCCCGAGGGACCGCCGCCAGCCCATCCGAGTGATTGGTTCTCGATGAGATTGCGGAGCAGAGTCACTTTTTCACTGCCAAGATTTTGAATCGACTTTGCGATTGGTTGATCGACCAACACATTGGTTGGCGTTGGAAGCACACCCTCTTGTTCGCGGTCACTCGTGGGACTCGGGGCGTCGGAGCCGTTCGGAGCCGTCTCATTTGAATTTGGCAGAGAACCAAAGAATTTTTCCAGCGTGGAATCAGAAAGCAGCGTCAGGTCGATCAGGTGCGGATCGGACGTAAAGTAGTGATCACGTTCCTGGGCCAAGCAATCGAAGGCATCATGCAACGACGTGACGGTCGCTTCGGGATCCCCTTGGATAAAGCCGTTGGCAGCGGAAACAACACACTTTTCGAAATAGATTTCATCGAGGTTGCTGGTGTAACGGAGTCGCCGCGTCATCACCTGAACCTGTAAAAAGGCATAACCGAGGGCGAAGAAATCTTCGACCGAGGCGGTGCGATGGGATGCTTGTAGGGGTTGGAACGATTGTGGCAAAAGGTCGCTAAGCTTGCCGAGCATCTCGTTTCGATTGGCTCCGTCGATCCATTTGATGGAATCATTATCTCGACATTTTTGTTCGAATCCGTCCGGTAGCATTGAGACGCTCGATCGGGGAACGACAATCACACGATTGCCAGTCGTGGTGTCCGGAGGTCCATCGGCGCGGTACCAAGTCGGAATTTGCTCGTTCTCGGAGATCAGTTTGGGGTGCCAAAGGACAGTCCATGCTGCCAATAAACTGCGCGCATCCTCTTCGGAGGCATCGGAGGGAAAGTCTTCGAGAGTCGAGCAGGGAAGAAGGACGCAGCACTCGTCGTAGGATGGCATAGTGGGAATTGAGAGGTGAGGGTGGTGAGAAAAAAATTTGACGAAGGGTGCGAGCAAACGTTAGAATAGGGACGCCCGATTTAGCTCTTGTTTTACCGCATTTTTCTTTTCTCAACGAGTTGGCAGTCGGTCAGATTCCTAAACGTTCTTTTCATTTTTGTCCTAGCCCATTTCCTCACGTCGTCGTAGGCGAAGCGTTCCCGAGATGGAGGCTCAATCTGCGGTTTTGACGGTTGATCAGGCAGAATCCATGGTCAAACAGTTTTCTAAACCCAGAATCTCATATAATTTTTGGCAAATCGGCTTACAATAGTTCTGCCGGTAGGATTGGGGCTTGGAATGCCTTAAAGTAGCGGTCAAGGGTCTTTTCACACTGACGAGTAATAAACAGATGGCTTCAGCTTCAGGTGTATGGGGAATTGAAATTGGGCAATCGGCGCTCAAAGCGCTGCATTGTTCGATCGTCGATGGCGAGGTCGTCGCGGACGCGTTCGACTTTATTGAATATCCGAAAATATTGAGCCAACCCGAAGCCGTTCCGGAGGAATTGGTCGCCGACGCGCTTGAGCAATTGATGCAGCGAAACGATCAATTTAATGATCACGTCGTCATCAGTGTTCCAGGGCAGAGCGGTTTGGCGAAGTTTTTCAAGCCGCCACCAGTGGAAGTGAAGAAGATTGCGGACATTGTTCGCTACGAGGCGAGGCAACAAATCCCGTTTGATTTGGCTGATGTCGTTTGGGACCACCAAATGATGCCGGGCAGCATGATCGAAGAAGGTTATGCATTGGAAAGCGAAGTCGGTTTGTTCGCAATGAAACGCGAGCAGGTTTATCGGCAAATGCTGCCGTTCGTCGATGCAGATATCGAAGTGGATGAGATCCAACTCGCCCCGCTGGCTCTCTATAATATGGTCGCCTATGACCGGCTTCACGAACGACTCGATAGTGAGACGTTCGACCCCGATAATCCACCTAGCTCAAGTGTACTTTTGTCGATTGGCACCGATTCGAGCGACTTGATTATCACCAATGGATTTCGAATCTGGCAACGAAGTATGCCGATTGGGGGTAATCACTTCACGCGTCAATTGACCAAGGACTTGAAGTTGACTTTCGCCAAGGCGGAGCACTTAAAGCGAAACGCACGCGAGGCGGTCGATCCAAAGTTGGTCTTCCAAACGATGCGTCCGGTCTTTAATGATCTGGTGACCGAAGTCCAGCGATCGATCGGTTTTTTCCGAAGTATCGATAAGCAAGCCGACATCTCTGAAATGTTGATCTCGGGTAACACGGTTAAAATGCCTGGCTTGGCTGCCTATTTGGGTAAGAATCTTGGTTTCGAAGTCAGCACACTCGATCGTTTCAACCGTCTCAGCGGCGATGACGTGTTGTCGATCCCGACATTCCGTGACAATGCTCCGACGTTTGGTGTTTGTTACGGGCTTTGTTTGCAGGGTTTGGGCCGTGCGCCAATTCACGCGTCGCTAGTTCCCCAAGAAATTCTGACCGAGCGGATGATTCGGGCCAAGAAACCTTGGACGTTGGCAGCGGTCGCGGTGCTATTGCTCGGATTGATTGGCCACTATGTCTTTACCGAACGAAGCTGGGCGGTGACCCATCCCGACATTTGGGATGGTCCGCAAGCCGCCGTCACTCAGATGTCGTCCTATTCGAGCTCGCAGAAGTCCGAAGACGATCTGCAAATGACCAAGTTGACCTTCTTAAACGAACTTGGCAAAGAGGTCTCCGGCAACGCAGAAAAACGATTGAAATGGATGGAGTTGTTGCAGGCGATGAACGGTGCGATTCCGCGAATGGAATTCCCCGATGGCAAGATTCCGGATGCCAAGGAGCTGCCTTACGAGAAACGAATCGATATCCATGTGACGAAGGTGGAAACGAAGTTCATGGAAGATCTTACGTTGTGGTGGACCGAACCCGTCGCTGACCGTTTCAAAGAAGAAATGTTGAACTGGACCAAGATTACTGGTCGTCCGATCCCCGATGATATCGATGGGCTTGAAGCGGCCGCAGAGGGCGCGGTGAGTTCATCGTCCGCCGACGGCGAATTAGGCGAACCGACGGGTAACGTTGCGCTCGAAAAATTAGCTGCTTTGGTTGGACCATCGGAAGCGGGTTGGGTGATTGAAATTCAAGGTTATCACTATTTCAACAGCCCCGAAGAGATGGGTAAAGAAGGTAATAACCATATTCGAAATACCTTGACGACCAACTTCTTGCTCAAGCCAATTGTATTGCCTGATGACAAAGGTAATTTGGTCAATTTTACGCCCCAAGAGTTCGGTTTGTCCTATCCGATTCTTCTCAAAGATGCGACTCCGTTGCCGGTTGCGATTCCGAATCCCAAGTACGATCCCGAGGCGATTATGTTGGCCAACCAAGCGATTCAAATGGGCCAAATTCCCGTTGGCCAAACCGAAGAAGAATTGGAGGAATTGATTAATGAGCCTCCGACCCTTGAAGCGTCAAAGCTGGAATTTACCTACCAAGTGTTATGGCGACCGAAATTGACTACCGAACGGATGGAGGCAAAAGCGGCAGCGGAAAAAGCGGCCGCCGAGGCCGCCGAACAAGCAGCCGCAATGGCAGGTGATTCGGTTGCAATGAATGCCGAGTAATGTACCAAGTTAGCCTCAACCAACCTCTTTTTGATCTCCTTTTCTGCTCTGAAGCCTTTCGAGAATCTCGATTATGAATCAACTTAAAGAACAGCTCGCCGTAGTGCTTCGCTATGGATTTTGGATTGGCGTCGGCTTCTCCCTTCTTGCCTCGTTGGGCGTCTGGTGGTTTGCCACGTCGGCCTTGGCCAGCGAGCGTGATAGTCAAGAGCAGAAAATCAACAGCGCGTTTAGTGCCGTTTCGACTTTACAGAGTGAATTGTCAACGCACCCGAATCCGACCAGCCATGATGCGATGGCAGCGATTATCGAAGAACGTGAACAAGAGGTCCTCGAGGCGTGGAACGAAATGTACGAACGCCAACGCGGATTGCTTACTTGGCCTGCGAATTTAAAAGACGAATTCAACCGCGAGTTTAGAGATTTGACTCCGATCGAGCGTTACGTCGACTATCCCGAACTCGATGAACAAAAGGTTGAGCCGTATTTATTGTCGCGGTATGCAACGTACATCGGCGGCGTGCTTCCTGACATCGCTAAGTATGCTCGCGCCGAATGGGTTGCCGCGTTCGATCCAACATCACGAACGAAAACGGAGATCGAAATATCGGGTAACGTGATTTCCGGTCGAGAAGACAAGCCATTGGTGGAATGGAGTAGCGCCAGCCAACAACAATTGTTGTCGGATCTGTTCCCGTGGCGAGGGCGACGTCCGTCAACGCTGGAAGTTTATTACTCGCAAGAGAACCTGTGGATATTGAAACAGCTGTTGCAAATCGTTGATACTGTCAATGTCGACGCCACCGAGCCGTTCGAGGCCAAAATCAAGGAAATCAAAACCGTCCAAATTGGCCGGTCGGTCAATCCCAGTGCAGGTATCGTCGGAACCGTCATGATGCAGAATATGGGCGGCATGATGGGGATGGATATGGGGATGGATATGGGCATGGACATGGGGATGGACATGGGGATGGACATGGGGATGGACATGGGCATGGGGATGGGCATGGACGGAATGATGGAGTTGCCTGATCCAGCCGACAGTCGCTATGTCAGTCCGTTGTATGAACCGATCACTGGCGCCGAATTGCGAACCGCTTTAACGAGCGAACTGCCCTCAGATGTAAACTTGGCAGTGGCCAAAAAAGTACCGGTCTGTATCGCTGTCACCATGGATCAACGATCGATCCCCCATTTGTTGGCTGCCTGCGGAAGCGCCGCATTGATGGTTGAGGTTCGCCAAGTCCGCGTGTTACCCAAAGGTACCTCCAGCGCACAATCGAGAGGTGGCGGCATGGGATCTGGCGGCATGGGGGGATACGGCGGCGGCATGGGATCCGGTGGCATGGGGATGGACATGGGCATGGAGATGGGAGGAGACCCATCCATGGAGTATGGTATGGACGGCATGGGGATGGGCGGCATGGGTGGCATGTCGATGGTCAAGCCTCCCGCAGAACGACCTTATGATATGGATGTTGAAGTCTACGGATTGATCAACATTTACAATCCGCCAAGTCGAAAGAGCCTGGGGCTTGAGCAGGTGAACGAAGATACGACGGTCGAAGGACTTGATTTAGGGAAAGAAAGACCGGAATCGAGTGATTTGCCGACACCGGCAACGCCTGTACCGGCTGACCAAACTCCAATTGCCCCCGAGGCTCCAACGGCAACTGATGTTCCAACGGCAACTGATGTTCCAACGGCGACTGATGTTCCGGGGGCAGCTGATGTTCCGGGGGCAGCAGCGCCCGCGTCTCCTGCAGCGGCGGTCGTACCACCGGCAAATCCAGGTGATCCGCAACCCGCAGTTCCCACACCGCCTGCCCCCGTTGGGGCGGACATTGGGGAGTCAATTCAACCTAGTCCAGCAGTGCCTTAGGTAGAATCGATTTCGTAAACCTTTTCTATCGTTCTCTCTTTCCAAATTCAATTCACGTTTCCTGTCGCTTGCGAGTACCCGTGATGGACGCACAACAAATTAAAGACTGGTTCATTCAGAATGTCGAGAAAATGGCATTGGGCGGGTTCGTTGCCTGTTCGGGGTTTCTCGTCTACAAAGCGATCAATATTCCGTCGTTCGAAAAGGACCCGGTTAAATTGAGCGAGTCGGCGACGCGCGTGAAGCAAGATGTCGATATCGACCACAATGCCGATATTATTCCTATACGGCAGGCTGATAAGATTGACATTATGGAGCGGACCAACGCGGCGCTCAAACCGGTCGAATCCGAGGTTTACGCCCTCAATGAACCATGGGAACGTTTGCCGATCAATTTGTCGTTTAAGCGAAATGACCCTGTCTTGTATCCGCCCGAAGATCTGATTGTCAAAGGGGTGGTCCGTGCGATCGCAATTCGCTCGGTTGACGGAGAGTATGCACTCCAAGAACTCGAAGCGGCGGAGAAGCTTGAGAAGGAGGAGGATCGATCTCCTGCGGCACGTAAGCGACAGCGTGAGCAAGAAAAAATGATGGAAATGATGGGTGACTCCATGATGGACTACGGAGGAGGCATGATGGACGACATGATGGGGGGGGGAATGCCGGGTATGATGGGTCCCGAAACTGCGATGGGACCAGTGCGAACGGTCACTTCGGAAGCAAGCCGGTCACTTTACACAGCGCCTCCGACCTTGACCGATTTCAGTAGCAAACAAACTCAGCTACCAATCCCGACAATCGCTCGTTTTGTATCGGGGACTGCGGTACTGCCACATAAACGGATCTATAAATCTTTCCAAAGCGCGCTTGAAGAAGAATCGTCGACCTATCAGCCAGGAGTTCGCGATACTCCGAAGTATTGGAATTTCCAGGTTCAGCGAGCCGACGTTACCAAGAAATCGGTCGATCAGTTGACCGAAAAAGATTGGGTTACCCGAAAAGACCGCGCTTGGCACACAAAGTTGGCTGCAATCATTTGGGCTGGCACCGCGCCCGAGTTGGTTCCTGCGGATTATCGTGATGAATTAATCACAACATGGATTCCGCCCGTTCTAATGGACGAATACTCGAGTTTTTCACTTCATCCGAGAATCCCGACGCTGTCGCGTCAAGAACTCGCAATGCTGGATCGAGGAATCGATATCGAAATGATCGATCCGAGCAAAATTTTGACCGGAGGCGGGGACAGTTTTGGTGATGTGAAAGTCGAAGGGCCCGATTTCAACTTCAAGACAAGTGACCGAACCGGTATGGGCATGGGGTCTGGTATGGGCATGGGGTCTGGTATGGGACCCGGCAGCATGGACATGGGGTATGGCGGTGGCATGGGATCCGACAGCATGGACATGGGTATGGGATATGGCGGTGGCATGGGATCCGGTGGCATGGGATCCGGTGGCATGGGATCCGGTGGCATGGGATCCGGTGGCATGGATATGGGTTATGGCGGCATGGGGTCGGGGGGCTATTCTCCCTACGGTTTTACTGGCGTCGAGGCTAACCCGGTGGAATACAAGTTGGTCCGATTCTACGATTTCGCATTTGAAGGAGACCCGAACTCGCCGAAGATAGGGCACAGATACGTCTACCGCGTTCGCATTTCGGTAAACGATCCAAACTTCCCCTCCAACCCGGCGCTGCAACCGAAAACCAGTTCGATGGCGCGCGACGTTCACAAACGGGTTAGCGCATTGATTGCGGACGCGGAAAAACAATTTATTGAAAAGCGAGCGAAGAAAGAGAAGTTTGATCCGTCGAAGATTCGTCAGTTTGAACGTTGGACCGATTGGAGTTCGCCGAGTGGTGTCGTCATGCTGCCGCTCGGAAACGATATGTTGGCAGGGCCTGTCGAAGGGGCGTCGACAACCGTCTTTAATTTTCAAAACCGCAAAGTTCCTTACGAAAAGAAACCCGCTTCGGCGAAGGTCGTTGTTTCGACTTTTGACCCTCGAGTGCAAGCACGTGTGCCTTTAAGGATTTCGGTGACCGAAGGTTCGGTGCTGAGCGGAAAAGCAGAGAAAGCTGATGTGATTGACCCGATGAAACTGCAGGTCCGATCGCTTCCTGAGGCCAAGGTGCAAAGCAAATCGGCCGTTATTGGAATTAGCGGTGGCCAACAAATGGGGATTTCGGACGACGACACGATGAAAGAACCTGGCTTGATCTTGACCGCGAACGAGAATGGAAAGCTCGAACTTCACGAGGAAGTCGAGGACTTGATCGACTACCGAAACTACTCGTTTGCGAAAGAACGAGGTCTGTAAGGGTCGCGTGAAGGATCAGGAGCAAGCCAACGGTTCAAAGGAAGCCGTTGTGGTCAATGAACCGCCCTCGTCGAAAGGGCGTTTGGGCAAAACCTTCGTCAAAGCGGTAATTGCCGTCGTTGTGGTCATCGGGCTTTCGCTTGCCACCCGTTCGGCGATCCAAAGTTGGCAGGACGAGACAGCGAAGATCAGTGCGGAAATCCTCCGCTTGGATTTGCAAATCCAAGATGCGAAGGAACCATCGAAGTTGCCAGGGATGATTGCGAAGCGAGAATCGCTTCGTGGTAGTGTTCCCCGTCTTTCCAACATTCAGTGGACGCGAATCGCGATTGCAGGCCTGTTGTATGGGCTTGGTTTATTGCCAAGTGCGATGGTGTTAGGTGGTTGGCTCGAGGTGCTTGGGTTTGTCCCGAACAAATCTTTGGTTATTGCCGCACAAACACTCGGCCATGTTGGGAAATATGTGCCAGGGAAAGCAATGGTTGTTGTGGTCCGAGCCGGCGTGCTATCGCGTGCTGAGGTTCCAGCGGTGCCAGCCACGATCAGCGTTTTTTTGGAAACCTTTATGATGATGGCGGTGGGTGCTGCGGTTGCGGGAGTCATCATTTGTTTCTTGCCCGTTCCCCCATGGATGATGGTGGCTGCAATTCTTGGTGCAATCGGCGCCAGCCTGCCAACCTTGCCTCCGGTGCTACGTCAAGTTACTACACGGCTGCTTGGTCGAGATTCACGTTTGTCGGACAATGCATGGCGTGCCTGTGGGGTTGGATGGTTGTGGTCGATTTTGTCATGGCTTCTGATCGGTAGCTCTTTCGCGATGATTATCGCGTCCATTCCATCATCGAGCTTGGGTGTTTTCAGTGCCGTCTCTGGTACAATGCTTTGGGCGGTCGCGACCGCTGCGATTTCATTAGCGATGGTGATTGGGTTTGCATCGCTGATTCCCGGTGGTGCAGGAGTCCGCGAACTGGTGTTGGCGACGATTCTGGGGTTCGCCATCGGGCCCACGCAAGCGTTATTGTCCGCGATCATGGCAAGGTTGGTGTTTATCGTCGTCGAGTGCCTGATGGCTGCGGTGGCTTGGTGGTATGTAAACCGGCGGTTTGTTGCGGATCGTTCTGCGGTTTACGCGTAAAGATTCACGCGTAATGCTAACGTCGCCTTGGGCGAATCAACCCCGCAGCGACGCCTGTGATGGGCGTCATCTTTTGCAGGCCCGGCACAGTCTGATGCGCGTCGACAGTCTGATGCGAGTCGGGCGGCTGATGCGAGTCGGGCGGCTGATGCGAGTCGGGCGGCTGATGCGAGTCGGGCGGCTGATGCGCGTCGGGCGATGGGTAACGAGTTACGGTTATGACGATTGTGTCGCCAATTTGGAGCGGCAAAGACACGCAATTGCGATTGCGAAATGCTCTGTGTGTAGAAAAAAAGAGAAAATCGATTACCCTAGGGCCTCCCCGAATTTCGCGAGCGAATCGTCCTTGCGACCTTGTAGTAGCAACGCATTCACGCATAGGAGTCGTTCCCTTGGCTGACTCAATCCCTCCTGCTGTTTCCTTCGTCATACCTGCAATGGACGAAAGCGACTCGCTTGCTCGGTTATATCAAGAAATCGAGAAGGTCTGTATCGCCGAAAATCTCTCTCATCAAATTGTGTTTGTTGATGATGGTTCGACGGATTCATCGTGGCAGATTATGCGGGACTTGGCGAGCGAGCATCCGGACCACTGCGTCGCGGTCAAATTGCGAAGGAACTTTGGCAAAGCCGCGGCTCTATCAGCTGGCTTCGATGTGGCCACAGGCGATATTGTGATCACGATGGACGCCGATTTGCAGGATGATCCCAAAGAAATCCCCCGCTTTTTAGAAAAAATGGATGCAGGTTTTGACGTGGTAAGCGGGTGGAAGAAGGTTCGCCATGACCCTTGGCACAAGGTATTACCCAGTCGTGTATTCAATTGGACGGTAAGTAAATTGACTGGCGTGAATCTCCATGATCACAATTGTGGGTTCAAAGCGTACCGGCGTGGCATTTTTGATGAAGTCAAGTTGTATGGCGAGTTACATCGGTTTGTGCCTGTGTTGGCTGCGAGCAAAGGATGGCGGGTTGGCGAGATCGAAGTGGAGCATCATGCTCGTGCGTTTGGTCGATCCAAGTACGGCGTATCGCGTTTGATCAAAGGTTTTTTGGACCTGATGACGATTTATTTCCTGACGGCGTTTTCAGGTCGTCCGCTCCATTTCATTGGCGGCGCAGGTTTGGTCTGTTTCGCAATGGGCGGGATCGGTATGTTTTATTTGTCGGTGATGTGGGGCATCACGCGGTTATCCGAATCGATGGAAGATTTACATTTGCATCGAACGGCGATTTTCTTTTATTGCATTTTGGCAATCCTCCTAGGATCACAGTTTTTGGTCACAGGTTTGTTAGCCGAATTGATGGTTTCGCAGTCACGCGAACGAGAGCAGCCCTACAGCATCGCAGAACGTGTCGGAAATGGGTTTCAAAGTGGACTCTTGTCGGGCGATGAGAATGATCCGCTCGCAACCGACGCATCGCACCGAAGTGGGCAGGTGGAGAATTAGCGAATGATGCACAGGGACGAACAAGCACGAGATCGGCGGTACGGTCGCTATCTCGTCCTGATCCTGGTTGGCCTTGCCATGGCCGCGGGGCGCATAGCGGTCGTAACGAGCCGAGAGGGAGATACTGCATTTTTGAGTGCGAACGATCGCAGTCGATGGGCTACCGTTGCGTCCCTTGTCGAGGACGGTAGCTATGAAATTGACGAGCTAATTGAAATCCGGGGTGCGAAAGAGAATCGACGACCTTGGTACTCGATCGACATGGTGCGTCATCGTGGTAACGATGGCAAATTACATTACTACAGTAGCAAGCCTCCATTACTGGCAACCGTTGTCGCCGGAGTTGCCAAAGGGGTCTATTTTTGTACTGGCTTGACGCTGACGAAGCAGCCGATTTATGCGACGCGGTTGATTCTGTTTTTCTTTAATATTCCCATTTTGGCGCTTTTCTTTGCTACTTCGATCGCCAACATAGAGCGATTGACTCGGAGCAATTGGTCGCGGCATTGTTTGTCGTTGGGAGTGATATTCGGAACGATGCTTTTTCCGTTCGCGATGACACTGAACAATCATCTCGTGGCCGCCGCCTTCACGTCGCTGGTGGTTTGGATTTATATGTTCGCATCGGAGAAGAATGACGAGCATGTGGGTGATGTTTCGGTGTTTGTTCCAAAGCATTGGTACGGGATCGCTGGTTTTGCGGCAGCTTTCACCGCAGCCAACGAGTTACCTGCCCTCTCAATGTGTGTTTTTTGGTTCTTCTTGTTCAGGTGGATTGATAAACGGTCTGTGTTGCCGTTCATTGGCGGTGCGGCGATCGTAGTGATTGCCTTTTTCGGAACAAATTGGATCGCGCACAAAAGTTTGCGACCCGCTTACGCTCACCGTGGCGTCGGGGCGGCAATTGAAGAACTTGGCACGATGCCCGAGCTTCCCGCGATCGAAGCGATTGCGGATGTGTTGATGTCCAACAAGATTATTTCCGGCGGCTCGAAATTGGAGCTCGAAGAATCTGACGAACCCAGTCGCTGGCTAGTGCGATCATCCGACGACCAATTGTTTGCCTTGATCCGAAACGACTCGGGTCGATGGTCTCTTTCTTACTGGGACGATTGGTATGAGTACCCCGGAAGCTACTGGAAAGAGGGGCGACGGCGGGGTGTTGATGTTGGCGAACCGTCCCGGCTTGTCTACCTTTTCAACATGTTGATCGGATCCTACGGAATTTTTTCACTAACTCCGATGTGGTTTTTGGTCCCAGGGGCGCTCTACATGGGGCTCTTCCACGGACCGCACGACTACCGTCGATACAGTATGGCGGTGATAATTGCTAGCGTCGTTTGCTTGCTGTTCTACTTGGCAAGGCCGACAATCGACCGCAATTATGGCGGCGTTAGTTGCTGTTTTCGTTGGGTTTTGTGGTTCACGCCGTTGTGGATCGCCTCGATTGCTCCGGTGGTGGACCATATGGCACAAACCTGGCGAAGACGAGGGATATTCATCGCATTGCTAGCGTTTAGTGTGTTTTCGGTCTCCACGGCACTCAATACTCCGTGGCAATCCCCATGGATCTACCAATTCTGGTCCTTTTTGGGCTGGATTGGAGGTTGATTTGCCGGCTACTATCCCAGAGTCGTTTTGCATCGAGAATTCGCTACTTCGGTAGCCCATTTTCGAAGTGAGCATGGATGCCCGCAAGTACGTAGCTTGGATTGGCGATTGTCCCAGACAACTGCTGCGCCGAATCACGAAAAAACGAGTAGGACACTCTCTCGATGGTTTTGGGCTGCGCTGATTGTGGTCGCAGGGATTATGGTGTTCAGGATGCTGGCGCCCGATACCATTGGCGAACAAGCTCGTCGTCACTTTTTGTCGAAACTAAAAGCGCACTATGCCGCCCAAGGTTTAACGGATCTTGATATTTCGATCCGACGCGGTCGCTTTGACCCAGAGGTGGGCATCATATTCGAAGGGCTGCGGATCGCCGACCGGCGTGCGGTCACAAAAACGCTCCAAGAGATGATTCGCATTGAACAAATAATTGTTTTTGCGAACGTGCATCCAGAGAAGTTGCTCGACAAGGAAGTGCCGCTGACAACCACTCGCGTCGCGCTATCGGGTATCGAGACCAACGTGACGCTTGCTGCGGATGGAACACCCTCGCTTGCCAAGTTGATGCCGCTGCCAAAGTTTGGGCCTGAGAGTCCTCGAATGGATGCATGCCG
The DNA here is from genome assembly GCA_007859835.1 of Novipirellula herctigrandis. Taxonomy (GTDB): domain Bacteria; phylum Planctomycetota; class Planctomycetia; order Pirellulales; family Pirellulaceae; genus Novipirellula_A; species Novipirellula_A herctigrandis. The sequence continues at coordinate 89,301 of SJPJ01000002.1, read as the reverse complement.
AGCAAAAGTGAACTTGTTCGATGCTCAGGGAACACGCCGAGTGCTAGCGGCGGAATTAGCTGAGTTTAGAATCGAGAATTTGTCCCAGCTTGATGGGTCGACCAATCGCACGATCTCCCTGAACGGCGTCGCTGATTTTGCAAGTTCATTTGCTGCAAAAATTGAATCGGTTAATGGTGCCAGCGATATTCGTAGCACGATTCGCGGACTTCATATTCACCGCGGACTACTCGATGCATTGCCGGCCAGTTTCCGTGAATCACTGCTTGAAGCAGGCGGATTAGATTGTGTTTGCGATGTAACGGCGTCTATGTTGCTTGTTCCCGGCCAAACTCCCAATTACCGCGTACGATCGACGATTCATGAAGGAACGTTTTCGCACCACCGGCTCTCCAAACCTGTCACGCAGGTGCAGGGTGTTGTAACCGTCGAGCCAGGTGTGGTCAAAGTCGAAGCTTCACAGGCCAACTTTGGTGAATCGATCGTTCGCGCCGATGGTGTTTTAGTCGGCGACCAATTGCCGATGGAAGTCAACCTGAATGTTGCTACGGAAGGGTTTCTACTTGACGAGTCGTTTGCGACGATGCTTACGCCCAAGTTAAGCGAAGCGTTTAACAAGCTACGCCCTCGCGGTCACATTGACGTCAACGGAATCGTCAAATGTCATGATGGTGTTTGGGATGCCAATGCCGACGTATCGTGCCGAGGCGTCGATGTAGAATATATTAAATTTCCCTATCCGGTCCGCGATGTCGTGGGCGTGATTCACGTCCGTGATGGCATTGCGTCGAGCGATACGATTACTGGACGCATTGATTCACACCGAGTGCAATGCGGATTTCGTTTGCCGATACGCCCTGGAGTTACCAACGAAAAGACTTTTGTTGTCGCCGCGGACGGTCCCGTGGCGATTGACGCGACGTTGATCAAGGCACTGACACATCGTGGCGAGACTCAATCGAAACTTGAGTCGTTTGTGCGGACGCTTCGCCCTCGAGGATCGGTGCATTTAGCCAGTGCCATGTTTGGAACCAACGCCGCGGGCCAAACGACTCGCGAGCTCGACTTGCGAATTATCGACGGCCATTTGCGCTATGAGAAGTTTGCCTATCCGCTTTACAATGTCGAAGGTAACATTCAGATCAGTGATGACTCCGTTCGATTGGTCGACTTTCGCGGGATGAGTGCGAATTCTGGGGTGGTGCTATGCAGCGGCACGTATCAAATTCCCCAACCATCCGCCGAGCCAAATCTTTTCCGAATTGCAAGCTCAGGTGGCCGTATTGAAGTGCCAGCCCAATTGTCGCTGAGGTTTCGAGCATCGACGATCCCGATGGATGATTCGCTTCGTTCGTCACTGCCACAATCAGCGCAACACATTTGGGACTCCGTCGCTCCGGGTGGCATTCTTGATGAAGCCGACGTTTCGCTCACTCAGCAAAATCGTGGTGATCCGCTTCAAATCGACTTGACCGCGCGTCAATTCAATTCCAATGGCGTCAGCAACCGGACCCTCAGTCTGCGGCCCTGCTCGCTTCCGTACCGAATCGACATTGCCGGTGGCACGGTTCACTATGATGGAAAAACGGTTCAAATTGATTCCATTCAAGGTCAACACGCTGCATCACGATTAGCCGCCGATGGCTTTTGTATTGAACGGCCCAATGGAAGATGGGAGTTGACTTTGAATTTGAAAGAGGGAAGTCGGCTCAATCCCGATGCTGAATTGATTTCGGCGCTTCCCGGTTCGATGCGCGAGGCGATGCGTCGACTGCAACTTCGTGGTCCGGTGAGTCTTCGTGGCGAGACGGTGTTGACTTTGCCAGACGTGTATCATCCCGAACCCCGTTTTCGTTGGGATGTTGCTCTGCAACTCGAAGGAAACCGGATCGCCGATGTGGGACCGGTTCACTCGATGCGAGGTGAAATCAAAGTATTGGGCAGTCGCGATGAAGAGGGTATCCGAGCGACGGGGAATGTCGAGATTGATTCGATGCACGTCAATGATTTGCAAATCACAGAGATACGAGGTCCATTCACGATCATCGACGAGCGGCTGAACTTCGGTGTGGCAGCGGACCCAAAAGCAATCACGTTGACAGCTGAAACGGGGGAAGTTCCGCAGCCCGAGCAAAGTTCGATGCAAGGTCGCGTGTTTGATGGAGCGATCGAAATGCGAGGCAATTTGTTACTTTCGACCGGTGCGTTTGATGCTGACTTCACTGTTCTTGATGCGTCGGTTCCTGTCCTTCTTGCGGACCTTGGGCACTCGGATAACGATCTGACAGGTGCACTCAGTGGAAAAGCCCGATTTTCGGGCAGCCTAGGGACGATGGATTTTCTAAAAGGAAGTGGCAATGCGGAAGTCACCGGAGCGAACGTCTATCAATTGCCATTGATCATGCAAGTTCTGAATCAATTGCGGATCAAACCGAGTGAAGATGTCGCGTTTACGGACGCTTCGGTTGATTTTACGATGTTTGGTGATTTGATCACCTTCAATGATCTGCGTTTATGGGGTGACTGGGTGGCACTGCAAGGAACGGGAACCCTCGATGGACGCCGCGATTTAGATTTGACCTTCAATACACGTGTCAGTCCCCAAAATGTCTTTACGCAAGTGGTCCGACCGCTTCGTGGCGACCGCTATACATTATGGACGATTGACGTTAAAGGCCCGGTTACCTCACCGGCAATCGAGCGACGGGCATTCGAAGGGGTTGGCGAGACGCTTGAGAGGCTTTTCCCGACGATGACCCCTCAGCCCGCACCGATAGAAAACCAAGCAAGAGGTCCCCGAAGTTGGTTTAATTGATAGACAAACCGGTCGACACACTACCGAAGGAGAATGTCGATGAATATCAACCCCAGTGCCGCGGCAGCTTCGATCGCGGGAATTTCACGTGCTGCGGCGCGAGGTGGCGATGCCGATTCGCAGGCAGCTGACGCACTTAGCAAACAAGCGATTGGTGAAAAACCCGCAGGCAAAGCCGCCGAATCAAATGCGGTTGAAGCGGGCGAGCAAACCGGTGATCGCGGAGGTGACGGTCGGCAGATGTACGACACTTTCGAACAATCGAAAGAACGCGATGAAAAACAAGAGAACGAGGCGGAGCCAAAAGTGCCGCTCAGTGCGCCACAAGAGCCACCACCACATATTGATTTTGATGCCTGAAAGGTAAGTGGTCGATGCATTGAGCGAACCTACGCTCGATCCAAATGCGTTACGTGAAAACAATCATTCGGCTAATAAATGGGGTCGATTGGAATTCGCATTGGTCAACCGGACTAGATGCATCGCAGGAACTCGACGAACGCTTCTAGGTTTGCCAATCGCAGGGAAGCCCTTGTGCCATCGCGGGGAAATGTTGCCAATTCGTTCGCGGCAATGAGTGCGTCAAGCGAGCCACCCTTGGGATGCGCGAGAGTGTTCACAGACTTCAATGTCAAGCAAGGAGCAAAATCGGCATCGGCGTTGTGGAGCAACTTCGCGGTGCTAGGATGATAGACGACCACACAGTCACTCGGTCGCAGGAACGCTTGCCATGCTTCTCGGAAGGACTCAGGTGAAATAGTTTGTTCAAGATGTTCATCTTTCAGCTTCAAGCGAGTTCGAAAGTCTTTATCGGCGAGCGATTCAGACTGGATCGTCGCTTGAAACCAATCCGCGGTGCCGAGTCGCTTTGCGGTCCAAAATACTGGCAATGGTTTCTGAGCGCGGCGTGCTCGGCCACGAACTTTGTCGCCACGTTGTTGTTCGCCGTATGCGATCACGATGCTTGTCGCATCGTCACGTAGCACTCGTGGCACATTTGATCCACCTGCGCGGCGACGTGCGTTGCTTCGCCAATTCGTCGGCGCATAGGCAAATTGTCGATCGACCATTTTTGCAAAGGCTGCTAACAATGTGTCGAGGTGTTCTGTGTCGCCTTCGAGCGATTTCAATGCCGCCACCGTCGCTTCGAGCGTCGAAAGGGCGTGCGCATTGGGTTCGCGCCGAATCCGATACTGGCCTGGTTTCGCCGGAGCTAAGCGATAGCGTGGCAACATTTGCAGTCGTGGAATATCACGCATTAAGGTTTTGGCGTGATGCCAAGTCCCATCGAGAATGATCAGTTGATCGGGGTGCTCCTCAGGCGAAAGCTCTGTCATTAACTTCGCCTGCTCGCCGGGGTACAAGATTCCGACTCGTTCAGAGAATGCCATTTTTTCTAGACGCGTCGCCAAGTCGATATTGTGTTCGCAAATTAGCTTGCATCGAGACAAGGCTTGGTTGACAATTCTGGCGGTATTGAAGGGATGAAATCGTTCGCGTCGGTGCTGCAGAATCAACACGTCAGTCCGATTGTCTATTTTGGGGATCCATTCGCAAAAACATTGGTCACCCGGACGAAAACAGCGGAAACATCGCGTCGGTGCTGCGTCGGATGACAAAGTCGATGTGTCAGGGAGCGTGTTGATTGTTTTGCCCAGAGGTGGCTTTCGGTCTAACAGGTATTTTGTCAATGTAGTCGTTTCGCATATCGTTTGCCCACCGGTAGTCGAATTGCCGATTTCGCAGTCTACTTAGGGTTGATTGTCATTTCCAAACGATTCGCTATCCGTTTCTCACCATGCTCACCGATCTTTGGCCCATCATTGCAAGTGTCCTTGGCGTATTTCTTGTCATTGGGATCGGTGCAATGTGTCGCCAGCTAGGAGTGCTTAACAGCGAAGCCGACGTTTCGCTCGCTAAACTGACGGCGAAAGTTCTGCTGCCTTCGCTGTTCGCTGACCGGATTTTGCATGGTGAGCAAATGCAGCAATTCTCGACGCTGTGGTTTCCCCCGGTGTTCGGATTTAGTTTTACCGCAGTGTCGTTCTTGATCGTGTGGGCTTTGGCAAAGCGTTTTGGTCGATACGTGGGACTGGATACCGACGCAAAACAGCGAACGTTTGCTCTTTGCGCAGGGATTTGCAACTACGGTTACATCCCCCTTCCGTTGGCGGTGCGATTCTATCCCGACGCCGTCGTTGAATTGATTCTACATAACGTTGGCGTCGATATGGCACTTTGGAGTGTGGGCATTGCAGTGATAGGTGGTGCGACGTCGTGGCAGCGTGCTGTGTTGACTCCACCGGTAATTGCAGTCGTCACCACCTCGCTGATTCGTTGGTGTGGCGTCGACCAAATGATCCCCGCTTCGTTTCATTCAGCGATTTCGATGTTGGGCGCTTGTTCGATACCGATGGGGTTGATGCTCAGCGGCGCGATCATTGTCGATTACCTTCGCGAAACACATTGGAAAGACTCTGGGCTTGTGGTGGCTGCTGCGATTGGCATTCGCCAAATTCTGCTGCCGGTTTTGATGCTTGGTGTCGCCACGCTGCTAGGGATGTGTAGCCCACTAATGACCCCTGATTTAAAATTGGTCGTAATGTTAGAGGCCGCTATGCCGGCAGCGGTCTTTCCCATTGTGATTGTTCGGCTTTACGAGCGAGATACATCGACCGCGCTACGGGTTGTGTTGTCGACATCCATGGCCGGTATCCTCTTGGTTCCCCTATGGCTTGGTATCGCAAAATGGTTTTTGGGTCTCTAACACGCTCGCTCGTTTATACGTTCGTGACGATAGTGTCTGTCGCGGTGATGGCGGACGAGCCGGCTTCTTGGACACGCTTGTTGGGAAACAACGCGGACGGAGTTGCCGTAACGGAGTGGGACTTTAACTGGACCCAGCAGCCATCCTTGCTGTGGTCGTTGCCAGTCGGCGATGGCTATGGATTGGGGGCCGTTTGGGGCAACGAATACTATCAGGCCGATGCGATCCAAAATGCCTCGGCCACCTTGTCGCGATTGCGGTGCATCGACTTGCAAACCGGATCGGTCAAAGCTGACGAATCTCGCGTGCTTTCCTATCGCGACATGTATGGCTATGAAGTTGGCCCCCGTGCGACGCCGACACTTGATGAGGATTACGTTTTCACACTTGGCGTCTCGGGCGAATTGGTTTGTCGCGATCGTCGCACGTTACAAACGCGTTGGGTCGTCAATACCAAGAAAAAATATGGTGTCATCCAGAATTTCTTTGGGGTGGGATCGTCACCGCTGCTGCTTGGCGATTGGGTGATCGTGATGGTTGGCGGCAGCCCAGCGGAATCCCAGACGCTTCCGCCTGGGCAACTCGATCGAGTGGATCCCAACGGATCATTATTGGTGGCATTTGATAAGAAGACGGGCGAAGAACGATGGAAATCGGGGAATGATCTGGCAAGTTACAGCAGTCCTCGGACGGTCGTGATCGATGGTAAGACCTTTGTCTTAGCGTTTGCTCGAAGTGGATTAGTTTGCATCGATGCCAGAGTTGGCAAAGTTGCTTGGAAATATGATCACCGTGCGGGGATTGTGGAGAGCGTCAATGCGATGATGCCTGTGGTGTTTGGTGACGAGGTGTTTGTTAGCGAGTGCTATCAAGTTGGAAGTGTGCTGTTGAAAGCATCGCCGGATAAGGCCGACGCGCTCTGGAAGGACCCGGCGAAGAATCGACGCAAACAGGCGATGCGAGTCCATTGGTCGACGCCGGTGTTGGTGAATGGGTATTTGTATGGGTGTAGTGGCCGAAATGCAGTCGACAGTGATTTTCGGTGTGTCGAGTGGTCGACGGGCGAAGTGATGTGGGTTGATGAACGACGATCGCGAAGCTCGGTAACGCGAGTTGGTGAGGCATTATTGGTGCTCGACGAATCGGGCGGCATGCAAGTGATCCGAGCAGACCCAACGAAGTTGAATGTCATTTCCGAATGGGATTTTTCCGGTGATGATGGTGGAACGGTGGCGTTAAGCTATCCCTGCTGGGCGGCACCGATTGTGGTCGGCGACAAGATGCTCATTCGCGGCGACCAGAACGTGTTGTGTTTCTCTCTTAATCCAATGGAAACTGGACCGTGAAATGCGTTCATTGCCGCGTCGATGCGAGAATGGAAAAAGTCGCCGGTCTACTTGGGCGGCTTGGCTTATTAACCAGCACGTGGCATGGCATCGCTAGGCATTGTCCTGACTGATGATGATTTGAAAATGCTCGGGGCACACAAAGAGCATTCAGAGGACGGGTCGCTGGTGAGAGATCCGCAGTGGGGGGGCGCAGAATTTGGCCGCAGCAGCGAGTGGCCATGGCAAACCCGCGCGGCCATGGAAAAATAGATTCAAACGCTTGGTTCAGGCGTTCTATTGAGCAAGAAAAACTATCGAGCAGGTCGAATTAGCGAACTTGGTTTGGGGTCGCCTTTGACTTTTTCTCGTCATGTTTTGCAACCGGCTCAGCTACTTTTTTGTGCTGAGGGGTAACGGCACAAAGTTGATGAGTGTCAATCGTTCCATTCGGACTTACCTGGAAAGTATCCTGTAAACCGTGTACCGATTGGACGGTGTAAGTAAGGAGGTTAAGCATGTTTTTATCCCTGCTGGAAGAAGCAGTGTTATGTTGCCCACACGTCTACAACGTGCACCGAAATGAGTACTAAAACTATTCGCCAATTTCGCTTGGTTTTTGATGTGAATTTGCGTATGAAAGTACGAACTGTCGCACCTCGCTGCTCGTTCTCAGGATTATTCCGATCATGGCAGCAAATTTGTGTGCTTGAAAATCGGAACACAAAGATCGCTGTGGATCGGTATCTTCCCTAAGTACAAAGTAACGGCGGGCCGTGTTTGTGTTAGGGTCGAAGAAAACCATACCATTGTTTCGACCGAAACAATGTGAAAATTTATCCTATATTTTAGATAGCGACGTTGTTTTTTTTGCGACTACTTCGCTCGCGGTTCGGATGCCCTGGCAACGTGTGGCAATTCCTTGGCGGCTACAAAAAAGTTGTCAATTTCCGCTGACGACTTCAGCTCTTCGAATTTTGCATTCATGGCTAAATTTGTTTTCGTCTCGGTCAAATCTCGAATCAATTCTGTTCTTACCGCGGCTATGTCTGTTACAACCGGTTCGGTGTAGCCTTGGCATCGCAGCACGATGTACTTGTCGCCTGTGACGACAATGCCGCTCAAGTCGCCTGGTTTCATCTCGAACGCTTCACGCTCGATCGCCAATTGGCCGCTGTGTTTTCGGATCGGTGGCACTTTGCCCATATTGCTGGCCGAAACAGGTTCAACACTGTATTGTTCAGCCAATTGACCAAAGAATTGGTCGGTCGGGTTGTCTCGAGCCATTTCCCAGACTTTCTGAGCCGTCCGTTGGTCTGAGAGGACCACGGCTAAGACTTCCACCCGGGGGCCAAATGCGGATTCGTAACCTTGTTGAATGTCTTGTTCGGTTAAGGTCACGGACTCTTCGACGAGCTTCTTCACGGCTACACTCGGCCATACCGCGTCACGAATGTATAACTCTTCGGTGGTCTTTCCATCGGACAAAATGGATTCCATCCAAGTGTTTACGTCAGGTTTTCCATCACTACGGATATACCCAAAACTGATAGCCGCTCGTTCAACTTCCTTTTGTAGGTCGGGATCGGATACTTTTTTGTTTGCTTTGCGAAGTGCTTGGGTAAGAAGTTTACGGTTGATTTCGCCTTCGAGTACTTCCTCGCCATGACGTTTGACACATTCGGCTGAGACCGATGCGATCGAAACTTGTTGTCCATTGACAATGGCAGCAACGCCTGGGTGTTGCTGCATTTTTTCGGCGTCGCCCAAGACGGTGACGACTTGAGCTTCCGTTTGCAATTGTGCGAACAATTCCGTTGCCGCACCACGCATTTTTTGGTCGCGAATACGGTCAGTGATTTGCTCGCGGATACTCGGCATTGCTTGTGGGCTGGGCGTGGATGCTCCGATACGGCGAACGGCCTGCATGAAAATCCACTGGTCGCCAAGTTGCATCACGGGCGATATTTCGTTGTCTTGTAACGCGAAAGCGGCTTCTTCAATCCGAGAATCGCCACTGTAACGGCGGATCGGCGGGATCAATCCTCCAACGCTTGCGCTTGCCTCGTCTTCGCTGTACTGTTTAGCCAATTGAGCGAAGCTAGCGGGATTCTGAGTGGCTTGTAGATGCAGTGAGTCGGCGTCCGCACGGCTTGCCATCATGATCAAGCGGCATTTGACGGCTTCACCGAATTGGGCGATGAAGGCTTGGTTGAACTCATTTTCGGACACCAACACTTTGGCGGCCACGAGCCGGCGAAGCGCCAGCATCGGCCAAATGATCTCGCGACTGTATTGATCCGGTGCAATGTCACGTTCTTCTTGTAACAATTGCAGGTAGGCGGGCATCGTGAGGCCGAATTTTTGGGCCACGCGAGCGATCTCTTCGCGGACTTCTGCGGAAGTGACTTCGATGCCCTGAAGCTTACAGGCTTGGAGAATTAAGTGGCGATTGACCATGTTTTCCAAGACATCCTCGCCGTAGCGGCGAAGTGATTCCTCGGAGAGTGTTTTGCGAGTGATTGGGTCCGCGTTGACGACCGCTACCACATCGTTTGCGTTGTCTTGAGCGGTGAGCGGTCTAGCCGATTCGGCTACACAAACACTCAGCATCACGCACACGTAAAGGCCAAAACGAAGCAGCGAGGTCATCCACTGCGTGAATCGATTGGGTTGGAAAAGCATCCCTGTTCACTCCTTTGAACCGATCATTGGGTCAATTCGCTCGCGAAAATAACGAATCCCATTCGTTTTCGCTTCCACAAGCATGGTTTATCTCGGGAAGTTTAGGGAAACCTCGAATTTGACTCAAGATCGAAATCGTGTTGACCGAAGGAGGCCCCGACGATCACGCTTTTCGACTCATTTTGCAGAACGATTCGTCGCGCAAATCGCTACCAGAGCAGTGCGTAAGCCTTTCCCAAAACTACACACGGTTTGTAATTGTTTCCGTTTTCGCGTGAATCCGAACTGCGATAAAAGAGTCCTGGGCAAATGCAAGTGCTTTAGTGTGAATGACTTACGGCGTCTTTCGCTGCGAGGGTGGGCTTCTTTGGCACGCCCTTTGCGTTAACACCGTTTTACAAGCGAGAAATAACGAACCTTTCACGCTGACGCTAATCTAACTCTTCAAAGAACACGTTTTTAGGCAAAGGAGCCTGCCATGTTGGTATTGTCACGCAAGCTTAACGAAAAGATTCAAATCGGCGACAACATCACGATCACGTTGATTCGCGTCGAAGGGGGCAAAGTGCGATTGGGGATCGATGCACCACGCGATATCCGCGTTCTACGTGCCGAACTCGAAGCGATTGATCCCGCGAGCCTTGATCCCGCGAGCCTTGATCCCGCGAGCCTTGATCCAGCGAGCCGAGAAGACGATCGCGATTCCGAGTCAGAGCTTAGCCAGATTAGCGATCGTGAAGGAGCGTTCGCTCATCCCGTGGCGATGCCATCTCGGTCGGTCAAGAAAAGCAAAGTAGTTGAAGGAGTAAACCGATTGAACAATCTCACTTCGCCTCACTTGTACAGTGCCCGCATCCGTGTCAACGATTCAGCGAAGCCGCAGGCTGGTGCCCCGCTAGCTGGATTCCTTCGCTAGTGCTGGTCGCTAATTTGGATTGGGCGAATTGCAACCCGGTCTTCGGAATCGATTTGCTGTAGATGTTCGAGCAATACGCGGCGAACTTCAAAGATTGCTTTTCCTGTCATATGCATCGTCGTATGCTCTGAATCCACGATTAGTTCACTTTCGACGTCGTCCATGTGGGCGCTCTCGAATTCGACGATACCGTCTCCTCGGCGGGTGCTGGCCGAAAAGATTCCTCGTTTGTCCACGACCCCGACGATATTATGAAATTTGATGTCCGGTGAATGCTTGGCACGAAGCATCACGGGAAAAATTGGCGATTTAGGGGCGAGCGAGTCGATCGCGTTTGCCGTCGTTAACAATTTCGTATCACGAAAGAAATTGGGGTTTTCGCGGGCTAATCGTTTTCCGGTTGAAACGAATAGCTGCGGTAGTTTGATGAATTTGCGTGCTAGCCAACGCGTGTAATCATTCGCAAAGTCGCTGCCTCGATGAGGTGTCCCGATTGTGATCACGCGGCGAATGGATTGGTTCGGCTTGAAGTACAGAGTGCTAACCAGTTTGACACGGTCTTGGTCGGCGCCACGAAGCTTTTCAGCAGGTTTATCGCTGACGATTTTCCAGAAATCATCACCGCTTTCCATGGTCTGCAATCGGCTGACCAATCCACCCATACTGTGGCCGACTAAAACCATTTGATCGATTGCGCGATCGCGGTGTCCCGCATCAAACGCATTGCGAGTTGCCAATAAATCGCTACGTAATTGTGCGGCGCTGATCCAGAACGGCTGTCCAGACGGATAGAGGTAGAACCAAAACTGATAACGCTCGCGAATTTCAGGAAAACTACGCAAATCGTTGAACATGTCCATCCATGTTAGCGGGCTTGACCAAAGACCGTGGACCATCAAAACCGGTATCCGGTCGGGATCATAGGGTTCAAGCATGTAGATTCCGCGCCGCTGTTGCGATTCATCTGGATCGAGCAACCCTTCGGTTGCTTGGTTACGTTTACGGAATTCAGGGCTATCGAGAAAGAACGCTAATGGCGTGGTCAAGTCGGTTTCAAGTGGTACCCACTGATTGGCAATCTCAACTTGGTTGGCTTGTAGAGGATCAAAAAATTCCAGCACACACGTGGGGGATTCGCCGGCACGGCCCTGTTTATGGTTCGGCGCACATCGCATCATTGCTGAAACCGCGTAGCTAAGTCCATCCGGATAAAACCGCTCGCGAGGGTCTTTATTCAATGCGGACTTTCGTACGGCGATCAGCGGTACACCGAGGCCGTAGGTGGTGTGGCGATTGTGCAGGGTTTCGATGTCGTAATCGCTCACAAATTCATAGCGGTCGAACTCTTCGGGTTTCCATTTACCGTGCATTTCCGTGCGGACAATGAATTCACGATCCGGTGTTTTGATCGTATAGGTTCTGCCGGGTTCAATGTGATGTTCGCTGCAAAGGATTCGCAGAGTGTCTTCCAATGATTCGTTGTACAAATCGGAGGCGGCACGGAATTGCGGATCAAAGGCATTGCGAGTCATGTTCAGATCTTCGCTAAACAAATAGTCATAGCTATTGGTTAGCGCAACCCCGTAATGGCTTAACGCATTGAGCAGGTCCCCCGTTCGCTCCGATTTCTTGCCCTCGACGTAAGAAAGTTCGCTAAGAGCGTAAACGAGTTCTGGATCAGGGTTCGAATTGATGGTTTGGCGAATTTGGGTAAAACACTTGTGGTGATCCGAGGAATACTGATTGTCGAGACCAAAGCGAGTGAGCGTATTCCAAGTCCGCTGGCTAACCTGCGGACCTTTGACGCCGACTAATTTCAGCGTCCTGTTGAGTGGGTTTTCGCGAACCGAGCGGTTTGACAAGTAGCGAGGTGAGGTACAACCGGCCGAGGTCGTAATGGCAAAAATGCCAGCAAAAACAGCGAGTAACACTGGTTTCTGAAAGACTTTTTCCCACGCGGTTGGAATAGTGGATGGCGCAGAACAACCGCCGTTACCCATCGAAATGGGTTCACGATCGGACTCACGACCCGGTGAAAGCGATTGCGTCATGCAGAGCGAATACAAGGTTGGGAAACTAACACCCGGACGTTAGTTTTGTTTTGTCTCCCAAGTCAACCTTGTTTTTGAGCGTTGAGCATGTTGCTCATGCTTTCGAGGACCAATCGCTCGATGCCGGGGGAGTAATCAAATACTTCCACACTGACCCAACCATCGTAGTGAACGTCGTCGAGTGCCGCGAAGATCGGTTGAAAATCGACATCGCCCATCCCGGGACCGAGCAAATTGGGGTCATTCGCGTGAAAATGAATCATCCAATCGGCGTTGGCGCGAATGACGTCAGCGATCGGCGTCGGCTCGGTGCTCATCGCTTTGACATCCAAGTGCAATCCGATTGATGGATGATCGACGATGGCTTGTAATTGGCGTGCTTCGGCCGCTGTGTTGAGAAAGTTGCCTTCTTGTGGGCCGAGCGGTTCGAGCGCGATTTTGACGCCGTGTTGGGCGAGTGACTCGGTGACACCCGAAAGGACTTCCGCAGCGTTTTGCATCGCCTGATCCATCGATTGGCCTTCGGGCACATTCCGTTGTTGAGGTGATCCGAGCACCATCACGTCGCCCCCGAGGTCGCTGCACAATTCGACCAAGTCGCATAGATAATCTCGCGTCCGAAGACGAACATCTGCGTCGTTGGTCGTTAAATGCAAGCCGTTGGTTTTTGCCAACAACCAATGCAATCCCACAACCGACAAGCCCGCTGCTTCGACGGCAGCGCGGTAATCGTTTCGCTCGGATTTTGAAAACGAGCCAATCGTGTCGGTGAGCACAAACGGGGCGACTTCCCATCCGGTGAAACCGGCCGCAGCGGCAAAGGCAAGTGCTTTGTCGAGCGGCCAATCGCCGAATGTTTCGTTGCAAATTGCATAACGTCTAGTCATCGTTTTTTAACCAATCAAGCTTTTCAGCATCGGGACTTTCGACAAAATTTGATCGAGCACATCGTCGCCAAGTTTATCTTTGAGAAATTCCAAAAGCGTACTGGCAAACCCGCCCATTTGTTCGGGTTTGAGACCAGCGGATTTGAGGGATGACCCCAATTCCATTGCTTCGCCAGCAGAGCCGCCGAGTGTTTTTGAGGCAAGTCCTGAAAGGGCGCCCATCAATCCGCTAGCAGGTTCCGAAGCGGTTTCGGCAGAAGCAGCTGCCGCATTTTCCGCACCGGGGATTGCGCCCGAGATTTGGCTAAACAAGTCGCCGCCCACTTTGTCCTTGATCATCGCCATCGCTTGGCCCGTTGCTTTGTTGGCAATGCCAGCGTCGATACCCAATTGGGCAGTTAGTTTCTGAATTAGTTCGTCCATTGCGGAGAAGCCTTTGAAAAGAAAAGTCGAAAAGAAGTGGTTGATTGAACACCTATCTTGTCCGGTTTTACAATATCGCGAAACCCGTCTGGGGTATTTTTCCGTTTTTGATGGACCATTTCACTCGCTTCTGCGTTCCCTCAAAATTTCATAGCAGACTGGGGGGGAAGATGGTCATCAGCCACTGATTTACCGTGCTGATCGGCTGCGGCGTGTTTGCGGACCGGTCGCTGGACGGTATCCTGTTTCTATGAGCACGAATCGCACTCTTCGACGACCGCCGCAATTGAGCCTAGGGGTCATGATGCTGATGATGTTGATTTTTGCATTGATCTCGGCGGGGATTCTGTACGCCTCACGTGTCGATGCGGTTCGCGACGAAATCAACATCGCTTTCGGGACTGATTTGAGTGGTTCCGGTGGTGATGGTGGTCGGTTTCCCCACATCGTCTTTATCATGTTCACATTCACTTCGCCTTTACTTTTGGCAGGCGTTCTGTCGAGTGGGATGGCATTGTTGAAATGGATGCAAGGCCGAGCGTGACGTGAGAGAGGATGAAACACCTGTGATGGCTTCGGCACGGATTGCTGAGACGCTTGGTGATTTGCGACTATCGACGGGAGAGTTGTCGTCGCTCGCCTCTGCGATCGAACAGCGATTTCATAATATTCTACGATTGCGGTCGGGTGTGGATCCATCGTCGATTCCCTTGCCGCTGGAACCGGTCGATTGGTACCGAAATGGCTACCGCAATCGAGACGCTTTGTCTCGTCCGTCGATGCAGATTGGTTACGCTGCGGGCGACTACTACCTGCAAGATGCTGGTTCGCTTTTGGCATTGGCTTGTGCGGAAGCCGATTCACCAGAATCCCTCAATGGAAAACTTGTTTGTGATTTGTGCGCTGCGCCTGGTGGTAAGGCGAGCGCGGTGGCCGAAGTGCTCGATAGTGGGTTCTTATTAGCGAACGAGCCGATTCGTTCCCGCATTCCCGCGCTACTGTATAACTTGTCGCGAACCGGTTCGGATCGCTTTGCCGTTACCGCGATGGATCCGGAAAAGTTGGCGATGAAATTGCCCGGGACATTTGATGTGGTGTTAGTCGACGCACCTTGCAGCGGGCAGGCATTGTTGGGACGGAAACGACAATCAAGCTCGGCGATCTCGGCTCACCAAATTGAACATAGTGCTGCGCGGCAACGGCGAATTCTGACAGCCGCTCGGACACTTCTTCGCGAAGGAGGTCGTTTGATTTACAGTACATGTACTTTTGCGACAGCCGAGAATGAAGATCAAGTCAATTGGATGCTCGAATCACTCGGTATGAGGCCTATGCCGGCGGAGCGTTTAACCCCGTACGCTTCGCCGATTGCTCCAGCAAGTTACCGGCTATGGCCGCATCTGCATGATTGTGCCGGCAGTTTCGCGGCATCGTTGAAGCTCGACGGTCCCGCCGAGTCGCCGCGTAAACACCGCGTCGCAAAACCATCCAAGCCCGATGCGAAATTAGAGGATTGGTTCGCAGGTGTTCCCGCCGACATCCGTTTTTTCGGTGGCGATGCGAATTTGTATGCGCTGCCAAGCGATGCACCCGATTGGGTCGAATCGGTGGCGGTTCAAGGTGCCGAGGTCGCACACCGAACCGGCAAGGTTTGGAAACCCTCGCATGCGGCATCCCTGCGTCGCAGAGGCGTTTTACAGAGCCGACAATTCATGGATATAGATGAAGACGCAGCTCGAGTCTATTTGTCGGGGCCGCCCATCCCAAGCACCCTGCGAGGGTGGGCCGTGGTTCGGTTGGCGGGGCGACCTTTGGGATGGGTGAAATGTGATGGCCGGATAGGCAAGAACCATTTGCCGACTGCTGCGCGGTGGACTGCTTCGAAAAACGCATCGAGTTAGGCGTAACGGTGGCTTCGAGCCGCCGTCTCTAATGCAGTGGGGGCTCTGAAGCATCAGCGGCAACGGAAGCTGCTGCAACGAAAAAAACGCTCAGCCTCCCCCCGGTGGCTGAGCGTTTTTACTTCTTAGTTCCTCACTAGTCGCTTTTTCACGTTCTCGCATCAAGCTCTTGGTCGCATCTCTCTCGGCCTTCCACACCGGCTCCCGATTGGTCGAGAGAGATTTTTAGTAGCGACGCGTTGCACGTGGAAAAACCTTCACCCTAGGAAGATGCCAAGAAGTCTCGTTTAGATATCGGTGCCGACAACAAGCCAAAGTTAAAGTCCTCGGCTGCGTCCGCTGCTTCGAGTCCCAACGCGGTGAAAGCATTGTCGATGTCATCGATGGTTGCATTCGCACCGGTCCCGGCTTGTTCGCCACCGTTTCGCAAATTGTTAGGTTTGTCGACCCGTTGAACTTGGTATGTCCCTGCGAACAAATTGTCGAAGACGTATTCCCCATTAGCGTCGGTCGTGTCTTGGACGCTGACTGCATTGCCAAACGCATCTGTTCCGGTCAACTCAACTGTGACGCCTGATACGGGAGTTTCGCCAGCATCGAATTGGCTGTTGTTGTTCTCGTCGACAAAGACGAATCCGTCGATGCGAGAAGTCATTGGATCGACCGTCGTCGTCGCTGTCGCGGAATTATTGGCCGTGTTTGGCTCGTTGGTCGTCGTGCTGACCGAAACGCTGTTCAATTGATCTGCGGTGACTCCGGCATTCACGGTTGCAACAATTGTGAATTGAAAGTTCTGGTCAGTCGCTAGCGAACCACCATTGACAGTAACGATTCCGCTGGATGCGGTAAGCGATTCTCCACTGGGGCCCGTACCGCGAACAAACGTCACGCCTGCGGGTAGAGTGTCAACTGCGGTCACGGCTGCGGCCGTCGATGGGCCCGAGTTGGAAACGGTGACGGTATAAGTTATCTCATCGCCCGATGCAGCGTTTGTTTGGTCGACGGTTTTGGTTACGGTCAAGTCGACGACAGGCGTGACGGTAATGTCGGCAGTGTCCGAATTATTGGTAATGTCGTTCTCACCTGTATTGGACAAATCAGGCACGCTCGCGGTATTGGTTATCAAGCCTGATGCCGTTGGATCGACGGTAAACGTCAGTGTCGCGGTGGCCGACGAACCACTATCGAGTGTGATGGCAGGGAAGTCGATTGAACTGCCGTTGACCACACCGTTTTGCCCATTCATGATCGCAGAAACAAGCGTCAGACCGGTCGGGACCGTGTCACTCAATGTGACCCCAGTGGCCGTGCTGGGGCCCTCGTTGTTGACCGTGACCGTATAGACGACGGTACTGTTAGGCGCGGGTGTGGTGTTGCTGACGGACTTGTCAACGATGATGTCAAAGTCAACGCCGACTGGTGTTTGTGCTGTCGCGGTGATCACACCGTCCGCTGGATCGGTCAATTCGGCGGTGTTGGTCAACGTCGCGGTGGTGGCTTCATCAATCACATTGGTAAGAATCGTAAAGGTTCGAACTTCGCCAACCGCAACCGTACCGAGGGTGACCGTGGCGACCTGATTTGCGGTATCGAATGCACTACTATCGCCCGTCGCGTTGTTGTTGATGGTGATCGTGTCACCCAGCACTCCCGCAGGTAAGCTGTCTGTGATGACGACATCTTGTGCATCACTGAGGCTTCCGGTGTCGTGGCGAACCGTGATGGTGTAAAGGAGTTGGTCTTGGCCGGGTACCGCAATGGTTCGTCCGGTCGCATCGCCAACGATTTCAACGCTCTTTTCGATAATTAAATCGATATCGCGAGTCACGGGATTACTGACCGTAGCCGAATCGTTCGTGGATTCACTATCGGGATCCGTCGTCGTGATATTCGCCGTGTTGGCGATCGTTCCGGTAGCAGACGCGGCGAGCGAAACGTCGATCGAAAACGACCTGGTCTCTCCACTGCTAAGTGTGCCCACGTTAAAGGTCAGGTCTTGATCGTCACCGGTGTTTCGGGTGATCCCCGATGTTCCAGCGTCAAAGCTGACAAAGGTCAAGCCCGTGGCGAGTAGATCGGACACGGCGACATTGCGAGCTTCGCTCGGGCCGTTGTTCGTGACCGTGAATTCGTACGTGAAGGTTCCACCCGCAACGACCACATCGCCGGTCTGTAATGCTTTGGTGATCGCGACATCAACTTCCCGATCAATCGTTGTTTGGACGTTTGCGGTATTATTGGCTAGATCTGGGTCGAACGAGGTTGCCGAGACGGTTGCTTCATTCGTCAACGGACTCTGAGCGTTTTCGGCAACCGTGACGTTGATGGTCACGACGGCTGGAGTGGCGCCGGCGGCCAAGTTGCCGATCACAGCGGTGAGTTCACGCGTCGTGGAGTTAAACGTCGCTGGTTGGTTGGCTGTATCGCCCGTGATCGTAGCACTGTTAAACGTCACTCCGACCGGTAACGTGTCGACAACGACAACGCCTGTTGCCAAGTCGGAGCCAGCAATGTCATTGAATACGCTAACCGTGTAGGACATCGGTGTTCCCGCCGCGATGGGCGTGGTTGGGCCCGTCTTGGTAAGTCGCAAGTCCGAGGATATTAAGTCGAATGTCTCGGGCTCGGCATTGTTGCTTAAATTCAGATCGACTTGGTCGACGGTTGCAATTTGCCCGGTATTGGTGATTGGATCGACTTGAGTGGGGCCGATATTTGCAACGATTTGGAACGTGACCGCCGCTTGATCCGCGTTGACCGTACCGAGATTGACCGACGCGTTTTGACCATTGGCGGTTGGATTTGATGCACCCGCGGGCAGATTTCGGAATTCGACAAACGTCAAGCCAGTTGGCAAAATATCGGTAAAGATCGCGTTGGTCGCGGCGACAATGTCGGTGCCGGCCGGTGTGTCATTTAGCACTGCGATGTCAAAGACAACTTGGCCGCCTGCTCGCAAATCGGATCCAGCGTCGTTGACTGTCTTGGTGATCGACAAGTCGATTTGTGGAATGACGCCGAAATCTACCGTCGTGTTGGTGTTCGGGTCGGTATCGTCGTCATCGATCGGTTCGGTATTGCTTGTCAGCGTAATGGCTTGACTGACGATACCGACGCCGGCAACGAACGTACCGTTGTCGTCCGAATTGACGTCGTCGTCTGGATCCGGTGCAGGATCGTTCCCGGTGCTGGTCGTGAAGCCAAACAAGGTCGATCCACTTGCAAAATTTGCTTCGGGAATCATGACGACATAGTCGCCGGGCGTCAGATTCGGGAAGTCATAGGTGCCTGCGACGGTCGCGGTCGTTGCGATTGGAGCGTCCGTTCCCGGCGTTTGGTCTGCACGGTATAGTTCCACGGATGTAGACGCCGTTACCAATGGTTCACCACTATCACGCACCCCATTGTTCTGAGCAACACCGGGACCATTGTCAATGAAGACTTGGCCACCGAGCGAGAGCAATTGAGTATTGGCGAGATTGACGGTTTCGAGCTCGGGGCGAACCGACTCGACGAGCGATACTTTCACATCTTGGTCAAGGATCAAGTCGATCGATTGTTCGATTGCACCAATGCTGCTGAAGTTCGCGGGCGATGTGGCACCCGTTCCCGTCGAGAAACTCGAAAATGGAATAAAAATTTCCACAGGTGCAACGTCAGCGCCTACGGGATAGTCGACCAATCGAGTGCTGAACGAATTCGCGTCCGTGTAGAGAGTCAATTCGAAGTTCGTCGGTTGTGAGGCACTATCAACGCGAGGATCTGCACTGACAAATACGATGATACCGCTCTGAGTGTCACTGGCACTAAGGTCGACCGCTCCCAAGCCCGTAGCATTGAGCGTCGTGCTGTTGTCGTCGCCATCGTATTGCAGCGTTGCGACCCCCGTACCGTTTGAACTGCCGAACGTCAATTCTCCTGTCGTTGTTTCGATACTGAGCGTGACGTTTCCGGTCGTGCCTGTGCGAGTGATAGTGACGTCGCGTTCGGAACCAAGAACGCTCGTCGATGTGACGTTGTCAACGAAGGTGACGTTTGGGGTGGCTGCATCTGCCAACAACGTCCCGGCGTTGGTTTCGCTGAATTGGTCAATTGTCTCGACCGTGACACTTCCGGTATCGATCGTCACCGGAACGGGGGTGGGCGTTACGAGCGCACCACTGGATGCTTGAACGACCAAGTAGTCGGCGGGCGCAAGATCATCAAAGCGATATTGGCCTTGGCCGTCGGTCGTTAAGGTTCCCTGTAACGTATCGGGGCTGGCTCCGGTTGTTTCCAGAATGCCATTGCTATTGTTGTCAACGTAGAGTTGAACTTGAACACCAACGAGTCGTGGGTCGTCGGCGGTTAAGCCGTCGCCCGATTGATCGGTGAAAGCGGTACCAGAAATCGCTCCGATATCGGCCGCTAGCAATTCGCGGCGGTCGAGCGTCTCAAGTCGCAGCGAGCGGTTTTGTGCTTTGCGACGCCGTGCTTGTGATCGCTTCGTAAATTGAGCAACAACTTTGTTCCAGACCATCTTCGTTGTCCTATTCGTCGTCGGCGTTTTCTTTCCCCTGGTAGCCATTACTTGCGTTTATTTTACGGAGACTTGGCAATTTGTGCCAATCAGTCGGCGTCTAGACGCAGTGGCTTGGGGCGAAAGGGGATTCATCAGTGAGGGGCGATGCAGACGGCGATTGCGCATCTGCACTATTCGAAATATCTATCGGGCGATTAGTACGATCGTCTTGACTGTTACCACCGGATTTAGAGCTACCGGCAGTGTTCACTTCGTTTTACGGTTCTCGTTACCAGCGATACTCGAGGCCCGCACTCCATCCTTGGACCCAATAGTCAACCGAGTCAAAATCAAACTCGGGACGGTTGGGGCCGGTGAGTGGATCTTCTGGTGGTGCCAACTGGCTCGGGTTCACATCTCGCGAGATGTGTTCGCCAGGTCGAACCACGTTGGACCAGTAGATGAAGGTGTAACCCATCATCGCTCGCCAATGATCGTTCAGTTGATAGCCAAGGTTGACGTTGAACTCTGGAATCACCGAGAACTCGTCGCGAGTGTAGCTGCCGATGTTTGATGCTTGAGTCAGCAGGCCGCCTGAGTAGGTCGTCGAACCGGGGTTCGTCGGATCCCCGGAAATGGTCGTGGATCCATTGATATCAACTTGTTGGTGTGTCACACCGATACCCAACCGAATCAATCCGTCAATCGTCCAATTGTTTCGTGTTTGACGATAGACCCATCCTAGGTCGACACCGTTGAATTGGTTTCGAGTACGGAAGTTGTCTGAAATGTCAAAGTTAGCTTGTGGTTGAATGCCAGTTAAGTTCTCGGTGATATTGACCGTTTCAGTGAGCTGCAAAAATCGGTAGCCAATCATCGATTCGGTCCGCGAGCAATAGTTTTGATCACACGAATCAAACAACCATCGGTTGCAGCCTTCATCGCAATTCCGTAGGCGACGGAAATGGAATCCGGCACCGACCAATTCGCTGGTCGCTTCGGCACCAACAGCACCCGAAACCACGTCGGGAAAGGCTACCAGTTCGGAATCTTCGCGAGGGCTACCTGTTGCTGGGTTGACGTTGAAAAATGGTCGTGCGAGTGTGGGGTTACCGTTACTGTTTCGGAAATACGATTCGCTTTTGCTGCCGATTTGGAAGTACTCTGCTCCGACGCCCCAAGTATGGCATTTATCCAACCAGAAACCAAAGCGTAAGCGGCCGCCTTCAAAGCTGTCGGTCAAAACATCATCGCCACCAAACAGGGTTTGAGTGGTTGGTTGGCCAAGCACACCGGCGTTGGCCTGAGCGACATTCGGGTCGGTGCTGGTGGTGATCAGCGGCGGCAATTCCATGCCGTCTTGCCACCACATCAAGTATTCAAAAGTCGCCCATCCATCGGTCGGCAAGCAAAGCGTCACACAAGGTCGCCATGAATCGGGGCTGCAAAGCTCTCCGCAGCAACTGTTGCACGAACCTGCGGAAAAGTTACAGCAGCTAGGTGAACTACATCCGCCGTCGCAACCGCCGTCACAGGTCGACGCGCCACAACCGCAATTAGAACCCATTGGCATCGCATCGCATGAGCTTATGCCATCATAAACGGGAGCAAAAGCGATTTGACCATCGAGCGGTTCGGACGTCATGGAACCATCCATCAGCGGTCCTTCGACGATTGACATTCCACCCGAGGGAGGCGCGGGGATGGCGTGGCCAATCGGTCGCACTTGGCGAGCTTGCGATTGGCGAGCCTGAGCGTAACCAACTTGGCGGACCGGATAGGTTTGACCCGCGGCGGGGTTTGCTCTTTCCGCGTCGTTCGGTTTGGTCGCTTCGCGTTGAGTCCTCGCACCCGCCGTTACTGTAGCAGCGTCTGCGTCAACTCGATTGGAGGACCGAACGGGTTGCCAACTCGCTCGAGCACTGCGTTCGGCTCTGCGGACAGGACCCTGGTTGTTCGAAGATTGTGCGCTCGTGGGGCTGGCCACCAAGGCCGCCAACATGAGCGTGAAACAGGAGGTGCGGTTTAGAAAAAGCACTGGCTTCACCAATAGGATTCTGGAATGCGAAGGACCAGGAAACTTGAAAAAGTCAAATTCCCAGCACCGATCGCTGAAGTGTGGTGTCACCCCCCCGGGTAATCGAACAAAACGCCGGACCGAGTTCGCTCGACCAGGCACTACCTTGTTCACCAGAGATATCGGCCAGAAGACTTGAGAAGCTAAACGCAAAACCCGAAAAATCAGAAAAAACCGCAAACCTTGCCTAACCGGTAAGGTTTGCCGATTATTTTCGCTCGCGCCGATCGTCAATTGATGCAACCGAGCAATCATCGCTGACACAAACTTGGAATAGGCTGAAAGATGATTGTCGATTTCGCCCTCTCGTCCGGATAGCCGATGCTCGCTTGCCGACTAATCGATTCGTTTGGCGGTTTGCTGAATGCCGTTTTGATGCAGTACCAACGATTCTGCTAGGCCGTTCTCTCCAAGTTCAAAAGTCAACTCGGCATCAACGCCCTTATAGAACCATCGTACTTCGGTGATAGGGAACACCTCTTGAGTTGTCTGGTTGGTAATTCCAACCATCAAGCTATCGTTAATCACGTTGACGTCGAAGATGAACGTCGGCGACAACTCATAGCGTCCCACTAAGTTTGCCATCGCTTTGCGATCGACCTTGGTCGCTTTGGACAATTTCTGTGGTTGCACTTTGATGCCCGCGAGCCGTTGGGTCAGCCGCTCTGCAAGTACGTCAACTTCATCGGCTGGGCCCGTATTTGCAAGCACAACGACCGCGATACTTCGTTTGCGATTGACAAACATTGCGCTGTGAAACCCGCCGGTTTGGCCATTATGGAAGCGGGTGTTCCCATCACGGGCGATGTACCATCCAAGTCCCATCGCTAAGTGATTCTCACTTCCGGGGTTATGTTGTTTCCATGCCAATTCGCTCGTTTCACGCAAACTTGAATTGAGGGGATCCAATTGTGCATGCATGAATTTCATCATGTCGGAAATGGAACTTCGAATCCCGCCCGCACCTGGCAAGTCGGCAAAGTCCCAATAGGATGTTTCTTTCCCATAAGAAGAATGCGGAGTTGCGAGTCTTGGCGACTGATTCGGCGCGAGCGTGATGGCAGTGTCTGTCATCTCGAGCGGCCCCGTAATCCGATGCTTCAATAGTTGCTCGTAGGAAACGCGTTCGCGATTGGCTAAGAGATAACCCAACCATGAAAAAGCAAAGTTACTGTATTCATGCTGAGTGCCCGGTTGTCGTCGCAGTTGATGACGTCGCAAAAACTCAATCGCTTTGGTCGAATCATAGGTCGCGTAAGGGTCCTTGCTTTGCCCCGTAGTGAAGTTATCGGCTAACCGCGGCAACCCCGATTGATGTGTTGCAAGATCGAGCCACGTGATTGATTGGTCTTGCCACAGAGGCAGCCTGACTTCGCAATCACGCGAGTTGGGCGTTCTTTCTAGCATTCCTGGATCTTTGGTCACAGCATCGGCAAGTAATAGGCCTGTGAACACTTTGCTGATCGAGCCGATTTCGTAAATCGTGTTGTCATCAGCTTCCGTCTGTCCGTCATTTGCTGCACCAAGATGAAACGTGAAGTGCCGCGGTCCATCAATGATCCCAACCGACAATCCGTCGATTCGCTCCGATTCAATGAGTGGAAGAGCAAAGCGACGAGCTTCTTCGACGGAAAGCTCCGCTGCATGCAGTGTCCGGTAAACTGACCCCAGAACAGAAGCAATCGCGACAACAACCATGACGCCGATATTTGCAAGTCTCATATTTTCTACTTCAAGATTTGGGTGCAACCATTTCGCGTTTCCGAGGCAAGCGACTTCGGGGCTTGCTTCAATCTAATTCACCGTGGTGCCAGTTTCGTTGCCGACGTTTTATCGTCCATCTTCTTTCGATGCAGACTTTCCCGGTGTTAAATCATTTCATGGGGGACCATGTTTGTTTAGGAATAATCATGACCAGCCGATCAATGGGTCGTCCACCAAGCGATCAGGTCAGGAGCCCAGAACCGTTCCGGTAGGGGCATCGCATAGTGTGGCGATTTGTGTGAGACAACGATCGGTAGGAAGCTTTGTTGCAAGCATCTACTTGGCAGGTGTTTGCGCATGAACATCGTCGTCGAAATAAAACACGGTAGTCGTGGAGTAAATTGCTTCGGTACATTCCATCCGAACGCACGTACGGTTTCCGCTTCAAGGTAGTCGCCGATTCGTTTTAGTTCCGGGTCGCTAAGATTTTGACCGCGGAGCATTCCAATCTTATCTGCAATCGGCATCAGTGTTTCCGGTGTGCAGCGCCCTGAAGTATCGAGCGAGAAAACCAACTCGCCTGGCGCGTCATCATCGTCTTGGTCGCCCGCGCCGCCGCTAAGCGACTGAGTGAACAATGTGTCGTTCACTTGAATGATGTGGGCCCAGACGACTTTCCCCTTTCGGAATATTTCGCGTTGACGACTGTTTTTCAGGAGTTTGCACAGCGGAATAAAGAATAGCCATCCGCAGATCCAACCCATTGGGAAACTCAGGTATGCGGATGTCTCTGCGTCGAATTTACGTGGCGCGTCTCCAAATCGTTGTTGACATTCTGTTAGCCAATCGGCCCAAGGCAACTCTGGGCGTATCGCATCATCGAACTCCCTGTTTTCCTTCACTACGGCTACAGCGATTGGTTTTTCCTCAATGGCCACCGCCGGACTTGGAAGACGAAATTTTTGGCCGCACGCTTTGCATTTTGTTCGGCGACCAGCGTACTTTCCGGAGATCTTGTAAGATTTTTTGCACGCAGGACATTTGAAGTGAATCATTGTTGATCAGTTCCCACCTGAATTTGGTCGAGCAGCTTTTGGGGTATGCCGATCGAGACGACTCCGACGCAGCCGACAAAGGGCTTTGCGGACTTGCGGGTGAAGCCGATTTTTTCTGCAACAAATGATAACGTCCACGCCGCTTGGAATGTTGGCTCACCGGGTTCACCGGTATCCACATTTAAACCGCTTGGAACGTCGATCGCGATTCGCATCGCCGAAGACGCATTGGCAACTCGGACGGCCTCCGCGTAAAGGCCTCGAAGCGGACCCTGTGCTCCGGTGCCAAGCAAACAATCGACCAAGGCCTTCGCCGTTTCGATAGGCTGTTTTAAGCTCTCAGTTGAATTGGCAATATTGATTTCGATGTCGGCTTTGCGTGCGATCTCCGCATTTACTTTTGCATCGCCCGATAGAGATTCAAGGTCAACAATCGAAAGGATCGTGACTTGACGTCCGAGTCGTTCCAAGTGGCGAGCGATCACATAGCCATCGCCTGCGTTGTTCCCTTTTCCGCATAGAATCGTGATTGGGTCGTTTGTTGGTACAATCGCCGCGATACGCTCGGCCGCCCCTCGGCCAGCGTTCTCCATTAACACCAAGCCGGACATTCCGAACGTCTCGATCGCTGTTTTGTCAACTTGACGAACTTCGTCACACGATAAAGGGCGTAAATTCATGGCTTCCCAATCATACCGCTTTGAAAGATAATCAACACATCGGCGACAACAATTTCACAGGCAAATAATTCACAGACGGGGTTTTTCTAAATGCCATTATACGAATATGAATGCAAGTCATGCGCTAAGGTGGTCGAGATCTTGGTTCGGTCACAAGAAGAAATCGCGGAATGTCCCGAGTGTGGGAATCGGAAAATGGAGCGACAATTAAGCGTCACGGCCGCTCCAGCGGTTCGTCATGGTGCATCGCTGCCGGTAACGGGTTCCGGTGAGGCGTGTGGGATGCCGCGGTGTTGCGGCGGTGGATGCCAGATGTGAGTGACTTACGCAAACGTCATGCTCGAGGTCCTTCGAGTGACTCGGCTTCCAGATCGGCACCGGCTTCCAGATCGGCACCGGCTTCCAGATCGGCACCGGCTTCCAGATCGGCACCGGCGCACCCGCGGGCGTTTGCGTTGCTTGTCGCCAGTATCGTGTCTCTTGCGACTTACGTGATCGCGACCGAACGAGCGGCGGTTGATCCTCCTTCGCAGCCGAAAGCTTCGCCGATGTCCCCAGCCGGTCTTCGCATTGCCGAACCAACCGAGGCCCCGGCTGTGTCGCGAGAAGTGATCCGAGCGGCTTTCTTCGACCGCGAAGTTCAACCGGAAATCGTGGCCACCGATGTGCTCAATCGCGAGGCGGCTGAACGGTGCTTGGAGCGAATCGATCTTTTGATCCGTCGCTATCAGAACGGGGTCAAGCCGTTCGTGGATGACTTGACTAGTTTCTCAACTCGCTTCGGAATTCTTAAGCGGGCGCCAGGCAATTGGTGGAACGGCGATGGGCGGATTGAAAGGTATGTCACTGAGAAGTTTGAAGCCCATCTGTTTTCGGAAACTTCGTTGACCGAGAGTATTGCGGACGTTCTAAACCAATTTCGACAAGAGGTTGACGCGAATCAAAAACGGATGCTCGTTCATGTTCAAGCGTCGCTCGAGATCGCGGACTTACCTGAAATCCATCTCGAGCAGTACGGACCATTTTACCGATCGGTGGCAAAGGAATTGCACGGTTATTCAACCGGACAAGGAACGACGAGTGTCTACAATGCATTAGTGGTTTTCTTGGTCAGTGAAGCAGGCGGGTACGCAGCGATGAGCATCGCTGCGGGATTATTGGCCCGATTTTCCGCAACCGCGGCAGTCGGCGCGGCGGCCGGGGCCGGTGCTGCAGCCGGAGCCGCCGCGACGGGCGCGACCGGTGGCAGTTTCGCGGGACCGGTCGGCACGGTGGTTGGATTGGCGGTCGGATTGATCGTCGGTGTCGCGATCGATTGGTGGATGACCGAAAACTTTGAAGCCAAAATGTGCGAACAGCTTTACGACTATCTTGGCCAACTTCGCAGCTCACTCATTGAGGGTTCCCCCGCTTTGGCGAATTCTTCGGCCAATCGTTTGCAAACCGAGGGCCTTCGAAGCGAGGGCCTTCGAAGCGAGGGCCTTCGAAGCGAGGGTTTGCGAAGGTCGCTGCCCCAACTCTGTGATTCGTTAACGGAAGCGTATCGCAACCAGTTTTTTGCCAAGATCGTTTCCACGGAACCATCAAAATGACTAGACCACGCGCCATCGTTTGTCTCTGCTTGTTCGTCATCGTCGCGATTGCTCCCCATGCGGTGCATGCCGCCGGTGCCACTACGGTGGTCAAAGCGGTCACAAAGTACTTTGGTAAAGAAGGGGCCGAACAGGCGACCGAGTATCTAGCGAAATCGGGAAGCCGTGAGGCCGTCGAGCGTGTGGCGAAGGTCGCTGCGAAAGAAGGAGGCGAGGAAGCGGTCGAGCAGGTCGCGACGTTGACGACCAAGTATGGACCTGACGCGATCTTGGCGTTCGACAATGCAGGCAGCATCCGTGGAATCGTCAGTGCGATCGACGACCTTCCCACAGACCAGGTCCCAGCGGCGCTTGCAAAATTGGCAGCGGGTGAATCGGGTAAGACGCTTGCGGGCGCGGTTTCACGTTATGGAGCAACCGCACTTGTGAGCGAATTGAAACATCCAGGTGTTGGATTAACGTTGCTCAAATACTTGGGCGATGACGGTGCGGAATTGGCTGGTCGGATGAGTGCCGACCAAGCGATTGTGATTGCACGGCACGCAGACGAAATCTCTTCGCTCGCGCCGGTTCAACGCGGTGCCGTTTTGTCGATGATCCGAAACGATACCGAGCGCGTCGTCAAGTTTGCTGGTCGGTTTGTGGAAGCGAATCCCGGCAAAACCTTGTTTACTGCGGCGACCACGACGGTGATCTTGGCGGAGCCGGAGCGGTTTCTTGGAGGCGATCAGATTGTCTTTGACGCCGAAGGCAAACCGATCGTCGTTTCGAAACCTGGAATCGTGGGGCGTTCGATTGAATCAACCGGGAAAGCATCGGCGCATGTGTCGAAACAATATCTACAGCCGTTGTTCTATACGGTGATGGCGTTCGTAGGAAGTTTCGCCGCAGTTTGGATGGGAATCAAATTGTGGGGCCACTACCGCACTACGCAGAGTTAGCCGTTCGTTCAAGACGCCAAAAAAAAGAAAAGCGAGCCGGTGTGCTTCCTGCATGACCGGAACTCGCAATTCACCGCTAAGGAATTCAACTTAGTGTCGATCCATCAACACTAGGCCTTTTCCCATTTGTTGCATCGCAACGGACTTAAGCCCGCAAAAAGCTTTGTTGTAGTAAATCGCTTTGCAACGTTAGCAGTGAGAAAATGGGAGGGACATCCGTGTACATGAGTAGGGTGAACAACTCATTGGTGGCTATCCATTGGGACCACCTCCCATGAACGATCGTCAACAGGATCCGTTGCGACGATAAGTTCGAACCGTGGACTCTTTCCACGAATCGGTTTTCGGAACAAGCCGGTTAGCAATTTTCTCCGGCACTAAAGATGTCTTTCGACATGAAGACGTTTCGACTCCGGAGAGTCTCAGGCGTTGTCACTCGCCCGACCCAATCGGAAAGAGGGTGGCGACCCGATGAAAACAAGCATGCTTGAGTCATTCGGATTTCGCATCACTTTACTCCGTCGTTTGTCAAGAAATGTGGCGAACAGAAGGCACTGCAAAAATTCACTACAACGTGCCCGTTCGCTCACCGTGAATCACATGTTTGTTGTGAGAGAGAATGTGGCGTGAACTCGCGTCGGTGTCAACAACAAAGTGCCAACTCTTTTTGTTTATCTAACATGTTCGCTCCAAAAAGAAGCGAAAAACACGAGGACTTCGCGCAAACTTTTTTTTGTGGTTCAACGTAGTTATGCTGCTCACGGCTCGGTTCATATGCCGGATGCGATAGCAAGTCGCATCGTCTGCTCTTATCATTGAATCATGCTCAATTTTTTTGTCGTGTTCAACTCTTGACCGGTTTTCTTCGTGAGGTGACAACTTGACGCATCTGCCTAATCAAACCCGAAAAAAATTGGACGATTCCAGTGACGCTTCTTTGTCGAAAGATGCTCCTGTCTCGAACGAGGATTCTTCGCCGCAGGACGCTCGCCGATTGTGGACCGATGCCTATGTGGATCAGATGGAAGCGTTGTTGGGCGATAGCGTTTGCCGCAGCCTAGCTATCTACAAATTGCCCACCGGATTTGTCTTGTCGGTGATCGTGCCTGTATTCAACGAAGCGACAACACTCGCGGCCGTTGTGGATCGGCTTCGCTCGGTGGGAATCTCGATGCAGATCGTTCTTGTCAATGATGCCAGCGATGATGGGACAGCCGAGGTGATGGAGAGGTTGGCAGGCGAAGATTTTATCACCGTGATCCATCATCATTCCAACGAAGGAAAAGGGGCCGCGATCCGCAGTGGTGTGAAAGCTTGTACCGGCGACGTCATCGTGATCCAAGACGCCGACCAAGAGTACGATCCATCCGATTTTCGTTACCTGCTCCAGCCGCTAGTGGCCGGGGACGCCGACGTGGTCTACGGAACGCGATATGGCCACTACGACCGCCAATTGTCACCTTGGTGGCACCAAGCCGTAAACGGATTTATTACGCTGTTGGCGAGCGTCTGCATTGGGATTCGACTGAGTGATGTGGAAACCTGTTATAAAATGGCGCCGCGAGAGCACTTTGAAGCAATCTTGCCGAAATTGCGTGAGAATCGTTTTGGGGTCGAGATCGAGATGACGGCGCGATGGGTCCAAAGTGATCTTCGGTTCACCGAACGCCCTATTCGCTATCAACACCGCTGGTACGACGAAGGTAAGAAGATTGGATGGCGTGACGGCGTTAGTGCGCTGTGGTGCATTGTGAAATACGGCATTTTTCGATGGTAGCCAAATGGGCCGCGACGTTTGAAGCGGCCCTAGCGTTTAAAGCGGCCCTAGCGAGCGATCTCAGCAATCCGATTTAGCACTCGAAGTGACTTGCCAACCAACGGCTTCTCACTCCGGCATCCTTGGCGGTTGCCGATCGGTTTGGCGGTTGCCGATCGGTTTGGCGGTTGCCGATCGGTTTGGCGGAAAAACGTCAAATGGTTGACCAAACTACGCTCGCATCGCTACCCTTAAAGAAGTGCGTCATCAATTCGGACTGCATAGTGCACACCGAAAAATGCCACACGCTGCTTCGGTTAGGCCATGCGATGGATCGCAAATTCATCGAAAGGTTGAATTCATTCACGGGGTAGATTCATTTACGGGGTAGATTCATTTACAGGGCAGGTGTTCAATGGTTGGAATCCTAACGAACGTAGCGAATCAAACAGCCGTCCAGACTTCTTCGAACCAATTGGCTGTCAACGCTGCGTTCTTGCAAGAGATCAAAGACAGTAACCCTGAACTTTGGAAAACTTGGTATCAACTTCGCCAAGTTTGCGATTCGACGGATGAGCCTCGGCAAGTTGCGATTAAGATGGTGAAGTTGCTTGATCAGTTGCGCGACGTGATCGCCATGCACTTTGCTCTCGAGGAATGTTACGGTTACGTCGAAGTTCCCATCGATTCAAAGAACGGATCGTTCGTGTGTAAGTCCAGAGATGGTGTGACAGATGTGAATGATACAAAGACACAGCATTGTGCCTTGTATTTAGAAGCGAGTGACTTGGCTGAAGTGGCCGAAGAGTATCAGTATCGTGGGGTCGCAGCGGCCCAGATTCAGGAATTGGTACAGCGGTTCCGACAATTCGACGAACATTGGCAGGCACACGAACGATGTGAAAACGAATTGATCGAATGCTTCTTGGAAGCGATTTAGGCAACAGCCAATTGGCAAAGAATAGAACATTAGATTGATTGCGAAGGAGTTGAACATGCTTGCGGCATCCCGAGTCAAACCGATGGAGATTCTATTGGTTGAAGATAGCTTGCTTGATGCACGCGTGACGATCCACTCACTTCGTCGAAGCCAAGTGCATCATCGGCTAACTCTGGTTCGGTGTGTGCGAGAGGCGCTGATGTTTCTCAATCAAGAGGGGGTTTTCGCACGCGCCCCACGACCCGACCTGCTATTACTCGATTTGAACTTGCCCGATGGCAGTGGCATCGATGTGCTGGAGTGGTTGCAGAATGGTGATGTTACGATTGATCAGGTGACCACAGTGGTTTTGACGGCCAACGAGGATGACGAAATGCGATTCCGTTGTCGCGAACTTGGCGTGCATGACTACATTCAAAAGCCTGTCCATGAGGACGAGTTCATGCGAGTCGTACGCGACCACAAACGACTGATGGTCCACTCTGCCCAACAACTCGCTACGCTTTTGTAGTTGTTGATTCTTTGGCATGCAGATGGTTTCTTGCCTTTGGAAGAGTCCCGTTTTGGACCTTGCTTAGACTGGCCGGATTGTTTACGGCTAACGCTTGGAATACTTCGCTAGCGCAGTTCTCCGAACCCACCTCCGCCGGGGGTTTCTAGTCGCAACCGATCCCCTTTGGCGACTTGAGTCGTGGTTGCCCAGGGCAACTCGACTTCTTTTCCATCGCGAATCAACAGATTCTTTCCAGGTGTTCCCGCTTGGCCACCATCGATTCCGTATGGGCTGCGGGTTCGGCGACCGGTGATCAACGATAAAGTCAATGGTTTGCGAAACTCGATCTCGCGGATTATTCCATGGCCGCCTCGGCAACTTCCTATTCCACCGCTGTCGTGTCGGATTGCAAAGCGATGTAACCTCAGCGGCAGACGCACTTCCATCACTTCGGGATCGGTGATCCGCGTGTTGGTCATATGCGTGTGAACCGCGTCGGCTCCATCCGCCCACTCGGTTGCACCACTGCCGCCACCGACCGTTTCATAGAAGCCAAAGCTCTCGTCGCCGATCAACACATTGTTCATCGTTCCTTGCGAAGCTGCCGCTGCGTGCAGTGCCCCAAGCAGCACATCGACCACACGTTGACTTGTCTCGACATTTCCGGCCACTACGGCCGCGCACTGCTCGGCGTCTTCGTGCTTTGGTGGATTCAATAGTCCGGGTGGAATCACCAAATCGATATTTTGCGTGACCCCATCGCAAAGCGGCAAGTTGGAACGTGAAGCACACCGAACCACATACATCACCGCTGCGGTCACAATCGCAGGTGTTGCGTTAAATCCAAACTCGTGAACGGGATCCGTTCCTGTGAAATCGATCGTCAAACGCTCACCCGAACGAGAGATGCAGACTTGAATTACGGTTCCGTCGTCAAGCGAATCCGAAAACCGCATTGGATCAAGCGGCAACGTCTCTATCCACGCACCGGCGGTCTCGGCGGCAATAGCCAATAATCCACCCATATAGCGATCGATCTCGCTAACCGAATAAACTCGTGACATTTCGACTAATCCACGAACGCCCTCTTCGCCCGCAGCGCGTTGTGCTGAAATATCAGACAAGTTTTCGTTAGGGTTGCGTGACGGATAGGGGCCACTCGATAGCAAGTTGCGAAGTGCCGTTTCTGAAACAACTCCGTCTCGGACGAAGCTGAACGAGCGAATCAGGACACCTTCTTCAGCAAGCGACCGAGCATCGGGTGGCATCGAACCAGGTGTCCGCCCACCAATCTCAGCGTGATGCGCTCGCGAAGCGACAAAAAAATCGGGATTTCCGCTGGTGCGATTTGGATCACAAAAAACAGGTGTCACCGATGTCACATCGGGCAAATGCGAACCGCCCGAGAACGGATCGTTGCTGAGGTAGCAATCGCCAGCGAACATAACGGGATATTCTTTCATTAGATGCCGAACGGTATGCCCCATGGCACCGAGATGCACTGGCACATGAGGCGCATTGGCCACCAACGACCCGTCGCCACGAAACACCGCACAGCTATAATCACGACGCTCTTTTACGTTCACGCTCACTGAAGTTCGCCGCAATGTTTCGCCCATCGCGTCGGCAATCCCCTGCAAGCGTCGAGCGATCACTTCCAACAGGACCGGGTCATCACCCGTGGATTCCATCTCGGCGGTTTTTTTGCCGGTTCGCTCGGTCGGGCTTTCGGTCGGATGTGTCAACGTGATGATTCCATCTTCCAAGACTTGCCCTGTCCATGGCGATTCGACAATCAAGGTTGAATCGTTACTAACGACCATTGCGGGAGCCTCAATTCGATCGCCAATGCACAGCGTGACGCGATCGATCATGCCACGAAAGGTCTTCGATATCTCTGACGGAGCCTTGGTCTTGGCATGAGCAATCGATATTGAGTTAGAGGCTAATGTCGCCTCACATCGAATCGCCACCAACTCGACCGCATGTTGGTCACGACGATAGCCAAAGGTTTGCAGGTGCTTCTCGTGGAATCGCTCGACGAGCGATTCGGTTGGCCAAGCCAAAATAGGCAACGAGGATTCCGTCCCGACAATACGAACATCGCATTCAAACACGAATTTCGGTTTGGAGGCTGTCTGATCCTCGGTGGTCAGTAGTTGTAACGTCTCTTTCTGCAGTTCGGCGGCAATGCCTTCGATTTTTGCTTTTGTGTTGTCGTCGAATGGTTCGTAAACGCCCCGAGTCACAACGCGTCCAATGTCGGCCAATCCCATGCCCAGTGCACTTAGCGTGCTGCTGTCGGGGTGTTCGACAATGCTTGTCATTCCCAAGGCACCGGCAATCCGGCATAAGTGTTGTCCCGCTGCTCCGCCGAAGCCAACGAGAGACATGTTTCGGACGTCGTTCCCTTCGGCTGTGCTGACCGTTCGCACGGCTTCGGCCATGTGAGTCACCGCGATCTGTAAGAACCCTTCGGCCAATTTTTTAGTGGACGGTGTCTTTCCCGCAGGTAGCTTCGCCGCGATCTCATCAATTCGTCGCTGTGCAGCATCGCGATGAAGCGGGAAAGGAAATCGATCCGCAGGCAATCGATCTAGTAACAGGTTGACGTCCGTTACCGTCAATGGGCCTCCGCGACCGTAGCACGCTGGGCCTGGGGTGGCCCCCGCACTATCGGGCCCGACGGTCAATCGTCCATCGACAAAATCGCAAATCGATCCGCCGCCAGCCGCGACCGTGCGAATGTCCATCATCGGCGTCATCACTCGAATCCCCGCGACAGTGGATTCAAACCGCCGACCGACACGACCGCTGAACCGGCTGACATCGGTACTTGTTCCCCCCATGTCCAAGCCGATCGCCGCATCGGTGCCGGCGGATCGGGCGACGTGAGCCAAGGCGACAACGCCACCGGCCGGGCCCGACAAAATACTGTCGCGGCCACGGAATGATTCGGCAATGACGAGATTTCCGGCACTTGTCATCATCTGTAAGTGACATTGGTCGCCAAATTGTTTCGATACTCGGTGGACATAGTCGGCTAGGATCGGATTCAAGTAGGCATCGAGTGTTGTTGTCTCTGCACGCGAGACCAATTTGATCAGTGGCGCAACTTCACTAGAACGACTGATCTGAGTGAATCCTTCTTCGCAAGCGATCTCTTGGACGATTCGTTCGTGCGTGTCATTGACGTGAGCATGCATCAGGCAAATCGCTAACGATTCGGTTCCGGATTGTTTGAGTCGCCGTAAATCATCACGTAGCCTTTGCTCATCGATTTCGCGGATAACGTTTCCGTGCTGATCCATTCGGCCGAAGACTTCCACCGTCTGTTCGGTCAGCGGTGATGGTTTACGAATCGCTAGGTCGAACAATTCAGGACGGTTTTGTTCGCCAATTCGCAAGACATCTGCAAATCCGACGGTAACCAAAAGTGCTGTCTCGGCCCCGCGTCGAGTGAGCAATGCATTGGTACCACGAGTCGTCCCCAAGCGAACGTCGACTGGTCCCAGCGGAGTGACAAGCGGGATACCCAGCAATAATCGAGTCGCCAACACCGGCGCCTCCATTTGCGGGTCCAATTCGATCACTTGGTCCGAACAAAGTGGCGCAGTGGTTCGGTCGAGCTGGATTGTCGATGTGGATGCCGTGAAATCCGTGACGGTACCAAGTTCGGTTGCCGACCCATCCTCTTGAAGAAGCCGAACGCCAACTCCGTTCCAGAAACCATCAGGTAACGAATCAAATGCGGCATCAGGTTGGAGAAAGATTGTCCCTGTGACAACGCAATATCGCAGCACCCCGTAGCGAACGACGCCGCTACTGAGGACTTTGCCTGACCGACGCTGGTCATTGGAAACGACAAAACAATCGGTAAAGGTGCCGCCAACGTCTGCCCAGACTTGGGTCGTGGTTTGCATATTGGAAATGCTTTGAGATAAGGTTCTGGCCAGGGAGACAGAGCGAAAATAAATCGCCCGTACTCTACAATTTCGCCGCTCATTTCACGAGTCTTTTCGGTAGCCAAAGACTATCGACTCGCAGCCCCGTTTAGCATTTGTTCGCACATCAACAATGCTCGGCCGTTATGGTACGCTCCCTGCCACATGCTTGTGCGAGCCGTGCCAGGAATCTTCGAGCCATCTTGATTGACCGTTGCCCACCAACCACCCTCTGGGGCAATTTGATGTTGTTGAACAAAGTCAAACGTCTGCTCAAAAATCGTGCGGTACTTCTCATCGCCTGTCAAAGCGTGCATCCTTAACATTGCAACCAATGCTTCGGACTGAGTCCACCATACTTTCTTTCGGTCATCACTCGGTTTGCCTACTGGGCCGGTATAGAAGAATCCGTGGTTGACGGTATCGAATCCGCGTTCGATCGCATGATCACAGAGTGCAACCGCCCACGAACGAAGCGAATTGGGTTTCATCCCTAATGCTTCGGCTGCCTCGAGTACCAACCAAACGCATTCGACATCATGCCCATAACTGGCGCGGCGATTCCGGTCGGTATCAACGAGTTTCCAATCCGAATACCAAGCATCGACGTTGCAAGGGAAATCAGGAAGTTTGACTGTGCACGTATTGATTAGCAGCATTTCAATGAGTCGACTTCGGACCAACGGGTCGTGCGTTTCAAGGTATAGGGGGGTAAAAGCTTCGAGCAAATGTAAGTGCGAGTTATAGGTCTTCGTTCCCGGAACACCGATGTAGCCTGATTCCTTCGGGTCAGTGATCAATTGCCAATCATCGGAAAAGAATTCATGGTAACCACCATTCACTTTGTCATGGCAATGTTCCTCGAGCGTTTGGAAAAGCTCCATTGCTCGATCGAGCGGTTCTTGATCACCAGTCGCACGGTGATATTCCGCAAATGCGTAGATCACAAAGGCGTTGGGGTAGACATGTTTTCGCCGATCGGTTGGCGTTCCGTCGCGATCAGTCTTGGAAAAGTAGCCGCCGTTGGTCGGATCAAAAAAGTGTGCACGCAAAAAATCGTAGCCTGATTTGGCGGCAGCTAACGTCTTTTCACGATCGGTGTCATACGTGTTTGCCAGTTTGCTAAAGAACCAAACTTGGCGGGCTTGAAGCGTCAAAAATTTTTCGCTTGAAATAAAAGTGCCGTGTTCATCAATGACTTCGAGGTAGCCACCAAAGTCGGCGTCAATGCAATCAGGCAAATAGAAATGAGTAATCGACGTCTGCAATATGTCGCGGCATTGCTTGGACCTTAACGCGGCGAGGTTGTCGGCTCTGGCAATCGTCACGCTAAGCGAGGCGATCAGCGAGAGTAACGTGAAACGAATGAACATGGTTAGATGTCTCGTGTGGTAATGTTGAAGTGGGACGCATCAAGGTTGCTGCAAATAGGTCGCGATGTCGGCTTGCTTGTTCGCAAGCGGAAACGTGAACTCCACGTTGGGATAAAAAGCGGAGAGTGTGGTCAACTTTTGGATTTCTAGGGGGCCTCGTCCACTACTCCAAAATCAAATCGGAGCGGCTCACTCGCTCTGTTTTCGGTCTTTCCTAGGATCTCGAAAGCATATCACAAAACCGAGAGTAATTATCGCAGCGAAGATTGCGGGTGATAACCAGAAGTCGGTCCAATTGATGACTCCCGCCACGGTTTGATATTGTTCCCATCCGCCGATGATTTGTGCTCCGGTGAACATGCCTAACCCTTGCGTGACCAAGACGAGGAAACCTTGAGCTTGATTGCGGATCGCCGGAGGTGCTGTTCGATCGACGTACATCATCCCGGTCACAAAAAAGAATCCGAAACAGACGCCGTGCAGCAAAATGCCGCTCATGATCATCCATGCACTCTGTGTCTCCGCGGCGGCCGCAAACAGTCCAAACCGGAGCACCCAGGCAGCCATGCCGATGGCCAACATCCACTTCACGCCAATTCGCGAAACACAAAATGGCATCACTAGCATAAAGATGATTTCACTTGCTTGACCAAACGCCATCGCAAATGTGGCGCTTCCAAACGGCGCGACGTGTGACGCTTCGACAAAGGAACGTGCAAATGCCGAATAGGCCGAATGAGGGATGACCGTCAAGAACGAGGCAACGATAAACACGGTGAAGGCAGGGCTGCGGAACAACCTTAGCGAGCCAAGTCCAATGATCTCGCCAAACGTCACCCGTTGACCCTTTAGCGGTGGTGGAGTCGATGGCAGTAGGAAACAGTACAACCCTATGCCACATGCACTCATTCCGGCCAAGCCAAACTGCAATGCCGACGCATCTTTTCCTGGCAGGAAACTGATAGCGACATTACCGCAAATCCAACCGATGGTCCCGAGTACGCGAACAACCGGAAACTCTTTCTCGCGATGTTTTAAATGCCGAAACGACAAACTGGCCGTCAACGAAATGGTTGGCATAAAACAAAGCATGTGCCCCAGCAAAACCAGGACGAATGGGTGCCTCATCGATGTCCAAAGCATCGTCAATCGTCCCGCTAACCAATTCTGATGCAAAACATCGGGAACGCCAAATGGCGACGCCATTGCCGGAGCGATGCAAAGCAGAATCCCACTGGCGATAAACAAGATCGCTAGCGCTGTTTGAGTTGGCAGGTAGCGGTCGGCGACTAGGCCGATGAAAAATGGCGAAAAGATCGCCGCCAGCGGTCCCACGGAATAGACGGCAAACACAAGTCCATCCATCTGAATGTCGCTTCGCAACATGAATCCGGTCGCGGAGACGTACCAAGCCCCCATCGCAAAGTACTGAAAGAACATCAAGATCGACAACCGAATCATCATTGCTGGTTCGGTTCGATCCTTGGGGGGCATGTTATCTTTCGTCAAAATGATGGGCAATCATGAAAGGGGCCATTGTCTATGGAGGCCGCGGTGCGGCGATTGTAGCGACTGGGCGGTTCGTTGACTTCCTGGCTTTGAATCTTCCTTTTGCTGCAAAATGTTGATTGGGGGAAAGCCATTAGCGGCAAATCGTCCCTAGCCAAACAACACCCTAGCCAAACAACACCAAAACACGGAATCTGATAAAATCGGACTCCTCGCCCAGTGCTCCTTCCTTGAACCATCGGATTTTCGATCATGCAACGAAAACGAAAAGCGTCAATCAACCATCTGTCGCGCCGTACTTTTCTCAAAACTTCAACGGCGATGTCGGTCGCTGCGGGAGTCTGGAGCGAATTGCCCGCAGCGGAGTCCCTTTCGGCTAACAACAAGCTTAGAGTGATGTGTATTGGCACAGCGAATCGAGCGGCCGCCAACGTTCAAGGTGTCGAAGGCGAAGACATTGTTGCGATTTGTGATGTGGATTCCAACTACTTGGACCGTGCCGCAGCGAAATTGCCTAACGCACGTAAATACGCTGACTATCGAGAGATGATATTGGCTGAAGCCGATAAGGCAGACGCAATTGTGATTGCAACCGCCGATCATAACCATGCTCCTGCGGCGATACGAGCGATCAACGCTGGACTACATTGCTATTGCGAAAAACCTCTGACTCACACGGTCCAAGAGGCGAGGATCATTACGGAAGCAGCAAGAGCCAAAGGCGTTGCAACGCAATTGGGGACGCAAATTCATGCCGGAACCAACTACCGTCGAGTGGTCGAGATTATTCAATCCGGTGCGATCGGAGACGTAACGGAAGTCCACGTCTGGGTCGGCAAGGGATGGGGCGGTGGTGATCGACCAACCGTTGCCGAACAGCCACCTGCGAATTTGGATTGGAATTTGTGGTTGGGACCGGCACCCGAGCGGCCCTATGCCTCCGGACGCTACCACCCCGCACAATGGCGAAAGTGGTGGGATTTTGGTCAGGGAACGCTCGGCGATATGGCGTGTCACTATATGGACCTTCCGTTCTGGGCCCTGGACCTCAAGTATCCGACCAAGTGTGAAGCGGAAGGCCCGGAAGTTCATCCCGAAACATGTCCCTTGGGATTGACCGTTCGCTATCAGTTTCCGGCTCGCGGATCGAAGCCACCGGTGAAGTTGACCTGGTCCGATGGGAATCAAATTCCAAGCGAAGTCGCGGGTGAAAAAGCTCCCGGTGCGGGCGTCATGTTTGTCGGTAGCGAAGGGAACTTATTTGCGGACTACTCACGATACAAACTCTTCCCCACTGACAAGTATGTTGATTTCGATCCACCCCAGAAAACCATTCCCGATTCGATCGGACACCATTCTGAGTGGATCAAAGCTTGTAAGGACGGCTCGCCCACGACATGTGATTTTGACTATTCCGGCCCTTTGACCGAATCGGTTTTGTTAGGTAACGTCGCGTTCCGGACAGGGAAATCGTTGATTTGGAATGCTGAACAGCTGAAGGCGACCAATTGCCCCGAAGCCGACCAATACATTGCCAAACAATATCGACAAGGCTGGGAAGTGGAGGGCGTCTGATTGTGTTGGTTCCAGCCTTGGTGATCGGAGGCACGATGTTGGATGCAAATCAACTCGTGGATTCAACCCAACGCAGAGATTCAAATCACAGCGACTGGTAATAATCGAGAGCGAATGAGAGAGCAGCATGTAATCGCGGTGGAGAGCCCCGACGATCCCCGGCTTTCCATGTTCGCGAATATGCGACACAACGATTTGGCCAAAGGTGGACGTTATTTCATCGCTGAAGGCCATTTGATCGTTCAACGGTTACTGGAAAGCCGCTTTCAAGTTGCGTCCGTTTTGATCCAAGAGGGCATGGTCAAATCCTATCTTGATCTCGTTCCTGAAAGTGTGGCGATCTATACGTTGCCTCGTCGTAAAATGGCGGAACTGTTGGGATTTGACTTTCATCGGGGGGTGTTGGCGTGCGGCATTCGAGAGCCACTGCACACGGTAGATGATTTCCTTTCCCAACGTCCGCTGCCGAATCTGACGTTAGCCTTAATGGGGGTATCGGAACTCGAAAACGTGGGCAGTATTCTTCGGTCCGCCGCAGCATTGGGGGTCAACCACATCCTGCTAGATGATGGCACGGTCGATCCTCTGCGTCGCCGCGTGATTCGAGTGAGTATGGCGACGGCGTTCAAGCATCGGTTTTATCGACTCGAGTGGCCAGAGCAAGATTTGCGGAGAATCGCCATTGGAACAGGTGCTCAAACGATTGCAACGACGCTTGATCGCGAAGCTACCGTTCTTGATGAATCGCGTTTCATAGCCGACCCCAAGGTGCTGATGATCGGAAACGAGGCAATCGGGCTCGATCCGGTGCTGCAGCGGATCGCGACGGAGCGTTTGACCATTCCGATGCAATTGGGTACCGACTCTTTGAATGTTGCCGTCGCATCAGCGATTATGATGTACGTGTTGACTCGATCAAATTAAGTGTCACGTTTCCTTTTTGTTTCTGTCACGTCTCTGTCACGTAAATGTGAGAAGGTTGGACGCGCCTTTGCAGACCGCACTTCGACATGGATCGCGTTGCCTCGAACAAGGCGACGCTCCGACACGGATAGCTCGAACCGAGTGTTTGCGGTTTTAAGAGTCGAACCATCCAGTGCTGTTGTGCGACAGTCAGCATAGGGCAAAGCATTTCCCCTCGTTTTTTCTTAGTCCCCAGTACGCTACAATCCGAAATAGCTGTTTCTGGTCTTTTCCACACCTAGGTTCAATTGATGGCGATATTTCCCTCTACATCCCGCCGGATTCTTTCTTCGTTGTTCGTTTTGTTCTGGTTAACCGCTGTCGCGTCGCTGGATGCCGCATCGGCACAGGACGCCGCTGAACCCCAAGACGCCGCTGAAACCCAAGACGCTGCAGTGGAGGCGGAACCGGCATATCCGATATCGGTCGCAGTGGATGGTGACACGCTTTACGTCGTTGACTTGGATCTTCCCGGTGTTTGGCAAATCACTGCGGACGAGCGTACGCTTTTCGTTCGTGGATCGAACTTGCTCCGCAAACCGCTGAACCGTCCGCGTGCCATCGCGATACATCCCGAAGGCGGGATCCTGGTTGGCGATTCGGCAACCCGCGAAATCTATCATATCACCGAGGCCGACGGGGAACCAAAGCCGTTGGTCAACGGGCACATGGGCAATGCGATGGCGATCGCCATTTCACCCGACAAGAAAACGGTCTACGTCGGGGACGCGGAAAAGCGTTCCGTTTTTCGCTTTCCGATCGAAGGGGGGGACCCTGAATTGGTCGACCGTGTGAACGCTCGCGGGTTGGCGTTTGACGCTGAGGGCAAGCTTTGGGCCAATACGCCCGATGACGCTGCGGTCTATCGCATCGACGTGGAATCGAATCAAAGTGAAGCGATCGTCACCGGTCGACCCTATCAATATCCTAACGGGATCGTTTGGGCTGGCGAATTCGGCTTCGTTACGGATGGTTACGGCAAAAAAATCTGGAAGTTCACCGCGGATGGAAAAAGCGAAGTTTGGCACGAGGGCGAACCGTTGGTCGGTCCCGTTGGAATTGCCATCGATGAAGAATCCATTTACGTCGTTGATCCCAAACAAAAGGAAGTCTATCAATTCAATCGGGAAACCAAACAGAGCAAGCCGCGAATGTAGTCGAAGTCGTTGTGGATTTCGTACTGCGCAGTCTCCATTCGATTCATCTTCATTCCCATTCGAGTCTTTTCCATGAAGCGCATTCTGATTCTTCTTGCGGTTCTGGTCGTTGTCGCCGGGCTCCTTTTTGCTTTCTCACGCCGAACACCCGTTGCGGAACAACAAGCCGGCGGTGTGGATTCTCAAACGAGTGCCGATCCGAATGCGGCCGTTGCTGCGTTGGATCGAACTCGCGAGGCACTTGAGGCGACTGAGAATTTTGATTCGAAAATCGCCGACAAGGACTG
Source organism: Novipirellula herctigrandis (assembly GCA_007859835.1). GTDB lineage: Bacteria > Planctomycetota > Planctomycetia > Pirellulales > Pirellulaceae > Novipirellula_A > Novipirellula_A herctigrandis. Next base: position 46,984 of record SJPJ01000002.1, on the reverse strand, counting down.
GAACACGCTCCTTGAACAATCGCCTAACGATCGATCGATCGCACTGAACCGGGCACTCAACCGAGTGCTGTTGGTCGACTCGTTGACTGGACAAGCTACCAATTCGATGTTGACGGCCGAAGAGAAACAAGCCACGCGGCGGCAATTGCCCGAAGCGATCGATGCTGCTCGAAAAGCGGTCGACGATTTCGAAAAGATTGACGGCGACGCGGTGGTGGGGCTATGGCTAAGAACGCGAGTCGATTTGCACGAAGCATCTTTGTTGCCCGCTACGATGACGCGTTCGCTTCGCAAGGATTACTTTGACCGCCTCGTTACCGCGATCCACGGCGATATGGGAAAACGTCCCGAGTCAGTGATTCTTGGCGGGCCTTTGACGACGATTCTCGACGAAATGGAAGACCCAATCCAAGGATTGCCAAAAGCTATCCAACAACAGGCGGCTAAAACGCTCGGTGTGATGTCCGATCAACATCCCGAGAATTTATTCTTGGCGCTACGTGCAGCACGAATTCAGTTGGCGATCGCGTCGCCGGATGCGTCCAAGGCGGTACAAAGGACTGGGCGACTCGCTAGCGCCATCGAGCCATCGCTGCGGCGTCAAACCGAGCCGATTGGATTAACACCAAGCGAATTGGTCAATCAAATCATTGAGGCGATTGGCAAGAAAGATTTTTCAACGGCCGAGAATCAAATGCTGCTGTGGTTCAACGTGCTCAACAGCACCGAGTTGGTCAAGACGGATCGCCGCCGCGCGTCGCCGCATCCACTCGATCGGCTCAGTTTTGATTCAATGCGTCGAGCGTCTGCGCAGGTAGCTAAGTCGATTGGCACCAGCACCGCCGTATCGAACATCGAGTTCCGTACTGCAAAAGTCGGAGAAATCGATAATGTCAAAGCGGCCATGCCAATTGACTTTAATCTCGATTTAAACCTCGATGTGATTACCACTACCGCGGAAGGTAATATCACGTTGTTTCAAAGCCCATCGAGCGGGGCTGGAAATTGGGATGTGGCAGGTTCGGTTGATCTCGGTATTTCCGTGGTTGGGCTTGGCATTGCGGATTTGTTTATGGTGGATAGCAGTGACCCCAATCGGTTGCAATACACGACGCCCGATACCACGTCGTCACGTCACAACACATTTTTTACCGTCATGGCCTACGGCGACGAAGGGATTAAATTCATCGCCGTTGACGGACGGCCAACGACGGCCCTCGAGGAGCGACTGTCGGTGATCGACAAGGCTACGGGACTCGAAGAGGTCCGCAGCATCTCATCGATGATCGCCGGTGATCTTGAGGGTGACGGCGACTTGGACCTGGTCGTTGCCACTGGCGATAAGGGAATTCGGACGTTCATCAATCGCGGCAACCGAACGTTTTTCGAAACCGCTACCGTTGGTGAAGCGAATTCGTTGGTCAATCAAACATCCATTATCGACATGCAAATTGTCGACCTCGACCGCGACCTCGATTTGGATATCGTTACGTTAGACCAAGACGGAAAAGTCGGCTTGCTTGAGAACTTTTTGCATTTGCAATTCCGCTTCCGTTCGCTCAAAGAAATTCCTGCGGTTGAATCCGCGTTTAGCGTCGCAGTTGAAGATATTGACGGAAATGTTTCCTGGGATTTGATCGTTACTGGAGCCGAGAAAACCGTTTTTGCTTATTCACAAACCGCTGATGCCGGGGCTTGGACAATCGACCAAACGAAGGTTACCGATCAACGAGGCAGTAGCCTGCTATTGGCGGATTTCGATAATGACCTCGCATTCGAGGCGGTCCAGTCGAGTGAATCCGGTGCGGTTGTGATACGACTTGTTGATGCCGGGGTTCAGAGCGTCGACACAATCGAGGCAGTACTCGGTGACCAACTTGTTGCCACAGCGGATTTCAACCAAGACGGGTTGCTTGACGTATTGAGTCTCAATGGCGGAAAGCCTGTCGTCGCGACCAACACAACCGCGACGGACAACCATTACCTGCAAGTACGCTTTCGAGGGATAGATGACAACAATGTAAACAGTGGTCGAGTGAACCATTATTCCATTGGATCGATCGTGGAAATGCGAGCTGGTCCGTACTATCGAGCCGAAGTGATTACATCACCGACCACCCATTTTGGACTCGGAAAGATCGATGACGCGACGACATTGCGGGTGATTTTTCCAAATGGTCTGACGCAAACCATTCGCGACCCAGGCATCGATTCGTTGGTGGAAGAAGAACAGACGCTCAAAGGTTCTTGCCCCTATCTGTATGCGTGGGACGGGGAAAAGTATGCATTCGTGACCGACTGTTTATGGGCCGCGCCGCTGGGGCTTCAGGTGGCCGATGGTGTGGTGGCAAAGGATCGTCCATGGGAATACTTGAAAGTGGACGGTGATTTTGTGGCCGAACACGACGGCCGTTATGACTTGCGTATTACAGAAGAATTGTGGGAGGTAGCCTACATTGATTACGTTTCTCTCATCGCAGTGGATCATCCCCAAGAAGTGGACATTTGGACGAACGAGAAAGTCGGGCCGGCGCCCATCGCAACACCGACCGTTTACGCGTTCCCGGCCGAAAGTCGAACTTCGGCCAAACAGGCGAAAGATGCTCGCGGCCGTGATATAACCAAGATGCTTTCCACGATTGATAAGGAATACGTCCAAGGTTTCGATCGCCGCATTCGCCAAGGTTTATGTCCGCCACATTGGATCGATGTCGAATTTGCAGAGGACTTCGTTCCTGATGCCAAATCCGATCAGTCCATTTTCCTCGTGTTGACCGGTTGGATATTGCCAACCGATACGTCGTTGAATATCCAAATTGATCAAAACCCCGAATTGCCACCGATCGAGTTTCCGTCGCTGTGGGTACCCGATCCAGACGCGGAATCCGGATGGCGAAAAGCGATTGACTATGTTGGTTTCCCAGGCGGCAAAACGAAAACGATTGTGGTCGATGTGACTGATGAAATGAATCGCGACGATCCGCGATTGCGAATCCGCACCAGTGCCCAAATCTACTGGGATTGTGCGGAATTGGTGGTGCAATCCGAACCGGCTTCGACAACGTCACACGAACTGATGCTGCGAGATAGCGAACTGGTTTACCGGGGTTTTTCACGGCGAGTCAAAGAGTCACCGTTGGCACCTGAAACGTATGACTATTCGCACGCGACGATGTCGCCGAAATGGCCTCCGCTGCGAGGACAATTCACGAATTATGACGCGTGTACTGTTCAGCTTTCTGCTTGGGATGATTCAATGGTAGTGATGGGCAGCGGTGACGAACTGCGACTGCAATTCAGTGTGCCGGAGCACCCCGTTCCGCCTGGATGGAAACGCGATTTCATCTTGCATTGCGTGGGCTGGGACAAAGATGCCGACCTCAACACGCTCAGCGGCCAAAGTGCCGGTCCGTTGCCTTTCCGTGAAATGGAGACCTATCCTCCCTCGCGGCGGCAAGCGGATCAGCTCGAAGCGGTCAACCAAAAAAATTCCGACAGCCGCCAGCGGACTCAATCGTTCCGAGCTTTCTGGAATTAAGTGCGTTTGCGATCGGGCTTTTCACCGGATATTGCGAAAACGGTTCGCGCGTTAACGGATCGTAAGACGGGCATTTTTGCTGTCGGGCCCGTCGAACAACCCGAAAGACCGAGGTGATTCAAATTGTCCGTTCGCCAATAAAATCTTGCCGGTTACGCCTTTGACTCTTTTCCGTCGGTCAATACAATAGGGGCTACCAAGGGCGAGCGAGTGCCTCGCCCCCCACCCCCGACACATCGGTTCAGGAGGTGTTTGGCAGACTCAGCCGTCGATTGAGTATCGACCGCCGAGGCCGAACGACCTACCCGCTTTCGCCGAAAAATCAGTCAGGGACTCAAAATTAGAGCCTCTCCTGCGGAGCGAAGAAATGTTATCGATGTTTGTTGAAAATTCTGTCCTGGCATTCGGTTTTCCTGGCATGCCCGAGATGGTGATCGTATTGTTCATCGCCTTACTTCTATTTGGCGGAGCGAAGTTACCAAGTCTGATGCGTAATCTTGGCAAGAGCGCCAACGAGTTCAAACGTGGTATGAACGAGAGTGTTGACGACGAAGAGACTTCGGAACGAGAAGAGTCTTAGGATGTTTGGGCTATCGATACCCGAAGTGATGGCGATCGGTGTGATAGCGGTCGTCTTGTTTGGGGGCAACCTTCCTGAGGTCGCTCGCAAATTTGGAAGTAGTTACCGCGAACTTCGTCGTGCTCTCAATGATGTTCAACAGCAATTTAGAACGGCTGAATATGAGGCCAATAAAGTGTTGTCGATGGACGAGAAGAAAAAGTCGAGCGAGCCGGATTTGGAAGAACCCGACGAACCTTCGGCTCCAAAATTCAAACCGCCAACATAGGAAGGTCGTTCCCCTGGTGGAATGAAACCTAGTTAGCGGTTAACTTTTGATTTCATCCCCGTGCCGAGTCGGCATGGGGATGGAATCAAAAGACGGGCGATTAGCTCAGTTGGTTAGAGCGCTGTGTTCACACCGCAGAGGTCACAGATTCGAATTCTGTATCGCCCATTGTTGTAAGTCTTGGTTGATACGCATCTTAGCGTAACCGGCGATGTGCCGTGCAACCTCATTCACCGCGAGTTTTTCGGTAATCCATACCGAAAAACCCCAAAAATGAGAGGTATGTACGCAAATGGCACGTCCAAAGAAAGCAATCCCGGATTATCGGTTTCACTTTAGTGGTCAAGCAATCGTTACGCTTGACGGCACTGATTTCTATCTTGGTCCGCACAATTCACCCGAATCGAGGGCAAAGTATTTTGCCCTGCTGGGAGAATACAACGCCAACGGAATGAAGGCTCCGCAGCAACAGCAACACCAAGTTGCCGCCCCTGTAACCGTGCGGTGCGTTACAGGTGAGTTCCGCGAACACATCAAGAAAAAGTACGCGAAGAACGCAAACGAAAAACGCCGTTTTGAAAATTTGTGTACGTTGCTTGAAGATGAATATGGCGGCGATCCGGTAGAAAAGTTTGGTCCGCGAAAGTTGGCGGAGTTGCGAGAGCTATTTGTTGCTTCGGGCAATTGTCGTCGCTACGTCAATGATCAGACGCGAAACATTATCCGCATTTTTCAGCATGGAGTTAGCGCCGAGATCGTCGACCCTAATACCCTCGTGTCTCTCAATTCGCTGGAGCCGTTGCGGTATGGTCAAACGGAGGCACGCGAATCTGAGCCCCGGCAACCAGTAGCCATCGAATCGGTACGTGCCACCGCGAAGCTATTATCGCCGACCATTCGCACCATGGTGTTAGTTCAGGCCGCAACCGGCATGAGACCCAGTGAGGTTTTCAATCTTCGCCCGCGTGACATTGATCGGAGCGGCGATGTTTGGATTTACATACCGGAAAAGCACAAAAACACATGGCGAGGAAAAAAACGAGTGGTGCCGATTATTGAGGAAGTGCGGGCAGCACTCACTCCATACCTACTCCGGGACACAGACGCCTATTGCTTTTCGCCAAGAGAATCGGCCCAGTGGTATCGCGAACAACGCACGGCGAACCGAAAAACGAATCGGCGCTGGGGAACCAAACCGGGGGATAAGCGTAAAGCGGATCCTAAACGACGCCCAGGTGTGAAGTTCACAAAAGACTCATACCGCCGAGCAATCAAACGAAAAGCAGAACAGGCTAACGTAGAACACTGGACGCCCTACCAATTACGACACTTGGCGGCGTCGGTAGTCTGCGAGCATCTGGGGCTAGAGCTAACACAGTCGCTACTAGGTCACTCACACACCGCCCAGACCGAGCACTATGTCCGCGTCGCACAATCAAAAGCGATCCAAGCCGCCAAGGCAGCGCCGAAAATCTCGTAGCCTCTTTCTTTTTGTTGCAAAGGGTTGCACTGTTCGCATAATCTGCTACTATACGTGCAAGCTGTGTACCGGAGCCTGATGGTGTTGAGATAGGAAAATCCGCCCGGCGTGATTTAATTGCACGTCGGTGGCATGGACGGACAACAAAGTAGGGACCACTTCGACTGTGACAGCCAAATTGCCTCGCTAGCTCAGATCACATAATTACCAGAGCCGTTTTTCGGTTGCATGGTGGGCGACGACCGAGGCTGTTAAAAGACGATTGCTCCGCTGCGTGATGGCAATGTCTCCTATCCATGTTTCATTACATGGCTCGGAGGCATTGCCATTTTTCGTAGGCATTCTCCGGGCCGCACTCGGAGAACCAGCTATGTCGAATTTACAGCAACCGCAACCGCTCAACCTCCTGACCGAAGATGTGGTGAGCCTCTCACAGGCAGCGAAAGAGCTACCCCACCGTCCACACGTTTCCACTCTATGGCGATGGAATAAACGCGGCATAAACGGTCGCAAGCTGGAAACGGTCGCCATCGGCAGCCGGATTTTCACAAGCCGCCAGGCCGTATCTCGTTTTCTCGGGGCAATCCAATAGTAGCGTGCTTACGAGTCAACGCACCTGATAACCATCGGGTGCCCCGCATTGCAAAAAGCAACGCCCTTGGCCGGCAGACCAAAGACGTTTTTTAGAATCGTCCCGCAGCAAATCAGGAACATCTAAATGGTACAGAAACACCACCCAAAGTCAAATAGATTCAGGCATGCCACTAAGCCGCCAAAGCAACCAGGAACGCTAGGCGAACAACCAAAGTACTGGGACACGTTTGACAAGGAAACCCAGGATCGCTTGAAGCTACTCAAGATCGACGATCCGCAATCGAGAGACGCGGACAATCGTCCGTACCCAAAAAAACTGACGCACGCCATTCTATTCTTTCTAGTCGTCGAGAAAAAAAGAGTCTTCAAGCTGCACGAACTGACCGAGCACATGGCAAAAGTCCAAGGATGGGCGATCGAGAAAACATGCGTAGCTAAAACGATTCAGCGCCTACGCAGGCAAGGCCGGATCAAGTCACGATGCACAGGCGGTTGGTACGTGGTCAGTTTTGTGGAGGGTGACAAATGAGCAAGCAGTCAACAGACACACTCGCGTTCCTATCTTGGCTGCATGAGCCCGGGGATGTTTTTGAAATTCGGTCTATAAAGTGCCCCGATGCAAACGGTAGCAAATGGACCGCGACGGTAGCGGGATGGTTCGACGATCCGAAGCAGGCCTCGCAAGCGGTGGAAATGCTCGAACAGCGGCAACCCCCGGCAATCTATGTCACCCTGAACCCATGCGATGACGCACTCCTTGCACGCGGCAACAACCGCCTGATTGAAAAAGCGTCACAAACGACAAGCGATCACGACATACAATCACGTCGCTGGTTATTTGTTGACATCGATCCGGTACGGCCTGCTGGAGTTTCTTCGACGCAATCGGAGCACGATCACGCCGAGCAATTGGCAGAACGGATCCGCGCCGAAATGACGGCGCTCGGATGGTCTGAACCGTTGTTCGGAATGTCGGGGAACGGATTCTATCTTCTATACCGGATCAACTTGACGAACGACGCTGATTCAACCGCGTTGGTGGGCAGCGTACTCGCTGAACTTAAGTCGAGGTTTGATACAGAGCACGCCGAGGTCGACACCACAGCGGTTAACTCGGCACGAATCGTGAAGGTGCTCGGCACTGTGGCGCGAAAGGGCGAACATTATCAGCCCGCTGACAAGCCACAGGGCACGCACAGGCCGCACCGACAAAGTTGGTTTGTCATTCCCCACACAATGCCGCAAATCGTCACAGCGGAGCAATTACGGGCGTTTGCTGGCGATCAAAAGGAACCTACCGTGGATCCGATGAAGAAGAAAAACGGATTAGTGCTCCCCGACAAAAACGAATGGGACTTACGGCAATGGATTGACGATCATAATGTTCCGGTCGGCAAGTCGAGACCGTGGAAGGGTAGCGGGCGTCGATGGGTCCTTAATGAGTCAATCCCGGGATTATGTACCCATGATGCTGATGGTGCGGCGTTTATCACCCAAGGCCCAACAGGTGCAATTGCCGCCGGGTGCCAGCACGATCACTGTACGTGGGATTGGCGGGATCTACGTCAACATTATGAGCCGGGATGTTATGACGCCAATGTAAGGCAAAAAGCAGGCAAAGCAGACCCTCCCCAAACAATTGGGGAAGGTTCAAAAGATGATACCGGCGACTTACTGAGTGAATCAGGTCGCACCGATGCGGCTAATGCCGACCGGTTTATCGATCGGTTCGCCACCGAATTGCTCTATATCCCGCCGTGGCGAAAATGGCTCACTTGGGACGGCGCACGGTGGCACGACGACGATGGTATAGGCGTCATGCAGCGTGCTAAACGGTACGGTCGGAATCTATGGCACAAATTGGCCGAAGCCGCACAGCACGTTGACCGCGACGAATTGGGCAGGATCCAAACCTATGTCAAGTCAACGAACCATCGTCGACGGATCGAAGACTTTACTTGTTTGGCGGCAGTCGATGAACGGATTGTATGCGTCGTCGATGAACTGAACGAAGACCCGAATCTTCTCAATGTCGCCAACGGTACGGTTGATCTATCGACCGGTTGCTTACGCGCTCATAACCCGGCCGACAGAATTACACAGCTTGCAAACGTGGTTTACGATCCCACGGCGACTTGCCAAAAGTGGATCGAGACTCTCAACTTAATTTTTTCCGACGACGCGGAGTTGATCGGATACGTTCAAAAGTTGCTTGGCTATTCGATGACGGGCGACACAGGCGAGCACATTTTGCCAATCGCCTACGGATCCGGTTGCAATGGCAAGTCGACGATATGGAATGTGGTGACTGAGTTACTCGGCGACTATGCCGGGTTGGCCAATGATGCATTATTGCTCGGCGACAAGGATAACCACCCGACGGAAAAAGCATCGCTATATCAAAAGCGGTTCATGGCGATCAGTGAGCCGGAACGTGGCGCGAGCCTCAGAGAAGCCCGGGTCAAGGAATTGACCGGAGACCGTACCATCACGGCCAGGCGGATGCACGAAGACTTTTGGTCATTCGACCGGACCCATACGTTTTGGTTGTCGACAAATCACTTACCTCGTATCGACGGGATCGACGACGGAATCTGGCGGCGCGTCAAATTGATCCCGTTCCTCGTTGACCTACGCACAAAAGTGAAGCCGATTGCCGACTTTGACCGGTGGCTAGTCACGAACGAAGGGCCGGGGATCCTGAACTGGTTGGTGCAAGGACACCTCGCATATCAGCGTGAGGGACTTCAGGAACCGCAGACGGTCGTTGACGCGACAAAAGAATACCGAACCGAATCGGATCCCTTAGGCGAGTTCCTCGCTGAATATTGTGTGGTCGAAGCCAACGCCATAGCACCGGCGGCGGAACTGTATCGACTGTACTCTGAGGAGCACAAAGGCAGGTGGTCAAAGACCGCTTTCGGGCGGGCTATGGCAGAGCGTTTCGACAAACTACGGGGCTGGCAGGATCCGTACCGCGGGAAGGTGATTTACGAGGGTTTGAGGCTCAGAAAAACGGACGACTTCCATGAGGATCCGTCGGAATCCGAATCTCAAAAACACCGTAAAAAACGAGGTTGCACACAGTTGCACCCGGTTTCACCTATTGCTCCCCGGGTTTTGCCAAATTCCCTAAGGGCAACCCCTGAACTAGGTGCAACTAGGTGCAAGGCGAAAAATGAGCCACACAAAAAGCCGATTCCATGCCCGCGATGCGGTGGCGCGATGGAACCCGCAGAAACCGCAGTTGGTGGCTATCGGAATTACGATTGCAAGACACCGGGATGCGCGCACGTCAGACCGGTCAAGGAATCCGGCGAAGCTGAGGTGGCGCAATGATGACCGCGCAAAAGGCGGGCGACCAAGCAAAAAAAAACCTACTCAATTAATTGAGCCGGTTTCAAAGGACGAACGAAAGACCGATCACAAGCTGGCGAGGTGAAGGCAGAGCGGAATGGGAAGGGGCAAAGGTATTGTTTCACAAGTTGTGAAACAACTATTTGTAACGCAGAAGTGGACCGATGGCGAAAGCTACGGCAGATTCCAGACGACGACCGAGTGACTGGCGAGGTGAAGGCAGAACGAAATGGAAGGGGACTCCGAAGTATTTGTTATGCAACGTGCATAACAGTGAGATTGATACAGCAGAAGTGGACGCTAGCGGGCGTGACAATGCACCGGAGAACCTTAACGGGTCCTACTGACCCCCTCTAGCGGGCTAACCCTAACGGGAACAGTCGCAAAATGTAGTATTGACCACCACACGAAAAACAAGTGCTAGGGTCACACTTCGGACAAGGAGGAAATCACGGAATGAATGGTAAAATCAAATCAAGCCCAAGGCAAAGTTTCAACGCCCAAACCTTCGGCGATGCGAGGCAATGTCCCGAGTGTGGATCGACCCGCAGGCGGGCCTACAGCCACACCGTGAGCACCGAGTTGACGCCGACGGCTACGGAGCCGTGGACACACTTGGTCGCGAGGCGAACGATTTGCGTGGACTGTCAGACGCCGCGTATCGACTACTGCCGAGAAATCAGGGCGTCACTGGACGAAATTACAAAAGGAAAAGCAAAATGGTTACGGACATTTTCGGTCGATTGAAATCACTTCGCGACGAAGAAAAACAACTAGTCGAGGAGTCGCTATCGAGTGAACGTAGCGAAGTGCTCGCCATCGCCGTCAAAGAGTACCTTGGCACAACCGACGACTCGGACGCAGACACGCTCTACAATGCGATGGCGATTCTGCAAATGGATGACGCGGAGTTTCGCTCGCGAGTGGCAGCGATCGGGCGCGTATGCCGAACCGTGGCCAATGCGGAAGTTGCGCAGGCGAAAGCAAAGACCCATGCCGCCGACTTCGAAAACGCCCAACGGCAAATGCACATCGCGAAACACAGAACAAACCATTGGCAACGGCGAGTACATGAGCTCATGAAAGCTGGCGGCGACCACACCACCGCACAGAGTGACGCCGCAAAAACCAAGGCGGACTACCCCGCTCTTTTTGTGGGTGGCAAGATTGCCGAGCCATTGGCCGAAGTCGTCAAGAAGATCAAATCCGAGATTTTGAAAAATGAGGCCGACCGAGAAAAGAACACTCGAGCGATGGCAGCGGACGCGCTCAATTCCACCCTACGCAGGTTTGATTTACCAGAGCTGAAAAAAGGTGAAAGTCTCGTTTAGCTAACAATCAGCACTTGCCATCGCGGAATCACCTCACCCGCCGTGGATTACATCTAGTGCTGTTGAGCGAGTCGCGCGGGTGCCCCCTCGTTCGACTCGCTTTTTTTATGCGCGGGTATCGCGTTACAACAAATTGCGCCGCGTTTTTCGGTACGCATACCGGATAACCCCACGACTATGAAGTTTTCCGTCGCCACAATACCGCAATACACCCCGCTAGTTGCATTAACCTTTGCACATTGTTAGCATGGAAAACATGGTGAATGACGGGTTTTTACTGCAAAAACCGAGACTTTTGCAATGTGGCTCACCTCTTTTCACACCGCAGAGGTCACAGATTCGAATTCTGTATCGCCCATCCCGCCGCTTTGTCCCAAGATGACCTTAGGGGGCGGAAGTGGCAACGAGCCCGCGATTCGCGGGCTTTTCTTTTGGACGTGCTCCTGCGGACCACTCGCGGTCGCTACGGTCTGCTTAGCATTTTGCTTCGCGTCTGCTTCGGATTCTGCTTCGCTATTCTCATCTGCGTTTTCGGGCATCGCACCTGACGGTTTGAGCGCGGCATCCTCGAAGACTTCCTTGCGTGCCATCGCGTAGTGCTTCATCGCGACGGGAACACTGTTGCCGAGCCAGCTTGAAACATCCTTTGCGGGATAGAGTGCCAGGAGCTCGGTCTCGCGGGAGGCGCGAAGATTCTGAAACAGCTTTGGCCATGCCTCGTGGCCGGCCCGTTCGATGATCGCAATGAACATCGTTCGCAGGTTCGATGATTTGCCGCATCGCGGGACCACGAATTCGTCGCCCTTCTCGGCAAGTGCGTCCAAATCTTCCAGATAAGGTCGAAGCTCGGGGAACATCGGGCAAACTCGGCGTCCGCCACTGCGGTGATGCTCTGTCTTGCTGGCGTTGATAATCATCCGACCAGCAGCAAAGTCGAGATCAGACCATTTGAGCGCCGCCGTTTCGCTTGGCGTCCTCAATCCGCCGTACCGGGCAAGCGCGATGATCGCTCGCCACTGGGCGTCGGGAGCCGCCTTCAAGCAATCGTCGATGATTTCGCGATCAATGAGTGCTGATGCTCACAACGTCCGCCCAACGCCAACGATGATGGTGTTCGTCGATGGCAAAATTGAAGACACATCGAGCGGCCTACTTCGTGGCGACCGCTCGCGAGCGTTCCTCGATCGTTGGGGATTCACCGACAGCGAAACTCAACCCGTTGACGCCGACCCAACCGATGATGACCTGAATCCGTGGAGCAATCCGAAGCGTTGGGAACGTGGTCTGATCTGGGACCGAATCGACAACGCAAAAGGTCGCTTCGCGTGGTGGAGCATCGGCAAATGGATCGAGACCCCGGTGGAGGAGCAGCAATCGTCAATTTGTGGTTCGTGATTACCTATCGAGTGTTACGTATAACTCTCAACACAAAGGATGTAGTTCGGACGGAAAAGTGATCGCCAGCACAGCAACGATCAAAGAAGCGAAAAGCAAAACAGCGAGCAAAACCCAGAGTTAGTAAGCCGACCAAGTAGATGCGAATTTGCTGTAAGTTGTACTCGCAGACGCTGGTGAAACCACTCTGAATCGAGCCTTCACGGTCGGGGAATTTCTAGTAGAATGCGTAAGACAGGAATACTTGCTGGTTTTCTGCCGTTCTCCTGCCGCAGCCAAGCACGTCTCTTCTTGAGCGATAGCGTGAGCTCTGACTTGCACAGTTTGATCGACAGCTATGATTTCCAACCGACCGCTACCAGACCCGAACTCCACTCTGCACGAGGCACGCGACTTTATATTTGCATCCTCGCTAACAAGGCGGGCGTTCGATTCCTCGCGAAAAAACCTTGCGAATTTCGTTGGCGATCTTCTCGACGCCACACATAGGCTGTCTCTTGCCTGTCACCTTCCAGAATTCACGGATCACGGACTCCCACATTTGTGTAGCCTGGTTGATCGGATTAGCTGCTGGGGGTTACCTGGTGTCGGTGGGACTTACCTGCCTGAGTCACTCGCCCCGGATGATGCAGCCGATCTATTGGTCGCTACTTTGATCCACGATTTAGGTATGCTATCGCAGAATCCATGCGATCTCCCTCAACCGTACTCCCCGGACCTTGACCCGTCTCAGTGGACAAGCCGTGCCTTGTGGGTACGAACTACTCACGTAGTACGGTTACCTCGTTTACTCCCGCGATTGATGTTGGACTACTCAAAGAACTACGAGGAATTTTTCGATCCTGCGTGCCCATCAAATCTGCTCCGAGCGGTTGAGGTTGCTATGGCCCACCAAAAGTGGCCTTGGCAATGGGCTGCAGATGGTGGTCTGGATGCGATCGGCCGTGCTCTCGCAGCAGTTGTTTCAGTCGCAGACTTGCTAGATGAGGACGCAGGGCGATGCGATACAACAACGTTACTTCAACACAGAGGTGGAGACGAACTGAATCGAGCGCATTGGATGCGTCATGCTCTTACCGCTGACCGCATTTTGATAACCAATGGTTCCATTTCCGTAGATGTCAAGAAGCCCCCCGGAACAACGCATCTTACTAAGCCGATCTATTCGGCATTAAGAAACCATTTCCGGCTCATCAGCCTCTATGAGGCGGACTTGCGTGCGATCGACGCACCAATAACAAACATAAACCTGAACCCATCCACTGGCATTCCGCTAACGAATACCGACTTGCTGAAAAACTGGAATGCACTTGAGGGATTCGACAACGAGTCAGCGTTGACTTTCCAACTGCTACGGACGTTCATGGGTGAGGCGTTGAAAAGCCCCACTCGATGCAGCCAAGAAACCTTAACGCAGTTGGCAGTCGCATCGCTGGAAGATGTTGACTTGGCGGTATTGGAAGCGGCCCAGGGCAGCACAGAGCCTCGTTCTCCACTGGAACAAACGTTTGAAGCAATAGTTGGTGGAGTATCGTGACCGGTCCAAACGAAGATTGTCGAACGGTTTCTGCTGGATTGCAGTATCTGCGAAAACATGCAATTGACTGCCATCGCTCCGGCGACGGTCTGGCAGTAAATCATCTGGCGACTGTTGCTATCCGACGGTGCGGCTCTTTCGCAACCACCGACGAGCGCAAGTCCGTAGTATATCGAGAAATTCAGTGGGCCTTGATTTTGGGGCTCTACTGGATGGTCGATGATTACATTTTCTATCTTGTTGAAGAGAGGCTTAAGGCAGCCGAGTTAGAGTTGTCTGATGATCCCGCGAAAGACATGATTGTCATGCTTCACAACCACCTGAATCATCCACACGCAGAGCATAAGTGGGATGACTACAGCTACCCAACGGCAGCATGGTGGGAATTGCAGTTCGCTAGTTCAGAGTCTCGCGATGAGCTGCTCATTGGTTTTATCTTCTTAATCGAACTTGTCTGGTATCAGTCGCCATACGGTGAAGAATGGAAGAAGCTTGCGTCGGCATGTCGAGACTCGTGTCCAAATAAAGGCTGGCAACGAGACTTTGCCAAATTGGAAGAACGCTTATCAATACAGGCGAGCTTGTACGGTGGGACGATTGGGCAAGAGATCGAATCCAATTCAGAGAAAGTCTCGCCAGAGCAGTTGTTGCTTAGCGGTTGGCGACTTTATCAGGCCTGCGACCATGAATCGCTTGCCAAGGTAATCGGACAACTGAACACGAAAGTTGACGCCAACAGTGCGATCTACCGTTCGTTTTTTACGCTGGTTCACTTTTCTCGCATGCACATAAAGGACTCTGAAGATCAGTTCGTTTCGTTGCCGCGTTACAAGTACGTTTCCAGCAAACAGCCCATTGCGTTTGTGATTCAAGCGAGAAAAGAGGCAGAAAGCGAAGCGTTGGCCGAACTTGCGATCGCAGGGTTCCCAGGCGGTTCGCTCGGTCGGCAACGTTGGATTCGATTTCGGATGGCAATGCTGCTGCAATTGCAAGCGCTTCGGACTTGGGATGTAGGGCTTTGGCTTGAGGGTCTAAAAACAAGAGGTGAAAGTAGGGTCGAACTCGGTCAACATCAAGATTTGTCTTTAGTGCTTGACGGACTATTCGATCTTGTGGTGTCCCGTGGTTTTTCCAGCATCGAAAAGTCCGAACTTTTAAAAAACAGGATCCAACTAGCTGATTTCACTAACAACGAAAAGCGAGCTGCGTTCGTCTCGAATCTGCTTGCACTTCCGGCGACGTACTGGCGGCACGTAGCAGACGTCCTAAGCGCGCTTTCAGATGCCATCCCTGAAGAAGTCTTGTCTGATGTTGCCGCATGGTCCGTTTCCGTGGAGCAGAACGATCTTATCAGCATGCTTTGGACCCATTCTTTGCTCGGGTTTTGGAAGGAAATCCTGCCGTTTACGTCGAACTCAACGGAGCTCATAGAATCACTTACCCCTGCCATTGTTTCGGCTTCAAGAAAACCTGGGCTTTGGGAGGAATTGCACAATGTTTTCGTTGCGTCTCTAGCCAACGGAGAAATTTCGTCAGCGTTGTTACTGGCAGAAACGATGTCGTCAACGCAGTGCGGCGAGCATCACTTTGTACAATACCGATACTCTGTGTTTATCAATGCCTATGAGCTTCGGCCGGAACTACGAGCTGAGCTCCTTCCATGCTTAGAAGCTGACGCAAGATTGCTTGGCAACGAATTCTTTGCCAAGACACTTCAGAAACGCACGGGCAACGATAAACTTGCTGACGTGAAACAGTTGAGGAAAGAGGACTTGCGTTCAGCATTGCTCAAGCAAATCAGAGACCGCAGCGATTTGAGTGGCACCAGAGTTTCGATGATCGAATCGACTTACAATCGTATTGTCAGTTTCTACAAATGGACTAGGTCCGACGAAGAACTTGTCAACGCACTTCTTGAAGCAGTTGAAAGTCACACCGTACTATTTACTGACAAGTTTGACTATTTCCTTGTCCTGTCGAAACTTATCACACTTGGTCCTAAGACGCAGGCGAAGAGAATCGTCAAAAGATTGCTGTCGCTTCTGTTGAACGGCATTCCTGGCAAGAACTTTGGCTTCGAGAAATCGGGGCCCCTGACCAACTTTACCTATAGCGGAAACACGAAAAGCTCTCTTTACGAGGTGACGTTGATTGGCCTTCAAAATGCCGTTGTTGCTGGAGTTGCTCGCGACGCTATTTGCAACGCGCTACTGGAGTGGATTCCAGGAAAATGCCACGAGTTTTTTCCGGAACTTAGACCACGTGTTGCCAAGTTAGTTTTCAGGTTGATACTCGATATCGCGGAGGACAAAGAAGATTTGGCGGCGATCTTGGCTGGCCATGCTGAAGCGTTGGTGCTTGTTTCAATGCCGAGTAAGCCGGCCGAGGTAGTCAGCGTGTTCTCACAGGAGTTTTTGTCAGACGATGGGGTTGCACGACTAAAGAAACTGTCGCCCAAGGCCCTTTGGCGAGTAACAGTAATGAAGCAATGGGTGGTTCGATTGCAAAGGATGTCCAAGCATCCATCGCCCGACACGCGGTACGCGGTTGCCGAAGCCGTAACAAGGTGGGCTGAGGAAGAACTTGAGTACGCTGACGCGATCCGTCCCGTACGCGACGCGCTCAGTAAAGACCCAAGAATGCGAGTGCGAAAAGCCGCAAGCCAATCAAAAGTGAGTTAGGCTCATGAAGTGGCGTCGCGGTTGTCGCCTGCCTTGGACTTGCGATCAAAATGGATTATTGCGATCTCACGTCAAACGATTGCGCCAACTTCGTCTGGGTTGGAGCCCCAACGTACAGCCGGTTTCGTGTTGGAGCATCATTCGGGCGATGGAGACTCCGCTGGTCATTCCGACGAACCCCGGCCCGCTCGTTTCTCGCTAGCATCAGTGCTTGTCCGTGTGCCTGCGCTCAAACGCTCCGTTCCTGCTCCACCGCCGCGGCACGTGGCATACGTTCGTTCCTCACTGAGGACACGTCTCCCGTCGGCTCCGCATTCCATCGTGACGATGCCTTGGAGCATCGTCTGTGCGACCGGGCTTTAGAGCCCGATTCAGGCGGTCCGCAAGCGAGATTCAAACGTCAATCGCTTCAGTCGGCTGGCGTTCAAGCTGCAGCGTGCGTCCGACTTTCACGAAGTGACCCTACGGCATCCTGCTTCCGTCGTTATTTCTGCGGGCATCCTGCGCTGATGCCCTCGGCGGCGACTCCGTCCGTGTTGGAGACTGCATCGGGGTTCAAACTGCAATCGCTTCGGTTGACGGGCGATACGCTGCAAACGTCGCCGTCCCGATCCGGCAACGCTCCGACTTTCGGGGTGCAAACTGCAAACGTGTTGGAGAACCTTTCGATAGGCAAACGTCAATCGCTTCGTTCGGTCGCTTCCTTGCCGGATCGCGAATCCCTCGGGCATGGGCGATCGGCTCGCTGCGCTCGGCCTCCACTCCGGCCATCCATAGCCTGCGTTCCGGCTGCATCCATGCCCCGACCGCCCATTCTTCGCCGACCGTCCATGGCCGGCGTGCCTGCCGGCAGCTATCAGCGTAGGCTCGCCTGCGCCTTCTCGCTGTCGCTCGACGGCTTGGCTCGGGCGGTCGCGTCGCTCCGCCAGAGTTGGTTCATTTACTGGAGATTCAAGCGTCGTTCGCTTCGGTCGAGTGTCACCCCGATGCAATTTAGAGAATCAACCGAGGTTCCGACGGCGTGGTTACGTTTATCGCTTCGGTCAGGTGCACTGCGCCGTCGGGTATAGGTTCTACGAATTCGCAGGTGGCAAGCCTTCTACGACTCTCTCAACTTCATTCCAAGCATCATCGAATGAAATGAACGCATCTCGAGCTTGACGGTTGATTTCCTTCTCGTAGTTCAAAGCTGCCATCTCGCGGATGGCCACGTCGAACTCCTTCCTCTCTGCAATTATGCCTCTAGCTTGGCATTTAATCGCAAAATACGTATATACGGCCTGCCAATTAATACTCGCAGCATGCGACCTCGCAAACAAAGCAATGTCGTAAACATCCTGGCTGCGATTCCGATTTCGGACTTTTTGCTGCAGTATCGAACGGAGTTTTTCGGCAAGAATATCTTCAAGACTGCAAACCTTAATTGTGCTTCGGCCGTTGGCTACAGGCGAAAGCTCTGACATGTCGCAAACAACATCGTTTAGCGAAATCTCAACCGGCACGGTTTCACTTAGGTTCCGCGTTTCCATGTTCTCGTAGTATCTGTCGCCTGGAAATTGATAGGCAACGCTAATCTTGTACGTAGGTGTTGTAAACTCCTGTCCTCGTGGATTACGCTTCACCTTCTGGCATCGCAACTTCACGCCAAACGAGTTTGCAGAGGTGCGGAAAGCCTCGTCCGCGATAACTCGTAGATCGTCTTCGTCATCGGATAAGGCATCAGGCAGTGCTGTGAAATCCAAGTCGAGTGTGCTCCTGGAACTTCCGTACATAATTCGCAAAGCGTTTCCACCTTTGAAGACGATCGCGTTCCGCAGCTTGCCAGATCGCGCAATGCAGCCGAGTATGGCGTGCTCAACATATCGTCTTCTGCCCACGTGCTCGGGAATGCCGTTTTCCTTGCACCACGACTTTATGTCAGAAACTTGACCAGTGAATTGAAGTGTTTTCATTAATCACGGTTTTCCAGAATCGAAAGTTCGCTTGACGGACAGTTTAAGGATATCTTCCACCGCTCGCTGAACTCGGAGCAAAAAGGTTCACCGGCGACAAGTACCGCGCTACTTCCTCTGACTGCCTTCGTGGCCCACTCGTCAAACTCTTGATGCTTCACGCCTAGTGTCTCTAGGACAAAGCCGATACGCTGCTTTAAGATGTTCTGAGAAAACTTGTTAGCGTAAGTAACTATCTTACCAATTTCGATTTCATCGAGAGATCGAACCCAGCACTCAAGTACGTGCTTGAATCCGCCGCAGTAGTTCGGGGACCGCAAACCTTCAAGTAAGGTTCGCTCTAAGTCAGTTGTGTAAATCGGAAGCCCTTCGTGCATTCCAATCTCGAATCCAAAATCCCATTCATCTTTAGTTGAAGACCACTGGACTTCCCGGCCTAGAATCGAGCTTGGTTTCCTTGGTCTTGGTAACGTCGCATCCAGCCAGTCTTCAGGTGTCGTTCCAGCCGGAAGGAACGTGCTTGCTGGAGCAATCGTCAAGTGCAGAGTGTCAGGTAATTCGTAACTCACGCTGTGATGAACAAACGCGGTCAGATGGCTGATTGCTGCTCTCGGGTTTGCCTCTTGCGCAACGACTTCTGCGGAGACTGGACAGAGCGACGCATAAGGTACGATTACTTGATAGACTTCTTTGAGGCCCTCGATCGGCCCCAACTGCTTGCCCGCGACCATTCGCTTGATGAGTTGCTTCGTGTTCGATTCTGCCGGGATTGCCGACTTGTGTTCGAGAGCATCACGGACGCAGAGAATCCGAACTCGCCATGCGGAGGTTGCTCCTCGATTCTCTTCAGCAAGTGCATATAGCACCCTATTGGGCAACGAAACTTCTGACGAAAAATTCACGAGAGGAGCTCAAGATAGGCCTACAACGAATGCGATAACGTCCTTAGGACGTTATCGCATTCGTTGTACCATGTCAAGTGAGTCTTCCGGGAGAAATGAAAATTTGAGCAAAATAGCCGCAAAACACGAGGTTATTTAAGTTTTTTACTGTTTATTGGGGCTCAAAAGTAGGTGCTGTGTGTGCCAATAGCACTCTACACGTTATACACCAAATCCAGTACCGCATTGTCGGACAAGAATGGCGATCATTTCGCGGATCGGTTGGTTCAGAGTGGACCAAGCCTGCACGACGCTACGTAGAGCAGCATCGTTTGAAAGTGCTTCGCATTCTGCTTCGCCTATGCCGGGAATCATGCTGATTCCCCGTGTTTCGGGCGAATGTTCTGATCCTGTATCGCCCATTGAAACGAAAATGGATGCATCTCTGGATGCGTGCATTGTCCGGTTAATTGACTGTGTGATTTTTTGGTTGCTTCAGCGGCTCCGATTGGCCTTTCTTTGGCGGGGCACGCATGGGGCCGGTGCCTCTATTGCGTCGATAAACTTAAGCCCCGCTGGGCAATCACCGAGGCTAGCCGGCGCTGAAGATCCGTTTGGGTCACGGCATATTCAGGATCGTTCGCTAAGTTTGTTAACTGCTCAGGATCCTTTTGCATGTCGTACAATTCGGTGGATCCGTTTTGGTAACTCATCAACGCCCAACGATGGGTTCGGAGTAAAAAGTGGCGTGTTTTTCTTTGCCCGAGGATGGTGATCGCCTCCGCGCGAAGGGTTCTTGATGGATCGGACAAGATGGGGATCAGGCTTTTGCCTTGGCATGCACTCGGCGTCGGCACCGACATCAGGTCGCATACGGTGGGATAGAGATCAACTAGCTCGACCAACGATTCGGATCGTTGCCCCTGCTTGGCAAGCATTTGCGTGTCAAAGATTTGCGTGCTTGCGTTGGCATGCGACGTCCCTGACCGAACGCCCGGACGAATGATGAGTGGAACTTTGGCGACGTTTTCATGCAGGTTGCTCTTCTGCCAAAAAGTGTGATCGCCCAAGTGATAGCCATGATCACTCGTGAAGACAACTGCCGTCGTTTCACTGAGCCCAAGTTCTTCTAACGCATCAAGCATACGACCGACTTGCGCGTCCATGAATTCAACGCTCGCTCGATACCCCGACCACATGCGTTTCTGGTTGATGGGGTATCGGTCGATCCCATTTTGTGCGGAGCGTCCGCCCGGTTGTCCTGCTGGCGGAATGCCGCTTTTGCTGAGGTCTTGGTTCCAAGTGTTGGGAAGTTCCATCGACTCGGCCGGATAGTGTTCGAACATTGTTTTGGGTGCCACCATCGGATAGTGAGGCCGCACCAATCCGACTGCTAAAAAGAAAGATTGATCTTGGTAACGATGCAGCAGTTCGATTGCTTTGGAGGCCGATTTGTAGTCGGGTTGGTCAGTAGCATCGCCGTCGACTTGAACAGTGACGAACATGCGGTGAGCGGTGCGCGCTCCTTGTCGCCCCTCCATCGCCGTGGTGAAAATGTTTTGGTTCAAACATGCGTAGTCACCGACGGTGTGAGCTTCATCGCCTTGCGAATTGAATCGCTCGGTCCAACATTCGGCAACATCTTCGCCGTTGGTTCCATCAAAGATGTCACCGGGAACTCGCATGTGAAAAATCTTGCCGACCCGCGTACTGGGGATATCAGCAGCTTTCAATGTTTCGCCTAATGTCGGGCACCCGGCATCGACGTAACGCGAACGCATGAATGACTTTCGCGACGGAGCGCACCATGTTCCTTGGCAATAAGCACGATCAAATACCATCCCGCTGGCCGCCATTCGATCAAGGTTGGGCGTTCGAGTTACTTGGTCGCCATAACAACCCAACGTGCTAGCCCGAAGGTCGTCCGAAACGATCAGCAGGACACTCTTAACAGGCGAAATGCTATTCAAGTCACCATCGGTTGGTTCGTCGGCGAGTAATGGATCAACCACCATCAAGCCAAACAACAGAAGCGTGCCGACGAGAGACAGGTTCGACTTTTTCATGTTCGTATTTCCAATAAGGACAATCAACGTTGGTCATTCTGGACGAAGGGAGATTGTCGTGAGTTTACACCGTGAACTCGCGGGTATCTATATTCTTGGCCACATCCCTTCATCCTTAGGGTACGCAGGGTATCCATTTGCAAATGTTGGCGGAAAAAGTGCCAAAGTTTCCGATAAACATTGCGATGCGTTTAGAACGCAAAGTGACTTACGATCCCAATGCAGCGAAGTTTGGTGATGACAAGCAAGCCAATTTTTCCGTTTGCGGAACGAGAACAACCTAAGGGCTACGAAATCACGGTATCGTGATCGTTGCGATCCGCCGGGTTTGCGTCGAACGATTACGGGTGAATCATCCACCAAACGCGATGCAAAATTAGGGGCCGGGCGACTCCGGCAGTCTGCATTTGGGTTGCTACGTTGGTAACTTTTCGAGGAACCTCTTCGAGCGAAGCAACATAGCCAAGGTGCCGAATTTGTTCGTCAAGGCCAGCGACCGAATCAAGCCAATTGAGTGGTAGGGCTTCGGCGCGATAGGGATAGGCTTCTAATTTCGGATGCGCCTTGGTTGAAGCTTGCGGTTGCGATCGTTTTGATGTATCCGAGTCCTCGCCAAATATTTGTGCCAGCAGGGAAGAGCGTTCCGCTACGTCCAAACGCGACCCGTCGACCTTGTCTGCGAACGAGCGGTTTGCAAACTCAATTTTTTTTGCCAATGAGACCTTCCTGTGGCGGGGCGAAGCGGCCGCAAACGCACTGACCTTTTCGTTAGCGAGTTCTAACTCCTGGAGACTGGCCAAAGTCGAACGCGTAGGATCGAGTGTCTCGGGGACACTGCGGCGGGCCGCGGGTGACGTGACGACCAACGCCAACGACCGGCCTAAGTCAAAATTGGATGCTAATAAATCGTCTACCAAGTTGTCCTGCAGTTCCAACAACGAATCGGTGTGCGGAGTGGTACTAAGATCAACGACGGACCCTACAAGCGGGCGGCCATTGACCAGTTCCCAGATCGCATTGATCGTTCCTTTCGCCAATTCACGTGACCCCACTAATCCCGATGCAAACTGGTCTAAGGAATTAATCGCACCGTCGTCTCGGTTCGTTTGACCGAGCCAGGTTGGCGGGACGACGGCCTCAACCATTTTCTGAGTGCCGTTGGCGGTTTCGTAGAACACGTCTTGCCCTGGGCGTTGGGCCATCAATCCAACGAATGACCAATACTCACTCTGTTTTCCACGGCTTTCAATTTTCGCGTCATGGCAACGGATACAGCGGAGATCGACGTTCATCGTCAATTTCGCAATCCTACGGGCCATCGAGTGTTTTGCTCGTGGTGATTCTTGGTTGGCGGAATTTGCTTTCCACCAAGCGTCGGACGTCGGTCCTTTCTTTGACAACCATCCCGCTATGAGACGGTCGAAAGGTTGGGCCAGCTTAAAACAACTCGCAAGATCGTTGCTCAAATTCGTTTGGTTCTGTCGGTCCAATCGAGCCAAACCACCTTCGGTAACCTGCATCAAAAGCTGTGACGCGACGGCAACCGCATTTTGCGGTTCAGCTAAAAAGGCATCAAACGATTCGACGGACTCGATGGAGGTTGGCGGAACCTCGATCCCAAAGGTCTCGCTCAATCGATCGGCAACCTCAATGACCGCAGCATCCTCGGTGGGCTCCACCGCGACGGAAACCCAATAATCGCGAAGCCCTAAACCAATTTGCTTTGAGACAAGCGTGATCGGTTGAATCGCATCAGGTTCACGCGGCGATTGAAATACCTCGGACGAATCGTTTTCCTTTATGTCTCGATCAAGCTGATCGGCCTTTGCTCCTTGATTGAGCACGACCGCTTGTTGCATTGAATTGGTTCGCTTTGGCGGTGATTGTGGTTTGTGCGTTCGCTGATTTGCCGAGCTGGGGGCATCCGAGGAATTTGCCTCGATCGCTAAATTTGTCGAAGGAACATCGGATCCGTTGATGGCCACTTGTCTTTGTCGAGCGTTGCGAACGAACATTGCACCTATCAGCAGAGCTGCAATACTGGCTGCTGTTGCGAGGATCCACCAAGAACGGCTACCGTTTGGCTTCGCTTTGCGTATGGGCTGAGCTTCATCTTTTTTCGTTCGGACTTGCGGTGCGACGACGGTTTCTTCGCGCAGTCGCGTCAAGATTTGTTGAGACAAATCGGGAGGCGAGGTGCCGTATACTTCCGTGATCAGCGCATCGACTGCCTGTTCTTCGGTGGGGGTCAGTTCTCGACTCATTCGACGATGTTCTCTTCTGCCATTTTTTGTTCGACGCAATCACGTAGTTGTTGTTTGGCTCGTTGCATCAGATTTCGCGCGCCATGATCACTAATCCCAAGCGCGGTACCAATCTCGACACGAGTGGCTTCTTCTTGAAAACGCATTCGCAAGGCAATTTGTGCTCGCTCGGTTAGCAATTTCATGCAACTTCTTAGCGCTTCGACGACCGAATCACCGCAAAGGTCCTTTCCAGCCCACCGATCCCAGACTTCATCAATGAGAGTTGAGTCAGGGGCGTTTTGTACACGTCCCAGTTTTCGGTGCCTGGAAACGAGCAGATTGAAGGCGATTCGGCGCAGGTAGGCTGACGTTGCGGTGTCGCTATGTTGGATGAAGTTTTCTCGTCGGAGCACCCGCAAGAAGGTTTCCTGAGTCAAGTCGTCCGCGGTAGCATTGTCACATCCCAGCATCCGCAAATAGCGCCAGACACCATGTTGATGGCGCGCGATCAGCTCACCTGCGTTGAGGTCCGATTGGGGCGATTCATTTGCTGGCACTTTTGGATTATGCCCCTGGACGCGCCAGTTTCAAAGACTCAAGAATCCGAACGACCGTCGCTTCAACGGGTTGGTCGGTGATGTCGACGATTTTGAATTTTCGGTCACGATAGAGCTTTTCAGCGACCATCACTTCGCGAATGATGCTCTTTAAGTCGGTGTACCGGAAATCGCCGGGGCTGGTCTTGTGGATCGCTTTGTCAAACTTATTGATTGCCATTCGACGCGAACGAATTTCGTGCAAACGTTTTGGTTGGATCGTCAACGCCACCGTTTTATTTTTATAGCTGGATTTTATTTCTTCGGGGATTCCCGAATCAAGGGTGATGGACACATTGGCTACTTTGAATCCCAATTCGCCCAATACGATCGAGGTCGGTGTTTTGCTGACTCGGCTCAATCCGACCAGGATAATGTCGGCTTCGCCCACGGTTTCTAACCGCCGTGAATCGTCGTGTTGGAGCGTGAACTCCAAGGTGTCGAGGCGTCGGAAGTATTCTTCATCGATCCGATCCGCCGGTTCATAAACGGGTTCCATCTTCGCATTATCGGCGATAAAGCGGATGACGTTGTTGGTCAAGCTGTAGTGCGGAATCGAGCGTTTGTCGCAGAGTTTGCCGACCAGTTCCGTCATTTCAGGATCCAAGAGTGCTTGAAAGACCCAGACGTTTTTACCTTTGGCCTTTTTAAGGATCGACTCGATTTCTTCCTTCGATTCGACAAATGTATGGGTGACTACTTTGGTGGAAAGGTGGGGGAATTGAGCCATCGCCGAATAGATTACTTGGTTGGCTAAAATACCGGTGGCCGCCGAGAGCAAATGCACGGTGACGCAATTCTCTTGATTCGGTTGCGTTTTCTTTGAGGCAGCTTTCTTTGAGGGCTTTTTGGCCTTGACTGGTTTCTTGACCGAACGGCTCTTCTTCGTCGCTTTGGTTTGCTTCTTCATAGGGTGAACTTGATGGATTGAAGGGTCGTCCGCTCTTCCGCAGAGCGATTCTCTAGCTGCTACAGCATATCATTTCACTTAGCGTTTGTGTGTCAAATCGAAAGGCAATCCAAGCTGAGTGTGGGTTTGTTGGTGTACAGCCTAGCCTTGTCCGAGGTATTTATCAGTTGGAATTTCCGTCGTTCGAGCTATATCGGCGGCGCCGAGGTCTGAATCGTCAAATCCTGCAACGCGGTGTGAAGGCAATAAGCAAACGTATCTTCCTTACAACCGTTGTAATACGGCCTGCTTTCCGTAGCGACCGCAACTTGAGTGTGGTGAGTTTCTAACAAAATGCGATTGTTTGTTTGACATGTGTTTGCTGGGACACAAATTCAGACTTAGGTTTGAGCAATCGTCTGGTTTCTCTTTTTTACAACAAGGCACGATTTGGGCAATGTCGCGTCCCGGTTCCGTTTCTGTTTCTGTCGATCAACTACGCCCCGGCGTGGTTTGTAGTCATTCGATTGATGACGAAGGCGGTATTTTGTTGCTCGGTTCAGGGACACGCATCACCGAACAGGTGATTGCGGGTTTGGTGGACCGCGACGTCAAGACGATCGACATCCATCCGAGTGACTTAGCCGCTATGACAGGTGGCAAAGTCGGTGGGCCTAGACCGGTCAGGAAAAACGGACGCGAAGTTGGCTTTTCGGGAGTATGGGAAGAGAACATCTCGCTCAAAGAGTTACTCGTTGACCGCTTTGAAGAACCTTTCAACGAAAAAAGAACCGAAGTTTTGCAGCGAGGTTTGTTGGGTGCGAAAGCCCGTTTCGATCAACTCGAACGGATGATCGTCGATCGCGAGATCCACTCGATCGACTCGATCGCAACGATTTCGGATGCTTATGCCCGTGCGATCTTGGACGACTACGACCAAACCGTCGGTGTGATGGGGGCGGCGGAAGCGGAGCATGATATTAGTCGCCGATCGGTGCAAATGGCTGTATTGGGAATGGCGATAGGAGCCGAATTGGGTTTCGATGGCCCGACAACGCTCGAAATAGGCTTGGCTGGTCTGTTGCACGACGTGGGTCTACTGGTAATGGATCCAAAGTTTCGCGACCCAAGTAATTCGATGTCTCCGGCGGAACGGTGGGAATATGAAAAGCACCCACTGGTGGCAAAAGAGTGCTTAGAAAATTTGCGAGACATCCCGGTTTCTGTCCAATTGGCGATTCAACAGGTTCACGAGCAATACGACGGATCGGGGTTCCCACGCGCTCTACGGGGGCCTCGTATTCATATCTACGCGCGAATCCTGAATGTGGTCGATGCTTATTTGCATTTGATATCGCCGGCCAGCAACCGTTGCGGGATTTTGCCGCACGATGCACTTGGTTTGATGCTGCATCACGCCGGACGAGGGATCTTTGACCCGAAAGTGATCCGAGCGTTTTTGAAGACCGAGACGATGTTCCCGTTGGGCAGTTTGGTAGAACTCCAAAGTGGCGCTCCTGCGACCGTAATCCGCCGCAAATCCGATGACTATGCGAAGCCCGTTTTGGTCAACCAAGACGGTGAGCGGCTGGATCAGACGGATCCGGAAAATACGATTTTGCGGCCACTTGCTTCGTGCAACCTGCCACAAATGCGAATTCCGATTTCCCAAATGCCATCCATTCAGTGGAACTTGGCTGAGAATCGATTGCTGGTTTAGACTCGCCCTTTGTTTACCCGTCGTTGCATTGCAAAGCTGCTGGTAAAGAATACGCACGGATCAAAATTGGAAGAACAAGAAAAGAACAAGAAAGAAGCAAGAAAGGGCCACCCCTTTTCTTTTAGCAAAGAGCTTTTCTAGAGTCTTTGCTTCGGAAATAATCCCCCTTTAGACGCGATCGGAGTGGGAACCCTCCCTTCCTGCGAGCGCACATGCATCTTTACAGCATCGACCGCGCAGCACACAACGCTGAAGCAAGAAAGGGCCACCCCTTTTCTTTTAGCAAAGAGCTTTTCTAGAGTCTTTGCTTCGGAAATAATCCCCCTTTAGACGCGATCGGAGTGGGAACCCTCCCTTCCTGCGAGCGCACATGCATCTTTACAGCATCGACCGCGCAGCACACAACGCTAATCGCAAAATCAGTTGCAGGTTCTAGCGTGTGGAAGAGAATCCGCTACACCGAAGAAAGTCCGAGTGGGTTCTCGGGAGCACACAGCCAGCCTTGACCACACCGGACAGCCTCACGAGCAAGGCTTTCTGGAGTTCCTGCCGCTCGCTTAAAGACGCGACCAAACTTCTTCACAATGTCGCACCAACCATGGGTGTCGAGCCCAATGCGACTCAAGATAGGAGCCAAGTGATCGGGTATTTTGCCGACCTTATTGCGGTGCAACTGCCGGCCCGTCCAATCCAAGAGCTCCAAATAACGAGACATCGAGACCGCCAGGAAACCCTTGGTACTTGCCCGCCGACCTGATGGATCGACACACGGCCCGACCGCATCGTTCTTTTCGTCAATCTCGATCGGACTCATCCAACCGCTCTTCTAGGCAAGAAAGGGCCACCCCTTTTCTCTTAGCAAAGAGCTTTTCCAGAGTCTTTGCTTCGGACATGCTCCCCCTTTGGACGCGATCGGAGTGGTAAACCTCTTCTCCAGCGAGTTCACATGCATCTTTACAGCATCGACCGCGCAGCACACAACGCCAATCGCGAAATCAGTTGCAGGTTCTAGCGTGCGGAAGAGAATCCGCTACACCGAAGATAGTCCGAGTGGGTTCTCGGGAGCACACAGCCAGCCTTGACCACACCGGACAGCCTCACGAGCAAGGCTCTCTGGAGTTCCTGCCGCT
>SJPJ01000002.1:4497-18733 GCA_007859835.1 Novipirellula herctigrandis | reverse complement strand
GCTGCGCGGTCGATGCTGTAAAGATGCATGTGCGCTCGCAGGAAGGGAGGGTTCCCACTCCGATCGCGTCCAAAGGGGGAGCATTTCCGAAGCAAAGACTCTTTCAGATAGGATCCTTGCTTAGTAGGTAGAGGGATGGCCCCTTCTTGCCCTTCCCTCCAAAGGGGGAGCATGTCCGAAGCAAAGACTCTTTCAGATAGGATCCTTGCTTAGTAGGTAGAGAGATGGCCCCTTCTTGTGCCCTTAGTAGGTAGAGGGATGGCCCCTTCTTGCCCCCCTTCTTGCCCCTTCTTGTGCCCCCCCCTTCTTGTGCCGGTAGGTAGAGGGATGGCCCCTTCTTGTGCCCCGCCCCTTCTTGTGCCGTGGTTTGCCCATGACCTTAAAAGCCTCCGAATGATCTGCCACATGACAGATTTTCTGTTCCACTAAACCCGGAACACGCTGACCAAGCTGTGCAGTGCGCCTGCTAGTTGGGTCAGTTCTTCGCCTGCTTGTCGTGTTTGCCCCGCACTTACAGCGGTATGACGTGCAGCCTCGTCAACTCCGACGATGCTAGAAGTGATTTCCCGACTTGAAGTCGCTGATCGAACGACGCTCTCTGAGACAAAATCCACCGCTTGCGATGTCTCCGTCACGCTACGTGCGATATCTTGCGTCGTGATACTCTGCTCTTCCACTGCTGATGCAATGGTTGTTGACACGTTGCTGACCTGGCCTATCACGCCGCTAATCTCGTTGATCAATCGAATGACATCCCCGGTGCTTCCTTGGATTCCTTCGACTCGACAGCGGATATCCTGTGTGGCTACCGCGGTTTGCTTGGCAAGTTGCTTCACCTCAGTAGCAACGACAGCAAACCCCTTGCCTGCTTCGCCTGCTCGTGCCGCTTCAATCGTGGCGTTCAATGCCAGCAGATTAGTCTGTTCGGCAATGTCCTGAATGACCTCAATGACTTTGCCAATTTCGTCAGCGGTGGACCCAAGTTGACCAATCGTCGATTTACTTGTCTCGGCCAAGTGTGCTGCGTCGTGAGCGACTGAAGAAGCTTGCTCTGCATTTTGAGCGATTTCGCTGATGCTTGTTGTCATTTGCTCAACCGCCGCCGCAACTGTCTTCACGTTTGCAGACATTTGTTCCGCGGAGCTCGCCATACTTCCCATCTGGTCCGTCATTTCACTTGCCGCAGCCGACACTGTTGTCGACTGGGTGGTGGTCGCGTCTGCACCTCTTGATAAATCGGCCGCTGTTGTCGTTAGTTGACTCGATGCTGCGGCGACTTGGCTCGCGTTGCTTACCATCTGGCCGATGAGATCCTGCATCTGTTCAAGAAAACAGTTGAACCATTTTGCCATTTCGCCAACTTCATCCTTGCTGGTCACCGAAATACGTTTAGTCAGGTCGCCTTGGCCATCCGCAATATCGCGTAGATTCTCAGTGATCGCATCGATCGGGCGAGTAATACTGTTTGTCGTCCAAATAGCGATCCCTCCAATCACGATCAGCAGTATTCCCGAGCTAGCCAGTGTCCACATGAGTAGTGAATTAAGTGTATGGTTAACACTCGTAAATGCATCAGCAAAATCTTCCTCGTAAGCACCGGCTCCAATGACCCAATCCCAAGGCTCGAAATAGACGCAGGCGACAACCTTCGAGCGTGAGGCTTCTTCATCTTTGTTCTTCCAAGAGTACTTTTCGATCACTGAATTCTTAGCTGCCGCAGCGACGCAGTGATTGATCGCGTTTTGGATAAAGGGATTCCCATTCTCGTCCTTGGCGTCCCAAATGTTCTCACCATCACGTTCCCCACCCTTTGAGATAATGTACTCGCCTCGGTTCTCACCTTTGCCAGCCAAGACATAGACGTAGCCCGTTTTTCCGACAACTGTATTAACGATTGATTCGCGAATTTCAGGAATGTCTTCTTGTTTGCGTCCGACATACAGTACGCCAACGATGCTCCCACTACCGTCACGAACGGGCTCGTACGCGGTGATGTACCAAGCATTGACGACATAAGCGCGACCGTGAAACGTCTCACCTTTCATGACCGTGGAGATCACGGGATTGGGTGTGCCATCCGGGTTGATGGCTGGGATATAAGTGCCAATCGCGCGCGCTCCATCGGTGTTCTCAACATTCGTACAGACGCGCAGCATATCGCCGTCCTTATTCATACGCTGAAAGATCGTGCAAGTGCCTCCGACCAGCGACTGAACACGGTCAACAATGGGGGACTTTTTCGCGATTGACTTGTTTTGTCCAAGCCATTGGTTGCCGACTTGCATTTGAGGCAACTCGATGTTCAGCGGCTCTTTGCTGTACTGGTTGATCGCGGTCCATTTGATGGTCTCCGATGCTTGCTCGATTCCACCTGAGTGCTCCAAAATATCACGCGCAACATTTAAGTCCGCTGCGACTTTGTATTTCACCGATTGATGCTGTATTTCAAGAATCTGATAGATGTCTTTGGCGATGGTTTCGCATTGTTCGGCGGCTTGCCTCTCGCTTCCAGCAAGCAAAACCTCTCGGCATTTAGCCTTTTTGTATTGCACGAGCCCAACTATTCCAGCTGCCATGGCTACGGTACCACACAGCGTCAGTGTCATGATTTTCGTCTTGATCTTCATCTCAGTGTTGCTTCTCAAATCGTAGGCGTCTGAGTATTGAAAGCCCCAAATTTCAAATAGTGTCGACGCAGGTTTATCGGTGAACGCGAATTTGCTAAATAAAACCTAGGCCAAAACAAGCGTCAAAAAAGCAGAGAATTGCAAATGAAACCGGAATTCTCAATCGGGTGGGATAAGCTAATTGTTCCTTCGCCTACAACAAACGAAATTGTTTCTTAGCAGTGCGGGCGGACGTACAACCGGGGGGCGAGTTCTTGATCTGCAATCATTGACCTTTGAGTGGGTTTTGACGCATTTAAGGTTGTGCGTTTACCAGGACCAATAGCTTGCGTAGCGCAACCCAAGAAGTATCCATTTCCGCACCGGGCTTCCATGGTGACAGCCAACATTCGCGTTAGGTGAGTGGGGCTTGGCCGGTGGCGCAGGGCGGGAGCAAGCGGAGTTGCTCTTGGATGTCGGGGCCGAGCTTGGTGAGGTTACGGATTTGGGGGAAGCCAGCAAGGAACCGTTTTATGCCGCAGCGGGCGCTCCATACGTTCAGTAGGAGTAAGGTCGTTTGTGGACTTGTTGGCTTATTTGTGAAACGCTAGACCTAATTGGTCAGTCAAAAAGACCGTTGACCAACGCATCGACTTGGCTGCGAAAGCTATTCATTGACGAGCCTTCGAGCATTTCGCCTTGGTCATTCTTGACCATTGCAGCGGCGAGAGGTTTGTGGTCTTGCCAATCACCAAGATGGAAGTCGCGGATATCGACGTAGGTGTCAGAAAGGTTGTTGCTGATTTTTGGGACGAGAAAAACACCTTCTTTGCCGCGGACAATGTGGTAATGCATTGCGGTGTAAAGGAGAACAGCTCCGCAAACCATGCCAGCAAAGAAACGCTGCATCAAAAAGTCCCTTCGATCAATGAAAAACGCGAAAAGCGTGGCACCCGGTATACCGCAAAAAAACTTCCCAGGGCAAGGGGGATTTTTCCGGTCGATAACATGTCATAACATGTCTGAGTCAACCAAAACGGCTCCTGCCCAATACTGTTCGGCACTCCGCTTGCTGCGTGTAGCGAAAACCCGCAGGGGTGCGTGACTTCGATGCGACGTCAGGGTCACTGCGAAAAGTCACTGTGATTCGCCCCGGCGATCGCGCAGCATTCAACTCAGTGAACATTCATCGCAATGCTCCTTGGGCCGTTTCTACTCTTGCGTTGTTTTCTCCTCATCGTGCCGCTTGAGCTTCTCAAGATGCGAGGTGAACTCTTCCTCGCTCGCCAAGCCCATGAAGTAGTAGCTGATCATTTCGAATGTCCGTTTGGTCGGTTTGCGACCGTTCCAGAGATTGATCAGCAGGCACGCGATGATCGCACAGTAGCACTGAATTTCAATTCCGTTCTGGCTGTTGCTGATCAGATGCGAGCATCCCAGAAACTGCTTGAAGAATCGGAAGGAGATTTCAATAACCCACCTCTCAGAATAAACCAGAGCGAGGATCTCCGCCGGAACGTCAAGCAGGTTCGTTGCGATTCGCAAGATGCATCGCTGTTGGGAGCTGTTGAGCCTTTCGCTTTTCCACCCGTGCGATTCTTGTGGGGCGTGCAGCGAATTTGGATCAGGCGAATCGGATGGTCTGGTTTGTCTGAGTTCTTGCTGGTTTTACCAAGCAGCACGATTTCGTCACTCAGCACATCAGCGTCAACCGCAGCATCGGACAACTCTCGCTTTTCGACGACTTCGTAAACGCTATTGTCACGCAATCGACAGACATAGCTACTCTTGTTGCTGACGATCGAATTGAACAATTTGAATTTTGCGTAGCCACGATCCATTACATACAAGCGATCTTTTTCGATCGTTCGCTCAAGAACGGCGCGTTCGTCGTTCTCTCCACCATCATTGGCAGTGACGTCGATTCGAGTTGGGATGTAGCGATCGACCTCAAAGTGAGTGTGAAGTCGCCAATGTACCAAGCCACTGCCCTCGATTTGCTTTAAGATGGAAGCCTGGATGAGATCTGGGAGAACCGAAACCAGCGATCCATCGACGAGTGTTATGGTTTGGTCGATGCCACGAAGTGTTTGTTGCTTTCCAATCGGGTTGGCTTGTTCCCCCAGTTCAGCAATGATCGCTTTGAGCCGATCGGAGTCGAAGACTCGCGAGGACTCGCCCAATGACGTGAGTGATGTTTTCTTGCAACCCAAGCGTTTTTTGACTTTCGTTAGCTCGCTCGCCTGCGGAATCGAGCGGAGGGCAGTCACGGTTGGATTGAACATGTACAGCAAGATCAACATGCAGTAGTCGTCGTAGTGCAGTTCGCGGTTCCCTGCTTTGTCTCTTTCGCACTTGTCTTGATGTAACCTTTGCAGCAAAGGCGCAATCATGTCGAGATATTTCAGTCCCTCGGTATCCTTGCTTTGAACGCCATTGGACTTGCCGTTGGCGTTCGAGGTTGCGTCGCCGCCTTCGCTTTCCTGGTTCTTGGCAGGCCGACGTCTGGTAGGAAGCGTTTTTCGTTTGGTTGGCTTGCTGGACACGACTCGACGCAAAATTGACAACTTGGCAGAAACGATAAGTTGCCAATCGGCATGCGCAAAAACCGTGCCAATGCGAGGCTTGTTTCTCCCCGTTTCAAAAAGAATTTGCGGCGAGCGATTTAGCAATTCTTGGGCCGAACAGGTTTGCCCCCGTCCCCTTTGATCCCGCTAAAGATCTAGAACGGGCGATTAGCGAAAACCGTCGAAATTCTTGTCATTTTCTGTTTAGAAAGTTGAACCAGCCCTCATTACTTTAGTGTGTTTGTACACCTAGGCTAACTGCTAATTCACTCTGCCACCGCTTTTTGTCCGGACAGCCACTTGCCGCTAAGAGTGCTCTTGTGCTGAGCGAATCACGTCAGGCGAGCGGCCCTTAGTCATTGGATTGATACGAGAAAACACACAGCCGCTTGCGCGTGGGCTGGGGCATCATTGAAGTCAAACTTGCAGTATTTGGATGCAAAAACAATCGGTGTAAACATCCGTGATTTGAGTAACGACATCATTAATCGAATTGAATGGAGACGGCGAAGTTGAATTTACTATCTAGATTCTCGATCCACGTCTGCTTTGCGGCAGTGCTGGGTTTGTTTTTCTGTTCCCTTTCCTACGGTGCCGACGTTTACTGGACCGGGAATGTCAATAACGCTTGGGAAAACAATGGGAATTGGAGTCCCACGACGGGGCCTGCCGATACGGATTACATCTACATTTCCTCAGGAACCGTTAATTTCAGTGCCTCCAGCGGCACCAGTGCCAACCTCCGTGGCTTCCGCCAGACAGGTGGTGCACTCAATATCTCGGGTGGGACACTCGAGGTCGCTCAGCTGGCTTCTGCCTACAGCAGCTTTGATGGTGATGTTGTCCAAACCGGTGGGGTCGCAACGATTAACGCGGTTCAAATCGGCAGTGCTGTCGGCGAAAGCGGATCCTACGAGGTCAATGGCGGTGAACTTCGTATTGGTCGCGCCAGTGGTGTAGCCTCGCTATACCTCGGAGCGAACAGGCAGTATTCGGCTAGTGGTACGGGTAACTTGACCATTGCAGCAGGTACTGTTGTGACACGTAGCATGGTCAAACTCGGAGACGCCACGGCTGCCGGAACCGGGAACTTCACCGTTTTGGGGTCTCAGCCGAGTCAAATTGGAGTCGGCGGAGCCAATGACGACATTGACGGAGTTTGGCACCAGCACTCTGGTTCGTCGCTGATCGTGCGTTTCGATGTTGGCGGATGCACGCCCATTTTTCTGCACGACAATTCCAATACGACGGGGACATCGGCTACGTTTGAGAGCGGATCGCTCCTCGATGTCGACCATCTTTCGGGAGACGGTGGCGGAACCTGGACGGTCATGGAAGTCGAAAACGGAGATATTATCGACAACGGACTCGCACTGGCCTCCTCGGTGGATGCAAGCGTTTGGTCATTTGAGATCGACAATTCAGGGGCAAATGGAAAACTGCTTGTGACAGCGGTCGGTGAACAGGCTGGTTTCGATCTTGTTGTTGGCAACATGAAGCAACAGAAGATGCGTTACGGCATGGACTATGAGCGTCTTTGGTATTGGACGGGCGGATTGAATAGTTCAGAACGCGACCTGATTGCCAAATGGTCCGCGATCGATACCCGAATCGACTACATTCGAGTCGCAATCAACTCTGCCTTCGAGCTGGAAAAGGGCGACCTTGACTTCAGCGCTTACACGAACAAAATCATTCCGTTGATGCAGGAGATGAAGGATGCCAATCCGGACATCAAGTTCTTCGCATCGCCGCGCCCGCTCAATGAGGCCATCAGCGGTGCCGCTTGGCAGCCCTATCCTCGCTGGGTAACTGGCGACGATGGCAGTGGCAACTTCGACTTCGACTGGCAGGAATGTGCTTATTATCTGGAAGACTACATCGAGTTAATGAAGTCCTATGGCTTCAAAATTAGTTTCTTGGATATGACCAACGAGTGGCAAAGCACGGGGTTTAGCGGATCTCGTATTACCACAGGCGACGTTCGCGATATCGTCGGATACCTCAAGGCAAATCTTGACCCAGCCGACATGCCGTTAATCGTCGCTCCATCGGCTTGGAACTATTCCCAAGGCGCCAGTTGGATCGACAGTCTTGATATATCACAAGCCCGCCGGGACGCTGTGGATATCGCTTCCTGTCACAATACCAACCGTACGGGCACGGCTCAGCAATTCGCTGACAAAGTGCGTGAAATTCTTCCTGCTGATACTGAAATATGGAATACAGAAGTCCACGGCTGGAAGAGCACATCGGGTGAAAACGAGACAACCTCGTTCTATTACATGCTCGAGAAGATTCGAGCAGGTTTCTCTGGCCTCAATGGTTGGTTGGCACTCGGTACGACCAACCAGGGGCACTGCTATATCCTGAATCCAAGCGGGACGCCGACAAGAAACGTCAAGTATTTCATCTTCAAAAAACTGAGTGAAACATCCAACTACGGAAATGCCCTCGAAATCCTTTTAGAGCCGGCCCAGCTTTCCCATACCGCCGCATTGATCAAAGGCAACTTGATGACCGTTTGGGTGATCAATCAGGGAACGTCGGACGTACCGCTCTTCATCACTCCAGTGGGCCGCACGATTTCGGAATCCGACGTGAAGCGAACTCGCTGGACCGACCCGAGTGACGTGGAAGGTTTTGTCACGCGTGAATCGGTCAACTCCAGTGGCGCGTTGTGGTCATCGATCCCTGGTGAATCGGTCTGCTGCTTCGAAGTCCTGCTCGACCCGGAGGATCATCCCTACACGATCATCCAAGCCGAAGACGAGGATGATTTCTCCGGCTTGCAAGAGGAGCAATCCGGCGACGACGATGGCACACTGAATCAAGGCTATATCGAAGATGGCGACTGGGCTCGGTACAACGACATTCGTTTGGTGGAAAACTCCGCCATGCGGTTCCGCGTCGCTCGTCCCGCAGGCCGAGACGACGGCTGGATTGAAGTCTATCTCGGTTCTACAGGTGCTTCGACTGCAAGCATCTTAGCTGGCACACCGGTTGGCAAAGTCGCCGTCCCCGAGACTGGCAATTGGCAAGAGTACGAAACGATCGAAGCCTACATCGAATCCGCAGCGGGGGACTATGACGTCGTACTCAAGTTCGATGAAGTTGGCAGCACCAGTGGCAAATCGCTTTTCAACTTCAACTGGCTCTCCGTCGTCTCCCCCGAACCCACGGTGCTGCTGGGGGATGCAAACGACGACGGGGTTTTCAACAATGGGGACATCGGGCAATTTGTTAACGCACTTTTAAACCCGACGATCTACCAGATGATGTATCCCAACGTGGATCCAAACGTTCGACTGGATATGAACGGCGACGGATTCTTTAACAACGGAGACATCGGCGCATTCGTTTCTGCATTGACGGGTGGGTAATGGCTATTAGTATGCGACGTTGACAACAACACCATGTACTTAATTGGAGTTTTTTAAGATGAATAAGTTTTTGGTAATACTCGCGTTTTACGCGGCGCTAGGGGCGTCCGCTCTAAACGCTCAGTCGATTGTTCTTAGTATGAGTATGGACGACCCAAATGCCATTGTAGATATAGAGCTGGGCGAAGGTGCTGCGAGTTCGTTGTACCTATGGGTTGATCCACTCGCCGATCAGAAAATCGTTGGTATGGGGATCGATATCACCAGCAGCCAGCCATCCGTTTTAGAGGCGACAACTCACACAATCTTGAATCCTTCGTTCTTTGGAGGCGCATTTAATCGCTGGGATGGTAGCAATGCCGGTTCATTGGGCGATTTGGTTTCTGGTTCCAATGCAGTTGCCGTGACTGGACTTGGAATCGC
Source organism: Novipirellula herctigrandis (assembly GCA_007859835.1). Classification (GTDB taxonomy): domain Bacteria; phylum Planctomycetota; class Planctomycetia; order Pirellulales; family Pirellulaceae; genus Novipirellula_A; species Novipirellula_A herctigrandis. Next base: position 9,754 of record SJPJ01000002.1, on the reverse strand, counting down.
AGATGCGAATACTGGATTCGGCGATGTGAGTGTTAGTGGGTTCTTTTTGCATTCGCAGATCGATTTTTTGGCGACTGCCATAGGTTCTAGTACGGTTGGTATTTCTGCCAACATTTTCGGCGTCAGCGATTCTGATGGGCTCGTTACTCCAAGTTTCACCGGAGGAACAGTCAACGTCGTTGCGGTCCCGGAGCCAAGTTCGGTTGCAGTTTTGGCAATGGGATTGGTCGGGCTGGTTGTAGGTCGACGCAGAAGAGCGTAAGGACGGAAGGCAAGAAGGGGAGCAAGAAGGTGGGCAAGAAGGGGCCATCCAACGGGTTTTGCCTTACTGCTGGGATTTGCTAGAATTCTCGCTCATCAAGTCTTGTCTGGGCAAGAAGGGGCCATCCAACGGGTTTTGCCTTACTGCTGGGATTTGCTAGAATTCTCGCTCATCAAGTCTTGTCCAGGAGGTCGTCATGCCACGCAAACCACGCTATGAAGTGACTGATCCCGCTGAAGTTCAGGTATTCCACGCAGTTCAACGCTGTGTAAGACGTGCATTCTTGTGTGGCGAAGACCCGTTTTCCGGTCAATCCTATGAGCATCGCCGTGGCTGGATTCGTGATCGATTGGAGTTTCTGGCGGGGATTTTCGCAGTCGATTGCCTGACCTATACAGTGCTCAGCAATCATCTGCACCTCGTTTTGCGCAGTCGGCCTGATGTGGTTGCTCAGTGGACCGATCAAGTGGAACAAGAAGGGGCCGGAACAAGAAGGGGCCATCCAACGCCCTGCGGTCTTTTTGATTGCAACGCGACTTTCTCAACTCACCCCTCCTCTGATCTTTCCAGCAACGTTCGTCTTGCTGAAAAGCTGGATGGCCCCTTCTGCTTCCGAAATCAAAACCTGGGTGGCCCTTTCTTGTTTCGATCGAACGCCGCATCATGAACGAAATGCAGGCCAAGATGTATCACCGCCTCACGCAAATCTCGACCACGAAGATTAATTGGTGTGTCGATACCTAGGCCATTGAAATTCGAAGAGCCTTGGGACAATTTCGTTTGAATTTCATCGTTCAGGCTCCGTGTAATCGTTTCATTTCCCGGGCCGAGATCAACCAAGATCTCATGGGTTGGAAAATCTGCTTTCACAGTCATCGCACCGAAAAAAACAGCATTTGCCAAAACGCAAATAGCCAAAATAGAAAGTGACCTGTACATCAAATACTCCTACCGGTTTTCGTCGCATCTGCGATGTGGTTCAGCAAGCAACAAGTTCTTTTGTGCCAGCTTCACCACAAAGCAGAACTATGTAAAGGAAACGTTGCTGAATGTTACGCCGCTGCCCCAATGGCTTTGGAGTGAGATATGGTCCGTTCCAACAATAATTGGCACGCCAGATTTTTCGTACAACGCGATATAGTCGCTTTACTGCTGGGGACTCCTGGGGTCAAGGACTCCTGAGGTCAGGCCTTGTATTAGGTGTTCGCGATCTACTCAGTTTTGCGTTGGGAGAAATGTACCGTAAACTGAGTCCTTTCAACACCGTACACAAGGCCTGACCCCGGCGAAGCCCCTCACCAACGTTCGTCTTGCTGAAAAGCTGGATGGCCCCTTCTACTTTCCATTAGTAGGTAGATGGGTGGCCCCCTATTGGCCTTCCTGTTCTCGTAACCGCTAAGCGCTAGCTGATCCTGAGCGAGTCTTTGATTGACCGCCGGGAAAACGGAGCAAACGTTTACCGTTTGTCACGCTTTGCACCGCCAGAAAAACCACCAGGACTTGCATCGGAAACAGCGGCCAACTGTAGCGTTCGTAGTAGGAGACGAGTACGTAGGGAACCGTGATCACCAGGATCAACATTGCCGCTAACATCGCATCTTCTCTTTTAGCTGACCGACGAATCATCAGGACCACGATCGATAAGGTGACAGCCAGCTTCCAGAGCCGCTGAAGCAGCAACATCCTTTCGCTGAAACCGTCGGCTTCGAACCAAGGCTGTTGCCAAAGATAGGCGGCATGGATTCGATGAACCACTTGCCGTAACCACTTCAGCGGTGATTCTCGTAATAGTGCAATCGCTTGGTCTCCTTTGTCTGCAAGGTAGGCGGTTTCGCCTAAATCCCGGTATCGCAGGTGCTCGGTTGAGCTTGGGTTGAGAGGATGCATCGCAAAGATTTCGGTCGTTAACAACCCCGCATTGGTGACTTGCAAAGCTTGCCACAATTCGTAGGACGAGTTGGATTTGACAGGATAAAGCTTGCCGAATTGCACATAATTGCGACTGAGCCAGGGACAGATCAGCAACGTCGCCATCAGTAGCGCATTAATTGCCAACAAAGGAAATTTGCGAAGTTCATAGACCGCAATCGCACCCCATGCGAGTGCCGCCGCCGGATAGATCCATGCGATCATACCACCCACCATTCCGGAACACAGTACGTTGGACAACGTCGGCGTTCGCAACAGGCGTAACGAAAGAAAAGCTGCGACCACCGCCATCATTTCGAGACTATGGGCGTGCGTTTGAAAGAAGAGAGGCAGGTACAGCGAGACGCAGCCAATGGAAAAGATCATTGCCATGGTGATAGCGCCGCCGTATTGAAATCCGTAAACGACCGCACTGAGTCCAATAAGCAAGACCAACGACCACTGCAGCCAAAAGAAAGCGGTGCAAACAAGCTGGCGATTGCCATCCGCCACGACGTACATTCCTGCCAATAGATAAGGCATCCCCGGTGGCATCCAAGCGGTGGGGCCGGTTCGCAATCCAAACGGGTCCGAAAAACCATGACCGCAGTAAATTGCCTTGGCGATCGAATCGTTTTCAGAGCCGAACTCGTCGCGGCTGGCCGATGTGATTCGTCCCAAGCGAAGTTCGCTGCAGTGAACTTTTTCGGATGCCAACGCACCGCCGATCAGCACGCCGCAAACGAACAAAATGGCGAACCAAAACGACTTCGACTTTTTCATTCGCACGATGCTATTCGCCTTGCACGGCCATGTCGTGCGCTGCTGGGGTCATCCATGCCGCCATTAGTTCTTTGTCTGTCGACCGGGTTAGGCACCGCGTGCTTGAGTCCGCCATCACAAAGACAGCACCATTTGGATGGGATGATCCCCAGTTGTGGCGAAAGGGAACACCAACGTTGTCAATCAAAATCTCAGTGCCGCTGCGGGCGGTCCCCTTCGAACCTCCGACCCAAAAAGGTTCGTCCCAGTACCAGGAAGTCGCCAGTTGCACCGAGGGGTCGACCGCCTTTTCACCTAACAGCACGGTTTGAGACAGACCATCATGAACGACAGAGTGATTGGCGACTTCTGGAAACGTCAGCGCCAGTTGATCGTTCATGCCGTAATCCATTTTGGCCATGGTGTAGCCACCCGATCGATACATTCCATAGTTGTCATCCACTGTGATAGTCGGCGTTTGCCGCAGCCGCGACGGGCAATGGTAGATTGCGACAGAGGCACTGTGATCGTCGGTGGATAGGATACTGCCTAGTTCCAATTCGTTCAAAATGGAATATCCCCACGAACCCGTTTGTCGGCGCGGCGGGCGAGTTGGATCGCCCAAACCCCAAGGGTGGTAGGCCATAGAATCAACCAGATCGGTCGTCGATGGAGTGAAGGGGATACCGTCACTGTCGAAGTATTCGGCCTTTTCGTCAAAGCCGCCGTTGGTTGGGAAAACTCGATGGCGACCTGAAAAAATCTCGACTGCCAGTCCGATTTGCCGAGCTTGGTTGATGCACTCTGTGAGCCGAGCGGCTTGGCGGGCACTCTGCACTGCTGAGGTAGAGAGTGCAATCAGAATGCTGATGATAGCAATCGAAACCACCGTCTCGATCAGTGTAAACCCTGTCCGCGTCCGACAGAGCCTTATTGATTGGCTTGGATCATTCATGGTTGTCGATGGGGACCAAGTAAAGTGAATTCAGGTCGTCGGCGGAAAAATGGTCGTAGCGATCCGATGTGGGCCATTGGTTGATGACCGCGACAAATTGTTGGTTGGAACCAGCGAGACAACCTGCGCCTCGAGCGCCTTCACGAGGTGGAAAGAAGTAGGTCTTCGTGTCATGACCCGATTGCAGGTCGATCACGGACGCCCCGGACGGTTCATTTGCTCTAACAATTCCATTGTCTAAAGCAACCGCTTTGGTTGCTGATTTATTCACAAGAGTCACAAACGGACTAAAATGAAAGGGCAGACGGGTGTGAGCCAAATCGGTTCTGCCTTGCTTGTCAACAACCCTGATCGTTGCATTCATACCTACCTCGCACTCGACGATGCCATCCGTTTTGTAATCAAAATATTTGCCCGTTACATTTTGGTTTGATACCGACCATCCTAGGAACAATTCAGGTGGCAGCGAATAAATTGGCGTCGCCTTGATTGTGTTCCCTTTTCTCACCAACCGATGCACCATCAGACGGTTTGGCGATAAGCTGCCAGTCATCTCTACCAGTGCGTAGACTTCATCCGCCGTCGCTTGAAACAGCCCCAGCACGATTCCTGGGAATTTCACGCTAGCGGTGGCTCGCGCCGATGCTGGCTTTTGCCGCTTCTCGACAGCCTTCGGCGTTAACTCGTCCACATCAAACATGGCAATACGCGACCCTTGACTCCCATTTGCGATCACGGCAAACAAATAGTCCTCGTGAGTAAAGGCAATCGTTGGGGATCTGTAAGGTCCGAAATCACCTGCCATTCCAATGGCTTCCTTCGATCGAAACACACTCATTAACAAGCGAGACTTGAAGCGAAAAAGAGCCCAGTGAGGTAAGCCTCGTTGTGGGTTACCAAAACTGACGATCATTTGATCCCCTGTCGGCGACCACCAGACATTGGCGGCACGAAGTCGTTTGGCGAGCTGTTCGTAAATCAGTTCAAACCCGTCTCCAAGTTTGTCCGCGACGAAAACCCGAACCGGGTTTTTCTGAGGAGCTTGGGTTACCACCGCCACATGTCCTGAGTTCGGATCGATGGCGATGAAACGTGTGAAGTCGCCTAAGTCGGCAATTCGCGTGATCTCTTCCGTAACACTATCGATCGAAAGAATTTCGCCATCCTCAAATCCAACCAAGCAGCGATCGGTGCCAGGTACCGACGAGATCGCCGTGCATCGTTTGCGCGGCAGCTCAATCCTGCGGTACTCCGATTCACCAATGGCCATCGATTGGACCACGAAAATGAGCAATAGCGAAGTGAGCATGCGATGGATCGTACGTCGATAGTTCATTCGAGATTCTCCTTTTTTACAAGATCAGGACACA
>SJPJ01000002.1:1792-3079 GCA_007859835.1 Novipirellula herctigrandis | reverse complement strand
CCAAGTCAAGCGAGATAACTCGCGGCACAGTCACAACTTACGAAATCAGGAAGCCACGAAGTGGCGCTGTCCAGCTAGTCCCAGTCGTCGATGCTCTCAACTCGACCATCAAGCAGACTAATTCGACTGGGAAATTTGATAGCGGGTTCGCCATCGGCGAAATGAACATTCGGTGTCAGAGTTCGTAGCAGATTTGGTGAAACATCAATTGGAACGGCAGTCCAACCTCCATTCTCATTTTTCCAAATTGCTAAGTCAAGTTTTTCTCTCGCATTCTGCAATCCATCCTCGGACGACCAGTGTAGCCATTTCTCAAGGCAGGTTTGGCAGTTGGTGTCCAGCAAAGGAGCAAGAAGGAGCTGGAGCAAGAAGGCGCAAGAACAAGAAGGAGCCATCCATTTTAATTGCCTTACTGCTTTGGATTTGCTAGAATTCTCGCTCATCAAGTCTTGTCCAGGAGGTCGTTATGCCGCGCAAACCACGCTATGAAGTCACTGATCCCGCTGAAGTTCAGGTATTCCACGCAGTTCAACGCTGTGTAAGACGTGCATTCTTGTGTGGCGAAGACCCGTTTTCCGGTCAATCCTATGAGCATCGCCGTGGCTGGATTCGTGATCGATTGGAGTTTCTGGCGGGGATTTTCGCAGTCGATTGCCTGACCTATACAGTGCTCAGCAATCATCTGCACCTCGTTTTGCGGAGTCGGCCTGATGTGGTTGCTCAGTGGACCGATCAAGAAGTGGCGAGGCGATGGCTGAGGCTGTTTCCTCATCGACGCAAAAAAGATGGGTCGCCCGAGGAGCCGACGAAGCCGGAGATTGACATGATCGTCAATCAAGCCGAAGTGTTGGACGAACGACGGCGGCGACTCAGTGACATCAGTTGGTGGATGCGATGCACGGCGGAGAACATTGCTCGACGAGCAAATCGCGAAGACGAGTGTACCGGGCGTTTTTGGGAAGGCAGATTCAAGCTGCAAACTCTGTTGGACGAAGCGAGTTTACTGGCTTGCGCAGCCTATGTGGACTTGAACCCGATTCGTGCGGCGATCGCTGAAACTCCGGAAACGAGCGAATACACCGGTGCAAAGGATCGAATTGATGATTTGTCGGAGCGACAAGATCGGACTCGGCCGAGCACTCATGATTGGGAGCGGAGTCGACGTCGGCGGAAGAGCGGTTGGATGAGTCCGATCGAGATTGACGAGAAGAACGATGCGGTCGGACCGTGTGTCGATCCATCCGGTCGGCGGGCAAGTACCAAGGGGTTCTTGGCGGTCTCGATGTC
>SJPJ01000002.1:0-1692 GCA_007859835.1 Novipirellula herctigrandis | reverse complement strand
CTAGCCCGGATTATTCACGAGGGTGCAAACAAAAAGGGCCTTTCTGACGTCTAAGTGTTTAGCTAACAAGCACTTTCGACAAACCAAAAAGGCCCCTCATGAGCTTACAGTCTGCGCAGCAATTTGTCTTCGGTTTTTTTCAGAATCGTCCCATCCAATTTGAGCAAGTCCAGGAGAAGCTATCCTCCGACGGCGGGCTGCTCGCCTTCTCTCAATTGGACCAGAAACTGCGCTGGACCGAGACCTTTACCCACCTGATTTCCGATCCACGCAGTGATCCTCAACACACCGCGCTCTCCATCGTGCGGCAACGCATCTTCGGTATCATCGCCGGCTACGAAGATCAAAACGACCATGACTCCCTCCGAAGCGATCCGATCTTTAAACTGATCGCTGAGCAGTCTCCCGACGACGATGACTTGGCTAGCCAACCGACCATTTCAAGGCTCGAGAACACAGTCACTGCGGGAAACCTCCTTCAAATGGAAGATTGGTTCATCGATCGCTTCGTCGAGTCTTTCGAGCGAGAGCCGACAGAAATCACGCTGGACATTGACACCTTCGACGATCCCGCTCATGGCAATCAGCAACTGGTTCTCTTTCACGGCTTCTACAACCAGTACCAATATCAAGTTCGCGCGATCACTTGTGCCGAGAATGATATGATCGTGTTACCAAGTCTGCTGTTCGGTTCGGCACATGCAAGCTTGGGTGCCGCCGATGATTTGCAGCGTGTAATCGAGAAGATTCGCAAGCGGTTTCCCCGTGTAATGATCCACGTTCGAGCCGATTCGGGTTTCGCAGTTCCCCATATGTACGAAACGTTGGAGCGATGCGACAAGGTTCTTTACAGCATCGGTTACCAAATGAATTCCCGTGTCAAACGCGAAAGCGACGAGCTTTTGCAGCAAAGCGTGGCGGCGTTTCAAGCGACCGGCGAGGGGCAAAGGAATTTTCTGCTAATTGATTACCAAGCCAGGACTTGGTCACAATCACGAAGCATCGTGATCAAGTGCGAGGTGAATTCTCAAGGCACCAATCGACGAGCCGTGGTCACTAATCGTCCAGGCGCAAACGTGTGTCCTGGGGGCGTTTACGAGGAATACTCCGATCGGGGCGAGAGCGAAAATCGCAACAAGGAACTCAAGTGCGAGCTGTGCTGTGATCGCTTAAGTGATCATCGCTACATGGCGAACTTGTTTCGAGTGATGATGCATTCTCTGGCGGCGAACCTCTTGGTTCGGCTTCGTGCCATTGCCGAAATCAAACCGACGATGGAGGAGCCTGGCTGCGACGAAATACCTCTAGAGGCACAGAGGCCGTCTGTGAAACGCCGCCATCACACTCGCCGTCGCCGTCGGGATCCACTTGGTAAAGGCCACGCCTGCACCTGGCGAACTCACGTGATCAAGGTGGCCTGTCGCGTGGTTTTCAGCACACGCCGAGTACGCGTGCAAATCTCTTCAAGTTGGCCGTGGGCCAACCATCTCCGACGAGTGGCCGAAGCGTTGGCAGGGTACCGTCCATCGCTTCTACCTACGGACTAAGTCAGCCAATCGGATGCAAAGTTTCAATGGGGGAAAGGGGGCCTTGCGCCTTGTCGGCGTTCAGCAGCCACGGTTACACCAACTCAACCCAATTCAGTTGCCAATCACCCCGCGAAGCAGCGGCCGTGAATAATCCGGGCTAGGC
>SJPJ01000001.1:8578044-8578108 GCA_007859835.1 Novipirellula herctigrandis | reverse complement strand
GATCACGTTGTCGAAACGAGATCATCATACGAGATCGATGTTGTACGTCGATACGATCTTCATC
>SJPJ01000001.1:8577614-8577920 GCA_007859835.1 Novipirellula herctigrandis | reverse complement strand
GATCGCGTCACCATGATGTATCAATCGACCGAGCACCGTCCGTTTAGCCTTCGGCCCCTTCGGTGACGGTTGTCCGTTCCATAGCAGTATCAGTTTAGCGACGGTCCAATTTAAAAGCAACAAACGACGTTGTGGACCGAACGGACGCAAAGGAATCATCAACAGCGCACCGATAGCAGAACAACAATCGCCCGGAGTGTGATAACGGTGGTGATCAGCGGGGACGGGCGAAAGACTTGCAAGCAGACGAGAAAACGGAACACCCGTCCTCCGTTGCATCACATGGTTATCGCACGGATGTGGGTA
>SJPJ01000001.1:8574514-8576054 GCA_007859835.1 Novipirellula herctigrandis | reverse complement strand
TCGCACTATCCAGTTCACCCCACCAAAAATCATCACAAGCCGCTCTTCATTCACGCGATGTCAAATTCTTAACGGTTATCACGCGTATACGTGCGAGGGTGTTGCCAGTTTCAATCCGGCGAAACACCAATCGTGAAAGGCAGCGCACTCCGTGCCTGCCGGTGACACACATCATACAGTCCGCACTTTCCAGGGACAAATAAAGTTGGAGGTCTCCGAGATCCGCGCTGTCCGAGCATGGTATCAGCCTACCTGACAAAGTTATGATGAAGGGATGAAGCAAGGTAAGACAGCAGCAATCCGATGGCAACCGTGAGTAGGTAAATCCACCAAGGAGTTTTCGGACCTATCATTTGAGCTACTCTTCAGTTTCGCTTCGTTGAAAGTGATAACGGTACGCATCAGCGGGCCGGGACGGTTGATGTTCCATTTGTAAACGCCCGCAAGCCCGGCTCCGTTGCATGCGATGGTTATCCGTTCAGCATGGGTGATTGTGCGTGTGGACAATACGCCAATGATGACCGGCAAGAACGTTTTCTGCGATCCAGCCATCGTCGTTCTCGAAGTCAAGCCGCGAAATCGAGCGTTCCGGAATCCAGTGGTAACATAGCGTAAACGCAAGTACCCGGTTGCCCCCGAAACGCGCAGATCGGAGCACCCGAAAAGTGGTGTAGTTGTCAGCACCGCTAAAGTCGGTCAGCGAATGATAGTCATAGATCAGCCAAAGTAGGCCCGAGTCCGTGATTCCACCATCAGCGAGAGTGTGGCCATCGTCGCATAGCTGAGATGCATCCGAAGATTTGTGCAAGTAATCGGCGTCCATCGAGCGAGAGTCGCCAGCCAGCGATCCCGTTTTGCCGGCAGCGTCGGCGACGGGGTTGCGCCACAAGTCAAATACGGGTGGAGCATCGAATTGGCGTAAGAGTCCAGCGCAGTCTTGTGCGTTGCGGTCAAGAAGCGATCTGAACGATGCTATCAAGTTGATTCAGTCGGATAACGTCAGAAATCACGGGGGACGGGTAAACGACTTGCAAACAGACCGAGAAACGCGACTCCCGTCCTCCCGTGCATTTCATGGTTCGCCACTCTCCAGGTCCGATGACAGCAGCTAGATTTGGTGAAACTGCCGCAGGAAGTCGCGTTTGGTTTTCTTGAATTTTCTATGCGTTTCATGCTGTATAGACCTAGATGTTGACTCGAACGCGGGAGTAATGATTCCCCAATCGCCATTACGCGCAAACAAGATTACGTAGTCAATATCGCTGCCCTTCCAGCAATTCTGGATTCTTTGGTTCTCGCCAGTGGAGTTGAAGGTCTTCACTTGCAGTCGGTGGAAGTGGGGGCCGTCTGAGATGAGCAGATCAGTCTTGTGTCCATGATCAAGCATTGGGGCATACACCTCCCATCCATCCTGCATAAGCCAACATACAACCATACTTTCAAACGCGACGTTCTTGAGCGTTTGAAGGGTCGGCTGCAGTGTTTTTGTAGTTCTTCGAGGCAATGCAAAGAAGCCCTTCGGCAAATCTAAATGTTGGCG
>SJPJ01000001.1:8573831-8574504 GCA_007859835.1 Novipirellula herctigrandis | reverse complement strand
TGGTGTTTTTGGCCTGTTCGCCTGCCACGCCGCTCGCGTGCATGGTTTGGTTATTCGCACGGGCGTTGGTTTCGTCGAAGCCCGGTTTTTTTGGTGTCGGTGGCCGTGTTGCATTCCATGTCGTCGCCCCGCAGGGAAAACCCAGGCGAGAATCGCGTTCTGCCCCGCGGGGAAAACAACGTCGAGCATTGTAACGGAGCAGGATTCGGCACGCCACATCAGGCGTTGGCTTTCAGTGCAATCCATTGCCCGTCAAAATGCACTGGCAGTCTCTGCAAACAAGCGTGGCCAGGACATGCAGTCGAGCCGATGGTGATCGAGTATGAGTTCGGGAGCATGGTCAAGCATTGAATCGGACAGGACTCCAATGCGAGCGGCGCTGAACGGAGAAGTGAGCCGAATAACGGCAGTGATCAGCGGGGACGGGCGAAAGACTTGCAAGCAGACGAGAAAACGAACCACCCGTCCTCCGTTGCATCACATGGTTATCGCACGGATTTGGGTTAAACGCCGATCGAGTCACCATCATGAATCAATCGACCGAACACCGTCAGTTTAGCCTTCGGCCCCTTCGGTGACGGTTGTCCGTTCCATAGCAGTATCAGTTTAGCGACGGTTCAATTTAAAAGCAACAAACGACGTTGTCGGACCAAACGGTTGCCAGCGGATCATA
>SJPJ01000001.1:8572911-8572976 GCA_007859835.1 Novipirellula herctigrandis | reverse complement strand
CAGGCGGCTGGTACGGATTGGGCGTTGCGTCCGTCATTTAACGCGGCAAGCTGGTGCAGAGTTCA
>SJPJ01000001.1:8572536-8572901 GCA_007859835.1 Novipirellula herctigrandis | reverse complement strand
ACAACGCGAATGTAGATTTGACAAGCGTGGCGAGTTCGTCTGCGGTCATTGTTGTCGAGCATCTTCAGTCGGATAACGGTGGTGATCAGCGGGGACGGGCGAAAGACTTGCAAGCAGACGAGAAAACGGACCACCCGTCCTCCGTTGCATCACATGGTTATCGCACGGATTTGGGTTAAACGCCGATCGAGTCACCATGATGTATCAATCGACCGAGCACCGTCAGTTTAGCCTTCGGCCCCTTCGGTGACGGTTGTCCGTTCCCTAGCAGTATCAGTTTAACGAGGTCCCAATTTGAAAGCAACAAACGATGTTGTGGACCAAACGGACGAAAAGGGATCATCAACAGCGCACCCATAGCAGAG
>SJPJ01000001.1:8571101-8572526 GCA_007859835.1 Novipirellula herctigrandis | reverse complement strand
TTGTGGACCAAACGGACGAAAAGGGATCATCAACAGCGCACCCATAGCAGAGCATCAATCGCCCGGAGTGTGATAACGGTCGCCGTCACCGGGCGGCGAGAGTAAAACTAACCATTAGAAAACGCGTTGACGCCGCTCCGGTGCACGGCATGGTTATCCCACCGCTGCTTCGGCTCGTGGACGACGAAGACGTTCGATTAGCCCGCGAAGAATCGTTCGATCCTCCGGCAAGTAGTACCGATAGTGTGCCATCACCTCCTTGCCAGTGGAATCGTGCACGGAGAAAACACCCATCCGCTCGGTAACGAACTCCGGCTCCACGTCGCTAAGGTCGATAGAAACAGGTTGCGAACTAAAGATCAGAGTGGGGCCGGAAAGTGTTCGCCCATCTATGTTGACGTCAAAATTGCGAATGTCGATTGCAAGAGCCCAAAAGGCAGCCCGAATCACGACAATAAACACCGCCCAGCCATACGGGATGTCTAACCAACGGGTGAGGCAATAGATCACGATCCCGATGGACAAACTGCTGATCGTGGAAGCGATAAAGAAGCGCCATCGACTAGCCGCGAATGTCATGCGTGGTGAATCGGACACGGTTGCAAAACTTGATTGGGATAACGGTTGCGATAACCGGGTGGCCGCGGTTGATCTTCCATTTGTAAACGCGTTTTCGGCCACTCCGCGTTCATCGCTTGGTTATCCGCCGGTATGGGGCGACGCAACGGAGGAAGGCAGGCCAGTTATTGTGTCGACGGTGCCAACGAAGCCATCGCCATAGTAAGACGCAGTGACGATAATCGGGCCATCAATCGCGTTGTTGAAGTCGTCAAGTTCTTCGGCTGGAACCCAGAGCTCAACATCGTCGCGGTCGCCGACCGTTTGAACATCGTATCGGGACCCGAAATCATCGTCGACATCAAATTCGGTCACGAATCCGCAGTGACCGGACGCATCATCTTTAGTGTTCCAATTGTTCGCTATTGCTGAAGCGTATTTGAAGTTCAATACAGGATAGAAGATCGGCTGGTGCATTAGTCGCGGCGGGTAGGCTGTCCAACCGGAGGCAGCTATCAGTTCGAGTTCAGCTAGGCCAACTGGGCGGTAGAGTCGCATGATGTTCTTAGTCGGATAACGGTGGTGATCAGCGGGGACGGGCGAAAGACTTGCAAGCAGACGAGAAAACGGACCACCCGTCCTCCGTTGCATCACATGGTTATCGCACGGATTTGGGTTAAACGCCGATCGAGTCACCATCATGAATCAATCGACCGAACACCGTCAGTTTAGCCTTCGGCCCCTTCGGTGACGGTTGTCCGTTCCCTAGCATTATCAGTTTAGCGACGGTTCAATTTGAAAGCAACAAACGACGTTGTCGGACCAAACGGTTGCCAGCGGATCATCGACAGCGCCCCCATAGCAGAA
>SJPJ01000001.1:8568465-8568538 GCA_007859835.1 Novipirellula herctigrandis | reverse complement strand
GAGGACGAGCAAGACAATAATTGCGGAGTGGAGCTTCATGCTTTGTCATTCGTTCCGGTGTGAGTCAATCGGA
>SJPJ01000001.1:8560733-8567091 GCA_007859835.1 Novipirellula herctigrandis | reverse complement strand
CATTTCGTCGAAGAGTCCACGGACAAACTGTGGATCGTACAGCGAGTCAGCTTTCATGGCCTTCTATCAGTCGGATAACGACAGTCGTCAGCGGGCACGGCCAATGTGGCGACCATTTGTAATCGCGTCATGCCGTGCTCCGTTGCACGACATGGTTATCGGCCACTGCGAAGAAGCACAAAGGTTCGCTGAACGGACAACGCAAAGTATATCCAAATCACGGGACAAAAAAGACCGAGCAAAACGTAGACGGCGGTAAAAATGTTTGCAGCGTCGATGTAGAACACAAATCCGATCAGGCACGTCACCAAGAGAAGTGGAGACAGCACAAGTGGTAGCAAACGCAGGGCAATTGGCTTCGCGTACCATTCGGTTGGCACCGCCACGGCGGCACAAAATAGAAGGTAAGCCGCTGGCGCAAATCCGAAACACCAATTCTGCCATCCCCACATTGCTATCGGTGAGGTCAGAAAAGGCGTAAGGTAGAGATAGCCGATAATGGCGGCGAAGCAGGCAAGCAGAATCGCGATGAATCGAAAGGTGTGAATCCTCGGTGCCAACTGGGCACGTTCCGCCGCCGATGATTGGTATGGATTTATCATCAATTGAATTCAGTCCGATAACGTCACCGTTCACCGGGCCGCGGCAAACGACATTGATTTCAGAATCCGCCGGCCCGCGGCTCCGTGTGCAACGGATGGTTATCCGTGGTGAATATAGGTGGAAGGTCGAATGCCAGTTTACGTTCCAAAGCAAGACCGAGCAAGCCGATGGTAACAGGAGATTGCTCGCGCAAGCCATCAGGACGTTCCGTCGTCGAGCAACGAATGTCGCCCGAGCACGCCGATGGTCGGTGCGAGGAGGCTCGCGCAAGCCATCAGGAGATTGGAAGGTCGAACCAGAAAAATTGTCCGAGGGAATGGTTCGTCGGGCATATCGTTCACCGGCATCAGCCGCAAGCCAGTGTTGTGACGCCAAGGCCCAACACCAGCATACCGATCGTCGTTGATCGGATAACGTCACGGATCACGCGGTCGCCGCGAGCGATCCTCCACTTCAAAAACCACGACTCGGCGACTCGTCGTGCATCCGATGGTTACCCGCCGTCTTCCGGTTCCGGATTGGAGTTTACGTCACCGGCATTCTTTCGTGATAAAACGCGTTCCAACGCATCGAGAACCTTGTCCTGACGGTCTGCCTGTTCCTCCCAGCGGTCAAGAAGTACCTCGTAGCGTTCAGCATGTGCTTTCGATCGGTGCAGCTGACGTTCAGTCTCGTCTTGTTGTCGATGAGTTTGATCGAGCTGTTTTTGTGTTTGGTCCAGTTGCTTTTGCGTCTGTTCGGTTTGCCGATCGTAGTCGTCGAGTTGCTGCTGATACGTAGCGTCATAGTCGTCGCCCGATTGTGGCGTGCACGAGCAGAACAGCGCGAGTGTCAGCGCAATCGGTATGTACTTCATTGTGTGCTTCATTCAGTCGGGTAACGTCACGCGTCACCCGGCACGCGCGAAAAATTCTCAATTTCAAAACCGCCTGGCTCGCGTGCTCGGGTGCACGCGATGGTTACCCGCCAAATTGCCGGATTATCAAAAGTCCGAAAAGCACGAACATCCCACCGAGCAGAATCGGACCAAAAGTAAACACCCAACGAGTCACAAATGCAAGGCGTTCAGCGTCGCCAGTTTCAGTGTTGACGGCCACACGCACACGATCACCCACAGCCAGCATTCCTGTCCCGTAGTTCGAGACAAAGCGGTACGAAGAGCCGTTGATTTGATATTCAATCTCAGCGCGGGTGTTCTCCCATTCAGGGTCGTCGAGTTCCGCAGTGACCAACCCGTCAATCAAAATAGTGTTGTTAAGCCGCTTGCGCCAGTCGCGTTCGTGAACAATCGCGAAAGATGCAATCGCAATTCCCAGTGCAACAATAGTCCAGGCAGTGAGCATCACGATCATGGAATCAAGTTTGCTTCAGTCGGGTAACGGTACGGATCAGCGGGGACCGGGAGTTGACTATCCATTCGTGAAAACGAACCACCGGTCCTCCGTTGCATCCGATGGTTACCCGAAATCCCGGCCATTTGATTGTCGATTCCGTGGAAGTGATCACGGGCGAGCAAGTCACCACGGAAAGCATCAGTGTATCAAATCAGTGTCGAATAAAACAGTTGTTGGGCAGGTTTTTGGGTAACGCCGAAAGGCCGAAGCAGCGACGTTAGGCTAGCCAAGGTTCCAGCCAAACGCCGTCGTGGAGTCGCATTAGCCAACGGGTAACTTAGACGAGCAATTTTCAAACAACGCTTTTGACGTTGGCGTTCGGATCGCGTTGTCGAAACGAGATCATCATACGAGATCGATGTTGTACGTCGATACGATCTTCATCGTTACGTCGGGTAACGGCAGTGATCAGCGGGGACGGGCGAACGACTTGCAAGCAGACGAGAAAACGAACCACCCGTCCTCCGTTGCATCACATGGTTATCGCACGGATTTGGGTTAAACGCCGATCGAGTCACCATCATGAATCAATCGACCGAACACCGTCAGTTTAGCCTTCGGCCCCTTCGGTGACGGTTGTTCGTTCCCTAGCAGTATCAGTTTAACGAGGTCCCAATTTGAAAGCAACAAACGACGCTGTCGGACCAAACGGTTGCCAGCGGATCATCGACAGCGCCCCCATAGCAGAACATCAATCGCCCGGAGTGTGATAACGTTACGCATCAGCGGGCCGGGACGGTTGATGCTCCATTCTTGAAAGCTCGCAAGCCCGGCTCCGTTGCATGCGATGGTTATCCGACGTTCTAGATCAGGTGTGCAGAAACCAATCAGCATCAATCAAGTAGTCGTCGAATTTCACGTGTAGTGTATCAACGGTTGGATCGTCGTGTGCGACATAGAGCACGGGGCTCTTGGTGCCGGCAGATCGGGAAAGACAAAGGTAGTCGCCGTTACCAATCGCGTAAAACGGTATGTGGTCGGTCGTAAAGTTCGGGTTGTTCTCGACTTCCCATTGGTGGTCATGGATCATTTCGTCAGCGGGTAGATGGTCGCCGGGTATTGCGTACGTTCGGAGAAGCCCGCGCATCGCAAGAAAGAGGGGCGGTAGCGAGTTGCCAAAGAAGGCAGTGACGCGCTCTAGGTCGTCCGCAGGGTATCGCTCCGCCGCGTAGTCAGACAACGCGAATGTAGATTTGACAAGCGTGGCGAGTTCGTCTGCGGTCATTGTTGTCGAGCATCTTCAGTCGGATAACGGTACGGATCAGCGGGGACCGGGAGTTGACTATCCATTCGTGAAAACGAACCACCGGTCCTCCGTTGCATCCGATGGTTACCCGAAATCCCGGCCATTTGATTGTCGATTCAGTGGAAGTGATCACGGGCGAGCAAGTCACCACGGAAAGCATCAGTGTATCAAATCAGTGTCGGATAAAA
Organism: Novipirellula herctigrandis; assembly: GCA_007859835.1. Classification (GTDB taxonomy): domain Bacteria; phylum Planctomycetota; class Planctomycetia; order Pirellulales; family Pirellulaceae; genus Novipirellula_A; species Novipirellula_A herctigrandis. The sequence continues at coordinate 8,563,660 of SJPJ01000001.1, read as the reverse complement.
CAGTTGTTGGGCAGGTTTTTGGGTAACGCCGAAAGGCCGAAGCAGCGACGTTAGGCTAGCCAAGGTTCCAGCCAAACGCCGTCGTGGAGTCGCATTAGCCAACGGGTAACTTAGACGAGCAATTTTCAAACAACGCTTTTGACGTTGGCGTTCGGATCGCGTTGTCGAAAAGAGATCATCAAAGAGGATCGATGTTGTACGTGAATACGATCTTCATGTTACGTCGGGTAACGGCAACGTTCACCGGGCCGCGGCGAAAGTCATGCAAGCAGAAAAAGCCGCGCGGCCCGCGGCTCCGTGTGCAACGTATTGTTATCGTGCAATTTTGAACTGCGTTTGATCTCTCCATTGGAGATGTCAGCGCAAGTTGTGTCCCACAGGAAGATTCTCCATCATCTACCAACGCAAATCAAGTGAAATCCAAAACAATGGGGCCGTTGATGTTGTTCGCGAGCGTGATTGCACCACCGTGAATTGTTGCCATGCCGGAAAGGCACAGCCTACGCCTTGCGAATATGAGCAGTACGAAAATCCATCGCCAAACGCTTGCGTGTGTTTTTGAAGTGCCACAACTCTCGGCCAAACGATTGCGAATATGGGAACTGACAACGAATCACTGCCGACGCTTGCGAGTGGTTTCGACTCGGTCCGCTTGTTACGCCAGACAACCGACTTCTATCAGAGTTGCGTTGCCACAACCAAGCATCAAACTGATTAGCGACGTTTCAGCGAAACGGGGCGAGAAGGTGATGTCGGATCTACAGATTTCCGTGCACGATAACGGTACGGATCAGCGGGGACCGGGAGTTGACTATCCATTCGTGAAAACGAACCACCGGTCCTCCGTTGCATCCGATGGTTACCCGAAATCCCGGCCATTTGATTGTCGATTCCGTGGAAGTGATCACGGGCGAGCAAGTCACCACGGAAAGCATCAGTGTATCAAATCAGTGTCGAATAAAACAGTTGTTGGGCAGGTTTTTGGGTAACGCCGAAAGGCCGAAGCAGCGACGTTAGGCTAGCCAAGGTTCCAGCCAAACGCCGTCGTGGAGTCGCATTAGCCAACGGGTAACTTAGACGAGCAATTTTTAACTTACGCTTTTGACGTTGGCGTTCGGGTCGCGTTGTCGAAAAGAGATCATCAAACAGGATCGATGTTGTCGTTCGATACGATCTTCATTTTACGTCGGGTAACGTCACCGTTCACCGGGCCGCGGCAAACGACATTGATTTGAGAATCCGCGCGGCCCGCGGCTCCGAGTGCAACGGATGGTTATTCGTGGTGAATTTAGGTGGAAGGTGGAATGCCAGTTTACGTTCCAAAGCAAGACCGAGCAAGCCGATGGTAACAGGAGATTGCTCGCGCAAGCCATCAGGACGTTCCGTCGTCGAGCAACGAATGTCGCCCGAGCACGCCGATGGTCGGTGCGAGGAGGCTCGCGCAAGCCATCAGGAGATTGGAAGGTCGAACCAGAAAAGTTGTCCGAGGGAATGGTTCGTCGGGTATATCGTTCACCGGCATCAGCCGCAAGCCAGTGTTGTGACGCCAAGGCCCAACACCAGCATACCGATCGGCGTTGATCGGATAACGGCCGGGATCACCGGGGACGAGCGGAACGGCACCCACTTGCAAACGCGCTGCCGAGTCCTCCGCGTGCATCCCATGGTTCGTTGGTGTTTTTGCAGCGATTTTAGAGCGACCATCGCCCCAAGCCGATCAATAATTGTACCGTCCGTGTTGCCGAGTGCCAAATTCGCCACGATTCTGCGATGTGTTCTATTGTTCGTCGGGCATCGAAGTGTCGCTACTATCGTTGGCGTCGGAGTACGGCATCAATCGTCTCGGCGGCGATCCGTCACGTTCAGAGTCGAGAGGGCCGTCAATGCGAAACATCAGTTGGGTGAGCCAGCCGGACCGGCAGCAAAGGAATAGCCCAAATGCCAGTGCGACCGCGCCGGAAAACCATCCGAACGCTTCAGGCGGCTCTAGTAGAAATTGTTCGGAATATCGTCCAGCGAGAAAAGCCCAAACAAATGCGGACACTGCTCGAAACATCAGCCACAGGCCAAGAAGTTTACAGGCCACGTTAAAGAGCGAGCGTTCGGTCATCTAGCGTCAACGTGCGAATGAGATTTGTTACGATCCCATTCGGTGAGGGGTAACCGATATTGGCTTGCGTCGTGATGAAAAGGAAACGATGACGTTCACTTTATCCAACGAACGGTACGGATCAGCGGGGACCGGGAGTTGACTATCCATTCGTGAAAACGAACCACCGGTCCTCCGTTGCATCCGATGGTTACCCGAAATCCCGGCCATTTGAATGTCAATTCCGTGGAAGTAATCACGGCCGAGCAAGTCACCACGGAAAGCATCAGTGTATCAAATCAGTGTCGAATAAAACAGTTGCTGGGCAGGCATCTGCGTAACGCCGAAAGACCGAAGCAGCGACGTTAGGCTAGCCAAGGTTCCAGCCAAACGCCGTCGTGGAGTCGCATTAGCCAATGGGTAATTTAGACGAGCAATTTTCAAACTACGATTTTGACATTGGCGTTCGGATCACGTTGTCGAAACGAGATCATCATACGAGATCGATGTTGTACGTCGATACGATCTTCATCGTTACGTCGGGTAACGGTACGGATCAGCGGGGACCGGGAGTTGAGCAACCATTCGAGAAAACGTACCACCGGTCCTCCGTTGCATCCGATGGTTATCACACGGATGCGGGTAAAACGCCGATCGAGTCACCATAATGAATCAATCGACCGAGCACCGTCAGTTTAGCCTTCGGCCCCTTCGGTGACGGTTGTCCGTTCCCTAGCAGTATCAGTTTAACGAGGTCCCAATTTGAAAGCAACAAACGACGTTGTCGGACCAAACGATTGCCAGCGGATCATCGACAACGCACCGATAGCAGAGCACA
>SJPJ01000001.1:8558684-8560540 GCA_007859835.1 Novipirellula herctigrandis | reverse complement strand
CCAGAAAAGTTGTCCGAGGGAATGGTTCGTCGGGCATATCGTTCACCGGCATCAGCCGCAAGCCAGTGTTGTGACGCCAAAGCCCAACACCAGCATACCGATCGTCGTTGATCGGATAACGGTACGCATCACCGGGCGGCGGGAGCACGGCAACCATTTGCGAAATCTCTCCACCGCCGCTCCGTGTGCATGCGATGGTTACCCGCATCATCCTGTGTATGTTTCGAGCCAGTTTATCCAATCATTGGATGCTGTGGAATCAAGGGCAATCACTTGGTTCTCGGAGTCGTAAAATCCAGAGTCTGGAAAACACGTCGGAACGGGACATCCGAGCATGCTGATCCGTCCGATATAATCCCAGAAGTCATAGCCCAGTCGTTTACACGTCATCGAGGGGTCGTGAAATTTGGACATGTAGTAGACGCAGCCATCATCCAGATTCAGTGCAACGTAGTCACCATTGTCGATGGCAATGACCGGAACGGTGTTCGCAAAGATCGGATCAAGTGATGGAGTTGCACCAAGGTTTGCGTCGCAGTAATCCAGGTACCCGTCAAGATGTTCAATGGAGTGTTGCAGCGACCACACCATCATTTTCCCGCCAATCTCCGCGTTAGAAATGTGATCAGGGCGATGATCGTATTTCAGAACTGCAGGTGATCCCTCGGGAGGCCAAGGCAAGTGGAAGGTTACAGCGGACGAGTAAGAGCAGCAGGCTTCAAGAAACGTCTGCGGAATGTTGTGAAGTGAGTGACGAGAAAGTACGGACAAGTCGGCTTCTGACGCTGGCGCACCAATCGAGGTCGTCAGTTCGGGCCATCCTTGCGTTTTCATGCAGGTGGCAAACCATTGCCAAGCATGTTCCCAGAGCCCTTGGAGTTCTAGCAAAGACTGCGTTGAATCGAGCACTTTGGAAACAGGCGGGCGATCAGTCATTCTTTAGTCGGGTAACGGTACGGATCAGCGGGGACCGGGAGTTGACTATCCATTCGTGAAAACGAACCACCGGTCCTCCGTTGCATCCGATGGTTACCCGAAATCCCGGCCATTTGATTGTCGATTCCGTGGAAGTGATCACGGGCGAGCAAGTCACCACGGAAAGCATCAGTGTATCAAATCAGTGTCGAATAAAACAGTTGTTGGGCAGGTTTTTGGGTAACGCCGAAAGGCCGAAGCAGCGACGTTAGGCTAGCCAAGGTTCCAGCCAAACGCCGTCGTGGAGTCGCATTAGCCAACGGGTAACTTAGACGAGCAATTTTTAACTTACGCTTTTGACGTTGGCGTTCGGGTCGCGTTGTCGAAAAGAGATCATCAAACAGGATCGATGTTGTCGTTCGATACGATCTTCATTTTACGTCGGGTAACGGCCGGCGTCACCGAGCACGGCCTATGTGGTTTCCATTTGTAAAGATCTTATGCCGTGCTTCGTGTGAACGCCATGGTTATCCGCCACTTTCTGGTTGACGAACGGTTTATCTAGCATCAGTCAAGAAATGGGGTGAGTTGCAGTCTTCCGCTCCTATCAAACGATGCGACGTGCATGCGGCAAGATACAGCAACGACAGTGCCGGGTTCGGCGTTTGGATTGCTCTCAAGCCAGGCTGCGATTGTGTCGGCACTCCGTTGTGAAACGTCCTGCCGAGCGTAGTACTCGCGCATTCTCTCTTGGTGTTCCAGTGAGATAAGATCAGCGGCGGCGCGAGCACAGAGTTCGACGGCGCGGCGTTCATCGCTTGTCAGCCGATCAGAATCGACGAGTGTCTCCAGCACAGGTCCGATGCGATCAAAGTTGAGGTCGTTACGATCTTCCGGCGTCAACAATGACATTGCATTCAGCGATCAAATTCAAGACGGAT
>SJPJ01000001.1:8532274-8558674 GCA_007859835.1 Novipirellula herctigrandis | reverse complement strand
CAAGCCATCAGGACGTTCCGTCGTCGAGCAACGAATGTCGCCCGAGCACGCCGATGGTCGGTGCGAGGAGGCTCGCGCAAACCATCAGGAGATTGGAAGGTCGAACCAGAAAAATTGTCCGAGGGAATGGTTCCTCGCGTATATCGTTCACCGGCATCAGCCGCAAGCCAGTGTTGTGACGCCAAGGCCCAACACCAGCATACCGATCGTCGTTGATCGGATAACGATTGTTTATATACGGGTTAGCTACTGATATGTCTTGTTATCACACGACTGAGCCGTGTGATAACTCGTTTGCTTAAACGGGTAGCTGGCAACACTAGCGGGCGACAATGTTCCCATGAGTCATGCTTGACGCGGCAATGGGGCCCGTCTCGACTCCCGGACTGACCGTTTGTTCACATTTGTGGCGTTATTGATTTCTTCGCTCATTGTATTGGCGATTAGCTGCCGGGGAAAGCTGTATGTCTTTCATCAGTTTGAATACGCCTGACATCGGCATATCTTGGGAAACGTTTGGCTTTGGTTCCACGCAGGATGATGTTGTTTGCACCATTTCAATTGGGAGAGGGAGCGACATCGGCTAACCGAATCGAGTTTGGTGTCTTGGTACGCTTGCGGAGCGATCGAGAGATCAAACGGATGGCGATGGAGCCATTTCGGTGGTCCTCGGTGAAGACTTAGCGGGCGTGATCGACAAAAATAAACGAGAAGTAATCTAGAGATTTCGTGTCCATTTTCGATTGAATAAGACACCTTTGTCGAGTGAGCGAGCGTGTGTGAGTTGGGTCTATCGTTTCATCAATGATTTCAGGACGATCGATTGGAACGTTATCGGGAACGAGAGATTGGCCTTGACCCGTCCTGTCGATCGATTGGAGTTTGCGAGCTGAAGCACTGACGATCAAGAGTCGCAATCAGTTCGCAAAAAGAGCAACATCTGACTGCACTTCGTGCCCTTGGGTGACAGCCGTGTTGCAAGCCCTAGCGTCGAGTGGATGAATATAAAATTAGTCAGCGGGAGTTTCATGATCCCGTGACGATATCGAATGTAGTGCAACGACAATGGGATTGCAACAGACACCATACCGACAGAAGGGTGACAATTTTTGTCACTGCCACTATGCTCGTTTGGCGGTGAATTCCATGCGTCCGAGAAATAAGAATGATTTCGGTCACCTGCGCAGGAATCGAATCCACAACAAGCGAGTTAACAACCGGATTGTAGGATCAGGTGAAAGGCTGCCAATCGTATCGTGAGATGGGATTTCGTCTTCAATATCAACAAACCTTTCAAGCCAATTCCGTTTTTGGACTGCGAATTCTTCCATCCCTGCGGGACCATCGGCATCGGCAATTGCTGCGCAGACAACAATAAAGAGAATGGAGTGGAGTGTGTGCATGATTCGGTCCTTGACTCTTGATTCTTGGACGTGTTGGAAGCAATCGTAAAGCTTACGAGCGACTTGTATGACATTTGGAAATCCGTTTGTGCGTGCCGTTGCCTTGACATTCGTCAAATGAAATCTTTCGCACCGACATTGGACTTAGCCAAGTCTGAAACGAATATTTGGTTAACTTTTGATGCGATGGCCGTGTGCATTCTTCTGTCATTTTTTCTGTGAGGGTATTTGGGCCGAACAGTCGGATTGACTTTTTTGGTCGTCTTTTTTCCTCACCTGGTTACTCACCCAATCGCGAGGTTTAGGCGTGCGTGCGATAGCGGTACGCGTTTGTACCTGCCCCCCTTTTCGCTGCTTCTTTGCGGGCTACGCAAATTTAATTTCCTGGTTGGCAAATGCAGTTCCGTTGTTAGTGCATTCTGTAACCAACCGTTCTGTACGAAGGTCCATATGGGCAGTGTCCCCGCAAAGTCTGACACGATCAGTGATCGATACGCTGGTCCACAGGCGGCCAGAAAAATCGAGTAGACTGTGGTGGTCATTGTTGTCGAGAGGACGCCGTTGGTGAAACCGATTTGCTGATGCGAACTAATTGGCTTTGCCCTGAAGCAGGCCGAGACAAAAATCCGGATTACGAATTTCACTGAACAATATCTTCGTGAGTTGGCAATGGACGGATGCGGCAAGCCGTCATTAATGTTTACTTTCGGAGATGCGTCTTGAGTGTTTTAGGTATGCGCTCAAATTGTTGGCAGATGTTTGGCCCGCGATATCGGACGTCTCGCATTGAGGTGGCACCGGATGGATTCGCACGGTGATGCTAACTCGGATGCGCGGATCACGGCAGGTTATTCGAACTTGATATACAGCACAAAGACAAGCAAACGTTAAGCAATGTCGACACTCGATTACATCATACTGATCGTTTACCTAGCGGCCTCGCTTGGCCTCGGTTTTTGGTGCATGCGGCGTAGTCGCGATCCCGATTCCTTTATGGTAGCTCGCGGCAGGCTGGGTGGTTGGATCGTTGGCTTATCGATTTTTGGTACCTACGTCAGCAGTATCAGTTTTCTGGCCATTCCTGGTAAGGCGTTTGTCGGCAACTGGAATGCGTTTGTATTTTCGCTTTCTCTGCCACTCATCGCGTGGCTCGGTGCCAAGCTATTCGTGCCGTTCTACCGCCGACACGGGCTTGTTTCTGCCTATGAACACATGGAATCGCAATTTGGGACGTGGGCGCGACTCTACATGTCCGTGTGCTTCATGTTGTTGCAAATCGCTAGGGTCGGGTCGGTGATGTTTTTGATTGCGGTAGTCATGCAGCGGCTTTTGCATTGGGACATGGTGACAATCATCGTTGTCACAGGCGTGCTGACGACGCTCTATACATGCATCGGAGGTCTCGAAGGTGTCGTTTTGACCGATGCGTTGCAATCGGTCGTGTTGATTGGTGGCGCGATCCTGTGTGCGGTTTGTATACCCTTTTTCATGCCGGAAGGCCCGCAACAGATTCTAGAGGTTGCAGCGGCAGAGAACAAATTCAGTCTCGGCAGTTTTAGTATTTCCGAGTGGACAGAATCGACGGTTTGGGTGGTCATGCTATACGCATTGACAATTAACTTTCAGAACGTTGCGATCAACCAAAGTTACACACAACGTTACCTCTCGGCGAAGACCGAACGAGAAGCAAAGAAATCAGTTTGGTTTGGGAGCCTGTTGTACGTACCCATCAGTGCCTGTTTTTTCTTCATCGGAACGTCGCTTTATTGCTATTACACGGTGCAACCGGACCTGCTGCCCGAGGATTTAATCGCTGAGTGGAATATCGGTAAGGGCGACGCAATTTTCCCACACTTCATCATGTCATCACTTCCGTCAGGCGTACGGGGCATCATGTTGGCGGCAATTCTTGCTGCGGCAATGAGCACGATTAGTAGCAGTTTAAATAGTTCAGCGACACTGACGCTTACCGACCTATACAAACGGCTGATCGAGTCCGAGCCAAGTGACAAGCGAGCGATGATGGTGCTTTATCTGAGCACGGCTTTTTGGGGAGTCGCCGGTACTGGTTTGGCGATGGCAATGATTCATGTCAAAAGCGTGCTTGATGTTTGGTGGCAAATGTCGGGGGTGATAAGCGGCGGTATGCTTGGCTTTTTTCTATTAAGCTATTTCAGTCGTAGGATCACTTCCGGTGCGGCGATTTGCGGCGTCGTCGTTGGCGTTGCGGTGATTACATGGCTAACCTTTTCGCCAAATGCATTGTTTCTGGCGGAAAGTTGCCGTAACCCACTCCATCCATTTTTGACCGTGTTCCTTGGCACAATTACGATCACGATAACCGGCTTCGCCGCCGCGAAGTTAATTGGCGACAGAGAATTAGAGGAAACCAATGTTACAAGCTAACTATGCCACCTGTTTGTCGCGGACATGCGAATCGTTGATTGCGAAGTCCATTCGGAATGGATTGAATCGTGTTTTGGCCACCTTCATCGTCCTCGTGGTTTCGGTTTCAGTCAATGCAGATGACGGATGGAATCTGAACGAGTTGAAGTACAACCATCCTGGACTCCATGTCGATCTGGGCGTGGGACTTTGGGCGTGGCCGATGCCGATGGACTATGACGGCGATGGCGACATGGATCTATTGGTGTCGTGCCCAGACAAACCGTCCAACGGCGTTTACTTTTTCGAAAATCCGACGCAGGATCGCGCAGCGAAATTGCCCGTGTTTCGACCTGGCGTCCGTGTCGGCAAGGCAAAGCAGAACTTGCAGGTCAGTTATGTGGATGGTCAGCCGCGGATTCTCGAGACGTGCTGGGAATATTCTCGCGATGCGAAAACCGGCGTCTTTGACTTTGAATCTGGTAAGCGGTTCTACCCTAAGAACAACATTCACCAAAGCAGAGTTCGCGCCAATATGTGGCGGTATATTGACTATGACGGAGACGCTGATCAGGACATCGTCGTTGGTGTCGGCGACTGGACGGATTACGGTTGGGATCATGCGTATGACAACCACGGTCGCTGGCGGAACGGACCTCTGCATGGCTATGTGTATCTGATCACCAATGACGGAACGACGACCGAACCGCAGTATTCTCAGTCACCACAAAGGGTGCAGGCAGCCGGTGGTGATATCGATGTCTACGGATGGCCTTCTCCTAACTTCGCGGATTTTGATGGGGACGGAGACCTCGACCTGTTGTGCGGCGAATTCCTTGATGGCTTCACCTATTTTGAAAATCTTGGCACGCGAATGAACCCCGAGTACTCGGCTGGCCAAAAACTGAAGGACAACGTAGGCGAACCGCTGGTGATGGATTTGCAGATGATCACGCCGACAGCGTTCGATTGGGACAGCGACGGAGATATTGATCTGGTCGTGGGTGATGAAGATGGTCGCGTCGCGTTGGTCGAGAATACTGGAGGCCTACAGAATCGAAATCCCGTCTTTCTTGGGCCACAATATTTTCAGCAGGAAGCGGACACGCTGAAATTCGGTGCACTGGCGACACCCTACGCATATGATTGGGACCACGATGGTGACCAAGATATTCTGTGTGGGAACACGGCTGGCTACATTGGCTTGTTCGTGAATCTCGGTATGGGTGCGGACGATATGCCCAAGTGGTCGTCCCCAACGCGGTTGCCAGCTCAAACCGCTGATGACAAAACCGTTTCAAAGCCCTTTCGCATTCTGGCGGGACCAAGTGGCTCGATTCAAGGGCCGGCGGAAGCGAAGTGGGGATACACTACTTTATCGGTCGCTGATTGGGATGACGATTCTGACCCCGATGTCATCTACAACTCGATACTTGCTCGCGTCGGTATTCTGCGAACCGAGGCAGGAAAGTTAATCGACACTCCGCTTCATACGGGACTTCATGAATCGCCACCGGATTGGATTTTGTCCGATACCTTAGCAGGCGACACCGTGACTCAGTGGCGAACGACTCCGATTGCCATTGATTTTGACGCCGACAGCAAGCTTGACCTAGTAATGCTCGATCAGCAGGGCTACTTGACGCTGCGTTCGGACGGCGGGGAAGCGAAGCGCATCTTTGTCGATGAGAGCGATCAACCGCTGCAACTCAACGCAAAGAGCTGTGGCGGTTCCGGCCGAGTCAAGCTGAATGTTGTCGACTGGGACGGTGATTCGCGATTGGATGTTTTGGTGAACTCGGAAAACGCCCTCTGGTATCGCAACTGCCAAGATCGTGATGGAAAAGTGGTTCTGAAAAAGATTGGAAACCTTGCGCGTCGAAATGTAGCCGGGCATACTTCAAGCCCCGCTACGTGCGACTTCAACCAAGACGGTAAGCCGGACTTGTTAGTCGGAGCGGAAAATGGGCGGCTGTACTACGCTGAGCATGACCAATGCGTCACGTACTCGGACGAACAGCTTGTCGCATCGCCAGCCAAAGTGGAAAGCGAAAAACGATTCCCTGGGTTGGTGAGTGAAGAGTTCATTTACACCAAGGCAAGTTTTGCGGAATGCCATGCGTCGACGATCTGCGAAACCAGTCGCGGACTCGTTGCGGCTTGGTTTGGTGGTACCAAGGAAGGTCAGAAAGACGTTGGCATATGGGTTAGCTACCATGATGGGGCTCGATGGTCCACGCCATCGCAGGTCGCCGACGGAGTTCAGCACAACGGACTTCGATATCCGTGTTGGAATCCGGTCCTTTTTCAGCCTCCAGGGGACTCGCCAACACTCTTGTTTTTCAAGGTGGGGCCGAATCCGCGTGAGTGGTGGGGCGAGATGATGGTCAGTTTCGATCGCGGCAAGACGTTTCGCAATCGTCGCCGCTTGCCGGAGGGAATCGACGGACCGGTTCGTTGCAAGCCGATTCTTTTGAGCGATGGAAAGACACTGCTGTGTGGTTCGTCCACCGAATATGACGGCTGGAAAATTCACTTTGAGTCGATATCGCTCGAAGACGGTCACCCAAACGGTACATGGAATCGAATGGGGCCAATCGAAACAGCGAATCAGTACAACGCAATTCAGCCGACGTTCTTGCGACATCCAGGCGGGAAATTGCAAGTTCTATGTCGGACGAAGGAGAACGTCATTGTCAGCAGTGTTTCTGGGGATGATGGCGACACGTGGTCAGCACTTGAGGCGATCGACCTTCCAAATCCAAATTCGGGAATCGAAGCGATTACGTTGCGTGATGGCCGTCACCTTTTGGTATATAACCATCTTGGTAGCGGCAAGACGGGCTGGGGACGCCGAGGCTTGTTGAATCTGGCAATTTCCGATGATGGTTTCACATGGCGAAAAGTTGCCGTGCTGGAGAATGAACGAAATGCCGAATTCAGCTATCCGGCGATCATTCAAACCGAAGACGGATTCGTTCACGTGACCTATACATGGAAACGTCAACGGGTCAAACATGTCGTGATCGATTCGACTAAGATTGAAACTGGTGATCCATTAACGATCCAAGATTGGCATTGATAACGCTGGTGTTGAAGACTGCGGCAACTCATTTTCTTTTCTCGCTTTCGATAGCGGCTCGCGGCAACATTCCATCCTTAAGGTTCCGTCTATGCTCATTTCTCGCCTCGTCATCTTCGCGTGCATCATTGCTTCGGTCTCGGCCCAGGCTGAAGAAAATGTCGTTCATTCTTTCGACAGAGTTCAACTGACGTCCACCTATTTCTCCGAAGGTGCCAATGCCGGGGACATTAACGGTGACGGCGTGGCCGATGCGGTTTACGGTCTGTATTGGTTTGCCGGCCCCGACTACAAGACTTAATACGAGATCTACAAACCCGTCGCTCAGGACGTAAACGGCTACGCAGACAATTTCTTCTCGTGGGTGCACGACATCAATCGTGATGGATGGAACGACGTGTTCGTCGTGGGCTTCCCTGGGACGCCGGCCTACGTGTACGAGAACCCAAGGAAGGATGGGTTTGATGCTCATTGGAAGAAACATCGTGTATTGGATAGTGTGTCGAACGAATCGCCCCAATTCGTGAACCTCTTCGGCGACGATCGCCCCGAGCTTGTTTGCATCCAAGACGGTTTTTTCGGTTTCGCAACGATCGACGCTGATAACCCATTGGGGACGTGGGAGTTTCATCCGATTTCCGAACAGACCGGTTCTAGTAAGTTTGGACACGGCCTTGGAATTGGCGACGTCAATAACGACGGTCGGATGGACATCATTCACCCAGGCGGTTGGTACGAACAACCGCGTGCCAATGCAGACACCACGCGATGGCGACCTCATTCAGTCAAGCTTACTGGCGGAAGCGGCGGAGCCGAAATCTATGCGTACGATGTCGACGCGGATGGTGACAACGACATCATCACAAGCGATTCGGCTCATGAGTTTGGGCTGGCTTGGTACGAACAGAGGAAAATTGGCGATGAAGTCTCGTTTGTACGACACCAGATCATGGGATCGCATGAGTCGGAAAACAAATATGGCGTTCTATTTAGTGAACTACATTCGCTCGCTTTGGTCGATATGGATGGCGATGGGTTGAAAGACATTGTGACCGGAAAAACCTACTGGTCTCATCACCGGGGAAGTCCAATGTGGGACGCCGGAGCCGTGGTTTACTGGTTCAAGCTGGTTCGCGGTGACGATGGAGTTGACTGGATTCCGTACTTGATTGACGGAGAGGCTGGTATCGGTCGACAAGTCACGGTCAAGGATATTAACGCGGACGGACTACCCGACGTTGTAGTCGGTGGCATGAAGGGCTCGCACGTCCTGACTCATCGGACAAAGTCGGTTCGCGTCGAATTGATACGCAAAGACAACGGTGAAGTCTTTTTATGAAGCAATGGAACGGACAGTGAATCGATGCGTCGTGTTGTCGTTGATTTACGCGAGCTCGTTGGCAATCAGGGAAACAGTGGTATCCAATTTCGCAGCAAGGTACACGACGGCGAAGTCAGCGGCTACCAAGCCGATATTGGCAAAGGTTGGTGGGGCAAGCTGTAGGAAGAACACGGCCGCGCGTTGTTGTGGGACAAGTCGGGCGAACAGCACGTCCAACTTGGCGAATGGAACCAATACGAATTCGTCGCCGAGGGCCATCACATTCGCACATTCATCAATGGCCAACCCTGTGTTGACCGAGACGATCAGGCAGGCGCAGAACGCGGCATCATCGCTTTTCAACTCCACAGTGGTGGAAAAACCGAGGTTCGCTATCGAAACATGAAACTTGAAGTGTTACGTCAGGGCGCCGAGCCACTGAAACCATAAAACCTTTGTCTTGATTTTTCGACGAGATGACTGCTAAACTCAATCATGCGCGGTTGAGTGGACGATCTATTCATCCCGCCGCTTCAATCACGCAATTGGCGGCGGTATTTTGCAGGGGTAGTATCGTGTTCTGACCGGAATACTTGGATGAAGTACGACGGGGTGCTGTATCCAGTGGACTCGGCAATCTTTGGAATCGGTAACTCCGTTTCCGCTAACAAGCGTCGCGCCCGTTCCATACGGACGCGGTGCAACTCAGCATGAAGCGTACGACCAATGAGTTGCTGAAAGCGAACTTCAAGTTTTCGGCGTGAAATACCAAGATGCCGAACGACATCTTCCACCTGAATAGGTTCCGTCGCATGGTTGTGAATGAAACGGAGCGCCGCTGAAATATCGGGATCGGCAATGGCAACAATGTCGGTCGATCGTCGCGTGACCACATGGAGCGGCTTCGCTTTCAAACGTTTTGGCTTGAGTTGTTTTTGTTGCATCATGCGATCCAACAATGCTGCCGCTTGATAACCGGTACCTTCGGCGTTGAACGCCACACTGGATAGAGGCGGATTTGCCAACTCGCAGAGGAGTTCGTCATTGTCGACACCCACTACGGCTAATTCCTCAGGTACATTAATTCCGGCAGTCCGACAGGCTTCCAAGACATCTCGCCCGCGGGAATCGTTACATGCAAGCGTTCCCGTTGGCTTTGGCAAACTCTGAAGCCACGCTGACAAATTGGGCAGATCTTGTCCCCAGTTTTGGCAACTGCAAGTACGAGTCGAATTGTAGACGTTGACTTTAAATCCCGCTTCGGCAATTGCTTCACAGAAGCTTTTCTCTCGCCGTTTCGACCAGACGCGTTCCTCGTTTCCGACAAACGCAAAATTTTGGAAACCTCGCTCTAATAAATGCTCGGCTGCCATCCTTGCTGCGGCTTTAGAGTCAGACGACACTTCGCTCAATTTTGAAAGCGGATGGCTAGGTTTTAATTCTTCTTCGGTTAGGTCTAGCGCGATCGTCGGTAAGCCCGTTTCCAAAATCGCGTCAGCTATCTCTTGTGTTTCGATCCGGGCAATAATGCCTGTACCGCCCCACTGCTGCATTTGGGGTAGGGCCTGAACGAAATCGCCGGGCGTAATGTAGAATCCCCATGGCCCGTGAAGTCGCGCATAACGTACGATTCCGCGAAGCATCTGCCGACCATATCCGCGGGAGGTCTCTATCAATAACGCCACGTTTGGCGTGTCCCGGATCGTCATGCTCTCAGAGTTCCTTTGCTCGATCGAACAGATGAAAATTCAACTTCCCTAACTGTAACATTTTTGCATGGTCTTCATGGATAAACGCGGGCCGCATGCAACAAAAATAGCAGCAATTTCGAGACGCAAACCTTGTGTAGCATGATGCGTGTCGGTCCGGCAATGACCGTTGGGATCTTAAACCAAGTTGCCTAAAGTGCAGATCAAACATGCGACAGCGGAATGGATCTCAGTGGAAGGGAAAGGGTTAGAGCGCTTGCGACGCTATATTTTGAGGTAGACCGCATAAGTTTATTGATGCGGGATACGTACGAACTGCACCGACATCGGCGGGATCATGTGCTCGAATTCGTCGGAAACCAAGATCTCACGTTTGACAGGCTTGATGTGATGGGGGTTTTCCAGGTCATTCATGTCGACGCGATCTCCAGCCAACTCGAACAGAGTCGCGGTTGCAGCAATGGTTCCAGCACCCTCAAGCTTAATCGAAGTGCGGTATGTCTCATTGGTTGGGTTGGCAAGTTTCAAAACGATGCAATTCGCATCATCGTCGTGACTTGCAGCGACGGCGACGTTGGGGGTTTCGAGCGTCACATCATGAATCAAAGCGTCGTCTAAGTAGCAGCGAATGTGGTTGCTATCCAATTCGACGCGGATGTCGTACCACACATTGGTCCTGATGCGCCCCGCTTTCCCGACAACAAGACTTCGTCCGCCCTCTCCGTCCGCAGAGCCTTTTTCGATTCCATGTTGGGTATTGCCCCATCCGCCGAGATTCCACCAATAATTGGTTTGCGAAGCTTTATGTCCAAAGACGATCAAGAATCCTTCACGTCCGGCCACTTTCTTGGCTCTTAGTGTCAGGACCGCTTCGGGTGTTTCAATAGGTGTTTCATGGATCGTCAACGATGGTTTGGCCGCTTGGTCGGATTGAGCATAGCCTTCGTTGCCACGAGCGAATGCCCCCGAAAGCACCTGCCAACCGTTGTCGGTATCCTCGTCGGTGAAACCGTCTTTGATGACGACATCATCGCCAACTTTGACTTGAATATGATCGAACACGGCTGTCGTGTCCCAGGTGCCAACGCCGACGTGGCCGACCGAAGGTAGCGATTCGGATGACAATGCGGCGTCGAACTCCGATTCGTTCTTTAGGTATTTATCGCCCTTGTTGACGCTGAAGAGTTGTTGCACGTAGTAGTTCGGCGTCCGCACGACGGTGTCGTGATTGAACCAAATCAAATCTGCGGCGGTCCACTGAGTGTAGTCGTAGCGTGCAAATAGAGGCGCGTACGCGGTCATTTGGACAAGGTCTGCGTTGCGTTCAATCCCGGTCAAATAAACCGCCTCGGCAACGGCATTGTAAAGTTGATTGCCTCGCGAGGCATACTCACCGACAAAAACCTTCGTTTTGCTGCGATCAAAATTATCAAAGCGATGTGCGTTGGCGATAAACCATTCGGGTGATTCATAGTAGTGTTCATCACTGAGGTCACATCCCTGAGCGGACATGAATTCGTAGATTGGGATTTCAGGTCCAAGACCCGACGTGCCTACGATTTTGACTTCCGGTGCTTGCTCTCGCAACGCACGCACAAAGTGTGGGAAACGTTCTTCAAACTCCGGCGTATGATGGTCTTCGTTTCCTAACCCAACATACTTTAGCCCGAACGGCTTGGGATGCCCCATCGATGCGCGAATGCTACCCCAATGGCTGTCAACGGGACCGTTGGCGAATTCAACCAAATCAACGGCATCATCAATCCATGGTTGCAATTGGTCCATCAAGGCATTTTGAAACGGTTGGCGGAACCCGCAACTGACACCGACGGGAAGAATGGGCAATGGCTCGGCACCAATGTCTTCGCAAAGCAGGAAGTACTCGTAGTAACCGAGGCCATAGCTTTGGTGGTAACCCCAAAGGTTCCAGTTCGGTTTGCGCTCGGCAACGTCGCCAATCGTGTCTTTCCATCGGTAAGCATTGTCGAGTCCTTGCCCGTGGGCAATGCACCCGCCCGGAAATCGGAATACAGCAGGTTTGAGGTCAACGAGAGCTTGAACGAGATCGGCGCGAAGACCGTTCTTACGTTCGTTAAATGTGTTTCGAGGGAACAACGAGACCATATCCATCATCACGTCGCCCGTACCACCGGTTAGCAAGACCAATCGACCTTTCGCGTCACTTCGTCGGGCGGTCATCGGGACTTCGTACTTCGTCCACTCCTTTGACAACGTGTCAATCTGGGCCGAGGCAATCTCGCCTTGCTCACCTTCCAACCGAACGTGAAGTGGCAATTGATTGTCCGTTGTCCGTTTGGCATAGACAGAGAACTCGTAGGTTTCGCCTTCCTTTACTGATATTCCGTCGTAGCCGAGATTCGCGACACCAACGCCATCGCCGGGTTTCGTGATCGTCAAGCGAAGGTAATTCATGTTGACATCGTTGAGTGGATCGGATGATTCAACCGCAAGCGAACAATCTTCATTCTTGTCACAAACTTTCTCCCATGCGGTAAGCGGTTGCATTGTTTGGCTACGCCTGTTCCAACCTTCCACTGGGTAGTATTCGAAAGAACGGTTTTGAACAAGCTCCGCGTACAGGCCACCATCAGCCGAATAGTTGATGTCCTCATAGAACAACCCGTAAAGAGTCTCGGGCAGTTCCACCGTGGGTTGGTCTACATGAACGGTGATCGTGCCGGCGCGAGGAGAGTCTTGTGACGCGGTTGATTCGGCGGCGTCCACCAATGAATTTAAATTGAAGGTGAATTGCAGCACCATCAGTGCAAGCAGGAAACGAAGCTGTGCAACGGATACGCTCATGACGGAAATCTAGTCCGAGGAGGAATGTTCATTGGTAGGATTTGCAGAAGCAGCAAATCTTGGCGCTGGCGAATCAAAAACAACGATACGGAACGCGCGTGCATCGGAAAGTTACGGAAAGCGTAAAGACAAATTTGCGAAGTCTCTAGCCTTAGTTTTGCGCAAAAAAATAGTACATTTGCGGATCCTAAATTTCGGTAGCGAGGAATACCCGGATGCTTGATTGCGTATATCTGATATTTTAATGCGCGATTATTGACTAGTTGAGCACCTGTCCGCGGGGTACAGTCGAGCATGCACAATCCGGTCGGGGCGTGTCACCGACCCGCTGCTATGAACGCAACTAGGCTGAAGACGTCCTGACGATGCAATTCCCATTGCAGACGTTTACTCCCGATGCTGAGGTTTACCACGCAGACGCAAAGACTTGTGTGCGTCGACCTGATCGATAGCCCTCCTCCTTCTTACCCAGCCCAAATTCTTCCCCAACCCAAAGCCCAACACTATGAACCGTCCCTTGATGACAGTCGTGCTGTGGATCGTTTTGGCGATGTCAACGGTGGGTTTGATATCCACTGTTGTTGCTGATGATCACTACCTGTTTAGCTATTTCAAAGGCAACGGCGAGGACGGTCTACACCTAGCCCACTCAACCGACGGCATTCAATGGACAGCGATCAATGGCGATCGTTCCTTGCTTCGACCGACCGTGGACAAAGATCGTTTGATGCGAGATCCATCGATTGTGTGTGGCCCCGATGGAATGTTTCATATGGTTTGGACCAGCGGGTGGCACGATCAGGGAATTGGCGTCGCGCATTCGAAGGATTTGATCCATTGGTCAACTCAACAGCGTGTTGGCGTGATGGATCACGAGCCTGATTGTGAGAATTGTTGGGCACCGGAAATTTTCTACGACGATGCGACCAAGCAATACTTGATCTATTGGGCGTCAACGATCGGCAAACGATTCCCCGAGACAGCCGGGACGTGCGAAAGCGAACTGAATCACCGCATGTACTACGTTACGACAAAGGATTTTGAGAGCTATTCCGAGACGAAACTTTTCTACGATCCGGGATTGGCTGTGATTGATTCTTTCATGGTTCGTGATGGTGATCGTTATATTTTGGTTTCGAAAGACGAAACGCGATTTCCCGAAGCGAAAAAGAACTTGTTTGTGGCCACTGCGTCGACGGCGGAAGGGCCTTTCGAAAGACTGGGTGAACCGTTCTCGCCTGATTGGGTCGAAGGGCCATCTGTTTTGCGAGTCGAAGATCGCTGGATCGTCTATTTTGATGAGTATGGGCGTCACCACTACAAGGCGATGCAGACTCGTGATTTCGAATCGTGGGAAGAACTTTCCACGCCACTGGTTTACCCCAGTGGGATGAGGCATGGGACGACTTTTGCCGTTTCCGAAGAAGTCGCCCAGCGGTTGCTGGTGATGAAACCACCGGGGAGTATTAACGGATCGTTTGAGGAAATTGGCTCTAACGGTGAAGAGGAATTGGTCGCCCCTTTGCACTGGAATACTCACGTCTTTGCCGGCGAAGCACAATTTGCATCGGTGGCCACGGGAATCGACGATTCGCGGTGTGTAAGTATCCAATCGGCTGAGACCGCTGATGCGGCTTGGTCGACGATCGCCGAGGTTCAACCGAATAGTCGCTATCGGCTTGGCGGCAAGATTCGAACCGAGAATGTTGTAGCGGGAAGCGGTCGGGGAGCCTTGCTGAACATTCATGAAATTGTCATGGCAAAGACCGAGGCCGTGACCGGTACAATGTCGTGGAAGAGCGTGGCCATTGAATTTGACACTGGCGCGCATGAGCATTTGCAGATCAACGCACTGTTGGGCGGTTGGGGAAGATCCTCGGGAACGGCTTGGTACGATGATGTGACACTGGATCGACTTGGCGCCACTCCTGAACCAGCGGTTTGGCCTTCATCAAGCGGCAACCCTGTTGTTGCCGATTGTATCGCGGATCCATCGATATCCGAATTCGACGGCGTGTTTTATATGACCGCCACTACGGACGATTGTCCTCGCGAAGGCTTTGGCCGATGGCACAACGGGCCGGCTGTGGTTTGGAAATCAACGGACCTTGTGAATTGGTCGTTCAAAGGGCATTTGATGCCTGAGGCGAGCGACATGTTGTATTGGGCTCCCAGCCGCATTATTCGTCATGACGGCCGGTATTTACTATTCCCGAGCCTCAATCACAAGATTCGCGTCGCGGCAGCGGATTCGCCCGATGGTCCGTTTCAATTGATCGCTGGCAGCAGGGAAGAGCCGCTGCTGGACACGATTGATGCCGAAGTTTTTGTTGATGACGATGGACAAGGTTACTTGTTTAGCAATCACCGTAGGGCATGGCGGATGAACGACGACCTAACCCAAGTGGTTGGCGATCCGCTTACGATCAAGACCGGGCGAGATGGATATAGCGAAGGCCCGATCGTGTTCAAACGCAACGGTATCTATTACTACCTTTACACACTTAGCGGCCACGAAACGTATCACTACGCTTACTGCATCAGTCGCGATTCCCCACTGGGTCCGTTCGAAACTCCTGAGCACGATATTGTTGCCCAAAGTGATCCTGAACAAGGGATTTTTGGGCCAGGACACGGCACCGTATTTTCTCCCGAAGGCACTGATGACTATTACTTTGCCTATTTGGAATATGGACGTAGTGGCGTTACTCGTCAGGTCTGCATTAATCAGATGTCGTTCAATGACGATGGGACCATTCAGCCGGTCAAACTATCGACCGCCGGCGTCGAACCGCTAGCGAATCGCTCTTTGTCCATCGTTAGCGGCCAACGCGACGGCTCTATGAAGGGCAAACGGATTAAAGGCAGCGACGTGACGGTGACGGCTTCAAGCGTTCGTGTTCCCATCACGATCAATGGTATGTCGGATGCATCGCGACAGGTGAGGCGTGAATTGTACGATGCCGAAAATTGTATTGATGACTCGCTGTTTACTCGCTGGTTACCTGCGGAGGACGATTCGGATCCCTGGGTGCAATTGGACTTCGGAAGCCCCCAAAATATCGTTCGCACCGAGCTTTCCTTGTACCGACCGACATTGGGGCACGCGTACGAGATCGAATCGTCGCTCGACGGTCAACGTTGGACATCGGCTATCAAGTGCGAACAGCCGCGAGTTCAGTCGCCGCAGGTGGATGAGAAAGAATTCGAGGCTCAATATCTGCGTCTAAAAATCGCCGATGGCCACCCTGGCGTATGGGGAATCAAAGTGTACGCAACAGACTAGCACAAGGTAAAAAAACGAGCACAAGTAACCTGAGTGATCCAAGCAAACGACCCGCTGAATCGCAGACGAAAAACATGAATGCAAAGTCCTATCTTGCTCTAGCCATCATGTCGATTGGCCTTGGGGCAATCCTGTCCATGCCTGCAAAGGGTTACGAACCCGATAACGGCAACGGGACCTTTACCAATCCACTCTTCTATGATGAGTTCTCGGACCCCGATTTGATTCGTGTCGGTGATGATTTCTATTTGACCGGTACCACGATGCACACGATGCCTGGTTTGCCTGTGCTGCATTCGAAGGACTTGGTGAATTGGGAATTGCTGACGTATGCCTTTGACCGGCTTGATTTAGGACCGGCGTTCCGAATGGAGGATGGTAAGTCGATTTATGGTCAAGGGATTTGGGCTCCCTGTTTCCGTTACCACGACGGAACGTTCTATATCTTTACCAATGTAAACGGGCATACGACTCAGTTGTTTACGGCGACGGATCCGGCGGGACCATGGACACATCGGCAAATGAAACGATCGCTGCACGATCTTTCGGTACTGTTTGATGATGACGGAAAAGCGTACGTGATTTGGGGGTATCAAGGTATTCGTTTTGCGCAGCTAAACGATGACTTGACCGATATTATCCCTGAAACCGAAAAGGTACTCATCGAGAGGGATGCCGGGATGGGCGAAGGAGTCCATTTCTATAAGGTCGATGGCAAATACTTTATTACGAGTGCTTGGTTTGCAGGACGAATGCGGATGCCATGTGCACGTGCCGATCGCCCGGAAGGACCGTATGAAGTGAACCAAGCGATCAGCATGGATGAGGATTTTGGGTTGGCCGAAGGCTATCGTCTGCAAAATGGAAATCCGCCGCCTTTTCGTCTGACGCTACCAAATACCCGCTCGGACGGCCGCATGTCGCTTCACCAAGGTGGTATCGTGCAAACCCAGAAAGGCGAGTGGTGGGGTTTTTCGATGATGGACTACAACTCGGTCGGGCGATTGACTTGTCTGTCACCGGTAACTTGGAAGGACGGGTGGCCCTATTTTGGGCTGCCCGGCAACCTCAAACGCACACCAAGAACATGGGTGAAGCCAGACACGGGACATCAGGTCCAACCAAAATCGCCCTATAAACGCAATGATGATTTCAGTGGCCCGGAACTCGCAAACGTTTGGCAGTGGAATCACGTTCCGGTCGAATCCAAATGGTCGTTGGCAGAACGTCCAGGTTATCTTCGGCTGAATTCGATGGCGGCAGAAGATTTTTGGCAGGCACGTAACACGTTGACACAGCGTGCAATGGGACCGATTTCGATTCCAACGACTCAATTGGATATGCAGGGAATGCGCGACGGTGATGTCGCCGGCCTAGCGCTGCTGAACATGCCATACGCATGGATCGGAGCACGCAAACAAGGCAACAAATATTTGATCGAAGTTACCAATCAGTACACTGGATCGACCGCGACGGCACCGTTTAACGAGTCACGCGTATGGTTCAGAGCAAAATGTGATTTCTTGAAGGAAGTCGCTCAGTTGTACTACAGCACCGATGGCGAAAATTTCGAAGCTCTCGGAGACGAATTCCCACTCGTATTCCAATTACGGACTTTCCAAGGCGTTCGCTACTCGTTGTTCCATTACAACACCAAAGGCACGGATGGTGGCTTTGCTGATTTTGATTCGTTTGTTGTCGATGAACCTCACCCGCATGGATTGATGCGTCCGATTCCCGTGGGACAAGAGATCGCGTTGTCGTTGCATGGGTTGGGCAAATGCCTGGCCGTCCGTGATGGTGAACTCTCGGCAATCCGAATACCGGCCAACCCATCGCAAGCCGACGGCACGAAGTTCATCGTTGTCGATCGAGGCTTGGGGCGAGTCGCATTGAAATCGGGTGATCGGTTTGTTTCGGTAACCAAAACCGATAGGGGCAGCGGCGTCTCATTGAAAGAATGCCAACCGGGCGACAGCGAGACATTTCAATGGACCGAGAATCCCTATGGCGATCTAATTCTCATGTCGATCTTGACACACCGACATTTGCGAGTCGGCCCGGCAAATCAGATCACAGCGGATCACCCGGGGCCGCAGCCAAGCCGGAAAGATGGCTCTTGTTTTGTTTGGACCCGTGCTTCGGACATGAAGCAAATGGTTCTGGATGCTACCGAGTCGGAATCATTGCGAGTTGCGACGATCGAGGTGGGAAGCCAAGCCAAAGCGATCAGTCCTGACTTGTTTGGGATCTTCTTTGAAGACATTAACTATGCCGCCGACGGTGGGCTGTATGCGGAATTGATCCAGAATCGGTCGTTTGAATACAGCCGCGGAGATAATCGGGCGTGGAATTCATTGACTGCTTGGTCCCTCGTGTCGCAAGACGATTCGACGGGGGCTGTCACGGGGGCTGTCACGGCTGAATCTGGTTCCCCACTGAACGAACGCAATCCTCACTACGCCGTTCTTCGTGCAGACCGAGAAGGTGAAGCGGTAAGTTTACGTAACGAGGGCTTCGATGGGATCCCTCTCGTTGCCGGGGACGGCTATAACGTTTCCTTGTTTGCACGCATCGAATCGGCGTCACCGGGACCGATCTCTGTACAGTTGCAGCGGGTTAGTGGTGAATCGCTAGGCGCAATCACCTTTGACAAGATCACGGATCAATGGACCCAATATACCGCAACGATTGTCCCAACCAGTGACGATCCGAACGCGCGGTTGGTTGTCTCGATATCCGGAGCGGGCTCGACGGCGATCGACATGGTGTCGTTGTTCCCCCAGAAGACCTTCAAGAATCGACCGAACGGTTTGCGGCGAGATTTGGCTCAGGTGATTGCGGATTTAAAACCCCGTTTCATCCGCTTTCCGGGTGGCTGTTTGGCACATGGTGACGGTCTAGAAAACATGTATCGATGGAAAGACACGATCGGACCGGTCGAGCAGCGAAAGGCTCAGCGAAACATTTGGCGCTATCACCAAACCATGGGATTGGGATACTTCGAATACTTCCAATTCTGCGAAGACGTTGGTGCGAAGCCTTTGCCAGTGGTACCCGCTGGTGTTTGCTGTCAGAACTCAGGCAACTATTTGAATCTTGTCCCCCGAGGCCAACAGGGGATCCCGATGGCGCTGATGCCTCAGTACGTCCAAGAAGTATTGGATTTAGTCGAATACGCCAACGGACCCATCACATCCACATGGGGTGCTAAACGCGCCGAAGCGGGGCACCCCGAACCATTTGGTTTGGAGTATTTGGGTGTCGGTAACGAGGATACGATCACTCCAGTATTCAAAGAGCGTTTTGCAATGATTCGTGAGGCGGTCAAGGCGAAGTATCCGCAGCTTGTCGTGATTGGTACGACCGGACCGGCAACGGATGGCTTTGACTACGAAGAGGGATGGAAGTTCGCGGATGCAATCGAGTTGGAAATGGTTGACGAACACGGTTACAAATCGCCGGAGTGGTTCTGGGGAAACCTTGATCGATTCGACCAATCCGATCGCGAACGCAGTCAAATCTACTTGGGTGAATACGCAGCCCATGAACCTAATCGCAGCAATACGTTGCGGTCGGCATTATCCGAGGCCGCCTACATGACAACGTTGGAACGTAACGGGGACCACGTACGGCTTTCGTCTTACGCGCCGTTGCTATCCAAGCGGGGGCGGACACAATGGCGTCCCGACTTGATCTATTTTGACAACCACTCGATAACACCGTCGATCAACTATTACGTCCAACAATTGTTTGGCATCCACGCCGGTGACGAGTATTTTCCAACGAAGGTGAAAATTGGGGAAGGCACGCCATCCACGGCCGATCAATCGCATCAAGATGGCATCCAATTGGGAAGTTGGAACAGTCAAGCCCGGTTTGACAATGTGCGCATCACCAAGGGAAACGAAGTGATTTTGGACGAAGCCTTCGAACAATTGTCTCCCGAGTGGGAAAAGACATCTGGGATTTGGGAAGTGAAAGAGGGTGAGCTGCAGCAGAGTTCCGACAAAGAACCGGCCATTGCAAAATTCAACTTCCCCGCCGACCGGACGGGCTACACCTTGACGCTACGGGCGATGAAGCCAAGCGGAACCGAGGGTTTCCTAATCGGTTTTGGGACCACCGACGCCGACGAGCATTTCTGGTGGAACATCGGCGGTTGGCAAAACACCATGCATGCACTTCAACGGTTCCGCGACGGTGGCTCGAGCATTGTCGGCCCGACCGTACGTGGAGCGATCGAATCGAATCGTTGGTACGACATCAAAATTGAATTGACGGAAGAGCGAATTCGTTGTTATCTCGATTCGGAATTGATCCATGATTTGAAGTATAGCTTTCTTGCCCAGACCGATGATATTTCAGCTTCGTGTGTGCGAGAGACGCAAAGTGGCGACTTGATCGTAAAGGTGGTTAGCAAATCGAAGGATGCGGTTTCCGCTACAATCGACCTGTCCGCAATGGAGCCACTGGGCCTGACAGCCCAAATGACGATCCTTTCGGGAGACGCGCAAGCCGAGAATCGGTTTGGCGATCTGCCGAGCGTGTTGCCGCATACGTCCGCGATCAAGGTAGATGCTAAACAAGAGTTAGAGTTGCCACCTCATTCGTTTACGATTTTGCGATTTGAGGCCAAGTGAGGCGGCGTGTCCTGTACGCCTACACATAAACGTCGCAGCTATACGGGGGCACAGCTCAACGAAGTTTCGTTAACATCAAAGCGATTGTTACCAGGTAACGGTCGCTACATATTTCACAAGCCATTTCCACTAGGGAGTCATTCGATGATTGGCAGTAATATTCCTACACTCGCCTTGATCGCAACACTGTGCTGGTTCTCTCCGCTGGTGACAGCAGCCGATAGTAATGCGATTCTTGCCGGGGGTGCCGATCCCGCGATTGTTGCAGCAGACACGGCTCAAGGTGAAAAGGGCTACTACGTTGCTTCGACCGGGCGCGGACTAAATCTTTGGTATTCGCCAGACCTACAAACATGGAAGCGGATCGGCCATGTCTTCAAAGAAGCGGTACCGGCGTGGGCCAAAGCCGAAGTGCCCAAGTCGAGCGGAATTTGGGCACCCGATTTGAGTTACCACGATGGGTTGTTTTATCTGTACTACTCTGTCTCTAGCTTCGGGAGCCAGCGATCCGCCATCGGGCTTGCAGTCAATAAGGCGATCGATCCCAAAGACTCTGACTATCAATGGATCAATCGAGGAAAGGTCGTGGAATCCCACATCGGCCGAGGCGACTACAATGCAATTGATCCCGCTTTGTTCGTAGATGAAAACGGAAAGTGGTATTTGTTTTTTGGCTCTTTTTGGTCAGGTATCAAGGCGATCGAGTTAGATCCTGCGACCGGCAAACCGCTTGCCGAGGCTCCGCTTATCCCCGTTGCTTCGCGGCCTGATCATCCAACGCATGCGATCGAGGGAGCTTATGTGATTCGTCGCGGCGAGCACTACTACATGTTTGTATCGTGGGATCGATGTTGTGACGGGGCGGACAGCGACTACAAAGTCGTGGTCGGACGATCGGAAAATGTGCTCGGACCGTACGTAGATGCCCAAGGCAAGCCAATGCTCGATGGCGGTGGCACCAAGGTGCTTGTTGGTGATGATCGTTGGCGCGGGCCGGGACACAATAGCATCCTGACGACCGATCAAGGCCAATGGATGGCCCACCACACTTATGACATGGAACATCTGGATGCTCAGCGAATCCTCCAAATTCGACCTATGACCTGGACCGCCGACGGTTGGCCAAAGATTGGTAGCCCCGTTTCCAACTAGTATGGTTTCCAACTAGTTGTTTGTGTCTCAACACACCCACCAATTTCGCATTCTCACCTTTACTCATTCCCACCTTTCCGCAATCTCACCTGGGATAATCTCGATGCTGACGCTCGTTCGCTCTTTGGTATGCATTTTCACCGGTGCTTTGGCTTGTTCGACGGTCATGGCACAGACGGATTTTCGGCCCCCAGCGGTTCCGCTGGTTGCCTGCGACCCTTACTTTAGTGTTTGGTCGCAATCAGACATTCTGTGTGAATCCAAGACAACGCATTGGACTGGGAAAACGCATCGATTATCGGCGCTCGTGCGAGTCGATGGCCAGGCTTATCGCTTGATGGGCGATCGCCCCGAATCATTGCCGGCAATGAAACAGACTTCGGTCAAGGTATTGCCAACGCGAACGATTTATACCTACGCCGGTGCGGACGTCAATGTGCGATTGACGTTCACAACACCTGCACTGCCTGGGGATATTGCGATTCTCAGCCGACCGATCACCTACGTGAATTGCGAAGTCCAATCATCGGGCAAGCAATCTCATCAGGTAGAGTTCTACTTTGACGCCGGAGGTGAGTTGGCCACGAACGTTCCTACGGAGAAGGTGGTTGGATCGACCGACTCAGTGGATAATGCGACCGCCTTGAAACTTGGGTCGGTCAGCCAACGGGTACTCGGTCGATCGGGCGATGACATACGAATCGATTGGGGATACCTGTACGTTGCGGCGGCCAAAAACTTTCAAGCGACCGCAGGCTTCGGTGATTCCGTGTCGCTTCGCAAGGCGTTTGGACAATTGGGGCCGAAGGCGTTGAAAGGTCCTCTTCCGGAGTTTCCCGTTGTAGCAGGCAGCGTTGTTGCCGCCGTGGCAATGCCGATGGGGCAAGTTGCCGCTCAACCCGTTTCGCGATATGCCTTGATCGCTTACGACGACCTCTATTCAATCGAGTATATGAAAGAGAAACTGCGACCCTATTGGCGCAAGGATGGTTGGGAAGCGAAAGATCTAATTGCCGCATCCATTAGCGAGCATGATCGTTTGGAACAGCGGTGCGAAAAATTTGACGACCGGTTGATGTCCGACTTGGAGCAATCGGGCGGTAAACAGTATGCGGAAATTTGTGCGTTGGCGTATCGGCAATGTTTTGCTGCGGGCAAGTTTGTGGCGGATGCCAACGGCCAACCTCTGCAATTTTGCAAAGAAAATCATTCAAACGGATGCATCGCGACGTCGGATGTTTTCTATCCGATGGCACCGCAATTTTTGCTGTTCGGTCCTTCATTGACCAAGTCGGTGCTCGTTCCGTTCATGGATTACGCCGCCTCGGATCGGTGGCGATTTCCGTTTGCACCGCATGATCTTGGTCAGTATCCGTTGGCCAATGGCCAACGTTACGGGGGCGGCGAAACCAGCGAAGAGAACCAGATGCCCGTCGAGGAATGTGGAAACTTGTTGGTTCTATTCGGAGCATTGGCGAAGATGGAAGGCAATGCGGATTTCGCGAGCCTTTATTGGGAACAACTCAGCCAATGGGCTGACTACTTGCAGGATAAAGGTTTTGACCCTGAAAACCAACTTTGCACCGATGACTTTGCCGGGCACATGGCGCATAACGTGAATTTGAGTGCCAAGGCGATTTGTGGGCTCGGTGCCTATGCGAATCTTTGCGACATGCGTGGAATGAAGGAAGAGGCAGCTAAATACAAAAAGATCGCTGAGAAGTATGCCGCACAGTGGGTCGCTGCCGCACGCGATGGTGACCATTTTCGCTTGGCGTTCGACCGCCAGGGAACTTGGAGCCAAAAGTACAACTTGGTATGGGATCGAATCTTGGGATTGGGACTTTTTCCAGAGGACGTCTACCAGACCGAAATGGCATTCTATCGCAAGACACAAAATCAATTCGGGCTACCGCTCGACAATCGGTCCGACTATACGAAATTGGACTGGGTGCTATGGACAGCAACGCTCACCGAGAGGGAGGTCGACTTCCGCGCGATCGTCAAGCCGGTGCATGATTTCCTCAACGAAACTCCCGACCGCAGTCCAATGACGGATTGGTACTTTACGTCGACGGCCAAAAAACGAGGCTTCACCGCTAGGCCTGTTGTGGGCGGCGTCTTTCTAAAAATGTTGTACAACGATTCGCTTTGGCATCAGTACGCATCGCAAGATAAAACAGGTGCGGCAAATTGGGCACCGATGCCTGTGCCGCCGAAAACGGAAACGATTGTTGGTACGGCGATGGACTCCGAATCGGTTTACCGCTACACCACCAAAAAACCATCCGGTCAATGGTTTGCCGCAGATTATCCAGCCACCGATTGGCAGGAAGGTCGTGGCGGCTTTGGAACGCGTACCACTCCCAACGCTCCAATCGGAACGAAATGGAATAGCGATGCAATTTGGGTCCGTCGAACGGTTGAGATTTCGCAAGAGGTGCCTGATCGTGTTGGCCTACGCATCTGGCACGACGAAGACGCCGAAGTCTACGTGAATGGTAAATTGGTGGCTGAACTTGTCAGTTACACCACTGAATACGAATTGGTCGAAATTCCCGCTTCAGTGTTGCACCAAGGTTCAAATTCAATCGCGATCCATTGTTGCCAAACCAGCGGTGGCCAGTTCATCGATTGCGGACTCGATGCGATCGTTCCCGCCAAGTAACATCCATTCAAATTGCGAGAAGTTCAGAACCAAATCGCAAACGGCTGACCGATGCCGTTGCGGAACAGCCAACCGCACTTGTGATGCGTTCGCAAAACGATGGCGCCGCAATGTCGACGGTCACGATCACAGTCGACGATCACGATCACACCTGTCCTCAAGCGAGGATGAACCATAGAGAAGGGTTTCAGATGAGACAGAGAGTTCGTTCGAAAAAGTCGATCTGTTTTTTTATGGCAACGCTTTGCCTTTTTGCAGTCGATGTTCAAGCCGATGACGCAGCGACGGCGCCGTTGAACCGAGCGATCACCGCATTGGGTGAGCAGGCTAGCTATAGTTGGACTGCGTCGGTCGACGTCCCTGAGGGAACACGGTTTCGCCCAGGACCGACTCAAGGGCGGATAGAACGTGGTGGCATGACCCACGTGACGATGTCCTTCGATCGACGGCCGACACACATCGTGATCGATGGAAATACGGCTGCCGTGACAAATCGTGACGGCGGTTGGGACACGGTTTCGTTATTGGACCAAGGTTATGGATCCTCGGGGTTCTCTGCGTCGCTCGCCCGTGACGCCCAGGTGCCGGTTGTTGAAGCCAAAACGCTTCTTGCTTTACTAGACGATATCCGTCGAGAGGGTGAGTCGGTTGTTGGTACACTTCCGAGCAAAGAAGCTGCGAAACGGCTGGCGACGCGGCGCATTGATGAAGGCGATATCCGTGGCGCCGAGGGTACCGTCCGGTTTTGGAGCCAAGATGGCGTACTTGCTAAGTACGAAGTGCATGTGAAGGGACACGTGCCAGATGAAGACGACGTGGACCGTGACATTTGGCGACGCGCGAGCGTTGAAATGGAATCGGTTGGCAGCACGGAAATCGAACTGCCCGGTGGCGCAGCTCAGGCCTTGCGTCGCCCCTTGCCCAAGCCACAGCCACGGTTGTCAGACGAGGATGCAAAACGATTGCTTCAACGGTATGGCAAACGCGATATTAGCGTGCATGATCCTTCGTCAATCATCAAGTGCGGTAGTAAGTATTGGTTGTTTTCGACAGGTAGCTTCATTCCCTCATGGTGGTCCGAGGACCAGAATACATGGCACCGTGGGCCGACGGTTTTTTCTGAGATTGCACCTTGGGTAACCGACATCGTACCGGACCAACGTGGACACTACTGGGCACCGGATATCATCAAGCAAGGCGATCGCTATTTACTCTATTACTCCGTTTCTAGCTTCGGAAAGAACACGTCCGCCATCGCATTAGCCTCGTCACCCACCCTTGATCCGGATGACGAAGCGTTTGGATGGACGGATCACGGGATTGTAATCGAGACCTCGAGCAGTGACGATTCCAACGCCATCGACCCGGCAATTATTGCAACGGAGTCGGGGCAGTTGTGGATGTCGTTTGGTTCGTATTGGAGTGGGCTGAAGTTAGTACAGTTGGATCCGCTGACCGGCAAACGGATATCCCCCGAGGCACCGCTGCATTCGCTAGCGGCGAACGACGACATCGAAGCGGCGCACATCGTGGAACATGATGGGTGGTTTTACTTGATGTTCAACTGGGGGAAATGTTGCCGGGGCGTTGACAGTACGTACAACATTCGGGTTGGACGAAGCCGACATATCAGCGGGCCATACTTGGACAAAAAGGGTATCAATTTGCTTGACCAAGGTGGCTCGTTGGTTCTGGGTACCGATGGTCCGTTCATCGGTCCAGGACACGCGAATCTATATCATGACGGCGAGCGTTATTGGTTCCACTGTCACTACTACGATGCAACCGAGCGTGGGCGGTCGAGGTTGGCGATCATGGAATTAAAATGGGACAAAGACGGTTGGCCGGTGGTGGACGCCAGCGAAACGGAAGCGGGAACTGGCGTGGAGGCCACGACGAACGACCACGTGAGTGACTCGTTGCAAACC
>SJPJ01000001.1:8446463-8532217 GCA_007859835.1 Novipirellula herctigrandis | reverse complement strand
GTGCCGACTGAAACGGTGCCGACTGAAACGGTGCCGACTGAAACGGTGCCGACTGAAACGGTGCCGACTGAAACAGTGCCGACTGAAACAGTGCCGAAGGATTGGATCGACCCCAAGACAGGACATCGTGTGGTTCGGTTATCGGAACTGGCCGGCAGCGTCTGTTTGTATTTCCATCAGAACGCTTATTCGCCCCAAGGCGACAAATTGTTGATCGTCACGCCACGTGGTTTCGAAACGGTCGATTTGCAAACGCATGAGCTTCAGTTGGTGGTGCCAAAGGGAAACTACCGAATGGGTGGAAGCAGCGGCGTCGAAGTAGGCCGACGCACGCGGCACGTCTACTATTCTGCGCGTGATGAGGAGGGTGGTCTGGTACGGGCCACTCATCTCGACACGGGCCACACACGCGATGTCGCAAGGCTTCCGCTAGGAGCAAGCTTTAACGGTGTCAATGCGGATGAGACACTGCTGTTTGGAAGCATGCGCGAGAGATCCCGTCGTGGTGAACGGCGTGATCCCCGCGCTGCGCGTTCCATGCAGCTATTCACTGCGAACATCGAAACAGGTGAAATCAACACGTTTCACCCATCAACCGATTGGCTCAATCATTTGCAGTGTTCACCGCTTGATCCACAATTTGGCTTGTTTTGTCACGAAGGACCTTGGCACGAAGTCGATCGGGTTTGGACAATTCCTTTCGGCAGCGACGATCCAAAATTGATGCATCGCAGAGAGCAACAGTACGAAATTGCTGGGCACGAGTTTTTTAGTCATGACGGCAAATGGGTCTGGTACGATTTGCAGACGCCACGTTCGGTGGAGTTTTGGTTGGCGGGGGTGCATGTCGAAACGGGTGAGCGAATTCAATACCGGCTTGAACGTGACCAATGGTCGGTTCATTACAATATTTCACCCGATGGAAAGTTTTTTGCTGGCGACGGGGGCGGCCCCGCAAGCGTCGCCAACCACACGGCACTACCGGAAAAGAAAAGGCTTGATCCCCCCGGCAACGGACAATGGATCTACTTGTTCAAGCCGCAGAGCGAATTGGAATCGGCTACTGTCAGCGGTGACATCGCCCGGTCAGGGAGAATGGTGGCTCAGCGACTCGTCGATTTGTCGAGTCACGATTACTCGCTCGAACCAAACGTGACTTTTACGCCTGATGGAAAATGGGTTGTCTTTCGTTCCAACATGCACGGCGAGCGTCACGTCTACGCCGTCCGTGTAGATCGCGAAAGCAACTGATTGATTCTAAACAACTTCCAAGGCCCTTGACCTTTCAACTACTGGCACGAACTTCACCATGATGCACACACGACTGTCTTTTTTGTGCTTTCTTTTGATCTGGATCGGTGCCAACGGTCCCGCATCTGCGCAACCAAACGATCTCGCGTCCGATGAAAGGCTAGTTGAGTGGCCTGGGGTGACACAGACCGCGCGACCTTGGACGCGTTGGTGGTGGCATGGTTCGGCAGTGGACGAAGCGAATCTGACGCGACTCCTCGGAACCTATCGTGATGCTGGGCTCGGAGGGGTGGAAATTACATCGATCTATGGTGTGAAGGGGAATGAAGCTCGTAACCGGAGTTATCTTTCCGACCAATGGGTCGAAGCGGTCCAGGTCGTACTTCGCGAATCTAAACGACTTGGCATGGGCGTCGATTTGCCCGCCGGATCGGGATGGCGAATGGGAGGCCCGAGCGTCACCAGCGATGACGCTAACTCCAAATTGGTGCTCGAAAAGATCGATTTACAAGAGGGCGAAACTTTCACGAAGGAATTCAAACGTGTTACGCCTCAAGCATTGGTCGCCATCAATCGCGACAATGGGCAATCGTTGGACATTGCGGACCGGATATCGGAGAATGCCGTGCGTTGGCCGGTGCCGGCGGGCCATTGGACCGTTTATTCGCTGGGATATCGTTGGGCCGGTGATCGTGTGAAACGTCCGGGCCCTGGTGGTGAGGGGCTAAACATTAACCCGTTTTCTCCGTCGGCCGTCAATCACTTTTTGGAGTACTTTGGTCAGACCCTTGACCGTTTGGGTGGCGTTCGAGCACAGTTCCATGATTCCTTCGAATACCAAGGCGACTGGCAACCGAAATTTTTAGAGGAGTTCGCCAAGCGACGTGGCTATCGGCTTGAGGAACATTTACCCGCGCTCGCTGGCAACGGCGATGCGGAAATCGTCGGACGCGTCAAATGCGACTATCGCGAAACTTTGGCCGACATGACGCTCGAGAATTTAGTCAAGCCATGGGTCGCATGGGCACACCATCATGATCAGCTTGCTCGAAATCAATCACATGGGTCGCCTGCAAATTGGCTCGATTTGTATGCCGCATGCGACATCCCCGAAACGGAAAGCTTCGGTCGAATTCATGGTGACGACGCTGACCGGTTGGTCCTCAAGTTTGCCGCTTCGGCTGCTAATGTCGCCGGACGCCGACTTGTTTCCTCGGAATCTGGCACATGGCTCGATGAGCATTTCAACGTCACTTTGTCACAACTCAAACAGATCGTCGACCGGCAAATTATCGCGGGCGTCAATCATGTCTTTTATCACGGCACCGCGTATTCACCTGCCGATGCCGCTTGGCCAGGTTGGTTGTTTTACGCCTCGACGCAAGTAAACCCGCAGAACCCTATCTGGAGCGATTTGCCGGCGTTGAACGCGTACATAACCCGCTGTCAATCGGTGTTGCAAGCAAGTGAACCTGATAACGATGTGCTGCTGTATTGGCCGCTTTATGACGCATGGCACCAGACCGACGGAATGCGCATGGAAGTGCGTGTGCATAACGGTCACGATTGGTTTTATGGCCGTCCGTTAGGTGACGCGGCAAGCTTGCTTGAAGAACAGGGCTACGCTTTTGACTATGTTTCGGATCGAGGGCTTGCGTCATGTCGATCAGGAAAAGACGGTCGAATTGTGGCGCCAGGAGGAAATTACCGCGCCGTTGTTATTCCTAAGACGCAGCACATGCCGCTTGCGACGCTCAAACAGCTTGAGCAACTAGCAATGGGCGGCGCTAAAATCCTGTTTTGGGGGGACATCCCCGAGACGGAACCAGGCATGGCTGGTGCAACAGTGAAGCCCGCCTGGAATGCGACAAAGGACCGAATGAATCGGCTCGCCGGTGAAACGAAGGTCGCGACGGGCCAAAAACTTATCAGGTTGCTTGAGGATGCGGACATTCGCAGGGAAGCGGGCCTGAGAAATAGCGAATTGCACTACTTGCGAAAACGGTGGATTGGCGACACGGTCTATTTCATCAAAAACGAGTCGACAACGGCGGTCGACGATTGGGTTCCGTTGGCCACGAGTCTTAAATCAGCGGCGATCCTTGATCCACTATCGGGTCGAGCTGGGCTCGCTCGTTCGCGTGATCTGCAGTCCGATGCGGCGTCGGTGCACTTACAACTTGACCCAGGTCAATCAATCCTGTTGCTTACATCCTCTGAACAGCTTGTCGCCGATCGATGGGCGTATCGTGAAACAGTAGGCGAGACGATGGTTGTCGCCGGTCCTTGGCAGGTTGATTTTATCAAAGGCGGACCAAAGCTGCCGGCGTCATTCGCAACCGCGACGCCGGTTCCTTGGACCGAAGCACCAGATGACTCGGCCGAAAACTTTGCCGGAACAGCGAGGTATTCGACAACGCTAAATTTGCCAGGCGACGGAAGGCACTTGCTCGATTTGGGGACCGTGCTCGGCAGTGCGCGGGTATTGGTAGATGGCGTCGATCAAGCAACGTTGATCGGGCCATCTTTTATGCTCGAGCTTGAGGGTTTTGCCGCTGGAAGTCATCAGCTTGATATCGAAGTGACCGGTGTAGCAGCCAATCGGATCCGCGACCTCGACCGCCGAGAGGTGGCATGGCGGATTTTTGAAGATATCAATCTGGTCAACATCGATTACCATTCGTTTGACGCGTCCGTTTGGCCTGTTCGACCGCTGGGGCTCGCGGGACCTGTCACGCTTACTCCCTTGGCCGAGAATGAAACTCCATCGCCTGAAACCAATTGAAACGAAACATTCATTGTGATTGAATCTGCATTCCCAAGCGTGCTAACCGCCCTGATTTCGCGATAGCGTTTGCCCTGAGGTTCCCTGACGCTGAAAAACCTGAAGCGTTTACGAACGTGAAGCGTTTACGGCCTGAAGCGTTTACGGCCTGAAGCGTTTACGGCCTGAAGCGTTTACGAACGTGATGCATTCTACATTGGGCTGTACAAAGCCGTTGAACGTCCGTTTGGACAGCTGAGTGAGAGGGGTGTTGGTTGGGACCGCCAAATATTTGCTTTCGTGGATGAGGCGCCGAGTCCTTTGAGGACAAGGCGGCTGGGGGGACTCGCAGCGTGTATCGGCTACTCAACGATGAAACCGAGACCGGGAACTCGCTCGGCCGCACTCATCGTGTTGTTAATGGCAGTATCAAGTCTGATTCATTTTTAGTGAGCATGGGAGTGATCGGTTTAACACCCCTGTTATTGCGCACGATGGACACCTGTTCGGCACTGTTGTGGAAAACAACTTCTAACTCGTACCTAACTCGAATGGGTTCACGCGTTCCGTTTCGTGCCAAAATCCCTTCTCTGATCAGTGCTGGCCTAGCTCAAATGCGCTCGTGACGGGTTTGCCCGCGTCCAATTCCAGTCTTGGTATCGAGCAGAAAAGGGGACGGAAGTGCAGTGCGTGGCAATTTTTGAATACATCTAACGGTCATTTCGAAAGTACTGGTGAAATTCTTGCTAACCGCAAACTCCATCCGAACGCCTTGAGGAGGATCGCCCAACGTGCGACAAAATGACACAATGGAGGAAGGACGAAACGCCATAGCAACGACGATGCCAAAAGACGGTGCTGCGACAAAATTGCACGGCGGCGAGGACGAATCTGCGACAAAAAGACACGCATTTTACGGTCTTGATGCGACAATGTTACACGTCGATTTAGGGCGGGTGCGACAAGAAGGCACGCCCGTTATTCACTGGCTAAAAATGTCAAGTGTTCATTGGTTTGTCGTGTTTTGCCGTGTGTCGCAATCGAAAATCCGTCAAGAAACTGTCGCGCGTTTGCGAAATAACGATATTCTTTTGCGCAATATTAGACTGGCCTTGTTATTTTTGGACGATATTATTTGTGACGTCATGTTTCTTGTGCGTTGTCCATCATTGCATCTCATTCAGAGAGTTAAGGGCTCGCTAGGGGGTTGGAATAACCTCCCGCGAATTCGACGCATTCTTTTCTATCCTTGTTTCAACGGAATTAACAAATGAAAAAGCGATTTACGAGACCAGGCTTTACTCTGGTCGAACTCTTGGTGGTGATTGCCATCATTGGGGTTTTGGTTGGACTATTATTGCCTGCGGTACAAGCGGCCCGCGAAGCAGCCCGAAGAATGAGCTGCTCGAACAACTTCAAACAAATTGGCTTGGGTTTCCACAACTATCACGCAGCCTATAACAAGCTGCCGATGAGTTATGGCGGAACCAAGGACCAAGGCAATGGTATTAGTCAGTCGAACTTGCACAGACTGAGTTACATGGTTGGACTCCTTCCGTTTGTTGAGCAACAAGCGTCTTGGGAGAACATCAGTAATCCAGTTGCGGTTGGACGCGATTTGGTCACGCCTGTTACGCCAGTATTCCCAGCAATGGGACCTGTGCCGTGGCATACCAACTACCACCCTTGGTTTACGCAAATCGGTACTTACCGCTGTCCTAGCGATCCGGCAACGGCGACGGCTAACCAGATTGCCTTCACCAACTACGCGGTTTGCCATGGCGACTCGTTCTGGGAGCAAACCAATAATGGGATCGAAGACAACGGCAATTCGCACGGCGATGGAACTTGGGGCGAAGCAAACACAATGAAGTATGCTCGTGGTGTTTTCACCGCCAAGCACTTCACCCGCTTCCGTGACATCCTCGACGGTACTGCAAATACGATCATGGCTGGTGAAATCGTCGTTGATAACGGCCAGTTAGAAATCACGGGTACTGCGATCAAAGCAGATGATGCCGTGCATGATCGTGGACCTGGTAGTTGGGCAACGGATACCGCAGCTACTCCAGCCATCGATCCGTTGCGTCCTCGGTTCTACACCTATGAGCACGGTGAATTCAATGTTCCCGAGCGAGATCGTGGTCGTGGTCGACTTTGGACCGGTGGTCGGGAATTCTCCACGCGTTTCCATACGATTCGTCCACCAAACAGCTACAACGTTATGCGTTGGTGGGACAACCACGGTATGTGGGGTGCGTCGAGTCGTCACCAAGGCGGTTGTCACGTCTTGATGTCCGATGGTGCTGTGAAGTTTATCACCGATTCGGTTGACACGGGCGACCAAACCGTACTGGGGATTGGCCCTGGCGGACGAGGTCTAGGTCAAGAGAGCCCTTATGGTGTTTGGGGTGCAGCAGGAACGCTCGCTTCCAAGGAAGTTAGCTCGCTAGTTGACTAGGTTTTTTTCCGAACATGACGATACTTAACCAGGGGTGCACCGCATCCCTGGTTTTTTTTCAACGATTCATCTTCTGGTTCACTCCCGTGTAACCAGAAATTGCTACAATTTTAATGAACCCGCTATTTGTTGCGGTAATCGAATTTTTTTATTTTGGACTTTGGTTGATGAAAAACTGTTTCTTGCTAATTGCGTGCTGCTTTGTCGCTTTGCCAATCTTCGTTGGATGTGGCGGAACCGCTGATACTACGAAAGTTGAAACCACCGAATTCACTGAAACGGATCAGCAGCGAATGGAGGAACGAGAGAAGGAAATGATGAGTCAATCGCAACGGCGATCTCAAGGCAGCTGAGCCGAGTCTCTTGCATGTGATTTACAGTAAGCAGATTCCGTTGGCTGATAAAGAATTGAATGACAGCGACCGATTGATCTCTTTCAATCGCTCAATTGCGGCGTTGTCTGGTTGTTCGCGCGGCCTTACGATTTTGGCCGCCATCACGCTTGGTTTCGTTTTTACGCCGGGATGTAAATCTAAACAGAATGACGGTGTTGCGAAGTCAAGCTCGGCCTCCAGCGGAGTGGGTGAAGCATCTTTGATGGACCCTATTGGGGGTGCTTCCGATCGAGATGCTACAGGGCGTCCGGAATCAGACAAGCCATTTGACGACAAGCTGTTTGACATCGCGACGTCGTTGCAGGCTGCACATGCACATCTTGAAGATGGTGAATTAGCGGAAGCAGAATCTTTGCTTCGCAAGATACTGCTCGTTAATCCAACGGATGTTCAAGCGATCTTTGAATTGGCATCAATTCAAGTCACCCGTGGTCAACTGAATGACGCGATCGACCTATTTGATGCCGTTCCTGTTGATGATGGGCAAATGGCTGTCCGCGCGGCTGGTCAGGCGGCCGAATTGTGTGTCAAGCAAGAGCGTTTCGCGGATGCACTTGAAAGATATCGCAAAGTACTAGCGATTTTTCCTGCGTCTCCGTTGGCTCATCGGCAAATTGCGTTCATATTGAACCGTCAAGGTCGTCGCCACGAAGCGGCTCGCCACGTTCGAGTATTGTGCAAACTGGGAAATGTTCGCCAGGACGAACTGCATTCGCTGATGGTCCTCAGTGATGCAATCTACGACGATCCAAATGAGAAGGCGTCTCACCAATCCGATGGAGTTCGCCACTATCCTATCGGACCCTCGGGGTTAGCGAGGAAGCTTTTCAGTGAGAAGCGGTATGTCGAGGCTGCTGACCTGCTGAGCGAATCGGTAAATTCGCCGGACACTCCCGTTGCAGTTCAAGCATTGTATGGTCGTTGTCTGGCGGAGGCCCAAGACGATGAACGATTTGTGGTCTGGTTGGGGCAAGTCGACGAGTCTATCCGAAACACTTCCGAATTCTGGTCGGCGATTGGCACATGGATGCTCAATCAAAAACGGTTCGATGAATCGGTGCGGGCGTTTTTAGAAGCCGTGGTTCGCGATCCGACGGATGCCTATTCGTATCGCAGACTGATTCAGGCATTTACAGCATTGGACCGCCCGGATGATGCGAAGAGATGGGACGACCGCCACCAATTGCTGCGAACGACAACGCTTGCCAGCAATGAAATTGGCAAGCTGGTGGAACCCGATTTAGATCAATACAAGACGGTCATTGAGGGGCTGGAGGGTCTCGATCGACCGCTCGAGGCATTGATGTGGCGTGCGATCGAACAGCATCATCGTAGTCAACCACAAACGGACCTTAAGCAGTTCAATGAACAGCGTGCGATGTTGGTCAGCTCCAATACGGCATTCCCGAACACTCAGCAGCGTTTATGTGGCTTGGAACTTAGTAAGTTCCCGTTAGTCGAATTGGCCAACATAGCACCGGCCAGCGGTGTGTACAAAGCTAGGCTAACGGTCAATTCGGTCGAACCGCCAAGTTTTGAGAACGTTGCTTCATCGATTGGTTTGGACCACACGTACCGCCTTGCTGCGGAGCCGCTCGACGCTGGCTTTGCGATCTATCAGGCCATCGGCGGTGGCGTGGCCGTGCTCGATTTTGATCTGGACGGAACCTGCGATTTCTATTTTGCACAAGGCAATTCCGATCCTCCAACCTTGTCAGGTGGCAAAAGCAATCAGCTGTTTCAAAACCGGTCGGGGAACCTTAGTGATGTGACTTCCGTTTCGGGTGCGAGCGACGTGCGCTATTCAATTGGCGTGACAGCGGGTGATTGGAACCAAGATGGGTTTCCGGATATTGTTGTCGCGAATTTGGGCATTAACACATTATTGATCAATAATGGGGATGGTACGTTCCGCGCCCAAGCAACGGATTCAAATGATGACGTAACAAGAGTGAGTACGTCCGTTGCGATGGGCGATGTTACGGGCGACAATCTGCCGGACATCTTCGAGGGTGTCTACATTCATGACAAAGGCTTTGATGCGAAACCGACGATCAAGCCCGACGGTCAGGTTGAGTTTGTCTCTCCACTCGACTATCAGCCCGGCATGGATCGAATCTTTATTAACGACCCAACCGGGCGGCTAATTGTCAAAGACGTCAGCGAGTCACCCGATGATCGCCGCACTGGACTCGGTGCTGTCATTGCCGACTTTGATAGTGATGTGGGCAATGAGCTCTATGTTGGTAACGATGTCCGACCTAACCAACTTTGGAAATGGAACAGCGCTGGACAATGGACGGACACCGCACCATTGACGGGAACCGCGCTAGGATACGATGGGACAAGAACGGCATCGATGGGCATCGCGATGGGAGACTTCGACCGTTCAGGCACGCTTGATTTTCATATCACGAATTTTGAAGCAGCACCGTCTAGGTTGTATATGAATCATCTCGGTACGTTCCAAGACCGTGCACTTGCATTCCGGCTTGCCGAGGATAGCCACAAGCTAGTCGGTTTCGGTACTCAGGCGATCGACTATAGCAATGACGGCTTTCCCGATCTTGCAGTCACCAACGGGCATGTTGAAAACACGAATGTACCGGAATCCCCTTTCGAACAACCTCCACAGTTATTTGCCAACTTTGGAAATCGTTTTGAGTTGATGAAGGTCGAAGATCCTTCAGGCTATTTCGAGACGCTTCACGCCGGTCGCGCCTTGGCAAGACTCGACTATAATCAAGATGGGAAGTCTGACTTTGTGGTCACACACATGGAGGCACCATCGGCACTGTTGATTAATCGGACTGCCACGAAGAACCACTGGCTAGATTTGGCGGTGGTCGGGGTGGATTGCGAGCGGGACGCGATCGGGACAAAGATCGAATTGAAATCGGGTGACCAGACATGGACGAATTGGGTCATTGCGGGTGACGGGTATTTATGCCGCAACGAGCCAGTAGTTTCGTTCGGATTGGGAGCGGTGGAAACCGTTGACACGATGTCCGTTACTTGGGCGGACGGCGATGTGCAAACCTTTTCGAACGTCCGTGTTGATCAACGATTGTTACTGGTCCAGCACGATCCCACTCCCTTTGCTTTAGTTTTCGGTGCTGCCCGCGATTGAGATGAGATGCAAGACATGTTCCGCATGACCGATTCAACCCGTGCCGGTTACAATTGGCGTTGCGTTGTCGCGATCTTCATCACGCTATTGATTACCACGGGTTGCCAACGTCCCGAGGAAAACGGAATCGAGGACGAATCGGCGACCGAAGCGAACGTGGTTCGGCCAAGTGCGGTCGATCGTGATGCATTATCGATTGCGAACGCAAAACACGCGTTGAGCGTTGGGAACCACGCTGCTCTACAACAACTTGTAAGGCAAGCCTTGATTCAGTGGCCCGATGATCCACAGTGGCTCGAGTTAGCAGGCGATACTTCGCTTCTGGAGGGTGATGCAAAGCAGGCGATCGCTTTTTTTCAATCTGCGGTCGATCAAAGCGAGTCACCGACTCTCGAGTTGTTGGATAAGTTGGGGCGGACATGGATGTTGGCCAGCCGTCCGTTTGAATCGCTCGCGGTGCTGAGAATCGCAGTCAAACGTTTCCCCGATGAACCTTCCATGCGAACGAAGTTGGCTGGCCTACTTGCATCACTTGGAATGCAGCGTGAAGCCGAAACCCATCTGATTTGGCTCGTGCAGCGGGGCTACAATGGTAGTGCCGAATTGGTCGTCCTTTCGGATTTGACACGGACACAGACCGACAAGCAAATGTGCACGACCGTTTTGCGTCGATGTCCGGACGATGTCAGACCGCTGTTTTCACTGGCCTGCATCGACGCTTATCATGGCCGCTGGGACGAGGTGCGTCAAAAAACCAAAACCGTCATTGACGCCTATCCCGATCACCTTCAAGCCAATGCATACTACGGTCGCGCGTTAGTCGAACTGGACGACAATGAGTCGCTTCATGCTTGGTGGCAATCCCTACCAGCGGGCATTGAGGAGTTACCTGAATATTGGATAGCGGCAGGACTCTATGCTGAAAAAGGCAACGACTTTGGCAAGGCAGCAAGAGCATATTTGAAGGCGTCGCAGCTTGATTCAAACAATACTGAATCCCTTAACCGCCTAGCAGCATGCTTGACTGAGCTTGGCATCGAAAGTGAGTTGCGTATTCAATTGACGGGGCGCATTGGGTTGATCGCGCGTTTGCGTAAAGCGGTCGATGCGTTTACTAGTCGACAACGCAACTCACAGAAAGGGACTGTGTCTATCGCCAAGTTGATGGAATCATTGGGACGCTATTGGGAAGCCGCGGCATGGCTGCGTGCAGGATCGGTGATGTCCCAGGATGTCGACCCCCAATTGGTTGAAGCCTACCATCAACTCCATTCAAAGATGACCGGAAAAACGCCGTGGCAACTACCCGAATATGTGTTTGTCGATCGCGTTGATTTGAGCCAATTCCCCAATGTTGATTGGCAACCGAGAGTTCGCGCAACCGGAATCACTAAGAATGTTTCGCGAAGTAATCGCATTCATTTTGACGATGAAGCCGATTTGCGGAACCTTCGCCACGTCTGCAAAATAAACAAACCCGAAGGAGAGGAAGCGAATCTCTGGATTTATCAATCGGTCGCATGTGGAGCCGCTACCTTGGACTTTGATTTGAATGGATGGCCTGATCTTTACCTTACGGCGATGGATGGAAAGCCTCATCGAACGGATTCGAGTCCGAATCGATTGTTTCGCAACAACTCTGGCCAGTACGCTGATGTAACCGCACAATCGGAATGCGGGGACAAGGGGTTTGCTCAGGGATTAGCAGTGGGCGACTTTGATATGGATGGTTTTCCGGATCTGCTCGTTGCCAACATTGGCCAAAACCGCTTGTATCGCAACAATGGTGATGGCACTTTCCAAGACATTACATCTACGTCCGGGCTTGATGGACGCGACTGGACAACGTCCATCGCCACTGCGGATATCGATCAAGACGGATATCTCGATATCTTCGAAGTCGGATATTGTGCTGGCCGCGAAGCCTTTACACAGACATGCACAAGAGACGGGCATACTCGTTCATGTTCACCCTTATCATTCTCAGGGCAAGCTGACCGTGTTTGGCAAGGGAAAGACGACGGTACATTTGTCGAAGTAACGAAGGATTGGCTCAGCCAACATGACCCCAGTTGTGGACTAGGGATCGTCATAGGGAGATTTGATGAATCGCCAGGCATTGATGTTTACGTTGCCAATGATATGGCGCCCAATCATTTTTGGTCGTCACAGAAGGCACCCGATGGCAGTCTCCGACTAGGCGAGCAAGCCGCCGTTCGTGGCTTGGCGGTGGATGCGAGGTCGTTGGCACAAGCTTCGATGGGGATTACCGTGGCCGACCCCGATGCCGATGGTGATATGGATTTTTTCTTGACCCATCACGCTAACGAATCCAACACGTTGTATGAGCAGGTGAGTCCGGGGGTTTGGGTTGATCGTTCCGAAAGAAATGGAATCGTTGCCCCCTCAATCCACATGCTTGGGTTCGGAACAAAATGGCTTGACGCGGACAATGATGGAACCCTTGAATTAATGGTTGTCAATGGCCACGTTGACGATTTCGCCCATTTGGGGGAAGCCTTTCGAATGCCGATGCAACTATTTGAACGGCAATCCGGTGGGGTTTGGTCGTTGATGAACGCTGAGAAGTTGGGAGAGTGCTTTTCGAAGAAGCGGATTGCAAGGAATTTGATCAACCTTGATGCGAATCGTGATGGAT
Source organism: Novipirellula herctigrandis (assembly GCA_007859835.1). GTDB lineage: Bacteria > Planctomycetota > Planctomycetia > Pirellulales > Pirellulaceae > Novipirellula_A > Novipirellula_A herctigrandis. The sequence continues at coordinate 8,519,557 of SJPJ01000001.1, read as the reverse complement.
TTGTTGATGCGGTGGTGACCCATTTGTTTGATCCCGTGTCTATCTTGATCAATCGATCGGAGACGCAATCGCAATCAATCACGCTGTTTCTCAAAGGAACAACCGGAGACGCCGATGCGATCGGCGCGAAAGTGACAATCGAAGTTGAGGGTCATTCCCGGTGTTCACAGCTGATTGCGGGTGATGGATTTCAGTGCTCGAGCGAACGCTGCGTCCGGCTTGGCCTTGGAGATTCGTTAAAGGCAGAGAATGTTGTGGTCGAATGGCCCTCGGGAGATCGAGAAGTCATTGGGACCCTAATGGGCGGGCACGAGTATTTGGTTGTCGAGGGCGACGGGATGGCATTCCAACTTCATTGACAAACAGGAAATCTCATCAAGGTGAAAGGAATTCAAGTACGTTTGGATGCGTTGTCTGTATATTTTTTTGTCTTAGAACCTGTGTCTTAGAGGCGGTTCAACGAGCAATTGCTAGTTGTGATTTGGCGCTCTCGAATCACGGAAATTCTTGGCAAGCATCCGCTCGCTGGTAGACTGTTGAGAACCGCCATATCACGATATGACACCTCCTAAGTACAGAAAATATCTCAACTCTATTTCCCAACCATAACGTTCGGTATGCTGGGGATACGATGCATTCAACAGCCACTGACAATCGCCATCATGGAGCGACAATGAACTACTCGCCTAGGTTAATACCGCTTTTGCATTTCCAAGTTCTTTCTCTTGTTCTATTTCATGGTGTGGTTGTCGCAGCGGATCCCCCGAGTTCGACATCCGAGACGGTCGTGGAAAACTCGCAAATTAGTTACGCCAGGATTCTTGTCGATCCTGAAACAACTCGGGCAATCGAAGGGATTTCGGAAGTCCAGCGAAAGCGGTACTTCAACGTCTGTGACGGGGGTGTCGGTTTCGAGAAACGCATCGAGGACGATGCGATGTACGACTATCTTGTGCATGATCTGCAAATCTCCTTCGGCAGAAACTTAGGTCCGATCAAACCTGTAGCAAGATCGTTGAAGGAAGATCCGCAGCGTACCGGGTATGCCGATCTGACTCCGCTTGAAAAGAAAAAAGTGGTCGAACCATCCGAGCGAATGCGAGAAGATTTTGGATCGAATTTGAATATTGCCGCGCACGGAGCACACAATGCCTTTCCCGAATACATGGGTAAGTATGAGACCGAGGAATCATCGAAAGATCTTAAACATTCGCAGTACCTTCCTCAGAACATCGAAGCTGCGGCAATGCTCTCTGCGTCGGTTTTGCAGTATGCCTATAGCGATTTTGACCGTCCAAGGTTTTACGAACCTGTCAATGAACCGCATTGGGCATTCATGAAACAGCGGCATATTGCAGACTGGCACGTTAAAACACAGCAACTCGTTCACGAGAAAACACCCGAGGTCCAAGTTGGCGGTCCCTGCATGTCGGTTTGTTACTTCTATCGTAACGATTACAAGAGCTTCGAGGGACTCAAAAACTTTATTCACAATACGAACGGAAATTTGGATTTCTATTCATTCCACACCTACGACTATCTGCGCTGGCGCGAGGGGGAATTGAAGGGACGTATTCAATCGGGATTACCGCTCGAAGGGACTCTTGATCTAGTACAAAACTATGCCGCGAATGCTTTTGGCAAAAAGGTCAATATTGTCATCAGTGAGCAAGGAGGCTATATCGGAAGCGAGCCAAAGGGTGAATACGATGGTGAACTGGTCGCAGCGGAGATCCTGAATGAACACTACCCGGAGGCCGATCCAGAGTCGTGGGAGTTTGAATTACAGAAACGTTCTATTGTCAATTTTGGCATGCTTAGCAGCGTAATGGCCAACACGCTAACATTCATCGACCATCCTCACTCCGTTCAAAAAGCGGTTCCCTTCCTGTTGGTCAATTCATGGAACTGGGGGCCAAAATATTACGCGCAACTTTATGTCCCATTCGAATACGAAGACCATAATCGTTGGGTTGAAACAGATTTAACAAAGTTCTTTAAGTTTTTTCGGGGCATCAAGGGCCGACGCGTCAAAGCGTTGTGCAATGATCCCGATTTGCAATGTCGTTCGTTTGTCGACGACAATAAACTCTTTACGGTTGTGAATAATCAAAGCTATCAGTCGCACAAGATCGACCTTGACGGCGTCGGAGTGCGGACGGTCGATGTGCGTCGGCTAGGGCGTAATCTTGACTTCACAACCTCCTACGTCGAACAAAAAATTGAAATGCCGCAATATCTTACCGTCGCGGGACGTGAAGCGGTGATGATCGTGGCCGAATACGACAAGCCCATACTGCAAAAACAGATAGTGAATGAAGTGGTTTGTTACGGTGACAAAATTATCCAGCCATTGAAGGACGCTACGTTCAAAGTCAAAACACCTGTTGGGCCATCAGTCGACTATGCTCAATTACGAATCGGTTTGACTCGTTCGCCCGACGCAGATCAGAACGCGCTCATCCTGCTGAATGGAAAACGGTTGAATGTCCAATTGGAGGATTCAGCCGAACGATTCGTCGATCGCGAATACGCATCCACAAAGTTAGTCTATTTGCGAGGGACTGACCTAAAGGACGAAAATACGGTTTCGGTTTCGTTCGCTGATGGAGACAACGGGGCCGTTGGCAGTGTGGTGATTCGTGTTGCCCTGAAGCAATAAAGCGGATTCGGTGTCGTTCAAGTTTCGCTAGCGCTGCTGCAGTTGTAATCGCAGTTGTAATTGCAGCCGAAGCGGACCACTACCTTGCTCGAACGGTTGAGCGATACCTTAGCGGTGTCAAACCCATCTCCTGTTTGAAAACAGTCGTCATGTATTCGGGCGTGCCGAAGCCTGTTGCTTCTGCAACCCGAGAGATTGCCAAGTCCGTGGTTGCCAGCAACTCTTTAACACGCGCGATGCGAAGTCTACGGATTTCCTCAAGCGGAGTGCGACCGATCCACTTTTTGAACTTGCGTTCAAGGCTGCGGCGTGTCATCGGGACGGAGTCAGCGACCTGTCGAACAGTAAGTACCGAGAAGGCGTTTCTTCTGATAAATTGAACGGCGAGTGTGAGTTCCTCGTCTTCGATCGCTAACACTTCGGTCGACCCGCGAGTGACCACTTCAATGGGCGGAATTCGCTCGTCTTCGCCATGATCCTGTTGTCTGCGGACAAGCCGGTCAAGACGCTTCGCCGCGCGATAACCAACCTGCTTTGAAGGGTTCAAAATTGCTGATAATGGCGGTACCGTGGTTTCCGAAATAACGTCGTCATTGTCTCCTGCCAAAACCGCGACATCATCAGGCACGAGGATCTTTCGGAACCGACAAACGTCAAGCAGTTGGCATGATGCGGTTGTCCCCCAAGAAAAGATCGCGATCGGTTTGTCTAACTTCGTCAACCAACTTCCCAATCGCTGACTTTGCTTTAGCCATCGTTGGCTAGCCATGGATTCGTGGGCGTAGTCAAAACGTTCCAATTGAGAACCATGGGCACTGATTCGCCGTTCAAATGCGTCTGCGTGTTGTTTCACATAGGACAACTTGAATGGGCCAACGTAGGCAAAGCGTTGAAAACCACGCGAAATGAAGTGTTCAGCAGCAAGTTCTGCGACGGCTTCATAGTCGGTTGTTACACGTGGGAACGAAACCCCATCAAGTTCAATGCCTGAAATATTGACAATCGGCACATTGATGAATCGCAGATCTTCGGCGATCTTGTGGTTGGCCACTCTCGCGATAATCCCATCGCCTTCCCAATTTTTGGGTAGTTGAACCTGCTCGTTTCGACCACGTGGTTCGACCTGCAAATGCCAAGGTCCGTGTTTTTGAGCGTAGGTTGTGATCCCTCGAATCAATTGCCGTCCCCAATCTGTCGAGGTGTCAACTAATACCGCCACTTGGAGCATACGGTCTGGGTTGTTTGAGGGTCGGTGTTTTGACATGGCGGTCATCATAGCAGTGAGTCTGTCGCTAATGCAAAGAAAAAACTCGCAAATACTACTGGTTGAAGACCGGCATTGGCGGCACACTGGGGGCGGTTGCAATTTCTGGCAGGGCGATTGGGATAGTGACGCAAACAATGCGCTGGTTGACAGCCACTGACAGCATCGGGCTTTATTAATCTTGCACCATATTAGTCTTGCACTGTGATTCATGGTAACGATCGACTACCTCGTCGTGCTGGTCTATCTCGGCGGCATCTTCGCTGTTGGTTGTCTGTTTGCGCTGAAGAACAAAAACAGTGCGGATATGTTTGCTGCCGGTGGTGAGTCGCCGTGGTGGACGAGTGGCCTCAGTGCTTTCATGACGATGTTTTCGGCGAACACGTTTGTGGTGTGGGGAGGCATCGCCTATCGGCAAGGTCTAGTTGCCGTGATGATCAACCTAATGTACGGCGTCGCTGCTTTGCTGGTTGGATACTTCGTGGCGGGGCGCTGGAAACGCATGGGGGTTAAGACACCAGCGGAGTACATTCAGCTTCGTTTTGGTAATGGTGCACTGCACTTTTACACGTGGTTCATGACCGTTTTCAGGATGATCACGACGGCTGGCGCTCTGTATGCGCTGGGTCGCATCCTGGTGACACTGATGCCGCTGGCCGAAGGCAACCTGCTTCGCGACCCTGCAACTGGCAATCTTTCGCTGTACTGGGGGATTGTGATCTTTAGCAGCATCGTCGTCATTTACACGATGATCGGCGGTCTTTGGGCCGTGTTAATGACCGATGTGTTGCAGTTCATTGTCTTGAATCTGGCTGTGTTATTCGTCATCCCTTTGGCGTTATCGCGAGTTGGCGGTATTCATGCGTTTGTAGATAGCGCGGCGGCCACTCCCGCGCTGCATGTCAAAGCGTCCGAGGTGGTGTCTGATGGGACGCTGCTTAGCCCGATTTCGGGCGACTATACATTGTTCTTTTTGGCTGGATGGTGTGCGATTCACTTTTTTATGATCGGAGCCGAATGGGCATTCGTCCAGCGGTTTATCTGTGTGCCTGATGCCAAGTCGGCCCGAAAGAGCACTTATCTGTTCGGCATCTTGTACTTGGTCAGCCCCGTGATATGGCTGCTGCCACCATTGATATGGAGGGTGCACACACCTATTCCGCCCGGAGCGAGCCAGGAGGTTGTGTTGCGAATGAGCGAGACAGCGTACATCGATGCGTGTCAGTCCGTGCTGCCGGTCGGGATGGTCGGCTTGATGATTGCCGCGATGTTTTCCGCTACCGCCAGTATGGTCAGTTCGCAATTGAACGTCTTTGCTGGGGTGATGACTCGTGATATTTACCGTCCAATAACGGGCGTTCAAGAGGACGATCACAAACTTGTCGTTGTGGGACGGATCATAACCGTCGCCTTGGGGGCGGTCTTGATTGCGATTGCGTTGGCGTACCAATCGCTTGGTGGTGCGGAAAAGGTGATCGTCACGATTACCGAAATGGTTGTGGTAGGCCTGTTCGCGCCAACCCTTTGGTCGCTTTTTAGTCGCAGCGTCACGTCGCAGGCGGTTTGGGTAACGGCTGGAGTTTCCTTGGTGGTCGGTATCTTCGTTCGCTTTGGGCTTCAGCCCACAGGATTTTTGTCCGGCGTCGCCGCATTCAAACCGATGGCCGATTGGGTTCAGGCGAACTCTAGCACGGTCAATACATTCACAGGCGTGGTGATGCCGGTCATCATCCTCGCCGTTATGCAATTTTTTACTCGTGGAGTCGCCCCAGGCCACCAGCGTGTTGCGCAGCGCATATCCAAAGAGCAGGCATTGGAAGCAAGCGGCCGAGTTCGCGCAAGTCGCTTGCCAGCGATTGTTGTCGGATGGGCTTTGGTCGGGTGTGGTTTATTGATGCTGGCGTTGGTGCTGGTGCCCGAAAACAAGAACGATCGTGGAACGCTGCTGCTGTTTTCCAGTGGTTTGCTGGGGCTGGCGGTATTGATTTTGGTGGTTTCTCTCAGAGGCCTTGCCCACGAAAAAAGGACTAGGAACATTGAAGAAATTTGATGCGGCACAGGAGCGTTCCTTAAAAACGGATCGACTTGAGTCTGACTTTGTCGTAGTGGGCGGAGGACTAGCTGGGGCATGCGCAGCGATCTCTGCAGCACGAGCGGGAATTCGCGTGGTGTTGATTCAAGATCGACCCGTTCTTGGAGGTAACGCGTCGAGCGAAGTGCGTTTATGGATCTTGGGCGCAACGTCACATATGGGAAACAATAATCGTTGGGCTCGCGAAGGTGGGATCATCGACGAGCTTCTTATCGAGAACATGTATCGCAACCCCGAAGGCAACCCGCTGATCCTCGACACGATCCTGCTTGAAAAGGTCGTTGAAGAACCGAACATCACGTTGCTGCTAAACACGGCTGCGTTTGAGTTAACCAAACGTGATCCTGATACGATCGAATCAGTGCGAGCGTTCTGTAGTCAAAATAGCATCATGTACGAGGTACATGCTCCTTTGTTTTGTGATGCATCCGGAGACGGCATCGTTGGCTTTATGGCAGGCGCCGCATTTCGAATTGGAGCGGAATCAAGCAGTGAATTTGGTGAAGGCTTCGCTCCGTCAGAGGAACGCGACGAACTACTTGGTCACTCGCTCTACTTTTATACGAAAGACGTTGGTCGGCCGGTGCGTTTCGTTGCACCAAGTTACGCGATGAAGGATATCACCAAGATCCCTCGATGGCGCAGCTTCAATGCAAAGGAACATGGGTGCCAGCTTTGGTGGATTGAACATGGAGGGCGACTCGACACGGTCCACGATACCGAACGCATCAAGTGGGAGCTTTGGGAAGTGATCTACGGCGTGTGGGATCACATCAAGAATTCGGGGGAATTTCCAGAATCGGAGACCCTAACACTGGAATGGGTTGGCCAGATTCCCGGCAAACGGGAAAGCCGCCGCTTCGAAGGCGACATCATGATGGTGCAGCAGGACATCGTGCAGCAGAGGCGGCACGGTGACGCCGTCAGTTTTGGCGGTTGGGCGATCGACTTGCATCCCGCTGACGGCGTCTTCTCCGAATTGGCTGGCTGCACCCAGTGGCACAGTAAAGGCGTATATCAGATTCCCTATCGGTCGATGTACAGTCGAAACATTCGTAATCTGTTTCTTGCCGGCCGGATTATCAGTGCGAGCCACATCGCCTTTGGATCGACTCGCGTGATGGCAACATGCGCTCACAACGCTCAGGCTGTCGGTATGGCCGCGTCGATCTGTCGAGAACAGGAATTGATGCCGCGAGATCTGACAGACGATCAACACATGCGTCGCCTGCAACGAGATTTGCAACGCACCGGCCAGTTCATTCCCCATGTGGACATACCTGACGAAGAAGACTTGGCGACACAGGCAACGATCGTGTCGAGCAGTCAATTGCAATTGGGCGAGTTGCCGCCGGGACAAGACCTGAAATTGCTTGACGATTCGCAAGCCATGCTGATTCCTGTTCAGCCAGGGCGAGTGCCAAAGATACACTTCTGGGTCGAGTCAACTCGGGATACAACCTTGACCGTTCAATTGCGGGCATGTAGTCGCGAAGCGAGCTTTACGCCTGATGAGATTCTTTCCGAAGTTAACGTCGAAGTATCGGCAACGGCGGGCCTGCTTCCAACGACTGCCACGAACGATGGTCGGATAAGCAGTGCCCCTACGAGGTATGTGTCTGAAAACCAGATGGATACGCCTAGTAAAGATTCGCGAAGGGTGGAAGTCGATTTTGATACGGTTGTTGAAACGCAGCGGTATGTGATGGTGTGTTTGCTCGCCAATCCAGCTGTGTCCGTATCGCTGAGTGATATTCGAATCACAGCTATGTTGTCCTTGAATCAGTGTTTGAACGAAAAGGTTAGCAAGTCCGCGGTCCAGACACCGCCTAGCGGAATCGGTATTGATTCCTTTGAGTTTTGGTTGCCCGAACGTCGACCGGGTGGTAAAAATCTCGCGATGCAGTTCACTCCTCCGTTGGACGGTTTTGGGCCGGAGAATTTGTTGAGGGGTCCTGAACGGCCAACTTCCGCAGCGAACGCTTGGGTGGCGGACGCGACGGATTCATCGCCCTGGATTGAATTGCAGTGGGACACCGCGAAGCTCGTTCAACGCGTGGTTGTATCGCTCGATACGGACTTTGACCATGCGATGGAGTCCGTCTTGATGGGACATCCCGAGCGTGCAATGCCTTTCTGCGCATCAACGATTCGCATTCTCGATCACATGGGAACTATACTGGCGGAAACGACGGACAATCACCAAACTCGTTGTGGCTTTACGATGAAACCGACGCGTACCGACCGATTGCGGATCGAATTGAACAACGTGGCTGAAAACATTCCTGTCAGCGCGTTTCGTATTCGCGTCTTTAGCACATAAATGGAACAGAATAGAGAAATGAAATTCTTCGCACTGCTATGTCAAGTTTGTTACATTGTCGCGCTGATGGTTTGCTCCACACCCTGCGCGATGGCGAACTCAAAACCGAATATTGTGTTCATCTTGGTGGACGACCTCGGTCATGCTGATGTTGGATTTAACGGTTCGACCTTCTATGAAACGCCCAATATCGATTCTTTGGCGCGCAGCGGTTTGGTGCTCGAAAACGCTTACATGTACCCCACTTGTTCACCATCGCGAACAGCGTTGGCAACTGGCAAGCAATCGTTTCGCACTGGCGTCTACACCGTACCTGTACTTGAGAAAGGAGATGACCAGGAAAACATCTTCTCGCGGTGGACCGTTGAAGAAGAGCATATCATGTACAGCCAGCCCTTGGCCGAGGCGGGATACAAATCAATTCACCTGGGAAAGTGGCACCTTGTTGGCCCCTATCCCCAAGAAGAAATGGCGATGACGTTCCCGTTAAAGGAGAAACTACGCCAGCCCGATCCGTGGGATTTCAGTTGGGTGGCTTATCACAAACAGCACTGCCGGAAATACTACCCTGAAGGCCGCGGATACCTGAAGAACGTCGGCGGGACGTACCGCGGGGATCCGGCACTTGAGGTGGACGGATATCATAGCGAAACGGGCGGTTACTTTGCTCCGTTTAGCAATCCCTTTATCGAGTCCAAACCGGATGACGAGTGGCTGACGGATCGGCTGACGGATGATTCCATCGAATTTATGGAGCAGCATCAAGACGGACCCTTCTTCATCAACCTGCACTACTACACGGTGCATCGGCCAGTCCGTCCACGAAGCGAAGCCCTGTTTGAAAAGTATATGGAAAAAGCTGGTGATCCAATCACCGGCCAGGGAATGGAAACCGGGAAGAGGAAAGTGATTGAAGCGCAGTATGCGACAATGATCGAATCGCTTGACGACAATGTTGGGCGTATCCTCGAATTTTTGGACAACAGCGGTATCCGCGATAACACGCTGATTGTTTTTAGCTCCGATAACGGACAGAACATCGGTCGCAATAATCGCCTTCGCGGCAAAAAGGGACATATCTATGAAGGCGGCATTCGCGTTCCGACCTGTCTAAGCTGGCCAGGGAAAATCACGCCCCGCCGGACCACGATCCCCGTGACGGGGCTCGATTTCTTTCCGACGTTCATGGACGTTGCCGAAATCGACTACGACGGAGTGCTCGATGGCGACTCGATTACCGGGTTGTTCACGGCCGAACCCGAGCATTTACAAACGCGACCGCTTTATTGGCATTTGGCTAGCCGTAACGCGCACGGGACCTGCTCGGTTATTCGCAAAAACCACCATAAGTTGATTCAGTATCTGGCTGATGGAAAACTCGAACTCTATGACTTGCGCAATGATCCGAAGGAGGAGCAAAACCTCGTTGAAAACAACCCCGAGCTTACCCAGTCGATGTTAAGGGCGTTGGTCCAGTGGCGGCAAACGAATGATGTCCCCTTGCCACCCGGAGCGGCACTTTGATGAGCTGCAAAATGCGTGCGAAATGCGACCGTCTACGAAGTCCCTGTGTTCGAAAAGAGCCCCAATGTCAATGCATCGCGCCAAGTTTCGAGACGTCCACTTTACATAGCCAAGGAACGATATCGATGCCGACGCGGATTACACGATCGCGCCAATGCGTGACTCGAAAGAATTGATGTGATCTTGCCGTTTGTGCGTCGATGGCGACAATGTACCATTTCCCCACATAAGGATACGCAACAATGAACCGTCAACTCTCAAGGTGGCTTCTATTGTTGGGCATGCTGCTGTTTTCCGCATCAATGACCCACGCCGACGAGAAACTGAATGTTCTTTGGATCATTGCGGACGATTTGAGTCCGGACCTTTCGTGCTATGGATACGAAGGGATCCAAACGCCAAACATCGACCGACTCGCCGAACAGGGAACACGATACGATTTTGCATTTTCGACCTCGCCGGTGTGTTCAGCGAGTCGATCTGCATTCATCACCGGCGTCTATCAAACGAGCACGAGTTCTCATCAACACCGTACAGTGTATCCGAAGCCATTGCCGGATCCTGTCGAGCCGATTACCGAACTGCTGCGCCGTGCTGGTTACTTCGTCTGCAACTCGAATTCGGCAATGAACAAGGCTGGCAAAGTCGATTACAATTTTTCTTTCGACGGTGAGTTGTTTGATGCGCCAAATTGGTCAGCGAGAAAAGAGGGCCAACCGTTCTTTGCTCAGGTGCAGATTCATGAACCGCATCGCCCCTTCGTTCAAGCAAAAGACATCCATCGCGCCGATGACGTCGAAATTCCCTCATACTATCCTGATCATCCCGTCATTCGTGCTGATTGGGCGAACTATCTCGAAACGATTGAGGTGCTTGATTCAAAAGTTGGCAAGGTAATGGATCGGCTTCGTGAGAAAGAATTGCTTGACAACACCGTTGTGATTTTCTTCGGCGATCATGGCAGGCCACATTACCGGGGCAAGCAGTGGCTTTTCGACGGTGGCGTCCATGTGCCTCTTATTGTTCGTTGGCCAGGACATGTGAGGTCGGGCGAAATCCGTGACGAGATGGTCAGTCTGATTGATGTTGCGGCGACAACACTTGGCGCAGCCGGCATGGAGGTGCCGGCATATATGGATGGTCAGAATATATTTGCAAAGGATTTCAAGGGGCGTGAAGCCATTTTCGCCGCGCGAGACCGTTGCGGCAGTACGCTCGATCGAATTCGTTGCGTTCGCACCAAGCGGTTTAAGTACATCCGCAACTTCTATCCGGATCGTCCCTATGCTCAGCACAGTGGCTACAAGGAACTTCAATATCCCGGCATGACAGTAGCACGCGTTTTGAAGCAACGCGGCGAATTGGGCGACGCTCCGTCTATCTTCTGGGCTGACAAGCGGCCCGCGGAAGAGTTGTATGACATGGTCACCGATCCCGAAGAATTGAATAACCTTGCCAATCATCCCGAATATGCATCGACACTTTCTGGATTGCGAACGGAACTCGATCAATGGATGGATGAGACGGGAGACAGGGGAGACGTCACTGAAGAAAATCTGCAAACAATGATCCAGTCGAGCGAGCAGTGGTATCGGGACAGCATGAAAAAGCGTGGTTTGGAACCCAATGTCTCTCCCGAAACCTATTTGCAATGGTGGGAGAAAAAACTTGGACTCAAGTCGCAATAACACCAAGGTGATTGCGCGTCGGTCACCGCGTTCGCAATGTCCGTGTGCCCCACATAACAACGGCGATTCACTCTCGACACAGGTGGCTCCTATGTCTTGTTTGAACGAAGGGAACAGCGATGAGTTTAACGGAGATTCCTTTGCGAACTCTGGCAATATTGCAAACTCTGGCAAAATCGCCTGCCAGAAACCGACCCTAAACGGAACCGAATGAATCCCAATAAATCCATTTTTCAATCATTCTCTACGCTAAGGAAATACGTTGACTGACAAAACTCTACCTGTGGTTGCCTTTGTTCTCTTCATGCAAGTTCCTTGCGTCGCGCAAGATAACCACTCTGGTTTTCATTTGCAGATTGGCAAAGCCCCGCTGTCGGCCAAGTTCTCAAGCGATACTCATAGCATTTGGGGAGGTTCGTTGGTAAAAGGCGGCGATGGTATGTATCACATGTACTATTCTCGCTGGGAAAAAAAACTCGGTTGGGCCTGGGTGACTCATTCGGAGATCGCCCATGCGGTTTCCGAAAGTCCGTTTGGTCCGTTCCGGTTTCAGGATGTCGCGTTGCCGCCACGTGGCGCCGAATTTTGGGACGGACTCTGTACTCACAACCCAACGGTACACCGGTTTGCAGACAAGTATTACCTTTACTACATGGGCAATACAGGTGATGGCGTCGTGACTGGAGCCCCGGGTAAAGTGAAGCTCAATCCTGTGCATCGAAATAACCAACGCATTGGTGTTGCTGTTGCGGACAATCCGAATGGGCCGTGGATACGTTTTGATCAACCGTTGATCAATGTCAATCCGGACGTCGAGTCGTTGGATGCGTTGATGACAAGCAATCCATCGGTTGTTCAACGGCCTGATGGTGGCTATCTAATGGTTTACAAAGCGGTGGGCAAAAAGAAACCAGGAATTTGGGGCGGTCCGGTAGTCCACTGTGTCGCAACTTCGGATAGTCCTATCGGCCCGTTCAAGAAGCACGATGAGGCTGTGTTTCAGGCGCCAGGATTTGAATTCCCCGCCGAAGATCCCTTCATTTGGTATCAGGATGGAAAATATCGCGCCATCGTAAAAGACATGCGAGGTGCCTTCACCGACGCGGGTCAATCGCTCGTCCTATTTGATTCGACCGATGGATTGGAGTGGAGTTTGGCAAACAGTCCGCTCGTTTCCACTTTGCAAATCAAATGGGAAAATGGACAAGTCCAGAAACTGAAACACCTGGAACGTCCGCAACTCTTTATCGAAGATGGCAAACCGGTTGTCTTGTTGTGCGCGGCCGATACTCTCGACGACCAAGGAGTTTTGCAGTCCTTTAACGTTCAAATCCCCGTCCAAACGTCCGCTGGTTCCGAACGCGAGTGATTGGAACGCAAATGCCCAGGATGAGTCAAATTGTCACTGGCACGTTCCTTTTGCCTTCGGGTAGTCACAACACGTCCACCGGTGAAATGCAGGGCACCCGTCCAATTTTGCACAAACCGAAGAGACAGAGATTGCTTACTCGAAGAGCCATCGCTCTTTTGCGCCGTGTGGTTGTTGTGAAGGTTAGTATGGTGTTCCATGCAGATCAAGAATGCGACCTGCGACAAATTGACTAAGAGACAGCAATCTCGTTGGCATTAAATGGTGATCCGCTGCGGGTCTTCGTTGAACAGGATGCGGATTTTGGAACGGGGTTACAATTTGCCGTCAACGGTGTGGACGTGGGAGAAGAGGATGCGGGGTTGGCAGTTGGTTTGGCCGAGCAGGTGCTTTTCGAATCTCACTCCGATGTACTCATTAACTCGGGTTTCACAAACGAATTTTTTGGGACGATCTTTACTCTATTTGGCGGCGTAACGATGAACGTCAGTGATATGCACGGATCCATCGTTTCATCGAGACCGATTGTGGGCAATGTTTATCTCGATACGCATGCCTCATCCTTGCTATCGGTATCGAGTGTGCCGGAACCATCATCAATTTTAGCGATCTTGATGGGCAGACTTTTCCCGCTACTGCGAAGAAGAAAGCTCATCGTACGATAGCTTGCTTCGTAGGCAGAGAAGTCGCTTGTCGGATGCCTGTTTGCTTTCCCTGTCGGATTCGTGGAGTTCCTCTGCGAGGGATCAAGATAAGGTTTTGACACCGTTTCAGCTGGCAGGGACGATTCCCAAAAGTTTTGATGCCTGATTTGATCTGATGTCGGTAGACGGCTGCGCACGCGACAATTACATTCGTTTTCAGACGGACACGGCAATCGCAACGCGGGAAACCGAGATACCGGTTGTCTTTTGTTTGCCAACGATAAATTTGCCAAAACTGATTAACCTTTTGCCCTGAATGAAAGTGGAATGTCCATGAATTTGCGTTTTCTCCTCGCACTAATAGCGACCATTAGCGTAGGCATCACAGCACATTCGGAATCATTGGTCTACGAAGGCAGGAGTGGTCCCGGGGTTGGCAAACATATTGTTTTTCTGGCTGGCGACCATGAATACCGATCCGAAGAGACGCTGCCTGCATTGGCTCGAATCTTGTCGGCTCACCACGGATTCAAATGCACGGTGCTGTTTACAGTCGATCCGGAAAGTGGCGAAATTGACCCCACGGCAGACAATCTGCCTGGCACCGAAACGCTCGGGTCGGCTGATCTGGCGGTTGTTTTTTTGCGATTCAAGAACCTCCCCGCCAACCAGATGCAGCCAATTGTCGATTATCTTGATCGTGCTGGTCCCGTCATCGGATTGCGTACCGCAACGCATGCTTTCAAGATTCCAGCGGATTCTGCGTTTTCCCAATATGACTATGTTCACAAGGGTGCTGACTATGAACGCGGGTTCGGTCGTCAAGTGCTCGGGGAAAGCTGGTCGGGGCACTACGGGAAAAACCACGTGATGTGTACGCGATTGGACATTCCGGAGGAATCAAAGTCGCATCCGATTCTTCGCGGTGTCACTAAACCTTGGGCTCAGTCGGGCGGATATTGGACCGAGCCGATGGACGATTGCAAGGTATTGGCGATGGCACAGCCGCTTAACGGCATGAGTCCCGATTCCGACGTCGCCGAAGGCAAGTTACCCTGCCCGGGTGTTTGGATTCGTAACTATGACGGAAAGGACAGCAGCAAGGGACGTGTTTTCGCGACGACCCACGGAGCATCGGAAGACATTCTTGACCTTGATTTCCGTCGCATGATCATCAACGCTTGCTTTTGGGGTTGTGGATTAGAGGATCAAATTACATCTGATTTGAGTGCGGATTTCGTTGGTGCCTATCAACCGTCGACGTTTCAGTTTGATGGATACCGGCGAGGCATCAAACCGACAGACCTTGCGGACTTGAATAGCCCTATCATGTCTACGGAAAAACGGATCGTATTGCCTGCGTCAAGAACCGCAAAGCGGAAATTCAATGCGAATGTAGATTCTCTTCGCCGCTACGAATGCCCCGAGTGGTTCCGCGATGCAAAGTTTGGAATCTATCTACATTGGGGAGCCTATTCCGTCGTCGAGCGAGGTGAATGGTACGCGAGAAAACTCTACGAGGAAGGAAGTGAGGACTACAAGTATCACGTCGAAACGTATGGGCATCCGTCGGAGTTTGGCTACAAAGACTTCATTCCGATGTGGAAGGCAGAGAACTTTGATCCCGACGCGCTGCTAGCGTTGTTCAAACAGGCGGGGGCCAAGTATTTCACCCCTTGCGCGGTGCACCACGACAACTTTGATCTTTGGGATTCAAAACATCATCGTTGGAACGCGGTGAATATGGGCCCAAAGAAGGATTTGATTGGTATGTGGAAAACCGCGACCGAGAAAGCGGGTTTGCGATTCGGCGTTACCACACATCTGAGTCGCAGTTACAGTTGGTTGAACGTGGCCAACCAATCCGATATCGCGGGTCCTATGAAAGGTGTGCCATACGATGGTGCGAGTCCCCAAGGCAAGGGGCTCTATCCGCCGAAGCA
Source organism: Novipirellula herctigrandis (assembly GCA_007859835.1). Lineage (GTDB taxonomy): Bacteria > Planctomycetota > Planctomycetia > Pirellulales > Pirellulaceae > Novipirellula_A > Novipirellula_A herctigrandis. The sequence continues at coordinate 8,504,048 of SJPJ01000001.1, read as the reverse complement.
TGGTGATACGCATCCGCGTGCTGCGCTCAATCCCCCAAAGGCATGGCGGGATGCTTGGGCTCGTCGCGTGAAGCAACTCATCGACGACTACCAGCCCGATCACTTGTACTTTGATTGTTCCGTTCCCTTTCGTGGTGCGGATGCTGGTAAGACAGGTTTGCAAGTGATCACACATTTGTACAACAACAATCCAGATGCAGTGATGTGTATCAAGGCACGTCCGTGGCAAGGATTGTATGCGCCGGGGATCGCAACGCTCGACTACGAACGTGGGAAAGCCAGTTACATCCTCGACGAACCATGGCAGACGGATGATTCGATCGGTTCGTGGGGCTACAACAAAGATAAGCCGTATACGACTGCGGATTTGCAGACCGATAAGCTGATCGACATTGTCAGCAAGAACGGCAATCTGCTGTTAAACATTCCAATTCGCGCCGATGGTACGTTGGATGAAACAGCAACCGGTATTCTCAAGGATATGGGTAAGTGGCTGGCAGTAAATGGTGAAGGCATCTATGGAACTCGCCCGTGGCACGAGTTTGGCGAGGGACATACAAATGAAATACCGCACTTCGTCGTCAAGTCACCGTTCAAATCGAAAGACATTCGCTACACCACCAAGGGTGAATACCTCTACGCATTCGTGCTTGATTGGCCGGGCAAGAATCAACCGTATGTGGAAATGGCGTTACTTTCGCCTGGAAACTACCGAATCGGCAAAATCGAATCGGTCGAGATGCTTGGGCACGACGGAGAGATTCAGTGGGAACCGCACCCGGACGGGTTGCGGGTCTTCTTCCCTGAAGAAAAGCCTTGTGACTTCGCATACTGTTTCAAGATTCATCTACCTAAGAGGTAACTGCTTACAAGCTTCGGGCATGCGGTTGCCGGTGATTTCGTAGCCTGGTTGGCAATTGCCAACCACTTTGAAGGTGCATGTTTGGGCTTCAATTCCCCAGTCGAGATTGTAGCTGCTCAGTAAGTTGCTTCACGATGGCTGCGTTTGTATCGGCAATGTTCTTTGTTTCCTTGGCCTCGGACGTGTGGTCGTATAGCTCGGCGTATCCGTCCTTGTGAAGAATCAAACGGTGTGCGTTCGTACGAATGGTCTTTGCATTTGCGCGGTAAGCAATCGCAGGATGTCCTGACGATTCGGGATTGTCCAGTAAGGAACGCAATGAGATTCCGTCCACAAATGTGGGTTTGGGAATCCCGGTCAAATCGCATAGGGTGGGAAACAGGTCCAAGGTTTCAACAATTGAATTCGTCGAGTCGCCAGGTCGGTTGATGCCGGGGTAAGACACAATCAGTGGCGAGTGCAGCGATTCTTCGAACAACGCGTGCTTGCCCCATATGGCGTGCTCGCCGAGGTGCCAACCATGATCACCCCAAAGAACCACGATGGTGTTCTCGAACTCGCCCGTGTTGTGCAATCGCTCGATCAAACGCCCGACTTGAGCATCGGCGTAGCTAACACAAGCCGCGTAGTGTTTGCGCACTTGCAGTGCGAAATCCGCGTCCGTGTTTGGGTTGCGGTTCCAGCGATTGTATTTCATAAACTCGCCCGAACCATGCCACGTTGTTTTCCCTTCGGGCTTAATGGGATGAGCTGTCGGAGGCAGTTCGGCGTCGGCGTAAAGTTCTAAGTACTTCGCCGGCGCACCGAACGGCAGGTGCGGACGAAGAATTCCAACGGCAAGAAAGAAAGGTTTGTCGTGCACGGACGAAAGTTGATCCATTTGACGAAGAGCCTCGTCGACTGAAATTCCGTCTGGATAAATCGAATCGGAACCTTCACACGACTGAAACAGATCCATGTCAGCGGCGTTCACACGAATCTCGCCATTTGCCAAACCATGCATCCAACCTCGTGGGTGTTGCCAGGGACCAGCGGGTAACAAATGACGATCCCACGCATTGGGCATTTCGAGGTTGTCATCGTCGTCCCAATCCTTTCCGCCCCTTCCGCCCGGATGATGCGAGACCTTTCCAACCGAAACGGTCCTGTAACCGCTTTGGCGAAACCATGCCGGCATGCTTGGCGTAATGGACTGCGGATCGGACGCCATTATCGCTGACCGCTGAAACAATGCATTGTTGCTTGCACCGCCATAGCGTCCAGTCAACAACGTGAATCGAGATGCACCACAGGTCGGTGCTTGAACATAGTGATGGCGAAAAACCCTGCCTTTCGACGCCAACTGATCAATGTTCGGTGAGTGGATATAGGAAGCTCCATAGCAGGCCAGTTCTGGTCGTAAGTCATCAACGCAGATTAGTAGGACGTTGCGTTTCCTTGGTTCGGCATGGGCAATCGGAGAAACGTTAAACGACGTTGTCGCGACGACCAGCAGAAACGCTGGCATGTTGAGAAGCGATTTAAGGTGTTTGTTAATCATCTACGGTTTCAACAGGATTATTAGGAAATATAGTCAATGTATTCAATCGACTTCTTCGGCAATGGACTCCGTCGCTGTTCGTTCGAGGACAAGTCGCCAAAGCAAATCTTGTTAGGGCCAAGTATACTGGCTTCTAACGACGGGTGGGCGATCTCGCTAACAGACATCGGTATCCCGTGGGGCGCGTCGGTTTCTCAACGATCGATAGGCATATGTTTTTTAAGTTCGTCGGTTGGTCCCTGAAAAGCGGTCAGTCCAAATTCAGGTAAGATGGCGATGATGTGATCAAAGATCTCGGCCTGGACTCGCTCGTAATCGCAGGCATCTTGTTTTCTGCAGAATGCAACGATCTGAATCGGCAATCCTTCGGCACTCGATTGCTGGTGCTGAACGATCACAGACATATCATCGCGAAGATCTGGGTGCTGTTTGAGATACCTTTCGAGGTAAGCTCGTAGAGTCCCAATGTTTGTCAGTCGGCGGATGTTGGGCGAGCAGAGTTGTGCGTCAGTGAACTGCAAGTTGTATTTTTCAATCGCGTCGCGTTTGTCGTCGAGGTAGCGTTCTAACAGCGCGATATTACGAAGTCGGTGAAATTGCTCCTCCGTCAGAAACCCGATCCCATTCATGTCGATCGATACAGAACGTAGAATTCGACGCGCACCGGATTCCTTCATGCCTCGCCAATTGCGAAAGCTCTCGCTGACCAACGCATAGGAGGGGATGGTCGAGAATGTTTTGTCGAAATTTTGAATCTTGACGGTCGTCAAGCCGATGTCCGTCACAACACCGTCGGCACCGTATTGGGGAATCTCGATCCAATCGTCAATGCGGAGCATGTCGTTGCTGGCCAATTGAATGCCAGCGACGAAACCCAAAATCGTGTCCTTAAAGACCAGCAATAAAACCGCAGTCATGCCAGCCATACCGCTCAGCAGAACGGTCACCGAAGTGTCAAATACGACCGAAGCAACCAGGATCGCACCAACGACTGCAATGACAATCTGAACACCTTGAGTGGCGAAGCGTAGTGAAACGCCGGTTGGCAAATCATCGTTGACCAACACATCACCGCTAGCTCGAATCAGCGAGTTGATGGCTATCACCACAATGATGATCATGTATCCTTCGATCAAGTTGCGGACAAGCGTCAACGTTTCTGGGAATCCGTCCAACGCGAGCGGGACCAGCCAGTAAACGACCGATACTGCTAGAATGTGAGCACTACGACTTGCAACCAGACGTTCCCGCAATGCAGTCAGCCAAATCGTTGGTTTTTCTGACTTGAAATGGCTGACTATCCAAGGCACCAATGAGCGGATGCACCATCGGGCCACCCGATCGATGATGACCGCGAAGATGAGCACCACGGCGACGTTGGCGATTGGAACGATGATTGCTGCGAAGTTGTCGGGCAAACGAAGCCAATCGCGTAGAGTTGCTTGCGACTGTTGAATAATTTCTAACATGATTTCTCGTCACTCGTTCGGGCAGAAGCCACGGACCAAATTCTCCTTCTAGACGAACACACAGAAAGCGTGCACAGTGCCGTTAGTAAATCATTGAATGTCGCCGGACTTTTTGATGGCCCGGATCAACGTGAACCCAAGGTACACGGCGACGATGCAGCCTGCGGCCCCAGGGATCGACGTTTCGCCAAACAATGGTTTGACGTTGTTGCTTAATAGCGAGGTCGAACCGACGAATAGTGCTGATGCAAGCAGGCCGAGCACAAGTCGATTGACAATCGAACCGAGGCTTCGATGTTCGAGGTGAACGTCGAAACTGCCGCGGCGAATCCGGTTGACGATGTCGGAAATATCCGCTGGCAACGACTCGGCCAATCGGCTCCAATCTCGATGCGAATTTTGCAATTTTCGAAACAATCGCTGCGGCGAGAGCCGACGTTTTATTGCCTCGCGTCGGTATGGTTCGAGCAACTCAACGATGTTGAACGTCGGGCTCAATTGCTGAGCAGTGCCTTCTAACATTACCAACATTTTGATCAACAGGCTAACTCGTGCTGGCAGCAGAATTCGATGCCGTCGAATGATGGCGGTCATTCCGTTAAGTGCCCCACTAAGATCAAATTTGTCGATCGGTTGCGAACCGTACTCTTCGACGAATTCAACGAGATCGCTTCGCAGTCGTGACCGGTCAAAGTCTCGCGGCAGTTCACCTAGTTGCAACACGCTATCGAGCAAACGATCGGTATCCTTGTCGATTGCGGCGATCAATAGGTCTTCCACTTGTTCGCGGAGCTCTTCGTCGACGCGGCCTACCATGCCGCAATCAAGCACACCGATCACTTCGTCCTGTAGCACCATCAAGTTTCCAGGATGTGGATCGGCATGATAGAAGCCGTCTCGAAAAACCATTTCGAGGAACATTTCGGCGCCGCGGCGAGCGATGTCCGTCAAGTCGAAACCCGCCTTGAGCAGCAATTCCCGTTTGGAAACACTGATTCCTTGGAGTGCATCCATCGTCAATACGCGTTTCGTACACCGGTCGGGATGTGGTGTAGGAAAGAACACACCCTCATTCTCTGTGAAATTGGCTGCGAAGCGTGTTAAGTTTCGTTGTTCACGAGTGAAATCTAGTTCATGCAACAGCGTGTCGCGAAATTCGATTGCCGTTGCGACAGGATTGTACTGAGCAACTTCCGCCGAGTATTTCTCAGCCAACTTCGCCAATTCAATCAGAATCTCGAGGTCGTTTTGGACACGGTTTTCAATTCCCGCGTGTTGCACTTTGACGACGACACCCTTGCCATCGTGCATGACGGCGTGATGAACTTGGCCGATCGAAGCCGAGGCGAGTGCATCGGGTTCAAAACTTCGGAAAAGCTTGTCAGGGTGTTCGCCCAACTCTTCCATGATGGTCTCGACCACTTGCTCAGGCGAATCGGGCGGAGTGCTCGATTGAAGTTCGGATAGTTCTGCAGCTAATTCCGGTCCCACTAAATCAGCTCGCGTGCTTAGAATCTGACCGAGTTTGATAAAGGTCGTTCCTAGTTCTGATAGTGCCATGCGGACTCGTACCGCCTCGGAAAGCTCCCCAAGTTTTTCACCGTCGCTGCCGCGCAAACGACTCTGGACCCAGTCAGCCTGGACGTTGCTTAGCCACGGTGCGATTCCGTATTTCAACGCAACCGCGACCACTTCATTGAAGCGTCCGGCGTTGCGAACCAGCTTTGGGAGATCCTTCACTTCCATGATCATTTACCTGCAAAATATTGAACAAGGGCGATTTGGGGATGGCGAAAATCGATGTACGGTAATTGAATTTCCGCCACGTTACATTTACTTCCACGAAGTTTCGTTCGTGCTCATCAATCGAGTCGATGTTGGCAAAAAAGATTTGCTGATGATGCTCGTCCCGCTCCCGATTTGGTCCGCTAACAACGAAATCGAATGTGCTATCTACTTCAGCTTGTTGTGGAATCTTGGAAACCCAAAAAGGCTGGGGCTCGGTGAACTCCGATTCAGCTCGAAACTATGATAACCTATCTTGTTCAACAGGACCCCTTGTACCATAAGACAATTGTTCTGTTGTTGATTCAGGGACTTTCACGTGCGCTGGGTGTGAATGCGGTATCCACAAATGTCGGTGGCCCTTCAGTGATGACTGAACCCTAACCAACGAAAGATCAGACACCATCGATTGGAGCAACAGTGGACAACGATCAGTCGGTCGATACATACAAAGTACGAAGCAAACACTCGCTGGACACGTGGGCACGCGTCTACCTGCACGGGCTGATTGCCTTTGTGCTGATTTTCGCCATCGCGTACTTAGTAACACTGCTACTGCCCGTTTTTGATTTCACCGGCAATCGCCTTCTGTCAATCGTCGTGACGGTCTTCGCGATTTTGGTCGGACCGCCGATGGTGGGCAGCGTAATTTTATTTGGGGTCTTTCCGTTGCTTGGAAAGAAAGAGGCGTTGCGAGGCCTGCTTCGATGGGATGATCGACTGCTAAACGAAATTTCAGATGCAAAAGAGAAGGCCCAAATCGTGATGATCAATTGGCCTAGTGAAGAGGTCCGAACGATGGGAGTTTTGACATCAAGCTTTTTATCACCGGAAGGTGCAACCCAGCTTGCGGCCGTCTATGTTCCAACCACGCCGCAAACCAAGTTAGGATATATTCGAGTCGTTAAACTCGATCAAGTTGAGTTCACCGATTGGACGCTTAAGCAGTGGCAGCTGTATCAATTCACATTCGGATCGGTGTGTCCCGACCGAATTCGGGAAGTCGACGACTTGCATTAGGCACAGTACTCTCAAGTTTCATTCCCTGATTCGCACTAACCGGTGATTGGAGTTAGCAGTTCAAAACAACTACTCTTCCAACCCGAGAGCATTTCCGATCCTACTGTCTAGCTGGCTACCCAACGCTCCGCCGAGCGACCGAAGCGGGTTCTGGATTTTGTCACGAATCAAGTCGGCTTCGAGCTGGATTTGTTCGACGATCGTTTCCGCTTCACCTTTGATTTGCTCGACTTCGCCCTTAATCCGCTGAGCTTCGTTTCCGATTTGCCAAACGACAATAACCAAGATTAGCAGTGAGGTAGCCATGACCGATGCAATTCCAACGATGCACCATTTGATGACTTCGATTGACTGACCAAGTCGAGCGATTCCGTCGCGAGTTTCTTCGCGCTGGCGTCGAATACGGCGGCGCTTTTTGCGACGTTGCTGCTTGATCCGGGATTCTTCTCTTTCTAAAAGCAGGCTGACTGCAGCCGTCAATTCCTTCGTTGTCATTGGTTTGTCGTCAGTTTCCATGATTTGTCTCTTGGAGAATCGAGAAAGAGGAGGTACGAGGGCAGGCCTCGGCCCCAGAAAATGAAATACGGCCTGCTATTTCTTTTGTCAGTCTAGTTGGACATCCCACAGTTTGGAAGCAATCCGAGCCTGCCCTTCCGTGCAATTTAATGACACTTCGACGTATTGAGATGAAGTCGCTAGCTGAGAATAGTCTTGCGGCATCGCGATGCAACTTTGTAGCGTTAGCTGACAATGGTGTTAAAACGACTACTTTTGGGTGACCGTAGTGCGCAGGGTCTTGTACGTGCTTGGCACGGTTCTAATCGGAATGAGCACGAATGCTTGGGCGCAGACTCGGCTTCCAATCCCGTGGCAGGAAATCGATACGTTGATGCCGGAATCGAGCGAAATCTCGCTCGACCCGGATTCGCCAGTCATCCATTCGGACCAGCCGCTGATTCGAATGCCGTCATATTCGGGCGTGCCAAAGTTATTCGAAGTTGATGGTCAAAAAACCAGTGGATCTACGCATGACAGTTCTGCTGGCTTCGGGCTCAATCAGGACTCATTGGGACTTTCGCCACATTCATTCGACAGTTTGTCCAACCAAACTCGGATGGAGGCGCCCCAGTCTTCTGGGGTTCAAAATGCTTATGCGACACTCGGAGATGCCTCCGATAATGCGGTACGTGCAATACCATCCTTTGTAGAGCAATCAGCATCACCTAGCCGGATTGTGCGTTACGAAATACCGCTGTCAGATCATGAATTGAACCAAACGTTCATGAACCGTGGGATCGAAGGTCAGTTAATCGAAATCGCGGATGACACGAAACGAGGCAAGGAGTCGATATCCGATCGCGTAAAGTCATTCCTTCAGCCCACCGAGAGCTGGCAAGAGACAAAGAAGATTCGCGTTGTGCGGTACGAGGTTCCCGCCGATGACATCGCGTTTCATGCCCAGTTGACGGAAGTCGAGGGACAGATCTTAGAGCCTGGGATGTTGCGGCTGCCCGAGGTTCGTTTTTTTCAGCCCAAAGCTCGCGTGTTTATGGACCTGAAACAGGGAAATGATAGCGAATTTGATCTTTTCCAAGATGGTGCCATTCTTGCCTCGCTCGATGTCGTTGAACTCTATTTTCCAATGCCATTGATCAGCGAGCGGTTTGCCGAAGTGTTTGGTAAGCCAGATAAGCTATCTTCGCTAGGTTGGCGTGTCGGCGGCACACTTGGGTTAGGAATCACGACAGCGCTCAATAGCGGTTCAACCGACAACGGCCACGCTCCGGTATCAACTTTATCAGGGGGCATCCGATACGAATTCCCACTTGGAAGACCATCCCGTGAACTAATGGAAACGCGGGATATTCGTTTGGACCAACGCACAAGAGTCGGCATGGAGTTCGGATTGCAAGGCGGTGTTTCGACTCGTGAATCGTTAACCGAACGAGCCGACATTGGTCTCTACTTCGGAATTCTAGTGAATACTCCATGGGGCGGCTGATCGGAACCGTCGTGTGCAGAACGCAGCTAACCAAGGTCTACCAGCGGAGCATTCGGCGGAAGCACAAATCGAATCGCTTTGGGGAGAACACTGAACTCAAAAACTTTGGAACGGACCGGCTCGCCATCGAGATTCACCTGGAAAGGATTATCGCACTCGATCCGAAGCGATGGCAATTGTGCGTACGACACATACTCATTGCTCTCGTCGCCGAGAGTCAATATCTCGCTCAATACTTGACCAAATGACTGCATGTCGACATCGTGGACAATCATAAAGTCGAGTAGTCCATCGTTCAGGTAGGCTTTTGGGGCAACTTGCTGTCCACCTCCGCATTGACGTCCGTTTGCCGCGGTCATCACCAACACGTCACCCGATTTGGAAGTGCCGTCGGGCAGTGTGACACGACTGTGATGTGGCAATGCTTTTGCCGCCGTGACGATGCCCATCAATGAGTAGGCCGTTCCGCCGAGCGCCTTTTTCAACTCTGGCGGCGTATTTGCAGTCACCTCCGCCCCGAATCCGCCGCTGGCGATGTTGACGAAGTAACTGTCGTTGGCTCTTCCTACATCAATCGGAACGATGTTCCCCGTTGCTGCTAGTGTGAGTGCTGACAACGGATTACCGATTGGAATCGAACAGCCTGCTGCAAAATCATTGGCGGTACCGTAGGGCAACACGGCTACGGCGGCACTGTTCGGCTTATCAGTCGAGAGAATGCCACCAACCACTTCATTCACGGTGCCATCGCCGCCTCCGGCAATGATCACATCCACCCCGTCACGTACCGCTTCGGCAGCGTATCGCGCCGCATCGCCACCTTCCCAAGTCACACGAACTTCGATCGGTTGACCGGAATCGCGAAGCTCACCAACGGCGGATCGGAGCTCCGGATCGCCCGCTGATTTTCCATTGATAATGAGTCGCATCAATCTCGATTCGGGCATCTGATTACTCGTTGTTTGTTGATTTCGCTGTGGCATCACCCAAAAAGGTCCCCCGCAACACCGCCTTTTCCAGCTTACTCGATAGGCTAGATGGAAGTTGCCAGCGCATGTTCCTGTTCACCAAAATCATGCTGATTTCTAATGTGTTCATGGTGAAATTTGGGGTGACAAGGCAATTAGCGGTGACAATGCAAGAGATACATTAGACGCCCCGCTGTGTTTCACTGTCAGTTTCATGTTGCATCCGTATCGAACGGAGCGTTTTCAAATTCGCACGTTTAATGTATCTGATTTGCGTTTTGTCTTTTCGTCCAGAATTCGCTCGGTACTCGCCGATACAAACCAAAGAGTCTTCCTAATTGTTACAATTCGCAAACATCTGGCAGCCTGCGGTTAAATGTGGATGCGTTTCTTTCCAGTCTGGTGTTTGTTGCTGACGGCGACGGCTTCCCATGCACAGCAGCCGCTACCGGCTAGCTTATCTGCTGCGCTGTCCACTCCGATTGCATTGGCTGCATCTCCATCGCTCGAGTACGAACCAATCGATCTGGGGCTCTCGATCGAGTCGTCTCATGCACTGTGGTTAGAAGCGATCGATGACGGTTCGGAGAAACCGTCACGGGTACAGCAAGTCGCGATGATGCAGGTTCCGGCACAACTGGACGTGTCAGGTATCCAGAGTGTCGACGCTAGTCAATTTTCTGGATCGTTCGCAGCCCGGCCGGGGCGCTTTGACATTGGCTTGGATCTCTATTCAGCACCGGAATTCGAAAACGGCTTGATCGTTTTTGGTGACGACGTGGCAATGAAGTTCGGTGGCTATGTGAAGACTGACTTCATTTACGACTTTGACCCAATCGACTCGACTGACTCCTTTGTAACAACAAAGATCCCGGTCGGATCACCGGACCGTACGAATACTCGATTCCATGCGCGGCAAACACGTCTGAGTTTTGATACTCGGTGGAAAGCTGAAGGTTACACGGTACAGGCTTTCGTAGAAGGCGACTTTTTTGGCGAGAATAGCCAATTCCGTTTACGACATGCCTACGGCGAAGTCGGATCCTTGTTGGTTGGACGAACGTGGACAACGTTCACGGATGTGGCGGCCTCTCCAGCCACGATTGACTTTGAAGGTTCCGTATCCAACGTGAACCGGCGTCAAGCACAGGCTCGTTGGACGCAGCCTATTTTCGGTGATGCCTTGACGATTTCGATCGCTGTGGAAGATACGCGTTTCATCGTGATTGCGCCGCCCGGCCTTCCGGGTGACGCGCGGTCTCCGTCGCCAGACGTGATTGCCCGACTGAAGTTGACGAGGGATTGGGGACGATTTCAGTTTGCGTACCTGAGCCGCACGGGCGGGTACCAACCGACCGGTGGTCCCGTTATGGAGGGCTCTGCTTGGGGGCTAAATTTCACGGGAGTGGTGATGCTGTTGGAATCGACCAAAGTCTACTACCAAATCGTGCATGGCGAAGGTATTGGCAGTTACCGTAGTCTGCCCGATGCTGCACCTGAGTCGGCGACCACCGAAAGAGTGTTGCCGCTGTTCGGATGGATGGTCGGCATCACTCACGAATGGAACGATCGCTTCAGTTCCAACTTCACCTACGCGGCGAATCAACTCGATACCGCGCCGCTTCAGCCGCCCGATGACGTGAGTGCGACCAGCTATTTGGCCGCCAACTTGATCTGGAGTCCACTGGAACGCGTCAAGGTCGGCATTGAGTATCTATATGGGACTCGAGAGAACGTTAACATGTCGAGTGCCGATGCACATCGGATTCAATCAGCGGTCGCGTTCATCTTGCCGTGACCAAATGCGCACGACGATCAGCAATTTGAGCGATTCGACTACTGAATCGGCGCAAGCAAACGACACACGCGGACAAGGAAGCGATAGGGCAATGATTGATCGGTGTACTCGGCAGCGGTCGCAAGTATGCTCTCGGCAAAGTCGGCTTCCATCATCTCTTCGACCTCCCCTGCGAACTCTTCCCCGTAGATCAACATCGTGACCTCGAAGTTTAGCCTCATCGACCGGTTATCAAGATTGGCCGTTCCGACTGCGGCTACATTGTCGTCGATCAACCACACTTTCTGGTGCAGGAAACCGGGCTGATAGCGGTAGATCTTCACACCCGCCTCCTTCGCCTCTTCCAAGTAGGAGACACCCGAAAGATACACGTGCAAATGGTCCGGGTTTTGGGGAATCAAGATCCTCACGTCGACTCCTCGCAGTGCCGCCAACTGCAACGCAGACATTAGCTGCTCATCAGGAATAAAATACGGACTCACGATCCACAGTCGATTTTGTGCAGAGTTGATTGCATGCAGAAAGAGAAGCGTTCCCGTTTCTAAACGGTCAGCCGGACCGGTTGGGATGCAGGCTGCCGCCGTTTCGCCTCCCTCGGCTCTTTCTGGGTCCCAGTTCAGTTCCAACTTGTTACCGGTAGCCCAGTTCCAATCTTCCACAAAGGGGACTTGGATGGCCTGAACGACCGGTCCACGAAGTTCGACATGGGTATCACGCCATGGAGTCAAGACAGGATCCTTGCCTAGGTACTCGTCGCCGACGTTGTGTCCACCAACGTAGGCAACGTTTCCGTCAACGACGACGATCTTGCGGTGATTCCGAAAGTTTAACCGAAGACGATTTCCACGACCTTGAGTGGTATTAAACGGCACGATCTGAACTCCAGCCGCTTCCAATTCGTTGACGTACTTGGCAGACAAATCTTTGCTACCAAGCTCATCGTACAACACACAGACCCTTACACCTTCCGCTGCCTTCTTCAAGAACACTTCTTTACATCTCTGACCGAGTTCGTCATCACGAAGGATATAGAATTGAAAGAGGATATATTTTTCTGCGGTCTCCATTCCGTCAAGAATCGCATCAAAGGTTTCTTGGCCATTGACCAACAATTTGGCAGTGTTCCCAGAAGTGATCGGCAATCGGCTGATGTTATTTAATAGTTTTGCGTGGCTTTCTTCGATTGGAGTTCTCGGTACTAGCAACAATTGATCATCCTCAAGCATTTGTCGGGCACGACGTGCAGCCTCGCTATTTGCCAGTTGTTCGCTTTGACGCAGTAAATCGTACCCATCAAACTTTGACTGCCCGAGTCCCCAATAAGCTGGCACGGCGACGTAAGGGAACGTGTTCAGACTGACGGCCCACGCAATTGCACCTTGAGACGTACGAGTCGACATCACGGCTTTGACCGAGGTGAGAGCACCAAGAATGTGCATCACGACAATAAACGCGACTACCATTTTTCTTCGTTTTGACGTCGGTGCTTTTGCGGTGTTCGTATCGGATGCACTGCGGCTGCGTTTGAACATATCTTTCAACCTAAATAATACTTCGTGCAGGCCAACTCTTTCTTTTGAGCGCCGAGGTGTTAATCATTATCCACGATCACCCATTCATCAACTCGTTGTATGCCGCTTGGATATCCGGCAGCATTGTTTCTGCAGCAACTTCACCGGTTTCCGCGATGCCCGCCGCAGACGTGAAGTCGGCGAAATCGAACGCGGACGTATCAGGTTCGATCACATGATCCGCAAAACTCATCTGTAATTGAGTAATCCCCCGCCGAGAGACTTCCATGATCCGGTACGCCGTCTCGACGTTTCCCGGCTTTATCATCTTATTAGTCGCCATCCCTGGATAGTTGCCGGCAAAATGATTTGGAATTTCTTTTGAGACATCGACGCCAATCACATGTTGGGCGCCACGATCACTCAACAGCTCGACGGGCAAATTGTTCAATACGCCTCCATCAACCAAAATCTTCCCGTCTTTCAAGATTGGATTCGACATCACCGGGATATTGATGCTTTCGAGAATCGCATGAACAATATCGCCACTATCACGGACCAATTCTTGGCCGGAAACCAAATCGGTTGTCACGACTGAGAAGGGGATGTGCAGTTGTCCGAACAACCAATCATGATAGTGCTTTCGCAGCATTTGCTCCCATGCACCAGCGCGAAACTTTACAAACAGAAACAGGCGACGTCCTCCGCGGAAACGATCCAATAAGGTTGGAGGTTGAAGTTCACGTGCAAAAAGATCAATCAACGATTCAGGTGTCATTCCAGCGGCGTAACCAAGCCCGATCATGGCGCCCGCACTGGTGCCGCTCATCATATCGAAACTTATCCCAGCGTGATCAAGCACCTTCAGTACTCCCAAGTGTGCCAATCCGCGGGCACCGCCGCCGCCAAGAGCCAACCCAATTTTCACGCCACGAAGGTGACGAACAATTCGGTCTATTCCCTGCTGACAGAGTCGGCTGAGCTGATCATCCGATTCAGAAAGTGCAAGCAAAAAATCACGTTGGTCCAGGTTCTCGCAGCATGGTTTGCGGCGACCAAGGCTCTTGCCAGTGGGAACAATTTGCACGCAGGCAATTCGCGATTTCAGCGGTGGATGTTTGGCGATGAAGTTAGCCAGAATGGCATCGTTATTGGCCTCCGGCTGTTCGTTATCAAAGCACCAAAGGATTTCACCACACGCATGTATCTGTTCCGAAAACGACGCCGATTGTCCCGGCAACATGATGTCAACAAGCACGCGGTCGACACCGGCAAGCCGCTGGCGTACCCGATGGATCAGACTCGCCGAGTCAACGCCATTGCCTGAAAGTGCTTCCCTCATCGTTTCCGATTCGAGAGCAACTTCGGACCGATCCGAAAAGACACAGATTCGCTCATTCCGCTTCTGCAGTTCTTGTGTAAGTAACCGCAGTAAACATAGACTTTTGTTTGACGACTGACTCGAAACGATACCGACAACCTTGGGGAATCGGCGCAAAGGCTTTCCTTGAAACAGGCTCTCCATCCGTAGACCGAACGTGACGATCAAGTTTTGTCGCAAACGTGGCAATTCCATCATCAGCCGCATCGCTCGAGCGCGGCTGATCACTGCAACTTGCGATTCCGTGTCGGAAACGATTCGTGAATTGTCATCGAATTGGTCCGACAACAGTGAAGATTGCCCGATGGTATCCCCAAAATTTGCGAAACCGATGAGACGTTCCTGTTCGCCTCGAACATCGGCTCTCTCGCTGGCTTGATACATCCGCAATCGACCTCGGGTGACGGTATAGATCGCGAATACCGAGTCACATGGGAAAGCCAAGGTTTCATCCGGTTGCAGCTCTCGCCATGTGCAGGCAGCTGCCACTCTCTCGATTTCACGGTCCCCTAATCCTTCACAGATACGACAGGGTCGCAAACGGTCAATCGGTGTCGATTCGATTTTGCGTGGTTCCGCTGGCATTGAAAAAGATCACTATTTCGCGTCGCGTTGTCAGTTCCGGTGAATCAGTACAACTGGCGGAGTCAGATTCCTTGACTCCATCCACAATGTAAACCAAACTCGGTCGTGGTGTTCTCGGTCAGCTATAATCGTGTTCAAATATCGAAAACGGATGCAAAACCAAAGAAACCGAGTTACGAGTTGCATTTGCGCTAGTAACTGTTATCCAGAAACCTTCCTCTCAATGCGACAAGGTGCACCATGAAATTGTCCTCTGTCTTTTTTGCGCTCTCCGCTATTCTGTTTGGGGTAGCCAGTTGCAATGATACTGTAACCTACGCCGAATCGCTGGCCGGTTCCCGTCCGAATATTATCTTGGTGATGACCGACGACCAAGGAATGGGCGATTTGTCTTGTATGGGCAACGAAGTGTTGAGGACGCCGAACCTTGATCGCTTTTACAAAATGTCGACCCGGTTTACTGACTTTCATGTCAGCCCGACCTGTGCACCGACGCGATCGTCCATATTCAGTGGACGCCATGAGTTTCGCAACGGTGTTACTCACACGATCAAAGAGCGCGAGCGGATGGCACTGTCGACAACGACTTTTCCACAGCTATTACGAAACGCAGGATACGAAACCGCGATCTTTGGAAAATGGCATCTTGGTGATGAAGACGAATATCAGCCTTACAACCGTGGATTTAGCGAAGTGTTCATACACGGTGCTGGCGGTATCGGACAAGCCTACGAAGGAAGCTGTGCTGACTTTCCGCCGAACCGCGAAAAGGATGGAAAGTACTTTGACAACGTGATTTTGCACAACGATACGATCGTCCAAACCGACGGGTTTTGCACGGACGCCTTCTTTCAGGCTGCACTCGGCTGGATTAAGAAACAACATGATTCGAAGACACCTTTCTTCGCATATGTTTCGACGAATGCTCCGCATGGACCAATGCTGGCACCCGAGAAGTACAAGAAACGCTTCGCCGATCTTGGTTGGGACGCTAACACGCAAGGTCGCTACGGCATGATCGAAAATATTGATGACAATTTCGGCGTCTTGATGGAAAAACTCGATGAGTGGAAGTTATGGGATGACACACTCGTCATCTTCATGACCGACAACGGACAAGCCGGTCGCAGCGGAAAGCTGAATGGAAAAAGGGCTCCGATTTTCACCGCCGGTTTCAAAACGGGAAAGGGATCGCCCTATGAAGGTGGCACGCATGTACCGGCGTTTTGGCGTTGGAAAGGAAAACTTGGCGAAGGAATTGATATCCCCTCACTGACCGCTCATATCGACTTGTATAAGACTTTCTGTGAGCTTACCGGAGTCAAAATTCCAGACGGTATCCAGGAGATTGACGGACGCACGCTACTTCCATTGCTTGAGAATCCAAAATCATCGTGGCCTGACCGCAATCTATTCGTTCACCAAGGACGTTGGAACAAGGGTGACGATCCTGACCAAAGCAAATTCAAAAATTGCGCGGTTCGAACGCAACGTTGGCGATTCGTGAATAATAAAGAGCTTTACGACATATCGGTCGATCCCTACGAAAAGACCGACGTGTCTTCGAATCACCCGGAAGTCGTCGCTGAGATGCGGAAAGCGTACGACGCTTGGTGGGCCGTGACCGTGCCGTTGATGGTCAATGAAGACGTTCCGTACGCGTCAGAACACCCACAAGATGTTCGTTACGAAAAGCAACTTCAAGACATTGGCATCCCGAAATGGACTGCGCCTCGTTTGTAGGTTAGTATCAACGTCGAACCGACCCTTTGTGTTGCTTTGGCGACATGGCACTGATCAATCTCAGTGTTGGCGAATTTACATCAATGCCTAGCGGTCGGCAGGAACCAGCCATAATCGCGTTACGAAAGAACCCAAGATGAATCGTTTGAGCTTCGCATTGCTATGCTTCCTTCCGATCGCAGTGGCTTTTCCATCACGCGTCAGTGCGCAAAGTGACGTTGCGAATAGCATTGCGAATAGCATTGCGAATAACGCTGCGAATGATGCTGTCTTGCAGGATCCGGTCAAGTACGAACCGACATGGGAATCACTTGATTCCCGCAAGACGCCCGATTGGTATCCTGATGCCAAGTTCGGGATATTCATTCATTGGGGCCTTTATTCCGTTCCCTCCTTCTCACCGCGCGGAACGTATGCTGAGTGGTACTGGCACGCTAAAGACGGTACTCCACGCAAACAGGCTGCGGCGGTAGGCCGCTCCAAAGCGATCCAAGAATTCCATAAGCGTGTTTATGGCAACGACTTCGAGTACAAAGATTTCCGGCCACAGTTCACTTGCGAGATGTTTGATCCCGATCAATGGGCCGATGTCTTCAAACGCTGCCATGCAAAGTACGTGGTGCTAACATCAAAGCATCACGACGGGTACTGTTTGTGGCCGAGCAAAGAAGCGTCCGACAGTTTTGGAATGCCATGGAACAGCGTCGAGTCCGGACCACAGCGAGATTTGGTCGGCGAGCTGACGAAGTCGGTGCGTGCTGCGGATATAAAAATGGGGCTGTATTACTCAATCTGGGATTGGTTCAATCCGTACTGGCCCGAAAAGATGCAACCTTATGGAAACACGGAACTTAAGGATCACGATCCTGCTCGCGACAAATACATCGATGAAGTGATGTATCCTCAATTCAAACAACTGGTCAAAGACTATCAACCGGCGCTTCTTTTCTCGGATGGCGACTGGTGGATGGACGACGACAAATGGCGAACACGACCGCTTTTGTCGTGGCTCTATAACAATGCTCCGAATAAGAATGAAGTTGTGATCAACGACCGCTGGGGGCAAGTCCGTGGAAAGCACGGAGGCTATATGACCACCGAATACGGATCGGGATTTGACGACCCTAATGTGTTGTGGGAAGAGAATCGTGGGATCGGCAAGTCGTTCGGATACAACCGCGTTGAAACCTACGATGATTACAACTCGGGCAAGTTACTGGTTTTCATGCTCGTCGACATTGTCTCGCGTGGAGGCAATTTCTTGCTCGACATTGGACCGACTGCCGATGGACGAATTCCTGTGATTATGGAAGACCGGCTCGCACAAATGGGCGAGTGGCTCGACGTGAACGGTGAGGCCATTTTCGGCACCCGACGTTGGGTGACTGATGCTCAATGGTCCGACGGCGAGCGAATCAAGTACAGCAAGCAAGAGTTTCATCAGGGCAAGCCGGACCCAATTCTCGAGATGTCGATCATGCCGCGTGAAGGACAATCAGTCAAGGAATTTTACTTCACCCGCAAAGACAAAACGCTTTATGCGTTGTCGCCAAAATGGCCCAGCGGAAACAGTGTCACGATTAAGGGGCTAAGAGCATCGGATGCAACCAAAGTGTCGTTGCTTGGCAGCCAGAAACCAATTCCTTGGGAACAATCGGGATCGGATATCGAATTGGATGTATCCGAATTTGGAATCAACGACCTGCCACTGAACTATATGTTCGTCTTCAAATTCACGGAATGTAACGCGGCAGAGTAAAACCGTAGACATCCAACGAACTCTGTAATTGAGCACAGGCGGCTATTCGAGCACCGACAAAACGCTTTCGGGTGGGCGACCGATTGCTGCTCGTTGACCGCACGTCACGATCGGTCGCTCGATCAGCTTGGGATGCTCGACCATCGCCTGAATCAACGCTTTGTCGTCCTCGACCTGCGCAAGATCCAGTTCTTTGTAAAGCGCTTCCTTCGTACGCATTAGCTCGCGAGGCTGACAACCAAGCATTTTCAGCAGCTTTCGAATTTCACTGACGCTGGGGGAATCATCCAGGTAACGAACCACACGTGGATCATGTCCCTTTGCTTGGAGCAGTTCGAGCGTCTGTCGCGACTTACTGCATCGGGGATTGTGCCAGATCGTGATCTCTTTCATTTTCGTGCTTTTGTTAGACTAAATTTTAGTTTGCCCCATGTGCAGTATCGTACGATAGGAATTCTGGGTTGCCCATCCAGGTGACGCGGCATTTTGATGCGTCAAAGCGAGTCTCGGTAAAGACCTAAATGTCTTCGATAAATATGGTTCGGTTTGCTCTCCGACCATGAACCAGTCAAGTCTTTTCCGCACTCTCCTTATAAACTGCGTTTGAGTTGGTCGCGATTCCCCTAAGCAAGATACTACCTGCGGTGCCGGGACTCGAATCCACTGAGGTTCCTGGGCTTGATGCGTCGTTCCTCGAAATGCTTTAAATTATCTTGTAGTCACGCGAACTGTTCTGTCGCAATGCGACTGGATGCCACCACGCCATAGACACTTATGAACATGCAATCCTTTACTAGAATTCTGTTAACACTTGCTCTGACTTTGACGCTAGCCTCTGTGCTCCACTCTGCTGAAAAGCCGAATATGGTGGTAGTCCTAGTGGACGATCACGCGTTTGAAGCGATCTCGGCGTACGGAACGTACCTGAAAGAATTCGCCAAGACTCCGGCGATCGATCGACTTGCTAAAGAAGGAATGCGGTTTGACAGTTTTGCTTGTAACAATTCGATTTGCTCGCCAAGTCGTGCCTCGATCTTAACCGGTCAATTCAGCCACAAAAACGGTGTACTCGGACTCAACGGCGGTATCAACGAATCTTCGCCACAGTATCCGGTAGCGTTGCAAAAATCAGGGTACCAAACATGGCTGGTTGGCAAGTGGCATCTCAAGAACTTGCCTCAGGGATACGACAAGCACATGACCGTGAAAGGTCAAGGGAAATACTTCGATCCCACATTTTATGGTTCCGAGGGGACATGGAAGCGTAAGGGTTATTCAACCGATGTTTATACGGACATTGCGATCGATTGGTTGGAAAACCGAGATCGCGATCGACCGTTCTTGTTGAGCCTACAATTCAAGGCACCGCACCACGATTATGGTCACGCAGAACGATACAACGATTTGCTTGATGGTGTCACAATCCCGGAACCGCCGACATTGTATGAGGACGTTCAAAGCAGCGACTCGAACCTGAAACGCGACTTTCTGAAATACAGTAAGTTCCACATGCTGCACGCCGTGGGAAAGGGGGGGACGTATTATGATCGACATGTCAATGACAAGGCTCCTGACGAAATGTGGGAGCACGATCGTCACAATGACAAGGACAAGATCCGTGTCGCCTACCAACACCAACTTCACAAATACATCCGTTGTATTGCGGGTAACAACGACAACCTCAAACGCGTGCTTGACTATCTCGATGCGGAAGGTCTGACCGATGGCACCGTTGTGATCTACACTTCGGATCAGGGATACTGGCTAGGCCAGCACGGTTTCTATGACAAGCGGTTGATCCTTGAGTCGTCGATGCGAATGCCGTTTCTTATCCGATATCCAACGCTGATCAAGCCAGGAACTGTGAATGCTGAACTATGCATGAATGTGGATATCGCGCCGACACTTCTTGACTTGGCTGGCGTTGAGATTCCGGGGGCCATGCAGGGGCAAAGTATGGTGCCAATGCTCAAAGGGGAACCGGCGCCCGTTGATTGGCGCAAGTCACAGTTCTACAACTATTGGAGTGGTCCAGAGCACTACGGTATTCGCGATGCACGTTACACCTACCTGAAGCTGAAAGACCATCCGGCTGAGCTGTTTGACCGTAGCATCGACCCAAACCAGCTCGACAATGTTGCCGCAAATGCCGAATACAATCAAATTATCACAAAGCTAGAACGACAGTTGCGGAAACAGATTGCGGCTGTGGATATCCAACAAGAGCAATTGCCTGGGAACCAGCAAAAACGTTCCAAATTGGAGTAGCCGAAGGCGTGGTTTTTATTGAGGAAAGGTGCGGCATAAAACCAACTGGAATTAACAGGGCAATACGGGGTTCGATTGATCTCGCGCTGAGTTTCGCTCAATATGCAGGCCGTGAGTCACCAATACAGCGAATCGCCTGTGATAGGCATGGCCGAAAGTGGAACATGCGGCGGCGCGGGCAGCGTTTGATGTTATGCTTAGATCCTATCCGCCCTACGAAATCGATTACCCTTTCTTCCCTACCGAAATAGTCCAAGGCTTTGTTCCGACGTGGATGACTGGGAAAAGCCCGCCCGTCGTCTCACGAACAGTGATCCAACGATTTACTACGACCAGAGCTATGAGAGCAGAGTAACCATGAAAAGAATTTTAAGTCTGATTGCCGCGTTTCTCTTTTTGGGGACTGTTCGGGCTTCAGAGCCATTGAGCATCGAACAGTGCAAAACGAACATCAACGCGATGGTCGCGAAGATGAACCAGGGTGCAACCGAAGGGCCTTATCGTCCAAATTGGCAAAGCGTTACACAACATGAAGCTCAGCCAGAGTGGTTTCTCGATGGAAAAGTGGGCATCTATTTCCACTGGGGCGTTTATTCCGTTCCGGCACATGGGAACGAATGGTATATGCGAAAGATGCATATCAAAACGGGTCCCGAAAAGCAGAGCTACTATGAACACCATCGGGAAACGTGGGGCGAACCGGATGAGTTCGGGTATCACGATTTTGTGCCGATGTTTAAGGCTCAGCATTTTGATGCGTCCGAGTGGGCGGATCTGTTTGTAAAATCTGGTGCGCGTTGGGCGGGCCCCGTGTGTGAACATCACGATGGCTATTCAATGTGGGATTCGGAAATGACGCCCTGGAACGCAGCAGATACCGGTCCGAAACGGGACATCACCGGCGAGTTAGCAAAGGCCGTGAAGGACCGCGGATTGAAATTTGTTACGACATTTCATCATGAACGCTCACGCAATTGGGTACCTCGTGTGGAAGGTTGGCCAACGGCATCCGATGATCCTGTGTTGCAGTTCCTCTATATGAACATCAGCGAGTATCTTTTCAATATGCTTTTCCAGGCCAAACTGGGAGAGGCTATCGACAAATACGAACCTGACATGATCTGGTTTGACGGAAGGATGTCGGACATTCTTGAGCCTTATCATCTCAACTTCCTTGCCTACTATTTCAACCAGGCCGACAAGTGGGGCAAGGACGTCATGGTTACGACCAAAAAGCTTCAGTACCCACAGGAAGTTGCCGTCCTCGACTTTGAGAAAGGACGCACTGCGGCGTTGACGCCATACCCTTGGTTGAACGACGACACTATCTCTACTGGCAGTTGGTGCTATACCGATACCTTGGCAGTGAAACCGGCAAAGGTTGTCGTCCATGACTTTATTGATTCGGTATCCAAAAATGGCCACTTGCTACTGAACCTATCACCAAAATCCGACGGCACTATTCCCCAGGATCAACGGGATTGTTTGTTGGCATTTGGTGATTGGCTAAAGCGAAATGGGGAAGCAATCTATGCGACTCGGCCATGGCTGGAATACGGCGAAGGGCCGACTCAGATGGAACGAGCGGGCAGCCACCAAAGAAAGTCCCTTGAATATTCCGGAAGCGACCTTCGATACACGCAAAGTAAAGACGGCAAAACGCTTTACATGATTGCTTTGGGGGAACCGGTAAACGGAATCGTTGCACCGAGCATCATTCAAATCGATGAATCGGAGTCGGGCAAGGTGGTTCTGGTTGGACGTGACGAAGAGTTGAAGTTTGAAGTAACCGAGGGACGATTGACAATCCATGCTCCGAAGAATCTGGCCACGGATTTCGCCCACGCCTTTAAGCTCACTGGGTTCAAAGCAAGACTAACGCCTGACGCAAAAGCCCGACGTGACGCTGAGCTAGAGAAGTTGCATAGCGGTCCGATCGATCCTGGCAAACTTCACAATGACAATATTCAATTTGGACAATAGTAAAGTAAACAAGTTAGAAAATACCGGAGAGACATCAATGAATGTGATAAAGAACCTGTGGATTTGTTTTGCCTCGATGATCGTATTGGGTGCTTCGCTGCATGCAGAAGAAAAGCGGCCGAATTTTTTGTTCATTTTGGCTGACGACCAGTCGCCGTTTGATTTGAAAATTTATGATCCAAAATCGCCTCTGGACACGCCAAATATCGATCGTTTGGCGGCACAGGGCATGGTGTTTGATGGGGCGCATCACATGGGCTCTTGGTCTGGTGCGGTCTGTACGCCTTCACGCCACATGATCATGAGTGGCCGCACGGTTTGGCACTTACCAAAGCAAAAGGAACATTGCCCCGCCGATTTGGCGGATTTTACGATGGCAGCGGTTTTCAACCGTGCGGGGTACGACACGATGCGTACCTGCAAAAAGGGAAACAGCTATGAGGACGCCAACAAAAAGTTTACCGTGCGACATGACGCAACTCGGCGTGGTGGCACCGATGAGACGGGGAGTGCGTGGCACGCTACCGAAGTGCTAAACTACCTCAACGAGCGAGAAAAGACGAGCGATGCCGATCCGTTCTTGATCTATTTCGGCTTTTCCCATCCGCACGACACACGCGACGGCAAACCCGAGTTGTTGCGAAAATATGGCGCAACGAACCACACAGACAAGAACTCGCTGCCACGACTCAGTCCTGAACGTCCAGCTCCGGAACTGCAAACCAATTACCTTCCCGCGCATCCGTTCCATCATGGTCATCCCGGTCTTCGTGACGAAGAACGAGTCAATGGCGTCTGGAAAAATCGTGATGAGGCGACCATTCGAAATGAACTGGGCCGTGAATACGCCTGCTCTGAGAATATTGATATCCAAATCGGCCAAGTCCTGCAGAAGCTTGAGGCGATGGGCGAGTTAGACAATACCTACATTATCTACACCGCTGATCACGGCATTGCTATCGGTCGCCATGGCCTTCAGGGCAAACAGAATTTGTACGAGCATACTTGGCGAGTGCCGTACATTGTGAAAGGACCAACAGTGAAGGCAGGAGTCCGAGTGAAGGGGAATATTTATCTGCTTGATACGCTTCGCACACTGTTGGATCTTGCGGAGATCGATGTTCCCGAATGCACCGAGGGTATTAGCTTCAAGTCAGTTCTCGAAGGTGAACAGGAGCAAGTTCGCGAGGTGCTCTATGGTGCGTACTGCGGCGGTACAAAGCCAGGGATGCGCTGTGTGAAAAAGGGAGACTGGAAACTAATCAAGTATGACGTGCTCGACGGCACGGTCCGCCAAACCCAATTGTTCAATCTTGCCGAAAACCCAGATGAACTGCTCCGAGAGCATCACGACTCGGCTGTTGCTGCACTGACGAAAAACAAACCCAACGCAAATCAAATCAATCTTGCAAACGACCCTCGGTACGCCGGGAAACTAGCGGAGTTGGAAGCGTTGCTGCTAGCCGAACAGCGACGTCTTGATGATCCCTATCGCTTGTGGAATCAGCCCGATGACTTTGCGGATAGTCGCGAAGTTTCAAAGTCCAAAAATTGACGTATGTCAAAACTTGCCTACTCATTATTGCGGCTTGCTTCGCCTTTGGGTTAAAACTTGATCGAGCATTTTTGGATCATCGTGGGCCTTTCGCTAACCGCGTGTAGTTCCGCCAAGGCGTATAGGATTCGAAGAGTTGACTCACACCAAAGGAATAAATTGTGAAGACACGAGTTCTCGGCAATAGCGAGCGATCTGTGTCGGAAATTGGGCTCGGATGTTGGCAACTTGGTGCCGATTGGGGAACGGTCAGTGACAAGGATGCCTTGGAAATTCTCGAATCGGCAATCGACTGTGGTATTCGCTTTCTCGATACCGCAGACGTTTACGGTGCGGGTCGCTCCGAGCGAATGATCGGGCAGTTTATTCGTCGGCGCAGCGAAGAGTTGTTCATCGCGACCAAGGTAGGACGCCAGAACTATCCGGGGCCCTACACCGCTCCATTGATAAGGCAACATATTTGTGAATCGATAGATCGTCTCGGTGTCGAGTCGCTTGATCTGCTTCAACTGCATTGCATACCTACGGAGGTGATGTCCAATGGTGAGATATTTGATTGGCTTCGCAATTTCAAACGAGAAGGACTGATCAAGAATTTTGGCGCTAGCGTTGAATCAATGGAAGCGGCATTGTTGGTTTTGAAGCAGGCTGATGTGACATCGCTGCAAATCATCTTCAATTTGTTTCGCCAGAAACCTATCCACACTTTGTTTGAAAAAGCATCGGCGCAAGGCGTCGGCATCATTGTACGTTTGCCGCTTGCTAGTGGTGTGCTGTCCGGTAAGTTTACGATTGATACGCAATTTGCCGCGGATGACCACCGCAATTACAACCGCGACGGCGATGCATTTAATGTTGGTGAAACCTTTGCCGGGTTGCCCTTTGAGCTAGCTGTTGAATTGGCAACACAGATCAAACCGATGGTACCGCTGGGGTTGACGATGGCGCAGTTTGCTCAGCGATGGATTTTGGACCACGATGCGGTAACCACGATGATCACCGGAGCGTCAAGGCCGTCTCAGGTTAAGAGCAACGCAGTTGTCTCGGATCTTCCGAAGCTGAGCAGCCAAATTCATCAGCAAATGGCTAGTTTCTACAACGAAAAAGTTCACGAACATATCCGCGGAGTCTATTAAGCCCATTCGATTGGTTCCGCCGCGTCACTCGTTGGAAATGCTTCACCGTCGCGGGTTCTCAGCATACAAGTAAGAACTGGACTGCGTCCGCGATGACATAGCCGTCGGTGCCGAAGTTGCTGATGATCACACTGGCGGCCAAATCCGAATTGAATTCGAACGCGCCCAATGTTACATAACCTGTACTGGTGGTGACGCGTTGGTTGACGATGACTTGCGTGGTGCCGTCGGCATGCACAATCGTGACGGGAACGTTGGATGCACGGTTGCGTGTTGCTGGGAAATAGAGCCGAACTTCGTATTGACCGGTTTCAAGCGAGGCGTTGTAAGTTGCTGCCCAATCACCCTTGTCTGTATTTAGGTCGTGATGGTACCCGTAGTCGACAAACGGCCAACTGCCGACACTCCATTGAGCGGTTCCGTCAAATTGTGCTTGGGTGTCGTCAATGGTAACGCCATCAAAATCGGATGAAAGAATAACCGATCGTGGAAGAAGATCTGATGGGATATCAAGACGTTGACCGTCGGCAATGAGTTGTGCGCGAAGCAAATGATAATCGATGTCCTGGACTGCGATTTTCGAGTCAATTGCGTGCACAGCAGCCGTCGCTGCTGATTGACCCATGATCATGAAGACCGGTTCCATCCGAATGGCACCAAAGGCGACATGCGACGCGGAGATCGCTACTGGTACAAGAAGATTGTTGGCTTCGTCGTCGGATGGGATGATAGAGCGGTAACTAATGGCGAAAGCTCCGCCAAGTGGCATGTAGAAACCGCCCTCGCTTTGAACGTTCCCGTTTTGGTCAACGAATCGTTGCGTCACGTGTGAGTCGGCTGGATAGGAGCCAAGGCCAATGGAATCCGACGCCACCCGGACCCGACCGATATCGAACTGGGTCATCACGTAGTCGCTCGTCATTCGGCGTGCCTCGCGAACATAGAGCTGGTACGGCCAATAGTTGTTGTCGGAGAACTCGTCCGCCGCGAGCCCCCATTTGGCCATCTCGTCACGGATGCTTTGTGGTATCCGGGGATGATGCGTTAGTGTCCACAACAACCCTTGTTGATAGTCCAAGTGGGCTTGAACAATCTGTTCCCGCTGTTGGTAATTTGCCTCCGGATAGTCATTGTTTCTGCCGACAAAATCAGTCGAGAAGACTGAGAAACTGTTGCTGTCGGTTTTGCCATTGGGCAGCGGGTGGAACGAGATTGGGATCTCCGTGTTACCGGCCTCGTAGTATCGGAAAAGGAGTTCGTAGAGGGTTTCATCGTAGTTCGCTGGCTTGACCACGGGCACAGCATTTTCAGGGTTGTCGGTCAATGTGAGACGGAAATTGTATGCCTGGATACGGTGATCGCCTTGGCCTTCGGTTGGGACGGAAGACAAATGAACTCCAGGCAACAATCCGCTTGCTGAGTCACCTGGTGTGACAAAGGGATCAACGGGAAATGTGGATTGAACGGAACTTGGCACGGCGCGCACCTGGGCACCGGCGAGCGATTCGCCATAGACCTCAACGCCTTCTCGGCCAACGGTGTAAGAAGTCCCGGCGCTCGCCATAAGGTCGCCCTCGTACGTTGCGTCAATGAACGCGTGCCCGCTAAAGGTTTGTCCCGATTCCATCGTGATTGAGCGAATTCCACCATTGGCAATCGTAACGCCCGAGCCGCGTTCCAGGCATTCCTTGAAGATCGTGGGGACAAAATGTTCGTCGAGCATGTCGTCAAAGACTTGCGCGGCAATGTGCGGCTCCAATTTCCACATCACGTCGTCTTCGGCGGTATAATGTTCATAGTCCTCGAACTGTTCGAAAACCCAGCTCGCCGGATCATCGTAGTATGTCTTTACCCGTTGAAAGAACTCTCGCGCGATTCCGCCGATCGTCTCTCGTTTTCCTGTGTCGACCGCGCCTAGGCCACTGCTAGTCATGCCACCGACGTGGCCGCTCGGCGCGACTAGAACAACCGATCTACCGAGCCGCGCGGCTTGCACGGCAGCGACGACTCCGGCCGGCGTTCCACCGTAGATGACGATGTCGTATCCGAATTGTCGCTGACGATGAGTATCGGTTAGCTCGTAGACTTTAAGATTGCTGAACCGGCTGATGGCGGTAGGTGAAATGACATCGTGGTCATTTCCAAACGTCAGATAGGCGATGGGGCCTTCGAAATATTCCCCAATCGGGATGACAAAATGCTCCGATCCGTTTCCCCCATGATGCTCGAAGTCTCGGTTGCCAAAGATTTTTTGGGTCCCCGCGAGTTTGAACCAAAGGTCGGTGTTGCTGAGCTGAAGATCGGTATCGATGCCGATGCCTTGCAGTTCGCCTTCGGTGGGGGCGTCAAAGTCAAACTCAATCACGGTGTCACGGGTGACAACGTAGTCGTGCGGAATCGCCTTCCATGTGTTCCCTGATAATTCGATGGAACGCGATTCGTCGAAGATGGCGTAGTCGCCGCTAATGTCTTGGTTTGGGATTCCGTAAGGGAGGACGTCGTGGTGATCAAAGTTGAGGCCCCTCTCGTACACGCGAATGTTGGAAAAGACGCTTTCCGCGTTTGGCTCGGTGACATCGTGGTCATTGCCAAACGTCAGGTAGTTCATTTGACCTTGATAGTACTCACCGATCGGAACAACAATGTTTTGTGAGCCCTCGCCGCCGTAGAGGTTGAAGTCGCGATTGCCAAAGTTCGCTTGCGTTCCAAACAGCGTGAACCAGTGGTCGGTGCGACTGAGCTGAAGATCCGTATCAATCCCGATGCCGTGAAGATCGCCTTCGGTTGGCGCTGCGAAGTCAAACTCGATGACCGTTTCAGGGGTGACAATGTAATTGTATGGAATCGCTTTCCACGTGTTACCAATCATGTGGATGGACCGCGAAGTGTCATCGATAGTGTAGTCGCCGTTGACGTCTTGTTTGGCCGAGCCATAGGGAAAAACCGGATAGTCCCCCAGCGGAATTCCGCGTTCATAGACGCGGACATTCGAAAACAGACTCTCAGCCGTTGGGTCCCCGACGTCGTGATCATTGCCGAACGTCAGGTAGTGCTGAAATCCCTGAACGTACTGACCGATTGGAATCACGAACCGCTGCGTGCCCTCGCCGCTGTAGTTTTTGAAGTCACGATTACCGAAGTTTGCTTGGGTTCCATACAAGGCAAACCAATGATCGGTACGATCAAGTTCGAGATCCGTATCGACCCCGACGCCGTGAAGATCGCCTTGTGAGTTGCCTTGGAAATCAAACTCGAGGACCGTGTCAGGAGTGATGTTGTAGGTCAGAGGAATCGCTTTCCAAACGTTTCCGGATAGGTTCAGTGATTTGGCGTCCTCGGACACGAGCCATTCGCCATGGACATCCTGTGGTTCACCACCATAGCTAAGCACGAATTCGTCAGAGAAGACGACGGGGGGATTTGCGCTAAGGAGGCACCGCGCCTCGAGAGTCTCGAAGCGACTTCGTCGTCCGCATTTGGTGCGAAGGAACACTTGAAATGGTCCTTTCGTGAAAGACAACGGTGCTTTTCGCTGGACGTTCGCAAATTGATTTGCAGTTCCGAGCACAGACGCAACGCGAATAACCAGCAAGCAAGCCAAACCAAGTTTAATGGCTGGAAATGACGAGCGATTGTCGATGCATAAATGAGCGGCGCGGTAGCAAAGCAAAAACTTGCAACTACTTTTTTAGCACACTTATTTATATACGTCTCAAAGCAAAATTCAAGCAGAAAGATTCACCACGAACGAGATCCGTTCGTGTTTTTGAAACAACCGGTTGATCCGGAGCTAGGGTCCGGAATTTTCCCACATCCGTACAGAATGAGTAGCCCAATGCGACGCATCCATCGAGTAAACGGGCACAAGTTGGCAATATTGTTAATCGTTGCCAACCTGTACCGTTCCACTCCACGACGCAGCCACAGTATCGCGCCAATTCGACTGGGCCAAAACGATGCGACGCTACATGTTGATCTCAAAACCCTTTCGGGGTTCGCGAGCTAGAAAAGAATTCGCTTTTGCATCGCTGATGATTTCACGTTTGGCTGGGTCCCAATTGAGTTCTCGGCCCAGACGCATTGCGATGTTGGAGAGGTGACAAATTTCGAGCATACGATTGTGTGACCAAACATCCGAAATCGGCTGCGTTCGAGACCTCATCGCTTCGATAAAGTTGGCGGTATGATTTTCGCTTACTTTGCCACCATAGACATCCTCGATCGCTGCTTCAGGCAACGGACTGTCCGTGAGATCCTCGACCGGTTTTCCAGCAATTTTACCGCGGTTGACAAAGAAGCGACCTTTCGTGCCTTCGAAAAGGATTCCGTTGTCGCCGGTGCTATTGATCGTCATTTCGACATCGTTTGGCATGTCGACGCGGATTTTGAAGCTCGTGGCCGTGTTGTACCGATCATTCACGACGGGATGACCATCCTTGTAGTCGACCGGCAACGTGTATTCGATCGGCGTGACTTTGCTAGGCCCTGTATCCGTGGCACCAATTGCCCAACAAGCAATGTCCACATGGTGGGCGCCCCAATCAGTCAGCTTACCGCCCGAATACTCATGCCAGTTACGGAAGGAATAGTGCGCGTTGCTATACAGGGGCACGCCTCCGCCGTAACCTTCTCGCATTTGGGGTAGGGCTCGATAAGGGGTATTCGCGGCTGGTCCAAGCCAAAAATCCCAGTCGAGTTCATCTGGAATGGGAACGACGGGAATGGCGGG
The DNA here is from genome assembly GCA_007859835.1 of Novipirellula herctigrandis. Taxonomy (GTDB): domain Bacteria; phylum Planctomycetota; class Planctomycetia; order Pirellulales; family Pirellulaceae; genus Novipirellula_A; species Novipirellula_A herctigrandis. The sequence goes on along the minus strand of SJPJ01000001.1, from coordinate 8,473,954 downwards.
CGAGGCGGACATGCCGCCAATACCGCAAGTGACGCGTCGGACGGTTCCGATTCGACCATCCTTGACCATCGCAATGGCTTGCAGGAATCGTTGTTGACATTCGGACCTCTGCATGGTGCCAACTTGGAAAACGCGGCCCGTCTCCTTAACAACGCTCTCGATCAATTTGCCTTCATCGATCGTCAACGTGAGGGGTTTTTCACAGTAGACATCCTTTCCCGCGTACATGGCTTCCACGGCGATCTTGGTGTGCCAGTGGTCAGGGGTGGCGATCATGACTGCGTCGATATCGTTGCGATCAAGGACCTTGCGATAGTCGTTGTAGGCGTCGGGTTTCTTGCTTTGTCTTTGGCCTACTTTTTCGACGTTTGCTCCTAGCACGTTAGCATCGACATCAGCCAAGGCTGCGAAATCGGCAAACTTTAACGACTTGCTGGTGATCGCCCAACCTTGGTTACGCAGTCCGATCGTTGCGAATACCGGTCGTTCGTTGGGCGACTCTTTGCCAAAAACTTGATGGGGTGACCGAAGCACAACGCTTGCGGTTCCAGCAGCGGCCATTCCTTGGAGAAATCGACGGCGGTTTGTTTGGCGATTTTTGAGCATCAGAGAGAATCCTTACGGAGGCGGGAAGTGAGGTGGGAAAGTTCGGATCAAAATCGTGCCTTGGTACGAAGTTGAAGCAACTAGGATAGTCGAAAAGCGATCGCTGAGTCTACTTTTGTTTCCGACACGCGCACCTTCACCCGCTTTTCATGGTGCTTGGCAAGGATGTCCCGAATCTGTCAATAAGGCTAGATTGTGCGGGAAGTACATCCAAAAAAGTGAGAGAACGAGCCCCCCACTTGAAACCCAATACTGTTAGGTCCATTTGCCAAACCTTCATGTATTCGCGGGTGCTCGCCGTTTTTTCATCATCGATAGCGGGCACAGTTTCGGCCGCAGAGCATGTGACGTACGCGGACCGTGTGGGACGATTGACCGACCTGGAGAGGCTTGCTACGCCGGTTGTCCCCGGCGAGAAGACCTTCGCTTCGACGAGTCACGACCGTAGCATGTCGTATGATCCGAAGGCCGATCGATACCAAAATGGGGGCGCCAACAACGACGGCGGTGGCAGTATTCGCCACGATGGAAAACAGCAGGTGATGGTCGACTTAGAAGGTCCTGGCGTACTGTGGCGAATTTGGTCCGCCAGGGCCGACCGGGGACACGTCAAAATCTTCCTTGACGGCAGCGAGACGCCCATCATTGACAAGCCCTTTGCAGCAAATTTGACGATATCGAGAAGGATTTCCCAGGCCTCGCGATGACACTTTCACGGGGACGTAACGAATTCGTTCCTATCTCCTTTGCAAAGTCATGCAAGGTCGTCGTGGGAGAGGGGTGGGGAATGTACTCAGTGTCGGTTCGGGCAGGCATTGGGTGCAAGATATGTCCACGTATCGGGATGGCTTGTGGAGCCGCGATGCCCAACTGATTTGGACCCAAGGGAAAATGGGCGAGTCGATTGAGATTGAATTCTCTGTCCCGGCAGATGACAAATACGATTTACTTGCCGTGTTCACGAAAGCCATCGAATATGGGATTTTCGAATTCGCAGTCGATGGAGAATCCGTGGACAAGCGGGTCGACCTGTATGATACAGAAGTCACGACGAGCGGTGAGATTTCCTTGGGAAAATTGACTTTGACAAAAGGCTTACACCGGCTCAAAGCGACCATTGTGGGCCACAACGCAATGTCGAAAGGTGGTCACCGAACAGGTGCTAATCTGTTCGGTCTCGATTACGTGAGGCTTGCCAAATGACGCCGAATCGGGCCGTGATGCATTGACGTGCGTTTTCGCAAATTATCGTCTGCGATTTCCAATAACGTGCGGATTTGCGTCTAACAGGCGCGGCGGTACGTCGAACACCGACACCGTCATTCGCTAGCGAGCACGAATTGGGCGGTTTTGATTAGCGCCGTTGCATTTCGCTCAGTTTCAATTGGATCGGCCAACCATCGAATTGGCGATAGGGCGTCAACATCGTCGCGTTCTTGTCGGGCCAACACTCCAAAGTCATACGGTCGTTATCAGCATCGACGTGGACAATTCCAAATCCCTCGCCCTGGTGGATACGGTAGCGTGTGCCAATGCCCGCCGCTCGTTGCTTGCCGGTGAGAATATGCTTAGGGGGATTCGTGTGGACCCGCATCTCTTGCGGACTGCCCGGATTGGCAACCGCCAATGTTTCAAAGGTGTTTCCAAAGGCGTCGGTAAAGTGACCGATGTACGAAGGTTTGCCGGCGAGGGGGCCACTACCTATGTGTTGCTCGTCATTGGGATAGAACCAACGCCACCAAATACATCCGCCAGCGGGCTGGCAAAATTGAAACACACCCATTTTCGATGCCATCGTGTCCATGCGAGTGACCGAAGCGAGGTGTTGGTCGCCTGTAAACAGAAATGCTCCGGCCTTGTCAAATAGCTCCACCGCTTTGTCCCGAGCGGTTTTGGGCCAGCCATTGGAATCACGGTCGGCACGCATGTTACCGTTGGCGATCGTATTGATGGTGACGTAGTTCGTCTGGCTGACGACGACGCGGGCAGGTGCCTTGTTAGGCATGTCGACCCATTCCGCCAACATACGAAGTTGGGCATCCCCGAGCATTTTGGGTTCCATTCCGGCGTGCACACTTGGAAGGGCGGATTTAAACTTGCGATCCTCAAGAAGCGCGAAGTCAACGCCACCGTACGTGAACGTACAGAAATAGTTTGTGATGCCGCTGTCGTTAGGCCCAGGGCTGTACGCGTCGGGGTTGTGTCCACACATGGTGCGCTGGACCATGTTGACGAAGTAGCTGCTCTTGATGAACCCACCGCCCCTGTCCCATCCTTCGGTCATCAGTCGGCTGCCGTCGCCCCATAGATTGGGGTGCCAAACATCATGGTCATCGGTCTGAATTAGGCAGGGAAACTTTGAGCAGACTGCTTGGAAAGACCAATGCCAGATCATCCACTTGTAGAGGTAATCTTCATCCGGCATGGCGTCGGTCACGTCGATCCGCGTTGGCCACCATTCATAGATCTGGTCACCGGTGAAGAAGACGATGTCCGGCTTGCGCTCGATCAGTGGTTGAGTGATCCCACTAAAGGGTGCCCATTGGTTTGCCTGACTCCAAATCCCGATATAGGATTCGTCAGGCTTGAGCTTGGACTTGTCGCCAAGGCCCATGCGTCCGATGTCGCCTGTGCAGGAGACGCCTCCGATAACCAACTCGCCGCTGTTTGGCTCCGCTGGGACATGGAACATGTAGGGCTGTGCGTCCTCGGGGCCGTTTAGCATCACCACACGGAAGTCGGCTGGTTTGGATCGGTCGTGCTCTTTCACACGGAGCAGCGCATAGTAGTCCGGCTCACTGAAACCAACCGGTCGCGTGACGCTCTGCCACGAACCATCGGGTTGTCGCTTCTCAACCTGTACGCCGCACCGCCAACCATTGCCAAAGGACTCTCCAGCGTCGATCGTTTGGCCGATCGACATGCATTGAACGCCTATCTTTAGATCACCATTGGCCACCGAGTAGAGCACTCCGCCAATGGGACCGTAGGCGCGTTCGAGATGTTCCGAGACGCGGTTGCCTGAGAGCTTCACGCCAAAAAACTGATGGGGTGCTTGTTGGGTGCCGCCCATACTGACGATGGCAACGTTTCCGATGAGTCGATCGGTGGGGACATCGGCTTGCACTGTAGCAAGGACGTTGCCATTGGCCACCAGCGTGGCGACGAGGCTGAACGTTTCGGCATTTCGCCTGCTGCCAATAATTTTGAGTCTTAACGGGGTATCCGTGTCGACGCGGTTTCGTAGCTGAGTCTCTTTTAGGGGTGCAGGTATTTTGATCTCGGCATCGCTGCCGAAGTCGCGAACACACAGCGAATTTTTGGAAAATGCAAAATCCACCAGGAAGCCACCACCCAAGCCAGGAACACCTTGAATCATCGACGCTTGCTTGTAATTGAGCTTGCCCTCGCCTCCGCCAAGCAGAATGCCCGCGTGTCCATCCGCCGTAGCACTGAAAGATAGTTCCGCCTCAAAGTGATCTCCGGTGGCGTTGAAATCGTGCGTCAGCAGGTGTGCGGTGCGCCAGTCGTTCCCACCGTACTCGTAAGCGCATTGCAGTTTTCCGCCCACGACCGACCAATCCTGTAGTCGGTTGGCCCAAAATTCGGATCCGGGCCAACGACGGTCTTCGACTCGCTTCCAATCAATCGCTACCGATGCCGCATGCACGGAGACACCGATAACCAGGAATGCGATAACCAGGAGTGAACGCATCAAGTCAAGAAACAAGCTGGCTCGGATCGCTATCATCAATCGGTTTCCCAAAATTCAGGCGGAAGTTGGCGTGGGGAAATTGGAGTCTACTGAATTCTCGTGCCTATGTCGTGTAGAGACGCCTATGTCGTGTAGAGACGCCTATGTCGTGTAGAGACGAGGTTGTCAGCTTCCTTCACCGGTTTCCGATTCCGAACGAACGCAAATTGTTGCTTTTTCCGACACCGCTAAGGGAAGATGGCACATAGCTTGCTCCTTAAAATAGCGAGCGTATCGAGTGTACGTTAAGCCGAGCCCAAGCCTTTGAATTCGAGGGAATTTCGTTGCTCATCGCGCGATAATGTCGCGCATGGGGTGATATGCACGCAAACCAAGAGCAAATTCGATGTCAAACGTAAATAAGTGGACAACGCGTTGGGTGTTTATTTTTTTGCTGGTTTCGTTCCCGCTGTTTCCGGGATCACTATCCTCTCAAGGCCCGGCGCTGGTTAGTGACGAACAAGAAAGTTCGAGGTATGACCTCGTTTTGGAGCATGCCAGCACCAACATGCAATTAGCTCGTGTCGAACTTCAATACGCCTTGGAAGAAAACCGTAAGTATTCAGGGAACATCCCCGAAATGGCGATTGAAAGACTTCGCTCGAATCTAGCCGTTGCCAAGCAACAGTACGAAGAAGCCACTTTGGCATCGATTGGCGGTCCCGAACGAGTTCGCCTGCGGCATGCCGAAGAAAAGCTGCGACTCGCAAAACTGAGCTTAGAACAAGGAAGGAAAAAGGTCGCCAGAAGCAGTATCAGCGAACTTGAATGGAGACGTCTGGAATTGAAGTATGATCTAGCTCGATTGCATCTCGCGTTGATCAACAACCCGGAAGAGATTTCTTCAATGCTGTACCGCTTGGAGGTAAAGCTTAACCATCTTGGTGAAGAGATACTCTCGCTCGATCAACGAATCACCAAACTCGAACCGTTACGTTAACTCAGTGGGCTAAGAAGGCGAGGATAGCTGATTTGGATCCGTTCTTGCTGTTCAGACTGTTCAGAAAATCCGAAAACACGAAAGATCGTGGGCATTTTTCTGCACCGGGTTAGCGAACCAAATTTCTTCTCCCCCGGCATTTCTCTTCGGGGGTACCTATTAGGGCCGAAATTGGGTTCCTATCGCAGGAAGTGTTGGCGTCTGATTTCGCCCTGACGCAATACACCAAACAAGTGCAATCGACAAAATGGGTGACTATATATACATTCCTGTGGATGATTTTTGGTGACGAACAGAGCGCCATTCGACACGATAACAGCAATACAATCTCAAGGAAGTGACCATGTCCTCGCTCCAATCGTTACTGCAAACCGGAACGAAACTTTACCTCGATACCGTGGAGCCGTCCGAGGTGGACAAGAGCCTTCTTTGGGGGGCGACCGGAGCCACGAGTAATCCTGCAATCATCAGCCGAATTATTGAATCGGGAAGTCGCGATGAACAGATTGAATTGCTACTTAGCGAAGGATTCGACGACAATTCGATCGCCTGGCAATTGACCGATCAATTGGTTCGCGACGCACAGGCAAAGTTTTTGCCCATCCATCAACAATCGGCCGGAGATGCAGGTTGGGTGAGTTTTGAGTTGGACCCAATTTTGGAGGATCCTGACACTTTGCTTTCCGATTCGGACCGAACTGCGAGATACATCGAACTTGGAAAAACATGGTCGAAGGGACATGAGAACCGAATGATCAAAGTCCCGGCAACTGACGCCGGCATCAATGCACTGGAAACTCTTGCTGCGTGTGGCGTCACCCTGAACGTGACTTTGATATTCACCGTTGATCAATATGCCCGTGCTCGCGATGCGATATGGCGCGGCGCTCAGCAGCGCAAGAGCCTACAGGACTTCAAGAGCGTTTACAGTGTGTTTATCTCGCGCATCAATGTTTATACGAATCGGGAAGTGACGGACTTGTCATCCGACGCGCAAGGGATCGTAGGAATTTTGAATGCGAAACGTATTTGGCATTTGAATCAGGACTTCTGGGCGGACAAGGATTTGCCACTTCAACAAGAATTGATCTTTGCCAGCATGGAAACCAAGGATCCTAAAGGGCCGGCGTGGAAATACGTTGATGCAATTGCTGGAGGCGACATACAAACGAATCCGCCTGAATTGATCGAGGTTATTGAAAACAGCGGCCAAAATTTTCGTCGAAAGATTCACAAAATGGCAAATGAGTCCATTCAAGACGAGATCAACCAAAAAGTCGATGTCCCAACGATGTATCGATCATTGATGAGCGAAGGTATTGACAAGTTCATTCAACCGCAGCGCGACTTGCTCGAGCAAATTGCAAGGAAACGCGAACTCCTTCTGTCGTGAATGACAGCGAGTTCGAGGTAGGATTTGAAACGTTCGATTATTCGGCAGGATCACCGTGTTCGCTTTGGCATTGCCAGCACACGTCAAATGTAGGATCGTTCAACTCACCACAACGAGCGCAAATCCACTGAGCTGCCGATCCGTCAACCGGTGCTTTGTGTCTGGTCTCATACGCGAGCACGATTTTGCGTGCTGCTTCATAGCCGTCTGGAGGAGCGAGGATCCGAGGTGGAACCGCGCCGATGGCGAGGTGACTGAGGACATCTCGGAGATGGTCACCTACCACTCGTGCCTTGATTCCTTCGTTTTGCATGATCCCGCATAACAAGTGTGCTTCGGCGTTATCCGCAGCACGATAGACTTCAACCATTTCCGATTCAATCACGATTTGTACTACCCCTTCTTAGTTGCGTTTTTTGCTGCGTCGGCCTTTGCCATCTGCTCTCGCTGGAGGTCCTTGGCGGCTTTGATCCGATTGCGGCACACTCCGCATCGCTTGGCCGTTTTGTAGAGTGATCCTTTTGCCACTTCGTAGAACCATTTCTGTTGTTTGCCCGTCCATACTTCTTTTATACCGCAATCAGAGCATTTGAACTCGATGTCAACATAAAATCGGGGCGGTAGATCATACGAATTGTTCGGTACCTGACGGGACCGATCTGCCACCACCGCTCCATCGGGCATGACGTTTTGATTGGAGGGCTTAGCAGCTTTCCGTTTTTCTCGTCGGCGCGTCATGGCGAAGATCCTGTTTTGGGGTAGCTGTGCAGTTCGCTTTATTTGGTCCAATGTTATCGTTTGGACCCAAGGAACGCTCTGTAGGTTCGCAACGAATGACCTCGTCGCAATTCAATATCGAAAGTCCGTTACTACTCGTTGCACTAAATCGCTGGACGACTTGTGGGAAACGATCACAGCGTCAAGATTCTGTGTTCGATACCAAGTGAGGCATCTTCGAATTGCGTCGATGATCCACGTGTCTTTGTTGCCGAGGGCACCGCCACCAAGCAGCGTTAGGCAAAGCTTGTTCGATGCGGAATTGGCATTGTTGAGGATCGCGGCGTCTGCATGAAGCGTCTGAGCATCGCCAATGACTTCCCGGCCCCGAAGTCGGTCCACGCTTGTATTCACATCGCCAAGTCTCGCACGTAGTTCGGCCAATGTCGGTGTCGCTAAACATCCAAAGACAGGACGTTCACCACTGGGGCAGACGAAGCAATCACGCTCAATGCTCAATTGAGAACGAACCTGTTCGGCGGACCTCTGTTCGATGCCAGTGAGCAGCTGGAACGAACACATTTGTGTCGCTCCTCGATACTTTATGATTTGATGTGCCATGTTGCCACATTCTCCAGTGCAGCGTTTCGCACGCGTCAAGGCTATCTGTTAATCTGGTAGACGAAAGTGTCATGCGGTCGCCGATCCGAATGGTCAACGAAACACAACGCCGAACGTAAGACTTCACCTATGCTCCAATTAGAGCGCACGCCGACTTCATTGATGAAACTTTCAATAGGACTACTCTTCGCATCTGGCTTTTTAATGGCGGTGCATTCAGGTGTTATGCGAGCGATCCGAGGCGTCCAAAGGTATTTGTGATATTCGCCGATGATTGGCATTAAAGGAGCTTTGGATCAAACAGGTTCAAAAGAAATCGCCGGCGAGGTTCTTGTTAGCGTTGTTTTCTGACGGCGTTCTGTTTTCCAACCGCCATTTCACGCATCCCTATTGCGGACCAACACGACTCAATGGTTCGTCTGTCGTATCAGCTGAGAGGAGAGCTGCCCTGCTATGCGACCATGACGGGAAAAGTAGCGATGCAATCAGAAATTTGCAGAGTGTTCCGCTGTAATGCGATTTCCATTGGGGTTGGAAGCGATTATCATGCACCCGCCAATGTTGCTCCCGCCCACCAAACTTCTTTTTTTGAAAAGCCCTGCCATGAAGTGTCTGATTTTGAGTCTGCTGTTATCGAGTGTTGCCTATGCAGTTCCAGTGTCACCACAATGGAAAATCATCGAGACCAAATATGCTACGCCAGACACGGTCATTGCTGGGTACAATGTTGTCGACTTTGGCGCTAAAGGTGACGCGCTAATGGATTGCACCGGGGCGTTTCAACAGGCGATGGACCAGATGGCTGCGGCGGGTGGCGGCACCGTATTCGTGCCATCGGGCCGCTATGTCATTAAGGGAACGCTACGCGTCCCGGTTTCGGTGACCTTACGTGGCGAGTGGACGGCGCCTACGGAAGAAAGCCCCGAAGTTGAGGGGACGTTGTTGATGGCCTACGCTGGACGCGGTCAAAGCGAAGGAACTCCTTTTATCAGTGTCGATTACTGTGGCGGCGTCAAAGATTTGTCCATTTGGTATCCTCAGCAAACCGCGACGAACATCGTTCCCTATCCCTATTGCCTAGTTCAAACGGGCGGCGATAACGCGACCTTCGAAAACGTGACACTGGTGAATCCCTATCAAGGAATCCGCATTGGTCCCGGCAGTAATGAACTTCATTTCGTTCACAATGTCTATGGCACGCCTCTGAGCGTCGGTATCCGTTACGATTCGACCACGGACATCGGCCGCTTAGAGAACGTCCACTTCTCCCCAAACTATTGGTGTCAAAGCGGCTTGGATAATCGTCCGCCGAACAAAGCTGAATTCGCCGAGTGGCTGATGGCCAACGGCACCGCAATTCATATGGAACGAAGCGACTGGGAATATGTCGCCTATATCAACATCGACGGCTATCACATTGGCTATTTGATTACGAAAGGCGTACGAGGAGCCGCCAATGCTCAGTTTTATGGATTGTCGATTCGCAACTGCCAAACCGCCGTTGAAGTCCAGGAAACCAATCCATACGGCATGGTCTTTACAAAATGTACATTTGCGGGCCGTGATTTCGGCTTTCGAATAGGTCGGCCATTTAATGCCGCGATTCTGCTTAACGACTGTGACGTTTCCGCCACTCAAGCAATCGACTGCGAGGGCACTGGGTGTTTTATCGCTCAGAACAGCCGACTCACGCACGGCAACATCACGTTCGCAGGTGGTGTGTTGGCAATGACAGCTTCGGAATTACGCAACAAAGATAGCCTGATCCAAATGGGGGCCAAGGCAGAAGGCGCTATTTTGATTGACGACACATTGGCTCAAACCCCAATAATGATCAAGAACGATATGGGGCCAGGCAAACTTATTCGGGTCGCGACGCCGGTGGAAATGGAGCCGTTTCCACGATTCGATGCGAATCAGACACGTGTGACCCGAGCGTCGCGTGACGCATTGTATGTGGTCACCGACTCGCCATGGAATGCCAATGGCCAAGACGACAAAGACGATACCGAGGCACTGCAAAACGCGTTAAACCAAGCTGGTCGGGATGGCGGTGGTATTGTGTTCGTCCCTGGTGGTAATTACATCCTGCGTGGCACGATTTCGGTGCCAAGCGGTGTTGAGCTACGAGGCATTCACGACGTGCCACATCATACGATGGGCAGTGGCAGCATGTTGCACGTCTATCCGTCTCCGGGGCAAGGTCCTGCTATTACCGTCAACGCCCGAGCCGGACTCAAAGGGCTTTCCTTTAGCTATCCGGACCTCCGCATCGATGACGTCAAAGATTACCCATTCCTGATCCAAGGCAACGGCGAAGATCTCTACGTCGTACACGTCAATTGCCGGAACCCATATCGGTTTTTAGACCTGATGACGCATCGTTGCGATCGCCATTACGTGGACTATCTTTCTGGATCACCATTGAAAGTCGGCGTTGCCGTTGGCGGTGGCAGTGTTCGCGGCGAGGTTCGCAACACGCAATTCAATCCTCATTATTGGTCACGCTATGACAGGAAGAATTCGTTCTTCCCGCGAGGACGAACGAATTTCGACATGCTATGGACCTATCAAAAAGAGAATCTCGATGCCATGTGGATTGGTAACTGTCGCGATGAAATGCTGTTCCAGAACTTCGTCTACGGCTCGCTGTATGGCATCCACTTTACGCAGCAGGATGGTTACGGGCCCGAAAACGCCGTGATCCACGGCCACGGCACGGACGGTTCCAAGGTGGGGGTCTATTTTGAACAAGGCAACGGGCGAATCGACATGATCAATTCCGAATTAGTGGCGATGTCATCCGAAAACAAGATCGCTATCAAACTTGGTACTGACTACTCGGGGATTGCTCGTTTGATCAACACGATGGTGTGGGGCGACCCCAGTACATTGGCACTCGTGGAAAACGGTAAGTTGGTATTACAAGGTCTGCATGCCCATCGTCACGGCGACGGTTTGCAAGTTGACAAGGGTGAAATTTTGGCTGTCAACGTTAACTTCACCAGTCGCGGCAAGCACCTCCGTTTGTCGGAGTCACAGGGCAAAGCGACCCTACTTGGCACAATCACTCGCGGGCCTTTGGAGCTCAATAGCAAGCCCATCAGTGACCAACTCCCAACCAAGATTGTCAATCAAGGCAATTTGAGTCGATAGGATTTTGGATAACAAAGGTGAGAGTGTTTCCGACTGTTTTGGCTTGATCAGAGTTCTATTCCAATATTGAATGAAGCACCAATCAGTCCAAGATCTTCGAGACTTTCACTTCTTTGGCTACTGGATTGAATTGGAATGTCATAGCCAAAATTCTGCCAAACCTGCGCTTCCCACATGCCCTGGACAAATAGCCGACTGCCATCGAGGACAAGGCGAGAATACTCAATACCGAGTTGGATCTCGCCAAGTTGCACATGATGCATATTTCTAAATTTGGCTAGATTGGAAACGGTGGCATTAGACGCCGTATCAAACGCCGTAGTCTTGGCATCGCCGAAAAGGAGCGCGTAGCGGGTGTTGGCTAACAGAGAGATCCCCGTGTCGGCAATCGGACGACGGAATTCGGAGAATAGCGTGGGGCCGATTCCGTCAAAACGATGCCCAATGTCTCGGCGATTTTGAGGAGTGCCACCAGCATCGAAAACCTGGGCGTCATATTTAAAGGACCCTCCCATGTGTCGAACGCCACCACCAGCATGAATTTCCCAGAGACGGAATTTGATGTGTTGTCCTGCTTCAGCGTCAACCGTCAATAGTTCAATTCTCTCACTTGTCACAAGCGAGCTGTCTGCGCCAGCTGCGATTGAGCCACTTGAGGCAAAACCGAAACGACCAATCAGGGTCTCGCCAGCACTTGCGGTAAAGGATTCGGTCGCATCGGTTTCATACCACCAAATACGGCTGCGAACATCGAATCCGCTTTCCCCAACAAAGCCCAATACAAGGCGGGGGGAATAGGCGAATGAATGGTCGAACTGCTCGTCGGTGTGAACCGTTGACGAAACTCTCCTTTCAACTGCCAAGTCTGAAGTCAAATGGGGAGTGAGAAAGACGTTCTCAAACGTGGCAAACGGAGTAACGCTTGCGGACTCTCCTGGACTGCCAGCAGCAGTAATCTCCTCCGCATTTAGGATCGAAGCGAGTAACAAAGCGATTAAGCCGAAGCAGATGTTTTTCATCGAAGCAAATTCAGTTCTATTGCTAAATGTAGCATTTGTAATGGCAGGACAACGTTCTAGTGATGTCGTCGAGAGCTCACAGTTGGCATAACCCCAAATACCTGACGTCACCACAGCTGTCGCAACCGTCAATCTCTGTTCAGGGGCTCGCGGTTCCCCCGGGGCAAACCGGCGTTGTGCTGCCTCGCGGGAGATTGCCGTCGGTGTCAGTGTTGGTGGCTGGATCCCCCGACCCCTCGGCAGTGTATCGATCGTTCAAGATGTTGACTCTTACTGAGCATCGCCGGATCTTCTCGGTAGGCAATGGTGAGGGTGCGCTCGCCGAGTTCGAAAGGGAAGTTACTGAGTCTGTCCCATGCCAATCCCCTTATTCCCAAGCCATTGAACGAAGCAAAGGCGGTCGCCGATGCCGAACGATTTCCAGACGTCGTACGTGGCGCGTCAGGAGTCATAGCCCGACCAATCGTCAGCCGATCATCGTCCGGGTTGCTGAAAACGAGCAGCGCGCGGGGTGCCACCATGGCCATTAACTCATGGTGATCCATCCGCAGTTTCGCAATCTTGCTACCCGAGTATCAAAACTGGTCTTCCATGAATCCCACATGACGAGTTGCATCGAGTGTTTCTACTATGCCAAGGGTTTCCGCGGCGTGTCAGGCCGCTGCACCATCGCCACCCGGTTCCCAACTGATCGTCAACTTGACTTCCTATTCCCCATCACCACGAGTACGGACGGGTATTGGGCTGAAAATCGTTCCGACAAGTGTCTGTAATGCCGCATAGAGGTTAGCCATCCACTACGCTAAGTAGAGGATTTGAATACGTCGTGCGGACAAAAACTCGATCGGATTGTTATGAGAAAACACGCCAAATGTACCGTGGTCATCGCTGGAGTTCTGTTCTTTGGTGGCTGCGGCGCGGACGCTCAGGAGGAACGCGCCGCAAGTTTGAAAACAACGACCAACACAGAGGCGGATGTGCATCAAAGTCCAGCGGGTGATTGGCGTCAGTTTCGCGGGCCAAATGGGATGGCCGGTTCCCAAGGCAGTACTGAATCGTTGGCACAAGTACCGGCACAGTGGAATCAAGGGAACATTCGTTGGCAGACACCACTGCCAGGAGCAGGGGCGTCGAGCCCGATCATTGTTCGGGATCGAGTCTATGTGACTTGTTACAGTGGCTACGGAGTACCAGGTGCGGAACGTGGCAATCTTGCTCAGTTGAAATTGATGCTCGTTTGCGTTAATCGAAAATCCGGCGATATCCTTTGGACGAAGTCGGTCCAGCCCTCGCTTCCAGAGCAGGAGACCATTCGCGACGAACATGGATATAGTTCGAGTACGCCAGTCGCGGATGACAAGAACGTCTACGTGTTCTTCGGGAAGACAGGCGTATTTGCGTTCGAGCAAAGTGGCGAACAAAAGTGGCATTCCAACGTCGGATCGCGGCTCAACGGCTGGGGAACTGCTGCGTCACCGGTCATTCACGAAGACTTGCTGATTGTGAATGCGAGCGTCGAAAGTGATTCCGTAGTTGCTCTGAATCGGAAGACGGGCGAGGAAGTGTGGCGGACCGAGGGCATCCGCGAAGCGTGGAACACGCCACTCTTGGTCAAAAACCCAATGGGTAAGACCGAATTGATCGTGCCAATTTTTCAAAAGGTCTTGTCGCTTGATCCTGCGACAGGGGAACAGAATTGGACATGCGATACCGACATTCAGTGGTACATGGTACCGAGCCCCGTTGCACATGAGGGAGTGGTGTATTGCATTGGTGGTCGATCCGGAGACTCGCTGGCAATTCGCACCGGTGGTAGCGGTGATGTCACAGCCACGCACCGGCTATGGAAGACGAATAAGGGATCCAATGTCTCATCGCCCATTTTTTACGATGGCCATTTATACTGGGTTCACGATCAGCGAGGCATTGCGTATTGTGCTAACGCAAACACCGGAGCCATGGTTTACGAAGAACGTTTGCCACGGGTTGGGCAGGTCTATGCCTCACCGGTTTTGGCGGACGGAAAGATTTTCTTTGTTGCACGCGACGGGCGTGTCGTCGTGCTCGCAGCTGAGCCAGAATTTACACTGCTTGCGACCAACGAGCTAGAGGAACGGGGTCGGTTTGATGCAAGCCCCGCTGCATCAGGGAATCAGTTGTTTCTTCGTTCCAACCGCTTTCTATATTGCATCGGGGCGGATAAGTGACCATCTCGTACGACGCCATTGGCATCAGTCAGGTCCCCATGCGAATTCATTGCAAACAAAGAAAGGAATTGGTCCCGCAGAGAGAATCCATTTTTCAACTTGGGTCAGCCAATTTGTTCGTAGGTTCAAGCAACACGTTCAAATGACGCCCCAGCAATTCATTCTGCATACTGGCATGGAATCGGCCCGACGAATGTTGGTGACGACCGACAAGAGCGTCTCGTTAAATCGCCTTTGCATGCGGCGTTTCGGATCAAAGCTATTTGGCACGGCAATTTAAACGCCACACCGGGATGACACCGACAATGTATCGGCAAAAACGCCAACACCTCATCTCAACGATGACGCCACATAGACGTCCCAGTCAAACGATGCATCCCGCGAAGTGGTTGTCGACGGTAAGAAAACCGAAACAGGGTATGCTTTAGCGGAAAAAAATGACTGTTTGCCAGAAGACGCGTCAGAGCTTGATTCATGAAGGAAATCTGGTAGCCGTCGGTAACGAATACTTATATCCTATACAATTGCATTCACACGCAACCTAGCACTCACATTCCTACAGTTCGACGGAACCATGAAAAACAACACGCATTACTGGCTCACCACGTTCGCGTTGATATTGATCACGTCATCGGGCAATCACGCCATCTTCGCTGCGGACGCGACCACCGGAAAGCTGCCTAACGTGGTTGTTTTCCTGGTCGATGACCTGGGATATATGGACGTTGGTGCGAATAATCCGGATTGCTTTTACGAGACGCCCAATGTCAACCGTCTTTCTAATTCGGGGATGCGTTTTACGGATGGCTATGCCGCCAATCCGGTTTGCTCGCCGACTCGCTATAGCTTGATGACGGGAAAGTATCCAACGCGAGTGCAGGCCACTAATTTCTTTTCTGGGAAACGCGGTGGCACCTTCAACCCCGCACCGCTGAGCGACAAGATGCCGCTTGAGGAAATTACCATCGCGGAGGCGCTAAAAGAGAAGGGCTACGCAACGTTCTTTGCGGGCAAGTGGCACTTAGGCGGCAGCGAGGAGTACTACCCACAAAGGCAAGGTTTCGACGTGAATGTCGGCGGATACAGCCGAGGCGGCCCGTACTCGGGCAACAAGTATTTCTCACCGTTTAAAAATCCGCAGATGAAAATTGACAGCCCCGAGGGCGATCATTTGCCGGATCGCTTGGCACGCGATACGGCTGCCTTTATCGAGGAAAACAAAGACAAACCTTTCTTAGCGTATCTCGCTTTCTACTCGGTCCACACGCCACTGATGGGACGCCCGGACTTGGTTGCGAAATACAAAAAGAAAGCAGCGAATTTCCAAGGTGTGGAGTTCGCGGAGGAAGAACAGGTATTTGGAAAGGGCACGCGCAAGGTACGCATCCTGCAGAATCACGCGGTGTATGCGGCTATGGTTGAGGCGATGGACCAGGCCGTCGGTAAGGTTTTGAAGCAACTCAAAGATTCGGGAGTCGAAGACAATACCATTGTTATCTTCACTTCGGACAATGGCGGGTTATCGACTTCCGAAGGTAGCCCGACTAGCAACTTGCCACTACGTGGTGGCAAAGGCTGGGTCTATGAAGGCGGCATTCGTGAGCCGTGGATCGTTCGATATCCCGGCGTAACACAACCCGGCTCGGCATCCACGGTCCCGATTTGTTCCATCGACCTTTTCCCTACGATCGCGGCGGCAGCGGGCGTCGACGTGCAACATTCGGTCGACGGGATCGACATCCGACCGGCACTTGAAGGGGGAACCATCGATCGCGAGGCGTTGTTCTGGCACTACCCGCATTACAGCAACCAAGGCGGAATTCCCGGCGGGGCAATTCGCGTCGGCAAATACAAATTGTTTGAACGTTATGAGGATGGTCGTGTCCATCTGTACGATCTCGAGGCGGATCTTAGCGAATCGAATGACTTAGCCGACATCTTACCTGAGCGGGTAGATCAAATGCGTAACCGCTTGCACGACTGGTACCAAACCGTTGACGCCAAATTCTTGCAACCAAAGGAAGGCAAAAATCCTTGGAAACCCGCACGCGTCAAATAGTGAGTCGGCGAGCGTTTTGATAGGAAGAAATTAGGATGAACACCATCATGAAATGCCAACAACTTTCGGTGATCATGTCGCTGGTGATCGCGTGTACGTTACCGGTCAATACCTTGTTTGCCGAGGGTCCAAATTTGGTGCCGCCACCGCACGATCACACTGCAAACTACTGGTGCACTTGGTACGCCCAGAATTATTGGATCGGCCGTGGGACGGACCTGCAAAACCTTCAAGGGGTGACGAACCAAGCGGCCCGCGAGGAACTGAAGGAGGATGCGATTTTCAATGAAAAAGACGGGTGGGCTACGAACTATTTGAAACGCGGACGAGAAGACTACCTTTTCTTGATTGATCACGGGTGGCAGACCAAAGACGCTTCGAAACGGATTGCGGGAGGTCCTGCGTTCTTTAATCTTGTTGCCCAGGAAAGTGATTTCCCGAGGTACTTCGGACTTGAGCCCAAAGAAGTATTGAAGCGATTCAACGAGGACATTAAAGCTCTGGGGTGGAACTCGTTGGGGATTTGGACTCGCGGAGATGTTACGATCGAACAAGCCCGGACGTTTGTTGAATGGTCAAAATACGCCGGTATCACTTATTGGAAAATTGATGGTGGGGATACGAAAGAGTTCAACGCATACAAGGCGAAGGAAGAAATCGATCCCCGTTTGGTTCTCGAATACGTGACTGGAGCCGGAGGCAACATCAACCCTAAATGGGAACAGAACTTAGATTCCTATCCTTCGGTGTATGACATTGGGGGGAAGCTCCAACAACCGATGCTGCGTTGCCTGCAACACTCGGACACGTTCCGTACCTACGATGCGTCACCGCTGTTAATGTCCGTTACGACGCTGCGTCGAACGCACGACATTCTGAAGCAAACGCAGCAGCAACCCAAGTACCGAGCTATCCTGAACGTCCAAGACGACTGTAACATCGCGATCGGTCTCGGTGTTCTCGTTGCGAGCAAGCGTCACCCAAACATCAACGAACGAACGCTTCAAGGACGCGATCTGCACCATCAACTCTCTGGAAAACGGCGTATGCAACGACGCATCAATGAAGCAGAACGTTTCGGCCGTTGGGCTCGAATTGCACCCGCATTCCCAGCCGGCGACGGCGTGTACCTGTCCTCGGATTTGGAATTGATCGATCGCTGTGAGTTCACTCCATGGGATACTTGGGCGTCGAATACCTATGGGAAAGTGGTTAGCCAGAGTGCTCCGGCGATCATGGCTCGTAACATGCCGCTGCCGAAAGTCGAAATCGACGGAATGCCACCTTACGTCTGTGCCACCACTTATCCCAACGGACCAACGGGCATTGCGTGCGAGGGACGCGTCAGTATCGACGATCAATGGTTCCATCCGCGTGCGAAGGTGACTGTACGGATTAAGGATGCGTCCCAACCGATCGGCATCGTGGGCCACTACGACCGACTCGTGCTCGAATTTGCCGACAGCATCGAGGATGTACGTTACGTCTGGGCTCAAGATTTGTTATCCGACGAAGCGGTCGACATCAAAGGCAAAGTCAGGATCGATGGAGCTAAGTTATCTATTGACGGTGCGTTCATCGACGAACTGGGGACTTTTGCCGGAGACAAAGGTGACAACTCTGCACCGGGTATGGTTCTTAAGTTGGAAGGTGGCACGCTTCCTGTTGCCGACGAAGATTATACCCCTCAGGTTTCCCCGGTCACGCAGGCAAAACGGCGCCAGTTTAAAATCACCAAACAAGCGGACGGCTACTTTGGCAAAGCCCAGTTGTCACGGTCGCCTTATGGTTACCGTGTCACTGCGTCGGGGCCTGCTCAGGTTGTGTTGAGGGAGTTGGAGGAGGCGGTTACCTCGGGCAGATTTTCGATTACTTGGAAGATGAAGCCAGCAAACCGTGCAGCAACCAAGAATGGCATGATTGTTTTGTCTAGCGACGAGGATGCCAATGCGGCGTTGTGTGGAGGCAGTTGGATCGGAGCAAATGAAATCACACTTTTTGAGAACGATTCCGATTGGGGAAATGATCATTCTCGATCCCTAAACACCCATGGCGAACTGAATTGCCGAGTGGACGTCGATTTGGACCTGCGGACCGCCACGTTGACCGTTAATGGTGATGAAGTCGAGATTGCGTTTTCGGAATCTGTGACCAGTATCAACTACGTAGGATTCGGCGTTCACAATGCGGATACACTGTTCACGGAGCCGAGGATTATCCACCGATAATGACGGGGCGGGCTCCGAAGTTTCCCTCGGCAGCGACCTTCAAGCTCATAACTCATGTGTCCATTTGGGGATCAGGCCACCTGGTAGCGACCATGAGGTCGGTATTCGCGATCTGGAAGACCAATTGTCGGAACCAACGAATGCCTACGTAGCAACGAATAGTCAAACGTTGGGACCGGGGGATAGACCGGCGGCAAGTTGCTTTACTTAATAGCTGGGATGTGGTGCGAGTCCCATGGCATGGGCGTTGGTCGTCCTTTTGCCAATCCATTGCGTCTGCGATTTGCAGTTGGCGAATTCTTGGTGAAGCAACGCGATATGGCGATCTCCATGATCTGCCGCTGGCCCTCGATGAAGCGATAGTCCGCGAGCGATATGAACGAATGTGTTCCATGGCGGCAGAAAACCAACCTCGCGCGAGTGCATCACCAAACCCACAGCAACCCAACACGCTATTCTTTTTCTGCTGATTGCCAAAAGATAGCTTCGCACATCTGACTGGTTTGCGAGGTAGCTGTATAATCCCGATCCAGTACAACGGTGCACTGCCATTCAATTCATTATGCTTCACGAGGAAACCATGGCGAAGTCACGCATATATGCCTTACTATCATCGGTTCAAACCATCCGTCGTTGCCGCAACTTGTTTGGGCATGACGTTGTCAAGAGGTTCGTCGCAGCCACTCTGATGACCAGCCTCTGTTTGACTTATGGAGTACAAATCCAAGCAGAAGAGCTTACCGGCAAGGTCGATTTACTCGATTTCTCGACTTCGTTTGAGCCATCTGAGGATCACCTGCCGCTGGAAAACACGGTCGAAGTGACTGATGGACGTGAACAGACACAAATGAATGTTCAAGGCAAAGTTGCTAACTCACTAATGGATCGGATCGAAGCAGTTATTGCCAATGTCGAAAATCCACCCAGAGAAACAGCGGTTTGCTTAGCGGACGGTGATGCAGCATCCAAATGGCTGGCGTTCAAGAAGAATGCTTCGTTGAGATACAAACTGACGAATCCCGGTGAGGCCGTCCGCTATACCCTTACGTCAGGAAACGATTTCCCAGGGCGTGATCCTCGCGATTGGCGATTGCTCGGATCGGACGACGGAACTTCATGGACGACCCTGGATACTCAAAAGAATCAGAAGTGGGAAGATCCTCAGCGCGGGGTCACGAAGAGCTACAAGGTTTCGTCGCCTAGACCGTACCGGTTTTATCGCCTTGATATTTTCTCAAATCATTTCGGGGACATGTTGCAGTTGGCCGGATGGGACCTCATTCCGGCAGAGGACAAGACCAAAAGGTCTTCGCCAATGACGACAAAAGTCGGCTCAGGTCCATCGGGTGGTTACAATATGAAGCCTCGTGCGGGGTTCACCGGAATGCATTCGCTTAAGTACGCTGGGAAGCATACCGCCGACGGTCGTGGCTATGCGACAAACCGAATTTTCGACGTCAATATTCCGGTCAGTAAAACGACTCGGCTTTCCTATTGCATCTTCCCCGAACTCACGGGAAATGATTTGCAATATCCTTCGACCTATGCGGCGATTGACTTGCGTTTTTCCGATGGAACGCAGCTTTCAAGTTTGGATCCTATTGATGCCTATGACGTTTCCGCGACCGCACATGGCCAAGGCTCCGGAAAGGTGCTCTATCCAAATCAATGGAATCAAGTTCGAATCGAGCTTGGTAGGATCGCGAAGGGAAAGACCGTTCGCGCGATCCAACTATCGTACGACAACCATGGTGCGACCGACACGACTGAGTTCCAAGGATGGATTGACGATATCAAGATCGAAGCTACTCCCAAGAACATTGATGGTTCTAGCCTAACGCATTATGTCGACACTCGTCGCGGAACAAATTCGTCCTCTGCTTTTTCACGCGGATCAAACGAAGCGATCACGACGATTCCGAACGGATTCAACTTCCTGGTTCCTGTGACGAACGCAGCGGCATCGTCGCGTGAATACTCTTATCAGCAAGACAATGATGACCAAAACCGACCACGCTTTGAAGGACTCGGGATTTGTCACCAACCAAGCCCATGGATGGGAGACCGAAATCAATTTTCGGTGATGCCCGTTGCCGGCGATGCGACATCAGAATCCGCTCCCAGCGGTGACCATCATCTTCGTGCCGTCACTTTTCGCCACGACAATGAGACTGCACAACCAGACTACTATCGTGTCGATCTGGACAACGGTGTCCGGGCCGAGATGACGCCAACGAGTCGCGGTATGTTGATGCGTTTCCGTTTTGTTGGCGACTCGGGGCATGTCGTGTTGGATGCACCTAACAGTGATGGAAACTTTTCGATCGATCCGTCAACCGGATCCGTGACTGGTTGGGTCGACCATGGCGCCGGTTTCCGTGTTGGCCAAAGCAGAATGTTTGTTTCTGGCACCTTCGACCAAGTGCCAACAAAAACGGGGCTCGCGCCGGAAGGACGTTTGCTCACCAAGTATGCGACGTTTGACACAACGGACAACAAAACAGTGACACTGCGGCTAGCGACTTCGCTAATTAGCCTGGACCAGGCAGCAAAGAACTTGGAAATGGAAGTCGGCGGTCAGGAGTTTGATGTAATCCGCGAGCAAGCTCGTAAGATTTGGAATGACCGACTCGATGTGATCACAGTCGAAGGGGCTTCCGAAACCGAGTTGGTGACACTCTATGGTTGCCTTTACCGGCTAAACGTCTACCCAAACGCACACTTCGAAAACACGGGAACGCCAGAGCAGCCCAACTACAAGTATGCCAGTCCGGTGAGCCCGCCCGAGAGCACCAGCAGCCCCACGGAAACCGGAGCGAAGATCGTCTCGGGAAAGATGTATGTCAACAATGGTTTTTGGGATACCTATCGCACGACTTGGCCGGCCTATTCGCTGCTGTATCCAGAGATTGCAGCAGAGTTGATTGACGGTTTCGTGGATCAGTATCGCGATGGTGGCTGGATCGCACGCTGGTCTTCGCCCGGCTATGCAAACATCATGACTGGTACGAGTTCCGATGTGGCTTTCGCTGATGCATACCTGCGTGGTGTTAAATTGGTTGATCCGTTGGCGACGTATGACGCGGCAGTAAAGAATGCTGCGGTCCCATCGGACAATCCCAATGTCGGCCGCAAGGGTCTGACGACGTCCACCTTCCTCGGCTACACGCCAGCGTCTGAACACGAAAGCGTTTCCTGGGCTACCGAAGGCTTTATCAATGACTTTGGTATTGGCAATATGGCCGCAGCGTTAGCCGAGGATCCAGCGACGCCTGAACATCGGCGAGCCCGCTTGCGAGAGGAACGCGAATACTATCTGTCCCGTGCGAAGAATTATGTGAATCTGTTTGATCCAACGATCGAGTTCTTCCAGGCCCGCAAGGCCGACGGCCGCTTCGATGTACCTGCGGACCGTTACGATCCGACGCGATGGTTTGGTCCTTATACGGAAACCAACGGTTGGAACTTTGCTTATCACGCACCTCAAGACCCTAATGGCCTTGCGAATCTATACGGTGGAAAAACAGGTCTTGAAAAGAAGCTGGACCTTTTCTTCTCCACACCCGAGACTTCACTTGGTCCGATTCACGAAGAAGTCGAAGCCCGCGATGGCCGTTTCGGTCAATGGGGCGTCAGCAATCAAGTGAGCCATCACGTGCCGTTTATTTACAACGCTGCCGGCGCACCAGCGAAGGCCCAGAAGATCGTTCGCGAGGCACTGCAGCGATCATTCACGGGATCCGAAATCGGCCAAGGCTATCCCGGCGATGAGGACAACGGTGAGATGTCAGCTTGGTATATTTTCAATGCACTCGGGTTGTATCCCATGCAAGTCGGATCAGACCAACTTGTGGTCGGTTCGCCTTTGTATGAAAAGGCCACGATTGATTTGGGCAATGGCAAATCGTTAGTGATCAATGCCCCGGGGAACACATCGAAAACGGTTTATGTACAGTCACTTGAAGTGAATGGCATACCGCATACAAGCACGACGATCAACTCGGAGCTTTTCCAGGCTGGCGGAACACTTGATTTTCATGTGGGTCAACGGCCTTCGCAGTGGGGCACTGGCTTGGGTGACGGACTACTATCGCTCACAACGGGGGATACGGTTGCGAGTCCGTTAGCCGATACGATCATCGCGAGTCAAGTGGATGTGGTGAGCAACGGCGGCGAAGACATGGGTGAATTGATCGACAATTCGTCGGCAACCCATGTGGAATTCACACACGCAAACCCAGCAGCAACCGTCGTCTATCGTGAAGGCCAGCCGCGACCGACCTTCTACACGCTGACTGCGGGATCGTCCGATTCGGACCCTTCGTCTTGGCTGCTCGAAGGCAGTAACGACGGAAAATCATGGACCGTCGTCGACAAGCGGGAGGGGCTGACTTTTTCACACCGTCGTGAAACAATGCCAATGAAGATCCAAAACCCTAAGGCATTTCAGCAGTTTCGCTTCACGTTTTCGTCGGCGGATGAAAAGATTTCTCTTTCCGAGATTGAGTTGCTAACGGACGGCACACAGCCATCGATCAAAGGTGACGCCTTGGATCAAAGGTGATCTGGTCGCTAGCCACCGGTGCCCCTGGAAATACCCGCGGCTAGCGTCTTGCGGCTCACATAAGAGTGCGTCAATTCACACTCACGAGACATCGCCCTAGTCCGTAGAACAAGCGCAACTTGGCCGAGCAACTATTGCAAGGTGGGAAAGGCGATTTCACCCTTCAATTGAGCTTGGCCGCCTTCGGCCTCGTAAACACCATAGAAGTTCGATAACGAATCGAGCCATACTGTGATGCGGTGCATTTCTTCGTCACTCAATTGAACATCGTAGTGACCCGCCTTAAGAAGCTCGTACAGCTTTGATGCGCGAGCACCAAACTTGCCTGGCGTCGTTCGGTAGTGGTCTCCGTAACTCCAAAATGCATAATCGTGAATTAGGCTATCGTAGGACTGAAATACGGTGGTCAACTTTGGACCGTTTTTGTTTGCGGTCAAGTTGGCTTGGACAAGTCCCTTATCCAGCGGCGGCGCACCGTCGTTAGCTTTCTCGGCATGGCAAGCCACACACTTGGCATCGAGCACCGGTTGGACCAAACGTGGGTAACTGAACGGGTTGGTTCCGTCGACATCAGGCGTTGGCGTGGATGGCTTTCTCTTAAATGCAAGCGGCGAATGCATTGGCATTAGCGGCGCACGATGCTTTGGTTCGTGGCAACCGGCACAGAGTAAACGCTCGCCCGGTTGCACCCAAGTGGCTGAACGCATCGATTGGATTGCAAGTCCATCTTGGTCAAGAGCTTGGAAATAGACTTCCTTGAGCGCTGGTACTGTAAAGAAAGCACTGCCGTCTTTTTCGACCGGAACCGTACCCAAGACACTGCGGGCAAGGTTGTTGGAATCGCGGGCCTCGGCAATGCGTCGACCCAGTTGATGCGGACTGAGTCCAAAAGCCGATGGATTGGAACTGGGATATATTTGATAGATTCGTAACGCCTTAATTTCCGTCCCTTCGGGCCAGGGCAGTTGGCTGTCGTAGACGTCGATGATTGCCATTGTCCCGTTCTCGGGCGGATGTTGTGCTAGTCGTTCACTTTGATCTGCGACAACGGGCGGGGTTTTGCGTGGGCGAAGTGGAAGAGGGCTTAGACAAGCGGTCTCTGAATCACGATGCAGCAGAATCTTGTTGCCGAAAGCGTCAACGAGGTAGATGCCATAGTCGCCCGCATGGTTGGGATTGTTCTGTCGCGCAGCGACTTCTCGCATTTTGGCGTCGTAGACGCAGAGATAGTACTTTTCGCTCAGGGGCCAAGGTGTGCCGTACGCTTGACGTCCATTCTGACTCTCGGGAAAACCGACATCCGGGGTAATCCGCTGGACCGGTGCCATCGCGTCGTCATCGGGAACAAGTGGATCAACAATGACGAGCGAACCATAGGATTGCCCGTGGTGAGGCGCAGCGGTGCCGACGATTTTATGAGAACGGGGGATTGCACGCAGATCCATCTCCATGTCTGCTCGCTCGGCTTTCACCGAAAAGTTGCCATGAAGTGCACGCGAGTCGCGTCCGTCTGGTGTCATCAGCCAAGGATGATGAGCGGTACAGCCATGCCGGTCCACGTAGTCCCAGCGCGTGTATAGAATCATGCCGTCGTTCGTAACGCTCGGGTGCCATTCGTTGTTCTCATGCGGACTCAACAGCCGGATATCAGAACCATCCGGATTCATATCGTGAACCGTGTACGACGGACACGCACGCCCGCAGCGAAGATAGCCGCCACGTCGTTCCGAAACGAATGCAATCCGCCCGTTAGGCATAAAGCAAGGATCAAAATCGTTGAACGTGCCATCTGTCAACTGTCGCAGGTTCGATGTTTTGAGTTTTTCGGGATCGATATCCATCGAGAACAAATGGTAACATCGCCCACGACTCCAATGCCCGTTAACGGCGTGGTCGAGATGGGTAATGTGATTGGTGTCACCATCGCACTCGACGTACGCAAACATTACGGTACGGCCGTCGAATGAGAGTTCGGGTGACAGTACGCTGCCGTTATCCAACCGATTGCCCTGCAAACGTCCGCTGGTCACAACGGTCTCGCTAAGCAGGTCGGTCTCCGTTGGCGAATCACTAAACGGATTGTTCAGTACAAAAACACCACCGCCTGCAACGGCGTTGACCCCATAGTACTGATCGCACATGTGGTTGAATGTCGCTCGATCCCGTTTGATAAATAGCAGCTTGTCAAAGTTCAAAAGTGGGTTACGGAAAGCAATTCGCCGCTGTAGCGATGCCACTTGATCAAAGATCCCTCGGCGTTTGGATTCGCGATCAACTGCCGTTAGATCGGCTTTCTCTCGCAAATTGGCTAGATTCGCGGCAAGCTTATCAAGCTGTGGTGCGTCGGGTATTTCGCGAATATCGGTGAGCAATGCCTCAGTTCTTCGCAGCAGAATGTCGAGCGGATCACGATCACTGCGTTTGATCAATGCTTCATCGCAAAAAGTCTCGTCAGCGAAAAGCTCGAATCGCTCGATATTCTTCAAATCAGCGAGCAGAGTTTGGTACAAATCCTCCGTCTCGCTGTCGAAATCAATCGTCGCGACACTCTGTTTCGCGTTGGCAATGGTGCCGAATAACAAGATTACCAGGGTTAGCATTAATGAGCTAAAAAGGGATTTCATCTGCTGCTGAGCTCGTACGTGATAGAACGAAATTCGTGATGGAAGCCCCGGACTATTGAACAGGTTGTCCGAGTGCCGCAAGATCCGTGTTAATTTTTCGCATCGTTTCCTCATCGAGGGTAAGATCGCCGGCGGCTGCGTTTTGTTGAATCTGTTCGGGATGGCGTGCTCCGGCCAAGACATGCGTGATGCCGTCTTGCGCCAAAGTCCAAGCGATCACCATTTGCGTTAGATTGCATCCGAGTTTTTCACACAGTGGTTTCCACGACTCAAGCAACTCGATCACTCGCATGCGATTAGCGGGCAAGTACCACGGGTTCCAGCCAGCGTGGGCACGAATGTCTCCCTCTTTAAAAGTCGTCGCCGCCGTAACCTTTCCGGTTAACAATCCCTGTTCAAGCGACATGTAGGTTAGCGTCGATAGCCCCTGTTTCCGGCATAGCGGCAGAACATCGTTGTCCGCTTCGCGATACATCATCGAGTAGCGGAACTGGTCACTGACGATTGGGCCACAGTCAAGATACTCTTGCAGCTCTGGTTCGCTGACGTTACAGACACCAATCGCTCGCACTTTTCCGGCCTCGACCAGCTTTAGCAGCGCAGCCATGGTTTCAGCAATTGGGGTGTTTTCCGGTTCGACCGCCGGCCAATGAACTTGATAAAGGTCAATGACGTCGGTATTCAGATTTTTCAGCGATCGTTCGACTTCGATGGCAATCGTATCGGGACGCAGTGTGCGATAGATTGGACGGTCTTCAAAATCCGCGAAGAATGACCCACGATCGTCATCCCACCACAGGCCGCACTTGGTGGCGATCACAAACTGGTCTCGGCGGCCTTGGATGACTTGGCCCAAAAGTTTCTCGCTATGCCCCCAACCATAGGCGGGCGCGGTATCAAAGAAATTGATCCCTGCATCAAACGCCGATTCGATCGTTCGAATCGCTTGGTCGTCGTCGACTTTGTTTCCCCAACTTTTTCCGCCCCCGACTGCCCAAGCCCCCATCGCAACGACGGATGCATTCAGATCGGATGAGCCCAGTCTTTGGTATTTCATGATAATTCTTCCGTGTATTGGATTTTAGTAGCGACGCTTCATAAAACATGCTCACGCGTTTGGAGCGGGGATGAAGCACATCTTGGGTGGGTACCGACAGGATTCCGTTCGAATCATCTCGGTCAATTGGGGGGGGATCGCACTGGTGGCCCATGATTGAATCAATCGATCAATTAGCACACGCTCAATCAGCAGTATTGCGACGCTGCTGAGCTTTGATTGTAGTTGAAATTCACCATGAAACGCAAGCGACAGCAATGAAAACACTTGGGCAACTCAGTGTTTGATTTTCGGTTATCTGATGCGTAGTATTGGTTCGTTGCATTAACGGAGTGCATTTAACCTTACGGAGATATCTCAGTGACCAATCCCGCGGACGGGGAATTGCTCGCCATGCTGGCGGCGACTATCTGTGGCCTGCTCACCGGTGCGACCGGTTGCACGGCCATTGCGCAGTGGATTCGTAATCAAGAGCCAAGCTTTTGGCATGCGATCGGCTTTGGTCGAAAGCCTCCGACAGCGAATTGCTATCGGTCGTTGCTGATT
>SJPJ01000001.1:8445530-8446453 GCA_007859835.1 Novipirellula herctigrandis | reverse complement strand
ATGGACAGAGCATTCACCTGCTTTCCCTGCTCGAACACGCCTCCGGCGGTGTGCTGGCTCAATTGAAAATGAATCCCAAACAAACGAGCATCGAACCGCCATGCTGTTGCTTAAGTCGTTGATTGTCGATGGCATGGTGATTACTGGTGACGCCATGTTCTGCCAGAGGAAGCTCTGTCAGCAGATCATTGATTCTGGCGGTGACTATCTCATTACTGTCAAAGACAACCAGCCGGAGTTGAACAAGACTGTCAAGTCGGACTTCAATCCCGGCCTTTCCACCCTACAGCGAACGTCTTCGCCGTCAGCAGCTTGACGAGGTTCGCGATGTCGACAAAGGGCATGGGCGAATTGAGATTCGCCATCTTCAGTCCAGCAGCCGACTCGGTGGCTTTCTTGACTGGCCAGGGTTTGCCCAAGCGATTCGCATCGAGCGAACGCGAATCACCGGCGACGAACGGGTAACGGAAGTTTCTCACGCGATCACCAGCCTGGGACCCGATCGAGCCAATGCGAAGCATCTTCTGGATTTGAATCGCGGCCACTGGGGCATCGAGAATCGATTGCACTGGGTGCGTGATGTGACAATGGGCGAGGACAAGTGTCGTGCCCGCACTGGGCATGGTCCGGTAAATCTGGCATGCCTTCGCAACGCCAGCCTGACGTTTCTTCGCGACGCGGGACACAGTGGGATCGCCTCCGCCCTTCGGACCTTCGCTACCAAGCCAGCCGATCTACTCAAACTCTTATCCAAATTCAAAAAGTGAGTTGCCCTGGACACCCTGCCGACCGCTTACGCGCCATCGACGCATCCGAGGTCGAACCGTCATCCTTCAAGCGAGCGCCGCATGTCCGAGAGAACGGTGGTGATCAGCGGGGACGCGCGGGAGACATTGTGTTGGCCAACCCGCCATACTCGCGTT
>SJPJ01000001.1:8430294-8445520 GCA_007859835.1 Novipirellula herctigrandis | reverse complement strand
ACTGGGCGTGTGGCTAGCACTTACCCAGGCGGGATTTCCACCCGCTAGTCAATCAGACCTTGCCAGTCCGCACGTTCACGCGATGGTTATCCGTCGGTTTGGATCGAGCATCGGAGGTCAGCCTGCGAACCGAATCGAGCAACGTCCGATGTCAGCAAGTATATCATCAGAACAAAGCGTCCGGCGAAACGTCAGGCGTCATTTCGGCAACGAGCACCCCAATTTCAGCATCCATTTTGCGTTGCAGCTTCCATCGGCGGACCAGTCCGCTCGCGTTCCACTCGTCGGCGTATTTTGCCTCGACAATGCGGCGTGCGTCGGATTCAACGGAAGCGATTAAACGATCGTGCCCATCGGCGACAAAACCCGATTCACGACCGGTAGTCGGTCGCGCACAGTGAGGAGTTGGTAGCGTGCGTTGTCGATTCATTTCGTGCAACGGTTTGCGGAGTGCATTTCAGTTAGGATAACGTCACCGTTCACCGGGCCGCGGCAAACGACATTGATTTCAGAATCCGCGCGGCCCGCGGCTCCGTTGCAACCGATGGTTATCTGACTAACTTCGCGCGCGAAGAGGAGGCCTGGGAGGAACAGTGTTTTTACTTGAATTGGTTGTGATGGGATGCGAAAAAGAGAGGGCACGGATCGGGTCGCGGAGGCCGTCTGCGGATTGGTGCGTGGGACGCATTAAGTGTCCCATAGCCCGCTGGTTATCTTGGCCCTGCTGAGCTCTTGGCGTTGGCATTGATGGCACGCGAATTGGCCAAAGCCGACTCGCACGACCTCGTTGGAGAACCTAATCACTTCAAGCTCAGTACGCCCGATCCGTGCGTTTTAACTTCCTCAGTCAAACTCGGCCAAGGAGACTTCATTGTGTCACGTAAGAAACGAAAAAACAAGCAAGGCGTCAGCGGAAACAAAAAGCCGCTCGCCCGGTCACTTCCAAACGGAAGACTCGACGACGTGGCGGACTTCCCGTCGACAACGCCCCGGAAAACATCAACTCGCTCAAGCAGGTCAACCTGAATGCTGCCGGGATCGACATCGCTTCGGGGGTTCACTTCGTCGCCGTGCCTGCAGAGCGAGACCCAACCAACCACGTTCGCAGTTTCGGTGCCTTCACCGCTGACCTTCATGGCATCGCAGATTGGCTCAGGGAGTGCCAGATCACCACCGTTGCGATGGAGTCCACCGGAGTCTACTGGATCCCGTTGTTCGAACTGCTTGAGCGAGAGGGATTTGAAGTCATCTTGGTCGAACCAAGTCAAATCAAGAAGTTTCGTCGCAAGACCGACGTGCTGGATTGCCAGTGGATTCAAACGCTGCACACATTCGGACTGCTGACCGGTTCGTTCCGGCCCGCCGATGACATCATCGTGCTGCGAGGCTACATGCGACAACGCGAGATGCTGGTCAAGCACGCTGCCCAGCATGTTCAGCACATGCAAAAAGCCATGGAGCAGATGAATCTGAAATTGACGGAAGTCATCAGCGATATTTGTGGTGTGACAGGACTGGCAATCATCGACGCGATCTTGGCGGGCGAGCGAGATCCTCAAAAGCTTGCCAGGCATCGCAACGATCGTTGCAAGAATGATGAGGCCACGATCGCGTTGGCACTGCAGGGCAGCTGGCGCGACGAGCACCTGTTCTCGCTCAAGCAGGCCGTCGAGCTGTATCGCTACTACCACGAAAAGATTGCGGAAGTGGACGAGTGCATTGAAAGGTACCTTGGTTCGATGGAAGACAAGAGCGGAGGCAAGCCGCTGCCCAAGCTTCCACGATCCAAACAACGCAGCAAACGTGGCAACGATCCCAAGTTCGATTCACGTTCGCTCCTGCATCGGCTCACGGGTGCCGACCTGACGACCATTGACGGGATCGCCGAGCACTCGGCATTGCAGATTGTTTCGGAGATTGGCTTGGACATGTCGGCGTGGCCGACGGCGAATCACTTCGTCAGTTGGCTGAGCCTGTGCCCCGAGCTAAACAAGTCCGGCGGGAAGAAGCAGAAGAAAGGCAAGAGCCGAACGCATCGCAGTGGCAATCGAGTGGCGCAAGCACTGCGTGTCAGTGCCCAAACGTTGATCCAATCCAAGTGTGCCCTGGGAGCGTACGTTCGCCGGATCAAGGCGAGAGACGGAGCGCCCAGTGCGATCACGGCGACAGCGAGAAAGCTAGCGATTATCATTTACACCATGTTGAAAGAGGGCCGGGAGTACCGAGACATTGGGGCTGAGGCGTACGATGCGAGGTACCGTGAACGACAAGTCAACAGCTTACGTCGCCGAGCCGAGCACCTGGGCTTCGATATCTCACCGAGCCCGGCGGCTTAGCCTCCTGGAGCAAACATCCGAAGCTTCACATCGCGAAGGCTATCGCTCTGCGCTGCCAGCGAAAAAGCGATGCAAAACACAAGAATGACAGCCCGAAACAGCAGCTTCGGCGAGGAAAAAATGCACTCAGAGACATCAGAGACACCCGATCCGCAATCCTCAAGGTGTTGTTCCTGGAGATCCGCCAAACTTAATCGAGGGCCGTTAGTACTGGGAAAAACCATGTTACCATCGAGCCCATTGCAAGTGTCACGCCAGCACCAATCAACCAAACACGTCGGTAAAACACACCATATCCGACTAGGGCAATTCCAATCGATGCGACGAGGAATCGGACGCAGGAAGAAGGTGCGGTGACACCACTCTGAAGCCCCATGTGCATTTTACTCCAATAAGAAAACGCGAAAACCAAGGATACGACAAACAATACAAATGAAACGAACAATGATATCGCAAGAACTATCTCTCGCGACGACCGAACACTGCTGGAATCCAAATCGCGTGTCAAATCAGTATTTAGCTGCCCTTCAGTCGAGCTAACCGAGGTCGGAGGTGCATACGGATTCATCTAAACTGCATCACATTTGGATCGGATAACGGTAGCGATGTGCGGGCGGCGGCGAATGATATGCAAGCAGACGGAGGAGCGTGCCACCGCCGCTCCGTCACCATCGCATGGTTACCCGTCGTTGCCTTCTGGACTCTGGTCGGGGAACCGTTGAGACGCTCCCGCAGCGAAAGATGTGGAAATGATCGATAACGCAACAATCGACGCACATCTAAAAACGTGAGCTTCCCGATACCGAGTATCGGGAACATAAACAGTGTAAGTCGATGTGTTTGATGTGTAGGGCACGCTAACCGAATAGTTCGGGAATGTGGACAATCCGCCATCAGTGTACAGATCAGCTAAGATTGACGCGAGCGAATAGCCGGTCTGAGTGTCAGCTAGGAAGAAAACGAGGCATGCTGTAGCAAACGAAAACTGAATCCCACTCATCGTGTTCGATCGAATGTGGGCAAGGCCAATGATGAAGGCGAGCAAGAAGGCGTTGCCGTACACGAACGCGAAGACAGCCAGGTCGTTTTCAACTGCGCAGCACGCCATTGCAACGGCAATGTATAACGCCCCAGCGAGGAGCGAGCGGATTGAGAATCGAAGCATGTTAAGTCGGGTAACGTCCGGCGATAACCGGGTGGCCGCAGTTGATCTTCCATTTGTGAACGCGTTGCCGGCCACTCCGCGTTCATGCCTTTGTTATCCGAATTCTTCAGTAATAATGTTCTGATGACGATTCCGCCTAAGAGCCAAAATGAGGATGGCCGGCAATGTCACGATCAGTACGTCGGCGACGACTGGGAACGCTAAGGTTCCACGAATTACAGTTGCACTAGATGGAACAACCACCAACTGTGCGGCAGTAGACGCTTCAACATAGTCGTGCCGCAAAAACA
Organism: Novipirellula herctigrandis; assembly: GCA_007859835.1. GTDB lineage: Bacteria > Planctomycetota > Planctomycetia > Pirellulales > Pirellulaceae > Novipirellula_A > Novipirellula_A herctigrandis. The sequence continues at coordinate 8,441,729 of SJPJ01000001.1, read as the reverse complement.
CCAAGGAACCATTGAGGCGGCTATGGGCGTGAAAACTTGCTGGCGCTTTATACTTTGGTGCACATCGCGGCACCGGGATCACGAGCAGGTCCGATCGTTCGTCATTCACTCTCCGCCAGTATCCAGGAACAGACGCAAATGGCGACGCAGAGATTGTACGCTGGAACCAGCGCCGATAGTCCTCCTCGCCGTGGATACGGTATTGCTCAATATGCTGTATTGCCTTTGTAGGCCTATCTTGAATGCACCCGGCCAACTCCACAGGTGGTATGCGAAACCATGCGATCCAGAGAGCAATGCCACCGGTAAGAACAAGAAGTTCGGTAATCGAGAGTTGTTTAGGCATATGCTAGCAGCAGGTTCATTCCACATCAGTAGGATAACGGTGGGCATAACCGGGTCGCCGCGATCCGGTCTCTAACTACCAATAGACACGATCGGCGACTCCGTGTTCATGCCATGGTTCGTTGGCTATCCGCAGAAGCAATTGAGCCGAAGTCATTCTACCCTTTGAAGCTCGCGCTCCCACAGGTCGGCACGCATGCCGAGTTCGATTTGCTCCGTTTTTGACAGTGATGTTGTTTTCCCGGACCGTATGTTGGCAAGTTGTTGTCGGAATTGCGCAATACGGATGCTAAGTTTTTGATTGCGCAGTCTATTTTGAATCATAAGCTGTTGCGTTTGAGGAGTGGGCACTTGAGCTGTCGCTTGTTTGTCGGCATAGAATTCGCGTAATTTGTCAACGGCTGCGGGGCCATACAAGCCCAGAATCGGTCCGACGATCGTAGTCAATATAAGCAGGGTGCGAATGCTAAATTGCAGACGACGCTTTCCAGTTCGTGCCCTGTTGCGGTTAAGATTCATTGCGCAGATTCCTTCGCGATGTGATTTCCTCGTCCAACGAACGGCAGCCGTCACCGGGGACGGCGAGTTGATTTTCCATTTGTAAAAGCGCGACGCCGTCCTCCGTGTGCACGGCATTGTTATCCGTTGTCTTCGGCATTCCGGCGGCCCTTAATATGATAGCGAGCATATCGCACCGTCGCGACTGTCATTGAATGAACTAGTACTAGGAATCCAACGAAGCACGCACCGATAGCGATTGGTGAATGAGAAAGAAGAATCGCAGCTACGGCCAAAGTAGGGAGTGCAATCAAGAAAATGACGATCGCTTGCATCACTACGAAGCGGCCGCCAACCAATCTTGCATCGCATCCACGGCAACTTAAGAACACAGGGAGCGCCGCTAGTGAAACCTGTTTGTATGTGATAGGAGTCCCGCATGCAGGGCACTTTGCGCCAGCCGTCTCGCTGTGCAGAGAATTCGGCGATTCGTAGGGGTTTGCAGTTTTTGCTCGGTTCATGCGCAACAGCGAGTTAAATTTGGACCGCAAAGACAACGCGGGATTAAGTCGGATAACGGTGGTGATCAGCGGGGACGGGCGAAAGACTTGCAAGCAGACGAGAAAACGGACCACCCGTCCTCCGTTGCATCACATGGTTATCGCACGGATTTGGGTTAAACGCCGATCGCGTCACCATGATGTATCAATCGACCGAGCACCGTCCGTTTAGCCTTCGGCCCCTTCGGTGACAGTTGTCCGTTCCCTAGCAGTATCAGTTTAACGAGGTCCCAATTTGAAAGCAACAAACGACGTTGTGGACCAAACGAACGAAAACATCAACAGCGCACCTATAGCAGAACAACAATCGCCCGGAGTGTGATAACAGTAGGGTTCAGCGGGGCCGCGCGAACGACTCTCCACTTCAAACAAGCTCGGGTCGCGGCCTCCGTTGCAACCCATGGTTCGTCGCTTCATGAGGATTCGAAAGGATCTTGCGACTCAATTGTAATCGATGTCCCAGACGCGTCGTCGACCAACACAGTTGCTACCAAACCATCAAAGTAAACCGTCCGGGCGATTTCCCGCTCTTGATTTACGCGCACATTGAATTGGTAAACGTCGTCGCTTCCGCTGTTGCGCAGAAATCGCCACGATAAGACCGCGATGTCTTGGTCGTTCTCGAACGTGCAACTCTCCCGCTCAATACTCAGGCCGGACAATGGTGAGTGAGGAGTCGCGAGGTCAATAGTTCCACCAATCCGATTCGGTGCCTTCCACCAAGCCACACACGCGACCGGATGTTGCGGCGCATGCCCCACGCCGAAGTAGTGAACGAGCATCGGCGTGAATACTGCCAATCCGATTGCGGAGGCAATTGTCGCGGCCAGTAGATTCTTGCGATGCGTCATGAGTACGGCAGTCATTCGACGAACGGCAGTGATCAGCGGGGACGGGCGAACGACGTGCAAGCAGACGAGAAAACGGACCACCCGTCCTCCGTTACATCACATGGTTATCGCACGGATTTGGGTTAAACGCCGATCGCGTCACCATGATGTATCAATCGACCGAGCACCGTCAGTTTAGCCTTCGGCCCCTTCGGTGACGGTTGTCCGTTTCCTAGCAGTATCAGTTTAGCGACGGTCCAATTTAAAAGCAACAAACGACGTTGTCGGACCAAACGGTTGCCAGCGGATCATCGACAACGCCCCCATAGCAGAACATCGATCGCCCGGAGTGTGATAACGACCCGGATCAGCGGGGACCGGGAGTTGGGCATCCATTCGACAGAATCGACCACCGGTCCTCCGTTGAATCCGATGGTTACCCCGTTTCTTCGTTCTTCGTACGGCTTGGCTTACCGGCGAGCAGCCCGATGGCTGGCAGCATGAACATGACCCAACAACATGCCACGTCAGGATAGCCTACACCATCCCGGATGGAGTTACCAACCACCGCGCCGTTGGTTGATACGTATCCGTATCCGAAACAAGTAAGCGCGAGAATGCCCGCAGCAACCGGCCGCGAGCAATCAAAACTGCGTGTTGTCTTGACGACGACCACCATCACCATCGCGACGAAAAGAAGCAACCCAAACCAGCGTCCATCGTAGACAGCATATGGGAATAGTAGGACCTCGACCAAAATATCAACGATTGTGACCAGCAAGAATATTGCACCAGTGACGACCACTGATTTCAGTATCGTTGGGTTGGATTTCGTTGCGTTAGCACCGATTGGCGACAGGTCGTTTTCGTCGTGGGGCGGCTCATAGGGGTTGGCCGACACAACGTTCCTCGCCTGCGTTTAGATGGGGTAACGTCCCGCGTCACCGGGGCCCGTGAGTTGACATTCCATTTGTGAAACCGAACCAACGGGCCTCCGCGTGCACGCGATGGTTATCCGCGAATTGCCGTAGTGTAAAGTTGCGAAATCGGTCAGCGTCGAAGTCAGTTGAGAACGCGGACCAGGGAATCCACGGCGATGAGGTATTGGTTTGGTACAGCAGAATCCCGTCATTGAAGATGTCCGCCATCGTGAATGATGACCAAGGCACGGTCAAGTCATAGCCCAGTGAACTGACGCGGTAGCCATCGCCAGAAATCTCAATATCACAGGTCGCGTTTAGCCAAGTCGATCGCGATAGCGTGAACCGATAATACCATTCGTCAATTCTATATGCGAAGAATGAGCTGACGACAAAGGCGGCAAATCCTAGCCCGTACAATGGTTGCGTGTTAAAGCCAAGCATCGCGGCCAACAAGAGAAGGAAGGCAGCGATCGGCCAGCGGATGAAAAGCCAGCGTTTCCGCGTCGGGTTGCGGTCTCTTGTTCTAGTGAACGCATCCATCAAATAGCCGGTCGTCATCTTCAGTGTGATGCAAATCGGAATGGCGAGAAGCGAACCGGTATCTGAGTCGGTTTCGACGGCTGCAGGCGGCTGGTACGGATTGGGCGTTGCGTCCGTCATTTAACGCGGCAAGCTGGTGCAGAGTTCAATCGGATAACGGTGGTGATCAGCGGGGACGGGCGAACGACTTGCAAGCAGACGAGGAAACGAACCACCCGTCCTCCGTTGCATCACATCGTTCGCCGCGATTCATTTGTCGTAAGTTAGATTGTATGCAGTTCCGTCGTTGCGTTCCACCACAAGCAGGCTGCCTTCCCGCTTCACGAGTCGTGTTCGGTGAGCGTCCATCATGTCGTCGTCGGTGGACACCAAGAGGAAGCCGTCGGAATCAATCGTCCAGTACATGAGTGGAGCAACTGGCGGTTGGCCATCAGTTAAGATGGTAACTGCAACGGTGCCATCAGGATCATAGGTCGATTTGTCGATTCCATCTTTGCGGTTGAAGACGAGGTTCTTGTTGACCACATCGGATCGAGTCCATCCGCCTGGAGCCGGCTGCGGTGTAGACGCAATACGATTGCAGCCACACAAAACCAATGCCATGAGAAACGTGGCGGCTAGATTCAATTTGCAATCCATCTGTCGGCGAACGTCCGAAATCACGGGGATCGCCCCCAAGACGATCCATTGGCAAACGCGCCATGGCGATCTCCCGTGCATTTCATGGTTCGCCGTCCGTTGATTTGGGCTTTGACGTTGTGTCCGCAAGACGCCTCAGATGAGTATACACGATTTCATTGGGACCAGCGCCGACGTACCGTGAATCTGCGCCGTTGCGGAGCCAAACAGCACGAAATGGCGGATCATCCTCGGCATTGTCAAATGTTATCGACGCAGGGTCGAAGTTGAAATCGATGTCAATGTGATCTCGAATGTCGTTGAAATTCTCGATCACGGTATAAGCTCGTGTTGTATCTTCGTAGAAAGATTCAAGTTCATTCCAGTCGTTCGGCCAACGTTGGGCATTGGCGTTCATGAAGTCAACAAGCAGCTCGCCCGTGCCCCAAACCCGGTAGGCATCCATTACGACAAGACGCACGGAATTCACTGCACGGACTGCGTATGTGGCGACTGCGAGCAAAACCGCAATCACCGCGACGCAAATTAGCAACGAACGCGTTGAGAAGCGAAACCGTTCGGACGTAATTAGAGGTTCTCCAATTTGGTCGGCGAACGTCACCGTTCACCGGGCCGCGGCAAACGACATTGATTTCAGAATCCACGCGGCCCGCGGCTCCGTGTGCAACGGATGGTTATCCGTGGTGAATATAGGTGCGAAGGTGGATGCCAGTATACGTTCCCAAAGCAAGACCGAGCAAGCCGATGGTAACCGGAGATTGCTCGCGCAAGCCATCAGGACGATCCATTGTTGAGCAACGAATGTCGCCCGAGCACGCCGATGGTCGGTGCGAGAAGGCTCGCGCAAGCCATCAGGAGATTGGAAGGTCGAACCAGAAAAGTTGTCCGAGGGAATGGTTCGTCAGGTATATCGTTTCACCGGCATCAGCCGCAAGCCAGTGTTGTGACGCCAAGGCCCAACACCAGCATACCGATCGGCGTTGATCGGATAACGTTAGAAATCACGCGGGACGGGCGAATGACTTGCAAGCAGACCAAAAAACGCGACTCCCGTCCTCGCGTGCATTTCATTGTTCCCCGCCATTCTTGTCTGATTCGTCATCCGCCGTCAACGTCGCGACCATCCGCTCGGACTCAAAGTCGAGCGTTGGAAAGGCGTATTCGTCCAGTTCACGCTGACTAGCCAGCGATTCCGCCGCTTGCCCTGCAACATCGGAGTTTGGATCTCGCAGCGCACGAAGCAACATTCGTCGAGAGTCGCGAGACGGCCCCTCACACACAACGTACGCAATCGCCTCTTTGGAAGCCGCTGAACGTTGTTCCCACGAAGCATCAATCAGATCCCAATCATCGTCCGTCAACATGAACACCCAGTCGAATGCTTCGTCCGGAGTCTCGAGCATATATTCGGAATGTCGATCAAGCCAACGGTATGCTTCGCTGCCAGCGTCAACCATGAGGGAATTTCAGTCGGGGAACGTCCCGCATCAGCGGGCGGCGGGAGTTTGGATTCCATTCGTAAAACGTCACCACCGCCGCTCCGTTGCATGCGATGGTTATGCACTATTCCTACCCAGCGAGCACGGCTTGAAGCTCGTTGTCAGGCGAAATTCTAACATCGATGATATGGTCGGTGAATAGTTCATCCTGTGTGAAGTAGACCGAACGCCACCCCGACTCATCGCAGCTAATTGAAGAGATCGCAAGCCGTTCTAGGAACTGCACTGAATCGAGTTTGGGGCGTCCATCGGTTCGCCAATTGTCATTGTAAATGCCGTGTAGGTCCTGGGTCATGGCGTCGGTTATGCGCGGATACCAAGAGTCCCAATTTTTGATCAACTCCTCGGCGCCATCGACAATAGGCGTAATGTCCTTGTCGCTCCATGTCTCAATTGTGACCGGCACTTGTTCGCCGTGAATAGTCACCGATGTGGTCCAACCTGATTGAGCGCCGTCCCAGATCAATCGCCCCAAATACGACGAGGTCCGTGTTCGGATCAGCGGTTGCAGGGTCTCGCGGTAGGTATCCCGTACGAACGCAAGAATGTGGTCCTTTCGACGGGACCTGAACACAATTGGAAGTCGAACCATCCCCGATACGTCGACCTTGTCCCGATCACGCTCGATTGAAAGCTCGAGGTCAGCGCCGAGTCGGAATCTCAATGTGTCGCAAAAAGCACTGATTGCATCACGATCGGCTGTTACGTCGAGTGACGCGCAAGTGAAGCTCAAGCGAGCATCTCGACCACCGGAGCCCCAGAGTGAAATCTTACATCCCAGTTCGTCAATGGATGTGATTTCAAACATGTTCTTTGTGCATAACGGTTGCAATCACCCGGTCGCGACGAGCAATTGTCCATTGCCAAAACGCCCGGCTTCGCGACTCGGGTGCATTGTTTGGTTCTGCCCTCAATTGTCCTGTTCAGGCGGCCTCGTTGCAGAGGTGTTAGTCAGAATCGCCTGCGCTTCGGAACCCAACTCGTTGAGCATTGTGCCAAGTGATATTCCAAGCCTCAGTATCTGCACGAGGTCGATGTCAGAGATGGCCCGGAGCATTGTTAATGCGTCATGATCGCGATGTGCGCCGCACACTGTCCTTACATCTTTCAGTTCCGCTCTGTGATCTTGCCAGAACCTCGATACACCCTTCATCCGAGACCTGAAATTTTCGCGAAGCTCTTGAGGTACGTTAAGCGTTTCGATCGACTGGTTGAATCGTTTGCCGAATACCTGCGGCATGTCCTCGGCAATCTCGAAAAGTAAGGTTGCAAGGTGTCTCGCACACAATCCACGTTTCCATGTGTCCTCTTCGTAGGCCAAATCAAATACAAGATGGGAAAGATCGTACGCGACGGTGTTCAAGAATAGGCATGGGTTCCAAATCCCCTCGTGCGTCTTCCAACCGCGTTGGCGACATTCTGAGGCAGTGGCGAGTATGACTTCGTTTGTGGAAGCGATCGTATCGTGTCTTTGATCGAACGAGTTCGTCAGAGACTCGCGTTCCGACGCAGCGAGTTCGTCGAAAAGCCGCAATGTGGTTGTGGTCGTCATGTTGCGTCCTCAGTTTCGGTATCCTTGCGCATTTAGAGGCAAACCAATGCTTTGAGGTTCATTCAGTGGCAGAACGGCACGGTTCAGCGGGCCGGGAGTGTTGATTATCCATTTGTGAAATCGCGCAAGCCCGGCTCCGTTGCAACCGATGGTTCTGCCTTCCGTGTCAGAAATCCCAGATCGAGAGCCACACTTTGTTGAAACGTGGGTCAACGATCAATAGAGTACCATTGTGCCATTCAATCGTATCGCAACAGCGCTCATGTGCACTATACATGATTGCGTTGGAGCCAAGTACATCTTCGAGTTCGGGATCGCCCGAATAGTGCATCGGCCCCCCGTCCATGCTCATTGCAGACACACCGGTCGTGCCGAAGTTGCAGTGAAAGCCAATCTCAGTCGGAACAGGACCCGCTTGCCAATTCGAGAGCGGGGTGGCAGGTTGCAATCGGAGTAGTCTTGATACAGTTGCATCCTCGACGTGTAGGACGACGTGGAATTCCCCATCGCCCATGAACCCACCGTGATCGTCTCCGGTTGAGATGATCGTTGCGTTTGTCGGCCACGCGAGGCCCGTCTCGCGTTCAAACACAGTTTGCGGGCTGGGTGGCGTCGTCGCGTAGAACAGTGTCCCGCTACAAAGTAAGACGACGAAGATCGCGCCACCAAACGCTACGATTAGGCAGTTGATCCATTTGCGTTCACGGTCAACGCGGGTGTCATCCATTCGCATCATTCAGTGGCAGAACGTCCGGGATCAGCGAGCGGCGGGAGTTGACGTTGATCTCACCAGAAACCGCACCACCGCCGCTTCGTTGCATCCCATGGTTCGTCGCGTTTTCGTCTCGTTAGTCATCGAAAGCGAAACCCTTGGGTTCCCGGCCCTCGAACGTCGCATGCCACGATCGGATATCATCGTGCGGGTCGTCAAAGTATAGCATTATTGTGGTCGGCGCATTAGGCCAAAGGATGTTGATGGACGAAAGCACCAGTCGGTTGGCCACAGTCGGATGCCATTCCGGCTTCCATGTGGATAGTTCCTTTTCAGCGTAGTCAATTACGGACTCACGTAGAATGTCCCAATGCGAAACCCAATCGGCAGCCGTGTTTGCCATGTCCGTAGACGGCGTTTCTCCGTCGGACCCAATTACAACATCGACGTCATGTCCGTCGAGACGGCAATTCCGCTTCCAGCCGAGATCGACATCGAATTCGAAAGTGCCCAACGTTGGATGAACGAAAGGTCGCCGTTGTAACTCTTGCGCTGCGAAGAATAGTTTGATGCGCTTCCACATGACTAGTGCGACGAACGGCAGGGTTCACCGAGGACGAGCGGAAAAGCAACCATTGCCAAAACGCGTTTTCGAGTCCTTCGTGTGCAACCCATGGTTCGTCGCTTATGACCTCGTCAACCAGTTAAGCTCCTCAATCAGGTTAGGATCGCCAGGAGCGTTTTCTAGCCAGTGTGTGAGCAACGTAATATGGTCGGCACAGGCTGGCGTGTCCAGGAATCGTTCAACGAATTGGCGATCGATCCCGGCCAAACATCGAAAAGCAGTACCACGAAGAGTAACCAAGGGATAATCGTCTGGGCGTCGATCTGACCCGATCAGCTCTTCAAGCCGTTTGCGTGTTTCTTGCGGCGGGACACCCAAGAGCGAGAGTGCGTGGATCGACGTTCCCGCGATTTGTATGTGACGACATGTGGGAAGAGAATGTATCCATTCAAGAATACTGGCGTGCAGCCTGTCGGCACCATCGTATCCCGAGGCATTTACAATCGTGCATAACGACATGGCGCCGTGCGAGACCAGACGCTGCTCAAAGTTCGATAGTTCACTGACGTTCAGATCGATTGCCTTGCATCGCGAAAGAAGCTGGGCGATGTACGGCGATCCTGACCCGCCCTCTGCGGCAAGGAAAGTCGCTGCGTACGCTTGGGCGCGAATCGAGTCGGAACGAAGTGCGCGATCAAAGTCCAAATCGTTACCTCAGTCCGACGAATCGGCAACGATCACCGAGCCGGGACGATAATCATGCAAGCAGAAAAAACCGCACGCAAGCCCGGCTTCGCGTGCATCGTTTTGTTATCCGCCCGTATGGTTGTCCGCACTTGATTGGGGGATTCGCTCGGCAGTGTACCGTATCGTTTTCGAGTGCGAAGTATCAAAGTCTGCTGGCCAGGCACCGGCACCGAAGCAAAGAACAAGCTTGTCGCTGTCGAATTTGTAAATCGCCTTTAAAGTCCTGGTTTGCATTTTGTGGACGATTGTACCGGTCAAGCGTTTCGGTTCTATGGAATCGTCGACCGTGTACGTCAACTTCAACGAAGGCCGATCAGCCATACCAGCCGGCGTCGAGTCTCCGGGCCGAGTCGTCCAAGTCTTGTTGTCGAACGAATACTGCATACCTTTGAAACTCACCCCCGAATCAGCACGGCCTTCGTGTTCCATCGCTACGACTCGCCAAACGCCGATCAAAGGATGGATTGATTCGTGTTCCTCAGCATTTGAGGCTCCCGAAATTGCGATCAACGTCAGGAGCAGCGATAGTGTGACTGCTGTTCTCATGTGACATGCCTTTCAGTCGGATAACGTCACCGTTCACCGGGCCGCGGCAAACGACATTGATTTCAGAAACCGCGCGGCCGCGGCTTCCGTGTGCAACGGATGGTTATCCGTGGTGAATTTAGGTGGAAGGTGGAATGCCAGTTTACGTTCCAAAGCAAGACCGAGCAAGCCGATGGTAACAGGAGATTGCTCGCGCAAGCCATTGTCGCCCGAGCAAGCCGATGGTAACAGGAGCTTGGAAGGTCGAACCAGAAAAGTTGTCCGAGGGAATGGTTCGTCGGGTATATCGTTCACCGGCATCAGCCGCAAGCCAGTGTTGTGACGCCAAGGCCCAACACCAGCATACCGATCGTCGTTAATCGGATAACGGTACGGTTCAGCGGGGCCGCGCGAACGACTCTCCACTTCAATCGACTCAACTCGCGGCCTCCGTTGCAACCGATGGTTACCCGAAAATAGCGATGAGGTCAGTCGTATGTCTTGGTCGGGGATGAACTCTCAATCATTTGCCTGACGGTGAATGTCGCGTCCTTCAATCTGACGAAGAGTTCGCGAAGTGACTCCTCTTTCGACGCTGCGATGTAATCATCGAGAATAAGCAGTTCGTTGTCGAGTCGTGTGCCGATCTTGTCGCGAGCGTGAACAAATTTAGAGTCAACGTAAAGCTGTGTTTCCTTGTCTAATTCCGCGTCGGCAATTACATGCTGAACGGTGAATTGGTCATTTGCTGTGTCGGCAAAGTGCTTGAGAAGGCTTGCCTTGTCATAGACGACCAAGAAGTTGGCCTTTTCCGGCAATGTTGCAGCGTTTTCCATGGCTGACGCCGCGTCATTCATGATCGATTGAGGCTTGTCATCGAGAACCCAAGATGCAGGCGTGCTCTTGTTGCTCAAGTCAATGTAGTGGAGGACGAGCCCATCTTTGTTGTCGCTTGTGTTTCTGTTGCATCCGCAGAATACGGCTGGCAGGGCAACCAGAATGCCAAAGGTAACGATCCGAAGTAATGTCATTGCATCTCAGGTGATTTGATTGCGAAAGCTCAACGGAAGAGATAAGCCGGGTAACGACCGACGTCACCGGGGACGGCGGTTCGGTTTTCTATTTGTAAGAGCACCATGCCGTCCTCCGGTGCACGTCATGGTTCGTCGATGCTTTGGGCGGCGTTTGGTTCACCGATCGCGCACCTGACAGTGTAGGCGATCATTGCGGCGTCGCATCACGCTGTATTGATATCCAGCTTTTTACGAGTCTCAATCCTAAGTGAATTGAAGCCACTGAAACATCACCCAAGCAAGAAACGAACATACCGCGAGAAGAGTCACCATCAGAAACACGGATAGCGCTAGCAAACATTGTTTCCCAAATCCCATCGGAGAAGCCTCTGCAGTTCTCGATGATGTGCATGGCGTTTCCTGATTTGGATTGGTCTTGTGCGGTGATTCGTATGAATTCGATTCACTGTTGGGCATCAGAAACACG
>SJPJ01000001.1:8428613-8430284 GCA_007859835.1 Novipirellula herctigrandis | reverse complement strand
GCCATCAGGAGATTGGAAGGTCGAACCAGAAAAGTTGTCCGAGGGAATGGTTCGTCGGGCATATCGTTCACCGGCATCAGTCGCAAGCCAGTGTTGTGACGCCAAGGCACAACACCAGCATACCGATCGTCGTTGATCGGATAAAGAATCCATGAAGTCCGTGGTTTGAGGCGAGTCGGCTGGATACACCTGCTGACCAGGCCGTGATCTCGATCTCTCGATCGGTCACAATCAATCGCTCTTAACACGTTGACACCTCAAACCACGGAACTGTCCCATGATGATCTGTTCGCTCGACCTCGGCAAGTTCAAGTCGGTGGCCTGCTTCTTCGATACCGAAAATCAGACCTACCGATTCGAAACCATCCTCACCAAGGTCTCTCACGTCAATCACCTGTTCGAGTCCAACGATATCGACCTCGTCGTCATGGAAGCCTGCGGCCCGTCCGGGTGGATCAGCGATGTTTGTCACCAGAGAAAACTCAAAACCATCGTCTGCAGCACCAACGACGAAGCATGGTCCTGGAAGAATACCAAGCGAAAGACCGATCGAGACGACGCACTGAGGTTGGCCAAAATGGCCATGATGAAAGATCTTACGTCCGTGCACGTCCCTAGTCCCGAGATCCGCGAACAGCGAGCGATCATCAAGTATCGAAAAAACCTCGACTACCGGATCACCCGAATCAAAAATGGCATCCGCTCGACCTTCGCCAACCGCGGCATCGAGATCGACACTGGAGCACGAGCCTGGAACACCGGCCGCGCCCACATCGACTCCCACCGCAAACCAATCGACCAGTGCGGCCCCGATGACCTCTGGAAGGGACAACTCGACAGCGAACTGAAGCAACTCGATGAACTCACCACCGAAATGGAATCGATTGAACAACGCCTGGAGCTGTTCGCAGTCGACAACGCTCACATCCAGCGAGTGATGACGATCCCCGGCGTGGGACGCAAAACCGCTGAGATGCTCGTGGCGACAATCGACGATCCGCACCGCTTCAAGAGCGCCCGCCACATCTCTAGCTATCTCGGGATGACGCCCCGGCAGTATCAATCCGGTGAGATGGATCGTTCCGGAAGAATCAGCAAACGCGGTCCACGGATGCTGCGAAGTATGTTGTTGGAATGTGCCTGGGCGAGCCTGCGTTACAACGAGTGGAGCAAGTTGACGTTCAAGCGTATCCACGGAGGCTCGACCACACGCCGTAAAAAAGCGGGCATCGCACTGGCTCGCAAGATCGCCGTGGTGGCCTGGGCCATGATGAGGGACGAAACGAACTGGAATGCGTCGAAACTGATTGCTGATGCGGAGCAAGTTGGTGCCCCCGAACCGAACGATGAAGACGCCACGGAAAAAGCCAAGACAGGCAGCAATAAAGAGGCACCTCGCAACGGAGCAACCGCCCGTCCGCTGCAACGCGCCAAGCCGAAGCCGCCCGGGCCGATTCACAGCGAAGAGCCCAAACGAGCAGCGAGCCAACCGAAGAAATCGCCACGGCGCAAAAGCCGTCGCTCACCCATGAAAACCTAACCCACGCCAATGGCCTCTGTTCCGAGACCACGCTTCCCTCGAGGGACCACGAATGCCTGACCGAGGCAATCTGGCCGCCAGATCGACCTCGAGATAACGAATGTGACAATCGAGGGAAGCCTTTTCAATCT
>SJPJ01000001.1:8160328-8428603 GCA_007859835.1 Novipirellula herctigrandis | reverse complement strand
GGTATATCGTTCACCGGCATCAGCCGCAAGCCAGTGTTGTGACGCCAAGGCCCAACACCAGCATACCGATCTTCGATGATTCATAGATCATGTTGCGGGGACCGCGCAATCGACCTTCTTTTCGCTATTCGGTGTGTCCAACGAATATACACATTCTCGATCGAACCTTCCGTCGCGATCATCGTCAAAAGACGAAACGGTATAACGTTCGCCGCGCTGTTCATCTCTCCGGTCGATTCGACCGTCCTGGTCAGTATCCGTATAGAAAATACAGTGTGGATACGATGCGCCCGGCTTCGTCCAAATTGTGTCAAAGGGTTGCCCTCCTTCTTGAGCTACCTCTGCACTCTCCCAGTCGCTAACAGAACGGTGGTAATCAAGCGCAGTCCTTTCGCACCCCACAAGCGTTAGCGCCAAGATGGTTATCGATAATATCGACGTTTCTTTCATCAAAGTAAGTAGATTACAAAACAGAGCCAGTCGAACTCTTTCGGACGAACGCTACGCATCAGCGGGCCGGCGCGATACGCGTTGATTTCAAAACCGACCCGACCGCCGGCTCCGGTGCATGCGATTGTTCGTCGCGTTTCACATCTGGGTAGTGCCGATCGCCGCAAGTGCTTGGTCAATGTAGCCACGCATTTCGGCGGCACATCGTTCTTGGGGTTCGTACCACTCCCATTTGCGTCGCCGTGCGAGAACAAGGGAATCGGAAATTGCAATCGCTTTTGAGCCCAAGCGAGTTATAGCAGCACAGTGTCCCTGAAGTCGATCGCCAAAGTCATCAGTTTCGATTGCCGAGCCGAGTAGCGGGACGAAAAACGCCGCATTCCCACCCCAACCGAATTCAGCAACGTATTCGCAGTATCCATGTATCGTCTCGTGCGGTTTTTGCCCTGCGAGAAGATCCAACATCATAGTTTCAATGATTGTGATCCATCGGCGGAGTTGCACACGATCGTCGGACGATATGAGTTTGTTGCGGACCAACATGCCACCACTATCAATTCCCCAGCGACGTGCAGTCACGGTAATTCTGCAAACTGACTCTGCGATACAGCGTTCGATCGTGTTTGTAAACGCAGAGGCAACGCCGACAGAAAGCAACGATTCAACAACCGAGTGAAAGTTCTCCGCTCTGATCCCGGAATACGGGCGAAGGCATCCAATGAATCCGTCCTCGTAGTAATCTTCGACAATGCCCGCGTGCCGAGATAGTTCAACCTTTGCGTCCTCGTGTTCCATTAGTGCTGGCAAACTCTCTGAGCGACGAACGTTACGATTCACGGGGATCGCGCGAAAGATGAACTATTGCCAAAGCGGCTGCCAGCGATCTCCCGTGCAATCGATGGTTCGCCGATTTTTCGAGTCGTTGCTGTACGGCACAAATGCTTGATCATGGAGACCAATGGTCCGGACGAAGGCGGCGGTCGAGAGAGTGAATTGGCGAGAAAAACCAGCGTTCAAGGTCCGTGTCATTCGCGTACCTGGGGATGATCCTGTGCCCCCATTCCGCTAGCTCCTTTTCGTCTGCACGGCCGCGCGTTGTCAGGCCCCAGTACGCCCAGACGTAAATTGCCGCTGTAAAACAAAAGACTAAAACAGGAAAAAGCAAAGCGTGACGACTCGGTTGATCTTCTTGGGAAGAATCTCCAGAAAAACGATAGCAGACGGCAGCCAATGCTAGAAAACCAATAGTGATGGTGCCACAAATGACCGAAATCGCTACCGGCTGCCCGCCGTTCAGGATAAACCCAATGGCAAGAAGCACCTGCACTGCTGCTGCCACAATTCCAGGGACCACGTTTCTAGGATGTCCCCTCCGCAGCCTAACGACCCATGCCACCATCACTGGCGTGTTCAGTAGGAACAGCAGTGACGCGAGCCGCTCCCCAGGCATGACAAGCAGGAAAAGCACGAACGCATGGTAGGCAATAACGCCAACAAGAACCGATCTAAACGCAAGCAAACGCGTGTCAGTACCATGATCGGCGTCGAGATTGGTCGACAAATACGGGTTCATACAAGTCAAGAGATGCTGTCGAAGGAGGTTGCCCCGTTCGGCATAACGGCTACGATCACCGAGCCGGAACGATAATACTAAACATTTGGAGAGACGCGCAAGTCCGGCTTCGCGTGCATCGTTTTGTTATCCGACGAGGTAGATTCACCCCATCCAATTGGAGTATCGTTGAAACGTGGTGGCTGTATTTAGCTTTGCATTGAGTCCAATTCCTGCGCCGGAATCCGACACTTGAAAAAGGACGACGAGATCATCATTAGGTTCCCCGAAAAAGCCTTCGCTCCGAATGCGAGCTAAAGCATTAGCACAAGCCGCAAAAATTACACTGCGATCGTAGGTGTCTTCGTCACAAGGAATTAGCCGATGGGGTGGCAGGATCATACGGTATGCGGGGTCGAGGTACTCGCTACCCTCATCGAATTCCCAAGCCGACATGTTCCAAAGTGATTCGCTGTCGTCGTCAGGACTGGTGTCAGCAACGGCGGTTGACGCAGCAGTCGCAATCGTCATGGCACTGTCATCGCTGTAGATGCCGAATCGGGTAATCGCTTGCCGGGGATGATTGCGACGCACACTATCAAATGCTTTTTTTGCCCCATCATAGATCACGTCGGTTAGGTGATCTGCATCAAGTCCGTCGCGACCGCAATTCCCAGACTGATGGAGAATAAAGCCGTCATCTCCGCATTTGACACACGCATGCTGGAACGCGGCCAGTGTCTGTTCGTCGGACTCGAGTTCCTTCACAGTCTTCTCACCCCAAGTTTCCGGTTTACCAGTTGCCTGCCAAACAGTCGCTCCAAACCGGCGAACCTCTCTAAACTCAGAGGGGCGATCTCCATCGAATTTGTAGAAGAGCGCCCAGTCAACGTCAGAATTCATTTGTCAGACCAGCCTAAATATAGAGGAATAATTCAGTCGGGTAACGTCACCGTTCACCGGGCCGCGGCAAACGACATTGATTTCAGAATCCGCGCGGCCGCGGCTTCCGTGTGCAACGGATGGTTATCCGTGGGAATTTAGATGGAAGGTGGAATGCCAGTATACGTTCCCAAAGCAAGACCGAGCAAGCCGATGGTAACCGGAGATTGCTCGAAGCGAAACGACCCCCTTCCCCTTTTCCTAGCCGACTTCCCCTTTTCCTAGCCCCAAGAAACGAACCGCCGTATGCGGACCCGCATGTACGGTGGTGTGAGAGGGGTCCCGGGCAACCGGGCCCCTATCTCGATCATGGTTCGCCGCGTCTTCTAGTCCCAGAACCAATAGATGGCGCCGTATGGATCGGAAGAGTAGACAGCGTCCACGATTGTCAAGATGACAACATACGTAGTCAGGCAAACGATTCGTTTCGCGGTCGGCATTTCTTTCGGGGCACGAAGACCAAACGGTTGGGCCAATCCCCACACCAGACCAATGGGAATCAGAAACGGACCCGCGATGGTTAACAACGCGGCCGGGATTGCCAGTACGTAAACTGCGTTGTGTGCTGCAACATTGTCAGGAAGCTCGCCAAATCCCGGCGGCCGACCCAGCGAAACAGTTGTTAGCATCCAACAAGCGTAGATCAAAGCCAAAGCAATCGCGGAATGGAGGTAGACGGTCCACCAAAGTGAAATTACGACGCGCGAACCCGAACTCCTCGGTGCACTCAAAAGCGTCGCTTGGTATGGATTGTTTTGTTGCATTCTCTGCTGGTGAACGTTCGTGATCACCGAGTCCGGACAGTCGATCTTGCATTTCAATATGCGTGCAAGCCGGACTTCGGTGCATCACACTGGTTATCCGATGCCTCTTTCAGATCATTGTGTCGCACGTTTGAGTCTCAGTGAAGCACACGAAAGTCCGAGAATCACAGTCAAGACAAACACGAATGACGAAACCCAGCTTAGAACATGGCTTGGTGAAATGTAGACGTGCTTCGAAATCAGAATCGCAACTGCAGTCTGCCCAATTGCCGCAAGAACGCCACAAACTGCGCCACTGCGGGGCGACCATGCTAGACCTGCGGCCATCAGAGCAAGAAGTGGTACGTTTACGAGCATAAATTCGGCAGCTTTTCGATCGTTCTCTAGCGGCGACTGGAGGATCAACCCGGAAAGCACTGCGTATGCGATCAAACCGACCAAAGCAATTGACGCGAGAACCTTCGACCCTGCGGAACGAGACGCAACAGATTCTGATCGGGAGTTTTGCGGAGGGGAGTAAGGATTAGTCAAGTGTGATGTGAAAACGCCAAATCGAACATGAATCGGGTAACGGCCCGGATCAGCGGGGACGGGCGAAAGACTTGCAAGCAGACGAGAAAACGAACCACCCGTCCTCCGTTGCATCACATGGTTATCGCACGGATTTGGGTTAAACGCCGATCGAGTCACCATGATGAATCAATCAACCGAGCACCGTCAGCTTAGCCTTCGGCCCCTTCGGTGACGGTTGTTCGTTCCCTAGCAGTATCAGTTTAACGAGGTCCCAATTTAAAAGCAACAAACGACGTTGTCGGTGTCTGACCAAACTTTCTGGACGATTCTAAGCAGCGAGTTTTGCAGGTATTTCCCAATACTTTTCCCATAGGTCACTCGCATCAAGGGCGGCAATGTTCATCAGATACTCGGCATTCGCAAAGTCCCAGCGGCGACCGCGACCTTTGATTCGCTGAGTCGTCGTTTTGCACTGTGCCTCAGTAGGACCACTTCCAATTTGGATCCCCCGCTCGCGAAACTCTCGGTAACGAATGATGGCTCGACGCTCCGCAGCGTAGCCGATTAGGTGTTCCAACGCTTCGAGCTTGCGACCGCGGCAGTCACCTTTCTGAGCGACTAACTCACTCAGCAGCGAGTCGATCCCTCGACTCATCAATACGTCCATCAACGAGTCAAGCCACTTCGCTCCCGCCTCGTCGTCGCCGTACATTTCACGACGCGCCTTCTGGGCGTTATCCTTCAAGTGGTAGTAGTCCAGGTTGATCTCGTCGACAAGGTGATGAAACTCAAGTTGATTGCGTATCCAAGGAGCTCCATCGATATTGGCAATCGATTCAGTGGCCTGATTCAGTCCGATCGTCGTCGACAACGTTTGCAGCAATCGCCCGGTGACTTCGCAGTCACCTCGCGTCGAGATTACAAGACGATGCGTCTGTTGTTCGTCGTACGCAACAACAATTCTTGCTTCTTTGTATTGTTGATCCGATCCGTTACGAAGCTTTGGTAGCGGGCGGCATTTCTTGCCACTGCGTTTTCGTTTGAATTTGATTGTTGCACGTCGTTTTCTCTTTTCCGCGTCAGTCACGACGGGGACTTTAACACCATCACATCCAATATAGACGCGAGTTTTCCGAGGTTTTCCGGGGGCTTCCGATTGTTCTGCCCGTTCTGATGCGTCGACGGCCAAGTCAGAAAGTGGCTTGTCGTCAATCACACAATCTGCCGAGGACCAACCAGGATCGATGCGGCCACTGGTCAGTTGATTGGTAATCATACGTCCCTCGTACTCCACGATCTGACGCACACTTTCTCCGCTGATGTCGATCGATGCTAAACGAAACATATTCTCCGCCGTCTTGGCAAAGCTTGACGAACTTTGATTCAACCGACAGAGCATCTCACGCACACCGCGTGTAAAACTTTTCTCAGCTTCATCAAGCAAAGCATCGATCGGAACGGAACATCCTTGATCTTCTATTGCCCATCGGACTCGCTTGAATTGTACACGACCGTTTTCGGTCAACACGCTGCGAAGTTGCCTACCCTTATTCCGAGCGCGAACTCCCGTCGTGCTCTTCGGAGGGGGAAAAAGCGGCTTCCGCCGCATCGATTTTCGCTTGCATGGTTGCTTCGTAAACCTGTTGTCTGAAGCGATCAAGTACTTGACGACTGATGCCTTCGCTGTCTTCGATCCAAACGCCATCGCGCGCATTGTCAACGGAATCGGCGACTGCGTTGAGCGTTGCTTCAAACTCCACCTGCAACTTCGCTTTCAAAGCATCGCGATCAATTTTTGAACTTTCCATCGAACCGGTACCTCACAAAAAGAGAACTGAACTTTCCCTATATCATGAGTCTTACCCAGCTTTCGCGACAGAGGTATTAGTCAGACACACCGACGGTCTTGTAGGCAAGATGTCTCAGGTGTCCTTGTCTTGAAACATGAAAACGCACTGTGGACGGCGAATCTCAAAAGCCCTTCTAGAATGAATAGGGCTCCGATGCAGCTGCCCCGCAGAACGCCGAATGGACACAGTGGCTTGGTTCGGCTGTGTTCTGCGGCATCGATCTAGACGCATCACTGCGAAAAGGGTGCTAGACGAACGCCTGCGGGTGCGAGCGGATCAATTTCGATTGTGTTCTCGCCAGCTTTTAGGTACGCCGAAACATCCACACGCAGGGGAGCACCAATGAATCCGCCCGCCTTTTGACCGTTAACGGTAATCGCCGCGGCCGCTTCGGGAACAATGGAGTCCGCCTCCAAGACAATCCTCAGGCCTCGATCTAGCCAGGCGTTGGGAACCGTCACCCGTCCAACAAACGGATCGGATTGGACCGGGGAAATCGTTGGCGTCTCTGCATCACCCAACTGTCCCCAAGGTTGTCCGCCGTACGGCAATAAGGTCTTTGCGGTGTCCCATGCTCGATCATCAAAATCGACACCATTCCAGCCGTCTACATGACGCAACTCGGCTTTCCACGTTTCGTCGATTCGAACGATCATGACTTGGCCGTCTGCAAGCGTGATTCGACAACAACCAATCAACCCAGCCGGGCTGGGCGAGTCGGTACCGTTCGTTGCGGCAATCGCCAAAATATTGCGGCCAGCGTGAAATGACTTCGTCAGGTTAAGCGAAGTCGACCTTCGCCAATTGTCACCCTTTCCAACCTCGTGGCCGTTCGCGAAGAGCACCCAGGAATTGTCTGCAGTAAGGCACATTTTGGCATCAATGACCTCTGCGTCGATGGGCAAGGTGAGTTCGTTTCGGAAATATCGAGTACCTGGATTTGCTGCTTCCTGGGCATTCGCTTCGGGGTACCATACCCAATGGCTTTTGATCAACAGTGAGCGATCCGCTTCTTCGACGACAGGTTGGCTTGGAATGATCTTTTCAACTGGCGTTGCAACTCGGGTGACAGCCAGAGGGGTTTGAACCGGCTTGTCCGCTGGTGTGATTCTGACAGGAAGATCGCGTGCTTCGGGCGAAAAAACCAACAACACACTCTCGAGTGGCTCCAACGTCAAATTCAGTTCTACCACGTCGTCATCGATACGCTTGAACGGCACCGAGTTAACGGCGTTGCGCATCGCATCCCACGCCTCCGGCACGCCACCGGCTCGTATGCGAAGCCGAAATGTCTTGGTGGAACCTTCGTGTTGCTGATTGGCAACGAAGAACACATCGCGACCGGCTTTCACGCGATGCAATACATGTAGCCAATCATCCGTTTGTCCATCGAGTACTTCTAAGGTCGGATGGATGCCAGCATCAACGGCTAGCACTTGTTGAATCTGCTCGGTGGTCGGTTGCTCGGGTAGAAAGTACGATCGACCACCATTGGCATTGACTTGGCAAGCATCCAGCCCAGGTTTTTCGACTTGGCCAAAAATTGCTTCACGCAACTGGGTGATGTCGGACGCATCCTTGTTCAAAGTGGCCGAAGCTGTCGGCAGTATTCCGTAAGCGACGACGACGCCACCTGACTGACAGAATTCCTTTGCTTTGGCCAGTGTTTCGTAAGGCAGTACCTCGGCAGCCGGAAGAACCAGGACCCGATAGCGTTCATCATGCAGCAGTAAGTTTGCATCGGCAATCTGAGTGTCGTTTTCGAAAGCATCGTACGGCATCCAATCACAATCAAATAGCGCGTCCTGCAGCGCCGACGTCATGTTCTCGGGTGTGATCGATTTTCCAGCATGAAAACTGTTTCCCAAGTACAGTAGCGCGACCGGACAAACATGGTGCCCGCCGGACAACATCGTGCTGAGCCGGTTGGTATAGTCGGCCCACACGCGGTACAACGGCCAACGTGGCTCGTTGCCATTGTTGTAGAAATAGGGGGGGCAATCATGATCATAGGGTGCACGGGGATTGAAGGAGTGCGGGACCATGAAGTTAACACCACGAACCTGATGCTGGTCGGCTAACCATTTCATCTGTGGATAAGTGACTGTCTGATCGTAACCGCCGTAGATCTCGCACATCGCCAAGTCATCTTTCTTGCCATAGGCATGCGAGATCGAACTGGCGAGCTTTGGCGTTTGGTACACATGCAAGGGACGCTCGCCTGGATACATCTGGTGAAGCACCAAATCGATACCACCCATGTCAGTATATTTTTGTAGCTGGAACATATTGCCAGCACAGAAGGTGGGACGCAGGTACAGCTCACCGTGCTCCATGAAATGACCGATTGATTTCACTTGGTGCTCGCGGCACCAATCGCTGATGCCGCCGTACATCGTGCGTCCCCACGCTTCGGCGAACGCGTCTTGGTACTGATAAGCAGCAGCCGTTTGTTGCTCTGGATCCTGCAATTGAAATTGTTTGGCCACAAGGACTGCTTTCCAGTCGACGCCGCGCCGCTGAATTTCAGGAATCACCTCTGTGCCCCAGTCACCTTGGGTTTCCGGCTCGTCGTAGAAATACCCTGCAATGGTGTTGCCAAAGTCGTCGCCAAATCGATCAAAGTGCGGTTGATAGACGGTTTTCAGAAACCAATCCACGCAATCCTTGCTGGCACCGTCGACCGATATCCATTGCCTCTGGTGCCCTTGGGCGCCAGCATATCGCCAGCGAAAGGTCATAATGCTCCAACGCCCCGCAGGCACGTCCCAGACAAGCCGGTCACCGTCGAGACTCGGTTCCAAGTCGATCAAGGTCGCGTCATCGATCCTTCCTTTTGAATCCGCCTGACCGGCAACGACGGCAACAAAGTGTGGTCCACCCACTTCGTCAATCTCGTAGTGCTGAGGGCCCGTGACGGTTTTCTGTTCCGACTCCAAGTACTTGCTGCCATACTCTGGTGGAACGTGACCGCCAACCATTTGGCTAGGCCACCACTCTTCGTCAAAAATCCACATCTTCAGCTTGGCACGCTTAGCGGCATCCAAACAAATTTCCAGGTCGCGGTACCAACCTTCGCCAAGCCAATCATTGTGCGGCCGCGATTCAGCGGTGAAACATCCATTTCCACCTTCGGCGATCTTTTCAACGTAGTGTTCTAGCGTTGCCTTACTCTCGTCCCCGTGCAGCCAATAAAGAGGGCCAGTCAAATACCTTGCTTCCATCGGCAGTTCGCGAAAGTGGCGTTCCACCTCTGCGAAATTGTCTTCAGCGTGACCAACAGCCGCGGTGAAATAGGCAAAGACCATCACCAGGGGAAAAAAAACAAGCGATCGAAGTCTAGGTCGTGTAATCAAAGTTATTCTCTTCAAGAGGGAAAGGTTGTTGATGTAAAAGACTCGTTTGCCTTTTCGTTGGGCGGGTGGTCTCGGATAGGCGAGTGTTTCGATTCAAATTGCCCGCGTCAATTGCCCGAGTCAACTAGCCGCTCAATTGGTTAGCAGGATTGTCGATGATGCGTCAGCTTCACGACCTGTTTACCGTGAACGAATCTATTGCAACTAGCAACAGTCGCATGGCAGCTCACAATGCAGTGCGTTTTAGCGATGGTGACAAAGTATAACCGTGCCCACGCCACTTTGCGCGCCAAACCTGCGGACACGATGTCGCAGAATGAGCACATGACCAAATTCGTTAATTGTTAGCACTGTGTGGTCACCAAGATTCGCTTGCTCTTACTCCCCCCCATGACACACTCGCAGGGGGTATACTCACATGGCTATTTCGACCGCGACAAATCGAAATAACTGTGGCTTATCTGAAAACCATTTTTTGTTCGACGAGAGGTTCCATACATGCGACTTTGTCTTCCTCAGTCCAGAAATTCTTCTCTCCTTAGACTGACAGCTACCATTTGCACCGGAATTGTTGTTTCCGCTGTGTGTGGTTGTAAGGGCGGTGAGGAATCCGACGGCGACGTTGAACCGAAAAGTTCGTCGACCGTTCAGGCTACGCCTACTCAACAAAATGAGCTAACCGTCCAGGCGGAGGCTATCGCAGGGAGCAATGAGTCATCGACGATTCTCGAGGTCATTGAGAATAGCGAGGGGTTCACCCTGATTTCTTTTGCCGATTCATCCGTTGCAAAACCAGCTGAGAAGATTCATGGCTATCCGGTGTCAAGTAAGGTCGAGGTTGACGATCAATCGTTGCGAGAGCAATTGGTTGGTTCTTTGCGATCCGCCCTTGACGTTGACGCAATGTATGACAGTCAATTGAATCCAGAGTTTGGAATACAGAGTGAACACGAAGGAGTCGTTGATGAACTCTTGATCGGGTTCAGCAGCGGACAAGCTGTTTGGTACCGAGATGGCAAAAAGCTGCTGGAAACATCTATTTCATTACGACCTCGAGCGTTGTTCGGAAAGGTGTTTGGGATGACAGGCATGCCAGCAGCACGTCGACCGCTGGTGGTATTTTCCATCGCTGGCGTTGAGACGAGCGATGATCCTGGGCAAATTGTCTACGACAATGCTTATGGGCTAGAAATGCAACTCGACAATGAATGGTATGTGGACACGGTCATGTTGGTCGTGCCCGAGTATGTCGATGTCATCGCGAATCGCACAGGATTGCTTAATGAAGAGGCTGCTTTTGCCGGAACGACGTCTGTTCCAAAAGCAGGTGCGTTCCAAGAATGGCCCGAGGGTAAAATCGCGTGGGTGGAACTGGACTCGTTAACAGGGCTTGCAAGTATCCTAAAGCAACGTCATCACGCAATATTGCGAATCAATGCGTCTGAGGATATTAGTGCCTACCTGTCGCCGTTGGCGAAGAAGGACGTAGGTGCCAATCCTGAGAATATGACGTTCGCCATTGAAGTCGCAGACGGAACCGATGTTGATGCGGGCCAAAAACGGGCGAATATCGTTCGCCAAGAGTTAAGGAAAGTGGGGCTTGAAGACTGCCGGATTGTTGTTGCGACGACGGAGTTGGTTGACGATGTCTTTCCCTGGATGGAACAAGGCGACATCGACGGATTCTATGTTGCCAATGCGACCTTTGATTCGATATTAGACACGATCGCCGATGTCAGTTTTTGTCGCTGACACATTGAACGTTTGGGAAGCCCTAAATTTGTCGCGCAAATTCGGTTTTGGTAGACTGCGGCAAATTCGCAGTTCGCCAGCGTAGGAATTCGCAGGTGAGCATTGTGTCTTACCACAAGCAATAAAAATCCATAACTGTCAAGGTTGGTAACCACGTGATCCGTTTTGCAATGCACTTTGTCACGTCCGCTAGGTTCGTTGCTAGATCGTTGGCAATCTTTGCTCTTGGCTGGTCCTCGCTGTCGCTGACCGCGTATGCAACGGACGGCGTTTCCGAGCGATTGCACCTTGAGGGCACCTGGCGGTTTGCGCTTGATCGCGAAGACATTGGGCTCCGAGAAAAGTGGTTCACGGATGATTTGAGGGATCGAATTGAGCTGCCTGGAGTTCTTCAGGCCCAAGGCTTCGGAGATGAAATCAGCGCCGATACGCCTTGGGTGCTCGGCCTTGGCGGTGAATGGTGGAAGCTTCAACCTGAGGAACTTAGGAGCGCGTTTTCGCAACCTGGACGCGTCGAAGTTCCCTTTCTATCACAGCCTCCGCGGCATTTTCTTGGAGCGGCTTGGTACCAGCGTGATATCGAGATTCCAGCCGAATGGAACAATCGTCGTACTCAACTGGTTCTCGAACGACCACGTTGGGAGTCGACCGTTTGGATCGACGAGCATCAGGTCGGTTCAATGCGCAGTTTGGTTGCACCGCATGAGTTCGATTTTGGCGTGCTTGAACCTGGCCATCATCGGCTAACAATACGGCTCGACAACCGAATGATCGTCAGCGACCCCAAGGGCAACAACGGTCATATGCCCGATGCCCACGCAGTGTCGGACGCTCTCGGATCAACCTGGAACGGAGTCGCCGGAAAGATCGAGTTGCGTTGCACGCCACAGGTTTGGCTGTCGGATGTGCAAGCGTTTCCCAACGTCGCGGACAAGTCGGTGCGGATGAAGGTAAAGGTCGGTAATATCACCGGCGAAACGGGCCGTGGGCAACTGATCGTGGGTGGAGTGGAAACGGAAGTCGTCTGGCAAGTTGGCGGTGGTGAGGCCGAGGTCGTGGTTCCGCTGGGCGAGGATGCCGCGACATGGGACGAGTTCAATCCTCAGTTGCATCGGCTTCGCGCAGTGTTACAGTCGCCACTCGGAGAGCATTCACAGGAAGTCACGTTCGGACTGCGAGAAATCACTTGGCGCGGCAAAGAACCGCTGATCAACGGCCGCGTGGTGAACTTTCGTACGACGCACTTCGGCAACGATTTTCCTCTGACCGGCTATCCTGCAACGGATGTGGAATCGTGGCAGCGGATCATTCGACGTTGTCAAGAATTCGGACTCAACGGCATCCGCTTCCATTCGTGCTGCCCACCTGAGGCTGCTTTCACCGCAGCGGATGAACTCGGCTTTTACCTCCAAGCGGAGTGCGGTTTGTGGTCACCGTTCTATACCGACGGCGTCTTCACCAGCTATCTTGAAGAGGAAACGGAACTATTGCTACGAGCTTACGGGAACCATCCGTCGTTTGTACTGTTCTCGCCCTCAAACGAGCCGTCCGGACGCTACACGGAAGTAACGCCGCAGTGGGCGAAACGGTGGTACGAGCGTGACCCACGTCGGCTTTACGCGGCAGGCACAGGATGGAATCGACCCGAACAGGTCACCGGTGGAGCCCAATTCGCCGGCTTGGTTCGGTATGGCCGCGGTGAACTTCGCAACACGACCGGATGGTTTGGGAACGACCACCGTACCGCGCTCGAGGGCATAGAGATTCCGGTGCTTGCGCATGAAATCGGCCAATGGTGCGCGTATCCGGACTTTGATGTTATCGAAAAATTTACGGGGTATCTGCGTCCATCGAACTACCACATCTTCCGCTACATCGCCGAGCGCAACGGGGTGGCGGATATCAATGACCAACTCGCCTGGGCTTCTGGGAAGTTCCAACTTGCATGCTACAAAGAAGAGTTGGAAGCGAATCTGCGCACGCCAGGTCTGGCCGGGCACCAGATGCTGGACATCCGCGACTATCTTGGCCAAGGGACTGCGCTAATCGGCGTGCTCGATGCTTTTTGGGACCCGAAGAGTTATGTGAGCGGCGAGGAGTTTCGACGGTTTCACAGTCCGACCGTGCCCCTTGCCCGTTTGCGCCAGCGGACGTTTACGACTAGCGATACTCTCGATGCAGAGGTGGCGATTTATCATTTCGGCGCGCGGCCCCTGGTTAGCGCGAAGCCGTACTGGAAAATCGTAAACGCTGATGGCACGACGGTTCGCAACGGCGTTTGGGATACGTGCGACGTCCCAATTGGAAAAGATATTCCACTCGGCAAAGTGAACACAGTGCTCCATTCGCTACCTGCGCCACGTGCCTACAAACTAGTCGTTGGGCTGGAGGGTGGTGAGATTGAGAATGACTGGAATTTCTGGCTCTACCCCAAGGAGTCCTCCGCACCTACGCCAGCGGGAGTACTAGTGGCTCAAGATTGGCAGGAGGCCACCGAGCGTTTAGAGGACGGTGGAACAGTGTTGTTCGTGCCTGGGCCGAAAGACCTTGACCCCACTCGCTCGCCGCCAATGAAGAAGACGCCGGTATTTTGGAACATTCAGATGACGGTACGGCCGCCGCGTCGTCCAGAGCCCCGCTTCGACGCGATGTTGGGGCTGCTTTGCGATTCTGAGCACCCGGCGCTCGCAAACTTCCCCACTGACAAGCACTGTGATTGGCAATGGACCTCCATCGTCGACGGCGTGCGCTCGGTTAATCTGACCTCCATGCCACAGGACTTGCAACCGATCGTTTCGGCAATCGATGATTGGAATCGCAACTGGCGGCTCGGTGTGTTGTTTGAGTGCCGAGTCGGCCACGGTCGCTTGCTGGTCTCTGCGATTCCGCTTGATAATGCTGATCCTGTCACGCTCCAGCTTCGCGAGTCGCTGCTGACCTACGCGGCTGGCGAGGCTTCGCTTCCGTTGGCGACATTGACGCGGGACCAAGCTGACTCCTTATGGGGAATGGAAAGCCCCGGTGGCACGGCCCCCGCCGCGCAGCAGTTCGACCCTGACCTCGACGACGGAACCGGCCCCGCTAACGCCAAATGACTGAGTGCGTAGCGCATCCGCTGTGGATGGATGACCGTCACTGGCGGGAACGCCGAACCGGATGACCATTGGCGTCACTTCTTCTAAACGCAAGGAAGGGATAACTAAATTGTCGTTGTCGTTCCAGGCTGGGCACAAACGGGATAAACGCCGTTACTGTCCGGTTGGGTTGGTGGTTGCATGTCCCAGGTGCAGTCTTCGGGTCGCGGTCCCCAGCGGAAATCGGATTGCTTGATCTGGTCCCAGCGAACTTCTTTCCCGCTGTAGCAAGACATTTGGCCCATGACAGCAATCGTGTTGCTCTTGACCATATAGTCGCCGCTGTTGATCGGATTACTGGCGCGTATGGACTTTAGAAAGGCGGCTTGTTCGGCCACGTAGGGGCTGCCGCCAGGTCCGGAGTATCTCCATTCATTGTTGCCACGAATGATTCCCTGTGTCGGCACCGCAATTCCTTTGCTCCCCATGATCGTACTGGTCGATTCACCGTAGCACCCCGACGTGGTGCGACACAGCGCGTATACCCGGACGCCATTTTCATAGCGATACACGACACTGTGGTGGTCAAACACATCGCCAAGCAAATGGTCGGGACCTGAACGACCTCCCAAACCGTGACAATCCACTGGAGTCGCTCCTCCCAATGCCCAAGTGGCTCGGTCGAGGTTGTGGATCAATGACTGTGTCACATCGTCGCCACAGAGCCATGAGAAACGATACTGGTTGCCATATTGGATTTCCAGTTCACGCTGTTCTTGGGAACGTGCGATGTTGCCGTACGGGCCACGCAAGAAATTTTCTTCAATCGATACGATTTCACCAATCTGGCCATCCAAGACGCGATCGATCGTTTCGCGATACTTTTGATGATAACGGCTATGTAAACCCGATAGCACTCCAAGGTTCTTTTGTTTCGCTATTTCGCAGGTTTCTTCGACAACCTTGACCCCCGCAGGATCGATGCCATGCGGTTTTTCTAGGAAGACATGTTTGCCAGCGTCAATCGCAGCCTTAGCGTACATCGGGTGGAATTTGGCGGCGCACGCAATCAACACCAAATCCACGTTCTCGATCACATGCTGGTAACCATCGAGGCCAACGAAACAATGATCGTCATCAACGGAAACTTGGTTGGGGAATTTCGCCTTCAACGAGTCACGCTTACTCTTGACTCGTTCATCAAACAGATCCGCCATTGCGACGAGTTGTGTCGCCGAGTCGGCCGTCATCACGTCGGCAGCGGCACCTGTACAACGGCCGCCACAACCGACCATGCCGATACGGATTTTGTCACTTCCGCCTACATTGGCACCACGAGCAACGGATAACCCCGCAGACGCCCCCATGCCTGCCGCCCCGGCGCTTACTAGGGTGCTTTTTAAGAATTCACGACGCGGTTGAACAGAAGCTTCGGAGGGTTGTGGTTGGTTTGGCATCCGGGGTCTCTCTTCGGTTTTTGGTGGGATAGTTACAAAGCGGTGGGTCGTATGATTTTGTAGGATCACGCAAGTTGCTTTCGAAGCCACGCCAGTGATTTTTCAATCATTGGGCCTCCGGCGCCTTCGCATTCCATGCTCAACACGCCGTCGAAGCGGTTCTCCGATAGAATCGCAAGGACCTGTTGGATGTTCTCCGCGTTGACGCCATCGCCAATCGCACATTGGCTTACGGCGATTCCGGTTTGGTCACCGCGAGCTGCTGCAGCTAACGATTCGCTAACGTCCTTGATATGCACATGGCGGATCCGGTCGAGAAAACGTCGACAAAAATCCACAGGGTCTTGCCCAGCGATAAACGAGTTTCCGGTGTCGAGATTCAACCCTAAATAATCGCTATCACAGAACTGCAGCATTTGTGCCAGCCGATCAGGGTTAGTGGTGAAGTAGCCGTGTACCTCTATATTGATGTGGATTTCGTAAGCCTCGGCAACTTCAACAATTTGACCGTAACTTCGTTTCATTGCCTCCATCGCTTCATCATCGGAAAGCCCATCGGGTTTATGCAGCCCGTCGGTGGTCGCGATACAATCACAGCCAGCGTGTTTTGCCCAAGGAATCGTCTTTAGCACATAAGGTACACCGTAAAGTGGACCCTCTTTTCCAGAAAGCGGAAAGGCCGCATCGACTTGTGAGAACGCCACTCCGTAGGTCTCCATCTTGCGGCGAAGCAACAACGGGTCTTCGTACAAGGCAACGTGCGGTTGGTAGCCCAGACCGTGAATCCAACTGACGCCATCAATGAGCCCACACTCAATGAAATTGAGTCCATTGTCGTTGGCCCACTGAAGACATTGATCGAAATTCCAATAGGCAGAATTAAACGCGTCGGTGTGAAATCCAATTTTCATGGCGGGATCAATTGCTAGGGGGAGGTCGTGATGTTGGCTGGACGCGACGATGTGTCCGGCTGGTTTTTCACGGCAGGGATATTCAAGTTGCTTGCCCATGCCGTTCCGCGTCGAAGCAGTTCAGCCGTATCTGAATTGCCCAGTGCTGCGACGTCATGTCCAAGCGGTGTGTGAAAGACTCGCCCCTTGCCATAGCTGAGCACAAAGGCGATGGGGTAGATCTTGTTATCGACAACTGATTTCGCAGTAGCTAACACTTCGATTGGCGTTTTTCCATCGAGACAAGTGTAAAGTTCATCGGTCGTATTGAAGGCGGCAAGCCCATCGGTAATCGGGTGATCTACGTCGGTGATTTCAACGGTGATTTCGCCGTAGGGATCATGTCCGCGAAAGTCGGGGTTCCAAATGCGGCCCGCAAGAGTCGTGAACTCACTACCGAACTCTTGAAAAGCACCGCAGGCAAAGTGTACGACCACTAGCCCGCCACCTTGGTCGACAAACTCTGTTAGGTTGTCGTAGGCAGCCCGCCCAGGAGTCTCAGGATCGTAGTTCTTAAAATGCAAAACAATCGTGTCGTATTCTCGCAGACGCGGTGATCGCAGAGCGTTCACATCCTCCACCACGTCGACGGCAAGTCGCTGGTCTTGTCGAATCAACACCTTAAGCAGCGGCGCGGTTGTTTGCCAAAGGTGACCTTTGTAGTCTTCCCCCGTAACGATTAGCACACGTTTTTTAACGTGTGAAGCAGTGTCGTTTGGTTGTTTAGTGGATGATTCGCCACAGCGACCCTCCACGCGGCAAAGCAAGGTTGCAAACAGTATCATCGAGATGCCGACGATCACAGGGCGACGAAGATTGCCAAACGAAAAACTATTCATGACGGCTACCTGTTGTTCCATTACTTTGAAGTGTCCCCGTGGCGGCACATAACGTTTCGGGTGTCGTGGAAATTAGAATCCCAAGCAGGCCAGCCACGATCGACTGCTGCTCTTGTCGTGAGGCGATGTGCATCTCAAATGCGGCTCTCATCTTGACGCCTTCAATCGCCGCCAACATCAAATCGACGGTAAACCGCGGATCTTCTACAACGATTTGTCCTGCCGCCTCCGCAGTCATAACGAGTCCAATATAGGTTTCCCGTACCGTGTCATAGAATTGTGCCCAGCCCTGACGCACCGATTCGTCCTGAAGGGACAACGCAAAGACGGAAGTTGTAAAAACACGATTGCGTTCGTCGATCACGCAACTGCGAACGGAAAACTCGAGCACGCGACGAAGTCGCTCAAGCGGATCGGTAAGTCGTGATATCTCCGACTGAACGCGACGTTGATACGTTCGGTAGTAATGGGAACAGGCAGCGAGAATCAGCTCATGTTTAGAGCGGTAGTGGCTATAACAACTTCCCTTCGTCACGCCGGCGCGAGCCGAGATGTCGTCGATTGTCACGCCGTCGAATCCCCGCTCCGAGAACAGCTCGAATGCACTTTCGGCAAGCTTGCCCGGCATGTTGGGAGCGGTCTTCGGCATCGGCTGCAATTCTCTAGGAGGGGCGGGGGACGGGAACCCATAGCATACTGGTGAGTATGTTGTGGTCAAGCCAGTGGAACGGGATCCAGAGCAAAAGAGTACGAAATTCGTTAGTTTTGCGATTCGGAAAGTCGAAATGGTGAGTGTATTGGCATTTTCAGGATACCCATCAGTATATGGCGGGTTCGGTGTTTCTCAACGTGGTCCCGTTTCAACGGCATAGCCCCAACCCCTAAAAGGGAGCGTCGCTGATAGGGCCACGCGTCAGATTTCAGTTGAGTTCCCCCCACCCAAAATCGAAAGGGACCGCGATACGAAGGATTGGAATGAACGTTACCGCCCAGCGTGATGATTGGCGGAACCTTGTCATCGAGACGTAGCATCAGCGAGATTCAGCATCAGCGAAACACAGCATCATCGAGATTCAGCATCAGCGAAACACAGCATCATCGAGACGAAGGGCCAACGGCATCCGGAGGGCCAACGGCATCCGGAGGGCCAACGGCATCCGGAGGGCGATTCGTATCACTCAAGAAATAACTTCGCCATGTCGCGATCTGATGGACGCGTTCGGGTGCCAGAGGCTCATTGAACAAGGAAACCGGACGCAAGCAGCGATCAAGAAAGCCTTGTAGTCCATCGGTCAGCATATAGACGTTCGTGAATCCTCGCATCGCTAACTGATCTCGAGCTTGCGCGGGATGCGTCATCCCGTTAGAGTACAACACAATCTCACGCGCATCGCGATACGACTCTAAGCGAGCAATGACATCAACAAGCGGCACATGAATCGCACCACGGATGTGAAACCGCTTGAACTCTAACTCATTCCGGATGTCCACCAAAACGACGTCGGAGTCACCTTTGACCAACTGATCAGCCAATACCTCCGGTTCGATATGATCGGCACCGGATGCAACGGCGGATAACACAGTATCGCTAGAAAATCGAGCGTCTGACAAAACGGGTCGAGCAACCGTATAGGATGTATCGGAATCGCCCGGAAATACGAAGAGAGTTGCGGCAATAGCGACCACCGCCACACTGTAGGCTTTAAGGAATCCACTTTGCAGATAAGGCCCCTCGCCACCGACTTGCTTTTCAATCCATTCGGAAAAGTAAAATGCGACAACGCCTACGAGTGCGAAACCGAAAGCAAACAGATGCGTCGGTATGCCGAAGGCAAACTGAGGTTCGGATTGCAATCCCCAGTTGTAAAGTGGTTTGATCCATTCATATAGTTCGTTGAAGGCAATTGCACCCAACATCGTCGCGACCAAGAATACGAGTGCATCCCATTTTCCACTAGCCAATCCAACCGCAGCGGTCCCAGGACACCATCCGCTCATCACAAAACCCAGTCCGAACAGTAAACCGCCGACCGCGTGTGCGCCATAGACTGTTTCCATAAGATTAAGATTGCCTGCTGGAATCCAGCCCATCGCTGTCAATAACGCCAAACCAAGGATCGCGGTCAACATTGCCGAGAACATTACTTTTACAACCGACATGTCCTTGAAATAGAACACTCCCGCCAACCGTCGCGAACTACCGAAACCAGCTCGTTCCAATGCAAACCCGAATGCAGCACCCATTAGCAACGCTGCAAAGAAAGCTACCGGAGTGTCGAGTGCGTTTCGTCCGTAGAAGGTCTCAATCATTCCATTGTCTCCTAAACAGAAAGGCCGAGGCGTATCCGCCGGCAAACAGGCAGGCGACAAAAATCAGACTGCCGGTCAACAATAACGCACCCCCGCTAAGGGCTTGCCCGGATGTGCAGCCACGAGCTAATCGGCTTGCGAACCCTACGATCAGACCGCCGCCGCCCGCGAACATCAATCTTGGCACTGCCCCGAATGCTTTGCCGCGTTCGACAACGCCACATTCAACACGTCCGGCCAACAGTGCCGAGACGAGTCCACCGACAAAGGTGCCGACTAGCATAAAAACAAGGTAGTAAGCCAGCGGGTGTTCACCCCAGCCAGCGAAGTATTCGGTTGCTGCGGTGTGCGTCGGAGCGATCCACCGTTCAATCTGTGCACCGAGTCTGGCGGGGCCAGCCGAAGCACCAACGCCGGTGCCAAGAACGGTATAGGATGCTATCAGCACCAAGCCGATCAAAACACCGCAAAGATACGGATTCCAATAATTTGTGGTACTTGGCGAGTGGCCGATATCACGGTTCGTTTCGTTGGAACTCACGATGATTACCTCTTGTTCAAAATGTGAGGAGTAACCGATGTCGCCAATCTTTGAAACGAAATCTTCAAAAATCGGGTGAGCTCGGCTACGACCTTATCCTTTAACAACCCGCACTCTTCTTGGCTGACACCGGTGGCGGCTTCGATACCGGAGGTGAAACGTCGGTTCCATGTGGAGCCGCAATAGGCGGGCGTTGTGGCGGAAGATGCATCGGCACACCACTTGGTGCGGTGATCGGTTGAGCGTACGCACCGTAGTCCGATTCCGACCAATAACTTTGCATGCCGCCGTGAAGTGCCTTGATATTTCGATCGCTCTTTTGAGACAATGCACCTGCGACCATCATGCCGAGCGAGCCGTCTCGATCAACGATAACCAGAGGTCCTACGCCGGTTAAATATGCAGGGTTGTTCATCACATCTGCCAACTCGGCATTGACGGAACCAGGTATGTTGTAGTCCGCAAAGTGTTCCGCCGGTCGAATGTCAATCAAGTCGAAGGTTCCCGGCAAATCCATTTGCATCCGTTTCAAGTCGGCGGACGAGATACGTTCGGCCAATCGGATTTCGCGTTTCGGAGCAGCTGAGGCAACACCCGCCTTGTGCGTCTGAAACACGGGCAATCCGGCGTTGATCCACGCCTCGCCCCCGCCATTCATATTGCTGACCTGTGTGAATCCCTGGCGTTCAAGGACACCGACTGCCATGCTTGATCGATAAGCACTGTTGCACACCGTGACAATCTTTTGCGAATGGTGCAGTTTGCCCGATTTTGTCGCGAGTTCGTTCAGAGGAATGTTCAATGTTGATCCGATTCGCAAACCCATCCATTCGGTGGGCAGTCGCACGTCGACGATGATCGGTGATTCCGTCGTCTGCATTTGGGCATAGAGAGCTTGGGGGTCAGCCATTGGGTTCTTGGCAATCGTCTGATTGGCTGCGCTCCATTGTTCGTACAATAGGCATTGGGGTTGGTAACCGACGCGGTGCAGGCGATGCACGGCCTCCTTTAGCTGATCCTCGTTTTCACCGCAAACGACGAGGTTCGCATTCCACGGAACCATGATGCCAACCCACGTCTCGAACCTTCCGCGGATACCGATGTTGACGGAGTTAGGAACGTGACCAATCGAATACGCTGTCGCATCGCGAATATCTGCGACGTAGTACTCAGAAATGTCAGTAAGCGAGTCGCTGGGATCAACCCAAGGCAACTCCTTCGGCTCCCATTCGACCAACTCCGGACCATCGTGATTCATTGCTGCGTTGTGCTTGAAATATTGCGGCGCTTCGCTGAGTCCCTCCAATACGTTAGCAATGAACTCACCACGATCTTTATACACAAAGTACGGGTTCGTATTTCGTTCTGCACCGATCGTCGATGTCGGCGCATCGCTCAGGTGGGCACCGCATAGCGAGCCTGCGCCGTGAGCTGGCATAACCACAACGCTGTCGGGGAGCTTTGCCAGTTTGCCGTACCAAGTATCGAAAAGCATTGAAGCCAACGTCGACGCGGCCATCCCTTCGCCCAGCAAGTCCGGACGTCCCACGCCTCCCACGAACAAGGTGTCGCCGCTAAGAAGAACCAACGGTGAGTCGATGTTCTGCTTGCTCGAAATCAGTGCGACTGTACCATCAGGCGTATGTCCCGGCGTCTCGAGTATCGTTAGGACCGCCTGGCCAACCTCGATTGTGGTCTCGTCGGAGGTCGGTATATGCTTGAACTTAGCAGCGGATTTTGCACTGATATAGATTGGCATTTTCTCACGCTTCGCCAATTCCATATGCCCGGCAACAAAGTCAGCGTGCGAATGAGTCAAGAAAACGCCTTTAATCGTGGCACCTTCTTTTGCTGCATGGTCAACATAGACATCGACGTCTCGACCGGGATCAACGACAACGCATTCGTCGTGGCTGATGACCATATACGAATAGTGAGAAAGCACTGGCAGATCGAATTGTACGACCCTAAAACCCGCGAACGGGTAAGTGTCGACAATCGAATACTGCGCCGCCTCGAAGCCATGCTTTGCCGCCTCAGCGTCTTTCGTCTGTGACCGTGTTGGTGCTGTTTCCGCACACAGAATGTTATACCTCGCTACAAAAGGGGACACCAGCAAGATGCAACAAAAATACCAAGCACACGGAACTCGCGTGAACATACTCTATCTCCTCAACTCGCACGCTGTTAGGCAAACGAAAACGCGTAACGCTGAGGTAGCCCCTCGATGCAAACGCCATTCCAAAGTGTTTTTTATTGGATCGCGAGCATAAATTCACGCATACAACAAATGGTCAGCGCATTTGCCTGTCTTAAGCGAAGCTCGGCATGTGCGGCCCCGCACGCCCAAGCGCAATGCAATGGAACTTGCCAGTGACTACGAACGGCAAAACTCCCGGCGGAGTCTTGGGTTCACCCGTATCCGCGCAGCAACGCTCGAAACGATGTTGCCGATCGTGTCATGACGATTTCTTCGATCGCTCCGTTTGTGCTTCGGGACGATCGATCTAGACGTTCATCACGCCGCCCCATCCACGACTCTGAACCGCCGCACAAGCGAACCGCGACACAAGCGAACCAACAGTTTGGTTCAGCTTTCGTTGAAAAGGGAGACTACGGCGCAGGCCAGAAGGGTTCAATGATATTAGAGCGGGGAGTCTTCGCAGCTCAGGTCACCCAAGGCGTACTGGATTCCGTCCAGGTAGAAGCGGAGCATGCACTGCGTTTCGTAGCTCTCGGGCTGGTGTGAGGGGCTGACAAAGAACACACGACCATTCCCGTATCGCTTGATCCACGATACGTAGAGTCGTCCCTTTTGAGATATCCTTTTGTTATTGCGACTTTTTTCATCCAACTTATCAAACATTGCTTCCAAGAGAGGTCGGAAATTTGTCTTGGCATATTCGTTTTTGAAGAGGTACAGTTCGTCGCTGTGGATAAATCCTTGGCCGTTGAACGCCGTTACCAAGGGATGGTCCGGATCAACCAATTCGAGCGTAAGCTCTTGCCGTGGCGGATGGAAGTCGAAGCTGCCGCCCATCATCTTGCTGAACTCGGCAGAGTTGTTTTGCATCGCAATCGATCCATGCAAAGACACCAAGCCCTTTCCACTGGAAACAAAGTCGAGCAGGTTTTGTTCTAGTTCCGCCGCTTTCTGTTTGCGCTGCTGTGGCGTCAGATCCTCGTATTTCGATCCGATGGTCTTGTCCCCAGTCGCCTTGTTGTTTAGCACGTCGAGGAAAATGTCACGGTCGGGACTTTGAGGACAGTTGTTGTTGAGGACGACCGCATCAAATTTTGACAAATTTTCCGGTGAGAAGCATTCAATGTCTGAACTTTCTACCACCGTAAATGCTCCGGTCTTTTTGGCTAGCACCTTGATGACTTCCGATGCATAGGGGCTGACGGAATGCTGATAACCGGTGGTCAGTGAAAACATCAGCACGGTACGATTCTTGGCTGGCTTGGCCGTTGCTTGGGCAGGAGCAAGCCGGTCAATCTTCTCGACCCATGCCTTGGGCGGAATGCCTGCAATCTTTCCTTCTGGCGGCGCGTTATGGTAGCTCTGTGCCGTCAAAAGCACGGCAGGAAATAGCATCAGTGCAAATAATAAACGCGTCATCTCGTCACTCTTCGTTTGGTTTTTTAGTCAATCAAATTGGTAAACAGGTTTGTAGCTACGGCAGATTCGTTCACGAAGCAATCTTAACCCGAACGATAGGGAAATTCCATTGTACGTAGTCCAGGTGAAACGGGCGGCGGTTCGAGGTTGGTTGTTACTTTGGCTACGAGCTGCCGACATCAACACGCAAAACGCTCTAGCCACAGCCACATGAACTGCCACAAGAACCGGCTTTGAGCGTCGCTAATTTCTTTTCGATCTCTCGGGACGTCTTTGTTGCCGCTAATCCGCCCAGCGCCGTGCATCGCAGTTCTCGGGGAAGACTGCGACCAACTCGATCGGCTGTTTCGATGACTTCATCCAGTGTGATGACTGGGTCGTAGTCGGACATGGCCATGTTCGCGCACGATAGCGCATTGGTCGCGGCCAAAACGTTCTTGCCCAGACAGGGGACTTCGACGCGGTTTCCAACCGGGTCGCATATCAAGCCCAGCGAACTTTGAAGCGCCATCGACGCAGCAGCCACTGCATGTTTGGGGAGGCCGTCGGCCATGGTAACTAACCCGGCAGCCGCCATACAGGCTGCGGCGCCGCATTCCGCCTGGCAACCAGCCACCTCCGCTGCGAACGTCGAACGGGTGGCAATGAATGCGCCGATCAGACCAGCGGCCAATAGCCCCTTGGCGATGACCTGGTCAGATAAATCCATTTCGTCTGCCATCGCGACACAAGCACCCGGCAGTGCGGCGCAGGCTCCGGCCGTCGGCGCCGCAATGATGACACCCATCGAACTCTTCACTTCCATCAATGCCGAAACATACAGCACGATTCGGTTCAACCCCCCTCCCGGCAGCAGACGGCCTGCCTCCATTTGCGACTTAAATTGTCCACATTGGTGACCCAGAATGCGATCTTGATACTGTGTACCTTCGATCCCCTGCTGAATCGAAGTCCGCAGTATTTGGACCAGCTCTTCCATCCGGGACAGAACGTCGCGTTCGGACAGCCCGCCTCGAGCGCATTCATAATCGACCGCCGCCTTCCACAGTGGTGGCAATTGTCCGTCGTAATACCGCAGCATCTCGTCACCGCAGGTGAACGGTACGACACAATCCTTTCGCGATTTCACTGGCAACACAGGTGCAAGGCGTTGAACGCTCTGGACGCTTGCCTTGCCATGCCATCTGGAAAACGTCGCGTCATCGATCCGTTCTTGCGATTTGATCTGGACCAGGTCGCCGTCGGCCGACGGTAGCACGTGAACTTGGACGGCGTGACTGGTTTGAAGGACTTCCTGAGCGAACGTCTGGGCGTCGCCCTGGCAATGCACCAAGGTCTCGAAGTAGTCACCGTCGATCGAAACAGCGAATCCGTCGATATCAATGACCTTTACCATTCCACCGCCGGTCGAAATCGCCCGCAAAGTATGCGACTGATGGGCATTTCGGAGACGAAGCCGGTACGTGCTGGGGTGCGGGTCGCCGCAATCAATCAATTCAATGTTAACCACGATTTTGGCATCGCGAATGGATTGTGCGGAATCAGGCAATCTCGCATCGGCTGCGTCCCACCCCAGAAGTCCTCCGAACAATCCCATGTCCGACCCCTGAGTGTCGTGCGTGGTGGCGAGAGCGCCTCCTCGGTCGAATTGGACGTGAACCTCATCGATATCACCATTCATTAGATCGCGAGCCAGTCTTCCAATGCGAAGTGCTGCGGCGCAATGTGAACTTGACGGTCCACGCATCACCGGCCCAATAACGTCGTTAAATATGCTAATGATCATGCCATCACTTCTTTGCGGAAAAGGAATCGTGATTGTTTGAAATCGTGAAGATCTGCGGCAACCATCGCGCCGGTTGGACGGACGCTTCAGCCCTATCATACCCTTTGTCGGCCTCCGAATGGTTGTTCTTCAACTCAGGTTCCTTTTGGGGATCATCGCTTCTCTTAACGCCAAATGGAATCTCTAATGTCGGGATGACTACGTCGATCTTCCCGTGGTTCGGAGCATCGATTTCGATGTGGCGTCCGCCTGGGTTCCAACCTTACTCTTATTCTATTGGCCAGTCTTGACTACAATCGGACGACGCCGCGGAAAGGATATCCTGTTCGTGGTTTGAAAATGGACCAATACGCGATACGTCGCCGGTCCCTCCCAACCACATTGACGCCATTGATTGACGGCGTCTTTCCTGCCTTCATTAAGAGTCAAATGATGTTTTGCCTTCGCTCCTATTGTTCACCATTGGCATTGATTGTGATTGTCGCAAGTGCCTTCGGCAATTTCGAAGCAGCCGTCGGGGCGGAGCCAGCAGTGCCCGTTTTCAAACACGGGGAAGCCCAGATCGTGAAAGCGTTTGAGGACCCCGACTACTGGATCCGTAATGATTTGTGGGTTGAAACCGAGTTCGATTCGGATGGTGATGACAAGTTGGATCGAATGCATGTGAGCGTCACGCGGCCGCGGCAAACAGAAAGCGAGGGCCTGAAACTACCCGTGGTGTATGTTTCAAGTCCCTATTTTGCGGGAACGGGTGCTCAAGGAAAAGAGTTTTTCTGGGATCCGAGGCATGAGCTTGGGGAATCACCTCCGAAGCGAGAGCATTTTCCCGCCGTGGAGAGGAAGGGAACGCGCCCGATCATCTCAAAGTCGCATCTCAAGGAATGGGTCTCACGCGGATATATCGTCGTCCACTCCTCTTCGCCAGGAACGGGGCTTTCGCAAGGCTGTCCAACGGTGGGCGGCGACAACGAATCGCTTGCTCCGAAGGCTGTCATTGATTGGCTTTGTGGTCGAGCGAAAGGTTTCACGACACCCACCGGCAACCAAAATGTGGTGGCTGATTGGTGCACGGGAAAAGTCGGCATGACAGGCACCTCTTACAACGGAACGATTCCGTTGGCTGCCGCAACGACCGGAGTCGATGGTCTTGAAGCGATCATTCCAATCGCTCCCAACACCTCCTACTACCATTACTACCGATCCAACGGCCTGATCCGACATCCGTTCGGTTATCTGGGCGAAGATATTGATTATCTGTACGACTATATCCATAGCGGTAACGAAGCCCAACGCGATCACTGTGACTGCGAGGTGCGAGACAAGGAGATGGCCGACGGCTTCGATCGCGTGACGGGAGACTACAATGATTTTTGGGCGGGTCGCGATTACTTGAACGACTTGGAACCACTCAAAGCGGCCGTACTGATGGCACATGCGTTCAACGACTGGAACGTCGTTCCGGAACACAGCGTTCGGATACTGGAAGCGCTCAAGGCCAAGGGCGTTCCGACTCAAGCGTTCTTCCATCAAGGTGGTCATGGTGGACCGCCTCCGATGAAGATGATGAATCGTTGGTTTACACGCTACTTGCACGGCGTCGAAAATGATGTCGAGAATGACCCGCGTGCTTGGATCGTTCGTGAGTCCGACGCACGAGACAAACCGACTCCGTACAGCGACTATCCGAACCCGTCCGCTTCGCCCGTGACGTTCTATCTGCGAGCCGGCGCGCCCGAGCAGGGAACCATGGCGACAACGCCAAACCCGAATCAGGGAACCGAAACATTGGTTGACAATTTTTCATTCAGCGGTGAGGCATTGGCTCGGGCCGAATGGACAAAACATCGTTTAATCTACCTCTCGGAAACACTTCAAAAGCCAGTCCATCTATCCGGCACGCCAAGCATTTCCATCCGATTATCCAGCAGCAAACCTGCGGCAAATTTGTCGGTTTGGTTGGTGTCGCTGCCTTGGACCGAGGCAAAGAAGGCACGGATCACTGACAATATCATCACTCGCGGCTGGGCCGATCCACAAAACTATCAGTCAATCCGCGAAAGTGAGCCGTTGGAACCGGGCCGTTTCTACGAGATGACGTTTAACCTGCAACCCGATGACCAAGTTATTCCGAAAGGCCAGCAGATCGGTCTGATGATTTTTTCCAGTGATCGCGATTTCACATTGCATCCCACCCCGGGTACGTTGCTGACAGTGGATCTCGACAAAACATCGATCACACTGCCTATTGTTGGTGGTGAGCCGCTGCTACGCGACGCATTTTTGCCGAGTAAAAAAGGGGACTGAATGCTACATTTCGGTTGTCTCGACTAATGTTTCCGGACAATTGAATGGTGCCATGTTCCAGCATCTTTTACTGACCCGGCTTTAGGCGACCCTTTTACCGGACGATTTCATGTACTGCCGTTTTGTAGTCCGCCTGTCAAGAATTATCCGCCGCTAGGGCAATCGCCTCCTAACGGCTTTTAGATGACGGCGTCGATCGACATTCCAAACATGACATTCCGCATGACATATACGATGAACCAACCACGATTACATACGTTGCCCCGTCTCGCAGTTTTCGCATTCTTGTTTTGCAGCACGGCGTATGCGGCGCGTCCAAATTTCTTGTTTGTTGCGATCGATGACTTGAATGACTTTGCTGGGTACGCATCGGAAGAGCCGGGCAATTTCCTGCAAGTGATCTACCCAAACGCGGACCAGCGTCGTCAGGTCGCATCTCGGTTGACTCCGAACCTAGACGAATTGGCATCTCGCAGCGCACCATTTTTGCGATCCTATTGTCCGTCTGCTTTATGCGGCCCTTCGCGTACTTCGTTGATGACGGGAACGATGCCACATCGAACGGGCTACTATTTGCATGATCGACATTTTCGGACCTACGACACTCTCAAAGACGTCGTCACCTTGCCTCAGTACTTGAAGCAAAACGGCTACTTCAGCACGGGCCTTGGCAAACTTTTTCATACGTCACGCGGAACCGTTGACGGACCGCTCGAAAATGATTGGGCAGACGCAAGATACTCTTGGAATCGTTGGGTCAATCATCCGACGGGATGCAATGGTGGTCAGCCTTCAAAATATTCGCCGCCCCTAGGTGGGTTGTTGCGGTTTGGTCCATCACGCACCAGGCTCGAACAATCCGGCGATTGGTTGGCGGCCGATTTCGCAGCTCGCTTATTGGAAAACGGAACTGCGGAAACGATTGGCATCAATTCGAATCGCAAGGAACACGCACAATCAGTGTCACTGCCCACGGATCGGCCTTTTTTTCTAGGTTGTGGTCTGTTTCGCCCGCACCTACCTTTCTTTGCACCGAAAGCCTACTTCAAAAAATTCCCCGTCAACGAAATGTCGGGACTCAATGCGGACACGTTGCAAGCGATTATTACGGACCTTGATGATGTGACGGGTGACGCACGGCGATTCTCGGACATCAATAACGGCAAGATGAAGGTGTTGATCGAGAATGCAGTGCGCGTCAGTGGTGACAACGATGAATCGAAAGTGGCGGCATGGCGAGAAATTGTCCAATCATACTTGGCTTGCGTTTCGTTCGCGGACGATTGTGTGGGACGAATCGTCGAAGGGCTCGATGCTTCGCCGTATCGTGACAATACTATTTTAGTGTTGTGGAGTGATCACGGTTATCATCTCGGTGCCAAATACCACCTTGCCAAACAAGCGTTGTGGGAAGAAGCAAATCGTACGGTGTTGATGATTCGCGATCCACGCAACGCCTCGTCATGCGACGGTCAGCCGCGTCGACAAATTGTCAGCCTGCGTGATTTGTACCCAACGATTTGCACGCTTGCCGAACTTGATGTTCCATCCAAGGTCGCGGGGACAAGCTTGGTTCCGCTTCTTAAGGATTCGGCAGCTTCCGAGGTCAATCAAACGGTTCTGATGACCTATCAACAAGGCAACCATTCCATCCGGACGCCAACTCACCGGTTTTCTCGCTACCGCGATGGGGCAACCGAACTATACGATATGATTGGCGATCCCGCTCAACGATACAACTTGGTGAAGAGTTCCCCTGAATTGGCAAGCAAACTACGAGCGGATTTGGAGCGTCAAGTCGAAGATGAGATTGCGGAAAGCACTAGTAGAGCAGCGCGAGCAAATTGATTTCTTTTAACAATCTAGTCGTCGTCGCGGCCTGGCAATACGATCGATACCCTACGGTTCGATCGAGTCA
The DNA here is from genome assembly GCA_007859835.1 of Novipirellula herctigrandis. Lineage (GTDB taxonomy): Bacteria > Planctomycetota > Planctomycetia > Pirellulales > Pirellulaceae > Novipirellula_A > Novipirellula_A herctigrandis. The sequence goes on along the minus strand of SJPJ01000001.1, from coordinate 8,398,623 downwards.
GCCGGTCGATCGATCGCGTCGTGTCCAGAGGAGCGTTCAATCGAACGGTTGATTTTAACAGACGACCCGAATGACGTTTGATTGCCGAGAAAATCGGTTTCGGCACCGGCAATCCTTCGATTGTCGAACTTGCGGAAGCGGTGGCTCAATCGACTAAACCGGTAGGGTCAATTTCGACGCGATCAGTGTTGGCGAGCATCTCTTTCCAAGTGACGATCGTTCTTGAACGGCCTGCTTCGGCGCCGAGCAAACACGCTAAGTTCGAGTCAACCGCGCCCGGTACGGTGCTGTTGGCGTAGTCGCCTTCCACAATTGCTTTGTGGAAAAGATCGATGTTATGTCGGGCGCCCCACGAATAAAGCCCGTCAAATTTTTCGCCTTCATAACGCCAATCGGCGTTTCGCATTTGAGTGACTTCATCTTGATAGAACGTTTGTAGATAGCTGTGATCAGCGTATACCTTCACGCCGGCAAAAGTATCGATTTCGTGGTGATAATTGCGGAACTGATCACCCGAGTAGTTCATTACGGCGCCCTCGGGGAACGTGTAGGTGAGCGAAAATGTATCGCACCCCGAGTTTATTGGGTTTTTGCGACTTCGTTGTGCAACACCACAGGCCTGCGTGGGGTGGGCACCGAGGATCATCATCGCCGTATCCACAGCATGGATTCCACCCGACACGATACGGTCGCCTCCCAACTCGCGCGACATGGCCCACCGTAAGCCCTGGAAAATTTCCGAGACGCATTTTTTGACCGCGACGTCTTGTCGCCCCTCGTCGTTGTAAAACGCGCGGACGAAGCGGATGTTGTCCAACTTTCCCTCGCGAATATGTTTCATACATTCCACTAGTGGCGGCAAGTAACGCCACTGGAAATCCACGTGAAAAACCTTTTCATTGTTCGTGGCTTTTTCGGCTTGTTTTCGGATCGTCAAACAGCCGGGGACATCCACGGCGACCGGCTTGGCCATGTAGACGTGACAACCGGCGTCGACCGCCGCGTTGGCCTGCTCGGGAAAGAAGTAGGGAATCGTCTTGAGCACCATCGCGTCGACGCCCGCGTCGAGCGCTCGTTGGTAACCTTTTAATCCGCTGAACGCTCGATCCTTGGTTAGACCAAACCTCTCGGCGGCAGCCGCGGCGACCTCGGGGAAGTAGTCCACAACAGCAGCTACTTCTAGCCCAGGATGCTGATGGATCATGTTGGCAATCATCGAGCCGCGCCCACCCAATCCCACGCACGCAACTCGGACTCTGCTGTTCGCCTGAGAACCCCGAACTCGTTGGGGGGCGACGATCGTAGCGGCGCCGGCAGCGATCCCTGCGGAAATCGCCGTCGTGCGGTTCATAAAGGTGCGGCGAGTGCATTTGGACTCTTGCATGAAATTTTCCAATTTGATCTGAGGGAGGAGCGAGGGGTGGGATGATGGACCGGGATCCGTTGGCCAACCTGTTCAGTGGCTGTCAACCATTAGAGTCGTTTCCGAAATTACAAAAGGTGCGGTGAATTTTAATGCGACAAATGGGATCGGCAAAACGTTAGAGCCGCAGGTGGAATTTGCATGCCACTGGTTTGCCGTAAAACCCGCGGCTAACCAACTTGTTGATTTCATGAAAACGTCAACTGTAAGGTGCGGCCGCGCAAGGCACCGGGCAATGCGGTAGCCCCGGTCGCTTACGCGTCGCGGCTCACAAAATCGACACGCCGTAACGCCCCGCAGGCCTCGAGGATTTTGTTGATTCAACTCCGCAGCCAAACTCGGTTGCAACGTTGTGGCTAGTTTCACTTGTCCTGCTCGGTGCCAAGTGCAAATCTCAAAATGCACTTTTTAACTTTTCAAACGCCTACGGCCAGCCGTGAAGATCAATGTTTGTGTGGTTGCCACTACTTTGTTTGTTCCAAGAGCTTGTGCAGGGTCTTGACCGTTTGGGCGTGCTCTGGATTCGCGGCAAGGTTAACAGTCGCAATGTCTGATTTGCTATGGTCGTATAACTCCGTTGCGATAATCTTTCCGTCTTTGCGGCGCCATTCGGTGTAACGAAAATCGCCGCTTCGCAATGAGTAGCCCATGCCTCCCGCACGCGGATACTGGCTTAGGGCCGCCGGTTTCCACTTTTGCAATGGATTCGTGAACAAGGCAGTCAAACTGCTGCCTTCGCAATGACCCGGGACATGCAGTCCACACCACTGGGCCAGTGTCGGGTAGATATCGATGTATTCGACCAACGCATCGGAGCGGGTTTGGATCGGAACACTCGGGCCACTGAAAATTAATGGGACATGAGTGTCTAATTCAAAGTTCGTATGCTTGCACCAGCAACCGTAGTCCCCGAGTTTCCAACCGTGATCGCCCCACAATACGATCAATGTTGTGTCACGAAGTCCCTGCTTGTCGAGTTCAGCGAGCACACGTCCGATTTGTGCATCGACGTACGAAACACAGGCTCGGTAGCCATGAATCAGGGATCGCGTTTGTTCATCGTTGGCGTCGCCCTGGTCTGGCATCCGGTCATAGGCTCGCAGCTCTCCCCAGCTAGTCAGGGCTTGATCGGCGACATCGACCGGTTTTTCTCGCGAGGGAATTGCGATTTTGGCAGGATCGTACATGTTCCAGTATTTCGTCGGAGCCACAAACGGCAGGTGCGGCTTCTTGAATCCGACAGCCAAAAAGAACGGCTTGCCATCCGATTGACGCAATTGTTCGATGGCGGCGTCCGCGATGGCGCCATCGGAGTACTGGTTATCGGGAACATCGCCACTTTCGTAAGCGGGTCCCTTCGTCGCAAGACGTAATGCCTTGGCTTTCAATTTCTTAGCCCTCGCGGCTTTCGTCTTCTCGGCAATTCGCTTTGCGGTTTTGGGATTCGCATACGTCGGTTGGCTACACCGATCGAGTACGTCCCAGTACGCTTGGTCGTCCTTGGTGTGGTGATAGATTTTTCCGAGTGAAACGGTTTTGTAGCCGTTCTCTTTGAAGAACCGTGGCATTGACATGGCGTCGGGGATCGTTGAATTCAGTGGATGATCCAGGTCATAGACACCCGTTGTATCCGGCCGCATGCCGGTTAACAGACTGATGCGTGATGCTGCGCAGATGGCTTGTTGGCAATAGGCTCGATCGAATTGCAAACCACTTTTGGCGAGCTGGTCGATATTTGGCGTCTTCATATGCGAAGCGCCGTAACAACCCAATTCGACTCGCAAATCATCAATGCCGATGAACAGCACGTTTTTGACGGGTTGCTCTGCAATCACAAGAGGCATGCACAGAAGAATCGCTGCCGCGGCAATCAGTGGTCTTTTCATTTTTAATGATGGTGGGTTAGATGGTTCGCAACAGGCCCTTTCAAGCAGGCCCTTTCAAGCAGGCCATAACATGGGCAAATTCCGGAGACGAAGCATATTTGGGGTGGGAAATCGATGGGGGTAAACAGCTACATTGGCAAAGCGATATCTGTAGCCGAAGCATCGAATTATACTCGATCGCGAAGCCCCGTGTTTCAATCGGTTCGTTCAGCGGCATTCGCGAGTGACGATCACCCGGTATCGGTCAACGCTCTATGGCTTTGATCGGGTTAACTCACCAGTCATGAATGTAACCCATGTTCCGTCATTATCCATCATTTCGGACGTGGCAACGATCGTATCAGGGGATTGGAATTCGTAACTGTCGCGAAACTTGGCCATTTGACCTTTGGCCATGAAGTTCGGACCTTCAGCAATCAGAACCAGCTTTTTGCCCGACGCATCGACCTCGCCTTCGTAATGCCATAGGTAGTTCATTGCCGAGTCTACCCATGTGCCGACGTACTTTTTCTTGCTGGTGTCGTAGCCAATCGTTTGAATTGCTTGGATTCGCACGCCATCCATTTCCCCTTCCAAATCGTTGATGACAAAGAACTGGCCCAGCATGTGCGAGTTCATCGATCCGGCACATTGGGTCGAGGGCACTTCGTCCGAAGCAACCGTCTTTGACTTTGACGTCCACTGCCCTGTGAACTGTTTGAGCCACCGATGTTCATTTTGTGGGCCAGGAACGTTGGGCTGCTGTGCATACGAAACCGACAAGCACACAAAGGTCGAAATAACGGCTGTGAAAAGTAGGTTCTTCATGACGGGGTCCTTCTCATTTGCCAAGTTCAGTAAACCGAATTGATTTGTCTACCCGATTGTATCCTTTGAACTTCGAGCCTTCAGCAATGCGTTACCGAACAGCGAGGCACCCATTTTCACCAAGTTGGAATCGTAAAGACTCCAATTCGCTCACTCATGCTTTGCCGGGTCCTGATGCCACTTTCATGCAACTCTAAAACGCACCGATTGCCGTCGGCGACGACGCTTTGTAAGCGTGCCAACGACACAGGCGACGCCTAACGAAAAAGTGGAAGGTTCAGGAACGGCAACGGCGGTAATGCTGGCGCCTCCATAAACGGGAACTAACAGATTAAACTCCTGATCGAAAGAACCATCCAGGAGTTCATCGTCGAACAGGATCAAGTCGACATCAGTGGCGTCGCCGAGTGGCGTCAAGATGTTGAATGTTAAAGAAGCGATTGTATATATTCCTACTGAAGCACCAGTTGGCCCCAATGTTCCTGCCTCGATTCCATCCACTTCGGGTTGGCTCGGTACCGTTATGTTTAGCGACAACGCATTCAAGCTTGAAAGGGGTGAGGGTGGCGTTTCACTTCCCGTAACGTAAGACAATTCAGTCGGGTCAAAGCCAAGTGAGACGCTGTAATTGGCAAGTGTCGTATCTCCGTCAAGCTCAAGTATGACATTCGCTGTTAGGGACTCACCGGAAACCGAGGGACGAACGTCCTGTAATATGCCGGTGCCTTCGGAGAGTTCGATGCGATATGAAATTGCAGCATCTGCTTGTAGATTACTCATCAGCCACATCACGAGCACGGTAGATAACAAGCTTCGAAAACGTCGATTCATAGATAATGTTTCTTTTTTACGTACTCTACTAATGAAGTAAGACTATTCCCAGCCAAGGATCGAACCGTATCGTTTTCTGAACTCATTGAACTCAAAAGATCCGACAACTCCTAGGCCGCGGTAGTCGAACGCTTGGTTGTATCCGAACTGAACCGCTACTTTTCCAAACGATTGGCGGAACTGGTTGAACTCAAATGCGCCAACGGCACGAAGCCCTCGAACATCACCAAACAGTCGGAAGAACTTATCCGCTGCGTCGTCGCCAAATCGGAAGTCGTCTCCGGTCACGCCGTCTTGGTTGGCGTCTAAACCGAATCCACCTACAGAGACGATTTTAGCCGCATCAACTCGCAATTCATAGTTCCCGTCGACCAGGGAGCCAAAATTAACGAACAAACCGCTGAAAGTCAGGTCAGCGATGGTGTGGCCATTGGAGTCCACTCGCGTTGTGAAATCGACGATGACTTGGCCACCGCCATCACCCCGCTTGGTGACAACAAAGGCGTTCGGTTCGATGGCTATTTCCGCGTCAAACTCAATGGTGACTGTGTCAATCCGTGAACGTTGTGCCGCTCCGTCACCGACGGTGATGTGTTGCTTTGTGAGTTCGACAAGGTTATTGACGCCAAGCTCCACCGATTTCTCAAAAGTTAATCCTGCGGCATCGCTGACCTGAATCCGCACCGTATAGGATGACTGCGTTTCGTAGTCCAGAATCTCACCTTGTTTTAGTAGTATTTGATCGCCTGAGATGACAAATTTGGTGTTGTCGGTGTCGCCGGTTCCGGGGACGAGTTCAAAGGTGTGTGAATCGTTGTGGTCTTCATCAACGCCAGCAAGGCTTGCGAACAGCAGATCCGCAGCCGAAGTATCTAGATTTTCGTTGATGGACGTGTTGGAAAGTGCAATGTCGGTAGCGGCGACTGGTGTTTCGAGTGTGACAGGGTAGTCCTCGACTTCTCCATTAAGAGCCTGACCGGTTGGCAATTGAACCGATGTGGCATCGGTACTGAATCGGAAACGCGCGTACGTTTCCCCGAGTGTCGCATCCGCGGGAATCGAAATCACGATCGACTCCGTGGTGGTCGACTCTGCAATCCCGACCGTAAATTCACTGCGTTCTTCTGGATCGAAATCGCCATCGGCGTTGAAGTCGATCCATGCGGCAAGCGTACCAACGGTGGAAGTAGTGACTTCGAATTGTCCACTGAAGCCAGCCGACAATCGGCTGGTTACCAACACGCCGTCGTCATCGGGATCAGCTAGTCCCGTTTGAATGTCGAAGCTAACTTCAGCTCCAAGTCGGATTTCGGGATCGAATCGGTGAGTTGCAGAACCATAGCTCTGGGGTGCATCACCTCGGTCTACCATTTCCTGGCTGCCGAAATTATTGCCGGCAAGCGTCTGGTCGAGCCCTAACGCGACCTTCATCACGAACGGGTCATCGCTTTGGGTTCGATAGATGTACAGCGCGCCGCTTACGGGGGATTGGTCGACCAGATTGGTTGCGGCTGAATTGAACATAATCGTTGAACCGTCTCGCGACATCCTTGGCCAGTCACTGGGACCATCCGATGCACCACCCGCGGTGTTTCGACTTAGTATTGCGGTCGTGGCATTGACGGTGTCGTACAAAAAGACATCGACACTGCCGTTCGTGTCGTCGGGGACAATGTTGCTAGAAGTCGATTGATACGTGAGCCAACGTCCGTCGCTACTGATTGCGGGATACAAAGCCGTTCCATCGGGTAACGCCGCGTCACCTTTTGAAACGAGTGTCACGGTGCCCGTTTGTCGATCTTTCAAGAAGACTTGCTTGCTGCCGGTCAAGCCGACGTCGCTGGTCAAGTTGGTTGCGTTTGACTGAAAAGCAAAAAACCGACCATCATCGGACATCGAGAAATGATCACTGGATGCATTTCCTTGCTCACCGGTTGCTGACACGCTGACACGCTCGGTTAGCCCCGTCTGTCGATCGCGAATGAACACGTCATTGGATGCATTGTTGTCACCTGGGACAAGATTGGTTGCGTTGCTCCAAAATCCGACCAACTGACCATTGGCGTTGGGCAAATTCTCATGACTCTGTCCACCGCTTGCTTGATTCTCGTCTGAATCAACGTTAATTCGCTCGATAGTGCCCGTTTGCATGTTCTTCAAGAACACATCAAATTGGCCGTTCGTGTCGCCATCGATCAGGTTGCTCGAATTGGACCAGAATGTGACGACGCTGCCGTCACGGCTAATCTTCGGGTTGTAGCTGTAGCTATTACCGACCTGTTCGCCGCTAGTTTGACTCGCTGGGGCGGAACTGACCAACGTTGTTGTTTCCAGCTGTCTGTCGCGAACGTAAATATTCCACGTACCGTTTGAATCCATCGCTGACAGATTGCTCGCGAAGGATCGAAAGACTACATATCGACCGTCGCCACTGATTGAGACGTTTCGGCTAACTCCGTTTGCCAGCGTCCCCGAAGTGGATTGCGATACTAGCTCGATGTCACCGGTGCTGCGATCCATCAGGTAAAGGTCCGAACCGGTGTTGGTATCGATTGGCAACATCGACTTGTTTGTCGAAAACGCAATGAATCGTCCATCATCGCTGGCAGCTGAATCGTAAATCGGATGCGTGGTGGTGTTGACGCCGTGGGCATAGTCAGTTTCGGTTAGAAGCTGTATTCCGGCGACTTCGATCGGCGCGGTTTGTGTCCAACCGGTCGGCAGAATCTGACGAACCGCGTAGTTCCCGGCGCTAAGTCCAGCAAACTCGTACGAACCAGCCTCGTTGATCGTCGGTGAGACAGGATCGTCGGCAAGTGTCACTCGCGTCGGTTCGCCGATATCGAAAGCACCATTATTGTTGGTATCCAAGAACAATGTGCGCCCGCCGAGTCGTGGTTCGGTATCGTCCAATACCCCGTCGCCATTTTCGTCATTCCATAGTGTTCCCGTGATCGAACTGGTGACGAAGACTTGGCCAAAGTCGTTTCCGGACGACTGGCCACCGGTCGACAGTTGGACGCGATGTGCGGCCAGCAATTTCTCGATATCGACAGTGACGATTCCGCCAATCGTCTTCAGGCCCAAAATATTTGACGAATTTGTTGTGAAAGCAATCGTTGACCCGTCCGCGCTAATGACCGCGTTGTTGCTGGAATCACGACTAAGCTGACCATTGTCACCGTGGCTTACTAAGATCAATTCCTCTGTCAGTCGGTCGTACATGTAGACGTCGATTCGTTGGTTTGTATCGGCCGGAACGAGTTGGCCGTCGGTTTCAAACACCACAAACCGGCCATCACCGCTAATCTCTGGGCGTTGGCTGTTGCCCTCGTATGCACCCAACACCGTTGTGTTGCTGATACGTTTGATGTCGCCCGTTTGCATGTCTTTCAAATAGACGTAATACGCTTCGCCTGATCCTGGATGTGCGTCGCTCGTCAGATTGGATGCCAACGAATCGAACACAACCCAGCGACCATCGTCACTGATCGAACGTTTTTGACTTTTGTTGTCTCCTGGCGTGCCAGTATCCGAAGCCGATGCAAGCTCGACTTGGCCGGTGATCAAATCTTTGCGGAAAATATCGTTCTGGGCATTCGTGTCGCCTGGAACTAGTTGTGATGAACTCGACGTGAACAACACGTATCGACCATCGGGGGTGATGTCGCCGCCCCAACTGCTACCGTCGGTGAGTGCGTGGGTATGCGTAACACTGACTCGCTGAACTGTGTTGGATTGCAAGTCGAATACGAATGTATCAGCAAGAGCGTTTGTGTCCCCGGTGACCAACTGATCGCCCCAGGACGTAAGCACGACGAAATGGCCATCAGGCGTGATGATCGCGTCTCGCGAATTGCCATTTCCGGGTCCACCGTTGATACCGGCGGTCAACAGCGTGGTTGTTCCAAGCAATCGATCGCGAATATAGACATCCAAGAAGTTGTCGGTATCGGCCGGATCCAAGTTGTTGGCCCAGGATCGGAAGATGACGTAGCGTCCGTCGCTCGAAACGTCCGGTTCAAAACTGTTGTTATTCGCCGAGAGACCCGCCGTGGTGATGGACACCAGCTCTTGTTCGTTCGTGGTTCGATCCAACAAGTAAACATCACGGACGGTATTCGTGTCCTCGGAAAGAACTTGACGCGTGCTTGCGTAGACTAAATATCGGCCCGTTTCGCTCAGACGCAAATCATCGAGCGGATGATCCTCGAACTGCGATGGCATCACAAAGTCAGTATCGTACCGCTGGTCATACTCCAAAACGTGATCGACCGGCGACGTGCCAACGAAAGATGTCTGAACAACTTGCCGTACATCGTAGATTCCCGGCGGTAAGCCAGCAAAGGAGTAGCTACCCGATTCATCCACAGCGGTTGTCTCAGGATCGTCTGGCAGAGTCGTTTGGCTAATGTCACCAGCATCAAACATATGGTTATGATTGACATCGATGTAAACTGTCACGCTGGGTAATCCAGCCTCACCCGCATCACGCATCCCATCGTGGTCAAGGTCACTCCAAACGACGCCGCTGATAATGGTCGTTGGAAATTGGTCGGCCGGTGCGAGTTGGAAATCAAGTGCCGTGAAATTGATTGCTTCGGCAGCACGCAAGTCGTACGCGGATGCCGGGATCACCGCAGCAGCGATGGAACGCGGTTCGTAACCAACGGGCACCAAGCGAATTTGTTGCTCAAGTTCCGACTCGACACGAATCGCTGTACCGCCATTGGAACGATATAGCTCACCATCGGCACCGGCGATCGCCCAGGCACCATAGTTGTACGCATACCATTGTTCGATCAGACCGGTGTCCGGATCAATTAAAAGCCCGCCACCCGAAGGCATTCTCATGATTAGGTTCTCGCCGTCGGTTGACTCGCCCAAGTTGCCGCTGAACGAGTAAGACGTATTGTTGATCGCGTTGATCGCCAACGTGTCGAGGATGATACCGGTTCTCGGATCGATGCTAAGAATTGACTCAGTCGTCGAGTTGAGAACGAAGATGCGTCCCCCAAGCGCGGCGAGGCCGTCGTACTGAGCATTCGCAAAATCGAAGAAGTCCATCACGGCACCAGTGTCGTGATCCAGTACCCAGACACCATCGGGCGATGCATAATAGAGCGCGTAATCGTCGACAGCTAAACCGGCAACATCCAACGACACGCCAGGGGCCGAGAACTCGCGTAGCACTTGCCCGGTGATCGCGTCGTGCTTCCGAATGGTTGATACTCCGCCGGAAACTTCCAACGCGAACAATGCCGTTTCAATCGCAGTGGTGACGACCCGTTCGCTCGTAGGGTGATCAACCGCAACGGAGTAGTCACCCGCTGAGAGCTGAGTAAACGAGTAGCTACCGTCGACGAACGTCGTTGTCGTTACCTCACCAATATCCAATACACCGTTGCGGTTAGCGTCCAAGTAGACTGTCGCGCCAGCCGTTTCTTCGCCAGGATCGACGATGCCATTGACGTTCGTGTCATACGAGACGATCCCGGTCACATCGGTGTGAATTTCACGTTGGCCGATATCGACATTGGCAATTGCCGCTGAGTTCGCATCAACAAGGACTCCCAGTGCCAAATCTATGCCAGCGGCCAACCCGCCTGTTTGCGGATTCCCCAACGTACGTACAAACGCGTAGTTTGCATCGTAAACGTTCAAGTTGGCACTCGAACTTGAACCACGAGCGTAAAGTTCTCCGGCCAATGTTGCTGCGAAATAAACGCGATTGCCCGTTTCGGGCAAATTCACGACCGTGGTAACGCGAGCGGTCAGCGGATCAACGATAAACGCACGATCGTCGACGTAGGAAAAAAGCACAATCGACTTACCATCCGGCGACTCGGCCACGGATTCGGAAATCTGCGGCATTGGGTCAAGCGAGGGATTCTGTGATACATCTTCCGAGATAAACATTGCTCCGTAGAACTGATTTGTTTCCAGATCGTACCGTTCCAGTCGCAGTGGTTTGCCTCCGCCAATCATCGTCACGTAAACCGTGCCGTCGATCACGGCGGGTCCATAAGCGTACGCAAACGAACTGCCAGAGTTCGGTAGCGGAGATTCGCCGATCAACGTACCGTCCAAGGCGACTTGCATGATCTTGTCTTGGCCGTTGTCCACAATGATCAACCGATCATTCACGAACGCGCTGGTGTACGCCGTTAGCACGGGGATGCTTGTCGCGGTGTAGGCGATAGGAATTCCCGTCGCCGGATCCAATTCGCGAATTTGCAAGACGTACTGTGTCGGGCTTGATGCGTCCGGGACTCGCGTCGTCCCGAACATACGATTGCTCGACCCCAAACTCGACGTCGCGTTATAACCCGTTGCCGCCGTACGTATCCACTGCGAACCTCGCGGGACGTCGGTCAGTGTGTAACTGCCGTCACCGATACTGACAGTCGATGGTTCACCAGCGTCAATGAATCCATTCGCGTTCAAGTCCGCAAACACGGTGACCCCCGAGAGTCCAAACTCGCCCGCATCTTGGATACCGTTTGCATTAACGTCACCAAATTGGATGCCGCTGATCGTCGCCGATTCGGAAACTTCTCCGAAATCCACACCTGAAAGTGACTGTTCTGGAAACAGGGTGACTCGGTGCTCGGTCGCCGGAATCGAAGTCGCTCCTAAACCGTACACATATCCTTCATACGTCAGCGGAAGGACGCGGCGTTGCAGTCCTAGATGATCGTGAACGAAAATCGTGATTTGAACTCCATTGGAAAAGATGCCACGTTCATAATATTCCCCACCGGCGCTCGCGCTACCGGTCCCTGCATAGATGCCACTCAGTGAGTCGATAATCACGCCAGTACTTGGATCAACGATTGAAACATCGCCGCCACTGTACGGCACAACGGCCAAGTTGACTCCGTCGGGTGCTTCGGCCAAAGAAAAGGCAAGGTTGAACGAACCGGGACCTCCGCCGTTGGCCAATCCAATGTCCAAGTTGTCCACAATGCGCCGCGTGACCAAATCGACAACCTGGATCGTATTCTGGTTGTAATCTTGCACGTAGGCTCGCTCACCGATGATCGCGAGACCATCTTTCGTTCCTGTCGAAATAGGAATCGAATCTAAAAGCGTGCCATCATTCGCATTCAGAACGTCAATGGCACCGCTACGCGAGTAGTAAACACGATTCTCTCTTGCCGCCAATCCGATGCTCGTCACGGCGGGAAGCGGTGAATCGAATTGGTTCAACACTTCGCTCGTGATCGGATCGAGTTCTTGAATCACAACCAGATTGTCGGTGCCGCGGATCGCTTGGAACAATCGAGTTTGGTCCGGCGCAAACGCTCTAGCAATCGTGCCCGTACTGGCCACTTGTCGAACCGAATACTCGCCCGGCGCAACCCCCGTGAACGAATAGGTTCCTGACGCGTCGCTCGTCGCTATGGGCTCACCTGCGTCCAGAAGTCCGTTTCGGTCGAGATCCAAAAAGACGGTGGCACCCGCGACGACTGATTCGCCAGCATCGATGACACCATTCTCGTTCGCGTCCGTGACGATCGTTCCGGAGATGATACCGCCAGTGCTGACGTGCCCATGATCAACTGTCGCTGTCTGTCCCACGATCACATCAACGACTTGCCCGTTGTCTCGATAGGTGCCACCGGCCAATCCCAAGTAGGTTGGAATCGCGGTCAGAGTGCGAAGTAGATTCCCATCATTGTCGACGACTTCGATACGACCCGAATAGGCAATGAAGGTTTCGCCACCAACGGAATCGATCGCATAGTCGAAGCCGTTAGAGGAGACCTGCTCAGGGCTGAACGTGGCGATGCCGCTTGCCAGGTCGATTTCGATCAGGCGATCGTCGTCAGTCGCCAATACGATGCTTTTCCCATCCGCACTGACGCCGGAACCAAAATTCGCCACAGGAAAGGTCGGATTGTACGAAACCGGCATCGACTCGAGGCCCCATTCCAAACTGATCGGGCGCTCTTTCGTGAACTCGTCAGCCGCTGCGTCGTACGAGTACAACGTCAAACCGCCAAACTCGGATCGAATCGTATAGATCGTGCCGCCAACGACGATTGGCCCAAAATCGGTCACGGCCGTGTACTCGGTTTGGCCATTGGTTTGGTTGATGAAGGGTTCGCCCAAATGACGACTACGAATGATCGCGCCATCCAGCCCGACTTGATATAGCATGTCGTCGGAGCTATCGACAATGATTAGCCGTTGGCCATCGAACGCCATCGCAACCGCGATGTTGTAAGGCACAGACGTAAACAGGCTGTTAGCGATCGAACCGGTCGTCGTATCAATCTCGTCAATCCGGACGAAACCCGAAAGATTCCTGAGTCCAAACAATCGGTCTTGAGACGAGTAGGCGTCACTCGGACGATGACTTACGGATGTTGCTCGAACGATTAGGCTTCCCGGCGAAACACCCTCGATCGTGTAAGAACCATCACCGGCACTGACCGCAAAAGGTTCATCAAAATCACGGCTACCATTGTTGTTCAAATCGGCAAACACTGTCACGCCGACAGCAGGCTGTTCACCGCCATCCAAAACGCCATTGCCGTTATCGTCAAAGAACTGAACACCCGAAATGCTGCCTGAGAATTGCGACGCACCGAATTCAACACCGGTGACTTGTTGATCCAAAGCAACCGTCAATCGCGCGGCGTGATCTTGATAAACGCCACCGGCTACGGCTACCGCCTGGCACCCAATTAGAAGCGTTCCGGTCTGATTCCCCACACTATCGAAAACCAGTAATGACGAACTGCTGATTTGCGAAACATACGTCGATCCGCCAACGGAACCGACACCAGAAAGCTCGAAACTGGTGATCGCCGCGTTGGATCCACTGATCGCAAGCGTCGTGGGATCCAGCGTCAGAATTGTATCTGCATCGGTAGAGACGACCAGTGACTGACCGTCCGAGGAAACGCCCACTCCTAAAAGCTGATTCACACCGGATAGGAATGGCGAGGCAAAATTGGAATCAAACACAGAGTCAAAGCCGAGCAACGTTCCCGTGGACGCGTCGACGGATCCCATTTCGCCGCCCGCACCCGATACATAAATTGTCGAATCGATGATCGCCAGCCCGTTCCAAGCAACCCCATAAGTCGGCGGTCCGAGCGACGAGATATCAATCTGGCTTTCGATCGTCACTGCATCCGGATCGATCTCGAATATTTTTTTCTGGTTGCGATCTAGTGCCCACAATGATTCGCCATCAAAGGCCAAACCTTCCGCCGTGATCGAGGTGGTCGGATAGGTCAACTGCCAATAATCCGCAATCGTCGAACCGTCGGTCGGATCGACTTCGCGAAGCGTGTCGCTTCCGTGCCAAACAAACAACCGATCGACGGGGACTGACGGCGTCGATTGATCGTAACCGGTCGGCGGCACGATTCGTACAACGACCTCGCCGGGTTGCACGTCGATAAACGTGTAGTTGCCTGATGCGCCCGTTATCGTCGAAGGTTCGCCCACATCGAATCGAGCGTTATCATTTGAGTCCAAATAAACCGCCACGCCATCAATAGGCCCTTCCCCCGCATCCACGACACCGTCGGCGTTGACATCGTCGAACAAGTGACCAGAAATCGTGGTCAAGTTTGCATGCGTAGCGAAATCGACGTTCGCGGTGTCCGTGCTCGTGGCAATCGGAACGAACGCTGAGTCGGTACTCGTGATTACATACCCGGATTGCGGCATCATGCGAACACGATGATTGCCAAGAGCAAGATGATCAAACGAATACCCCCCGGTCGCATCGGTCGTCTGGGACGATTCGCCAGCATCCAAGAGCCCATTGTCGTCTGCGTCCAAGAAGACCGTCCAACCGGCCGCAGAATTCTCGCCGGCTTGTTGCACGCCGTCGCCGTCAACGTCATCAAATACGACGCCGGAAATGGAAGTCAAATTTGGCGTTAGCCCAAAGTCTGCATTGACCACCTGAGTCGACGAACTAATCGTTGCGTCTGCGGATTCGGACGACGTCGGCAACCATTCAGGTCCGCGATCGACTCGAATTTGATACAGCCGGTACCATAGCGGAGACAATTCATACGTTCCCGTTTCGTCCCCGACCGTTCCAAGATCGTCGTCAGTCGTTACGACGAACGTGTCAAAGTCTTCGTACTGGCCATCGAAATCGTCATCCCAGTAAACCCGTTGGCCTGAGATCCCGGGCTCACCGGCATCACGAACACCGTTCTGATTCAAGTCGTCGAACACCACTCCAACAAAGGCTGACTGGTTTTGCGTCGCTGGCACATCGACCACCAACGGATCATCGTCAAAACCAAGATCGACCGTCGTCGTTGAAAATGCTGACTCGACGTAATGCAGTCGATCAGTCACCCGTAGCGTATAGGTTCCCAGCGGCAGATTAGGAAAGCTGAAAATGCCATCCGTAACGTACCAATCGAACGGTTCCGAACCACTGTCCAAGTCGCCATTACCATTGAGGTCAATGAAGATTTGCGAGCCATCTGCACCGTCTTCACCTGCGTCACGAACACCATCATTGTTGATATCGTTGAACACCGTGCCATTGATCGTCCGCAGCGGATTACGCTCGATAATTGCGAAATCCCCAACAAAGTCACCGTTGCTAAGCCCAACACCTCCCAGGGCGTGTCCCACGACGTCAACAATCGTGTCGTTGTCACTTAAGTTCAATGAAATCGTTCCGTCGCCCGTCCCTGAACTGACGACCACATCAAACGTATTGGCTTGCGCACCTGGTGTGACAGTCAGCAGTGACGCAGCCGATACACTGCCCGACATAGTAACCGCAAAATCGCCTGAATCGACACCGCTAACGGATTCCGAGAACGTCACTGTGAACTGAACATCGGACGAATCGACGATCGGGGAATTCAACGCCACGATCGAAATGACGGTCGGCGATTGATGGTCAACCATTACTGCCGCAGACTGTCCCGCATTGGAACTTGTTCCAACGCCATCAAGCGGGTGCAAGTCAGCGTCGACGATCGTATCGTTATCAATGACTCGAAGCACCACGGTGCCTTCACCTGTTGCTGCACTCGCGTCAAGCGTCACGGTGTACTGCGTCGCCGCACCGCTAACCGATTGAATCGACACACCACTGACACCCGAAGCGTCGATCGCAAAGTCACCTATATCAACTCCCGTAACAGGTTCATCGAACGTCACTACGACATCGATCGAAGTCGCATTGGTGGGACCAAGCGTCGAAGACGCGACTGAGACGACTTTCGGCGATTGGAGGGTCACACCAAAGTTGATGGACGAGGTTTGAGCTTCCATGACCTCAAAAGTCGCGGTACTGCTGACACCATCAGAGACTTGATAGAGTTCAAGCGATTGGGCGCGGTTGTTGGCACGCACTAACAGTCCACCGTCAGCTGAAAGGCCCATTAACGATGAGGAGTTTTGATAGATATTGGCAATTGTCGGATCGCTTGTCCCCAGCACGCTGCCAACCGACAAACTGCCATCGGTCGTATCTCGATGAAGCACCTGGATCGCGTTATCAAGTCCCAGCGCCACTAGCA
This sequence comes from Novipirellula herctigrandis, assembly GCA_007859835.1. Lineage (GTDB taxonomy): Bacteria > Planctomycetota > Planctomycetia > Pirellulales > Pirellulaceae > Novipirellula_A > Novipirellula_A herctigrandis. Next base: position 8,382,151 of record SJPJ01000001.1, on the reverse strand, counting down.
GTGTTTTCCCGTCGGCGGAAAGCTCCAAATCCATTGGGATGTCACGAATATTGTCCGTATCCAAATCGTAATGCTGGGAATACACCAGCGTCCCGTCGGGTTGGGCCTTGAAGTGCCAAATCAGGTCCGTCAACGGAGCGGCAAGGTAGATATCTTGGTCGTCATCCGAAATCTCCATTGACCACAGGCTGTACAGATCCGTCGTGATCTGTGAATCGATCGCCTGTAACTGTGTGATTGCACCGGTTGTGGTATCGCGTGAATAAACGCGGATCAGACCATTGCCGTAATCCGCAGCGTACAACCGCGTCCCTTCACTATTGAAGACAATGTCTTGCACCCGGGCCGGCGTCGCTGTGGAGACTAGCGTGGTGAGTGAGCCATCCGTGGGATCGATTGAATACGGCGCAAGGTAACCGCCGCCCACGTACAAATGGTTTCCGTCGGGTGCGACTTCTAGCGAATAGGGGAAGACGCCTGGTGGGAACACCGTTTGCCAGCGTGCCAACGTTCCATCGCTGGTATTTCGCGAGTAAACTGCCAACTGATTCGACTGGTTCTCGACGACGTACATCGTGGACCCGTCCGGCGTGAAGGCAATATCACCAATCGCGTTGGTCGTGCCAGCGAACTCGCCTGTCAGCAATTGAACTTGAGTCAGCGTACCGCCGGGCGTTGACGGCATCTGCAGCACGACAATTTTGTTGCTCAGGTGATCGAACACGTAAGCAAAGTTACCGTCAGGGCTGATCCGAACCGTCTTGTTATCGGCCGAAAAGTTCGTTGCGTCGGTGTAAGTCGAAGGTATCGAATTGTCCCAGGGCGATGCATCCAAGAACTGCCACTGGCTGGACACGACTCGAATCGTATACGCCCCCGGTTGCAGTCCAGTGAATGTGTACTGGCCGGTCTCGTCCAAGTCGGATGTTTCCGCGTCGTCCACGTCGGTGACGTAACTGGGTTCCGTCCCCGCATCAAAGGCGCCATTCTCATTCAGGTCGACATAGACCGTCAATCCAGCGACCCCGACTTCGCCGATGTCAAGCAGCCCGTTTTCATCCAAGTCATCCCAAAAGACGCCCTCAATGGTGCCTGGCAACACAAAATGAACACCAAAGTCGGCAGTGGAATCGCCAGACGCCACTGCAACGGAAACGGACTGCGACGCATTCCCAGATGGGAAGGTTTGCAGATATGGCGATTGTGGTTGCCAACGCACGGTATAGTTACCGTCGATTAAACCGCCGAACGAATAGGTTCCGGTCGACGGATCCGACGTCGTGGTTGGCTCGCCCCCGTCAAGGTCGCCGTCATTATTAACATCAATGAACAACGTCATCGCCCCGACACCCGACTCGCCCGCATCAAACAGGCCGTTGGAATCGAGGTCGCTAAAAATAGTTCCTTCGATCGTGCCGAGCAGCACATTGTAAGACGCCAGCGGAATCGACGACGTACCGGGTCCGCCCAGGGAATAGCCGACACCATCGACAATCGAATCATCGTCGGCAAAGACAAGGCCAATCGTCCCCTCGCCACCCGAATAGGAAATCCTGACAACGTACGTATCGCCGCTACCAGTGACGGAATCGACCGCACCACCGGTCACCCCCGACGCGGTAACCGACAAGTCGCTCAAGTCCAAACCCGTGACAGGCTCTGAAAAGGTTAGTTGATACCGCAAGTTCGTTTGGTTCGTCGGCTCCGAATCCAATTTGCTTGACGACAGCAAAGTGGGTGCTTGGCGATCCACATCGATCGAGTCGAAAACGGCACTGCCGTCCCCGCCAAGCGGTTGTCCTTCGTTGTCAACGACCCCGCCAGCGAAACTGACACGCGGTGACAACGTTCCTTGCAAACCGTCAGCAAGACTAACGCTCAGCGTATAACTGGCGTCGCTGCCAACAACGGCAATCGCAGTGGCTCCTGCAAACGAACCGACAAAGGTAAAGTCACTCACATCAACGCCGGAAACGGGCTCGGTAAATTCGACCAAAAAGTCCACTGCTGCGTCAGTGGCGGGGTTGGCACCGCTATACGTAATCGACTCGACCCTGGGAACCAAATTTGTTGTGCCGAACGCGTCCAGGGTGATCGTTTCACCAACGCTAACGGACGCAGAAACGGACGAAGGTACATAATCGCCGACTTCACGATCAAACGCGTAGATTGCATCTTCGTAAGCCGTCACCAAATACAACGACTTGCCATCATTTGAAAACTCAACATCCCAAGCACCTCTTAGGAGGTTGAAGCCATCAACGCCGTCTCGGTAAAATTCAACTAACGTCAATTGGCCGGACGCTTGGTCGCGGCTGTAGATCGCCAAACCGCCACCGGTCTGAAATGTCACGGCAACATGATGACCATCGGGGCTAACCAACACCGCGACCGGATCTGGATTCGCAAAAGAAAATGGATCCGGCACAAACTGGTTGAACGAGACATGCCCGGTGACTACATCACGATTTAGCACGACGACCCCTTGGCTCAATCGCGTCGCCACATAGACATGCTTGCCATCGGGCGCGACCGAAATGCCCCAAGGTTCATTCAGCGTCGAAAATCCAGCAGATGCCTTCGTTACCGTTTGAGTCAGCGTCAGTTGCCCCGTCGACAAATCACGGTCATAGACGTTGACGGCGTTGGACGTTCCGGACGACAGGTAGACATGCCGCTGGTCCGGGCTGAGATCGACAGAGAACGAATTGCCTGTTGCGCCAGTCAACTTTTGAGAGAAGGTGACCAAACCAGATGCAGGGTCTCGATCGAACACGGCTAGCGAACTACTGGTTACCGAGGCGACGTAGAGATTCTTGCCATCGGCGCTTTCACGAATCGCGGTGGCTTCATTCAATCCATCGACGCCACCGACGCCTTGTTTCAGGTGCCCCAAATAGGTCAGCAAACCCGTTGACTCGTCGCGTGAGAACATCACCAATGCATCATCAATGGCCGATGCGACATACAAATGTTGTCCGTCCTGCGTGATTGCGATTGATTGAGCACCAACCAAACCAGCAACACCGTCACTGCCGTTCACAACCGTTTGCACCCGCGTTAGACCGCCAGTGCTTGGGTTGCGAGAATAGACGGTCACGGCATTGTCCGTATACGCGGCCACGTAGACAAAGTTCCCATCAGGACTTTCTGTAACCCCTGCCACTTCCTCCAACGCATTGTTGCCGCCGACGTTGTCTTGCAGCAACTGAACCAATGTGAGTTGCCCGCTTCCAGACGCACGCATCGCAGGATTGGTTTGTAGCCAACCGACGGGCGAGACCATCCGCACGGTCTGTTCGCCCGGCATGACTCCGGAAATCAGGTAGGTCCCCGCTTCGTTAACTTCGGTTGTCGTTCCATCATCCCCGAGCGTTTCCGCGTAAGGTTCGCCAGTGTCATACTGCGCGTTGCCGTTCTGGTCAACGTAAACCGTGACACCAACAATGCCCACCTCTGCTAGGTCGGCATAGCCATCGCCATCCATGTCATCAACGACGCGGCCTGCGATCCGTCCTGTCGTACCGACGCCGAAAGTCGCCGATGCGAAATCCCCGTTGTTGTCACCAACTCCACCAAGTGGATTCAGCAACGCATCAGCAATAGAATCATCATCGTTGACCGTTAGAGCAATCGTGCCCGTGTCGCCTGAATTAGTCACCGTCACTTCGTACGTATCACCGCTGCCGGTTACCGAGTCGATGGTTGCGGAAACAGCGCCGGTCGCCGCCACAGAAAACGAACTTGATGAAACTCCGGTCACGGGTTCACTGAACGCCACTTGGAAAGTGAACGTCGATGTGGTGATCGGATTGGGGCCGACTAGCGAAATCGACTGTACCGTGGGAGCGAGGTTGTCCACCACGTAAGCGGGGTGATCCGTCGAATCGCCAACGATTTTCTGATTGGCTAGGTCTCGAATGGTCTGGTCACCAAGAATGTCAATCGACAAAGAACCTTGTCCCTGCCCTACGCTGACATGCACCCGCCGCTGATCGCTCGCAACATACTCAATCGACGACACCGCCGCATTGGGTAAACCGGTCTGATCAATCGCGACGTCCGCCGAACTAAAGCCGTTAATCAACTCGCTGAGCGTCACCAAAAACGAAAGGTCACTGAGCGTCGTAGGCGTCGACTGTTCCAACACCACGCTGGTTACCATCGGTGGCGTGCGATCGACGTAGAATTGCTGTGACGCCACCACTTGGTTCCCGATTGGGTTGCCGACCGCGTCCGTGATTTCACCGCCTTTGGCGTACAGATAGACCGCGCCCTCATAACTGCTAACGTCGACGGTCACAGTGGCGGTCGCCCCCTCGACACCGACCGCACTAATCGCTGGCTGAGGCGTAGCCTCGGGCGAGGTAACCACCAAGAAATCACTGGTCTGCACGTTCAGAACCGGCTCGCTGTAACTGACTACATACTGAATGCTATTACCAGTCGTGACGGTGGGCGAGACTCGGTCGACCATTAAAATGGTCGGCGTGGTTCGATCGAGCGTATAGACTTCGCCACCCGAGTAGCTAGACGGGATTGTATTCCCGGCAGCGTCCGTGGCGGTTGGGCTGGCAACCGTTCCCAGTTCCAAATCTCCATCACCCGATCCGGTATCAACCGAAACAACAAAACTAGTCCCGTCGCCATTGACTGAAGTAACGGAGGCACCCGAGAGCGTGCCGTTGGTTAGAACCAGGAGATCGTCGATGCCAAAATTTTCAACGGGCTCAGAGAACTGTAAACCAAACTGAACCGATCCTGCGGCCGTCGGGTTGGTGTCTTGCCGAACAAGCGACGTGATCAATGGAGCCGTGCGATCCATAATGTAACTTGGAAATCCGCTTTGCACGCTGGCAAACGGGTTGCCAGCTGAGTCCGATCCAAGACCCGTCGTCGTGTTAGCGATCGACACGGTGCCATTTCCCGAGCCAGTGTTGACGAACACACGGTACAACAAACTGCTGCCGTTTTGTGAAACCGAGGAAATCGACGCTCCTGAAACCCCCGTTGTCACGAGGAAGAAATCGCTCGCGGACAATCCGTACATCGATTCACTCAGTGAAACATCGAATGCCACCGATGCCTGATTGCTTGATGCCGAAGAAACCAGATTGATGCTATCGATCGTCGGTGCCGTTCGGTCAATCGTCCAAACCGAACCGCTTGCATAAATGACGTTAGCGACGTTGCCCGCCAAATCACGAGCGGTTCCCGGCAGATTATTCAATCGCAGAAACAGCGAACCATCGCCGCTGCCGGTATCAATCGTCACCGTATAATCCGTGCCACTGCCCGTCACCGAACTGACGGACATGCCTGTCAACGTGGAAGTCCCAGACGTGTACACTTCAAAGACGCCTGGGGAGATTCCTAGCATCGGCTCGGGAAACGTTACGTCATATTGCACGCTCGATGCATCGCTAAAACCGCTTCCCACGACCGCGACGCTCATTGAGATCGCCAGCGTCTTGTCAATTTCAAGCAGACTCGACACGGTCGATGAAACCGGCAGCACGTTTCCAGCGACGTCGCTAATCATCGCAGTGGGACTCATCGAAAGCTGAACGGATCCATCGCCCGTTCCAGTGCTGATCGTCACGGTGTAGACATTACTGGAACCGACAACATTGGTGATCATCGCGTTCGTGACATCTGTCGCAGTCAATTGAAAGTCGTTCAAGCCAACATTGACGACTGGTTCGTCAAAGGTCACCTCAAGTGAGATCAGTTCCGCATTGGTCGGGCTGGGCTGGTCCGCCACAATCGAGACAACCGTAGGCGCAACATGATCGACGGTGTGTGACTGGCCAACAATCGTTTGGCTGCCGATTCCATTGACCGGGTTGCCCACCGCATCGGTGATGGTATCGTCATCGACGAAGTCCAATTGCAGGTCGCCTTGCCCGCCACCGGTATCGACGTTGATCACATAGGACGACCCTGAACCGCTAACGCTCGAGATCGTAGCGGTGGGTGATGCGGATCCAGAAAGCTGGAACATGGATGCAACGATTGTCGAGACCGGTTCACTAAACGTCAAGTTGAAATCAATCGTCGCGTCAATTGCGGCGGGCGTTCCCACCAATGTTGCCCCCGTCGTGATGGGCGCCGTCTTGTCGATCGTATACGACTGCGCGCCAAAGAATGATCCATCTTTGTTGCCAGTCGTTCCGCTACCGCCCAGCGGTTTGTTTTGATTATCTAAGATTGAATCATTGTCAATCAGATCCAAACGAAGCGTGCCATCGCCGGTACCCGTATTAACAACCGCCCGATAAACGGTGCCACTACCGGTAACGTTCGCGACACTTGGGCTTGTGACTCCGGAAACCGCAAACGCAAAATCGTTCGCATCAACGCCGGTGACTGCCTCATCGAACGTAATCTCGAATGCAACTTGCGCGTCATTGGTCGGGTTTGCATCTGCTCGCACAATGGACAGCACTTCGGGACCGGCGCCTGCCAGAACGCGTCTGCTTTCAAGCAATTCGCAAGTCAGTCGCCGTCGCTTTTTTCGCACAGAATCGGTTTGGAAGCGAAAGGTGTTGCGTCCCATGAAAATCCCAGAACAAGAGAAGATAGAGATGACGACAAATTCTTATGACTTCGCGTCCCGAACACCTTGCTTTCACGTCGCTCGGGGCATTTTCCGATGCTCGCCTGCGTCAACACAAAACCGTTAACTCAATTCGACCATTGGGACCACACCGGCGACGGATGAAGCATACCAGGAAGGGCTGTTGCACCGCCATTTGAGGTCCGTAAATGTAATCGTAAATCACCGGCCGGTCAAATTTTTGATGCCCGTGCCCAGTGGAAGGCATTTTCTAAACAGAGTCATTCGCAATCACGCGATAATTCGCGTTCCTACGTCGATCTGATGTGTGTGGTCAGGGCAATTCAGTTGTTCAATCTACACAAGATTTCGAGCACTTTCTTCGGGCGGGTCGCGAAGTTTCTAAGGGCAGATGCGATTGCATTATAACCCGATCGGCGAAGCAGAGTTAAACTTGCATTACGAAGGGTAGCCTAATTTTCCGGCTCATGACCTTTGCAAGTGCGACAGTTGTCTTCACCGATCGTTACATCGCGGACCCAGTTCAACTCCAGTGCAACTGGTTTTCGGTACTCCAATGACCACGCCCCAGATCCAAAAGGGCCTTCGCATTGGGCCGCTCTAAGCCAATGCTTGTGATGGCATGTGACACATCCGTTGTTCTTTTTTCTGCCAATGACTCGCGTTCGTTTATTTCGAATCGCCTGAGCAAATCCAGGCCACTGGAGATAGCCAGCCAGACGAGAGCTGACTTGAAGATGCCAGATCTCTCTATTCGCCCGTGCCCGTTATCGACTTCCCGCTCTTCGTCAAGCTGCTGTTGGCGAAGGCGTTCGCTGTGGGTGGGAAGGGCCGGTGTTAAATTCCGACGCGATCATCTTATTCAACTCCCGCTGGTTGTCTTTCACAGTGACCGGATAGTCGCCACCAGAGTCAATCACTGGCTGGCAAAGGCTGCGTGGGCAGAACATCGCATCGCCGGTGATCACCGTCCCTTTGAGTAGCAATGAATTCGTCAGCAGCATTGTCGTTTTATGTTCATAGGTTTTGGGTGACATTTTTAGTTGAGCAAGCACTCCGCCAGTGGCATGCTCAAACGCACTGAGTAAATGAATACTCTGCGCGTGCCCCTGGAGCGTCTTGCAAAGTGTTTTCCGATCGATGGCCACATCGCTAAGCTCTTCGTCTGACTAGTCCAAAAGATACTTGGTTCACTGCCGAATCGCTTTCCCGAAGGTCTTTGCTGGTAACTGAACCAACAAATTTCGATAGCAGTTCGCTGTGGGAGGCGTACGACCGAAACCGACCACGTGCCAGAAGCTTGATTCTTGATTGCGAATCCACTGAGCCTGGCTTCACAGCCGGTTGTTCCAGTGAGGAGTCCACAAATGGTCGCCGCCAGCATCGCTCTTCGGCAAGACCAGCGCGGGCGTTCATTGGCGACCGACGTTCACTCAAGCAGAGTCTCCCGCAGTCGGTCGATATCCGCCTGCGTAAGTCCCAATCCATTGATCACAAAATCCTCGACGGATTCATAGTTCTCCATCACCTCGTCCCGTGCTGCATCAAGATAGGAACCGCGGAGCTCGTAGAACGCTTTGAAATTAGTCATGTCGACTTCGTCGGGGGCGATACCTCGATTCTCAGCGGCTTGCTTGCGAAACTGCTCCAGCCGCAACTTGACCTCCTCTTCGCGGTACACATTGGAAAGCAAGTAATCATCGCGAATCGTGTCCCAAGGCACACCAAGTGTTGCCAGCAGAATTGCGGCGGCGGTCCCAGTGCGATGAACACCGTGCGAACAGTGGAAAACTAAAGGACGATTCTCGGGATCCGCTGCGCGACGCAAAAAATCCGCGTATTGCCTTCGAGAGGTCTCTTCACTGACAAGTAAACGGTGAATCTCCGCATTCAGTTCCGGTGGCACTTTGGAGAAATCCGCGTGCTTTCGCGCCTCAACGATCGTTATTGCGAGATCTCCGAAGTCGCTTTCAATCGGGTTACTTACCGGTTGAACACCCGAAGGTAGACGATCTTCGCCGTGAAATTCGATCTCTTTCGCTGTCAGGAAGTTGACAACCGTCTTCAGTTTCAGGTCCGCCAGCCGCTGAACATCTTTGTCGGTCAGCTTGGGTAGCTCACCGCTGCGGAAGATCTGCTTCCATTTTACCGAACGTCCATCCTTCGTCTCGTAGCCACCTAGGTCACGAAAGTTGGATTGACCTTCTAGTGGGCAGTGTCGAGATTGAGCCGACGCATTCTCGCCGAGAGAGATCAGAGCGATGAAGCCCACGAAAACCAATAGAACGCCGAACGTCGTCAAGAGGCCAGAAAGTTGTTCGCAAAAAGCCTTCATTGTTGAAGCTCCGTTGGTTTTGAAGAGGGACTGGCGTCGTGCAGATCAATCGTCATTAAAACGTGTGCTGGCAATTAGTCAAGTTAACACCTTTGCCCCTACAGGTAAAAACACCAGTGGTGAATGAATCATCATTGCTCGATATTCGCGACGCCAACTTCGCGACGCCAACGTTCCGCGAATCAGCAACGGATGATCTTTACAGGTTGCTGGGTCTCGCAGCGTTTCAGACTTCTCACTTTCCTTTGATTCAAGTTAGATGTTTTGCGGTTTTTTGATGTTTTGGTCTGCGGAGGGCGCTACAATCACGGGCCTAATCTCATAGGTGCCTCGCGTGAGTTTTGTGACGCGTAAGCTGGATTCTCATCATGTCGATTTGATCCTGTTGTTGTCCTGTGCCACGCCGAACTAATCTCACAACAACCTCACTCGCAACAAGGAATCTCCAGATGTCTGTATTTGATCGCACAATTCGCTTGTCTCTGATGACGCTGCTGGGCGTTTTCTCCAGCTTCGCGTTCGCTGATTCGGGAGGTGGCCAAATCGTCCATGACGCCGAATACTACGTTTTAGAAGCTCAAAACGGCGAACGCTGGAACGCCGAAGACGAAGGCCTGCAACAGCGTTTGGCGGAGCTGCGTGAGAAGTTCAAGACGCCTCCCAATATCGTGCACATCATGTGGGACGACACTGCGTTTGGCGACATTGGAATTCCGGCAATTCAGAAGGTTCGTGGGTTCGAGACCCCGAGTTTGAATCAGATGGCGCGGGAAGGAATCATGTTCACCCGGTTTTACACCGAGGTCGGCTGTACCCCCAGTCGCGCAGCCTGCATGACAGGGCGGCACCCGGTGCGAAACAGCATGTACAACATCGGCATGCTCCGAGAATCACACGGGTTGAGAAGCACCGAAGTTACCATCGCCGAGGTTCTATCTGACGTTGGATATTCAACTGCATTTCATGGAAAATGGCACCTCGGTGACATCGAGGAAAGCTACGCAAACAATCAGGGTTTCGATGAGGCTTTCTTCACTGGCTACAACCAGATTCTCTCTCTTTGGACGCGTCAGGGTGAGCAAGCGAATGCCACCATCGGCCTGTACGAGGACATGCTTCCGTCCGACCCATACAAGCTGGATGACACGTTCGTGACCAAAGCTTGGATCCTTGCTTTGGAGGGTAAAAAAGGTGAGGCACCACGAGAGTGGGAAGACAATAGTTACGAGACCTACATGAAAATGGATGCCGAGGCTCAGAAACGGACTCTCGAATTCATCGAGCGCAACGCAAAGGCCGGTAAGCCGTTCTATGTTGCGAATTGGCCCAACATGGCATCCTTCATGCCCACGCTCGACAAGGTTTCACAAGGACGAAGCCTTTTGCAGGACGGCTTGCAGGGGAACGTTGACCCGTTTGTTGGACGCGTGATGGCGAAACTCAAAGAGCTTGGGATCGCTGAGAACACTCTATTGGTCTGCAACGCCGACAACGGTCCAATGGCGCACAATCCTCCTCCGGGCTGTGGATTCACTGAAACGATCTTCCGAGGCGGGAAAGGCGATTTCCTGGAGGGCGGTGTGCGCGTGCCCGCACAAGCTTGGTGGCCAGGCACAATCGACAAAGGGCAAGTCGTCGGAGATATCATTCACGAGGTTGATCTGTTCACCACCTTTGCAAGTCTTGCAGGTGCCTTGGATGACGTTCCGGATGACCGCGTCATCGATGGTGTGAATCAGACTTCTTTGTTGCTCAATGGCGATGCACATAGCCGTCGAGACTATGTCTTCATTTACGCCGGACCGAATCTTGGGGCAACCGTGAAGGGAAATTACAAGCGACATTGGATCTCGCCAGATCCCATCGGCGAAGCCAGTGGAATCCCCGCGGGCTTCTATTTCCTGCCTTCGGATACTCGGGAAAAGACGCCGATGCTCGTCAATCTGATCCATCTAAAGAGCCCATTCAATCGGATGCGTCTGCGGCACGATCTGTGGAAGAAAAAGTATCCCGATTTGCCTGAGCGCCATGGGATTCCGTGGCAAGGGATTCAGAACGCCTCCCCTGAGATTCAAGCTTTGGCGAAGCCATCAGTTGACGTCTCTAAGCTGCCGTTTGATCCGTTGGAGTACATCGAGCACCTCGATGAGCTTCCCTTCGACCCAAGCCTGGATTTCGACTTGGGCGAATAGGTTCGGCTTCCGCTTTTCGTGAGATTCCCACCGCACCGGACGGCTGCGGTGGGATTCTCTTTTTGAGGACGGGCAAACTAAGCAATGGCGGCTCGTACGAGTCGAGGCATCAGCAGAGTGATCGAACACTCGGCGTTCGGCTTCCCCTCCACGTCTGGCGAGCGCTTCACCCCTGGCATCACGTCGCAAATCGCCGAGGGCGGAGTCCTACGCCGCTCGGCACACATGGAAATAACATCACGACAGCTTGACGGACCAACGCTAGGTTCGTCGTCGCCAACCACCTGAATTCAGGATTATCACAACATGGCCACATTCAACCGTCGAGACTTTTGTAAGGCAGCGTCGATTGGAGCGGTCGCTGCCAGCGGCACCGTCGCAGGTGCGGAGGATGGGAAGCCATCCGCAAACACTGCGGATGATCCCGGCGTCAAGAAACGAACCGGACCGTTCGGCGAAGGCTTGCCGATCACGATGGCAGGATACGCGTACAATCGCGTTCGCGCCATCATCGAAGGATCCGTCAAGATCAAAGGTTGTGCCCATCAGTTTGAGGTGTCTGGCATCGGGCCGATGAACACCCACGCATTCTTTGGTCCTCAAACCCGCGCGGTGACCGAGCTCGGATTGATTCCGTACATCCTGGCGTACGCGAATGATAATTTCCGGGATTACCTCCTTCTGCCCATTCCCGCGCTCCGTCTGTTTCGACACCAGAGCATTTTTGTTCGTACCGATCGCGGGATCAAAACACCGGCGGATCTGCGGGGCAAGACCGTCGCAACGGTTGGCTATTCGTCGTCTGGCCTGACCCACGTCCGAGGAATTTTGCAGGAGGAATATGGGGTCAGCCCGAAAGACATTCACTGGGTTTCCACCCAAAAGGACTCCGCCAAAAACTTGTCGGGAGGTGTGTCGAAATATGAAAAGATTCGCCCTGATGGATTACCGATCGTCGATGCCGATCCCGAGGAAGACGAATCCACCTTGCTGATCAAGGGCAAGGTCGATGCGATCCTGCACCCGGCAGAACCCAAAGTGTTCCAGGACCGGAACCCGATCGTGGCAAGGCTGTTTACCGACCATCGCAGCGTCGAGAAAGCGTTCTACAAACGAACTGGAATGTTTCCCATCATGCATTCCGTTGCCATCAAGCGAGAAGTGGCGGAGCAGAACCCGTGGCTTGCAAAAGCGGTATTTGAAGCCTACTCCAAAGCAAAGCAACTGGACTATGAGTACTCGCAGAGTCTTGGTTGGGTGATGGATTCGCTGCCCTGGTACGGCCAAGAATTTGAAGAGACACGTGAACTGATGGGAGAGAACTTCTATCCCTATGGACTTCAGGCGAGCGCGTCGTCTTACGAGACTGCCATTCGCTATGTGTATGATCAAGGGCTTTCGAAACGCAAAGCTTCGCTCGAAGAAATGTTCGAGCAGTCCACGATTGATCTCGAAGAGACGATCGGCTGAAATTCGACGGCGGGAGGGCCCCTCGACTTCATCCGCAGAAAAGCCAAGACTCGCGTGAGATGCATGGAATGATAATACAGTTTCTTTGGACTTGGGGTCCGTTCGTCATGATGAAGAAACGGAATGACGCGATGAACACAAAGTATCCCTTCACGCCAACGCGTCACGGATTGCCCTTCGAAAGCATTGAGAACCTTCGACCCGAGAGCAAGAAGTACCAAGAGGCGGTTCGCAAGACCATGGCCGTCGGCAAGTGAGCTCCGGGGGGCTTCGATTCAATCACCTGTTAAAAAGATCCCTATGACCAGACAACAAATGACTCGACGAGAATTGATGGTCGCTGCAGGCGGACTTGGGTTCACTGGCGTCCCCGGTGCACTGAACCCGAGCCATGCTAGTGATCTCGGGAGTGCATTATCGATTAAGGCTGCCATCGCTCGGCTAAAATTAGGCAATGAACGTTTTGTGAATGGAGAACCGAGGCACTTTCGGTCTGCAAAACGATGGCGGGATCATTTAGTTGAAGGGCAAAATCCGTTTGCCGTCGTCCTGGGGTGTGCCGACTCGCGAGTCCCCATCGAACTGGTCTTTGATCAGGGGTTTGGAGATCTTTTTGTTATCCGAAACGCCGGCAACGTCGTGATGGACGATGTCGCTGGTAGCATCGAATACGCGGTAAAGCACCTCCATACCAAGTTGGTAGTTGTGATGGGCCATGAGGGCTGCGGTGCGGTGACGGCCGCATTCAAAAATCGCAAAGAACGGAGAACTGAACCGCCAGAACTTCAAACCGTGTTGAAGCTAATCGAACCTGCCATCGCGCATCTGAACCCAAATGAACACGATGCGATTGCTAAAGGAGTCGAGGCGAACGTCCTCTGGTCGGTAAAAAATATGGTTCGATTACAAAAGGAACGGAATCGTGCTGCAGACTTTTCCATTGTTGGAGCTGTCTACGAGCTTCAATCTGGCCGAGTCCGCTTCCTTGACCCATCGCCAGAAGTACCTGTCAGGTAGTTCCTAAGTACGAAGTGTGAGCGAAGAGAATTCATGCAGCTCGCGTCGGTGTCGCTGCGCGAAAACCAGCGGATGGCTTGATGATCAATGGGCTCAAGATTCCACCTTCCGATTGATATCCCTTCATTAGTCGAAAAGGAGCGGCCAATCCGTAAGCCCAACCGGGACCAAGGTCGACCGACGAACCGAGAAAGCCTCGATTGTCAAACGTGTTATCAAACTGCTCGAGGAACCCTACGCCAGCACCATCCAGTTGGATGTAGTCGGCCGTCATCGTCGTACTGGGACGTTGTCGGACATGATCATGATCAGCGTGTTTTCATAGGCCTCCATCGCTTTCAGTCGATCGTTTGTTTCGGCGCGTGCAGCGGATTGTGGGGGGCTGAAAAGCACTAATCACGCTCCCAAAATCTGGGAACCCTGAGGTCAGGGGGATATTCGACTGCAAGGGTGATACAGGAGGTTGGCAAATGGATTCCAAGAATGCCTCGAATGCCGATGCGACACTCCTTTCTGGAACTCACTCCGCACTCGATATTTCCTCCTTGAACGTCTTCAAGTGCCTTGTTTCAAGCGAGACAAAACGCTTGAGTTGAATGGCCGTTCGAATGCCATTGGGCCGACGTTCTTTCGGGTCGAGGTACAGGTTGAAGGCATAGACTCCGAATGTCTTCTGGAGTGTCGCGCCGTTTAGAAAACCCGGGATTCCGTCACGGCTCGAGGCTTCAGCGATGTACCGATGGAACTTGAACGGACCGACCCTCATCGCCGAAAACGTATTCCCCATGTAGTAGTAGACCGCCTCCCTGTTGGAGAGACCATCATCCGAGAGCAGGAACGAGGTTTGGTCGATCCCGTCGATATACCGCTGGTCGGGAATTACTGCGCCGCCGAGAGCGGCGCACGTCGTGAAGAGATCCGCCAAATCGAACAGACCGTCCGATACACGCCCCGGCTGGATGACGCCGGGCCAAGTTGCGATCCCAGGAACCCGGACACCACCCTCCCATGTCGTGCTCTTTGCGCCCCGAAACGGAGTGTGCCCGGCATCTGGCCAAGTGTCTTCTTCAGGGCCGTTATCCGAGGTAAAGAAAACCAGCGTCTCGCCCGTCTGCCCGGACTTTTCGAGGGCATCGAGCACTCGGCCAACGAGGGTATCGACCTCGACCACGGCATCCTTGTAAGGGGTCTTGGCCGAGGACGAACCGCGAAATCCATCTGCGGCATAGTTGTCGTAGTGCACTTTGCCGAACGAGTGGTAGAGAAACCACGGCTTGTCCTCTTTTGCCATACGCTCAATGAAATCGACCGAATACCTCATGCAGTCGACATCCACATTTGCAACCGCCGGAATGTCGAGTTCGTACAGCTCTTCGTGAGGCTGGTCCCTCTTTGCTCGGATGAGGCTGCGAATGAAGTTGGGGTCGTTCTCGATGTTGCGTACAACCTCGGGATCGTTTGCGAACGCAGGATTGATACGCTCGTCTCGCCACTCCGTGTAATTCTTAACGCTACCCAAGAAACCGTAGTATTCATCAAACCCGTTACGCTGGGGCTGATAATTTGGCCCTTCGCCGAGGTGCCACTTGCCCACTGCTGCGGTATGGTAACCCGTCTTGCTCAACAGCTCTGCCAGCGTGGTCTCGCCCATCAGTCCCCCGGTCTCGCCGATCTGCGGTGGTCTTAGCAGACCGTGGCGAACCGGCAGCCTGCCGGTGAGAAGGGTAGCCCGAGTCGGTGTGCACGTTGGCTGCGAGTATGCCGAGGTGAGCCGAAGCCCTTCATGAGCAAGCCGATCAATGTTAGGTGTGGCCGCTCCCACGGCCTCACCTCCACCGTAAACCCCGGGGTCACCGTAACCAAGATCGTCCACTAGCAGGATCACGATGTTGGGCCGGCCGTTGGCCTCGACGAATGACGTCAGCTTCTCTTGGGCAGCCTCATCTTGTCCGGGATGGAAGAGACGCGGCTCCATATGATCCGCCGCCGACGCCGCTCCGACCGTCAACAGCACCAAGGCGATAACATCCCGCACAACGCGATCAAACCAACATGACATTGCTTCCTCCTACGGAAAAAAACTTTGACTTCTCCGGCGTCTACTGGGTAGCACAATTCAACGATCTCAGGAATTGCCATAGTAATATGACGCGGAGGATCCATCTAGATGGTCTTTTCGAATTGACCATTCGCGCGCGGGTCTGTCGGGTTGCTTCAAACAGAGTCCTATCGGTGTCGATGATAGCTCTTCGAGTAACGGACGATCTCTTGGCCTTCCGGGCGTTGATTCTCGCGTCGTCAATTGCGCGTTCTAGCTTGTCGATGTAGCCAACGCCGAAACGTCCTCAGAACGTCCGTCGTACCCGAATGGACTGCAAGCGAGTGCTTCCTCCTACGAAACGGCGATTCGTTATGTGTATCACCTGGGGCTGGCAAAGCGCAAGGCCCCGTTCGAGCAGATGTTCGAGTAGTCCACGCTTGGATTGGAAGAGTGACAAATTCAGGAGGGCCGGAACGGCATAGGCGATCGGCTTGTTTGGCTCGACCACGCCATTTTCGCTCGCGTACTGTTTCTAACGATTGACCAGGTCGGCTCGTAGGTTGGGGGATTCAGCGGAAACATCACTTGTCTCGCCGAGGTCCTTCGACAGATCGTAAAGCTGCGACTTGCCCCTGCCATACGGCGGCGGAAGCTTCAAGATCTTCCAATCGCCGCGTCGATAGGCACGGATTCCAAACAATTCTCCGCCAAGACCTCGTTCATTGAAGGCGACGCCTCCTTCGCCCGGCAGGAGTAGTCTTAGTGAGGAATCCTGCATCGCTAGCAGTTCGGCTGCGAGCCGCTTGGCCGGATGATCCAGCGAAGCAAAGTCGAGCAATGTCGGCATGATATCCATGGCATGCACCGGAGCGTCGATGCTCGGTGTCGCTGCGCGAAAATCAGCGGGTGACTTGATGATTAATGGGCTCAAAATGACACCTTACGACTGATAACCTTTCATCAGTCGAAAGGGAGCGGCCAATCCGTAAGCCCAACCGGGGCCAAGGTCGACCGACGACCGGGGCAATCCTCGATGTTCAAACGTGTTATCAAACTGCTTGATCAACTCCGCGCCACCGCCGTCCAGTTGGATGTGGTCGGTCATGGTCGTCCTACTAAGACCATTATCGGACAGGACCAACACTAGCGTATTCTGATATTCGTCAATCGCTTTCAATCGTACGGTCAATCGGCCCACGTTCTCGTCCGTGCCTAAAACAGGCTGCGTTTTCAAGCGAACATCCGCAATTCGATGGGGGTGTAGCGGTTTTCTACGATGGGGCAACCGTCATTGGCGCTACAGCCAGCGCGACTCATGATGCTTTCGTCGTGCAAAAAGCCACTTCTAGTCAACGAGTCTCAGTTCTTATCCCGATGAGAAATCGGAGGTGGTCCCTTTGGGCAAGGGGCGTTGTCAGTACGATTTCTACGGATGGTTGATATGGCACGAGCAATTTCCTGTGTACTCTTATGCATGACACTAGCCGTTGGGACAACGCGTACCGTTGCTGCGCAAACGGTGGATGACACCGCTCTTTGGTTAGCCGCGATGGGCAACGGCCAGTTCGAGTCACTTGATGATCACTCGCCTCTTCGCTGGTGGTTGGATACGCATTACCGCGTGCGTAACGACACCAACGGATTCAACCAGAGCATCATCCGTCCTGGACTTGGATGGGCACTTGCCGAGGACCAGACGCTGTGGGCCGGCTACGCTTGGATTCACACATCTCCGGTGACTGGTGACGACTTCGACGAGCATCGCTTTTGGCAACAATGGACAGCCACACCCTCCATCGGTGACTGGCGGTTCCAACACCGCAGTCGGTTTGAACAGCGTTGGCTGGAAACCGGTGACGACGTTGGTCTTCGATGGCGACAGCTCGCTCGCGGGCAGCGAATCTTGTCCCATTGCCCTGAATGGTCGCTTGTACTCTGGGACGAGGTCTTCTTTCATCTCAACGATACCGATTGGGGCGCGAACACCGGCCTGGATCAGAACCGAGCCTTCGTCGGCTATGGCTACAAGCGGTGTCCGCATTCGGCAGTTCGAACGGAAGTGGGATACCTGAATCAATTCATCAATCGCCAAGGCGGAACGGATGAAATGAACCACATCCTCGCGATCAACTTCTTTTTCTAATCGGTACGATTTCCCAAGGGCGTGTTGCTTTCCTCTGCCAGCGAACGAACTGAGACTCGAATCGCCGTTCCTTAGCTGGATCTCATCAAAAACCCGCTTAAATGATTTTGACGACTAGCTCAATACAGCGTGTGAGTGATTGGAACGCCGCAGCGTATCCGAAGGCGATTCCTCGTAACGCTCACGATAGTCTGCCGCAAATTGGCCCATGTGCCAAAAGCCCCAAGCGTTGGCAATGTTAGCGACGCGTGTTGTCTTCAGATCAGAAGTCTGCAATTGACGCCGTGCCATGCATAGCCGGTATGCATTCAAAAACTGCTTGGGGCCAATGCCGAATTGATCCATGAATGCGTACTCCAATGTTCTTTCGCTGACGCACGAAACCCGAACAAGATCACGAACGCGAATCTCCTCGCTAGCGTGTTGCTCAATGAAAGTCTCGGCACGTTGCAAAGCAGTCCGACGCCGGTCTGTCGTTGTTGTTTGGCATTGCCCCTCGGCGGTCGACAGCGATGAGATGACTTGAGCGGGGATTCGGCCAGTCAGAATGTTGATGACAACCTGACTGTGCAGATTGGCAGCGTCCTGGTTAACCAGTGCAAAAATTCCAGAGAGCTCTTGGCGGAGTGTAGTCGCGGCCATCGAACTAATTCGGACTGCCTCAGCACCACCGCATAGCTGGTCGAGCGAACCGACACCGAGCGTCTCACAGGTAGCCGCCAGAAGTACCTCGGGAAAAGAGCACGTATAAACGTGGAAATCGGGACCACTGACGCTGGCCAATTCCGCGCCCTTCGGAAAGACCATTATGCTGTTTGCGTCGATTTCCCGTCCCCGCCACTTCAAATGGATTCTCGAACCCGCCGGAATCGCAATCGTCCTCATGCCGACGGGAGGAATCCCTTTCTGTTGAAGAGAACAGCGGAAACGGGCCTCGCCGAGCTGCACACCGCTACTGCAAATCTGCTGAATTTCACCGCGAAAACCGCCTTTTTTCAACTGCCGAAAATCGAGTTGCCACTGTCGTGCTTGAACCGCAAGATCATCCACGTCGTTAAACGATCGCGCGAACAGATAGGAATCGGAGTCGGTTTGCACGGGTGAACTTCTCGTGAGTGACGGATCTCAGACGCAGTGACGGAATTCAGACGCGAGAGTATAGCAAAATGACAAGCCAGGATCGAATCGCCGACGACTCCGTGCCGGCAGGGTAAGATCAGGCCTTTCGTTGTACAGAATTCCACAAGTCGTTGATTCACGAACGAGTCGACGAGGTAATCTGGCGATCGAATCCGTGACAAATTTCCTGATTCCTTGATTGCGTAGAGCCTCTCAAGCCAAGATAGACCGCGAAAAGGCATCCGGCGGCGCCAGGCATCGATGTTTCAAATACATTTGGCCTGACTTGATTGCCCATTAGCAACGCGGAGCCGACGAACAACGCCGACGTGATCAATCCTAACACCAACCGGTTGACGATCGAGTCGAGTCGTCGATGATCCAAATGCACATCGCAGCCCATCTATCCAAAAATGGATCTCAACAGCGAAACCAGCAATTGACCAATTTCGGTGTTCCGTTCATTCTGGAATTTCATCCTAGCTGAATATCGAAAGTGATATTTCAACGCAACTTTTGCGTGTAGATGTCGATTGCCCCAACCACCACGGCTGCAGAATAAGTTTCATCGAGCTCTCGGTTGAAGTACAACCAAGACGATCATTGGTTTGGGAGCAAAAGTAAACCTGCGTGGGCAAGCCTGTGGTCGATTGAAGTTTGTTTCTATTCCAATGGGAACGCTTGCGGGAACTTTATGGACACGATCAAGCATGTCAATCCAGCGGAGTTTCATTGCTCACAGAACTTGAATTTCCGTGTTGAATGGTCGACTGAGATTTTTGCCTCGACGGGCCGGAGTCCCTGTCGTTACACCTGCGGTGCGTCCACTTAAACTGTTTGCCTGCGCCGACGAATGTTCAAGGCAAGGACAGCAACCAAGATGAAGGTCGCCGATGCTGGCTCGGGGACTGCGCTGACGACGCCTGCGGAAAGTCGATTGGTTTCGTAATTCACGTCCCAAACGAGTCCGTCCGAAAGCGTGGGCAGGATAATTTCGTCAAACGAGTCACTAAGCGTCGTAAAGGCCGCCAACTCGAAGGTATCGCCCAACTGCAAAACTTGGCCTGCCGAGATCAGCAACTCAAAATCACCATTCAGCAGGGCATCGGAGCCAAAGAAGATGCTGGCATCGGGAGCAGCATAGGCTGACAGGGTACCGCCATTCATCATGAACCCGATGTTGAATTCGACTTCGCCAGCCCCAAGCTTCGCGAGCTCATGTCCAGCGAGGTCGAACCCCGAATCGAAGCTTATCGTCGCACCGGGAAGAATTTGGATATCAAGATTGTCCATCAGTTCGGTTTGTACGTTCACTAGGTGGCTGCCGACACGCACATCGATCAAGTTTAGGGGAGAAGCGGCTTCCCCAATTTCAAGCTTGCCCGTGCCTTGAAGGTTGTATTGATGCTCGCTGAAGAACGTCAATCCGGTCACGGCTTGAGTACTATCGATGGCAATGTTGCTGTCTTCGGTGATTGCGTTGCCAAAGTAGGCGTGCTTGTTCGTTTCGACCAGCGAGTGATTCAGCCAACTACGGTCATTGGTCCAGTCCCCACCGCTCTCGGCATTCCACTCACGCGCCACAGCTTCGGGGTGGACTTCCTGCAGCCGAACATTGTCAACAAACGTCAAGGAACTGTTGTCATCATCTCCGAGATTGTCAAACCGGATCACCGGACGCACGTAGCGTGTGCCTTCAGGGGCCACGAAACGCTCGCTGACGTAGGTGCGGTATTGGTTGTCGTTGGGATCGCTACCCACGACGCTGCTCTCGTTCCCGTCGCCTTTCACGCTGGGTGCGGGCTCGATGTGCGTCTGGTATTCATTGAGCGACGTTGACGCGAGAGTTTGGTCGTCAGCACCGTAGAACTCGAGCGCGAGGTAGGCGTCCGCGTCGTAGTTGCGGCTGCCAGCGTTCAGGAACCGCACGTCGGCCGACAACTGGAACGCGACCCCGGTCAAGTCCGTATCGGCATCACCGATGCCCGTCTGGAACATGCGGCCCTCGGTCGCATCGCCCTGGGTTTTCAGCACGCCCGTGCCGGTCCCGGGGACGTCGAACGTGTGGTCGCTGCCGGTATCAAACTCGGCATCGCCCGCGAACTGCCAATCGGAGATAGCCGCCCCGGTAGCCGCCCCGTGATCATCAAAGTTACCGTTCCGCACTAGGTTGGGCCGATGGTGGATGACCGCCGTGGTGATGGAATTTCCCACCGAGTCAAAGCTCACATTGTTACCAGCCACCGTCGCCGCCCCGAGCGACTCGTAGGCATTGGTCCGCAGGCTGTTGTTTTCGTCGGTGGTTCGGATTAGTCGGGTGGACATCACCTGTTGGTCCAGGTTGAAGCTGTAATTATCCGAAGCTGAATCAGCTCCGTCGTTGGTGACCACCACCGCCGTGGTGCCGGTCCGCGGGTCGTAGGCTGCGGTGATATTTTCTTGGCCATCGAGTTCGATGATTTCGGAGCCGGGACGGATGTGCGCCGAAAACTGTTTCAACCCAAAGTATTGGTCTTGGACATCGAACCGGGGATTCGTTCCGTTGAAGTGTTGGATCGCCAGGCCCCAGCCGCTGCCGTTGTTGTCTTCGACCGCCTGCCAGTAGGTCCAACCGGCCGCGTCGAGGTAGCGGATGTCCGAGTTGATCTGCTCGGCCATCCGGATGGCGCCCTGGCCGGTACCATACTCCGTCGCATAAATCTTCTTGCCATCGGAACTGACCGCGTTGAACAAACGTTCGGAATCGGATTGGCCGCTGCCGCCGTTGAAGGGATACGTGTGCGTATTGACTTGATCGATGTGCGACTTGGTTGTGGTGCTGTAAACACCCCAGGTGTCGGCGCTCTGATCGGTTGAGGTTTCCTCCGGGCCGACTAGGCCCATTCGTGAGCCACGGTTGTCCATTTCCTGGCCGAACGTCGTGATTAGGCTCCGCTGCCTGATTGGGGTAATGATCATCCCCTCCTGGCCACTGCCGCCAGTCCAAAAACCTGATCCCGGTTCGTTCACGGGGGTGATCGTGTTGAACTGAATGCCGAGATTCGATTCAAAGTGATCGGCCACCTCAAGCATGTAATGGGCAAACTCATTCTGTCGGGCGGTCGAAAGATTATTGCTGCTTGTTGATGAGCCCGACGAACTAAGCGAGTTTGTCATCCACCACGGTGCGGAGTTGGCGAAAGCCTCGACCCGAGTGACGCCGCGATCGATGGCCATGTCCAAGACCAACCGCTGGGTCGCGTCGGCGTTCCAATCCCAAGTCCATGTGCTGGTGTCAGAAACCGTCGTGGGTGCCGTGGGTACCCAGCCTTCCATTTTGGCACCGGGCCGGGTGATGTTTTGTACCGAAGTATCGGGATTCGACCCGGCCCCGATGTTGTATCACGCGAAGTTCAGCCCCAGCCCGTTGGTCTGGTCGAACAGGAGGTCCATCATGTCTTCGCGTCCCTGGGCGTTGGACTGGCCGCCGATCTCATTGCCCATCCAGGCCAACGATGTGCCCCAGGCCTCGAACCGGTGGTTGCGATCACTCGTGTTGACATCGATAGCCTGCGCCGCGGCCTCAGGTGATTTAATGAGAAGCAAAGCACTCAATATGAACAGCAGTACAATGCGAAAGTCTTTCATGACGTTCTCTAAAATCTGTCTAACACGCGTCCGAGACAAGTAGGCAAGTTGTTATCGGATCAATGAGTCAGTGTTGCTGGGATTCGGTTCTTGGGAACACACGTCCGATGGCGTGGCTCCGCTTTCGCCGCCGCACTATCAATACCGAGATGCCAAGCATCCCCAACATCGCGGCTGAACTCGGCTCAGGTACTGCTGAGACGAGGAAGTTCGAAAGGACCACCGAATTGGTCCCACCGCCGTACGTCACCACGAATGTCCCTTCGCCCGCGACGGTTGCGAGTCGTTCACCACTGACGACATTCTCAAACACGCCCGACAATGCGTTGTTGGACAATAGAACGGTGAAGCTGTCGCTCAGCAAAGGAAGGTAGGCTGATTCGTCCGCTTCAAGCAGCGAAATACTCAAAATCCCATCGAGCATCGCCGTGTCAGTCGTCAATTGGTCATATTCGGATCCCGCCGTCGTTCCTCCAACTTCGACATCGAAGAACGACCCCGATGACAACATCAAATCGCTGACGAACAGTGATCCGGCACTCGCACCTGGTGCCAAATGGCCACCTGTTTCCACCAACACCGCCGAATCAATCGCCCCGTTGCCACCGAGAAAGCCATCGGCTGTGATGGTGTAATCGTCGCCACCGGTGTGAGTTCCGTTGACAAACAAGTGACCTGCGGTGACGATCGTCGTGCCCGTATGGGTCATCGTGCCGGCGAGGGTCTGCGTGTTGGCGCCGGACTTGACGAGGCTGACGGCGCCGTCGATCGCACCGCTGAAGAGCCCATCGGCGCCGTTGCCAGCGAAGTTCAGCGTTCCGCCGGAACTCGCGTTCCCGGTGTTCGAGGATGTGATTCGACCGCTGCCGTTCAAACGACCGATTGTGCCGCTGAGGACGCTAATGAAGTTGCCGCCACGGCTATTGAGATCCAAGGTGCCGTCCAGATCGACATCGCCGGTGGTATTGAACGCGTTGTTGCCAATCGCTGAAATGGAGGCATCCGCCGCAACGCTCAGTCCTTGGCGAACCACGTTCGATCGGGCCGTGACGTGGCCCTCGGCAACAATCAGGTCGCCGTCGTAGTTGCTGGATTTGCTCATGACCAACTCGCCCGCTCCGCGTTTGGTCAGGTCGCCGGTGCCCTGGATCCGACCGACCAACATCCCTTTGCCCGCGCCGCCCACGCCGATGGAAGCATCGCCGTCGAGGAAAACCGTGCTCTCATCGCTGTTGTTGGAACTACCGAAACGGGTATCGCCGGATGTGGTCGACCCTTCGCTGTAGAGGGCGCCCTTGCCATCGACCCCGTCGCCGGTGATCACAAGTTTTTCGTTGGTGATGCGGATTCCGGCCTGGATTTCCAGAGTCGAGCCATCGAAAACGATCGAGCCGTTGGAGTCAAGCGTCCCGTCGGCGTCAGTGCCACCGTTGCCCAAACCGTTGACGTGTTGGGCCGTGAGACGGGTACCGTCAAAGACCATCGTGACCCCGTCATACTGGTTGTCTTTGCCGTTACTAATCACGCCAGCTTGAGAACTGCCGGTGTTGCCTGTGACTTCATTGCCGAGCACCAGCATCTGGTTCGTATTGTTGTGGAACTCGGAATTGATATAGTCGAAGTTGTTGTCGCCGTGATCCTCTGGGCCAGTGGGGTGTTTCGAATCGCGCCAATTATCAAAGAACACCTGGCCAAACCGAACCAATGAATCCGCCGGCAGAGCCCCCGCAGCAAGGTCTCTATTGATCGTGATGTCGAGGTTGTTGCCGGCGACGTAAGCCACCGCCCAGTCCACCCCTTCGGGGACGCCACCAACCAGCTCAATATCGATCGACGTGTTGCTTGCGCTGTCGTAGGGAGTGTGCAGCAGCGGACCGTGCGTGATGTCGCCCTTGGCGTTCGTGATGGTGGTGCTAGACTTGAAGTTGAATGCGTTCTCTGTGCCGTAAGCCTCGACGTTGTTGAGGTTGATGTCGCCTTTACCCAGCGCGGTCGAGAAGCCGGTCCGCATGTTGGTGACGACCACGTTGTCGACCGTCAGCCCACTGGGGCCGTTGTACATCCGCACTCCGTCTTCGGCACCCGAGATCATCATGTCGGCGGGAAGTTCATTGCCGTGAGAGGTGAAGCCGTATTCCTGGTACAGATCGGTTGCGATCACGTCGTTGCTAGAGAATAGCTCGCCGGTGACGGTGCTGTTGGTGAGCGTGGTGTTGGTTGCCGTCCCCTGGACAAAAAAGCCGTGCCCGTAGGTTTTGACGTCCAGGTGCATGTCGTTGATCACTGCGTCGACGGTGTCGATGACCTGGAACGCGGATGTCTTGTTATGGCCGTGCCAAGGCAGCCCCACCCCATCGCCAACCGGGTCGCCATTCTCATCGAGTGCCGGTCCGGGATCCCATCCCTGCGGGCTTACCCGCGCCCCCTTACCGAACACATCCCCTAGTCCGTAGGGGGACGAACCGCGGGTCAAGACGTGAGCTCCATTGACGGTGTTGCTGGTTCCGGTCATCTGAACATAGACGGCGGCCCAGTCAGCATGGCGTTGGGCTGGAGTGCTCACGTCCACGTCATACCCAGTCAGACTAAGTCCGTTGACGGTGTTATTGGAACCACTGATCTTGACCACTTCGATGCCGCTGTCATGGCCGAGCGCTCGACCGAATCCATCAAGCTTGCGTGTATCGAGCTTGATGTTGGCACCCGTAAGATTATAGGTGTTGCCGGTACCCGTCAGTTCCAGAAATGTTGGCTCGGAACTGGTCGGATTGGCGATATGGTCACCGTCGATCCAGTAGTCACCGGCCGCCAGGGTGATCGTCGCATTGTTGTGGGCCGATGCGAAGCTACGCAATTCCGCCAAGCTATTGGCTGTATATTGTCCCGACGCCGTTTGGCAAAGTACCACAGCAAGCAGCAGTACGCCAAAGATTGGTCTCGCGCTATTTCGTTCTAGATTCATGATTGAGCCATTGCTCGGAATACAAACTGAGTTCGCCGACTTGTCGCAGCAACTTTTCATGGCGTTCGCTTAAAGGAAGGGTGCCTTAGACACTTTTTGTAATTGACTTGGGTTTGAACCCAAACGCCGACTCACTCAAAAACACCTCGTCTACGAGCGACTGCGTCTAGATCGGCGGGGGGAAGGGTTCAAATCGTTAGCTTGAGAGTAGTCGGCCTGCTGCCTAAGGAGCGGGCCGACTCGCAATAAAAATCACGTCCCTAGAACCGACGTCGGCGGACCACGAGGGCAACACATCCCAGGCCTAGCATCGCAAGCGAACCAGGTTCCGGAACAGCCACGGCCGAGACGACGAGCTGTAGACTGCCGTTTTGGAAGTAGGCGCTCTTGCCACTGCCCAGATCGAACGCATTGGCGACCCCAAAGTTCTCGATGTTGTCAAACACGGAGGCGGTTTCACCGATCAGCGTATAGGTACCATCCGCCGTACCCGAAGAAATGCCAACCAGATCATCAACACCGAAGGTGTTGTCCAAGGTGACCGTGCCTGCGACATCAAGAGTGCTAGTTTCGGAGAAGACAAACTTTGTGCCTGCGTTAAGCAGGAGGCTTCCATCAATCGAGCCGTTACCGCCGATTGCACCGTCGCCGAACAGCCTAGTTTGGCCAAGGAAGGTGCTGTCACCTTCGAGCAGAACCGTTCCGGTGATGTCAAAAATTGAACCAGGGTCAATACCGCTAATGCTACCACCGTAGGAACCACCACCGAGTGACTTCACGACTAGCTTGGAGTCAGCTCCTGCGAATTCGATATCGCCCGAGAACAGATTGCCCGCATTTCGCAAACGGAGCTGTCCGCTATTGTCGGCGATTGTCAGGGTGCCTGTTCCTGAAAACACACCATCGATAGTGGTGGTCTTATCGTTATTCTTGAATTCAGCCCCACCACTTTCAATAATGAAGTCGCGAGCGCTGTGAATCACGTTACTATTAGCAAAATAATCGCCGCCATCGATGGTAACCGAAGAATTCACATCACCCAAGGACGCCTCGGAATAGGCCCATGCCTGAGCACCGTCGATAATGCGAGTGCCCCCGGTGTAGGTGTTAGTCCCCTGCAGTTGGATCCGCCCGGCATCCGAACTGCTACCAGCAAGCGTCAATTCACCAGCACCTGAGATGACGGTACCGCCCATGCCATAGATGTTCCTGGCGTGGGCATGGCGAAGGACGCCACCGGCTTCACCCAAGACAATATTGCGGCCGGTCAAATCAAAGTGGTCGGCATTTGCAGACAGTTCACCTCCGTTTGAGAGATTGATGTTGGCGGAGCCGCTGTCCAAGGCGATACTGTTTCTTGCCGCTTTCACGACTGCGTTTCCATCAATCGAGATGTCGCCCGTGTAGGTGGCGGTGCTGTCCGCCGTAAGCAGAAGCGTTCCGCTACCAACCACATCCAAGGCGCCGGAACCTGAAATCACGCCTCCCACAGTCGTGGTCTTATTGTTTGTATTGAATCTGCCGCCACCACTCTCCACGATGATCGCGCGTGTACCGATATCCACATTGTTCGCAGCATAATACGTCCCGCCGCTATCCATCGTAATCGAGGTGCCTGCAGCACCGAACGACGCATCAGAATAGGCCCATGCTTGGCCACCATTCACAATGCGAGTGCCCCCGGTGTAAGTGTTGGTACCTTGCAGTTGCATTCGCCCAGCGGTGGATGTAGATAATTCCCCACTGATCGTCAATTCCCCAGCACCTGAAACCGCGTAACCACCAAACACGTTTCTGGCGTGGGCATGCTGGAGCGTGCCCCCGTTTGAAGTCAGGACAACGTCACGACCGCTCAAATCGAGATGGTCGCCATCGGCAGATACCGTGCCACCGTCCAGCGTGATGGTGCCGCCCCCGGCGGATAGCCTAAGAGAGTGCCTTTCTGATCGAAGCACGCCATCCCCTATCACGGTGTAGTCGCCGGTGAAACTAGCGTCGTTCGTGTTGAAATGTAAATGAACCGTCGGGTCGCTAGCGCCCGTGTCGTTGATCGTGATATCCCCGCTGCCGAAGACTTGGCCAGTGATATCGAGAGTCCCACCGGAAAGATTGATATCGGAATTAGACTGATTGAAAGTGACTCCGGTGCCAATCGTGCTGTCGCCGCCGGCGACGATGCCACTCGACCCGACTTCGATGTTACCGGATCCTGACAAGGTGGAACCACTGCTAAAATTAAGGCCATTCACTTGGCGAGTGGACGACAGATCGACGGTCGGGCCGGTGAATTCGGCGATATTGGTGGTGAGATCATCCGCGGGAGCACTTCCGCCCCAGTTACCGCCGTCTTCATAGGTCGTGCCATCACCGGCACCATCCCATGTGACGGTCGTTTGTGCGTGAAGGCCAACCGGTAGCAGGACAACGCCCAGGGTCAGGGGGACAAACAATGCTAACGCGGAAAATCTCTTTCTCACCGGTGCTTTCCCTTCTATTTTTAAAAATCCCACAATTTCCATACTCCTGCTCGCCTTTGTTAAAGTCACAGAAAAAATAATCTCAAAAGTTGTCAGTTGCCGTGGCCTGATCCCGAGCACAATTCATAACCTTCGATAGACAAACACCTTGACGATGTAATGCCCATCCTTTGAATGCCCATCCTCCGCGGCAGCACTGCCAATCGGCGATTCTTGCCAATTTGGCCCAGTGCCAGTTGCATCACCCATTCACGCCAGAAAAACCACTGACAGTGCGGGCTAGGACGTACCCTTGGAGAAGTAATGGCGGGTCTGGAGAGTTCCTTAACGCATTTTTTCGAGATTTTCAAAAAAATACTAAAACCTTCCCAGAAACGGGACCTTTGCCTGCTCCGACACCACCAATGCTTGAAGAGAGGAGGATCCTACTTTCGTGACGATTCCAGCTGCTTTGGCTTCACGTTAGCGATCACAACATTAGCTGTCACACTAGGTATCGTGGTCGCGATCGCTTCCGTAAGACGTCGGCGACCGAGAAATCGAGGCTGGTGGATGAGATCTCGCAGTTTAATAACGTTGCCACATGATGGTTGTCACATGATTCACCCATGATTTTCCAGGATGAATCACTGACGCACGACCGGCGTCGAAACCGCGAACGAATCGGCACGATCTACTGCGTTTTCAACCGCATGACCGTAAACGACCACGCGGGGAACTCTCTTGTGAACCTGGCCCCACTGACCGTTTCGGTTGATGTTTGCGGTGCAACATGCTTGGGCTCGGCAATGGAGTTCTCTGCCTCGGGGTTATCGGCCGCCAAAGTGATGACTTGGCAGGTGTCGGATGCTAACTCGGCACCGGCAAGATCGACGTCCACCTCGACCGATTTTGCCGTAGGGTTCACGATTTTGACGATCGTCTCGCCTGAGTCGTTATCGACGCTGCCGATGGCGAAGAGCTGCGCAATGTGGGGATCGGGCATATCCACGTCGTGCACCAAGTTGTCATTCAGGTAGCACTTCACCCGCGTGCCATCAAGTTCGACACGGACGTCGTACCATTTGCCGTCTTCGATGGTGCCCGGCGTTTCGTCGGCCACAACAGGCACGTCCCAGTGCGTCGCTTGGCGGCTTAGAAGTTGGTGCTTGCCACCGGCACCGATGTTCCACTCAATACGTGATCCACCATCGGTATTGCGGAACAAAACCATGAGTCCGCCGCGGCCAGCTACTTTGCGTGCCTGGAGCGTCAACGTGCCATCACTCCAACGGTAATCGCCCATCATCGCACGAGTATATCCACCGCGGCTGGTTTGACGGGTAACTTCGGGAGTGACGTTCCAGCGACTGCCGATCCCTACTTTCAACACATCGTCGTCTTTGATGTCCCGTTGATCGAATAGCACGTCACCACCACTTTCGAATTTGATGCCTTTGTACTCGACGCTCGCATCGGTGCTGCCGACACCAATGCGCCCACGCGGCTGGCGACTGGGCCGTGTGTCGGTCACCGTGGTGGGCCGCGTCTGGTCGCCGTGATGATGGCTGAACAACAACTGAGTGTAATAACTGGGTGATCCGTACGACGTGAGGTTGTCAAACCAAAGCAGGTTGGGCCGCCACTGCCACGCCTCTTCGTGCGCCATCAGCGGGGCGTAGGCACTCATGTCCACAATGTCGCCATTGCGTTCGATACCCGTCAGAAATGCTGCCTCGGCTAGCGCGCAACGAAGTGTATTTCGGTTCTGAGGACAAACCAACTGAACGGATTGCGAGGCGTACTCGCCCATGAATATTCGAGGTCCCTTTCGATCGTAATGATCGTACCGCGTCGCTTCACGCATGAACCAATCGGGCGTGGCATAGCAGTGCTCGTCTACAATCGGCACCTTCAAGTTCCGCAGCAGAGGCCAAGCGAAGTCGAATCGTTCGCCTGCCGGAAAGGGGCCCGAAGTGGAGATCAGTTCCACATCAGGGTACCGGGACTGCAATACCTCAGCGAAGCGGCGATAGCGTTCAAAGTACTCAGGCCCCCATTGCTCATTGCCGACGCCCAAAAGTCGCATACCAAACGGCTCGGGGTGGCCCATCGCCGCGCGACGACTGCCCCATTCGCTTTCGATTGGCCCGTTGGCGAATTCAATCAGGTCGAGCGCGTCTTGGATATACGGTTCGAGCTCCTCAAGCGGCACTAGCTCACCCGAGTTGAATTGACAAGCCATTCCGCAATTGATGATCGGCATCGGCTCGGCGCCAAGGTCTTCGGCGAGCTGGAAGTACTCAAAGAAGCCGATCTCAAACGACTGATAGTAGTCGGGCGTGGGACGGTGGGCGAACTCGTTGTTCCAGCGGTTGACAATTAGCCGACGTTCGTCGCGCGGCCCAATGGTCGTCTTCCATTGGTAGCGGTACTTCAATTGGCTTCCTTCCACGATGCAACCGCCGGGGAAACGAAAGAACGCCGGCTTCATGTCGGCGAGCAATTGCACTAGGTCTTTACGCAACCCATGCGGACGGCCCATCCACGTGTCGGTGGTGCACAACGAGATGAGGTCGAGGTCCACAATGCCCTTGGATCGCAACAACAATTGCAGCCGCGCCTTGGACTCGGTCCGTTTGGGCACCAAGTCGACTTCGGTGGTATGCCATGCCGAGCCGCCAAGGGTAACGAACTGTTCGGCCAGCACTTCGTCGTTCTCGGCCACCAGCCGCACTGCCAGCTTCATCTTCGCCCCCGCAGTCGAGCGTCCTTGGGCGGTGAAACGGTAGGTCTCTCCGTCGCGGACCCCCATGCCACGGAAACCGCGATTCTCGACACCGCCGGTAGGCGATTCGCTCTCGGTCGCTAGCCTCAAAAAAGTTGGATTGGCTGCCTTGATCGGCGATTCGTTCTCGGCCGTCATGCTGACGTCTGCACCAATTTTCATCCAACCGACTAGCGGCCTCGAGATTTCAAGTGAGCGATTGATTACCTGCTCAGCACTAAAGCCGCCATCGGCACCAAAGTTGATATCTTCAAAGAACGCGCCAACCAGCCGGTCGCTAATTGAATGCCCGCCGTCTCGGCAGTCGACACGCACCGTCGCATCGGCCGCATCAGCAATCGATACCGCCATGCCCACCAACATTGATAATGCGAACAACCAACGCAACATGAAGGACTTCATAACAAGCTCACTTGGAAGGATCGAATTGAGTAGAGAGTAGTTCAAAACGGTTATGAAATGGACGCCGATAGGCCCCCTTCCCAAGTTCTTGAAATGCAGTCTTAAAGCATCTTACAAAACCCTAGACGATTGCCGTACCGAAATCAATCATGTGGCGCCGGAGTGACACGGCGACTTTTTCCCGTCGATAATCGAGTTGTTGTCGTTCAGCGAGGTGTAGTTCAGCGAGGTGTAGCTGTAACGTCGATGCTCAGCGCCATGTGCAGGTGTTGGTCCGAATCGATCAAAAAGACCATTCAATAGGCCGCCATCTGCTTCTCGGTCGTCACGGCACGAGTCGCCATCCGTTCCACTGCCGCTGCTATTGGCAAGTCGCCAGCACAAGCGGTTTTCAACAAATTCACAAAACAAGTCCTTTGCCAGTGTAGGACACGATGACGTAATGATCAGCGGAGTTTCGATTGTTGACTCAGCGGACGAGATTAAGTGGAAGCGGACGGAGCACGGCCTCGTAATCACAACCCCACTTCGAGCACCGAACGAGATCGCGATCTGCTATCGGATTGAAACCAACGGCTGGAGTCCGTTAACAACAAACAATCAATAAGCTGGCGAACTTCGTAGTCGGATTCGCCAGAATTCCAACATGTTTCTGGGTTCTCTGTCTAATCCCACGACGTCCGTTGTTGCCAAGGCATTCCTTAACTAGGCATTCATCCACTCAGTTGATACCGGACGGCTGCGAAGTGCATTAGCCTTGGCATCGTTGACGAATTCTTCTTTTTCTGGATCCCACTGCAGCGGTCGACCCAGCTTCATCGCGATGGTTCCGGTAAGCAGGGTGGTGCTGAGACGGTGAAGTGCCTCGGCATCGTAGTTGGGCTTTGCTCCCGAACGAACGCAATCCAGGAAATTCCTTTGCTCCCTTGGCGGGCACTCCCACAACTTGTTGTCTTCGTACTGCGCGTTGAAGAGCGATTTATCCGAGGCCATTAGAGCACTGTTCCAAGCATTGTTGCCACACCAGCCGTCGGACCCTTCGAACTTAATGCTAGGGTTGGTCGATTTCACATGCATCACGACGCCATTGGCAAAGGTATAAGTCAACTCAAACTTATTCGGCACACTGTTCATCGCATTCTCGGGAATGATACCAGTGCCCTCCACTTTCACTGGGCTGGAGTTTTCCGAAAAGTTGGCAACCTGTGCCGTGTCGCAAAGATGCATTCCCCAATCGGTCAGTACGCCAGCCGCATAATCCTCAATTTGTCTCCAGCACTGCGTTTGCGTGCGGTTAGTGCAATACGGCGCGTAAGGTGCCGGCCCAAGCCACAGCGGATAATTCATGCCTTCGGGCACCGGAGACTCCGGCAGTTTCTCCCAGACCTTTCCTTTGTACGGCAGCCCAACATGGATCGTGTGCAGTTTTCCAATTCCTCCATTTCGGACCACTTCGGCAAGCTTGTGATACCGCGGCAGCGAACGGTCTTCCAGGCCAACAGTAAAAACGCGTCCGGTTTTTTTCACCGTATCAACCAACGCACGCCCTTCCTGAATCGTCACAGTTGGCTTTTCACTGATGACATCTTTCCCAGCTTCCAATGCCATGATCGACATCGGGGCATGCCAGTGATCCGGTGTGGAAATGCAAACGGCATCAATGTCTTTGCGATCCAGTATCTCGCGAAAATCATCCGTGACGTCGCAGTCCTGATTACCGTACGTCTGGTTGACCGTATTTCGAGCTCTTTCACGGGCATCGGGCTTCACGTCACAGACCGCGATGGCCCGGCAATCTCCCTGCTCAAGAAACATTTTCAAATTGAGATTGTGTCCCTGGCTTCCTACTCCGATGAATCCCATTGTGGTCTTGTTCGACGGAGCGTCAGCCCCCAGTACACTGGCGGGAACAATCATAGGAGCAGCCGCTGATGCCGTTACGGCAAGTCCGGTACGTTTGAGAAATTCTCGCCTATTGCGTTTGGTCATGATTAAAGATTCTCCTTTGGGTTATTCCCCGCGACTGCGAGATCTCGTATCCAAATATTGCGGAACTCAACGGGGCTATTATGCCCTTGAAGCATGATAGGCATCCGAGCGGGATGCGGTGTATAGGGGAGTGTTAACTTGTGTCGCGTCGGTCCTAAAATCTCAGTGCCAACTTGAATAAACACACCATTGTGCAACACGGTAATCCGGGCGGGCTCGGCTACCTTTTCTCCATCAAATTTAGGTGCCGTGAAAAACACATCATAGCTCTGCCACTGTCCAGGTGGGCGACAAACATTGAAAAGCGGAGGCGTTTGACCATAAATTGCACCGGCCGATCCATCTGCATAGATTCTGCAAGTGTAGGAATCGAAAACTTGCAGTTCATACCGCTGCATCAAAAAGATGCCACTGTTCCCCGAACTCATGGGATTACCGGATGGCGGGTTGGGGGCTTTCCACTCGACGTGTAGCTGGCAGTCGCCAAACGCCTCCTTCGTGAACAGAGTCCCTGTCCCTGCAACAATCACTCCGTCGCGAAGTTCCCACTCGGTTGGCTTGAACTGATCAAGCGACTTTCCGTCAAACAGAACGATTGCGTCGGACGGCGGCAAGGCAGTGTCTTGCTGATCGATGCGGCCCGGCACCACGCGAGGCGGTTGCGGACGATCCAACTGATGCACCTTAAATTCCGTTCCCGAAATCAAAGGTGTGTCATAGTCTCCCTCGCATTGAAGCTTATGAAACCCTTCTTCGCCACTGACAACGCACGAAAGGACCAAGATTCCTATCCCAACAACCGCCAATCTCATGATTCGGTTTCCCAATTTTTTATAGGCCAGGCCAGTCCTGACTCAAATGCTCGCAAGCGCAACACAAGGCAGGTCCTGGCCTGCTTACCTTTGATTTAACGACATTGATCCAAAATCCAGCGTCTCAAAAAGCTACCACTTCCTGATCTTTCCGGCTTGCAAGCTTGTTCGATGTGCTACCCGACGTCGATTCGCATGTCAAGAACCAAAACAGACAGTGGGTGTGGCAAAACAGGTCAGTGATAAAGATGACGCGGCACTAATATGAAAATTCGCCTGACATTTGCTAACCGAAACAACGTAAAATTTCTGCGAGCCACGACTCAGGGACACAAATAAATGAACGATCTATTCTGCTGTCCCGAGTTTGGTGTCGAAATCTCACCCGTCGGAAAGTTGTTGGATCGATCAGATTCAAACCCCACGCAAAGCAATAATAATGGAATGAGACCACAACACTCTTGACTAACCGTTACAATGGCCGTCAAGTCACTGTCAAAATCGCAGTCACAATTTGAAGGCTTGTCACCACGTTTTGTACATCGATGCTTTTTACAACGATTCCTATTCGTCAGTGTCTCTTTTTCTCAACGCCTCTTTTTCTCTGGGCCTCTTTTTCTCTGGGCCTCTTTTTCTCTGGGCGTCTATCAATGAAGGTGCATCACGATAGCCCCAGGTTTTCAACCCTGGCAATCTTGTTGCTAATCATGTTGCTTTCGTTCAATAATCTCTATGCGGACGATGCCAACGCTCCGGTGTCGACCGCACCGACCGTAATCGAAACGAACACCGATACAGTGTCAAAGGCGATACAGTGGAGCGATCTCGCGCCAGAGGGCGGTAAACGGTTCATTGATCCTTTCGCAAAGTTATCAAGTGTCCAGATCGCGGACCTGGGTTATGTCGTTCGAGGACGGCGAATGATCGTTGACGACAAGATTGAGGC
The DNA here is from genome assembly GCA_007859835.1 of Novipirellula herctigrandis. GTDB lineage: Bacteria > Planctomycetota > Planctomycetia > Pirellulales > Pirellulaceae > Novipirellula_A > Novipirellula_A herctigrandis. Next base: position 8,347,272 of record SJPJ01000001.1, on the reverse strand, counting down.
AGACGGCCACGACGCGAAAGAGGCCGCGACGCTGGCGAGCCAACTAAAGGAACAGGGAGTCGACATTGGCTGGCTGATGGTGCAGCGAAAGCGCGTTCAACAAATCCGTGATTTGCAGGCCGAGAAAATTACATTCTTCTCGCCCGAGCAGAAGTCGAAAGCCATGATGGTGAATTCGGGAGCCGCCCAAATGCTCAACCGGGCCTTGAAGCATGACCTGATCATGAAGGGCCGAGTGATTTACAAGAACACGTAGAAGTAAATGTGACAACACTGTCAACATCACATTCGCAAAACAGCGAACCGCGGTTCAGCATCAATCTGAATGCACGAACTGTTTCATCACCCCGGGGGAAGAACATGAGGGAAAGTCATTTGCAGGTCACGAATACTATGTCCAAACAAACCATTAGAAATCGATCCATTTGTTACCTCGTCGGCGTCTTCGCGTTGGGAGCGTTTTCACTCGGCCAATCGCAAGCCAAGGCTGAAGTGTGGCCGCATGAAGCTACAAAACCAGTATCGAACCAGGATGTGCCTTTCGCGGAGCGAGTTGATCCTGAGATCGATCGCCGGATGCGCTCGCTCGAATGGAGATGCGTTGGACCCTTTGTTGGAGTTCGCGGGTGCGGAGTAGAGATGCACCCGACCGATCGCAATGTCTTCTACCATGCCCATTCCTCCGGCGGAGTGTGGAAGACGGAAGACGCCGGCCAGTACTGGATCCCCATCACGGACGGCCAGATCAACGTTGGCTCGGTAGGCGCCATCGCGGTGGCCCGCAGCCGTCCTGAGACGATCTACATCGGGACCGGTGAGCCCCAGTTGCGAGACTGCGTGTCCTGGGGGGATGGCGTCTACAAGTCGACGGACGGTGGCAAAACCTGGAAACACATCGGACTGAAGGACACACGCAACATCTCCCGGGTGCGTATTCACCCGAACAATCCGGACCTGGTCTATGTTTCAGCCATCGGCAACCCGTTTGGCCCCAGCAAGGATCGCGGCGTCTATCGCAGCAAGGATGGCGGCAAGACGTGGAAGCAGGTCTTCTTCAAACACGAGCAGGCCGGCGTGATCGACCTAGTCATGTGCGATCATGATCCCAACATCCTGTATGCATCCACCTTCGAGATCCACCGGCGCACCTGGGGATTGATGGCAGGCGGCCCCAACAGCGGCATTTTCAAGTCGACCGATGGTGGTGACACCTGGACGGAGATCACGCGAAATCCCGGCCTGCCCTCGGACAACCTGGGCCGCATCGGTCTGGCGCACTCCAAAGACAAGCCGAACCGTATCACGGCCCTAATCGACTCGAAGGAAAAGAACGGTCTCTACCAGTCGGAGGACGGTGGAAAGACCTGGAAGTGGCTGACCGATCATGTTGGCATCACCCAGCGCCCGTTCTACTACTACCACCTGCATGCCAGTCCGATTGACGGTAACGAGTTGTGGGTGGCGTCCAACAAGCTCTGGCAGTCGCTCGACGGTGGCAAGAATTGGAAGCAGCGCAGCGGCACGAAGGACGACTTCCAGGACATCAAATTTGATCCCACCGATCGGGACCGCATGATCGTCACGCACGACGGTGGTGTGATGGTGACACTCAACGGAGGAAAAACCTGGTCGACTCCTTACACGCAGCCTACCCAGCAGGTCTACCGCCTCAATATTGACAATCAGTTCCCCTATAACCTGTACGGGAACAACCAGGATCTGATCGGCTATAAAGTGCCTTCGGCTTCGGTTTATGGCGGCATCTCCCAGGCCGAGGTGACGGTGATTGGAAGTGGCGAATCAGGACCCTGCGTGCCGCACCCCACCGATCCGGACATCGTTTACCACCTCGCCCAGAGCACGTTTGCGGCCGGCGGCTGTCCGATCCAGCGGGTTAACCTGAAGACGGGACAGTGGGAACACCGGAACGTCTGGCCGATGCCGACCTTCGGCGAAGGCCAGAACAAAGCCAAGTACCGGTTCAACTGGCACGCGCCAATCGTGATCGATCCGTTTGACGAGAATACTCTCTACACCGCGGCGGAAGTCGTCTTCCGCAGCAAAGACGAAGGGATGACCTGGGAGGAGATCAGCCCAGTACTGACCAAGGATGAGGAATCGAAACAGCAGGCCGGCGGCTCGCCCTCGTCGCTTGAGACATCCGGTCAGGAAGCCTACAACACGATCCACCGCATGGTGGCGTCCAAGGTCAAGCCGGGCATCCTCTGGACGGGAAGCGATGACGGCTTGGTGCATGTGACGCAGGATGGCGGCAAATCGTGGGAAAACGTCACCCCTCCGGACATGCCGGAAGACACCGACGTGTATGAACTGGAGGCCTCGCCGCACGACGCGGGAACCGTCTACCTCGCCGCGAGCCGTTACCGCACGGCCAATGATTTTCTGCCGTATCTGTGGAAGTCCGCCGATTTCGGCAAGACTTGGGTCAACCTGAGCGAAAATTTCCCGCAGACCGAGATCACCCGGACGATTCGGGAAGACACCGTTCGTAAGGGCTTGCTGTTTGCCGGAACGGAGACCGGGGTGTTCATCTCCTTCGACGATGGTTCCACATGGAAGCCGCTGAACCTGAATCTTCCCGCCGTCCCCGTGCACGACATCAAGATCAAGGATGAGGATCTCTGCATCGCCACCTTCGGCCGCAGCTTCTGGATCCTCGACGACATTTCGCCCCTGCGTCAGTGGGACGAGAAACATCGAGGGCAAGCCTCGCAGCTGTTCAAGCCGCGCGCACACACCCGCCTGGGGATCAACTGGTGGGCGCTCTATGGGGGCGGTGTCGGCGGCGGACAGAAGAATTACTTCGTCCAGAACGGCCGCATGGGCCACACGTTCTACGAGCTCGGCATCGTGAACGGCGAACGGAAACGCAAATACCTAGATGCCGGCGGTGCCCGGCCCTACGGCGCCGTCATCAACTACTGGCTAGGCGACGACGCCAAAGACGTGAGCTTGAGCATCCTCGACGAGAAGGATCAGTTAATTAAAACCTACGAGGGTGACGTTCTCAGCCAAGAGCCCGGGCTGAACCGGATGATCTGGGACATGAACTATCCCGATGTGCTCGCCGTCAATGGAAAGCCAGCTCCCGGAATTATCGTTCAGGCCCCGGTCGGAACCTACAAGGCGAAGCTGACGGTCAACGGCAGCTCGGAGGTGCAGAGTTTCGAGCTGAAGATGAACCCGAACGAGCAATACTCAACAGAGGATTCCGCCAAACGCTTCGAGTTGTGGTGGAGGGTGCGTTCGATTTTCGAGCGTTCCAACAAGGAGATCACTGCCGCCTTGAAACTGGCTGAGGAAGCCGGTGAAGATTCCGAAGTAGGGAAGCGCGCGATGGAATTCGCCGGCAAGTTGGTGCCGCAGGGCGCCAATCTTTCCGAGATCGCAAACGAACCGCCGAAAATGCTCTCTAAGCTGACGACCGTCAATTCGGTCCTTTTCCATTCCGAGGGACCACCTCCGGCATCATGCTACGCTGTGGTCGATGAAATGGAGAAGCAGATTGACGTGGAGATCGAATCCTGGAAAGATTTTGCCGCTAAGCCGAGAAACTAAAGGTCGTGCAAGGACGATTACGAACATTGGCAGCGTCACGTTCTGCGTGTCGCTGCCTTTTTTCTTGTTGTTGCTGACAACTCAAACTCATGAGACGTTCGAATAGAATGAAGTTTTCGAAGTTGAACCGTGACGGCCACCGATGGGGGGCGATCCTGATCGCGTTGCCGCTGGCTGTGGTCATTGCTTCTGGTGTGATTCTGCAACTGAAAAAACAGTCTGCCTGGATTCAACCAGCAACGCAAACAGGCTCCCGTGGCGAACCATCAATCCGCTTCGACGAGATTCTCACGGCTACCCAAGGCGTTCGGGAAGCAAAAGTCAAAAGCTGGGACGACATCGACCGTCTCGACGTTCGGCCAAGTAAGGGCATTCTCAAAGTGCGCTGCAAAAACCGTTGGGAGGTTCAATTAGACACGAAAACCGGCGAAGTACTCCAGGTCGCCTATCGACGCTCCGACTTGATTGAGAGCATCCACGATGGCAGCTTCTTCCACCATCGAATGAAGCTTTGGGTGTTCCTTCCTGCATCGCTGGTGCTAGGTGTGCTGTGGCTGACGGGGATTTATCTGTTCGTTCTGCCCTCCTACGCCAAATGGAAAAAACGCAGAAACCGATCAAGCACTGTCAAGAAAGAGAGGTCATCCAGTGTTGCCGTCTAGAATCGGCCATATTGCAACGCCAGGGTGATTCGTTGCGATCGTCCTCGCTGGGTTGACTGATCACTCGTTGGTCGAGTAAGCAACTCAAAAAGTCATGACCTATATCGATCCAGTGCAAAGGGCTAGTGAGTGAGGCTACGTTCGCGATCTAACGGATTAATCGCTACACCATGCGACCATGTGAATTCCGCTGGCTATCGTTCCGAGAAACTGTTGTATGAAGTCACAGCATTCATGGACGATTTGGCTGAGCGCACTCGTGTCGTTCATCACGGTAGTAGCGACTGCGCAAAGTTTGGCAGGGCAGGATGCGGGACCTCCGCTCAATAGCCAATCCATCGCTCAGAAGATTGGGCTCTATCTGGACATCGACCAGTTCGGCGGCCCCTCTAGCGTCAGCGGACAGTTGGCCGAGGACAGCAACGTGAATGCTGCCGAGTATCGCTGCGAGCGGTTGCAGCAACATTTTGAACCATGGTTCGAGTTCAAGCAGCGGTTGGACAACTCGTGCGGTCTGCAGCTGAGTATCGATGAGTCGATGTTCTACCAGACGGCGACCAGCAGTCTGGGCGAAACCGACGCGGCCAGCGGGCTGGTTCGCGTCTACGGCCAGTGGACGTTGCTCGGTCGAGGCTCCAACAATCCGGGGCAACTCGTCTTCAAGGGTGAAAACCGACATCGCATGACTGCGATCACTCCATTCGATCTTGGCTTCGAAGCTGGCTCGATTCTTCCCACCGGCACATTTTTTAACGAATTCAACTTTGGTGTGACGAACCTCTACTGGAAGCAGTACTTTTATGACCGAGATCTGGTGTTCGCGGTCGGTAAGATCGATGTCACCGATTTCATTGATGTGTATGCACTGATGAATCCGCTGATGCATTTCATCAATCTTGGGTTTTCCACTAACCCAACGATCGCCGTTCCGAACCAAGGTCTCGGCATGGCGGCCGGAGCCATGTTGACGGACCGACTCTACCTGCAAGGCGGTTTTTCAGATGCCAACGGTCAACCGACGTTGGCTGGTTTCGATACGTTCTTCGACGAACGCGAGTATTTCAGTTACCTTGAGTGTGGCCTGACCTCATCACGCGATCGCATCTATCTAGATAACGTTCACGCTACTTTTTGGCACTCCGACGCCAGAGCCAAACCGCAGACGCCCGAAGGTTGGGGTGTCGCTTTGACCGCCCAGAAATTTCTTCATGAAAAGTGGCTCCCGTTCTTCCGATTCGGTTACTCCGATGGTGACGCAGCACTGATGCAAACAACCTTCAGCACCGGCCTCGGAATGCGCCGAGAAAACAATGACGTCGCCGGAATTGGAATTAGCTTCGGCAAGCCCGCAGACGGGACACTGCGAGACCAATTCACGAGTGAAGTATTCTATCGTTTTCAGCTAACTCAATCTTTGGCGATCACGCCTGACGTTCAGTTAATCGCTGACCCGGCACTCCATTCAAAGGAGGATGTCATGGCACTCTTTGGCATTCGCCTTCGTGCCTCATTTTAGCCGCTCGCTTCTCGCTATCGAGCTCCGCCAAACAACGTCAAAAACGACGATTCGCCTCCCCAGCGGCTGAACGCCGCAATCGAGCACAAGGACGTTTGGCCTGATTATTCACTGGAGTCTCGACGCGTTTCCCGATAGAGCATTTTCATCTTTGATGTAGCCACCCTCACCAGACGGTGGGCCACGTTCTGGGGAACGTACCATCTCACTAATTTGCGCATTTCGCGTCGCGTTGGCCATCCAAAATGTGGGCCATCCAAAATGTAACCTTTCGGGTTTCTTCGGTAACCCGATGTATTGACGGATCTCCTTGAAGCAAAACCACTCCAAATTCGTCTCGTCGATCGTTCTTTGGATAGGAAGGTTGCTTCAAACGTAGACCAGATACAAGTTGGTAATAGTGCAATATACTGTCATCATCAGGTTTCACTTGGCCCACAATTGTTGAATAAATCCATGGTACTAGCATGATCAAATTCTGCTTGAGACTACTACTTCTCGCGACAGCGCTATTCTCACAACAAACACTGCCGGCTGAGACGGCAATTCCGGAGCGTCCCAACATTGTTGTCATCCTGTCAGACGACGCAGGCTTCGAAGAATTCGGCATCTACGATGTCAAGAAAGGCACCCCATCCAATACCCCCAACATCGACGCGCTTGCACGGCGTGGGGTCTGGTTCGCACATTGCTGGGGGCAGGCAATCTGCGGACCATCCCGCTCGATTTTTTTGACGGGCAACTACGCAATCCACAACGGTGCTTACGACAATAAACTGACGTTTCTGCCAGGCCAACCGGACAGACCAGGCAATATCCGCCGCAACCCTGATCGCCTGCCAAACTTCACCAAATTGGTGCACGACGCGGGCTACAAGGTGGCAGTTGGCGGAAAGTGGCACAATCCCGCTGGCTACATGGTGCTGGACGATCATCAGCAGCTAGGGCTTGATTCCTATTGCGTGTGGGATGCGGCTCCGGGACCCTTCGAGCAGCGGCTGGGGAAGACGCTTATTCCAGACGACACCTGGGAGATCGCGGCCATCAGTGGCGAGCCCAAGATTTCTCGATATTGGAAGCCGGGAGTCATTCAAAATGACAAGGTCGTTCCGACCACGATGAACGACTATGGACCGGATATCTTTTGCGATTTCATTTGCGACTTCATCGAAGAAAATGCCAAGGACGACCAGCCGTTCCTGGCGTACTACACCCAGGTTTTGCCACACGGTGCCCACTGTCCAACCCCCGACCTCGTTGCCCAAGGCGAACAGCCCACCAACAAGAACTTCAGAAAGGGCACCGACGAAGGCATGAAAATGTTTCTCGCGCAGGTCAACTACGCCGACAAATTGGTTGCTAAGATTGTTGCGAAGATCGAAGCGATGGGCATTGCCGATAACACGATCATCATCTATTCATCCGACAACGGGACAACCTCATCGGCCAAAAGCCGAGGTGTTGAGTACGGGGTTCACCTGCCGTTTGTCGTCGCCGGTGCCGGCATCCAGAATCGCGGTATGACCAGGGAACTGACCGACTTCACGGATGTCTTGCCGACGATCATTGATTTTGCCGGTACCGATATCCCCGCAAATCAGCATGTTGACGGAATCAGCCTGAAGCCGTTCCTAACCGGAAACTCTGAAACAACCAAGCCGGCAATCTACTCATTTCCGGGTCCCGCACGGGCGATCCGCACCAAGGACTTCATGCTCGAAGCGGTGTGTCCACTGTATGGCAAGCCATTCGGACGATTCTACAAGACCAATGGTTCTTGGGACGGTCGTGGTTACGAGAACGTGACCCATTCCCCCGAGTATGCTGCTGACCGAAAGCAGTTTGAAGAATTGCTAAAAGAATACCCAACACGGTTGCCCGATTCCTGGGATGACCCCGTTTGGCAGGACTCGACGATGCAAAAGGGATACAAATATTTCAATGAACCACGGCGAAGTGTCACTCACTTGGCGATACCAAATGCCTATCAGTTTTACGACGAGTCGTTTTGAAAACGTGTAGACTGGGTAAAACCTAGCACCGCCTCGTGCCGGGTTGCACGTGGCCTACAAAACCGAAAAGGCAAGAACCTTCATGTGATAACGTTCGGTACGCCAAGTCTCACTACTAATTGGCTTCTGGTACTTCATCACTCCCGCGTTGCAATCGACATCGTTTGCGCGCCAGACAACCTTGCGCCGCTGGCCAGCGTTAAGGCTGGCGATACGGTATGGTTTAAAGGCGACTATGCAGTCCATATGAAAGAACAGTGGTCAAATCATGACTAGAACATCTATTATTCTCACACTTTGCATTTTCGCCGTCACACTATCGGCCCAAAACCCGGAAGCGTTTCCAGACAAGCTTCCAGAGCATAAACCCAGTTGGCCGCTCAGCGCCGCGATGGAGCGTTTCTACGATCAATGGAACGGCAAGGGATTTGAAGCCAACGAACTGTTTTCAACATTCAAGTACACACCGGTCACGGGACTCGATTATCGCAATCACGATGGCACAATCACGCGTCGCGATCCATCCAAAGTGCTGAAGATCGATGGAACCTACTACGTGTGGTACACCAAGCGTGATTCGGAAACATCGGCGGTTGGACCCGAACAATGCAGCGATACCAAACCATCGGCTGATTGGGATCTTTGCGAAATCTGGTACGCGACCAGCAGAGATGGATTTCACTGGGAAGAACAAGGCGTTGCAGTCAAACGCCCACCGGCACCCACTCCGGGGCATCGATCGGTATCAACCCCGGACGTGTTGCAATGGAAAGGCAAGTACTATCTCTACTATCAAGGATTTGTGGAAGCACCATACAAAAGCGGTGGAGACTTCTGTCCGGTCATGGCATCGGTTGCAGATTCCCCCGATGGACCTTGGAAGCCTGCTGACACAATCGTCGTTGAAAACGGCAAACCGGGACAGTGGGATGAAAATGCGATCCACGATCCTTATCCGTTAATTTACAAAGGCAAGATCTACCTGTACTACAAATCGCGGATTCAGGACCGTTTACACCCGGCCCGCATTGAACAGTCGCAAGGACTTGCAATTGCCGAGCATCCGTTTGGCCCGTTTGAGAAACACCCGCTAAATCCCGTACTCAACTCTGGACACGAAACGGGACTGTTTCCTTGGCAGGGCGGCATTGCATCGATGACCAGCTTGAATGGTCCAGAGGTCAACACAATCCAGTTCGCCCTCGACGGAGTGAACTTTGAAATAGCGTCGATTACCGAGATGATGCCGATCGCACCAGGACCGTGTGTGCCCGATGCCTTTGCCGACAATGGCGACGGACGCGGAATCACATGGGGACTCTGTCACATGGATGTCAAAAATCCCGGACTAAAAAAACACTGCATGCTTGCTCGGTTCGATTGCGATCTCAGCCGCGACATACATGATCGAAGTTTTAAAAGGCAGGCAACTCGGTATCCCGCGGAGGTCTTTTTTATGCACAACCTGGATCAAGCGATGAGGAATCGGGTGAAGAAACGCAGTCAAGACGAAAGCAATACAACGATTCATCCGTAACGGTTTCAAAACCTCTTTCTCGAGCCCGATTCTCGCACACAACACGGATACTATAGGTCCAACATGAGCATGAACTTCAGGATCCTATCCATCGCACTGGCCTTGATTTGCCTTACGCAATCTACACATGCCCAGACCTACAGCGAAGCCTTCCAACGGTACAAAGACAGTGATTTGCATTTCGAGAAAGACAATCCGCTGTTTCCTACCTTCAACTATAAATTAGTAACGGGCTTGGGGTATGACGGCGATCCCAAAACAGATCCACTGATTCAAAGCAAGGTGAAGATCTACCGTGACAACCCGCGTGCGAGATACCTCGTTCGCTTGGCAGGAAATCAGCAGGAACTGCAAGCGGCTTACCATTTGCGACACGCGATCGACGGCTTTGTCGAAAACACCACGTTTCGCGATGTCACTAGCCCGATCAAAATTGGCGACACCTACCATGCCTGGTACAGCAAGTCATGGGGCGAGCCTGCGGTTGGCCAAGAACGAGGATCCCAAGAAGCGTGGCAGGAAATCAAGGGTCAGTGGAAACGCATCTATTCATGGGACTTCGTTTCGATTTGGCATGCGACATCAAAAGACGGGTATCACTGGCAAGAACAGGGCGTGGCAATTGAACCTGGGCCGAAGGGATCTTACGACGACCGTTGTGTGTTCACGCCGGATGTGCTGGTGTCCGGCGGCAAGTATTATCTTTACTACCAAGTCGCAACTTCACCGCATGTTTACCGTGACGGGCCGCACAAGATCGCTATGGCTTGGGCCGATTCGCCCGACGGACCGTGGACCAAGTCCGATGCCCCGGTCCTGGTGCCAAGTGAGCCCGGTCATTTTGATTCCCGCAAAGTGCATGATCCCTGTTTGATCGTCAAAGGTGGCAAGTACTACTTGTACTACAAAGGTGACGGCGACCATTCCAATCGCTATCAGTTTGGTGAGCGTTTTCACATCGGCTGGGGAGTCGCGATTGCCGACCGACCCGAAGGCCCCTTCGTAAAATCCAAGCTAAATCCGGTTGTCTGCGGTGGACACGAAGTCGTCATCTTTCCCTACAAAAGCGGCGTTGCAGGATTGGTTCGCCAGGGTCCTGAACTGTTTTCAATGCAGTATGCCGAGGATGGCTTGAACTTCAAACTCGCGACGCATGTGACCGACGTGCCCTTTGCGGGCACCTTCTTTCGCCAGGGTCACTTCAAAGACATCGACAAGCATCCTGCGGAGTTGCCACGGTGGGGTCTCTGTCACGGCTCTCGGCTCGGTTCAGGCGAAGCATTCATCATGCGTTACGACATCACGTTCCCGGTCGTGAAGTGATTCGTTCTTGAAGCGTCGAGTTGGTTCTTGAAGCGTCGAGTTGGTTCTTGAAGCGTCGAGTTGGTTCTTGAAGCGTCGAGGGAGCGACCGAACAGGGACCATTTTCACTGATCGTGACCCGATGCAACCATCGTTCTTGTAACGTGGCATATTGCCGGTAAAGACAGGCGGTACAATAACGTTTCCCGTGGACCAAGATTGAAGCTATCCATCGAACGCGCCGGTAATACCATGCGATTGATCCCACTACTAGCCTGCCTGATCGCCTCCTCTCTACCGGCGGCCGTGGTGGTCGAAGTGTCTCCGACAGGCAAGTTTGCTTCGCTGGAAGCTGCACGCAACGAAGTTCGCAAGCTGAAAAGGAATGGAGTGGAAGGGCCCTTCGAAGTGGTTGTGCGACAAGGCGACTATCGAGTGGACGATGGCATTGTCCTAGTCGCATCGGATTCGGGCGTGACCTATCGAGCGGCCGAGGGCGAAACGGCTCGTCTGTTCGGCGGCAAAATCATTCCTAAATCCTGGTTCCAACCGGTGCAGGATCAAGCATTCCTGTCGCGGCTCACGGACTCCAAGATGGGCAGCCAGATCATTGTGGCTGACCTGAAAGAGCATGGGATCACGGACTTTGGCGAGATGACTCGTCATGGCTGGTCCTTAGAACCCAAGGATCGTTTGCCTCCTGCCACGATCAACATTGATGGACAGCGAATGACGCTGGCGCGTTGGCCCAATGCGGACGAGCAAAGCCCCTTCATGGTCTACAAACACTTCCTGGCAGAAGACCGCCCGCTGCGTGGCTATGAATTGCGGGTTCAAGAAATCATCGAGAACTTGTCGTTGCCGGGTGAAGTGACATTAACGCGGGTTGTCGATCCCGGAGGCAAAGGGCGAGGAGGTGGAAAAGGTGGCACACTCCAAGTCGCTTTTGACCGAATGAAGCACTGGCATGACATTCCGAATGTGTTCCTCGATGGAGTCCTCGGTTCAACCTGGGAGTGGACCTACAATCAACTCGCTTCGGTCGACGTATCGAAACGACAGATCACGTTAGCCTATCCTGAGCTCCACGGCATTGGGCAAGGAGAATCGGTTCGACTACCGCATTTTCATTTTCAAAACATTCCCGAAGAAATTGACACACCACGTGAATACTACCTCGATCGCGTCAAAGGCTTGCTCTACCTCTGTCCGCCCAAGCAATTCAGCACAGTCGTTCTGTCGACACTTGCCGGTCCAATGATCACGATCAATGGCGCGTCGGACATTCGGTTTGAGGGCCTCCAATTTGACACCGGACGGAACCTCGGTGTTTCAATCCGGCGTGGTCGCAACGTGACGATCGACCAATGCCGCATCGCTAACTTCACGGCTGGCGGTGTGGACGTGGTCGGATCGAACGTACGTGTTATCAATTCGCATATCCATGGGATGGGTGGCTTCGGCGTTTCACTTGACGGAGGCAGCACAGCAACATTAGAACCAGCCGGAAACGAAGTAGTAAACTGTCACATCCACGATTTCGGTTGGGAGCAGAAATCGCAGCTTCCCGGTGTCATCATCGATGGAGTTGGCCACCGCGTCGCGAACAACAAGATTCATGATGGCCCCCACTTCGCAATTCGTGTCAAAGGCAAGAACGATGTGCTGATTGAACACAACGAGATTCATGATTTGCCGAAGTATCACAAGTTCGATGGCGGTGCGTTATACGTCTACACCGGCCCCCGAGCGGAGTCGCGAGGTATTGTGATCCGCGGCAACTACTTTCATGACATCCCCACGATTGGGGTCTATCCCGATAATTTCTCGTGGGGCGTCGAAATCTCACACAATCTGTTCCGCAACGTCGGCGTGATGACCAATCGTCCGCCCATCAACGTCAACGGAGGTGGGGAGTGCCGCAGTTTTAACAATATCATGATCGATTGTGTGATGATGTATGGACAAGGTGCGCGAGCCAAAGAAGAGCGTTGGTTCGAGTCGTGGAACAAAACTCTCCTCAAGTTCGGAAACGGCAAAGTAGAACAGACTCCATACCACAAGTACCAGGATTTGAAGGTGTGGCTTGCGAAGAAAAAAAAGAATGAATTCTTTCGGCCACGCAGTGATGTCTATAACAATCTGCTATATCACCCCAGGACCAGTCTCTATCGAGAAACGGCCTCGTCGCAAAGCAAACCAGACGCGAGAACTCGGAGACTTCAGGATCTTGGAATCAAAGACAATTCAGGTCATTTGTACGTAAAGAACAACGTAGCAACAACAAAAGATCCCGGATTCGTCGACTATAACGAGTCCGATTTCCGACTACGCCGCGATGCACCGATCTTCCGCCAGATCGAAGGCTTTGAAGCCGTTCCGTTTGAAAAGATGGGAAGGCGAGAGGTCCCCGTGAAGTAGATCTGTACAAGCGTGCCAATAATACGTCGTTTGCTTCAACACAAACGGATATCCAAAACGGTGCAAAGGTTCCACCCTTCAAGGCCTTTCCTACGCGAACCTACACCGCGCAATCCTCTTCGTCGGAGTATCCGAATCGGCAGTCCAGCATGCGAAGCGGAACTCGGCCGAATTGCAAACCCCATTGAAAGCCTCCAACGACGTTCGGTGCTTCGATCACATAGAGTCATCCGTGAAACTGCGGACCCAGATCAGCAAGACGGTCTATTGGTGAGTCGATACGGTGCGCGCGGACCGCACGCCTTGTCGAAGGCGACGTGTGGCGTTTCACGGTTAGTGATCCAAGGACCAAGCAATATGAATTGTCGGAACACCCTGTTCCGGCAAAACGAAACGGCAAGAAATAGAGCTATCGCGGCGCATTCATTTCGCCCGATCGGCAAACAGTAACCATCAAAACTCGCGAGGAAAAATTGACGAAGTTCTCGATCAATGAGCGACTGAAAGAAGACAATGAATAGGCAAGGCACAATTGGATGACGATGCATATCACGCCAGGGCTAGTACTGGACTGCGTGAAAGAACAGACTACTATCGTCGTCCGTCCACACCAAAACTCCCGCCTAAAAGGAAACGCAATGCGTAGCCCCACCATCCTGACTGCCGTTTTGGCTGCCATGGCCCTTGTCATGTTCGTAAACCGGCCCACCTCTGCTGAGGACCGGCCCAACATCGTCCTGATCATGGTAGACGATATGGGGTGGTCCAATATCGGTTGCTATGGTGGCAACGTTGAAACCCCAAACCTAGATGAATTGGCGGCAAACGGTGTTCGCTTCAATCAGTTCTACAACGGCGCACGTTGCTGCCCCACCCGCGCGACTCTGATGACCGGATTGCATCCACACCAAGTTGGCGTCGGCCATATGGTCGTCAAGGCCAAGCCGTATGGCGAACGATGGGAAGGCAAGCGTGGCGCCCCTTATGTACAAACCACGAAGGACCGCGAAGGCATTCCTTATCCGTACCAAGGCTGGCTGGATACGTCGATTCCCACGCTACCGGAGATACTGAAGGCGGCAGGCTACGGCACTTACATGACGGGCAAGTGGCATCTTGCTAACGAGAAACAGGAAACCTGGCCAACCCAACGAGGCTTTGATCGTTTTTTTGGTCACCTCGCAGGTGGTTCCGATTTCTGGAAACCCAACGGATTGTTTAGGGACAACGATCCGGTGGAAGCCGAAGGCGAGCGATTCTATTTGACCGACACAGTATCGGAAGAGGCTATCGAATTGCTTGCTGAACATGACCAGCAGAACGATGAGCAACCTTTTTTCCTCTACCTGGCCTACAACGCACCACATTTCCCGATTCAGTGCATGCCGGAAGAATTCAATAAATACCGTGGCCGGTTTAAAAAGGGATGGGACAAACTGAGAGAAGAAAAGCTAGTCCGACAAAAAGCGATGGGGCTAGTTCCCGAAAATACGAAGCTGTCTCCTCGTCCCCAACCGATCCCTGATTGGGAATCACTCAAGTCAAAAAAACAGGACGAGATGGACGCCATCATGGCGACTTACTGTGGGATGATTGACCGAGTGGACCAGTACATCGGGAAACTGGTAGAGCATCTGCGATCGACCGGGGAAATGCAAAACACGGTCATCTTCTTTCTTTCAGACAACGGAGCGGAAGCAGAAAGCGGACCGTTCGGGCAATTTGAGTTCAAAAAACTCGGCAAGTACGGTGGTGGCGGAACCAAGTACGGCAGGGGATGGGCCACGCTCTCCAATTCACCCTGCCGCGACTACAAGCACTTCACTCACCAGGGCGGCGTGCAGACTCCGCTGATTGTGCACTGGCCTGCAGGTATCCCTGGAAATCGGAATGGTCAGATCCTAAACCAAAACGGTTATTTGCCTGACCTCGTGGAGACCTGTCTTGATTTGGGCGGAGGACAGCGTCCAAAGATGCTCAAGGGTAAGGCGGTTCCCACGGCCGACGGCGTCAGCCTAGTTGCAGCCATGAAGGGAAGCGATGCTCCGCTGCACAGCACACCAGTCATGATCGAGCACGAGGGAAAATGCGTTGCTCGTTTGGGAAGTTGGAAGCTTGTTAAACATTACAACCAACCGTGGGAACTCTATGACATCGATCATGATTTCAGCGAATTAAACGACCTGGTCGCAGACTACCCCGAAAAAGCGGCGGAGCTTGAAAAGGCCTACAATGAGTGGGCGGAGCGTTGCGGCGTCGTTGATTGGGACCACGCCAAGGACTGGTCCGTCTACAGTAACAAGAAGCCGAAATCGAATACCAAGTAGGTTGTTATGAAATTGTTTTTAACACTTCTATGCGCGACGTTTTCTCTTCAGGCATGGGCCTCAAATCAGCCAAATATCGTGATCATGTTGGCCGATGATCTCGGCTGGAACGCGGTGAGCTACCATGGTGATTTTTGCGATACCCCCAATATTGATTCGATTGCAGCGGAAGGGCTTGAGCTTGATCGATTTTACGTGGCACCGATGTGTTCTCCGACACGTGCGGGTCTTTTGACGGGGCGTTACCCGATTCGCTTCGGCATGGCCCGTGCCGTCATCCCTCCGTATCGCGATTATGGATTACCGCCCAAGGAACGTACGCTGCCCGAAGCGTTGGGCGAAGTTGGATATAAACATCGCGGAATTTTTGGTAAATGGCATTTGGGCCACCATCGCCGGAAATGGCATCCGCTCCATCAAGGCTTCACGCATTTTGAAGGGCACTACAACGGAGCGATCGACTTTTTTGAGTTGACTCGCGAAGACGTGCGTGATTGGCACGTGAACTTCGAGCCTTCAGATAAACAGGGATACTCCACCGATATTATCGGTGATGCGGCTGCAGCCTTCATTCGTGAATCCGCAAAAGATCACTCGCCGTACTTCTGCTATATCCCGTGGAATGCACCCCATTCTCCGTTTCAAGCCAAGCAAGCAGACATCGCCCGCTATGCCAAAGGAAAGACAACAAGCGCGCAGCAAATCTACCAAGCCATGGTCTGGAGCATGGACCAAAATATCGGCAAGGTGCTCAAGGCAATTGAAGAGAGCGGCGAAGCCGATAACACCCAGGTCTGGTTTCTCAGCGATAATGGCGGCGTAAAAAAGTTTCAGCCTAACAACATGCCGCTCAGGGGCGACAAACTGACGACCTTCGAAGGGGGGACGCGCGTGGTCGCTTGTGTCCGATGGCCCGCAGCTTGGATGGGTGGACGCAAGATTGAAACACATATCGGTTACATCGATGTACTGCCAACCGTGCTCGCTTCTGCCGGAGTGGATCCCAAGGCAGGAGAAGTTGCGGATCGACCGTTGGATGGGATGAATGTGAGCGGCATTCTGGCAGGAACGACGAACAAATTGGAGACACGCGACTGGTATTCCTATCACGGTCAGGGGAGCGTCGAAGCCGAAACGATTTCCATCCATTCAGGCGAATGGAAGTTACAGATATCAGGTCCCGACATCCGTAGCGGGTTATCGAACAAGAACTCGATTAACCTTTTCCACCTTTGGGTGGATCCGTTAGAGCAGAACAACCTCGCCAACGAGTATCCAGAGAAGGTCGAGAAACTGTTTGCCAAGCTGGTAACCCACCGCAAACTACAACTGGAAGATGCGGTACCGCATTATGGGGCCGGCGCAAAGGGCTTTGTTCCTTGGGAAGACTGGAAGATTCCAACGGAATAAGACGACCTTCAACGCCATTTTTATCGGAGCGTAGCTTCGCGGCAAGCGTGTTTGTGGTGTGGCTTTTATCGCGGCCAATTCTAGCCATGCTCTTTCAATTCATTCGCTGGATAGGGGCGCCGCAAACTCTTTTTTATCCGATCAACGGTTAATCACGCTTCCGTTGCTAAAACGACTCGGCGTCTCTATTCCAACTCAACGGAGTCCAATAGAGAGGTTTCACCAGCATGACTGGATATTTTGTCGCAGCGTCGGTCGACGTTCGTTAGGCCTGCTAAGCTAGGAAGAACGCTTGGGGATTACGATGATAAAACACTTTCGCATTTTAACAATTGCGTTGTTCGTTTTACCTGCCATACGTTTGCTAACAGCCCAAGACTTACCCAATGGCAGCGAGGGAATCGACCAACGACGTGTCTTCTTGATGGTTAGCTTGCTTGATGTTGAAGCCAACTTGAACGCGGTTGACGAGGCGAATGCCAAAAGCAAAGGTCGTGCATGCGCTGCGACAATTCAGGCAATTCGTATTCAACCGCACAATCATCGAATGAACCAACGCCCCCAAAGTTCGACTATGTGTGCCGAGCGAATGAAGCCGCAAAGTTCCGAGCGTGATGGTCACCGCTTTCGAACCCAACTTTCCTACCAGCGGCCGATCGATTCTGCCAATGTTTGGGAGCCAACGTATCCCTACGCCGGTGCGCCAAAGCCAACCAATAAGAAAATGCAATGAGACAACGAAATTTTCCGCTACGGCACTACGCGATACTTCACTTGGTGGCAATTATGTTCGTCGCCGTCCCAAGTATCGGTTTGTCCGCCGACAAAAGCGACCATCATACAGAGTGCGATAAGCTACGACTCGCCATCCAGGATCTGGCGGACACGTTTGCAGAAACATACTCCGACGCGGATTCTTTTCTGAGCAGGCTGGCGAAGATTGAAAGCGAGTTACAAATTGGTGCTCCAAATGCTTCGAACGATCTGGAACGATTGCGTAGTGAAGCCTTGCTGGCCAATCCGCTGGTCACACAGTTGCCAGGTCTTATCGTGGTAAAACGAAAACCAAAAAACCTTAATCGTGAAGTTCTAACCGACCGCGATCAACAAATTGGTTTTTCAGCCGGCTCGGGGCGAGAGATCGCCATGCCCTCGAATCATGAATGCAATGCGTCGCTTGAGCGTGACGGGTACGACAACGAAATCTGTGTACTTTCCCCGCTGCATCCAAATGGGCGATTGAAGGCACTTCTTCGGCCTGACGACGGACGCTATGTGGGCGAGCTCGATCTTCACTTCGACGGCGACCGTTTTTTATTCACACAGTCTACACAAGAAAACTGGAAAATTTTCGAGATGCGTGTCGACGGCACAGGGATCCGCCAAGTTTCGACAATGCCCGACGATGTCGACGCCATGGACGCATGCTATCTTCCCGATGGTCGAATCATTTTCGGTTCGACAGCTTCCTATCAATCCGTTCCGTGTTGGCATGGACGTCAACGCGTCAACAACCTTTACATCATGGATCGTGACGGGGCAAACGTTCGGCAGCTTTGTTTCGACCAGGATCACAACTTCCATCCAGTCGTTCTGCCGAGTGGTCAAGTGATGTACCATCGCTGGGACTACACTGGCATTTGCCATATCTTCCTGCGGCAACTGATGACCATGAACACGGATGGCACGAAGCAGCGGGCCGCCTATGGCAGTAACTCATGGTATCCCAATTCCCTATTCTTCCCTCGTCCTATTCCCGGATCAGACAATCGGCTGTTGTGCATTCTTTCCGGATACCATGGCGTTCATCGCATGGGGCAACTGGTCATTGTCGACCCAAGCATCGGCTGGGAAGAAGACAGCGGCATCGTCCAGAGAATTTCCGGACGAAATGATCCTGTGGAGCCAAAGATTCGCGATGCGTTGGTCAATGGCGACTGGCCGATGTTCTTGCACCCCTTTCCACTGAGCGAAAAATACTTTCTCGTCAGTTGCTGGAAAGAAGCGAAAGGATCTTGGGGCATCTATCTTGCCGACGTGTTCGACAACCTTGTTCTGGTCCACGAAACGCCCGGCCATGCATTGCTCGAACCAACGCCGCTGGGGGCGCGGCCGGTTCCACCATCGATTCCGGACCAAATCGATCTTGCTAAAGACGATGCCACTGTCTTTATCCATGACGTTTATGCAGGCCCCGGCTTGACCGGCGTACCGCGTGGAACGATCAAAGAGCTGCGACTGGTTGCTTATCACTTCGGATATCGCGGATTGGCTGGTTCCGACAAGATCGGCTTGGGGGGCCCATGGGAGGCGATGCGGATTCTCGGCACCGTTCCGGTGGAGGAAGACGGTTCGGCAAATTTTCGCGTACCAGCCAATACGCCGATCTCGATTCAGACACTCGATGGGGAGGGCAAGGCGGTGCAATTGATGCGTAGTTGGTTTACAGCCATGCCGGGTGAACGGGTTTCTTGCGTTGGATGTCACGAAACGCCCAAAGAGGCTGTTGCAACGGGCTACGCCCGCGCGGCGATGAGAGCGCCGGACAACCTCAATCGATGGCACGGCCCGGCTCGCGGATTCGATTTTGAGCGAGAAGTGCAACCGGTGCTGGACCGCTACTGCGTGTCCTGTCACCACGAAACGAACGACGGTATCGCGGACTTCCGGTCCGAACAAGACGGCGGTCATGCCAAACCGACACCAATCGGCTACGCCCCGCGACTGCACTCCGACATGCTGGCGGCTACCGGCGGCAAGCTTCGCTACAGCCCCGCTTACGATACGCTGATCCACTACATACGCCGCGTGGGTGTCGAAGACGATGTTAGTTTGCTCACCCCCGGCGAATACCACGCTGACACAAGCCCATTGGTCCAGATGTTGATGAAAGGGCATCATGGCGTGTCGCTGGACGACGAAGCATGGGATCGAATCGTCACATGGATTGACCTAAACGGCCCTTGTCATGGAACCTGGGGCGACGTGTTTCCAATACCCGATCACGCTCATGAGCGCCGGCAAGAATTACGAGGATTGTATGGTGGACCTCGCGACGACCCTGAGGCAATCCACCCAACATCGATTGAGATGCCCGAGCCCGTCACCTCGAACGCACCCAACAAACCGACGCCCGTTTCACTAGACAATTGGCCGCTGACAAGGGCAGACGCCAATCGCAAACAAGAAACGCTCGGGCCCACTCGGGCCGTGTTTGACCTGGGCGCCGGTGTTACCATCACGTTCATCCGCGTTCCTGCGGGACAATTCGTCGTGGGCGATTCCGACGGCGAGACAGACGAGCATCCTCAGCAGGTCGCCACGATCGATCAACCGTTCTGGATTGGGCAATGCGAAGTGACCAACGCACAATTTCGCCGTTTCGACGCCTCGCACGACAGTCGGTACTACGTGAAACGTCGAGACAGAGCCGACGGCAAAGGGCTATCCCTGAATGAAGAGACGCAGCCTGCGGTGCATGTCTCATGGGAGCAAGCAGACGCGTTTTGCCAGTGGCTAGAAGAACGAACGGGAACGTCCATCTCCCTGCCTTCGGAAATCCAATGGGAGTATGCGTGTCGAGCAGGCACCGCCGAGTCGATGCACTACGGAACGGTGGACGATGATTTTTCAAAATGGGCCAATATGGCCGATCTCCGTTTCAGCACGGGCGTGATGAATAGCAAAGGACGCATGATGCCCGAAGGGGGTGTAACGCAGGTGACCGGTGGCGTTCCCCATCTGCTTCTTGAGGGCGCTAAACAAGCCGATACGAGATTCGATGACCGGCACCGCGTGACTGCCGAAGTCGGTTCCTTTCGGCCAAACGTGTGGGGCCTGCACGATATGCATGGCAATGCGTCCGAGTGGACACGGTCACGTTACAAACCTTATCCTTATCTCGACGATGGCGAACACGATAACCCAAATTCATCAGATGCTTTGGATCGACGCGTGGTTCGTGGCGGATCGTTCACGGATCCCCCCAAGCGTTCGCGCAGTTCGTACCGACAAGGCTATCACCCCTGGCACCGAGTTTTCAACGTTGGTTTTCGAGTCGTTTGCAACGACATCCGGCTTGATGCCAATGGGTTTGACGATGTGACCGTCGGTCGGTCAAGTGACTAGCCGTGGGACGGTCGATCTTTTTGTCTGAGGATCGATTGTGGCCGCTCGACGATTTTTCCGTATCGCACGACGACCACGCGGACTAACGTGGCGACCTTGGGCGAATCGTCGGTGATGTGGCTGTTGAAAGACTCCGGTACCACGCATGAAGTTTCGCGGAAATGAGCCGCCGACGTGCCGGGCGCAAAAGGCTTCGTTTCGAACCTCTGCCCATGTCCCCAACCATGCGGATCAATCGGACGCCCGAATTCCGATCGACGCAATTCTGGGGAATCGTCATGTTCGGCCGTAACCTTCATTTGCCAATCAAGATGGAACTTCCACAGTGAAACGCCATCTTGTTCGTAAATGATCTGGTAATTGCAGGCACGGCGTGCAATGGAACGGCAACCACGCGAAAGCGGCTTTCTCATTCGTTAGAATACCATTGTGGATATTACGTTGCGAGAATCCCGATCGATCAGCAATTTACTGGTATCATCGGTTCCTGCCGTAATCTAAACCGGTCCCCACCTCACCCGATTCACCTACCGATGACCAACATGTCTCAAATTCGTCGCCGTGCTATGCGTCCTGATTCCTTCGTTGCCTCGACCTTTCTCGCCTTGGCCCTTATCTCTTTATTCGGGGCCTCAGCACCCGCCGTGGCGGAATCGAAGCCTAACGTGGTTCTCATCTTGGCCGACGATCTTGGTTGGAGCGATACGTCGTTGTTCGGAACCACTAAGTTCTACCGGACACCGAACATCGAACGATTGGCGGAACGTGGGATGACCTTTACTCGCGCGTACTCGGCCAGCCCGCTTTGCTCGCCGACCCGCGCCAGTATTCTCACCGGTCTGAACCCAGCCCGCACCGGAATCACCACGCCCAACTGTCATCTGCCACAAGTAACGATGCAGGCGAAATCAACCGCGAGCGGTGCGCCCAGCCAAAAATCCACGATTCCCAGTTCCGTATCGCGACTCGACACCAGCTACTACACGTTGGCAGAGATGTTCAAGGATAACGGTTACGTGACCGGTCACTTCGGGAAATGGCATCTCGGCCCAGAACCTTACTCGCCGCTTGAGCATGGGTTCGATGTCGACCTTCCGCATCACGCGGGTCCAGGGCCGGCTGGTAGCTACGTAGCACCTTGGAAGTTCCGAGACTTTGATCACGATCCGGACGTCCCCGACCAACACATCGAAGATCGGATGGCCGAAGAAGCCGTTGCGTTCTTAGAGAAGCACAAGAGCGAGCCGTTCTTTCTTAACTATTGGATGTTCAGTGTTCACGCGCCCTTCGATGCCAAGCAATCATTGATTGAACAGTATCGCAACCAAGTGGATCCCTCTGATCCACAACGCAGTCCAACCTACGCCGCAATGATCGAAAGCATGGATGATGCAGTCGGAACATTGCTGGACAAGCTTGATGAAATGGGCGTTGCAAACAATACGATCATCGTCTTCGCCTCGGACAATGGCGGCAACATGTACAACGAAGTGGACGGCACGACAGCCACCAGCAACGCACCACTGCGAGGTGGAAAAGCGACCATGTACGAGGGCGGTGTTCGCGGTCCGGCGATCGTTGCGTTTCCTGGCCATGTGCAAGCCGGTTCGCGCAGCAACCAAATCATCCAAAGTTGCGACTTTTACCCAAGCCTTTTGAATTTGCTTCGTATCGAACCACAGCCAGCACAGCATTTTGATGGAATCAGCTTTGTGCCCGCACTGAAGGGACAGCCGTTGGATCGCGAGGCCATCTTCACTTACTTTCCACATAGCCCGGGTGTTCCCGATTGGTTGCCGCCCTCGGTCAGCGTTCATCGTGGCGATTGGAAACTAATTCGCATCTTTCACGGTGGCGAGAACGGCCAACACCGCTGGAAACTATTTAACGTCGGTGACGATCTTGGTGAGCAACAGAATCTCGCCAGCCGCTATCCCGAACGAGTGCAAAGTATGGATGCGATGATCGAGGCGTTTCTTGTTGATACGCAAGCCGTGCTGCCGTTGCCCAACCCCAACTTCGATCCTGCGAAGTATGATCCACAGGCCGAAGGCAAGGGGAGACTCAAAGGGAGTAGTAAACCTGCAGCGAAAAAGCCCGTTGCTTCGATGAAGCCTGTTGCCGGTTGGATACCCGCCGGCACATGTGAACTTGAGATCGAGAACGGTTCGATGCTGATTAACAGCACCGGTGGCGATCCGTATTTGAGCTACAAACTGCCGGAATCTGTCTCGACAGAACCGCTCATTTTGCGTTTCTCATTGACGTCCAACTCGTCTGGGCACGGCCAAGTGTTTTGGCAGGAACAGGATGTCGCCCCCGCTTTCTTCCGCGATCGAAGTGTCCGTTTTGATGTTCGACATGACCAGGAAAGTCATGACTATGTGGTTGAATTCTCACCAGCCAATCCTGTTGTAGCGGTTCGGATCGATCCGTCGAGAGGGCCCGGCAAGATGTGGCTGTCGAAGATCAAACTGACGGATGCCAACGGCATGCTTCTTCATCAGTGGGACTTTTAGACTAATTCTTGAATTGATGGAGGCCCGCATTAACCGGGGGGCGTACGTGAAGAACGAATACGCTCTAGAGAAGCAGAACGCATCCGATCCGCCAACAACCGAAGGGTTCCGCCAATCGCTGTCTCGCAAATGGCGCCAGTCTCAACAACGTAAGCGGCGAGAAAAGATTAGCGCAACATCACGGGACAAGCGAGTTGGGGCTCCTACATGCCAGTACCTCATCAGGAAAACGGCACTCGAATTCCTGACCAACCGTTTTCTAACAAAATCGAATTTCGCAATGACAAGACTTCTTCTATGCACTGCGGCTTTTTCTCTACTTATGGGCTCAACATTTGGTAGCGAGCACACGTCGCGCAACTTGAGCGAAGATGATTTGATTTCCATTCGCAATGGCTTTGATGATCGAGTCGCTGAGACATTTCAAACGCATACAGGACAGCCTTTACAAAGAGCGAAAATCAAGCCACCCCTTGGTCCTGGGCGTCCCCTGTTTTCAAGGGACTATTCCTGGTCGTTATTGACATACGCGGCCCGTTGCTTTTGGAATAACGAAAGTATCGCATCGGCAAATATTGCCCTGATCGAAAACGCCGACTTCTATCTCGGCCACCTTCCTGAACTTTGCGATCGCGACAATACGCATTGGCACTCTGAGATGCTTTTACGGTTGATTGAACAGTATGGAAAAAACGGCTCGAAACGCCCCGGCGTGCTCAGCACCGAATCTGAAAACAAGATTCTTGAGTCGCTCTGGCTTTACTGCAAACGCAAAGAACCCAACCCAGATGCCGCGCATATTTCGATTGCCGACCATGAAAACACGGAAACTTGGGCAGTGATGGAATCAGAGAACCACCATGTGCAAAGTTTCTGTACGTTGTGGCATTTTGCGAAACTGGCGAAGCATCGCCCCAGATTCAAAGACCGTCTGTACGATGATGGACGCAGTTCAGCAGAGCATTACGCATCATGGAACGAATACATCGATCTGTATCTGACCGAGCGGGCCAAAAAGGGGCTGTTCGTCGAAATGATGAGCCTCAGTTACAATACGGACCTTCTAAAAGGCATCTTCAATATTTGTGATTTCGCCGAGGATCAAACGCTGCAGTATAAAGCCACTATGTACCTTGATCTATACTTTTCCTATTGGGGACAGGAACAAATCAATGGCATCTCAGGCGGTGGCAAATCGCGCATCTACACCGATATCAATCCGGGTACATCTGGATATGGTTACTTCTTCTTTGGTGTTGGAGAAGATCCTGGCCTTAGAGGACAATTATTGACGGCAATGACAACCTCCTATCGGCCCTCTTTGGTCGTGGTCGATATTGTTTGCGATATCCAAGGCCGTGGCGTCTATGAAGTGAGCCAACGGCCACAAGGAATGGTTGATACATCCTTACTAAATCGCCCCGCCTACAACCTGCGAACCGACGGAGGCGGGATTCTTCGATATTCATTTTGTACGCCGAGTTTCATCTTGGGCACTGCAATGCTTCCTTCACGCCCCAATGACGACTGGGCAAAGATCAGCTCTCAGAACCGGTCGCATGGCGCTTTGCTTTCTGGAAAACCAATTTCATTTATTCTTCCTCAGTGTGAAAAGACGAACGGAAGAACGGCGTACAACACTCAATGGTCGGTCCAAAAAAAGGGGACCCTGATATGCCAAAAGCTCCGAAGCAGCGCCGGAGCAGGCAGATCAATGGTTTGGTTTTCAAAGAATGGACTCACAAAACCACTGCTGGAAAACGGATGGCTGTTTGCCGAGGCGAATAGCGCGTACGCCGCTGTACGCGTGGTCGATGGTGGTTTCACTTGGGAGACAAAAAAGAACGCGAATCTTGGCAAGTGGCTGATTTGCGAGAATGACTATTCGCCGATCATTCTTGAAGTCGCTGAGAAAGCAACGTTCGACTCGTTTGAAACATTCCGTGAGACAGTAGCCAACCAGGCGTGGGAGTTTCAAGACAATATCTTGCAATACACCGGGCTCGATGGCGACTCATTCACGTTCTTCGCCGACCATTCGAAGCCACCGGAAATCAATGGCGAGACAATCAATTACGCTCCCTCCGACGTGTTCGACAGTCCATTCCTTCAGTCACAATGGAATAGTGGCGTAGTGACCATCAAGAAAGGAGTTCGAGAACGAGTACTCGATTTCAACAAACCAACCGAAGCCGCTAAGTAGCGACCAAATAAGGGGGGACGTTCGGGAATTAAATCGCTGTTAGTGATCGTTCGGCGGCAGAGTTCGAATCGAGGCGAAAGCGTCCAAAACCAGCCTCGGTTGCACAACGAAAAAATCTCAAACTGAAAAACCATAGGGAAAACCATAGGGAAAACCAAGGATCAATCGACTTCTACCTCATGAGTTCAACCGAAATCTCCCGCCCTGGGGGGACGAAATGAGCCCAGCGGTACGAATCGTCCCACTGCTGCTAAATCGACTACAATAGCAGGGGAATGGTATGGGACGATCGGTAGTTGAGGATTAACCTATGCTTACCCGCCCCACCCTCCCTGCGCACGCCCCCCCACCCCGCATGATCCTCAACGGAAGTTGGTCAGGCATGCATATTCTCGATACGAATTCGTGCCTCCGAAGGCATACCTTCCTTAGAGATTCCTTCCTTTGTTTCTAGGAGCCCCCTGATATGACATCAAGATTATCGCGTCGTGAATGGATGCAACTCTATGGCGGTGCAACCATCGGTGGTTTGGCCGCGGGATCGGTGTCGGGAGTTGCACGTGCCGATTTGGCCTCTCGCAACGATGCACCTGCTGGTGTTCAGGCCGACGTTACCGGGGTTCAACCGTGTTCGCTAGTCAACGGTCAAGTGATCCAGCCACAGAAGGTCATTCCATCGATCCACAATACCGAGGTGTTGGTCGTGGGGGCGGGACCGGCCGGAACCTGCGCGGCAATCGCTGCGGCGCGGGGAGGTGCGAAGGTGACGATCGTTGAACGTTACAACCACTTTGGTGGCTTATCGACCGGCGGGTTAGTATTGGTGATTCTGGGCCATTGGGTCACGGGGAAGAAACAGGTTACCCAGGGCATCGGCGAAGAGATCATGCAGCGACTCGACAAGCTGGATCGTGGCATCGTCAATCGCCGCGATGGCGTCAACCCAACGGTGGATGCCGAAGCACTCAAGCACGTCACGGGCGAAATGGTATTGGAAGAAGGCATCGACGTTTTCCTGCATTCTTGGGCCGCTGAGGCAATCATGGACGACAACGTGGTCCGTGGCATCGTATTCCAAAGCAAGTCCGGTCGGCAAGCGATCTTGGCCGATCAGGTCATCGACACCACTGGCGACGGCGACATCTTTGCTGCGGCAGGGGCCGATCACGAACGACGCAAGTACCACATCGGTTTGCCTTATCGCATTGGCAACTTGGATCGCGTGGACAGGTCGAAATCGAATGGCCAACGCCCCCCTCGACATATCGGCAGTGTGACGCCGATTCCCGGCGTGAATTGGGTCAACATGCACGGCCCCGACGCAGACGGTTTAGATGTTCGCGAGTTGTCTCGATTGGAACTTAATCACCGACGCCAAATTTGGAAGCAAGTGGAACAGTTGCGATCGACTCCGGGTTATGAAGAGGTCTACTTAATGGAAACGGCCCCTCAGATGGGCGTGCGGATTTCTCGCGCGCTCAAGGGGACGGAAAATTTGACGCTGGACGGCGTGAAGAAAGGGCAAAGGTTCGTGGACTGCGTCGGCGTGGGCGGTGCCTGGAACGGAGACCACCAAGAATGGGACATCCCGTACGGATCATTGTTGCCAACGAAGATCGACAACCTGTTGACGGCCGGTCGAAGTCTCTCACACGAACCAAAGATGAGCGATCTGATTCGAGTGATTCCCAATTGCTGGGTTAGCGGTCAGGCAGCCGGAGCTGCGGCCGCAGTCGCCGTCCGTGACAACGTGTTGGCACGCGAGGTATCGATTCCGAAGGTTCGTGAACTTTTGTTAGAGCAGAAGGCTTATCTGGGATGAAAGCGGCCGACCAACGACGGGCACGTAGCGAAAACGGGTTGAGCGAAAATCGGTCGGACTCCAACAATGCGAAGCACCGTTCGGACCATTTGCATTTTTGGGTCCGCGCCCTCTTCGCAACACGTCGGCAAAGAGAGCGAGTACGCTGGGGCATGCTGGCCGTTTCGCTTGCGTTGTGCTTGCCGCTGGTTCCCTGGACCAAGGCGACAACAGTGTTGCCCGCGTTAAGTCCGTTTGTCGCCATCGGTTCGTTGTTGGCTGGGGCTGGGGGGACGCTCTCGCTGTTTGGAGCTGCAAGCTGCGTTGCTTTGGTTTGTGCGTTCCGCCGCCGATTTCTCTGCCGTTTCGTCTGTCCGTTGGGCCTGTTGCAAGATTGTGCTGCGTCCGCATCGTTTCGCTCTTTATCGTTTCGCAGGGTGAGCGTCCACCGAGTTCCACGAATCGGTCATTGGTTGGTCTTGATGACATGGTGTGGCGCCGCATGTGGCTTTCCACTGTTCTTGTGGCTCGATCCGTTTAGTCTATTCTCGGCTTTGTTCGGAGGCGTCTATCGCGATTGGCTTTGGGTAGTTCCCACCGTCGTGATAGCCATGTCGCTCGTCCTGCCGCAGTTGTGGTGTACCAAGCTTTGTCCGTTGGGAGCCACGCAAGACATGCTGCATTGGCCCGTGACGTGGCGGCGCAGACAGACGTGTTCCAAGAAGCGGTCGCCTCTGCGGCCAACACCACTGCATGACCGTGTAGCAGTGCCACGCCGGGCCGCAATGTCTTCTGCAGGGTTCGTGCTCGCCGGTGGATTGGGAGGGCTGCTGGGAAGTCGGTTTCGTCGGTTGAGTGGACAGGAGTCGCCGCCTCCCCTGCGTCCTCCCGGGGCCGTCGATGAGGATCAATTTGCCGCGTTGTGCATTCGCTGTGGTAATTGCCTGCAAGCGTGTCCGCCGAAGATTCTGCGACCCGATTTCGCTCCCAATCGGTTTGCTGGGCTGGCGGCGCCGCTGGTCCATTTCGATACCGACTACTGTCGTGAAGATTGCCACGCTTGTACGCAAGTCTGTCCCAGCGGTGCCATCGACCGATTGACTTTGGAACAGAAGCTCAAGCACCCGATCGGGCTGGCACAGATTGAGTTTAATTTGTGCCTATTAGCGTACGACAAGGAATGCGAGATCTGTGAACGCGTTTGCCCGATGGAGGCCATCTCGTTTGCATGGTCCGAACAAGAATACACCGTGATCCCCCAACTCGACGTGGACCGCTGCAACGGCTGTGGTGCCTGCGTCGTGGCATGTCCGGGCGACAACAAATGGGAACGAAAGGGCAACCCCAACATCCCACGTCGAAAGGCAATCACCATCAACCAACGGAATTGAACAAACGATGAAGAACGTCACCACTTATTTTTTGACCTTAGTGATTGTCGCATTGATAGTTTCCGATTCTCGCGCTGCAGAGACGCCAAATCTGCGGCGAGCAGGTGTCTTGCCGGTAATCAACCGCGGCAAAGCTTTGCTTGCTGGCCGCACACTTGAATATGCGGACCGGCCGGAAGTGCGTTTGCGACCGGGGTTAGAAATCCGTTGCCGGTTTCGACTCGACGAGTTGCTAAACGGCGCTCAGGTCTTGGCGACGAAAGAAAACGAATACCTGCTGCGCATTGACGGGCACGAAGGCGGGCATCTCTCGTTCTTCGTTCAGGTCGAAGGCAAATGGGAATCGCGACTACGCGGCCCCGTCGTCAACGCGGACACTTGGTACGAGGTGCATGTGGCGTGGTCGGGGCTGACTATGACGATGAACGTCAACGGCGAGCATTTCCAAACGGCGCGCCTGGGACGGATCACGCCTGGGACGGAACCGTTGAGCGTCGGCCCGGTTGCCGGTGTCATCGACTCGATGGACATCCGCAATCCTAGCCTCGACCGTTTGGCGTTTTTGAAAACAGCATCCACGGTCACTCCGGCACTGCACGAGAAACCACATTTTTCAGGGCAAACTGTGCTCGGCGATCGTTCCAACTGGAAAGATTGGCAGGCTGAAAATGGATCGACCTGCGAAGTCAAAGATGGAATCTTCACGGGGACCTTCCCCACGGCGAACGCGATGTTGATAAGCCCGGCTTTGTCAACGGAGGTTGCAGCAACTCCCTTTGTTTGTCTTGACTTTGAAGCCGTCTCATCCGATTGCGTCGGCTACCTCGATTTTCTAACCGATACCGGTTCGGGTACGCTCTGTTTCCAGCCGCAGTCCGGTGGACGCCCAACGGTTGTTTCCGGAGCGTCCGCTGATGCCTGGACGGGAACCCTGCGGCGCATGGCGTTGAGTTTCAGTGGGGGCACCGGTCCGGTCCGACTTCGTAAACTGGTGTTGTCAGACCGCCCCGTTGGAACACCGTCGTTCTATATCCGCTCGTTTGCCGCCGGTCGAGCCAAGCTTCGTCCTGATAGGGAGGAGACTGTCGTCGTCGGCATTCAAAACGTCGGCGGCGAAGCCGAAGAAATCACGGTTCGGCTGTCGGTTCCCGCAGCTGTTGAACTGCTTGATCAAACAGAGCAGTCGATTCCTTACCTGGGGATGGACGACTTCGACATGGCACGTTGGCGCATCCGAGCCGCTCGACCTGGTGAGTACACGGTTCAGGTTGCCGTTTCGTCGAACGACGCCACGACAACCACCAAGAATCTTACCCTTAATGTCGAGCCCTTGCCGGATCTTTCCGATACCGCGTATGTCCCCAAGCCGCGTCCCGCGAAGACTGATTACATCAACTTGATGCACTACTGCGCGCTTTGGAAAGAGGGCACGCATTACGGGTGGAAGATGATCGAACCTTGGCCCGAGCGCCGCCCCGCGATCGGTTGGTACGACGAAGGCACGCCCGAGGTCGCCGATTGGCACATCAAGTATGCGATCGAGCATGGCGTTAACGGCTTCATCTACTGCTGGTACCGAGCCCACCAAGAGCCACAAATCGAACATAAGCTCGGCCATGCCATTCACGACGGCCTTATGAACGCCAAGTATCGCGACATGTTCACGTTTACGCTGATGTGGGAAAACGGTTGCGCCGAAGGTGTGAAGGACGAAGCCGACTTGCTGGAGAACCTGCTGCCGTTTTGGATCAAGAACTATTTCACAAACCCGTCCTACCTGAAGATCGACAATCAACCCGTCCTGTTCGTATGGCAGCCGCGCCAGTTGATTCGCCAACTCGGTGGTGCGAACGGAACGAAGCAAGCCTTCGCAAAGATGCGCGAGCAATGCCGCCAAGCCGGTTTTGACGGTCTGCGTTTGATCGCCTGCATGGATTCGCTGGACGATGCGTTAGCCAAACAGATCGCCGAGAGTGGCTGGGACGCCGTGTCGGGCTACAACCTCAGCACCGATGCCAAGCCCGTTGGTTTGGACCGGGCCGGACTGGCCTACCGTGACCATGCGGATGTCTTGAGGCGGTATAAACAAATTTGGATCGATCGCGACGCCTCGACCGGTAAACTTCCGGATATTCCCAACGTTGTCATGGGCCGAGACGACCGCGGTTGGCAGCGGATCAAGCCGGGCAAGGGCTCGTATATCGCCGACCCGGACGCCGAGAACTTCGAAGCCGCCTGTCGCGATGCCAAACAATTGGTCGATGCCAAGCCGGCCGACCGCTGGGACAGCCGAATCGTCGTTTTCGACAACTGGACCGAATTCGGTGAGGGGCACTTCATCGAGCCGACCACCGGTACCGGGTTCACGTTTGTTAACGCCATCAAGCGAGTCTTCTGTGACGATTGGGCTCCGGAATCCGTGACCGACATTATCCCCGAAGACTTAGGCATGCAGCCGCCGCAACGGCGCTACGAGCAGGTCCGCGCCGGGTACGGCGACCGAATGCCCTGGCAACCGATCCGCATCACCGGCGACTTGTTGGCCCATTGGGATTTTGAAGCCGATGAGCATCAATACTTCGCCGATTCTTCGCCAAACGACTGCCGGCTCAGGTGCGAAGGTGTCTCTGTCGAAGCAGGACGCGGTGGCAAGGTCCTGCGCTGTGGCAACGGAGGCGCCGAAGCGTCCGTCCCCAGCCCCTTCTTCCACCCTGGCGGCGTAACCGTGTCACTCTGGTGCAAGCCGTCGGAAGCATTGCAAAGTGACCGTTGGATGCT
Source organism: Novipirellula herctigrandis (assembly GCA_007859835.1). GTDB lineage: Bacteria > Planctomycetota > Planctomycetia > Pirellulales > Pirellulaceae > Novipirellula_A > Novipirellula_A herctigrandis. Next base: position 8,315,686 of record SJPJ01000001.1, on the reverse strand, counting down.
CAACACAGTTGGTGGAAGTACCGAGGGATACCGACTTGGTTTGGGCGGAGGTTATCCGGTTTGGCAAATCCCGCAGAGCGCGTGGAGCCATGCATTGCAGGGACCGGAGCCGCTGCCGGTTGACGAATGGTCGCACCTCACCGCCACCTATGACAACCGGATGATGCGTCTGTATGTCAATGGCGAAGAAGTCGCCGCCATGCAGCGCGACGGTTTCATCCATCCGGGCGACTCCCTCACAATCGGCGCCTTTAGCGCCGACATGGACCGGGCCCAGTTCCGGGGTTGGCTCGACAACGTCCGAGTCTACCGACGCGTACTTTCCCCCAAAGAAATCGTAGCACTGGACAGGGAATAGGACGCTGTTTGCTGCCTGCCGAGACTCCGCTACGAGACCCTTAGATTGACATCAAAACGAACGGCAATGGCCGGATGAAAAGTATCGGCTTTGCTTGTGATCATCGCCATGCTGGTTAGCCACACTGACACCGCACCAGCGGTGGCGAAGGTGCGAGAAATCGGTAGCGGAGATACCGCGTCCTGGGACTGGATGAAGGAACCGGAGCGTCTGTTCAGTAAACGGTGTCACGAATTCGGCATTCGGGCGCGAGCAGCCTGCGTGTGGAGTATGCCTCGGCAGGCGAGATCACTGTGAACGCCACCGACACACCCCTACAGGCAATGCGAAAGTCGAACGGTAAATCGAGGCAGGTCGAATTGTTCCCGTCCGAAATGAATTTGCTTCCTCGGTAACGATCTGCCCAGCTACCTAGTTGCTTCCTTGCGAAATTCGATCTGAGCACGTTCGACGAGCATCATCGGGCTGTCCCACACCGGTAGCTGAGTGCACGTTGTATTTCCACCCTCGCTATTCCAAGCATTTTGGTCGAGTTCAAAGACCTTGCCCGTGATCATTTCCACATACACCGGGTCTTGGAATGCAACTCCTTTGACCGTGACATCGACATTGTCCCAGGCAAGTTCATCACTGGGGATTTCACCGCTGTACCACATCAACGCGACCGATGTCCCAGCCTTCTGGAAACCCGCGACCGTCAACTTGCGAGGAGATGTCGATTCGCAATCCAAAATACCCACGGGTATGACCGCATCGTCGAAGAAGCTCATCATGTGTTGCACCGCGTAAAAGGTGGGCCGCTTGTAAATGAACTCGTGCAGGAGATTCGATCGGATCAGGCCGAATGATTGCAGCATGTTCGGGTACTTGAGGTCGATTATGGTGAACACACTGGACCGAATGCCGCGGACCCGATCACCCGCCATGCGACGCAGATTCCATTTCGCCTGGCTGTATTCGGTCCACGGATAGTGTGCCAACGCATGAGTCCATTCCAAGATCGCCGGGCACCCGACTTCACCCTGGTACAGTTTGTATTTGGGGCTGTACGAGGCAAGTTGCCTTTGTGTCTTCTCAACCCACTGGTAGGATGCGTCGGGGTTTTGTGCATAAGGGTGGTAGGCCCAATAGTCGACAAGATCGAGTTTGCCCGCAGCCTTGAGCGCGTCCAGCACGATCGTGCGATCCGAATCCCTGATGTGTGTAACCAGGATGACGGCATCTGGTTGGATCTTCTTAATGAGTTCAGCGGTTGCCAAAACCATGACGGCGTAGTCTTCGCCCTGACCAAACGGTTCGTTCCATATCTCCCACTCTCTGACCACGTCTTTGTACCTCGCTACGGTGACCTCGACATACCTCAGCCACGCGGCCATCGCCTCCTCCGAGTTCACAACCGGTCCAAGCGATGACCCCAGTTGGATGCTCGATTTGTAGATCGGGTTACCGTAACACAGGCACATCCAAGGCTCCACGCCCTGTTCGTCCAGGCCGTAGACGCATTGATCCAGCCACGCGAAATCGTAGACGCCCTTTTCCTTCTCGCACTTGGCCCAGCCGCTCTGCAGCCGCCCGTACTTGGCTCCCAATTCGCCCACGTAGTCCTTGTAGACACTAAAGTTGGCCTGATCACGATCAAGCGTCTCGCAACCGACCGACCAGTCCGACGACTTGATGTCCTTCGCATGACGCGTTGCGACCCAACCGATTTGTTTCAATTCCGGTCCAGATGCATTGAACTTGTCCCACGAGATGCTGCGGTACGTTTTACCTTGGTCGGCCCCCATGGTGACGCAGCAGATCGTGAGCCCAATCAAGACGCTTAATGTCCGAACTTTCATGTTTGCTATTCTCCTGTGTCGCGATGGCTTGATGTCTTCATCCCCATTCGGTGAACGACCATGATAGCAGCCCGCGCTTGCACGCGGAGAACCGCAAACGTCCCGGCGCTAAAAATCAGTAGCGCGAGCGATGTCTCTTTGGAATCGGCTAGGCAGTTCATGGCTGCAGCCGGCGTGGATTACATGCCTGAAACGGCTGTTGGCGTCGACTTAATTCCCTCTATCAACAGCGAGTGGAAATAAGCTCCGCACGAACATCTCTTCTTTCGCTGAACCGCTGGGGACTATTCGCAGGCTGCCATTCGAAACTGCTCATTGGAAATAGTCACACGTGTAAGGAGATGCGCAATACAATGAACACGATTCAAATCTGGCAACAAAAAGGGTGACTTTTGCGTCTCCGCCAAACAAAGCTCGGTTTGCCGACGGCTCTCAACGGAGAGCTGAGTGATTTTGGATCACCGTTTCCACATCGAAATCAATCGGCATAAAAATCGATATCATGACAAAGGATAGTGGCCCCATTATGAACGTGACCAGCTCAACGAGTGCACGAGAAAGACTTGTCACCGGGTTGGCTCGCACAGTGTTACTCGTAGCATTTCTTGTCGCATTTCTCGCAGCGGTGACCAATGCGGCAGAGCACCAAGCATTGCCAATGGGCGAGTTCGTATCGCACATTGATGTGGGCAATCCGGCACAGAAGGGTTCGGTGGTTTACGATTCTCAAACGCAGTCGTATACCGTATCCGGTGCGGGAACCAACATCTGGTTCGACAAGGATGAGTTTCACTTTGTCTATCGGCAGATGAAAGGCGATTTCATTCTACGGACGCGAGCAGACTTTATCGGACAAGGGACCGATCCGCATCGCAAACTGGGATGGATGGTACGTTCCACGCTCGACACCGACTCACCGCACATCAATGCGGTCGTGCATGGCGATGGACTCACCTCGCTACAACTTCGCCGCAGCACCGGCGCCATGACGGAAGAGATCCGCTCCGAGTTGACCGCTTCCGACGTCATTCAACTCGAACGTCGGGGCGATCGCTATACCATGTCTGTCGCGCGGTTCGGCCAACTTTTCGAAGTTTCTCGCTGTGACGAGATCAAACTTGGGGACGAAGTGCTGGTAGGGCTATTCGTCTGCTCGCACAATCCCGACGTGATCGAGACGGCGACATTCAACAACGTACGAATCACGGTCCCCGCAGCAGAGCATTTCGCACCCTATCGTGACTACATCGGTAGCCGCTTGGAAACGCTGGACGTCGATAGTGGCGATCGCCGAGTCCTGTTCCGTACGACGGACGCAATCGAAGCTCCGAATTGGATGCCGAATAGCGACACACTGATCTACAACTCGGGAGGAAAACTGTTTCAGTTCTCACTTTCCGAACGCAAGCCACTGTTGCTAAACATCGGTACCGCAGAACGCTGCAACAACGATCATGTGCTGTCGTTCGATGGACAGAGGCTGGGAATTAGCTATCACGCGGCCGATGCCGGTGGTGATTCGGTGATTTCGACTCTGCCAAGCACAGGTGGCGAGCCGGAACGTGTGACAATGAAATCCCCTTCCTATTTACACGGTTGGTCACCCGATGGGAAACATTTAACCTTCACGGGCCAGCGCAACGATCAATTCGACATCTATCGGATCCCGGTGGATGGTGGTGAAGAAGTCCGCCTGACCACCGCCGAAGGTCTCGACGATGGTTCGGAATATAGCCCAGACGGACAGTACATCTATTTCAATTCGTCACGCACCGGAACGATGCAGATTTGGCGCATGAAGCCCGATGGCACGCAGCAGGTCCAAATCACTCATGATGAGCTGAACGATTGGTTTCCGCATCTGTCGCCTGATGGAAAACGCATGGTGTTTTTGTCCTTTTCAAAGGATATCCCATCGGAAGAGCATCCGTTCTACAAAACCGTTTACTTGCGTTCGATGCCAATTGGTGGGGGCGAGCCACACGTGGTCGCTTACGTCTATGGCGGGCAGGGCACTAACAACGTCCCATCATGGTCCGCCGACAGCCAGCACTTGGCATTCGTTAGCCATACGGATTAGCCACCCTTTGTTTTGCATTATAGATTTGCGAGTCAACGCACCCGAGTGCCTTCGGCACACAATCATTTGGATGGAAACTTCAAAGGTAGTGGTTGGCGTACACTGCACAAGGATAACACAAGAGACATTTCGTAAGGAAAGCAACATGAATTGGATAGACCGAACGCCGATGATTTTGTTTGTCGTGGCAGCGTTGACATTGGGATTGGCTCCTTTTTTTCCCGAACCACATATTTGGGAAAAACTTAAAATGCTCGTAGCAGGAACGCTCCGCAAGCCGATCGACATCTTCGATTTAGTGCTTCATGCGACGCCGTGGCTGTTTCTGATTGCCAAAGTGATTCGCATGATCATGAAGCCGTAGAGAAACGGGATGCGACATACGTGAATGCGGTGGTACCTCCGCGTGATTCTCTGTATTCTCGGCGAGGCATCGCCATCCTACAAGGTCTCTCACAGTGGTAGATAGCTTGGAAACGACTGCGAAGAACAAGTCACATCGAAGAGCCAACATGGTCCTCTGGGACATTACGCGATTTTCATCGATCGTGCTTTTAACAATCGCGTTTGTGACCCTGTTCGCAGCGCATCATTGGTTTGCGGATCTATTGGCGAATTTGCGTGTGCAACAATGCCTTGCACTGGCGATATTGCTGGGGCTGTGCATTGTTTTTCGTCGTTGGGTTTGGGCAATCGCGATGCTGGTTTGTGTACTTAACCATACCGCATGGCTTTGCGGCGAAAACTCAAATGCGGTTGATAGAGAGACAACTGCGGATACTCTAACAATCACCCTGGCAAACGTGCTGACGCAAAATGATCGGCACGACGAAATTGTTGCGGATTTACATAGTGGCGATCCAGACGTGTTTGCCATTTTAGAATTGAGTTCACCATTGTCCTACCGGCTAAGGAACGATTTTGGGACGTCGCATCCCTACTCGATTACGCGACCACAAGATGCTGGAAACTTTGGAATTGGGTTGTATTCGCGTTTCCCCATCGAGGACGCGGCAACGTTCACCCTGAATTCGTCAATCGAGTCGATCACAGCGACAATCAAGACGCCGACCGGTGCGCGTCGCATCTTTGTCACACACACTTTTCCACCAATCGGGGCTCGCGGATTCGCACGTCGGAACGATCATCTGATGCAACTAGCCAACATGATTCGAAAGTCAAAACGACAAACCCCGGAATTGCCGATCATTCTGGTGGGCGACCTGAACGTGACTCCTTGGTCACCTCATTTCAATGAGTTCCAATCCCTTAGCGAATTGCGGCGAACGAGTGGTCGATGGGATGTCACTCCTACTTGGTATCGTTTCCCACTGTTTCCCTTCGGATTAGTACTCGATCATGTCATGACGAGCGGAGAACTGGCGTACGTAGAACGCAAAGTTGGTCCTGAGATTGGGTCCGATCATCGCAGCGTTACGGTTACAGTAGCTGATCGCTAAGCGGCAGGCGTGTCAAAAAGGTTGCGTGCATCTCGAAAAGCGTCCCACCATTTTCGCGACCATTATCGGTCGCAACATTGCGTAAAGACAATGTATTGGGCGGCCACTTGCGATCCAACTTTAAACGCAATTCGCAGGATCAAAGTGAACATCAATCCTCGTGATCTGACCTTTTCGCAGAAAAATGCTTGCGGATTCCTCGGCGTTCAGGCTGAGGCTTTCACGAGTGGTCGATTCGGACGTCGCAAAGTGAACGGTCAATTGTCGTTCACTACTGCGGCGGTAGACGACCGGAATTTGGCAAAGTGTAAACGCAAACTCCTCCGCTGAAACGACGATTTCGGTTCGATGCCCGTGCTGGTTATAAAACTGCAATTCCGAATCGGCACTCAGGAACTCTTGCGTCTCTAGTAACACGGGGTCAAACGAAAGTATTCCGCCATCAATACGCACTCCGATTTCAGTCAATCGGCACAAGATATCTTCCTTGACTTGTCCAGTCATGCCTGGCTGCTGAACGCCTGCGTGTTTAGGTGTGTGTGAATACGGATCCGATGGAAATGCCCCGTATTGATCGGGCGATTTGTTCAATCCAAGTCCATCACGAATTTCTCGGTAGTGTTGATGCAAGCGGTCAATGATGGAGGTGTCACACGACGCGTTCTTTGCAGAAACCACATTTTCGATCGTCGCATGCGCTAGTTTTGAGACCATGTGCCAATAGATCGACCCCAAGCCTTCATAGGCAAAGAAAGTTCCCGAACGCCCTGTGAAGTCCGAATGGCTAAAGGTTTGCTCAAAGATCTCATAGAGTCGTTGGCGTTGTTGACAGATCAGCTCGGCATATTTCTCGTCCTTCGACAAGATCGATAATGCTTCTGCTAATTGACAAGCGTTGCGGAAATCGCCGTTAAAATGGACCTCTCCATCAACGTCCGCTCTTACCACCGACGTGTCGCCATCGGCGATCAACCGTTGGATAAGCTCAGACCGTGCAACCGAGGTAGCGGCAATGACATTTTTCTCAAGGAAAGTCGGCAATTCACGATCCGGATAGAGCATGTAGCTCCGCTGGTCCTCGCGATAAATCTTGCTCGCCCGCAATGCGTCCAAAACTTCAACCGCCTCGGACGCAGAAAGTATTCCGCTGCTTAACACAGCGACTTGCCCTTCCAACATCTCGTAAAGAGGTTGGATGCATGCACCGTTATCGTCAAGTGAAAGCAGATTATAGGAGTGGTAGAGCCCGTCGGAACGTCGATTTGAACGAATCGTATGATCCAACATCACCAAACATTGACGAAAGAACTCTTGGCAATCACTAACGACAATCGCTTCTTTCCCTTCCGACAAGCCATTGTTGTATAGATGCTGACGATAGTCGGAACCGGCGGTTGAAAGAGCATCGACCATCTGTTTTCGAATTTGATCGGACATCGGTTGATTAAATGCGTTGCTATATTGGTTTACGATCGCAGCAACTTGCTTCAACAGACCAGCGACGTCATTCGAAACCAAACACGACTCGGGCACTCCATCGATCGACAACCACTGGACCATGAACGCCAAGAAACGGCGCATGTAACACACGGTTACCATCGAAAGTCCCCGTCCGACCAACGCGTTGTTGGCATCATTCCATTCAGGCCGTTGCGTGTTAAGCCAAACACCTCCTTCCGGGACGAAATTCGTAATCTTGACCAATGCTGGAACCAGCAATTTCTCTAGCAGAGTGACGTGACATGGGCCGCCACCAGGGCCTTGCAACAGTTTCCCATCCGCGCCAATTGCTTCCACTCGTTTCTCGATCTGGCTTGCCAAAACATGGTCATAATCAATTGTGTTATGAGGGTCTCGGCAAATGTCTTGGAAAGGTCGAATGCGATACGGAACTTGAGCATAAGCACCTACTTCAGCGTCCAGCCATTGAGTAAGTCGCGAAGGATCGAAACGGCGGGACCACTCCAGCAGTTTCAGTAGATAGATGATCTGGTGGTCACCCCAATAGCCAATGTTTGCCCAAGGGTCATTCGGATCGGGGGATTCCCAATCGAACCCATGTTTGGTTAGCCGATAAGGATTGTAACCATCGGCGGTGGATGCATTCACAAACCGCAGAACGACCCCTCCAATAAAATCTGGATAGGAAAGAGAAAGCGCCTCCCAATTTTGAAAAATATCTCGCCAATTGCCTTGATAGCTCAGGTTTTGCGATCCATCGGCTGCAAGTAAGTCGATCGAAAAGGAGTTCCAAGGGCGTGTCGGATCGCCATGCCGCCGACTGAACGTGAACGGCAAATACTCTGCAACAATACGAATCAAATCGGGGTCGTTGGTTTGGTTAACTAAGCGTTGAACTTCACGGAACTCACAAGGGCCCGTAAGCCCATTGAGCAGCGGAAGATTTCTTTGGAACGCGGATTTACTGAAATTGCGAATATGCGAAAGCAGGTCAACAGGATCGATCAAGTATCCATCCGAGGGAATCCCTCCACGCATCACGTTGAACAACACGTTTGATTGATGACGATGGACACGCAAACGATCCTCGCCAAGTTGGCGACCGTCCGCTGCAGATACGATCGCTAAGAGTTGATCGGAGTTGTCGGCAATGTCTTGGTCGATTTCGCTTGCAATGCTCGGCGAGTCAGTAATCTGGCGACGTAAATTAATGACGTCTGTTTGATCTTGATTGACGTCGGAGAGGATCCGCCAATCCGCTTCACCATTGCCGACCAAATCCATTTCAGCCGACACAAAGTAGGCTCCGCGACGGGCTCGGATGTTGGTTTCCGTGCTAAGTGGTTGCCCCCGTTCAAACCGCTCTAGTTGATGGGAACTGAGCAACACAACGGGTTGATCAAGCCCCTGCTGCCAAACGGTCGTCGCACGAAGTCCTTCGCTTGGTTCGGCACGATCCGTTGGAATTGAACTCAGGTAATAGATCCCCAAGGTGGATCCGTCGACGAGCTCGTTCTTTTTATAGGCGTCCCCCAAGTTGCTAAACCGCAATTGAAAATTTCGGCCCAACCCATACGGCATTACGTTTTGAATTCCATCAATAAACGACACTGTCCGGCTTGACGAGCTTAGGTTGCTAAGCCGGGATGACCGAATAAAACCAAATCGGTTGCCGAACGACCATTGGTAACGAAACGCCAGTTGAAAAGAACCATGGATCTCCTCAAGAATGAGTTTGTTGCCGAGTTCGTTCTTGTAGAGGTTTCGACGAATGGACGCATCGCCAGTCACGCTATCGGCAAACGGATGCCAAAACGTATGTTGATGGTTGGGCAATGGGATTCGGATAATTGTTTTCGCCCCCGTACTGCCCGCCATGTCCAACAGCTTATCCGCACAATAATAGGGAAAGATCGCTGAATCAGGATTCTTCCGACCGGCCGAAAGAGCACCTCGGCTTGAAATGAACATCCAATGATCACTGGCACTAACTTGACTGACAAAGAAGTCCGGCATCAGATGACTGTTTGCAATTTTGTACCAACTCTCTCCTTGCGACTGAATGTAATATCCTTGCACGGAATTCAGGCCTTCCACCACGTTGGCGTCCAGATCCGTACTTCGAGCTTGGTCAGCTTTGGAGTAGGCGTTGATGTCGAGAGCGTGAGTCATGGTAAAAGATTGCTGATCTGGGTGGCTAGATGCGGTATGGCTAACTTCATTCAAACGATGCGTCTATGACGGTTCGGGAACAACGTTTGACTCTTGTCGTCTCCTCTCCTGCAATTCGGATTCGATCTGCCGCTGCTTTGGTTCACTGATGTTGTAGAACACTAAACATGCGGCCGCTAAAACGTAAAAAACGGCTGGAATCAAACTCATCATCATGCACAAGCCAAATTTCGTATGATCGGATTGCGTCACGTCCATGCCATCGATTGGCGGCGCGTAGTCATAGAAGTCCAACGCAAAACCCGTCATCGCTGCCCCAATTGCACAGCCCAGCTTTTGAGAGAATGTGGCGGCGGAAAATAACAAGCCCGTCGCGCGACGATGATTCTTCCATTCCGAATAATCCGCGGCATCAGCGTACATCGCCCACAGCAACACCGGACTGGGCCCACCGATGAACGATGCGGCGATATGAAACGCAAACATCCAAACGATTTGCTCGGGACCCAATAAAATGAACACGGCTGTCGTTACGGCGACGCCGATGTTCATCAAGATCATCAGTTTTTTTTTGCCAAAAATACTGGTCAACCGCTTGGTCAACAGCATGCCGGCGATTGCGGCAAAGCTTCCCGACACCCAAAAAGCCGGTGCGTATCCGGCATCACCACAGTAGTACTTGAAGTAGTAAAGAATGGCACCGCCACGAACAAACGCTCCCATCAACTGCATCAGGCCGAATCCGAACAACACCATCCAAGGCCGATTCGTTAGCAAGTCATTGAAATCTTGCTCAAATGTTGAATGATGGTTGTCATTGCCCGCCACAGTCAAAGCGACGAATCGCACAACCAATGCGAGTACGCTAAGCGATAGATAGCCGGCAAGAATCCAGTACAGCGTATCGGGACTGAGTGCCGTCGCCAGCAGCGCTAGCGAAGTCAATCCGATCAACATGATCTGATGAAATTTAAAACTGGTGAGGACGAAATGAAGGTCCGCGCGAAAAGTGGACTCCGCCTCGGATTCCGGTTGGACTCGCTCCTTTGTCGTGGCGAATGTGATCAGAAATAGAATCACAGCGGCCATCGAAAAGATGACCATCGTCCAGAAAAACCCAGCTTGTTCGTTAACAACCTTTCCTTTTTCAACACCATCCACCACCATCGTGTCGATACCGCCACCAAAAATCGCGACCAAGTCCAACGTAAAATATTGGACAACGATTCCACCAATGAATGCGGCCACAAACCGATAAGTCGATACGCTCGTCCGTTCCAATGAACTTGATGAGATCACACCCATCAACGCTCCATAGGGAATGTTGATCGCTGTGTATGCAATCATCACAAGCGTGTAGGTAACGTAGGCGTAGGCCAGCTTGCCCGATGGACTGAGGTCGGGGGTGTAGAAGGTAAGGCAACCGGTAATCGCAAGCGGAACGGACATCCAAACGAGATACGGGCGAAACCTTCCCCAAGCCGTACGCGTGCGGTCAGCCAAGTATCCGACAATGGGATCGTTGATCGCGTCCCATATCCGAGTGATCAGCATCATCCCGCCCGCGGATTTCGCGGTCAGGCCGAAAACATCGGTGTAGAAGTACATCAAAAAGAATTCAAACGTCTTCCAATAGAGATTCGAGGCGGTGTCCCCCAATCCGTAGCCCACCTTTTCGCCAACGCTCAGGGCGTTACTGCTCAGGGCACTACTGCCCAGGGCGTTACTGCTCAGGGCGTTACTGCTCAGGGCGTTACTGCTCAGGGCGTTATCGAGGCTCTCCTTATCGAGGCTCTCCTTCAGCGTCTTGTCTGCTGACGATCCTGCCTCTGGAATTTCTGAAGAGGACACGGTTATAGCCTTCATCGCTGGGAAATTTAGAAATGGGCACCAAGAAGCAAGCACCCGGTTCCTTTGCAAAGCCGGCGACTCCCCCTTGTGCACCCCATTAAAGTACACCAACCTGCAACCGGTTTCAATAAAACATGGCCCCAACAGCTATTTTTATCGTATTTCATGAAAACCGAAAAGAAACCGGTTGCAAACCTTGGGCAATTCGCCTACTATTAATGAAACCGGTTGCAAGAGCCCTTTCGCCGACGTAAATCCATGAAAGTTAACGACACCACCATCAACGACATCGCCGAGCGAGCCAATGTCTCGAAGAGCACGGTTTCGCGGGTGCTCAACGATAAGTCGGTCGTTAACCACAAGACGCGAAGCAACGTTCTCGAAGCGATGAAGTCGCTGGGTTACCAGCCCAATGCCTTTGCTCGCAGTCTTGCGAGTGGTCGTTCGATGACCGTTGGCGTTGTCACTCAAAACATTGGTAGCCCATTTTACGACATGATCATGCAGGGCGTGATTAAGGGTTTTTCCGGAACCGGTTATTCGCCAATCTTTGCGGATGGTCAGTGGGAAGAACGCACCGAGTTGGATGTCATCCGAACACTGCTTGGCCGAAAAGTAGACGGTCTTCTTCTTCTCGGTGGCTTTCCTGGAAAGGAGCTGGCCGAGTTAAAAGAACGCTCGCCGACGATTATCGTGGGCAGAGATTTGAGCGGATGGGAAGGCCAGTGCGTCTACATTGACAACGTTGCGGCAGCTTTTGAAGCAACGAAGCACTTAATCGACTTCGGTCATCGGAACATCGCACTGATCCGCGGTATCGAACATCATCAAGATGCGAATCGCAGGTTCGACGGGTATTCCGAAGCACTCTCGGATGCCGGGATTAAGCTCGACCCTGAACTCGTAGTCGAGGGCGATTTTTCAGCTCAGTCTGGAATTTTAGCGATCAACTCGTTACTGATGCGAGGAAAGTCATTCACTGCGGTTTTTTGTGCCAACGATATGGTCGCCTATGGTGCGAGGTTAGCTTTGCACCGGCAAGGAATTCGTGTTCCAGAAGACGTCTCCCTCGTCGGCTTTGACGACCAAGCCGAGTCAGCGTTTATGACTCCCCCACTGACTACAGTTAGACAGCCTGGTATTGAGATGGGTGAGGCAGCCGCATTGGGATTAGTGGAGCTTATGCAAGGTAGATCGTGCAAGCTTCCGGTTCTAAGAGCGGAACTACAGCGTCGTGAGTCGGTTGCAAGGCGTCTTTAAGAGTTTAATGGCTGTTCCCCGTACTTTTTCAAATCGTGATTGTCTCGTTGGTTTTTCTTTAGGAGTTCATTGAAAAGATGCTTTGATTGCGTTTCCCATCTCTGCTTTACGCGTTTCTTACTGCTGCAAATAGGTGTGCGATTGGTAGTAAACGGCTTCCGATTCGATACGCACCCTACTTCGTCTCTTCGTCTCTTCGTCTCTTTCGTTTGATTTCTTCCCTTCTCATTTAGGTAATATTCATGATGTATCGTGCAAAGAATCCCAAACTTGGGTTTACGCTTGTCGAGCTATTGGTGGTCATCGCGATCATTGGTGTTCTCGTTGGTCTCCTTTTGCCAGCGGTTCAGGCCGCACGCGAAGCAGCTCGCCGAATGAGCTGTAGCAATAACTTCAAGCAGATCGGGCTTGCAGTTCACAATTATCATTCCGCCTACAATCAATTGCCTAAACAAAAAACGGGTACGGGAATGGACCCAAACACGGGTGCTTGGTGGGATGGTAGTGCCGTCACCAATCAGAGCCAATTGAGTTGGCTCGTGCCAATCACTCCTTTCATCGAGCAACAAGCGATTTGGGAACAAATTTCCAATCCGCTCGGCTCCGAGGTTGGCGCATCCGGAGGCTTGACTCCAAGAACACCGCCTTATACCGCTTTCGGTCCGAAAGCCGGAACGGACTTCGCATATCCTCCCGCGATGACGGAACTGCCAAGCTTCCGATGCCCTTCGGATCCGGGTCGCGGTCTACCAGGCCAAGGACGCACAAACTACGCATGCTGTCTTGGTGATTCATTCTCTAAAGCAGAAACCGGAGCGGTGGACCAACGTTTGGTCGTCCAAACAGCTGACGCTGAATGGAGTCGTGCCGGTCAACGCGGTGCATTCGTAGTGCACCAAAAAATGGCTTTCCGAGATATCCTAGACGGACTTTCCAATACCATCATCGCGGGAGAGATCAACACCGACCTTGGCGACCGTGACGTCACAACGGATGCTGCGATTTTTAAGGGTTCCAAAGCGAATCCATCGATCTGTAGCACCGATGGTTCGGTAGACCCACTACGACCTCGTTTCTGGGCTGCCGGCACCGATACCATCATCAAGTCTCACGGTTCTAGCTTTGGGCGTGGTTACCAATGGATGACTGGAGAGCACCTCTACACCGGGATGATGACCGTGATTCCGCCGAATGGTACATTGTGCTACCAAGGTGAATGGCCCGGCCAAGAAGGTATCGTTCCCCCAAGTAGCCGCCATCAAGGTGGTTGCCACATCCTGATGGGTGACGGGGCGGTGAAGTTTGTCACCGACTCAATCGAAGCGGGTAACCAAACAACCCACATGGTTGAATTCTCGCGAACCGGCACAGCATCGCCTGGTTCAAAGAGCCCGTATGGCTTGTGGGGATCACTTGGTACCCGTGCCAGCAAAGAAACAATCAGCGAAGAATTCTAGTCTAAGCTGAAAGCGAACGCTCCCCCCGTGCAACAATCCGTTGCACGGGGAGGCGGCTTTCCCTGCATTGCCCTTTAAATCCAATAGATCTCAATTCTGCGAATACATTAAGATGAATCGAATATCACTGTTTGGCAGCCTGACCTTGGCTCTTTCACTCGTTTGTCTTTCGGGATGTGGTAGCTCGGATGAACCAACCATTGTCGGAGGACCTACTGCTGAAATCCAAGCACAGCTTGATGCGAGAAACACTGACTATGCAAAGTCGATGTCAGCGTCACAGAAAAGCAACCCGAATCAATAAATCCTGTTGATTGCGTTCCCATTGATGTAGCTCGTCAATCGGAATCTTCGTCAACCGATATCTATCGAAGCTTGCAAGAGCTTCCAGCCGACCCCGCGTAGCCGAAATATTTCTGGGCTGCGCGGGGTTGTGCATATCGCGAAAAGCCTCTCAGTCACCGAGTCGGTTTTATGTCATTGCTCGTCCGATGCTTTCTCCTGACGTCCATTCTATTGGTCGCGGGGTGTGAGAAAGCCGCGGATCTTTCCACTCGTGAGACTCCGCCTGCAACTTTAGAACCGCTTCAAGAGATGCGTTTGGCGATGCGTCGCAAAGAGTGGCAAGAAGCTTGGACGCTGTCCAATGCGGTTTTAACTCAACACTCCAACGATCCCACAGCAATCGCTACGGTTGCTGAAGTCGCGTACGAGAATGAAAAGCTTGAAATAGCGGGCGACCTGATGCTTGACGCATGCCGTGCTGAGTCATTTGAGAACTCGTCTCGAGTGCAACAAGCGATGGGAATCATGCTCGCAGCTGGGCGAATGCACGATTGCATCGAGATGTTTGAAGAGGTCCTAGTCCACCAACCAATGCAACACGATATCCGCCGCCGTTTACACGACATGTATTGGGGGACCGAAGACCGCGTTCGCAGTTTGCCCCACGGGCGTTTTTTGGTTCGCAACCGTCAATTCGACCGTGCCCTGTTATTGGCACTCAATGATTCCGAGGTTCGAACGGAAAGCGCAGAGCCACTTGTGGAGATGGCAAAACGCAATCCGAACGACCAGCGTCCGTTGATCGCCGAAGCAAAAATTCTGTTTGACCGCGGCGATAGGGTAGCAGCAGTTGGCTTACTACGCGGGATCCTCAACCGCTACCCAAACCATGCTCCTTCACTCGCGCTATTGGGCCGAGCGTTTGTAGCGTCGGGCCGATTCGACGAGTTCATATCGCTGGCACGAAGTGCCGACACCGATGTCGGACATTATCCAGCCTACTGGATCGCCCTAGGCGATTGGTCGCGTTCGCGACAACTTCAACTCGAATCGACCCGCGCCTATTGGGAAGCGACTCGTCGCAATGCCAATTCACGAGCGGCGTGGACTCGGTTGAGTACGTCATTGAGGCAATTCGAAGAGGGGCAAAGCAGCCTAGACTCCGACACGATGAAAGCGATTGAAACACGCGTTTTGCTTCTCAGTCAAATCAGTGAATTGATGTCACGCCTCTCGACATCCGGTGTCACCGCACGAGCCGATGCAATCGAAATGGCCACAGCACTACGCGGCCTTGGTCGCCTATGGGAAGCCGAAGCGTGGGCTTCCATCGCCATGACGCTTCCCGAGGATGATTCGGTGCCCGTGGTTGAAATTCGCGAATCGATCCTCAAAACACTTCGTAAAGATACACCTTGGCAAGACACGAAATCGCGTTTAGAGCTTGAGCTAGATTTGACCCGCTTTCCATTGCCCCCTCTTGAACCGAAACTTCATTCCGTGGCCCCACGGAACGATCATCCAATCATTGCAGCTAATTCAACAAGGAAACCGCATAAGATCAAACTGGTGAACGAAGCCACTGAACGTGCACTGCATTTTTTTGGTCGCACCGGAGAGCACTTGGAAAAACCGGGTGTCATGCTCTACCAGACGGTTGGTTGTGGCGGTGGAGCGATCGACTTCGATCTTGATGGTTGGTGTGATTTGTACTTAGCGGCCGCGGGTGGAATCCCCCCTTATCGCAATTCCGAAACCAATGGGTTGATGCGAAATATCGAAGGCGTGTTCTTGGATGTGACCGAGCCCTCGCGGACGGGTGACACCGGCTTCGGCCAGGGCGTTGCGATTGGTGATGTCAACGAAGATGGCTTCGCAGACATTTTGGTGCTGAACTATGGCCCAAATACGCTGCTAGTCAATAACGGGGACGGAACGTTTTGCGATGCAAGTCATCGACTTCACGAGAGTGAGGGCCAGTCGAGTTGGTCTACTAGCGGTGCAGTTGCGGATCTGGATAGCGATGGTTTGGCGGACCTAACGATCCTCAACTACTGCATCGGGCTTGAACCGGTGACACAAGACTGTCCCCAAAAAGGCATTGAGATTGCAAGAGCCTGCGCACCACTTGTGTTTCCTGGATGCCCTGATCGCTTTTTGCATAATGGTGGTGAAGGGGACTTTGTTGATCGCACCTCGCAGTGGAACGCCACGCCGATGGTGATTGGTCGTGGCTTAGGAGTGGTTGCAGGATCGTTTGACCAAGAACGAGGCGTTGACGTATTTATCGCTAACGATATGACAAGCAACCATTTTTGGACCCGTTCGAACACGTCTGAGACGCGAACGGGCTTCGATTTCCAGCTAAACGAATCTGCGATCTTGCGCGGACTGGGATCGAATGAGCGCTCGCCGGCCCAGGGTTCCATGGGGATTGCTACCGGTGACTTGGATCGAGATGGCGACTTGGATTTCTACGTCACTAATTTTGTTAATGAGAGTAACACCTACCACAATCAACACGGTCCAGGACTTTGGCGAGACCAAACCACTCTCCATCAACTTGATATTTCGACATTGCCGCTCGTTGGATTTGGCACTCAGGCCGTGGACTTCGACAACGATACGAAACTCGAATTGGTCGTATCAAATGGCCATGTCGATTCCTATCCAAGCGGTGAACGAGCAACACCCTACTCTCAACCGATGCAAGTATTCAAACGCACCGAGAGAAACGAGTATACGTCGATCGAAGATGCCATTGGCGGTGAGTATCTCGACCAACCGCACATCGGCCGTGCATTATGGACCCTTGATGCCAACCGCGATGGCCTTACGGATCTTGCCGTCACGCACCAAACCGAACCCGTCGCCCTTTTGGTGAACCGAACCGATCACTCAGGTCACTGGATCGACCTGCAACTTTGTGGACGTCACTGCTCGCGAGACGCCGTCGGAGCGATCGTTGAAGTTCAATCGGAAGAGCAACGGTGGACCGCAGCACAGACATCCGGCGACGGTTTTCTCTGTAGCAATGAACGAGTTGTCCATATCGGGACCGGCGATTCGTCCCACGCCTGCGACGTCACCGTCACATGGCCCGATGGCCGAAAACAGACCTACGCTCAATTGGCGTCCCGGTCTCGGTGGTTGTTAGTGCAGGAAGACGTGGAGCCATTTGAATTATCGCATTGAGTCTTCGACGTGACAATTCAACACATAGTCTCGCTAACAAGATTGACCTTTTCCGCGACCTAAAACATTGCAGAAGGGAGAACAAAACTTTCTGGCTCACCTTCGATTAATAAAATGGATTCGTCCACGGAAATCGTCTCGTAGGTTTGTTCTTTTCCGCTTGGCCAAGTAACAACCGCGCGTTGAATACTTGTGTCGGTCCCCAATCCAAAGTGGACGCTTGATTCGTTTTTGCATAGAAATCCATCGCCCGCAGTGACCCAAGCGGTCCAAACTTGATCATTGCTTTCCAACTTGATCTTTGCGCCAATCGCATCGCGTTCACTTGATGTTCCTATCAGACGAAATGCGACCCAATGATTTACCGATGGCGATTCGTTTAGCATTAGCACAGTAGGATCGAGAAAGTCACTCAAGATAAAATCTAACTTCCCATCGCGATCAATGTCCAATCGAGCAAGGGCTCTGCCCAAATGCGGCTTGGACCAATATGCGGATTTTGCGACATCGACCAATTCGAAACGAGTTCCAAGATTCGCGAACAGTTGAATGGGTTGCCGAAACGCTTGACCTTTGCTTTCCAGATCTTCGATGTGACCGTTGGTCACGACCAGATCAGGCCATCCATTGTTTGAGTAATCGATGGCCTGTGTGCCAAACCCGAGCATCGGGGTGCTTCCGTTAGTCAAATTGAATCGGTAGTGGAGGTCGCGAAAAAGTCCATTTCCGTTAATAAAAAAACTGACCGGCTCGTTGATAAAATTGGTCACATGGAGATCAATCGTTCCCGTTCGATCAAAGTCGGCTGCTGTAACTCCCATTGCCGCTGTCGCAGAACCGAGCGATCCATACGCGCAGCCATACGGTACAGCGAGGTCAACAAACGTGCCCTCGTCGCCACGGGTCCAGAGCTGATTATTTCGGACGTCATTCGCAACAAATACTTGATTTCCAGTTTGATCTTCAAGAAGGTTCGTCATGATGACGCCAAGTCCGGTGCATGCGACTGACTCATCCGCTCCCACAAAACCCGATTGAACTCGGCCATCGCCAGCGTTGACGTAGAGTTGGTCGCGAAATGGTTTGACGCTTAAAGGCGCAATCGCATCGAGCGGATCACCCATCGAGTCGAGTTCCGGATGCTTTGCAATTTTTGGGTCGCGAAGATAGTTGCACACAAACAGGTCAGGCAGATGGTCGCCCGTCACATCCCCCATTGCAAGCGATGTACTGAGTCTTGTGAAGTCAGGTTGATCATCAAGTGCCTGGCTGACAAAGGTGCCGTCCCCTTGATTGACCAGCAACCGATTGACACCGATATTTGTCACGGCCAAGTCAGGAAATCCATCCTGATTCCAATCACCTGAGGTCACACCAACGGTATAGGCTCGCTCCTTTAGATTGGCGAACTCCGTGACGTCAACGAACCGTTGTGAACCGGCTTTGGCAATCGTGCGATACAACATGTCGGACTCTTCGGCAACAAATTCATCGGGATCCGCTGCGCCTTGTGCTAAATAGATATCCTGCTGACCATCGAGATCAAAATCGGTCACAGCAATGCCACCGCCAAAGGTTTGATAAATGGCAAACGCCTTTTCAATCGGATCTTTGGCAATTCGGAAATTGTGGTGCAGGCCCATTTCTTTCGAAATGTCGCGAAAGGAGGCTGGATCGACACTCTTCAAACCTTCGATGCGAGATGGCTCCTTCGTTCCATTGTTTGCAAACGACTGAATCTGTGATGGCAACGAAGGTAATGGGGCACTGCCCAAGTCCATTCCGCACCATCGTTGATCGCGTGTGGGAAATGCCCTGTTGAGTGCCAAGGTTTGTTTCATCTGTTGTCGAAGATCGGCAAGTGCTTTGTCATTGGAAATTCGCGTTGCAGCGATCGAACGCCAAAGAGTGGCCTCAAGATTGCGACCAACCGATTCAAGGTCACTAGCCATGGTCTGGAAGGTTTTGTCCGATGGCGAGGGTGAGCTGGCAATAGTGACACTTGCTCGCAAGATGCGATTCATCAGGGCGTAGTGCGCAATCCAAACCTCCGCCTTGTCGGGCTGCTCCATCGACCTTAGTCCTTGAAAAAGTCGTCGCATCGAGCGCAGGTCCGTTGGATCAAGTCGCAGCGCCTCGGCAAGTGCTCGAACCGCCTCTGGGTACTGTGCCTCTCGAATCAAGTGAGTTCCAATCGCGGCCCAGTACTCCGGATACTCCCTAATTGCATCATTTACATGAGGGAGCCAAAGCGAGAATTTTTCATCGTCCTGAGCTTCCACGGCAACGCGGCCAAAAAAAGCAACAACCGAAGCAGGTGCGTCGCCCGATTCAACGATCGGCTGCACCAGCTCGGCCGCCTCGAGGTATTTCTTTTCCGTAAAGAGGAAACGAGCCTGGCCCATGTCACCGATCGGCCAATAGGCACGCGTCCCTTCCGCAGGAGGCTGTCCCGGCGGATCATACATCGCATCGGATTCGACGATCAACGAATGCAATTCATCCTGCATCACGTCGCCCGCCATGCAGAGTTGACGGATCAACACACCCGCCTCATGACGCCGCCCTTGTCGATTGAGCATGTGCGCCAATGCTCGACGTGCGAAGTGAATCGAAGGATCAATCTCGAGAATCTTCCGATAACGCAGTTCGGCATCTCCATATCGCTCGATCTCGACACACCAGCCTGCTGAAACACCGAGCGCCGGAAGTCCTGCTTCCGGGTGGTCAAGGGGAATCTCGCTCAAAAGATCGATCGCAAGACCTTTGTTTTGCTGAGCCGCCTCCGTGTTGGCGAGATGAAACAGTACTTCGAAGTCCTTTGGATTCTCTAAAAGTTGCTCGCGAAACAATCCGGCTGCTTCGCGAAACGCTCCCTTTGCTTGGTAAGCTAGCGCCTTATCAACCCGCTCTTCTCGGAGCGAACCATCCCGACCCGATCGACTCGAACTCTCGGCCGGTTTATCGACCACCGGTTCAACCTGAGAAACTTCGCGTGGGTCTTTTGAGCGAGTTGGCTCAAGCGACTGATTTCCCCTTGGCTGTTCCCCGCACCCGCAGAGACTCATTGCAACAATCAGCATAAGAGTTTGGAATCTCAACAACTCGTAGCTAAGTCGAAACATCAACCGTCGCCCCAACCGAAACCATGCGATCGAAGTCAACTGCACCGATGCCAATTGTCGCAAACCTACTCGCATATATTCGAGGGAACCTTCCATTTCAACATCGCATTTGTTTTCTACTTGTGGCTACTTGTTCCTGTGAAATCCAAACTTGAATCAGGGCTCTATTGACTCTTTTTCACGTCATCGCTATCGAGGGCTTCAAATTCAAGTTTCTTGATTTGTTTCTTCGCTGCATCAACAGGTTTCCAGAACCATCCTTGCGGGTCCCAGCACTGCGCAAACGGAACCGTCTTGACCAGTTTCTTATACGCCTTCATCGCTTCGGGTCCTTTGTCTTGCGCTTCCAAGGCTTGCCCCAGAACGAAGTAGCAGGTTCCCACATCGTTCAATGCCCATTTACTCGAAACCGCATCGCGATCACTAGAGTCGACTGGCTCCTTCAAACTCTTCTGCATTTCGATGGCTTCTTTTTCAAACATCTTGATACAGGTTTTCGCAAACGTGATGGCGTCATCATATTTCTTTGCATTGTAGGACTCCCAAGCTTTCCCGGTGATCGTTTCGGATGTGTAGTCGCCGAAGTCGAGTTTCTTCTCTGTATTGATTTCGTCTCCATGAGAAGCGGGGCAAGCGAAACATGAACAGAGCAGTGTCAGTAGAAATAGGTTTTTCATTGTTGTTTTTGAAATTGGAGATTGGAGGTAACGAGTAAGTTAGATTGAGAGTTTCTGTTCTATGCGACACTCTCGGATCAATCAATCAACAAATGCAACTTTATGCACATCTTTTCCATATTGTTGCATTTTGATCAAATTCCAGGCTATTCGACGCCACATGGAGTGACGTTGGGTTTGATTTCCGATCTGTGGAAATCGTCATTGAAATGGGGGGGCGGAACCGATCGGGTATTGGGAACGCGAGGACTCTCAATTGATGGCAGCAGGCCCACTGGTAGCCGATCCACTGGTAGCTGGCCCAACCGTCTCGCCTTCGCGAAGGGTACAATCGAGCATGACGTGCTGTGCTGATCCAAAACGTTTCTGTGCAAGGTCTTCCAATCGCCTGCCGCCGATCTGGCCAATCTCGTAGTAGGGGATCACGGCGGTCGTCAATTCCGGCGCCCAATCGGGTTTTTCGATGCCATCAAACCCGGTTACCGAAACATCCGCTGGCGTTTTGACCCCGTGCTGCTGAAAAAATGAGATCAAGCCGTATGCTTGATGGTCTGCGGCACAAACCCAAGCTGTCACTCCGTATCGGGTGCGTTCAAGGGCCTTGGCGTACGCCTCCTCGGGCACAAGCCGATCGGTCGGTCGAACATTCAAAACATTAGCAGGATCGACCATCAACCCAAGGCGAGTCATTTCTTCGACGTAAGCCGAATGACGACGCAGTGCCCAATTCGCATCGAATCCATAGCGATGCGTCATGAACCCGATTCGTTTGTGCCCCAAATCCGACAAACGCCGTAAAATCAAAGCGATTCCCCGGTGGTGGTCAACGTCAACACAGTTAACCGGGGTGCCGCTGTATTGCTCGACCAACGAGACGACGGGAACCTGCAAATTCAATTCATCAACGATCGTTTCGGGAAAAGGATAGACGAGAACAACACCGTCCCATTCGCGTCTTCCAAGCGTTTCGATCTTGGCATAAGAGGGATCTGTCAACGTCTTTTCAGAGGGATCCACACAATGAATTTCCATCAACAGATTGTTGAGCTGAGAAAATTCACTCAGGCCAGCAATCAGGTTTTCGCCAGGACTTTGGTAATCGGTACTCTCATAACTCTCTACATCCGTACAGATCAGCACGCCGTAGCGGTTGGGCGAAGATTTGCGGCGACCTTTCCCGGTTCGCGGTTCCAAATGGTTGTACCCGAGCGCGGCAGCAAGCTTAAACACCTTTCCGCGCGTTTCCGGATTGATTCCCGGATGATTCGTAAAGCATCGCGAAACCGTAGCACGAGAAACCTGGAGCTTGTCGGCGATCAATTGTTGATTGACTCGTTTGGCCATTTTAAGGTTTCGCCATTTCTAGGTTTCTTTGACAAAATCGGTGACGACGATTGCTTTTATGCAACTTTATGCACACAATACCTCCAGGAGACTAAACTGTCATGAGAGAACTTATAAAAATTCGCGTATTTTCTACTGTTTTGCTGTTCGTTGCGGGGCTAACGATAGCCACCAATGGGTTGGCTAAAGACGTTTCGCTCATGAAAGATGAGCAAGGTCATGCTGTACTTTTGCGAGATGGGAAACCGTACTTCATTCGAGGCGCCGGAGGTTGGAGCCATCTTGCTGAATTGGTTGAGCACGGCGGAAACTCGATCCGCACATGGGGAATCGATGCACTGGAGGCACAGGTCGATGGCAAACCATTATTGGACCGATGTACGGAGCTAGGAATCACCGTTTCCGCAGGCATTTGGGTGGCCCACGAACGCCATGGCTTCGACTACTCCGATCCGGAACAAATTCGCAAACAGCGAGAAGATGTTCGACAAGCGGTGCGCAAGTACAAGGACGCTCCTGCATTATTGGTGTGGGGGCTCGGAAACGAGATGGAAGGCCCTAATTCAGATGGAGAGTCACCTCACGTTTGGAAAGAACTCAACGAGCTAGCCGCGATCATCAAAGCCGAAGACCCGAATCATCCGGTGATGACGGTCATTGCTGGGGCATCTGCGAACAAAGTGCGAGGCATTTTAGAGCACTACCCGAACATCGACATCCTCGGTGTTAACTCCTATGCAGCAGCCTCCTCGGCCGCCAGCGAAGTCAAAGCCGCCGGATGGAAGAAACCCTTTGTGCTGACTGAATTTGGCCCGTCGGGTCACTGGGAAGTCAGCAAAACACCATGGAACGCACCTATCGAACCTTCGAGTCGCGACAAGGCTTCAAGTTACTACGTCACTTACGAGATGATGAGTGAAGACGCAGCGGACATTTGCATTGGCAGCTACTGCTTCCTTTGGGGACAGAAACAGGAAACGACTTCGACGTGGTACGGCATGTTCTTGCCATCGGGTGAGAAGCTTCCTCAGGTCGATGCAATGTGCCGCGCCTGGACGGGCAAGTGGCCCGAAAATCGCTGCCCACGAGTCAGTCGTCTTGAATCAGACTTAAAAGATTCCGTGGTGAAACCGGGATCATCATCAAAGGTAAAAATGATCGCGGCTGACCCAGATGATGATCCATTGCAGTTCAGTTGGGTTGTGGTTGCCGAGAGCACCGACATCAAGTCCGGAGGCGATGCAGAGTCCGTTCCGCCTTCGATTCCGAACTGCGTCGTCGACGCAACAAACGGTGAGGCAGTCATTGTTGCCCCCGAAAAACCAAGCAACTATCGGTTGTTCGTTTTTGTCAAAGATGGCCAGGGAGCGGCTAGCGCCGACAATATCTGCTTTCAAGTGAAAGCTGATTCATCTGAGAAATGATCCTCTCAGAAATGATTCGCAGCGGGAGCCTTCGGATGCGGTTGCTCTTCCCCAATTCTTTCACGCCATGGCAGGCTGCGATTCTGATCATCGCATTATTCGTCGGCTGTGGCAAAGAGAGCACGCCAACGCAAGACGACAAACAGCAACCACCGATTCAGGCGACTTCGCCGCTCGCACCCGAAACTCGAGATCAGCGGTTGCAAACGGCGGCTCGACTCGTCGAAACAGGGGCGATAGACCAAGCGGAACGGAAGATCCGCAGACTGCTGATTGAGAGCCCTGATGATTTGCAGGTCAATACGTTGATGTTGCGAGTCATGACTCAGCGCGAGGAGTTTGCCGAGGCAGTCCGAATTCTCGACCATATGGCGCAACTTGATCCCGATCGCGATGACGACATTCAGGCTCACGCTGCAAATCTACTGTACCAAGAAGGTGAATTCGACCAAGCGATCATTCGACTTGAATCCGTGCTTCAGCGTTCTCCTGAATTTGACGAAGCGCGTCGCAGGTTAGCTCAAATGCTAAACCAACAAGGATATATGTTTGATGCGAATGAACACATCCGCAAACTGCTCGCCAACACATCGATGTCGCGTGACGAGCTGATTAGTCTGATTTTTCCGTCGCGATCTTGGATATCGGATGGGGACATTGAAAGGGCCGACGATGAGCAGAAAATAGGTCGGTTGGGGGTCCTGAACATCGCGACGCTGTATCGAATCAATGGAAACCCTCGCAAGTCGCTTCAATATCTTGACAACAGCGATCTTGTCACCAAGCAGAAGCACCCTGCTGCGATTGCGTTATACGCACACCTGCTGGCGGATGCTCAGATGCACAAAGAACTTCACGCCTGGGTTGCCGCCGCACCGAGTCAGTGCGAACGATATCCGGACTACTGGATTGCTTGCGGCAACGTGGCACTCGATAACAACGACGAAGCGGCGATCGATTGCTTTGTCGAGGCGATCAAACGTGAGCCGAATAGCATGGACGCACACTATGGCATCATTACATCGCTTGAAAAGTTTGCCCAATCGGAGATTGCAGAGCGGTTTCGGCAACGTTCGTATGCGCTTGACTCAATTAACCGTGATGCGATAAAGATCCGACAATCGCCGAGTCCTGAGGCTCAAAACTACATCGATTTGGCCACTCAACTGATGAATATTGGGCGACCGCTCGAAGCGATCGCATGGCAAGAGTTAGCCTTGAACCGGTTTTCGCCTAGCTCCAATCAGGCCGGCCTGATTCCGACGTACAAGGCACGCGTGCTGAGCGAGTTCCCCTCAGGTCGAGACGAGAGCCTTTTACTGTGTGAACTTGATCGCAAATCATTGAGGTCGGCACATGATTGGTTAACCGAATTAAGGATTGCCGCCCCTGATCGGCCAGTGGAAAACGATACTTCGGAAGGATTGGCGCGAACCGAATCACCATTGATCGCTCCGGTTTTTCAAAATGTTGCAGAGCAAGTTGGCATCGCGTTTCGTTATCAGAACGCACCTTTGCCTGTCGAACGAGAATTCCAGATTTTCCAGGCCTTTGGTGGCGGCGTGGCTTGCCTCGATTTTGACCGTGACGGCAGCGTCGACTTCTATTTTGGACAAGCCGCTACCACTCCACCCGAAGGGAAATCAACTGAGCCGAACGGCTTGTTCCGCAATCAGAGTCTCCATTTCGTCAACGTGATCGACGAATCAGCCGCCGACGATCGCGGTTACACCGTCGGGGTCACAGCGGGAGACTGGAATCAGGATGGGTTTGAGGATCTTTTGTTTGGAAACCTCGGACGCAATCGGTTGTTGATCAATCAGGGAGACGGGACATTCCGCACTGATACCAATGCGCCACTTGGCGAAAATTCAAGTTACACCAGTAGCGTAGCAATGGCAGACGTGACCGGGGACATGCTGCCTGATATCGTCGAGGTCAACTACTTGGATGATGATTCTATCTTTGAACCGATTCAATATGGTGCTGATGGCAAGCCGGTGGCGCTGCCTGGGCCATTGCAGTTCCAACCTGCGATGGATCGGGTCTTGGTTTCGCTTGGCGATGGCTCGATGGCGGCTCAACCGTTGGGCGGTCAAGATGAGCCGGCCTATAGCACTGGATTGGCGCTTTTGATCACAGACATTGATTGGGCACCGGGGAATGAGGTGTTTGTCGCCAATGACCTTCGAGCCAATCAATTGTGGGTCCGCAATCAGAAAGACAAATCACCATCGGAGTGGTCCGATGCGGCGGTAAGTCGTGGTGTAGCGTATGGAAATTCAGGACAACCCAAGGCATGCATGGGGGTTGCCGCAGCCGATTTTGACGGCAATGGTCGGCTTGATCTCCATATCTCAAATTTTGAGGACGAGTGGTCCAATCACTACATGCAAAACAAGTCGGGGGTGTTTGTCGATGCGACGGTTCCCTACAAGCTCGATACGATTTCGCGAAAGATGCTCGGCTTTGGCACTCAGGCAATTGACTACGACAACAACAACCAATGGGATCTCATCGTCGGCAATGGACACATTGAGGACTTAACCGCAAAAGGCAGTCTGTTTGCGATGCCAACCCAGTTATTAGTGGGGCGACGCGATGGTTTCATCGAGCACACCGTCGCAGGTGACGACGAATACTGGAACGCGATGCATTTCTCAAGAGCAATGGCTAAATGCGACTACAATCGTGACGGACGAGTCGACGTTGTTGTAAGTGATTTAAAGCGTGATGCGGTGTTACTTGAAAACCAAACAATTACCGCAAATCATTGGCTGCAACTTGAACTTGTTGGCACCATCTCGGAACGCGAAGCGATCGGCGCTCATGTAACCGCTGATTTTGATTCGACATCCCTATACCAAACCGTTCAGACAGGCGATGGATATTTAGCAAAGAACGAGTCAGTTGTCTTCTTCGGATTGGGAGCGTCACGGTCTGTTGCGCGACTGCACGTCCGATGGCCAAGCGGATTGGAACAGGTTTTCGAGAACCTTAACGCTGACACACGATGGATGTTGGTAGAAGGAACTTCCACTGCATGGCGAGTTTCCGATCCCGCGTGGTAAAGAAAGCACTTCCTATGTCGGCAACTCAGTCTAGAAAACCGAGTGATCGAGGCGAGCCCGTTCAAAATGCCAGCGTGGGCTTCGCCCGTGGATGATCAAAAGGGCGATAACCCTCATCATGAACATTGAGTTTTCGCACCAAACCGCGCCGCTCCCTCGTCCAAAATCCTTACCGAATCCGAAGCCCTTTGGGCCGGACGCCCGCTTCCAGCGTTTCCGTTTCCCGCTTTTCAATCTCCACATCATCGATGTTTTGTCGCATCGACGATTGGATCCGACGAATCAATTCATCAATATCAGGTTGGAGTCCGACAATATCCATCGTGACCGAACCATTAGGTTCATTGCGGACAAAGCCCGCAATATCCAACCCCGCCGATTCGTACATGGCGTTCGCCCGAAAGCCAACGCCTTGAACATTGCCATGAAAATGAACGACACAGCGAATTTTTTTCTCGTTCATCAATGAGCCAAAACCTTCGCCGAATTACGACTTGTATTCCGCGTTAAAGAACTCTTTGCTCTCTTCGACTCCTGGCTTGATCGTCGCGCTGCCTTCTTGCCAATTAGCTGGGCAAACTTCGCCATGCTCTTCGAAGTGCTGTAGAGCTTGAACGATACGAAGTGCCTCGTCGACATTGCGTCCCAACGGCAAATCGTTGACAACCTGGTGCCGCACGACACCCTCTTTGTCGATCAAGAACAAGCCGCGAAGAGCGATTCCGGCGTCGATTAAGACATCATAGTCGCGTGCGATTTGTTTGTTCAGGTCCGCGATCAATGGGTAATCGGTCTTACCGATACCGCCTTGATTTCGCGGAGTGCTAGTCCATGCAAAATGGGTATAGTGACTATCGACCGAGACGCCAAGTATTTGAACGCCCCGCTTTTCAAAATCAGCTGCACGGTCGCTGAAAGCGATGATCTCCGTCGGGCAAACGAATGTGAAATCCAAAGGCCAAAAAAACAACAAAACATACTTGCCGCGGTAATCGGACAAAGAAACTTCTTTGAATTGCCCATCGGGCATCACGGCTTGTGCGGTAAACTCAGGAGCTTGTTGTTGTACCAATACACTCATGGAAATTGCTTCTCTTTGCAAGAGTTAGGAAAGTTAATCAGTGCAGTTTTCACCTGCAGATATCGTTAATGAGCGGCAAGACTCTGGCCACCCATTTAGTGAACAGACTGCAATTTAAACTTTTTCGAGGCTGCTCGAAAGGCGTTCATTCTCCGTTTCACGCCGTGTTCACTGCACACCGGCTGTCTTGTTACGTAGTGGCGTTGATTGTAGCATTGTGAATAGTCGGTCGCGTCCCTTGACCGCCGGTTCTCCCCACACCCCCCCCCTTTCCAAAACCTCACCACGATGCCACGAATTGTCGTTTGCGGTTCCATCAACATGGACTTGGTTGTGCGCTGCACGGTGTTACCCGCCCGCGGAGAAACGATCATTGCAAATCAATCTTCGGAAATTTGCGGCGGCAAAGGTGCCAACCAAGCCATTGCAGCGGCAAAGGTCGGCGGCGACGTTTCCTTCATCGGTCGAGTCGGTGATGACGTATTTTCATCCCGGCTGGTCGAGAACCTCAACCAACACCGGATCGATTGCACTCACGTGACAACCACGGTTGGTTCGAGCAGTGGTGTCGCCGTCGTGGCAGTCGAACAGAGTGGTGAAAATTCGATCATGGTTGTCCCCGGTGCAAATGGCCGAGTCACGCGAACCGATGTTGAAGCGGCCGCAGCCACAATCCAGACGAGTGACGTGCTTTTGCTACAGCTTGAAATCCCGTCGGATGCCGTTGTCACAGCTCTTCAAATCGCTAAACATGCCGGCGTTCGCGTGATCTTAGATCCCGCACCTGCGCCGAAGGTTTTCCCCAACGAATTCTTTGAAGCCGATGCATTGGTTCCGAACCAATCCGAAGCGGCTGCGATACTTGGCATTCCCGTTGAAACGGTCGCCGATGGCATGGCCGCTGTAGAACAATTAGCACTTCGTGGCGTCGCGTTTCCCGTCATCACGATGGGATCGCAAGGAGCCGTGTTTGGCGACGGTGAGACAATACGTTCGATCGAACCCTTCGGCGTCACGGCGGTTGACACCACCGCTGCGGGTGACGCTTTCGCCGGTGCTTTGGCGGTCGCATGGGCAGAAGGGCAAACTCTGGCCGACAGCATGCGAATGGCCTGTGCCAGCGGAGCCATTGCCTCAACACGCCTTGGTGCTCAACCGAGCATGCCAACTCGTGCGGAAGTCAACGCGTTCCTTTAAATCATTTCCAGTCATTGTCCCCCCCCAACAGGTCATCATGAATAAGACGTTCCTTCTCAGCATGATGGTTTTCGCAGTTGCGTTAGGATGCAAGTCCGATGCGCCCGATTCCTCGGACGACTCAGCGAAAACCAAAAATGATAAACCGCGAGTCGCCTTGATCATGAAGTCGCTTGCCAATGAGTTCTTCTCAACCATGGCTGCCGGTGCCGAATCTCACCAAACACAAAACGCTGAAAAGTATGAGTTGACCGTTAACGGCATTAAGGACGAACGGGACCTGAGTCGGCAAGCCGCGATCGTTGGCGAAATGGTCGCGGCCGGCGTCGACGCAATCGTCATCGCACCGGCTGATTCCAAGGCCCTTGTCCCAGCACTTCGCAAAGCGATTAAGGCGGGAGTCATTGTCGTCAACATTGACAATCGGCTCGACGTTGAGGTCTTGAAACAAGAGAACATCACGATTCCATTCGTCGGGCCTGATAACAGAGCAGGCGCAAAGAAAGTGGGTAAACGATTGGCGAAAGAGCTCGCCGAGGGTGACAAGGTTGCCATTTTGGAAGGCATCCGAACTTCGTTCAACGGTCAACAACGCCTGCTTGGTTTCAAAGAAGCAATGAAAGAGGCTGGCATCGAGGTCGTCGACAGCCAATCGGCCGAGTGGGAAACAAGCAAAGCGAACACGATTGCTTCGTCGATGCTAAGCGAGCACCCCGAGATCAAGGCGATTTTGGCCGCCAACGACTCGATGGCGCTCGGGGCGATCGCAGCGATTCGGAGTGCCGCCCGAACGAAGGATGTAAAAGTGGTCGGCTTTGACAACATATCAGCAGTCCAAGAAGCGATCCGTGAAGCCAAGGTGCTGGCCACCGCGGACCAACATGGCGACCAACTGGCCGTCTACGGAATCGAAGCCGCACTAAAAATGCTTGATGACCCGTCACTTGCGCCCGAGGACGTCGAGACGCCAGTCGATTTGATTACCGCCGCGTCCATGAATGGAGAATCATTGGAGTGAGCTTGGATGCCCAGCCGCTTTTTGCCGCGACCGGTTTGACCAAGCGATACGCGGTCACCGTTTTGGACAGCGTCGACTTTGATCTTCGCCAAGGTGAAATCCATGCACTCATCGGTGCCAACGGTGCAGGCAAAACGACGCTGAGCAAAATCATTGCGGGACTCACGCCCAAATCGAGCGGTACGATGAAGTTCGATGGACAAGCCTATTGTCCCAAGACCAAAAAATCGGCGGAGGCGGTCGGGATTCAGATCGTCCAACAAGAACTTAATCTGGTCGCGAGCCTTTCCGTAGCCGAAAATTTGATGCTCTCGCGGATGCCCCATCGCTTCGGAGTCATCAACCGCAGTCAATTGCACCAACAAGCTCGTGTTGCACTGGATCGCTTCGGACTAAAGGACATTCAAACCGACACGGTCACGCGATCTCTCGGGGTCGGGCAACGGCAAATGGTTGAGATCGCAGCTGCATTGGATCGGCAATGCAGGATCCTCATTCTTGACGAGCCGACGGCGGCCCTCAGTGCCAACGAGACGCAAGCTTTGTTTAATTGGCTTGGTCGATTGCGAACGCAGGGAGTTGGAATGATCTACATCAGTCACCGGCTCGACGAAGTATCTCAAATGGCAGATCGCATCACGGTTTTGCGAGACGGAAAGAAAGTCGCAACACATGACGCTGCCGATTTGACAACCGATGCGATGGTTGATTTGATGAGCTCCGAAGCAAGCTTGACGCGTGAATTCAACACAAAAAAAACGCGTAAATCAAGACAGGAAAACCAAGCCGCCTTGAAAGTGGACGCGCTTTCGCGAGGAAGATTCGTCCGCGATGTTAGCTTCACATTAAAAAAGGGCGAACGATTGGGAGTCGCGGGCGTGGTCGGTTCGGGTCGCACCGAATTATTGCGTTGCCTGTTCGGCGCTGACATCGCTGATTCCGGTTCGGTCCAATTGGCTGGTTCAGACGTCACCACCCCACCGCGGCATCCGTACGAAGCAGTCGCTCGTCGCATGGCAATGGTGACCGAAGATCGCAAAGAGAGTGGGTTGCTTCTTTCACAACCGGTCCGCGTGAATGCGACATTGGCGTCGATGCGAGAGAAACTCTCTGCTGCGGGAATCATTCTTTTTGGTAAGGAGCGACGGCTTGCGGCGGAGCAATGTGAAGCGATGGAGACACGCTACACCAGCATCGAACAATCGGTCGGAACGTTAAGCGGTGGGAACCAACAAAAGGTGGTCATTGCCAAATGGTTGATGCGCGATGCGGACGTCTTTTTGTTTGACGAACCGACGCGTGGAATCGACGTGGCGGCGCGAATCCGAATCTATCGCTTGTTCGACGCCTTAACCGATGCGGGCAAATCCCTCATCATTGTTAGCAGCGATTTGGAAGAGCTATACGAAGTGTGCGATCGCATCGCGGTGATGTCCAATGGCCAAATGGTCACCAGCTATGAACGAAATGAATGGTCGGAAGATAAGATCATGCAAGCCGCATTTTCCGAGTATGTTAAGAAGGAAGCGACATGAGAGACTCTCAATTGGCGAGAGCGGTTTTGGAATACGCGGGCTTGGGTGCTGTCCTAGTGGCGCTCATCGCTGTCTTTAGTTTACGCAGCGATCATTTCTTTCAGATGGCGACGGCCATTTCGATCGCCAACCAGATCCCCGACTTGACTTTGTTGGCGGTTGGGATGACGTTTGTGTTGGTTGTCGGCGGGATCGACTTGTCGGTTGGTAGTGTTTTGGCGCTCTCCTCCGCAGTCCTTGGCGTTCTGATGGTCGATTATGGTTGGCCCCTATTTCTAGCGATACTTGCCGGCATTGTGATCGGACAACTATGTGGCTTATGCAGCGGGTTCATTTCGGTTCGGTTTGGAATCCCATCCTTTATCGTCACTCTCGGAATGCTCGAAATCGCCCGCGGATGTGCAAAACGTGTCACCGGATCTCAAACGCGTTACATCGGTTCGAGTGTGGAATGGATTGGCGAACCTATTGCCGGGCTAATGCTTTCCCCCGCGTTTCTGGTGGCGATCGTGGCGGTGATCTTGGGACAATTCGTTTTGACTCGCACAGTGTTTGGTCGGTACTGTGTCGCCATCGGAACGAACCCCGAAACCGTTCGGATGTCGGGAATATCATCGAAACCCTATACGATCACCGTGTTCGCGATGAGCGGGGTGATGTGTGCTTTGGCGGGTCTAGCGCAAACGTCGCGATTATCGACCGCAGATCCGAATGCCGCGATCGGGATGGAGTTGTCTGCGATTGCTGCATGCGTGATCGGTGGCACCAGTTTGATGGGAGGACGCGGCAGTGTGATCAGCTCGTTTTTCGGCGTGCTGATCATTGCCGTCCTGCAAACCGGTCTGGCGCAACTAGGTGTCTCCGATGCGACAAAGCAAATCATCACCGGGATTGTGATTGTCGTTGCCGTCTTGCTCGACGCCGCGCGAAGTCGCATGGGCGAGCGATCAACGAGTGGCGTTTAACGCGAGTCGTCTCGCGTAGACCCGTGCAATGTCACCCATGTAGTTGTGCGGAGCATGTTGCGACGCACGCGTCACCAAGGTCTCCGCAAGAATCGAATCGCCGCGAGCATCCGCATAGATTCCCTGATACAAATCACCGTAGAAGGCTGCCTCTTTCCGCTCGTCCGACCCCGCCGCTAACGATGTGACTTTCGCATCCACCGACGCGATGTCATCGCTGGAAAACATCGCCAATATTTCGGCCATCGGAACCCGGCGATCACCCGGTGCTGGCAAAACATTCTTCTTCGCGTCATCGAATGATTTTAACTTCGCGATACAAAGGAAATGCCACGCTGCGTTTTCAACATCGTTTGGGTTCACATTCCGGTGTGCCTCGAATTGTTCGGCAGCCTGTTCGTAGTCGCCGGCAAAACAAAGTGCGATCCCTCTTTGCCAGAGTTCGGGACGTTGTTCCGGTTCGGCCTTCAAATACCGGTCGAACATCCGAACGGCCCAGGTAACTTTTCCGCTACGCAAATAGATGTCCGCCGCTAATCGGATCGACCGCGGCTCGTCGCCATGTTGGCGAACAATCGCATCGGCCGCTAATACAGCTCGCGCAGAATCCCCCTCTTGAAGTGCTCTGAGTGCTTCCGCACGTAGCGAGCTAGCTGATACCGAGGGCATGCTCGGCGGCAACGGCGCATTGTCAGCAAACTCCTCTTGTGCGCGAACCGACGTGCCTATCACAATGCCGAGGACCAAACTGAAACAAGAGGCAGACAAATAAACAATCGAACGCGATTTCATTTTGGGTTCTCGCTGATGCGGGCGGAGTGGCAATGAAGCTAAATGGCAATGAAGCTAAATGGCAATGAAGCAAATCTACAAAAGAAACTCGAACGAATACCATCGGAGGTTCTCTCGCAAACGACTCCCATCGTATCAGAACTAGCTGTCGCGATGCAATTTCAAACCCATCACGTCGCCAAGCGAGTCCAATTTTCAATCGGCGGAAAGAAGTTCCGTGCCGCCAAACGAAAAGTCACCGCGGAGTCCGTCATGCTTCCAACACTCGTGCTTCCAGAGCAACTCTAATCCATTTTGATATTTGCAATATGTGCGTTGCACTGGGATTAGAACCAGTCGTTGTAGCTTTTGCTCTTTGGACGTCATACAATATCGAGTGTCGCCGATCGTTAGGTGTAAATTCGTTCTGAATTACACTTTGACTGCCCCAACGCGATAAAGAGCCAACCCCATGACTATCTCACCTTAATACGATCACCATGCGAATCATTTACGTCTTTTCGTTTCTATCGTTGGTTATGTTTCCTTGCCTCGCTGAAACGTCTCGCCAGCCAAACATTATCTTTATCCTCGCAGACGACCTTGGTTACGGAGACCTTGGGTGCTACGGTCAACAACGGATCAAGACACCTCGTTTGGACCAGATGGCAGCCGAAGGGATGCGGTTTACTGACTTCTATGCAGGCAACACCGTTTGCGCTCCTTCGCGAAGCGTTCTAATGACCGGACTTCACATGGGGCATACGCACGTTCGCGGCAACGCGCCGGGTCCCGACATGTCCAAGCAATCATTGCGTGACGAAGACATCACCGTCCCAGAGGTTCTTCAAAGTGCCGGTTATACGACTGCATTGACGGGGAAATGGGGCTTGGGCGATGAGGCCCCCGGCGGAACCACAGGCTTGCCGCGTCGGCAAGGGTTCGATTTCGCCTACGGTTACCTAAATCAAGTTCATGCTCACAATTACTATCCCGAGTTTTTGTGGCGCAACGAAACTCAGGAAAAGCTCCGCAATGTCGTTCAGAAGCGCGAGAGAGCCTATGGAGGATTCATTGGCGGTTGGGCCACGACAAAAATCGACTACAGCCATGACTTAGTTGCCGAAGAAGCAATCAATTTCATTCGGCAATCTGCCGCTACGA
The DNA here is from genome assembly GCA_007859835.1 of Novipirellula herctigrandis. Classification (GTDB taxonomy): domain Bacteria; phylum Planctomycetota; class Planctomycetia; order Pirellulales; family Pirellulaceae; genus Novipirellula_A; species Novipirellula_A herctigrandis. Next base: position 8,280,894 of record SJPJ01000001.1, on the reverse strand, counting down.
ACCAACCTGCTACGTTGAACCAGAAAAACAAGCCGTTCTTTTTGTACATGGCATTCACGATTCCTCACGCAAACAACGAAGCGACCAAAGGGGTTGGTGACGGACAAGAAGTTCCCGATTATGGCCAATACGCTTCGAAGGATTGGAGCAATCCGAACAAGGGACAAGCCGCCATGATCTCGCGGATGGATGCTGACGTTGGCCGAGTTTTAGATCTACTCGATGAATTGAACATTGCCAACGATACCGTCGTGATGTTCAGTAGCGACAACGGGCCTCATAACGAAGGCGGACACAATCCGGAAATGTTTGATCCCAATGGACCGCTTCGCGGCATGAAACGCGATCTATACGAAGGAGGCGTCCGAGTGCCAATGATCGCGCGTTGGCCCGGAACGATACCAGCCGGAAAAACATCCAACCATGTCGGATACTTTGGCGACTTCATGGCCACTGCTGCGGAACTTGCCGGAGCCAAATGCCCCGTCGATCGAGACTCGATCAGTTTCGTACCGACGATGACGGGCAACAACGGTGCGCAGCTTGCCCACGAATATTTGTACTGGGAATTCTACGAACAAGGTGGAAAGCAAGCCGTGAGGGCGGGTAAGTGGAAAGCGATTCGCATGCCTTGGGGCACTGGACCGACACAACTCTACGATTTGACGGCTGACATAGGCGAGCAAACGAATGTCGCCGAAAACAATCCGGATGTCGTCAAACGACTCGAAACGATGATGGCAGACGCTCACCTTGAGCATCCTAATTGGCAACCGCACGGAAAGATGCCGCAACAAAAGCAGTAGCGTCTCGATTCCATAAAATAGCCGCATGGCCATTGCCTTTTTTCGATTGGACTAAATGAATCAAACAGAAACAGTTCAAACGAAAAATCGATCCATTGTTACGTTGAAGCGGATGGCTACCGCGGGACCACGAAAATCGAATCGTTTGATGGATCCGTGACCACGATCATCGACAGCCGACTCGACAACATCGGCTTCGCATTTCCATCGGCGCAGCAGCCTACGGCGAGACGATCTCTAGCAACTCGATCGCGGGGTCACCATCACAATAGATCATTGCGGTCCGACCATAGCGAAGTACACCAACGTCGGTGTTCATCAGTTCGGCTAGTCGCGGTCCCATCGTGACACGCCAAAGGCCACACAATTCGACTTCGCATAGTAGGCCATGTTCAATCAGCACACGGCCGAGCGGCGTTTGTTGGCTCTCGATTCGCCGCCACGCTTCTTCGCTCAACAAGTCCACGTTCAACCGGACCATGCCGTACAACACTTTTTTACCGCTTCGCTCCGTCAGCAACGTGATCTCGCGTGCGTACCACTTTTCGTCTCGGTTGGCACGATCGACGACCACATCGACCTTCTCGCGGTGGAACGCTTCGACCGTCACCGTCATGTGGTTATGATGGTTTAGAAGTTGGTTGTAGGGCTCCGGCACCGAATCCACGGATTCAAATTGGCCCACTTCCACCGAATCGGCTGGCCAATCATAAAATTGGTTGAACAATCTATCAATTTCAATTTCTGCGTGATTCGACAACGTCTTTCCTCTCGATTTTTCAGGCCTGTTCGCGGATGCTGACGCACTGCTCTCGTGCAACCACAATGTGATCCAAGACCGTAATCCCCAACAATTTGCCTGCTTCGGTCAACTGGTTGGTCACTTGATGGTCTTCGCGACTCGGTGCCGGATCGCCACTGGGGTGATTGTGTACCAATAATATCGCTGAAGCGGAATCACGGATCGCCGGACGAAATACTTCTCTCGGATGCACCAAACTGGCGTCGAGCGTCCCCACGGTGATTCGATGTGTGCGAATTGGCTTGTGTTTCGTATCGAGGGAAACGATGTGAAATTCTTCCTGAACCGCATCGCTGGCCAACCTTGCGAACTCTTGGGAACAATACTCAATCGCTGCTTGCGTACTCGTGATCTTTGTTGCTGCTCGGACCCGATCGCGCTCGGCGGAAGCAACTCGGCGTCCCAATTCAATGCCGGCCATGATTTGAGCGTAGCTGACCTTTGTCACCGTGGGACTAATATCTCGCAAATCATCTTTGTAGCATTTGGGAAGATCTTGTAGTCGGTCGGCGAACCGATTGGCGAGTAATCGCCCACCGACAACCGCCGATTCTTTTCTCACGCCAACCCGAATCAAAATTGCCAACAAGTCGGCATTACTAAGTCCCACAGCACCGTCGCGGAGCAGCCTCTCGCGTGGCCGATCTTGTTCGGGCGTCTGCGTGATCTGGCCGCCATGAATTTGTTGGTCAATCCATCGATCGGGTTCGAAGTTGTCGGATTCTTTCCAACGATAAACGTTTTCGTCATCGGCAATAGCAGGCTCGAGAAACCCTTCGCGAACCAACTCCTTGATTGTCGATGTCACGTAGCTTGGCGATGAATCGCAGACTGCTTTTGCATGTTCGACGGAGAATTCAGCAAGCGTTACCAATGGCTTCAGTACACGTTCAAGTCGGTTTCGACGGGTTTCAGACATCGGAATCGCTCGGTCGATGGAAGGAGTAGCATGATCAATGACCACGTCCATCGTATCACGCATGGCAACCGTCACAACCGTCACGGTTAACCCATGCGGGGGTCCCCACAGGCGATGAACCGAGGTTTCCTTTGGGATCGCAGTTTCTTCGTGGGCTACGGTTGAGCAGGAAGTCTGTTTCGCCCGACGTGCCCGCGATTACCCCAAAATGCACATGAATCCGTTGAAGTCTGCTGCTTTAAGTGCTCGCGTTCTGCTGACATCGCCGGCGCGTCACATTCGCAACCACTGCCTGAGCAAGCAGATGGCTGCGCCGATGTTCGTCCCATTCTATCACCGGGTCGCGGACACCCATCCGAACGATTGGACAATATCAAGAACCGAATTCGAGCGTCATGTTGATTATTGCCAATCGCGGTTCGACATGATCGGGCTCGATGAATTGCAGCGCCGAGTGGACCGAAAAGATTCGCCGTGTCCAAGCGTGACGTTCTCGTTTGATGACGGCTATGCAGAAAACGGTGAGTTTGCGATCCCATTGTTGATCGAGCGCGGCATCCCATGCGTCTACTTTGTTGCCATTGAGCACATTCGTTCACAAACACCCTTTTCGCATGACGTTGATGCAGGCGTCCCCTTGCCCGTTAACACGTTGGCCCAAATTCGCGACATGGCGGACCGTGGAATCGAAATCGGGCTGCACACTCGCAACCACGTTGATTTCTCGAAAGTGACGGACTTACAAACGGTTCATCACGAGATCACAAACGCAACCGAAGAACTTCAAAACATGATCGGACAACGCGTTCGCTATTTCGCGTTTCCCTACGGATTGCCAAAGCACCTAACGCGCGTTGCCATCGACGCTGTCGACGAAGCGGGAATGGATGGTTTTTGCAGTGCCTTTGGTGCCTATAACACGGTCGGCCGCGATTCGTTCCACATTCGCCGTTTCCATGGTGACCCCTGTTTTGCTCGATTCCAAAATTGGCTTTCGTTCGACCCCTCGAAACTGCGCAGCGAACCGATGATCCCGTATACGATTGGGCATGGTGAGTCAAAGCAGGACTATGGGAACGAAGAAGTGGAAGCGAAACTCACATGCGAAGCCCTAATCCGATAAGCTCGCCCGACAAATTTGCGACGCACACACAATCCCCACTTGCATTTCGATGTTTAAAAAACTCCCATCACGCTCCGATCGCAAACCGCTTCGGTGCCTTTTCGTCATCACCAGCATGCCAGTCGGCGGAGCAGAAACGTTGCTCGTCAACTTGATGCGCCGGATGGACCCAGCCGTGATGGTTCCCGAAGTTGCCTGCTTGAAAGAAGCCGGACCACTCGGGGAACAGATCGCCGATGAATTTTCGCTGCATACGGATCTATTAAGCGGGAAATACGATTTGCGAATTTTACCACGTTTGATTCGTTTGATGCGAAAGCGGCAGATCGACGTCGTTGTTACCGTCGGCGCGGGCGACAAAATGTTCTGGGGCCGGATGGCGGCGAAATTGGCGGGAGTGCCCGTGATCGCTTCGGCACTTCATTCCACAGGTTGGCCCGACGGCGTTGGAAGGCTGAATCGAACCTTGACGCGTGTCACCGATGCGTTCATTGCGGTAGCCGATTCGCATGGTGAATTTCTACGAGACTTCGAACACTTTCCTGCCGAAAAAGTCCATGTGATTCGTAATGGCATCGATTGCGATCGTTTTAAACCAAACGACCAAGCACGATCGACTCTGCTCAGCGAACTCGGGCTAGCACCCGACACGGCGATCATTGGTATCGTCGCAGCGTTGAGAAGCGAAAAAAACCACGAAATGTTCGTCCGAGCTGCCGGGAAAACGAGCCAGCGAAACCCCAATGCACACTGGGTCATCATCGGCGACGGGCCGGAGCGATCAACGATCGAGCGAGTTCGTGACGAGTTGAACTTGAATGACCGCGTTCACCTGCTCGGCACGCGCCATGACACGCCTGAGCTAGTCGCGGCGATGGACGTTTTCGCATTGTCGTCACTAAACGAAGCGTCACCCGTTTCCATTCTCGAGGCGCTGGCATGTGGCGTTCCCGTGGTGGCGACCGATGTTGGATCGGTTTCCGAATCAGTGGTAAACGGTGAAACAGGTTACTTGGTTCCGTCGAAAGATGTCGACGCCATGGCCGAAGTCATTTCCCGCTTGCTAGAGTGTACCGATCAGGCAAAACGAATGGGTAAACAGGGACGCGAACGAGTACTCGAAACCGGGTCCCTAACTGCCATGGTCCGCGGATACGAGACGCTCGCGACCGATTTGTACGATGCAAAAGTGGAAGCATGTCTTGCTAAGAATCCGGCAACGACCAGGCAATCCGAATTGACGATGTTCGCCGGACAGGGTTCTCGTCCGTTGCCGCTTCGCAAAACGTCGCTGGGCAAGTAGACTTTCTGGAATGACAATCACGAGTCATTTCATCGTACTGCTGGCCAAAATGTTCAGTGGGTTCACCGTTCGCTGGGTCGATTGCCAGCCGGATACCTGTCAACGCATCTATTTTGCCAATCACACTAGCCACCTCGACGCCGTCGTGTTGTGGTCGGCTCTCCCACGCGAAGTCCGAGCGGTCACACGTCCTGTCGCGGCCAAAGACTATTGGTCATCGGGGTGGCTCAAGCCTCACCTCGCTCGCAGTTTCAACGCGATGTTGATTGATCGCAAAGAGATCAAAGTGCATCGCAGTCCGATCGATTCAATGTTGCAACAAATGGGCGACGTTTACTCCTTGATCGTGTTTCCCGAAGGAGGCCGTTCGTCGAGCGATACGGAGATGGCAGAGTTCAAGAGCGGGCTCTATTATATGGGAAAGAAACGACCCGATCTTGAATTGGTGCCGGTCTACATCGACAACGTCAACCGGATATTGCCGCGGGGTGAAGTGTTGCCGGTACCGCTGCTGAGCTGTATCACAATCGGCCCCCCCATTTTCCTCGAAGCCGGAGAGCCCAAAACCGCATTTCTGAAACGAGCAAGGGATGCCGTGAAACGGCTGAAGGATAAGTAAATTTTTGGTGTCCTCTTGTCGTTGCTAAGGATTCGTCGTTGCTCAAAACTGGTTGCTCACATCATGCAAGCTCCCGGCGTGTTGGGCGACTTAAGCCCGGACACCAACATGCACCGTTGTGCTTCCAACCGAACCTATAGGAAGAATTTGTGAAAAAAGATGCCTATCCAATCGTAGTTCTGTTGTTGGTAATGTGGTTGGTTCGAATCGTTGATGTGATCATTCCCGCGGACTTGAACCATTTTGGGCTACAACCACGGACGCTGCACGGTGTCTTCGGCGTCGGCCTGATGCCCTTTTTGCACGCAGGCTTTGGGCATCTGATTTCGAATACCATTCCGCTGGCAATTCTACTCGGTTTGACAGTCGCTTCACGGCACCGCGCGTGGCCCATCATCGTCACCATCGTGATTGGTGGCGGATTGTTGCTATGGTGTTTTGGCCGCACAGCGAACCACATCGGAGCCAGCGGATTAGTGTTCGGGTTGATCGCTTACCTTATCACCGTCGGCATCAGGGAAAAGCAATTTGTGTCGATGGGAGTGGCACTGTTGGTCGGATTTCTATTTGGATCGACGCTTATTTTTGGCGTCATCCCTAGTTTCGGCTCCACGGTATCCTGGGACGGCCACCTTTTCGGAGCGATCAGCGGCATCTTGGTGGGAATTTGGACCTCGCGAACTGGAATTCAGCAATAGAACGGCAGTTCGATCTTGGGTTGTTAGCGGAATAACGCTAAAATCCAACCTTGAGATGGTTGGAAGTTCTCGATTTCGCTTGCGCCGCCGCAAGCTGAAGGCTGAACTCCAATTTGATTATGCACAAGGATGTGCTCTTGACCGAGAACCGATTCTCACCGCTTGACGTTCCACGCCGCGTTCACAAAACGCTGCGTCGGTATTGGCTCGCCATCACGATTTCGGCGGCGTTTGTCGTCTTATTCGTCGGCACATTGTTCGCGATCACGCCAAAGGTCATCAGCCGTTCGTCGCTCGGGCCTGCACTCCTTTCACGCGTGCTCGCTCGGCATGGGCTTTCCATTGAGTCACAGTATTTTCGAATCGGTTGGACAACGCCGCTTCGTTTGTCTGGCGTTCGATTAACAGGCAACTCGGGCGAAAACAAATACTTCATCGGACAAATCGATTCCGACCTGACGCTCGCCCATCTGATCGGATTGTCGAGTCACTCCATCGGCGCGGTAACCATTCATAGTGTGGACGTTCATTGCAAAATACGCCACGACAAATGCACATTGGAAGACGACTTCGGGACAATACTCAACACAAACAAATCGAGCCTTCAACGGCCAAGCGGCCATGTCAAAATCCAACGCATTCGCATCCATGTCATGGACGAGACAACGGGATCGACATGGCAAATTGCTAAATCGAAACTCGACATTACATTTGCCGGCGATAAGATCGTCGCGAATGCATCGGGAGAGTTGTCCAATCCATCGACGGACGACCGCGTCATCGGATCCTTTGAAGGTTCCCTCACGATCACAGACGGCACAATCAATGCGAAAGCGATTCGAATCAATACCGATATAGGCTCGGTCGCCTTCGACGGTTCGTTCGATCGGACGCTAACGTTTGCTGGTTTGTATTCCGATCCAATCAATACGCTCGAAACACTTGATGGCGTTTTGGCATTGAACGTCGACCTGCCGATGCTAGATGCGGCGATCCCCAAACGATTCCCATCGCTATTCCATTTACCCGCTGATTCGAAAATCAAATCCGGTCATCTCTTTGCCACGATCAAATCCAACGCCTCGCAACAAAAGGAAGTCACGCTAGGAACAAGTCCCATCATCATCCGGAGCTTCGATGCCGATGTCGCTATCGAGCCGCTCGACATACAAGCGACCGTCGTCCATGACGAGCATGCATGGACTTGTGACCAATTCCGTTTGGAGAGCCAATTTGTCAATGCGACTGGCGCAGGGTCGCCGACCCACGGCTCAGCGAAACTTCAATTGAACCTGGACCGGATCGCGACGATGCTACGCCCGATCACGCGGTTGTCAAACAATAGTCTGTCCGGCGCCATCGACGGGAATTTCGCCTGGCATGAAACGGGCCAAGACCAATGGCAATGGACGGGCGAAGCAACCGCAACGAACTTTCATCTCCAATTGGACGACGAACAGCCGATCAATCAAAAGCAGGCCAAATGGAACGTCGATCTTTGTGGCCGGTTCCGAGACCAAGTGATGGTGGAACTGCGAGATGCCAATGTGACATTTCGTGGCGACGATTTGAATTTGCAGGCCCAATTAGTTCGACCCGTTTCCCATCCGACGCAAGTCTCACATTTCCCGTTGCAGATCGAAGCATCCGGTGGACTCGAACCCTTGGAGCATCTGCTAAAGAGGACGGTCTTGGAACAATCGATTCTGTCTGAACTGCATGACGCAACAGGCACATTCACAGCGGTCGTTCAAGGTGAGTTTGGTCGCAGCAGTGGGCGATTGGACAAAGCGACGATCGAGCTAGCCGATGTTGGCATTGTGTATAAAGATCGTAGCTTGAGCGATCCGAACATCAAGATCGCTTTTGACGGCAATTTCACGTGGCCCTCAGGCGATTGGAAGGCCACAGGTTGCACCATTCGCGGGGATTCGATTTCTGCGTCGATACGAGGACAAGCCGATCAGCAGGATCTTGACTTGGTGGTCGATTGGCAATGCAAATTGGATGGCGATCAGCTTAAACCTACTGAGCCCAAGCATGAAGCAACGACTAAGTCTTGGCAATCGCAGCAACCTACTCGATGGTACCGCCCGGTTGGCTATCGATTTACTCAAAAACATGCAATTCACAATCAACACATCGAAGGTGACTTTGGCGGAAAGGTCAAAGTCAAACGCATTGGAAACAAGATTGTCTACGACACGGAAATATCCGGCCGCGATGTTTCTCTGGTCGAATCTTCACACGGTCGCTCGGACGCCGCAGTGGCTACGTCCATCGCATCACATCACCGCGAACCAACGCCCGGCCGTATCATCGCCCGCGCCGTCAGTGATTCGCCCAAAGAGCGGATTGTTTGGTCCGAACCGGTTCTGAAGATCGAGGGTGTCATTCAGTATGACCCGACCACTCACTGTGCGATTGCAAAGAAGGTTCAAATCGCTGGGCACTGGTTTTCTTCGACACTCACCGGCAAAGCCAACTGGAAAAACCAAGACGCCAATATGGAGCTCAACGGACCAGCGCGACTCGACATGCATCAACTAGGCCAACGGTTAAGTCGGCTTGCGGGCACACCAATCGAGATTACCGGAATTCATCAGGCGCCGATCACGCTCAACCTCCAACGTACCGCCGGCGGATCGGTCGGATTTGACTTGAGTGGCGAATTAAAATGGGAAGCAATCACCAGTTCAGGGATAAAGATCGGCGCGGCTGCGATTCCGTTTCGCATGAGCGAGTCTCGCATAAAAATCGCGTCCACCAAACTTCAAGTGGATGACAGTCAATTCACGATTGGCGCCGAGGTTTGTTACCGGCCAGGACCAGTCATCGTTCGTCTCGATCCAGGGGTTGTTTCGGAGTCAATGAAGTTAAGCGACGAGACAAGCCAACGCTTGCTAAAGTTCATCGCGCCACCCGTGTCGCGGGTCGACAGCGTCGACGGTTGCTTTGGCTTCGAGCTTGATGAGGCGACGATCAACCTGGACAAACCCGAACGGAGCCGAGTCGTAGGTCGATTAGTGATTGAAAGAGCCAATATTTCTCTAAGCCCAATGGCAAAACAGATCATGGAGGTTGCCAAGAAAGTCCAAGCAATCGCACGGGACCACGAACTTCCCACAACAGGTCTTTCACAAGATCTCGTAACATTGCCGAAACAGATGGTCGAGTTCGATCTCGATTTCGCTGTACTGCATAACCAAGGGGTAAAAATCAACATCGGTGACACCAGTGTGGTGACGCGAGGCGGCGTGAGATTGGATGGTCAATTGAATATGATTGCCAAAGTGCCGCGAACCGCGTTGGCTTTGAGCCGAAACGTGGATGCCCACGAAAGAGAGCATGCCCACGCAAGCGATTTCATTTATTTGCCGATCTCCGGCACGATTTACAATCCAGTCATTTCGCCAACGGGGGTCAGCAATGTCGCGGCAATTCTGAGCAATCGAGCCCTCTTCGAAGCGACGGAGCATTAGCTGTTTTATTCGTTGAGGAATACCAAGTTACGCCACACAGTAGGCTGCCGACGCATTCAAGGACATCGCTGGAACACGACAAACATTCCAGTTCCCAACGCGACTTGTTGACGACGACAAGGCCTCCTCTCTTAGCTGGACGCGATAATCAACGCCACGTTGGCAAGTGATCCAGAAAACTGCTGAAAAAGTCTTCCCGTTTTGAATTCGGTAATCAATAATGTCAAACGGTCGAAATCGGGCTTTCGCATTCACAAATGCGTTGGTGTTTCGCCCCTTGGTCCTGATGGCAATCCCATTCTCGGTTTCGTTCCCAACTTAATGCACTCTAAACGGAAAACCTCTCTCCGCGTCGGTTCGCGGCTTGGTAAATATCGTATCGAACGACGCTTGGGCGTCGGCGGGTTTGCGACCGTCTATGCGGCCTTCGATACAGTACTTGGGATTAAAGTGGCGTTAAAGATTCCCACACCCGAATTGGTCTCCGAGGCACTCTTAGAAGAGTTCCGTCGCGAGGCACGATTGACGATTCAATTCGATCACCCAAACATCTTACCGATCCGCGACGCCACCTTCATTGATGACCACTTTGTCATTATCACCCCACTCGCCGAGCGTACCCTCGATGACCGGCTAAAAAAACGAATGGGGTTCGAGTTGGCGTTTGACCTCCTGAGACAGCTTCTTGATGGTGTCGCCTATGCTCATGAACATGCCGTGATCCACTGTGACATTAAGCCCGAAAACGTGCTGATGTTTGACGACAACCATATCCGCTTGGCTGATTTCGGGATTGCCAAAGCAGCCCAAAAAACGATCTCGGGTTCAGGGACGGGGACAATTGGCTACATGGCTCCGGAACAAGCGATGGGCAAACCGTCCACTCGGAGTGATGTTTTTTCAATCGGATTGATCGCGTATCGCTTTTTCTCAAGCAAATGGCCTGAATATCCGTTTGAGTGGCCGCTTGCAGGGAATGCAACACTGCGGCGGCGTGCGCATGGCGATCTAATCGCTGTAATACGCAAATCGCTTGCAATCAAACCCCGCCAACGGTACCGGGATGCAGGCCAAATGCTTTCTGCATTCGAGCGAACTCGCACGAAAGCGATTCGCTACGCTCGCCGGCATCGTGCGACAAGCTAGAATTAATGGACCTAAGATTCCGACGGGATTTTTCGTTCAAGAATTGCCTCTAAACTTTACGTTTGTACATACACGAAGCCATGCTGACCACGATCTCCAAAACAGAGTGCGAGTTCTTCGTTGAAAGCGACATGCAAAAGTCGCAATCGCTGGAAATATCATCGGGCCGGATCATCGCATTGGCAAAGCGTTGTCCTGGAAAAGAAGAGCCGAATGATGATAGCGCCGTTGTGGTCCAAACAATTGGCGGCGCGATCATCATGGCCGTTGCGGATGGAGTCGGCGGATGTCCGCTCGGTTACAAAGCATCCGCGATCGCGGTTCACTGTGTCGCCGAATCGGTCCTTGAAGCCGAACCGGGTGCCGACTTACGCCCCGCGATTTTGGATGGGATTGAAAAGGCCAACCACGACATTTTGGATCTTGGTGTCGGAGCGGCAACAACCCTGTCGGTAGTCGAAATTGTTGACCAGAGAGCTCGCGTCTATACCGTCGGCGATTCGATGGCCATGATCGTCGGCCAACGCGGTGTCTTGAAATGGAAATCGACATCGCATTCACCGGTCGGTTACTTAGTCGAATCTGGACTACTCGACGAAGAATCCGCCATGACACATGACGAGCGCCACATCGTCTCCAACTTGGTTGGCTCTGCTACCATGCACATCGGCGTCGGCCCCTCGCGGCCACTCTCACGACGCGACCGCGTCATTTTGGCCAGCGACGGATTGTTCGACAATCTGCACATTTCCGAAGTGGTCGAAACGATCAAAAACGGCGATCCCAACAAGCGAATGGAAAACCTCGCCGCATTGTCGAGCAGTAGGATGGATGGCCAAGACCCGCAATTGCCTGGCAAGCCCGACGACCTCACCGTGCTTCTGTTCACGCAGTGAGTAGATGCCCCGGCATGCGAAACCTATGCATGTCGTTGCCCGTGCGCCGCCCACTTTCGCTACCCTCATTGGCGAGCGGCCCCTGCGCCTAAGATTGATCCAACTCGCCCGCCCTGCGTTTTCGCTCCGCATCGACCAATTCATCGATTCGCTTTCGGATCGCTTTACGATCATCCGGATTGGCTTTGGAATAACCGATTTCTTCAAGAATAAACCCTTGCAAAGGATGTTTCTCGTCGCTGGGGAAACCCATTTCCGTAATCGGACCGTTGTATAGCAAGCGCGCGATCGTAATCATCGCAGCGTCCCCAATCATCGTCTCGCTGATATCGCCCGCGACAATCGATTGCGAAGCGATTAGACGAGTATCATCAAGGAAATGGGCAACCAATTCGGTGTCATCGCGATCTCCGTATTGCGAAATCGCTTGCAAGGCGGTCGCGATCGTATTGGCAGCGGTCGATTCAACCAGCGTTTTTTCCGCAATTGGCAACACCGAGGGTAATTGCCAATTCATCGCAAAGAAAATCATCTCTTCGCGATTCGCTAGACTCGATCGATTGACCCAAATTCCGACCAACTCGTCGATCGGCCCGCTCAATTGCATATCGCGGTGAAGTCTCGATCCCTCCGATTGTCTCAGGATCGACAACAGCAAACTCTCGTTACTTTCACTGACAGGCACAGCGGCATCGATCGCTGGCAAAAGTAACGCAACAATATCTGCACGCGTGGCCGGTTGAAATTGCTCATACATCCGCGACGACACTCGCCCGACCGCCACTTCCATCGCGACATAGCGATCGCGACTCGCACCCGCCAACGACTTCGTCACTTCCGGATGAGCCAACATTATCTCGACAAACAATTCGCGCACACCAATCGAATCCCCCATCAACATCGCAACCCGATTCCAACCGTCGAAGGAAACATCTTTCCCCGCCAGAAACGCTTCGATGTGCGCTCGCATATCGCCTTCGGTTAGTTGACGAATCAATTTTCCAGCACGTAACCGAACTTCCGCATCCGCCGTTTGCTCGGACGCCTCTTGAAGCACTGGAATCGCGTCAAGGCCGAGATCGGCCAAATGGGCCGCCGCGCTTTCTCGTTCTGCAAATTTATTGGCACCAAGTTGCTTCACCCACAGAGCGATTTGCGCGGTATCGATTTTCTGTTCCCCGATGTCCTCTGCCAAAGCAGGAAGTGGAAAACATGCGAATACCGCAAACAGACTTACCGCCGCACACACATGTACAGTAGGCAAGAAGAGGTTAGGTTTGAAAGTGACCATGAATAACACGGGTTCTCGAGAGCGGACATTCAACGCAAATGACTTTCTAACACGAAACAAACAGAATTCACGCACATTCTAGCAACCTAACGCATAGAGATCCCTCGGGCGATAGGAAATTCAATTGTCGGACCGACCGAGCCCGTTTTGCCGGTAAACGCACCAACCGATTGGCTCAGGGCAAATATTTTTTTTTATGAAACACCACAGAGGCCTGCTTTTGTCTTATTATGAGACAACCAGGGCAGACATTGAGACGCCTGTACCTTGCATTAACCGTATCTCAATTGGAGCGTTGAAACCAACGCCCGTGGAAGCGACGACGACGCGATGACAGCTTACTTAACGGTGCGGACCGGCCCCGAAAAGGGACGCCAATTCACCCTCGATCCCGACCGGCCGATGCACATCGGCCGCGGCAAAAACTGCGAAATCATGCTGACGGATCCGATCAGCAGCCGATTCCATGCGGTCATTTATCGGGAAGAAGGTGGATGGCAACTGCGGGATACGAGTAGCCGAAACGGGACGCTCGTTAACGGCCAAAAAACGGATCATGCTCGCTTGGTGCATCAAAACACTCTCAAAATCGGATCGACGGAATTGGAATTGGTCGAAACCGAAAAAGACACAGCCGACGAAATGTCCCTGACGGACACTTACAATCCCGACGACTTAAAATTTGAAAAGAGCTGGCTTCCCGACGATGAAGACCCTCTCGCTCAGGTCGCCGCGACGGGATGTCTGATTGACCTCTACTCGCTCAGCCTCAGTCTACTGCGGTCTCGCGACGCCGATGAGGTCATTGACACCCTGATCAAACTTCTCAAGGACCGAACCGAATCGGATGTGGTTGGATTGACCTTTGACTCGGGTGACGGTCAATTGAAACCGCGCCGCGTAGAACCTCCTGATTCAGAGGACGCCGTCGTCATCGAAAAATCTCTGATGCGACGGCTTGCCCGCGACGGAGAAGCAATCTGGATCAATGATGCATCGCGAAGTGATCCGGAACTCGAGTCTCACGCAACCCCCAAAGAAAATTCCAAACGAGCCAGCGGCAAGCATTGGGCCGACATCATCTATGCGCCGTTGGTCTGTGATGGATCAAGCCTGGGTGTGCTGCAATTGTATCGTCGCAAGCCCAAATACACTCCGGAACACTTTGAACTTGTTGTCGCGGCCGCTCGGTTATTGGCCATCGGCCTGAGTCAAGCCTTTGAACGCGACTCTCTTAAAGCGGAACGCAACCGCATCGCCGATCGCAATGCCGATTCCGATGAACTGATTGGTTCGAGCCCTGTGATGGTGAAATTGAAGGAACGAATCTCTCGCGTCGGCACTGCAAGCGGCTCGGTATTGATCCGAGGCGAAAGTGGAGTAGGGAAAGAATTGGTGGCCCGCGCCGTCCATCGGGCCAGCCGCCGAGCGAAACGCCCGATGTTGACAGTCAATTGCGCCGCGATTCCCCATGATTTGATTGAAAGCCAATTGTTCGGGCATCGCAAAGGATCGTTTACCGGTGCGGACAACGATCACGATGGATGGTTCCAACAAGCCGATACAGGTACGTTGTTTCTCGACGAAATCGGCGAATTGACACTCGAAGGACAAGCCAAGCTGCTAAGGATTCTCGAAGGCCACCCGTTCCTGCCGGTGGGTGCTACGAAAGAGGTGTTGGTGGATGTGCGTGTGATCGCGGCGACCAACCGCGACTTGGCAGAATTCGTTCGTGAGAAACGGTTTCGCGAAGACCTGTTTTATCGGCTGAGCGTGTTTGAATTGGTGGTGCCGCCGCTTCGTGAACGCGGCAAAGACATCAAATTGTTGATGGAACATTTTCTCGATCATTTTTGCCGCCAACATGGTCGTCCCGCGCTGACAATTAGTGACGAAGCCCGGGACCGTCTGCTGGAATATGCGTGGCCCGGTAACGTCCGGCAACTTCGCAATGTGATCGATAGTGCCGTCGTCATGGCGGACGATCCAACGATTGAAAGCGGTGATCTTGGACTACGGGACGCTGGACTCAGTCGTCTCGATACATTGCGACTAGACGAATGGGAACAGCGTTTGATTCGCAAAGCCATCGAACGAACGGGCGGCAGTGTACCCGAGGCGGCGAAATTATTGGGGATCAGCCGAGCGACGGCCTATCGGAAAATGACCGAATACGAAATTGACCGCTAACTGGGGGCTGACACCCTTACAGAGTGGTTTCCGACTGCGAGAACCGTTATCCTAGGAGTTACAAGTCCCCGTTCAGCGAGTATTTCGATGATGGAGTATATGCGCTGACAACGATTTCTACTGGTTTTTCATAGTCACCTATGCGGAGCGTCAACGATGCGAGACGAGTATCATGGCTGGGACGAGGAAGACGAACAGAAGGGAACCTGGAAATTTGCCAACGTCCATGGTTACAAGAAAGAGGAAGATTGCTTCGTTATCGACCACTTTGGTGATCGACCAAAAGTAAGAGAAGTCATTTCCGCGATGATGGCGGCGACGAAGCAATTTAAGTGCAAGCTACACGTCTTGAAATCCGATTCAACCACACCGACGCTGGATAAGCTTTCCGATGCTTCGATGTTAAAGATGGCGCCTGTTCGCGGCAGTGAACACGTGGACGAAGTTGGGATTTTGTCCATCCGAGCCACACCACCGCCAAAACCCAAACCATGGTGGAAAATTTGGAGCTAGAGTCCTCACCTACTGTTGACGAGTTCACCACAAAATCCGACGATAACAGCAACAAATCACACATATCGGGGTGTGGCTCAGCCTGGTAGAGCGCTGCGTTCGGGACGCAGAGGTCGCAAGTTCAAATCTTGTCGCCCCGACTTGAATTCAAAACAGCTCGTCGCGTTCGTTCGCCGCGAGCTGTTTTTCGTTTGGTGCGAGTGAGTTACGCAAACCATGAAGCCCAAATCAGTCAGTTCAAACGGGTGACAGTTTTCAGGGTGCGACGAAGGGCAATTGCTCGAACCTACTGGCAGGTCCGAAGTTACGGAGTTCAAATCCAGTCGCCACTCTCGGCGTTCGTCAGTCTGGTTCGAGTCCTATCCGGGGAGCTCTCCTGTCTCAATCCGAACCAAACCCTCGGTCACAAATGTCTTGTGGCCGAGGGTTTGTTGTTTTTCTGAGTTCGATGCGTGAATCTCACTTCGTATTCTGCAGCGCATGCGTCGGTAGTGGCAGAAAATCGTGCTCGCGAATCATCCAGCTTTCAAGCTCTTCACGCAGAGTTTGTTCCATGTCGGCGACTGACTTCTTTCCCGCCAGATTGTTGAGTTCCAGCGGATCGTTTCGCAGATCGTACAACTCGACGACTGGCCGAGGGTTCTGAAAGTAGAGTCGCTGGTGCAATGGCGAGAGCTTATCAGCTGCGTTTGCCGACTGAATCGCCTTCCAAGCATCCTTGTTTGGCATGTCGACCGGCGTGTAGCTGCGGTTCGGCAGTGCGTTGTAGATGTAGCGGTAATGCGTCGACGTGATTGAACGCGAAAGGTCCAGACCATCGGTTCGGGTGATCGGTCCCCAGTGCCAGCCACGTTCGGCGAATACGTATCGCCGGTCTTCAGCCTTCTCGCCGAGAAGTTGCCGAAAAAGACTGACGCCCGTCATTTCCTTTAGCGGTTTCATTCCACATGCGGAGAGAATCGTCGGGCCAAGGTCTGTGCCACACACAAGCGCGGAAGAATTCGACCCCGGTTCGACTCGGCCCGGCCAGCGGATCATCAGCGGAACATGAGTGCCGCGATCCAGCAGAGTGCCTTTGCCTCGTAGCAGCGCTTCGCCGTTGTCGCCCATGAAGATAACGAGCGTGTTGTCTTCGATGCCGCGGGTCTTCAGAAGATGCATGATCAGTCCGAATCCATGATCCAGTTCGCGGACCGACGCAAGATACCTGGCGTAGTCGACGCGGACTTCAGGGAGATCGGGCCAGTCAGCCGGAAGTTTCAATTCGCTCGGATCGATACCGTCGTACTTCAGCGCGAACTTTCGATGCGGCTGATTAAAACCAAAGTAAAGGAAGAACGGTTTTTCGTCGGGCACTTTGTCCAGAGCCGCTGCAACGCGATCGGCGACACGCAACAAATTGTCACCCTTGGTCCCCGCAGATCGCACGAAATGATCAAACCGCTCGTCGAGACTCTGCATGCCGGCTTCCCGCAGCGCCCTGTCAATGTGCTCGGCTTCGCGGACACGGCCGTCGAGATGCTGATGGCGTCCGTCCAGTCCCACCCAGTAACCGTTTGCGCGAAGCACGTCTGTAAAAAAACGAACATCACCGCGTGGTGGCTGCGCGAATCGAGTGACGCCCAAGCCGACGGGAGATCGACACGCAAAAATCGAAATCCGTGACGGAGCACATTGCGGGGCGGACGTGTATGCCTGATCAAACCGCATTCCTTGCTCGGCGAACTTCCGAAGGTTCGGTGTAATCTTGAACCGCTTCGTGTTTTCGTCGTCGTAACAGCTGACATGCGGGACACTGTGATCATCCGAGAGAATGAGAAGGATGTTCGGTTTATCGGCCGCGTGGACAAAGGTGGTGAGAACAATTGTCACCAATCCAAGGAGCCCGATGTTCTGTAGAATCCGGAACGGCGGCATGCCGTAGCTGCCAGGTTTTTCCTGCATCATTTGTTCTCCGATTTCGTCTTCGCCTTGAACTCACTCCCGGTGCACTCCATCCACCAGGCGTTCCAGGCTTCGTCGAGGGCTCCCACCAATTCCGGCATCTCCCCCGCAAGATCGTTCAACTCGGTACGATCTTTTGCGAGATCGTAGAGTTCCCAGTCGCCGCCGTTGTGACGGACGAGTTTCATATCTCCCTTGCGAATGGCGTTACCGCCACCCCATTGCCAGTAGAGATTTCCTTCGCGCTGCAGTGGTTTGTTTTGGAACGCGTTGTTGATGTTGATTCCCTGACCAGTTGCCGGATTTTTCGCTCCAGCGAGAGCAGCCACCGTAGGCGGGATATCGACCAGGTGAACTGGCTCTCGACAGATTCGACCGGGCGACTCGATGCCTTCAGCCCAGTGCACGATCATGGGTGTGCAGACGCCGCCTTCGTGACTTTTGGTTTTAAAACGACGCAGGGGCGTGTTGCTGACACAGGCCCAGCCCTGGTGATAGGCTTCGTAACTATCCACCCCGCCGATCGGCACATCTTTCCGATAGTTCCCGACCCGATTGGCAGGATCGGTCGCGCAGGCACCGTTGTCGATGAGAAAGAAGATAATAGTGTTCTCCATGCGCCCCTGTCGATCGAGGAGATCAATGACCCGGCCAATATTTTCGTCCATCCGCTCGATCATTGCGGCGTAGACTTCCATCTGTCCGATTCGTCTCTCTTTAAGTTCCGCGGATAAAGATTCCCAAGGCTGATCATATTCGGGCGGCGAAAGGGGCGCGATCTTCGGGTTAATCAAACCCGTTTCAACCTGGCGCTGGTAGCGTGCGTTGCGAACAAAATCGTAACCGGCATCGTATCTGCCTCGACACGCTTCGATACTTTCTTCAGGTGCATGCAGTGGCCAGTGCGGCGCATTGTAGGCCAGGTAGAGAAAGAACGGCTTTTCATCGCCAGCGGTCTCTCCCAGCCACTCAATACTCTTGTCGGTGAAGACATCGGTGGCATACCAATCGGCACGATCCGGAACGAAAGGCTCGGTTATCTCATCTTCATCGAGAATCCACTGGTAGTGCTCAATCCTCGCCGGATCCGGAGCGCCTATCGCGGGGGCATTTCCCGGGTTCCAGCAATTGATCGCTCCACCGAGAAATCCATAGAAACGATCAAAACCGCGAGTTCGCGGATCGAAGGTGGCATGATGTTTGCCGGACCAGAGTGTGTGATAGTCAGCCGGCTGGAGAACCTCGCCGAGAGTCGTGGTATTCGTGAAATCACGATCCGTTTGCTGGAACCATGTCCCGGTCAGCAAGCTGGCGCGCGTAGGGAAACACTTTGCGGTATTGTAGGCTTGGGTGAAAAGGACACCGTCACGTGCGAGGCGGTCGAGATGGGGCGTCTTGATCTCCGAACCCATGCACCCCAGATCCGAGTAGCCCATGTCATCAGCGAGGATAATCAGGACGTTCGGCTGAGGTTCGGCGAAAACGTTTGCAGCAAAAAGCAGCGCAAAGGAAACGATCGAAAAAGTGTTCTTCATAGTTGAGTTTTGGTTTGCCAATTGGAGACGAGATCAGCAGCATCAGCGACTAGAGCTCTATCCGTGTGTATGGGCTGGAGATGTAAGTTCGGAGTTCTTTTTCGCGATACTTGATCGTCTTGCGGTGGTTGCTGAAGAGATCGATTCGTGACGCGTTGGGATCGATTTTGATCTCCACAGTCCACACTCCGCTGTCGGAGTCCTGAGCCATTTCTTTGGTGTTCTTGTCGGGTATCGGTTCCTTTAGGTATCGTGGACTTCCGTCGGCACCCCGATCGTTCATCCACCAGATGCGTCCCGATTCTTCACCGGAATCAGGCGCGAAACGGACGGTCACTTTTAGGGTGCTCTTGGTGAGGTTCGTCTCAATTGTCGGAGAGGTCAGAAGCGGCTGGCGAACATCGTCTGGGAAAAAATGACGAAGCAAAAATGCAGACTTGTTCTGCTGATCTTGCTCGATATTGGAGTGCCCTTTTTTTCCGTGACCACTGTTCGCTCCGAGATACAGGGGAATCGACGGATGATGCGCTCCGCCCCAAGCCATGTCGTACGCGACCATGTCATGTGTTCCAGGGTGAAACAGCATCTCGACTCCACGATCGCGAAGTCCTTGGAGATTTCGCGAAACGAATACCTGATCAGAAATGTCATTGGCAAAGGTCTGTAGATTTTCCCAAGTGTTGCCGGCATCTAGAACGCGTTGATTGAAGTTTGGACCGAAATGCCCCCCCGAAAAACCTCGTTGCTGACCTCCCTCTGCGAGATGCCGATCCCATGCCTCCCGATCACAGAGCCGGAGCGGCGAGTCCCAGATTGGTGAAACAGAAGCGTGGAGCGCGGTCATGCGGTCGTCGTGGATGATCGCCATCGAAGGAGAGGCTCCGTTTTTCGATGAGCCGGTTACGGCGACCTTGCCTTTGTCGAAGTGGTCCGTTTCGGCATAGGCCGTTGTGATCGCTCGCATCAGCGTTGCAGGCCAAGCCCAGTATTGGATTTTGTGATGGGGATCCAACGACTTCGCAAAGCGGGCTTCCGAGCGTCCTCCCAGCTCAGGCTTGCCATAAGATCCGGGCTCTTGAACCACGGTCATGACCAGTCCCACGCCACCCTGGAGCAATAGAAGATCAATGCCTCTGGGTCGTGTTTCTCGCTCCAATTTCGTGGGTGAATTTCCCCCAGTGAGATGAAAGCCACGAGCTTTACGATCTGCAGGAACTACCATCCGAACAGGCAGTCGATAATCCTGGCCCTGCCAGATTTCGCCGACGTTGATTGTGACCAGTTTCTGTCGCGTCATGACGGGACCTGGGACCGTTCGCCAATCTTGGACGACTTCAATCTCCAGTGTGGACGAGTCACGTATCGCATCCATGTCAAAAACGTCCGTAGCCTGAGCAGTGGCTGACAGGATCAGGAGTAGTCCGAGAAAACGAATGGAGTTCATTGGATGAGTTCTATTAAATGAGTAATTGACAATCTGCGATCCTAGTGCGGGCATTAAACTGCTAACGTTTATTCTGTTTCGCTGTCTGCTTTGTGCCGTTGGCATTCCGGCCGGCATCGGGATAGGAGTCCAGCGCCTGCTGAAGCTCTTTGCGTGCTGACTCACCAGCAGATCCAGCCTTGCCGATTGCGATCGGGCGTTTCTCGAGGACATCCTCAATCGTGTCAAACATTCCGCCGTTGTCGTACAGCTTGTAGCGTTCGTTTCGTGCGAACCTGACTTCAAAATGGCTGTATTTGTCGTTGTATTTTGCGGATGACGGTCGAGGAAAGTAGTAACAGTAAATCCACTCACGTTTGTGTCCTGCTTTGCCCTTGCACTGCGGCCAGAAACTCCAACCGTCTCCGTCGGTGATCTTTTTCGGAGGCAGTCCCGCCGCTTCGACCATCGTCGGGAACAGATCGGAAAAGCAAACAAGATCGTCGATCACTTTTCCGGCTGGCACAGTTCCCGGCCAGTTGACGATCAAAGGCACGTGAGTCCCGTAGTCGTGCGTGAAACCTTTCCCGCCTCGAATCTGACGCCCATTCAGTTCGGATGTCAGTACGGCATTGGTGCCGTTGTCACCGGTAAAGATAATCAGCGTGTTCTCACGCAGTCCGAGATCCTTCAACGTGTCTTCGAGCCGACCGACGTTCTTGTCGATGTACTGCACCATGTCGATGAAGTTCCGTTTCGCGTCCTTCGACTTCGGGTCGGCGCTGTCCGGAGTCACCGGAAACGGATTGTGAGGAAGAATCATCGGGAAGTAGGCGAGGAACGGCTTTTCGCGATTTGTCTTAATAAAGTCGATCAGAAAGTCAGTGGTGATGTCAGGGCCATAACTTTCGTCCGGCAGATCGAGCAGTTTCCCGTTCTGTACCAGCGACGGATTCCAGTATCGCTCTCGCCCGCCGCCAGGAATGTTCCATAGGCAGTGCGTGTCGAAGCCCGCTTCTTCCGGGGAGACCCCGCCTTTGGTTGTCAGTAACTGCCATTTGCCGGCCACGGCTGTCGCGTAGCCATGCTCTTTGAAGTAGTTACCGAAAGTCGGTTCGCCCCTCGGATAAACGCCAAAGTCGAAATAGTTAAACACGTTCGACTTGCCCGACATCAGGTTGACGCGACTTGGTGTACACAACGGTGTCGAGTGACAGTTTTCGAAGCGGATCCCGCTGGCTGCCAGCGCGTCGAGTCGCGGCGTTGAATACTCACGGCTCCCATAAGCGCTGAAGCATTCGAAGCCGACGTCATCGCAAAGAATCATGATGATGTTGGGCCTGTCGGCAGCCGAAAGCGGCAGAGTGACAAGGCAAAGAAAGAAGGCGGTCAGAAAACGAGTCATGTTTTTTATCCGGGGTTACGGCACTGCGAAAAGGCAAAGGACACTTAGCGATTCAGGCAAAGAATCCGGCAACAATACTTATCGCTGGCTGAAAATCAGCGGGAATTCCTTACCTTGGACATCAGGTTCCTTGCTCGACGGATTCGCCGGGGGACATCGATTCGTTATTTCGGGGCCAGGAGCTACGGCAGCCACGTAAGTCTCCCCCAGTCTTTATTGCGAGGTACGACTTCCAGCTCCTCTTCCCCGAATCTGGTTTCAATCATGACCTTGGGACCGCCCCTTTCTCGATCCGGAAAAGCCCTCGTAACGAATCCATCGGGGGACCACGTAGGATCATCACCCCGTCCGACTTTTCGCCGCTGTTTGCCATCGCTGCTGACAACCCAGACATTGAAAGTTGCTGAGATCTGCTGATCCCGCTTGGGGTTTTTGATTCCAGTAAACTGGCTCATGTGAATCATCTCCACGCCTTCCCAGTGGGCAATCCATTTTCCATCGGGTGACCAAATAGGAACTTTTTGCTCGATGGGCAGTTTGAGGTTCTCGTCCTGCTCTGTGGGCGGTGCCGATATAAGTTTGGCATCACTCCCGTCGAAATTGCTCACCCAAACTCGAAAGGTGCCACTACGGTTGGATACAAATGCGACCTTATTCCCATCGGAAGAGACCGAGGGCATCGCATTGCTGAACTTGATTTGCTCCGGATCAATGAATAGCCGGCGCGATTCACCCGTTTCTGTGTTCATCAGGTAGATCTGGCTATTGCTGGCGGGATCCTGTTTTTTTTGCCCGGGCTGAACCTTCATCCAGACGACATGGCGGGTCTCCGGAATCCAGGACGGCAGCAGGTTCATGCCCTTGCTGATGAGCGTTCGAGGGTTCTTGCCATCAATGTCCGAAAGCTGGAGCGACAGGCTATGATTCACGATTTCCGCATAGACCAGCTTCTTGCCGTCGGGCGAAACGGCAGGCATGCGGCAGCCATGCTCAGAATGAGTCAGCTGAACGCTACCCGTCCCGTCCTCCTTCATGCGGTAGAGTTGGAGGATATCGTTCTCATCGGTGTGACTGACAATGACATCACGCAGTGGCGCCGAAATCAACTCGGCTGAAGTCGACTCAACTGAAGTCGGCTCTCCCCGGAACCTGGCGCCCGACGAGTTGTCCTGCGCGCGCAGTGATGTTTCCCCGATCAAAAGGAACAATAGCGCCAAGAACGTGATCGTCCATTCGGTTGTTCTGTAAAGCATCATGAATAATCCACTATTCCTGCTCTTTTTTCCCGCTTGGATTCGGCTTGTTTTTTTTGAATGATCCTTCGGCCCATCACTGTCAGAATAACAAATGACTATTCTCAAATAACTAATGACAGGGGCCTCGTCGCTTAATTGTTCAGGAACGGCTTGCTCAGGACAACCAGACGGATAAGGTCGCGCAGGCCGCCTTCCTTGTTGTTGAGTTCAGCGAGAATCTCATCGACACTGGGGCGGTCACCGATCTCCAACTCGCGGCCGAGCGCGTAGGTCATCAGCTTCTCGGTGAGGCTGCGGGTGAACGACTCATGCCGCTCGATCAGCAGCGTGCGGAGCTGACGAATGTCGTCGAATTTCTTACCGCTGGGCAGCTGGCCGGACGCATCAACGGGCAGTTTCTTACCGTACTCGGTCCGCCAGGCGCCGATGGGGTCGAAATTCTCCAGGGCGAATCCCAGCGGGTCAATCTTGCGGTGGCACTCGGCGCACGTGGCGATGCTGCGGTGCTTAGCCAGCTCCTCACGCACAGTCAGGGCACCGCGGATGTCGGGCTCAATTTCCGGCACGTCATCCGGCGGAGGTGGCGGGGTGTACCCCATCACTTTCTCCAGGGCGTAGATGCCGCGCACCACCGGCGAGGTATCGACACCGTTGGCCGAGGCCGTTAGGAAGCTACCATGGGTCATCAGCCCACCGCGCACTGTACCCTCGGTCGAAACCTGGCGCAGTTGGTTGCCCTCGATCGCCGGCAGACCATAGTGCGCTGCCAGCTCTCGATTGACGAAGGTGTAGTCCGCATCGAGGAAGCGTTTGGGGGGCAGGTTTTGATCGAGGATGTGGCGGAACAACGTGGTCGTCTCCCCCGCCATCGCGGTTTCAAGGTTGTCGCGGTAATACACACGAAATTCACCTGACACCGGCATCTCGCCGATATTGTCCCAATCGAGCCAGCGCCGGACGAACTGATTGACGAACCGCTCGCTACGTGGATCTTTGAGCATACGATCGACCTCGGCGGCGAGTACGTTCGCATCGGACAGGCGTTCGGCTTTGGCATGTTGAAGCAAGACCACATCCGGCTGTGAAGACCAGAGGAAGTACGACAAACGCGACGCCAGATTGTAACCGTCGAGCGTGCCCTCCCCCTCCTGCATATAGATGAACGACGGTGAACAAAGAATCGTCTGGAACCCCAACTGCAGCGCGGCCAGCGGCTCCATGCCACCATCAAGCTTCCCCATCACCATCCGCTCGATCGGTTTCAGTTCACCGCTGTTCAACGGGCGACGGAAAGCGCCGGCGGCAAACGCACGCAGACGCTCGGTGATCGTGCTCCGGTTCAGGTCATCGGATTGCAGATCCCCATACATCAGCGTGTGACCGGCGGGCGGCCACTGGTCGATGTGCGGACCCTCGACCCGGATGTCGAAGATGCGGAGCTTCGGGCCGCGGTAAACCTTGAGCAGACCGTGGGATTTCTCCATCCCGCCTTTCATGTTGGCAAACGGGGCGATCTCTGGGTGCTCCGACGCCTTACTGCTGATGATACGCACCAGACGCTTGGTGGCGGTCGTGCCGTTGCGGAAGCGGACCTCCGGCTCGAAGCCCTGATCGATGTGGATGGTCCACTCGAACCACGCAGGCTCCTCGCTGGTCAGCTCGGCCAGGCCTTCCGAACGCTCAGTCGTGATGCTGCCGGTGCTCTCGACACTGCCCTCCCGATCGACCGTGGCCACCTCTAGTACCAGTGGGTCGCCGTTGCGGAAGTCGTCGAGAGCATTACCGTAGGGGTGGTCGCGATCAATCGCGGCGGCCTTCACACGGATGGTGTACATGCCGCTGTGAGCCACGCCACCGTACAAGGGCCGAAAACCGATGTGCCCGCCGCGGTAGTGCCGGCCATACATATCGGTGTAGGGCGTGTCGGGAATGAAGCGGAAGCGATCAACTTGGAACAGCTTGGGCAGATTCGCCTTGTTCTTGCCATCGAAGTAATACGGTGTCTGCTGGGCGTACTGCTTCGATTCCGGCCGGGGACCGAACTGCGTGGCACGTGTGACGGCTTTCTCGGCTGCACCGAGGTAATGATCCAGCAACATGCCCGACGTGACCAGCTCACGGCCGTTGTTGTCGAAACCCTGCACTTTCACATCCGGCGGGAAGTCCGCGGCCGGGTTCCACGCCTGCACATTCAGGGAAAGCAGATCACCGATCGTCTGCTGATACTCGAACCGGTTGAGCCGTCGCATGACGGTGTGGCGCCCGCCCGACGCCAGCTCGGTCCGTGCCGACGCAATCTGCCGTGTCAGATCGGCAATCGCTTTTGCCCGTTCTTCTGCCGTCGGCTGAGGCTCCCCTTCTGGTGGCATGCTTTGCAAATTGAGCTGATCAACGATTTCCTGGTAGCGTTCCAGGTCATCGAGTTCTTTGATCTGCATGGGCAGCGTGTCAAATCGGCGATCGGCTTTTTGTTTGGCGTTGCCGTGACATCGGATGCAGTGATTCTGCAGGAATGCGGAAGTTGGTTCGTCAGCTTGAGTTGTTGCCGCGAAGCAGACGGCAAAGACGAGGGCGAAGAAGGACGAGGGATTTGTCATTAGTTATTTTTCATTTGTCATCGGTTGGATGTTTGCTCTCGCTACTTCTGTTTGGCTGTCTTGACCGATGCGTTGAGGATTCGGCAGAGTTGCTGATTCTCATCAATTAGGTCTTCTAGCAGCTCAACTTTCATCAGGCCCGCTCGACAGATCATTCGTAACCACACGCTGCTTTCGTTCAGTTCTTTCAGCGCGATCTTTAGCTTGTGCACAAAGTCAGCATTGCTTTCCGCTCCGCGAGCTTCAGCGTAATTCGGGGCCGGTGACGTTCCCGAACGCAGAAGCTGGCCAGCAATATGCTTCCCTGCCGGCGACTTCGGCAACGCATCGGCAACCTTGATGATGCGCACTGCGAAGTCGATCAAACGCTCTTCAATTTCAGTTGCTTTGTCAGCTTTTGGCATCGTGTTTTCAATGACATATGAGAAATGACAAATAACTAATGACAAATCTCTTCAACCCACCTCCATGGGCGAGAAGGTGCCCGTGCTCTTACCAAATCGATCCGACTCGACGCCGAACCACTGCAGTGTCGACAGCCACAGGTTCGACAGCGGCACGCGTTTGTGGTCCTCGGCCGGACAGACCACGTGGCCCTGGTGGTTCATCCCACCGCCGGCGAGGATCACCGGCAAGTTACGGTTGCTGTGGCTCGAGCCGTTGCCCATCCCGCTGCCCCACACGACGGCGGTGTGGTCGAAGACCTGCGCCTCCTTCATCTTCCCCAGGAAGTAGCCAAACTGCGTCATCAGGTAGGCGTCGACAATCTGGAGCTGCCCGAGCCGCTCTTCGGATTTACTGTGGTGTGACAGGCCGTGGTAGCTGCCAACCTCCAGCTCGGCGGTGCGAAACCCCATCGGGATCTCAAATGTGGCCACGCGCGTCGAGTCGGTCTGCAGTGCCAGTGTCATCAGGTCGTAGAACAGCGGGATCTCTTCGAGGTGCATGCGCTCTTGGTCCGCGACCGGGTCGATCGCTGAGGCGGGCTTGGGCTTGTCGAGCCATGCTTGCGATATCTGCAACTGCTTCTCCACCTCCCGCACACTCGTCAGGTACTGGTCAAGCTTCTGGCGGTCGGCGGCACTGAGTTGACTCTCAAGTTCGCCGGCGGATTCACGCAGCGCATCAAGCACGCTAGCCCGGTGCGTCAGTCGGGTGCGCTGACTGCTAAGTGATACGGCATCGGACTGGACGAACAACGCCTCGAACAAACGCGCGGGGTTGTTGACCGGCGGGATGCGCACACCCGAACGGGTCCAGCACAGGTCCGTGCCGTTTTCCAGACCCGCTGTGATCGAGGGAAACCGCGTGGCGGCACCCACGTGCTCAGCGGCGACCTGATCGATGGTCATGTTCTTATCGGGGAACCCGCTCGCCTCGTCCTTGCCGATACCGGAGAGGAACGCCTTCACGCCCGTGTGCCCGCCAGTCATCCCGTCGTCAAGGTTGGAGAAGACGGTAAAGTCATCCCGGTGGGCGTCGATGTTCTTAAGCGTCCGGCTGGTCTTGTAGTTCTTGCCGGACGTCTCGGGGAAGAAGTTGCCGGGGTAGTACCCCAGGTGGTTCCCGATGCAGACGAGACGCCGCAGATTGGCATCCAGTTTTTCCTCTGCCCGGCTCAACCGGCTCTCCATCAACGGTAGAGCCAGAGCGATGCCGGTGCCCTGGAGGAATTTTCGGCGGTTCAGGTGTGACATTTCGTTCATAATCGCTAACTCACTGGTCATCAAAATTGTTATCGGAAGCAACGAGTACGCGGATCTGGTCCACGCCATTTTTAACATTCAAAGCAACGTGAAGGACACGACGATCAGCGCTCAACGTAATCACATCAGCATCGTTGATTCCCCGGCGAAAGATTTTGCGGAAGTCGGTTGCAGGCAGAGCCAGCTGCGCGTCGGAAGAATCCAACAGATCTTTTTGTAGGATCAGGGCGACGATCGGGCGATCAAAATGCAGTTCGCCCTGAAACTTCTGATTCATGGGCACATCGTCATCGTGGACCGGATTGTATTGTAGCAGGAAGCTGTCGACTCGAACGTCTTCCGTCAGCTCCACGGTGTGTTTTCGGAACGGACGACGGTAGGTGCCCGGCTCCATTGCATCGACCACGTAACCATGCTTCAGGAGGGCATCTTCGCGTTCGGGAAACAGCAGTAGCGAATCGCTGTCTCGGGCCAGTCCCGGTGAATGTCGCTCACCCGGTGATGCGACACGGACATCGCCGATGAGCTGCTCGACTCCGAAGGAAACCCGCCACGTGTCCAGGAACTGGTTGATTGCGTAAGGGATCTCGTGGGGCGATTTTTCAGTAGCCGTGAGTGCGACCGCCTGACCGCCAACGAGACGCCGATGGTCTTCGAGTTCGATCTCGCCTTCGAACACGGAGATCGCCGTGTCGCCCGTACTATTCACATCGACGCCGAACGATGTTCCCAAATCTGTTACTCGCTGGTGTGGAGTAACCAGAACGAATCCTTTGACCTCGCCTGGAACTCGCACCGTCGCCACGCCGTGATGAAGCTGCGCCGAATTTGGTCCAAGCAGCTTCAATTCCGCCGGTGCCTGAATCGCAAGTCTGGCGCCGGATTGAAAGTTGATTTTAATTCGCCCATCGACAAGCTTCAAAACCTGCCCGGATCGAAGTTGGTCGCCCGCTGAAAAATCTTGTACGTTGCGAGCATTCTGAACCGCCGCGACGACATCACCGTCATTGATGTCGGGTTGCCTCGGCAGAACGACAGACAACGCAACCGAAGCAGCCACAGCGACCGTTGCGATCCACCACGGCGCCCACTTGCGGAGTGGCGGATTCGATCGCTCGACATCAGGGGGCAACGTCTGAGTGCGGCTTTCGATGCGCTGACGCACGTTGCTCGCGATGTCGATCGCAACGTCGCCTCGTTGAAGGCTGTCTTTGACAGCCAGCGGAATACGATCGGACTCCATCACATGCAGTGCCGCCAACGTGTTGCCGACTCGCAGTTCATCGATAAACGCTGACACGCGTGACTCGTCCTCGTCGAACCACTCCATGAGTTCGCGGCACTCGGCCTCATTCAGTGCGTCGTCCTGAAAGTCTTCGAGTAATCTTTGCAGTCGTGCTTCGTTCATGTTGTCCCCTCCTCACCAAGACGACTCTCGATGCACGCGCGAAGAGCTCTGCGGGATCGGCTCAGCGTGCTGGTGACCCACGTCACGGTCCGATCGAGCGATTCTGCAATGCTCCGACACGACTGCCGCTCTTCGTAACGGAGCCGCACGGCCAAGGCCGCTTGAGACTGCAGAGTCTTTACGCACTCGCGCATTGCCGAAAGCAACTCCCGCTGACCATCGTCGCAGGCGCCGGCCATCTGCTCGCCCACACGAAGCCGAAGGGCGTAACTGAATTTATCCAGATTTCTGGATTCTCTCCGCTGACGTTCGAGTTCGGTCAGAATGAAGTGCTTGCAGATCACACACAGCCAGACTCCGAACTCACGTTCCGGTTGATACTCGTTCAACTGCTCATACGCCCGAATGAACGTCAGCTGAACGACTTCCTGCGCGGCATCTATATCGAGTAACCGATTAGCCGCGTACCCCAGCAGCATTCCCTGGTATTGCCGGACGACCGCTTCGTACGCGTCGAGGTCTCCACTGAGTATATTTTCAATCGTTTCCTGCTGCATTCGGCCATCTTCCGAGAATTGAGTCGTTTTCGAAAGTAGGGTCGAATCCGGAGATTGTCACAACCATTCTGAATTTTTCTTTCAGGATCCCCAAGGAAACTCGGCGACACTTGCCATATGTCGTGCGGGTTTGCAATCCTACCGATGCACAGATTCAGGAACCGACTTGAGCCCGTTAAGCACTTGCGTGACTCTTGCCCTGCTCACACCGAGAAAGCGAGCTAATTCTGCCATCGTTTCGACCTGACCGGAATCGAGCAAAGCATGGTAGTGGTCGCATGCGATCGCGCTTCAGCTTCGCGGACTCCGATTCTGCCCGAATTTGGTCCGAAATGGAGTTCCATTTGAACATTTCGATGTGAGGCAATCGCCGTAACCTCCTGGTACGAAAGGCACCTAGCTCGACGAATCCCCGGTTCGGATCGAGACCGCCTCTGGGAGCCCTCCGTCGTAACTTTCCCGGTTAACCGTCATGCCACTTCCAGTGTTGACTGGGCAATTTGGGCTGGCCAGCCGTCGAATTCAGAGCCAAAAAGTTCTAACCGTGTCTGGTTGCCCCGACTTGATTTCAAAACAGCTCGTCGCGTTGATTCGCGGCGAGCTGTTTTTCGTTTGTTGCCAACGCTTTGCGTTCTATTGAAGTTCTGTCTGTGTAGTTCAAACAGTCATTCGATCTCGGACCGTTCATTTGGTCGTCTGCGATATCTTGTTGCTGCGTAAAGAGATGGTGAGTTCAAATCCTGTCGCCACTCTCGTTTCGATTACGAATGGCGATGGCACGCGAAAACATCCCCAGGCCGCGCACGTGACCGTGGCGACGGCCATTCATGAATGGAGCATGGAGTATGACTCGGGGAGCTTTCATACGAACATCAGGACCGTCACCCTCAGTGGTGGCGGTCCCGTTTCGCGTTGACGGTAGGGGACTGACGCCATGCAATCCGAGTTACCGTCGTCCCAACATCCGATCCAAGAGCAGAAAAGCCAAGGCCCCTCTTAGAAAGAAAGCTCTTTGTCGTCATCTCTTTTTTTCGACGTCTTTTGGCTTGTCCTTTGGGGGATACTTCCAAGCCGCCAGCGCCTCGGCCACTTCATCGAGCCATTGCGTCTCAGGTTCGTACTCGGGCGACTTGCCCATGGTCGGGCAAATGCCGCCGCCCCCGGAGTGTTCATTCCATGAATACATGATCACAGTCTGCGCCTCGCAGTCCTCGGGGTGGCTTGCCACGAAATCAAGAACGGCTTCGACTCGGGCCTCAAGGTCGCCTTCCCTGGGCCACTGGCAGTGATGCAATTCTTCTATGGCTTGTCCCTTGCGATCGAAGGCGTGGGGCCACCGATAATGCATGCTGGGGCAGGGAGGAAGAAACGGGAGACCACGGTTCAGATACTCTTGCTCGCAGGTCTTGAGGATTTCCTCGGTGGCCGATGCATAGGTTGGCGCTTCGTCTCTTTTGGCAACCGCTCCCCCGTAGGCTCCCTCGTAGTCCATGAATGCATCGTAGCCCTCCTCCTTCAGTGTTTCGGCATGCATGAAACTATCTCTCGGCTCCATGCAACCAACGATGTAAGGGGGCTTCAGGCCCGCGGCGTCCACCCGCGTCCTGATATACTCCACGAATCCGGCGCCGGTCATATGCTCTTTGCCCTGGGCGACCTGTAGGGCCGCTCGGAATCTTTCGGGATGGTAAACGACGATTAAGGGGCGACCGTCCATCACTGTCTGCCAGTTCGGCATCGTGATGTACTCAATCGTCTCATCCATCATGGTGGCCACTTTGCTTCGTGTGTAGCGAATGGCTCGGTGCGCATACAAAGCCCAAGTGAAGTTTAGTTTTTTGGCTTCTGGTATCTTGCTGGAGAGGTGGCAATCGAAATTGTTCCTGAGCTCCCAGCCGTTAGCGTAAAGCTTGCGTGCCGGTCCGTGATAAACGAAGAAATCAATTCCGGCATTGCAGGCATAGCGGAGTTCCTGGTCCATGGTCTCCTGCAGCAGTTGCTGGCTGAAGGGATGGTTGAACCACAGGGGACCGGCATTGGCGGGATGCTCGATCCAGTCGACGTCCTTTATCAGCCGACAAAAGAAAGACGCCCGGTCATGCCATTGGGAGTCTTTTAGGAAGCCCTGTTTTCCTGGCAGATAACCGAGTTCCTGTTGTTGTGTGGCTCCCTTGCCGGAGAACATATCCCAGCGTTGTACGCCGAGAAGCGGTCTGCCCCGTTTGCCACTCGTGGTGATTTCACTGTCTGCTTCGTAAGTCTTCGTTTCCGCCGACTTGGGGAATCTTTTGATGACTTGGCCCGTCTGCTTCTCGCTGAGCTTCGACTCCTGAGCTGTCGCCACTTGAGTGACTGCCAAAGGGACACCAGCGGCGAACACCACTAGTACCAACATCAAGGTCTTACGCATTATCATTTCCCTATTTAGGGTTTCGAGCCAAAGTGAGATCGTCGATACAGATCATCAGAACGTTGGATTTGTCAGACTGTTCGGCAGAAGTGCCAGTTGCAGCAAACTGAAACGACAACGCGATAATCACTACGAATGAAGTGCCGGGCCTATTCATTCGATTTCGACTCCTGCTTGATGGGCAGCAGTTGCAGAGCGTCAAGGATCACAAACCCAATCGTATCTGCGTTTGTGATTTGAACGACGGTTTCAACGTTCGCTTGGAGATCGACCGTGCCGATCGCGCGGAAAGGTTTGCCGCATGGGTTTGGGACGGTTTGATCAACCGCGATGGTTTTGCTGTGAGTTCCTGACGTCACAGTCACGGGGACGTTCTTGGCGCGAGTCTCGTGAGAGGAATATGCCATGAGCAATTGGTAACGTCCAGCTTTCGGCGCTTTGAAGGTGAACGTTGCGGTTGCTGTGCCGTCGCCTTTTGTCCTGTCGTCTTTCTTTCCGCTGAAGATGTACCCGTGCCCGATGTGAGGTTTGAAACTGGTTGAGTGCGACCAGTCGCCTTTCAGTTTGGCATTCGCGTCGTCGAGGACGATGCCTGGAAGCGTCTTTGGATTGACCGCCTCAGTAGTAGAGGCCTCGCCCACGCTTGGGATGACTCGCGCCGCCGGAGCTTCAGGCAAATCGGGCAAGTCTCCTGGTTCACGATATTGATACACGAGCTGCGCCGCTTCACCCCGCGTAAGGTTTGCATCTGGCTTGGAAGGCGCGGGAACTTTCTTCTTAAGCAGCCCGGAAAGGATTCTTACTGCCTGTGCACCGCTTAGCTTCTCGTCCGGATGAGCGAGGGCGGTCCTAAAATCCTTGCTCGGTTCAAAGTCAAAGAACGGCCATTTGGATTGCGTCGAGTAATCGTAGAGTGTTTCGATGTATTTGAAGGCGGGATGCCCGCGCGGTACGTCGGTGAAGTGTGAGGCGGTAATACTGAGTGGAACCTGAAGGCCGTTCACAGCCATTTGTGAAAACTCGCCCATGGTGACCGGTTCATTGGGGCGGAAGCGGTAGGCTGTCAATTCGAGCGAGCCCAAACCTTTGGACTTCGCGGCTGTGTTGTAATCATCGATATCAGGTCCGGCCACGGCACCGAGCAGACTTAGCTTCTGCGCCGCTGTGAAAGCGGGCGCGTCTGCGGGGAGGTCGGTGTAGAGAATTAGAATGCATCGCTGTCTTAAAAGTTCATCCTGGATTCGCTTAACGGGGACGTCTTTGAGTTCCTGCTTGTTGTCGATCGACAAGGCGGCGGCGACGCCCGCAGCCTGTCCCAGTGCCGACCAAACGGGCTCCATCCGCACGCTGCACATGGCAACGTGCGTGCAGGAAATGCCCACTGGAAACAGAATGCCGTTGTGCTGTGTGGGCACCAGCGTGCCGTAGGGTATCTGGTACGGCCCTGTTGCATCATGCAGGTGAAGCGTGCCTTCCGCGGCGCCTTTTCCGTAAGGTGGTTCGTTTCGGCCGTCGGGGCCTTGCACACGGTGTGCATCGATTCCATAGACTCCAATGGCAACCGAATCCGGAAGCAGCGGTCCGCGAAATCCGTCTCCGCGAAGATCCTTGTGCAGATCGCTTTCCGTTAAGGTGTAGAGTCCTTCGATGCGTCGGCCCTGGCGAACATAGAGTCGATACGGGAAGTTGCCGTTGTCCTGGAATTCATCGTCCGGAAGACCGATGTTGGGCGAGCCTCCTTTGGTTTGAATGTAGTAGAGGTAGCCAAGGTCATGGTTGCGGTAGATCTTTTCGATTCTGGCGCGTTCCTCCCAGTCGGCCAGGACCCAACGAGTGCCGTGTCCTACCAGGTCGCCTCCCCAGTTGATGCCCAGCAGGTCAAATTTTCCGTTCGGGATGATCGGCTTGCTGGTTGCGTTCCAGTTGTACTTGCCAGCGTCGTAGCCGGGAGGCGGTTCCTGCATGCGATAGGGATGGTCGGGCCGGCCGTAATCCTTGGCAGTGATTCTGTAGGTGAATGCTTGTGACCTGTGGTCGGCTACACCGGTGCTCTCAGGAAGGATCGTGGCGGGCAGTGTTCCCTTCACCCTGCGGAAATAGTTTGTGTAGATGTGGCCTGCGTGAGGCTCTTCTTTGGAACGTGCTTCGCGTCCGATGCGGTAAGGTATGTCCGCATATTCCGCCAGGTCGGCTTCATAAGTGGCATCGATGATCACTTTGCCGGTATAGGTATGCCGCGCGCCGAGGTTTCCCTGATTGTCACGTTCCCGCGTGACGACCCCTGTGACCCGCTGGCCTTCCATCAGCACATCCACGGCCACTTCGTTATAGCGCGTCGCGATGCTCTTATGCTCGGCGGTCATTTCCGCATAAACACGAGCGGCCGTATGCGGTTCCCATGCTCGCCCCTCAGCGATATTCCAAACTTTACGCGGGTCTTGTTTCATGTGCGCCTGCACCAAAGGATCATCTGCCATCTCTGTGCGGTGATAGGCTTTGACGCGTTGGCGAAATTCCTCCATCACTCCGCTATTTGATTCAACATACTTGTCATCAAGTCTCAGCACGCCCGAAGATAACACTCCTCCGAGGCCAGGTGTCTGCTCGATAATGATCACCGATTTATCGGCACGGGCAGCGGCGATGGCCGCGGCGACTCCCGCAGGCGTACCGCCGATGACAACGACGTCGGCGCGATCGGGCTCCGCGGCCGAAGCGATGGTCGCTGTGAGCAACACGAGAACGGGGAGCATTTTCAATTGTTTGTAAATCATGGAGTACTTTATTTCTTAGGTTCATTGCCCCGCTGGGGAACGTTTGATTTCGGAAGGTGTCTTTTCAGTCGCGTGATCACCTCGGCGTGCGAAGGAGTAAGCTCCTCTACCGCGAGATTGTTTCACTGTTCGTATGCTCTCCGAGCTCGCTACGAAGATGTGATGGTGACCGAGAGGAGTGCTGGTTCATTTTGTTTGCTCGTTCAATTCGTCCAGGTGCAGCTTGCCGTCGCCGTTGGAATCCATGTTCTTGAATCGCTTGGTTAGGGCGGGCACGTTACGCCCCTCTGGATTACCAATGAATTCGTCCAGCGTGATCGCTCCGTCACCATCCCGATCCCGACTCTTGAAAAATTGTTCCTGCGAGCGGCGTTTCGTAGTCGGAGTGGTAGTCGTCTTCGGGGGCTTGGAATTCTCTTTATTCAGAACTTTCAGACTTCCACCGCCGGGATACTCCGTGTTGATATTGGAAAGATGGTCGATGAGTTCCGTCTTGAGTGAGGTGTAAACGTCAGGAAGTTCGGTTCGCAGATCCGTCTTTTCGGCGACGTCTTTGCCAAGGTCGAAAAGGGCGAGATCAGTTTGCCTCAATTCGGCGACAAGGGCGGCCCAATTTGGGGAGTGCTCCCTCCCGATTTGGCTCCATAGTTTGTGGTCACCCTTTCGCAGCCCGATGTTGCCCCACAGCTCAAAGATCATGGTTCGTTCTGGAATGGTTTCCTTCCCAGCCGAAAGCATGTGCGACATCAGAGACATGCCGCGAACCGGGTTCTTGCCGTTCATTTGTGGAACGGGAATCCTGGCAGCGTCCAACAAGGTGGCAAAGATGTCGCAGTGCATTACCTGATCACCTGACACCATGCCCGCCGGCAGTCGACCTTTCCAATTCATCAGCAGCGGCACGTTCAACCCGCCCTGATACGTTGTGGCCTTGCCTCCTGTCAGCGGGCCATTGTTGCCGGGGAATCTGCCACCCGCGGCGTTTTCTTCCATAGTGCAGCCACCGTTGTCACTGACGAAGACGATGAGAGTATTTTCGGCGACGTTTAGTTCATCTAGCAGGTCGATCAGCCGGCCGATGTTGTGATCCATGTGTTCCAGAATCGCGACATAGTCGCTGCGTAAGAAGCTGACGCCACGATCGAGGGCCTTATTTACCCAAGCCTCGGGTGCGGAGGCTGGCTTTGACTTGTCAACGCGAAGCGGACCGTGCACGGCGTTGTAGGCGAGGTAACAAAAGAACGGGTCATCCTTGGCAGCGTTCTCTCGAATGAACTTTTCGGCCCACCCGGTGAACAGCTCGGTCGCGTGCCCTTTCGAGGTGCGATCCGGCTCGCGATTGTGCATAAACTTTGATCTTGCCTCGGTAATCCAATAAGGATGCGCTCCTTTCAGAAACCCACGGAATTCGTCGAACCCACGGTCATTCGGGACTTCCCCATCGTGCTCGCCCATATGCCATTTGCCGAAGGCTCCGGTCTGGTAGCCAGCTTCTGAGAGATGTTCTGACAGCATTTTCACATCGCGTTTGATACCACGATATCCCGGTGATCCGAGCGACTGCTGGCCCGGGCCGCGCCACATTCCGTTTTCCGTCGAAAACTGACCGGTAAAAATGCAGGCCCGCGACGGTCCACAGAGCGGAACGGTATGGTAATTCGGAAACCGAACACCTTTCGAGGCCAGCGCTTCCAACGTCGGAAGTTGCACCTCGGTTTTGTCCCAGTTCGACGGCAAGTCTCCCCAGCCATGATCGTCGGAAACGATGAACAGAATGTTGGGGCGAGAAGGTGACGATTCGTCACCACACGTTTTTTTGGCGAAGGTGATGCTGGCTATCAGCAAGATCACTACGGTAACTGTTGGTGGACGTTTCATCTGGTTGGTGTTTCTAAAGTAAAGTGGGCACACATACATTCTGGAAGCTAAACAGTGGCGGAGGGGCGAAGAATCGAATCGCTTACTCTCCGGCTTTTGAACGATGAGAGTTCTCGCGCAATCCCCATTGTCTTTCAGCGAATTCATAGAGACTGGAATGGAATCCGCCAGAGTAATGGGGAACGGGCAGGGTCTTTGTAAAGGATTTTAATTCCTTCCTGAGCTCGGCGGCTTTCTCCGGCATTTCTTCAATCAAGTTGACCGCCTCATGAAAATCCTTGTCGGGGTTGTAAGCTGCCGGCTTTTCCATAGTGACGTCAAACAGGAGTTCCTCGCCGTTCTCGTGCCGCATGTATTTGAGTTTCCCTTCGATGATGGACGCCGTGTTCATGTAGCGCTGATACAGATATCGATGCGGGACGCCTTTATCCTTGCCGGTGAGGTGCGGGAGCAGGTTCACCCCGTCGAGCATGGGGTCCGAATCAGGGTCGCCGCCGGCAACAGCTACCGCGGTGGCGCCGGCATCCAGTGTATTGACACCCTTGTCAAACACCTGACTTGGGATAACGCTTTTCCAGTGGACGATGTAGGGAATCCGGGAACCTCCTTCGAAGATGATTCCTTTGGCCCCATGCCAGGGATCGTTCACGGAGCCGTCCCAGGATCGGACGCTCAAGGGGGCGCCGTTGTCGCTCATGAAGAAGATCAGAGTGTTTTCCAACTTGCCCTTTTCTTCCAGCAACCGATAGATGTCTCCGACGCCGTTATCGATGCCCTTCAGGAGAGCCAGACCCTGCTGCCGAACCTCGGCTTCGGTGTAGTCTTTGCCATAGTTGGCACTCTTTTTGATCATCACGCTGGAGTGATCGTAGCCCTTCTGCTGAAGTTTCGAGAGCGAAAGGACCTGATCAGTCAACGAGGTAGGTGCATCCAAAGGAACATGCGGACCGTAGTATCCGAGGTACAGGAAAAACGGATCCGGTTCGACCATGTGCCGATTGATGAAAGCCAGAGCAAGATCGGTCTGCAACTGGATGCGGTACTTTTCTTTGTGCGAATTGCCTTCATAAGTGCGATAGTTCACCTCTCTGGCAGGGAAGCTTTTTCCTGTGACATCGAAGTTGGACCAGACGCGAGTTGCTGTGCCCTCGGCAAATTCATCGTAACCAAACCCTTGCGGTTTGAATGAGTTCACGACCGACGGTGGAATGTCCGCCTCACTCTTGTAGCCATTCTTTGCCATCCATCCCTTGGTACCCCTGTTGATATCGAGATGCCACTTCCCGACGTGTCCGGTCGTGTATCCCAATCCTTTCAAACGCGAGGCAATGGATTTCTGTGTCGTGGGAAGCGGCCCCTCCTTGTTTGCTTCAACGCGAAATCGCTGCTGATATCGTCCCGTGACAATCCCCGCCCGCGACGGCACACATTGCGGCGCGGTGCAGTAAGCCTGGGTCATCAGCGCGCCGCCGGTCGACAGTCGATGCACGTTCGGCATGCTGACTTCATCGCGCAGATCGGTCGCTTCCAGGTCGTTGTAACCATGGTCATCAGTCACGATGAAGATGATGTTCGGCCGCTGAGCACCAAACACCGTCGCTACCGAAATCAGCGGGAACAACGTGCTGAGGCATATCGCCAGTATCATCCGCCGCACAAGTTTCTTCATGTTTCGTCTCAATCCGCAATGGTCTGCATTTGTTTCGTTTCGGAGCAACTTCGTGAATCGAATGCCGTGATCAATTCTCTCGTTCACTGACGTACTTTTCGACTGCTGAAGCCGTGAACTTTCCGAGCGTGATGTAGCCGCCGGAGCTGTAATGCACTCCGTCGGCTCCTTTGGGCAACGTGCCGGGATAAATCGTGGTCACGCCCTGGAGGTCGCGACCCGCTCGGTTCTGCGCCGCGATGACAGGGATAACGTAAGGGCGTTTGCCAGCAGCCTTTCTCCTTTCGGAAATACTTGCCTCGTTCACGAGCGCCAACACGCCTCGGAGCAGATCATCCGTTTTCACCAAGGGTGTCCCCGCCGGATTCTTGACTTTGCGCAACTCCTCGTCATTCATTTGGGCCATCGCCGTTTTGAGCAGTCCCTCGTCATTCAAATACGACGGTATAAAAACCGGCAGGTCTGGGGTGCCCAGATCAGAGCGCAGGTCCGAGACGAGCAGCTTGAATGTGTCGTAGTACCCATCGGCGAGCACCTTCTTCGTTCCGTCCGCGGCCGCCTGTTTCCAGATAAAGCCCGAAAACTCGGGCTTTGAAATTCGCTTTGCTTCGGCAACCGCGTTCATCAGGTCTTTGTACAGCGATCCCTTCTTTCCATCGAAAGTAAGATTCGCCCGTTCAAAGGACCATTTCTTCTCGAAGGCGCGTATGCCGGTTCCACCGCTCGCAACCTTGATGATGCCGATCGTGTCTTCTGGCCAGAAAGCGGCAAGCTGATGCGCGAACGAAACGCCCGGCCCAAATCGATGGGTCGGCACAAAGTATTCCCATCTTCCGTTGGCCCAGATTCGGATGCGATCGTGCTTTTCCGTGTAGGGCGACTGCAACTCGTTCGCCCGCCCGGCGCCCTGCATGTTGGATTGTCCCATCAATACGAACACGCGGAACTTCCCCCCGTTCGGGATCGCCGCTTCACCGCCGCCCATGGTGTTCGCCTGCTGCAAGCCGACCGTCTTCCACTTGTCGGCAATCGTATTCGCTTGCGGCTTGCCACTGGAAGCAGGCGCTGAACTGGCATTTTTTCGCCTCGCTTGGAAGACGGCTTGCAAGGCGCGTAACTCGGTGTCGTCTAGCTCACCATCCTTATTGGCGTCGGATTTAGGGAATCGTTTGATGAGCTGGGCCTTTCGCTTCTCGCTGAGCTTCGACTCCTGAGCGAATGCGAAAGGGGCACCAGCGCAGAACATCACGATTGCCAACACCAATGTCGTACGCATTATCTTTTCCTTATCCAGGGGTTTGAGCCAACGGTCTGTCGAATTTGAAGTGGGATAGGCTTCCAGCCTGTCAATTGCCAAATCGATGACAGGCTGGAAGCCTATCCCACCTCTGCAGCGTCACTAAATCGACAAGCTTCATAATTCGAAATAGCTGCAGTAGGTCTTGAACTTGACTGGCTTGTCAGCCCCGACTTGGCGATGAGGTAGTTTTCTTCGTTGTCGGTTTGCCCGCGAGTTGCTCTCGCTCGGCAGCTTCAGTACGCAGGTAGTCGACCAAATGACCTGAGTGCGAATGGAGCGATTGACTTGCCCGCTGCGCGTCTCCGGCGTCCAAGGCGTCGACAATGGACTCATGCTCACGAGCGATAGCGACAAAATCAACAGTCTTGAGAAACTCCAAGGCGAAACGGGTGCGAACCTCGAAGGCCAGAGACTCCCAGACACGCAGCAGCACACCGTTCTCCGACGCTTGTACGATCGCGCGATGAAACGCGTGATTCTCACGCTGATAGGCGTCGAAATCGCGTCGCCGGGCTGCCGCCACAATCGCTTTGCAGACCTTTCGAAGCTCGCCACAATTTCCGCGCAGCGCGTTCGCGGCCGTCATCGCCGCAAGAGACTCCAGAGCAGCGCGGACCTGGAACGCCTCGATGGTCTCGGTCGCCGACACTTCCCGGACCCAGGCTCCTTTGTGGGCGGCGGAATCGAGGACTCCTATGGCGACGAGTGCGCGGATCGCCTCGCGCACCGGGATAGCGCTGACCGCAAATTCCTCTGTCAATCTGCCTTCGACGATGCGTTCCCCGGGCGCGATTTCGCCGCACCCTATTCGCTGCAAAAGGACCTCGCGGATTTGCTCAGGTACCGAAAGACGGGCCAGATTCATGAGACTGGGCTCCTCGATCGTGAAAGAATAACAGAAAGTCGAGATGACTCCATAGATCATGAATGATATATGATCTGTCGTCAAGTGATACTCAACTGGCGAGATCACATGAATCTTCACACGACGAACCCGACCACGGGAGGTGCTTGGGAATTGCGCCAGGTGGCGGACCGCCCAAGTAACTTCGCCAACCGATGTTGCACGCATCGGTGTTTCGACCGATGCGCGAAGCCGAACGTGCCAATTGAGCATGTTGATTCTGCAAACAGATTACGGAAATACCGCCGCAACATGACTGCACACAAAAGGTTGCGATGTTTGCAGCTCGACAATACCGCGACAAAAAAGTTCTAACCGTGTCTGGTTGCCCCGACTTGAATTCAAAACAGCCAGCTACGTCGATTCGTGGCTGGCTGTTTCTCCTTGAGTAGCAACCGTTTACGCTGTTCTTTCATCTCTTCTTGCCGGTTCAAACGAATGCGAGGGTCTCGGCGTCTTAGACCATCGCGTTCCGTAGCGTCTTGATTGGGAACCGTTTAGCAGTGTTCCAATCCTATCGCCCCTTTCAGGCGATGCAACGGCATCACGCTTCAGTTTCCTGGCGTGCATCGACGCGATTGACTCAGCGCGATCTATAACTGCAGATGTTGAATTCACCGATGCGAGGTTCGGTCGAACGCGAGCTGCTGAGGACGATGCACCCGCTGTCACGAAAACAACAGCGTATCTGAGCGGCTGAGGGTGGATCGTAGACCTTTCGCGGTCAAAAACTTGCGATCGCCAGTGATTGGGACAAGTGGCGTTTCCAAGGCAAACAACGGCGGCTAGAACCTGACTCTGTTTCAGCAGGTTCCCTCCATCCGGACGCAGCTTTGAGTCCTGCGTGGGAGTCGTACGAAATACTCGGAGGTGCCATTCGTGGCTGGCACATTGGGGGCGACTCATTACAATTCGGCGAAAGGCGGCTTGAGTGGATGGATCTGTGTTCGAATCCGCTGAATCATTTCTGCCAGAACTTGGCGATCCAAATTAGAGAGACTTGTGTGGACTTTCCGGTAATCGTGACAGCAATCTTTGGAGCTTTTGTCGTCTTTGGAGGAGTCATGGGCTATGTCAAAGCTGCCAGCAAGGCTTCTTTGATCGCAGGCAGCATCACTGGCGGACTCCTTCTGCTCTCGGCGTTTCTGATGGCGAGAGGCATCACAGCAGGGGCGATTCTAGGGATGGTTGTTTCGCTACTGTTGATTGGCCAGTTTGGCCCCTCGTTGCTGAAGAAGTTCAAGATCATGCCAAACCTGCTGGTGGTCATCCTGGGGTTCATCACCGTCGGCACGCTCCTTTTCAGTTTTCTCAAATAGGTTCCGAGAATCAAAGCGGACAGCGGGCGTTGCCGGTTCCATGCGTCCCTTCAAGACCCACGTCTCTTTTGGTCGACCTTCAATGGCTGGCACCAATCGGAGAGTTGATCAAATCGGAAACTCGCGTCGGTGTTTCCTGTTTGAGATCGCCGTGGGCTCCGGTGTCGGCCACCGGAGCGCGCAGCGTTTGTTAGCCGACTACCTCCGTGAAGCCGAAATATTTCCTCCGTCCCATTTTCGCACTCGTCCGATTTTCGGCACTCAATTGGGGCGGAAAATTGAATCCCCGCGTCGACGAAGTCGCCAGGCACTGGACGAACATTATCCAAAATCGGGAGGGTTAGGCTTGGGTCGCCATGCAACCCGACTCGAAGAATCAAACCCATCGAGTCCGAATGCCGCGATAGCGAAAAAATCGAAGAATGGCCTGGACGTGGCTCTTGGCGATCGTCTATTTACCAATAGGTTTCCAACTAATTCTGGGGAGTACGGTCACAATGCGGCAGCAAGATACTGAATCAACTGAATACTCAGGATTCTGTGATTACCGCGACGCGATTCTCGCTGAATTGCCGGCAAAATCGGACGTTTTGAAGGAAAGCCTCTTAGTTTCCGATGGCGAACTCGATGCTGCACTGGCGAGACTTCCAGAGGATCGAAGGCACATTTGGCAAAATCGCTTTGACACGGGGTATGCTTGCGTCGCGGATTCTCAGCGAACGCAACTAGCAGTAGCACTTTGTGGCAATCAGTTTCTGAATGTCAGCCAAAGAGCCGCGTAGGCGTCAATCGTTGCGCAAGCTTTGAGCGGAGATCTCGGCGCTGTCACTGGGCATCGCATGTTGGCGCAGCCAAAGCAGCAATTCATCCGGTGGATTCTCATCTTCGCCAGTCACCAGGGCCACAAACCGGTCAAATTCAGACGGTATTAGCCGCAGTTCGAGCGACTCGAACGCCAACAGGCGACTAGCAATTTGCCATAAGACGATTCCGCACATTGGAATGTCTCGTAGCTCTCTTCCAATCGCATGAAGGATCGTGCCAACTTCCTGATGAAGCAGACTCCGTTCCGAATGACTCGCGTTCGGCTTCAGCATGGCGGCTAAATCAGACGCTTCCAAAATCGGTTGAATTCGGTTCGCGACGCGATCGGCTTGTTCCGACGTCAAGCCAAGTTCCATTTCTCCAAAAAGTTTGACCACTTGATCAAAAATGGCCGATTGCCTCGTTGTTGCTAAAGGACGATCTGGATACGCGGACTGGCCGTGGAATTGAACTGCGGTTCCTTTCCAAGAACTGGACTGGACGATCCCAATCAATATCTCCGAGGTCGGACGACCAGCGATTTCAAGACGCACTTCTCTGCTCTCGCGATGAAACCCAAGCTTGCCCGATAGGTCCACGGCGACCCCGCCCCATGAGTATTTTTCGGACTGGTCGTAGCGGTGCTTTCGCCACAAAGTCATTGCGCCGCTGATTTTGGTGCCATCTTCCAAGACAAAAAGACCGTCTACCAAGTCGATTTCCCCCTCTTCATGCGACCACGGTTCAGGCCACTTTGCCGTGGTTTGTTTCCACTGTTTTTCGAGTTGTTTTTTGGCTCGTTTGAGTATGTTTCTTGCACCAATCGACAGCGATGATGATTCAACAAACTGTTTGATCTGCGTTAGCGTTGCGTCATCACCAAGTTTCGCGATTGCCCTCGCAAGCCGTAGTGCTTCGCCAACATCGAACGATTCACTTCGGCAAAACGAAAAGAGCTTCTCCGTATAACTTTCGGTCCATTGTCTCTGTCGCCGACGAAGCAGTACGCCATCAAAAGCGTCTCGCACGGCTGGTTCTCGGTGCCCCTGAAACTCCATTGAGCGAAGCACGTCATCCGAGAATAGAGTTGTGGGGAGCCACTCCGTTGACTCGGCTGAGCGCCGTTCCCACTCGCGATCTTCGCTGCCAGCCCACAACCGACATGACGTAAAAAGTTGTTCGTGATCAATCCGTGATAGTACGCGGTACGCTGATCGACGAACCTGGAACGATGAGTCTTTAATGAAGGGGAGCATCCATACTAGCGTGTCACGAGGCCGCACCTGACGTAGAACTGTCTCTGCGGCTTCGCACAATGCAGCCCTGCCTTCGACCCTCCAGTCCTGCCAGCTTGCGGAGTCAATGAAATCCAATAAAAGATCGGGCGACAGTTCCGCCAACACTGAAAATAAACCTGTGTCGGTCGAGTATGAAGTGTTAAGCGACACAATTCTCGACGCCAAAGCGGTGATAACTTTCGCCGGATTGGTATCGCCGACTCGTCGCACTGGACGGATGAGTTGATAAAAAACATCCGCTCTTGCCTGAAGGAACACGGACGAGACTGCGGTGGCAAATCGCTCGACATCCCGTTGGTAAAGAACACCGAGCAAGTAAGCCTGCCAACCCATCAGCGATTCCGGTTCGGCAACATTGAG
This sequence comes from Novipirellula herctigrandis, assembly GCA_007859835.1. Taxonomy (GTDB): domain Bacteria; phylum Planctomycetota; class Planctomycetia; order Pirellulales; family Pirellulaceae; genus Novipirellula_A; species Novipirellula_A herctigrandis. Next base: position 8,236,559 of record SJPJ01000001.1, on the reverse strand, counting down.
CTGATCATCAGTGAACGCCAACTGGAGTCGATCCAACAACAACCGCTCTGACTTCTCGTCCAGCCAATCCTTCATGATAAAAACCTCGAAGGCCCGCCAACGGAGAGTCTCGTCGGTCGAATCTGTCAATGACCAGAGTTGCGTTTTGCTTGTTTCAGAAACCTCGAACTTAGTTCGTGCAATCGCTTGGAGAACTTCGCTTCGGATATACGCCTCGATCCCTTCATCTTGAGCAAGTCGAACCAAAACACTTAACTGGATGCCGTGTACATACCCGCTCCAGCAAAGCCGACAAAACACAGAGATAGCGGTCTCACGATGGTTTCTGTCGCCACCATGTCGTGCGATTTCCAGCAGGACTTCTGCAACGTCATCATCACCTTCTTCGATCCTCGCAATTGCCAATTCACAGAGCGCTTCAATGGTCACCATCAGCACCCGACCTTCATAGGTGAAGCGGAACTCCAGCATCGCTTCAAATGCGTTGCGACTACGACAAGACTGGGTGAGTTCGATTAAGCCCAACTGCTTGCAAAAGTGCTCGTTATCCTCAGCGCTATCGGCAGCGGTGTCGTCGCTTTGGACTTCGACATTGACAACAGGACGTTCGCTAACAAGGTCGAGAATCTCGCGAGGTAGTTCACTGATGCGACTACAGGCGAGCAGCTTAGCCACTTCCTGTGAAACGAAACCGCTAGACTCACGGGCAACCGCGTTCGCAATAAACGCCTGATCCGGTTGGAAGCCCAATTCCAGCAACGCCGCCATCGCTAAGGGTTTAAGTTCAGAGCTAGTCGTCGTGAACTGCCCATGGTGACCTGTGTCACGACCTGCGATTTTCTCCAACCATTCGGATACCTCCTGATTCTTGAATTTTCGCGCCCCTCGCAGATGAGCTGGCTTTACCAACTCTTGCAACCGCGACAGGTAGATGTAGTTGAGATGACCACGCTCCGCATTGTCTTGTTGCATTTCGGCGGCAAAGCTAACGAAATAGTCATTGACGACTTGCGCTGAGTTGCACCGGAAGCCGTACTCGCCGGATTGAGAGACCTCCTCTCCACGTTTGCTAAGCAACGACCAAACTTCATCATGGGTTTTGGCGTCGTCGTCACATCGGTCGACTGCCCGCGTTACGACGCTGATGGCCAAACCTTGTCCCAAGCGTCGCTTGCTCTCCTTTTGGCGAAATACGTGATCGAGGAAATGCATGGCAATCTCCATTCGCTTTGGGCCCACTAGTTCCTGGATCGCCAACTCGGTTAGTTCTACGAATCGCAGCTTTCCCAACTTGGATTGGACTCGATCGAGAATCAGATCACGCTCCGCTTCGTCGAGTCCGGTCGCGATCAGCGTTCTCGCTGCGATCGCCGCATGTTGACCATTGCCGTTAGCCATCTTCCAAAGTAATGTTGCGATTGATGAACTTCGGTAACCAATCCGGGAGATGCACCAGAAAAAACAATCTTGAGGCTTGGTTCGCAGTTTCTCCTCTAATACGGTCAACACTGACGCACGAACCAGACACATCTCGTCATAGGAGTATTGGTAAATCCATTGGCTGATGTTCTTTCGCAAATAGTCTTGGTCGATCGAAAACCGCAACGACTTATCATCCGAGTCATTTCTTAACTCAACAAACGGTAAAACTAGCCGGTCGATCAACTCGCTGACGACTTCGGGATGGGTACGAGTCGCACTGGCTGCCGCAGAGCAAAGCGAGTTGGCATAGTCGATGGCGTAACCACCCCCGACAGCATCTCGTGCCTCGAAAACATCAAGAAATAGTTGTCGGACTTCGTCCAATGTATTCGCGGATTCCAATCGTTGATCGAAAGGATGTTGCGCTTCCAGCATTTCGGGGCTTTGCTCAGCCATTGATATTCTCCCTTGCAAAATACTCGCAAAGCCAAGGACGATTCCACCGCCACTTTCGATTGTTACCGCCACTTTCATGCTCAATTAGACCGGCGGACACTGCTTCATCAAAGATCGGCATCTGGTGGGTCGGAGGACACTTGACTGCATCGCAGGGAACAAGCCAGTCGTCATTCAAATCAGCTTCCCGAGATGGGTTGCCAGCAAGAAAGCGTTTAGCCGATTCCTTCATCGCAACTTGAGCTGCGTTGAGCGGTAGATCTCCAATGCGATCGGTTACTTTTTGGAAGAACCAACGAACGTACGACAGTGCAATCGCGTCTCGTGATTCGGCTGTGCCGTCCAAGAATGAGTGTTGCTCGGGAACGCTCAATAGGGTGAAGCATCGCCAAAATACGGGGTGGCGAATGATGTCAATCCGATCTAAATGAACCGGTTTTTCGGTTGAGGGAGCTACGCCGCGTCTCGTCTGTCGTGTGGCGAGGTGGTCCCTGATCCGGCGTCCAGCACGGGGACAACTTTTGAGCTCACTTGCGAGTCTGGACAGATCACCGTTAGTAAACTCCGAGACCGAGAAGGGGAATGGCTTTTCCGAAAATGGAAAACCGCCGCCACCAAGACCGCTCAACTCGCTCTCGCTACGACAGCTAAGAACAACACTGAAGGTCGGCATTCCGTTACGGCTCGACTCTGTCGCTGCAAATATCAGTTCGCATAGAAAGTTGCGAGCCTTGGTTGGCAACCCTTGTCGACCATGCCGTTCATCGACTCCGTCAATGTACAGTGTCAAAACTGGCCGCTGCGAATTGGCCTTCTCCAATCGCTTCATCGTCTCATCCCACGCAAGTTGATCCGGGTTCTCGTTCTGGTTGCGCCACCTTCGTACCGCATCTTGCACGGACGTTTGATTGAGTTGGTAGGCTTTGACAATCAAAACGAAACCAGGCGGAACACCTCTCGTTCCCAAATTTTCGATGGCCGAATCACAAACCGTCACGGTTTTGCCACAGCCTCCTTCACCTTTAACAACAATGAATGGGTGCAGCGCAGCCGCTTTCGCAATCTCTGATACAATGCCTCGATGAAGAGTGGTTTCGGCTGCACCTTGCATCTTTTTGAAAGAGAGAACTGCTTTCTTCTGAATCTCGGCTGACCGATCGCAGGTCAAACTCAGGGGATCTGTGCGGCCAACGAGAGCTTCAATCAGTTGCTGACGATTTAAGTCTCGTGTGGTGGAGGAAGCGATTCCGGTTAGCAGTCCGATCAGGTTGTTGATGCCAATCGCTAACTCGTGTTCCTTCATCCCGTGGCTGTTGGCCACTGACTCGATTTCGGACTTGGCTGCATTTAGGTCGCGTCGATCGTATTTCAAGCAATCAAATACAGTGTGAAATTTGGTGAACGGAAGCGTTTTTTTGGTCTTGGCTTCGATTCCATCGTGCAAAAGATCCCTGAATTGGTGCCCTGTCATTTTCTTCGCAGAGTTTCCATCGAACCACTTCTTCGTCGCTTCGCTCAAAGGTCGGTTCGTCGTCAAATAGCAGTCGATGTCGGCTGGCTGCACCTTGGCAGCCAAAGTGCTACGGCGGAAAGCAATCAAAATATCTCGGAGATCAGTCGGCTCCAGATGTTTTCCGGTACTTGAGTACTTGTACTGAATCATCCGCAAGCGATGGTTGTTGGGATACGAGATGATTCCATCCTGGCCAAGTTTTTCCAAGGTGAAGATTGCGGACAATTCATTCGGATCTGTATTCGTGAAATACAGCTTCAGAGCATCATCCGCTGAAGCGAGCAACTGGAAAAAGAATCCAGCAATCGAATAGTGTCCAGATTCCTGCAATGCGTGTCGCCTCACGAAAGTTGAGAAAACGAAAAAGTTGATGCGAAAATTTGTTGGCCTAGAAGACAATGGACTGTGCAAGTCGCCTCCAGGCTTGGGCAGCTCGCTGTATTCTAGCGTTTCCGTTCGGTCGTGACATCTACGGCCCAACAACCATAGGGAATCTGGCTACGGCATCGGGTGGACGCTCCGGGCAACGATAGTTAACGGGCAGCGAACGTAGAATTAGCTGAGGATTTCCTTAGCCAATCGTTTGCCACTCTCCTCGCGAAGTGCGTATGAATAAGCTAGTTTCAGGATCCGCAGTTTGCTGTAGGTCGTGGAGACCAAAGCAATTTCTGGCGACTAGTTTGTGCGCACCGGAGGCCGACGCCGGTGCAAACTTTTCATTGTTCTTGCTCGCTCCGGTTTCATCAGGCTGGAGTCTGCATGGCGTGGCCGCCAACCTGCTCCGGTTCCGCCCACCGATGTGCGGTGCACATCGTCGCCAAACGCCGCTGGGTAGTACCAGGGTTGTTGATGACGACGAAAGCTACGACTGACCAGTGGGAACACTGACCAGTGGGAGCCCACTTCATGAGGTCAGAAGAAAGTTGGTGCAAGTCAGCGTTCACTCTTTGAGTGGCACTGAGTCGCTTTCTTGATTGAATGCAATTTGGTTAGATGCGAACTACCCTGACGAGTTGCTGAATCCACCTGGACCTCTGACCCGAATACGGACCGTTCGCCGTCTTAGCAAACGTAAGCAAAAGCGGGAAAAGAAGTTACATAGTTGTCTCGCCTCTATTCGGGACGCAGTGGTCGCAGTTTCAAATCTTGTCGCCCCGATTGTTTCTAAGTTTCGCCGAATCAAGAATTTACGATACCTTCGACCGACAACCAACCGATCGACAACCAACCGATCGACAACCAACCGATCGACAACCAACCGATCGACAACCAACCGATCGACAACCAACCGATCGGCCAGTTGATCGGCCAGTTGATCGGAGCGAGTCCAATTCCTAAGTTCGCGACGCTGATTCATGCGACGGCAAGTCAAAGCAAGATGAACGTGAACTGATCGATCCTTGATGGCACAATCATACACGAGCTGACATTGATGAGCCAAGAATGAACGCATTGCCTCCTGAATCAACGGAGACACCATGAAAAGCTGCGGCGTAGAACCGCGATGACCAAATCGAATTCGTGATGGTCAAAACCTGTTTCTCCGTTAACCCTAGCGTTCTTGCGTAACCAAACACGACACGGAGGGGTTAAGATACAGTTGCACTAAGATTTCGCTTGCACCTAAACTTCGTGTGCAAATCGATTTCGTGCGCACTTATATTTCGTGCCCCTCCCCAATTCAATTCTCAGGTTAGCAGCATGTCCGATTCGTCAAACAAAAGTGGACGGCGCCAGTTCCTGACAATGTCAGGCGCCGCAGCAGTCGCAGGCACCGCAGCAGCGGCAGGCAGTTTGGCATTGCCTGACGCGGTCCACAGCGATGAAGTGAACTTTCCAACAAATCGCCTTCCTCGCGAGGTTCGAATCGCAACGGTTTGCCAACAGGACCTCAAGGCGAGTTCTCCGACAGCGATGGTAGCGAAGATCGTTGATCTGATGGGGCAAACGGTGACGTCCAAGCCGGACCTCATCTGCTTGCCTGAAGTGTTTCCCGTTGCCAACCTTTCGACCAATAGACCGAGCGCCGAAGCGATTGCCACCGCCCCGCTTGCGTCGTTGTGTCGTCCGATAGCCGAGTTTGCCGCAAAAAATCGTTGCTATGTAGTCTGCCCCACGTATGTCACCGAGGGCGGACGTTGCTTCAACGCGGCAATTTTGATTGATCGTGACGGCAAGGATGTTGGTACTTACAAAAAGATTCGCCTTACGGAAGGGGAGCTTGCCAAGGGCTTGGCCCCAGGGCCGATCGATCCTCCGGTGTTTGAGACCGACTTCGGAAAAGTCGGCATGCAGATCTGTTTCGATGTCTTTTGGCCCGACGGATGGAAGCGGTTGGCGGAAAAAAAAGCGGAGATCGTTGTTTGGCCGAGTGCCTTTGGCGGTGGCCGGCAAATCAAGATGGCGGCTGCGACGAATCGTCTGGTCATAGCGACGAGCACACGAAAAGACACCAGCCAGATTTGTGATGTAACGGGCGAAGCCATCGCGACGACGTCACGCTGGAACCCGTGGGCAGTCGCCACGGTTAATCTTGAGAAGACGGTCGTGCACACTTGGCCCATCATGAAGGTGTTCCCAGAGATCTTTGCCAGGTACGGAGATAAGATTCGTATTCGCACGTTCGCGGAGGAGGAATGGTCGATCGTCGAGAGCCGCTCACCCGAGGTGCGTATCGCCGACATCGCAAAGAAATTCGGATTGGTTCCGATCGACGAAATGTTGCGTCAAGTCGAAGCGAAGCAAATCCTTGCGAGAAAGGCTGTCTAAGTTGAAAAGCGAGACGCCATGAAAAGCGACATCGATTCTGCCGTCTTCGTGCTGTCGATGCTGGCAATAGGCATCTCCACTATCGCGTACTCCGACGATCCGGTGACGCTGAACCAATACGCAAACGGTTATCGGCCATTGAGTACATCAACCAGCCGTCTGGCAATGAATACGTTCTGCAAATACAGTGGTGCGCATGACAACCCAGTCATTTTGTGGACAGAAACGGACGCATTTGGATCTTCTCGAGATCACACGGGAGAGCACTCCCCTCGACCATTCACCACAGCAAACGCGCTTACGATATCGACGAATTTAGACGAGTGTCCGAAACGCACGGCGATCCGATTCGGTCGACTCAAATCGTTGACCGCGACGATCACCACACCGACTTTTACTGAAACAATGCTGCATTCCGAGTGAGTGCATTCGCGCGTGTGTATTCGCGTGGTAGCTCGCGCGGCGACTCTCGTGGTTAGGGAACGCGTCTTATGAAATCAGATCGTCTCGTCGAAGCGACTCAGGCCGATTGGTCACTGTATCGATGTCCAAGTCTGTTCTTGGCGCTGTTGTTGTGCACCAACTGTCTCCTGTTCGTCCGACCGCTGCCTGCTCAAACATGGGAGGAACCACCCGAGATTCTGGCAGGGACAGAACGATTGATGTGGGACGATAAACTCGATGTGCGGTTGATGGACGGTGCTCACAGGTACATCGAACGAAAGATCTCGCAGTCGGCCACCAATCGTCAACAATATTGGAGCCGAGACCTGTCTTCCCGGATCGCGTATGAGCAATCCGTATCACCAAACCGCGAAAGACTGCGGACCATCATTGGAGCCGTGGATCGCGGCCACGAGCGAAACCACAACATTGGCCTGCCGGCGGTGGAAGTACCCGTTCGCATGGAGCGAGTAGGCGACGATGATCGCCCGGCCATGATATACGCGAATGATTCGTATCAGATTTGGCGTGTACGCTGGCCGGTGCTGACGGGAGTTTGTGCCGAGGGACTGCTATTGGAACCATGCGGCAAGCCAACAGCCCACGTTGTTTTGCTGCCGGATGCGGAGGAGTTTCCGGAACAGATGGCGGGTCTTGTGAAGGGCATTCCCGCTGATCGACATGTCGCGTTGCGACTTGTGAAGCGCGGTGTTCGTGTCCTAGCCCGAACATTGCATCCGCGGATTCAGCTTGCCCACTAGCGCGAAAGCCTTAGTCCTGATAGTCATTGGAGTTACCACACCTCAATTTCCACAGGCCCAAGGCTTTCTGCAATGACAGATCGTAAACGAAAACGTCCTGCTCTGAAACGCCTACGTCGGCAAGCTGTTGATGCTGACTTCGACGGTGGAACGCTCACCTCCGATGGCGGCTTGGTGCTCCTTCGCGAAGTTGATCGGCGGCTCGATCTGATCCGAAGGGTCGATCAAGCCATCCCCGATCCGCGTGATCCGATCTACACCGCGCATCAGCAAGACGAGATCCTCATCAGCCGAATCTTCGGCATCGCCGCCGGTTACCAAGACGCCAACGATCACGACGCCTTGCGGCACGATCCCGCTTTTCAAGTGGCTGCCGGAAGGACGCCAGCAGAAAACGATTACAGCGAAGGCGCCTATCCGCTTGCCAGTCCCTCGACGCACTGCCGGTTTGAAAACCGAATCGACTCCAAGGCCATCTTCAAGCTTCACGAAGTCCTCGTCGATACCTTCCTGGATAGCTTCGACGAGCCGCCTGAAGAAATCATCCTGGACTACGACGCGACCGATGACACCGTCCATGGCAACCAAGAGCGTCGGTTCTTCAACGGTTACTACGACAGCTACTGCTTCCTTCCGCTTTACGTTTTCTGCGGCGATCAGATTTTGGTTTCGTATCTGCGGCCCAGTAGTGTCGGAGCGGCTCATCATGCTCGGCCGGTTACCAAGTTACTGGTCCAGAAGATTCGTTCGCGTTGGCCTGACGTGAAGATCATCCTTCGCGGCGACGGCGGCTATGCAGACGAACCGCTGATGCGATGGTGCGACAAGAACGATGTCGGCTACATCTTCGGCTTACCCAAAAACAAGGTTTTGGTGCGGGAAATCGCTTGCGAAATGACTCGGGCGAGGATTCAGCAATCGTATCTCGGTGGCAAGCGAGCGTGCTTCAAATGGTTTCGCTATCGAACGTCCAGGACTTGGGATCGTCATCGCTGGGTTGTCGGCAAGGCACAGTACACCGGCAAGGGAGCCAACCCGCGTTTCGTGGTCACCAACCTGCCCAGCGACGCGGGCATTGTTGATACGACAAGGCACCGGCCGATGGTCGACGGCAAGCGACAACCTTGGGAAGTCAAGGAAGCCGGGACACAGTGTAGCGTCGCTTGGAATCCGGAAGACTTCTATCGCACGATGTACTGCATGCGTGGTGAGATGGAGAACCGGATCAAGGAACAGCAGTTGTGTCTGTTCGCCGACCGAACCAGTTGCACGCGATTCATGGCGAATCAATTTCGACTGATGCTCTCATCGCTGGCCTATGTGTTGGTTGATGGCCTGAGGCGACTGGCACTTTCGGGCACCGAGCATTCACGCCTGCGTGTGGACAGCATTCGCCTGCGACTGTTGAAGATTGCCGCTCGGGTCCAAGTGACTTCTCGCCGGGTGGTGTTTCATCTTTGCAGCCATTGTCCATCGGCGGCGCTATGGGACGACGTGATGCTGCGACTTTGCCGTAGCGATTAGCCTTGCCCATCGCCAGAGATAATTCGCAACCCGCGAGCCGATGGTCAACGTGGGGGAAGGGGGAACTCCGCGCCGCCAACAAAAAAGACGATCAAATCGATGCTCCAAAGTGGCCCATGCCATCCCAGCTAAACTCAAAAGCGTCTACCACAGGCGGATGCAATGTTCGGGCTAGTGCCGGTACTGATCGACCGGACTTCTCTCTTTGAAGGCCAAAATACGCAGTCCCATCGGGAGTGGATCTATCGCCAAGCATTTCATATGGGACGGCACATCATTGGGTATGAGGTGCAGAAAGTGCAGGCGGCAGTGGATTGGTTGGAATCGACGGCCGACTCGGACGCATCGATCGGAGTTGCCGGTTACGGAGAAGGCGGCATGATCGCGTTGTACAGCGCCGCCGTGGATACGCGAATCGACGCAGCCATGGTCAGCGGATACTTCGGTCCAAGAGAGGCTATCTGGAAGGAACCGATCTACAGGAATGTCTGGGCACTATTGCGCGAGTTCGGGGACGCAGAAATTGCCTCCCTGATTGCACCTCGGCCGTTGGTCATCGAACACAGCCCGGTCCCTGATGTGACCGACCAGAAGGGTAACCTCACGACGCCTTCCTCAACGGATGTCCGCCGTGAGGTCGCCCGAATCGATGCGCTCACGCAGGCGGGATTCCAGGATCGCCGGCTCGTCATCGGGGCCGATGAGACGACGATTGGCCCGTGGTCCGATCGAGCCGTCAAAGACTTTGCAGGAATGCTAGATATAGACAATGGCTTGGCGCACGCCAGTGACTCCCCCCCAGCTGCCGACGTAGCAAACGACGTAGCAAACGACGTAGCAAACGACGTAGCAAACGACGTAGCAAACCACGTAGCAAACCACGTAGCAAACCACGTAGCAAACGACGTTGCTGCGAGACAGCTACGACAGGTGTGGGAGCTGGATGACTATACGCAACGCCTGGTACGCGACTCAGACCACGTCCGCAATGATTTTTACCTCCACAAATTGCTCCCCGAATTCAAATCACCGCAGTGGACCACGAAGCCGGAATTCCCAACCACTGCGCCAGACGAATTCGTCAAGCAATCCCGATCGTACAGAAAGCTTTTGTGGGAAGAGATCCTGGGTAAACTCGACGAACCCCTGATGCCGTTTAATCCACGTACGCGTCTGATCGCTAACGAACCGAAATGGGCAGCTTACGATGTGGTGCTGGATGTCTGCCCGGACCTGATCGCGTGGGGCATTCTGATGGTCCCCAAAGACCTGCAAGCTGGTGAGCGGCGGCCGGTCGTGGTACTGCAGCACGGGCGGAATGGGCTGCCTGCGAATATCATGAACGGCGGATACAACAACACCGCAGGTCGCCTGCTGGAACGAGGCTTCATCGTCTTCGCGCCCCACAACCTGTACCGCGGCGAGGACCGCTATCGCTGGCTGGACCGCAAGGCGAACAGCATCAAGGCCACGCTGTTTTCCTTCATTCTCGCCCAACATGATCAGATCACACGGTGGCTAGCTTCGTTATCGTTTGTGGACGGCAACCGGATCGCGTTCTATGGAAACAGCTATGGCGGAGAGACGGCCGTGCGCGTACCGCCGATTCTGGAGCGCTACGCGCTGTCCATTTGCGCATCCGACTTCAACGACTGGACGCGGAAAGTAGCTGACACTCGTGACCGACACAGCTTTATGATCTCCATCGAATGGGAAATGCCCTATTTCAACATGGGCAGCACCTTCAGCTATGCGGAGATGGCCTATCTAATGGTACCCCGACCATTCATGGTCGAACGAGGGCATCATGATAAGGTCGCCCCTGATCAATGGGTGGCGTACGAATTCGCCAAAGTTCGTTGGCTCTATGACCAACTGGGATTTCCGAATCGCCGAAACATCGAGTTTTTCCAAGGGGGGCACACCATGAAAGGGAACGAGACATTCAAGTTTCTGCATCAGCACTTGCAATGGCCAGAGCCCTGAGAGAACTGCAGGTATTCAGCAGCGACTACCGCTGAGCTGGAATTGTTCGGTATTCCATTTGTTGAGGCAATGCGTGGATGACAAGCGACATTGACGTGGCTGAGACGATCGCCTATCGCAGATCAACGATAAAGGAACCCGATGTCAAAGCAATCCACCAAGAAACCCTGCGATTCGATGCCGGTGAAGCTAAATGCGGATCCGACGGAGGAAGCGTTTGCGAAGCTCGCTTGGGCGATCGCGCACCCGGCTCGCGTACAGATTATGCGGTTGCTGATCGGTCGCGAAGCTTGCGTTTGTGGCGAGATTGTGGATTGTCTGCCGCTGGCTCAATCGACCGTTTCACAGCACCTCAAAATTCTCAAAGAGTCGGGGCTGATCCAGGGCGAAGTCGATGGGCCGAAGATCTGTTACTGCATCAACCCCGACAAACTCGAACAACTCAAAACTCTCGTCGCGGGATTGTGACGAAGTTTTTTTGCCTGTAAATAGCGTACATCGGCGATGGACGATTGCCATTGTGAAGGAATTGAAAAGTGACTCAACCACAAGCCTGCCCGGCAGATGAACAGGGCATTGGATTCTTTGAGCGTTACCTGACTGTCTGGGTAGGGCTTTGCATCGTTGCGGGGATTGCTATGGGCAAAGTCGCTCCCGGAATTGCAAAGTCGCTCGATAATATGGCGATTTACGTGAACGATGCTCCGGTGATTTCAATCCCGATCGCTACCTATCACACAAGTGGCTCATCGCGACCAAGGGAGAAGTGTGGTTTCGTGACAAGTTCTTGCATTTCCTGACACCCGTCACGATCACGGCACTTCTGGCAACGCTGGTGCTGTTGTTTTCAATTAAAGGCGAAACGATTGTCGAGAATCCACTCACCATTTTGTGGATGGCAGTTCCGCTGACGATTCAGACGGTCGCGATTTTCGCACTCGGCTATGGAGCTTCCAAAGCGATGGGGTTCACCTACGAATCCGCCGCTCCGACAGCGATGGTAGGAGCGTCGAATCACTTCGAGGTGGCGATCGCGACGGCAACAATGTTGTACGGATTGTCATCCGGTGCGGCGCTCGCAACCGTCGTGGGCGTGTTGATCGAAGTTCCTTTAATGTTGGGGCTTGTGAAATTCTGTGTCAGAACGAAGGGTTGGTTCCCGGCTGAATCGAACGTCGACGCGGATGGAGCGGAAGAAGAAAACCAAGGATTGATGTAAGAGATTTTGGGTAAAGGACAATGTGATCGAGATCGAAAGTATCGACGCTTTCGCAGACACACCTGTGCATGACATCAAGAGTTGACACGAAATGGAACGGACAGAAATGCGAAATCAGATGAAGCGAATTCCAATGAGACTGTCAAACCTGTTGCCATCTGTCCGGTGTTGGGGCATGGTGCGTCTAGCCACTATCATTGTCACGTTTTTAACCCTTGAAAGCTGCTCCAGTATTCAGGCTGCTGACGACACTCAAGCTCTTCCTCCCATCGAATGCCCACTCAGCAAGGCCGGAATCGACAAGACGAAGCTGAAGCCGTTCGAAGAAGTCCAGGATTACATCAAGTTCCTTGAGCGTTCAGATCGAGCGGAATGGCAAAAGTCAGAAGCAGTTGTGCAGGCGTTGGAACTCAAGGGAACCGAAACGGTCGTGGATCGAGGGTCTGGTTCAGGCTACTTTACATTTCGGTTATCCAAGGCGGTGCCACAGGGTAAGGCGATCGCCATAAGCCCTGAGCTTACCTGCAATTTGCAAGCCATTGTGGCGACCCTACGGCTCGTCCATTTTTTCCCACGGCGGATTTTTTGGATCTCGATTTGCAAACCTCTTTCAAGCTGGCGTAGGTGAATCTGAAGTTATTTGGCTTCCATAAAGAAGAGCGACTATGGAATTCAGGGTCATTCAGGCTGAACTCTTGGACAACTCAGCTCGTTAGCCATTCGAGGCCGTTCCCTCATTGAGAAGGAAGCTCGAAGACGAGTCGATCCAAAGTCTCGCCTATGAGGCCATTGTGAGCATCACAGGCGAAGCGTTGTGGCGGAAGAGCACTTCCTTCGGATATGCCAAGCAGCACTTAATCGAGATCAATCACGGAGATTGTATGAGTTTCGTCAGCGATGTTAGGTCCAAGTGTGATGTCAACATTGGAGACATAGACTTTGTTTCCAAACCTAATGCACTCAGACGGGGCATCCAACTCTCCATTAACTCCATCGCAAGGAGCGTTCTTTGCTACCAAGCATGACTCCCCGCTCTTCACGCATACTTTGCCAACAGCACAACCATCAAAGTCGGCAAACCAAATTTCCCCCTTGCCATCATATTGCATCCCGCCAACACTCTCAGCGCAATCGACCTTAGCAAAGAGCGCCCCCTTTTGGGCTTTGCCTGCTTCAGAGAAAGCGACTTTCCAAATCTCGCAATCAGCAAAGTTCGAAACATACATGTTGCCTTCGCCGTCAAAACAAATTCCATTCGCTCCAATAGGATACTTACCCTCTGACTCCATTGTGAGAATAACATGTGGATCGTTTGCCGTGCCATCTACTCTAACGGGATCATCAGCCTTCAAATCAGATAAGTTGAACTGATAAGTTCCACTGATTGTTGGGACTGCCGCACCAAAGCTCGACTCATTAACAAAAAGGCTGTCGCCCTTTGCAGCAACACCATTGGCTTTGTTGACTCCAGTAGCCACGACTTCAACGCCAGTAGCTTTGCCATCTTCCATCACGACACGCAGTATTCGTGATTGCCCATGTTCCTTTTTGCCCTTGATATTCTGGTTATCTGAGACATACAAATGTCCGTCAGAGGCAAAAACCAAACATAGAGCACTGACTATCCCTGTATCTGGATTTACGGGAAGGTCAATGACCTTCTCTAGCTTATTGTCAGCCGTTATCTTCACGATACAACTTGGCGCATCTTGCACGCCATTGTTGACGACTAGCCAAATCAATCCATCCTGAATCGTCATGCCATCAGGATTCTTGTACTCGGCAGGAAGTTCAATGGCAAGTTGTGGTGTCTTGAGTGCAGCGCTCGGACAACACGCTTTCTCTTCACCCTTTACCGGCATACCCGAGTAATGGACGTGGACCAACCGCCAATCCCCCGCCACTTTGCGGAAGATTTGGGTTTCCCGGCCCTTGGTGTTCAGCGTCTTCCCGTCCTCCTCGAACTTGGCTTTGAAGTCCCAGTAGAACTCAGCCCAGGCAGTATCTCCGTAGACGTGAACGGACACGTCGCCAATGATCCGCAGTGTGCGTTCAGAGAAATTGCCTCCCATCGTCTGCTCATAGAAACTCCGCTTCACCTGCTTCCAGCCGTGCTGATGCCCCCGAGGCTGAATGAATGAAACCTCCGGGGAGCTCAGCCAAACCTCGGACGCCAACTGCGTGTCTGCGTCGTCAACCGAACGCAGATACTTAGCAATCTGCCCCTTGATTGCATCCACCTCGGCATCTTTTTCTGATTTGGTTGGAGCAGGAGCAGATGTGCCCAGCGACACCTCCGTTTCGTCTCCCTTCACCGTGTAAGTCACAAGGCAAAGGGCAGCGGCAAACGAAACGATTAGGATTCTGGCTAGTGGGCGATGTCTGCCCGTCTGATCAAGAAGCTGCTGATTCATTTTGGACCTTTGTGAAACTAAACGAGTTACGATTGCAGGTAAAAAACGTCCACGCTATTTCGATGTATGCATGTCAGCGAGAATATGGGTTACAGTAACCTTGTCCATCGTCATTTTCAACGCCGTCTCGAAATGCTCAACGTGTTCCTTCAGCAAGGTCTGGACGCAGCGGCCAACCGAGCAAAGCGGGTTCGGATCGTTTCGGGGTTCACCGCATAGGTTGCCCGGTTCCATCGCTCGGTACACGTCGCCAAGAGTGATTCATTTGGCGGATTGGGCGCGCGTTGTGCCGGCTCGCGTTGTGCCGGCTCACGCTCCCTCCGTGGATGAAACCACCCCCACCCTTCCAAGTGATGCAAGAATGCGGCGGATGTCGACGTGGTTTGTATTCACGTTACCGGCGATGTAGTCCGAGGTCATTGCCCGCTCGTCATGTATCCTAACATTTTAAAATACTGGGGGGGAGCGGTTGGTTTTGGCATCAGGCTGATCCCACGCGTACGTTAACGAATTACCAGCCGGCTCCTGCACCTCTTGCGCGTTGACACAATCTGGCCGCGGAACACCCGTCACTTCAAGAATGGTGGAGAAGATGTAGTCCGTGAAGAAAGGGGCATCCCTCAGGCCCTTCCAATTGTCGAGCCACTTGATCGCCTGAATGGCGTGATGAATACTGACTTCATCATTGGTTTCCGATTCGTGTTCATTCGTTTTACCTGCTTCGCAAAACTGTTCTAATAGATCGCACTACTTCGTTGGCAGTTTTTCAAACCGCGGCGTGTTCCATTATCGGTGATGCACACGGCGTCATTGCTTTCGATCTTCGACTTAACATCGGCTCGCAAAGCAGTTGGAACTCGTTAACCGTTTCTCCAATCCCACGGAGCAGACATTCGGCATGGCCGAAGACCCTTTGCTGGATACTAAAATCAACTCTCTGATCGCCGAGACGTATGCCATTGGTGATGCGACGCGAGTCCGCAATTTCAGGCCCACTGGATGACGAAGCTTTCTGACGCAATGGGATTATCTGACCAGGGATCACACCGGTTGTCGGTCCAACTCAGTCGAGACGAACGGCCCAGACGCGAAAGCTCGGGTCGTCCGATTTCGTTCCCTCTAGCACTCGTCCATTCGCCGATAATTGAACACGATCCGCAGGGATGCTTTTCCAGCGGAATTCGTAAGTGCTACTTTGCGGATTCACTGACCGCCAAGTTCCATTGCCGCTTGTACGCCCGCCTTGCAGGTTCGTGATATCGACCCCGTTGTTCCATCGCCATCGACCAAGGATGCCTTGGAGTGGTGACGACCGACTGGTGACGCGACCCGGGGCATGGTTTTCTTCGGATGCAGGCGGAATGATTTCCAAAGCTTCGGTCCTTCGAATTTGATCTCGCACCGCAATGGCTTGGTCTAGGCCACCTTTCTGGGTCGCCGCCTTAAGCTCTCGATTTAGCAATTTCACGAGCTCATCTCGCAGCTTCATTCTTCCTTTTGAATAATCTTCTTCCAGGCTCCGCATCGAATCCAAGAATCTTCGGTCGAGCGATCGGACATCGGTGGCGTGTTGATCAACAGCGGTCAATACCCGCGAATCCAGTGACTGCGGCTGATCCGGAATATCACCGCTTTTCGCTGAGCCCACAGAAACCAGTAGCACGCACGCCACCATGGCAATCGAGAATGATTTTGTCTTCATTTTTTATCCCGTTATCAAAAACTCGAAATCCGCATGATCAACTAGTCTAGACACTTCCAACAACGCTCGTTGACGAAAGAAAGGCGTCAGGTACGAATGGCGTTGTCCAACGCGTTTTTACTGGATTTCCGATAGTAACGCGATCGCTTTGAGTGGTTTTGGTCGGCAATGTCGTCGATCAAAACAAACGAAGTTGCTCATCGTTGAAGGCTTCGCGCAAAACTTCCAATCGCATCAACATATTGCTTCATGTTCCTTCCGAAGATCGTGTTGTGATTGCCAACCGGAAATCGCAACAGTTGCTTTTGCCTTGATCCACCCCATCTATAATTTCGCTCAGCGTGCGAAATGTCGATCAATCCATCATTCTCGGTGTGCATCACGAGCAATGGATTTTTATACTCAGCCAGCTTCTTTTTGTGATTGAAGTGTTTTTTGGTTTCGACACGGAGTTCGTCATCAGAAAAATTCGTTGATGAAAGATCGGCATTGACTAGAAACCGCTCATAGGGATCGGCTATGCCGCTTTCCAAAATCAGTCCCGCTATCTTCGGTTGGCGATGAGCTAGTTCAATGGCGTAAAGCGAACCAATTGATCTTCCAAAGACAATCGCCTTTTCAGGTGTGACCCCCGCTTCGTTGATCGCCGCTTCTCCGTCACCCAACATAGCGACCAGCTTGGACTCGCCCGTGGAAGCACCGTAGTCACGATACTCAACAAACAACGAGTTCAGCCCGAATTCCTCGAACAGATCCGCCATGTCGGGAACGTAGTCAGATACGGTTTCACCATTGCCGTGGAAGTGAACCAACGTGAAGTTGTTGAGATCGATGATTCTTCGGTAACACGCCAACTCAGCATCACCGGCATCAACCATGAACGGATCTTTGACAAAACGTGATTGCGGAAACAGGTAGTGACCACTGACCGCTACGTGGTCGAGGATGCTGCGTGTGGGGTCTTTGTTCATGATTCTGGATCCCGGTTGAAACAATTCTGTTGAGAACTGGTGTTCTGCTACAAGTGACGCAAGGCATTTTATCTGACGTGCCGAAATAGATCCGAGTTCTGTCCGTTGAAGTGCCGGTTGGGACGCAAAGATGTTCTTAACTTTGGTGTCGCTTGCTGTGACTCCATCGCAGGTGTCTTATTTAAACGACCACTTCGAGAACAAAGAACCGTGCAATTGACACCCAGCAGACGAGTAAAATTGATTCTAGTCAAAATCCTTGAGTATGCCGAGATCGGTGGGAAGGAGCCTAAGCATTGCCTAGTGGTAATACATGCGATGATGAACTGTTGCTCGATGTCGCCTCTGGGTACGGATTGAAGCCAGTCCAATCCGTCATCCTTGTCTGAGATGTACCCATCCAGGCTGGCAGCAATGAAGACAATGTTTGACATTGTGTTATGACTTTCAAAGTTTCGGCAAAAATCTGCGATCACTCACCGCTATAGCCGTCGAGCAGCAAGAGCTTCGGTAATCGGTTACCCATTTGCATTCCCACCCTCAAAGGCTGACAATGACGAAAAAGTTACTTTACAACAAGGAACGGCAATGCGTGCTTGGACCATCTGCATTTTGTTTACTGTGTGTTGCCTCGGCTGCAACCAAGCTGAAGAAGCTAGGCGGAAAGAAGCTGAGGCCCAAAAAAACGAAGCGCATCTCAAGTGGATCGAACTTGCACTGCAAAACTACCATTCGAACCCTTCCGGCAAGCCACTGTTTACTGTCGTGGCTGACCTGTCGGAAATTGTAGATGGTAGCAACCAATTCGCCTTGGATTTGTACCAACAACTGCGAACCAAAGAGGGAAATCTTTTCTTTTCACCCAGCAGCATCTCGACTGCTCTTGCGATGACTTACGCTGGGGCGGCTGGCGAAACGGAGGCAGAAATAGCGAGTACGCTTCGCATCCAAATGCCCAACGAACGACTGCATGAAGGGATGAAGACGCTACAAGACTTTTGGAAGTTGCCCGCCCCCAGCAAAGGCATCAAACTGAATTTGGCAAACCGCTTGTGGGGTCAAGAAAGCTTTGAGTTCTTGCCGGAGTTTTTGGGGGTCACTCGTGATCAGTACGATGCGGAACTTTCTCAGCTGGATTTCGCTCAAAGTGAGAACGCTCGTCAAACGATCAATGCATGGGTTGAAGATCAAACCGAAAACAAGATCACCGGTCTCATCCCAGCAGGGGCAATCACGTTGCATACCAAACTTGTTTTGACGAATGCCGTTTACTTCTATGGCACTTGGCGAGACCCGTTTAAAGAAAGACTCACCAAAGAGGAGGACTTCCACTTAGCGGCAACGGACACGATCAAAGCCCCGATGATGCGACGCACCGACGAGTACCGATACGGCGACATTGACGATATTCAAATTCTCGAACTGCCGTATGGCGATGGCAGCTTGTCAATGGTCGTGCTGCTTCCAAAAGCCGTCGATGGACTCGCTGATCTTGAAACCAATCTTAGCTTCCCCAATTTGAAGCGATGGATGGCGAGCGTCAGACATGAAGACGAAGTAAGAGTCTTCATGCCAAAGTTCAATACATCCTCCGAGTTCGAAATGAGCCGCACGCTTGAGACCATGGGGATGAAGTCGGCATTTGATGCTAATACCGCCGACTTCTCTGGCATGACGGGTGACAAGGATCTGTTCATTTCTGCGGTGATCCACAAAGCCTTTGTTGATGTGAATGAGCAAGGAACGGAGGCGGCTGCGGCGACTGACAACATGGCCTTTGGGGGCGGTGTCGAGACGGAACCGAAGCAAGCACCCATATTCCGAGCAGACCATCCGTTTGTGTTCATGATTCGTGACAACCGGACACAGGCAATCATGTTTCTAGGAAGAATCACCAATCCGCTGGAGTAGCTCTGTGCGTCAATACGCATAGGAACCGACGACGCCGACCAGCGACACGCTCCACCTCGACCCTAAGTGCTGAGACACCTCATTGTTCAGCCAGACCTTCCCATTGGCGTTCTCAACTTGGTCATAGATCCACTGTGATCATAGGCCCACTTTACTCTTCAGGTGTTGGCGGCATCACTGTCGTTCGTCACCCCCGGTATGGAATATCTGGAAGAAGAATTGGGCTGAGACCAATCAAGGTTCCCAACAAAACTTGGCGGTATGCGTTCGTGTGATCTTTTGAGGCGAATTCTTCCGGCTAATATTTTGGAATCTAGCCATCTCGCTCACTTCCTCATTTCAAGGTTATCGATCAGACTCGTGCCGAAGAAGTTCAACACGAACAGAACAAAATAGCTCACAAGGTTTTGGCCATGCCGTTTCGAATAACAGGGAAATACGATCTTGTCATCTGTGACATTGACGGTTGCCTATCTCCCGAGTCACACGCCCCAATCAACATTTCGGGACTGGCGAAGATCGCCGAACACAACCGTCTTGCGATTCAAAATCGTGATCGCCCTGTCGTCACGCTTTGCAGCGGCAGACCAATTGGCTTTGTCGAGTGTCTCTGTCGGCTCATCCAGAACACCTTGATTCCCTGTATCGGGGAAAACGGGGTCTGGCTCTGGCGACCGGCCGACAATTCGTTCGAATGTGATCCGGCCATTACCGACGAGCACATGGAAGTCGTGCATCAGGCTCGGAAACTTCTACGCTCACTTTTTGAAGCGAATGGAGTGATTCAGCAACCGGGAAAGTCAGCGTCGGTGGCTCTCTACCATCCCGATACGGCTTTTCTCCGGTCCATCGTGCCAACGATTGCCCAGGAGTTTCAGAAACGGAACTGGCCGATACGAGTTTCGATGACTTGGCTCTATATCAATTGCGATCTCCAGCACATCAACAAGGCGACTGCGATAGATCGACTGATAGCTCAAAACAGCATCAAGCCGGAACGAACCGCAGGGATTGGCGATACGATGGGTGATAGGTTTATCGCGGAGCGTGTTTCGTGGTTCGGATGTCCAGCGAATTCCGAAGCCGAGATTAAAAAGGCAGCCACCTACGTTTCGCCACACGACGAAGTTGAAGGTGTATTGGATATACTTGACCAATTAGTCCACTGACAGCAATGACGAACCATGCCTGTTTCACGACGAGCATTTTGCGGAGTCTGGGGCTACGCCGAATTCCTGAAATCCATCGCCGATCCGATGCATCAGCAACATGACGACATTGTAGAATGGGCAGGCAAGTTTGATCCTGAAGAGTTTGATGCAGCAAGAACAAATTAGGCGGTTTGGCGTAGATTGCCGGATTGGAGATAGTACCGATGAAAAGGATAAGCCAAATGAATCGAGCGACATTTCTTTTAGCAGCGTTATTGATCGCAGCAGGCATGCCAGCGAACGCTGAAGAGCGAATCCTATTCAAGTTTGACAAGCCTGACGACGCCAAACCTTGGCGGACCGTGAACGACGGCGTGATGGGCGGTCGCTCTGATGGTCGCTTCAAAATCAACGAAGACAAGAATATGCAGTTCTTTGGCAGCTTGTCGCTGGAGAATAACGGCGGCTTCGCTTCGGTCCGAGCCAGACAAGGGAATCTCGCACTGGAAAGTGACGACGTGATTGTGGCCCGAGTCCGTGGTGACGGTAGAGAGTACACGGTGAACGTCTACACGCAGCCCAACCTCGGAGGGTATTCCTATCGCCAATCATTTCAGACAAAGAAAGGTGAATGGATCGAAGTCGAGTTTCCGGAAAACAAATTCGTGGCCACTTGGCGAGGCCGATTCTTTCCAAACGAAAAGCTCGATCCCAGCAAAGTGACTGGTCTGGGGTTTCTGCTTGGCGATAAAAAATCGGGGCCATTCAAACTTGAAGTCGAGTGGATCAAGGTCCGCAACAATCTTGGTGAGATGTTCAAAGCGTTGTGCGAAGGGACGTACAAGCATCACCTTCAAGGCGTTTGCACCGACGAGAAGTCGATCTTTTGGTCGTTCACCACGACGGTCGTTAAGACTAACATGGAGGGGACGTTGCTGAAGCAAGTGCCGGTCGCCAATCACCATGGCGATCTCTGCTTCCACGAGGGCAAACTCTACGTCGCTGTGAACCTCGGCAAGTTTAATGACCCACAGGGCAACGCCGATTCATGGGTCTATGTCTATGATGCTGAGACGCTAACCGAACTTGCTCGACATGAAACGCAGGAAGTCTTCCACGGAGCAGGTGGGATCGGCATTCGGGACGGCCACTTCTTCGTTGTAGGCGGTTTGCCGGATGAGATCGAAGAGAACTACGTCTACGAGTATGACAGAAACTTCAAGTTCCTGACAAAGCACGTCATTCAGAGCGGCCACACGCATCTAGGAATTCAGACTGCGACCTTCGCCCATGACCGCTGGTGGTTAGGCTGCTACGGCGACCCAAAACTTTTGCTCGTCACGGATACTGACTTTCGCATCGAGGGCCGCTATGAGATCGACTGTTCTTTTGGGATCGATGGTCTGTCTGGCGGTCGCATCCTTGTGGGCAACGGGCGTTGTGAGAAAGACAAAGGCTGCAATGGAAATGTGCAGACGGCATTTCCAGACAAGAATGCCGGATTCACCTTTCAAGGCGGTGCGGTGAAGTAATCAAAGTACGCTGCCGTCGGTGCCACTACGCCACCAACAATTCTCTCCAACCCGACCCCAAGTGCTGAAACTCAGCCATGGTCAGCCGAACTTGACCATGGGCCTTCTCAAGCTGCTCGTAGCCGAACCTCAGCATCAAGATTCCACGTTACCCGTTGCATCTCCATTTCTCAATCAAACAAACTGGAATCGTGGAATCGTGGAACAACCTGCGAATGGCCCTTCGAGACAATAAAGCCAACCCAGATCAAGAGTCAAACTCGATTTTGAGCAATATGTTGTCTGGATCAAAGTCGCAAAACGGACATTGATTTTTCGGTCCATGCTCGATCCCTTCAATCGCCAAGCGAACCCTTTGAATCTTGTGCAGGCTTAACAATTTGCCGGTAGGTCAGATTGATCCGCTCTTCGACCGGTTGCTTTGTCTTGGGAATCTCATGTTTCCAGAATTGTTGCATCGTTCCCGCCATGATAATGAGCGTACCGTGACCGACCGGGAATTTCATTGTTTCCTTTGTCTTGTTGTGTTTGATCCGAAAGCTCCGAGTCGCTCCCAACGACAACGACCCGATTACGTTCCCCATTTCGGGCTCGTCATCGGCGTGCATCCCCATACTGTCTTGACCGGAACGGTAGCGGTTTAGCAGGCAGTAGTTGTACTGGCCCTGAACAGCTTCGATCTTCTCCTTGATCTCAAGTAGCGTCGGCGTCCATGGAAGGGCGACATTGACGGTGCCTGAATAGCGATAAGTCGCACCTTCATCCCCATAAGAAGCCGTCAAACGAGGCTGCATGTGACCGAAAATACCCGGCTTCTGTTCCCAGACACAGTTGTCCCGCAATTCGCAGAAGTACCGATCCGCGATTTCAAAAGGCAAGAAAGATTCGGCGTAGAGCAGAATACCTCCATCCGTGAGTTTGATGGTTTGCAATGAGTTCACTACGCCCGCTCCTTCTCTAAATCGACGCCCCGATCCGGTCTTGTATGCCAATAGGCCCACAGGATGAAGCCCCCCTGCAATGGAAGTCGGAGCAGGTGAATGATCGGCGAGGCGGGAAGAATGTCCTGATGCTGGTAGAGATACACGTTGGCAGGAAACACGGCAATCAGCAGTGCGATGATTCCCCACGCCGCCAAATGCGAACATTTTGGAATCAGCAGCAGGATACCCAGCAGAATTTCACAAACGCCGCTGACCAGCACCAATTCACCATGAAACGGAAGATAGGGCGGCACAATTTTCAGGAAGAACTCTGGGTTCACGAAGTGCATCGTGCCAGCCACGATCATAAAAATCGCCAGTAGGGTTTTCGAGATCGGCTTGATGCGTTTCATGGATTGGCCTGTTTGAACGCATCGAGAAAAGTCTCCGGGGCCTGAGCACCCGACAATGCGATCGCATTGTTGATGATAAAGAATGGAACGCCATCGACATGATACCGCTGAGACATTTCTCTGCCGTTGGTGATAACATCCAATCCATCATCACCGTTCAGCATGGTGTCAGCATCTTGCCGGTCCAGTCCAACTTCCGCAGTCACGTCAATGAGTGTTTCGCGATTACCGATGTCTTTTCCCTCCGTGAAGTAGGCTCGGAACAGTGCCTCCACCATGGCGTCCTGACAATTGTTTTTACCAGCCAACCCAATCAGCCGGTGAGCATCAACCGTGTTTGGCGTTCGCTCCGTTTTGTCGAAAGCGAAATGAATTCCTTCGGATTCACCAACCGCAATGACTTGCGCGTCCAGTTCCATGGAACGTGCCCAACTGCCGAATTTTCTAATCCGATATTCTTTGCGACGGATGCCCTCTTTTGGCATCGTTGGATTCAGTTGGAAGGGATGCCAGTGAACCTGCACGTCGTGCGGGTCGTCAACATGCTGATCGTCAACGGCATTAATCGCCTTCTCAAGTCGCCGTTTGCCGATGTAGCACCACGGGCAGATTACATCGGAAATCACATCGACGGAAAGATTCATTGCAACTCCCTGCTTAACGATAAAAATCGATCCAGTTTAACCTGATCGATTTAGGATTGTCCTCAAGCAAGGCTTTGGGCAACTTCATCTCGAAGTAGCCTTCCTTCAGCGGGATTGTTTTCGTCGGTTCCCCATCCTTGTCGACCATTCGAATCTCCATCCACAACGGCTGCTTCACGTCCAGTGGCAAATTTTCCTTGCCGTCCCTCCAGAGTCGCACCTTGCCATCCTGACTCAAAACCGAAGCTTCAAGAGTGACTTTGCCGCTGGTAACTTTGAGATTCTCAAGTCCCTTTAGGTGCAACCGCAACATCATGGTAGTCGGCCATTTGTTGCTACGGCGCTCGATGACTGCCTGACTGATACCGAATGGGCTGCGAACCGAAATGACGGCCTTGTTCTGTTCGACCGTGACTTCAGCTTTGTCGTCATCACGCTTTGTGGTGATTTTGAATGGAGGATCATCCCCGCAAGCGGTGACGCAATTCATCATTCCCAAGATGGGAGGCAAGAAAAGGAACGTGATTGCCAAAAAGTGTGACATGGTGGCGACTTCAACTCGATTCGTTTCAAACAGGTTCTTGACTGCCTTAATTCTATCGAAGCAAGCAAAGTCGGGCTAGAATGGACGAACATAACCTTGGAGATGCCAATGACAATTTCACGCCGACAATTCGGCGGAGCACTCGGAGCAGGTCTCGCCGTAGCCAACGCACATTTGTTCGCGGATGAACCGAATTCCAAGCCGCTTCGAATTATCGCCTACAACATTTTTGGACTCACCGGTTGGCCACACCAACGCAACTTGGCAAAGCAAGCTGTTGCCAAAGGCCAGATGACAAAGCGGCTGGCGATGGAATTAGCTCTCCACGAGCCCGACATCATCAACTTCTCAGAATCACCCAAGGAGGAACTGACCAAAGAAGTAGCCGAACTTCTGGGAATGAATCATGTTCGACTACCGAGCGGCGGAAATTGGCCGGGAACTCTGTTGAGCAAGTTTGAAATCACCGAGTCTCAGAACGCACCCATGACGGGCGCGAGACCAAAGGAATTGTTCACTCGGCATTGGGGGCGAGCCACAGTGAAATTGCCTGGCCACGAAAAACTCATCGTGCATTCGGCACATCTGTACCCAACCGCCGATCCTTCGGTTCGGCTGAGAGAGATCCGAGCAATGATCGAATCGATGAAACCAGATCTCGATGCCGGGCGGTCGATGCTTTTAATCGGCGATCTGAATCACGGTCCTGACACAGACGAATACAAACATTGGATTGACGCTGGATGGGTGGATACGTTCGCCAAGACCGGTAACGGCGAAGGCCCCACGATCAAGTCTGACATTCCCCAGTGGCGGATCGATTACGTCATGGCTGCTGGACCAATCGCAGATCGGATTGTGGAATCAAGGCCGTTGTTTGAGGGAGCCTTTAGACTACACATCAACGACAAGGAGTCTTTTGCCTTGAGTGACCACTTACCGCAGTTGGCAGTTTTTCGATAATCAAAACAATTCGACGTGACCACGTCCGAAGCGCTAGAACTCTTTCTGATTCCACCCGAGATTGCCAACTGGTTGCGTGTCTCACCTGACACCGTTCTTGGCTGGATCCGCCGTGCTGAACCTAGGGCGGTCAATGTTGCCATCGGAACGAAACGGGCGAGGTGATCGAGACAGTCATAAGAGCCTCGACGAGTTTCTGCGGCTTGGCGACACTCACCACTCTTTGCCATTTTGGTTCTGTGTTCGTCCCTGAATGTTGGCCGCCATGGCCACATTCGATGCGGCTTTCGTCTTGCCTCTGACTACGCCACGATATCGCTAACGTCAATCAGATGCACTTGCCGCCCCTCACCGGTGTGTGGCGAGTCGATCGCGACTCGCTTTCCGTCGTTGCTGCTGCGAGGGTGCGTGTCGCAGCGCCATTCGCCAGTGTATTGCCTTGGTGAGCGGAAACCGCCCAACTCAACCTTGCGGCCCGAAGGCACATGAAACAGATACGGCTTTTGCTCGCGTGTTTTTGCGTCGGGATATGTATCGTTTAGAATCCACTCGTCGTTGGTATTGGGCACATAGGTGTTGTGACCGTTTCGCGTCATTACACCCTCGCCGACGATCTGTACTTCGCCGGTTTGGTCTTTGAAAAGGTAGAATGCATCCTTCTTTCCAGCGGGCCGAGTCCAAGCACAGACGTGCGTCGAATCTCGCCAAATGAAGTGCGATGTGTTGCCGGATGGATCGAGGATGTAACGCTGTGTACCGTCCATATTCACCGTGAACATCCGCGTGGTGAACCGACCGGTTGGCTCGGCGTTGGCACCGCTACCGATGCTGTCACGCCAACGATGCAAGACAATGAAGCGGTTGCTATCGGGGCTGATAAGCAGATGATTGAAATAGTTCCATTTGTCAGCCAAGGACTTGCCCATATGATCGATCTTCGCGGCGTCGGCCAGCGAGAAGATCAATTCAGATTCACCAGTCTCGATGTTCATCTTCCAGACGCCGGAGTTCTCCGGAGCGTGTTCTTGCGGGTACCTACCGTCAAGCCCAACATAGCCATAGCCGGGTCGCATGCGTTGAATGCGCGCGAAATCAGAGGTTACGGCCCATTTTCCATCAGCACTCAGTGCGTACACGGGCCGCGGCAGCGTACGAGTTTCTCGCGTCTTGACGTCCATCACTCGGCACACATATTTGTCACCTTCGCGATCATTCCAGACAACTTCCGAATCAGACTGCGGACGCCACTGCAACATACAACCTTGTTGCCATCCCCATGCGCTACTTGTGCCCAGTTCAATCCACTTGTCGTTGTCACCAGTATCGACCATGCCGACTTGGATCACATCGTTATCGCGTGGCGTACGGCCTTCAAAATCGGTTTGATTGGACAGCACAAAGCGGTTCGTCGGATCAAACTCCAACTTGTCGTAGTAGCCGAACCAATGGTGCTTTGGGCCGTGTGTGATCGTGCGAACCAAAGGCCAAGGTTGTTGTGACTGTTGGCCGTTCGCGATTGCCCCCAACAACGGAATCGCCGAAGCCGTTGCAATGGATTTCAGGGCCGCTCGTCTTGAGAGGAGTGAGTTCATTTAAGAGTTTTCGGGTGGGATTTTGATGCGACTGGTATCTTGAAAGAACGGGCAAAGACAGTCAGCGTCGGCAGGAAAGCATACGTCCATTTCACAGATGTGAATCAGGTAATGGGCGTGTTGCACACCCAAAATAGTCTCGCACACCAGATTCCAACAAGCAAGTCTCTTCCCAAAATCAGCCATTCCAAGTCCACGGTTCGAGCCAGCTCATCATTTACCAGATAGTGCCTGGCTTAGCATAAACAACCTAAGTGACCTGCGTCCCAAAAAATGAATTATGAGTTGTGCGAGTGGACCGGCCCCGGGGAACGCAAACGCAACTCTTCCTGGTTTTCCATAAGACTTTCCAGGCGTTGCATTGGTACGTGTGATGCCCGCCTTCGGAGAATTCCCAAATGTACAAGGGATTGTTATTCGCAATCGTCCGCAATCGAAATCGGATCATGCCAACAGCGAATGAAACGTAAGCCATCGCGCCGTCAGTAACGTCAATACCAGACAACACCACCACGTCGCTTTGCGTGTGAGCGGCAGACGACGATACAAAAAAAGTATAGCGACGGCGAAGGAAGTGACTCCCATCTTAAACGCCAACAATTGCAATGGATCGGCAATCAACTTGCTGCCAATTGGATTGAGTTCCCTCATCGAACCCGTTTGATGTGCCAACATGGTCCAAATCAAGTCAACAGCCGACAATATCGCGATAATCGACAGTGAGCGAATTGCGTTACCTGTAAGTTTGTCGGTCGGTTGGTCTGCATCATCCATTGTGAAGGTTGGCTGCGCGATTGTCATCAGATGTCCCACCGCAAACACGACAACGATCAAGGCCAACATCGTCAATGGGTAATGAAGACGACGCGAAAGCTGGTGAACGGCGACTTCGCCATCAACAATCAACCGGGCCTCATTCAACTCATCTACTTGTTTTTGAGCTCGACAAAGAAACTCTTCCGTCGGTTGAAATTGACTGGCAATGTGTCGCCAAATTTCTCGATCGGCTCCCACACCTGCGCTACTGGGAACTTCGATCTCGTCGCCACCGTCCGCTAACTTCACTAGCAGATATTCAAGAAAATCGTCTGCACGTGAATTAGGGTACATGACGATTCGCCTCTGATTTGAAGTGAGGATCACAACACAATTTTGTTTCAGTTTTCCGATGTCGCGGTACAGGCTCGTCAACGGACTTGCTTGAAACCCGCCGCGAGGCCCACCGCCGCCACGAGGCCCACCATCACCGCGTGGCCCACCATCACCGCGAAGCCCACCATCACCGCGAAGCCCACCATCACCGCGAAGCCCACCATCACCGCGAGGCCCAACATCACCGCGAGGCCCACCGTCACCGCGAGGCCCAACATCACCGCGAGGCCAATCAATCCCTCCGCCGCGTCTGCCTGCTCCCCAACCTCGATTTTCATATTCGGACAGATCAAAATCCGATTGACTGTACTCGGTGCCATTGATAACGATTACATCTTTTCCAAGCTCTAGTTGATACGGCGGCGAAACATATTCACCGTTCACGAAAAGATACCCACTATCCGTTGTTAGCGATGACTTCGACGCCGGGCCACCAAACGAATCGTCGGGTTGAGCAAGGAGTTCTCCGCTGAAAAACAGACAGCAAGCAATTGCGACAACGAGTTGGTTGAGAGATTGTGACTTAGCCATGGGAACAAATGTGAGAGATGAAAGGAACGTTGTTGGCAGCCAACGGCACTGGCCAGCCAAAGGTTTCAAAATTTTGCTTATCGACGACTTAAGGAGACATCTTTCTATGCTTCCCCCCGCGTTGGGGATTCGCCTTGCAAGCTCACAAACCTAACTTGCTTCTCGATGACGTCGTTTGAAATGAGTTCATTTCCTTGCAACCCGGGATAGTCCGCAGCATAGCGGTAGGCAAGACAGATCGGAGTTAAATGATCGCCGTCAAAGTCAACCGGTATCGTTTCGCCTTGGACCATTGGCCCGCTTCGTTCGACCGGGACGACATACTTCCACACCATTTCTGGAGCGGGCGTAAGCCTCTGAATACGTCCCTTGACGGATTCGAATAGCAACGTGTTACCGTTAGGCAACCGATTACCGCTGGCCATGTTTCCAGCATGAAACGGCTCGCAAATCGGTTTGGAAATTGCGTGCTTTGCCCAATCGAACGTCCCGTTCTTTGTGATCGGAATATCGCCGCCTTTGAAAGTTGAATGATCGCTTCGGTAATTCCTATAGAGAACCATCACCTTTTCGGCATCGTTCCGCGGCGAAGGAACCCAGTGAGCGTTGGGAAACGTCTTGTTAGGACGCGGCGCGAATAGTGTGTAGCCCTGAACCGCCCCCACTTCATTGCGAAACAGTCCAACCGCATGTGTTGATTGTTTACTAAACGCAGGAAATCCCGCAAACATGCTCAAAACAAACACTGTGGTTTGCAGGATCTTCTTGATGCCCACTGTGCACTCACCTTCTTCGTCGTGGTGGAATTTGGCGTGCGGATTGCCAAAAGACACTCCGCCGACACCTGTGCATTAGCGGACCGTTGTATCGTTAAACCGCAGTACTCCGAAAAGGTTTCGCAAAACCTCCGCAGGCGGATTCGACAAATCAAAGAGCACGCGGAACACGTGAGAAGAAGTTTCTTAAGGCACTTCAAGAGGCGATCGCCAACCGACCTATCGGTATGTCAATTGCATCGTAGCGGAAGTGGCACTATCGCTAATCGCACGCACCCAGCAAGCAGAGAAACCGGAGGGAAAATCGTGCCTCAGTGCTT
The DNA here is from genome assembly GCA_007859835.1 of Novipirellula herctigrandis. GTDB lineage: Bacteria > Planctomycetota > Planctomycetia > Pirellulales > Pirellulaceae > Novipirellula_A > Novipirellula_A herctigrandis. The sequence goes on along the minus strand of SJPJ01000001.1, from coordinate 8,206,926 downwards.
CGTTTTGCCGCACCACAAAAGCTCGGTACGGCACCCACAACCCGCTACCCTCAATGTCAACTTCCACAGTTATGGTGACAGGATTCGGTGATTCATGCGACAATTCGAGCGATTTTTCGTCATAACCTGTCATCAGATAAGGATCCGACGGAACACCTGCTGTGACTTTCGTATTGCGCCAAGGCCCCCCACTTCCGATTGGTTTGCCGAACTTCCAAAGGTCGTCGATACTGCCGAACCATAACGCCGCATCGGCTTTCTGGTCCGAATTAAGGTTATCCGCAAAGACATGACCATCGTTTTTGGCGTCGCTGCGGACACCTGCCAGAACAAGCAAGCCATTCCATGTACAGAAGTCAGTGATCTGCTTCGAATGGCTCGACACCGGACGCATTCGATTCCATGCCGGTGGCGCTCCGTTGGTAACCAGAGGTACTTCATAAAACGTGCCGTGAATATTGGCAAGATGACGCTCCGATTCCACTTCACGCGATGTACGAGGCCACATCGAAGCAAACGGCTTGTCGAATGCGGAATCCCCTTTTGGTAGTCGCAAGACCCCATCCCCTGATTCCAGAATGACCGATGCTTCATCGACAGTGAATTCTGGTTCAACGTGCAGTAACGAAGCAAGATCCGTATCCGGTTTGTCGGTTTGAAAAACAAAGTCGGCCTTGGTGAATTCAAGAAAACGATTATCCCCGGTGATCACTCGAAGGTTGCGGTTGCGTTTGGCAGCATAGATGCGAGCCTCGTGAACATCCTTGTCGCCAACCTCTGCCAGACCCGCAAACAGTTCCTTGTTTTGCGGAAGCTTGCCATCGATGAAACGGCTGGTGGTCTGGTGTAAGAACGCAGTCGCTACACAGTCGCGGTCGGTTTTAAAACGAACCCAAACGGCATCAAAGTCATCGGGAAAAAAGTACGTAACATTACCATCCGCCGGAACGTTGACCTGAGCAATCTCAGCCCAGTCCCCCGTCCCTGTTTGATCCGCTTCCAACGTGAACGTGACGGATCCGGATTCGACCATCGCCGGAGTAGAGATTGGCCAAGTGACCATTGCACCCGCAGTAGGAATGATCTGTATATCCGTGTTGTCTGCGGCAACAAACGCAGCGTGAGGCATACCATAGGAACCGGGCGTGTGCTCAGTATCGTTTCCCGGAATGGAGACGTTTCCGATGGGAAATTCGCGTCGGTAAACCTGGTCGCGGAATGTTTTGTGCCACATTACGGTCATGTCCGTTGGTTCCCATTCGGGATCAAGCTTTGGTTTACCTCGTTGGTCCACCGCAAGATAAACGGTCACGGGTGAATCAACTCTGAAATCGAATCCCGCAGCCGGATTGTGCCAATCACCGCGAGCGACGGTGACTCGGGGCAAACGAGCAAGTGGGTTCGGCATGGCGGTGATCTTGAACCGATCGTTTGTGCGAAGCGTTTTAACTGCTTGGGGCGTCTTTTGTCCGACCGCCAAGTGCACAACACGGCGGTCGAAGCCGGCGACCAGAAATGGATCCGACGGCTGGTCGGTCTTCACATCATCTTGGATCCATGGTCCACCATATCCACTCGCCGGTCCCCACGTCTTCAAATCTTCGTAATTGCCAAACCAAAGATTGCTCTGAGGTTGTCCCGCTAACTTGTTTCCCTGAATACTGGTCTCGTCGGACGCCAGAACAAGTCTTCCATTCCAACTGCAAAAATCGGGGACATATCGCAAGTGACTACCGATCGGCTTGATACCCGCCGACATGTTTGCTGAAAAATGCTTAGGGAAATCAAAGAACATGCCATGCATGTCCATCATCCATCGATCATCGGTGATTTCGCGAATGCGAGGCCACTCGGTATACCAACCGTGACTTGCGTCGTTGCAGTAGGCAGCTTTCGGAAGCAAAAATGTGTGCCAGGTGCCATCGTCCAAGACTTTCAAACGCACACTGCGACGATCCCAACCCATGGTCCAAATGGGATCATCGCCGTCACTTCCACCGGTGATGCCCGACGGCCCAGTAACTTCCGTGAACTGACGTCGTTCAACGATCTTCCAATTGGTTCCGTCGAATTCCGCCAGCACGCCGCGTTCCTCTTCGTTCTTTGCCTTGCCGCCCACCAACACGTCGTTGTAGTCGCCAACGTGAAGTTCGCCATTGTTGGAAATGACCAATCGGCCTTGCGACGTATACCCACCTTTGCTGTGCCAACCGGGAACAGGTTTCTTAAACAGACGCTTTACGGCCAACGTGTGGACGTTGGCTTCCCAAATCGCCCCTTCCATATCAATGTAGTAAACCATGTCCTGCGGATCGCTCAGGTGACGCGCAATCGCCGTCACTCGCATCGGCATAACGTTCGGCGAAATCGTTCGAATCTTCCCACTGGCGTCGATGAGATAGTGAGCGATCAAGAGCTGATTCGATTCCGGATGGATCATCCGACCGGCCGGGGTGCCGCCAACGCTTTCCGAATGCACCGTCATCGGTTTCGACAAATCCGGATCGACCGAAAACAGCTTATGCTCGCTTCCTTTGGGCATGTGCGGGGCATAGTTGACCATCCAAAGTTTTCCGGCCCAGGGAACGATAGCACCAATACCGCATTCGTTGTGTCCACTTTTATAGTGGGCGCCATTTTGGCTGTAGATGCCATACGTTGTCAGCTGCGGATAGACCCCGCTAATGAAAAGATCCGTGCGTGGTATTGGCGGTGGATTTTGGGGAATCGCATGAGGTTGAGCTTGGGACGGAGATTTAGGCTTGGGCGATGCGGCTGTTATCCGCTTTTTATGTGATTGAAGTTCCGTGACAAGCCGCTCGGCGATGACCTGATTCGCAGGTTCATCCATGACGTTTTCTAATTCCACGCGGTCGGTTGACAAATCGTAGAGTTCATGGAAAACGTGATCCGCCCCGACCTCAGTTTCAACATACTTCCAGCGGCCATTTCTGACGGCCCAAAGAGGTTCGCTTCCAAGCTGGGGCGTCGGAGCCTCATACAGAAAACTACGCCGCCAATCGATTGGTGATTTTCCTGCAACGATTGGCAACAGGCTACAACCGTGGAGTGAACTGGGCACAGACAAACCCGCGAGTTCGTAAATCGTTGCCGTAAGATCGATATTCAGCACGAGCTTTTCAGAGATTTGAGCAGCGGTAGACGGCCCCGCAATGGCCATTGGGACTCGCATCGATTCCTCGTAAGGAAGCACCTTGTTTGTCATACCATGCTCGCCGAGAAACCAGCCGTTGTCGCCCATCAGAATGATCCACGTCTTATCGCGAATTTGCCGCCGATCCAACTCGTCGAGCAAGCGTCCCACCGAAGCATCCATCTGCTCAACACTAGCGTAATAGTCACGCATGTGGTTACGAATATTCGTTGCATCGTCGTAGCCGTATTTTGTCGCCTGCGTTCGATTGCGGGATGTCTTCAAATACTCGGGCTTGCCATCCAGATCGTCATTCCATGTTTTGGGAAGCGGCATTTGGCCAGCATCATATTCAGCAAGGATCTTTTCGTCCGCGGGCCACGTGTGTTTCTGATCCATGTGCGGAACTTGCGTGCATAGCCACAGCATGAACGGTTTGTGTTCTTTGACGGCCCCATCGATAAAGCGAATGGATTCTTCGACGGCGACATCATCGACAAACCCTGGCATGACCTTCGTTTCACCATCAATTGTAAATTTTCGGTTGTACCAGGGACCGTTGGACCAACACGTCGAGGCAAACTCGAATCCACATTCATCCGGTGTTGATTTCAAGTGCCATTTGCCAACCACCCCAGTCGCGTATCCATGTTCGCTGAGCGCATGCGAAAAAGTTCGTTCACCATCCGCCAACGAGACGACTCCGACCGAAGTGACGCCGTTGGCACTTCCGTATCGCCCCGTCAAACATGCCGCACGACTAGGCGAACAAATTGCCAGGGTTACAAACGCATTTTCAAACCACGTTCCCGATTTGCAAATTCGATCTAAATTTTGCGTTGCGATTATCTCGTTTCCACCCGCGGCAAGACAATCCCAGCGATGGTCATCGGTCAGGATAAACACGATGTTGGGTCGCTCAGCAAAAAGCTCCGACGCCTCTACAATCGCAAACACAGGCAACCAGCAAAGGACGAGAATGTTTATCTCGAACAGTCGTCGATAACAAGATTGCATGATTGGGCTTTTCTTTCGGTTGCAGGAAAAACGAGGCTAGTTAACTTACCAGGATTCTTTCATTCAGCCATTCTCGCTGAACCAACATGGCGTGTGTTTGAGAATGGCTTACCGTGGGCAAATTCACTCATCTGTTCGCAAGTGTTCGCAAGTGTTCTTGGGTCGCGCGGCCAGACGTCGTAGCGGTGCGGTGGGACGTAGGGGATGGCGCCCCGTGTCCAGCCCCTGCGGTGCATCGCTGCGCCGCAGGACGTGGTTCGCCAATATTCATTTGTGGGCGGCGACACGCCAAAAATACACCATGCAAACACCACCGCAGGTAAATATTATCTTAGCCCTTCCCACTATGCTTGCCACCGGCAAGTTTTCACCGGCAAGCTTTCACCGTGATCTTGTGGCGAATGAAACGTTGACAACCAGTTCATCGAGATGATTGTTTGCTTAAACATACTGCCCAAGGGCAGTTCGCCAACGACGCCAACCGGTTTAGGAACCTCGCAAAACTTTCCTTTTCCAGTCTCAATATTGCCCTGGAAATCATACAGAAAAATTGCTTTGATCAACGGAGCAATAAAATAGCATGATAGAACGCTCACCCCAGACTTTGGAAATGGCAATCGCTTCGACGTTGTTGCGACCGATATCCCGCGATCAAAGTGGCGTTGTCCAGCTAGTATGAATCCGTCTCTGCCGGCTGATTGTGAAGATTCCAGTCGTCGTCCAAAAGATCGGGTTTGATTTCCACCGGGTCAGGCAAACGACCTGGTCCGGGACGATTTGTTTCAGGCAATGCCGCGACGGCCATCGCCTGATCAAGCGGATCAAGCCCGAGTGCAACCTGCATTTCCGCTAAAGCTACGAACCAAAATCGTTGAGCTTCAACCAATTTGATTTCGGTTTCGTTTGCCTTGGATTCAAGAAGGTTTAGATAGATCAAATCGATCTTTCCGCGATCAAAAGCAAAGCGGTACCGATCGAGTGTCTCAAAGGCCGCCCGCAACGACAAGTCACCTTGTTCGACCATTTGCTCAGCAAGCACAAGGGCGTTGTAGGCGGTTTGCAACTCGACACCGATCTTGTTGCGTTGCAGCAGTAACATCTGATTGATTTGGGCCATCTTTGCGGTTGTCGATTGAATCTTACCGCGTGCTTTTCGTCGTTGGATGGGCACTTCACCTTGGATACCGATCACTAATTCGAACTCGCTTTTGTCATCTGACTTGGTAGCCGCTTTTCCAATATCCTGCGAAGCCTCGGCAACGAGATCCAATCTCGGCAACAAATTGTTACATGCAACTTGTCGTTCAAGTTGCATACTGCGCAATTGCAATTGCAACAACCTTGGTTCGGGTCGTCGCATCAGAGCTGCCGCTAGATCTTGATCATAGTTTGCCTCGGGTAACCGAGTGGCGGGGAAATGATCGGGCAACCACTCCTCGCAAGGCACCATGGGTTCGCCAAATGCATCACGCAAATACAACGATAGTTTGAACGCGGTCGCGCGGAATTTTTGTTCGGATTCAAGCACCTTTCCACGACGTTCGGCGATCAATTGTTGGTTCAAAAGCAAATCAATTTCAGCGAACTTGCCAGCTTTGAAACCAACTTCAAATTTTTTGCCGCGAATGATTGCCAATGCTAATAGCTCACGTTGAGCTTGCCAGATCGCTCCGGCTGATACCCACTGCCAATACACCAACGCGGCGTCGCGGGAATAGTCAAGAATCGCTTGTTGAATCATTGGCTCGGCAGCTTGACGTGCCAATGATGCTTGAAACACGGCCAACCGCTGCATGTCGATTGCGCGCCCTTGCAATAGCGGCTGCGCTAACGAGAGTTTAAATTCACCCGCTTCATCGGTTTGACGTTCTTTGTACCACGGTTGAAACTCGCCGCGGCCCATTCGGTAACCAGCCGATACGTAGCTGCCCCACCAAGTTTGTCGAGCGACGCCAATGCCATGTCGATAGTTCTCGTAGTAACCCAGCGATTCGTTAATGGTGTGCCCGTATAGCTTGGTATCAAAACTGCCGTATGCCTGAGTGAGCTCGCCGCTGGCTAGGTTCGGTTGTTGGCGAGCTTTGACGATTTCTGGATAGGCTCGATACAAACTGGCGATGACGTCGGCTAACGAAAGTTCACCATCCTCATTCTCATTTTCGATTTGGGCTGGTACAGAGTCTTGGCTGGGGGCAGAATCTTGATCCGACGTTTGCTTCGAATTTGGGGATTTCGGCTCTGCAATCTTTGAAACGTCATTCCGTTCGTTGTTCCTGGCTTCATTTTGCAGCAACACAAAGAACTCGTTTTCGGTAACGTGAAGGGATTCGCCATCCGCAGCGTTAAGGCCTGAAACGCCTGAATCGGATTCGAGCAACTCAAAACGTTGCCCAACCGCCGTGTCGCAACCACCGAGAAAAAGAAACGCGTGGGCCAGCAGTAGAGCAAAAAACGGCAGAGTAAAACCGCGTAAATGCGGGAAAGTCGAAACGCTCTCAATGCCGCGGGCCATTGGTCGTCGCTGGAGCGGCATAGGGATCGAATTGGCACCGGCATAGCGTAAGCAAACGTCTACAACTTCGGCAGCTTTACCTTTTCTACCTTGCCGTTGGATTTGCCTGGCTCCTGTTCGGCAATTGTCGGTGGAAATCCGTTCAATTGTCGCCATATTTCGTAACCAAGTGAGACCTGATTGAGCAGCACCCAGCCGTTTGCGCGCACTCCTTGACGAAGGTATCGGTCATCCGGCCAACCTTTCTCCCCCACAATCTCTTCATCGGGCGTTACGACAATACGAAAATTCCCTTTGCCATCATCAGTTGGAAAAACTCGGTTGACTTTTCCGCCAAAAGTGCCGATCGCGACCGATGGCCAACCGACAAATTGGACCGCTGGCCAACCTTCGAATCGCAGCCGTACTTTGTCACCCTCGTGAATCAGAGGCAAATCATTTCCGCTAATTCGCATTTCCACCGCCAAATCGTCGGTGTCCGGCACGATCATAAATAGTTGGTCCCCCTCTTTGATGGTGTCGCTGCCCTCCAATCCGAACCACTGTTGGATAAAGCCCGCTCGAGGAGCTTTGATGTCGAGCCGATTGAACTCTTCACGTTTCACTTCCAAATCGATCAACTTCTTTTCAATCGTCCGAAGCTTTTGAATCGAGTCGAGAGCATTTTGATTGGCACTTCGATTCTTAATATCGATTTCGCGTTTTTTGGACTCAATTTCTTCTTCCTTGGACATCAAAGCCGCATAAGCTTCTTCGACGGCGCCCTCTGCCTTCAACACCTTGGCCTGTTGCGCCTCGACAGCTTGACGTTTCGAGAATACTTCTTCGCGTGAAACAAGTCCTTCGAGAACAACTTCTTCGGCAATCCTCAGCTGATTGCGTTTGTCATTCAACTCTGCCTGCAGCGCGATCACTTCGTTTTTTGCCTGCTCCCATTTCTTGTTGGCGGCTTTGTAATCCTGATCGAGCGACTGAGTCATGCTTTCTCCGGCGCTCTGTTGCAATTCAATGCGTTGTTCAGCAAGATCCAAACCCGATTTCGCCGCGGTCAATTCCGCCTTGGTTGCTGAAATTTGAGTTTCCAACTGCAACACGCCTCCTTCGGCAAAAGGAGTTAGCCGTAGCAACAGTTCACCATTTTCAACGTAACTGCCTTCGCGCAGTCCTGGTTTCACGTAACTGACAACCCCTTTGGATGGACTCATCACTGGCTGCGGACGCTGTTGTGGGTCGAGTGCGACGACATATCCCGTCCCGCGAGCCGTTTGCCGCCATGGCGCAAAAATCATCGCAACCATTGCCAGGACCAATGTCACAAAGGTCAACCGGGAAAAGAATCGAATAAATCGCCCGGCACGAACGAGTTGTAATGCCGGGAACGCGGTCGATAATCTTTCAGTCTGATTCATTGTTCTTTAAGCTGTTTTGAACCACAATTTACGGGTACATCGTTCGGCAATCGATTGATGATTCGTAACCAGTACCAATGTCCACGGGGCGTCGGGGTCGTTTAACGTATTCCAAACGGTTTCCTGCGATTCAGGTGTTAAATCGTCAAGCAATCGATCGACCACCAACAACCGAGGTTTCGCAGCAATGGCCCGGGCAATGACCAATTGAGCGATATGGTTACGTGCCAGCGGAAATCCGTCGGTCTGTAGCATCGTCTGGACACCTTCGGGAAGACGAATCACGGTATTCCACAAGCCAACTTGCTGAAGGGTTTCGCGAACACGGTTGTAACCGATACCGACTCGTCCCAAATCAACATTCTGTTGAAGTGTCGAATGGAAAATCTCGGGATGCCCCGCGTAGGCAACCCATCGCCCACGTCCGGCGAACGCCGCTTGCCGAGCCTCAAATCCGGCCACTTCGGCAAGGCCCTCGTCGGGTACCGTCAAACCAGCCAGCGTCTGAGCCAGCCAGGATTTTCGAGGCAAATCGTTCCCCAAAATGGCAACACGACTTCCAGGTTCGATCTCCGCTGCAGGAATGTGTATCGAACGTGTAGCGTCTTGGAAGCGGAGGTCATCCCACCGAACCGGAATTGGTCCGTTGGGTAATTCGCTCAGCTCGTATCGCGGGTCGACCGGAATATCTAACAAATGCCCCACTTTATCAATGCCCGCCATCAGGTCGTAGTATTTTTCCAGCGACTTGCCTGCTTTTGCAAAGGCGCCAACGACCACCGTCACCACCAATTCACTGGCGACCAATTGACCGAGAGTCAATCGACCCTGAATCACCAACCATCCGCCCAGGCCGAGCACGGCGGTTGATGCGATCGCGTGTAATCCAATCGCGAAAATGACTTGGCGAATGATAACCCGGAACTGGCTTTTTCTTGCCGTTAAATATTCGGTTGTCAGACGATTCGCACGATCAATCGCGAGATTTTCGCCACCATTTACTTTGAACGCTGCCGGCGACGCGATCACATCCTGCAACCAATGCACGACTTTATATTTGACAATTGATTCATCGATTGCTGTGCGAATCCCTCCACGGCCAAGCAACCAAGTGATGGAGATCATGCTAATCAATAAAACAATGTCAAAACCTAACAGGAAAGGATGGTAAAACGCTAACAGCAACAACCCTAAAATCGTCGTCAGCACGATCGAGACGCCATCGAGCAGCAACGTCGCCGTCGCTTTTTGAATCGTCATGATATCGAACAGTCGGTTCGCCATTTCACGTGGATACTCGCCTTCGAGCGATTGCTGATTTGCACGTGGAAACCGATGCGCCAAATCACCGACGATTCGAACAAATTGCCGGCACTGAATGATTTCAACCACAATCGTTTGCAGGACGCTTAGCACCCCCGCGAGCCCCAAGCAGCAAAGCAGGATCGCGCCGATGACCACCAACGGTTGAAGATAAGTTCCCCAACTGACAATGTTGACCAACGATTCCACTGCCAAGGGAACCGCCAACGCCAAGATACCAGCGACGAATGCAAACAACGTTACCGTCCAAATGTCGCGTGCATCGAGCCGAAGCAAAGTCAAGAAACGACTCAGCGGTGATAGATGCCCGTGCCCGTGCCCGTGCCCGTGACCCTGGGCATGCCGCAACGTCGCTTGTTCGTAAAAGGGTGACGCACTACCCGTAGCGGACAATGATTCACATTCAAGTTCGCTCTTGGCGACACACACACAACCTTGAACCTCGTTGGTCAAAAGGCTACGAACTTGACGACGGGGCATTGTCGAAGTCGTGGTTCCTGCCCCAACATTCGAAGTGTCCCTGACATGGGTGACTTCGATATTTCGTCCAACGAGTCGTTCGAACACGACAATCGCCCCATCCGGCTTAATCAAAATTAACGCATAGCCTTCGCCAATTAAACTGTAGGCTTCCGTCGCTGTTGCCAAATGCACGCGCCGAATGGAAATGCCGATATGATTCGCGCCGGCAAGCAACAAATCAATTTCGTTCGGCTCCGAACCATCGCGGCGTACATCCCCTAAGTCGAGTTTGTTAGGTTCCACCGTAACATGCAAACATGCGGCCACTCGGGCGAGCGCCGCATAAACGACCTCTTCACGGAGGGGATCGACGAATGAATCTTTGAACGGTTCCGAAGGATCGGATATCGCTGTATCGGACATCGCGGGGACCAAATTTCGAGAACGAGTTGGTTAGAAATCGATTTCAAGGAATTGACAACCATACAAAGCGCATCAACCGCTGGTCCGCATACCGGACACGAGTCCATTGATTGTCAAACGGGTCAAATGTCGGATCTCTTCCGCATCTTCGCTGGTGTCATCCTCGCTGAACTCTTTTGACCGACGAAGAAGTTCAACTTGGATCAAGTTCAAAGGGTCAATGTAGCGATTTCGAACACGAATGGATTCTTTCAACCACGGCACTCCATCGAGCAATTCCTTATTTCCGGAGAGTGACAGGACGGCTTCGCTGGCGCGATTGAACTCGTCGTAAATCATCGTCGAAATTTTTTCCAACGACTCATCATCGCTGGCCAACTCTGCATAATGTTTGGCAATTCCAAGATCCGTTTTTGCAAGTGCCAATTCGGCGTTGTCGATCGTTGCTCGGAAAAATGGCCACTCATGATACATTGCTTGTAACGTTTCATGACATCCATCTTCACGACTCAATTCGAGTATTGCCGAACCGAGTCCGTACCATGCAGGAATCAGCAACCGACACTGTGTCCACGAAAATACCCAAGGAATCGCTCTCAAATCACTTAGGCTGTTTCCACCGCGGCGGCGTGACGGTCGCGATCCAATCGGCAATTGTTCAATCCCGGAAATCGGAGTCGCGCGGCGAAAGAAATCCACAAAACCAGGCCGTTCGACCAATTTTCGATATTGGTTATACGACATCTCCGCGAGCCGATTCATCGTCTCGCTCCACTGCTTTTGTTCGCCGTGCGCTTGTCGCCCCGTTGCCATCAACGCGGACCACAGCACTTGCTCTAAATGTCGATGTGCGATCGCTTCATCATCGTACCGATCCGCCAACACTTCGCCTTGCTCGGTCAATCGCAACGCTCCGTCGAATGTCCCCGCAGGTAAAGACAGAATACTGCGAGCAGTCGGTCCCCCACCACGCCCAAGCGAACCGCCACGACCGTGGAAAAAGGTTAACCCAACGCCGTCCTGCTTCGCGCGAGCGACTAATTGCACCTGAGCACGTTGAAGCGACCAACATGCCGATAAGTAACCGCCGTCCTTGGTGCTGTCGCTATACCCAAGCATTACCATTTGGCGGTCCGACTGTTGCCGTAACAAATCTCGGTACGCTGTGACACCAAACATGCCTGACAAAATATCCGACGCGTTCTGCAAGTCATCAATGGTCTCGAATAGCGGCACGATCGGAAGGCAATATTCGGTATCGTCGCCATCCTCTTCCGCTGGATCGGGCGCGGTATGTCGCCATAGCCACAACACCGTCAACACGTCACTCGGACAACGCGTCATACTAATCACGTGGCCGCCAACGGCGTCTTTACCAAATGTCTTTACGACGCGATGCAGAAGTGTGAATAGATTGAGCGATTCGACCGTATTGTCGGTAAGTTCATTCGATTTCAACTCAACGTTTTGTCCCAACGTCGCAACGATGAGATTCAGTCGATCGTTCTCGTTCAGTTTTTCTGGTTCTTCACAGATTCCACTCGCTCGGAAAATCTCGTTCATGACTTCGAAGTACTGACGCGAATCCTGACGGACGTCCAATTTCGCCAAATGGAATCCGAATGCTTCAATACGATCATGCCATGTGCGAACTTCATCAGCAATAAATATGCCGCTTGGACAATGACTGATCGCATCTAGCAAGATATCCAAATCGAGCGACAAATCGGCTGGCCGATTGTAAGTACCATTCTCGGCCAATTCGCTATTCGACCCGCGAATCGACCCGCGAATCGACCCGTCCTCGAGCGAAATGGCTTTTGTTTGATTAAGCCGCCAATGAATCACAGCGATCCAGCGCCGACAAAGCTCATCCGGCGGAATCTCAGCGAGTGTCTGCTTCAAATGAGGCCAACGCTCACATGCATTATCGATCGCGTTCAACAATGAAGGTGAAAATTTGACTTGACGCTGCGATAAACTGAGCGAGTCAAACAAATCCTGGCAAGTCGCTAGATGGAAATCAATCGCAGCATGTCGAAGCCAAGTAAATGTCTGTTGCGTGACGTCCGACGTTACACCGGGATGCCCGTCGCGGTCGCCACCGATCCAAGAACCAAACGTCAAACAGGGATGCGTTAGTTTCACGGTGTCGTCGTAGCTGAACGACAACGCCTTGCGCAGTTCTTGCAGTAGCTTCGGAATTTCGTCCCATAACACTGGCTTGAATGACAAACCGCGTCCGACCTCTTGCATCACCGAGGGACGCCACGGCCGAATAAAATCCGTTTGCCACAATTTTGCAATTTCAGAGCGAAGTTGACGCTCGGTTCGCGTACGCTCGGTCGGCAATTGATCTTGGTCGTGCTCGGACAACAATTCTCGCATCCGACGAAGCTTGTGACGTACACTGCGACGCTTCGCTTCGGTTGGGTGTGCAGTAAATACCAACTCGACTTGCAAATGATCGAGTAAGCTCTGCATATCCTCGGATGACTTGCCAAGCGATTTGAGCTGTAAGATCGCTTGCCAAACCGATTCAGCACGAGCTTCGGGGTAGATTTCACGCGAACGCTCTCGCAACACACGCACACGTTGGCGGTCTTCGGCCAGATTCAACAGATCCAAAAACACGCTGAAGCCGCGAATCACCACGCGAAGCGTGTCATGGTCAAACGAAGCGATCTGGTCACGCATTTGCTGCTCGGCATCCGAAGATCCCGTTCTGCGATTCCAAGACAGCCGCCGCAGATTCTCTAGCTTCTCAAGCGCTGCGCCCCCCGCGATGCGACGAACCGTTTCGCCCAGCATGGTTCCTAAAAACGAGATCTCATTTCGTAGTTTATCTTCGTGCTTGTTGATCAATTCTTCTATCTCTGCTGAATACTCTCGGGACCCGCTGGCTGCGCGATCCAAGGAAAGGGCGATGAATGAGTGCCTGTGCGTGACGCTCGCAGTAGTGGTGTGTGACGCTCGCAGTAGTAATGTAGCTTGATGACGAGTGTATCGGCAAACTGAATTTGGAGCGCCCACGTGTTGAAAAAAACGGAACAACGGGTATCAACAAGAGCAAGAATGCGTGGAAGGGGGCGTTCTTCCCCAACAGGAAAAGTAGAAGGGTGGCGTTTTTCGCCAACCAGACCATTTCGCGTCCGTTCTCGACAAAAAAGTTTCATTTGTAGAAGCCTCGCCAATGCCAACAACAAAGCGCCCCAATGAAGTTGGCCGCACGGAGGGTGCACTTAGGATGCACTTAGTCAAAGCAATGCGACGCCAGAACTCCGTCTCTATCCATCCAGACGGCTGTACGCATTTTTCAGAACGCTTCACCACCGATTGGAAAACGACCCATTCGACCTCTTCCGCTTGGGCCGAATGCCAACTGCTCGCCCTCGACCATTTGCCTGTGCTTGTTCGCCACCACGGAAAAGCATGGCCAATAGGCACGCTTCCCACAAATGCCCCCTTCGCCTTTGCTTCGCCGCAGCATCGCTACTGCAATTCCATGGCACCCCTGTTTCCCACTGCCGAAGAAAGATCAAAGATACGAAGTCAATCACGATGATGGATCGACTCGTTCATCAAAAAGGATCCACTAAATGCTTCAGCCGGGGTTGAATATCCGAGCGTCGAACAAGTTCGATTGCCAAGGATCGTAAACATCAAATCATTGCCGCGTTAAGAATACCCAAAGCGTCTCGTGCTCGGGGCGCAGTTGCATGATGCCATTATTCAGCGGCAATTCTTCTGCTTTTCGCGCATCCGCAGTTAGTCGCCACGCTCGGACGGGGCCACCGGGAACGGTCAGGTCCAAGGGAACACCTTCGCTGACCGTCGGAGATTGCCCCCAATTGTTAGAGGTGAAACCAGTACGATCTTCGTTCCACGGCATTTCGCTGTTCTCGCAGCGTGCCGACGCCGCCAACAACATTCGCTGACTTTCGGCCAGCGGTTTGCCGTCCAGCGCGACAAGCGAAATGCATGCGTAGGCCGGCACATCGCCAGGCCAATCCCGGTCATGCACCGCAAACTGAACGTCGCCAACATCAAACGTTCGTCCGCCGACATGTCCAATCAAAAAACGGACTGCCGGAGCGTCTAACGAGAACCAAGATCCGTCGGGATCGTTCGGATTCCATCGAATTTGGTTCGTGTCACTAAGCCGAACTCCCGGCGATACGCTGGCATCTCCACTCAGCGTCGCGTCCTCACCCGACTGGACGAGGTCCACGGTTACCTTTCGCTGCCACACCGCCGCAGGGTCACCGCCTTGGCTGCGCCAAACGTCCTCCACTGTTCCGGCTTGAAACGTCAACGGTGGCACTTGGTCAACGGGAATCCGACATTCGGCGCCATCGGCGGACGTCGCAATTAATCCTTTGCGGAAAGCAAGTGAGCAGGCCGGGGCATGAACCAACACATTGGCGCGACCGATCAAATGAAAGTAACTCCGCATGAACGTGTTCGCATAGTCCTTTCCAAAATCACGATAAGTGTAGCTGTAGAACGCATCCCAATCCTGCATGCTGGCAACCGCCGTAAACAGCGGAAGCAGTTCCGCGCCATGGTCGTTGGGCGCCGGCGTGTTGTATTCGGAAATGCTAAAGGGACGCCCCGCGATCCGATAGACTCCCATCCGAGCCAAAGTTCCGCCGTCGGCGTCGGCTACTTGGCTAGTGTTCGCAATTCGAAACGATGTTACGTGGCCAGCGTCGTTGCGCGTGTACGATGGATGTTGCCAATAGCCATGAATGTCGACGTAATCGGACAATGTTGATTCACGCAGCACCCCCGCAACGCCACCGTAAGACACCTGCGTGTCGGCCACCGCCATCTTGCATCCGATTTCATCTTTCAACAATTGCACGATTCGCTTCGTCGTCGCCATTTCCGTGTCAATTAGAAACGCCATCCAATCCAACCGCACTGCGGCGACGGCGGTTTCCGCAGGTAGTCCAACGCCGTCTTCCAAACTGTCGGACTCCATCAACCCCTGGCCACCTCCCGGTCGCAAACGGACGTTATCCAATTCTACTTGGCCCGTTTTGTTTCGCAACGAAATGTTCAACCGCAGCTTGCCGGGGGCCGACGCCGCTTTGATCGGTCCTGAAAACGTAAATGATTGCCAATTCGGCGAAAGCTCGATCGTCTCATGAAGTCCGACGTTGCCGTAAGGTACCGCGTCAAGCATAACGTTGACGCTAACACGAAGGGAGTCACGACTGCGGGCCCGAAACGTCAACGTGTATCGGCCAGGGTCCAGTTGCAAATCCTTGTATTGCAGCTGCAAATTCCAATCCTCGCTGCCACTTTGTGTAGCGGTCCAGGTCAATCGCGAGTTGTCCTTTTCTAACGTCGATTCTGCTCCACCCGCGTTCTGTGCCTGCCATGCGTCTGTGTTGGTAAACTGCTCGTCGCCCAGCGGCACAACGTCGGCATCCCATGCTTTGCGTAATGCCTCGGTCGAGCCGTAGGTTTTGTGCAACCAATTAGTCCACTGCTGCTGCAAATCACCAATCAACGGCTCAGGCAATCGTCTCAGATCCGATAGCTCGTCACGGATCATCGTATTCTCGTTGTTGATCTCAACACAAGCGATCGTCGGTTCATCGGCGTACCGCCGTTGGGTGTGGGGATTTACATGGCCCAATAGGTCACGGCAAAACGCTTCCATTTGGCGAATGTATGGTTCGTGCCAACGATCCAAATTCTTGCTGTACCGGAATGCTCGGCTACCAGCCACGGTTGGTTGCCCTGGGTATTCGCGACCGACATGCAAATTCAGATTCAAATAGATTCCATTGGCGGCGCACTCGGCAATCAGTCGATCCAGTTTGGCCAGGCTCGGTTGGGAAAGTTTGCCGGTATCGGGATCGTCCCACAAACTATCGCGGCTCGAACCGCTCCAAGAGTGGTCCATAAAATGTAGCCGCAAACAATTGAAACCATATTGCCGCAACCGACGAGCAAGCAACGCTGCATCGCCTTGGTCCGGGAAACAGCTATCGCCGGTCACGTTCGTACCAAACAACCGCAACCGTTGGCCCTCGGCATCCACAAAGTGTCCGTCCCGAACGCTGACAAAACCCGTATCCGGGATCCCACCCGAATTCAGGTAAGAAAGATCGGCAAGCCCTCCGTCCGGCACGGCCAACGCAGGCACATCGAATACAAACCAGCCGTCCGTAGCGGGTGTAACCTGTCCGTAACCCGTTGAAGCCGCAGTCAAAAGAACTGCCAATGCTACAAACATAATCTTACGAATCATCGCTTGCTGCCTTTATCGATCGTCGGTGGGATGTTGTGGGTGGGAAGCTTCAAGTTGGGCGTTCGCAAACGAACCCTTAAGCGGGAAGCGGACGCCGCCTGGCATTCCGAAGCGGCGCAATTGTAGGGCAAGAGTTCATTGCAGCGATTCAATTCACTCCCCTGGATATTAGACACTGCCCCAACCAGCGGTACAAGCAATCGAGCCCCCTCTCTAGATCAACAAGTTTTTCATTCTAAACAGAAGTTCCAGTAGATCGATTGAATTGTGGCGAAGGTCCGAAGGGCGGAGGCAACCACATTGTGTCCTGCGTCGCGAAGAACAGCCAAGCTAGCACTACGCACAAGTGCCAAATTTACGATACCATGGAAGTGAGTTTCAATCCGCGTTCGCTCTCGCGAGCGAACGATCGCAACTGCAATTGCGACCAGTCCCCAGCTCAGTTTCAATCCGCGTTCGCTCTCGCGAGCGAACGATGATTCGTCTTCGGTGCTGCCATCGATGATTACGCGTTTCAATCCGCGTTCGCTCTCGCGAGCGAACGATCTTGCCGACGCGATCGACGAAGCGTTGCAGACTGTTTCAATCCGCGTTCGCTCTCGCGAGCGAACGATTTTGATTCGCGGTCGATGTCTAGAGCTTTTGATGTTTCAATCCGCGTTCGCTCTCGCGAGCGAACGATGGTTCACGACAAGGAAAACGATCTCATTGGGCTGTTTCAATCCGCGTTCGCTCTCGCGAGCGAACGATCCTTTTGTCCCATAGTAAAACCCTGTCCACTAAGAGTTTCAATCCGCGTTCGCTCTCGCGAGCGAACGATCTTGCTTATGTTTTCATCTTGCCATCGTTTTGCGGTTTCAATCCGCGTTCGCTCTCGCGAGCGAACGATATTCGCAACCGGCCCCCTAGGTGTTGCACTCGCTGTTTCAATCCGCGTTCGCTCTCGCGAGCGAACGATTTCGGGTCAGCGAAGTCTTTCCGGTGACACCGATGTTTCAATCCGCGTTCGCTCTCGCGAGCGAACGATCCAAAATCGATAACCAAGCGAATGCACGTGAGCAGTTTCAATCCGCGTTCGCTCTCGCGAGCGAACGATTATGGCTCGATTGCTCCGCAAGTATCATCGTTCGGTTTCAATCCGCGTTCGCTCTCGCGAGCGAACGATGTGAAAAATGAGTAGTTACAGCGACATGAACAAGTTTCAATCCGCGTTCGCTCTCGCGAGCGAACGATGAAATCATCTGGTTGTAAACCGAAGCTACCCTGTCGTTTCAATCCGCGTTCGCTCTCGCGAGCGAACGATAGATTTCCTCGATTGTCGCCGCGAACCCGGCCGTGGTTTCAATCCGCGTTCGCTCTCGCGAGCGAACGATGTAAAGTCTGCCAAGCCATAGATTCGATCGACGTGTTTCAATCCGCGTTCGCTCTCGCGAGCGAACGATGATTGCCGGACAATCGGGAAACGAGCAATTAGGCGTTTCAATCCGCGTTCGCTCTCGCGAGCGAACGATTTTCGGGTCATTAGGCTGCATCCAATGGGGTCACGTTTCAATCCGCGTTCGCTCTCGCGAGCGAACGATAGAAACGCCGAATGCTTTGCCGGCTGCATCACGGTTTCAATCCGCGTTCGCTCTCGCGAGCGAACGATAAGTCGTCGCCAGTCGCGTTCTCGACATTGGCGAGTTTCAATCCGCGTTCGCTCTCGCGAGCGAACGATCGTCGACCACGTCGGCGGCGCGTAATGAATGAAGTTTCAATCCGCGTTCGCTCTCGCGAGCGAACGATCGTAGACCATCTTGCATTTATCGCCGTTCCACTCCGTTTCAATCCGCGTTCGCTCTCGCGAGCGAACGATGGAGAATTAGTAGATGATAGACGACTTACAAATGTTTCAATCCGCGTTCGCTCTCGCGAGCGAACGATGGTCAAACCCGCTGCATAACTGAGTAAGTTGTCGTTTCAATCCGCGTTCGCTCTCGCGAGCGAACGATCGGAAATGAAGTTGGTGAATTGTCCAACATCTACGTTTCAATCCGCGTTCGCTCTCGCGAGCGAACGATAACGACCACACCTACTATACACGCACTGGTTCAGTTTCAATCCGCGTTCGCTCTCGCGAGCGAACGATCGACGCAACAACAACGCTTTCGAGTCATTAGGCGTTTCAATCCGCGTTCGCTCTCGCGAGCGAACGATACCTTTGGCTACTGAAAAATCCGCAAATCGTCGTTTCAATCCGCGTTCGCTCTCGCGAGCGAACGATCCGCCCGTAGCAACCTCCGACACATTCCAGGACGTTTCAATCCGCGTTCGCTCTCGCGAGCGAACGATATCCAACAGCCAACGCACCGCGAAATTGTTATCGTGTTTCAATCCGCGTTCGCTCTCGCGAGCGAACGATGGTTCATGACAAGGAAAACGATCTGATTGGACTGTTTCAATCCGCGTTCGCTCTCGCGAGCGAACGATTTCACCCCCGATGTGATCATCTATGTCAGCAATGTTTCAATCCGCGTTCGCTCTCGCGAGCGAACGATGAAGAGACACGAACCGGCAAAAAGCTAATCGAATGTTTCAATCCGCGTTCGCTCTCGCGAGCGAACGATGTGCGAGACGTCGGGGGTGGATCTTAGTGGGATTGTGTTTCAATCCGCGTTCGCTCTCGCGAGCGAACGATTTGGTTCATGACAAGGAAAACGATCTGATTGGACTGTTTCAATCCGCGTTCGCTCTCGCGAGCGAACGATATCAAGAAAACATTCTCACCAAGTGATTGCACCGTTTCAATCCGCGTTCGCTCTCGCGAGCGAACGATATACGCAGACGAGACGATTAAGACGCTGATTCGTGTTTCAATCCGCGTTCGCTCTCGCGAGCGAACGATATTGAGAACGCATCGGTGAGACTGAGTCGCACAGTTTCAATCCGCGTTCGCTCTCGCGAGCGAACGATTTATTGGCGAGTGTCACACGAAATCATGCTACTCGTTTCAATCCGCGTTCGCTCTCGCGAGCGAACGATAGTTCGGCAGTCACACGTACAGTCACGAAGTTTTGTTTCAATCCGCGTTCGCTCTCGCGAGCGAACGATACGATCGGAAGCGACCACAATTACGGAGCGATTGTTTCAATCCGCGTTCGCTCTCGCGAGCGAACGATAATGGTGAAAGTTAAAGATGCAAAGTTGACCGAGTTTCAATCCGCGTTCGCTCTCGCGAGCGAACGATACCTGCGTTTCGATTTCAGCTCTGACGATGTCTGTTTCAATCCGCGTTCGCTCTCGCGAGCGAACGATGCAGAAAACTTCAGCGAGAAAGTCTGGCTGATTAGTTTCAATCCGCGTTCGCTCTCGCGAGCGAACGATAAGACGTGAAGACAGTCGAAGTGCTGTTGAAGCAGTTTCAATCCGCGTTCGCTCTCGCGAGCGAACGATGCGATCCGACAATTTGTTGTATTGGTGGCACTCCGTTTCAATCCGCGTTCGCTCTCGCGAGCGAACGATACGATCGCGTCAATCTGTGCGGCCAATTCGCTTGTTTCAATCCGCGTTCGCTCTCGCGAGCGAACGATCACCGGCTACGGTGGCGGATGTGCAGGGGATTTCGTTTCAATCCGCGTTCGCTCTCGCGAGCGAACGATAAAAAGAGTTAATCGAACAAGGGTGGGAATTTGTTTCAATCCGCGTTCGCTCTCGCGAGCGAACGATCCCTCATTCTTAACTCTTAGGGACCAACCGAGTAAGGGGTCTAATTTCGCGAACTCATCTTTTCTTGGTGCCTGATTTCGCAGAGTCGTCGGCCTGCCATACGTAAAGCCAGATATCCAGCCATGTTGCGACAGTCGCGATCCCACCACGTTTCGGCCGGTCGCTATGGGTTCGCGGTCGATTACCTTGCTTATCGCTAGAGAATTAGTGGATCGTCCATCGGTGAAACCGGCTTAGCCCCAATGTGTTCCACTCGATGCTTCCAATTGTTGCCCAAAAAGTAGAATCTCAGGCTATCAGACGACGGATCCAACACGTCCGTCAATTCGCCTCTCAGTCGTACGAACTGCTCCATCGAAACGTCGCACTCAAAAACTGAATTTTACACGCGTTGACCAAAGTTTTGACATGTTTTTGCAACTTTTTGTAATCGACGTTGACCAACTCGATCGGAGGTTGCAACATCGTAGGTGACTAGTACCATCATCGACATCTCCTTATTTCCATGCAAACGGAGGGTAGGCGTCCGAGTCGCCTCGCAAGTGTCTTGCCAAGAGTCGGCCTTGGATGTGCGGCACCAAGCCGAGCGTCATCTTTTCGTTCAGGAATGGATGCGTGACAGTCTCCTGCTTGCGTTTTTGGTAAGCCGCGACAATCGTCTTGCGTGTTGCCTCGTTCATCCGGATCCCGTTTCCCGGCTCCTCGACAAATCCGTTGGCTTTGACCTGCCCACGATTGATTAGCGAAAGAACTAATCGATCGACCAACACAGCACGGAACTCTTCCATCAAATCGAGTGCGAGGCTTGGCCGTCCAGGCCGGTCACGATGCAAAAAGCCTACCGCTGCGTCCAAACCAGCGGCTTCACAGGCTGACCGCAAATCGTTCGTTAACATGCTATAGAGAAACGATAGCATCGCGTTAACTTTGTCTTTGGGAGGCCTGCGTGTCCGACCGGAAAATACAAACTCGCCCTTACCCGATGTAATCAAGTCGTTGAAGACGCCGAAATACTCGGCACTGAACTCGCCTTCCATGCCACGCAGTTGATCCAGCGATAGCGAATCGTTGAGCGTTCGGATTGCCATGTCGATGCGGTTCGCCGTACGGGTCAGACGTTTGGTTGCATCGGACGCTGATTGATCGCGAACTCCACGTCGCAGAACCGTACGATAGTTTGCCAGCTTGCCGATGATGCAGGCTCGTGCAATCAGTTTGGCGGAATCCTGATCATCAGCGCGTCGATACTGCTCCCGCCGCAGCAGTACGTTTCCCGGCGTGAATCCGTGGACCGCCGCCAAAAAACGTCCATGTTCAGTCATGAATGTGATCGCGATCCCTTTCTGACCGCAGAATCCCATCAATTGAGGACTGATGCCAACACGCCCAAAACACGCAATGGAGCCAATGTTCAGCAGTGGCAGCCGTGTCTTGGATTCCTTATCGATCCGCACCACTACGGTTTCGGATTCCTTCCGTAAGTAGGCACCCTGCGTAAAGATAAACAACGTATTGAGGTGATGCTTCATAGTGAGTCCCCATCGGAAGGTTCGGCAATTCCGTCATCGACAATCGATTGCAGGTATTTCGCGGCAGTGGCACGAGGGCGTAGCGATTTCGGCATGCACCACTCCAACAACGAACAGCCTTTGCACTTTTGCTTGAACTTTGCCGTCGGCGTCTCACTCGACTCAACAAGTTCGCGCAGCCGCTTGGCTGTGTTTTCCGTCAAAGATCGCAGTGTTTCGTCGAAGACAACTTCTTCGCGATGCTGACTCTTAATGTGAAAGATCGCACCGACCGGCACGTCCACGCCAAGCATCTCTTCCAAGCACATGGCTTGAGCGCACAGTTGCGCCTCGTTATTGTCCCAGCGTCGCTTTTTTCCTCGTTTAAAGTCGACCGGATAAGGACTCGGCGGGCCTTCATCGTTGTCTCGCAGTTCCACCAAGTCACCGATGCCGATTAAACCCAGTCGATAGGAAACTAACCACATTCCAGTCACTTGCCGACGATCGGACCGACGTAAGCTCTTCGGTATGTCGACACGCTTATGAGCCAAAAGCCCTTCGCTGGTGAACTGGTTGTCCTTCCAAATCTGTTCATTCAAATGCAAAGCGGCCCTTCGCTCGCAAAACAAAAAGTCGTTGAGGTAGCGAATTGAAAGCAAGTCGTCGTCACTCATCTTTGCCCCTCGCTATGCAAATGCAACACCGCCATCGAGCAGTTCGACATTGTCAATGATTCCAGCCATGTAGCCCAGGAACTTGTCGTACTTCAACGTCCATTCAAAAACGCCTGGCCGCTGAACGATTGGTGACAAGGCAAAGTCGGCTCGCCGATTCGAATAGATTTGAACGCTGCCACTTTGCAAATCCTGAAACGAAACATGTTTATTGGCACGCAAGCGATTCTTGAGCGAAGGAAGCACGACGGCAACGTCGGTGTTAGAGTCGATCACTTTGAATCGCGATTGAACCTCTACAAACTGTTGCTTTTCTTCGGCCTCCAACAGCAACTTAGCATCGCTTTTCATTCCACAACGTCGAATCTCTCGCCGCATTGCCTCAGTGCAGAATTGAAGGGCCACTCTGTCTTCGCTAAACAATTGACCAAGAACTTCCGCGGAATCTTCAAAGGCGGGATGTTTCCGAAGGCGATGATCGAAGACGAGTTGAAAATCCCAAACATCTGCAGCCCCGTATTCACCCGATCGATTTACTCGTCCGGATGTTTGCAAAAGGCTGTTGAGCGACGAGCGTTCACGGAAACCTGTCCGGAATGAGATATCCACACCGGCCTCGACACACGATGTGGCGACCAATGTCCAATCGGTGTCGGATTTGTCATCAAGTCGTGATCGGATTCGCGATAGCGTCCGCTCCCGATGAACAGGGGCAAGCGCAGTCGATAGGTGTTCGACCGACCGCCTACCGGTTTTTGCCTTGATCTGCATCGCAATGTACCCGGCGGATTGAACTGTGTTGACGATCAGTAACCTTGGCCCAGAATGCCGGTCGACCCAATCAACGAGTTGATCCAAGTCCAACGGTTCTGACTGGGATTGGTAATGAATTCGCTCCGCCTCGAATTCACTACTGGCTTGACTGTGCGCTTCGTCAATCAATTCGGGGATTTGCACCGGCGGGCTAGCAAACTCGGGTAGGGTCCAGAATTGTGAAAGGGAACCGGAACCCATCACAAAATGACAATTCCATTCGTCCCGAAAACTTTGTAACCATTTCCACGCTATCGGCCAAAGCGATGCCGGAAGTGCCGCATGTGATTCGTCTATAAAAACAGCAGATGCAGCCAATTGATGCAGTTTGCGTAGCGTCCCTGTTCGTGCGGCAGCAAGTGTCTCGAAAAACTGAACTGCCGTGGTGACCACTATCGGTGCTTCCCAAAGATACGTCAAATGGCGTGATTGGGGATCAGAGAATTCGGCACGGTGATGATGTGCGGCAACGACATGTTCAGGATTCTCACCAGCTAGAACGAGGCACTTGCGGTAAACGTCAACACTTTGTGTGATGATATTCGTATAGGGTAGTACGACGAAAATTCGTCTCATTTTATGTTTACGCCCGACTTGCAGTAGGTGCGCCATGACCGCTGTGGTCTTGCCAGAACCAACCGGACTGTCGCAGGCGACGATTCCTCGCGGAACGTTTGAGCTGCGGCATGACGCGTAAACTTTCCCTCGCAGTTGATTGCGTTTGTCCTCTTTGTTGCTCTTCAGGCTTGCGACGTAGCGATCCAACTGCTTCAGTCGCTCGGATGGTCGCAGGTGAACCTGGGGCGATGGGTGAGCCTGTCCATAATTCGCAGACGTATCAAAGTGATCGGCGTCGACCAAACAAGACAATGCGAACCGGGATAGCAATTGCAGGTTTTTTGGAGATTGATAAGACACCTTTGATGAAGCAATCGGAAAGTCGGTTTCACCCTCATGAGCGTTCACGTACTCATCTAGGAATCGATCCGTTCGCAATTTGGTTAGACCCAAACTCTCGTCAACGGTAATGTCGCGCAATTGGTTCTGTTGCAACTCCGAGAAATCGGGCAGCCCACGATGATGAGAATAGATTAGTAGTGCCGCAACCATTGCGGCTCTTGATGATGTTCGTCGCAACATCTCCGCAGTCCCTGCATCAACATGATTGATTGGTAGCCTGCCTTTCCCTTCCGAAGACAATACGGCTTGATTCAATGGATCAAGCTTACCCAGATCATGAAACTCAGCGGCTAAGCGAACGGCGTCGTTGAAAAGGGAGGCAAACACCGTTTGCCCACTTGCCCCCATTGCTCTCTGAACTGCACCTGCATAGACCGCTTGGATGTGGTCGCGATAGGTCTGCGCGGTAATGCCGTCTTTGGCTTTGGGGCTATGGGCGTAAAGCATGGTTACTGAATTAATTGGAGATGAGGTCAAACCAAATCTTCGAGCATCACCTTTTCCGAAAAATCCTTCGGAAGCGTTGTTGGTACCTCGTAATCAGTCCAGGCTGTTGACGCTTTATCCGGTTCGTTCTTCTTGGTCGGCGCCAGCGCATCGATGAGTGCAAAGTCAGAGCAAGATCCAAGCTGTGACTTGTGTGTCATCACCCAAGCATGCCTGATTTCCACCATGGGGCGAGCGTGAGAACGCGTATGGGAATACGCAAGAGGAATCAGTGCCTTCATCAGATCGATATCACGCTGTGTACAACCCGATTTTGGTGCCATGGATGGGTTTACGAAGAATGGCATGCAATAGACGCCATGCGGTACGAATCGATAGCCCATCGGAGCCATTCCTCGATCTTTTCCTTCCTGAACTCCCGATTTATTGGTGTTCGTGTGCCGGCTGATTTCAATCGGCGCCACACTGATGCCGAGCCCAACTTGCACGACGCCCGTCTTAATCGATCCAGATGTGCCTTCTTCAAGAAACGTATTGCCAAACACTCGCCCGTCCCAATAGGCGTCTTTGAAAGTGCCGTCCTTGATTTGTCCTTCAATCGTTTTACGGTCACGACCTCGCGATTCAAGAATCCCAAACTCTTCCGCTGCGATTTTCAAGTCGCTTGAAATTTGATCCCAGACGATTCCGTCCTTGTCTTCGACTAAGTCACGCAGCTTTCGCTTAAACGAGACGGGTGAGATCTCGCCACGCCAATCTGGCCGCTGACGAGGATCGCTTTCCCGGTCAGGGTCACCGTTGGGATTAGAGTTGATGACTTCGATCACTAGCAATCCAGTCACTCGCTGCACATCATTCTTGGTCGCTGTCGTCATTCTCGTTCTCTCCGTTGGTGGTACGTGTATCTTTTGCAGGACGTGATAGGTAGCCGAGCAACATCGTTGCTCGATCGGAATCGTTGGTTCGGGTCGGAATGTCAAGTTCGGCGAGTTGGATCGAAACGGCACTGAGATGCGACAAAAGGTATTTCGCCAAACCGACGTTCTCACCCGTGTGTACGGTTTGCGCCCATGCTTGGTACGGTCGCATGCGTTCAGCGAGAACGGACAAAGCGTGTTCAGGCGTGCTGAGCGCCGTGGACATCAGCGAATTACCGACCAGCTGTGGTGGAATTTCTCCTTTGCGCACATGATAGCAGTATTGCAAATGAAGTTGATCGGCCAGGCCGAGCATGCGACCAACCCAGAACGCGGGGGTCTTCATATAATCTCCTTTGGGAATGCCGAGCTTCCAGAGCAACAAGCCCAGGATTCGTGGGATCAGAAGTTGGTGTTTTTGCTGGTTGCGAGCCACCGCATGAACGCGGCCAAGCCTGCTGGCTTGTCCGACTGCGAGCATCAAGCCGATTGTGTTCTTGAGCGTCACTTCGAGCAGGTTCGATGCTGTTCGATTCAACGTTTCGCCATGGTCAAGTAGAATAGAAAGCGAGTCGGCGACACCGACGGTTTTGCAAGAACTGGCGTGGGTCCCCTGTCGCAACCAAACCGTGTTGAGGCAACCAATGATCTCCGTGGTAAACGGTATCAGTGGCGTGCGCCACTGTGGTTTGTCACCTTTCTCACGCCCAAATTGCCGAACTTGGATCTCGGGAATGTTCAAACAGCCGTGTTGCCAATCTTCCGCTGATTTGATGAGGTGCGACTCGCTGCACCGGTGACTGTAAAGGACCTTGGTGCGAAATCCATCCGGTTTCGCGAGCACGAAGATGACTATTTCCTTCGAACCCTCCGATTCCTTGCGACCAGACAACGCCTTCGCAATCGTTTCAGCACAAGCTTCAAACTGACCTTCCGTTTGGAGTGATGTTGGATCTTCATCGCCATTGAGCAAGAACGCTAGCGCAGGTATCTGCTCGGGCAAATGCGAAGGATACGCAAAAAGTATCGACGGCGAACCGCTAATCGATGTGATGTCACACCATGTCACATCTTTCCGTTGGTCTCGCGAGATCCATTCCAATGCATTCTTGCACTGTTGCCGGATTGTCTGGGCAACCGGGAACGATTTGGATTCAGCGACTCCGTAGCGAACTTGACACAAAGATTCACGCGACATCGCCCTTATATTGATGTTCCCAAACCGTGACATTTTCACCGTAGGAAAACTCTTCTCACGTCCTCCATCCGTGGCTGCGAACGCGTCCGGCCGCAATGCCTTGCTGTTGTCCGACGCGGAAGCGTCACTGCCTTGAAGGCAGTTATTCAGGTGGTCAAAAACCGCCGGATGATTGACGGGATACTCAAATTCGTGTTGTTCACTCAGTTCCAATACGACCGAAAAGGACTTCGGTTTTTTCCCACTGGCGAAGAACAGTAAATCGAACCAAGTGACCGAGTTGTCTGAAGGCTTTGCGAATTGCTCGACGAGCCATGCCGAGAGGCGATTGTGAAGCTGTTCGCCGTCGAGTAGCTTGGCGCGTTCAATGATTGCATGCAACGGAGCCGATGCCTTGGTGTCGCTTACTTCGACGATCGCGGCAACATCATCAACAATGCTTCCGACGCACCCGTTTACCTTGTCCATCGCGTCACGTCCACCGCTTTTCTTGTTTGGATCGACCCAGCAAGAACGTGCGACTGCGACAAGTTCGGCAATCTGTTGCGATGCTTCTTCGATCGGAGGTCGCTTTTTGCTTCCCATTGACTTTCGCAATTTAGCTGCCGTTTCCCTGTGTTGTTCCTCGTCGAATTGCCATAGTGGCAGAATGTTGAATGATGGGAATGAATAGCCGGCTGCCTTTTCATACTTGCGTAGATTACTTAAGCGATCTGGATCAGTAATCGGGCGAATCGCAGTCACATTGGAGTCTCTACCCAAGTCCACAAAAAATGATTTCCCGCGTGGGCACTCTTTCAAAAACCGATGCCACGAAACAACTTCGACCCCCAGTCGATCGAGACTCTTCGACAGGTCGTAGAGTTCGTTAAGCATAGTGAAGCACTCCTTTGCGGATTTCAACACTTTGACGGAAGCTTGGTGAATACGTGCCGTGACTGGTTTCCGAAAAAACAGATTGCAGCATGCTTGGTAAGCAAGCGTTGACGCTCGGGCATGCCTTAGATTCGTCGCGGAGCGGCCCGACATAGTTCGGTACAAATTCCTTCCAACCTAAACAAGGCGTCGAATACCACTGGCCCTTGAGCAACCGACGTTGGAATATTTCTTGATAAGCATGGGCACCATTGATCTTGGCTTTTCTGTACACACCGCTTCGTTCGGTTTGCCCACGGTCATGTTCAACGCCAACTGCTTCGCCATAGATCCGGTAGCAAACATTGACCAATACAGTCGCTAAGAGTTGAAAGCTGTTGCCCTCTTTGACCGACTTTGATTTGCGCAGCGGTCCGCCGTAATTCGTCGTGAAAGTATGCCAAACCGGCATTGAACATATCTCAACTCGCGTCGGACGAACCACAGCCGACTTGAGCCAACATACGGATTCAAAAATTCCCTTGGCCGCGGAATAAGTGGGCGCCAGGTAACTGACAGGTGCGTCACCGGTGTCAGGTCGGGTCCACATGGCACTGGGGCCAGCAATTTCGATGGCAATAGGGTAAGAATTCATAACGTCACGTTGACCGCATATTCAGGAAGGAGATAGGTGGGGATGATTCTCAAGTTCATTGGGCCGGTTTGGAGAATCTAAAATGGGCAGGACCGCTTTGATGCGAGGTTCGACTGGGCACCACTGGCTATAGCAAACTCGGACCGATAGTTTACAACAGCTTGAATCGGGTGGCAATCTAATTGGTTTTGCTTTCGTCTCCAACTTGACGACTGAGTTGGGCCAGACGCGACTGACGCGGAGTTCTTTTTCTCCTATTGGGTTGTTGAACCGTGGTACCAAACGGGGCAATCGGCCCATTCGAGAAGAAATCCGGATCGGGTTACGTTTTTTTAAGCAAACGCCATAATGATCTCCATCTTTAATCCTCTGCCCATTCTTTCAGACTGGGACGCAAGGCTTTGCGTTCAACGCACGGACAGACGACTTGAACGTGTTTATCGGCTTAGATCGGGAAGCTCTCGTATCGCTGCGTGTAACCATGGCCTGTCCCTCAACTGGAATAGACTTCATTATAACGCATCGTGTGAGTGCCGCCTATTCAACGCACGAATCGGCTTGTCTCACCGTCCACAAATCCCTTTGCAACATTTGAAAATATTTCAGCATCCATTCCTATGAATGCGATTTACAGGATCTTCGTCCAAATGCGGCAACATCGGCTCCTTTGCAAAAGCTCCTTCTCGGACAATTTCATCGAGCGGACTCTTTTGATCAAACTTGGCCCGAAAGGAAATCACTTCGGGATCGAGATGTTCGTCGACTGGCACCGCTGATCGGTCTGTCTTAGTTTTATTAATGACGTGTCCTTGTGCCCATTTCGGGTCGCTGGGGTGTGATGATTCCAGCAGGATGCGCCACCTTTTTCGGATATTCAAGAACACGACATATGACAATACCTAAGCAGAAACAAATACGATAGTCTCCGCCCGGTTCATCCATAGAGCTAAGAAACCCAAGGGAAGAAGCAGCGGAAGCCATACGATTGCCCAACGGACAAGCAGTTGCGATTGGAAGCGAGTTCTCCATTGGTATTGACAACCGCCAATCTGAAATTGGCGTGACTCATCGGAGTACGAAGCGGCAGTTCCTGAAATTGGATCAGGGGGTTGCTGGCCAGTACCCAAGCAACGGTGTATGTGATGATCCATCCCAGCGAACCATACTATTGCTGGGGTCCTTCTCCTGTATAGAGTCCGACAAACAGCATGATCCAAATAAAGACGGGCATCATGAAGATCGACGTCGCTCGAAGCCCCCTGCTAACCTCAGCGGGTTTTTCCAGAAGTCCACTCAGGGTATCAGTCAGGAAGCTGACTTTTTTAACTTCACATCCTCAAGATTCGGCAGCACATGCGTGGCATCAACTGGTTGACTGCACACCAACGGCGATGTCGCTGACGGTTTCTGTAATCTCAGATCGTAGAAGTTTTCGTTAACGTTGACGCAGTCGATGCCACTTTTATTGGCCGACCGCGATGCCGCGGCTTGGCAACTGATGGTGGAAAGGGACGATATCCGATGATGGCCTGATCGCCCTGTTCCTGCATCGGAAGAATTTCCCCATCGGACAACAACCCGTACACTGCCGCCTTGCTCTTCACCGCAGTAATGAAGTCACGACGTGCCTCAGAGGCATATTTCTTTAGGTGCTTGTTTCCATGGCTATGCAGTGGGCAGTGGGCAGTTACTTGAGTTAACCGGCTTGCTGGTCGACAAATGCTTGAAGCTCTTCTTTCGTGGGCAACTCCAATTGATACTTTGAAATCAACAGTTGGTTATCCATGCCTGCGAGAGCGTGCTCGGCAAGCGTGTGGTCCTTTTGCGTGCAGAGCAGGACGCCGACGGGTGATTTGTCGCTTGAGTTCACGAACCGACCAATTTCCCTGCACGCATTGCGTTAGATAAAACGCCCGCTTGGAATCGTCGTCCAGATCAACAATCTGTTCGATGTGCGTGTACGAAAGTTTCTCTAGAATCGGTTTTACCGAGTCGATGGATTGTGGGGTCAACGCACCCACAATTTTGTCGAGAAAGCATCTGTCTAGTCTGCTTGGGCGGCAAACTTTCTCAGCTGCATGTCGTTGCATTTAGCTGATCGCCGAAACGCCTCCGGTTGTTTAAGGATGCGTTCAGCGATCGAGTCGGGGATGCGGCCTACCATCCGCGTCCGTTCGTCGGTGTCGAGCGTTTCGGCGATGCGGATGATAAGTTCCGCGGAGGGGGAATCCGCGTAGCCCAGTTTGCCGCTTTTGACTTTGCTGAGGTAGGTGAAGCCGACACCGACCCGCGGTGCGAGGCTGCGTAGCGTGTCCCCGGAGACTTTCTCAGTTCGTGGATTCAAAGGGCGCCAAGCGAGTGAGCGAGCTTGGAAAGTCAACGCCACCGAGATCAAACAGAACGGCTACAACCTAGACATCAAGAACCCTCACAATACTGGCACTGGTCCCGGCGATCCGGATGCGTTGCTGGCGGAACTGGATTCGATCCGCACCGCCAGTCGCCAGACACTCGACCAGCTTAAGAGTGAATTCGCCGCCGCGTTGGCAAAACAAAAATGACCGCTATTTCAAAAGTCGGCAATATTCTACAATCAGGACATGGCTTCCACCGGTCGCCATAGTTCCCGCGCCTACAACGGGTCTGGCGTACGGTTACCCGGCAGTGGCGGGGTCTTTCATGTATCGATTGTGACGCGGAGGCTCTTGGGGGGGACGCAGTTCCGTTGGCCCTAGCCGCAGTTCCCCGATCTTGGCAAGCCGATTGCCCCACTGTCCTTCTCGCTTCGCTTTGCCAGCGAGCGTGCTCTATTTAAATTTGCGTCTTAGACTCGCGAGCATGAAGTTCAACACGCGATTCCAACACGGGCCAGAGACGGCCAGTTTGAATCAGCGGTAGAGTTTTTGGGATTCTTGCACTGTTATGCCGGGAATTGGAAATGAACGTGTCATCAGCCATGGTATGGTGCCGTTTCCAAGTTCGCATGAGTACACATTGAAGCCGCGTTGCTTTTCATCCTGTGGCGGAGATAACAGCGGATGTCGATTCGCCGTTATTGACCCTTTGGACCATGCGATTGCGTATCCTCTTGTCCTCTACATCCATTCCGCCCCGGAGTTTCTAATGAGAATTAGATTATTTTGCGCACTCGCGTCATACAGCATCCTTCTTGCGTTCTGGCTTTGCGGCATTTCGCAAACCGAAGCACAGGAATACGACGTCGTTATCCTTAACGGACGAGTGATGGATCCCGAAACGGATTTCGACGAAGTTGCCAATATCGGCATTCAAGGCGGCTGGATCACAAAAATCACCAAGGACCCGATTAGTGGCAAGCAAACGATCAACGCCACCGGACATGTTGTAGCGGCGGGATTCATTGACACCGAACAACATGGCCTGACCGATTGGGGTATCAAGGTTAATCTGCGTGACGGCGTGACCA
Organism: Novipirellula herctigrandis; assembly: GCA_007859835.1. Lineage (GTDB taxonomy): Bacteria > Planctomycetota > Planctomycetia > Pirellulales > Pirellulaceae > Novipirellula_A > Novipirellula_A herctigrandis. Next base: position 8,175,178 of record SJPJ01000001.1, on the reverse strand, counting down.
CACAGATGGATTTCGAGGTGGGAGCGTTGAATATCAGTCAGTGGTATGCAAAACGCGATGGGAAACTTCAAGCGAACTTCGGGACGGTTGTGGGTCAAGAGTTCTCACGAATGCGAGTACACGATGGGTTGAAACTTGAAGGCCCCGACGTTTCGATGCCGTTCTTTTTTGATTTCCGTGCCGAGGCTGCCAAAGATGGCGTTGACGGATGGTCCGTGACGCGAAGCACGACCGAGCAAATGAACAAGATTTCGGCTACCCTCGACGAAGGACTAAGAGAAGGGGCTCTCGGGGTTGGTTCGACCATCGGCTATGCCCAGCACGGGATCACAACCTATGAGATGCTTGAAGCTCAGCGTGCCGCGGCGCGTTACGGCCGGTTGACGGCAGTCCATCATCGGTTTCACCCCAGCGCATCGACGCCTACGGAAGGGCCGACCGGGGCCAACGAGATCATTGTCAACGCGATGCTGCTTGATGCGCCGCTGCAGATTCACCACAACAATGATTACGGATGGTGGGAGATTGAGGAGAAGACCCAGCTTGCTCGCGAGAAGGGCTACAACATCTGGTCAACTTGGTACCCGTGGGATGCCGGATCCGGAAATGCCGGCGCTTCGATTCTTGCGCCGGCAACGTGGGAAACGTCGATGGGCTATAAGTACGAAGAAACAATCTACGATCCACAAAATGACAAGTACTTGACCAAGGACGAGTTCCTCAAACTGGCCAAAGAGGATCCCGGTTACATGCTGGTCGCATTTAGTCCACCGCGCAAGGAGTGGTTGAAAGAATGGATCAAGCTGCCTCATTTCGTGGTTGCGGGTGATGGGATGCCGACTGTCAACAGCAAGGGGGAACAACTGACATGGGATTCACCGTTCGAAGACTACGCCGGACATCCACGGAGCTCTGGATCGCACGCGAAAGTGCTGCGACTTGGCAGGGAGGCCAATGTTCCTTTGATGCACACTCTCTCTCAACTGAGTTACTGGACGGCCAAGCACCTGGGCGACACGGGGATCAAGGCGATGCAGGTGCGCGGCCGGATGCAAGAAGGAAAGATCGCTGACATTGTTGTCTTCGATCCCCAAACAGTGAAGGAGAACTCTGAGTATGCCGCAGGCAAGAATGGGTTGCCCTCGTCCGGGCTTCCCCACGTTCTAGTTTTTGGACAAATTGTGGTGAGTGATTCCAAGGTGCTCAAAGGAGTCACGCCTGGGCAACCGATTCGCTTTGCAGTTGAAGAGAAGGGCCGATTCGTTCCTGCGACGAAAGAGATGTGGCTAAAAACCTTTACGATTGATTCCGGTGGCGTCGCGCCACGCAAGAATGCCGCACCGAATTTACCAGCCAGTGAAGATCAATCCAAGTTGACGCCAAAGCAAAATTTATCCGAGCAATTTTGGTGGGGCGATCATCAACGACTCAATGACTTCGCCGGTTACTGTTGCGAGTATCACCAGTTGCAAGCGCGGTTCGCAGCCATGGAGCAACGTCGAACGCTTTCGCCGCAAGAGTAGGCGGGCGGTGAGCAGAAGCTACGAGTGCTTAGAGATCGACATCCTAGTACGTATTTCTTTCTCCTTTGAGGTCACTTAACCCGATCTCGCGGATGTTCGTTAACGCGTATCAAGTCGCGTTTCCGATCGATTATGCATGAACATGTCGAAATCAGGGATGATTCGGTCCGTTGCCTACGCCCGTTGTCGCGGGGACGCAAATGATTGCGCAAGACGGGCCGGCTCAGAATGCGGCCATTTCGGGGCGTCCGTTTGACGGTGTTGTCGTCCAGCCCAGCATTTATCAGGACATCCTGAAATTCGGCGGGCCGTGCAGCGTTGCTGGGTAGTTGGCTGCAGACATCCTTCAGTACAGGACTCGGCCATCAGCAAGAAAATTGAGATGTCGACGGCATTGGCATCGGCTGGGGGAAACCTGCCGACGGAAGCCTGCGTGAGCATTTCACCAACGAGCTGTTCTATCGCTTTTAGCTGACTGAGTTTTTCACAGTGACACCGGACATTCCACTGGTCGTCGATCCGGCGTTCAACCCAGATGTTGATGGGCTCGGATTCTTCGGAGTTCGCCTACGAGCCGCATTTTGAGCTGATCGGGACGCCGTCACGAGCCGCGTCTCAAAGTGGTTCCAACAACGCGTGGCTGGAGTCCGATCAGGCGAACAGCTAACCGGTGATGACAAAAGGAATGCAGAATCAGCCTGATGACTTTGTGGGTGATGACACGTAACGGCTTTCGTAATTCAAAAGTCACACATCTAAATTCGATTTCGTTACGGTGCCCCCCAAAAGAGAAGGTGCCGGTAGTAACGAAGTTTCTGATTGTAAACGCCGACGAGTTTCCTTCTCGCCCGGGTAGCGTTACGTATTCCCCGGCTTCAACAACAAGATCAATCCTCAAAATCCGAACATTCATCCTTGCGATTGAAATCGGCGTGGTTTCTCCGCTCCCGCCGAAAACCACTTTCGCTCATCCACCTATGCATGTTGTAACGTTTCATTGATGCATTGCGCAAAAAACGGAGCGCAATGGACTTCAAAAATGATACGGACAATGACCGTTAATGATTGGTGGATTCAAGCACGCCTAGCTTTCGACGAGCTTAAAGCGTCAGCCGAACGTGCTTTCCAAACCGAAACGCAAACGGGAAAGTTCACTGAACTAACCCAACTCGAAGATCGTGTGCTGATGAGTGCATCACCGATCGCGATCGTCGCTGCGCCTGAAGCAGATGTTAACCAGGACGCTGCTTCGCCGTCATCATCCCAGTCCGCTGATGCAATTTCGGAAACGGACCAAGCTGAAACCTTCGCAGAAGAGTTACGCACGCCCAGTGACACTCAGGCTCTACTAGACCAAGTTAATGGCGACCTACTGTCGGTTATCGATGGCCTGAGTTCTGATCCTGACTTGGCGACCTCGGACGATTTGGAACCCGATCACGAGCAATGGGTTACCGAACGAACCGATGACGCGGATACTTCAAGCTCACAAAGTGAGATTGTATTTGTCGATTCCAACGTCGCAAACTATCAGTCGATTGTCAGTCAGTTCGGTGACGGTGTCGAAGTGGTTGTGTTGGATTCGGAAACGGATGGATTAACGCAAATATCTGAATCGCTTGTGGGGCGAAGAGAAATCGATGCGATTCATGTTTTTTCGCACGGTGTGGATGGTGCTTTTCAGGTTGGTGCGACTTGGATTGATCAGTTCTCTGTTGAGTGGCAGGCGGATGTCATTGCATCATGGGGAACGGCATTATCAGCGGATGCCGACTTGCTTCTGTACGGCTGCAATGTGGCTTCCACCCACGAAGGATTGTCGTTCATCGAGCGAGTTGCTGACTTGACGGGTGCGGATGTGGCTGCCAGTAGCGACGATACGGGGCACGCTTCGCTCGGCGGTGACTGGGACCTTGAAGCTCAAACCGGCGCGATCGACGTCGATGCGATCGATGCAGATGATATGCGCGACTGGCAACATGTCCTGGCAATCACAGCAAATGGGACAGCAACGTCGGAACAATCGACCTCGGCTTCAACCTTGACTTGGTCTCATACCGTCGCAAGTGGTTCTAATCGAGCGATGTTTGTGACCCTCTCGATCGACGGTTTAGGATCAAGCGTCACGAGTGTGACTTACGATGGTGTTGCATTGACACAGGTTGGGCGAACCGCTGGAAACCATGCCGTTGAAATCTGGCGACTCGTCAATCCGACCGTTGGAACAGCCAACGTCGTTGTGAGCCTTGACGCAAGTACCGCTATCAGCGCAGGCGCAGTCACTTACAACGGCGTCCATCAATCGACTCCGACCGGAACGTACGCTAGTGGGAGTGGAACCAGTACGATCGCATTGCTTTCTGTATCAAGCGCGAGCGATGAACTTGTCATTGATGTAACGAACTGGGACAACCATCCGGTTGGCTACATGACTGGGGGGGGGCAATCTCAAGTATGGACGGAAACGAACGTGTTCCACCGAGGTGTCTCAACGACCGAAGCTGGTGCTGCGTCCGTGACGATGAGCAGTTCTGTATCCACACCCACTCAATGGGAAAGCGGTGCCGTATCCATCAAAGCAGCGGCCGATACGTCTGGTGGCGCCCTCTGGCTGACCACCGGCGCCGACGTTTCCTCGCCCAGCGGTGCTCCAGGGTTAGCCTTCTGGACCGAACAGACGGTCATCAAATTGGGTGATCCAAATTTGGAGTTCGAACCGGAAGCGGGAACCTCCAACGGCACTTTTTCCAGCGCCATCGACTTTGAGAATTTTGCTGACGCCAGCGGAGACGTCAACGCGATTCATTACGTCGGCAGCGCGATGACCGTGGGTGGCGTCGACCTACAAGCGGGCGACGTTCTGTTTACTGTAACGACCAACATGGCCTACACCAGCGCCAATTCAGTAAGTCCGGAACCAGGTGATGTTTATGTTTTCCAGCCCACTACCCCCGGCGACTACGGCAGCGGCACCTTCACGCAGGTGATCGATAGTTCGACGCTCGGCATCCCTAGCATCACCGCGTTTAGTCTCGTCGAATCGAGTGTCACCGTGGGTGGCAACGCATTGCAGGCAGGCGATTTCTTGTACGTCGCAGGGGACCAGGATATTCGGTTCTACGATGTCTCGGCGGGAAACGATTTCATGCTCGTCGATGGTTGGGGTAGCAACTTCTTCGGCGACTTTGGTGGCATCGATCTGGTGGAGCAGACGATGACGCTCGGTGGAACCTCTTTGAACGCCGGGCAAATTGTCGCTGTCAGCATGGATGACGCAGCCAATATGGGCACCAACTCAGTATCAATCCTGCAACAGGATGTGTTGGTATTGGATGTGCATCCTAGCAATACAACGGCAACCGTCGAACTGTTAATGGAAGGTGCCGATTTTGGCTTCGATGGAAGCAAGGATTGGGACGGTTTAGCGCTGGTGCCCGCTGCTGCGTCAAACACAGCGCCCGCGATCGGTCTGCCCGGCGCGGCAGTGAACTACACCGAGGGCGACGGCGCGGTGATGATCGATGCGACGGCGACCGTGGCGGACTCCGACTCAGCCGACTTCGACACGGGCACTCTGACCGTTGACTTCACGGCCAACGCCACGGCGAACGACCGCTTGGCGATCCGCAACGAAGGAACGGGCGGCGGGCAAATTGGTGTCAGCGGCTCGGACGTAACGTATAACTTTGGCGCCGGCGCGGTTACCATCGGCACCTTCGCTGGCGGTACCGACGGTGCCACACCGCTAGTGATCACGCTGAACGCCAACGCGACACCCGCCGCAGCGCAGGCATTGCTGCGAAACATCACGTTCGAGAATGTGTCGGCGGATCCGAGCACGCTGGCCCGTACCGTGCGGTTCGTCCTGACCGACGGCGACGGAGGAACCTGCGATGCGGTTACGCAAACCGTAAACGTTGCCGGTGTACCTTCCGCGGTTGATGCCCTGGACGACACGTTCAACACGAATGAGGACACAGCGGGTGTGTTTGACGTTGTGGCGAATGACGTCGACCCGGAATCGCAGCCGATCACGGTACTTGGGTTTGCTCGCACGGTCGCCAATTACGACGCGGGAACGAGCGGGGCTGCGCCCGATCCGACCAGCGGGGCGGGCGGAAGCTGGACACTGGATGAAACCGAAGACGGCGACATCGGCGGTGGGTCGGTGACGGCTGGCGCCGTGGCCGATGACCTTGGAACCGGCTTCGACGCCTGGAATTTACAGGATAATTCCAATGTTGCAGGAGCGGTCAGGTACACCACCAGTTTGTCTGGAGCAGACACGGCACTAGCGACGGCCAATGGCTGGATGTTGTCGACCACAGCTCGGATCGCGGACGACCTCGCTGACGATGGAGCCATCTACTTTGCTTACGGCGACGGGACGACTCGATTCCTTGCTTGGTTCGACCTGAACATTGATGGAGATCTGGTGGTGGCGTTGCCGGACAACGACGGCGGCCACTCTCTCACCATCACCAGCGGCGGCACGGGGATTGCCGAATACCACGAATTCGCCATCGCCTACGATGCCGGTACTGGAACCGCGGCCTTCCTGGTCGATGGAGTTCGTGTCGATGACGGGACTTGGGACGGATATTCCACTGCGTCGACGGTGGGCGTTGTCTTTGGTTCTGGTTCGTCGGCACAACAAGGAAGCGTCAATTTCCACCGTATCACGATGGAGGTGTACGACCAATCGGCGACGACCGCCGCCGGGGCCACGATCACCAACAACGGCGACGGCACCGTTACCTATGACCCGGCCTCGAACTATCACGGCGCCGATAGTTTTCGCTATACCGTTCGCGATGCGGACGGTTATCTCGACTCCGCCAACGCCGCCGTCACCGTCGATTCGGTCAACGACGCGCCAATAATCGATTTGAATGGTTCCGATGGCGGCGGAACAGCTTTTGCCACGACCTTCACGGAAGCCGGTGGCGCAGTCAACGTGACGGATGCAGACGCGGTGATTACCGACGTCGACGATAACACCTATCAGAATCTGAATGTCAATCTAATCGGCTTCTCGGACGGCGCTGACGAGCAGGTCGTCTTTGCCGGTTACACCTTTACCTATGGAACGGCCGAGGTGGTTGTCCAAACCGTCGGCAGCACGGATATCGAAATGGACTTCGATGGCTCTGGGTTCAGTGTCCAGAAGGATGGCGGCGGTGTGTTGCCGCAGGTTGATCTGCAGGCATTGATACGGGGAATCAAGTACGACAATCTCTCGCTGAACCCGACCGCTGGCGATCGTGTGATAGGATTAGCAACGCAAGATGCCCTCGGTCTACTCGGTCCCACGGCCAGCAGCACGATCACCGTGACACCGGTCAACGACGCCCCGGCGACCAACGACGAAAACTACAACGTCGATGAAGATACCACGTTGGATGTCACGGCGGGGGGAATCCTGTCCAACGACACCGATGCCGAGGGCGATCCGCTGACGGCTCGACTGGTTAGCGGACCCAACAATGGAACATTATTGCTGAATCCGGTCGGTGTCGCGGGCCAATCAAACCTGACCCTGAACGCAGCCGACGACCGACATGCGTCGTGGTCGCCAGATGGATCAAAGATTGCATTTCGCAGCGACCGAGACGGAAATGACGACATCTACGTGATGGACGCCGACGGATCCAATGTCACTCGGTTAACCTTTACGGGAACCGCGACTGAAGGAATGCCGCGATGGTCCCCCGATGGAACCAAGATCCTGTTCCACAGTGATCAAGATGGCAACGACGAGATCTACGTGATGGATGCCGACGGTTCGAATCAAACTCGACTGACGAATGATGCATCATCAGACAACGGAGCGTTATGGTTTCCCGACGGCAGCAAGATTGCCTTCCGCAGTGACCGCGATGGTGACTACGAGGTCTATGTCATGGATGTCGATGGATCGAACCAAACTCGTTTGACCTTTACCGTTGGTGATGATAGCGCTCGGGACTGGTCCCCGGATGGATCGCAGTTGCTGTTCACTAGCGAGCGGGACGGCAATAGCGAACTTTATCTGATGGATGCCGATGGATCGAACCAGACTCGGCTGACCAACGATCCGGGATCGGATGGCGGCGCATCATTCTCGCCTGACGGCTCTCAGATTGCATTTCGCACCGATCGTGACGGAAACAACGAGCTCTACATCATGGATGCGGATGGCACCAATCTACGGCGGCTGACCAATAGCTCAGGCACGGATTCCGGTCCTGATTGGTCCGCCGATGGCTCGCAAATTTTGTTCAATGGCAACAATTCAGGCAACTTTGAAGTTTCCGTCTTGGATCTTGAGTCGGACGGTGGATTCATCTATATCCCCGATGCCAATTTCAACGGGGCTGACAGTTTCACTTACGTTGCCAATGACGGAACCGAGGATTCATCGGTTGCGACGGTCAGTATCACGGTTGATCCGGTCAACGATGCCCCGATCGGAACGGATAAGACGATCACGGTGGATGAGGACACAACCCATACGTTCACATTGGCCGATTTTGGTTTTTCTGACATCGACAGTGATTCCTTTATGCAAGTATGGATCACTGCGTTGCCCAGCAGCGGAGACCTGCTCTTAAACGGATCGACGTTTGCCGCGAACAACTACATCGATGCCAGCGACATCACGCTCGGCCTTCTAACTTACGTTCCGAACGTCGATGAAGCCGGCACCGGTTACGCGACATTTGAATTCCAGGTTCAGGATGACGGCGGGACAGCCAACGGCGGGCAAGATCGGGATTTAACCAGCAACGCGATTACGTTTAACGTCACGGCAATCAACGACGCTCCAACCTTCGTTGCACCGGATGGCGTAGCCCTGACCGACCCCAGCGGCGCGATTGACTTTGTCCAAGCGATTGTCGTTCAGGATGACGGTAAGATTCTTGTCGGAGGATACGGAACCGGAACCAACTCGTATGACCAAACGATCATTCGTTACAACGTCGATGGATCATTCGATCCAACTTTCGGCACCGACGGGGTCGCGCGTGTCGATACGGGTGGTGCCGATTACCTGCACGGCATGGTCCTTCAGTCGGACGGCAAAATTGTTCTCGGCGGACGGACCGGTAGCGACTTCCTGTTAGCGCGACTCAACCAAGACGGCTCGCTTGACACAACGTTCGATGGCGACGGCAATAACGATGGCATGATCACCACCGTCTTCAGTGGATCACTGGACGGAATTTTTGATCTGGTGATTGATCCGAATGACAAAATTGTCGTCACAGGGATGGCGTCTAGCGGGGGTGGAAACGAGGATATCACGATTGTCCGTTACAACACCGACGGAAGCCTTGACGGAACCTTCGGCACCGGTGGCGTTGTCCAAACCGGCAGCCCGCAGGACGAACAGGCCAATGCGGTGCGGATCGATGCAAACGGCCACATTGTTGTCGCCGGTGAAATGCACAATGGAACATCCTATGACTTCTTCTTAGCTCGATACGACAAGTCGACGGGTGCGCTCGACACGAGCTTTGGCGGCGGCGGAACCGGTTATGTGTTGACGGATTTCGAGGGCGGGATCGATGAGATTCAAGGGATGGAGATCTTGGCGACCGGTGAGATTCTGGTGTCGGGATATGCAACCGTCAGTGGATCGATGGACCTCGCTGTAGCACGCTTCGACAACAATGGTGTTTTGGATGCGACATTCGGTGGTGGATCTGGATACGTGACGGTGGCAATCGGACTAGGAACCGACAAGGGTACGGAGTTGGCAGTACAAAGCGATGGCAAGTTTGTTGTCGTCGGAGAAACCCATAACGGCACTGACAACGACGTGCTGGCCGTACGATTCAACAGCAACGGCACGTTGGATACGGGGTTTGGCACGGGAGGCACAGGTGTTGCTACCTTTGACCTTGGCGTCCAAGAATATGGCAAAGCGATTGCGATCCAGAGCGATGGCAGCATTCTACTTTCCGGCTATACCGGGGAACTATCCAGTTACGATGCGATAACCATTCGCCTGAACAGTGACGGAACACTCGATACAGGTTTTGGTCCTGAAGACACGCTCGATGGCGCCCCAACGTTCGTCGAAGATGGGGCGTCAATTGTCCTTGACGTAGACGTGCAGATCTTAGATGCAGAACTAAGCGGGAGCGACGATTTCGGTGGCGCATCGGTGACTCTGGAACGGAACGGCGCAGCGAACGCCGAAGACGTTTTTAGCGCGACGGGCAATTTGGTTTTTAATACAGGGGCATTAGAACTTTCATCGTCAAACATTGGCAGCTATACCAACGCGGCCGGGACGCTGACGATGACGTTTGCGGCGGGAACGACCAACGCCCAGGTTAACGAAGTCATGCGATCGATCGCATATAGCAACAGCAGTGGTGCCCCTCCGACAAGTGTGCAAATCCATTGGAGCTTTGACGACGGGAATGTGACGGATCAGGGCAGTGGCGGAGCGTTGTCGATTAGTGGAAGTACCACCGTTACGATTTCTGCGGCAAACGACATTCCCGTTGTGGCGGATCTTGACGGCGACACGCTTACCTACAACGAAGCCGATGGAGCCGTCTTACTGGATCAGGGGACCGCTGCGGCCGTTTCGGATGTCGATTCCGCAAATTTTGACGGCGGGACGATCACAGTTGACATTACCGCCGGTGGTGACTCAGCAGAAGATGTCTTCGGGATCCTGCATGAAGGAATTTCGGCCGGTCAAGTGGCGGTTAGTACCAACGACGTACTATACGAAAATGTCTTGGTCGGTTCCTTTTCGGGCGGCAGCGGGGGAAGCCCGCTTGTGATTACCTTTAATGCGAGCGCAACCGCCGAGACTGTCACACAAGTCCTGAACAATATCACGTATGAAAACATTGATACTGTTACCCCAACAACGACAACGAGGTCCGTTTCGATCGTTGTGACTGATGGAGACGGCGGGACTAGCAGTACGATATCAACGTCGATCAACGTGGTTTCGACGAACGCGCTTCCGAGTACTGGAATTTCGAGTACAACCGCTCCGAAAAATGTCGCTTCGACCCTCATTGTGCTATCAGGTACCGACTCGGATGGATCGATTGAGAGTTTCGTGCTTAGTAATTTGCCAGCGAATGTTACTCTCTATACTGATCCCGCTCTCACAGTATTGGCAACGACCGGGGGCGACCTTCCTGCCAGCAGTGGTTCGCTCACTTTGTATGTTGTGCCAGATGCCGATTGGATTGGCACCACGACATTCCAATTTGCTGCGAGAGACAATGAAGGTGGTCTTGACGCGACCGCAGCTACTGGGACGATCACAATTACTTCCGTTAATGACTACGCTCCGATCATCAGCTCCGATGGCGGCGGTGCGACGGCCACCGTAAGCGTAGATGAAAACAGCGTCACGGTGACGACCGTCGTCGCCAGCGATGCGGATGTACCAGCCCAAACTCTTACGTATTCAATTTCTGGCGGGCTCGATGCGGCAAAATTTACAATCGATAGTTCCACCGGCGTGCTGACGTTCATTGCCGCACCCGACTTCGAAACGCCAACGGATGTCGGCAGCGACAACGTTTACCAAGTGATTGTCGAGGTCAACGACGGTGCAGGCGGAACGGATTCGCAGGATCTCGCGGTCACGGTGAGCAATGTCAATGAGCTTCCCGTTGGTGTCGACGACAACACCAGCACGGATGAAGACACTGTACTAACAGTCGCTGCGGATGGAGTATTGGCGAACGACACGGATGAGGATGTCATTGCTACAGCAACCCCCGGAAGCACGCTGAACTATGACGCGTTTCTGGACAGCGATGGCAACTGGGGAAATACAACGGCCGAAGCTGGCTTTGACTTCACGCTGGATAACTTTGGGACGGAGGTCACTTACAACCCATCGCCGACGACCTCTTACGGCGGGATCACTGCGGCCTATTCGTTCTCCGGAACAAACAGCGGTGCCTGGATGCCGTCGCTCGAAAGCGTCAGCGGTAACCCATCGGACGCTTCTGCAAGTTTCGAAGTCTGGTTTCGTACAGACTCACTCACCGGCCAGCACATAATTTTCGAAACGGGTGGAGTCAATAATGGTACGAGCTTGTATCAGGACGGCTCGGTCATCCGGTTTGCCACGCTCACTTCAGACGCGGTGCCGGATGAAGTTGCCGTTGATCTTTTGACACTCTACGCCGATCCAACCGCAGAGTTCATTCAGGTGATCGCAGTGATCGACCTGGAAGTTGGTGAGCTCCGGCTCTATGTGGACGGGGCTGTTCAGGACACAACGCCTTTGTCAGGGATCAATGGAACACGATGGGCTGGTCCAGATGGAACCGGGCTGGGTAAGGAATACACCAACGTCACCACTGGTCCAGCTGCGGGAAGTGGCAACCTGGATGGCGAGATCGCGATCATCCGGTTCTATGAAAGTGCGTTTGATGGTGCTGAAGCCGCCACCAATTTTGCTGCGATCACGGGCGACGTCCTAACGGTAAGCGAAGTGGAAGGCAATGCAGCCAATGTCGGTACGCAGTTCGCTCTGGCCTCAGGGGCGCTACTGACGGTGAATGCTGACGGGTCGTACGAATACGATCCAAATGGCCAGTTTGAATCACTTGCGTCCGGCAACAGCACTACGGACAGCTTCTCCTACACCGTCCGTGACCGAAGCGGTGCAACGGACACGGCCACCGTCACCGTGACAATAAACGGGGTCAATGACTCCCCCGTGATCACCAGCGACGGCGGCGCAGCAACGGCGGCACTCAACGCGGCAGAGAACTCGACGGCAGTCACCACCATCACATCCACTGACGTGGACCTGCCAGCCCAAACGTTGACGTATTCGATCGTCGGAGGAGCCGATGCAACATTATTTACGATTGACGGCTCGACGGGAGTTCTAGCATTTGGTTCCGGACCCGATCGAGAAAGCAATACCGATGATGATCTTAACGGCGTCTATGAAGTGACCGTGCAGGTATCCGATGGAACCGCCGCCGATACGCAGGCGATTAGCGTGACCATTACCGATGTTGACGAATTCGACGTCGGCAGTATCAGCGACAGCAATGGAACGACCAACGAACTCAATGAAAACGCGGCTAACGGCACAACCGTTGGCGTGACCGCGTTGGCGTCTGACGCCGATGCAACCAACAACGTGATCACTTACTCGCTCGACGATGACGCGGGCGGACGGTTCGCAATCGACGGTTCGACCGGCGTGGTCACCGTGGCCGACGGGACATTGTTGGATCGGGAAACGGCAGCCAGTCACGACATTACAGTGCGGGCAACGTCCAGTGACGGCAGCTTCGACACGGCGGTGATGACAATCAACGTCAATGATGTTGATGAGTTTGACGTAGGAACGATTACCGACAACGACGCTGCTGGCAATTCAGTCAACGAGAATGCAGCCAACGGCACGACGGTTGCTGTAACTGCGTTGGCCGCTGACGCTGACGCGACCAATAACACGATCACCTACAGTTTGGATGATAACGCTGGCGGACGGTTCGCGATTGACGGTGCGAGTGGCGTGGTCACCGTGGCCGACGGCACATTGTTGGATCGGGAAACGGCAGCCAGTCACGACATTACAGTCCGAGCCGCCAGCAGCGATGGCAGTTTTAACACGCAACTGATGACAATCAATGTCAATGATGTTGATGAATTTGATGTCGGCACGATTACTGACAGCGACGCTGCAACAAACGAAATTGCTGAGGATGCAAATAGCGGCGACTCGGTTGGCGTGACGGCCTCGGTCGCGGACGCCGATGCGACCAACAACACAATCACGTACACGCTCGATGATAACGCCGGCGGACGGTTCGCGATCGACGGATCGACCGGCGAGATTACCGTCAATGCGGCTCTCGACTATGAGACGAATTCCAGCCATATCGTCGTGGTTCGCGCCGTCAGTAGCGATGGGTCGTTCAATACTCAGAGCTTCACGATCAACGTGACCGATGTTTCCGAATCGGGTGCTACCGCAATAGTTGACAATGACTTAGCTGACGATTCAGTATCGGAGAATGCAACAAACGGAACGACGGTTGGAGTGACTGCGTTCTCGGATGACGTGGACGCCACAGATACGGTCAGCTATTCGCTAGACGACAATGATGGTGGCCGATTCTCGATCGACGCCAGCACTGGAATTGTCACCGTCGCCGGCGCGATCGATCGCGAAACCGACGGAGCCACTCGGTCGATCACCGTTCGAGCGACCTCCACCGACGGGTCGTTCCAGACGCGAGTCTTTGCCATCGCGATTGACGATGTCGACGAATTCGATGTAGGAGCGATCACCGACAATGATGCTACTGCCAATTCCGTTAACGAAAATGCCGCGAACGGAACGACGGTTGCCGTGACTGCGTTGGCATCGGACGCCGATGCGACTAACAACACGATTCTCTACTCGCTCGACGACGATGCTAGTGGACGGTTTACGATCGACGGTTCGACCGGCGTGGTCACCGTGGCCGACGGCACCTTGTTGGATCGGGAAACGGCAGCCAGTCACGACATTACAGTCCGAGCCGCCAGCAGCGATGGCAGTTCGAACACGCAATTGATGACGATCAATGTCAATGATGTTGATGAATTTGATGTTGGCACGATTACTGACAGCGACGGCGCAACAAACGAAATTGCTGAGGATGCAAATAGCGGCGACTCGGTTGGCGTGACGGCCTCGGCCGCGGACGCCGATGCGACCAACAACACAATCACGTACACGCTCGATGATAACGCCGGCGGACGGTTCGCGATCGACGGTTCGACCGGCGAGATTACCGTCAATGCGACTCTCGACTATGAGACGAATTCCAGCCACAGCGTGAACGTTCGGGCGACTAGCAGTGACGGATCCTTTAATACGCAAAACTTCACGATAGCCGTTACCGACGTGTCCGAGTCCGGTGCGACGCCGATTGTCGACAACGATGTGGCGTCGGATTCCGTGGCCGAGAATTCGATCATCGGAACACCGGTTGGAGTGACTGCGTTCTCGGATGACGTGGACGGTAGCGATACGATCAGCTATTCACTGGACGACAACGATGGCGGTCGATTCTCGATCAACGTCAGCACTGGAATTGTCACCGTCGCCGGCGCGATCGATCGCGAGACCGACGGAGCCACTCGATCCATCATGGTTCGGGCAACCTCCACCGACGGATCATTCCAGACGCGCGTTTTTGCCATCGCGATTGACGATGTCGACGAATTCGATGTAGGAGCGATTTCCGACAGTGATCTCGGTGCGAATGGGGTCAATGAAAACGCAGCCAACGGAACAACGGTTGGCGTGACCGCGTTTGCTTCGGATGCCGATGCG
>SJPJ01000001.1:8123071-8160318 GCA_007859835.1 Novipirellula herctigrandis | reverse complement strand
ATTCTCTACTCGCTCGACGACGATGCTAGTGGACGGTTTACGATCGACGGTTCGACCGGCGTGGTCACCGTGGCCGACGGTACCTTGCTTAATCGAGAAACCGCTGCCAGTCACGACATTACAGTGCGAGCCGCCAGCAGCGATGGCAGTTCGAATACGCAACTGATGACGATCAGCGTCAATGACGTTGATGAATTTGACGTAGGAACGATTACCGACAACGACGCTACTGCCAATTCCGTTAACGAAAATGCCGCGAACGGAACGACGGTTGCCGTGACCGCGTTTGCTTCGGATGCCGATGCAACCAATCACGTGATCACTTACTCGCTCGATGATAACGCTGGCGGACGGTTCGCAATCGACGGTTCGACCGGCGTGGTCACCGTGGCCGACGGTACATTGTTGGACCGGGAAACGGCAGCCAGTCACGACATCACGGTGCGGGCCGCCAGCAGCGATGGCAGTTCGAACACGCAACTGATGACGATCAGCGTCAATGACGTTGATGAATTTGACGTAGGAACGATTACCGACAACGACGCTACTGCCAATTCCGTTAACGAAAATGCCGCGAACGGAACGACGGTTGCCGTGACCGCGTTTGCTTCGGATGCCGATGCAACTAATAACACGATTCTCTACTCGCTCGACGATAATGCTGGCGGACGGTTCGCGATTGACGGTGCGAGTGGCGTGGTCACCGTGGCCGACGGCACTCTTCTTGATCGCGAGTCCGCAGCGGTTCACAACATTATCGTCAGAGCAACATCGGCGGACGGCAGTTTCGATACAACGGTCATGACGATCAACATCAATGCCGTCAACGACAATGACCCGGTGATTATTTCCGATGGCGGTGGCGCATCCTCGATCGTCAGTGTTTCCGAAAATGGTCTTTCGGTAACCACGGTATCGGCCACCGATGCGGATCTGCCAGCCGAAACGTTGACTTATTCGATCGCAGGCGGGGTTGATGCGACGAAATTCACGATCGACAACGCGACTGGGGTGCTAACCTTCTTGTCAGTTCCCGACTACGAGACACCTACCGATGTCGGCGGTGACAATATTTATGACGTGACGGTGCAAGTCTCTGATTCAACGAGGACCGATACACAAGCGATCGCTGTGACGGTGACCGATGCGAACGAATCACCGACGATCGCCACGAACACAGGTGCTACGGTTCTCGAAGGATCAATTGGTACGACCATTACCACGACCATGCTCAACGAAGGGGACGTGGATGATAGCGGTGCCGGTCTAACGTTCACGGTGACCAATAGCATCGCAAACGGGACCTTGAACCTGAGCGGTTTCGGTATCCTTCAACTGGGTGACACGTTCACTCAAGCCGATATTGACGCTGGTAATATGACTTATGATCACGATGGCAGCGAGACCATTGGCGATTCCTTTGGATTCTCGATGGCGGATGGCGGTGAAGACGGATCGCTTGCCGTAGTAGGCATGTTTGACTTTGTTATTACACCTACGAACGATGCGCCGATTTCGATTTCGGACAGCTTTGAAGTCGACAACGATTCTATGCTCAACGTTAATTCGCCCGGCATTCTCGCTAACGATTCTGACGTGGATAGCGGTACCTTGAGCGTTTTGCTTGTGACGGGGCCGGCCAATGGAACCTTCACTTTGGCCGCTGATGGTTCCTTTACATATATCGCTGCAAATGGATTCTCGGGAACCGACAACTTTGTGTATATGGTAAGTGACGGCACGGATGTATCAATAGCCACAACGGTGACCATCACCGTCAACGATGTCTTTGGGACACCCGCTACCGAACCTGATCCAGATCCTGAAGTCGTGGATCCTGTGGAGGAAGAATCCGAAGATGACGAAAACGCACTTGACGAACCAACGGCAATTGTGGGAATGCCGGAATCGCTAATTTCTATTGAAGTCGAAACGCCAAGACAGGTGAAGCAAGTCAATCCGGCGGAGCCAGTACTCGGCGTGAGCGTTGCACCTGTTTCGAACGAAGCCATCGTCGACTCCGAAGGCGAGAGAGACGCTTTGAGCGAACACTCTGCTCGACACGCTACCTATTCGCAAATCAACATCGATGACCGCCGTCATTCAAATTCGCTTTACCTCTCAGCGTTTTTTGAATTTGACACTGGATCGTTGTTCCATCAGCTGAACTCCGTCATGGATGATCTGCAAAACCATGATTCGTCGTTAGAGTTGGCTGCTGGCACAGCCGTCGTGACGTCAGGCGCCGTTTCCGTTGGCTTTGTTATCTGGGCAGCACGGGCAAGTTATTTCGCCACGATGCTCTCAACCTCACTGCCGGCGTGGGCCATAATCGATCCTGTACCAGTGCTTGATGCAGGCGCGGTGGCGAAGCGTTCCGAAAAGCGAGTGCGACAACGTCATAACCAATCTCTGGCAGACATCGTCGACGAGGTGCAAGTATCGGTTGCGGTTCAGTTGCTCGACGACCATCTGTGCCCTGCCGGTACTCAACTCGACGCCGTGACTCGCGACATCTCCAAAGACGGGATGGGCCTGGTTTGCTCAGAACCCATTGTGGCGAGCCACATCCGCTTGCAATTGACGACTCCGCAGGGTCAAGCAATGGACGTACTTGGTAACGTTAGGCATTGTTCCCCAGACGGTGAAAAATACCACGTTGGAATCAGTATTGTTGCGGACTGGACCTAAGTCACAGATTACCAAGATCCCGCAGGGGCGAGACTAATCTCCATCGAGGGGGCTGGTGACGTTGTCCCAAATGATGAACGCGAACCGGCTTCATTCGCCACGGCGGTAAAACGGGCAAACGGTAAAACGGGCAAACGGTTCGTGTCCGCAACAAGACCAACCCTCCCAATCCTTTTAGTACTCACCGTTTCTATCATTGGACAGCTTTATCTAAGCCGTCTCTGACACCATTCGCTCATACGCCCGTGCATATAGTAACGTTTTATGGATGCATTGCGAACAAACTGCGCGCAATGGACTCGCAAAATGAGACGGGGCAATGGCCGTTAGTGACTGGTGGATTCAAGCACGCCTGACTTTCGACGAAATCAAAGCGGCAGCGGAACGTGCTTTCCAAATCGAAACGCAAGTGGGAGAGTTTACTGAACTAACCCAACTCGAAGATCGTGTGCTGATGAGTGCATCACCGATCGCGATCGTCGCTGCGCCAGAAGCAGACGTAGAACAGGACGCTGCGATTTTGTCCACTACGGTCGAGGATGTTTTTGACGCGGATCAAACGAATCTCTTTTCCGAAACACCGCGTTCAATAGGCGATACGCTCGCCCTATTGGACCAAGTGGATGACAACCTGCTGGCGGTGATTGATGACCAACAATCCGTACTCGAACTGGTGATCATCGACGAGTCGGTAGCCGATTACCAGCAGTTGGTGTCCGATCTCACCGCTGATCGCGACGATGGACGTTCTTTCGAATTGGTCATCTTGGACGCAAACCGAGATGGAATCGAGCAGATCAGCGAAGCACTCGCGAACCATGACCAGACCGACGCGGTGCATATCGTGTCCCACAGTACTGATCGGGCGATAAAGCTCGGCAATCTTTGGCTAACATCCGATAACCTCGAATCCTATGAGGCGATCGTGTCTGGGTGGACCAACGCCCTCACGGAAGACGCCGACCTGCTCGTTTATGGCTGCGACATTGCGGCAGGTCAAGACGGCCGCGCGATTCTAAACGCGTTTTCGGATTGGACCGGTGCGGATGTGGCGGCCAGCGATGACGATACGGGCGCAGCAATACTCGGCGGCGATTGGGAGTTGGAGTACTCAATTGGTACAATCGAATCGACCATTGCCTTTCGCCTGGACGTGCAGGCTGATTGGCACGGCCTATTGAACAACTTCATGGTCACGAATACCAATGACAGTGGTGCGGGCTCGTTACGCCAAGCGATTACGGATGCCAACACGCTAGCGGGCGCCGACACGATTTCGTTCAATATCGCCGGCACCGGCGTGCATACGATCAATCTTTCATCCACGCTTACGATCACGGACACCGTGACGATCGACGCCACGACGGATGATAGTTTTGCATCCAACGGCAACCAACCAGCGATTGTTCTCGATGGCAACAATAGTTTCAGTGGCGATGGGTTGGTGTTGACGAGTACTGCCGATGGCAGCACGATTCGTGGCTTTGTAATCCGCGACTTCAGCGGCAACGGCATTCAAATCGATGCGGGTTCTGATAGTAACCTTATCGCCGGCAACTACATCGGTTCACTTAGCGACACAGGTGCAGACGCTGGGGCGGCAGAGGCCAACACGCAGACCGGCATCAATGTTCTTGGCAGCAACAACATGATTGGTGGGACGACCGTTTTGGACCGTAATGTCCTTTCAGGCAACACGCTCCATGGTGTCCGCGTCAGTATCGGTGCGGGATCTGGGAACGTCATTTCGGGTAACTATATCGGCGTGGCAGCGGACGGAACCACGGCGCTGGGTAACCTGGAAGATGGAATTCGGGTGGAAGCGTCCAATACGACCATCGGCGGCACGGTGGCTGGCGCTGGAAATATTGTTGCCAATCACGGTACTGCAACATCGGTGGGAATTTGGCTCACCAACAGCTCAACGGATGTCAGCATTCTCGGCAATTCAATTTTCAACAATGCCGAGGATGGAATTGGGCTCGGTCCTCCCTATGGCGTGATCGCGAATGATGCCGGTGACGCCGATACTGGAAACAACGATTTACAAAACTACGCGGTACTGACTTCCGCCGGCAGCGATGGAAGTGGTAGGGTTGCCGTAGCAGGCTCTCTAAACACGACGGCGAACACCACGGCTCGAATTGAGTTTTTCGGTGCTGATGTGGCTGCGGCGGGTAATGGTGAAGGACAAACGTATCTCGGTTATACGAATGTGATCACCGACGGCAGCGGGAACGCCAGCTTTGTCGCATCATTTGATCAGGCATTGGCGGTAGGACAGTACATCACGTCGACAACAACGGTCATGGCCGCCGGGGGTACGTACGGATCAACATCGCAATTCTCGGCCAATGTGCAGGCGACAAGCGCACTGGTGGTTGACACCACAGCGGATATCGTCGACGGGACAACCACATCGATTTCGGCTTTGCTTGGCAATAAAGGGTTTGATGGGAAGATCTCTCTGCGTGAAGCCGTAATTGCATCCAACAATACTGCTGGCTCTAACACCATCTTCTTGCCGTCAGGCACTTACACGTTGACCCGTACCGGTGCCTCAGAAGAAGCTGCATCGACCGGTGACCTCGATATCTTTGGAAACCTCGTTATTGCAGGTGACGGGGCCGGAACGACGACAGTGGACGCCAATGGGATCGACCGAGTCTTTGATGTACCGGGTACAGCGCAGTGGTTTGCCACCGGCCTAACCATCACGGGTGGTTCCACTTCAGCAAGCGGTGCAGGGATTCAGATTCTAGGCTCGGGTGTCGGGACAATCAGCGATGCGATCGTGTCCGGTAATTCCACGTCCGGAAGTGGTGGCGGCTTTTACAACGATGGTATTTTAAACTTAGATCGCGTAAGGGTCACCAACAACTTTGCCTCCAATGCCGGAGGCGGTATCGATAATGACGAGACCGCCGTGATTCACAATTCGTTGCTCGACAACAACTGGACGAACAACGGGGCGGGCGGCATCAACACCGACTCGAGTAGCTCCAATCTCACATTGGTCAATTCGACTATCAGCAATAACACGGCGGTTAATACAGCTGGTGGAGTTTACAACGGAAAAATTCTCAACGCACGCAATGTAACGATCGTTGAAAATACGGGAGGTGGCGGAGCGGGTATCGCCCTAACCGGCGGCTCGACAACGACGGTGAGCAACTCGATCATTACAAGCATCATTGGCGGCGTCTACACCGATGCCGGCAACAACTTGATCGATGGCGTACCAGATCCTTTGACCAATTCTCTCGCCGACAATGGCGGACCGATACTGACACAGTCACTTCAAACGGGTAGTCCGGCGATCGATGCCGGCAACGCTACGGACGCACCCGCCATCGATCAGCGTGGTTACTTCCGCGACAGCTCGATTGACATCGGTGCGTACGAGTATATTGCACCGGTTTCCAACAACGCACCCGTGCTGGACAACACGCAAAGTCCAATCCTGACAGCGGTCGACGAAGACGCTGGTGCGCCCTCGGGAGTGGTAGGTTCGCTGGTTTCATCTCTTGTCGATTTCACAAGTCCAAGCGGGCAAGTGGACAATGTCACCGATGTCGACAGCGGGGCCAGTTTGGGCATCGCGATCACTGCGGCCGACGCGACGAATGGCACTTGGTACTACTCGATCGACAACGGATCCAACTGGAACGCGCTCGGCGCGGTCAGCGATTCCAATGCAAGACTGCTCGCCGCCGACTTAGATACGCGGCTTTATTTTCAACCCAATGCGGATTATCACGGCACACTAGCCAATGCAATCACCTTCCATGCCTGGGATCAAACCAGCGGGACGAACGGCGATTTTACCGACTTCGCATGCACGTGCACGGTGCGAGATGAATTCCAGAGCGTTTCCTATAGCAACCACGATGGCAGCAGCAACTGGACGTCCTCGTGGATCGAAGCTGACGACGATGGTGCAGCCAGCAGTGGCAAAGTCGAAATTCTTAGTGGTCAACTCCGTTTACACAATCTTGGTGGCGGAACGCTACCTTCCATCACACGCCAAGCGGATCTGGCGGGCGCCACCAGTGCAACATTGAGCTTTGATTACGATGGATTTTCTACGGGTATGCCCGAAACATTTAGGGCCTGGGCGTCAGACAACGGCGGTTCGACATGGGTTGAGTTGGAATACTTCAATCCACCTCAAACGGGTATCTTCTCTGGCACTCGCAGTTACGACTTAGCTAGTTCGATTAGCCTTACGAGTAACGTGGCCATCAAGCTCAGCCTTGAAGAAGGGTTTGCCAGTTCCTCCGATCCCAATTGGGTCGACTTCGACAACATTCAAATCGAGTACACCGTACTCGGCGTGACCGGTGGAACTACCGCCTATTCCGCTACCACCGACACTGCATCCCTCGTGGTCAACGCGGTCGCCGACACTCCAACGATGACCAACACGACCACCAACGAGGACACCCAGTCGACCGGCGGATTGGTTATCTCACGCAACGCCGTTGATGGCACCGAGGTGACTCACTTCAAGATAACCGGCATCACCGACGGGACGCTTTACAAGAACGACGGTGTGACGCAGATCACCAACGGATCATTTATCACCTTTGCCGAGGGCAATGCCGGACTGAAGTTCACGCCGACCGCCGATTTCAATGGCACGGGAAATTTCACCGTTCAAGCATCGACCTCTAGTAACGACGCGGGACTCGGTGGCAGCACTTCGATTGCCAATATTACCGTCAACCCGGTCAACGACCTGCCAATTGCCGATCTCAATGGTGTCGACGGTGGTGGCATTGATTACTCAGCAACGTTTACCGAAGGTGATAGCCCCGTCAGCGTCACAGACAGCGATGCGACTATCAGCGATGTTGACAATGCGACCTACGACGGACTGGGAATCAATCTGGCAGGGTTTGCCGATGGAACAAGCGAACTGATTCGCATTAACGGTGTGCAATTCCAGTTTGGTGTGGCTGATTCGCAAACCACGACGGTTGGTTCGACGCTGTTTGATTTGAATTTTGACGGCACTGGATATACGATCACGCGCAGTGGTGGCGGTACGATTCCGCAAGCCGACTTGCAGGCATTGATGCTGACAATCACCTATGAAAACACCAGCGATGCCCCTACCGTTGGAAATCGCACATTCCAAATCATCCCTCAAGACGCCGCATTGGCCGTTGCTGCGCCTGTCGCGGTCAGCACGATTTCTGTGGCTGCAGTCAACGATGCACCGATCACATCGATCACGTTGGGTGCGCCAACGTTCGTGGAAAACGGGGGCGCGGTTTTGCTCTTTTCCGGTGCTTCGGTCGATCTCGTCGAAGCCAGCGATTTGGTTTCGAACCTTGTAATCACAGTCGATGGACTGGAAAATGGCAGCGATGAAGTTCTTGTCGTTGACGGACAAGCTATTGAACTATTTGACGCCAACAGTGAAACCACGGCGGCTAACGGCTACGATGTTGATGTGTCGGTTGCTGGCACGACCGCAACGGTGACGATTACCAAAGCGGGGAATTACACAGCTGCTGCCGCCGAGACACTTCTGAACACGCTGGCCTACAACAATACCGGCGATCAAGTCGCCGATGGTGGCCGCGTTGTCACTTACGCTTCGATCACCGATGACGGCGGCGGAACGGATACGAGTGTTGTCGGCACCGTCTCGCTGCTGACAGTCAATGCCGTCAACGATGCGCCAGTGCTTGATAATTCGGGCACCATGACGCTGCCAACGATCACGAAGTTGCAGACGAACAATAACGGTGCGGATGTTTCTACCATTGTTGCTAGTGCTGGTGGTGATCGCATTGCCGATGCCGATTCCAACACCGATAGCAGCGCGGTCGAGGGGATCGCAATCACGTCGCTCGTTAACGGGAATGGGACCTGGGAATATTCAATCAACGGTGGAAGTACCTGGACATCGATCGGTACGGTATCGAACACGTCGGCACTGCTGTTAAGGCAGATTGATCAAGTACGGTTTGTCCCGAACGGCATCGATGGCACCACTGCTAGCTTTGATTTTCACGCTTGGGATCAAACGGCTGGTACATCTGGTACGAAAGTTAGCGTGACAAGCAATGGTGGGACCACGGCCTTCAGTACCGCTACCGAGACTGCGGAAATCAACGTTTCCAATGTGAATGTCGCGCCAGTATTGGACGACACTCAGACACCGTTGTTGACGGCGATCAACGAAGACGTTGGCGCGCCCATCGGAATCGTCGGTTCCTTAGTGTCGAGTCTGGTCGATCTCGATAGTCCATCTGGTCAGCTCGACAACGTCACCGATGCTGACAGCGGAGCCGGATTGGGGATCGCGATTACCGCCGTGGATACGACCAATGGCATTTGGTTCTACTCGATCGACAATGGCACGACGTGGAATGCACTCGGAGCGGTTAGCGATTCGAATGCCCGCTTGTTGGCCGCGGACGCCGGCACCCGGCTCTATTTCCAAGGCAACGCCGATTTCCACGGCACCTTGGCCAACGCGATTACGTTTCATGCTTGGGATCAGACAAGTGGAAGTAATGGCGGCATGGCGGACATAAGTGTCTCGACGAACGATACCGTTCTTGACGAATTTAATGTGTCGGCGTCCTTCGCCGGGAACGATGGAACTCAGAACTGGATTGGCGACTGGCAGGAGATCGGAGAATTGGACGGTGCGGGATCCGGCCGAATTCAGGTCTCTTCGGCTACTACCGTTGTGGCAGGAAGTCATCTCGATATCAACCTAATGACGTTGGGCCGTGGCGTTAGCCGCGAGGCGAACCTCGACGGCACAAGTACCGCCACGCTGAGTTTCTGGTACGAACAGCGAGATGCGTTCGGCACGGCCGATCTTTTGCTGGAAGTTTACAACGGTGCAAGCTGGCATACTTTGCAGTCATACAAGGTTGATTCTGATATCAACACTGCTCAATTTGAATCATTTGATATTACCGCCTTCGCCGCTGCGGATACGCAGGTCCGGTTTCTGGTCACAAATGATGGCGGCATTGGACATTATTTTTACGTTGATGATCTGCAAATCCAATACACCGTGACCGCACAAGGTGGCACAACGGCATTCTCGACTGTAACCGATACAGCCAGTCTGGTTGTCAATCCTGTCGCAGATACTCCGTCAGTGACAAACACTACGACCAGTGAAGACACGCAGTCGACTACCGGACTGGTGATCTCGCGAAATGCCGCGGACGGTACCGAAGTGACTCACTTCAAAATCACCGGTATCTCCGACGGAACGCTTTACAAGAACGACGGCCTGACTGAGATTACGAACGGATCGTTCATCACCGTTGCCGAGGGCAGCGCCGGATTGAAATTCACGCCATCAGCGGACTTCAACGGCAACGGATATTTTACAATCCAAAGCTCTACGGCCAGTAATGACACGGGACTTGGCGGCAGCACGATTGACGCCACCGTCGACGTCACTGCCGTTAACGACGCGCCGGTGCTGGACAACACGGGGCTGATGGATTTGCCCAACGTTCAGAAGAACAACACCGACCCGAACGGTTCCTTGGTCTCAACGATCATTGCAAGCGCCGGTGGCGATCGAATCACGGATGTCGACAGCGGAGCGATTGAAGGGATTGCCGTTACGTCGGTCGACGATACCAATGGAACGTGGCAGTATTCGACCGATGGCGGAAGCACCTGGACCGCGTTCGGTGCCGTCACCAGCGGAAACTCGGTTGTACTTTCCGATACAGCAAACGATCGGATTCGATTTGTGCCCGGCGTCGATTACGTCGGCAGTGCGACATTTGATTTCCGCGCATGGGATACAACCGATGGCAGCGTCACCGGCAACACTGGCGTCAATACCGGTGCTGGCGGCGGTACCAGTGCATTCAGTACGGCTACCGAAACGGTTTCGGTTGAAGTCGAACCGACGGAGATCTTCTTCTGGTATTCGACTTCCGGAGACGTCGGACCAACGGGTGGCAGCGGTGGAGGTCCAACCAGCGGGACTCCTGGATTAACAAATTGGTCCGAAGGTCAAGTCATCGGCTTTGGCGATCCAAACATGTCATTCGGCGTAGATACGACTGACGGAACTTTCTTGTCGATTACCGATTTCGACGCGTTTGCTACCGATACCGATGTCGAAATGAGCGGCATGCACTATGTCGCCAACGACATCACGATTACCGGCGCCGGTATCACTGGCGGCAGCCTTGATCTGCAAAAGGGCGATGTCATTTTTGTCACGCTCGATAACGAAAGCTTCAGTAACGCCGCAGCGGGTGCGCCGGTTGGATGGTCCAACTCGATTGCCATTAGCGGCGGTGACGTTTACGTTTTCCGAACCGAATTCACAAACGACTACTCCAGCGGCTATTTTCACCACGTGATGAATGATCCGTCGGCAGGCGGATTGACCGGCATCACGTTGGTCGAAAACGCGGTTAACGTGGGTGATACGGCTTTATCCGGCGGCGACTTCTTGTTCGCACAAAGTGGTGCGGCCGACCAAAACGACATCTCCTGGTACGACACCAGCATGGCTACCTCCGTCAAGTTAATCGAAGGTGATAATCTGGGGATCGACGTTGGCATTAATGGTTTGCAGTTGATCGACGAAGGACAAACTCTCGGCAGCGTTTCGGTCGCAACGGGAGCGATCTTGGTTTCTGTCGATGCACCCGACGCGTTCGGTTCAAACAACCTTCCCGTGACGGAACATGACGCAGTGGAACTGGCGTTCACCGCGACAACATGGGGATCAGGAACGGCCGTTGCGACCGCAGCGATCGTGTTTGACGGCGATGACGTCGGATTGGATCATGTTCTCGAAAATATCGATGCGTTGACGCTGGTCGTTCGCGGCGTAGGAACGAATCAGGGACCAACGCTGGGAGCTTCCGGTGCAGATGCAAACTATGTCGAGAACGCGCCGCCGTCGCTGATCGACTCAACCTTTACCGTTCTCGACGCAGACTCCCCCGACTTCGCTTTCGGTTTGCTGCGAGTGGATATCACCTCCGGTGCAAATGCGAACGATCGACTCAGCGTTTTCCACCAAGGCATTGGTCCCGGCGAGATTGGCGTCGACCACAACGCCATCCTGTATCAAGGCGTCACGATCGCGACGTTTAGTGGCGGGCATGGATCCGATCCGTTAGTGTTTAGCTTGAATGCGAACGCCAATGTGATTTCGACCCGCGCGTTAATGCGAAACATCACTTTTGGTAATGTGTCGGATGACCCGGGAACCGCTAGTCGTACGGTCGAGTTCGTGCTAACCGATGGCGATGGTGCCGCCAGCAATGTGATTTCGCGGACCGTCAATGTTTCGGAAACAGCCGACGCGCCGCTGGCCGTCAACGATAACCGAGGTCTCGATTTTGATGGAATCGATGACTATGTCGCGATCGCCAACGGCGCAAGCTTGACAATGTCTAATACCATGACACTCGAAGCGTGGATTAATCCCGATGCTTCGACAAACGTCAATCGCATGATCCTCAACAAGGAAGGCGAATACGAAGTCGCGCTCTTCTCGGACAATCGAATCTACTGGGCGTTTGCCAACACGGATCCCGGTTGGACGTGGCACGATACCGGATACACCGTTGCAAACGACCAGTGGACTCATATCGCAGTGAGTTATGATAACGGAACGGTTTCCACTTACGTGAACGGCACGCTGATCGATACCTACAACGGATCGGGAGCGATCGGCGATTCGCATGCGACGCAGGACGAATTGCGTATTGGCGGGCGGTCGAATAATCCTGCTGACAAGTTCTTCGATGGCCAGATTGATGACGTGCGGATTTGGGAGGTCGCCCGAAGCGAAGCCGAAATTCAAGCCAATTTGGATGTCAACTTGACCGGTGCTGAAGCGGACCTCGCAGGTTACTGGACGTTCGAGGACGGCACGGGATCGACCGCCGCCGACCTGACTATCAATGCCAATCACGGCACTTTGGTTGACGGTGGATCCGGCGCCGCCGGACCACAGTGGACTGGATACGTGACCGATCAAGATACCTTTATCAATATCGCCGCGATCGATGGCATTGTTGCTAACGATGTCGATAGCGATGGTGACACATTGACGGTGACGCAAGTCAACGGCAACGGAGCAAATGTCGGGTCGCTGTTGACGATCGCCTCAGGAGCCAATGTGACGGTCGGCGCCGATGGCGCCTTCCTTTACGATCCGAATGGCGCGTTCGACTTCCTAACGACTGGGCAAACCGCGAACGACACCTTCACATACCAAATTGATGACGGTAACGGAGGCACGGACACCGCCACGGTCTCGATCACAATCACGGGAAGTAACGACGCTCCGCAAACGACGAATCTAAACGCGGCGGAAATCTACACCGAAGAAATCGCTTTGAACCTGAGCGACATCGTCGTCAGTGATGTGGATGATGCCAATGTCACGGTCACGTTGACGCTTTCGGATATCGGTGCGGGTACGCTCAGCACAGGAACATCGGGGGCAGTCACGTCGACGTTTGTCGCCGGTGTGTGGACGGCAATTGGCGCCATTTCGGATGTCAATACGTTATTGTCCGGAGTGACTTTTACACCTACCGGTGATTATGCCACCGACTTTACGATCGCCACCACGGTTGACGATGGCGAAGCGGCGC
This sequence comes from Novipirellula herctigrandis, assembly GCA_007859835.1. Lineage (GTDB taxonomy): Bacteria > Planctomycetota > Planctomycetia > Pirellulales > Pirellulaceae > Novipirellula_A > Novipirellula_A herctigrandis. The sequence goes on along the minus strand of SJPJ01000001.1, from coordinate 8,146,996 downwards.
CGGTTGTAGGAGTCAAGAACTTTACCGCCACTGCGATTAACGACGCTCCGGTTCTAACCGCCGGTTCCGTGAATGATTTGACGGTGATCGAAGACTCCGGATTCACTTCACTGGGGCTTGGTGGCGTGACTTATGATTTTGGCGGTGGCACCGACGAAACTTCCCAGACGCTGACCTATCAAGTCACAGCGATTCCCAGTCCTGTTTTGGGCGACGTCTACTTGGCCGACGGATTAACCAAAGTCACAGCCACGACTTACACGCTGACGCAATTGCAGGGGATGCAGTTCAAACCTGCCGCAGAGGCGTCGGGCGGACCGTCGGTATTTTCGTGGCGAGTAATCGACAACGGTGGCACAGCCGGTGGCGGTGTCGATACGCTCGTGCAATCGATTCAACTTAGCATCACACCGGTCAACGATTCGCCGACGTTCGTTGCCAATAACGGCGCGTCCGTCCTCGAAGGCTCGACGGGGAACGTAATCAACAACACGATGCTCCATTGGAATGACGTTGATGACGGTGCCAGTGAGCTGACCTACACGATCACCGCTATGACCAACAACGGTACGATTCACTTGGCCGGATTCGGAGCACTCGGACTCGCCGACACGTTCACGCAAGCGGACATCGACGCCGGAGATGTGACTTACACGCACAGCGGCAGCGAGACGACGAGCGACGCATTCAGTTTCTCATTGGCCGATGGTGGCGAAGACGGTGCTTTGCCAGTGGCTGGCACGTTTAATATATTCGTCACCGCAGTGAATGATGCAGCGATTGCAAACGCAGACAACTTTAATGTCGATAACGATTCGTCACTCAACGTGAGTGCGCCGGGGATTCTGGCTAATGACTCCGACGTCGATAGCGGCAGCCTGAGCGTGATCCTGGTGACGGGGCCCTCGAACGGCGCCTTCACGTTGGCTGCCGACGGTTCGTTTACATATACACCTGCAATCGGATTCGCGGGAACGGATAGCTTTGTGTATACGGTCAGTGACGGTACCGACATTTCGACAGCAACCACGGTCACCATCACTGTCAACGATGTCGTAGGAGGCCCCATTGCGGAACCAGAGCCGGAGATTCCGGACCCCGTCGAAGAAGAAACCGAAGAGGATGATCAAGACGAACAAGCTGAGCCAACACTCGTCGATAGTGTGGCAAGTGTAATCATTCCCGTCGAAGCGGCAACGCCAAGCCAGGGGAAACAAATGCATCAACCAGAGCCAGCAACCGCGGCGATCGTTGTAGCGGATGTGGACGTGCCGGTGGTTGACTCTGAATCCGAACGAGAATTTGCAAGCGGGCGTGTTGGGCGACATCACTCGTATTTAGAAATCAGCGGAGCGGACAAAAGCCACCGAAATTCACGCTATTTGTCAGCTTTTTTTGAGTTTGATACCGGATCCTTGTTTGATCACTTGAATTCTGTCATTGATGACATCCAAAATCAAGAGACATCATTTGAGTTGGTTGCGGGTACGGCCGTGGTGACCTCCGGAGCGTTTTCCGTCGGGTTTGTCCTATGGGCAGCACGCGCCAGTTATTTTGCAACCATGCTGTCCACCTCTTTGCCGGCATGGGCCGTTATTGATCCCGTACCTGTGCTCGATGCGGACGCGGTCGCGAAGCGGTCCGAAAAACGGGGCAAACAACGTCACGACAAATCGCTCGCTGATATCCTCGATGAGGTCCAGGTTTCGGTTTCGGCTCTTTTGCTCGACGACCATCTGTGCCCCACGGGGACTCAACTCGAAGCGGTAACGCGAGATATATCAAAAGACGGCATAGGGATCGTTTGCACAAAACCGATTGCGGCAAGCCATGTTCGTCTGCAACTGACGACTCCCCAAGGTCAAGCATTGGACGTACTTGGTAGTGTTAGGCATTGTTCACCCGAGGGCGAAAAATATCACGTCGGAGTCAGTGTCGTCGCGGATTGGAGCTAAATCGGAGACGTCTCGTGGCATTTATTCGTTCTGCACATCCGTTAATCGTTACGATCCGCCTATCGATTGCTTTCCCAATCACCCGAAGCTCGAAAAATATTACATCCAGGCAAGCTATCCGTAACCTATCCTTTTTGCGCAGCAGTAGTGCGTTGTCGCCCCTTTCGATGCAGTGAATCGGATGGCCGCCATTTCCAGATTCTTCACCTAGTGCGCGATGCACGGTGGTGATTTGATCTCCGACGTTGGAAAAATGTTTAAATCCAAACTAAAGCCGATTTCCGTTGCCAGCCGAATGGCTGGGAAACTCGTGCTTCTGTCTGGATTCACGCTCTCGCTTGTGCATCTTTTGGGGGTCATTCCCGATCCGAATCGGGCGGAATTGCAGCGTAAAGCAGTACTCACCGAATCGCTTGCGATAACATCTTCTTTGCTCGCGCTGAATCACGAAGATGAGATCATCAAAAAGAATCTCAGTTCGATTCTCGATCGCCATCCTGACGTCCTCTCGGCCTGTATCCGTCGAAAAAACGGGACGATTCTTCATCAGATCGGTGATCATGAGCGACATTGGCAACTTGAGCCGGGTGCTAACTCAAACCCTAACAATATCTGTGTTCCCATCGCGGCTGGTAAACGAGAATGGGGCACCGTTGAGCTTAGCTTCAATACCGATCAAGGGCTGTTCGCAAGATTGATGCAATATCCGTTGGTCGTGGTTGGACTGTTCACTTTAGTTGTTAATGGAGTTGTCTTTCGACTGTATTTGGCGCGTGCGTTCAGATACCTTGACCCGAGTAAGTCGGTTCCAATGCATGTTCGCGCAACCCTCGATACTTTTTCCGAAGGAGTGGTTGTCCTTGACAATGAGCAACGCATCGTGCTTGCGAATGACAAATTCAAAAAGCATATAGGCAAAAGTGAAGAGGAGCTCTTAGGTAAAAATATCGACCAACTTCCTTGGGAAAGTGACGATGACGATGAGGTGACTTTGAGATGGCATTCCGATGATGACTCAGCCAAGACCGTTCGATTGGGTTTAAGTTTTGAACACGAGCACCGTACCTATCTCGTGAACGCGTCGCCGATTCTAGGAAATGATGGACAGCGCCGTGGTACGATTGCGAGTTTTGATGACATTACGCCGATGGAAGAGAAGCGTAAAGAGTTGAGTAAGATGCTCTCCGAACTTCAATTATCGCGTGACGAATTGAAACTTCGCAATGAAGAACTGAACCATCTGGCAACGCGCGACCCGCTAACGGGCTGTCTAAACCGGCGAACATTCTTTGAGATTTTTGACAAAGAGTTTAAGGCTTCGCAGCGTCATCAACAGCCACTTAGTTGCTTTATGGTTGACGTCGACCATTTCAAAATGGTTAATGACAACCACGGGCATAGCGTTGGTGATGTGGTTCTACGGTGTATCGCAACCGCTATTGAAGAGAACGGACGTGATTCCGATGTGGTCTGCCGCTACGGTGGCGAGGAGTTTTGTGTCATCCTTCCGCACACCGATGCTAATCAAGCGTCCGTGGTCGCTCAGCGAATTCGATCGACAATTGAGCAGCTAGAATTCGAGAAGTTTATAACGACCGTAAGTATCGGCATGTCGTCAGCCACGTTTGGTGCTTCGGATCCACAAGAACTTCTCGAACAAGCTGACAAGGCTCTGTATGCTGCAAAGCGAGGCGGACGAAATAAAGTCGTTCGTTGGGAGGAAATCGCTAATAGCAACGATGCTGAGTCGCCTAACGAACGCGAAATGGATAACAGCGGACTTTGTCTTTCCAATAGTCCGTCAATTCCGTATCCCGCGGTCGCATCGTTAATGTCGGCGCTTGCCTATCGTGATGCCTCAACAGCAACACACTGCACCCGGGTTGCTGAATTGTGCGTAGCGACTGCCTCGGGCTTACTCTCCGTCAAAGAAACCTATGTCTTGGAGGTCGCTGCACTTCTTCATGATATTGGAAAAATCGGTGTGCCGGATGCGATTTTGCTAAAACCGGGACCATTGACTCCCGAAGAATGGGAGATGATGGAACTGCATGATCGTATCGGAGTCGAGATTGTCGAAGCTTCGTTCTCACATCCCGAACTTGTTGACATTGTTAAGTACCACCACGCCACCTTTGAGTCCGATGGCAACTCAAAACTGCCGTCGAAACACGATATCCCCATTGGTGCAAGAATCGTGACGATTGCGGATGCGTATGATGCGATGGTTTCCGATCGAGTCTATCGCAAGGGCCGGCCAATCGAGGACGCATTCAAAGAACTCAGACGTTGTGCGGGCACGCAATTTGACCCTGAACTCGTCGAACGATTCATTGCAAGCGTGCGAACGCACAAAAGTGTTGATTTGCCAGTGCAGTCACGACAAGTGGCCCTACAGCTTGGATTGCAAATCGAGCGTCTTGCCGATGCAGTCGACGAACAAGATTGCATTAGTATCAAAGCGATTGCATCAAGATTGGAGGCGACTGCGGCCGCCGGAGGCATTCCCGAGATCGAAGATTTGGCATCAGGAATTCGTCATGCGGCAACCGAAGACAAAGATCTCTTTTCGCTGTTCACCATGGTCGGGCAACTCATTTCACTGTGTCGCTCAGCCCAGAAAATTCATGCTCGCACCAGTTTCAAGGGCGACGAAAATTGCATCGCCGATTCGGACGATGCCCAATCGCGACACCAACTCGCTAAGTAAGCTGGTTACTCATCGATGCATTGAGGCTTCCTACATCGGGCTGGCATGTGCGTACTCCGAACTGTAAACGCCCAAACGGCCAAACGCCCAAACGGCCGACACGAACATCGAGCTTATCACCGATGTCTCGGACCGAAGTAGTTGAAATGGCGAGATGAAATATGGGATGGTTGTCTACCGTTGGCGGTCAACTCATTTATTTCCACAGTACGACCGCTTTTCCCGATGGCGATTCGAGTTTGAATTCACGAATGGTGGTTGTTCCCGAAGGAACGATGAATCTCAAGTGAATCAGCTTGCCTTGCACGGGCAACTCAATGGTGTGAGTGGCCCATTGGTCGGCAGTCGTGATTTCGGATACTGCCTTGCATTCAGGCAAGAAATCTTTCTGAGTCGATGTTCGCCATGAAATTGCAGCCTCGCCACGGTTGCTTGACGTCAACTGGATCGTGGCTGTCACTGGACCGGGTAACTGAAGTCCGTTGTAAACGAAAAATGGCGCCGTAGCACTGCTCTTACTACTCATACACAGCGAACCGTCTTCGACAGTCAATTCGCTGTTGCGCGAAATCCAACCTTGAAGCTCTGGTCTTGCCGGAGATCTCCTTGGCGACCCCGCACGCGGTTCCACAGGCTTGCCATCCATGTAAAAGTCATAGAAAGCGTTGTAGGCATTCGGAGTGTTGGACAGCGCAAAAGGCTCAAGGGTAGCGGCCCAGGAAGTCAACCGCTCACGTAGCCGAGTCACGAGTTCTGGATACTCAAACGCAACGTTATGTTTCTCTTCCAAGTCAGCGTCGAGGTCGTACAGGTATTCGCGGTCACCCGCAAGCAGCAGCTTCCATTTTCCTTCACGGATCGCTGACTGCGCTGTCCAACGCCACATCAATGTGTCATGCGGAGCAGCATCATTTTGGCCTGTCAGATAGGGAATCAAGTTGACGCCGTCCAACTCGTTTGCGGGTGTGTCATGGTTGGCGATCGCTATCGCCGTAGCGGCAACGTCCAATGCACTAATGGGGTGATCGTAGATCTGTCCGGCTGGGATCGTCCCTGGCCAACAGACAACGAACGGAACATGCATTCCACCTTCGGCTAGCATCCCTTTTTCGCCGTTGAGCGGATCGTTTAAAGATCCATCCCACCCCGGACCGCCCCCGGGCGCGTCTGCTTTGTGAATCTTTAGTGGTGCACCGTTATCGCCAATAAAGAAAATCAATGTCTGTTCGGTCAACGCGTGTTCGGCGAGCGTCTTCGTAATCAAGCCAACTCCGTCATCCACAGCCGACAACATCGCCAGTGCTTGCCGACGCCGCTCGGGCATTTTGCCTGGGAAACGGTCAAGATATTTTCTCGGTGCGTCTAAGGGAACATGCGGTGCTCGATAGGCCACGTACAAAAAGAATGGGGCATCTTTGTAACGCTCGATTATAGATGCTGCGGCTTCGCTGCATCCGTCGACGTGATATCGCTCGGGTTTGAGGTTTGACATCTCGCGGTCTTCGGCGCCGAGCGTGATGTTGGCGGAAAATGGTCGCTGGGCATTTTGGTTAAAGACATGCTTGAAACCGTGTTGGGTGATTGCAGGGCCCGGTCCGAGATGCCACTTTCCGAATTGCGCCGTGACGTATCCGGCCTGCTGAAGCCGTTCGGCAATCGTTTGTTCACGATCGAAACCGTCAAGCGGATATCCGTTAGCCTCGACACCAAACCGCGACTGAAATTTGCCTACCAATAATCCGGCCCGGGAAGGAACGCATTGCGGAGCTGTACTATAACCATGCCGAGCCAACACGCCGCGTCGGGCCAACGCATCAACGTTGGGCGTTTTGATATCTTTCAACACGCCTTGGCAGGAAAGATCCGCGTGTCCATGATCGTCGGTGTAGAACACGATGATATTGGGTTTGTCACGGATATTGGGTTTGTCACACTCAGCAGTCGCGAGTGTCTGTGGCAATAATACAATTAGGGCGATTAGCGGTGTTAGCGATTTCATGGGACTGCAAATGCTTTGCTGTGATGAATGGTTGTCGTGGCTGGCGGCAAAGGGGCAATGTGGGGTGAGGAAGAACCGGCGGTTCTAATTTTGCTTTGTCCCAGGGCGGTCGGACTTGAGTTTGTTGTAACGAGAGTTCCTCGGTACTTTTCGATCCTCGGCCGCGTCGATCGGGATCCCTTTGGCAAGTCGCTCTTTGATTTTGGCGTAGTTCGCCTCGTTCGCAAGATTGTTGAACTCATTTGGATCCGACTCTAAATCATACAATTCTTCAAAGTCGTTGCCGTAACGGATGTATCGGTAACGGCAATCACTTACTGCATGAGAGGGCGAATTCTCTTTGCCGAATCGGTACGATGTCAGCGACAAACGTTCTCGTGCCGCCTCTGTATTTTTCAATTGTGGTACCAACGAAACGCCATCGCATTGCCGCGGTATCGGTATCCCCGCCAATTCGCAGAGCGTTGGGTAGATGTCGGTAAGTGTCGCGGGTTGCGGGGTCCGCTTGCCGTCTTGGCTCACGCCAGGCGCGTGGATGAATAGCGGCACATGTGTGGTTTGATCCCACAACGCGAATTTTTCCCAGTTTTCCTTCTCGCCGATGTGGAAACCATGATCGCTCCATAGCACGACAATCGTGTTCTCCTTCATTGCCGATGCGTCGAGCGCGTCGAGAATGCGGCCAAGTTGGTGATCGACGTAACTGATGCTGGCCAAGTACCCACGCATCAGGTGCGGCCATTGTTTGTTCTGTGCCACCCATTTGTGCCAGCGACGTCGCCCGTGGTCGTGAGCATCGTCGAGGTCATTTGCCAAACATTTAGGTAATTCGATTTTGTCCTCAGGATAGGCATCAAACCACCGTTGCGAGACTTCCCAGGGGATATGCGGGCGAAACAAGCCGACGGCGAGGAACAATGGCTTGGCTCGTGGTTCATTCATTTGCTCAATCGCCCAGTCGACAACCAAGTGATCGCCATAGCTTTCTTCGGGCTCTTCCAATACGGCAGCGCCGAAAAGTTGGAAATGGAGCGGTCGTCCTGGTGAAAGGCCGGTTTCAGCATCAGGAACGAGTTTCGGTCTTGGCCAATCATTTGAGATCGGATCGAGCGGATCGCCACGATAAGCGTCCCAAGCCTCGGGATCGTTTTGTGAATCACCAGGCGTCCACTGAAGCGCATGAAAAAGCTTTCCGCCACCAACAGCACGATATCCGTGATCGCGAAAGTGCTGTGAGAGTACCACTGCCTTTTCCAAAACCGGCGACTCGTCTCGCCAACGAGGACCATGGGCACCGAACAAATTTCGGTAGATCCCTGACGTCGCCGGATGCACGCCCGTCATTGTTGATACTCGCGAAGGATGGCACGCCGGCGCCGCACAATGTGCGTTGGCAAACAGCACCGACCGCGACGCTAACCGTTCGAAGTTAGGCGTCTGAATACCGGGATGATTGTCCAATGGCGAAATATAGTCGTTTAAGTCATCGATCGCGATGAACAGAACGTTCATCGGTTGATGCGGTTCATCCGCGGTCGCCGGTGTAGAAAAAACCACGATGATGAAAACAACGAAAAGATGTCTGACTACAAATAAACCTGGAGACAATAACGGAGAGGAAAATGAGAAAGAGCGAATGCAATCAATCAGCATTCGTGGCACGCTAATCATCGTTTACCTTCCATTTTCTTGTCGAAACCAACACAAACTCGAACCAAGTTCAAAACGTCTCACCTATCACTCGTCTCCCCTCACTGTGACAACACCAGCGGAATAGGCGGGCATCGAGAACGTCACCACTTCACCTTTCACTTCGGCCGACAAAGTATTCGGCTTGACCGCACTGGGCTGTTCAAAACTGTTGCGGGCATCGAGTCCACCCGGCGCAACTAACAGCATCGAAGCTGACTTCGGCTCGAAGTCGCCTTCCAATTCAATCGTGATGGTCTTTTCAAATTCCGTTGGATTAACAGCCTTCAGGTAAACGTTTTGCCCATCGTCACCCTTCGTAGCCACAATGTTGCTACCGTTCAAATCACCGGCCAACGCCAGGAAGTTTGGTGCGAAGTGGTCGCGCCACAATTTCATGACCACATAATTCGGCGCCGGGAACCAACTGTTTTGGTCAAAGTTGATGAACGCGTTGTCCCAAGCACCTGCAGTCTTTTCTCGCATCAGCAGCGCGGGACCGCCAATGATCAAAAAATCACCTTGGCGCTCAAAGGCGTTCAACAATCCACCAGCATACAAGCCGGTACGCCAGTCAATTGTTTGCGCGTTCCATTCGCTGACATACAACTTGATGTCGGGGTTGCTGCTCTCGGCAACCGCCGTTCGAGTGTCTATATAGAGCTGTTCCTGATCGCCAACACCGCTGGAAAACAAATTCGGATTTTGATAGTGGTGGATGCTAAGAATATCAAAATGTTCCGCAGCACCGTCGAGTAGTACTTGGTTGTATCGGCGATCCAGACTGTTACCCCCATGGGCCAGAATCGTGATTGAAGGGTCCTTTGCACGCATGGCTGGGGCAAACAGTTTGACCGCCTCTACATAGACGGCTGGATCACGCTGTTGGGAACGCCATAGTTCGTTATCAATTTCCCAGTACTTGATCTCGTACGGTTCCGGGTGACCGTTGGCAGCCCGCATCGCACCATACTTGGTATCGGTCGATCCGTTGCAATATTCAATCCATGCGACTGCTTCGTCGAGCCAGGGCTTCCACGCTTCGGGGGTCGAAGTGCCCTCAGGGTGCATGCCGGTGTTGATAACCATCAACGGCTCTGCATCGAGCTTCCGGCATAGTTCAATGAATTCATCTGTACCCAAAGAGTTCGGGTCGCAGTCTTCCCATTGCTGTATCAGGTTCATTTTTCGCGTGTGTTGCGGTCCGACGCCGTTCATCCAATGGTATTGTTCGGCATAACAACCCCCTGGCCAACGGATGATTGTCGGTTTTAAACCAGCAAGCGCTTCGTACAAGTCGGCGCGAAAGTTGTCGTTCGCCGCGGCAGAGGCTGGCATTAAGCTAAACTGATCGACAGACACTGTTTGCTCTGAATCGGCCGTCACCTGTAAACGACCTTCCTTTGCATCTGCGGTGGGCGAAAGGTTGACCGAGAATTCCTGCCACGCGCTCGATATGCCTTTGATCTCTTGCCGGGCCAGTACCTTGTCGTCTTCGTTAAGCACTTGGATGTTGGCTTTTGCCACACCATCGGCTCGCAACCAGATCGATCCGGCAAGCGGATCTGACGAATCGAGTTTAACGTGCGGTTGGCTGATCGTCGCCTTGCCGCCCGCGTCAGGTGTAAGCACGGCTGAGAACTGATCATTGAGCGGGTTGTCGTCACTAATCTCAGCTTGGCCCGATACGATCTGCCAATTGGCTGCAACCTCAGGTAACTGGCCTCCGCGCTCAAGCGGGGGCATGCCGTCCAATAGCGTTTTTCCGCTCAGAGACTTGACCTGGAAATTGCGGAACTCCGCCACTGTACTCCATGTGCCGACTCCAACTTGTCCCACAAGGGGCGCCCCTGTGGCTGTTTCATCCATTAACTGCTCTCCGTCGAGCCAGACTTGGATGCGATTGCCTTCGCTGCGGATGCGAATATCGTACCATCGGCCCGATTCGATCGATCCACGTTTTCTCCGTCCCAATAGACCCTTGGAGCCGTTGCGGAGATCTTCAATCCCATGCTCCGAATTTCCCCACCCGCCGAGATTTATCCAAACATGGCCCGCTCGACCGGCTTTACCAACCAGTATCAAGAAGCCTTCATTTCCGCGGATCTTCTTGGCCTGGAGCGAAAAATCAATGTCACGCCATCCTAAATCGCCAAAGCCAATTGTGGCACCGGTGGCCGTCACGCTATTCTGCCGGATCACACTCTCGTCGATGGTCCACGCCGAAGACGCAGGCTGCTCGAAACTTCGGTTCCAAACGACGTTACCCCAAAGACCACCGTTGGCCGAGTGATAAATGTGTTCGTAAAAATGGCCGTACACCTTCGGATCCACTTGATGGGTCACCTTGTCCGTATCGACCGTTATCTTTACGTCTCCGTTGGCCTCGGCATGCGCCGCGTGCGCCGCCACGATTGAAATAACAAAGACCGTGACCAAGTTTTTCCAATGCATGCTTCTCATGATTCTCTTTTGGAGTTTATATGTTTTTGTGACTAACAATGGTCAAAGAAAAATAATTGGCCAAGATCAGCTTGCGGATTTTGGATAGTTTCAAAAAGCGAATGCAATTCGCATACGGCGAGTCGTCAAACAAACTCTTGTCGAAGGCTGAAGTTCGTTGAAGTACTGCGTTCCACGATGAGGGGAAGGGGCGGAACACGTCATCGCGACGAAATCGATTTTGAAGGAACCGAAAAATATTGTTGTGCGGGAAGGATCGCCACCATCGGATGGCTAGAAGTGGCCATGCATTGTAGTCGATCTCGGAACGTGATTCTGCCTCAACGATGATTGGTTGATATTTTAGGTGTGGTTGTGCAGTGGCTGTAATGTGTCCGGCCTGCTTTCTAACATCATTCCCGACATCTGTTTTTTTCCCTGGCACCTCATTCCACCTTATGGTGCACTTCTCAATCGCGCTACACTTTGAGTAAGCGTTAGCCGACTGGCTTGTCGAGCACGCGTCGAACAAGTTCTGCAAGCATTTCGAACGAGTAAGGTTTGGGAAGAAACTCGACACCGTTTTTCAGGACTCCCAGATGCGAAAAGGCATTGGGAGTGTAGCCTGAGGTGATGATAACTTTAATTTCTGGTCGAAGTGCAGACATTTTTTCCGCCATCTGCGTGCCATTGATGCCTGGCATGATGACATCGGTGATCAGTAGATCCAAAGTCTGCGTCATCGAAGATACTGCGTCGATGGCCTCGCCTCCAATTGGAAAGGCAAGAACTTTATACCCCAGATTGGTGAGCAATCGTGCAGTGAGTTCTCGGACGGCATTTTCGTCCTCCACGATTACGATCGTCTCCGTCCCCCGGTGCGTCACATTGGCCGACACCGGATCGGGTAGTTTGCTGGCTTCATAAACGCGCGGAAGATAGACTCGAAATGTGGTCCCATATCCACTCTTTGACTCCACTGATATTCGACCTTTGTTTTGCGTTACTGCGCCAAAAACCATTGCAAGTCCAAGCCCGGTACCAGCGCCGACTTCCTTGGTCGTATAGAACGGCTCGAAAAGGTGCGATTTGTCCTCCTCGGTCATGCCCGATCCATTGTCTGAGATTGCGAGCACAACGTATTCACCTGGTGGACATTCGTCACACGCCTTGTCTGTTTGGACATTCTCAGTCTCGATTACCAATTTGCCTCCCTCAGACATCGCATCGCGCGCGTTAATTGCAAGGTTGAGTAGGCACTGTTCACATTGCCCAAGATCAAATTGAACTTGGCCTAGGTCAGCAGCAAGAATTGTCTGCAACTCAATGTCCTCACCGAGCAGTCTTTCTAGCATTTGTGTCATACTCCCGATCACATCATTCGGGTTGAGAACCTGCGGCTTAATGATCTGTTTCCGAGAAAAAGCAAGTAGCTGTTGTGTCAAACTTGATGCTCTATCGGCAGCCTTTTTCACTTCGGAGAGATCGCTGCGCAAAGATTCATGGGGCCCTAAATCGATTAACGCCAATTCGAGATATCCGTTGATCACCATCAACAGATTGTTAAAGTCGTGAGCGATGCCGCCTGCCAATCGACCGATCGATTCCATTTTCTGTGACTGCATGAACAACTCCTGCAGCTTTTTGGACTCGGTGATATCAACAAACGAACCGATCATATTGACGACCTTGCCGTTGGAGTCGTGAATCGTGTTCGTCGACGCCATCACGTTACAGTTCGTGCCGTCTTTTCGGATAATCAGCAACTCCCCTCGGTACTCTCTTTTAGAGTAGATCCCGTCCATCATCCGCTGTGCTGATTCGGGTTCAATCATATCCTGGGGCAGTTTGTCTATGACTTCTGCTTCGGAATCATAACCCCATAAATTGAGAAAGGCTTGGTTGACGTAGGTCAGTTGCGCAGTTTCATCCGCAATCGCAAAAGCGGTCATGGAAGTTGCCAAAGCTCGGTCGGTAACACGGAGCGCCTCTTCCGCCTGTTTGCGCTCCGTAGCGTCAACCAGCGCACCGATAGTCCGCACTGGATGCCGATTGCTCCCTGTCCCGGCAAAGAACGTTTGCGACCGCGCGATCACCCACCGTGTTGAACCATCTGCAAGAAGGATTCGATATTCTTCGTCCCATATTCCATTGCCCGAGGGGTCGTGGGCCTTTTGAATGCTCTGAACAAGCCTCTCTGTCTCATCGGGATGAATCATTTTTATTGTGTCGGGCAAAGTGATTTCAGCAGTCAAATAACCGCCATAAATCTCACGCATTCGTGTCGACCAAAAAAGAACATCCGTGAGATGATCGTGGTCAAAAAAACCAATATTCGATACGCGTACTGCCTGCCGCAGTCGTTCCTCACTCAGGCGAAGTTCTCCCTCGCCTTGAAGCTGTTGGGTGATGTCTTCAATCGTGCCTATGGAACGCAACGGAAGGCCATTGTCGTCATAAATCGTTCGACCCAGCTCATGCACGTGCTTGATTCGGCCGTCGGGCATTAACAGACGATGTTTGATTTCGAAAGCAGTCTTACGGGACACAGACCGGTTATAAGCCTCAACGACGTCATTCCAATCGTCAGGATGGACTCGAAGTTGGAACGCCATAATCGATGATTCGGCGACGATCGAATCAAACTCGAACATCTCATTAATCTCCGTGGACCACCAGCGTCCACCGGTTGTTAGATCGAACTCCCAGATGCCGATTCTTGACGTCTGCTGGCCTAGCGTCCGCCAGTCTTCCGATGCTGCGTGAGCTATGCGAGCCAGCTCACCTTGCTTTTTCGAAACCGCCGATTTGGTATCCCGATACTTCGAATGACGGACGAGATAGCCAGCCGCAAGAAGGGTGTCAGAACCACTTTCCCGAGTGATCCGCCATCGAAGGGCACAATAGGTTCCATCCACGCAGCGAAAGCGATGATCGAAGAAAACAGAGGCTACATGCTTTGAAAGTACTGAAAACTGACTTAACGTCGCGTACAAATCGTCCGTGTGTGTCATTGACACGAACGAGCGGTCGACGAATTCATCGCTGGTCCAGCCAAGATGGCGGCGAAAGGACGTATTGGTTCGGATGAAATATCCATCCAGATTCATCACACATAGAAAATCCGATGTGAGATCAAAGATCGCCTCAAAGCTTAGCTCTGACATAGAAGTAGACATGGGGAAGTAGGGGGATTTCTTTCGCTTCTGGACCGCTGCAATCGCTTTTTCGATGGCAACCCAATGTCCGACGCCAGTCGCATAATGGGCTCCAAAAAATCAGGCGGGAGGCATCTACGTGACTCTGCGTCTCTCTTTGCCTCGAACGGGGCCATGGTAAAACAGCCAGCTTCATCCACACGCTTCGTTCTTGACAATGGTATCGGACTCGCCAAACCAGAGTTGATCTTCTTGAATGACAATTTAGATGATCCGTTGGTGAACACCGACCCCTTTCACCTCTCTTTCTCTTTAAAGAAGGTGTGTGTTTCTCTTTAAAGAAGGTGTGTTTTTTTTGGGGGCGACGGGGCACTTGATCTTTCGTTTTGAAACGCAGAAAATTTGAATTGTGCTAATTCTTGCATTTGACAGGGAATTCGCAACGGATTTCAGCTTTTCCGGCTATTGCATGAAACATGAGGGAACAAAACACAAAGATTGAACTCACGCCCCAATGGGTGCTCCAGTTAACGGAAGCTCAAAGTCGGCTTCTGGCCTTTCTCTTGAAGCGATTGGGTAGCCACGATCAAGCTCAAGAGGTGCTTCAGGAAGTCAATTTGGTACTCTGCCGAGACGCGTACAAATTTGAGGAGGGCACTGATTTCATGGCCTGGGCTTTCGCGATTGCTCGCTTCCAGTTGATGGCTTTCCGCAAGCGTCAATCGCGGGACCGTCTGGTGTTTCCTGTTGATCTGACGGAGTCGCTTGCTTCGCTAGATGAGAAAATGTTTCCCGTTGAGGCAAATGCACAGCGGACGAAGACGCTCAATGACTGTATTCAGAAGCTTTCACCGGAACATCGGACGCTGCTGCTCCGGCGTTACGCCGAGGCGTCGTCAGTAAAGGCGATTGCGGCTGATTCGGACAAGACCGCCAACGCCATCAGTTTGACGCTGCATCGTATCCGCGAACAACTCATCAAGTGTGTAGCGATGAATAAACCCACAGGGGTAGACGCATGAATGAATCAGCGGACCAGTCGGGAAAATTGGACCGGCTCGGCGAACTACTGCCCGGGTTGATCGACGGAGTCCTTTTGCCCGCAGAGACCGAGGAGTTGGTTCAGATTCTGAGGCAATCATCGGATGCACAGTCGTATTACCTAACTTATCTCCAAATTCATTCTGATCTTGGCTCCATTTGGGGTGCAGGTGCGACGGTTGACATTCCGTTAGCTGGTAATTTGGTGCAGACTTTGGAGCTGGCAAAGCCAGTACCAATAGCCAATCTGCGACAGGGCTGGTTTGCAGGGATGTCAGATCACTTCTTTGGTGTGGTCGCGTGTCTCATTGGAATCATCATCGTGCTATCCGTTGCAGTGGTGTTTTTGCTCAGCGGACCCATCGGCGATTATCGCGATTCGGTGATGTCGCTGGCGGACGCCATGGATTCACGGGCCGGCAAATTAAAGGATGACGCAGCGGGGCGGGCGACTGAGCGGAAAGCCGCATGGGACCCTGACGTAGCGGTGGTGGTGCGGATCGATGGAACGGTATCGTCGTGGATGGCCGTTGGGCACCGGTTGAAGCCCGGACGAATCGTACTTGGGAACGGATCGGTGCAACTCGAGTTTATGAGCGGTGCCGTGCTGGCATTTGCAGGCCCTGGCGAATTGGACATTCACTCGAAAGACGCAGCGACGTTGATTTCGGGCAGTGTGAGCGCGCACGTTCCCGAGCGGGCGAGAGGGTTTGTTCTGAATGCACCCGATGCGGCGATCGTTGACCTTGGTACCGAGTTCAACGTAAACGTCGATCCCAACGGTGTATCGGAAGTCGAAGTCACCAGTGGCGAGGTTGAGCTTTCCCTGTTGGGTAATGACGGAAATACACTGACAAGTCAAAGGCTCCACGAGTCGACGCGAATGCGTGTCGACGGCTTCGATAGGTCACTCGTCTTACTTGACTCTGGCGGTTCGGCAACTTCTAAAATTGTCGCTTTTGACGATTCCCGATTACCGGTGACTGACCAATACGTGGATGAAATTGTTCGAGCCGAGCCGATTTTGTATTGTCGGTTTGAAGGCAGTCGCGATGCATTGATTCCTAACCATATGAGTGATCGGCTCGCGTTGCGTGCAGACCCCCCGGAAAGCTTTCACAACAGCATTCGTCTGAGCAGCGGGCATGTTCAGTTCATCCGGACCGAGGCTTCGCGAAGCTTGGTTATTGATGGTGTGATAGAAGATCTAAATGAAGGTCCCTATTCAATCGAATTTTGGATGAAGCCGGATGACCTTCAGCATGCCACATGCTTGGGGGTTTTTCCGGAATCGCGAACGGACGCTGGCAGTTTCATCAACGTCATTGAAATCGTGACCGATACATTCATGATCCATGATCCCGGAGCAATTCGATTTTTGCACCGTTCGCCGCCCGGTGAATTGTTTGGCCAAGGTACTAATGCATTCACCCCCGGAATATGTGTGCCGGGTCAGTGGCACCATGTTGTTGCTGTAAAGACAAATCATGCGATGGAAATTCATGTCAATGGACAACTCGTACGACAGGTTGAATTAAAAGAGGACAAACGACATGGACCGGGCCATTTTTATGTTGTGTTGGGCCAACTGCGGGACGACTGGCATCGACGTCAGTTTTCAGGTGCTCTGGACGAATTGGCAATCTACAAGCGAGCGTTGACTGTCAGCGAGGTGGCGCAACACTTTGAGATCATTGCATTCGAAAATCAGCAGCCGACGTTAACAGAGTGATCGCCGCAATCGTGTGATACACGCGTAGGCTTTCGCATACATCGTGCCGGTGACCGAACATAAATTCGAGACCACTGCCATAAACTCGAGACCACCGCGCGACGCGTTGGCCGGTTAAACGTGTCAGCTCAATATCTTCACTACTCAATATCTTCACTGCTCAATATCTTCACTGCTCAATATCTTCACTGCTCAAGAATCGCACAGGCCGCTAGGAAGTTCCAGATGAATTGCCCTGGGTTTTTCCTAGCGATTGTTGACATCGCAGGTCAATACTTCCGATCTGTCGCCAGCGTTTCTGTTGATTCGCATGCATCGAAAGTCGATGCGGTTTGGCCCTTGTGGAGTGCTTAAATTGCGAGGATTGAGCGAACTTTAGGGATTTTGCGGATTTTGCATGGAATCGCTGACAGATCCGCCGTGGGACCGCTATATGCTATCTAGGGTGATCTGTTCCCCAATGACCGACGACTTCCGATTGACTACCTGGAGAGATTAACGTGAAGCATTTCCCTATCCTGGCTGCGATTCTGATGGCCTTTACATCGTCATTTGCGCAGGCAGCTATCGTGTATATGGACGCGAATACCGGCAACACAACGCTCGCCGCCGGCGGGGCCCTGACGTTTTCCCCTGGTACCGAAGGCGATGACCTTTGGAATGACCGTGGTTTCGGAAATGGTGTCACCGTCATCACTTCCAATGAAAATGCTGAAGACGCACCGCGGCTTCAGACATCCATCGCGGGGTTGGTCGCAGGCGAAAACTACGATGTCTATGCGTATTTCTGGGGTGCTGGTGGTTCGGGCTCAGATGGCCTTTGGCGTGGACGAGCTAGTCTGTCGAACGATGCTGGTGATCTTCAAGGCTACAACACGACTCACTTCACCGGTTCGTCGTTTTTGCCCATGACTTACATTACCTCGCCTTCCAGGTTGGACGAACTTAATCCTGGGCCTCTGTCGACGGCCGACGGATCCGGAATTGAAAATGGTGGGTACTTTGCCAATTCCGTTCTCACCGAGCAGGGAGATCGTCGCCTTTACTCGGTTAGTCTGGGCACAGCGGTCGCCGATGGCACCGGTGACATCAATGTTTTCATCGATGATCTAGCGAATACGTCCCAGGGGAACCGAACTTGGTACGACGGAGTTGGGACCGAGTTGGTGGCTACCGCCGTTCCTGAGCCTAGTAGCCTGGGCGCACTTGCAATGGTTTCATTGGGTGTGCTCGGATTCCGCCGACGCAAGTCTGGCAACCGCTAGACGACCGCTTGGTGCTTTTATAACACTTGCGTTTTTGCAGAGGCACGGTCGTGCGTACGGCCGTGCCTTTTCTATATCATCAACATGCTTTTAAGTTTCATGATGCCTCTTCGATTCACAATCCTCGCTGCTACCCTGGCTTGCTGTCTACTTGGGAACGTTGCATCTACCCAAGCCCAGACCGATTTTGTTGATGGGAAGCTGATTCAGTTCAACGAGAACGGCGCCTGGTCTTGGTTTGAAGATGAAAGAGCGATTGTGGACCCTTCAACCGGTCAACTCTTGGTTAGCTCCATCTCTGATTCCAGCGGTGCCCTGGGCCGATCGGGCGATGTCGATGTCGTGACCTTCAATTTGAGTACTCGAAGAACCAAGAACTTTACGCTCAACGGTGGGATGGATGCCGATGACCATAACTCGGCTGCCCTGCTTCGGATGAATGACGGTCGCTACCTTGCCGCCTACTCAAACCATATCTCCGATCGCCTCACGCGAACGCGAATTTCGGTATCACCGGGGGACACCAGCGCATGGACGCCTGAAGCACAACGAGACAACGGTGCTGGCACGACCTACAACAACCTCTTTCAATTGTCCGAGGAAGGCGGCCGCATTTACAACTTCACGCGCACACAAAATTTCGATCCGAACTTCTTGGTTTCTAATGACAATGGCGATTCCTGGAACTACGGCGGCAAACTGCTCAATGGCGGATCGAACTCGACGCGTCCTTATGTAAAATATGCGGGAAACGAAACGGATTCGATTCACTTCATCAATACCGAAGGCCACCCCCGGAACGCCAACAATAGCGTTTACCATTCCTTCATTCGCGGTGGTGAGGTTTTCGATAGCTTCGGAAACAAGATCGATGATCTCGATACCATTGGCATGGCATCTACTGCCGGTACACGAATCTTTGCTGGTAACGCGGACAACGTCGGCTGGGTGAGCGACATTCATCTTGATTCGACAGGAAAGCCATTTGTTGCGTTTTCGGTCCAGAAGGACTCGGCCGGATTGCCGGGCGGTCAAGGCGGCGAGGACCTTCGCTACCACTACGGGCGATTCGATGGTACCAGTTGGCATGTCAATGAGATCGCGTTTGCGGGAAGCCGATTGTATGCCGGCGAGGATGACTACACGGGTAACATCGCACTGAACCCTGACAACCCAAACGAAGTCTATATCTCGACCAATGCCGATCCAACGACCGGCAATCCATTAGTCAGCCAAGCCGACAACAATCGGCACTACGAAATTTTCCGAGGCACCACCATTGATCAAGGCGAAACATGGGATTGGCATGCAATCACCAAGAACTCGAACCAGGACAACCTTCGTCCTATTATTCCCGATTGGGACGACCAAAACCGCGCCGTCATGTGGATGCGAGGGACGTATACGTCGTACACCGACTACGACCTCGCCGTTGTCGGGTTGGTTGATGAGGGAGGCGAATTGCATAACGGAATCAAGTACTTCGACGCCGATGTCAACAACACCCAACTTGTAAATGGGCAGACACTGGTCCCCACCCAGGGCAGTGGCCAGGGTGCGAATGACGGCCTTTGGCACCGGCGCACTGGATTTGGCAACAATGGTGACGTGTTTGCTGCCGGTGAAAACGGCAGCGAGAATGTGGGGATGTTGACGACGGACATTGTCAATCTAGATGAGGCAGGGATATTTGATGCGTATGCGTATTTCTTCTCAAACATGAACGAGGAATGGGAAATCTTCGCGGGGCTTGATCTCAATGACTTGGACTTCTTTTCGAGAAAAGCAGCTCAGCACGTTAGCGATGATGATTTTCTATCCTTAACCAGCGTCGGTGAAGGAAACGAACTGATGTACCAAGCTTATCTTGGTCGCGTGACACTGGACCAAAACGAAACACTTTCGATTTACATTGATGATCGCTCCGATAACTCCGGTGGCACTCGCCGGACTTGGTACGATGGGGTCGGACTCTCGCGGGTTGCAGTGACGGCCGTCCCAGAGCCAAGTTTCGTCGCGTTGCTTTTTGCTTCTACCCTTGGAATCTTGGCTCATCGCAAGCGAAAAAGCTGATTGGAATACGCCAAAGAAGACCGAAGGCGAAGGACCGAAGAAAGGACCGAAGGGAAGGACCGAAGGGGCCATCCAGATGTTAACGGAAGACCGAAGGGGGGCGGACCGCAGGGACCGCAGGGACCGCAGGGGCCATCCAGAAGTTCAACCGAACGAACCGTTGCTAGCAACGAACCGGAGAGAGGATGAGTTGTGCAACATACTTTTCTAGCAACGGGGAGGGGCCGAAGGGGCCATCCAGATGTTAACGGAAGACCGCAGGGGGACCGCAGGGGCAGGGGGACCGCAGGGGCCATCCAGAAGTTCAACCGAACGAACCGTTGCTAGCAACGAACAGGAGAGAGGATGAGTTGTGCAGCATACTTTTCTAGCAACGGATCAAAACTGAGATGGCCCCGTCTTGGCCGTCTTGCGTCCGATGGCCCCGTCGTGCGTCTTGTTCGTCCTGGCTCTGGCCAGTCTGCTGCAGGAGGCGACTTCGCAGCAAATCACCGCCGGTCTCGACACGGCCGGCAGTTGGTTGCAGTTGCTTGCCCAAGTCGTTCGGGATCAGACGCGGCGCGGAACGAGTAACACGTTGATCCTCGCCCTGCGCCGAGGCTGGACAAGTCCGCACGACCCGGTGATGGATGCCGTCGAAAGGACCGAAGGGACCGAAGGGGCCATCCAGATGTTAACGGAAGACCGAAGGGGGAGACCGAAGGGGCCACCCAGGAGGACCGAACGAGGCAAGAAGGGGCCAAGAAGGCAAGAAGGCAAGAAGGGGCCACCCATTTTCTTTTAGCAAAGGAAAGCAAGAAAGGAAGCAAGAAAGGGCCACCCATTGTCTTTAAGCAAAGAGTTTTTCCGGAGTATTTGCTTCGGACATGCTCCCCCTTTGGAGGCGATCGGAGTGGCATTTCTCCCTTCCTGCGAGTTCACATGCATCTTTACAACATCGACCGCGCAGCACACAACGCTAATCGCAAAATCAGTTGCAGGTTCTAGCGTGTGGAAGAGAATCCGCTACACCGAAGAAAGTCCGAGTGGGTTCTCGGGAGCACACAGCCAGCCTTGACCACACCGGACAGCCTCACGAGCAAGGCTTTCTGGAGTTCCTGCCGCTCGCTTAAAGACGCGACCAAACTTCTTCACAATGTCGCACCAACCATGGGTGTCGAGCCCAATGCGACTCAAGATAGGAGCCAAGTGATCGGGTATTTTGCCGACCTTATTGCGGTGCAACTGCCGGCCCGTCCAATCCAAGAGCTCCAAATAACGAGACATCGAGACCGCCAGGAAACCCTTGGTACTTGCCCGCCGACCTGATGAAAGCAAGAAAGGGCCACCCATTTTCTTTTAGCAAAGAGCTTTTCCGGAGTATTTGCTTCGGACATGCTCCCCCTTTGGAGGCGATCGGAGTGGCATTTCTCCCTTCCTGCGAGTTCACATGCATCTTTACAACATCGACCGCGCAGCACACAACGCTAATCGCAAAATCAGTTGCAGGTTCTAGGAAAGCAAGAAAGGGCCACCCATTTTCTTTTAGCAAAGAGCTTTTCCGGAGTATTTGCTTCGGACATGCTCCCCCTTTGGAGGCGATCGGAGTGGTATTTCTCCCTTCCTGCGAGTTCACATGCATCTTTACAGCACCGACCGCGCAGCACACAACGTCAATCGCAAAATCAGTTGCAGGTTCTAGCGTGTGGAAGAGAATCCGCTACACCGAAGAAAGTCCGAGTGGGTTCTCGGGAGCACACAGCCAGCCTTGACCACACCGGACAGCCTCACGAGCAAGGCTCTCAGGAGTTCCTGCCGCTCGCTTAAAGACGCGACCGAACTTCTTCACAATGTCGCACCAACCATGGGTGTCGAGCCCAATGCGACTCAAGATAGGAGCCAAGTGATCGGGTATTTTGCCGACCTTATTGCGGTGCAACTGCCGGCCCGTCGGGACCAAAGGGGCCATCCAGAAAGGACCGAAGGACCGAAGGGGCCATCCAGATGTTAAACAGACCAAAAGGGCCATCCAAAAGAGGAAGGACCAAAGGGGCCATCCAGATGTTAACGGAAGACCGCAGGGGGACCGCAGGGGCGGGAGGGACCGAAGGGGCCATCCAGAAGTTCAACCGAACCGGACCGTTGCTAGCAACGAACCGGAGAGAGGATGAGTTGTGCAGCATACTTTTCTAGCAACGGATCAAAACTGAGATGGCCCCGTCTTGGCCGTCTTGCGTCCGATGGCCCCGTCGTGCGTCTTGTTCGTCCTGGCTCTGGCCAGTCTGCTGCAGGAGGCGACTTCGCAGCAAAGGCCGGACCGAAGGGGAGGGACCGAAGACCGAAGGGGCCATCCAGATGTTAACGGAAGACCGCAGGGGCACCGGGGGGGACCGCAGGGGCCATCCAGAAGTTCAACCGAACCGGACCGTTGCTAGCAACGAACCGGAGAGAGGATGAGTTGTGCAGCATACTTTTCTAGCAACGGATCAAAACTGAGATGGCCCCGTCTTGGCCGTCTTGCGTCCGATGGCCCCGTCGTGCGTCTTGTTCGTCCTGGCTCTGGCCAGTCTGCTGCAGGAGGCGACTTCGCAGCAAATCACCGCCGGTCTCGACACGGCCGGCAGTTGGTTGCAGTTGCTTGCCCAAGTCGTTCGGGATCAGACGCGGCGCGGAACGAGTAACACGTTGATCCTCGCCCTGCGCCGAGGCTGGACAAGTCCGCACGACCCGGTGATGGATGCCGTCCGCATCCGTTATGCCAAGCTGCTCGCGGGCGCCACCGCCGCCGCTGCTTCACCGCGCGGCCCACCGCGACAGCAACGGGAAGGCAAGAAGGAGCCACTCATTTTCTTTTAGCAAAGGAAAGCAAGAAAGAAAGCAAGAAAGGGCCACCCATTGTCTTTAAGCAAAGAGCTTTTCCGGAGTATTTGCTTCGGACATGCTCCCCCTTTGGAGGCGATCGGAGTGGTATTTCTCCCTTCCTGCGAGTTCACATGCATCTTTACAGCATCGACCGCGCAGCACACAACGCTAATCGCAAAATCAGTTGCATGTTCTAGCGTGCGGAAGAGAATCGGCTACACCGAAGATAGTCCGAGTGGGTTCTCGGGAGCACACAGCCAGCCTTGACCACACCGGACAGCCTCACGAGCAAGGCTTTCTGGAGTGCCTGCCGCTCGCTTAAAGACGCGACCAAACTTCTTCACAATGTCGCACCAACCATGGGTGTCGAGCCCAATGCGACTCAAGATAGGAGCCAAGTGATCGGGTATTTTGCCGACCTTATTGCGGTGCAACTGCCGGCCCGTCCAATCCAAGAGCTCCAAATAACGAGACATCGAGACCGCCAGGAAACCCTTGGTACTTGCCCGCCGACCGGATGGATCGACACACGGTCCGACCGCATCGTTCTTTTCGTCAATCTCGATCGGACTCATCCAACCGCTCTTCCGCCGACGTCGACTTCGCTCCCAATCATGAGTACTCGGCCGAGTCCGATCCCGACGCTCAGCCAAATCATCGATGCGATCTTTTGCACCGGTGTATTCGCTGGTTTCCGGAGTTTCAGCAATCGCCGCACGAATCGGGTTCAAATCCACATAGGCTGCGCAAGCCAGCAAACTCGCTTCGTCCAACAGGGTCTGCAATTTGAACCTACCTTCCCAAAAGCGTCCGGTACACTCGTCTTCACGATTTGCTCGTCGAGCAATGTTCTCTGCCGTACATCGCATCCACCAACTGATGTCACTTAGACGCCGCCGTCGTTCGTCCAACGCATCGGCTTGATTGACGATCATGTCAATTTCCGGCTTCGTCGGTTCCTCGGGTGACCCATCTTTCTTGCGTCGATGAGGAAACAGCCTCAGCCAGCGCTGAGCCACT
>SJPJ01000001.1:8113769-8122935 GCA_007859835.1 Novipirellula herctigrandis | reverse complement strand
CTCCTGGACAAGACTTGATGAGCGAGAATTCTAGCAAATCCCAAGCAGTAAGGCAATAGAGTTTGGATGGCCCCTTCTTTTTGTAAGGCAATAGAGTTTGGATGGCTCCTTCTTTTTCTTTTGCGCAATAGAGTTTGGATGGCTCTTTCTTTTTTGTTCCTGCTTTGTTCCTGCTTTGTTCCTGCTTTGTTCCTGCTTTGTTCCTGCTTTGTTCCTGCTTTGTTCCTGCTTTCTTCCTGCTTTCCGCCTTCTTTCCGCTCCTTCTTTCTTCTTTCCCCCCTTCTTTCCCCCGGGCCTGTTAGGTAGATTTTTCGGTTGGTCTGGTCCTGTTCTGCATGGAGCGGAGGTGACTCACACCAAAAACAGTGATCTAGAGAACCATGAATTGAGCACCGAAATGGCTTCGAGAAGAGGCTGTTTTGTTCACAGGCTCTACGCGAGCCGTACAGGTTGGATGCCATCTGAATAGCAGGGATGCGACCACACTCACTTTGATCTGAATGAGGGTGACGACCAAAATGACCTAATCGGTGGTCATCATCGTCGCCCTTCTGCCGGCTTGCCTAAACGCCGAACGGGGCGGAAGTGGACGGGGCGGAAGTGGACAACTAGGATGGGTGCTCTCGTCAAACGAAAAGCTCTGGTAGAGGCTGCGATACTCGAACTAGCGCACGTAGTGTGAATTGCAACACGGCAATCGAGAATCGACCTGCATGGAGGAAGCCGGATAGCCCTTGGCACTCGGTACATCCTCGATCGATGCAGCGGAACAACATTCGAACGCAACTGGACGACGATTTGACATCGTCCGATCGGCTGTGAAGACAATGACACCTAATCTGATGAAACGACCTGCTGATGAACACTTTGACCAGCCTCCTGCGACACTGGGCGTGCCAAACTCCTGAAGCGTTGCTTTATACCTACCGCGACACCCATGGGAACATCACGGAATCTTACGACTGTGAATCGTTTAATGCCCGTGTCAACTTCGTAGCGCAACAGTTGGCTGATCGCGATATCGTTCATCAGGGCGAACCGGTTCTGCTGATCTACCCATCAGGACTCGAAGGCATCATTGCCTTTATGGCCTGCGTGAAGAATGGAGCGATTCCAGCACCCGCGCCTTGGCCCGACCGCATGTCAGGGCGGGCAGCGGCCGAGCGGATTCAACATATGCAAGCCGACTGCGATGCGCGAGTTGTATTGACCGTCAGCGACGGACTGCAGCGACTTAACGGATCGGCTCCGACTTCCTCTCGCCCAATGGAATGGATTGCCACCGATAAGTGGAAAGGCAGTCAGGACCATTTTCAGACGTCACAATGTGACACGCTCTTTATCCAGTACACGTCCGGGTCGACTGACTTGCCGCGCGGCGTGATGGTGACGCATGAGAACATCATTCACAACAGCAACGTTTTGCCCGATATCAATGACGGTCGTTGTTGCGGTGTATCGTGGCTGCCATTTCATCATGATATGGGACTGATAGGATTCTATCTATTCGCCATTGTCCGCGGAGGCGTGACCCATCTCATGTCACCGGCCGACTTTTTAAAGCGTCCACAACTATGGTTTGAAACGATCACGACCGAGGCGGCGACGATCACCTGCGCTCCCAACTTTGGGTATCAATACTGCCTCCGCGACAAAAAAATCTCGGATCGGGATCTGAACGAGTTTAACCTGAGTAGTATTCGGCTGATGATGAATGGCGCCGAGCCGGTTGACCCCGTCACGATGGATGCATTTGCCGATCGGTTTTCACAATGTGGACTTGAGCAAAACGCCTTGGTGGCGATCTATGGACTTGCCGAGCATACCCTGGCAGTGACCAGCGGTGGCAGACGCGTGTTTGATTCTGCCGAGTGTCATCTGCCGGCAACCCAGGGACACGATCATAGGCCGACGCAGCGGCCGATTATGAGCTGCGGATTCCCCCTGCCCGGTGTCGAGCTTCACATTGTCGATCCAAACAAAAGGGCGAAAATGCCTGACGGTGGCGTTGGAGAAATCTGGCTCCGGGGAGAGTCGGTAACCAATGGGTACTGGGGACGCAATCATCAAGAAGCCCACTCGTTGTTCACTGCGGCCTTTGAAAGCGAGGGCAATGGCAATACCTATTTGAGCACCGGAGACCTTGGCTTCTTGCTCGATGGTGAGCTTTACATTACCGGGCGGTTGAAAGAGGTCATTCTGGTTCGAGGCCGAAATATCTATCCGATCGACGTGGAATCGATCACGCAACGAACGCTAAACCGAACGGGCCGCAGTCTTGTGGCGGCTTTCGGTTCGACGACTCACGGCGTCTCCGAAGAGATCGTGATCTTGATCGAAGATTGTGGAAACCCAATCGACCTTCGCAGGGTAGCACAAGCGGTTGGCGAGCATATGGGTGTACGACCGGGCGTTACTGCGCTCATTCCCCGCGGCAAGCTGACAACGACGACCTCCGGAAAAATTGCCCGAAGCGCATGCCGTCGCGACTGGGACTCCGGTCTCATCGAGCCGATCCGCCAATATCGATCTCGCCAGTCCAGTGCCGGCGATGGTGACATCTCCTCGATACTGCAACAAATCGAAGGCCTGCCTGATGACGAGTCGGTGGAGTACGCGGGCCTCGATTCTTTGACCCTGACGCAGTTGCAATTGGAACTCTTGCGAGGTGCTGAGCGGACGGGACTTGACGTCGAGGAATTCCAATACGACATGCGGATTATCAACAAGCTCTCGGTCGGTGAATTGCGATTGTTGTTGCCCAGGCTCAAAGATTCGTCCTTTGGCAGCGACGAAATTCAGTTCCTGCGCGATGTAGCGCGTGAGCGGATTGGAGTGATCGCAGCAAACGAACAGGAGCAAATGCTTGCCGACGGAGAGCTCGCCTTAGACATACAACCTGCTCAGGCCGCTCCGCAAAACTACGATACCGCCGACATTCTGCTGACAGGTGCGACTGGTTTTTTTGGGGCCTTCCTGTTGAATTCCCTTCTTCTGAGCACGGATCGGCGAATTGTGGCGCTGGTACGATCCACTGACGCTCAAGCAGGCCGGGAACGAATCATCGAGGCGCTCCAGAAGGCGAATGTTCCGTTTGGAAGAAGCGGCAATGGATTTGACCTCGCTAGGCTGGTAGAGCAACGCGTGAAGGTCGTCTGTGGGGATCTAACGGAGCAGCGACTCGGCCTGAGTCAAACGGACTGGAGCGATTTGGCACAGACGGTCGGTACGGTCTATCACTGTGGGGCCGAAGTCGACTACATCAGGTCGTATGACTCACTCTCTGCGGCAAACGTCAGCGGTTGCGAGGAAATCATCCGCTTTTGTGCATCGGAAAAGCTGAAGCGGTTGCATCTGATCTCGACGACCTTCGTTGCGGGGTGGACGTCAACCAAGGTGCTCGGCGAGTCCGAGTGCGATCCACCCGAAGGCGCGCTGAATTTCGGTTACGCCCAATCAAAATGGGTTGCCGAACGGTTGGCTTACCAGGCCTTGCGCCGTGGGCTACCTGTCAAGGTTTTTCGGCCTTCACTATTAACAGCCGCCACCACCGGAAGCTTTGTAGAAAGAGACATTGTGTCGCGAGTCTTCTCGTACCTGATACGATACGGGCTTCGGCCGAATTGCGGAAACCAACTCAGCTTCATTCCCGCCGATATTGCGGCGAAAAACATCGTCGCTGTCTCGCTTTGCGACGAGGCGACGGACGATACGTTTCATGTAACTGCAAACAATTACTACAACATGTCTCAGATCTGCGAATGCATCTCGCGGTGTTACGGCTATGAGATGAGAGAATGCAGCCTGGATGGACTGATCGAGCACGTCAACGAAAACTGTACCCGCGAGGATCCGCTTTATCCCTTGGTGCCTTTTATCAATCGGAACTTCAAGAAGCTAGCGGAGATGGAGGAGAAACGGTACGCTACCGCCAAATTCCAGAACGCGCTCCAGCTGGCACCGGGCAGTTGTCCCGAGCCGCCGCTCGAATACACCGTACAGCTGATCATCGACTACCTGAAAAAAACCGGCATGGTTTGAATCTGTCCGACCAAGAGAAGAAAGCTAGTTCCATTTAATGCGAAGCCTGTTTGATTCTCGCCGGGGTGGATCGAAATTTTCCTGGCTCGGTATTTGGCGTGATCGCTTGCCCGATCTGGCAATTCGTTGGCGATTTCATACACTTGTCGTTACGCTTGCAATCACATTGGTGTCCGCCTATTGTGCAAGCGGTGTCCGCTTCGACAGCTCGGTCGAAGTGTGGTTTCTCGATGGTGATCCGCAGATCGAGCTCTATCATGACTTTCGCGATCGTTTTGGCAAGGAACAGTTTATTGTCGTCGGGCTGTTTCCCGAAGATGTGTTTGCGTCCCAATTCCTAGATCAGCTTGACAAGTTCACTGACGAAATCGCTACATTGCCGCTAGCTCACCGAGCGATGTCAATTACCAATGCCGAAATTTTGGTGAATGAGGGTGGTCGCCTGAATGGGGTGCGACTTGCCCAAACAAGCAGCGGCCAGTTACCACAGACTGCGGAAGAGATCGACGAGTTTCGCACCCGCGCTCTCCGCTCTCGATTTGTGGTTGGCAGCCTGCTTGCCAAGGACGGCTCGGCAACCTCGGTTGTCATTATGCCTAGCGAGGAGGCCATTGATGTCGACCGAGAAATTGAACTCGTCAAACAAGTCCGGGCGATTGTCCAGCGGCAGTTTCCCAGCTCGGTGGATTACGGTTTGGCCGGAACGCCAGCTATCAACGACGCTATTTTCCGAGCTGCCCGACGTGACTTCCTTCTCGTCACGCCCATCGCGGCCCTCGTCGTCGCCCTATTTTGTTTCATTCTGTTTCGGACTTGGATTGCGGCGTTTGTGCCTCTGATCATCGTCGGAGTAACGGCGGTCTGGGTACTGGGACTCATGGGGTTACTGGGATGGCGAATGACATTCCTAACGTCTGCTTTGGTATTGGTCATCATGGTCATTGGTGTTGCCGACTCCATCCACCTCGTCTCCGCGTGGCAAGGCGAGCGGCGGCTTGGCCGCAGCGCGCGCGTTGCGATTCGCAAAAGCCTGTATAAGTTGCTGCCGCCCTGCTTGTTTACAACTTTGACGACGATGGTGGGGTTTCTCGCAATGGCCGCGTGCGACATGGCGCCTGTGCGACAATTCGGTATCCTCGCCGCAGTCGGTGCCGTGATCGCGCTGGTCCTGACCATCCTTCTGACACCTTGCTTGTTGCTGCTCGCGTCAGCTTCAACAGCAACAGCAATTCACTCTCATGGTGAGACCCGTGCGGATCGGATTCTGCTATGGCTAGGGAGGCCGACACGGAGGTTAAGTCAAGGCGCACTCGCTGCGGCGGCTATCCTGATGCTTGTAACTGCGGTGCTGATACCGTCCATTCGCGTCTCGGCGAACCCAATGACGTTTTTCCGACCGAATGCACCGGTTCGAAAGGATATGGAGAGGATTGACGAGGTCTTTGGGGGTTCTGCCTCATTGGAAGCAGTAATCCGCACCCCAAAGGGCGGGCAGCTCAAATGGGAAAACCTGAGCAAGCTTGGTAAATTCCAGCGATGGCATGAGCAGTTTCCGGCTGTCGGCCAGACACTTAGCCTGGTCGATTTGGTTGGGGAGATCCACCGAGTTCAGCCGTTCCGGCCGAATCGCGAAGGCACTCCGCGCGGCGTTGCGACGGCCCTGCGCGCGGTCGAGCGGCGCGATCCGGAACTGCTTCATCGTTTGGTACTTGACGACTATTCGCTCGGCCGAATGTCAATCAGAGTGCGGCTGTCCGAAGCCGATTCGCTTGCCGCTCAAGCTGAATTGGCCGACGCCTATATTCGTGAGCACTTCAATACGCCTGAGATTTCGGTTCAGTACACCGGCCACGTGAAGCTATACGACGACATGCGGAAGTACATCGTGGACGCCCAGATTCGCAGTCTGACATTGGCTGCGGTTATGATCACGATTCTGATGTGCGTGCTACTTCGCTCTTGGAAGCTAGGTCTGTTTTCAATGATTCCCAATGTGCTACCAATCTTCTGTGGCCTGGCGCTCATGTCCGTCCTCGAAATCCGCCTGGACCCAGGCACCGTGATGATCGCTTCGGTGGCGCTCGGACTGGTTGTGGATGACACATGTCACTTTTTGGTCAGTGTTCGATCTCACATGTCGGGCGGGGAAACATTGGAGCAAGCGATCGAAAAGTCGATGTCCAGCGCCGGCCGCGCTATCATTGCCACCAGTCTGATTCTCGCCTCTGGTTTCTCGGTACTCGTTTTTGGTAGTTTTGCACCGTCGATGTACTTTGGCGTTATCACCGCAGCGGTCATCGTGATTGCCTTGGTTGCCGATCTGGTTGTACTTCCCGCTGCGCTGTTAATATTTCGAAGAACCAGTCAAGCAAAATGATCGCTCGCGTGCGGTCAAAAAACTCAGCCGAGTATTAAACACGAGGCAAACCGTTCTCTCAAACAATAGACATTGGCGAGAACGCGACTCGAAAAGCGGTTCGAAGCTTCCTTGATCACTATCACACAGAACGGAATCATCAGGGTTTGGGTAACGATCTGTTCGCGAGGAAGAAAAGGGGAGGAAGAAAAGGGGAAGAGGAAGAAAAGGGGAAACAGGAAGAAAAGGGGAAGGGGGTCATTTTTCGCAGGAAGAAAAGGGGAAGCAGGAAGAAAAGGGGAAGGGGGTCATTTTTCGCACTTTCCCATTTTTCGCATTGCCCCGGTTAAGGGCATGATAGATGCAGCCTGCTTCATCGGCACGTTTGATTCTTGGCATACCATCAGTTGGCTAAAGAAAGATTGATCGTATTCGCTAGAGAATATCAAACCAAGTCCCGAAAAACGACCCCCTCCCCCTTTTCCTCTCCCCCCTTTTCCTCTCCGTCACGCTCAGCGAAATGCCGCAAGGCGAACAGTTGCAGTCCGCCCTCTGGGCCAACGATTCATTCCTGGACGATATCACCGATCACTATGGTTCCGTTGCTCTCTTAGAAGCTCCGGCAAAAACAGCGACGACCTTCAAGATCCCGATCGAAGACGTACCACTTGGCGCGCGAGTTCCGACCAAGAACCCAAGACCATGGGAATACGACGACAGCCTCCCCGATCCGGATGAAGAGACCTGGTCGAAGGTCATCTTCACCGTCGAGCGGAAAGACGGCCAAATGGTCGATGCCGAAATCCTGCGTCCGACATCGTGGCTCACCGCCAACGGCATCGAAGCTGGCGCACTGCTGCCGATCAACCTCCCGGAGCTTGAGGTTCACGGGGAAGCGTTTGTCGAGTCGATCGAGCCATGCCCACTGATCGCTGCAGGTGAAGGCAGTGTCGTCACCGCCCGTTTCGTCACCAGACAAGTCGACCGAGTAGCCAGCATCGAAATCCTCGGCCCCAATGGTCAAATCGAAACGCTCACCGGCACCACGGTCCACCCAATTTGGTCAGTTGACCGGCAAGATTGGGTTGAACTAGCGGAGCTGCACGAAGGCGAGATGTTGCAAGCGGCCACCGGCATCGCTGCCGTTCTTAGCGTCACGGTTCACGATCGAACAACACCCGTCTACAATAACGAAGTCCACGGCGAACATGTGTATCAGGTGGGTGAGCTTGGGCTGTTGGTGCATAATGCTTGCCCAGATGCTCTGGATATTCATCGTGCTGCAAAACATGGTGGTGACCTCCACGATTTGGCAATGCGACTTCGCGCTACGATGGTTGCCCGCACGAACACCACCGTGCGAACCAATCAAGTTCTGGTCGACGGAAATAACGTATTGTCCCGCCTACGACCAGACATTCAATGGATCGAGGACGGATTGGTTCATGTTGCTGAGGTAAACATTAGCGGTGGCTCCGGTTACCATGGCGCACGCCGAGCATTATTTGAAGACATTTTAGGCCCTTTGTTTGGAGGCTATAAAGCAGTAGTATGAGGATTGATGATACCCTGCAGTTTTGCTTATTTGCGTTTAGTGATTCCGAGGCCAATCCACCAACAATTGGCGAGATCATACCACTTTGGAGATCATTAGATCGATTTGGAAAACGAAAAGCCAAATCTGTAGTCTTTGAATGGAATTCACCACCGAAATCAAAGAACCTTGAGCGAGCGATTGTTCTTGGACAGCCATGTCCTTGGGCTGAATCGATGAACGAGACCACCCAAGTAGCCATTGGGATAGATGCATATGAACAGGGGGAGAGTTTCGCGGAAACTCTAAAACAGACGGATTTGTCGTTCGGAATTACCAAGCCTGGCTACTGGAGGGGGATTCAGACTCCTGGAGCATTGAGTCTTGTGGTCGCTGAACCGCTATTAAGAAGTTTAGCAATCGAAGCAGTGAATGAACTAATTGAAGTGCATTTTGCCTTTGCATCTGAGAAGCATGCCCAATACGGGTTGATTGATGTTGATCAGGCGTCACGAATCTTGGCTGGCATTGGTTTTTCATCCGCAAGTGTAGATGAGCTTCCGTTGGATCGACAGATGATGCATGCACAGTGGATTCGCAACAACTTTCCAAAACAAAAAGCAATGGGTGTCTTTTGGGGTAACTATTTTGGAGGACAATTGCTTGACAAGCTGGGAGGACAGGAGTCGATTCAAGAATTTGTTCGACAAAAGTTTGCTGACACAGAAAACAAACCTGCTTTGTTGTGCAACCAGATTGGTCCAGCTGTGTTCGTTCGATTGTCTCGGTCGCCACTGGATTGGTATAATAGCGAACAAGAACGTTTTTGTATTGGGCGAAATGCAATTCAATTGCATGGATTCTTGCTCTCACACAATGTCCTGTAGCGATGAACGAGCGACCGAAAAGGGGAAAGGGTGTGCCGGGATAAAGCTGGGTTTGGATAGAGAATGAAGGTTTCATTCGAAGAACGATTAGCCATCGACTTTCGTCTCCCGCGTAGGTGCGACTGCGTTAAAAGAGTCGTGCTGCGGAAACAAACCCAGGAAAGAAAAGGGGGAGGGGGTCATTTTTCGCACAGCCTGCTTCATCGGCACGTTTGATTCTTGGCATACCATCAGTTGGCTAAAGAAAGATTGATCGTATTCGCTAGAGAATATCAAACCAAGTCCCGAAAACCGCCCCCTTCCCCTTTTCCTCTTCTCGAAAACCGCCCCCTTCCCCTTTTCCTCTTC
>SJPJ01000001.1:8108651-8113759 GCA_007859835.1 Novipirellula herctigrandis | reverse complement strand
CATATCATCGACTAGGAAGATCATGATGTTTGGCCGCTCGGGTGCGTCAGCGCAACAGGCTTGTCCAAGCAGGATCGAAGTTACGAGCACGAAAAAGGTGGCGAGAGATTTCATGGTGGTAAGATCAGCAGAGGAATGAATTGGCAGTAATCACGATGATAGTCTCGGTGGAACAACGAATCAGCCCCCAACCGCCAAGAACCACCCCCATGAAACGATTTGCCCTGCTATTGATTGTATCCAACTTGTTTTTGATCGTACGGTACGCGAGGGCCAAGGCCGCCTCCCACGAATGGAACCGTCGTTTGTCTAATCGATCGAGCGTCGTGATGATCACCAATGGCCTTTGAACCGGTGCCTCCATTGAACGACGTGATCGGAATCGGCCGAGTACTCATGATTGGGAGTGGAGTCGTCGTCGGCGCAAAAACGGTTGGATGAGTCCGATCGAGATTGATGAAAGGAACGATGCGGTCGGGCCGTGTGTCGATCCATCTGGTCGGCGGGCAAGTACCAACGGGTTCTTGGCGGTCTCGATGTCGCGGCTTTTTGGAACTCTTGGATTGGACGGGCCGGCAGTTGCACCGGAACAAGGTTGGCAAGATACCCGATCACTTGGCTCCTATCTTGAGTCGCATTGGGCTCGACACCCATGGTTGGTGCGACATTGTGAAGAAGTTTGGTCGGGTGTTTAAGCGAGCGGCAGGCACTCCCGAGAGCCTTGCTCGTGAGGCTGTCCGGTGTGGTCAAGGCTGGCTGTGTGCTCCCGAGAAACTACTCGGACTAGCTTCGGTGTAGCGGATTCTCTTCCGCACGCTCGAACCTGCAACTGATTTTGCGATTAGCGTTGTCTGCTGCGCGATCGATGCTGAAAAGATGCATGTGTAATGGCTGAAGAGGAGGTGCGCGACTCCGATCGCATCAACTGGCTGCAAATTTCCAAATTGAAGACTTCGTTAAAGCTAAGTGCTGAAAAGAAACTGGATGGCCCGTTTCTTGTGCCCCGTACGACGAAGCGGGCCGCAAGTCGACCACCCTTGGTGGCCAAACCTATACAACAACGACCAATTACGACGATCTCGGCCAAGTGTCGAGTCTAACGTACCCCGATGGCTCCCCGGTCGCCCGGACCTATACCGATCGTGGACAATTGGCAACGGTCGCGTTTAACAACACCACCGTCGACACGCGTACCTACGACGACGGTGGGCGAATGACGGGTAGTAGCTACAATAACGGTGTGAGTGAAAGTAGAACGTACAATACCGATAACACCCTTGCGGGGATCACCTTTAGCGGTGCTCCAATCGAGGATCTTACGTACGGCTGGGACGCGAACAAGAACAAGACGTCCGAGACGATTACGGGAACGATGAGCGGTTACGGATTCACGGTTCCATCGAGCGGTTATGACGACGAGGATCGCTTGGTCGGTTGGAACCGCTCCGACAGCAACCTCGATCAAGCCTGGAATCTGTCGCTTGTCGGCGACTGGAACAGTTTCACCGAGAACGCCAGCGTGCAAAGCCGTACCCACGGCCCCACGCACGAGATCCTCAGTGCCGCCGGCCAAGCGGTTCAGCACGACGCCAAGGGGAACCAAACGCTACTTCCCACTAGCCTCTCGCCGCTAGCCACGAGCCTCTCGCTTCATTGGGATTTTGAGAACAAGCTGCTTGGAGCGGACGTCGACAATGACGGCAGCGACGATGTGACCTATCAGTTCGACGCATTGGGTCGCCGAGTCGCTCGCGACGATGGGACGACGGTAACGGTGTTCGTGCAAAGTGGCCAGCAAACGATCGCGGATTACGTATCGGGAGCGGTGCCTGCTTCACCGACCTACACTTATGTCTACGCCAGTTACATCGACGAGCCGGTCATAAGGGGTGGAACTGGCGGCTTACGTTACTACCACCGAAACCAACAATATAGCGTTATTGCACTGACCGATGGTGGTGGTCTCATCAAAGAACGTTACGCCTACACCGCCTACGGCGAACCCACGATCCTGGACTCTAGCCTCTCGGTTCTAGCCACTAGCCTCTCTTCCAACCGCTACACCTACACCGGCCGCGAGTGGGATGAAGCACTGGGCTTGTATCACTACCGCGCCCGAATGTACGACTCCGTTGCCGGTAGGTTCTGCTCCAGAGATCCGATCGGGTACGCCGATACGATGTTGCTTTATAGCTTTTTGCTTAAGAGCGTGTTAGGACAGGTTGATCCATCAGGTTTCTTTTCTACGTCAGATCGTGATGTAAGTATTGCCTCCACTTGTTTGAGGCAGCAGGTTCAAACATTGATAAATCCTGGTACTCAGCCTTCGCCGGTAACGGACCCATCCTGTGGCATGCGAGTAATGGAGTTGGCATTAGAAGGAGAATTGCATGGACAATCGGAGGATTTGATGAAAGATACATTTAAGACATTGATAGGCCCCGGTTTGCCGTCGGGAATTCCGGGGCACGTTGCCGATGCAGTTGTTGATGCGTTGCTTGATATTTCGCTTACCGGCGATACCGATGTCGGTTCGACAACGGATGTGCGAGACCGTGTGGAGGGCATACTACGTAAAAAACTTGGCGATCACTTTGACGAGTTAGAACGACGTGCCATAGATGCGATTATTGACACTGTTATTGATGGATTGAGTGTGCCGGAGGGTTGCCAACGTGCGACTTTCAGTGGGTCCGGAAGCAATGAAGAGTCGTCTTGTCAAATGACAATATTTGCAAGCGCCGGAACGACGCGATGGCGATCGAAATATTCAATTACGGATGGTGTTTGCTTTTACAAATGTAAGCCCGGCAATACTACAGGATCGGTACATAAGACCCAACGGTGTTGCTGCGGTACGTCAAGAACTGTGACCTTCGGACCTATCTCAGGTACTGCAAACAATACGTTTGGTGGTGGTTGCACAGATTTTCAGACGAATGGAGTAATCAAGTGAGGTGCTTCGTATTTATGCAACTAGCCCTCAATCAAGCGACTGCTAAGTCGCGAATATTTTATAAAACTCGAAAACCCTTGGCGTTTTACGCGTCTATTGGAGGTTACTAAGACTTCAATCCACGCACGCTACAAGGGGTTTCGAGTGAACATCAGGGTACGTCAACAACTGCGAAAACGCAAACGGAGATTATTACGCAGAATTTCAGTCCAGCATGGAGCGTGGAAATCGCCCATGATTCGTCCTTCCACCACGAAACTCGAACTCGCCGAGAAACAGCAGGCGGTCTCCTGCGGCGGTATCGCAGTGATCCTCGAACTGATCAAGAAGCTTGGTCTGCGGAAGGAACTCAATCGTTCGGCAAAGGTATTCAAGCTCCACCTGCCCTACGACGAAACTGACCACATTCTCAACATTGCCCTGAACCTGCTCGCCGGTGGAACGTGCTTGGATCACATCGAACAACGACGCAACGACGAAGCCTATCTCGATGCACTCGGTGCGGAGCGCATACCCGACCCGACTACTGCTGGAGATTTCTGCCGGAGATTCAGTCACCTCAAGCTGCTCATGGTCATGCAGGCAGTCAATCGCGTTCGGCAAACCGTTTGGAAGCAGCAAGAGGACAGCTTTCTCGATTGCGCCACGATCGAAGCAGACGGAACGATGGTGGAAACAAGCGGTGAAAAGAAATCCGGCATCGGCATCAACTACAAAGGCCAATGGGGCTACCATCCGCTGGTCGTCACGCTCGCGGAAACTCAGGAGCTGCTTTACCTGCACAATCGTAGCGGCAATCGTACCAGCGAGGAAGACTCCGCATTTTTCTATGACTTGGCGATCCAACAATGCACACAGGCGGGCTTTCGAAAGATCGTTCTTCGTGGCGATACGGCCTTCTCGTCGACGGAGCACTTGGATCGCTGGGACAACTCAGGTGTGAAGTTCATTCTTGGCTATTCCGCTCATCGGAACCTCTGCCGCATCGCTGATTCGCTTGCAAAAACCGCATGGAAACGGCTTGACCGTTCGAGGCGAAGCACGCCGGACAAGGCAGAGCGTGCCTGCCGTCCGAACGAGAGAGAACGAATCGTCCAGACCAATGGCTACAAGAATCAACGACTTACCGGAGAGAGTTACGCTGAATTCGAGTATTGTCCCACCGCATGCGAGAAGACTTATCGAATGATCGTTGTTCGCAAAGACATTGATGTAACCAGTGGGCAACAGCTACTGTTCTCCGAAGAGCGATACTTCTTTTATATCACCAATGAAACAGCAGGAACTTTGCCAGCGAGGGAAGTGATTCGCGGCAGCAACCAGCGTTGCGACCAAGAAAACACGATCAGCCAATTGAAAGCCTGTGGAGCCTTGACCGCTCCGCTGGATAACCTTGAAAGCAACATGGCGTACATGCTGTTCGCCTCCTTGGCTTGGACGTTGAAGATTTGGAGCGGGTTGCTGGTTCAAGTCAAGGGCAACGAAAGTCAGAAACGTGTTCGCCGGGAAGCTCGCAACCGAATTATTCGGATGGAATTCTGGACGTATTTGAATTCGCTGATCCTTCTTCCCGCTCAAATCATCCGTTCGTCACGGCAGCGCGTCTTCCGGTTGTTAACCTATCGCCCTACGGTGGACCTACTGATGACCCTACACGATCACATCCGCAAGCCACTGCGATGTTGACGACTCAGCACCAACGAAGCCGAGGTCTGGACGTCTCGGTACCGCTCAAACGCCTAACTCAAAGAACACGAGCCATGCGAAGATCAAGATCGAAAATCAAAAAGCCTGGCCACCGGTCTGCTCGCATCGCACAAGCGAAAAACCCGAAAACGTCACGCGTGGATCGCTTGATTGAGGACTAGCCTTGGCGTTCTTGCTGAGTTGTGTGTGCGCGGATGCAGTAGAACCTTTGCCTGAAAACACATTCTCAAGCGGCAAATTTACGACACGCATCATAAAATCGACCGAGTATTTATCGCTTCGCGAGGAAGAAAGGGCATTTCTCGACAGTGCGTTGCTCAATTATGCAAGATCAAACAGCGTTAATGTAACTAAGCTAAGTTGTGTAAACCTCATATCCTCGATCGGTAACGATATACACTTATTGGTCGCATTCAGTCCTATACTTGACTATGCGATTCCTGGA
>SJPJ01000001.1:7972852-8107229 GCA_007859835.1 Novipirellula herctigrandis | reverse complement strand
CCAAGTCAAGCGAGATAACTCGCGGCACAGTCACAACTTACGAAATCAGGAAGCCACGAAGTGGCGCTGTCCAGCTAGGTATACCCAATGTACCAAAGCAAGAGAGTTGTTTTGCTGAGTGGCTTGCGAAAAGAATCCTCTTGAGGTGTTTAGTGGATGATGCATTTTCAAAGGACTATATTCGACTAGTTTGTTGGTCGCAGCTAATGATCCTGCCATCCAAGGACATCGTAACGGATGCGTATTGCGTGAATGCCTTGATTGAACAGATTTACCGTGGCGTCGATGACGAAGACCGACAGCAAAGATTGCGATTGCAACTCTATGTTTTGTCTGAGCTTTTTTGTTTCAATTCGAAACATCCGTTTCCTACGGAAGCTGAAGGATACAGACAGTATCTTGATTTGTTGGCGGATCATATTGCAACTCACAGTTTTCTCTCTGCAAACAATGGATTCGGCTGGAAAGCTGACAGACCAAGAAAGCAGCCCATTCCTGACATTTTTATTTCGGACCTTCCTTCGTTGGTAGTGCCAAAGTACCCAATGTCGAATGTTGAATGTGAGTTTACGAGTATTAAGACAAACTATTGAGAAGAGCGAGGCAAAGGATTAAGGTGTAGGGTACGAATGGCACTGTTGAATTTCATTATTAGCGCAGGGCCCGATCAAAGGTGTCGGACACCGAAATGGCTAGAAGTAATCAAATGAAGCAATCAAATGGGTCAAACCCAATACTGTTCGGCACTCCGTTTGCCCTTGCTGATTTCTAGCCGGAGTGATGGAGGCAGTGCTAATTGATGGACGTGAGCGAGGTAACCTCATTGGCAGCCGTTGGTTCCTATCGCGCAGCAAGCAACCCCGCCGAGACTTTCTGTTCGGTCGGAGCGCAGTGTCCCTAATGGTTCTTCGACTTTAGCTTTTTGATGTGGGCCTCAAGCTCTTGCAGTGACGCCCAGCCGAGCAAGTAGAAGCAAATCATCTCGTAAGTTCTTTTGTTCGGCTGACCGCCGGTGTAAATCAGAATCAGAAAGCACGCGATGATCGCGAGGTACATCTGAATCTCAACTCCGTTGGGCTTCGTGCTAAGGAGATGGCGGCAGCCAAGCAGCTGTTTGATCATTCTGAAAAATAGTTCGATTAGCCACCTGAGGCGATATGCTTCTGCAATCAGCTCAGCGGGAACATCCATCAGGCTGGTTGCCACACGAAGAATTCCGTCACTATTGGCTCCGCCTTTGCCAGTGCGAACGTGTGAGGGCACTTCGATCTCGATGTAACGGACGGGATGATCGGTGGCGATGGTCTTGCGATTGGATGTGTGCGCCCCGAGTATTACTTCGCAATCAAGCCGAACGCCCGCGGCCCGATCCGCATCAGTGAGAGGGCGTTCTTTGAGTCGTTTTGGCGTGCTGTTGTCGCGTAGTCGGCAAATGTAACTGCTGTCGGCGGCATGGATCGCATTGAACAGTTCGAACTTCGCATAGCCTCGATCAGTGACATAACATCGATCGGGTTGCAATACGGAAGCCAAGGCAATTTTCTCGTCATCTTTGCCTTTAGGTTTAGCGGGTGTCGCATCGACTCGCTCTGGCACACCACGGAGAATTTCAAAGTGCGTGTGCATTCGGTAGCCGTCAACCGCTGTCGTTGTGGTGCGTCCGGCTGCACGCCCCGTGGACGGAATCCAAGACAGCGAAGCCACTCGTACAGCCGTTTTGAAAACGCTACCATCAACAGCGGTTAATTGGTCTTTGATCCCATCGAACCGTGAAGGATCTGCGGATGGGATTTGTGTAGCCAAACTGGCTGCAATCTCTTTCAGCGGCTCAGGATCGAAAATGGTAACGGACTCTGAGAGCGAACCAAGCGAAGCACGTCCAACACCGAACTTTTTTTGTACAGTTTCCAGTTCACTCGCTTGCTGCAGTCCCCGCAGCGAGGACAGAATCGGATTGAACAGCCACATCAGCACCAAAACGCCGTACTGGTCCATGTGTAGATCACGACTACCGGCCTTGTCTCTTTGAGCACCTACGCTATGAAGCGACTCCAGTAGTGGCCGAATGCGTTTGAAGAACTTCAGGCCAGTGATGTCTTTGGCATCGATCCTTGACTCGACATTAGGTCTTTTTGCCGTGACGCCGGGGGCGAGTTCTGCCTCGCTGAAGCCAGCAGGTTTTCGACATTTCGGCAGTTTCTTTTTTGCCACAGCTTTGGCCTTGGGGTGTCAACATGGCGGACCATCCGCATTGGGTTGACTTGGCGCAAGTCGCGTGCCGAAACTAACAAAAATACAGTGCGCAAATTTTGTGCCGAACAGTATTGGGTTTGACACCTTTGATTTCCTCATTTGCTTTCCTGACCCATTTGATTTCCCCGATGTTTCCCTGCCAGTGTTGCGAGGAAATTCAATGGCCCGACCAGAATGTACAGATGAGGCTGGTCCATTTGTACTACCCTGATTCAGATCAAAGTAGTAGGTCAATTCGAATAGACAAAATCGACTTATGGCAACACGATCTGTGTCAGGCCAC
Source organism: Novipirellula herctigrandis (assembly GCA_007859835.1). Taxonomy (GTDB): domain Bacteria; phylum Planctomycetota; class Planctomycetia; order Pirellulales; family Pirellulaceae; genus Novipirellula_A; species Novipirellula_A herctigrandis. The sequence continues at coordinate 8,104,693 of SJPJ01000001.1, read as the reverse complement.
CATTACCGCAAGGTTTTTGGATCAACTTCACGTACGACCTTCTTAGCGAATTCCCACATGCCGCGGCGTTCGGCCTGGGAGATATAGGAGTCCGCCAAAGATCCGATGCCGGTCGCGCGTTTGGGCGTGTCAGTGAGAATCGTTAATTCCTTTCCGATGGCTCCGCCGCTTGTCGCCCAACCTTCAATTCTCTTTAGCTGGTCCAGTGTGAGTTCGCCCCTGGGGATTTTGCCCTTCACGTTCAGTAGTGCCGACGTGACGGCGGATCCGCACGCACGTTCAACAGATCCTGAGTTATAGTATTCCAATGCGCCATTGGCCACCACTTCGCTGGAAACATAAACGACTTTTCCAGCGTTGCCTACGTCCTTCAATATTTTCAATTCGCTGGCGACGGGAATCAAATTCACCACTCCCGTAGCGACAGAAACGGCACCGGATTTTCCGCCCAAATGGTATTCCGATGTTGCGGAAACGCCCGCACAAGTGACCGTGGCGACGACCAAGGCAACGCCACCAACCCCGGTGGCAACTACCGCAATGGAAACCACCGCGACAGTAGCATCGACTGCGGCCTTCGCAAAAAGTTTGTTCAGAATCTTCATCGATTCTTCGTGGATCTCTGTATCTCTCACCGTCCTCGCCGCATGTTCGCGATTCATGTTCTGTTTGTACCATAGATAGCGATAAAGTTGACTTCGGGCACCTTTCAAGTGATCGCGTTCAAGATACCTTTGGAACTCGCGGTAATAGCGTTGCTTTTTGCGGTCAAGCCATTCCTTGGCGCGACGGAGCTGAGCGCCATCGGCCCTTGCCCCATACGCGACAGAGTCCATCATGTATTCGTAGACGGCATAGCCACTCATGATTCGTTCAAGTGCCGCCCCGTCAATGGCATAGACTTTTCCACGCTTCGAAATGAATTCGAAATTGTCAAGAATTGGAAGTCGAAACAGGTCGCCGTACTGTGCCATGGCCCCAACCGTGTATTGTGGTCGTGAAGATTTTACAACGTACAATCTATACAAAGGAGAGGATATTTAGCGACTGTCGTCAAGTGTCAAATTCTCAAATGTCAAATTCACAGTCAAGTACTAAATTCAGTGACGGTCAAACCAAACCGGTAGAGGGTCAATCCAAATGCAATAGCGTTTCTTTACCCCTTTGTACCTACATTGCATTGCAGGGCTTCATCAAGATGTTGGCTGATTTCTCGCAGTCGGTCCACATTGCCACCGCTGACTTCGGCCGCTAGCCAGCCTGTGTAATCGATGTCACGCAATGCCTCCTTGACCGTCGGCCAATCGATATCGCCCTCGGTAATCTTGGTGAACCGGCCCGTCTTACGTGAGAAACCCTTGATGTCCAATTTCTTGATTCGTTGGCCGAGTGTTCGAATCCATTCGGCCGGGTCGCCGTATTTCCAATGGTTGCCGATATCGAATTGGAGACCCACGAATGGGGAATTGAAATCATCGATAAAGGCGGCCAACGCATCGGCCGTTTGACTTGTCCCACCATTTGGATCGTAAAGAAACTCGTTCCATACATTTTCGATCAAGATAGAAACACCTAACTCCTCAGCATTTGGTACCGCCTGACTGATATTGTCCAGCGCTCGCTTGTCTACTTCACTTGGTGATCCATCTTTGCCGTGTCCAGCGACCAACAACATCGTGTCGGCACCAACGTCCGCTGTCTGCTGCAAACCCTGTCTCAAGCTCGCCAAGGCTTTTGCGCGAACCGCTGGGTCAGGGTCGGTGTGCCGCACTTGCCAATGATCTGAACCAACCGTTCCGTCAATGATCAAGCCGGTTGCTTTGGCCGCATTAGTCGCTTGTTTGACACTATGTCTATCGAATCCAGGTGCGTTCAGCTCAACCCCTTCAAATCCGGCTTGTTTAGCAGCAGCGAATTTGTCGTTCAAGTCGCCATCCACGCCAATCATGCCGAATTTCAATGTCTTACGCAGCCACGGTTTGTGTTGGCCGGACACGAGCTCTTCGGCATTGACCGAAACCGGACCACAACATAAAGCTCCAGCACTCAACGATGCTGTGACCGCGATCTGCAACGCCCGCCGACGATTCAAATGGAGATGTTTGCTTTTCACAATGGTGCCCTGATAGAGAGTTTGAATGGATGGCAGTTTTGAAATCCCTCAAATTATAGCGGGTCGTTCGCAAGCCAATCCGTTTCGCGATAGAGTTCGATAAAAACGGGATTTCTTGATCGGCGATTCTCTTCATGGAAATGCCGATTAGATTCGAGTCCAATATTGTCATATTGCGCGTGTCAATTATTGGGTGCAGATCAGTACCCGCGGAAGGGAGCTTTTGTGATAAACTTATTCAGCACGCGACAAACTAAAAAGGAAGACGAAGCTCGTCTTTTCCTACGCTACAAAAACCCACCCCGATCTTAACGAGAGAGTTCTCATGAAGCGAAGTTCCTTTCTGTTTCTTTGTCACTGTTTTGCAATGTTTGGATTTGCAATCCTGACGTCCGCATCGGCTAATGCGGAAGCCCGTTTGCCAGGCTTCTTTAACGACCACATGGTGCTGCAACAACAAATGCCCATCCGCGTTTGGGGTTGGGCGGCCCCAGGTGAAGAAATCACGATTAGTTTGGGCGGAAAGAGCGTCACAACAAAAGCAAGCGAGGAGGGGACTTGGAAGACCGAGTTGCCAGCGATGCAAGCGACTGCGTCGGGGCAAGTGTTGTTGGTTCAGGCTTCAAACGCCATTGAGGTCAACGATGTCTTAATTGGCGAAGTATGGTTATGCTCGGGCCAATCCAACATGGAATGGACGGTGAATAGAACCGAAAACGCGGACGTTGAAATCGTGAGCGCCAACCATCCATTGATACGTCATGTGAAGATTGGCAAAAATCAATCGATGGAACTCCTTTCGGATGTCAATGCGACTTGGCAGGTGTGTTCCCCAGAAACCGTTGGTCAATTCACTGCGGCAGGCTATTTCATGGCGAAAGAATTGGCCGAGAAACTTGATGTTCCCATTGGCTTAATAAACTCTTCATGGGGCGGCACACGAATCGAGCCGTGGACGACAGCCGCAGGGTTCCAACCCATTGAATCACTAAGAGACATTTACGCGTCAGTGCAACTGCGAAACCCGGGATCCGAAACGTATCAAGACCGAATGTCTCAGCACATTTCGGAAACGGAAACTTGGCTCGGGCAAGCAAAGACGGCGTTCGCTGCAAAAACTTCCGTACCAGTGAACCCCGCTTTTCCAGTCGACTTGATGCCATTTCAATCGCATCAAGATCCGACCATGCTTTACAACGCGATGATTCATCCATTGGTCGGCTACGGAATCCGGGGAGCGATTTGGTACCAAGGCGAATCGAATCATGGCGAAGGCATGTTGTATGCTGACAAAATGAATGCGTTGATTGAGGGTTGGCGTGAAGTTTGGGACCAAGGCGACTTCCCTTTCTACTATGTACAGATAGCGCCGTTCCAATATGGGAACGAGGATTCGACGATTTTGCCGCGATTTTGGGAAGCTCAAGCGGCTGCACAATCGATCCCGAATACGGGGATGGTCGTGATCAATGACATTGCCACGCTCGGCAACATTCATCCACCTAATAAGCTCGATGTAGGGCGTCGGCTCGCACTGCTGGCATTGAAAAATGACTATGGGCAAACCGATCTTGTCGCGCGTAGCCCCGAAATGGAATCGATCAGCATGTCGGGAGACGAACTCCGGATTCAGTTTAAATATACCGGCGGTGTTCTAAAAACTCGCGACGGAAACGTTCCAAGCCATTTCGAGATCATCAGCAAATTCTCTGGCGGTTTTCACCCTGCGGATGCCAAAATCGATGGAGACGTGGTGGTTCTCAGTTCATCCAAGGTGAAGCAACCCGTCGCGTTTCGCTATGCATGGGACAAATTGGCTGAACCAAATCTAACCGGGGCTACGGGGCTTCCCGTCAGTGCATTCCAAGGCGGAAAGACCCCCGATTTCAGTGAAATGATTCCTGGGCTATCCGATTACCAACTTGTATACGACCTCGATTTGGCCAAGCTTCAACGCGATATCACTTATGACGTCGATCATGCCGCAGACGTAAAGTCGTTTGACCGAGTGGGCTACTTGCTTGAATTGAATTCGAGCGATTTTGGAACTCAGAAGGTCTTCGTCAGTATGGAGGCCTTCACGGACGACGCAAGCCAAATTGGTCTTCCGACCATGTCATCCAGCGCCAAGTTTCAAACAGCCGTCAGCTCGATGGACGTGTTCAGTTCCACCGATGACGTGGTCACTGGAACATCGATTCAGACAGGCAATATTGAATTTTGGCCGAGTAATTACGGACCAGACAATGGTGGCGGAATCAAAGATGCTTCCTCTTCGGTTTTTGATTTTGGCGACCAGCCTGGCCCGCCCCAAGACGGTTATGGATCGATGCAGATTCACAATCACGCCGCAAAACAAACAATCTTTGCAATCAACAAATGGAATGCAGGAGCAAACGCAGACATCGGGATTGGCAACAGTCAAGGCGAAACGCGTGATTGGACTTTCACAAGCAGCGGACCGAAGTACTCGACCAAGCGGTTGCGAGTCTTCGTGAGAGCTACGCCGTAGTCGAAAGTCACCGAGTTTGAGCGAGTGGCATCATTCGGAATGTCCTCGCTCGTTTCCTGTCGCTACCTGTGGCAATGCTTTGGAAGCGGCCGCAGGTACGCCGTGGACTGAAATTGGGCCGATGCATTTCGGCGAATGGATCGTTGCACCGATCACTTGGGCTTTTGGTTTTTAGCAAACCACTTCAGTAGCAAATCTTTGCGATCGGTTGGCTGTGCGGTTGGTTGATGGTCATCTGGATCGGCACCATGCTCGACGCTCCAACCGTCCCATTCTCGGAACGCATGATAAGTCCAATCCCAATCGTACTCTTCGAACAAATCGATGACGTCCGATAGGTACTCTGCGGCGCCTGGGGCCCAGCGGATTGCACTGAATTCACCGGCATAAATATGGACGTTGTAAGCCAATTGAAACTCGCGAACTGGTTCCAATACGGCTCGTAACGCTTCCTTGTCCCACTTTTGGTGGCCAATCGTTCCTGGATAAACGAGGTCCTTCACGTTGTTACGGACGCCTTGATGGGTGTACTCGTGTGGCTTGTACATGTGGACTTGATAGATCACGTTGGGGATATCCACAGGTTCTAGGGTTCGGTAACCCGCTGCTGAATCCCATTCGCTTGCGGCTATGATGATTGGCACTTCGGCATCGATAGCGCGAATTGCTTTCGCGGCGAGAACCTGTGTGCCTAAAAAATCGGCAACTCCGGCAGGAGAGGGTTGGTTTTGCACGGGCTCATTGACTAGGTCATAACCCCAGACAGCCGAGTTTCCTTTGTAACGTCGAGCGATCTTCTCCCACGATTTGACAAAATGATTTTGATAAAGGGGTTCGTGGAAAATCGCTAAGTCCATGTTGTCGTACCGACCGCCTGGGGGCGTGTGAACGTCGACAACCAATTTCAATCCGTATCGGTTAGCAGCTTCGAGTGCTTTGTCGAGATCCTCGAGTTCGCTGTCAAACCACTTGTCGTATTCCGTCAAATCACGTTCGGTACCTGCGCGGCCCCAATTGCGAGTGATCTGCCACCGGATTACGTTTGCATTCCACTGTTCGCCGAGTGTTCGCAAGTCTTCATCGCGGAAATTGTTGGGGGACATCACGCCGCGAAGCCGGGGTAAGTCGTGGCCTTTGAAAACAGGGCTAGGATTCAGGGGTGGTGCTGGGCGCGTAGGTGGTGGTTTTCGGAAAACGAAGACCTTGATTTCATCGAACCACACTCGTCCCGAACTTCCCTGCAATCCCAGAGCGATTTGCGCATCAGCTGCATCGTCAGCGATGGTCGAGGTGAAACGCAATTTGCGCCAATCAAAACTGCCGTAGACGTTGTTTTCGTTTTGCCAATGGGGGCCAGTCGACTCCGACGAATAATGCAGCATGAACTTGGCGCCAAGAAAAGTCTCGCTTGGTTTTGTCACGTCATCGGCCTTCGCCATGCATTCAAATACTAACTGATAACCACGGTAAGGCGATAAATCAAAAGGCATCTGGATCATGGCGCCCCCCGTTGCTTCATCGCGAGGAACGCTGACGCAAAGCCTCGTCGTCCCTTGTTCGTCCTGTTCCCAACTCGCGGACTCAGACGCTGACCATGCCGAACGTTGTTGCGGTGTTTCGAAGTCAGTTTGAAAGACGATGGCGCCCGGTTCAGGGGGTGCAGTAGGTTGTGCCCATGTAAAGGTGGTGCCAAGACTCATGAACAGCGAAAAAAACAGAGATCGAGATATGACGTTCGACATGGCAAAGATCGGGTTGAGGGACGGGAAACACGGTTCTGCAATCACAATGACGCGACAGGATCCAAGTTCCAATGGTGCGTAAGCGCGTTGCGGACCTTAGTGACGGACTTAGTTCCACCAATGGAACCGGCAGCGAGATAGCTCTGATGCAAAGTATGTAGAGAGGTGGGAAAGTTGGATGGGACGCAATGCAATATTCAAAATAGCGACTACCAAAGCGAAAAGCGAGCGCTTACCCGATCAAACCATATCGCTGGCCAACCATTGCAGCCAAGAAACTTATCACTGGATTGCCACCGAATTTCACTTTGAGACTATCGTTATCGCGAGCAAATAGAGGATCGTTCCAAGACCCAACTGATCCGACTGCAGAAAACCGCCCCCAAACGCTACGCTTCAAATTCGCACTATGCAAAAATGGCGCCGGTATCCGCAACGATTGCCGCCTGCGTCAATTTGCTGCACCCTGGCAACCGCTACGCCGAACACGTTTGGGTTGCACCATTTTCCTTAATAGAGAATTGCGATAGGGAAATTGTGGGTGGAAAGGCTGGACACGCGGCCTTGGAAGGCGCAAGATGATGTTAAGGCATTTGTTCCCATGCGAGTATCGCACGCAAAATGCGAACGTTACCTCCCCGCCCTGACACCCCCACCTATCCCACCAATAGCGCAACATCGCGGAGATCCTTTGCGGTGGAAGCTCACGACCATTTGAGAACGGATGCAAACGGTTGAGACTGAGTACGCAACATGTCTTGGTTAAGCCAATCAAAACTTTTGATGCGCGTTCCCGACAGCAGCAAACGATGTCACAGCAACCCAACCTTCCCATTGAGCGTCAGAGATCGAAACTTCCGGCGAAAATGAGGGCGGGGCGAGCAGTCCGAACGAACCTTCCAAAACTCCTACCTGTTTGAGGCGATTTGAGATGAGAACCAAAGTGTTTTCACTACTCGTGTTCATCTTCATCCTATTTGGAGTCGCGCCGGCGCGAAGCGCGGACGATCAAACGCTTACCAATGCGAAAGCAGATCAAAAAGCGAACGCAGAACTCGTAGCAAACGCCGAAGTGAAGGCAACGGCTGACTTTGAAGCTGCGAAGAAGGCAGCCAGGGAGGCAGAAGCAGCGGTTGGTCCGCTGAAAGAAGCTGCGAAAAAGGCCGACACTGCGTACGCCGACGCCAGGAAAGTCGCAAACGCAAAGCGGCAACGGGCGACCGAAGCGAAGAAATTATCGGGTGAACAGGGCGTCAAGGACCTAGAACAAGCGGAGGCCAAAGTACCCGCTGCCATTAAAGCCCTGGCCGACGCAACTGCTGCCAAACCGGGACCAGACAAGGCGTTGGCCGAGGCAAAGGCCGCGGCTCTCCCCTTGCAACAAACTTACGATGCCGCTGAGAAACTAGCTCGCGAAGCTGAATTAGCTGCGAAAGTGGCATCCGACGCAGCCAACAAACTCGCAACACTGGCGAAAACCGCCACAGCACAAGCGGCTGGCAAACGCAAAGCAGCCGACGCAGCGAAATCCGCTCTGACACAGGCCCAAAAGAGCGAGCTGCGTGCGCAAGCCCAAGTGACTACTGTGGCTGAGCAGGTTACTGAAGCCGAAGCGGAGAACAAGACGGCTGATGAAGCGTTGGCCAATGCCAAGAAAAAGGTTGCGGCTGCCACAACCGCCCTGCAGGCCGCTAACGAACTATCCCAAACAGCGGAATCGCACGCCAGAGTCGTCTCAGAGGACGAGTTGAAAATGGCTGCGGACGATGCTGCTGCCAAACGGACCGCAGCAAACAACGCAAAGGTCGCTTTGACTCAAACACAACAAAGGAAACAGCAAACGGAGACCGCAGCCACCGCTGCAACTGGCAAATTGGCGGAGGCCGACAAGCAGAAGACGGCAACAGACGAGGCCCTGAAATTAGTTGAGTCGGAAGTTGTCGCCGCTTCCACGGCACATCAGCGTGCCGAGCAGACCGCCAAGGCTGCGGAAGCCACCGCCAAGTCAGTTGCCCAGGATGAAGAGAAGAGTGACGAAGAGAAAACCAAAGCTACCGAGCTAGCGACCACCAAGCGTAAAGAAGTCGACGCCGCCAAGACGACTCTAACGGAAAAGCAACAAGCTCAACAGCAAGCACAAGCGGTAGCCAAAGCCGCCGCTGCACAACGCACAGAGGCCGCGGCGACGAAGCAGGCAGCCGACGCCGCGTTGGCCAATGCTAAAACGAATTTGGCCGCGGCGACGACTACGCATCAAACGGCAGAGAAACTTGCCCAAGCATCCGAGACCAAGGCCAAACAACTTGCGGCACATCGTGGCCGAACCGAACCAGAAAAACAGAAAGCCACAGCGGATGCCGCGGCCCGTCGACAGGCGGCCGATGCCGCCAAGGAAGCCTTAACTCAAGCACAAACAGCCGAACAAGATTCGCAAAAAGTGGCTGATTCCGCTACTCAAAAAGTGGCTAAGGCAACGGCGAAGAAGAAAGCAGCCGACAATGCCATGGCAAACGCCACGCGAAAAATAGCCGCCGTCACCGCAACGTTGGCAGCAGCCGAGAAAGTGGCTGACGAGTTCGAGAAGGCGGCAAAGGAAAAACACCGAGCCGTCACACAAGCAGCTGCCAAAATCAAAGCTGCAGTAGTTGCGGAATCCGCCCTAGCTAACACTCGACAAAACGAAAAGTCTGCGCAGGAAAAAGCCACCGCTGCAACAAAAAAGTTCGCCGAAACGCAAGCACTGAAAGAATCGGCCGACGAGGCTTTGGCGAACGTCAAGAAACAGATTGCTGCGGCCTCGGTTGCTTCTCAAGACGCCGATAAGGCAGCTCAAGACGCTGACGTTAAAGCCAAACAAATTGCCGAAGATGATGCTAAGTCGGACGAAGAAAAGAAGGTGGCCACCGATGAGGCCGCGGCCAAACGCAAAGCAGCTGAGGATGCCAAAGCTGCATTGGCTCAAGCCCAGCAGCGTGAGCAGCCATTGTCGGCTCAGGCCACGACTGCGGCGCAGCAGTTGGCCGAAGGGAAAAAGCAGAAGGCCGCCAGCGATGCAGCCCTAGCCAGTGCCAAGGCCCAAGTTGCCGCTGCGTTGACCGCGAATCAGGGAGCTCAGGACGCCGCCAAGAATTTGATTCAGCTAAATAAGACGAGCAAGCTTGCTACTGCCGATGCCGCAGCTAAACGCAAAACGGCCAATCAGGCCAAAGCGATTCTAGATCCAGTCGCCAAGAAGCTTGAGCAAGCGAGAAAGACGGCCAACTCCGCTTCGCAAAAATTGACGCAAGCCCAAGCACGAAAGAAATCATCGGAACAGGGATTGGCGAACCTCAAAAAGCGAATTGCAGAAGCCAAAAAGACACACGAGGCGGATGAAAAAGCAGCCGTTGCAACGGAAGCCGTGGCCGTTCCGATGAAGGCGGAAGCGGACAAAACGCGGGCTGCGCATGCGGAAGCCGTCCGAATTGCTTTTGAAAAGCAAGAAATAGCCGAGCAGGCCAAGGCTTCGCTATACCGGCTGCTTGCCTCTCGAAAAGTGGCAACGGTCATGGAAAGCTCCGAGCCCCCAAAACCAGCCAACCGGATTGATGAAATTGTATTTGCCAAGCTTGAGTCTTTGGGGATCCAACCGGTCCTCTGTTCGGACGCGGTGTTCATCCGCCGCGCCTATTTGGACTTGACCGGCAAGTTGCCGTCCGGAGAGGAAGCCAAGGTGTTCATACAAAGCTCGGCTCAAGACAAACGCATCGCCTTGATTGAGCAGTTGCTCGAACAGACTGCGCACGTCGATTATTGGGCAATGAAGTGGGGTGATATCCTTCGAGTCAAGGCAGAGTTCCCCGTCAAGGTTTGGCCTAATGCAGCCCAGGCATACCACCGTTGGGTTTGGAAATCGATTGCTGAGAATAAGCCATACGACCAATTTGTACGCGAACTGCTCACCAGCAGCGGGAGCAACTACCGGGTTGGCCCGGTAAATTTCTACCGTGCGATACAAAGCAAAACACCCGATGGTATCGCTTCTTCGGTTGGTTTAGCTCTAATGGGCACGCGGGTCGACTTTTGGCCCGAACACCGGCGCACCGAGATGGCAGTGTTTTTCTCGCAGGTTGGCTATAAACCGACAAGTGAGTGGAAAGAAGAAATTGTCTTCTGGGATCCACTACACTCGACCAAGGTGCTTGGTAGCATCGCGCCGGGAATCGACGCGGTCGCTAAATCGGTGACGGCGACCAACAAGATTCCTCAGGCGTTGACCGAACCGTTGAGTGAAAACGGGCCGTTGGATGTTGTCTTTCCCGATGGCACCAAAACGACGATTCCGGCTACACGTGACCCACGGGAAGTGTTTGCCGATTGGCTGATTCAACCGGAAAACCCCTGGCTCGCCAAAGCCATCGTCAACCGCACATGGGCGTGGGCGATGGGACGCGGCATCATCCACGAACCGGACGACATTCGGGATGACAATCCACCAAGCAACCCCGAGCTATTGGCCTACTTGGAACAGGAATTGATTGCAAACGAGTATGACCTTAAACATCTCAAACGATTGATCTATACATCAACCGCGTACCAGTTCTCATCGATTCCGAGATTTAAACAAGCCGAAGCGACAGCGAACTTTGCGAGCTACCGCTTACGACGAGTGGAAGCCGAAGTTTTGATCGATGCATTGAACGATATCACCGGAAGCTCTGACCTTTACACTAGCGCTGTTCCGGAGCCTTTCACTTACATTCCCAAGCGGATGACGGCGGTGGAATTGGCCGACGGTAGTATCACCAGTTCTTTCCTTTCATTATTCGGACGCTCGTCGCGTTCAACCGGGATGGAAAACGAGCGAGTCAATGAACTTGCCTCACCGCAATGGCTGCACATGCTAAATTCGGCCACGATCCAGAGCAAACTCCAGAGTGGACCAACGCTGATTTCAATGGTCTCGTCACGAAAGAAACCAAAAGAAATCGCCGAGAGCCTTTACCTAACAATCCTCTCGCGATACCCGACGGATGACGACGTAAAAGCAGCAGAAGAATATGCCAAAACCGGAGTAACGAAGGGACGTGACGTTTGGATTGATCTGGCCTGGGCGTTGATCAATAGTCCCGAATTTCTGCTGCGGCATTGATGATCGATATTTTACGGGAAAATGCAGCGAAACAGTTGGCTTTTTGACAAAACAACTTTTTGGGGAAGCTTAAGGAGAACTGAAATCATGAGTACAAATCAAGATCCTAACCGAAAACACGTATCGCGACGCACGGTCATGCAACAAGGAGCGTTGGGCGCGGCAGGGGTAATCGCGTCCGGCGGACTTAACGCTCGCGGTGTTGCCGCTGCGGCTCAGGACAAGCCTGCCTTGACACCGGAGCAACTCCTTGCCCAACAGAAGGCGACTCGTGATGCTGCGGCCCACGCCAAAGCAAAGAAGGGTCAAACGAAATCGGTAATCCAGATCTTCTTGTGGGGTGGCATGTCCCACAACGACGCGTGGGATCCGAAGCCGGGCACAGGCTACGACTATTTGGGCGAGTTTGACAAATTCATTCCGACTAACGTCAAAGGAATCCAAGTCAGTTCGCTGTTTCCGAATTTGGCAAAACAAGCGGATAAGTACTCGCTGATTCGCAGTATGACTCATGGCAACAATGGCCACGAGACGGCAGCCTATCTAATGCAAACCGGCCACAAGCCCGGCGGGCGATTGGCCTACCCGAGTGTGGGCGCGATATTCGCGTACTTCAAAAAAGAACAGTACAAAGGATTGCTGCCACCTTACATCGTAATGCTAAAAGCAGCAGGACGATTTTCCGAGGAAGGCTTCTTAGGCCCTGCGTACAAGCCTTTCGCCACGGGTGGAGATCCGAATGCGGCTCGCTTTGAGGTACAGGGAATCGTAAACCGAGGAATCAACGATGCGAGGCAAAGGGCACGGCGTGAATTGGTGGATAAGATCAATCTGTTAGGATACGGAATCGCAGATGCACCTGAGATGGCAGCTGCGGAGTCGGCCAAGGAAAAAGCCTACGGGTTGATCCTGGGTAAAGGTAGGGAAGTGTTCAATTTAGAGAACGAACCCAAGGAACTCCGAGATCGCTACGGCCGCAATACGTTCGGCCAAGAATGCTTGGCAGCACGGCGGATGGTCGAGGCTGGGGTGCCTTACGTTACAATTAGCTTTCCTGGAGGTTGGGACACACACTCGAACCACTTCACCACGATGAAGCGACAATGTCCCATGTTGGACCAGGGACTTGCAACGCTGTTTTCGGATTTAGGCGATCGTGGCCTGCTCGATAGCACCGTGGTTTGGTGTACTGGTGAGTTCGGCAGAACGCCAAAGGTCGACTGGGAGCCACCTTGGAACGGAGGTCGCGGTCATTTCGGAAAAGTCTTCACCGTGATGGTCGCAGGCGGCGGATTCAAGGGCGGTCGAATCGTTGGATCGTCGGACGAAAAAGGCGAAAACGTCAAGGAAAGACCAGTGTATCCCGCGGATTTACTGGGCAGTATCTATCTGTTAGCAGGCATTGACGCGAACGCCAAACTTCCGCATCCGTTGGGGCTCGATGCCCGTGTCTTGGACACCGAAAACGAAGGAATGAAGTCGGCGGGCCTTCTAGAAGAAATTATGTAACCATCGCTGGCAATTTACCATCAAGATCGCGGGGGGCTGACAGCCATACCGGTTTCCCCCCGCGTCCCATCGCAAGCTTTAGCACGTGTTTTCCCCAATGCCCAATTTGCAGAAGGAAAATGGAGAAGTTCATGAGTCGATTTAAAACACTTTCGATCTTGGCATTGGCCATGCTTTTGGCCGCAGCATCCTCAGCCCAGGCCCAAAACCAATACATCGGATACGTCTATCCGGCCGGTGGTCAACAAGGCACCACGTTTCCGATCCGATTTGGCGGACAAAGACTCACCGATGCTTCGGGGTTGGTGGTCAGCGGTGAAGGGGTTTCCGCTCGGCTGATCGACTACCAACGGGTGATGAGTAATCAGGAACTCGGTTTGCTCCGCCAGCAACTGAATGAGTTGAAAAAGAAGGACTCAAGTTTGGGTGAGGCAATGGTTGCCGAAATGGCCTATTTTGAGTTTCCTGCAATTGTTAAACCACCGGAAGTCGAGGGACTGATGTGCCCCGCATGCGGTCGGCTCAATCCGCTCGACGCGACAGTTTGCATTGATTGCAATGCGAATTTAGATAAACAGGAAGAGGCAAAACCGGGTGGCGCCAATACGACGGATGCTCCCGAACTTACTGAAATCGAAGTCGCAAAGCAGAATTTGATTGAACGAATCGAACGGTTGTTCGCGGAAGACCAACGCAATGCAGCTGTTCGCGCTCATACCGAGATTGTCTTTGCCGAAGTCACGGTGGATCCTGATGCGAAACCGGGCCGTCGAGAAATTCGGGTAGTTACCAAACGCGGTATTTCTAATCCGATGGCGTTTTACGTGGACCAAGTACCCGAAGTTTCGCGTAAGCCGATGAAGACCTGTCAGTTGCCGGTGCTTGGCAAGGAGCACCTCGCCCAACGCAAGCGGCCGGTGGACGAAGAGGAAGTCCACATTTCCGTGCCATGTACGATGAACGGCCAAATCGCTGCTGGCGAAATGAACCATTATCGCTTTGAAGCCAGCAAGGGCCAACGTTTGGTCATCTCTGCCAAAGCCCGGCAATTAAGTCCCTATGTGGCCGATGGTGTTCCCGGTTGGTTTCAAGCCGTGCTGCGGCTACACGACGCGGACGGCAACGAGATCGCCTACAACGACGATTTCCGTTTCAGTCCTGACCCCATCATCTATGTTGAAATCCCCGAGGATGATGAGTATGTGCTAACGATTAATGAGGCATTGTTTCGCGGCCGCGAAAGTTTTGTGTATCGGATCACGATCGGTGAGTTGCCGTTCTTGACCAGCATCTTCCCGTTGGGCGGCCCTGTCGGCGAGCCGGTAAGTGTCGAAATGAATGGTTGGAATTTGGATGATGTCGCACTGTCGCCTGCTCCATTAGATGCCAAGCCAGGAATCCATTTAGTTGCTGCCACCAACGATAGCCTTTCTTCAAATTATGTGCCATTCGCGTTGGACACACTGCCCGAGTGTATGGACATCGAATCAAACGACGCACCGTCCAGCCCGCAAAAGGTCACTCTTCCGATCATCGTCAATGGACGAGCCGACAAACCGGGCGATTGGGATGTTTTTGAGGTTGACGGCAAAGCCGGAGAGACAATCGTTGCGGAAGTGAATGCAAGACGACTCGGTTCCCCTTTCGATTCCTTCCTAAAGGTCACCAGTGCGGACGGCAAGATCATCGCCTTGAACGACGATCACTATGATGCGGCCTCCGGAATGAACACCGACCACGCCGATTCCTACTTGATGGTGAAGCTACCCGCCGATGGAAAGTATTTTATTCATCTCGGGGATACGAGGCGACACGCAGGAAAGGACTACGCCTACCGACTGCGAATTAGCAAGCCACAACCCGATTTCGTATTGCGAGTAGCACCTTCCCGATTCGTGATGCGCAGCAAGAATTCAGCTGCGGTAAAGGTCTATGCGATACGCAAAGACGGATACACGGGACCAATCAAGATCAGCTTCAAGGACTTGCCCGAGGGGCTCACATCGGGTGGCGCCACGATTGGGGCAGGCAAGGAGTCGGTGGGACTTTCAGTGAAAACTAGCCTTACCGAGTCCGAGGAACCGATTAATGTTACTGTTGTAGGCAGCGCGACGATTGGGGAGAAGGAAGTCGTCCATCGGGTCGTGCCGACGGAGGACCGAATGCAGGCTTTCCTGTGGCGTCATCTGTTGCCCGCCGAGGAACTACCAGCAATCGTCTACGACCCGTCTTATAAAGCGCCCGCCGATCGCATTCATCCCCCGATCCGTGACGAGGATAGACCGAAGGACTCCAAACGCACGTTGCAAAAGTCGTCCGTCGATTGGTATCTAAGACAGATCGAGGGCCTCTATCAACAGTGGTTTCTCACGGACGACTTCGCCAACGGTCAGATCGCGAGTATCGAGGCCCGTCTAATTACGGATTAAATCAGCTGGCATGTTTCCGTGATTGACGCTGTGCCGTACCACGGGCGATACCACCTGCCAGAGCTGCCAGCAAAGGTTTACACTGCGGATTCCGACAATTGGAACCACTCAAGCTAATCGAGAGCCGCAAGTAGTATGACCAAGATGAAAGCAATCTGCATCGGGACTGGATACTTTAGCCGCTTCCATTACGAAGCGTGGAACCGTATCGAGAATGTCGAGGTTGTCGGAATCTGTAACCGTACGGTTTCCAAAGCGGAGGCGTTTGCCGACGAGTTCGGAATTGCGGAATGCGGCGACAACCTTGAGGAAATGATCGATCGACTGAAACCGGATTTTGTCGATATCATCACGCCGCCGGAAACGCATCTGGCATACGTCAAGATCGCCGCTCAAAGGAGGATTCCGATTCTTTGCCAGAAAGCGCTTGCACCGACATTTGAAGAGGCAAAACAGATCGTTGAAACTGTACAAAAGCATAACGTGCCATTCATGGTACACGAGAATTTTCGGTTTCAACCTTGGCATCGTGAAATCAAATCGCTATTGCAGCAAGGCGTTATTGGTCAATTGCATTCGATGACGTTCCGTTCGCGAATGGGTGACGGTTGGGGCAAAGATGCCTACATTCCTCGCCAACCGTTTTTCCGCACAATGCCACGTTTGTTGGTGTTCGAGAACGGCGTTCATTTCATCGACACCTACCGCTATCTAGCTGGCGAAATTTCAAGTGTGTATGCGATTCTGCGTCAAATGAACCCAGTGATTCAGGGCGAAGACACTGCGTTGCTCGTCTTCGAATTCGAATCGGGCGTGGTGGGAGTTTGGGATGCAAATCGATACAACGAGTCCAACGTTTCGGACCCACGATATACCTTCGGTGAATTCCTCGTTGAAGGCGATCTAGGATCCATCCGTCTGTATCTCGACGGTCGGATCACCGTTCAACCGCTCGGCGGCAGCGAACAAGACCATCCTTATCATCACCCGCATATAAATTTCGCGGGTGATTGCGTTTACAACACCTTCGTCCACTTCATCGACGCGTTGAAGAACAATAAGCCGTTTGAGACGAATGGACCTGACTATCTAAAGAACCTCGCTGTGCAAGAGGCCGCATACATGTCTGCTGAATTAAGGCAACCAATACGAGAATTTTAGCGGGAATCCAACATCGCGGTTGGCTCATTCATGGCAATGTTTCGCCGCAGTTACCCTGCGTATGCCAAAGGGAAGCCTCCGTCGTTACTCCATCAAGCGTTCGTGCAATCACGGCTGTCCGGCGCAGCGCATCACGCAGCGCATCGGCCCAAGGCCCATGTTGAGCTTGTTCCCATGCGACTTGGGCCATGGCAATGGCGGGATCGGCGTCGTCTTCGAGTGGGTTCGTGGGAAGGTGGTCATAATAGCGACGAAACATCGTCGTCGCTGCAAAGAAGGCTCGCATGCCGTATTGATCTGCCAAAGCCGCTTGAAGTCGTAGGCATGCATGCTCATGGACTTTCTTTGATGGATCAAAGCTATGGAGTCCCCAATCAAGCTTGTCGACGCACTGGGGCCCTTCGCACAAAGCATGACAAACTTCATGCAAAATCATCTGAGCCAAACAGTCATCCGGATCGAGTGTTTCAGGCGTACCAATGGTCAAAACTCCGTGCCCATCCCACGAAGCGTTGACCTCCACACTGCGTTCGACCCGCATGCCCATTTGAGCAGCGGCGTGTATCCAAATTAGATCCAAGGGATCTTCGTAAGCTTTATTGATCGTTCGCACTAGAGACTCGTCTGGTTGGAATGCATTGCCAAGAGCAGCAATCATAGTGATTCCCCGGCTATCTACCAATGGACTTCTCGACGCCAATGAATCCCGGCGCAAATTTACTGATATATTGGTATTCAATACATGATGCGAAGTGAGTTCCCCCTGCAAACGGTATTCGTTTCACGCAATCAGGATCGCAATTTCAACGGAGACAACATCACCATGTTTCGATTTGCCTTAATCTTGCTCGGTTTCGCTTGCTGTGAGTGGTCGGTGCTTGCTACCCAACCGCCAGCGACACCAGATCGTATTTGCCCGAGTGAGACGCATCCGTTTTACTGGCAATACAAAGGAAAAGACGTGTTGTTGCTGGGAGGATCGGTTGATGACAATCTGTTTCAGATCCCTGATTTAGAGAAGCATCTCGACGAGATGAAATCGATTGGAGCGAACTACATTCGCAACACGATGAGCGATCGCCACGACGGAGGTTTTGAACTATATCCCTTCCGCAAATTAAAGAGCGGTAAATACGATCTTGACCAATGGAACGACCAGTACTGGGATCGATTCGAGTCCATGTTGCGATTGACTGCTGCGCGAGACATCATCGTCCAAATCGAAATTTGGGATCGTTTTGACTATTCACGTGATCATTGGTTGGGCCACCCGTTCAATCCATCGAACAACATCAACTACACGCACAAGCAATCTGGGTTGGCGGGTAAGTACCCAAAGCACCCTGGACAAAACGAGCAGCCGTTTTTCTTTACGACGCCAAAGCAACATGACAATGCATTGTTACTAAAGTATCAGCGAAAATTCGTCGAGAAGCTGCTTTCGCATTCGATAAAGTATGGGCACGTGTTGTACTGTGTCGACAACGAAACCAGTGCGGAGGAAGCTTGGGCCACGTATTGGGCTGAGGCCATCCAGAGACGCTCGACAAAGGAAAACCTTGCAGTTTGCATCACGGAAATGTGGGACGATTGGAATCTGGATGGCCCCCATCATCGTCGCACGCTTGATCATCCAGAACGTTACGACTTCGTAGACGTGTCTCAAAACAATCATCAAAAAGGCCAACAGCATTGGGACAACTTCCAAACGCTACGTAGCCGACTCGTTAACCAGCCGCGTCCGATCAATACAGTGAAAACCTACGGAGCAGACGGCAACAAGTTCGGACACACAAGCCAGGACGGCGTCGAACGATTTTGGCGTCACGTCATCGGCGGTGCGGCATCAGCAAGGTTCCATCGTCCGACGGCCGGATTGGGCCTATCGGATCGAGCGAAGAATGCGATCCGTGCGGCTCGGAAACTGGAGGCGATAGTGCCGCTTTGGGATCTGACACCCTCAAGCGAGTTACTCACTAATCGGGACGCTAACGAAGCCTATGTTGCGGCCACCCCCGGTAAGGCCTATGTGGTTTATTTTCCCAACGGCGGCTCAGTCGACATCGATTTATCCAGCACGAGCGGACGTTGGAATGTCACGTGGATCAACATCGACACCGCTGATTTGACGCCCATTTCTAACTTACAGGGAGCGAAACGAGAAGCGTTACAGGCTCCCAGCAAAGGAAACTGGTGTTGTGCGATCATGCCAAACAAATAACAAACGACGGCCCAATGGCAATCGCTTCCTTGTCTGCAATCCGCCAATCAAAATCCGGATTCACCTTCGAATCGATCGTCTCGTCTGAATTAAATAATCCAGGCATCAAGACTGGAACGACTCTCGACGCGGAGTAAGCGGCGTTGTATCTCTGAGCGAAATTTGGAGCATCAAAATTTGAACGAACGCTTGGATCGAATTACTTTGGCACACGAATCAACGAACAGTGACGACTTCCTCCATTTACTTTGAGTGTGAGTCCGAGAACCTTCGGTGGACGGCGATGTTCACCACCGGCGAGGCGGCGGGCCGTAGTTCGCGGTTTTCCGTCGAGTGGTTTCAACGGCACCTTATTCAAACTGACCGTCTTATTCTTCTAGATACCAGCCCATTTCCGAGGCTTGACGAAGTCACGAAGCAAGCGGTTGATCTACGCAATCATGATCATCCGCTCGCAAATGGCTGCGACCAATAAATCGTCGAAACGAGATTCCCCGCGATTTTGCTCAGCCGTCGTTCGTATGACAACTTGGACGGGGACATTCTGATAGGATTATTCTTTGGATCGACTCACGACCTCGGTGGGAATTGCAATCGATCGCAAGTCCGATCCCCAATTTGTTCTGCGTTTCACTTCCGTAAACTTGACTGAAGTTACGCACTGAGCACCGATTGCCTTGACTCCCGCCAAACGAAAGATCCCGCCATGCGAAAGCATTCCAAACTTGTTCTAGTGATCGGATTACTTTATTTTTGTCCCACTCTTCATGCTGACGAGCTTGGCAAGCCTGACGGTGTCGCTCTGTTTGCGAGCGAACAGGATGGCTATGCGACCTACCGCATTCCCTCGTTGACGGTAACGCCCCAGGGAACAGTACTGGCGATTTGCGAAGGCAGAAAAAATGGTCGCAGCGATGCCGGTGACATCGACCTCGTGATCAAACGTTCGACTGACAATGGGCAATCATGGGGTGCTCAACAAGTGATCTGGGATGATGCCGGTAATACCTGCGGCAATCCATGTACTGTTGTTGATTCCGATACCGGGACAGTTTGGCTGCTTTGCACATGGAATCTTGGCGATGATACCGAATCGGAGATTATTGCTGGTAAGAGCAAGGACAGTCGACGAGTTTTCGTTATGTCATCGTCCAATGATGGAGCGACATGGAGCACACCCCGTGAGATCACTAGCGACGTCAAAGATCCCAATTGGACATGGTACGCAACTGGACCGGGCAGTGGCATCCGTATCGAACAGGGCAAACATCGCGGTCGACTGGTTATCCCATGCGACCATATCGAAGCGGACACGCGCGGTTACTATTCGCATGTTATCTTTTCGGACGACCATGGCGCAACGTGGACACTCGGAGGTGTAACGCCCAAACGGAACGTTAACGAATGTGAAGTGGTTGAACTGCAGGGCGGGCGGTTGATGCTAAATATGCGAAACTACGATCGCTCGAAAACAACTCGCCAAGTAGCCTTCAGTGACGATGGCGGCATGACGTGGGCCGACCAAAAGTTTGCCCCCGCACTGATCGAGCCGATATGCCAAGCGGCAATCGAGCGTTACCCCGTGGATGGAAAAGACGCCCACAGCGTACTGATATTCAGCAATCCGGCGTCCAAGAAAGGTCGTGTTCGAATGACGTTACGGGCTAGCTTTGACGAGGGCAAAACCTGGGCAGCCGAACGTTTGTTGCACGAGGGACCTTCAGCGTATTCGGATCTCGCTGTTTTGGCCAATGGGCGTATCGCTTGCTTCTATGAGGCGGGTGTTAGATCGCCTTACGAAACGATTGTGTTCTCGCAAACGGAACTATCGCAATTGAAAGAGGCACAATCCGAAGTAGGGACGAAGTCATCAGATTCGGATGCCAAGCGATCAGAGTGAAACGTTCTTGACACGCATCATTGCTTTAGGAGGGCATCATTGCTTTAGGAGGGCATCATTGCTTTAGGAGGGCATCATTGCTTTAGGAGGGTCCGTCGCCCAATGATCGCTAAGCATGGTACGACAACGTTTCGCAAACAGCATGCTTCCAAGACATTCGGCGCGGCTCCCTTTCGCATCGGCCGGCTCCGTCAATCAAAACTGAATTCACTCGTCCCCAATACAGTTCACCAGCGAATTCAAGCTTCTTGACATTCGCACGCCTTATGTTCGCATCGCTTCCGGTTAATGCACACTTCACCGTGCCAAAACGCTCCACAGACACAGTTTTAGAACACAGTGACAGAACATAGTGCGCAAGCGGAGAACTTAGCAGGCATAAGAAACATGCCCTACCTGTCCGAACGGTCACCCTCGGATTCGCCTATCGTCTACTTTCCAAGTAGCTCCTTCAATGATCTATCGGCGCCATTGGCTTGAGTCTTGATTTCACGCCAGGCTTGGTTCACCTGTTCTCGTGTCATCTTTCCTGACTGAACGGCCTGTTCAAACCGACGTCCCACAGATTCATAGTCAATTCTGTTTTGCCGCGTCGAATCGTTACGATTCCGCTCCGGGACGGCGTTGGGGTATCGATTGAGTGCATTGAGTGTCGATCCCATTTGTGACACTTCGCCGGTCATTCCATCGTTGTCGGGTGGAGGGGCGACTCCGCCAATCAATTCCTCCATCGGGCGAACGATAAGGCTCCAATTGTGCAGCATGCCAAAGCGTTCGTTGCGCGTTCCGCGAATGACCAATTGCCAGACACCTTGGATATTCTTGCCGTTGAAAGCGCTCAATCCGGGTTGTCGTTTGGCGACACCTTCGGGCAAGAACGTGCCACGGTACGGCGGTCTCGCTTTGGTAACCGGATACCTGGATTGATCATCAAAAATGGTGTTGTCGAAATTGTCATCCCCGCCACCGATTTCAGTAAACAACTCAATACGTTGGCCGTCGGGGCCTGTAAGAAACGCATCCAACGACGAGACGCTGGAATGCGTGATTGAAAGTTGCAGATTCAAATCGCCAATCAAAAAGTCTTCGGTTACTTCGATCTCCGAAATGATCGTACGACCGGGCGGCAACGGTTCGGCGGTGGTATTCTTATAGGCGCCGCCGACCATTGCCTTGGACAATGAGACTTCGGTTGCGGTCAGCAGTCCGTCTTCGTTTTGATCGAGCGACGTGAACTCTTGTAGGCGTTCGTCGCTCCACTCGGACGTGAACTCCATCATCGACACTTGTCCGTCTTCATCGACATCCAGTTCGTAGAACCATCCAGGGATACCTTCGGCTTCGCTGCCCAATTCCGTCTGAATTTCCGTTAGGAACGCATGCAATTCATCTCGCGACAATTCACCATCCAAGTTGACGTCGATTTGCGTTGTCGGCAATCCGAGCGTAAGCACTTCGTGCGACTCCAAACGACCGTTCTTGTTAAGATCAAATCGTCCGAGGATGTCGGATGTTAGCCGGTAACCGGTGCCACGCATGCGGAACCATTGCGACGCGTCTCGTCGGCGCTCTTGTTCGGGCTGCGACGGACGAATGTCGTTACCGGCCCGCCGAGCCTTTTGGATTAGCTCATCGGATTCTCCGGACAAAAGTCGTCGTCGTGCGTATCGTTGCCCCAATTCCAATCGACTCAAACGCCCATCGTTGTCGACGTCTTCCTCGAAGGGATCTCGATGTGTCCAATCGGCACGTCGGGCTTCTTGTCGATCAATGAATCCGTCACGGTTTCGATCAGACCGTCGAAGTGTGCGATCGGCTTCGCTTAAATCAGCTTCCGTATAGGGGTATTTGATTTCCGCCAAGCCAAAATCGGGAACAAGCGGTTCACCAGGATCAGGCCCAAACGGCAATACCGTCCCACTTTGTGTTCCCAGCTCTACCTCTCTTCTTGAAACGCCATTTTGAAGCGCGAAGTAGATCCTTGCCGCTTCCTGTAACTTATCGATTGGGTTGGGGCGATCCAAAGACATCCGCCTGGCTCTTGTGATCCGTTCCAAATAAGGCCGAGCAAGCGGCGTAACTTCATTGGGTTCGATCAACCCGTTACCGTTCGTATCGAGTCGATCTAGCGAATCTCGCAACCCCGATTGTGCAGTTACCGCTGAACCGGTGAAGCAAATCAGTGCAGCACAGATGCTGCCTCGCAAAGAGCCACTCATCTTCGATCTCCACCACGGTTTGATGTTGCCCCGGTCGGCCTCGTCTGTGGGCCAGCTGGCCTCGAAGTAGAACGCGTTGAACTTGCCCGGGAAGATCGCGTTTCACCCAACAACACTTGCCGCAGCATCGTCTCGACCACCTCGCCGTTGATTGGCGTGACGACTTCAATCAACTGCTCGCTTCGGGAGTCGATTGACTGGACAAGTTGCTCCACCTCGAGGAACAGCTGTTCTGGGGCGGTCACAATCAACGAGTTGCTCGCTTCGTGAACGGCAATCGCCATTTTGGGTTCTAAGTCGGGGGGCGTAGTGGCAACTAGTTTCTTGCCTGACTTTTCATTTCCTTTTTCTCCCCCTTGGGCAGCTCTATTGTCTTGTGCCTGCTCCGCTCGTGATCCTGCGGTTGGCCCGCGTCCACGCGGGTCGGCGATGCGATTTGGGAACGCTTCCCGTATCGCTGCTGCTACGTCACTCGCGTTCGTATTGTGTAATTCAATCACACGCGAAGTACCGTGTGTCTCGATCGACGTAATACTCGTATCCTTGTCGATGATTTCCAAGTAGCTTTGAATACGCTCGATATCCGACGCCAAACCTTGTGTGATCAGGCGGTTCAAACGCGAATCGGCAACGACTGTAATATTGCCTGAGATCATCGTCATGGTGCCATCCTGTGATGTCACCAAACTGCTTGAATAGGAACCTGTACTTGACCCAACATACCCATTGACCAACGAACCCGATGCTTCACCGCCAATGACTTCGCCACCCTCAAGCAACTCGGCCAGCATGCGAATTGCTTCGTCGACCTTCGTGTATTTAAGGTAAAACACGATCGGGGCCGATGACGCCAATTGCAGAGGCCCCGCGATCGTTTGCATGTGCTGTTCAAATTGATCAAGCGCATCGGTATCGGCCGATTGGAGAATGATCCCTCGCGACGTCAGTTGACATCGAATCGCATCATCCTGGTGATGAGGATTGCCAGCCAACAGCATGCCCTCGCCTGAAGTGGCACGACTGGTGATCGTCGAGGCGAGCGTCGTTTCGATGCTCAAACTGGATTTCGGTGTGGTGGTCGATTCGGGCTCACTAAGCGTGCGCTCGGTCTGTTCGGAATCGCCTTCGTCAGCGTCATAGAAAATGATTGGATTGCTATCTCGCCAGAATTTAGCCGCCGTTTTGAGTATCTGTATTCCTTGGCGGCCCGTGAGCGATAGGAAACGCACTTCATCGCCACGCTCGGACCCTGGATTTACGTCCAACTCCTCGACCATTTGTTTGATCTGTTCGAGTTGTTGTTTTTTGGCGCGGACAAACAGTCGACGATTGACTGGATCCGCATCGATCTTGGGAGCATCAAGATCCGAACTTTCTGAGTCATCAAGAGGCCCCGCAAGATCGAGCATTTCTTCGATTAAACCGATCACAAAGAATGGATCCACCCAAGTCAACGGAATGATTTCAAACTCGGCGCTGCTGGCTTGTATTTGAGCGACGGTTTCGGATATTTCCGTTTGAATTTCCGGTGTGGCCAAGGCGACGATCGTTCCCGCCTGTTCGTCCATCGACAATCTCACCGTTTCGCCGGCTAGCAAGGTTTGTAGGACATTGTAAACGACTTCCACATTGCCGCCTGCGATGGAATGCGTTCGCAATTCCTGGTCACCGTTCGTTACGGACATCGTCGCGTTTGGCTGGTCGATTGCGGTTACCAATCCTTCGATCAATTTCACCTTGTCCTCCACGCCGGTTACGAAAATATTCTTGCCATGTGGATCGGCTGAGATACTCACATCGATCCCGATCATTTCGTCAGTCGCTAAGCCAAGGTGTGGACGGGCTACAAGCAACACGTCTTCAGCCTCAACGTGCTTCAGTGAAAAACTCTGCACGACCGTGCCATTGTCCATCGTGTCCGGAGTGAATGCATTTAAAATGGATTTGACGCTCTTCAACTTGGCAACCGTGTCGGTCACTAACAATCGCTTTGTCTTTTCGAACACCGCGGGAGTCGACATCAGACTTAGCGCAGCCAGTTCTTGAACGGCATCTTGTGGTTCCAATTCGCCGAGCGGAAAAATACACTTGACGACATCGTGTTCGTTGGTTTCGCGGTCAAGTTGTTCAACCGTGATTAGACGAGCAATCGATTCGAGTTGCTTCATGCTACGGGCATCTCCAAGATTGATCACCGACAACAGTTTGCCACTACGAATGATTGCGAAGCCTTCGGGTAACAAAAATAAATTGATACGATCGATCGCCTCATTATGCGAAAACTCGTTGGGATCCGAATAAGTGAAGCTGCCGGGGGGAAGGTCTCCCACATGCAGTGCCAAATCCGCCTCATCCGAAATCCATCGCAGCACATCGCGCCATGCAGTGGCCTGGAACGAGAAACGTACAAAGCCAAGGCGTGGGGGCGCGACATCGTCGGCGGCGACGGGCGCGACATCTTCAGCGACCACGGGCGCGACATCTTCAGCGACCAGGGGCGCGACATCTTCAGCGACCACGGGCGAGACATCTTCTGTGACCAAGGGCACGACATCTTCAGCGACCACGGGCGCGACATCTTGGGCCGAAGCCGATGAGAAGCGGGTACCAATGTTGGCTGTGCCAAGGACGGTGGTGCATACCATCACGGCAATCGTTCGATTGAACCATCGGGTTGAATGCAAGTCACTCGTTTTGGGAGTTTGCTTTCGGGAGTTCATAGCGTGTACCAAATGAGCGGCTAGGAGAGATGGAACCAAGGCAGGTTGCATGTAAGGAAGGAGGGTAAGTGAATCGTGTTGCCCCGGCGAGATTGAATCACCAGACTTGCGATGTTTGAACGCACCAAGTAATCCAAACGAAGTAATCCAAGCGGACACCGCGACTCGATCGTTTTTCATTATAAAATGGGTGTCAACACCGAGAATCGGCTGTCCGGCCGAGCCGGGCAAGTAGAAAGATCAATTGGGCTGGACTGATGATCCCGACTCAGATCGCTTTTCGGTGTTGACCACTATTGTAGTCCTATTTTGGCATTTGTGGTACGACGATCAGCTGATAACTAACCTAAAAACCTTGCCAACCGCTTCTGTTCGGGCTGGCGATCGATCGGTTTGTACGGATCATTTGGGTGAGAACGATTTCCGTCGAACGGCTTCACCCAGCTGTCTTTTCACACAGGATTTGGGAATTCCATCTGCTTGGGCGTTGGCAGGTAGAAAATGAGAACTGGCGATTGCGTATTTTAGCCAGGTTGCCTCCTGGGCGTATTCGCACCCTAAACTCGGGCGTAATCCCCGCGGATTCAGACAACTGTGTTGTCTATTGAGGCACTTCAAGCCGGCCATATTCCGTCGTGCTGCGGACGATCAATGCCGATTGCGCATTTCGCCACTTAGGACGTGGCGAACAACCTGGGCTTTTCCTGGCTGCGCAGCTAATTAGTGCTTTCTCGGCGCATGGTCGCTTCCGCCACCAAATCGGGAGAACTGAAATTAAAGAATTGCGGCACCCAACTCAATGATGCAGTATTGACTCGCACACGAACGGTTACCATCGCCCCCGGCTCGGCATCTGCGATGTGACTAGGTTTAAGTTCGACGGTTGCATCGGAGATTCCCAACACTGCCAATTCATCGTTGACTCGTGCGGTGACATCGTCGTTGGTTGCCGTTGGTCGCACCGCCACCCTGGCGCCTTCACGCGTTGCATGAGTCGCGGTTTGCTTGACCAGATTCAATCTGCTGATCTCGACTAAAGCAAACGTAAACCCCATCATCAAAGGTGCGATCAGTGCGAACTCGACAGCAGAGGTTCCTCTGCGTCGTGAAGGCCGGATCGATTGGTGGCGAGTTTTAGACATAGGGTGAAAATCGCAATTAACATGTGAGGCGATGTAACGTTCAGAACAAAGTTTATGTAGCGAAGCGGAGTCGACAAAGGGCTCGTTTCGATAGGCTGCTATTCGACAAGCATGACCGGAGTAACCAGATGGGTGCTATAAATGCTCCCGGTGGTGTCGACTTTACACCCTCGAGCGATCACTTTTGCCGGCTGAATCACAACTTCCTTCTTGTCTTTCTTTCCTGTCAATTTCACGTTGAGTATCCTGACGCCCTCAAAGGCGACAATTGTGAACATTGCGTTATTGCCGTTTCCTGCAACAGAGGTATAGATCGGAATGATTCTTGGCTTGCCAATGATTGATGCAAGTTCATCCTTGACCCCCGCACTGATTCCTGTATCGCCATTGAGCAGTAGCTCCCCATTTGCATCAAGCATCAACGGTTTACCCAGATCGATAAAGTCTTGCTTGGAGACGCCGTGTAGAATTTGTCGTGAAAGGTCAGCCGTGCTATTGTTTCTTCCACCGATGTCGACCGTCCCACGATTACCGGGCGAACCGGTGCCTTTGGGGTAGAGGTTGGTTTCAAAGAATCCGTCGGACCCGCTAATGACACTGCCATCTTTGAAGGCATATTGGTCCAATGTTGCATTGGCAATCGCCTGTTGCCAACTAGGTAGGTCCAATGCGAATGGTAGCAGTTCGAGCGTCTCGTCGTAGTTTGAAGGTTCGTAGAAGCCATCAATGGCTTGCATCATTGCCGCAGTTGCAGTGACTTCAAGCGATTGAGTATTGCGACCTGTTAACGCTCCAAAGAACAAAGGCAATTCACCGTTGTTACACGATTGACGTCGAAGCGTGACGCGGACGGCGTTCCTGGCTAAATGATCCGATGTGCTCCACGTTCCGTCAAAGTTGTAGGTGCCGAGTTCAATGTCACTCGACTTGAGCTCTGGAGAGATGTCGCCGACGATGTTCGCCAACGCAGCCTTGTTTGCTTCACTCTTCACTTCGGCTTCAAGTTCGTAATCAACTGTTCCTGCAACCTGTTGATCCAACATCTCCCAGCATGCTGACATCGCTGCTGCATCGGCTGATCGCCGCATCTCGGTCCTGCCAACATGGATATAGCCAAAGTCTAGGACGATACCAAGTAAGGTGACCAGACTGACGCTTAGAATTAACCCGAACACAAGTGCAGCCCCACGCCGCTGCTTGCCAGATCTCGCGATTGAAATTCGGAACCGTGCAGTCGCCGGATTGAACTCTCGAAGGGTAGACGATGACTCAGCAGAAGCGGTGAGAAATTTGTTAGGATTTCGCATGAGTTTTTACCAAAGCGCCGAAGGGGGAATCGGAAGTATAGAGACAAGTTGAAAATGGAGTCTGCTATCGAAAGGCGATGTATACAGACACTAGGGTTGGCAGTTGACCGGCACCGTGACTATCCGTCCATCGGCATGGAATGCCCGAACTTCAATGAGCGTTAAGCTTTCGACCCGATTGCCTCCGAAGCCAATGTCAACCGAATCAAGACTATCTTGTGGGTGGTAGTATGAAAGGTCAGTAACAGAACTCGCCGGAATCCTGACAAGATAGTCCGGACCTCCAAACGCCCCCCATTCTTGTCCCGTACCATCCTTCACCGCGTACAACAATTTTTTAATCAATCACGGCCATCACGCTTGTCCAGCGGATTACGTCTCCACTGGTGGCGAGGACTCGACGAGTGACACTTCGAGCTTGGTCTTTCATTTGACCGTCATTGAACGCACCCACATGAAATCCGCCACCGGAAAATTGGTCGTCAGCGGCGTAGTTCATTTGCAGTTGAAAATAGCAATTCTCGAGACCCACGTTAGGAGAAATGAAGAACGTGATTTGAGGAGAATTGCTGGCAGCGTCGGGTTCATTGACAACCAACTCCCAAACTTCTTCAATCTTGAAAATGGTTGAGTCGTCGGCATAACATGGGGCCGCAGTGACCAAAACCATCATGAGAAGACTTGTCACGCTAATCAATCGATAGCGCAGCACGCAAGGCGGGTGGATTTTCTTCATCTTATTTCGCTCGGATTGAAGTGACAGATTAAGTCACCCATTCTGGTTCGTTTACCTTCGGTAGTCTGGCGATCCACTCGTGGAATGGACCCATGACTTTGCGTCCCAAACTTACGTTTGGTTTGCCACTTGTCGTGCAAATCGAGTGAGAGAAGGATATCGAGCACAAATGGTGATTAGCTATTGAAAAACCTAGCTCGAGTTTTCCATGTCTGTGAAATGTTTTTCTGAAAATTTGTGGATTTCGTTCCCCCGGGTTTCCGGCGAGTTCCACCCCCAACTATCGGTCGCACCGGATAATGCTGCCATCAATGACCGGCCGGCAAGACTGGCGTGATGAGGCGACCCATGCTGGAGAGGGGCGTATCTTTTTCGCTGATTCTCTCGCTCTTCCATTAGGCAAAACGCGACGCGATTCACCAATGGGGCCAGCACCCTATTCCGTCACGGCCAATCCGGACATCGAGCGTCGGGAACCGAGTGCCTGCATAGTGAAATGCAGGGATTCTTGGCCGTATTCCCGCTAACGCAGATGTATTTCGAGAAAATGCCCCAATATCCCCTAAGAAACATGATCGTTTCGAGTCGTCTATTATGAGAGGATGATTGGGTCGTGATTCAAGATCGTCATGCACACCGAACCGAATTAATGTTGAAACCGACTCCGGGGGTCAAACCATCAAACGCCAAGGGTGAGTGTGAGCTCACCCTTCGAGAACTGTTTGATACCGAGGAGGCTCCGCTGCTGCGTTACGCATTCGCACTAACCGGTCACCGCTCGGTAGCAGAGGAAATTGTGCAAGAAGTCTTCTTGCTGCTTCATACACATTGGGACGACGTCGATGCGCCAAAAGCTTGGTTGATGCGCTGCGTGCGTAACAAGGCGTTCAACTTCATCCGCGACAAACAACGGGAAGTGTCGGGAATTGCCGGTGGAACATCGTCCACCTACACCGAAGACGAAAGCCCCGAAGAGATGATCCTGCGAATGGAGGCCACGGGAATCGTACGTCAGATGTTGTTGGAACTCGACGAACCCGACCGACAGTTGGTGAAGTTGAAGTATTTCGAGGATCTCAAGTACAGTGAAATTTGCGATCAAACGGGTCTCAGCATCGGTAATGTTGGCTACCGTTTGCACCACATTTTGAAAGAGCTTGCCGTCAAGTTGCGGCCACTCGGAATCGACGGAAAGTCATGAACGAAGAATCACATAATCGAAAAATTGATCCACAGCTCGAAGCTCGAATCGTGGCTCTCGTGATGGGCGAAGCGTCGGAGCTGGAACGCGACCAACTGAGTCAACTGATGGAGGAAAATCCCGAGTTGGCCACACTCAAATCGGAGTATGAGTCGATTCATGGTCTGATGCGTGAAGTTGCCGCTGGGGAAACGCTACCGCAAGACGATGATTGGAAACTTTCCGCTGAAAAACGACACTCGGTACTTGCGGTACTCGATGGGAAGTCGCACGAACCAACCTCCGCGCCGGTTCATGTCCAATCCAGTGAAAGGCGACGATGGTGGACGGGAAGTTTTGTACCAAGTTATCCAAGAATCGCGGCGATCTTATCGGTCGCTGGCTGCTTGGGACTGCTCGCGTTTTCCATACTCGGGCTATCGATCTCCAGCCCCATGGCATCTCGTAGCGTGGATTCACAGCTTGCCGTTGAGGAATACGAAGCGTACTTGGACGCCGTACCGGCTGGCGAAGGGTTTTCAAGTGGCGGTACGAGCATCGGTGTAATGATAGAAAATGCCGCAGGGCGACCGGCAGCAGATGTTGAATACGACTTCCGACAGAATTCCAAATCATCTCTATCTCGCCTTCGTGCGAGTCTCGATACCGAGTCTCCTCCCCCGAGTCCCTACTACGTTGATGAGGACGCCGTTTACTCACGGCTGATCCCAAATGCGGAGTTGCCTGATGTGGTAGGTGCGCCAGGTGAAGCTCCTGTTTGGGAGGATCTAAATCGTGAATCAGTGCGACCATTGAGCCGTGAACGTTCATCAGGCCAGACGACACAAAACTACTCTGTAACCGTTCCGAATGCGCCAAGTAGTGGCGTTACCAAAGAATCGGAACGCCTTGGAACAAAAGATTCTGTGTGGGTTGATCCAGGTCCTCTCAGCTACGAAGCGGTCCAGCCGACCGTTGAGAATTTCAGCGGTCCTGGTAGGCAGTTGGCTGAAAGCGACTTGGCCCAGAAGAGACTTCCAGAGATTGAGAAGAAGGTCCCAGAAGAATCGTCGATCGCACTTGGAATTCAGGAAATGGCCGTTGATGAGAAAGCCGAGAGAGCAGTCAGGGGAAAACGCGGCCAAGCAACTTTTGGGGACACAGCCGAAGGTCGGTCGTCACGCTATGCGTTAGATGGCATTGATGTCGATAATGACGGTGATGGCGTTGCCAGTGCAATGGAATGGTTCGGAGGTAATGGCGCGATGGGAGGGGGAATTAGCGGGGGAGCAAGATTGGAGCAGCTTGAAAATGCTCCCGGCAATGACCACTACTTCTTTGGCGTGCCACCCTCTGACGTTCCGCCTCAAACGCCACGATTCGATTTTTCTCGAACCGATCAGGATGTAACAAAAGGCTTGGAAACGCGTTCGACTGAGACGGTTAGCGAAGCCTTGGCATTCCATGATCGTCGCATAAAGGACCTTGAGGACGACATTGGGTTAGCAATCACGGACAAGCTGGGACGAAAATTGGAAGCGGGAAAGCTTGTGACTCCTAGTGCGAAACAAGATGCAACACCACGAGTTCCTACACAGGCGGCCCTTCCTCAGGAATCAAGTTCTGCACCTGCGGCAGTCTACGGTCACGATCTATTGGGTGACTTCGCAAAAGCCGTCGACCAGACCGAACTTTTACCGAAGAAAAAAGGGAAGCAAATTGAGTTGCAGCGTCAACTTGGTCAACAAATGGTTGATGGCGAGCGGTTCCGCGGGATTGCGACACGGGCGTATGGGGAAAAGGCCCAATCCAAATTCACGCCTGCGAAAAAACGACCCGCCGCAGCCGGACTGAACGAAAAGAACGCCTTGGAAGATGCGTTTTCCACTTTCTCACTCCACGTCAGTGACGTTTCTTTCAAACTCGCCCAAGCAGCACTCGCCCGTGGTGAATGGCCAGAGACAGCAAAAATCCGCATCGAGGAATTCGTCAACGCATTCGATTACGGCGATCCAATGCCCAGTCAAGACGAGAAAGTTGCCTGTCGACTGGAGCAATCGATCCATCCGTTCCTTCAACAGCGAAACCTGTTGCGAGTCGCGATGCGAACGGCTGCTGCGGGTCGTGCGAGCAATACACCGCTGCGACTCACATTCCTACTCGACAACTCGGGATCGATGGAACGCATCGACCGCCAACAAACCGTTCGCCGCGCCTTTGCGATGCTTGCCGGGCAACTCAAATCGATAGATCAGGTCACTTTGATCAGCTTCGCACGTCAGCCACGGCTTCTTGCAGATAAGGTTAGCGGATCTAGATCGAATGAACTCGTTCAGCTTATCGAAAATTTGCCGAGCGAAGGTGGCACCAATATTGAAGCCGCACTGCAATTGGCTTTTGAGAAAGCACAAGAGCAACAGGCCGACGATGCTCAAAATCGCGTTATTCTGCTGACCGATGGCGCTGTCAATCTTGGCGACGCCAATCCAAACAGTCTGGCGGGAATGATCACCACCATGCGAGACGCGGGTATCGCTTTCGACGCCGCGGGGATCAGTGCTGAGGGCTTGAATGACGAAATTCTTGAAGCACTCACGCGAAAAGGAGACGGCCGCTACTACCTGCTTGATTCAATCGATTCTGCCGATGATGGTTTCGCTCGCCAGATTGCGGGTGCGCTACGTCCATCGGCCAAGAATGTGAAAGTGCAAGTGGAGTTCAATCCTAAACGGGTTGGCCGCTACAAATTGCTCGGTTTTGAAAAGCATATGCTGAAACAAGAAGACTTTCGCAACGACAAAGTCGACGCCGCAGAGATGGCAGCCGCTGAAGCCGGAGTAGCGGTTTATCAGTTCGAAGCGAGACCGGACGGCGAAGGCGATGTGGGTTCTGTGTCGGTACGGTTTCGCGACCTGTCGACTGGACAAATGATCGAAAACCGTTGGCCGATACCCTACAAAACTGACGCTGCGCGGCCTGACCAAGCCGCCCCGTCAATGCGTATCGCAACCACCGCAGCGATGTTCTCTGCGAAGCTCCGTGGCGAGCCCCTAGGGGAAATGGTGGATCTGAAAACGTTATCCGACTTGATCTCCGGATTACCTGATCGCGATCGCAATGCCAAGCGAGTTCAACAACTTCAGCTGATGATCGATCAGGCCCGGCAAGTAAGCGGCGAGTAGCGCACGTGAAAAAATGCAACTATGGAAATTCCGCATATAGCAATCGACTCCTAGGAACATACTGTCATGACTACGAAAGCAGCTCCGATGTTCAAAAATGTGTTCTTCTGTTTTGCGTCACTGAGTTTATTCGGATTCATCAGCTTGACGAGTTTTCCATGTCAGGCTCAAGAGGAATCCGAGCGAGCCAGCATCAACAGCTCCATCGGCGAAGATGGCACTGGGACAATCATTGTCGAAGCGCGGGGACATTTGCCCGAACCGCCCGTTTTCTACACCGCAACAGCCAACGCCAATGTACAAGTCGGCGCTGAACGTATCGAGCAAGCCATTCAACTGTCAATCAAGGTGATCCAAGGTAATGCCAAAACCCTGAGCCTTGGGTTTACCGGTAATGCCGAAGTCACCGACATCCAAGCTGCAGGTGACAGCCTGCGTTCATGGTCCGTTCGACAAGAAGGTGCCGAGCGTTTCATTGACCTGCATGTGAACGAAAACGGCACTGACTTGGAAGTCGAAATCAAGACGCAATCCGAAAAGCAAAGCCTTCCCGTTGTGATTGATTTGTCCCATCTCACGCCGGCCGACTCGGTTGGTTTCAATTCGATCATGAATGTGAATTACGCCCCAGGTGTGGAGAGAACGATTGCTGCCGTAGAGGGATTTGCTCCACTGGAATCGGATGCCGCGAACACGGGAAACACAGTAGACCGTTTCCAAACCGCCACAGGTGGGTTGATCAAGCTTTCGCTGAATCGTGACGGTACAGCACCTGCTGCGGTTGAACTCGTCGACACCACGTTAGCAGGCGAATTGCATCCCAACGGCAAGTCGATTCTGTTCCAACTTCGTAGCACCGCCCATGTCACCGAGGCCAATGCGGAAGTCATCGTTCTTTCGGGCAACGCGGCCATCAGCGAAGTACCAATGGATGCCAGCTATCGATTGCGGCTTACGACGGACACCGAACACCCCGTCTATAAACTTGTCTTTGCCGACGAGGGCACCTATCCCGTGACGCTCAATTTTGTCGCCACCTTGGTCACGTCGGATGTGATCGGCCACAGCATGGATTTCACCATTGGCGCTAGCGCCGTGGTACCGATAACCATCCGCGGATTGGATTCGGATCTTGAGTTCCATCGTGACCAGGAATCCGTCGTGCCGCTGCGCGACAATGAAATGTGGTTAGGATTTTTGCCTGCAACCGGCCACGCCAAATTGCAGTGGAAAACCGCTCGCAAAGCAGGCGAAGGAAAGCTATTTTTTACGACCACCGCCCACATCGAGGCAAGAGCTGGCGCGGGTTTGCTGCGTCAAGACCACCAAATCGATTACCAGGTTCTTCAGGGAGAACTAGAATCTCTCAGCATTTTGCTGCACGGCCCTGGAGAAATCCTTGACGTCCAGGGCAAAAACATTGTCTCTTGGCAGGTCAGCGGAAAGGGAGACAATCGCCAATTGGACCTAAAGCTCAGCCGGGCAATCGATGGCGAGAGTCAGATTAAGGTTCGCAGTCAGACACCGCTTGGCGCATTTCCAGTGCGTGTCGATGGCCTGCGATTAGATCCTATTGGTGCAATTCGGCACTCCGGATATCTTCGGCTAACCAATTTGGGATCGGTCCGTCTCGAACCCACTGGCCTAACGGGATTGACCCAATTGGCACCCGACCAGTTTCCCGCCGAGCCGATCGAAGCTCGGCAAATGTTTGTCTATCGTTTTCCAGCTTCACAATATGCATTTACCGTGGCCGCGGATCGAATCCAACCGGAAGTCAACATTTCCGAACTTGTCCTGTATGAAGTCGCCGAGACCGATCGTGTGATCAAGGCGGACATTGAGATGGACATTCGCGAGGCGCCCATTCGGGAGTGGGACATCCTGATTCCGTCCGACTATTCGGTCGTGTCCGTCACAGGCGCAAGTGTTGCGGATTATATCGCGGCTTCGGAAGCCTCTAACGACCTCCGTAACTTGAAAGTCATCTTTGGCGACGACGTTGACGGACGTCAATTGGTTTCGTTGCACTTAGAGAAAAGCAAAGCGGCGGTCGAAGAAGATTGGGTTCTGCCGCGGATCGAGTTTCCAGAAGCAAAAACCGTGCGTGGCGACATCGGAATTATCGGTGCACCGGGATATCGGATTGCAATTGACCAGACGGAACTTTTGGTTGAAAAACCATTGTCCTACTTCCCAAAACCCTCGGCCAATCTGCAACAAGCCTTTCGCATTCGCGAACCTGATTGGGCGGCGACGTTGCATATCGAACTGCTCGACCGAAGCGTACAATCGGACGTGTTTCACTTGTATTCATTGAGCGAAGAAACGGTTTATGGCAGCGCGTTGATCAATTACTTCGTCACCGGATCGCCTGTTTCCGAATGGAAAATTGCTGTTCCCGAAACGTTGGGCAATGTGATGGTCGATGGCCGCGACGTCCGTACTTGGCGCCGAGAAGGGGACACGTTGATCGTTTCACTGCACCAACCGGTGATGGGACCGTACACGCTATTGGTGACCTTTGAAGAAAAGCCGAGCAAGACGAAAAGCTCGTTCCAGGCGGGCCAGATTGCTCCGATCGGCGTCCAGGGCGAACGTGGATATATCCAGGTGGTCAGTCCGATGCAGGTGGAAATCAATACCGCCTCAGTCTCGGATGACATGTTGGAACTAGATCCACTTGAATTGCCCGCTGAACTGCGTTTGCTTAGCACTGCACCGCCGCTTGGCACGTGGCAATACACCGAACGCCCGTTCGACTTAAATCTGAATGTGAAGTGGTTCCAACCAGGCACGATGGTGGCACAAGTCGTCGAGTTCTCGGAAGCCAACAGCCGTGTTTCAAAGGACGGGGAATTGGTGACCGAAGTGATCTATTTCGTCAAATCGCGTGGACAACGAACACTCAAACTGGAACTGCCGGAAGCCCCCGTACGTCTTTGGGAAATTTCTGTTGACGGTCAACCCGTCACAGCGCGGCAAGCAGATGATGCCACCTTGATTCCCTTACCGGGCGGAACGGATCCCAACATTCCGGTCGAGGTTCGTCTGCGTTTGGGCAAACCGACAGTCAAGGAATCCCGCCCGGAATTGGCGTTGCCAATCATCTTTGCGCCGGTCCTAAAAACCCAATGGAATATTGTAGGAGATGAAAAACACGTGCTTGTTCCAAATGGTGGAACGGTCGCGCCGCCCGTCCCAGTGGTTAGGCCTTCTGGATATAACTGGGTGGCCAAACATGGAATTCTCTATCTCCTGCTAATCTGTTTGTTCATTGGAATCGGAGTCTGGAGTAGCGGGCAAACGGGATTCATCCGTGGCGCTGGTTTGCTAAGTTTTGCAATTGCCATCGGATTTTCACTTTCGGCCGCTTCGACAGCTCTTTCGCAAACGGGGTCACCTCAACCGTTGCAACTAAGTGTGCCCATTCTATCGTCAGGCGAAACGATTGAATTACAGGTAAAAAACGTTCCGCTGTGGCGAATCAACCTGTCGTGGCTGGGCCTGATTGCGTTCCTTGCCGGCGTTGGCACGATCGCATGGTCGTTCACCAAAGGCGAGTCGTGGCTACGCATGCTAATGCGGTTCGGTGCCATTCTTCTCATTGCTTTGGGGGTGTTGTATCAGGGCGATGGAGCTCCGTGGTTTTTCGCATTGCTGGCCCTTGCCGTTTTGATTCTGTTTTTCATCCCCGCAGCATGGGAATGGAAAGGACGCTTTCGGAGATGGTTGGACAACCTTAAAGAGCAACGTAAGGAGGAAAAGAAAATGAAAGACTCGGTTCCGACAGAGAAAGCGGGTGCTGTTACCTCAGCGATTGTTCTGATTGCTCTCTTGTTATCGTCTTCTGGCGCCTGCTTAGCAGCGGTTCCGAGCGGTTTCGAAGCCGCCGATTCGATCAAGCAGCAGTGGCAAGTTTCGCATCAACATTCTCGTCTTAGCGCAGGCGGAACGATCACGCTGTCTGGGCAACCGGGCGACCGATTCTTGCTTTTGAGAGCACCAGCGGTATTAACTCGTTTTGAAGGAGAAGGATTGCGTCTGACCAAGAGAGACGTGGCAGAGGAAGGTTTGAGTTACATCATCAATATTCCTATTGACGAAGACGCGGTATCGATAGCGGATGAAGCGAATTCAGCTATCGAAACCGTTGATTACGAGGCAAGCTTTGAGTTTCAATTAGAAGCACTCAATCCGACCGAAGGGATGCCCGTGCTCACAGGAGCCGCTTCGCTACAAGAAATCGAACTCAGCTATGACGAAGCCGGATGGGATGTATTGAGCCCGACCGCTGTCCGTGTTGAAACGCTCCAAGCAGCCGCCGACACGACTAAGGCAAACGTACTTCTTGGTCCTGGAAACGCGACTCTTTTTCTCAAGCCGAAAGCCCGCGACGTGACCGCCGAGGAAACACAATTCTTCGTGGAAGCTTCCAACCTATATTTACCAGGCCCCGGTGTTGTCGATGGACGTCATCAACTGAATATCCGGACCTCGCAAGGTCAAGTGAGTGAATTAAATGTCGTGGTTCCCCAGGGGCTAACAGTAAGTGCGGTTAGTGGCCCCGTCGGTTCTTGGCAGTTCGATGCCGATAGCGGACGTTTAAAACTAGAGATCGAACCGGCACAATCTCAGGCTTTCGCTATCGTGGTCGAAACACAACGTGGCCTCGATCCACTGCCAGCGGATGTCAATTTGGCGCCACTGAAGGTCGCTGAGGCAAATGGTGAAGTCGGTTTGGTGGCGATCGCTTTCGGTCCGGAAGCCCAACCGGAGAAGTCAGAACCGCAGCAAATGTCGGCCGTCAATCTCGGTGACTTTGACGCCAATTTAATTTCTAACAAGCAGGCCGTATTGCATCGTGTCTATCGCTATGGTGCCGACGGTGGTGAAGTAGCCGTGCGAGTGGCGCCGGTCGACTCGGAAGTGCGGGTGATAAGCAAACAAGTGCTTTCACTTGGTGACGAACGTGTCGTGTTGGGCGTCAATTTCACAGCGGAAATCTCGCGTGCCGGCTTGTTCCAACTGAGTTTTCCATTGCCGCCGGGACTTGAAGTCGAGTCGCTTACGGGCGCCGCACTTCATCATTGGGCAGAACTATCAGAGGGCGAAGAACGGCAAATCATTCTTCACCTCAACGGCAAGACACTCGGCACGCAAAGTTTCTCGCTGACACTGTCCGGCCCATCTCCAACCGATGTTGCCGATTGGGAAATTCCACATTTTGAGTTACAAGAAGCAACGCGACAAACCGGTGAGTTGGTTGTAAGGCCAACCACAGGAATCCGCTTGAGAACAGTGTCTCGGCAGAACGTATCGGAGACAGATCCACGCAACATGGGAGGCGAAGCACAAGGCTCGCTCGCGTTCCGGTTGCTGCAACGTGATTGGAACTTGGTTCTCGGCATTGAGAAACTTGCCCCTTGGGTGACCGGCCAAGTGCTGCACGAAGTCACCTTGCGCGAAGGCCAGACCCGAACGGCATTAATCGCAAATTTCAATGTCCAGAACGCCTCGATTCGTACACTCAAAGTTGCCTTGCCAATTACGGACCAAGAGGAAATCAAAACGCTTCGAGCCAGCGGAAATACAGTGAGCGATTTTGTCCGCGAAGGACAGGACTCAAACATCTGGGAAGTACGATTCAAACGCCGCGTTGTGGGCAAAATACAATTCCGGATTGAATACGAACGCCGTGGGGATCGCGAGAATGATAGTGAAACGCTAAGCCCAGCCGAATTCCCTGAGACACGCCAACTTTCATATTACTTTGGTATCCGCGCTGGAGGTCGCCTCGAACTAGAACACGATTCGCTCGCAGACGGTTGGCAACAGATCGATTGGAGTTCGGTTCCCCCGTCGCTTCGTGAAGCGGAAAACCGAAACGCCCCGGTATTCACTCTGCGCGCCGTCGAGCCCGATAGTGCTCTGACCATCCACGCTAAACGCCATTCATTGGCTGATGCACTGAAGCTCCGAGTCGCCGAAGGTTCCTTGACCACTGTTTTGTCGCCAACCGGTGATCAGCTAACCGCGGTCGATGTGACGATCGAAGTGATCCAGCGTAGTAGCCTGAGCGTCGGTTTGCCCGAAGGCGGCGAGTTGTTCAGCATCTTTGTCAACGGCGAAAGTGTGAACTCGATTCGCCAAGGCGGTACCGTGAATGCATGGCAATTCAACATTCTACCCGGTATCGACGACCGTTCCGCAAAGGTCCGCTTTGTCTATTCGGTCACTGGCGATCGCTTGAGCAATTTGACGCTAAATAGCCCTGAGCTGAATGTTCCATTGGAGAACATCCAATGGAACGTCATCGCTCCCAAAGGCTATGAACTGACCGACAACGATGGAAATCTCGAATTGACGAGTCAAACGAATCAAGAAAACTATGACCGTAAATCTTACCTGTCAAAGGTGACCGGCAAACGACAAGTTCAAGCACAACAAGCGGCACAGTTATTGGAACAAGCGAATCAGCTTCTCCAAGCCGGTGAGCAAACGAAGGCTCGATGGGCGCTCAACAGCGTCGCCAATCAATATGCCCTCGACGCCGCCTCGAATGAAGACGCTCGCGTGCAGTTGGAAAATCTACAAACGCAGCAAGCGATTGTGGGTTTGAATACGCGCCGCCAACGTCTGTATCTGGACAATAGCCCAAGCGACGCCGCCTTAGTTGAGAACCAACAACTCCGGGAAGCTGCCGCTGACAATCCGATCCTACAACAAGATCAACTGAATTTCCGGCCTCAACAGCTAAGTCAACTGCTGCGAGGAAACACGACCGAAGATAACGCCATTCTCGGGCGGATCGCAGGCCGCCTTGTCCAACATCAACACACGACCGAACCTGCGTCTCAGGCCATCCTTATCAGTCTGCCAGAGGAAGGTTCCGTCTATACCTTTAGCCGTAGCGTGCAAGTCGCAGAGAACGCACCGCTTGAGCTTGACCTCGACTTCGATTTGAAGCTTAGACTCTATTTTTGGCAGGTAACGTTGGTGCTACTTCTCCTGGCAGCCTTTGCCGCAATCTTGGCGTTTGTTATCACCACAAGAGAAGCAGCTTGATGCTGCGTTTTCGTTGGAAGCATTGAGTCGCGGCGGAAAGGGACGGCGATTGTTGGGAAAGACAAGTATTTGGAACGACTCAGTCCAATTGCTAACATTTGGTCGACAAACGGCCGCTAGTATAAAACGATTGGCGATGCGATGAATATCGTTCCTCGATTTGGCTTCCGGGTTGGGTTGTCAAGCAGAAAGAGAGAATCCC
The DNA here is from genome assembly GCA_007859835.1 of Novipirellula herctigrandis. Lineage (GTDB taxonomy): Bacteria > Planctomycetota > Planctomycetia > Pirellulales > Pirellulaceae > Novipirellula_A > Novipirellula_A herctigrandis. The sequence continues at coordinate 8,064,219 of SJPJ01000001.1, read as the reverse complement.
ACACCAAAGGTTCATGAACGCGATGATCTTCGGCACCTCCCCAATGCCCACTGTCGCGATTCAGCGGAAATTCGATGTAGCGCCATCCGGTCCAGTCGATCTCGTGACCGCTGGGCTGCCAAGTTTGATTCGTCGAATCTCGGACTCTCAATCGCGGGCTGGTTCCCTGGCTGTCGCCATAAATCCAAAACCCAAAACCGGTTGGTTTGCCTTCGATTTCGGGGGGATTCCGTGGGACTACTCGCATGAACTTCCATCCGTCCCCAAAGTCATACTTGATTTTCATCACCTTCGCATCGGATTTTGACAACGTCTGGGGCGCAGCGGCTATCTCAATCGTAAAGTCCGATGGAACGTTAGGGTCACCGTCTTTGACAACATGGCAGTTATCGAGCAGCCTATTTGCAAGGAAAACGAAACGCCGTGCTGGCATATGGAACATCACTTGTCCAGTCTGATCTTCGATCCGAAGTCCAACCCGGTACTGCTGAGTCGGATTTGTGCGTAGTTCGAATCGGATGGCCCGCTCGGTTTCATCAGCTGCCATGTCCAAGGTTTGTTCATAGCGGTTCGGTTCGATTCCCTCTGCATCAACTAGCCGCACGGTTCCTTGAAAATCGGCGTCGCTGAGGTTGGCCACCTGAACGGAAAGCACTTTGCCGAGTACTGGCGTCACAGTCGCACGCAGGTCACGAGCGTTTGGAGCAAGATCCAATTTTTCGTTTGGCCCGCTCGTGATCAAAAATTGTGGCGAGTCGGAGATAGTCACGGTCAACGAGTTGGAATGTGCCGAGACAATCTCAAGCCTTTCCCCCGTATGGGATTTGGCGTCAAACGTGCACGTGCTTGCCGGGAGCACGATTTCGTGAGCGTCCGCAGAGACGGTCCATAAGACTAAGCATCGCTGCGTATCGCTGGTGAACAACAGCGCATAGTCATCTGGATTGCCCGTCGCGATTCGTTTTGTAAAACGAAACCCGTCCAATGTCGATGTTAAGGTCTTAGCGGCCAAATAGGCCGGCTTGGGATCATAGACGGGATTTCGCGTTTCATGATATTCATGCGCGACGGATCCGAAATGATGTTCCGGTTCGTGTTCGTCACGGCCGTCATCGTGCCAGTCATACCAGATGGAAACGGGGATTTGGTTGGAAAGATTGGTGAGCCATTGCCGCGAGAGCAACTTTCCCTGGCTTTTGGTATCGAAACCGTTCCACGCCGAGGAGTAGCCCCATTCGCCCGATACGATCGGAATCTCCTTGCCATTCGGAGCATATTGTTTGATCAGCTGCCTTAACTTGTGGTACTCCAATGCCGCCGTTTCGGGGCCGGAGCGTCGGTAGGGATGAACGGAAACGGCATCCCACAGCTCAAGCAGTCCCGCGTCAAAACAGCCTTTCAAGAATGCGATATCAATGGTGGAAGTGGCAGGTCCGATAATTGCTTCGTCCGGAGCCGCATGGTGAATCGCTCGCGATGCAGCTAGCGCCATCGCCGTGTATTGTTCAATGTCGGGTGTGGGGCTCCAGAAGCCGCTAATATTCGGTTCATTCCAAATTTCCCACAAAATTCCACGACCTTGAAAGTGCTTGGCCGCAGCTCCGGCCCACCTCGCATAGGCTTGCCGTCCTGCTTCCGTCGCAACCGATCGATCTGCCTCGTACAACGGATTGCTGTAGTCCAGAATGAAAAGGCATCGAAGATGATGCTTTTGTAGTTCAGCAATGAGTCGATCGTAAGCGGAAAAATCGTACTCTCCCCGCACGCGTTCTGTCGCACTCCATCCAAAATCCATCCGCACCCAACGAACACCGCCGGCGGCAAGCATCTGCATCTCGCCCGGCTGTGGGTCAGTGAAGTGAATATTCACGCCAAGACCATCGATTCGCCCAGCCAGGGGAAGGGACCGATGCGGTTGGGCCCAACCGGTTTTTTGCCCAACAAAACAAGACATCAGAAACACAGCAGCGAGATAAAACCCGATACGGGGGGATGGTTTCATGGGAAATCCAAGAAAGGCAGGGTCAATTTGGAAGGAAGGAAAATGGCGGGGGCAGGCAGCCAGACAATGTTACCGGACCGACGAAGCTTTGTCCTGGGACCGATAATCGGAGCGGCAGAGATCCCCCAGCCTACCCGATTGATTCGATTGGATCGGTTCTGCGGCGTTTCAACTTCAAAACTGCGAATCTAGGCCCTCTTTTCCTAGTCCATGGGGGGCTCAATCGGTAAACTATGAAGCACATGTCCATGTCGTTAGACCTGTGCGGCTAGTCCCGGTGCAGGCTTAATACCCCAATTGGGTGTTATTAAGCCAGTTTTAACAGTGGACGATTTTGAGATGCCAGGTAAAAATGAGCTGACGCGGCCGTTTGCAACGTTTTCCACACAGATATTCCTCCTTGTGACTTTTCCTGAATATGAATTCATCGACTGATCGCGGACTCGCGTACTCTAAGACCCCAGGAATTGCTGGTTCGGATTTTGCAATGGGCGATCCCAGTAGTGCCGGTGGCAACAACTCACCTGACCTTCTGGCTGCCCTCTGGCGATACCGCTGGGCCGTCATTTTGTCCGCAATTGCCGGTGCGGTCATTGGCTTTTTGGTGTTTTTGAAAATGCCAGAGACCTACGAATCGGCAACTCGTTTGATGGTCGAATCCGATCAGCCAGCGATTCTTGACACGATGACCGGTGACTTGGTCGGCGGCGTTCCTAGCATCGAGATTTTGGAATCTCAATTGTTCAGTGACCGTGTTGTCGCGATGACTTTCCAAGATCCTCGAATGGTCCCTTTCCACGAGGAGTTTGAAGGGAATGTTTCGAACTTCATCTCGGTGGCCCAGAAATCGATGGAGTTGGAGTCGGAGATCCAAGATGTCCGGTCCGCTCAATCACTAGTGGCGGTGCTTCGATTCCAACACACTGACCCCGAGCTTGCGGAAGCCGCGGTGAAGTCGTTTAGCGATGCACTACAAAAATTCTTTAATGAGCGTCACAAGAATTCGCGTGGCGATCTCATTCGCTTGATTTCCGTTGCGATTGAACAATTACACCCGAAGATGTCCGAACTGGAACGTCAGTACCGAGATTTCCGCCGGGATGCCCCGTTGGTTTGGAACGCGGATGGTGCTGCGATCAATCCTCACCGCGAACGGCAATTGTTTTTGGTTGGACGAAGAAGTGAGCTAGTAGAGCAAATGCGGCAAAAAGCAGTGCTGTTGGCTGCTGTAAAATCCATTTCCGGCCAAACAGAGGACCCGCGGATCTCGTTGAACGTGATCAGCCAACTGTTCAACATTCGCGTAAACCTTCCCTACAGTTCCGAGCAAGCAGCGAAACACTTAGAAGCCGAAGACACGAAGCTTGGACAATTGCAGATTGACGAGCAATTGGTTCCTTTGTTCATCGAGCGAAGTAAATTGGCCAGCCAATTCGGTGCCGAACATCCAACGGTTCGCGACTTAGACAAAGAATTGTCCATGATGAAGGAGGAATTGCAACGCATTGTCACGGAGCAAATTAGTCGTGTGTTGGAATTGCGAGCGGAAAACCAAATCGAGTTGTCCGACCCAGCCCAAGAAGCCCAAGAAGCAGTCGACGCGATTCTTGTTGCCGCAGAAGCGGAAGTCAACTTGGTCGGCGCCCAAATTAATGAGCTGGAAAAGCAAATCGAGGATGAGAAAATCGCGGCCATTAAGTTGGCAAAATTCGAACAAGATGACGCGGGCATGCTTCGCGAAATCGAGCGTAATCATGAATTAATGAGCCAACTCGAGGAGCAAATGGCTCGTGTCAGTTTGACCGAAGAAAGCGGTGGCACACGCGTCGTCGAACTAACGGCCCCATCAATGGCCTACCTCATTAGCCCAATGATCATCAAGTGTCTCGGGATCGGGATCTTCCTCGGATTGGCCCTGGGCTCAGGCTTGTCATTGCTATTAGAAAAGAACGCGAACACATTCCGCGACCCCGATGAAATTTCAGAAATGCTCGGCGCTCCTGTTCTAACTCACGTGCCCTTCTTCAAGGCTCGTCCAAAGAGAGTCAAGCAAGGAGAAGAGGACGTTTATCAAAGCCTCGACAATTCGTTAGCGGTATTGCATCACCCTGCGTCTGTCGCAGCGGAGGCGATCCGGTCCTGCCGAACAGCCGTCTTTTTCGATACCGCTTCCATTGAAGGTGGAAAGGTAATCCAAGTTACCAGCCCGCTTCCGGGTGATGGGAAAACGACCGTCGCAGGAAACTTGGCGGTATCGATTGCACAAAGTGGTAAACGAGTCTTAGCGATTGATGGTGACCTTCGTCGCCCTCAATTGACCGACAACTTTGTGATGCAGGATCAAATGGGCCTGACCAATGTGCTCAATGGTGATTGTGATCCGAGTGATGCGTGTCACGACACACCCGTGCCGACGCTGCACGTAATGCCAAGTGGCCCCATTCCTGCCAACCCAGCCGAGGCATTAACCTTGCCTGAGATGGGTGAATTACTAGACCTGCTCCGTGAAGAGTACGATTACATTGTGCTCGACACCCCGCCACTATTGGTTGTGACCGACCCTAGTATTGTCGCTAGTTTGGTCGACGGCGTCGTGATGACATTGCGAATTCGCCGCAAGAGTAAGCCAAACGCAAAAGAGTCCGTTAACATTTTGCGTGCCGTGGGCGGAAACTTGCTCGGCGTCGTGATCAACAATTCTGACGAATCCGGTTCGAGCGATGGTTACAAAGGCTACGGATATTATCGATACGGTCATTACACCGGTCGATACCATCGCCGAAAATCGGGCGACGGAAAGAGCCACCGGCGCAGTAACAAAGATTCGAAAACGCCAATGGTCATCGAAGGTCGCGGTGTCTCGATGCGAAAACCGCGAGCGGCAGAAGTCGTTCGAAGCGAAGAGTAGTGAACTGCTCGGTCTTTGGCTGTCACCATTAATGAATCGCCGAGAGCATTAGCTCTCGGCGGATAATGTCCTGAAGGAATGGGGCGATGCGACAACGTTAGTTCAAAAGATTCTGCCCCCTATCCCCCTTGCCTCCCATGTCTAGCACTCTGACTGATTCTCCAAACTCAGCTGATTCAGGGATATCGAAAACCTTTTCGAAGATGTCTTCACCTTGGGCTTGGTTCTGGGGTTCGCTTACGGTTGTTTCGCTGCCCATGTTGATTCCCTACTTCGTGGGAATGTGGCGTTTGGAACATTACCAGTACTTCCCATTCGCGCTGCTCGCCGTTGCAGCAATGGCGTATTCGAGAATTGATCGCGAGCAACCCATCCGAGGGCCACAGAGCTTGTCGATGTGGATCGTGTTGTTATTTGCGGCAATGATGGTCTTTTCAAGCTTAGCAATGAGTAGCACTTGGCTTGGTGCGGTTGCCTTTGTCTTTATCGGTATAGCCTTTTTTGGGTCCCAGGCCGGCTCGGCTGAGCGAACGCTCATCGGATTATCGGTTCCGCTGCTGATGATACTTAGGATGCCTGTTGGCTTGGACCAGATGTTAGTGATTCGACTGCAGGGAGTCACAACTCGGTTAGCCAGTGTTCTGCTGGACGTCATCGGAGTGACGCATGCAGTCCAAGGGAATGTGATTCAGTTAGCAGGCAGGGAATTGTTTGTTGCCGAAGCGTGTAGCGGAATACAGTCGGTCTTTACGCTCGCCTTTTTGGCCGCCGTGATCATCGCCTACTTCCGCCGTCGACTCTGGTTGACGCCGGTCTATTTGCTGATTGCTGTTATCTTGGCCATCGCGGGAAACGTTGTCCGTGTCACGACGGTCGCAGTAGCCGAGTACTTCTGGGGAATCGACCTGGCCAGTGGCGTCGGTCATGACGTCGTAGGCTACATCTCGCTTGCAATTGCCGGCCTCATGCTGTTGTCGTTTGACCAGTTAGTCATCACGGTTTTGCATCCCGCAGCGATGCTTGGAAACGACATGTCCTCTAATCCAATTCTTCGGGTGTGGGATTATTTTGTTTCGGACCCGGATTCCCGGATTGATTATTCGCGGGGCGTCTATTCGCGTGACACCGTTGAACCGATGCGATCGAGTGGACGCGAAAGTTGGCTCAGTTCAAAGAAACTTGATCCGATTCTTGGCAACCGAGTTGTTTGGGCTTCTATGCTTGGCTTGTCAGCAATCTTGGTGGTAGGAGCTAGCATGCGGGCGTCGAACGCTAGTATCGAGACACCGATGGCGAGCCTGTTAAAGGAGAACGTCATTTTTAAACCGGATGCGAAATTACTCGACGGTGAAATTGGTGCGTTAGAGTTTTACGAACACCTTGAAACTCGCGGCGGTTCCAATCCACGACTTGGTCAAAACTCGGACGTCTGGACATGTCGATTCGGCGAAAATCTAGCTCAGTTTGTTGTCAGCCAAACTTACAGCGGATGGCACGAATTGTGTGTCTGCTACGAAGGAATGGAATGGCAATTGGTCGAACGCGATGTGCTTGCGCCCGACGATACATCTATCGACCGTTCCACGCCGACGGAATTGCTGGCCGATGTGGATACCAATTCCACCTCAAATTCCAATGAGGCGATCCAAGGCGATGTGACTACTGAAACCGACACGATTGATGTGTTAGAAACAATGAATGACACAACGCCTGATGACTTATCACCTGAAGACCTATCGTACGTGTCGGCGAAGTTTAAACGCCAAGACGGCAACTATGGATACTTGATTTTTGGAGCGGTTTACGAAGACGGAACCATTTGTCCCGCGCCATCGAATCTTGGTGCCTACGGATCGCGATTCCTAAGCCGTCTGGATTTGTACGGAGTGGTCGATCAACAAGACCTAGTAATGGTGCAACTTTGGTATGTCTCGGTTGGAAAGCTTGATAACAAAAAACTCAAAGAGCTTCGGAGAGGTTTCGAGTTGGCTCGCCAAAATGTTGCCGCAGCGATGTCAAAACAGGCCCCTTTACCGCAAGCGTCGATCGATCCCACCAAACCATCATCGTTTGCATCGGCAGCGACGATCACCGCCCATGAGCTAACAGAGTAAAACATGAATATTCTACGATACTTTAATCCGATACAGTGGTTCGGTTGGATCGGCCAATTCATACGTGCCTGGGTTGCTTCGCTTCCACTTCAACAAATTCCCAAGGCGATCCCTGCGTTCGTGCTGTTGATGGTGTTGTTGATCACCGGCATTGTCGCCTATTCCGACGGAAACCGATGGCGCAGCAATCTGATGGGAAAACAGTTCAAAGCGGCATGGGATGCCGATGATTACGAGACTGCCGAATTGGTGCTTCGTCGACAGATCAAAGAACGCCCCGATGACACGCAGTTGGTGTTTCGGTTAGCGCTTGCCCGTGATGAACAGGACGCTCGCGAGGATGCGATCGAGATGATGCGCGGCTTGGTTTATAGCCGAAAATACCAACCTGCTGCCCGGTGGTTGCTTCAAAACAAATTTGTCGGTGGAAAGTGGACCGAACTTGAACCAGAGGAGCAGGCAGAATTGGGGCAACTGCTTCAACTGTTGCATGAAGAGACACCCGACGATTTTCAAATCAAACGGCTATACGCTGACTACTTAATCGCGACAGAAAAGGCGGCCGCTGCAGTTCCTCTGCTAACGGATCTAGCCAAAATCCAACCGATGCAAGGGTTACGGGCTGCTGCCATTTCACGACAACTCGGCCAAACGGCTCAGTCAGAACGGCTGGCCGAAGCAACACTTGGTACGGTCATGAAACTATGGGAAGAAGAACCAACAAACATGGCCGTCGCTTTGGCGGTCGCCCAGAACCAATTGTTTCTTAATCGGCATAGGGAGTCCGTTCAGACGCTGGAAAAGGCACTTACGCGGGCGAAGAAACCCGAAGATGCGAAAGTGCTTCGCGTTGCGATGGGTGACGCGATTGTTGCATGGGTCAACCATATTGAGCAAGTGCCGACCGGAGACGCAAAAGACGACTTACGGTCGTTACAGATGCTGCAATTGGCGATTCAATATGCGCCGAACAATCCTCGGGTATTAACCGTGGTTGTCGATCGAGTGTTGGCTGCCGCCAGCGACGATGATGCAGAGGTAAAGAAAATTCGTGACGCGCTTGTCAAAGGAACTTCTCCCGGGATTGCTCACTTCATTCAAGGGACGGCTGCTCTTGTCAAAGACGACTATGAGTCGGGCACGATGCACCTGAAATTGGCTGCGGAAATGTTGCCACGAAGTGGTGCGATCTTGAACAACCTTGCCGTCGCGTTGGCTACTCGCGAAGACCCGCAATTGGAACAGGCCCTGAAAATAGCGAATTCTGCGATCGAAAATACGACCAATCCAACGCCGCACTTCTTCGAAACTCGTGGCCAGATCCTGATGAAACTTGAGCGACATCCGGAGGCCGTTCCCGATCTTGAACGAGCGTTGATGGTCAAATCGCTTGCCCCCAAGGCGCACGAATCTTTAGCAATTTGTTATCAAGCGATGGGGGAAAAGGAGATCGCCGAACAACATCAGGAAGCTGCCAAGGAGCAACAGCTCGAATTGGAACGCGAGCAGGAAAAAGCGGCAAAAAACAAGTAGCAGAATGCTGATTTGCATCGCAGCTATTCATCAAACTCCTCGCTAGTAGCAACGTCTTTGGCGTGCGGCAACGTGTCCAAGCTCGCGTGGAACGTCCTATGGCATTGGTTGCCTGGCCTGCCAATGTCGGATCTTATGCCGCTAATGGGGCGTGATGTTTCTCGTTGCCCCAAAAGTGACTCCATGCCCGCGGCATTGCATGAGGTGATCATGGACGAGACTCATATCAAGAGGCGGTTGCCACTCGGTGTTGGCAAAATTCCCCACACGCCCCCCCGCGACGACTCGAGGGATATGCGATATTTTTGGGGCAGATGATTTTAAAATCCACGACAGTGGATGGCCCCTCCCACCTTTTCTTGCACCCCATCGAACACGTTAGTTGGAGCGAAAATAATGTCAGTCAAGCGAGTTGGAATTCTTACTGCTGGGGGACTTGCCCCTTGTCTTTCTTCGGCGATCGGAGCGTTGATCGAGCGTTATACAGAGCAAGCGCCGGAAGTCGAAATCCTATGCTACCGATCTGGTTACAAAGGATTGTTACTGGGTGACAGCTTTTTGGTTACCTCCGCAGTTCGCGAAAAAGCAAATGTGCTACATCAGCATGGTGGTAGCCCAATCGGAAACAGCCGTGTTAAGTTGACCAACGTAGCGGATTGCGTCAAACGCGGTTTGGTCGCAGACGGACAAGACCCACTGGAAGTCGCGGCTGAACAACTGCGTACCGATAGAGTTGACGTATTGCACACGATTGGTGGCGACGACACAAACACGACTGCGGCCGATTTGGCTGCTTTCTTGGCGAAGAACGACTATGCTTTGACGGTCGTTGGACTTCCGAAAACAATCGACAACGATGTGATCCCGATACGGCAAAGCCTCGGCGCGTGGACTGCCGCCGAACAAGGCGCCCGTTTCTTTGAGAACGTCGTAGCCGAGCACAATGCCAACCCGCGAATGTTGATCGTCCACGAAGTGATGGGACGCAACTGCGGGTGGTTGACTGCCGCCACAGCAGAAAAGTATCGCGAGCGATTAAACGAACTCGACTTCTTGCCTGAAACGGGCCTCAGTCTTGAACGAAAAGACGTTCATGGGATCTATGTTCCCGAGATGCACTTTGATCTGGAAAAGGAAGCCGCGCGGCTTTGCAAGGTAATGGATGAAATTGATTGTGTGAACATCTTTATCTCCGAGGGTGCGGGTGTGGATACCATCGTCCAAGAGATGGAATCACGCGGCGAAAAAGTTCCCAAGGATGCATTCGGGCACTTCAAACTCGATGCGGTTAATCCAGGCAAATGGTTTGGCAAGCAATTCGCCAATATGATCGGCGCAGAAAAGACTCTCATTCAAAAGAGTGGTTACTATAGCCGAGCCGCCCGGGCCAATAAGGCCGATATCGAGTTAATCGCTCGCTGTTCCAATAAGGCCGTCGAGTGTGCACTTGCCGGTGAAGGTGGTGTGATCGGTGAGGATCAAGAGCAAAATGACGAACTGCGAGCAATCGAATTTGAGCGCATCAAGGGTGGGAAACCGTTTAATATTAACTGCACTTGGTTCGGTGAATTACTCGCAGCGATCAACCAACCAAAAGGTGACGTCGTCGAAACGCAACACGCGTAAGGTTTTACAAGGGCACGACCGGGGCGTGTCCCCGGCGGCCCACACGTGCCCCGACTGACACAAGTGAGGCTAAGTCGCCTCACTACTTGTTTCGATACGCTCGCGAGCGATTTTGACAACGGTTTCAAGAACATCTTGCGGCGACATGCCATCGGTATTCAGGATTACGGCATCTTCGGCCGCTCGCAAACGGCCAACCGGACGCATCCGGTCCTCCAAATCGCGTTTGTTTTGAGCGATCAATATTTCATGGACCGGAATATGGCGTCCTTCGCTTTTCAATTGTTCGTAGCGGCGCTGTGCCCGTTCCTCTGGTGAAGCGGTCAGAAAGATCTTGCACTCAGCTTCGGGAAACACCTCGCAACCTTGGTCACGTCCTTCGGTAACGATATTTCGTCCCTCGGCGATACGTCGTTGTTGTTCCGACAATCGGCTGCGTACTTTGGGTTGGTCGGCCAAGTAGCGAATTGCATCGGTAACGGTCGGCGTCCGAATTTCGACCGAGACATTATCACCGTTTAGAAACACGTGCTCCCCATCCCAATCGATTTTGGCATTCTCGGCCAATTCAACCAACCGCCCGACATCAGAAAAGTCAATCTGAGCTCGAATAGCGGCCAAAGTCACAGCACGATATAACGCACCAGTATCGAGAAATTCGTATTTCAATTGTTTTGCGGCTAAACGAGCGATACTGCTTTTTCCGGCACCGGCAGGTCCATCAATGGCTACGATCACGAGCTGACTTCTTTGTTTCTAGGTTAGAACGATTCGTATTGAGGCTATTTCGTCGGCGCTGTCTTCCAATATGCTGCCCGGCGACGTTTTCTTAAACGACTTGCGGCGCGTTTAACTTCGTGAAGCGCTTCAGCGATTTGCGTATGCGATGGCAATGTAGTTGCTTCCGATCCGTTTTCATTTTCCAATGCGACATCATCTGTGCGAACGCCCCCGAAACGTACTCGATAAAACACGTCCGTCAAGAGTCTCATCGGTGCTGCGTCATATCGTTCGGATTTCGTTTCATCAGTACTTTCTAGCTCGGAAACGGCATTCAGCTCAATTGCCACCTTGTCGGCAAACTCGGCTGGTGTTTCGGAGGGAAGTCTAAAGATTCCGGCTTTCTCTAAACAAACGATTGCCTCGGCATAGAAAGCAACTTTCGGTCTCGCCACATACTTTCGCTTTCGCGATTTCTTTCTAAATCGAATGCTTCCAAAGTATCGACCGAGCGTTACAAGGCAAAGCAGTGTTCCGATTCCAATCGCTGCCGCTTTCCACGAAAAGCCATGTCCACCAGAAAAAGCGTCTCCTCCCAGTTGCCCAGCGCGCACCGAATCCATTGTGCGTTGCAACCACGACGCAAACTCGGTTCGCGTCGAAGTAATTGTAGCCACATGTTTGACCGATTTCTCTCTTAACTGATCTTCGCTAGCACTGAGATCTACCACATTAGTTTTCCACCACGTCTGTGCCGCATCCAGAACACTATTGACGCCTTTCGATTGTGCAACAAAAGACGCGCCGCCTGGTGTCGGGTCAAGCCGCAGCCAATACTGGTCACACTCATTCTGTCCATAGATGAGCGAATCCACTTGCTTAGCTGGAATAAGTGCTTCGACCCAAGCGTGAGCGTGCGATTGTCTAGCAACATAATAGCCACCAAGCTCGTTGTAATCATCGGTGTGATAGCCAACGACCAAGCGAGAGGGAATACCTTGGCTGCGCAACATCATCACAAGAGCGGAAGCAAAGAACTGACAATGACCTCTTCGATTGGTCGCAACAAACTGTTCAATCGGGTCCACGCTCATTTGTGGCGTCGAATCCAAACGTAGCGAGTATTCGAAACCGCCTGTTGCAGCGAGGAATTGCTCAAACTGTCGCGCAATGGCAACGTCCGTTCGTTCGTCCTCCGGAATGCTTTTTGCAATCGCGTTTGCCAAACGTTTGACGGTCGGCATTGCCTTACCGTCGAACATGACTAGATGCCTTCGATAGTCTTCAATGGAACGATTCTGTTTCCGTATACTGAACCGAATGGTTCTTCGGTTATTCTCTACAAACGCTGCGTCATAACTCGATTCGACAGGCATGTCTTCGATTTTCGGCATGACCACTTTTTCCCCTTTTGCAAACCTGCCGATCCACTCACTCTGCAATCCGCCACGAAAAGAATGGGTACCAAATACATACCTGACACGAGGATATTCAAACTGATCTTCATACGATCGTCGGATCGTCCAGCGGCCAATTTCATGAAAATACTCTGAGTCGCGGCCGACGTTATGATAGGGTGCAATCGCGAACAATGAGGGACTACTCATCGCTTCACAATCGATCTCCACTCGCACGGAATCATAAAAATTTTGATCACTCGCTCGAGGCGAATAATATTCGTTTGGCAACCGCGTCGCGCCGTGGATCACGCCCGTCCTTAGTGATGACCAATCAGCACTCGGACGCTCCTTGTCAACAATCGCATGGTAGGCTTCCAGAACTCGACCACGAAGATACAAACCATCGTAAGCCTTGTACGGTTCCCCGGTGGAATGCTTTTTGAGCCAAATATGCATTGCCACATCACTGCTTTGAAGCATCTGCCCAAATTGTTCCAAACGCACCTTATCACTGAAACCGGTTAACACATTCCCCTGGCCACGCATTTGTGCTGCTTCGGTCGTTCGCGGAATCGCGTAGAAAAATGTGATCCCAATCAAAATCACTGCGGGAATCAATAGGATCATCACCGATTGAAACATCAACATATAGGGACGCTTGTTTGATGATTCGCCGTCCAATGACAACAACATCAAACCAAACGCCGTGAAGACACCGATAGGTATTAGAACCAGACCAAACAATATTGTATTGTTAAAAACAGCCGCCACGATCAATTCCAACAAACAGAAAACGCAAAGCTGTTCACAAACGCGCCGCGTCTTCGCTTGCAGCATTAAGATGCCTTGAACGAGGACTAATAGTTCCGACACCGCGATCAAGTGACGATTGTTAGTTTGCTGTATAGCAAGCGAAAAGTAATACTTGCTTTCAACATCGAAATCGACAAAGCCACTTACACAGTACAGCGCCGAAACAATCATCGCGAAGTAAGCAACGAGTGGCGGCAGACAGAAATACTCTAACCAATCGACATACACAAAACCAAATATAGCAACAAACACCGCGCCCCAAGCAAAGGCCTCGGTATCGGGATCGCCCGCCAAAACCAATCCCCCCAACAGCGACAACACGGCGAAAACGAATCGAATCCGCACGTCGACCAGTGTGTCTTCGGGAGTGACTTTTTCGGTCAGCGGATTTTCGGCGGTAGTAACGCCCGCCACTTCTCTCGGAGGAGTTCCAAAGGCAGGCAGCCGCGCCTTTAACATCAGCCGCAATGACTCAATTCGCGAGTTTAAATCGTTGGGAGATTGACTATCCACGAGTGGCTTTCAACACGGGACTGAGACGTGACTTTTCCAAATTCGGCTTGGACTTTCCACGAAAATCAAATAGCTGGTGTTCGGATTCCGTGATATTTATCCATTTTAGCGAATCGCGGCGTTGGAAGGGTTCAATTGTTTGATAGGTGTCATCGTCCATTGCCGCGATCGCTGCGTCTTGTGATCGAGGACTCACGACCAAAACGTTTCGAAACCGACCTGTTACCGCTTTGGCTTTTTCGAGAGCTTCAACAATGACGGGACGGGCAGTCGGTTTGGAGACTGCTAACACCCGCAACAGTCGCCGTTGGTCTTCGATCGTACCGCCTGCTGGCGCCGCTGCCGCCTCGGCTCCGGCAACGGCGACAACCATGCGGTTCGATCCACTTGCTCCCAATTGCAATGCCACAGTGGCAACAAAGCTGATTGCCGCTTCAACCGATTCATCATCGGAACCCTCAGGCAAATAGGCGTCAACGAGCAAGCAAAGATCGTAGCGACGAGGTTGGTCGTATTGGCAGACGACCGGTTCATTCATTCTTGCGGTCGATCGCCAATGAATCCACCGCAAGATATCTCCATGTTGCCATTGCCGGAGGGCGAAAAACTCTCCTTCACTGCGGCCACTCTGCTGCGACGTCTTGGCGACACCACCTTGATCACTTAGCAACACGCGTTGCCAGCCGCGCCGAAGCTTTACCAGTTTCGGATAAACGGTCAAAGTCTCGGGCTGTTCGTTGACAATTTGGCAAGTCATCAAGTCCAACGGAAACGACGATGAAACCGCTATCGGTCCAAAGTTCCATAGCCCGCGAGCACGAGCAACGCGTTCGACTTCACAAGACGCTTCGGTTCCACGTCGAATTCTCTCCTGCGTCGCTTTTACATCGAGCAATCCGATTTCATTGCTAGAGGAGACTAGATCCGTTACGCGAAGCATCCATAGGGTCATCCACTGACTGTGGTTGCGAATCTTGTACTTAATCTTAAATGATTGCCCCGCAAAAACTTCCTCAGGGAGACGCCGTTGAATCGACAACGCGACTAACGAGGAACGACTCCACCGCCATTGCATCAGCAATGCTCCAACCAAAACGCCTGCAATCACCAGCAGAAGATTGAATCCCCGCAGCGCACCGCCAAACAAGGCGAAACAGCCGACGAATAGGAAATGTGCTCCTAGTCGAGTGAACCGAATTTTCCGCCGATAATGGGGCGAATTCAAAGACTGATTTCGAAGCGGTTTCACTATGCTCGCTTTGGTTCTCGTTTTAGATGCAACTTTGCGAATGCCCTATGTCGGGACGGGAACAGTGTCCAATATTTCCGCGATCTGCTTTTCGACCAATTGGCGAGTCGGACCTTGGAACACACTGTCATGAACCACTCGGTGCGATAAGGTCGCCACTGCCAACGCTTTAATGTCATCGGGCGTGACAAAATTTCGACTCTGAGAAATCGCTCGTGCTTGGCAACCACGATAAAAGCTGAGACCACCACGGGTGCTCACGCCGAACTCGAAACCTTTATGACCGCGAGTCGCATCAACGATGTCAAGCAAGTAATCCACTAACGATGGTTCAAAGGCTACCTCTCGTACAGCGGCTTGAGCCGCCAGTACTGATTCGGTGGTTGCGACACTGTCAAGCCGATCTACCGGTTCGCCACTTCGATGGGTCAATAAGACTTGCCGTTCCCGTTCTCGATCGGGGTATCCAAGCGACGTACGAAGCAAGAATCGGTCCAATTGGCTTTCCGGCAACGCGTACGTCCCTTCGAACTCGTAGGGGTTTTGTGTGGCGACAACCACGAACGGCTTAGGCAATGGATGCGTCACGCCGTCGACAGACACGCTCCCTTCGCTCATTGCTTCCAACAGAGCCGATTGCGTGCGCGGTGGCGCGCGGTTGATCTCGTCCGCCAAAACGACGTTTGCAAAAATTGGGCCAGGGCTAAATTCAAACTCGCGACGATCGCTACGGTAGATCATACTGCCAGTAATATCACTGGGCAATAAATCAGGGGTAAACTGAAGTCGCGAAAACTTGGCATCAATGGATTGCGCCAATGCCTTGGCCGCTAACGTCTTGCCAACTCCCGGAACATCTTCAAGCAGAATGTGTTCGCCGGCCAACATCGCGACGACCAACATTTCGACTACATCGGGTTTTCCGAACAACACTTGTTCAATGTTTTCGCGAAGCCGCCGCGAGGTCTCAAATGCGTCTCGCGTCATCAGTCCGCTTCGCCTTGGTTGGATTTGGTAAGGAAATGTCTAAAATTGACCTTTTGCTTGTTCCAAAATCATACCCAACCCCCTCGCATCGTTCCATTGGGGGAGGCTCGATTTCGACTTTACGGACACCCTCGCATCTGACGCGATTTTCCGCGATAATGATGTCATCATGAATACCTTCCTTTCAAATTGGTTTACGGGTCGTTTGGGTCTCGCTAATCGTCCGAGACGTCGGCTTGCCGCCGAGTTACTTGAGGATCGCCGTTTATTGGCTGCGGTCAATTTGGCGAACAGTTCCCCAATGAACAATTCCCTAATAAACAATGTCGAACAGGCAGCCCAAGGAGAGGTTCCTGGAATGACATTGATTGTCACCACGGCCGAAGATGAGCTTGACGATGACCCGCTCGCGGGCGGAACCGACGACCTGAGTCTGCGCGAAGCGATCGAACTAACCAACCTTAGCCCTGGCTTTGACCTGATCCAATTTGCTCCCGAACAGTTTTCCGGTGAAACGATCGATCTCGTTCTTGGCGATTTGTCGATTCGCGATGACTTGAAAATCGAAGGGCCCGGCGCGCTGCATTTGACAATCGACGCCTTGAACGCTTCGCGAATTTTCGTGGTGACGGATTTTTTGGTCGAAAGTACGCTCAATGTGGAAATTACCGACATCACGCTTACGCGGGGCGTCGCGCTCGGCGTCGGAACCAATGGAACCGGCGGAGCAATCACATCGCTAGAGAATTTGACGGTACGACGGTCACATGTGACTGGCAATATCGCCACGACACTTGGTGGCGGCATCTATAGCAGCACGCTCGGTTCACTGACGATCGAAGACAGCACGATTGCAAATAATGCAGCTGGCATTGGCGGAGGCGTTGTGATGGGAAACCAATCCACCATCCACCAAAGTACCATTTCCGGTAACCAAGCCAACACAACGGCGGGGGGCATTCTGCACTTCACGGGCACTTCTACGATTTCCAATAGTACCGTAGTGATGAACGAAGCAGGCGACGAAGGTGGTGGTATCGTCAGCGCCGAAGCGTCGACGCATCTGGCCAGCACGCTTGTCGCTGGAAACACGGCGACCGCCGGAAACGATCTGTTTACGCTCGGCGGTGGATTTAGCGGCAGTTTCAGTTTGATCGCGGATCCCGATTCTGCGGGTGGATTCAGTAACGGGACAAACCAAAACATTGTCGGCGAGTCACTCGGGACGGACCGCGTGCCAATCGATGTCACGACCCTTGTCGAACCACTTGCACTTCATGGAGGTGCGACTCCGACTCACCGGCTTGTTCCTGGCAATCCTGCGAACGACGTTGGATTGTCAGCCGATGCGACGGACCAACGAGGCGTGTGGTATGAACGCAACGTCGGTGCTGGTGTGGATATCGGGGCCTATGAACGACAAAGTGGCGACGATCGATTGTTGGTTGTTTCAACCATCTCCGATGAACTTGATGCGGACCCGATGGGACCGGACAATGTCTTCTTGAGCCTTCGCGAAGCGGTGCAATTGTCAAATGACGCAAGCGACGATTTTGCGATCCGCTTTTTGCCATCACTAACAGGCCGAATCGAATTAGGTCTCGGCGAATTGGCGATCACTGATAATGTTTCGATTATCGGTAACGGACTCGATCAAACGGTCATCGACGCGAACGGTTTGTCGCGATTAATTCAAATGCCTAACAACGGAACACGACTTTCGTTACAAGGAATTGGCTTAACAGGCGGTCGTGCCACCAACGGCGGTGCGATCCTCGCCGCAGACGCTGACATTGAGTTGTTGGGGGTTTCGATCGGGGGAAGTCAAGCAACCGTTGATGGCGGCGCATTGTTGATGCAATCAGGCACTCTATCCATCCGCGAAAGTCGCATCTCTGGGAATTTGTCGGCCAATCGGGGTGGCGGTATTGTTGGCGCAGATGTGCAAGTGACGGTTTCTCAAAGCACGGTGTCCCAGAATGCCAGTCCTATGGGGGTTGGTTTCCACACGATCTCGTCCATCGCCGACGGACCTTCACCCACGATCCGTATCTCCTCTGACGATAAGTCCGGTACCAATACCGACGGAATCGATATCCAATCGGGTTCGATTCGAGTCGAAGGAGCCTCCGGGGACGAGACCTTCGAACTCGATTTCGTAACGGACTTATTGGGGGACACTTTAGCACTTTCGATTGACGGTGGAGACGGACACAACACGCTTGAATTTGGCAACGCGTTGACGCCGACCGACGTTACCGGAAATGAATTTTTGGTCGAGAACTTTGCCGTCATCCTGCTCGCAAATGGTATTTCACAGTCACTTAGGCTTGACGGCCCCGCCATCGAAAGGTTGGCACCCGCCGTGCGCTCAATTCAGGTTGCCGGGGTGGGGAATTCAACGTTTGAATTTGTCGATCAAGACGATTGGCGGATGGGAGAACCGCGAATCCGCAATGGCGTTTTCTTAAGGACCGTCGTCAATGATCTTGGCGTTTTTCCATTGACGATTGAGGCCGGTCTGCCGTTCCCATGGAGGAATCTTGTTGATGAACAAGATGTAACCAATGACGGGGAAACGAGCGCATTAGATGCCCTTCGGATTATCAACGAATTGAATGACCGAGATTATTCGGCGCTCGATGGAACTCTAACCAATCCGATTGACGTCGAATCATGGCCAAACCAATATTTTGATGTTAACGGAGACGGAAAAGTGACGGCACTCGATGCATTGAATATCATTAATTTCATAGCTATCCCCGCCAATAATGATGGTGGCGGTGAGGCCCAAGGCGAACCCGTTTTGGCTTTCGCGGCGTGGCTCAATTCGATTGCTGACGATGGCGACGAAACAAGCGACGCGAACGTTCGTTTATTCTAAAAGCTTGATCGAGGACCGGATAACCGTTCCGCTCCGCGAAAATGAAGCATTCGCATCATCACTATACCGCTCGCTCAGCGGGCCCGGTGATTCACTCATTGCGTGCCCATTCCAAGCGTGTATTTTTCGGGAATGCTCGATACTTTCCAGCAGCGGATGGGTTAGACTTAAACTCGCACGATCACGTGTGTGTGTCACCACCCCCCTCTAAATCTCGCAAAAAGAGACATTCAATGATGATGAAACTGATTGGTACTGCTGCGTTAGTTGCTTTATTGGTAGTCCCCGCCTCGGCTGACGAAGCTGCGGGAAAGAAAAAGAAGAGCAAAGAAGGCGGGCAACAACGTAACATGGCTGTCCAAATGCTTAAGCAATTCGAAGCGGCTAAATTGACGGAAACGCAAACTGCCAAGGTCAAAGAGATGGCCAAGAAATTGACGGACCAAGTCAAGACACTCCGTGCCGACGGGGGTATTACCAATGAATTGATGAAGAAGCGAACAGCCGCGCAGAAGGAGCTCCGAGATTCGGGCAAGAAAGGAAAGGAACTGATGACCGCCGTCAACGAAGCCGCTGGTTTGAGTGAAGCTCAAGTGGCTGTGTTTGGCAAAATCAGCGAAATCCGAATGAAGTTTCAAAAAGAAATCATTGCATTGTTAACGCCTGAACAGAAAGAGCTGTTGCCCGCCCGATTAACCAAAAGTGGCAAGCAGACAAACGCCAAGAAAGAGGGCAAAAAAGGCGGCAAGAAGAAGGATTCGAATGGTTAAGTTCGCTACTTCTATCAGCGCTAGGTCCCATCGATGATCTGACAACGATAAAAGAGACTCAAGACCGCTGATAACGAAACGGATGGGATGCAGTCCCTTTAACGGACATTGGGCATCGAAAGACACCTCCGGAAAGTGGACTGGCTGTTTTGGCCGTGTTGTCCAAACCGGTTTTTGCCGTCGTGATGAAAAGTTCATTCAAGTCATCGCCGCCGAAACAGCACGCGGTGACTTGAGGTGCAGGAACAGCGATGCAGTCGATTTGTTTGCCTGTGTTACCGTCGTAACAATGCACCGCACTGCCGCCCCAAAGCGCGACCCACACATTGTCATCCGCGTCGACCGTCAATCCATCGGGGAAACCGATGTGTCGAGGAATCTCTACAAGCGGACGTCGATTTTCGATTTTTCCATGCTTGAGGTCAAAATCAAGCACGTCGATTCTCTGGGTCGGAGTATCAACGTAGAACATCCGCGAACAATCACTCGTCCACCCCAATCCATTGGAGATCGTAATGTGGGTTAACCACGTGACGACTTTCCCATCGTTGTTGAGACAATAGAACGCGCCCGAATCCGTGTCACCATTTAGGCTCATCGAGCCGATCCAAAAGCGACCCGCAGCGTCACATTTGCCATCATTAAAGCGAACATTCGGTGATCCAAAGTCCAAGTGATTTAGGACGTCCACCTTGCCGGTTTCCCAGTCCAATAATTGCAACTGATCCCGGCGTGCGAGTAACCATCGACCGTCATCCGTCGGGACTGCCGCTCCCAGCAAATCACCGGTGCCTCGACTCTCGCATCGACCACTGTTTACGTCAAATCGATTTAGCTCACCCGTTTCGATGTTCACCCACCATAGGCTTCCGTTGTGCCACAGAGGACCTTCGGCCAGTTCGGCTTTGCCATCGTAAAGGAGTTCGGCTGACTTTCTTTTCATGGTGGATTGCACTCCAAAATGGGTTTGTCTCGATCAACGACAAAGTGGTTTTCTAAGCAACCAGTTCGTCACATAAATCCGCATGGTTCCACGTGGGTCTATTACAAAACACTCAGGGGCATCATTTCGATTGGACGGCTGTTTTTAAAGAACGGATTGTATACCCAAAAGCCCCTATCGTGTTATCCGCAGCCTCGAAATCCGATGCGACGATCAAAGGATGCAGATCGCCAAGGACGATTCGGGTGCCGTTCTACGATGCGAAGATCGAATAGCAATGGCGTCGATTCATGAATACTTCTTAGGGCCAACAAAACGCATTTCTCGAACACCGAGAATGACTCAACCAGTGAGTTTTTAACACACATGACGAGCCGCTGAAGAGGACAAAACACCACGTTTCCACAGCGTCCGGGGGGTGGCATTCCTCTTTTTTCGATTTTTTGGGCTTCTCTTGCACGGCCAATGGAGCGACGGGTCACTAATTAAACAGGGCATATCGGTGTAGAGCTCTTTGACCTATTTTTCCTTTCCCATTTGGCTGATCCCATGCGTTTAACCCTTCGCACGTTACTTGCTTACCTCGACAACACGCTCGAGCCCGCTGATGCAGAAAGCTTACGGGCGAAGGTGGCCGAGAGCGGTTTTGCGGGGCAATTGGTCCAACGGATTCGCGATACGATCACTAGCGGTCACTTGGCAGCACCGGCGCCGGATGCGGTTGGGCCGGTCGAAGAAGCGAACATGATTAGCGAATATCTCGACAGCACTTTGCCGACGGAGCAAGTTGCGGAGATCGAGAGGGCTTGCTTGGAATCGGACACACAATTGGCGGAGGCGGCGGCATGTCATCAGATTTTGACAATGGTCTTGGGGAAAACGGCAGATGTGAGTCCTGCCCTTCGCCATCGCATTTACGAACTTCCCGATCGTGAGATTGCCGACATCGCATCGGCGGGAAGCTTTGCTTCGGTATCAATGCCGGACGCGGATCCGACCTCCGACGGCCTTCACGATTTGGAAGGAATCGACGTCGCCGAGACCGTGGCACCGTCTTCAAGTATGATGGAAAACGAAGAGTCGTTAGTGCAACCGGTTGGGCCAGCTGACTCAGGCGTCTCGGACGCTCCGACGCGCATTCGACAATCCGATGCTCAAGACCAATCGACTAGCCCGCGTGATGGCACCATGGCGGGAAATCGACCTCGCTCGGCGTTGGAAGCCGCCCAACTCTACGGTGGCACGATACGCACCAATCGTATGGCTCCGTGGCTGGTATCGTTTGCCCTGGCCGCTGCATTATTGTTTGCTTTGGTTCAAATCTTTGAGCCGCTGCTCAATCGCGGTAAACTCGTCGGCCAAGGAGACGAGCCGTTACAATCGCTCGCCTCGGATGCGGACCGCAGCGAAGCAAGTGCCAGTGACGCTGTGGTTGAACCGACTGAGGAGATCGAAGTCCCGCCCGAGTTGGCTCCGGAGATGATTCCCGTTGACGAGGCGGCTCGAAGCATGGAACCAGACAATGTCACTGAAACGGAAGAGAGCTATGAGGATTTACCTCTACCAGCTCCCGAGCCGGAACGGACTGAGCCAAATCCTTCTGAGTTGGAAAGTATCACGCAGTATGATGAAATGCCAACTCCGGATGTGGAACCTGAAACCGACGCTGATGCGCCGCCGCCCGTCGATCCATCGGTGCCTCAGTTGCCAAGCGATTCCGAGGCACCACCGGCTGTGGATGAAGTTGGTGGAGAAGGAATGGAGCTCATACCTGGGGTCAGCGGCTCCATCTCGCCAACAGCCGGCGAACCGGATAGCGATATGAATGCCCCACCGATGCCCGCAGGAGTAATGGACGCGGATTCTGAGCTAGGAACGGCGGATGAATCGGAAATTGAGGGCGTTGCCAAAGTCACAACGGATTCGGGACTTCTAATTGGTCTCGGCGTCGATGGCGGAGCATTCGAAGTGAACCGCAACGACGTTGTTACAGCGGGTCAAACGTTGGTTTGTGCCCCAACCTACCGTGTTCGGCTCGACACAAGTTCGGATGTGGCAGTGACCCTGATCGGACCGGCACGTATCCATTGGTCGGGAGGCGGAACGGAAGAACTCGTGCTACACGTCGAACACGGACGTGCCTTATTGGAAGGAACCAAAGCGGGTGCGGATTTAAATGTCGTCGTTGGAGCTACACAAATGAACCTCTCGTTTCCCAATATCGAAACATTGGTAGCTTTGACCACCGCACCTTATCGACAATCCGGTTTTGACCCTGTTTTGCCTGAAAATCACGTGATCTCCGTCGGCGTCTTGGTACCACAGGGCGAATCAACTTTGTCAATCGAATCGGAGACCATTCCATTATCGACAGGCGATCGTTGGGTCAAACGAGGGAGCGAAGCGGACCAAAAATCCGCCGGTGATTCAATTCCAAATTGGATTAGTCCTCCAAATCCGAACGACCGGTCGCTTGAAGCGGCGGCGCGCGAAGCACTGCTGAGTTTGATGGTCGATGGCCAATCCGCTGAAAAATCCCTACGTGAAGCGACCATGTTTCGGAGGGCCGAAGTCGGCGCATTGGCGGCAAGAACACTCTTGTCGATTCGTCGTCCCGACGTTTATTTTGGTGGTGACGGCGTCTTGAACAATCCTGAACAACGACTGTATTGGGTTGACCACTACGCGTCGCTTGTAGCTGCGATCGACCGCGATGCAGAGACCAGCAATGTGATCAAGACGGCGATCGTGCGAATGGATTCGGCTAACGCCCAGGCACTCTATAAACTACTGGTTGGCTATTCGCCGAAACAACTAGCCGAAGGTGGCGATGCAGAACTAGTGAGCTTGCTTGACTCTCCATCGATGGCGGTGCGATCACTAGCGTTAGAGAATTTACGGAAGATCACCGGCGGAGCCACCTTGGGCTACCGACCGGAGCAAGATAGTTCTGCTCGGCGTTCGCAAGCGATCAAAAAATGGGAAGTGCGATTGCGAAAAGGCGATATTCGAATGCCGATGGAGTGATAACGTTAGCTGCCTAACGATGCCGCGACCAAGTCATATCCGTCCGCTGCAACAATCTCGCAGCGAATTAGATCGCCCACGTTAATTGCTTCGTTTTCATCCGAAGCGGTGACATAAACGATCCCGTCAATGTCGGGTGCTTCGGCGCGAGTTCTGCCGATCCAAACCCCAGGTTCATCCGGCAATGGCGAGTCGATGATGACATCTTCGACCGTTCCAACCCGGCTCTCATTCCACTCGAACGCAATCTTTTGTTGCATCGCCATCAACTCACCTTGGCGGCGTTCGGCAATTTCATGGGGCACACGGTTGGGCAATTTTGCGGCCGGTGTATCTTCTTCGACGGAGTAGGTAAACACGCCTAAATGTTCGAAACGTTGTTTTTCAGCAAAATCCATTAGCTCGGCAAAATCATCGTCTGATTCGCCTGGGAAACCCGCGATCATCGTCGTTCTCATAACCACGTTCTTAATCCGCGAACGGAATTTCCCCATAATGTCTTCTTGAATCGCTCGCGTCGTCTTCCTTGACATCCGTTTCAGCATCGAATCGCTGGCGTGTTGCAACGGCATGTCGATGTACGGCAAAATCCGCTGCGCACCGGCGAGCGTGTCGATCAATGCATCGTCGATATACATCGGATAGAAGTACATCAAGCGGATCCAATCAACCGAATCAATCTTGTCAAGTTCGATCAATAAGTCGTTCAGTCGCGGTTGTCCGTATAGGTCTTTTCCATAGTACGTCGTGTCCTGTGCGACGACGACAATCTCGCGGACGCCACTGTCACCAAGCCGTTTCGCTTCATCGATCACTTGTTCCATCGGCTTACTGAAGTGTTTGCCGCGCATTTTTGGAATTGCACAAAACGTACACAATCGATCGCAGCCTTCACTGATTTTCAGATAGGCGAAATGGCGAGGTGTGACGGCACTACGAACCGCGTCGCTAAGCGGTTTGATCGGCGCAGGACGAAAAACTTTCTGCTGTTCTTCTACCCCCGATTGTAGACGATCAATAACCGACACGATTTCATTGCGACCAAAAACACCGATCATCGCATCAATTTCGGGCCGTGCTTCGAGTAGCTTTCCTTGCTGACGCTCAGCCAAGCATCCGGTCACAATGACGTTGCGAATTTTTCCTTCGCGTTTCAGTGCCAACATCTCGTCGATCGCCCCGAGGGATTCCTCGCGTGCCGAATCGATGAAGCCGCACGTATTGACGACGACAAAATCGGCATCATCCACTGACCCAACCATGTTGTAGCCGTCCTCGTCTAGCCGGCCGAGCATCTGTTCGGTGTCCACCAAGTTTTTTGGGCATCCCAAGCTTATCACGGCGTAACGACCACGCGCGTTGGGGTCTGTACCCTGTGGTCGGGCGGGCTTGGCGGACGAAGTATCGGATACGACAGGAAGCTGCATTGGATGCCAAAAAGCGCGTGTGGAAGCGGGGCAAAACCACGCCGAGAAAGGCGGAATTGCACGAATTAGCTTGAATTAAACCGGACAAAGCCGTTTTACGCTACCTACAATCCATGGAATTGCGTGTTTCGCCGTAGTTCAATACCGAGTGATGGTTTCGTGCAAATTCAATATCACACGGCAAACCTGCCCCATCGCGGCAACCGTCGCGGCGTTCTCCGCTGGGATCAAATTCTCTGAATTACCGACGTTCATGAACGCTTTTGCGGCGTCCGGGTGATCGCGGTAATAGGCCAACTGTGAATCAAACAAATCCCGAAGCGAGTCAATTTCTAGACCGCTTGGCGTCCGCGCAACTGCCCGTTTGAACGCGACCTTCACGCGATCTTCGAACGTACCTTTAGGCATTTCGTCAATTAAACCCTCCGCCATGACGCGAGACGCTTCAGCGAACGTCGGATCATTCAAGAGCGTCAACGCTTGTTGAGGGCTATTGGACAAAGGTCGGTCGGCCGTACACTCATCGCGAGCAGGGGCATCAAAATTGACCAGCATCGGGTGTAAAAAGGTTCGTTGCCAATGCATGTAAACACTGCGGCGATATTGGCGGGCATCTTGGCTTTCAGAATACTTCCGATTTGGGAACTGCAAGTTTCGATAATGGCCATCCGGCTGATAGGGAAACACACTCGGCCCGCCGATGTAATTCAAATTCAATAGCCCCGCGATCGCCAGTGCATTGTCGCGAATCGCCTCCGCTTCCAGGCGTCTAGCGGATTGTTCGGCAAGCAAACGGTTGTACGGATCGACTTCGGACAAGTCCGTTCGAACGGCCGCCGTTTGCTGATAGGTGCGACTGGACACGATTTGTCGAACCAAGTGCTTTACATCCCAACGGCTATCGACAAACTCCGCTGCCAACCAATCGAGCAGTTCTGGGTGACTTGGCCATTCCCCCTGGCTACCCAAGTCGTCCAGTTTTGAGGAAAGCCCTGTGCCGAAAAATTGCTTCCACGTATGGTTCACAAAGTGTCTTGGCGTCAACGGGTTCTCAGGGGAAGTCAACCAATTGGCTAAATCCAATCGCGTCAAACGCCGTTCTGTCTGGATCGTCGGCTGAGGCAAAAAATGGGGAACCGCCGGTGCTGCCAATTCCCCAGATTCATCTTGCCAATTGCCTCGACGTAGAACGCGACTTACGGGCAATTCATTCGGCGCAACGGATTGAGCGATCAAGGTGAATGCCATGCCACTACGCGCTTTGAGTAGCTGGTCGCGGTAGTACTTGGCTGGCTTGCATTGGTCAGCAAATGGAACTGTCGAAAGATGGAACTCGGCAAGTAGCGTTTCGGCTTCGTTGTCTGCCACGATCGCCTTTCGCAGCGACTCGGATGCCGCATCCCATCCAGCGATTGCGTGTCCAAGTGGCGTTGCTGAAATCCGAACGCGACCGATGTCACTACTTTTTAACTGAACCACCAATTGGCATTCTTCATGCAATTCAAATGGCACTGCAAAGTGATAGACAGCCGTGTGTGGCAGCTTGTTTTCATCAGCAGGCAATTGAAAACGCGATGGTCCTGAGTCCCAAACTTCATCCAATACTAACGGTTCTTTTCCACTGCTGTACGATTTCGGTTTGCGTCGATCGGCTTCACCCCACGCAATTTGGAGCTCCGTCGCTTGCTCGGAATTGGACTCTTTGGCCTCTAACCTCGCAGTGACGCTAACTTGAAAACCACCATTGTCACCGCGACCAACGAAGCCGCTGGTTTCGTCAGGTAAAGCTTCCAGACGAAACGAATTCACCGTCATCGCTTTTGGCGTTGTCAACTTTATGGAGATCCTATCGTCGTGCACGACACGCTCGGCAACCTTCATTGGTGCCCAACCATCGGGATACACTTTCAAGAATTCCCGGATCGACGAGGCCCATGAAGCGACTTTGTCCTTGTTGTCGATGGGGGGACCGATTTGCTGCCTGATGGCTGCGTTGCGTTCTGATTGTAGAAAAAGGATTTCTTGGCGAAGCGATGGGCTATCGACGCGTTGTTCGGGAGGAAATGGATAGTCGTTATTGAACCCTTTCAAATCATTATTCGGAGTGTATTTGTAGTTGGAGTAAACGCCCCATTGTTTCAGGTCGTCAAAGAATGCCCCCAAAGAATAGAAGTCCTTGGCGGTGAACGGATCGTACTTGTGGTTGTGACATTCGCAACAACCGAGTGTTGCCCCGAGCCAGGCTGTTCCTATTGTCCGAACGCGATCGGCCTTGTATTTCGCCAAATACTCACCTGGTTGGGCTCCCCCTTCGCGGGTCAACATATTCAATCGCAAAAACCCGGTGGCTGTTAATTGTTCGGGAGTCGGCTCGGGCAACAAATCCCCAGCAATCTGCTCGCAAGTGAATTCATCAAACGGCTTGTTCTCGTTGAAGGCCGCGATCACATAGTCACGATAGGGAAATATCCGTTGGTTCTGGTCCCCGTGGTATCCCACCGTATCGGCGAACCGAACAAGATCAAACCAGAAACTGGCCATTCGTTCGCCAAAATGCTCTGACGCCAATAGCCGGTCAATTTGCTTCTCCAAAGCGTTTTCGGACTCGTCCGTTAGAAACGCCGCCAACTCAGCCTCGGTCGGTGGCAACCCGATCAAATCCAAACTCAACCGCCGAAGTAGAGTTGCTTTGTCGGCCGAATCACTCGGCGCAAGACCTTCCTGTCTAAGCCGTGATCGAATGAATGCATCGATCGGATTGGCAGTCCATTGCCGATCCGCTTGCCCCGTCGGCACCTTTGGACGAACAATTGGCGAATAGGACCAATGCTGTTCATACTCGGCCCCTTGCTCGATCCAGCGTCGGAATAGCGCCTTGTCAAAGTCCGTCAATTGATGTCGGAAGTCCGACGGCGGCATCGACTCACCGTCATCGGTAACCGTGATTCGCCGATAAACTTCCGACGCATCGGGATCGTTCGGCTTGATGCCAACGAGGTCATCGTCCGAGGGTAGCAAACCGGTAGCCGCTTCGAACGAATCGATTCGAAACCCACTGTCGTTGTCTGCGTCGTCAGGCCCGTGACACTGAAAACAGGTATTGGACATGATCGGCCGAATGTGTGCATTAAATGTTACTCGCGCGGGCAAAACATGCGGTTTCGCAGGGGATTCATCCGCCTTAGCCGTCACGGTGATCGCGACAAGAAGGGTGACACAGATTGATCGATTGGTGTGAATCATTCTCATGCCATGATCTCCCGAACGACACGTGCCGGTTCCACACCGGTCAGCCGAAGATCCAGCCCCTGAAAACGAGCCGACAATCGCTCGTGATCGACGCCAAATAGATGTAACATTGTCGCGTGCAAGTCATGCACGGTGACGACGTCCTCGACAGCGTTGTAACCAAGTTCATCCGTCGCGCCATACACCGTACCTCCTTTCACTCCACCTCCGGCCATCCACAAACTGAAGGCGTTGATGTGATGATCTCGTCCGCTGCCTTGTGCCATCGGAGTCCTACCGAATTCCCCCCCCCACAAGACGAGTGTGTCTTCAAGCATTCCGGATCGTTTAAGATCCGCCAATAGCGCCGCAGTAGGTTGGTCCGTCGCCTTTGCCGAAGTGGTGAAGTTCGGTATGAGGTTTCCGTGATGATCCCAACCACGATGGTAAAGCTGGACAAACCGTACGCCGCGTTGGAGCAATCGTCTAGCCAACAAACAATTTGACGCATAGGTTCCGTCGCCAGGACTCTTGACCCCGTAAGCGTCGAGTGTCGCTTGGGATTCCGTTGTCATGTCCGTGAGCTCTGGCACAGCTGCTTGCATCTTGAACGCCATCTCGTATTGTGCAATTCGAGTATCGATTTCAGGATCCCAGTGACGCTCTGTTAATAAACCATTTAACCGTTGGACTTCGTCAATCACTTGCCGCTGAGTCGATTGGCAAACTCCGTCGGGGTTGCCGATGTAATGCACCGGAGCGCCGCTTGATTGGAATGCGATCCCTTGATAGCGACTTGGCAAGACGCCGGCGCTCCATTGTCGTGCCGACACCGGTTGAGCCCCAGGCCCCGATGATGTCATCACCACGTAACCCGGCAAATCAGAGGTTTCCGCACCGAGTCCGTAGAGCATCCACGACCCCATGCAGGGACGCCCTTTGATGATCGAACCGGTATTCATGAATGCATGTGCGGTGTCGTGGTTGATTTGTTCGGTCGTCATGCTCCGAATGACGCAAATCTCATCAGCCCATTTGCCCGTGTGAGGGAACAACTCGGACATTTCGATTTCCGACTCGCCCCACTTCTTAAACTTGCAAAACGACTTACGAGCCTTCAACTCGGTGTTTTGAAGTTGTGCAAGCTGTTGGCCAGCGGTAAACGAGGCGGGAAACGGTTGTCCATCAATCCGATCGAGTTCCGGTTTAGGGTCGAGGGATTCTAGGTGTGATGGCCCACCGGCCATGCAAAGGTGCACAATCCGTTTTGCCTTGGGGGCGAAATGCGGTAGGCCTGGGATCGCGGGCCAAGGATGTCCGGCCACCGTCGAATCGCCATATGCTTGGTTGTCGCCCATGAGCGAAGCCAACGCGATACCACCTATGCCCGCAAACGATTGGGTCAAAAACGAACGGCGTGCAACGTCATTGGGGGTGGGATGCATGGCGGGCTTCTTACGGGGCTAGCGAAAAGATGAAGCAATTACAGCGGCAATCGCGACTTCAATTCTACCTTAAACTCCTCTCGAGCATGGTAAACCGGCAAAGTCGGGCCAAACGCATCGCGACGAATGATTTGAGACAAGGGCAAAGTGACTTTGCTCTGTGCGACCTTGATCGTTGTCGGTTTCGCGGGGCGATTGACGCCGAACGTATCACATAAGACAGCGTGGAAGTCAACCAACTGCTGTTTTGCGGCCTGTTGCCCGACGTTTCGCGTGTTGGCTTTGCCCGCCCAAATCGCAGAAAGAGCCGCCAGTCCCATGGCGGCAAACAACTCTGGAATCGATGCCGAAGCGATCACGGTGGTCCCAAAATCGATAGGGATCATCAAAACCCCGCCGAATGCCGCCAGCACTGCCGCAAGTGGAGTCAATCCAGCGACCAATTTTTTGTGCATTGGAACTTCGCCCCACATTTGTCGCACCGCTTCATCGAGACGCCGCGGATCCAGGCTGGTGAAGTCGTCCCGTTCAAAGCGGCTAATGGCCGCTTCGGAACACTCGGTCAAGCACGATATATCGGCGCCCATTTCGCTTTCAAACCAATGTGGCAGTGCGATGGTTCCTCCGTAGCGATCGATTGCAAAATTCAAACTATCGGGCGTCACCAATCCACCGTATTCGCCCCGGCGAAACTTTTCCTTAATTTCGCTGGCCGTCCGCTGGGCCATCGCAGATGGAGTCAATTGTCGCACAAAATCGCCAGCCCCGCCTAACACTCGACGAATTCGCGAGTTCATTCGAACACCCCACCGAGCATACCACGGTGCTGTTGCCGCAAATGATTCCGACAACTGACGAACGATTCGTTCGGATTGATGCAGTCGCAACTCGATCACTTCACCGCCGGCTTGTCGATGAGTAAAAAACTCGAGTGCTGCATCCAGTAGACACTGCTGAGCCTTCTCGGTCGCAGCGTTCGATGCCTCGGCGTCCTTTTCGATGCAGGCCATCCCGCGGTTCCAAATAAGCAAACGCAAACTCGATTGCAAAGCGACGCGAAATTTCTCGAACAACACCGTGCGATCAAGTCGCGACGGCATCGCTTCGAGCATGCGGGCTTCGTCAATCGCCGCAGGCGGATTTTCGTCCGGGTTTGCTTGCACCGAATAGAATACCGGCAAAAGATCGTTTTCCAGATTCAATGCTACTTTTGCCAAACCGTCAGCCGATGGGATAAACGGACGGCTAGCGGGAACATCATAATCGTATGCCGCGTAGATCGTCTCGATTCCATGAGCTTTGGCCAATGGCGAAAACGTCTCGAATACCTGGTCGGGCGTTTGCCGTGGACGGATCTTATTGACCGCAAGCATGCGTGGCACACCCGGCATCAAATCGGAAGCAATCCGAAGCAGGTCACCAAGTGTTGCATCGCGAGAAGATTCGACAGACGTCACGATTAGAAATGCCGAACACAAGGTCGACGCACGGCCCAACAGTGTTCGGCGAATTTCGGGTGACCCAAGCCCGAAGGCTTCGTCAGAAACAATATCGGGACAATCTAATAGTCCCACGCCCGATTCATTCAATCGCTCATCGGTTGCAACTAATGGAATCGCCAATGTTTCAACATCGCCGCCGTGGTTGTTGTATTGCAAATGAGCTTTCGCGGGGTCTTCGGAAAGCATTTCAGGCGGATGGCCAATCGCGTCGCCGATTCGTCCTAGAAGTAATCTCCAAAGTTCTTCATCCTCTTGCCATTGGCAAGGCAGCCATAGGACGAATCGATGCGTGCCTTGCGAATTGCTTGGGCCGCGCAGCGTGCGAGACCGACCGGCGTCGCTCAAATAGGTAGCCACTAAGCTGGTTTTGCCGCTGTTGAGCATCCCTGCGATTGCCACCACAGGCCAATTGATCAGCTTTCCGGCGGTATGAACTTTACGGCCGGATGCCAAAACATCGTCCACAAGTGCCGAATCGACACGACGGATCGCCGTTAGGTAGCTCTCACGGTGCTCAGTTGGAAAACGCATTTGCACGGCCGAACGGCGATCGTCGTCTTCCAATAGCGACAACAAATCAGGCCAATCAATTGGCGGTTCTTCGATCTTTTTGCGTTTGCCAAACATTCAGCGTCGTTTCATCCTTCGCTGGGCGTCAATTTACTTGTTAATTTACGATGATCGACACGTTCTCCATCGAACACATCGGTCCACCATCGCATCGCGTCCACACTAGACCACCCATTGTGATCGCGGCAATGGCGAAGTGTATCAGCCAATTCGTCCATCGACACCGGGCGCTGCGCGGCATCTTTTCGCAAACAACTCAAAATCACATTCTGCAAATCGTCAGCCAATGGCACACCAATTCGGTCAGATGGCCGCATCGGCTCTTCATTGAGTTGTTTCAAACAAATATCAACCGACGGGCCACTGTCAAACATCGTACCACCGGTAAGTAGCGCATAGCCAACCGCGCCGACAGCGTATAGATCGCTACGAGCGTCCGCCGACGATGGGTCACGAACCGATTCGGGCGACATATACATCGGCGTTCCCGTGATCGATTCGCTTTGCGTGATCTCAACCGTGTTTTGCGAAATATCTTTGACCAAACCAAAGTCAAGCACTTTGACCATATCAAATACGCCGGCCTGAGCGGTCAGGAAAACATTCGCTGGCTTAATATCACGATGCACGATACCACGGTAATGTGCCTCCGCAAGCGAACCGCAAATCTGCAATAGGATTGCAATCACACGATCCGCCGGTTGCCGTCCGTAGTCATCGATCAATTCCTGCAAACTGATTCCTTCGAGATACTCCATCACATAAAAGAAAGTCCCGTCATCGGTTCGACCGTAGTCGTAGATAGCGATGGTGTTTGGATGACGCAGCCTGGCGGTCAATTGGACTTCACGAGCGAACCGCTTGGCCATCGTGGTTGTCAACTCGTCGCGTTCGAGGACCTTAATGGCGACTTCGCGTTTGAGCATTTCGTGAGCCCCGGAGTAGACCGAACCCATAGCACCGCGTCCAATCATTCGACCAAGAGAATATCGACCAAGTCGGCGAACGATGTGTTCGGGTTGTAAACGACGCGTGAGTCGGTCACACCAGAACACCAAACCGGCGAATCCCACATTCGCGGCCGCTAAAAAACCGATCAACGCGTAGACCAGCCAACGAAGATTCCGTAGTGGTCGATAAATCGTCGCCGTTTCGATTTCCGTTGTCACACCAAAACCGTCTTCAGGCAACCATCGCCATGCCCCAACCACTTCGACGCCTCGGTAATCGCGATATCCGACAACGTTGTCGCCTGTCGCACCCCGAGTTGCCTGGTCCGCCATGAATGTCAACGGTTGCCCCAATACCGCCTTGGTCAATTTCCCAACCTCGGTGAGGTCAACCCCAGGATCACGAACCTCCAAATGCAGGATACAACTCGACGTCGGCGAAGGGTTGATCAAACCAATCGCTCGAAGTTGGTCTCGATAGTGACTTTCACTCAGCATTACGCCCCGACGATCAAACGCATAAGTCTCGCTCATTCGCGCATCGTCGGAAACAGACAACATCCGGCTAAAGCCGTCACGAGGATCCAACAACCAGGCAACCGCACCGAAGACACGAGATCCATCGTCGATCGGCGCAAGGGCTGCAACAATCGCCTGTGAAGATTCGGCCAACACTTGACTGTTCTCAAGCCTCTTTTGATCAGGTTTTAAAACGACCGACTCAAAAGGTCGAGTCACAATCGTCTTGCGAGCGATAATTTGTTTGGTCGCATTGGGTGGCAAATCAAGGGGAGTGCAAAGCAGCTCGTCGTGGTCGCTGGCAATGACGCGGGACTGAACATCGATGATTGCCCATCCGATGCGATCGGTCGCTAGTGTGGGCTCCGACGTTTCATTTTCTTCCGACAACGATTGGCCGAGTGCCTGTATTTCCGGATCCATTTGCAGCAGGTCGGGGGCCAGATTTCGAATGCGTGAATATCGATCCAAGATGTCAACTGCGAGTGTTCTGCGAGTCTCATCTTCGATCCACTGTTTCACTCCGGTTTCACAGTCATTTCGCCAAGTTTCAAAGGCAACGAGATTTGAATTCAAAATCGACCGCACCGATTGCCGCGTTAGATGGTGCATCGACGAACGAAACGAAGACAGCAGCCCCAACAATGCCACCGCAATCAAGATGCTCACAAGTACCGTTCCGATCAGTACGCGGCGAGCGGATCGACCACGCAACCAGTCAAGTATCGTTTGCAAGCGAGATCGAGTCGAGTTGGGCAAGGGAGCGAAAGTCCTAATCAAATTCGGGCACTATTTGTCTTTGCCCCTAATCTAGTTTCTCATCGAGGGTAAGACGAGACTGGCGGTATCGTTTCCTGCTCGTCTTTTGCGTTGAAAATGCCTTGCACAACAGTCCTTTCGCAGCATGAAAGCAAAGAATTGAATGAATCTGACTTGACACATGGTGAAAAAAAACGCGAATGTCGTCACAACCGCCAGTGAAACTTTAGGAAAACGTGGCGGATTTTTACATCTAGGAGTCTACGTCCGTGTTTCTTCGGCTTTCCATCATCGCGGTGAATGTCATTGTGGCGATTGCCATTTCGTCGCTTGATCACGTTGCGGCCCAGACCGCGTATCCGCCGGGGAATCCGACGATCGTCTACAACGGTGCCGGTGGGCCGCCCATAGGTGACCCGTATGCGATGAACAACTACAACGCACAAGCGAATTGGTTGTCTGCGTTCCCCAATATGGGGATTTCGATCCCTAGCGTTTCCGATCGATTGTACGTACGAGCGGAATATTTGGCGTGGTGGGCCGCCGGAATGGACACACCACCACTGCTCACGACTAGCCCCGCTGGAACGCCACAAAATCAAGCCGGTATTCTCGGAATGCCTGGAACCAGCGTCCTATTTGGCGGTGGGGAATTGAACACGGATATTGCCAATGGGTTCCGCGCTCGAGCGGGATTTCTTCTCAATCAACAAGGGACTTGGGGGATCGAGGGCGAGTACTTCCTGCTCTCGGGTGACAGCGACAACTATACGGGCTCTGGAAATGGTGCCCCGATCATTGCACGTCCTTTTTTCGACACGACCAATGACCGCGAAACCGCTCAATTAGTTTCGTACCCTGGATTGGTCAATGGAACCACTGCGATCACTTCCGAATCGGATCTGAAGTCCGCGTTGGTTAACGCACGTGTTTCGTTACTTCCAACCTATCCTACGATTTGTCCGCAGGACTGCGAGCGTGACCGTGTCGATTGGCTCGTTGGTTACCGCTACCTCAAGTTATCCGACCGGTTGGGCTTTGTTGAAGATTTAGAGTCGCAAGTCCCTAGCGCCCCGGGCACCATCCACTTATCAGATGCGTTTGAAACCGAGAACCAGTTCAACGGACTGCAATTAGGAGTGGTTTACCACGCAAACTTGAACCGGGTATGGCTTGAGTCAATGTTGCGAGTCGCAATAGGCGAAAACAAACAGCGGGTTCGCATAACCGGTTCGACTGAGATCACGGAACTAGGCGTGACCGACAACTACGCGGGTGGATTGTTAGCCCAAACGAGTAACATTGGATCGTATGACAATAAAGACTTCGCAATGATTCCCGAGATTGGTTTGACGCTAGGTTTCCGAATCACCAGCAATCTACATGCAACGGTCGGCTATTCGTTGATGTACTTTCCAAATGTTGTCCGCGCGGGAGACCAAATCAGTACGGATATAAACCCCAACTTGATCCCCGCTCCAAATCTACCAATCACGGGATCACAACGCCCAGCATTTTCGTTTGTTGAAACAGACTACTGGGCTCAAGGCTTAAGTGTCGGTGGTGAGTTGAGGTTCTAGCGTTGGTGAGTCAGCGAGTGTTTCCGTGCAGGAGCTCGCCGAAGTTAAGTTCGAGTTGATCGTCTCGTTCGTCACCCCCGAGTTCTCGGTAGATCAAGCTCGGTTGAATGTCGCGGCTATTTTGGTACTTGTCGCTACAATAATCTTGAACTTGGCCCTGGAGTGTCATGTAATAGATTTGGCAGATTTTCATCTTCGGATAAATCCGCACGGGTTGGACACAATGCATCCCCAGCGTCCACGTTCCACAGTAGCCAACGTCGCCGAGACTTCCGCCGGGGTTGATGTAGAGTCCAAGGCGATCGAACGAGCTACGGCCTTGGATCATCGGAACAAAGCCACGCGTCTCGGTATATTCGGCCGTTCGGCCTAAATAGAGTTGGCCGGGTTGTAGCGTGAAGCCCTCCGAAGGTATCTCTAACCTTCGGTAGCGATTCGGCGTCGCTGCGTCGATGACGACTTCTTCGTAAACCAACAACTCATCGTGCAACGATAAATCGTAGCTGTTTGGGTTTATCTGCTCTGGATCGAAAGGGTCGATGACTAGTTTGTCACCAAGTTGGCGTATTATTTCGTCACCCGAAAGAAGCATTGGCGATCTTAGTGGTTTGAATGAAAGCGGGCGTTTGACCGAACCAACATCGAGAAAGTCAAACGCGTTCTCGCCACGGTGGTTAGAATGAATTGTCTGCCAATCAACAGCCGGAGTCAATGATTCGATTCTGCACAACTCGGGTTCGTTAGGATATATTTGTTGGAAGTGCCGGATTGAGACACTTTGACACATAGCTAATCTTTACGGCCGACTTCCGACCAATCAGGCCGGAAACTTTCATCCAAATCGCTTTCACAGGTTGCTCGAAAATGAGCCAATACAGTCCCTACGCCCCCGCCAGCGACATTTCGATCGCTCAATATGCGAATGAATCGGCGCGAGCGACATTCATTCGCCGCACTTATGCCCATGTTGGCGGCGCGGTGATGGCGATGATCGCCATTGAAGTCGCCTTGTTTTCGATTGTTCCTGCCGCCACGATGCAAAATGTCGTAGGCATGATGCTCGGCGGCTATGGATGGCTAATCGTGCTTGGAGCGTTTATGGGGGTGAGCTGGATGGCAAGGAGTTGGGCCAGCAGTGGTTCATCGGTCGGCCTGCAATACGCTGGACTGGGGCTGTACACCTTCGCCGAAGCGATCCTGTTTTTGCCGCTTCTCTATATTGCGATGCGGTTGGATCCAAAATTGCCGATGATGGCTGGATTGGTGACCGGAATCGTGTTCGCCGGTCTGACTGCGTTTGTGTTTACCACACGAGTCGACTTAGCGCCGTGGGGTAAATATTTGGCAATTGCGGGATTGGTAGCACTTGGAGCGATCGTCGCTGGGATCGTTTTCGGTTTCTCACTTGGGATTTTTTTCAGTGCTGCGATGGTCGCATTAGCATCAGGGTATATTCTCTATGACACGTCGAATATTTTACATCATTATCGTACCGATCAATATGTTGCTGCGTCGTTAGCGTTATTCGCTTCGGTGGCACTACTGTTTTGGTACATCCTTCGGATCATGATGATGTTTTCGAGTCGCGATTGAATTCGATGTTGGATTGACAATGATTTTAGGTTAGTTGAGAGAACAATCGATGGGTGATTTGGACGATGCGATGCAATTGCCGGAGGACTTTGATGGTCGTGTGCGTCTGTTTCCCTTGCCTGAGTTGGTGTTGTTCCCTCATGCGATGCAGCCGCTGCACATCTTCGAATCTCGCTACTGTGAGATGCTTATGGAATCGTTAGCTTCGGATCGGTTAATCGCGATGGCAACGTTAACCGGTGGTATCGCAACAACCTCCGCCGTTTCGTCGCCGATTGCATCTACGGTTTGCATTGGGCGAATCATTTCGCATACTGAGCTAGAAAACGATCGGCATAACATCTTGTTAGTGGGTACCAAGCGAGCGACGATTATTCGCGAACTTGACACCAGCCGACCGTTTCGAATTGCCGAGGTGGACGTCCATCCCGATATTTACCCGCCTACGGGTGCCGAGTCACGTCGACAGTTGAAAAAGGAATTACTCGATGCGTTTGCAACCGTGATCCCCCCAAGCGAACAAGCCACCCAAAGTTTGACCGAATTGATGGCCGGACAAATGGGGCTCGGTCCGATTACCGATATCATTGGTTACACGTTACCATTCGATCCCCAAGCAAAATTGAAGTTGTTGGATATCGCCGACGTCGATGCTCGAGCGGTCGAGTTGATAAATCTGCTTCATAGCGGTGTCATCCAACTCAATTCAGTATCGAAAGAAGAGGAACAATCGGGCGGTTGCGGTTCCTCGGATTTGGGCAATTTCCCGCCTCCGTTCAGTGCGAATTGATTTGCCCCCTAGCCTGCCTGCTATCATAATCCCGAGGAAATAACCTAACATTGGCATTCCAAGCCTTGAATGCACGCCTCTCAAACAACCTGACTCTCGAATAAAGCAGTAGTAAGTGGAAATTAGTTCGACAAACGAAGCATACACCAACACCGATGAAGTGGATTGCGTATCAGGCCGCAATGGCTCAAGCCCGGAACCGCCACTATTTATTGATCGAAACGAACCGCGTGCTGAGGGAATTGACTTCAAGCGAATCGAAGCCGCAGTTCGAGTCATCCTCGACGCCGTGGGCGAAGACCCCGATCGAGAGGGACTGCTAGAAACCCCGGCACGGGTTGCCCGAATGTACGCCGAGATGTTCGCCGGGCTGCATAGCGACCCAGGCCGCCATTTGGCAAAGGTCTTTACCGAAGACTATGACGAAATCGTGTTGGTGCGGGATATTAGTTTCTGCAGCATGTGCGAACACCATTTATTGCCCTTCAGTGGGCGTGCTCACATTGCTTACCTACCAAGCGGCAAAGTGGTCGGATTGAGCAAATTGGCACGCGTGGTTGAGGAAGTTGCACGTCGACCGCAGGTTCAAGAGCGAATGACTCAAACGATCGCTGACTTAGTGGAAGATCGCTTGTTGGCGCAAGGGGTCGCGGTCGTGGTCGAAGCGACGCATAGCTGCATGACGATGCGAGGTGTCCGCAAGCCTGGTAGTCTTTGTTTGACCAGTGCGATGCGAGGCGCATTCCGTGACGATCCGAAATCAAGGGCTGAAATTCTTGGGCTGATCAACCGCGAAGCATGATTGCCAGCCGGATTAGTTTGCCTGGGATGGCGAATCCACATCATTTGCAGGGAAGTTACCGTTTTTTTTGCTGCACTAGCTTGACGACGTGGGGTCCCTTGAGTCGAAATAGCGTTCATGGATAGTGAACGTCAACGCGTGCAAGACGATTTGCGCGGTGTCGTCAGAGGCGAAGTCTTCTGCGACCCGTTGTTTTGCCAATTGTATGCCTCGGACGCAAGCATCTATCAACGGGTGCCGATCGGAGTGGTCCGACCGCGAACGGCGGCCGACGTCATCGCGACCGTCCAATACGCGGCCGAATTCAATTTGGCCATCCAACCACGGGGGGCCGGAAGCGGCGTGGCGGGCGAATCGCTCGGTGATGGACTCTGCCTTGACTTCTCTCGCTTTATGCGTCGTATCCGAGCCGAACGTAACGGCACTTTCGTCAACGTTCAAAGTGGCGCTGTTTTGGCCGAAGTCAACCGATCACTCGCGTCCTATGGCCGGTGGTTTGGTCCCGACCCAGCGACCCGAAGCATTACGTCGATGGGCAGCGTTTTGGCAATCAATGCCTCGGGCAGCCATTACCTGCGCAGCGGAACCGTTCGCGATAACATCGAATCGGTGCGCATTGTTACCGCAAATGGCGAGCTGCTGAATCTTTCCAAACATAGTCCCACCCCACCAACGACTGTAGGCCGATTAGCACGCGGCATCGTGGAGATCGAAAAGCAATTTCACGATCAAATTCAAACCAGTTTCTCGGCGCCCGATTCCCGAGGTGGCTATCGTTTTGATGGTGTCATTGATACCGATGGCAATGTTGATTTAGCGAAATTCATGGTTGGCACCCAAGGCACCCTTGGAATCGTCATCGACGCCACCTTGCAAACCGAAGCGATTCCGACTCATCGCGGAGTGGCTTTGTTGTTTTTCCACCGACTTGACTCGGCTGCGCGATGTGCCGTGCGAGCAACCAAACATGGACTCGTCGCATGCGACTTGATGGACCGTCGGTTATTGCAAATCGCCCGCGAAACCGATGATCGCTTTGCCGAGATTTTGCCCCGTGAAGCCGAAGCAATGCTGCTGATTGAAATCCAGGGGGAATCTCTCGGCGAATTGTATGACCGCTTGGCGATTATCCAGCAAGATTTAAGGCAGGGCGTCGATTGTGCATTCGCCTCGATCGACACCGTCCATCAAAGCGAACGGGATCTGTTTTGGGCGCTTTCGCGACGCGTGATTCCCAGATTACATCGTGTCAAAGGGAGTGATGCGCCGTTGCCGTTTGTCGAAGACATTGCCGTCTCACCCGATCAATTGCCGGCAACGTTAGTTGATATTCAAGCAAAGATGCAGAAGCATCAGACCACCGCGACCGTCTTTGCGCACGCCGGTCATGGTCAGTTGCACATTCGGCCGTTCGTTGATTTGGGCAGCCAATCCGATCGCAAAAAACTGCTAGACCTTTCCAACGAGATTGCCGAAGTGGTCTGGAAGCACGGGGGACAAGTCGGCGTCGAGCACGCCTCGGGACTGAGTCGTTCCTACTTGTTGCCAAAGCAATTTGGTGCTCTATGGCAGGCAATGGGACAAGTCAAGCGTTTGTTTGATGCTACCCACCGGCTTAATCCGGGGAAATACTTCGGTGCGGAGCTGCAAAAGCCTAACGAGAATTTGCGACCGGCCGACCAAACGATCGAGGTGAGTCGGAATCATCGCGTTCTAATCCCTGCAGACGAAGCGTTTACCAACGAAGCAATACGAATCGGAAAATCGTTGCCACAATTGGAAGTCCTACAAAACTGGGCTCCCGATGCGAATGTTTCTCAGGTGGCAAGAAGCTGCAACGGCTGTGGGCGTTGTAGAACCACATCGCCAACCGAGCGGCAATGCCCGATGTTTCGTACGCTGCATAGCGAAGAGGCATCACCGCGAGCAAAAGCCAATTTGCTCCGGGGCGTATTGAGTGGTCAATTGAAGGTGGAAGAATTGGCCAGCGACCGGGCAAAAGAGATCGCCGACCTCTGTTTCAATTGTCATCAATGTCGAATCGAATGTCCTGCATCGGTCGACATTCCGAAGATCGTCGGCGAATTAAAAGCTCAATACGTGGCGACAAACGGTTTGCCTTTGTCCGATTTATTGTTGGGCCGAATCGATACGATTGCGGCAATTGGTTCGCGAATGCCGTCGGTTGCCAATCTTATGATTCGAGGCCGATTTACGCGATGGCTTTGTGAACGGTTGTTTGGCCTGTCAGCCGCGCGAGAATTGCCGTCGGTACATAGCGAGACGTTTCTGCGCTATTCCGCAAAGCGTCGGTGGACAAAATCGAGTTCGCATGGTGGATTAAAAATCGCCTATTTTGTTGACCACTATGCCAACTACCATGATCCCGATATCGGACGTGCTTTGGCCGAAATCTTGCAACAAAATGGAATCGGCCTGTACGTTCCAAGCGGGCAAAAGGCGAGCGGTTTGGCGAGGATTTCGGCCGGCGATGTCAAAGGAGCTCGCCGTGTTGCCCGACGGAATCTGAGAATTCTAGCGGAGGCGGTTCGACAAGGTTTCACTGTTTTAGTGACCGAACCAGCCGCGGCGCTATGTCTAAAACACGAATACGTTAACTTGCTTGACGACCAAGACGCACATCTGGTTGCCGAGAATGCATTCGAAGCTTGCGACTACTTATGGAAACTGCATCAGGACAATCGGTTGTCGCTCGACTTCAATAAGGTGGAACTCGATGTGTCCTACCATCAACCATGTCATTTGCGAGTGCTGTCGACGGACCAGGCCGGACCACGATTAATGGATTTGATTCCCGGCGTGAATGTCAACTCAATCGAAGCCGGGTGTACCGGGATGGCAGGTACGTGGGGGCTACAGAAAAAGAACTACCGAAACAGCCTTCGAGTCGGTTGGCCGTTGATTTCCGCGATGCGGTCGGCGGGGCAAACGACTGCCGCGACCGAGTGCAGCGCGTGTAAGATGCAAATTGAGCATGGTGCGGGTCGTACCACAATCCATCCGCTCAAATTGTTGGCCTACGCTTATGGCCGCATGCCTAAATTTGAAAAGGAATGGTGATGCAGGTTAACGTGCTTCTTTTCGCGGCACTGCGCGAGGCGGCTGATTGCGACACAATCACGATCGAGGTGGCCCCGACAGCGACTGCCGGCGACGTGCTCCGATCTGTTGCCGAGGCAATTCCGACCGTCGCAGGGCTGATTCCGTCCTGCCGCGTCGCTCTCGATTCGCGCTACGTGACTTCCACAGAGCCGATCCAAAATGCAAATGAGATCGCAATTATTCCGCCCGTCAGTGGAGGATAAGCGTCCGTTGTTGGCAACCTTAGGCCATTGATACGCTCCAAGCATCGAGAACTTGCTCGATCGCATTCGGTTGTGGCGCAGTCAACAATCAGTTGACCGACGGCAAACGCCGCGGCTTCTCCCTTGACGCATGGCGAACCGGGACCGTCACATCGCCTCCCTGTGGTTTGGGCGTAGGCGGCAATGCCATCGGCAGTCTCGTGGGACGCTTCACTGGTACTGGCGATTGCAGTTTGACAACGACGGGGGACCGCGGAATTTCGGAAAGATGAATCTGCGGTCGAGGAATCGTAATGCTCAGTTCGCCGTTAAGGGGAGCGGACAAACGCGTCTCAAGTACGCTTGGCATTTCCTCCGCCTCTTCCGGTTCATCGTCTGTCGACGGTTCTGTGTTAGCTGCTTCGATGTCAGCCTCTTCAGCGGATTCATCGGTGTCCGTATCGGCAGCCGCTTGTTTATCTTCGTCCGACGATTCGTCTACTTCCTTCGATTCCTCTTCCTTCGATTCCCCTTCCTTCGATTCCTCATTTTCCGCCAAGCTTGGCTCTAACGCTGGCGATGGTTGCAGTCGCTGTGGTGCGATGGGGCTCATCAATGGCGGTGGCATCGGCGGCATCATCCAATTCGATAGCGGAACCATGCCCCGGTCCATTGCCGAGTAAAAGTTGTTTGGTCGCATGTACGCCTGATCGCAACCACCCTCCGCACAACCGACATGATCGCATCCATTACCGCTACAAGACTCACAACCGCCATTTCGTTCGGCAAACGACCGTGGTGGCAAATCGGCAAGGTACCGAATCCCCGAGTTCTGGCAGCTATGGTATCCATCCCCCCAACACCACCCGGACCAACGCCCGAATTGCTGCCATTTGCTATTAATGTCAGCATGCGCGACATTTCCACCAACAGAACACGTTGTCAGAGCGGACGCCATCAAGATGAGAAGCGGAACCCGAAAGAATGGTAGACGGAGCGTTTTGCTGTGCATTAGGGGCGGCCGTTGTGAGTGGTTTCGCATTTCTGGGGTCACTCGTTTTGACACGAGATTGGTGTTTCAATCGGTTTTTTCCCTACGAGCCCACGCAAAACGCTTTACCCGGCAGGGACTTTTATAGGACCTTGGCGTCGGTATTAACGATC
Source organism: Novipirellula herctigrandis (assembly GCA_007859835.1). Lineage (GTDB taxonomy): Bacteria > Planctomycetota > Planctomycetia > Pirellulales > Pirellulaceae > Novipirellula_A > Novipirellula_A herctigrandis. The sequence goes on along the minus strand of SJPJ01000001.1, from coordinate 8,021,096 downwards.
AAGCCGACCTTGTGCCCTAATAATGCAAAAGGTGTCGGAAAACCACTCGGCGAAGGTGCATGAATGTTCGTCCACATCACAGTCCCGACCTAGAGTTTGCTAATTGAGTATTTCAACGAATTCCGTAGCCCCCAAATACCAGTCATGTCAAAACGTACCCGTATCCTAGTCGATCCCGCAGTGCAATGGTCCATCGCAGGACGTGTCCTGATTCACTGGACCCTGTTCTTGCTTTGTTTAGTCGCGATCAACGTTGCCGTTCGCGTCTTTGCATCGGTTGTCAGTCAGCCGATGTCCGAAGCATTTGCGTCTGCACTGCTCGCTCAAGCTCCTATCGTGATCGTGATGCTTGTCATGTTACCGATCTTCTTGCGTGATACGCTTGCCTTGAGCAATCGATTTGCTGGCCCGATGTACCGACTTCGCACTGCTTTTTCTGCAGTTGCGCGTGGGGAACAGATAAAGCACATCAAATTCCGCACAGGCGACTTTTGGCTTGAAGCCGCAGACGATTTTAATGTCGTGCTAGACGAACTCAATTCGCTAAAAGAAGAAAACAAAGCGTTGAAGGCAGAAAACGAACGAATTCAAGAAGAAACAGTCGCTGTCTAGGCAGTTCAGCGAAACCGGTGCGGCTCGATCCGGTGCGGCTCGATCCGAGCTAGGTTAAGGAGAAACCGCACGCAGCAGCGTAAATTGCGACTTTCCGAATCTTTTCGGACTCTTTTCTTCGGTTGCCCGCCTAGGACGACTTCGCGGATCGGTTGATTGCCGTCATAATGTGACAAAGGATTCTTTGCCTCACCTGTGACGAGCTATGACCATGAAAACCCGCTTGATAAATCTGCCCCGCGTTGGACGCACTGCAGTCTTCCTTGGATCAACCACGATTTGCTTCTTTGTGATTTGCCTATCGGGATCCGCACAAGAAGTCCCGGTTGTTGGACACCCTGCAAACCAACCCACCGAAGCGACCGAGACCCCTCCGCCGGTCGATACCAACGAACCGGCAAAAGTCTTCACGCCCGATCCAGGCCAAGCCGATTTTGACGAAGCCGTTTTGGCTCGGATCGATGCCGAAACTAACGAGGAACTCGAATCCGTTGCCGTCCTACTTGAATCGGCACTGGCGAAGGGACTGAGCGACGAGAATACCTCGTTCGCCAAAAAGATTCTTGGCAGTGTTCAACTTCAGCGTAGCCAGCAAATGGCTGCCATGATGGCTCGCGTCCGCGGGCGACGCCAACTCCAACTTCGGGACGAAGCGTTGGATACCCTGAAAAAGGCGGTCGGGAATGATCCGACCTTGGTCGAAGCCCATCTGTTAATTGCACGTTTGAACCTGATCCTCGACGGCGATCGTGACCAAGTTTCCGAGTCAACCACGAAAGCGATCGAACTGCTTGATGACGATCCGAAACAACAAAGTCAAGCCTACTTGCTTCGCGCGGTCACCCAAGAATCCGACGACGACAAGTTGGAGGATTTATCATCGGCTATCGAAGTCGACCCGACCAATGTCGAAGCTCTCCAAGCCCGCGCGGCGCTGAGGATGACAAAAGACGATGTGGACGGCGCCATCGCTGACCTCGAGCAAATTCTGATTGAACAACCCGGCAACCAACAACTCGCTTCGGCGGCCGTGCAAGCATTGGTGGACCGCGAACGACTCGACGATGCATTGGCGCTAGTCACGAAATCACTTGAAGCCAAGCCAAGTGAAGGCATGTACCGGATCCGCGCGATTCTATATCGAATGAAGGGCAGAGAAGACGAAGCATTGTCGGACTTAAACAAAGCACTCGCGATGCAACCGAAAGATCCAATATCGCTGTTGCAACGCGCCGAGATCGCGTTAGCACGCAATGACATCAAGGGCGCCAAGCAGGATTTGCGTGCCGCAATTCGGTTGGCACCTCAAGTCGAAAATGCCGATCAAACGATCTTCGTTCGCTGCTTAATCGCCGTCGAAGAAGGCCGGATGGCGGATGCGATCAACGACATGAAGATCTTGGCCGCACGTGATCCGTCAAACACGGACCGACAGTTGCAATTGGCAACCCTTTATTTACGTGATGAGCGGCCTCGCAAAGCAGTCGAGGTTTTGTCTTCTATCCTGGACCGCGATCCGAAGAACGCGTTGGTGTATCGGTCGCGTGGGGACGCGTTGCTGAATGTCGGTGACCATGCCGATGCAATCGCAGACTACGAAAATGCAATCAAGTATGCCGACGATAATAGCGCAGAGTTGTCAAGCATTCTAAACAATTTGGCTTGGGTGTTGGCGACTTCGCCAATCGACGAAATCCGAAACGGCACGCGAGCGATTGAGTTGGGGGAACGGGCCGCGAAATTGTCCGAGTTCAAGGAGGCGCACATCCTCAGCACCCTAGCAGCCGCATACGCCGAAGCAGGTAACTTTGAAAAAGCGATCGAGTGGAGTACGAAAGCCGTTGAATTAGGCGAAGCCGAAGACAACCTTCAATTGGATCAATTGAAGCTTGAGCTCGAAAGCTACCGCAAGAGCGAACCTTGGCGAGAAAAACAAGAGGTCGAAGAAAACGCGGTTCCTATTTTGGCCCCCGAAGATCTAATCGACACCTAGGCGATCATCGCGCTGGTTCGTCATGCGGACCCGGTGTAAAAGTCAATCTCCAAGCTTTAGCCGCCAAAGGCGTCGGGCGTTAGTATTCAAGCACCAGCCGCCCAAAGGCGTCGGGCGTTGGTGTCCAGGCTGTAGCCGCCCAAAGCCGTCGGTCCATCCGGCAACAATCAAAAAATTCCCTTGCTCCAACAGCCGTTTTGGAATCGTCGCACACAAAACGGCAACCCCCGATGGTGCCTCGTCAAATCGACGATCAATGCTATAATTCGGACCACGGAAAAAACGAAAGCGATTTTTTTACCCCCGCATGATCCTATAATGCCCAATCCCGCAAAACTTGCTCTTGAAGATGGCACCGTTTACGAAGGCTACTCGATCGGTTCCGATGGCGAAGTCACTGGCGAAGTGGTTTTCAACACCGCGATGACGGGCTACCAAGAGATCTTAACGGACCCGAGTTATCGGGGGCAAATCGTCACGATGACGTACCCTGAAATTGGCAACTACGGCGTCAATTCCATCGATATCGAACACGAATCCCCGTCCCTTGCTGGCTTCATTGTCCGAGAAGATTCTCGGATTTATAGTAACTACCGGGCCGACGGCGATCTACACGATTATCTTACAGAACACAACCTCGTCGGTATCGCTGGGATCGACACTCGAGCGCTCGTACGCCGCATTCGCACCGAAGGTGCCATGCGAGGAGTACTGTCGACGACGGACCTTAGTGATGAAAACCTGGTTCGGAAAGCAAAAGATTCACCCGGTTTGGTCGGTCGCGACTTGGTTCGCGAGGTGATGCCAAGTCAATCAAGTACTTGGGACGGAAAGCTCGACGAATGGACTGCAAAAGAAATTGGCGGTACGAATCGTTCAGCCGACGGAACGCATATCGTTTGCATGGACTTTGGGATGAAGTGGAATATTCCTCGACATTTCGCCTCGCGTGGTAACCGCGTGACCATCGTTCCCGGCGACACATCCGCAGCCGACATCATGAAGCTCAATCCCAGTGGAGTCTTTTTGTCTAACGGACCGGGCGATCCCGAACCGCTTGACTACGCACATCGTTCGATCCGTGAACTGCTAGGCGATGTTCCGATCTTTGGAATTTGTCTTGGTCACCAACTTTTGGCGTTAGCGTGTGGCGCCAAAACATTCAAGCTGAAATTTGGTCACCGCGGTGTGAATCAACCTGTCTTTGACTTAACCACTGGCAAAGTCGAGATCACGACGCAAAATCACGGCTTCGCTGTCGAAGAAGAATCGCTGCCTGATTGCTTGGAAATCACCCACCGAAACCTGAACGACGACACGGTCGCGGGAGTGCGGCATCGCGAGCAAAATGCGTTCGGAGTTCAATATCACCCCGAAGCCGCCTCGGGGCCACACGACAGCCATTACTTGTTTGCACGCTTCCAAGAGCAGCTTCAGTAACCCGATTATCGCCGCCTGCTCAGCGAATAGCGACGATCATCATTCACACCATCTCGCCCATCCGCTCTGCTAGCTTCCGGAGCGTATCACTAGCGTCGTTTTCCTCAAGAGTGACGTGAATCAAATGCGTTTGATCGCGTTGACTCCATGCGGTGTCGATGGCCGTAATAAATTCGGACTTCGTGCCAACTCGGTGAGGCACACCGCTGCGATAAACGCGAAGCAATTGGCCATAGTCCCACGTCGCCACATCGTTGTACTTCCAATTTCCCTTGTGCAAATAACGCTCGGTTCCGTATCCGTGATTATCTAGCAAGATCACGACGGGGTGATGTCCTTCGCGGATCAATGTACTGAGTTCCTGTCCGGTCATTTGAAACGCTCCATCCCCTACCAAAACAACGATCCGATGGTCCGGCCGCGCCGTCGCCGCTCCGAGCGCCGCTGGGATACTGAATCCCATCGACGTATAATAGGCCGGGCTCAAAAACTCAGTCCTTTCGTGAATCGTTAATTCGGTCGCAGCGAACAAGGAATCGCCCACATCAGCGATCACGATGGTGTCGGCATCAAGCCGCTCGTTCAACTTCGCAATCAACCAACTCGTCCTTAGCGACTCCGTTTCCGGCTCATCGTCGCTATCCTTCTTTTCGTGCGGTTCCTCTACAGATCGATTGGGAATCTCGCGCCAAGGCAACCGGCTGGTTTCCCCGTTAAGCCCAACCAAAAATTGCTTCAAATCAACTTGATGATAATGATGATGCGAAATTCTCAGCGATTCGCTCGTCACGTAAACGCACCGGTTCGGTTCTAATTTGGCCGTGTAGATTCCAAGATTGATGTCACTTAGAAATGCCCCCAACAGCAGCACACAATCGCTTTGCTCGACGACTCGAGTGACTTCGCTATCACCGATTGCACCTTCATACAGTCCAATGAATAACGGATGGCGTTCACTGACCACGCTCTTTCCTAACATGGTGGTCGCAATCGGAATGTTTGCCGATTCCGCCAGCTGTAACATTTCATCCTGCAAGCGGAAACGATGAATTTCAACACCGGCCAAGATGACGGGCTTTTTCGCTGCAGCTAATCGTTCAATGGTTTCTCGGATCGCCTCGTTGGTCGCCTCCGAATTAGCCTCGCGCAACACGCCACGGTAACCGTGAGGCGAAGGTGGAATCACATGCACCATGTCGCGCGGCAATTCAATGTAGACCGGGCGTTTAAAATGATCGCAAGCGTCAAGGACACGGTCAATTTCAGACATCGCTGTGAGCGGATCGGTCAATTCGGCAGAGGCAATCGTAAACTTCTCAAATACATCTGCTTGCGTGCGGAAGTCGCGAACCATGTGGTGAAGCAACGCACCGGTACTGCGTTCTTTCAAGCCAGGAGCACCGGAGATTACCACGACAGGCGATTTTTCAGCGTAGGCACCCGCAATGGAATTACAGACGCTTAGCCCCCCCACGCAATAGGTCACACACAAAGCGCCCATACCACGAATCCGTGCGTACGCGTCCGCGGCAAACCCAGCACAATCTTCGCGTGTACACCCAATAACATTGAGTGGACTTTTTTCCAGTTCGCTATAGAACGACAAAACATAGTCGCCTGGAATCCCAAACAAGTCTTCCACCCCGTAATCGCCAAGCCGCCGAATCAAGTAGTCCCCGATGGATATTGGCTCGAATAGGCTTGGAGAGGCCAAACTATCGCGATTACGATCTGAAGTCGGAGTGCTCATCGAAGAATCCTTCGTAAGGAAAAGAGCCGATAAGATTCGAAAAAGGTGCGGAAATCACGAGTCGATGTCAATTATCTCGTCTAGAATACGCCAACCCGCAACTTGCCTCGCTAAACTTCATTATACGACCATAGCTAGGCTTTCGGTGACTTTGCCCCATAAATACAATACGCTGAAGCTGTTCCCAAGTCGCCCACGGCGGCCTCTCTTGACCCTTTGCGACTCTTTTCCTTGAAACGTGATTCTTCTGCCGACGATTTCTTTGGTGATCCCAGCCTGCCTCCCCGGCGGCTGCCTCTGCGCCGTCGCCGAAGCAGCCCTCTTGTTTCCCGGTTGATGGGACTCGAGACCGAGTATGCGACCATCGTGATTGACCCACAAAGTCTTGAGCATCAAGACCTGCCAGCGTCCATTTTTGTGTACGAACAAATTTGCGAAGCGATACGTCGTGACCAACCCACGGTCAAAGGACTCTTTGACACCGAACAGATGTTCTTAGCCAGTGGCGGTGCCGTCTCGTTCGAGTCACATCCGCTTATGCACGACGAACCGGGTGGGTTAATTGAACTTGCGACGCCCGAAGTCCGCAGCCCCGAGGAACTTTTGGCATGTCAACGGTCGATCGATCAATTGGTCGCGGATGCCACGACCGACAGCGAAACCAGTTTTGACCTACGAGTGCTGAAGAACAGCTCCGACGCACTTGGACACGTCTACGGATGCCAAGAAAACTACGAGGCCGAGGTTGCTCGCGGCTTTTGGCTTTTTCTGTATCGCATCATGATGGCGCTGCTGTGGTGCATGCAAGTGATTAGTTTGGCGACCTCGTTGCCGTTGCTGTGGTGCATGCTGACGATCGGTTTTGTCATGAAATGGCGAAAGGAAAAGAGAACTTCGTCAACTCCATTGCCAACTGAAATCGAAGTGGAAGGCTCATGGGATGATGACGAACCGCATGATGTGCCGATCGGACGTCATGACATTGAAGCCACGTTTGCTTCCGTACCATCATGGCTTACCAACGGTTTTGTTGGTTCGCTTCGGTTGATTCATTTTCCAACGGTATTGGTGTTACGATTTGTCGCCCGTCATGTCGCATTTCGGTCTCAGCGGAAATACCTAACCGCGATGTTGGCGTCACGCGTCGCAATCTGTGGCGCGGGGAACCTAGACTATGAAGGACGGTTTCGGCTAAGTGCCAAAGCGATGGCAATCGACGCAGTTGCCGACATGGGCGGGTTTCGCGGTGAAAAACCCGTCTTTGTTTTCGGTCATTGGTTGAGCCAATTTTGCGCAAAATCGTTTCTGTCGCTTTCCTCGACACGTCAAATGTTTTCACGACGACAACGATTGCAAATCGGATTGTCGGATTCAAACATGTCCGACCAAGCCGAATACGTTAAGTTTGCATCGGTGTCGTTGTTGTTGGATATGATCGAAGCAGGCGATGTGGCTGATTTGCCTGTGCTTCGGCAAACGGTCAGCTCAATCCATCGAATTGCGTCAGATTGGAATTTGATCTACCGTGTGCCCACAAGTCGTGGTGAGTTATCGGCTTTGGAGATCCAGCGGATTTATCTCACCGCCGCCAAACGCTTTGTCAGTGAGACGCCGGCGACCTGGGCTGGCGAATCGCCAACGGTCATCCAACGCTGGGAATCGCTAATTGAAGCCGCCACCGTGTTTCGCCACAGTAACCAAAAGCAAAGAAACCCAGAGTCCGATGAAGCGATTGGGCGAATTGATTGGGTCACCAAGCACTGGATGATTAGCGAGTTAGGTCCTGACGCGCAGTGGAGTGATAAAAAGAAAGTTGATTTGCGGTATCATGAATTGTCGCCCGATGGATATTACAGCCAACTGCTTCACGTTCGGCCAGAAGTGATTTTGGTAGATCAAGAGCAAGTAAATCTGCGCCGACGTTGCCCTCCCGCAGCATCCCCCGCTGCGATGCGAGGATGGATGATCCGTGAATTCGCCGGCTCGGAAGAGATCATTCATGCCGAATGGACTCATGCGTTGATTGGGCGAGGCCGCAACCGAAAACGGGTTACGTTTTAACGGAACACGATAACCGGATTCGCCTGAGCGTGGTTCCGGAACGAGTATCTACAAAAAACGTTTTGGGGGCGTTGACGAAACGCTTCTTTGCGGCAAAACTTTGCCCTCACAGCAAAATTGCCAAAAACAGAACCACAGCAAGCGGCCGTGGCGGAACTGGCAGACGCGCTAGGTTGAGGGCCTAGTGGGAGTTAATCCCGTGGAGGTTCGAGTCCTCTCGGCCGCACTTAAAATGACCTGCAAATTATTGCCTTTTAAAGGGCTCGCCGTATTATTCGGTGAGCCCTTTTTTCGTGGGCTTGCTGGAAACGCGACCAAAACGCCACCAGCATTTCAACTGAATGGCAATTGCAGGGGAACGCTCATGGCTGGAATCGAGCTTCGCAATGGACGCTACAACATCATCCTCCGCTTCGGCGGAAAACGCTTCATCCGGTCGCTCAAAACGAGCGATCACGATGACGCTCTTGGTCGCAAGCTGCGGGTTGAGGAGAACATTCGACTGATTGAGTCAGGCCGACTTCAAGTTCCGGCGGGAGCCGATCTGGTCACGTTCCTCCTGTCCGATGGCAAATTGACCAAAAAGCCGATCGCGAAAGCCTCGGTCACTCTCTCAAAGCTGTTTGACGACTTCTTTGACGAGCTTCCCGAGGGCAGTCTGGAAGAAACTAGCATCGGCACGATGAAGACCCACCGAGGGCATTTTGAGCGGATCCTGGGCAAACGCTTTATCGTGCAAGACTTAGCTCACGACGACCTGCAGAAATACGTCACCACGCGTTCAAAGAAGAAGACTCGAAAAGGCACGGTCACAGCCACGACGATCAAGAAAGAACTCGTGACGTTCGGCACCGTCTGGAAGTGGGGCGTTAGTGCAGGTCATCTGAAAGGAGTTTTTCCTCGCAATGGCTTACGAATGCCCAAGGTGAAAGAGTCTCCAGTCTTTCAGACCAGAGAGGAAATCCAGCGTCAAATCGCTAGTGGTGCATCCGAGGAGCTGTGGGATGCACTGTATCTCAGCATGGCCGAAATCGAGAAGTTACTCGAGCATGTCCACAACACCGCGGGTCTTCCCTTCATTCACCCTATGTTTGCGACAGCGGCGTACACGGGAGCAAGACGATCGGAGCTTCTTCGTTCACAGCTGTCGGATATCGACCTGGAGAGAAACGTACTCACCATCCGGGAGAAGAAGCGAGTTCGCGGAACCCACAGCACCCGTCGCGTTCCGATTTCTGCTCCGCTCGAGAAAGTGCTACGAACTTGGATAGACCATCATCCTGGTTCCAACTTTACGTTCTGCCATCACGAGCCAATTCTGCACTCCCGTAAGGCGAAGGCAGTCACCGACGGTTTGACCAAGGACCAAGCGGCCCATTACTTTCGTCAGCCGATCGAAAAGAGCGAATGGGATGTGATCAAAGGTTGGCACTGCTTGCGGCACAGCTTCATCTCGGGGTGTGCCAGCAAGGACATTGATCAGCGAATGATTGACGAGTGGGTTGGACACACAACCGAAGCAATCCGACGGCGGTACCGTCATTTCTTTCCGTCCAGTCAACAAAATGCAATGGAATCTCTATTTGCCTGAATTGAAATCGCACGATGATGTCCACTATGCTTAATGTGGGCGTGCCATTCGTGGCCGACTTCGGTGTGTCCAGACGCTGGCGACCGCTGCACGGAGGCAAGCGAGTTCAGGCTCCTCGGTTGATGCAACCGACGCGAGTTGCGAGATTTCGTTAGCCGCATCGGTGTGTGCGGTTCAACGAGGATGGCCAAGACCGCCGTTTCCGAGATTCCGCATCATAATGTGTTGTACAGGACCATTGCCCCGAAGAATTCGGACTGGCTGGATCATGTGTGGTCGCCTGCTTTGGGAAGGATCCTTTGAACTGATTCAACACTCGAGCAGTTTCGCCGTTGTAGAATTCTTCTTCGCCAGTTGCCACGCGCACTTTCCATTGTGGATTTGTGCCGCGATGTCGCGGGAATTTGATAGGAAAGGACTAGGACTAATGCCCAATCAACTCTGCATTTTGATGCTTGTCGTCTCGATTCTGTATCCTGAACAATTGACGGCTTTGCTCAAGTCTCTTCAAGCAACAACTGAGCGGGGCAAGGACGGCGCGATCGTTCGAATTGCTCTATCCCAAAGCGATGTAACGGACGACGATCTTTCCATTATCGCCTCGGCTGAGCAACTACGCAAACTCGATCTGTACGGGACCAACATTTCGGATGCTGGTTTGATTCATGTTTCAAAACTCCGAAACCTAGAGTCCCTCAATCTCGGTTTTTGCAATAGATTGACCAACCGAAGTATGGACAGCATCGTCAAATTAAGGCGGCTCAAGTATCTCAATCTTGGCTTCTGCCGTCGCATTTCTGACGATGCTTTTCAACAACTTGCCGCGTTAACTGAACTGGAAACGCTAAACCTCTCCTTGACCAGCGCGAGCGATAACTCGCTTAAGCATATTGCCATGCTGAAAAAGCTCGATGCACTTGATCTGGATGGCACCACCACCACAAACGAAGGATTAAAACCATTGATCGCGTTTCCTAAACTTCGCTCGTTGCGATTGGTGGGGACGCCCATTTCAGACGACGCCATTGAACACTTGGCGAAGTTGAGCACGTTGCGTCATCTTTACGTCAAGGACACAAGGCTAACGCAACGAGGACTGATGAAACTAGAGCAAGAGATGCCGGACTGCCGAATCATTCGATGAACTGGGTATAGTTTGCCCCTCAATTGTTGTCATTGGGCGAGAGATGCAGGATGGATTGGCGACAGTGTCAAGACCGCAGCGTTCTCGTGTTTGATCTGCGTCGGTGACTTGACCGACGACCATCTGAGATTCAACTTCGAGCTGGCGATCGATGCAACCTCTCGCACGAAAACCATCTGTATGTGGCGAGGTTAACGTCCAGATAGCGTCCCTTGGGCGAAATTTGCAACAGCCGTGCCTGTTAACGATCGTCGTCCGACCTCGCAACGGTCGGCGTCATGTCAAGCTCCGATCGGCGGCACGATTCTGCTCGTCGCGTTTTTTGCCGCCAATTCTGCGTGCGTAGCTTCACCCTTTTGCCAACCGTTGGATGGCCGTTGCTGTAGATCTCTTTCGAGGCTTGGTTGCCTGTCAAATCGTTGCGAAATTTCAAATCAATGCGCACTATACTGTTACTGCCTGGCTCTGCACTAGAAACACATTGTGTCGCATATCCGTGAACGCTGATAATTCCATGACCGCCGTTTCTCGAACCGAAGAAAAAGAACCGTTGAGCGTGCTGCTGGTCCGACGTGCTTATCTAGTCGCCGTTTGGTTGTGGCTGTTGGTGTGCTTGCTGTTTCCGACTTGGACTGGCAAGAGCCATCGCTATGACAAGGGCAGCGAGCAGTGGCAAGTTAAAGGAGCGTTCGGCATTACTGGATCCGGAAACCCATTCACAAGTCATGCACCGATCTGGAATCCACCTCGCTCGTCCGGCGGTCTTCCTACGGCCGTTCGCTGGCCGCTGGCGCCGATCGAAGCAGAGCACAGCATTGAAATTCAAATTGCAGCGACGCTATGGCGATTTACCAACGGACTGTTCTTTGCCGGGCTCGTCGTCTTGGTTCTTCGCTGGACGAAGTGCGTTCAGGAATCGGATCGGGTCCTGTTGGTCGCCAGCGCGATCTCGGTCGCCCTGCTAACGGCCAACATTGTGTTGGCTGGGATCGGTGCGGCATCGATGGGGTACGCACTCATAAGTGAGGTTGTTCTCGGCGTTCTTGTCGTCGCGATGGCTTTGGGGCTCATCTTTGGTGGGTTTGTACTGCGGGTAGGTGAACGTAACGCATTGCCTCAGAAGGTGACTCCCGCGACCGAGGCGACATCGCCAGACTCTGTCGCCGTGACCGATCCCCCAAAGCCCTCCAAGACGTCTACGTTGTCCTCGATGCGAAGCTTGAATTGGTGGTGGCGAGTTCCTGCCTACCTGGTGTTTCAGTTTTTCGTCTGGGGTTTGGTCGCCAGCCCGTCGTGGCCAGTCGGTCGTGATGTCTTTGGCCCCTACCAGTTGGAACCGGATTCGGTGGTGATCGCGTATTGGATCCAGTTTATCTTGCTTCCTTTTCTCGCACGTCGTTTTCAGGTTTTCGGGCTGAGCCAGCTTTTTGTCATCGTGCTGATCTACGTCCTGCCCGATTGGCCGCGTGGCGGCAACGTCTTTGCGCCCTTCATTCGCGTGCCAGCGGGTGTCTGGCCACTGTTTTGGATACAGTTCGCCGCCACATTGGTGTTGTTCTGGCGCGCACCGTATCTGGTCAAACAGTTGACTAGCATGCGACGTCCAACAGCAAACGGAGCTTCGTCATGAGTCGGACGAATCGAGCCTTGCGTGATGTTGCTGTCTTTCTTTTTGCGACCACTTGCTTGATCGCATTGGCGGGCGGCGGGCTCGTTTGGAACGCGGGTCGAGTGCGCCAAAAACAAGCATTGAAAACACGAGTGCCGAATATCGATGATTCGGATATTCAGTCGACCGGCAAGCTTGCGGTTCAGCTTCCCGGCCACAGCAATCAGAATGTCGTCAATGCCAGGATGATGCCCGGTGAGAGCAAGTTGCGTTGGTGGTGGCCGACCAACAGTGAGTTTCTATATCTACTGAATCTAAACGGGGACAAAGTCGCCGTTGATCGCGTATCGGTGTTGACCGGTGAAGGCACTCGCATTGCCGAGCTAGAACAACGCTGGTACGACGACGGTTTTGGAACCGAAGATCGAATCTACCTGTTGCGAACGGACACTCGTGGGCGATACCAATTGATTGCCGACATCTATTCGATTTCAGAGAGTCGAGTGGTGGCAACCCGACCCCTGCTTAATTTGCCGCTTCATTTCGGAACGCGACCGCCGACAGCACTTTGGAACCCCAACGGATCGTCGGTGTCGTTGACAATGGTTCAATTCAGTCGGAATAACGAGCAATCGTTTCGCACCTATGTGATTGACTTGCAAACAGGTTTGCCAATCACGATGCCAGACTCGGAACCGTTTCTCGACAATCGGAGGGCTTTCGCTTTCAACAACGACGGAAGTCGGTTGTTTTTGATTCAAAACAATCGCGCCGCGTCGGCGGAAGCGGAGAATGAGGGGCGGTCCATTGTTGTGCTCGACATGCAGTCCGGTGAATCCGAATCAATCGCGATTCCCACACTTCCCCAGATGCTTCCCTTGGCCATCAGCGACGATGCAGAGAGTGTGGCGTTTGCGTTCCATTCAAGCGTTGAAATCTGGAATACGCGGACCGGCAAGAAAACGGCCGCCCTTCCTGCTCGTACCGATGACGGATCGATTGGGCAGGCCTTGAAGGTCGAGTTTTTTGCGGTGGGCGACTTTGTTGCGGTGGCTGACGAAAGAACGTTAAGCGTTTACACGACGGAAACAGGAACTCGGGTGAGTCGTTTCCCCGATGTACCCCCGAATGACCAGTCTCAGATCCTGCCGATCTTTCTTGGCCGCAACAATGGGGAGATTGTCGTGATCGGAACTTCATTCGAGGGCCTGGAATATCTATCTGATCCGGGGCTGTGGATGCATCGGACGGCGTTCAATGAAAAGGGCACGAGCGAGAAGAGTTCACCAACGACGGTTCCCGAATTGCCGGACGCCGTCGTTTGGGGCCAGGTGGAGTGGACCCCTTGGATGTCCAGCGACAACTATGACGCTGAATTCAAGAGACAAGTGGCGAACGGGAAATACCCGATCACGCTTGTCGGCAAGAACGATGGTGGCGAAAACCGGTTTCGCGGCCAGTTCATTGACTTGCCTGAGAATCTAGAGTTTTTCGCCCAGCACAATACGACCGAAAAGTTTCCACGTTTGCCCCAATTCCGCAATCGCAAAGGTCAACTGCGTAGCAGTGACAACCGCGTTTTCGGGCGTCAGAGACACGCCTATCGCGAAATCTGGCGCCAATGGTTCGTCGACCAGCAAGGAGCGACTCGCTACAACATCGTTTGGACCAAAGCGGCCGTCCCTAAGTAGCTCTATTGGTCAGTGGAAATCCGAATCAAATGCAGGTCGTTTTTTGTCGAGGGATCGGTATGCGGAATTCCATCGACGGTGGCAAGCACGAAACCACCGCTATCGGCGGCAAAGATCAGTGGGCGCAGCTTCAAGGGAGTGCCGGGGAGCGATAATACGTGTTGCTGGACCCGTTGGCGAGTTTCGGTGTCGAACACATTGACTCCGTTTCGCGTCGCGACGGCCATACGCTGACCACTCAAATCAAAGGCGACGGCGGGCTCCCAAGGGTGGTCCATATACGCCAATTCATCCCCCGAGACAAATTCTCGAATAGACTTTGTACTCGGATCGAACAGCTCAATTTTGGAACCTTTCGTGTTGGATTGGTGGCTGACAACAATCCAATCGTGATCACCACGATGACGCGACAGCGTGGTCACACTTTTGGTGTCGGGTGACAACAGGCTAACGACGCGAGTGGTGAGGTTCATCGAAGCGATTCCGCGTGCCTTTTCCTTGAAGCACCATCCCTCCAGTATCAGCGAGTCCTGCGACGAGCTGAAACCAATCGGAACCAACAGGTACTCGTCGAGCCGGTCATCCGGATAAGGGCTTGGTTGATCCAGTGATTTGACCTGCAGTGAACGACTCACCGTGTAACCACCATCACGCGGCGTGCGGACAGCCTGCACAAACGCCACTTTAGTGCGGTCGTCGCTCCACACAATGTGAGTGACCAGGCCCTTTTGCTTCGGCTTGACTGGTCGCAGAAACGCGAGCGTGGTGATCTTGATTCGCATCAAACGAGTCGTCGACCACGTGTCCGCGAACAACGTCTTTCCCTCCTTTGTTTCTGCTTGTCGCAACACGATGAATTGGTCGCCGTTGCCCACCACAGACCGGATGCCCGCCACATCCAAATCGATCAAGTGTTTACATTCGGTCGTTTTGAGATTCACCTGGTAGAGTGAAGGATTTTCACCGTCGGTACGCAGGATCATCAAACTTTCTCGATCAGCTGATAGCCAATTGAACATCTTGTTCGCGTGGAGTGGATAAAACTGCTCTCGGTCTTCGATAGTAGAAAACTGAAGTGATTGTCCAAAACGAGAAGGTCGCGCTGGGGAAATCTTGTTCAAGGCTTCCGTGGCTGCTTTGCGTACATTCCCGTATCTCGCCGTAGTCGCTAGCTCGAGAGCATCGATTGCTTCGCTCGCCTCCGGCCCTATCGCGCCTAGGGCACTTGCCGCCGCTGGTGCGAAATCCCATTAGTTTGGATACTCTTTCAACACAGTGATCAAGGCCGGAGCCGCTTCGATTGCGTCCAGTCCCCAATGCTGTAGCAGTTCGGCCGCGCCAATGGGTGCGTCCCAAGTGCCGCCGTTACTCCAGTGACGCTGGGAGCGATCAATCATAAACTCAGCGATCGGCTCGACGGCAAAGAGCCCTTCGTCCCCAGATCGGCCCAGCAGTTCATACAGGTCAGCACGTTGGGCTTCGTATCCCGGCAGAATCGCGAGGACGATCTTGCGACGAACGGTGACAGGCTGACCTTGATCCGCCACTGCGATCAGCAGTTCCTTCATCATGGAATCGGAGAAATGAACTCGCCCGCCCCCGCGCGGCGTTGAAATGAGCTCCACCGCCTTGAGTCGTACCGCCTCGTCAGGATGGGCAATCGCAATACGCACGAATGCTTCCGTCGAATTGCCTTCCCGCTGCGCATCGTACCACTGTCGAACCGTGGTCAACTGCGGTTGGTCGTCGGCGACCACGCCCTGAACGAAGGTTTCAAAAATGTCAGCGAGACCGTCGGTGGTTTCAACCGTGTCGTGGAAGACGGAAGTGTTAGTGCTGTAGCGGGGATGCGTCACCGTGACGACAAGTCGTGGCTGACCAGATTGGTCTTCCTTTCGCGAGTCGACCGATTCACGTGGCAGCAACTCAACATCAAACTTCAGAGTCCCCCGAGCTGAAACCTTGATGACGCAAGGAACGGTGGCATCTTGGAACTTGATCTGTCGATTCAATGTGATCGGTCTGTTTTCCAACGGATCACCCGACCGAGAATACCCCGTACCTTCGATGGCCACAAACGGACCGACGCGATCGACGATCGAGTCATTGGCAGGCAAGGCCGATAGGTGAGCTTTCAGTCGCTGCTGAACGTCTGCGACCGTGGTCGAATCCGATTCCTCAAATTCTCTTTCGAGATTCGCCTGTTGAAGCTGCGATTTTTCAACCAACCGAAACACAGCAGCGATTGCGACAGCAGCAATCACCAACGCGGTGGCAGCGACGAAGAATTCTAAGTAACGTTTCATGTCAGTTCTGAGCCATCAGCTACGGTTTTCGCCATTTAATTTTCAACTATCGAGCAAGCCAAGCGTAACGTCATAGCTTGAACGTCAGCCTTTCATGTATGCGCCTCTTGCGGCGAAAGCGACTCGCAATTTCCGGCAGAACATTCCGATTAGTCACCGCCTTTCCGTCCGAGAGATACTTCGGCCGCGAATTTGCACCCATTTCATTCTATCGAGACACGCTGCGAATTGCTAAAAACACTTGAGTGGGTCACCCGCAGTATCGGTTAGAGATTCGCAGGACCGCGTTGTCACAACACCAAGAATTGAAATTCTAGTTGGCGAACTCGTTATTCACCCGCAGGTGAGGGTGAGAATAAGTGGTCGAGGGCTGAACGGGACTTGGCTGATGCTCTTTCAGTTGATACCAGGGAATCCAATCGAAGAAATCCAAATAATCACGATTAACAAAACAACCGCAAGAACGATTCGCCGAATCGAGCCGCGTTTTGATGAGAACTTCGCGCCGCCATACAGCAACGTGACGATCATCATTGTCACACTCGCAGCCACGCCAAATCCCCAGTGCGAAGATTGTGGTCGAACACCTTGGATCAGTAGCACGACACAGATTGCCAACAACGTGGTGAAAGCAAGCAAGTGTTTAATTGGGAAGCGAGATCTCTGGATTGGCTGTTTTTCTTGAGGCACTCGCTCGTCTGACGGCATGGGCGCCACAAGGGAAGATGGTTCTTTATGAAAGAACCACTTTTCTAACCGCTGTTCCGGTCTCGTTCCACAAATCTGAGAATAGCTTGCGAGTTCCTTGACGATTTGAATCTCACTGCGGCACCTCAGGCCTTCCACGAGAATCTCCGTAAGCCCACGCAAAGCGGAGTGCGGCTGGATGCTAAAACGGTGCTGATTCGTTCGGCGATCGATGGTGACAAGGGCAATTCCGCGGCCATTGCTGATTTGTATAAGCCCGCCACTAACCTGCTTCGGTTGGACAAACCGAGAGCAATCGGTCAAGTCTTATTCGATAAACCCGAGCTCTTCAGAGTTTTTGAATCAACCATCAATTTATTGATCACTGATTGGTCACCTTCTGTCCGCATGGGTGCAATCAATATTTGCTTTCCGATTCTCAATCTCGATCGCAACAAGGCCGTTCAACTGTTCCTAGCGGGCTGTGATCTTGAAAGTACCCAACAACGCGATGGGATCCTAAGTTCGCACATCGCTAGCGATTTTCTGCGTTACGCTCTGCATTCGCATTCGAAAGAGCTTGCTCCAATCATTCTTTCCATGAAGAATTCTAGTCAACCTGAATTACAAATGACTGGGGCGCAGTGGATCATTTCGGAACGGCTTCAGCATGGTGCGTTTGAGGAGGAAATTGGGAGTTGCATAAAGGGTAGTGTGGAGCACCGAAAGTGGCTCCCACTCTCGTCAATGATCGCCCCGACGAATGTTTGGAACGCCTGAGGAGCCTCCAACGCAATACGTCGTAGAGCATCCGTTATCGGTTCGATAACGCCGTTACACGGATCAACCAGCGATCCGCCGCT
Organism: Novipirellula herctigrandis; assembly: GCA_007859835.1. Classification (GTDB taxonomy): domain Bacteria; phylum Planctomycetota; class Planctomycetia; order Pirellulales; family Pirellulaceae; genus Novipirellula_A; species Novipirellula_A herctigrandis. The sequence goes on along the minus strand of SJPJ01000001.1, from coordinate 8,003,349 downwards.
CTTCAATGAGTACATGCTGATCGGGGCAGCATGTTGAAGGCGTTCCCGATCTCGGTAGTCGCTCGTTATCAAAGGAACTCGCACGTTGGCAACTCGTCGAACCAGGTGCAGCACGGATTCGTGTCCTAGTTCATCTTTAAGATTCGCCCATCGAAGGACATGGGACAGGATCAGAAATGGGGTGATGTCGCCATAAGTGTAGCTCCCGCCCTCTTCGATAGAGTCTTGAACCAGCTCCGAGGAAATCTCGATCGGCTCGCGTCCCTCCACCAAAATAGCAAACCGAGCATCTGCGGGAATTTCGTGTATGGTTGGGGTTTGGTATCGCCCAGCTCCTCACCCTTTACCACCCGCGCCGCGGGAACTCTCCGCTTCGTAGCGATGTGGTATCGCGTTCGGACTCGCGGACTTCGGCTGTCGCCGACTGCGGAAAAGGCTTGAATCCGGCTGAGGGAAAAGGGCTTCGACAGGTCTCCCGCCCTGAGCTGTTCGCACACGAGGGGCGGGTTTACTTGTGACTTTCGCGGGGCAGCGTGCTATACTTTGAGCATGAATCCTAAACCACTTACATCGGACCTCGCTGAGGCGCTGCACGCCTCAGGCGACAAATTGCCTGTTGTGGATACCAGCGACCCGAACCGTGTGTTTGTTGTTGTTGACTTGGACGTTCACGAACGGGCCATGCAAGCGCTTCGCGAGCGCGAAGACTTGGCGGCGATCGACGAGGGGATTGCTCAAATGGAAGCCGGGCAGGGCATCCCGCTCGATGAAGCGTTCCAGAAGATCGACGATGAACTTGTTGCTAAGTTCGGTACATGAAATTCACCGTCCAATTGCTTCCTCGTTCACTTGAGGACATTTTGGCGTTTGCTTCTTGCTGGGCGACCGAACACCAGTCTCTTGAGCAGGCTCGAGCCTGGTCCGCTGCCGTTAAGAAGCAACACGAAAGCCTACAGGTGATGCCAGAGCGACTATGAAGTCCGTGGTTTGACCAGTGGCGACTGGCCGCTTTTTTGGAAGTTTTTCTACATCAGAGATTCTGTTGTTTTCTTCATGCGATAGAGGTGTGGATGTGGCGAGCCTCCGACTTTGGCGTTCGTGAGATTTGGCGAGATCCGATTCGGTACTATACGACTATTCGAGGTGTCGACGCTTTGACTTGGCCAGCCAAGTCTGTCAGTGACAGCGTCGTCTCATCATTCCTTGCAGTACTAACGAGTCGGCTTGATTCATTGGCTACTGCTGTATGATCCGATCGCGTGTGCTTATCGCGTTCGGGTCATCGCCAGTCACAGTCTTTGTCACGACCTAGCCAGAACGAACAGCATCCTGGGGCCACGCGGGTGAGTGATCTTGGCGAAGGCAGAGTCCTGATCGGGCTCAAGCTTTCTTCTCTTGGACGTCTTGGTCGGTCAGTCGCGATCCGGGAGCGACGCGGGGTTGGGTGGTGAAAGGTGGATTGAAAAGGCTTCCCTCGATTGTCACATTCGTTATCTCGAGGTTGATCTGGTTGGCAGATTGCCTCGGTCAGACATTCGTGGTCCCTCGAGGGAAGCGTGGCCTCGGAACAGAGGCCAGTGGCTTGGGTTAGGTTTTCATGGGTGAGCGACGGCTTTTGCGCCGTGGCGATTTCTTCGGTTGGCTCGCTGCTCGTTTGGGCTCTTCGCTGTGAATCGGCCCGGGCGGCTTCGGCTTGGCACGCTGCAGCGGACGGGCGGTTGCTCCGTTGCGAGGTGCCTCTTCCTTGCTGCCTGTCTTGGCTTTTTCCGTGGCGTCTTCATCGTTCGGTTCGGGGGCACCAACTTGCTCCACATCGGCAATCAGCTTCGACGCATTCCAGTTCGTTTCGTCCCTCATCATGGCCCAAGCAACCACCGCGATCTTGCGAGCCAGTGCGATGCCCGCTTTTTTACGGCGTGTGGTCGAGCCTCCGTGGATACGCTTGAACGTCAACTTGCTCCACTCGTTGTAACGCAGGCTCGCCCAGGCACATTCCAACAACATACTTCGCAGCATCCGTGGGCCGCGTTTGCTGATTCTTCCGGAGCGGTCCATCTCACCGGATTGATACTGCCGGGGTGTCATCCCGAGATAGCTAGAGATGTGGCGGGCGCTCTTGAAGCGGTGCGGATCATCGATTGTCGCCACGAGCATCTCAGCGGTTTTGCGTCCCACGCCGGGGATCGTCATCACTCGCTGGATGTGAGCGTTGTCGACTGCGAACAGCTCCAGACGCTGTTCAATCGATTCCATTTCGGTGATGAGTTCATCGAGTTGCTTCAGTTCGCTGTCGAGTTGTCCCTTCCAGAGGTCATCGGGGCCGCACTGGTCGATTGGTTTGCGGTGGGAGTCGATGTGGGCGCGGCCGGTGTTCCAGGCTCGTGCTCCAGTGTCGATCTCGATGCCGCGGTTGGCGAAGGTCGAGCGGATGCCATTTTTGATTCGGGTGATCCGGTAGTCGAGGTTTTTTCGATACTTGATGATCGCTCGCTGTTCGCGGATCTCGGGACTAGGGACGTGCACGGACGTAAGATCTTTCATCATGGCCATTTTGGCCAACCTCAGTGCGTCGTCTCGATCGGTCTTTCGCTTGGTATTCTTCCAGGACCATGCTTCGTCGTTGGTGCTGCAGACGATGGTTTTGAGTTTTCTCTGGTGACAAACATCGCTGATCCACCCGGACGGGCCGCAGGCTTCCATGACGACGAGGTCGATATCGTTGGACTCGAACAGGTGATTGACGTGAGAGACCTTGGTGAGGATGGTTTCGAATCGGTAGGTCTGATTTTCGGTATCGAAGAAGCAGGCCACCGACTTGAACTTGCCGAGGTCGAGCGAACAGATTATCATGGGACAGTTCCGTGGTTTGAGGTGTCAACGTGTTAAGAGCGATTGATTGTGACCGATCGAGAGATCGAGATCACGGCCTGGTCAGCAGGTGTATCCAGCCGACTCGCCTCAAACCACGGACTTCATGGATTCTTTTTGAATTGGTACTGGAGAACTCCAAGCGATCCTTGGAACTCCGGCAACAGCCCGTTGGCGTGGGAACACGTAAGACGTATCGGGCGATCTACACCATCCAGGACAACACCGTTTATGTCCTGACGGTTCGCCGCAGCTCCCAGGATACGTTGAGTGCAGCCGAGCTGGACGATGTTTTGGCAGAACTCAAGCAGTTTCGAGAGTAACGCTTCCGTTTCGGTGGATGCCGTACGGTGGCGGCACGGTGCCCGTCTCAAAGTATGGGCATTGCTTTGCTCTTGGTGACGGCGAGTGCTAGTCTTTTTTGGCTTTGCTACTCGTGTTGACTTCCACGGCCGGAAACGAAAGGGGGATTCGCTATAGCGAGCAGGTCTTTGCCAACCTTGGGCGTTACCCGTTCACGCTTCTTGTCTTGCCTGTGGATGGTTCCGCTACGCTGGCCGTGCAGTGCAAGGCCAAGCATCACCACGCGATCGGCAGAGAGCTGCAGGCAGCTTACCCGGACTTGAGGATTTCCAAGACAGACGACGCTATTCTCAAGCCGATCAACCGTCGGCGATCGAAGTCCCTGACACTTTGGCCGTGTTACTTCTCTTTGCGGCCGTACGGTGCGTTTTGGAATGAAGCGGATCGCTCGGTAACCGATCCGATCGCTTCACTCTTGGCTGCGATCGCTCCCGACGGCAATCCGGTTCGGGCAATGATCGCATTGCAGTGCAAGCCTCTCTCGTTTTTGAGACGTAAACTTTTCGCTCGCAGGTGCGAGAAGAAGGGGGATCCGGAGAAGCCGAACCATCAGGTTTATCGCTGCCGGTTACGCGTCAGTGTCGACGCACCACGTCGCGAGTCACGTCTTGCCAAAGAGCGGCTTAGTGAAGTGCGTGCGGTGTTTGGTCAGTACGAATCTGGGACGCCGGCGTCGTTCTACGCGATCCCGTTCTATCCGTTTATGTTCGCTTTAAATGATGTCGAGCTTGCCACCATATGGCACCCTTCGACCGTGAATGTTAAAGCCACGAAGATGAAAACCAACGACTCGAGGGAGCTGGAAGCTCCCTTGCACATCGGCTCAGAAAAGGAAGCGGGGACGGCTGTACTGGGGACGCTGGCGTTTCGTGGCGATCGGCAGCCGTTTGGGATCAAACGTGACGATCGACGTCGCCACTTGGCAATCATCGGGAAAACCGGCATGGGGAAGTCGACTTTGCTGCAGCAATTGATTGTGTCTGACATGGCGGCGGGTCGTGGCGTGGGTTTGATCGACCCTCACGGAGACCTGGCCGATGAGGTTCTGAAGTTTGTTCCGAAGCACCGAACGGGAGACGTTTTACTTCTCGACGCTGGCGAGCGCGCGTTCCCGCCGGCTTGCAATCCGCTGCATTGCGGGCAGGGAACCGACACCAGCTTGACCGCGTCAGGTGTCGTTTCTGCATTCAAGAAGCTGTATGGAGATAGTTGGGGGCCGAGGCTAGAACACATCCTTCGCAATTCCGTTTTGGCTTTGGTGGAGGTGAAGGGGACGTCGCTGATTTCGTTGATGCGAATGCTCAGCGATGAGAAGTTTCGCGAGTCGATCGTCAACCAGGTTGACGACCCTTTGGTGAGAGCATTTTGGCTTGATGAATTCGCCAACAAACCGGCTAAGTGGAAAGAGGAAGCCGTTGCCCCCATCCAGAATAAAGTTGGCCAGTTTCTGGCTAGTCCATTGCTCAGATCCATCGTCGGCCAGGTGCCAGGCCGAATTGATCTACGTCAGGCGATGGATCGAGAACGGATCGTCATAGTGAATCTCAGCAAAGGCCGTATCGGCGAGGATGCTTGCACCCTGCTGGGCGCGTTACTTGTCACGGGACTGCAGCAGGCTGCCATGAGTCGCAGTGACGTGCCTGAAGCACAACGGAAAGATTTTTACATGTACGTCGATGAATTTCAGAATTTCGCGACCGATTCTTTTGGCACGATACTAAGCGAGGCTCGGAAGTATCGCTTGAATCTAATCTTGGCGAATCAGTTCCTCGATCAGATGGAGGAGGGGACTCGGCAAGCGGTTTTTGGCAACGTGGGCTCGATGCTTTGTTTCCAGGTCGGCACGACCGACGCGGAGGTCCTTGCTCCGCAACTGGCGGGCGACGTGACACCACCTGACTTAGTCGCGTTACCGAAGTACCAAGCCTATGCTCGCCTGTTGGTCGATGGGATGCCGAGCAAGCCATTCTCTATGCAAACGATGCCACCGGCAAAGCTTCGCGGAGCTGATCGCAGCGAGATCATTCGTCGCACGTCACGGCGACAGTACTCACGTCCCATTGATTCCGTCCTCCGCGTCGCCGCCGGGGAGCTGCGGATCAGGTAGTGGGTGGGTGAAGTTGGTTTTGTTGGGGTCAATGAGGTCGCGAACTCGATCCCAATTCGCTCGTTGCTCGTGAACGTTCAAAATCAGGTTCACTAATTCCTCCCGGTCATCCTTATCTGGCGTCTTCTTCATTTCAGTGATCATTTGAGAGATGATCCAATCGGTGTTTTGATGCCAGGCTCGGCGTTCTCTTTCTATTTGTAAATCCAGCGAATCCTTGTGCATCTGGAGGATTTTTCTTTCGACAGCTTCATTCTCCGCTTGAATCTCTTCGATGCTAAGCCCTCGATCAGTGGACTCGTCTTCGTCCCCAATCATGTCGGCTAAGAAAGACAGAAATTCACGGTGTTCTTCTTCGTCATCGTCCACGACCGCACTCCCTTTTGATTGCTAGCGAAAACTGATTATACCCGACAGTAGATTTGCTGGCGTATTGAAAACCTGCCTGATTTGCTTGCATTTGCACAGGAACCTTGGCAGTGTTCTTCACCATGCCCGAACAGATGGAACTTGGCTTTCAAAGCGATCCTGATCGCCCACTGGCAAAGCATCCTGAGCTATCCAAGCAGAGCAAGCCACCACAATGACAAGGATCTTGAAAGAGTCTGCCACGGATTTGCTGACCGAGCTCGAAGAGAGAGCAGGAATTGACATCCGCTCCCCTCTTCGAAGCGGCAGCTTCTTTCATTTGCTGGCTGAAAATGTCGGGGATCGGATTTAGCGTGGCGTCAAACCCTAAATTTGCACCGTTTGAAAACGGTCGTCGCACGCCGAAGCGTCGGAGCGTGAGTCAGCAGTCCATTCTTGATGTGGTCAAGAAGTACGCGGCTCAAGTTGGCATTCAAGTTGATCGAGCAGGACGCTGCCTCGTCCAAACTCACTCCGATACCCTTCGGAGTGCGAATCATGGCTTGGCTGCAAACTGACCCGTCTGGAAATTTCCATCTTAGCTTCCGTTTCGGCGGCAAGAAGTTCAAACGATCCCTCAAAACAAAAGTCCAGTCCCAAGCCGATGGACGGCTGCACCGGCTGATTGAAAACATGCGTCTGGTTGAGAGTGGACGGCTGGAGATCCCACAGAACTCCGATGTGGCAACCTTTCTGCTATCCAATGAGCGGCTCGATGGCAAGCCAAAGGTCGTGCGGAGCGTCAATCTGTCCGAACTCTTCAAGACGTTCTACGACCAATTGCCCGCCGACGCCCTCGAAGACACGACCCTGAAAGGGATGAAGATCCACCAGCGTCATTTAGAGCGGCACCTCGGTCGCCGATACCGAATCCAGCATCTCGTCCGTGAAGACCTGCAAAAGTACGTCACAAAGCGATCTAAGGAGCCGGGGAATCGTGTTCGCACCGTTAGCCCAACGACCATCCGAAAGGAACTGGCAACCCTGCGAAGCATCCGGAACTGGGCCTTGGGCGAGAAATTGGTCATGACTCCGTTTCCCAACAAAGGTCTTCGCTACCCGAAGTCGTCCGAGAAACCACGTTTTCAAACGTGGGACGAAATCATCGCTCAATTGGAACGAGGCGGAATGTCTGATGCCGAAGTCGAGGATCTCTGGGATTGCTTATTCCCCCAAAGTCACGAAATCGATGAGCTACTTGAATTTGTTCGAACCAGTGCTTCACATCCCTTTATTTCCCAATGCTGTTCACTGCGGCTCACATTGGGGCAAGACGCAGCGAACTGCTTGAGTCGAAACTATGCGACTTCGATGCCACCCACATGACGATTCGCGAAAAAAACGTGTCAAAGGGAAACGTTCCACCCGCCGTGTTCCCGTTTCTGCCAAATTACGGCGAGTCTTTGATGATTGGCGAGCAATCCATCCAGGCGGCAACGACACATTCTGTATGAACGCGATTCCGCGAAGCAATGCCGGCCGACAAGGTGTTGAAACATTTTCAAGAACCGCATGGCTGAGGAACAAACGTGGGGATTCATGGATTATAAAACTCATCAGACCACGCCATCTTCACCGATCTGCCGTTTAATCTCGCGAAGAGCTTCGATGACATCATGGCCATTGATTTCAGGTTTTCGGAACGTGAATGCAACGGTCGCATGACGAGTTCGAAACGTCCGACGCTGCCAATTGGTTAGGCGTCCTGATTCCGTTGGCTTCTGGGATTCGTTCTTCCCGAGTAGCTCAACTAACACAGCAACTCTTTCTCAACGGAGGCGTGAGTGACGCCCACAGCGGTTGTGTTTCCAAGTAGTTTATAGCAATCGTGTCCCCGATCGACGAAACAACACAAAAGAGGATTCTTCGATGTATTTACGATTTGCCCTGCTTTTTACGATATGTCTGCCTGCTTATAGGCAGGTTTCGGCAGAGAATGACGCTCAACCGTTGCGAGTCTATTTTATCGGCAACAGTGTTACGGATACGATCCGGTACGGAGCCTTTGCTGAGTTGGCGGAATCACGTGACCAGTCCATCATTTGGGGCAGGCACATGATTCCCGGTGCGCCTTTAGAGTGGATCTATGATCATCCGGATAGTGGTTTCGCAGAGCAACCGTTTGGACATTATCCAAAGGCTCTTGGGGAATTCACTTGGGATGCCATTTCGGTACAACCTTTTGATCGGCACTTGCACGGCAAGAATGAGAAGGGCGAAGAACGGGGCGACGTCGAAATGATTCGTGACTTGGCCGAACGCGCCGCAAAGAAGAACCCCGAAGTTCAGATCTACATTTACGCGCGATGGCCACGCATTACCAGCAGCGGCAAAAGCCTCGAATTCGACAAGAACGACTACGATCCCGCAAATCCTGGCAGCGGAGCGGATCTATCCAAAGCAGACTCGTATGCAGATCGTTTCAACGCCAAATACACGGGTGGCTGGGATGCGACGAACGAGACTCGCGACTATTTCGATCAATTGTTGGATGAAGTCCGCGCGGTGACACCGTTCTTAGAGAAGCCTCCGAAACTTGTCCCCGTTGGCGACGTGATGCTGGCACTTCACAAAATGATGCAAGCTGGCCAAGTCGAAGGCTACACGAGCATCTACCAACTGTATCGTGACGGCATTCATCTGAACGAGATGGGGTCGTATTTGGTTGGATGTACGTTTTACGCGGTAATGCTCAATCAGTCGCCGGTTGGTTTGCCAACGGAACCCTATGGGACGCTCGATCCGGTGATAGCTGAAATCGTGCAGAAGACGGTTTGGAAAGTCGTGAGGCCTCGCCCCTCTGTTTACGATGGTCTTCCAAACATCCCAATGAAGGGTCAAACCCGGAGACGTTGAGGACAACCGTGACGCCAAATCCGATCCGCGATCTGCGTGGTTGTTTTCAAACAATTCACCCTACTCGCGGCAATCCCTTTTGGCGACGCAGTCGGCAACATCGCTTGTATTTTTTTCCGCTTCCACATGGACATGGTGCATTGCGTCCCACACGTTTGGGACGCGAGAAAATAGACCGCGATAGTAGGGATCGAGTATTCTGACGATACATCGACTCCATCATCTTGTACGTCTTGGGATCGCGTTGGGCCAAGATGGCGGGGGCTTCAAAGAAATACTCCGTCAGTACGGCAAAGTATTCCGCTTCGTTTGTAAAGGCGTAGTCATCGATGTGTTCGCTGCCATCAACCGGTCGTCTTAACTCCCCACCGACCCATTCAATCCACGGTCGTACAACTTCCTTAGGAATCCCTGCTGGAAGTCCATCGACCGATCCGTCCGCCTTGTCGACAAGATGAGCAAACTCATGAATGCCGACGTTTCGCTTGTCGCCTGAATTCGAAAAACCCGCTATCAGGGCAGGTTTAGAAAGGATCATTACGCCGCTGAGATGATTCACTCCGACCATACCTAACGTATTTTGGCCCGGGCCACCGCTCGTTTGATAATCCGAATCGAATGACCCTGGATAAATCAGAATCTCTCCTAGACTTGAGTATTCCCAATCGTCAAATCCAAAGATCGGAATCACCGCACTGGCGGCAACCAAAACGCGACATACCTCGTCGACATCCGTGCGAACACCTGTGATTGGTTTTTCATCAAGGAATACCTTCACAAGGTTTCGAAAGCGATCTTTCTTAGCCTCGTCGAGTGCTCGAAAGAAATCGACCCGTGATTGTAGTTCCTGTTCCCAAACCTCAGGGAACGGAGATTGCATGACCTTCAGACGTTGCTGAGTCCTTCGCCGTACAATCCAGTAGACCGCAACAACAAGCGGAAAAGCGAGAAATGCGTATGGATTGAAATAGCCAACGATCGCGACAAGCATGGTAGTGATCCCCGCAAGGATCAGCGCCATGGTACGATTTCGACGATTTGAATGGGGAGTGACTAGCATCTGTTTGGCTAAATAATATGTGACCACACGTGACCGAAGACAATTCGATTGTCCTTACAAAGATGTTTCCACGGTCCAGGCCCGTAACGAAACCTCTCGTGCTACAATTGGAGCGATACTACCATAACGGATCCCTCCAAAATTTCCCTCCCACTATCCCGATGTCTTGCATTTTCATGCGTCTCACGTCTTGAATTTGTCGAGTCGCGGATCCTCAATCAAGTAAAGTTTCGAAGGAATTTCAAATGAACCTGAATCGCCACTTAGCTGTTCTCATCATGCCGTTTCTCTTGTGGGGGTCCCACTCGATTCTACTTACACAGGGCGTTGCTCAAGACACGGCGGTGCTGATTGAAGCATTGGATCCTGAGGTTCAAACGGCCGAATGGGCGATCCAATGGTGGATGCCGCGACACGAAGAGAAGCTGAAGGAACTTAAGGGGTTGGATTCGGTTGATTTGTTAATGATCGGCGACTCAATCACACACGGATGGGAAGGCGGTGGAAAGACGGTTTGGAAAAAATACTACTCGAAGCGAAACGCTTTCAATATTGGATTCTCGGGCGATCGCACAGAACAAGTTTTGTGGCGACTCGATCATGGCGAGATCGATGGGATTGCCCCCAAGGCTGCGGTTGTCATGATCGGCACGAACAACACGGGCCATCGCAAAGATCCTCCTGAAGAGACGGCTGCTGGTATCAAAGCGATTGTGGATCAACTTGGCGAAAAGCTGCCGGATATGAAAGTACTACTGCTGGCGATTTTCCCTCGCGGCGAGTCGGCCGACGACGAACTTCGATTAATTAATGACGCGATCAATCAACGAATTTCTAACCTGGCTGACGACAAACGTGTTTTCTATTTGGACATCAGCGACAAGTTTCTCGAAGATGACGGCAAGCTTCCAAAGTCAATCATGCCAGACCGGTTGCACCCAAATCCCGATGGATACGAAATTTGGGCGGAGGCAATGGAACCGACGCTCGCAAAGTTGCTAGGTGAAAAATAGCGACAAATGTTTGCCGCTCCGTTACGTATTGTGAAGCAAAACGTATTGTGAAGCAAAACGTATTGTGAAGCACAACGCGTTGTTGGTATTTCCGCCTGCACCCCATAGTGGAACGCTGTGTTGGGGAAACCGAAGTGAATCACCGATACGTGCGATAAGGAAAGAAACATCAATGGTTTTGAGTTTGTTCGCCGGGCAACGATAACAATCGCGATGTTTCGGCTGATCACCGTGCCAGCCGTGACAGAGCAACCGCTGAGTCCACCGAACGGCTGAGCCGACGGATCGGTTTTGGACAATGGAATTCGCATTCAACACTCGCGACCCGGTGGTGATAGGTCCATGCTCTTAATGGCTCGCGGATACTCTGACGAAGGTCTTTGCTGGGTCGATTTGGCCAGCGTCCTCAAAGCGAACAACGACATCACGCTGGCTGACGCACGCTAGCACAGACTCACTGACCCACGAGTCCTCGGCTGTTTACTCGGTTAATCCGATTCGGTGTTGGAGCAATACGGGCCCCCTGGTCTGCGAGTGCGTTTGATCGAAATCGACAAACTGCCTTCGAATTCAGAGTCGTTCTCGAAAGACGTTAAACGAAATGATGCCAGCAGAGAGGGAATAGAATAGTCGAAAAACAGTCAAAGCTTGGAACATCAATTCCATGCTCAGTTCAAGACAAAGTTTCGACGTTTCATAGCGATACATTTACCGCAATAATCTTATTCTGTCCCGTCAGCCTTGCTGTCCGCGGCGGCAGTAAAGCCTCGAGGCAACATAAAGGGGCATTGGCCCTGTATCGCGACTGGTTTGGCAACCGTGACACTATCCGAGACCGTATCCGCCAAAAAGATGCCTGAACTCAAGTTGCGTACCGGATCTTTCCAGCGGAGATCGATTTCTAAATGTTCAGTTCCATTGCCGTTTCGCACTCGCTCGCGATTATCCACAAGCCATCGATTTAACTGACCAAGGATCTCGCCCGGCAGCGTCAACTGGTCCGTCCCGTAACACGCCGCCTGGATGCTCGCGAAATCGTAGATACCTTCCAACGGGAACGCTTTGCTTGTTCCACGAGGTAAATCCAAAAGCAAATAGCATTCACCATCAAGCACGTATGTCGCCAGGATCGGTTGACTATCATCGGGCTTCATGTAACGTGCACCGGTTGTCGCTTCGGCTTGAATCTCCAGCAAATCCAGTACATGTTTTCGCCCTGGAATCCCCAACTTGGCTCGCATGACCGAATCGTAATAGGGACGCAAGTAAGCCTTGGACTCACTTTGTGCTAAAACATCATCGAAACGGTACGAGGCGAGTGCCAAGCGGCAGAACGACAATAACAGATCGGAATCCTCCGCAATCGTAAAACGATTGGAATTCGGCGAGTGTTCCAACAAAATCTTGGATGCGAATAACAAAATCTCAAGTTGATCGCGATGTGGATGTTGGCCAAGTACATCACGGCTATCCAAAATTGCTGTGCGCAAATCAATAGCGGGTTGGTCACAGGCAACCGTTTCGTCGTTGAAGCAAGCTTTTTGATTCAGCACCGCAACCATGGGCGTTGCCAATTTCCCCAAAGCCCAGTACAGCCCCGTTGCAATTCGTGCTTGATCATCCACTTCAAACAGAGTATCGGCTCGTTTGCACATTTCGACAGCCATCTCGGTATCTTGAACTTCCGAAGGCAACGCAAGTGCGAGCGCAGTTTTGTAAAGTAAAACGGCTTCAAGCTGACGACGTTCGACACCGGCAATCTGATAAACCAGACTACGCGATCGCCGATAGTCATCAATCGCTTCCTTTAAATCGATGTATTCAGGATCGCCGAACAAATTGCAGTCACCTAGTCGCTCTTGCGTATTGATCGACCGTACAACGTACATTCGAGTCAGCGTGTCGGTGGCGATTCCTTGCATCAGATCCGAAAAAGTCGCTTCGACGTGGCGGGCAAGCGAACGATAATTTTGAGAAGCATTGTAGGTGTCACCCCGAAAACGTTGTGCCATCGCGATGCCGTGCAGGTTATGTAGGTACGCGAGTTTTGACGCAAAGTCATCCGAATGGTGAAATGCGGTAAAGGTTTTCAGGCTACGGAACGCCTTCTGAGCCGCAGGATGTTGATTGTTGCCTAACGTAGGTTTGTCGACCAGTGACGTATCGGTTGCGTCGTCCTCATCATCTTCTCTTTCGCTGCGGAACAAGTTTGCCAAAATCTCATTGGATCTCTCAAACGACTGCTTTGCCTCGAGCATTTTCCATTGAATGATTTGCGCCCAGGCTCGATTGCGATGGACTTGTGCGGCAAAGTAACTGTCAGACGCGAACGGTTGTGTTAAATCAAGAGCGTCGTCAAGAAGTTGATTTGCTCCTTTCCAACGATTGATCCGCAAATAAGCGCTTGCTTCGCGGCACATAATCGACATGCGAAAAACAGCACCGGCGTCACGTTCTTCAGTCAATGTACGAATGCCAGACTCCGCTTCACGGAATTTGTCAGCGGCCTCATGAGCTTTGCCCATTCCACCAAGCAACAGTTCGCCGTGGTCGGCACAGCACAGCGCCGACGAAATTCGGAAGCGAGTGTTTCCGGATTTCCTCAGTTTGTTGTATGCCGTTTCGGCCTTACGATAATTGTCGTGTGCATCGTCGCTTCGTTTTAAAGCGTGTTGAACGATTGCTAACAAATGAAGGTCTTCTGGCAACATTGGTTCGGCGTTGCTTGGGGTGAACGCGTCCTGCGACTCACCCAACATTTGAGCCTCTAGTTCATCGCAAATCGTTTGCAGTGAATCTCGGAATTTGTTAGTTCCTTGAGTCGTCAGCAACAGTTTATAGTAACGTTTCGTTGATTCACGATAGGAGTCTTTTACATCGAACGCTTTCTCGGCAGCGAGCCGCAGCGCAAGTTCGTCAATGTGTTGGTCGTTGACGGTGCCACGAGCCGTATTTGATTCCGCAATCTGTTGCAGAATCAAAGTCCGCACGGCGGGTATGAACCAGGGTCGTTCGTTGAACCACCAGTCGCCGTGGCGGCTAGTCATTGCATTCAACAAATTCCGATCGCCAGTTTTGACTCGAAATTGATCGAACGAAACATCCGCGGGCCAGAATGAAAACTCGCCGTCGGTGGCAATCAGATTTCGGCATTCTGGTTTCTGTGTCGCGACGTCAAAGGTAGTGGAAACATATGACGCCAATTTCGTTGTTCCAATCGCATCCGAACGCCGACCGTTAGCAGGTAGACGTGTCAAACCGTCGATAAAGGCTGCAGTGAACGGCGAGTGTCCTTGGTTCAATCGGCCTGCGTCGAGTGCAACCTGTGTCGCTCGGCAGGATGCCATTGCTTGAAACGCCGGGACTCTCTGTAAACCTTTGTCGCTGCGGTCTTGATGACTCGGCGGCTGGAAATTGTTGTTAAAGACATCACCCGAGTAACAGTGGTCGAGGACCACCAGTTTATGTTTGGCGGGACAGTCCTCCAAGCGTCGAACGAGATCTTCTTGCAATCGCAAGTGGCCTGACACCGGTGCTCCCCCAGCAAGGTGAACGTCGTGTGCAAGAAACGAAGTGCCGCGACTTGACCGCACACCGTGGCCTGAGAAAAAGACGAATACGCAATCATCGGGCGATACTTTTCCCACGTCACACAATGATCCCAGCGCCGTATCGATCGCAGCTTTTGACGCATCCGCTTCGATCAACTCGATTACATTTTCTTGGTCGTAGGCGTAATACTGTTTCAATGTTGCCGAGATTCCTTGAGCATCTTTGACAGCGTTGCTGAGCGTTGGCAATGCGGCGGCGTTCTTGGCTGAACTAGCGCGTTCGTCTTCGCGATCAGCATAGTCAATTCCGACGATCAAAGCCCACTTCTTGCGATACACCGGTGACAAAGCAGTCGGTGCCATCCGCCGATCGCCTCGCGCAACACCTTCGGTGACGGTCGTTTCAGATTCTTTTTCAGCATGGTTGTCCGTGGCGGTTTGCTCGTCACCGATTGAATCAGCTCTCGGGGCATTGAGCGCGAGACTGGTCGGTGCGGGTTTTGCCGAAAATGATTGCGATGGTGGCGCATCATCGGCCACAGCAAACGAGGTGGAAACAAACAGCATGCAGACCAATGACGCGAGGATCATCGTGGCGATTGTCTTCATTTGCGGTTTTCGATCTAACTCCGATTGAGAATTATCCCAATTGCGAACTTCCCAATTGTGGATTTTCCCAGCCATTGTTTCGAGGAAAATCGGGGTGATTATGAGGCCATCCCGGTGGCAGCTGTTGCTAAAGCTAAATATTGAATTGCACATTGCGGGTGCCTTCTAGATTTCGGATAAGCTTGAGTCGTCCGTGCGTTTGCGTGCTTCCGTGCGTTCCATTGTGTTGTGGTCTTGATGAGGAAATGCGATTGCTTCGAGGGCAATCTCATGTTGCTGAAGCTCGGTTGCCAAGGAATGGACAAAATCGCGAACGGTTTCATCGCCAGGATCCATTTCAACTGCTCCGCCTAGATCACGCGAGTTTGCGGCCAATTGCGATTCGAGCGGATGCTCGGACACGTTAGCCCGCGTCGCCTGCTGGGCGAATTGATCATTCCAAATGGAGCGATCGTCGATGGCTCCATCATAGCTGCCACGGAAAACACGTGAGACAAAAGGAAACAAATCCTCCGATTTCTGCCCCTGAAAACCTCGCAGCACCGCGTCAATCACACCGCAATCGTCCCCAATTGCCAGCCCAATGACCTCGGTACCGACGTTTCCCACCAGCGGAAGCGCTTGGGAACCGCTTTCCGGGAAACTAAATTCCGCGTGCTCGCGGTTCTTTCTTAGTTTGCGCAGCACCTGAACTTGGCCGGCTGGGCTGATTGAAAACAAGACTCCGGCGCGCGAGGAATCCAGTTCGCCCCTGATTCGGATCTTGTCGCCAGTACGAACGACTTGGTTCGTTTCGGTAACCGGTTCAAAATTGCCGTCGGCGTGTTGTACGAAAACCGAAAGCAACTCCTCGCTTTCACTTGGCCCAATGACAGAGTCGATGGTGTTTGGCAATAGTAACGATGCCAACAACAGTACCATCGCCGCTAGGCCAACGAGCGCCGCAAGCGGATAGAACCGTCGCGTCGATTTTAACGAGTTGGGGGTTGCGATACGCTGCAGATCATCTGCAAGCTCGTTCATCGTGCGGTATCTAGCCGCCGGGTTGGTCGACAAAGCCTTGTTCATCATTACCTTCATCGCATCGCTAGCCGACGACTGATTCACTAAGGCACGGTCCCATGAACACGATTTGATATTCGAGATCTCTCTGACGGCGACGCCTTGATAGGGCGGTCGACCAACGATGCCCATCATCAAAGTTGCTCCGAGACCAAAGACGTCGGTGGCGTTACTGAGGGTCTCTGAATCGCCGCTGGCCTGCTCGGGCGACATGTAGGCGAGTGTGCCGCGAATCATCCCCTTGTTGTCGCCAAACGAGCTCGACGCGCTCTTGGCGACCGCCAAACCAAAATCGACAACGGTTGGCTTTTGTTGCCGGTCGATGATAATATTCTGAGGTTTCAGATCCAGATGCAGTGTACCGGCATCGTGAGCGTAACCAATTGCCTTGGCGACTTCGGCAATCACAACAGCAACTTGCATCTCGTCTGGCCGACGCGATTGAATCCATTGATCAAACGTCACACCCTCAATATAACGGCTGACGATATAGCGTCGTCCATTTAAGTCACCGGTGTCGATGACGGGTGCCAAATTTGGATGATCCAAGTTGGCACTGATCACCGCTTCAGCTTGACAATACAGCGTACCGGGCAATGCGCCTCGCGCGGGTTCCAACTTGATCACAACGTCTCGTTTCAGCGCCGGATCGTGCGCCCGATAGACGCTCGCTTGTGCTCCCTTGCCAACGCGATTGATCACCGTATAGCGACCGATTCGCGCTGGGATGTTCGTTTGAAAATTCGACGTGGCCAATGCAGCCTCCGTTGCCGATCCCCCATATTCAAAGATCGTGGATTCGGCGTGAACATCGTCATCGCAGTCATCGCACTCCATATCCGACATTGCTTCATCGAGTAGCAATTGTTGGCGCAGCGAATCTGCATACTTAGCGTGTTTGCTGATGATCGTATCCACATGAAGCTTCTGACCGCTTTGTTTGCGGATCACGTATTCGCCGTAGACCAAATCAACCACCAAATCTTCGTTCGAATCATGCAGCAAAGCTAGATAATCGTCCGCGCTGAACGATTCGCCTAATAATGCTCGATGCTCCATGTCTCTCCAACACGCTTCCACCCATGGTTCGGAGCCTGTCTCGAAAGCACTTGGGTGGTTAGCAGCGGCGTCTTGTTGATCGGCAAACTGGCTGCTACGGCTGTTTCCGTTTTCCAACGGTTGATGTGACTCGTTCATGCTAGCGATCCGATCTTTTTCGCAGCCGCCTCGATTGAACGCATCACACGTTTTCGCATTGCTTCGCCTGTTGTTCCACAGCGAGTAGCAATCTCCGCCCAATCAGTGCCCTCCATGCGCGCGTCGATCAACTCCCGTTCTTCCTCGGTTAAATGTCCTCGGAATTTTTCCAACAATTCTTTGTCCGCCAGGACACTGCTGGGTGATCGACTGGCATCGGACGTTTGTTCGAGCAGCATCCCACCATCGGCTTCGACTGCTCCGATGTCACGTTTATCGGCCTGGTTATAGCGCGCTTTATCGATCAATTTGTTCTTCGCCATCGTCATCAGAAGGGCTCGAAGTTGGTCCGGAGACTGTGGGCACACAGTTTCTCTCTTGAGATCAACGAAGAACTTGGCAAAAACGGACTGACAAATATCCACCGATTCGATCAAACGCCGCATTCGCGAGGTTCGCAGCCGAACACGAACATACCGCCGAATCTCTGTTTCGTATTCAGCAACAAGCTGGCTAGCGGCAAGCCCATCGCCTTTCTTTAACTTACGGATCAGGTCGTCAAATTCTGTGTCGATCATCACTTCTACTTAACTGGGCGACGCTTCGAATTTCGTCATTTCGGAGTAGGTAGATCTGAGTGGGTAGAGAGCTGCAACTAAGCAGATAGACATCAACCATTTGCCACAACTCGTTTACCGGCGAGTGGCAGACGACCGTCTGTTGCCGCATTCACTAGCAGCAATGATTCGTAGCGAAACCAAGTCAAGATCGTTTGGCAGCGCAAGCATAAACTGGGCAGATGACTCGCACGCTCTCGATTCCGAAACGGGAGACGATTTGAGGGTAAAGCTCGAAAACCGACTACTCCAAGCCACGGAAGTGGAAAAAAATCCCATTGTTGCGTGACAACTTGTCGCACCCCCTCCTGTGGCCTGTTATCCTATCATCACGCTGGCTCGATTGCAACTCGCTCGAGTTGTGCGGCGAATTCCGGTGAATTGAGTGGCCTTCACGACATGATTCACAATTTTATTTTGCATCAATCGACCGAAACAGGAACAAAAATCACGGAAAAGCTGTCCGTAAATCCATTTCATTTCGTTCGAAACGATGTTGGCCAATTCCGGCCCTTTCACTCCATGCGAGGAACCCAAGTATGAAACGAACACTCTATTGCAAGTTCATCGGCAGGATGTCCCTGTCCGCTGCCTTTGCTGTTACTGGCGCTATGGTTCAGTTGGGGCATGCCGATCAGGCAGTTGCCGATACGACCTCAACGGCTACGGCCACAGACGCCCAAAATGAGAACGGGGTATCAAAGTTTTACGACGCCGACTTCGACGAACATGTCGATGTACGAGTTTTTGGCGTAGCATTTAGCAATCTGGACGCCAGATTGATGACCGACGTTGCGTTGCAACTCCGCGAAGCAGAGAAAGTGCTCGGTCGCAAACACAAGATGATGACATCCGACCAAATGCTGCAATTCGCGGCAAAAATGGCTTCGGAAAGTAAAGACGCTGAGACGCTCGAGCGACTGACGCGGGTGGCAAAAGCATCAAGCAATTCCGAGCGAGCGGATGAGTTGTCGCAAATGGCAAGCTTGGCCGCCAATTCACGAGACATGCGAAACGATGCGATGTTTTCGGCGATGGATGTGGAACGAGGGGCTTTGGCGGCGTTTGCCAACTTGCTGCTACAAATTCGCGATGCCGAGCTTTCAGGGGACAAATCAACTCTAGATAGTCTTCGCAAAGCCACCGAGAATCTCGAATCGCTTCGTGACACGCAGCGAAATCGATTGTATGGCCTGATCGACGACGCCGAAGATTTGGTTGGGGGCGGCAATAAAGACCAAACCTCTGATTTGCTGCGTTCACTTTCCGGCAACTCGCGAGACTTTTCCGCTGGCACGCAGATGCCGCAGACCGAAGCGATGGTCCAAGTTGCGACGCCGCAGGAAGACACAGCGGCCATGGTCATTGACGGCGGCCAAGGTTACGTGCCACCGCCCAGCAGAAATGTCTCTTATGCCGCTGGCGGCATGAATTACCTGATGACTCCATCGGGCGCCGTTGTCCAAACGCATGGGCGACTGGGGACAATCTTGTTCCAACCAGGCGACGTCATCATCTCATTGGGCGGCGTACCGATGGGGCGTGGCCGCAGCGTTGATAGCGGCGTCAACTCGGGATACATCACCGGCAATCGCTCCGTGGTTGTTCGCGATCGCAATTCGGGTCGTGTCCTGACGGTGTTCTTTTAACGGAGTTCTTTTAAACGTGTCATTGCCTGGGACCATTGTCCTGAGCAGCAGGTCGTTGAGCGGCCAGCAAGCAATTTACCCAATACAACATTTCAATGAGAACGATAGTAACGATGAAAACAAAATTATTCGCAACTTGTTTGCTACTGATTGCGGTAGCAGGCCCCGTACGTGGCGACGACGCTGCGGCAAATCAGGGCATCGACAAAGCGGCCGTTGATGCGGCTGTCGAAACGATCGGTGTCACTGATGACCCGATCTTTGCACAGTATGTTGACCTCAGTGGTCTGGCGGCCGCATGGACTTATTTGGACGCCGATGCGATGGCCGATATGGGCATCGGTCTAGCCCACGCCGAGCGGATTTTGTTCCGTAAACATCCGGCGATCGAATCCAAGGATTTGCTGAAAATCGCGGTACGGACGGCTAGCGTGACCAACAAACCCGAAGTGCTGAAAAAGCTGGGTGAGTTCGCGGAGAGCCAGGACAACGAAGCCCTGTCGGAGCAGGTCGAACTAGCCTCGCAATTGGCCGGGGCTTCACGGGCAGTAGCCCCCATGCTGTCGCTTGACAATGTTACGCTCGGAGCGTTCATCGCCTACAAGCAGGCTCAGCATGATCTTGATGCTGCACTGGTTTTTGGCAGCGTAGACATGATGAAAGAGCTTGGGGAGCAAGTGGCCGTGTGGCAAAAGAAAGATCCGGCGATCTGGAATGACTTGTATCAGCACATTACCGAAGAAGTTGAAACGATGGAGGCTCTCGGAGCTCCCAGTCGCGGTGGACCAGATGACGTAGCGGATGCTACCGAGTCACTGAACCAGTTGACGGCGGTATCACGGTGGGGTGGCCAAGGCTTCGGTGGTGGTGGTGGTGGGCAACCTAACTACGGCGGTGGTGGGCAACCTAACTACGGCGGTGGTGGGCAACCTAACTACGGCGGCGGTAGGCAACCAAACTATGGCCGTGGAGGCTGGCAGCCAGGCTACGGTGGTGGCAGCATGACTAACCAACAAACCAATATCCAAAGTTGGCAACAGCAACAGATCCAACCGACACGGCCGGGAGCGGTCGTTGTTGGTGGTTTGTTGAGTGGTCTAGGCCACGGGCTTGGTCAAAAGAACCCGCAAAAGAACGCCGTTGCTTCTGGTTTGTTACAAGGCCTGGGAGCCGGATTCATTGGTTCGGCGGGAACCTCCATCACAACGCAAGGCGGGGTCAACATCAACCAGCGAGGCCAGACCCAAAACTGGGGCGGTGGCGGAATGTTCTGATTCTCAGGACGCACACACGCTGTCCGTTAATTCGCTCCGGCTGTCGACATTTCGTCGATAGCCAATTCTTTCCGCTATTTAGATTGTCGTCGCGATTGTCCCAGTCGGGTTCATGCTTAGGCAACCCAGCTGGGGCCAACCGCAGCTACGGTGGGCCCAAAAGCGGTGGGCCCAAAAGCGGTGGGCCCAAAAGCGGTGGGCCCAAAAGCGGTGGGCCCAAAAGTCATGGTGAATTCCGCTGCCGCCATGCGAACAATTTTTTTTGTCCAACCGATGCGGTTTTTTCGTTAACTCTTTTGTAGCCGGCACAAACAGTCAGTCCGGCCAATCCGGCAAAGTCAAACCGTCACCTCCTGAAACGTCTTGTTATCACTTTGCCAAACACAAAATCTCACATTTTCTCCTTAAAGGACCCCAACAATGAAACGTCTCCTACTTGTCATCGCTGTTGCATTGACCACCACCTGTCTGATCAGCGAAACCACCCAAGCACAATGGAGTAACTCGAGCACAACGTCATCGAGCAGTAGCTACTCGAAATCTTGGGGCAGCAGCCAAGGCATTGGCCCCAACGGCTACTACAACAACAACTTCTCGACCGAGGAATCCAAGGGCTCGGTCACTCAAAACAACAGTTACACCAACCCTTGGGGCGGTGGAAACACGGGATCCACCCAAAACTGGGGGTCGAAGAAGACATCGTTCAACAACTCCGGCGCAACACCCTGGGGCGGCGCATACAACAACAGTGGCGGCTCGTTCAACTCGTTCAATAACGGACAGACCTGGAATAATAATTTTAGGTGGTAAACAAGCGAAGCCACCCATGCGAGTCTCTTCGGAGACTCGCGATCGGGCCGCGTCTCACAAAGGCCGCGTCTCACAAAGGCCGCGTCCCACAAAGGCCGCGTCCCACAAAGGCACTACGAAATCGAACGACCTTGCGCAAGCTTTAACCGCTTGCCTATTGGACCGCGAATAGCTGAGGCAGGCGGCCCAGTGGGCCGGCGGTTCATCAATAACACACGACAGTTATCCCGCTGACACGAAAACGAAGGAACAATCAGATGAAACAAATACTCTCGATCGTCATGTTAGCCGGACTGACCGGTATCGTCTTTGCCACCGACCCACCAACCGAAGAAAAGGACGACGATGGCAACCGCAGTTGGTCACAAAGCTATTCCCACAGTTGGGGCGACGCGCCACCGACGAGCAATTGGGGACAGATGGCTCCGAATTTACAGCCACCTACAAACATGGGCCCAGTCGTACCCCCGAACCTGAATCAAGGCTTTTACCCCGGTTGGAATATGCCCATGCAAGGATTCCCGAATCAGAGCTTTTCAAGTTCGTCCCACACAAACTCAATGTCGATCAGTGGCACCAGCGTGCTGTCGTCACTTGCCAACTTGCAGCTTTCGACTGGAACAAAAATCCGCATCACCGAAGAAGCCTCCGCGTTGCTGAGCAGCAGCACTCGCAAGGTGACGCTTTCCGAGGTGAACAAGACGCCGATCGAATTGGCCGCGATAATCCTTGAGGGGACCGATTGCACGGCCAGCAAAATTGACAATCAGCTCATCATTACTGCGGAAGGCGAAAGGTTAAGGAAGAACCAACTGGATTCAGCAACCAAGTCATTAAGTAAGTTAATCGTCGCTATGGCGATGGAACGGCCAATCACTCTGACAATGCAACAAACTCCGTTGCCATTTGTCGTGCAGATGTTGCAGGGTATGTCGGGTGTGCGTATCGAGTTGCCAACCGAAAATCGCAGTTTCTTTTACACGCCCCAACCAATGGTCAGTGTCGACGCCAACCGTACGCCGTTAGGTGATGTGCTCGTCTCGATCGCCGAACAGATTAACGCCACTATCGAAGTGGAAGGTGGCGTGATTGAATTGCGTTCGAAGAAATTGCAGGAGCGTTAAGTGCTACCTTCACGCTCACAGAGCTCCGCCTAGGCGACAATCGGCCGGCGACGGAGACATCGGGGAAGGGGCGCAACACGCCGCCCTTCCTGGCAAGGTATTTTTCCCATCGCACCTCTCCAAGTTCCTTTTCGGGGTTCCTTTTCGGGGTTCCTTTTCGGGGTTCCTTTTCGGGGTTCCTTTGAGGGGTTCCTTTGAGGGGTTCCTTTGAGGGGTTCCTTTGAGGGGTTCCTTTGAGGGGTTCCTTTGAGGGACGGTGAACCCCACATTTCAACGTCCGCTAAGAAGCTACACAAACAACAATAAGCTACCACACTTGATATGAAAAAGCACTTCACCACAACCGTCTGCATCGGTCTCTTCTTCGCTGTTGGGGTATTCGCCACGGTTGCTGCAGTTGCACAGCAGAACGCATCCGAGCTGCAACAATTACAAGGTCCATCGCGAACGATCACTGACGAACAGCTCACCCGCAAAACGCGTGCTTTTCATGGTCAACAGGGCACCGTCGCTGCTACGGAGTTGCCAAAACAGATATCGATCGTTTTGAGCGACGACGATATTACCGTTACTCATGCGGCGGACTCCGCTGCGGCA
This sequence comes from Novipirellula herctigrandis, assembly GCA_007859835.1. Classification (GTDB taxonomy): domain Bacteria; phylum Planctomycetota; class Planctomycetia; order Pirellulales; family Pirellulaceae; genus Novipirellula_A; species Novipirellula_A herctigrandis. The sequence continues at coordinate 7,980,184 of SJPJ01000001.1, read as the reverse complement.
ATCACGTTCGAACGTTCCTATAAAGGGGAAACGCTTAAACTGTCCGGCGGCGACCCGGCACTGATCGCAGCCACGCGAGGGAGCGGGGGCAACGTGCCGGCCAATGAGACGCTGGCCGTCGCTCAATCTCCTGTTAGCTTGGACCAATTGCTTGGCCAGTCAATGTTCCGCGGCACATCCATGTTGACTCCGGCCCCAGGATCAAGATTACTTTCAGGTAAAGCAACCTTTCGCAGAGTCAGCGACGATGGACAACCACTGCAAAGCGTTTCCGTCGACGTTCGTAACGGTAGACGATCTGTGTTGCAATTCACAATCGACGACGACACCGAAACGATTCGCTGGGACGACATCAAAGCGTTGCCCAAATCGCTTTCGGACGGCTTGCCTGCTGGACAATACAACCTGCAAATTGATGGCAAACCGTCGGGGACATTTGTTGTCGAAGATATTGAGATGGTTGATTGGATCAACGAACCGATCGATGCGATGGCGGATCTTACCAAACCACAACCGGGAACCGCGACGATCTTTCATATCGAATCACTGATCTCGTGGCTTGACGAGATGGGCCAACCTGCACCCTATCTTTGCGACGCACTCGATTTAATTGAATCGATCGACCCGCCTACGCCCTATTCCCAATCAATTCGCCGACGTGTGTTGGCAAAACTGGGCCAACAGACTCCCGGCGATCAAGCGAAAGCGGAAGTCGGAATTGAATCGATTGACAATATCCGAGCACTGATCGCGGCTGGCCGATGGACCGATGCGATTGAGTCGGCCAATGCGATTGTCAACGACGCAGAGTCAAACGACACTCGCACGCTCGGTCTCGCGCAATTGTACTCTTCAGTTGCTCAAGGCCAATCCTCAGTCGATTCGATCTACAGCAGCGATATCACGCGGCAATCTTTTCTGGACTCCATGAAGACGATCGGCGACGAAAACCCAGCGGACGCCTTTCGTGCCCACAACAACTTTGCAAACTACTTGTCGGGTAAAGCTCAGTCACGAATCTACAATTACGCGCTGCAATCGGCAGCCGATCTGGACAGCCCGCTACTCACAGCACTGTGGTATTGGGGACAAGCCAAGACGGAATATGCCACAGCGGCCAAGTTAGCCGATGGCATGTCGCCACAAGACCGAGCCGCTTTGTCGCTCAATCAAGCACGCCTGTATTCAACCATGGGCGACTTTATTCGCAACCTGCGATCAAGGGATCCTGGGTTGAAAAAGATTCTGGAACATGCCGATTCAATCGTCCAGCAGTTGGCAACCGAGGCTTCCAAACCAAGCGACGGTGAACCGACGGTGCGTGCATCTGCTTTTGAAACATTGGCGAACTTGGCTTATCGGGTAGAGGATTCCGAGAAGTCGAAGCAACTGCTCACCAAAGCAATCGAAGCTTATCAAGCCGCCGGTTCTTTATCGGGACTAGCCAGTACAAATCGAACGTTGGGTCTGATTGCTGCAAACTCCGATGCCAGCGACGATGCAATTGCCCACATGATGATTGCAAAGAACATCAGTGAACTACTGCGTCAACAAGTCGCGTTAAACGAATCCGGCAATGATCGCGCGGGTTACTTTGCAAAGTATGCCTATACCAACGAACGACTAATCGAACTGTTGATTGATTCAGACGATGCCTATGCGGCGTTGGAGGTAGCCGAGATGTCAAAGGCACGGACCTTCGAAGATCTGTTGAAACGCCGTGATGATGCGTCAAAGGAAGACATTTCGGTTTGGGATGAAGTGATGCCGACGCTTGACGAAGCCCTTGATATCGTCGATGACGACACTTTAGTTGTCGAGTTTTACGTTGGCGGTCGATATGTGTTTGCGTTTGTGGTGCAAAGGGGGGAAGTAACGGCGCATCGACTCGAAAACGAAGATGGAAAGCCCTTGGTCGCGAGCGAGTTCATCGGACGTGTCGCAGAATTTCTCTCTGGCATGCAAGGACGCGCACGACGGATGATCGTGGAGGCTAGAACGGCGAACGGATTTGACAAGAGTTGGCAACACAAGTTGCATCAGTTCTATCTTGAGTTGATCCCAAAGTCTGCACGTGAATCGCTCGCCGAAACAACGCATCTAGTCGTGATACCTCATCACATTTTGCACTATTTCCCATTCGCCGCGTTGGTTACCGAAGTGGACGATCAAGAGTTGTCGCGTTTTCAATTGCCGCAACCTAAATTCCTAGTCGAATATGATTTGGATATTACCGCCGCACCATCGCTACGAACGTTCGCCTACATGATCGAGGGCCGTTCGAACGTGACCGGTGCGAATGCGATTGGAATTTCAGAATTTGATGGTGCGCCACGGTTGCCGGGTGTCGAAACAGATCTTGCCAACTACCAAGAGGTGTTCGGCAAGCGAATTGGCAAGATGGTGAGGACCAAACCAATTACCGAATCACAAATCGTTTCGGTAATGAACGAGCCATCCTTATTGTTCATCGGCACGCATGGACAAAACGAAGCGGACCGTCCGCTGGTCAGTTTCCTGCTATGCGATTCAGACCAAAATTCCGACGGAATGTTGACGGCATATGAACTCTTTGGTGCAGAAATACAAGCTGACGCGATCGTGATGAGTGCGTGTTTTTCGGGGTTGGCCGACCGATCACCGTTGCCCGGCGACGACTTGTTTGGACTTCAACGTGCAATGCTGCAGGCTGGTAGTCGCTCGATCGTCTCTGGACTTTGGGATGTCTACGACGACACCGCACCGATGCTGATGAAATCAACGATGGCGCATTTTGCCAGCGGCAATCCGATGCGCAGTTCATTAGCCAATGCCCAGCGTGATTTCTTGGCGGATCGAAAGACCAAAGGCCCCAAAGATCTTTGGATTCACCCGTATTTTTGGGCCGTCTATAACTGCAGCGGATCGGGACACACGACGATGACAGAGTAGTTCGCCATTGAGACACATTGAAAGCCACGGAAACAACATGCGTTACATCATTTGCCGATTGGTGTCACTGATCGTCAGTTGTGTTCTGACGACAACCGCCAATGCCGACCCATCACTGCGTATGGCGTTGCTGGTTGGGGTGAGCGAATACCCGAACTTGCCTCCGAGTAGTCAACTGAAAGGCACGGAGAACGATGTTCGCTTGGTTCAGCAAATTTTGAAAGAGCGGTTCGCGTTTCGTGACCAGGACATTCGGGTATTAAAGGGAGTCGAGGCCACCGGTAGTGCCATTCGTGAGGCAATGGCGGATCTTGCCACAGCGGTCGAAGCATTGCCGCCCGATAGCCAACCCGCTCAGGTCTTCTTTCACTTTAGCGGACACGGTGGACAGCTGCCGGATCAAAACGGCGACAATCGAGATGAGAGCGACGGACTGGATGAAACACTGGTCCCGTCGGATGCAACCATGATCGGTGGTGACGAGGATATTCGCGATGACGAATTGAATCGGTTTGCTCATCAGATATGCCGACAAGGCAAAGCGAAACTTTGGATCGTGATGGATTGTTGTCACAGCGGCACCGGCACGCGCAGTGTTAAAAAAGCAGGCGTTGCTGGCTTAGTCGGCTATCGAGCTTTAAACCGAAAGCTGGAGCCGACCGAAGGACCACTCTCACCAGTCGCCAAAACACTCCCCCGCGGTGCAATCGCATTGTACGCTTGCCGTGATCAAGAACTTGAGCCCGAGTACACCGATGGTGAAAACACTTACGGTCTATTAACTCGGTTTATGACTCAGGTTTTAGCCGACAGCCAAACTGGATCCGGATTCAGTTACGCGGTTCTGCGTGACGCAATCGCCGCCCGATATCGCCAAGATCGCCAAGTCGGTATCTCGGCACCGGTGCCACAGCTTGAGGGATCGGCTGAACTTTTGGACGCAGGAATACTTGGCGATGCCGGATCGGATTCGCCGCGTTGTTGGAAAATCATAGCCAATTCCTCAGCCGGAACTTTGCTCGCAGGTGCCTTCCACGGCATGACCAAGGACACAATCCTGGAATTGTATGAGTCGCCCGAAGCGATCCAGTGGACGAGGAGCGATACCAATGAAACCGGTGACACGAGCGGACAATCGCTCGGGTTCGTTCGGGTCACGGATGTCGAGGCCGCTTCCTGTTCGGTTGAATTGGTGACTTGGAGCCGTGATCAATGGAAATCCGCTCGCTGGCCGCGAACCATGAAATCGGCATTCGCCGTGTCGAGGTTCACTGGTCAAGGCGATTTCGACCTGCGTGTCCAAGTGATCGATGTTTCGACACCGGACCAGCCCGTTGTGCTTCAAGGTCATCAATGTCCTGAATCGATTCGGCGATTATTCGTTGGTAGCGATTCGGAGTCTGGGGATTCGGAGTCTGGGGATTCGGAATTCAAGGTTCCCCATTGGCTGAAACTCGTTGAAACGACTGCGGATGCTGACGTTGTGTTGAAAATTGCCGGTAATCAGCTTGCCGCGTTTCAGGCATCCGGCCATCTGTATTTTTCGGCTGAGGATTCCGAAAAGCAGTCTCCGCTGGTTGGTGGATGGGGGCCAATCTCGCTCACGGATTCCGACGCAGCACAACAAACCCAAGAACTAATGCGCCGCATCGTCAAAGCTCGCAATTTGCTTCGCATCGCCGGTCGTGACAACGCCGGTGGCAAGAACCCGATCCATGTTGAACTAGAGTTGCTGCGCTACGCACCGGAGAGCAACGGTCCTGAATCGCAACCTTGGCCCAACTCGACACCAGAGAAAAGCCCCCCCGCTTACGTGATGAACAGTGGCGACTACTACTACTATCGAATCACGAACCAATCGAATTCAGATCAGACCGTTCACGTAACGATTCTGCATGTCACATCCGACATGGGTATTGAGCAGGTGCTGCCGTATCAAGAGGGGACGACGATGCACGGGTTGGATGAGTGTCAGTTGCGTCCAGGTGAGAGTCGGGTGGAGGGACCATTCATGTGCAATGGAGAGCCGCCGGCAAGTTTCGGACCGCGTCATGCGATTGTGCTCGCGACGACTCAGCCGAACTTTTTCTACATGCTCAATCAGCCAAATCTGCCCAAATTCCGAAATGTCGGCAACAGCTCGCTGGCGGATCTATTAATGGAAGGAGCCTATTTCAAAACTCGTTCGCGCCGACGTCCCGTTTCGCTTTACGACGACTCTTGGGGTTCCGCCGTTCTGCAGTGGGTTGTTGCACCGACGCCTCAACCGTAGGGCGGCAGACGCACGTACTAGCCGACGCAATCACAGACGAAGTAAGACACATCTGGATGCAATTCGGAGCGGAGGCTGACGAAACCAGCCCGTCCGCTAGCGGAGCCAGCAGCAGCGTCATCAACAAAGGCAGTCGCATTTCCGTTTTCCTAACAACGCTCAACTAGCCAGCGAGTTTGCGGACAGAACTTTTTGCTTCGCGAACATTGACAACACGTCCTGTGTTTGGAAGGCACTGCTACCTGGATTACTCAACTCAATGCGTGTTCCTATTCCACGCGTCAGATCAGAAAACGTTGCAACTCCAACTCGCATGCTCGTCGTGCACCAACCTGTCGCGTCTTCCACTGGGGCTGAGATTTGAACTGATCTTCTGGTCTGCAATCGCCGCGTCCCACATGCAGGGGGGGCGACTTTCCCGGTTGATTCACACGACGCAAAGGACCGCTGATAAACAAGTTCCGCCACTGAAGGCACGACTTACGTGCAGGCAGGGTCTTTAGCGAGACGCTCACGACCAACATCAGTCAGCCAGAATCCGTTGCGTGCACGCCCTTTACTCTCAACCTTACGTGTTGCAACAATATTCAATCCCAGCAGAGAATGCCCTTCGTCGTCCGCCCAATAGCCGTCGGGATAACCATCATCGCCTTTTCCTTTTCCCTCATGCTTTTCTCGCGCGCATGGATCGGCAGAACCAATCCACGACGTCAATTCTTGCTGGTAACCAATAGGAATGTCGCGGCCGTGCTTGGCCCGCAGGTCGGCGTACAACGCGTGCAGGGCTTCTTGGCCCAACGACGCGGCTTCGGTTTCGTCGGCCGCGTCGACTAGGACGTAGCGGGCCAGGGTAGCGACGTAGAACGTCTTCATGGTTCGGTCCTCTTGGTAGGTGCGAAATCGAGAAACCGCGAAGGGTTTTGAAAAGACCTTCGCGGTGGGGGTCAGCGCCAGCGGGCGGTTCGCTTACGCGTTGGTGAACCGGCCGGGCGCTGCCTTCTTGAAGCGGGCGTCTTTGCCCTTTCGCATGTCGCGGAGGATCGCGGCGTACAGGGTCGCGTCAGGCGTCTTGCCGCCTGGGGAAGCCCAGAGCTTCGCCTTCGCCATCGCTTCGACCATTTCTTTGCAAGACATCGGTTTGCGGCTTCTCTTCAAAACCGTCAGGGCCGCGTCGATCTGGCTGATCTTTTTCTTGGCGGCTGGTTTCGCTGCTGCCTTCTTCGTGGCGGGCTTCTTCGCGGTCGTCTTCTTGGTAGCCGGTCTCTTTGCCGAAGTCTTCTTGGCGGCAGCGGTCTTGGTCGCGGTGGTGGTTTTCTTCGTAGCCATGTTTGTGTTCCCGTTGTTGGGGTTTCGATTTTTCCGCGTTGGCCACCGTGGCCAACGGGACCACACAGTTACCTCTGTCTCGAAAACACATCCAGCGCCGTCAGGCGGTTATTCGCAGAATTGTTTCGCGTGCCGAAAAACGCGGGGAAACGTTGGCCACGGATAAAAGAAATGCCCGCGACGAGGCCCCACAAAGGCGACGTCGCGGGCATGTTGGCTGGTTCGGTAGATAGATAGATGGGTTGGTTAGCGTTGCGACATGCCGTCGTAGTGAATAGCCGCGAAGTTGGCAAATGCCTTTGACAACTTTCATTTGCCCGAATCGCTCGCCCCAGATTCGTCGTTCAAGTATTCGTTCACTAGATGTCCGCCGAATAACGAAACCGCTTCTAGACTGGCGAGCCCTTCCGCAAGGAAGCGATATGCCTCTCTAACCTGATACACACCATTGTGTCCGCAGTAGGCTACTTTAAACTTCTTGCCAACGACCTTCAGGCTTTCTTTATCCATTCCCTCATCCTCGCGAGCCTTCGCCGGTTCGATCCACGGCAATGCCTTGATCACGTCGTACATCTTTTGCGAGACGAAAAAAGTATTGAACCGGTCAACCTTGTCGTAGTCCAAACGCAAACTCATTTCTTCATGTCCTGTGTTGGCTGGTAGATTATCGTTACGTGTCTTCGTCCGTCTCTTCCGTTGTTATCGAATCGCGATGCACTTCGCTGAGCGTTGCTCCGTTTTTGTCTTTCCATTCAACCCAACCGTTCGCGTTTCGGCCTAGGACGACCGCTGCTGCGGTACTT
>SJPJ01000001.1:7941702-7972842 GCA_007859835.1 Novipirellula herctigrandis | reverse complement strand
ATAGTCTTGTGTGAAGTAGTAGTGGCCATCGCGTTGTTCCATCACGCCAGCTGAAATCAAGCTCTCGCGTTTTGGAGTTAATGAAGCCAACGCGGACGTTACGACTTCCACTCTGGCTTTGCTTCCCTCGTGTACTACAAAACCGTCCTCAACCAATTCACCTTCGCCCTCGCTTCCTCCACCGCGACAGAAAAACGTGATTGACGATGGACTTTGCTTTGCTAGTGGTTCAAAGACCGGATAGCCCAAAGTTGAAACCAAGGTGCTAATCGTTTCAAACACGTCAAGCAACTCCGCTTCCATTGGCTCGGGAACGTAATTCGAATTGTCAGGCACCTGGCCGTTGTCGAGCGAATAGCGGGAGACATCTTTTGCTCGTTGCATGCAGTACCACTCCAGGTATCGAATGTGGGCCTGCGTGAAGTTTTGCGTTTTGGAGACGCAGAAGATCGCCGTCTTCCAAAACGGCTTCGTTTTGTTATGGCTATCGAAACGCTTCCGAGCGTCTTCCGTCTGGCCGATGTAAACGATCGGCTTCGCTTCGTCTTCGCCCTCGCCGAACAAGAAATAGATGCCGGGCAGATCCAGTTCCTTACGAAGCTTGCCCTGGGCCATATCGCTACGCGGGATCAAAACCGCTTGCACGATCCGTGTTGTGATTTCAGCGATACGAATGCCGCGTGGCTCACCGGCTGGCAAATAGATTTGAATCGTCTTGGCAGTGGCAGTCGTCATTTGCTCCGGCCTATCAGTGGGGTGCAGGGTTTTGTAGACTTTATCACTGAACAGCGCCAGCGAACAGCCAGAGAGCGACGATTCGATGACGAAATTGACTGACTACGTGAAGACCGCCGAGGCGGCCGAAATTCTTGGCGTGTCACAAAACACCCTTCGCAAATGGGCGGAGGCCGGCAAGATACCAATGCGACGAAATCCAGCGAATGGCTACCGATTGTTCAAGAGATCCGACCTAGAACAGTTTCTGAAGAAGCTCGATCAACCGACATCAAACAAGCGGCCGAAATAGCAGGAAGCAAATAGCGTATGGCAATCAAGAAATCCGAACTCTACTCGAAAATCTGGGCATCGTGCGATGAACTGCGTGGAGGCATGGATGCTTCTCAGTACAAGGACTACGTCCTGTTCATGCTGTTCATCAAATACGTCACCGACAAATACGTGGACTCCGATGACATGAAACCGGCGGTCAACATTCCGCCTGGAGCCAGCTTCAAAGACATGATTGCCCTCAAGGGCAAGAGCGATATTGGCGACAAGATCAACACGCAGATCATTCAACCACTGATCGACAACAATAGCCGTCTCGCCCGCAGCGACTTTCCGGACTTCAACGATCCCAACAAGCTCGGCGAAGGCCAGGCGATGGTGGACCGACTGACCAATCTGGTCAGCATTTTCGAGAGTCCCGACTTGGACTTTTCCAAGAACCGAGCGGACAACGACGACATCCTCGGTGACGCGTACGAGTACTTGATGCGTCACTTCGCGACACAGAGCGGAAAGAGCAAGGGGCAGTTTTATACGCCGTCGGAAGTCAGTCGCGTAATCTCCAAAGTGATTGGCATTTCGTCCGACACTGCGGTCGCTTCAACCACGGCATACGACCCCACGTGCGGATCTGGTTCGTTGCTGCTGAAAGTCGCTGATGAAGCTGGAGTCCATATCACGCTGGAGGGCCAGGAGAAAGACGTCACCACGGCCGGTCTTGCGCGGATGAATATGATCCTGCACAACTTTCCTACCGCCAACGTTCTCGCTGGGAACACGCTTTCCAACCCGAAATTCAAAGACAATGAGCGGTTGCGGACATACGATTACGTCGTCGCCAATCCTCCGTTTTCCGACAAGACGTGGAGTACCGGCCTAACACCGGACAACGACAAGTACCAGCGATTCGCCTGGGGGACGCCACCGGGCAAGCAAGGCGATTACGCTTATCTGCTGCACATTATCCGCAGCATGAAAAAAGAAGGCAAAGGAGCCTGCATTCTCCCACACGGTGTGCTCTTCCGTGGCAACGCTGAAGCCGTCATCCGTCGGAAGCTCGTCGAATCTGGCTACCTGAAAGGCATCATTGGCCTACCCGCCAACCTTTTCTACGGCACTGGCATTCCGGCTTGCATTGTCGTGCTGGACAAAGAAAACGCTACCGCCCGCAAGGGCGTGTTTATGATCGACGCCTCCAAAGGTTTCATCAAAGACGGCAACAAAAATCGGCTTCGCGAGCAAGACATCCATCGCATCGTCGACACCTTCAACCGTCAAGACGAATCCGACCCACGCTATGCCCGCATGGTCCCGGTTACGGAAATTCAAAACCCGAAAAACGAATATAACCTCAACCTGCCGCGTTACATCGACAGCAGTGAACCGGAAGATATCCAGGACATCGATGGCCACTTGAGAGGCGGGATACCCGACCGCGATATTGACTCGCTGGGGGCGTATTGGGACGTCATCCCCGGCGTTCGCGCCAGCCTTATCGAACCAGCTGACCGCCCCGGTTACTGTCAACTGCGAGTCCCCGTTTCCGACGTTAAGCAAACGATCTATGAGCACAACGAATTTGCCGACTTCATCAAGTCGACCACCAAATTCTTCACCAAGTGGAAGAAGGCCAACCATCCGCGATTGACCGGCTTCGACACCGGTGACAACCCAAAGCAACTGATCGAGACGATCTCGGAAGACCTACTCGCCACATTCGACAATGCCCCGCTGCTTGATGCTTATGACGTGTACCAGCATCTGATGGACTATTGGGCAGAGACCATGCAGGACGACTGCTACCTTCTCGCCGCCGAAGGATGGACGTCAGGGAATGTGCTCCGCGAGATTCGCAAAGTAAAGAACAGCAAGGGCAAGTTGACTTGGCCGGAATCACATGAAATAGAAATTGGGAAACGACGCTTCAAGTCAGATCTCATCCCCAAGCCACTGATCGTAGCCCGCTATTTTGCCAAGGACAAGCAGGCCATCGACGCCATGGAAGACGAACTGGCGAATGTAGCCAGCGAGATGGAAAAATTAAAAGAAGATCATGAAACCGGCAAAGAAATCGGTGAGGAGGGCATCATGAAAGATGTCTCATCAAGACCCGACGCGCAGGAAGCCCGGACCGAAGCGATCGTCGCCATTTGGAACGAGGAAGACCCAAAAGCGTGCGGCGAGTACACGTCACTCATTGAATCAGCAGAAAAGCTTTCCCAAAAGCTTCAGGAAATTGGCGCCGATGGATTCTTCAGCGAGCGACGAAACAAGAACGGCTCGATCGGATTAAAAAAGGTGACCGACCGTCTCAAGGAAATCGACAGAGGCGAAGAGTTCGATGTGCTCACCAAGTACGTCAACACCGACAAAAAGCAAAAGGCCATCGCAAGGAAGGCCAAGCAAATGCTGGACGCCGCCGAGACCGAAATCGTCAAACGGCTTTCCGAAGTGCCGCTCCCGGAAGGCTACGAAGACCTCGCTGCCGTTAATCGCTATTTGCAGCTTCTTGAGCAAAAGAGCAAAATCGAATCTGAGAAGAAAGCGGCTGAGAAAGCCCTCGACCAACTTGCCCACGACAAGTATCCGGAGTTGAGCGTTGATGAAATCAAGTCGCTTGTTGTGGATGACAAGTGGTGCGAGCATCTATCGACGTGTGTTGGGGGCGAACTTGATGCCGTGTCACACGACTTGACGGCAAGGGTTCAGCAACTCGCTGTCCGGTACGAGAAGGCCCTGCCTGAACTGGCATCCGATTTGGTTGAACTACAGGGCAAGGTGGACAAACACCTTGTAGCAATGGGTGCTTCATGGGCGTAAAAAGCGGATTCCAACAGACTGAAGCCGGATTGATCCCATTGGATTGGACAATCTCATTTGTCGGGGAAGAGTTTGACATCAAACTTGGGAAAATGCTCGACGCGGAAAAGAATGAGGGCGTTCCCAAACCGTACATCGGCAACCGAGCCGTTCAGTGGAACAAGATTGACATTGGCGAATTGCCAACAGTCCCATTGACGTCAGCGGACCTCAAAAGGTTTCGGCTTGAGAAGGGAGATCTGTTGGTCTGTGAAGGTGGCGACGTTGGAAGAGCCGCAATTTGGGATGCTCCGATTGAAGAGTGTTACTACCAGAAAGCACTTCACCGATTGCGTCCGTTAAGGGGATTTGAAGTCCGACTAATGGTTGCACTCCTTTGGCAATGGTCACGTCGGGGTGTACTTGCAAATTTCGTCACTCAAACGAGCATCGCACACCTTCCGCGTGAGAAGTTCATCGAAATTCCAATGCCGATTCCCCCGCCGGCCGAGCAGCGAGCGATTGCGGAAGCGCTCGGCGATGTGGATGCTTTGCTGGGGGTGCTGGACCGGATGCTCACCAAGAAGCGTGATCTCAAACAGGCCGCCATGCAGCAACTCCTCACCGGGCAAACCCGCCTACCCGGATTCAAAGGCGAATGGGAAGAAAAAACATTGCAAGAGATTTGCGAATTCACGAATGGGAAACCGCTTGAAGGCGAGGTAAAGGCTGACGGGCGTTTCAACCTTATTACCCTCGACAGCATTGGAATCGACGGCCAACTGAAAAAGGAGCACAAGCGGACGGACCATTGTGATAGTTCTCTTGATGCAGGCGACATTGTGGCGGTGTTGAGCGATTTGGCACACGGAAATCTGTTGGGGCTATGCGACGTAATTCCCGTGAGTAATGCCTATGTTCTTAACCAACGAATGGGGCGATTGCGGCTATCTGTCGAAGGCGATTCTCGATACGTCCGGCTTCAAATAAATCGACGACAAAGCCACTTCAAGAAACGGGGCCAAGGCACATCGCAGCGTCACATCTATAGGAGGGACTTTGATGCACTAGAAATACCGTTTCCTGACCCCCAAGAACAAACCGCGATCGCCGAAGTGCTCTCCGACATGGACGCTGAGATCACGGTCCTTGAGAGACGCCGCGAAAAGACCTCAATGCTCAAGCAGGGAATGATGCAGGAACTGCTCTCCGGAAAAACACGGTTGATTCAACCGGAGGCTTGCCATGCCTAAACAGCCACGCTCTGAACGGCAGACGCAAATTCGTGTCGCAGAAAGATTTACCGATACATCACATCCCAAGTGCCTGGGCTACCGGCACCTCGGTGATTGGAGGACTCGTGAGAATAACCGCCCGATCGAAACCGAGTACTTAAAGACGCATTTGGTCGAGCGTGGATACTCCGATGTTCAGATTTCTGCAGCGATTCAAAAACTGTTGGCGGCTGCCGATACGACTGGCATTTCGCTCTATCAAGCAAACATGCGGACCTACCAGTTGCTTCGTTACGGAGTTCAAGTGCAAACCGCTGCGGGGCAATCTCACGAAACCGTTCACTTAATTGATTGGGGCAATCCGGATAAGAACGACTTCGCGATTGCTGAAGAGGTAACGCTTCGCGGTGGTCACGAACGTCGCCCCGACATTGTTATCTACATCAATGGGATCGCCATCGGTGTTCTTGAACTGAAGCGTCATTCGGTCGGGATCGCCGATGCGATCGAACAACTCCGCACCAACCAGGAGGAGATCTTCAACAAAGGGTTCTTCGCAGCAGTGCAGCTCGTGTTCGCCGGCAACGATTCCGAGGGTCTGAAATACGGGACAACCGGAACACCGACGAAGTTCTTTACCGCATGGAAGACCGAAGACCAAGCAGTTCGTCCGGACAGCAGTGACGTCGTCCAGGAGAAGCTAGGGAAGTACTTGACGCAGGCCCAAGACAGCAATGCATCGGTTGAGCAGACAGAGGCCGGATACTTGCTTGACGAACCACTCGCTGAAATGTGCGAGAAGTCTCGGTTGCTGGACCTGATCCGCAATTTCATCATCTTTGATGCTGGCCAGAAAAAGGTCCCACGCGTTCATCAGTTTCGTGGAGTTAAGGCAGCGCAGGAACGAATCCGGCAAGAAGAAGGTGGGGTGATTTGGCATACGCAGGGAAGCGGCAAGAGTATCCTGATGGTGCTGATCGCAAAGTGGCTTCTGGAGCACGACTCGAATGCTCGAATCCTGATCGTGACCGACCGAGACGAATTGGACAAACAGATTGAAGGCGTCATGAGAAACGCCGGAGTCATTGGTACCGATTCTGCCTCGCCGCGAGTCACTTCCCGTGCAGAATTTGAAGAGAAAATCGGCCAGACTACGCCGCGTGTCTTGTGCGCTTTGATCCATAAATTCGAACCAGACCTGAAGGCAAGCAAGCCGCCGATTCATGGACGTTTCTACGTCTTCGTCGACGAGTGCCATCGGACGCAAGGCGGTGACATGAACAAGCAGATGAAGCGTTGGCTAAGCGATGCGATTTTCATTGGCTTTACCGGAACGCCGCTGCTTCGGAAAGACAAGAAGATGACTCGCGATGTCTTCGGCACGAATATTCATACGTACAAGTTCCACGAAGCGGTGCGGGACAAGGTTGTCCTGGACCTGAAGTACGAAGCTCGCAGCGTTCCACAGCGTCTAACCACCCGCACCGAAATTGATGCGTGGTTTGATCAAGCGACGCGTGGGTTAAACAATTTTCAACGCGCCATGCTGCGAAAGCGTTGGGCGACGATGGAAGAGCTGATGAGTTCTGGTGAGCGCAAGCAACGGATCATCGGCAACATCATTCACGACTTTCGAGTCAGGCCGCGACTGAACAACGACCGGGGAACCGCCATTTTGGTAGCGGCATCCATCTACGATGCGTGCCACTACTATCGGTTGTTTCAAAACACAAGCTTCGCCAGCAATGTTGGAATCATTACGTCGTTTCAACCGAACCACAATGCGATTTCGAGAGAACCGGCGGGTAGCGACGAACGCTACAAGTTTGACACATACACAAAGCACGTTTTGCAGTCCGGGGAGACCACGAAATCCTACGAAGACCGTGTGAAACAACAGTTCATTAACGAACCAGCGAACATGAAGTTGTTGGTGGTGGTCAGCAAGCTACTCACTGGCTTCGATGCCCCGTCCTGCACGTACATCTACCTGGACAACGAACTGCACGACCATAATCTATTTCAGGCGATCTGTCGGACGAACCGTCTTGATGGCGATGACAAGGAATTCGGGTACATCGTCGACTACAAGGAACTGCTCGAAGACGTCCAGGAAGCGATCGCCGTCTACACGAGCGACGAATTAGATACCGAGGATGGTGGCGAAGACTCCAACGTTGAGTTGAAAGACTGGAAAGCCGAAGGGAAGAAGCGTCTCGACAAAGCAATACAGGCACTGGCCTACCTCTGCGAACCGGTTGCACAACCACGCGAGGTGGAACAGTACCTGCGATACTTCTGTGGCGATGCGAACTCGGCAACTGCGTTGATCGAGACAGAACCATTGCGAATTTCGTTCTACAAGGCGGTTGTCACGTTCCTGCGTGCCTACGCAGCGATCGCAGGAAACCTTAGTGAGGCTGGTTACTCGCTGGACGAGACCAACACGCTACAGCGTGAATCGAAGTTCTACAGCGACATGCGAGTAGCGATCAAACGGCATTCAGGTGAGGAGCTGAATATCAAACCGTACGAATCGGACATGCGACACTTGATCAATACTTATATCCAGGCGGATCCTGGCCAGCAAATTGGCCCAACCCTCGACCAAGTTCCACTCACCGAGTTGATTGTTGAAACGGGCATCCACGACGCGATCGCTAAGAAGCTGAATCAAAAAGGCAAACTCTCTCGAAACGCGATCGCAGAGGGAATCATTAACAACGTCCGCAGGACAATTATCCGTGATCAACTGACTGACCCACGGTTCTACAGCGAAATGTCACAACTGCTTCAGGACCTGATTCAGCAGAAGCGTGACGACACGGAATCCTACGAGCGTTTCCTGCAAAAGGCGGAAGAGTTAGCGAAGAAACTCGTCAGCAAGTCCGGTGGCGATCATCCGGACATTCTCAACGGTAATCGGGAAGCGATCATTCTGTTTAACAACCTTGCGGACATAGAAGCGAGCACGTTTCAATGCCCTACTGACAATGAAGACAAGGCGAACCTCGCATTACAGATTGACAACGTGATGCATGAAAAAGCACCTGCAGCCTGGAAGGGCGATGACACTCGTGAATCGGAAGTTCTGAACGCGATCTTCCCGCTCTTGGCACGAGACCGAAAAGCAACCAAGGCGTTGTTTGAGATTATCAAAAGTCAGCCGGGATACTGATGAACGAGACAATCGTACTTGGCGAAACATCCATTTCCGTAACACGCAAGGACGTGAAGAACGTTCATTTGTCTGTTCATCCACCCGACGGTCATGTCACGCTCGTCGCGCCGACGTCAACGAGGTTGGACGTTGCGCGTGCCTATGCAATTTCAAGGTTGGATTGGATTCACGAACAGCAAAGTGCATTGAGAAATCAGGCTCGTGAGACACCCAGGGGCTTCGTGGAGCGAGAGAGCCACTATGTATGGGGCCGACGGTATCTGCTGCATCTTGTCGAATCAGACGCCAAGCCAGAGGTTAGTCTCGATCACAAGCGAATGACCCTTACGGTCCGTCCAGGTAGTGATACTGCCAAGAAACAACAAGTCATCCATGATTGGCACAAGTCTCTCCTGCACGAAGCGATCCCAAAATTGATTGAGAAATGGGAACCGACGCTGGGCGTGAAGGTCAACCAGTACTTCCTGCAACGGATGAAGACAAAGTGGGGATCCTGCAACCATGACGCTGGCAATATTCGCCTGAACACTGAATTGGTTAAGAAACCCAAGGACTTGCTCGAATATGTGGTCGTTCACGAAATGGCTCACCTGATCGAACCGGTTCATAGCGATCGCTTTGTGGCGATCCTCGACGAACACTATCCGAACTGGCGAGAAGCTAGAGCGGAACTAAACGAACTCCCTCTCGGGTCTGAGGACTGGAATACGCAGGCCGAATAAGTGCCGAGGATTAAGAGGCCCCGGCACTTACTCGCGCATTCATCGATATAACCAAATTGTCAAAGAGCAGAGTTGGCCAGCGGCGTGGCGTTTACGGTTCAAGCAAACGGTCTTCGATATCTGACAAGCGTGCTTGCAACGCGCTGACCGTGTTTTCGGCTGGCTCAAATTTGGCTCGCAGGTCAGCCAGGATGGCTTCGTGCGGTTTGGCTTGCTCGGTGTAGCGGTTCGCTTCGTTCTTGAACGGCGTCGCCTCGGCTTTCTCTTTGTCGTGCCGCATCCAGCTTTCGCGTTTGTCCATTTCTTCGGCGAGGGACGCTCGCGTGTGGTCGGCCGCGCTGAGTTCTTCGACGACCGAATCGTATTCAGCGACCAGTTCACGGTCCTCGCAGGTGTTGCGGAGTTCCATGCGGGCCTGGGACGCTCGCGTGCGGATCGTGTTGATCTCCGTTCGCCGGATGTAGAGAGGCGACATTTCTTCTTCGTGCTTTGCCGTCAACGCTGCGAGGGCTTGCTCGGCACCGTCGATCTGCTTGGCGAGTTTGGTCGCTTCGCTTTCGAGCGGCGCGATCGCGTCGTACTCGTCACGCAGATTGCGACGGCGGGCCAGTAATTCGGCGTCGTGGCGAAGTTCCTCGAGCGTCCGTTCGTTGTCGGCCAGCACGGTAGCGATCTTGTCGGCGTCTGGTTCTTTGCCGTCGCAGATGCTGGCGACCAATCGCCGGTAGTCAGACCACTTGGTGATCCGTCGCTGGCGTTGGCGGTTGGTGATCGTTTCAAGTAGTGATGTCAAATTCATCGTGGTTCCTTTGGCGTTGGTGATGGGAATTGATCCAAGAACGTTTGTCGGCTTCGTAGATGGCCTTGAAACCGGGCGTGACGGGTTGTGAGCAGATCTGGCGGAACGATGCGGCACACAACGCGTCCGCTTCGGGCTTGATCGCTTGCGCGACTGTGTTGATTGTAGAAAGGGGTTGGCCGGTGACATGCCGAACCGCTCGGGGCTGTAGACCTCGTCCGCTCGGATGTCGAAGCCGAGACCGGCCGCACGATGGCGGCAGGTGGTACGCAATACGCATGAACCGCGATTCATGCGTCGTCCATGGTGGCGTCGTTCCATCGCCCTCCTCGTCGCGAGAAACGGCCTCGGCGATACGGATCGCTTCGGCGCGGATGTACCGCTGGTTGTACGGACGCGGTTGGAACAGCGATGGGCGTTCTAGGATGTGGGCCAGTTCGTGCAGCGTCGTGCCGAGCAGCTTGTTGTACGTTCGCTGCGGGAAGTCACGCTGGATATTGAGGTTGCCCAACACGATCACTGGCCCACGGACGCCTTCCCAATCGGCGAACGTATGGTGCAGGTGCATATCGAGGCTTGGCGACGTGTAGCCGTAGCAAACCGTGTCTCTTCCAAGCATCGGTGGTAGGTTGGTTTGCGGAACAACCCATAGCGGCGAACCGGATAGCTCAGCGGGCGCGACGCGGTAGCAGAGGTCTTTGGCATCGGCGATTACTTGTTCCATGTCCATTAGTGCGTCCTTGCGAGAGAATGGGCTCGCCGAAGCGAATTTCCGTGTGTTTTGCGGGCTGAAATTCGTTCGGACAAATTAAACAAAGTGTGCCTATAAGCGTGGCTGTTCCCGCTGGCGTGACGGGAGAACCGGTTTTCGCCGGAGTACCTAAAGCATCATTGGAGGTTTGAAATGGCTAAAAAACCGCGTCGACGACGCATCTACTATTCCGCATTCACGTACTCGGACGGTGCTGCGGTCTCGTGCGTACCTTGGCCCCAGCCAACCGCGAAGCAAATCAAAGACCGGGATATGTACGTTGACGAGGATTTCCTTTGTCGTGAGCATCGGTACAAAGCCAGCGATTTCGTGTCGCTTGAACCGGAATTGGCTCCGCGATACTCCGACATCCTTACGAACCGTCTAAATACGCGTCGCGCCATTCGCGAATTGGTACTGCCCGAAATTGCTGCCCTTGCCGCTACGCTCCAGCGGATCGAGAAACGGTTGGAAGCTATCGAGCGTTCGGTCGGCGACGGCGAGGCCTCGTAGCTTGGCCACACTGCCACACACGTTCGCTCGTGTCGCGTTTGGTTTGGTTGTTGGCGTTCTCGTTCGCTCGTTCGTCCTCCCGCGTTTGCACGCACACGAAACCCTGGCCCCTGGGGCGTGGCTCGTGCACGCACCCAGGGGGGTACTAGGGGGTGTGTGCGCGCACGGGCGGGAGCGTTTAGCCGGTTGGTTCGGACGGGGTTGCGGGTTGCGGTTGGGTTGAATATTGGATGGGTTTGTTGGGCGCGAACCGCCAACGGTGGGCCAGACCGGTGGCCTCGGCCTGCTTGAGCAAGGTACTCGCCCGACGTTCGGACAGCCCTGCCTCTTTCGCCTCAGTCGTGATCACCACGGTCGGTTTCGGTTCAACACCCACAAACGCATCCGCGAACCGCTCAGCGGTCCACTCCGGCACGTCGGCCGGTTTGTCTGGCTTGGTCTTTCGGCGTCGAGATTCGTTTCGCAGGTTGGTTGGGTCGAGTTCCATTTCCACATCCCATACAGGGAAGTTCCATCGCAGACAGACAGGATCGACGGGCGGCCAGGAACGTACTGCCGCGTCGAGCACGATCGCTCCGTCTTGTTCATGCGGCCGAAGCACTAGGTGCGAATCGGTCGCCCGAGCTTGGCTACCAGCGCCCGCACCGACGTCGGTGATAGATTTAAAGGACTGGTTGCCCTTGCTGGTGTGGTGGATTAACACGAAAGCCGAACCGAGCATCTCGGCGTAGCGATCAATCGTGTTGTAAACGCTCGCCATCGCAGCGTTGTCGTTCTCGTCGGAATCAGCTGGAAGCATCCGATAGAACGCGTCAATGACGATCATCTTAAAACGGTTTTCAAAGACGTGGTCGAAGTACTGCCCGAGCGAACGGATGTCTTTGAGGTTTCCGCGAAGGTTCGAGACGAACAAATGGTCGGCGACGTCGTCGGGCGTGATACCACGAGCGTCCATCACCTTGGGAATCCGGTTCGCCGAAGTCGTCGGATGTAGTTCGTTGTCGATGATCAGCACGTCGCCCCGTTCGGTGTCGAACCAACCGAGCCACGGACGGCCGGTAGCCACGGACAACGCCATGTCGCTAGCCAACCACGACTTGTCGACCTTCGGTGGAGCGATGACGTTCATCGTTTTGCCGGCACGAAGTAGGCCATGAATGATTGGCCGCTTGAGCAGTGGAAAACGATCGAGCAATCGCCGCAGGCTTCGCGGCCGGATATCCGCCGCACGTGGGAGCTTATCGTCAGTCAGCTTTAGTAGATCGCGGATTTCGTCGAGTTGGTCTTGGGTATCGCTATCGATGTCTTCGTGAGGCCGTGGTGGCATGTCGATTTTGTCCGGACGCAATAACCCCTTGGCCCACCGCTGCACTCGCGTGTTCCAGCCGCGCATCGCAATGGTGCCGATCGTCCGCGTATCGAAGCCGATAGCAGAGAAGTGTTCCCATCCCTCGATCGCGATCCAGACCGCCTGAGCACGCCCCCGAGCCATCGATGCATCGATTGGGTGGTCTGGCCGAAACAGACAAACCCCGTGGTCCCCACCGACAGCTTTTGCACGAACACTGTCCCTGGCCAACATCAATTCACGAAACAGCGTCCGATTTGGCTGTTTCCAATCGGGAACGCCCATCGCGGTCTTCGCGAACCAATCCCGATACGCCTTCTCCGCTTCAACGGCCAGCGTCGTTCGCGGGAAGCAAGGTCCGTCGTTGTAGATTCGTGTTGGCGTTATCTCATCCATGAGCGAACCGGTGCTTTATGTTAAATATGGGAGCCATTCGCCGATCGTGTTGCCGCCACCGTGTGGTACCAGTTCCCCTAACTGTTGACGCAGAGTTTAGAACCGGCGATAATTACATCGTTGTCCGGCTGGTCGTCGGATCCCAACGTTGCCATCAATCTCTTGGGCGAAGCTTCAGCCAGCTGGATCGTCACTAAACCAGGAACAATCACATGCTTGCTTTTGGTGCACCGGGCCTGATGGAGCTGATCATCATCGGCGTCATCTTGTTCATCCCGGTTGCCGTCGTGGTTGCGTTGGTCGTCGTCCTGACACGCAGCCGTAAAGCGTCCGGTAGCAACCCCAACTTAAAACCGTGCCCGGATTGTGGGCGATTCGTGTCTCTCCGCGCTACAACCTGCCCGCAGTGCGGGTGCCCACTTCAGAGGGAGCAATAGCGATCAGCCGACCTTCGTCGGGGTATGGCACTAATGCCGGATAACTAACGCATCCAGCGGAGTGCTCGATGCACTGTTTCCTGTACCTATACTTTTCTCCTCGCACCCGCTGATGCGAGATGTAATCCGACTGAAAACCTATCCATCCAACGCACATCCCCCCAGGCTTCGTGGTATGAAAAATCTCACAAAACATTCGATGGCTCTATTCATCATCGCACTCACAGCAATCGCGACGTACCGAATCTCGTTAGCCGATAGCACCGCGACATCCCAACTCCCTGGCATTAACGAGTTCGGCGATTCACCTTGCTTGGTCACTTTCAACATTGGCCCCGGAGGCGGTCAAAGTATGGGAGGCGTCCAACGAACGGTTCTTGTGAACGCTACGTTTACTGACATTAGCGGCAAGCGGTTTCTTGGTGGGATCGTAACTGACAAATACACAAAATTCACACGATTGGACGTCGAGTTCCCCGGTACACAGGCGTACATTTCGTTCGATCGCATAGCCTGTATCGAACTCCTTGACGTAGCAAAAGACCAATCGGGCGGATGACATTGCGATGCACCGGAGCCGTGTCGTCCTCCGCTACGACCCGGTGATCGCAATTCGTTCGCCGTGCTGGCACATGATGAATCTCCGAATGTAGAAAATGGTAACGGTACGCCATTAGTCTACATCCGAGGATTTGGTGCCGATCGGTTCGTTCTTGGCTCGTCGTTTTTCCAGAGCTTCCATTGGCATCCGATCAGTATCCTCGGCCGCAGCAGTGGTTGCCTTATCTTTCGTCTTCTCGTGCACATCGATCAAAACCGCAGCCCAAGCATCGGCAACGTCATCGGGCAATTTGTCTTCGTCGTCATTTGGCCTATCGTTGCGATCCAAGGCGAGCCTCCGTGCTTGAAAGAAAGACCTGATAAAACGCAGCCAAACGTAGATAACGACGCTTTTGAAAACGGCGTAGGCGAGTGCGTGCGGGCATGAACCAAATGCAATAAACAATTGGAAAAACGTAGCGTTCGAGTTCCACGCCTTGCCGTGGTGACGCGGATACTCTTTACACTCTTCCTTTTTGGCACGGGAATCATGACGATAGACTTTGCCCGAAATGGTTACCCCGTTAGCGATCGAAGACCGCTCCCAAGTATCCCGGAAACACGATGCGGCGTCGATTTCAAGAATGGGACCGACGCCGCTGAATCGGACGCGGCAGTGTTCACCAACACTGATTTGGTGTGATTGCCGAATAAAAACTCCCCGTGCAGGCCCGTTTTCGTGAAAGTTTGAAAAGTTTTCTCTGTCTTCGATGCGGAGATTGACGGCACTTGCTGAGTCTCCGCCCCATCCAGCCAGTGTCGTTTTAACTCTACAAGAGAAGTCTCGGCTGATGCGGTATGCTACCTCGGCGATCCAATTTGAATGCGTGTGATCAAGATCCTGAACTCTGCGGGGGGCCCTGATAGGCTTCGATGCGAGACACCCAAAAGCGTGAACTCAGGAGAAAGTTACCGAGATTTCAAAGAATTGTGCAAGAAAGCGTGGCTCTGTCATATTGAGTAGGTAACGGGCGCTGGTCCCGAGTCGGTATCCGAGGAAACAATTTGTCCTATGCCCCAGATTGACAACCATGATCGTTTCATGCGACTGCTGGTCGCCAATCAGCCCAAGATCTATGCAGCAATCCGGTCACTTGGATTGAATCAGCACGACGCGGAGGATGTACTTCAGGATACCGCGTCGGTGCTGTGGAGACGATTTGATGAGTTCCAAGAGGGGACACATTTTGACCGCTGGGCGTGCAAAGTGGCGAGACTGCAAACGCTGAGTTTTCGTCAGAAAGCTCAGCGAAATGCATGCCTGCTGGATCACGAGACGATCGAAGTGCTCGCCAGCGATGCCGAATTGCTGCATGACCAACTTGCAGGCATGCATACCACACTGGACGAATGCCTGGATCGCTTGGAGGAAGACGACCGCCGGATGTTGGATGAACGTTTCCTCTCAGGGCGGACCAACAAGGAGATCGGCGGACTGCTGTGCAAATCCGAATCAACAATCAGCCGCGCCCTGACTCGGCTCTATAATTCGCTTTTGGCATGTATTGAGCACCAAAGCGAGCCAACCGCCGGCGGAGGTGTCGGATGAACTCCAACGGTCAACCAAACCACGACACGTTCGAACTCGTTTCCGCCTATCGAGACGGAACGATTTCGCCCGTACAACAAGAACATCTCCAACGCCTACTGCTGTCCGACGCCTCGGCACGTGAATACTTCCTACGGTTCATGACATTGGAAGCTTTGTTGGAAGCACGTTTTCCAGTCAGCCAACCAAACCTTCCAGTCAGCCAACCAAACCGCGAAGAAGCACCTATCACGTTGTTACCGGAAACCGTGGGCCGATCCTCGCGATCGAAACGTTGGAAACCTGTCATGGCCGTGGCAGCCACGCTGTTGTTCGTTGTCTCCGGTGTCGTGTGGCAAACAGGACATGAAAAGGTGCCGTCGATTGCCCTAGTCGCTGATTTGACGGATGTCTCCTGGGCACCCGGACACCAATCTCTTAATGTCGGCGACAAAGTGCCGCCAAGCCGCATTCGTTTGCGCCACGGCATCGTCCGACTCAGCTACCAACACGGAGTCGCGGTGACGATTCAAGGTCCGGCTGACTACGAGATCCGAACGCTTGACAATGCCGTGTTGCATCATGGTCGGATGGCTGCCTATGTGCCTGATGGGGCCGAAGGATTTTCGGTTTCGACGCCGAATGCCAATGTTGTTGATCTTGGTACCGAGTTCGGCTTGACGGTCAGCAACGATGGCGAAACCGAGTTGAGTGTCTTTGACGGTAAAGTGCAACTGACATCGTCAGCAGAGAATGACTCGCAGATCGTGCTGGCCGGGCTTGCCGTCCGAGTCGACAAAGCAGGACGCATGCGTCACGAGCCGATTCACTTGGCACCGTATCGAGATGCTCGCGATTCGCTGTTCCGGCAAAGAATGGTATGGGAACCATTTGGGCCAGGTTCGGGTCAAGAATTCCCGGGGCGAAAGGGGCGAGGCTGGCAAGATGCCTGGGCAATACAGACTCGCGCCGGCTCGATAATTGAAAACGAAACAGGCGTCTTTAGCGAGCCAACGCTGTTCCCTGGCACTGAGTTTTTCTTGGGGATCGCCGCGGCAGCAGACAATTCGACTGAATCGTGTCAGGTTCGTGTCGCACGCAGTTTCGGCTCCGTCGATCGGTTTTCTACCAACGAGCCCTTTACGGTTGAGTTATTGTTGCGTCTGGATTGTGAGCCGCAAGATGTCAAGAGCATCCGTTTGATTGGCGCTGAGGACAACTCCACTGCGTCCAACCTTCCACTGTGGGAATTCGAGGCAGCCCAGATTTGGCAAGCAGGATCCGAACATTTGGCATGGCAGTTCAGGCCTTCAAGCAGCAAACACACCGAGCCGCTGACACTCCGAGTCCTGCAAGGAGTCTCCATACGATGTTTCATTGAAATCGATCCACTGATGAATCAATGTCGAGCAACGATATCGAACCGGCGCGTCTCCATCTCAATGAAACAAGCTAATGAGAGTTCCCAGTCATTTGCTTCAGACGGACCAGTACGCCTTGCCTTCGAGGTTATCGGACAAGAGGGCAAAGACGTACGTTTCTCGATGGACGCCATTCGAATTCAAAACCGACCGACGGCAACACAATGACCAAGTCACCTACCCATCAACTCAGGAAACCCATGATGAATCGCGCCTTGCTCGGACTTCTATTGGTCTGTGCCTTCACATCCATTGGTGGGGAAAAAAAATCAAGTGCTAACGAAACCCAAGCCAACGAACGCCCCAACATTGTCTTCATCTTCAGCGATGACCATGCACTGCGGGCCATCGGCGCCTATGGCAGCGGACTGAACGAGACACCGAACATCGACCGCATCGCCAAAGAAGGTGCGCTGTTCACACGAAGCTATTGCACGAATTCGATTTGTTGCCCTTCACGGGCCTCGATACTGACCGGCAAGCACAGTCATAAGAACGGAGTCACTCGCAACGGTTCGCCCTGGACGAGCGACCAGTTCGTTTTTACAAGGGCACTTTCACGCTCAGGGTATCAGACTGCCGTGATCGGTAAATGGCATCTGCGCGGCTGGCCGACAAACGAGTTTGATCATTGGAAACTGCTTGCCGGTGCCGGAGGCCAAGGGCACTATTACAACCCCGAGTTTCAGTGCATGGACGGGAGCACGGAACAGATCGAAGGCTATTCGACCGACGTCATCACGGACCAGTCGATTGCGTGGATGAAGAAGCAACACACAGCGGGACAACCATTCATGATGATGTGCCAGTTCAAGGCACCCCATATCCACCGAATTCCCCCACCGCGGCATATGGATATCTGCGATGGGCGCGATGTACCCGAACCGGACACATTGTTTGACGACTACCAAGGACGCACGCACTATGCCGAAACATGCTGGATGCGGCTATTCGGGATGCAGGAGCATATCCTGAATATCACGCCACCGGCCGGCCAGTATGACATGAACCAGCGCGAATTTCAGTTCTTGGGCCGGATGACGCAGGCACAACGAGACGCGTTTCATCGTTCGTACGACCCAGAGAATGACGAGTACCGCCGTCTTCGAGCGGCTGGAAAGTTGGAAGGCAGACCGCTCGATCGTTACAAGTACCAACGATTCTTGAAAGATTACCTCGGTTGCGTTGCCGCGATCGATGATAACGTGGGTCGGATCTTGAATTGGTTGGATGAGCAAGGATTGTCAGAAAACACAATCGTCGTCTACAGCTCGGACCAAGGCTTCTTCACCGGCGAACATGGATGGAACGACAAACGGTGGATGTACGAAGAAACAGTCTCGATGCCACTGATGATGCGTTGGCCGGGTAAGATCAAACCAAACATGAATGTTCGCGCCATGGTCCAGAACATCGATTACGCGCCAACATTCTTGGACATCGCCGGTGTTCCGATTCCTAAGGAAGTCCAAGGCCGATCCATGGTTCCTTTGTTCGAAGGCGAGACGCCAAAGGATTGGCGTGATTCCATCTACTACCACTACTACATGGACGGCGCCTACAACCTGCCCCGTTTCGAGGGCGTACGCACTGAGCGATACAAGCTGATCAACTATTACTTCCCCGAACAAGATTGGGAGCTGTTCGACCTAGAAAAAGATCCGCACGAATTACGCAGTGTTCATGCAAATCCCGACTACGCAAAGATCCGAGATGCGATGAAACGGAATCTCGAGCGTCTACGCAAACAATACGACGTCGCCGAGCCCGAAGCCGCACCGGCCGACGGCCTCTCGGAAGAGAAAACGGGCATCAACGCTCGCGACACCTCGTATCAACGGGAATCCAGGTTGCCGGACCTGGCACAACCGATCATCGATACCGAGCCCGATCCGCTGAGCGACGGTATCGAAGTCGGCAGACTCGAAGATGCAGGTTGCGATGCCCACACGATGCAGCGGCTTGCACAGCAAATTGCCGAAGGAGACTTTGGAGATATCGACTCCCTCCTTGTCGCATCGAGTGGACGGCTTGTCCTGGAAAGTTACTTTCGTCGCGGTCGTGCAGATTTCCCCCACTATCAGATGTCGATCACCAAGTCGCTAACCGCCTTGGCTCTTGGCCGAGCCATCGAAGGGGGTTTTATCGACGATCTGGATGCGCCCGTCGTGGATTATCTGAAGAACGTTGACCACTCGAAGCTGGCCACGGGCACTGCTCAAATCACCGTCGCCGATTGCCTAAACATGCATTCGGGCATCCGCGTTTCCGACGAGAGGGCTCAAGCGGCACGGCGTCGGCCCGGTGGCCTCAAGGGGCAGATGCAGGCGGAAATGATCCTCGCCTCAACCGCGCCGATAACTGCCGCCTCGAAGACCTACAAATACCAGGGCGCCGACCCGTCGTTGGTGATGCAGGTTGTCGAGGCCGTTGTCCCGGGCACTGCGGAAGACTTCATCCGCCGAGAGATCTTCGACCGCCTAGGCATCTCGGACTATACCTGGCAACTGGACGTCAGCGGATTGCCCAAAGCGGCCGCTGGGTCGAGCCTGCGTTCGCGTGACATGCTCAAACTGGGGATGGTAATCGCTGACGGTGGCAGGTGGAACGGCGAGCAACTGTGGAACGAGCAGTTCATCAACAAGGCGGTGAGCCCGCTTTACACGAACAAGGTCGGGCACACTTACGGCCATTTCTGGTGGGGAAGCGATGCGAAAATTGGAAC
Source organism: Novipirellula herctigrandis (assembly GCA_007859835.1). GTDB lineage: Bacteria > Planctomycetota > Planctomycetia > Pirellulales > Pirellulaceae > Novipirellula_A > Novipirellula_A herctigrandis. Next base: position 7,953,379 of record SJPJ01000001.1, on the reverse strand, counting down.
GGAGATACACCGCTGCATCTCCGCACGTGGCGCTGGCGGTCAATTCATTTTCATACTCCCGTCACTTGACTTGATCGTCGTTGTCACAAGTCACAACAAAAACCAAGCCATGCGTAAACCCTTCGAGATCCTGGAAGACCATATCCTGCCGGCGTTTCATTCGACTTCTTAAAGAGCTCGCCTGTCAAACAATCAACGAACTCCCCACTCAGCATGAACAAAACGAACAACACACGGCCTCGGGCCACCACGTCCAACAATCGAGTGTGCGTCGCCATCGCGCTGCTGACGGTATTCGCCCTGACAACAACCGCCGTTGACGCATCGTCGCCCAAACCCAACTTTGTCCTCATTTTTGCTGATGATTTGGGGTACGGCGACGTGGGCTACCAGGGCGGCGAAGTTGCTACACCTCACATCGATTCGATCGCTGAAAGCGGAGTCGTGTTCACAGACGGCTACGTCACGTGTGCCGTTTGTGCGCCGTCGCGCGCCGGCATGCTGACCGGTCGATACCAACAAAGTTTTGGTTTCTGGGACAATATTGGGCCCTTCCGACGCAACAAAAATGTCGAGCCCGGCATCCCCGCTGATCTTCCTATCCTATCGGAGCGTCTTAAGGCACTCGGGTACGCCACCGGTTTGTTTGGCAAGACTCACGATGGTGATGCCGAAGCGATCATGGCATTCAACCGCTGGGACGAGTTCTATGGTTTTAACAATGGCGCGTCGAACTATCTGGGCGACATGAATCGGTTGCACAATCCAATCTTTCATAACAAGACGATTGTGAGTTCATCCTATGCGGACCGTGGGATTACGCATGACCAGGTGAACCACAAGGGCGTACTGGTTCGTGATACGCAAAATTACCTGACCGACATGCTAGCCAATCATGCCATTGAGTTCATTGACGCGAACAAAGATCGGCCGTTCTTGTGCTACATCCCCTTCAACGCGATTCACGGCCCGTTTCAAGCACCAAAGGATTTCGTGGAGAGGTATTCGAAAGAGCCAAACGATGAGCGTCGTCGAGTAATGGCGATGCTTGATTCGATGGACCAAAACATCGGTCGTGTCTTGGAGGCATTGCAGCGCAATGACCTGGAACAGAACACCTTGATTGTCTTCCTCAGTGACAACGGCGGCCATGAGTCATCACCCAATCGCCCCCTTCGAGGCAAGAAAGCGACGTTCTGGGAAGGCGGCCTGCGTGTCCCGTTTTGCCTGCAGTGGAAAGGCAAGATCCCGGCTGGCAAGGCAGTGTCGCATCCGGTCATTTCGTTGGACTTGATGCCAACCTTTATCAAAGCAGCAGGCGGAAAGATCGACCCGGATTGGAAACTGGACGGCGTCGATTTATTGCCGTTGGCTGTTGGCGCCAAGAAAAACCGGCCAAAGCGAACGCTGTATTGGGCATGGGGCCCGCGTAAGGCGATCCGCCAAGGTGACAGGAAGGCCTTATCGACTGACAATGGCAAGACTTGGCAAATGTACGACCTGGCAAACGACATCGGTGAGCAGCATGATTTGGCAGCAAGCCGACCAGAGGAACTGCAAACGCTCATTCGCCAGCATGACAAGTGGGAAAAGACTTTGATGCCGCCTCAATGGGGTTGGAATGGAAACCTTGGTTTCCGTGACCCCAACTTTGGCAAGCCCAAACCCTATCACGATCCCGATTATTTCTCCAACACGCAACTCGAAGTAAATGAATAGAGCAAAATGAAAACTCTCCTTCAAACAATCGCGATCGTTTGCATGATCGCTGTTCCAGCCGGCGCTCAAGAACGACCAAACATTCTGGTCCTGACCGTTGACGACATGAATTGCGACTCCGTTGGTGTTTTCGGTTGCGCCGTTCCGGATACGACTCCGAACATGGACCAATTTGCCAAGGCCGCGATGCGATTCGATCACGCTCATGTTCACGCCAGTAGCTGTATTCCGTCGCGAAATGTCGTGATGACCGGGCGATATCTGTTCAACAGCGGCATCGAGGGTTTTTACCAGTTGCCAAAACAACAAGTGACGTACAAAACGACACCAGACATTCTTCGTGAGAACGGCTACTTCACGATGATCCGGGGCAAATCCAGCCATTCGTCCCCCTACCATCCCTATCCCGCGTGGGACATCAACTTTGACGAAGAGTTGAAAGCCAACCGAATCAACATTCGTGACACCCGGACGTTCTACGAATACACCAAGAAAGGAATCGACGCCGCCAAGGCTGCCGGCAAACCTTTCTACTTCTCAATGGATATTCACGATCCACATACCGCGCTGTACAGCTTTTCGTACAAGAAAGGAACCGTTAGCACCGACCTGCTTGGCCAAGATAGGGACAACCCGCCAAGCCGCATTTTCAAGCCAGAAGAGGTCATCGTGCCGAGTTTTCTGCCCGACACGCCGCTGTCGCGTCTGGAAGTCACCGCCTACTACAACAGCGTGCGCCGCGCCGACGACTCCTTCGGCAACGTCATTCGGGCGTTAAAAGATTCCGGTGTCTATGACAACACGTTCGTCGTCTTTTTTTCCGATCACGGGATGCCATTCCCGTTCGCCAAGACGGCGATGTACTACCACAGCACGCACACGCCGCTGATGATCCGCTGGCCGGGAGTGACCAAAGCAGGAGCAAAAGACAACCAGCATGTCATCGGCACGGTGGATCTCCTGCCAACCTTGCTGGAGGCGGTTGAAATCGAGCAGCCCGAGGGACTCGACGGCCGTTCGTTTGCATCGATTACGAAGGGAGAGCGTCAAACCGATCGTGAGTTCACCTACGTGATGTACGAAGAGAACGTGGGCGGAAATCGGCAGCCGATGCGTGCAGTTGTCTCGAAAGACTACTCCTATATCTGCAACCTATGGTCCGATGGGGAACGGCGGTTCGCGACGGCAACACGCGGCATGGCGACGACGGCTGAAATCGAGCGACTCGCTAATGAGGGTGACAAGCGGATGCAACAGCGATTGCACTTGTTCAACCATAGCGTGCCCGAACAGTTCTTTGATCTGAACCAAGATCCCGATGGCCTGGACAACTTGATTGACAGTCCCCATCACCAAGTCGTGATTCAAAAGCACCAACGGGCGATGGTTCAGTTGATGGAAAGTTCCAACGATCCGATGCGGGATGTGTTCCACGAACGTGACAACAAGAAAACGGTCGCCGCTTACTTAAATCAGCTTGATGTCCAGTCGAAAGCGAGAAAGGCCAAACCTGAGATTCATAAACGTGGCCATCAGCAAAAATCATCGGCCACGAAACAGCCAAAATCTCGCAAGTCAGAACAACGGGCTAACACGAACAAACCCGTCGACGGTCCCAATGTCGTACTGATCTATGCCGACGACATGGGTTGGGGCGACGTAGGCTACCACGGTGTCAACGACATCCTCACTCCCAACATCGATCGTTTGGCAACCGATGGCGTGCAATTCTCGCAAGGCTACGTCTCGGCTTCGGTCTGTGGCCCTTCGCGAAGTGGACTAATGACCGGCGTCTATCAACAACGAATGGGGTGCGGTGAGAATCCAAACACCAGCGGATTTCCGGACGACCCCAAGTTTCCGTTTGCCGGCGTGCCAAAATCGCAACCGATGCTGTCGGAGATACTACAATCCGCCGGATATCGCTGTGGAATGGTCGGCAAGTGGCACCTAGGGCTGCACGAGTCGATGCGTCCTCATGCTCGTGGTTTCGATTCCTACTACGGGTTCCTCAACGGCGCTCATGACTACGAAAAAGCTCGTCCAGTTTTCGGCAAAAACAAGGGACTCTGGCCGCTATTTCGAAACAATAAGATGCAGGGTGAGTACGAAGGCTACTTGACCGACACGTTCAGCGACGAAGCGGTCCGGTTCATCGAAGGCCAGCGAGACACCGAGCAGCCGTTCTTTCTTTACGTGGCCTACAACGCGGTTCATCATCCGTGGCAAGTCCCCGATAAATACCTCCAGCGAACCAAGCATCTTAGCGATATCGAAGACCGGCGTTTCTTTGCCGGCATGGTGCTGGCGATGGACGATGGTGTCGGCCGCATCATGCAAGCACTCGAAAAGTCGGGCGTCAGTGACGACACGCTTGTGATGTTCATCAGTGACAACGGTTCGCCACGAGGCCAGGGTCTCGATCACCCAACCAAGGATATGCAAAAGGAACGCGGCGATTGCACGATGTCCAGCCCAGGACCGTTTCGTGGTTTCAAGGGCGATACTTACGAAGGCGGTATTCGCGTGCCGTTCGTGATGCGTTGGCCAGGAAAGATCAAGCCAGGAAGTCGCTATGATCATCCGGTTGTTAATCTCGATGTCGCGCCCACGATTCTTTCGCAATTGGGAATCAAGCAAACACCGCAGGGCTTTCCGTTTGACGGTGTCGATTTGATGCCGTATCTGAGCGGTAAAAAGGAAGATCAGCGTCCTCACGATCTATTGTATTGGCGGCGTGACGATGACTATGCCATTCGTAATGGCGATTGGAAGCTAGCCTGGAACGACGCCAGTTGTCCAGCGGATAGCGATACGATGCTGTTCAACTTGGTCGAAGATCCAGGTGAGCATCATGATCTGAGCGGCAAGCACGCTGATATCAAACAGCAGTTGCAGGATCAGTTCGACGCCTGGGACAGCCTACTGCCACCAAGCCAATGTTGGGGCAGTCCGAAGAATCGCAAGCCAAATCCAGATGCTCCTACCGAAGCACCGATGACCGCTGCGGAGCCAAAACGGACGATCCGTAAGAACGCCCAGGAACTATCGGCCGTCGATGCAACGCTGCACGGAACGGAGATTCGCAAAGGCCCTCAAGTGATCTCGCATTGGCGAGAACCAAGCGAGTGGGCAGAGTGGAGCTTCACTGCGAAGGCTTCCGGTCCGCATCGCGTGTTCGTCCAGTATGCGGCACCGCACCCGGCAAACATCGTTTTGTCGGTGGCCGGCCAAAAATTCACCTCGATTCTGCCATCCCGTCAAAACTGGGGCGATACCGGCGAACAACTCGTTGGACAAGTTGATTTGGAGGCAGATCACCCGTATCAGCTGATCGCAAAACCGGGGCAATCGTGGCGGGCGGTCAACCTGCGCAGTGTCGTGCTCGAACCGTTATCGGATAACAGTAAAACGCGGTCATTGGATCGGCCGAACGTCGTACTGATCATGGCAGATGATCTGGGTGCCGAGTGCATCGGTGCGTACGGATGCACGGCTTACCAAACGCCGGCGCTGGACCACTTGGCGTCCGTGGGAATGCGGTTTGACTACTGTTTTGCACAACCGCTGTGTACGCCGTCTCGCGTCAAAATCATGACCGGGCGATATGCACATCGAAACTACACCGGATTTGGTAAATTCGATACTCGGGAAATCACCTTCGGCAAAGTGTTGCAGAACGCGGGTTACCGCACGTGCATGACGGGCAAATGGCAGTTGGGTGGTGATTATGCGACACCCATCGAAATGGGATTCGACGAATACTGCCTGCAAAACGCCATCGTGCCTGCGGAGCCGTTTGAGCGAAGCACAAGAGGACGTGAGCGGTATTGGAGTTACCCTGTGATTGTCGCCAACGGCAAGTTGTATGAAAGCGAACAGCAATATGGCCCGGACATGCTTTCGGAATACGCAACCAAGTTCATCAAGCGGCAAGCCGATCGCAAGAGACCGTTCTTTTTGTACTATCCAATGATCTTGCCACACTCACCCTTCGCCCCCTCGCCACGATCAGTTGATGGTGACAAGAGCGGTGCACCAATATCAGAGCTGAAGTACTTCAAGGATATGGTTGAGTATGTGGACGTTTTGGTGGGTCGAATCGTCGAGACTCTCGAAGCGACCGGTCAGCGAGAAAACACGTTGATCATGTTCACGGGAGACAATGGCACAACGTATCCGGTAAAGGTGACGGCACCCGCGCCCGAGGGATACCCAAAGGTATTGGGAATCGACAAGGTGCGTCACGCGAACCAGCTTCCACGCGGCGTCCAGCCAACGCGGCGTGACGGTGCTTGGGAGGGTCCGTTGACCCAAACGGATCATGGCGATATCCCCGGTGGCAAAGATTTGATGAACCACCGAGGCACACACGTGCCCCTGATCATCGATTGGCCTCAGTACCGCGGGACTTATCAACAGATTGGTCACGCTTGCAACGACTTGATCGATTTTAGCGATTTCTTCACAACCATTGCTGATCTCGCCGAGGCAGAACTGCCGACCGACCGGATCATCGATGGAGTTTCGTTTGCCGAGCGATTGAAAGGTGGCGAGGCAAGTAAACGCGACTTTGTGTTTTGCCACTACTGGGGTTTTGGCCGCAACAAGAAGGAAGCACGTGAGTCGATTCGGAACCACCGATGGAAGTTATACGACGACGGCAGTTTTTTCGATCTGCAGAAGGATATCGAAGAAACGTCTCCGCTGCAAAGCTTCGATGCGGAAGCCAAAGCCGCCCGACGCCAATTAACGCGAGCACGTGAAAAACTTCGGTCGAACTAAAACGACCTTGTGCCAACTGATTCACCTGGAACAATGTGCCTCTGCGGCGAAGTGCCGACGAACATATCGCTCGACATAACCTGCGGTTATGAAACAACACGAATCCAACTAGCCACCGACCCACAAAGAAACCGACTCACAGAGTAACAGAGCACAGCCTCCGGATAGACAACTCAATGCAGGATTTCGCCTTTGGTGACGTCACCGGGCACATCCAGAAGTTGGATCGTCGAAATCGTCTTGATGGCTTTATGGTCAGCGAATGTCCACACTACTTTCTTCTGAGGTGTGACCTCAATGACGTGCGGCGCGCTGCCGAAACGACCGTGACCTAACCAATTCGTCATTACGGTGTTTCCACTAGGTAGTCGCTGTAATCCAGACATGAAGGCCAACTTGATTCCGGGCAAATCTTCGCTTGTCACTTGCCAAACCGTCTTGCCTTGCGGATCGCATTCGAACACGTGAGCCGGTTCGTTGCCGGAGTCACCGCATGCGATCAACGTATTCCCGTTGGGTAATCGTATCGCACTGTGCGGTCCACCGGGGGCCAAAAAGTCGACCAACGGATCGCCCTCCGCGTCATATTCACGGACGACGGCCTCACCGTAATGGGTCACTAAGTAGTGTCCGTTGGAAAGTTTTCTCGCGTTTCGAATAAAACTGTGACCACCGTCTTTTCCCACGGGGAGTAAATGAATCTGTTTAACAATCTCGCCTTTAGGATCGACCTCGAGCAGTCGGCCCGCGTTGCACTCTGCGATGAAGGTGTTGCCGTTTTCGAGTCGCTGACAAGCATAAATCTCACTTTCCGACTGGTACGAAAAGACAACATCTTTCGCTCGATTGACTTCCTTCACTCCATGCCCCGTAACGAACAACAGGTTGCCATTGGGCAACACCCAAAGGTCGTTACAATTTGGCGCGGGGTATTCCCACTGGACCTTGCCATCCGCCGACACGATCAAGACTTTGCCGCTGCTGTAATCACAGCAAACAAACGGATGGGAGACGCCGGTTTGGATCGCGTCCGCGTTGCCTTTATCGGATTGGGCAAAGGCGGATGTAAAAAGGGCGGTCAGGAACAAACCCGTTAGTAGTATTTTCATTGCTTTTCACTGCTACAAATGACTCGGAACCCCACGTTAAAGACTTTCATGTAAGGTTTGTAATCGACGCGACTTCCCGCCGAGCATCGTTTTGGTCGATCATAGAAAGAGCCTCCGCAAGCCAGTACTCGCTCCGCCTCGTTTCGCGACGACGTCCATTCCCAAACATTTCCGTGCGTATCATACAATCCCCACGGATTGGGCGTAAACGAGGACGCTTGCGGCATCCCCTGCTCGCCATCCGGACGGGCAGCCTGATACATCGGCGTTGATAACATAACGCCCGTCTCATCGCGTGGGAAACGTTGGGTTAAAAAGATTTTGTCATCCCATTTTCGGTCTCGCGGAACACGATCGTCATACTTGCCGGGATTGGGGATCAATGCCGTCGTTGTGTAATATCCGGTGTTCGTGTTAGCAGCAAATTCCGAGAGCCGAACATCGCCCAAGTTTGCGTACGGCGTAAAGTCGTCTCCGAGGTTACCGAACCAGAAATCACGCTCGCTGCCGGCTCGACAAGCCCACTCCCATTGATCTTCGCTGGGTAGCGAGAACGTTTGCCCCGTTTGCTCTGAAAGCCACTGGCAAAACGCATTGGCTTGATTCCAATCCACTCGGACGGCTGCCATTTCGTCTCCGTTCATGTTGTAGCACAGACGTCCAAATTGGTACCCGTATCGGTCCTCGCGACGTGAATTGAATTCAGCTTCGAAACAACGCATTTGTTCGTTGGTCGTTTCGAACTGTGCCATCCAAAACGGCTGGTCCACTATCTTCAACTCGCCCGCGGCGTTGACATACTCACCCGCTGGAATACGCACCAAGCCAAGTTCGATGCCGCTGCCCAAGTCAATCGACCAAGTGGCATCGTCGCTTTGTTTTGTCACCGCCTTATCGGCTGAAAACGGCCAATCCGTGGCCGAAGGATTACGGATTCTCTCACCTTGTTTGCTTGGCATCGCAGACGGCGGTTGGAACGATAATTTGTTCGGCAACGGGTCTTGCTCCTCATAGTCCGTACTAATCGAAGCATACCGTTGGGCCAATTCGATTCGCCGCCCGTTCAGCTGCTTGACTCGCTGAGCCGGTTGCTCACCGACCGCGGACCAAGTGCCATGGCAGGGCGCGTTCAAGTCGATCCATGTAATGAGTTGCTGCCACGAATTCGCATCCAACTGGACATTGTAATGGCGCCGCTCGCGAAGCATCTGGACCAACTCGGTTGTATCGGCATGAAACTCAGCGGGCGAAAGCATTTGCAGAGGTCCTTCGATGCCATTTCGCCTTACGTATCGTTCCAAAGCAACATAGGAAACCGGGAAATTGCCGCCGCGTGCTCCGCCACCGCAGTTTCCGCCATGTTTGCTCTTCCAATCGGTAATCGTTTGGTCCCCTCGCAAATCCACAAGCCCTTCACCGTTATCTTGATCACACAAAATGTCGGTCGGGTACGTAATGCCGTCGATCTTAGGCAACTCCGCCGCTGGTGAGCCATTGTGACAACCGACACAGTAACGATCCAATACAGGCTGCACTTGATGTGGAAAACTAAAACCGCGAACCGCCTTGGAATTCATTTCGATCGGCGTCGGCGGTCGCAGCGATGCCTTGGTTTGCCCTAGCGATCCAACGGTATTTTGGTTCTCGTGACATCCCACACACGACACCACTTCCCCCGGCATCCCAACCATCCAACTGCGCATCAATTGAACGGCTTTGCCCTCGTCATCGAGTGGCTGCATGAAAATCGGAGTGTTGGCGGGAATGGTAAATGACGCGGAACCGTCATCCTCCACTGGCACGTTCCCGAGCACCCGCTTGATGTCCCAGGGCCCGTCCGCTCCGATCGATCCGAGCAACCCGCCCGTGCCGTCGGTGCTAAAGTAGTAAGCTCCTATCCGTAGCTGCTTGACGGTATGACGCGGGATGTCCTGTAAGCCATGACCTGCGTAAACATCGGCTAAAAAGACCGTTGCGTTCTTCTCGCCCGGCACGGTTTTATCGGCTAACCATTGTGGCCGCTCGCGCACGGTTAACGGGATCGGGTCCAAAATCGCACAACCTTCTTCTTGATAGAGCAACGTTAAATTGTCGAATATGTCGACCAAATAAACGCCCCACAAAGCATCGGGGCCCGGCTTCATCGCGACAATAAAATCGTTTTCGCTGAGCGGGAAAGGATGCAGGATATGTGGCCATCCGAAATCAGCCAGCCGGTCTCGTACCTCTGGCTCAACGGTTTTGTTCCAGCCGGGGATTTCTCGGACGACACCTTCTGCTTCACGTTGCCCAAGTTTGGGATCAATCACGATCATCCGACCGCTCCGAGGCGTGCCATGGTGTCCGGTCGCGATGCCAACAATCTGCGAGTCATGGCCGGGAATCGGGCGTGGATAAAAATACGACGGCATGAAATAGGACCCCGAACCGTAATACGCCATCTGCTGCGTTCCGTCCGGATTCATTTGGAACAAAATCCGGCTATTGCTGTGCGGCAAGTCACTGTACTCCCAGCGTTGATACATCACATGCCCATCCGGCAATGCGGTGGGATTCCAATCGCTGTCTTGCTCAAAAGTCAATTGTCGGATTTCACCGGTCCCGCGATTCTGTTTGTATAAGCATGTCATTCGCCGTGCACCATACTCGCACGGAAGTCCCTGATAAGAGGCGGTCGAACAAAAGATCAACTCGTCCGGATCAGCCAGATAACACGAGTCAAAGTGCCCGACATCCTCTCCGTCATCGGGAGTCACTTGGCGAACATTCGGTTCCACGGATCCATCAATCGACAAGTCCATCTCGAACACGCGCCAATTGTCTTGCTTCAGACCAATCGACGAAAACATCATTCGGGTCGCATCAAAATCGACTTCCAAATCCGTTATCAATCGACCGTCGGTGTTGTAAAGCGTTTCTACCATCGGTTCGCTCAACAAATTCGATAACTGAGCGATTTCGTTGTCCCAACCACGGCGCGGCATGGTGTCATTAGTATGCGCATTCAACGTCCCAACGCCTAGTTTTTTCCCCATTGCCGAACGCGCCTCATCACCAAGACGCCGACGCACGACCACCATTTTGGAAAAGTCCAAACGTGGATTGCGAAACAGCACATCACGATAAAAACGCACCAATTCGGCCGCCTCGCTCCAGGCACCCTTTCGCCCAACCGAGGTTTGATTCCGCAGCGAATCAATCGATGAATGGTAAGCGTGTATTCGCGTGCGAATCGCATCGGCGTCGGGATAGCGGTCGGGATAGCGAACGACGAGGTCTTCCATCGCTCGCTGGAAAGCATCCAAGTCAATTAATGCAAATTGTTGACGCACATCATTCAGACGGTCCGCCTTTTCTCGAATTTCGTTGTAGAGCTGATTCCAACGCTCGTCGTCAAGCGGAACACGGCGGGCAATCATGTCTTCGCGCATCGACGCGAGTTCTTCACCGTCGTCCACTTGATTCAATAGTGACGCTAACGTCGTTCGAGCCAAGTCGTACCGGAAACGCCAATCGGTATTGGAAGGAGTAAGCGTTACCGAGCGAGTCGACCACTTGCTGACACTCGATTGAGTACATGGCATTTTCAAGGCAAGGTTCGTTCGATGGTCATCCGGTGCAAACACCATCACCTCGTCAAGATGCATCCACGTAGGCTCCGATGCTACGATGCGAAGGAAACGAGTCTTGACATTTGCCAACTTGGCATCAATTTGTTTGTCCGCGTTTGTAGTGAGGCCGTGTCGATAGACCGTTACCCACTGCTTCCCATTGTCCGATGCTAACAATGCAAACTTCGCCAACCGTTCACTCTGGTGCGGTGCAACGATACGCACCAAACCGATGGATTGGACGCTTCCCAAATCGACTTGCCACCAAGCGGGACTATCTTGAATTGTGTGCGTGCTGAAAGAACCTGTGACGATTCCATCGACCGCACCGGCAGCATCTTCAGCCGCTGTCACGTCCGCCGAGGAACGGAGAGCCCGTTGCAGTCGCTCCGCGAACTCAGCGCCATTTAGCTGTATCGAGCCTAACAAAACAAAGGACAGTGACGCGAAAAC
>SJPJ01000001.1:7745650-7941201 GCA_007859835.1 Novipirellula herctigrandis | reverse complement strand
TACCTCACAAAAAGAGAATTGAACTTTCCCCATATTATGAGCCTTGCCCAGCTTTCGCGCCAGAGGTATTAGTCAGACACCGCGATTGCGCGACGATCCGGACGAGTCGCTATTGTTCGGTGCTTAGGGATGTGGGGTGTTTGGCAATGATCCGCATTAACCGGCAAAGAATTTCCAGACTGCTTTCGAAAACGATTTCACAGGAGCGCGAACGCCATTGGCATACTGCTCCTCCGTCGACTTCGTTCATCGATTGCTTGAACAGTTGTTTTCTGCGGTGTCTAATGAACGGCGGAGCAATTAACCGGACAAGCTCCGATGCTTCCTTGCGTCACTGCACTCGCCGTCACGATTTTGAGTGGCGACGACCACCTCCTACCTGAGCATTCCTCATGCGTTTTCACCCTTTCGTATATTTGCTTTCTACGATGTCGGTTCTTTTTTGCAGCTCGATTACTATCGGTGCTGACCAACTCGACCAAGCCATTTCCAAACACCGAATGGGAACGCTGATCATTGAGGGGCCAGCAGGTGCTGAGGTTGACGTCAAACAACTTCGCCACAGTTTTTGGTTCGGAGCCGCCTTGGCCAATCAGATGTTTTCCGGGTCAAAGAATTCCCCTTCTGCAGAAAAATACAAATCCGTTTTCCTCGAGAATTTCAATGCAGCCGTGACTGAAAATGCTCTGAAATGGCCAAGCATGCAGAGGACTCGTGACAGAATCGACTATTCCGTCGTCGATGCAATGTTGCGTTGGACCGAAGAGCACGAAATCCCGTTACGCGGACACAACGTTTTTTGGGGAGTGCAAAAATTCGTTCAAGATTGGGTCCAAGAACTTGACGATGCCGAGCTTAAAGAGACGCTACGCCAAAGAGCGTTAACCATCGCAAAGCGTTACCGCGGCCGTTTTGCCGAGTATGACTTAAACAACGAAATGCTACACGACAACTTCTACGAGCGACGCCTAGGTCCGAACATCACAAAAGAGATGGCCGATTGGTTTCGCGAAGGAGATCCCAATGCCGTACTGTATTTAAACGACTACGACATTTTGACCGGCAATCGGCTTAATGATTACGTCAAACAGATCAATGACTTCCTTGGCCAAGGTGTTGCCATTGGGGGCATTGGAGTCCAAGGGCACTTGCACGGCGACTCGTTTGATCCGGTGAAGCTAAAGCATTCACTCGAGGCACTTGGTAAACTTAATCTTCCAATTCGGATTACGGAATTCAATTTGCCTGGCCAGCGTTCGACGTTTCATCGGCAGCGGCAATCGTCAATGACTGCGGAGCAGGAACAAGCCAAAGCGAAGGCGATTGTCGAGTACTACCGGATCTGTTTTGCGAATCCGAATGTTGATGGGATCTTGATGTGGGGTTTTTGGGAATCCGCATGCTGGATCCCTGCATCCGCACTCTTCAAAAAAGATTGGACGCCGACACCCGCAGCTCTCGCCTATCGAGATCTTGTTTACCGGCAATGGTGGACCGACGAAAGTACGAAGTTCGACGAACACGGTAAGACCAATGTTCGAGTGTTCTATGGCAAGCATCGAGTTCGTTGTGGTAACGTTGAAACAATTGTCGAGATAACGCCAAAGGATAGGGTACTCACGGTTCAGCTTTGATCGGTACCCCGCACGGCGGCGGCGCAAAACGCTAGTCATGGCAAACGCTCAAAGCCTGAGAGACGGATCCATTTTCGTCATGCACCCTCCTTGGTCTCGTCGTTCTATTCCACCTCTCAGCGAAGTCAACACACAAGGATTTGGTACGCGTGAAAGTCATGTGCGACAAACTCTCGGAAATCGAAGCGACCGGTGTGAAGCTAGCAGCTTGATGCCTGTTTGAATCTTCAAGGGGCATCGTTCCGGCGTCACCTGGCGGACGTGAATGGACGCCCGGTTGAGTCAATTTGCGTGCATTTTCGAATCGAATCCGCCCTATTCGCCTTACCCATTTTTCTGGCTTGCCCCTTTTTCTGGTTAAGCGGCTTCAACCACATCCGCCGCCTTCCGCGTGAATCGGCTTGCGAACCTTCACGCGGCTTTCGAACGTGCGAGCCGAAGCAACCTTGGCCTCCGGACGTGACTCGGGATGCCGCGCACCGGTCGCTCGAGAAAATTTGTATCGCATCCGATCATCGCCATCGGCCGACTGCAAAGGCCCAGGTGCATCCATTTGGCCGTCCATAAAGACATCTAACCAACGATTGATACCGCCCGCCAATATATAGGGGTTCGCATTTGAATACACGGCGACGCGACGCCACGCTTGCATGGCCGCATCTTCGTCGTTGGACATCAATACAATTACCTTCGCCGGCGCGATCGGTTTTGCCCAGCCACCTTCTAGTTCTTCAATCGACATACGGTGTGCGTCCAACAGATGGAATTGGTTGTAATCAGCTTCGGATCGAATATCCAACAAAACCAACTCGATTTGATTGTTGTGCATCAAGCCCGCCAGTTCCGCTGCATCGATAAACGGCTCTCGAGTTTGCAACCTTTCATCCAACGTCAACGATTGCGCAACCATCAATCGCTTTGTATCGGGTTGACCGATCATCAACGTGCAAGCCGCCAACAAAATCGCAACAGCCGAAGCAATATAGCGAAGCCGACGGATCGGGGGCGTCATCCGACCGGTCGATCCCCGAGTGAACTCGGGATCAAACACTCGTTCGGACCACTCGGCGGCAGCGAAAGCGCCGATCGCCATCAGCACCACTGCCAGAACCACAAAACCAGCATCAACGTGGACAAGGTCGTACAGTGTTAATGGACCAAATGCTCCTGCGTATGTCCAAAAGCTCGAGAAATACAACACTGTCTGACTAAACACAAAGACCCCAAACGTGACTCCCAAAACGAACAAGATCCCGTCAATCTTTAACGTCGAAGCCGACACGACCGAGGTACCCGGACAGTAACCACCGATGATGAATCCGAGCCCCAACAGAAAACCGCCCAGCACCGCTGGCCCAAGATAAGTTGGCGGCACCCAAATGCGAGTCATGTCGATGACGCCGATGGCCGAGCCCGCAAACAACAATACCATTGCGGTAACGATTGCGGTAAACATCACTTTCAGAACACGCATGTCATACAGATAGAACTGAGCGGCAAGGTTTCGCGAATTCCCAAAACCGGCTCGCTCTAACACAAAACCGAATCCGAACCCGGTCAACAGCGTGACGATCGTCGCAGTGATACCTGCAAAATGTAAAGGAAACATAATTCTATTTTCTCTTAGGACGCTAAATCCAAAGCCGACGCAACGGATAGGCGATCAGGTAGCCTCCGCCAAAAACCATCATCATGAATGCCCAACTTCCGACTGATAACACGGCGCCTCCCGAAAGCGCCTGACCTGACGTGCATCCTCTTGCCATCGCGGCTCCGAATCCCATCAAGCCACCACCAGCAAACGCAAGCACCCAACGCAGATGCTTACTGACTTTGGGCCCTTTATAGGTTTCAAAACGCACGCGACCGGCCAATATCCCAGAAACGAAACCGCCTACCGAGACACCGAGCAGCATCCAAACCATGGTGTGGTCCAGCGGGTTGTTTGTACCTCCGGCATAATTGGCGAAGTAGAGATTGCGATCCACAGCGGCCTGATCGACTTGATCGACTCCAAACGCCAAACAACGCGCGATGCCACCCGATGCTCCCAACCCGGCACCGGACAAGACAAATGACAAAAACAGGACGATCCCTAACGCAATGCCGGCGACATAAGGATTCCAATAGACGAGCTTCGGAGAATGATCGGTCATGTCACCACCTCATTGATCGAATTCGGGGTTGATTGCGAAGTTGATTCCTGGTTAGCCGCTTCGGGTCTTGATTTTGGCAGTGTTTCAAAGCCAGTGATCATGGCGATTAAGTTTGAAAGCGGCGTGCGTCCGGTCGTTGTGAGGTAAATATGCATAATCGTGAACGTGACAAACGCCCAAGCACCCAACGTGTGAACTGCGGCGACCAGCGGTAGACCGCCTACCCAAGACAAAATCCCAGGCTGCATCTGTCCGCTCCACATCAACAACCCGGTGATCAATTGCAGCGGCATGAGCACATTCAAGATCACCAGGTACGTAATTTGTTGCAATGGATTGAGTCTGCGGCGTGAGGTCTTTTCCAACGGGTGTGGATCACCGCGAAAAATGCCTCGCATGTAGTACATCAACTGAGCCGCACCAAGCGAAACGAAATCATGTGGCTCCGGCAAGTATTGGCGAATCGCACCTGTGGCGACATAGTAAAACAGACCGAGAAATGCATTGATCAGCAGTAGGAACCCGAGCACATTGTGAATCGATACCGCCAACGAAAATGGAAGTACGCCAATCGATCCCGGCCAATGGATGACTGCACCGGTCAGCACCAGCATCATGATCCCTGCCGCTTGAGCCCAATGCCAAAACCGTTCGTAAGGCGTGTAGATTAAAACTCGCTCAGTCATTGTTCGCTCTCCAGAGGATGGTCGTGATCCAACCACCAGCGTCCGTGTCGTATTCGTAAACCAGCGTGAATCATCGTGCCGATCAGCGTGCCTAGGATACTGAGGACTCCGAGCACATTGACCCAAGGCCAATCGTCGTGCCCCAAAACGTAGAAATCAGCTTCACGCAAATTAGGACGCCACGACAGCGACGTGTTTGACTCACCTTCGGTTGGGCCGTCATTGAATGAACCAGCAAAGATTACATCAGTACCACCGATAGGGCTGGGCATCACGCCACCAGGCAGATAGTCGGCCAATGAAATCGGCTGAGTCAGACGCGACGTTTTTGCGTGGCACGCCTCGCAATCTCGGATCGCATCACGACCCGGCCCGACACCGTGGTGCAATTCGTAGGGCTGCAATTCACCAACAATGTGCGGCTGTGACACCCCAATCTCCGTCAACAGTCGTTTGGCTACCGCCACTTTGTCAGATGTATCCAAACGCAATTCCCTGCGACTGAGTTGGCCATCATCATCCGCATCCAATACGGCTGCCAATTCGGGGTGATAGATTCCATTAGGCAGGAACGCTCGTTGTAGATCACTCTCTCGAACCGGAAGCGGTTGTTCAGCGCCGGCAACCCAGTACCAGACTGAGACGAGATTGATAGGAAACAACCGCGCACGCCCATTGAGGTCGCTTCGGGGCAACAACACTGGCTCGAACCCAGTGACGAGTGCTTGACCGTTGGCATCTCGTTTCCAACCGCGCCAATCGGTCGGCGGTTGCCCGTTTGTATCTACCAACGTCCAATCAACTTGCTCAATGGCCGGCGCGAACGATTGTGAAATATGACACGCTTCGCAACTAAGCCGCTCGAAGTGAACCGCCTGATAAGGCAGCCAATCGTGTGTGCTCGGTGCGTCGTGGCAATCTTCACAACGTCGCATCGTGCCTGCCAAATGCCCTGCGATCGAACCTTGGGCCGTCTGCCCTTTTGCAAACTGGTGACTCGGTTGCCGAAGGTATTCGCTTAACGTCAGGCGACGCGGTTCATAGCTCAAATGCTTGGGGCGATTGCGGTCACTGGAACGAAATTCAGCAGGATTGTTAATCGAGAAGTGGCAACTGCGGCAGTCCAACATCGCTTGAGCATGTGCGTCCCAAGGCCGAGTCAACTCTTCTTTTCCCTCGATGTTGGCAGCTGAGTCCGAGATACGTTGTGCCGAAAACACTTGACCTTTGGTCGCAGTGGACCACTGTCGCAGTGACAACTTGAGCTCCAGTGGTTCTTCGCCGTCATGAGTCAAACCGTGGCATTGACCGCAATGTGCCGAAGTTGGTTTGCGGAGCGGCAAGTGTTCTGTGGTTACACTGCCGTCTTCCTCAAACGCATCACGGTGATACGTCCACCCTTCACCACTCGGTTCCACGAGCCCGGTTTTCGCGAGAGTGGCAGTGTTGGCCCAACCAAACTTCCCAGCCTCTAATTGTTCGATTCGTGCCGCATTATCCGGATGATCAACGTGACACAAAAAGCAATTCATCTCGACCACGCCCGATTGCTGCCAATCCCAGGCACGCAGCTGACCGTCCTTCGGATCGAACACCTGATGATTTGGATCGACACTCGACACGTCACTCGATGCAACTTGTTCGTCCAACGGCACTTGACCAAAACCTCGCAGCGCCGGCCCACCACCAATATGCCACCGACCTTGCAAGCGAATCCAATCAGCAATGCCCATGCGCAACGTTTGTTGACCCGGCGGCGTCAAATAACGATAGGTCAGCGGATTCCAACGACCAACGCCGCCGCGACCGTAATCCCATGGTCTGTATCCGTCTAGCGAGCCTACATCCACGGTTCGGTCAATGTCGAGAGAGGCATGATAGCTGTGGCGTTGGATGAAGTCTGTGTCGTGACACTTACCGCAACTTACCGAGGTGGAAATCGGCTGCCCCGAATCCATCACCAACTCGCCGCCGCGATCGCGCAATACAATCGGAGGGTGAAGCGAAGTGGTTGGAACTTGGTGATCCGCGCCCAACACAAACGCCAACAATACCGTGGAGATTTTTAACACCATCATCGGCTTTCTCCTTTGCTGCCTCGATACAACTCGGTTCGCCGACGGTCACCACGTACAGCCGGGTCGCCTTCGTAGCCCAACGCGCGCCAATCCATCTGGCCCGTCTCGCCATGACACTCGACACACTGTAGTGCCTTCGCCGATGTTTGGACCATGTGTGAGAGAGGCCAATACATTTCGGTGTCAACGAAGTCGTAGCTGCCACTGTACTCGAGCCCCGTATCCTCGCATCCGAGTCGACACGCTTGGTCCCAATCGAAGGTCGACCAATAGCCGCCTTCGCCTGCGGTTCGCGGAGTTAGCAAATGCAAATGGATTGCATCGTAAATTTGTTTACCGCGGTGTACTTTGAAAGGCCAAATCCTAGCTTCTGGATCATGCGGGCCGCCTTGAGGGCGATTGATATACACCAATTCGTTTGGATTGATCTTGTCGCCAGTCAGATAGCGATCCGCTTTGCCATTGTACCAAAAGTACTCTGGGCGAACGTTTTGTGCGTATTCGAAGCTGCCCTTCTTCTTCATATAGACATGTGGGTCCTCCGGGCGGCCGTCTTGTCCCGCTTGTGACCAATCCCACACCATTTTGGTGGGTGCATCGATTGCCATGCGTGGAATATGACACGTCTGGCATGCAACCGTGGCTGTGTGTGCATCGAGTCGTTCGTGATTGTGTGGACGTTCGTCATGGCAATCGACACATCGCACTCGTTCAGGCGGATCGACACAGACTGACATCGCACATCCTGGAATCTGATGCGCCGTCGTGCGATGGCAATCGACGCATTGGAAATCCAATTTGCCCATATGAACGTCCACACGCTGGCTGGGGAAATACATCGATCCGTCCATATCACCATGCTTGACCGCGTCGCCTCCGCCGCCTTTAAAGTGGCACTGACCACAATTCGATCGCGTCGGCCGTCCAACACTTTCGGCAACCGCGAGCAAATCGATATTCGGATTCGGCTCTCCACCATCGCCTTTTTGATAGGCACCCGATTGGTCGTGACAGATCAAGCAGTCGACGTTTTCCTGGTTGGTAAAATCGAAATTTCCGTATTCCGTCCATCCGTAGCCTGCGTGGCAAGACGAACAGCTTTTAATGTTAGGGCCTGCGGCGATGCAAAAATTGTTGAGAAGGTTGAGCTTTCCCGTGCGTATTTCCTTGCCGTCGTCCGTTTCCGTGACGGAACTGTTGGTCCAAGTCCAATGCGATGTCTGCATCACTTCGTGAGCCGAATTAGGGTGACACGACAAGCAGGCCCGCGTTACATCTTGGCCGCTTTCAAGTGGTCCATTGAATAGACCAGCGTGGCTTAACGGAGCCGGTGGCACCGGCATGTTTGACCACGGATCCTTCGGTGGGTTTGGACCAGCGATCGACTTGGCAATCACTACCGACGCCAACACGAATGCCCCGAGCACCAAGACTCCCAGCAAGAATCGCATGTCATGGCTCCTTTTGATTCGTCAGTTTATTCTGCATCGACATCCATCCACTGGGCATTGCGACGCGCGACGTCCGTCAATGCGGTTCGGATCATAGAGGCCCCTTTAATGATGCGAGGGTCCGCAACGGTGTAGTAGACGAACTGAGCCTCTTTCTCCATTGTGACCACGCCTTTTTCCCGCATCACCCGTAGATGCTGCGAAGCATTTGGCATACTCACTTCGGCGTACTCGGCTAATTCAGAGACCGTCTTGGGGCCCGTTTGCAATGCACAAAGCATATGCAATCTTGTGGAATTACTCATCGCCGAAAAAAAGTCCGCCATCAGCCGACATTGCCGTTCACCCAATTCATCAAGCACGTTCACCTCCACCACTAGCACTGCGATCCGAAACCATCGCAACCGATCTCATTGCAAAAAGAAAATTTGCAATCGAACAGTCGTGATCGTGTACTTTCTTTATATCGTACTTAAGCATCTACGCAATTACGAAACAAACAAACTTTAGTGCGGCCTATTGTCACGCGATGCAATGTCAAACCCACAGGGGAAACATGCGGCGACTGTTCTGGTCCAATGCTCAATGAGTGTCAATTCGATCTTGAAGGAATCGATGAGACCTGCGGCAGCACAGCAGTCATCGTGGAAAGAATGTATGTTGTTCGTCTTCCATTGGACGCCGCACAGGCACTGTATTTTGGGTCACTGAATGCCCGCGAATCCGTAGCACCTCGTAACCCTATTCTGACAAGAATTAATCGCCTACTTTGTCATACACTTTCCCTCCATCGGTTTGATGATGCTCGCCTTCGACTTCAACGACAACCTTTAGTGCAACACAACCTAAGTCGACTGTGTAAGGCGAGAGGGGAGACTCGCGCTGGAACTTTAGATTCCGGCATCGAGGACCTCGCACCCTCTGCCAAACAGCACTCGATTGCGTTCTGTGATCGAACGCAAACGCAATGACCGGCGGATCTCGTCGCGTTGATCGGCAACCTGAATTCACCTCGCCCTCGGACTCAATCATCCAAAATTCCCCCCCTCTCCAACGAATTCCATCGCCACTGGGCAACTAGTATCGAAACCGCGGTCTTGACGGAAAATCCGTATACTCTCTGCTGCGAACGGCTTTTGCCTGCGAAAAAAAGGATACAATTTGCGGAGAACGCTTTCTACCGAGAGCCAAGTGAACCGGAGAGATCTGCCGTCACAGGTGTGAGTTCGGAAAATCTGAAATCAGGTGTCACACTTTGGATTCTCGCGACAAGGTAAAGATATGACAGTTTCCCTTCCCGCCGTTTCCGCCGAATTTGCTCAGTTGGTAGCTCAGCAGCATCAACAATTGCGTTCGTTTGTGCGAACGTTGGGAGTTGCTCCGGACTGGGTAGATGATTTGGCTCAGGAGGCGTTTCTCGTGGCGTGGCGGGAACGAGAATCCTTCGATCCACAGCAAGATTATGGGAAATGGCTGCGCGGGATCGCTCGGAATCTTGTGCGGAACGAGCTTCGCAAGCAAAAACGTCAAGAACGACTCCTACATCAAGGCCTCGCGGAATTGCTGGTCCGCGCAGATGAGTTCCAACCGCAAGGCGAATCCTGGGCTGAGTGCCGTGTTCCGATGTTACGCGATTGCGTTGAACAACTGGCGCCCAAAAGCCGGGAACTGGTGTCTACTCGATACGGCGATGGTTGGAAGGCTCCCGATCTTGCTGATCATTTCAAGATGACTCCGACAGCTGTTCGCCAAGCTCTCACGAGAATTCGGATGCAGTTGAAGCGGTGCATCGAACTACGGACGGTGGAGAGCTAATTGATGTCACAGAAACGTTTTGAGGAATTGCTAAGTCGGCTGCTGGATGATGATATCGCAGAAGAGCAGTTGGATGAATTGACGCGCATGGTGGCTAATGATCCGAAGATGCTCACGTTGCTTCGCCAGCACCTGTTGATGAGCGATCGATTGAGTCAATATGAGGACGAACTGCGAAGTGACAATCGTTTCATGGATGCGGTTCATGCCCGAATCCGTGCCGCCGAAGACTCGAGTGAGTTTGTAGCGAGGGTCGTTGCCTCGGCGCAAGAAGAAGCCTCGGAGAAATCGAAGCTGGCAGCGTCGAGAAGCGAAAAGGTTTGGCAGAGCTCGCGAGGAATGGCAGGTTGGATCACTGCGGCGATTGCCATATTTGCGTTGATGGGCGTGCTCAATCAACACAGTACGCAGCCATGGAAAAGTGCATCCAACGGGCCGGCGACCGATCGTGGCCAGGAGGAAGCCAGCGACCGGGGCGTTGCCGTGCTGACTCGAGTTTCGGGTCTATTGGGTGAACAAACATCCGATTGGCGGGCTGGCGAAACGGTTCCACCAGGAACACTCAAATGGGATGCGGGACTATTGCAGCTTGAGTTTTACGGCGGAGCGACGGTTGTTGCGGAAGGACCGGCGGAAATCGAAATCGTTGATGAATCGCGTGTGGTCTGCCGATCCGGACGACTCCGTGCTTATGTCCCGGAACCTGCGCGAGGGTTTGCCGTGATTGCTCCTAAGTTTGAACTGGTCGACTTGGGGACAGAATTTGGATTGGATGTAACGAGCGGTGGTGCCGCCGAAGTCCATGTCTTTACTGGCAAGGTCGAACTTTATGACGCAGAATCGAATCGCGACGTAACCACACGGCGCGAGTTGAATGCAGGAGATGCACTGACAGTCGATCACGATGGCACCGCAAAACAGATCGAAGTTCGAGAATCGGATTTCGTCACACCCAATCGACTAAGTGAAATGACAGATGGGCGGCAAAAAAAACAGCTTCGTGACTGGCGAGCGTTTCGTGACTCACTGCAAGACGATCTACGGTTGATTGCGTACTTCCCGTTTGATCGAAACGACTTGGAAGACCGCATTCTTACGGGCTATGGCGCAGACGGTGTGCTGATCGAAGGTGCTATCGTTGGATGCGAGTGGACAGAAGGACGGTGGCCAGGCAAAACATCCTTGCAGTTCAAGCGACCGGGTGATCGCGTGCGCATCACGATACCGGGCGAATTTGAATCGCTGACCTATTCGATCTGGCTGCGTGTTGACGGACTGGACCGCAAATACAATTCGCTGTTGCTGACGGATGGCTTCGACAAAAATAATCCCCACTGGCAGATCCGTCAAAACGGATCACTGGTGCTCGGGATACTGCGTTCCCGAGGTGACTTGCACTCGTACCAAACCGATTCAATCTTCAACCTGTTTCGACTAGGGCAGTGGGTTCATTTGGCAACCGTTTATGACACCGACCAAGCGTGCGTAACACACTACGTCAACGGAGAGCCGACCGTGCGTGAGCCATTTCAGGAGCCCGCATCCGGTTTGTTGAAGATTGGCAATGCGACGATAGGCAATTGGAGTGATCCCACGCCGCGGCATCAAGCGTCTCGCGTTCGCAATCTCAACGGATGCATGGACGAACTGATCGTTTTCGGCCAAGCCTTGGGCGATTCCGAAGTTCGTCGCATTTACGAAGTAGGGCGACCATGACTATCCGCGAAACATGCAATCAACATTTCTCATTGCTTTTTGATAACCTTGCCGAAAGCATTTCAAAGTGTCGTCATCCAGAACGAAAGAGCACAACGGAAAGGAATATCATGAAGTTCAGATTGTGGTCGCTGTTGATTCTGATAATGAGCGTGATTCTGATGATGAGCGCGCTTCCATTGCAGGCACAAACGGGCAAGACGAAGCGAGCGAATACACCAAAACGCGATGTGAGCTTTGAATACCGTTTTTCGGAGGAACTAACACAGACGGAGGATTCGAAATCACGACAAGAACGTTGGTTTCGTGATGCAAAGTTCGGCGCCTTCATTCACTTCGGTGTCTATTCAACACTAGAAGGAGAATACAAAGGCCGCGGTTCGCAACACCGCTATTCCGAGTGGATCCAGGTCTCCGGCAAGATTCCGGCCGATGAGTACCATCAAGTCGCAGCGAAGTTTAATCCCGCCGATTTTGATGCTGAAGAGTGGGTAAAGGTCTTTCAGGATTGCGGGATCCGCTACGTCGTGATCACGTCGAAGCACCACGATGGTTTCGCGCTTTTCAAGTCGATGGTCAGCGATTACAACATCGTCGATTACACTCCGTTCAAGCGGGACATCATTAAGGAACTGAGCGAAGCGTGCCACCGCCATGGTCTGAAATTCGGTGTCTACTATTCGCAGGCGCAAGATTGGGACGAGCCGGACGCGCCCTATATCGCCCCGAGGCTTGAAGGAACACGTAAATTCATCCATCCCGAACTGCCGGCGGACTTCAAACCCGACATGGATCGCTATATCGCAAAGAAAAGTCTTCCGCAGGTTGAAGAGCTGATTAAAAACTATGAGATCGATTTGATTTGGTTCGACACCCCGTCGGGAATGAACATGCAGCGTGTGAAGCTATTTAGCGATATGGTTCGCAAGCACCGTCCGGACTGCCTGATCAACTCTCGCATCATCCATAGTGGAAAAGGGAAGATCGAAGCGCAATACCTGCCGTACTACGACTACGTCTCGATCGGTGACAAAGAAGTCCCCACCCGGAAACTCCCGCTCTATTTCGAGTCACCCGACAGTGTCAGTTCCTCGTTCGGCTACAAGACCAAGGGAGACTGCTACTATCATTCCGGAGAAGAGATGCTGCATCGTTTTGTACATACGGTTTGTGCCGGCGGGAACGCTTTGATTAACAACGGTCCTCTGGGCAACGGTCGTCTCGACCCAGAGGCGGTCCGGCTGTACGGCGTGATCGGCGATTGGTTGAAAGTCAACGGCGAATCCATTTTTGAAACTCGCCGCAATCCGCTGGCCAATCGTCCGAACTGGGGTGACATCTCCATCAGCAAGGATGGCAAAACGCTCTACCTGCATATTCTTCAGTGGCCGGAATCCGGTACGATCACGGTGACGGATCTTCCGGCGCCCGCAACTTCGGCCGTGTATCTAGCCAACGGCGAAAAGTCAGACTTTGTTCAGAAGGGCGGCACGCTAGAGCTCACACTGCCTGCCAAGCCCCTGGACGATTACGACATGGTCGTCAAAATCGGATTCGCAAACAGCATTGGGGAACAATAATCGACTTCGTTTTCGGTCATTTACTCCGTTTTCGGTCATTTACTCCGTTTTCGGTCATTTACTCCGTTTTCAGTCATTTACTTTGTGTCGCGCGGATCGCTCGCGCGGCACGGAACTCTGGGTCCTAACAAAAAGAGTCACATGAAAAATCGAACTCAATTTCAGCTCGCCATCGTCGCCTTCATCATTGCAACAACGGCATTTTCCGTTGCAGCAAAAACACCAAATGTGGTGTTCGTCATTTCCGACGATCAAGGTTACGGTGACCTTGGATGCACCGGCAATCCGATTATCAAGACTCCAAACATTGATCAGCTCGCGTCGGAAAGCTCGGGCCTGAGCGATTACCATGTTGCCCCAACTTGTTCTCCCACGCGTTGTTCACTATTGACTGGGCATTGGACCAACCGCACTGGGGTTTGGCATACGATCATGGGCCGTTCGATGCTACGCGAAAACGAAGTCACCGTGGGCCAAATGTTCTCCGACGCAGGCTACGAAACCGGCATGTTTGGAAAATGGCATCTCGGTGACAACTATCCCTATCGTCCCGAGGACCGCGGTTTCACCGAGGTTTACCGACATGGCGGTGGCGGTATCGGCCAAACACCCGACGTTTGGGACAACGCCTACTTTGACGGTTCGTATTTTCACAACGGTACAATCGTTCCCGCCAGTGGCTTCTGTACTGACGTCTTTTTCGAGCAGGCCCAGGCGTTTATCAGCAAGTGTGCCAAGCAAGAGAAGCCATTTTTCGCATACATTTCTACCAACGCACCCCACAAACCACTGCACTGCCCACCGAAGTATTTCAACATGTATGAAGGGCAGTCCGACAGCATCGCTGCTTTCTACGGCATGATCACCAATATCGACGACAACGTCGGCGCGACACGCCAGTTGATCCAAGAACTGGGAATCGCCGACGATACCATCTTCATTTTCACCACGGACAACGGGACGGCCAGCGGCGCAAAAGTCTACAACGCTGGGATGCGAGCAGGCAAAGGAAGCCCGTACGAGGGAGGGCACCGTGTTCCGTTCTTTGTGCATTGGCCTAGCGGTGGCCTTACCAAACAGCATGACGTCAATGAGCTGACACACGCAGTCGATATTGTCCCGACTCTTCTTCAAATGACCGGTGTGAAGAAGCCCGAGGGAGTGAAGTTCGATGGTGTTTCGATTGCCGATCTGCTGGACCCAACCAAGGACGTTGATTGGCCCAAGCGGTTTGTGATCAGTGATTCCCAACGCGTTCGCGATCCGATCAAGTGGCGTAGTTCGTCGGTGATGTTTGGCAAGTTTCGACTCGTCAATCGCAAAGAGCTATACAACATTGCCTCGGACCCCGGACAGAAGAACAACGTTGCCGACAAACACCCAGAAATCGTCGAAGCGATGCGGGAGTTTTACGACGGGTGGTGGGCCGAGCTTGAACCTACCTTCGCGCAAACGACCGAGATCTACCTCGGTCACCCACAACACCCGGTCGTTAGCCTGACCGCACACGATTGGATCCAGAAGATCTATCCTCCGTGGCACCAAGGCTCCATTCGCGAGGCAGATCGCAAGCACCGCGACAGCGAAAAGCTCAAACACTTGGGTTACTGGGCGGTCAAGGTTCTCAAGGATGGGAAATATCGGGTCGCGCTTCGCCGCTGGCCCACTGAATCCGGAGCTGCCATCAATGCCGATCTTCCCGCAGGCGAGGATGTCCCTGGTGCAACGCAAGCTTTTCGCTGCGTCAAAGGAAACGCCATCGGCGCCACTCACGCGGTGCTTCGCGTTGACGATCAAGATCTCGACCGAAAACCGGTAGGGAAAGACGCCGAGGAGGTCAGCTTCGTAACCGAACTCAAAAAGGGATCCCATCGGCTCGCCCCTGTATTTGAGATCAAGGAAGGGGAATTGGGCGCTTACTACGTCGTCGTTACTAGCCTTGATTGAGTTTACTATGCGTTGCGGCAGGGTCGCGTCCAAGGGAAAGAAAGACTTATCCATGAGAAGTAGTACAAAGAGCCTGTTTCTCGGCGTACTGACCCTGTTTGCCGGAAGTGTGTGCAATGCTGCAGAGACAGATTCAGCAGAAAAGGCCGATTTCTATGTATCTGCCGCGGGTTCCGACGAGTGGTCCGGGACACTTCCGAATCCTAATGCGCAGACCAGCGACGGTCCGTTTGCGACACTAAGCCGCGCGCGTGATGCCGTACGCGAACGGAAGCGGCATCAGCGTTCGAAAAATATTCTCGTGCACATTCGCGAGGGGGTCTACCAACGGAGTGAGCCGGTTGTGTTCGGCCTGGAAGATTCGGGCACTGGCGATGCGACGATAACGTACGAGGCGTATCCCGGCGAGACGCCGGTGTTCAGTTCGGCGCAGGAGATCAAGGGTTGGCAAATGGTGACCGCCGAGCTACCGGGCTTACCAGAAGTGGCCCGAGGAAAAATCCGAGTGGCGGATGTTACACGCCGTTTTTACACGCTTTATGATTCCGACGGTCTGCTGCCGCGAGCGCGATCGGCCGGTTTCATTCCGCTGTCCGGTGGTAGCCGAAACGAGTTGCACTTCCCCCAAGGTCGGTTGAAGAACTGGTCGAACGTGGAAGATGTGGAAATGGTCGTCCGTCCACATCACGCCTGGATCGTAAACATCCTGCCGTTGGTTTCAGTTAACGAGGAAACGCAGATTGCTCGTTCATCCGTCGACGCGACCTACGCGATGAACCAACTTCACTTTTTGAAAAAGACTCCGTCGTGTTGGGTTGAGAATGTGTTGGAGGAACTCGACGAACCGGGCGAATGGGTGCTCAATACCAAGGAGGGCAAACTCTATCTCTGGCCGCGCAGCGAGTCGCCCGTTTTGGCTCCGCAACTAACGGAGTTGATCCGCGTTGAGGGCGAGGTCGACAAGATCGGGCCAAAGGACGTGCCAGTGCGAAACCTGTGCTTTCGTGGTCTGACTTTCATGCATGGGGATCGCTACCAATTGTCCCAAGACGATGCGGGACTACAGCATGACTGGGATATGCACGACAAGGCCAATGCATTGGTTCGCCTACGCGGTGCCGAGAACTGCACGATCCAGCAATGTCGGTTTGCTCACAGCGGCAGCGGCGCCATTCGTGTCGATTTGTACGGACAACATAACAAGATCTCCGGTAACCTGATCGAGCAGATGGGAGGTGCCGGCATTCTGCTGTGCGGCTATGGTCCAGGCACCAAGGATGTAAATCGAGACAACCTCGTCTACAACAATCACATTCATCATATTGGGGAGGTTTATTCGCACTCGCCAGGCATCATGATTTGGCAGAGTGGAAACAATCGCGTGGCGAACAACTTGGTTCATCACACTCCCTACACCGGAATCATCATTTCTGGTTGCATGACAGATTTCTTTACCAGACAGGGTCGTGAACTCAGCAGAACCATTCGCACGCATGAGATTGCCCGCTTGCCGAAGAAGCCAGATTTGGAAGATGTGCGTCCTTATCTTCACACGCATGACAACGTTATTGAATCTAACGAAATCCATCATGCGATGGAAATGTTGGGCGATGGAAACGCTATCTATATACGCGGCGCAGGCGCGGGGAATGTGATTCGCCGCAACTATGTCCACCACTTGGTCGCACCGACGCAAATGCAGGCCGCGATTCGTACCGATGGCGGGCAAAGGGACACTCTCATCGCAGAGAATCTGATCTTCAAATGCACTTCGCAAGGCATTCTAATGAAGCTGAACAATCGTTGCGAGAACAACATTGTCGCAGACATCATTGCCCCGCCTCGCGGCTACTATTTGGCAGTCCGCGAAGGTCCCCTGACGGGTGCAACGATCAAGCGAAACATCTTCTACTCGTCCTCAGCGACCTGTACGTTCATTGATGAGTTGCCACCGGGAAAAGGTCGAACTTCCGAGGATCGCAGAGGGCGAAAACTGGCGAAGTCCATGGATGCGGACACGGATTACAATATTTACTACTGCGCGGAAGACAATAGCCTAAGCGAGACAATGCTAAACAAACAACAGAGCGATGGCGTGGACGCACACAGCGTGGCCATCGATCCGCTGTTTGTTGATCCGGAGAATGGCGACTTCAGGTTTAAGCTGGAATCGCCCGCGTTGAAACTGGGCATCACTCCGATCGATCTGTCCCAGATCGGTTTACGTTCTACCAACACTCGATGAGATTCTTGATGATATATTTGAAGGTTTTGCTCGGCGTGAGCCTATTAGCAGGAGTCGCTTCGGGCGCGGACATTGAACCGACCTGGGAGTCCTTGGCCGCGAACTATCAGGTTCCTGAATGGTTTGTGGACGGCAAGATCGGCGTCTGGTTTCATTGGGGAATCTCGTCCGCTGCCGATGAAAACCGCCCCAACGATGGCTCGCACTACGGTCGGCGGATGTACTCACCACCGCCGGAAGGCAAGGCGGACAAAGATCTGAGTATGAACGAGACTCTGACCAAGTGGCATATCGAGCGTTATGGACCTCTTGAAGCGTTTGGCTACGAGGACCTGATCCCATTATTCAAGGCCGAGAAGTGGGATCCCGACGCCTTAGTGAAATTTGTGAAAGACAATGGTGCCCGATTTGTGATGCCGGTGGCGTGTCACCATGATAATTTCGATATGTATGATTCGTTCCATCCATGGAACTCTGTGAACATGGGACCCCAACGTGACACGCTCAAGGAATGGAAAGAAGCGGCAACCAAACATGGACTCAAATTCGGTGTCTCGACTCATCTCTATTGGTCACCGCGTTTCTTTGCCAACGCGCGCAAGTATCAAAAGCCCGCTACAGCCGAGTGGCAATTATTCAACATGGACTACAGCCCAAGTGGGTATGCGACTCAGGACAGTTGGAACGAACACTGGTATGCGCGTTGTTGGGACATTATCCAAAAGTATGACCCGGACATGTTCAACAACGATTCCCCCTATCCGAAAATCGGAGGCGGTAAGGGACTTGGCGTCAAACTTTTTACGGATTTCGTCAACCGCGATCTCAAGGAGAACAACGGGAATCAAACGGTTGTACTTTCCTTCAAAGATGGGAACAAAGACCGAGCCGCGTTCACCTACAATCTGGAACGAGGAGGCGCCGGAGAAATCAAGCCCGAACCCTGGATGTGGGCGACCGATCTTTCGGGCGGATGGTTCTATCGGAAAACCGCTGTCAACAGGATGAGCATTCCGGTGATGGTTGGCAATGGCATCGATGCGATGAGCAAAAACGGGGTGGTCATGCTCAACGTCGCCTTGCGCGGCGATGGGACCTTGCCTGAAAAGCAAGCCGCCTATCTGACCGCCTTTGGCGATTTCCTCAAGATCAACGGCGAGGGAATTTACGGTACCCGCCCCTGGAAGACTTTTGGTGAAGGGCCATTGAAAGTCAAAGATGGCCGCCAGGGAGAAAACCATCATGAATTTTCGCAACAGGACATTCGCTTCACTACCAAAGACGGTGTGCTGTACGCCTTCGTTCTAGCGCCGCCGACACAGGACATTGTGATCAAGACGCTCGCAAGCGGCGGATTGTTCGACCGTGAAATTGCGAGCATTGAACTGATGGGCAGCGACGAGAAGATCAAATGGAATCGGAACGCTTCCGGGCTGACGATCGAGTTAGCCGATACCTTACCGGGGCAAATCGTCAACGGTTTTCGCATCCATTCAAAGCAGTAGGAAGAAGAAATGGGTGCTCGAATAGACCGTAAGACCAGCTGGTGGTGCCCGGTGTTGTTGGGTCTGGGCTTTTCGACAGTGCATGACGCAAATCAGGTTTCGCTTGAATCAGTACTGCCAGAGCTGACCGACCGCGACAGGGTGGTGCGCTTCCCAGAGCTGGAATTCCGGCTGAAGCCGCACAGCAGTTACAGTCGCGAGTCCAAGATACCGGTTGATCCTGAAGGTTGGTTCGTGAACCCCAAGAAAATAGGCAGTACGGCTCGTGATGGTGAAAAATGACGAAAGCGACTCAAATCATAATCTACGTGTTCGCTATTGCCGTGTTATCCGCAACGTGTCTGGCGTCCGAGCACGTTGCGTCTACCAATGTCATTTTCGTCCTAACGGATGATCTTGGCTACTCCGACATCGGATGTTACGGCGCAACGAAAGTCAAGACACCGAATATCGATCGGTTGGCGGCCGGTGGAATCCGATTCACTGATTTTCACACAGCAGCGTCCATCTGCT
Source organism: Novipirellula herctigrandis (assembly GCA_007859835.1). Classification (GTDB taxonomy): domain Bacteria; phylum Planctomycetota; class Planctomycetia; order Pirellulales; family Pirellulaceae; genus Novipirellula_A; species Novipirellula_A herctigrandis. Next base: position 7,921,875 of record SJPJ01000001.1, on the reverse strand, counting down.
CGCCGTCTCGAGCGGCGTTCTTGACGGGCGCCTATTCCCAGCGTGCTGGTCTCTACATGGGCATCAATCCAATTCGCAGGGCACACTGGTTCCTCGGATTGGATCCTTCGGAAATCACGCTGCCCGAACAGTTCAGCAAGCAGGCGTACGAAACCTTCATGGTCGGCAAGTGGCATTTGGGTACGGAACCCGAGTTCCATCCTCTGGTGCAAGGATTCGACAGCTACTACGGCATGCCCTGCAACTTTGCTCATTCGCCGAGATTCTTCGACGGCAAGAAGGAGGTTTTCGCGCGCACGCCCCTTGATCGACTGACGGAGCTTTACACTCGGCGTATCACGAAGATCATCCGTGAACAGCGAGATCAGCCCTTCTTCCTGTACTACGCGCACAATTACCCGCACACGCCTTACCAAGCCGGCAAGAGGTTTGAGGGCTCTTCGCAAGATGGGGTGCGCGGCGATGTGATTCAAGAATTGGATTGGAGCATCGGGGAAATGATGAAAGCGTTGAAAGAGGTGGGAATTGACGACAACACGATTGTCATCTTCGCCTCGGACAACGGCCCGACGGAAAACACATACGCCAAACCATTTCGCGGCACGAAGTATGTCACCTTCGAGGGTGGGCATCGCGTTCCCTTCATCCTCCACTGGCCAGCAAAGATTAAACAGGGACGTGTGTTAGACGTGCCCATCAACGCGATGGATGTCTTCCCGACATTATCGGAGATTATCGAAGTCCCGATGCCGCAAGATCGGACTTACGATGGCGTCAGCCTGATGCCGCTGTTGGTGGGCGAACCGCTGGCACGGCAACGCGCGCAACCGTTTTTCTACTACAATTGCGAAAATCTCCAAGCCGTCCGGATGAGCGACTGGAAACTGCACTTGCCTCGCGAGCTGAAACAGATTCCGTTCTGGGACAAGAACAAGGCGTTTATCGATATCAAACGCCCGGTCCTCTACAACCTGCGGACGGATCCAGAAGAGACTTCGGATGTGGCGTCTGCTAACCCGGAGATCGTGCAGGAGATGGCGGAACTGGCAACATCCATGCGCAGAGAGTTGGGCGAGTACATGCGCCGCGGCAGCGGACAGCGGCGTACCGGATCCATTGTGCCCGATGCTCCCGTCATTAGTCACGAAAAGGATTGGGGAAGGGTTCCCCCCGCCACGGCCGAATTCATCGCCAACGAGCGACAAAGACGACACCCGATACGAAAACCAACCAGGACACGAAAAAAGAGAGAGAAATGAAAACCCTAATCCTCATATGTACCATCAGCATTGGGTTGGCCCTGCCGCTTAACGCGGCTGAGCAACCCAACGTCGTTCTCATATTTGCGGATGACCTGGGCTATGGTGACCTGGGATGCTATGGCGCGACGAAGGTGCAGACGCCCAACATCGACCAGTTGGCCAGAGAGGGACGCAGGTTTACCGATGCGCATTCGGCCTCCGCTGTCTGTACGCCCTCACGCTATGCACTGTTGACGGGAGAGTATCCGCTTCGGGCCAATGACGGCGCCGGCGTGTGGGGGCCAGCACCGGTTACGTCGGGGCTCATTGTCGACACAGAAAAGGTGACGATCGCCGATGTCTTCAAGAACCAAGGCTACGCTACGGCAGCGCTGGGCAAGTGGCATCTGGGATTCGGCGCGGGAACAAATAACTGGCAAGAACCGCTGCGTCCCGGTCCGCAGGATCTCGGTTTTGATTACTACTATGGTCTGCCCGTCGTTAATAGCGCTCCTCCTTATGTCTATGTCGAGAATGATCGCATTGTTGGCGGCGATCCTGCAGATCCTCTGGTCTATATCGGCAGAGGGCATAATGAGGTGGCCACACCGATTACCGAAATTCCACCGGAGGCCTCTCAGCGAACAGCCAATCTGTTCAAAGGGGCTGTGGAAGCTCACAAGAAATACAACGACTATACGGTGGGAACCGTCTTGGCGAACAAGGCCGTCGACTGGATTACTGCCAACAACCAGCAGCCGTTCTTTCTCTATCTGGCCACGACTCATATTCACCATCCCTTCACGCCCGGAAAAGATTTCCAGGGATCCAGCGATGCGGAGCTCTACGGCGACTTCGTTCAAGAGCTGGACTGGATGGTCGGGGAAGTGACCGGGTGCCTTGAGAAGCAGGGCTTGAGCGAAAACACGCTGGTGATTTTCACAAGTGACAATGGAGGCATGCTAAATCTTGGAGGACGAAATGCAGTGAGGGCGGGCCATCTCATTAACGGGGACCTTCTCGGATTCAAATTCGGCGCATGGGAAGGCGGACACCGCGTTCCGTTCATCGCCAAGTGGCCCGGAAAGATCGAAGCAGGTACTGAATCGGATCAGCTCATCTGCAATGTGGATATGTTGGCCAGCTTCACAGCGCTCACTGGGCAGGACTCCCAAGCCTTGCAGAGCAAGGACAGCGTCAACGTTCTGCCGGCTTTGCTGGAAAATCCGAAACAGAATATTCGTAAGGATTTGATTTTGGCCCCCAAGAAAGAGAGTCATCTTGCCGTCCGCAAAGGCAACTGGATCTATATCGGAGCCCGAGGCAGCGGCGGGTTTACCGGTTCGCAACCGAGTCATCATGCCTGGGGAGGTCCACCTGCTGTTCAGTTCGTCGGTGGCGTCAACAGCGACATCGAAGACGGACGACTCAAGAAGGATGCCCCGCCTGCTCAGCTTTATGACTTGGAAGCAGACGTGAACCAGACGCGAAACCTGTACAACGAATATCCCGAAGTGGTTGAGGAAATGAGCAAGCTGCTCTCAACCTATGCTCCGCCAAAGCGTCGTTCAGCTCCCAAGACAGGGAACGCGGCTGCAACGAATGGGGCCGCAAAGAGGACTGCGGCCATGCCAAGCACTCGGAGCGCGACCTTTGATTTCGAGTCAGGCAAACTAGAGCCCTGGAAAGTCGTCGAGGGACAATTCAATCATATCGTCGGTAACCGCGACCGCTTCTTTCACAACAAGGGCGAATGCAACAAGCAGGGCGATTACTACCTGACCACGCTCGAAACCAGCGCGACCGCCGAAAGAGGATCGGACCAGCAGACCGGTTTGATTGTCTCGCCGCTTTTTATTCCCCAAGGCGGCGAAATGACATTCCGGGTCGGTGGTGGTGGCGGACCGGCCACCTATGTCGCCCTTTGCACCGCAGACGGCACCGAGGTGGAAACGGCGAGTGGAGTCAACAACCAATTGATGCAAAGGGCCGTCTGGAATCTCGCTCCCTATGTCGGCAAAAAGATGTTCATCAAGATCGTCGATGATTCGACAACGGGTTGGGGACATGTCACGGCCGACAACTTTCAGTTCGATGCAGAACTGCTGGTCCAGTATTCAGAAACGCAGGCCCCTGAACTGACGACATTGAAGGCGACCTATTCCGAAGCGCAAGGCATCGGAGTTGAAGAAGGTGTGATGCGCCGGGATCCGAGCGACATCATTAAAGTCGGCGATCTGTATTACCTATGGTATTCCAAGGGAACAATTTCTCCAGGATACGACGCAACCGTCTGGTACGCGACTTCGCTTGATGGCCACGCATGGACGGAAAAAGGAATGGCTCTTGCCAAGGGCGAACCTGGAAGCTGGGACGCGGCCAGCGTCTTCACTCCCAACATTCTAATTGCCGAGGGACGTTATTGGCTGTTCTACACAGGCACTTCCAGGCAGTTCGGTAAGGGATTCAATCCGGATTCAAAAATAGGCATCGCAGTATCCGATTCCCCCGATGGTCCCTGGGAGCGTCTCGACACCAACCCGGCGCTGAAAAACAGTGATAACCCAGAGGATTTCGACAGTCACTTGATTGATGATGCCTGCCTAGTCGTGCGAGAGGGAAAGTACTGGTTCTACTACAAGGGCCGGCAGTTGGGAAAAAGCCCAGCAGAAACGAAGCTTGGCTTGGCCATCGCGTCTCAACCGCAGGGTCCTTACAAAAGGGTTGAAGACAATCCTGTCATTCCGGGCAACCACGAAGTGCTAGTCTGGCCGCAGGGCAAGGGTGTTGCCGCCATGATCGGAACGACCGGCCCGAAAGAGATTACCCGTTCCATCATGGTTGCCGACGACGGGCTTCATTTCTCGAAGACGCACAACGTGATCGATGTCCCGACCGCAGCCGGCGCGTATCGTCCAGAAGCCTTTTCCGATAGCGGTGCCGGTAAACGGATTCAGTGGGGCGTACACATTGGCAAACAGAAAGGTTCGCTCCCTTTCATCGAACGTTTTGATCTAGTGCCTGCCTCGAATTGAATTCCACAACGATCTGTCGTGGAAATTAAATACAAAGAGGAAACTTATGAAGAAATACACGTGGCTTTTGATTGTAAGCATGTCGGCTGCGACGAATCTGTTTGCGGCCCCCACGATTGTTCGATCTCCGGACGAAAAAGTCGCGGCATCGTTTGAGGTGAAAGACGGAGCATTGTTCTATTCCGTTTCCAAGGGAGACAAGCGGTTGGTCGGCGCCTCCAAATTGGAGATCTTTGCCGGGGCGAAGATGACCATCGTTGATCAATCGGTTCGCGAGAGTGATACGAGTTGGAAACCGGTCTACGGCCAATTCAGTACGATCCGCGACCATCATCGTGAGCTAACTCTTTCGTTGACGGCAGACGGAACACCGGTGAAATTGCTTTGCCGCGCGTTCGACACGGGCATTGGATTCCGTTTTGTGTTATCCAAAAAGGCCGCGGGTCAATCCATGACTTATTCCAGCGAGTACAAGGTGCTCAACGGCGCGGCGCATTATGCTGGACAACGTGGCGTCCAGATCGGAAGCATGACGAAAGCAAAGAGTATTTCCGTGCCCTTGGTGACCGTGCGCAGGGACGGTTTGCACGTCGCCTTGCTCGGGTCGGATCTCTATTCGGCAGCCGATTTTGAGAGCATGCGAATTCGCTATTCCACGGCAGTCAAGGGGCTTGTAGCCACCAGTTCTGCGGTTGCGATGGGCGAAGGGCAGCTCACACCGTGGCGAGTGATTTTGATTGGCGAGTCGGCCGGGGATTTGACCGTCAACACCGTGGCGTTGAACCTGGCTGCACCCTGCAAGCTGGCGGATACTAGCTGGATCAAGCCTGGCAAAGGACTTTGGGACTGGCGGATTCACGGCTACAACAACGGTGAGTTTGCCTATGGCATTGATACTCGCAGCTATCTGCACCTGATCGATTTTTGCGCAGCGCAGGGGATCGAATACTTCACCATTGACGATCATTGGTACAAGAAAGCAGGGAATGGGAAGATGACCGTCGCTCCTGAAGTCAACATTGCCAAAGTGATGGCCTACGCCAAAGAGAAAGGCGTCAAGATCATGCTCTACTACGATCGCAAGAAGGGTAACTTTGGCGACGAAACGCTCTTCGAACATTATGCGTCTCTGGGCGCCGCAGGGATGAAGTATGGTTTTATGGGCAATAAAGCCGGCTTCACCCGAAACGCAATCAATGCCGCCGCGGCAAACAAACTGCTCATTAATTTTCATGACGGACCGGTGCCCATGACGGGGGTGGAACGGACGATGCCCAACTTGATCACCCGCGAATACTGCCATGCACAGCAAGACAGCCGCAGTGCTTTTACACCCAAAACCTTCCTGAAGATGGCAATGGTCAGTGCGCTCTGCGGCCCGCTGGATATGTCCAACGGGAATTTCGGAATCACCAGCATCAATGCTGGTGAACGCGAAAAGGGGCCTAGGAAGAAGAACAGTTATGTCTCGACGGTGGTTAGCGAAGTGGCCCGCAATTTGGTGATCTACACAGGGCTTGTGACACTACCTGATGCACCAGAGGAATATCAGAAGAAGGCTGAACTGTTTGAGTTTCTCAAAATCATGCCTGCGACTTGGGACGACACTCGAGTCGTGAATTCCAAGATCGGAAACTATATCACGGTCGCCCGCCGCAGCGGTGATGCCTGGTTTGTCGGGTCGGTCAGCGATCAGACCAAGCGAACGTTGGAAGTTCCGCTTGACTTCCTCGAGGCCGGAAAGACCTACGAGGCCACTGTCTATCAGGATACGTCTGATGCGCACGGCGTGAACAACGCGGAAGCCTTCGAAATTATTACTTCGACCGTGCAACGCGGCGAGGCAATAACGGCCAAGATGGCCGTCGGTGGTGGGCATGCAATGATCCTGCGGCCGAGCCAATAGGGATTCGTGAATCGAGGGCAATGAAGAGGCAAGCCGCATGGGGATTCGCCAAAATTCCCAGCCGGTGAAACAACGAGAGTGAATCCCATGATGGAAACAGGCATCAACATGACCTACACGACGAGTGAACTGCGTTTAAGTGCCTGCCTGTTGATCGCGATGGCAGTGATGAACATGGCTTATGCGGAGACGCCGGCTCAAGCACCAAACATCATTCTGATTTTTGTGGATGATGTCGGCTACGGCGATTTGGGCTGCTATGGCGCGAAACGAAGTACGCCGGAGATCGATCGGTTGGCGAGCGAGGGATTTCGTTCAACCGATTGTTTGGTGGCGGCCAACGTGTGCGGGCCTTCCCGGGCAGCTCTAATGACGGGGCGTTATCCCATGCGTTGTGGGCATCCGATCTCAAGACATGATACGCCAAAGTATGCGAAATACGGGATTGCTCCCGATGAGCTGACCATTGCCGAACTGCTGAAGACAGCGGGATATCACAATAAGATGGTCGGCAAATGGCACCTTGGATTTCACGTCGACGGTTCTCATCCGCTCGATGCCGGGTTTGATGAATACCTGGGGCTTCATGCGAATTATTCCTCAAAACCAGAGCATCGGGATGCGGATACTCTTTACCGGAATCGCAAGGTCCAGGAAACGGATATTGAATTTGAAAAGGTGACGAAACTCTACACCGATGAGGTCGTTGCCTTTATTGGGGAGAAGAGAGAGGAGCCGTTCTTTATCTACTTCTCTCATCACATCGCACACAGTCCTATTCTGCCCAGCGATGCCTTCAATGGCACCTCCGGTATCAAAGGCCGGGCAGGTGCGTACGCCGATTTTCTTCTGGAACTCGATCATAGTGTTGGACGGGTGCGTGCGGCGGTGGAAGAGGCTGGTATCGGTGACCACACGTTGATTGTTTTTTTGTCGGATAACGGACCAGCCGTAAATGGATCCGCCAAGCCGCTAAGCGGAGGAAAGTATGTCACGATGGAAGGTGGCCACCGCGTGCCGGGAATTTTTCACTGGGCAGGTCGGATTCCCGCGGGGCTGGTTTCCGATGCCATGATCACCAGCATGGATTTGCTGCCGCTGTTCTGTCATGTAGCTGGCGTTCAACTGCCGCGTGATCGCAAAATCGATGGAAAAAACATCTTTCATCTGCTGACCGGCGAAACCAGCCCAAGTCCTCACCAAACGTTCCACTACTACAACGGTTTGAATCTGCAGGCCGTGCGCAAGGGAAAGTGGAAACTGCATCTGCCACGCACGATTGCGGATCAGCCTTATTGGGCCAAAAGAGCCGGAGGGAATCGTATGAAGATTCATCTCTCGTTGAAACAACCGATGTTGTTCAATTTGGATACCGACGTTGGCGAAAAAACGAATGTCTACTCACAGCATCCGGAACTGGTTGCTGAGTTGATGAAGGAGGCCAAACGTATCCGCGCAGAGGTCGGCGATGTTGAAGTCATGGGTTCGGATCAGCGCCCCCATGGCTTGCTAAATCCAAGTGAAAAGGAGTAGGTCAAAGCTCAATTTTAAACAAGAACCCTCGCTTGTTTTCCTCGAAAGCAGAAGCCAGGCGGGGACGCTAAACCTACAAGCAATAAAGGTGTCCAATGAACGATACAAAGCATAGTGGAAACGGGGACTCGTGCTCATCTTCATCCTGTGGGTGTGGATCAACCATCAAACGTAGGAATTTTCTTACCAAATTAGGCGCGGGTGCCGGCGCGGCCATGTTACCGATCGGGGCTCAGGCAATGGCGGGCCCGTTTACCAAGGCTGATGTTTCCAACCACCTAATCCCTGCCGATAAGAAACTGGCGACTCAGTGGATCGCTTCGCTGACGGAGCGTGGCAAGGCCGAGATATTCTCGAGTGAACAGCTCAAATACATCGGCATGCCGGTTGGCGGAATCGGCTGCGGGCAGCTTTACCTGTCTGGTGATGGCCGACTTTGGTTGTGGGATATCTTCAAGTGCAACTACACCCGCGAACGCGATCATGGCAATCGCATTGCTGCATTTACGTTTGGTGGACACTACGCAAATCCGATCGCGGCGGGTGAAAAGTACACCAATCGAAACGGCGCTGACGTGGCGCAGGGATTCCTGGTCCGCGTCAAGACATCCGACAAAACAACGACCAAGACGCTCGATCGCCAGGGATTCCCCGCGGTAACCTTTCGGGGGGAATACCCGATTGGCAAAGTCGCTTATGCCGAAAAGGGATTCCCCGTTGAGATCAAGCTCGAGGCGTTCACTCCGTTTATTCCACTCAATGCAAAAGACTCCGCTCTGCCTGCGACGGTGATGAGCTACACCGTAACGAATACGTCTGACGCTGCAGTGGATGTCGATCTCGGCAGTTGGATGCAGAATGCGACCTGTCCCTATACGACCGATCCAGCCCTCGGCCAACGCAGGAACCGGTTGGTTCAAGCCGTCGGCCGGGTCAGTATGCTTAGCACGGTAGAGCCACGTGCGACTGCAACCTCCCTCCGAGGTGACAGGGAAGACAAGAAAGACAGGGAGGACATTGTCTTCGCCGATTTCGAAGGCGAAGAGTGGGGCGATTGGTCCGCCGAGGGCACCGCATTTCAGGGCGGACCATTCCCGGTCCAGTCGCGGTCGGTCGAACAAAAGATCACCGGCCACACGGGCCATCGCATCGCGAATTCGTACAACACACGTCTTGGTGGCGATCACATCGCGGCGGACACACGCACAGGCACCTTGGTCAGCCCGGAGTTTACCGTCGAGCGAAACACCATCCTCATGACGGTAGGTGGAGGCAATCGAAAGGGCGTACACGTGGCGGTGATGGTTGACGGCAAAGAGGTCGCCCGGGTCGCCGGCAAGAACAGCAGTACGCTGCATCCGGTCTCAATCGACATGACGGCTTACCAAGGCAAGAAGGCGCGCATTCGTATTGTCGATGAGATCAAAGGTGGTTGGGCCCACATTACGGTGGACCAGATTGTCTTTTCCGATGGAAAAAGTGTCGCTGGCGGAGTCGAAGACAAACACGGGTACGGATCGACCACGCTGACGCTGCTGCATGACGTCGCGGAAGAGGGGCTGACGGTTTCCGCCACATCGTCGCTTTCTGATCCGGACAACCCGGCCGGATTATTTGAGCAGAGCAAACCGTTCTCGCAGAAAAAAGAAAAAGAAGAAGCGGTCAAACCGCTCGACGAATTGCTCGTCGGCGGATTATTTGCCGCATTTCAGTTGGCCCCCGGGGAATCGAGGACGCTGGACTTTGCCATCACCTGGTACTTCCCGGACTACAAAGAGAAGGGCGATGGTCGCAGCCAACTGCTTGGGGTACGGGATTTCGCCAAACTGCACCGACACTATGCGCCGTGGTTTGGCTCGGCTGGCGAGGTCGCGGGTTACCTCTGCAAGAACAAACAGCGTCTGCTCGGCGGCACACGTGACTGGAACAAAACCTGGTACGACAGCACGCTGCCGTATTGGTTACTCGACCGCAGCTTCATTCCAATCGCCTGCGTCGCGAGCCAGACGTTCCATTGGTTCGACAATGGCCGGCCTTACGCTTGGGAGGGCGTGGACTGTTGCCCTGGCACTTGCACGCACGTTTGGCATTATGCCCAAGCCTTGGGAAGAGTGTTCCCCGAGCTTGAGCGTGCTTTTCGTGAGATGGTGGATTTTAAAACTGGCGTCGGCTTTCATCCCGATTCGGGCATCATTGGCCATCGTGGCGAAGTCCATTCCACCCCTGCGATCGACGGTCAGGCCGGCTCGATTCTGCGCGCCTATCGGGAACATCAGATGTCGGCGAACAGCGACTTCCTGAAACGGATCTGGCCGAATGTGAAAAAAGCGGTCCAGTTCTTGATCCGCGAAGACCACCACGGCAACGGGATGCTTGAAGGCAGACAGCAGCACACGCTCGATGCTTCCTGGTATGGACCGATGGGCTGGTTGAGTGGAATGTACCTGGCGGCTCTTGCGGCCGGTGAAGCGATGGCGGTCGAGATGGGCGACACCAATTTCGCCACGCGATGTCGCACGTTCATCGACCAGGGTTTTGAGAATATGGTCACGCAAGTGTTTGATGGGGAGTACTTCATTCACAAACCGGACCCAATTAAAAGTGCGCTCAATTCGAACAAGGGTTGTCACATTGACCAAGTGCTTGGCCAGGCTTGGATAAAGCAAGTGGGCCTGGGCCGTGTGATTCCAGAGAAAGAAACGGTTTCAGCGCTCAACAGTCTGTGGAAGTACAACTTCGCTCCCGACGCAGGCCAATATTCGCTGGATCACATCCAGATCGAAAAGGCGTTTCGTTGGTATGCGATGCCCGGCGAAGCTGGATTGCTAATGTGTACTTGGCCCAAGGGTGGTGCGACCGCGGCCGTTCCAGGAGGTGAGCTGCGCACCAAGGAGAACCCACCGGTGTATACCGGCCCGGGCGGATATTTCAACGAATGCATGAACGGCTTTGAGTACCAAGTGGCCGCCCACATGGTCTATGAAGGAAAAGCGGGAGACTCGCTGGTGGAAAAGGGTTTGGCCATCACCAAGGCCGTTCATGAACGCTATGCAGCAGAGAAACGCAATCCGTATAACGATATCGAATGCGGTGATCACTATGCTCGTTCGATGGCTAGCTATGGTGTGTTCCTCGCCGCCTGCGGTTTTGAATACCACGGCCCCAAGGGACGCATTGGATTTGCACCGCGCGTGTCACCGGACAACTTCAAGGCCCCGTTCACTGCGGCGGAGGGCTGGGGCAGTTTTACCCAGCAAGCGGTCGATGGCAAGCAATCCGCGTCGATTGAAATTCGCTACGGCAAGCTTGTGCTTAGAGAATTCTCACTTGCCAAAGTGAAAGGCTCTGCCGCGAAGCAAGCCAGGGTGGACGTGGATGGAAGAATCGTCGAAGCCTCCTTCAATGAAGAAGCGGATCGCTACATCCTGCACTTTGCAGAAGCGGTCACACTGAGTGCCAGCCAGACTCTGAACATCCAATTTACTCTCTGAAATCAACGGATATCGAAGCACATATAAGAAGGCAGGACATCATGCTAAATAATACCAATCTCATTTTATACCTTGTTGTTGCAGGCTTGAGCGGAATGTTCGTTCCACTGCTCAGCGCTGAAAATAACAAACCCAACTTCATCGTCATCTTCACCGACGACCAGGGCTACGGTGATCTCAGTTGCTTTGGCGGTAAACACGTTACTACGCCTCGCATCGACCAGATGGCCGCGGAGGGTTCTCGGCTAACCAGTTTCTACGTGGCGGCTCCAGTGTGCACTCCCTCTCGTGCCGGCCTGATGACCGGGTGCTACCCGAAACGCATCGACATGGCGATGGGCTCAAACTTCGGAGTGCTGCTCGCCGGAGACCGAAAGGGATTGAATCCCGGTGAAATCACCATCGCCGAAGTTCTGAAAACGGTCGGCTACAGGACTGGGATCTTCGGCAAATGGCACCTCGGGGATCAGCCAGAGTTTCTACCAACCAAGCAAGGCTTCGATGAGTATTTCGGAATCCCCTACAGCCACGATATCCATCCGTTTCATCCGAGACAGAATCACTACCACTTTCCTCCGCTGCCTTTGCTGCAAGATGAAACGGTGATCGAGATGGATCCCGATGCCGACTTCCTGACGAAGCGAGTTACCGAACACGCGGTGTCATTTATCGAGAGGAACAAGGACGAGCCGTTCTTTCTCTACATTCCGCATCCCATCCCCCACGCGCCGTTGCACGTTTCGCCTCCATTCATGGAAACCGTCTCCGATGAAGTCGTGGCGACGTTGAAGACGGAAAACGCGAATATCGATTACCGAACGCGGGACAAACTCTTCCATCAGGCGATCGCCGAAATCGACTGGTCCGTCGGCAGAATCCTAGACACGCTTAAGGCAAACGGACTTGACGAAAACACCTTCGTCCTTTTCACGTCTGACAACGGGCCACCGAAAAACACCATCTTCGCGAGTCCCGGTCCCTTGCGTGGAAACAAAGGCACCACTTTCGAAGGCGGCATGCGTGAGCCGACCGTCGCCCGTTGGCCGGGAAAGATCCCTGCAGGCAAAGACAATAGCGAACTCATGACAACCATGGACCTGTTGCCGACGTTTGCGAAGCTAGCTGGCGCGAAGATTCCAACCGATCGAGTCATCGATGGCAAAGACATCTGGCCAACGCTCGTCGGCAAGGCGAAAACACCGCACGAGACATTCTTTTATCACCGCGGAAACACACTCAGCGCGGTGAGGTCGGGAAGCTGGAAACTCCATACGAACAATGGAAAACCCACGCAGCTTTATGATTTGGAGAGCGATATCGGTGAGAACAAAAACGTCATAACGTCGCATCCGGAAGTCGTGCGAAGACTACAGCAACATCTGAAGGCGTTCGCAAAAGACATTGCCGACAACAGCAGACCCGCCGCGTTCGTCGAGAATCCAAAACCACTTGCGAAGTCCGTCGAATGACGTCTGATCCGAAACCAGTAGTGGAGTTCGCCAGAACTTCCTTTTCCCCTCGCTCTAGACAGCGATCCTTGTGAATTGCGATACGGCTCCCCCCGACAAAAAACTCAACGAGGTGATTTCTCAAAAGAATGGTCAATTGAATGTTTGGCAGGCGGAAAAATCAAATCAACATAGGATAAACAGGAAACTAAAGATGATACGTATTGCTTTGTTTGTATTGTGTTTGTTCGGAACTGCGGCTGCGAATGCAGAAGCAGTCAAACCGAATATTGTGGTTGTGGTCGCCGACGACATGGGTTGGGGAGACTCTGCAACCTACGGACATGAGCTGATACAGACGCCGAATATGGACCGGCTAGCAGCGCAGGGTGTTAAATTCACTCAGTGTTATTCGGCCTGCGGTGTTTGCTCGCCTTCACGGTCGGCGATTTTGACAGGGCGCACACCCTACCGCAATGGTGTCTACCGCCATCTGTCTGGGAATCACGAGGCTCATCTGCGGGCCAGTGAAATCACTTATCCGACGTTGCTCAAAGAGGTCGGTTACGAAACCTGTCATGTTGGAAAGTGGCACTTGCTCTCGAAGCAACAATTCAATGAGCCTGATTATCCTCAACCGGGCGATCACGGTTACGACTACTGGATGGCAACGCACAATAACGCCGAGCCCAGTCACAAGAATCCAGGGAACTTTGTCCGCAACGGCAATCCCGTGGGAGAAATGGAGGGCTATTCGGCTCCGTTGGTAGCTGCGGAAGCACGGCATTGGTTGAAAGACCTGCGCGACCCTGCTAAGCCTTTCGCCATGTCGGTGTGGTTTCATGAGCCGCATTCCCCGATTGCCACCGATACACGTTTTCAATCTCTCTACCAAGGGCATGAGAACCGCAAATACATGGGCAACATTACTCAACTCGACCACGCGTTGGGCATGCTGTTGGACGCCTTGGATGAGCAGGGCGTGAGTGAGAATACGTGGTTGTATTTCACCTCCGACAATGGTCCGGTTCCAGCGTATGGTGGAACAAGCGGCGGCTTGCGCGGCAACAAACGCAGTGAGTACGAGGGCGGCATTCGTGTGCCGGGCTTGGTGCGATGGCCCGGGCATGTTGAGCCGGGCAGCACCAGTGATGTGCCTGTCATCGGCACGGACGTGTTCGCGACGGTGCTGGACATCGTGGGGATTCCATTGCCTACAGATCGCACCATCGACGGGACAAGCATGCTGCCCGCCTTTGAAGGTAAGTTGGTCAAACGCAAGACTCCGCTTTTCTGGCGCACACACGTTTCCGCGCCAAGTGAGCGGGTCGCTATGCGTATCGGTGATTGGAAGATTATCGGCGATGAGACGCTGACAAAGTTCCAGCTCTACAACGTTCAAAAGGATTGGAAAGAAGAACACGATATGGCCGCCAAGATGCCGGAAAAGATCGACGAAATGAAAAGCATTCTCTTGAAGCTGTGGGCGGACATCGAAGCCGAAGGCCCAAGCGAGTGGTGGAAGAACGAACGCCAGAAACCGGCGAGAGGCGGAACGGTGAGTTACTAGAGTGTCTGTTGAAATCGCAATTTGGAAAGGACGTCCACGATGAAAAAATTCGAAGACTAACCCAGTAATATCAATCCCATTCCATAGAGAATTAGAATGAATCCGATTTTCACAATGACCCTACTCGCCGCGTTGCTTTGCTCAGCGAATGTACTTCAGGCGGATGAACCGTCCGATCCCATGGCGAATCCAGAGCGGATGCCGGCCTTCTCGTGGGACCGCGTGCCGCTGTATGTGCATATCCGAAAAGACACCGCGTTCACCGATGAAGAGATTCGATACCTTGCAACCTTTCCGCTAATTACCTTTGAGAAAGCAACAGGGCACAGGGATTCCGGATCGGTTGAAGCGGGAACGCTGAAGGCGGCTCGGGCCGTCAAAGCGGTCAATCCGGACGCGAAGATACTGTATTACCGCAACGTGATCGTGCACTACGGTGGCTACGCCGCCGATACGTCACTAAAGAGCATCCCCGGGGCGAATGGCACGGGCGTAAGCTTAAGCTGCGGTGGCGTAACGATTTCGGTTCGGATTGCGTGGGCATTGCATCAACTTGTAGTTCTTCGCTCGACGCTTCAATTCTCTTTTTTCTTGGCGGCCAGGACGGTTGCCGACGGTCAACTCGGAAATGACTTCAAGCAGGTTGTCCCACTGCTGATTCCTTCGTGACGCCCCCAGCCTCAGCGATGCGGCGTACTCCTCCAATGCCTGCATCGCGCCGGTAAAACTCAGGCGTGTTGGGCACACATTGAACCTCAACGCTGACGCCAGCATCGCACTACGAACAAGGTTGTAGCCGATCATGTGGCAATGAATTTCCTTGCGAACCATTTGCGGGCTCTTGCACCGCAAGTGATCCATCTGCATCTGGGTCTTGAGGCTGCGGATATGCAACTCAACGGTCCACCTCCGGTAGTACAGGTGCGCCAGTTCTTCGGCTTGATAAGTCTCCGCGTCAATCAACGTGGTCGCCAGTATGATCTCACGCGTTCGGAAACCTTTCTGTTCGACTCGATACTTGATGTGACGAACGAAGATTGAGTTTGGATACGCTTCATATTCTTCTTGGCTCATCCAAGTCGGACGCTGAGGCCTTTGATAAAGAACGAGCTGGTCGAGGTAACCCTGTTTCAGTCCGCGTCGGAAGTCGATCTTGCGAAGGTGGTGAGCCCTGGCGACTAAATCGACACCACGCATTTCGCTGGCGGCAAGCAACCAGAAACTTGCGTAGTAGCGATCAGCAAGCAAGATGCGGCCCGGCGAAATACGGTCCAAAATGGACCGCAGCAGTGATGTCTCTCCCGTCTGCTTGCCTTTGTAAGGGCCAACCACAGTATGGTTGATGGCACCAGTCGCCAACGAAAATACTCCAATCATCCGCGCGATCGGAAAGCCGCACCCGCGCCGCTGAGAAGTCATCTGTGGGTATTCTTCCTGGTTCTCGTCGGTGTCGGCCATCGTTAGCGTCCAGCCATCGACCATCTCGACGATTCGCCCATGAAACAACCATGCTTCGCTGGCGGCTTGCTCGCACCGCTTGGATGTCGAGAGGAGTAGCCGTTCAAAGAGTTGCTCAGGCAAGCGACACCGTGCTTTGCAATAGGCAGTTGTTTCACTGCTCACTTTCAAAAGTCCGCGAGCAACACGCCAAGCATTCAGCCGAGTGACCGCTTGTTGGCAACTGTGATCGGCAGAGAGAACTTGAGTGATGAACATCCAAACAACGATCATTGGGTTGTACGTTCGGTCGCGATATTTGTGTCCGATCTCATCGCAAATTTTCAGCACTTCCGGCTTGGGCAGGAGAAAGTCCAAGCACAGAGAGGAAGCTGATTTCAATTTACTTTGAACATCGGCCGGGGATTCGATAGACTGCTGATTCACGGCGAAGCCTCCTGGGATTATTGATGTGAACAATCACCATTTCAGCGTGGTTTCGCCGTGATTTCAAACCGCCCATGGCACTCAAGATGCTGGCCGAAGCCCACTCGCATTTGCTAGCACTACGGGTTGTGCAGGTTCAGGTCTCGATCCACTACATCTTGTTCGAAGCGGCTTACGCCCGTGCCATTCATCCCCGGGGCCTTTCTGGTTGGGCGCGATGGCAACGACAAACTCATCCGCAACCGGATCCAAGCCTACGATCTCACGAACAAGATGCTACGTGATTGGTGGATCAACGCTGCAAAAGAGGTTTGTTCCGATCCATCCATTGACGGAATTTTTCTGGACGGTGTGGTCAAGATTCTCGAGCCAGCCTTCCTGAAAGGTGTTATTGGAGAAGAAAAGAAAGCCGCTGAGTTAGCCGGATATGTGACCATGATGAAGGATACGCGGAACATGCTAGGGCCACAGAAGCTGATGCTGGCGAACATATTGAGAGCACGTTTCCCGGATTCGGGTCTCCGTTATATCAAGACGTTGGATGGATCTTATATCGAGGGATTTGAGGGCGCCGTGGGGATGTCCAAGAAAGACTATGTTGCCCAGGGAATCAAGGATTTTCAGAAAGCCGCGCGGCAGGGATCCATCATTGCTTACACATGTGGGTTGGGTGGAAACCAGCAAGACGCGGATGAAACCCCGAGATCAGCGACAAGGGTCAACACCCCCATCAGGCGAGGCAAGGACGTTAAGAATCGTTTCAACTATCAGTTGGCAATCTTTCTTATCTGCGCCGAGAAGTACAGCTATTTTGACTTGAAAGACAGCTATGACGCCAAGAAAAGCAAAACATGGCTGACACATCCGGCTGACTATGACCGCCCGTTGGGCCCGCCCAAGGGGCCGGCCTTTCGTGACGGCTACACGTACTCCCGGGTATTCGCCCACGCGTCAGTTCAACTCGATATCGAAAACGAAACGGCGAACATTGTTTGGAAACAGCAGGAACCGAAATGAACGGGATATCGATTTGAGTCTGTAGACCCTAAAAAACCAGCGGTAAATCACATGAGGAAGTCAACCATTTGGAGTGTTGTCGTCCTGATGTTGGGAATCGGGTTGGAACGGCTCTGTGAAGCACGGATTGAACCGACCACAAACAGTATTTCGCTTCCCAAATTCAGTGCGCAGTTCCCGCGAAGAACTCCCTGTCTACCGAATCCAATTGATGCCATTCATTACTGCTCGGTGATTCGACATTACGAAACAGTAGCCGGACGATGGCGACCAGGAACACCCGGCGTACAACGGTTACATCGACTATACTTGCGACCGTTCCTTATTCCGTCGAGTGACGTTCCATCGATGGAATGAAGATAGCTCGGACAACGCCACGTTCATCACACAGCCTCGTTCTGCAACATCACGAGAAATTACCTTAGCGCGTGACAGCGAATTATGCTCAAAATCTGTATTGCAACTTTGTTGGCTCTCATTTCAACCGGCGCGTTGACTGCCGAGGGGGCCCGACCGAACGTCGTCGTTGTGATGACCGACGATCAGGGGTACGGCGAACTCTCATGCCACGGTAACCCCGTGCTGCAAACTCCGCACTTGGACCGGCTCTATAAACAGAGCCTGCGTTTCACGGACTATCACGCTGCCCCAATGTGCACGCCGACGCGTGGCCAGTTTCTGACCGGGCGCGACGCCGCTCGGAACGCAGCGATCAACGTCAGCAGCGGGCGCACGCTGCTGCGTCCCGAATTGCCAACCATCGCGGACCTGTTTGCCAAAGGTGGCTACCGCACAGGGCTATTCGGAAAATGGCACGTGGGCGACAACTATCCCTTCCGTCCCGGCGACCGAGGATTCCATGACTCGCTCTGGTTCCCCTCTTCGCACATCAACTCCGTGCCTGACCAGTGGAACAACGACTACTTCGACGATATCTACACCTTCAACGGTGAAAAGAAACGGTTCAACGGTTATTGCACCGACGTTTTTTTTGAAGAGGCGATCAAGTGGATGAACGCTACGGCCGAGTCTGAGAAGCCCTTCATGCTCTTCTTGCCAACCAATGCGCCCCACCAACCCCATTGGGTTCCGGCCAAATACCGCGAGGAAATGGAACGGCGCTTTACCGCTGAAAAATATCCCGATCTCGATCCAGAACTGCGCAAAAAAATCGTTCGGTATCTCGGCATGATCCGCAATGTCGACGACAACATCGGCCGCCTAGAAGCTTTCCTTCAAGAGAGCGGTTTAGCAAAAAACACCATCTTGGTTTTCACCACCGACAACGGCAGCACGTTTGGCAAGTTCTACTATCCGTGCGGCATGCGCGGTCGCAAGACAGACCTTTGGGAAGGCGGACATCGCGTGCCGCTATTCGTGCGTTGGCCCGATGGGAACCTGGGCCAGCCACGGGATTTGGCCGGACTGGCGCAGTCCCAGGATCTTCTGCCCACGCTGCTCGATCTCTGTGGTATCGCTAAGGACACCGAGTTCGATGGTATTAGCTTGGCGCCCGCCATGCGTGGTGGAAGCTCGATTCCCGAGAATCGCATGCTGGTCATCAACTACAGCCGGATGCCGTTTGAGTTCGACTATCCCTCTCCGGACAGCCAGTCACGTATGCGGCGTGAAGGCGCCGGAGTGCTTTGGAAACGCTGGCGATTGCTGCGCGACCGAGAGCTCTATCACCTTGATGAAGACCCAATGCAAACAAAGAATGTGATCGGCCAACACCCTGAAATCGCTGCGAAAATGAGAGCCAAGCTAGATGCGTGGTGGGATTCGGTGAAAGAGGTGGCCAACGAGCCACAACGCGTGATTATTGGAAGCGACCGAGAAAACCCTTCTTTGTTAACGGCATGCGAATGGTTGGATGTGTTTGTCGATCAACAAATCCAAGTGCGCCAGGCCGACCGCAAAAACGGCTGGTGGGAACTCGAAGTTGCGCAGGACGGCGAATACGAATTCGAGCTACGGCGTTGGCCGCGTGAGAGTGGGCTAGCGCTCAATGCGCCTGCTCCGGCCGACGTGGTCGCAGATGGTGTACTGGAACCCGGTTTGGCTCTGCCGATTCGCTCCGCCCGGATGACGATCGATGGTAAACGCGGCAAGCGAGAACTGAAAAGCGGGGATCAAGCGGCCCGCTTCACGATGCGTTTGAGCAAGGGGCCGACTCGCTTGTACACATGGTTCTACGACGAGCGAGGCGAACCGATCTGCGGAGCCTACTATGTCTATGTCAAACGCAAACCGAAAGAAAGCTAGAAATGAAACGACTCACCAATGGCATTTTGATCGCACTGTTTTGGGCAGCAATGGTGGCCTGCGCCAATGCGGAAGACAGCCACAAGATCCGGCTGCTGATCGACTCGGACGCCAACAATGAAACGGATGACCAACACGCCATCGCCTACGCGTTGTTAAGCAAAGACACGTTCGAAGTTGAGGGCATTACGGTCAACAAAACGCAGAATGGCGGCGATGTGGACGAGCAAATGGCCGAAGCCGTGCGAGTCGTCAAACTCTGCGGCTTCTATCCAAAGTTGCCCATGTTCAAAGGGGCCAACGGTAGTTTTGCCGAAATCCTGCCGCACATTCATGATCAGTCGTACGACGGCAAAGAAGCAGTCGATTTCATTGTCGCCCAAGCAAAGAAGCAGTCCGACCGCAAACTGGTGCTGTTGCCGATTGGGAAGCTGACCAACATTGCATTGGCGCTTGCGAAAGACCCTTCGATCATCCCCAACGTCAAGATCGTTTGGCTCGGGTCCAACTATCCCCGCGCGGGTGAGTACAACATGACTTCGGATTTGACCTGTATCGACTATGTCCTGTCACTTCCGGTCGATTTCGAGATGGTCACGGTGCGCTACGGCGATCCTTCTGGAAGCTGGGGTGTGAAGGCGTACCAGCAGGACATCTTCGACAAGATGCCCGAAAAGGGCCCCAAGGTCGATCTCAGTATCGAAGGACGTCATGGCGGTACCTTTACAACCTTTGGCGACTATTCGGTCAACCTCTACAAGCATGCGTCCCAACATGGCGATCCGCCGTTCCGCTCCTTCTTTGACGCCACGGCGGTTGCTGTACTCAAAGACCCCGGATTCGGCAAAGCTGTCGAAGTACCTCGCCCCGCGCTGAACGGTCAAGCCTGGGTGGATCGTCCCAAAAATCCGGTCAAGATGGTGCTGTGGGAGGGCTTTGACTCAGCTGCCATTATGAAAGACTTTTACGATGTGATCGACGCCGCCACGCCGAATTGATTGCCACCTTTCGGTTCACCAGATCGATGTAGTCATGCTTTCGTTCCCAGGCAAACAGAACCAGGAGATTCCAAAAGTGATTTTACGATTCGCGATCATCGCAACGGCAGCAACCGGGTTGCTGCTACTGCAAAATCCAGCAGCGGCGGACCGCCCTAATGTCGTGCTGATTCTCGCGGACGATCTTGGATACGGCGATTTGAGCTGTTACGGCGCGACGAAAGTCAAAACGCCGAACATCGATCGCCTCGCTCACGAAGGACGCCGGTTTACCGATGCCCATTCTCCTTCGTCGGTTTGTACGCCGACGCGCTACAACCTGCTCACGGGACGGTATGCCTGGCGAACCTGGGCTCAGTCTTCTTGCGTGTGGGCCAATGATCCGCTGCTGATCAACGAAGACCGCCTGACTTTGGGTGATCTCTTTCGAGACCAGGGATATCGCACTGCCTGCATCGGTAAGTGGCATCTCGGGTTCGGCAGTCCAGAGGCGCCTGGATGGGATGATGAATTCGGCCCGGACTACAATCGGGCGTTGCGTCCCGGACCACGGCAGTGCGGCTTCGACTACTTCTGGGGTTTTCCTCACGTGGGTCAGCACCCCCATATCATCATCGAGAATGATCGCGTCGTAGGACTGGATCCGAATGATCCCATGCGCATAACGCCCGACAAACGCCCCGGCTACGAGAAGGACTACTTGCATCGACCTCGCAACGGCTGGACTGCTCGGCTGGGCGTCCAGGGCGGCAAAGCGGCTCGATACGAACACAAAGACCTAGCTCAGATGCTCACCGAGCGAGCCGTGAGTTGGGTGAAGGAACAAAGCAATCAACAACCGTTCTTCCTCTACCTCGCTCACCGCAACATCCACAGCCCTCTTGCGCCGAACCCAAAATTTCGCGGCGAAAGCGAGATCGGCGTCTACGGCGACTTTCTTGCCGAGCTTGATTGGAGTGTGGGGGAAGTGCTCGATGCTTTGGACGAGGCGAAGCTTGCCAACGATACGATCGTCCTCTTCACCAGCGACAACGGAGCGGTCGTCAAGTACGAGCCGATGGATCACGCCACGATCAACGGCCACGCTGTGAACGGGTCCTTGCGGGGACAGAAGACGGACGTCTACGAAGGCGGCGTTCGTGTCCCACTTATCGCGCGGTGGCCGAAGCACGTGTCGGCCGGCTCGGATGACGACTCGTTGATCGCCTTGACCGACATGTTGGCAACCTTTGCGGACTTCTTTGGCGTCGATCTTCCTGAAGACGCTGGGGAAGACAGTTTCAGCTTCCTGGGCGCTCTACGGGATCAGCCTGCGCGACAGCCAACGCGCGACGCGATGGTCAACGATAGCTTCGGAGGCACGCTGGCAATCCGGCATGGCGATTGGAAGTTGATACTTGGCCAGCATGGCGGCGGTGTATCGAAGGAACCGATCCCTTACGACGCATCCCAACCGCCCGGTCAACTATTCCACCTTGGCCGCGATATCCGCGAGGCCTCGAATGTGTACGAGCAATATCCGGCCGATGTGCAGAAGCTAACCGCCTTGCTGGATAGATGCCGCGAAGAGGGCCGAAGCGCGCCCGCGGATCGCACAGCCACTCAGAAGACTACGAACCCATAGCCTCACCAGACATTGCCACCAGGAGCGGGCGGCAAGACTGTGACAAGGAAAAGGGGCACAAGGAAAAGGGGGGGCAGGTACCAATAGTGCGAAGCACCCTTCGGGCCTTCTCTACCAATGGAAGAACGGAGTTTTTCCGTCAAGATGGTCGTTTGAGTTTGTTGACCCCACGGGCTTCCGGCAATTCCTTCACGACACGCGGGAGCGCGTCGCAACCTGCCCGCGATTATTCGTTAGCCGGAAGTCGGGCGAAGATCATCACGCCTCGACCGGCTGGATCTACATAGAACCGTTTACAGAGATATTCATTGTCTTTCTTGGTTTCGAACAATTTTCCTTGCTCACTCATCTGTTCGACGATTTCCGAAGGCAGGCCACTAATGACCTGGCCTGAAGTCGCTAGTTGCACGCCGGCTGTTGGACTTGCCGAGGCCCAAAGTCGCCCGCCTTCGCCATCCGCTACATAAACCTCGCATTCAACGCCGCCGAGCCCCAGGAGTATCTCTTCGATTTGGCGAGCAATATCAGACTCAATCAATGACATGCCGAAACAATCGCCCGCGACGTCGCTGTAGACAGGAGTCGCGACGACGAGCCGTTCCACGAGATCGGTTGAGTTGGCAAACCGAGGGCGCGGATCGAGCGTCATTTTGACGTCACCCGGTTCGCGCAGCGCGACCTCGTCCATCAACGGATCAGTTTCCGAAGTGTGCAGGCGACCGGTAGGTAAGGTTGTCACGAATGACGGGTCAGCCGGATTGCGTTCCACTCGAACAATTTCTTCGGTCCCGTCTTGATTCTTTGCAATATAGGACAAGGCAAGGTACTCGGGGTTGGATCGCAGCAGACTTGTGTAGATCGATTCGAGCCGCGCTCTCCAAACCTCTTCGTCATCACCCTCTACACCGCCGCGGGCGCCGATGACACCTTGGACCGGTGGCAGTGCCGAAATGAAGCGTGCATCTTTGGCCAACTCGCCCGCCAAACCACGCAATTGAATCTCGATTTCCCTGACGTCGCCTTCCATCTGAGTAAACTGAGACTCCTGAACGTCGAGGTAATTTTGACGAGCGGACATGCCGAGCAATGTCAGTACAACCAAGACGATCATGATCATTGCCACCAAGGCTTGGGTTAGCCCTTGATGCCGCGAGATCCAACGCCGCCCCCGTTGAAAGGCCGTTTCTTGATAAGCGGTAACCGATTCGCCGGCCATCCAGCGTTGTACTTCCTCCGCCAGTTCGGGTGCTTGCTGGTAGCGGGCATATCGTCGGCGGGCCATGGCTTTGGCACAAATTGCCTCCAGAATAGGATCGGCCGCGGGGTGGATATCCCGCGCGCTGGGCGTGTTGCCGCCGGCGATGACCGAAATCATTCCGCGGGCACCCACGCCCGAATCGACCGCCGACTTCTGAGTCTGCTCGTGCGGTGCGTATCCGGTAATGATCGCGAACAGAATGGAGCCCAGGCCGTAGATGTCGGTTCGACTGTCGACCTCGTCCAGGCGTCCGGCCGCTTGTTCTGGCGACATGTAGAGCGGAGTTCCGAGAACCTGACCTTCGCCGGTGCGATTCCCGTCACCACTTGCCATCGCATCGCCAAGACTTTCGACCGCAGTGTCATCAAGCACTTTGGCCAGCCCCCAATCGATCACGATCACCTGACCAAAGTTGTCAATCACAATGTTCTCTGGCTTCAGGTCACGATGGATGACCTTGCGAGAGTGGGCGTGCCCCATCGCGTGACAGATGTTAACGAACGCGTTGAGCAGATGCCGCAAGAGCATGGGGTCATGATCCCCTTCATCCCATCGCTCATGATACTCGGCAATCGAGTCCTGAAGCGTTTTTTTTCCGAGGAACCGCATTGTGTAAAAATCCCGACCACTTTCGTCTTTTCCTAAGTGGTAAACGGGAACGATTCCGGGATGTTCAAGTCGACCGGTGATTTCGGCCTCGTACTTGAACCGGTCAACAATCGCGTCGGTCGCCTTCGACGGATGGCTAATCTCCTTGAGTGCGACATATCTGTTTAAGCTCAGGTCACGTGCGAGCCAGACGCGTCCAAGACCTCCCTGTCCCAGCTTGCGCACAATCTGGTAACGCACATCGGAGTCACGACTGTCTTCGGCGTTAACGCTTGCGGCCACAGTGATGCCGAGTAGTTTTGAGACGCGGCCAGTGCGGTCGAGTCGTTCGATGGTCGCCAAGAACAGACTCTCGTTAGCAGCCGGCGCTAACGAATCGTTGGCCGCACTTTTACGGGCTCGCTCAATGCGACCTTCAACGCGTTGTGTTAGGTTCGCGATCTGCTCAGGCGGCAAGAGGCCTTGGCTCTCGATGTGTTTGGCCAAAGAGATGCTGCCGTGAATCGACCAGTCACTCATGGCGTTCGCCATCTGGCGTTCACTCACACTGCCGAACTCAAGTATCTCGGCAATCAACGCGATGTCATACTCTTGTTGGGAAAACGCATCACCGGAATCATGCAATCGGGTCTCGGCAAAACCGGTGTCCTTATTGTCGGGCGACTGGTTGGCAACATCATTCATGGCAAGATCGTAAGAGCAGGAATTGCGAGCAGTCGCCCCTTCATTGAGGTGAAGCACTGACACATATCCTAGTCGCGACATTCACTTCGAGCCACACCTTTTCCCGCGACGTGCTCAATCAAACATTGGTTCAGCGTTCATTGCCTTCGAGTGTTTTTATCACTCGTCTCTCCCGGGAGGACTCGAATGAAACGCAAAACACGGCGTTTTCGAATTGGATCGGACAGTTGCCAAGAACCTCGCTGCACTGTGCCACCACGGCTTCAGTGAATCGCAGCTGCAAGAGTTGATCGCTGCACTGCAACCGTGCCATGAATCATGGGATGAGCGTTGCGAGCACCCGCAGAATAAGGTTGCTACATGATGCTAGATGGGTCGTGACTCCGGTCCAATGCAGCCAGTCGTGTCGAGGTCCATTCTTCAACTCAACAATCGATACAACCACCATCGCAGAAGCGAGCACGAGTTTGGGCCACGCGTGGAAATAGCTGCTGGGCAGGTCAATTCCAAGCAAGGAGAGAAACCATGGGACACCCGGCAAGACCATGGCAATGAAAAGTACCTTCCAGATGCGGTCGCGGATGCGAGCGGCGGCAAAAGCAAACGCGATCGGCGGAAACAGATAGAGGATGCGTATGACCACGAACTCCCAGCGGTCTGGGTCAAAGGGGTTCATCAGCGCCAACGATCCAGTTAACGCGTGAAGGACGGGTGCCGCGATCAGCGTGAAGATCGCGCTAATCAAGAGCAACCAATGTCCCGGATGCTTCAGCAGTGGTGGACTGCTGCGAACTCGCATCGATATTAGCGTGATCACACCGGCGAACACGGCTCCCGTCACGATGCTGCTGAACAGTCCCACCTGCATCTGGCTCGAGGACCTCGCATTAACCTCGCGAATCAGCGCCCAATAAACGGCGCAACACAAGGTCCACAACATCAAGTGCCGAATGCTCAGTCGCGGCGCAGGCTCCGCGGCAAGAGATAATTCAGCATTCGATTCCGAAATCGCTGCCATTGGAGCATCCGATCTTCTATGGTTTACGACGCCTGACACCGAACAGTGATCCCAGCCAGTCACTCGATTCCGCCGATTGTGTCGCACATGTCATCCGGCAAGGCCAACGAAGACCGAGAATCCTATTCGATTGTCAACTATAAATGAAGTGGATCCCCAAATTCGGACCACGAGCGCGCTCGGAATACATATGATGATTGCTGCGTTTTTACCGGCCACTGCGGTACACTTCCGCAAGCGTTTGGCGATTGAGCGGACTGTGCTTTCGCTCGTGGGTCTAAAAGTCAAAGTAACTTCTTGGCCCTTTGTAGAAACCGGTTCCTGTCACGTATTTCTTGAGGTAGACCCCCTCGTCTGTCACGGTTCTTCAAAGACCTCTCTGTACACAACTCAATTACCTGCTGAAAGAAACGGGCGACTTGGTACAACACCGAACGTGGACACAGTGCGCGAGATCACTCGCCTCCGGTGCGTGACGGTGACCCGGTGGCGATTTTGAAGTACGCGAAGGAACATGTGGTTTGTAAGGAGCGACTGAGTGGGCATCTGAAGCAATATTGTCGGCGAGCTGCTTGAGTCGACGTGTCGATTCAATCGTCCTTGTGGAGTTTTCGGCAAGCCGGCTACATGGCGGAACGCCTTCGGTCCAACTCCTGCTAAGTCACTCGCAAATGAAGTGGTAAATCTCAATCGTGACAAGATGCGTTTCATCGCGAAAATGTCCGGCTATATGAGTCTTTTTTTTGCACCTCGCGCGCAGGACCTTCGGCACCCACACCGGAGCCATCGCGCCACAAGTCATACCAGAACTAGCCAACCAAACATCGAGAACCGAAGAATGTCTTTCATCCAGTCAGTAGGGTTAGAACTCATCAAGGCCGTTTGGGCCGGTTCCGTCTCCGTTTCCGGTCAGATCGTTATGCGAATGCCCCTCCTATCCATTGCGCTGCTTACCTCTACCGTCACCGGCTCTGGGGCGGACAATCCTGTCAATTCACCCGGCGAAAAGAACCAGGCGTTTGTCGAGGATGGTGCGAGAGAGATTGAAAAGCGAGTAGCTGGCAGGTGGGCGGAGTCCCCGATCTACTTGAGCGCAAACAACATGTCGAACGCGACGGGGCAACCTTCGCTAGTGCTCATGTCGAGTGGCTCCACGCACATCCCGGTATGGTCATTATCGGGTTCCACTGTGGGGCAGTCTGTCGCCGGACTCGTGTCGGGCTTACCGAGCGGGTGCGCCGCGGTGAAGGTTGAGATCGTCGTGACCACGACGGATGAGGGGACGAGCCCGATTCATGAGGATGTCTATCGATGCCACCTTTCGCAGATGGTGGAGGGTGCCGCCTTCACGTCCCGGTATGTTCTAGGTACCCCCGTGCGGACAGCACTTCCCGCGATTTCAATCTGGGGACAGCCTTGAAAGATCCTCAAATTGATGCGGTGTTTGTGGTAAGACTCTTGTCCTTCGTAGTTGATCTTCGTCAAAGATGGCGGCGTCTTGCCCGTGATTCCGTAGGGAAACGTTTGCGAAACGTCTTCGGGGGACGGGATTGTCGTGTCGCCTAATACTGATTTTGGGTCCACCGTTTGGGCGTAGAGTGCCCCAGCGAAACAAGTCATCAGGCTGGCGATGAGGCCGCAAGCGATCAAGAATGCGGCCGCCTGGCGAACAAACCGAAATTGGTTGGGCATGGTAGTTCTTTTCCCTTTTCTTTGATTCCGGACTGTCAGCCGGAGTGAAGCCAGCAGAATGCTGGTCAAGTCACGGTGCGAGGGGGTTCTCATTTTGACACGTCTCCATTGGGCCGAAATAATCAGCCGTGCTGTCTGTCAGGACATTCTGACACAATTTGTCTGAGTTCTCGACACAGTTACTGTTTTCTTCTGCTTACACTCATTCTTCTGCGTACACCCAGTGGAGATCAAATATAGACCGAATGCTGACACGTCCCCAGCCACTCGCACCCAACATCCCTACAACCACCGACTCATGGAACTCATACGCTCCACGATCGCTACAATGGTGTGGACACCTTTGAAGCTCAATAGAAAGTCAACTTGAATGATGCTGCAATTATCGATATCGGTAGGGCTATTTGTACTAGTGTCGGCGCCAGTACTCGCTGAAACAAATGCAGTCGTCCGATTCAATCGACCACCGTTGATCGAAAAGGCTTACGCTGAATTGCCATTAGGGACGGTTAAGCCCAATGGTTGGCTGAAGCAACAACTTCAAACGATGGCTGATGGACTGACCGGCAACCTAGATGAGGTGTACGAACCCGTATGTGGGGACCGCAATGCCTGGTTGGGTGGGGATGGCGACACGTGGGAACGCGGGCCTTATTGGATCGACGGGCTCTATCCGCTGGCCAAGTTGCTTGACGATAAAGACCTTGAAGCCAAGGCGATGCGTTGGATCGAGTGGACACTTTCGAACCAGCGACCGGGCGGACAGATCGGCCCGTATGAACTAAAGGACAAAGATCGAACCACTGTACCGCCAACCGGTGCACAAATCGCGGATCCCGACGACTGGTGGCCGCGGATGGTGATGCTGAAAATTCTGCAGCAGCACTACATGGCGACAGGCGACCATCGAGCACTCGATTGCATGTTGCGTTACGCGCGTTTTCAACATGCCGAACTGAAATCACGACCGTTGTACGACCCTAATAATTCGGACAGTGGTTCTTGGTGGGCAGGACGACGCGGTGGCGACAACGTGATGAGCGTCTATTGGCTCTACAACGTAACGGGGGAAGAGTTCTTACTGGAGTTGGCAGACCTGCTCATACAGCAAACGTATCCGTGGGTTGATGACTTCCAAACGGGGGCAAAACTGAGACTGTTTCGATACGGCGCGCACCATGGCGCCGGTGATGCTTACCACTGCGTCAATCTGGGGCATGCATTGAAGTACCCTTTAGTTTTCGGCCAGCGCGATGGCATTGAACAGTCGCTCGCGGTCACGATGAAGGCCCTTGACGACATTCGCACCCATCATGGTCAGCCACATGGTTTGTGGGGCGGCGATGAAGGGATGCACGGCACGGATCCGACTCGCGGTAGTGAATTTTGCACGATTTCCGAAACATTGTTTTCGCTGGAGAAGAATTTCGAGATCTCGGGCGACGTGCGTTTTGCTGACATGCTTGAGCGAGTTGCCTTCAACGCACTGCCAACACAAGCCACCGATGACTTCACGGCGCGACAATACTTTCAGCAGGCCAATCAAATTTCCTGCACTTACAGTCCTCACAAATTCACCAACCACGCCTATGACTCGAACCTTTTCGGTTTGACGAACGGTTATCCTTGTTGCACCTGCAACATGCATCAGGCATGGCCCAAGTTTGCCGCTCACTTGTGGATGGCCTCGCGCGACGGTGGACTCGCAACGATGGCTTACGCGCCGTGCCGCGTCACGACGACGGTGAACGACGCAGCCAAGGTGACGATCGTCGAAGAAACGGACTACCCCTTCCGCGATACCGTTCGCTTTACGGTCAGTACCATCAAGCCGACTCGCTTTCCGCTGCATCTGCGCATCCCGGCTTGGTGTGAAAACGCGTCCATTGAGATCAACGGCCAGAAAACGTTATCGCCCAAGGCTAGCACCATGGCGGTGCTCGACCGTGTTTGGAAAGCGGACGATACCGTGACGTTGCGGTTGCCAATGCAGGTCCGGTTCGAGCGTGGTCATGAAAACTGCGCCAGTGTTTTGCTTGGCCCCTTGGTCTTCGCATTGAAAATGGACGAGCAATGGACACAGCGCAAAGGCGGCGATGAGGTTCGTACCGAAACGCTATGGAACTTGTCGCTGTTTGAAAAAGACATCGTCTCCGGAATGGAGGTAGCAACTCGAAAGTTCGTTGTCGTCGATAGTGATAAACCGTTAGCCAGCAACCCGTGGAACCTGAAAAACGCACCGCTCATGATCAAGGCTTACGGTGTTCCAAATCCGCTATGGGCTCGCTATCACGACGAAGCTGGTCCATTGCCGTGGAGCCCTGCGTCGTTTCCGAAAGGCGAAAAGCCGCAACCCATCACGTTGGTTCCCTATGGATGCACCACGCTGCGCATCAGTGCGTTTCCAACGGTCCTTTGAATACATCAACCCCAATCATGGATACGATGCAACAAAAGTTTGTCCTTTCCCTTTTCTTCTCACTCACTTGTCTAGCGACGGCGGTTGCGGAAGAAAAGCCACGCCCCAATTTCATCTTCTTCATTACCGATGATATCTCCTCGGAAGATGTGGGAACCTATGGAGGTCCTGTACCTACGCCCAATCTCGACCAGCTAGCCGCTACGGGAATGACATTTGAGAACGCCTATGTAACGGCCAGCAGTTGCAGCCCAAGCCGATGCAGCATCCTCACGAGTCGCTATCCGCATAACACGGGAGCACCCGAATTGCACACGCCACTTCCTCGCGATCAGTGGAAATTTCCGGGGCGACTGCGGCGTGAAGGATACTACACGGTACTGAGCGGCAAGAATCACATGACCTACGACGGAAAGTCGGACGACGAGTCTCGACTCGTCGATGCCTTCGATCAAATCTATCCCGGCGGCAAACCCAGTGGTTCGAAAGATTGGATCGACATATTGAACAACCGGCCGAACGACCAACCGTTCTTCTGCCTGTTTGCCTCCCATGACGCGCACCGCGACTGGCAGTTCACAGAGAACGCCCCGCCGTTCCTACTCAAAGATGTTGTGGTGCCGCCTTACCTTTGCGATGGCCCCATGACTCGCCGCGATTTTCTAGGGTACTATCACGAAGTAGCACGAACCGACTTTTATCTCGGCCTGTTGCTGGAGGAACTCAAAAAGCAAGGCATCGACCAGCACACTTATGTGATCTTCACCAGCGATAACGGGAAACCATTTCCTCGAGCCAAGACGCGGCTTTACGATTCCGGTGCAAAAGTGCCACTCGTCATTTCCGGACCGGGCATTGCCGCGGGCAAACGCTCAAAGTCGCTGGTAAGTCTGATTGATATTGGCCCGACAGTGCTGGAATTGGCGAACGTATCCATTCCAAAACAGTTTCAAGGCGTCAGTCTGGTTCCGACCCTGAGTGATCCGGAACTCACCGTCCGTGATTATGTTTTTGCAGAACACAATTGGCACACGTACCCTGCCAACGAACGAATGGTGCGATTTGCCGACTGGGTGTATATCCGCAACCACAATCACCAAGATCAGAATCTTTGCGCCGAGTCGGCAGACAAGTTTCCTGCTGGCAAAGAGTTATGGGATGCGGAAGCCAACGGATTGCTAGAACCGCAACAGCGTGACATCTTCCTTCAACCTCGCCCCTTTGAAGAATTTTATAACGTTCAATCAGACCCGAATCAGTTCAACAATCTCGTCGACTCGCCAGAATGTGCCGCGATCCTTGAAGAACTTCGCGATGTGATGGACGCGTGGTGCGAGCAAACAGGCGACACGATTCCAAGTCGACCAACCACGGCCATCGGGCATATCACTCCGGAAAAACGGGGCGAGCTTCCGGGCGTTTCGGCCGATGCGTCGCACCTTCTGAACGCGGGTCCCATACGGCGAACGGTGAAGCGATGAACTTGTACCGAACACCGTTGAATGTTTCTCCTGGCGATGCTTCACCAAGTGTGTTGCCGCGTTGGCGACGCAATTCTTCGCCGACAGATCCCATGCCGCCGATCGTCCATCGAACACCATCGTGGTGTTTATCGACGATCTCGGCTGGTCGGACCTAGGCTATTTCGGCATTGATCGTGTTTTGCTCTGACAATGGTCCCGAGCCAAAGACGTGCGATCCAGCGACAAAACCGTTGCGGGTCTGCAAAGCGACACTCTATAAAAATGGCATTCGTTCTCCTCCAATTGTTTGACGCCCGTGCATTTTGCAAGAAAAATCGGGCACGCGAGACACGTAGACCGTACTTGCCGCCTTCGACTTGGCTCCGTCGCTTTCAAGGCCAGCCGGATCTAGCCCATCGGCAAAGCATTCATTCGACGGCAAAGACATGCTGGATGCGATTCTGGGTAACGCTTCGCTCGTGCAAAGCCACTCTACTTCTCTCGAACGCCGCATATCAAAGACTTCGGCAACGAAAATGGTTTGCACGACCTAGCAACTCAGAAAGACGACTGGAAGTTATTGCCCGACTACGACGGTGGACGCCCCCAACAAAATAACTTCACCAAGGCCCCCCGCGAGTCACGAAGCGATGTCGACCTTGAACCCGAGCTGACCAAAGAGTTTGAAGAACAATTGATTCGCTGGTACGAAGAGATCCTGCCATCAAACGTCACGTCAACATATAATTTCCAGAAGGGTTTCAGTTGCCTTTTCGCTGCTCAGGTGCAATGGCCTGGTTTCCACTAAGCCACTGCTCGATCGCCACAAGTGCTGGCTTCGGAATTCGGTTGGCAGCAAGAGGAAAACCGCCGTAGAAGGCTTGCACGCGAGCACCAGCGGCGAACATCGCTTTGATCTCGCTTAGGCATTCAGCGGTGTCATTGAAGTAGACACGGCCGCCAAGATTAAAATAGGACTCGACAACACCGAAGTGGACGTCGTGATTGCCGTTGGCAGCACGGACTTGGCGTACAGTTTCAGCCAGATCGAACTTAGCGCCACCACGATTGTCCATCGTAAAACCAGGCGTCGAGTACGGGTTAACCGCTGTCCAAATCGGTGGACGAATCGTGGTTGCGTTCTGGACGGATGCAAGTGCCACGATATGGGTAAAGACTCGATCGGCTGTGATGCCTTGATCGCAACATGCCTTTGCCATCGTCTCCATGAAATCGTGCAGAGATTCGTAGCAGAGCTGTTGAAATTTCACGTCACGTGTGATTCCCTCCTGCTTAGCAGCCAATCTCAATCGCTCCTCGTTCCACCCGCGCCAATGCAGTGAGGCGTAACCAAGCTGTTTGCCGACAAAATCCCGGTCCATCTCGACGCCACGCGCCGAACGTGGGTACTCAGCACGCACGACACCGCCAGCGAGTTCGATTGAGCGGAGCATTGCGGGATCGCCAAAATTTGGGAAGTGAGCCTCCCAGCCAATGTTGATGCCCGCAAACAGGTACTCACGACCATCACGCTGCCATTTCCGTAAACGGCTGGCCACAGGTAATAACACTCCTTCGTCGAGCTGCGATGTCGCAAAGGTGACAAACGTTGGGGATCCGAAAGCCGCTACGGCCGGTGCCGGTGAACACCAAGGGCCCCAGTGCAACCATGGACGAGGCACCCGTTCTTGAAGCTGATCGCCATTGGGGAATCGATCCCACTCACGCATCTCCGGATGCTGCCAGAATTTCGCCGACGGTGCATCTTCTTGCTTTTTCTCACTGTCCGCGCCCCACCCGTAGCAAGAATCAACGTGCAAAAACACCGGAATGCCAGTGCGTTCCGCTAGATCCAATGCCTGATTCACATCTCGCCGCACAACATCTGTCGAACGCGATAGGATGCGAAGTTGCTGAACGCCATAGGCAATCATGCGATCGGAGGACGCAGATACGGGACCGAACCGTTCGGATAAAGCGCTCATATTCTTGCAAACATCAGGACCGGGTCCTTGGTCAGGTCCGCCACCCTCAAGTACGACGTATTGAATTGGATTTGGTTCACCCGGCGGCTTTGAATAAACAGCAGATGGCACCCATAATCCAAAAATCAACAAGCCGAAAAAAGCAGCATTCAGAAAACGTGGACAATGGTTATGCATTTCATCGACTTGATTATGCGTTTCCGTTTGGTGCGGGCTAGTGCGATCATTATCACTGTCGCCGAGCAGTATCTCAAGCTGTCCAAAAACAAAGCGTTCGGACGGGTTTCCCCTTGTTCACTGTTCGTAGCAGTGCATTCCTATTTGTCCTCGCGATTACATCGCGGTTAGCAACATCGGATAGAACGAAAGAGTCGTGAAAACCCGTGGGGAAACAAAAGTCAGGTGAGCATTTAACACTTCCGAAAGTCGACTTTGAAACCTTTTCGAACCTCACATCGCAGCCGAACCGATGTGCTAATTACGTCGGCAATGTTTCCCCCGTGGTTCTCCCCAGACCGGCGAAAAGGCTGTTTCGCTCACATGATTGGCCACGCAGCTTTACTTCTCGCTTCACACCAATGATCGTCTCGGCTTTTCCGAGACGCCGACGAAATTCGTTCTGCAACCGTGGCAGTTGATGCTGATCATTCTTGCCATTTGGATCAATCAACCACAAAAGGTCATTGAGTACCTTCGCACCGAAAATGCCATTCTCAAAGAGCAGCTCGGCAAGAAGCGGATCTTGCTTTCCGATGACCAGCGACGTCGTTTGGCAGTCAAAGGAAAACTCATTGGCCGCAAACAGCTCGAGCAGGCTGGGACGCTGTTCACACCGGACACAATCCTGCGCTGACACCATCAGTTGGTGACCAATAAGTGGGACTACTCCGATCGAAAAAAGAAGAGACCGGGTCGGCCAATGATCCGCCGAGTGATCGTTGATTTAACAGTGACGAATCGGTTGGTAAACGATTGCAGAGCGAGTTCGGTTTGGCACGCTTTCTTGCGACCACCGTCCAAGCTAGGCTCGATCTCGACCCAAAACCTGACCTGACCTGACCTGATCTGATCTGATCTAATCTGATCTGATCTGATCTGATCTGATCTGATCTGATCTGATCTGATCTGATCTGAGGACGTAAACTCCGAATTCATCCGCCAAAAATGTTCGGTTCCATTTTTCATCCCACGGCACTGACGGGAACGCTTAAAGTATAACGAAACGAAATCGACCCTGCGTTATCGATTGAAGCCCATCCGATTCATTCATCCTTCTTCGCCCTCACTTTTGATCACAAAATGGCTATTTGTTTGCTCCAAAAACTACTTGGTAAACGATCATCGCGGACGTGGCTCTCGATCCTTTTCATAGCGACGCTGCCGATTAGTTCAGTGAGGGCAGAGCCTAACGAAATCGAAGCGGAAAGCTGGCGAAGCGAGCAATTGGCCATCGTTGCCAAAAAGATTCAAGATGCCGATTCAGATGACGAGCGTCTGGAGTTCGTTGCAAGACAAGCTTGGCTTCGTCGATGGAAAC
Source organism: Novipirellula herctigrandis (assembly GCA_007859835.1). Lineage (GTDB taxonomy): Bacteria > Planctomycetota > Planctomycetia > Pirellulales > Pirellulaceae > Novipirellula_A > Novipirellula_A herctigrandis. The sequence continues at coordinate 7,887,198 of SJPJ01000001.1, read as the reverse complement.
CCGGGCAAATGGCTCCAGCGTTAACACGTTCAAAGCTCAAACCGGGGCTGGTCGAGGAGCCGTTGCTTGAAAAGTTAAAACGGCCAACAGACGTCGCCCCGAATGCTTGGCAACAAATGACATCCTCTCAGACTGAATTGATTGCGATTGATACCGACGAGGATCGCAAGGAAAACTTACGCACTATCATCGGATCGGCGAGGCAGCTTGAAAACGTGCTGTCCGAGCAGCTTCCGTCTGAGTCGCAGCAGCTACCCGCATCAACAGCTTGGGTCCTCGCCTACACTCGCTACCGGCTTGGACGAGCGTTGGCGTATCGCGAATTACCGAGCGTGCAAGAGCGATGGCCGATCTCAAATCCAGTTCACTATCAGGAACAACTTTTCGCTGTCTATCAACGACTGATCGACCAAACGAATCGAGTTCGTCCCGAGTTCATTTTGCTCGAGGATCGGATATTGCGGCGATCCGGCAAAAAAGGGCGAGCATTGGAATTACTTGAGGCACATCGGGAATCGATTGAACCGAAATGGTACCTCAAGAAACGGCGCGATTTGCTACAAGAACTTGGATGGGAACCACCTTACAAAGAAGCGGCCCGACTCTACGTGGAGGCAGGCTACGGTAACGAATTGTGACCAATTACGGTTCAGGCGAACTCGCCGAACCAACCCGTGGCCCCCGAGAGTAAAATCGAATTTGTCGTTTCAAACAAACTCAGTCGAAACGGGTATTGTGACATTCTATCGACGCCATAATCGCAATTAACCGAACGAGCCCAGCGCGTCGTCTAGGTGCTTGACTCGTTGCCAGCTTCATCCTTTCTTCTAACCACCCGTTTCGGTTTCAACTTTTTCATTGGCAGCCGCGTCGTCAACAGCCTGATTGGCGTCAGCAGCGTTTTCGACTTCAGCGTTCTCGGCTTCAGCGTTCTCCTTCGCCGCAGCAGCGGCGTCGTCAGCAGCTTTCTTGGCGTTAGCGTCGTGCTCCGCTTTTTTCATAGCAGCAGCGTCGTCGTTGGGCTGTTCGACATTCTTGAGGAATTTAAAGATATCGCTTCCAGTGGTGAGTATCAGTGTGCTCTCTTGATCGAGCATATCTTGGTACGACTCCATCGTCATAATAAATTCATAGAAGGCGACCGATTCGTGGCTTTGGTTGTAAGCTTTGGCGTAGATTTCTGTCGCCTTTGCGTCCGCAACCCCGTGAATTTCCTGGACCTTTTTGTAGGCTTCGGACTCAATGCTCAGTAAGTCACGTTCGCTCTTGCCCATGATCTTTGCCGCTTCACCGGCGCCCTCACTGCGAAAGCGTTCCGCGATCTGCTGTCGTTCACTGATCATGCGTTCGAAAATACGTTTACGAACACTCTCGTTGTAATTGATTCGCTTGAAGCGGACGTCAAGCAATTCGATCCCGAAATCGGTGAGCTTGGCGGCGGCCTTTCCGAAAATCTCAGCTTCGATTTTTGCTCGGCCCATCGCGATGGGATAAAGCATGCCGATGTTGCCTGGCGCGTCGACCAAAGTCGCGTCGCGATCGGGCTGGCGATCCTTCGTGGTCCGAATGACTTCGATGAGTTCGTGTTTGGCGATGGCATTGCGGGTTTCACTGCCGAGAATATCATCCAAGCGAGATTGGGCACTACGCTCGTCTCGTAATCGCAAAAAGAATTGTTTAGCGTCCTTGATTCGCCATCGCCCGAATGTATCGACCACGATGTAGGTCTTGTCCTTGGTCGGCATCTCGTTGGGGCGACCGTCCCACTCCATAATTCGCTTCTCGATACGAGTCACTTCTTGGATGAAGGGGATCTTGAAATGTAGCCCTGCATCGCTGATCGGTTCACCAACGGGTTTGCCGAACTGTGTGATGATGATCTGTTCGGTTTCGGACACGGTGTACGCGCCGCTTAATCCGAAGATGGCCACCAATGCCAGGACAATGATCACAATTGGGATAGAAGCACGTTTCATCGTTGGCCCCCTTGGGTTTCCGTTGACAGTTGCAGCAGTGGCAAGATTTGACTGGCCTCTTCGTCGATGATGATCTTCTTACCTAAGTTGGGAACAACCTCTTGCATCGTTTCGATGTAGATGCGTCGTTTGGTCACCTCTGGGGCTTTCAGGAACTCGGTTAACACAGCATTGAAGCGAGACACATCACCAGCGGCTTCGTTGACGCGTTTGAGTGCGTACCCCTCGGCAGCTTGAATCTTCTGTTCGGCTTCACCACTGGCGCGAGGTACAACTTTGTTGTATTCGCCGTTGGCGACGTTGATCATTTTTTCCCGTTCCTGCTGGGCTTGGTTGACTTCGTTGAACGATGGTTGAACCGGCAAAGGCGGATTGACATTCTTTAGTTGGACCTGATCGATGCTCAAACCAAGCCTGTACTTGTTCACCACTTCTTGCAGCTGGGTCAGAGCGTCCGCTTCGATCTCTTGCCGTCCCACAGTGATGACTTCGTCTACGGTGCGATCCCCGACCACGGTACGCATCACCGATTCCGAAATGTCGCGTAGCGTATCGCCAGGGTTGTGCACCTCGAATAGAAATAATTGCGGTTCCCGAATTCGATACTGGATGATCCATTCCACCGTCGCAGCATTGAGATCCCCCGTGACCATGCTACGCTCTTCTTCCTGCTCGGACGAAAACTGCGTCGCGTCCAGGGCGCCCTCGGTGCCAAAACCGAATTCCTGTTTCAGCTGACGCTTTACGGGAACGACGGAAACCCGATCAATGCCGAAAGGAATCTTGAATCGCAAACCTGGGTCCACCGTTTTGACATACTTACCAAACCGGAGAACGACTCCCTGCGATTCTGCTTGGACCGTGTAGATAGACGTGTAGGCGAAAATGACCAGCAGCATGATGGGAACTCCATATAGGAGAAAAGGACGAAATTCCTCGATTCTCCCCCAATCAATGTTTCGCCAATCAATGTCTCGTCGGTGGTCGCGTTCAAAATTCATCTGGTTGATCGATTGTGACAAAGGATTTGCCGCTGCGTCGCATCGAGACGCGGAAAATCATCGCAAGATGACTCGTGACACGTCGGTACGCTCGGCATGGTCTGGGTGATACCCCCCCCGACCTGTGACAAGTCGGATTACGAGCTTTAGTATAGTCCGATTCCATTTACCAGAGTAACTTTCCCGTTTGCACCACCAAGAACCGGTTTCGCTCGCGGTTACGGATCGAGGCCGACAAACGGATAAGCGTCACCTCGCGTCGAACTGCCGCGTTCCTTTCCCGCGTTCCTGTGCGGTGCTGCCAACTGTGGATCAAAAGGGCTTGGACCAAAAAGGTGTCCCCTGTTCCGCTGCAAAGAGGAGAAACATGGCCATCCATGGGGGCGCCAAGTGATCGTTGGTTTGAACGTGAAGTTAGCCAAAGAGAATCCCACCTGGGGTTTCGATCGTATTCAAGGTGAGTAATCTAAAGTCGGCGACAAGATCGTGGACACCACAGTCGGCAACAACATGAAGGCCAACGGCATTGAGCCCGCTCGATCACGGAAACATCCTGGATCGTGGGAAACGTTTCTTAAAGCCCACTGGGACGTGACAGCCGCAGTTGATTTTACAAACGTCGAAGCCTGGACCAAGGTCGGCCTAACCACTTTCTATCTGCTGTTTGTCAGGGAGCTGAAAACACGCCGCGTCAACTTTCCTCACCTGCACTACCAATCCGAACGAGACGTGGATAAAGACGATTGGGTTAGTGCTGCGTAGTGCGATCGTTTTTGATCACTTTTTGCCCCTGCCGCTCTGTCTGGAATCAATCTCGACCGAGAATCGGATCCCATCTGCCCGCGCAACTACGGATTTCACCATCCGAAACGGTAGATCCATTTTTTTGACCGCGCGGGCCCAGTCGCGGGAACTCGACATGGGTACTGAGCATCAGCTCGATAGTAGCTTTTCAATGATCGGCTCCACTGCCGATCGGACCAAAGTCACCAATTCGTCATCCATGAATTGGTAGTCGTCGGGGATGTCTAGCACATAAACGGGCATCAATTCAGATTCGCCTGGAAAGTCGGCCAAGATTCGCTTTCGGTGCTTGTCTTCCATCACCAAAATCGCGTCCGCCCATGCGATGTCGCTCGATCGAAGCGTTTGCACCGCCGACCGCACGGTTCCTCGCGAGCGAACCGAGACCCGATCATCGTTCCGATAAATCGCTTCGGCCGATGGGCTACGCCATTGGTTCTTACTACAAACGAAGATGATATTTGGACGCCTCATGACGAAGCGTTCCGAGAGGCGGCGAGCAATCGGCCCAACATGGCGGCAATGTTCCACGCATCGTCCGCAAATAAGCGGATACAAAAAAGAGGTTCGGGAGTACTTAGACGCCGCCCCTTTCCATTTATCTTCACGAGCATATTGAGCGGTATCCTGAAATAGGCAGCCGATCAATCATGGGTTTGGTCTTTTGGATCAATTGGCTTTCGTTCATCGAAATACTTAACAAGCAACCGCTCGGACCGGAACCCGGCGATCAAGGCGTTTGCAAAGTAGCCCATTGCCGCGTAAAGGTGCATCCCGAATGTAACTCCCACAAGAAAAGCAACGACTAGGAATATATTGTTGATGTTGACGCCACGAGTATTGTTCAGATTGAGATCACGAACAAAAGTGAATAGGACCACAAAAAATGCGACCATCGAGGCGATAAGAAGAGTGAACACGATTAGTAAGATAACCCGCCAACGATCCCAAAACGCCAGCTTTCTCGCGACGGATTCAACATAGTCCGAATCCGTATTCTTCTTGCCGATCAAGTTGTGCAGCATGTCAGTGATAAGATGTTTGCGTGATTTTTGAAATCATAAATTTGCCGCGTCCAAGGCCTGCTGGAGATCCTGATCGGTTTGCGGACCATTGGCGGGAATCAGTACAAGTCGCAGATTGAACTGTTTGTATACTTTCTGGAATTCACTCAAATTCTCAGTGTCATCAAACGCAATAACGCAAGGATCACGCCGGCCAAAATAGCCGCAGAAATAGCACTCATCGGCAATTTGCTGGCCCACGTAGTCGTCTCTCACGCACAACAAGATCCCCAAGCTGCGTTTGTGAGTTCGGTTGTATGCTCGTATTTCCGCGATCTGCTGCCGCAACGTGGGGATTCCGAGTTCGCAGAGTTCCTCACTGGTGAAATCCGAGGGTGAGGTCTTCTCCGAAGCAACACCTTGTTGTCGAAGTTGTTCCTGAAACCATGCTTCAAAATCCTTACCAAGCTTGTGTGCGTGCGAGGCGTGTTGCTTACCAATAATGACATCAAGCCGAATCAAGTCAACCGCATTGTCCGTAAGATCCGAACCGATAATCCGTTTGGGATGATTCGTCTCTGCAATCTCAATTTCAGGAATCATAATTCCTTTTGAACGAGACCGCATCACCTCCGTCGCACGTTCATCCTCGTCAGAAATTTTGGCATCTAAAATCGCTGACAATGCGTCTTTCTCAGCTTTTTCCGCCTGATCAAGTTCCGTCCGATAGGTCGCTGCGACTTTGCGGCTCGTGTCTAGCAGGTAGTGCCGGATTTCAAAAAACGCCGTTCCCGACTCAAAATCCTGCTGATCTATCGCGATCGTTTCTAAGCGAAGCAAGACTCGTTCGACACTGCCGATTGTTAAACCGTACATCAATCGATTGGAATTGGCGAGATGCAATCCGACGCCAGCGAACGCGCGTAAGTGCCGAATGTCTTGCCCAATCGGTAACCGATGCGATCGGCTCAAAATGTCACTGCCCAAGTCACGAAGCGATGACGATGAAACTGCGCCCCAGGGGAGGCGGTTTCGCCAGGGTCAGGCTTGGTTTTCGGTGATCAAGTCAAGTTTGTTTGCAACATCTTTAAGGGGCTGCAAGTATTCTTTCGATGCGGGCATTCGCCGAGTTGCTCAGCGAATGAGGTTAGACGAGCGGGTCGTTGTGTCCATCCTCAGCGAAGACACCACGTCGTCCATCGCCGCACGTGACGACATGATAGTGACCCCAAGAAACTGTACGCGAGGATGTCCGTTCGCGGCGACCATCAGAAGAATACAAGAAACGAATGTCGCCTCTAAATATTTGCTCATCGATAATGATAAACTAAGCCTGCCCCCGCCATCGCTGCCCCAAGTTGAAGGTGATAACAAATGTTTGGGCATGTGCCACCAGTATTGGGCAAGCGATGACGCAAACCAAAGACAACGGTGAGTGCTACGTGGAGGTTCGGTATTTTCTGATCAGCCCACCGGCGAGGGTCAACAATCGAATCGCGACGATCCTTTAAACAGGCAACCCAAACGAAAAATGGTCATGGACATCGCGCAGGTCGTTGAACCCCTTGGCATGGTCGGCATTTCCATTCAGATACACTGAGCCACGCTCTGAGATGATTACATAATCTGATTTCCAAGGCCCTTCAAATTCGGCGATCGTTTCAGGACGAATTGCATCGCCGTCCAGTCGAGCGTTGCTATTCTCAGGTGTACTCGGATTGTAGCTGAAGTGCTTCGGTGAGCGATGGAGTTCGAGTGGGAGAAATCAACGTGTGCAAATAAGCACAGTGCCGGTGCGACGTGTGTGCACGAAAAGGGATGGGTGAACGAATCTTTGTTGCCGGCATTGCGGTGGTAAACAACAACCTTCAGCCGGGCTGTCGCTTAGGCGCGCCTTTGCGCTCGGGCAAACGATGCACTGGAATACCATTTGCAATCCGTCACAGCGTTTTGACGTAATCAAACTCGGGCTTTGATAAATGCTGCAAGGATTCAGTTTGTGCTCAGTCATGATCACCGCCTCCCGCAACGAGATAGTGGGCTCCCCAAAAGGAGTTAACGCAAATATTCACCCGTATGATCTGGGGCCCTCATGCTCGGACCAGAAAGCTCGGAATGAGCATGGTTATTTGAACGTCATTGCTTGGAATCGTCATCGCCTCGTCGATCATGGAAAACCCGTTGGCGAACCATGCGATTTCGCGTCGTGCGAAACAAAGTTTCAAGCAGCGACGGCAGCGAACATAAACAAGAATCCGGAGTGGTCACGCTTGAATGACGTACCGCGGCAAGTCTTAGTGAGTCTTACATCAGAAGCTCCACCTCGAAAAAACAGCTGGAAATCCAATGAGTGACTTAGCAGCAATCTTGATCGTGCTTTTCGTTATTTTTCTTCCAATTGTCTTGCTTTCCTATGCCATTTTGTGGTTCTTTTCGCGATCGTCTACTCGCAAGATTCCTGATGAGGAGCATCTACTATGTCGAATAAAAACCTCGCTGGCGACACCGGAAGGTGATTGTCGATCCTTCAGCACGACCAAGATCTCCGTGACCGACAAGGCAATCTATTTGGGACGACAGCGAATCGCAGTGGGGTCGATTGTCGATGTGAAGCGAACGGCATCGGTGTTGAGGGTCTTCCACAGCGGGAGCAAGCGTGTCTTAGCAATGTGGCCGGGAAAACGCAAAGGGAAAAAACTCGAACAAGCGATTAACAGCGCGCTTGCCCTACATAGGTTAGATGACAAACTGGAGAAGTATCACGCAAATGGACTTGACGCCGACATCCGTGTTCATGACTGTCCTTTTTGCAAACTGCCAACGGATTTGACTCCCTTCCCACCGGCACCTCAAGTGTATTGCCCCTACTGCAAGGAAATCAGTAACGCGGCAACGGAGGCTGAGAAAGGCCATCATCATCGAGAAGGGTTTTGTGATCTTTGTGGCCATTATCTGAAAATAGAAACGTACTCGACGGTGTTCCTGATGTTTTTGCTTATTATGGTTTGGGCACAATCGAACACTTTCGATAGCTGTAGCGAGTGCGGTCGACGACGGGCCTGCATCGAGTTCTGGAAATGCCTGATACTTGGAACGTTTACTGCACCCATTGGCATGATCATCAATGGCTATGCTTACTGCAGAACGCTGTTTGCTGCCCGCGCAAATCCTGCTAACCGTCTGGTCCACAAACGGCAGTACAATTCTGCTTTGGATGAATACGCACAGCTCGTGGCTCAGAACCCCAAAAAAAAGGCGGGGCTGCTAAATAACATTGGAATCATCCATGCGAACATGGGCAAATTCGATTCTTCGATTGCTGTGTTTGAGGAGGCCATTGAGGCATGCCCCAACTGCTTGCCGCTTTACAGCAGGCTCGCAATAGTGCACCAAAAGGCGGGAAATAAAACAGCGGCAGAGCAGGTTGAGGACAGGATCGAAGCTCTCTTTTAACAAAAGGCGATCACTCGCCGCGATGCGGTTTCCATCTCGTTTGGTTCGTCACGGCTGACTATGCAACAGTTCGAGCGCTTCACGGTGGTCCCTGGTTAAGACGGGGCACCTGGACCAAGACGAAGGCAGACGTCGCGTTATCGCTGACGGGCTATCAATGGAGGTCGTATGCAAAGGGACCGGTCGCTGGCAAACGGAGTCGCTCGACGTTCCGGTAGTCAGGTTGAATGCAGATCACGATGGCACGCACATTCGATTGACCGCGACACAATGCCCTCGCCTGACGAGTGAGTTTCGGTGTGAACCTCCGTGTGAGTTTCGGACTGAAAGCAACGCTTGACGAATTATGGACTTTCAAGAGATGCCTGTATTCGCTAAGCTCCCCAACGAAGAATGGAGGCAAGGTTCGCTTCCGATGGGCGTATTGGATGGATGTGGGATGCGAGACTGGAGCGTTGGAACAGCAATGAAAATTTGGTTGCCGTGGTGTCTATTGAGCTTCGTATTCATGGTTCCGGGGTGTCGCTCCACTGCGAAACCCAGCCCAGACATGACACCCAGCCCGGACATTTCTTCAGAGCTGGCAACCTCGGATACCCCAACGGCAACGTGGAAACCATTAACGTTTGTGGACAAGCCTGAACTTCAAGCCGGAACGGGTGCGATGGATGCGGATACCGCGCCGGAGTTTTCAACAACCGATTCAGGATTGAAGTATCGGATTCTGCGAAATACCGACGGCGAAAAGCCAACGGACGCCAGCACGGTAACCGTCAACTATCGCGGCTGGCTCAATAGTGGGAAAGTATTCGACAGCTCTTATGAGCGAGGTGAACCGACAAGCTTTCCCTTGCGGAATGTGATCGATGGTTGGACGGAAGGAATGCAACTCGTTGGTGAGGGCGGCATGATCGAACTTTGGGTACCCTCCAGGCTCGGCTACGGCGAACGCGGTTCCCCGGGCTCCATTCCTGCACACTCGAACCTTCACTTCATCGTCGAACTCGTGAGTGTCAACTAGGCCTGATCGAAACACGTCCCTACCGCGACGGATAGCCGAATAGACTCCCTAATCGACAAACATTCCAAAGCGTGCGGAGTTCCACCACCGTAGCCGTGCGTCACGATCCTGTCGCGTTGCTTGGGCGACAATTCCTGTGTGCTCCTGTGCGAAGGCGTGGTGGTGAAAGTGACCGCAGTCAGTATGCGACCGAAACAGATGTTTGTTCGGAGCGTCTGTGACCTCGCGTTTTCGAAAAGATTACGAGACGTCGCGTCGGCAGCCATGGCGGATTGGGCGGTGCTATAAACTTCTATCTTCAATTTTCAAAAGAGAACTTCAATTGCGAATCCGTTCTCGGTCGTTTCCACTCCTCGGAAGTCGAGTTCCAATTCAGTGGCGGTTTGTTTCCAGATTAACGGACGATCGTCGCCAACTAGGCGCACACGTTTGACAGTGCCTGCGTTTTTGTTCAACGAGCGGATGCGCACGGTGTCACCAGCGGCAACGAGCGAAATGGCATAGACACGGTTGTCCTTCGCGGTGAACCAGAAATCTTCGGTGCCAAATTCCCGGCTAAAGCCTTTCGCGGCACGGTGACCGGTCCCCTCAAGAAGAGTTTCATCGGCGCCTTCGTGGAGAACTTTCCAACGAGATGTGCCATAGATCGCATCGCCATTGACCTTCAACCAGGCCCCCATGGCACGCAGTCCATCGGCACTCGCTTTGGGCACATGCCCCTTGCCGTCGGGACCGACGTTCAGTAGGTAGTTCCCGCCTTTGGAAGCGATGTCGATGAAGTAGTAAAGCAGCTCTCGAGTGCTTTTCCAATCGTCGTCGTAGGACTTGAAACCCCACGAGTTGTTGGTCGTTCCGCAGGTTTCCCAATACTTGACGAGGTTGTCGGAAGCCGAAGGAATCTTGTTGTCGCCGGCATCGAGATAGTCACCGAAGCCATGCCCCACCCGACGGTTGACGAGGACATTCGGATTGAGATCGTAAACAAGCTTGTAAAAGCGGAACGATTGTTCTTCGGTAACCAAACCGTCACCGTCGAACCAGATCAACCGCAGTCGCGGCATCATTTTCAGCAGCTCCGCGATCTGCGGATATGCCTTGCTTTCGAGATACTCTGCGTGAGTGTTGGGACTTGGATCCCAGCGATTCTTGCCTTGAGGATGCGTGTAGATTCCTAAAGCGTCATTGCGTCTTTTAACGTTGGCGAAATTGCCGTCGGCTCCATCACGCCAGTCGTTACCATGCGAATAGTAGACGCCAAACTCCAATCCCTCAGCCAAACAAGCCTCGTAAAGCTCCTTGATGGCGTTGGCCTTGTAGGGTGTTGCGTCCATGATGTCAAAGTCTGAACAGGCGGAATCGAATAAAGCAAAACCGTCATGATGCTTCGAGGTGATGACCACGTACTTCATGCCGGCACTTTTGGCGAGCCGAGCAATGTTTGTGGCAAAGGATTTATCGGGACAGAAGGTCTTAGCCAGTTCTCCGTATTCGGCGCGGGGGATCTGGAAAGTTGACATCAGCCATTCTGCCACGCGCGGTCCTGGATAGGGAGATTTCTCGATGCGAGTACCCTTCCAAATACCACCTGCCTGCGAGTAGAGACCCCAGTGGATAAACATGCCGAACTTGGCCTGTTTGAACCACGCCATGGCGTTCTGCTTTTCCTTGGATCGGTGCATGGTCAGCCACTGATTGTCAAACTTGCCTGAGCCCAAGCTATTGCTGAAATGTGGAACGATCCGCACCTGTTTCAACGCAGCCGCTGTCTCAATGGTTAGACGGTGTTGGCCCGTTTCATTGAAGGTGACACTGTTTTTGAAGTCCGACACTGTGCCGGCTTCAATCACGAAACTATCCTTCAGCACCTCCTTGAGCTGTTCGCCGGCCACCTCAACGGTGGCTAGTGAAAACGGTCCTGTACTAATAACCTGAACAACGTACCGGCCCGGGTGCTTGAGTTCGAAATCCCAGGACAGACGTCCGTCGGCATGAAGGGCATTAGTGGTTTCCAGCACGACCCAATGGTTGTCGGTACGCTGGACTTCCACCGCATTGGCATTCGTTAGCGTCGCGAGGCAAACGAAAGATGCCAGCGAGAGCATCCCGCTAGCGCTGACCATGCTGCACTGTTTTTCCGAGCTTCTTTCACTCATTCCGTCTTCTCCAAGGTGATTTCGGCCTGTTCGTTCTTGATATCGAGCGTCACACGCAAGTCTCAGAACTCCCGCGTATCGATCCAAACCGACTTAAAGGCCGGTCTTTTGGGTTTCCCCAACGCATCGCTTCCAGCGCAGAGCGTGCTAGCGGAAACGATACTCAGCAGTATGTTTGTCAGTAGTTTCATGAGAGCGTCATTATATATGGCAGGTAGTTCTGGACACACGAGAATGCATCCGTGCCAATGCCGCAAACGTTCTAAGAAGCGATTTGTTCGACTTCCTTTCAAGCCGACGCAAAATCGATTATTTGCGGCTCGGCGCGTTGTTGTTCTACTCGATTCCCAGCATGCCCTTGAAGGCATCGGCGATTTCGGGATGTAATTCTTCGTTGATCCCGTTTTTGTCGAATTCGACATCCATGTCCCTGAAATCTTTTTTCAGCTGAACCACTTCCTCTTTCGGGCTGACGCGCGGCGGCACAACTCTGCCTTACGGAACAAGCCTCGAGTTGTGCGTGTGGGCACCGTCCACTAGCCGTTCGTGGCCGGTCACCTAGTTCGAAGCAACCGATGCGAGGAACAGGATCGTTCCGTAGATGTCTTCTGGACGCTCCATATAACCCAACGGTGTTAACTCGCGAATACGCTGCCTTGCTTCAAGTGGCGTTGATGAGTTGGTCGAAGTATTTCCAGCCTTTGAAATCATATCCGAGGTCATCTGCAAAGATGAAGCCGACATTAGGAAAATGGGATGAACCGGAGTTTTCGGCACAAAGGGCGATCGTCAATGGATGAGTCAGGAACAGCAGTACTGCGACGATGCTGCGTGAAGGCCACGAACGTCTATCGACAGAAGCCGCAGGTCACGAGGAAGAGACAACCCCAGCTGGGCTTCTTGCGTCTCAAGCAGGCCTTGCGTCTCAAGCAGGCCTTGCGTCTCAAGCAGGCCTTGCGTCTCAAGCAGGCAACGACAAAAACTGAAGAAGCCCCTCACCAGGAAGAAACGGAGAGAGCCGGCGACGCCTGCAGCGTTAGAGTGAGCGGCATTACCACCAAACTGCAGCGCAGGTTGTGCAGACACCGCCCAAAGCAGACAAAGCCGAATGCAGACACCGCCCAATGCAGACACCGCCCAATGCAGACACCGCCCAATGCAGACACGGCGCAAAAATGTCGAGCGACTAGAGCAACAGCTCCTGACTCGCTTTTGAGACGGGTAACTCGGCACGTCGCGCAGTGATCAGATGAGGGCGGAGGGCAATAACGCTCGCGTGATTCACTCTTCCTTGGATCACTATTCCTCCATCGCCTTAGCGGATTCTTGTTCGATCCTTTCCTGCTCTGCATTGTATTCTGCCCAATCTTCGGCTGTCATATCGGCAAAAGTATTGGTACCGCCGGACGTGCTTTCGCTATCGCCACAACCAACCAGAGTTGACACGGACAGTGACAGCAGCAAAACGAACAAACTGGATCGAAGCATTCCAAGTCTCCCAAAAGAATCAACAAACTAAGTGAGTGTGAAGTGAATTACGGCAAATTTTCAAGTAGAAAAAAGCACCACTGAAGAGCAGTCCTCAGTGGTGCGATCGAAAGCTCAACAATAGGGCCTTTTAGAAGTCTTCGTCGATGACTTCTTTTACGGCACGGGTTCCCAAAGCACCCCAAAGGCCATAGGGGCTCCTATTACCAGGAGCCCTAACGCCGGTTCCACCGGACCAAACTTGACCAGCAGTTGAATCACCAGCCTCAATCGCGTCGGTAACAAAGCGAACAGCTCCGTCTCCCATCAGAACATGACAACCACCGACATGCTTACTGGACATCGTGGCGATTCCGTCCAGGTCATTTCCGTTGGTACGTGAGCAATACTCTCGGTTAGGAGGAAGGATAGTAAAGCAGGCTGTGTAGATAGGCTTCGCACATGCCCATCGGTAACCCCGAGCTTGGGATTGCCTCGTATCTCTTTGCCATCGCATCGGCTTGGTAGGATCGATACCCTGTGCGTGCTCCGCACAAAGGTTTGGGTTCTCTCGAATATTTACGTTGTTACCATTCACGTTTCCACCGGTCAGGTTTCGCCCAGACAAGACCGTTCGCTTGTCCTTGTCCTGAATGTATGTCGCGATCTCTCCCATCGCGATCGTGTTGGCCAACCCGTCCAATACGTCCCTAAACCTTGATGGATTTTCAGCAAATGGCTTGAAGAATCCGCGATGGGTGGATCTTGAGTCTGCACTTCGCGCAGTGGGATCCGTTCGATTGTCATTCCAGGTACCAAAGCTCGTATTGTAGGTTGCGTCCCCAAGGCACGCAGCGTAGTTGGTGCGTGCGAGAGCTGGTCGACCTCGTCCAGGATCGCTCGGGCATCGGTAGGTAGGAGACTCGGTGACCCATGGTGCATAATTCGCCCGGTCTGGGGTTGGCCCCATTGGATTCCACGATGGGCTCCTGACTGAGCCGTCTGTGTTTAACCCGTTTGGATTAACGATCTGTTCCCACGTAGCTTGCTGTTCAATGAACGGCAAGAGTCCCACCAACATGCTCAATCGGTAGTTATTGAAATCGTTGTGCCCCCTCCACCAAGACAAGCCTGCACCACCATTACCGGTACCAGTACCCTGCTTCGGCAGCATATTATACGCGGAATGGTAGTTATGAATCCCCAAGCCGATTTGCTTGAAGTTATTACTGCAGGCCATCCGCCTAGCAGCTTCCCGGGCAGACTGGACTGCTGGTAACAGCAATCCAACCAATACACCAATAATGGCTATCACGACCAGCAATTCAACGAGTGTGAAACCGTGGCTTCGTTTTCTTTTAAACATTACTTATCACCTCTGAAAAAATTTTAGATGGGCTCAGATTATTCGAAGAAGTTAAGGACAAAATCCTCAAAAACAAATTCTATTTGCTGTAACGCCCAAGCCGAAAAAACGAACAAGGGCAGCTTTCATCCGGTACGAAACCGTCAGCCTCGATTAAAGTTCCACATTAATTGTTTCGTCACAATTAATTGTGCCCAAGGCACCCCAGAGTCCGAAATCGCTCGTTTCGCCCCAATCGTTGTGCCTCCACCATGTGCATTTTCCACCTGACTGATCTCCTGACTCGATAGAATCAGTGATGAACTTTACTGCTCCATCAGCCATGAGGACGTGACAGCCACCTTGGTGACGACTGCTGGGGGGCAGAAGACCATCAGTGACATGATTGTCCCCGTTCATGCAGATTGGCTTGTTTGGCGGATTGATCGTTGACATTCCGGTATAGAGGGGACGTCCATAGGCCCACCTGTAGCCACGACGGTCCTCGTTGTTGGCAATCGTCGTAAAGGGAGCCGACGATGGATTCCAGAACTGTGGACGACTTGGGTCGACAAACTGTTCACAAAAAACCGCAACACCCGTTGATTGACGCAGATCCATACCGATCGCATGGACTGGACGAGTCGTTACATGGTTATCGCCAAGGTCGGTGTTGATTTCAGCAGCCATGATCGTGTTGGACGTACCGTCCTCTATGTCTCGGAACACTCTGGCCCAACGCGAACGAAATACTCCACGGCATGCGAAGCCTGCATTTCTTTCCCAATTCGAACTGTTCTCGAGTACTCCTCGGTCGTTGTTCATGTGCCCAAGAACCTGGTGATGAAGTGCATCACCCTGGCACGCGGCATAGTTGGTTCGTCCTTGAGCTGGCAAGCCATCTCCGGGATCGCTTGGACACCGCAGTGTCGGAATGTCCGTCAACCACGGTTCGTAACGGCTCGCTGCATGGTCGGTAAGAGTTCTAGCTGGTGAAGGCCCCATCGGTGGAAAAAAAGGAGCCACGCCGTCGCCGTTAGGATCCAAGGGATTCGAAATCTGCTCCCATAACGCTTGTTGCTCGAAAAATGGCGTCAAGCCAACGAGCCAGCTTAAGCGATATCGGTTATGGCCCCCCGCCACATCCGTCTCCGGGTTGGGGGTGTTCAAGCCCGCGGTACCACCCGATTGCATCGGGAGCTGTTGATAGGCCGAGTGGTAATTGTGGACTGCCAATCCGAGCTGCTTGACGTTGTTGCTACAACTCATGCGGCGTGCTGCCTCACGTGCCGCTTGCACCGCTGGCAGCAACAAGCCAACTAGAACGCCAATAATAGCGATCACAACAAGTAGCTCCACCAGCGTAAAGCCGGGGCGCATTCTAAAAGTTCTCATCTTATCACCTTGGAAAAAGAGGAAGTGAAATAGTAAATCTGAAATACTAACGCGAAAACAGCGAAAGCTGTGATACAAAAAAATGGTTACTCGCTGACGTAATCGTCTCCGAAGCCACCGTCGACGGTGGCTGAGCGGTGCTCCTCAGGAATCGACTCGACGTAACTACTCAAATCATCCTGGGAAACGGACTCGGTCGAGCCGGAGCCGCCACACCCGACGAGGCAAAACGAGAGAACGGGTACAAGAACGAACAGTGCGACAACTCGAGATGCATTCATCGGAAATTGGTTGCTAGAGAAAAAGGAATCGAAAAGAGGAAATGGAAAGATCGAATCAACGTAGGGAAAAGAAAGTAGTGATGCGGCCTTCGGTGAGGTAGCTCCACTGTAAAGACAACGATCCATTAGTACCAATTTCACGGATTGGAAACATTAAGTCAAGGAAGTCCTGCGACATTTTACTGCCATTTTGCGACACCCTCGTTGCGTATTGATCGTGTAGTAAAAAAGTTTGAACGAGTACTTAGCCTCGTAATTTGCGGCATTTATCTCCAAGAAGCTTCCGTTTGTCGGCCGAAACGGCAGGTCGCATTTCCAATTGGCGGAAAAATTGCGGCTCAAATTCAGGGACGTCTACAGTTGCGTCCACGCGGGATACTTGCTCGCGACGCGAGAAGCATGAATTCGGGTGGTGGCATCAGGACGCTCGTCGATGCGCCCCGCGCAAACCACCGAGCCTTTCGGTGGTTTCGATCCCATTGTTGCAACCAACCCTTTCGCGCATCAGCACGATCAACTCGTTGCCTTAGCTTTGATGCGGACGTTCGTTGTGGTAATGAACCAGAAACTGCTTCACAGAATTTCTTATTGCATTCTCACCCAATAGAATTAGCCCACCAAAGCTCTTGAAATTCAGTGATCCAAAGAATCGCTCGAGAAGTGCGTTCATGTATTGTTCAAGAGGTGACGTTTGAACCGACTTGATACGTTCATTTGAAGTTAAGGACTTTGGTTTGGCTGAGATGCACGGATATCGGTTGCTTTTATGACAGTATTTCACAGTGTCTAATCGCCGGCTGAGTTAGTGTCTAATCGCCGGCTGAGTTAGTGTCTAATCGCCGGCTGAGTTAGTGTCTAATCGCCCGCTGAGTTTCTGTTCACGACGCGATGTTTATTTCGGTATTGTCCCGGCGGGATTCCGGCGAGCTTCTTGAAAAATTTCGCCATGTGCTCGTCGTGATGGAATCCGGTCAGCTTGGCAATCTGCTTCAGCGGCTGCGAGGTGGTCTCCAGCAATTCCTTGATTCGAGCCAGACGAATGGACGCAATCATATCTGCGGGCGATTGGTCGAGGTGAGTTCGCATCCGACGTTCGAGTGCACGTCGGGACATGGGGACTGCATCGGCGACATCCTGTACGGAAACTCCTCGACAGGCGTTCTCGCGAATGACTCGGTATGCCTTGACGAATTCAGCGTCGTCAACCGGGATCGCGTCCGTGGAACTTCGCACGACAATACGTCGTGCGGGAATCCGCGTAGTCTCTGCGGGAATCGCTTCACCTCCCATCATACGTTCCAGCATCGCCGCAGCCTCATACCCGATCCTACTCGTACTCGGCTCGACACTCGTCAGTGGTGGAAGGCACAAAGGACAAATCACATCGTCGTTATCAACACCGACCACGGCGACCTCATCGGGAACTTGGATATGTCCTTCATGGCAGGCGTTGAGTAATTGCTGTGCGCGAATGTCATTGCAAGCGAGAATTCCAATCGGCTTGTCAAGAGAAGTCAGCCAGCGAGTTAGCCCCTTTTGGTCGAGCATACCACTTTGCTCAGAACCGAAGGTCGTCGCATGAACCGGATCAGGTGACTCGTAAGCAACAACGTCGTATCCCAATGACCGCACATACTTCCGCATCTCCCAAAGACGACGTTCTGAATAGTTGGCTCCCCCAAAGCCGCAAAACCCAAACTGCGTGAACCCGCGATTTCGGAGATGGTCGACCGCCAATCGCACCACCGACTCGGGATCTGTATCGAAGCTAGGCATCGTGCCCGTCGAGCGCCAACAACGCAGATCAATAGCCGGAATACTGAGGTTTTGTATGGCTCGAACCATCTTCGGCGTTTCGGCACGAACGAGGATACCGTCGCCGCGCCAACTGGCAAGCCAAGGAGGAGGATCCGCATTGATCGCCATTTCCTGGTGCCGGAGTGACCAATTACCTCGCTCTTGAGCGTACTCCGCAATCCCGCGCAACAGTCCTCGGCCATAAGCTCGAGATGATTCAATCAACAGTGCGACTTGTCTGATGGATGTTCGGGCTTTTTTCATGCAAGTCGCAAATGATCAACGAAGTGCCGTAAGCCGGCAGGGCTCTGTGGAAAACCGGCAGGGCTCTGTGGAAAAAAGTAACGTTTGATAGATTGTACTTGCCAATCGAGCTTGTCGCAATCGTTCAGGTCGAAGGTGTCTGACCAAACTTTCTGGACGATTCTAAGCAGCGATTTTTGCAGGTATTTCCCGATACTTTTCCCATAGGTCACTCGCACCAAGGGCGGCAATGTTCATCAGATACTCGGCATTCGCAAAATCCCAGCGGCGACCGCGATCTTTGATCCGGCGAATCGTCGTTTTGCACTGCAGTCTCTGTGGGACCACCTTTGCCCAGGCGATTCGCGAACAGCATGGAGAACTCAAGGTCGTCATTGCAGACAGCGCATAGGGTCGAAAGGGGTTACCGAATTGGTATCACGATCATTGCCGCATTATCTTGCAGGCATTGCTGCGACCGGTCCACGCCAAGGGATTTGTCATTCTTCCCAAACGGTCGATTGTTGGGCGAACCCTTGCATGGATGACCCGACATCGGCGAACGTCAACAGACGATGAAGTCCTAGCTGAGAACAGTCAGGCAGTCCTTTGCATCGCTGTGACTGACTTCATGATCAAGCAGATCGTCACGCGGTGATTTACCATTTTGAAACACCGTTCTAACACAGAGTGGATGCGGCCGAGGCTGCGGCAGCATAAGACCGAAGGTTAGTGACGAGTCTGTCCGTCGGTTTCGGCCTTCTTAAGTGCAGCTGCCATTTGTTGAACCACCTCGGGGTTCTCCTCGGAAAGATTGTTTAGTTCCCCTGGGTCTTTGGATAAATCATAGAGCTCGTGCCCTACGTCACTATCAATGCCGTAACGCACAATGAGTTTCCATCGCCCAGTGCAAACTGCGATGGCGCTGTCTTTGCCGTTTCCTAGGATGAAGACGTTCTCGCGATCAGCTACGCAGATTTCTTTGCCAAGCAGCACTGGCAGCAGGCTTAGCGAGTCATCGGCTGCTTTCGCCGGAAGCTCCGAATCAAGAATCTCGGCTGAAGTGGCAAACAAATCTGTCATACTTACCGTGCAATCCGATGAGCTTCCTGGAGCGACTCGTCCGGGCCACCGCACGATGAATGGGATGCGATGTCCTCCCTCGTAGGCGTATCCCTTCCCATCGCGCCAAGGACCGTTCGTCACATGGCCCATTTTTTTGGCATCTTCCTTGGCGGTTTTGTACTTTTTTCGGATCTCTCCCGAATCGTTAGCAAGGTTGAGATTCACCCCTTGAGTTCCTTTGAAGTCTTTGGGCGTGGATCCATTATCACTAGCAAAAACAACAAGTGTGTTGTCGGTCAGATTCAGTTCATCGAGCGTCTTTAGAATCGTTCCTACATGGGAATCCAATTCCTGGACATGATCCCCAAACAATCCGGCCTCGCTGGTTCCACGGAACTCTACAGCCGGAGTGACGTGGGTGTGTGGAGCACAAGGTGTGAAGTAGAGGAAGAATGGGCCATCCGCATTCTTACGAATAAACTCCACAGCCTTCTTCGTGAGGGTGCTGTCCACTTGGTCTTCGATGCGTGGCTGCGCAAGACCTGTTGGGAAGTCTTGTCCTTTTTCAATTCGGAATTCTTCGCCGAATTTCCTTCCCACCAGATCGTGATTTTCGATGAATGCTCTTGTCGAGTCATTGTGGTTCGAGGGCACGCCAAAATGGTAGTCAAAGCCGACTTCCAAGGGACCCTCGATGGGCAGTCTATTCCAATCCTTACTGTAACCGAGGTGCCATTTTCCGATCGCCGCGGATGTGTATCCGACCCCCTTTAGGAAAGATGCCAGCGTCGTTTGCCCGGGGCTAAGCCGATAACCGTTGCCTTTGCGGTGTAGTCGCCAGGGAGATCGCCCGGTCAGCAAGCCGTATCGGGAAGGCGAGCATAGAGACGCAGGCGAGTGAGCGTCTGTGAATCTCATTCCGTCGCTGGCCAGACGATCTATATTCGGCGTTTGAATCTTGGTGGCTCCGTAACAGCTGACATCTCCATAGCCCAAATCATCAGCATAGATGACCACAATGTTTGGCTTTGGTGTTGAATTGGCATTTGCCGCAGGAACGAAGCAGAGTGTAGTCGCGATGCAGATAGCGGCTAAAGAGATCACTATTTGTTTGTTACTCATAATTGCAATTGTTGTTTGGCGTGATCGATACATACAAGATGGACGGTGACGAAATTCACCAAGTCCAACATACAGCTTATCCCAAAGAGTTGCTGATGTAGAGTTGCTGATAATGTATGCTACGATAGGTTGGTGACAACCTTGGACATCGTCGTCCGGTTGCATCCTTTTTTTGCGATAATTGATATTCACTACTCACCGTTTTGCGGTGTGGTGAACTGATCATCGCTGTAGTTGTGAACAAGTGATCTCGGCTTCAAGATGAACTTCAACAGAAATCAAATCATTACATTCTTTGTCCTGGTTAGTTGCTTCCAGCTCAATCCAACCTGGGGTGAATTCGTCCATCCAGGGATCGCCCACAGCAAACCAAGCATTGAGTATGCCAAGGAAAGAATCGCAGCTGGCCAACAACCTTGGTTGGTATCGTGGGAGAAACTGAAGGATTCGGAGTATTCAGCACTAAATTGGAAACCAGAGCCATTCGCGAATGTCGAGCGAGGGCCGTATAACGATCCAAATATTGGCTCTTCCGAATTCACCTCCGACGGGCGTGCTGCCTACTGTCACGCTCTCTGTTGGGCTCTTTCGGGGGAGGAGGCCCACGCGGTTAAGGCTGCAGAAATCATCGACGCCTGGTCCAAAACGCTGCGGTCGGTTGGTAACCATGATGCAAAATTGCTAATCGGAATGAGCGGTTATCGTTACTGTATCGCAGCTGAACTGCTCAAGCATACGTGGGGAAAATGGTCCAAAGAGGGGCAAGCCCGATTTGAATCGATGCTCCGAAATATCTGGTATCCGATCATTGAGGACTTTTACCCGTCCGCAAACGGTAATTGGGATGCATCCATGTTGCAGGTCATGATGGCAATGGGCATCTTCTTGGATGACCAGGGCATGTTCGATCGAGCAAAGAACTACTTCCTCAACGGCCAAGGCAACGGGGCTATCGGGAATTACTTTATGGAATCCGGACAGTGCCAAGAGTCCGGTCGCGACCAATCACATACTCAGATGGGGCTAGAGTTTTTAGCCAACACTTGTGAAACGGCGTGGATACAAGGCGTCGATCTTTACGGGGCGCAAGAGAATCGTTTGCTGAAAGGATTTGAATACACCGCAAAATACAATCTGGGATTTGACGTGCCGTATGTGCCCTACAAGAGCTTTGAGGGCCGTTATCACTACATGCAGATTTCAAGCGACAGTCGAGGCAAGCTTCGTGCGATGTACGAGCGGGTCTACAATCACTACCACAACCGCCAAGGACTCGATGCGCCCTTCACGAAACAGGCCGCCCTTGAGCTCCGTTCGGATCAGCCGGTTCGTCAGCATCAGCGAGGACGAGAACGAGGACGGCGCCGTCGCCAATCGTCATCCCATTTGGACACGCTCATGTATGCCAAGCTTCCAGCAATTTGAACGGTGACAAACCGCTAACGATGTGGCACGACTGGGATGTCTCGATCGCGGTCAAAAACAACATCGAAGTCTTCAGCGCCGAAGATCGCTCTTTCATTTTCCCGAAAGGCATCGGGTTTCGGTCGAGTCAGTAGGGCTATGTTGACACTGTTTTCTGCGCAATGCTGAAACTCGCACGGGAAATCGATTGCAGTACGGTGTATCCTGGGCATCCAGGCCGTGGCAATGATTCGTGGGTGGCACCATTCGGCCCTCGCACCATTCGGCCCTCACACCATTCGGCCCTCACCATTCGGCCCTCACCATTCGGCCCTTTGTACGGTGCATCTACGCGCCGACAGCATTCCAATGAAGTTCGGGAAAGCATCTGCGCGCAAACAATCGTATTGAAATACGATTCTCGACACTCAGCGAGGAAGAGATTCTGAGAAGAACGGAACGCCCACGTCGGTCAATTTCTGGTTTTGCCGCTGAGATCCGTTATTACCAGAAGAGCGGATACGACTCTGGTAAAAATATTCAGGCCGCAGGCGATGATCTTGATTCTCTTCATCTTCTGGCGTGCGTGAATGGCGAGACACCCAACTAAGTCTCGTCGATACGGTCGAATGTGCGGTTGGTGTTCGATTCGATCGGGAGAAAATAGAGCCGCCAACCCGAGTTTAGGGAGCGTTGCTGTGACTATCGCAAAGCATTTCCCTCATCATGGCGTGATCTTGAGGTCCTGGGCTTGCAGCCAGATCCAATCGTCTTGTTCGGCTTTGAGTTCCATTTGAATCTCACCGAAGACCGCGCCGCCCGGGAACGGTGTGTCAGGAAGGGTAGGATGCTGATTGATCCTGGTGACGGAAATCGACGGGGCGAGGCTTTTGGGAATCCGAGCAGCGAACTTCAGCGGAAGCCCTTGGTACAGCGACACTCCGCTGTAAGGATTCGGTTTGACTCGATTTCTCTGAACGACTTGAAGTGGCAAGGATTGATCGGTCTGCCAGTTGATTTGAATGTCTCCATCACCTTCGCCCACGGGATCAAGTGAGATCGTCATGCCAGACGAATCGGCTGGCTTCTCATCGGACTCTTTTTTGGAGTCCAGCTTTTGCTTGCCGGCGTCGATTTTTCGCCACAGGTGTTTGGTTCCGCCGACAATTCGTAGTCGCAACCGGGTGATTCGCTCGTTCGCTGGCGTTTGGGCAAGTCGCAGTCCCACCTCGCTGGGCTTGTCCGCGTCCCATTTCAACTCGATCACCGGCTTGACGTCTTCGTCAGACTTGAAGGTCGCATGAAGAAACGCGTTGTAAACCGTTTGCGATGATTCTTTTGTCCAGCGAAGCGCATCTTTCCCAACCGCATCATTGCGCAATTGCCACGAACTGAATGAGGGAGTCTGCGAGGACAGGACAGACTTGCCGTCCACGATGAACTCAGGAATGATTCGCAGCACGGGATCGCGACCGCGAGACTTCGGCCGCGTCAATGTCAATTCATAGGGAGCAGTGGTGCTCATTTTGTAGCGCAGTCCATCTCGCAACCCGATGCCGTGGTAGGTAGTGTGATGTTCAAATCCCAAAAACGGCGAAGCTGGCTCGTAGCTCCGATCGGGCTGGTCAATCCAAACTCGATAGCCGGGGCTAGTCACCAAACTGTCGTCCGATCCGTTGAAATAGTTATTCTTGCCGATATCGGGCCGTAGCGTATAACGCTGGCCGGCTAGCTGAAGTGGAGTTTGCTCATTAGTGGTCGGCCCCTGAGGCCAAGACAGGCCACTCGAGCTAGACCATCCACCGGGCAACCAGTCTCGAGCTGGTACTTTCTCAATCACTTGCTTGGCATCGACGTAGACGACAAAACGATTTCCACTATCAGGTGAGACCACACTATGCAGCGTGACTCGGTGACGACCGGCGGGGAGCCCAACGCGTTCGACCTGTGAAGGAATGCCGGCTTCCGAAACGTCGCCGATTCCCAATCGCAACTCCAGCGCCGGGCCTGGCGGCACATGCACATCCCATGTTTGAAAATCATTGGCAACTTTTGGCAACGCGACATGCGTCAATTTATCTTCATCAGTGACATCCAGACGGCTTGATAGCGAGAGCAACGCGGCACGCGATTGGTTCAGTGATTCGTTCTTGCGATATGCGATGGCGACTGCAATGAAAAGCGCCGCGAGCGCAGTGAGCGTCAAAAGATGTCGTAGCGAGAACTTCCATTTTCGGTGGTTTCGTTCATCAAGGTTATTCATGGCTCTGCCCCTTCGCGATCCAACTCGGATCAAAACCGTTCGGCACGCGACCTTGTCGCAATTCATCCAATTCGCTTTTTCGCGATTTGGGGCATAACAAGATCAAACCACCGGCGTAGGTCGTGATTTCACTGCCTGCGATGGTCTTCTTATCCGCAGTTTTTGGGTCGTACACTTTCAGTAACGGCAGGATTGTGTCTTGATCGAATGAACGTGAACCTTGCGAAGCGTTAGACAAAGTTTGAACAACGAGATCGTCGCTGATAATCGGCTCGGGACCGAACGGCCCCCAGGATCCTGTGCCCCCTGATTCATTGATGGAAAAGAAGCTTTTAGTCCGATCACCGTCTATACTTAAGCTGATCGATACAAGTGCATGAGTGGCTTCGGGCTTGGGAGAACTCCAGCCGGAACTAAAACCGCCTTTTAAGTAAACGCCATCCTCCGCAACACGACCACCACCTCTCATCCTGACATAGTCATAGCCCGCCGGAAGGTAGAGCCGATACTGCCAGACTCGTTGAACATGCGAGGCAACTTCAGACGGAACGCGTGGCTCCTTGATGGCCACGATATGAACTTGGTCGATTTCTTTGACGGACATTCGTCCTAGTTCCGCTTCCAGTCGCGATAGGTCATAAGCCAAACGACTGTTTTCGCGCGTCAGCCATACAAGAAACAAAATGCCGGTGAGAAATAACAAGCCGGTCACGAGGCGAATGATCGTTTTCATGGACACGATTGTACAACTACCGTCCGGCGGAAGTCTCTGGGGCGAGCAAACGCCTCGCGAAAAGTCAGTATTTGATTTTGATAACGGTTGCAGAGCGATTTCTCTTGGGCACGCTTTTTTGCGACCACCGTCCCACTTGGACTCGGTCACGGGTTGAACAGCATGTGCCCGCCGGATGGTGTTTCGCCCCGCCTCGGAAAGGTCACAGTGCCGCTCTTTCCCCGTCTGAATCAATTCCTTTACTGCACCAGCAACGTCTTGGATGGGTACGTTGGGATCGCTCGGTGCTGATTCAGCATCGCCCCATCGATCGGCGGCGGGACAAACCCGTCTGAGCACTCGCCCCATCTGAAATGCAAATTGCTGACGCCGTGCATCAGCTGGGTTCGATCGCGATTGCGCAGTGTCAACAAGGCTACAACAGCATTGCGGCAATCCAGGTGTTTACCCATCAAAGCAAAATCGTCTTTGACTCTCCGATCCAGCACCGTCTTCCTGATGCCGGCACTGGTGAGATTCGCACCCGGTTTGGGCATTATCGATTTGGCAAAAAAGCAGACACCCTCTGTAATGTTCCAGCGTGCGTTGGAAGACTTTCAGGACGCGAGAAGCACGGTGTTCGGCAACGTGTCCCGATCACAGCGACTCGTAACAAACGGGCGTACAATTGCATCACCTGGCTGTATAATTGCATCACGTGGTTGTACAATGCGAGGCGACTAACGTTCTCTCCATTCTAGGCGTCCGGTACGAATCAAATGCAATTATGTCAAATCAGCACCTTCCCGCTGAGTGCCTTGCCAACTTCAAGTATGCCGCGACGATCATCTGATAACGGTCTGCCAAGTACGTGCATTTCGATCGTTGCGAACGGAAATGTGTCGTGAGTCGAAGTGCCAGCCTTTTCATTGTCCTTGGCTTGTCTATTTCGGGATCACTCCTTGCGGCAGACAACGCGGAGCAGATCGTGTTGGTGGGTGATTCCACTGTCGCGACACACTCCGGCTGGGGAGACAGTTTCGGGAAGATGCTTAAGTCGGACGTGAAGTGGGTAAACCTTGCTCGCGGAGGACGCAGTTCGAAGAGTTACCGGGACGAAGGCTGGTGGAAACAGGTTCTCGACTCGAAACCGACATGGGTCTTTATTCAGTTTGGTCACAACGACCAACCCGGGAAAGGACCGAAGCGTGAGACGGATCCGCAAACCACGTTTCGCGAGAACCTCACTCGTTATGCAAACGAAGCACGCCAGGCGGGAGCGAAGCCAGTACTTGTGACGTCGCTGACTCGCCGACTGTTCGACAACGATGGAAAGATTGATCCCGAGAGGCTCGAACCGGTCAGCATTCCGAAAGGCTTCCGGCTGACCGATTACGCAGAAGCCACGAGGGCGGTCGCAGAGGAACTTGACGTTCCGTTAATCGACCTCAATCGGCTCAGCGTCCGGCATATGAATCGGCTTGGTCCGGAAGCGGCAAAGAGGTTCGATCCCGGGTCAAAGACCCCAGAGCATCCCGACAAGACACATCTTAATTCGTATGGAGCCGCACTCACTGCGCAGCTGGTTGTTGGCGAACTGTGTCACGTCGTCCCCGAGTTCGCGCCGTTGCTTAAAACTCGACTGTCCTGGAACTTCGTCTTCACAGACGGTGACGTTCAGGAAGGCGGCATCCACGTCGCACCGCAAACGGCCTACGAATCCGAACAGGGCTACGGATTCGTCTCCAGTGCGAATACTGAGACACCAGCACTATTTGACGTCAATCTGGTGGAAGCCAACTACGAAGTGACGATGCAATTCGGACATTCCGATCACTCGACATCGACAACGATCAAGGCCGAGGCACGTCGCCTAATGTTGGAAAACGTCGAAACGAAGGCCGGCGAATATATGACTCGCTCGTTCACGGTCAACGTGAGGCGACCGCCGATTACACCCGACCGATCGACAAAGCTAAACAGCCGCGAGACCGGGCCACCAATGCATCTTAACTGGGATGATCAACTCTCCTTTGAGTTCAACGGCACAAAGCCTGGCGTTGTCTCGATGATGATCCGTCCGTCGCATGAGGCAATTACGGTTTTCATCGCAGGGGATTCCACGGTGACCGATCAAAGAACTGAACCCTACGCAGGTTGGGGGCAAATGCTTCCGCGATTCTTCGGCCCAAGTGTGGCCGTATCGAATCATGCGGAATCAGGCCTGGCTTTGCGATCGTTCGAGTACCAGCTGCGACTGGAGAAACTGTTGAGCATGATGAAGCCGGATGACTACGTCTTCATTCAGTTTGGCCACAACGACCAGAAGGACAATCGCGATGGAGCCGGGCCGTTCTCAACTTACAAAAACAAACTGAGTGAGTTCGTGGATGTAATTCGTGCCAAACGCGGCATCCCCGTCCTGGTGACTTCGATGGAACGGCTGCGCATGGACGAAAACGGGAACCAGACACCAACGCTTACGGACTACGCCGAGGCGGTACGTCAGGTCGGGAAGGACCAGAATGTCCCCGTGATCGACCTCAATGTCATGAGCCTGAAGTTTTACGCGGCACTCGGTCCCAAGCGAAGCACAAAAGCCTTCGCCTTCTACCCGGCCGGTACGTTGCTCGGTCAGGAAAAAGAACTCAAAGACCGCACGCATCACAATTCGTACGGGGCCTATCAACTCGCACGTTGTGTGGTCGAGGGAATCCAGAAGCACGTACCCGAACTGGCGAAACACTTGGCGAAAGATGCTGAGCGTTTTGATCCCGCCAAACCTGATGACCCGTTAACCTTCGACCTGCCATCGATTCCAACACTCCAACTTCCAAAGAAACCGGCTGGAAACTGAGGAATGCTCGACAACATCAGACGCCCAAAACAAAACAATCCAACGCGACACGCTACTCGAATTCCGCTGCTGCTGATTCTATTGACCGATGTACTTAGTAGCTGTGCGTGTTCTCAGGCTGACAGTGATCAATCGAACGCAAAGTCTGCGAGACGACCGATGGAGTTTCTCGATCGCGGACAGGGTGGCACTTCAGGTGACAGACGGAGTCTATCTCTGATGGCGGATGCTGGGCAGGGATTCGCCGGACATCGGATTCAATCTCTATCGCAACGGTGACAGGATCACTCCGGAGCCAGTTACCTCGTCGACCAACTTGGTGGACCCGGATGGCAGCGCCGAGGACAAGTACGTGGTCGAGTCACTTGCAAAGGACGGACTAAAAGTGTCAGCCGAGGTATCGGTCTGGCCACGAAAATCGGTCGTGGACAAAGAGGCTCTGTGGAGAAGAAAACCTGGCGTGGCCTGCCTAGAAATTCCGCTGGCCGGGCCTCCATCGGACAAGCACACTCCGGGGGACATGAGCGCTGGCGATCTGGATAGCAACGGATTTGGAGCTCACCTTGCACCGAGAAGGCGACTGGCGATTGGACCGGCCAGCAAGCCCGAAATTTCAGCATTTGGATCGAAGACAAGGGGCTGACATGCACGTACGTGATGCCTGAAGCAAGACAAGAAATACACCGACTCGTTTGTTGGCGTTTTGCGTTGTATCCAACACGCGTCTCGATCATTTGCTGAAAAAAACCTCGCTCTGGTACTACACCGAACGTGGACACCGTGCGTGGGATCACTTGCCTTTCGTGCGCGACGGCAATCCGCTGGCGACGATGCCGTGACCGACAAAATCGTTTTGCCTCAAGGCCGCGGATTCGGCGGCGGAGAATTTCCGGTTGCCAACGTCATTGCTTTGGTAACGCATTTTGGTTGGCAACCCCTTTTAACGCTGATAAGCTATCCAGCGTGCCAACGTTTCTCGCTGCGACTACCAGCTTCGACAATCCAAGCGTTCTGCAAACCGAATTGCCGAGCAGGCTTAGATCACCGATAGGACGGAGGATGGTGGATGGAAAACCCGGTTCCGAGAAGGCTTTGGGTGTATCAGCGAATCGATCTGATTTGGCCATCGATGGAATGGAAAATGCCAAAGTCGCACTGAATTGAAGTACATCGATATGGAAACGCTTTGCTGAATGCGGCAGAGCTCTTGACCGCAGCGGCGATCCGTCCGCCAGTCGTGGCAAGTGCAATTAATAGTGGCGGCGGTTTAGAGCAAAGGTTGAAGATAATGATCGCTGACAAATCATGGAAAGTGCCTTCCTCAATGCGAATGACCATTGTGGCCATTGCCATCTGCGTTTTCCCTCTGGGTGTCGTTTATGCTCAGAACTTCGAAGCCGTGGAACGCCGGTTGGGCGGAGCGGTTGAGGCGGGCGAGTTGTCATTGGAGCAAGCGACTTTAATGCTGGACACACTTCGCCGTTCCACTTCGTCCGGCGAAATGAAAGAAAAGAAGCAGCGGTACGAGCGGTACATGAAAGAGATCAAGGATGCATTGGAGCAAGGCAAACTAACGGAAGAAGAAACTGTAATGAAGCTCGCCGCCGTTCGGCGTGAGATGTTCGAAGAAGGCATACGCAGCGACCGCGAGCGTGGCGAATTGGAAGCCAAGAAACAACGGTACAAGCTGTTCATGGAAGAAATCAAAGCAGCCGTCGAAGCAGGCAAGCTTACTGAGGAAGAAGCCGATAAGAAGCTGACCGCGGTTCGCCGAAAGATGTTCGAGGTTGTCGAGCGTGGCGAATCAGCGAGCCGCGATATGAAAGCGAAAAAGCGCCGATATGAACGGTTTATGAACGAGATCAAGGAGGCCGTCGAAGCAGGCAAGCTTTCGAAAGAAGAAGCTGAAATGAAACTCGCCGCCGTTCGGCGTGAAATGTTCGAAGAAGGCATTCGCGGCAACCGCGAGCTTGGCGAATTGGAAGCCAAGAAACAACGGTATAAGCTGTTCATGGAAGAGATCAAAGCGGCTGTCGAAGCAGGGAAACTAACCGAGGAGGAAGCCGAAGAGAAGTTGATTGAGATAAGACGCGAAATGTTTGAAGAGACCCCGTAACGTGTGTCCCGCCAACAAATGAGCGGCAAGGCGCCGGCCGCCGGTATCATCGTCCCAGAAAAAGCAGCCACAGAAACACCGACGGCAAATACCTTGCCGCTCACCAATAGGTAACCAGAACATGACATTGCGATCCATCTTATTGGTAGCCGCCTGCTGTATTGCTGCGGGAACTGCTGTTTCGAACGCTCAAGATGACGCTACGTCGCAAAACACAAACGCGAACGATCGCACAGTCGGCCCTTCGCGATTGCCGTCCGGTGAGTATTCAATCGCACAGTCGTGGTCGCAGGAACGTGAGCACAAGCGGCCGTATTACGTCAATGTTCCTGATGGCACTGGGAATGCAAAACGTCCGGTGCTTATCTTTCTCCACGGCAACGGCGGCAATGCCCAAAAGGCTATGCGAGGATTCATTCGACACCGCAGCACCATTGCAGCGCAGTACATCATGGTGTTTCCACAGGGCTATCGCGAAAGTTGGAACATCGTTTCGGAGCGCTCCAAAGCCGACGATCGCGGCTTCATTGAGGCCATTGTCCGGAAACTGGCCACATTTGAGAATGTCGACCCAAACAATTTCAGCATCATCGGCGCATCGAACGGCGCGGCGCTGGTCAATCAGTTGATGATCGAAAGCAGCCTGCCGAACGTTCGCAATTACATTAGTGGCGTCAGCCCGCTAAACGTTTGGCAGTACGACGGCAAACACTTTCGGGCCAAAGGTGATGACAACAACTATCGTGTCGCGGTCATTCCCGCCCAAGGGAAGCGGCTGATGAACATCTCGGGAATAAGGGACGAACTTGTTCCGTATGATGGTGGACCTTCAAGAGTGATTCGTGCCAAAGATGGCAAGCTTGCCTTTGTTGCCGCAG
This sequence comes from Novipirellula herctigrandis, assembly GCA_007859835.1. GTDB lineage: Bacteria > Planctomycetota > Planctomycetia > Pirellulales > Pirellulaceae > Novipirellula_A > Novipirellula_A herctigrandis. Next base: position 7,856,841 of record SJPJ01000001.1, on the reverse strand, counting down.
AAGAATCGACGTTTGTGTGGGCCCGTCACATGGGGTACGAGGGAAAGAGGCTGGTGAAGCCGACCAAAATCAACGGGGCGGTGGAGGTTTTCAGCTACCTCAATGGCGACGTGGTCCATTGCAAAGTGAACAATGAAGGGCATGGTGCCGTGCACGGAATCCCCGAGCAAACGCTGCTGGATTTCCTCAAAGGAAGTCGCCAAGATCGGTAAGCTGAATCAGGCCTTGGCCCTCTATTGGCCACGATGTAGCTGCCCCTATCGAGCGTGTGAGTTCCTGCAATTGACTATTTGCGTTTTCCGAGTCGTAGATCCCTGAAGCACAGGCTCGCTTTGCCGAGCAATTTGCTACCCGTTGACCTGGTAAATCGCGTGGCCGTTCGTGTCGTCCCAGTGAACCTTGGCACCAGCCGATACGGAGATCACCGGATTCTTGGTCACATCAAACACGCCTACGACGGATACGGAACCGAGCACACCAGCACGGATGTCATGCTTGGTAATACCGACCAGTTCGCCTTGGACAACGACGCTGCCGGCCACCAAACCTGCGGTTGGCGTGTAATCAACTGCCGCCCCTTGTTTGACAAATTCTGCTACGCTCATGCGTTAGTAACCTTTCAGTATCTTGGCAAAATCAATTTGAGTTCCGCGATGATCCTCCGTAGAACCTTGCTGTTAGCAATCTTCGCAATCCCAACGTTCCTCTCGGCGCTGCAGGCATCCGAGCCGTCGCGGGTGTGCGTGTTGACCTACAATATCCACCACGGCGAGGGCATGGATGGAAAGCTCGACTTAAATCGTATCGCGGCTGTCATCAAACACTTGGACCCCGACATTGTGGCGTTGCAGGAAGTTGACAAGGCAACGAACCGATCCCACGGCGTTGATCAAGCGGCAGAGCTTGGAATACTGACGGGGATGCATGCAGCCTTTGGCAAGGCGATGGACTACGCGGGCGGTCACTACGGCGAAGCGATTCTATCGAAGTATCCATTGACCAACGTCAACGTCCTTGCTTTGCCAAGCACCGAGGGCTGCGAACCACGTTGCGCCCTTGCTGCCCAGGTCCGGCTTGGGGAAAACGGGCCGGAGTTTGTGTTCGTTAGCACGCACTTGGAGCACGCCAAGGCCCCACTCCGCTTGCGTCAATCCAATAAGCTCAATCCGTTTCTCGTCAGAGCCAATTCTCTTCCGATGATTCTAGCAGGGGACTTCAATGACGTCCCCGATAGCCCTACGATCCGAGTGCTGCAGCCAAACTGGACAGACGCGAGCGTCAAACAGCCTGACCCGACGTCTCCATCGGCCCCGCCGAAAAGGAAGATCGATTATGTGTTCTTCCGTCCGGCGAATGCTTGGCGTGTCGTCGAGCAGCAGGTGGTCAATGAACCAGTCGCCTCAGATCATCTGCCTCTGCTGGTGGTCCTGGAATGGAGCGAAACCAATGATTCCGTAGCGAACTGATCCATTAGTGAAGGGACCGATGACCGAAAGTACAAATCCTTATCAACCGCCGAGCGAGTTACAGCCGCACGAAAGCTGGTGGTCGAAACTGCACGGACGATTTAGTATCAAGGATCAAATCCTCATTCCGATCGCGTCACCATGATTGATCGTATTGCACCGACGATTCGCCCTAGCGGAAGAGCCGACGGAACCCAGCGATGGGAATCGTTGCTATTCTGCCACTGGGAATTGCCTTCCGATGCACTTCGCAGTGTTCTGCCCGGCCAATTGGAAATGGATACGTTTGAGGGAAGAGCGTTCGTGGGTGTCGTGCCGTTCAAGATGCGTCGCATCAAACCAAGATGGCTACCGCAAGCTTTCGCATTTAACTTCTATGAGACGAATGTTCGCACCTATGTGGTTCACCGAGGGCGACCTGGCGTCTATTTCTTTTCGCTGGACGCAAGCTCTCGTTTGGCCGTTTGGGCCGCTCGCGCCGGTTGGGCACTCCCCTATTTCTATTCCAAGATGAACGATTTACGCGATGGCGACCACGCCACCTATTGGAGTGAACGAGCAAGTAGTGGATCTTCCGCAACTCACTCCGTAAGCTACAGCGTCGGCGAGGAGTTCGGTGAATCACAGCCCGGCACCCTGGAGCACTTTCTACTCGAACGCTATCTGTTGTTTGTTGAGCGACGAGAAACCATTCACGTCGGACACGTTCATCACCGACCCTATTTTGTTAAACGAGCCACCGTTCTCAAAATCCAAGATGGCTTAATAGCGGCGAGCGGATTGCCTGCGACCGGCAAGCATCCGGATCTAGCCCACTACTGCGACGGTGTTGACGTTGAAGTATTCGGAATCCGTCCGGATGTTTGACCCAATTTTCGACAGATTACTAATTAGTGTTCCTTGTTTACTTGTTTCAATACCGAGCGAATGAACGCGTTCACTTCACGAGCATGAGTCAGTGAAATGACGTGTCCACCACCAGCGACGATCTGGGTTGGAGTTGTGTTTCGAATTGGCAGCACGATGTCGCGGTCACCGTGAATGTGAAAGAGGGGGCAGTCAACTTGTGGCGAGAAATCCCAATCGAGGATTCGCGATAGCGACCATTTAAATACTTTCGGCTCGCTGTGACGGAATTGCCGGGCCAGTCCGCTGAGGTGTGGAAACCAACGGCCAACCATCTTCGATCCCATTGGCACGCAAGCAATCTGCATCAGCCGGACATGCAGCAGGGAAACGAGTGGTTGCAAGCGACGAGCCAACTTTGCATATCGAGGTAACTCGACTGGCGAGCGAACGCTGCCAATCAGAATAACCGCTAGCGGATCGAGATACTTTGCGACGTGCAACGCAATGATTCCGCCAAACGACGCCCCCCCAATCACCGCCGGACCATAAGGCCGCAAATCGTTTGCCAAGCGTTCACTGTAACTGTCAAGCGTGTCGTCGGACTCAGGAACCGGCCAACTCGGCACGATCAGGTTTTCGAACGCGAGCGACTGAGAAGCAAAGACTTCGCAATCCGCAGCGAGTCCTGAAAACAGAATCAAGGGGGTTGAGTCACGATGCATCGCTTACTTCACACCTTTTCTAATTCCGAAACGATCCACGAATGGTCACTGTCGTCACGTTTGACGATTTGTGCTATTGGCGTTGCAAAATGATGCAACGAAGCGCCGCTCACTTCCGCCCCCGAGCACTGATACCAGGATAGCACGACCGATCTTACTCAATAATCACGGTCGGCACCGTATCGGTTAACCAAAATCCGTTGGCGGACAAGTAGAAGGTGTAACCGGCAGCGTGCATTTTACCCGCGGCCACAACATCTGCGTCTCCACCATTGACAACATTGCCAACATTGCCAAAGCCCACGGTATTGAACCGGCACGACTCGCAAATGCATAAGATCGTGGGAGACATGCCTGAGTGCGCACTGGGTCGTGATGGCCTCAGTCGACTTCACCACAGCGGAAGTCTGGACCAAGAGTGGCCTGACAACGTTCTAATTGCTTTTTGTCATGGAACTGAAAACACGACGCGTCAACTTTGCTCACCTGCACCACCCATCCGAACGAGGCATGGATGAAGACGATTGCCCGCGAGTTGACCCACAACGAGGATAGCTTTCTAAACAACAAGAAGTACTTGATTATGGACCGCGATGCAACATTCCGTAAGGCGATTCGAAACTTCCTACGCAACGAAGGCGTGAGGCCCGTTCGGTTACCACCGTGAAGCTCAAATTTGAACGTCTATTTGAAACGCCTTTTTTTGATCGCTGAAGTGCGAGTGCCTTCATAAACTGATTCTCTTTGGCGAGAACGCGATGCCAAAAACTGTTCGGGGTTTCCTCGATCCTTATTACACGAAGCGAAATCATTGGGGTTTGGACAACAAATTAATCGTGCCCATGGATCGCCCGCCAGACATGGATGTTGCGATCGAAGCAACCGAGCACCTCGGTGGCTTGCTTTGATCGCATCAACGCGTCGTTTAGTTCGTCTGGTCTTCACTCGCTCCGCACCACTCGAATCTCAAAACATCAATGTGATGTCTGCTGTACGTTGCCGCCGCTTTCGACCACTTAACGCCAGCGCCACACGGTCTGGACACAATCTCGACATAGAACCGGAGTCCATCTACCCACGCAACTGCGGATAACACCAACCAAAATGCCAGTTCCATTTTTTGCCCGCGTGCCCAAAACAGAAAATCACATCGGTCAGTTGACCACGTTGTCGGTACCCAACAGCACATTCAACGTTCGATTTGCGACCCGCGTGATGTATTTGTTGGGTTGGTCTTTCAAGCAGGCTTTCATTTCGGGAATCAATGGCTGGGCCAACTCTCCTGCTTCGCCTAATACGATTGCCGCTCGCAATCGTCCCCATTCATGCTCGCTGGCCAGTTCTTGTTTTAGTACAGGTAAGGCCAACTCCGGCGAGTTCAACTTCAACAAGGCACGGGCTGCCGCGATCCGAACGCAAGGTGCTTCATCCTGAATCGCTGAGATGAGTTTTGGCTTCGCTGACGAGGCGACGTCGGATAAATTCCCGATTCCGATTGCCGCCCAATAACGGACCACGGAATCCTGATCGTCGAGAGCGGCGACGAGTTTGGGGAAGTTCTCTGTTCCGCCGATCGCTAGGTTAGCGACGTTACGGATTCGCTCGATCAGTTTAGGATCGGCATTCAGCAGAATGTTGTAACGGGCACTGGTCGTCTTCTCGCGACGTTGGATTTCGGATTCGGGGATCAAGCCGATATCGCGGGTCTCAACAACCCAGTCCAAATGCACATCACGCATTCGGTCGAGAACTTCCTTGTAGGCTTCGTCTGCTGCGAGATTGTTGATTTCGTAGGGATCCGATTGCAGATCGTACAGTTCCTCCGCGGGCTTGCTGTCCGACATAAACAAAGCGGCGGGTTCGGGAAGTTTACCCTCCGCAAAGACACGACGTAGTTCTTTCATCGTCGCCCCTTTTTCGGGCGTGTTCATGTATTGATAGTACGGTTTGAACGGTTCATAGTTGCGAATGTATCGAAATTGTTTGTCGCGAACGGCACGAATGATGTCGTAACGCTCGTCCATTCGATCTCGAGCGCCAAACACGTAGTCTCGCGGTTGGGTCAGGTTTTGGCCCAGGAAAGCGCGACCCTGAAAATATTCTGGCAGCTTGATACTCGCCAAGTTCAAGACCGTTGGAGCAAAATCGAGACTGCTGATCAGTTGGTCGTCGACCGTTGCGGGCATGCCTTGGTTGGCGATCCGAAACGATTCAGGGATTCGAATAACGAGCGGGATTCGCGTTCCCGACTCGTACAACCAGCGTTTGGCGCGGGGCAGGCCGACTCCGTGGTCGGACCAAAACATAATAATCGTGTCTTCGTAGACGCCATGGTCTTTGAGTTCCTGAATCCTTTCAGCTACCCAGAGATCCATGGCAGTGATCAGTTCGTAGTTTCGTTTCCAATCTTCACGTACGATCGGCGTGTCGGGATAGTACGGCGGCAAAGTGAGGTTGTCGGGATCCTGTCGTTGATTGTTGCTCAGGACCTTGGTGACTTCGTTGTATTTCTCCTCATTCGCAATTCCGCTTTCGTGACAGCCGCCAAAATTGAAGACTGCAAAAAATGGCTGGGAGTCGTCTTTGCGATTTTTCCAATGTGCCTTACGGCTGGACTCATCCCAGGAACCCTTCGGTGTTTTAAACTGATAGTCCTCTTTGCTGTTGTTTGTGCAGTAATACCCTGCCTGTCGCATGTAGGTTGAAAAGGGCTTAACGAAATCAGGAAGTTTTGCATTGCATCGCATGTGATGCGTCCCGAGCGTCGATTGGTAGATCCCCGTGATGATCGCTGACCGACACGGCGCACAAACACCGGCTGTCGTAAAGACGTTGGAGTATCGGACACCTTGCTTGGCAAGTCCGTCGATGTTGGGCGTGATCGCATCTTCGTCGCCGTAGCACCCGATATGTGCACTAATGTCTTCGCAGGATAGCCAAATGATGTTTGGACGTTTGCCGGGCGAGGCGGACGCGGGCTCATTGGCAGGCAATGAACTCATCGAACAAATCGTCAATGACAAAGCGAGGAGTCTTCGAAGCATGCCGGTTTCCATCCTGTTGTGTTTTTTTCGGGAGATCATGGTCTCTCAAAACAGTGCAACGCTAAGGCAAGTGCGTTTTTGAGAGGCGACGTGACAACGCCGATAACGAATATAGCTCGTCCCAGATCTCTGATCACCCAGGGAGCTCACAAAGATTCAACGCCACACGCGTCCAACCCCCTCCCAGAACCTAGCCGGCGGAGCAATCAAACCTCTCAACGGAGAGTCCGAGAGCAAACCGAATCACCGTGAAATCACGAAAAATGCCGGCGCCAGTCATGAAGACCAACGTCGGCTTGCTCGGCAACCCGGCGGTCGGAGTAAACCGACGGGTGTAATCGAAGTTGAGTGGGCCAGACGGATTACGAAACGCTTTCCGGAGACTCTCTGTGGGGGTTATGGGCAAAACGCTGCTTTAGCGAATAACCCAGCGGAAACGTGCACGCAAAACGCTGCTGGGTTATGGGCGGCGTGTCTTTCTGCCTACGATTGCGAAACACGCATCCCCACTGTTTCGGGCGACCCAGTCTATGTCAGCTTGACTAATAACTAAAACTGACCTGTTGCCACCAACGAGCTTTGTAAAACCTTGAAGTCTCTCTGGAGTATCGCTTCACTCCTGCTTTTGAATTCAACGATATAAACGCATTGCTTTGCCATTCCTTAGCACCCTCAATTTCTTTGGGTTCACTCACCCAGATAGAGCCGTCAAGATGTTGGCTTGCACTCTTGATGTTCCTCAACGCGAAGATCATCTCAAACTTTTCAGTCTTGATGTCAAATGAAAACAACGCCTCATTGTTGCTGATCAACAACGCCGCATCTTCCCGCAATGGAAAAAGATCGTGACCCGTTGGACTGAGTGGCAATTTAAACTTCCGGTCCAAAACAAGCCTGCCTTCTAAATAATTGATGCAATACAGGAAGTCTCCAAGTACCCAAAGGCAATTGCGAACTTTGTCCCAGGCCAATCCGTGCGCATACGGTATTTTCAAATCGAAAAACTCGTCCTCTGAATGGTGCAACCGCAATATGCCGTGGTTGCTATTGGCACTTACGATTGCACCGCCTGGCAATATTTCCGCCGAATGACAACTGCTGAGCGTGGAATAGTCTTGGATCAGCATTCGATCACTGAACCGCACCAACCGCACTCGACCATGATATGCGGCAAGGACATGAACGACACCATCAATCTCTACGCGCTTCGCATCCGTTGGCCTGTAGTGATGTGTTTTTTCGTCTTCACCCGGGTAGCACCACAACGTGGCCCTATGAATGTCCGTATTGAGTGGATCGAAGAGTCGGATACGGTTATCAGCCTGGTCAGCGATGAGAACTGCTAACGTTTCGGGAGGCACATCGTGGTGCGAGTCGTCCTGAATGGAATCATCCGCGAGGATGCTGACGGGCAAAACAAGCAACAATGCAATGACTACTGCCTTCAAATTTCTGTCCTATAATACAATTGTTCTGAAAACGCGTCCGGTCAAAAAACATCAGCCGACCATTAGACACGGAAGAAACGGAAATTCAAGTTTTGTGAGCAATGAACCTCAGCTGAATTGACATACTTAATCGCGTCCATAAAGTTCCCGCAACTGTTCTCACTGGAATCACAACAACAAGTCATTGGTTACCTTCGCACCGAGAATGCCGTTCTTAAAGAGAAGCTCGGCAAGAAGCGGATCTTGCTGACCGATGACCAGCGGCGTCGTTTGGCAGTCAAAGGCAAAATCCTAAGCCGAAAACAACTCGAGCAGTTTGGGACTCTGTTCACACCGGACACAATCCGGCGATGGCATCGACAATTGGTTGCCAATAAGTGGGACTACTCCGATCACAAAGAGAAAACACATGGCTGGCCAAGGGTCCGCGAAGTAGTCGTTGATTTGACCGTGAAGCTCGCGACAGACAACCCGACTTGGGGCTACGACTGAATCAGCGGTGCGTTTTCGAACGTCGGCTACCACATCACCGACCCCACCATTGGAAACATCCTTAAAGCCCACGGTATTGAGCCGGCAGCGACTCGCAAACGCACAGGATCGTGGGAAACATTCCTGAGTGCGCACTGGGACGTGCTGGCCTCAGTCGACTTCACGACAGTAGAAGCCTGGACCAAGAGTGCCCTGACAACGTTCTATCGGCGCTTTGTTATGAAACTGAAGACTCGCCGCGTCAACTTTGCTCATCTGCACTACCCATTGGTGGCGCGATGCAGCACGGATTACTTCAGTTGCCAGACCAACAGCTACTCGAACTGGCGCATTGGGTAGTTGCGAAGTTATTGCGGATCGACTTGGTCGGTGAACTTTCCGCTCCGCAAACCTTGGAAGCCTGGGGCGTTTTGTTGATCGGGTTTGCTGCGACAATGATGGCTGCTCGAGGCGTGATCGCGGACCAGAAACGCCAACCGATACGATTTCACTGGGCCGCCACAGTTGGATTTTCGGTACTGGTTAGCATGTTGCCCTTCACCGGCTTCGGGTTTCCGATCACAACGCTGCCGATGTTCTTGATGTCTTGATGTCTTGATGTCAGATGGTTAATCCGCCTCACGCCAGACAACTCAAACGCGTCGAATGGACGCTGGTCGTCGGCACCGTGCTGGCGGCGTTTTGGATGGCTCCCACCCTTTGAAGGAAGCAATTGCAATGACGTAAACCACAATCGATGGACAACGGATTGACATTCTGGACTTTGAATCCGATACCGAACGCAAGCCCAAGGTGCGGATCAAATCCGCCCCGATGAACGTGATGCGTTTGGTCATGCCAACCGGCCAACTGCACAGCCTGACGGCCGTTTGCGATTCGACGATGTTGGTAACAAAGTTGACCGGAGCCGTCCGGCGACGGAGTCTCGTGATTCTATTTTAGTGGTCGGACGATTGCTTCAGCGTCGGCAAAGCAGTCTTGATTGCGATGGTGAAGACCATCAAACCGAACGCCCAAATGCCGACGGTGACTTTCCACTCGAGCTGGCTGGGGATGTATTCAACGACCTCGTGCAGCGTGCTGGGGATGAAACCGGGGACAATCAGGCCCATGCCTTTTTCGATCCACGCTCCGATGAAAGCCATCATGCAAGCGGTGACCAGAAGCGGTCGCCATTTCAGTGACAACAGTCCGGGCCAAAGGAATAGCAAGGCCGCCGCGATGTTCATTGCGATTGCGGTCCAGGTCCACGGCACGAGCGCCGTTTTGCCGTGCAGACCGAAGAATAGGTACTTCGCGGCACTGACGTGCGAACCGCCGGTGTAGAACTCGGTGAAGAGTTCCGATGCGACCATCAGCAGGTTGATCAGGATCGTGACGCGGATAATCTTTGTCAGGGTCGCGATCGGATCATCGAGCCCCACCACGCCGGTGAGTCGTTTGATCAAGATCATCGCGACAATGATGAACGCGGGGCCGGAAACAAACGCGGACGCGAGGAATCGAGGCGCCAGCAAGGCCGTGTTCCAAAACGGTCGTCCGCCGAGGCCGCAGTATAGAAACGCGGTGATGGTGTGAATCGAAATCGCCCAGACGATCGATAACATCACGAACGGCACGTACCAAACCGGGTTGGGTTTGCGACCGAGGAATCGCATGTAAAGCAAGTAGCCGCAGATATGCAGGTTCAAAATGAGGTAACCGTTCAAGACGATCACGTCCCAGGTCAGCATCGAGATCGGCCAATTGAATTTGCCGATGCCCGGCACCATGTGCCAGAACCGGTCAGGGCGACCGAGGTCGGCCATCACGAACATCAAACACATCACGATCGCGGCAATCGCAAGCAGTTCGCCGATGATGACGACGTCGTGCATCTTGCGGTCGTGATACAGGTACGCTGGAATCACCATCATCACACCACCGGCGGCCAGGCCGACCATGAAGGTGAAGTTCGCGATGTACAAACCCCAGGAAACCTGATCGGTCATATTGGTGCCGATCATGCCACCGGCGACCTGGTTGGCCCAGGCATTCGCACCGACCAAGAACACGGCGGTCAGCGCGGTCATCCAAGCATAAAAGCCGAACGATCCTTCGGTAGCGAGCCATAGCGAACGTCCGATGAATCTCGGGTAGCTCGTGATGTGCGTTTCGTTGGCGGGAATGCTACTCATGATTTTCGTGGGGTAAGCTTCCAGCTTGCCGTCAACATGGAATCGCAAGCTGGAAGCTTACGCCACGCGCGGCGGCTGACTAATCGAAGTAATAGAAAAACGCTGGCTTGGTGCCGAGTTCTTCTTTGAGGATGTAGACACGCTTGTTTTCAAGGATCCAGCGGATATTGGAATCCTTGTCCAAGATGTTGCCGAAAACGCGGGCACCGGTCGGGCACGCTTCCAGACACGCTGGCAACTTGCCGCGGCGGGTTCGGTGCAGGCAGTACGTGCATTTTTCGACGACGCCGACCGGACGGACTCGATTGCTCAAGTAGCTTTGGTCCGGGTTGATCTCTTTGGTTGGAACTTCAGGTTCCTTCCAATTGAAACGCCGAGCGTGATAGGGGCAGGCGGCTTCGCAATACCGGCAACCGATGCACCAGTTGTAGTCGACGACCACAATGCCATCTTCTTCCTTCCACGTCGCCTTGACCGGACAAACGTCAACGCATGGCGGCTCGTCGCACTGTTGGCACTGGACGGGCAGATAGAACTTGTCGTCTTTGGGAACCGCACCGGAGTAGGTCGTCGATCCTTGTTCCATGTCCATCGTGCCTTTGGGCATTTCAAGCACGCGAATGTAGGACTGATTGGTTGCTCGGTCATGGTTGTTTTCTTTGTGGCACGCTTCAACGCACTTGCCATTACCGTTGCAGACGCTCAGGTTGATTGCGTAGACGAACTTGGTGCCGGGAATCGGTCGGTCATCGGCGATGGTAACGTCCGCGCCGTATTTCTCTTTCGTTTCCGCTTCCAAGCGAGCGATCACGTCGGCTTTTTGCTCGGGTGATAGCTCCGTGTAGTGCTGCTGCATGAACTCGGCGGCCGTGGTGTTCTTCGCAGCTTGACGCAACGGCGAGATCGCGGCAACAAATGCCCCTGCACCCAACGTCGCAAAGGCACCCTTCACGGCGGCTCGTCGGGTAAAGTTTTCAACGATCGGGAGCGAACGGTTTTTGCTCGGTTCAGTGCTCGTCATGTGAGGCTGCTCCTTCGTGGTCATGGTCGTCGATGGAAGGTTCGTTGAAACGATCCTTGGGCTTGAAGCCGACGATCATCTTGGGATAGCTCGGTGCGTGCGGATCGTGGCAGTCGATGCAGTTGTTCTTCATTTGCGGACCGCGACTTAAATCCCAGTGACCGTTCATGCCACCATGAGCACCGTGAGCGAACGATTCGGCTTGCTTGCTGTGGCATTGCGAGCACAGCGTCATGACGTTTTCGTAGGTAACCGTGCTTCCGTCGGCCAACCGTAGAGCGTCCGAATCGCCCGGATTGTGGCAGGCATAGCAGGCGATGGTGCCGTGATTGAATGTCATGCCTTGGTGAAATTCATCCAGCGTCGCGGCCGTTTTGTTTTCCAAGTTTGGTTTGCGAACACTGTGGCAAGTCGAGCACGCAACGCTGCCGGTTCGGCCTTGTGGGTCGGTGCCGCCGAGTTCAATTCGCGGTGGGCCAGAGGGTTTGCGGATGATGACGGGATATTTCGTGGCGTCAGCTTCCGGCTTGCGATCAGCATCCTTCGCCGGCTGCAAGCCTACGCCACTTTGCTGCGCAACCTGAGCGCGATCGTCACGGGTGTTTTGCAGATTCGCTCGCGTGCCAGACTGCCAAACGGCCACCAGAAACATCGAAGCGGTCAAACACACGACGCCGGCGAAAAACAGATTAGCGACTCGCGGCATGAAATTCTGTTCCAAATGAGGTTTCACTGACGACACACAATGTATACATTGAGGTGCGCCTTAGCGATACCTCAGTTTCGAACATGGTTCCACTTTTCAGGAATGCAAGCACGGTGCCAATCAGCGGACTCGTCGTCACCTTTGGATCCTCGGTCGCGGAACATGCCGACAGCATCGAGTCAATCGCTGCGATTCCTGAGATAGACCTCGGCGAATCCGCGGGCAGTAAGCTGGCGATCGTGGTCGATTCAGAAACCAAACGCCGCGATCAGGAAATTTGGAACACGGTACAACAGTTGCCAGGAGTGATCGACTTGGCCGTCGCCATGGTCGCGTTTGATGAAACCGCCGAGACCAACAAACTTGATTCAATCAGGAACGAAACATGATGGACTCTAAGCGTCGTAATTTCTTGAAATCCGCCGCGATGGCTGCAGCCGGTTCGATGGTTGCCGGCAACACTGGGCTACCGGTCGTCCAAGCTGACGAAGGCGTCAGTGATCTGCCTGATGCTGATGGGCTGTCGTGGAACAAAGCCCCCTGTCGATTTTGTGGAACCGGATGCCACGTTCAAGTCGGGGTGGAAGACGGTCGCGTCGTCGCGGTTGCCGGCGATAAGGCTGCTGACGTCAACAAAGGTTTGTTGTGCGTCAAAGGCTATCACGTCGGGGGCATTCTCTACGGGAAAGACCGACTAACCAAACCGCTGCTTCGCAAAGATGGTCAATTGACGGAAATTGAGTGGGACGAAGCGATCGAGATCATTGCAAAACGGATCTTTGATTCGCCCGACACGTTCGCTTTCTATGGCTCCGGCCAATGGACGATCCCCGAAGGCTACGCCGCTCAGAAATTCATGAAGGGCGGACTCGGTAACAACCACATCGATCCCAACGCGCGTCTGTGCATGGCGTCGGCGGTGACTGGCTTCTTGGCAACCTACGGCGTCGACGAACCGGCCGGTTGTTATCAAGACCTCGACGAATGCAACGTGCTGATCACATGGGGCAACAACCCGGCGGAAATGCACCCGGTGTTGTTCTCGCGAGTGACCGATCGTCGGTCACGCGGCGAAAACATTCGTATCATCGACATCGGCACGCGTCGAACGCGAACCACCGACGCGGCGAACGATTATCTCGAAATGAAACCACACGGCGATGTCGCGATTTCGCTCGGTATCATGCATTTGCTAATCGAAAACGACAATTACGACAAATCGTTTGTCGAGAAGCACTGCAACTTCCGCGGTGCCGAAGAAGTCACGCCGACGCTGCAGGGCGAGCAAATCAGCGAAGACGAATTCCGCAAACGCATTGCCAAGTACACGCCTGAATACGTTGAGGAGCTGTCGGGCGTTGCCGCAGACGACATCCGTATGCTGGCCGATCTGTTTGGCAATCGTGATATCCGCATCACGTCGCTGTGGTGCATGGGGATGAACCAACACACGATGGGCACAGCGGTCAATTCGCTGGTTCATGGCGTTCATCTTTTGTCGGGGCACTTCGGTCGTCCCGGCGACTCCCCAACCAGCCTCACCGGTCAACCGTCCGCCTGCGGAACTGTTCGCGAAGTCGGCACGCTCGCACATGCGTTACCTGGTGGCCGCGTGGTTGCGAAACCAGAACACCGCCAGCAATGCGAAGGGTTCTGGAACCTAAAACCCGGTAGCATCAACGAGGTGCCAGGCTACCACACGGTAAAGATGTTCGATCAATTCACCAAGTCAACGGATGATGGCGGTGACATCACTACCTTGCTCGTGCAAGTCACCAACCCCGGCCAAACGCTGCCCAACTTGAACGCACTTTTCAACGACAAGAAGAGTCTCGAAGACAAATTCTTAATCGTCAGTGACGTCTATCCGACCGCGACCACCGCGCTGGCCGACTTGATCCTGCCCGCTGCGATGTGGGTCGAAAAGAACGGCATGTTCGGTAACAGTGAACGACGAACCCAGCAGTGGTTCAAGATGGTCGATCCGCCCGGAGAGGCTCGTGACGACACTTGGATGACGATCGCGATCGCACACAAGTTGTTCGAGATGGGCTACCAGGGGATGAAGGACAAGGACGGCGAGTTTATCTTCGCGGTCAAAGACGAAGACGGCAAAGAGATTCCGGTTTGGGAGTTCGATCGTTACTACGACACGAATGTCGACAAGCATTTGTTCGAGGAGTACCGGCAATTCACGACGATGAAGCATAAGAACTTGGCCCCCTACGATGAGTATGTCAAAGCCCGTGGGCTGCGTTGGCCGGTCGTCGAACAAGAAGACGGTTCGTGGCGAGAGACCCGGTTTCGCTTCTCTGCGTTTGACGATCCGTTCGTCAAGGAAGGTCAAGAGTTCGATTTCTATCACTCGTCATCCAGCGACGGACGCGCTCAGATTTGGTTCCACGAATACGCTCCGCCGCCAGAAATGCCCGACGACGAATACCCAATGTGGCTCTGCACAGGTCGAGTGCTGGAACATTGGCACACCGGCACGATGACACGCCGGCTCGCCCCGCTGAACCGAGCGATGCCGACGGCTTACGTGGAAATGCACATGGAAGACGCCAAGGCCGCTAACATTCGCCAAGGTGAAGTCGTCACGATCCAGTCACGCCGCGGTGTTTGCGAATTACCGGTCTGGGTTGACGGACGCGGGCGACCGCCACGAGGCACGGTCTTCGTTCCGTTCTTTGACGAAACCAAGTTGATCAACAATGTAACACTCGAAGCGCACGACCCATTCTCGAAACAACCCGACTACAAAAAGTGTGCGGTTCGCGTCGTGAAGAAAACCGCTGCAAAGGTGTCGTCATGAATCGACTGACAACGATCTTTCTTTCGTTGGTCATCGCGATTGCAGTCATCGGTTACTTCGTCGGTATCGGCGACGGTGTGCCGCAACCCGATGGTCTTTACGAATCCGCGTTGCTCGATCGCGAGCTAGCTCGGACTGCGGCCAGCGATGCAAAACTGATCCCGGCGGTCAGCTACGCGGAAATCGCGAACACTCCAATGGGACCGACGAAGTCATGGCAAGCGATGCCTCAAACGTTGCCGGGCGCGGATTACGATCTCTATACCAAGATCGAACCAAGCGAAGCTGAAAAGGAAGCGTCGAGCAAGCTGCGAGCATCACGTCGGGCGTTCAACGGCGCGCCGCCGGTCATCCCTCACCCGGTCGAAAAAACAACCGATGCCGCTTGCTATGCCTGTCATTCCAATGGCGTGAAGATGGCAGGCTTGAAAGCCAGCGTGATGTCGCACCAATTCCTTGGCAACTGTATGCAGTGCCACGCGCCGATGGCACCGGCACCCTTTCAAAACGTCGATGCGAATGTCGAAACCAACTTTGTTGGTTTGCCAGCACCGAGACAGGGCAAACGTGCCTACCAGGGCGCACCGCCAACGATCCCGCATTCCCAGTGGATGCGAGAAAATTGCAGCGCTTGCCACGGCGGCCCGCATGGTTGGGCCGGAATGGAATCGACTCACCCTTGGCGAACCAACTGCACCCAATGCCACGCTCCATCGGCCGTTCTCGATCAAGCCATCCCGGTGATGAACGAAGTTCCGATGCTGCCACCGTTGGATGTGGTGGTGAATTAGTTGGCTGAGAATAAGAAGTTGACGCAGAGTCACGAGAGCCGGAGAGACGCAGAGAGCCCAGCGCAAAGCTTCTTTTCTGTGTTGCAACACTTGGTCTCTGCAACTCTCCGCCTCCCTGTCTCGGCGTCAAAATTTCTCTTCGCACCGTCCCGACCCAACCAAAGCCGACGCGATCTCCTGCGTGGTCGAATATGGAAGTTCATTCCATCGACCAAGTTTGCACCGTTAGTGATGCGGTATCCCAAGCCAGAAGAGGAACCGCCGTCGGAGGCGCCCCCCAAGACACAGCCGCGAAGCATTGGCGGCATCAACATCGCCCCCGTCCCGCCGACAGACTTGGGACGCAAATCGGTCTCGCCAGCGATCCCCGTCTTCCGTCCACCAGGCGCGATTGACGAATCTCAATTCTTGGCCGGTTGCACCCGATGCGGTGACTGCATCACGGCGTGTCCGTACGACGCGATTCGTAAAGGCTCCGATCGACTCGGCAATGTCGCCGGCACGCCGGTCATCGAAGCCGACACGTCTGCGTGCATGATGTGCGAAGACTTTCCTTGCATCGCATCGTGTGAACCTGGAGTGCTCGTTGATTCCATCCCGCCGATCATGGGTACGGCGAAAGTCACCCCGCATTTGTGTCTCGCGCATCACCACACAACCTGCACGGTATGCAGCGAACGTTGCCCGGTCGACGGAGCGATCACCGTCACCGACGGCAAGCCAACGGTCGACGAAGACACTTGCACCGGCTGCGGCGTGTGCCGCTACGTTTGCCCCGCACCCGAAAATGCAATCCTGTTGATGCCCACATTTATTCGCCCTGGGCCGGGGAGAAGAAGTTGACGCAGAGACGGGGAGTCGGTGAGACGCAGAAACAAAGCTGAGCCCCAGGTTTCTCTGCGTTGCCCCCGTACTCTCCCCGTTTCCCCGTGTCTGCGTCTCTGCGTCAGCTTCTCCCACTTAGTATCATGAACGACAACGAACCCTCGCTTCCCGAAATCCTGCAAGCCGAATGGGCCAAGGACCAAGTCTTGCAGCTGTTCGCCGATCTCGCCGGTGGTGCTGATGTTCAACAAGTGCAGATGAAATCGCATGCCACTGACGCTGCGGTGACATTGGCGACCGCCGAAGCTGCCTTCGCGGCCGACGAGGCACAAGCGATTCAAATTCGATACGTCTTCGAGGGCGAAATGTGGTGCGACACCATCATGCCCGGCAATCCCACCACCAAGATCATTCGCAATCGGTTACCAACGTAGACCACGCGTTTGAATAGCCGCCTCGGGAAACACATCGCGATTCCACCAAATCCGCATTTGCTAGGTTTTGCATCACTCGGTGCAGATAGCGTCGTGGGATCTTTGTGACGCCGGCACTCGCGTCGACGGACGAGGGCGTTTTAACCCAGGTGGTCTGGCCAGCCAAGCAAGTGACGGCGCGAAGGGCGTATCCAGCAGTTCTTAGATGCATCGTGGAGAACGGAGCGAGGAAAATACGTGGACCCGATAACCCTGCACCTTGATGTGCCTGTCTCAGCGTATACCTAAACGTGCATGTCTCGAAGTGACGTTTTTTTTCGTCTGAATTCTCTCCACCAGTCCTTCCTTCACTGAACCCTCGATGCTGAGCAAAAAACGATTCGGATTGTCAAGGCAATCACACCACTGGTGGCAGCCAACGCAGAAACCATCACGCGACGGTTTTTTCGAACGGATGTTCGAGGCCAATCCGAAAGTGAAGGCGTTCTTCAATCAGGCTCACCAGCACACCGTCGGTCAACCGAAGACACTCGCCGGCGCGATCTGTGCCTACTTCACTCACATCGACAATCCCGCCGTGCAAATGCCGGCCGTCGAGCTGATCGTTCAAAAGCACGTATCGCTGGGTATCAAAGCGGAGCACTACCCGATCGCCGGCAGCAACCTGCTCGGCGCGAGCGGCGACGTGATGGGTGAGGCGGCGACACCGGAAATCGTCGAAGCGGTCTCCGAAGCCTACGGATTCTTGGCCGACATCTTCATCGGCCGCGAAGGTGCGGTCTACGAACAGCAAGCCTCCGCACCGGGCGGCTGGAATGGAACGCGCACGTTTGTGGTGGCCGAAAAGATTCCCGAGAGCGACATCGTGACGTCGTTGTATCTCAAACCCGAAGACGAAGGCCCACTGCCACCATTCAAACCCGGCCAGTACATCACGGTCCACATTGACCACCCGCATACGCCCACGTCACCCCGCAACGACAGCCTGTCGGACTGCAGCAGCCAACCGCACTACCGGATCAGCGTCAAACGCGAAGAGGCTCTGGCCGCCGACGCACCCGACGGTCTGATTTCGACGCACTTGCACGACGGCATTGAAGAAGGGCACCGCATTGAACTTGGACCACCCTGTGGCGAGTTCACGATTGATCCAGCATTGGTTGCCAAACCGGTCCTGCTGATTGCGGGCGGTATCGAAGTGACGCCACTGTTGTCGATGGCCAAGTCAATCATCCACGCAAATCCCGACGCCCACCTCTCCTTCATTCAAGCGGCACGCAACAGCAAGGTGCAAGCGTTTGGTGCAGAGTTAGCTAATCTCGCCGCGACTGGTGCGAACGTGAAGACCAAGACGGTCTACGACGCACCGCTCGCTGGCGACATCGACAACGGCAACCTCGAAGGTTTCGTCACGACGGAATCACTTCGCGACTTCACGCCCGTCGCCGTCGCCGTCGCCGACTTCTAGTTCTGCTTCTGCGGTCCCAAACCGTTCATGCAAAACATGCACGCCTGTTTGCAAGCACTGGGCATCGACGAACACCGCCTGCATTACGAATTCTTTGCGCCGAAACAAGAGTTAGTCGCTGCCTAGAAAAAAAAAGAGTTGGGTTGAAAATTGAGGGTAGATCATTCCAACATGCGATTCAGCGAATCACGATCAACCCGCAATCTTATACCGAATGTGTTCGTGTCAAAATCTTCCGCACCCTACCCCGAAAACCAAAACATGCTAACCCTCGATCCCGATCAAAGCGTTGGCGACTAAGTTCGTCAGTCACCCGCCCGGGCACGTGTCTTTGAATCGCTTAAGATTGACTACTGTTGTGGTAGCAAAGTCTCACTCGCTCAGGCATGCGACAAACGTGGGATCGCCGTCGAAGACGTGCTCGCAAAGATGGGGCAGTGCGACAATTGCTTGTTGTTGCGTTCGTGATCAGCATTGCCATTGTTCGCCAGAGTAAGGCAAGCTAGAATGTTTCTGCACCCAGACGTACACTTTTCGCGGTATCTTTCGATGGAGACCACCGCGGAAGCTACGAATCAGATTTTCGACACCCCATTTTCTACCTCTCTCGGACGTTGGGACAGATGCTGCCAGCCAACGCGATCCGCCCCGTTTAGGTAACGTGATTGGGTTGCACATTGAGGATAAAAAATGGATGACGACTCAAGTCATGGTGGTGTTTACCGAGAAGTGTACTTTTCAACGTTCTTTCTTGACCAACCGTATGCTCACTAAAACCGCTGAATATTCGCTTCGCGCGGTCGTCTGCATGGGCAGCCAAGTCGATCGGCCGGTCTCGGCGAACTTGCTGGCCGAACAAACCAAGGTGCCACGCCGCTATCTCACGCGTGTGCTTCAAGACCTCTGCGCCGCGGGATTGGTGAAGTCGCGTTCCGGTCCCCGCGGTGGCTACGAACTGATCCACGCGACCAACAAGGTGACGATCCTTGACATCATCAACACGGTCGCACCCATTGCGCGAATCAAAAAGTGCCCGCTGGGACTCAAGACTCACACGCACCTTTGTCCGTTGCATGCGGAACTTGACCGAGCCTACGAGGCCACCGAAAAAGCGTTTGCCGGAGTGACGATTCAGGACTTGGTCGAATCGGCCAGTCCCATTGCGCCCCTTTGCGAAAGTGTCGCGCGATGAAGGAAGCGATCAGCGATATTCAGCAACCGATTATCGGCTACCATCGTGACGACGAAGGTCACTGGGTCGCACAGCTGGCTTGCGGACACAACCAACACGTCCGCCACGCCCCCCCCATGGTTCATCGTGAGTGGGTGAGATCACCTGCAGGTCGCGATTCCATGCTCGGCTTTGAACTTGGATGCAAGAAATGCGCCGAGGGTGCCCCCGACGACGATCGGCCCGTCTTCTCTGAGAGAGAACAATGAACCGCTTCAAGATTTTCCATGCTTCGATCATCTTTGCTGCTGGGTTGCTGATGACGGCGTTGGTAATTGCCGGTGAGCCGGGCCAAACAAACGAATCTGAAATCAAATCGAACATCACACCCGCCAGCACGGCGACCGAAGCACGTGCGAGAGCGAACATGCTACACGAGTTGGTTCGCGGATCCTTGCAAGTGATGCATCGCGACTTTTTTGATGAAGACAACGCTCACGCGATTCCGTCAGCTTCGCTCGAAGATGTCTTCCACGAGATGGGCGAAATCTACGATGTAAAAATGAAGTGGTTGATCGTGAACACCGATGTCGTCAACGTTGATCACCAACCCGAAACGGCCTTTGAAAAAACAGCCGTTAAAACGCTCGCCGCTGGCAAGCCGTTTGCCGAAGCGGTTAACAATGATCGCTACCACTTCGCCGGCGCGATCACGCTCGGTTCGCAGTGTCTGAAGTGCCACGTCAAGCGTCGTACCAGCAACGAAGATCGCACCGCGGGCCTTGTGATCACGATGCCGATTGCCGCCGCGTCAACCACCGATTGAATACATCGGTCGTGATGGGCGATTGAACGATAGACCGTCCCTTCCGTGGTCGCGTTTTTTCGCCAGGACCGCGTCCACCATCAGATTCGCGATTTCCAGATTGTCGGATCCGTTTCGCAAGAGACTTCGGACGTCGCCGGAATCGCTGCCGATCAAGCAAATCCGAAATTGTCCATTGGCGGTCAGCCAAAATCGGTTGCACGTGCGACAGAACGGCTGAGTGACCGAAACAATGACGCCTTTCCCGTCGTCGAACTGAAAGCCATTTGCCGGGGAAGCGCTGGACTCACCCACGGGAACCCGTGGTCGCTCTTGCTCGGCATACAATTCCAAGATCCGTTGCCCCGGCAAAACACTTGCGGTATCTCACTTCCGATCCGCGTCAAGCAGCATGAAGTCGATGAATCGAATGGGGATTCCCGTCGACCGGGTGAACTTGGCAAAGGCCGCAGTCTGATGTTTGGTGAAGGTCAACTCCCATCGAGATCGGTTTCTCGCATGCCCGAGAAATACCCGATCCAGACCCAAAAAGGCCGATTGTCGAGCTTACCAACAACCGCTTAACGCATGGAGGTGACTCACAACGATCCAGCGACGAATAGGCAGGCATCGAAGGAGGTTCGCTATCTTCGTCGAATCTTGGCCCAAGTGGCGGTCAACGGCAACCATCCCAAACGGGGGCACGCACTCAGACCCCTCGCCAATCTTTCAGTTACCGAGGTCGCCCCAACGCTACCGAAATAATTCAGCGACGGCAGTATGCGACTCGGGTTGCATCGGCTTTAAACTGACGTCGTGCTTTGCGGGTGTCTTTGAGTGGCTTCTTACTCATTTTGGCGATCTCGTTCGTCGGCCATTCTAAGCCCCATGCGGGCCCGGAATCAGGTCACCAGCTCATCATAGCCAAGTCAACGGCCAAGGAATTGGACCAGCAAGTGAAAATAGCTGAAAGCTGAAAATCAAATCTTGCGGAGCCGGCTTCAAACTAGCGTCATGCTAACTCAGCAGGATTAAGACAGCCACGCGACAAGACAGGCTGCCAAGTTCAGCTACGATCTCATTCGAGCAGACTTATTGCGCGGGGGGACCTACTGCTGGTGCACACGTCGCCTTCCCAACGTTTCCGCGTCAATGCACCTCCAGCACGACTCGGCGGTAATCGTACATGCCGATCTCCTGGTGCTTGTCTACAACTTCTAGAATGATGTGGATTTCTTTTCCACCAGCATCAGTGGGTACGGTCACTTCGGTTCTTTGTTTACCGGTATCGGCGATCGTGACTTTGCCGGGGTAGGTACCGGCCTCTTGGTAGGACCACCATTGAAAAGTCATGGTGTCGCCATCGGGATCTGATGATCCTGATGCATCAAGAGTCAGTTTCTGGCCAGGCGATACTTGCAAGTGGAAGATGTCGTTTCCTTTGTCGCCGTTCACAGCGGCCAGCGGATTATGGTTTGCTTCGCTGAACTCGCTGACGCACCAGTCCATGCGGGCGCGAAAATCGTTAAACATGGCCCTTCGAAAACGCCATACGGGCGTCATGAAGCTATGGAATGTTTCGTTGTGGTCGGGGTCAGTCCATTCATCCACTTCTGAATCCGCCTCGAACATGTAGAAGTCACCATACTTCTGTTCGTCGGCTTTTTCGCGTGCATGCCTCGACCAGATGTTTTTGTGCTTGGTTCGAGAAAAGCGGCCACTCCATCCTCCCCAGTAAAGGCGTTCCGGATCGGAGAGTCCGTGATTTGCCAAGCCGGTCCAGGGAATGGTTCCGCCGCCTTCGATAAAATGCCAACCTTTCATGATGCGATCAGGGAACAGCTTTCCCAACGCTCCGTGGTTGGTTTGAATATGTTCGTGGGACCACTCCCCCTGGCCAATAGCGTTTCTCGCAAAAGGCTCCCACGTGTAGGGACCGTCCGCACCATGGTTTCCGCCCGGTCCGCCGTAGCAATAGGTCTGTTTGTTGCTGCGATGCCAGGCGATTTCGGGGTACTTGTTCGCAATCCAAGCGCCGGAATTATCTTGAGCCCCGTTTTCAAACACGATGAGTTTTTTGCAGAGTGCGTCCATTTGCTCTTTCGAGCGAGTCTTACCGAGGTCTACCAGGGCTTGGGCCAAGGAGTTCGTGCCCGCGTTGCCCACGATGTAAAGCTTGCGGGGATCGTCCTTGAGGATCGCCGCCTCGAGCAACTTGGAGGCCTCTGTTGAATTTCCTGGTGCCACGGCCGCGATTCCGTATTGGTCGGTGCCGGCTTTGACTATGCTACGCAGATAATCCGCCTCGGGCCATCCGGACGCGTGCTTCTTTAGGTTGTCGACTACTGCTTCGTAGCCGTCGATCAATTGATGGAAAAGCTCGGGATGGACTTTGCCCTTGAAGCCGTCCCTGCCGTCATGCAGGTACTTGCCCGAACAGGCAATAAGGCCCTCCAGGTCGAACATATTGCAGTACATCAGCATGTGCATCATCTGCTGCTCTTCATCAGGCTCGTTTCCCATGTCGGCCATGATGATAAGCCGTGTCTTTTCAAACGCATAAGTTGCCTGCACGGGCAACAGTAGACAAAACACGCAAATCAATAGGTTCTGTTTCATCGTTGTCCCTTTATCTTGACAGGCCCTTCGTATTCGGTCCGGTGATTTGCCTTGTAGGTTTTTTGGGATTGTCTTCTTCGTCCTGAACCGACTGAGCCTCTTTTTTGACGTCCTCAAGAATCTTCCACCAATCCAAGTAATGAGTGCGTGAGAAGAGCTGGGGATTGTACTGGCTGGTAGCCGAGCGGGCGTACGCTTCCCAGTCGCTGACGGCTTGCTTGAAGTGCGCTAGGGCGCGCTGGTGATTGGCGCGTCGCTGGGGATCTGTTCGGTAGACTGCTAATTCGGCGGCGCCACGGATCTTGTTTGCGTAGTACTTACCCAACAGCGCCATCGCCTCCAGGTCACGGAGCGTTGACAGGAACTCTTTTGGAGCCGGTTCGGTTTGCTGACGCATGGCTGACACTCCCTGCAACGTCTGATTTGCTGATGCATCCAATGAATCGGCCACCTCCAACGGAGTGATCCCATCGAACGGCTTGCTGGTCAGCACCGCGTCGGCAAACTCTTGAACGGACAAGATCCCGGAACCCTCCAAGGGGCCATGCTTGAAGAAGGAATCGTCGACGGTCAGAAAGCCTTGACGTGCGATGCATCCTTCCGGAGAAAACATGGAATCGTTGATCCGAAAGAAGAAACGGTTGATTTGGGGAATAATCTGGGAGGATGCTTTCCAGGTTTCGTAAAGCAATTTTGCATCCGCTTGCGGAAAGCGATGCTCTAGTTTCTGTTCGAAAAACTCCCGTGTCAGCGTTAGGTCATAGCCCAGTCGGCCGAACATCATGAAGCGATACCAATGCTTGTCCACCTCGAGTTGACCGGACAAATCCGGATCCTTGTGAACGAACTCGCGTCCCTGAACGAAGCCGTCCGGTCCCATGAAGTAGCCGGCTTCCCATCGCATTAGGTCACGGGGGACATTGGCCATGAATTCGCGTACGTAGTCTGGATCTCCCCAACGCAACACAAACAAATCGTCGTTGCGGAGATTCAACCAGCAGGGCACCTTGACTGATTCGAGTCCCTCGCGGTACTCGAAATCGAGATACGGTGAGGTGGTCGTGGAATGCACGCGTGCCCGGGCATACTTGTGGTCCGTATGGAACGGTCCGGCATCATAGTCCTTGAATGTGTCCATGATGGTTTCAGCATTGGACAGCAAACTGCGAAAGATGAAACCAATTTGACGATCCGGGTGGTCTTTGTGGTGATCCATGATTCCCAACCCATAGGTCCGCCACAGCCATTTCTCTCGTTCTCCCTTTGGAATATCGAAATGCTCCCCGGCGGCCACGCCAATGCCGTCAACCTGCGGATAGGTTTCGAGAAATCGGGTGATGCAATAGCGGATGTAGGCGATCGTCTTTTCGTTCCTGCCATTGTCCGTAATGCCATATTTGTCTTCAGCGCCGAAGGTGTAGATGTTCCAATGAAACAGATGGATTTCAATGCCATGGTCTTCGGCGTATTGGAAAACCTTTTGCCAGAACGCGATTTTGTCGTCCAGGGAAATCTGCTTCACAACTTTGGTATTTGCGGGATCGAAGACGTCCAGCTTATCCCAGTGGCGGTCGCCTTTTTCATCAACGGGTTGTTTCAGAACATGGACGTCGTCGTAGTTCACCTGGGGATACTCGGGCAGCTTGACGATGCCCGGATAGGGATGGGTTGTCCAGAGTGTCAGGACGTTATAGCGGTTGCGAACCATCGCATCGAGGAACTCTTGCCAGAATTCCCACTGCCACATTACAGGGATATTCTCATGGGCCGAGGTTCCCGTGTCGTCATAGCTTGGTGCCCGCGCGTCCAAGGGGATGTTGAACTTCAATCCTCGCCGCAGGATGTACGGCTTGCGAGCCTTGTTATGGACCGCGTCCAGGCCACCGCCCATGCCGATCTGCTCGGCGAGTTCCAACGCTCCGTACATTGCGCCTACCGAATCGCCTGCAACGATACGGACGCCTCGTGTTCCCTCTCGCTGAATGCGGAATGATTGGGGCCCCATCCCTGGTTCGAACTGGGCAATCGCAATTCGAAAAGAAGCACTCTCGCCAACCACTTGATTGCCCGTTGCTTCGAGAGCCTGCTTGAGATCTCGAGCACCAAAGGCGTGCATCGCATTGCTGGCGTCATAGGTGATTGAAACCGTTTCTCCTGCGTGACCCAAACCGACCATGCACATCAGCGGCATGAACAAGGCTACAAGGCTTAACACGGCAATGTTCTTTCTTTTCATAGCTCAACTTCTCCAATCTAAACTTTCGATCGAATGCACTACAACTGCTGGTAATCCCACTTCTTGTCGCCCTTGATGTACGGGGCCAAGAAGGCTCTTGCCTTCGTGATACTTCGCCCGTCAGGTGTCTCGTAGCTCCCTAAATCAACGCCGACCTTTTCACCAAGTCGAGCCAGCCTTTGAAATGCACTCAGGTTCATCTTGCTGTAAGAGAGGCTTTTCGTGCGGGCAAGCTCGTGCGGTTGGCGGCCATCGGGCTCGATCTGTGTCGCAATCCGCTTGGCCTTTACTGTTTCAAGGACGTCGCGCATTTCCATCTTCTTTCCAAGGAACAGCAACAGACCGACGATTTGAACATCGTACCACGTTCCGTGGTTGTTCAGGCGTTCGCATTCGGTTCGGCCCATTTCACTGGTACGCAGCCATTGCAAATAGGATTCGAACCATTGGGTGATGGCTTGGTCGGTCGGCCCCGGAATCGCCTGGGAGGTGCGTAGCACCTGGATCGGCGTAAGCAGTTTGTCGATGTCGCACCACTCAATGATTCCGAAACAGCGACCATCATTGAGACCGGGAATACCCTGGGCATACTGCAGGTGGGGTGTCATGCGGGTCCGCGGATCCACAAACCAAGCTTCGAGTTGGGCCACCGCGTGCTGTGAGTACTCGGGGTTATCGGTGTAGAAGCCGGCCATGGTAAGCGTGTGGACGCGATCGAATAGATGCTGCTTTGCGGGATAGTCGACATTGTTACCTCGTGTCGTCGGATTCACTCTGCCGTCGCGTCGGATGTACGGCAAACCGTCCGTCGTTTTTGGATCCGGCCACCAGTAGGGTGCTAGGCTCAGGTAGTCGTGCTTGTCGCCGCTGGCAGCGATTTGTTTCTTCTGCATGACCGTGACCGGTTCTTGCTGCAGCAAGCGATCCGCCTTCGCAACGAGTGAGCGGATCGGCGCCGGTGTCTCTCCGTCTATCGGTTGGTACTCGTGCTTCTTGGCCAGCAACTGCTGGTAATCTGCAGATACCAGCGCCACGTCGTCCTGGCCTGTTGCAAGGCTTATGAACAGATGGCACAGGCCGACGGTTGCCATTGCGATTCGCATAGTTCTCACTTTCCAGCTGGAGGGATGTTCAAGTTTACCACGTTACCAAAACTCGTTCCATCAATGTCAGCGACCGGTTCTCCACCAGCAAGCTCGACTAACGTGGGCAACGCATCCGTGTAGCTGGTCAACGCCGATGTTCAACCGGGCTTTATCTTTCCGGGCCAACGAACAATGAACGGCACGTTCAAACCGCAGTCGTCGATCGTGAACTTCGCGCCGGGGCCATTGCCGTGATCGGATGAGTAGATAAACACGGTGTTCTGATCAAGTTCGTGCTTATCGAGAAGTTCCAAAACGTCTGCAAGCTCACGTTCCTTCTCAGCGATATGGTCGTAATAACCGGGCAACCAATTATCGGCAGACGGTTGCATGTGACGATCCCGCACGACTTGATCGGCTGGGAACGTCGCTTTTTTGGGTTAGGGCCGATGCGGATAGTGTGACATGATGAACAAGCAAAACGGCTTGTCGGCGTGGCTCGAAAAATAGGCGTCGATGTCATCGGCCGGCAACTTCTTCTTGGTCGGTCTGATTGGTGTGCTCCAACGAAAGACGGAGTCCGGTTTGACGTGAACTTTCCCGACCCGCGAGACATCGTAGTCCAGCGGAGTCAGCGCGTCGTAGATCGTTTGCGTTCCGCTGCGAGCCGAGGCGTGCTGAACGAAGAGCCCATTGCGAATCGGGTAAAGACCGGTCAGTAGAGCGGTTCGGCTTGGTGCACAAATTGCTTCGGCCGCGAACATCTTGTCGAACACGAGACCTTCGTGCGCCAAACGACCAACAGTCGGCGTTAGGTCGACCGGCAAGCCGTAGCATCCGTAGTCCGCCTTCAACTGGTCGTCGCTGAGGAAGAATACAAAGTTGGTTTTTTCGCCAGCCCTGGCCTGAACCGCCGAGAGTATTAGGAAAAATGCGATCGCTGCGTAGTTGTTCTTCATCACTAGGTTGCTATGTCGGGAGTAAAAATCACTTATTAAACCTTTGTATGGAGTCACCTGCTCCGGAATTCCTTGCGTCCTTTTTTGCGTAGGTCTCCAATGGCTTGTTCTGTCTTTTTAAGTGACTTCAACATCGCTGCGGTGCGGTCGGGCATTTTCGCTGCGATATTTCGCTGCTCGCTGATGTCCTGACTCAGATCGAACAATTCGATCAGGTCTTCGTCGATCCACATGACCAGCTTGTAATGGCCGTCAATCAGCGAAATGGCTCGCGTATCTCCTGTACTATCAGCACGAGCCTGCCATTTATACCAGAACATGGGATCGCGTTGATACGTTTCCCCGCGTAGTGCGTTCGCGTAGCTGCGTCCGTCAACGTGTTGTTCTGGACGCAAAGGCGCTCCGACGATTTCGAGCATGGTCGGGTAGTGGTCTGTTCCGGTGACCTGAACGGTAGACGTTGTATTTGGCTTGATTTTTCCCGGCCACTTGACAATCAGAGGGACTCGCGTGCCACCTTCAAAAATCGAACCTTTGCCTTGCCGTAGCGGCGCGTTGGAAGTTGCCAGGACTCGGTTGCTTGTGAGACCTCTGGTGGAAAGCCCGCCGTGGTCTGATGTCAGGATGATCGCCGTGTCGTCATCGATGCCCGCGTCCTCGAGCCCCTGCATGATGCGACCAAGAGAATCGTCCGTTTGTTCGACCATTGCTGCGTAGATCGGATTATTCTGGACCGTCTTGTTGACACCCTGACGGTCGGTGACCATGTCGGCATCGTGTTTCTTTCCGCCGACGGCGATGCCGGCATTGTCAAGTTTTCTCTGATATTTCTTTGTGATGTCAGCGGGAGCCTGCAAGGGAGTGTGGACGGCATAGTGTGCCAACACAAGCAGGAATGGAGCGTCCTTGTGTGATGCAATGTACTGGACTGCTTTGTCCGTCAGACGATCAGTCAGGTAGTCACCCTCTTTACCATCCACTGGATTGATGACAGGCAAGCCTTTCTCTGTCGGAAACGGAAAAAAGTAATCACCGGTCGCACCTGCTGACCCAGCATGAATGACGGTGTCAAAGCCCTGCGCAGCGGGATCGCCACCCTGCTTGCCCAAATGCCACTTGCCGATGTAGCACGTTTGATAGCCGTGCTGCTTTAATGCCTCGCCGAAGGTGACTTCACTGAGAGGAAGGTGATGCTTGTGATCACCGGACTTGATTGATTCGTTTTCAATCCGACATGGATACTTGCCTGAAAGCAATCCTTGACGTGAAGGCACGCACCGGGGATAAGCGGCATAGGCATTGGTAAACCGCATTCCCTCCGTTGCCAGACGATCCATGTAAGGCGTTTCGTACAACGTGCTGCCGTAGCACGTGAGGTCCCGCTGCCCAAAGTCATCGACGAAGAACAGCACGATGTTCGGCCGTCGCCCGTCGTCTGCCAGCAGCGAGTCAGCCAGCAGCAAAGCCATGCAGGCCACGATAAAGAAACGTCGCTCGAATTTCATATTAGTTCTCCTGCGCGACGCCGCGCTTTTTGAAGATGCGTTCAAAGTTGGCAACGACGTCCTTGTGTTCGGGATTGCCGGCGAGATTGACGGTTTCAAGGGGATCGTTCTTATAGTCATACAACTCATTGGCAACCATCGGTCCGGATCGTTCGCCGGCGTAGTAGTCCATCTTGATCCATTTGACATAGCGGTAGCGTTTGTCGCGGAGAGTGTAGCCCATCTTGTTAGAATTGCGCGGATACTGTTCCAACGCTGCCTCGTGTACCATCGCGTCGGGGTCGTCAAGGATTGGCAGCAGCGAAAGGCCTTCGACGCTTTTTGGAACGGGAAGCCCGACCAGTTCGCAGAGTGTTGGGAAAACATCAACAAACTCGGTGGGCGAATCCGTTTTTGCTCCCTTCGCCTTCTGTTTCGGCGCGGCAATGATCAGCGGCGAACGGACGGCCTGCTCGTAGTTGGAGTGCTTGCAGAACATGCCGTGATCGCCCAGATGCCAACCGTGATCGCCCCACAGCACAACGATCGTATTGTCAGTCAGTCCCAGTTCGTCAAGCTTGTCGAGTACCTTACCGATTTGTGCATCGATATAGCTCGTACAGGCGCGGTAGCCATGAATTAGTTCTCTCTGCATTTCCTGAGCGATTGGCGCGGGGCTGGCCGGAACCCCGGTGTAGCTGCGCAGCTCCCACGAGGGTTGACCGGCGTAATCCGGCGCGCCCTTCGGTGCGTGCTTGAAAGGCGCCAGTTCAATCTTTGATCGATCATAGAGGTCCCAGTATTTTTTTGGCGCTACGAACGGGAGATGCGGCTTGGCCATTCCCACCGCAAGAAAGAAAGGCTTGTCGCCGTCGGCCAGTCTCTTCATCTGATCCATCGCGCAAAGGGCAAAAACCCCATCGTTGTAGGCCTCATCCGGAAGATCCAGGCACTCGACCGTTGGCTTGGACAACGGAAACTTTTTCCGAGCAGCGGCATAAGCTTCCTTGTCCTGCTCAGTGATACCATTGTCTTTCAACCAGATGTTGAACGCCTTAACCTGTTTTTGCACTTCCGGATCCTGGTACCCAAATACCGGCCTCTTAATTCCTTTCGGAGTATACTCACGAGGCGCATTCTGCAGGAATGGCTGCGTCCACGACGGCGCGTCGAAGGATTTGTCGACGCTGCGTGGATCGTAAACCTTCCCCGTGCCTGTGGTTTCGTAACCGTGCCGACGCAGATATTCAGGCAGCGTCAGCGTGTAGGGGTTCGCCTCGCGCATTTGCGTCTTGAGATCGTAGACCTTCGTAGTATCGACGTAGGTGCCGGTCATCATACTGGCCCGCGACGGTGCGCAGACCGATTGCTGGCAGGAAGCGTTCAAAAACACCGTACCGCGCTGGGCCAGCGAATCGATGTTAGGCGTCCGAATATCCGTCTCACCATAGCATCCGAGCAACGGTTTAAGGTCGTCAACTGCGATAAACAAGACGTTGGGTTTTTCCCCAGCACTGGCCTGAACCATCCAGAGCATCAGGAACAATGCAATCGCTACGTATCTGTTTGCCATTGTTAGGTAGCCATGGGGGGAGTGAAAGATCATCTCTTGAACCTTTGTTTGTGATCACCTGCGCCGAATTTTCAACTTCAGGATTTTGATTGGTAATTTTGCGAGATCGTTGGAGTATGCCGATAGCAAAACTATTTACAACCGGACGACACGCCGGCCATCGTGATTACTTCGTTTGTTTGATGTTGCCATGCTTGCCGAAAATCGCTGCCCGATTCTGCTTGAAGCCTGCTGCATCGCGTTTGGCGGTCAGTTGCGTCCGGAGCATCTTCACCACCGAGGCATACGATGGATTTCTTGCCTGGTTTGTGAATTCGCCTGGGTCTTTTTTTCAGGTCGTACAACTTCCTACCTTTCTCGCCAAAGCCCCACTGAGTGAAACGCCAGTCCGCTGTAGGAATGAATTCCCCGCCGCCGCGGCTGATTGTGAATGCTTGCTCCTGCTTCCAGGAGGGCGATTGGGTATCGGCCAGCAGCGGTTTGAGATTTGCTCCCTGAAGAGTGTCCGGAGCGGGAAGGCCGGCCAGTTCAGCAAGAGTCGGATAAGGGTCAACCCGTTCCGTGGTCTTGGTGTTGCCACGACCGACTTGATCTTTGAGCCACGGGACGCTGATGATGAACGGCACGCGCGTGGCCTCTTCAAACAGGTGCTGCTTCTGGTATTTGTGGTGATGCCCCAAAAGGTAGTCGTGATCCCACGTGAATACGACAATCGTATTATCCGCCAACCCCTTTTCTTTCAGAGCATCCAGGGCGCGTCCGACCTGTGCGTCCATGCAGGAAATGCTGGCGTAGTAGGCCTGCAACAGAGCTTTGTGCAGTTCAGGCGTCACCCCGTAAGTTGTGCTGTTTCGCTTTTAGTCGCGGATGATTCCGGGCACATCGTCCAGATCATTCTCCGGCACAAGTGGCGCTTCCATTGCCTCTCGATTGTAAAGGTCGAAATACTATTTCGGTGCGACAAGAGGCACGTGCGGTCTCACGAATCCCCACAACCAAAAAAAACGGTTTGTCTTTTACTTGGTCAAGAATCTCGATGGCACGTTCTGCTGCCATCCCATCGGCGTGTTTGCTGTCCCCGACCGATGCAACCACACCATTAAAGGTCTGTGACCAATGGCACGAACGAAGTGAGCCGACGGCTTTTTGTTCCGGAGCTTTGATATTGATTGCTTCGTCCCACGAGAAGGGATCATCGCTTTCCGCAGTTCCGTCCATGATCTCAAACGGAATCCGCATGTGATAAATCTTGCTGACTCGTTCCGCCTAGTAGCTATTGTTGCGAAAAGTCTGGGACAGCGTCAGATTCGAATACGGATATAGACCAGACATGATCGACGCACGCGACGCACCACAAACCAGATACTGACAGTGCATGTTCTCAAACGTGACGCCACGCTGTGCCAGACGATCGAGGTTTGGTGTTTTGCACTGCTTGTGCCCAAAACCACTCAGCGCGGTATTCAGGTCATCTGCTATCAAGAAGAAGACATTCGGCTTCTCAGCATCCGCCGCTGACTGCGGAATCAGCACTACTGCGATCAGGACAAACATTATGAGAAAAGTCGTATTCATCCTTCGATTCTTCTTTCTTCATTTTCGACAGTTGCAACGGTGAGCGAAATCCAGTTTCTCGCTCGCAGGTTCGTAGTTGTTCCTTCAAACCTCCCGTTTCTTGGGTTGTACCACCGAGCTTGAAAATCCACGTGGTCGTTTTTCAAATCGAGTCGCCCTGTCTTCGATGCGGTTGGATAATCGATTGCGTAGACGGGCCCTGGATTGCAGAAAACTTGAGCACCCAACTGAAGCGCGGTTCCTGACCGAAGACCAAGTTTGATGGTTGCTTCCCCGTCGACCAACTGATCAGCCGGTGACATTTCCCAGCAGGGCAAGTGGTCTTCCATGAACATTCGCGCGATCGCAACGCTATGGCACCGTGCTTGACGTTTGGCTGTCTTGAACGACTCGGTTGTCAGCAGGTCTTCCAGGATGAAATCGATCTGTCCTCCGGACAATTGGGTAGGCAACCGCGAACTGACCCCGCGTTTGAGTTCAATATCGTGGTTGCCAACGATGCTGTTGCTGTAAGGCATTCGTCCCGTGAATAGCGCCGCACGACTGGGCACGCAGGCTGGCGACGCGACCTAGGCATTGTCGAATCGAATTGCCTGGTCATCCATTTCTTGCAAATTGGGCGTTTGAAATTCGCTCGATCCATAAACGGATGAATGGTAAACCCCGTGATCGTCGGCGATGGTGATCACAAAAGTCGGCTTCGCGGCACCGTCCGTCTGCCCGCAAAGCAGCACAACAGCCAAGGCAATAACCGGCATCACGTTCGGAGCGATGCAATTGAGAGAACCGATTTTCATTGAGGCAGGCAACTTAATGTCTAAGGTAAGTCGCTTTCAAGTCCAGGCGATACGATTGAGTGCATTTACTTGGAAGTGTTGACGTGGGGTTGAATGTCAGCGGGTATCAATGCGAAACGCGGATCATTTTCGACCGTGCGAATCGCTCGCTTGTCGCCGAGGTATTTGCGACGCAAATCAACAAACGGACGCTTCCGAGACTCTTTGGCCGGCTCATAGTCGGGATTGATGGCAGGCGTGTATTTAACGTCGACGTTTTCATCAATCCAATCATTCAATTCGATAAACAACTCGCGGGCCTTGTCGGGCATCGCCGCTGACAATTCGTTTTCCTCGTGTGGATCGTCGACAATGTTGTAGAGTCGAATCGCACCGGACCAATCGAAGATGAGTTTCCAATCCCCGCTTCGGATGGCCGAGGAAGGAGCCGATGGCAATCCGTCTTCGGGACTCTTGACGATCACATTCAACGGGTAGTGCTGAAAGAACGTGTCGCGAGGATATTCGCCGTTGACGTTGGACGGATCGTTTAGCAGCGGTGCGATACTGCGCCCATCGATGCCGCCTGACTTGGTGTACTGTGAAGCATCATACCCCATCAATTCCAAGACCGTCGGGAAGATATCGTTGCAGTCGACCGGCACGTTGGTCCAGTGACCTGCGTCAACATGGCCTTTCCAGCGAATCACCAACGGCACGCGAATGCCGCCTTCAAAATGGGTCCCCTTGCCACCTTTGAAGGGAGCATTGTTGGTCGCGATCGGATCGGTATACATCACCCCTCCGTTGTCACTCATGAAAACGATTAACGTGTTTTCATCCAAACCGGTTTCTTCAAGCGTATCGAGAATTCGACCAACCGAAACATCCAACCGTTTCAGCATCGCTGCGTACACAGCATTGTCATGCCCATTCCAACCACGCGTCGCCTTCTGTTCAAAGTGCGCGACATCGTCGGATCGTCCTTGAAACGGCGTGTGCACGGCGAAGTGACAAAAGTGCAAAAAGAACGGCTTGTTGCCCGATGTCGGTGAATCCGTTCCCTTCGTACTAGCCTTGCGTTGCAAGAACTTGATCGCATGCTGCGTCAATTCATCGGTTAAATACTCCTGCCCCAAGTCGCCGCCTGATTTTCCACGCAGCAGTTTCTCTTGAGGAGTCTTCGGGTGCAGTTTCTTGCCGCTGTCCCAAATGCCTCGCCAATGGAAGTAGGGCGATCCGCCTTCATCGAGATACGAAATCTCTCTAAAACCCTGATCGGCCGGTTGCCAGCCTTTCGAACCATGTCCGCCCAGGTGCCACTTGCCAATGAAGGCCGAATCATGGTCCGGCATCGCTTCCGCAAGCGTCGTTTCGTTTTGCCGGTTGTCCAACGGGTGCCCCGATGCTAATCCATCGCGCGTGGTACCGTTGACGAGCGCTTGCTGAATCTTGATTTTGTCTTTCCAAACCAGTGCGTCCTGAGCGACATATCCTTCCGGCGGTTCGATCGCTTGGTTGTAGAAAGTTTGAACGTTTCCGCCAACGGCAGTGGTGAATCCCGTACGAGCGGCGTACTTGCCCGTCAACAAACTTGCCCGCGCCGGTGAACAAAGATGGCAGGCGTAGGCTTGTGAAAACGCTAGTCCTTCCTTCGTCAGTCGATCTAAATTGGGCGTCTCGTAGTACATCTGAGAAACCTTTGCGCCAGTAAACTTCGACGCGTAGGCGTTCATGTCAACGATCCCAAGATCGTCGGCCAGGATCACAACCACATTTGGTTTCGATGCATGAACCAAGGCCGCGGAAGCTGATACCAAGCAGCACAGAAAAATGGATTGTCGGATCATGGTGAATTCAATGTCGTGAGTCGAGTGTGATGCGATTGAGGTTTAATAGTCTCGCTTTAAGATCAGGGCCCAATCAGTTGCGACCGTTCGGCTGCATACTTCGCATTGAGAGCATCCAGACGCGTGGAAATTTCTGTTTCGTCACCAACGATCAACCAGTAACGATATCGAAAGGTTGACTTGTATCCGAGCAAGACACGGTCGATCGGCGCGACGTGCATGCAGGGTCCGTCGGTAGGGGCGTCGCTCAGTCCACCGCCGTGAGGACCGTAGTTCCAGATCTCGCCGGACGTGGGTGAATAGACGGCCACGCCTTGGCCCGATGACTCGAACATTGCCATCGCTTTGAGTGGTGGATTGGCACGGCCCCAAGGCGGACCGGGTGGCTGGTGTTCGTTCCGCCACTTGCCCGCACCCAGATAACTCCGCACGGAATCAAAGTTACGGGTGAAGTAACAGGCGGGGACTTCTTGAGGACTGTTTCTAGCGGCACCCCAGCGATCACCTTCGCGGCGCATCGATTGAATTTCGCATCGCACACAAACCACGCCGGAAAGGTTTTCTTCCAACGTCGTCCATTGACGCATCATGGCGTCCGCTTCTTCGTCAGCCATGTCCCAAAGTTTCGGGATCGTTTCGGAGTACAAGGCATTGGCGTTCTTTTCGAATACCGTGACGCGCGACCATGTCCCTTTGCCGCCGGCACTACCGACTCCGCCACCTTGAATCGGGTTCCATGTCCAGGGACTCCACGCTTTGCTTTGCCCTTCCGAAGTCCGGTCAAGACGTCGTCCGGCATAGTACGATTGCTGGATCAGTCGGCCAGGGTCAGCAATGTTGACGATGTTGCGTGGATAACCGTCGGAAGACAACCAAGTGATCGCGCCGCCCTTCTCGCGATCAATCCCAACTTTCACCGAGTCGTTGTTGATCGTCAACAAATCTTCAGCCGAAACCAAGCTGAAAGAGAAACAACAACTCAGGAGGCAAATCGCTTGCCAACCAATCCGTTTGGTGCGGAAAAGTGTAGGGATAAAGTTCATTGAGTAAGCCAGAATTTCAAGGAGTTTGAGTTAGTGCCGTGCGGGTTGTCCCAAACACGCTCTGGGGCGAGTCAAAGGCAGCAGTCTACACTAATCCGTTAGCGTTACTGTTTTTCCGTTGGCGGATTTCAATTCGATGGACTTGATCGACGTGATTCCCGACGGAAAATGGACCCGGACGTGAATGATTTTCGATTCGCTGTACAAGCTGGCTCGGATCGTTTGCCACTGGTCCGACTTTTCCACGCTGAAGTTCACACGGTTTTCGACGGCGAACAGTGTGTCTGCTGAGTTACGCCAGGCGAAGCCAATCGCTCCGGACGATGCCGTCTTTACAACCATGCTAACCGAAATCGGTCCGACCAGACTCATGCCGTTTCTGGTAATGAACGGTATTTGCTTCGCGTCCGGCTTTTGCGGTGCTATCTGCAAGCCCTCGCTGGTGACATTCATTTTGCCGCTGCGAACGATCCATGGAAACGCTGATTTCCTTGATCTTGAGTCGGAGTTTGCCGAGCCGGATTCTCAGGCTGCTTGTCGGCGAGATTATGTTTCTCTTCGAGATCGCTGTTCAGGTTGTACCGATACTCGCGGTCACTGCCATCAAGGCCGATGTTTGCCGCGAAGGGTGCACCAGAATTTTGGTTGAACGCGTGCTTGAATCCGTGGTCGGTAATGTTGGGGGTCGGACCGAGGTGCCATTTTCCGAACTGCGCCGTAACGTAACCCGTTTTCCGCAAACGTTCGGTAGTGGTCAGCTCGCGATCAAAACCTAGCAGTGTTCTGCCGTTGGCTTCGACGCCGAATTTCGATTGCAATTTTCCGATCAGCAATCGCGCTCTCGACGGTACATATTGCGGTGCAGTGCTGTATCCATGCCGGGCAAGCACGCCGCTTTTCGCCAACGCGTCGACATTGGGAATCTTGATGTCGTCGAACTTATGCAAGGGCCAGATATCTTCGTGACGATCAGGATTAAATGGAATCGTTTTGCGTTTCGGCTCGGCGTTGGATGTCGAAAAGGCTGGCCCTTCAAGGAACACATGCTCGGCATGTAGCTTTGATTCGGAGTTACTGACAGCGACATCCACGACACCATCGAACTCGGTGGTGATCCCAAACGCGATCCCCAGGTCACGAACATGCAGATCGCCGACGATCACCGTCAATTCGCTTTGTTCGGTTGGCAGCCGCGCGGCCATCTTTCCGGACTCAAAACGCAATGTCTCTCCGGCATTGCAAACGGCGCCGGTGCCGTCATTGAAATTGAGCCAGCCATCATCCTTGAAGCTCCGGTTGGCATCGGACACACTCAGCCAATGGTTTGGTAGGCCGACGTGACTTTGATGCGAGCTCTTCCGCAATCTCGGCACCACTTCCGTTTTGAAAATAGCGAAGCGAAGTGATCTCGTGCCTTCGCGGCGTCAATTCGTCCAGACACCGCGCAAGGGAATCGACCAGATTGGTTTCACGGTTCGCAACAACAATGCAAAAGTTTTTTTTGAAAATCCCGTGGGGTCAAAGTATCGGTAAACCTTGCCAGGGCGTCGTAACGTCTCGCTGCATGCAAGGCGACGGTCTCTTCGTTACACGCGGCAATATTTGATGTTATAACAATCAGAGTCGCGTGGATCGTATGCAAGTCCGGATGGACCAAATCCGCTGAAACTTGTCACCGTTAATCCCCTGCGATGTTTGTAGAGTTGGCTCCGCCGAGCCAACGAAGGAGCCGCTTTCTAGAAACTGATATCCTCTTTGCCCAAAATCGCAACCGAGTACACCCGTGGGTCAAAATCTTTCTGAACTTTCGTACGAATACATTCGAGCAAAGCTTGCCAGTGGTGAGGTTCCAGCTGAACAACCGTTGGTGCGTCGAACACTTGCAGAAGAAATCGGGGTGAGTGTGATTCCGGTACGTGAGGCGATTAACCGGCTTTCCAGCGAGGGTTTGGTGGACCACGTTGCCGGTGCCGGTGCTGTCAAGTTCATCACTAATTCGATCGAGGCTGGTGGAGGAGTGATGGTTTCACGTAACGGCAGCGGCGGCACGCTACAACCCGGCTCCATGAGTCCTTATCGATTGTGGGGGCATTGGGAACCAAGGGCAACAAAGAGACAATTGGCTAGTAATTCTAGGCTGCCATCTGCAAATCGGGATTTGCGTGACCGGGGCGAGTCGCGCAGGCTGCTTTTGTAAGCGTTTCCGCGCCGACCCACGAGAATTTGGTATTCCTGTGATCACGTAGATAATCCGGTGATAAATATGACCCTCTGTCGCTTTTTCCTGATCCCGAGCATGCTCCTGATGTTCGCGTCCACGCTTTGTGCTGAGAATCATCCGAGTCCTCAGGACGTGGTTGTGCAGACGGGACAGCCGGCGTTGTTGAACGGTGACGCGCCGGCCGATGACGTTCTTTTCAGCACTTCGTTTGAACGTCAACCGGAAGCGACGTTCCAGCAATTGAAAATTAGCTCGGTCGAGATCAATGCGACTGGGACGGCAAGCATCACTTCACGGTTCGCCCACAGCGGCGACAAATGCCTGCACATGCTCGGCGACACAAAGAATAAGGTAACGCTTGTCCTTCCACCGGAACTGTCCGGCGTCAAGGGGATCCGCTTTGATGCGGAGCGATGGACAGCCAAAGGTCCCTTCGAATTCAAGGTCGAGGTGCAACAGGACGGGAAATGGCACGATGTTGCACAGCTGGACCATGTCATCGAAGTAGGCGCGCGTTTCCGTTCACATATCCAACTTCCGGTTGCGGGCAACGCAAAAACCGAAGCCATTCGTTTCAGCACCAAAGCCGCGCCCCAGTCAGGGCTGCTGATCGACGATCTGTCGTTGCATGCTTCGGTTCCGAAACGGCCAACAACCATTCCGACCGATGTGATGCCGAGCGATCCACTGAAACCAATCAGCAGCCAGTCCCTGTTCGTATCAGGCACACAAGACACGCATACGTTTCGCATCCCCGCCATTGTTACCGCAACCAACGGTGATTTGATCGCCGCCTGCGATGCCCGACGCACTGGATCGGGTGACCTGATCCCACAGCGCACGATCGATATTGTGTTTCGTCGAAGCTCCGATAATGGCAAGACCTGGACACCAATGGAGATCTTGGATCAGTCCGACGATGGAGGCTGCAGCGACCCGTCGTTGCTGGTCGACAAAATCACCGGCGACCTATTCTGTTTTTACAACTTCATGGTTGAAGATAAGTCGAACAAGGAATTTCGCTTCTACGTGCAAAAGAGCTCGGACCACGGAAAGAATTGGGGAAAGCCGGAGGACTTCACCAGTCAGGTCGCCGGACCCGAATTAAAGAATGCGTTCAAGTTCATCACGTCGGGCCGAGGAATCCAAACACGCGATGGGACGCTAGTCCACAATTACGTTCGTGTCGGAAAAGGAATCACATTATTCGCCAGCCGAGATCATGGCAGGACATGGAGAACGCTCAGTGATGTCACGCCGGGGGACGAGTCAAAAGTTGTGCAACTTTCCGATGGTGCGCTGATGGTCAATTCCCGGATTGCGCCCGGCAAGAGATTTGTGCATCGGTCGGCTGACAGTGGCAAGTCATGGGAGAGTGCGGCCGATTTCGGTCTTCCCGATCCCCGTTGCAACGCCAGCATCATCCAGTACACGGCCAGACGGGATGGTTATTCAAAAGATCGATTGCTGTTCTGCAACGCTGCTTCGAACCAACAACGCCAAAATCTCTCTGTCCGAATCAGCTATAATGACGGCGCGAATTGGAGTGCCGGAAAGGTGATCGACCGCGGGCCATCCGGCTACTCCGAAATCACCATCCTGAATGATGGCAGCTTCGGCGTGCTGTACGAATCGGGCCTTAAGGAAATCCGTTTCGTCCGCTTCTCGCTCGCTGCACTGACAAACGGGACGGACCAATTGAATCGACCCTATGCCCACGCCAACAAGGTTGAAAACTAATCAATTGATCTGATTTGCTCACTTTGTCCGGCGCCGCGCGTAGTTATCCCAAATTGAATCAAAAGCGGCTTAGAATGCCCTTTGCGTCCGCGAAATCCACTTGCCCGGCGTCCAATACCAATAGGAATGGTTACATCGTGAACAACAAACTGAGCGGCCTAATTGCTGCGACATATACACCGCTCGATGACAACGGCCAACTGGATACTGACCCGATTCTGCCGATGACCGAATGGCTGATCACGCAAGGCGTCAGCGGCCTCTATGTCTGCGGAAGCACCGGCGAGGGAATGTCGCTCAGTGGTGCTGAGCGTCGTAAAGTTGCAGAGGCATACGTCCAGTCCGCCGGTGGCCGAGTCCCAGTGATCGTTCATGTCGGGCATAACAGTCTCGTCGAAGCGCGACAGCTTGCTGATCACGCTCAACAGATTGGCGCGAACTACATTTCAGCGACTTGTCCTTCCTACTTCCGCATCAATGACGTTGGCACTCTTGTTGATTGTATGGCTGAGGTTGCCGCTGGTTCGCCGCAGCTGCCGTTTTACTACTACCATATTCCAGCACTGACGGGTTCCACATTGGATATGGTTGAGTTTCTCAAGCTCGGGGACAAGCGAATTCCCAACCTTCAAGGTCTCAAGTACACCGACACGAAGCTTCATGAGTTTCAGCAATGTCTTGAGCTTGAGAACGGACGTTTTGACGTTCTATGGGGATGTGACGAGATGTTGCTGGGGGCTCTGGCCACTGGTGCGGGCGCCGCGATCGGTAGCACTTACAACATTGCCGCACCATTGTATCTTGGCATCATGGATGCCTTTCGCCTCGGTGATCTGGTCGAAGCTCGACGTCTGCAGTCGCTATCGGTGGAGATGATTCGGGCGATAGGCAAGTACCCGTTTCATGCGGCGATGAAAGCCGTACTGGGCTTCAATGGCTTCGATATAGGGAGCTGCCGCCTGCCTCAAGTCCGCTTGTTGGAATCCGAAATTGAAACGTTGCGAAACGATTTGTCGTTGCTTGGATACTTCGAGTGGTCACAGCCAAGCTGCCGCCTTTCCGCGATTTCGTCATGAGGTTCTTCGCCGCATCGATCTTCCTTGGCTGCATTCTTGTTGGC
The DNA here is from genome assembly GCA_007859835.1 of Novipirellula herctigrandis. Classification (GTDB taxonomy): domain Bacteria; phylum Planctomycetota; class Planctomycetia; order Pirellulales; family Pirellulaceae; genus Novipirellula_A; species Novipirellula_A herctigrandis. Next base: position 7,816,326 of record SJPJ01000001.1, on the reverse strand, counting down.
TCGATGTCGATGTTCGCCAGTTCAACGAGCTGGTCCGACGAGCCGCAATGGTTGTCTTGGAGCGAACTGCCACCGATGCCCGATGAGCTAGGATTGGCTGGTCCCTTTGCAGGTATACACAACGACGCATTGATTATGGCAGGAGGTGCCAACTTCGCCAAACCGGTTTGGGAGAACGAAAAGCAATGGCATGAGAAGATTTTCGTACTCGTCAAGAACGGCGATGGATACGAGTGGAAAGACGGCGGCAAACTTTCGAAGCCGATCGCTTACGGCGCGGCCGTATCGACTGCTGACGGCGTCGTCTGCATCGGCGGAAACGACCGGTCCGACACCTTTGCCGAAGTCTTCTTGCTGCAGTGGGACGGCGAAAAGATCACCTCCAAAAAATATCCGTCGCTACCGAGGCCTTGTGCACATGGAGCGGCCACATTAATCGGTGATACGATCTATTTGGCAGGCGGCCAAGAGGATGCGTCCCTCCAATCCGCAGTGTCGACTTTTTGGTCGCTAGACTTGTCGCAGCGAGGCAGCGCCAATGAATTCGTTTGGAAAGAGCTTCCGCCGTGTCCAGGTCCCTCTCGTGCGTTTAATTTGACCGTCGCGCAGCACAATGGTTACCACGATTGTGTCTATGTTATCAGCGGTAGGCGACAGGACGGCGACGCATTTGACTTGCTTCGAGACGTTTGGGAATACACGCCCGCGACGCAGCAGTGGCGGGAGCGAAAAGAGGCCCCGCGGTGTGTAATGGCTGGAACGGGAATTGCTTTCAGCCAAAGCCACATCTTCGTCCTGGGCGGCGCGGACGGCTCTCTTTTTTTCAAAGGTAATGAGCTCAAAGACGATCATCCCGGCTTTATCAAACAATCGCTGGCGTACCACACGATCACCGATACGTGGTTTGAAGCTGGCTCCGTTCCACAGAATCACGTCACCACGATCGCAGTTCAGTGGGACGGTTCGATCATCATTCCCAGCGGCGAAATTCGTCCACGTGTGCGATCGCCCAAGGTGTATCGCGTCACGCCGATCAGCGCAAGTCGCGATTTCGGCACGGTCAATTACATCGTGTTGTTTGGCTATTTATTGACGATGGTATCGATTGGCATCTACTTCACAAACAAGAACAAGAGCACCAACGATTTCTTTCGAGGCGGCCAGACGATTCCGTGGTGGGCAGCCGGATGCAGCATTTTTGCCACCATGCTCAGCTCGCTCACGTTCACGGGTATCCCGTCGAAGTCGTTCGCCCAAGATTGGGTATACTCGATCGGCAACATGATGATTCCCGTCGTGGCCGTGATCGCAGTCTTTGTCGCCATGCCGTTCTTTCGCCGGATCGACGCAACGAGCGCGTACGAGTATTTGGAGAGACGGTTCAGTCGCGGCGTACGGTTATTCGGAAGCGCCAGCTTTACGCTGTTTCATGTTTTTCGCATGGCGGTCGTGATGTCGTTGACAGGGATGGCGATTTCCGTTGCCACACCACTGACACCAGCCCATTCAGTCTTACTGATGGGTGTCCTTAGTATCGCCTACTGCACGATGGGAGGCATCGAAGCGGTCATCTGGACCGACACCATCCAAACGTTTGTGCTGCTGGGCGGCGCGATCTTAGCGATCGTCCTGCTCCTATCGGGCGTGGACGGCGGCGTCAGCGGTTTTGTATCGACCGCGGTGGACGCGGACAAATTTTTAATCGCCAACTTCCACTGGGATGCGACAAGTTCCCAGATCGCATTGTGGGTCATCATCGTGGGCGCGATCGCACAGAACATCTCTTCGTACACGGCCGACCAAGCCGTCGTGCAGCGGTACATGACTACCGAGACGAAGCAACTCGCGGCCCAAGCGATTTGGACGAGCGCCATTTTGACGATTCCGGCCACGCTGCTGTTTTTCGGTATCGGAACCGCGTTGTTTGTCTATTACAGTTCCCACCCCGAAAGGCTAGATCCAACGATCACAACGGATCAGGTTTTCCCACTATTCATCGCACGCGAAATGCCGGTCGGCATTGCTGGGTTGATCGTGGCGGGGGTGTTTGCGGCCGCGCAATCAACCGTTTCAACGAGCATGAACTCGACGGCCACCGCAATCGTGACCGACTTCATGCGGCCGCTGCGTGCCTGCAAAACAGAGCGCGGGTATCTAAACGCAGCCCGTTTCTGGACGTTCTTGTTGGGAGTGGCCGGTACGTTGTTGGGTCTTGTGTTCGTCAATCCCCAAATCAAGTCATTGTTTGACACTTTTATCATGGTCATCGGACTGTTTATGGGCGTTCTCGGCGGCTTGTTCGTGATTGGCGCATTGACGCGACGCGCAAACGCAACGGGTGCAATGATCGGCGCCATTGTCGGCGCTGGCGTGATGTTTTGGCTGTGGAAGTTCACGTCAATCAACGGTTATTTTTACACGGCCAGCGGAATTACATCGTGCGTGGTCGTCGGAATGGTCACCAGTTTCGCGTTTGGACGACCGCACCAAGATCTGACGGGGCTAACGATCTACACTTTGCACGAACCACTCACGGCAAGTGAGCCCCACTCAGAGGCAGCACCCGATGTTGATAGATGATGCTGGCAGGCAGACGCTTCTCACCACGTATCGCGATGGCTTGTTGAACGACACGCTGCCGTTCTGGACCAAGCACTGTGTCGATCGAGAGCACGGCGGCTTCACAATGTCGCTTGCTCAAGACGGCACCGTCATTGACACCGATAAAGGCGTTTGGCAGCAGTGCCGATTTACTTGGTTGCTGGGTGAACTATACAACAACGTCGAGCCGCGCGAAGAATGGCTTGAGTTGGCCCAGCACGGCGCGCGTTTCATGGACGATCACTGTTTTGATCCTGCGGATGGCCGGATGTGGTTCCATGTCGCTCGTGATGGGAAACCGATTCGGAAACGACGCTATGCGTTTACGGAAAGCTTCGCTGCGATCGCCTATGGAGAACTGGCCAAAGCGACCGGGGATGAACGATACGCGGAAAAAGCGGTACGCGTATTTCGACGGTTCCTCGATCACAACCTGAATCCTCAGCGCGCTGAGCCGAAATTCACGTCGACGCGGCCGACCAAGGGGATTGGCTTTCCCATGATTGCGATCGCAACGGCACAGGAGCTGCGTGATTCGATCGGCCTGCCAGATGCCAATGCGTGGATTGATCGCTGTATCAATGACATTCGCAAGTGTCACCTCAAAAAAGAAATCCAATGCGTGATGGAAACGGTTAGTCCAAACGGCGACTTAATCGACCATTTCGATGGAAGGACATTGAATCCCGGTCATGCGATGGAGGCCGCATGGTTTATCATGTTGGAGGGGAAACTTCGCGGCGACAACGATCGGATCTGTACCGGCTGCCAGATGCTGGACTGGATGTGGGAGCGAGGCTGGGACAAGCAGCACGGTGGAATCCTTTACTTCGTCGATGTGAAAGGTCTTCCAGGCCATGAATACTGGCACGACATGAAGTTCTGGTGGCCGCAAAACGAAGCCATCATTGCAACGTTGCTTGCGTATCAATTAACGAGAGATCCGAAATACGCGAAATGGCACGCAATGATTCATGCTTGGACGTACGAGCACTTTCCCGACCCAGAGCACGGTGAATGGTTTGGCTACCTGCATCGGGACGGTAGCGTCAGTTCGACGCTGAAGGGCAATCTTTGGAAAGGCCCGTTTCACATGCCGCGGATGCAACTGATTTGCTGGAAACTTCTTACTGGGTTCAATGATCTGATGTTGTAATCATTGGATGCGTTTGACGGTGACGAGTTCGGCGATACGCGAATCTTGCTAACTGATGACGAGCGACGTCGTTCGGCAGGCAAAGGAAAAACCCGCGGGCGAAGAACACTCGAGCAGCTTGGCACTCTGTTCACACCGGCCAGAATCCTGCCATGGCATCGTCAACTTGTTGCGCAAAAATGGGGACGACTCCGATCGCAAAGAGCAGAACATGGCCGGCCAAGAACCCGACGAGTGATCATTGAGTGGGTGATCGTTGAGTGGGTGATCGTTGAGTGGGTGATCGTTGAGTTGACAGTGAAGTTCGCGAAAAAGCCCCCGACCTGGGGCTACGATTGTTTGTTAGCCAGCGCCGCTCTGCGCGAGCAAGATTTTCGACCCAAAATGGAGGCTCATCTGCCGTCGTAATCCCGAATTTTATCGGCCGACGTGCTCGGTCGCGTTTTTGCCCCCACGGGATCGGGATGTTAATTCTCTTTGGTCGGTGGCCTCCACTGCGGCGTCCATTCCTCATAAGGATTGACTGTGCCGATCGCTTGCTCGAGCGTTGGCGTCGGGCGGTAGTTGGGATGGTCGCTATGCGGCGGAACGATGCGTCCCCAATAGGATCCGTGATAGACGCCATTCGCGTCGATCCAGGTCGCGATACGCACCCACTCAGCGAGCGTCAGCTTATTCTCGTTGCCGGGGCAGCCTTTCTTGATCTGTTTCATCAACGGACTTACATACGAACCGATCGTCTTGGCTGGAATGTACTCGGTACCTCCAAAGTCGCTGCCTTCGAGAAAACCGGGCACATACCCCTTAGACCTGAGCTGTGAAGCGGACGTGTTGGCCAGCCAAGCGTGCTCGCCCGTCAATCGCAAATCGGCGGCCGGATCTGTTTCGCCGTGGCAACTGACGCATTTCTCATCAAGTATCGGTTGAATGTCTACTGCATAGTGCAACGGCCGCGCGGCGTCTTTGTCGCCCGGTTGCGGCTGGGGCATCACGGGCGGCTTGCCGAGTGCCAACGGCATTCTCATCATGGGTGGCGCATCGTCGGGCGTTTCGTGACAGCCGATGCACGATCGAGTCTCACCGGGTCGATAGTTGACGTACGTTCGCTCTCGTTGCAATTCAAGATAGTCCTCGTTCAAGGCTTCGAAGTAGATATTTCGATCCGCTGGGACATAGAAGTTCGCGGACCCGTCCTCCTCGACGGGGACAATCCCGCGAAGCAGCTTGACGCTTAGCGGCCCGCCACCGCCGGCGATCTGAGTGTGTCCACATGCCGGCTCCCAACGTCTTCTTGAAGCCCATGGACGTGGAATCTGTTCCATGATGCGAATCCACTTCACTTCGCCACGCTCGACATTCTCCATTCCATGATAGATATCCATTACCGAGCAGACGGCCAAACCTTTCCCTGCAAGTTCTTCGTCGCGAGGCATCTCAACAATGGGCGGACGTACGCGCGGACGCAGCGGTTGAGCGCACCAAGTCGATGTGTCGGGGTCTCGGTAAATCCGTTTGTGATGCGAGTTCCGATCAAGCGTGTAGAGTCCGTAGGCCGATGGATCCCTCACGTCGCGTGTACGGTCTTCGTTGTGTGAAACGATGAATGATCGCTCGCTCAGCGGGTAAGGATCGCGGTAAAGTGGCCCCCGCGGCGAACGGGTCCAATAGTTGGTTTCAAAGTCGTACTGATTGTATCCCCCCTCCTGCATTACTTTGACGTAGGGAGTGATGTAACTCATCGGCTCGAGGGTGCGAATCGGCTTCGTCGTGTCGATCAGAACGACCGTGCCCGTTCCGCTCTGTGGATAGTGGGGCGAGCCGATAGCTACAAACAGATTCGAGTAACCTGGGATCTGACGCCCTTGGATCAGCGTGGGTGGAAAACGGATGTTATTGCCGTAGACCTCGCGCGACGCGGTTCCATCCGGGTTCATCGACCAAAGACACTTCACGCCTAGTTGTCCCTTGTCGATATACTCCCATCGCGTGTAGATAACGCGTCCATCTTCCGCGACGGAGGGAGTGAATTCTGAAACCGCGCTGTTCGTCAATTTCGTCAGTTTGCTCCCGTCTCTCTCGACGCGGTAAAGCACTGTGGTGGCTAGTTGGTCATCGCTGTTGCATAGCGTGCCATACTCGCACCGCGAGGAAACGAACATGATTCCATCATCGGGCAGGTAGCAGGGATGCAGGTCATCGGTTTGATGATGATAGATCTTCGCGAACTTCAATTCCGACGAACGATCGTATTTTTTTATCCGCAGCGCTTCGTCCTGCGGCGGGAAAGTGATTTGCCGCAAGCCTGTTCCATCGACGTTGGATTCGTAGATGCGGAAGCCTTCCCATTCCGACGCCTTCCAGCCGAAAACGATTCGCTTGGCGTCGAACGAGAGATCGACTCGACCGAATATCCCCTCGGTCATTTTGCCTTCAAACAGATCCTTGACCTCGCCCGTCAGCATGTCGAGAACGCAGATGTTGCTACCGAATCTCCCGCAGCCATCGATGAAGTCGCTATAGAAGTGGCTCGAAGTGTACGTATCGCGTTTGACAAAAAGTAAATGTTGGAATCCCATTTCCTTGACCAACGCGGGACCGTATTGGGTGTCGGTATAGGTCGGCTCGGTTATCTCGGGGAGTTTCGACGTGATAATGTGTGCGGTCTTGCCTTCCGCGTGATCCGTCAACGGCAACCATACCGCACCGGCGCCGTCAAATGCGACCGACTTGCCTCCATCGCGTCCCTCTACGTAGTGGAACTCACCCACTGGTCGCAAGTCATGCGCGGCGCCAGTCGTATCCTTTGTGTGCCCGTCAAAGGGCCAGTGCGCCAGTAAATTCGTGTCGCGGAACTCGGTTTCGCCATCAAAGTGTTTGACTATCTCTTGGTCACTCATTCGGCGATCATAGATTCGAACGTCGTCGACCTGACCGGTGAATTGCCGCACCGTATCGTTAGGATAATCCTCGGCGCCTTGGCCGATTTTCAAGACGCCTCCCGGGCTATCGAAAACCGGCGAAAGAGCGCTACCGAGATCCGGAGGATTGTCGATGCCGTGGGAAGCCCGCTTGCCATCGACGTAGATCATTCGCGTCAGCGTGATTTGGTGCCACCGTCCATCGTTGATCTTCGGTCCACCGACCGTGTGCCCGGCGCCCTCGATCCGATAGTTAAGCCGACCGCTTTCACCGATATAGATGCACCTGGAACCAATCACATGGTTTCCGTCCAGCGGCGCGACTGTGAAGATCGGACCCGTCGCGGTTGTTTTAATCCATGCCGAGAGCGTGTATTGATCCTCGCCGAAATCGACTACGGGCTTGGAGACTTTCATGCTGGCAGCATCGTCGTCGGCCAACACGTATCGAGCCGGGGAGAGCATGATCAGTCCGCAAACCGTACCGATTGCGATACGAGATAGTCCGAGCAATTTCATAGCGATCTTTATTTTTCAAAGGGGGGGCGATCACGGCTTTTCAAAGGGGGGCGATCAGGTTGGACCACCGACCGTCGTCGGTTTTTCGAACAGCGTTCGCTGCAAAACAAACCGCGAACTTAGCTCTATTTTTGCGAAGAGTAGTATTGTAGCACGTTTCCCGTTTCGTTGACGATTCGAGCAGAGAGACTCGGTCGATTCCCTAGGTTTTGTAACCGTCGAAACACTACTAGGCTTTTCTTTGGCCATCGGTTCGACGATAACTTGTGTCGTATTCCACTCACTTTCTAAACTTGATTGCCGTTCCGATGAATCGTCTTCTTTTTCCAGCTCTGCCCCTGTGTCTGATATTCGCCTCCTTGGTGTCGGCGGACGACTTGACACCACAACAGACGGCTTTGCGTTTGTCCGGCATGTTCGGCGATCGCATGGTGTTTCAACGAGAAACCGACGCACCCGTCTGGGGCAAAACGGATCCTGGCGCGACCGTGTCGGTGACTCCTTCGTGGTCGAACGAAACGTATCAAACGAATGCCGGCAGCGATGGTAAATGGCGAACCAAAATCCAAACTCCTAAAGCCGGTGGGCCGTTCCAGGTTCACGTGACCAACGGCAAAGAAACGGTGCAGCTGAAGGATGTTCTTGTTGGTGAAGTCTGGATCTGTTCCGGACAGTCCAACATGCAATGGAAAATGCGTGGTTTTGGACTCGATCATTTCAAAGAAGATGTCGTCAAAGCAAACTATCCGCAGATTCGCTTCTGCGACGTGCCGCAAATTTTGGCACTCAAAGGGCTCGACGAAGTCCAGGGGAAATGGACAACGTGTAGCCCCGAATCGGTTTTGAACTTCAGCGCGGTGGGCTACTTTTTCGGATCGCGATTGCATCAAGAATTGGATGTTCCGATCGGATTGATCTCGACCAACTGGGGCGGTTCATCAGCCGAAGCGTGGGTGAGCCCCGAGGTTCTGAAGAAAGAGTTTCCAGAATTCGACGAATGGTTCGCCAGCAATGCGAAGACGGCAAACGACGTGGGCGTTACGTTCAGGCGAGGAAAAAAGACACCAATAGGGCTGAACCAACGGAACCCCAGCGTTTTATACAACAGCATGATTCGACCACTGATCCCGTTCTCGTTTCGCGGAGTCATCTGGTATCAGGGCGAATCCAACGTCAAGCAACCAAAACAATACCGCACGCTGTTCCCTGCATTGATTCGCGACTGGCGAACGCGTTGGGGAGCCGGGGATTTTCCATTCTACTTCGTCCAGATCGCGCCGTTCGCCTATCAACAGGAACCGATCAGCGCCGCGTTTCTGCGCGAAGCTCAGATGATGACCTTGTCCGAATCGAACACTGGCATGGTTGTCACCATGGATATCGGAAACCCGACCAATATCCATCCGAAGCAGAAGAAACCCGTCGGCCAGCGGCTTGCAGATCTCGCTCTCGCTCGAGAGTACGGACGCAAAGACGTTGTGGATTCCGGCCCGCTTTTTGAGCGACATGAAGTCGACGGAGCAACCGTTCGGCTGTTCTTTGAAAACGTTGGCGGCGGATTGGCCACACAAAACGGCGCGCCCCCAAGTCACTTTGCCATCGCGGGAGCCGATCGAAAGTTCGTCGCTGCAACTGCTGTAATCAATGGGGACACGATCGAGGTTCGCAGCGATTCGGTCGCTCAACCTGTTGCCGTGCGATACGCCTTTGGAAGCGGTGACACGCCAAACTTAGCAAATAAAGAAGGGCTGCCCGCGTCATCGTTTCGCACAGATGATTGGCCAATCCAATAGTTCATCGATTGGCAAGCCGCCAATGGGCGCGAGAACAACGGGCACGAGAATAACGGGCTTGAGAAGATTGTGCCGTCGCTCTCTTTAGCGTGGTCCGCGCGGAAGGTTTTCGATCAGATGCCTGAGGATCAGCATTCGCACATGCACAAGTGAACCCGGGCCCTCGCGAAGACCGTGATCTCGGTTGGGGTACACCATGTAGTCGAACGGTTTTCCCAGTTCGATCAGGCGGTCGACCAAACCTTCGATGATCTGAATATGCGTGTTGGTTTCGCCAGAACCGGTGACGATTAACAACTTACCTTTCAAGCCTTCTGCGAAATGGATCGGTGCCGAACGCTGGTAGCCATCCGCGTTGACTTCCGGCGTTCGCATGTAAATCTCCTGGAACCATGCGTTGTACAAGTGCGGTTGCGGTTTCGGCACAACGGCGATTCCCACGTGATACAGGTCCGGCTTGCGGAACATCGCATTGAGTGTATTCGAACCGCCTCCGCTCCAGCCCCAGATTCCGACACGCGAAAGATCAACATACGGCCTCATACTGGCCAGCTTTTCGATGGCGGCCGCTTGCTCTTGTGTCGACAAAGGCCCTAGGCTTCCAAATATCGAACGTCTCCACGCCGCACCCTTGGGACACGCCGTGCCACGGTTGTCGATCGAAACGACCACGTATCCCATGTCGGCAACAACGCGATGAAAATCGATCTGAGCCGCGCCCCAACGGTCGAGAACCGTTTGCAAATAGGGTTCGCCATAGACGTAGACAAACAGCGGGTACTTTTTCGCTTCGTCGAAATCGCTGGGCTTGGTGATCGATGCGTCCATCACCACACCATCGCCGATATCGATCTGGACGAACTCGGTTGGGTTCTTGATGGTCTGTTTTGCTCTGGCGTGAAGTTCGCGGTGATCGTTCAGCACGCGAATCGTCTTGTGTTCGGGCAGTTCGATGAGATCAACAATCGGCGGTATATTCAGCGTCGAATAGGTGTGGATGGCCCATTTGGTGTCCGGAGAAAAATCGTACGAGTGAGTGCCCGGTTGATCTGCGGGGGAAATTCGTTCTAGCGTCCCCGATCCATCCAGCGGAACTCGGTGCAGATATTTTTGGGTGCCATTTTCAGGTGACGCGTAGAAGTAATACCAGCCACCGTTTTCATCCACTGCGGCGCGGTCGATGATGTCGAACTCGCCCGATGTAAGCAAGGTTTCTTGCTTGCCGTCACGCGAACAAAGCCAGGCGTGTCGCCAACCGTCTTTTTCGCTAATCAAGATGAATGCTTCGCCATCACGAATCCACGTCGCACCCGAATTGATTTGGTGGCTGCCCACCGCCCACGCTTCGTTGACTTCGCGAAAGATTCGTGTTAGCTCACCATCGGGTTTGGCGATCAGGAATTCTCGTTTGTCGCGAAATCGGCTGAATGTTTCGACCAGCAATTCATTCGACTTCGGCACCCAGTCGACTTGGCCCAAGTAAAAGCCTTCGTCGGGCGTGTCGAGCGACAACCAGCGATTCGTTTGATTTTGAACATCGATAATCCCAACTCGTAGCGATTCGATCTTACCGCCGACTCGTGCAAAACGGTGTTTCGCGACGCCTGGGTAGGACGGGTCTTTGGGAACCAACACCGAGCGCTGAGCGACGTCGGTTCGATCGATTTCGACGAACGAAACGAATTCACCGTTGGGGCTCCAACAAAGATCGCGGTACACAATGTCGCGACCATCAGCGGCTTTCAACAACGGAGTTTGTTCATCGCTTTGAACATTCCGAACAAACAAGCTTCCCTCTCGCGACTCGAGTTGCAGTTTGCCGTTTGGCGAGCGGCGTTTGCTGTGATCCTTCGCTGCTTCTGCTTTGCTGCGTTGGCCGCTGAGCACATCATAACGCCACCGGACGGGTTTTCCTGTCTGTGGGTCATTTTCTCGCATGGTGTAGGCGGAACTGTCGCGAAGCCATGTGGACTGGAATTCGGCGGCCCGAAAGTCCCCACGATCGTAGACACCTTTGAGCCGCCGAGTTGCCTCGTCCTGCCAAGTCGCCTTGCTCATCGATTGTGTGTCAAACTCTCGGCCCTCTTTGGCCTGGACGTTGTGGATCAGGATGAAGGGGCATAGGAGAGTGACCGCGATGAGGAAGCTGAGGTATTTCATGGAGTATTCGCCAAATTCAATGAGTGCACTAATGATGGAAACTTCACCAGCGAACGGACTAAAGCTTTTCGTATTCCGGCGCATCATACGTTTCACGAAGGCGATGATATTCGGCCGTCAAGGCTTCACGCGTTTGTTCGTAAGCCGGGTCCGAGTGAACGCTTTGCATCTCTTGCGGGTCGGTCTGCAGGTCGAACAGGTTCCACTGGTCGGTTTGAGGAAAGTACATCAGTTTGTGGCGATCCGTTCGCACGCCGAAATGTTGCGGAACGGCGTGTTCGCCCAATTCGTAGTACGCATAGTACAGAGACTTTCGCCAGTTACTGTTGTCGCCCGTGAGCAGCGGAACGAGCGAACGGCCCTGCACGGCGGACGGTGTTTTTAGCTTGGCCGCGTCCAAAAACGTCGGCGCGTAGTCGATGTTTTGGATCAATTCTTTCGGCTTTGAACCCGCTTTGACAACGCCGGGCCAGCGGATAACGAACGGCATTCGAAACGATTCCTCAAACATCCAGCGTTTGTCGTACCAGCCATGTTCGCCCAGAAAGAAGCCTTGGTCGGACGAATAGATCACGATCGTGTTGTCGGCCAAGTCATTCTCGTCCAGGTACTTCAACATGCGACCAACGCTTTCGTCGACGGCTTTGACCGTGCTCAAATAATTCCTCATGTAGCGACGATACTTCCAGCGGACGACGTCGCGATGCTCGAGCTTCCCTGCTTTGAAGTCGGCAAGGAACGCCTTGTTCTTCGGGCCGAAATGTGCGTCCCACTCTTGGCGTTGTTCGGGTGTCATGCGGTTGTATTCGGGCGTCCCGTAACGGTCGGGAGCGGGGAGGCTTACGTCGCCTCGTTCGTCTTTACGAATTTTTGCGTCGTACGCCCAATCAAAATGGCGATCGATTTCCATTTCGTTCTTCGCCAGTAAATCAGACCGCTTTGAATAGTCATCAAATAGCGAATCCGGTTCCGGAATTTCTACGTCATCGAACGCACCGAGGTGCCGGAGCGCGGGGGAAAACGTACGATGAGGTGCCTTGTGCTGACACATCAAAAAGAACGGTTTTGAGGTGTCTCGCGATTCCAACCATGCAACCGCTTTGTCGGTGGTCACGTCGGTTGCATAGCCTTCGAATCGCTTTCGCTTGCCATCCATCTGAAGGAAGTCGGGGTTATAGTAGCTTCCCTGGCCCGGCAGCACCTCCCAATAGTCAAAACCAACCGGATCGGATTTCAAGTGCCACTTGCCAATCACGGCGGTGGTGTAGCCGCCCGCATGGAGTTCTTTGGCGACCGTCCACTGAGTCGCGTCAAAGCTGTTGCCATTCCGCATGAAACCATTCACATGGCTATGCTTTCCGGTCAAGATCGTTGCACGCGATGGCCCGCAAATCGAATTGGCACAGAACGAATTTTGGAACACAGCCCCTTCGGCCGCAATGCGATCAATGTTCGGAGTCGGTGCGACCTGAGCGAGTCCCCCGCCGTACGCCGAAATCGATTTGATCGCGTGATCATCCGAGAACAGAAACAAGATATTCGGCCGCTCGGCTGTACTTGAGCTCCCAAAGTTGGCTGACAGAAAAGCGAGTAGAACCAAGGAAGTGCGAGGTATTTTCATGGTTTGAGAGTTCTTTCGTTCTGCAGAGGGATGCATCGGTCGCTGTCTTGCGAGACCAAAGATCTCACCTCGTGTGAGACGACTTTGTTTCGACGCATAGTGTGTTGGGGGCTGCGGGCAGTTATCGCCTTCGACGAAGGAGAAGCTCGATTGTATGTCCACATCATCGGACAGTCGAAGCCCTTCATCAATGAGCTTTGCGTCTCAGTGTATCATGTCTCACCTTTCGGCAAACGGTGCATCCTTGAATGGGGGGGGGATGCAGTGGGGACTGAAGTTGTGAATTGCTGGCGACGAACATTGGCTAGATGAAGTTGCCGAGCAAAACGGACTATGCTACACACCGTGGCCGATCGGACGACCTCGAGTCGCCCCGCATGACCTCGAGTCGCCCCGCATGACCTCGAGTCGCCCCGCATAACGACAAGCTGATCCCGAAACCGCCACCGTTTTCTTAAGATTGTTCATCCCCTTAAAATTGCCGGAAAGTTGGAACGTGATGAAACAGCTCTTCTCCTTACTTCTCTTGCTGTTCACGGCAACACCCCATGATTCTTGCAAGGCAGAAGAAAGAATCTTTGTCTCCGGTGATCGCCTAACTCTTGGGACCGAGGCGAACCGTTCGGCTTCGGTGCGAACCGCAGATATCGATGGTGATCGCGACGCGGATTTGATCGTGGCCAACGGTCGTCACTGGCCCCAGCAAAACTATGTGTTTGTGAATCAAAACCGCAGCCGATTCAATGTCGTTCGCCCCTTGGGTGTTGACCGATCGACCAGCTACGCTTGCGAGCCAGCCGACTTTGACGGGGACGGCGATGTGGATATTGCTGTCGGCAACGATAACGCACCGTGTAGAATCATGCTCAATGATGGCAACGGAGTCTTTTCGGCCGGACATGAATTTGGAAATCCGTCGAGCGTCCGAAGTCTTTCGCTCGCGGACATCGATGGTGATGGCGATATCGATATCCTGGTGACGTGTCGAAGTCAGCAGAACCGTATTTTCCTGAACGATGGTGCCGCGAATTTCCCTGACTCTACAGAGTTTGGAACTTCGGACGATTCGACGATTGCTGTCGCGGTCGCGGACATCAATGAGGATGGCCATCCCGATTTGTTGCTTGCCAATCGCGACCGGCAACCGAATACGATCTTGATTTCGAACGGTTCAGGTACTTTTCGGAAACCCACTCTCTTTGGCCCGGTAAGTCTTTCGAGCCGATCCATCGCCACAGCCGACTTCAACGCCGATGGTCACGTCGACTGGGTCGTCGGCAACGTCGACGCAGCTAATTTGATCTTCTTCGGTGACGGCAACGGTGGAGTGCTAACCCAAAAATCGTTTGGCCCAAATGACGGGAAGACCTATTGCGTGGATGTGGCCGATTTCAACAACGATGATTTACCTGATATAGTCGTGGGCAATGTGGGGCGAGCCAATGCGGTTTATTTCAATTCCAACTTGGAGACAGCGTTCGATGAAACGCACTTTGGAGCTGCTGATACGGCGACGTACGGCTTATGCACCGGCGACTTTAACGGGGATGGATTCGCCGATATTGCGGTCGCTAACTCCGATGGTTTGAATCAGGTGTTCCTCAATCAAGTGAAAAAATATCCATGATTAAAATCGTCTCGCCAACCACAGCGTGTCTCTTGGCTGCAAGTCTGTTCGCGTCCGCATTCGCTGACGAGAAGAGCGATTGGCCAGGTTTTCGAGGCCCGGGCGGGCGAGGTGTCGCTCACGATCAAGCGATCGCTCCGTCGTGGGATGCGACGGACCCGAACGACGAAGCGATTCGTTGGGAAGTCTTCGTTCCTGGACTCGGGCACGCGAGCCCAACCATCATTGGCGACAAAATTTTCCTTGCCACTGCTGTGCCAACGAGTGGCGAGGCACCGCTGAACGTCGGTCGAAATGGAAACATCGACGCGGTCGACGATGAGGGTGAGCAAACGTGGTGGGTGCTGTGTTACGAGAAAGCAACCGGTGAGGAAAAATGGCGTAGAGCTGCTTGTAAAGGCAAGCCCAAAGCGACTCGTCATGCCAAGGCGACCCATGCCAACACGACGATCGCTGCCGATGCCAATCATGTTGTCGCCTTCTTTGGTTCCGAAGGCCTTTATTGCTACGACCACGACGGCAACCTGCTTTGGCAACGTGACTTGGGCATCGTCAATGTTAGCAAGTATGGAATCGGTTGGGGCTATGCGAGCTCTCCCGCCATCCATGACGACCGCATTGTATTGGTTTGCGATGCCCCCGCGAATCCTTATGTGATAGCGATACGTCTATCGGACGGTGAAGAGCTTTGGCGAAAGTCGCGTCAAGGTGATTGCGAACGAAGTTGGGGGACCGCGCTCATTCACAAAAGCGACGATATAACGCAAGTCGTTGTTAACGGTTGGCCTTGGATTGTTTCCTACGACCTTGAAACCGGCGATGAACGATGGCGGATCGAAGGAGGTGGCGACAATCCCATCCCAACTCCATTCGTCTACCAAGATCGAATCTACATCACCAGTGCTCATGGTGGGCCGTCACCGATCTATGCGATTGCTACCACCGCCCAAGGCAACTTGAGCGAATCCGATTCAGCGGCTGAGAAAGGCGTGGTTTGGAAAGTCGACCGGGGTGGCAGCTACATGTCAACGCCTGTGGCTTGGGGCGACTACCTGTATTTTGGCAACACAAATGGTGTTGTGCGTTGCTTTCACGCGATGACCGGAGAGAAGGTTTACGAGGAACGACTCGGCAGCAGTGCTTCCATTTCCGCATCGTTGGTTGCCGCTGAGGACAAAATTTACTTTCCCTCTGAAGATGGAAAGATGTATGTCGTGCAGGCAGGTCCTCAGTTCAAAATTTTAGCCAAGAACGAAATGGGGCATCCGTGCTTCGCCACGCCAGCGATTTCGGATGGAGTCCTCTATGCCCGAACGACTGAAACTCTGATGGCGATTCAGGCCCAGCGTGAATCAACAAGCAAGACTGCGTCACAAAAACACCCCAATGTATTGTTCATCGCTGTGGATGACTTGCGGCCGTCGTTGGGATGCTATGGTGACTCCAATGCGATCACACCGAACATGGATGGCTTGGCGCTCAGAGGTGTGCAGTTTAATCGGGCTTACTGCCAAGTTGCGGTGTGTAATCCGTCAAGAGCCAGTTTGATGACTGGTCTGTGTCCGGATAACTTGGGTGTTTGGACGTTACCCATTCACTTTCGCGAGGCCAAGCCGGACGCAGTAACGATGCCTCAGTGGTTTCGCAAGTTCGGTTACACCGCCGTGAGCCACGGCAAAATCTATCACAATCCAACCCCCGACCCGCAGTCATGGAGTGAGCCAATACGCGAAATGAGATCGCTTCCTAACCCGTACCCCGAAGGGACTCGCGAGAAAGTAAAAGCGGCGATGAAGGAACTGCCTCCCAATGATTGGCGAAAAAATAACCTACGAAACCCTAGCACCGCCGCACCCGATTTGCCTGAGAACGAACTGCTCGACGGTGCTCGAACCGATATGGCAATCGAAGACTTGCGTCGCCTGGGGAAGCAACCCGAACCGTTCTTTCTCGCGATGGGGTACATTCGACCGCACCTAGCTTGGGTCGCGCCCAAAAAGTATTGGGACATGCACGATCCATCCAAGTTGCCGGTGCTGGAGGATCAACACGTGATTCCTAACACGCCGGCTTACGCACCGAGTAACAACAGTGAGTTGTCGCATTACGTTGATCTAATCGACATGCCCAAACCATGGGATGACACGGAATTGCCACTGGAAAAACGACGCCATCTGGTTCATGGATACTACGCCTGCGTTAGCTATGTGGACGCTCAAATCGGTCGGCTACTCGATGCTCTTGAGGAAGAAGGTCTCGCTGAAAACACGATCGTTGTCTTATGGAGTGATCACGGGTGGAAATTCGGTGAGAACCGCGGTTGGGGAAAGATGACGAACTATGAAATCGACGCGAGGGTGCCGTTAATCATCGCAAATCCAGAGATGAAGACAGCGGGACAGACGACCGACCAATTGGCGGAGTTGCTGGACCTTTACCCAACGCTCTGCGAACTTGCCGGGATCGACTCTCCAGACTTTGTCGATGGACGCAGCCTCGTGCCGGTTTTGAAAGACACCACAACCAAAGTGCATGACACGGCAATGAGTCAATACTACCGATACCTTGATGATCGTCAGTACATAGGCTATTCAATGCGGACAGACGACTATCGCTTTATCGAATGGCGGGACTTTGAGACTGGATCGGTGACCGATCGCGAACTTTACGATCATCGAAACGGCGACATCGAAAGCGAAAACATCGTGGAGTCGGCCCCTCAAGAACTAATCGATCGCTTGACCGAGCAATTGATCGAGTCACATCCAAGGAAGCAACTTCGAATGACACCCGCGATTCATTCGAATCCGAATTCAGGACGCTGGCACGCGGAATTAAGCTTCACCAACCAAACAGAAACGAAGCTATTGGTGTTCCCAATCACGCCCGCAGGGAGGCGAGGGCGAATCACACGAATCGAACCATCCCAAAACGCGACCCTGAACGCGCGGATTGGTGGTGTCTTCGTTGTCGAGAGTGAGGACGGTAGCATTCACGAAATTCACTCACCGTCATATCCACCACGAATCATTGTGATCGAGTAGCAAACCTGGCGATTAGCAGCATCTCGATGGACGATAGTCACCTACATTCTTAAGAATCTTCCGGAGTTCAAGGCACAAGTCAGCAAGATCGAAGCCGACTTGAAAATGGCAAGGCCGAACTCAAACAAAAACGAGACACCTTGAAACAGTCCATGGAGCAACTGAAAACACTAAAGGTCGGTACGGCCGACTACGCCAGACAAGAAGAATATATGGCGGATCTGGAATCGACATTCCGGTTGTACTGAGTTCACAAATAGAGAGAGCTGGGTGACGCCGAGGCCAAAATCGATTACGACAATTATCAGCGAATGCCTGCAGCGGTGCGGGCCATTGCGTCCCATAACAACGTCTAGCTGGTACTGCGTTTTAACAGCGAAGACATCGATTCGCAGCAAAACGATTCCGTCCTTCGTGGTGCCATGAGAAACGTCGTCTATTACGACAGCACAATTAACATGACCAACACCGCGATGCGGTTTTTGGAAGAACAGAGAAAAACGTCGCAAGTTGCAACCATTGTCAACACATCGTCGGTGTCGAATCGCTTTCCCGACTCATCCCTAGGATCAGAGCCACCTTCCAGAGTTGGCCAACGCGCGGTCGGCCTGATCGCTCGCACGTATGTTTCCGAAAAAGTCCGGATTACGTGATTGGAGAACTGGGGAGAATGGGAGATTAATACTAAACTCTGCGTCTCGCCAGCGGAATTTGCGTCTTGGCCCGTGTTCTCCTCCGCAGTGCAAAAATCTGGCCCGACGACTAGAATGCATTTCGGTTGTCTAGGAAAAATCAGACACCACTCAGAATTTAAATCGCTATCCGACGCACCGCGCGGCTTTTATCATTTCAAACCCTATCGGAAGGACTCATGCCTCATCCGCATCAACACCCCCACGCAGCCTTTGCGCCCGAGCCGGGCTACCGATACACCAAGGCTCCGCGCCGCGTGTATTGGGAGCTGACGCGGGCTTGCGGGCTTGCGTGCAAGCACTGCCGGGCCGAGGCAATCAAAGAACGCCTTCCGGACGAGCTTACCAAGGAAGAAGCCTTTAGCGTGCTGCGTGCCCTGGCTGAGGCCAAGCCGATGCCGGTGGTGGTGCTGACCGGAGGCGATCCGCTGGAGCGCCCCGATTTCTTCGAGATCATGGACTATGCGAAGTCCTTAAAGCTTCACGTTGACGTTGCGCCCAGCGTGACGCCGAAGCTGACCCGCGAGGCCGTGTTTCAGCTCAAGGAACACGGCGTGGGCGCCATGTCGCTCAGTCTCGACGGATCGAACGCCTCACGCCACGACGATCTACGTGGTATTCCTGGATGCTTTGATCGGACGATGGAGGCAGCTGCGCATATCGCCGAGGCGAAGATCCCCATGCAGGTCAACACGCTGGTCACGGCGGATACGCTCAGCGACATGCCTGCGATTCACGAGCGCGTCGGCGAAATGAAACCGAAACGCTGGAGCCTTTTTTTCTTGGTGACCACGGGGCGAGGTGAGTTGCTCCGACAGATCGAGCCCGAACAGGCCGAGGACTTGTTCCAGTGGCTGCTCGAGATGGGCCCTAAGTCGAACTTCGTGATCGCGACCACCGAAGCGCCCCAGTATCGTCGCGTGCTTGCGAAGCGGCAGGGCGGCGACGGTCCGCCACGTGTGCCCGGCGCGGGGATGCGAGATGGCAACGGCATCATGTTCATTTCCTACCGAGGCGACATTATGCCCTCTGGCTTCTTGCCGCTCAGTGCGGGATCGGTACGCGAGAGCGACCCGATCACCATCTATCGAGAGTCGGAACTGTTCACCAGTCTGCGCGACACATCGGCGCTGGGCGGTCGCTGTGGTGCCTGTGATCTGAAGGACCTGTGTGGTGGCTCGCGCGGTCGCGCCTACGCGGCTACCGGCGACCCACTGGCCGAAGATCCGCTCTGTATGTATCAGCCGCCCACGTGAGACAGACGCGAAGCCAAGACCAAGATCGCCAGGAAGCGTACCCAAGATCGACGCTTCCAATGCCCCCGGCACACAACGCTCCCGGTACACAATGCTCTCGACAAGAACTCTGGCCGAAGTCGAGTAACCACGGCCGATACCTTTAAAACGGGTGAGTTAACACGAATGGATGTGGGGGCCCTATTCTCCCCATTCAAATACGCCCGTCACTCAGCATTGGCTGCCGCGATCACCTCTGCCCAACGACCGAATTCGCGATTAATGGCTATCCAACGCGCACCTGGATCATCTGCTGAAAGGAACTTCGATCTGGTCCAATACCGAACGTGGGCACGCTGCCTGCGACCATTTGCCGCCGGTGCGTGACGGTAAAGTTTTCGAAAGAAGATGTGGTTTGTCGCGAGCGACTTGGCGGACATCTGAAGTCGTATACTCGGCGGGTGGTGTGACGGCTTTGCCTTCATGTGGTGACGTACCGGATCGATCCTTCTTGCAGTAATTTCGTTAGGCCTGTGAAATTACGATTAGCCATCAAACGCGAGTCTCTCTCGCCTATTCTTCGCTCACGAAATCCCCAAACAACAAATTGATCGGCCAATGGAACTTCCCTAGGAGTGCTGCAAATGTCTCTTTCCAGGATGTAAGGGACGCAGAGAGTACTTTTGCGCCCTCGGTTCAGATACAATAACCGTCCACATGAATACGGTATCTGGCGGGCTGGTTCCGAATGATTCGGCGAGGAGCTCTCCCAGGCCTGAGCCTAAACGAACGAGTCGTCCATGGCATCCGTTCCAACAAACCTACCTACAGGCGGGCAGCCTCTGTTTGAGCTGACCTGCTCGCGCCAGTTTCCCGAGTGGCTCCAAGAGCAGCGGATGAGCCTTGCCTTCACCACCTACCAGGCGGGCAAACTCTTTTTCGTCGGTTCGCAGATCGACACTGGTCGTCTGGCTGTTTTTGAACGAACCTTCAATCGATGTCTTGGTCTGTGGGGTGACGGTCAGACGCTTTGGATGTCGTCGCTGTATCAGATGTATCGGTTTGAGAACGTGCTGCAACCGGGGCAGCTTGCGTCCGGCAGCGACCGTTTGTACGTGCCACAAGTCAGCTACATTACCGGCGATCTGGATATCCACGACGTGGCGGTAGATGACTCGGGGCGAGTGGTGTTCGTCAACACGTTATTCAGTTGTTTGGCGACTCTAAGCGAGACACATAGTTTTAGTTCGTTGTGGAAGCCGTCCTTTATCAGCCGGCTGGCAGCCGAGGATCGCTGTCACTTGAATGGCCTAGCGTTGGAAGATGGCAAAGCAAAGTACGTCACGGCGGTCAGCCAGTCGGATGTGGCCGATGGTTGGCGCGACCGGCGGCACAACGGCGGTTGTGTGATCGATGTTGAATCCAATGAGATCATTGCCGATGGACTATCGATGCCGCATTCACCGCGGGTCTATCGAGATCGCTTGTGGTTGTTAAATTCCGGCACCGGTCACTTCGGGTTCATTGATCGCGACTCGGGAACGTTCGAGCAAGTCGCGTTCTGTCCGGGTTACTTGCGCGGGTTAGCGTTTCACGGTGACTATGCGATTGTGGGCCTCTCGAAGTCGCGAGAAAACAAGACTTTTTCGGGGCTGCAATTGGATGACAACCTGGCGTCGACCGACGCCGAAGCGAGTTGCGGACTGCACGTAATCGACTTGCGCAGCGGAGACGTTGTTCATTGGGTACGGATCGAAGGCGTGGTGACAGAGTTGTACGACGTAGTCGCCTTGGCTGATGTGAACCGTCCACAAGCACTCGGATTCAAGACCGACGAGATTCGCAGAGTGTTGAGACTAGAAAACTAGTCATACCAAGGGAAGATGCAAAATGTTTTTTCGTAGAAAGTCAAAACCAAGACTCAATCGTACAAATCGCCGCCGTCTTTTTGCCGAGCGATTGGAAGACCGACGATTGTTGACGACGATCTACGGTGTCGACGCGGGCGATCAATCAGGGTTTTCGGTCAGCAACGCGGGCGACGTTAACGGCGACGGCTTTGACGACCTGATTATCGGTGCCGAGTTTGCGGCGGCGAGCGAAAATGCAAAGTCGCGTGCAGGTGAGAGCTATGTCGTGTTTGGCACCTCCACTCCGGCGGCGACGATCGATCTGGGAAATCTCGGTGCCGGCGGGCTGACCATCTTTGGCGCCGATGCCAATGACTGGAGTGGTCGAGCTGTCAGTGGTGCTGGCGATGTCAACGGAGACGGTTTGGACGATCTGCTCGTCGGTGCACCGGGAGCCGACAAGGCTACTGGAGAGACCGGCGAAGGGGAAAGCTTTCTCATTTTCGGTTCCACGTCGTTACCGGGGACGATTGACCTAGCGAACCTAGGATCGGCCGGCGTCGTGATCCGGGGTGGCAGTGTCGGCGACGTGAGCGGGTACGCGGTCAGCAGCGCGGGTGACTTTAACGGCGACGGCTACGCCGACTTGCTGATCGGCGCACCGCTGGCTGACGGCACTGTGACCACATCCGATTCCGGCAAGGCTTACCTTGTTTATGGCGAGCCGTTGCTGCCGGGCACGATCGACCTTGATTCGCTTGGCGCGGCAGGACTACTGATCGATCTTGCGGATACCAGCGACAACAGCGGGCAATCCATCAGCAACGCGGGTGACGTCAACGGCGACGGCAGGGACGATATAATCGTCGGCGCACCGCGTAGCAACGGCGCCGCCGACGCCAGAAATCTGTCGGGCGAAAGTTATTTGATCTTTGGTTTCGATCAAAGGCGAACAACCGCGATCACGCAATCTAATCTCTCCTTCCACGGGTTGACCATTTTTGGAACGGACGCAGATGACCGAAGCGGCTCTGCGGTCAGCGGCGCAGGCGATGTCAATGGCGACGGTTTCGATGATCTGTTGATCGGGGCACCGTTTGCCGGATCGCTCTCCAACACACGTTTGCAAGCTGGGGAAAGCTACCTGATATTTGGTGGCGAGTCGTTGCCAGCTAGTATCGACCTGCAAACCCCCGGTGCGGCCGATGTCATTCTCTATGGCGACACACAAGACAATCACGGCATCGCAGTCAGCCGTGCTGGTGACCTGAACGGCGACGGCTTTGATGATCTTGTTGTCGGCGCTGACGGCGCCGACGGCGAAAGCGACAACCAACCGTCGGCTGGAGACGTGTATGTAATGTTCGGCAGCAACTCGCTGCCCGCGACCATTGATTTTTCTTTGCCGGGCGCGGCGGGGCTTTCCACCTACGGCGCGGTTAGCGGAGATCGAATTGGTTCGACACTCAGCACGGCGGAGGATTTCAATGGCGACGGCTTTGACGATCTGGTGATCGGAGCACCATTGATCAGTCCCGCGGGCGAAAGCTACTTGATTTTTGGCGGCGATCTGACCGGCACCGTCACGCACGCCGGTACGGCTGCGGCCGAAACGCTGACCGGCGACATCGCGGCCAACGTGATGATCGGCGGCAGCGGTGACGATTTGCTGTTGGGACGCGGCGGGGGTGATGTGCTACGCGGCGGCGAGGGAGATGATCGGCTCTCGATCGGCGACATGGGATTCACCCGCATCGTCGGTGGTAACGGGTTTGACACTTTGTTGTTCGAAACCTCAGGACACTCATTGGATCTGACCGACCGGTCCGACAACCGAATTCTCGGCATCGAACAGATCGATATTCGAGGGACCGGTCCGAACACATTGTCGCTGGGGCTCCAAGACGTATTGAACATCAGCGATGAAAGTAACACGTTGGTAATTCGCCGCGACGAGGACGATGCGGTGTCGATTGGCCTAGGGTGGATCCGCGGAGCGGATGAAACGATATATGACGCGACGTTTCGTGTCTTCACGCTCGATGCCGCGACCATCAAAGTTGAGTCAGATCCGATGACCATCAACCTAGCCTCGCTCCCCATTGGACAGGGCACTACGTTCTTCGGAATAAGCCCGTTCGACATTGCCTTACACGTCGGCGGCGCCGGAGACGTCAACGGAGACGGGCTTGATGACTTCTTGATTGGCGCGACTGGGGCAGGTAGATCGGGCCAGACGTACCTGGTTTATGGCACGGATTCGCCGCTAGCGCCAATGGAAGTGTCGTCTCTTGGCTTGTCCGGCGTCACGATCAACGGCATTGACACCTTTGATGATAGCGGAAGTGGAGTCAGCTTGGCGGATATCAACGGTGACGGCTTTTCGGACGTGCTGATCGGATCGCCCTTCGCAGATGGTGAGAACAACGCCTTCAGTCAAAAAGGCGAAAGCTACGTCATCTTTGGCGGCCCAGCACTGCCATCAACGATCGACCTTGCCTCACTGGGAACGGACGGAGTCACGATCTTCGGCGCTGCCAATGACGACCGGATGGGCTACGCCATCAACAACGCCGGCGACGTAAACGGCGACGGCTTTGACGACATGATTGTCGGTTCGCACACCAGGGGATCCGCATACCTTGTTTTTGGTGGGCCCAACCTGCCCGCCACGATCGATCTCGCGTCGCTCGGCTCGGCCGGTGTCACGATGCCCGGTGCACGCACCGTTGGGCAAGGGGGAGACTTCAATGGCGATGGTTTTGATGACGTGTTGGTTGCCTTGACGAGCGTCGATTTCGGCCGTGGAGCGACTTACGTGGTTTACGGTGCCGCAACGATGCCAGAGACAATCACGATGTCCTTTCTGGGGGCAAGCGGCGTCACCATCAACGGTGAATCAAGTAGCGACGGCAGCGGTACGTCCATCAGCTTCGCCGGAGACGTTAACGGCGACGGATTTGATGATCTGATCACGGGTAGCTTGCGGGGAAGAAGCCACGTTGTTTTTGGTGGTTCTTCGCTGCCCAGCATGATCAATCTGCTCACGCTCGGAACGGGCGGAGTTGAGTTTTTCGCCGTGGATTCTGAATCGCTAAGTGTCGGAGGCGCGGGAGACGTCAATGGTGACGGATTTGATGACCTGTTGGTTGGATCGCCTTCTGGCGACGGCATCGACCAATCGAAGGTTGGTTCGGGCGAAACCTACATCATTTTCGGTAGCACAGTCTTGCCGCCGGTGATCAACGCTGCTGTTTCTCTTGCCGGGATAACGATCTACGGAGTTGACTCGAGCGATTCCAGCGGCGTGACTGTTGACATTGCCGGTGATGTCAACGGCGACGGCTTCGATGATATTTTGATCGGCGCAAGCAGCGACGGAGCAAACAATGGCACCAGCGGTGCCGGCGAGAGCCACTTGGTTTTGGGCAGCGATTTTCTATCAACGGTCACGCACAAGGGTGGATCGCAGGCCGATTCACTGACCGGTGACAAGGAAACCAACGTGATGATCGGTGGACGCGGCGATGACGAATTGGTAGGCGCCGGCGGTCGCGATGTGCTGCGCGGCGGTGAGGGAGATGACATCCTGGCGGTCGGTGACCTGACGTTCGCTCGACTCGTCGGCGGCAACGGATTCGATACGCTGCGGTTGGATACGGGCGGCGTCACGCTTGATCTAACCACGTTGCCGGACAATCGAATTCTTGGCATCGAGCAGATCGACATCGTTGGAACAGGCGACAATACACTGACTTTAGACCTGCAGGAGGTTCTGAACATCAGCGACGAGTCGAACACGTTGGTGGTGAGGAAAGACGCGGACGACACGGTCAATGTCGGCGCTGGTTGGATTCAGCAGCCAGGGGAATGGATTGACGGCGGCACCTACCACGTGTTCACCCAAGGGGCCGCGATTTTAAAAATCCAAACCCCACCCATCGGGATCAACCTGACCGTCAGCCTATCTGAGGCAGCAGAGAATGAGGTGTCCGTGGTCACGGTGACGGCAACGAATGACTCCAACGTCACTGGCAATCAAACGGTGGATTTGGTTGTCACCGGAATAGGAATTAGCCCCGGTGACTTCTCCCTCTCCGCTAGCCAGATCGTGATTCTGGACGGGCAAAGCAGCGGTAGCGTGACGTTCACGGTTGTGGATGACGAGGTGGTTGAATCGCTAACGGAGACGGCGACGCTAACGATCAGCAATCCAACTTCGGGTTTGAACGTCGGAATCGCGTCGCAAAACGTGAACATCACGGACAATGACTTTCTGACTCCTGTGATCGACTCCGGCGCCGCCAGTCCGAGCAATCTGTCGCCGATTCCTTTGACCGTCGACTTCGGTGGTTCGGTCACCGGTTTCGATTTATCTGACCTGTCAGTATTGGGCGCGACAACGAGCAATCTGGTTGACTTGACCGGTGGAAGGTTTTCGTTTGATCTGACCCCGTCAGCCGACGGCGCGATCACGGTTGACATCGGGGCTGCCGCAGCGAAAGACGTTGGTGGAAAAGACACGTTGGCAGCATCCCAATTCGCAATCATCAGCGACCGCACATTGCCTACACCGACGATCACCGGTCCCGCGAGCCCAACAAGTAGCGATCCGTTTAACGTGACGATCGAATTTGGCGAATCGGTCAGCGGTTTCGTGATCGGTGACGTCACGGTTGGCGGCGGGACGGCCAGCAATTTGGTCGACGACGGCAACGGTAGCTTCACCGCGACGATTGACGCGACCGCGGACGGTTTGGTGACGGTGGATGTGGCGGCCGACGTGACAGTTGATGGTGCCGGCAATCCCAACATCGCGGCGACTCAATTTTCGATCGTTGTGGATACAACGTTGCCTACACCGATGATCACAGGTCCGGGCAGTCCAACAAGTAGCGATCCGTTTACAGTGACGATCGACTTTGGCGAATCGGTCTCCGGTTTCGTGATCGGTGACGTCACGGTCGGCGGCGGGACGGCCAGCAACTTGATCGACAACGGCAATGGTAACTTCACCGCGACGATTGACGCAGCGACGGACGGATTAGTGACAGTGGATGTGGCGGCCGATGTGGCGATTGATGACGCCAGCAATAGCAATGACGCAGCGACTCAGTTTTCGGTCGTCGTGGACACAACTGATCCTGCACCGACGATCACAGGTCCGGCCAGCCCAACAAGTAGCGACCCGTTTACCGTGACGATCGACTTTGGCGAATCGGTCAGCGGTTTCGTGATCGGTGACGTCACCGTTGGCGGCGGAACGGCCAGCAAACTGGCTGATAACGGGAATGGATCATTCACTGCTACCATCGACGCAATAGTAGACGGACTGGTAACGATCGACGTTGCTGCCAATGTCGCCGTTGATGACGTCGGCAATCCCAACATCGCGGCGAGTCAATTCTCAATCGTCGTGGACTCAAGCGTCCCAGCGCCGACGATCACCGGTCCGACAAGCCCAACCAGCAGCGATCCGTTTATCGTGACGATCGACTTTGGGGAAACGGTCACCGGGTTCGTGATCGGTGACATCACCGTTGAAGGTGGAACGGCCAGCAATTTAGTTGACAATGGAAATGGATCATTCACTGCATCGATTAATGCTACAGCAGACGGAGCGGTGACAGTGAATGTGGCGTCTAACGTCACGGTTGATGACGCTGGTAACAGTAACAATGCAGCGACTCAATTCTCGATCATTGTGGACACATTGGCGCCCGTACCAATAATCACTGGTCCGGCCGGCCCAACAAACAGCGATCCGTTTATCGTGACGATCGACTTTGGGGAAACGGTCACCGGGTTCGTGATCGGTGACATCACCGTTGGCGGCGGAACGGCCAGCAACTTGGTCGACAGTGGCAACGGTAGCTTCACTGCGACGATCGACGCGATAACGGATGGAGTGGTGACCGTGGATGTAGGGGCCAATGTTGCGGTGGATGACGCTGGTAATTCCAACGACGCGGCGAGTCAATTCGCAATCGTCGTGGACACTAATGTTCCTAAACCGACGATCACAGGTCCTGCCAGCCCAACGAGCAGCGATCCGTTTAACGTGACGATTGACTTTGGTGAAACGGTCAACAGTTTCGAGATTAGTGATGTCACCGTCCGCAGCGGAACGGCCACCAACCTAGTCGACAACGGCAACGGTAGCTTCACCGCGACGATCGACGCGACCACGGACGGTGTGGTGACAGTAAACGTTGCTGCCAACGTCGCGATTGATGACGCTGGTAATCCGAACGTTGCGGCCAGTCGGTTTTCGATCGTTGTAGATACAACCGCCCCTGCGCCGACGATCACAGGTCCGGCCAGCCCGACAAGCAGCGATCTGTTTACGGTGACAATCGAATTTGGCGAATCGGTCACCGGTTTCGTAATCGGTGACATCACGGTTGAGAGTGGTACAGCAAGCAACTTGATCGACAACGGCAACGGTAGCTTCACTGCCACGATCGACGCGACAGCAGATGGTAATGTTAGTGTCGGCGTTGCTGCCGGTGTCACCAGTGATCAGGCAGGCAACAGCAACCTGGCCGCAACTCCGGTCGTCGTTGTTGTCGACACGACACCACCCAACCCAACCGCACCCACCAATCGAATAGTCGAAGGCAACGCAGTGGGTGGGACGTCCGACACCGATGCTGCGATTCAATCGTTTTTGGTTGGCGCATCGGCAACAGACAACATCGACGCATCGGTCACGATCACGCATGACGCGCCGGCCTTTTTCCCGGTCGGCGACACGCTGGTAACGTTCACCGCCGTCGACGATGCTGGCAACAGTGCGACGGCGACGGCAACCGTGACGGTGATCGACACAACCACACCGACAATCACAGCACCGGCCGACATCACGGTCGAAGGGGACACCACCGGCGGTGCGGCGAAAGCGAATGCCGCGATTGCTGTTTTCCTGGCCGCCGCGACGGGCAGCGACATCGTCGATGATTCGCTGACGATCACCGATGACGCGCCGGCGGTCTTGCCGGTCGGCGACACGTTGGTGACGTTCACCACCGTCGACGATGCTGGCAACAGTGCGACGGCGACGGCAACCGTGACGGTGATCGACACAACCAGACCGACAATCACAGCGCCGGCCGACATCACGGTCGAAGCGAATGTCGTTGGCGGGGCCGAAGCGACTCAAGCGGCGGTCCATGCGTTCTTGACGTCGGCGGTTTCCACGGACAATGTGGATGACGCCCCCGTGATCACGCATGACGGTCCTGCAGTCTTTCCGCCGGGCGAGACGACGGTGACTTTCACAGCGACCGATGACGCTGGAAATATCACCAGTGACACCGCGACGGTGACGGTGACGGTCAGCTTCGATTTTGGCGACGCGCCGACGACTTATCCGGTGACGCGCTTGCAAGACGGTGCCAGACACCTTGCCGGATCATTGTTCCTTGGCACCGTGATTGATGTTGATGCCGATGGACAACCGGACGCGGGTGCTGCTGGCGACGACAATGCGGGGGATGCGGATGAAGACGGCGTGGTTGCGGCGGCCAGCCTTGTGGTCGACGCCAGCACGACAACGACTTCCAGCTTCCGCGTGACTGCGTCAGAAGCTGGCAAGCTGGATACATGGATCGACTTCGATGGCGACGGAATTTGGGATGTGCCTGGGGAGCAGATCTTCGACAGCTTTGATGTCGTTGCGGGAGTCAATCTGATCAGCTTTACCGTACCGGCCGGTGCGACGGCGGGTGATACAGCGGCTCGTTTCCGGCTCAGCCGCGACGGCAATTTGGAACCGACCGGTGAAGCAGCCGACGGTGAAGTCGAAGACTACATCGTTTCGATTCTGGACGGCAATGTGGCGGGCGGCGCCAGTGCGATCATCGACTTGGCGGGTGACTCGATGATGATGGTCCAAATGGGCGATTTGGTTGTCCGCGCCGGCGACACGGAAATCTTTCGTGCGCGGACAGACAACGTGGGGACCTTGAACTTGTCCGGTGGAGCGTCCGTTGAATCGGTGACGATCGATACTTCCAGCGGACTTGCCGAAGCGGCGCACGTCACTCTTGACGGTGGCGACGGTGCCGATTCGCTAGTAGTGATCGGCGACGGCGGCGAGATTGATCTGATGGGATCGACGGTCAGGGCAGTGAACTTTGAAATGTTGGACCTCTCTTTCGCCGACAAGAACGTTGTCAGGCTTGATGCAGCGTCCGTTGCCGCACTTTCGCCTGATGCGCGACGAATCCGCATCATCACAAGCAAAGGTGACAAGGTTGATATCAGCGACGCAGACGATTGGCGTATGTCAGATCCTGTACGTGAGAATGGCAAATTCTATTTGACGGCGGCCAATGTGAATGGCGGTGGCGAGACGATCGAGGTTCAGCATGTGCATGTATGGCACAACTTCCTTCGGCCTGGCGACGTCAACAACGACGGCAACGTCACGGCGATCGATGCGCTGCGTGTCATCAACGAATTGACGCAGCGTGATTTCTCGGATGGCAACACGCAGAAGTTGTCTGAGGCGATCGAGGTGAACGGGTGGCCAAATGCTTACCTTGATCTAAACGCCGATGGCCGGGCGACGGCGCTCGATGCATTGCTCGTTATCAACGACTTGGTGCTGCAGAAGATTGCCGGAGAATCGGGAGAAGGCGAGGTGGCGGCATCGCTCATCAAGCCAGTTCGAGAGCATGAAAGCCATGAGCGGGAGAAACAAAATGAATACACGTTGTTCGAATTAGAGACACCGGTGGAAACGCCGACCGGTACAGTAATGGTCACTGACACCCTACCCGTTTCTCAAATCGTACCGCTCGCTGACGTTGCACGCGAAACGAGTAAATCAACGGAAGCAGTTGATCGACTGTTGTCGGATGATTCGTTTCTTGATGGGCTCAATATGTGACTACAATTTTCCGCAGCGGACGATCACCACAATGCCTGGATCGGGCAAATCTCGTCAACACCCAACATTGTCGGCCCCTGCGCCAGCC
Organism: Novipirellula herctigrandis; assembly: GCA_007859835.1. Classification (GTDB taxonomy): domain Bacteria; phylum Planctomycetota; class Planctomycetia; order Pirellulales; family Pirellulaceae; genus Novipirellula_A; species Novipirellula_A herctigrandis. The sequence goes on along the minus strand of SJPJ01000001.1, from coordinate 7,786,126 downwards.
TTCCACATTTGGCTTAACACCGAGAAAAACGGTGCAACCAATCGCGGGACGACTGCGATCGGTTTTCACGCCAAATGTTAATCCCAGTCTCTCTGTACACGAAGGCAACTCGCAGTGAAGCAAAGGCTTGTGGGAATTCATGCCGCTTTGGGGCACACGTCCAATGGACGGCGAGACTCGAACCGTAGCTGCGGCAGCTTCACGTGTTTCCACGCAGCTGGCCCCGGCTGCCTTGCTATCGGTTTCCAGCGTCTCCGTACGGAGCGGCTCAGGAGTAAACGACGAATGAGCTAAGAAAATAACTCTTCGAGTGTTGACTGATCGGTACAGACAACGTAGACTTCACTGTAGCAGGTACAAACTTCGCGAGATAAACCAATGCCGTGGGAAAAATCATTTGAAGAGTCGGACGTGATCGAACAGGCGATGGAGGTGTTCTGGGAGAAGGGATACGCTGCGACGTCGATCTCTGACATCACGGACGCGACTGGAATCAAACGTGGCAGCCTCTACAACGCATTTGACGGAAAACATGACCTTTTCGTGCGTGCGTTGCTGAAGTACGGCGGTGATCGAAGGACGAGTAAATTGCGGATGCTGGAAACGGTTGATGATCCGCGTGAAGCGATCACGATGTTTTTCGACTCGCTCGTCAAGGCCACGCTAGACGATCCCGATAAGAAGGGGTGCTTGCTGTTCAACACCGCGCTGGAATATTCGTCACACGACGATGATGTCAAAAAACTCGTATCGGATGGAATCAAAGAGGTCGTCACTTTTTTGGAAGGACAAATCAATCGCGGCAAGGAGCTTGGCAACATTCCTGACTCGGTGGACACTCGCCCCACTGCAAAGGCTCTCGTTGCCCTGGTGGTTGGAATTCGTGTGCTGGGTCGCGGGGCGTTTGGGAAAACGGCGCTGCGACAAGTCGCCCAACAGGCCATTGACTTGATTTCATAGCTGGAAGAGAGAACCGAAAAAGAAGACCGAATTCTCAGTGAAGAATTTCGTCAAAAGAACGTCAGGTAGTTCAGAGGAGCACGGCTCCTCATTTTTTAACACTCATTTGTACCGTTTGGTCAAAACAAAGGAAAGCAAGATGAGCAGATATAGCGTTCACACGATCGAGACCGCCAACGAAGACAGCAACGCCACTCGATCGTGGCTTTGCCTAGAACCAATGGAGTGCGGAAGCCCAATCCGTGAGCTAACGCCGAGCCGAAGTAGCAACATTTTGGAAAACCACACGAGCTAATTGGCGGAAGCCGTTAAGACGGCTTTATGACTTTGGCTGTGAAATCACTTCAGACTTGACACCTGTTAAAAAAGAAACTCTATAATGAAACCACTATTGATCGTACTGAATTCGATTTCAGGTCTCGTCCTCATCCGGTTTACCATTTCAAAGTTTGCAGCATGGCCTGTATCGGTTGCAGCATTTGTTGACATGGCGAAACCCCTCGGAATTGATCCAACTTTTTTTAGAATCGCAACAGGCTTTGTTATCGGTTACGCCGCCATATCGTTCTTTGCGAATTCTCTAATCCTGCTCCTGAAGAAGGAGGGAAACGAAAAATTCAAGCTCCTCTACACTTTCAATAGCCTCTATGCAACTGGCGCGATGATGGGGGCTCTGTTCTCTGAGTTTTTTCTACGGACGGCCCCCAAGTGGCCTCTCGTCTACATCGCGACCGCTATCGTGACCATTGCTGTCGTGAACCTCCTGTCCCGCTACAGCAATATTTCACAAGTTCTACGAAGCCAAGGCAGCAATGAGACCTTAAAGACTCTGGACTCTATTTAACACCAATACGTAACCGGCATGAAGGTCATCGACATAGCCGTCGCTGAATGCGGCATCAAGGTGACGCCCCCCACTCCAAAACGAGAAAGAAACATGAACGCTAATACAATTCCTTTCGCTATCACCATTCTTGCGCTCGGTTTGAGCGTCAACATCGTGTTCGCGCAAAATGCGAATCCGCAAAGCAAACAAACCGGCCCAACACAATCAGAAGAAATCCCTATGCTTTCCGAACGACTTGAAGCAAAAGCTGCGGCAAGCGCAACGCGACTTCCGGAAGACGTGCGTCAGACATACGCTCGGGGCATTGTGACCGTCCGAGCGACCGGCATTGAGAAATCTGCCAAACAAGTGGGTGATGGGGCAATCGACGCCCAACTGTCCGGCTGGGATGGCAAGAGCATCAAACTCAGCGACCTTTGGCAGGACGGGCCGATCGTGCTGATGTGGTACCGAGGAGGCTGGTGCCCGTACTGCAACATACAACTTCGCGCTATGCAGCAGAGCATGGACAAGCTCGAAAATGCCGGAGCAAAGTTGGTTGTGCTAACACCGGAGTTGCCTGAGAAGGCCAAAGAAACGGCCGAGGCAAATGATCTGGATATCGTGGCACTGCACGACAAAGGCAATGCAGTGGCGCGAAAATATGGGCTCGTTTTCCAATTGCCCAAAGCAATCGTTCCAGCATATCGCGACAAGCTCAAACTGCCTCAATACAACGGCAACGACGCGATGGAGTTACCGCTTTCCGCGACATACGTCATCGATAAGTCCGGCAAGATCACTTACGCATTCCTCGATGCGGACTACAAGAAACGCGCCGAGCCGGTCGACGTCATCGAAGCCGTTAAGAAGGCTGCCCAAAAGTAGTCACGCTGCACGACCATCCAGCTGCACGACTATTCAAACGCGGCTGGGTAAAAAATACCTGAGAGCATCTTCACTATGATTTTGGGGGACCAGTCATGTCCTGTAACCGAACCGCAATTGTCACTGGCGGGTCCGGTGGTATCGGCAGCGAAATTTGTAAGCGATTGGCGCGTGACGGATATCGCGTCGTTGTTCACTACGGAACCGACCGTCAGGCCGCAGAAAGAGTCGTCCGGGAGATTACGGATTTCAGTGGCGTTGTGATTGCGCGATCAGCAGACATTACGGACGAAGATGCGATTGAAAACATGTTTGAATCCACGTTCACCGAATTTGGCAGCGTGGATATCGTGGTGGCAAACGCAGGAACCGGCAGTGGCGGCCCGATTGAGCAAGTCGAGTTGGCTGATTTTAAGAAGGTGGTCGCCGTTAACTTTGTCGGTGCCTTCTTGACTCTTCGCGAAGCCGCACGACGACTGAGCGACGGTGGAAGGCTGATCTTTGTCTCATCACAGCTAGCCGAGCGACCTCGTATGGGAACCGGCGTATATTCGGCGACAAAGGCCGGAATTGACGCGATGCTCATTTCGATGTCGCACGAACTGGGGACGAGAGGGATCACCGTCAACAGTGTCCGCCCCGGGGCCACCGAGCCTGGCATGTTTGCCGAGAGTGACGAAGAACGGAAGGAGTTTTTTCGCAACCTTTCACCGTTCAAGCGACTCGGTCATCCCAATGACATCGCCGCGGTCGTTTCGTTCCTGGCCAGCGCCGACGCAGCGTGGGTCACAGGACAACACATTCGTGCCGATGGTGGTTCGTCGAATTGATCATTAAACAACGCAGTGACACAAAACGGATCGTGACCTGGGAAGAGATCAACGCCGAAGGGCCCAACGAGTGATGGGAAGTCGAGTGTAACAAACCCAACAAAGTCGGTACGCTACACTACTAAGGGACCGTTCCGAACATAGTTCCGCAGCGAAACGCGTCAAGCGTCTCGGCAACTCATGATTCCGAAAGTCGTGACGACTCTCGCTACCTTGAAATATATCGAAAGTGTTATGAAGTACCTAGCAATTGCATTCCAGTTGTGCCCGTTGTTCCTACTCGGACTGATCCAATCAGCGACGGCTTCGCAGCCGCCAAACGTGATCATCTTTTACGTCGACGACCTCGGTTGGCAGGATGTCCAGATCGAGGATATTGACGCCCCTTGCCCTTATGAGACGCCGAACTTGGTTAAGTTGGCGGAGGCGGGGATGACGTTCACTCAGGCGTATTCACCTGCGCCAACTTGCTCTCCTTCGCGTGCAGGAATCATCACGGGACAGCATCCCGCGAAGATCAAACTTACTCATGTTGATCTTGGCAAAATTCCGGCCGGACGTGCGACGGAACGCTTGGTGGCTCCTTATCTGCAATCGCATTTGGACTTGGATTTGATGACGTTGGCGGATGCCATGAAGCAAAACGGTTATCGCACCGGCCATGTTGGTAAGTGGCACGTCGGTCTGACTGCTACGAGTTACGGTTTTGATTTTGTGAACCAGACTCGGGGTGTTCACCGTGGAATGGATGACCGCACCAAAGATTTCGCCACGGCGAATCACCCGACCTACCCGCTAAGCAAACAGAAATATCCGCCGCTGAGCAAAAACAAGCCCAATGGCATATCGTATCCCTTTGACGAAGTCACCCAATCCGCGATCGACTTCATTGCCGACAGCAAGCAGGAGCCATTCTTCCTGAACCTATGCCACTGGATGGTTCATTGGCCAGTGCTGACGCGTAACGGAGAACTGCTAGAGCATTACTGCGACAAGTTTGGCTTTCCGTTTCCTCCGGAGCCAGGGGACATGACGCGGGAAGGTCAGCAAAACCCGTACTTCGCAGCAATGACAACCACTGTCGACTGGAGCCTTGGTCGCTTAGTCGATTTTCTAAAGCACACCGATGATCCTCGTAGCCCTGGCAAGAAACTGATCGAGACCACTTACCTCTTCTTCACTTCGGACAACGGTGGGGCGGAAATTCGTGGCAAAGAAATCATCTCAGACAACGCTCCCTTGAAATATGGAAAAAAGCACCCCGAGGAAGGCGGCATTCGTGTGCCCATGGTCGTTGCCGGTCCCGGTATCGCAGGTGGCATCCGCTTCGAAGGGCTCGTCAACCAACTCGACTACTTTCCGACGATCCTCAAACTAACTCAATCGTCGATCGCAACCGAGAATTTTGATGCATTGAGTGGGTTGGATATCTCGCCCGTCTTAATGGGAAAGAGTCAAACGATCAAAAATCGCTCGGGCAAAGAGCGAACGCATCTCTTCTGGCATTTTCCGCACAACGGCCCGCTCGCGATGAAGTCAGCGATTCGCGAAGGCGATTTCAAGATGTATAAGCGATACGACACAGCCGACGATGAGTTGTACCGACTGTATCAGGATGGTCAGCGATTGGACCTAGAAGAGCAGAACGATCTCGCCAAGAATCCCGAATTCACATCGGTCGTCCAGCGACTGGCAGCGAAGCTCGACTCCGATTTAGCGGCCAACGATGCGGAAATGCCTTACCTGAACCCGGCGTTTCAAGCAAAGAAAAAGGCGTCGGCTCGGATCGCAAGTTCGTCGTTCCATGCAGCCGACCATCGGGCAACGCTCACAGTTAAAAAAAATGGCCCCGCGATCAAGGAAGCGTACGTGATCTACGGACGAGAAACGCCGGACTTGCCTGTTTCGAAAGAGCAGCAAAAGCAAAAGAAGAGGCTGGAGAGGAAGATGCAAAGGAGGGGACAAGATAGCGAGGCCACCCAAGATGACCACGCAGCCGAACTGCTGGGCATGAAGTATCCGGCTACGATCGATCCGGACGCACATTCGATCCGTGCCGTGATTCCAAAAGAAATTTCCGCTTACCGATTCCTGTTCGTCGACACCAATCAATTCTTGCACCATAGCGAGATTCAACTCGCAAAATAGCATCGCAAGACTTGGTCAGCCCAGGACTGGCGATCAAATCAGCAGTCTCCTCGGTGTGCCGGCCCCTATCTTAAAATTTGAAAAAGCGATCTCTTTCTTAGAGCTGAGATCGCAGGTACTGGTTGATGCTCGTCATCGCCAAGTCAACCGACAAGGAACTGGCCCGTGATCGCCTTTGGCGATCACACAGCGTTCATCAAGAGTAAGATGCCCCATGGTGACTAAGTGGTTCGTGAGAGTTTGGAGGTTGAAGTCCATACTCTCTCGTCACTTTGTTCACCGTTGCTAAACAAAAGTAAAATCGAAACAAAAGTTTCGATCAAAAAACACGGTTCGGATTTTCACTCATATACTTGTTGCAGCGTTTCGGTTGGCCAACAATACAGACGGTACGCACAATAGGATGACGCCGAGCGGGCCGAGTAGTAGTCCGACCGTATACGACACGCCGAGTGCAGTGAAAACATGAAGTCGTCTGTGCTTTATCGACGTACCGGATTTATAGCCTAGCGCAACATTCACTACAGGAAATAGGATTGCGATCGCTACGAATATCGGCACCAGCGAAAACAGGTTCGCAGCGGCGAGTGATCCAGCGATTAGCGTGCAGAGGATGATAAGTATCCAGCGAAGATTCCGGTCAAGGCCAGACGCCCAAAAACGCCTGCAAGAAAACAGCGAAGTGCAAAGGCCATCGCCAAGATAGTCGAGAAGATGTCAGCGGGAGTTGCGACCATGGCGCCGAGAATTGTGATAGGCAGCCAAACCCAGATGTAAATTAGCCGATTCGTTTGCGTGATTGATTCACGGCCAATTCCAGACTGAGGCGGCGCGTAAGGATTCGTATCGTTGACTGTCCAACGGTAGGATTCCCTGGTTGTGCTGTTACCGGTTAGGATGGTGTTTTCGCGTTCATTTTCTCTTCGGAGTCTTTTGTATGTCCGCTGAGACGCACATGAAAGCCGCTACGATAAGTCAGTTGAAGAAGAAACTCGTCAAATTAGATCACGACGACTTGTTGGACGTCTGTGTTCGAATGGCCAAGTTCAAAGTCGAGAGCAAAGAACTGCTGACGTATTTGTTGATCAAAGCAGATGACGAAATCGGTTACGCCAATGACTTGTGCAGCGAGATCGACCTACACTTGAATGCACCCGGACGAATCCACAAAAAAACACTTCGCAAGGTGGTGCGATGGATCGACAAGTCACTGCGCTTCTCGGGTAACAAAGAAACGGAGTTGCAGGTACGAATTCACTTTTGTAGACGGATCAAAGACAAGCGAATCAGCTTTGGCAATTGTCGCGTCAGCCAGAACATGTACGCTACCCAACGGAAGAAGATCGACAAGGCAATCGATAAAGTTCATCCGGACCTACAGTTCGACTACAAGCAGCAGATGTCGGGGCTTTGAAGCAAGCGGCGGCGACCGTCATTCGCCGCGACGTGCTCGATCCCAAACGCTACGCATGCCGTTCGGTTCTCCGGCGGATGCGTTCTTGCCCTTCCGCTCATCGAAGCTGATCGAGTCCAAATACAGCCGCTCCACCTTCGCTCGGGCCCAATCCGTTTTCCGAAGAAATTTCAAACTGCTGTTGATGCTCGGCTCGTATTGAAAACAGCGGATGTTGATGCGGTTACCCAACCGCTCCCAGCCATACTCAGCGACCAAGTACTCGAGGATCGATTTCAGCGTGATGCCATGCAGCGGATTTTTAGGCTGGGATTGATTCATAATTTCTGTGAAACGATTTGGAAACTCGGAGCAGGCAGTCGTGACCGACGGTCGATCAGCCAAGCGGAAACCGTATCGGCATGCCCATATCCTAACCCATTCTTTGAAAACGCCAGGTACCGAAATGGGGACATTCCACGGGCTCAGGAGCGAAGTTGGCTCAGGCAAATTGGTCCAACAGCGACGATTCGAGGAATCCCGATCCAACTCGCTGGCATTTTGATGGCGATCCGGGAAGTCATCTCGATGACTTTCGAAGTCTCGCTCTTTGGGCCGGTTTCCGTAACCCCCGATGGCGATGTTACCCCAGAGAGTTCGGGAGTTTCCGTTGTTGTTCTCGGGATTGCTTTTGGGTCAATTATCCCTTTCCACCGTTCAAATTGGTTTCAATCTCGACCGAAAACTCGAACTCATTTGCCGACGCAAACGCGAATTTAGTCGGTTAATGGGTTCGCCCGCGTGTTTTGACCACAAGCCTTTTGATTTATCTACCCTTTTGATTTCTCCGTTTCGTGAGGGTCAGCGCCGCCTGTTCAAGCGGAACACGATATCACCAGATGACTCGAACTGATTGCCGTCGCATTCCAGCTTCGCTTGGTCATCTTTGCCATCCGAACCGACCGAGTAGATCACCGGTCGACCCTCCTTTACAATCATCTGCATCGGCTGATCCGAATAGGATTCAACCGGAATATCGGATAGCTCAGCATTCGCGATAACCGATTGCAAACCTTTGGGGACCCCCGCGTGATCAAGCTGCCAAAGTCTCAAAGCAATCAGGCATTTCGTTCCGTTGGCCGATGCTTCCAGCCCCAACAGATCCCGTCTACACTCCAGTATCTTTAAGTGTGGTTGGAGTTTGGCTACGAACAGGAGAAAAAAATAATGTTGCTGTCCGGATTCGAGTGTTTGCTGGTTTTGGTGGTCAGTCTTGGTGCTTTTTCCGTGAGTGCATCGGGCGATGAATCCACGGCGGTCGTGAAAACACCTAACGTCGTTTTGATCATGGCAGATGACCTTGGCTGGAAAGACCTGCATTGCTACGGCAACAACAAACTCGATACGCCTAACATTGATCGTCTGGCAGAGCAGGGTTTGCTGTTTACAGATGCGTATTCGGCGGCGCCCGTCTGCACACCGACACGTGCGGCTCTGATGACGGGAGAAGCGCCGGCTCGCCTGAATATCACCAATCACGCCGGAGGACACCCTCCGAATTTCCAGAAGCCCGGTACAGATTTGATCACGCCGATCTGGTTGCGGCATCTGCCACTGGAACGCGTGACGCTGGCCGAGCAACTCAGGGCGGCGGGCTATGCGACCGGCTTTGTCGGCAAGTGGCATCTTTCCAATAGTGGACAATCAATACCCGAAGCGAACAATACATTGCCGTCCGAACCGCAATTACGCCCGGAACATCAGGGCTTCGACATCAATATCGGTGGATGCCGTTTCGGAGGGCCGCCGAGCTATTTCAGCCCGTACAAGATTCCCAACCTAAAGGGAAAAAACGACGGCGAATACCTGCCTGACAGGAGTGCTGATGAATGCATCGCCTTCATTAAGTCCGCCAAAGCCGGCGATCGTCCGTTCTTTCTTTGCTGGTGGAATTATTCGGTGCACTATCCCTTTCAGGCTCCCGCCGATTTGGTTGCGAAGTATGAAAAGAGAAAAGGCCGGGGCATCGAAAACCCGACTTACGCAGCGATGATTGAGGGAATGGATGCATCGATTGGGAAGCTTCTCACAGCAATCGACGATCAGGGGCTGAACAAAGAGACTTTGGTGATCTTTACCTCGGACAACGGACCATTCGCAGCGAACGTAAAACCTCTGAGGGCCGAGAAGGGTTATCTGTACGAAGGCGGAATCCGAGTTCCCATGATTGTTCGCTGGCCAGATCGCATAAAGCCTTCGACTCGAACGTCGACGCCCGTGATCACGATGGACATTCACGCGACGATTCTGCAGGTTGCAAAGCTACAGAACGATCCGTCCAACACTCCGGACGGAATTTCTCTGTTACCGATGCTGACCGGCGAATCCGATTTGAAGCGTCAGTCGATTTACTTTCACTATCCCAATTACGCGTTCCACAAAAAGAATCGACTGGCCAGCGCGGTCCGTTCGGGCGACTACAAGTTGCTGTGGTTCTACGACGACGATTCCGTTGAGCTCTACGATCTGAAAAACGACATCAGCGAGTCACGCAACCTTGCGGATAAAATGCCCGAAAAGGCCGCGCAGCTTCGATCAAAACTGGATGCATGGCTTAAAGACACCAATGCCAGCCAGCCACAACGTGCCAATTGAACCAACTTTGCTCAGCCCAGACATATCGACTGCTTGCTGACTTCGGAACCGGCGACACGCTTGCCCGAGAAATTCCCGGTGTCACTGGTCCAGACCGGGGAGTTGCCATTGCTTCAATGGGTGCGTTTCATGCTCATCACGCATGATTTGTGCAATGCGTTTGACAACTTCCGGGTGGCTGTCAGCGACGTCGTGCGCCTCCGCGATATCAGTGGATAGATCGTAGAGTTCGATGTTTCCATTCAGGCCATTGAGTCGGTACCCCTTCCATTTACCCAGGTGAACGGCTTGCTGTTTCGCTCGCTCATAGAACTCCCAGTAGAGGTGTTCTCGATCAACCTGTTTTTCCGGCTCATTCCTGAGCGTCGGCAGAATGGAAATGCCATCCATTTCGGAAGAAGCCAGAAGCCCACCCGCTTCGGCCAGGGTTGGCATCAGGTCGTACTGGGTTGTCCATTGATCGGTTGTGGAACCAGCCGGGATCGTTCCAGGCCAGGACGCAATTAAGGGAACTCGAATTCCGCCTTCGTAAAGGTAACGCTTATACATACGAAAAGGGCCGTTTCCGTCCCAGGTTTCGGTGCGTTCGTAGTAGCTGTCCTCGTCGCCATTGTCGGACGTCCAAATGACGATTGTTTTCTTATCCAGGTTCAACTTCTCGAGGGCCTGAACGATGCGACCGACGTTACGGTCGTGGCGGGTCATCAACGCTGCGTAGAGTTGCTCCAGCTTTGTCAGCCCGAGTTTGTCGTAGCCTTCCAGTGATGGAGTCCACAGACCATGAAACGGAATCGTCGAAGCATCGCCGTGCGGAACGGTGCTTGCAAAGTACACAAAGAAGGGCTGCTCTTTGTTTTCGGCGATGAAGTCAATGATCTTGTCAGTGTACAGGTCATCTGAGAAGACGCCGTGTTCGCCGAGGACAGGGACATGCTGTCGAATCTTCTTCCGGTCGTTTTCCGGAATCATTTTTTTGACACCGTTCTCCCAGATATACGTGTTATAAAAGCTGCGACAGTCAACATGCCCAAGGTACCCCAGCCAATAATCCCAACCGGTCAGAGTAATTGTTTCAGGTTTGTGGGCTCCGCCCATGCTTAACTTGCCAAACCCCGCTGTGGTATAGCCGGCCTGTCGCGCAACTTCTCCCAGCATCGGATAGGTCGGCGGCCATTGGGGAATGGGAATCCCACCGTGGTTTGCTCGCCACGCGGCGTGGCCTCCGTGCTTTCCAGTCAGCAGGCTGCAGCGAGACGGGCCACAAACCGCGTTGCCTGCGTAGGCCCTGGTGAACCTCATTCCTCCCGCAGCGAGTTTGTCGAGATTCGGCGTTTTGATGATTTTCATGCTGGCATCGTCCAGCTTATACGGCGGGACTTTGCCAATACCCCAATCATCGGTATTGATGTAAATCACGTTTGGCTGGTCAGCGGATACGCCGCCGACACGACACATCAAGAAAGCAAGGCCAAACAGTAGACAGGCAGCCCTGAATTGGCAGTTGGTGTGGGTCATTGTAATCTCAATAAATGGAACGAGAACGGGGCCAGACAAGAACACGGTCAACCGTGTCGCTATTGGTTCGCGAGATGCAGTTTTCACTGAAGCGGCGGTTGTGGCAATACCCAATAAGATCGGGCGTCTAAGCCAACTTGTCTACTTGAGCCACATCGGCACCGAGTGGTTGTCTTTCCACTCCCGGATTCGTCGGTCAAGTTGGTCTTCTTTCCACTGCGTGGTGCCGGCTGGAAGAGCACTGTGCCGAGGAATCCACTGTTTGTGTTGTTTGATGACATGGGCGTATTCGGGGGCTCCTGCGAGGTTGTTATGTTCGCCCGAATCGCTTCGGTGGTCGTACAGTTCCTCGGTGCCGTCGCGGTAGAGGATGTATCTCCAATCGTTGCTGCGGACGGCGTGATTGCCATAGTACCAACTGCACAACACGGGTTTCTCACGAGTCGCCGTGGGGTCACGCAATAGCGGGACGAGTGATTCTCCTTCGAGTCGCAGAGCAGGTGGAAGTTTGCAGAGTTCTATCAGTGTGGGATACAGGTCCAGCAGACTGACGACCTGAGAACTTCGTTTTCCGGCGCTGGTGAGGCCCGGCGTTTTGAAGAATAGTGGGACACGAGTCGATTCTTCCCAGAGCGATTGTTTTCGCCAATGGTGTTTTTCACCGAGATGCTGACCGTGGTCGGACCACAGCACGATGATCGTGTTCCGACTGTGTTCGCTGTTCTCTAAAGCAGTGATCACTTTGCCGATTTGTGCGTCAACGAAGCAAACGCAGGCCAGATAGCCCAGCACCATTTCTCGCCAGTAGTTGTCGCTCAGGTTGACCACGGCATTGTGGTCGCCTCCCTTCAGTCGGCCGTAGGCGATGGACTTTCCCATTAATGGAATGTCTGACATTTCGTCCACAGGGACGTTCGGAATTTGAACCTGGTCGGCGTCGTACTTCTCAAAAAACTCCCGCGGCGCAGTGAACGGAACATGGGGGCGGACGAAGCCCACGGCCAGAAAAAATGGCTTCTCGTGTTCTTCGGCAATCCGGTTAACGGCCCAGTCGGCGATCAGTTCGTCGTACATTTTCCCATGGGGCATGTCTTCGCGATCAAGTGCGCCCCACGCCAGCGAATTGCCGTCTTCGTAGTCCTTGCCGTAGTGGCGACTCATCTGAGCCCCGTTCTTCGGGAACGGATAAAACTTTGTGCCTCCGTAGCCGTCGCCTCGCTCTTTCAGGTGCTGCGGCACTTTGTACTCCGGAGCAACTTCGTCCCAAAAGTCGCTCGTTCGATCGGAATAGTCCGACGCACCCTGATGGAAGATCTTGCCAGCCGTCAGAGTCTGGTAGCCGTTGTCGCGGAAATGCTGCGGAAGCATGACATGGTCGCCCATCACTTGGGCGTACGTGGCTCGCATGGCCTTTGTCGAGCTGTACCAACCCGACGACGTGGGATGAATCCCGCTTAGAATCGAGTTTCGCGATGCCGTGCAGACGGCTTGTGCACAATGGGCGTTCGTAAAAAGCATTCCCTGCTTAAAAAGGCGATCCATGTGCGGAGTCTTCGCCTGCGGGTGCCCCTTCAATGCGCCTTGCCAGTCGTTCAAATCATCGATGGCAATGAACAGCACGTTGGGTCGATCGGCGTGGCTCTGCTGACCTAGCGTCGAGACCTTTTTTGAAGGTATCGTCGTATCCAGCTTCGTAATCGCATCGGCGTAGCGCTGGCCGAGCAGCAATTGGCTCTTCGCGTCGAAGTGGGTTCCGGGGTCCGATGTTGTCGTTCCTTCGGAAGACACCAACTCAACGGTTGGACTTTGCTGAGCGACAGCCTGAATCGCCGTGCGAACATTGTCGCGATTGCCGTTATCAAACACCTCACCGACGACGACTGGCAGGTCGGGCGTCTCAACGTCTTCGCGGATGCGAGCGATGAATTCCTTCAGCCGGCGTCCGTACGTTTCAGTTCCGGATTTTGAATCGGATTCACCCTGATGCCATAGCAACCCGCGAAAGGTGAACCGATCGCCGCGATCTCGCAGCTGCTTTGTGGCGATCCGTATCGTTTCGATGAAGTCGCGATACTGTGGCCCCTGGCTTTCGACGACTCCTTTTTTCCCGGGCTTCCAATCCGCACGTAAACTCGTGCCACCCTGCGATCCCTTGATCAGAGCGATGTTACGCTTCGGATCGCGCTGCAACATCGAACGCGTGAAGCCAATCTCAGGTCCGAATGTGGGCGATGGAAACTCGCCTTTGTATTTTGGAGGAATGCTGAAACCCGCGGCGAGATTCTTCCAAACGTCGCTCGATCGCTTTTCGTTTCGATAAAAAATGGTGGCGCTATCGAACGTCGCTTGCTGATCAGCCGGCAACTCACTGACGAGCCCACGACCATCCATGTTCGACTGCCCGGCCATTAGGTAGACATCATATTCCTCGGCCGCATGGACCGACTGACATGCGGCGAGGATGCAGATCAGCCCTGAGAAAAAAGCTGGGACTGGCAGGGATTGAGTCAATGGAGTTCCTCGGCTCTAAAAATGAATTCAGTTTGAATTGGTTTCGTGCGTTTCTAGTTCTTCTTTCGTGGGTCTGGCACCCGCTGCGACTTTTCTAGGATCTGCTTATCCGCCAGCAACTTCGTTCTCAGTTTATTGTAGTCGACCGATTGAACACTCGTCTCATCATCCATCGCGATACAAGCCGCTGTTGCGCCACTTTGTGCCAAGATCATGAAGACGGGCTCCATCCGAATCGAACCGTATGCCACGTGAGAACAAGATGCCGCGACAGGAACAATCAAGTTACTGACTTCCGCCTCCTTGGGGACAATCACGTCGTAGGGGATCCGGTAATCTCCAACATGGACGCCCACATCGCCTTCATTTTGAACATAGCCATCCGAATCGACGAAACGCTGAATGTTGTGTGAATCGATCCCATAGGACCCCATGCCAATCGACTTTTGCGTTTTCGATTTCAGATCACCTAACAAGTCATGCTCGGTAATCACATACTGTCCGACCATTCGCCGTGCCTCACGGACATACAGCTGATGTGACCAATTCCCGTTGTCGACGAATTCATCCTTGGGTAACCCCCATTTCCGCATTGCCTCCTGCAACTGTCTCGGGACGCGCGGGTCGTGACTTAGAAAAAAGAGCATGCCTAGCTGATAGTTCTTGTGCTCTTCGATGATTTCCATCCGCCGCTCGTAACTAGCCTCTGGGTAATCCCAGTTCATGCCGAGGTTGTCGAAACTAAAAGGCCCATGATTGTTGGTGTCCGTTTTATTGTTGGGGACGGGATCGAACTTTTGAAACACATACATCGGATCCATCACCTCAAAGATCCGAAGCAATAACTCATATTGCCCTGGGGCGTAATTCCGTGGTTTGGGAAACGCAATGCGATTGTCGGGATCGTTGGTCAAGCACATCCGAAAACAGTAGGCCTGTACCTTGTCATCCCCTGTTCCGTTTGGCTCAAGGGCTTCCGTCGATATCCGAGCCAATACGCCGCTTGTCGGATCTTCCTTCACTTTGTAGGGAGAGATCTTCAAGCCCTGAAAATGATGTTTGTGGTGAAAGACACCTTGTTGCACTCCATTCCACTTCTCGCCATAGACCGAATTCGCTTCCCGACCCACGTGATACCTCACGCCTGCCGCCGCCATCAAATCGCCTTCGTAGGTCGCATCGATGAAGACTTTTCCTTTGAAGACTTTGCCGCTCAATGTGGTGATCGATTGGATGCGCCCCGCGTCCTTTTCGACGCCATGTTCGCGGTCGAGCCATTCATCTTTGAAAAGAGGAATGTTGTTTTCCGAGATAAACTGATCGAAGATCGCTTCTGCGACATGCGGTTCAAACACCCATCGGGTGTTTTCGCCATCCCACATTTTTCGCCAGCCAATATTTTTTTGATGGAAGGCACGAGGCGTTTCTTGAGCCCAGGCTTCTGGTTTGTCGTAGTGCTGGTAAACCTTTTCATAGAATTCACGCGCCAGACCGCCAACCGTTAAGCGGTTGCCGATGTCCGTGAACCCAAGTCCGCCAGAAGAAAGCCCGCCGAGATGCTTGTCCGGAGCAACAATCACCACCGACTTTCCCATCCGATGACATTGAACCGCAGCCATGACAGCAGCCGACGTACCGCCGTAGATGACGACATCATGTGCGGGAACTTGTTCGGCAGCCCAGCTTGGCCCCGCCGTGAGAACGGAAAACAGAACACTCAGAATCAAATATTTCATTGTCTTACTACCTATCGTATTGCACTTGTCGGACAAAGATCACCGAACGGCTCGCCATCAAAACTTGCGGGATTCATTTGCCAGGCACGAGGATTTGTCCGTCTTTGAGAAGCTGCGGGCTCATTTTGTCGTAGGGAATATCTTGAACGGATTGATCGCCATTGATGGCCTGCACGGCCGCTGTCGCCGATGCCTGTCCGAGCATCATGTAGACCGGCTCCATACGGATCGATCCATAGGCGCTATGCGAGGCGGAGATGCAGGTTGTCACGAGCAGGTTTGAGCATTCCTCGGTTTTGGGAGTGATCGATCGATAGCTGATTCCGTAAGGACCACCGACGCCCGTCCACTTTGGCGTGTCTGCGTGCAGGGCTCCGTCACCATCGACCCAAAGCTGAGTCGGATGGCTGTCCATCCCATACGACCCGAGTGCGACAGGATCCTCGACCTTGCGCTTTTTCCGCAGCTCGTGTTCCGTCATCACCATCCGGCCTAACATGCGGCGGCCTTCGCGAACATAAAGCTGATGCGGGAAGTGCCCGTTGTCGACAAACTCATCTTTGGCGAACCCGAGTTTCGCGGCTCTGCGTCGGACAGTTTCCGGGACGCGTGGATGATTCGCCAGCGTCCAGAGGAAACCCTTGTGATAGCGAATGTAGGCGTCCGTGATTTCCTTTCGTTTCTGGTAATCGGCATCGGGATAGTCGTCGCACATGCCGATGTAGTCGGTTGAAATCCAGCCCGCCTTGTTGGTGTCGGTCTTCCGGTTGGGGATGGGGTTGGATCCGAGCGGAACATTTCGAGTGTTTCCGGCTTCCAGCCAACGGAAGAGCAGTTCGTACTCGGATTCGTCATATCCCGGGGGCTTTTCAAAAGGCACGCGATTCTCTGGCACGCTGGTCAGACAAAGCCGATAGTTGTAAGCCTGGACACGCTTATCCCCGTCTCCATTGTTGCCAACGACATCGGGTTGAAGCCCCTTGATCATGCCGCTGTTCGGATCGCCGGGGATGACATACGGGTCCAGCGGCTTGGGGCCGCGACGCGGTGGTTCCGTTGCTTGGACGCCGTTGATGCTTTCGCCGTACTGCGAGTTCGGTTCGCGTCCGATGGTGTAGGAAACACCCGCCTTGGCCATCAGGTCGCCTTCATAGGTGCAGTCGATGAACACCTTGGCGGTGAACCCCCGACCAGATTCCATCCGGATGCCGACGATGTTAGCACCTTCCTTGTTGACTCCATTATTCAGGTCAAGTCTTTCGCCATAGACAACGGGAACCCTGGCTTCTTCAAGCATCTGATTGAGCTTGAGCAGCGCAACATGGGGCTCGAACACGAACCAAGCATCTTCCGTGACCCGGTCCCCCTTCCACCGGTATTCATCCTTGCTCTGAAACTTCCAGTTTGCCGGGTCCTGATACCAATCGCGCATCGATTGATAGAACTCACGAGTCACGCCACCGATGCTAACCTGTTTTCCGATATCCGTGTTGCCCAAACCGCCAGAGGTCATGCCGCCGATCGTTTGCCCAGGTTCGATCAGGACAACACTCTTGCCCATGCGGGCCACCTGCACGGCGGTCACGACTCCTGAAGCAGTCCCGCCATAGACACAAACATCCGTTGATGTCTCCTCTGCAGAGCAAATTGACGCTGAAGCAAGCTGAAGGAGAACGAAAAATAGAATGAGCAAGCGTTTCATTGGGATACGACAATCATTGGGATACGACAACTTTCCGTCATGGTTTCGTAGGGCCGGTTCCCACCGGCCGCTTTCGTTTGGGCGTGCAAACAACTCACTCCGCGAGCAAACCGCAGATCTTAACCTCCCGTGGTTTCGTTGCAATCACATTCTGGCCGGGGGGAACCGGCCCTACGTATTATCATTCAGCTATGCCAAACTGGAGACGTGCAATTGTTCCTGGCGGAACGTTCTTCTTTTACCACCCATGACCGATGCCGTCGCCCCATTTTTGAATCGGACGTCGCGCGCACGATCCTTGGAAACGTGATGCGTGAATGCATCGCAACTAATCCTTTCGATTGCCGCGCGATCGCTTGGCTGCCTGACCATCTGCATGCGTTCTTGGTGCATGCCGCCTGGAGACGCGAACGACTCTGGACGTTGGCAATGGATCAAAGCCCAATTTACTCAGCGATGGCTTAATGCTGGCGGCGCCGAATGCAAAGTCAGCGAAGGGCGAAAGACAAATGGACAACGCGGAGTCTGGCAGCCCAAATATTGAAAGCACACGATCGAAGAGACCGAGGACTTTGAAAGCCATTTTGATTATATCCACTTCAACACCGTGAAGCATGGGCATGTGCGTTGCCCGGCCGATTGGCCTTTGTCACGTTTTCACCGTTGGGTGAACCGGGGTGTCTACTCCGAGGAATGGGCTGGCGGAGACCGACACCCCAAACTGAACTTTGACCACATGAAAAAGACGTTAGGAGAGTAGGGCCGGTTCCCACCGGCCGCTTTCGTCCGAGCTTGCAAACAATTGACTCCGCAAGCAAACCGCCAATCACCAACCTCCCGTGGTTTCGTTGCGATCACATTCTGGCCGCTAGGAACCGGCCCTACATTTACTTTTTTAAAAACCCTCGTCTTCAAAGCTTTCTGCTGCGTTTGCGCGGGCCGTTGCTTCGACGACCTCGGGATTATCATCCAAAAAGTTGGTTATCTCGTCTGGAGATGGCGGCTTGGAGTCCCCGCCACATCCCACTACGGCGAAGAATGCGATGGCGAACAGAATGGAGGTCAAGGATTTCATGGTTTTACCTGCAAGTTGGGAATGGGGGTTGCAAAAGAACGGTGGTGTCCAGCCAGGACGCCTCGAAGGTTTCAAGCAAACGAGGCGTCTAGCTGTGACAAATTAGAATGGCGGAGCCAAGAACGGTCTCAGATTTCCTCGCTGATGACTTCTCTTGAAGCCCTTGTTCCAAGTGAACCCCATAAACCGAAGGGGCTGGCGCTGCCAGCAGCCAGACCGTTCCCGACAACTTCAGACAACGAATTACCGGCCTCGATCGAATCCGTTACAAACTTAACGGCTCCGTCGGCCATCAAGATATGTGCGCCCCCTTGGTGACGGCTGGAAGCAGACAATACCCCCGCACCCAGTCTGCCTCTGGAAAGACAAAGCTCTGTGTTCGGTGGCAGGATAGTCGTGAATCCGGTGTAGCTTGGAAGTCCTGCCGCGTATTTCATACCGCGGTTGATCTCGCCACCGCCGTAATCTCTCACTGTCCCACCACTAAAATCCCAAAACCGTGGACGAAGAGGGTCAATCGCCTGACGGCACCATGTCGCCCTCAAACCACCTGTTTGGTTAGTGGTCAAGTTGGCTCCATTTCGTCGGCTTGCGGGACCGGCACCGTTTCCTGCAAAGTGTGAGCGTATATCCCGGTCACCAAGGTCCGTAATAATCTCGCCCATGCAAATCGTATTCGACAATCCGTCGAGAACGTCCCGGAAACGGGTCACGACACGAGGTACATAGAAACCTCGCTGATTTTTCTTCAATCGATCGACCCTGGCGGCATCTTCGACCCCGTTTCGCCCGATTACGCTGCCGTCTCCGATCATGTAGGAGTCCCCAAGACAAGCCGCGTAGTTGGTGCGTCCTTGTCCTGGCAGCCCGACGCCTGGATCACTTGGGCACCGCAGTGTGGGAATGCTCGTTAAAAAGGGATCGTAGTTTCCAATAGCTGCATGCTCTGACAAGGAAATATCCACGAATGGACCCATGGAAGGGATAGTGCCACCCGTTGCTTGATAGGGGTTCGAAAACTGCTCCCAAACCGCTTGCTGCTCCATAAACGGCAAGAGGCCCGGCCAATGGCTAAGCCAATTCAGGTTATTCGCCGTCGTGCCAGCTCTACTGTTGCCTGAATTCAGTTGGAACGTCCCACCCATGTACTTACTGTTTTTCTTATAGGCACTGTGGTAGTTATGGACCGCCAAACCAATTTGTTTGAAGTTGTTGCTGCAGCTCATTCGGCGCGCAGCTTCTCGAGCCGCCTGGACCGCGGGCAGTAACAACCCGACCAGAACGCCAATGATCGCAATCACGACGAGAAGCTCCACTAACGTGAAGCCGGATTGAGAACGCTTTTTCATGATTTCTCCAAAATGATGTTGGAACGGAGTAGAGAAGAGGGGAACCAACAACCGCTACGAATTTTCAGCAGCCTGCTGCTCCTTGTAGCAATACATGCATTAGGACAACGCTTATCTAAACTTAAAAATGTGTATTTTGTATTTTTTTAGAAAACCAATTGACAACGATGAGAACACCACGTCGCATGATCGTTCGCTAGTTACCTGCCGGTCAGCAATGCCTCTCTTGATGGCAAACAAACTGACGAACTGGTGTGAGCGTCGGTATTGGTCATCCCTTCACAAGCCAGTTGATTCAGGGACGGTGTCGGAATTTTGCATCGCTGTGGATTGAACGCTTCGATCTCGCCGTACCCCCTGTCATCCGCAACCCCCCCTGTCATCCGCAAAACCCCCTGTCATCCGCAAAGATGAAGACGACGTTGGGTTTATCAGCAGCCGTCGCAAGGCTGACCTGCAACAAACCGGCGATTATCACCATCGGTCTGTTCGTACGGAGCTTATCATTCATTTCTGTTCCTTCATTTCTGTTCCTTGTTTTTTCCAATTCCGGCCACTCGACATCGCAGCGGTCAATGTAGGGCAACTCATTCCCTTTATGCTTGCCGAGCTCGACACACCATTGGATGCGTCCGCCCGTATTAATGCCGGTAAAGTGATTAATTAGTGCCGGTAAAGTTAATGCAGGTAAAGGGCGTGGGGGCGATACGATCCGCCTGCGCGTGGACCATCGACGACGTCATGGGTCTTCGTAAAGTGGATTCCGTCCTCGGCGTATTGGACAGAATTCCTGATTCCCGCGGGCCCCGTGGTGCCGA
The DNA here is from genome assembly GCA_007859835.1 of Novipirellula herctigrandis. Taxonomy (GTDB): domain Bacteria; phylum Planctomycetota; class Planctomycetia; order Pirellulales; family Pirellulaceae; genus Novipirellula_A; species Novipirellula_A herctigrandis. The sequence continues at coordinate 7,765,720 of SJPJ01000001.1, read as the reverse complement.
TCATCACGGCGACGCCTTTGCCCTGGGGCCAAGCCAGAACAGCATGATTCCTCGGAAATGACGGGATTCGCTTCGGATTTGACGTAGGGGCCCTCAGGCCTTTCAGCAATCGCCAATCCCATGTTGGTAGAGTGCGGACTCTTGCCAACCTGACGGCCTTTGTAGTAGCGCCAAATCTTTCCCGTCCGAACCATCATGCAGGAATCATCAACCAAAAGGCTGTCAAAGTCATCCGGGCTATCGCGGTTGTTCAGCACCGGATTATTCGGCAGACGCTCCTACGGGCCGTCCGGCGAATCCGATACGGCGATACCAATTTTCGAATCCGGCTTGAAGCCCTTTTTGTACGGCCCCGTTGTCCCCGTGTAGAAGAGCCAATAACGTCCGTCGGCGACGAGGATATTGGGCGTAAACACACTGGCGGCATCCCATGCACCAGCCTCCGCTTTGGCAACGGCCTGCCCCTTTTCCGTCCACTCCAGTCCGTCAGACGAAGTCGCATACCACGCCGTAGCCTCATAACCAGTCTTCAGCGGACCTTTGGAATACCAGACGTAGTAGAGGTCTCCCACCTTGATGATGTCACTCGGATCCCGGCGCGAGACACCTTTCTCCAAATGGTTTCGATCGTTTCCCGTCGCGGTCTCCTCACCTGCCATCGTGGCAACACAGAAGAAATGGATTTACGCGACAACGGAAAGACGGAAACGTGCTGCGGCTTTCTGCATGGCCTTTATAGTGCTTCGACTTCAGTAAAATAGGCGCCGCCAGCGTTGCCTTTCCTGTCGTAGAGATATGTCACTAGTTCCGTAGGACCGGTCGGAAGATCGATTTCGAACACAACACCCTTGCTGCCTGCTTCCACAGGCTGTTCCACGGTTTGACCGGCGATCTCGATCTTCGCACGCTCGGCAACAACGGGTTTATCTGCTTCTTGGGGAAACTGTCGAAGCGTGATTCGGTACCGACCGGCCTTCTGAACTTGTAGCATCCACGGCCCGGTGACCTTGGGCAGTCGTCGGATTGAACCAAAATTCCAAGGCGGATTTCCGGTTGGCATGTACCAATCCTGCGAGCAAAGGACGGTGGGATTCTCTGCGGGATTGCCAACGTCGATCCGAACGGGCGTCAGTCTTGGTGACACCGTTTCCCAGAACGGCTGATAATGGGCACGCAACCGGGCGACGACCTCGGGATGTTTGTCGGCGATGTCCTGCTTTTGTGCGGGATCGGCCTGAATGTCGTACAGGCTCTGCTGGTTTGAATTGACCAGCCGCCAACGCTCGGTCATCACGACGGTGTACTCGAAGGGCTTTGACGGCAGCGTCCTCGCTCCCGCGCCACCGTGATACTGAATGACGTGATGATCTCGTGCCCACGATGCATCGGACTCGTAAAGCAACGGCTTCAGCGAAACGCCGTCCGGCTTGTAATCATCCGGCACCGCGATGTCGCACAGCTCCGCCAAAGTTGGCAGTACATCGATGTGGGCCGCGATCACCGGGATCCCCCTGCCGCCGCTCAAACCGCCCTTCGGCCAATGGATGAAGAACGGGACACGATGGCCGCCGTCGTAGACCGACGACTTCTTGCCACGCATCCCCGCGTTGTAACCCACTAGCGGCTCGGAATCTAAGCCGTTGAATTTCCCACCAGCCGCCGTTCCGTTGTCGGTCATGAAGATCAGGATCGTGTTCTCGGCCAGCCCAAGCTTCGTCAATTGTTCCCGCAGCAGCCCCATGTTGTAATCGATGTTGGCGATCATCCCGAAGAAGTTCGCATTGGCCACATTCTTGTTACCAACGTAAGGCTTCGCCCATTTGTCCGGCACAAGGTAGGGACCGTGCGGGGCGTTGGTCGGAAGGTAAAGAAAAAACGGTTTGTCTTTGTTCTCTTCAATGAAACGCATGCCCTCTTGGAACCAGACGTCGGTGCAATAGCCCTCGAACTTCTCAAACTTCCCGTTCCGTTCGTAGGTGTCATCGAAGTAGTCGTTGCCCCAATAGTCCGAGGCCTGCCCGACGCCGCCGCAACGATGCCAGACAACATCCTGGAATCCCCGGTCCTGCGGCCGATGCGGAGCGTTGTCGCCGAGGTGCCACTTGCCAACCATCCCAGTGGCATAGCCGTTATCGGCAAAGAGGTTCGCAATCGTCTTTTCATCACGATGCATCATCGTGCGTCCCGAACTCGTTCGGTAAGCCCCCGTGAACCCCGGGTTGTTGCCCGTCATGAGCGCCGCGCGCGTCGGTGTGCAGAAGGGACTGACATGGAAATCGGTGAAGCGAATCGATTCGCGATACAGCGCATCGAGATTCGGCGTCTTGACAATCGGATTCCCATGACAACCAAGGTCGCCATACCCCTGATCGTCCGTCATGATAAAAACCACATTCGGTCGGTCCGCTGCGAACGAGCTTCCGGCAAGCATCAGGGTGATGACTGTGATGTAAACTCTGATCATTAAATGTCCACTTCTTTCACTGAGACTGTTGTTTCAACAAAGCTTCCGCAAAGGCCCGTCCCGCTTGCGCGTGGAACTTGGCACTGCCGTAGTAGTGCACAAATCCGCCAGAACCCGACGCGCGTTCTTTCAATGCGAGTTCTTCAGGGGTAAAGACCTCGACATTGTAATCTTCCATGAACTTCTTGATGTCCGCTGGGCTCATGGAGCCATCGGCATTGGGAGAAGACTTGGATTTCTTGTAGAGGCTTGTCCTCATTCGCTGGATCTTGAGCTGCTTCATCCCAAGAGCTCCTAATTTGTCGTCCCAAAATGGCGCTGTGGGAACTGCCACGACGGAATCTTTGAACTCGGGGAGTTGAGCCGGGGCCGCCATGGCCAAACGCAAACGTTCCATCTTTTCTTGAGCATTTACTGGCCCAGAAAAGAGCCCGGGAGTGTGATTGCCGTTGACGCCGATCACTCCGATTACAAACGGAAGCTCCGGTGCCTTCAGATCTTTCCGGACATCGCGAATGAAGTGGCACAGCAAATCACTGTAAGAAGCAAACTGCTCGTCTCCGTCGGACGGAGGGTATTGCGCGGTCGCTGCGTAGTCATTCCACCCCTGAAACCAGACAAATCCAGCGAGTTCATATTCTGCCTCCGGATCATAATCCGGACAAACACGGTTGATATCGCCGAGAACCTTCTTCACGTGCTCAATCATGTAGCGGTAATACTTGCCAGAGTATTCCTGGACCTCTGCTTGTTTCGCTTCCAAGACTCCCTTGTCCCGAAATTTTTCGACCAATTCGTCCGGCAACTGATATTCGCCGGCGCTCGGCGATCGGTACTCGAGATGAAGGCTTTTTCCGCCCCAGGCCGTTTTGATGATCAGTATTGGACCGTCATCGTGCTGCTCCATGGTGATCCCAAAAGTGTACTCTGGGCCAATGCAATCACCATGCGTGGTGGGATCCTCGCGACGCAGACCGTAGCCCGCCGAAAGTCTTCCAAAACCCTCGCCACCGTAGGTGCGATATTTGCCATTGAGCGATGAGATCCAAACGCGTTCACAAGTCTTGGGGTTGCCATCTTCATTTAGCATGCTCTTGTGCAACGAAGCCGTCGCTGGATCATCACCAATATAATCGATCGTCGAGATCGCCCCCGTCCCGACCATGTTTGATTGACCGACGAGGATATAAACTCGTAAAGGCTTCCTCTCGCCGCAGGCATAAGAACTCAAAGGAGAAAAGAGGACCGCGGCAATCAGTAATGTCAGGCAGATTCGTTTGAAATTGGTGTCCGCACCCATGATTGAAACCTCTGTTCTGAAACTCGGGGACTGCGAATTTGAGACTCCGCGAATCCGATTCGGTCTGTCATACCGAATACACGAAATGATCCAACCAAGACTGAGTCGCATCAATCGCGCGTTCGAGTGTACCAACTTGGCAGCAACAGTGGCGATTGAAACCTCGATCTAGATGCCCATTATCTAGATTTCAACCGTGCAGAAAGGGTGACGCGTTGACTCCGAACTAAGAGGCATCGCCGGATTACCGATCGAATTCTCTCTACTTGCCCACAGCGACGACATTCCGCAACGGGAAGCCGCCGTCACAACCGGCGTCGATCAGCGGGAAAAACATCCCGGCGTTCACGATGTCAGTGCGGGAGGCCGACCGGCCAAATGGGAGTACCGTTTACAAATCAAAGATGAAGCCAACGCGATAGGATTTCGATGGCGGAGCTTCCCAACACGGTCAGAGCATCTTACTACGGCGAACAAGCGATACGATTGCAACGCGGACGCCCGATGGCGTTTTCACATCTGCAAACTGCAAGATCAAGAAAACGCCTATTCGCTCACCGAACTTGCAGGCTCACGTCGAACGCGTGATCCAAGGTTCATTATCACACTGAAAGAACCCACAGGGCTTGGGCGACCAACTGATCGTGCCCATGGATCGACCACCTGACATCGATGCCAAGATCGAAACGACAGAGCGCCTCGGTGGCTTGCTTAGACCGTACCGACGCGCGGCTTAGCTCGGCCGGTTTTCATTTGCGATCACCACGCCGGTCTCAAAACAATCGGTTTGTAGTCTGTTGCGCGGTGCCGCCATTTTGAACCAGCTTTTTAACGGCATCGCTGAATCTGGGTTCGATCTCGATCCAGAATTCGACCTTAGATGACAAACCCACCTCAGATTTCACCGACCTAAATGCTCGTTCGACTTTTTTGACCACACGCGTTCAATTTCTAACCAACCATTCTCAAATCTGAGTTGGAATCATCAATCTTTGCATCGATATTCCCCGAGTGAACTGGTCTCAAGGTTTTTGGACCGCGCGGGTGAAAATACTGCCTAGCCTTTGAGCTTGGCTTGCTCGAGTTCCCAATACTCGATTGCAAAGACATCCTTTTCATCGAGTGAACGCCAACCGCCCAGCTGTTCAGCTTGAACCATCGCCTTCGCCGTGTGCTCTATGATGTCTGCGATGATGCCGGCCTCCTTTTCATTTCGACCGATGGCAATCAAACCATGATTTCGGATAATCGCATAACGCGGACACGGGTCGAGCATGATCTCGCCGTTTTCATGCGATCGGAAATACTCGCTGTAATCTTTTTGGAACCTTCGAAACGCTTTTTCCGGGTCGCGATCAATGATGACCGGAAAGGGTTTGGTACGTATCACATGCTCCGGAGTTAATTGACCTTTGCGCACGATGTCACCCACATTCGCAATCTTTGAAAGCGCAACCGCGTAAGGCGTTCGAACCTCTTTGAGCACGACTTCACAGGCAAGCAATTCCGAGGCTTGTCGGGCAATCGCATCCTTCTGTGGAAAAGCCGATACGTCCTCCGTCTCGGGTACAACTGTTTGTTCCTCCAAATAGGCTTCTGCCATGCCCACCAGCTCTATCATCTTGTCATAGCTTGCCTTCGCGTCAGCATGAAAGGTAAAGATACCGTGGTTGAGCAACACGAGCCCTTCGATAGTATCCCAGCTCAGATCCCGCGTCATCCGGCGAATCGTTTTGGCCAATTCAAAACCAGGCATGACATACGGGACAATCAGCACACGCTTACCGTAAATCTCATTGAAACGGACTTCCCCGTCGGACGTGTTTGAAATCGTTGCAACCGCATCGGCATGTGTGTGGTCTACAAAAGTGAACGGAATGAGTGCGTGCAAAACGGCTTCGATACTGGGATTCGGCGCTTTCTCATCCAGCAAAGCCGCTCGTTGACCTGCAACCAATTCACTATCGCTGAGATGGTCCAGTTCTGCCATTGCCAACAACACATCCATTTTCACCGGGGAGAACCCGGGGCGCTCGATGGTATCAAGACTCCATCCACTTCCCTTGACATAAAGGGTGTCACCCACCTTCACCGATGTATTGCCACCACCATGCAGAACCAAATCCGGTTCGACGCCTTGTAAACGCGATGTATACACCCGCAAATCCACAAGATCCTTGCAGGCAATCGCCTCGACCTCATTCCATCTATTGATCATTTCTGTATTCGTGCTGATTGTGTTGAACGGGTTGAAGTCAACGGTGACGAAGCGGCGACCGCTGAACTGAATGGCTAGAGACTATTTTGCTTAACACTTAGCTTTTAAAGGTTGAGTTGAATTACGCATGATGAATCAACTCTACAGAGGATTTATCTTCGATCAACTCCGGTGCTTTTAGAACAAAATATTTAAAATGTTCACTTTGTTTATGGGCTTTCAGGTCCTCTTTGCTCTCCCATGTTTCCATGAGTGAGAACTCTCGTGGGTTTTGTGTTTCTTGATAGAGGTCATATGTAAGACATCCCATTTCCTTCTTTGATTCGGCAACCATCTCTTTAAGTAGCTCGAGCAAATTCTGTTCGTTATTCAGTTTTGCTTTTATAGTAATTAGCTTGGAAATCGACATATTGAATCTTTGTGTATTTTTGTTTTTCCATCCCTGTGCTTATACCCTTCACAAGCGGTACATAATATTCGCTTGGCAAGTTCCGCCCATTGCTTTCTACCCATCTTGCCCCGATCGCCCAGGATCACCGCGTCAGGTCAAATAAGTCAGCCGAACATTAGACACGGCAATAAGCAGGGTTTCAAGTAATTGCGTACCAAACATCTTCGTCGAGATGACAGCAAGCCCAAGTCGACAAAGTTCTCCCAACCAGTCTGATCGGAACGACCTTGAACTCAACACGTTCGTGATCTAATCAGGGCTACTTTTCAAATCAGTCACCTTTCAATGATCGTCTCGGATTTGCCGAGCCCGAGATGCCGCTGAGTTTTGTTTTTTCACCCGTGGCAGTTGATGCTGATCATTCTTGCCAGTTGGATCAATCGACAACAACCGCAACGGATCGAGTATCTAGCCCTCAACCGATTTGACGTTGCGATTTGGCTCCTGGATTCGTTTCTACTTCCTCGCTCTGCGTTTGAGGCTCCCTAGGTTCGAAGTCGCCCAGCATTGCCGCTTCCCTACCTGCACGAACTTTTACCCACCAAAAGGAAGGGGGACGGTTACCTGAAGACCAGGATTAGATCGTTGAAGCGACGTGCGGATCGATTGCGGGAGGGGAGCGTAAAGTCGCTTGAGTTCTCGGATGTTTGCGAGTTTTTGATAGTCTTCGTATTCGATGTTCTCGTCATGAGAAAAGGCGAGGTCTCGCAACTTCGCATACTTTCCGAGCGAATCAAGGGATCGTCCCGTGATGGGGCGACCGCCTAGATCGAGGCCACGAATTGAGTTCGATTCTGCCAAAGCGTCGATCCCTGCGTCGCCTACTTGTGAAAATCCACAATGGAGGACTTCCAAGGTTTGGCATCCCGCCAAAATCCTTAACGACTCGTCGCCCATATTCGGTCCAAGCGTCAAAATTTTCAGTTTCGGCAATTGGGCAACATGCTTGATGCCCTGGTCGGTCACCATGGACTGCGACAGGTCGAGGTGCTCAAGGCTCTTGATCGGCATCAATAACTCCACCTGGGAATCGTCGAATCCGTATCCCACAAACAGGTTTTTCAGTCCTGCGAATCGCTGACATGATTCCACCGTTTCGCGACTGACCACACAATTTCTCATGTCAACGCGTTCAACCTCTCGAAAACTAGCCATTCGAACAAGTGAACGCCCAATATCGGGATAGCGACCACTCATGAGCCAAGACTTCCCATAAGGCTTCACAAGTCGTGCCCGGATTTGCTCGAGGTGTTTGATCGGTTTTTGATCGCAGAACTGCACGTCAACCTCTGATCCGTCATCGAGCCCAAGGTCGACATCGTGCAAATCCGTGTCGCAAAGGACGATCATCTTAAGAGACGGATGCTGTGAAAGAGTCTGAATATGCTCACGAGTCACTCCCGCCCCACGCATGACGATTCCTTTCAGCTTGGGCAATTCCATGGCGATGGCTACATCCTGATCGATTTGATCGTCAGTGCGCAGATCGAGGACAGTCGTTTCCTTGGAAGGGGGCGATGAACGAGATTTCGATGTCCGCTGAGTAGGGGTCCCACTGGAGTACCAAACGCCACCGGCGACCGGAACCATCAAGACCAGGACCACCACGGCGGATTCTCGCCAGCCCATGTTCTTGAAATCTAACTTGTCTTGTCCCATTTCACTGCCCTGCCTGGTCGAGTTCCAAAATCAGCGTCTTTGCCTTTTCACCGACGTTTCCAACCCCTGGAATATCAATTTCACCGTATTGGCGGATTACTTGTTGCAGCGTTGAACGTGATTTGCGAAGCTGATCTTCGGTGGGTTCGGTAACGCGATGTCCGCTCGAAAGAAACTTCCGCTGCTCACCCATGTTGACTTCCGAGAAGATCAACAAGGCCGCCGCTATGACGCTGTCATCTTCGCTTCGAAGGGACAGCTCCCACGAATGCTGCAACACCCGCTTGGTTTCCTTGGTCACCCAGTACTCAATCACTGGGCGGAGCACGGACGCCGTTCGGGGATCGTCAATAAAGCGATTCGCAAATTCCAGCCTCGCAATGACCGTCAACTGCCGATCGGCTTCGCTGCTGACCTCATACCATTCCCCGCGTTTGTGCGACCAAGGTGCGCCCGGCACGTGGGGCGGCGTCACTCGCTTCATTGCAATGGCTCGATGCAACGCCTTGTATTCGACATCGGTATCCTCATACTGCTTTGCCAGTTGAATCAGGTCGAGGATGTGTGATGAGTAGGGTTCGTCGCACTCGATCTGCGTTTGCTCGTCCTTGCTTGTCGCTCCCGAAAGCCTCGCCTCAAACGCATCGCCTATGATTTGAAATTCATCGTTCAGTTTTTTTAGCGAATTTTCTGCGGCGAGCAATTCTTCGTTCGATTGAGCCTCCATTTCTTCGGCGCTCTTCACTGCCGGCCAAGCGGATTTATCCTTCAAGCCAAGAATCGACAGAGAACCATTCGCGTTGGCGGTTGCAATGGACCTTTCGTCAACCGACAGGTCAAGATCCGTTAGGACGCCGGGTAAACGCCAATACTGAATCGTTTCGCCGGTCTGGGAAAGCACAATGCTGACGTAGCTGAATCCAAGATTCACGTTCGACAGCGTTACGAAGAACCGACCATCGTTACTGATACAACGGATGGCATCGACAGAACATCGAGAACGGCGGGATGATGGGTCTGTCAGAACCCTGTAATTGCCCGTTCGTTCACAATACACAACCGTCTCGCCATTGCGGGAAACGGTAAAGCGGTCAAGCTCGGGTTTCTTCACCCACATAGCGGCATCGTCAAAACTCGCGCCCGATGCGATCTCCTGATACAACGTATCAACCTTTGCAGCGAATCCAGCATTCAGATCGACTCTGACCAAATTGTGCTGGGATCCATTGGTCTTCGAACGCGACAAGTACATCGCCCACAAACGATTGGACGTGTCAAACTGAATCAACCGTGACAACTTGTTCGGGAACGGCACAGAGCTTTGCTTTCCCGTCGACAGATCCAACAAGTCCAATTGCAACTGGTCCGAATTCAGTTGAGCCAGGTATTTTCCATCAGGACTCATCGTAACGGGAAGCCTCTGTTGAATCCCAAGCCAACCAAGATCGAGATTCTTGACCTTGCCAGACTTCGTGTCCGTGAAAAATGGGTTTACTCGTCCATCGTCGTTGCGTTTGACCCCCCACACGATCGAACCATCGACCGAGCTCAAGGCGGGGCAATCAGACTCTGTGATACCTGACACACTACCCGTTCTTGTGTTCACCATCGCACCGCCAAGGTCAGTGGCAACCAATAACGTTTCACTATCATCCAACCAGTAAACATTACGATTCGGCGCATCCCAGATGCCGATCGAGTCGCCAGGCAATTCTTGCTGTGGCAGGGAAAGCTGGTAACTTCCGTCTACAGAAGTTGTGGCAATCTGACGTCGTGATCTAACTGTCGCGATCGTGGTTCCGTTGGGGTGAAAGGCAAGCGGAAGCTGCCCTTGCGTTTCGTTGTGCAATTGATAGTGCCAATAGATCGGCTGGTCAGCCATGCCGAGCGGTTTGCCGCCTGGGCCTAAATCGAGCGACTTCCATCCCCTTCCAAACATTCCGTTCGCGAATGCCGCGACTAAGCAATTCGCGCTGGCGACCGAGCTCGCTGCAAAAAGAGATCCATCGCCCGATATCGCCACCTCGGAAAGACCCCGAGAATCAATAGTTTTCGTTACAGGTCGGTCAGAGAGACTCCCATCCTCAGACAATTTGAAGACGCTCAGCTTCCCCGCAGTGTCACCCACCACGACCGACTTCGATCCTTGAGCAACGGCGAGCACTTGGCCCGACACGTCAATTTCTGAAACCGGTTCTTGAAGCTGGCTGATTTGGTAAGTCCGTAACCGCCGGTCAGTCAATGCAATTAAGGTCGCCCCATCATTGGTAACTGAAAGTGCTAACGGGCGATCTCCGTCGCGAAACGAAGGCTGGCCACTGATATGTGTCAGCAGCGGGCTATTTTCGCTGGGCGTGAATGGGAACGGGAACCCTCTTCGACGAGGGAATCCGCGAAAGCCATGCTGTATCGAGCCGGGAAACAGGACCGTGTCGATCCAGATCGGTTTGTCGCTTTCGAGATTGTAGACATGAATCGCATGTGAACCGTCATCCAAAAACAGACGCGTTGCATCCGGCGTCGCGGCAACCGATTGGATCTGCTTTACGAATCCTGTGATGCGTGATTGCTCGCGCCAATGACTGTTACCAAGTTCATCCCCGGATGGCACCAAAATCAAGACGATGGACCAAGAGGTCATGTACAGTTTCTCATCGTTCGAGTCGTGCAGAATCACGACAATCCTTCCGTCACCGAGGAACTCAACTTTGTGAACTAAGCCGGGAAGAAACTCAATTTGATCCAGCAGCGTTAACGTGTCGCTTTTCCAGATTCGTATTGCTTGGTCATCGCCCCCAGAAACCAACAGCTCGCCGCTTGGGTGATAACTAAGGGAAGTAACATCGGCCCAGTGTTTGGCACGACTGGCGGCAACTTGTCGAATCGCGGTCGGTACGCCGTCAACCTCGTTGACTTGTATCCCAGTCTTTGTGTTTTCGTTTGCGTCAACGGATGCAAAGACCAGGAAACAAGCCGTCGCAATCCAGCATCGCCATCGAATATCGAACATTGTCGCAAGCCCACTCTAGACTGAAAACCTTTTGCGTTGCTGCTCCCAAAGCGTCGCGGAACCTCGGCCCCTTGGCACAGCTAGAGTCAACAGTATATCGAAATTGCCAGCTCGTTTCTCGCCGCCGCGCGGCAAATCGATCAAACCTTTCCCAAAAAAGTACCGGCCGCCAAACGAATATCAAACGAAAGCTCTGAAATACGAATCACAACCGACCCGTCAGATAGAAATGGAAAATTCGTTCGTTGGTCTTCGTCGTTGATGTTTTTGATCGGATAACCAGGCCGGCCGCAAGCGGATCTACCAGAGTTCAAATGCGTTCACACTCCCTGTGATCAAACGGGAAGCCTGTGATCAAACGGGAAGGGGGTATTTTCTGGTTGGGAGTGTCGGAAATCAGCCGATTTCCACACTGCATGACGTATACGATACCAAGCTGCCAACGACGAGACTTTCGTGACAGCATTCAGCCGGTTCCACAGGGGCCGCCGTTGACGACTCTCTTTCCGCGCGACGCGACAACACCCACGCTCCATTCATCCAAGTTGACTCAACGAGCAACTCTTTTCAAAACCGATAAACATATCCGAGCCTCCAGCACCCTTGACAATGAAAACCACTGCTCTGATTGTCGGCCCGTTTCGTCCTGACCTGCCACCACCCGATGGCACCAAGGTGCATCGCATCGGGTCCCATCACGTGATTCCGACCAATCTGGTTGGTGACAATCGCGAAGAACTCGTTGTTTGGGATCCCACCGATCAATTCATCTTCGTTTACACGCAACGTCCTTTCACTGATATCGGTCAGCTCAAAATACCAATATCGTCCGCGTCGCTACAATCCCAGGCTGATGGCTTGATTCATGCCCCTTCCTCGGTTTAGCTGAATCTGCCTTCGCCGTTCCTGCCAACAACATTGCTCGAAAGCAGAAACGTGAAGCGACGATCAAAGGAACCGTCATGGCTGAGAAAACCAATCAGCAGGTGTAGGTAACACTCGGCCCCTATCCGCAATTTCGCGAGAGGTACACTCGAACCACAAATCTAATCTTCCCATTCTGCATCGTGCGGGCGCAGCCGTTGCCGGGGAAGACGTCGATTTCAATCGTGACATTCGGCAGATTTTTGTTGATTACTGTTTTGAGTGTCACGGCCCGGATGAAGCGAGTCGGTACCGGCGCGAAGCCCGAACTTGAACGCACATCTCGAACGATTTTTCGGATCGTTGAAATCCGAGTGCCTTTACAAACTGATTCTTTTCTGTGAAACGGCGACACGCAAATCCGTTCGGGGTTTTCTCATTCATTATCACACTGAAAGAAACCACCAAGGTGCGGGCAACGAATTGATCGTTCCACTCAAATATCCGCCGGACGTGAGCGCAAAGATTGAAACGACGGAGCGTCGTGGTGTAGCCTCGGCAAAGGCGTGTGAGGTGGTGGTCGCTGAAGCAGGCTCTGCAATCCCTCAGATGATCTGCACTGTGGGGGCCGGACTATTGTCGCGATGGAAGTCGTACATTGAATCATTGAAAAGCGTAGCGTACAACGCGCTGGATCGGCAAAGCGTTTCCTCTTGAGCGGTTGCGCCAGGCAACAAACCACCGCCGGGCTCAACGCCATTCGCAAAGTTCAAAGCCAGCGGTCGACGTCCTTCGACGATGCGCATCGTCAACACGCCACGCTGTGCAATCGGCTTTGCCACAAAGGTTACCTGATCGGGCAGGAATTCCACCCGAAGGTGTTTTCAGGATCGATCCCGTTTGGCGGTAGCCGATGCCTTTTGCCGTTCCTTATAGAGCTCACGCGTGTCGGCAACACCTTTACCGATTGAATTGGAGGCGGTGACACCAAGCAGCCCAAAGACCTCATGATGCTTTTCGGCTTTCTCCGCTGTGCCCATGTTGTTGGTCTCGCTGGAGCGTGTCAGTCATTGGGGTTGCACACGACGCGGGCCGAGCGGCACACGCTAACGGAATACAAGTCGCCGTAAAGCAAGTCAGACCAAGTACTCCCCATTACGAGACGTCGGACCAACCGCCCGCAATTTGGAATGGAAAAGTGGCCGCGAGTATCAACGTGTCGTTGATGAACGACGGCGTGCGCAATCTTCACTCGATCACGAACGGTTTTACTGAGAAGGATTACAGTCAAGTGGCAGCGGAGCCGGCAATCCCGATGCCACCCCTGTGCGCTACTTCCTGAACATCTGGTGCGGCGCCTTTTTGAATATCGCTTCCCAGTTGCCGTGGCTCCGCATGAACTCGGCCCCGGTAGTCGATGCGTCGCCGGCGCCCCGGTTATTTTTGAACCTCACTGTCGAAACTTTGACGTCGTTGATATTCATCCCGTGTATGCGGAAATACTGCAGAGCCTTCACCAGGGACAAATCGACTGGCTGGTAATGACCGCTGTCATTCTTGATGGCAACCAATTTGCCTTTCCCGAATTCGACGGTGCCTGCGGTTTGAACGGGAATGCCTCCCATGAAGAATGAGTGCTTGTGTGGCATCCCGACATACAGCTCGTTCGACATGCTCAACACGAACAGTTCGCCCTTCCTATTGCCGCATGTTGAATTATCGACCCCGGTGTCGATTTTCCAAAGTTTTCTCCGTTCGTTGCGCATGGCCACACCGTCGAAAATATAGACCCTGTATCTCATGCGCTGCTTTGCGGAGCGGTATTGTGCACTGATGGTAGGATCCCGGTCCTGGTTCACGCCATGCTCGCTCATGTTGACGCCATAGAGTTCCTGCAAGGTGCCAGCCAGGTTATCGAGACTGCAGCGGAGCACGCGGGCAAGATCGTTTGCCGCAAACAGGTTGAGCGACAAGACCGGCGGCCGGCATTCCGGTGGCATCCGCTTGTTCCGCTTGTAGAGGTTCAGCCAGGACATTGTCGCGAAGAACAACTGGCCGAGGATGAAGAGATAGTTCCCGTCATTCTCGGTTTCGTTGTTCAGGTCCATCAACATGCCATCGATGCTCCGAAGAACGGGTTCGGTGGCATGCCGAGTGGGAGAATTCGCTTCCCTGCCCGGCAGTGTATCGGCTTTCCATTTCGCCAGTGTCGGAAGGTTCTGGTATGACCGCGTCGGCGGTGGTCCCTTGACCGAAGCGATTGATGGCCGACCTTCTCTAGATGGAATAGCGGGGGTGGGGGGACACATGACGTGATACTCCTGTTCTACTGATACTGATACTGGTAAGGATCGTATTGCCGAACGCGTAGAACTTCGACCATGTGGTCGTAGAGGCGCGCCGTTGGCTTGTCGGTGAACAGACCTAGGGGCGAGCGCCGTTGCTGAGAGAATGTGGTCATAGCCAAATTCCATGAGAAACCCAGGTGCCACCTATATTAGAACCTTGGGACGCGGCGAAATCAATCATTGGCGTCCGATGCGAGGAAATCGGCAACTGAGGAGTTGATCGAAACTGACGCGTGTTTCGCAGTTGTCTTCGCCGACCTCTGTGCCTAAGCAGACCCCACTTCGCCCGTTCCGGTATTGTGCCGCCGACTCGGCACGAAAAGGCCGACGCACAAATCCTACTTTTGACAATCCTACTCGGGCCGTATCCCCAAATTCAATCATGACTTAACGTCGGTTGTCCCAAAAACTCATCTCAAATCATAGTCCCGAGAACTCGTGAACGCGGTCGCAAATGGGATGCGGGATTGAACACAACCGGCACCCCGCAGGAGGGGTGGCAGCCGAAGCCGATCGATCACGCCGTATCCTGCCTCGGTGGCCGACACGAATGGCACTTCGTTACGAAAAAGTCGTTTTTGCATTTCGCGTTTCATTGCGTCTCTTGGCTTTGTTACCGACACTCCCGCACCAAGCCGCTCTTTCAGCGATCGAATCCCGCTCGGTTGGAACGAGATGGAAATTTTACCGGCCGTTCCGGCATACTCGCTCTCGGGGTTTGTTAACTGTCTTGGACAAAGAGCCCTGAGTCGCCCGACACTTCAAGCCGAGATCGAGAGAGATCGCGAGAGTTTTTCAAAGAAGTACCACGCTGGCCAACTTCATCGCCATTTTCCAGCGCACATCGCCGTTTGAGCCGCACCAACCCCTGCGCCAATACATTGGCGATCGCCGCCCGTCGCTGCGAATCGGAAAGCCCCGAACCATCATCATTGCCACGCATGCAAGCACCCCCAAAGCCAAGGTTCACTCACACCCGCCCACGCCCCGCGTCAAACCAAGATATCGAGAAAAAGAAAGCGGCACACAATGTCGCAACACACTACCTACCCGGTTGGGACCAATTTCGACGAAAAGAATTTAGAAAAGAAACCGAATACCTCGTTTACAAGCAACTCTGAGAATGCGACAAAAGCATCCGTTGTTTTCTGCGGTTTCGAAATTGTTCTACCTTCCAAATGTATCAAATTCGCCTTTACCGAACGGATGACGCAGACGCATTGCTTTCGCTTTTTCGTGATACAGTCTTCCGCGTCAATTGCCGGGACTACACACCGCAGCAGCTTGAGGCTTGGGCACCTGCGGAGGTTAGTCTTGATGCCTGGCGGGAACGGTTCAACAATCGAGTTGCCATCGTTATTGAGACGGATGCGGAGATCGCCGGCTTTGCAGACATGACGCTGGCCGGGCATCTGGACCGACTCTTCGTGTCAGCTGACCACCAGCGACGAGGCGTCGGAAAAATGCTTGTCGATGAACTGAAGATTCGAGCGAGTGAACTGGGGATAGCAGATATTTCGACCGACGCGAGCATCACGGCGAGGCCCTTTTTCGTCGCTCAGGGCTTTACGGTTGTTCGCCAGCAAAGTGTTCTTTGCCGAGAGCAACAGTTGATGAATTTCAAGATGCAATTTGTTGCTAACGTCTGAGGGTTCTGAGTTGATCTAAGAATTCGCCGGAGGGTCAGCCGACAAAGCAAATGAGTGAATTTCGTCTATTCGCAGGCTATGTAGATGAGTTCAATGAAATACGAACCAACTCCCACTACCAACACCGTCCCGATCCCAAGTGCCAATGCAACTTCATACTGTGGAACGACAAAATGTATGGCAACAATACAACCGCTCAAAACGGAAGCCAACCAAGCAATAATGGACGCAAAGAAGCTTACCAGCAGTGGTCTGGCCAAGTCTGGGTCGTTTGCGTAGCAACGGGCACCGAAGAAAGCTAATTGCGATGTGCATGCTAAGTACACTGACGATGCGACTGTCAAAATTGCCCAAAGGTAGCTTGCTGTCCCATCTGCAATAACCATAAATGGCGAAAGCACCAACAACACGATTGCCAAAGCAGAATAGAGATATCCGTAGAACCGAAATCCATTAACCAGTGCCTCCCTTGCCGACTCACTCGTTCGATCAATGCAGACCGGTTTGCCATGCAGCGACAGAATCAACCTCCACCATGCGCGATGGATAGGAACGGCATCAAAAGCGTGTCGCACCTTCGAAGAACTACGAATGACCTTCGCAAATTCCATGCTGTATCCGATAGATGAGAAGAGTCCGCCAATAAACGGAACTGCTTCTATTTTAGCCAACTCCAAGCAGTCGCCGTACACCGAAGTGGCTCATGGGCCGAATATATTTCGAGAAGACGAAGCAATGATGACCAATTCAGACTCCTCGAGATACCGTCCATTGATGCCACATTAAACGACTTGCTCGTCCGAATTCGACTGCGCGGACGTTGAGTCCGCATCTGCCGCAGGGCTAGGTGTTGAAAAGATGCCATGGTAGCTGGGCAGGCGGATCGAGTAAGCCAGAACGGCAAGTGTGATGGGAAGTATGGCGACCATTGCATAAAGCGTGTGCGTATCAGCAATCAAGCAAACCGTGGCGATGAAAAGAAAGCATCCCGCCCAAACGAGTTCCGGTTTGCGCGGAACACGAAAAATATTGCAAAAAAGAAAGAAGTGAGCGAGAACGAAAGGAAACAGCCACGCGATCGAGCCGAGTTCACGCAATCCCCAAACCGTCGCGATGCCGCAGGCAATGATCGCCAATGCATCTATCACCGAAAAACGAAAGCCGTGACTAGGATGGAAATTCCAACGCATCGTCTTAAACCTCCCACTTCTTTTCGATGATGTGACCATCAGGGGCGATTCGGCACGTCAGGCTTCCGAATCGTGTGCCAAAATTGCGTATCCGAAGATCGCGGCACACGACGGTTGTCGCGTCTGGACCTTCCTGTTGCTCTACGGCGTGGAAATACGGCGAAAGCTCTCGCATTACACTCCACTCCCTTGTATCTTTCACCGCCACCGGAATCACGTCGTCAAGTATCTCGACCACGTTCTCTTGAACTATTTGGCCACTGTTGGAATTGACCTGACAAAGTTCGACGCGGTTATCCGCTTCACGGCAGGCAAGGAATCGAAAAGGTGAAAACGTCGTCGGGATCGAAACAGAATTCGCTTGCGGCGATGAACTTTCACTCACCATCACACGAATACGACTCGCAATCATGCCGCGGACCGCAACGACGAGCAGCAGCGAAACAATATAGGACGCCGATACGACCATCAAAGAAGAGGGGCTCTCCCGAAGCATCCAACAAGCCAGTAACGCAGTCACGGACAATACGATGATGGGCAAGTCAATGAAGAAGATCCAGTCGAGTGCGAATCGTCTTGAGCGGATCGGCCAAAGACATCGAACGCCGTACGAATTGGTCAAATCTAATCCGATGTGCATGACCATCCCCAACGCGAGGCCCATCGCAAGATCGGCCCATATCGGGTTGCCCGATCCGTACAAGGCAACTGCGGAAAAAAACGGGATTGAGATCGCAGCAAGGCTATGCGTGTAGGTTTGGTGAAACTTCATGAAGGCGTGTTTACCAGCGATCCGCGAAAACGCATCAAGGTCAGGAAGCACGTTTCCAAGTACCATTCCGCACGCACAGCCAGGGTGAGTCGAGAACACACCGGCGGAGGAAGCGGCACCGATCATCGCATGAGTGACGATATCCATCGACTCATCATACAACAATCGCCGCTGCCATACGGTTGGCAGCCAAAACCAAAACAATCCATCGTCCCGTAGCAACCTACGGAGAACGGCAATGGGCCGATTCTATCCAACCTTAGTTTCAGTCGACAAAATCGTGCCATTGATAACCATCTGGTAATTCGTGGCACGCGGCAAACTCGAGATGCAAGATTCGGCGATGGCGAGTGGTGCCAGGATGTGATGATCCGCTTGAATGTGTGATCAATGGTCTCATCGCCAACACGTCGCCGGCAGCAGCGTGGATCGCGACAGCATTTTCCACGCCGACTCCGTCGCTTTCACTTGACACATGTGAACCAGGAATGACACGCAGCGGCCCATTCTCATCCGTGACCTCGTCCAAATGCAACCGCAGGGTCAGCATTTGCTTCAAGACATCATCGCACGCGATCACGTGAGGTACGCCAGCTTTGACCGTTGGACGCGAAAAACTTGTAGAAGCACCTGAGTTATCTTTTACGGCGATTGCGGTATCCTTGTGCCAAGGCAACGCCCAAGTGCGATCAGGTGGCTTGTCGAAGAACAGTACGCGGACCAAACCGATCGCGTCACCGAGAACCAACTTCAAAGAGTCAAGCAAAATGCCTTGCTGCCAAAACGTCTGGATCTCTGGGACAACCTCAAGCAAGTTGCGAGCCGCGTAAACATGGCCACGACTCGATCGAGCACGTTCAACCTGGTCATCGACTTCGAGAGCACGCTGACAAGCTCGCATCAGTGCATCTACTGTCGCCGAGTCGACTGCACCACGGATCAACGTGAAACCGTTGTTGTGTATCTCTTGCAAGTTCTCGTCATTCATGGTTTCTAATCCTGGTCGGGAATCAGTGTGCCGGCGAGTGCGGCGATTGCCAGTATCGCCGTGAGGAGTGTTCCGCCGACGAACAGAAACCAACGCACCCATTTTCCATCGTATCCCAGCCAACGAACGTAGGTCTCGATGATCGGGCCAGCAAAATAGCAGACGTTCGCCGCAATCGCGCCTTCGACAATCAAGAGCAAAATCCGCAGACGCATTAGGCTTCGACCCGCCAATAGAACCGTCAGTAGTCCAAGCAGGACGATGAAAACAACTCGCAACTTCTCCCACGCAAGAAACGTGCTGCGAGCAATATCACCAAGTGATCTCGATGCGGAAATCGAACCGTCGACGGATTCTGCCGCAGGTTCAGATGTTGGAGTGGAATAGGGATTGGTCATTCTATTTCGATTTCGATTCTGGGATCTAACTCAATAAACTCGGTCGGCACCGCGTCGGTGAGCCAAACGCCGTTGGCGGACAAGTAGAACGTGTGGCCGGCAGCGTGCATTCTAGCAGCGGAAATGGTGAGGATGATTGGCTTGCCACGACGTTGGCCGACTTTCGTGGCGGTCTCTTTGTCCGCCGACAGATGCACATGATGCCGAGATCGTTTCAGCAACCCCTTTTCGCGGATGCCCGCCAGAAATGGCTCGACGGTCCCATGGTAGAGAAGTTCCGGCGGCTCGATTGGTTCCAGTTTCAAATCGACGCCTTCAACCGAGTGTCCTTGGTTGGCCCGGATGCAAAGCCCGTCGTCGCTGAGGGCGAACCGCTTCTTATCGCTCGTCGCGACGACTTCATGGAGCAAGTCCAACGAGATCGCGGTTCCGCGAGCGTTCGCGTTCTTGATCAACCGGTCGATATCGGCCCAGCCTTCCGAATCGAGTTCAATTCCGATCACGTCAGGCTGATGGCGGAGGACCAGGCTGAGAAACTTGCTGGTGGTAACGAGTTGTTTGTTCACGGTTTTCTTTCGCTCTCTAAAATGGGAACGGGCTGTTAATTATTTGTCGCTGTTAATCAGAGAGTATGAGGGTTTTGGGCGAGAATATTCGCAAAACGGATGAGAACGGGCGGTTCCGTTCCGTATTCCAAACGCGACTTCTCGAACCCGAGAGGTTTTCGAGATTAGCGAGAAGTTGAAAACACCGCAAAAT
>SJPJ01000001.1:7696018-7745640 GCA_007859835.1 Novipirellula herctigrandis | reverse complement strand
AAAAAACGCCCGGGCGAGAGTTCTCGCTTCCGGGCGTTAATTGGTGTGTCGATCAGTTCGATACTTTTCGACGAGCTCCCTGTGCAGGCCCCTTATCGTACCCTTACCGTAACACTTCGAAAAAATTCTCTCTCACTTAAGTGAAGAGATGTCATGGGTTTGCGAGTTCCGAGTCCGTTTCGGTCGCTTGCCGATCGTGTGTGACGGGTTCGAACTTTGGCATGCTCAAAACATCTCTGGTTCGAACGTCACACTCGATCGCAATGTGGGCGTGTGTAACCCTGCTCGAACTTCTTGCTTGCCAGTAAACAGCGCGGCGCGAGATCCGACGGCAGATTGATTGAACGGAAGTGACCGCTGACTACCCTGAGGAGCCCAGCTGCGGGGTGCAAAAAGTACGCTCCGTCCCTTGTTTCGTTTGAAAATTCTCCGAATTTCTCGATGACCAGCTTTCGCAATATCGACACGTTGCTGATGCTTGTCATCACCAAGTCGACCGACAAGAAAATGGCCCGCCAGGTGAGCTACCTGAAAGCCGAGAACCAGATTCTGAGAAGCCGGCTGCCGGCTAGAATCATCTTAACTCAGCGCGAGAAGAACCGCTTGATTCGGTTCGCCAAGAATCTCGGATCCGCGTTGAATGAATTAGCGACGATCGTGCATCCGTCAACGATACGTGTCTGGATCCGAGAGCAGTCCGGAAACAAGAAGAAACAGCCGAAGCGCGGTCGTCCCCGTACCGCCGAGCAAATCGAAAAGCTGATCGTGAAACTCGCTAAGGACACCGACTGGGGCTACACCCGGATCCTCGGTGAACTGAAGAAACTCGGCGTCCAGTCCGTCACCCGCAACACGGTGAAGAACATCTTGAAACGCAACGTCTATGAGACCGGCCCGAAGCGAGCTCCGGGCATGTGGGACGAGTTCATCAAACGCCACGCAAAAACCATGTGGCAATGCGATTTATTCTCCAAGAAGATCGTATCACGAACCGGCCTACTTGACGTATTTGTCCTCGTGTTTCTAAACATCGAAACGCGGCGTGTCTACATTTCTCCGGCCACCTACAAACCCGACCAGGCATGGATGGTGGAGCAAGCGGAAGCGTTTATTCGTCACACGAAATCGGAAAGACTTTCCTGCAAGATTCTAATGCACGACAACGACGGCAAATACTCCAAGCCTTTCCTGGCGGTCTTCGCCGATCAGAAGATCAAGACCCAGCGGACCGCACTTCGTTCACCCAACACGGTCGCATTCGTCGAGCGTTTTGCCCAAACAATTGAGCAAGAGTGTCTCGACCGCTTCATTGTCTTCGGCGAAGCACACGTGAGTTTGCTCTGCACCGAATTCGGCGAACATTATCATCGCGCACGACCGCACCAGAGCCTGGAAAATGAGCTCATTCAGAAGCCACTCTCTAAGACGGGGAAGAAGTCTGGCTGTTCTGTCGATTCCATTCGCATCAGCGACATCCGCTGTCAAGAACGACTTGGCGGTATGCTGAAAAGCTACTCGCGAAGAGCAGCATAATCTGTTCGTGGATGAAAAGCGTTTGGTCTGCCGCCACAGGCGGGGCCCGAGCAGCATCTGCGCCCATCGAATCAATCGATGCCCACTTCCCGATTCAATAACACGTTCTGCATCCGCGACAGCGATCGACTGCCGCAAGTCGCCGAAGCAATCCAGTTCACATGCCTCGCATTTTGTGCGAAATCATTTTTTACACAGGGCGCTGCTGCGCGGTGCCGCCGTCTCAATCCGGTTTTTCAACGGCACCGCTGAATCTGGGCTCGATCTCGATCTAGAATTCGACCTTAGATGACAAACCCACCTCAGATTTCACCGACCCAAATGCTCGTTCGACTTTTTTGACCACACGGGATTGGAGACGGACTCGTTTCATTTGACCTTCTTCATCAACTCCATCAACTTGGTCAGCACCTCGTGAAGTTTTTCGTGCCCAGCTTTTACTTCATCATGCTTCTTGGCCATCGCCCCGTGTTCGGCTTTGAATGCGGCGTGCTCCTTTTCCAAATGCTCATGGTTGCTTGCATCGCCGTCCTTCTCATGTGCCGCGATCTCTTCGGCATGGTGCATCGCATGGTCTTCGTGAGCACGAATTTTTTCGTCATGCTCGACGAGTTCGGCTTCATGCTCGTAAATGTGAGCTTGCAGCTTGGCAATCATGGCGAGTGCTCGCAGATGTTCGACTCGCATCTTTGCATGCTCAGCCGCCCACTTGTCGTGCTGGGCATGTGCGGTTTCGTGTTCCTTTTTCATCCCTGCGTGATCGTCGGCAAAGACGGTTGGCAACGAGAGTGCGGATACGAACCCCATCGCGGCGAACATAAGTAATTTAGACATTTGCTTTATCCCTTTGTGCGAAAATTCAAACTACAGAAACGACACCGACATACCAAACGAAACCAGCCGTAATGGCTGGCACGTAGGCGTAGTCGCGTTGGCCGCGAAGCATCGCGACCAGCGAGAGTACGCCACCAAAGACGGACATTCCAAAACACAAAATCAATATACCGACCGGCCCCAACAACATTCTCAGCGAAGCGATCAACTTCGCGTCGCCGCCGCCGAGCCTCGCGAATCGAAACGGCTGCGGCACAAATCAACGCCACACCGGCGATGATCAAATCATACTCTACCAGGTACTGCCCTTGTTGTTACGAAGCATCTTACGCATGTTTGTCTTCTTTCAAGAAAACGAGTTACTGAGAAATATTGTGCCGCATGACCAATGCAGGCATGTGCGGCGGCGACGAACAAACCGCACACGATGTTTTGTTGGCTATCGTGCGATTTGCGGCGCACTGATAGCCTTGATATGTAAAAGCAGCCCCACCGCGCGAGCACAACCGATCGGGTTTGGTCGGACCATTGACTGATCGCACCGCACGCGGTGGGACGCATGAGGTCGTGAGTCCATCAGGAAGAAATGCACGCAAAATTTGCGCAACAACCCATCCCAAATGTGGTGGAGATACGATGGAAATAGCATCCAGCCGTCTCGATCAAGCAAGACAGGCAGAAAACCTATCTCAAATCGAGAAGCGAGAGCCTAAGCCAAGGCTGGTGGACCGCGAGGATGCGCGATCGAATGAGAAGCCGACGCGAACACACTGTCGGCTGGCAAAAGAGCGGGCTGAGAAACTAAACCTGTCACGAGCGGCAGGCTCAATTGCCAAGTTACGCCGAAGGGACTAGCAAGCGATTGACAGATCAAACAGTTGTCAGAATCATGCTCGTGATGTGAACCGCCGTCACCGGCATTTCGTAAACGATCCTTGGCGATTGCCGATGCATCATCATGGTGATGATGACAGCAGTGCGAACAAGTCGGCTCAGTTTTCTCGCCGGAAACAATGGCTTCCGTGTGGGAATGACCATCGCAGATGGCCACGTGCAACCATGCTGGTGCATGCCCAAAGACAATCACACAGCACAAGATACTCGATAGGAATGGCCGTATCATCGAAGTCATCAACGATGTTCGTTTCAGAGAGTTTGAGTTGCAAAATGGTCCGACCAAAGACAATTGCGTATCAATACGATGACCGCAAACACTCGGTTCGTCAAGCGACTGGAAAATAATCCAGAGATCGTTCGGTTCGCATGGTGACCGACCGGCATCTTACAATGACTTGGCGAAACGCAATCGATCTTCCGCGTCCGCTGAATCCAGACAGAAACGCATTGCCGGGCCCGACAAAGCGGCTTGCGAGTTCAGTGGTCCTCCCCTAGGACGGTGTTGGTTTGAGCTTGCTCCGATGTTAGAAGCTCGTTCATTCCTAACGGCAAAGTCGGGCCAAACGTTCGGAGCCAATACGAAAAATACAGTTCCACAATGTTCTGTTTCACTTTGGACGATCGGCGTTGCGACAACCAGCGGGAAGTCACGTCTTTCGGTAACATCAACTTGGCGAATGTGTCGTCAAAAATACTTGATGAATTTGACAAACGAACCATTCCGATTGACAGTTCGTAGGCATCCAGTAACAATCACAACATCCTTGGTCGGACCGTTGAAATTTGCCGCAAATGAAACATTCATTTCGGCGACTATTCTTTATCAGCGTTGGAAACCGACCTTTGAATTCGTTCCGAACCTTCACGACGTACCTTACCTTGGCTGCTTTGCTGTTTAGCAATGTCGCTGGTTGGGTTCACGTCGGTTGTGCTTCAGCGGACCATCAGAGAGCCGTTTCCCACCAAGCCGGTCATCGTTGTTGCTGCCACCACGATCACTGTGATTCTACACAGTCAGATCAGGAAGATTCGTCATCGGACGCGCCAACCAACCAGCACAATTCAGATCAGTGCAGCATCTGCCAAAGCTTTTTTGCGTCGCGGAACGCCGTCGTCATCACTGACACGGCAATCCACTGGACACCGCTGTTGATGGAGCGTTTCCGCTGCATCGTAAATCGCGTTAGCGTTGATGACACCTTTCTTTGCGGACTGTCGGTCCGAGGGCCACCGAACGCGTAACTACGTTCGTTGTTTCAGCGTGGCATAGGCTTCCAGCCTGTGAGTGCGATGCTCACAGGTTGGAATCCTGTGCCACAACCTCTTGAATCCCTCGTACCGAAGGTGCGCTCTCATGGCGATTGTCCATGCAGCGTCTGCGCGCGAAAGCTGGTTGTCGCGATTGATGACGACCGACTTTTGTCCGTGGGCAAATCGTTTCGTCTATTGGCTCAAAGAACCTGTCGGTTGGTTTGCATTGGCAACCGCGGTCAGTGTCATGATCGGTTTGTACTTCAGTCCGATCGGTTGGACGCTAGCCGCTTCGCTCTCGGCGATCATGGTTACCGGTATGGCGTGGCCGTGGATCGCAGTGCATGTAACGCGGTGTGGGTTGCGTTCAGAAACCGATGCGGTTCACGAAGACACACCGTTCCGAATGGTGTTGAGCGTGCGCAATCGCATCCCACTTCCTGTGTGGGGACTGGCCGTTGAAGGATTTTTGGATCGCGATTCAAGCGACGAAGCAAAACCAGCGATCGGTCTTGCATGCGTCCCGCCTCTTTGCACGGCTGACTATTGCGTTGATGTGACGCCAACACTTCGCGGCCATTATCCTGTTACCAAGCCGCAAGTCACCTGTTCGTTTCCATTCGGAATCTGGACGGCGCGGCGTGAATTAAGCGACGTCAAGCCGCTGACGGTTTGGCCAAAGATTTATCCCGTGTTGGGCGTAATGCCGATCGTCGGGAAAGCCAACGCGGACCAAGGTGATGGCAGCCGTGGTGGTCGCAGTGGAGACTTCGTTGGCGTGCGAGCGTTTCGACGTGGCGACTCTGCAAAGCATGTGAACTGGGTTGCTTCCGCTCGCTCCGATTCCATGATTGTGACCGAGCGTGGTGGACCGCAATCGGTGGAACTGGAAGTGCTGGTCGATACGAATTGTTACGAAGCAACCAGCCATGCAAGTCGTGAATCACTTGCCCGCCGTGTTCGAGTGGCCGCTAGCGTTCTGTCTTCGCTTCATCAATCGCGGATTGCTACAAGAGTTCGATTGGGGGATCGCTCGCTTGCGTACAGGTTCGACTCGCGAGCACGGCGCCAGATGCTCGATGCACTCGCCAGCATTCCGATCAATGGCGAACCTTGCGAACAGATCAGCCTTGGCAGTGCGCGAGTGAGAATGGTGATCTCGGGTTCATCCAGTGGTAAGGTGCTGGTTCAGATCAACAATCCGCTCGGTGGTCGACGTGCAGGCGGTGCGATTCGCGAGATCTTGCTTGGGCACAGCGATCACCTCGCCACTGCGATGGCGAACCTGTGGAAGGAGGTACGTGATGTCGACGTGGCTGCTTGAACGCAGATCTAGAGAAGTAATCGTGTTGGCGATATTGGCAATCACGACGGTAGGTTGCTTGCGATACCCTCTTGAATCTCGATTGCTTTTCGTTGCTGAAATGCTCACGATTTCGATTTTATTCGCCTCGGAAATGATAAGACCTTTCCGACGACATTATCTTTGCATGGCAAGCGTGGCGTCGCCGATCACCTTTGCCTTGATCGCAAGATCGACTGGTTCCCCGATCGCATTTGAAATGACAGTGCTCACCACTTTTGGTGCAGCCGCGGTGGCGATGACCATCGGATCGAACCGAACGCGAGCGATGTCTTTGGTCGTATCGGGATTCCTGACGCTATTCGCGGTCACGATTTCCGATAATCGCTATGCCGTGGTGTTAGCGATCGCTTGGATGGCGGTTTGTGTGTGGCATCTGGTGGCAAACCATTGGGAGCGTCTTGAGCTCTGCGCCGTGCAGCAAGTCCGTCGAGGCGCGGCGGTTCGTCCCGCTTCGGTTGTCGTAGCAATCGTCATTTGCATGATGAGTGGCTTGATCGTGCGCGACCGTTTTGGTGAAACCAAGCGATTCACCTCGGGTTTCATGCCAACCAGTGGTGGTTCAAAGTGGTCGGACCCGGCGGCTCGCAGTGGTGTGGGAACGGGTGATGCAGCGATCGCCGCGAAGGATCACGCAGAATCGTTTGGTGCGGTTGAGTCCGAACTATTTTTGGAATCGACTGAGTCCACACTGTTCGACATGTTCAGCGATTCCATTGGCGAGCCCAAGAAGAACAAGTGGGAGCGACGGCAAGGGCTGACGCCCGAGAAGCTGATTAAGACGCACGAGCAAACGGCCAAGAGCGAAAAGGGTGGAAGCTCGTTCTCGACGGAGCGCATGCCGCCGAAGAAGCATTTGCATTTGAATGATTCGGTCGAGAACGCTGTCGTGCAGTGGGCAGGACCCACGGGTATTCGTTTGGCGATGAACCGCTATGACACATTTGATGGTGTCGATTGGTCAAACAGCTCAACGCAACGAAACGAGAAATTGGCACGTCGGGAAATCGGCGGTGCGGCTTGGTTCTTTGACCCAGCGACATTGGTGGCGGGACGTGAGCCTTCCGCTTCGAGGACGGACGTCAACCTGTTGAAAGTGCTGCGTCTAGATTCAACGCGTCTGCCGACTCCGATGATGACCTCTGGATTACACATCAAGGACGTCGATCGACAAGACTTCGTTGGCATCGAAGACGACGGCTCGTACTTCATGCCGGGACGAGACCAAGTACCAGCGTTGACGGTGGTGAATGTGGCGTCGGCGAACGTGATGGAGGACGAATTGTGGAATAAGTTGCCTTTTCACCGTCCCGCAAGTGAAAAAGTGAAGCATGGTCAGCCAAAACTCTTGGCGAGTGTCGCGACGGACTGGACCGCGCAGTGCGATCACACATACGAGAAATTGCAGGCAATTGTCTCGCGTCTTCGTACTGAATTCACGTTTGATCGCAGCGTCCAAACCGTGTCGAGTGATCCGATTGCGGAGTTTTTAGAAACGCGTCGTGGCGGCGATCATTTATTCGCAACCACAGCGGCAATGATGGTTCGCGAGCTTGGTTTAAAGACGCGTTTGGTCACTGGGTTTTATGTTCGCCCGTCGGCAGCCGATATCGCGGACGGGCATACCAACGTTTTGCCCGAAGACGTTCACGTTTGGGTAGAAGTCAGGCTCGATGATGGTCGTTGGTTCGAGATCGAACCGACGCCTGAATACCGTCAACCGAACTACAGGCCCTCGACTTGGTTGGTCGCCAAACGCTATGCCACGAACTATTGGCTTCACGCGATTGGTCTGCTTGTGCTCGGTGGAGTGCTGTTGAGGACTCGCCTGCTTTGGATCGAACTTGGCTTGAGTGTTCTGTATCCCGTCGGCGCGTTGCTGTGGCCGCGGCGACGCATGAGGCTGGCAATGAAAGTTCTGCAAACCCGCGCCCTGCTTGCGGGATGTCCTCGTGTCGCAGGATGTCCGCAACGCGATTGGCTGTTATCGCTGACGGCCGGGAACGAGAACGTCCGTGAAGCCGCGCGTCGGTTCTGTGATGTAGCTGACCGAGCTGCGTTTGCCGGTCGAGAAGAAGCGTTTTACAAGAACAAATTTGAGAAGGAATTGTTGATGCATTTGAAGATCAAAACGTTACGGCGGATCCAGGAAGAGGTGCTCGTTTGATGATTGCTGGAAATGCGGTCGAGTTGCCAACAATCGCTCAGTCGCTCGATGGACTCCGCCGCCACCTCAATGGTGTGCTGCTGGGAAAGAAAGACGCGATCGAATTGGTGATCGCTTGTTTGCTTTCGCATGGGCATTTGTTGCTGGATGATTTGCCAGGAACAGGAAAGACGACGTTAGCCAAAGCGATCGCAGCATGCGTTGGCGGGAAACTGGCGCGTGTGCAGTGCACGCCTGACTTGCTGCCATCGGACGTAACTGGGTTCAATCTGTTCAACCAGAAAACTCGCGAGTTTGAGTTCCATTCTGGGCCAGTGTTTTCTGAAATTCTGTTGGCGGATGAACTCAATCGCACGACGCCACGAACGCAAAGTGCGTTGCTGGAAGCGATGGCAGAACGACAGGTCACGATTGACGCGGTGCAGTACACCTTGTCGAAAACATTCTTCGTGATCGCGACACAAAACCCCATCGACTCGCACGGTGCGTACCCGTTGCCCGAAGCTCAGTTGGATCGATTTACCATCAAGTTGGAAATCGGCTATCCCGACCGCACGTCACAGCTCGGCATCTTGGCGGCAGCGACTCGTGAGGAATTGCCAAACGATGCGTCGGAGAGTGTGCTATCGCTTGATGAGCTCGCGAGAATTCAGAACATGGTGCGAACGATTACGGTGCACTCGCGAGTGCGAGAGTATTTGGTTGATTTGGTAGAAGCAACACGCAATGACTCGGCAATCCAGTTAGGTGTGAGTCCGCGAGGAATGTTGCTATGGCAGCGGATTGCTCAAGCATGGGCGTTGCTGCAAGGCCGCGATTTCGTGACGCCTAGCGATGTCGCGCATGTGGCTCGGCCAGTTTTGTCGGTTCGTTTGCTGACGACGACGGATGATGTTGATGGTGTAATGGATCGATTGTTGGACAGCGTACCAGCACCGGAGTACCAATGATGCGAGTCTCAGTGTTCCCTAGGTTGCTTGCCTGTGTGAGTGGTGCAATCACAGGCTGGATGCCGATTTTACTTTTCCTGATCGTTCTCGTTGGTTGCGGTGGTCAAGGCGCAACGCCGAAAACGTCGCTGTTTGAAGACGATCACGCGGTCGCCGCGCATTGGCCAAGCGATCTTGCGGACGTTGCGGTGAAGCTTCGTGAACGGTTGTCGGATTCCGATGCAAACCCCCAGTCGCTTGCTGAAATCAAAGACCTTGTCAGTTGGACGGCGGAAGTGGCCGCCGACACCAACCTCTCGGAAGCAGACTGGTTGCCGCTGTACAAAGCTTCGGAATCGTTGATGACGGACCTTCGTGCGGCGAAGGACGGGCTGAGCAGCGATGACCGATCGCAGATCGAAGCATTGTGCCAACTGATTGTTGATGCGGCGCCCAAAATCCCTGAACAACTGGCCAACCTGAAGGTGACGTCACCATGAGTCAATCGGTTTCTGTGATGTTGCTTGGTGGGCTGATTCGTGTTCTGCAAGGGTTCGCCGCTTCCGCGCCGACGTTGCTGGTCGGCTTGCTGATCGCGTCGATCCTTCGCTACTACTTAGGTAGTGCGGGCACGCGGCGGTTGTTTGGTGGCGATACGTTGCGTTCGCTGCCACAATCGTGGTTGGTCGGCATGTTGTTGCCGGTATGCTCGATCGGTGTGTTGCCGATTCTGTGCGAGATGCGACGCGCGAAGGTAAAACCCGGTGCCATGTCGGCGTTCGCTTTGTCGGCTCCGTTGTTCAATCCGCTGTCGTTGCTGTACGGACTGACGCTCAGCCGACCGCTGGTAATCATCCTTTTCGCGTTAGGCTCGTTGGTGGTGGTGACGGTGCTCGGCCTGTTTTGGGATGCGTTTTCAAATTGGCGTAGGCTTCCAGAGAGCGATGCAGATGTTGATGCAGATGACAGGCTGGAAGCCTATCCCACGCCGGACCACCTGATCGGACTTCGCCGCGTCTTCGCAACCATCGTCCACTTCGCTCGCGAAACCACGGGAACGACGATGCTGATCATGCTCGTCGCGTTGTCGGGTTTGGCCGTACTCGCCGCCGTGTTGCCCTATGGTGCGATGCAACATGAAGTCGAACGCGACGACATTTGGGCACCCCTCAAGATGCTGTTTGTCGCGGTGCCGGTCTATGCCACTCCGATGTTGGCGATGAGTCAGATGGGCATGATGTTTCAGCACGCCAATTCCCCCGGTGCTTCTTTTACGCTGTTGATCCTTGGCGCCGGGATGAACTTTGCCACACCACTTTGGTTCGGACGTCACTACGGGTGGAAAGCGGCATCGTTGTGGCTGACATCGTTGCTTGCCATCGTGTTGTGTTTGTCTTACGCGGTCAATAAGCCACTCGTTCCGCCGGGCGTCGAACCCGCTGGGCATACGCATGCGTTTGACATCTATGCGAACCCATTGTCGAACTATCACTCGCTGAGTCTGCAAACGGTTCGTGATACGGTCGTCAAAGAAATGGACATCAGCGTCATCGCGTCGCTGATTGTGTTGGCAATCGTCGCGGCAGCGGGTTTGTTGTTTCGATTGATGAAGATTAACGAGATTTCGCTGATTAAGAACGCCAAAGCAGTCTCGTTCGCGTCATCGCTGCAGACCGAAGATGCAAAGCCGCGTCGTGGCTTGGACGTCGTCGTTCCGCCGGGAGTGATCGGTGCTACGATGTTGGCAGGCTTGGTCGCATTGAGTGTCGTCGCGTGCTATGCTTATTACCCTTCGCCAGACGAATGCCTCGAAGAGGTCAGTATGGCTCGAGCGGAGTGTTTATCAGCGGCTAATAGCGGGCAGGTCGATCATGCATTGTTCTGGCTGCCGGTCTGGGAAGACTGGAGCCGGCGTTTGGAGGTCGGCACGTTTATCCGCACTGGCCAGGTTCGTCCGTATCAGCGAATGCAAGGCTATCTGATCCGGAAAAAGTTGGAAAACCTGGAACATGAACTCGAGCACGATCCGTTTGAACCGGACGAAACGAAGCAGGTTGTGCGGAATATTCTGTCTACGAATTCCCGTTGGGTACGCTCATTTCGTCCGGCAGAGTGACTCGGGGCTTTACAGCAATTAGAATAGCTCGCGGTCGGACCGGGTTGATTGCACTTTTACGCGGATAATCCGTTTAATGATAGTTATAAAAAGACGTTATTCGCGTGGCTTCACGTTGATCGAGCTGTTGGTGGTCATCGGGATCATTGGCATATTGATCGCATTGCTTTTGCCTGCCGTTCAATCGGCACGCGAAGCCGCTCGCAGCACCGATTGCAAGAATCGTATCCGGCAACTTGCGCTCGCGACGCACCTGCACCATGACGCGGTTGGCTACTTCCCGCCAGCCCGATATGAATCGCGTCCCGACGCCGATCCGGTCAACCAATGTGGATTGGAAACACCTACATGGTTGGCTCGCGTCATGCCGTACATCGAGCAGGTTTCCCTCGGCGATCAATGGGACTTTTCAAAGCCTTGGCACCAGCATCCCGAAGCGGTTCGTACGGTAGTACCTGACATCTTTCTTTGCCCGTCGCGGCGAAGTGGCACGCGTCCCGTCGGCACTCGTAACTTGCGTACAACGGTCACCGGCGGCGGTGGTCGCCTGCCTTGTGGGTGCCCGATTCCGCCACGTCCAGTTGATGTGACACTCGATGTCGAAGGCGCTCTGAGCGACTATGCTGGCAACCATGGTGACCTCACACCCGGTGCAACTGGCGATCCGACCGATTTCTATTACGGCGGCAACGGTACTGGCGTCATCATCAGCGTCCGACCAAAGTGCATAGCGGGAAAAGCGATTGCGCCATCGGATCGGATTCGCATGGCATCGGTCAGTGATGGAACCTCCAGCACGTTCTTGTTCGGCGAGAAATTTGTGCCGCTCAATGGACTGGAACAGTTCCCCGAAGATTCCCCGGCCTACGATGGCGATCACTTGCCCGCGTCTTGCCGCTTGGCTGGCCCGGGGCTTCGATTAGCAAACGGCCCCAGCGACGTGCTGGCTGACATGTTTTCGTTTGGAAGTTGGCATCCCGCCGGTGTTCACTTTGCGATGGTTGATGGCAGCGTTCGACTTTTCAGTCCTGATACCGACACCAAGATATTGGGATCGCTCGCCAATCGGCGCGATGCACGCGTCGTGGAGCTAGAGAATTGAACGGTCGTCACCGTCGCACAGCCATGCTCGGACTCGTCACTTTGCTCGCCGTTCTCGTCAGTGGTTGTGCCAAGCCCAGCGGCAGCCACAAAGGCATCGTTCTTTTCGACGACGGGACTTCGGTGCAATCAGGCAGCGTTGAATTTCGATCGCTTGCCGACGGTTCCCGCTACGCCAGCCGGATCGCCGCCGATGGCAGCTTTGCGTTAACCGACCAAGACGGCGAGATCGTTTGCCCACCGGGAGAATACGAGGTCGTTGTAGTGCAAATTGTCCTGACCGAGGACCTCGCTGCCGAAGCACATGAGCACGGTAGAACCGTCCCACGCCGCTACGCCGACTACTACACCAGTGGCCTGCGAGTCACGACTCCGCAGCAGTCCGATTCTCCCATTCGAGTCACGTTGGAAACGAATCATTTTTGAGTCCGTAGTTGTTATTTCACTTGTCACCGTCGTCTCAAGGCAAGAAAAAAACAAAGCAAGAAAGGGCCACCCAAACAAAGGGCACCCATTTTCTTTAAGCAAAGAGCTTTTCCGGAGTATTTGCTTCGGACATGCTCCCCCTTTGGACGCGATCGGAGTGGGTAACCCTCCCTTCCTGCGAGCGCACATGCATCTTTACAGCACCGACCGCGCAGCACACAACGTCAATCGCAAAATCAGTTGCAGGTTCTAGCGTGCGGAACAGAATCCGCTACACCGAAGATAGTCCGAGTGGGTTCTCGGGAGCACACAGCCAGCCTTGACCACACCGGACTGCCTCGCGAGCAAGGCTCTCGGGCGTTCCTGCCGCTCGCTTAAAGACGCGACCAAACTTCTTCACAATGTCGCACCAACCATGAGTGTCGAGCCCAATGCGACTCAAGATAGGAGCCAAGAAAAGCAAGAAAGAAGCAAGAAAGAGCCACCCAAGTTTTCCAAAACAAGGAAAGAAGAGCAAGAAAAGGCCACCCGGGTTTCTGGAAACAAGAAAGGGCCACCCAGTTTTTGATTTCAGCAAATAGATTTTTTTGAGTCTTTGCTTTGGAAATATTCCGCTCCCCGTATGAGACTCTCCTCGAACTTTCTTCAGAGAGTTCGCGCGCGTACTTTCCAAAACAGCGTGATTTACGGGCTTTTCGCTGATGCGAAGGGTTGCACTCGGAACCCCTGATAAGACTCTCCTCGAAACAGAGTACTCTTGAAAATACTCTCGCTGTTAACCCAAACCAGAAATGTCACAACTTTGTCAGAATCGACACTCTGGTTAACAGCAAAGCGCGTACTTGAGTACCTCTCAACGGCTCTCGCCGGATAGGACTCGACTGCTTTGCATCGCCCGTTGGCGACTCAAACGCTCAGGCCGTCCGCCACTCAATTCCGTCATCACCAATGCCGCGCCACGAAAACTGTATCAATCAAATCGATTGATGGTGCAGCCGGTTGGCGTGTTGAACTTCGTTCCACCGAATTTGGATTCCATAGCCCCCGTACTCCTATACCCTCTCGTTTTGAGCGGGGTACAAAAAGGTTGCCACCTCGATTATTCAGTAAAACGCGAGGTCTTTCAGCGATCCATGGCCAAGTTCATCCATCCACTTTTGACACTCCTTGCATCGCTTACGCGCCCGCGAACTTGCCCAGCAGATCCGTTTCCTGAAAGCTGAAAACCAGATTCTTCGTGCCAAGTTACCTGATCGGATTGCGCTCGACAATCGCGAGCAACAGATCCTTGTTAGGCACGGAAGAAGCATGGTGGTGCCTTAAAAAATCATGTCGATTGCTTCCTATTCGACGTTTCGACGCTGGGTCCGAAGGCAAGAAGAAGGAGCACTCACGGCGACCAAGAAGCAAAAGGTGAAGAAGTCGAATCGAAAACCCGGCCGGCCAAAGACGCCTGAGGACATCCGTGACACGATCATCCGAAATCGCAAAGAGACGGGTTTTGGCTACACAAAGATACTGCAAGAACTGCGGCGGATGGGCGTTCACATTTCTCGCCAAACAGTGAAGAACGGGATCGTCGAAGCTGGTTTTCCAACGACTCCTGGCGACCATCCAGACACTTGGCACAAGTTCCTGAAGCGTCACGCAGAAACGCTTTGGCAGTGCGATTTCGCGTGCAAGAAGAAGTGGACGATCAAGGGGTTGGTTGATCTTTACTTCATCGTGTTTATTCACCTGGGATCACGGCGGATTTGGCTCTCCCCATGCACTGAGAATCCCACCGGCGATTGGACCGTCCAGCAAGCTCGGAACTTCAGCATGTGGATGGAAGATGAGGGTCTGGAATGCACGCACATGATGCGTGACCGCGACAAGAAATACACCGAATCGTTTGATGGCGTTTTCACATCAGCAGATTGCAAGATCAAAAAAACGCCTATTCGCTCACCGAACTTGCAGGCTCACGTCGAACGCCTGATCCAGACGATTAAACACGAAGTGCTCAATGCGTTCTGCATCGTGACCAACGCGCACCTCGATCACTTATTGAAACAAACGCCCATCTGGTACAATACCGAACATTGTCACAGTGCCCGCGATCACCTTCCTCCCCAGCGCAGTGGTGATCCCCCGGCTACGGTCGAATTCCACAAGAACGATGTCGTCTGCACTGAACGGCTGGGCGGGCACATAAAATCGTATTCGCAAGCGGCATCGACGATTGGCCCTGGCGCAACGGCCATCACATAGTCACCAATAAATAATGATCCTACACGTTGATATGGATGCTTTTTACGCATCCGTTGAAGAGCGCGAGCGGCCTGAATTCGTCGGGCGTCCGGTCGTGGTTGGCGGTACTCCTGAGGGACGCGGCGTAGTGGCTGCGGCAAACTACGCCGCCCGGAAATTTGGCATCCATAGCGCTATTCCCACGGCGACCGCATTGCGGCTTTGTCCGGGGCTCATTGTCTTGCCAGTTCGAATGAGCTACTACGCCGAGGTTTCTCGCCAAATGCACGACATCTTTTTCCGTTACACGCCGCTCGTTGAACCGCTCTCGCTTGATGAAGCGTTTCTGGATGTTACCGGTTGTCAATCACTGTTTGGCAAGGCGGAACAAATCGCAATCCGTATCAAACAGGAAATCAAGCAACAAACATCATTGGTCGCATCAGTCGGCGTTGCTCCGAACAAGTTTCTAGCGAAGATCGCCAGCGATTTACAAAAGCCTGATGGATTGGTTGTCGTGCGGCCCGATGAGATCCAATCGTTCCTCGATCCATTGCCGGTGGGACGACTGTGGGGAGTCGGGAAAGTGACTGGCGGCAGATTGGATCAACTTGGCATTCACACGATCGAACAACTTCGCGGGCTCCCGGTTGAAACACTCAGGCAAAACTTTGGTAGTCAGGGCGAGCACTTCTGGAAGTTGTCTCGCGGAATTGATGATCGAGCCGTTGTGCCAGACCGTGAAGCGAAGTCGATCTCGCACGAAACGACATTTGCCACGGACATCGTCGACAAGGATGTCTTACGGGCTAGGCTGTCAGAGTTGACCGAACAGGTCATGCGACGATTGCGACGTCAGAAGAAGCAAGCAAGAACGGTCCACTTGAAGATCCGCTTGGCCAACTTTCGGATTATCACCCGTTCCAGGACACTGCCCAATCCCACCGACGTGACGGCCGAAGTATGGCAGGCAGGGAAGGAGTTGCTCGACAACGCCATCTCAGCAGGTCATTTGCACCTACGTTTAGTCGGCGTCGGAGTCAGCAATTTCGGCGACGGAAGTGACAGTCGCTTGGTGCAGCAGTCACTCTTCGACGAAGATGATCAGGAAAGACAGGAACACGCAAAGCAGCGAAAGTTGGATTCAGTTGCCGATGCAGTGCGGGACAAGTTCGGAAGCACATCGTTAAGCAAAGGAAACTCGCGTCTTCAATCGCGAGCGGAAGATCGCAAAGCTTGATTACGTATTCACTCAGTGCTTTCAAGGTAGTGCTGACCATCTTTCGTTAGAAATCATCCCAAACGGCGATCGTATCAACCTTTGCCGGCGCGAAGCCCAAACTTGAACGCACACCTGGAAAAATTTTTCGGATCGTTGAAATCCGAGTGCCTTTACAAACGGATTCTCTTTGCCGAGAACCCGACTCGAAAGGCTGTTCGAAGCTTTCTTGATCACTATCACACCGAACGGAATCATCAGGGTCTAAACAACGAACTGATCGTGACGATGAATCGTCCGCCTGATATGGATGCTGAAATCGAAACGACCAAACGCCTTGGTGGCTTGCTTCGATCGTATCGCCGAGCTGCTTAACTCTTCCGGCCTTCATTCGCTCCGCGCCACTTCGGTCTCAAGACAATCGATGTGATATCTGCTGCGCGGTGCCGCCGTCTCAACCCGGTTTTTCAACGGCACCGCTGAATCTGGGCTCGATCTCGATCCAGAATTCGACCTTAGATGACAAACCCACCTCTGATTTCACCGACCTAAATGCTCGATCGACTTTTTTGACCCCACGGGGTCTGAGTAATGAGGTCATAAAAAAGGGAGAGACAACGAAAACAACTGCCACTCCCGTCGACGCAATGCGGTTGAGCGAAATACGCTGCAAAGAACGACTCGGTGGATTGCTGAAGAACTATTCACGGAGAGCCGCCTAGCCCAAGCTCAGCTCATTTTCTTCCCGCACCGGCTTTCTTGCGTTGAGCGGCGACGCCTTTGCTCGACTCGTTTTCCATGTCATCATCGCTTCCGCCTAAAGCAGCACGTCGCTGAAGGCGCACGCGTGCGTTGCCAAGAATCGTGGCGATCCGCTCTCGGCGTTCTTCGGGCGTCAGTTCGTCATGTTCTGATTTCATAGCGAGGGTCCTGGAGAGAAACGAAATTCCACTCAGACTTACCTCAACCAAACGCAGTGTTAAAGCGTGGGTCAGCGCGGCAGACCCACGGTTTACATCAGACGACGAAGTGTTGTGCTTTGTCGGTTATCGATGTCGCCTATATGGATTGCGCGTAGGCAGGCGCAACTTCCGATTCCTCTGCGCCGAATCGTGATTATCAAAGTCAACCGACGTGAGTTGAGCGGCACAAACACGCGAAGAATCGAATGGAACGACGACTAATGAAAGTGGACCGATGCGCCGAAAATTGATCGATCCATGGCCATTTCGATTGGTTAGTAGAGGGTGCGAAGTCGCAGTCCGAGGACTGTGACCGCGTTCTTTTGCAACGCGTTAGCGGGGTCGATGATGACTTGGATATCTGGCGAAA
Source organism: Novipirellula herctigrandis (assembly GCA_007859835.1). GTDB lineage: Bacteria > Planctomycetota > Planctomycetia > Pirellulales > Pirellulaceae > Novipirellula_A > Novipirellula_A herctigrandis. Next base: position 7,728,240 of record SJPJ01000001.1, on the reverse strand, counting down.
GGTGAGTGTGCGGCGTTAGATAGAAACGATAAAACGTTTCAATAGCGTACTGATCCCGCGCGCCGGCAGTTGACGGATCTTGCCAGGACGCGGCCACGCCGATGAGATCGTCGTTTTGATCAAAAACGTTCTCGACCCCCAGGCCGACCGATAGATTCTGGCGAATGTCATTCAAGCCGCGGTTTGCATGAGCGTAACGAAGAAACGGGACATACTTTCCGTCGCAGCCAAGTGGTTGTTCAAGCGTCAGCGCTAGTCCATGATCGCTTCCGCGGCCGTTTCTCTTGCGGGCGTCAATGTTCCAAAACGTCAGATGGTACAAACCTTCGTGCGGCTGATCGACATTGGGAAACCAACCGCATTCCATTGCTGTGAAGAACTCACCCTCCCCAAAGAACGTATTAAATCCGGCCGTCGTCCGCTTTCCATTCGCGTCATGAAGTCCTGCGGCGAGATACGTCGTCTCGGTCGGATACACTGCGCCCGCGATGCCCAACCCGGCACCCGGTAACGGCATCGGTGCTGTATCGGAGAAAGCGGGATTGAAGAAAGCATAATTCGCACTGACGTACCGCCCGCCGTCATAAATCAACGCCGGATCCATCTTGCCGACTCGCGCGATGTAGCGATCCTTGTAGTTGCCGGCTTCCAAATACAGCTGCACGAGTGAAAAGTCCTGCTCACCGAAACCGACGATCGTCCCACCTGCCGTGCCGGTGTTCAGTCGATTGGGGGCGACCGCCGAATATTTATGTCGGGTCTCGCTGCTGAAAACCAGCCCAAGCGAAGAACAGCGTTCACACCCCAACAGATTCCAACGACCGAAGAAGTCCAGGTCGCCGTCCCCGGCTTCTCGCGGACCCTGCTCCGTCGTGTCTGCCCACTGATAAATGGCCGTGTAATTGAGTCCAAGGTCCATTCGACGCGTTTCCTTGACGCGTTTCGTCGAGCGACTCCAAAAATCGTTTAGCGGCGTTAGCGGACCGTAGGGAAACAGCGAATCAATGTTCTCATCGGACTCGCTCAACTGGTATCCGACATCGTCCGGCACGTTGCTCAATTCCCGGTGACCAATCAACCCATGCAAACGCCCGGTTGTGGTTTGGCCTGAACTTGATGGCTGTGTATTCGCCCTGGTGGATGACTGGGCGCATACCGGGACCGCACTGACCAGGACGACGCTTAACGCCATTAATGAGGAAAACAATGATCGGTGCGTCATTTTACTGTGGATACCAATCCAAGCTCAAACCAAAGGAAAAGTCGTTGGCCACATCCCCCGAAACGGGATGCCAAAACTTTGTGATCAAGAAGAGTTGTTCGGAAAGCGCTACACCTGTGTCGTACTTCATTTGAAACGTGTGGCCGCGGTCACCGGTAAAGTTTTGAAAATAGTCAGGTGTGACCGATACCCAGTCGATCACCGCGTCCTGAAGCCCGAAGGTCATCATGACCTCCATATTGAAGGCACGAGTGTCGGATGGAGACTGGTCGACTTGCCCATCCGGTGGAACGGGAATCCCGCTGTCGGGTACGAGAAACGACCGCGGCGCGTCGGAGTGCACGTAACGAAAAAACGGGTAGATTGAGAAGTTCTCGGCCATTTGAAGCGCGAAAACCATGTTCGGCATCAGGATCCATGATCCGCCCCCTAAACCCTTGTTCTCGTCACCAGTGGGTGCAATCGCATCGAACGAAGGAACGACCGCGCGAACGAACTCGCTTTGCGTGCCAATTAGCCAAAACAGCTTCAGCCGTGTATCGCCGAGTCCGGTGTGATCGCCCAAGACGTCCGTGCCTGCGTAAGTAAGCGGAACTTCGAAGTTAAATAACAGACTCTGCTCCCCAATCTTGAAGGGGATGAATGGGCTGACTTTATAGGCGACCGTGTCGCCCTGGCGTTGTGACAGCTGGTTCCACTCCCATTCCTGCATCACATGAAAGTTTACCTGCGTGGGGTCGCTGGGATCTTGAGCCGTGGCGACGCCCATAAATGCAACGCAGCAAAAACACACTAAAGAGAGTCGACGAAGCATCGGGCGCATCCATGCGTGTACTGGGAACTGGTTTTAATTGCTATACGCGTCTTCTGGCATCGACGGTTCGTGCGGTTGGTGCCGATCAAATTAGTTGTCCACGTCTGCGATAGCCGCATCAAGGTCCGGTAATTCATGTTATGCCGACAATGACGCGTCCGTTGATATCAAACCCTCCCAGGCATGTGGGGCAGCGACAGGGCCGATTAGTTTCTTAATAGGGGTCGGTTATCGGGTTACCAAGCTACCCAAGTTCAAAAACGAATCGGACGTGGGGGCACGGAATCGACGAGTAGCGATGGGGCCACGACTTTCATTTCTCAGCTTGCCAATGCCGCCAGAGATCATTTGCGAAAACTGGAATCAAATCGTCGGCAAAGCACCGGATCCCGCATTTCAGGATCGCGCCATTGCAGCCATTCAATCGGCGTTTCCTGGTAACGAAACCGTCCAAACGAAGATGCGGGCGCATCCGCTAGAGCGTCTCAGCTATATCCAGTTGTATGTTCCCTGTGGGAAGAAGGATGACTACGGCCTGAAAGATCGCGACGAATGTCGACGCGAAGTCGCCGATGTGTTGGCTGGCGCGATGGATCACCTAGCGTTGGACGTGGTATTCACGCGAGATCCTCAATGGATCGCCGCTTCCACAGGTTACAAAACCGATTCGAAACGGGATAATGAGGCTTCAGGGGAATCACCCCAGGCAATCTCCGCCGACGACGTACCAGTCGGATAGGCTTCCAGTCTGTTCTTGGTGATCGAATCGTGCAGGTTTTCGGAATTTCAATCAACTGATTCGCCTTGAGAGTCGAGCCAGTGAATCTGCATTTCATTTGGTTTTTCAAAGTTTGGAGAGATTGTATTCACGTATCAACGATTGATTCTAGTTATAGTTTCAACGTCCCTCTTTATCTCGAGTGCCCGGTATCGTTGAAACACAACAATGCAATTCACATTTTCAAATCAGGCAAGACTGTTTGTCGCCACATGTATTCTCGCGGGATCGATCTTCAGTTCCTCAACCAAGGGGGCTGACAAAGTCGTGTTAGCAAACCTGGATAGGTACAACGCCTACCTGAAGATCGGAACAACCCGTCGAGAGATCAAGCCTGGTAAGGCTTCGGTCCTTGTGCCTCGGTCCTTTCCCATAACGATCGAGTTTTGGAAAGGCAACACCAGGAGCGCCTGGAAGACGCGGACAATCACAAGACCTGGAACCTACGGATTGAACTTCAAACGCGGCAACTGGGAACTGACCGAACTGAAGAAGCGAACGACCAGTTCGAAGCCAGTTGTAAGATCGGCGGCGAGGCCAAGTTCGCGGATCGTTCGCAGGCACATTATTGATCGACCAGTGCGACGATTGCCGCTCAACGCTGATCGCAACCGTTGGTCTCCGTTGGCCCGCGCTGTGTATGCGGCCGGGACAATCTATCAATTTGTTCGTGACGAACAGGATCGCGAACTTCTGCGTCATCTCTTGATCCGCGCTCGCGAGGACGAGGATTGGGAGCAGTTGGAGGATTGGATTCGTGACTGCAAGATTCCTGAGTTGTATAAGGATGACTTGCGAGATGCCTTTGATGACTTGAGCCGCTTGAGCGATGCCCAGTGGGACGATGTGGATACGGCAGACGAAAAGGACTGGGACGCGGCCCGAGCGGACCTGGGTGACTTGATGTCCAAGGCCGAATGGGACAATGTCACTGCGGACTTCGAAGAGATTGATTCCGCTGACTTCTGGCAAGACGACGTCGACCTTGACCTGAACGATTTGAACTTTGGGTTCGGTGATGACGCAATTGGATCGGGTGACAATGCGATTGATTTCGGCGGACGACTTGATCTTCAAGAAGATCTCGATGTTGGCGACTTTGGCATCGGCTACGACAACTATGATCTCGGTGGCTACGACGACTTTCGTGGCTACGACGGAGCGTTGGACGTCGACACAAATGACTTTGGCGGAGGCTACTTCGGCGACGACGACTACGGCGACTTCGGCGGATTTGACGACTTCGACTTTTAGATAGAAAAACGACTCCTCTGAAGAGCGTCGGAACAACTATTGGCGGGATTGGGATGTAGGATTGGCTTCCAGCCTGTCGTTTTGACCATGACAAGCTGGAAGACAATCTCATTTATTGTTCCGGCGATCCTAAAGACTTATCACTCCCCCCATCGACGCAAAAACGAAATTCAATGAACTGTCACATGAAAGCAATCGTGGGCAGTGTGTTCGCAATCGCGGTCTTACCCGCAATCGCGTTCGCTCAACAGAAACCGGCCGATACGTTATTCACCGGCGGCAAGGTCTACACCGTCAACGACGCTCAGCCTTGGGCCGAAGCGGTGGCAGTGACAGGCAATCAAATTGTGTTCGTTGGGTCCAGCGCCGATGCCAAAGCGTTTATTGGCGATGATACCGACGTCGTCGACTGCGCAGGCAAAATGGTGATGCCCGGCTTTATCAGCGCTCAGACCATCTGATCGCTTCAAGTTGGATCGCTCTGGGTGCGAATCTGTATGACGCCAAGAACAAGGCCGAGACGCTCGAGCAGATCAAAGAGTATGCCGAAACGCACCCGGACGAAAAGGTAATTCGGGGCGTCGGTTGGGTTGCCGACAAGCTTGGCGGACGACCAACGGCGAAAGACCTCGACACCGCCGTGCCCGATCGCCCGGCGATCATGCTCGATTTCACCATCCACGACGCGTGGCTCAACTCGGCGGCCTTGGAAGCGGCTGGCATCACCAAGGACACGCCAGACACGCTTCCTGGTATCACCTATTGGGAGCGGGACGACGATGGGAACCCCACTGGAGCGGCCATCGAGATTCAATGGATGCGGGCCTACATCGATATGGGTGCTTGGGACGCCGAGGCGATGGTCCGCCAAAGTAGTGAAGAACTCTTCACCATCGCTGCCCATAACGGCACGACCACCATCCTGAATCCTGGCATCATCACGCCGAACGTCAAAGACACGCACGGAGGAATGGAACGCGATTTCGAGGCCTCCATGGAGATCCTCGCTGAACTCGAGAAAGCGTGGTGTATGGCGACTATGTGCCGGGCCATTTCTGCGAGTTCACGTTGCCGGGAGTTTGGCGACCCAAGAGGTCCGATTCAAAGTGACAGGCAGTGATGTGTATCGCACATCCGAGGGCGACTAACGATACGTCGCATGAACGATTCGGTCCACGCGATGCCGATCCTAGCGACCATGGCGACGGACGAGCGGGATGTTCTCATGATTCATTCCTGCTCAGGAAGAGAGATTTCAACCCCCGTCAATCTCCCTGACCCGCAAAATCGGAAGGGGAGAGAGTCGCGGCGGGCTCCGAGGCGAAAGTCAAGGAAATATTCCCTTCGATATTCATTCTCAGGGTTGCGGCGGACCGATCTCAATTGCATTGAAATGACTGACTTTCGCGACCTCGTTGCAATCAACAATGCCTGCCATGTCCTCATCTCTTCCCAACTCTAACCGTCTTTTCGATTACATGAGGCGGATCGCCTGTTTGGCAGTGATTCTTTCGATGCATTGCATCACTGCGATGGATGCCCGGGGTCAAAATCGAGACCCCGAGGCGGTCTTTGAGCGGGCCGAGCAACTGGAATTAATGGGCGTTGATACGCATTGGTACGGCGGATGCTTCGCCGATTGCCTGAGTGATCTCAAACGCGCGTCGGACAATTTGGAGCGATCTGGTGGGCCGTCACTAATCGGCCTGTATGCGCCGATATGGCAGTTCGGGACTCAGGGTGGCAATAAATCGAACATGCTCAGCCAATCGTTCAATCTATACTCCGAATGGGAACTGCTTCATCGCCCCGGAAACGAAGGTACGCTGTATACCTTTTTTCTTCATGAATCTGACTCGCTGGGCCATTCAGCCGGCCAATTCGCCAACTCGGTCGGGACAACTATTCTGGCCAACGATGACGTGGGCGACGCCACCAACGCGTTGGGACACCTTGCGTGGACCCAGAATTTTCTTGACGGCAACGTTCAGATCAGTGTGGGGCAGTTGGCATTGAAGATCATGCTCGACCAAAACGATTACGCCGGCTGGGACCGAACGTCTTTCATGGCTCAACCGTTGGCGGGCAATCCTGTACGCAATTTCCCAATCGCCGGATTGGGAATCGACACCACCGTTCATCTGACCAACGACTTTCAGGTCAGCTTCTTGCTTGCTGACGCCGATGGTTATCCGTTCTATCCCGATTTCAAGAGTTTCGGACGCAGATTCGTTTACGTCCCCGGCTTCGTCTACACCCCGACGATTCACGGCTGGGGTAAGGGACGGTACGAAGTCAACTTCAGCCACATCGAACGAACGGAACGCTTCGGTGGCAGCGGTCCGTCCAGCAGCGTTTGGCTTTTTAGCTTCCAACAAGAGTTCTCACCGAAACTGGCCACGTTCTTCCGGTTCGGTACAGGGGACGGGCGTCGCACTCCCGTGCAGCAAGCGTTGTCCACGGGAATCGTGTTCACGCAGGCCTTGGGCTACAACAACGACCGGCTCGGGATCGGTTTCATGTGGCAGGACCCGACCGATTCGACCCGGCGCGACGACTACGGCATGGAGATGTTCTGGAAACTGCAGATGACAGAGAACATCGAGGTGACGCCCGATGTGCAGCTCTATTTCGACCCCTCGAACAGCCCCAGTCGAAACACGGAAGCGGCGTTTGGTTTGCGGGTCGGTTTTTCGTTTTGAGTCGATCAACCAACCGAGTAAGCGATCCGGAGATCAGGTGACTTAGTTATATCGTCCAGCTGTTCACGCATTTCTAGGTGGCAAAGAAATTCTTCAAACCGCCTAATAACATCTGCAGACCGATCGTGGCCAACAGCATCCCACCGAGCCGTAACATCAGGGCGGTTGCTCGATCTGAAAGTTTCGATAGTAGTCCCCCCAGAAATCGAAACGAAATAAAGGTCATCAACGCCACCGCTGCCGAGCCAATGAGAGCAGCCACCATTCCATCGTCGTTGGACGTTGAGATGGTAACCGAGGTGACAATGGCACCCGGGCCCGCAATCAAGGGAATCGCCAAGGGCATGATCAGTCCACCTTCCTCTTCGGCGTCCTGTTCGGTGGCCTCTTGACCCTGAGCCTTACTGCGTTTCCCGCCGTAGAGCATTTCGAATCCCATTCCGGCAACCACGATTCCTCCGACGACACTGAAGACGTCCAGATTGATGCCGAGTAATTCTGCAAACTCGGCACCGCCTAGTGCAGCGCCGCCCAGAATACCCGCCACGATCAACGCCACCTTGATCGCAGCCGCCATCCGTGACTGTCTGCTCTCGTCGACAATCGAATTGAATAGCAAGATTTTGGCCGGATCCGGCGGCGCCGTGATCACCAACATAGCGGTGACTGCCTGAGTAAGGAAATTCCAATCCACTGATCGCCTCTGGTTATTTGAACGACTTCGCGATTGCCCGAGCCAGCTTCAAGCTGACGACAATCGAAGGGTCGTCGCCGCTGCCGAAGAAGGCAACGACGACATCCCGCTGGGGTGAAAGATAGAGCCCCTGTCCGCAATGGCCGGCTTTGAAGAAGTCGCCGTCGGGCATCACGAAATCCCATTGGTAAGTATTGTGCATCGGTTGATCGTCAGGGAACACGCCGGTCCAATTCTTGCCGGCTCCCGCCTTGTCAAAGATCTCCGGCCTCCCGCCCTGCTGAATCTTCTTCAGGTAGGCATCGGAAACCAACTGGCGTTGGCTAACCGTCTGCCAGCTGGGAGTGAAAAGCAGGCCAAAACGCCCCAGGTCTCGTAGCGTGCTATTGATCGTACTGGAAGCGCCCGCGGAGGAAACCATCATCACGCCGTCGCTTTGGGCACCCATCGGCCGCCAGATCTTTTCGCTAACCACTTCGGCAAACGGTTTGCCCGTCACCGACTCGGCCAGCCAAGTCAGCACAAAGGTGTTGACGGTGGTGTATTCGTACGCCTCGCCGTTGGGACGATGGCGGGAAAGACCGGCCACGTAGTCGTAGGTTGACTTCGCGGTCTTCGCCGTCGCCGGTCGGTTTCCTACACTCGCTTCGTATTGGTAATAGCGAGACTTCTCGCCGGTCAACGCATCGGGGTCGTCGACCTCAACGCCCGATGTGCCGGAAGCCATGTCCAGAACATCGATGACCGGTACTCCGTCCCAAGCAGTTCCTTTCAACTCGGGGACGTAATTCTCGACCCCCAGCGACACATCCACTTTGCCCTCGTCTTCCAGCATGGCAATGACGGTTCCGACCAGTCCCTTACGCGTCGACCACCAATGGTGCTTGTCAAACGAACGCATTCGCGGGTACTGTTCGAACACAATCTTCCCGTGGTGCAGCACCAAGAATCCGTCGACCGTGCCGTCGGCGATCCACTGGTCCAGCGTGATATCCCCAATCGGCGTGCTAGCCTTGACTTTCCCGATTCGTGGCTGCTCGTCGGTTTGCAACAGCGAAATGGGGCCATCGCGATGCACCCACGCGTGCGTAAAGATCTGCGGACCATTGAGGTGCGCAAACCGTTTGGTTTCGTCGTCCTTGACGTCCCAGCGTGGGTGATCAAAGTTGCCTAGATGTTCAAGAGTCTCCGCCTGCGTGTAGCCCTGCCCGGCGGTGCGAGCAGTGCTGCCAATGATCGCTTCGGTATTGATGCCTTCTTTCGTTTCCTGCGCAATCGCTGGCACGGAAAACGAACTCAAGATCAGAACCGCAAACAACGATCGAATTTCGTTTTTTTTCACAGCGTGGTTTCCTCGGGTATTCAATGGATGGGGTGATTGCTAGTTGGAACGTAGCGTCTTGATGATTTCCAACGCCCTGGCGCGACAAGCAATCAGCTTGTCCGGTTCGGCATTGACGGCCCAATCGTGCATGAACACGACCGACACGCCCGTTTTCATGTCGCTGAATCCAAACTGTCCGTAGGAACCGCTTGAATACAGGACGTCATACTCCCCGAGAAAGTAACTCTGAGAGCCATACGTGATGGTGTCGTCACCGGAAAGGAGTTGCCCCGATTTGTTCTCTCCAAACCTGGTTTTGCTGGTATCCAGTGCGGAATCATAAAAGCACTTGGACGCTTGCCGGCGGGCGATCCACTGATGAAAGAGGGCGTAGTCCCTCGCAGTGATGCTAACGCCATAGTTCGCCGAACCGGTCCCGTCGCTGGTCAAAGCGATCGAACCGTCTGAATTGGCGCCAAATGCATCGAACAATTCCGACAAGAGTTGCCCGTACTTCTTTCCGCTGACCTGCTCGGCCAGCAGCCCCAGCACGTCCGTGTTCTTGTCGGAATAGTTGTACTCGTCGCCTTGTTTCGCCTGAGCTTTTGCTGCCTTGAGGTTATCGCGGTGACCTTTCGACTTGCCCGGCTGCAGGCCGATCTCGATCTCCCACAGTTGACCGGATGCACCGGCGGTGTGGTAATCCAGCAAGGTCGGCAGACCGCTGGTCATGTCCAGAACGTGCTGGATGGTCACACCGCCGATGTCGGTTCCTTCAAAATCCTTCATGTACTGCTGGACCTTGGCGTTCGGATCTAACAGGCCATCGTTGATTAACCGGTTCGTGATCACTCCCGCCAAGGTTTTTGACGACGATTGCAGGAGTTGCGTTTGATCGACCATGAACCCGTTGTCGTAAAACTCCGCCAGGATCTGATTGTCTTTCATGACAACGAACCCCTTTACCTGACTATCCAAAAACGCATCGATATAGCTTTCGCCTTCTTTCCACTGCTGGTTCAGATCAAAACGTTGATCGCCTTCCGCGACCGTCAGTTTGGTGGGCTGATTTGATCGTTTGATCTTCCTTGTTCCGTGCAGAGAGTATTCGTCCCAATGCGTGCTGACATATTTATAGTACGGCCACTTTTGCATGTTCGCTGGGGTGATGTCATCCAACGTGAAGGGCTTGTAGAACTCCTGCACGTCGAACCCCGAACCAAAAGCCGAGGGTTCATCGGCCGAAACTGACGGAAGGGACAGGAGGCATACTCCCATCGCGGCGACCAAGACGCTGCAAGTCTTCATTGTTTTTCCTATTCGAAGTTGGTTAATGTAGCGTCAGAGAATCTGACCGTCGTTCCGCGTGATCCTGAGGGCAGATTGCCCCTTGTCCTCCGCCAGAAGTGCCGCTTGGCACCAGCGTGTTATGCCCTCGCCATCTCGGGCGTGGGGCAGGCTCTTGGCTAGTCGCTGCTGGGGACCCGAAATGTCTGCTCCTCGGTCAGCACCCAAGTAGAACCGCGTCTGATCCAGATGGTAATGGAGCGTTTCTCAATTCGAAATGGCTTTCCGTCGTTCTTCCCTGTGCCGATCCATGTGCCGGTCTGAATGGCTGTGTCGCCGAGGACCCGAACCGTCACGTCAACGGAGTCGGAGGTCTCGAATTGCATGGAATCCGAGTGGTGGGAGAGGCAGTCGGAGATGTAATCCTGCTTGTTCAGTATCTTGCCATCCTCCGTTGTGAAATGCCCTTCATCGTCAATCAATCTGTCGAGTGTCTCTCGGTCCGAAGCAGCCAGGGCTGCGTCTTGCATCTTCACGAGTTCGGCAATCGCCTCTTCGTCGCTTTTCGAATCTCCGTTCAAACTGATTTTGGTGTACTTGGTGAATCGCGGGTTATCACCCGTCACATAGGCGCAACCGTTGACAGTATCAAAGATCATGGTTTCGACCGTTACGAAGCTCTTGTCGTTATACTTCGCCAAGTTGATGGGTCTCTCACTGAACAGATACTGCATCGCCTCAACGTTCAATTCGGGGCAGTAATCAAGGAAGGCCAACGCGTGCGATTCTCGAGCAAAAGTGTCAAAAAATGCATCATTCGCCTCGAACAAACTCATCTTCTTCAGCAATTCTTGCTTCAGCTGTTCGGAATGGTTTCCGCTTGCGCTGCCACGTGCACGCTGGTTCACGATTTCGAGGCCGTCGTTACTGACCCGGATAGCTGCATGATTCCCTTGATCATCTGCCACCGTAAAGTTGATCGGAACGATGGTGGTGAATCCCGTGATCTTCTTCTTAAAGTCGTCAATCGACTTCGAACCGGTGGCCGCTGCAAACACCGCGTCGGTTGAAACCAGATTGTCTTTCCCCAGGCCTTCTTCTCCACCAGTATCAACAACAACGTTCAGAACGATTCCGACATGTTTACCCATGCCCTGGAAGTGAGCACCGTCGGTCGGCAAGAAGATGGCGGTGTCGGTTTTGATCACCGTGGTGTCAGGTGTAAGGTGATCCAAACCCAAATCATTATTCTGCCCGACGATGCCGGTATTGAATGCGGCGGTCGTGCAGCCGTTCAGTGATTCAATCTCTTCGCCAGCGCCGAGGGCTTCCTTAACACCTTGGATGACTTTCCAATCTTCAACACTCGCTTCTGCAAAGAGTTGGTGAACAGGCACGCCACGCAGTTTTGCCTGCTGCTCCATCATGGCAACGTACTTCGGTGCAATTTTGCGGTTGTTTTCAACCGCCACCTTGAAACCGTCAATCACATTTTGTGGTGCGGCGCCCCGTTCCATTTCGGAAAGGTATTTCGCCAACTCCACATCACTCTTGCCCGCAAAATCGGCGACGATAACTTTTGTTTGGGCAGTTTCGCGGTCTGCATGAAAGTAAGAGAGATTGTCGCCAATCTTATTCTGCGCGAAAACAGAACTGGAAACGGTAAATAAGGCTAGCGCGAAGATGGATAAGTTGAGAGTGTTTAACTTCATGATGGATCTGTTGTTGGGATAGAGTGAATGATTAGAGGTTCGAGACGTGTACTGGTGGTTTCGTACCAAACCATTCCGGCTTGGTTCGTTCAATCTGAGCTGCGACTTGCATGACCCGGCCGTCGTCGCCCCACCGACCGTGCAATTGTGCGCCGCAAGGCAAGCCGCTTTTGAGCATCCCGGTCGGGAAACTGATCGCGGGAAAGCCCATTGCATTGGCCGGGATGAAGTACCGTGCGTCATCCATATGATCTTCGATCCAGTTCAGATAGTCCGCTTCACTTTCCAACGGTGCAAACAAGGAAAGCTCGCCTTTGCCGTTTGCCTTCATCGCGCCGTCGCCGTCGGACGGGGTGAGCAATAGATCGTACTCTGCGTAGAACTTGGCCCACTGGCCCGCCAGCTGTGCGTTCGCGGCGCGGGCCGCATCGACGAGTCCTGCTGGCTTAGGGTGTCTTTTCTGATGTTCGACCATCGCTCGGAAAGCGGGCTCGAGCGTCTTTTCGTTGATCGGCACGCCACTTTGCTCGGACTGCGCCGTCCAGTCATAGACATACAAGTAAAACCACTCGAATGCCTTGTAGAGTTTTTCAAAGTCACAGATCTGATCTTCGTCGACTTCGACGACCGTGTGTCCGAGTGACTCCAACTGCTTCGCTACCTGTCGCGTGCGGGCGATCACTTCCGGATTGACCGGGCGCCCACTCTTATCAGCCGCGCGGCGGCTCCAGTTCCCGGTGCTCAAAGCAATCCTGAGCCGCGTCGGGTCTCGTTTGATCCGCTCGGAAAAGGGCACGCTCGGCATTTGAACGGGGATAAAAGCCGGATCCGAAGGCGAACGCCAAATCATCTGGTCATAAGCATTGGCCTGATCGCGTACGCTCCGCGTGATGACGCCTTCGGTCACCATGTACGCCATGTCGTAGCTCATCCCGTCCAGGTTCGGCAGCAGGCCACGCGTCGGCTTGTGACCGACCAACCCATTCAGAGTCGCGGGACTGCGAGTGGAACCGCCGCCATCGGAAGCGTGACTCAATGGGACGATTCCCGAAGCAACCGAAGCCGCTGAGCCACCGGAAGATCCACCTGGCGTGTGCTCCAGGTCCCAGGGATTGAGCGTGAAGCCGGTCAGCAAACCTTCGGTGATATGAAGTGCTCCCATCGTCGCCCGTCCAAGGACATTGAATCCACCTCGCCGGAAGTTTCGCATCAGCGGATCGTCATAGTCAGATCGGCTGCCTCTGGAAAAGATCGAGTTCTTCTCTTGCAAACGCCCTTTCAAGTGCGAGCCCGTATCTTTGACGAACATCGGCACGCCGTGGAATGGCCCGTTGACGTTCATGCCATCCTTGAGCGGATTCTTGACCACATCTTCGAAGACTTCGATGACACAGTTCAACTTGGGATTGACCAGCTCAGATGCCTTTGCCGCCTGGGCGGCGACCTCGGCCGGAGTGATTTTTCCAGCCACCAGCAACCGAGCCATGCCCGTCGCATCCAGCTTGCCCCACTCGTCCCAACTCATTGCCAAGGCGTCTTGAGCAGCATGAGCCTGTGAGAAAAATGAGTTTCCAATCGCGAGCCCCAACGCTCCGAGAGCGGAGTTACGTGTGAATTGACGGCGATTCATTTGGCTGTGCGACAAGGGATCGTCCTTTCGTGGAACTGAGGGTGAGTGTTGGTGACACGTTGCCGCTTTGGGTGTAATGAATGTGTCTATGATTCTCTCCTCTCGCGGGCAATGTGTTAACGGAGCGCCTTGCGAATTGCGCGGGCGAACTTAAAGCTGTCGTGTTTCTCGCACGTGGCAAAGGAAGCGACCACGAGGTTCTTTGAGGGTGAGATGTACAGCGATTGGCCTTGGTAACCACCTTTGCCAAAATCGCCGTCTTTGGTAACGAAGTCAAATTGGAATGACCCCATTTTCTGTACCAGGGGTTATGAAAGGTTTGGTTAGGAAACAAATAGTGGTTCAGATTGTTCGCTGTGCTGATGGAGCGGAGTTCGCGCAGCGAACGGAGCGGAATCAGCACAGCGACGCGCGAACTCCGATGGGGTCAGGTAACCAAGCGAGCTGTGCGGGCGGTGGTCGTTGAAGTCCTCACGCCAGGCCCTTGCCTTGAGGCGTGCGTCAGCCTCGCTGAGAAGCTCTGTCTGGTGCAAATACTCATCACGAAGCTTGCCATTGAAGCTCTCGCAAAGCCCATTCTGCCACGGTGATCCAGGTTCAATGTAAAGCACATCAACGCCCAGGGTGCAGAGCCACCTTTTGATCGCCGATGAAATGAATTCAGGTCCGTTGTCGCAACGAAGACGCTTGGGAACACCGTGCATCGAGAACAGCTCAGCCAATGTGTCGATCGCGTCTTCGCTGGTGATGCTGCGACCAACCTTGATGCTCAAGCAAAGGCGTGTGTATTCATCGACGATGTTCAAGAATCGAAGCGTTCGCCCATCGACCGTCGATGAGTGCACGAAGTCCCATGTCCAAACGTCGTTCGTGAAGCCAGCGGGAACAACGTGGCAAGCGTTGTGTTTATTACCCGAAGATCGTTGTTTACGGCGTTTTCTTGGCACTTTCAATCCTGCTGTTTTCCATAGTCGATACATGCGTTTGTCATTAATCACTTCACCAGCTCGACGCAGAAGCACTGCGATCCGGCGATAGCCAAATCGAGGTCGCTGACGAACAAGTTCAAGAATCTTCTTGGTCAGCCGCGCATCTTCGTCCTTGGGTTGCCCTACATATCGCTGGCTCGATCGCGGCTGATCGAGAACCTCGCATGCCCGACGCTCCGAGACGGAGAACTTCCGCTGCAGCGCCTGCACCGCATCACGTCGCGACTGAGGGCTTGTCAGTTTCCCTTGGTGATTTCCTTGAGCATTTGTATGTCGAGGGCTTGATCCCCGACGATCTTCTTGAGCCGATTGTTCTCTTCCTCGAGCATTTTCAATCGTTTGGCTTCTTCGCTCTTCATGCCGCCGTACTGGCTTCGCCAGCGACTGAGCGTCGCTTCGCTGACCTCGAGCATCTGCAAGACTTCGCCAACGCTCTTGCCGGCCGCGAGCAACGCATCGGCGTCACGCAGCTTTTTGACGATCTGCTCGGGGGAATGTCGTTTTCGATTCTTCATTGAAAGTCCTTTCGTTAATCTTGGCTGATAGACTTTCATAACTCATGGAGCAGGTTTTGGGGAGCATTCCATCTGGACCAAGAGTGGCCTGACTACGTTCTATCTGCTCTTTGTTATGGAACTGAAAACACGGCGAGTCAACTTCGCGGGCTGCACCACCAATCCAAATAAAACGTGGATGAAGACAATTGCCAGCGAGTTGACCAACTACGAGGATGGTTTTCTCAAGAACAAGAAGTACTTGATCATGGACCGCGATGCAACGTTCAGTAAGGCGTTTCGAGACTTCCTACGCAACGAAGGCGTGAAACCAGTTCGGTTACCACCGCGAAGCCCGAACTTGAACGCACATTTAGAACGATTCTTTGGATCGTTGAAATCTGAGTGCCTTTACAAACTGATTCTCTTTGGCGAGAACGCGACGCGAAATGCTGTTCGGTGTTTCCTCGATCACTATCACACAGAACGGAATCATCAGGGTTTGGGCAACGAGCTCATCGTGCCCATGGATCGACCGCCGGACATGGATGCTGAAATCGAAACGACCGAGTACCTCGGTGGCTTGCTTCGATCGTATCGACGTGCGGCTTAGCTCGTCCCGTTCTCACTCGCTCGCACCACTCCGGTCTCAAGACATTGGTGTGATGCCTGCTGCGCGGTTCCGCCGTTTTGACACAATTTTCTAATGGCACCGCTTAATTCGGGATCGCTGTCGACCCAAATACCGACCGTATCTGACGACGCAACCTCGGTTTTCACTGACCCTAAATGCTCGTTTGACTTTTTTGACCACACGCCTATTTAGTAAGATACAGTTGCCCATTCGGAAACGTCTAGTTCGACGTCTAGCTGTTTCTGTAAAGCTGCGCCCATTTCGGTGAGTTTGAACTCGAAACAATCCTCGACTCTGAAATCGAAGTAAACATGCCCTAGCTCAATATTCCAAAGATTAGTCAGTTTTGAATTCGCAAATGCCCGCACCTGAAATCTAGGCATTTCAATCCCCATGTGACTCGCGGCTAAACGCACGGGAAGTGCAATGGATCGTTCCACGAGATCGTCCATGTCGTATTGCTCGTACCTCCCAATTTCGCATTGATTGGCCTCGCACCATCTGCATAGCCAAGCTTGGAAGGTATGGTGTGACCGGACCTTTTCAAGCCAAGTTTTTGCGTTGCCCGTTTCGACGAAACCAGACTGATCTGGTTCACTGAACCACGCCTTGAAGGAGGAGATTGTCTCACAAAACTCTGTGTCCGAAAGAAGTTGCTCTTTAACTAGTTCGACACCTTGCTTCGACAATTCCAACATCTTAACCACGGTCAGGTAGTGGACCAGCACGCCAGATTGGAGATCTACATCGGTACCCATTTAAATTTCTCAAACAGTGGAAAACTACGGAACAAAATCGTGGGCAAAATTAACTGCACATTGCATTGCGCTTCGACAACACAGGACCTTGCCACGCACAACTCTTAATCGTCTTCTTCGTCATCCTCGGATTCGTCTCCAAGTTTCGATCCTGGATCCTCTAAGCTGAACACGACCTCATCCCATTCCAGTACCCGCCGTTTCTGCTTCTTTAAAGCTTCCCTTGCTTCGTCACCTAAATTCAAAGGTCCTTCAATCTCAAGTGGATCCTCGTGTTTTGCCAAAGCAATCGCAGCATCGTCGGACAAATTGACTAGTGAATATAGGTAGAGTCGTCCACAATGATTGCCCAACGCTGTGGCGGCATTATCTGAAAGCGATTCAAGGGAGTAAAATGAAAGCTCGCACTCTTGTTTGGACAGCGATTCGGCAGCGATATCTGAAAGTTGTTCAAGGTTATAAAAGTCAATGCAGTACGACTGAGCAAGTTTGGCAGTAAGTGAAGCAAGTGACTCTGGGGAATTGTCCGATAGTGACTCCAAATCGTCGAGACACAGGCGGCCCTCATGGCGAGATAGCGCAACCGCAGCAACATCTGAAATTGACTCCAGACCGAGACACAAATCGCCTTTATGTTTCGCCAAGGCTTCGGCAGCGACATCTGAAATTGACTTCAGCTCACCGAGATCCAAATCGCCCTTATGTTTCGCTAAGGCTTCGGCGGCGACATCCGAAATTGAAGTCAAGCCCCGTAAGGTTAGGTCGCCACACTGTGTTGATAAGGCCTTGGCGGCACTCTCAGATATGGAAGTTAAGCCATCGAGACGCAATTCGTCGCAATGTTTCGCCAAGGCTTCGGCAGCGGCATCCGAAATCGAAGTCAAGCCGCTCAGATTCAAAAAATCGCAATTTTTTGCCAAGGCTTCGGCAGCGGCATCCGAAATTGAAGTCAAGCCACAGAGAATAAGGCTGCCGCCGACTGTCGACAAAGCTTCAGCAGTAGCTTCATCTGCTAACTCCGTATACTCTTCCACACTGTCCGAAGCGAATTCACCGCTGGCCAAAAGTTGTTCGACGATTTCTTTTGTAAGGACCATGCTATTGGACATAGTGGCTTCCATAAAATCAAGCAGGAACACAAACGTCTAAATTCTGATCTTCTTCATCCACGCATTTGCAACGGGCTGCTACTCATCATCCAAACTGGTTAGTTGATGGATTGCCACTCGATGCGAACAACCGAGGATTCTACTTCGCCAGCGTTCTGAAAACAATCAGGAACACGATTACTTGAACGAAAGAACCATCCGACTGTTTCGCAATAACAGGTAATTGCATAGGCTGCGAAGGGTACAATCGCTGCCCGGACAGATTGTCGCACACACTGCGAGCTTGACGTTGGTCATAGGCGGTTTTTCCGGTTGTTCACGAAGTCGCCAATTTGCATTGCAAATGAGTTTATGGACGAACGTCGGAGTTTCGTAAACGTGCATGACTTTAACGACACGTAATGCGTTACAATACATCGAGGTCCCTCTTTGCCTTCTTTCTCACCCCACCTTCCGGCAATTCCCAAACAGTACAAAGCTGGCCCTACTGATTTATGTCAGCGGGAAGTGAGAAGGCAATGGACGAACTAGATCCAATCACGATGTACGAACTCTGCTTCCCCGGTGCCTTGTTTGGTGAGACGGAAGTCACTTGTCCCCATTGCGACGAACTACTTACGGTCGATGTTGTTGACCCAATGGGGCAGGACAGTTTCCAGTGCTGCGAATGTGGTGGCAACTTTGATGTAGACTGGGGAGAGGGAACGGTCAGTTGGGTTTGAACGTCACGGGCTCTCGCATCTTTTGTACAATCATTCCCAACTAGGAGAAACACGTGCGAAAGACCAATAACTCTTATCAATTGTCGCCGACCGATTTGGCAAACTTCCTCGGCTGTCGGCACGCCACTTCGCTCGATATGCGGCGGGCGAATGGGGACTTGGAGATTCCGTTTCGCTCTAACGCCCGACTGGATCGACTCGCCGAAAAGGGCCTGCGTCATGAACATGCGTATTTGCAATCATTGAAAGACCGCGGGTTGCGTGTCGAATCGTTGAGCGAATTTGATGATACTCGCCAAGCCGAAATTACTGAAGAACTGATGCGGGAAGGCGTCGACGTCATTTTCCAAGCAGCGCTGTCTTGCGGGCCTTTCGCGGGTCGTGCCGACTTTCTGATTCGAGTGGATGCAGAAAGCAAACTTGGCGATTGGAGTTACGAGGTCGTCGACACCAAGTTGTCACAGGACACCAAAGCCGGCACGATTCTACAACTCTGCTGTTATTCGGATTGTGTTGCCGCGATCCAGGGCGGTCGCAGCATGTTTGCATATGTGGTCAAACCAGCGTCGACGGATCAACGGGAGGCTTTCGAGAAGGAGTTGTTTCGACTCGATGGCTATTGGGCCTACTTCGAGCTGATCAAACGCCAATTGATCGAGTCAACCGGGGGCGATTGCCTGCATAACCTCTATCCCGAGCCGGTCGCCCATTGCGAAGTCTGTCGTTGGTTCCCGCACTGTGATGATCGACGACGCAACGACGACCACTTGTCATTTATCGCAGGAATTCAAACGTCGCAAGCCAGCGAAGTTCGACGCCAAGGGTTGCCGACACTGACCGCATTCGCAGAGGCTGATGCCGAAAGTATCCAGCGTCCTGCAGTCGGATCCAAAGAGTCACTCCTGAAAGTTCACCATCAGGCTCGCATCCAGCAACGCGGCCGAACTAGCGGTGAAAACATCGTCGAGCATTTGCCAATCGTCTGGCCTGATGAAACGCTGGAAAAGCAGCCGCCGCCGATGGGGTTCTTGCGACTGCCTGAACCCGATCCCGGTGACATCTACTTGGATTTCGAGGGCGATCCGCACGCACCCGACGGAGTGCTGGAATACTTGTTCGGCTACGTCGATCGAGACGAGATTTACTCGATGGATTGGAGCCTCCATCGCCAATCCGAACGAGAGGCCTTTAATCGCCTGATGCGTGACTTGATTGATCAGCAGAACTCGCATCCGAACTTTCACGTTTATCATTTCGCACCGTACGAACCGGCGGCGATAAAACGGATGGCAAGCCGTCATCAATTGCACGAAGATGCGTTGGATGATTTTCTGCGGCGCGAAATGTTTGTCGACTTGCATGCTGTCGTTCGGCAAAGCATGGTGTTGAGCGTCGAGAGCTATTCGATCAAGAAACTCGAGGCGTTCTACAGCTACAAGCGACGAGCTGATCTAGCCGATGTCCGCCCGGCACTCAGCGAAGTCGAATGGGCAATCGAAATGGGCGGCATCGACCAGATTGAACCGCAGACGCTCGACTTGGTAGCGGCCTACAACCGGGACGATTGCGTATCGACATTAAAGTTACATCAGTGGCTAGAAGAACAACGAGCATTGGTGTCGTTGGATCACGGACCGCTGCCCCGCCCGACGCAATCGAGCGACGATCGCAAACCAGAAACTATCGAGCGTCAGGCTGCGTTCATTGATGTCCGCGAGCAATTGAAACTGCTCGCCGGCGACGTTCGTGACACCGAGACCCAGCAGGCAAGATGGCTTGCCGGGCATTTGCTGGAGTATTTCTTTCGCGAGGATAAAACGGTGTGGTGGGAGTACTTTCGCCACCGCGATTTGGAAGACGAGGAGTTGCTTTTTGAGAACGCGGCGGTTGCGGGTCTGGAACTCGTTGAACAGATCTCGCCGCAGGGTCGCGACAGGAATCCTACGTCTGTCTATCGCTATCCAGCCCAGGAACACAAGGTGCGTGTCGGGCATTGCCTGAAGCACCGCGATGGTCTTACCGTCGGAACGGTTGTCGATATCAATCCGCAGTCGCGAAGCATTTCAATCAAGAAGACTGGCAAATCGAGCGACTTTCATCCCACATCTGTTTTCGTTCACGATCTAGTCGCCCCCGGCACCCAACCCGATTCTCTGCTTGAGTTTGCTCGAGAAGTTGCGTCATCGTCATGGCCCAATGAAAACCAACGCTGTGCCCGAACCGACTTGTTGTGCGGGCGCCCACCGCGTCTACTGACGCTTTCCTTACCGCTCAACGGTGAATCAGTTTCGGTCGCGACCGCAGTGGCGTTGGATCTCGATCAAAGCGTGCTTCCGATCCAGGGACCGCCGGGAACAGGAAAGACGTACCACGCCGCCCGCATGATCGTGGCACTGGCATCGCAGGGCAAGAAGGTTGGGGTGACAGCGGTCAGCCATAAGGTGATCGCGAACTTACTGAATGAAGCCGCCAAATTCGACCAAGAAGGCAAATGCACCTTTGCGCACAAGCCAAAGAAGGGAGAAAAGGACACCGTCGACAGAATCACCGTTTTGAACAGCAACCCGGACGCTCTCGATGCAGTCAGCGCGGGCACCGTCGTGGGTGCGACCGCTTGGCTTTGGTCGAGCGAACCGGCCGAAGGAATCCTCGACTACCTGTTCGTTGACGAAGCCGGTCAGATGTCGTTGGCCGTCGCACTATCGGCAATGCGGGCCGCCAAGAACGTCATCTTGTTGGGCGATCCGCAGCAACTGGAACAACCACAACGCGCCGCTCACCCCGAGGGGGCCGACATCGCGGCACTTGCCCATCTGATTCAAGACGGCTCCACGATCAAAGACTCGCAGGGAATCTTTCTTGCCGATACCTATCGTTTGCATCCCGACGTGTGTGATTTCACATCGGAACAATTCTATGAGGGGCGTCTAAAATCTGAACCGAAGTGCCAGAACATCTGCATCCTCGGTAATGGCCCACTTTCCGGTACAGGCCTGCGGCTTGTATCGGTCGATCATGTGGGCAACCAAAACCGCAGCGACGAAGAAGTCGCGGTCGTATCCGCGATCGTGCAGCACCTGCTGACAAGTTCAACGCGATGGCGCGACAAGGAAAACGACATCAACGAACTCGAGCCTAAAGACATTCTGATCGTCGCCCCCTACAACGCACAAGTTGACGCGTTATCAGCAGCGATCGGTGACCGAGCCAGAATCGGAACCGTCGACAAATTCCAGGGCCAAGAAGCCCCGGTTTTGATCTACAGCACCGCCAGCTCCTCAGCCGATGATGCCCCACGCGGCATGGAGTTCCTGTACGATCCCAACCGACTAAATGTCGCAACGAGTCGCTCCAAGTGCATGACAATCATGGTTGCCGCACCCAAGCTCTTTGAGCCCGCTTGCCGAACCCCTCGTCAAATGCAACTTGCTAACACATTCTGCCGCTACGCAGAACTAGCAGTCCAGGTCGACCATTTCACTCAATCCTGACGCCCCATTTTCTACGGGCTTTGCTTTCCCGATCCGGTGAACGCCCACTCAAAACAAGGAACGATCGATAATGGCAAATACGAGAGCAAATCAGCTGCAAGTGTAGGCCCCTGAGGGACAACCACCCTCCCTCATGGTTAGCCAAGTCAACATTGGTCCCGTCCAGTCAAAATACTCAGCCGCGCATTAAACACCGTAACACCAGATTTTCGAGCAATCGACATCGGGATCTCTCCGCCGGAATGGCGTCTGCGGTTTTGTCGGCAAAGCCCTACCCTCGCCGTCCACCTTCGTAACATGTTACGCAGATCCGGTGGCTATGAATCAACATAAATCTAGTTGGAGGTAGGTGCCGTGGGGTAAAAAAACTCCGCCGAGCATTAGACACCGCGAAAACCTGTCATTCAAGCTATCGACATCGGTGGATATCGGCCGAATTGAAGTCTGCAAATTCGTCGGCAATCTTCCCGCAACCGTTCTCACCGGAACGGCTTCAAGCTCTGATCGCTCAGCAGCTTGTCAATGCTGGTTTACATTTGCCCCAGCACCAATGATCGTCTCGGGTTTTCCCGACCACCGAGACGCCGATGAAATTCATTCTACAGCCGTGGCAGTTGTTCGCTGTAATCCTTGCCAGTTGGATCAATCGACAACAACAAGATGCCATTGAGTACCTTCGCACCGAAAATGCCGTTCTCAAAGAGCAGTTCGGCAAGAAGCGAATCCTGCTGACCGATGCTCAACGCCGTCGATTGGCAGTCAAATGCAAAATTCTCGGACGCAAAGCACTTGAGCAGTTTGGGACTCTGTTCACACCGGACACAATCCTGCGATTGCATTGACAATTGGTTGTCAATAGGTGGGACTACTCCGATCGCAAAGAGAAGAAATATGGCCGGCCAACGGTGCGCCAAGTGATCGTTGATTTGACCGTGAAGTTCGCGAAAGAGAATCCGACTTGGGGCTACGATCGTATCAGCGGTGCGTTGTCGGACCTCGGCTACAACATCTGCGACTCCACCATTGGCAACATCCTCAAAGCCCACGGCTTTGAGCCGGCACCGGACCGCAAACGCACAGGATCATGGGAGACATTTTTGCAGGCGTACTGGGACGTGATGGCCGCGAGTGACTTCACCACCGTGGAAGTCTGGACCAAGAAGGGACTGACGACTTACTATTTGCTGTTTGGCATGGAACTGAAAACACGCCGTGTCCATTTCGCTGGCTGCACCACCAATCCGAACCAGGCGTGGATGAAGACAATTGCCCTCGAGCTGACCAACCATGAGGATGGTTTTTTCAAGGACAAAAAGTACTTGATCATGGACCGCGATGCAACATTCAGTCAATCGTTTCGAGACTTCCTACGCAACGAAGGCGTGAAGCCAGTACGGTTGCCGCCGCGAAGCCCGAACTTGAACGCACACCTGGAAAGATTTTTCGGATCGTTGAAATCCGAGTGCCTTTACAAACGGATTCTCTTTGCCGAGAACCCGACTCGAAAGGCTGTTCGAAGCTTCCTTGAATACTATCACACCGAACGGAATCATCAGGGTCTAAACAACGAACTGATCGTGACGATCTATCGTCCGCCTGATATGCATGCTGAAATCGAAACGACCAAACGCCTTGGCGGCTTGCTTCGATCGTATCGACGCGTTGCATAATTCGTTTGGCCATCACTGGCTCGCGCCACTTCGGTCTCAAGACAATCGATGTGATATCTGCTGCGCGGTGAGTGGGTTTTGGTTCAATTTTTCCTTGCCACAGTACAACTTCGCTTCAATCTCGACTCAAAACTCGAACTCACGTGCCGACGTAAACTCGAATTTAGTCGGTTAAAAGGATCGTCCGATTTTTTTGACCACAAGCGACCAACGTATCGCTGACCAGTTCTCTTACAGACATGATTCCATCCACTTTCTTCAATCAATTGACTTCCGCCAATGACACCACGGCAACCGACGAAAGAGAGGAAACCGGAAGTGGACGCGATTCCAGAGTAAAAATCTAGCAAATCGGATCGCGCCCCATCTGTCCCGCCACCGCAATAGCATGGGGCAGACGGAGACTTCAAAAACGAGCTCGCCCAAGCGGTTCTCTTTCGCACTCTCAAATGGGAACGGGCTGTTAATTATTTGTCTCTGTTAATCAGAGAGTCTGAGAGTTTTGGGCGAGGGTATTCGCAGAACGGATGAGAACGGGCGGTTCCGCTCCGTACTCCGAACGCGACTTCTCGAACCCGAGAGGTTTTCGAGATCGGCGAGAAGTTGAAAAACACCGCAAAAAAGCCGATAGAAACGAAAAAACGCCCGGGCGAGAGTTCTCGCTTCCGGGCGTTAATTGGTGTGTCGATCAGTTCGATACTTTTCGACGAGCTCCCCCGACAGGACTCGAACCTGTGACAGGCGGATTAACAGTCCGCTGCTCTACCGACTGAGCTACAGGGGATTCTTTCCCTTGGCGAAGACAATAGTTTCTGTCCCGATTGATCACCAAGATTCGGGAAATTTACTTGAGCTTTACGCCGCTCGCAAGGGGAATACATGATTGTCTCGAATTTACTCGGATTCTCCGTCGCCGATGACCGGAACATCCAATCCATTCGGCACATCCAATACAACACAGTTTGGACCTCATCGCCCGTTCACGCAGCCGAAACCGATCGAACCAGCGCTGCGCAAAATTTTTGCATTTCTTTACCCCTTTTGGCGGGAAACATCCACTTTAATCCCCCTCGCGTGGATGCCATAATGGGCGGAAGCTAGAGGCGCGGGAGTGGTTCAAGCGATTGCGCTAGCGTCGACGCTGAAGAAGAACGCTCTTGTTCTTCTGTGTATTTGGCGTTTTCACGACAAAATGGCTGTTTAAAGTCCTCGATGGTGGGGTAGAAAGTCGCACCCCACCCTTTTGGCGAATTTTGCGCTTTTTGCTCTAATTCCCGCGTACTATAGTGGAATACTCCGGTAGGGGTCAATTTTTCTGCGCAGCTTACACTCACATCAAAATATTGGAAAAAGAAATGACTAAGAATGTGTTAATTGTTGATGACCACGAAGTGATCCGCGTTGGTGCTCGTATGCTGCTCGAGGGAACTGACATCAACGTCATCGGCGAAGCAGCGACGGCGGCGGACGCCTTGAGCTTGGTGGAATCTTTGTCTCCAGACGCTGTTTTGATGGACATCCGGATGGAGGGTGGGGATGGCTTGAACGCCCTGGGCCGCATTAAGCTTGACCACGCTGAACTTCCTATCGTGCTCTATTCGGCGTACGACAACCCAACCTACATCGCTCGCGCGGTTGCACTTGGGGCTGCCGGGTATGTCCTCAAGTCAGCTCCTCGGGAACGATTGATCGAAGCATTGCAAACCGCGCTGGCTGGCGAATCGGCTTGGACTCGCGAAGAGCTACGTCGCGTGACCGGTGCATTGGCAACACCTCGGCTCAGTACCGATATCGAAGTCCCTTTGACTCAGCGTGAAAGCGAAGTATTGCGTCAGATGGCTCTCGGATTGACGAACAAAGAAATCGCAAAGATGCTGGGCATCAGCTACGAGACGGTCAAAGAGCATGTACAACACATCCTTCGCAAGATTGGTGTAAGCGATCGAACTCAAGCCGCTGTCTGGGCCGTTCGCAAGAACTTGGTCTAAAGAGCAGCTTGCCTGACCGCCAGCCCTCTCGATGTGCCAGTGCTTACCGGTGGGCGGTTTGGCGGATCATGAATCAAGGTCGCCTGGGATTGTTCTGCAATCTCTTCTAAGATGGAGCCTAGCGTTTATCCGCTTTGGCTCCTTCTTCTTTAATGGCTCAACAATGCTACCGAACGATCTTGTTTCTTTTGCTTTAGAGGTGCGAAGCGAAACCTACAACTACCGAACTCCGATGAAGTTCGGTGGTCGCGTTGTCAATGACGTGACAATCCTTTCGGTTGATTGTGACGGTCGATCGAAAATAGGTGGGCGCGGTCGCGGACTTGGGTCCATGACCATGGGTGTCGTTTGGGCATGGCCCAATACCAACGGCGATGGCCCCAACCTGACTGACACCGAAAAGTTAGAAATTGTGATTGAGCTCTGCCAGCGATTGGTCACCGCTTTTAACGATTCGAAGTTGAGCGGGCATCCGCTTGACATTTGTCACCACATGGCTTCGGTTCGCCAAACGGTTGCGAAACAGTTGGCGGAGGACCGAAAGCTCTCTGAACCGATTCCTGACTTGGCGATTTTGTTGGCTGCTTCGCCGATTGAAGGCGCATTGTTTGACGCGCATGGCAAAGCGGCCGGCGTGAGCAGTTACGCATTACTGTCGCGAGCCGACATGATTCACGATTTGGCTCACTATCTTGGCGAGTCCGCGTATCGCGGTCTGTTTTTGGGCGATTTAATTTCACCGACGCCTGTCGACTCGATGCCTTTGTATCATCTCGTCGGAGCCCTTGATCCGTTAACCAACGCCGATGTGCAAACACCTGCTGGGGACGGATTGCCGGAAACACTATCCGAGTGGATCAAGCGTGATGGGTTGACGCATTTAAAGATCAAACTCAATGGCGATGACGCAACTTGGGATACAGACCGCATTGTCCATACGTATCGTGTTGCCAACGAAGCAAGGAATGGCGAGTGGGCATTTTCGCTTGATTTCAATGAACGGTGCCCCGACGAAGACTACGTGATGGAAGTGCTTGACGGCATCACCCGAAAAGAGCGGGATTCGCTTCGTGCAATCCGTTATGTCGAGCAACCAACGAAACGTGATTTATTGAAAGAACCGATCATCACAATGCATCGCGTTCGCGAGCGTTTGCCGGTAGTGATTGATGAATCGCTAGTGAATTTGGCCAGTTTGCGAACGGCGATTGGGCAAGGGTACAGCGGGATTGCTTTGAAGGCATGCAAAGGTCACGCCGAGGCGTTGCTGCTTGGCGCAGTAGCCCGAAATGAGAATTTATTTTTGTGTGTCCAAGATCTTACTTGCGTCGGTGCGTCGCTGTTGCATTCGGCTTCCTTGGCGGCACATATCCCAGGGGTCACTGCGATTGAGAGTAATGGGCGCCAATATGCACCAAAAGGGAACGAGCGATGGCTCGATAAGTTCGCACCATTTTTTGAAGTGCGTGGCGGTGCAGTTCCCACACGAATGCTCGCTCAACCCGGACTTGGCTATGGGAACGATCCGATTTTTCAGGACTGAGCAAGTCGGCAACGGTGGTCAATCGCGGTCATCCCGAGGCTGCACGGCGTTGGCAGTCACCAACGTGTTGGATTGAATATCGAGCGCAAGTTTGATTGATTCAGACAGGGCCAACAGGGTGGCGCAAGAAGCAATCGCACCAATGAGTACAGGGATCGCCAGCACAATGATGCTCCACCAAGGCTGTCCACTTCTGATGGTCAGGACCGTCATCACCAACAGATAGATTACGGCCAACGCAACAACCACGTATGCAAGTACCTTATAGAGGACTCGAATCGCATCGAGCACCGGGTACTCTCGCCGTGCTGGCAGTACTTCCATTGCGCCGCCACCTGTGTGCATCGGCTCGTTTTGCGGGGGCGTCGCAGTGTAAGGGTTCACGGCCGCCGCTGCTGCTGAGACCTGTTCTTCGATTGGCGTTTTTACTTCAGGAACAACCGATACCGACTTTTCAGCCTTCTTACCGCGTGGATCAGCCACGACGATGGATGGCATCTTGATTGGTGCTGGTGTCTCTTCCTTTGCTTCCACCTGCACGATTGGTTTTACATCGACGTTTTCGTCGGCGTCTTGTGACGCGACCGCAGCAGATTGCGTGACATTTTTTTCGTCAGCAACGGCGGGTGATTCGTTTTCAGGCTTTGCCTGAGTGACTGATTCCGGGGCCACAGACTCCGGGGTCACTGATTCCGGGGCCACTGATTCCGGGGCAGGCGGTTCTTCACCCACAAGGCAAGGCACCTTACATTTGGGACAACGGATCGTACGGCCCATCGCAGCCGCTTTGACTCGGAAAGCGTTTCCACATTGGCAACGAACGACGACTGCTTCGGCACTCATAATGACTCGATCGCGTACGGATGAAGGGAGTGAAACGGTAGTCTCAATACCCTGCCCAGTTTAGTCGAAATACACTCACGTGAAACCGAATCGATGGAAAGACGACGATTCCACCTAGTTTCCACCTAGTACCTGAGAAGGTCTGGCGCGGTCGTATGGCACACGCTGCTTCGAATCGCACCCGTCCGTCGGGGCAGAGTCTTGCGGGTATCCGCGACAACAAAGCGGATGTTATCAAACAAGCATTTGAATAGAACGAAAATCGAAAGGCGCTACATGAACGCTCACACGACAGAGACGATCAGACAGGTTTGCGAGTGTTTCAGCCCGGCAGCCTTTGCTGCTTGAATATCAATTTTCGAGTAGCAAGACTCGGAATCGAAGGCGAGACGGAATTCGAGTGCTTCGTCCCGAGAAAAATGGGGGTGGGCTTGGCAGCGGCAATTTGAGCTGGATGAAGCCCTAACGCGGCACCACGGAACGATTTGCAGTCGGCGCTTCCCAAACACTGAATTCGGCCCAAACAGGCAGATGGTCCGACACAGCCAGAGCTTGTTGTCGCGTCAACCCAAACGTTTTCTCGATATCGAACACACCCCATCGTCCGGTGAATTCGCGCGTTGTCGTCGTACTGAAAAGGATATTGTCGTAGGCTTTATTTTTTCGTGTGTTGGTCATTGCACCACGGACGACCCATCCCATTGCGGGGATGGTGCCCAATCGCCCCATCTGAGTTTCATCGGCATTGAGATCGCCGAGTAAAATGACATCATCTTCGTCTTTACGAGATCGCTGCATCACTTCAAAGGCATCGGCCAGTGCTGCGACCTCTTGTGGGACTTCATCAGGATCGGTGTGTGTATTGACCATCCAAAACGTGAAAGCATGTTGCGGCGATCCGGTGCGAGCACGGAAACGGGCAACGAATGGCTCACGGTGCAGCATGTCCGATGGATCGGTCATGGTACCGACGGCGTTGGGATCGTATTCGACACGAGTCTGATCGAATACGTAAACGTATTGTTCGGTGCTAGAGGTCCGACCGATTCGCGGGCCGATAATGAAACCATATTGGCTGCCGTCGGCGTTGATTGCACGAATGAAGTCGGGCAAAATATTGTCATCTTGCGCTCGCACTTCTTGAATGGCGACTAAATCAAAATGCCGGACGACTTTCGCGAGAACATCGACCACCTCGGGTTTTGCCATTTTGCTTTTGCCGAAGACTTGGATGTTGAATGTCGCAATGAGAAGCTTGTCGATGGGGCGTCGGTTCGTTGAATGTTGTGACGAGTTGTTTTGTCCACGAGCCGCTGCGTATTGAGCCGGGACAACTTGCCCATTTTGTATCGACGCATTTTGTCCGTAAGAGGTTTGTTCATACGGATTTGTATTGGGACGAATTTGGTTGACGACCGCATTCGTGGCGTTGTGGATTTCGTCATTAACAGCCTGGCGAATCAAGTTACCGTCGAGAGCTACGTCAGGGTTCTCTTGGCGCCAATGAATCAAGCTCGTAACAATCGGCCCAATAATCGGCCAATCGGGATTCAAGTAGCCACCGACACCGCCGCCTCCGGAAAAGAGCGTGAACAGCCAGAGTAGCAACGGGATGCGCGAGCGCGACTTGCTGCGAGATTTGGTCTTTCGTCTTGCCATGCCCGGCCTCCTTGCCCGACATCGTCATGAATCACCCACTACTGCGTGAGTGATTGTTGTGCTATCCGCGCCAACCGCGGATCGCCCGATGCGGCGGCCTGTTGGAGCGCTGCGATCGTGGCACTATCCTTGGCGCCAATTTTCCCAAGTGCCCAAGCGGCGCGTTGACGCGCGGAGCCATCGCTTGAATTTGAGAGGACATCAACCAAGGTGGCTGCCCCCCCAGACGCGTTCGTTTCGGCACGCCCCAGTAAAGTGATTGCCCAGTAGGCAGCTAACGGATCGTTCGATGTTGCAAGGGCGATCAACGAATCGATCGCACTGACAGGTGGCGGCCCCAATTCTTCGAGTGCTCCGACAGCAGAGGCGCGGACATCTTCTTCATCATCCGCACAGGCAGCAACAAGTTCAGCCGCAACAAAGGAGGCATCTTGCCCCATTTGACATAGCTGCTCAGCTGCCTCGAGACGCTCGGCTGAAACCGAGCTTGCTAATAGCGTCTGAATCCGCTGTTTCGCATCCATTTCGTGCCCTACACGAGTTTCGAAAGAAAACCACTCGACAAGAGAATCGCTTCCAAGCTGCTGGCTTAGGAAGTTTTCGAGGGTATCCGCAAGGGCAAAAAATGGATTACGCAGCGACTTACGCAGCGACTTACTGAACGTCGATACGGATAGCGACAGCGATTTCGTTGTTTACTTTCTCGGGCATCGTCACCTGCAACCCCGAATCATCGCGTGTGAATGCTAATGATTCGCCTGTGTCGAGTATGGCGACCGATTTGATATCGGTGTTCGCGCCCGCCATCTCTTTCCCGAACGATCGAAGCGTCACTGACTCGCCACTACCAGGCCAGCCTAGAATCATCGCGTAGACGTGCTTACCGTCTTTGGAACGTGTGAAACGAACGTCTTTATCGCTGTACTCCAAATTGGTGAACTTCGAATGGCTCTTGAATCCACCCGCGGGTTCTTGCGTTGGCCCTTCGCCATACGATTCCCAAATCCGAGTACGGTAGATCGCTTCGCCGTTGGCTTTCAACCATTTTCCCAACTCGGCTAGCACCGCACGTTGGTTCTCAGGAATGGTTCCATCGGCCATTGGGGACACATTCAACAACATCACTCCATTTTTTGCGACGGTATCGATCATTGAATGGATAATTTGTGGCGAACCTTTGATCTTCAGATCATCGGTATAGCACCAACTACCTTTGCTGATCGTATCATCGGTCATCCACGTTTCGGGAAGTGCTTTGGGTTCACGCGATTTTTCATGATCGTTAACAGTGAAACTGAGCGGCAGATCATCTTGTTTGCGAACAATCACCACCTCGCTTCCCATCTTTTCCGCTTCGTTCAAGTAGTAAGCGGCGAATTTTTGGCGATAGGCTTCCGGGATCTTTTCCAACCAACTATCGAACCAGATGATGTCGGGTCGGTATTGGTCGATGACTTCCTTCAACTTAGCGAACCAAATCTCTTCGAGCCATTGTTGCTCGGGCATGTTTCCATACAAACGCTGCAACTTCGCGTCGTCGGAGGACGTCGGGTAGCCTTCGACATTCAAATAGTGGCTGCTGGATCGATCGCGTCGATCAACGTCACCTTCCTTTGGTTCCGGCATCGTCGGATATCGCTGCAAGTTACGAGCGTGATGAAACGTAGCGATCGTTTTCATATCAAGCTTGCGAAGTGACGCGAACAATTCGCCTGTGATGTCTCGCTTGGGTCCCATGTCAGCTGCGTTCCAGGGAGTCGCATTGGAATCCCACATCGAAAAACCATCGTGATGTTCGGCGACCGGGCCAGCGAACTTTGCACCTGCGTCGTAGAACAATTTTGCCCAATCATCTGGGTCGAACTTTTCGGCAGTAAACATCGGCACGAAGTCGTGATAACCAAACTTACTAGGGTGACCGTATGTTTCGACGTGATGATCGAATACTCGACCGGGGCGGTGCATATAGAAGGGATACCATTCCGAAGCGAAGGCCGGAACCGAGTAAACGCCCCAGTGAAAATAGATTCCCACCTTTGCATCTTGGAACCATTCAGGAGCCGCTTTGTGCGTGGCAAGTGATTCCCATGCCGGCTCGAACGTCTGTGATGCAACAGCGGTTTGGGAATAGACAGCGTTGGGAACGAGACAAAAACTCACAACAGCGATTATCGACAAACAAATCGATTTCATAGCGAATGGGCCTTCGAGGGAGGGTGAGGGGGACGGGAACATGTTTCATCGTCCGCAGTTTTGTGATGCCCGCGGCAGACATTTGCATCCCGCGGGAAACAACGGCCTATGATAATCTAGCAAAGGCAACCGAAACACCGTGCAGTGACAAAATGTCACAGTCCCGAACGGTTCCCAAATCAGGCTTTTTTGCAGGAACAACAAAAAATGACATGCGGAAATCGAGCGAATGTGACACAATATCGGTTCGCCATTCGAAACACACCCTGATTTGGAAAACCGCATTCACAAGAGTTCGGTTTTGTTGATGCCACAAGATCGCTGGGGTTGCTTTCCAGGATGATCTCAGACGAATCAAAGGAAATGAAACATGAGCATCGACCTAACGACGCACTATGGGGGTTTGGTACTGCGTTCGCCCGTTGTGGTCGGCTCATGCCCGTTGACTGCACAAGCACCGATGCGAATGACGTTGGAACGTTCCGGCGCAGGGGCAATTGTGTTGCCGTCGCTTTTCGAGGGCCAGGTGTTGCGTTGGAACGAGAATCGCGGCCACGTGCTCAGGCCGCGCGAACAGCGGGTCTTAGAACGTGCAAAGCACGTAAAACCTCCTGCGTTTAGTTCCGACGCAGACTCGTATATCAAGCTCGTTGAGGAAGCCAGTTCTCAAATGTCGATCCCCGTGATCGTTAGTTTGAATTCCGAAAACGCC
>SJPJ01000001.1:7579988-7695957 GCA_007859835.1 Novipirellula herctigrandis | reverse complement strand
CCCCCCCCCACCGAATACACGAGCCCTCGCGAAATCGAAGACCAAATCATTGAATCCGTACAGCGAATTCGCGATTCATTGACCATCCCGCTGTTTCTTAAACTCAGCCGGGAGTTCACAAGTCTTAGCCACATGGCTGTGCGACTGCTTTGCAGCGTGCAAGGATTGGTTCTATTCGGAAAATCGCCGCAAATCGACATTTCGCTCGACAACTTCGAATTGATCAACAAGTGGATTTTAAGTTCGGCAAGCTCAACTTCAAGCTCACTCGAATCCATCATGCGAGTCCATTCGTATTGCCCAGTAATGCCGTTGGCCGCCTGTGGAGGAATCAGCGCTTCAGGCGACGTGATCAAAGTGCTGTTAGCGGGAGCCGACGTGGCAATGATCTCGTCAGCCGTTTACCGAGAAGGACCTGACGTGATTCGCACGATGATTGATGGATTGGTCGTGTTCATGGAACGTCACCATTTTCAATCAATCCGAGACCTGCAAGCCAACCGTCCACTCCGGTTTGCAAGTGAAGAGGAAAGGCACGATTACGTTCAAACGCTTTCGCTTCGCCTAAACCCACATTACGAGGACTCCGGCACGCGAGCGATGCATTGTGACCGCTGGGGGCATCCGCAACCGCCGATGACGGGTGAGGTTTAGGACGCCGGTTGTGAATTGAAACGCAATGGCCGAGGGGCACCGCGAGCGTCTCGCCGT
This sequence comes from Novipirellula herctigrandis, assembly GCA_007859835.1. Lineage (GTDB taxonomy): Bacteria > Planctomycetota > Planctomycetia > Pirellulales > Pirellulaceae > Novipirellula_A > Novipirellula_A herctigrandis. Next base: position 7,695,246 of record SJPJ01000001.1, on the reverse strand, counting down.
TCGGATTGCGTCTCAATCTCTTGGCACTTCGATACCTCGTATCAGCGACTGCAACTCTTCGTCAGTCGAACGGCCTTCGATCTCGGCCTCCGCAGTCAATTGGACGCGGTGACGGAGAGCCGGCAGAGCAATTTCAACGACATCATCCGGCACTGCATAATCGCGACCGGAAAACGCGGCGAGCGTTCGCGCCGATTGCATGAGGGCAATTCCTGCACGTGGCGACGCGCCGATATGGAAGGCGGGCCACGTCCGGGTCGCTCGAACAATATTGTTGATGTAATCGACCAAGCTCTCTTCGACCAATACTTGGCCACACATCTGCATTGCCTGCAAGATCTGTTCCGGGTTGGTGATCCTTTGAATCTCATCGCGTAGTCGCTGGTTCAAATCGACCTGCTTACTATGCATTTTTAAGATCTCGGCCTCTTGGGCTAACGACGGATAATCGACTCGCAACTTGAACATGAATCGGTCGAGTTGCGCTTCGGGCAAGTTATAGGTTCCCTCGCTTTCAAGTGGGTTCTGAGTGGCCAACACCAAGAACGGCCGTGGCACTCGGTGGCTAGTGCCATCAACCGTCACTCGATATTCCTGCATGATTTCCAGCAGTGCCGCATGCGTCTTGGCAGGCGAGCGATTGATTTCGTCGGCCAACAATAGCTGCGTGAACACGGGCCCGGGGCGAAACCGAAACTCGCTTTTTTGCATGTCATAGACCGGTGCACCGGTAATATCCGAGGGCATCAAGTCAGCAGTGAATTGGATTCGCCCAAATTCACATCCCAAGGCTTGACCGAGCGTGCGCACAAAGAGCGTTTTTCCAAGTCCGGGCACCGATTCGATCAGCACATGGCCACCGGCGAACAGGGCAGTCAGAGTCCCGAGCACCAACTCGTCTTGACCGACAAACAATTTACTGATCTCGGTCGCGATTCGTTCGTAGAGTTTTTTGATCGGGGCCATCTTCGTAGACGCAGGTCGCTGAACCGCTGGAGCTGGAACCGCTGGAGCAGGAACCGCTGGAGCAGGAACCGCTGGAGCTGGAACCGCTGCTGAAACAGGCGTTTCTAACGGTGAGGCAGCGGCAGGCGATTCCGGAGTTGGCTCTGATTGCACCGGAGGTTTCTTTGGCTCACTCGCAAATTGGTTTGGACGTGGCGACGAACCTGAAGAGGACGATCCAGGAGGGGGCGGAGTACTCAAGAGCTAGCCTTATCGTGAGGTTTCGTTGTACTTGTAGGTTGGTGAGCAGTATCGGGTTGGATCCATGGCCCATTCGTTTCGCCATTGACTCGCTTCAAATATTCGCTAATTCGATTGCGAGCATACGCTTCGCCTTTCGCTCGATTCATCAAAGCAGCAACGGCGTCTAAGTGGTCGCCAAAGTTGCTGACATTGTTGTAACGAATTCGTTTAGGTCGCCCAAGTGACGGTAGTAACATCAAACAAACGATCAATCCCAGAAGTACCGAATGGATCGTCACCAAACAAATCGGCCATACCGTCAACAATTCCATTCCCGATGCTTTTGGAATACTCGGGTCCGACTCGCTGACGGGCAAATCGGACGAAGGCGAACTGATGAAACCAACTTTCGGCTGCGAGACAAATTGAGTCGCGACACTCGCTTCGGCGTCGAGCAGTTTTTCCGCCGTCACTTCCTGCGGGACTCCCGGCACGGAAACACGCACAATTTTGTCCGCCAATGCTACTGAGAACGGTTTGGCCAAGGCGAAGTTGGTTAGTAATGAACCACCTGCAACGACAATCATTTGTGAGCCACGCCATTTGTCGCTATGAATCCGAGCGACGATCGTTTCTCCCGATGAGTCCTTTAGCAGGGACTCAAACTCGACTGGCGTTGTGGTCACCGTCGCCGTCCCAATGAAAACCCAATTCGGCGAACCGGGACCCGTCGGACCTGTGTTAACGGTTGCATTATTGGTATTTGTGTTTGCCGCTGTAGTCGTGGTATTTGTTGTTGAGGTTTTTGTTGCTGATTTGTCGGATTCATAGGGATTAAGGGCATATTCCAAACTGAGTTCCGTGGAATGGCCATCCGATGGTTTCACTCGATCGGCCCATACACCTTGGGTCTTCCCAATTTTCTGTTGAGCCATTTTTGGCTCCAATTCAAACCATCCATTGGTCTTGATCGGAAGCCGGTTCAGTCGCCACTGAATCCGCTGGTTAATACTGCGTCCGGCGCGCCGACGAAATTCGACACGTTTTTCCGGAGGCGCGATTTTCATTGCTTCATTCCAATAATCGACCTCACTGCCGCTGTCGGGAATCACGTACACAAGCGTTCGTTCGCCCCGACGGAGCCACGAATCGAACCAATCCGTCACTTCGTAATTGATCGGTGTCGCATATTCTGGGGTCCATACAATCGTATCGCACCGCTCGACTCGGTCGGTCAACCGACGAATATCACGATCGTAAACACCGGCATTGGTGAAAGCGTTTCGCAGGGCACCGAAACCATTGAGGCTTTGCTGCGCGGTTCGACCAGACGATTGACCGTAGTCACTCGACAATTGCCCGCAGCCGACCGATAATACCATCGCAAACACAAGGATCGCGCACGCGCCCCTACTAAGTCGAAAGCGATTGGAAGCTGTCTTTTTCATCACGCGGCCACCTCGTGCCGAATCCGAACCATTTCTTCAAGCTTTTGGTTCTGGCTCCATAGAGAATCAAATTGGTCGCGGGTCAACGAATGTCGACCGAAGTAAGATCGCTCGAACGCGTCGGTTGTTTGCCGAAGAATTATCCCCATTTGTGGATCAACCGCCTGTGTTTCTCGCACATATTTCCCATTGGTCTTGCCACGGTTAAGCCGCAGAATCCCTGCTCGGTCGAGCAGCAGCAGTTGGTGACCAAAAAGCAAGATGACCGCTTGATTAAATTCGCCAAGCTGCATCAAACGCATTGCTTCACTTCGCAAGTCGACACCGGTACGTCGAAGTTCAGCCGGCAAGTGCTTCATCCGCGCGATGGTCTGCTCGTCCAACGATGGTGTCGTACCATTAGACTTCGATCGCGATTTCGCATTCAAATCGATTTCCGTTTTCGATAACGCATAGACAAGCGCTCCGACAACCATGACGACAATCAGAACGAGCAAAGCCCAGCCAAACAAATTGCCGAGTGTCAGGTTTGTCCCAAACCAACCGCTACCAAACCAACTGCCACCACTATTGCCACCCGCGGCGGGCGCCGTGGATGCTTTGGGCTGAACAACCTTTTTCGGTTTCGGCAACCATCGACTATCGCGGTTCACCGAATCATCGACCGTCGTGCGAACATTTACTGGAACGAGTTCGCCTGCGCCGGAGTCATACCACGGCGTGTTTGAAAGCGCATTGCGAGCAAACGATGGATCTTGCTGAGGCGTTTGCGCCATCGATGCGGAACAGCCAAACGAAAGCAGGAAACCCAAGAAAAGGATCCGAACACTGGCAGTCGTCTGTTTAGGCAAACGCGATGAAGTCTTCGATTCAGGAATCACCAACACCCCGGCTTCTTCCCCGAATTGGCGCATTGCCTCCGCCCGGACTGCGAGTTCGACTTCCCAGCCTTCCAAACGAATTCTTGTATCGAGATAGTTCAACAAACGAACCACCACGCTGACTCCCGCAATGATCCAAAGTGCTGCAGGGAAGATTCCTAGCAGGAAAACCAAGTCCCAATCCCAATTGCTGGTCGCAATACCGCGTGCCCAAACCAACGTATAGAGGACACTTAGGAACAAAAAGAACAGCACAAACGAAACGGCCAAATAGCGTCCCGCCAAATCGCTTGCCATCGGTTGATGCAACGACTTTGACCGACGCCCAGCCGTGATGACGGAGTCAGAAGATGAGCGCAAAGGACATTGTTCGAGCAACAGTATCTCAGGCATGAAGGGTCGATTACTGCGAGCAATCATCATCGCAATGACGATCAAAAAAGGAACCATCCCATCAAAAAAACCATTCGCAGGTTGGCCAAATCGAAACGCCAAGAAAACCATCGTTGGAACGGCAAACCGAACAATCGCCAAAGACCAAAACCAACGCCAAAAATGGCGACGAACTTCACTGAATACACTTTTCCACGTCGGTTGGCTCTCGAACACCGCTTGCCCCAAATACAGTGTCGTCGCGACCCCGGCTGCGGGCGTTTGTAATGTGACCAACAACGCCATCCAGGTGATATACCGCCAAACTTCCACCAACGCCTCTTCGTCACCCAGCCCAAACCGAGCTTCCGCGATCGGAATCCAATAGAGCAGCGTTCCGTTGACTGCAACCCACGGCAACGCCCCAACCAAAAAGCCCACAAAAATTGCGGCGGGATAGCGGTGCAGCATCACCAACGCCAAGTCACCGATCTCGGCAAGCGTCCGTCGACGGATCACCACATGCGTTCGATCAAGTTGCATTCGCAGTGTCCTCAATCAATTGATCTTCGAACACAGTGTTTCCATCCTCTGCGTCGTCCCAAACGTGCCGCGTTCGGTTCGCAAAATAGTCGCTTGGACCTTCCTGTCTCGGGAAACCAAGTACAACGAAATAGAAACTGATCAATCCCGATGACATGATCGCCCAACCGGCTTTGAACACATACGGCGCGGGACTTGGCGAGAGAAATCCCTCCGTGAAGGCGGCTAGAACAAACAGCATCGCGGAAGCAGCCATAACAGGGACCGCCCGGATGGCACTTCGCCGAATCGAGTCATACCGCGTCAACCCACCCGTACGAAACGCACCAAGGCCAAGGCGAAGTCCTGCGCCAGCGGAAAGTGCGATCGCCGTCAATTCAAACGGGCCGTGTGCGGTGACAAAGTGAAAAAAGTGGTCGCCACCGGTAACATCCGGACGCGCCATGTAACCAAAAATCGTCCCCAAAGAGATCGCATTGTAAGAAAGAATGAAAACGCAGGGGATGATCAGAATGCCGAAGGCGAAACATTGCAATCCGATGCCCGTGTTATGGTTGATATAGAACCCAGCCATGGTGACGTAATGGTCGAGCGAACCGGACAACGGCTTCTCGTACATGTCTTCGACTTGTTCCAATTGGCTTGCGCCGACCATCGCGTTAGCAAACTCAGGAAACAATGCTTCGTTGTATCCGAGGTACATCGACAACGCGAACAATCCGAAAAAGATCAATGTAGCCACACGTACGCAAGGATCCGCAAAAATTTGTTGAGGTGCGTCATGAAAAATCACATCGATCCAACTTGACGGTTGAAACTTAGTAGCCCGGTAAAGTTGGTTGTGAGCGCGGGCCACAAGTTGATGCAGATAAGTGACCGTGTTTGGCGGCAATTGATATGCGTCAGCCAACGCCAGGTCAGCACATGCGGCGCGATACAGCGTCGAGAACCGAGCAACGCCTTGCGCCCCACGATGCTCGCCACCCGACACATTGTCCGTTCGCCCACGATTTTCCATCGCATCGCACAACCGTTCCAGTTCATTCCACTGGACGCGTCGCTTTTCAAGTATGGATGCAACATTCATGCGGGTGGATAAATCGGATAGGAGTGAAGGAGCACGATAGCCATTCTAAATGGTATCGCTTAGCCCCGTTGGCTTGTTTACATCGCGTTGCAGAGGGCTATATCCAGCCAATGGCCCAAGGTCCGCGATCTCGGTCGATGATTCGGCAAGGAAAGTCTTATAGTATAAGGAATACATCAACAGGTCTGGGTCGACGTCTTTGCGAAACTCAAAGCGGTCAAGCAGCGGAATCGTCAAATGTTTTGCAACTTCACGGCGACGAGCTGGCGTCAAATAATGGCGTCGTTCGGCATAGATTGCCAACGTCCGGGCCATGCTTCGGGAAATCCGATAGTCGCCGGGAATAAAGGATGCCAACGCGGCGACGCGAGGATCGTCCACTTTAGCGATAGGCAACCGCCAACTTCGTTCGTCAATGATCACCATCGTCCCCGCCGCAAGATCGCCAAGTCGTTGCATCCGCCTTGTGAAAATCATCGATAACAAGCCAATCATCGCCGTCGGAATCAAGAAGGCTGGCGGAGCGTCTTCCGCACCCAATTGACTCAGTGCTGCCATCGGTGCCAAGTCCGCCACACGAAGTAAGTTTCGGATCAGGGCACGAGTCCCGCTAATGGGGTGACCTTCGACATCAATGACACGGATTCCGGTGGCCCATTTCCCCACGGTACGACCATTATAGTAGGTTTCTAGAATCGTTCCGTAAAACCAACTGACCGCGAAATTCAAGATAAATGCTGCCGCCACCACGAACGGGCCCAAGAAACTAATGTCAATCATCAACCCTAGCAGCAACATCACGATGACGACGCCAATGATGACGACCCACCGGACGGCAAAGTCGATCAGGTAAGCCGGTAAACGACGGAACGGACCAGCAAGTTGATAGTTGAACGCAATATTCTCAGGCGTTACCACTGCAATCGTCGTATCTAAAGCAGCGGCAGAGCTCATGACCAGCTATTACAAAAGTGGAGACAGTAAAAAAACAACTCGCCACTTTTCTGCGAGCCCATGCTTCGATTATCGCTTGCGATCCGGTAACCTTGCAACCATGCTTGTCGTTCAAAACGCTTGCAATGCAGAAGTTCCCGCTATTCTCTTAACACAAGCGAAGTTCAAACGTGCACGACGAATCATCACCAAAAAACCGCACCTCGCCCGTTCGTTTTGGCGTGCTCGGCACTGGCCGTATCACTCGTCGGTTGGTAGCCGATCTGCAATCAACCGACGGCGTGGAAGTAACGGCCATCGCCAGCCGAACGGCTGAAAGAGCGAAATGGTACGCGGATCAATTCGGCATTGCCGCTGGAATCGCGGGATACGACGCGCTCATCAAACGTGAAGACGTCGATGCGGTTTACATCGCGCTGCCTCCTTCAATGCATGCCGAGTGGTCGATCGGTGCAGCGGCTCAAAAGAAACACATCTTATGCGAAAAGCCGTTAACGGTTTCGTGTGAGGAAGCCGACGCGTTGGACCGTGCTTGCCGTGAAAACCAAGTCCGTTGGCTCGACGCGACCGGATGGCTACATCACGAACGAACCGAGACGTTTGCAAAGTGGATCGCAGAAAAGCATTTCGGCGAGATTGGTCACATCAGTGCTGCGGTATCATTTTACCAACCGTTCCAATCGGACGAACACCGGCTCGATCCCAAACTCGGTGGCGGTTGCTTGCTCGACCTAGGCTGGTACTCCGGTGGCTTGATCCGCTTTGTCACCGGAAAAATGCCAACCGCAATCTATGCCGACTCGGTAATTCGCGAGGGAGTACCGCAACGGATCACGGCAATGATGTGGTTTGATAACAACGTAACGGCGACGTTATCATGTGGCTACGACACGGCCTCAAGAAAATGGTTCGAAGTGGCCGGCAGCGTTTCATCGTTAATCTGCGACGACTTCACGAGACCATGGGCCGACCGCCCAGCACGATGTTGGGTCCATGATGCCGCAGGAACGGCCCAAGAACACTCGTTTGAAGGACAGCAGCAAGAGCGGCGAATGATCGCAAAATTGATCAGTGACGAACCGCTTGAATCACTACAGCGGCAAGCACTTGATACGCAAAGAATCATCGACGCAATGGAGGAATCGATCCGCCAAGAACAGCGGATCGTGATCTAATCGTAGCACCCAATCTTTGTGGGCGTTTCGGACGTCGGGTCACCGAACGCCTTTCGAGAAACCGGGTCTGTTATTACCCGGGCTGGACACCAACTCACTCGCACAAACAGCGACGAATCGCTTAACCAGCCATCCGCGAGATGCGGTTGTGAGGCTGTGCCAATTCTTCGACAGTGGGTTGATAGCGGTACTGCATCAAATAGGCGTCCTCGACCGTGTCTTCGTAAAAGTCACGAAGAACCGAGATGGCACGGAAGCCAAGCCTCTTGAAGAAGAGCTGAGCCTCGAGATTCGTCTCACGAACTTCCAACATGATCCGATTGCGACGCTCCTGCGACAACTTGCCTAGCAGCTTATTCAGCATCGCATCGGCGACGCCTTTGCGGCGAGCGTCGGGGTGAACAGCAAAGTTCAAAATATGCAATCGGTTCTTGTGCAATTCATAGATCATGAATCCGACGACTTGGTCGTCCAATTCAGCGACCATCCCGATGCAATTCCGTTGACGAAGACAGCGAATGAAATCTTCTTCGGTCCACGCAAATTCGAAACTTTTGTTTTCAATCCCAAGTACAGCCGGCATATCGCGGCGAATCATCCAACGAATATGAACGCTGACAGACGTTTGTTTGGTATCCACGCTGGACTCCTTTCCACCTGAATGAACCATTTCACTCTTCTGTGGTGCGCCCTCTTGGCGTCCCTCGAGTTTCTGAAATGTGTCGCAACCAACGACGTAAGCGGAGATTAGCAGATCACCCAACCTGCACCAATACAGAAGTCTGATTTTCCCAAAATTTTAAAGCGACGAAAAATGCCGCCCCCAAAACGCGGGCGCAAATCGGATCCACCGCGTACGGAGTTAGCGAAAAACCGCTCAAAAGACCGGATGCAAACGTAGCGTTGCTACAATTCCGCTGCGTTCATTTGGAAAAGGGGGCATCCTGGCCGACGAATGCTTGTTTCAAAATGCTCGTTCATGCCCCTGACAACGTTCATGCCCCTGACAACGTTCATGCCCCCGACAACAAGGAACGCGGCATTCATGCTATTCCGAACGAGTTTTTGCCGAAGCGGAACGATATCAAACGAGCTGCTGGCGGGGTGAAAGTCTTCGATACGATCGAGACAATCCTCCCGCCGGAACAAACGCCTGAATTGGTGACGCGCTATTTCGTTACCTTCAAGACATATGCGAATTCCGAAGGCCTTTCGGTTGGCAACGCCACTTCCAGCGAATCGGAATTGCGAGTCCACTTCACGGTTTCGTCGGACCCGAGCATGGTGATCGTACCGATTTCGCCATCGTACAAGCCCGAATCTTTCCCAAGAGACCGAATGTTGATTCGGTTATTTTCGGGCCAAGCAAGCCCCGTGACGTAGAGCACACCATCGCGTGTGGTGAACCGCAAATCTCCCGCGGTAAACGGTTTGTCCTTGGCCTCCGAGACGTGTCCAGTAGAAACGGTGGTGGGGCCTTCGCCAAAGGTCTTCCAGTAGGTTGTTTCGTAGATCGATTCGCCGTTGATTTTCAGCCATCCGCCAATCGCTCGCAGAATCGCCTGATCTTGCTCGGGGATCGTGCCATCAGGACGAGGGCCGACGTTGAGCAGTAAGCACCCATTTTTGCTGACAATATCGACCAAGTCGTCGACCAACCGATCAGGATTCTTGTATTTCTGGTTTTCCGTGTAACCCCACGAACTCGAACTCACCGCGGTGTCGGTTTGCCAGAATGGCTTGCGGATCTCGGCCATCTTCGATCGTTCTTTATCAAGCACGGCGGCTGTCTCAGGAAACGCGTCGAATTTGTAGTTGATGACCCCAATCCCATCCTTCCACTTCGTCGACTGGTTGTAGTAGTAAGACGCAAACTTCTTCAAGTGCCCCGCATACGAGTTCTCTTCGTACGACAAATCACGTTTGGGAGTGATGGCAAAATCGAACCAAAAGACTTCGGGTTTGTATTTGTCAACCAATTCACATGAACGAGCCAACCAATCATCTTTGAATTGATCGTCTTGTGGCGGAAAGAAGTTTTGGTAGTCCCAAGCGTTCTCTTTAAACAGAAACGGCATTGGTCGCCCGTAGAGGTCCGCATACTGTGGATCGGCATTATCATACGATTCGTCGCGGACGTAGAACATCCAATTGAATGCACGGTGACTACTCAACCCGAACTTCATGCCTTCGTCACGAACGGCCTTTGACAACTCAGCAAGCACATCTCGCTTGGGCCCCATTTCCGATGCATCCCAACGCGTGAACGAACAATCGTACATGGGGAACCCATCATGGTGCTCCGCGACGGGAACGACGTAGCGTGCGCCGGTCTCCTTGAACAACTTCGCCCAACTGCTTGCATCAAACTTTTCAGCTTTGAATTGGGGAATAAAGTCTTTGTACCCGAATGTCTTTTGAGGGCCATACTTTTCCGAATGATGTTCAAAGAAGTTGCTACCTCGTCGCCCCTTGTTGATATACATTTGGCGTGGATACCATTCGCTGCCGAACGCCGGAACGCTGTAGGCACCCCAATGGATAAAGATGCCAAACTTGGCGTCCTTGTACCATTGTGGAACTTCATACTTCTTCAACGACGACCACTCCTCATCATAGGGTCCATCCTTGATCGCAGCGTTGATTTTCTCGACCGCTGGTGCAACAGCGGGATGAGGGGCAGTCGCAGGGTGTGGCGATTCCGCGGACACACATGCACATAACATGGTCATCGAAAGAACAGATGCCAAACGTCTCAAAAACATAAAATTGTCTCGCTAGAAAGCTGGGTCGTGGTGTTGACCGCACTGGTCAGAATTTTTGAAAAGTCCAGATGCAAAGGAACGGCGATACTCTAATCATCTGGGGGTCGAGATTATAGCAAAAAATCCCTTCCACTGTCCGGTGGTCGATTTTTTGGTACAAGAACATGAAGCGATGCCAAGACTTTGAAGTTGGCGACCAAGAGGCCCCTTGGCGAGACCACGCGACGCGGGGAATCGAGCCAGTATTTCGTGGTGTTTTGTGGTTTCGATTGGCTGATCACACTTGCGCTTTTTGCGGCTAACATACGAATTATGGTACATCAACGCAGCATCCGAATTGTCGACTCTCATACCGCTGGGGAACCGACTCGTGTGGTCATCGATGGCGGCCCCAAACTGACCGGACGAACGGCCTTTGAAAAACGGGAAGAACTTCGCCGGGATCATGATTGGCTGCGGACTTGCGGATTGAGTGAACCACGTGGGTACGAAGCAATGGTCGGCGCGTTGTTATGCGAATCAGACCGGGACGACTGCGTAGCGGGCGGGGTTTTCTTTAATAGCGTCGGCTACCTTAACGGCTGTATTCACGGCACCATAGGTTTAGTCCAAACTTTGGTTCATCTAGGAATCATATCTGCGGGGGACCACGGTATTGAAACACCCGCCGGACGCGTGACGGCACAAGTCGACGATAGCGGCTCGATCTCGGTTCGGAATGTCCCAAGCTATCGCATCGCCGCTGGGGTGTCGGTATCCGTGCCTGATTGGGGTACCGTCGTCGGCGACATCGCGTGGGGTGGCAATTGGTTCTTTCTGGTCAACAACACTTCGGGGTTTCCCTTGCATTTGGAACACGCAGGGAGGTTAACCCAGTACGCAATTGCGATTCGCCAATCACTCGCCGACCAAGGCATTGTTGGAACAGACTCGGCCGAAATCGATCACGTGGAAATATTTGATTCGCCCAGTGACCCGGCGTCAGCCGACAGCAAAAACTTTGTTCTCTGTCCCAGCAACGCCTACGATCGGTCACCTTGCGGAACCGGAACGAGCGCAAAGTTGGCTTGTCTATTTTCAGATGGCCGGCTCCATCTTGATCAAACTTGGCGACAAGCTGGAATCCTTGACACTCGATTCTATGGATCCGTCGAAATGGCAAACCAAGCAAACGATATTCCGCCTGGCAGCATCATCCCAACGATAAAAGGCCAAGCGTTTGTCAACGGCGAGTTAACATTGATCATTAACTCGGCAGACCCATTTCGTTTTGGCATCCCTTATCACCAAGCTTCACTGAATCAAAAACCTTCAACGTAAATAGTTTCCTGATGGCTGATTCCTCGAATATCTTTTGTGGCTGCGTTCCGGCACTGATGACTCCCTGTTCCGCTGACGGAACACCTGATTTTGACGCTCGCGTTAGGAAGGGGCGCGACCTGGTTGAAATCGGGATGCGAGCGGTTGTCTATTGTGACTCGATGGGTGATTGGCCACTGCTGACCGATACACAACGACAAGAAAGCGTTGAGCAACTTCTCAAAGCATGTGTTCCGGTGGTGGTTGGCACCGGGGCACAAAATCCGCATTTGGCGGTCGCTCACGCCGCACACGCCAATCAAGTCGGCGCTGCGGGGTTAATGGTGATCCCCCGATTACTTTCGCGGGGCAATTCCATCCCCTCCCAAAAAACTCACTTTCAAGCAATCTCAAAGGCCGCTGCCGACGTTCCCGCTGTGACTTACAATAGCCCCCACTACGGATTCCAAACTCGTGCCGATTTATTTTCCGATCTCCGTTGTGACAATCCAAACTTAATTGGCTTCAAAGAATTCGGCAGCTCCGATGCGTTGAGCTATGCGGCAGAAAACATAACCAGCGGCTCGGCGGACTTAACCCTGATGGTTGGCGTCGACACACAAGTGTTCCATGGTTTCGTCAATTGCGGTGCCAAAGGAGCGATCACGGGCGTCGGTAATGCGTTGCCGCGTGAAGTGCTACGGTTAGTGGAATTATGCGAAAGAGCGGCTTTAGGGGACGCCCAAGCAAGGCGATTGGCCACCGAACTTGATGCAGAGTTAAAAATCCTCTCGACGTTTGATGAAGGCCCCGACTTAATTCTCCACTACAAATACTTGATGGTCCTCGAAGGCAATCCGGAATACCAATACCAACTCAACCCATCAGATGCTCTTAGCGACAACCAACGTGAATTCATCCATGCCCAATGGACGTTGTTCAAAAGTTGGTACAGCAATTGGTCAGGTGGAACCAACAACGTTTGACGATGAACTCACCAACCCCCACCGAATCAGCCATTGTGGTCGGCGCGGGCGTGATTGGAATCGCGTCGGCCCACTATTTATCTAACGCGGGGATGCAAGTCACCGTGATCGATCGCTATCGAATTGGCGCGGGATGCTCGCTTGGCAATTGTGGTTACATTTCCCCAAGCCATGTGTTGCCGCTAACCGAACCTGAGGCGATTGGCGTTGCTCTGAAATCACTACTAAATCCTAATGCACCGTTTCGAGTAAAACCGCGGTTAAGTTTGCATCAGTGGAAATGGTTCTGGGAATTCACTCGCCGCTGCAATCGGCGACAAATGCTCGCAGCAGGGAAGCATCTAAAGGCGATTCTTGATTCGTCAATGAGCGAATATCGATCGATAGTTGCTGAACAGAAATTGTCGTGCCAGTGGAAAGAAACGGGACTGCTTTACGTTTTGCAAAGCACAGCGGGCATGCGAGCGTTTAGTCATACGGAACGGTTTCTGGCGGAACACTTTGGTGTCTCGAGCGAGCAAATCAGGGGTGGTGAACTCACCGATTTTGATACCGCGTTGAAACCAGGATTGGCTGGTGCGTATTATTTCCCGGGCGATGCATCGGTTCGCCCCGACTTGCTGTGTTCGTCGTGGTCAAATCAGCTGAAGAGTCGCGGCGTGAAATTCATTGAAAATTGCGAGTTGCAAAACGTGTCGAAAACGTCCGGCAAAATCACTGGCGTGCAAACTTCGCATGGCCCAATGACCGCCGACCACTACGTATTGGCAACCGGTGCCAAAAGCGTCCTTTTATCCAAGGAATTGGGGTGCCGCATTCCTATCGAACCTGGCAAGGGTTACTCGGTGACGATGGCCCGACCCAATCGGTGCCCTCAACACCCGATGTTGTTCCCCGAACACAAAGTGGGGGTTTCACCATTCGATGATGGTTATCGCCTTGGTTCGATGATGGAGTTTGTTGGCTTTGACGAATCGATTCCCGAGCGGCGTATTGAACAACTGCGGCGTTCGGCCAAACCCTATCTCGTCGAACCTTACACGCCTGGCAAACAAGAGCCATGGTTCGGATGGCGACCAATGACGTGGGATAGTTTGCCGATCATCGGGCAAGTGCCGAGACTATCGAACGCTTTTCTGGCGACCGGTCATAACATGCTCGGATTGAGCCTAGCGACAGCGACTGGAAAGTTGATCACGGAGATCATCCAAGGCCACCCCACGCACATCGACGCGACTGCGTTTTCACCAAGCCGGTTTTAGGGAATCGCTCGCATGGGAATCGGCTTTAGGCTGAACGTCTGCCGCTTCGAGTTCGTTTCCTTCCGTACGGATCATCTCCGTGTAAATCCTCGGTCGATCCATGGGCAAACTCGCTGATCGGTCGTTGGGGCGGTTGAGCGGGTGCTAGCCAATCGTTCTCACGCAAAAATTTGGTAACCAGCTTTAATAACGTCGACCGATAACTGGATGCATCGTGTCCCTCTTCGATCCATGCTTGAATCTCAATCCGCTGAAAACTTTTTCCAACGCATACCAACGTCGCTTGTGGTGACGGAGACAGCAAAACATCTGGCTGATCGATTACTAACTCTTGCAACATTCGACAAAGATCGGCGGGTCGCTCATCGCGAGTCGCAGCGACCTCGACTGGGATCACACTAAGTCGACCGGCGCCCATCCAATTGACAACATCTTCGCTGACGAAATTCTTGTTCGGCACAATCACCTCGCGTCCCTTTTCATCCGACAATACCGTTGTGCGAAGTTTTTGAGAGGCAACTCGTCCGGTTGCTTTACCGACGGTGATCAAATCACCGAGCCTCGCAGGTTTTTCAAATAGCACAATGATTCCGCCAAACAGGTTGCGAACGATATCCTGCAAACCAAAGCCGAGCCCGATGGTTAGGCCAACCGCCAACCACTGGATCGCTTGCCATCGAATGCCGATCCATTTCCCAGCCACAAAGCAACCAACGCCAAACAACAGGCATCGTCCGAACACCAATGAAAGATGCTCCATCCCTTCATCGAACGATACTCGTTGAAGCACCAAAGCGTCGAACAATCCGGGCAACAGACTGGCCAGTTGAAACGCAACGAACAACGTCGCTGCAGCCAACAACAAGTGCATCGCTGTAATCGGCGTTGTTTCGGTAACCGTCTCCATCACCGTCTCGCCACTGGCATCGACCAAGGCTTGTTGGACCGTATCGTCCACGGTCCAGACCACCGGATTTCCCATCCGAACATTTGGGAACACATCAATCCACAGCCATCCTAAGCTGGCAATCGCACCAACAACCAAAGCACATTGGCACAGAAACGCCATTTGGTGCTTAAGCTCAAGCGAATGTTCCGCCAACGTCCCGGTGACGCGTTCGGACTTGATCTCGCCATACTCATCGAATTTGCGTTCTTGCTTTGATCCGGTCAACCACAACCACGAAGTAGCAGAGAGAATTTTTACCGCCGACCATAGCGTGCCGCCAATCAAAACAGCAACCATCGTGATCATCGCACGCTTGACCAATTCATTGGCAGTGAACCCATACCCGAGTACCGACAAGACACAGACCGCAAGCGGAAAACCGATCGCGGCCAAATAGACCACCAAGCGAATACGATGGATCACGCTGCCGCCGTACTTTTCGATCAGTGGTTCTAAGAATCCGCCGGAGGGACGAAACGCTAAATGGAAGGTCCATGCAACCAATAGCATCGACGCCAAAAATCCGAACCGCGCAACACTGCCGCGCCACATTCCATGATCGATCAAACCCGACAGCGTGATCACGTAGGCCGCCAATCCCAAACCGATACCGATCAACATTAGATAAGTGCAAGCTCGTTTGCGGCGTGGCAACTCCACAGCAACGTGTTTGTCAAAGTACCCGAAGGTGCGAAACAATTGCCGCGGCACTTCGACGGACAACACGACCAAACATGCTGCATAGAAGGCACTGGACGCATTGAGCGTCGCTTCCGACACGTACCCTTCACCTAGCCACCGCGCAATGGAATACAGAATTGTCGGAAAAGCAATCGCAACAACGGTGGTTAAGATGCCTGCCGCAACCTTTCGCAACTCGTCTGTTGACTCACGCATACGAGTACGGCTACCGATTCCAACCAACCACGATTTTGCTCGCCATCGAATCATCAAAACCAAAACGATCCATGCCAATAGACCAATGCCCGCAACGGGATCGGTTCGCCATTTTTGGCCAAGCGAATACCCAAAGTCGGCACTACGCTTGGAATTAAAAAATGCTCCAAGCCCGGTGCTGAATTTGCGAACATCGTCCACAGCCAGCGCGTCGTCGCTGCGAATCCAGATAACTTGGCGATCGATTAAACGCTGGTAATCGTGAGTCAACTCGTGCAATGCAGTGGTCGACGAGTCAAGTTCACCCAATTTTTGTCGATAGTCTTGATAGCCTTCGCCCAACGCCACAAGCCAAAGTTTTCTTTGACGCAGCAATTCCTCAATTTGTGATGCCATGGCGGCGTTGGAGCCCACCATTCTATTGGGACCTTCCGAGGATTCGTATCGATTCGCCGCCATCATCTGCTGCGTCTGCTCGACCGGGTTAGAGCCATCATAGTGGACCATTTCGATGTCCAATTGCTCGGCTCGCGAGCGACTCAGTTCATCGTTGGTGAAAAGTGTCACGGTGTCATGAGCTTGCCAATGAGCCAATTGCTCCTTCTTGTGTCGCAACAACATCCCCACCGTCGGAGTCAAACCATAGTGATCAAGCTTGGCTTGGACGTCCTCGTAGTCGCGAGTGGTAGTGGCGAGTCGAGTGCTCGATTCGTGGACTCGATTGGAAAGAACACCATAGCGCTCGGCCAAGAGTGCCCATCGGTCTGCGAATTCGCTGTTTTCCGTAGCCACCGACGCGGTAATTTCCGAACCGACGCCGGATGCGTTTTGTGCAATCCGACGAAATTGGGCTGCACTAAGCCGAGCCGATTCGATCGCCGTTAGGTCGTACTCTGATTGATAGGGACGATCGTTGACCGAAGTGAACGGTGACGGCGCGATCGGTTGCGAGGTGAAGGTCTTAGGGGAATTCAACCAATCGCTTTGCCCGTGCCCGGTTTGTATGTCATACCGAGATGCCAGTTTTGGCTCGGCAATGGCTCTCCGTGGTAGGTCCGTTGTTGGAATCGTTGTGTTTGATGCTGTCGATTGATTCGATGCGGCGGAATGGACCGGAGTCGAGGCCACGGATGTTGATTGGGCAGGGTGCTCCGCCGGATAGGAGTTGGTTGGATAGGAGTTGGTTGGATACGAGTTGGTTGGATAGGAGTTAGTTGGATACGAGTTAGTTGGATACGAGTTGGTTGGATACGAGTTGGTTGGATACGAGTTAGTTGGATAGGAGCTCACCGGTTGAGAAGCGATTGGATACGAACTCGGATAGGTAACGTATTGGCCGTTGCATCGGTTGGTCCACGATTGAAAAGCAACCAAGATCATCATCGCGACACCAATAACGCCCTGGCGAGATATCGGGCCACCATCGTTCCAGCAGTCGAAATCGGGGGTGAGATCCAATCGAAAGGTCATAGTAGACCGCCTAATTCAGTGTCGAGGGCTTAACAGATGACTCGCGAAAATGCGAGATTTCAGACAATCGTGCCGCTCGGGCGCAGAACGGCGAATGGAGAAATACGCAAAATCAGGCAAAGAATCTAGCCCGATCGTGTTTCACAACGCTCATCCCGGACAACCGGGTTGGACCGTATCGGCGGTTGTCGATACGATACAACTGTCCCAGAAAAGCCAATCTTCGTTTTCGTCATCTCCATCGGTCGCCGCATGAATCGACTTTTGCTTGCTATTTTCCTAGCTTGCCTGACTGGCCCAATTTTTTTGTCAAAATTGACGGCGCAGGCCCCCCCGAACGATTCAATTACGAAGTGGGTCGAGCAACTCGGCGATGACCAATTCCACCGGCGAAAATCGGCAACCGGCAAACTCATTGATGCAGGTCCCTCGGCAGTGCCGAGGCTCGTGGGGGCACTCGACCGGGGCGATTTGGAAACGATTGACCGCGCCATTCATTGCCTGACAGAGATCGCGCTAAAACAGCCGCCCGACGAGGTGGGCGGCGCGTGGGACGCTTTGACAAAGGTGAGCGAGTCGGGAGCCACCAGCCGTGCATCGTTGGCAAAGACCGCAGTGGAAGAGATTCGCGAGATGCGCCAATCGCAAGCTGTCAATGTGTTAGCCCAGGCTGGCATCACGATTGGGATCGACAAATTCCTCGTTCGTGCCATCAGTACTCCTGAGATGGTCGTCCAGATTGACGAAGGTTGGTCGGGCGATCTAGAGCCTTTAGCTTGGCTTCGTTGGATTAAGAAGATTGAATTCGCACGTGTCAAAGGAACCGCAATTCGCTCCGAAGTGATCGAGCGGTTAGTCGAAATGCCCGACTTGAAGACAATCGCGATCGTCGAAGGAGAAGTCGACACCACCTGTATCCGGCCGCTCCAGCGAATGGAGCGAGTCAATTCGCTTGAATTTCGCTACGTTCATTTGACAGCCGAACTCGGTGATGAGATCACCAAGATTCCAATCGCCGTCTCATTGAGCCTAATGGGAACCGGCATACCCAAAGAGAAAGTCGATCAGATGCGGACGCAATTGCCCGGGCTGCACATCGATTTCAAACAAGGTGGCTTTTTGGGAGTACTTTGTTACAACGGAATGGACACATGCCGAATTAACGAAGTCACGCGCGGCAAACCAGCCGAACAGGCCGGTTTGCTTCGGGGCGACGAGATCGTTGGGATCAACGATACGACGGTCACCAAGTTCGAAGATTTGCAGGAAGCGATCAATCAAAAAATGCCCGGTGACGAAGTCGAAGTAAAATTCCGTCGAGGCGTAGAATTAAACAGCGTCATACTGAAACTCGGAAAGTACGACAACGAGTGAGCAAACGCAAAAAGCCGGCTAAAAAAGCGGCAAAATCCGATCCGCTCATGTCGTCCGATTTCCCGCCACATGATGTTGTGTGGCAAACATCAGCATGGCGAAGCCGAGTCCGCAAACGGCTGTTGGATTGGTACGCCTCTAACGCACGCGACTTGCCTTGGCGCAGTCGACCCGGCGAACCTCTAACGAGTCCCTATCGGGTTTGGGTCAGCGAAATCATGCTGCAACAGACTCAGGTGACAACGGTTGTTCCCTACTACGAGCGATTTACGACTCGTTTCCCGACGGTGGATGCGCTGGCCGCAATTGACGAACCGACACTGATGACACTTTGGGAAGGTCTCGGTTACTATCGCCGTGCCCGCTCGATGCATGCAGCGGCAAAGCATATTTGCGACCAACACGACGGAGAATTCCCCACGAATTACGACGATACTCTCGCCCTGCCGGGAATTGGCCGCTATACCGCAGGAGCCATTCTTTCGATTGCCACCGATCAACGTTTACCGATTCTAGAAGGAAACACACAGCGCCTTTTCAGTCGCTGGATCGCGATGCAAGGATCGCTGGGCGAGAAACCGACGATGGATTTGTTGTGGTCGGTTGCCGACGCGATGTTGCCACAAACGGGTTCAGGCATATTCAACCAAGCGGCAATGGAACTCGGCGCATTAGTTTGTACGCCAAGAAACCCCAAATGTGACGAATGTCCCGTCGTGCGAATGTGCCGAGCAAAAGAACAGGGACTCGAACAATCGATTCCTGGAAAAGTGAAACGAATTCAATACGAAGACCGCACCGAATTTGCATTTGTGATTGCCAACGACAAGAAGGACCGCTATCTAGTCAGGCCAATTGCCGCGGGCCAGCGATGGGCCGGTCTATGGGATTTCCCTCGCGTGACGAGTGGCAAGTTTGACAATGTCGATGATGCCGCAGCATCCATAGGCCACGAAATGTCGGGCGTCGTTGCTCCGCTTAAGCAGCTAGCAACTCTGAAACACGCAGTGACAAAGTATCGAATTCGGTTAGACGTCTTCGTTGCCTCGGTCAGCGGAAAGCCCCCGAAACGATGGAAAGCGACACCGCCGTGGCAATTCATGACAAAGCAGGAATTGGTTGACTTACCTCTTAGCGTCACCGGTCGAAAGATCGCCCAAAAGCTGCCTTAGCAAACACCGCTCCGTTTGCATTGGTGCGAAATTGCTAAGGTGAATTCCGTGAGACGGGCCAAAGCATCACTTCGGCATCTCGTCCAGCGCTCAACAGCAGCTCGCCACCGGGAGCCAAATCGACCGCGGTAACGCTCGACGTATGCCGCTCGAGGACGAGAACTTCGCGAGCGGTCAGCCCCGCGTCCTTGCTTCGACTCGTCGTTCGCTGTATTCGCGGATCCCAAACACGAACGGTTTGATCCTCGCTGGCTGTGAAGACACGCATCGGAGCATCACCATCTTGCAGGATCGCGATGTCCTCAATCCGTTGCGCGTGCCCGTTAAGTTCGATTGGGCTTCCCACCTTACCGGTTGGTGTTTGGGGAACGTTCCACAAAATCCCTTTTGCTTGGCTAGTTCCAACCGCGATCCACATCCCGTCATCGGAGATTGCTGCACATGTGAAATCGCCAAGGCTATCTGCCTCAAAGATGATTGCGTTTTCCGGTGAATCAAGTCGAAACAATTTGGCCACACCACCGAGCCCCGCGGCTAGTACGAACTTACCGTCTCTGGTGAATCGGACTACCTCGACGACGCCACCAAAATTCAATTCTTGGATTCGTCTCACCTGATTCGCCTTCGGGTCAAAACGCCAAACTCGGACAAAGCCATCGTCACCCCCGGTGACCAACCGATAGTCGGGCTTGTTTCCATCAATCCCTGACGCGAATTCGACGGAACGAACGGGGCCAGCATGTGCAACTTCCAACTTCGCAACCGCTTGCATCGACTCCGCATTCCAAATCTTTATGGAACGACTTCCCGTGGCAATGTATTTGCCATCCGCCGAGAAGCTTGCTTGCTTGATCGCACCGTGCGCCCGGAAACTTCGCTGGTGGGTTCCACTTTTTACGTTCCACAAGAAGGCCGAATCGCCGTTGAGGGTTACGAACTCCTGCTGCGAAACAGGCATCACCGAACCCGAAGATCCAAGTTCGCGAGGCAATTCAATCCATGGTTGCTTGGTCGCCGTTTCGACCGAATCCGAAAGCTTCCAAACACCAACGCGAGAGGGGGCCCCCGCCGTGCCTGCGTGAGAGATCATCGCCAACCGGCCACGATCTCCGATTTCCGCTGAGGTAATCCGCCCCCGCGGATTTGTGTCAGCCGCTTGATTCCCACTCGTCGCTCGCGCGATCATGCTGCGATCAATGACTCGACCTGCGCCGGTTCCCATCTCCCACAACGTGGCAGTCGTTTTAATTTGGTTTTCGCTTGTGCTCTCGCTGATCGTCAAAGCAAATTTGCCGTCGCGAGCTAGCGACAATGAAGTCACGAAACCATCATGACTCATCTTTGCGGTGCGTTTGCGCGTTGCCAGGTCAATCCGCGACAATTGTTGATCATCCGCAGCGACGAGAACCGATCGAGCGTCAGGCAGGAATCGAATCGCATTCATTCGGTAACCGCGCAGGTCGTCAAACGGCTGACCAATTGGTTTACCTGTTTTCGCGTCCCACAATACACCTCGTCCGTCACGATCGCCTGTGAACAAAAACTCCCCATTGTCCGAAATTGCAAACGCCGTCACTGCTTGGTCATGCGATTGGTCTTGGTCATTGCCTTGCAAACGATGAACGATTTCGGGCCGTGGGAGACCAGACGGATTCAGTTTCCATAGCATCGCCTTGCTGTCCTCGCGACTTGAACCGGTAAGCATTAGCGTACCATCGGCGGAAAGGGCGATCGATTGATTCAAGCCGGTGCTAGGCATTCGCCCGATCTCGGTTCCCCGCTTCAAATCCCAGATTCGAACAACGGCATCGGCACTTCCGACATACAACCGTCCACGCCGTTGATCCACCGCCATCGACATCGCCACAAATGAAGTCCCTTCGCTGAGTACTCCATTCTCCACATCCACATCCGAGTCATCCACTTGCAACCGTCCAACTTCCTCAAGCGTCATCGTGTTGCGGTCAACGCGAAGCACCCGGGCCGTTCGGTCACGGCTAGCGGTCACGACGCGGGTCCCATCGGGACTGAACCGAGCCGACCAAATTTCATCCCGATGGGCTTGTTTTTCGTTGGCTCCCAAGGAACGACCGTTGTCACTGCTCAAATTCACCAACTGAGTAACCGAAGCATCGCCGACGTATGATTTTGGAGTCCATGACCGTACGCTCTTGTCGACCGAACAGGACAATACGTGCCAAGCGTCACCGGCAAGGAAATCGGCATCCGTAACCCACCCACCATGGCCACGAAGCGAGCTAACGAGATCACGCGATTGGGCATTCCAAAGCTTCACTGTGTAGTCGTCTGAAGCAGTCAACAAAGTGTTGCCGTCATCAGAAAAACGAATTGCGCGAACCGCGTCGCTATGAGCATGCCCCGCTTGGGACTCTATGCCATTCGCACGTTCGCGATTGATTGAGCTATCTGAAATGCCGGCATTCAGTTCCCCATCCACAAGTCGCAACGCCGTCAAACCGCGTTTCGGGCGAGATCCAGTTTGATTGCGTTCAAGATTCTTGATCGCATCGCCAATCTGTTTCGAATAGTCAATTTCACCAATAGTGGACGGACGCCAAATCATGACCGTCCCCGAAACGTCGCCCGACACCGCCATTCGGCCATCCGTAGATAATGCCACGGCTGACACGGGATAAGCGTGGGAATCAAATTCACCCCTACGCGTGACGGAGAGCGTGTTCTCGTTAGGGCTCACATTCCACAACACAACTCGACCTGCGGACGCGTCAGCCACGGCCGTTGCCAATGCCCAATCGTTGGATCCATTGAGCTTAACAATATCCAATTGTTTGACGGGCGCAATGTGCCAACAATCCGCTAGCGATGTGCCCCGGTGGAAATCCCAAAACCGAACAGTACGGTCCGTCGATCCTGACACGAGCATGGAACCGCCAGCAAATTTCAGTGACGTTACGCCACGCGTATGAGCATCGATAATCGGCTTTCCGTTTTGCAGTCTCGCATCCCAAAGTTGCACTTTGCCAAGATCGGTTCCAAGTGCAACCCATTTTCCATCATCCGATATGGCAACGGTGTTAATCCGGGCGTCGCCGAACGATTTCGTGGACTGCGAAAGGATCTTACCATCGGGCGCAAGCGTTAGCCGCTGCACCGAACCGTCTTCGGTCACACTGATAGCGAAGTCCGCAGATGGACTTGTCGCTAATTGAATTACCGCGTTACCAGTGTTAACAAACGATTGTGATTGGCCCACTTGACGCTCAAGCCAACGATATTCCCAAGGAAGTGACCTCGCATTCCTTACACCTAAACGCTGCTCTCGGATCGCGGTCAATGTATCGCGGGCTTTGTCAAAATTGTTACGCTCGATGCGTGCCTTTGCTAAACCAATGCGTGAAAGGTAAACCTCATATTCAGCCAGTTTACGTTGCGTTTCTGCTTCATCGCGAGCGACCAAAGCGTCGCGTTCACTAATTTCTGCGGCAAGCTTTGCTTCATCGGCTTCCCGTTTTGCATCGAGCGCTTTTTGTTCGCTTTCTTTTGCGAGTCTCGTTTGTTGTTCGGCGATAACCCTTTGTTCTACGGCATCCTTTTTTGCTTTAACCGCCTCGACTTTTTGCTGTCTCTCGTTTTCCTCAGCCACTCTCGCGAGCTTCGTCTTCTCTTCTGCTAGCTCCGTCTGCTCATTGGCTAGCCCCGTCTGCTCGTTGGCAAGCTCCGTTTGCTTAATGGCTAGCTCCTGGGCTCGCTCGGCTTGACTTCTTTTCTCGTTGATCACGTACAGCGAAGCGGAACCGCCGATCAAAATGACCGCCAACATTGCCATGGCGACCGTCCGAAGGATGCCAAGACGTTTGATCCGTTGTTCGCGTTCCTTGATTCCCGCCTGCAACTTATCGATCCACGGTTGATGGTGCTCGATGGATGGATCGAGCACTTGTAGACCGTTGTCAAAGTCTTCGTTTAGAAATGCCGTTTCGGCGTAGAGTAAACGCGATTGATCGAGCCCCTGCTTGGCTGGAACATTGCCATCCCATAGCGACAGAGCCTCTTGGAATCCAAAAATGGCTCGCGAAAAATCAGCGTACTGCTGGCTTGTTTCGCCTTTCTTCAAGTCCTCCGCTGCGTGGGAAGCAAGCGAAATGCTCTCCGCATGCGAGCGGTAATCGCGGATCGCTTGTTGAAAGCTAACGACGTTGGGGTAGCGATTAGCCGGATCCGTGGACAACGCTTTGACGGCAATATCCATCAACTCCCCACGATGTTCGTCCTTGATCTCGCGAATCGTGTTGGCCGTTACAGCTTGAATGCATTCACGCACCGAACCGCCATGATGCGGTGGCAAGCCGGTGATGATCATGAACAACGTCGCGCCAAGCAAATAGACATCACTCGCCGCCGTGATTCGACCGATCGGTCCCGTCGCCATTTCAGGCGCCATAAATGCGGGTGTCCCGCCAAGTCCGGTGCTTGGGAACACCGAATCATGCTTCTCAAAGTCTTCGGTCGGAAGCGCCAATCCCCAATCCATTACCATCACCACACCGAAATCGCCGAGCATGATGTTTTCGGGTTTGATATCGCGATGCACAACACCGCGAGTATGGGCGAAGCCAATAGCATCGGCTGCCTTGAGCAAGATCTCGAGATTTTCATCGCGAGTCTTTTCACCGATCACCTTCGACCAAGGTGTGCCGACGACCCGCTTCATCGCATAGAAAAGCGTTTCATCTCCCATCACAGCAATGTCATGGATGGGCACGATATTGGGGTGATCAAGGTCACCGGTGACAACCGCTTCGGAGAGGAATTGTTGGCGTCGATCGCCCTCGACGGCTTCGAGTCGTCCGGCCTTCTTAAGTTGTTCGCGTTTCCCCTTCGCGAGAGGCCGAATGATCTTTACTGCGATCATGCGGTCAAGCGATCCTTGGCGAGCGACGTAGACGTTGCCCATGCCGCCTTTGCCGAGCAAACGTACTAGTCGATAGTCCGACTTTTCAGCTGAACTCAGATTCCCCTTGGTGACGGTTCGCGGATTAATCCGAAGATTGGTTTCTCGCAGCGACCGCTCAATCGCGGGCGCCAATTGACTCGGCTCGCGACGACTGCCACTGACGCCCGTGATGGAATTCCAAAGCTCCGCATCTTTTTCCGAAAGCTCGCGCGGGTTGATCGTCGCGCCGATCTTCTTACTACCCAACAGTGAAATCGTTTCACGCTCACTGATTCCAGTGGTCATTTCGGATTGCTCGCCGTCGATCGCCATGGCAATGCTGACGTTGGATTCGCCCGGCCCAATTGGCGTGGTGTCCTGAATCGTCGATTCCAAGTCCGAGGCGCCAAGTGTCTGATCGACATCCTCGGCATTTGGTGGCTCTACCGGTGTACTCGCCCTTTCTTCATTGACAACGACCGTTTTTTCCAATTCAGCGTCCGAGACGGTTCGCTCGGATGACTCTGAAACCGTTCGATTTTGTTCGTCTTCGCTTTCGATTTCCAACGTCGCATCTAAGCGCGGATCATGCGTATCATCATCAAGGCCGCCTTCGTTTTTTTCGTCAGGCAACTCGTCCTCAGAAGACGGTTGGTGGTTGTTTGTTCTATCGGACATAAACTCGTTCGATCGTTTAAGAAACCCCAAAATGTTGCCGATTGTGATGTGCAAACCGACTGGCACGCGAGAACCGTTGTTCGGAATCGAATGGTCGATGCCGTTCTGTGTTGACATGCTCCGACGAATCCGACCTCTCGACCGCCGAAGATTCAAGTTGATTTTCTTCCGGAACCTGCTCGCCGGGCAATTCGTCCAGCAACTTCAATTTCAAATAGCCACCTTCGATTTCCTCACCGGGCACAATCGGCTCGCCATCCCGAATGTCCACTTCGATGATCGTTCGTTCGTTGCCATCGCCGAGAACATATTCAATGGCATAACGGCCATCGGGAAGATCGGCGAACAATTGTTTTAACTTGTCACCTTCTAACACCGCATCGGGTAGCCGCTCGGGGGCCGCTAAGTCATCCCCATCGGGATCGGGTGACAAAACACGGATTTGGAAATACTCTTCTCGACTGGCGGACGATGTGGCGGATGCCTCCGTCGCCTCGATACTGGCTCCCTTAGGCGCACTTGTCGTTTCCGTTCGAGCGAACACTTCCAATGGTTCTGGTTCCGGCAACACATCACGGACTGGAAAAAAGGCAACGGGGACGGTCAAACTTGGGATAATAAACTGAGCATGCCCGTTCAAGTGCGTAAGGGACGCGTTATCCGAAACGGTGTTGGTTTCGAAACTTGCATTCAAATCCGGTCGGAGGGGATTATCGTTATCAGTGGCCGAAACCACGCCCGCAGTCACCTGCTCCGTTTCACCAGGACGAATTGGCAACGGTTGCTCGAGTGGTGTCGCATCCGGATCCAACACTCCTTGAGTGATCGTATTACCAGTCACGATGATCGATTCATGGTGACGAACCGAAAAACGAACCTCCAATGGCGCAGTAGCCGATCGCCGACCGTTGAGCTGAGTATCAAGAATGTCTTGTTCAAGGTAAACGTGCGAAAAACGGTGGGACTGATTGCCTGCAAGCAAATCTTCCTGTTGATAGCGGGCGGTCTCGGCACCCCAGTCGATATTCAACGTTAAGCCGCGTTCGCCTTCTTGGCCGACAAACACCGTCAAGATTCCAGTCCCATCATTCTCGTTGGCTTGCTCCAAACGATTGGTAGTGACCCCAGTGGAATCAAAAAATGCGGTGCCTTCGACATCGTCGATAGGCCGAGGTGAAAAGACGCGAGCGACGCCAATGCCCGCGCCCGTTCGGATTTCAATTTGTTCGCCAAACACAAACTCCGCTGCATCCAACTGTACTGAACCAAGTGACGTTTGCTGTGCAACGATCGACGCCCCGTTACCAAGCGTCATTGTGTCGCCAGAGGCGTTTCCTGCATCGAGGTGAACCCGTCCATTTTCACCCATAGCCAATAGTTTCGGCGTGACTGCAAAGTCAACGTTCTCTGACTGCGGACGCTGATCGGAAATCGTGATGTCGTGTTCGGCAATGACACGGACTTCACCATTGCTGGTTTCCACCGTCAAGTTGTCCGACCGCGTATCATTTGCTGCCAATTCAATGGAATCCGATTCACGGATTTCGAGATCCCCTCGGTTCACGCCACCAACGATTGCCGAGAGAGTCTCAATGGTCGTGTTCAGCTCAATTGCATTGTCGCCGTCAGCGTTCTGGTTACGACTTTCCAGTGATAAATCATCGGCGAGCACAATCGAATCGTTGTCCCTCGCAAGAATGTCATCATCGGAATTGAGTACCACGTCGGTTGGCCCCGCCGCCAAAATTTCACCGACGTATATGTCACCACCACCGCTGCTGGTGAGTCGAATGTCTCGGGACAACTCCAACCCATTGCCTAGTGGATCGTCGCTGCCTAGAACGTTGACGGATGAGACATGAATGGCGTCAATCGTCCCGCCCGCAGATACGTTGATGGGACCATCGGTAGCGATAATCGATTCAAGTCGAACAGCATCGCTTTCAACGATGCGGATTGCTCCGCTTTCGTTCGACACCGCTTCAATCCCTCCTGCTGCGGTCTCGATAGCATTTTCAGCTCCGATCCCAAAGAGACTCGATAGCGTGACTTTTCCGAAGTTAGCATCGATGTCGATCAACGAATCACCTGCGTCGACGATGGATCCCGAGACATTCGCAGTAACCGTAATCGCATCGTCCGCAGCCGATAAGGTCGAAAGGCCCGTCAGTGACACATCGCCAAACGAATGGAACGTTATCGTGCCAAAAGCTGCGGCGACCGAGGCGTCGGGTTGCATGATGATGCTGCCCAACGCGTTTAAGACGATGTTTCCACCAACGCTAATGAGAGAATCTTTAAGCAAAATCTCAGCCCCGACCCCACTCGTTTCGATAGAGATGCCACCACCTCCCGAATTGACTTGGCCGATGGAGATCCCTTCATTGCCATCGAACACCCGAACGTCGCCACGTGCCATCAATGACTCAACGGTGCCGATTAAATTACCAAGCTGCGAAAGATCCACAAGGTTCTGGCTAGACACGCTCAATCGATCTACATGGATCGCCGTTTCGTTTGCTTGCTCGATAGGGCCCGCGATATCCTGCCACGTTCCAATGACTAAATTTCCCTTCGCGGCTTCGAGCACCCCAAGTGTCACCGCACCAGCGTCTTCGATCGTCAGTACATCAAAAGCAAAATCGCTAGTAAGATGGCTTGCTCCGAGATCAACATTGCCGCCGCCTGCGATGATCGCGATCCCTTCGTCAAGTATGAAGTCGCCCTCAACGATGACATTTCCACCACCTGAATCAACTGCAATGCGAACGGCACGTGTCGCATCGCCAATCAACCTGACATCGCCATTGCCAACGAGATTGAGTTCGTCTGCATCCACATTGGCGGCAAAGGTCACGATGCCGTCACCTGCATTAACGATGATGGAATTTGCGACGGAAACCGTGCTCAAAAACGTGACATCGTTATTCGCATTAACGGTGAGATCGTTGGTTTGAACCGCTGACTCAAACAGTACGACTCCGGCAACCGAAGTGATCGCGATTTGCTCAGCGGTGGCTGTATCGCCAAGAAAGCCAATGTCGCCGTTCGCGGTGACGAGGACTTCCGACGCTTCAACGTTTCCACTAAATGTGACCGCGCCATCGCCGGCGTCGACCGAAAGGACGTTTGCTACCGTAACGGTGCTAGAAAAGTTGACATCGTTATTCGCATTAACGGTGAGATCGTTGGTTTGAACCGCTGACTCAAACAGTACGACTCCGGCAACCGAAGTGACACCGATTTGCCCAGCGATGGTTGTATCGCCAAGAAAGCCAATGTCGCCATTCGCGGTGACGTGGACTGCATTCGCCTCAACGTTTCCACCGAAGGCAACCGCTCCGTCGCCAGCGTCGACCGAAAGGACGTTCGCTACTGTAACGGTGCTGGCAAAGTTGACATCGTTGTTTGCGTCAACGGTAATGTCGTTGGATTTAATCGCTGAATCAATTTGCACCACTCCAGCGCCAGAAGTAAGAGCGATTTGCTCAGCCGTGGTTGTCTCGCCAAGAAAGCCAATGTCGCCGTTCGCGGTGACGAGGACTGCAGTCGCATCAACATTGCCACCGAAGGCAACCGCACCATCGGCTGCGTTGACGGCAAGCATATCTAGTGCTGTTACGCTGTTTGAGAACACCACCTCGTTATTTGTTTCGACAATGATGTCGTTCGCTTGAACAGATGACGCGACCGCAACCGTTCCACTTGTGGAATCGATCGCAAATTGATCGGTCACGACTGAAGCCCCCTGGAGGCTGACATTACAATCCGAGCTTACGGAGAAATTACTCGCGTTGATGTTGTCTGCAAATGTGACCTTGCCAACGCCAGCGTTGACCGAAACAGCGTCGGTCGCAGTTAGCCCACCAGAGAAGTTCACGTCGTTGTTTACGTTCACAATGATTTGGTTTGCATCGATCGCCGTATCGATGTTGGCCATTCCGCTTTGACTGTTGATCCTCAAGTCGCCAACTACTTCGGTCGCTTGGTTGGAAAACAAAACATTTGCGGCCGAGCCGACTTCAAGGTTCTCAATCCGACTGCCCCCTGAATCATCCGCACCACCAAAGAACAAGTTTGCACTTGACGTATCACCAAGTTCGAACCGCAAGTCGACATTGTCACTCGTTGCGGTCGCGACTGCGTCAGTCATCATGACTTGGCTACCATCGCCTATGACGTTCGTGTCGCCACGAACGAGCAATCGACCGTCAATCGATAGATCACCTATTCCCAGATCGATCGTCGACGATATACC
Organism: Novipirellula herctigrandis; assembly: GCA_007859835.1. GTDB lineage: Bacteria > Planctomycetota > Planctomycetia > Pirellulales > Pirellulaceae > Novipirellula_A > Novipirellula_A herctigrandis. The sequence continues at coordinate 7,665,573 of SJPJ01000001.1, read as the reverse complement.
TTCGCTGCCGATAAACACGTCGCCCGAAAGGGCCATGCGATCATCGACTAATCGAATCGTGGGTGAGTCTTGCTCGACCGTGATCGTCTCGGCAGTGATCGAGTAGGTCGCCGTTCGCACGGGGCCTCGGTCGGTCAATGTTAAACTTGCCGAATCATCGCCACCACCATCCAAAAGCGTCACACTAAGACTGCTAGGCAATTGAGCAACGAAAACATCGTCACCGCCATCAAGAGCAACCTGGATTTGGTTGGACGTGATCGCTTGCTGAGGAAGTGGATCCGTTGGATTCAATCCTGGGTTGCCGGTGATACCGATCAGTTCGTTGGCTTCATCGCGAAGCGTCAAATTGCCGTTCGCGTCGATCTCCATTTGAACGGTTTCAGCCGTACCGGTACCCGAGATGAGCAATTGCCCAATCGCGTTCAACTCGGCCGACGCGTTCAAGACGTAACGGGCCTCAAGCGAACGCAGAGACGGTTGAAATGCACGACGTGCCCGAATCGGCCCCAGCGATTGGCAAGCTCGCGATTGGCAAGCTTGCGATCGGATCAGTCGTGCGAGGACTAACCGCGCAGTCGAAGTAAAGAAACGGTCAAGATTCATTGCAAAAGGGGAAGCGAGCCAGGAGGAGTCGACGGGGATTCGCAAACCATTTCTGCGTCGGCTCCGTCTAGTGTGGCTCTATCATAGTCAGTTTGACCGTTTTTCCCTTTTCAATCACCAACCAAGACACGTCAATTTACCTGTTTTCACATGATGTTCAGGCAAAACGTAGCGGCGATTCCTTAAGACAATCAAAATCCAAACAATTGGAATGAGGAATAATATCGGTACTCGGTGGGATAAAACCCCCGCTACTCTCCATCCGCGTGCTCTCGAGGGCAAAAACAAGCACGCTAACCAGAGCATTCAAATCCCGTCGGCGACCGCTTGGGCGATTTCGGTGGTCGTTGCTTTTCCCCCAAGATCAGGGGTCCGGATGTCGCTATCACTCAGTAGTTTTGCGACTGAGTTTTCCAGCGTCACCGCCGCTTCGACGCAAACCGATTCATTGTGCTTGTCGCCAAGCCAATCGAGCATCATGGCTGCCGAAAGGATCGTCGCGAGCGGATTGGCGACATTCTTACCGGCCAATTGAGGTGCCGTTCCGTGTGACGGTTGGAACAAACCATGATCTTCACCAATTTCCGCTGACGGCCCAAGTCCAAGACCGCCTACGAGTCCGGCACCAAGATCCGACAAAATGTCCCCAAATTGGTTCTCCATCACCAACACGTCAAAGTCCCAGGGATTCTGAACCATGTATAGACTCATGGCATCGACATAGACCGCATTGCTGTCGATATCGGGGTATCGCTTTGCGATGTCAAAAAAGACTTCGCGAAAAAACGCCATCGAACGAAAGACGTTGGCTTTATCGACGCACGTCACCATCTTCTTGCCGTCCACCGTACGCCCTTTGCGACGCTGAGCCAATCGAAAAGCAAAATCGGATACAAGCGATGTCCCTTTACGCGTGACGACCATTGTATCGGTCACCACCTCGTTACCCACTTTTGCACCGCCGCCGAACGATGCAAACAAACCTTCTAGGTTTTCGCGAATGACGATAAAATCAATCCCTGGGCCAGTGTCTTTTAATACGCACGGCGCGCCTGCGTAAAGCTTCACCGGGCGGACTGCAGAATGCACCTGGAGTGCACGGCGAAGTCCAACCATCATCGTTGGTTGCACTTCCGTTCCATCGGGTTGCCGCACATCAGGAAGTCCGATCGCCGACAATAAAACCGCGTCCGCATCCAAGCAATCTTCTAAAACCGCAGCAGGCAAGGTTTCGCCCGTATCGCGGTATAGCTCAGCTCCGGCACGATGGGATGCAAACGTCAAATCCAGTCCAGGGATTTTGGAGACCATCGCATCAAGCACAATGCGAGTTGCGTCCATACACTCGGGGCCAATGCCATCACCGGGAAGCAAAGCGATTCGAAAAGATGTCATGTTCAGTTGTGTTTGTTGAAAGGTTGTGTGAGGAAAAACTGAGTCAGCTTGTAGATCGCAGCTAGGCGGATTCTTGGATCCAAGTTTGGACCGATTTGCTAACGATCCATGGCCCGACGGTCAAATCGAATTGCTTGAAATGGTCACTGGCCAAATGTTTGTCGAATGCAGCGCGGTCGGCGTATTTTTCATACAAGAAACACTTGGCCGAATCGACCGAGTCGTAGCAGACATCGAATTGGTGGCATTCGGCTTCCAATTCGAGTGAATTTTTCGCTTGCGTCTGCATCGCATCGCGAAACGCTTGCAGTTGGGGCGGGCTGACTTCGAATGTGACAGTAACAATAAACATGATGAGTCGTCTTCAATGGAGATTAGTTTGCGAAACGTTCTCGCAACTGGTTCACTTGGTCGTCGCTGAGAAAACGTGTCCGTTCGTTTCGCAACATCAAAAATAGCTTGGCGGTCTCTTCAAGTTCCTCCGTCGCATAGACCGCATCATCAAGGCTCTTCCCCGAAACCACAGGACCATGATTGGACAACAACACAGCATGGGCAACCTTAGCGGCTTGTTCTACCGCTTCGGCCAATTTTTCATCACCTGGCGCAAAATACGGGATCAAAGGCAAAGTGCCGACTCGCATTACATAATAGGCTGTAATTGGTGGCAAGACGTCCGACGTATCAAGCCCTTCCAAGCATGAAACTGCGACGGAATAGGTGGAATGCAAATGGACAATCGCTTGCCCCGTGGGGCGCGATTTGTACATCGAATGGTGCAAAAAAGCTTCCTTGGACGGTTTATCACCTGCGACTCGATTTCCGTTCTGGTCAAGCTTTGTGATTGCATCGGCATCAAGATTTCCAAGACAACAATTCGTCGGCGTGACTAACATTCCATCTGGCAACCGCACGCTGATGTTCCCAGAGCTTCCGCCGGTCAGACCGCGGTCATAAATCGACTTGCCATGCATCGCGATTCGTTCGCGCAACTCACGTTCGCTCATCCGAGCATCTCCAATGCAGTTTGAAAGAAATCCTCATCGCCAAAGTTGCCTGACTTTAAAGCCAAAGCCAATCGAGGCTGGCAACCAATCGTTTCCGTCCAAGGCACACCAGCGCATATTTCCGGTCCAATTTGCAGAGAGCGAATTCCAAGAGACGAAACGACCGCACCCGATGTTTCACCGCCCGCCAGAATCAACCGGCGCACGCCAAGTTCATCCACCATCATTTTGGTCAGCGTGCCCAAGAATTGTTCGATCGCCTTGGCCACCGCTTCGACGCCAAAACGTGTTTGCATCTCTCCGACCGATTCGGGATTCGATGTCGAAGTCACAAGCAACGGCGCACCATTGTTCGCCGTTTCGTCCCAAGCTTTGCCGGCCCAAGATTTGACTCGAGTCAATTCAGACTCGTGGTTTTCCATCAACGCATCGACATCGACGTGCCATGATGGGCATTGCGATTCCATCCGCTTCACCTGCGTCCGAGTCGCGATCGAGCAACTGCCGGCAACAATCAGGCTTCGTCCGTCAACCGCGGGCAAGGGAGGTACGAATGGCGAGTCGTTGAGAACCCCCACTTCGCGATAGGCATCGGGCAAAAACCGAGCTAAGCCCGATCCGCCGGTTACCAATGGCATCGAAGCGACCGATCGAGCTAACATACGGAGATCGGAATCGTCACAAGTATCGACGATCACAAGCGATTCCCCTTGCTCCCGAAGCGTTGCCAAACGATCACGAATTGCGTCGACCGATTCCACCGCCAGCGTCTGATGAGAAAGGAGCCCCACTTTTCGAGTTGACTGTTTTGCTAAGAAGCGGACCAAATTGGCATCGGTCATTGGATTGAGCGGATGATTCTGCATGCCGGATTCGCTAAGCAATTTATCGGCGACAAATAGATGTCCCTGGTACACGGTCCGGCCCGCCCTTGGAAAGGCAGGACAGAAAACGGTTTGCTCGACGCCAAGCGCATCGATCAATGATTCAGCCACAGGCCCAATGTTGCCTTGCTCGGTTGAATCAAACGTCGAACAATATTTGAAATAGAATCGCTTGATCCCATGCGATTGGAATGCCCGCAGCGTTTCGAGCGATTGATCGATCGCATCCTGTTTGGGAATCGACCGTGTTTTCAGTGCAACGACAATCGCATCGACGCCGTCGGATTGGGAGCCGTCGGATTGGGAAAGGACGTCCGCATCAGGCACGCCCAAAATCTGCACCACTCGCATGCCGCCTTGGACAAGGTTGATGGCCAAATCCGTTGCCCCCGTCACGTCGTCGGCGATGCACCCCAGAACGATTCGGTTCATGACTCACCTCGACGCTCAATCGCGATTGCTCGCACCGGTGAACCGTCACCGCCGACAATTTTCAACGGCAAAGCGATAAATTCAACGATCTGGTCGGAGAGTTTGTCCAAATTCGCGAGTCCTTCCACAATCAGGACATTTCCGCGAAACAACGTTTGATGCACATCGGTCAATTCGCGAGCATTGTTGACGTCGGCAACCGACGGTGGCTCTACGCCAATCATCGCGACTTGCCGATTGACCAACCACTCGGCTAGCTCCATTCCAATGCGTGGTAACTCATTGCGATATTCGGGCGTCCCGTATCGTTTGTACCAATCAGTGCGAAACAACAGGCGGTCTCCTGGAGCAATTGAATCAGCCAGACTGCCGAGATCTTCAACCGCAAGCAATTGTTTCGGCCTTGCGGGAGCCACGTTGACGACAATTGCATCGCCCACACAAGCATCAAGGTTCTGCTGGTCTAGCGTCGCACCGTCAGTGACAAAATGCCACGGTGCATCCATGTGGGTTCCGCAGTGCGAATAGAGGGACAAGGTGGTCGCGTTCCAACCTTCGGTTTCAATTCGCTTGGCTGGCGAAATGGCGACGCCAGGCATGTCGTTATTGACGGGCAAACTGAGGTCGATGACTCGCATCATTTAGTTCCTTCCCAAACGGCTCATGAATGCTACGCCACAAAGAAGCAAGGGCGCCATCGAAATTCTTTTGCGCTTTGTCATTCGCTTACTTTAGCACGATATTTGTATAAACCAAAGCAGTGATCACAACGACGAACAGAACTAAGAAAAGAATCAATCGTGTTCGCAGGGCTGCAGACGAAATCGCTTTCAACTCGCGAAGCGGATTCATGAACAACCACGCAATCATGGCCAACACGTTGATGATCGCGGCGAATAGAAAGAACGAATTGGCGGTGCCTGGTGTCTCGGCGATGCCAGGAAAGGTCACCTTGGCGACAAAGAACGGAAACGCCACTGCACTGACCGCCGCCCCCATGTTTCCCACCATATTCATTGCCGCCGAGACTGCGCCCGAACGTGATCCGCCAATGTCCATGCAAAACGACCAACTCGGGCTGAGCGTCATTTCAACACCAAACGTGGCAAGTGAAAAACAAGCGACAAACGTCCAAACCGACGTCGACTCAACCGTTTGGGTGCAGAGCAACAATCCAATCGCGCCAAGCAAAAAACCGATCATTGCAGGAAGACGCCGCGACATTACCGGCAATCCCAAACCATGTAACTTCGTGACCGTGTATCCGGAAACCCATTGGGCCACGGCACCACAAAGCAGCGGCAACGAGGCCAACAACGCGTAATCGCTGCCCCAAGTCTCCACCAAATAGGGTTGCAGCCACGTGATGCTAATAAAAAACGTGATGTTGCTGGCGGCGTATTGAAACATCGCAAGGAGGACGTTGGCGGAGGTCACCAAATGGACATAAGGAACCTTCGTTTCGGAAGACTGTGCTTCGGCAAGGCCACGCTTAATGATTTCGACTTCTTCGGAGTTCACTTTTGGATGATCGGCGGGCTCATCCCGATACCAAAACCACCAAACCAACCCCCAAACCAAACCGACGACTCCGTTTGCGAAAAACGTCATCCGCCAACCAATCGTGTCAATCAGCCACGGCATGATTAAAAGCGATAACGCAGCGCCGACACGAGCACCCGAATGGAAAATCCCCTGCCCAAGGCCTCGTTCATTCGCTGGCAACCAATTGTACATCGCCCGTGTTGCTCCCGGGTAAGCACCTGCTTCACCCGCACCAAACAGGAAACGAACGACTAACAAACTGATTGCGGTAAAAACCGCACCAGTCATTGCAGTGAAGATGCTCCAAACAATCACAACGATCGTCAGGGCGCGGCGTGGTCCCGCGCGATCACTGAACCATCCCGCGGGGATTTGAAAAAGAGCATAGCCAATCGCAAAAATGCCAAACACGTACCCCATCATTTGGTCATCAAGGCCCGCGATGTCATCCTGCATTGACCCTTTTGCGGCCGAAATGCAAACGCGGTCCATGTAGGTGTTCACGGTATGCAAGAACAAAAGAAAAACGAGCCAGTATCGTTGTCGTGAGGGGCCGTTCGAGTTCATTTGCGTTCCGCGAGTGCCGGTTTGTGTTGGAGGGAATTGAACCTGAGAGAAGGTTGGTGTCCAGCTATTCCGCAACGGTGGTGTCGGTATTTCCTACAACCGCAAGCGGCTAAAACCAATACATCAGGCCAACAACATATCACAATTTCCTTCAACGATGTCTCGGGACTGGATTTCCTTTCACGCACTCGCATGACGAAAAGGAATGGACTAGGCTTATTGATTGCGTTCTGCCTATTTTGTCAGTTCGAACCTACCCACTCCTCCCAATGCCCACCGGAGCGAATCGATGGATTCCACGCGCACCTTCGTCGCAAGACTTCTTGCCTTTGCCTTTCTCAGCAACTTGTTTCTGTACTCCCCGAGCGCCGTAAAACTGTTGCTGGCCGAGTCACCGACGACCTCTATCCTGGCACCGGATGCCAAGGTTGAATTACTTGCGGATGGCTTCAAATTTACCGAAGGCCCTGCCTGCGACGACAAGGGGAACGTCTTCTTTACCGATCAACCCAATGACCGAATCTGCAAATGGTCAACCGCTGGAGAATTGACTACCTACATGCAACCATGCGGCCGTTCCAATGGGTTGTGCTTTGACGCCAAAGGCAACTTGTGGGCTTGTGCTGACGAGAAAAACGAGCTTTGGTGCATTTCCGCCGACAAGCAAGTTGAAGTCGTCGTGAAAGAATACAACGGCAAACTGCTTAACGCACCCAACGACCTATGGATTCGCCCCGATGGAGGCATCTATTTTTCGGACCCATTCTACAAACGCAACTATTGGAAACGTGGACCGAGCGAGCAAGATGTCCAAGGAGTTTACTACTTAACACCCGACCATAAAAACTTGATCCGCGTGGCGGATGACCTGCAACAACCAAACGGTTTGATTGGTACGCCGGATGGAAAAACGCTGTACATTGCCGACATTCGGGCAAAGAAAACTTACCGCTATACGATCGAGCCCGATGGTTCGATTAGCGACAAGGAATTCTTTTGCGACCTTGGTTCCGACGGAATGACAATCGATGAAAAAGGGAACATCTACCTCACCGGCAAAGGGGTCACGGTATTCAACCCCGAAGGGAAACAGATTCAGCAGATCGATATAGACGCCGGCTGGACCGCGAATGTGTGCTTTGGCGGTAAGGATCGTAAGACCCTCTTTGTGACCGCCAGTGACAAATTGTTTGGCGTTGCAATGTCAGTCCGCGGTGTCGATAGCCAATAAGATTGGCACACGAACTTATCGCCTTTCGCTCCGTTGCCTTTCGCTCCGTTGCCTTTCGCACTGCGAATGGCGACGCTGTCTCGATTTGCGTTTAAGGCAATTCGCGATAACGCAACTTGCGGAATTGGATCGGCGAGCCCTCGCTTTCCAAACACAAGTAGCCGCGAGCCGGATCAGCTCCGTTGCCACCGGAGACTTCTTCACCGTTGACCCATAAACGGACTTCACCGTTGATTGCCCGAATGTAGTATTGATTCCATTGACCATGACCTTTGGCCAAATGCTTGCGAGGGAAACTACGGCTGCCATCGGGCGAAAGTGGCGGGAACGGGTTTAGCTTCACCTTCACGGCAAAAACGTCACCATTCGTGCCGAACCAATCGGTTTTCCGACCTCGCGCTTTCATCATGTCAGTGAAGGCATGGTCAAGTACTTGGACTTCAATTCCCGCTGGCAGGCCAGGTTTACCCGCCTTTGTCAGCTTTTCGATTGATTCAGGAGTGGTCCAGAGGAAAACACCCGAGTTTCCCCCCGGTTTCTCGTGCATCCACTCGACCACCAATTCGACGTTTTCAAATTGTTTTGTCGTCCGCAAAACGCTCACCGGATTCCCGGTGCAATGCAGAACCCCATCTTTCCAGCTCCACGTGTCATCGCCACTGTTGACTTTTGAAAAGTCGCTCTCGGTGAACGACATCCAACCAGGCCCGGCGTCATCGATGTACGGCCGAACACCTTCGCTGCTCACAAGGTTTGGATTTTGCGTGGCGGCCTCCTGAGCAGACCCCAATAGACTCAAAAGTGGCAAAACCACAACAAAGAAACCGAGGCGGAGCAGAACAGTCATGACGGGGATCCATGGAGAAAGGCGGGTGTAACAGGGCATAAAACGTCCCCAAGCATGATACCAATTCAGCCGAGAGATATTGGGGCAAAACGCTTTTAAGCATGCATTTTCCGTTTCGTGGACCAGCCAAAATGTAGTGTTTTCCATTACATTTTGTCGCTATTGTTGATCAAAACGAGCGCAAATTGGACTGCAGAACCACTTTTCGACGAAAAACCGCGGAAAACGTGGGGTTTTTGGTGTGAAGCCGGGTTGCGTGTTGGGGGCGAGGAACATAACACTTTGCCGTTATGAAATTGCGAGCAACGACGCTCCATTGAAATTCACATACCCCGTCAAAGAAAAAAGGTTGTCGCACAATGGCTAAAGCCACACCGCTAAAGGCACCGACCAAGACTCAGATCCTGGCGAACATCTCCGAAACGACTGAGCTTACGAAGAAGGACGTCGCGGCCGTCTTCGATGCACTGACCCTTGAAATTGAAAAGGCTCTCGTCAAGGGAGGCCCTGGCCAATTCGCAATCCCTGGTCTTTGCAAGATCATCCTGAAGGACGTTCCGGCCAAGCCGAAGCGTAAGGGACGCAACCCTGCGGATGGACAAGAAATTTGGCTCAAGCCAAAGCCAGCGAGCAAGAAGTTGTCGATCCGACCGCTGAAGGGCTTGAAGGAAATGATCTAAACAGATCACGTTCCTGTTTTATTGGGCGTCAGCAGAATGCCGCCACCTGATTTCCGACTGCGATCTCCGCAACAGATCGCTCGATTATCGGTCATTCGTCAAGAAGACGCTGTTGCTATTGGCCACAGCGTTTCCTTGACTTCCAATTTGCACTTCGACGCATCCAAATCTCACGCCAAGAACTGACGTCGAATCATTGCCCGACTTCGCTAATCACGGAGACGACGCGGCCCGTGTTGAGTTTCGTTTCGATTTCATCGCCCACGGATAGCGAATCAGCTCGAGTGACCGCTTTTCCGTCAGGGCCAAGCGTGACACTGTATCCACGCGCCAGCACCGAGAGAGGCGAAAGCGCCGAAAGCGCCGTGGACAACTCTGCAATTTGACTACCACTGCGCTGAGTTGTTGCCAACATCGCACGGCGAAGCCGCCCATCGTATTCGTCCAACAAACGCCATCGCATTTGCACGATTTCCATTGGCTTCCGCAAAATCGGACGCCCCATGATCGACTCGGTTACTCGACGCCGCTGGTCAATCGCTTGTCGCATCGATCGATCAAGTCGATGACGAAACAGCGTCACCGAAGTTGCTAACGAGCGTCCATCAGGCAACACGCATGTGGCTGCATCGGTCGGTGTAAGCGCTCGTAAATCAGCCGCTAAGTCGCACAACGTGACATCGATCTCGTGCCCCACTCCCGAAACGGTAGGGATGGAACAATCGGCAACAGCGCGAACAACGGGTTCTTCATTAAAGCACCACAAATCTTCCATACTTCCGCCGCCCCGCGAAATCACCAACACATCCAAGTGGGGCTCAAGCCGTTCAGCCGCTTCGATCGCCGCCACGATCGATTTGGCCGCACCTTCGCCTTGCACAAGCGAAGGAATAACGACAATGTCCGCGCCGCGATATCGATTCGATGCAGCCTTTAAAAAGTCACGAACCGCAGCGCCAGAAGCACTGGTCACAATCCCAATCCGCTTTGGAAGTGAGGGGATCGGACGTTTTCGCTCAGCGGCAAACAAGCCTTCGCCACTAAGTTTGGCCTGCAATTTTTCAAAAGCCAACTGCAATGCACCAACGCCTCGCGGTTCAATCTTTTTAACGACCAATTGATAAGTCCCGCGTGGACCATAGACTTCCACGTCACCGAAGCACAAAACATCTTGACCTTCAGTCAATTCATGCTTCATCCGTTCGACGTTGCTGCGCCACATAACGCCGCGAATTTGAGCATCGTCTCCTTTGAGCGTGAAATACAGATGCCCGCTGCGAGGACGAACCAAGTCCGAAACCTCGGCCGAAACCCAAAGCGATGGAAAGGTTTGCTCCATTACCGCTTTGATATGTCCAGTTAACTCGCCAACCGAAATCGCTTGTCTTGGTGGGCTACTCATTCGTTCCAATCTCCTGAAAAGACCTCCGTTGCACCTCCGGTCATCATGACGTGGTTGTTGGAATCATCCCACTCCAAAACCAAATCACCTCCGAGCAAATGGTTTGTAATACGACGATTCGTTCGGCCTGTTAACACTCCTGCCACGCAAACCGCCGAAGCCCCCGTCCCGCAGGCCCACGTTTCACCGCTGCCACGTTCCCAAGTTCGTTGGCGAACTTCGTCAGCAGAAATCACTTCAACAAATTCGACATTTGTTCGATTTGGAAAACGCGGATCGCTTTCAATCGTGGGGCCAAGTCCAAGAACCAATTCATTGCTCGCTTTAGGAACAAACAAAACGCAATGTGGATTGCCCATGGATACACACGTGGCGGTAAAGGCATGTCCCCCGAATTTAACTTGATGATCAACGACGGGTCCGTTTAAGACCATTTTGGTAGGAATCAAAGCTGCTTCGAGCGTCGGTTCCCCCATGTCAACGGTAACGGACTCCGTCTTACCGTCGTCGCCAAGGTGCAGTGAAAGGTCGAGAACGCCCGCACCGGTTTCAATTTTCATTTGGGCATTGGTGCTTATCCCGTGATCGAAGACGTATTTGGCCACGCAACGGACGCCGTTTCCGCACATCTCGCTTTCGCTTCCGTCCGCGTTCAACATCTGCATCTTGGCGTCAGCGATTTCACTGGGGCGGATTAGAATCAAGCCGTCCCCACCAACACCAAAATGGCGGTGAGCAATTTTGCGGCTTAATTCGGACAGATCGACGGAATCGAGGTTTTCTGTGAAGCAATCAACGTAAACATAGTCGTTGCCAGCACCGTGCATCTTCGTAAAACGCATGACTGAGGTCGTGATGTAGAAATTTTTCAAAGGGAAATAATGAGGAACGCGATGAGTGGTTTTACACTCAAACCAATCAACCTCGCAATCAGATGACTTGAATCATCTACAATCATCTACGCCGCGCAAACCGCTTCGACCGTTTCAATAATCACATCGGCTAGCCGCTGGTATTGTTCAATATGGTTGTAAACCTGCGCAGAAATCCGCACACAGGGAAGATCCTCTTGGAACAGAAAAACGGGAACTTCGATTCGATGGGTTTGGTAAAGTTCTCGCTGAATGGAGGCCATATCAGCCGGATGAAGACGTTTGGTGACAGGAATCGGGATGGTTGCCAGACTGCCGATCATCGACTCGGGCGATGCTGACTCAACACCAAACCGTTCAAGCAAAATTCGCCGTCCCGCCAGCGCGAGTTGGTGATTGGCTTTTAACAAGGGACCGATTCCATCATCAAAAAGTTCGCTCAGAAAATGGATCGCGGCGGGCAAGGCCAAGATCGGAGAAGGGTCAAATGTCCCGGTCCAGTTGAATTCGCCTAAGAATTTGGAATCGCCAAAGCCATCCAAATTTGCTCCATGGCTGATCGATGTCGGTCGCACTTCGCTCTGCAAATCGCTTCGTACGAACAGGAATCCCGACGATTTCGGGCCACAAAGCCATTTATGGTGATTGGCCGTGTAATAGTCGGCATCGATTCGATTAAGATCCACCGGCAACATTCCCGGTGCATGCGATCCATCAACCATGACTCGAATGCCGCGATCGCGAGCCCGGCTCACAATGCGTTCGACGGGGAACACCAAACCCGTTGGACTTGTGACATGATCAACGAGCAGCAGTCGAGTTTTTGGTGTGAAGCTTGCGTCGATCGCGTCGATCACATCGTCGGGCGACTGAAGAGGAAAAGGAACTTTTGCCTGGACGACTGTCGCACCGACTCGCTCGGTGGCAAACCGGACGGCATTATTGCATGCGTTATAACCGTGATTTGTAATCACGACTTCATCGCCACTCGCCAGCGGAAACGACCTCAAGACCGCGTTAACGCCCTCGGTCGAGTTGCGAACCAATGCGATGGACCGAGCATCGCCTTGAACGAAATTTGCAACAACCGAACGCACGTAATCCAGTTTTGGCAAAAGAGATCGCTCTGGCGCAAGAAACTCGATCGGATCATGTTCCTGGCGGAGAATCCAATCCCGCTGTGTTTCCAGCACGACCTTCGGCGTCGCCCCAAACGATCCGTGATTCAAAAAGTCGATATTGGGATTTAATCCCCAGTGATTCGCAAAAGGGCTGCGTTTCGTCAACAAATCGGCCAATGGCGAGGTCCTTTCGTGGGGATCACGACATGAGATCGAATATCAACGATGCTGTGCCGCGACGCATAAACCTGAGAGGCCCAAATCATCATTGAGTCAACAATCGTTCGCAATACCACTGCCGATGAACTCCACATTGAAGCTTCGTTGTGGCAAATTCGCCAAAGAGCAACTACCGCGAACCTACTTCGTTGCCACCGCACTGGGTCGTGCGTTGGCCTTCCGCCAATCGATGTCCGAACGCGTCAACAACCGCGTGCTGACTTGGGCGTTACCCGCATTCAGGGTCGCAAGTCTCGCAATCACGTCGCAAAGTTGAATTTGCTGAGCCTCATGCACAAGTTTTGCCGTTGTTCCAGGAATCACCGTTACGGTTAATGCACCGTTGTGGAATTGACGCAATTCCGCTTCGAGGCGAACCTGTTCGCTGTGCGTCCCCACCGACAAAATCAATCGTTGGACCCCGCCATAATCGAGCAACGATGGACGTGCCATTTGAAGTGCAGTAGCCATTGAAGTGATCGGCTGGTCGTCTCGTTTGCCGCCCGCATCGACGTCGAATGATTTCGATTCACTCGAAATCGCCATCGTACTGGTCCCCTCGTCACCACCACCGTGTTGTGTTGGCAAGACCGCCGTCACATCGCCGAGCGATTGTGTTGCTTGATCAAACGAATGCGATTGCGAAATCGATCCTGCACAGCACACTGCGAGTGCACTACCAACCAGCGGCGATGCGGTATCCGCTAAGCGTTGTTCCAACGCCGTTGGATCGATCGGCATCGCATTCTTTCCGAGCGATCGAACAATAATCGATGACACACACGCTTTGTGAAGTTCGCTAACCGTATGTTCAAACTTTGCTGCGACTTGCGCCGGCATCTCGTCCCACGGATTGTCCGTCGCATCTCGTTGTTCTGCCAAGACCGAGATTGCTACGGCAAAAGACGTCGCCAGATCTCCAAGTCGTGACACCATCCCATTAACATTGCGTGCAAACCGCTCAACCTGTTCTGCGGCCAAACGGTAGATCGTATGAGTCACCAAGCGAGAAGCGATGAAGACTTGCTGCATCGATTCATCCGACTGGCAACTACATTTACGTTCGTCACAGTTTGCATCTTCGGAACCACCAAGTGTCTCGGCCTGACTCCTCAATCGAGCCGACTCAGCGCCGATCTCCTTTAAAAATAGCCCAAGCGTTTCGATCGCCGTCGTGACATCGGTACTGTTGTGCGTAAATCTGGCTGACAACTCACGAGTCACCTGTTGTGTCAAATCATCGACGAACCGAGTCACCTGTGGCAAATGCATGACTTCATTGGCCCACTGAGTCACCATCGCGGCAACCTGCTCCATGCCCAATACATGGTCGTCAGAGTGTTCCGTCAACGAAGCGGACATTTCCGCGAGTCGCCGTTCGATCTCCGCGTGCCGATGCGTATTCGCGGAACCGAAAGCACTTGAAATGATTCCCGAGACAAGATCGCCGTCAAAGAAACAACGGCGGGCGAGTCGTTTATGCAGTAACGGTGCGTTAAGCTTCGCCTCACCAGGATGCCCGAGCCAGCGGAGCAACAGATGTCGGACCGTGGCCGGCGTCAGAATTTCTTCCTCAGGACGGCGAAAAACGCCAAGAGGAACGATCCCAACCGAACGCACTTGCGGCGTGAAGACTTGCGATGAGGAAGCCTCGACATCGATACTGCGTGCCTTCTCCAGCAGCGAATCAGCCCCCGTAGAGTCCGTCCAAACATAGTCGCCAATCACCTGTACTGGCGACGGGGCATCTGGGTCGAATTCGTTGCTAGCCACTAAGTATGCATCTTTCAACGGCGTACGAGCCGCTGGAACACTTGGCCATCCCGCTCCCTCGTCCCCTGGGTAGCCGTTACCAGGCTGAAGGTAATGATTCATTTCGATCAACGTCGAATGCGCATCGTGGTGAGCGAGCGAAAGCGCGGGATCGTGAACCATTCCCTTCATCGCCAGCATCGAAAACACTTTGGACTGTTCCAAACCGTTTGTATCAAGCAAATGGCGAAGCAAATGAACGACGTCCAAGTAGATTCCGCTACCGGTACCGCCGCAAAGCGATCCGACCACAAACACTTTCGGTATGGTTTCGGATTCGCCACGTCCCAATTGCTCAATCGCTCGCCGTAGCGAATCCGTTACTTTCTGTCCGTGGTCGACCAAGGCAAGACGTCCGAGCGGTCGCATCCCTTCGGTGCTAAGCGATCGTGGTACGTTGTAAATCCAGCGTCTTGAAATCGTTCGCAAGCGGTTAGTCGACATCGAATCGCGATAATCAGCCGCCGTGCGAAGCGGAATGTGAACCACTTCGCAACTCGGCAACGCATCGCACCCATTTCCAATCCTTGCGCCACGAATACTGGCCTCATCCGTATCGATCAATATCGAATGCAACTGAATCGGGCAAGCCGAATGAAGACTGCCGATCCGGCTTCGAATGTCGTGCAAAACATCCGCACCGACGCCGCCTAATGCAACCAAAAGCACTTTGGATACCGCACGACCATCGCGTTGAATCCGGCCGTCGCCAAGTGAGGGTAAATCCTCAATCTGTCTTGCGTTTGCCTCGCCCGCAAATTCCGGATCCGTATCGTCGTTATCGAGCTCCGTATTACATCCGATAGGATCCGAAACGCGTCCACGCGGATTCATCAACGCTTCAACGAAGCTGCGGCAATCCGAAAACCGGCGTTCTGGGTTTTTCTCGAGCGCACGCGCCGCCGCCGGACGATCGCTCGGCGGTAGTGGTTCCAAGTCTGGTGCATTGTGCACGTGCTGAGTTGCTAACTGGGCAATCGTTCGACCACTAAACGGCCGTGTCCCCGTCAGAAGTTCCTGGTACATGACGGCCAGCGAGTATTGGTCGCTATGCAAACTGGGACGTCCATCAAACACTTCCGGCGGCGCGTACACGGGCGTTAAGCCGCCCACAACACTGCACTGGTCGTCTCGCAAATCCTTTAGCAAACCAAAGTCGGCGACTTTGACGTGACCGCCCACAACCAACAAGTTACCTGGCTTGATATCCAGGTGTTGCAACTGATAGGACCCGTGCAAATAGTCTAACGCATCGGCCGCATCCATTAAATGCGACAGCAATTTGTCGCGTGGAATGCCACAAGATCCACGCTCGCGATGGTCACGAAAAACTTCTTCTAACGATCGATCCGCAAGTTCGGTGACGATCACCAATTGGTCGTCAACGATTCCAAATCGTTCGAGTGTCAGCAGAAACGGATGGCTGACCCCCTTTATTCTTTCGAGCGATTTAAGCTCTCGTGCGGCTCGCTGTTGGTCGTGTGCGCCAAAGACAAATTTGACCGCTTTCTTGATTCCTCCGGGAGCATCCGCACGCCACACTTCGCCAAATCCACCACGGCCGACTAGCTTTTCGAGGACATAACCAGGAATCGGTTCATAGCCTGCACAAATCTTTCGTGTATTGGTTGCGGTCATCGCGAAGGTTAGTTTGGGTACGAAGGTGAATAACGGACGTGAAGGTCAAACACTAAAGTTGGCTAAAATAGCTCTTGCACGCTTGATCCAAGTAGTCGGGATTAAGCGTGAGCGGAAACTTTCGGTATCGGCAAAAATTGGCAACCTGCGTCAACAAGTCGCGCGGATGACACCGTCGCATTTGCCGCCCACTGTCCTCGTAGAACTTAAACAAATGGTCGGCCGCTTGCGGCGTTTCTGCAAATCCAAGTTGCTTCATCACAGTTTGCATCAATTTGCGGTATTCGTCATGCAATGGATCATCGACAAAAATCTTGTACGGAACCCGCCGCAAGAACGCTTCGTCGACCAGCGAACTTGGATCGATATTGGTCGAAAAAATAATCAACTGTTCGAACGGAATTTGAATCTTTTTGCCTGTAGGCAGCGTCAAGTAGTCGCATTTGTTTTCCAGTGGAACGATCCAACGGTTCAACAGCTCCTCAGGTGCGATCCGTTGACGACCAAAGTCATCGATCAACAGACAGCCGCAATTGCTTTTCATTTGAAGGGGGGCTTCGCAGATGTTCGAGCGTTGGTCATGGCGAACTTCCAAGTTTTCCATCACCAATTCACCACCAACGATAACGGTGGGTCGGCGAATTCGAATCCAACGATGATCCCATTCTTGTCCCTTCAGCAATTCACCCGAAATCTCAGGAACGGGCGCGGGTCGATGAAACGCGTCGTCTTGCAATTTGATCAAATTGCCATCATCTAAGATCGCGTTCGGAATCCAAATTTCTTGGCCAAGACATTGCGTCAAGCAACGGGCAATGGTCGTTTTGCCGTTTCCCGGAGGTCCAAAAAGAAACATCCCCGTATTGCTATTCACAGCTGGCCCGAGGTGATCGAGCAATTCGTTTTGATAAGAAATCGAACTCAATGCAGCGCGCAACTGGTCACGATCAATCGGGTCGAGACCTGCGGCTTGGGCTTCAACGCTAAGAACGTAGTCCGACAACGGCACTGGCGCAGGACCGCTGTAGCGGCACTGTTGCATTTGCGCATTTGCACTTTTTTGCCCAGCGTCGGTTAACGAATAGTAATAGTCATTGAAGGGTGCGGGTCGAACATGGGTAAGCAATTTCCGCGTGCGCATTGAATCCAGCAGCGGCTCGATGACTCGAAACGGAATCCCAATTCGCTCGGCCGTGTTCCGTCCGCTGACCGTTCCAGCAACGAGAATAATCTTCAGCAACAGTCCGTCGACATAGGCCGCACTTAATCCGGTTTCGTGCATATTGCGGGGTTGTGACGGCCAGAACGTATCGTCGGATAAAAGTCCGCCGAGCATGCTCGGCTCGAAAGAATGTGTATCGGCGGCTGTGAGTGTCATAGCGATTGTAGGGAACGTGTTAGGAGTGCGATCGTGCATGCGAATCGATAACTTCGATACTCAAGCCCGTGTTTTTCGGTGCAACGAATGTACCGATGCATTTCCGCTGCTGAAACTTAGCTTGCGATTAGACCGATCGCCCTTAGCAGATAAAAAACAGCAAAGCACGAAGAGAAAATGGACGGTTCTACTGACGTGCGACAAATTGCGACCTACATTTGGGTTGGTGAGGCGTGTCGATCCCCGCACAGGGGGTGACTTGTGTCGGGACATAATGACACGTAAACGAACATTTCACCGCATACATGTTGGAACCACTATCGCCCCGTAAGCGTGATTATTTATGGCCACAATCGACAACTTGACGTTAGAACGTTTGCGACGCAGCACAGCGTTGGTGGACGACGTTTGGTTTTTGTCCGGCCCAACGCAGCCCGGCGAAACAATCATTCATCTGCCGATCGATGACGAACCCTATGTGATTGGACGAAAACCAGGCGTCTCGTTAAGGCTCCAATTCCGCACCGTTAGCGGCCAACATGCCGCGCTGAGTATCAAAGAAGGCGTTCTATACCTGACCGATCTCGGCAGCACAAACGGAACGTACATCAATGGCAAACGAGTCGAGCCCAATAATCCGGTTAAGATTTGCGAAGACGAGTTGATTCATTTCGCCGAAGCGCCGTTTCGCGTCTATCGTCAAAGTTCGACGGGAGCCACAAATGGAACTTTTGCGGAAAACATTTGCGATCAAGCCCTTGCATTGGTGCAATTCGATCGCTTGATGTCGGAACGACTGGTCAGACCGCATTTCCAAACCATTGTTGACTTGACCAAGGAAACACGCGAGATCATTGGTCACGAAATCCTTGGACGTGGCAGCGTGTTCGGACTCGAATCGGTCTCCGCAATGTTCCATGCGGCCGAACAACTTAGTTTGGAAGTGGAACTGAGTCGCTTGTTGCGTTGGGAAGGCATCCGTGTCGGACGCGATTTCCCAGAGGGACCACAACTATTCGTCAATACACATCCAAAAGAAATGGACGACTGTGACGGTTTGATTGAGTCGTTAGCGCAAACTCGCGAAATGGCAGGTAATGCGAATATCGTCTTGGAGATACACGAATCGACGGTGACCGACCGAGCCGCAATGAAAGATCTGGTATCGGCTCTTGAGGAACAAGACATCAAACTCGCTTACGACGATTTTGGTTCAGGCCAAGCGCGTCTAGCAGAATTGATCGAGGCACGTCCGCATATCGTCAAGTTCGACATCTCACTGATCCGAGGAATTGACAAAGCCGATAGCTGTCGCCGCAAGATGCTGTCGAATCTGGTCAACATGGTTTGCGACTTGGACATCCTGGCACTCGCGGAGGGTGTGGAAACCGACGATGAATCGAAGGCCTGTATTGACTTAGGCTTCCAGCTAGGCCAAGGCTTCTTCTATGGGCGTCCTGCGCCAGGATAGTGAACACCAATTCTTGACTCATTTTCGCCGCGGGCGTTTTGGATTAGACTTTCGTCGAGGACAGACTCGCAAACCTATTGAAAATGAGTGAAACATGAAAACGGATTGGATTCGAATTGTTGACGCTCGCGCTCAAGACGCCGTTGGAAAGCGTTGTGAAATTCGCGGCTGGGTACGGACGCGGCGGGACAGCAAGGGCGGTTTTAGCTTCATCGAAGTGAACGACGGCAGCTCGCTCGGCAATCTTCAAATCGTCGCTCCGGCCGAATTAGCAAACTATGCCGACGAAGTCCAAAAACTCACCGCTGGATGCAGCGTCGTCATAGCAGGCGATCTCTTGGAGTCCCCCGCCAAAGGCCAAGACACCGAGCTGCACGCAACGTCCGTACGGGTTCTCGGATGGGCTGACCCTGACACCTATCCACTGCAAAAGAAACGTCACTCGTTCGAAAAACTACGCGAATGGGCACACCTGCGCCCACGCACCAACACACTCGGTGCCGTCATGCGGGTGCGGAACCAAATATGTCAATCGATCCACGACTTCTTTCATGAAAATGGATTTCTTTACACGCACACGCCGATCATTACCGCTAGTGATTGCGAAGGTGCGGGGGAGATGTTTCGCGTCACCTCATTGGACCTCGAAATGCTCGCCAAATCAGGGGGGCCGGTTAAATACGAATATGACTTCTTCGACAAACCAACTTTTTTAACCGTTAGCGGACAACTCGAAGGGGAAACCTACGCAACCGCTTTGGGGCGGATCTACACATTCGGGCCGACATTCCGCGCCGAGAACAGCAACACGTCAAGACACTTGGCCGAATTTTGGATGGTCGAACCGGAAGCAGCGTTCTTTGATTTAGCCGACGCCATGAAGTTGGCCGAAGACTTCTTGAAGCGGATCTTTACCGATTGCTTGAACCACTGCGACGAGGACATGCAGTTTTTCAACAAGATGATTCAAAAAGGCGTTCTCGATCAAATACGCAGCGTGATTGAGCGTCCGTTTGGACATATGACCTATACCGAGGCGATCAAGGTTCTGGAAACGTGCGATGCAAAATTCGACTACCCCGTTTCGTGGGGTACCGATCTTCAGGCCGAGCACGAGCGGTACTTGACCGAACATCATGTCAAAGGGCCAGTAATTTTGACGGATTATCCATCATCAATCAAACCTTTCTACATGCGAGTCAGTGATGACGGCAGAACGGTTGCCGCGATGGATGTGTTGGTCCCTGGGGTTGGCGAAATTATCGGCGGAAGCCAACGCGAAGAGCGGCTCGATGTCTTGACCGGCCGCATGGAGGAGGCGAGGTTAGACAAGGCCGATTACGGCTGGTACCTGGATTTGCGGCGGTTTGGGACAGTCCCACATGCTGGGTTCGGGTTAGGACTCGAACGAGCAGTTCAATATGTCACAGGCATGACAAATATCCGCGACGTCATTCCGTTCCCGCGGACTCCTGGAAATGCAGAGTTTTGATGACCGCAGGACGATTAGCTCCTTCGCCGACCGGGGCTCAACACCTCGGAAACGCTCGTACCTACTTAATCGCCTATTGGTCCGCTCGCAGTCTTGGGAAACGTTTGGTATTGCGAATCGAGGATATCGATTCACCGCGTGTGAAACCGTGGGCGGTCCAGCAGGCAATCGACGATTTGCGCTGGCTGGGCATCTCGTGGGACGAAGGTCCTGATATCGGTGGACCGCATGAGCCTTACATCCAAACGCTTCGTAGGAGTCGGTATGAAGAGGCTCTCGAACATTTGATTTCGATAAACCGTGTCTATCCTTGCACTTGCTCGCGGCGTGATATTGCCGAAGCGGGGTCGGCACCTCACTTCGAGCACGAAGGACATGTTTACCCAGGTACTTGTGCAACTTGGTCCAAAGGTGATCCGCTGCCGGAATCGGGTTCCTATTGCTGGCGGTTCCGGATCACCGAAAACTTGGTCCATTTTGACGACTTGGTTGGCGGGTCTCAATCGTGTTCCCCCGCGCGACATTTAGGGGACTTTCCCGTCACCCAAAAAAGCGGAAACATCTCGTACCATTTGGCGGTCGTATGCGATGATCACTCGATGGGAATTACCGAAGTGGTTCGCGGAGATGACTTGTTGCCGAGCACGTTTCGCCATTTAGATTTGGCAACCGTGATTGGAATGACGCCACCGCAATACGCTCATGTTCCTTTGGTGCTCGGTCCCGATGGTCGCCGATTGGCAAAGCGTCATGGTGACACTCGGCTCGCTACGTTGCGGCAACGAGGGATCACACCTGAGCAAATTGTTGGCTGGGCCGCACATAGCGCCGGCTTCATCGATGATCTTCAGAGATGCCAAGCGGATGATGTAATCGAATCGTTTTCATGGGACAAGTTGCACCGACAACCAGTAATCGCAGATGATACGTTCGGTTTGAGTTAGCAACACACGATCGGCCATTTAACCGCGCAGCTTCGCCAATTCATTCTTCAGCATCATTGCGGTGCCCGCATCGCCCGCTTGTTCAAATCGATCAATTCCGCGTTTGTACATTTCCATACAATAGTCACTCGCCGCGTTACCTCGCTTTTGATCGATCAAAGGCAAGAATCGTCGATAGAACGACAAAACCTCTTGATTGGCCCCTTCGACGTCGCCAGCCAATTGCTCCATGCGATCGAGCATCGATGGCACATAGCGACCTTCCTGCGGGAATTTCAAAATCGTGAAGGCCAAACCGGTAATCGCCGCAGGCACTTTTTCCTGTCCAACCAAGTAATCTGAATAACGAAGCCTCGCTTTGCAAGATAAATCGGGACGACCAGCGTGTTCGTAAAGGGCCACGAGTTGTGAATAGAGGGCGTCCCGCTTCGCAGCAAGCTGTTGGAAATGAATCAAGTCATCAAAGATTTCCCAAGTGAAGTCAGGAAAGCTTGCGAAGCTTGAGAAGAGACCGTTCATGGTCGCGAGCATCAACTTCTCGTGACGCGGTTCAATCACACCGTCGCGAGACATCTTGGCCAAGGTTCGCCAAGCCCCTTCGTTCAGCGGCGATACCTTCAAGACTTGGCTCAGATAACGGATTTGATCGAGCACATCAAGCTCTTCGGATTCGCGGATCATCGAGAACAAATCCATCAGCCAATCCGCCCGACGCTTTGCCCAAGGGTTCATCCCAACCGATTGAAGCCGAAGCTCTAATTGGCGGTCTGTGATTCGTTGGCCTGATTGCGGTTCGATTAAGTTGCCGACGTAATAGTGGTCACCCCGATAACGTCCGTGGGACTCAAGAACAAATTGGATTCCCTGCAAGCTCGCCGATTTGATTTCCACCCACATCACCCATGCGTGCCCGCTGCCTCCAAAACGTCCGCCGCCACTGACGTGTGCCGCCGGGACGCCTAGACTCTTGCCGACGCGTGTGGCAAAGTCAGCTTGCATCGAACAAACGCCGCCGAAGCTGCGCAAATTTGCAAGGGTGTACGGTTTCCCTTCTAATCGACACACTTGGCCTCCCGTTTCCAGCATCACTCCGTCGTAGGGTACCTCTCCGTAACATTTGCCAAACATGATTCGTTTGGGCAAGTACTGCAGGACGGCCCATTTCCGCTCTTCCATCGGTGTCGGATGGTTGACTACATGAACGAGAAATTCCCACGGCAGAAATTGACCGCGACCTTGCATGACATTTTCTGCAATCAAGAAATACTCGAAGTTGTCAGCCGCTTCCATCAATCCATCGGGCATTTGTGAATGCGTCCGCCGAGAATGGCCCTCGTAGCGATAGACTCCTTTCTTGTTGTCCCAGACGACGGACGTAGCAATCGCGAGAGGCAAATAGGAAACGATTTGCTCAGGGTATTTTTTTCGCAGCGAATCGAAAATCCGAATCGCTTCGATCACATTGTCAAGCTCGGGATCAATAGCAGTAAAAAGCTCGTCGCGAATTTCGGCGTGTTCATCGAACCACTTTTTGGCAGCTTCGTTGTCATCACCGAGCGCCTCGCCAATGTCTTTTGCATTTTGCTTGGCAAATCGATCCGCGAAGATCGACCGCAGGAGGGTGTACTGCGCCTCTTTGAACAGCGAACGATCGCGATACAGTTCAAGGATCGTATCCTTGCCAATTTCGTCTGGGTCATCGTGTTTGATAATATCGCCACCCAACGATCTCCCCACCGACGGTTCCTCCGGAGTTACAGGCGATATAGCGGAGGTATTATCACTGCTATCCGCAAACGGCATCTCTTTCAAACCACTGGCCAACGACAGGTCTTTTGGAGCTGATTCCGATGGAATCTCTTCGACTTCCGCAACACTTTCTTGGCTTTGGCTGGAAGGCTCAACCAACGGTATTGGTAACCCAACCGAGCCGTTTCGGACTTCTTCATTTGCCACCGCTGGCTGTGTCGAGTTAGCAACTTCGAGTGGCTCTTTCGAGGACAACTGCTGCAATAGTACCATCAGGCCCGAAAAAGTGCCGATCATCATCAGTGCCATAAACACCAACAAACCAATCGGCCGTTTCCTTTTTCCATGCTTGCCTTTGGAACGCGTGATTTTTTTCGACGCCTTTCGGCGCGAGGCGTCACCAGCGTGATTGCCGCTTGAATCATTCAGTTGACTGAAATCGAAAGAATCCTTATCAGGCATCGTCTTACCAGAATGTTGAGTTATTCGGTGTCGGTCGGGACGGCCCACCATGATGGGTCATCACTTTTGAATGCGGTTCGCCGCAGCGTCGTCGGGTCAACAAGGCTGAGTTGTTTCGCATGCAGGCATAGCGGCGGATCGTCGATCGACAACGTTTGCTGGTCGCCGAGTTCCCCGTCGGCTCGGTATAACAGGTCACCCATTATAGGATACCCAAGCGTCCAAAGATGGACACGAATCTGGTTTGTGCGGCCGGTGACCGGTTTGGCATAGACAAGCGTTGTACCATCACCGAGCCGACCAGCGACCTGAAAATCGGTCCGTGCAGGTTGTCCGTTTTCATCGGCACATCGGGCTCCAACGTTTCGCCGCATCTGTTTCCGCCCAGCGGAATTAGCGATCGGAAGCTCGCAGCAATGCTCGTCCCACGGCACAGTGCCCTCAACACGAGCAAAATAGAGTTTTTGTACCTCGCGGCGTTCGAATTGAGGTTGAATAAACCCGGCTGCCTTGGCGGTTCGACAAAGCAGAACGACGCCGGTCGTGTTCGCGTCGAGCCGATGGGCGATGCGAAGTTTTGCCCCGCCGTAAACATTTTCGAGCATCGACAAAAGTGTATTGCGATTGAACCTTCCGCATGGATGAATCGGCAACGGCGCGGGTTTGTCGACGACGATGACAGCATCGTCCTCGAAAAGAATCCCAATGGATGCATTCACATCGGGTTCGGTCACACCACGCATCACATGGGTGAAGCGTTCGCCTTCACGAACGATCCGCGCAGCGCGTGCGGGAAACGAATCGATCGAGATATCCCCTGCTTCGATCCAAGAGAGCCAAGCTTCGCGCGGGGTGGGGGGATGGTAAAGACAAAGAAAGTCGATGAACGCCATCCCCGCAAATTTTGATTTGACATGAATCGTCCGCCGGTTCTCGTACGGAATCCGGCCAGGCAATGGTTCAACACAAAATCGCTTGATCACGACACGGTCTTCATCTTTCAATATCGCTTTTCGCTAGCGCAACCGGCAACGATGCACGGACCGCTAGAGCGACGTTTTTGCACCGCTGATCAATTTAATGAACTCATCATTGGAATCAAACCGACCAAGTTGTTTGGTCAATTGTTCCATCGCATCGACCGGGTGCATGCTACTAAGCGTCCGTCGGAGCATCGTGACCGCTTCGTAGGTTTCCGGATCATGCAGCAACTCCTCGCGACGAGTTCCACTTTGACTGATGTCAATCGAAGGCCAAACGCGCCGGTCGGCTAAACGTCGGTCGAGGACCAACTCCATGTTCCCGGTACCTTTGAACTCTTGGAAAATCGCTTCGTCCATGCGACTATTCGTGTCCACAAGCGCGGTACCGACAATCGTTAGCGAGCCACCTTCGTCAAACGCACGAGCAGTTGCGAAAAGTTTCTTAGGAATGTCCATCGCCTTGATATCCAAACCTCCGCTCATGGTCGCACCACCACGCCCGCCGCGTCCAACCCATTTATTGAACGCACGAGCGAGTCGTGTGATCGAATCGAGCATCAAGAAAACGTCTTGCCCCATTTCGGCGAGCCGTCGAGCACGGTCTATCACCAATTGGCTCAACCGAACATGGCTTTCCACGTCCATATCAAGGCTGCTAGCGACGACTTCGCCTCCGTGGACGCTGCGCCGCATATCGGTGACTTCTTCTGGTCGCTCGTCGATCAACAGCACGATTAATTTCACGTCTGGATGATTCTCGTAAACTCCCTGGGCAAGGTTTTGTAGCATGACCGTTTTACCGCTCCGTGGCGGTGCAACAATCAAGGCTCGTTGACCGCGACCGAGAGGCGACAGCAAATCAATCACTCGATTGGTGAGCGGTTGGCGACCGCATTCCATCTTCAACCATTGCTCAGGATTGATCGCAGTGAGTGAATCGAAGTCCTTTACCTCAAGGAACTTTTCGGGCTCCATGCCATCGACGTCGATGATTTCACGAACGCGGGGCCCCTGTTGGCGGCGAGCTTGTTGGACCATCGCCTTAAGCATCACACCTTGGCGAAGACCGAATTTCTCGATCATCGTTCCCGGTACAAACGCGTCACTACGTTCTCGCGAGTAATTATTCTCGGGACTACGCATGAAGCCATACCCATTGGGATGCAGCTCCAAGATGCCGACATTTTCTTCCAGCGGCGCGTCGCTGGCGAAATCGGCTGGCTCTCCACTCGAATTCCCTTGACCGCCGCCTTGACCGCCGCCTTGACCACCTTGGCCTCCACCGCCACCACGACGACGTCGGCGAACACGGGGTTTTCCGTTGCCACCACTATTGGAATTGTTGCCGTAAGAGCCACCGGACGAGTTACTGCCCGAGCCACCTCGGCCGCGATTGCTGCGCTGTTTTTTTGCCATGTTTGATCCAGATGCGCCAAATGGGCTTGTTCCAAGCGAATCGAAGAAACGCTTTGTAGCCGGCTTCAGCGGGAAATCGAAGAAAGACCGCAATAAGTTGAAAGGGAAATGGAAACCTCTAAGGGGCCACGGCGGTTGCGTGTCCGAAGGGGTAAACGGTGAGAGTGTTTGATCAGGGCTGACGGAAACGCCACATGGAGTTAACTGCCAATATGATCTCGTTCAGTTATTCCGTCCTGAAACGTGCGACACAACACAACGGCTTGCGGATCAAATACCGCGAAAACCTGAATAATGATTGTTTGGAATCAGATGCTTGATGGCGTTCCAGAACCCTGTTGCTGAACGCGCTTTTCGTCGATCCTCGCTGTATCGATTTCTTCCTATCTATCGATCTTTATCGAATTGGATGCGTCGCTTGGTACCGCATTACCTAGCCGCGATGACTCTGCTGTGGCCGACTTTTCTTTCTCTCTTTATCTCAAGCCATTTTTCGTCCGGCGAGTGCAACTGCTTTTCCGAAGCGGTCTGCAAAAAGAGAGGATGCGGTCGAAACCGTAAACAGAGAGAAGTTGCTCGCCATCGTTGGTGACAAGCTTCATTCCTTCTTGAAATATACGCCAATCCACTCCACTGTCAATAGTGTTTTGCCGCAGCGGACCGCATTTTCATACTTGCATCGAAAAATCTGTCCGTTTTTGTTCGTTCCTTCACCCCTGATAAGCTGTGCCGGTTGTACGGGTCTTGGGGCGCATCCCCGATACATGAGTGGCCACAACCGGACTTTCACAGGCAGTCGGCGTACCGATTATCCGATCTATAACCGCATGTCAGAAGACAGGGACTGCACGGATTGTTTGTATCAAGACGATTTCCGGGCTGAACGACTCCAAGAACAGGGACTCGCATCGTGATCTCGAACCGGCAAACGACTTCAAAAACTCCGAAACATTCCGGATCAACACTCACCAAAGTTGTGTCTATCTTATTGACCGTCGTTTTGATCGGGCTGGTGGCTGTTGATGTCGCAATTTCGTACAAGGTTAAAAAAACAGCCTCGCAGGAACTCGATCGAAACACGGCTGCATGCGCACTTCCCGAGCGTCCCCGGCTGCCCGAAGCGATCCATCAAGCAGAAGAATCGGGTGAATCGAGGTCCGTCGAACGAACCACGACAAACATGTCTGACGCAATCGCGATCCTGCCAGGCAAACCAATCGCGGACAAACAGGACGAGTTGAATACTGAACCGACCGCAGCGTTTCCGAAAGTGCCAAGCCGTCTTGCAAGTCATCTGTCAAACCCAACGTTGATTTCGAACCCGCAAAATAATGAACTGTCGCTCGACAAGCCGACAGGCGAGACCACTGCGATCGACAAACCACTCGCGGATTTAGCGAAAACGTATACGCCTCAATTACCGGCATTCCGATCGGCGTTGCCCTACAAATCAGCAGCAGAATCACAAACCCGTTGTCGCCAGACGCTCGATGAAGCCGCTCATGAATACCGCGTAGGCGCTTGGTTATCAGCCGAGGCATCCGCATGGCATGCACTGGCAATCGCTGTCGATGCAATTGAGATAACGGATGATCATGGTTCGAATTCGGACGGCTCCCAAACAGATCCCGTCTCCGACTTGCAACTGGCCCGCGCCGCTCTCATCGAAGCACGCGATTTTGCTCAACAGTTAAGCGCCGAGACGCAAGTGAGCCTCGAAACGATCGTGCGATCACACCGCATGAAACTAATTGCCGAAAACATGCTTGAAAAGACAACGCCAACACAAGCAATGGGAATCTACTTGGAACATGCCCGAGAAATGTTCGCTGTCTTGGCAAACCAAAATGTTCAAGCCGCTGAAGCAATGGACTTGCTTGCCGCAATTTATCTCGGTCGGAACGACCCGGCGACAATGCCAACAAGCACTTCACTATGCCTGCGTCGCGCGGCACTTCAAGGACAACCGACCAATGCCAACTTGGCTTCGCGTTTGGGTGTTCAACTTGCGAAAATCGGACTACTTGGCGAATCACGACGAGTGCTGGAGCATTCGCTATCCATGCGGTACGACCGTGATACTCAATTGGCGTTGGCCCATGTGATGCGAACTTCGGGACAACCCCAATTAGCAGCCGCCCAACAAGCCGAGCATCGGCAATCGTTCGATAAGATACCTCGAAAGCTTCCCGTTCCCGAAGTCATTCAGCTTTCGCCGGAAGCCTTCGCTGCTGTTTCGCCATCCATCATTCCACAGGGAGCGATTCCCATGAATCAGTCTCCCACGATGCAGAACACAGTAGCCCCGACACAAGAAACCGCAAACGCCACGCGGCCTATTCAAGCCAAAGCAGTGTCATACCGCATGGCGACACCCGCAGACGATTCGGTCAAACTACCACAACAATCTGCTACGGACGAAGCGACAACGGAATCACCGATTCGCCGAACCCTGCAAACCATGCGGAATTGGTGGTAACAAACTCATGCAACAACCCAACTACGAAGTCGACAGACGTTTCCCCACACCGATTTCGGCGACGATGGACAACACGATCATGACAAGTCGAATGGCCTGGTTGCTTTGGATGACACTTGGCTTAACCAGCCTATGGGTTACACAAGCGAGCGGCCAAACACAACCTGTAACTGCAAACCACTCCTTTGCTGCGGCCCCGTTCCTTGCGGCAGAGCCTATGGCCGGGCAATACTCAAGTGGTCCACACATGCAGAACGAATCATGTGCATGCCGAAACGTCCCCGGTGGGTACCCATGCACAACGACATGCAATCGTTGCATGATGGGAGTGGATTGCGCCGACGGTTGCGGAGGCGAACTGCGCTGGGAAGATTTCCGCCCAATGACGTTCGACGCCTATGGCCCCGGGGGCTACGCGGGCCCTTCGCGATTGGCTCACTTGAGCCAATACCGATTGCGCCCCGGTGACGAGATATTGGTCTTCTACTTGATCACTCGCGCTCAGGCCAAGGGCGTGTATCGCTTGACCCCCGGCGACTCAGTGTTGATTGAATCGTTGACCAACGAAGAGTTAACGCGTGGGACACTCGAAAATGGACTTGTGATCCAACCCGATGGAACAATATCAGTTCGGATACTTGGCCAAATCCGTGCGGCGGGCATGTCGGTCAGTCAGTTGAAAGAAACGCTCAACGAGACCTACAAGAAGTACTACGACAAACCCGATGTGGACGTAACACCGGTCAAAACGAATACGTTAGCAGAAGACATCCGTGCCGCCGTTGGTGGTCAAAGTGGATTCACCCAGCAAGCGATCACCGTTCGCATAATGCCCGATGGAAAAGTGCGTTTACCTGGCATCGGCGAAGTATGCGTGCAAGGATTTTCTCTCAACGAAATGAAACGAGAGATTAATCTAAAGTATGGCGAGATCGTCGTCGGGTTAGAAACGGAGCCCATTTTGGCGGCCCAGGCACCTCACTTTGTCAACGTGCTTGGACGCGTTGGATCGCCCTCGCGAATCGAACTCGATGGCCCGACAACCGTGCTCGGAGCCATCGCGGCGGCCGGTGGCCATTTGCCAACTGCAAACATGAGGCAGGTGGTGATCTTCCGCCGTGCAGAAGATTGGCGACTGATCTCGACAATGCTTGACTTACAAGGTGCCGTCTTTGGCAAACGCCCTACGCCCGCGGATGAGATCTGGGTACGTGACGGAGACGTGATCATTGTTCCCGAACGTCCAATCGTACGATTCGACAATTGGGTGGATCAAGTCTTCACCAGCGGAATCTATGGATTGGTCCCACCGGGGGCTCAGTTTGACATAAATCCCTAAACCGAAAGTAGACTAGCGAGCTCAATTGAGCGTCGGTTTTTCAGGATGAACTCGACACCACCAAACGACGGCGGCGCCCCACAACCGATCCGAGCCAATCTTAATGCGATCGGCGTTTAAGCGATCGTTTGCTTTTCGGAACCTTGGGCAACCGCAGCTTGTTCTTCGGCCCGTCGAAGCGCGGTCTCAACGCGTGCGAGCAAATCATTCGAGCGATCGATATGTTGACAGCCATCGCTTTGAGCCGATGCAACAAATTCCGCGTTACAGTGTTGGCACGCCACGGTACAACCCAAAAGCGAAGCCCGAATTTCCACACGACGTCCACAGACGGGACAGGACTGGGTGAAGCGAACGCGATGAGAAGATGTCATTGTCAAAATCCTTGTAGCTGACGTAGTCCATTGCCGAAGTCGTGATTTTAACCCTTGAGGGCATTTAAGGCAAGGAAAAACCCTCAAGGGGTAATCCAGCTGGTGCCATTCGCCGCATCCAAATTGCAAACACGGAAACCACACAGCCACCCTCGCACCACTCCATAGGGGTACAGCTAGTGTATCCGAACTTGCAAAGTTCCAAGGTTAAAAATTGTGAATTTTCTGAAAAGTTGCATGCTATTATCCCAGTAAAAATCGCCTTTTTAGGTGCAAACGTCCACTACGGGTCGCCCATCCGAGCCAAGTGATGGCAAGCGTCCTTGCTGGCTGCATCGCAGGCTGCCTGGGGCTGCGATTAGGCCCCAACCGAGCCTTGTGTGGCGTATTGCCGCAGCCGCCGATTTAGAAGCTCTTGCCCGCACGGTCAGGCTGTTTTGACTTGCAACTCCTGGTTGATCCTGAGGGCTCCGCTGTGCAACCACTCAGACACGCGAGCTCAGAAGGAACTCGATGGATTTCTTGATGGATTTACAGAAAAAGCGGATTCGCAGAGAAAGCCTTGCCAAGGACATTCCTGGTTTCATCCATACCCGATTTCGTCGGACTGGTTTCGCGAAGTGGCCAAAGCCCTTAACATCTTTAGCACTGTGATAACCTGTTTCGAATCGGCCTCTTAGGAATCGGTCGCCGGATCATGGCGTCCCTTAATTCAATGTCCAAACGCGTCTTGTTTGTTTGTATGGGAAACATCTGCCGATCGCCTGCGGGCGAAGCGGTAATGAAACGCTTTGCTCAAGAGTATGAAATTGACGTCGAAGTCGATTCGGCGGGCACGCACGGCTACCATATTGGCAAAGCGCCGGATTCGCGGATGTGCGATGCGGCCGAGTCCCGTGGCTATGAATTAACCAGCCGAGCGAGGCAGGTCACTGCACAAGATTTGGAACCTGGGCAATTCGATTTGGTTTTAGCGATGGATGCGGACAACCACGCGGATCTGCATCGATTGGCGAAAAGTTCGAAATTGCACATCCGCATGTTTGGGGACTATCTTGACGATAACTGGCCCAAGGATGTACCCGACCCATACTATGGTGGCGAAGAGGGCTTCTCGGACGTGCTCGACATGCTCGAAGAAGGTTGCCCTTTGATCCTACAAACGCTGGCGGGCGAGGATATTTTCCAGGACGATTTTGATGATTGAGAGACTATGCGAATCCTTTTTTTGGGCGACCTCGTTGGCAAGCCTGGTTACACAGCGATGCACCAGCAAGCCCAAATTTTGCGCAAAGAATTATCTCTTGATGCATTAGTTGTTAACGCCGAGAACGCGGCCGACGGATCGGGATTGACCAATCGCCAATTTCGGCGACTTATCGATTCAGGCATCGACGCGATCACGATGGGCGACCACATTTATCGTCAGTGGGAATTGGCCAAAACCCTTCGCAGTAGCGACAAGATCGTGAAACCTGCGAATTTCCCTGCCGATTCGCCTGGGCGATGTTGGACGATCGTACCGACCAGCGACGGCGGATCGCTAGCAGTGGTCTCGCTACTTGGACGCGTCTTTATGCGGCCCGTCGACTGTCCGTTCCAAGCGATCGATCGAGCGCTTGACGAGATCGGCGATCAAACCCAACATATTTTGGTTGACATTCATGCCGAAGCAACAAGCGATAAACAAGTGATCGGCCGCTATCTTGATGGTCGCGTTTCCGCAGTCATCGGAACGCACACGCATGTGCCGACTGCCGACGGATGTATTTTTCCTGGTGGAACAGCGTTCCAATGTGACGTCGGAATGTCGGGAGCGTACGAGAGTATCATTGGACGCGATATCGAACGAGTGACTTTGACAACGCGAACAGCCGAGCCGACCCATTTCAATGTCGCGACAAGAGATGTTCGGTTGTGTGGCGCAATCGTTGATATCGACAGCGAGGGTCAAGCAATCTCGATCGAACGATTCGAAAAACGGATCAAGAAATCACACTCTTAACGTTTGCGTATTCAATGCTTGCTCGCTGCTGCCCCATGTTTGCCTTTTTGCTTTTGTCGGAAATTACTGCGCGACTTAACGGCTCGTTCGGCTTGCCGATGCTGTTGCTTCGGGTTTTCGTACCGTTGGCATTAATCGTCTATTTCTATCGGCGTGGCGAATACGGGGAATTGCATTTCCGTTTTTCACGCATGTTGCTGGTGGACGCATTGCTTGGGATTGTGCTTGCCGCGACGTGGATCGCGCCTTTTGTTATTTTCCCTTCCATGCGGCCCACCGGCGAGGGCATTGCTTTTGATCCTGCGCTGGCAGGCGTGTCGGCGATTCCTTTGGTTTGCTCGCTACGAATGATTGGCTATGCGTTTGTGACACCAGTCATGGAAGAGTTGTTTATGCGTAGTTTCCTGATTCGCTTTGTTGATGTGTTCGATACAGGAGACGATTTCCGCAGTATCAAGATCGGAACTTTTTCGTGGCAAAGCTTTCTGGTCGTCGTCGCTGTTTTCCTAGCAACGCACACACTATGGGAAGCCCCGGTCATGCTTCCTTGGGCAGTGATAACAACACTATGGTTCTATTACCGCAAAGATCTGCTCGCGGTCATCCTCGTCCACGCGGCAACAAACGCGGCAATCCTTCTCTCCGCAATTTTCTTAAGCAACACGTTCAATAGCGGCAGCGGGGAGCCGTTGTCATTATGGTTCTTTGTGTAGTGACAATCATCGCCAAGTAATCCATAATTCGTTCGCTATGAAAAATTCCATCGTCGTCGCTGCGCTCTACCGATTTATTCGATTACCGGACTTTGAAAACCTCAAATCGCCGATACTCGAAACCATGATTGCTGCGCAGGTGCGTGGCACGCTACTACTAGCAAGTGAGGGGATCAACGGCACCATCGCGGGAACTCGCCAAGGCGTCGACGCGGTGATTGCTTATCTGAAACAAGACGCTCGTTTTGCTGACCTTGAAGTGAAAGAATCATTGTGTGACACCACACCCTTTAAGCGGTCTCGCGTTCGACTCAAAAAAGAGATTGTCACGCTTGGAGTCGAGGGGATTGACCCGAACGATTCGGTAGGAACTTATGTAGCCCCAGAGAATTGGAACGACTTGATTTCGGATCCCGACGTGGTCGTGATCGACACACGCAATAAGTACGAAGTAGCGATCGGAACCTTCCAAGGGGCGACCAACCCGGAAACGGACACATTTCGCGAATTCCCGAAATTCGTCGATGAAAACTTGGACCCGAAAAAACACCCCAAAGTCGCAATGTTTTGCACCGGAGGGATTCGTTGCGAAAAGTCGACGGCTCTGTTAAAGAAGCGAGGCTTTAAAGAGGTATACCACCTTCGCGGCGGCATTTTGAAATACCTCGAAACCGTTCCCAGCGAACAATCAAAGTGGAACGGTGATTGCTTCGTCTTTGACCAACGGGTCGCGGTTTCGCATGGATTGCAGGTTGCGGACCATTTGATGTGCTTTGCTTGCGGTTGGCCAGTCGACCAAGAGGCTCGACAGCATCCAGACTATGTCGCGGGGATTCATTGCCCGCATTGCGTCGATACGATCAGCGATGATCAGAAAAAGCGATTTGCCGAGCGGCAACGCCAGTTGGACCAGGCAGCGAACGATTCGCAGACCTAACATCGTTTGGTGATTCGCACACTATTACGTGCACAACGGCGTGAAAACACCTATTCTCGATCGATTGGTTTGCACCCAATCGGTAGATCACGGCTTTTATGATACAATTTCAAGATTAGGGCAGAGGGAAACACAATGGTAAACTCCAAACCGAGCGACCCGCCCTGTTTTGTATCCACGACTTACGAGGAAAATTGATGGCGGATTCGGAAACGGAAAACAAAGCGAACGAGGCTGAGCAAACACCCGAGGAAGCGGTACAGCCACTGACGCTTGCGGATATCAAGGCATCCCCCGAGGATATGGACGAAGACGGCTTTGTTAGCCTTTGGAATATTGCGTCTCATACTTGTGACCAAGACATCGTTCAAGCTCGTGAATTGGCGTCGAAGCTGCTTTGCTTTCTTTGCAAGAAGAACTGCGATTTCGTTGTCACTAGCAGCACGAATGCTCAGTACCTCGACGAGTGGTTCGAACGCGATACAAAGATCTTGTACGACTGGAAACCTGGAAGTGAGTTGGTTGACGTGGTTGCGCAGCATGCCGAGGTGCCTTACGAGCCATTCCGATCGTTTTTGACCAACCAAAAGTTTGTTCCGACGACCGCAAAGTACACCGCTACGCGAAACGCTCGAGTAGAGTGGTTCCAACAAATGTGGTGCGTGGGCTAAGGACCAGAAATTGGTTTCGTGAACCGGAGCAAGTTGGCACAAGTCGGTGCTAATGCAAAATGAATGACATGCCCACCAACAACGGTTCCGAGAGGACAAATTCCCCCGAAACACTAGGTCCCCCGCCAGTCGAAAATAGCTCAAAGGGGTGCTGCCTTTATGGATGCCTTGGCGTAGTACTCTTCTGCATCGGTACGGTGGTTTGTGGAGGTGTAGGAACGTTTTGGTTTCTTTCTAGCCAAGTCGAAAAGTACACGGCCAACAAGCCTTCAAAGTTGCCAACGGTTGTGTATGCCCCCGAGGAAATTACGAAACTCGAGACCGAAATCGAATCGTTTACCGAATCGATTGAAAATGAAGCCCCCACCCCGAAGAGTCTTGTGCTTTCGGCGGACGACATCAATGCGTTAATCAGCCGGAACAAAGATCTGCGAGGCAAAGTTCACGTCGAAATCGCCGATGGCAACATCAGCGGGGATGTCAGTGTCCCGACCGACGCGATCCCCGGCGGCAAAGGGCGTTTCTTTAACGCCAAAGCGTCGTTTGATGTGTCGTTTGAAAACGGAGTACTGATCGTCACATTGGCTGCAGCCACAGTTCAAGACAAACCTGTGCCGAATCATATCATTGAGGCAATGTCAGAGGAGAACTTGGCCAAAGATCTCTACAATGATCCCAAAGCGGCGAAATGGATCAGCCGGTTTGAAAGCCTTCGCATCGAAGAGGACAAAATCATCCTGACGCCACATGCCCCGAAAACGTCTGATGATCCGGAACAGCCGAGCGAGGAAACCAACGCGGAATCCAGCGAGGAACTCACAGCAGAAGCCGAAGCGATTGATTTGTAACCCGTTAATCCGCGTGGCCTTGCTTTATGGCCCTTGCTTGACGGATGCTCGCTTGACGGATGCTCGCTTAACGGATGCTCGCTTAACGGATGCTCGCTTAACGGATGCTCGCTTAACGGATGCTCGCTTAACGGATGCTCGCTTAACGGGCCCTCGCTTTACGGGCCCTCCGTTAACGAAGCGATTCCAGCGGTGACAAGCGAATCGATTTCATCCTGAGCCTGTTGGATCGCTTCCTTCTGTGCAGGAGACACAGGCACGCGTCCGCTTCCCAGATCCCAACCGCGTGATCGCGCACCGCCACGAAACCCTTCGGGAAATTCGCCGACACCGAGCATGGTGTCAAACAGCGGAAGAAGCCGGTACTGCAACCGTATCGCGTATTCAATATCGCCTGCTTTCACTGCCCGATGGATGGCGCGGGTCAATTCTGGCACCACGCCACTCGACGCGTTGGTCCCTCCGTCAACACCGGCGATAAGCATCAAGGCCAACGATGAATCCCATCCCGTCAAAAAGGAAAAGTCGTCTCGTATCGGGCGGATCGCTGACATCATTCGCATCATCCAAGCAATGTCGCCGGTGCTGTCTTTGATGCCAATCACTCGCGGACACTCCGACGCAAGCCGGATAACGGTCGGCAAATCGATTGGCGAAGCAAATAGCGGAATGTTGTAAAGTGTCACGTCAACGGAGACCGAATCGGCAATCTCGCGATAATACGCGTAAACCCCTTCGCTGCTGAGCCGGTAATAGAATGGCGCAACGATGGCCACCGCGCGAACTCCCATTTCACCGTAAGCATCACACGCAGCGATCGTCTCCTTTACGTTCTCTTCCGCGGCTCCCGCCAAAACGGGAACGCGGCCAGCTGTCTGATCCACGACGATCCTTACGATGCGGCGGCGTTCCTCGGGATTGAATCGAACGAACTCACCCGTACTGCCGTTGGGATAGAGCCCGTCGACGCCGCGCTCGATCAGCCAATCGATATACTCTCGCAACCGGTCTTCATCTACACGGTCATTGGAGTCAACGGGCGTTAAATGGGGCGTCAGAATTCCGGTGATGCGATTCATATTATCATTTGGTTGGCCCGCCACGGAATGACTCACTCAAGAGTTGATGCAGAGCAACGACAGGTTGATAACCACGTCGATGCCCAACCACCTTGCCTTCGGGTGCTCCAATCAGCGTGGTCGGATAAGTATCTACTTTAATGCGTCTTAGCGTGGCTTCATTTTGCTCCGGTGTCAAATGAATCGCGACAAAATCGCGGCCAAGTCGTTGCCGGATCGACGAATCGCACCAAGTATCCCGCTGCATCGCCTCGCAATAAGAACAATTGTCACTCGAAATATAGATCACCATGGGCACATTTCGACGAACCGACTCACGCCATCCAGCTCGAAAATCCCGAAACCACGAGACTTTTGCCGTCTCTCCATTTGGCGAATTTGTAGCTGAGGCACGCGATGTCACATTGTGGACTCCAGCAAACACCGAGGTCTCGCCTTGGGCAATATCCGCATCGAAAAGACAACTAAAAATACACACCAAAAACGCGGTGACGACCACGGGGGACACCGAAATCCACTTCGCTGAGTGAATTTGAAAAATAGCAACTCTTTCCATGATAAGAATCGTCTCCTGAGAATAGCAAAACGCTAAATCTAGGTGGGAAAAACAGGGGTACCAGTCACAACCAAAGCCATTCATCAACACGCGTAAGCAGCCTAAATGGCGGCTCCGCCATAAGCAAATGTCTAAATGGGCGCACTGCGCAAGAAATGCAAGAAAAACAGAATGCGGTATTCAGGTCAATCACTGAGCGGTTGTTTCGTACCCTTGAAGCCACCACTCCACTAAGCCACCGGTAAACCACTAGCGGCTGATGCCAACACCGATTCACAACGATCAACATGCGTGAGGCTCCCCCCCCCACCGTTCGCCACCGTTCGCCACCGTTCGCCACCGTTCGCCACCGTTCGCCACCGTTCGCCACCGTTCGCCACCGTTCGCCCAGCCGTGACTTGATGATGCCCACACGCCCCAAACCAGTCACGTGTTTTTATTGAGCGCGCAAACAGTGAAGTCTCACCCCCGACAACCAAGCTCTTAAATTCTTTGAATTGCATTTTTCTTCATGGGCCATTTCCAACTGCAAGGCGGCCACATTGGTTCTTCCACTGCCTGTTCCACAGTAGCACTATGCTTTATCATTCGGCCCCCACAATTTTTTTCATCTAAACGCGATGAGTTATGGCTTCTCTGTTTGTCGTTCGAGGACGTGACCAAGGAAAACACTTCCCACTGAGTGGCGAATGTGTCCGTATCGGACGTGATCATTCTAGCACCATACAATTGCTCGACACCGAAGCTTCGCGGTCACACGCCGAAATCCATATCGACCGTGCTGGACGGTGCGAATTGGTCGACATGAAGAGCAGCAACGGGACGCTTGTCAATGGCTCCCGTATCGATCGCCATCGTTTGGCGAGTGGCGACAGAATCGAGATTGGGGGTACGCTTCTGATTTTCACCAATACAGGAAAACCGAGTGCGATTGCCGCCGCGCACGGGGTCGACATTGTTTACCAGAGCCACCAAACCGACGGCAGCCGAATCGTCTCGTCGATCGCGCCACAATCGGGAACCTTTCGGAGCGGCCCTAACTTCGGCGGTGACAGTACCAATAAGGCTGCCCCGACACAGTCGGACGCTGACCGGTCCCTCGAAGTGATGTACCGAACCGCGATTGCAGTTGGACGGACCGACGACATTGGCCAATTACTTAATCGAATTTTGTGGCTCGTATTCGATTGGGTAGAAGCCGACCGTGGTTGCGTGATGCTTCGCGATAACGAATCAGGCCAATTTCAACCCGCAGCGCGGTGTGACCGCGAAGAGAGTGATCGGGCGGAGAACACGAACCAAGATTCTTCGTCGCGAAAAAATGAAGATGACAAACGCATTTCAATCAGCCGTACCATCTTGGACTATGTCCTTGAACAAAAAGAAGGGGTCCGTACGAGTGACGCGGGTGACGATGCACGCTTTGCTTCGGCCGCGTCGATCGTCACCGCGGGCGTCCGCGAGGCGATCTGCGTTCCACTGCAAGGACGCTACGATATCGTCGGTGCCCTATACGTCGATACTTACACCAACCCCAGCCAAATGATCGCTCGCGATTACGCATCCCGGTTTACCGACGACCACTTGCGTTTAATCACTGCAATCGGACATCAAGCGGCGTTGGCGATCGAAGACACGTTCTATTATTCGGCGCTTCTGCAAGGCGAACGTTTAGCCGCAATGGGCCAAACGATTGCGACACTATCGCATCACATCAAGAACATTTTGCAGGGAATCCGCGGTGGTAGTTACTTGATTGAAGCCGGGTTAAAACGAGATGACACGGACGCGGTTCGTCGTGGTTGGAGAATTGTCGATCGCAACCAAGATCGGATTTCGAACTTAGTCCTTGACATGTTGACCTTCTCAAAAGAACGCACGCCCCAACGGGTTGACGGGGATCTAAACGATACCGTCCGCGACGTGGTGGAGCTGATGCACCCGCGGGCGGAAGAGATGGAAGTGAAGCTTTGCTGGAAGCTCGCGGAAACGATGCCCGAAGCGTCGTTTGATCCCGATGCTTTTCATCGAGCGGTATTGAATTTAGTGACCAACGCAATCGATGCCACCAGTGAATATGCCAAAGCGATCGCGTTGGAACAGCAACCAGATGAGTCTGTCGGCGAAGACCGCTATGAAGCAACGATTGAGGTGCTTACTCAATTCGATTCAGTCGAGGGTTGGATCGTCGATGTGATTGACAATGGCCCGGGCGTACCCGAGGAAGATCGACAAAAGATTTTCTCACTGTTCGAATCGCGCAAAGGAGCTCGCGGGACTGGCTTGGGTTTGCCCGTAAGCGCAAAGATCATGGACGAACACGGCGGCAGCATCCAAGTTCTAACACCCCAATGTGGCCGCGGCAGTTGCTTCCGCCTGAGACTCCCGACGATGAGCACCGACACGGGCGAAACCATGTCCCGCTAGTCTTGCCAGTCCGACGGCTAAAACGAAAACGCCTCATTCCATTCATGGCCATTTTGGGGAAACGAACATCATGTCGATTTTGATGAATGCCTACTGCACGGTTCGAGATCCCATCGCCCTAACCTTTGACACCGAATCGCTGAGTTATCGTGACCGATCCGATCCTGAAGTGGGGGATCACTTAGATGGATTCATTGGTTTTATCATGGAGGGGGGCAAGCGAGAGATGACGCAATCGCTTTACGCGGTGATGCGGCATATCGAACGAGTGAAACATCATTTTTCGTTCGTTGTCAGCGAATCTCAATTGGAACAGGTAGCGGGTTGGGCATGGGAAAACAACGCAATCCTGTTCTATCCCGATTCTTCGGTACGTGATCCGGCAGGCAACGTCCTTGTCGATCCAACCACAGGCGAGCCAGACGAAGAGGCACAAATCCCGTATCCCCCAGATTCTCGAGAGCGCAAACTGCGGAGTGAAGTGATGCTCCGCAATCGTCTGATCGATACGCCGGATACTTTGCCACCGGTCGTCGGGGCATCGGAACTTGAGCTACGCGACGCCGACGAAGTAGCGTGGCGTACCTTGGCGTTGTTCATGGCAGCGGTACGAGCCGAATCGCTCGCTTCGGAAAACCCAATTCCTGTTGAAAAGCTCCGCGCAAAATCACCGATGGCCTTTGAAGCTCTGAGTCCTGCCGAAGCTGCATTTCTTGGCACCGAGTCGCCTAATCCCCAAACGGTATTTAACTTTGTTTGGCGCTACGAGGCGTTGTTTACCTTGCAGTGGGCGCTGGGGTTGCACAACGACATGCCGTTTGCAGACGCAATTTGCGATGTACCGCTGGTCGCTCAATTGCAAATTGCCCAACCCAATCGAGAACGAATCTCGAATGCGAAACTTCGCCCAGCGGGCGAGATACTCGACGCACTCGATTTGAATTACCGGTTGCTCTGGGCCGCACGTGAAGCACAGCAGCAAAAGCGTGAAGCCCCGGCATCGATCGATGGCGGAGTCTTGAGCGAGCGGCAACATGCACTCAATTGGTTAGTACAATTCCAAAACGCCGATTGGGACGAAATCGATATTCCATCGTAAACGATGCCGGTTGCGTCGGCGATCAAAGACGATCTTCTGAGCGGAAGTCAGTAATCAGATTGACGTCGGCTTGACGTTTTTGAAACGGAGGATGCTGCAAATGCGAAATCACAACCGTTTGAGCGTTCACTTGATTCGCACTTGGAACAACCGTCATCCCTGGCACCGATGCATCGATCCTGGCCACCATACGGGACGAGGATGGCGGCATCGATTCGGCACGCAACAGACGGCTCATCAATTCCGTTGTCTGCAACGGCAAATCACTCGGTACCTTCACTCTCCGATCACTCGAAAAACGCATCTTCGTCTTGGATCCTGCGGATACGGTACCGACTACTGCGACGGACGATTTGGATGCAGCATCACGTTCGACCACAATCGCCTCGAGAAACTCGTAATCGCTCTCGTTGATCAAGTCATCACCACTGCGGTAAATTCCTCCACCAAGGTCGACCACTTGTTCGGTGCGGACTAACTGCGTTTGATTACTGCCCACGGCAACCCCACTAAGCGAAGGCCCTTCCTCAAAGTCAGTGCGAAAGACCATGGTCGGCGCATCATTCGCTTTCGCTTTGTCGGGAATCACGTCCGCCACAGCATCGACCGTCTTGAATTGAAATTCGTACGTACTCGATAATGAATTATAGATCGCAACCATTCGCGACAAATGTGCACGAGGATAGTCCGCTTGCGTTTCAAGAATCGCAATCTCGGTTTGACTTCGCGCGAACCCAATGTCAAGCCTTGCCGTGTGCGCAACCCATACGGCGCCAACGATCGAAATCACCGGAACCGCCATCCACGCGTACTCCAACCGTCCGATCAAACGGAACAACAGATAGTTCAGCGGCACTAAAGCAATTAAATAGTAACCAAGCGACCAAATCACCAATCGAGAACGGGGGATTTCAATCCCCGATTCGCTGCGAAGAATTCGTTTGAAAATCTCACTTGCATCACTATAGCCCCCCCAGCCACTCGTACCGGTCACCGGGTCGGAGCGTGTGAATGGGTCCAGGTTGGAACGCACCGTCGTAGTTGCATCACGCTTCGTCTCATCACGCTTCGTCGCATCCGCATCCGCATCCGCATCCGGCGAGTAAATAAGGCTATCACGACTGAACAAGCGAAACTTCGAATTGATCGTCGGCACCGCATCGGCGATCCCTAAATCCGGATATTGGTGGGTCGGCATCTCCATTTCGGATGTAGCGATCAGCTTCCGGCGAGGCCGATCGAGCATCACCGCATTGAAGAAACTATCGAATGATTGCCAATTGGTGAACCAATCACTCGTCAAATCGAACCGCGACTGGACGACTCGACCTCGGCCAAGTTGTCGGCTCAGAATTAACCCGCCGGTACTCTCGATTGGCTTCGCATCTCTTGCAAGGGATCCGTCGATCGCAATGCGACCTGATTGGCTTCGAAGCAGCGCAATTTGTTTCTGCGTTGATCGATCCGAGGCAACCGACCAATTTGAGAGCAACTCGCTGCCCGCGTCGGAATCCAACTCGACGTTGCCTTTAGGATCCAAAGGCAAGACATCGTGCAAAGTCGAATTGGCGATCGCCTCTGATGCATCCGATCCATTAACGAGCAATTGGCCACCAAATCGAACCCAATCGTTGATTGCTTGAAATTGTCCGGGAGTTAACGCATCGGAGGAAATGTCATCCCACAGAACCACCGCCGTGCTAGTCCAATCAAGCATCGTTTCGGAGAGTGGCAATAATTCCCCGCTTTGAGGGATCACGATTCGATAGTTGGCCGACTGGTTATCAAACTCCAATTCCGAGCGAAATGGTTTCCGCCAATCAGCGACCTGCAATTTTGCGAACCGCTCGGGCCGCGTGGTCAAAATCACGAAGAAGTATTCTTCGTAGGACAACGTATCGAAAGGCTGGGAAAGGGTTTCATAGGTGCTTGATCGATCCGAAGCGACAAATGAACTTCGCAGTCGTGATCGAGCATTGGTCGTGCCTACCCGAGGAGCCAAGATGCGATAGTCAAATCGGCGACCTTGCCCTTTGGGCAAGGTGACAGGTCGAAGGTTGGCGACGCGACCTTGGATCGACTTGTTCGTATCATCACTCTCAACGTTTGCCCCGTCCGACGAGTCATTGATCGGTCTGCCGAACGATAGACCCGTCACCACATCGATATGACTTTCCAATTCGCCGCGGCGATCTTCCTTGTTGCTCTTGAGCGACTGAGATGCCGTGAACCAGTGGCCTGGTTTGATTGCGCCACCGATCACACCTTGATCGTCGGGAAACGTTTGTGCAGGCGCCGACGAAAAATCCTGTATCGGTATTTTGTTCTTCTCTTTTTCTGCATCAGCCGACTCATCGCGGCAACCTTGGCAACCAACGATCAGCGGAACACAGAGCAGAGCAAGCAGGAGAGTGAAACGCATAGAAAAGCGGTGACGGGGGAGCGTTCAGCGAAACCCTGTTAGCAGTCCAAACACGACCAGCTATCAGCTAAATGAGCTGATAGCTGACATCCAATATCTGACAGTATTTCTACCAGCCCATCACCATGTTCGATTCGATCGCTTTTCGCGCGTGTTCCAAATCGCTGCCGGTTTCCATGCGATAGAGGCGGATGGCATTGACTTTATCGCCAGAAGATCGGCTCAGGCATTCGCGAGCGATTGCACATGGGTCGGATGCGGTATTCGTCAACCCAAGTGCTCCCTTACTGATAACCCATGTATCACGTGGGCGTTTGGTTAACCGGGCGATCTCATCGCTTGGGTATGCCTCGGCGACGACCGCACGGGCTGCGTCCTCGTCTTCGGCCCACGTGATCAAAATGTGTGAATCGGTTTCAACCTCGAACAGTGGCATCGGAAAGCTCCTTAAGCAGAGTCGGCAATTCGGTGATGTGGTAGTGAATCCACCACACTGAGACAACTTAATGATACCGCTATTACAGCCCGATGCAAAGTTTAGGAGTCCAGTAACGACAGATTCTTACCCAGTTTTCTGCCTGCTCAATGGGAAGGCACGGTTTTGGTTGTTTTTGCCGGGGGGGGGTCTCAAGATTGTTGTATCCAAAGATCGTTTCCACCGCTGCGTGTGGCGAGCTCGCGTCTATCGACGGATCGCGTGTCCCTTGAGACACAGAAAGCCAAATGCCACGGCACATGCAGACAGAATTCCCCATTGGGTCACGTTCATATGGTTGAACCCATGTACGATTTCATGGATGCCATCACGAAACCATTCGGTGATCGAGAACGCGAAGAGTGATTCTTGGAACATGATGAACCTGTCGAACGGATGAGGGGCGGTATCGGGCTGTGGCTACCTATGGTCGATCAATACGACGCACGATGAAAAAAATCTCGACCAGGTTCCATCAAAGCCTAGGTTTGATCGACGAAAGAAAGACCAAGAAATTGTCATTCGCAACACGAAAATGTACTAAAACCCGCCCTTTTCCCTTGCAACCGGCACAATCGCACCCCAAGTCACCAAGTTCAAAAAAGTTCTTTGCAAAGGTGACTTGCAGCGATAACCGTGACCGATATAATCTGCCTCACAACAACAGTGATCGCCATCGAAATGGCATCACAGTTAGAAAAGAAAGTGCTCCAAGCCATCTTCTTTTTCCCCAAGTTGCTGACGGTACATCCGACAGCCCCACGGATAGGAAAAATGACAATCAAATGGCGCGGTAGCTCAATTGGTTAGAGCCCCGGACTGTCGATCCGGAGGTTGCGGGTTCGAGTCCCGTCCGCGTCGCTTTCTTTCGTCTTTCCTAAT
Source organism: Novipirellula herctigrandis (assembly GCA_007859835.1). Classification (GTDB taxonomy): domain Bacteria; phylum Planctomycetota; class Planctomycetia; order Pirellulales; family Pirellulaceae; genus Novipirellula_A; species Novipirellula_A herctigrandis. The sequence continues at coordinate 7,621,114 of SJPJ01000001.1, read as the reverse complement.
TTGCAGTATCGATTCGATACTTGCCAAATTCTTCTAGGCACGTTTTTGAGTGTGCATGATAGGAATTTTCCGCCCCCTCAGCATCTTGGGGGCGCAGTCGCAGCTCAGGGCCAGTGTATCTTCACTACGACTCGCGACGCAGCCAAGGTTGGACCTATTCCTCGACCGACAGCCATTGCACCGCATCAACAATGACGTGACCGTCTGCGTCTGTATTACTGATGATGACAAAGCTTTGTTGGGAACATTCGAATTTCCCCAGGCTTATCCATTGATTTTGGATCGGTGGTGATTTTCGCTGGTTTATGCTTTTGGTAACCAGACCCGCTGTCGATTCGATCGACACCGAAACATTGGTCGCTCGATTCTCATGCACTGAATAGGCAACCCGAATTTCGTATCTGCCCGTCTTCGGTAACTTGGCTTTAAACGCCGCAGTCATGTTTTGATGACTGTGTCCATCGTGAGCATAGCCAACACCTATGTACGGCCGCGTCGACGAAGAGTGCTGCCAATCGCCCGTCAATTCTGCTTCCGAGTCATCGACAACGAAGCCCGGCAAGTCCTCCGGCAGGTCAGATGCGAGATCGAGGATTTGTCCTTCCCTTTCTAGTTGAGCTTTCAATTGCTCATACGAGACTTCTTGCACCGCGATATTTTGATCAATCGCTATTCCCGCGGCAGCTGCAGCCGAGTGACCAAGGATCATGAAAACCGGCTCCATTCGAATGGAACCGAACGCGATATGACTGGACGAAGCGCAGATTGGCACCAACAAGTTTTCGCATTGGCCTTGTCTAGGAACCAGCGCCCCGTAAGCAATTTGATAGGGCCGATTGATACGAACTCCGATATCGCCTTCATTTTGAATAAAGCCATCGTCTTTGACATATCGCTGAACATTGTGTGAATCCAACGTGTAGGATCCCATCCCGATCGGCTCAGGAGTTTTTCGATTTCGAAAACAATCCGCTTCGGTCATCACATACTTGCCGACCATGCGTCTGGCTTCGCGAACGTAGATTTGATGAGGCCAACCGCCATTGTCGATGAACTCGTCATCAGCCAATCCCCACTCGTTGAATTCTTCTCGCACGTCGTCAGGAACTTCAGGATCATTGGCCAAGAAGTACATCAGGCCCTGTTGATAATTGACATGACGTTGAAGTATTCGCTTGCGTTGGTCGTATGATGCATCGGGATAGTCGTAGTTTTCACCAATGAAATCGGTGCTGAATGGTCCGTGATTATTTGTGTCCGTTTTATGATTAGGAATGGGATCAAACTTGCGAAACACATCACGCCAACCGGACTTCAGAACGCGTAAAAGCAACTGATAATCTTTGCGGTTGTAGTTTTCAGGTTTGGGGAACGGCAAGCGGTTGGCGGGCTGGTCGGTCAAACACATTCGATAACAGTAAGCCTGAACGCGATGATCTTCTTCGCCATAAGCGGCTGGCTTTTGGTCGCTGATGCCAAATAGCAGACCGCTGCTGGGATCATCGGGGATTTTGTAGGGGCTAATGGGATCTTTAAAGTGATGTCCGTGGTGCAAAACGCCGACTTGGCTACCATTCCACGCTTCGTTGTACGTCGAATTTGCTTCGCGTCCAACGTGATAGTCAACTCCGGCTGCCGCCATCAGATCGCCCTCGTAGGTGGCGTCGATGAAAACTTTGCCGATATAGTTTTCTCCGTTAGTCATCGTGATGGAAAGGATTTTCTGGGCTTCCATTTCAACGCCGTTTTCTCGATCGAGCCAACGGTCGCGATTGACCGGGATTTGAAATTCGGCCACAAAATCTGCAAAGACTTTTTCTGCAACGTGTGGTTCAAAAATCCACATGGTTCGTTGTTCCCCATCAATAGCCGCAGTCCCCTGCCCGCGGTTTCCGTACTCGTCTTGCTTTTGCCACTTCCATGTTTCCGGCTTTTGGTACTCCAGGAATACCCGATGATAGAATTCTCGGGACAAACCACCAATCGTCGCTTTGTTTCCCGTGTCAGTAAAGCCAAGTCCGCCAGCACTCAAACCACCCAAATGCTGATCGGGGCAAACAATCACAACGGACTTGCCCAACTTTTTCGCTTCCACCGCGCTGATGACTCCTGCGCTGGTGCCACCGTAGACGACAACATCGTACTGATGTGTGCTGGCTAAGACAGTTGGAAGTGTCAATGCAAAGGTAAAACAAGCAGTCAGGCAAGCGGTCAACATGACGGATGCGTGTCTCGCTACACTGGAAGAAAGTAGCATTGGCGGGTTCCTAGTGGTGTGATGGGTAGGGGCCCAGAGTATAACCATCTCGAATCCGTTTGTGAGCACGTCGGATGTGAAACTTGAAGATGATGTCGACACCATTGTCAACAAAGGTATGCCGACGAAGCCCTCGGGCCTCGCCAGCCCGGACAACTCATTGTGCAATTTTGAACAACCTATCGAAAAAGAGAAGAATTTTGAAATCCAATCACCGTCTTATTTCCGCATTGGGGCTCGCCCTGTGGACGATTGGCTCGGTAGTGGCCAACAATGCCTCGCGTCCGAATGTTGTGTTTTTCATCGCAGACGACATGCTACCGAAGCACTTCAACTGTCTGCCCCACGGCAAAGGGAAGAACCTAACGCCAAACATTGACCGGCTTGCCCGCGAGGGCACCGTGTTGACTCAGCAGCATGTCTGTTCCCCGATTTGCACCCCAAGCCGTTACAACGTGTTGACCGGTTTGTACGCAAGTCGCGCCAACAATGCATCATTCAAAGCAATCACCAAGCGGGAAGGCCAAACGATTGTCGAATTCAACACGCACATCATCAAAGGCGACACCACGCTGCAGGGATTGATGAAGAAGGCCGGATACGCCACTGGCATGGTCGGCAAAAATCATGTGGTCGAAGCAAAGGGATTGAGCCGATTTCCCGATTTTGATGCGAGTGCAAAAAGCTTGCACAACCAAGCCCAGCTAAAAGCAAATCACGATCATGTTTGTCAAGCGATTCGGCGAAGCGGATTTGATTTTGTTGACCGTGTCTACCACAACAATCCAGACTTTCTAGGGCTCCACGAAGTTGCCGTCCAGAACATGGATTGGATTACCGAGGGTGGAGTTGAGTTTATTGGCCAACCGCATGAGAATCCGTTCTTTCTCTATTTCGCGACCACCGTTCCCCACGGCCCAACGCAAAAGAATCGCTCTTGGAACGCAGATCCAAAGATCACGGCCATTGGATATTTAGACAACCCGCCCGTTGTCCAGCCTGCGCGGGATACGATCCCTCAACGATTGGCAGCGGCGGGATTTCCCGTTAATAACGACACGGCTAACATGCTTTGGCTCGATGATGCGGTGGGGGCGCTGATCGACAAGCTCGAAGAGACCGGCCAACTTGACAATACGGTTTTCTTTTTCTTCAGTGACCATGGCCAACGCGCCAAAGGAACACTTTATCAAGGAGGTGTGCACGACCCCAGCATCGTCTGGAAAAAGGGCGGATTCCCAGCCGGCGAGGAATGTGATTCGTTGCTATCCATCGTTGACTTTGCGCCGACGATACTCGATATCGCTGGAGTGGATTACTCCTCCGTTCCCTTTGACGGAAAAAGCTTTCTTCCTTCGCTCAACGGCCAAGAACAAGAGGCTGAACGGGTGCTTTACTTTGAACTTGGATATGCTCGCAGTATTCGCAAGGGCAATTGGAAGTACATGGCAATCCGCTATCCGGAGCATCTCGAAAACATGTCGATGGAGGAACGAGAAAAAGTGCTCGCAAAATGGAACGCCGAGAGACATCGCAAACATTTAGAAATCGTAACCGCAGACCCCACAGCCCCGTTCAGCCATCTAACGGCGATCCCTGGCGGCGGCCATGCCGAGAGCAAGTCGACCGGTTCCTATCCAGCCTACTTTGATCGAGATCAACTGTATGATTTGATGAAAGATCCCAACGAGCAGAACAATCTCGCCGATGCCCCGGAACATCGAATGAAGCTCGAAGAGATGCGGCATGAACTCAGCGAAATAATCGAGACTCTGCCCGGCCACTTCCCGCTGTAGGCACCAAGGCACACACGACCAACCCTTCGGACGTCTATCCCGGTATTTGCAAATGCTGTCTGCAAATACTGGTTGCAAGAGTGAGTGTTTTCGTTGGTTCTACGATATCCGTGCTTCTACGCATGCGCATGGCTAAACGCGGGCGGATCACTTGCCGGGAAGCTCTCGTCAAGCGTTTCGTCGATCATTGCTTCTTGTTCGCAGTTCTGCCATCGGATCGCAAGTTGTGCTGCGGCAGCAGTCCTGTTCAACAATTCGCGATACACTGCTGGAACGGTCTGGTCCGAGAATTGTCGAGCTTGTAGCAAGTAGTCGGATTGCTCCGTTTTATTCTCAGCGATCGCCGACGCACACTCTGTTAAGTGGTCGCATAACGTTGCCCACTCCCTTTCGATAAATGGATCTTTCATCTTCATAACCTACTTTCAGTTGTTTACGAGGAAAAGTGAATTGAAAACGAACAACTTGCATTGCACTGCAACTTAGGTACCGACTCACGTTAAGGCCAAATCGGCACTCCGTTGTGCACTAACGCACACTGACTGAGCGTGGTTGTCAAAAGAGCTTGCATGGGACGTGATGCCGCAACTTCGCAGGTTGGCGAAACTCGTAGGTAGTTTCAAACGAGCCATTCCTCAGCCTGCAACGATGGTGTTTTCGCCAAGCACTAGTCTTCCCGTGAACATCGCTTGCGACGCATTTCGGCCCCCTCTCAATTCCCGATTGCCCATTGGCACACACATTGCGTTGCCACTTCGCAACAGGCATCAAGACCGCGCAGGTCAAAGGCCCAGAAGTTCCTGTTTTCAAGCGGTACAAAAACACGAGCTGAATTCATACGACACTTAACTTCTCCTAAACGGAAAAATGAACACTCGACATTCGCTGACTTTGATTATTCTGTGCGTGATTGCGGCACTGGGCTACTATGCGTGGCATTACATTGAACCAGAGGATATGCCCGAAGGAATCGCTAGTAGCAATGGCCGTATCGAGGCGGTCGAGATCGATATTGCCACCAAAACACCGGGACGCCTTGTGGACGTGTTAGTGGACGAAGGTGACTTCCTAACCGCCGGGCAAGAAATCGCACACATGGACACCCGTGTCCTCGACGCTCAACTCGGTGAAGCCAAGGCGAACCTGCTTCGTGCCAAAAACTCCGTTGACGTAGCCAACAGTATTGTAAAGCAACAGCAGTGCCAAGAGACTGCCGCAGAGGCACTGGTCTCACAACGAAAAGCGGAGCTATCACTCGCTACGAAGAATTTCAAACGTGCCGAAGAACTCTCGCAAGAGAATGCGGTGTCGGTCGAAGATTTTGATACGAAGATGGCAGCGTTGTTCAGCGCAAAAGCAGGCGTCAGTAGCGCCGAAGCGAACGTAGCAACCGCAAAAGCGGGGATCACGGCGGCAAAGTCACAAGTGATTGAAGCAGAGGCGTCGGTCGCGGCGGCAGAATCCACAATCCAGCGAATTCAAGCTGACATCGATGACAGCACATTGGTGTCGCCGCGAGATGGACGGGTCCAGTATCGCGTTGCACAACCAGGTGAAGTTCTTGGTGCTGGCGGGACGGTTCTGAACATGGTCGATTTGTCGGACGTTTACATGACATTTTTCCTGCCGACCGAACAAGCGGGACGAGTCACACTAGGCGCGGACGTCCGTTTGGTTCTCGATGCAGTCCCACAATTTGTTATCCCAGCACAAGCCACATTTGTTGCCGATGTGGCTCAATTCACGCCAAAGACAGTGGAAACGGAGGTCGAACGCCAAAAGTTGATGTTCCGAATCAAGGCAAGAATCGATCCCGATTTATTGAATGATCATATCCGAAAAGTGAAAACCGGACTGCCTGGTATGGCTTACGTACGCTTGGGCGAACAGTACCCATGGCCAGATGACTTGAAGGTCAAGTTGCCAAAATGAATAAGGCAAAAAACAATGTGGTTCAGATCCAAGATGCCAGCTTAGTTTATGGCAAGACACTTGCACTCGATGCGGTATCTGTTGCATTGCCCGCGAGTTGCATGATTGGACTGATTGGCCCAGACGGTGTCGGAAAATCAAGCCTATTGTCACTTATTGCTGGAACGCGTCGCGTCCAAAGTGGGCGGATCGAAGTGCTCGGTGGTGACATAGCGGATCACGCTCATCGAAGTAAAGTATGTCCCCGCATCGCATACATGCCTCAAGGACTTGGCAAGAATCTATACCCAACGCTATCCGTAACCGAGAATGCCGAATTCTTTGGACGTCTATTTGGCCTGAGTCGCTGGGAACGAAAAAATCGGATAGCGAGACTTCTCGATAGCACTGGTTTGACAGCGTTCGCAGATCGGTCTGCCGGCAAACTCTCGGGAGGCATGAAACAAAAACTCAGTCTCTGCTGCTCGTTGATTCATGATCCCGATTTATTGATTCTGGACGAACCGACAACAGGTGTCGATCCACTTTCCCGGCGCCAGTTCTGGGAACTGATTGACGACATTCGCTCTCACTGTCCCGGCATGAGTGTCCTCGTAGCGACTGCCTACATGGACGAGGCATCTCGATTCGATTCGCTCATCGCGATGGATGACGGACGAGTGCTGGCGATGGGAACGCCGAGAGAACTACTTGAACGAACTGACACGCAATCGTTGGAAAAAGCGTTCATTGCATTGTTACCTGACGAAAAGAGGCGAGGTCATGTCGACGTGCGAATTCCACCACGCGATCGAGACGATCATGAAGTGGCCATTGAGGCAGAGAATCTAACCACACGTTTTGGCGATTTTGTCGCAGTGGACGGAGTGACTTTCCGAATTGAGAGAGGGGAAATTTTTGGTTTTCTCGGTTCGAATGGCTGCGGAAAAACGACCACGATGAAAATGTTGACTGGGCTATTGCCAGTCAGTGACGGCCATGCGTCATTATTTGGCCAGAGTATTGATGCGAACGATTTGAATGTCCGACGCCGCGTGGGATATATGTCACAAGCGTTCTCGTTGTATTCGGAATTGAGCGTTCACCAAAACCTAGTCCTTCACGCACGGCTGTTTCAAGTTCCTGAGTCTGAGATACCGGACCGGGTAAAGGAAATGGAAAACCGATTCGGACTAACCGAGATTATTTGCGCACTGCCGGACTCGCTGCCACTCGGGCAACGCCAGCGATTGTCTTTAGCCGTCGCGTTGATTCACAAACCGGAACTTCTCATTTTGGATGAGCCAACCTCCGGCGTCGATCCCGTCGCCCGAGACTCGTTTTGGAAACACTTGGTGGAACTTTCACGTCGAGACAAAGTGACAATTTTCATCTCAAGTCACTTTGTGAACGAAGCAGAGCGTTGTGATCGTATTTCATTGATGCATGCAGGACGAGTATTGGTGAGCGATACACCTGCCGCACTGGTTGAGAAGAGTGGCAGTGAAACGTTGGAGGACGCCTTCATCGGCTATTTAGAAAGTGGAGTAAACTCGCAGCTTGGGCTCGAGAAACCGCATCGTCGTGTTCCTGAAAGTGTTCAACAGCAGATGCAGCCTGCAGACACGCACATGGGAAGCATATCTCACTCGTTCAGCCTCCGCAGGATGATGAGTTACGTGATCCGCGAATCACTTGAACTCAGCCGTGATCCGATTCGGCTGACTTTGGCTGGACTCGGCAGCGTTTTGCTTCTGATCATTATGGGTTTCGGCATCACCATGGATGTTGAAAATCTGAAGTTTGCCGTACTGGATCGTGACCAAACTACCCTCAGCCGTGACTACGCCCTGAACCTATCGGGATCACGATACTTCATCGAGCAACCGCCGATCTACAACTACGACCAACTCGACCAACAAATGCGAGCCGGCAGAATCAGCATGGCACTCGAGATTCCGCCCGGCTTGGCTCGTAACGTTGCTCGCGGCGACGAGGTTCAAATTGGAGTTTGGATCGATGGATCGATGCCGATGCGAGCCGAAACCATCCGCGGTTACGTCCAAGGGATGCACGTCAAATGGCTTGCGACACAGGCAAAATACTGCTACGGACGGGATTTATCGACATCTGCCGCGACGATCGAGACCCGATATCGATACAACCCTGACGTCAAAAGCATTATGGCAATGGTCCCCGCAGTGATTCCACTGTTGCTAATGTTGATCCCAGCAATGCTGGCGGCATTGGCCGTGGTACGCGAGAAGGAACTCGGTTCGATCATCAATTTTTACGCAACGCCCGTCACTCGCTTGGAGTTCCTACTTGGCAAACAGATTCCGTACATCGTATTGGGAATGTTCAATTTTCTGTTACTTACAATGTTGGCAATATGGTTCTTTGGTGTCCCGATGAAAGGCAGTTTCGCAACGGAAGCGGTTGCCGCTTTGGTCTACGTTTTCTGTGCGACGGCAATGGGCCTGTTGATCTCGACGTTTATGCGCAGTCAGATCGCAGCGATCTTCGGCACTGCAGTTCTCACGATTTTGCCAGCCACCACCTTCTCAGGAATGATCGATCCCGTTTCGTCCCTCAAAGGCGCTGGGGCACTCGTCTCACAGGTATTCCCTACCACACACTTCTTGACCATCTCTCGTGGCACGTTCTCCAAGGCACTTGGATTTGCGGATCTCTACCATGCCTTCGTGCCCCTCGTGATTGCCGGCCTCGTGTTGATCAGTTTAAGTATAACGCTACTGAAAAAGCAGGAGGCATAGTTGATGCGGTTGAAAAACATCTACCGACTTGGGAAAAAGGAACTGTGGAGTCTGGTTCGCGATCCGATTCTGCTATTCCTCATTGCATTTGCATTCACAGTGTCTGTTTACACAGCGGCTACTGCGATGCCAGACACGCTAAATGAAGCCCCCATCGCGATTGTGGACGAAGACCAATCACCGTTGTCTCAGCGAATCATCGACGCATTCCAGCAACCCTATTTCCTACCACCAAAGCAAATCACGAGAGCGGAAATGGACCGGCGGATGGACTCTGGCCTAGACACGTTCGCGCTGGACATCCCGCCCGATTTTCAACGAGACGTGTTGGCTGGTCGCGGACCGACGATCCAGTTGAACGTCGACGCGACTCGTGTTAGCCAAGCGTTCACCGGTAGTAGCTACGTGCAAACCATTGTATCGGATGAGGTTCAAACATTCGTTCAGCGGTATCGCGAATCGACCACGATGCCAGTCGAGTTAGTGGACCGAGTACGATTTAACCCAACACTCAACAAGACGTATTTCGGCGCTGTAATCCAGGTGATCGACCAAATCACGATGTTGTCGATCGTACTGACAGGAGCTGCGTTGATCCGGGAACGAGAACGCGGAACGATCGAGCATCTATTAGCCATGCCGGTGACTCCTTTAGAGATCATGTCCAGCAAGGTTTGGTCCATGGGGTTGGTCGTTTTGCTCGCAAGCACACTTTCGCTAGTCTTCGTCGTACAGGGCTTGATGGCGGTCCCGATCGAAGGCTCGCTATTACTATTTCTTGGCGGTGCTGCGATGCATTTGTTTGCTACCACATCGATGGGCATCTTCATGGGAACATTCGCGCGCTCGATGCAGCAATTCGGCTTATTGATCATGTTAGTGTTGATACCGCTGCAAATGTTATCCGGAGGTTTGACTCCGCGAGAAAGCATGCCGGAAGCAATCCAGCATATCATGCTAACGGCGCCGACCACCCACTTTGTCATGCTGGCCCAAGGAATCCTTTACCGAGGAGCGAACTTATCAATCGTATGGCCACAATTCGCAGCACTCGCATTGATCGGAACAATCTTCTTCGGTGTCTCCCACGCGCGTTTCCGTATCGCAATCGGACAGATGTAGAGCATCGCAAGCTGAGAGGGCGTACGCGAGCAGCGGTGTTGAGGGGAAAAGACAAAGTATCTATAGTCCGTCTGACAATCCGGACGAGACGCGCCGTACCCGGTTAAGACAAGACGACGCTATTCCATTTCCAAGAACCCTGGGTACGTTGTCGTGAAGGTTTGGATCATTCTTTTGTTCGCCGGATTACTCGAAATCGGCTGGGCGATCGGTTTGAAGTACAGTGACGCCTTTACAAGGCTGTGGCCAAGCGTTTGGACCATCATTGCGTATATCGCCAGCATCGGACTGCTCTCGATTGCAGTTCGACATATACCGATTGGAACAGCCTATCCCGTGTGGATGGGCATTGGAGCGTTAGGGACAGCGATCTTCGGAATCGTTTTCTTGGGTGAGTCAACGTCGGTATGGCGACTGACGTTTCTGGTTCTCTTGGTCATCTCACTCGCCGGACTTAAGCTGTCGGCCGCAAATTGAGTTGCTCAAGGGTCAAGCCACCTAATGTTTGTCATCCAATTTCCGCGGTGGCAGCGAATGACTCCATTGGCTCAACGCATATCCGGGAAAGGCATCGTTTTTTCCCCGTAAACCTTTGCTGAGTCCGGCTGCGTGAGTGCTTCAAAACGCAATCGCTCCGCACTAACAGAGAGAGTTTATAAAGGAGTGGCAATGCATTAGCCGCAGGTGGTCTTGTCAAGCAAGATATTTCCTGAAGAAAGCGATGGTGCGTTCCCACGCTAATTCGGCGGCGGCTTTGTCGTAGCGCGGTGTTGTGTCGTTATGAAAACCGTGATTGACGCCGGGGTACACGTGCGACTCGAAGACGATGTTGTTTTCTGTAAGTGCTTGCTCGAAGGCGGGCGCCCCGGCGAGGATGCGACGGTCGAATTCAGCATTATGAATCAACAGCGGTGCTTTGATTTTCCCAACGTCACTCGCCTCGGGTTGGCTTCCATAGAACGGCACGCCGGCGTCAATGATGTCTGGAATACGAACTGCGAGCTGGTTGACCATTCCGCCCCCATAGCAAAACCCAACCGTTCCAACTTTGCCGGTCGAATAGGGATGGGTGTCGATCAGCTTTGCTGCAGCAATGAAATCTTGCGCCATTTCTTCGCGGTCGCGGCGACCCTGCATGGCTCGACCATCGTCATCGTTGCCTGGATATCCGCCAAGCGGCGCAAGCGCATCGGGAGCAAGTGCCAAGAAGCCTTGGGTGGCCAAGCGACGGGCGACGTCTTCTATATACGGGTTTAAGCCGCGATTCTCGTGGATCACCAACACTGCAGGAAACTTCGTGCCTTCGACCGGACGAGCGAGCAGACCACTCATTTCTTTTCCGTCCTGCTGTCCCGCGCCGAGCGGCGATTCAAAAGCAATCGTTTCGGTCTTAATGCGTGGATCGTCCGGTGCGACTTGTTGGGCCCAGGCATAGTTGGGACTGAGGCTTGATACGAGAGTTTCGACCGTCATACCACCAACCGCGAACGCAGCGAGCCGTTTGACATATTCACGACGATCGAGTCGCCCATGAGCGTAGTCGTCGTAAAGGTCGAGGACTTCTTGGTCGAAATCGGATGTGGGCTTGCGATTCACAGCATTTCACCTTGTTTTTGTGGTTGCGTTTCTTGTGGGGGCAAATTCACATTCCAACGTGAAAAACAGAGCATAGCCACGACTGTGTCGATACGTGCCTCCACTGAAACCCCGAACATACGAATAAGTTTCGCCAGAGATTCGGCAGAGAAAAGAGTCGTGAATTCCCGTTCCCAGCCGATACCCTCCGCTGCGACAGGGGTTCAATTCGCATTGGTCACCCGTCACCTAACTTTACGGGGGCTGTCAAACCGCATGGAGCTTGAAGGAATGGACCATAGCCATACTGTCGAAGTCACTTGCCCCTCGGGGCACTTGCTACGTGCTCCGGAGCGAGCGATCGGCCGAACGCTTCCCTGTCCGGTGTGCCAACAACCGGTTACTGTGACGCGTCCCCAAGACCCACTCTCCGATACGGGTGTGATGCGAATTCTGGGAAATCAAATCATGCCAATCGACTTGAGACAACAGCCGAGCCCGGCATCCACCAAGCGTGATGAGTTATCTGACACGGGCGTGATGCGCATTTTGGGAGACTACAAAACTTCGCAGCAGCCGGTCTTCACGGAGGAAATGCCAACCATGCGAAGGTGCCCGGTTTGTTCACGTGGTGTGCCGGACGCATCGTCGGTATGCAAGCACTGTCATTGTTACGTGGGACCATCGCCGGACTATATGCGATCACTGAATCCCCAACTCAAATAAGCCCCCAACTCAAATAGGGCATCGTGGATGCTTGCAGCTAGCCGTCTACCACATTGATCGGTGATAGAAGGTAAACGAGCCGCACATAATTTGTCCGAATCCGCACGCTTCGATTGCAAAACTTGCATAAATTCGACTTGGCATACTGGTTGCATTGAAAACCCGGTCATGAGTAAACAAGTACGTGCGATTCACCCGGTATACAATTTCCTCCCTACCGAAATCGACGGGTTTGATTCCCTCGCGGAATTAGCGCTCGACCTTCGTTCTTCGTGGAATCATGCAACCGACGAAGTATGGCGGCGGTTGGATTCTGAACTGTGGGAAATGACACAAAATCCTTGGGTTGTGTTACAGACGGTATCTCGCGAACAAATCGAACATGTACTTGACGATGCTGAGTTTCGCAAAACAATTGATGCGTTGATTAGCGTGCGCCGTCAAACAGCGGAACAACCCGCGTGGTTTCAACAAAGCTATCCATCGTCGCCGTTGACCTGCGCGGCCTACTTTAGCATGGAGTTTATGTTAAGCGAGGCGCTGCCGATTTACTCTGGTGGTTTAGGCAACGTTGCGGGTGACCAACTGAAAGCAGCCAGCGATTTAGGTGTGCCCATGGTCGCCGTAGGTCTGCTTTACCAACAAGGCTACTTTCGCCAAACGATCGACAAGAATGGTACTCAACAAGCGTTGTATCCCTATAACGACCCTGGACAATTACCAATCACTCCACTACGTGAAGCCGGCGGAGAGTGGTTGCGTCTGAACATTGACTTGCCAGGCTACTCGGTATGGTTGCGAGCATGGCAGGCCCAAGTTGGCCGCGTCAAACTCTATCTGTTGGACAGCAACGACGCTGCAAACTTCCCCGAGCATCGGGGGATCACAAGCGAACTGTATGGCGGCGGCCCCGAATTGCGTCTCAAGCAAGAGCTAATTCTAGGCATTGGTGGCTGGCGTTTACTCACCGCACTAGGCATCCAACCGGAGGTTTGCCACTTGAACGAAGGTCATGCGGCCTTCGCTGTGCTGGAGCGTGCTCGCTGTTTTATGCAAGAAACGGGACAGCCCTTTGAAATTGCACTCGCAGTTACCCAAGCCGGCAACCTGTTCACCACTCACACGGCTGTGGCCGCTGGCTTTGACCGATTCGCTCCCAACCTAATCGTCCAATATCTAAGTGGATATGCTCAAAAAGGCCTTGGGATCTCCGCGGATGAGTTGCTGGCTTTAGGGCGGAAAAACCCACGCGATGCGTCAGAGAGCTTCAATATGGCCTATCTGGCAATCCACGGAAGCGGTGCCGTCAACGGCGTCAGTCGTTTACACGGCAAAGTCAGTCGACGAATCTTCGAACCGCTGTTTCCGAATTGGCCCGAGGACGATGTGCCAATCGGACATGTGACCAACGGAGTCCACATGCCGAGCTGGGATTCCGCATCCGCCGATGAACTTTGGACGCAAGCGTGCGGAAAAAATCGTTGGCTCGGCACGAACGAAACGCTTGCCAGCGAAATTCGCGGCGTGTCCGATGAACAACTTTGGCGACTTCGCATCGATGCGACTCATACTCTCGTCGATTACGCACGCAAACGACTATCACGCCAACTGGCGGCTTCCGGTTCTTCGCCCAACGAAGTCGAAGCCGCAAAACACTTGTTTGATCCCAACTCATTGACGTTGGGCTTTGCCCGTCGCTTTGCAACTTATAAGCGACCAAATTTATTGTTACACGACCCGGCTCGGCTGATTCAACTGCTGACGAATCCGGAACGCCCCGTGCAACTTATCATCGCTGGCAAGGCTCACCCTGCCGATAAGGCTGGACAGGACTTGATTCGTCAATGGATCGATTTCACGCGCGATCCCATCGCACGACATCATGTGATCTTTCTGAGCGACTACGACATGTTACTCACGGAACAGTTGGTACAAGGTGTGGATGTGTGGATCAATACGCCGCGACGACCATGGGAAGCAAGCGGAACCAGTGGCATGAAAATACTAGTCAACGGCGGCATCAATCTTTCCGAACTAGACGGTTGGTGGGCCGAGGCTTACACGCCCGAAGTCGGATGGGCAATCGGTGACGGCCAAGAACATGATGACGAATCAACGTGGGATAAGGTCGAAGCGGACCAACTTTACGACTTGCTTGAACAAGAAGTGATTCCCGAGTTCTATGAACGTGACGACCATGAGATTCCGAGTAAGTGGCTTTCCAGAATGCGGGCAAGCATGTCACAATTGACGCCTCGTTTTTCAGCCGTTCGGACCGTGCGAGAATACACCGAACAACACTACCTGAGAGCGGCGGCGGCCTACCACGAGCGAGTCGCCTACAATGGTGCCATGGGGACGAGCATCGTCAACTGGAAACACTCACTGCGTGAAAAGTGGGGATCGCTGAAATTTGGAAATCTGAGCGTTCAATCCACCGAGTCGGAACATCTCTTTGAAGTCCAAGTCGATCTAGACGGCCTCGACCCAAGTTTCGTGCGAGTGGAACTGTACGCTGATGCGAGCAATGCCGACGAGGTCAATCCCGACACCGCGTTTCGTCAAGCAATGACGCGAGTCGAATCGCCTAATGATGGATCGCTTGATGATGGATCGCCTTCGCAGGCGACTGGCTGGGCAAGCTACCGCGGATCGGTTAATGCGACACGCCCCACGACGGATTTCACGCCGCGCATCGTGCCCACGCATGTCGGTGTCGCGGTGCCATTGGAACTTGGTCTAATCTGCTGGCAACGATAAGCCATTTCCTCACGGCTAAATGCGTTCACGGAGGATCGTGAGCAAGCTTGGCCGAATAAAATAGCCCGAAAAGTCACGTTTTGCACATTACCACTACATCTCAATCGCAAATTCGTTTCGATACTCGCGTGACAACAATGCGTTCGCAGCCTCGTCTCCAATGATCTGCTCGTTTTGCGCATCCCACCTGATGGGACGGTCGAAACGAGCTGACAAATTCGCTAAATGACAGATGTCAATCGCTCTTAAATGACTTGTCACATCCGAAATCGGTTCCATCCGCTCTCGAGTACAGTGAAAGAAATTGGCCCAGTGATTCGGGTGCTGGTTGAAAGGGGTCGGCATACCTCGATACGTTTTCGATATCGCATCCTCAGGCAGCGGAAGATCCTTCAATTGCTCAACGGGGGCGCCCGTCAAATCACCGCGACTAACGAAAATGCGACCTTTGGTCCCTTCCAACAATACACCGTTGCGACCTTCGCTAGTGATAAGTAGTTCCGTGCCATCACTCATCATCGCCTTCAACGAAAACGAGCTCGCAGTGTTGTACTGATCCCGAAGCGTTGGATAACCGTTTTTGTACGGAACCGGTAGCTTAGCTTCACCACCGATCGAAACCAATGTGTCCGATTGGCCTGCTGCACGAAGCGCCCAACAGGCGATGTCCACATGGTGTGCGCCCCAATCGGTCATCTTCCCACCGGAATAGTCATACCACCATCGGAATTGTTGATGGCCATTAGTTTTTCCAATCTGCCACTCATCTTTCAAGTTTGGATCTTGAATCCAACGGAACGGTGACTTGGGGGCCGGTCCCAGCCATTGATTCCAATCGAGCCACTGCGGCACCGCATGCTCAGGAATCGGGCCCGAACCGCTGCTACCGCCGATTGATGCGGTCGCCCGCGTAATCCGTCCTAAACGTCCTTCGCCTGCGATCGCAACCGCCTTCACAAACAAATCCAAATAGCTCCGCTGCATGGTGCCGACCTGAACAACACGGCCCGTTTTCTTTTGCACTTTGCGAATCACTTTTCCTTCGTCCACCGTCAACGTCAAAGGCTTTTCGCAATAGACATCCTTTCCGGCTAGCATCGCTTCAATCAGAATCTTTGCATGCCAATGATCGGGCGTGGCAATGTAGACGACATCAACACTATCCATTTCCAAAATATGCCGATAGTCGTTATAGGCTTTCGCTTTGCCGTCGCTCAAGTTTTGTTGTGCCTTTTCACGATGGTTCGTGTCGACGTCACAAACAGCGACCACATCACACATGCCTTTCGCAAATCGCATGTGATTGTGCCCCATCCGTCCGGCACCAACCAAACCTAAACCGGGCCGATCGTTTGCCGATTCAGGTGTTGCAGCAATGGAACTTCGCAGATGCGTTGGAATCAAGGCAGCCGATGCGATGGCAGCGGATTGGGCAAGAAAACGACGGCGGGAGGGGGCAGGCTTCTTCATTGAGATTAAAGTGGTTAGCGTTAGTGGTCGATCGGAGCCGGTGACGTATTCACGATCGCGAGCTCCGTCGTTGCCGTGTCATCGGCATGTAAGTCGCCCAAGGCGTATTGAATGCCGGCGAGATAATGTGTTAGCACCATCGGATGCCAATACGTTGTGTTGTTATGCCCGAGATTCGAATAGAACACGCGACCCTCACCAAAGCGATGAATCCAGGCAACCGGACGATGCGGTTTCGCGTTGGTCCGATCACGCAGCGATTCTCGCAGTGAAGGCGAATCATGATTTTCTGACTTGGTGAGGTCTAACGACACGAGTTCTCGCGATTGGTCGGGTGAGTGTGAACCATCACGATAGGCATAGACTTCATCTCGAAGCCAGAATCCTTTTCCCTCAATCGCTTGATTGATGGGATGCTCAGGCGATTGCAATTGAAACGCCCAAGTTCCAGTAGGCAGCCAGGGATGGCACGAGAATATCCCGTTGATCAACCGAGCTCCGTCTCGCCAACCCTTGCAACTATCCGCTGCTGCATGAATTCCGATCAGCCCTTTTCCGCTGCGAACGAAATTCAAAATCGCCGCTCTACCGTCTGCGCCAACCGTGACATCAAAGTCGGTTGTATTATTCAGTAGCAGCGCATCGTATTGCGATAGATTGCTTGTCCGTATCAATGCCGGATCGTCAGTCAACATGATATCGAACGCATCAGTCGCCTTTGCCAATTGCTGATAGGCAAAATTCGCCGTCGCAATCGACGCATGAGGATACTGACAACGATAGAACACCAATAGTTTGCGTTTATGTTCAGGCTTCACAATTGGAGATTGCGGAACCGCTTCGACGATGAATTGTTTTTCTTGCTCGCTTGGCCCATAAAAGCCAAAAAGCACATCTCGTTTTTCGGGCCAATTAAATGCTGGCCAACCGCTGGGCGCTCGCCCGCGTGGGGTCCCTTCCGCTCGCAACTTGTCTAATGCAGCGGTATCCAAATCGGATACCAGCTCGGAATTCACCGAGTGTTTTACTCCCTGAGAAGATGAATGGGTGTTTGCTTTCGACTCGGTTCCGGACGCAACCGGGTTCGCCCCGCTCACATCTCCAATCGATATCAAAAAAGAAATGGCGACGGTGGAGAGTCGGAAAGTCAACGATCCAAAGATGGCTGATGCCATAACATCACGATGTTTTTGGGGAGGGAATTCAGGGGAGGGACTAGCAGTGGAGGCAACTAGCTGTGCTCATGCATGCAACTATCTGTGCTCATGCAAATCGAACGAGATTGCGTTTATCGCATCCGCATGTAACGGATCGGTTCAACGACTATCGCCCAACACCTCCACCACGCAGCTTACTACTCAATTTCACTGATCTTAAACGTCCATGCATGTTGGCAAGGCATTTTTGACGGATTGAGCTTTGGCATAGTAATGACAACATCATCACCAAATTGCTTCCATTGCAATTCTCCCACACCAAGCATCGATACCGTTGCGTCATTGCTGGCTTTGACACCTTTCAATACCAATTCATCTTCAGGAAGCAGCGCGCAGATGGCGTAAAGCGTGTTCTCTTTGCGAGTAAAGACCACTTCCTTTCTTGCCAGGCCACTCCGATTGCCCTTCATTAAATTCACGACATCGTATTTGACTCGGTAGTTTCCTTTGCCTAGCTCAACTTGCTTGCCTTCGCTCCATTGACATGTCGTGTGATGCGTGATCGTGCCGTAAATCGCTTCGCCATTGACATCAAGCCAATCGCCGATATCGGACAACCGTTCTTCCATCAAAGGTGGAATTCGCCCATCCGCGGTCGGTCCGATGTCAAGCAAAAAATTTCCCCCGCGTGAAACGATATCGACCAACATCAAGACGAGGGTTTCCGACGAGTTGTAGTCCTCGAACCGTTCGGTGCGACTATAGCCGAACGAATGGGCCATTCCACGATTCTCTTCCCAAGGGTTCTCACCATTGGGCAATCCGGCACCATACTCGGTCGTGTAGTAACCACCGTGCTTGTGCCGATCCCCCTTGCCCCAACGGTCATTGATGACGACTTGATCTTTGCAGGGCGATTCATCGAACAGCCAAGTCAACATCTCAGCTGACTTCCAAGTAGCGGCGGGGTAATCCCATTCACCATCGGTAAAAATGATTGCTGGCTCATATCGATTTACCATGTCCTTAAATTGAGGGACCAAATGCTCATCGACGAATCGGTCAACCCCGGAAAGATACGACGGGTTGTACCACTCGTACAGAGAGTAATAGAGCCCCATTTTCACATCGGTTTTACGAACGGCGTTGGTAAGCTCCCCAACTAGGTCTCGGCCCGGACCGGAGTTCGTACTGCACCAAGGGCGTCCCCATGACTGATCCGATTGCTTGCTTGGCCATAGGCAGTACCCATCGTGGTGTTTGGAAGTCAGGACCACATACTTGGCCCCTGATTCTTCAAATGATTTGGCCCATTGGTCGGGATTAAATAGTTCACAACGAAACTGTGGAACGAAATCGCTGTAAGCAAAATCTTCGCCGTACACACGATCGTGAAATTCTTTTACTTCACAGTGGGAGCTTCTTTTCGAGTTAACGAGATCGCACCAATACCACTCCGAATAAGTGCCCACCTTGGAGAACGATGGAACGCTATAGGGTCCCCAATGAATGAAAATCCCAAACTTAGCGTCTCGCCACCATTGAGGAGTGGGCCGACTATCAATTTTTTGCCATTGCTCCTCTTCGCTGGCTGGCGTTTGCCGTGTGGCAACCGAGGCAGTTTGCTGTGCGGTCACTTGTGTGGTCCAGCAAAACAGGCCCATCAGAAAAACGATCGATATCCGTGTTTGTAAACGACTATTCATTAGTTGAGTCAAGCAAGAAGGCGGGAGTGAGGTAAATGGGGAAGGAGGATCAACGATTAAGATTTAGGGGCAACCTGCAGCGAACAAGTCCGCGATCTCTTGGTGGCTCAGTGCTCGTTGGAACATTGCGAACTCGTCAATACGTCCATTGAAGTTTCGAATCAGCCACTGGTCGTACTCTCGCGCTGGACTCCAATTCCCCAAATCCGAAGGCCCAAAACGAAGGGCAATGGGATCAAGCGAAACCACTTGGCTACGACTCAGCCCAGGGTGAATTTCATGTCGGCTAACTAGTTTTCCGTCAAGATAGTGTGAAACAAAGCCCGACTTTTGATCGACTACGGCTGCAAGGTTTATCCAACTACCAAGGTCATCGTATCCCAATACCGAAGACGACTGATACAGCCGGCGATCGCCCTCAGGCGGCTTAAGCCCAATGTTGAGTTTGCCCGATGAAAGAATTTGCCAATGAATATTTCCTGGTTCAAATTCATCGCTTAACAAAATCGAATTGAATTTGCGGTCAAACCCATCGATTCGTAACCACGCCATCAGCGTTATATTCTCGTACGTACCAGGCAAATTCAGACGCACACGATTACTTGGGCGCTTAAAGTCTAAAGCTCCCTTTGACTTCCAACGACCGGTGGACCACTCGCAGCCAAATACCGAACCGTGCAACTTATCTTGCTTTAGGTTCGCTAGCTGGCTACGTCTTCCCTCGGTGGGCTCAAAATCGTAAAGCACAACCAACTCGGGATCATGACGCAGGCGTTCCATATGCTTTCGCCAAGCTTGGTACTGTTTTTCATCGTGCTGCAAACTGCGATCAAGCATTTCAACGCCACCGGCAAATTTGTCAGCGTCCGATGAGATAGTTTCCCAGTTTCCATCTTGGTTAGGTCGATTCAAACCATAGCCCGACTCAATCAACTTGGGAGGCCCATCCACTCCACGAGGGTGCACTTCCACTTCACCGTCAAATACGTGCAACTCCTCGCGTCCATCGAGTGTGACCTCCACTCCGAATTCCGTTCCCAGGTCCACATACCGTGTTTCCGTGGTTTCCAGGGTAAAACCTTGTGCCGCTGGGGGCACAAAACAACGTACTTTCCCATGATGCAGAACCCCACGAAGCCTTGACACCAATTCCAACTTAGCAGGACCATCGACAATCACGGTGGCGCCATTCAAGAGAGCCAATTCGACCAGTCCACTTTCCAGGTGAAGCGTGTGAGCAAACACTTCATCACCGACACGGATAGGCATTTGGTCGGCAGCCCAGACGGCATCGACGGAGTCACGTAGCAGTGCAATCGAGTCGAGTCGCCGAGTCGACAATACCGTGGGCGTTTCAACGTAGTTGTCGTCGTCGGATTGCTTTGAAGCGACCACTTCGGTGGTTGAAATTACAATCGGACGCTGAATCTTTCGCGAAACAATCGAATCGGCTTGTCTCCAAACCACGCCTGCCAAAAGCAATGCGGAGGTACTCGCGATCGCGGCCATCGCCATCCAGACATACCCGTATCTCGAAGAAGTCTCGGAACTCGTTTCGAGGCGAGAAACGGACTCGGGTTCTGGTAGCGACACGAGAAGATCTTCCGCGGTATCATGAATGATGCCTGCGTCGACATCCGCCAATTCGTGCAACTCAGCATGCAGACGGATCACCTCAAAATAGCGACTCCGAAACTCTGGGTTATCGAGCAACATTGATTGCAGCTCTTCCAACTCGGACCGCTCAATCAGTCCAGCGCAATAGCGATCGATCAGATTATCTAATTTTGCAGTCATATGGGTTCGTTGAAACATGACAGTTCGTCGTCTAAGTTGATTGATTCTGAACGGTGTTCTTGCTTAATTTACTCTCAGCCCCGCCAACACTAAGTAAACATGATTGTCTCTTAAAAAGGCTAACTCGTTGAAAGTTTTGAATCGACGCAATATTTGAGGCGTCGCCTGAGCCGACCGAGCGTCTTGTACAGACTATTTGCAGACAATTCGAGTCGCTCTGCCAAAGCCTTGATGTGAGTCCCATGACCGTATGCGGTCATCAGCAAATGATGCTCCGATTCGTCCAGTGACTTAAGGCATCCAATCAAACATTGTCGTCTCTCATCGCCATCCTGATCTGGTAAGTGCTTACTGTACTCATCCGCCAACTGACTTAGCACGTTCTCATCGAATACCAACCGATCGCGTGCCTGTTGGCGACGGAACATGAGCACTTCAAAACGGGCCACAACGTACGCCCATTTAAGGAACCCCTCGTCGTCCTCCAATTGGGCGAACTTCTTCCACAACACAATGGAAATCTCTTGCATTAGTTCGTCGACTGTATCGCGATTCACGACAAGGCTAAACAGAAATGCGCGCAGTCGCCCTTCGTTGGCTGTCAACAATTTGACAAACCGAGTGACGTCTTCATTTGATGAGCTGCCTGACTCTTGCATGCTTTCGGTTCCCAATTGCAGACCAGCATAAAACATGTACCTTAGTGCAGTGCGATTTACTTGCCTGCCGTATTCACCGAAGGCACCCGCCGGGGCCGCGTTGCAAGTTTACTGCCGGCCACTCAGAAAATGGCCCGACAAAATCGCGAAACAAATATAGCAGGCGGCACTTACGAGCGTCCTTATTTTGCATGAAGAAGGCTACACGATAGTTCCTAGCCCCTCTGGCGGAGAATGCAAGGTCCGTTGTTCCCTCCCTGGAAGGGGAGGGGGGGCTCGAAGCCGATTTTGCGGCCACTCGCTTGGGATCGAATTGCTAGACGAATTCCAGTTCATCATGCACCAGCCAGTTCACCATGCACCAGAAAAATGTGCCAATAGCTGGCATTTCGAAAAACCCGTCAAATTCAGGAGGCCGATATCTGTCCCGCCGGCAGTAATATGTACGGAAGATCCACTGATAGTCAGCGTCTGCTAGCAACGCCTCGCCCGTTGTGCATCGGAAAAGGCTGCAGTTTCACTCGCACTCGTCCCAGAATTTTTAAAACACCTCTTTTTGCCCGGAGCATTTTTGAAATGAAGAAATCCCGATACGGTTTTACCTTGGTGGAGCTTCTCGTTGTGATCGCCATTATTGGCGTTCTCGTTGGCTTATTGTTGCCGGCGGTCCAAGCTGCACGTGAAGCTGCGCGGCGTATGTCGTGCAGCAATAACTTCAAGCAGATCGGACTGGCGATTCATAATTACCACAGCTCTTACAGTCAGTTGCCGATTCATGGCTCTGGCACATGGCAGCCTAGTCATGCCGCAACGCAGAGATGGGGAGTATGTAGCCTGAGTTCAGCAAGCTATGACCGAGCAAGCAATGGTGGTCAGTTGAGTATTCACGTAGGTCTTCTGCCTTTCTGTGAGCAACAAGCGCTTTGGGAACAAATTTCGAATCCAGCGATCTACAATGGTGTTAATTTCAATGCGATGGGACCGAATCCGACCGGCAATAATAGCCAGTTGCTCGAATACAAGCCCTTTGTCACGGAGGTTCCCACGTTTCGCTGCCCGAGCGATCCTGGCGTTGGCTTGCCCGCGATGGCTCGCACAAACTATGCCCTCAACGGTGGGGATGGCCCCCATGAACTGGGGCGTGGTCCTTTTGCCCGTTGGTGCGTTACCGATGTTACCGCTCCCGGTAGTATGAGTCGCGATAATGCCATAAGAGTCGAACGGGAGCAGGTTCCTTTGTGCCGTGGTTTTCTTGTTCCACATATGCGGTCTGAATTCAGAGATGTTCTCGATGGCCTGTCCAACACGATCGCGATGGCTGAAATCAATACCGACCTGGGTGACCGCCACCGGACGACGGATTTCGTTCGAATGACAGACAACCGCATCCATGCATGCGATGTGCACTTGGACCCCGACCGTCCACAATTTTGGAATACATCGCTGCCGCAAGGATCAGGCGACAACGAGTTTGTTGCACTGGCGAATGAGCGTCGCGGGTTGCGATGGGCTTCAATGTCACCGAAGTACACGATGGTTACGTGCAACATCCCACCGAACTCAGCCAACTGCATTCGTATCATCATCGAGGATGAAGGCAATTACTCTGTCAGTAGTCGTCACCAAGGTGGTGCTCATGTATTAATGGCGGATGGTGCTGTGAAGTTTATTACCGACTCAATTGAATCGGGTGACCAGAACGCTTTACCTGTGTCTCGCGCTAGGCGTGAGGAAGGCATTGAGAGCCCGTACGGCCTGTGGGGTGCGCTTGGGACTCGCGCTTCAAACGAAGTGATCGACGTAGAGTTCTAATCCTGCTTGAGACTTGCCTGTTCTCTAACCATCGTTTTGTCGCCGGCGCCCCCTGGTTTGCTGTGGGGAAGCCGGCTTTTCTCGACCCACGTTCCTGTTCCGCTATTTAGCCAAAGAGGCGAAGTTCAGATGAAACCTATCCGTTTGATGTTGCTGTTCACTCTGCTTGCCCCAGTCGCTGTTTTCCTGCCAGGATGCAGCGGAAAACCAAAGGAAATTGAAATCACGGAAGAGGGGAAATCGCTCTATGACACGGCCGGAGAAAGGGTCGAAACAATGCAGAACGCTGCCATGAAGGAAGACGCGAAATAGTTAGTGATGCGTACGTGGATCGGATGCTGCCGTTCACCACCATGACACATCCTCCCACTGCTCGCTTTCTCCCACTGCTCGCTTTGTCTCACTGCTCGCTTTCTCCCACTCTCCGATTTTTTTTCGGGAGTGGCTTGCTTTGACTGCCACGAGGCCGATCCGTAAAGGTTCCGAAAGGCGGTGTGCGGGATCACTCAAGCGGCTAGCGAATGTAATCTCGATTTCCAACTCAGGATCTCAACCCTAGTTCTTACCAGGAACTGACTAAATTCAGAAAAAAGACTTTTTTACTAGCCAAAAAGTTTTTCCATGGCAGTAAAGAAGTACAGAGAGGGTGAATTTCACTTTAACCGCAACTTCTATCCAATTTTGGGATACCAAATCCAGTGCCAGTAAAACAATTGTCTCGACTCTCGTTTGGTTTCGCTGCCTTATTGTTGTCTGTTTGCCTTACGGGTTGCTCGGGTTCGACCGAAGCAGAGGTCGACTTGGATCCAAACGACCCTCGCTTGATCGAGTCCGACGAAGTGATCAATTTCGTACCCGAAACGTTCACGGATGAGGAAATCATGGGAGTTAAATAGCTGGCTCCTAGTCGTAGGGAGTCGGCGACAACGAAGGCGGCAAGGTTGAAGTAATGGTTGTCGCTGGTTTGCAATGGGTAGGACAGAAAGAACAGTGTCCTATGGTCGCCAATTAGTTTGCTTTTGTCTGTTCTACAGGCGGGATCAGGATTGAATCCGCGGTGACCGTGTTCGTTATACAAACTTGAAAGGTTGGAAATGATTATGAATGTACAAAAAGAACGTTTTCGCTCCGGCTTCACTTTGGTGGAGTTGTTGGTAGTGATCGCAATTATCGGAGTGCTTGTGGGACTCCTGCTTCCTGCGGTTCAAGCTGCCCGAGAGGCTGCTCGACGGATGTCGTGCAGTAACAATTTCAAGCAAGTTGGCTTGTCCATGCACAACTACCACGCTGCTTTCAACCAACTTCCGCCGTCCACCGGTGGAACCAATGGCTGGTCGGGCGTTACACGGCACGACGATGGCCCATCTGGTTCCAGTGGCAAGCCCGTGGGATCGGACCACGACCAAAACAATGCACAACTTGGATACATTGTTGGCTTGCTGCCGTTCTTCGAGCAACAGTCACTCTGGGAAACGATCTCGAACCCACTTCAAGTAGGAAGTGAGCGCTGGCCGGCGATGGGACCATCTCCCGAGCGTAGTACTGCGTATCCCGCTTATCGAACCGAAGTACCGACTCTGCGTTGTCCTTCCGATTCGGGCAAAAGCAGATCAGGATTTGGCCGCATCAACTACGCAGCCTGCATTGGGGATGCAGTCATTATCCCGAACTGGGCCTATCCCAATGGTATTCATAGGACAGCTCATCGTGGTGTTTTCAAGCCATTCCTTGGTCTCGGGTTTCGTGACATTTTAGATGGCTTGTCCAATACTATTGCGGGTGGTGAAATCGCAACAAGCCTCGACGATCGACGTTTACAGGGCACGATTCGGGCCGGCATGAACTCTGGTGATATGTATGCAAACCCTGGATCAGCTTG
This sequence comes from Novipirellula herctigrandis, assembly GCA_007859835.1. Lineage (GTDB taxonomy): Bacteria > Planctomycetota > Planctomycetia > Pirellulales > Pirellulaceae > Novipirellula_A > Novipirellula_A herctigrandis. Next base: position 7,595,710 of record SJPJ01000001.1, on the reverse strand, counting down.
TTTCAAGAATTTCTCAAGCGTGATCGATGCTGAGCGACCAGCCTACTACCATAAGACCCAAAACTACTGGGATGGTAGCGACGTAAACAAGTACTTGTTCCGGCGTGGTAACAACTGGGGTAGTGGTGCAGTTGGCTCAAGTGCTTTCCAGACAATTGCCCCTCCCAATAGTGCTAGCTGTAGCGGCCACCGTGGCAACCCACGTGGCAACCCATGGCCTAACTCTGGCAATAGCTCCAACGGTGTCTTCTCGGCTGGTAGTTACCACAACGGTGGATGCCACGTTTTGATGGCAGATGGGGCAGTCAAGTTCATTACCGACAGTATCGATACGGGTGACAACGACGGTAACACAGTAGGTCGAAGCGTTGACACCAACTTGTCCGTATTTTCGCCAACCGGTACGGAAAGCCCCTATGGATTGTGGGGCAGTCTTGGTACTCGGTCTGCTGCTGAGGTTATCGACGAAGACTTCTAGTCTATCGATTGACTTGTCCATGCGAGTTTAAGTTGGGCGACCTTTGTTGAGCATGCCTCTGCAAGGTCGCCCTTCTTTTTTCCACGAATCAATTGACAACGAACAATTGCGGGCATCGAAACTCTCCCCCTGGCCGTGCTCGGCAAAAACAGAATGTTTCAAAAGGAGTTGACAAATTCGCGTGCCCCCTATCGACGGATGCGACAACGAATGTCACTCGTCCGCGATCCCAATCTCCCTGCCAATTTCCAATTGAACCTACTTCGTTTATCGCTGAAATCGATGTCATTGTGACACAATTCTAGCGTCCAACGGGAGCGAACGAACGCAACCCAATCGGTAGCTCGCTTCGCTTGCGGTCGCACCGCACTACGGTCAATTCCTACCACTCACCCCACTCATTATGAAACGTCGCAATTTTCTGCTTACGGCTGGAGCTGCCTCTAGCGCACTTGCATCTCCTTTCCTGAATAGTGCCTCTTTGTTCGCGCAGCAGACTGATGTCTCTGTTCGGTGGTTGAAAGATGGCAATTCTGGTCTATTCACATCGGTCGCCTGTGAAGGCAAACCGTTATCAGCGTCGAATGAAACACCGCTGATCAGAGCGATCTGTCGCGTGTGGAAATCACCGGACGCCTCCTCGTCAACACTTGAAACTCACCAACCAGATACGCCCCACGGACCGCTGGACATTGAATTGAAGCACCGACTTCAACGCAGTGGTTCGCAATTTGGCGAGGATCTGCTCAACGCGACCGTTCGCGTTCGTAACACTTCGGACCAAGATCAGCAGGTCGAGGTAACGTTTGTTTCTGAGGCCTGTCCGGATCCCACTAGCGTCGACCAAAGTCTATACATTCCGCTGAACGTGGCGGGATTCACGAGAGACAAGCGTTTTGCCTCGCTCGGCATGGAGAACTTTCTGAGTGATTGCAATGTTCAACTCGAAAGAAACGAACTGCGTTGTCACTATCTCGAACCGATGGCCAGTTATCCTAGCGAACGAACGACGACCGCCCTCATGTTGGTTCCCGTGGTCGATATCTCGTCTGCGTCACAGCCTTGGCGAATCGGCTTGTTCACGAAATCGGACGAGCCAATGCGTTTTCGATCGGAAGTGACGCCTGAAGGAAAACGGGTTTGGCACATCGGTCGTGTGATAACCATTCCCGCTGGTGAAACGATTGAAGAAGCTTGTTGGATGATGGTGCATCGTGGCGATGCCTCGGTCGCATGGAAAGCCTTTCACGAATTCGCTCACGATGATCCTTATCCTCGGATCGATTGGACACATGAATTCAAAGTCCATTACTATGATTTCCTCTCCTCCGCAGCCGGAAAAGACGGCGTGCGCGGCGACGGTTACGATGCGGATGTAAAACGGTTCCGCGAGTTTCATGTTGGCATGGGAACGCAGCACGGATTTTATCCCTATTTGGGTGACTTCATCCATCCCGATCGCAAAACTTGGTATGCGATGCAGGGGGACGAAAAGGGGCCCGCTGAAATGTCGCTCGCCACGATGGCTAGACGAATCAAGGACACGCGGGCTGCGGGCGCAAAGGCCGCGATCTACATGCACTTGACATTGTTCGATGATGCGTCACCGTTGTTTTCAAAATTGGCGGATTGCCGACGTGTCGATTCCAATGGCAAACCGATGACATTCCCATGGAATGGCCCAGATGTAAAAGGGCAATGTTGGTGGATGTCGATCGCATCGGAGCAGTGGCGAGATCACTTACTTGAACAAGCTCGATGGATCATGGAGATCCTCGGCCCCGACGCGATTTGTATGGACGAGACCTTCGCAGGGATTGGATACGACGAAGCACCCGATCGCGCGGGCCCCATCTCGCCACACGCAATCGATTTCTTTAAGGAGTTGCACGCGTTGGTCCGTTCCTTCGGCGACGACAAGGCAATCTTTACAAGCGATTGTTCGAGGTCCCCGTTCTGCCTATGGGCGGATGGCGATGTTGGAGATCACGCCTACGGTAGCTCACTAGGCAACCCGTTGTACCGACAAGAGCCGGTACGTTACTTGGCTGCCCTCGGTGACAAAGCGTGGCGTCCTTGTGCATGGCATTTCCGCCACATGTGGAAACCTCAAATGGCTTTGGCACGTCAAGTCGGCTCGGGAGTTGGTGTATCCAATGGCTGGATCGAGTACACCGGGTTGAATCAATTGCCAGCAGAGGAAAAAGACCGAATGATTCGCGATATTGAGTCACTACTGTAAAAGTGACTCATCCGATCACCGTGTGGTCTCCGAACGCTCTGGCCTCGCGCATGGTCGAGGCGTTTTGCCCGTGCAAGGCCAATTGTCGGGTGAACTTTGTTTTCATACGACAATTTTATGTAACTCGTTGGGTCTGCACCAAGAAAAAGACGGTCCCTGCGGAAGCCACCGCGTTACTTTCGATTCAGCGTTGCCTCTTGAAGGAATATCAACATGATTTTGAAACAACCTATCGGCCTAGTAGCTGTTTTGCTGACCATCACGTCGGTCACAACATGTGCCGAAGAAATCGCCAAACCCTCTCCTCAACAAATCCGTTTCGCTGACTGGGAAGTCGGCGCGTTCTTTCACTACACGCTCAACCCCTTTACGGACCAGGAACACGGCGATGGCCAGGAACCTCCGTCGAAGTTCAACCCAACGCAGTTGGACGTTGAGCAGTGGATCTTGACTGCCAAGAGCATGGGTGCTCGCTACGCAGTGCTAACGGCACGTCATGAAGGCGGCTTCTGCTTGTGGCCCTCAAAAACGACTGACTACACAATTGCGAATAGCCCGTTTAGAAACGGCAATGGTGACTTGGTTCGGGAGTTCGTCGATGCCTGCCGCAAACATGACTTAGCCGTCGGCCTTTACCACACCGCCGGGTTCGACGCGAACGCCGCGATCGGAAAGTATCAAGGCGATATGGAGCTTCCGCTTCAATGGAGCTCGACTTGGGGCAAGGCGGTTTCCGAAGCTTTTCGAAAAGACCCTACGCTGCGAGAACGTTTTAAGAAAAAGCAAGTCGAACAAATGCGAGAGTTGCTCACTTGGTACGGCCCGATCGATTTCATGTGGTCAGATCACTGGGACGCGACCGACCCCAACGGAGTCTGGAGGGCAGTGACCAATTTGGCGCGAGAGCTTCAGCCTGAACTCGTATTCATGGGGCCTGATACCTGGGTGCCGGGCAACGAAACAGGTCACGTGGTCTACCCAATGTGGAACGCCGTCAACACCGTCGACCGTACGGAGCATTCCCGGCCTGCCGCTGGGACGGGTGACCGGACAACCAAGAACAACTACGGGTTGCTTGAAGGTGACGTTCGCAAAGGAGATCCGTTTGGAAAGTTTTGGCGAGTTCGTGAATGCACCACTCATGCTGCATTTCATTATGGTGGCTGGTTCTGGCATCCGGATCATGTCAAAAAGACCTACCCGCGGCATACTTGGGAGCATCTTGACCTGTACTATCGAACGGTTGGGCTTGGTGCAAACACGATCATCAATTTGCCGCCTGATACTCGCGGGTTGATTCCCGATAATCTTGTTGCGGCAGCCAACAAGCTAGGCGATGAAATCCGCAATCGGTTTGCTCAGCCAATCGCAACAACCAACGCAGTCCAAACCGGCGACGTTGTTGAATTGAAATGGGAAGATCCCCAAGCGATCAATACCGTGGTAACGATGGAGAACATCGCAAACGGACAAAAGATCGCAAAGTACACGCTCGAAGCATTCGTGGACGGTAACTGGGAAACGCTTCAGCCACGTAACCGATTGGTCGCGCAAAGACCCTACAACGGCAATCCTGGTTACGAAACGATTGGGCACAAGAAAATCGACCGGGTCAAGCCCGTCACAACCAACCGCGTTCGATTCCGCTGTCTCGAATCGATCGCTAAGCCAGTTGAAATTCGCAGCCTCGCTGTCTTTGATTGTGATCCAATCACGCGCACGTTTGATGCTTCCTATCCATACCTAAGCGGCATCAACACATCGTTCGATGAAGCTCACGGCAATATGAAACGCGACATCGATTATCGGGGCGGGCCGCTCGAACTCAACGGAAAAACGTACGAACATGGGATTCTACTTTGCCCGGTCGGCGTGACGAGGATCGGCGTTGCCGAGTTTGACATGACTCCGATTCCAAAGGCGAAAGGAATCAGCGCCACCATCGGAATCGAAGACATGACCGGCAGCCAAGGATCATGCAAATTCATCGTCGAGGGCAATGTCAATGGAAAATGGCAGGCACTCTACAACAGCCCTGTGTTACGAGGCGGATCCAAGCCCATCGAGATAGCGGTCACATTCCCAAAAGGAATGAAGCAACTGCGATTGAGGACCACCGACGGCGGTGACAACGCCAACTCCGATCACGCCCTGTGGGCCGATGCGAAATTTTCAGAATAAGAAGCTTAAGAATGAAACATGCCTCGATTTGTACCGTCTCTATGCTGGTAACGCTGTATGGTGCATTGCTTGCTCAAGACGTCATCGCGGTTGATCCCAATTTGTACCACGAGTCGCTAAGGCCGCGTTTTCATTTCACTGCCAAATCCGATTACATCAATGATCCCAATGGGCTTGTGTACGTTGATGGCGTCTACCATCTCTTTTTCCAAACCGGTCCAATTTCAGCGAAGCGGTGGGGGCACGCGACAAGCCAAGACATGGTGCGATGGACCCAGCTTGACGACGCGATCTTACCGAAGGATGGGCATCCTGCCTTTTCCGGATGCGCTGTTGTAGACCGTAAAAACACATCTGGTTTACAAACAGGAGATGATCCACCGATTGTTGCGATCTTTACGAGTTGGGGCCAAGGACAATCGCTCGCGTACAGCAATGACCGAGGGGAAACTTGGACCCGGCATCACGAGAATCCCGTCCTAATGTTGGCGAAGGATTCCCAGCGTTCCTTTCCGTTATCCGCACGTGACCCGATGGTAATTTGGGATCCCGCAAAGGATCGCTGGACAATGATTCTCTACGACAATTTGAACGACAAAGTCTTGAGCAACCTAGCTCGTGACCGTCAGGGAGGTTTTTCGTTCTTCACCTCTGCTAACCTGATCGATTGGACCCGCCAATCACACTTGCCCGGGTTCTATGTTTGCCCCGACGTGATGGAGTTGCCAATCGAAGGGACAGACAAAACCGAGTGGGTCGCCATGGATTGGGCTCAGTACGTAACGGGACGTTTCAACGGATCGAAATTCACTGCCAACAGTACGCCCTATCCACTCGACTTTGGCAAAAACTTGTCGGCAAACCAAACATGGAAGAATCTGCCCGACGGACGGATCGTCCAAATCAGTTGGATACGTGGGGGCAAGTACCCGAAAATGCCGTTCGACCAACAGATGAGTTTTCCCACCTCGTTGACACTGCGTCAAATCGGCGACCATCGTCGGCTTTGCAAACAACCCATCGACGAGATCAAGACGCTCTACGGAAAATCGGCGAGTGCGGAGCGACTCGAGATGCCGCAATCAGTAACCCACAAACTTGATGTCGGATCAAATAGTGTTGACGTCGAATTTGAAGTGCAACTCGGCGACCGTTCCGAGTTGCAACTGTCGCTCCTTGGAACACCGATTGCAATGTCGCGCAATTCCATATCGGTGCTCAAAAACACAGTCTATTCTGACGAACCTTTGTCGCACTTGCGAATTTTGGCCGACATCACGTCTATCGAAATCTTTGCCAACCACGGCTCAAAGACCATCACATTGGCAATCCTTTCTGCGAATCACTCAACCGCTATCGAGCTCACGTCCGTTTCTGGAACGTCGGTGGTCGAGAACATTCGATTGCACGAGGTCACTAGTTGTTGGAACCGCTCTTCGATTGCGAATGATGACATTGACAACTCATTAGTGACCCCTGTCGCGCGGGAAAGGGGCGTTCAGGACTGATCCGGCTGTCCCCGACACAGACAAAACAAACACCATAGCACCACTTCAACCCTAGGAAATCCAAGATGCAACGAAAGCAGAAAACTCAATCAACATCGATGCACGTTCTCACTGCATTTGCGACAGTCGCCATCCTGTTAAGCGGAACCATGACCGCTTCCGCACAGCAACTGTCCGGTGATTCGCTGCTTGATTTCGTCAACACACGCTATCACGCCTACTTTCACTACAACATGTGCACGTTCAAGAACCTCGATTTGGAAGAACGTTCGGGGCGAACCATGGGCGATGACCCACCGACACGCTGGAACCCGACGGGGCTCGATTGCCAGCAGTGGGCACAGGTGTGCAAAGACGCCAAAATGGCCGGTGGTTGGTTGACCACGAAACACCACGGCGGTTTTTGTTTGTGGGACAGCAAGCTTACCGACTATGACGTCGCCTCATCGAACGTCAAAACCGATGTGGTCAAAGAATTCACTGACACCTTCCGCAAAGCCGGTTTGAAGATCGGCCTCTACTATTCGATTCTGGATTACCATCATGGTGTCGAAAACGGCAGTGTTACTCGTGAAGAAATTGAATTCCTAAAGGGTCAACTGACTGAACTACTGACCAATTATGGACCGATCGACTACATGAACTTCGACGGCTGGTCGACTTGGCCAACGACTCCCAATTTTGACGACGTTCCTTACGGAGAGCTTTATCGTACCGTGAAGGCGATACAGCCGGATTGCTTGATCGTGAATCACTGCTACGAGTCCAACCTGGCGCATGCAGACGTTCCTTTTGCCGACGCAGCGGGACGAGCCTATCCTTATCACCCCGACTACATGCGTCCAACCGCTGCCTCGGATACCTCCCAAGTCGGATGGTGGTGGGATAACAACGAAGACTATGGAGTCCGTCGCAGTGTCGATTACATTCTAAAACAACTTCACAGTTACAATTCACACAATTCGGTCTACGTGCTGAACCTCTCTCCCGGTCCCGATGGGCGAATTCCACAGGACGCGATCAGGCGAGTAACCGATGTTGCGAAAGCATGGAAGAAACCTGCCCCCCTTACCAAGGCTGGGGACAATTGGGGATTCCAATACGACGCCAGCAAAAACCTGGCGTTTCTTCGGCCTTGTTCGCAGTCGAGCACACACAAATTCATTCGCGACAAGCGAGCCTACCCCAGAGCCGAGATTGCCGTCGATGGTGTAACCGAAGGCGATGGAATGATGGAACAAACATCCATTACCAATGAAGAAGATGCCCCCTGGTGGCAAGTCAATTTGCAGCGAAATTGCACAATCAATCGGATTAGTATCTACGACCGAACGGACATCGACACCGACTTAACTCAACGTCTTGAAGTATCGATCTTCGACCCAGATGGTTCGGAACAATGGAAGCAAGAAATTGCGGTTACGGACCAACGTCCGCTATCGATTGAAGTCGACGGTGTTTTGGGACAAAACGTACGAATCCGCATGCTTGGCAATGGATCGTTATCCCTCGCCGAAGTGATTGTCGAGGGAACGCCTCAGTAGGTGTTCCTGCGTTGGGAATCCAGCTCAGACGGGCAACAGTACTAACACGTTTTTGAAAGCTCTTTGATGATCCGTTCCATTTTTGTCACCGCCATCGCATTGGCTACCAGCTTGTCATGTTTCGTCTCTATGTCGCAGGCTCAATCGGATGCCATAGACAAGAAACCATTGGCGGGTACTCAGAAATCATTACCTGAATTGCAGCTTGATTTCGCGAACACCCGCTATCAAGCATTTATCTGTTGGGACCTAACGACGTTTAAGAATGCAACGTCGGATAATTTCCATGGCCGTGCAATGGGAGACGAACCTGCTAGCTTGTGGAAACCGACTGGAATGGATGTCGAACAATGGGCACAAACCGTCATCGACGGCAAGATGGCCGGTGCCGTGCTAACCACGAAACATACCGCTGGGTTTTGCCTTTGGGACAGCAAGTACACGGACTATGACGTTGCCTCTTCGCCAGTAAAGACAGACGTGGTCGAAGCCTTCGTTAAAACATTCCGCGAGAAAGGACTGCAAATCGGACTGTACTACTGCATGTTGGACTACCATCACAAAGTAGGCCCTGGGATTGTTACCCGTGAAGGAATCGATCACCTAAAAAACCAAATCACGGAGTTGCTGACTAATTACGGACCGATCGATTACATCATGCTTGACGCATGGGCGACTTGGCCATCGTGCCCTTCGTTCGATGAAATTCAGTACAAGGAGATCCATGATTTGGTCAAGTCGTTGCAACCAGAGTGTTTGATTGTGAATCACACCTACGAAACCAACCTAGCACATGCAGAAATTCCTTTTGCAGATGCAGCGGGTCGAGTTTACCCATTCCACCCCGATTACAAGAGACCAACGGCCGGGTCCGACGTGATGCAGAAGGGGTGGTTTTGGGACGATGAAAACTTCTTTGTCAACAAACCAGTCGAAACGTTTCTGAAGCGAATCGAGAGCTACAACGACCATAACGGCGTCTATATTCTCAACAGCGCGATCAATACCGCAGGGCGAATGGACGACGATTCGGTGCAAATGTACAAGCACATCGCTGCGGCGTGGGAAAAGCCTGAGCCAATCCAAGAGGCCGGCGCGAATTGGGGTTACCAATACGATGTTGGCACAAACTTAGCGTTTCAACGCCCCTGTACACAATCTTCGCTACACAAATTCCTACGTGACAAGCGTGCCTATCCAAAAGCCGAGATCGCAGTCGATGGAATCACCGAAGGAAGTTGGTTGATGGAACAGACGTCAGGAACTCAAGAAGAAGAACAACCTTGGTGGCAAGTTGATTTGCAGCGAACGTGTCAAATTGACGAGATCACAATCTACAATGTTACCGACGACGACCAATCGGTCCTGAGCGACTTTACCATCTCCATTCTCGATGCGGATGGCAATGTCGCGTGGAGTTCGGTTGAATACGATTTCCCCGATCCCTCAATGAATATCAACATCAGCCGAAAGACGGGCCAATTCGTCAAGATTCAACTCAATAGTAACGGCTCACTAAAGTTGGCCGAGGTGATTGTGAAGGGAAGCCAGGTGACGGCAAAGTAGTTCTAACCGAACGCAGCCCTTTGCTTGTGAGCCGCTCTCCGTGCCTGATACGAGACTACTCCACTTCACGGCGGACGATAAACGCATCGATGACGACCAACTTGTCGCTGGCGTTGACCACATCAATCTGATGCTCGCCATCGGAAAGGTCACTCGACTGGTAAACAATCTGTTGAACATCACACGCATTACCGCGGGCTAAGTCCACCGTTTTGTCGAACTGGCCATCGATCAACACAACGAGGTCACCCGAATCAGAATTTATGTTCGAAACAATCTTGATACCAGTACCATTGAACTTGAACGTACATCGATCACCACGATTCCGAGAATCATAGACATCGTTGTTAAATTCGCCCCGGTCACGATTCACACGGTGAGTCCAGCCGTAGTAATGCACACCGGGATCATCATCGTTGACCCAGTCTTTGTCATGAACGATTTTGAAAACCGCAGCGATTGCGTTCGGTTGCGTCGGAGGCAATTGAACCGTTAGAGACTGCTCCGTTTGTTCAAACAAAATCTTGTCCGAGCTTCCTAAAAGTTCAATTTCGGAGACAACTCCGACTGTGGCACTACCAAGTCTCAACTCCGGCATTACGAGCTGCTGAGTCTGTGGCCACTTCAAACAAGATGCGTAGACGTGCCCGTCTTTCCGTGTGAAAAAGACAGGCCCGTTTTCAGACTTATAGACTTCAAAAGGTCGGCTTCCATAGATCCCCTCACCGTTGGTTTTTAACCATGCCCCAATATTGTGGCAAATCTCGACGGCTTCCGGATCCACGTTTCCCTGTGCCCGTTGCGGAATACCAAGCAGTAGGTTTCCATTCTTGCTCACATTCTCGATCAGCTTGTGGATCACCCATCTCGCGTCGTGGCTATAGGGTCGATTGACATCCATATGCCAGGGACCGATCGAATCGTCAGTCTGAAAGGGATAGGCTTCGATGCTGGTTTCCGTCTTCTTTTCGCTGTCCTTCACTAACGAATGACTCACCGTTTCCGCTTCTTCCTGCGTCCCTAAACTGTTTCGTTTGCCCCCAACTTCCTTGATGTTCAACACGGCAATCTGCTTTCCTTGGTTCATGGCCATGCTTTTGTTGTAATAGTTTGCCGCGATCTGTGGCGCGAGATGACCAAACCCCATCTTCACACCAAGATCGACTTGGTTCAAACCAACGGACTCATCAAAATAGAGAAGGTCAGGATTGTATTTCAGCAAATCATCCACTCGCCACATGAACTGATTTGCAAAGGGCGAGCTATTGGCATCTTGCTCTTTCACATGTGGCGGGCCGTAAAGATCTCGAGGATCAAGTCCTTCCCAAAGAGCCCCCTTTCCATCTTGCAGGGTCGCTGCCACTGCGTCATAAGGCACTCCCTTTTTGGGACCACTCTTGTCGCTCGTGTACCGCACAGACATGAATTGCCCCCACGTTCGAGCTGGGGTCGCATGAACGGTAACACCAAAGGGCAGGCCACGTTTGCGCGCTGCCTCGCCCCAGATTCCGATCACATCTTTCTTGGGGCCCAGATTCACCGAATTCCAGGGCTGGTATTTGGAATCCCACAAATCGTAGTTGTCATGATGATTGGCCAGCGCAGTAAAATATTTTCCGCCCGTTTCAACCGCAAGGTTCACGAACCCATCGGGGTCCCACTGATCGCACGTCCACAAACCACAGAGATCCTTGTACCCAAACTCAGAGGGATGCCCGTACGTTTTCAAGCAATGCTCATAGTGCCGTTCCCCTTCGATATACATCCGCCGAGCGTACCAGTCGCCTTGTTCGGGAACCGATTGAGGATCCCAGTGTGACCAGATACCAAGCTTTGCTTCGCGAAACCACTCGGGCACTTCGTATTTGCTCAGTGAATCCCAGTTGGCTTCGTAAGCCCCCGGATAGACCGGCAGTGGAGGAAGATTCCAAATGTCAACTTCACTAATCGGACGTACTTCGTCCTGCGAAATAGCAATCGAATTGAAGATCAATCCAAATGCGATTGCGCACAGATTGGCCACAGCCAAGTTTCGAAAAATCACGCTACTGACCTTTGTATTGAATGTTCTGCTGCTCAAATTAACCTTAGTGACACACTGGGATTCGGTGACTCACTTTATTTTTGTCTCATCCACTAAAACGACCGCGAGAGACCACTGGAATCGAAAATGAGAGTCGCTGCGAAGTGGCTGAAAGTGAGCGTCCTCATTGCATGTCTCATTCAGAATGCGTCCGTACTTTGGAGCGGCCGAGAGTCGGCAAATTGGTGGGCGAGGGCAATAAAGTATAGTCAAACGTGCCACCTTAATCTACCGATAGCCATACCACTCCATGGCAAAGCCGTGTATCAATTTTCGAGTAATCGATCGGTAGTACGGCATCGAGAAATTACAGCGGGAACGGAAGTGGTACGAAGTGTAGGTGAACCCATTTCCATAAACAGAGTCATCCCAATACAAAACTGCGAACGCGACAAAAGTAGGATTGAATTCGGGCGTCGCTAGCGTGACTCGTTTGCCACGAGCCCAGATTGATTCCGGACACCATCCGCACGCGGGCCGCGCATAAAAAACTTCGCATCCGGTGAAGGATGCGAAGTCAATATTTCAAATAGAGTTGTACGCTAAACGCTTACGCCTTGCGACGACGATGCGTTACAACCGCACCACCAACTAATGCCAACAGAGCAAACGAGCTCGGTTCAGGCACAGCCGAAGCAACCTCGAATCGAACGTCGTCCATAAGGGCACGCGAGTTGTCACTGGTGGATGTCACGAACAACAACTGCACGGTACTTGCAGCGGTGAAGCCAGCGCCGCTGCTGGTCAACACTATTTGGGGTTCAGAGCTTCCAAGCCCCGTGGTGGCGTCAAATAGAGTACCGGAATTCGCACCGTCGAGCACTAAGTAGGTCGAGATGTCAGCGGTACCATTGTCTGATCCACCCTGATACGAGATGTTAATCGTATCGCCATCGGCAATCGCCTGACTAAACGGATCAGATAGCATGAAAAACTCACCGGCGTTGGCGAACGCATGGCCATCCCCAGTGACATTAGCATCGCCCATGCGACCACCGTTCTCGAGAAGACCGAACGAATTGTTGCCCCCGCTATACGGTCCGCGATAAACTGTCCAACCGCTAAACTGGACACCCGCGTTGTTCGTGAAGTCGGAGATGCTTGATGCACTGCCGACGCCGCCGCCGTTGTAGCCATCATTGCCGTACTGTGCCAGAGCTCGCCCGTCCGCGTTAAAAAAGATGTTACCCGGCAGTGTTTCGTTGACCAGGGCCGCGCCTGCACTAAGTAGCTTACCGTTGCCAACGTTGCCCGCATCGAAATCGACAAGGACTGCGCCATTGGCGGGAACCGCAACGCAAATAATTGCAGCGGCAAGAAGGAAACTGATTCGATTCATCTAAGTGACTCCTGTAGTAGTAATGAACATGAAATCAAACAAATAGCAATCATGTCCATCCCATACCGACAATTCATAGAGTTTTTTCCCATGCCGGCAAACAGACACATCGGGTCATCGCTATTCGTAGTTACTAACATACCTAGTTCGATTGTCCGAACAACAGGTTTGGGGGATTTGGGAAAGGAGAAAGTGGGAATATAAATTCAATCCAAACCACCGCCCTGGCTATTCGGAACGCCAAGAGTAAGAGCTTGAATATAGATACGTCGGTGCATCGAATACCAACGTCGAATTCGATACGTTGCATGCTCTTTGGCAACAGCTCTCGATCAAGTCAAGCATGCTCACCGATTTGTGCGCAAGATATTCTTAGCGGTGAATGGCTGGCATGGACCCCTCCCACGCTTGTGAGTTGTGCAACGAAGGGCTTTGTTCGGCAACCACTGGAATTCGCTTCTAAATCCAGTTCTCGAATTTGTCTTTGGTAGTCGTTTTTCCACTGGTTTTGGCCTGCTTGGCTTTCTCCACGCAGTAGCTTGGAACATTAGGCTCGATAACCACACTGTGATGTTCTAAGCGATCGATTAATGCTGTCGCTAGCGTGACTCGTTTGCCACGAGCCCACATTGATTCCGGACACCATCCGCACGCGGGCTGCGCATAAAAAACTTCGCATCCGGTGGAGGATGCGAAGTCAATATTTCAAATAGCGGTGTACGCTAAACGCTTACGCCTTGCGACGACGACGCGTTACAACCGCACCACTAACCAAAGCCAACAGTGCAAGGGAGCTAGGTTCAGGAACGGCGCTGATCTCAGTGAACGATAGGGTCAAATACGCACCACGACCTGCTTCGCCGTTGCCTGCTTCAACTGAATTTCCACTGAACGCCGACACGCCATCAATGGTCGAACCAACCGACGCACCAAGCGCAACATCGTTGGCTCCCCAGAAGCTTTGGTTGCCAAATTCACCAGCCAAGACCAGGCCAGCGTTTTCACCAGCAACCCAGCTTGCGAGAATGCTTTGAATGTCCGATGCCGTTGCACCACCCTGAGTCAGGTCGATCGTCGCGGTTTCATCGCTAGTGCCGTCAACAAATGTGTGACTTACCCAAGAACTACCGTCACCAGTGACAGCAGGCGATGACAATCCGAACGTCAAGTCAGTCGCGCCATTGGATCGCTCGTCAACATTGTTGTTACCTGAAATGCCACCACCAAGGTTACCAGGCCGACCAGCGGAATTTCCGAACCAACTGTAAGTCGCCAAACCAGCAGTCGTCCAGTCGCTAACCTCAGCCGTATTGTAAAAATAGGCGCCAACGCGTCCCGACTGAGTCCCATTGTTACCGTCGCGACTGGCATCTTCTGTCAACGTTAGCGTTGCTGAATCCAGCGTCCACAACGAAGAATCGCTGAAGTCAGTTCCGCTACCAGTCAAAATTGCGGAATCGAAACGAGCGGCTGCCCATCGGCCTGGGTTGGTCCCGGTGTTATTTAGAATTAACTCGTCGCGGTTCGTGCTGTTAAACAGCCAACCATCTTCAATCACTTTCGATACGACGACGACAGGCGCAGCGGACGCCTGCGACGCAAACATTGTCAGCGACGCGATGCCGACAAACAAATACCTCATTAACTTCATTTGAAAAACACTCCAGTTGAGAACTAATGATCCATACAAAGACGGCATTCAATGCCCTAGTCTTTCCAATCCACATAATACAACCATTAATAATACTTGTTATCACCGCACATTCATAACTACTTTCGATAGGAAGTGCGAAAAAAACCAAGGATAATCGCCCCTCGATAAATCCCACTGGACAAAAACACCGCCTAAAGTCGCTTCCCCCCTCTATTCGCTGCGGAAAAGCGAATTATCGATTCGAGATCACGCAACGGCAGCAAGACGATTCAAGACTTTTTTGCTAATACATTTTACTGGACGCCGTTGGGCCAATACGCAGCTCGTGAATCCACTTGGGGAGGTGTGCCGTCTTCCGCGGTATCTTCGATCGAGTTTTCGACTCGTGCGCGCGGCATTCACCCCTTGCTGAAGCCATGCTCAGCTGGCTCACTTGCCGGCGGCTAACGAGTCTGTAAGAAAAGGCAAGACGCCCTCGGATGATGTGGGTTCGCCACTCAGCGTCGTTGCTAATAGGATCGACGAATCGCTCAATCCAAAGAGGTCGCGCTGCGAACGATGGCGTTTCCCAATCGATCGAAAATCCGGTGGCCCCAAAGCCAACAGGGCATGTTGCGTCACAGTGCACCTGTAGCTTTCGATTTAAAAGCGATACTGGAATGTACGCCGACGTGCTGTCAACGTTTCCGCGATTTGAACACCGCGATTGGAACACCGCGATCGGCACAAACGTGAGACGTCGCAAATGCCTATTTGGGTAGCCAAATTGACGCAGGCCATTGGAACAAATCATCGATCTACTTTTGCAGGTCCGTCTATGCAACTCCCCCGTCAGTGTGTATCGTCGAGTCTAAGTAAAGGACACGCTTCGTTGACTGAGCATGACCAACGCACACACGTTTGTCTCTCGCCGCGAGCCAGTCTTTATTTCCCACCCGAACCCCGCCACGATGAAAAGATCCTGAACGCATGAAGCCGCTTTTGGATACGCATCAAACATTTAGTGTTGTTGTGATTGTGTACGATTTGAGCGGCAAGACGTTAGCCGCCGGCTGATGCGAAAAAGACCGCAGCTAGCGTCTTTCAGCTCAGACAAATTGGCGGCTCAGACAAATTGGCGGCTCAGA
>SJPJ01000001.1:7514146-7579635 GCA_007859835.1 Novipirellula herctigrandis | reverse complement strand
TGCCAATGCGGTCGAGTTGAAATCACCCGATGGCCAGCTCGTTGCACAAATCGATGTAAACAAAAACGGTAGTGCCACGAACTTGCTGAACTATAGCGTGACATGGAAAGGACGTCCGGTTCTCGCAGCCTCACAATTAGGACTCGAGATCGATGGCATGGTAAAGGCCGACGGTTTGCGTATTGTTGACGTTCAAACTCGAACGGTTGACCAAACATGGAAAACCGTTTGCGGTGAACGTAGCGAGGTTCGTGACCATTACAACGAAGCAACGCTCCATCTACAGACCGTGGGCAATTCTCTTTACAAGCTCTCGATCACCTTCCGTGCCTTTGATGAAGGCTTTGCTTTCCGATACACGGTTCCTGAACAGGCAAACTTGAAGAAGTTTAACATCCGCCGTGAACGGTCGGAGTTTCGCTTCACGGACGATCACAAAACTTGGCCGGTTTACAACGCACAGGGAGACTACCAGGAAGCTCGACTGAGTGAAGTCAAATCGGGTTGCGAACGCCCTTTGACCATCCAGGCTGACGACGATTTGTTTGTTGCGATCGGTGAAGCGGGGCTGGTTGACTACGCCAGAATGAAATTCGGCCCAATTGAGAATACGTCGACCGGTTTGGTGAGTGAACTTCACTCGCCAGTCGAAGCAATGTTGCCTCTGGATACTCCTTGGCGTTTTATCCTGCTTGCAGACCGAGCCGGTGGATTGCTCGAACGAAACTATATGGTGCTGAATTTGAATGAACCTTGTGCGATCAAGGACACCTCGTGGATCAAACCCGGAAAAGTGATACGAGAGGTCACGCTGACAACGGATGGTGGCAAAGCGTTGGTCGATTTCGCCGTCCGACGCGGACTGCAATACATCCACTTTGATGCGGGTTGGTATGGGCACGAATACGACGACGCCTCAGACGCAACGACCATCACCGTTGATCCGAAACGTTCGAAAGGCCCGCTAGCACTGCAAGAAGTGATTGCCTATGCGAAGGAACGAGGCATTGGCGTCATCGTTTACGTGAACCGTCGCGCTCTCGAGAAGCAGCTTGATGAGATTCTGCCGCTCTATGAGTCGTGGGGAATCGCAGGAGTCAAATATGGCTTTGTGAACGTCGGATCGCAGAACTGGACGACTTGGCTTCATGATGCCATTCGCAAGGCAGCCGATCACCATTTGATGGTCGATGTTCACGACGAGTATCGGCCAACCGGTTATGAACGAACCTATCCAAACTTGATGACCGCTGAAGGAATTGCCGGTGACGAAACATCGCCTGAGAACAGCAATACATTGACGATCCTGTTTAGCCGTTTGTTGTGCGGACCGGCTGACAATACGGTGTGCTATTTCGATGCCCGCGTTGACCGAAATGCCACCCACGCTTACCAACTCGCAAAGGCCCTGTGCATTTATAGTCCTTGGCAATACTTGTACTGGTATGACCGACCCGCGAGTGCGCCGAGCAAAACCGGCGGTGCGGGTGGAGGAAACCAAGTGATCGATGAAGCACCGGAACTCGAATTCTTTGACGTTTTGCCGACAAGTTGGGACGAAACCCGCGTAATTCATGGCGAAATTGGCAAGTACGCGGTCATCGCAAGAAGGCATGGCGATAATTGGTATGTTGGCGCAATGAACAGCGGCAAGGATAGAACGTTGAGTCTGCCGCTCGATTTCTTAAAACCAGCAACGACTTATACTGCACACCGCTACATCGACGATCCGACCGTCGACACCCGCACCAAGGTGCGAGTTACGACAACCGATGTAACGAATTCCTCGGTGATTCAGTTATCTTTGCCCGCCCAAGGCGGGGAAGCGATTCGCATTGTGCCTAGCACTTAGTGTTTCGTCAGCTTTTGTTTATTAGAGTAGCGGAACTCGTCAAGAGTTTCGCCGTGCCGCCTATCGCCGAAAGCCTTTGCGACTCTCGCTACGGTTTGCGACTATGGCTACGGTTTGCGACTATGGCTACGGGCGGAAATCTAGATCCTAGGACAACGAGGTTGGATAGAGCACTAGCGTCCGACTCTTCACTTGGTTGGCAGTTCTCGTGAATCACCCCTGTAAAACTCAATTTCTACATCAAATCACATGAATCAAACTTACCCGAACGTTGTGCATCGCTTTTTCTTGTTTGTTGGTTTACTTCTATGCGTCGCTGGTGCAACCACCGCCGTTGCAGAGGATGCGCTAACACTCGCCTCACCCGACAATCGAATGCAGGTCAAAATTGAGCTGTCGGAGAAAGATGGGATCCGCGATTGCCCAATCTACTCGGTCACATGGTCAGGCCGAACAATTCTACTTCCTTCTCGCTTGGAACTCACGCTTGAGGGAGCTCCTCTGCAAGGTCCCTTCAAGCTGGTTCAAACGAGCGTTGACTCGAAAGACTCCGCTTGGAAGCCGGTTTGGGGAGAGCGAAGCACGATCGTTGACCGTTACAATGAGCGAAAGATCCTGCTCCAAGAAACAAGCTCGCCGAATCGGCAACTTGAGATCATTTTCCGAGCCTTCGATGAAGGTTTGGCGTTTCGGTATCAACTTTCCGCTCAGCCAAGCCTGTCCGAGTTCACCATCAAAAAGGAACACAGCGAGTTCTGTTTTGCCGGCGATCACTCCGCGTGGATGACTCGTGTCTCTCAGGGCACCTACGTTCAAGCCAACATTAGCAGCATGACTTCCGTCTGTGAACGTCCGCTCACGATGCAAGCGTCCGACGACCTTTTCCTTTCC
Organism: Novipirellula herctigrandis; assembly: GCA_007859835.1. GTDB lineage: Bacteria > Planctomycetota > Planctomycetia > Pirellulales > Pirellulaceae > Novipirellula_A > Novipirellula_A herctigrandis. The sequence goes on along the minus strand of SJPJ01000001.1, from coordinate 7,576,892 downwards.
ATTGCGGAAGCACGCCAGGTAGATTACTCGCGAATGAAGCTGGGACCATTAAAAGGGAACCCGCACGCAATCGTTTCAGAAATCGAGGGCCCCGTCACCGGAAAAACGCCCTTTAACACACCTTGGCGCGTGGTGATGGTTGCAAATTCACCCGGTGAGCTACTGGAAAACAATGACATCTTCTTGAACCTGAACGACCCGTGTGCGATCGCCGACACATCATGGATCAAACCGGGCAAAGTCATTCGTGACGTTAGCCTGACCACGACGGGTGGCAAAGCGTGTGTCGATTTTTGTGTCAAGCACAATCTTCAATACGTCATTGAAAGCGCCGGTTGGTATGGCAATGAATTCACTAATGAAGCCGACGCGGCGACGGTGACGCTTGATCCGAAACGCTCCAAAGGCCCACTCGATATGCAGGAGGTCATTCGATACGGCGAAGAGAAAGGCATTGGCATCATGGTCTATGTCAATCGTAATCAGCTTGAAAAACAACTTGATGAAATCTTGCCTCTCTATGAAAAGTGGGGACTTAAGGGAATCAAATACGGATTCGTCCGAACCGGATCGCAACAATGGACCAATTGGATGCATGATGCCGTCAAGAAAGCTGCGGACCACAAGTTTGTGTTGAGCATTCATGATGACTATCGTCCGGTTGGCTTCTCTCGGACTTATCCAAATCTGATGACGATGGAGGGTATTCGTGGCGACGAGGAATCACCCAAGACCGAACACACGCTCATTACTCTGTTCACCCGGATGCTCGCCGGCCCCGGCGACAATACAATTTGCTACTTTGCAGGACGTGTGAACACCATGGGTTCACATGGCGCACAGTTAGCGAAATCCGTCTGCTTGTTCAGCCCGCTGCAATGGATGTATTGGTACGATCGCCCCGAAGGATCTCCTCTCGATAGTGGCGGAGCCGGAGATAGCATGTTGTTTATCGAAGAGGTCCCTGAGCTCGAGTTCTTTGATGCGTTGCCAACGGTATGGGATGACACAAAAGTGCTTGACGGTTGCATTGGTGAATATGCAGTGGTTGCTCGTCGAAGCGGCGAGGATTGGTTCATCGGCGCTCTCAACGGTGCCCAAGAAAGGACAATTGATTTGCAACTCGATTTCCTTAAGCCAGGACAAAAATACACGGCCCATCTCTACCGTGATGATCCACAGGTAGAAACCTCGACACAGATTCGCGTCGATCGGAAATCGGTAAACAGCCAATCGGTGCTGCGATGCGAATTGAAGCCACAGGGTGGTCAAGCCATTCGCATCACTCCGGCAAATTAGCGGCATCAACAGCCATTGGTCAAATGGGAAACACATTATCAAAGAAGGGAAGAGCATGACAAAATCGTGGACGAACGATGGCGAATTGTTTCAGCTATGTCGTGAAGAACTCTTCACCGCAGTGGTTGGCGACGTGATGGACCAACTCGGTTACTTGCAACAATTTCTGCCCCCCGAGATCCAACCATTGCGAGAGGACATGCTGATTGTGGGACGTGCGATGACCGTGCTCGAGGCAGACGACCTCGGAGGCGAAGGACCGGGTCGATGCAACGAAACACTCAACCAGCCCTTTGGCTTGATGCTCCGTGCGTTGGACGAACTCAACTCGGGCGATGTCTATATCTGCTCGGGTGCTTCGCCGACCTACGCGTTATGGGGCGAATTGATGAGTACCGCAGCGATGAATCGCGGTGCAGTTGGAGCGATCGTGAACGGCTACTCGCGTGATACACGGGGGATTTTGCAGTTAAACTTTCCGACGTTTTCGATGGGGCGTTACGCACAAGATCAAAGGCCGCGTGGAAAGATCGTCGACCTGAGATGCACTCTAAAGTTTGGCGACGTTGTCGTGAAACCGGGAGACCTCATTTTTGGTGATGTTGATGGGGTCTGCGTGGTTCCCCACTCAATCGAAGACGAAGTCATTCGACTCGCTTTAGAAAAGGCCTCGGGGGAACGCCAAGTCTTCAACGCGATAAAAGGCGGCATGGGTGCCCAAGAAGCATGGGATCGCTACGGCATTATGTGAGTATCTCGACCTAGCAATGTGATCTCGGTCCGAACAGCTGAATATTCAAAGGTTATCGAAGATGAAAATTACGGATGTAAAGGTCTGGCTTGTCGAAGGAATCAAGTACAACTGGACCATGATGAAGGTTTACACCGACACGGGCTTAACCGGTGTCGGCGAAGCCACTAATTGGCCGGGCAGTCCGATCATTGAATCTGCTGCACGCCATATTGGCGAGCGAGTCATTGGTTTGGACCCGCTTCGCACCGATTTCATTTGGACAAAACTCTATCGTGACTTGAATTGGATCGGGCCCTACGGTGCTAGCATGTGCGCGATCAGCGGGCTCGACATGGCGCTGCTTGACCTCAAGGGCAAGGCATTGCAAACCCCCTGTTACCAATTACTCGGCGGAGCCTTCCGCTCGGACATTCGATTGTATGCAAATTACTGGTTTACAGGCGGAAACCACACAGCGGAAGACTACGCACAGCAAGCACGGCGGGTAAAAGACCTTGGGTTTACTGGGCTAAAGTTCGACCCGTTCGCCCATACCAACTATCTCTATGGCGAGGACTTGCATACATCGCTGTCGCTTGAGACGTCGCAGCAGGACCTTGCTTTTGAAGTGACTAAAGCGGTTCGCGATGCGGTCGGTCCTGAGTTTGACATGATGATCGAAACGCACGCAATGCTGAACTTTGAAATGGCAATCAAGATGGCTCAGCGACTTGCTCCACTTGGCGTCACTTGGTTCGAAGAGCCCGCAGGTCCCGAAAGTTCTCAGACACTGCGGGCATTCCGAGAACGCCTGCCGTCGGAAGTGCCCATTTGTGTTGGCGAACGTCATTACACGCGCCATGGTTTCCGTCCCGTGCTAGAAAATCACATTTGCGACGTCATCATGCCTGACATCACCCGTTGCGGTGGCCCTTCGGAAATGAAACGCATTGCAACTATGGCGGAGGCCTACGGTGTCCTCGTCGCGCCACATAATCCCAACGGTCCGCTCAGCACACTGGCAAGCGCCCATGTATGTGCTTCGATTCCAAATTTCTTTCGCTGTGAGTTCATGCTCAACGACGTTCCATGGCGTGACGAAGTGATTGATCACCCCTTGGAAATCGAAAACGGCTATTTGAAACTTTCGGACCGCCCCGGATTGGGAGTTGATCTGGTTGAACAGAAAATGGAAGCGCACCCAGGCATTCGCGACCTGAATGAGAGAGAGAATTTTTATGTGTAGCCCACGTCCAAGCAATCAGGTGGAACCGTGACCCTTGAAATCAATTTAGACGGCAAAAAAGCTTTGGTGACCGGTGTGACAAGCGGCATCGGTGCTGGGATCGCAGCCAAGTTGGCCGAGGCCGGATGTGACGTCACCGGTTGCGGACGAAGGGCCGCAGACGATAACGGCGCGACCGCGTTCCTTGACTCTGTCCATGCCCATGATCGTAAAGCCTACTACTTTTCAAACGATGTTTCGAAACCGGACGAGCCGCAACGATTAGTCGATCAAGCAGTCGATGCGATGGGTGACCTGGATATTGTCATTTCCAACGCAGGCCGAAATATTTTCAAAGGAGCCGAAAATTGCAGCCAAGCCGATTGGGATGAGTGTATGAGCTTGGATCTTGCATCCCATTGGCGTCTTGGCCAAGCAGCGAAAAACCACTTGACCGGCAATGTCCGTCAACCAGGTGTGATCGTCGTCATTACTTCCAATCATGCTTGGAACACGATTCCAGGTTGCTTTCCCTACAACGTCGCAAAGGCAGGCCTTGTAGGGTTAGTCCAATCACTCGCGATTGAATGGGGCCCCGGCATTCGGTCGATCGGAATCGCACCCGGCTTCATCGATACGGCAGGTGGAGACACGTGGTTCAATAGCTTTCCTGACCCGAGTGCGGAACGTGCCCGAACGGAATCGATGCATCCAGTAGGCCGAATCGGTTCCATTGAAGAGATCGGACACCTCTGTGCCTTCCTCGCAAGCGACCTCTGCGGTTTCATCAACGGAACAACGTTGGCGGTGGATGGCGGCAGATCTGCCCTGATGCAGGACGACTGACCAATCCAATTTCGATGTCTACTCGGTCAAGTTTACTCGTTCAAGTCTACTCGGCCGAAAGAGGTAAAAGCTTGATGTTTCGGAACCAAACTCGTTGGCCTTCCGCCTGCAAAGCGATATGGCCATAGGACAATTGGATGTCCGCGCCTCGAGCCAAAATCGGCTTTGCTTCTTTGCTACCTAGATCCAATTGCGGTTTTTCATAGCGGAGCACTTCTTTGCCTTCGACGCGATAGATGATCTCATCATGACCGCGGACTTCCATTTCAACGGCAACCCACTTGTCCGCTGGCAATGTTGGCCCCGAAGACTTGACGATGTGCTGTTTGGTTAACTTTCCGTCGTAAACCAAGTGTGTTCCGGGTGTGCAAACATTGCCGGTTTGACGTTCGCCGCTGCCCAAATCCGCCAAGAACTGCATTTCAAGGCTAGCAGGAAAACCCTGATCAAGTTCCATACTTTGCGGAGTCTGCGAGTGAAGCATCACGCCACTGTTCAGATCGACGTATCCAGGAGCATCGGGAAGCATTCGACCCTCAAAACGATATTCAAGTTGCAATCGATAATGGGAATAGGGAAGAACCGAAAACAGATGTCCATAGCGTCCGTCGAACTCGTTGTAGTCATCGTATTCGCATTTCAAAATTCCGTCTTCAACTCGGAATGTGTTGGCGTAGTTTTCACCCAAGGGGTGCCCCGCGATCTTGACAGTCCATCCATCAAGATCTTTCCCATTAAATAAATCGATCCATTGGGCTGATTCGCTCGACGCCCGATCGGGGCTAACGCCAGGATCATCCGCTGACACTAACGTCACATTTTGCCCAACAATGAACCATCCGAAGGAGACAACCAAACACACGGACCTGAGTGGTTTTAAAACGTTATTCATCGCTGTAGATTCCTTGCAGAAAATGGGGAACTCGGGTGACTATGAAGCTTGCGGTTTCAAAACACTCCAAACCGCTCACTAAAATACCAAACAAAGAGAGAGCAAGGGTGTGTTAGCGGATGACCTAGACACTGTTTCCATGAAACGACTCTGGCATCCAAACTAACGGACCACTTCAATGATCGTTTCGATATAAACCAGACGCCCCAAAAAAATTCGCAACTCAGGGAGAGGAAATGGGACAAGTGAGCTCACTCAACTTCAACGTCCGGGATTCAATTGGCTGATTGTCGATGTTGACGATGGTAAAGGCGACAAACGGATCCTCTGATGTCGTATCGAATTCCATTTGCCCAAACGAACATTGGTCATTATAGCCAATGATGAATTCCGAGCCTTTGGCATCCTGCAATAGATTGTGGGTATGCACATTGGTGAGCCGCGAGCTCATGACCTCATAGAGAGCGTATCCATTCGGACGTGGTATCCTGCGCATATCCGAGCGATGTCTGTCCGCAGCCATCAGGATTACGCCGTTGATTTGATGCTCTTCAATGAAGGCGAAAATCGATTCTCGTTCCGATGGAAAACCATCCCAAGTATCTTTGCTTCCTGGTTTTACGCCCGGAGAAAAAGGAACCGGGGAAGCCAGCACCTTGAACTTTCCGGTTGATGATTTCAACGTTTCCTGAAGCCATTTCTTTTGAACGGGCCCTAGCATCGAACCGCCTTTGAGGTCGCGGTAATAACGGCCGTCTAACATGATGAAGTGAATGTCTCCGATGTAAAAGTCATACCAGCAGCCCGGCTGTTCAACACCATTGCCGTAGGCGGGATTGACCCAGTTCTGAGTGAACGTATTCCAAACCTCGCGTTTCCATTCTGGCTTTTCAACATGCGGCCCCGGAACGCAATCGTTTTCGGCAAAATCATGATCATCATAAATCGAAAACACGCCGACCGAGGCAACAAGACGCCTCCAATCGGGCTGGCTTTGACGTCGGTAGTAGCAGTAATGCCAAGTGCCCGAATGCGTGGGATCATCGACATAAACATTGTCGCCCAACAACAACATCGCATTCACGTCACGGCTCTTCAACGTCTTCCACATCGATTCATATTGCGGTGTAAATCCGGCGCCACCACCAAACGCAATCTTCACGCGACAAGGATTTCCCTGCTGAGGAAAGGTACGGAACTTGGCCGACGGGCAAACGTTTTGGCCGTCTATCAGCACCTCGTATTGGTACTGCGTATCCGGCGATAATCCTGATACCGAAATTGTCGTGGTGAAGTCCGATGCTTTTGACGTTTGCCCCGTCCCCTTAAATTCTTTTGTCTCAGACACCGTTTGCACGACAACATCGACATTCAGCTCGTCCGCCGTGCGAACCCAAAACTTTGCGGACGTATCTGTGATCGATCCCAACATCGGTCCATGCAGCAATCGTTTCTTTTTAGAGGCAATCCATTCGATATAGGGAGGGTGCGAAGCAAGAGGTTCAAGAAATTCTCGTGGCCCTGCAAGCAATCGTTCCATAGGCAACCCTTGGTTGATGGCCTGTTGCACTAAATCAAAAGCTTCGTCGAGATCACCTTGTCGACAGGCAATCATTGCCAGTACGAAACAGCGATCACTCTCGCTGATCGGGCTGTTCTGTTTGCGGGGCTCTTTGCCAACAAGTTCGATTGCCTCATCGAATTGATCTTCCGCCAATAGTCGTACTGCATTGCGTCCTGGGTCGTGTTGCGCAAACGCGTGCCCAGACAAAGCGACAAAGATAAGTAATGTGTTTAGTCTTGTAGTCATTCTTGTTTCTTCAAAGGCAGTTTCGTTGCGACTTGAATCTTCATTGAATTCTAAATGATAACGCATGAGAACCGGGGTAAGGACTGCGGTCAAGAGAGGCCGAGGTTGTCAACGAGACTAACCGCGAAGTACAGGATATGCACATCTAGGATTCTCTTGACGGATTGAGCATCCAAACAGCTTCGATTTGGCTTAACGCCCAAGTATTCCGCTGTCGCGCCATTGCCAAGTCGCGAGACACGTTAACGAGCCTCGGCCTGTACTGGAAAATCCCGAAAGTCTCGATGACGTACGCCACCACTCCGAGTTTGTAATCGAAGGCGAGAAGGAAGACTAAAAATCGTCGATCATCCTATCTCAGTGACTGCAGGGATTCTCGACAGGCCTAACTGAGTGCTAGTCTAGTGTCCGTCCAAAAATTGAATGGCCGCATAAACTGCGATGTTTTTTGAGAAAAAGCTCCCCGAAGATCGAACCCGCAAGCAGGTTCGGGCGTTGGAATTGTTGACTAAAAGCAATTTCAAACGCAAATCTTCGAGGAGTGAACGTGGTCCGAAAGCACTATCAATCTCAGCATCGCTTCGATTGCAGCCCTGTCGCACAAGTACAACTCAACTTGGAATGCCGCGACGAAATCGTTCCGATCCTCGCGGGTCTGCAGTTCCTTTATACCAACAACAAGCTTCGTCACAAAGCTGTCAAGTTAGTCGCAGCCGATCTCAACGAAGACTCTCGTCGAGATATCGGCAGGCCCGGCATGGATGACTGGCACGTCGTTGTTTTGGCGGCTGTTCGGTTGGGGTGCAACTTCGATTACGACAAACTCCAAGACCAAGTCGAGAACCATCGCTCGCTCAGAGGCATCATGGGAATTGGCGATTGGCAGGACGCCGACGAATTCACCTTCAGACGCATTCGCGACACGTTGTGCAAACTCAAGCCTGCAACGATCGAGAAGCTTAATCAAGTCATCGTCACCTCCGGACAGGAGATTGCACCTGAGGCTGCCGCTTCGGTTCGTGCCGATTCGTTCGTTGTCGAAACCAACATTCATCATCCGACCGAAAGTAGTTTGATCTTCGATGGGGTACGCAAGTTTGTTCCGCTCTGCGCTGACTTGGCTGGCATGCTTGAGATTGATGGCTGGCGTCAGTCCGATCACTTGACGAGGAAGATCAAGAAGCTCAAACAGAACATGGGACGCATCGCCGCGAGCAAGAGTCAGGTCAAGAAAGACGCATTGCAATCGCTCTACATGGATCTGCTTGTCCGAACCGAGCAGTTGCTCACGCGAGCCGACGAGTTGGTAAAAACGGCGAAATCGGAGTTGTTCTCGACGGCGATTGTCTCCAAAATCGCGGCAATCGAGCGATGGATCCAACTAACTCGGCAGGTCTGCGACACCGCTCGTCGTCGCGTGCTCCTTGGCGAAAGAGTTCCCAATAGCGAGAAGCTGTTCAGTCTTTTTGAAACTCACACGCAGTTGTACCGTCGCGGTAAAGCTGGGCAACCGAATCAGTATGGACGCTTGGTCTTGGTCTACGAAGACGCCGCAGGATTCATCAGTCACTATCATTTGATGGACCGCACCAGCAAAGACCAAGATGTTGTCGTTGAGCAGACACGAATTGCTCAGCGAAAACATTCGGGTCAGATCGAAACGGCGTCGTTTGACCGAGGCTTTCACAGCGATGAAAATGAGACGGCATTGCAAGAGATCGTTGATGACGTTTGTGTTTTACCACGTGCTCCCGATCAGTACGCCGAACGATTGAAAAACGGAAGCGTGAAGTTTCATCAAACACGTCTACGTCACAGCGGTGTGGAATCAGCGATCGGTGCTTTACAGCGAGGCAACGGGCTGAAACGTTGTCGTGATCGTAGTGAGATCGGCTTTGAGCGCTACTTTGGTTTGGCGGTACTTGGTCGCAACCTACATACGCTTGGCAAGTTGTTACTTGCCAAGCATCATGCCATTAGCGCCTCGGCACAGAGTGATCGCCAAGCGGCGTAGGCAAATACTCCTTTGGAATCGGAGCAACGGAAGGCTATCGGTCTGCGCGCCAGGCGAAAACGGCGTAGAAAACGAGCGTTGTTCGCCACTAAAACCGCCCCAGAGCTAAATCTTCGAAGTACTCAGCGGACGTGAAATCCGCTAAAATCAGCCACTCGAGCAATTTCCGGACGGACACTAGTCTAAACGCATTGTTGTGATGTTGAAACGCGCAGAGAGCTGAAACGACCGGAGAACCGCGACCGCAACAGAAGCGATGCGATCCCCCCCCTAAGCGTATCTCCAAAATCATGGCTGGTATCGAAAACGGTGTCGTCCTGTACGTGTCTGACTAATACCTCTGGCGCGAAAGCTGGGCAAGGCTCATAATATAGGGAAAGTTCAATTCTCTTTTTGTGAGGTACCGGTTCGATGGAAAGTTCAAAAATTGATCGCGATGCTTTGAGAGCGAAGTTGCAGGTGGAGTTTGAAGCAACGCTCAACGCAGTCGCCGATTCCGTTGACAATGCGCGCGATGGCGTTTGGATCGAAGACAGCGAAGGCATCAGTCGTCAAGTACTTGATCGCTTCAGACAACAGGTTTACGAAGCAACCATGCAAGCGAAAATCGATGCGGCGGAAGCCGCTTTTTCCCCCTCCGAAGAGCACGACGGGAGTTCGCGCTCGGAATAAGGGTAGGCAACTTCGCAGCGTGTTGACCGAAAACGGTCGTGTACAATTCAAGCGAGTCCGATGGGCAATAGAAGATCAAGGATGTTCCGTTCCGATCGATGCTTTGCTTGATGAAGCTGAGAAAAGTTTTACACGCGGTGTGCGTGAGATGCTCTGTCGGTTGAATCAAAGTTCGTCAAGCTTTGCCAAGACGGCGGAGAATATGTTTCGTTTAGCATCGATCGACATCAGCGGAGAAAGTGTGCGTCAGATCGTGGAGTACGAGGGACGTATGATTACCAATCAACTGACCAGTGGCCGCATCGATCCTGGTTGGTCCTCGGCAGATTGTGTGATTGACGACAAGCCACTTTCTGACTTGGCCGTCGACGCATCAGAACGGGCAGAACAATCGGAAGCCCCCGGAAAACCTCGGAAAACTCGCGTCTATATTGGATGTGATGGTGTTAAAGTCCCCGTCGTGACTGACGCGGAAAAGAGAAAACGACGTGCAACAATCAAATTCAAACGAAAACGCAGTGGCAAGAAATGCCGCCCGCTACCAAAGCTTCGTAACGGATCGGATCAACAATACAAAGAAGCAAGAATTGTTGTTGCGTACGACGAACAACAGACGCATCGTCTTGTAATCTCGACGCGAGGTGACTGCGAAGTCACCGGGCGATTGCTGCAAACGTTGTCGACGACGATCGGACTGAATCAGGCCACTGAATCGATTGCCAATATCGATGGAGCTCCTTGGATACGCAATCAACTTGAGTTTCATCACCTTGTCGACGAGATCAACCTGGACTACTACCACTTGAAGGATAACGCCCAGAAGGCGCGTCGTGAAATGTACGGCGACGACGAGGCAGGAGCGAAGTGGCTTGACTCGTTGATGGACGTATTGATGAATCGAGGGATCGACTCGCTGCTGAGTGAGTTAGTCGCTCAGAAAGGTGACTGCCGCGGTCGCAAGCTCGAAGCGTTGGAACACCTAATCGGCTACGCTGCGGAGCGTCGAGCCATCATTCGTTACCGAGAGTTTCGCGAGCGGGGGATCCAAATTGGAAGTGGTCCTACTGAGGCACAGTGCAAAACGACGACTCAGCGAATCAAAGGTCGCGGTCGCCGCTGGGACTTTGCGAATGCCGAGTATCTGATGAACATTGCCGCCCTCGATGCGAGTGACCTATGGGAAAAGTATTGGGAAATACCTGCAAAAATCGCTGCTTAGAATCGTCCAGAAAGTTTGGTCAGACACTCCTGTACCGAATGCTTGAAACTTCACAGTTCAGCGACTCTAATGGTTACGATAGCCATGCGACTACTTCGCGTGGTTCCCACCAAAATGTTCTTTCAACGCGTCCAAGCGAATAATCCCCTCCGTTGATCGGCCGCTTCCGAAGAAGCTCTTGCCCGATCCCCCGCCAATTCTCTCGAAGGACAAACACAATGCCACAAAAGTCGCCTCTTTCGCGCCGCCAATTCCTCAAGACGACAACTGGCGTAAGCGCCGCGGTGGCCGCGCCCTATTTCGTTCCCGCTTCCGCGCTGGGCAATGGAGGCGCGGTGCCGCCGAGCGACCGAATTGTTGTTGGCGCTATCGGTATCCAACATCGTGGCATGCACGATCTGCGATGGCTGATGCGGCAACCAGCCGTTCAATTTGTCGCTATCTGTGACCTGCAAAAGAAACAGCGATTGGCAATCAAGGATCATGTTGACAATGAATATGGCACAAAGGATTGTGCGATGTACCCGGAAATCAATGGTTTTCTTGATTCGCGTCCCGACATCGAAGCCGTGCTTATTGCCACGGGCGATCGCTGGCACGCGTTGGCTTCGATTTTAGCGATGCGCAGCGGTAAAGACGTCTATACCGAAAAGCCCTCGTGCATGACGGTCGCAGAAGGACGATCCGTCGTGGAAACGGCCCGCCGCTACGGTCGCGTCTATCAAACGGGCACGCAGCGATTGAGTGAACCGAACCACGTGTTCTGTATCGAAATGGCCCGGAGCGGTCGTTTGGGCGAGATTCATACGGCCTACGCCCATATTGCTCCTTGGGATGCGGCCGAGATGCGTCACGATTGGCTGCCAGCCGTCGCCCAGCCCCCCAAAGAAGAAGTCGATTGGAATGCTTGGTTAGGCGCATGCCCCTGGCGTCCCTACAACCCCGAGTATGTTGCGGGCGGTTGGCGAGGCCATTACGATTTCCACACCAGTTGCATCGGAGAATGGGGAGCACATACGTTCGCTCAGGCGCAGGCTGGACTCGGATGCAGCGAATTGTCGCCGATCGAGTACGAATATGTCGCCAATGACAGCGGCGATGGAATGGTAACTCACTTTGCCAATGGCGTGCGTATGATCCTTTCTCGCGGGAACAAGTATTGGCACGGTTCCTGTGGCGAACGGTTTGATGGAACCGAAGGATGGGCCGCAGCCGCCGACGGCTATTCGCAGCCCGACGTCTCCTCGCCGGGCCTACTTGGTGAGTACAATCGCGTCATTGGCGAGTACGTTGGCCGGACAGGGCGTTCCCTCGACCATATGCAAAATTTCCTTGACTGTGTCCGTAGCCGCGAACGCACCGTTGCCAATCCCGAAGTCATGCACCATAGCATGACGACCGTGCACGCCGCCAATATTTGCATGTGGCTCAAACGTAGCCTTAAGTTCGATCCCATCAAAGAAGAATTCGTTGGTGACGACGAAGCCAATCGCCTTCGCTCACGAGCCATGCGGGAACCGTATGTGATTTAGCCCTGGCCCAAACTAAACGTGGGATAGGTCCAAGTCGGTTCAATCGAACTCACCCGCCTGTTGTCCGATCCCATGTGTTGACTGCCATTGCTCCTGCCTCTTTCCTTCCCCCCACCCGTCATTCGGAATTCCCCCAATGTGGAACAGCACTCTAAACAAATTTTTGCTTCTCACCGCCATTCTCTTGGCCAACGCCTCGACTTTATCCTTCGCGCAACAAGATAAATTGCTCGCCGTGCTCGACTCCAACGCGACGCTGCAAGAAAAGTCTGCTACGTGCCGCGAATTAGCACGCGTCGCGACGAAGGATGCGGTTCCCACATTGGCGAAGATGCTGGGAGACGAGAAGCTCTCACACATGGCACGATACGCCCTGGAAAACATCCGCGATTCATCGGTTGACGATGCGTTGCGAAATGCACTTGGCGAGGTCACGGGCCAACCGCTACTTGGCGTGATCGGCAGCCTCGGTGCCAGGCGTGATACGGAATCGGTAGTCGCTTTGGCCGCCTTGCTCAACGAGCCCGGCGTCAATCAGGCCGTCAATCAGGCCGCCGCCCGAGCGTTGGGTAACATCGGTACTCTCAAAGCCAGCGAAGCTTTGGAAAAGGCATTACCGGAGGCCTCCGATTCCAACCAACGTGCCATCTGCGAAGGGCTTCTTCGTTGTGCCGAGGCATTGCAAGCAACCGAACAAAGTGAGGCAGCAAGATCCATCTACGATCGTTTGAGGGATCTATCGAACGCACCGGTCCAGGTCCGTGCGGCGGCGTTACGAGGCGCGATCCTCTCACCCGACAGCGATGGTATTGCACTACTGACCGAGGCAATCAAAGGGTCGGACGAAGCACTCGCTGCGGCGGCCGTACGTGCTGCGATGGAATCAAAAAATGCAGGGGTAACCGATGCAATCTTGGCAGAACTTTCCAACGCGTCGCCAAAGCGTCAGGGACTGCTGATCATGGCACTCGCCAATCGTGGCGAAGCTCGATTGTTGCCAGCCGTGCTCCAGGCAATGCAAAGCGATGACGAGCAACTTCGCATCGTCGCATTCCGAGTCTTAAAGCGTGTCGGCGACGAGTCGTGTGTTCCCGCGCTGCTAAATGCAGCAGTGGAGGGAAATGCTGAAATATCTCAAGCCGCGATTGAATCACTGGAAATCCTGCAAGGCAATTCCGTTGACGATCAAGTCGCCGGTCGATTGTCCGAGGCCCAAGGAAAAATGCGGATCGTGCTGATCGATTTGGCCGGCCGTCGGCGCACTGCTGCTGCAATCCCGGCGCTTTGGAAGGCTGTGGACGATGACGATTCTTCGGTCCGTACTGCTGCCTTGGCCAGTCTGGGTGCTACAATCGACACGGCTAATTTGCCAAAGTTGATCGCGCGGCTGGGACCTGTCAAAGACGACAAGGAAGCCGCTGCTTTAGACAATGCACTTCGTGATGTTTGCCTGCGTTCGGTCGATCGAGAAGCCGCCGCCGCACAACTTGCCACGGCGCTACGTACAGCCGACGGGGACGTGAAGGGTAGAATCCTTGATACGCTGAATGTCGTCGGCGGGGCATCGTCGTTAAAAGCGGTCACCGCCGCAGCCCGATCCAACGACACGCAACTCCGCAACGAAGGATTCCGCGTCTTGGGACAATGGAAATCGGTGGACGCCGCACCGATCCTTCTCGATCTTCATAACTCCACCGACGATGGACGACTCAAGATCCGATCGATCCGAGCCTACATCCGGATCGCTCGACAATTTGACATGCCCGCTGAACAACGGACTGAGATGTGCCGCACGGCGTTGAAAACCGCCACTCGCGACACAGACAAACAGTTGGTTCTCGAAGTGCTGCTTCGTTATCCCAGTGAGGAGATGCAAGCGATCGCCTTGGAGGCATCCAAGGTCCCGGCTCTAAAAGACCAAGCCATGTTGGTCGTGTTGGCAATGGCCAGCAAAGACATCAACCGAGCGGACCTTGGTAAAGCACTGGCGCAAGCTGGACAAAAGCCAGTCAAGCTTGAGATTGTCGAGGCTGTTTATGGCGCTGGCACCAAAACCAAGGACGTCACAGCGACCCTAAGCAAATACGCCAAAAACTATCGCATCATCTTCCTGCCCAGCACCAGCTACAACGAAAGTTTTGGCGGCGACCCAGCTGATGGAATCGTGAAGCAGTTGAAGATCAAGTATCGCATCGACGGCAAACAAGGCGAAGTTTCGCTAGCTGAGAACGCTACGATTGTGCTGCCTGTGCCGAAATAAAACGGACGCATTCGAGACGCCGGTTGACTCTTTCCGTCCACCGGCGTCCTTGGCAATCATGCCCAATGCGTGTGTGCCCGATGGGAAAAGACTGGAAATGCACCGAGCCGTTCGTTACCGATTTGCCAACAATATCCGCATAATCCTACCAATTCCCCGATTGGCAGGCACCTCCAATGCCGATGATTCTCAATGAGTCGTTTGACAATTGGAGAGAAAATTGCAGTGCAAATCCGTGATCAGCCCACCAGCGTGATGACGCTCCAGCAAACTCGTCGTGCACAGGACAAGAACGTCCAAAATGTTTTTAGTGAGGTACTGCGAAATGCGGGACGGCAAGGCTATGCGTCTGCCGACATTACTGCGTCCGCCGAGATCACTGACACGTCCGAGCCATTGAACATCCGTGTTCAAGAGTCGTGGAACCGTTGGTATCAAACGGAGCAACTTGGACGATACGCCAGCGACGAAGCCCCCCGCGACCTTGGAGAAAATTTTGGCAATGTCTTGAAGAAGGCATACGACGAAGGCGCGTACGTTGATCCAAAATCGTTCCTCAGCGGCATCTCCGAAGACGAACTCAAAGCAGTTCAAAACGCACATTGGCTTGCCGACCCTATCCGAGTTGACTCACTCACCGAAGAGGGTGCGTTGAATCTATTGATTCCGCCCGCAGCTCAAGTTGACCTTAACAAGGATGGTTTGACCCAGTCGGGTATTTCCTATGGACTGCGTTTCCCGGATAGCACGACGCCTACGGAGGTTGCATTGGCATGGGAACAGGCGACCGACGGAATGCCAATACAAGAGCGGATGATCTACGAACTTGAAATGAAACTACCCGTTCTGACGTCGAACATGGTTTTCGATGCCGATGGTAGATTCTCGCACGCACGCTCGCCAGGCGATCCGGATTTCGTCAACCCGATGAACGCCGAGGACTACTCGTTCGTGGAAGTGACCCAAAACTGGATGGACTATTTGGACTACTTCAAGAACCAAATGGATCCCGATCGGTATACGAAAGACATGGAATTTTGGAGTACGTTCCAAGAGAAACTCCGCGATAATGGCGCTGCCTAATCCCTTTCCGGTACAGATGCGGTCGGCCGGTTCCTGCTAGATACTGCCCTGCAAATCAATAAAGAATCCGGACGCGAACAACGATTTCGACGTGCCGCTATCGATCGCGTGTAACCACGTTCTTTACCATCCACTCGCGGATTTCCCCGTGATACTCCGCCGGCATTTTGTGACCCGTGTCTTTAAACAGCAAAAGTTGGAAGTCAATCTCCGCTGCACGGGCCTCCTCTTCGAGCTTCTTGAAGTTCGGGAGTCGTTTGTCGTTCTCTCCCATTAGGGCCAGCATCGGTCGGCCCTTGATCGTCGCCAACCCACCCATCGGCCAACCTGCTCCACCTGGCATAAACGCAAAAAAGTAGTCTTGAAATGACTCTTCGGAGTTTCCGATTTGGTACATGATCGCGGCACCGCCTGACGAGTGACCGCCGCAAACGCGTCGCTGGGAATCGATGTTTGGGACAATCGATTCAAGTTTGTCAAAAATGGTTTTGTAAAACGACCATGGCGTCTGCCAACCGCCACTTTCCCCATCATCATCGCTCCTATACGGAACGGCTAAGCACACAAAACCACTACCACCTGTGATCGCAATTGCCTTTTTTGGATCATCTGTTCCTGCTCCACCGCCAAACCAGACGAACAAGGGAAACTTTTTTTCAGAAATATAATCGTCGGGGATGTAAACGCCCGCCTTCGTGGACTCCCCTCGCCACGTCTTGCCGAGTTTTGGGAAATCCAACGAGAACGTCGCACCAGGATCTAAGCTTGGTTTGTCATGGTTCGTTTCAGCCGGGGTCTCCACATTCGCATCCAATGCATCTGCGAGTGTTTTTTCAAATGCTTCATCGTTTGGCAATCCTTCCCAAACCAGCTTTCCATCGCGACCGATCAAGAACAGATGCGGAAGTCCCTTCACTCCGAATTCAGCACCTAGTTCGCTGCCGACTCCTACGGGGTAGTCCATTTTCACGTTCTTCTGGAACTCTTCGATGCCTTTTCGGCTTTGATCGGTAAATCCGATAATTTGAAGTCCCTCATCTTTGTGCTTCTCGTAAAGTTCATTCAGATGCGGAATACCTGCAACACAGGGAACACACCAAGTCGCCCAAAAGTCGATCAAGACTACCTTTCCCTTCAGACTTTTTAGCGTCGGTGCGCTGTCTGTATTGAGCCACTGCTCCGCGGTAAGCGCGCCAGGAACGGCACCGATCTTCAATAGCGGTTTCACCTTTGGCTTCTCGGCTCTCTTCTGGTCTTTGCGACCTGAGGGGACCTTGCTCACATCGATTGACTCTGCACCTGAGACCAAGGTCACTACGTCAAAGTCTTTGTACGGAAGATTGAACGCATAGTATCGCTGCCGATCAGTCGTAAAGTCGATTGAGTTCACGATGAATTCAGGAGACGCCGAAGTGGCCATGAAGGCGATGCCGATAGGCTTTCCCGTTTCGGCTTTGATTTCGGCGAGCGGAATCACGTAGGAATCGACCCGGACCTTTTTGCCATCCGAAACGGTGACATAGCGAATCGATCCATGTCCTTTTGAATCGCCGAGAATATGAGACGAGCCTTGCTTGTAGGGAATCGTGTATTGAAGGCCGGGCCTTACAGGCCACGGATTAAGAGAATAGGTTCGATCAAGCTCCGCGGTTTGCTTTTCATCGAAATCGACATCGATCAATAGGCTAGAGCGATCACCGATCGCGCGTCCGTCACTTGTTTCACCCAATGCGTCACTACTGTCTTTCCAAACGATGGCCTGAACCACCAAACTCTGCTCATCGTTGCAAACCTGAACGCGTAGATCGTCGGAATCGCAAAGTGTCGTTGCCAAATTCGCTGGAAAACCAAACGCTCCTTCCGTCCGAAGGTTTTCAATACTTGCCGTTTGCGCATTTGCACGTTTGCCAGTCATAGCAACACAGGACATCCAACATGCCAATGTGACTGACAACCACACACCGAACCTTTGATTCCGATTTCGCATTCGCTTATTTCAATTTCAAGGTGACTTCAATTTCAAGGTGACTTCAATTTCAAGGTGACTTCAATGACCACAAACCGCTGCGGTCACTTCGTTGAATTGACGGTGTAAATTTCGCCGACGTTGGTTTTTGGTTGCCGCATCTTGAACTCATTTGCCTCGCGCACGCACAGCGGATTGCCTAGCAAGGATTTGATTTCTGCACGAATGAGTTTTCCATTTTCCCAGTCGATGGAAACTTCGAAACCGCCGCGTGCCCGTAAGCCAGAAATGGAACCCTCCGTCCACGCCGATGGAAGGGCGGGTAGTAGGTCGATAACAAAGTTCCCTTGTTCGTCACGCATGTGCGATTGCAGCAGCGCCTCACTAATCCCGGATGTCAGGCCAAAGTTACCATCAATTTGAAACGGCGGATGAGCATCAAACAGGTTGTTATAAAAGCCCGCTTTCCCGTTCACGCTAGTGTTCTGAAAGAAACCGGTTAGAACGCGATTCATGTGGTCGCCATCGCGCAGTCGAGCCCAAAAATTGACCTTCCAAGCACGCGACCAACCGGTGCCTTCGTCGCCTCGAAATTGGAGAGTTTTCTTACAAGCCTCAAACAACTCAGGTGTATCGGGAGTGATTTGCGTTCCTGGATGAAGTCCCCAAAGGTGAGAAACGTGGCGATGGTTCGTCTTGGGCTCTTCTTTGTAAAGCCATTCCCTCAACTGTCCTTCAGAACCCACTTGGTTAGGTGCGATTCGACTAACCTGTGTACGAAGTTTTGCTGCCCATTGTGCATCGCAGCTAAGAACGTCAGCCGCATCAGCCGTTGCCTGAAGCAAATGGCGGATGATTTGGTGATCCATCGTCGGCCCCATTACCATTCCACCTCGCTCGGGCGAATTACTCGGGCCACTCACAAGCCATCCGTTTCCATTCACCGGGTCTTCCATCAAATAATCAAGAAAGAATTCCGAAGCACCCTTCATGAGTGGGTACGCCTGCTCTTGAAGAAACCGTTTGTCGCCGGAGAACAGATAATGTTCCCATAGATGAGTCGTTAACCACGCGCCACCAACCGGCCATACTCCGTGGTTCGAATGATTAATGGGCGCAGCACCGCGCCATGCATCGGTGTTGTGATGGGTTACCCATCCATTCGCAGCATAATGGTCTCGCGCCACTTCCGTTCCCGTAATGGATAGGTCACTAACAAGATCAAACAACGGTTCATGGCATTCGGATAGGTTGGTCAATTCTGCCAGCCAATAATTCATTTCAGTATTGATATTGATCGTGTACTTCGAGTCCCATGACGGAATCTTTTTGTCATTCCAAAGTCCCTGCAGATTGGCCGCTTGCGAGCCCGGTCGGGATGACGCAATCAGCATGTAGCGACCATATTGGTACAGCAGGGTAACAAAATCGGGATCAGGATTGGCCTGGTATTGACTCAACCGTTCGTTGGTAGGCAAGTCGCGTGAATCGCCGCCACCCAAGTCGAACGTCACTCGCCTAAACAACCGACGATGGTCCGCTTGATGGGCGGACAGAATCTCTTCATAAGACTTGTTCTTAATCTGCTTAAGTGTATTGCCGCATTGTGCTGCGGGGTCGGCATCTAAGGATTGAAAGTTTTCGTAACTTGTAGCCGCCGCTAAATAGAGGACGACGGAATCCGCTGCTACCACTTCGATACCTGCATCCGTTACCTCGACGGAACCCCCATCGGCCGAAGCACAAAGCCTGGATTCGAACTTCACTTTGCCTTCATAGCGGGTTTCTCTATTCTGCTTGGTGACATGGAAATCATCGACCACACCGGACATTCCGAGTGTGCGGTCATCGACCTTTTTGATCATTGGTGATTTTTCATGCGGGGTGGTGAGCTTCGCAGTGAAGTTCACCTTCCCGGGTTGATTCGCCACGATCCGAACGGCAATGACCCCATCCGGGAAACTAGCGATGACCGAACGCGAGTAAACGACACCGGCGGATGTGTATTGAGTCGTCGCCAAGGCTCCATCCAAATCCAAATCACGGTGATAATTGGAGACTTCTTCAACATCAGGAAACTCAAGAACAACATCTCCGAATGGTTGGTACGGAGCTTGGCGAAGCGGAATCGACATGAAGTGTTCCATGGCCAAATCGTGTGCTTCGTTTTGCTTTCCATCGAACAGCAACTGTCGAATGCTCGATAGGTAGTCAGAAGCTCCTTGATGCGAATAGGATTGCGGTTGGCCTACCCACAACGTGTCATGGTTATACTGAATTCGCTCTTCGCTTGTGCCCCCGAAAACCATCGCTCCCAAAGATCCATTTCCAACCGGTAGCGCATCGGTCCATCTTTCCGCAGGTTTGTCATAGCTTAACCGCAGATGGTTTTGTTCCGGTGCAGCCGCCTGCACTTTCGCAGTCGCCATCGATAGCATCCATAATGCCAGGCAACTGCCGACCAACAATTTAAGAGTGAAATTTCGCATCCGAATTGGGCTCATTAAAGAGAGGGATTTTGAGATTTGTGGGTAGTGGGACTTGGTGTTTTTGATGCCCTTATGCCTTTCCGATAGTTGTAGCCAACTAACGATAAGCGCGGCAAGCAAATCTTTGGCTGACCCTCCGTAGCAAAACGACCAACACCAAAATGCAGCTTTCAGATTTAAATCGTAGTTGGGACGCCGGTTTAAAGGGCTTCGAGGGCGGCTTGTGATCGAGGTAGGGTTGGCTGCTTGATTCCCTAATCAGGCGAAATTGACAATCGGTGGAAAATTTTTGGTTCCGAAGGGACGCTCACACGTCGCACGCTACGATCCAAATTGATTTCACAAACATAGTCTAACGAAATGAAAGACCTGTGTGGGCAAACAGCTTGAAATCATTCATCGGAACGCATTTCCAGAGAGAAACAAGCGATCCGAGAGAACGGGAACAACACGCGCGCGATACGGGGTTGTAAAATAGCGCCGCCGATGGAACGGGGCCGTATTCAATCTAAACCCTCAGAACGGATCGCTCGCATCGGGATTCCGCCAATCTACGATGCACTGTTTTCGTTCGTTGATGCAACGCTCTCCGTTCTCTCTCCCCAAAAATGCTGCGGATGAACGGGTGGTGGTCACAATGTTGGATTACGGCAAGAGAAAGTCTGGAAATACCAAACAAATTGCGAGGTAGCCCTTTTGCACCGAACCCGATGCAAAGTGGAATCGACCGACAAAGCGATGGCTGGCGAGTTACAAAAACGGCGATGACGAAAGTCGTTAGGGCCAACGAATTACGAAAGATTCAATCAACCAACAGGTACAATGAGACATGAAACCTCCAGCCGTTCGGACTTTGCTGTCGATCATAGTCGTGATTCTTTTTGTGGTCTTCATGACGTCCGTTGAAACGACTCTCGCAGGCGAAGATGACAACCGGAGTGTTGCGAACATCCAGCGGACGTTTGCCAAAATGGCCGCGTCCACTCCAGAGAATTCTGTCACCGTGCGATGGCAATTCTATGGGCAATCGATTACGGCACAACCTTGGACCAAGCTAGTTGAGAAGGACCTCGTCGAACGTTTTCCGTCGGTCAACTTTGTTTTCCAGAACCCTGCGATCGGTGGGTTCCAATCACCATCGTTGATGCGCACCGCTGAGCATGATCTTTATCCTTGGTATCCCGATGTCCTTGTCTTTCACGTTTATGGTCCAGTCAACCAATACGAGGAAATCATCCGTAATGTCCGCTCCCGAACCACGGCTGAGATCGTTCTTTGGACAAGCCATCTAAGCGCCGATGAACTTCTCGATACGAATCCCAACGCAGACCCACGGACAATCGCGATCCGTGATATTGCCAAGCGATATGACTGTATGCTGATTGACGTGCGAGAAAAATGGATAGCATACCTTGAAGAAAACAAACTTGATCCATCTGCATTGCTAAACGATAGCGTGCACCTCAACAACGATGGTGTCAAATTGCTGGCAGAATTTATCGCCGAGGAATTGATTTATGCATCCTCGCTACAAACCAGTTTGCTTTCCGGCGAGGTCACGGAAATCCCGCTCGATTCGCAATCCCTCTTGAAAGACGGCGATGAGACAACACTCAATTTCACCGGCAATCGCGTTGTCGCAATTTCCGATGGAACGGAAACCGGCAATCTCGACGTAATACTCGATGGAATTGACATGTCTGGGCAAACAGAACTTTGGGCTGCAAGCCGACCAAGTAAGGCTCCGCAAATGTGGATGCCCGCAATCAAACAGGTCTCCTGTGAAAATGCTCCTGTGATCGAGGACTGGACTCTTACCTGCTTGCCCGACTCGACACCCAATGCTAGCCGCGTGCATTTTCGAGTCACCGGTTCGATCACGGGTGACGACGGCGAAGGTTTTAGCGATGAGCGATTTGTTTCCAACTCGGGCCGCGTCCTGATTGAACCATCCGACTGGCATTTGGCATGGTGTCTTTCATACAAAAAGATCGCATTGCCCGAAGGATTTCAGATCACCTGGAAGACTTACCCGTTGTTTACAGCCAAGTATGAATCACAGCCCACCGGATCGGAAACCGTTTTGATCCAAAATTGCTCCAACGGAAAGCACCGCCTGACACTGCGTGGCTCCGTCGTCGGATCTGGCATTACGTCGTTCCGCGTTTATACTCCTAGCTCACGCAGTGAGCAAATCAAGTAACGTGCTAGCCCCATTCCCTATCCGAGGATTTCGCTGAGATGCAACTCCGAATTTTTTGTGCGTGTATTTTCACCTTCTGTATATTTGCGAACTCGCTGCGATCCGAGGATGTGACGAGGCCGAACATCGTCTACATCATGGCAGACGATCTAGGATGGGCCGATGTTGGCTACAACGGAGCCGAATTCTACGAGACCCCAAATATCGATGCGCTTTGTGCTTCGGGAATGAGGTTTACATCCGCCTATCCAGGGGCGTCAAACTGCATGCCGTCTCGGTCATGCATCATGTCGGGGATGTATACACCTCGCACCCAAATGTGGACCCCGGGCAGAATGGCCAAGGGCAACAAGGCAAAAATGAAATTCCTCGTGCCACGAAATAGCGACCGCCAAGGCGACAAGGTATTTCCATCCTTAGGGGCCCTCGATCCATCGGTCGTGTCGGTAGCCGAGGTGCTAAAGGAAGCCGGCTACAAAAGCGCCCACTTCGGGAAATGGCACCTTGGACCTAATGGACAGGGATTCGATATCAACAACACCAACGGTCTCGGCGCCGGCACCGACAAGCGATTTTACGGTAATGTCGATGTTGCAGAAAACCTAACGACGGCTGCCTGCGAATTCATTGATGATCATAGGGACTCACCCTTTTTCGTCTACCTTTGTCATTGGGATGTGCACACTCCCATCCGCGCTCGCAAGGAGATAGTTTCGAAATATTCAGACAAACTTTCCAACGAAAATTGGACGCGGGATTGGAACCCTACGTACGCTGCGATGATTGAAGCGGTGGACACCAGCGTGGGACGAGTGCGTGAGTCGCTTGAGAAGAACGGGCTTACTGAAAATACGCTGATCATGTTCACGTCGGACAACGGTGGTTTTTCGGGTGCAACATGGTGCGAACCACTTAAAGGCGCGAAGGGTGCATTCTACGAAGGCGGCATCCGTGTTCCAGCCTGTGTGAGTTGGCCCAAAGTGGTCAAGCCTGGCACCGTATGTGACGTGCCAATCACCGGTGTTGATATCATGCCAACATTCGCAGAATTGGCCGGAGCGAAATTACCAACCACGCAACCGGTTGACGGTAAATCGTGGGCGCCCCTGCTTTCGGGAAATGACGTACTTTCGAAACGGGCGATCTTTTGGCACTATCCGCTCTATCTTGCTGGAGCCAAATACAACAAAGTCGTTCCGATTTACGGTACCGATGAAATGTATTGGCGAGCGACCCCGTGCAGCGTGATTCGCGAAGGCGACTGGAAATTGATTCAGTTTTTTGAGAGCGATTCGGTGCAACTCTATAACTTGAACGATGATATTGGCGAAAAGAACGATCTCGCTCAGTCGAATCCTGAAAAAGCAACCGCGCTGCTGAACCAATTGAAAAGCTGGCAGTCAAAGACGAAAGCAACGATCCCCACTACGTTAAATCCTGATTTCGGCTCGGTGAATGGCGATCGCAAATCGCAACGCAAACCGAAGTCGGCAGCGAAGTGATTTTGCATTCGCCGATGACAACTCTTTAAGATCAAGACGATATAACAGACAGAAAACCAGAGAAACTTAAACATGATCAACTTCCGCTTTTTCTCGATTGCCTTTCTCTTCACTGCGTTGGGAATGGTTCCCAATATCGCAAACGCGGCGGAATCACCTCGCCCAAATGTCATTGTCATTTTCATTGACGATATGGGATACGGCGATGTTGGATTCAACGGCGCGACGGTTCCCAAAACGCCAAACCTTGATCAGATGGCGACCGAGGGAATGAAGTTCACCGATTTTTACGTCGGGTGCGCGGTTTGCTCAGGTTCACGAACTTCGCTGATGACTGGATGTCATTACCAGCGGTTAAGTATGAACCCAGTGCTGTTTCCTAACAGTGACCGGGGACTCCATCCGGATGAGGTCACGCTTGCCGACATGTTCAAAGCGGCTGGCTATCGGACGGCTTGTGTCGGTAAGTGGCACCTTGGTCATCTGCCACCATGTTTGCCAACGTATCAAGGATTCGATTCGTATTGGGGCATTCCCTACAGCAACGATATGTGGATCGATCCTGCCAACCGCATTGCCGATGACGTAGTAATCCGAGAAGGGTTGACGCTAGCGGATATGAAAGCAGGTCACAAAGCGAAGAATGTTGTACCGATTCTGCGAAACGAGGAAGTGATTGAATATCCAGCGGATCAAACCACGATCACGCGGCGCTACACCGAAGAAGCAATCCGATTCATCCATCAAGAGAAAGAGGCTCCGTTCTTTCTGTATTTGCCACACACCATGGTGCACTTGCCACTTGCGGTTTCAGAAGCTTTTGACAATCCCAATAAAACACTCATCACGAATGCCATTGAAGAAGTGGATTGGTCGGTAGGCGAAATATTAAAATCGGTTAAAGCTGCGGGAATCGACAACAACACCCTGATTGTGTTTACCAGCGACAATGGAGCAGCCGTCGGCTCGTCGTTGCCACTAAGAGCGAGAAAATCGAGCGTCTATGACGGCGGGATTCGCGAGCCAACCTTAATGTGGTGGCCCGGAAAAATCCCCGCTGGTTCGGTCTGTGCCGAAGTGGCGGCATCGATCGACATGATGCCGACATTCAGCAAACTTTGCGGAGGAACATTGCCCAAACGAAAGATCGACGGGAAAGACATCTGGCCTTTGATGAGCGGGGCAAAAGACGCAACAAGTCCTCATGATGCATATGTGCTAATGCACGGCCCAGGCACCGTTCGCAGCGGAAAATGGAAGTTTTATCCCTGGCAAGAAGGGAAAGGGAAACAGAATCGTGACACTGCAAAGTGGAAGCCTTCGCCAGATCCCGTCCAACTCTATGACACCATTGAGGACATTGGCGAAACGACCAACATCGCATCGAAACATCCAGAAGTCGTCAAGCGTCTCCATGCGATTTACGATGCCCACGTTGCTGAGATCAATGCAAACCAACGGCCAACTTGTGAAATGGAAAGACCCGCCAATGCACTGTCCCCCGAGCGACCCGGCGGGCCAAAGAAGAGGGCAGTCAAAAAGAAATAATGGTCAAGTGATTGATCCGTCCTGATTCACAACCAGTGTTCTCTTCCTTCACTGAATTTGGCAGGCGATAAGGGATAGAATACCAATACAGATCATCGCACGACCCCATTAAATTGATTCCAAAAATCAAAAAGGTGAGTACCAGTGCGAGTTCAAGAAAGAACTACAAGTCCCGCCAAGTGATCACCTCTCTCTTCACGATTTTCGAATCATCGAGTTCGATTCCGAACCCCGCTCGGTCGGGCAAAGTGAGTGTGCCATTTACCGGTTGAGGAGGCGACTTTTCGAAGTAGTAATAGTGGCCGTTCATCTTGTTGATGAGATACTCGACCAAAGGACAAACGTTCGAATCCTGACTTGCAACGACATGCATCGCGGCATGAACACTGTGTCCATGTGGAATAACCTGCGCCCCATGTACCGAAGCGATGTTGCAGATTTTCACAAGCTCGGAGACGCCGCCACACCATTCGGGATCAGCCTGCACGACCCGAATTGCATCGTTGCGTAAAAACTTCTGTACGTCATAACGGGTATAGAAGTGCTCGCCCGTTGCTAACGGAACGGAGGTTTCGTTGCTCAGTTCAATAAAGGCATCGAGGTTAGCCGAGGGCACGGCTTCTTCCAACCAACGCAAGTTGAATTTTTCGACCTGCTTGCACCACGACGCGGCGTAGTTGAGATTCCAGCTGTAGAGTACATCGATCATCAAGTCGGCGTCTTCACCCAAAGCCTCACGCAACAATCGCACCTGCTCGACGTTTTTTGCCAAACCACTCGGACCATCGTCGGGTGTAATGCTGTTTAGGAACCACTTCTGATGAACATAACCTTCCGATTTCAGCTTCCTAGCTGCGGATTGCATTGCTTTCGGTTCATGAGAGAACCCAAGGCAACTTCCATAAACCGGCACCGTATTACGATCACCACCGAGCAACACATAAACGGGCTGATTGAAAATCTTGCCTTTCAGGTCCCAAAGAACGTTATCGATGGCACTCATACCCATCAAGTAATGGCTGCCTCGAGAATGCCGGTTCGATTTGAAAAGATTGTTCCAAATCGCTTCATGGGCCAACGCGTTTTTGCCAACCACGCGTTTCTTCATCATTTTGTCGGCGATAAGTGCTGCGTCACTATCAATCGGCCCATAGATTCCTTCCTGCCCACCCTTGGTCGTCACCGTCAAGTAGATGGATGACCTTCCGGATTCGGCCGTTAAGCGAATGAAATCGAGATTGGCAATCGCGAAAGCTTCCGTTAATGGTTGTTGCGCCGAGAGCGTAGTTATGCTGATCGGCATGATGCAAAGCAATGCAGTCAACACGGCGAGAAGCTTGCAGCGTGCTGCCAAGGAAAGATTTGACATGGTTCTATTTTCACTCAATCGCGTATTGGTTCTGGAAGTGCCTGCATAAATGAGTCCGACGGCCGGCACTCCCTCGAAAGCCTATCGTGTTTCTTGGAGTTCGAATCCGTTGAGCCAAATGCCGTTCGCGCCGTCAGCGTCTTGGAAACGGACCGCCACCGGCGCATCACCTCTGACCTCGAACTCGATAACCGCCGTCCCAGGCCCCGAGTCTGGCAGTTGTTTTCCGTTGGTCATTTCAACGGAGGTATCCACATCGACTGTGTGCACTGCAACCGAGTGGGCAACCGGAATTTGGTAAATATTTAGCGTCTTCAGACGCTCTCGGTTTGGATCCATGGAGTTGGTGTTAGAACTCGGGGCATGGTGGAAGGTCTTTAGCGAATAGCGTCCCTTGGCGAGCCCCTCAAATTCCAGCTTGAAGCCTGCCGGATCGACCACGCAAACCCCTTCACCCATGACGAAACCGTGATACCCCTTGACGTTCATTTCCCCAAGCCAGCGCGTGATGCCTTCCTCTGATCCGCAACGAAGTGTGACATTGAATCCGCCCATGTTCGGCAAGTCAATCGATGCGTCTTTGTTGCTCTCGCCAAACCATGGCGTCCAATCGAACTGAACAAGTTGGCCCACTTCGCCCATATCGACCCGGACTCTTTCCAAGTCATAGATCGGTCTTGCCGTGGCCAATATTCGATTGGGATTGAAACGAACGCTCTTTACGGATGCTTCCACCGGTTTAAAACCGGGGCATTCAGCGCGCACGGTGATCGTCCCCGGCGTCAAACTCGCACGTATCAGCGCCGCAGCAGCGCCACGAGAGAGACTTACTGGGTTTGCACCTTTGAGCGTTTTGTCGCCAACGATACTCGCCGGACCCGCAACGGTATATTGCACTTTCAAATCGGACTTGGGGACAATGTTACCATCACCGTCGACAAACCGAGTGTAGGCCATGACAATGTCCGAACCGTCGGCCTGGAGCGAGCGGCCGTCCATATCGAGATTCAATTTCATCTCTACGGGATCTCCCGATGTCGCATCGCGCGGAGGCCCTTGGTTACGGAATCCATCCATCGATCCACTTCGCATTCGGTTCCAGTTATCAGCGTCGATGTGGAACGTATAGTACGCATGCGCTGTCCAGCTAATCAGGCCTAGACGCAACGGATCACTCGCATACTTCTCTATGCTGCTTGGATTTGCCTTTCCTTCCATCGCAATCAAATATTCGTTGCCTGACCAGTCGTTGATCCCGCCGTAGTCCATATTCGTAAACAGGTCGCAGACGCCCGAATTTTGAATTCCCGTCCATTCCGAATTGTTCGAACCGGTCCATCGCGTCGGGTCTTCTTGTTTCACCGCGTAATGCAGTCGCGGCACATAACCACGGTGGTTAATTCCACCTCCCCATACAATCACCGACGGGTGGTTTCGATGATTTCGAACCATGCGGCGGGCCGCTTTCTCGAGATTATCAAACCAAGCGTCATTGCCGATACTGATCCAAGTCGGTGCCTCTTCATAGACGAGGATTCCGAGTTCGTCGCAGGCATCCAGTAGAGCATTATCTTGTGGGTAATGGGCCGTTCGGACGATGTTCTTGCCCTGTTGTTTGAACTGCAACATATCTTTGAAATGCAGAGAGTTCGGCACCGCGTCGCCGATGTAGGGATAGTGCTGATGACGATTGGCGCCAAGCATTTGCACCGGCTTTCCATTCAGAAGAAAACCCTCTTCTTTGCTTAACGCAATCGATCGCACACCCAGCGGGTTTTCGACGCAGTCCACGACGGCATCACCATCAAGAACCGTCGTGTTGACGCGATAGAGATAGGGATCGTCGCACGACCAAAGATGCAGGTTTTCCTCGATGCCACCACATTGATTGAATGTATGATCGGCACCCGGTTTGATACTTGCTTGGTCAAGCAAACGCAGGACCACAATGCCTGCACGATCGATCACTCGTGTCAGCAGGCTGCACTGTTTCGGCTGTTGGTCCTCATTGCGAACGGTCGTTCGAACCGCGATGGTTGCGTTGCCATTGAGCGGGTCCACCGTTGGCGTCGTGACAAAGACACCTGCATAGAAGTCTTCCCAAGGAAACGTCACATGCAAGGGAGCGGTTTCGACTAAATAGACATCGCGATACAGTCCGCTGAACTTCACATAGTCAAACGGCCCTGGGTCGGGTGGGACGTCGTCGTGGCGTCGGTTGTCAACTCGCAACGCAACTTGGTTTTCACCCGGCTCAACAAAGCCCGTGATATCAAAATGGAATGGTGTGTAACCGCCGATCGAGTGTTGTCCGACATGCTTTCCATTGACCCAAAGGTCGGTCACCTGATGGGCACCTTCGAATTCCAGGAAAACCTTATCAGGGTTTTGTGACACCTCGATTGTCCGGCGATACCAGCCGACGTCGCGATGGAATGTCGGTTGCGTCTTATCGTCGTCACATCCGTCGAGGTTGAGGTCGGTGAGTTTCAAGGTATGGGGAATGCTCACCTCTTCCCACACCGAGTCATCCAGGTCCGCGATGTGAAACGCCGCGTTAGGGTCACCCAGGTGAAACATCCAGCTTGTCGTTAAGCTCGTCTTACTTCGGTCCGATTCTGGGAAACCATCGGGCAAGTTCGAGTCGCCAAATGCGAGGTTGACCGAACAGAAAGCAAAAAGGGAAAGCAAGTAAAAATGGGAGGGACGTCTCATCGAAGGAACTTTTGGCTGAGGGCTGAGAACTTCAAACATTGGAGCATTTCGGGCTACGGTTGGGAATCCTTGCCGTTGCGTACCCAGCAGCGAACGTAGTCTACCTTCATTTCACTGGGGAAGCCTTCGGCGGTGATGTTGTCGGCATCGGGCAAACGTCCATCGTCACCTGCCCATTTGATTAGCGGTGGTCGCGCTTCAACCGTAAGTGTCACGTTCATGGCAAGATGCCAATAGAGATTGGGTTTGCGCGCCACTTCTTTGCCATCGATATACCAAACAATCCACTCCTTCGAATTCTCGACGGCATAGAGGTGAAAGTCATCGCGTGGGTCCCAAGGGGCATCCCAGTGATTCTGGCAAATCTCTGGATATCCGTTGGGGCGAACCCATTCCTCCTTGCCGTTTTTCAGCAGCCGAGTGTGTAGGTTACAATCAATCCGACTGACCGAGGCATTCCCTTCAAGATCCTTCGTCCAAAGTCCCTGTTGCATCTCAACGATATCGATCTCGCTGTAGCAGACCGTTTCGCCGTTGACCTTGAATCGCACATTCCGGTTTGGACTGTACAGCCAAAAGCCAGGGCATAGACCGGGGAATTTACTACAACCTTTGATACGCGCCTCGAAATAGCCGTACGTGGTCGGCGCATTTGAACGCAGGATGCCCATCGTATAGAAGTACTTCTTGCCCCTCACCGTGTGTGGGTCGTACTCTGCCTTGATAATCAGTGAGCCATCTTTCTGAAAAACATTTTCCGGACGCCAGGCCCGCTCACCCCACGGGGACATATCTTTTGTCCATTTTTTGACATCGACCTCGGTTGTGTTGAACTCGTCCGAGAGCTCCCGGACAAACGCCCAGTCGCCAGGAACACCAACAGGCTGCTTTCCATCGGCGAGGGCCATCGATGTAGCGAGGGTGCAGGAAACCCAAACGATTTGCTTAATCACATTGCCCATGAAACGTCCTCATTTATCCGTTATCAGACCTCAATTGATGATGATGTGTCAGTATATATCCTGCTTCCTGACAGGATAGTGTCATTACCGCCGCTTTTGACACGACGGTTCGTCCACTGCGCATCGTAATCGTACTTCGTAGATGGACATCCCCACCGTTGCCTATTACTAGGCGTGCTTATTTTACGAGCCGTGTTTGTTCGGTGTTTTGACAAACAAAAAGTTTCAGTCGCTTGGCCGCAGTGCGAACCAAGGCAACAAAATAAAATTAACAGACGTTTCACATCGGTATTGCACGCATTGTTAAGCTGATAGGCACGAGAAGTCTGGATCCGTTCCAGGCTAAGCTCAACGGAAAACAGTACTTAATCATGGAGCCCCATCGTATGTCCCGCCCACTCAGCTGCTTGTTTTTGTTGTTGATGCTAACAGCAACGGGGCGGGCTGACCCCCTCGTTCTGCACGTCCGAACGGGAGGCGTCGATGGGGCGTGCGCTACGCTTGAAGAAGCAAGAGATACGATCCGCGCGGCGCGACGAATGGGCAATCTCTCGGAGGGTGCGGAGGTACATATCCACGGCGGCGATCATATTCGCAACACGCCCTTTGAGCTAACGGTGGAAGACTCGGGTACGGCGGCAGCGCCGATCCGCTACGTTGGCGACTCCACGAAACCTGCAAGACTTTTGGGTGGACGGATTGTTGATGGTTTTGTGCCAATCACTGATCAGGCGGTGCTTCGTCGACTCGCTCCTGAGTCGCGATCCCATATCGTTCAAATTGATCTGAACACGATTGGCGTAGCCGATTTTGGTTCGCCCGGCGCGGGCATCGAACTCTTCTTCGGTGGCGAGCGGATGACGCTCGCTCGATGGCCCAACGAAGGTTTTTCGAAAATCGTCGATGTCGTCGATTATGACGGGCACGAAGTACGAGGCACAAAAGGAAGCCACGTAGGCAAGTTTCACTATAAGGACGAACGTCCGGATGGTTGGACCGATGAAACCGCGCCGTGGGTTCACGGCTATTGGTTCTGGGATTGGGCCGAGCAACGCCATCCGGTTGAAGCCATCGATACGAAATCCAAGTCAATCACGGTGAAGCAACCGTACCACAATTACGGTTACCGAAAGGGGCAGTGGTATTACGCGTACAACTTGTTGTGCGAACTTGATGCGCCCGGGGAATGGTATCTCGATCGTGACTGCGGCGTGCTTTACTTCTGGCCTCCGGGCGATCTCGCTTCGACGGAGGTAATGGTAACGCTTGCGCCAAGTCTACTGACACTTCGTGGAGCATCGCACGTCACGGTCGAGCGGCTTACACTTGAGGGAGGCCGCGGCACCGCGGTGGAGGTGACCGAAGGCGCCAACGTGCAGCTCTTTGGGCTAACGGTCTGCAACGGCGGCGGTGCGGCGATCCATGTTCGCGGCGGTAATCATCACAGCGTCGAAGGATGCGATATTTACGGAATGGGCAGCAGCGGGATCAGCATCAACGGAGGCGACCGCAAAACTCTCACTGCGGCCGGTCACCGCGCAGTGAACAATCACATCCATCACTACGCACAGGTAAAACGCGTTTATGCTGCGGGTATTCATGTCAACGGCGTGGGCAATCTGGTCGCTAACAACTCCATCCACGATGCGCCCCACATGGCGATCGGCTTCGGTGGCAACGACCACATTATCGAACTCAATGAGATCCACGATGTGTGCCTTGAGACAAACGATGCCGGTGCGATGTACGCTGGGCGAAATTGGACCATGCGCGGCCACATCATTCGCTACAATTCCCTGTACGATATTACTGGCTTCCATGACCGCGGAAGCGTTGGCGTCTACCTTGACGATATGTTTTCGTCCGCGACGATCTATGGCAACCTCTTTCGAAACGTGACCCGCGCAGCTTTTATTGGAGGCGGCCGCGACAACACGATTGAGAACAACGTGTTCATCGATTGCAAACTAGCGCTACACATCGATGCTCGGGCTCTTGGCTGGGCTCATGGGCATGCCGACAAATGGCTTGCGGAACAGCAGGAAGAGCGGACCATTTCCGGGATCGCATACAATCGCCCACCCTTCTCAGAACGTTATCCAGATTTGATTGACATCGTTGACAACAATCCCAAGGCCCCCGTAGGTAACCTGGTTACGCGAAACATCTTCGTTGGCGAAAACTGGAATGATGTTCACAAAGACGCAAAACCCTATATCGCGTCTTCTGATAACCTAACCGGTGTCGATCCGCAGTTTGTCGATCGTGCCTCCTGTGACTACCGCCTACGTCCGGAGTCGCCAGCCATCGATCTTGGCTTTCAACCGATTCCACTGGAACGAATCGGGCTGTTTGCCAGTAAGCTCCGTGCCAGCCAACCTTCGGAGTGAATTCCAATCGAACCATGCGCGTCTGGGAAGTCCCTCACGCGCACTGCACGATACAGTAATGCCGCTCGTTCCGCTCACGCTATCACTCGACACTTCACTAGGGTCTCGCAAGTGTCATGCCGGTCTTCGACCTGAGCGGATTTCCATCAACAAGATTGTTAGCTTCACCACATGACTCGACGGAATCTCGAACACCCTGTCGATGTTGCCAACCAACCGCATTGCGAGCATAAATTTCTGAGAAACAAAGACCGAGACGAAGAGCACACCGATTGGCTATACTATCAAAGTGGCAAAACGAACCTGACGTTTTGTCGCAGCTTATTGTTGCCAGGACCGAATGTCGCCCTACATTACTCCATCATTTCAGTACTCATGAATCCCGTTGGCACCATTTTGTTTCGTTTTAAATCGGTAGCACAACTGTTGTACCCACTTTGTGTTGCTGTTTGCGTGCTTTCATCGCAATTGGTTTTTGCTGAGGCGTTCGGCATTGAATCGAAGTCAACTCAACCGCCTAGCGATGGCACGATCCTCGCTTTCGCCGCTGGCGATCGATGGCCTGTGGCCCTCGAACCTCACACCGAATTGCTTGAAGAAGTTCTCAAGGCGGGACCACCAAGCAAACCGGATGCGTTTGCTCAGGCGATGGTGAACCTTGCCGCAATCCTAAAGGCCGATCTTGCGGTTGCGTCGAATCATCAGCGAATGAGAACTGCGGTCGCCGTGGCGATGGAATTCACACGAAAGTATGTCAGCCGTGACGAGAATGACGCGGTAGCTCGATTTCAATGGTACAGCAAAGCCCAGGCGGAGGGCCAATTACATCCCTCATTTGACGAACTGGAAACCTGGGAGCGCCGTTTTGTCGTCAACATTCCTTGGCATCACGGCAACGGGGATACCGACGAACTTGATTGGCTTAATCGCGAAGCAAAATTGCCACCGCATGAATACTGTCGTGCCTGCTGGCAGGCTCCCTATCGAGGACACAATCCGTTCGGTGAGACGGTCCAAGGGCCACTGTATTATGTTCCATTCGAGAACGAGCTGAAAGCTTTTGAAATGCGTCGCGAAGTTGGGGCGGTTTGTGGTGGGTTGTCTCACTTCGGTGCCGCCGCTGCTCGGGCAAACGGCATCGGCGCTACCACGATGGGTGAACCGGGGCATTGTGCTTATGCCATCCGTATTGATGGTGAGTGGTTGCCGAGCTATTCGTTATCGAGTGACCGAACAGCTCATCAAACCTTACTGCGTCCCAAGTGGCCGTACGTGGTTTTGCAGGACAAAGTATTTGCCGATCCAAATCGAACACTCGCTGCGACACGATTGGCTTTGTGGGCTGCGATGCTAAAAGAACGTGATCCCCGCCGCGCAGCGAGTCTCTTGATCCGAGCTTGCGAGATCCAGCCAAACAACCCGTTGTTGTGGGAGTCTCGGTTTGAAGTTTTACAGCGGGCGGGTTTAAACGAACCTGCGAAGTGGTGGGATCAGGCCCGACGCCTTGGTCAAGGATTGAAAGGCTACCCATCAGTCGTCGTCGACACAATCAATCGACTCGACAAAAAGAACGGTGTCTTTTCCGATCCGGCGCAGCGAGGGCGAATGCTCGCAGCAGGACTAACACAAGCGATCGGCGTGGATGCTCCGGCGTCACCCGCGATGAATTGGACCAAGATGTACGACCAGGTCTATGCTTTGTCAGGCGAACAGCAGACCGATCAAGCGAACGTATGCCGAGCCATTGCCGCGAATATTATTCGCGGGCCTGACGCTCAGCGGTTTGTCGAAGACGCGTTGCAACGCTTCGGGCACAGTGATGACATCGTCAATTTTGTGATGGACGCCACGTTGGAATCTCTAAAGTCACGCAAGAGTCTGCAGGGCGACAAACGCCAACAACTAATCGAGGCCTGTATGATTTCCGCGGCCAACCGACGCGACCCACTCGCCTTTCAGCGTCTCGCAGCAATGCACCCAGCACCGTTCACGGAAAACTTGGACTATCCGAAAGATCCGTTCTCGGCTGAGCTTGTTTCACTCCGCGGATCCATCCGCACGAGCAGCACGTCGTCGTGGGATCGTATCAATGGTCACGCTAGCGTACTGGGAATCAAAGGTGGTCAATTTCATACCGGCAAGGCAACGGACGAGTGGTGCGAAATCACGTTGCCTGGTGTCGCAAAACTGGATGGTATGATCATCGAAAACACGACGGGTAATCGTCCACGTGCAGTTCCTTTTACGATCGAAATTTCCGCCGATGGGGAAAAGTGGGAAGAAGTAAAGCGGGTCGAAGAAACGGCCGCGCGGTGGCGAATTGATTTAGAAGACGGTTCACCGAGCGCGCGTTTCATTCGCATTAATGGCTCGGTCGGTCGTGAGGATTTTCTTCATTTCCGTCGGATTCTTATTTACGGAAAACCTCAGTCGTAAAATGGATACTTCATGCTAACCAACGTTACCAAACTTCTCGCACGGTGGCCCAGGGTTTGGACCAGCGTTGCTGCGATTTTTTTTGCAGTGAACATCAGCGTTGCCGCCGGCACTCGCGCTAGTACCGTCCAGCGGGCAGTTTCCTTGGCGCCCGACGATGGCGGGATGGTCGCAATTCTGCTGTACGGGTCCGATTGGAATCAAACAAGCGAGTTCTACAAGTCGCAAGTATTCGACGAGCCAAAGGTTCTTTCCTCGCTTTCGAGGGGTGCCGTTTTGACGAACGTCGACTGCAAGGAATCGCCAACCCCCAGGGACAAAGTCGCTCGAGAAAGCGTCAACGCGTTCCCAGATATCAGCATCCGCACTTATCCAAGCATCATGATTCTCGATGGCGTCGGGCGTGCAGTGATCGTGCTGCAACCGATCCAACAGCTAACCGATCCGTCGGAGCTTGGCAAATTGCTTGAGCAGTGGCATCAGAAGTTGATCGCGCGCGACGTAATCCTAGCAAAAGCACGAACCGCATCTGGTTTCGACCAAGCTCGCCAGATCGGAGAAGCAATACGCGTCCTGGGCGTTGGACTAGGTCCGCATGTCAAAGACATCCGCAAACACTCCTTCCATGAAGCTCTTACACTAATGAAAGCAGCTGATCCAAATGACGATACCGGTTGGGTGTTCGCGACCGAGTTCCCCTTGGATAAAGTAACCGCATTGACGAATAAGGTTCGCGAAACATCAGGACTCGAAGCCGCCGAGGCGGAACTCGACCAACGACTACAAAATCAATACCTGTTGCCCGAGCAACGCCAAGAGCTACAGCGTCAACGATTCTTGCTCTATAAGGCGGACGATCAACCAATGGAAAAACAGACGGAGATTTTGGAACTTGTTTCGTCGGAAGCCCCCGACACGATCATCGGCCGCGGCGCGAAACACTGGGCACAATACCTTCGTGAGCATTCTGCAAAAGAATAGTATTGCGATTTACGGCAACACCATGAAACCCGTTGATCCTACTGAGATCCCACAATCGCTAAGCGTTTTTGACATGTTCAAAATCGGCGTTGGCCCGTCGAGTTCGCACACGATGGGGCCTTGGTTAGCCGCTCGCAGGTTTCTCGAAGAACGCACACCACAGCAGATCGTAAAGTTCACACGAATCCAAGTCGAGTTGTATGGCTCCTTGGCGAAAACCGGCGAAGGACACGGTACCGATATCGCCGTTCAACTTGGACTTTCAGGGCAACATCCCGAAACGATCGATATTAGTACGCTGCATCAACGCGTACGGGCGATCGCGGATTCACATGAACTTCGCTTACTCGACCAGATTCCGATTTCGTTCAACCCAACGTCCGACATCCTCTATCATCGCGACGAGTCGCTGCCCGAACATCCCAACGGAATGAAATTCACCGGATGGACCGAGGACGGCAACCAACATGAAGAAGTCTTCTGTTCCATCGGCGGAGGCTTCATCATCAAACGCGGTGAATTAACGACGCCGTCAACGGTCTTGGTCCCGTTTCCAATCAATTGCGCCGATGAACTGCTTAACCATTGTGCGTCGCAGTCAGTGCCGATTTCGAGCATTGTGCTTAAAAACGAATTGAGTTGGCGGCCGGAATCAGAGGTTCTCGAAAAGCTCACAAAGATTCGTGACACGATGATTGATACGATCCATCGTGGTTGCCGAGTAGACGGCATTCTACCAGGCGGTCTAGGCGTCCAGCGTCGTGCGGCACGAATGGCACGTAAACTGATTGGCAGCGAAGTGCCGGCCGATCGTGAAAAATGGATTGCGACCCTTAAGATGCAACGGGATAGTTTCCCGAGAGTGTTGGATTGGATCAGCTGTTTTGCGTTAGCCACGAACGAAGAAAATGCTGCGTTTGGTCGTGTGGTTACTGCGCCAACCAACGGTTCGGCAGGCGTGATCCCCGCAGTGATGCTATACCATATGTGCTTCTGCGACTCAGCCGATGACGATTGGATTAAGTTTCTGCTTACAGCAGCAGAGATTGGTTGTGTTTTCAAAAAAGGAGCGACCATCTCGGCGGCTCAAGGCGGTTGCCAGGCCGAGATAGGTGTGTCATCGGCAATGGCTGCAGCCGCATTAACCGAGGTCTTAGGAGGCACTCCGATGCATGCGACGGAAGCTGCCGAGATTGCGATGGAGCATCATTTGGGACTCACCTGTGATCCGATTCGCGGCTTGGTTCAGATCCCGTGTATCGAACGAAACGCGTTCGGCGCGGTTAAGGCGATCACGGCGGCACGATTGGCAATCTCGCGTGAACCCAGCGAAGCACGCGTGTCGCTCGATGCCGTCGTGAACACGATGTGGGAAACCGCACTGGACATGAACGCCAAGTACAAAGAAACGTCCGAAGGCGGACTGGCGATTCAAATCGCAGTGAACCTCAGTGAGTGCTAAGCCTTGAAGAGATTGCTTGCTAACGATCAAAGACACTCGACACAACGAATCCACCGAAAGTATCCATAGTCGTTGTTGACTTGTACGCCGAGTACCGGATCATCACCAGCGACCTCGATTTGAAACGTCTTCACCGGATCATCCTTCTGCACGTCAATCGTTAGTGGTCCTCCGACAACGCCGGTGACGTTCAGCTGTCCCCTATCACTAAACGGGACAACTTTCATCGTCAGATCATATCGACCGGGTGCAATACTAAATTGAAAGACATGGTCACGGACTCGCGTCCCGTCTCGATCTAATTTCGCATTCCCCATCCACGGTTGGTCGTCATCCCGCAGGGCGGGCTTGTCAAAGCCAAAGGCGTTTTCCTCGTCCCTGACATTGGTAGAGAGCACCGGCACGTAATCCGACGGATGCCCTTCATAACTGTCTCGCCCCACGCGTTCGGTCGATCCAAAGTCGAACAAATACTTTCTCAACTTCGCAATCTTATCAAGTCGAATCGCCTGTGCTGCCTCTCGTCGGTCATATTCAGCTCGTAGTTCTCCGAGACGATCAAGGCCGGCGAAGTCCGTAAGATACAACGGATAAGGAGTGATCTCGATTTCGCCCGTTCCGTCCACCGCGGCCGTTCCGCCAAACGAATCAGTCACAGTACATGCGCCCAACTCATTGCCAAGCCGCGTCGTGCCGTTGACGGTCCACGCCGTCAACAACGGTTTGCCACTTGCATCCCACTCCATCAACCAAACGTTCTCGTCGGGATGTGGTAACCGTCGGGCGCCGCCGTTGACGCCATGCATTTGCCGGATCGCCGTACCCAACGTGTACCACGAGGGTTTGCGAGAGAAATCGTTTCGAAGGACCCCCGAACAAGCATGCTGAGAAGGGGTGCTGCCAGTCTCTCGATACACAAATACTTTTTCGATACCGTTCGCCAGACAAAGCATTACCACACGAGGCAACCTGGCTGCCTGGATCGCTTCGGTCGTTCCAAAGGGGCCTGCCGAATCATAACCCGTCTCCGTCATCCAAATGGGCATCTCCGGTGCGTAACGATCCCGCCACTTTGAAAGCTGCCTCAAGTTCTCCGGAAATGTAGTAGAGCTAGTGACTTTGGCGTTGCCATCCGTCCGGCACGTCTCAGGTGGCTCGTGCCCCGAATAGAAATGGACATTGATTAGATCAATCAAATCCAAGGGGTGCGTGCCATCGGGATACTCATAAAGTCGTAACGGATCGACAACATCGGTTGACATGCCCGCGTAACCCGCACTCGTTACCAGAGCGTTTGGATCGGCTCGCTTGACCGCTTCGGCTCCAAATTTCATCATCTCGTAATAGGTGTCCACCGGGGCCGCCCAGCCGCCCCAGGTCGCCTCTGGACTTGGGTTCAAGTTTGGCTCGTTCCACATCTCGTAATACTTCACCAAATCCATACCTGATCGCTTGTCGGTTGTCAGCAGGACATCCTCCGGATGCTTAACACTTCCATAACGCGCAGCCATTTGAAAACAGAATTCGCCATACAACGAGAGATCCTGCGGAGGAAACGACGCTCGCATCCGTTCCAATGCGTCGGCGGGTGCGGAACTGGCCCACTGAGGCGTCAGGAACATATAAGTCAAGACGCCTATACCTGCTTCGTGGTAACTCTGAAAAATGTTATCGAGACTTAAGTGCCATGGAGCGACCTCACCGTTAAACGCATATTGATGCGGATTTGCCGAGACAAAGGGCCACTTCCCATTCTCGAATCGCACGAAACCCACTCCGAGTTCACGCAGTTTTGGAACAAGATCGACGTCCGCCGAGTTGAGGGCAATTCGCGAATCCTTCGTGATCAACTCCGGCTGTTCTTCCAGATTACAAAAGACATGGCGGTAAAAGTGTTCACGAGATCCTTCATGCTCAAGGGACAGTCCCAACAGGTAGGCACCAGAATCCAGTGGCCGCGAAAAGCTCAACACTCGCGTCGAAAATGAGCGCGCCGGCACATCAAATTCGACCGTCCCCTCTTCGACGACCGGACCAACTTGAGGCAGCGCAATTACCTCGTCATCGGCACCATCATAAATCCCCAACTCGGCCGGAAATGCAATAAGATTCTCGCGTCCGCCAGCGGTTCGATAACGAAACTTTAGCACTCGTGCCCTAAACGGTTCCTCCATCGGGAACTCATTCCACCCCCATTTCTTATGATGATCCACACCCTTCAAGCTAGGCACCGCATTGAACGTCTCGCCATCTTCCGATGCAAACACGTCCACAAACCATGTGTGATTCGCATCACCACTCGACCAAGTCATCTTGCGAATGTCACGCACTTGGCCCAAATCAACGAACTGCAGGGCCTCCGTATAATGTTCCTTCTGATAGTTGGTCGTCGGTGATGTCCAAAGCTTTCCATCCGTGCTACCAGTGTCCTCAACGATCTTTCCATCGAAAACCAACCAGCTATGGGCACCCGCCGCGTGGTCGGAACCGAATACGGGATCGGGAAGTGGCTGTGAATAGAACGCCGGATCTCTCTGAAGCGAATAGCGAACGGTATAGCGAAATGGCTGATCGCTGAAATTTGTAGCGTATACCGATGCCGATAACGTGTTGCCGGCGTCGACCCTTTCAGGCACTGACCACTTGGCCGTGTTTGAGGATTCGGTTGTATCCTCTAATCGCGTCAGCGCGACGATCGAATCCACGGTTAAAAAAGCTGGCCCAGCAGCCTTTGCGAACCAAGCAACATGGACATTTTGAATCGGATAGTCCACCACGCGGTTTTTGTCAGTTTGAGGATAAGCCTGAACGACATCAGCCAGATCCACTTCGACCCATTTCCAACCGGTCCAATCCGCGGGAACCAAGAAGACCAGCGATTCCCCTTCTTCGTCGGCAAGTTGCACGCCAACTTGGGCGACGTTGGCTTCCTTGGTCAAATGCACCCACAAACCAATCGTCTGCGTTTCGCCAGCAACACTGCCACTTACGGTAAAATCACCTTTCGCCCCAGGTTGCTCTGCGTCTCCACCAAGCGTCAAGGCTGTGCAACCTAGTTTCGCAGCCACATCGTTAGCTGCTGACACGTAGGCATCGTTCATTTTCCAAGCGCCGGTATTGACCGAAACAACATCATCCATTGGATTCAAGAGCAGTCGTTGCAAACCATCCAACGATTCCCCTATTGCACTGTCTTGGGGCACACCGATTTCGTCTGCGCACACCGCTGCATCTGCGAACACCGCTGCAACCACCAGCAATGGAACCACCACTAGCCCAATCCGCCACAAAGATTTCATTTCGTTTTTTATCACCGTATTTGCCTTCGAAAAAAAAGAGCGTCAAAGTTAAAGCAAATTGATACTTGCACCACCGCAATCCAATAGAAACGATCAACAAGAGATCACCGCATATTCCTTCTGAACGAACAGCCCCGACGTCACATGTTCATGTTCACGTTGAGCCTATCAAGACGCATTACAACTGCGAAATGAGAAGATCTACAATACTCGCTGGCGTCAGCGTTTCGTCGGTCCAATCAGTATCCTGCATTACGTTGCGCTGAGCTGCTGTCATAGGCATGCGCCAACGGTCTGCAAAAATGGACGTTAAGTCCTTGTTTGCGGCAGCCGATGCACAAACTAGCCAATTGAAACACTGGGGCATTGCCGTTGCAGCATCTTTCGCCGGATACGGCTTGCATTTTCGCAGCAGGTGATAAAACCGGCGTACCCACGGGTCACCGAGATCTTTGCGAAGTTTCAACATTGCCGTTGCGTACATCACTGGCTGATCACTCGGAACAACCGTGACACCGCCTTCTTGGATTCGATTGCTTTTCTCGCCCGACGCAAGATTCGTAAAAGCATCGAGAAAAGGCAGCTCGGAATCAGCAAACAACTGCTCACACTTTTCAATCGTCGCTCGAGTCTTCAAATCCGCATCTTCACACTTCAATTCGTCCATGCAAACGTATCGCATGAAGACTGCATAACCGGTCGTGAACAAGGAATGGCGGTCGCCGAACACAAAATGGTTTCGCCCCATCTCGTAGAAGTAGTAATGCGCAAATGAGTTTGGATTCTCGGTATATCCCGGCAAATCTTTTCGATAGAAAGCGGAAACCTCGATCCCGGTATAACCGACAAATCCAAGAGCATACGCGCCTAGGATCTCCGGGCCTTTGACCGCACAAATGGTTGCCTTTTCTTGGTACTGTTTGTAGGGCCGAGGGGCCACACCAATGATGTCTTGATAGACTCGATAGCCGTCGTCTAGTCGACTCACGAAACCGGCGATCACTTTGGAATCGTATTCTCCAGGGGATGTCAAAAGGGCGACATTCTCTCCCTCCCAAACAAGCATATCGAACTCTTGCCCGTGCTCTTTCCATCGCTTCGGATAGAAAGCCAAATTGGATGCATCAAATTGCACTGGGACGACAAGTTGGTTTGATGAACTCTCACTGGCTTGTTCACTTTCTGCGCCGTACGACGTGATGGCAAAAAATGAAATAGCGAAACAAACACTCTTTAGACAGACTGGCACAGCAAATGACTCCGAATGTGGGATGAGTCAAATTCGCACCTCGCCACACTCGTTGCCAGTGACAAAACATCACCGAGCGAGGGTTCGAAATTGACATGCCGCCGTTTGGGTAGGGTTAAACATACATGTCGTTCTCTCCGGTGGCTCAGGGAACGACGCCAGTGGGTTCGGCTATGCGGTATGGTCTCGCAGAAGCCTCCATGCACGATGGTGAAACAATTATACTCGTTCCGATACTTGTTTGCTGCACCGGTTTCGCTTTTGCTCATAACGAATTTCGATGGCGCAAGGTCGATGGGCGTTGTTGCCCCCCGACCTTGCATAGAATCCGAATCGATCGTTTTGGTCCCTGGTGCGTACGATTCATGGTCTCATGAAGGAAGTGGCGCCATAAAGGAACTTGCTGCGAATCCTCTAACGAGTCGGGCGGGGGCTGGATCCTCTAAGGCATCCCGACTCCGATAGCGATCGGCGCTCATTGAGAAAGGCAGTTACAAGGA
Source organism: Novipirellula herctigrandis (assembly GCA_007859835.1). Classification (GTDB taxonomy): domain Bacteria; phylum Planctomycetota; class Planctomycetia; order Pirellulales; family Pirellulaceae; genus Novipirellula_A; species Novipirellula_A herctigrandis. Next base: position 7,534,236 of record SJPJ01000001.1, on the reverse strand, counting down.
CATCGACCGTGCATTCAAAACAGGGCAAGAACGCGGCCGCTACACAACGACATACTCACAAATGCGGATATTGATTCTGGTGCAAAAACGCGCCCCGTTGAAGTTCCGATGCGTGGCGTCCCATACTCTCCGGCAAAGAGGCTATACTATCTTTCCTGAGATATGTTCTCACCCAAGCATTGCCCCCAATTCGACCCCGCCCGTAAATGGACACCAAAATGAATCGTGCCCTTGGATATGTACTACTGCTTTCGTTCTCACTTGGCTTCCAAGGGCTCTACGCTCAAACACCGACCTATGAGCGGACATGGGACTCATTGACTCAGCATCCAATCCCCGAGTGGTTTGAGGATGCAAAATTTGGCATCTATGCACACCTCGGCCCCTACTGTGTGCCAGCGCATGGTTCCGAGTGGTATCCCCGAAACATGTACCGCAAATCAAAGGACGCCAGCAAGGAAGGGCTGTTTGAACGACATCAACGAGTCTATGGCGATCAGTCGAAGTTTGGTTACAAAGACTTCATTCCCATGTTCACGATGGAAAATTTTGATGCGGCTGCCTGGGCGCAACTTTACAAGGACGCAGGGGCACGTTTTGCAGGGCCCGTCGCAGAACACCATGACGGCTTTTCGATGTGGCCCAGCAAAGTCAATCGCTGGAATGCCAGTGATATGGGACCAAAACGTGACATCGTTGGTGAACTGGTAAGCGAAATCCGCAAGCGAGACATGAAGGTCATCACCTCATTTCATCATTCCCACAATCATAACGGTGACTACTTCCAGCCGATCGATGTGGATGAGGCGAAAGCGAAGAGATGGGATGTATTCCAACCCGAGTACGCTGATCTCTATGGACATTATCCCGATAGAAAACAATCGCTGGACATCTGGTGGGGGAAGCTAAGAGAGGTCATTGATGCCTACAAACCCGATCAAATTTGGTTTGACTTTGGCCTGAAAAAAATCCCAGATGACTACAAACAACGGTTTGCCGCCTACTACTATAACAAGGAAGGCGAGTGGGACAAACCTGTGATCATTACCCGCAAAGGAGACCACCTTCCCGATGGCGTCGGCGTCCTTGATATCGAACGAGGTCGCATGAAGGGCATGGGCGAGCAACTTTGGCAAACCGACGACTCGACGGCTTACAATAGTTGGTCTGGAGTAGAAGGATTGCAAGTCAAACCGACCGAAGAAGTACTTCAAGTTCTGATTGATATTGTCAGCAAGAACGGAGTCCTACTGCTTAACGTCTGCCCCAGCGCAGATGGCACGATTTCCAACGATCAACAGGCGATGCTGCGAGGGATCGGCGATTGGCTCAAGATCAACGGTGAAGCGATTTACGCGACGCGTCCTTGGGAAGTCTTTGGCGAAGGCCCGACGCGACTGCAAAAGGGAGGCGGTTTTCTAAAAACGTTGATGTACACCGGCCAAGACATTCGATACACACGCAGCAAAGATGGAAAGTCGCTCTATGCAATCTGCATGGGGTGGCCCGACGCAAAACTGCTTCTGCAAAGCCCTTTGGTCACAGGCAAAAAAGCAGACGCGGAAGTCACCCTGCTTGGTCATGGCAAGATTCCCCATCGCATCGTCGACGATCAAATCGCGTTGCATGTCCCTGAGTTAAAGGAACAAGATCGTCCGTGCCAACATGCCTATGCCTTTAAGCTTTCCGGATTCGAATTCGCTTTGAACCCAATGACCGTTTTGCCCACCATCACCCTTCAAGCAGATACAGCCGTTCTGGATGGCGAAAAAGTACAGCAACAGGAAAAGGCGGGGCGAACGAATATCGGCTACTGGGATAACGCCACCGAGTCCGCGCATTGGCTGATGCGTGTCAACGAACCCGGCTACTATCAAGTTCGAGCAGAAGCAGCCTCGGCTAACGGCACGACGGCGCTTCGCGTATCGGTGAACCATCAAAACGCGAGTATCTCCATCGCCAAAAGTAGAAGCTGGGACAACCCACAATGGAATGATGGTGAGGCAATTGAGTTCACTGAACCAGGCATCTACCACGTCATGCTAAAACCAGAGGATCCCAGTACTTGGAAAGCGGTGAACGTGTGGCAATTGCAGTTCCAACCAACCAAGCAATGACCATAACACGCCACAACTCAAAACGACAAACAAACCCGTTACATCATTTTGATATGAACTAGAAGAAGGGCCACAATGGATCGTCGTGATTTTGCGAAGCAAGCAATGCTTTTCGGTGTGGGTGCTCAAGTCACTTTTGAGGACACCAAAGCACAGGCACAAATTCCGGTGGATGATACGGTCTACGAAGAACCACCAAAGAAATTACCGGTGCGAAAAGTCGATGTCGTGATTGCCGGTGGTGGAACCGCGGGAGTGTTTGCTGCGCTCGCAGCAGCAAGGACTGGGGCAAAAACAATGTTGATCGAGTCCAAAGGCTATTGTGGTGGCGTTGCGGTGGAAGGCGGCACAGCTATCCATAGCTTCTACAACCTTTGGAAGGCCTTCGAGAATTGCGAGAAACGCCAGGTCGTGCAGGGAATTCCTTCGGAGTTCATGGATCGCCTCACCGGCATGGGCGGTGCGAGTGGCTACCCTGAGACCGAGACTGGCTTCAATTACGATTCGGTTTGTACCAACGTGGACACCGAAATGTACAAACTGCTTGCCTTCACCATGTTGGAAGAGGCCGGTGTTTTTGTTGCTGTTAACACTTTGCTGTCGAGTGCCATTGTTGATAACGGCCGTATTAAGGGTGTGATCACCGAAAGCCGTTCCGGCCGCGAGGCAGTGATGGCCAAGAGTTTCATTGATTGCACAGGCTATGGCGACTTGAGTGCTCGCGCGGGCGCCCCATTCAGTGAACCGAACGACTACGCCTCCTGCAATAGCTTCGGCATGGCAAATGCCGACATTGGCGATTACTACCGTTTTCTAAAGTCACATGGCTCCGCCGGCCAAATTTGTCGTGACACGCGTACGGACGAAGAAGACCGCTTCTTCCGAATGGGAGCCGAGAAACTTGATATCCCTGGGTTGACCGACGAAGCCAAAAAGATCGGCATGTCGATGGTCACTACAACCGTACATGACAATTACCTCATGTACATCAAGTGCAACTACAAAGTTCCCGGTAGCGTGCTGAATCGTGACGATGCAGCAAAAGCCGAAATCGAAATCCGAAAACGCATGGGTAAGGCCGTCGAACTTTATCGCAAACACGTTCCAGGTTTTGAAAATGCCTTCATCGCGCGGACAAGTCCGTCGTTCTGTATCCGCCGTGGACGCTGCATCGAATGTGACTATGACATCTCTAATGAAGAAATCAGGGATGCGACTCACTTCGATGATGACATCTATTCCTACAGTTTCCACGATATGGGTTGGGGCCAACATGTGAAGGACGGCGGTTCGTATGGCATGCCATACCGAGCGATTTGCGTGACGGGCATCGAAAACCTTTACGCGGCCGGCATGCTGGTCACGTCCGATCACAAAGCACATATGTCAACTCGCAACACGGTGAGCTGCATGGCAATGGGCCAAGCCGCAGGAACCGCTGCAGCGCTCTGCGCGAAACAAAACGTTGGCTCACGAGAACTGAGTTACGTTGACCTGCGTTTATCCCTCGAAAAAGCAAACGTGTACTTTGCCTTTTAACGGCAATCCAAGGTCAAGCTCGCATACCGGCATCCGCACAAAACCTCTTTCGGCCGTGCCCCAATCAACAAATGCGCGGACACCGGCGCGTGCAATTAGGTCGCGCGCCGATCGAGCAACCCGATGCAATTGCAGGATTCGCCATCCGTTTCCGCGCGGTCATGGGAGTGCGAAACGGGCAACCAAATTCGCAGCAGGAAGTCGCGTCTCGCAATCGCAGCCCCCAAAAACAACCAAACCGATGCGCCAGGCTACAGGAAGCCTCGCATTCCACTAAAACGTCAATAACGTGACAGTTGACGCCAAACCCACAGGATATACATTGTTAACAGTCAACGATTTGCGGCGTTGCTCTGACCTTATCGCTGACCCTATGTCCACGCGACTGTATCCGTCAACGAAGTTCGAGCCCCATTTCGCTCGGAAATTCGCTGGGAAGAATGCGCCACGAAAGACAATCGATAACGTCGGTGACTTGAAAACACATCCAATTTTGCGAGAACAACAATGAAACCGACCGCGTTTGCACTCTTGTTTCTGGCGGCAACCCACTCCTTCGCTCAAGACTCGATCATGCCAACTCCCGAACAAGTCGACTTTCTTGGAATCACGAACCCAGACAAACTCAGTGCCGCATCCAAGCGTGCCTTGAAATGGCCCAACGTCGGCAATGAATGGTTTGTCGAGTTTCAAACCCAAGACCTCAAGGGTGACCTAGCGTACGAAGAAGGGGTGGTGCGTCGTGATCCGAGCGCCATGATCAAAGAGAACGGCAAGTATTACGTCTGGTATTCCCGCAGCACCGGCCCCAGCCAGGGATTCGGTGGCGATGTTGAAAAGGACAAAGTGTTTCCATGGGACCGATGCGACCTTTGGTATGCAACCTCGCCCGACGGCATTACTTGGAAGGAAGAAGGGCTCGCGGTTCAGCGAGGTGAAAAAGGGGCATACGACGATCGTTCGGTTTTCACTTGCGAAATCATGAAGCATGACGGAACCTACTATCTCTGTTACCAAACGGTGAAGTCACCCTATGCCGTTCGCGTGAAGAATCAGGTTGGGTTGGCGTGGGCTAATTCTCCTGAGGGCCCATGGACCAAAAGCAAAGAACCAATCCTCAGCCCGGCTGACAACGGCATCTGGGAAGGTGAAGAACAAAACCGTTTCCGAGTTTTGAAGAAGGGCGACTTCGACAGCCACAAAGTTCACGACCCCTGCATCCTTCCGTTCAAAGGCAAGTTTTACCTTTACTACAAAGGCGAACAAATGGGCGAAGCAATCACGTTCGGTGGACGCCAAATCCGCCACGGCGTTGCGATCGCAGACCATCCCAAAGGCCCTTATGTCAAGAGCCCCTACAATCCTGTCAGCAACAGCGGGCACGAGGTTTGTGTGTGGCCCTATAATGGTGGCATCGCATCGCTGATTACGACCGACGGTCCTGAAAAGAACACTATCCAGTGGTCGCCCGACGGGATCAACTTCGAAATCATGTCGGTAATCAAAGACGCACCGCACGCGATTGGACTGAACCGTACAGCGGACAACGAAAAGGAGCCGACTGAGATTCTTCGTCGTGGACTGACACACCAATACAAGTCGTGGAACTACCAGTACATTCGCCGCTTCACATCGAGACGCGTGGTGAACCATACCGCCAAAGGTGAAAAAGCAGAGTAGGACGTAGTGGAATAGTGCGTTAAAAACGCCCTGTGATTATGGCATTCAAAGCCGATTGGCAGCCTGGGGTGGACGTCACCTTTCGAGATGCCCCCATGATCGATACCGCAAACAACCGCCAATCCCATTCCTATCCTGAAATCGATTGCAATGACATCTTGGCGATTAAAATCCTCACTAGGTGCGGTCATTTTCCTGACGCTCGCGCACTCGGCCGCGGGTGACGACATTTCGTTTAATCGTGACATACGCCCGATCCTCTCGGATCGCTGCTTCAAGTGCCACGGCCCGGATGCGACCAATCAAGATTCGGATTTTCGACTTGATTCCTTCAAAAGTGCCACGGCCGATTTGGGTGGCTATTTTGCGGTCGTCCCTGGAAAAGTTGACGAAAGTGAGTTGCACAATCGCATCCATGACGATGATGATCCAATGCCGCCGGCCGACGCATTGAAACCGCTGACCGACACGGAGAAGGAACTGCTCGACCGTTGGATCGCCGAAGGTGCTAGGTTCGAATCCCATTGGGCTTTCGTCCCATTACCCAAAGCGGTTGCCGTGCCCGATCCTCAGGCCTCGAGTGAATTTGCGGATTGGCCGCGAGGACCGATTGACCAGTTCATCGCGAAAACGTTCGTCAAACAGAATTTCCAGCCCGCCAGCGAAGCTCCCAAGAACAAGTGGCTGCGCCGTGTCACTTTTGACTTGACCGGGTTGCCGCCCACCCGACAAGAAATAGCTGATTTCCTTTCGGACGCCTCGGCGAGTGCCAAAGCGAAAGTCGTCGACAGGTTACTTGCCAGCGACGCCTACGCCGAACGCATGACAAGCGAGTGGCTTGACGTCGCTCGCTACGCCGATTCGTACGGATACCAACAAGATGTCGAGCGATTTGTTTGGCCCTATCGCGACTGGGTGATCAATGCGTTTAAACAGCGAATGCCTTACGACGATTTCATCACATGGCAATTGGCAGGGGATCTTTTACCCAACCCAACACGTGAACAACTGCTTGCCACAGCGTTCAACCGTTTGCATTCTCACAAACGAGAAGGTGGCGTCGCGGTTGAAGAATTTCGAGTAGAAAACGTAGCGGACCGAACGCATACCGTCAGCACAGCAATGATGGGGTTGACGATGGAATGCTGTCGCTGCCACGATCACAAATATGATCCAATCACCATGAAGGATTACTATTCACTCAGCGCGTTCTTCGACAACATCGACGAGAACGGATTGATTTCCTACTTCACCGATGCCGTGCCGACGCCCGCAATGCCGCTGCCGGATTCCCAACAGCAGCAAACACTCGATGCTCTGAAAGCGAAATTGGCAAAAGCGGAAGCCGAGTGGAAAGTCCAAGTGGATCAACAGAGCGATCCCGCCTTCGGAGAATGGCTACAAACACTCCGAACAAAAGAAATGATGCCAGGCAAGGTAGCCGAAATTTTCTTTGACGAGACGAAGGAAATCATCAACGAGGAAAATGAGGAATCGGTCGATCCCAACAACTTTGCTTTGGTGAACCGATTCGGCAAAGATGCATCCAGCCCCATTGCCAACCACTTAGTCGATGGCCACTTGGGAAAGGCAATAAAGCTAACGGGGGACGATGCCGTCGAGATTCCTGGTGTGGGGCATTTTAAACGACACGACCCGTTCTCGTTTTCACTTTGGATTTGGTCACCAGAGGTGCAAACGCGAGGCGTGATCTATCGGCGTTCGCGGGGTTGGGACGACGCAGGATCGATCGGCTATGAATTGACGCGTGAAGGTTCCAAACTCAGTGCAAAGCTTTGTCACTTTTGGCCGGGCGATGCCATCGCCATCGAAACGACCGTGCCATTGGAAGCTAAGCAATGGTATCACGTCGTCGTCACCTATGACGGGTCGAGTCGGGCCGCAGGACTGAAAATATTTCTAGATGGCAAGCTCTCTGAGACCACGGTTGTCAAAGATCACCTGACGCGAAACATTAGCGAGTGGGGCGATAGTTACGAGAAGAACGATCAATTTGACCTAGCCATCGGATCACGCTACCGCGACCGTGGTTTCGTTGGTGGCAAGGTAGATACGTTTGAGGTTTTTGATCGCCAAATAAGTGCTATCGAAGTGGCACAGCTATTTGACGGTCATTCACTTGAAGAGCTACTTAGGGCACCGGAAAGTGAATTAACGCAGCACAAGCGTGCGTGCTTGCGAGAGTACTATCTTTCCGCCATTGACAACGATGCCAGGCACTCACGCAAATCGCTACGTGCAGCTCGCGCAGCCGTGAACACACACATGGACACGATCCCGGCGATCATGGTGATGCGGGAAACAGCCGAACCGCATCAAACGCATGTACTCAAGCGAGGTGTCTACGACGCCAAGGGCGAACGGGTTACCCCGCGACCACCATCGTTCCTACCATCGATGCCTGATGAACTTCCGCGTGACCGGCTTGGATTAGCTCGATGGCTAACATCCCCGGATCATCCGCTGACCGCCCGCGTCGCCGTCAACCGTTATTGGCAATTGATGCTCGGACAAGGGCTGGTGCGAACCCCCGAGGACTTTGGTAACCAGGGTGAAATCCCGACGCATCCCGAACTTTTGGATTGGCTGGCCCGTGACTTCGTCGCGTCGGGATGGGATGTTCGCGGTCTATTGCGACAAATTGCTTTGTCCGCCACCTACGGCCAAACTTCGGTGGTATCCAAGCAGCAACGCGACAAGGATCCTACGAACCGTTATTTGGCTCGTGGTACGAATGTGCGATTGTCGGCCGAGATGATTCGCGACAACATACTCGCGACCAGCGGGTTGCTGGTTCGTGATGTGGGTGGACCACCGGTCAAACCTTACGACCTTGCGTTGGCCTACACACCCCTGGACGTTGACAAAGGGGACAAGCTGTATCGCCGCAGCCTGTACACCTTTTGGAAGCGTTCTTCACCGGCACCGGTCATGATGACGCTCAACACCCCCACTCGCGCAGTGTGTCGAATGAGACGGGAGATCACCGACACGCCGCTGCAAGCACTCGTCCTGCTCAATGGGCCTCAATTCATTGAAGCATCACGTGTCATGGCGGCGGAGCTACTCAGCCAATACGGCGAGAGTCCTTTTGAGGTGACACGAGACGCCTTTCTGCGACTGACATCACGAGAACCAACGAAACAAGAGTCCGAAATCCTTGTTGAAATGTATCAGCAACAGTACCAAGCGTTTGCTAAGACTCCGAAATTGGCAACGGAATATTTGAACAACGGCGATGCGTCCGTCAAGTCCGACGCGGCCCCGTCCCACTTGGCTGCGGCAGCTGTGTTGGTCAATTCCATCATGAACCTTGACGAATGTGTGAGGCACCAATGAGCGATTTGAAACAACCCCTATGCACTGGCAACGACCTGCATCCCTATTCACGGCGACAATGGCTCGGCCGGTTCGGTTACGGTATCGGCTCGATGGCTTTGTCGAGTTTGTTGCAACAAGATATGGCCCGAGCGGCACCATCGCCATCCGCAACCGATGAACCAACTCGCCTGCATCATGCCCCCAAAGCAAAGCGGATCATTTTCTTGTTCCAATCGGGCGCTCCGTCCCAAATGGACATGTTTGATTACAAGCCGGTGCTCAACGAGCGTCACGGGCAAGAGTTGCCTGAGTCGGTTCGCAAAGGGCAACGGCTGACGGGTATGAGCGCACACCAAGCGAGTTTGCCAGTCGTTGGTTCACCGTTCAAATTCTCGCAGCATGGCGAGAGCGGTTTGTGGATGAGTGACCTGTTACCACATACTGCGAAGATCGCGGATGAACTATGCGTGATCAAGTCAATGAATACCGAGGCGATCAACCACGGTCCGGGCGTCACCATGATGCAGACCGGTTCGCAGTTCCCAGGACGTCCAAGCATGGGAGCTTGGTCATGGTACGGCCTAGGCAGTGAGAACGAAGACTTGCCCGCTTTCGTCGTCATGGTGTCCAAGCATCAGGGCGGTCAACCGCTGTTTGCAAGGCTTTGGGGCAGCGGTTTTTTGCCAGGCAAATTCGACGGTGTGGAATTGCGAGCCGATAAAGATGCAGTATTGTATCTAAATTCGCCTGCGGGCATTCAGCAATCCACACGGCGCCAGGCACTTGACGGACTAGCCAAACTACATCAATTGCAATTCGAGTCCACGGGGGATCCGGCAATCGAAAACCGCATAGCGCAGTACGAGATGGCTTTCCGAATGCAAACATCGATCCCCGAAGTGACAAACATTTCGCGCGAAAGCGACGAAACATTGGCACTCTATGGCGACGATGTCAAAACGCCCGGTTCGTATGCGGCCAATTGTTTGCGAGCGAGACGTTTGGCGGAGCGTGGCGTACGCTTTATTCAGCTCTATCAACCGGGATGGGATCACCACGGCAATCTGCCTAGCGCGATCAAACGTCAGTGCAAAAAAACGGACCAACCAACCGCTGGATTGATACAAGATTTGAAGAATCGTGGACTGCTTGAAGACACGCTCGTCGTTTGGGGCGGCGAGTTTGGACGAACCAGTTATTGCCAAGGCAAAATCACACCAGGCAATTTCGGCCGCGATCATCATCCGCGTTGCTTTACAATGTGGATGGCCGGTGGCGGCGTCAAAGCAGGCTACACGCATGGCGAAACGGATGAGTTTAGTTACAACCTCGTTAGCGATGGAGTTCACATCCATGATCTCCATGCCACGATTTTGCAACTGATGGGGATCGACCACGAACGGTTAACCTACCGCTACCAAGGTCGTGACTTTCGCCTCACCGATGTCCACGGAGACGTCGTCAAACCGTTGCTCGGCTAGCCCCCTAGGGACCAGCGAAAAGATATCGCAGTACAACCCACATTGAACCAATTTGCCATTCAAGGCGGGTCCCAAACGGTGATACCCAACACCACGTCCCCAGACGTTTACTAGCCCAGACGTTTACTAGCCCAGACGTTTACTAGCCCAGACGGTTTCTAGCGGCCTTCTTCGATCGGAAACCGGTTTTCCAATTGTTCTTTCAGCTTCTCAACCTCCGCCGCATGCTGCTTTTCTCCAAAAACATTGACGTCGTTCTGAGGATCATTCTGTTGATCGTAGAGTTCGTACTGCGTTGGCTTTCCCTTCTTCGTCCAGCGAACAAAACGCCATCGATCGCTACGCATCGCAACGCCAAGGTATCCTCGCTTTGGATACCAGCTAAACGCCGCATCATTGACTGATTCCATCGGGTCTTCGATCAGTGGTTTCAAACTGCGTCCTTCAAAGTTGGCGTTTGTAGGCAAACCACACAGATCAACCAATGTAGGACCAATGTCAACGCTTTGCACCAAAGCATCCGTCATCTGTCCTGAAGCTTCTTGGTTTGGCAAAGCAATGATCATCGCATTGCGAGTGGCTCCTTCGTAGTTGTTGTGTTTCGCCCCCCACCATGTATGCTCGCCCATGTAGTATCCGTGGTCTGTCCAAAACACGACGATAGTGTTCTCGGCAAGCCCGGTGTTATCGAGAGCGTCAAGCAAACGTCCGACTTGCGCATCAACATAGCTGATCGCTGCTAGGTACCCTTGCAGGCATTCACGCTTGAATGTTTCAGTGAGCGGCCCAGATTGCACGTTGCCATACCAAAGAAAGTCTGCACCCGAGGTTGCTGCGAAAGGGGGTGCCCCCTTTGGCAAAAATTCATTTTTTGCAAGCGACAATGATCCACAATCGTACATATCAAAGTACTTTTTCGGTGCCACCCATGGCACGTGCGGATTCGAAAATCCGACTGCCAAAAAAAACGGCTGCTCTGGAATCTTGGCATACTCGCGAAGTTGTTCGATTCCATGGACAGTAGTGTCGCCATCGAGTAGCTCATCGTCGCCAAGCTTCGTTGCCTCGAACGCTGGTCCCGCGTAAAAGATCGCGCCTTTTCCTTTCGGGGGCGGAGTGATCCCCTTTTGAGCGTATTCTTTTCGCCGAGCAACCAAGGCACGTTGACCTGCGGCACCATATCGAGGCTTTTTACTATGCCAAGCCGGTACACTCCATGACGCATCGTCGTCAATTCCAACGTGGTAGACCTTGCCAAAGCTACGACAATCATAGCCATGAGTTTTGAAGTACTGTGGCACGGTCGTAATATCAGGCATCGTCGATCGCAGAGTTGGGCCAATGTTGAGAATTTGCGTCGTGGTGGGGTAGCGACCGCTGAGCATCGAGATTCGCGATGGCGAGCACAAAGCTTGCTGAACATAGCTGCGGTTGAAAAGCGTTCCTCGCGCTGCGAGCCGATCAATGTTGGGTGACTGGACTGTCGGGTCACCGTAGCAATGCAGTTGCGGTCGCATATCGTCGGAACAAATGAGCAACACATTTGGCCTATCGTTCGCAGCGTTTAAGGCTCCGCACATCAAACCGGTTACGACGACCGCGATCCATCGAGTAGCAAGCTGATTTTTCATGACAAATCTCTTTGATCGTGTGTAAAATTTAGTCACTAATATCGATTCACCGCAACGGCTGATCGTTTCAGAACATGACGACACGTTTCTATCGCTATTCCGTTTTCCGGTCACGTTCTAGATAACGTTTTGCTCTTTCGGACGCCGCTTCGATCAGGATGTCGGTCTTGTCCGTAGCCGTTTCAGAGAGACGTTCGGCGTCCATCTTTTGAATCGTCTCGATCGCTTTGCCAGCGCCGCTCGACAACACAGGCTGCACCTCATCGGCAAACGATTGAAAACGCTCCTCGACACGCTCGGTCGCCTCCACCGCTCGCTCTACCTTCGGTAACAGACCTACCATCAAAGCCGCAGCACCAATCGTCAACATGACTAGATTTGCCGAAAGGAGCCAAACAATACGTGTCAATTTCTTCGAAGCTTCTGTGTCGTTCATGCCAAGACAATCTCAATGAAAATTTCCACGGTACAGCGATTCCCACATCGAGGAACAATTTGAAAGTTGACAAATGTGGTGAGCAGCTATTTCCCCGAAGGTGTGGACGCTTCGTCCGGCACCAACACATACGCCCGCACCCAATCGTAGTAGGTCGTGTTGCGTGAATCATCTGCCAATTCTTCTGGCGTGGGCGGTGTTTCCCAGTCGTAGGTTTCGGTGACCATATTCAGTTGCATGGGTCGTTCAAATGGCGTTGGATGATAGTCGGTGTTGGGACGAAGTTCGAATTTGAATTCGTCATTGTGATAGAAACGCACTACGTTGGGATCGACCCACCACGCACCATACACATGATACGCCTCATCAACGGGCGGGCTAATTTCAGCATCGCCAGGCATCGCCTTGCTGAAACGTTTTCCTCTCCCACGTTCTTGCACCCAAACGTGCGTGTTGGACTTCATATAGTGGCGCCGATCAGGCTGCAATTTGCCGCCACCGACCGCTTCCTGAACGTCAAGTTCCTGACCAATCGACCGATCGCCGTAGCGCTTTGACTCATTGGAAAACCAAAACGTCGACGACATCGAAATCTTCGACGCCTTCATGCGAACCTCGTAGTAGCCAAAGTGAGCCTCACTCGTCTTGGATACCACTGCGCCACCGGCAATGGTGAATCGGCCTTGGGGCGGGCTCAATACACTGTTCTTGATTTGCAGTTGACCGTCTTTCACCGCCAAACTTTTCGGCATGAACTTCGCCGGCGGTCGCCCTTGCCAACGCGGATGATGGTCGTACCACTTAGAGGCATCAAGAGTCGTCCCATCGAATTCATCCGTGAACGTCGGGTTCACCACCCATATGTAGCCCGCCGGCGCTGGGGGCGGAGCAGCGTCCGCGGTCAAGGAATTCAATAGAAAGCAGCCGAGCAGCAGGAAGCGGGGAAGCGGGGAGAGTCGTACGTTCATGGAGGCGGGCCATTTGGTTCTGGGAGGCGGGAAACGCAAACCAATAGAATAGCCGATTCGGACAGATCCCGCATGCGAATAGGTTTTCAACGCAGGCCAACTCTGTTTTACGAAATGATTTGGTCACTCTTTTGGGAACACCCCCAATTTACGATCGAGAAACGGAACCATTTGAGGCCAGAAAGTGGGAGTAGACTTTGGCCGTCGTTGCACAGGAGAAGACGAACATGAGCGAGGTCAAAGTTCACCGACCAGCAAATCATAGGTGCGCTGAAGCAGGCCCAGACGGGAACGCCGATTAATACAAGAAATCGTGGCCGCTAACCACTTGCACGGTCGATCATTCGCTGGCGAGAGCGAACACGGCTTGAAACGATTAACCACGTTGGACGCCAGGAAGCGGAAGCGGAAGCGGAGGCGGAAGGCGGAAGGCGGAAGGCGGTAGCGGGTAACGCCTGGGAATTCTTGGGGTTTCGGCGATCGCGTTAAATTAGCTACCGTCACGCCGCAAAGCCGTAACCGATAGCAGCGCAGTAACTGAACCACTCGCCTTCAAGCTTGAGCTGATGAATCTCGAACGCCCCCGAAATCGTGGTGCTGCGCCGATTGACGGTGGATCCGTTGCTGCCCCTGCTTTGCCAGATCCTTGATCACGTAGTCCCCATGCGAATCCCGATACCGATAAAGGATCGCGCTCGCGTCGTGAGTTCGGATAAACGGAAAACTGGGTAATTGAGGGAACCGAGAGGGCCACTAACCATGACTCGAAACTATTTTCGCTCCTACGCCTCGGCCTTCGCAATCGTGATCGCCCTCGGCTGCTCGGGTTGCACACCAGGAAGGGCTCCGACAGGTTTCGCAACCAGAGCGTTATCTTCGCTAGCGGCAGTTTCCTCACCGTGGCGAGATGACACCAAGGGTTTCGACCGCGACGCGCTCTCCGTTTTGGCAAGCGACGATCGGTTTGCCGAAACTGCCCGAGTCGCCCGCGAAGCGGAGCTAGCCAGACGCGCTGCCGATCCGAAATGCGTTGCGTTGTACGCCCGAGTCGCCCTCGATTGTTGGCCCGCACTGCAGGCCGCAAATGACACTACCGAGCCCAACGAAATTAACGAGGCAGCTTGGGACGTCTATCACCACAGCGTCGCCCAATTCGTTCAGCAAGGAACGGTCCACAACCGACTTGATCCCAGTGGTCGAGTTTCACTTGTTTTCGAGGACAGAGAACCGGTCGTCGTCCCAATCTCGCACCACGGGTTTCCATGGGAAAAAGCCGATTTTTCTGAACTGCACGGCGTATTGCGAAAAGACCAGGACATTGTTCAGCGGTATTGGTCCCAGCAGGGCTTGGGAGTCCCGATGGTAGCCGTTTGCCGACGCGCGGCCAGCGACGGATACATGGGCAAGGACGTGCCGTTTGCGGCGACCTGCATTCTGCGACCCCAAGAGGAGACGCCCACGCCCAGTGGCATGTCGAAGCACGTTACCGGCGAGGATGCCGGCGAGATCGCGGCGGTGTTGGAGATTCACGATCCCCTGCGTGTGAATCAGGTTTCCTACCAGCAACGCCAATGGGATCTTGCTAGCGACGTCACGGCGCCTTTGGTGTTGGCTAGCCGCGACACGGATCGAAACACCTTCTCGAATTTTCTTAACCCGGCGCGAACCGACGAACTAGGTGGCCTGCGAATGCTTGAGCCGTATCAACCGGGCAAGATTCCGATTGTGGTGGTCCACGGGTTGTTGTCGGACAAATTCACGTGGGTCGATCTGGTGAACGACCTGCGATTCGTCGAGGACGTCAATGAACACTATCAAATCTGGACTTTCCAATATCGTACGGGACAACCATTCGTTCGCTCGGCGGCCGAGATGCGACGGGATCTCAGTGAGGCCGTTGATTACCTCGATCCCAACAGTGATGACGAGGCGATTGCCAATATGGTGCTCGTCGGCCACAGCATGGGAGGTTTGGTCTCGAAACTGCTCGTCTCGTATAGCGACACATCACTGTGGGACAGCGTGGCCAGTCGTCGTGTCGAAGAAATCAAGACTTCGCCCGAGATCCGTGACGAGATTGAGGAATTATTCTTCTTCGAGCCGCTACCGTACGTCAAACGAGTGGTCTTTATCGGTTCACCGCATCGGGGAGCGGCAATGGCCAAAGGCGTGATTGGCAGACTGGGCTCGGCGCTGGTCATGACTCCCGATGAGAGGGAATCAAGATTCAAGGAGTTTGTGCGATCCAATCCCGACGTGTTCACCGGCGATCTGGCGAACCGGTTGCCTTCCAGCATCGATCTGCTACGTCCCGATAACCCGCTATTGCTTGCGGCCTACAAGCTACGGGTGAACTCCGAGGTCGGGCTGCACACGATCATCGGTACGGGTCGCGAATTTTCCGATGGCACGCCAAGTGACGGCGTTGTCGCGGTTCAGAGTGCTCGTCATCCCGGTACTCTCAGCGAACTTCAGATCAACGCGACCCACACAAAGCTGACGAGCCATCCGAAAACAACGGAGGAACTCGTCAGGATTCTTGGCGAGCACGTGAACCAAAACCACACCGCCGCAGCCAAGCTGGCCCGCTCGTCACGGTCACCACGGTTAGCTTTGACGAGCGGCGAGTGAAATTGTCGATCACATCAAAATCGTGTAGTCAAGCCGACGTTGACAGGCTTGGACGTTGGCGAATGCTCCCTCTCGCGTAAATCTGGATCGGAGCCCTCTCGCGTAAATCTGCCCCGGAGCCCTCTCGCGTAAATCTGCCCCGGAGCCCTCTCGCGTAAATCTGAACCGGAGCCCTCTCGCGTAAATCTGAACCGGCGCAGTGCCGTTGCAAGTCCCCTGCGCGGACTGCAGGTTGTTAGCAAACCCGCTTGATAGCGATTTCTCTTTCGGTGGATCGCATTGTCCTCTACAAGCCTTGAAGCTTGGCCGGCTTTTGTCTCGGCCGATTCAATGGATGGATGAGATTGACCGGCCAATGAGTTCCCAAATTTCCGACAATCGTTCAACCCGTTGGTGGCCACAAGCGAGGTTGGGAATCCTGGGGTTTGTGCCATTGTCTCCCGCCGTTTCAGCGCAGGGCCCGCGTTTTTATCGCAGCGAGCCGTCAGCAATTTCGGTGTCCGACACCTTTGATCTGACCCAAGCTGCTTGCTAAACAACTTTGAGTGGCCCCTTCTTGCTTCTTGCGTTCTTGCGCCTCCCTATTACGGTGCACCGCATTACGCTCGTATTGCGTTTTTCATTCGATCACGGTTCGGTAAGCCGATTGTCTGAGCTCCTCCGACACGGCTATCGGTGTTTGGTTTGCCTCGACATCGTTTCCCTTTAGCACAAAACTCTGGACCACGTGACCGTCGCCAATTTTGCCATCGTACCGCGGCATTGGCTCGCTAAGGTCGATGCCAATACGTTGCCCAGAAATATAATTCCCACTTATGAATAGCTCGTTTGACGCACCACGTTGATGGTCACTGAAATAACGAATGCCTGGCTTGCGAGTTTTGGATTCGCCCGTGATTCGATTGCCAAGCACCTTTCCAGAGGAGCGTACTGAAATTGCATTGCCATCGCGTGCACCCGAGATAACATTCCCGATGATCTCGAAGTCGCGAGCCTGAACGTAGATCGAATGCGACTTTCCGTCACCTCGAGATTGACCAGTATCGACGATTTGGTTTCCTTCAATCAACAGTCTTCGGTGGTCAACACCTAAATGGGATCGTTGGCCAAAGGTGATTCCGTTCTCCGCACAATTTCGAATCGAATTGCCGAGGATGCGAACATCCTGAGTGCCACCCGCAACACTACCCCGAATTGCAGCTTGTCCGTTAATGTTGTCGAAAATGCAATCGGCGATCGTTACATTACAGACATCCCTTAAAAGCACGCCGTCACCATCGATTCTAAAGAATCGGCAATTGCGGACAAGAGTATGACTGTGGTCGTCATCGGTTAGTCGTAGCGTCTTGTTAAACGTTTTGTTTTCGATGATTCGTCGAAAGGAATGCGTTTCAATCTCGCGATGACCAAGATTCACTTTTTCTGCGGTTTTGACTTTGGCGATTTGCGGCTCGTTACTCTTACGTGACTTTGAACAGCCGAAAGTCATTCCGAGAACGATCAAAATCGCAACGCACTTGGAACTCTTGAGCTGACGAGCAATTGGCCGAAAGATGGAACACGAGCCCGACATACAAATAAGCCTCAAGAGCATGTACAAGTAATACAAGTAACAAAAAAGACAAGTGAGAAGACAAGTGAGTGCCACCCATTTTTCCACAGCAAGGAAGAACCGAAGGGGCCATCGGAACCGAAGAACCGAAGGGGCCATCCAAATGTTTAACCTAACGAACCGTTGCTAGCAACGAACAGGAGAGAGGATGAGTTGTGCAGCATGCTTTTCTAGCAACGGATCAAAACTTGGATGGCCCATTCTTGCCGCTAGGCAGCCAAAAAGAAAGCGTGAGACAAGAATCCTGTCTCACACTATGGAATGATCGAATGATGTTACATAAGGGTGGACGGGCTCGTCGGAGTTTTTTGACAGGACGACGCGCGCAAAGTTAGTTTGTTTCGACAACATTGATACCTGTTTTCGATTCAAAACGATCAATTACCTCGCTTGGGTAGCGGTTAGAATCAATCAGCAAGATCGACAACTTTGGTAAATGTTCAACAACTCCAAAATCTGGAAGTGTTTGAACATTCGTGGCAACAATTGATAGACGTGTCAAGCTTGGCATGTTCAGTGAATTAAGACCGTCAATGCTGAAATTAGTCCCTTTTAAGCTTAGTTCCGCTACTTTTGAGGCGGAGCAGAGCCGGACAATGCACCTATCGCCAATGTCGACTGATTGAAAACGCAATGTAGTTAGACTTCGCGGCAAAGTGATGTCTTCCGCACTACATTTGTCAAACACACAGTTCTCAAACCATAGTTCTTTAAGTGAACCGAGGCCACAAATTAGCAACAAGGTAAAATTGTCAATTCTAGCACCCTTTATTGATAGTCTGCGAACCGAATTGAGCTGTGAAATATCCGCAAGTACCTCAGGCGAAAGATGAATACCCCGAACTTCAATACGTTGAACTGGGTAGGCAGCATGTGGGCCGAACAAATCTGAGCACAACTTGCGTATCATGCCTCCATCGCGGTCAAAAGTAACCTCTCCACCATTACTCCTAATATCATCAACTGAGTGCCGGAGCGTCCAAGCGTTGGCACACCACATTAGTAACAATGCACAGATAGCGGTGAGGGCTAATAGGAAACGCGATGAATAGCGAAGTTTCATTTCTTAGTAGGGCCGAGAAAGCGAGAAAGAACGACCGAACGCGACCGAAGGACCGAAGGGACCATCCAAATGTTTAACCTAACAAGAAAGAAAAAGAAAGAAAGAAAGAAAGAAAGGGCCACCCACTTTCTTTTAGGAAAGAGCTTGTCCAGAGTCTTTGCTTCGGACATGTTCCCCCTTTGGACGCGATCGGAGTGGGAACCCTCCCTTCCTGCGAGCGCTCATGCATCTTTACAGCACCGACCGCGCAGCACACAACGGGAAAGAAAAGGGGAAGGGGGGCATTTTTCGCACTTTCCCATTTTTCGCATTGCCCCGGTTAAGGGCATGATAGATGCAGCCTGCTTCATCGGCACGTTTGATTCTTGGCATACCATCAGTTGGCTAAAGAAAGATTGATCGTATTCGCTAGAGAATATCAAACCAAGTCCCGAAAACCGACCCCCTTCCCCTTTTCCTCTCTTGAGCGAGAATTCTAGCAAATCCCAAGCAGTAAGGCAATAGAGTTTGGATGGCCCCTTATTTTGGTGCATTGAGCAAGAAAGAACCAAGAAAGAACCAAGAAAGAACGAGAGCAAGAAAGGGCCACCCACTTTCCTTTAGGAAAGAGCTTGTCCAGAGTCTTTGCTTCGGACATGTTCCCCCTTTGGACGCGATCGGAGTGGGAACCCTCCCTTCCTGCGAGCGCTCATGCATCTTTACAGCACCGACCGCGCAGCACACAACGTCAATCGCAAAATCCGTTGCAGGTTCTAGCGTGCGGAACAGAATCTGCGCAAGAAAGGCGCAAGAAAGGGCCACCCACTTTCTTTTAGGAAAGAGCTTGTCCAGAGTCTTTGCTTCGGACATGTTCCCCCATTGGACGCGATCGGAGTGGGAACCCTCCTCTCCAGCGAGTTCACATGCATCTTTACAGCATCGACCGCGCAGCACACAACGCTAATCGCAAAATCAGTTGCAGGTTCGAGCGTGCGGAACAGAATCCGCTACACCGAAGATAGTCCCAGTGGGTTCTCGGGAGCACACAGCCAGCCTTGACCACACCGGACTGCCTCACGAGCAAGGCTCTCAGGAGTTCCTGCCGCCCGCTTAAAGACGCGACCAAACTTCTTCACAATGTCGCACCAACCATGAGTATCGAGTCCAATGCGACTCAAGATAGGAGCCAAGTGATCGGGTATCTTGCCGACCTTGTTGCGGTGCAACTGCCGGCCCGTCCAATCCAAGAGTTCCAAATAGCGAGACATCGAGACCGCCAAGAACCCCTTGGTACTTGCCCGCCGACCGGATGGATCGACACACGGTCCGACCGCATCGTTCTTTTCGTCAATCTCGATCGGACTCATCCAACCGCTCTTCCGCCGACGTCGACTCCGCTCCCAATCATGAGTACTCGGCCGAGTCCGATCTTGTCGCTCCGACAAATCATCGATTCGATCTTTAGCACCGGTGTATTCGCTCGTTTCCGGAGTTTCAGCAATCGCCGCACGAATCGGGTTCAAATCCACATAGGCTGCGCAAGCCAGCAAGCTCGCTTCGTCCAACAGGGCTTGCAATTTGAATCGGCCTTCCCAAAAACGCCCGGTACAA
>SJPJ01000001.1:7511681-7513955 GCA_007859835.1 Novipirellula herctigrandis | reverse complement strand
CCACTGAGCAACCACATCAGGCCGACTGCGCAAAACGAGGTGCAGATGATTGCTGAGCACTGTATAGGTCAGGCAATCGATTGCGAAAATCCCCGCCAGAAACTCCAATCGATCACGAATCCAACCACGGCGATGCTCATAGGATTGACCGGAAAACGGGTCTTCGCCACACAAAAATGCACGTCTTACACAGCGTTGAACTGCGTGGAATACCTGAACTTCTGCGGGATCAGCGACTTCATAGCGT
This sequence comes from Novipirellula herctigrandis, assembly GCA_007859835.1. Lineage (GTDB taxonomy): Bacteria > Planctomycetota > Planctomycetia > Pirellulales > Pirellulaceae > Novipirellula_A > Novipirellula_A herctigrandis. The sequence continues at coordinate 7,513,708 of SJPJ01000001.1, read as the reverse complement.
GGTTTGCGCGGCATAACGACCTCCTGGACAAGACTTGATGAGCGAGAATTCTAGCAAATCCCAAGCAGTAAGGCAATAGAGTTTGGATGGCCCTTTTTTTCTCGTTAAGGGCATGTTAGATGCAGCCTGCTTCATCGGCACGTTTGATTCTTGGCATACCATCAGTTGGCTAAAGAAAGATTGATCGTATTCGCTAAAGAATATCAAACCAAGTCCCGAAAAACGACCCCCTTCCCCTTTTCCTCTCCGACCCCTTCCCCTTTTCCTCTCCGACCCCTTCCCCTTTTCCTCTCCGAGTTCTCTGACCCTACGCAAGAGCGAAGATGTAGTAAAAGAACAGCACGATCCATATCGCGATTAGTAGCAAATGTAGTGGGAGTAATTTTCGCATGCTAATGTACACTCTGCACTTGGGATTTGATCAAAATGGCAAATCCCACGGAAAAGGATTAGGCCCATTGCACCCAATGACGCATGTTGCGAATATTCCCGCTGCCTCAGCTACACACGCGATATGGCATGTTGAGTTTGGTTTTAGTTGTTTGGGGCAGATTGCACGACACGCTTTATCACACTTAACTGCCACTCTTGTTGCCAAGTTTTTGCAAAACTTCCTGCATGATCGCCACGAGAACATGCCGCTCGGATCCGTGTTCGAGACAGGTCTCGATTCAACATATTCGTATAGGTTCCACTTACTCCCCTCATACCCGATCGGATCCCTGGAGCAGAACCTACCCGACGCACTGTCGTACATACGGGCGCGGTAGTGATACAAGCCTAATGCCTCATCCCACTCGCGGCCGGTGTAGGTGTAGCGGTTGGAAGAGAGGCTAGTGGCTAGAGCCGAGAGGCTAGAGTCCAGGATCGTAGGTGTGCCGTAGGCATCGTAAGCGTAACGTTCTTTGATGAGACCGCCGCCATCGGTTAGCGCGATGATGGAGTATTGTTGGTTTCGGTGGTAGTAACGTAAGCCGCCAGTTCCACCCCTTATGACCGGCTCGTCGATGTAACTGCCGTAGGCATAAGTGTAGGTCGGTGACCCAGGGACTGATCCAGAAACATAATCGGCGATCGTCTGTTGACCGTTTTGCACATAAACGCTTACCGTTGTGCCATCGTCGCGAGCGACTCTACGTCCCAACGCGTCAAACTGGTACGTCGCATCATCTGTGCCGTCATTGTCCGTGTCCGCCCCAAGCAGCTTGTTCTCAAAATCCCAATGAAGCGAGAGGCTCGTGGCTAGCGGCGAGAGGCTAGTGGGAAGTAGCGTTTGGTTCCCCTTGGCGTCGTGCTGAACCGCTTGGCCGGCGGCACTGAGGATCTCGTGCGTGGGGCCGTGGGTACGGCTTAGCACGCTGGCATTCTCGGTGAAACTGTTCCAGTCGCCGACAAGCGAGAGATTCCAGGCTTGATCGAGATTGCTGTCGGTTCGGTTCCAGTTGACCAAGCGATCTTCATCATCGTAGCCGCTTGTGCCGACGTTGAAGCCGTAACCGCCCATCGTTCCTGTAATCGTCTCGGACGTCTTGTTCTTGTTCGCGTCCCAGCCGTACGTAAGATCCCCGATTGGAGCACCGCTAAACGCGATCCCCGCAAGGGTGTTGTCGGCATTGTACGTTCTACTTTCACTCACTCCATTACTGTAGCTACTTCCCGTCATCCGACCACCATCGTCGTAGGTACGCGTGTCGACGGTGGTGTTGTTAAACGCGACCGTTTCCAATTGTCCACGATCGGTGTAGGTCCGGACGACCGGCGTGCCATCTGGGTAAGTCAGACCGGACACTTGGCTGAGATCGTCGTAATTGGTCGTTGTTGTATAGGTTTGGCCACCAAGGGTGGTCGATTCGGTCGACTTGCGGCCCGCTTCGTCGTACGTGTAGCTGACCGGGAAATAAAAGGGGAAGGGGGTCAATTTTCGCACTTTCCCATTTTTCGCATTGCCCCGGTTAAGGGCATGATAGATGCAGCCTGCTTCATCGGCACGTTTGATTCTTGGCATACCATCAGTTGGCTAAAGAAAA
>SJPJ01000001.1:7486841-7511671 GCA_007859835.1 Novipirellula herctigrandis | reverse complement strand
GCTAAAGAAAGATTGATCGTATTCGCTAGAGAATATCAAACCAAGTCCCGAAAAACGACCCCCTTCCCCTTTTCCTCTTTGGAACACCGACTTTCTCGAAAAACTCCTATTCGGAGCGTGATTTTGATGCGATGGCCGTGCCCCCTTCCCCTTTTCTACTCCTAGCAAATCCCAAGTAGTAAGGCAAAAGACTTTGGATGGCCCCTTCTTGGCCTCCTAAATGCTATGGCCCCAGGATTCCCTGCACTACGGAGCCATCGCTTCAATAATACTTCTAAGATCCCTAAAGGATTGGGCTGATAACAAATCTCCGTTTTCGAAAGGAATTGGAGGCAGTTTAAGCTCTGGAAGCTCCGCGATCACAGCACCACTTTCCCCTGTTGTCCAATGGTATCCATCTGCCGCAACGACGAATCTATGAGTCTTTACCCAGTCAAGGACAAGCAAGAAACGTTTTCTCGTCATATTCCGTGTAAAGGTCTCGCCGTACGAGACATCGTATCCTAGCATCAGAGAAATAGAAACAAAACACAAAGTGTCCTGCCAAAAAAAATCGTCGCTTTGGCTCTCATAGCGTTCTTTAATTCCTGCAAATGTGAAACCAATCACATCTACCTGCGATACTGTCGGATGTTTTGGAGCAATGACAAGCAATCCACTCCAAGCAACCAGTCGAATATATCGATCACGAAACGATCTGTCAGAAGATATCCGGTAAATGATAACTTTCGCCGCTTCTTCATATGGCCCTGTAGCCCGTGATTCGTGATGTCGTTGCCCCCATGTTGGAAGCAGTAACGCTGGCTCGACCAAAAGATGAATTATTGCGGCGGCCTGATCATTTAGATCCCATGCCGCAGCAAATTTCGCAGCATCCTCTTTTCGTTCGTGTAGCGGTGAATACTGATGGACGTTTTCCAATATCTTTCCCAAGTCCGGCTCTGCTTCCGTCTTGATCCTGGAAACTGCTTTCGAGATGCAGTCACATTCACACGCACTCTGTGCAGATGTGATCTGCGTATACATCAAAAAAAGTGGAATAACAAAGAAAAAGTTATAGTCTCTTATAGTCGCCATCGTTAAAATCCTCGCAACCACCCAGTAAACCGGTGCCAAATTTCCCATTTGTATTTGCAAAACTATATGTTGCGTTTTGTCCGCAACAACAACGTTGCTGAATAACACCATAGTTTCCCGGTTTGCACGAATAGTTACAAGACCCAAACGGGATCATAAAGTGACCTCCAGCTTTCACGCAAATCATTGCCGAGCATGATGATTTCTGCCCATGCTTTTCACGACTTGACCAAGTCACCATCTTACAGCCATGGAACCGAAGGGGCCATCCAAATGTTTAACCTAACGAACCGTTGCTAGCAACGAACAGGAGAAAGGATGAGTTGTGCAGCATGCTTTTCTAGCAACGGATCAAAACTTGGATGGCCCATTCTTGCCGCTAGGCAGCCAAAAAGAAAGCGTGAGACAAGAATCCTGTCTCACGCTATGGAGTGATCGAATGTGGTTGTTTAAGGGTGAACGATAATTTGCTTTCACTTACCCGTTTGGCTTTCCCAAGGCTGTCCGTAATCCTCCACGAGCTTGACGTATTCCGCAACTCCAGCAGCTAAAAGGGATACCCGCCGATGCGGATCATTGAGCTGCATAATAAAATCTCGAAAATCAGACGGCGGAATACGTTTGGTTCCAAACAAACTAAAGGCCGCAAGTTCTCCGAATTCACTTTTTGAGAATCTGTTCATATAAGCAATTGCCTGTAGGGTCCGGCCGCAACTAATAAGTCCGGCCACAATTGCATTTGACTGTCTTTTGCAATAATTAGCTGGAATTGCCGAAAAAGAGCCTCTGCCAAACGCGAGGTCTTCCAAATCATTTCCCCGTCTTAAGTAAGTAAGAAAAAACGCAGTTGCTGGAACGGCATCCTCCATTTCCGCATCTTCACACGTGATGAGTTGCAGAATACTCTCAACTATTTCGTTCGTTTCTTCAAATAACTGAAGGCCCGAGCATTTCAATCCTTTCGATACCAACAACATCTTCATATCATTGCCGCAGTTACTGGTTTGTGTCCCGCTTGCAAACCATTGAGCAAGTGGCTCAGTATTGACCAGCTTTCCAAATTCTAGCTCGCTTCGTAAAATGCCGCGCCAATCACGTGGGATGTTCTCAAGTAGATAGTCGGCAGTTGATTTTTCAGAAGCATCGATAGCAAGACTATGAAAGCTTCTGTCAGCGTCTTTCGTCTCCGCAAAGGAACTGACAATGATGGACGCCGATTCGAAATCACCGTTTTGCATTGCACAATACGCCGCTCGGCGAAGCCCCTCGCCTCGCAAGCTAGAATCACCAATGATATCCGCAAGAAACAATGCGGACTCGTAAGATCTTTCTGAAGCTAATAAACCTACCGCATCACTGAATATACTGTCACTTGATTGACTCGACAAAACTTCTTTAACAAGCCAACTACTACGCCTTTTTCCTAAGTGCCCTTCGGTAACTGCAATAGTCAATAGAAACTTAAGGCTTTGCTCGGGTGTGCTTCTAATTATCTCCGTCGCACGAGTTACATCTCCCATTGAGATTGCGGCTTGCACTCCGGTTGACAATACATCCAAGCTTAAAATCGGAGTTGGCAAAAAATCATACTCAGTAATATGCTGCTTGTAGAGTTGTTGGATGTCAGACCGCCCCCCACGAGCTACTTGGGCTTGTGCGTAACTCGTGTCGGTTAACGTGCAAAGAACTGAAAAAGCTACAAACACTTGCAGAATCGACACCTTCCAGAAAGAAAAGGGGAAGGGGGTCATTTTTCGCATAAAAGCCAATGAATATTAACTTCTTGCTTCGGATAAATCTAAGGGGAAGGGGGTCGTTTCCAAGGACGGGATAACTGAAATACCAGCGTCACTTCGAGCGTTAACGGACCAATGGATGGGTGCCAAGAGCATCGGACAAGCGGTCACGAGTATCGAAAATGGCGAATCATGGTCGAGTGAAGTGCGTTACTTCCTGAGCAGTCGATCCGCCAAGGTAAATGAGTTTGCAAAATCGGTTCGAAGTCATTGGTCGATCGAGAGTATGCACTGGGTGCTGGACGTGGTGTTTCACGAAGATGCAAGTCGGATTCGCGAAGGTCACGCAATTGAAAACCTGAGCTTCACCAGACGGTTTGTAATTACACTGCTGAAGCAGGACACGTCGAAGTCGAGTTTGAAGAGCAATCGAAAAGCAGCCGGCTGGAACACCGACTTTCTCGAAAAACTCCTATTCGGAGCGTGATTTTGATGCGATGGCCGTGGATTGCACATCGTGCCGGGAGAATAGGCACGCGTGAACTGCAGCGATGTTTTGGCGAAGGCCTCGAAGGATGGCGTTTTCACGCCCGGATAGTTCCGCATGATCGTGGGGTAGTTGTTCAAGTCATCGATTGCAATGAACAGGACATCCATTTTGTCGGACAGGCTGTTGGACTGGGCGGCTTGATCGGGTTCCTGTGACTCGGGTGTGGTCTTCGCCTTGCCATTTTTTGCGCCACCACCCTGCTTCTTTTTCTGCTTTGAACCAGTGCCTTTCCCCCGAGCTTCCTTGACCATTTCGTTGCCGGTATTCATCCGATCGATGGCGGCCATCTCCGTGGCTTGCCCCTGGTCACCCTGCGACTTCATCCATTGGGCAAGTTCCGCTTTGAGCGTTTCGATCGTTTCGGAGTATTCTGGGTTCGCCGCGAGGTTGTCCTGTTCCAGCGGGTCGATCGTTATGTCGTACAGTTCAAATTCCGGTCGGTTGTGATAACGGTTGACCAGATTCGCAGCGTGCGGGTCTTCTGTCTTTGCACGAGCTACCCACTCTGCAAAGAACGCCTTCTTTTGGATTGAGTTATAGAATCGGGCTGCGGGATCAAGATTGTGAATCAGCTTGAATTGCCGCGACCGCACGGATCGAATTCCATAGTGGTCCGGCCCGCCAAAAATGCCGCGAGAGGTTTGGATTCCGAACACGTAATCTTTGTGATGATTCGTTTTTCCCGTCAGCACGTCCAGCATGCTTGTCCCGTCAAGGACTTCAGGAATCTCGCCGCCAGCTGCCTCAAGAAATGTCGGAAGCACATCGACATACTCGACCATTGCATCGCTGACCGCGCCGGCGGCAATCTTCCCGGGCCAGCGGACGATCATTGCGGATTGCAGGCCGTGGTCGTAGCAGGTCCATTTTGCGAACGGGAAACTGTTGCCCTGTTCGGAAACGACCATCACGATTGTGTCGTCGTCCAGTTGGTGTTTCTTTAGGAGGTTCAGGACCTGCCCCACTTGACCGTCATAGTAAGTGATCTCCGCGAGATAGTTGGAGAACTCCTCGCGTGTCGTTGGCGTGTCTACGAAATACGGTGGCAGTTGGACTTCGTCCGACGGGTAGGCGGAAGCATCGCCTTTGTTCCAGGGGGCATGCGGCTCGTTCGAGCAAACAAATTGGCAGAACCGTGTGCCGGTTTCTGAAGCTTCACGAAACAAGGTGTCGATTGCGTCCATGTCCGGATTCTTCTTCCCGGATTCTTCTTCCCGGAATACTCAAACGGGAATGCTTTTTCCGGGGAGATGTGTCGTTTGCCTGAGAGTGCAACGCGGTACCCGAGAGGCTTCAGGTATTGCACAACCGTCTGCACGCCGTCTCTGATAAACGTGTGGTTCGGGTACGCGCCGCTCTTCACGGGATACAAGCCGGTGTAGATGTTGTGCCGCGTCGGCGAACACATGGGGGCGGCTTGAAAGCACTGCGTCAGCCTCATACCTTCGCTAGCCAGACGATCGATGTGCGGCGTCATCGCTTGTCCGCCGTAGCAACCGATGTCTCGGAAGGTACAGTCGTCCGCAATGATGAAGACGAAGTTTGGCGAAGCCGCTTTGGCTGCTGGAAAACTGCACGTCATCAGGAGCGACAACATCGCGAGTTTCCAAAACACTGGTTCTGCGGTGGTGCGGTTCATAGGAACGTTCCTTTTGCTAGCTGTATTTTTTTTGTGAATCAACCCGTTGTCAGTTCGGCTTCCTAGCTCGCTATCCCAACTTTGATAGCGCCAGTCAACGATCTCGCTGATCGCTCCGTATTCCACGTCATTCGCCAGACGCTTGCGTCCCAATCAGTCGCAACGTTGGAGGCAATCCAGAAGGGTGCTCCTTACTAACGAATGCATGTACGAGTCCACCACCGTCCCAGGCTCGTTCTTGCGTCTCGCGGACGACGATCAGCGTGATGACTCCATTTATGTCAGATTCAATGAATTCGCGGATCCGGTCTCCTGAGATGCTAACGCTTCCGGTTTGCACACCTTGGCGAACTTCAAATGATCCCAGCGGAACAGTCATTCCAGACGCAACGGAGGCGGCTCCAGTATCATTCGCTGGAGCGTTTTGCCAATTGATCGTCTTCTCGTTCCAGTCATCGAAGGATTCATCGGCGAGGCCGTAGACTTGAAACGTGGCATCAAGCTGACCCGATACGTAGCCAAGGCCACTCGGGACGAGGTGGAGCCGAAGTTCAGCCTGCTCCAATTTGAATCCCTTCAACGATTCGATGTCGAATGCCAAATAGACCTTTCGATCCCATTGATCACGATGCACAACGCAGTGTTTTACGAGCAACATTTCTTGTCCTTCATACCCGCTTGAACGCTCTCTCCAAATGAAGGCGTCGCGGCCACGACCTTGGGCGGTGGAGATCAAGCATGATTCCATATTCTCTAGCTTATCTTCGGGATCGCCTGCTCGTGCCCCCAACGGCTCGGCATTATGGTCAAGACGTGCAATCTCCTTGTTTCCGACGTGCACGATCTCACGCTCTAGGAGTCTTTGCGATTCTTTGGACCGCTGGTCCGTGACGTTCACCTCGCCGGTTACAACATGGACCCTGGTGCTCCCGTCGTCTTCAACTCGTACGGCGAATTCGGTACCGAGGTCCAAGATTTCTGTCGTCGGAGTCGTCACTGTGTATTCGATTTCAGCCCCCGGAACGTGCGCGAGAAGCTGCCCCGAGTGAACTTCACAATCAGTCAGCGACTGGATAGTCATGGAAACAGGAGCCTCCAACGACAAACGCACGCCATTGTCGAAATCAATCTTGGCAAACCCTTCCAGCAGGTCGAGTCGACCTGGCGTCAGACGTGAACCCACGACGGTTGGCAGTGTTCCCGCACCCCATTTGCAATCGAGCGCGACGCTGATCGACGCGAACGCGTCTTCCTGAGAGTGCTCCGGCGATTTGAAACCTCCCCAAACAAATAACACCAAGACAGAAAGTGCTGTCGCATACGCGACATGGATCGTCCATCGTCGCCTTGTCGGTAGCGTCACGGTAGCATGATCGCCGCGGGCGTTTCTCTCGTCGAGCAGAGCATCAAGCATCATTTGCCTCGCGTCGTCGGGATCTCCCCCCCGCGCGGCACCAAAGTCTTCCATGCTTTCTCCCAAGTGCCCAACCATTGCCATGTAGTCTGTATAAAGGCGGCGCAACTCCTGATCCCCCATCAGCTCTTGCAATCGGGCCCAATCCGCATCGGAGATGGTTTGCTCTCGTACTGATTCACACAGTTCCAAAAGCTCGTCTCGATTCTTATTGTCCATCGCTGTTGCCTTCTTGTTGAAATCCTATACGGAGCGGAGGTTCTAAATCGCCACGGATTCATCTGTTGCGGACAACTTCCGCTGAGTGCATTCAAACAGGGTGTGGTGAATACGACGCATGGCTTTGTACATTCCCTCAAGCGGACGTCCGACCGCTTCAGCGACCGCCTTGATGGTAGCGCCCTCCTCGTACCGACGCTGCAAGAGATCGCGATCGACGGCGGACAGTTTTTTAACGCATCCCTCTAGCGCACGCAGTCGGCTATCCGATACAGCGTCTCGCTCCGTGAGCTCATCGGCCAAGTCATTGCACATTGACTCGTCGAATACCAGACGCCCTTTTCCTTGCCGACGAATTTGGCTTAGGACCTCCAGCCTTGCGATTCGGAAGGCCCATGCCGTGAAATCAGTCCCCAGCTCGAACGTGTCAAATTTCTGCCACAACACGACGGAGGTGTTCTGCATCACGTCCTGTGCCTGATCCCGATCAGGCAACAAAGTTAGGATAAACGTTTGAATGCGCCGCTGGTTGGCCGAGAATAAACGGACAAAATCCGCTTGCTTAGTTGAATCATTCATCTTGCACCCATGCAATGTGCGCAGCCAATTTGGCCCACGTTTTATAGGGGAAACGTCATCCGCCACGCCATCTGGAGGGCAATTATGAAAAATTGACCAGTCTTTTTCAACAACGATACCAATCACCGCGATTCTGTGCGACGTAATTATCCCGGTGTCAAATTTCTCCGATTTTTATCAATCTTACACACTCCAGACTCTAGTCTTCGCGACGTTTCCAATACGACACAGGGCCTGATTGTTGCTTCAGCTATGGAGCCGTTCATCGAAATGATGCATGACGTCCACGCTCAAGAAAACCCGACGGATGCCGTCTGCTAGAGAATCCATCGGCAGCGACACGACCAGGAATGCCCTCTTATTTAGTCGTATTCATTGGAGACAGAAATGACGAAACGAAACGCGTTTACTTTGGTGGAGCTGCTGGTGGTCATTGCCATCATCGGCGTCTTGGTTGGTTTGCTATTGCCCGCTGTCCAAGCTGCTCGCGAGGCGGCCCGACGCATGTCATGCAGTAACAATTTCAAGCAGATTGGCCTAGCGATGCACAACTATCACTCAACTTACAACCAGCTCCCCTCCAATGGGACTGGGACCGGCACGCCAAATGGATCTGGGACTTACGGCGGCAATCTGGTCAACCAAAGGCGTTTGAGCGCCATGGCTGGGCTGATTCCGTTCTTTGAGCAGCAGGCTCTCTGGGAACAGTTGTCCAACCCTCATTTGCCCGAGACCGGTGAGACCATTGATGACGCAGCCATTGCAACCGGGGCGGGTGCCTGGCCAGCGTTTGGTCCGCGAGTTTGGCGAGACCTGAATGAGTACGATCCTTGGCAAACTGAAATCCCTATGTTGCGATGTCCAAGTGATCCCGGTGTCTCACCAACGGGAAACGGTCAAACCAACTATGCGTTCTGTCACGGAGATGGCATTCTGCGTTTGGGCTACGAGGCTGGTAACAATTACATTGATCGCGGCGTTTTCCGAGGAATGTTTCGGCCCCAGGTGGGAGGGCGGTTTCGTGATGTACTGGACGGCTTGGCGAACACGATAGCCATGAGTGAAATTGCAACCGATCTTGGTGACCGTGAAGCGAAGGGGTCCGTTGTTAACAAAAGTGAGTTCAATAACGCTGCGATGGGAACATCCGCATCACTTTGCGCTAATGTCGTCGATCCTCAACGACCCCAGTTTGTGGACGATGCTTACCAGCTTTGGAATACGGGTGGCGCGTCGCGCGGAGCGAGGTGGTTTGATGGCTTCATTATGATCAGTGGTTTCAATACAGTGCTGCCGCCCAATTCGCCGACTTGCCCATTGGATTGGGGAGTGGATTGGCAGTCGGGTGTTTTCAGCGCCGGCAGTCGCCATCAAGGCGGTGCACACGTTCTTATGGCGGATGGAAGCGTTCAGTTTATTACGGACTCAATTGAAGCTGGAAATCGTGAAGCCGACAGTATTTCGAGCAACTACAACAACGTAGGTCAAAAAAGCCCCTACGGCTTATGGGGTGCCCTGGGAACGAAAGCCTCGAAGGAACAGGTCGAGCTTCCCTAGTGCGGCACGGCCGCAAGCGAAGTGAGCTACCGCTCGGCGTGTATAAACCCACTCCCGTTGGTCGCAAATATCTCGCCAAAATGACATATAAACTGCCCGACAACTGAAGTAGTCTAAATTGGCACGTTGCGGCAAACAATTCACCATCGACGAGCGAGGGACAGCATTCTCCCGCTCCAACCTTCTGGCTCATTTTCCAAAGGCCGGACACGATTCGGCCTCGTGTTTCCATGTGGCGTTTTGGCAGAGCGTCATCGAATTCCTAAACAATCGGACGATAATAAATGACAAATCAATTCTTGGCAGCGTCTTTGCTTCGCGCAGCGATCATTCCCGTTATCATTGCATGTGGCCTAACCATGGGGGGATGTTCGAAGGATACTCAGGCGAGAAAACTCACCCCTCCTGGTGATGTTGACTGGGACGCAATCAACGCTCAAGCCGAAGCGGAAAATGCGGCATCGAGTACGACCGAGGAGTGAGAAGGGGCACTACGTGCCCCTAGTTGTTCCTTTAACCCAAGTGATCGCTAACGTGAGTTCAAAACATGATCCGTTTCTTTATTTGCCTTGTCATATTGCTCGGCAACGTCGCTCCAGCCAGTGAGCCGAACCACGTTCAGCAAGTTAGCCAACCTAATTTCGTCTTTATTTTGACTGACGATCATCGCTGGGACAGCTACGGGGCACCAGATCTTCAACGCATCCACACACCGAATCTCGACAGCATTGCTGACAATGGTACTCGGTTTGAAAACGCGTTTGTCACTTTGGCGATCTGCTCGCCCAGCCGAGCCGCCTGCCTCACCGGACGTTATGGCATTGCCAACGGAGTCACGTCGTTTGGCAATGTCTCTCTCAATGAGGGCGAAACGACCTTTGCACACGCACTTCGCAAAGCAGGCTATGCAACGGGAGTTACGGGCAAATGGCACCTCAAAACGACGCCCCAGGAATGTGGCTTCGACTTTGCGTCAACTTGCTGGTCAAACGGTACGTGGTACGACCGCAAATTCACAATCGACGGCGAGTCCAGGAATATGCCCGGCTTTGTTGACGATGTGACGGCCGATGAATCCATTCGGTTCATTCGCCAGTCTGTGGATGCCGACAATCCGTTTGTGTTGTGGATGTGCACCCAAGTGCCTCATATGGACAGCAAGCACACGTGGCCCGCCAAGCAAGCGTATCTCGATCGCTATAACGTCGATGAGATGCCATTGCCCGAAACATGGAATGACGATCTCGATGGTAAACCCGAGTATCTCAAGTCCGCTCGCAATCGCACACGGGCATTAGAATACGGTTACGACAATCCGGCGAAAATTCGCAGCCACATCCGCGACTATAGTGCCAGTGTCGAACAAATGGATGCTGCGGTTGGCCGTGTGTTGGATGAACTCAAACGCAGAAAACTGAAAGCGAACACATGGATCTTCTTCATGGGCGACAACGGCTGGATGTTGGGCGAACATGGCATGACCAGCAAAGTCTTGCCGTACGAAGAATCGATGCGAGTTCCAATGGCGATCTCGGGGCCGGAGACGAGACCGAATGTTTCACAGGACCTGGTGCTGAACATCGATCTGACAGCGACGATTTACGGGTTAGCTGGTTTGCCTGTTCCAGGATCGCTTCACGGACGGAGCTTGCTTCCGATCATTGCCGGCAACACACCTGACGATTGGCGAAAAAGTTTTCTCTACGAAGCTCCCACGCCACAACTGGGTAGTCAGCCGTTGTGGGCAGTTCGCGACGCGAAATGGAAATACGTCGAGACGCATGTAGAAGGACACGCCGATGAAGTCTTCGAGGAACTATACGACCTTGACGCAGACCCCATTGAACGAACCAACTTAGCCGGCGATCCCGACTTTAAAGATGCCAAACGTGAACTGTCCAAACAACTAAGCGTGCATCGAGAGCGTATTCAGGATTCACGATATCGCCTTACCGTAAAGCGTAAGAACACGCCAACTGTGCAAAGTCAGCCAGAACAATCGTCGGAATTATCACCCAAGCCATCTCGCACGGATATCCAGATCAGCGGCGTCTACCCGCACCTGACGACCTACGGTGTCTATAGCCAGAACGGCGGTCATGACAAATCGGGACACAACGAATGTGGCATCGGAGCAGTTGTGCCATGGGCCGGCAAACTTTGGATGGTCAACTACGCTCCACATCAACCGAGAGGCAGCGAGCACAAGCTGTTCTCGATCGATCCAGATCTTAGCAAGCCAATGACCATCCATCCAGAAAGCGTTGGTGGCACACCCGCAGGCCGGATGATTCACGAAGAGTCCAATCAGTTGTTGATCGCCCATCATTTGATCGACTCCGAAGGAAACGTACGCACGATCCAGCCAGCAGACATGCCCATTCGCGTCACCGCGATCGCGCGGCATCTGAAAGATCCTGCGAACATGGTCTACTACGTCGACATGGAAGGTTCGATCTGGGAAGCCAACGTCCACACGTTGGCTGTGAAACGATTATTCAAGAAGCCAGTTCCCGGTTGGCACGGCAAAGGTGGCTACACATCACAGGGGCGACTCGTTGTTTCAAATAATGGAGAACATCGCGTCGGCGACTACAAAGATCTCCGCGCAGGTGGCGAGGCAAAGACGCCGGAAGAACGAGGTGTGTTGGCTGAATTCGACGGCACGAACTGGACGATCGTTGAAAGAAGGCAGTACACCGAGGTGACTGGACCAAAAGGAATCACCGGCGGCAGCGACGGCAACGATCCAATCTGGACCATGGGCTGGGACCGCCGTAGCGTTCGATTGAAAGTCATGGACAACGGAACATGGCACACCTATTTGTTACCCAAGGCGGCATACTGTAACGATGCCCAACATGGATGGTACACCGAATGGCCGCGCATTCGTGAAATCACCGATGGCCACTGGATGATGGATATGCACGGGATGTTCTTCGACTTCCCAAAAACGTTCTCTAGTAGTAACTCGGCGGGCATCCGACCGATCGGAAGCCATTTGCGATATGTACCGGACTTCTGTGAGTGGAACGGCAAGTTAGTGTTGGCTACCGACGAAACCAGCATCCAAGGCAATCCGTTTGCTGGACAACCGCAAAGTAACCTATGGTTTGGGACTTACGACGACCTTAAGAAGTGGGGGCCCGCCAGTGGATATGGCGGACCATGGATCGAAGATGAGGTGAAAGCCGATACACCCTCTGATCCGTTCCTCATCGCCGGTTTCGATCACCGCATCCTGCACCTAGCGATCGGACGAATCAAACCGGTCCCCGAATCAATCCTACGAACCACCGATCAACTGCCGATCACTGAGTTGCCCGAATCACTCGCTCGCATCCCGCGCGTCACCATTCCTCGTGGCGACTGGCGAAAACCTGCGGAAGGCTTGGAGCTCAAACTCAGTCAACCGGCGACCGTTTACGTCGCCGTCGACGGTCGCGGCGAATCGACATTGTCGCCCGATTGGAATCAAACTGACCTGACGTTGAAGTGGGGTAAACTGGTGCAAGACCGCATTTATGCTCGTGACTTCCCAGCCGGAAAGGTCTCGATACCGGGCAATTCGGTTGAGCATTCCACGGGTGCGTTTGGATTGCCACCTATCGCATTTATCCAAGTCGACGGCGGTTCCGCCGACTCCGTTTCGTCCGTCGGTAGAGCTTCGGTAGAGATGCCGATTCAACGCGACACCTCCGAGTCAACAACCGGTGTTCCGGTTCACATTACTCTGCAGGTAGACAGAGATGGCAACGATTCTTGGACTGACTTGGAAACGATCGAGTTGGCTGTTGGTGACTCCATTGCAAAGGTGCTCCCCGGAGACCTGGATGCAGAGTGGTTGCGATTGGTCGCGAATCGTGACTGTGTGGCCACCGCCATCCTGCACCAAACAGCCAGCCAATTCATCGATGGCGACGCTGCAGAAAATAGGACGCTATTCGCTGGCCTTGCCGATATCGGCGAGGACGCCCTAGCCAGTCTTGTTTTCCCGGCAAAACGCAATCGAGACCTGCGAGTCATCACCGACGACGGCCGCAACTTCGATTTCACAAAGGCGGACTTTGCGTTCGAACCAGACAACCCCGACGCAAAACTTGCTACGCTGCTACACGTTGAACCGGAGTTTTCGACCGACGACGCATCCGTCATCTTGAACCACGGCGGCAAACGACTGCGTCTGCCCAAAGGTGACGCCGCCTACGACAAGCCATTCGCATCGGGGTGGCCGCGAGCGTCACGAGAAGTCGAATCCGAGCGTCATCTTGCCAACATCCACGGCACGTTCTACGAAGTTCCGCTGGTCACCAACGGTGCGCCACCCGCATGGAATCTGATGCGCCCGGTGTCGAGTCACTCGAAACAGATCACGGACTTCTGTTCCTGGAACGGTTTACTTGTGCTTTGCGGCGTCCGTGCGGATGCGGCCACCGACGGTCATGTCTTCCGCAGCGAGAAACATCAAGCCGGTCTGTGGTTCGGCGGAATCGACGACCTCTGGAAACTCGGCAAACCTGTCGGGAGAGGCGGTCCATGGCTGCGGACTCAGGTCAAACCGGGAATCCCATCGGATCCTTATCTATTGAAAGGCTACGACCAAAAGACCGTCACGATGTCTCACGGCGGCTCGAAACCAGTCCGCATTACCCTTCAGATTGATCTAGATGGAAACGACCGCTGGGTGAACCACCAACACTTCGACGTTCCAGCCGGCGAGTCTCTGCGGCATCAGTTTCCAAAGGAGTTTTCTGCTTGCTGGATACGGGCGGTATGCAATACAGAAACCTCCGCAACCGTTCAGTTCGACTATCGCTAGCGGTCGGCAATTAGAGCCGCAATTTCGGCATGATGAATCAATCGTCCCTACATCGCGGGGACTATGGGAAGGGAAAGAATGGTCCATCTGGGGTTATCGTCCATCTGGGTTTATCGTGCATAGAGATCCAGTCCACCGCAGTAAAAACAGATCACCGTTTTGAAGTTTTCTCGGTCGCGATAGCCACCAACGCGAGGCTTGATTGACATGATTTTGCTATTGATGCCCTCGGCAACTGCATTGGTAATTCCATGAGTGCAGTAACTCATCCCGTTGGCTAATCGATCGCGGATTGTCCTGGCGACTTTCTTCAACGCAGCTAATTTGGTGTGAATCACACAAGCAAGAAAGGGCCATCCATTAATCTTCTCAGCAAGCAAGAAAGGGCCACAGGGCGATCAAATGGGACGGGGGTAGTTTTCGAAAGCAACGACTAGCTGCACCGAAGCGAAGCGAGATTGAAACGGTATCCATTTGGCTCGACCCTTAAGCAACATCATTCGATCACTCCATAGCGTGAGACAGGATTCTTGTCTCACGCTTTCTTTTTAGCTGCCTAGAGCTGGCAGCTTGCTGCCGCCGAAGTAGTTACCCCAGTGTGACTTGGGTAACGCTCGGTGTTGATGAGATCCTTGCAAGCGGCTCGTGGTGCGTTGACTGGAGTTTCGCTTCGAGTGACCCAGGTTTTGACGCATTTGCAGCCAGTTTTGAGATGGTTTTTGCACGCCAAGCATAACGCTAGCTGCAGCGGTGCTTTGACGCTTCGCTTGTTCGGTTGCAAGACTTCGTGCCAGAGTAGAAGCAACATCATGCGGCCTCCCGTTGCTTTGCTGGTGGGCCGCGTGGCGAAGCAGCGGCGGCGTCGTGGGCGATCAGTTCGGCATAACGGATGCGGACGGCGTCCATCACCGAGTCGTGGGGCTTGTCCAGCCTTGATAGAGCGATTGGATCAACGGGTTACTCGTTCCACGCCGCGTCTGATCCCGGACGACTCGGGCAAGCAACTTCAACCAACTGCGGGCCGTGTCGAGACCGGCCGCGATCGGTTGTGATGTCGCGTCGTGCAGTCGAGGGGCCAGAGCCAGGACCGACATCGTCAGTGCCGGGTCAATCGTTTGCACCGTCTGCCGAGGACGCTCGCACTGAGGACAGATCGATTGATGAAGGGGCGGATCGAAGGAAGGTACCTCCGGCAGCGTGGTCTCGTCTAGCAACGTGTCACCGTCTTGCTGTTGACTCAGAATCAACCAACCTATTTGCTGCTCTACTCGCTGGGCCAGTCAGGTCAATGACACGTTGTCCGAGAAGGAACGCGACGCGCTTCGCGTTTGCGTCTAACGAGGCGGATCGCTAGGAGACGAAACCTGGACGAAATCCATCGCAAGACGTCTCCATCCCGCATCAACCATGCGTCACGAGGCCGCAAACCAGTGCGTTTTCCTGACCCAAACGCCAATATGCCTGACCTCTTTGTTTTTTTCGGTAAGAGAGGAATGCTCGACTGAAATGTTGCAAGCGTTTGCTTCGTTGACGCCCATCTCATCGCGAAAAATTTGATTCGGAATGGCAAGTCTGTACAATCGTCTCGTCTGCAGGCGAAATGGTTAGCTCATCTGCTGCGGTAAATAAAAACAGACTGCGTACGGGAAGTGCAATGGGAAGACGAAAACGGGGGCGTTCGTCCACACGGAAAGGCCGCGCATCCAATCGATGCGCATCAAATCGCCGCTCGCTGTCTCGCGGACTCGAATCGCTCGAACAGCGACACATGCTTGCCGCAACGTCCCCGGACCTATTCGCAGTCAACCCAAACAGCCAGCTTTACAGCGATGGTGGTGTTTTCGCAGCGGAAACGTGGGGAACACCAATAACCGATTCGGCGGGACGATCTGTGATCGATCTAACCGTGAATCCTGATGGCGATCAAGTCTATCGGCTTGAGTTTTTCGATGATCCATCACCAACATTGGATTTTCAAATTGGGTCGAAGCCCGCCCTGTTTGATCCGTGGATTCACCTAGCCTCCAACCATGCTTATCGCTTCGAAGGTGACACTAACCATATCCCAGCTGACCTCGCATTTGATCTAAAGTATACAGCACTCGATGCAGACGGCTTAAGTGTTTTGCCAATCCACGTCAACCAGTTTCCCGGTTCAACAGACACAACGCTAGTTCAACAAGTCGATCCAGGTGACGATTTTATCGTGGTTGCAGATGCAAACGGATGGAGCCACGATTCCGCTTCGACTGCATCGACCAGGGCATTAGCGTGGTACGGTTACGAAGACGCACTCGGAACGCGTTACGAAGACTATTCCTACACTCGCAATGTCCTTGGTGATCGGATCGAGGGTGCGTGGCAAGCGGACGGGATTTCCTTTGACACGACTCTCGGTGGCTATCGGATTGCACTTTCGACAGCTTGGTCAAGTGCAAGCTTGCCCGCCGGGACTGCGGTTCGCAACGCGATCGCGGACGGCAACCTTTTTTACTTGGATGCGTTGCTGTACAACCGGGCTGAAGATGCAAAGCTTAGACGGACAACGGCCGCCTTAGAGCAACTGAAAGTCTATTCCAATTTTGGTGACCAGCAGTGGGATCCACAAAAGGTTAAACAGGCAGCGATCGCACCTGGTGTGACATCGATCAAACTAGGGTCTACCTTGCCAATTCGCAATGCCACGATCCGCCATGACGGGGACGAAACCGCAGCGGGCCCAGCACTCTCAACCTTTGACGGTGACTTGCGTCATGTTGCTTCCCGATCTCTTGAAATGGTCGAGTCGGATTTACCAGTCACCGTTGACCCAAACCGATCCTACACGTTTGGCGTATTCGCGGGTGTTCACTCCATCGGCACTGGCGTTTTGGGTTCGGAAACACATTCGATTGGCTATACCGCATTTGATACCGATGGATTGCGAATCAATAGCGAGCATGTCGCGCGTTTCCCAGGTGCCGCTGACACGACGTTAGCGAGTGATCTTGCTCCCGGTGATAAACAAATGGTGCTTGCCAACACGTTTGGTTGGAACGGTAAAGGTACCGATCCAGCATCACGAACAATGGCATGGTACGGCTACGTCGACTCAACCGGAAAACTCTATGAAGACTACACGTACACTCGCAATGTAGCCGGAGATTCTGTGCTTGGCCTATGGCCAATTGGCGGGATCAATGGCAATACAATCCAGTTGACTCAACCGTGGGAAGGGCCCGCTCTGGCTGCTGGTACTGCCGTGCGAAACGCTGTCGGCGGACAGACTTTGCAAGCGATTCTTGTTGATGATTCAATGTTGTCAGCGACTCCCCAGCGTTATACATCGACTGCGATCACAGGGACGTGGACCGAGGGGAATCCGGACGCAACCGCATTCCCCCCAGGGACAGAATCGATTCGTCCGGCAGCCATCTTTAATCAATCTAGCTTTACGCAAGACGACATCGTCACACTTGAGTCGTTTTCAGTGAGTCAAGTTGGCGAAAATTTGGTGATGCCTTCGCCGATAAGTCAGCAATACACATTGCAGTTTGATGTCCTCGCTAATGATTTGATTTCGCATACCGCGGACGTTGAATTGGTGAGCGCGAGCAGCTCGCAATTCGGCTCGGTGACTATTCTCGGTAACGGTTTAGTGCAATACGCATCCGCGCCTTGGTTTGTCGGCAAAGATCAGTTCACCTACACCGTGGAAGATCTGTCGAATGGTCAACGGTGGACCGAAACAGTGTCGGTGGTGATTCGCGGCAGCAACGTCGACCAGGAACCACAGCTGCTGCGGGACTTGTCAGAAAACGAATCCAATCAACCGATCGCACGAGAACCGATCGCGTTGGATGATAACGCCAACGCGGTGGGGTATCGTGTGGCAGCCGGGCAGACGCTAGTTGTGGACGGCTCACGAAACCCTCGTTTGCTTAACAATGATAGCTGGACACGCTTGGCTCCGGAGCATGCCGCATCCGTTTCACTGCTACACGAACCCCAGCATGGTGTTTTGAGTTTTAACTACGACGGCACCTATTCGTACACCAGTGATCCACAATTTGTTGGTCTAGACTATTTTCAATACGCAATCTTTGATGGTTTGAGAACCGATACCGCTACGGTCTCGATTGAGGTGGTCGCAGATAGCGTTTCCGTCGTTCGCCGGAATTTGAATGTACTTGCCCTTGGGATGCATGACTTCCACGGCGCATACCATCAGCTTCCCGTTCGCGATGAACCCGAATACTTGGATGAAGAAGGACGCCCTCACCTCAGTTGGCGAGTGTTTCTGCTTCCATTTCTAAATCACCACGAACTATACAACCAATTCCATTTAGACGAGCCCTGGGACAGTCCTCACAACCTGACGTTGCAAGACAAGATGCCAGATATTTATGGCGACGGTCTCGCGTCCAGCGACTTCGAAACGCGCATTCAAACATTGACTAGCCACTATCTAGCCCCAGACGATCGGTATGGACCAGTCGGCTTCAAGCTGGATCGCCCCGGCATACAGTTTCGAGATGTCCGTGATGGGCTGACCAATACTCTGCTTCTGGTCCAAGTTGGCGAGGAAAGGTCGGTTCCTTGGACGGCCCCTCTGGATGCTCCATTTGATTACGACGCTCCCCTCAGTACACTTGGCGAAATTGCCCCAAACGGCGTGCCAGTGGTGATGTTTGATGGGACGACAGCAATCTTGCCGGCGGACATCGATGCAGAGACATTTGCGAGCCTTGCGACTCGGCTTGCTTTTCCAACCGAAGCTCTCGTCGACACCGGTACTCTATCTCGACAATTTGATGCAGAAGCGTGGGACGCAAAAGGATCGAGACAAGATCTAAATTTTCGAAAGATAGGCATTGCATTTCAAAACTATCAAGCGGCCTACCGCGAATTCGCTCCCAACAACGGTACCAGGGGACGTGATTCCGATGGGCATTTTCAACTCAGTTGGCGAGTGTATCTGTTGCCGTTTCTGGATCACCAACAGTTGTGGGAGAGATTCAATCTTGATGAGCCGTGGGATAGCCCAAACAATATCGTGTTGGTCAACGAGATGCCAGATATCTTTCGAAGTTATGGTGATCTAGCTAACAGCAACATGACGAGAATCAAGACCGTTGTAGGCGAAGGTGCCGCCTATGGGCACAATGCGGACGGCAGTGATTACTCCCCCTCGTCAGGTGACTTTCTAGACGGAACTTCTAATACGTTTCTCGTCTTGGAAACGGGCCCGGACCAAGCGGTTCCCTGGACGCAGCCTGACGAATTTCAGTTTGATCCGGCGGCCCCACTTGCGAACCTCGGCAATTTGCCTGACGAATTTTTTCGGGCGTTGATGGCTGACGGTTCAATTCTAAAATTGCCCGCCAACATTGACAACGAACTGTTTGTCGCTCTTGCTACGCGTGCATCGAGTTCATTCTATGCGCCGTTGCCTCGTCCGATCGTCGAGGGCATTGATGCAAATACACTGCGACGACGGTACTCAGACCGAAATCCTACGGTACTTTCCGATTATGGTAGTAACCAACTCAGGCAAGTCACACTTGGATGGCACAATTTTCATGCGGCGTTCAACCAACTGCCAACGCTGCCTGATTCCTCCCACTACGACTCGGAGGGCAAGCCATTATTAAGTTGGCGCGTCCATTTGCTTCCCTTTATCGGCTTCCGACCTTTGTGGGAAGAGTTTCATCAAAACGAGCCTTGGGATAGTCCGCACAATTTATCCTTGCTGCCCTACATGCCAGACATCTTCCGAAGTGTGGATGACCAATGGGACAGCGTAACGACGCGCATCCAAACTTTCGTTGATGGGGGTACAGAGGAATTCGGATTTACCGATGGGGCCCCGTTCAGCTCATTTGGTATGGGACCGCATTTCCGCGACATGCTTGATGGCCTGAGCAGTACCATCTTAATGGTTCAATCGGGCCAAGACGTTGCGGTTCCCTGGACAAAGCCTGCCGATGTTACCTTCGACCGGAATGCACCACTTGATCAACTTGGTGACATCGGCAGCGATTTTTTGACGGTACGCATGGACGGAAGTGTTCAACTGGAACGTGTCGGTGATGACCTCGCTCGATTAATCACGCTGATTAGGCCGCGCGATCGAACCGCCCTAACCTATCGCAGCGACGCAACCGTGATGCGATCGGAAATCATGGAATCGGATGAACTTGGCAAGATTGATGTGCATATTACCAAGCAAGACATCGAACTCAGGTCCGTCGTCGACACAACCATTGACATCGTGGTTGCTGACCCTTCCATCCTGAGGGTCTTTCCGACATCGCTAACATTCGATAACGATAATTACGAATTGCCACAATCCGTCACGTTCCAGGCAATCGACAATGGATTGGTTGACGGGCCAAAATCAACCACCGTTACAATCGGAGACCAATCGTTTGAAATCACCGTGATAGATGATGACAGCTTCCATTTGGTGCTCGATCGTTCGCTAGTGGAGGTGGATGAATCCGGAACCCAAGTGATACGATTCGTTTCGTTGGATGCAGCGCCAATCGGCGATGTGGTCATCGACTTGTCTTCCGATGATCCCGACGAAGTCGCTGTAACTCCTGCGACGCTTACCTTCAACGCGGCGAACTGGGATCAGGCACAGCCTATGATGTTAGCCGGTGTCGCGGATGACGCATTGGTTGACGGTGATCAACACACAATCATTCGCATTCTCGTCGACCCGTTGTCGAGCGATCCTAACTTCGCCCAAGCGACGGCGCAGGTCGCTGTGTTGAATCGTGACATTAATGTTGCCGACTTCCTGGTGGCCCCAAGTGCTCAAGCAACGGCAACGGAAGGCGACATTCCTCTGGAACTCTCTATCCAATTGAGTAGTCGCCCAACAAGCAATGTCATTGTCGATGTTAGCGTGGGAGATTCAAACCAACTTCTTACTTCAAAAACATCAATTATTTTCACTCCCTTGAATTGGGACCAAACTCAGCATGTCGGTATTTCCGCCATTGATGATCTTCTAGTCGACGGGAATTTCGTATCAAACGTCACATTTTCGATCAATCCCACGTCTGCGATTGCGTTTAGGTCAGTGGACTCGCAGATCGTTGAGGTTGTTGTCGATGACAACGACGTCGCTGGCTTTACCGTCATCGAAACGTCCGGTCGTACTGTCGCCTCAGAGTCTGGAGACGAAGACAGTTTTTCGGTCCAATTATCGGCAGCACCGCTAGACGATGTGTTGCTCCGCGTCGAGTCGGATGACACTAGCGAGGTGGGGCTATCGACGACGAGCCTAGTGTTCACCACGGCCAATTGGAATCAACCGCAAACCGTCACGGTTTCGGGCATTGATGATGATTTGGTTGACGGAGTGGTCGCATCCACGCTTACTGTCTCGGTCGACGCCAGTAGTGATGCTGCGTTCCGGTTGCTGCCTTCCCAAACGCTCGCGGTGACCACCACGGACAATGATCTGGCTGGTTTTACGGTCAGCCAGACGGGCGACAGCACGATCGTTTCGGAAGCGGGCGATCAAGATAGCTTTTCGGTTCAGTTGTCGGCCGCACCACTGACAGATGTACTGCTGAAGATTGAATCTAACGATGCTAGTGAGGTGGGGCTATCGACGACGAGCCTGCTATTCACCACGGCCAATTGGAACTAACCGCAAATCGTCACGGTTTCGGGCATTGATGATGATTTGGTTGACGGAGTGGTCGCATCCACGCTTACTGTCTCAGTCGACGCCAGTAGTGATGCTGCGTTCCGGTTGCTCCCCATCCAAACGCTTGCCGTCACTACAACGGATAATGATCTGGCTGGTTTCACAGTCAGCCAGACGGACGACAGCACGATCGTTTCGGAAGCGGGCGATCAAGATAGCTTTTCGGTTCAGTTGTCGGCGGCGCCGCTCACAGATGTACTACTCCGTGTCGAGTCGGATGACACTAGTGAGGTGGGGCTATCGACGACGAGCCTGCTATTCACCACGGCCAATTGGAGCCAGCCACAAACCGTTACGGTTTCGGGCATTGATGATGATTTGGTTGACGGAGTGGTCGCATCCACGCTTACTGTCTCGGTCGACGCCAGTAGTGATGCAGCGTTTCGGTTGCTGCCCATCCAAACGCTCGCCGTGACCACCACGGACGATGACGCGTCCGGTTTCTTCGTCACTCAGTCCACTATGACCGTTGACGAGTCAGGTTCTTTCGAGACATTTACGGTGGTGTTGACAGCTGAACCAACGGCCGATGTGGTCCTGAATGTCGTCAGTGCTGACGTTGAAGAAGCGTTGGTTGACCATCCGACGTTGACATTTAACCCCACAAACTGGAATGTCGCGCAAACGGTTACGGTGACAGGTGTCGACGAATCGATCGATGACGGTGATCAAGCAACGGTTGTGTCTGTATCGGTTAACGGCGAATTCAGCGATGATGTGTTCGATCTGTTAGCGGAGCAGACCGTCAATGTGACAACGACAGACGATGACGCGGCTGGTTTTGCCGTCAGCAATTCCGCCGTCACCGTTGACGAGACCGGCTCACTCCAAACATTCACGGTTGTGTTGTCGTCCGAGCCAATTTCCGAGGTGGTGTTGGATATCGTCAGTGCTGATGTTAGCGAGGTGTCCGTTGACCGTACGACGTTGACGTTCACTCCCGCAAACTGGAATGTCAATCAAACGATTACCGTCACAGGAGTCAACGATGCAATCGACGACGGTGACCAAGCGACAATGGTTACGGTTTCGGTGATCGATCCGCTCAGCGATGTCGTGTTTGGGCCGTTAGCGGAACAGACCGTCAACGTCACAACAAGGGACGACGATGTGGCCGGAATTGGACTGTCGCAGAGTGACGATTTGACGGTCGTTGGCGAAACACATTCTTCGGACGCCGTCGAGTTTGCTTTGACAAGCCAACCGCTTGGTGATGTGGTGATCGCGATCGCGGTGGATCTGGTGGACGAGGTGTCGTTTGCGCCTTCCACGTTGACCTTCACGCCGGATGATTGGGATGTGAGTCAGGAGGTCACCTTTACCGGCAAGTCGGATTTAATCGATGATGGAGACCAAACGATCTCTGCGACCGCGTCAATTCAATCAGCCGGCGCCGATGAGAATTATGCTGCACTAACCGCTTTGCAATGGAACGTAACGAACACCGATCGGCCTTTGTTTGAATTGAATGTGATCGTCGAAGACAGCATTTTACGTGTTTACGAATCTGCGAGTGGTGATCTGATCTCTGAGAAGCTGGTTGCAGCCAACACGGCGACCGAAGTTGTCACGGGTCAGCGGGACGACATCATCGTTGTTTCGCCGTTGCAGGATGGTGTAACGACAACCGTAAAAACAGCCGCAGGTAATGACCGTGTCTCATTCCGTCCTCCGGACATGGGGCAATTTGATGGTGGTGATGGAATCGATACCGCAGTCATCCAAGGCGACGGTTCTACACTTGACCTAAGCAAATCGGAAACGCAGCTCCAAAATGTCGAGCGAATCGATCTTCGATCAACGGGCACTCAAACGCTTGTCGCTACGATTGAGAATCTGAAGCTGGTATGGGGTGACGAAGCAATCCTTTTTGTTCTGGCCGATCAGGGGGATGTGCTTAAACTCGGTCACGGTTGGACAATCTCGCAGCCCGCGTTTGACGGCGAGGTTCTTTGGCATCGACTGGTGAGCGAATCGTTCACCCTCACCTTGTCGAACGATCATTTCTGGACGAATCCACTCAACCCGAATGATGTTGACCGCAGTGGTGACGTCACGGCTGGGGACGCCCTAAAAGTGATCAATCGCCTGAGCGAACCGGGTGGCGGAACACTGGAAGTTTCCGAGACCGATTTTCCACCCCCGAATTATCTGGACACGTCCGGCGATGGTGAAGTCACCGCGCTGGATGCTTTGCGAGTGATCAACTACTTGAGTGACAACGGTAGTAGCGGTGAAGGTGAATTCGTTAGCAGCGCGACTCTCTTCGTTAGAGATCCAGCCGTTAACAGTGATCGTGAACCGCAGGTGTATCCATCAGCGATCAACGAGTTTGGAATTGAACCATTAACAACGAAGAGAAATATTGACGCCACAAAGACGCATGTCCAGCCGATGGAGCTAGTACAAGTCAATGATCAGGAACGAGGGGAGTCCTCTAAGGCGACGGAGGCAACAACTCTCGAATTTCTTGACCAAGTCTATGCAGATTGGAGAAGATAGCCTCGCCGCGTGGAGCGTTGCGAAGGCAAGTGCCGACAGTATCAATCGAACAGCTTCGAAAATGCCCCCCTCTTCTTTGGGCATTCGGAAACGACAAGGGGACCATCCGTCACTCTTTGCCCTACGGATGCAGGCTGCCAAGATTCCCTGTCAAAACCTTCGGTCCATGATATCGCGACGCGACGAAAACCACGCCATCAAAGCGCTGATCAAGTCGAGTCATTGGCCGAACCACGTTGGCGGCTGAACGCCATCAGCTGGCGTGCCCCGGGCGGTGTCGACCTATGGGTGTTGAATCAAGCGGGGCGAGAATGTCCGAGCGTTTTGCTCGTGATGCAGATCGACGTGGTCAAGGATGGCAATGGGGGAACTGCTAACTCGCTCGGAATAGCGGCAGTCCAGATCTATTCACAGCCGATCCAAGCAGCGTCGTTCATATAGTTCCGCACATACTCGTAGCTCAACGCGCCGTTTTGAGTGCCATTACTCGAATTTTTTATCAAGAAGACGCCGCCGCCTCGCTGCGAAGGGTCTTCCCTGAAACCGACCAGGAGGACACTATGTCCATCAAAAACCTCATCACGCGAGGCCATTCGCAATACGGCGCCGTCCCATTCCTGTTTTCTAGGCCACAGAAAGCCGCCACAAACGGGCCATTGCTTTCTCAACGTCTCTTTGACATCGGCAAACTGCTCATCGTTTAATCCTCGATTGGGATCCCACGGCTTGATCCAGTGCAACTGCAAACCCGTCTCGCCAAGCCGTCGAGCGTTGTCCAACGCCGCTTGCGAAGGTTGCGACTTTGGGTCGAAGTCCGTTTTGTAAGGCATTTCAGCCTCGTTGCAGATTCCGTACTGCTCGAAACCCTTCCAAAGATCGGAAAAGAAACCACCATCGCGTTTGTCTTGGATCGCACGGTTGGAAGCCCAGTTCAAAAACTCAATACTCAACCGTCCGTCGGTCCCCTGTTGTTTGCCAATGGCGTACTCGATTGCGTGAGTCACGGTGAACACCGAGCAGGTTCCGCGGT
>SJPJ01000001.1:7452012-7486831 GCA_007859835.1 Novipirellula herctigrandis | reverse complement strand
AGCTTCACCAGACGGTTTGTAATTACACTGCTGAAGCAGGACACGTCGAAGTCGAGTTTGAAGAGCAAGCGAAAAGCAGCAGGCTGGAACACCGACTTTCTCGAAAAACTCCTATTCGGAGCGTGATTTTGATGCGATAGCCGTGGCTCCAAAACCCAGTGCATATCACGCCCGCTAACCGCTTTGGCAAAAGATATTCGCCTCCTAAAAAGGATTCACCTCGCACAAGAGCAACGACCCGAAACTCACCTCCCTCTGAATATCCGGTTTCATTTGTAGGGGCGAAGACGACAAAATACGTTTCATTTAAGTCTCGTCCTGGATAGGTAACGATCATACTCTCGCAAAGTGCCGGTTTCAGTGTAGTAAATACATCATCGAGACTCATTCCAATCCGGATTCGGAGGAAATCATCTTCAACGAGTAATTTCTTTGCTGTTTGCGTTGAAGCTGGGACAGGACGCTGTTCATCTATCTCAGAGCGAACACAGCTGCAGAACATGCACACAGCGATTGCAATCACGAAATCCCACCGGCAATATCTTCCATCCATGATTTTCTCACCAATTTCAAAACGGCTTTTTATCTAACGCAACATTTGGGTTCTTCTTTTCATCCCATTTATCCGAAACGTAAACGCAAATACTGAACTTTGTCTTCTTCCCGGACTTATCAAAGTCTTTCCAGAATTTCATGCCGGATTCATTTGCCGCCAAGTCTGCCTTGCCAGCCGGCAGCAACTGGCCATGATCCGCAAACCCTCCAAACATTCCTGCGATCTCATAGGGCGCCGTACCGTATACAGTCGTCACGGTTATCGTTCCGTTACGAATCCAGTCAAGTACCTCTGGATCTGTTGGGACTAGGCCTTCTGTCCACATTCCCAAGCCAATGGCAAACTTGTCGTCGCCTTTCGCTTTCGACACGTCATTGTAGATAAAACCCTCTTCGAAGAAGTGCCCAAGCTTGTCCGTGCTGACGCATTGACCACACAATGAAATACAAGGTGCAAACTGTCCTCTCTCAAATGACTTTTCGTCATCAATGGTTCCGCTCATCTTATCCCGATGATCTTCCCAAAGCCACTGTTCGATTGCTGGACTTGGAAGCCAACTCGTCGACGTTTGCTTAATCAGAAGATCGCGAACCTTTATAGAATCATCCCCATGTTCTGCAATTATTTTACCAACATGGTCATTGATAGTGCTTGACATATCTGGCATCCCTGGTTGGCACGTGCATTTACATCCGCGAGTTCCACTCGCATCCATCAACACGAGACACATTCCGTTGACGTAAGCATAAACGTTAAATCCATCCACGTAGCCGATGGGGTCTCTGGAGCAGAACCTACCGGCGACCGAGTCGTACATGCGGGCGCGGTAGTGATACAGGCCTAATGCCTCGTCGTACTCGCGGCCTGTGTAGGTGTAACGGTTGTGTTCAGCACTCGTCGTTAGTCCGGTTCCGGCGGCATCGAGAATCGTAGGTGTTCCGTAGGCGTCGTACGCGTAGCGTTCTTTCACTACGCCGCCACCATCGCTTATGCCGATGATGCTGTACTGTTGGCCTCGGTGGTAGCAACAGAAGGCAGCAAGTTGCGCAGGTGCTTTGTTGTAAGTGCAGGTGACCTTACGCCGAATGCACTGCTTCGGCTTGGATGTCCGACGATGGGATGAGGCGAACGCAACCATCTCGGTATTATAGACGATCCGAATCGCTCGGTGTGAAAGCGATTGTTACTGGCAACCGGATGCGTTGGGCCAAATAAATCGACAAGGGGAATCCCCTGTTTAAAAAGCGTGGCTCTACCAAGACGGTGGACACTAATCGTGATCATGTCCTTCATGGTCATGGTCATGGTCATGATCATGGGCAACTTTGCCCGTAAAGGATTTACCGTCGATATTGACCGTTAACGCTCCTTCGGCTCCCTCATCCAATCGTTTTGGCAAGCTCGGTTCGCCAGTAGAGAACCGTGATGACTTCCCCGATGGATCATCCGTTTGTGGGTTTGCCTGTAGTTCGAATGAATTTACTTTACCATCGTGTTTGAGGCTGATGGTCAAGCTAGCCGCTTTGATCGCAACTTCTTCGGTCGCCGCTGAATTGAGAATATAGACATCAATACCAGTTTCGTTATGGGTTAATTCGGCATGGTATTTCTCGTTTCCGAGTTCGACCAAGTCGCCACCATGTGGCCCCTCGCTTGGATGGGCGTGCGACTCGTCGAATTCGTCCTGATCGTCGAATTCAGGGGGACCACCGTCGATCGTGACAGCGATTGCCGACTCCGGATCCTTGCCAGCTTGGTTACATCCAACCAAAGAAACCGATACCAAAAGAAACAAGCAAATGATTTTCATTGTCCAAAGTTCAAATTCGAGAGCTACGAATGTTCGGACGGACGCTTGATGCGCGTTGACGGTCCGCCGCGGTGTTGATCGATCGTTGAAACGGCTTTCCAGACGCGAAGACCTATTGATCGTCGATCGCAATGACCGTTTCCACTTTGACGATTGCGTAATCATCGGGGAAGGTGTGGATTGCTTGTACCAAAACACTCTTTTGGCGCGTTTCGACATTCACGTAACTGATTGCACCAAGTGCCATCCGGCCACTGGCATCGAATCGGTGCAACAGACCTTCGGTTTGGTCACTGCCGAGTTGTTCTTGGACCATCCAAAACATGTCGGGTTCGACAGGTTCGAGTTGAAAATGCGTCTTGTAGGTGACATTCCCTCGGCACTCGACTCGTTCGGTGCGGCTTCCTTTGAGCGGTCGCGACAGCAAACATCGCCGTTTGGGCAGGGGTTGATGGGCGCTTGTCGCCACTTCGCAAACCAACATTCCGGCGCCTTTCCAAGTCAAGACGTGGCCACAGTTAGTGATGTCGACTTGCAGTTCGTAATCATTCCGTTCGTACTTCCGACGCTGTTGAAGCGTGTAAAGTTCGGGATGGAGCGAACGACTGAAAACGTGAAACGCCAATTCGGCGACTTTGGGGCGAACCGAAAGCACGGCAATGTTCCGTAAGTAAAAAGTGCGAGACTAAAAAAACAGTTGGCGTCAAGGCCATTTGTTTTCCGCAGGTGAATCCATTGAAAAACAATTTTTGCAGAAAAAGAGGGCGTCCTTCGCTGCTGAACCTAATGCCACGAACGTCTGTCGAAACGTGTGAATCGCATTTCGCCGTTATTCCACTCGCCCAGCACTGCCGTAACAACCGCATTATAGTCTGTTACCGCTTTATGGCTAAAGAGCGTTTACGTGGAAGCCTGGAAAGAATATTCTTTTTGTTCTTCATCATCATTTTCCCATTGACACAACTGAAACGCGAGAAATCCGCTCATGGTCATCGTCGTCGACAATTACGATTCCTTTACCTACAACCTCGTCCAACGATTGGGCGAGATCGATGCGAGCGTCGACGTCCGTGTGTTTCGTAACGACGAGTTGTCGGTCGACGCATTGGCTGATCTTTCACCGAGTCGCGTTCTGGTATCGCCGGGCCCTTGCACTCCGAACGAAGCGGGCGTCAGTGTTGAATGCGTGAAGCGATTCGCAGGCAAAGTGCCACTGTTGGGGATTTGCTTGGGCCATCAATCGATTGGACAAGCTTTTGGCGGCAAGATCATTCGGGCGCCCCAATTGATGCATGGCAAGACGGACGAGATTGTTCACGATAACCAGGGGCTTTTCCAAAATCTTACCAACCCGTTTGTGGCAACCCGCTATCACTCGCTTGTGATCGAGCCGGAGAGTTTGCCCGATGAGTTAATTGTCAGCGCATGGACCGACACCGGTGGTACACGGCAAATCATGGGTGTACGCCATCGAGAGTACAAAATGGAAGGATGGCAATTTCACCCCGAAAGCTTTCTGACTCAGCCTGGCGTTGAACTGCTAACTCGTTTTCTTAAGTGGTAAACCGGAGTCATCGAACGCGGTGCTGCGATGCTATTGTTTTTCGTACCGCACACGGTAGACAGGAATATGATGTTTGCGGCTTCGGCGTTCGAAATGCGTTCGATAATCGAGGTCATGTTCCGCTTCGATTTCTTCTTCAGGAATGGGAACGCCTAGATGGGGTGCAAGTTCGGCGATCATCTCTACGGTGTCTTCGAAATAATCGAGCACGTCGGTCCAAAAATGCAAACGGCCACCGGGGGCGATGGCGGTGGCATAATTGACGATGCTTGTTTCATTGAGCACCCTTCGTTTGCGATGCTTTTTTTTCCACCAAGGGTCGGGAAAGTAGACGTGGACGGCGGCCAAACTTTCGACGGGAACGCGTTCGGCAAACAATGGCTCGGCGTTGCCGCTAACCATGATCGCGTTGGCCAGCTTCGCTTTTGCTAATCGTCCAGCGGCGTGCTCGGCGCACTTGGATTGAATTTCAATGCCCAAAAAGTTGTGCTTCGGGGTGGCACTGGATGCATTGGTCAAAAACAGACCTTTTCCAGAGCCGACTTCGATTTCCAAAGGTTGGTCATTGGCGAACAGCGATTGACTCGTGAGCACCTCCGGGAGCGACTCGACCGAACGCAAATGGGCACTGAGGTCAAGGTCAGGGGGGGGGCGTCGGATTGGACTTCGAGGCATGGAGTCGAACTTCGTGAAATAACCTACAGGACGGGAAAAGCGAAGCTGCTAAGATTAGAAACATCCGGTGCGAATGACAAGCCAACACCGGAGATCGGAAAAAACGCTCGCTTTTGTGCGGCCCATCATAGACAATAGGTAACGGTACTTCGTCCGACATTTTCCGCTCCCGATCCGAGAAGCCACGTTATCGCTTGTATCGCCGCCAAGAACCCAAATAATCAAGATTGAGTGCGCCCTATTTGCCGAAGCTCGGTGCCTGAGAAAGACATGCCTGAAACGAAAGTTCAAGACACCGCCACAGTTCCAGCGAAGACGGACCAATCGAGTAGCGAAACGCAGCTTCGCGGCAGCTCAGGAAGTGATCGACTCGCGTCACTTCAAATTGAGTGGGCTCCATCGAATAAGAAGCGTGGGCGACGAATTTGGCCGTGGCTGGTGTTATTGCTATTGGGTGGTTTGGGATTCGTAGCCTACCGTTTCGGCGAACACGTTGGGTTGCCTAGTTCCGACGAGATAGCGAGTGCGACATGGTTGCCCGAGATCATGCAAAACCGGGTGGACGTTCAATTGAAGTCGGTTGTCGTTCAAAAAGGTCGCTCCGCCGACGCGGTGGTCGTCGCAACCGGCTACTTACGGTCGCATCGGCAAGCCGGCATCGGAGCACGCTCGTCCGGTCGCATCAATGTCATCACGTTCGAGGAAGGCGACAAGGTTCAAAAGGGCGATTTGTTAGCAGAGCTTGACCACAAAGATCTCGACGCTTCATTGGCTGCTGCGGCCGCGGCGGTCGCCAAAGCCGAGGCTGCTATGGGTGAACAAAACATTCTGATCGAGCAAGCCGATGCGGATAGAGAACGTGCCGTCCGGCTTCGCCGAACCAATAGTATTTCCGAATCCGAATATGACCAGGCCCGGTTCAGTCATGCGGCGGCTGTCGCACGCTTGCGTTCGCTCTCGGCGGACGTTGAATTGATGAAGGCGCAAAAACAGCAGAGCGAGCAACTTCTCGAAAACATGTTCATTCGCGCTCCCTTTGATGGAACGGTCATTTCAAAGGATGCCGAAGAAGGCGAATCGATCCTTCCCGGAGGTACCGGTGGCAGTTCAGGACGCGGCAGTGTGGCGACGATCGCGGATTTAGACCGACTTGAAATTGAATGCGATGTTCAAGAAGGCTATATCTCGCGTGTCGAGCCGACTCAGGAAGTGGACATCGCCGTCGATGCAGTGCCGGACAAGAAGTACCACGGCAAAGTCAGCAAGATCATCCCGATGGGCGACCGGGCTCGTGCTACGATCAAAGTGCGCGTCGAAATCGTCGATGCGGATGATCTATTATTCCCCGAAATGAGCGGAACCGTTTTCTTTCTGCCAACGGAAAAAGAATTGCAAATCAATGACGAGCCACGGATGTTTTGCGATGAGAAATCGATCGACACTGACTCAGACGAGAAGACGTTCGTTTGGGTTGTCGATGACGAGCGACGGGCACAGAAAATTCAAGTAGACGTCGGCGAAGTTCGCGACGGCCGAATCGAAATCCTCGACGGTTTAATGGGCCGAGAGCGATTGATTATGGACCCCGATAATCTCAAGCCCGATACGCCGGTACGCATTATCGAGTAGATTGAGGGTGTTTCCAACATTCCCTTTACCAACGAATCGCTGCGATGACCGCTCCCAATCACGCTAATGGACCTGTTGTGTTGGTCCAAGACGTTTGTAAAGAATACCGTCGCAACGACATGGTGTTGACGGTACTGCATCACATGAATTTGGAGCTGGCTGCTGGCGACTTCATGGCATTGATGGGGCCATCGGGAAGCGGCAAGTCGACGCTACTAAACCTGATCGCTGGGCTTGACGTTCCGACGTCGGGCCATATCCAAGTTTGCGGCGAAGACTTGTCTACCGCCTCGCAATCGACTTTGGCGCGTTGGCGTGCTCGACATGTGGGATTCATCTTTCAGATGTATAACTTGATACCGGTCTTAACCGCTTACGAAAATGTGGAGCTTCCGCTAACCCTGACGCCACTGAATCGGCGGCAACGCAAAGCCCAGGTGCAGACCGCTCTTGACATCGTCGGACTCGCCGATCGGATGGATCACTTTCCGCGTCAATTGTCGGGTGGCCAAGAACAACGCGTCTCGATCGCCCGTGCCATCGCGACCGATCCCACGTTGATTGTCGCCGACGAACCGACCGGTGATTTGGACACAGCATCGAGCA
The DNA here is from genome assembly GCA_007859835.1 of Novipirellula herctigrandis. Taxonomy (GTDB): domain Bacteria; phylum Planctomycetota; class Planctomycetia; order Pirellulales; family Pirellulaceae; genus Novipirellula_A; species Novipirellula_A herctigrandis. The sequence continues at coordinate 7,479,991 of SJPJ01000001.1, read as the reverse complement.
CTGAAATCTTGGACTTGATGAAGCGATTGAACGAAGATTTTGGCAAGACCATCGTGATGGTAACGCATGATCCACGCGCGGCGGCCTATGCTAAACGCACACTCCATTTGGAAGATGGGCGGCTCGTTGGTGACACGGATGTGGCAAATGCGGAGACCATCGCGTGAAATTACTGCTATACATATGGCGCAACGTGACTCGAAACAAGTTGCGATCGGGCCTAACGATTATGTCCGTCGGCTTCTCGCTCGCGCTGATGACGATTCTGTATGGCTATTTGGCGATGCAAGATGTCGTCGGACAAGAAGCGGACAAGTATGACCGCGTGGTCGTTTTAAACAAGCTCGGTTTCGCTTCACCGCTACCGATTGCGCACGTCGGCCGTGTTCGTGCTCTCGACTCGGTTGCATCGGCGATGCCATTTGCTTGGTTTGGTGGAAACTACGAAAACAAGCAAGCGATGTTTGCGCAATTCGCGGTCGACCCCGAAGTGGCATTTGACATTTACGGCGAGCTCGAAATTGCCGCTGACCAACTTGAAGCGTTCCAATCGAATCGCCAAGGGGCGGTGTGCAGCCGGGCGTTGGCCGACCAGATGGGATGGGGATTGGGCGACCGCATCCCGCTACAAGGCGTCATCTATCCTATCGATCTCGACTTGAAGTTAGTGGGCGTCTTTGACGCACCGGGTAATTCGGGAAGTATTTGGTTCGATTGGAAATACCTCGATGAAGAATCGAAGAAGTCTCCATTTGCCTTCGATCCCGGTGCCGGTTCCATTTATGTGAAGTGCAAAGACGGTGATAACGTCGAGGCCGTTTGTGAAGAGATCGACACGATGTTCGGAAATTCGGAAAACTCGACCCGCACGCGTACCGAAGCGGCTTTCGCTCGTATGTTCTCTGAAATGCTGGGCGACGTTCAAATGTATATCCGGTACATCTCTTTGGCCGTTGTCTTTTCGTTGGCGCTTGTGGCGGGGACGGCAATGGCAATGTCGATGCGTGAACGAACTACCGAAGTCGCTGTGCTCAAGGCAATCGGTTTTTCTAAGCAACGTGTTCTCGCACTTGTTCTCGGTGAGTCGACGCTTATCGCGATGTTAGGCGGACTACTCGGGATTGCAGGAGGCGTAGGTGCCTTGGCGCTTGTTGCCAGCGTACCTGCCGCAGCGATGATGTTTCCGGTCCCAGTGTCGGGGTTAGTTGGCGCGTGGATGTTTGGGCTAGTCGCCGTTGCTGCGGGAATTGGTTTTGTAAGCGGGCTCGTGCCGGCGGTGTTGGCGTCCCAGTTATCGGTAGTGGACGGGTTGCGACGAGTCGTCTAAGCACACATTTTCTGTCGAAACAATGATCCCTTTAAAATACAATATCCGATCTCTTCGCGTTCGATGGGCCACGACGCTACTGACTTCGTTGGCGATCGGCGTCGTCGTGTTCGCGTCCGTGTTGACCTTTGGAATGATTGACGGTATCGAGCATGCGCTTCGCATGTCGGGTGACCAAGAAGACTTGATCGTCATGCGGCAAGGTGCCGATAGCGAGATGACCAGCAACGTGCAGCCAACGGTCGCACGCGAATTGGTCAACTTGCAGGGTGTTGCCACATCGGAAGATGGTAGTCCTATGGCATCTCGCGAATTCATCACGATTTTGTTGAATCCACGTCGAAATGGAGCTGGTACGACAAACGTGATTCTACGTGGGCTAGACCCGGTCGGTCGTCAATTGCGTCCCCATTTCAAAATCGTCGAAGGACGTGATATTGAGGCAGGCGTTAACGAAGCGATTACCACACGCGCGATCGCGGAACGGTTTGAGAATCTTGGTCTCGGTGAATCGTTTTTGGTCAACAATGTTTCGTTTACCGTCGTGGGACTGTTCGAAGCAGACGGCAGTTCAGCCGAGTCAGAGGTGTGGACCGATTTGCGAGACCTGACAACAGCCCAACGATACGAAGGAGCAATCTCGGTCGTCAATTTGCGTGTGCCCGATGAAGAGGACCGTCGTGAAATCGTCGACCGCGTACGAGGGGACGAACAGTTCAAGTTGAAGGTCGTGCCAGAGGTCGAGTTCTTTGAGGGCCAAAAATCATCGACCATCGCGATCAAGGTTGTCGCCTACCTAATCGCGGGCTTCTTGACCATCGGTGCGATGTTTGCATCCGCCAATACGATGTATGCCGCCGTCTCAAGTCGCGGTCGCGAAATCGGCACGCTCCGCGCCGTGGGGTTTCCGCGGCGAGCGATTCTGATGTCGTTCTTGTTAGAGTCGCTCGTACTCTGTTTACTGGGCGGTGTTTTGGGTTGTCTCGGCACGTTGCCACTGAACGGTCTGTCAGGCGGCACGCAAAACTTAGTGACTTTTAGCGAGATCACTTTCTCATTTCGTTTTGGCCCCGCCGTGCTGTTACAAGGGATGACGTTAGCACTGGCCATGGGGTTGATTGGAGGTATCTTGCCAGCAATCCGTGCCATTCGTTTAGAGATCACCAATGCGCTGCGTGAACGATAGAGATTCCCGTTTACGCTGAGTGCCGTGTGAGTTTGTGAAGAGAGTCGGGTGCTACTCCAACGTAGGTTTTGCAATGTCGACAAACTGGATTTAGCGAACTGGTTTGCTTGTCACATCGCGGACATTGCCTTTGTATTTCTCGTTCAGCAAAGCCTTTTGGCTGGGGCATCGGCGGCAATGCCTCACATTCGCCAAGAATCCTTAGAACCGCGGTGTCCGACATGCGGTCCGCCACCGAACCGGTTACGGTGACTTGAACACCGCATTTTGGGCACCGTAGTGTTTGGCCGATCAGATTTGACGCGGCTTTCAGCCGATGCCCTGATTCGCAGGTAAGGTGAATGGTACTCATATTCGAATTTTGTCATTTAGATGTTGGAGTGGATTCCGTTTCACTTTCTATTTATCACCCAATGATCGACAAAGTTCCGAAAGAAATGAGCGGTACTTTGTTTCACGCATTTAAGGGGGGGCTTTTGATTCGACCGGACTCCCCAAGGGGAACACCGATCCCAACTCGACTGAGCGAACGGAACATTGTCTTGATGGATGTAGGATCACCGCAGCTCAGGAGCTGTGGTTTCGTACGGGCACATCGGAAACAGAGGTTTGGGTAAACCGGCGTCAGACCAAAGGGTTCGGGGGGGATAGGCATGCACACTCCAAAGTGTTCCAACCAGCTTTTGGCTCACGTTCCTTCCGGATAACCTAGGGCCTTCCGGTTAACCTAGGGCCTTCCGGATAACCTAGGGCCTTCCGGGTAAACTAGGGCCTTCCGGTTAAACTACGGATTGCCAAGCACGGCGATTCTCAGGCGAGGTGTTTTTCGAAGTCCACGAAGCATTCCGCCAAGAATCCAGCAGGCCGGCGGCGTTCTTAACACTTCAAACCGATTTTCCAAGTCATGATTCTGATAGGCACGATGAACCTGACGCGGACGCGTGATCGCGGGAATTTCTATTGTCCCACGTGCCGGACGCCCCAATCGTACCGATTGCGTGCTCGTCGACCATTTTTGACGGTCTACTTCATTCCCACCGTACCAATTGCAGGTGCTGAGGAATTTGTGCAGTGTGATGAATGCCGTAGTACATGGGATATCACGGTCTTAGAGATCGATCGAGAATCTCAGAAAGTGGTTGCCGAAGACCAGTTTCACGATGAAGCTATCCGGAGTTGCCTGTTGGTGGTATTGGCGGATGGGCATATTTCCGAGCCCGAAATTGAGGCACTGCACCGAATCGCTGCCAATTTGTTCAGCCGCCACATCGACCGCGAAGAACTTGGTCGCTTGGCGTCGATTGCGACTCAAAAGGGTGTGACTGCGACCAACTACATCCTGACAATTTCTCGGCGGTGGAACGAGTCTCAGAAGCGTAAAGCCTTACAGGGAATGTTCTTAGCAGCATCGGCCGAGGGTGAACTCGGGCCCTTGCAAACCGAAATGCTGGCGAAAATGCGAGAGCTACTCGACCTGACGGACCTCGAATACCAGTCGGCAATCGAAGAGACGTTAAATTGGGGAGAATAGATCGCCCATGTTCATCACCTTGGCGGCTCGTTGAAGATCCCTAAAATCATCGGCTTCGAAGTAGGCCCATTACCCTCACCCTTTCGTTGCACTCAATGCCTAATAAACAAAATCACGATATCAAACGCGTTGCCATCCTCTTCGCTGGCGGCCCGGCTCCCGCAGCCAACGCGGTCATTTCCACCGCGGCATTCTCGTTCCTCGAAGAAGGCGCGCAGGTTTTCGGCATCAAGCATGGCTACAGCCGCTTAGCCGAATACACCGCAGCGGGCCCACTTCAAGAAGGAGTTGACTACATCCGGTTCACCCATGATTCGTTGACCAATGCCCGCAGCAGCCGAGGAATCATGATCGGTACGGCCCGAACGAATCCCGGCAAACACGTCAGCGCTCCTGAACACCTCAAGGACAAGGAACTTGTGGCGCCTCTTCGTCGCGTTTACGAAGGCCTTTGTTCGCTTGAAGTCGACGCGTTGATATCCATTGGCGGCGATGACACGCTGAAAACCGCGAACAAGTTGAAGATGTTTCAAGACAACTTGCCCGCCGACGCGCGTCGTTTCCCAGTCATCCATTTGCCTAAAACGATCGACAACGATTACTCGGGGATCGATTTCACGTTTGGCTTTTTCACGGCCGTGGAAACATTGGCCGAAGAAATCCGAAACCTCAATTTTGATGCCGCAGCCGGAAGGGCCTATTTCTTATGCGAAGCCATGGGACGCAGCGCCGGTTGGTTAGCCTATGGTGCTGCCATCGCGGGCGAAGCCAGTATGGTGCTGAGTGTCGAGGACATCGTCGGAGCTTTAGCCGACGAAGAAATGGTCAATCAAGACACCGGTGAAAAGCGAAAGATAATGGCACTCGATCGAGTGATCGACCGAATGGTTGACATGATGATCGCTCGCGAACGTGACAGTCGTCCGTACGGCACGATCGTGGTTGCCGAAGGATTGGCTGAGTATTTGCCTTCGAAGTACCTCGAAGGAGTCGACCGAGACGATCATGGTCATATCAATATCTCGTCCATCAATTTGTCCGCACTATTTTCGAAATTGGTTGCCCACCGATACAACGAACGAACCGGACGCACCCGAAAAGTCAACGGCTTGCAACTCGGTTATGAAGCCCGCTGTGCCCCGCCGCATGCTTATGACGTAATGTTAGGGGCTCAATTAGGCGTCGGTGCCTACCGTGCGTTGGTCGAAGAAAAACTCAATGGAGTAATGGTTTCGGTTTCAGGACAACTTGATTTGCACTTTGTCCCGTTTGAGAAATTGGTGGACCCCCAAACCTTGGTGACCAAAGTTCGATTTATCGAACTGAAGAGCGACTTCCACAAGTTGGCGAGATTCTTGGAAACCTGTATCGATATTTAATCGTCGAATGCAGAAACTTGGGCATTTTGAGAAGTGACGTCCGCAGCCAATTAGCGAGGTGAAAGCTAACAGAACCTTGCGCCAAGTTTGACTTGGGGCAAGGCATCTGTCACGGCACCGCTGTGCCACTAAATTGTGCCACTAAATTGTGCCACGAAATGTCGTGGCAGGCTGTGGGCGTCGAAACATCCCACTGCCTAGCGCATCGCGGTGTTTAAAGACCGCTTGAGACAGCCATCGACGCGTCCATATGCAATCCGAGTTCCGCGGCCAATTGCAGTACGCCAATTGCAGTACGCCACTGCATTCTAGGCTACTGCATTCTAGGCTACTGCATTCTAGGGACGATTGCGTGAACCATTAGGATCATAGCCCTGACCAAAGGAACTACTGCCTGGACCGTAGGGACTTACACCCGATCCAGAGGAACTCCCACCAGGGCCAGATGAACTCCCACCAGGGCCAGATGGATTTCCACCGGGACCGTATGGATTTCCGCCGGGACCGTATGGGCTACCGCTTGGACCGTATGGATTTCCGCCGGGACCGTATGGGCTACCGCCGGAACCGTACGGATCGGATCCACCATTGTTCCTGCCCGCATTGGGCCCTTGAATCATGGGCGCTAGCATACTGGTCATCGAGCTGAAAGATGCCATTTCCGCTTTCAACATCCTGTAGAAATCTTCTTTTGTTTCGGCGGATTTCAAATTGGATACCGAGGGCGCGATCATCGTTGAAAGCCCTTGCATCACAGACACATTTAAGAGCGTACCATCCTCAATTTGCTTCTTCAGTGACTCGATATTTTCGTCCCAGTTCTCGCTCATCTTTTTCTCGACCCAATACCCGTCGATCCGCGTCAGTTGGAACACAAACGGTTTACCGTTGACTTGGGTCTTGGCCTTAAACTCGGTAATCTCTTTTTTGGGTGCCGGTTCCCCACCTGGTCCACCGGGTCCACTCCCATATCCTTCTGGCATATAGCCAGGCGGTGGTCCGCTAGATCCATATCCAGATCCAGATCCGTCGCCGTACCCCGAATCATCTCCGTACATATCTTCATATCCGTACCCAGAATCATCTCCATAGTCGGACGATCCATACATATCTTCATAACCGTACCCAGACGGATCACCACCGTAGCCACGCGTTGGTCCATAGATCGTTGCGGGATTGGTAACTTGTTCCTGCGGCCCAGCTTCTTCAAAGCTCATGGTCGTGGAGTCGGCAATATTGTAAACCTGTTTCATGTAGGGCGCGATCGATGCGTCTTGAGCGACAAGCCAATCGCGAAACGGGCTCGACTTCAGTTCATTCAGATTCAAAGCCTCCGGTGCAAACGCCGTCTTCATTATTCCGGCGATACCCAGCACCAATTCACGTACCGTTTCCCTTGTGCCCTCATCAAGCGTTTGTAACCGTGGATGATCAAAGATCCAATTTTGATGCGATTCGACAAAACTGCCCAACTCCGAAAACGAAGTGAGTGTCGATTGCAACGTCGCGGCGTCTGGTTTCGCAGCAGCCAATTTGACCAAAGCATCGATGTCCTCGCGGTACTTTGTTGGTAACGCATCGTACCGCGCTAATAGTTCGTGCCCGGCCGCTACTTGGCTAGCGGTGTGTTCGAGAGCCGCCAGCGGTTCAGCGCCTTCTTCGAGTGGCTGATAGGTTGCGACTTTCTTAGGTTGCGGCAAGGGATCCGGGGCGGCAAGGTTAGCAATCTCAACTTGCTTTTCAATCTCGCGAACAAACTCTGCCTGCTGTGTTTGCCTCTTTTTTGCCAAATTCTGAGCTTGAATTCGGCTTTCGCTACGCAAATTATTCAGCTCAACGGACACTCGCCGTCCATCGGGCATTCTCAAAATCGCGTTGTTTTCCCAAACTCCTAGAAGGTCGGCCTCGACCTCGTACCTGCCACGCAAATCGGTCCATATCTCGGCGGATGCGTTAGCACATGCAAACAAACCGAGAACAGAAAAGAATGCTGCCCCGAGGAAGCCTGACAAAAAAAACGTTCCCGTCTGCTGATACCGCTTTTGATACCGCTGGCTCACTGAACGGGCTCGAACCCCGCATGAAAACAACATGATTCTCACAGACCCAAAAAGGAAAAAAATAAAAATGGCTTGCGGGCCGCTTGAAGGCCACGACCAATAAACCTACGCCGTCAATAAGGCGTTATATTGAAAGCTATTATATTGAAACTTGCCTGACTTTGCGCCGCCGAAAGTGGCGTCAAACCCGAAGTTTCTTCTCATCAAATCACTTTTTTCACCAGAAGCCTCTATCACAAGTGGCAGGAGCGAAGCATTGAGCGAGATCGTTGAAACAATGCCGTTAGATGACGACCAGGTCAACGCGCTGAAGCAGAAGTACTACAACGCGACGATCGTCGACCGAATCGATACGCACGGCGACTTGGCTCGATTCCGTATTCGCCCCGACAAGCCGTTTGCTCCCTTTGAACCAGGCCAATTCGTTAGCCTTGGGATCGGCAACTGGGAAACGCGTGTCGAGGGGACTCAGGACGAACAGTTGACCGAAAAGGATTGGTCAAAAGCTATCCAACGCGCGTATTCGATTTCTTGCCCGATTATCGATGAAACCGGAAAGTTGCAGCCGGTCAATTCGGTCGATTATCTCGAGTTCTATGTTGTTTTGGTGCGACAAGCTGGCACCCACGGTGAACCACCGCCGGTGGTAACGCCACGATTGTTCGGTCGCTCGGTTGGCGATCGGATTTTGATTGGCAAGAAAATCGTCGGGCACTACACAATTGGTAGCGTCGAGCCGGACGATACGATTTTGATGCTTAGCACGGGAACGGGAGAGGCGCCCCACAACGCAATGGCAGCGGAACTGCTCAATCGCGGACATCGTGGCCGAATCATCAATGTGACTTGCGTGCGAAACCGCGTTGATTTGGCTTACGTTGCCGAACACGCTCTCCTGATGGAACAGTATCCTCAATACCGTTATTTGACCTATTCAACACGGGATCCTGAAAACATCGACCCGAAACATCCGCAATATGTCGGCAAACAACACCTGCAAAACCTATTCGTCTCGGGCCAACTTGGTGCCGATGCCGAAGACCCACTCGATCCAAAGCGATCGCACGTTTATCTTTGCGGCAATCCCGCGATGATCGGCTATGTCGCACCCGGAACCGAACCGCCCAAAGTGCCGGGAATGTTGCCTCTGCTAAAGCAGGCAGGATTTCAAGACGAACACGGTTATGAGGGGCCAGGATCGATTCGTTTCGAGAAGTATTGGTAAACTATTGTCACACCATCTTTCCGACCAGCATTGGCGGGGTTACAACCCAAAGCAGTGATAACCGGTAAGATGTAGGTTCCATTCGGTAACGTTGGATCTTTGTCGAGTCACATTCCCTTTTCCTCACCTGATGATTGCATCATGAATCTGAATAATACAATCGCGTTAATTCTTGGTGGTGGTCGCGGCACCCGTTTGTTTCCGCTCACAAAGATCCGTGCAAAGCCGGCCGTACCGCTGGCGGCAAAGTATCGTTTGATCGACATTCCCATCAGCAACTGTATCAACAGTAACTTGAATCGGGTCTACGTGCTCACCCAATTCCTTTCGGAAAGTCTGCATCGCCACCTGCGGCAAACCTACCATTTCGACCATTTCAGTGGCGGGTTTGTGGAACTGCTTGCTGCACAGCAAACTGTCGAGAAGGGAACCGATTGGTATCAAGGAACCGCTGATGCGGTGCGAAAAAATTTGGTCCATCTCGAAGAAAGTTGGATTGAACATGTCTTGATCCTCTCGGGTGACCAACTTTATCGGATGGATTTTCGCGAGATGATGGAAACCCACATCAACTCGGGGGCCGACGCCACGATCGCCGGAATTCCGGTTTCGCGCAAAGACGCCTCTTCCCTCGGGATTATGCAAGTGGACGACGAAGGGCGTGTGCGTGGATTCGTCGAAAAACCACAAACCGAAGAACAACTTGCCACGGTTCGAATGGACCCCGCATGGATCGACGCTCATGGAGTGCCAAGCAAGGGACGCGATTGTTTAGCCAGTATGGGTTTGTACATTTTTAATAAAGACGTGATGGTCGATTTGTTGAAAAGCACGACTCACGAGGACTACGGCAAAGGCATTTTTCCCGAAGCGATCAAATCGCATAAGGTTCAGGTCCATTTGTTCGATGGCTATTGGGAAGACATCGGAACCATTCGCGCGTTTTACGAAGCCAACCTCAGTTTGGCGGGGTCGCACCCACCGTTTGACATTCGCAACCCGCATGCACCGATCTTCAGCCGGCCACGTTTCTTGCCGCCAACCATTATGGGCGAATCGAATATCAAAGGCAGCTTGATTGCGGATGGTTGCCGCATTGGCAACAACGTCACGATCGAAAACAGTGTGATCGGTTTGCGAACGGTGATTGGCGACAATGTCACGATCAAAGACTCGGTCGTGATGGGGGCCGACAAAATCCAAGCCGACGATGAAGTACGCCCCGAAGGCGTTTTACCGATCGGAATCGGTAGTAACAGCTACATCAGTAGTGCGATCTTGGACAAGAATTGTCGTATCGGTGAAAACGTCAAAATTACAAACGCTGCTGGGGATATCGACAAAGGTGAAGATTCACCACTGCAAGTTCGCGATGGCATTTCGATTGTGATCAAAAACGCCCAAATTGAGAACAACTTCCAGGCTTAAGCGAGACGATTCCGACTGTCTCGTTTAGCTTTGTTCAATACACACGGCGTTGATACACACGGCGTTGATACACACGGCGTCGTGTGTCATTTTGCGAAAGTACGTGATTCCTATCGTACTTCTTGTATCGCTACACGAACGACGACGTCGTGGTCGATCGATCGGGTGAAGAGGGCAACGGTGATAGTGGTGCGCTGGGCAAACAGTGGTGCGATGGGCAAAGTGATGCCCTTGCTTCCATGACGCAACCACTTCGCACCTATGTCAAAATAGCGATCCCAATGGGATCGCTGTTCACGAAGTTTGCGATGACCACTTCTTCGTGGTCCGGACAAGCCTAGGTCCGATCCAAATATCGGTTGACGATGTTTTCCAACATCTCTTGGCGTCCACTTGCGTTGGGGACGGCTTCGCCTTTGTCAAGAATGTAAGCTTCGAGGTCTTTGAGGTTTACACTTCCCGATTCGATCTTAGCACCAATTCCCGAATCGAAACTGCTGTACCGATCCGCCACGAACCCATCGATGGCATTATCGGCTCGGATCGCCGCAGCCACTTTCAAGCCGCGAGCGAACGCGTCCATTCCACCGATGTGAGCGTGAAACAAATCAATTGGCTCAAAGCTTTCCCGTTTCACCTTGGCATCAAAGTTCACACCACCGGGCGTCAATCCGTACTTTAACAGCACCAACATCGTTTGCGTGGTCAAGTAATAGTCGGTTGGGAATTGGTCTGTGTCCCAGCCAAGTAACAAGTCGCCCGTGTTTGCATCGATCGACCCGAGCGCACCTTGCATCCCGGCGTATTCCAATTCATGCATCATGGTGTGACCAGCCAACGTCGCATGGTTGGTTTCAATATTCAACTTGAAGTGGTCCATCAAATCGTAGGCACGCAGGAAGTTCAAGCATGCCGCGGCGTCGGAGTCATATTGATGCTTGGTCGGTTCCTTCGGTTTTGGTTCGATCAAGAATTGGCCTTTGAATCCAATCTCTTTCGCATAATCAACCGCCATGTGAAAGAATGCGCCCAAATGATCGAGTTCGCGTTTCATGTCGGTGTTGTAAAGGTTCTGGTAGCCTTCGCGGCCACCCCAGAAAACATAGTTTTCGCCGCCGAGACGGTGGGTGACTTCGAGCGCCTTTTTTACTTGTGCAGCCGCATAGGCGTACACGTCGGCATTGCAAGTTGTCGCCGCACCATGCATGAACCGCGGGTTGCTAAACATATTCGCAGTTCCCCATAGCAACTTGACGCCCGAACGCTGTTGTTCGGCGTCTAAGACATCAACAACCTTGTCCAAGTTGGCGTTTGATTCCGAAAGAGTTGCACCTTCGGGCGCGACATCGCGATCGTGAAACGCGTAATAGGGCACACCGAGCTTTTCAAAAAACTCAAAGGCAACCTTTGCACGGTTACAAGCGTTTTCAATCGATTCGCTACCGTCATCCCAAGGACGTTGCATGGTTCCGCCACCGAACGGATCACCACCGGTCCCTCGAAAGGTGTGCCAATAGCATACGGTGAAACGGAGATGTTCCTTCATCGTCTTTCCTTCGACGACTTCGTCCTCGTTGTACCAACGGAACGCCAACGGGTTGTCTGATTGCGGTCCTTCGTAAGCGATTTTGTTTATGTCGGGGAATCCGGTCATAGAGGTAGGCCTTTGGCTATGAAATGGTATTTAGGAAGGATTATTAGAGCCTAGTAGTTTAACTAGCTGTACTTTTGGTTGGCAGATATTGCGGACAACTTAGACATTTTGCCACACCAAAGAAAGATACCCACTGGTCACTTTGTAGTCAAAACTTCTAAAAGAGTCCCCGGTTACTCTGCTTTTTCCGGTTTCGCACCTTGGCGTTTGGCATATCCAGAGTCTCGATTGGCCCTTTGCTCAAGAAATTCATTTAAATCCGCGGCGAAGTCGCCCGCCCGCTGATATCGTTCCTCGCGCAACGGATGTAGCGCTTTGAGCAAGATTCGCTCTAATGCAGAGCTAAAGTTCGCTTTCACCTCCCTGGGCGGTCGCACCGGTCCATGTGCAATTTCTTTAATCGTCGCTTCGCGATTTTGCGGCGAGATTGCATGCGGATGCTTCTTCAACAGCAATATGTACAAAAGTATTGCTGTCGAATAGATATCGCTTCGCTGGTCAAGCGAGTTGGCTTCGCCTCGTGCTTGTTCGGGCGACATGAATAGCGGCGTGCCAATCACAGAACCATCGAGCGTTTGTAGCAGATCCTCTTTGGGCGTCTTAAACATCGATTTGCCCAACCCAAAATCCACCACTTTGGGCATTCCTGACTTGGTGACCATCACGTTGGAGAGCTTCATGTCGCGGTGAACAATCCCGCGGTCATGTGCGTGTTGTAGCCCCTCGCAAACCTGGGCGATCATTCGAATGATCCGAACTGCTGGCAGCTTGTGATCATGAATGTACTGGTACAGCGTTCCACCGCGAATCAAATCCATCGCGTAGTAGCCCATGGAACTATCAATCCGGCTGTCGTAGATCTTTGCCAAATAGGGATGATCGAGTTCCTGCATCACTCGGATTTCTCTCGCAAACCGTTCGAACACCTTTTCGGACGCTAAGTCGACTCGCAAAATCTTAAGCGCGGTCGGTCGGCCGCTGGCAACATGCACCGCTTCCCATACCGTCGAAAAGGCGCCGCGTCCGAGCACGTGTTTTACTTCGTATCCATCGACACGCGGACGCGACCAACCCTTTGGCGGTATCGCTTCGACGATTCGACGGGCAGCGCTAAGCCGCAACTTCAAGACATCCAAATCGACGGGCTTGGTCAGGTAGTCGTCGGCGCCAGCGTCCAGCCCTGAAACGATGTCCTCTTTCGAATCGCGGCTAGTGAGCAGAACGACATAAGTGTACGGCCGCTCGGCGTCACTCTTAATCCGACGACAAACTTCGATCCCCTCCACTTTCGGCATCTGCCAATCGAGAATCGCGATGCGCGGCGAATCACTCCGTGCGATGATCTCCAAGGCTTCTTCGCCATCGTTGGCGCATACTGGCTGGAACCCCCATGCAGCCGTATTGGTTTGGAGTACCTTTATCCACATCGGATTATCGTCGGCGATTAGGATTCTCATAGAGGATAATTCTAGCGGATATCATTCAGTAATTGGTGCCTCAAGGCTTCAATCCCTTGTCGCAAGTCTTCAAACTCTGCGTCGGCCTCATCGAATTGGTTTGACTTACCCAACTGTTCGACCCGCAATGCGGATGCGGCACACGATTTCGCTCCGAAGATCGCGACGGAACCTTTTAACGTATGGGCTGTGGCTTGCAGTTTAGCCGCATCGCGTTGCTGGACCGCCGATTCGATTTCACGCAATTGCTTCACTGACTCTTTAGCAAACATTTCAATCAACTGCTTCGCAAGCTCCTCATCGGCTCCGGTGTTCTTCAGCATCTCATCATAATTGTATAGCCGCCCGTCGATATCCGTTCGGCCACCCGTTGCTTGCTCTTGCTCGTTGAATGCAATTGTGCCTCCTTCCACGGCCGCAAATAACTCGCTCGGTTTAAACGGTTTCGCTAGATAGCCGTCCATACCCGCGGCCAAACATCGCTCTTTGTCCCCGGTCATCGCGTGCGCCGTCATTGCAACGATTTCAGTCCGCTCCGCTGAGGCGTGTTCACCCTCGATTTTTCGAATCGCTTTGGTTGCCTCAAAACCATCCATCTTGGGCATTTGCACATCCATCAACACAATATCGAACTTGTCGGATTCGAACTGCTCGACCGCCTCGCGTCCGTTGCTGGCAAGCGTCACATGATGGCCACGCTTTTCGAGCAAATTGATCGCGACCTGTTGGTTCACCTTTACGTCTTCGACTAACAGAATCCGCCGTGGACTTGCAGCGACCTGCGGACCAGATTCAGCGATCTCCGACTCTGCATTACGACGGAAGTCAGCGGCCGTCGTCTTGGTAACGGGAATCGTAAAGTGGAATGTGCTGCCGATTCCGATTTCGCTTTCCACCCCAATTTTCCCCTCCATCAAAGCCACCAACATCGCGCTGATACTCAGTCCCAATCCAGTACCGCCAAAATTTCGGGTTGTCGACGAATCAGCTTGATTAAACGCCTGGAAAATGGACTCACGTTGCTGTGGTGATATTCCAATCCCCGTATCGACCACCGAAAATCGCAATCGCTGAATTTTGTCCGTATCTTCTTCCACAGCGACCTTCACTTCGATGCTACCTTCAGGCGTGAATTTTATTGCGTTCGCGATCAGATTCACGATCACTTGGCGAAGACGTGTGGGGTCCGTTATCACGTACGGCTGCACGTCGTCATCGATCGACACCCACAACGATAGACCACTTTTCTCGGCTCGTACTTTCATGGCCCCGACTGTCTCCTCGAGCAAATCGGTGATCATGACCGGCAGTCGTTCTAGATCCAATTTACCAGCTTCAATCTTCGAAAAGTCGAGAATGTCGTTTAACAGATCAAGCAAAGCGTGAGCTGAGGAGAGAACGAGTTTTTGGTAATCGCGTTGCTCCTCATTGAGCGGCGTTCGCAATAGCAATTCCGTCATCCCGATCACTCCGTTCATCGGCGTGCGAATTTCGTGGCTCATGTTTGCCAGGAAGCGGCTCTTCGCTTCGGAAGCGTCGAAAGCCAATCTTGCTGATCTTTCCGCTGATTGGCGCGCGACGGTGAGCTCGACCGCAGTCTTTTTTCGTTCTTGGAGCGTCGTTAGTAAAACCGAGATCACCGAAAATGCTGCGATAATGAGCGTCGCCAACTCCGCAACCCGAGCGATCCCAGCCCAACGCGCTTCGGCAATCGATGCGTTCCAAGCAGATGCGTAAAAGTCAACGCCGACAACCGCGTCCACTTGTCTAGACTCATTAAAGATCGGTGAATATGCCGACACCCATGTTCCCCATCGATCCGTGATCGGTTGGTCGTCAAAGACAATCGGATGGCCACTGAGGGCTTTATTGATCGCGACCACATGATCGTTTTCCCAAGTTTCCCCTATCGGCGTTCTCGATTCACGGTCCCCTTCGTACTCACCATTTCCGTCGTAATCCGTTTCAGAGTCGACGATAAATTGAAACAGGGTTGGATCTTTGGTCGGACGAAACGTGTAGATATCCGCAATCGTGCGGTTGACCGCCAGCCATCGTTTTTGGGCGTCGATAATCGAAAGGTAAATGGGATCATCAGGGGATGTGGTTGCATCGAGCTGCGAATGCCCTAGACGTCCAATTTCCAACGAATACGTCGGAGCGAGCCCTTGGACCAGTGCGATCCATTTTTGCCGTTCACCTCGTTCGGCATGTTCCACTAAAATCCACCCCACTGGCAGCGTCAGCAGAAGCAATACGGCTCCGACGATGAAACTTGCATGAAGCTTTTTGCAATACCGCAACAGCAAAACGGTGAATACCGCAGTCGCAATTACCACCAAGATGAAAAGGGAATAGTCCAATTTCAGCATGAGACCGTGTTTAGAAAAGGAACTAAGTTATTCGCTAAGGCATCAGTACTGGATTTTTGCTAAAACACCCCTTTACGATACCTGGCACAAGTGGCTTGTCGCCACAAAAAAACAAAGCTTGCGCCCTCGGGTCAACTATCTCTACTGTACCATGGGCAACGGTCTCATGTTTTGCCAGCCGAAAACGAACTTGCCGATCGTTCCAGTTTGAAAGATTTATTGACAAATGAATCGTTACCGAATGCGTTTCGCGCCCAATGTATGGACACCCAAGTTAAATCCATGGTTGGTGAACCTTCTCGCACCACTTCGACAAAAACGCCAATGGTCGGAGCTTCGTATCCGAAACACGCGAATCGTTGGCGAGCAAATCGTTCGCGATGCATTGGAGGACGATTGTGGTGTGTTGCTGATGCCGAACCACAGTAGCCACGCGGATCCATTCACTATCTATGCAGCCGCCGACTCGATTGGCACGGCGTTGTTTGTGATGGCAACATGGCACGTTTTTGACGGAAAACCATGGCTCACTCAGCAACTGCTACGTCGCCATGGGTGCTTCAGCGTCGATCGCGAAGCAAATGACATCGGCGCCTTTCGCTTGGCAACTGGCATTTTACAGGACAAGAAACAACCACTGGTCCTATTCCCGGAAGGCGAGATTTACCATTGCAACGATCGAGTGACTCCCTTTCGTGACGGAGCCTCAGCGATCGCCGTTGCAGCGGCGAGAAAAGCAAAACGCAAAATCGTTTGTATCCCGTGCGCGATCACCTATCGCTATGACGAAGACCCGACCGAACAGCTGACCGAGACCATGGGGCAACTCGAAGAATCCATTCTATGGCGTCGGCGAACCGGCCGACCACTTGATGAACGCATCTATCACTTCGCCGAAACCTTGTTGGCGGTAAAGGAGCTTGAGTATTTCGAGCAAGCTGGATCCGGCCCGCTTCCCGACCGAATTCGAATTCTCGGCGACCATATCTTGTCGCAAGTCGAATCGAGGCACGGAATCGAAACCTCTACAGGTTCCGTACCAGAACGTGTCAAAGCGGCGCGGCGAACCATTATCGCGAAAATTCAAGACGGCGAATCGACGCCCGAAACTGCCAACAAACTCAAACACAAGCTAGATGATGATTTGGAAGACCTGTTCCTCGTCGTCCAATCGTTCAGTTATCCAGGCGACTATGTCAAAGCAAAACCCACAATCGAACGAATGGCTGAAACGCTCGATAAATTCGAAGAAGACATTCTGCGCCAACCTACGGCATCGATTAAGGCCGAACGGAGCGTTCGTGTCCAGTTCGGTGATCCAGTGGAAGTCTCCGGCGATCGCAAAGACAAAGGTCAAACCACTCGGGTTACCGGAGAAATTGAATCGCGAGTCCAGTCGATGTTAGACGAGGGCGTTCAATGGCGATTGTCAGCGGACACCAATTCGCAATAATCGGGCCGATCGGCGGAAGTACGATGTCGAAACGCTCGGACGATTTTGTCATTTCGAATCAGGAAAGCGCCCGCCATTTGAAAACCGTCACCAGACAACATGCCGACCGCATGTCGCTTCAAGATTGCTGCGACAAACCCACGCCACCAAACCGCCGGACCCATCACTTGACTTGCACGGCCACGCTGTAACTCGTAAGCCCGATACAATTGGCAATCTGGGTCACTGATCCGATCGACATCGCCTAGCGAGTAACGGTCGAAGTAGTGTTGTGATTCGGCTATTTCGTCGCTCTTCGTCTCGGGGATCATCGAAACCAAAACGATTTTGGCTTCCTTTTCCACCTCCTCTCGCCGCGCCGACAAATCCGCCATTGCCTCACGACAGAACGTACACCCCGCATGTCGCAAGAACAGCAAAAAGACGTTTTGATCATGGTTCAATTCCGATAGCGTCTGTCCATGCTGAGACTTAAATGCCGCATTCGCGTCGGCAATATTCGTGAATTGCTGTTCGCTTGTCGGTGCACTCCACTTGCGAAACGCAGCGTACAAGATAATTGCAAAAGGAATCCACCAAATCACATCATTGGATAGATTGAGCCAAAGCCAATTGGCCGGCAAGCGTCCAGACGCATCCGCATCCCCCATCAGCAAATGATGCACCATGCCAATTGGGCCAAACACTTTGCCAAGCATTCCAACAAGCACGATCGGCCAATGCCTCAGCGGATCCAACGCCGCGATTGCGTAACCGATTCCATAGACGCCAACAATCATTCCCACGCATTGCCAAATTCCGGGATATCGCGGCGGATCAATGCCAGAGAGGAAAAACAGATGGTTCGGAAAAAATACAACCCAACCACCCCAGACGACGTTGTAAACCGCCGCGGCAAGTAAAACGCATTTCATCCAAGGTCGATAAGAGTGGTGATTTTCCATAGTCTTTGGTAACCACACGATCATAACATGAATGGTTTCAAGCCGCACCGAAAACCGAAGTTTGCAGGACCCGCTAGCGTCCAGGCTTCAGCCGTCCACGAGCAACGTTGGTGTCCAGGCTTCAGCCGCTTCAGAGCAACGTTGGTGTCCAGGCTTCAGCCGACCAAGAGCAACGTTGGTGTCCAGGCTTCAGCCGTCCATCCCAGGCGTTGCAGAATCGGCTAGCGTCCAGGCTTCAGCCGACCAAGAGCAACGTTGGTGTCCAGGCTTCAGCCGACCACTGCGTCAAAGCGGCTAAAGCCTAGTCACCAACGGATCATCCATCAATCACTTCTAATTGTGCAAAGGCTAATCGGAAATTGCGTTCGCCATCATCAAACCGAATGGTTGCTGTTCGCTTTGGCCCGCGACCCGTCACCGAAACAATCATCCCGTCGCCATATTCATCATGTCGCACCTGAGTTCCCTCGCGGTAAGCCGTCAGCGGTGTCACTGGCCCCGAAGACAATAAATCCGCTGCGGTTTGAATTCCCGCAACCGGTTGCTTCGCCTTCTTCTTTCGCTGAACGATTTCCTTCAATTCCTCCTCTGGCAATTGGCAAGCCTCATCAAACATCGGCTTCTCCTTTTTTTCTTTGACGAAGCCATTGCCGCCCGCACCACCCTGATCGGTGGGCGTCTCGTCATTGGCAGTGTCCTCGTCCGGTAAATCCCATGATTCGGGGTACGAGTCGTCGTAAGCGTCGTCATCGAAGAAATCGAGCGAACGTTCGCTCTCAATCTTCTTCATCTCGCCGAGCGGCAACTCGTTAAAGAACGGGCTCGAGATCGCCGGTCGCGACTCGCCTCGGAAATTCCGTGTCTTGCAACAACTCAATTGCAAACGCTCTTTGCCTCGCGTGATCCCCACGAACAACAATCGCCGTTCTTCCTCAAACCCCGAATCGGTATCCTTTGAACGCGAATGAGGCAGCAAACCGTCTTCCACCCCAATGATAAACACTCGTGGAAATTCCAATCCCTTCGCGGCATGCAGTGTCATCAACGTCACTCGGTCACTGGTGTCTTCAAACGCATCGGTGTCGGCCACTAATGCCGCTTGTTCTAAAAACAACTCCAACGAGCCATCATCTGGATGATACCGATCGAACTCGACCGCCGCCGTGATGAATTCGTCCACGTTCGCCACCGCACTGCTGTCTTGTTGATCGACGACGCTACGGAGTAAATACGCCTCGTACTTCGTCTCGTCGACCACATACCTCAGCAAATCCTCGAGCGTCGCAGTTGCCTTGATCGCCATGCGCTCATACATCTCTACGAACTTCTTCACCGCCGTGGCGGATCGTTTCGCCAATCCCTCGACGGCGTCCACATTGCGGGCGGCTTCGAGCATTGGAATGTGATGCCGGTCCGCGTACTCGCGAAGCCGTTTCACCGTTTTGGCACCGATCGCACGCGTGGGCGTGTTCACGATTCGCTGAAACGCTACATCGTGTTTCGGGTTGTTGATCAAATGCAGATAGGCCAACAAGTCCTTGATTTCTTTGCGTTGATAGAACTCCAACCCATTGATGATTTGGTAGGCCAATCGGCGGCGACGCATCGAATGTTCAACCGATCGTGAAAGCGCATTCATTCGGTAGAGGATTGCGAAATCGCGAGGGCGCAGTCCTTCGACCTGAATCGCATCGGAAATTTCGTCTGCAATTCCGTCCGCTTCCTGGTATCCGTTTTCATAAATACGGAGCACGACGGGGTCGCCTTCGTCGTTATGAGTAAACAACTCCTTGTGTTTGCGACGACGATTATTGCGAATCAATTGATCGGCTGCACGCAAAATATTCGGCGTGCTGCGGTAGTTCTGTTCAAGCCGCACCGTTTTGACCGCAGGATAGTCCTTCTCGAAATCCAAAATGTTATTGATGTCCGCACCGCGCCAACCATAAATCGATTGGTCCGGATCGCCGGTCACGGACAAGTTTGGATGGTCGATCGACAAGGCGCGAACGATCGCGTATTGAGCCAAATTCGTATCTTGGTACTCATCGACCAAAATGTAGCGAAACCGACTATCCAGTTCGCTCCGCAGATCCGGATTCTCTTTCAACAGCAAAGCGATATGAAAAAGCAGATCGTCGAAGTCGACGGCGTTCGCCGTTAAGAGTTGTTGTTGGTAAACTGGATAAACGCGTGCAGCCATCGTTGGTCCCGAATGCTTCGCGCCAGAGAGCATCATCTCGGGTGTTACCAAACGATTCTTCGCGTTACTGATCGTCGACGCGATTTGTTCCGGCGAGGTGTGAGAGGTCGAGATCTTCGCGACTTCGATCGCGCGTTTCATGGCCTGCTTGGAATCCGACGTATCGTAGATGGAATAGTTTTCGGACAAACCGACCATCGAGGCGTAGCGGCGTAACAATTGGGCACAGAAACGATGGAACGTCCCCATCCAAACTGCTTTGCCGGGGGCCAGATTCTCGACGCGGGCCCGCATTTCTTCGGCCGCTTTATTGGTAAACGTCAACGCTGCGATTTGCGAAGCGGGGATCCCCTGCGAGATCATGTGAGCGATTCGGTGAGTGACCACGCGAGTCTTCCCAGAGCCGGGGCCAGCAAGAATCAGCAGTGGACCATCGAGGTGAGTGACTGCTTCGGTTTGCGGTTCGGTCAAACCTTTGAGAATCGCGTCCATGACAGTGCTTCAGGGTCCAGGAAGAATAAGGAGATCGTGGTAATAGGGAGTTTAGGGAAATCGTCGGAAGTCGCCAAGTCATTCGCCGGGCGGCAACACGCCATTGACGATCCCATTATCTCCCAAAGTTGCTCGCCTAAAGGTACACTATTTGGTAGGATCCCATTGCAAGATCGAGTCATTTCCCGACAGTTCCGGCAGATCATAGCTGCGGACAGAAATCCCCCTGCGAGCGAGTGAATAGAATGGCTGCGAAAAACGTCCTTGGCACGGACCTCCAATCGTGCAGTACTGACCCGATGACCGGTTTTTACCGCGACGGATGCTGCAATACGGGGGGATCCGACGCAGGAGTCCACGTGGTATGTACCGAAATGACGGAAGCATTTTTGGCATTTTCGAAAGAGAAAGGGAACGATCTGAGCACGCCTAACCAAGTTTTCCGTTTTCCTGGATTGAAGCCAGGCGACCGATGGTGTTTATGTGCAGCGAGGTGGAAAGAGGCCTACGATGCCGGAAAAGCTCCGCCTGTGGTGCTCGAATCGACACACATCAGCGCGTTAGAATTCGCCTCATTAGAAGAATTAACCCAATACGCAGTCGATCAAACTGAATAGCGGCAATCAATCGAGGGAGAGGGCTTGCGAGAGTGAACCGAGGTCAATAAAATCCGCTCTTTCAAAAGTGATGGTCACAGCATCATCCGCACCCCTAGCTCAATTGGATAGAGCATCGGTCTACGGAACCGAAGGTTAGAGGTTCGAATCCTCTGGGGTGTATTTTTGCGCGCTCCCACAGCCACTAGCAACCATCAATCGCCCGGTTTTCCCGGGCTTTTTTTGTGTCTTGATTGGTTGTGGGGAATCCTGCTGCCCTACTGCTTGCCCTTCGGATTGCCCCTCCAAACGACTTTGCCCCTCCAATTGCCCCTCGGGATCGGTCAGCGGGGCAATGAATCCTGCCTCAGAGAAGTCCGCCTCCGTTGTCTGTAAGTAGTGCGTCTCAGCAATCGCCCCTGAATGCCCGAACCAATCATTTAGGACATGGTTCGCAAATCGCCCAGTTCGCTCCAGTTCCGTTCGGCGGCTCGCTCGCAGGTCCATGAACGGTTTCGGAAAAGCGGCAAGCCCAGCCCGTTCTACGATTTTGTTGAACGTGGTGCGCAAGTTCGCTTCGCTATCGCGGTATCGTTGGATCACGAAAGCATTGGTCGGGCACTCAATGCCGGGTTGAGCAAGCGATGACAAGTCGTCCAGTTCCGCCCGCAATTCGGGCCACAGCGGCACAATCCGCTGCCCCTTGCCGTATCGCTCGGTTTTCGGGGCAGTCACTTTGAAGCGTCCTTTGTCCCATTGAATGTCGGACCACCGCAGGCGAAGCACCTCGGACGGACAGCGAAGGCCACCGTATCGGGCCAATGCATATAGCGTCCGCCACTCTTGATCGGGACAAGCCTCGATGATCGCTACCGCTTTGATGTCGTCGATATAGCGGTTCTTGGAAGTATCGGATCGCAAGTCGATTTTGATGCCCTTGAACGGATTTGTCTCAATCAGCCGGTCGTCTATTGCCTGCTTCATCATTTGCCGACAACGCTTAATATGCTGACCGGCCGTGTTGGGCGACAAGTCGGCTCCGTTCGTGTCCCTCCCAGGGTGGCAACGATTCAACCGTGACAAAGTTTGCACCGCCTGGATACCTGCGAGCCGCTTGTCGACGTACATCGCACACAACAATGGCTGATCGAATCCCGTTTGAAACTTGTTCGCCACCAGCAGCACTTGATACTCGTCCCCCTTGAAGGCTTCGCTGATCTCGCGGCCCCTCAAGTTTGGATTCATCGTAGCACTGGTTTCCTTGAACGGTTCTGGCCCCGACTCCTTGTCGTTGACTTCACCCGAAAACGCTACCAATGTCTTGATTGGGTAGCCCATGTTGGTGATGTACTTATTAATCGCCAACTGCCAACGCACCGCTTCGATACGGCTTCCCGTGACGACCATCGCCTTCGCCTTGCCGCCCAGCAATGGCACAACCATTTCACGAAAATGCTCGACAACGATTTGAACCTTTTGCGAGATGTTGAATGGATGCAGTCGCACCCATCGCATGATCCCCTTCATCGCCTCGCTGTGTTCAACTTGTTTCTTTGGCAGTTCTTTGCCGCCCGTCGCCAACTTGAAGGCCAACTTGTAGGTGGTGTAGTTTTGCAGCACATCGAGGATAAACTCCTCTTCGATCGCCTGCCGCATCGAGTAGACATGGAACGGTGCCGGCAGATTGTCTTTGCCCTTGGGCTTGCTGGGATCAGGAACACGGCCAAAGTTCTCCAGAGTCTTGGCTTTGGGTGTTGCAGTGAACGCGATGTAAGTAATGCCAGCGTCATTAGCTTTGGCTGCCATCTGAGCGACCAAGATGTCTTCACTACTGATCTCGCAACCGTCTTCAAATTCTTTCAGTTCGTCGGCCGAGAGGACCGCTTTCAGCTTCGCAGCAGCTTCCCCGGTTTGCGAACTGTGGGCTTCATCGGCAATCACGGCAAACCGCTTCCCATCCGTCGCCGCCAATTCACGAACCGTTTCGAGTGCAAACGGAAACGTCTGAATCGTGCAAACAACGATCTTCTTGTCACCCGACAAGGCTTCGGCCAATTCAGCACTCTTGCTACCACTCTTCCCTTTGATCGTTGCGACGACACCCTTATTCCGCTGCATCCCCTCGATCGCTTCGCTCAATTGCCCATCGATCACATTCCGATCCGACACAACGATCACCGAATCGAACACCTTCTCGTCGTTGTCATCATGCAAATCACTCAGAAAGTGCGCCGTCCAAGCAATCGATTTGGTTTTGCCAGAGCCAGCGGAATGTTGGATCAAGTATTTGTGCCCTGGCCCCTCATCCAAAACGGTAGACAGCAAGTCGCGCGTCACATCAAGCTGATGGAAACGGGGAAAGATGATCGCCTTGATGTTCTTCTTATCGTCGCGTTCGGCGATCAAGTAGCGACCAAGAATGTCTAGCCAACTATCCCGCTGCCAAACAGCTTCCCAAAGGTAGGCGGTCTTGTGACCATTGGGGTTCAGTGGGTTGCCAGCTGCACCGTTATCGCCTTTGTTAAACGGCAAGAAGTTCGTTTTCGGTCCCGCCAACCGAGTTGTCATCCTCACTTCGCTGCTACTGACCGCGAAATGCACTAGCGCACCACTGGGGAAGGTCAGTAGCGGTTCGCAGTCTTGCCCCTTGGGGTTGGGGATGCGATCAAAACGGTATTGGTCCACCGCGTCATCAATGCTTTGAGTGAAATCGGTTTTCAGTTCCACCGTGGCGACTGGTATCCCGTTCAAGAACAGCACCAGATCGATGTTCAGTTCGTTGTGCACCGAATAGTGGACTTGCCGAACAACACGCAGCCGATTGGCGGCATATCGCTGCATGATATCCGGGTTCATCGCCAACGCTGGCTTGAACTGAGCCATCTTGACCTTCGCACGCACCCCCAGCACATCGAATCCTTGCCGCAAAACATGCAGCGTGCCAGTCTGGTTGATCGAAGCCCGCAGTCGGCTTAGTAGCGTCTGACCGGCACCAGCACCGTGATTCTTGACCAACACATCCCACGCATCGGGCTGGGTCGCCTGCACCCACGCCAGTACATCGGCGGGAGACAGGGCCAATTGCCGATCGTAGTCCGCCGCATCTTTTTCAGCATACAACCAGCCATTGGAGGCCAAATGCTGGCAGATTTAGGTTTCAAAATTGATTTCGTTGTGCAGGCTCATGGCCTAATTCCTAAATTCTCGGTCAAATCAATACACAAGACCCCTCTTTTGCGGGGGTTCTTTTGTGTCTCGTCCACAAGACACGAATCCATTTGTGTCTCGTCAAACGAGAAATACGATCCACAAGCGATTTTGTGGATCGTCCACGAGCCACAAAAAGGTCACAGAACCTTGCGGCCCTCAGCTTGATTGACCAGTTTGCCAAATGCCAGCACAGCCGGTCGGCTGCCACTTGCCTCCCGAACTGCCGTCAAAATCCCCGCGTCCTTCAGCTTTTTCAGCACCGTCGCCGCCGTGGGCTTAGGGATTTGGGACCGCTCGATGAAGTCGGCTGTCTGGAAAATCGGTCGGTCAAAGATTGCGTCCAAAATAGCCGGTGAATGCTGAGAATGCGTTATCTCGCTGACCCGAGTCTTCATTTCGTTGTACAGGCTCAAAATCCCCTTCACCCGCTCAGTATTGGCGAGTGCCTGATGCTCGATGGCCTGCAAGAAGAACTCGACCCAAGCGGTCCATCCGCCCTCGCTGCCGATCGCCCGCAACCGCTGGTAATAGCGTTCCCGGTTCTCTTCAAGGTACTCGCTCAAATAGAACATCGGGCTTGCCAATGTCCGCTTCTGGAACAGGAACAACGGTATCAGCAATCGACCGATTCGACCGTTGCCATCTTTGAACGGGTGCAAAATCTCGAACTGGGCGTGGACGACCGCACATTGAATCAACGTATCGATGTCCTCACCGCTGATGTACCGCTCGAACGCTTCCAAGTGGTTTGGCAATTGCAGCGGGTCTGGCGGAACGAACTTTGCCGTATCGATCGTGCTATCGCCGGACCCGATCCAGTTCTGTTCGATCCGAAATTGCCCCGGTGACTTTTCTGCCCCGCGAACACTGTCCATCAAGATCGCGTGCATTTGTTTGATCAACGACAACGTAATGGCTCGATCGGCGAGTGACTCCGATGCAAGCGTGAGCGTCTTGCGATAGTTCACCACCTCCTTGATATCGTGCGTCTTCTCAGGATCGAACTCGATGCCGGCCTCGTACTCTAGCACCTCATCGACGGTTGCTTGGGTACCTTCGATCCGCGATGACAGCACTGCTTCACGTTGGGTCAGAGGCGAAAGCACGACGGCAGGATTCACCACGCTTTGCAGCAAGCCGTCGTAGCGAGCGATGGCGGCGTTAGCGGTACCAACCCGGCGGATCAGTCGCCCGACGTCGAGGCAGTCAAGCGGCAGTGAATCGGGAACATAGGGTTTCATGCGTTGGCTCCTTGCGGTGCGAATTCTCGAACGTCGACCTTGTCGGTGACGGCGGCGGAGTCGTGGGCAGACGGGCATTTTGGATGATGATCTACAATGCGATTCACTCGTCGTCCTCATCGAAGGTCGGGTACTGAGTTGGTTTGGTTCCAGTCTCATTTACAACGTTTGGGTAAGTAACACCATCCACGGGATCGTGAGGAGCCTTTCGCGACTTGGAAATCTTGAATATCCAATTGTCGCCAAAATCAAAGAGGTAGAACAACGATTTCTTTGGTTGCAGCGGAAACAAGTCTTCCAGCGTCTTTGTAAATATCAATCCGTCTTCATCATCGAAATAGACTCGATCACGACTTCGGTCCGTTCTGGCGACAAAGAAGCAATAACAATGGTCATCATCAAATCCGACTGCCGTTCGCGTGGCTAGGTGCAGTTCTTCGAGCGTGGAGGAACTCGGCAACTCAATGTCAGCCATCCAATCGCCTTCGCAGTACATGCCTCTGACCAGTACGACACGCAAAGTGTGAATTATTACCTCGGGCTCTTTGCCAAATTCATTAAGTTTGTGGTGTACGTTCATAGCGTCTCCTGATGAGCAAATTCTCGCACGTCGATCTTGCCGGTGACGGCTGCGTAGATGAGGGCGGTGCGGCGTTCCCCGAGAAGTTCGATGGCTCGTTCGGCTTCCGCCAGCAAGCCGTCGAACTGATCAGTTGAGTCTCGGATGAAGTCAAGGATTTCGTTTTGCTCGTCTTCCGGTGGAAGAATGACGGGCAATTTCATCAGGTTCGTCGAGGAAATCGACGCGAGATTCGTGCTCTGGTTTGATCGTGTCATGAAACAAAACTGGGCATAGTCGGAACTTGTAATTCGACTGAGCCATCGAGACTTCACTGCGGTTGGGCGAACAGCAAAGACGTGGTTCTGTGTGATGCAGGGATCAATCTGTCCATCCCAAATGTGCCCCCGGCCAAGTTTGTCAAAGTCTCCGCCTTCGTTCATCAAGACATCGCCCGCCACGAGTCTGTACCGTTCGAGTTCGTGTTCCAGAATGTCGATAGTTGTGACGGTTTCCAAATCCAGATAACCGTCCTGAACATTGGCAACCCGAAGATACGGGACGTTGATCGTTTTCTTGCTTGCGTGGTCTTTACCTTTCGCAACTCCGGTATTGACGCGAGCAACCCGCTTTAGTTTCACCACCTCCCAGTGTTGCGGGACATCGCCGAGCCATTGGATGCCGGAGGGTTTCATGGGGGCGTTGGGGCAGAGGCCTTTAGTGACCGCGTGACTGATGACCGCCTGACGCTTTTCCTTCAGCAACTCAATCAAACGACGCTGCTCCGACACCAAACCGTCGATCTTCGACGTTTCCACATCGAGGAACGACGAGTTCGCCTGTTGTTCGGCGAAGGGCGGAAGTAGCGTATTAAAAGATTTGAAATCCCTAACGTTAAGGTTGTCTTTTCCAAATCCGAACTTGAGCCTGTTTACCTCGGACTTACCGTGGGCAGAGTTCATGCAGTACGTGAAATAGTCGTTTAATAAGTCGCTTTTGGGCGAAACGATTAACGTCGTAAACGTGTGGCATTGATCGTAAGCATCAGGCACTACACAGGCCAGTCCAAGGTTCGATCCGGTGTGTACCGCAATAACGTCCCCACCGTAGACGACCTTACTGGCCAGTGAGTCCGCAAATTCTTCATCGAGGTAAAGCATGTCCGAATCGTCAAAATACCCTTCTTTGATATTCATGCTTCGGATGATTGGAACACCGGTATCTCGGTAATGCGCAGTGACCGAAGTTGCGAGGCCGACCGCGATTCTCTCTGACGACATTGCCGACGACTTCAACGTCCAATGCTTCGGTATCAATCCTAATGATAAAACGCCACTTGCTTCGTACTCGTCGTAAGCCGGAAAACTCATTGCGAAAGCTCTCCGATCATGGCGACGATCCGATCCGTCACGCCGACAGAAGAACCCGCGGCTAGCGCCTTGCGGCTCACAAAGCCCGATTCGATCTTATCCAACTCGCGGGGCGGCTGGTCCGTGAGCGGCAAGTCGCTAGCCGCCGGTGTTTTGGGATGGCCGGTCCCAGAAGAACCCGCGGCTAGCGCCTTGCGGCTCACAAAGCCCGATTCGATCCTATCCAACTCGCGGGGCGGCTGGTCCGTGAGCGGCAAGGCGCTAGCCGCCGGTGTTTTGGGATGGCCGGTCA
>SJPJ01000001.1:7404837-7452002 GCA_007859835.1 Novipirellula herctigrandis | reverse complement strand
CCGCGGCTAGCGCCTTGCGGCTCACAAAGCCCGATTCGATCCTATCCAACTCGCGGGGCGGCTGGTCCGTGAGCGGCAAGACGCTAGCCGCCGGTGACAGCGCATCCGGACCGACGGCTAGCGTCTTGCGGCTCACAAATATCGGTGTTCTGATTTTCATTTGCCTCGATCCATGCGGTCTTGCGCTTCGGTGATGTAAATGACAACCTGTTCCAGATCATCGTCGGTGTCGATGAATTCGATGTCTCCGCCTTTTGTCCACACCTTTTCGTGAGTGACGGGATTCTGCATGCGGCGCAATGCAGTGGTTCCGTTTGCTTTGAATTGATCGCGCACTCGTTTCGGCGGGGCGCAGGCCGTAACTGCAACGTGAACGTGATTTGAGCGCACAGAAACCGCATGCAATTCCCAGCCACGAATGGATGCGTGTTGTCGAATGATGTCTTCCACTTCCTTGCGTTGCGATTCGTTCAGAGCCAGCGGCTTGTCTTTCATGCGGTCGCGACACCAGTCCTCAAGCAATGGCTGCGGTTGTTGCTGACCGACTTTCCATTTCCGCCAGCCACGTAAATCGCCCGGTAGCCAAGTGCCATAGGTGGTCCAAGTGATAAAAAGTGTGATGGTATCAGGCGCGTCTGAAATACCGGCGGCTAGCGCCTTGCCGCTCACTTGCTCGGTCATGACAACTCTCCGATCATTTGTACGATGCGATCGGTTACGCCTTTGAGTTCAGTATCAATTTCATCGAGTTCCCTCGGCGGTTTGAACACGTAGAAGTGACGGTTGAATGGATATCTTAACCAATCTTCGTCTTGTCGTGGTCGATCCAAGCGTCTGCCACATGCGGCACAACTTCGCGATGGAAATACTCGTCCACATCTTCGCCCAGCGGAACCTCTTCGCTGTCTCGCAGTTTGAAGTCGGGCTTGGGCTGGCCTTTTTTTTTGCCTCGCGTTTCGAGGACTCTCTGGCCGTCTTCATCAAGTAGCGGTCGCTCGACGGTGATCGTCTGGTAGCCAAAGTCGGTCGTCTTGAAGATGCAGCTGATGGGAATTGTGTGAGCGGCAAGGCGCTAGCCGCCGGTGTTTTCGGCTTGCCGTTGCGTGAAGTACCGGCGGCTAGCGCCGTGCCGCTCACGGATACGCGTTTCACTCGCTTGCCGGTGTTCTCGTCAATCCAAACTTCCTTGGCTTCGCCGAACAGACGTGTGATCTCGGCAATGTGTTCGTCGCTCAATTCCTTGCGTTTGCTGCCGAGACTCTTTCGCATCTTCTGCCACATTGCACTGGCGTCGATCAACTGCACCTTGCCCTTGCGGCTGGCAGGCTTGCGGTTGGTCACGATCCAGATGTAGGTGCTGATGCCCGTGTTGTAAAACATATCGGTCGGCAAACCGATGATGGCTTCCAGTAAATCGTTCTCCAGCACGTAACGGCGAATCTCGCTTTCCCCGCTGCCCGCGTTGCCGGTGAACAGCGGCGAGCCGTTCAGGACAATGCCAAAGCGACTGCCTCCGTCTTTGGTGGAGCGCATCTTGGAAATCAGATGCATCAGGAACAGCAGCGAACCATCGCTGACTCGCGGCAGTCCGGGGCCGAAGCGACCGTTGAAGCCGTCTGAAGCATGCTCCTTTTTGATTTCCTTCTGAATCTTTTTCCATTCGACGCCAAACGGTGGATTGGAAAGCATGTAGTCAAACTGCTTACCCGGCAGGCCATCGTCGGACAACGTGTTGCCGTGGATGATGTTACTGATGTCCTGCCCCTTGATCAGCATGTCGGCTTTGCAGATGGCATAGGACTCGCCATTGAGTTCCTGTCCGTACATCACCAGCCGAGCGTCTGGATTTTGACCGCTGAGGTGGTCTTCGGCCACCGACAACATGCCACCGGTTCCGGCTGTCGGATCGTACAACGAACGGACGATGCCGGGTTTGGTCAGGGCGTCGTCGTCTTCAATGAACAGCAAGTTGACCATCAGCCGGATGACTTCTCGCGGCGTGAAGTGTTCTCCGGCGGTTTCGTTCGAGAGTTCCGCGAACTTGCGGATCAATTCTTCAAAGACATGGCCCATCTGCTCATTGGTAACCACTTCGGGGTGCAGGTCGACGTTGGCGAACTTCTCGGTGACCATGTACAGCAGGCCGGGTTTGGCGAGACGATCGACTTGGGTGTGGAAGTCGAAGCATTCAAAGATGTCGCGGACATCTGGTGAGAAAGCCTGGATATACGAGAACATGTTCTCGGCAATGTTGTCCTGATCGCCCATCAGTTTCTTAATGTCCAGCGGCGACGTGTTATAGAACAAACACTTCGACTTCTTCAGCAGGAACGGTTCCGGATTCAGCCCCGCAGCTTCACGTTTTTCCTTCTCCTTCAGCACCGCTTCTTTGGTGGGGTCCAGAACGCAGTCTAAACGCCGGAGCACCGTAAAAGGCAAGATCACCTTGCCGTATTCAGACTGCTTGTAATCCCCTCTCAGGAGGTCTGCAACCGACCAGATAAACGAGGAAAGATTTTGTTGATTCATCGATGACAATCCATTGGCCAGTTCCGCCATGCTTAAACGCGGCATGGTCATGTGTCGCATTTTAGCAAATTCCCACGAACATCGCAGGCAGCACCGTCACATCGCTGCAAACAGTCGCCATTCCCTTATCAACGCTCGTGTGATATTTAGTTGTAACTCAAACGAACGGCTTTTGCTCACTAGCCTGAGTTTATCGTCGCAATAGGGCGAATCATCCCACATTCATGGATGGGGAAGTGTGTAACCGGAATTGCGGTCGGACATACTGCAATGATTCAAACCGGATCCGGTTGATCCAAAGATTAAGGTTCGTGTTTTCTATGGAAAACGCATCAAGTCTAAGCGTTTACCCAAACTCAAAGCAGCCAAAACGAAACCATATTCCGGATTCTTCAATGTCCGAGGCGACTTTAAGCGACCGTCAGTGACAAAGTAACTTTGGGAAGTCGTAGCGCCATACGTTCGACTAAATGCCGACGAACCGAGCCGATCGGAATAGCAATGGTGTTAAGCTAGGTCAACAGTCACGATCGAAGACATCGTAGTTTCCGATACGTTCCGCCCACACTCGCGGGCATCTGCTCACGCACATAGCGCGCTGGCCACACTGGATGGTAGCAACACCGAAACGTGCATCACTACCAGCGAGCTTCCAATCCTGCCAAACCGGTGTGCAGCGATTGAATGCTGTTGACTTGTCCTTGGTAGCCAAGCACCGTGGTGAAGTGTTGCAATATTGACCATTCCAAGTTGATGCCTAGTACGGCCCAATCACGTCCGAGATCGATGCCACGGACACTCACGCTCTCGGTCTCGTCTTGAAAATTGGCAACAAAAGTTTCGTGTGTATCCAAGTACTCGTGCATCCAGCCAAATCGTAACTTTGTTGTCGCAGGTCCAATGCTAGTCGGGGCAGTCTGCTGAATTGACAATCCTAGGATGCTGCGAAGTGAATCGGCGTCGATTGAATCACCAACCAAGTTCACCGAGTCGGCTCCGGTTTCGTGTATTTCGTCTTGATCCAGTGAGATGTACTGCATAGCAAAGTGCGGCACCCACGAAGTCGCACCGCTTTGGATCAACGTTCCATATTCC
This sequence comes from Novipirellula herctigrandis, assembly GCA_007859835.1. GTDB lineage: Bacteria > Planctomycetota > Planctomycetia > Pirellulales > Pirellulaceae > Novipirellula_A > Novipirellula_A herctigrandis. The sequence goes on along the minus strand of SJPJ01000001.1, from coordinate 7,448,378 downwards.
AGACTCCCAAACCCCTGCGTGCCATCGAATTCGCTTCTTGCGACACGGTTGATCATGCCCTGCGTGTTGGTAATCGTTCGGCGAGCTTGGTATTCTTGATTGCCGCCGCCAGCGATTCCCAAAAGGTAGCCATAGCCGCCGATGTACTGCATCGAACCGCCGTACTGGTAACTGTCGACGTCGGCATCTTGAGCCACGCCTATAGTCGTCACGTTAGACCAACCCATATTCAAAAACAGCCCAAGGTCCAGCCCATTCGCAAAACCTCGTTGCAAGCCGAGCTCGGTACCGCCAAGCGAGTAGTTAAAGCCCGGCGTACCACAGTCATCTCGGTCAGCGTCGCCACCGATGCCGTATCCACGCACCCATCCACGGGTCAGCTCGTCCGGTTGCCGATACATTGTGTCGAGAATCAACTGATCGCGAAGCATTGCCATCGTAAAACTTGTATGTTGCAACTGGGCTGCAACAAGCGACGGATAAATCTGTCCGCCAAGCTGATCCAAATTCGCCTGGATCGAATCGGTAGTGGAACTCTTAAGTGAATCAATGACATGTTGTAAATCACCACTAGGGGACGCCGTTCGTAAAGTATCCAGATAAGCTCCAACGCTGACCTGATTACAAGAATCCCCGATGGCAGCGAACGTTGCGGTCGGATCGTCAACAAGCGTGAAGCTTACAGAAGCCGGATCATAGTTCAGATTAGCGGTGTAGAACGGCAGGTTTTCTGTGATACCGGCGAACACTCCGGTAACAGTGCCGCCTGAGGTCAGGAATGTGTATTCCATTCCGTCTGTATAGATTCCATCCAACGCATTCACATTTACCGTGCCGCCATTAAGGTTGACATTACCGGTGACAGCGTAGAGATCGTTATTGGTACCAGGGACCGTGCCATCAGCGTTGATATCGACTTGTACGTTGCCATCGTCAACCGTCAGGTTGTTGCCGAAGTTGAGTGTATCGATCGCTCCGGTACCGCCGGAATTTAACGTACCGCTGCTCGATGTATCGCCTGCGAGCGTACCGTTTCCGATGAGAGTGCCGCCAGTAACAATATTGGTCACGCCATTGACTATGCCAAAGCCTGATACGTTCGTGATCGCGCCGCTCAAAACGTTCGTGTCACCGTTGACGACGCCACCAACATTAAACTGCGAGCCGCCATTTGCCACTACGTCACCGTTAATTGTCCCGTCGATCGTAGCGACCGCGTCAGCAACCAAAGTGGTGTTTCCCGTAATGGTCCCACCCGCCGGAACATTGATGATTCCGTCAACGGCCACATTTCCGTTAATGGCCCCCTGAACCGTCGCCATCGCTCCGTCGCGGAGAGTCGTATTGCCATTTATCGTTCCACTGGGATCTACCGTTAGGTTTCCGTCGACGACTACCATGCCGTTGACGGTACCGGTGATAGTTGCCGTTGCCCCGGTGCTAACGTCTGCATCGCCTGTGATCAATCCATTTGAAGTCAGTGTTCCACCAGCAGCAACGGAAGCATTTCCAGTGATGGTTCCCGTAGCAGCGATGATGAGGGTTGTATTCGCACCTACTTCTGCATTACCGATATAGTTGGCGTCGCCATTTAATGTCAGCGTGCTCGAGTTGCTTGTTACCAAATCCGAACCGCTGATCGTCAATGCCGTAGCGGCGCTACTGTCAATGGTTAGATTCTCGTTGATGGTCGGCAAAGGTGTGAGCAGTGTAATGGTTTGACCAGAGAGTCCCGTGGCGAAGTCGATCACTTCGTCGGGTGTAGCGACCAGAAGAACCTGGCGCAGCGATCCCGCTCCACTGTCCGCCGTGGTAGTAACGGTGCCAGCCATCACATTCGCATTCGCGCCAATCAACAAAAAGGCGGCCAGCGCAATCCGCTTCAGTTCTGCAGTGCGTCTAAGGACACGATGTGGAAAATTCGTCTTGTTCATTCGGTCGGCGAGCCTCGGATTTACGGGATTATTCGTCAATTTCGGCATTTTCGATCGAATCGGCACAGCAATTACGGAAACTTCCAAGCGATTCACTTGTCACTATGCGTCCGATCACCGGCATGATCGATACAGTCTACCTAGGTCAAGCTGTTTCCAGGATGCTTGGCAAGAAACGTATTTACTTAAACAAAGTCGAAGCATCATTTTCGCGCCGTTTTGTTAACACTCAGTCGCGCAGTTGACTAAAAAGCCAACATTGCCTGGGTTGCCATCCGAGCATTTTTACTTCCATCGGGCGTGTTCTCTGCCGAGCAGGCAGCTTAGAAATCAAGAATGGCCAACGATTTCCACTAAAGCCAGCTGATCCAATGCTAGAGAAACCACGCCCATCCGCTGAAAGCATTGCTGCCAGCAACATTCCTAAGCTACGCGTGAGTGGACCGGATCGCTGGATAACTAGGTAACGGTATTGGAACGACCGGGGGTAGCGGGTCAAAAAACCAGAACGATGTTTTGATTCCATCACTACTCTCAAATGAGCGACGGGGAGCCTTTCATTTTGCCACGGTCGCGTCGTCGCTGTCCCTCTCCCCCGTGACCTTAGGTGCTCGCCTGTCATCGGTTGTCATCGATCAGCAGTCATGCTGCACCAGGATCGAAGGTAGGCACTACTGACCCGATGGATCAGCGTGGTGATCGAATCCTGCCTTAATCAAAATCGATACTGCACTGGACTGGCGATACTGGGGCAATGAACCGTTTACCAAACTGGCTCGATAAACCATGCGATGTGTCCACAATTTTATTTCGTTAGTTGCAGGGTGAATGCGACAGTTAGGCATCCAAGAACAGACGAACGGATCCAAGTCGTTGTTTCCAATTGGACACATCAGTCAGCATGCACCCCGATTGCCATTGACAGCGTCTTGGCGAGATGACTGGTAGAGTGGCGAAGCCCGTTGGTTTAGAACGTCGATTGGATCAGTCCGAAGTTGCCTTTCGTTGATTTGCCAATCCACGTGCAATCGCCAACAGATCATCTTGCGTTGCCTCGTCCATCGTCCGCATTATCTCCAGTGTTTCGAATTGTTGATTGGTCAGGATTGGTCAGGATTGGTCCTGATTGCCCTTCCTGGTGCCCTTCCATGCGAACGTTATCAACATCGGACAATGCCCGCGTTGACGGTTGCGAATCCTCTGGGATGTACTGTTATTTGTTTTCGTAAGTTTCGGTTGATAATCGACTTAGAGTAACCGGCAAAGTGCCGTGCGACCCGCTTCTGAATCCATTCTTGATATTTCCATATCAAGAATCGAAAAGGAGGGGTCGAATGCCTCGTCAAAAGTTCGATCAGCCCGCGTATCGCTATCACATCTCTGGCCAAGCGGTCGTCTCGTTCTGTGGTAAGAACTTCTACTTACGGTCTTTTGCAATCTCGAGCGTGCAGCGTTCAAGCCATTGCCACTGGCGAGATTTCCGTTCTACCACGAAGTTCGTCGCAAGGTGACTCGTGATGGACACATCGCAGTCAACAAAGCGTTCTATAGTGTGCCGCCGGAATATCTTGGTCGCAATGTTTGGGTTCGCCACAACCGTCGTCTGGTGCGAATCCTCAACGAACGAATGGACCCGATCGCCAAGCGCTGCGTGTTCAACAAGGTAATTCGTCTACCTCAACCGCTACGGCTGGCTGTGCCAGTACAAAACGATCGAAAACGACGTACAGGTAGACGGCAACCTGTATTGGTGTGTCGATCCTACGGTTGAAGTGCCGAACGGATTCTTGAACAAGGTGAGAAACTCCAAGTTTTCCGAGGCCAACAAGCAACAGTACCCACCGAGATGGGCCAGCAGGTCGATCGTTGCCGATCCTAAACTTGTCGCGTTCGACCGCGATGCAGAGGCTGCCGGCGATTGCCCTCTTCAGGAGAACAGCCCGGCGATTGGCGATCGGCGATCGACGCCGGCATCGTGCTGCCGGATGAGTTGGAGGACCCGTTCCGCCCAATGGACGCATCGCGGCCGGACATCGGTGCCCTGCCACGTCGTGCAGGTATGTTGGCGGGCGGACGACCTGAGAACACGAAGTCGGTCCCGGAAACACAGGAGTAGTGAAACACAAAAAAGTCCTGGCGACTTCCGCTACAATCAATCATCAGAATCCTCAGTCGTGATGAAACAATAGGAGTTCGATCAGATGCACATCATGCGGGTAATCGTGATATTGTTTCCGTTGTTGCTGGCATCGTCGTTCACTGATGCATGCCTTGCCGCCGAAGTTTTGACACTCGCGAAAGACGGCAATGCCAAGGCCGTGATCGTACTGCCGGGTGGAGCCACGTCTGCCGCTCGCGAGACGGGCGGGATTCTCGCCGATCATCTGAAACAGATCTGCGGTGGCGAATTTCGGGTTATTGTCGAAAGCGATCTGAAAGACGCATCGGTGAAGGATCAGCGAATCGTGACGAAGTCCACTGAACCGGTTGAGACTTTCATCCTTCTTGGCGAAGGCGGATTAACGAAGCTGCTAGGCGCAACGTCAGCCGATCTGGGGCCCGGTGGAATACTGATTCGCACCTTTCCCAACGCGATTGTTCTGCTTGGCCCAGGCAAGACAGCACCGTCCGATCCGTACGGTACTCGTTATGCCGTCATGACTTTTATGGAAGATTCGCTGGGTTGTCGATTTCTGTGGCCCGGTGAACTGGGCAAAGTCGTTCCCCAACGGAAGACGATCAAAGTCGCTCCGATCAACTTCAATTACACGCCTAGGATTCGCCAGCGACGCATACGGATGGCCATGGGGCTTGGCGAACGTAAGTCTCACGGCGTGAAGCGGTTGGGTTTCACCGATGCAGATTATCACTATTTTAACAAGGCCGCGATGGTTACGACTTCGCGAGACGGAGGCTGGGCCAACTGGCATCGACTTGGCGGATCGCTTCGACTCGCGTCAGGACATTCGTTTGGCTACATGTGGGAGAAGCACAAGGATGAGCATCCGGAGTGGTTCGCCGTGCAACCCGATGGAACGCGAGATCAAAGCCGCAGCCCCGATCGTTCTCGCCTGTGTGTCTCAAACCTGGAATTGATCGAAGAGATCGCGCGTGACCGAATCGAAAGCTTGAACAAGTCAGACCTGAACAGCGTTTCCATCGGCCCGAACGACGGTGGACAGACTTCGTTCTGCCGCTGTGACGAATGCAGGAAGCTCGACCCGCCCAACAGCCGCAAATTGGCTGGCGGCGGCCCCGCGCTGACTGACCGATACATCTACTTTTGGAACGAGATCGCAAAACGGGTAACCGAAGTGCATCCGGATGCGTGGCTCACCGCTGATGCCTACAGCGTCTATTCAGCTCCACCCGTACTCCGGAAGCTCCATCCGAACATCGCTATTCGATTCGTCGGGCTGACGTACACAAATGAAGAGAAACGGCGACAGGACCGCGAAGACTGGGACGCGTGGTCGAAAGCGGTGAAGAAGATCTACTTCCGTCCCAACGTGCTGCTGGCCGGACGTCGTCAGGGCACTCCGGTTATCTACGTTCACAAACTGGCTGAAGACTTTCGGTATCTGGCAAGTCATTCTCTGGTGGGCACTGACTTCGATTCGTGCTGCCATAACTGGGCGACGCAGGGACTGAATTACTATGTCTGCGCCAAACTGCATTGGAATCCCGATCTCGACGTGGATGCGTTGATCGACGACTACTGCCAGTCGGGTTTTGGGTCCGGTGCAGACGCCGTGAAGAGTTATTTCCTCCGCCTGGAGGATATCACGAACACGATCGCGGAGCAGCAGTTGAAAATCACTCAGCCTTTCCCACCAGCCGTCATCGACGAGCTACGTGGTTATCTCGACATGGCGGCAGCAGCTACGGCCGACGAACCTGATGCGTCCAAACGAGTCGCGTTCCTGCGGAGCGGACTGGAATACACGGACGCCTACGTTGCCGCGTTTCGGATTTTCCGGGAACATGAGGCAGCGGGCGGCGGTCGACTGTTAAAAGAAACGAAACAGAGAATCCGCGAAGCGCTCGACAATAACTGGCTCGTATCGCGCGGTATCTTCGAGAATCACCATCTCGCGGTGAACGTTGCAACCGTCGCGTGGGGCAGCTGGAACTATTTTGGTCGTTACTACTGGAGCGACCCGTCGCCCGAAATCCGCGCAAAGGTGGAATCGCGATAGGAAGACCATTCCGAGCGGTGGGGCGATCTCGATACCATCACCCTCGGTCCTGACAACATCTATTTTAACACCCCCGGCATGACTGACTTCGGCCAACGTTTCGCCATCAAGATGCAAACGCTTCTCGAGACACAAGAACAAAAGAAATGAAGATCTATCCGGCTCCACATCGACTTGCAAACGTTTTGTTTTTTGAGAGCAGGTACTTCCGGCTTGCCCTTGCTGTTGTTTTCCTGACGATGACGTTCGCCGATGCCTCCGTTGATGCGAAAGAAGGGGGCAATCCCCAGCGTCCAAACGTTCTCTTCATTGCAATTGACGATCTCAATGACTGGGTTGGTTTCTTGAACGGGAACCCCAACGTTCAGACGCCCAACATGGATCGTCTGGCCGCTCGGAGTGTTGTGTTTACGAATGCTCAGTGTCCGGCACCCGCGTGCGTGCCGTCACGCAATGCAATGTTCACGAGCCTGCATCCCACAACAACCGGCATGTACACGAATGGATGTGGGAATTTCAGAAAAGCCGAAATAACGAAAGAGGCAGTCACGTTGCCCCAGCATTTCATGCAGAACGGATACCGGGCCGAAGGTGTCGGCAAAATCACGCATAGCACGGACACAGCGTCATGGCATGAATTCGGCAAAGTCACGGCGGAAAAGCACCTGCCCAATCATGAAGGTTACTGGCAGCATTGGGGGATGTTGGATGTTGAAAAAGAGGAAATGGTTGACTGGAAACGCGCCCAGTGGACTGTCGGGCGAATCAAGAAGGGGCTCCCAGAACCATTCTTTCTGGCGTGTGGTTTCCATCTTCCGCACGTCGACTGGCATGCCCCCAAAGCCTATTTGGAGAAGTTTCCTGTTGACGAAATTGAGCTTCCTCCAATCAACCTGGATGACTACGACGATATCCCAGGCAGGGAAAATTCAGGCGAACTCTTTAAGAAACGATATCTCGATACAGGAAAAGCGAAGCAGGCCGTGCAAGGCTATCTCGGCTGCATTCATTTTGTAGACGAATGTGTGGGCCAGCTAGTAGATGCACTTGATGATTCGCAATTTAAGGACAACACGATCATCGTGCTGTGGTCGGACCACGGAATGCATGTGGGCGAGAAGTTGCGATATGGCAAGTTTGCACTATGGGAAGAGTCGGCCCACGCCCCATTGTTGTTCTCAGCACCGTCCCTCGGCATTGAGCCTGGGCGATGCGATGAAGTCGCGAACTTGATCGATATCTATCCGACGCTGATCGACCTATGTGGATTGCCCAAACGCGATGGACTCGATGGCATCTCACTCATGCCTCAACTGCAGGACCCAACGACCGAACGAGCGTCCCCTTCGATGACCAGCAATCGACAGTATCAGAACACGCTCCGAACGAAACGATGGCGGTATATCCGTTCACAGGATGGTTCCGATGAACTTTACGATCATGACCATGACCCAAACGAATGGAGGAATCTGGCTGACAATCCTGAGTATGCCTCGGTGATCAAGGAGTTGTCGGCTTTTATCCCGATAGAGCAGGCGATGGACCTGGCCAATAGCCCCGAGAATGTCGCCAGGCGAGAGGCAAGCCAAAAGAAGCAAAGAGAAAAGAAACAAACGGTCAAGAAGGGCAAGAGTAAGTAGACGCGAAGTGTTCTACATTATGTCGACGCATTGCAGATCCAGTCCATGAAAAGGCCGATTTTGCAGGCCGAGTTGATAGGCCCTAGTTGGCAGGCCCTGAAGTGAGATTAAATTGAAGACTACTGGACTGCAATGATTTGTGAACGGCAACAAGGAGATAAGTAATGAGATGTTATTCGCATAGTGCCTTTGTCATGAACCGAACAGAGCTTCTTTCCTTGGTAGCGAGTGTTATCGCGTCTCTACTCATCTCCACCTCCACGCATGCCCAGACCCAGCACGTGAAAGTCACCAGTGCCGATGGCAAGAAGGCAATCGAGTTTGAGTTCATTCGCTACATTCCGGCGACACAAGAAGTCGTGTATCGCAGGCATGGGGCACCGCGTCCAATGACGTCCAAGCTGTCACTGTTTTCAGAGGATAGCAAGGCGTTGATTCTGGAACTGCAGCGAGCGAAAGAAATGGCTGTGGTTCAGGCACCCATTCAAGATCCAACGGTCGCCCAACGCACCCCAATAGCATCCAACCAGACCGGATCTTTGAGCGAGCTACCAGCAAGAAACGAGCCCAAAGAAGGTTCTATGCATGAGGGCATCATCAAAGGACTGGCGATCATCGCGGATTTCCCGGATCAGCCGATTTCAGAGGAGCGGATGGCTGAACTGAAAAGGAAGTATAGTGCGATGGAACTGACCGCAGACGGTAAGATTCAATCAATCAAAAAATACTATCACGTCTTGAGTCGAGGCTCTCTCACCATCAAAACCGATGTGGTCGGGCCCATTCCCTTGCCACACAACGCAATGCACTACTACAAGTTGGGGGCCAAGACAGGCGCGAAAGGACAGCAGGTTTCCTTGGGCAGATACAAAGCACTGGAAGACTGCCTCAACCACCTGATCGCCAGTGGATTCGACTTCTCACCGTATACCAAGGTGCAATCGTCGGATCCCCGTCGAGACAACCAACTGCTCTTCCTGTCTTTCGTGTGTCAGGCACGGGGCCAGAGAAGTGAGACGGGGCGTCCCGACGCACTGCTGTTCAATGCTTCGACCACAAGTCTTCGTTTTGGAGGGATCAAACCCATCGAGGCCGACGGAGTGAGATTCAGTACGTTCTTCGGCGGTAGCAGCATCCACGAGGTGGCGCACCGTGTACTGGAATGGCCTGATCTCTACGGCGTCGGGAGTCAAGTTGGTCCGCAAACGGGTGTCTCTACAATCATGAGTGGAGTCTGGAATTCGACTCCTGATCCGTATCACATGTACCAGACTGGCTGGCTGGACGCGGAAAACATCTACGGTAAATCGGGCAGGTTTTCAATCCAATGCGGCGATGTCAATACAGCGTACGCCTACTATGACCCCAGCAATCCCGATGAATACTTCTTCATTCAGCCCATGATTAAGTCTGGTCTGTTTGACAACCGGACGAACGATGAAGGACTTGCGATTTGGCGGATTTATACAAAAGGAGCGAACCACGTTTTTCCGAAGGAACCGTTGCTGGTCGAAATGGTTCATTGCGACGGGGTGAACGCCGATGTCAGGGGCTCCAACGTTTTCTTCAAGTCGGGACAATATGACGCCTATACCGCCGACACCGTGGCAAGTTCCCGCTGGATGTACGGCGAAAAGGCCGGCTTGGATTCCGGACTGGAAATCAGTGACATCAGCAAGGTGGGGTCGACAATGTCTTTCACCCTCCATCGGAGTTCGCTGAAGACCGATCGTGTCGTGCATTTCCATTATCGTCCGGCGGATAGCGAGGGCTGGATACCGACCGCCGTATGCAATCTCCCTGTGCGCACCATAGGCGGCTTCCGGGAGATCAACAGAGATGCCGTCTACAAGCTTCCTGATGGAATAGAGAGTACGTATCGATCATCCATATTGAACAATTTTCTTCTGTCGGGTCATGACAATTCTCTGTCATCCTTTTCTCTGCCGCCTAAGAGTGACGGGGAGAATCCGACGATCGTGATCAGATTAAATGAGATGCGCCAGGTAAAGCACATTGAGGTTGTCGGAAAGACACGATCCAATATCGACAAGAGACGCATGAGGAACACCATCGCTTCTATCTCCGACGATGGAACTCAATGGGAGACAGTCGGCAATGTTGATGCGTCGGAAGATGGTCGTTGGCTGGTGACCCTATCGGATGGAGTGTCAGCACGTTTCATCAAGTTGGAAAACGAGAGCGGAGAGAAGCTTACACTTGGTAAGGTATTCATCTATGGAAGATAGAGCAGTTCTCCACGACTCTGGAAAGCAAAAGTGTCTCGGCAGAGAAACTAAGGGAAAGAACAAATGACGAGGCCAATTGCGATTCAATTTCGGTTAGCGATCTACTCGATGGCAGCGATCGCTGGCGCGTGGCTAGGCCAAGCACATGGCGAGACGACTGAGCGGCCGAATTTTGTGTTCATCATTACGGACGACCAATCGTGGCAACATGCCGGCTGCTACGGGGATACCGCAGTACGCACACCTTCCATGGATGGCCTGGCGGAAAAGGGTATTCGATTCATCAACGCTTACTGTGCCTCCCCGTCGTGCTCACCGTCAAGGGCAGCCATTCTGACAGGTCAGGATATTTTCCGATTGGAGAAAGGTGGCGTTTTAACAGGCTTCATTCGCGACAAATTCGATGTATTCCCGTTGCTACTAGAGAATGGTGGATACTCGATCGGCAATACGGGAAAACCCTATGCTCCCAGGACTCGTGACGTACCAGACACGCACGAGGCTCCACTTGGCAAGCGATACAACGATCGTACCGCGAGTGCGCCCAAGGGGATTAGCAGAGTCGACTACGCCGCAAATTTCGAATCGTTTCTTGATCAGACGCCTCAAGAGGCTCCCTTCTTCTTCTGGGTCGGGATCTCGGAACCGCACCTGCCACATCCAAGCGGACTGGGCACGCAGCAGGGAATCTCAGAACACGCCATCGCGATCCCCGACTTCTACCCTAACGCCGCTGATATTCGTAGCGGCCTGTCGGACTACTTGGCGGAAATCCAGTGGGCAGACAAGATGATCGGCAGAATCATCCAGACTCTGGAAGACAGGAACTTGGTTGACAACACCATGATCGTCTTTACGTCGGACAACGGCATGCCTTTTCCGCGAGCCAAGGCCACGCTGTACGACCATGGCGTACGCATGCCACTGATCGTTCGCTGGGACGACCAGATACAACGAGGGCGTGTTGTCACAGATCCCGTTTCGTTGACTGACTGGGCACCAACGTTTTTGGAACTGGCCGAGTTAGACGTCCCCGCCATGATGACAGGGAAGAGCTTGAAGAATGTTCTCCTTAACAGCGAGTCTGGCCGCGTGGACCATGAACGGGAATTCGTCGTGTCGGCGTTCGAGAAGCACACCCTGGCTCGTCCGCACAATTTGGGCTTTCCGCGAAGGGCACTGCATTCGGAGAATTGGACCTACATCCGCAATTACGAACCCAACCGTTACCCCGCGGGTCATCCCCAGACGCTTATTCCCGGCTGGGGCACTTACGGCGATATCGACCCGAGTGTGATCAAGACGTTCTTCATGGAAAGACAGGAGGATCCGAAGGTAAAGCTGTTTTTCGAACTCGGTTTTGGAAAGGTCCCCGCCGAAGAATTGTATGATAAACGCGTTGATGCAGGGATGACGAGGAACTTGGCTGCCGCCTCAACTCACCAGGACGTACTCAAGGATCTTCGCGGCAAACTGAATGATTATCTCACGGCAAATGGCGATCCGCGAATGCAAGGCTTGTCACCTTGGGATAACTACAATCTCGACAGACCGTTTCCCACTGCCCAGCCCAACGACGAATTCTAACTTTTGCAATACAACCGGAAGTATCTCGTATCATGAATCGAACTGATAAAATGGCAGGCACTTTCACCTTGCTTTATATGTGTGTCTTGATGAGCCTTGCGTCCGTTGTGCAAGCGGCGTTGCCCTCCGTTCATTCGGATTCGTTTCGCTACAAGAACAAGACGTACAGCTATCGAGTTGAACTGTTTGATGTGCGCGGCCCCGATTATCAGGTTCAGTTGCAGACCGAGGCCGATCGTTTTGAAGCGTACGATCCGGGCCCTGTTCGGACCTATGTCGGAACCGTCCAGGAAGATCCGAAAGCGATGGTGGTCGGCTACTTGCGTAAGGACGGGTCTTTTCGAGGGGCTATGTATTGGGATCGATACTCGAAACGCATGAGCTTTGATCGAGGGCAAATGGTCTCGGAAAGCAATATCGATTACCCGCAGACCTTTGATGAGCCCAGACGCCAGTTTCTTCAGGGCGGACGTATGACGGATGGTGTGTATCAGTTCATGTTGGGCATTGATATCCCCAGCAGTGTCTATCACAAGCGACTCAAACGTGATCCGGAGCTGGCACTGGAGGTGATTGAGTTCTCTGCGGCCCAGGTAGCAGCGATTTACCTTCGAGATGCTAAATTGAAACAAGCCGTGAATCATGTGGTGATTCGCGACAACCGAGCCGTTGATCCTTATCAGATCGGACCGGATGCTCTGTCTCGGGCGACGATGAGTGCCCAATGGAAAGACGCGGGCTCGCATCTCTCTTCGGTTGATTACGACAAGTTGCTGTTGTTCCACGGATCGTCAGCAGGCCTGGGTGGATTAACCGCAGGAACGGGTGTTTCCGGCAAGCCGCCACGTGCTGATCTTGTATGGCGCCATGAGTTGTTGCACACATTCAACCCTCGTAACGATGAGGGAGGCTATCCAGAAGGTGCAACGATTATGGTTCGGTACAGCCGCTTCAACCGTATTAGCTCCACCGAATTGGAAGCTGTCGTCAACTACCGAGATACAAAACAAGCAAAAACGGACATGTTCGACGTCCTAGGCGACTATGCCGTGCCGTTGCCGCCCTATGGCAATTATGATTTCGCGCGAGTCACGCATGGTTCGGCCAAGTCTTTGAAAATGGATGTCCTGGCCAACGATCACGATGTCAACGGCGATGCTCTGATGTTGGTCGACGTTGAACCGAAATCACGACTGGGTGCGCAAGTCGCTCTGTCAAAAGGCACCGGGCCTCAGGGACGAGATGAAGTCGTCTATCATGCGCCCAATCGGATCGGCATGGATGCTTTCAAGTATACGATCTCCGACGGCCTCTATCAGTTTAATGCGGTTGTTGTCGTTGATGTTCAGCCGGACCATCGAATTTTTGAAGCTGAGGAGGCGAAGAGTTCCGGACGAAAACTGAGATTGGGTTCCGGCAATACCGGTACCGGTTCTGTACGACTGAGCGCTGCCGGGCAAATGATTGATTGGACTGTCCAAGCTAACCAAGGCTCTCACGGTTTGAAGATACGGTTTGGACAAACCGATGAATTGCGACGTATGGACCTCTACGTGAACGGCCAATTGATCCAAGGCGATGTCGCCTTCCCGCCGACGGGAAAACGTGCCGAATGGCGTTATGTGGGATTCCCTCGCGTTCCACTGAACCGGGGCAAGAATACAATTCGTTTGAAAGCCACAGACAACGCGGTCACCTTGATCGATCATCTCATGGTCCATTCCGAGACCGATATTCGGATCAACTTTTCAAGCCGTTTAACTCCAGACAATTACGATACAGCATGGAAAGGCATCTACTGTCATGACGAGGGACTCGCCTTTGGCCAGCGAGAATATGGTGACCTTGAGTATGGCTGGACCAGGAACGTAAACGATTCGATCGTCCGCGGAATCAATCAAGTGGCGGCCAACGATCTGGGCTCATGCATCAGGATGCAATCCATGGAAACAAGCAAGTGGGAAATTGCGTTACCTAATGGCGACTACCATATCACGATCGCTTGCGGTGATGCCGACCCTAATGCCTCAGACCATATCAACGACTTGTTGGTTGAGGGGAGGCGATTCGAGGATCCCGATGGCAAGGATCCCGATGGTAAGGATCCCGATGGCAAGGATCCCGATGGCAAGGATCCCGATGGCAAGGATCCCGATGGCAAGGATCCCGATGGCAAGGATCAGTTTGATTTCTATGACGGTGTGGTCACAGTGACCGATGGCCGATTGACCATCACGCCCGCGCCTTCGGCCATCAACACCAAACTCTGCTATGTCTGTATTTGTGACCGCCACAAGAATTGACAATTGTGTGCTACACGGTAGACCACGGAGGCAGTGGTGCGCGATGCACGTCGCCGCCAAACAGGTGGCTACGGCACGCACGACTATCTTTTGTCTGTGTGACGCTGATTCTGGAACGCTCGACGTCACCACGCTCCACGCGTTGGAATTGCTACCCAGACTCTTTTCAGTTCGGGATTTCCCGGTCCAGCTTGCGGGCCACGCTGCGGGGCCACTTCAAGGCGGAGAATTTTCTTCATTTAGCGATTTACGTACGGTTTACGCGTTGCTCGGACCCAAGATCGTGAAGCTGGCGTCAGATCGACCGGATCATGTCGGTTGACCTTCAATCCAGTTGCAAAAAGGCCGCCAAAAAAGTGCCCAAAAGAGTGCCCAAAAGAGTGCCCGGGAAAGTGCCCAAAAGAGTGCCCGGGAAAGTGCCCGGGAAAGTGGCTGTTGAAGCCGGTTTACGGTACTCTTGGTCCACTACCGGGTATTCAAATCGCTATCAGTTATCAGTGAGTGGATATGGAATTGCTGATGAAAAATCTAGAAAAGAAAAATATCACAACGAGGTTTACGTGTGGTCGGTATAGTTCGTGGATCTGTTTGGTTCTTTCGGTTCTACTGCCGGCAACGGCGGTGATTGCCGCTCCGGCGAACAGGCCCAATGTGCTGTTGATTCCGGTGGATGATTTGAGCCACTGGGCGGTTATACCGGTCGGAATAAGCAGACGAAGACGCCGAATATTGACCGGCTTTCGCGCATGGGGGTTTCATTTTCCAATGCGCACTGTGCGGCACCGGTCTGCAACCCTTCGCGGGCGGCGTTGATGTCGGGGCTGCGGCCTAGTACTTCCGGTTGCTATTCCAATCAGGCCGATGTGGAGTGGAAGGAATATATTCCTGAGGGGATGAGCGTGAATGCCGTGTTTAAAGACGCGGGCTATCAGGTGATGGGCATCGGTAAGATCTTTCATGTACCAGGTCCGGATATTGCTTATGCGTCGGAATGGGATGACTATCCGAAAAACACCAAACGCTATGGTGGCGGCGCCGCGCGGATGGAGGGCTTTCTGGAGCCGATGACGCTGGACCTGAAAGACGAGGATTTGAATGATTGGCACTATGCGGATTATTGCATCGAGCAGTTGAATAATAAGTGTCGACGTTCGGCTCGCCGCCGGGCTTGTCACCGGGTTTGAGAAAACTCCGACCATGCACCAATTGATTGAGGCCTCCTTCTTGCAAGGCCATCCCTGAGTAGTAGCGATACATCGCGACAATCCCGAGGCCATAGATGTAGCTTTGTTGGCCCGCTTGCTGAAATTTCTCGAGGTCCGATTCGATCTGCATTGGGATTTTTGGCTGCGCCTTCTGGGCGGAGGCCGGACTGAGAAAGGACAATCCGCACAGAGCGGCGAGGGCGAGTACCGTTGGATTTTTCATTTGATGCTGGTGTGGTCGATGAGCCGTGGTGGGCCTCTACTTAGGAATGGGAATATGACTGGCTCTATCTGAGAGAGGTATCTCCTTGGCTGTGTTGTAGATACGGGTGACGATCGTGAAGCCTCCCTTGGGCAGGTCCATGCGGTTGGCATCAGTGCCGCAGTCTTCCTTGGTTCCCAGGCGGAGGGTGAGCGTGCCATCCGGATTAAGCACTGCACTCTCGTTGTTGATGATATTGTTCTCGGTCGCGATCCATCCCCCGGCGTCGTAGACGGTGTAGCTCCAGAATCCATTGAGATCTTCGCGCACTTTGAAGGGGGTGACTTTGAGGGTGACTGCGGTGCCATCCTTGCCTTTGATCACCGGGGTGGTGAGATAAGTGGCGTAGCGTTCAAGCTGACCGCCCCAGCCGAATGCGGCATAGTGGCGGCGCACATCGGCAGCTTTCTCGCCACCTTCTTTAACAACCGAGTCTTCCTGGTAGCCGAAATGCGCCCCGCGTGCCACATACTCAGCCAGGTGGCTCTTGTAGAGGTCGGCGAGTTTGTCCCGCTGTTTGGTATCGAAATTCTGGGGTTTCCAGTCTTTCGGATCCCCGTGGATCTCAAGTTTGATGGCATCCTGCAGCTTGGCCCCGGCAGCATTTCCCTCGGCGCTATTGTCCGTCTGCGTCCGAAACAGGATGTAGACAAAATCAGTCCCTGCTGCTTCACGGGTGATCTCGATGACGCGCGGACGATCCGAGTGTGCCATGTAGGTCCCAACATCTCCCTGATCCCTGGCTTCCCGCACCAGCCCCGTGTTGTAGTTCAGGATAAGTGCCGCCATGTAGGTTTTGCCCGCAGCCGGCAGGGTCAGGCGAAAACCGCCGCGGGCGTCGATCACCACCTTGCTGTAGAGGGTGTCTCGATTCTCGCGGATGATTCCCTGAGACTTGATGTTCGCGGTGGCGCGATTGTGCTGGATGACGTTGGTGCCGACCGCGTCGACGACTTGCCCAAAATAAATATCGGACATGGACTCAACGAAATTACTTTCATCGACAGGTATGGTTGGGGACTTGTCCTCCTGAGCGGAAGCGATGCCGCTCAAGCCCATGATGAAGGCGGAAAGAATGACAGCTGCGGCGGATGGATTGAGTGTTTTCATCGTGATGGGCTTTGGGTGTTGGGAACTATTGTTCCGTGGGCACGCCTTCGATGGCGCTGATAATGTCAACGGTCTTCTTCACGGCATCGGCATCCTTGGGGAGGTACATGCGGATCACGAAATTGCCGCCCTTTTCAACCGTGGCGTTACCTGGGCCTTTCTTGGCATTTGTGGTGAAGGAATAGTAATCTCCTTCGTCCTTCATGTCGTCGTGGGGGATGTAGAAATCATCTTCTTTGATCCATCCGTCAGCACCATAGAAGGTCGCCGATAGGAATCCTTTTTCGCTCCATTTGAGATCAGGTTTTGGGATGGTCCATTTTTGGGGTTGGTCTGACTTCACCTGCATGGGGACGTATTGTGCCGTGGTCATGGGGAGGCCACCCCAGCCATAAGCCGCGGCATAGAGGTAGTTGTGTGGATCGACATCCTTGAGGGTTTTGCCGAAGGCATTGTGTCCTTCCAGGGTTTCCTCACCCGCATTGACGCGTCCCACCAGCATTTCCCGGAATGCGATCACTTCCTTTTCATCGTAGCCTTTGGAGGGATAGGGGCGACTTGCCCTGGCTTTGAATTCCAGGGCCGTTTGTCGGGCCTTGGTGTCCTTGAGATCTTCGGTGGCCTTGGTGCGTGCCAAAAGGTAAACATACTCCCCTTCAATATCGGCTGCAGTGACTTCGAGAGATTCGCCATTGAGGAGGACCTGGTGGAAGAGGTGGGCTTCATCAATGATGTGAATGAGCTGGAATTCGTCAGAGGGCGGGACGGTGAAAGTGGCACCTTCGCTCACATCGACAATGGCGATGGAGTAGACGACATCGCGATTCGAACGGATCACTTGTTGGTTGTTCTTGGAGACAGGATCATCATGCATCCAGGTGTTCACGCCCGCTTTTTTCTGCACCCCCGCGAAATACCAATCGCTTTCTGCGATCACGTAGTTTTCCTCGGTGACCGGCTTTGAGGCAGCGGCGTCCACGTTCTCGTCGGGCTTGCCGCAGAATGCTGGAAGGACTCCCGTGGTGGAAATGGCAAGGGCGGGAATGATGGCTAGGATGTATTTTTTCATGGCTCGATTCTTTCAGGAATGATCGGTTTCAAATGTTAAGTTGGAGTGAGCGGGCCGCCAAATTTCGTAATGAGGGCTGCCCGGTTGGTGATTTTTCGATGGTCCTATCTGAGAACAGGAGCACCACGACCTGCTATTTGACGGGCTCAGTCTTGATACTGCGGAGAGAATCGATGTAGTCGATGAACTCGAGTTCGTTCTTCGGAAGATAGAAGCGGAAGACGCCCGTCCAACCCTCGGGCACGGTGACACTGTTTTCCTTGCCGGGGCTGTTCAGGTAGATGGTGTAGCTGTCGCCATTGTCCTGCATTCGGTTGTGGTCAATGTAGAAATTGTCTTCCACAATCCAACCATCGGCGTCATAGGTGGTCAGCGAAAAGAAACCGCCTGCATCCCAGTCGAGATCTGGCTTGGGAACGGTAATCTTTTGTGGTTCCACTTTGCCCTGACCGGGGATGGTAGGCAGGTACTGCGCGGTATGGGAGGGCAGGCCTCCCCAACCCACTGCGGCCGCGTAGAGGTAGCTTTCCAGGTCGGCGTCCTTCAGCGTCGGGACGAATGACTTATGCTCGAGGATCTTGGCTTCTCCGGCGACATATTCCTGCACCAAGGCATTTCTCGCTGCCACCAGTTCCTTCTCATCGAATCCTTTACTTGGATATGGCTTGGCGGAGCCCGCCTCAATTTTCATCACCTGCTGTGCGGCTAGCGATTCGTCCATGTCATCGGTGATCTTGGTTCGTGCAAGCAGGTAGACGTGGGATCCGCCGGTCACATCTTCGGGACCGATCCGGACGGACTCACCGGCTCGCACAACACGGTGCGTCAGATGGTTCTCATCCATGATGTGGATCGCCTGAAAGGCGTCCCGTTTGGGAATCGTGAAGGTAGCTCCTTTCGAGATGTCCACCACGGCCAGCGAATACATCACATCACGATTCGAACGGATCACATCCTGGGAGTCCTTACTGACCGGTCCATTGTGCGTGAAGGTGTTGACCGGAGCACGTTTCTGTTGTTCGGCAAAATACCAGTCCGTTTCCGCGACGACGTAATTCTCTTTCGTGATCGGCTTGACCCCGATCTCTCCGTCGCCGATTTGCGAGAAGATCGGCGTGATCTCAGGCGCTTCATACGCTCGAAAGGCCTCGACGTCCGGTTCATAGGCCCGCATCAGGAAGCCCCAATCGTCTTCCGTCACCAGGATGAAGTTCTTGACTCCCTTCGCATTCCTCCATCGCTCGGGACCGAAATGAACGGTGAAGGTGCCGTCGTCGTTTAGGACCGCATTCCCGGTGTTGACGATATTGTTCTTGTCCGACATCAGGTATTTTTCGTTGTTGTAGGCCGTGATTGACCAGAACTGCCCAACCTTCGGCTGCGTGTAGGTTGCGACGTAGCCGAGATCTTTTTTAGCGAGTGGGAGGCTGTAGGGCAGGTACATCGCATATTTGTCCGCCGAGAGCCCCCACGCCCCGGCCGTGGCATAGGTGAACCGCTCCCAATCGGTCACCTTGTGGACGTCGTCCGTCATCAGTCCGAAGGTGTCGCTCATCTTGTCGTATTCTTCCATCAACACCGACCGGACTTGAAGCAGCGTCTCCTCGTTGTAGTCCGGAACCGGCTTCGCTGATGGAGCCTTGACCTTCATCTGCGGCTGCAGCTTCTTGACAATGAAATCGACATCCTTTGCGGTAGCGTCGGTTCCAACTCGCACGCCAATTGCCACATGGCTTCCGTTGAATTCCGTCCCCTCGAACTCGTAGACCCCACCGCCGACCAGTTGGTGGCTCATGTGTTCCTCAGTGACAATCTGGGCTGTGATAAAACGATCCTCCGTTTCGGGAAGTGTCAGTGTGAAGCCTTGGGAGGTATCAACGATCGCCATCGAATAAATCACATCGTTATTCGGGCTGACTACCCATTTGTCGGCGGCCTTAGCGAGGCTGGTGAAGTGGTAGAACTCATTAATGCCCTCTCGCTTGGCCATGCCCTTCATGAAATGAAGCGACTCAGATCGGATAAATTCTTCCGGTTTCATACCGTGCTTCGAAGGATCGACGGCCCACTTCGAGGAATCAATTGGAGCGATTGAACTGAAAGGCGCCCCGTTGCCGCCGCCGGATTTCCCCAGTTCAATCACGGTCGGACCAAACATTCCACCGGCAAAGATTCGCCCATCAGGTAGCGGATAAATAAAGCCACCGGCACAGTTGAACTTGTACGAATCGGGCAGCGCAATGTCCGCAACCTGTTCTCCGGAGTCCCAATCGAAGCCCAGGATTCGCCACTCTCCGTCCTGCAGCGTGTTCAGGTAAACGGCATTCGAGGCCGTGCTTACCGGGCTGAGTGTCCAGGTAATTCCCCGGTCAATGTAGGCCCAGTCACGTTGCAGCGTGTTGGAGTTTTCATCCCAGGAAAACTTGTCCGCTCCAATCGGAGCCTTTCGCGTATAGCCCATCGTCAGCAGGGTCTTGAAGAGCGAACGATCGCCATCGAAGACGGGATCCGGGAAATCCGAGGCGAAGACCATGATCCCATTTCCGTGGACATGGGGTGACCACTCGATCGTCGTTTCAACAGGAAACTTGATTGGAATTGCGGCCGCGAGTCGCTTCGAAGAAAAGCCCTCAACGGGTTTGGCATCCGCAGGTATTTGGTCTCGCCAAAACGCCAGCAATTGAACCGGGTCTCCTGCGTCTGGAATGAACACCAGCTTATCGCTGTCGTCTGCAAAACCCATCAAGGTTGGCGTGGCGCCGCTGCCGCGTGAGAGCCACATCCCTGGCTTGTCGGCTTTGTAAGGATAGGGTTCTTTCCATGCGCCGTCCTCCTCTTCCATCGAGAGTTTGGCGCCGGTCCAAACTAGCTTCCTGAGAAACTTTGAGGTCACGACGTAGATGCCATCCGGCGCAATTGCAATCCCGTTGTCGACTGCCTCACCGGTAATGGGTGCGGTGTAAAGTTTGTCCAGGTCCCGGTCCATGGCGGCAATCAGCCCCGGCATGGCAATGACCACGAATCCGTCGTACGTCATGTTGATTCCAAGGAATCGGCTGACACTTTCCGCGAGATCTTCCGGCAGCAGCTTGCGAACGTCCTGGCTTGCCAACACTTTGAGTTTGGAATTCGCTGTTTGACCGGGGTCTGCATCGCCAATCTTGAAAATCGTCGTGCCGTATCCGGCATAGAGATGACCGTCACGATCGATCATTGTGTACAAGCCATTCGGAGCGTTTTCCGCCCCGAGGTTGTATTTCTTCATGTAGCGATCGAGTTCCGATAGCACGACGTCGTCGTTCTTGTAATTGGCGTCGAGCTTCTTCAGGAGAGCTTCCACCACGTCCGGCGACGCGTAGTCATCCTCGAAGCCCGGCAATACGATCTCGTCGATTTTCTCGAATCTTCCTCCGTCGACTCGCAGCTTCATGACACTCGAGTTGGTTGAGGCGAGCAGGACCTCCGAGCCGTCGTCGTACACTTTGTGAACGGTTCCGGGAATCGCCAAACTGGCTGGCAGGAAGCGGACCTCTGAAGGTCGGACCCGCACCGTTCCCTTCGGCATCGGAGCGGAGACAGCGTCTGTCTGCGCAGCGTTGAAGTGGATGATTGGCTGACTGCTGCTTTGATAGAGGAAGGGATTCGCAGGAACCGTATCCTCAGCAAGTCCGGTCATTGCGCAGACAGACAAGCTGCCGACCAAGATTATCCATTCAGGTAGTCTCATTCGCTCTTTCATCTCCGACTTCAACCAGTACGAGAAAACGTCGCGTGTCAGACGTACTTTGGCCCAAAACGCGGCAAAATCGCCTCACGCGTGGCAGGACATCCCGGCGATTTGTGGGTATGATAGATCGCACTTTTCCGCTGGCTATCCTATTTGCGCAATGCACTCCTTTTCACGCGTGATCTGTCCATGACTTCGCAGAATCTCGTCACCGCGAGAGCCCTTGATTGCTCTCAAATCGCCGACTGGTCACGGGCCATCGGATGGGATGTCGATTACCAGCAAATCGGATGTGGAGCGTTCGACGCAGATTTTGCCGTGGTTGGTTGCGGTCAGTTGAGAATCACTCAACAAGTCTGCAACCGGGATGTGGCGATCCAAGGCGTACCTCCGCAGGGCATGCTGGCTGTCGTATTGCCAATGATTAGCAATAGTCTGGGCGTATTCCAGGGCGTCCAACTGAAAGAACATGAGGGGATTATCCTGCGTCCGGAAGTTGATGGTTTCCTGAGATCTCCACGCAATGTTTGGATCAGTTCGGTGAGTATTTCACGTGCTCAGCTTGAGTCGGCCCTCTGGGATTACAATCGCAGCGAGTTGTCGACGATCATTCCAACAAGCAGCACGTTTGCGTTTTCTCCGCAGGTGATTCGGAAACTGAATGATTCGATCATTGCATTACAGAGCACGGGAATTGCCAAAGCCGGTATTCTGGAAATCGAAGACCAGATGCTTCGAACAATAGCTGAAGGATTGTGTGGACGGGCTGGGGAAGTACGTGAGCGGAATCGCGTCAAATACGTTCGCCAAGCCCGTGATTACATTGAAGCTCATCTCGGACGTGTCGTCCGCCTGAGCGACGTCGCGACCAATGCTGGTGTTAGTAGTCGAACGCTGGGGCTCGCTTTCCGCGAGGTGCTCGGTGTCACACCGGTAGAGTACATTCGCACTCGTCGTCTCAATCGTGCCCGCCAACTTCTTCTCAGCTCGGCGCACGTTAGCAACCCGATCACCCACACGGCTATACAGTGTGGCCTCCCCCACCTTGGTTACTTTTCAAGAGACTACATGAAGCTGTTTGGTGAGTTGCCAAGCCAAACACTAAAACGCGTCTAAAACGCTGTTAGCTGCGTAACTCGATTTCGTTCGGTAATATTCGGTTTCTAGCGGTGCCCTACCGCTCACAAGAGATTTGTGGCGACAGTCGGTCTATCGGCGGACCATGCCGCGGTGACGACGCGGGGCCGTATCCTCACCTGGATCGACTATTTGCGCAGAGCCCAACGACAGGCGGCCAGAGAGAAATGCCCAAACAATCCCAAGGTTCCGCCAATCAAAGACGCACCTCCAAGAGAGTGCGGTGGTTGTTGAGCGGGCTCGCGTTGATCGTTGTCTTGTTTCCTGGCATCATTGCTCGCACTGGAATGCGCGACCGATTGATCAACTCCATCATCGGCGCACCAAATCTTCATGCGTCGAGCAAGGGAGCCGCGCTCGGATGGCTTTCCCCTCTTTCCGTGGACGGCTTGCGAATGGATGGCAAGCAGAAACGATTTCGGAAAACATTCTAGTGATCCGGATTTAATCGTCATTGCCATCATTCGTATCAGTAAATGAGGAGAACGGGGATCGCAAATCTGATACGTAGCTCGCGCTGCAGTTCTCGTGAATTTTCGGAAGTGATTCCGAGAACATTGCACCGAAGCGGACGTGTCAGAACGTGGATGTACAGAACTTATGTGTCCTCAAGCCACGGCTATGGAAGTTCACTTGCCGTCGAAACGTGATGAAATACATTTTTCCTGCGCAGCGAGCTTGTATCCTCACGGGTCAGGTTACGACGCTCAACTCACGGAGATTAGAAGAGAAATTTCTGAACCGCCAGAACGAGCGCTACAACCCCAAGCCCGCAATAAAAGACTGCACGAGCGAATTCGTCGATTTTTTCAGAATCCATCTTTTCGGAAGTTCCCTTCATTCTTGCGTCGTATCGGTGAAGTGTGCCACACCTCTTAAGTAGGTCAGACGCGGAATACGTAATCCTGTTCCGACGTTTTCAAAAAACAAGGGAAACAATATGCGGGGAAGGTGATTCGGCATTCGGCCCCACTCTAATCGTCACGAACGGCCTATCGCGTCAAGAAGAGCAGATTTGGCCGTGTCGTAAGACGCCAGATGCAATTCTTGTCGGGCAACTGATAGCAGGCCTATGAAGGGCATGGAGTAAGCCCCTATTGCCATCGGTTCGCCGTCCCTGAACTCCATTCGTTGCATCGACCGAGGCGGAATCCGTATGTCGCAAATCCGCTTCGGTCAAACACACCTCCGCGCGCAAACGCGGGTCGGCTTGGATGGTCCGGTTTCATCGACCAGTGACGTTGTTGTGTACTACGAAGGCCAAAGCACGATAAACTGTTCGTTGGAAAGCCCTCCTTTTGCAGCATGCCGGAGTAGGGGACGGCTCGGGATGGACGACCTCGATGGTCGGCGATTCCGATTAGGGTGCAGGGGCGCCGCGGCCGGACCGATCGGTCAAAATGCAATCTGGTCGTGACGGTCAGCACAGCCCTTGCCCCAAGGGGTTAGCGCAGCGTCAGACCGTCAAGACATTGCTCATGTTCCTTGCGAGCTTGTTCGGTAGAAATGAGGAAATCGCTTTCAAAATTTCTCTGTAGTAGCCGCGTAACGGCATCATCTGATTCAGCAGTCTCAGGGAGTTTCATGAAATTCACTTTCACGTATTCAACATCGAGCGTTCCCGGTCTTTGCAAGATGGCTTCACCAGTTTTCATCGAACGAAGTCGCTGCCCCCACTCAATCGATTGCTCTTCAAACGATTCATAGGTTACGCTCGTGATCTCCTCAAAATTCCTGTGGATGATCACGTGGATCGGTTGAAAGAGCCATACGTAGAGGAATCGCTTGGCACCTATGGGGTCGTTGTCTGCGAGGGCCAAAATGAAGTTTTACGAATGGAGACGCTTGGTGTGGCTGCGGTGGGACTCGGTAGCAACAAGGCGACCGATCATCCAATCGAAAAGCTAATACGTTTTGCTAGGCAAGCGGGCGACAATCGAGTACTTCTATTGCCTGATTGTGACGAGGAGGGCGAGCACGGATTCCGGGAGTTGTTGTGGCGATTGCCTCATCCATCCAGATGACTCGTGCAGCAGCTAAATCCGTTTTCATCATCTTGGATTTCTTTCGGAGCTAGGTGCCGACGAAATCAACAAGTCACGTCGACTGTTTCGCGACCCGTTCTATGCGTGTGCCCCAAAACAAACCAATGCGTCCAAAGTACGGTCGCATGCAACGGGCTTGCGAATACCACTCAATTCTTGACTCCGGACCGGTCAAAACGCGAGCGGAATCTGCACGCCATGTGGTAGTCATTTAGGCGGTCATTCAGGTACTGAATCGCTTCAAGTAAAGACGCTCAAACCCGTCCGGCGGCGAAAAACTTATGTTTGCTCGTGCATTGGCGTAAAATGGCGATATTTCGCGTTATTTACATGTGACGGTACCTTCGTTGCGTTAACCGCAGAATGCTTCCGTAGGACCGAGAGCCAAGCTTCTGCAGGACACTGCGTAAGCGTTTAAAACCAGGAAACAGATGAATCACAGCGATGAATTCCTCGAATTGATCACGGAATACCAGGGGCGGTTGTTCGGCTTCGTTCTGTCGATGCTTGGCAATGTGGACCAAGCCAACGAGGTACTACAGGAAATCAATCTGGTGCTTTGGAAAAAGTCAGACGATTTTACACCGGGCTCCAGCTTCAAGGCATGGTCGTTTCGTGTGGCTCACTTTCAGGTGATGGCCTTTCGGCAACGGCAGATTCGTGATCGGCTGGTGTTTGACGATGCCGCGTTGGAAAAGCTTAGCCGCGACGCAATGGCAATCGATGACGTCTACGAACAACGGGTGGCACGCCTGGAAGGCTGCATGCAACGGCTCTCGGAGCGCAACCGGGACGTCGTCCGTCGCTTTTATGTGAATGGTGAATCGATGAATGAAATTGGCGCAGTGCTGAAGCGAACTGCCAACGCTGTCGGGCAGACGCTGTTCCGAATCCGCAGGACACTGATCAAGTGCGTCTCGGATGAAAGCGAGGTGGCCGATGTCGCCGGATGAAACGACCAGAAGAGAGCTTGAAAATATCCTGGCATTGATGTGCAGTGATGAGTTTGATGACGACGGCAAGCAGCGGCTAAACATGTTGGTGTCAGGGTCAGACGATGCCCGACGCATCTACCTGGAACAATGTCAGATGCAGGCGATGCTTCAGCAATCGACGCTGCTGGCATCGTTTGATGCGGAGAAGTCTGAGGTCGCGTCCACCGTACAAAGCGATAGTCGGCATTCAATGCCTTCGTGGGTAGGCTGGGTTGTTGCGGCCAGTGTCGTGTTCGCCATTGGCCTTGCCGCCGCCACGTTCTTTTCGGATTCCGGCGGGACCGTCTCCGTGCCTTCGACAGTGATCGCCCGCGTCGAAGAACTGAATGGTTCGGCCTGGAGCGAAGAGTCCGCACTGGCACGCGGAGCGAGCGTTTCCCGCGGAGCCGTTCGCCTTGAGTCAGGTTCAATGGAGCTGCGATTCAATCATGGGACGCGACTGCTGGTTCACGGTCCGGGTCAATTATCGATTGATTCAGACATGCAGGTATCGCTGGTGCGGGGCCAGGTCGCGGCGCAAGTGACGGAGATCGCTCACGGGTTCACGATCCTTGGTCCCGATGCAGCCGTGGTTGATCTTGGGACGGAGTTCGCGATGGCCGTGGCGGACGGCGAGAGCTGGGTGGAAGTCTATGACGGAGAAGTCGAAGTCGCGTTGCTGGACGAGGACGGGCGCGCATGGAAGAGTCGCGAACTGTTGACATCGGATGCGGTTCGGATCGATGCCTCTAACGGTCAGATTGTCGACGAGGCGGCTCCGGTTGCACTGCCGCGTCTTGCCGAAGCTCCTTTGGAACCGCTTAGCGTTCCGGCCGAGTACGTCGGGAGTGTCCAAAACGCCGAGCCCGCGCATTACTGGCGATTCGAGGCAGAAAACGGCGGGACGATTACTGACATAGCAGGCGATGCTGATGCGGTTCTTCATGGTGGGGCAAAACTGCAAGACGGCGGCGTGTATTTTCCACGCGGTCGTCGAAACCACGGTTACGTGATGATCGACAGACCAGTGGCGTCAGTGTTAAGTGACGAGTTCACGCTGGAACTGTGGATGAACCCGTCCTTCACACAGCGGACAACGCTTATCGATATCAACCATCGTCAACCCGACTCCAGGTCGCGTGAAAAACTGTACCGCCTTTCGCTGTTACCAATGCAGCATCGTCGAGTTTACCCGGACGAATCCATTCGTTTCATCAACCATTTGTGGCCGTACGGTGAGCAGGAGTCGGTGAATGTCTTTTCATCGCAGCGATACACACCGGGCTCGTGGCATCATGTGGTTGCGGTGCGGAGTGACAATCAGGTTGAGATCTACTTGAACGGCAGTGCGGTTGAAACCTCACCGGCACCGCCGCTCAAGGCCGAGCCGCTTGATGCGATGATTGCCATCGGAGCGTTTCTACGATCAAAGACCCCCGGTTCCTATGACGGCCAAATGTATTTCAAAGGGATGGTCGACGAGTTGGCCGTGTATCCGAAGGCTCTCTCTGCCGAGGAAATCACCAAACACTACCGCCTCATGCAGGCACATTGAGTCGGTCGTATTTGTGGTGCCAGCAAGTCTCCGTAAAAGGCAATTGCCCTTAAATAAGGAAAACGAAATACGTCTTACCCCAACCGTTGCCGCCGAACAGACCGCGTTGCATGAAAAACTGCAACGATCGATCAACAAATTCAAACACGACACGGCAAAGATCTTGCGGTAACGACTTGAAAACTCATCACGCTGAACACAAAAGACACTCCGAACCCGAGTGTTCTCGGTCTATTTCGGCGCGGGCATCTTGGCGTCGATCCGCTGCAGACTACGAAACCGTTGCGTTTTCATTTCCTCCGTCTTCTCCCGCTTCTTTAATGCAAGGTTGTTTTTCTCGCTCAGATCCTTCCTGATCTTGAACAGGTAGTCCTTCCCTATTTTGTGGCTATGAATGGGCTTGTCTTCGAAACGGCAGACTCCGGCGAGCAGCAATCTCCCGACCAGGGTCAAGGTGGCTGTAGATTTCATAAGCGTTTTGAGTCACTGAGTTCGTAAAGTGGCCCCTTGCTCGGACGACAAGGCTTTTTCGTTTCGCGTCGCACATCCTCCGCTGCTGGCAATCGACCGCGGCATATTCGTGACCGGTGAAACTATCTTTTTCTACACAGCCGTAAAATTCGTCAGTTAAGTGCTATTACCTATAGAGCGAACCTGAAAACAGCTCCAGCCAGTCGCCTGCAGTGGCGTCGATTGTGAAGTATTTAAACGAGAGATTCAATGAGAACGACGATTCTTGCAATGGCACTTCTCGCGTGCGTCAGCACCGCAAACGGTGCCGATTCACGACCCAACATCATCCTGTTCTTAGCCGACGACATGGGACAAGGCGACACTTCAGCATATCAGGATTTCACGCAAAACTCGAACGCGTCTCAGGTTCACACGCCGACGATGGAGCGACTGGCGGCCAGTGGGTTGCGATTCACCGACGGTCACTCACCGGCTGCGTTCTGCAATCCCACTCGGATTAGTCTGTTGCGAGGCGGTCGAACGGTTCGTACAGCGGAACAATTCGGTACGGCACTTCCCGCGATGTTGAAACGCTCGGGTTATCGAACCTATGGCGTTGGGAAATGGCATGTCTTCTTTGAAAAGGGACAGGATTTCCACGCGAGTTCACCCATCAAGCTCTGTGCGCTCGACTTTGGCTTTGATCATTACACCGGGACACAGCACAACATCACCAAGAGTCCTGCCTATCACATCGACCGCGTCTATCAAAAGTACGACGCGAACACGAAGTCGCTGGTACCCAACGATTCCAAAAATGCTCCCGGTTACGGAAACCCGGGCGGTCCCATCGAATTCATCAGCCAGCAGTTGTGGCTCAACGCAGCACGTGGATACATGAACGAACACGCGGCCGGAGCAGATCACGCGGACCAACCGTTCTTCCTCTACTACCCATCGCACGCGAATCATAACAAGCTGCTTCCGGCAGCCGACTTGGATGGCGTCACGGTCAAGGGAGCCTGCAAGACCGCGGACGGTCGTGCTTTGTTGTCAAATCGCGATTCGCTCAGGCTCGATCGATCGGAAATGATCTACGAGAACGACGTGGCCGTTCGTCTGCTATTGAAGTGGCTTGGCGAGACTGACGACCCGCGAAATCCGAGCGAGAAGATGCTTGCCAATACGATGTTCATCTTCAGCAGCGACAACGGTGCGAACGAAAAGGCGAACCTGCCAGCAAATGGACGTCTGTCGGGCAGCAAAGGGAAGATCGAAGAGGGCGGGCACCGTGAGCCGTTTATCGTTTCCTGGTCAGGGCGAATTCCAGCGGGCGTGACTTCGTCAGCGCAGATTAGTCTGCTGGACATGTTCGCCACACTGGCGGCGGTTGCCGGCGAAGAACTAGCCGACGACGAGGCAGTCGACAGCTTCAACATGCTGGACACATTCCTGCACCCGGACACCGCCAAGCCGCGCCCGAAAGGCATCTATGCGGCACAGGCATTGCGTCCGACTCATCTGATGATTCGCGACGGAGATTTCAAAATCGTCTGGGAGACGACCAAGCCGTTGAAGTTCACGGGGTTGTATAACCTGCGGAAAGACCTCGGCGAATCCCGTAATCTGCTGGGCAGCCCCGAGTTCGCACAGATCGAAAAGAAGCTGAAGCGACAGGCGAGGGCTTTCCTGAAAGATGGCCGCTCCCGTCCTCGGGCCGGCGCTGCCAGCGAACATAGTGAAGAGAGTGGAGTTTGAGCATGAAAACAACATGCTTCCTCGCAATTATTATCGCAATCACGGTGGTTGCGAACGCATCCGGTGCAGAATCGTCGCGACCCAACATCGTGTTTGTGCTCGCTGACGATCTAGGGTACGGCGACCTTCACTGCTACAACGCGAATTCGAAGGTGCCGACGCCTAACCTCGACCGGCTGGCGAATGGTGGCATGAGGTTCACCGACGCCCATTCCGGTGCAGCCGTGTGTAGCCCGACGCGGTACGGATTCCTGACGGGACGACACTTCCTTCGTCGCCCCAACTGGATTGAAGGCATTCTCAATCGATGCCTGATCGATGAAGAACAACTGACGGTGGCTGAATATCTGCAGGCAAACGGTTATCACACTGCCTGCTTCGGCAAGTGGCATCTTGGCCAAACTTGGTTTGACCAAAAGGGCAAAGCGACCGGCGCCAGCTTCAAAACCGACTACAAGCGTCCGACCAGGGGAGGTCCAAACGACCACGGGTTCGACCATTTCTTCGGCATGAATGGCACGGCCGTTGGATCGCCGTTGTCATTGATGGAGAACCGGCTGGTGACGGAGATCCCAACCGTAAAAGGCCCCAAGAAGGGACGACCGATGGCGAAGTCGCATCGTCCCATTGACGTGATGCCTCGCACGACCCAGCGCGCGTTGGACTACATCGATGCGTCGGTGAAAGAACGGAAGGGACAGCCGTTCTTCATTTATTACGCATTGACCGCCGTTCACACGCCAATCGTTCCCGCCAAACAGTATCACGGAAAATCGGACGCATCGGACTACGGCGACTTTGTCTATCAGATTGACGATACCGTCGGCCAGATCGTTCAAAAGCTCAACGAACACGACCTCAGTGAAAACACGCTGATTGTATTCAGCAGCGATAACGGTTCGCATGGCCGCGCTGCCGAAGGAAACGGAAACGGCCCGGGATCCGTGATGAAGAAGTTCGACCACCAAGCCAACGGCAATTGGCGTGGACTCAAAGGAGACGGCTACGAAGGCGGGCACCGCGTTCCGTTTATCGCTCGCTGGCCGGGGCATGTACCGGTGAACTCTCAGTGTGACGAACTGATCACGCTGGAAGATTTCATGGCCACGTGCGCGGAGATCATCGGGAAGCCACTCCCGAAAGACACGGCCCAGGACAGCTTTAATATTCTGCCGTACCTACTCGGCGACAAGGCTGCATCCGGTATTCGACCCTATGCCGTACTGAGTACGTTCTTCGGCAAGCCGGTCATTCGCAAAGACTCATGGGTGTTAATGCCATTCATGGAAGGCGGCGGGCCGTATAATAAGAATGCCGTTGAATCGGATGAAGGCGGCCCGCAGGGACAGCTGTTTGATTTGTCGACGGACCCTGGCCAAAAGAAGAACCTCTGGCTTAAGCATCTTGATGTCGTCACCGAACTCACTCGACTGCACGCCGAACATGTCAGTCGCGGGCGAAGCCTTGGAATTGATCGATGAGTGATTACCTAATGCGAGTATTTGCACTTCTGGCAGTGGCCTTTGTTGTTGCTCCACTCAACGCGATACAACCGAACATTGTCCTGTTGCTGGTGGATGATATGGGGCATGGCGACATTGCGGCCCACGGAAATCCCGTTCTCAAGACACCCAACTTTGACCGCTTGCACGAAGAGAGCCTTCGGTTTAACGACTGCATGGTGAGCCCCACGTGCTCCCCAACGAGAGCAGCGCTATTGAGCGGGATGCATGAATTCAAGGTTGGTGTCACGCATACGACTTACCCGCGTCATCAATTGAGCTTGAATGCAACCCTACTCCCGCAAGTGCTGAAAAAAGCGGGCTACAGAACCGCGATGTTTGGCAAGTGGCATCTTGGTTTTGAAGGCGAGCACGTGCCTCATAAGCGTGGTTTTGATGTTGCACTCAACGATCTGAACGATGACCAGCGTCAACACTACGATCCGGTAATGGTTCACAACGGCGTTGAGGAACGCCACAAGGGATATCGCACGGATGTTCTTTTCGACGAGGCAATGAAGTACATCGAAGAGAATAAAGATGCGCCCTTCTTTTGTTACCTGTCGACGTTCACTCCGCATTCACCATTGAAGGTTCCCGATGAATACACGCAGCCGTACCGGGGAAAGGCAGCCAAACCCGAATTTCACGGAATGGTTGCCAAGGTCGATGAAAACGTTGGTCGGTTGCTCGATAAGCTCAGGAAACTGGGCATCGAAGAAGACACGCTATTGATCGCCATGAATGACAATGGAGGCACGTTTGGTGTCGACACCTGGAATTCGGGAATGCGTGGCGCAAAGGTGAATGCCTACTACGGTGGTTCTCGCGCCTACTCGTTCTGGCGCTGGCCTGGCACGCTCCAGCCTGGCGAGCGGAATCAGTTAACGGCCCATCATGACATACTTCCGACGCTGGCTGCGGTCGCTGATGTTCCGCTGGACCCCAAACATCGGCAACAACTCGATGGGTTCGATTTGACTCCGCTCTTCCAACACGACAACAAAGACTGGCCCGGCAAGGACCGCATGGTGGTGCATCATTCCGGTCGCTGGCCGAGTGGCCGCGCGCAAAGCCACAAGCATGCGTTTTGTGGAATCCGCTACGGCAGTTATCACCTTCTGCGCCAATACCCGTGCCTTGATCCGGAATGCGGAAAGACCGAACGGGCCATCATCTGCAAGTTGCATTATGAATACATCAACGATCCCTCTCGACCGGGTTACTACGGCGCCCGCGAACACTACAAGTACACCGAACCCGGGCAGTGGAGCCTCTTTGATTTGTCCAGCGATCCGCATGAAGACTGGAATCTTGCCGCACTGAAACCTGATGTCGTTGAAAAGATGTCGAAGCATTACGACCAGTGGTGGACAGGCTTAACTTTCGATAAGGAACAGAATGAATCGAATTAGCCCTTTGAATCCGAAACTGTTTATCACCAACATGGCTTTTCTGATAGCAGTCAGCGTCATGCCGGTCTGCGCTTCCGAACGGAAGCCAAACGTGATCCTCATTCTGGCCGATGATCTTGGCTACGCAG
This sequence comes from Novipirellula herctigrandis, assembly GCA_007859835.1. Classification (GTDB taxonomy): domain Bacteria; phylum Planctomycetota; class Planctomycetia; order Pirellulales; family Pirellulaceae; genus Novipirellula_A; species Novipirellula_A herctigrandis. The sequence continues at coordinate 7,416,126 of SJPJ01000001.1, read as the reverse complement.
ACCTGGGATTCCAGGGCTCCGACCGTATCAAGACGCCGCATCTTGATCGCCTGGCATCCATGGGAACGCGTTTTTCCGACGGCCATGTCAGCGCTTCCGTTTGCAGTCCAAGTCGGGCGGGACTGATGACAGGCCGCTATCAGCAACGCTTCGGCCACGAAGGCAACTCGCCGCGCCGACCCGATGGAATGGATACCGCGGAACGCACGATGGGGCAAGCATTGCAGTCACTCGGCTACCGCACAGCCATCTTCGGAAAGTGGCACCTGGGCAGTGAAGAGAAGCACTACCCGACAAGGCGTGGCTTTGATGTGTTCTGGGGATTGCGTGAAGGCTCGCGAACGTACTGGTACGACGAACAGAAAACCGACAAGCCCGGCAGCGATAAGGCAACCGAGCACAACGGGACGCAGGTGAAATTCGATGGGCATCTGACGGATCGTCTCGGCGACCAAACGGTGAAGTTCATCGAAGAATGCAAAGACAAACCATTCTTTGTTTACCTCTCGTTCACCGCGCCGCATGGGCCGCTGCAATCCAAGCCTGAAGATTTGCAAGCACTCGGCACGGACGACAACTATCTCGGCCTGATCTACGGAATGGACCGCAACATCGGCAAAGTGCTTGACTCACTCCATCAGCACCGATTGATCGACAACACGATCATTTGGTTTCTGAGCGACAACGGCGGCATCGGTCCCACGTTTTCCAACTATCCACTGGGCGGGAAGAAGGGATTCAAGTTCGAGGGCGGTCATCGCGTGCCGTTCCTTCTGTACTGGAAGAACCATGTTCCTGCCGGCAAGGTTTACGATCAGATGGTGTCGTCGCTAGATATCTATCCCACAAGTCTGGCTGCGGCGGGTGGTTCACTGGATCAGCCACGTCCTGTCGATGGTGTGGATCTGATCCCGTATGTGACCGGGGAAAACACAAACACACCGCACGAGAGGCTCTATTTTCGCAAGCTGGAATGTGCCGCGATGCGCGACGGGCATTGGAAACTCATTCGAGTCGATGACTATGGCTTCGCGCTGTACAACCTGAAGGACGATATCGCCGAGCGGAATGATCTTTCCGCCCAACAGCCGGACAGAGTCAGTCAGATGAAGGGTCTGCTGGAAGCCTGGGAGCAGGACAAGATGGAACCGCTGTGGAAGGAAGGCGAGCGATACAAAATCATGCGTTATCAATACCACACCCAACGGTTCAAAACCGGCGAGATCGACCCGAAGCTTGACAGCAAATCTTCCAAGCGGAATCGCAATCAAACAGACCGGCCCTCCCGCCAATGACACTTTCAAGACAATTCCAATGACGGAAGACAGGACAACGATGATCACTCGAATCTCAATGTTGCTCGTGCTGCTGACAATGATGTATGGGCCGGGGCAAAATTCGTTCGCGAAAGAAGGCGACGCGTTCCAAGGCCGTTATGACGTTTTCAGTTCGTTCCATATCAAGGGCGCCGGAGGCACCGATTTTATGGAATTAGCAGCCAAGTACGGGGCCAACACGATTCGCACGTGGCGTATCAGCGACGACACCGGCCAATGGTTGGAGGACGCGGACAAGCTGAATCAAAAGCTGATTCTTGGAATCTGGATGCCGCACCAGGGAAGAAACGGCATCGAAGGCAAAACGGCTTACGACTTCGACTATCGGAAGCGCCGTGAAGAGATGCTCAAGAAACTCGATTCTCATCTCGATGCCTACGACGACCACTCAGCGCTGTTGATGTGGGGACTGGGCAATGAGGTTCATCTAGAAGAACAGTATCTAACCACGGTCAACGAGATGGCGAAGAGAATCCATCGTCGCAACCCGCATCGCTTGACTTGCATCGTCATCATCAATGCGCCGAAGAAGTCGATCGACCTGATCAAACAGCACGCTCCCGAAGTCGACATGATTGGAGTCAACGCCTACAGCAAAGGAGCCATGCAAACGGCGATCAACAACCTAGAAAAGCACTGGAAGAAACCGTATTACTTTTCCGAGTATTCGCACCGTGGACCCTGGGCTGCCAAGAAGGGTGCCACCGACCACGCTTTGGAACTAACACCTTTCGCAAAGGTCCAGCAACTTCGGGAAGCGAATCCCATGATCAAGGTTGGCAAGAATAACACAGGCGGAGTCGTCTTTGTCTGGGGCGAACACAAACGAGGAATGGGCACCTGGTTCAGTCTCCTACTGCCAGAAGATCCAAGAGAGCTGCTGCGTGAAAAAGATTCTCCCTTGGTGACGCCGATGGCGGACGAGATGCACCGGTTTTGGACCGGGAAGGAACCATCAAATCGTGCCCCCGTCATTGAGCGATTGACGCTCGGTGGGACGGATCAGGGAATCGAAGTCTCCGAGCACGAGAAATTGAAGGTGGTTGTCACGGCTAACGACCCCGATAATGACCTGCTGACGTATCGCTACTTGATCTTTCGTGCCCGCGGCAACGACAAAGGCAAATTGGTGTGGGGACCAGTCAAAGGAACGTCGCAGACCAAGGTCGAAGTTCCGCCTGCTCCGGGCGATTACCGGTTGTACTGCCAAGTGCTTGATGGCCGCGGGAAAGGGACGGTGCATCATGTGCCGTTTCGAATCGTAGGTAGCACTGATTCCGACGGCACTCGCGGTGCTCCGGACGATAAGAAAAGCATCCAAACAGAGGCCATTTTTCAGAAGCGAGACAAAGACAAGGATGAGCGTCTGACGCTGAAGGAATTCATCGCCAATGCCTACGGAGAACAGAAGGCAGGCGCGGAAAGACGATTCACCTGGTCAGACAAAGATCAAGACGGCCATGTGACTCTGGATGAATTCAAAGCAACCTGGGGAAAGGTACTCCGCAAGTGAGCGAACTGGTTTGCCATCTCAACGAGCCAACCAAGAACGATCGATGCAACGAATATTAATCTGCGCGCTGCTTTGTCAAGTCACCGGTGTCACGGCGGCTTCTGCTGTGGACAACCAAACCGCGCCAGCAGTGCATTCAAACGAACGCCCGAACGTGCTGGTGATCATCGCCGACGACTTGATGAAACAGGTTGGTGTGTACGGCTACGATTTCGTCGAAACGCCAAATTTGAATCGACTGACAAAGGAGTCCATGCTGTTCGATCGCGCGTACTGCCAATATCCGCTTTGCGGACCGTCGTGTGCTTCGTTGTTTCTTAGCACGTATCCCAGCAACAGCGAGATCACTTGCAACCAGGGCGGCAAAAGCAGCAACGTCCAAAAGAAGGCCGAAAGGCTTGGCATCAAAACCATGCCCGCCCACTTTCGTGAACATGGATACGTCACCGTCGGAGGCGGAAAACTGTATCACGACACCGTCCTGCCTGAAACAGAAAGCGCGAAGCTAGATTTCTCCGTCGTTCTGCCGAGCAAGGGCAAGGATGGGGTGAATGTCAAAGATCCCAAGACAAAAGATAAGAGGACGCGAATTACTTCGGCCAGTGAGTTCGGCGTGTACGAGCACAAGGACGGCGCGTTGGTCAAAAACGCAAAGCAATGGCTGCAGCAGCGTGCAAAGAAGTCAGCCAGCAAACCATTCTTCATGTGCGTCGGATTGAAGAAGCCGCACTCGCCGTATGCGGCTCCAAAACGCTTCTTCAATCTGCATCAACGCGAAGCGATGCAGATCACCGATATCAAGCCGCCGGGCGACATTCTCACCCACTATTCACTGAGCTTTCCGAATGCTCTGCTGAGCGTGCATGCCGATAAACAGCAATACGATGCGTACAGCCTCCCCGCTGCGAAGAAGAAGGAAATGATGCAAGGGTACGCCGCCTGCGTTTCCTATGCGGATTTCCTGGTGGGAGATCTACTGGATTCATTGAAGCAGACCGGCTTCGATGACAATACGATCGTCGTCTTCACTTCGGACCACGGCTACAAACTCGGTGAATACGACCGGTGGGCGAAATTTACGCTGCACGAAAAAGACGCCGTGGTTCCGCTGATTGTTCGCGTCCCGGGTCTCCAATCCGGCCACAATGCGAAGTCGGATGCCATCGTCGGACTGATTGATCTGTATCCGACGCTGGCCACGTTATGCGATGTGCCGGTTCCGCCTGGGATCGACGGCATCAGTTTTGCGAGCACTCTCCGAGACAAACAGTCTTCCGCACGCGAATACATACACACCTTTGTGACCCGTGCCGAGCGGACGACATCGGACAACGTCACGCATCCCAAAGCGATCGGCGCCAGCGCAACGCATCGCAACGGATATCGATATACCCAGTGGTGGCAGGGGGAACCGGCAACATTTCCGTCCCGGTCTCCGATCCTGGGTGTCGAGCTATACGACCATTACCACAAATCCAACTCACCGATTTCCCAACGAAACATCAGCGCAGTCGCACCAGATAGAGTGAAAGAAATGCAGGAAAATTGTCGGCTTGTTACTGACTAACCGTGCTGGCCTTCGCGTTAATCGCGTTGATTAATCCGCTGGGCGCAGCGGGAGACTAGATTCAATTTATACGACACGTTTGTTGCAGAGATTTCCATATGCGTATTCCAGCTAGATTTCTTCTCACCTCGTTCCTCTTCGTCATTGCGGCGATTGGACCACGAACAGCGAGCGCAGACGATCAACCAGTTCGTCCTAATATTGTCCTTTGCATGGCGGACGATCTCGGCTGGGGCGATGTTGGCTACAACGGACATCCTCACATCAAGACGCCGCATCTGGATCAGATGGCAAAGGCCGGTGCGCGACTCGATCGCTTTTACGTCGGGTCACCGTTGTGCGTGCCGTCGCGGGCCGGACTGTTGACTGGCCGAATTGCCACTCGATGCGGGATCAGTAATCACCGCGGCGCGGTCAGTCACCTGAAAGCCGAAGAGCTGACCATCGCTGAACTCGTGAAATCGAAAGGCTACACGACAGGGCACTTTGGCAAGTGGCACCTCGGCATGCTGACGCCGGACTACAAAGGCGACAAGGATGTTCTGATGACACCAGGCATGGCGGGCTTCGACGAGTGGTTTGCTAGTCCATCATCGGTCGCAACTCACAATCCCTATACCGATCCGGGTGGCATCGGACGTGCGCTCGGTGGCCAGTCGTCGCCCAAGCCTATTGATCTGCGAGCGGGCTACATTCACAACGGCAATCCATTGGACGAGCCGATCGAAGGCTGCGCCGCCGAAATCGTAATGGATCGCGCCATCCCCTTCATTCGCGAATCAACCAAAAAAGAACAACCTTTTCTGGCCGTCATCTGGTTTAACCCGCCGCACACTCCTGTGGTGGGACACCCGAAGTACATGAAGGAAATGTACTCGGGTTTGCCCGAAAACCAACAGCACTACTACAGCCTGGCGACAGCGATCGACGCGCAGATGGGGCGGCTTCGGCAAGAACTTCGTGACCTTGGTATTGCTGACGATACGCTGCTTGCATTCACCAGCGACAACGGCCCAGGACCACCAATTGGACGCACCAAGAAAGCGGAAGCACGTTTGCAAGGATCGGCCGGCTCATTCCGCGAACGAAAAGCGTCGCTCTATGAAGGCGGAATCCGAGAGCCCGGCTTGATCGAATGGCCAAGTCAAATCAAATCCGGGACCGTCGTAAAAACTCCCTGCTCTACACTCGACTACCTGCCAACCCTGGCTAAGTTGCTTGGCATTGAGTTGCCCAATCGGCCCTACGACGGTGTCGACATCTTGCCAATTTTGAGAGGCGAAGGGCAGGAACGCGGCGAACCAATCGCATTCTACTTTCGTGATGCGGTGGCACTCTCTGGCGAACGTTTTAAACTCGTATCGGCAGAACAATCGAAAGGCAAACGGTCGGGCGGTGCCGTCAGTTTCACAGACAAGAAGTTTGAACTGTTTGACCTGGAAAACGACCCTGGCGAGAAGAACGACATCGCACAGAAGCATCCGAAAGTCGTCAAAGAAATGAAGTCGCAATTGCGGCAGTGGGTCGACTCGGTCGAACAGAGTCGTCTCGGCAAGGATTATGAATCCGCAGATTCAACGCCACCCACACCGACTGCATCGGGAGAGGCATCCGAAAGGAGAACACATCTCTTTCTCTGTTCTGGCCAGTCGAACATGAAGAACCTCGACCTGAGTGTATCGTTCACTCCGACACTCAAGCAGGCTTTTCCTAACGACGAAGTCATCGTGACGAAGGTTGCTTACGGCGGGCGAGGGATATCGCGTTGGGTACCGCGTGCCAAAATCTATACGGAACTCCTAGCAGCAGCCAAGAAGGCTTCGACCGGTAAGAAAATAGACACCATGACCTTCGTCTGGATGCAAGGCGAAAAGGATCATCAGGAAGATGCGACGACGACGGCATACGAACGCAATCTAAAAACACTTTACCAGCAACTATCCGAAGACTTCGACCGCGACGATATCAACTGGGTGATCGGACGATTGAGCGACGCGAGACTCGGCACGGCCAATTGGGATGCGATTCGGCAGATTCAAGTTGATGTCGCCGACAATCACGCCCGCGCAGCTTGGGTCAACACCGACGACCTGAATGGGGCAAACAACGGTGTCCATTGTCCGCCCGGAGGCTACAAGCAAATGGGCCTCCGCTTTGCCGACAAAGCCATCGGACTGATTAAACAGTCAGGAAAACGGAAAGCCGACCAGGCGATCAAACCGAAAACAAACGCGGGCATCCCAGTGGGTACGAACGTCCGAATTATCCCTTTGGCAAGTGCACTGAAGTCAAAAGATGGGTTCGCTCAATGGATGTTCCCCGACCAATACACGGCACAAGACATCTTGGAGATGATCGACAAGCTGAAGCCACAGGTACTTGAGCGTTACATCACTGGTAAACAGAACATCGACGCGATGGTCCCGGTACGACGCGGCCACGAACCGATGAACGTTGGGGAATTCTTGAATGCGTCGATCAACGCCGGATCGCCGGGATGCGTCATCGTTCCGAAACTAAATCTCACTTGGATTTCATGGGGCCGTGAAAAATATTTTTGGGAAACGGCCGAGAACTATTTCAGCCTTCCGCTAACGCGACCCATTCGGATCGTGAATCTGGACAACTGGAAGGACTTTCTGGAGAAGCACGGAGACAAAAAGGCGACTGAAGTCTTGAAGCGACTTAAGAAGATTGGCTTTGAATCGATCGGCGTGAACATGGCCGGCGGTTTCAACGAAGGTTACGGATACCTTTCGTTCGCCGACTTCCTAATCAATAGCCAAACCTGGGAACTTCGGTTGAGCACGCTGGAAAAGATGAAACGAGATCCGCATCTGACGCAGTACTACCTTTACATCGACTATCCGGGTCAAATGAACGATTTCATGGAGTTACCCGGCGACCAGCAGGCCGACGTATTTACGAAATTGATCCAACCAGCCGAGAAGACGCACGATTTTATTTTTGTCTATCCCATACTGTTCGACCAGTGGGACGCGACCAAACAACTGACCAGCCAATCGGGAGAATACCAAGGCGCGACTCTGTTTGAAGTCATCCAGCAGTCCGTTAACCCGCGCGTCAAAAACGAGGGGGCAGCGCAGGACGAAAAAGACTTTGTACTGCACAATAAACCATTACCGCCGCTTAAAGACGGAGCGTGGACCGCCGTCATCATTCCTGACACGCAAACGTACACGACCCTGCGAAAGGGCCGCGAGGAAAACGTTCAGATTCTTGATCAGATGTTTCAGTGGATGGCGACGAATAAGAAAACACGCAACATCCAAGTCGCGGTGCATGTCGGCGACATGACATCGAAAAACGAACCGAAAGAATGGGAAAAGATTCGCGGCTCGTACCGAAACATCGACGGCGTCGTTCCCTACGTGGTTTGTGTGGGTAACCACGACGAGAAACCGATTAACCGAACGGCACATCTCGATGAGTATTTCAAAATCGCCGACAATCCACTGAATGAAGAGTTCTTCGTTGCATCGTTCGAGGAAGATAATCTTGAGAATGCGTATTACGTCATGGAACAAAACGGTCAAAAGCTGCTGTTCATGGCACTCGAATTCTTACCGCGCGATAAAGTCGTCGCTTGGGCCGACGCGATCATCAAAAAGCATACCGACCATCATGTCTTTTTGACGATCCACGAGTACATCAGTGAAAAGAGTCGGCTGACCAGCAAAGACGGATTGCCTTCACCCGAGTTATCGGACAAAGAAGACTACCTGCGCAGTTTTCGATCCGAGGCTGACAACATCAATTGCGGCGTCGACATCAAGGCGAAGTTGATTGATCCCAATCCCAACGTCGAATTCCTCGTCTGCGGCCACTACGGTTGCCAAATCATCAATGAACGTGGCCAAGCCGTTTTTGACAGGCAGGAAATTGCCACAGCGCACTGCAGCGATCCCCGGGACAATGGTGCGAAATTCCACGCAATGCTGTTCAACGCGCAATGGATGAGTTCAGGCGGCGACGGTTGGCTACTGCTACTCGAATTCCAGCCGGATAATCAGTCCGTCCACGTTCGTACTTACTCACCGTACCTCAAAGCATTCCGCACCGGCCCGGAGTACGATTACGTCCTTCGCCGCTCGGATTAGATCTTTAAGTACAAAAACGGCGTACTTGAAATGGGCGTGCTCGCCTCCATCCCGCGGATGTTGGGAGGACAAGAAATCGCGTTTGCTGCAGTTCGACTACTACCCGCGGTTTCCGTCAGCGATGTTCAATCAACGAACGCGAATTGGAGCGATTGAAGCGAAGCAAGATTCATCACCAAGCATACAAGCCATCGGCGGCTATTGTGACGAGGGTTTGCGTTTGTGTAACCGTCCGGAAGCGGCCCCGTTAGGACGTGAATCGAGCAACGCGTTGCGGTGCACAACACCGACCGCACGACCAGAGATTTCTTCGTACATTTGGTTGCATCGACCGAACGCGAAACTGAAGGCCGCAAAACTGCAGAGGTACGTAAGACCGATGCACTAATGGGAAATCGGAAACCTCGTCGGATTTATCGTCCGACGCGGGTTCGCGAGTCATCGTCATACCCAAGGTTGGGCAACCCTCTATATGTGGCCCCTTCCCTCTTCCCTCTTCATTCTTCATTGCGAAATGATGCAAAAGTGACAACCGAACAAAACAATGGAGGCACGGTTTTTTGGGCTCGGCTTTGGTGTCCGTTCCATTAGTGTTTTGGGTTCAAGTGCATGGGTGGCCCCGGTTGGTTATGGCCCCGGTTGGTTACCGGTTGGTTGCCCGGACGCGCTCAGCTAGGCTGGGTCCGCTAGGATCTTCCTGGTTCGGTCGTCCACTCTGTGTAAGCGAGGTTCTTGCCCAAACGCACCATCGGCGGGTTTTAAGGAGACCAACCAATAAGGATCGTCAGGCACATTCGCCGCCACCATCGCTCGAAGGATTTCCAGATCATGCACACCGTTCTCGCTGAACAATTTTGTGTAGAACTCCTTCTCCCGGCGGATTTTTTGCGTGTCAAAGAACACTGCGGAACACTTTGTACCTGGCAGAATGTCACCAAAGTGTTCGATGACAATCATGATTGCCGCTTTCTGATCTAGTTCTCGGTTTGTCAACTTTTCCTCCCGACGCTTGTCGCTTACGCAATTGGAACACGCAGTCTGATGACGCTCATGGTGCAGGTTAGCAGTGATACTTCATCGAGCAACACCCGGCTTGTGTTGGCGTTCCCAAAAGATGCCTATGAGATGGTCTTCTGCATTACGGTCTTCTGTATTACTGCGTCATGCGATGTTCTCGGTTGTGCCGCCCATCCGCATACGCGCGTCACTCAGCCTGTGACGTCGCTGGAAAAATCGATCAGAATCGTTCACGGTCATGTTGACCCCGAGAGTGGTTGGTAGGGCGGCCTGGGACTGCCTAGAAACAATTGGATTGTGCTGACAAGATAAACTCGATCGATAGACGATGTCGCAGGCAATAAAAATCGCCTGTACCCGTTTTGTCCCTCTCGGCTATTGCGGAAATAAGGGGGGGAATTCACTTCGCATTCGGCGGGTGGCTCTGCTACGTGTGCAAGCTGACTAGGTATTGCCCTCCGGTGGTCGCGATTTCGGAGTGCACATCCAACTTGGGAGAGAGACGCGAGAGTCGATCGATGAGCCAGGCGGCAACGGCGTCGGCGTCTTCACGCGTGGGGCAACGAGCCATGGCTTCGCGGCCGCCCTTTCGCTCGAGTCGCTCGGTAGCCGCGATGATCGGTGCCGGGTCAACGACAATCAGGTGATCGGCCCAGGGCACCACGGGATCATTCGCGCCCTTGCCCGTGTTGCAGCTTTTGTGCGCCAAACGCTCTGGCGGCACGTTTCCCTTGTCTTGTTTTCTTTTCTTCGCGCGGGCCTTGGTGATACGAGTGTCCACACTGGCTCCGCGAGGATCGTTGGGCGACATCTCGCGGTCGACCGGTTCGTCACACAACCAACACCGCCAACCGTCGGCCTCGCCCACGTCATTAAGTTGTCCCATCCGTTTTCATTCCTGGATTTGTTGAGGGAAGCATGGATCGCTGGGTTCATTCTGGTGGGCCCATCACGGCAAGTCCAACGCAATATATATATATACAGGCTAGGAGGATTCGGCCACCCTCGATTGCCCCTTGCGCAGCCGAGACGGGGCCTATCGAGAGCCTCTTTACGGCATTTTCTACGTCGTGCTACGTTACGCCCGGGACGCTCTGTTGCTTCAGGGACGCTGTCTCCTGGTCATTCACCCATTCTTTTCCTGCGGAAGCTTCCATGCTTCTGAATCGGTAGCATCTTGAAAGTCCCCAAGCGTATCAAACCACTTATCGAAGACGGGCTCGTCGACAAAGTCTTAGGCTCACTGATGAGCGGCAAAGAGGCCCAGGTCTTCCTTGTACGTTGCGGCGACGAGATTCGCTGTGCCAAGGTGTACAAGGATGTGGCCCAGCGCAGTTTCAAAAACGCGGTGCAGTACCAGGAAGGCCGGAAAATCCGGAACAGCCGCCGACAAAGGGCGATCAACAGGCGCTCTAAATTTGGCCGAGATCAACAGGAAGTCGTTTGGCAACGGGCCGAAGTGGACGCGTTGTATAAACTCGCCGACGCGGGTGTCCGAGTCCCAAAGGCATACGGTTTCTTCGATGGCGTGCTATTGATGGAGCTGGTCACCGATGGGGACGGCGACGTGGCACCGCGGCTGAACGAAATCACAATGTCGGCCGAACAAGCCGTGAAAGATCACGCGTGACGTTCGAAACATCACGCAATACTACGCGCAGTATGCTCCGGAGCTAGCGGAATCTCACTACGCCGAAGAGATGTGGGAACTGCACGAAAAGAGTGAACTGACCC
>SJPJ01000001.1:7398344-7404640 GCA_007859835.1 Novipirellula herctigrandis | reverse complement strand
ACGATCGGACGAGTCTTGATGACGCTCAAGCCGGCAGCCTTTCAGAGATGTTTTGAGTGTTGGATTAAACGTCTTTCCGGGAAACGTACCGAGAGTGAATTGGATGTCGTCGCGATTGATGGTAAGGCCGTTCGTCGTAGCCACGATCGAGCCGCTGGACTTGGGCCGCTGTTCTTGGTCAGTGCTTGGGCGGTGCAACGTGGAATTAGCTTGGGGCAATTGGCGACCGAAGAGAAATCGAACGAAATCACCGCCATTCCTGATCTGTTGGACCAAATCGACATCAAGAAGTCGGTGGTCACGATTGATGCAGCAGGGTGCCAAAAGAATATCGCAGCGAAAATCATTGACGGCCACGGTGACTATGTTTTGGCGCTCAAGGGCAATCAAGGAACTCTGCATGACGCTGTGATCGATTTCGTCGTGAGGCATATGGAGAATGACTTTGCCAACGTAGTTGCTCGCAAGCACACTGAAACAGCCAAAGGTCACGGTCGTGAAGACAAACTGATCTACTACCAACTTCCCGTTCCCGACGATCTGGTTGGTAGAAAGAAGTGGAAGGGCATGCAAACAATCGGCGTGGTTATTCGGATGAGCGAAAGCGGGAATAGGTGGACCAGTGATGTGCGCTACTACATCAGTTCATTGAAGCTGGGAGTGAAGCGATTCGCAGCCTGCGTTCGCGGTCACTGGGGAATTGAAAATACCCTGCACTGGTGTCTCGACGTAACATTCCGAGAAGATGAAAACCGAGTTCGCAATCGAGTTCTAGGCGACAACTTAGCTTGGCTCAAACGCTTCGCGATCAGCCTTCTCAAGCAAGTCGACGACAAGGAAAGTATTGCGATGCGACGACGCATGGCCGGATGGAACCCCGAGTTCCTTGCCAAAGTCCTTGGCATACCAACGACTTAGTGTGCGTCCACCCTGGAACTGACCCCCGATTTGAAACTGACCGGCAAATTTAAATTTCCAACGAAGGCAGCCGATGCCGTTTCTGTCCTGCACATGATCGACATTGCCTACAAAGAAGAAATGGACCGACAGGACCAATTGAAAAACGGTTGACGCCCGCCCGCTGCCCGCGTTTTGCTGCCTCCTGAAACAGAGGGTGAAACCTGGGGTGAGTTGGCCCCGTGCTTGCCGTGCTTGCCGTGCTTGCCGCGGTACATTCTCAACCACGCCGCACGCTGCCACAGCGGCGATTGGTCCAATTTAAGTTTGAGCGAGAGAATCCAGTGGATCAACCCAATCGAATTCAGAATCCCTTTCGGTGTCGGTGAGTCGGGGGATTACATTTCCGGTGGTGTTCGCTGCGCTCAAACCACCGGCTAATCGCTTTCATCCTTTCAGGATATTCCTAACGTAAGTGCCACTCGTTTCGACGGCACTGACCAACGGCAATTGGCGGATCTTAAAACTGAAGCGGACCTATGACCGGAGTTACTCCAAACAGTACGGCCCTTGGCGTCGGATTATCGGTAACCTGACCCGCGCGGGCCAAAAGGTCGCGGGCCAGAGGGTCGCGGGCCAGAGGGTCGCGGGCCAGAGGGTCGCGGGCCAGAAGGTCGCGGGCCAGAAGGTCGCGGACTGGTCGTGTTGCATCAGACAAACGTTTGCCAAGAGTCGAGCCGATCGGCCTTGATCACTTCGTTTAATCTGCCGACGACTTTGGACACCGACAGTCTGACAAGGCGATCAAACCAATCGTATTCCATCCTTTTCAATCGTAATGACTCTCTGTTTATACAGGGCACCGATCGCTTTTTTGAACTGTCCTTTGCTCATCCCAAGCAGATCGGAAATCTGAGCTGGAGGAGACTTGTCATGAACGGGCGCAAACCCGTTATGATCGCGTAAGTAATCTTGAATCACTTGACTGCAGTTGTCGCGGATTTGCTGACCACTTTTCAGACTCAAGTCAATTTTTCCGTCTTCGCGAATCTGTTTGATATAGCCTCGAATGCTCTGCCCAAAACTGAGCCGTTGATCAACTTCGTCTTTGTACAGCAAGCCCCAATGGCTGTGATTCACAATCGCTTTGAAGCCCAATTCCGTACTGTTCCCGATAATCAAATTGACCGTCTGCTGCGGACGAAACTCGTGCTGGTCATCTTCCAGAACGACTTTATCAATCTTTGATGTCGCAGCGATCCGATCTTGGTTATCGAGATACAGAAACACGATGTAGGAATCGCCCACGGTCATCGGTCGATGCTGTTCCGCAAACGGGACCAAAACGTCTTTGTCCAATCCCCAATCTAAGAACGCACCGATTTGAGTATTGTCTTTTACTTCCAAATACGCGAATTCGCCAACCTCCGCTTTGGGAGTTTGAGTGGTCGCGATGGGGCGATCTTCCGAGTCCAGGTAAAGAAAGACTTCAACCGTATCATCGATACTCAAATTTTCCGGAGCATGCTTTGCGGGAAGCAAGATCTCGCCTAGATCTTCGGCATCCAAATAGAATCCGAATTCCGTCTCCTTAACCACGTTTAAATTATACGTCCGGCCGATTTCAATCATGGTTTTTGGGCTTCAGTGCTTTTCGCGAATACTTGATCGAAGTGGTTGGTCACTGTTTCAATCTGGGACAGACCGACCCAGCCGAGTCTGTCCCAGACTCGACCCCACGACATTCGAGATAGTTTATCGTTCGAAGCAGTCCTTGACGATCTGGTGACTCGGACTTCACCGACTAACGATTAGCCAAATTCCATTGCTCTCACCTGCTAATGGAACGACCCTCGCAACTCATGGCTCAACACCAACGGTAAACGCATCAAAACCTCGATGCTCTCGGGAACTTCCCCTTTTCTTTCCTGCCGATCAACCAGCTACCAAACCCAACTCAGCATTCAACGTATCCGTTTAAGATTGACGTGGAAATCAGTTTCGGTGGTACGGATTTGTCCGACATCAGTTATCAGGCGAATGTTTGTTATCGTGTGACGATTTGGTTCCCCAGCGGAAGCTCGTTGAGCAAGATGTTGCGTAGATCCCGGCGCCAACGGCAAGTCGCGATTTTTTTCTCGGATTTCGCGCAAGGTTTGGCAATACGCTAGGATTATATTCATGAGAGGAATTGCAATTGATGAACAATCCGGAGACACGTGCCAGTTTGATTTTGCGGTTGGGTAATCCAGCTGACGATGCTGCATGGACCGATTTTCTAGAGATTTACGAGCCAATGTTGTATCGGTTGGCGTCACGTTGGGGATTGCAGAATGCGGATGCAGAGGAAGTGGTTCAAGAAACGCTGCTGGGTGTTTCCAAAGCGATTGCAGATTTTTCGGCTGAGGAACGGCCGAGAGCGTTTCGGTCGTGGTTGGCAACGATTACTCGCAACAAATTGGTTGACCACTTAGCCCGCCGTTCGCGTCAGGCCCAGGGCTCCGGCGACACGAACGTTCATCGTTGGTTGGATCAGCGGGCTTGTGAATCGTCGTCGGCGAGCGTTTGGGATTGGCAACAGAAACAGCAGCTGTTCGCCTGGGCAGCAGAAAAAGTGCGTCATCAGGTGAGCGAAGTAACTTGGAAGGCGTTTCACCGAACAAGCGTTCGTGGTGAATCGACCAAAGAGGTTGCCGCCGATTTAGGGATCCGTGAAGGAATGGTGTACGTTGCCCGTAGCCGTGTGATGGCCAGACTGCGTCAAGCGGTGCAGCAATGGCAAGTAGACATGCATTCGCATGACAACGACTTAGGCAAATAATGAATTGTGACAATACGCTGCTTTGGACCTTAGTCAGGCAGGATACCGAACCCGGTGCCGAAGCCGAATCGATCCTGCAGCACGTTGAATCATGCTCACAGTGCCGCGAAACGTTGATGCAACTCGGTGGCGATCGAGAATGGTGGGGCGAGGCGAAAGAGTGGTTGTCGAATCAACCGATTGACCCGGTCGATGAAGATCATGAAACTCACCCGCTGGCACCGATCGACTTAAGCTTTTTGCACTCAGCCTCACACCCCGAAATGCTTGGGCGGATCGGACGCTATGATGTCGAAGCGGTGTTGGGACGTGGTGGAATGGGAGTTGTGTTCAGGGCCTACGACAGTGATCTGCACCGTAGTGTGGCGGTGAAGGTTCTGGCACCCGAGTGGGCCGCGTCGGTTCCAGCACGCGAGCGATTTGCTCGTGAAGCCCAAGCGGCGGCCAGTGTTGCCCACGAGAATGTTGTTCCGATTTACGATGTTGAACCGGATGCAAAACTGCCATATTTGGTGATGCGATATATTTCAGGCACGACGCTTGAGCGATGGGTCAGAGCGAACGGGTCACCCGACGTTGCAACGATTCTGCGAGTCGCGGTGCAGTTGGCCGAAGGATTAGCGGCGGCACATCGCCGCGGATTGGTTCACCGAGACATCAAGCCAGCGAATGTGCTGGTTGGCAAGAATATTGATCGTGTTTGGATTACGGACTTCGGATTGGCTCGAGCCGCCGATAGCGCGACATTAACGCGAACAGGCGTGATTGCCGGAACGCCTCACTACATGAGTCCCGAACAGGCACGCGGGGAAGCATTGGACGGGCGCAGCGATTTGTTTAGCCTTGGCTGCGTGTTGTACTTCTTGGCCACCGGAGCACCTCCGTTCGATGCCGAAAACACGTTGGCCGTGCTGCACAAGATCGTCAACGACGAGCCAAAGCAGTTAGCAAGTCTACGCAATGATCTGCCACCAAGCTTTGTCGCGTTGGTCCATCAATTGCTTTCTCGCAAACCGTCCAAACGTCCGATCGATTGCGGATCAGTGGTCCAAAAGTTGGAAAATTCACAAACTGAATTACACGATGGCATTATCGCAACACTACCGATGAACAAAAAATTCCGCCGAACACTCTACGGAACACTCACTGTCCTCACGACGTTGCTGCTGATTGTAACGCTATGGAACCATAGGCAGCCTAAAAAGGACGCCGTTGTCTATCGGCCAATCATTGTGCAACAAACCGAAGATAATCCATTTTTGCGCGCTGCGAATTCGAGCGAACAGTTTAGCCCGTATGTCGTACAGGCGTCAAAACAGATCGAGATGGCAACTGAAATGGATGCACATCAGGTCGAATCGCGTCTCGGTTCGCTGCGAGCAAAGCTTCAGCGGGCTCAGCAAATAGCTGCAACCAACGAACTACCGCTGCTCGATTTTGATGACAGGCAATGGCGGGAACAGGTAAGCAGACTAAGAAATCTAATCGACAAAGCAGACCAAAAGTAGGACGAATCAAAACGAGTCGCCGCGTGAAGTGGCGCTAGACCCTCCGATCCAACAAACTCAAAACGACGCTCCATTTCACTCTTCCCTTTTCCGAAAGGATACCACCTATGAGATTTTTCGTTATCGCCGCACTCTCGCTCGTCGCGACCATCGGGATTTGTCAAACGGAAGAATCAAAAAAGACGCCTTCATCGAAGGTTGTCGAATCAACTGCAGTTCCCAACCCATTTGACATTCCGCCAGGCAGCAGCGACATGATGGGCATGGGCGGCATGTACGGCGGAGAAATAAGCGACCGCATGGGCGGTGGGATGGATGGTGGCATGGACTTAGGTAGCATGGACTCAGGTAGCATGGGTGGATACGACATGGGCGGATACGGCATGGAAGCACCGCCACCAAACCTCGAGCAACAATTTCGCCAAGGCTTGCAGCGTGCCATTACGATGCTGCGGCAAGCAAAAAGCGATCAGCAGAAAGAGAAACTGCGCGAGTACATCCGAGGCGCATTCGAGGCAAAGTACGATCGCATGATGGCCCAGCGACAGAAAGACCTGGACGAACTCCGCAAGGGAATCGAAAAGCTTGAATCGGAATTGAAACGTCGTGGTGAAGCAAAGGATCGTGTCGTGCAGTTGCAGCTGCAATCGGTCCAACTCGCCGCCGAAGGACTACTCGATCCCGGTGATTTGCAGGGCAGTGGAGGGAACGCGACGGTTGAAGGCGGAGGATATGGAGGCGGAGGATATGGAGGAGGTGGAATGGGAGGCGGCATGATGTAAATAGAGGCCATCCAATATAGGTTTACGTTGATACTGAGATTGGCTAAGGAACCGCTTCAGCATGTTCAGTTCATGAGGTCGTCATGCCACGAAAACCACGATATAGACTCGATGCTCCAGCCGATGTTTAAGTTTTTCATGCGGTGCAATGTTATGTACGACGTGCGTTTCAGTGCGGTGAAGATCGGTCTTCAGATCAGTCCTGCGAGCAACGCCGTCGAACAAAACAGGGGCAGCCAAATTTTGGATTTCTGATAGTGAAGTACGTTGGGAGTAGAAAAGGGGAAA
>SJPJ01000001.1:7393314-7398334 GCA_007859835.1 Novipirellula herctigrandis | reverse complement strand
TGATGGTATGCCAAGAATCAAACGTGCCGATGAAGCAGGCTACATCTACCATGCCCTTAACCGGGGCAATGCGAAAAATGCCCCCCTTCCCCTTTTCTTTCCCAGCGTGCGTTATCAAAGGCTGTAGCGACATACTTACGAATACGCATCCCCGTGGACCATTTACCGATTGCCTTGAGGAGACTCTCGACGAGCAATCAGCATTTGTGCAGATGGAAGTTAAGGCCGCGATGATAAAGCTTGCTGGCATTCTTCAAGACAATTGCAACAAGGCTCGATTCAAATCAGGTTGTTGCTATCAGAGTAAAGGTAGAATTAAGCCAAGACCAAAAGGACAGGAAAGAAAAGGGGAAGGGGGGCATTTTTCGCACTTTCCCATTTTTCGCATTGCCCCGGTTAAGGGCATGATAGATGCAGCCTGCTTCATCGGCACGTTTGATTCTTGGCATACCATCAGTTGGCTAAAGAAAGATTGATCGTATTCGCTAGAGAATATCAAACCAAGTCCCAAAAAACGACCCCCTTCCCCTTTTCCTCTCTGGATCGCACAAAAACGTCTCGCAGTAACGCGACAGGTGCAGGACAGAGAAATTGCCGCGCGACTCTTTCCTACTCGATCCGTTTCAGCGTCAGATGTTCGTAAGCCACTCGTTGCCCGTTCTTCAGATGGTGGCTCGTGGTGACGATCGTATTGGGATCGGTAAGCTCGACCGTAGTTGTCTTGGGCGTGCGGTTTTCGTTACGGGAAAACACCTCCCCGCCTTCCATCATCATTTTGTTTTCTGTGACGACCACTGGCATGCTCGTCTGCGTCACCCAACCAAATTCCCAAGCATGAACAGATTTTGTTTTCCAGTTATAACCAATCATAGTGTTGCCTTGATTGAGAACTGCATCCATTCCATCGGGCGTGTATAGCACCTCACTGTACAGATAGCTTTTGTTGCCAACCCAAGCCGTCGTGACGGTTATCGTGCCCAGCGGCGCGTTACCCGGTGGATCAAATTTGCCCTGCCATTTTCCCACAAAGGGCTCCAACTGCTTGAGATGTTCGTACGCCGGCGGCTCCTGACCTTCTTCCTGAGCGAAGCTGGTGCTGACGATCAACTGTGCCGAAAACAACAATGTTGAAACTCCGATGATCGCCAACTTTAGAAAACGGTGTGCTGTATCTGTATGCATCGTCATGCCCTTAAAACTATCTTGCGAATTGAATCACGAACAAGCAGGTTGATGCTGCCCGCCGCAAGAGAATATGAAGCAAAATCAGCAATGCGTTACAGGAATTCTTTGGCGAAAGGAAAACCTTTCTTTCGTGCCGGCGCGCTGTTAGACTGATTTGATGGGAATCGACGACGAAACAATGGGCCGGTCCGGTGGTCCACCGCGCTTTGACACCACGCACTGGAGCCTTGTTCTGGCTGCGCAGAATGAACACTCAAAGATTGCAAGGGAAGCCTTGGCGACACTTTGCGAAAAGTACTGGTACCCGCTGTACGCTTTCGTCCGGCAGACGGAAGCCGACGCCAACCAAGCGTGCGACATTATCCAAGGTTTTTTTGAGAAGATCATCGAGAAAGACTACCTCCACGACGCCAATCCGGACCGTGGCAAGTTCCGCACATTCTTGCTCACCTCGTTGACACATTTTATGGCCAACGAACGTAAAAAGGCCCAAGCTATCAAACGCGGTGGCGATATAAAACACTTTTCATTTTCGTTTCAAAAAGGAGAACAGCGTTTCTTACGGGAGCCGGTTGACTCCCAAACCCCAGAAAACCACTACCAGAGACGCTGGGCCGTGACGTTGCTGGGCGAGGTACTGGAGGGGCTAAGAGCCGAATTTGTTGCCGACGGCAAGCAGCAATGGTTTGAACATCTGGCTCAATTCCTGACGCCAGGCGAGACAGAATCCCACCAGCAAGTGGCAGCGCGGCTGAACATGACCGAAGGCGCGGTCAAGGTCGCCATTCATCGGCTAAGATCGCGTTACCGGGAACGCTTACACGCGGAAATTGCTCAAACGGTAGCCAATCCCGATGAAGTCAATGGTGAAATCATGATGCTGTTTCAGACATTTTCCCGATAAATATCACAACAGACATGTAACGTTTGGCTCGTTTTTCTTCATAGCACTGGTCATGAAACAACTTTCGATATGCCCAGTTTGCGACACGCCGATTCCCGCTGAACTGACCAGCGGACTGTGCCCAAAATGTTTACTCAAAGATGTTGCACTCGAGGAAACGGGCGCGGCGGACGATTCTCCTACGAGGGACATTGCCGCAACGTTACCACCGGGCAAGGCATCCAACCGTGGCGTGATCGCACCAGGTGAGATTTTTGGCGAATACGAACTGATCGAGGAGATCGCGCGGGGTGGAATGGGGGTCGTCTACAAAGCGCGGCACCTACAGTTGAATCGCGTCGTCGCGTTGAAGATGATCCTGCGCGGTCAGTTGGCCTCCCCTGACGACGTGCAGCGGTTTCACCGCGAAGCGGAAGCGGCCGCCAACCTAGATCATCCTGGCATCGTGCCCATCTATGAGATTGGCGAATGCGATGGCCAGCACTTTTTCTCCATGAAGCTGATTGAAGGCGGGGCGCTCAATCATCTCTTGGCGTCGAAAGACTCAGGCCTGCGAGAGATTCTGAAGCTGATTGAAAACGTCGCGCGGGCCGTTCACTACGCTCACCAGCGCGGCGTTTTGCACCGTGACCTCAAACCGGCCAATATTCTGTTGGATGCCGCCGGCAACCCGTTGATCACCGATTTTGGGCTGGCGAAACAGGTGGAAGGCGATAGTCAACTGACCCAGTCAGGCGCGATCATGGGAACGCCTGCCTACATGCCTCCCGAACAGGCGGCCGCCAAGAAAGACATCACTACTGCGGCGGATATCTATTCTATCGGCGCCATTCTTTATCAGGCGCTATGTGGAAAGACCCCACACCAAGCGGAATCAACGTTTGAGATGCTGATGCAAGTACTGGAAGGAGACATTGTTCCTCCACGCGATCTGGACCGAAAAATCGATCGAAAGCTAAACCTGATTTGCATGAAGTGTCTGGAGCGTGATCCCAATTTGCGATACAGCTCCGCCGGCGCGCTGGCGGACGATCTAAACCAGTGGATGGATGGCAAGCCTGTTTCGGTGAAACCTCCGTCGATTGCGTCGGTGGCCACAAACGTTTTTTTCAACAATATGCGATCCGTGATCGGCGCGGCGGTGATTGGTGCTTCGGCCGGTTTGTTTCTCGGGCTGGGGGCATTGTTCGAAGGCGCCGCCAGAAACTTTGGCCCCAGCAAAGATCTGGATTTGCAGGAATTGTACGAGGCCATGCCGGGCATCGAGCGTACAGATTTGTGGTTTGCCAATGTCCCGGGCTACGTTTCCCGCCCCATCACACTGGTGGCTCCGTTGATACTGGTCTTTGTAGGCCTGATGTTGGTGGTTGTAACGCGTCCCAAGACACAACAACAAACATTGGCGATTGCGTTGGTTGCCGGTCTGCTAATGACGATCACTTCATTCGCATTCTCGGTCGGCATCATTTCGATGTGGGCCACCTCAGATTATGCGCTGAGCACGGACCTAGAAGCGATGGCTCGGGCGAGTTTGCTCGAAGGTGACCAGCGTCAGGAGGTCGTTAACGATATCCTGACGCGCTATCCGGATTTAAAAACAAAGGATCCGGCTGACAGGGCGACTTTCCTCGGCGCCATGGTTTCTGCAAATCTGTGTATGATGGCCCCCAAAGCGCTCTGGAGCGGGTTGTTACTTTCGGCGTTTTTTGGTTTGGTCCCGAGCATCGCGGGGGCCGTGCATGCCTTTCATCTACTGCGCCGCGACGCCCGTCTCCACAGGATACTGATTCCTTATCTGGAAGTCCTGCTACTGATGTTGGTCGTACTGTTTTACTGTCTGTTCGAGATTGGGCACTTCTTCTATTTGAGTACGTCGGATGACTATTCGCTGCCAAAATTCTTCTGGGGACGTTTACCGTTCTTTCTGATCGCAGTCGCAACCATTCCCGGATTCTGTTTATGGAACTGGAAATGGCGATGGTCAGGCTATATGTTGACAACTGTTATCATTTACTTCCTCTACTTCCGTTGATGAAACGTTGCAAATTCGTTTCGGTTTGCGAATTGGCAGAAGAATTATGAGTAGAAAAACTTGCGGATCAATGTTCCCCCATCAGGACTTTCACCTGATAATTCAATCGCCTTCACAGGCGCAATAGCTACCGTTTCCAGACAGTAGAGTGAAATCACTTGGACAAGCAACGCGAATTCTTGCGACTTAGGCTACTCAAACCTCTTCCCTCGAAAGACCAACCAACGTGCCCGCCAGTCGCATAGCATTCCGAATTCTCCAGTCGTTCGTCTGGCTCATGCTGTTTATGGTGGTGGACTTATTCATCATCGTACCGGCGATCAGCCTATTGCTAGCCAAAAAGGGATACCATTCACCGCAGCTGAGCGATTCGATTGCGATTCTTCAGCAGTGCAATGGCGTCATCATGCACATTTTCATTTATGCCTACGTGGCATTTTTCGGCAGCTGTATAGCAAGTTTTCTGAACGTCGTTGCTTGGCGAGTTCCGCGCGGGCGTAGCATTCTCGGATCCAGCCATTGCCCTGCTTGCGACCATCGGCTGAGCATGAGAGACAATATTCCGGTCTGGGGATGGTTGAAGAACGAGGGGAGCTGCCGCCACTGCCAATCGTCCATTGCCCAGCGCTACCTGTGGGTAGAGGTCCTCTTAGGGTGCGTGTTCTTAATTTTATTCGTGGTCGAGATCGTGTTCGGTGGTTTTAATCTGCCAACAGCACCTGACCTTCGCCTCACGGGCATCGAGTTCGTACTCTTCGCACCTAATGCTCAACTGATTCAGACATTTGCCTTTCATGCGACCCTCATGTCGATTCTGTTTACGGTCGTGATGATTTCCAGTGAATCATTTCGCATTCCGGTAGCCTTTAGGAAAGAAAAGGGGAAGGAAAGAAAAGGGG
>SJPJ01000001.1:7342542-7393186 GCA_007859835.1 Novipirellula herctigrandis | reverse complement strand
CAAACCAAGTCCCGAAAAACGACCCCCTTCCCCTTTTCCTCTGCCGAAGCATTGCAACCGAACAAGCGAAGCGTCAAAGCACCGCTGCGGCCGGCGCTATGCCCGGCGCGCAAAAGCTATCCCAAAACGGCTTGCAGACGCATGAAAACCTGCGTCAATCGAAGCGGCAATCTGGTCAACGCACCGCGAGCCGCTTGCAAGGATCTCATCAACATCGAGCGTTACCCAAGTCACACTGGGGCAACTACTTCGGCGACCGCAAGCTACCAATTCTAGGCAGTTAAAAAGAAAGCGTGAGACAAGAATCCTGTCTCACGCTATGGAGTGATCAAATGATGTTACTTAAGGGTGGACCCCATTTGATTTCTCTAGTTTCAACCATCCTTCTCTAACTAACAGGGAACGCACGTCCCGGGGAAATAATTTAGGCTCAGCAAATTTCACATAGACGGCGATCACTCTAATGCTCCCTTCTTTGGTCGCCGCATACTGGAACCAGCGTTCAGATGAAGTCCAGGTGAACTCTATATCGAAAGGCAAACCTTCCTTCGATCTATCTCTCTGTGGCGTCCAGGTTTCGGCAGTGGATGACGCGTATGCCCTGGCTGGCCAAGGCAGGGAGGTTAAAACAGCCTGCAAGTCTCTCTCGTTTTTGATCGTCTTTAACTCCTCCAATGTTGGGAGTTTGGCCACTTTCATCGGCATGGATTCTGCATAGCTAAAGTAGCTTCGGTGGTATCCTATTCGCGCGGGAGGCGGATAATACTCTGCGGGAATAAGAAACCTGTTTTTCCCAATCATTTTTTCTTCGGTGAAACGCAATTCTATCTCGCATTTTTCGGAATCAACAAAAGGTGCTTCACCTTCCGCTGAGCATCGATATTTCGTCTCGATAGAACCACTCCAAAACTCGGAGTTTGGAAACAACACCTGGTCTGCTAAAGCCCCCCCAGCAAGGATGCTAACCTGAAGCATCAGCAATAATGTAGTTAGTGATCTATTCATAGATGAAACCCAGGAAAGAAAAGGGGAAGGGGGTCATTTTTCGCTAAGGGCATGATGGATGCAGCCTGCTTCATCGGCACGTTTGATTCTTGGCATACCATCAGTTGGCTAAAGAAAGATTGATCGTATTCGCTAGAGAATATCAAACCAAGTCCCGAAAAACGACCCCCTTCCCCTTTTCTACTCTTGCTGACGCCGAATGGTTCTCAAACTCGGCTGAGATACGTGTCCTGTAAATCGAGGAAACCTCGTTTTCAGCTGTGTTTCAACGTCGGTCGAGTTTTTTGACCCCACGGGGTCGTTCTCCATGGCAGTGGAAAGCTACCAATTCTAGGCAGCTAAAAAGAAAGCGTGAGACAAGAATCCTGTCTCACGCTATGGAGTGATCAAATGATGTTACTTAAGGGTCGAGTCGTAAAACTTTGCCAATTCTGTCAACTGGTCGTTCTACCTCCTCTGAGATATCAACCCATTTCGCGACAATTCTATCGCACATCACCGTCTCGGTGGTTCGTCGGAGTTTTTTGACAGGACGCGCATCAGTATTCCGGTATAGGTGGAAGATTTTCAAAGCAACCAAGAAGGGGCCATCCATTTTTAATTGCCTCAGTGCTTGGGATTTGCTGGAATTCTCGCTGATCAAGTATTGTCCAGGAGGTCGTTTTGGCACGTAAGCGTCGCGTACTGTCGGCCGCTTTAGTGGGAGCTGGCAAATGCCAAGACGCTTTTGACGCATTGGGAAGTGCCAGCAAGCTTGATTGGCTAGTTCAGCAGATGCAAGCCGTTGTACTCGCCCGTCTCGGCCACATCGAAGAAGCATCGGAAGCGGCCACCACGTCACAAGCCGGAGCAACGAAGATCCTAACCCCCACTCCCGGTAAGCCGTTCGGCACGTTAACCAATGGTCCATGGTGGGGTGGGTGCCAATACTAGGCACTGAGGATCAGATGTCGCATTCGGAACGATTCGATAGCGCGTGTCCGACATCATCAGCATCGTTCGTCGTAAACGTCGTGGGATTCCAATCTCGATCAGGGAACTGGCTTAGTGGCGAAGTCGCGACTTGGTCCAAACTTCAGCCGGTGGCCCTCTGAAATTTCTCGTCTGGCGCATAGTGGCAGGTATTTATGGAGCTTGAATGCCGATTTCCATCGCCGAAGTAGACATTGTGCACAAAAGCATAGTAGGCTATCGATTGCTTTGGTGACTAGAACGCGATGAGTTGCGAATGACGATCTCCAGTTACATCGAACAGGACCTAGAAGCCCGTATTCGATCGGGTGAAAGACCTCCGAAGTTGACAATTGGTGCACTGGCTCAGCACTATGGTGTCAGCTTTTCGCCAGTGCGCGCTGCGGTCAATCAGCTTGTTGCCAGATGTGTGCTTGTCAGGGAAGCCAATGGCAGACTGACTTTTGGAGAAAGGCGGAGCACGAGAAGACAACGTGTTGCGATTTTGATTGACGTTCAAAATCCACTTCGCCGGCGACTCGATGTGTTAGCAGGCATTCGACAGGTTGCGGTCAGCGCCAATTGGGAGACAACTCTGATCCCGGTTGCCGATTTTTCATTTTCGCAGCACCGCAAGTGGAGCTTTGACGGGATCGTTGGACGGATCGGACGTTCGCTGGCGACCAAAGTGAAGAAGCGGAACATCCCTACCGTTAATGTTTGGCTGAACACGGATGCCACAGGTCTGACGGGTGTGTATCCAGATTGGCATCAGGCTGGGCAGATGGCCACTCAGCATCTTTTGTCACTTGGTTTTCGGCGACTCGCTTACGTTGGATTTTCCAATGATCGTGGCGTCGAAATGCAACTCGCCGGTTATGAATCATTGGCGCACGATATCGCGATTGAACATTCTGTGAATCGGATAAATCGGTCCTATTCTCAGTCTATCTCTTCATGGCAGTCGTTCTCGAATCAACTTGATAAGTTGGTCGGCAGATTGGAACCGCGGACCGGCGTCTGTGTGTCCGATGATTTTCTTGGCCGATTCATTATTGAGCGATGCGAACAACACGGCCTCCAAGTACCTCGGGATGTGGCAATCGTCTCGATAGAAAATGAACCGCTGGTTTGCGAGTATACCAATCCGCAACTTTCCAGCATTGATGTGGGGTATCAACAGGTTGGGATGCGAGCAGCAGGTCTACTTGCGCAGTTGATGTCGGGGGCCTTACCACCGGAGGAACCAACGTTTTTGCCTCCACGTACGATCGTCAAACGCCAGTCCACCGATGCGTTCGGCGTGAGCGACGCGGAAGTCGCAAAGTGCCTGCATTTCATCGTAACACATGCTCACCGACACATCTCTGTTGACGATGTCGCGGCGCATGCGAGTCTGTCGCGACGCACGCTGGAAAGGCGTTTCAAGGATGCCGTCGGTCGCACCGTCGGCGAAGAGATCACGTGCGCTCGTCTCGAAATCGCGAAGCGGCAACTTTTGGAACCGGAACTTCCCGTCAAGATGGTCGCCCGGCGTAGTGGTTTCCGGGACTCAAGTCAGCTATGTGCTGTCTTTCAACGCGAGTTGGGAATGAGTCCCGGCCAATTCAGGAAGGCCCATGCAGTAGCCTCCGATACTTGATTACTAATGATCCTCTTTGGACTGCAACAGGGCCTTCGCGAACGCATCATCGCCGCCAACGATTGGCAGGGTGATGGACGTCGCATCTAAATCGACCGTTAGCTCCGTCCCGGGTGTTGGCCTTAGGGTAAAATCTCGATCACTTGACAGGATCATCAGGCCGATCTGCTGTCCCTTATTAATGACTTGATCGTCTGGCTGAAGATCGAACGACAATTCATAAAACTGTCCCGGGACAAGTGGTTCACCCTCGGTGATCGAGAGATGGTTCTGCGGATCGGCCCAGCCACGCGTGATGATGTTGTCGGTGATTTTGGTCTTCTTGTTCTCGGTCCAGGGTAAAGAGACGAGCCAGATGGAGAGGTTGGCAGCGGGTTTATTGGCGGCGACCCTGATGGTAATGCGGGGAGTCCCCGATAGATGAATCGGCTTCGAGAACTTCGGTGTCAGATAGATCAGCCGATGATTCGTCCATTCCGCTTGCGCAAGCGACGCCCCACTGAATGAAAAGTTGTCAACAAGCGTCTCCGTTCCTTGATCGGCCGCAGCAACGGTTGCCAGCTTTCCTCGTTCGGGCGCCCCGGCAGAGAGGTAGAACTTGACGGGTGAGGCGGCGGGATTGGGGTATTCCGCGTAGGGAGTTGGTTTGTCACGTTCATTTTGTTCGCGAACGATCCAAGCACGCGGGTCATTCTCGACATCATTTTCGATGCCGTGCAAATAGCGAGTGAACCAACGATTCATCATCTTCATCGGCGGCGGCCCACCATGCCCTCCTTGGTGAAAGAACGCTTGGGTTGGGACGCCCTTCGCTTTGAGTGCCTCGTAGATGCGAACGCTATGTTCGGGAACGACGTTCCAATCGTTGAAAGCGTGCGCCATCAAGACAGCCGCATTCAGTGGCTCTAGATCGTTCAGGTAATCGCGGCCGGCCCAGAATTCGTTGTAGTCTCCGGTCTCTCGATCAAGCGACTGCAACATTTCCTTGTCTCGCACTTCGCAGTCGCAATGGTCCCGCCTTGTTTCGTTGCCGCTATGAATGAAGTCGTACAGGTAATCGATATCCTCGCCCAAGAAACCGAACGGATGTCGGATCAAGCCGTTCGATCGATAGTAGTGGTAATATGACGTATTGGGCGCGACTGGAATGATCGCTTCTAGTCCTTTGACACCGGTCGTTGCCGCGGCCAATGGGATCGTACCGTTGTAAGAGGTTCCCGTCATGCCGACCTTACCGGTACACCAAAAGGCGACAACCTTTTCGTCGCCATCGGGTGTCGTGAATCCGTGCGCTCGACCGCACAGCCAGTCAACGACCGCTTTGGGTGCGAGCGATTCGTTGTCGCCGCCTACGGTTGGACAGCCTTGTGAAAGTCCGGTCCCAGGTGAAGAAGAATGAACCACGATGTATCCGCGCGGTACCCATTCCTTGACATGCGACTTTGAGATAATCGGCCGCAGTCCTTTTCGCTCAGGCGGGGGAAAGTGCTCACGCTGCGGAGGCGTCGCCCCGAGTTCGTGCCTGGTGTCCCAAAAGAACTCTTGCCCTTTCGCCCCCGTGCCGGCAAAGTAGGGACTCGAAACGTACACCACCGGCAACTTCAAACCCTCGCTTTCGGTTTGACGAGGGCGTGTGACGCTGACGTGCATCCGATCTAGCTTGTCATCGCCGTCAGAGTCGAACTCCGTTTGGACCCACAGGTCATGGCGAATCCAGTAGTCGGGATCTTCGAACGCTTTGACGATTTGGGCTTCACCGTCTTTGAAGACGGGAACAGTAGGCTCTGCGCCGCTTGCCATCGCACCGTTCAATAGGGCGAACGTCACAATGCCAATGTTCGTGAATGTTGAAAGGTCGTGCCGCAGGCGGAGCATCATGAGTCTTTGTGTTGTGGGACGTTTGTGGCGATAGCGTCCCTATAATACTTGCCAATGACCTGTGATTTCCGACAAACCGTTGTTGAATTGCGTACGCAACCAGACCATGAGATGACCGGCATTTTCGCCCTGGGCTTGCTTTGAGTCATTGGAAGCATGACGCAAACAAATGATCGATTGGCGTCAATGCCCAATTCGTTGACGGTATCATGCACAAGGTCAAAGAGTCCGTAATGATAAAACGATCGAAACCGCTGCCGTGAAACGAGCCAGTTGAATGCGAATAATAGGCCAGTGGCGAACAACAGCAGTCTTCGTACTGACGCCGGCACTGATTTTTGGGTTGATATCGAACTTGGCGGCTGTCGCGGCTGAGTCGCCGAACATCTTATTCATCATGACGGACGATCAATCTTGGCGACATGTTGGATGCTATGGCGATTCTGCTGTCCGCACGCCAGCTATGGATGATCTTGCTCGACGAGGCGTTCGCTTTACGAATGCCTATTGTGCTGCTCCTTCGTGCTCGCCATCGAGGGCGGCTGTGCTAACCGGGCAAGACATTTTCCGATTGGAGGAAGGTGGCGTTTTGACAGGTTTTATTCGAGAGAAGTTTGACGTCTTTCCGCTAGTGTTGGAGCAAAGCGGCTACTCCATCGGCAACACGGGGAAGGCCTACGCACCGAGAACAAAGAACACGCCCGGTGCGTATGACGCTCCCATCGGTAAACCGTTTAACGAGAAATCTGTCTCTGCGCCGAAAGGGATCAGTCGAAATGATTATGCCTCGAACTTTGTGACGTTTCTCGAGCAGGTTCCTGAGGAATCGCCGTTCTTCTTTTGGGTTGGCATCTCCGAGCCTCACTTGCCTCATCCACCGGGACTAGGACAAGAAACCGGTATCTCAACCGAGTCGATCGACATTCCAAGCTTCTATCCGGACAACGCCAATATCCGCAACGCATTGTCCGACTACCTAGCGGAGATCGAGTGGGCAGATCAGATGATTGGCAAGATCATCAGGACTCTCAAGATTCGTGGATTGATGGACAACACCGTTATCGTCTTTACCTCCGATAACGGCATGCCCTTTCCACGAGCGAAAGCGACGCTTTACGAATACGGCGTGCACATGCCTCTGATCGTTCGGTGGGACAAACACATCGCGTCTGGGCGAGTCTTTGATGGTCCTGTGTCGTTGATCGATATGGCCCCAACGTTTCTGGAGATTGCTGGC
The DNA here is from genome assembly GCA_007859835.1 of Novipirellula herctigrandis. Classification (GTDB taxonomy): domain Bacteria; phylum Planctomycetota; class Planctomycetia; order Pirellulales; family Pirellulaceae; genus Novipirellula_A; species Novipirellula_A herctigrandis. Next base: position 7,386,473 of record SJPJ01000001.1, on the reverse strand, counting down.
CTCGGCATCCCTGCCACGATGACGGGAAAGAGCCTTAAAAGTGATCTCCTGTCCCACGACTCTGGTCGCTTGGATCACAAACGAAAATTCGTCGTGTCGGCTTTTGAAAAACACTGTCTTGCACGCCCACACAATCTCGGTTTTCCTCGGAGGGCTTTGCATTCGAAGGACTGGACCTACATACGCAACTTCGAGCCGAATCGCTACCCAGCTGGTCATCCCGAAACACTCATTCCTGGCTGGGGCACCTACGGTGACATCGATCCAAGTGGAATCAAGACGTTTTTCATAGAGAACCAAGGCGATACAGACGTCCAACGTTTGTTTGCGCTCGGTTTCGGCAAAGTGCCACCTGAAGAGTTGTACGACAAGCGAAACGGCTCTGACATGACAACGAATCTAGCTGGCGATCCGCGTTTTCATGCAACACTCACAGACCTGAGAAGCAAGCTGGCAAATTATCTCGCTGAAAACGAAGATCCACGAACGCACGGTTTATCGCCTTGGGATGACTACAACCTGGATAGACCGTTTCCAATTTCTCACCCCATCACAAAGGATTAAGACGTGACACCCAAAATTCTGATTACCAAGGTCGTAAAATCGAAGCAACCGAGAAGGGACGCACAATCAAAATTGGTATAGCGAACGATGGACCGCTGAAGATTGAGATGACTCAAATCAAAGCGGGCAAACTGGTTGCGTTGAAATACGCTGCTAAGAACGCGAATGACCTGCGGCAGAAACATCCCGAAGTTCACAAGCTTTATCAGAAATACAACACTGCGATGCCCGCCATCAAGATCCAGTTCGCCCCCAAAAAGCAAGACAGTGCGAAACCTGTGTGTCAACGCCGGCCATGAGCAATACATTGTCACTCGTGTGCGAGATGTGCTCCGCTGCATACGTTAGTGACTCAACGCCTCCGAATTCCTTGAATTCGACAAGGTTCGGAAAATCGTGATGCAAATCAAGAAAAACAGCCTTGGTTTCAAATCCGTAATGCGGACTGTTGTAGATCACAGCAGGCAGGTTTGGTGCCGCTCCAAGGATTGCAGCAAAGTGCTGTCGCTGAGCAGTAGGCGATGCGCCGCGTGAAAGGACTCGTGGGATGACCATCCATCCGGCAGCTCCAACGGCAGCAGCATGTTCCGAGTGAGCGACTGCTAAGGCTGTGTTCTGAGCACCAGTACCGACAATGACAGGAACACTTGCATCGACCAGTTGGCGAACGCCCTCTTGTCGCTGTTGATCGGAGAGCAATGGCCAATCCCCCTTCGATCCGCAGTAAATGACACCGGTCATTCCGACGTCCATGAGCTCTCGGGCTTTTCGCTCGAGGGCGGAATCGTCGGGTGAACGATCATCGAGACAGGGCGTCATTAGGGCCGGAATACAGCCACATTAGGGCCGGAATACAGCCACGAAAAATCTGCGAATTTATATCAAGACCACAATAGAGGGCAATTTTTGTGAAGCAAACGTGTCGTCGTAGTCCACGACGTCTCAGGGGATAGGTAAGTCGAGGACCAATGCGCGAACAAATTGGGGTGGCGGCGAACCGAAGGATAGGACCTTGTCGTGGTAGGTCTTCAAATCAAAGTCGTCCCCCCCTAATTTTTCCGCGTCACGACGCAGTGCGACGTGTTCCAGGTAACCGACGAAATAGGTTGGTAATTGTGCCGAGGTGAGTTGAGCGCGAGTCCATTTTCCAGCGGCCTCACGTTCCTCTTGAAACGCGTCCTCCACCATCATTCGCATGCCCTCACTGCGCGAGACTCCGTCAACATGAATGGCTTGATCGAGTAGGGCGTTGGTCACGTCACGCAGGTACCATTTCAACGTGATTAGTTTCAGTAGCGGGTCTTGTTCACGGAATCCCTCCTCGCACATCATCCATTCGGTGTAGACAGCCCACCCTTCAACAAAAACACCCGACTGAAACAGATGACGAAGTTTGCCTTCATAACGGTTTGCATGTGCCAACTGCAGGAAATGGCCGGGCATCGCCTCGTGGATCGTCAGGACGTCAAGGGAGCGCGTGTTGTATTCACGCAAGTGAGATTTGACCTGCGTATCCGTCCAATCAGCCGGTGGCGGTGAGACGGCATAAAATGTTGGCTGATTTGTTTCCAGCGGGCCGGGCGAGTCGCAGTACGCTAATGACACGCCCCTGCGAAATTCGGGCATGACGATGATCTCAAGTGGATCGGGCACGAGAGAGATTACGTCTTTCTTCCGGAGGAACTCCGTTGCGTCAGCGACCGACCGTTGTGCGGTCTGCACAATTTCATCAGCTTTCGGTGATTCCTGGTAAGCCTTTTCCAAACCGAACCGGATCACGGCGCGGCGAAATGGATCTGATGGCTTGTCCGGAAACCGCGTCAGAGGATACTGCTTGCGATAGAAAGGTTTGGCGATCACGTACATCTGATCGTGTAGCGATTCGATTCGCCGCTGGCCGAGTTCACGAATCTCCTGTCGTCGCAGTGGGGAATGCAATGCAAATGCAAGTTTGCGTTCATACCGTTCGATTCCAAGTCGGTAATCGCCCTTCGCACTTTGAAGCAATTCCGCTTCCAACCATTGCTGGTGCTTTCTCACTGCGTTTTCGGCGGTCCGAATCGCAGTTTCGATTCGCCGCCGCTCGTCCGATGAAAGGTCAGCGAGAAACGGACGAATGTAATTGTCAATGGTTTTCAGAACCCCACGATTCTGTGCGACTGCCGTGCGAGCATGCACCTCAGGTACGCGCTGAGCGACCAGCACGTTTCGTACCTGGTCGAAGAAACGCGGAAACTGTTCAAGTCGTTTAGCGGCATTCAATAGACGTTCGCGACGCGGCGCAAAGTCGCGTGCCATCAGGCTGTAAAGGGCGTTGCCACTGATTCCCGTGTAGACCAGCGGGTTCCACTGCCACTCCCTTAGCTCCGCGATCTTCCACTGCCGGTATTCGATCGAATGTTTCAGCAGCGCATAGTCGACTTGATTACTACGTGAAAGTTGCGTTGCTTCAATGCCTTCGATTCGCTTTGCAAGATCACGAAGCCATGCAAGCTTGCTTTTTCGCGCCGTGTCACTCACATCGTCAAGCTCTCCATCGAAGCGATGATCGCCCATCGAAGTCGCGTTCACAGGCGAAAACTTGGCGAACTGATCGATATATTGTTTACCGAGCTGCTCAAATTTCGCGTCGCTGTTGTCGTTCGCAATAGTCACGCTGGTGAGCATGCAGGCAGCGAATATGGCAGTACACGTTCTATTCATGACCATTCCAACCCGTCATTAAGCGAATTTAGATCGATGCATCCGTCTTCCGTAACAATCACCATGTCTTCGATGCGAACGCCGCCAAGGTCACGACGATAGAGACCGGGCTCGATTGTCAATGCGTCACCGAGTAGCAACGTGGGCCCTTTGATGTCCAGCAGCGGCGGCTCGTGAACATCCAAACCGATTCCGTGACCAGTTCCATGAGTCATCGCACAATAGGAAGCGGGTGAATCTTCACTCGGCAGTCCGATGTCAAATCCATCGGCTTGAATCACCTGAATCGTAGCGCGGTGCACGTCTTCACCAGTCACCCCCGCCTTCGTCGCCTGTTTCCCTGCTACATTGGCTTTTCGCACCGTAGCGTGCATCGCCTGAATTGCATCAGGGATGTCGCCGTGGACAACCGTTCGTGTGCAATCTCCGTTGTAGAGAGACTTTCGACTGCGAGGAAAAACATCAACGATGACGGGTAGTCCGGTGACCAAATCGCCAGCCCCGTAGTTGTGACAATCTGCGCCCGCCGGACCGCCTGCGATGATCGAAGTCGGGTTCGTGAATCCTCTTTCTAACAAAAACATATCGACCGCGGTCCGAACACGCTCCGACGTGAGTGGTGCGTCTTCTCGAAAAAGCACGCCGCCGGTTCTGGCTTCAGCCGTGGCGATCATTTCACAAGCGAATTGAATTGCATCTTCTGTGACGCGTTGTGCTTCGCGCAGATGTTCGATTTCGACTTCGCTTTTCTGTCGACGCTCAGTGACCCACAAATTCTCGTCGCACGAGACCTCAATGCCGGCACGACGGAGGAACTCAGCGTAAATCAACGGCAGGCTGCGGTCGGCAACCACACACTTGATTCCTTCGCGACGCAGGAATTCGGCAGCCGCCTGTGCTGTGGCAGTTTCGCGATCACCTGACAGGCCGCACTCCGGTGAAAAATCAGCGGGGCAACCGACCAGATCGACATTGGCGAATTTCCGGGCTCGCTCCATTTCGATGTCGCGTAACAGCAGCAGTGACCGTGTGCCGTTTTCGGTTGGCACTTCAAGCAACGCGGTCGGATCTCCGACACTGAACTGAAGCCGACGATAAAGCGTGTTGTTGATGGCAGGAATCCCTGCGCAAATACGTGCGGTGGACGATTGACTCATTTCGTATTCTCCTAGGTTGGCTGTTCGTTACGTGCTTACAAGCGAATCAGATAGACCATTGTTAGGTTGCCCCTTCACTGCACCAAACAGGATCGCCCAGCACATCAAGCTTGGGATGAATTCCGAGTCCTGGTTCGGTCGATGCAGACATTCGGCCGTTCACGCGTTGCGGCGCACCGTCTGCGAGTGACGTCGTGACGTAACTGTTGAAGTCCGTCGAGGTGAATTGAAGTTCGCTCGGTGCACCTTGTGCAAGATGAGCGATCGCGGCGGTTACGATGTCGCCCCCCCAGCTATCTTCGAGTGTCATCGCGATCCCGAGAGAAACACAAAGGTCGCGTGCCTGCTTCGCTCGTGTTAGGCCGCCGAACTTGCTGATCTTGATGTTGACGATATCCATCGCTCCATCGGCTGCCCCTTGCAGGATCGCGGCGGTCGAGTCGATGACTTCATCGAGTACGAATGGCAGCCTTGTGTTTCGGCGGATGCTGAGGCATTCCTTGTACGACGTGCATGGCTGCTCAATGTAGACATCAACGTCCTTGACGGCGTTGACGACGCGCATCGCCTCATGCATCAGCCAGCCAGTGTTGGCATCCGCTACAAGCTTGTCGCCCGGTTCAAGGATCTCGGAGACGGCGCGAATTCGGGCAATATCCTCGTCCGGATTGCCGCCGACCTTTAGCTGAAACCGCCGATAGCCCTGTTCGCGATATTCCGCGACGTTCGTTGCCATCTCTTCGGCAGGACGCTGCGAGATGGCTCGATACAAAGTGACATCTTCGGCATACCTTCCGCCCATCAGCTCACAAACCGGCAGACCGGCCGCTTTGCCGAGGATATCCCAGCAGCCGATATCGATTGCCGATTTCACATAAGGGTGTCCCTTAAGCTCGCGGTCCATCTTGTCGTTGATAACAAGTAAATGGCGAGGGTCCTCACCGATCAACGCCGGAGCAAGCTCCTCGATGCCTGCTCGGACGCCACGCGCATAGGCGGGCAGATAGACCGGCCCCAGTGGGCACACTTCCCCGTAACCGGTAATACCGGCATCGGTCTCAACCTCGACAACCGTGGAGTCAAAGACGTCAACACTTTTACCTTCAGACCAACTGTACGTGCCTTCGTGTAAAGGCAAGTCGACTTGGTAAAACTTGATGCTCGTAATCTTCACGCGACAATCCCGATTTCAGTTTTGCACATGAGCGTCAAACAGAGACGTTCCGATGGGGACATGATACGCGTCAAAAGTTGCCAATTTGCGACAAACAATTCTCCAATCGCGCAAGACTCTCGCTCAAGTACAGTTCGAACTTGATTTGTCGGAACCGCGGCTGGCCATCCGTCGCGGAATACGCCGGCCGAGGAGATCCGAGCCATCAAAATGGCTTCGGGCTTTCCCCCCCGACGCGCCCAACGGGAGTCGTTTTGAGATGGCGGCGGGCAGGAACACCGCCGCATGGAAATGCAGACTCCGAAACCGCGACGGACGATGAATCCGAAGCAGATTCGGAAATTATGCTAGGGTCAACGTTTTGGCACACCTCCTTGACCAATGCGGTCTTCACCCCGAACGAGGCTTTGCGTATCACGAATTACTTCCTGCCGCCGTACTGCTGGAGCTTCAAGCCGCGACGGCCTACCAAGTAGATAGCTCCGCTTTTGTTCAGTTAGGGGATTTTGATCTTTGCCGTAGCCACCGTCGCCAAACGGTGGGCCACGTTTTGGCGAACGTGGCTACGAATTGAAACTCACGTTCTATGTAAAAATGCACTAAACGCCGATTTTGACAGGGGTCTGCCGGAAATTCACAAGAAAGTGTTCTCGCGAGTGAACCTTTTGGCGGCAACCGTGGAATCACCAATACAGTGAACATCTCCGAAGACCATGAACGCGAGTTGATTGACCGTGCCCGGGCCGGCGAGGTGAGTGCCTACGAGCAGCTCGCCGAACAGCACGCAGCACGCCTGTGGCGATGCGCGATCGCTCTTTGCAAGGATGGCCACTGGGCTGAAGATCTTGCACAAGAGACCCTGGTCGAAGCGTGGCGATCCTTGGCACGTTTTGATTGTCGTTGCAAGTTTTCCACTTGGCTATACGGCATTCTACGGCACCGGTTCTTGAAAGGACGGCGAAACCAGAACGCCGCCAGGTCTGCCACACCCGATGCTATTGGCCAAATGCCATGCACTTCACGCACGCCCAGTCGTTCTGCGGAGGCCTCCGAAGATGCCAGCCGGATTCGCCAAGCGGTTGCGAGCTTGCCGGAAGCACATCGTCTGGTTGTGGAGTTGCGTTTTTTCGCAGGGGCGACGTTGGATGAGATGGCCGCGGCTCTTGGCTGTCCTTTGGGGACGGTGAAGTCGCGATTGCATCACGCGCTGGGAAAATTGCGGCAAATGAATCTTGAGGTGAACCTTTTCACTTCGACCCGGGAATCACGGGATAGCAACCATGAATGATCTCCATCACCACTGCGAACTTTGGGCCGAGCCGATCAGCTTGCTGGCGGCCGGTTGCCTATCCACAGACGAAGAGCGAGATGTTCGTCGGCATTTCGAGACATGTCCCGATTGTCGCGAGCGTTTTGGGCAACTGACACAGTTGTGCGGCGCGCTTGCTGATGCACAATTGCCGGTCAACGTCGCGGAAACCGGCATTGTCGAGCGAGTGATGTCGGCGGTCGCCTCGGAGGAAACTCGGCGGCCCCTCGTTTGCGCTCAGGCGGAGATGATTCAGCCCTCGCGATTGACACGTTCCCTAAACAGATGGAGGTGGATCATGCGTTCCCCAGTTTCTCGCATTGCGGCAGCAGCCATTATTGTTTTGGCCATCGGAGTTGCCATGTTGTTCCAGGGCGGCGGCGTGGTGCTCGCTTTTGCCGACTTCGCTGCCCCGATCCTCGAAGCGAAGACCGTTAAGTGCAAGATGATTATTGAAACGAAGGGTCCGCCCGCGCGGACAATAACGAGCGAGATAATGACGCTGGGCGGAACTCGAATGCGTCAGGTGACGGAACTGCCTGACATGCCGAAGTTTGTGGTGATTCAGGATTTTAGCCAGGGCAAGAGTCTCACTCTGGATCCCGCGTCTAAAACGGCTACAGTCATCACTTCCACCCGCAATCGCAAAAACGAGACTCTCGAATACGATGCCTTTGTCTTTTTGCGTTTGTTCCAGCACGTTGCTGAGGATAAGCCAGGCATCGAACACGAACGACTGGGCGAGAAGGAGATCGACGGGCGCAAGGTCGTCGGGTTCCATATTCGTAGCCAGCCCCACGACTTTAGTTTGTGGGGCGATCCTGAAACCGGTCTACCGGTCCGCCTCGAAATGACTTCGGGAATGGAAGGCAGTGTGAAAACGACGTTCAGCGACTTTGAGTTCAACGTTGATATGGACGAGTCGTTGTTCAGCCTTGAGCCGCCGGCCGGCTACACGGTACGCAACGCGAAGGCCGATGGATCCCCGGCCGCGCCGGGAGAGAAGGATCTGATCGAAATGTTCCGCGAATACAGCGAACTGTTCGACGGCGCTTTTCCGGACTCACTTGACTTCCTGACGACGACAACAATCGCTGGGAAGAAGGCCACTCTCCGGATGATGACTCAGAACTTTTGGGAGAATCTCGCTCCAGCGACCGGGAAGCCCAACGAAGTGCAGAGGCGCAAGTTAGAGGAGCTGATGCACACGGTGATCGAGGGGAAGCTGAATGAAGAGCAGATTGCGGAGCAGATGGAAGAGTTTATTGAAACCCACGGGCTGAAGACCAAAGAAGTTGGGGAAGCCCAGCCGCAGGAGACCGAGGAATTCGGGCTAGACCAGATCAATGAAATTCTGCAACGAATTCAGCGAGGTTTGAATTTCGCCATCCGCCTTTCGCCGAACGCCAACGCGCATTACGTGGGCAAAGGCGTTTCGTTTGGCGCGGCCGACACGCCGATCTTCTGGTATCGGCCAAAGGACTCGAAGAACTATCGAGTCATTTATGCCGATCTTTCAGTCCGTGACTCCGACACGCCGCCCGAAGTGACCAAGGGGCAGCCAGTGCCCGCCCCGTCCGGTCCGAAAGAATAGTTTACCAGCGACGGTCGCACACCGCCCGCAACCTCTGCGGCGTGTTGGCCAGTTGGAACCATGACTCCACCGCAGTATTACTCGACAGGCATCGCGAACTGCCAGCCACGGTGGAGTTGCTGCGAAAGTTTCGTCACGAGAGGCTGATGTTTGTCGAGCCCTGCGATATTCGTGTTCTCGCTGGGGTCGACCTGTTGATCGTACAATTCGACCGCTACGAGATCTCCGGCGACGCCCGTGACGTGATTCCAATCTCGCCATTGGACGTAGTGGTATCGTGATGTCACCATCGACAAGCCCATGTAACGTCCTCCGTCGGGAGTCACCCGTGGACTGCGATGAAACTGGCTGAATGCTGCAGACTTCCAATTCAATTCCGGATCTGAAAGCAGCGGCAAGAAACTTGTCCCTTCCATGTTGTCTGGAATCGCAATGCCAGCGGCGTCGCAAAGTGTCGGGTAGAGATCGACGAGTTCAACAATCGCTCGACAGGCACCGCTAGAAGTTTGCCCTGGCACGTGAACTAAAAGCGGTACGCGAAGATCGATGTCGTAATTGGTTTGTTTGCACCAGCTACCATGCTCGCCCAGTTTCCAACCGTGATCGCCCCAGACGACAATGATCGTGTTCTTGTCGAGGCCGTGTTCGGTAAGCCCCTTCAAGAGTTTTCCAAGGCATGCGTCAACGAAACTGACCGATGCGTAGTAGCCATGCTTTAGTAGTCTGGCTTCTTGCTCGGTCAATTTTGCAACGGACGGATGCTTGACATGCTCCAGATCGTAGCATCCCTTCAATTCGTAGGCGGAGTTCATTGCCATCACTGGTGAGTTCTTTGGCAAAAACGGGTTGCTCGCCATCGAGAGTTGATCGCGGTCGTAGAGTTCCCAGTACTTCGTCGGTGCGACAAAGGGTAGATGAGGTCGGTAGTATCCCAGAGCCAGGAAAAACGGCTGTTTTTTTTCCTTCAATCGACCCAGCGTCTGGATTGCCAAGTCGGTCTGTGCACCGTCATAGAATTCGCTATCCGGTGCGTCAAAGGACTCGGTCGATCGACCGTAGGCCCAGCCGTCGGCGTAGGCGTTGGGGTTCTTTTCGAGTCGGCGTTTTCTAATGCGAACCAATTCTGCGTTCAGGGCATCGTCGTGATAAAACGACTCCGGCTCTCGATCAATCAACTCAGCCGTCATGTACTTCGCCGGTCGCAAATCAGGCTCATCAAAGGAGACACGATCGGGCATGTGATTATGAAAAATTTTGCCCATCGACACGGTGTGGTAACCATGCTTGTGAAAGTGTTGCGGTAGCGTCACCACATCCGGAAGGTTCTGGCGAAAATTCCCTCGCAGATCCCAGACGCGAGTTGAGTCAGGTCGCAGCCCGGTCATCACGCTAGCACGAGACGGCGCGCAAACGGCAGCTTGGCAATAAGCTTGCGTGAACGTGGTTGCTCGCTTTGAAAATGCGTCGAAGTGAGGCGTCTTGATCTCTTCATTGCCGTAGCAACCGAGTTCGGGACGCAAGTCGTCGACCGAAATGAACAGTACGTTTGGTCGATCGGCAGCCGTGGCCTGTGCGTGCACGGTGGCGGCCAGTAGGCACAGGCTACATAGAAACAGGGCAGTCCGCGTGCGTAAGTATTGTGGCATCGATGTTGCTCCGTTGCTATTTCGCGGGGACGATTGCGTGTGCCGTGCGGTCGCCGACAACAAAATACCCAAGCTGATTTTCTTCGGCATCGGTAATCAACCAAACGGCCCCAGGGCGAGTTTTTAGTGGCTTACGCCATCCTGCCTCCAGCGTGCCAAAGGACTTCGGATTGCCTTGCCGATCCATCCAAAACACTTTGACAGGATGGTTACGTTTGTTCGAGAAGACTAAATCGAACTTGTCGCCATCTGGCTTTGACACAAGCTTTGCTGAATCATCAGCGGGATGCCACTTCAGCTTGACGAGTGACTCATCGCTTGCGGCCACAAACTTGGCAAATTTTGTCGGCGCATGGGCGCGAAGTGCGGCAATTCTGTCTGCCTGCTCCGGCTTTTCGGCTAGGTTCTCCCACTCGAAGGGATCCGTTTCGATGTCGTACAACTCTCGGTCACCATTTTCGTATTCGATGTAACGCCAGCGATTGTCGCTGAGTCCGTAGCTGCCTGGCTTGCTGAGATACGTAATGGATGCGTGTGGCCAATCGCTGTCGGCATCTGCAAGCAAGGGTAGAAGACTGGGGCCATCATTTGTTTCCATGTCAGGCAGGCCAGCGAGCTGTGTCAGAGTTGGAAACAGACTCAGCAGAGTCACCGGTTCATCGCATGTCGTTCCTGCCTTGGTGCCTTGCGGCAATCCTGGCGCGCCATTCGGGACGCGAACAATCAAAGGGACTCGAGTGCAGACTCTCCAGCCCGTGAATTTTTGCCAATGCTGTTTCTCGCCAAGGTGCCAACCGTGGTCGCTCCATAAAACCACAATTGTGTTCTTATGATTCGGTCCGTTTTCCAGGGAGTCAATCACCCGGCCGACCATCGCATCGGCGAAAGCGATCGACGCGAGGTAGCCTTGAATTCCTTGCTTCCACTGGCCGTGTTCACGAATGTGTGGGAAGTATCGATTCGGGCCTCGCTTCTGACCTGCCGGTGGTAAATCTGCGAGATCGTCTTCCTTGTAGCCGGGGGGCAGCTGAATGTCTTCGAGCGGAAACTGATCGAAGTACTTTTTCGGAACAAACCATGGCTCATGAGGACGATAGATTCCGCAAGCCAAGAAGAACGGTTTGTCGTGCTTCTTCTCCAACTGCTCACCGATCCATTTCGAGACCAGCCAATCGCCACCAAACTCTTCGTCGGTTGCATCAAGAGCGGCCCAATCGGTTTCCTTGTATTGCCATGGACCTCCGACAGGAAGATTGACCGGTCGATTCTTTGGGTACAGCGTGCGGGGAAACGGGTCTTCTGTTTCCTTTGGCGGGTAGTACTCATCCCACGATTGCGCGTCGATGAAGTAGTGCAAGATCTTGCCGGAACCAGCTGACCAATATCCGTGCCGAGAGAAATACTTCGGCAGCAGCTCTGCATCTGGCATGATCTCACGCATCTTTTGGCGGTTGTCGTACAGCCCTGAAACATGAGGCGAAATGCCCGTCATGATCGCGCTTCGACAAGGATTGCAGGCCGGGGCGGGACAATGTGCGTTTGTAAAGAGCACTCCGCTAGCGGCAAGCCGATCAATGTTGGGGGTCTTGGCTTGAGGATGACCGCCCAGGCAACCGATCCAGTCATTGAGATCGTCAACAGAGATAAAAAGGACGTTGGGTTTCTCTGCGGCATGAAGCCGTGTTGGTGCCACAAAGGTGAGTGCAAGTACGATCGAGACGAACAGGTTTCTAAGCATGGAGCTTTCAGTTGGGTTGGGTTCTGCGTCAGTGGAGCGATGTGAATAGGCTTTGGGTCGTTGGCTGTAGCGTCTCATTTACCTGAATTTTCTGCTGCGTTTTTTGGCCATCGACAACTCTTGTTCGGTCTTCCCTTTAACACAGCCATTTTTCGAGATGGACGAGATGGGATTGTACAATCATGCATAGCATTTACCGACGCAGCTGCAGGTGATTCTCCTGGCCGCGTCTTAATTTTGACTGCCTTGCCGTCATGCAACGAGCTGCCACTTTCTATTTCACACTGAGAGTCACGGCGGATTTCGAATAGCCGATGATGAAGCGAGAACCGTCGCTACCAATAACTTCACCACGTGGGTTGGCAAACTCGCCCGAAATTCGATTTGCCGTGAGAACGGTGTAGGACGTTCCGGGCATCGGTTTGAACGCTTTCGCGATAGTGATTGCAAGTGCACCGCTGAGGTTTGCTGCTCCGGTCACCTGGATTGCCGGTTTGTTACCTGAGATCATCAAATTCAACTTGGCGCTATCGGATTGATGGTAGTCGCCATCAATGTGAAATGCTGTTTGCTTGGCACCGGTTGCAATGACGGAGCCGCAATTGTAGATGATCGCGTTAATCGAACCGTGGCCGTTGAGCGTAGCGCCGGCGTGGAGGTCGATCCAACGGAGCGTCGACACGACTCCACCGTTCACCGTAAGCGTCGCGTCAGGCATCAGACGAATCTCGTTCCGTCCAGTGAGGTTGACCTTCGGCCCCAGAATGAGCGACTGGTTCGCATTTTCAGTGGCGTTGCCACTGACTTCAAGACCGAGAACTTCCATGTCGGCGTCGACTTGGGCAGTCCGCGGCTGATCACTGGTGTTGGCGATCCGCGCCGTCCACGACAACTGAGGAGCGCCATCATCGGTCATGTAGCTGATCCCTTCATTGGCGTACTTGTAGTCAGTCCAATTGTCTGCGTCGGAGGTCTTAGCACCGTCTTGCCCCGTCCATTGGTGGTAAGTGTTCGCAAATCCTCTTGGTTCGGCCACGCGTTCACCAAGCAACAACGTTTCGAGTTCTTTCACAAGTTGCGGATGTCTCGCAGCGATGTTACTTGTTTCGGTGCGGTCCGCTTCGAGGTCGTAGAGTTTGAGTGGCGAGTTGTTCGAACGCACGAGTTTGTGATTTCTGCGGATGATGGATTGACCGTTGCCCGCTTCGTGAATGATGAACTCCCGATGGCGTTGTTGACCGCTGCCTAGAAGTGCAGGGGCGATGGATACGCCGTCGATTCCCAATGGAACAGGGGCACCAGCAAGTTCGCAGAACGTGGGCAGCAGGTCAGTCACGTCCACGACCATGTCGCAATTGGTGCCAGCCTTCAACTTCGATTCGGCAGTTATTCTAGCTGGCCATCGCATAAGAAGCGGAACGCGGATTCCGCCTTCCTGTATTTTGCCCTTGGTTCCACTGAGTCCACCGTTTGCATCAAGCTCGACATTGTTCTTGCCGCTTGGCCCACCGTTGTCCGATTGAAAGACGACGAGCGTATTGTCGGCAATGGAGTCGGACGTATCGCCGTCGTTGTTTGGGTCGTCGAGAGCAGCGAGGATGTTTCCGAAGTGCGCGTCGATACGGGTGACCATGGCAGCCCACTGTCGCGTTTGATCCGCGAGTGATTTGTAATGCGGGTCGTCCGCGTAAGCGTTGTCCCAATCGGGCAGTGTGGCGATTTCTCCGAACGGCGCGTGAGGAATCTGCACCGCAAGAAGCCCATGAAATGGCTGGCCCGTTTGGTTGTAGTTCTGTCCCTGTTTGCGAACGAAGTCCAGCGCAGCGAACGCGTAGGCATCGTCGCAATAAGCTGTCGTTGGGTAATTCGCATCGTTTTGCAACGCCGGAGTGTTGGGATAGCTTCTGTTCTTGTACTCCGCCATCGAATTGGGGATGAGTTCCAAACCGCCGATGGACTTCGTCGCTGCGGGGGCACTCCAAAGTGTTGGCTGAAAGAAGGTATGGGCACGCACGTGGTGCAATTCAGCTAGCACAAATTTGTAACCGTGCGACGTTGGAAGCGTCTGAACGTTTTCGATCACAGGATTGGTTTTGTCTTTCGAGCCACCGTATCCCCATTTGCCCCAGTAGCCGGTCACGTAGCCGGCATCCGAGAGCGCGTCGCCTATGGTTACATCATCGGCGCGGATGGCTTTCTTGGCGTTGTCGGGATCATTGCGATCAGCGAATGTGTGTCCTTGATGGAACCCCGTTTGCAGCGATGACCGGGCAGGTGAACAAACATGACAACCGTAGCCGCGTTTGAAATTGATCCCTTCAGCAGCAAGCTGATCGAGATTGGGCGTGCGCACATAAGGCAGATTCTTCGCTTTTCGTGCGGCTTGAGCATTTGGACCAATGGATCCCCAACCCATGTCATCCACATAAAAGAAAAGAATATTGGGACGCGGGGGGGCGTTTGCTACAACATCTTTGGCCCCAACCACAGACAGCAGAAGGACAAAAAGTAGCAGCGATCGATTCGTTTGCTTCTCAGATTTCCGGTGTTCATTCGTCATTTCGGTGTTCGCTTTCTCTGTTCGCTTTTGATGTTTGAATTCCAACGGGTTGGTCAGTTATTGTCCGCGGCCGGATGCCTACGACGGAATGCAACTCTTGTTCAACTCGGAGTTTAGTTGGCTCCAAAGTTGCTCGCGCGTGTTTCCGTAATCGGGATGCCCGGCGACGTTCCTCAGCTGATGCGGGTCCGTGCGAAGCTCATACCGTACCTCGTTGGCACCTGCCGCAAACGCTAGATCTGCGAACGGCTTCACTTCGGAATCGCTTTGGCTGAGCCTCCGGAACTGCTTCGAGGGCAAAGGATCGATGGCAAACGAGAACGCTCCCTCACCTTTGATCAATTCGCGGGCGATGCCGTCGAAGTAGGGAGTCTTCACAACCGGGTCCCCAAGTATCCTGGCATGCGGCCACGACGAGTCGTCAGCCATGCAGAAAACGATGTTGGGCCGTCGACTATTGCCAGTCGCAGCAGGCTTTGGGGCAGGTTTGATATTGAATGACTGATTCTGCTTCTTGATTTCAAACGTCTTACTGAATCCACCCGGCCCAGTGATACGGAATCGATGACCCAGTGTCGTGTTTCGCGGCGTTTCCGCTCCGGGATGAATGATGCCAATCTGCTTTTCTTTGCCATCTGGTTGGATCCAGAACAGTGTCAACGACACGTCACCGCGATTCCGAAACGTGGCCTGCGGGCGTCGCGGTTTGGGAGGTTCGTACGTCGGTGGTCTCGGCAGAGTGGCCCACAACTGGCGGTTCAATTCGACGATCGTGTTCTGATGCTCGGCTGCGTCAGCGACGTTTGTGTTTTCGTGTGGATCGATCCGGTGGTCGTACAATTCCTTCGCAACAACTTCTTGGGTTATTCGATCCTGCCACTCGATGTAACGGTAACGATCGGTTCGCATCGAATACCCCATCAACGGCGTCCGTCCGTGCCTGCGTTGAAATTGGCTGAACGCCGCCTGTTTCCAGGTTTGATCCGGTTCTGACAGAAGTGGAACGATGCTCCGACCTTCGAGATGGTCCGATACCGGCAAGCCGGCTAACTCACAAAGCGTGGGATAGACGTCCACGAGTTCGACCAGCGCGTTTGTCTTCCGAATCGTGGCTGACGCGTCGGGCGCCCGGATGATAAGTGGGACGCGAGCGTCAATCTCGTAGTTGCTTTGTTTGCACCAGCTGTTGTGCTCTCCCAGCTTCCAACCGTGATCGCCCCACAACACGACAATCGTATTGTCGGCAAGATCGAGTCGTTCGAGTTCATCCAGCAGCTGACCGATCAGCGCGTCGATAAAACTGACGGACGCGTAGTAACCGTGTTTCAGTCGCCGCTGTTGAGCCTCGGTAAGCGATCCATCTCGCGGAGTCGGTGTCCCGTCGAAATCCATGTAGTCCCGCAATTCGTACATGGTATTCATGGCGAACGCGGGAGAGTTGTTTGGCAGAAACGAGTTCTGCGCTAGGCTGATTGAATCCGCCTGATATAGGTCCCAGTACTTCCGCGGCACGACGAATGGCAAATGCGGTCGCACAAATCCTGCTGCCAGGAAGAACGGTTTGTCCTGTTGCGCAAGCCGCTTCATCGCAGCGAGTGCCTGCTCAGCAATAGCACCATCAACATGTTTGTGGTCAGGCGTGTCGACAATTTCGGTGGCTACCGCGCGAATCCGGTTCACTTGACGTTCGGTATGGCCATCGGCACGCATCTTTTTGCGAAACTCCGCATGTTGAGCTTTGGCCTCATCTGACCACAGTGAACTCTTCGGCCAAGCGTGCGGCTCGCTCCAAGACTCGTTGTCCGGCCACGGATTGTGGAAAATCTTCCCGTACGACACCGCGTGGTAGCCATGCTTCATGAACTGTTTCGGCAGCGTGACGGCATCAGGGATTGTATCTCGAAACCGAACGTCAAGAGTCCACACTTTGGTCGAATCCGGGCGTAACCCGGTCATCATGCTGACCCGCGACGGGTTGCACACAGCAAGCTGACAATAAGCTCGATTAAACACGACACCGGATGACGCAAGTCTGTCGATGTTTGGCGTGCGGATTGCCGTCTCACCGTAACAGCCCAATTCAGGCCGCAAATCATCCACGGCGATAAAGAGAACGTTCGGTTTCGATGCAGCTTCATTGGCCATCAACGCAGTTTGAAGCGTTAACTGTAATACGAAGAACGCAACGCAGTACAATGCAACACGACCCGCATGACGCTGGCGTATTTCTTTGGGGAATTTCAAGGCCATCGACCGGCTATCTCGCAAATGGGGGACCTATCCTGCTACCTGCCTTTGGGATTGGTACGTCTTGGGGCACCGCGGGGCGGAACTCTAACACGCTTAGCTAGTAAAGCATATTTATACCAGTCTGACGCAGTCGCGGTTGTACATTGCGACAACTCGTTGGCGATTTGCGTCAGCGTCCAAAATTCGGCGTGCCGTGTTGAGAACTTGCTATGAGCCGCGCAACGGAAACGCCCGGTTGCAATCGGCTATCCGCCCCCATTTTCTAGCTGCCTATCGAGTGTTGCACGTGTGATGCCGAGAATCACGAGTCGCTACATGCCGAAGAAATTACGATCGTCCGATGCGTAATAGGCCGACAACCGATTCGATTTTGTGAGTTCGCGAAGCGAGTTGGCTGTACATGACAACCCCCATCTTGTGTCGAGAACAGGACTATCTGATATGCTAATGTCCCAACACCATCGAATTCATACGAGAATAGCTTCAATGACAAGAAAACGATTATTGACTGGATTACTTACTACGCTAAGTGTTGTTCTCACTGGGCTTGCCTCTGTTGCGGACGAGTCAAAACCGAACATCGTCGTGATCTTGGCAGACGATTTCGGAGTCGGGGACATTCAAGCCCACTACCCCGAAAACAAAATTGCAACACCCTACCTGGACCAGCTTGTCCGGCAAGGAATGAGTTTCACAGATGCCCATAGCCCGTCGGCGGTTTGTTCACCAACCCGATATGGATTGTTAACCGGTAGGTATTGCTGGCGGACCCGCATGCAAGAATGGGTTATTGCCTCCTACGAACCACCATTGATTGCTGCCGACTGCCCTACACTACCCGGATTCCTGAAAGACCACGGTTACCACACATCCATCATTGGTAAGTGGCATCTTGGCTGGGATTGGGAAGGGCCGCAAAAGCCCACGATGGCACCGCTCGCACGAAACTCGCAAAAAAAGATCAAATGGGATTTTGAAAAGCGGATCGGCGGTGGTCCAGTTGATCGTGGATTTGACGACTACTTTGGCGTCGTTCTTCCGAACATGCCGCCGTTCTGCTGGATCGAAAACGATCGCGTCACCGTTCAGCCAACCGATCAATACAAATATGACTCGGCCCAAGGGACCGTAATGCCACGTGGATTTGAAGGCGAACCGATGGCACCTGGCTGGGAGTTCGACCAGATACTCCCCGAAATTACCCGCCGAGCGGTGTCGCAAATTCATGACCGCGCAAAACAAAAAGAGCCATTCTTTTTGTTTTTCTCAATGACCTCACCACACGAACCGATCGTGCCGTCAGAAAATTTCAAAGGCAAAAGTGGTATTGCACCCATCGCCGATTTTGTGATGGAAACCGACTGGTCCGCTGGTCAAGTTATCCAAGCCATCGATGACGCCGGAATCGCAGACAACACGATCGTCATCTTCACGGCGGACAACGGTCATTCTCATTACACCGGTTGGCCAGAATTGATCGCGGCGGGGCATATGCCCAGTGGTCCCTTTCGCGGCCACAAAGGTGATGTCTGGGAAGGCGGACATCGCGTCCCATTTGTAGTGCGTTGGCCCGACCACGTTGCAGCGAATGTAAGCAATAGCCACATGGTTTGTCTTACAGACATGTTTGCAACTTTTGCAGACGTCGTCGACGCCGCACTCCCAGACGGAGCCGCAGTCGATAGCTACAGTTTTCTCAGCACCGCAACCAGCACCAATGCCGCAAACGAAACCTCGGAACTTCGAAAAGGAATGGTGAACCATTCCAATTTTGGGGAATTCGCCTACCGCAAAGGCTCTTGGAAACTAGTTTACAAGCTTGGCGAGAAAAACTTGAATCTGTCGCGTGGCAAGCCAACGATTGCAGAGCTCTATGACCTGAACAACGACATTGCTGAAGCAGAGAATCTTTCAGATCAGCATCCAGAAACGGTGCGACGGATGACTCGTGAACTTAGGAAGCTCATTTCCAATGGGGCAAGCCGCTATGGCCAAATTGGCGCAAACGATTGCGACGTACAGTTTGAAACCACACAGAAACTGCGTTGGGCCCCTTCCGCACAATAGTTGATACTTAGCGCAATCGGGATTCGGTAGTCGATCCTCGTAGTGAAAAGGAGAAGTGGTTGGCCTCTGGGTTTAAACGTGCGTTCTCCTGTTCTCTCTGGCTGGCTTCCGCGTCTGCCTTCCCGCTTGCCGTTCTCGACGATACAGATCCATCCAGTGTTGAGTCAGTTCGGAATTGAGCCAACCATCACCTTCCCACCGCTGTTCAATTGGAAGTCGTTTTCCCCGACCAGAGGGCTTCGACATGCGGCAGCATTCTCATTGGCGCCCCTTAGGTTTGCGATTCCCGATTTTGCGGGACGCCTCTTCAACCCGCTGCTTCGATTTACCGTTGAAGCTTCCATACTCAAAGCGATCGAAAACAGCGCCATTGCCAAGAGCACGCGGGTCTTCTTGCTGCTTCAGCAGTTCGAACATCTGGTTGCGAAGTTGAGCCTTGGTCTCGGCGTATTCCGGTTGGTTAGCCAGATTGTTGATGCAGTGCGAATCGCGATCGATACGATAGAGTTCTTCAGCGGGCCGTTTTCCCATCGCGAAGTCCCAATACATCGAATTGCCCTGCTCGTGCATCTCGATGATGCGACGCTTTGTGGGCGAGCCGTCGATGTTCCCAAATCCTGGTGGATCACAGGCGGGCCAACGATCAGGCTCGAAGTTCACGGCATACATGAATGATTCGTTTCGGATGGCGCGAACGGGATACCCTTCCATGTTGGGCCGACCACGATCGTGTCGTTCCTTGCCGACAACGATGAAATTACGTGTCGGATCGATCTGCCCCGAATTCTCCGAGCGCAGGATGTCCATGAAACTTCTGCCGGTGATCTTGTGCTGCGGTTCAATACCAGCCGCCTCCAGGAACGTCGGAGCGAGGTCTGAGAAACTGATGAAATCGTCGACGACTCGACCGCCTTTGATGTGCTTGCCCCAGCAGGCGGCCATGGGCATGTGGAAATCGTCGTCGTAAATCTGCCCCTTGACGCGAGGAAACGGCATGCCGTTGTCGCTCGTTACGACGACGAGAGTGTTGTCTAGTTCACCCGCTGCTTCGATCATCTGCAACATCTGGCCAAGATGTTTGTCAAACCACTCGATCTCCAGTGCATAGTCGAGGATGTCTTCGCGGACGATTTCCTCATCTGGCAGGTACGGAGGAACCTCCGCGTCTTCAAGTTTCTTGCCACCGACTTTTCGACCGGTTCCGAACTCGTACGAGCGGTGCGGTTCGTTGCCTCCGTACCAAAAGTAGAATGGCTGACCGGTGGTTCGTTCGGAGAGGAATGTCCGGAAGTTCTCGGTGTAATCGGTTTTTGAGATGCTGCTCGTTGGAGGATCGAGTTTCGCTTTGTTGTATACGGGGCCAGCCGGATTCCGTTTGAAACCGCCGGTCTGAAAGTCGCCCGGCCACCAGCCTTTGCCGGTGTGTCCGATGTGGTATCCGTCGGCCTCCAGTAGATCGGGATAGACCTTAAATTTGTTCCAAAAGATTCCGAAGTGGTTGCACGAGTCTTCCAGTTCCCATGTGTTTCGTCCGGTCAGGATCGTGGCACGCGACGGCGAGCATTTCGGATTGGTTGTGTAGCAGTTTTTGAATAGAACACCCTGCTTGGCGACCCGATCGAAGTTGGGTGTTTCCACGAATTCACAGCCGTAGGCTCCGAAGTGTCGCCAGGTTGCATCATCTGCGATCGCGAACAATATGTTTGGCTTGTCAGCTGCGAACGAATCCGTTGCGAATGCTCCGAGGATCATGACTAGCATGACCAAGCGTCTCATCGTATTGCGATTCATTATTGGTTGCCTTCGTCTGGCGAGTCACCGTTGTGATTTCTGACTCCACTCGTCGTTTCGACAAGGGAATCCAGTAGTGCCTGCATCTCTTTGACAAGAGCTGGATTTTCCTTCGCCTCGTCCTGCTGCTCACCGATGTCGGAATCAAGGTTGTAGAGTTCTCCGGATTGGTTCTGTTTTCCAGACTGTTTCCTCGCACCTTGAACGTACTTCCACGAACCTTGCCTCAACGCGAGTTTGCGACCAGCTTCTTCGACCATGTAAGTATGGCCTTTGTCGCTTTTGCCTAGTAATGCCGGTAGAATGTTCCGGCTGTCAATGGCTTGATCATCTTCGAGCGTGACGCCCAGCAGATTGGCAAACGACGCTGTGAAATCGATCTGGTTTACGATCGCGTCTGACTTGCCCGGTTGAATGTGCCCCGGCCATTTCACGATGAACGGGACTCGCGTGCCACCTTCGTAGATCTGATATTTGCCACCTCGGTACGGACCGGATGCATCATGGCCGCGATCGACTTCCTTGGTGGAAGTCCGCACGGTGGTGCCATCTTCGTATCCGTCGTCATAGACAGGGCCGTTGTCGCTAGAGAAAATGACGATCGTGTTTTCGGAAAGGCCCTGAGAGTCGAGTGCCTTGAGAATCTCGCCGGTAGCCCAATCCAGCTGCACCATCGCGTCACCTCGGTAAGACAGTTTCGATTTGCCCTTGAACCTGGGGTGCGGCGCTCGCGGAACGTGAATATCCTGTGACGAAAAATAGAGGAAAAACGGCTCATTAGCCTTCCGAGAGCTGAGGTATGCCTTTGTCTTTTCCACGAACACATCGGCCATCGTCTCGTCGTTCCACAAGGCCGACTTGCCTCCGAACTGTTTTCCGATGCGGCCGATTCCGTTGATCACGGAATTGTTGTGACCGTGGCTGCTTCTGTAGTACGTCATCGCCTCTGGATTCTCTTTACCGTCCGGATATTCCGTGCAGACCACTTCGTCGGGCTTTTTGCCAACGTAAAGCGGGTCTTTAGGATCGAGATTCACGACGCGGTGGTTCTCAACATAAACACAGGGAACACGGTCATTTGTCGAAGGCAGCAGAAACGAGTAGTCGAACCCGACTTCTAAAGGACCGGGTTTGACATCGCCGTTCCAATCCACCGGCGTCTTGCCGTCTCCGATTCCCAGATGCCACTTGCCAATCACTGCCGTGTGATAGCCCGCCGTCTTAAACAACTGCGGCAAAGTGAACATCTCCGGCGTGATCTTAGACGGCGCGTTCGGAGCGAGCACTCGTACGCCATGCCGGAAGCCGTGAATTCCGGTCAGCATCGAGAAGCGTGACGGCGTGCACGTCGCTGCCGAACAGTGCCCATCGGTGAACATCAGGCCTTCGCTGGCAAGTTTGTCAATGTTCGGCGTGGGGATAAGCCTCGATCCATAGGCTCCGACATCGGCGTAACCAACATCGTCTCCGTAAATGATCACAACGTTTGGTTTGTCGGCTGCGACCGACGTTGATAACGTAAGAAGGAAAATGGCAATAATTTGTAAGTGGGTCTTCATGTGACTATTTATAAACTGAGTGTGAATCGATACCGTTTAGTACTTTTACGCGTTTACTTGTTTGCTTTTCTGCGTTTGCCGCCTCTGGCTGGTTCGGCGTTAAAATCGGGAAAAAACTTTGACAATCCAGCTTTCAGGCTCGTCAGCGATTCGTCGCCAGCAAGGTTGCTCCATTCGTTCGGATCGTTTCGCAAATCGTAGAGTTCCTCACTCCCATCGCTGTATCGAATGTACCGATGCGTTTCATTGCGGACGGTGTGATTGTCTTTGCCAAACGTCGTCAATGCCACATTTGGCCATTCTGCAGTTGGGTTTTCCAGCAACGGTTTCAAGCTGACACCTTCTAGTCCCTCTCGGGTTGGCAATCCACACAATTCGATCAGCGTAGGATAGATCGACAACAACTCAACAGGACGTTTGCATCGCTTGCCCTGTTCCATGCCCGGCACACGGATGATGAAAGGCACGCGAGTGGCTTGTTCCCAAAGCGATTGCTTCGCCCAACGTTCCTTTTCACCCAGAAAAAAGCCATGGTCCGAATATAGGACAACGATCGTATTGTCCGCATGCGGACTGGTTGCCAGGGCATCAACTACACGACCAACTTGTTCGTCGGTCCAACGGACGCAGGCTAGGTACGACTGCACGGCTTCTTTCCAGCGTCCGCTTTCCACAAACCATGAATGAGCGGGCGCCGCAGGAGCCTTCGTCAGTTTGGTTGCAATGCCTGGCAGGTCGTCGCGGTCACCGTCTTTGACCTCCGGTAGTTGAATCGTATCAGCCGGAATTGCATTGAACACTCGAGTTGGCGAATAGAGAGGAACATGGGGCCGATAGAAGCCGACCGCCACGAAAAACGGTTGCTCGGATTGCTTACCAATGACGTCGATCGCCCACGACGCATCGACATAATCTTGGAACAGCTCTTCTTTGTAAGACTGGCCGCCGAAATCCCATAGTCCTTTGGCCCCGTCGCGCGTCTCGGGGACTAGACGTTCATCCATTTTTTGTCGCTGTCCAGGCCGGGGACCGACTTCGTCAAAGTCACCGGGAGGCAACCCCGAGCCGTGATAGATCTTGCCCGCAGTGTAGGTCTTGTAACCGCTCGCAGCGAAATGACGCGATAATGTGACGCGGTTCTTTAAAGACTCCACGGTCCATGGTAGTGGCGAATTCATGTATACGCCGCTGGTCGATGGCCGCATTCCATACATGATGCTGGTCCGCGACGGATTACAGATTGGTGCCTGACAATGAGCGTTGGTGAACAACGTACCGCGTTCAGCAAGTCGATCGATATTGGGCGAACGAGCTTGCGGATGCCCATTCAAACAACCAACCCAGTTGTTCAAATCGTCAATCGCGATCAACAGAACGTTTGGTTGTTCAGATTGAACGGGCACGGCTAACCAGCAGGCGACCAATAGTCCGAGCAATACGAGTATCGATTTAGAACGAAGCATGGAAAACGCCTGAGCAATTTGGTGAGTAGCGAGAAACAACCGGCCTAGCCAACGAGACGACACGCAAGCAATGCAATACGATCAGTCCATCAGTTTCCTAATTGGGGTGAGTAACAATTTGCGGAATTCGACTTCCGATCCTTCTGCCTGAAGTGCGATTTGACCGCTTGTGACTGAGCACTTTGTTCCGTGGTTAACCAGATCGCCGTTCACCCTCACTTTGACAGCATCATCAACGCACTCAATGATCATTTTGTTCCATTGGCCGATCGGCTTCTCGGAACCATCTGTCAGATTCAGGATACGTCGGCCCTTTCCTTCGATCACTCCCCAATTCTCCTCTGGACCTCGCCGGTTGATCATGTCCGGAACGGTAATGTCTGCACCAATGCACCAGAAGTCGCCAGCGTGCGTATGGTTCATCTGAACTTCGATTGATTTCGGAAACATTTTGTAGAGCATTCGAGGCGTTGAAGCATGCACTAAGACACCGCAGTTGCCCGGCTTGCCTGCGAAACGGTATTCGACCTCAAGACGATAATTCTCGTATTTCGCATCGGTGATCAGATGTCCCTGCGGATTGCCAAGGCTGACAAGTTTGCCGTCACGGACAATGAACGTCGGTTTGATGTCCGGATTCTTGTCCTTGCGAGGCACGTCGACATGCCAACCGGTCAAGTCCTTGCCGTTGAACAAACTCTTCGGATCCGCTCTTGGGGGCGTGGCCGATTCAAGTTGACCAGTACCACCGGCAACCTTTTCAGAGCCGGATGCGTCCTGCCCGAGGGCTGTCGATGTCGGTGGCGCGAGCAGAAGAATTACAATGAGATGTAGAGGAATCTTCATGTGGCTGTCTATGATCTTGGTGATAGGAATTGTTGCGTCGCAGCAGCTGATTGTACCTACTTCTTCTTTCTGCGACGCTCCGATTTCGAGCCGGCGTCGGCTTTCTTGTGGGCGGCTGCGTCATATTTTGGATTTGCTTCTTGGGGCAAGAGCACGTCCGCTGAATCGAACCATGCAAATAGATCGTTCAGCATTTCGTCGCGTTTCTCCTGTTGCTTCAGCGATAGGTTGTGTCGTTCGCCCACATCGTCAGCGAGGTTGTACAACTCGACGGCGTTGTTTGATGCCAGTGACTCCCGACCGCCATCAAGATGCCATTCTTCGTGGTACAGATGCAGTTTCCAGTCGCCTTTGCGAATGACGCTGACCGGTCTGGTTCGCAAGAACGGGTCACGGCCGCGCGTCACGGCGGAGTTCAAGTAACCAGGAAAATGCCAGAAAATCGCTTGGCGTTTCAGATCGCCTTCCTGCCGGAAAAGCGGCACAAGACTCTCACCGTCCAGCGTCTTTCCGTTTGGAACGGCGACCCCGGCAGCGGCAAGAAACGTTGGGAAAAGATCGACGAGATTAATGGGGACGATGCAACGGCTGCCTCCCTTGATGACACCGGGCCAGCGAGCAATAAATGGCTCTCGGATTCCGCCTTCGTAGTAACAACCCTTGTTGCCACGCAGCGGTTCCTGTGACGATCCCGGCGTCGCTCCGTTGTCGGACGTGTAGACAACCAGCGTGTTGTCTTCAAGGTCCAATTCCTTCAGCTTGGCCAACAGCACGCCGACACTTGCGTCCATGTCGTAAGTGCAGCCGAGATAATTCGCCGAAGGTTTCTCCGCATCAGAATGCTCTTCGATCAGTCTTTTTGTTTCCGGTCGCATCTGCAACGGGCCGTGAATCGCGTGGTGTGGGAGATAGCAGAAGAACGGTTTGTCCTTGTTTCGCTCGATGAAGTCACACGCTTTTCGCGTTAACGTAAATACGCCCTTAGGATCGGATGGGGGGCCCTTCTTGTTGCCTGTCGCTCCTTCCTTCAGTTCTCCGTCGCCAAAGGAATCGTAGGTCTCGTCGAATCCCTGTTCGCTGGGAAGCGCCCCGTCTTCACCCGCCAAATGCCACTTGCCGAAATGCCCGGTTGCGTATCCTGCTTGTTTCAGCGCTTCGGCGATTGTCACAAAGTCTGATCCCAAGCCGGCTCGATTGGGTATCGGGATCAGTCGCTGAATTTCCTTGGGCGCTCGATCGGTACTGTTGACCGCGTAAACATGGTGACGTGGCGTGTAGTTTCCTGACAGCAGACATGCACGACTCGGAGCACAGTTGCCCGCGGCTGCATACGCGTCCGTGAAGACCATGCCTTCGCTGGCAAGGCGGTCGATGTTGGGCGTCAGGAACTTTCCGTCACTTTGATAGCCGACATCTTTCCAGCCCTGATCATCCGCAAATATCAGGACAATGTTGGGGCGATCTGCGTAGCAAGGTGTGGTAATTGCCGTCCATGCTGCCAACGTCACGAGAGCGAGTCCCCCGCAGCGCATGCCACTGGCCGTTAAGTTGATCTTTATCATCATGTTTTACTTTGTCTTTCGGGATTTCTTTTTGTTCTTCCTGCTACGACTTGCTTTGCCATCAACCAGCAACGCTTGCTCCCATTCTGCCAATTCGACTTGCCACGCTTCGAGCGACTTTGTCGGATACTTGGAAGACCACCCGCCGTCGCGAAACTCGTCGGTCACGCCAATGTCTTTCACTTCTTTTCGCCAGCGCACGATCTCCGCAAGAAGCTCGGCTTTGATTGCCGTGAACTTTGGATCATCCGCAAGGTTGTTGATTTCGTGCGGATCGCTGTCGAGATCATACAGCTCAAACTCAGGCTTGCTGTCAGCCATGAATCTCGCTTGGGCATCGTTCAGCTTGCCCTGCATGTTCAGAACGTTCATCAACGCCAACATGGGGTAAGACTTTTCCTTGTAATGATTCAACTGACAGTAGGCGCGTTCCGGCATCAAGTTGTGGATCAACTTGTAACGCTCACCTCTGACCGCACGTATCACATCATGAGTGCTGTCCATCTTGTCCCGATTGAAATGGACGTACTCCCGTTCAACAACGTCACCGCCAAACAGGTACTTACCGTGCAGTGGATGCGCTGGCTTCGCTCCGGCGAGCTTTAGAATCGTTTGAGAGATGTCGAGTGACGAAACCAGTTCATCGGACACGGAAGCCGGTTTGATGTGCTTTGGCCATCGCACGATCAGCGGAATCCGAACTCCTGCTTCATAAAGGAACTGCTTGCCTCGGATATGACAGCGACCATGATCTCCAATGAAGAAAACAATCGTGTTGTCCGCAAGTCCGTCGTCTTCGAGCTGTTGCAACAATTCCCCAACCTGACGATCAACGACTTGCACCGTCTCTAATCCGTTCGCCCAATCTCGCCGAGCGAGCGGCGTGTCTGGATAGTAGGGCGGTAGCTTCACCTTGTCGGCATCAATGGGGCGCTGCGGGTCACGCACGAAACTGCGATGCGTGCCAGCAAGGGTCGCCTGAACATAAAATGGCTGGTCGTCGGTGCGTTCGTTCCAGCTCTTGCCCATGAACAATGGTTTTGGAGTCTGAAAGTTGCAATCGGTCTTACCGCTAGCCATCGTCGCCGTGAAATAGCCAGCTTCCTCCAATAGATTTGGAATTGGTTTGATGCCGAACGGCAGCGGTTGTTTGTCCTTCGTACGATGTTGATGCGCCCCAATGTAGTTCTGGTGGAATCCGGTCATCATTGCTGAACGCGATGTCGAACAGACGGGCGAAGTCGTATATGCTCGCTCGAATCGGACGCTCTGGTCGGCTAGCTTGTCAATATTCGGCGTATGCACCAACGGAGTGCCATAGCACGACAGATCCGTGGACCAATCTTCGATCATGATCCAGAGAATGTTGGGCTTCTCTCCGTGCCACGTTCCCGCAGCATCCTGAAGGCTGGCATCATCTGCTTGAGCCCGATCAGGCACGCTCATGACGCTGAATACGACAGCGATTACACAAACGATTGTTCTTTGCATATTTCGGTAATCCTAAGAGGCTATTCTGCTAACTGTGTCAAATGCGGATGGGTTTCGGCTCTACTTGCCGGTCTTCTTGCCGCGTTTCTTCTTCTGCGTCTTTGGCTTTACGCCGAAATATTGCTGCATACGACCGACATAGCCTCCGTGACTGAACTCACAAGATTTCATGGCGGCAGCGTACGGCTCGGTCCCTTCGCCGATCCAGTCGATGATGTTGAAGATCTTCAATGACGCATAGGAGCTGTCTCGCAACAGTTCATTCCAGCATTCCTGAGCGGACAATTTGTCGCCGCTTCGGTAGAGTATCCATGCCGCCATGATACGAACATGGTGCGATTCATCGGTCAGATATTCTCGAACAAAATCCAGGTCGATCTCTCTTGTCTGCTGCATATTGAAAAGACCCACCATTCCCCAGTAGCGAGCTCCCGCATCGACTTCGGCCATGGCACACGAGCAAATTGACTGTTCCACCATTCCGAATTTTGGCGACAGTGCCGTGGCCGAAAGTTCCTGATAGCGTTTGAGATCGTACAGCTTTGGGTCACGAACGACCTCATAAATTGTCTTGCCAGTCTGCTCTGAGATCTTGACGATCTCGCTCTCCGGAAGCAGGCCCGAATCAAAGTTCTTCAGCTGCCACGCATCGAGAGCCTTGCTGAGTCTGGTGACCTCTTTCGCGTACTTTGGATCATCGACGAGATTGTTGACGTTGTCGGGATCGACCGTCGTGTCATACAACTCGTGCATCGGCTTGGTGCCGAAGAAGCGGCCAGTCACGGCATCCGTCTTTCCTTCCTTGTGATATTGCTCCCAAGCCTGTGTCGCTTTCATCGTCCATAGGTAGTTCAAGTGCTGACCCCACGGTGCATAAGGCATGTAATTGCGAATGTAGAGAAACTTGCCGTCGCGATCACGGATCGCTCGAACGTTGTCGCAGCGCTCATCCATGCGGGCTCGAAAGCTGACGTGATAGTCGCGAGATTCCTTGTTTGGGCCTAAAAACACTTTCCCTTGAAGGTAGCCCGGCGTCTCAGCCCCGCAAATATCTAACCACGTTTTCGTCATGTCGATGAAGCTGACCAAGTCGTTGATCTTTGTGCCCGGTTTTGCGGGGCGCAGATGTTTGAACTTTTCCGGTATCCGGATGATCAAGGGGCAGTGCGTTCCACTGTTGAACAGGAACCGTTTGCTGCGAGCAATCACGCCACCGTGATCGGAGTTGTGGATCACGATCGTGTTCTCCGCGAGACCAGAGCGTTCAAGCTCCTCCAGAGCCAAGCCGATGTCGGCGTCCATCTTCTTCATCTGGTCATGGTAGTGAGCATAGTTTTTGCGGATGTCTGGAATGTCAGGATGGTATTTCGCAAGCCGCACGTCGTCCGGGCTGTGAGTCGTGTGGTTGACGTCGCCGAACGCTTTGGATTCGTGTGACTTCGTATTGTTGACGACCATAAAGAAGGGTTGCTGTTTTTTCAGCTCACCGAAATCAACCTTGTTCGTGTCCCACGCGTCCCCGTCACTTCGGCCGCCGATATTGTAGTCCGTTTTCTTCGCGTTCCCGACGAAGTAGCCAGCCTGCTTCAGCAGATCCGGGTAGTAGCTGATCGTGTCATGAGGAATCGGATATCGACTCCGCATCGGATGTGTGCCCATCGATAGAGCATGCACGCCGGTAATCCACGTACTTCGAGATGGTGCGCAGACCGGCGCGTTGGCGTAACAGTGCATGTATTGAAAACCCTCCGCAGCAAGGCCATCGATGTTCGGCGTATCCGCATGAGGATTCCCATAGCAACCAACCCAGTTGACGTTGTTGTCTTCGCACGTCAGCCAAAGAATGTTTGGTTGGTCAGCCGCAAACGAAAGTCGACAAAACAACATCAGCAACAGAAGCGGGAGAAAATAGTTGGAAGATCGAGGCATGGAGCGAGATCGTTGGTAAGAGTGGGTGCGTCAAGATCAGCGTCTAGCACGCTTCGCGCAAGATCATCTGGTCCCTACAACAAGAACCCGATATTCTAACGCCAACAGCATTCTGTTTTCCGCCAAATCATCCGCGATTTGCGACACGCCATCAACTTAGATGTGGATCCGCTACGTGATGTGGCATAAAAATGAGGTTCGTCTCAAACGTCATGTTCGTCGATGCGCTAAGTTAACAGTTGCTCGAATTCACCGAATACTTTAACCAAAGCATGGCCTGAGCGTACCGTTGGACATTTGCCAGGCGACCTCTCAAAACCTATAAGCGGATCTTGACATGAAGAGGACTGCAACGGAGAAGCTCTCTTTTTCGGCAAAAGACCGGTAGGCGCGTTCTTGCTGTATAAATGTACTTGCCGGGGCACAGCGGCAACATTTTGACGCCCAAGGCCAACGCCTGGGATATATTCTAAAACGACTGCTACCGCAATATATTTGCTGACTGCGCAGCAGAAGCACAAACTTGTATCCATTCGCCGTAGCGTGAGGAAGCGATCCATGAACATTTTTAGTCAAAACGCTCGTTTGTCACTGCTGTCCATTGTCGTGTTGTTCAGCCTTTCGCTATCAGCCATTGCAAACGCTGTTGAAAACAGGGCGAAGCCTCAGCCGAATATTCTCTGGATCGTTGGAGAAAACCTGAAGCTCGACCTCGGATGTTACGGTGCCAAAAATGTCAAAACTCCTGCGCTCGATGGTCTTGCCGAAAAGGGAGTGCGATACACACACGTATTTTCAACCTCGCCCGTGTGTGCTCCCAGTCGCAGCGCGTTCTTTGTGGGCATGTATCAAACAACCACTGACACACACAACATGCGTTCGCATCGCGAGGATGGTTACCGGCTCCCTGAGGGCGTTCGCCCCATTACCCACCGCCTCAAAGATGTCGGCTACTTCACAGGTAACATCGCAACGATGGGAGAAGAACAGGTCGGCTCCGGAAAACTAGACCTGAACTTTGTCGAAGAAGGAAAGCTTTACGACACCGACAAGTGGGAAGACCTCAAGGGCAACCAGCCCTTCTTTGCTCAAATCAATACGCTCGAGGCAGAGTATGACATTTATGATCGGCAAACATGGAAACAACCCCGTGTTCAATGGAAAGGCGAAAAGACACACGAGCAAATCGCAACGGTCGATAACGTCACCCCGCCGCCCTATTACCCCGATCATCCGCTTGTCAAAAAAGAGTGGGCTCGCTACCTGAACTCTGTTTCAGGGATGGACAAGACGATTGGTCGCGTTTTGGCTCAGCTCGAAAAAGATGGCCTTGCGGACAATACAATCATCATGTTTTTTGGCGACAACGGTCGAATTGAACCACGCGGCATTCACTGGTGTTACGATACCGGGCTGCACGTTCCCATGATCATCCGTTGGCCCCGAAATTTCCCCGCACCAAACAACTACCAAGCAGGGGCCGTCAATGATCAGGTGATTAGCCTGATCGACATCACCCCAACCACACTTGGATTTGCAGGAATCGCTCGCCCACTGGGAATGCAAGGACGTGTTTTCATGGGTGATAGGCTAGGCCCAGAACGCCAGTACGCATTCTCGGCCCGCGACCGCATTGACGAGACCGTCAATCGCATTCGAAGTGTCCGCGGGAAGAAGTATCACTATCTTCGCAACTACTTCCCAGAACGACATTTTACCTCGCTAAACCGCTACAAAGAAAAGTGCTTTCCGATTAAGCCGCTGATGCGACAGCTGATGGCAGAGGGCAAGTTATCAGGCCCAGCCGCTGCGTTGATGGCCCCAACGGTTCCTGAGGAGCAATTGTTTGACACAGAAAAAGACCCTCACGAAATCAACAATCTAGCTGGCTCGAACAACCCGGAACATCAAAAAACGCTCATCCAAATGCGTGCCGCGCTTTCCGTCTGGATGGTTGAAACTCAAGATCAAGGTGTGTTTCCTGAACCAGAAGAAGTTGTTGCACCGTTTGAAAAAGAGATGCATGACTGGTTCGGAACGCCAAGTTGGCACAGCAGCAAAAACGCCAACGGGACTCCGTTGTTTGACGGCAAGACGCTTAGCGGATGGTCAACCGACACTGAAGGTGAAGTATCCGTTGTCGATGGTGAGCTACATATCCTGGCCGGGAAAAACCTGTGGCTGGTTCACGAGGAAACATTTGATGATTTTGAGCTGACCGTCGACGTCTTCATGCCCGACGACACCTATAACTCTGGAATTGGATTCCATTGTGAAAATGACAAAAAACTCAAAGGCTATCAATGTGAAATTGAAGGCGATGACAGCGGGATGATCTACGCCATCGGCTCCGGATGGGTCTGGCCAAAAGACACCGAGGCCAGAGCCAAGTTCGCAACCGATTATACAGGCACGTTCAAACCCGGAGCTTGGAATACCTTTCGAATTCGTTGCGAGGGAACCCGTATTCAAGTCTGGATCAACGACATCGTCATTACCGATGTTCAGGATGATGTCTATCGCAGCGGGTCGATTGCGCTGCAACATCATGGCAAAGGAGGGGTGCACCGATTCCGAAACGTTCGGATAAAGACACTTGGCAGTGACGGCGCGGCCCCGAAATAAAACGGTGGCAAATCGGATGCGACCAACAAACCGTAGACACATTCAACACGCACTTCGCGCCGAACTAACCACTGATTTAGCAAGAGCCTCACACATGACGATTCGTCGTATCCTAACTCTTATCAGCACTTGCTGGCTGCTCGCATTGTCAACCAATATCGGTTTCACACAGGAACAGAAACCAAACATCGCCATTTTGGATATCGATGACATGAATTGGTAAGATGCGGATTACGCAGCGCTCCGAAACAGAGAAACGAGATGGATTGACCAAGGATTTGCTTGCCTGGATCAAACAGATCAAGACTCCGGTTCCCGACCAACCCAATCCTACCTACACGGGCACAGTCGTAGAAAGGGAAAAGAAAGTGAAGAAAAACCGAGGGAACGAGAATACCGACAATGCAAAGAACAAGAAGTAACACTAAAGGATGATCTTGAAGAGACCGCTCATCTTGCCGAGCCACATCCAGAAATCGTTGACGAACTGTCCAGACAATCCAAGACCTGAAATAGCCGAGACCATGATGAATAACGTAACCCGTAGAAACTTCGTCAAAACGTCCGCCGCAGTATCCAGTTTTATGATATTGCCATCCCACGTATGGGCGGATTCGCCAAACGAAAAACTTTGCACTGCGCATATTGGGATCGGCGGAAAGGGCCGTTCAGACACTTCTTCGATCGCAAGCCATCCCCATGTTCAAGTCATTGGTCTGTGTGATGTCGATACGGCACTCAGCAAATCCGAAGCGGCGCTCCAGAAGTACAGTAGCGCACAATTCTTCCAGGACTACCGGGAGATGTTCAGCGAACTGGGCGACAAAATCGATGCCGTCTCGGTTTCGACCCCAGACCACACCCACTATCCAGCTACGTTGGCAGCGATGGAAATGGGAAAGCACGCTTACACTCAAAAACCATTGACGCACACCATTGAAGAAGGGCGTCATTTACTGCAAATTGCCAACGAACGAAAACTGGTAACCCAAATGGGAATCCAGAATCATGGATCAGGCGCGTACCGTTCAGCGACGGAGATCATCCAAAGTGGTGTTCTTGGAAAAATCAGAAAAGTGCATGCCTGGTCCAACAAGAATTGGGGCTTTGATGGAGCACCCTACCAAGGCGAGGACCCGATTCCCGCCAGCCTCGATTGGAATTTGTGGCTTGGAACCGCACCGGTTCGTCCTTACCTTGGTAAGAAATATCATCCGAAGAACTGGCGTCGCATCATCGATTTCGGGTGTGGAACCCTGGGAGACATGGGGGTCCACATCATCGATACGCCATTCCGGGCATTGGAATTACAGGCCGCGACCGATGCGGAAACGACCTGCCGCGCCCCGAACGGCTTTAGCCATCCCGAAAGCAATATCGTCAATTATGGGTTTGCACCAACCAAGTACACGACCGATGATTTTCGGTTTACTTGGTATGACGGGCAAAACCGACCTGATGTCGATTACGCCGAACTGACGTTGGAAAATGGCAAGATAGCGTTGCAAGGCTCATTGTTCATCGGCGAACACGGTCGCATGCTATTACCACACTGTTCAACTCCGATCGTGCGTCTCAACGACGCCAACGCCAAGTCCGAGACCCCAGTTCTAAAAACACTCAATCACTACCACGAGTTCATCGACGCAATCGAAGGCAAAGGCCAGGCGAGCGCCGATTTTGCCTACGCAACGCCGATCATGGAATCCCTGCATTTAGGTGTGATCGCGGCAAAATTCCCGAAACAAAAATTGGTATGGGATGCCAAAGCCGTAAAGGTCACCAACCTGCCTGAAGCAAATGAATTCATTCGCAAGGAGTATCGGACTTTGTAGCTTAAGAAAAAACGCACCCTTGCAATCAAAGATCACTGAGTAGTTCCATGCACTCGACGTCGACACCGCCGATGAACTGAAGCGATCAATCCTTCCAATTCGCCGAAGTCTTGAAAACGGCTATCATTGCTACAGCATGCCGCCACCCAGACGTGCTGCTAACAGGCCGGTGGAGTGTCGCCGAAAAACCAAGCTTCGCACGTGGAGGTCACGGTTGGCCTGCATTGGACCTTTCCGTTGGCTTCTTCTTTGCTTTCTTTGCAGCCCCCCTTGCTTTCGTTTGTTCATCGCTAAGCCCGGTGTATTTGCCGTCCCCTTCTTGACTCCGTGGTTCATCGTACGCTTCAATCATGATCTGCTTGA
Source organism: Novipirellula herctigrandis (assembly GCA_007859835.1). Classification (GTDB taxonomy): domain Bacteria; phylum Planctomycetota; class Planctomycetia; order Pirellulales; family Pirellulaceae; genus Novipirellula_A; species Novipirellula_A herctigrandis. The sequence goes on along the minus strand of SJPJ01000001.1, from coordinate 7,352,247 downwards.
GTCGCTCAGTAATCTCGGGGTGCTTTTCGCTCAAATCTCTTTGCTCCGCGATGTCGTGGTGAAGGTCATACAAAAAGAGTGTCTCGTTTTTTGCCAACAGCTTCCATTGTCGTGACCGTACGGCCTGTTCCTTACCCGCTTGCCAAAACATGTACTCATGTTGCTCTTGCTGTTCCCGTCCGATCAACGTTGGTACAACCGAAATGCCGTCAATGTCGTCGGGGACTTCATCCGAAACACCTGCAAGTTCAGAGAGCGTTGGCATCACGTCGGGGAAGTACCAGGGCAGATCGCTGACCGCACCGGCAGCGACATGTTCCGGCCAGCGCACTATCATCGGGACGCGGATACCGCCTTCGTGCAACGAACGTTTTTGCCCTTTCATTTCACCACATGAATTGTGGACCCCGTCAAAGCGTTTCGCGGCACCATTGTCCGACGTAAAGAACACGATTGTGTTCTCGTCGATTCTCAACTCCTTCAGTAGCACCATTATCTCGCCAATCTGACGATCCATCATCGAATCCATCGCCGCGACAACTTTGGCGTTGTGATCCCAAGGCTTGTCCTTGTACATAGCCCATGCCGGCTCATCTTCCGGGATCTCGTACGCCGCATGGGGTGGCGTCCAGGGGCAGTAAAGGAAGAACGGTTTATGGTGGTGATCCCTGATAAACTGCATCGTTTCATCAAAGATTGCGTGATGTGTATAACGCCCGTGTAGCTCAACTTTTTCGCTGTTGCGAAATAGGTGCGTGTAGTAAGTATGCGCATGCCACTGGTTGTAGTAGCCAAAGAAATGATCGAACCCTTGTCGTTCGGCAGCTCCATCTTTGCCCTGATTTCCTAGGCCCCATTTGCCGAAGCCACCTGTCGTGTAACCAGCCTTCTTAAGGACCTCAGCTACGGTTATGTCGTCTGGGAACAGAGGAGTTCCTCCACCGTTACTTCGCACTGGCGTGTGACCTTTATGCGTGCCTGTCATCAACGTGCTGCGGGCTGGCGCGCAAACCGTGTCACCAGAGTAACAGTCTGTAAAACGCATGCCTTCGGCTGCCAGGCGGTCAATGTTTGGCGTCTGAATCGTCTTGCTGCCATAACATCCCAGGTCGTGATACCCCATGTCATCGACCATGATGAAGATGATATTGGGGGTGGAGGACTCAGCCGCACCAATATTCTCCGTGAGTGGGAACGGCAGAATTATCAAAATGAATAGTTGGAGCAATCGCCGATTTATGGTCATGTTTTTCTTCCACAGGTAGGTCAGTTATCGCAATCTTGTATTAAGAAAATGTACGCTTTGCCGATTGCCAAGGAACGACAAAGCGTCGTGGCATTGCGGCATCCAATATGACAAAACAAACCTGGTCAGGCTGAATATTGACTTCATTTCTTCTTGCGCGGCTGGGCATTGCGAGTTGGCAAGTGCTTCCTGAGTTTCTCGATTTCCATCACCGAGGCAGGTTTCGAGGCGATGTTCGTCCATTCGTACGGATCGTTCGTGTGGTCGTACAGTTCTTCGCTGCCATCGGCGTACTGAATGTACCGATGCGTCTCTGTTCGCACGGTATGATTTTTGTAGCCGTGCGTGGTGATCGCCGGGTGATTCCAAGCGGTTGTTGGATCATGCAATAGCGTGATGGCGCTGGGTCCTTCAACGTGCGAGGGTATATCGATGCCCGCCAATTCGCACAATGTAGGGTAGATCGTCATGAAATCGACACTTCGCTCACATACGGTGCCCGCTTGAGTGACGCCGGGTGCGACCCAAATCAAAGGAGCTCGAGTTGGCTCTTCCCATAATGCAAACTTGCGCCAATGGCTTTTCTCACCGAATGACCATCCGTGATCGCCCCAAAGTACAATGATGGTGTTGTCGGCATAGCTGCTTTTTTCAAGCCCATCCAATAGCCGGCCAATGTTCATGTCGGTGTATGCGCACGTTGCCAGATAGGATTGGATGGCGTCTTTCCAGCGACCGGATTTCAGAAATTTGGCATGGTCGCCGTTCGACTTGGCCATCTTGACCCCAGCGGGTGGGATATCGTCCAGATCATCTTCACGATGTGGCGGCAGCTGAATCTGATCACGCGGAAACATGTCGTAGTACTTTCGCGGCACTGCAAACGGCAGGTGAGGCTTGTACAGACCACACGCCAGAAACAACGGCTTGTCTCGTTGCTTGTGCAGTTGTTCAATGCACCAGTCGACCACATGCCAGTCACCGAGGTCGTCATCCTTCAGATCATGAGGAAGCGGTACATGGTATCCTTCGTCCTTCTTTACACCTGGTCCATTCAAAGAGTAGCTCTTGGGGTCCAAGTACTCTGACCACTCCGACTCGAAATACGTTTGGCTGTGATAGATTTTTCCTGCTCCGGCGACGTGGTAACCAGCCTTTTTGAACTGGTTGCTAAGCCCGAATCCCTCACTGGTGTGCTTCTTCCATGGGTCCCCGTTCATATAGCAAGCCGTTGTCCAGGGACGTTGACCAGTCATCAACGCGTTTCGTGCCGGATTGCAGGCGGGCACGGCGCAATACGAGCGACTGAATGTTGTCCCCATTTTCGCCAATCGATCGATGTTAGGAGTTCTCGCCTGTGGATTGCGGCCTAAATGCGTGACCCAAGCGTTCAGGTCATCCACGGCGATGAACAGCACGTTTGGACGGGCCCCGTCGTCAGCGCTTGCGGCTTTAAACCCACCGAGGCAAAAGCACAAGGCAAGCAGCAGTGTAAATCGCGTCGTCGTACTCACGCGGTCTCTTATTGAACTGGCAATCGTCAGGAGTATCATTCTTGTCTTCACGTTTCGAGAATTTGTGGTCGCCATGTCGCACTTCCTACTTTTTACCTTTCCTGCTCGTTGATTTCTTTTCGAGCAAGTTGGGATTATCAAACTTGATATTGGGAATGCCATGCTGCCAGGTTATCAGCTTTTTCGCCAAGCGTTCGACTCGTTCTGGTTCCTTTTTACTGATGTCATGCAACTCGCTGATGTCGCTGGAAAGATCGTACAGTTCGTAGCGGTCTTCGCCGAACCAATGGACCAGCTTGTACTGTCCTTCACGCAGAGCGCCGACGGGAATGCATCCGGCTCCATGGTAGTGCGGATAATGCCAGTAGAGCGTGTCCCTCTCGGGAGCCGTTCCATCTTTCAGTAATTGTAACAAACTGATGCCATCGACGTGTTCTTTGGGTCGAAGGGCAAGCCCAGCGGCTTCGAGCAAAGTCGGATAGAAATCCATGCTGATAACGGGGACATCCGATACCTGCCCCTTTTTTACCTTGCCTGGCCATTTCACGATTAGCGGAACACGGATCCCGCCTTCGTAAGCCCATCCTTTGCCCGCACGTAGCGGCAAATTCGATGTGCATCCCTTGGTCGACAGCCCACCATTGTCGGAGCTGAAGATCACGATCGTGTTTTCGTCGAGACCTCTCGTGGAAACAGCATTGAGGATTTCGCGCACGGAGGTGTCGAGGCCCTCGACCATCGCGGCGAACTCTGGAACGTCCTGGACTTGTTTGTTACTGCGGTCGCGTTCCCTCTCTAAGCCTTGGGGGCCGCGGCTTTTTGGTGGCTCGGACAAAAGCTTGGCTTTGTATTTTGCCACCAAGTCCGCCCGCTCCCTCATCGCTGTATGTACGGCATGGTAGTTGACGTAGGCGAAGAACGGCTTTTCGGGATCGAGCTGTTCCAAGAACGCCAGGGTGTGCCCTGTAATCTGTCTGGTCTTCTTGGGATCGTTTTTCAAATTGAGTGGAGGCAGCAATTCTTCAAAAGTATCGAAACCTTCCTGCTTAGGTGTCGTTGCACCAATATGCCATTTGCCAGTAAAGAAAGTTTGGTACCCACCCTCTCTCAACGCCTTGGCCATAGAGAAATGCTTTTCGGGTTCAGAGAGATCACCGCCCCAGTTCGTACATCCATGCCGTGGCGTTGTCTGGCCAGTGATGATGCTGGCGCGAGTTGGAGAGCAAACGGTGCCAGCAGTGTAGGCGTCGGTGAACCGCATGCCATCTCGGGCTAACTGATCAATGTTAGGGCTTTCGTAGAATGTCGATCCATAACAGCCCAGGTCGGTCCAACCCATATCGTCCGCCAAGAAGAAGACGATATTCGGCGCACGTTCCGTTCCGGCCGTTCGCTTGTCGGCAGCAATCACCGAATTCAAAGCGATCAAAATGCTGAGAGCCAGGATCAGGAGACGGATGTTCCTGTTAATCATTTAGCTATTTTCCTTGATTGGCGTCATGTTTCAGCAACGATTGTCACTGCTGGGGATTGGTCGTGTGCGTCAAACTGATTCCAAATTGCGACATCAATGGGTAGTGTGCTGTGAGCCCCGTTTCAATAGGGCCATCGGACACAGAATCTAGCGATCGAACCTTTTGTTTTCAAACGTTTCGCCGTCGGCTTTCTTGTATCCGGTATTTGATCGACCGCGGATTGTTCGGGTACTTTCGGCACAAAGCCTGCTCTCTCAAGTCGACGATGATTCTTGACCGCAAATCGAAATTATACTTGTCGGCGTTGAGAACGGCTTCGAAGTCTTGCCGTCAGCTGCCTCCGGTATTAATTCGGCGTCCGATGTGTCCTGTCCACACTGCTCGCCCCTTAGGCGATCATTCCTGTTTCGAAATTTCGCCGATCATCTGAGGACCGATCTCTTGGAAGAGGTCTACCCAGGAAAGCCAGATTGCGTCTTTGATGGTGGACTTACCGGTCTTCTTCAACTCGGCGAGTTCAGCAGGAGATTGATCTGGCCAGTGTCCGATCCAGCCGTGCGCAATCTCGCGGCTCTTGAGAAGGAAATCTCGCTCGTCGTCTGGGCCGCAGTTCAAGGGAAAGGTTTCACCGATCACAATGGGCTTCCCCCAGTCGAACTTCTGAAGGAGCGTGATCTGGTCATCAACCTTGCCTGACTTGGGATACAAATGCGGTGAAACAAAATCAAGTTGTTCGGCAGCCGCCTTGTATGCGCCAGGGAACGGAAGCATTCCCATGGTGATTAAGTGCGTCTGGTCGTGCTTGTGGATCGAGGCGACCATTCGGCTGGTCCACTCGCGGAAGACATCGTGACCGGTTCGATCGTCCGAATTTAGGCTGAGCCGTTGGCAGAATTCGACATCACCCATCCTGCCCGTATACCACCCATCGGTTTGCTTGCCGATTGCAGCAGGTTCGTTGATCAAGTCATAGGCGAATACGGCCGGGCTCTCGGCACACGCGCGAGCGATCGTTTCCCAGAAAAAGGCCTGCGTCTTCCAGCGATCATGCTCATCCATCGAATCATACCAAGCCAGACGATTCTCGATCTTGTAACAAGCTAGACCTGTGATCTTGAGATAAATGCCTGAGTTCTCGGCGATCTCGAGGAGCTGTTTGAGTTGGTCGACTGCCTGCTGATCGGCCTTGTCCGGAGCGGTGAGGATCTTTGGCATCTCGGGATGCACCCGAGCAACGGTAGTGCCGGCAGCCTTCATCTCGGCGAAGTCTCGCGCAACACGGGCAGGGTCCTTGGCCAGACGTTCCAGGATGTCGACCGAGCCGTAGTTGTGGCCCCAGGGCACGTAGCGTTCGCCCGTTGGAAAAAGGATGAATCCTTTCTTGTTGGGGGCGAGTTTAATTGTCTGCATGTCCGCCGCCCACGTTGCGCCGGTGAGCAACAGCAAGACAAACAGAGGTGCCCCGTAGGTTAAAGGCAGGATGATTGTTCGAAGAAACATGGCCGTTACTCTTTCCGAGTCATTCACCGAAAACAGGTCACGATTGTAATCGCAAACGAAGTGGTTGGGCAAACCGACTTCACGAAGCGGATTCGGCCCGTAACAGCGGTCGTGCCCCTGCCTGCAGCTTGGCGTCTTTGCTACACCGTTCACCAGAAGTGGTCCATCATGACGGCAACAGCGAGGCGAAGCAATTGAGTAAGCTTGCCTGGGCCGATGCAACCGACTGCAAGCAGGGACGGTACGTTGTGCCGATCGAGCGTTGAAAGCGTTGGTCACCAATGCGGAGGGTGGCTGCGGACTTTGGCTGCAGTGACGACATGAAGGGCCTATTTCGCTTGAGAGGGGAACCCTGAGCGTCGAGAACATGCCCTGTCCAGGCCAGCGACGCGAATCCAATGCTACGTCAACAGGTTACGTGCGGAGCGACACTAGGGTTTTGCTAAACCAGCGTGTCCAAAATCCTTATAAGACCCAATGCGACAGAGAGGACTCGAACCACCACGGGATCAACTCTCACTAGGCCCTCAATCTGCTCTTTCAGCATTTGAGACAAGTTGGAGTCGCATCGCAAGTAGATTGAAATCAATGACTTAACGCAAATTTGCGTTGCACCCACATTGTACATGAATGGGGTCTAAATGGTCAATTTGTCACTTATTTTCACACCATTGGGTTTGCTAAAAGTAAACCAAACTTAGTGCCAAAAATTCGGCGATTAGCCAAATTTCACAGTAGGCGTCTGACCTATTGGGTCAGTCTCCAAAGAGACCGAAAAACAAGCCAGTGAAAACGCCGGGAACACCGATTGCAGCTGTCGCGTGACGAGTTCGCCCAGCCGCCGAAGTGAACTGATTCGAAAATCAGATAAATCAATCGAAACGTAAAAATATGCAACTGCACCCAAAAAGCAATCTTTGCCGCGAACAAAAGGCCGGAGCCAATACTTTCAGCCGGACATTGCAATAATCAAAAGTGGAAGCAACAAAGGCGATCGTTACAAAAGGGCGAATTACATTTGTTTTGCGTGTCGAAGGTGAGTCGCAACTGGATCTGCGCGGTTGACTCTGAATCTCAGACAAAGCCGAGTCGCGAGTCGTCGGCAAAAACTAGCAGGCAGAGAATCCAAAGTTCTGCCAATCCACGTTGGATCACGGCTTCCAATCGCGATTGCCCCCTTTTGTATCGAACCATTGGGTCGCTGGACCAACTCGCCTTCCCCCAGATAAGGTTTTTGGGAGAGGCGAAGCAAATCGACTCTTTAGTTGGATTGAAATGCGGCGTGATCTCGAAACAGAAGCATCGAGACAACGAAGCCATCATATCCGGGACGAATCAGGCTTCCTCGAAAACGGGCACGCCATCGTGATTGCTGAATGTGGTCAGAGAATCAATGGTCAACACACCTCCAATTTGATTGTAGATCGCTGTACCGTCGCTAGAACCCAAGTTGTCGTTACTATCAAATTCCGAATCAACAATATCGATCGAACCGATTTTGGAGTTGAAGATCGCCCCACCATTGAACGTTGCAATGTTCGATTGGAACAAGGAAGAATGGACGGTTGTCATTCCTTCGTTATGAAGGGCACCACTGTACTTACCCGACTCGTTGGCTTCGAACAGACTACCTGAGAGGTCGAGCGTGCCACCGAGGATCAAGCCGACTGCTCCACCGTTGCCTGAGGCATGATTTCGGACGAACGTGGAGTCGCTGATCACGTTGTCGCCCCTAATCATAGCGATGGCGCCGCCAAAACCGCCGGTCGCATCATTGTCCGCAAAAATGGAATCGCGAACTTCCAAGTCGCTATTGTTGCTAATGATCGCGCCACCGTTTTTCGCAGCAGTGTTTTGCTCAAAGTTGGTGCCGGTGACGGCCAGCGAATTGCCGAGGCCGGAGAAAATAGCTCCTCCGGCAGATCCAATCGCCGTGTTATCAGAAAATAATCCGTTAGAGACATCGACTGATGATTTCACACTCCATATCGCACCGCCCAAAGCTGCAGCGGTATTGCCGATCAATGTGGTGTCGTCGACCATAGCAATGCTCCCATCGACCCCAATCGCCCCACCTCTTTTAGCCTGATTGTAAGTGAAACTCGTTTCCTTGATCGCGACGATACTGCTCGTTCCGACGTAGACTCCGCCACCGTTATTGGCGGCAACGTTTTGCTCAATCAAACTGTCTTTGATCACTGCGGATGCAGTTGTTCGAACGGCAACCGCACCACCGTGAGAACCTGCCTCGTTGTTTCTGAATGCTGAATCAGTTATTTCAATTTCCATTGCCCCTTTTTCAACCAAGATCGCGCCACCAGAATCAGCGGCAAAATTCGATTCCAGCACCGTACCTTTGATCGACGTGCTAACGCCCTCCAATACCAAAACACCGCCGCCGTTTCCATTAACGGCCGAATTGTTTTGGATCACCGAATCCTTGATTTCGAGCGTCCCGTACAAGCTGAAGACGGCGCCGCCAGCATACTCGGTTGTGTTTCCGTCGAATGTGCTTGATTTAATCGATGTGTCTGACGATTCCCCATCGGTGAAGATTGCGCCTGCAGCTGAACCCGAGGTATTGTTGACGAACGTGGATCCAGCGATGGATAACTGACCCGTGTTGTAGATCGCTCCTCCATCGATCCCTGCCTCGTTTGATTCGAGAACCGAATTCTTTAGCGACAATTGGCCGGTGTTGTAGATCGCTCCTCCATCGTTCCCTGCTAAGCTTGACTCGATAACCGAATTTTTCAGCGATAATTGGCCGGTGTTGTAAATCGCTCCTCCATCGTTCCCTGCTGCGTCTGATTGGACAACCGAATTTTTCAGCGATAATTGACCAGTGTTGTAGATCGCTCCTCCATCGATCCCTGCTCCGTAAGATTCGACAAACGAATTCTTAAGCGACAATTGGCCAGTGTTGTAGATCGAGCCTCCACGCCCGTTGGAATGACTCTCGCGAACTGCCCCATTGATGAGGGTCAGATCACCCTCATTATAAATCCCACCACCGTCGGCAGAAGAACCGCCCATGACTTCGATCTTTTTCATCGTGACCGAACTAACATCAGAAATCTCGATAACTCTTGAGCTGCCGTTCGCGTCAATGGTCGCCGTTCCACCTATGCCCTGAATCGCAATCGATCCGCTGGCGTCATCGATCGCTAGCGTCCCCGGACTCCCGATATCATACGTGCCAGAGGGCAGCATGATCCTGTCGTTACCTGGAGTAGATTCCGCCACCACCACCGCTTCGCGTAGACTCGTCACCCCGTCATTCGAGTCGACGATATCACTGAATGTGTCGACCATCACCACAGCCAGCAAACGCCGGCTTTCCATTGTTTCTATTCGCAAACGCCTTCGAAATCGAGCAGCCGAACCGCGTCTGCGAGAAACTTGGTTTAGTGATGAGCGGATACGACTGTTGACCAGCTGTTTCAGTGACATTGGGTTTCCTTGTTTTTCCGAAACACGAGATACGGATAAAAGATCCTATATGTATATTTGTTCGCAGACTCCAAGTCAATCATGCGCAACATGCTCCGTCACATCAAGCAGTTGAGGTGCTACTATCACTTGCCCCCCCGCCGGCCGAGTAGCAGGGGGATGGGGGTGCGCCGGGGAAAACCGGTTTGGAAGAGAGAATGAAGGTTTCTTACGAATAAGATCTCGCCAATTACTTAGCCTTTCTTGGAGGTGCGATCGCAGGTAACAATATCGTGCTGAGTGTCCAATACGAAGGGCAACACAGGCCAGCTATGAGCTCCGAAATCATCACTTTCGCGTGCCGACCTTGTCCCTTTATGGGGAAAGTTAACATCGGCTGCACCGCTATCGGCGAGCTGCAGTCGGCGAGTTGCGGTCGGACGCGACGGAGTCCCAGAACCTGAGCATGTGTGGAAACTCCAAGTGCGCTTCCCCGGGCGATCCCATCGGCTCCAAGTGTAGAGCCAATCCGGGCTAA
>SJPJ01000001.1:7285798-7342532 GCA_007859835.1 Novipirellula herctigrandis | reverse complement strand
CCCCGGTCAAATCAAAAGCGTCGAGCCAAAATCCGCGTGAAACTATAACCAATAACATCAAACTCGCGCTGTCCAGCTAGACTACAAAACCGCGATATGCACCCAACATTTCGGAGCCGTTAGCGGAAGCTCGGAATCGGTTCATCGGTATCGACGTGATGATGTTGGAGTTTGACTTGTGCTGCAGCTGCTGTGATTGCTGCAAAACCAAAAATTGAATGAAACAGCCGCAACTGTTTTACGCCGCTGGATGGTGTTCGCTATCCATTGGGAATCGGGCGGATGTATCCGTGATGCCAATTGGCATTGAAGATGCAATCACTGGTTGTTTACAGGCTCTTTTGTGAGCCGAATCTCCAGAGCGTCTTGCTTCCAAGGCGTTCTCTCTTTTGCGATCCCCGTGCACTTGGTTGTCAGGTGCCGATCGAACCCTACCTCAATTCGGAGAGTGGAACGATGAAAGTGGTGTTGAGTGACCGTCAAGAGACGGCCAAATGCGTGTGGTGTGAGAAGGACAAAGAATGCGTGAAAACGTCATTCTCGGACGGCCTTATTAGAGAAGCTTGGCTCTATTGGAAGTGTTTGCAAGCCGCCTTCAAGGTTCGGTCACGCGGCAGCAAGTCTGAACTGACGAAGCCTGAGAATCCAAGCTAAGCCGCTCGCTTGACTTGCCTATTTGCCGGAGGTTCGGCTTAACAGCCGGAGCGTTCTTCTCTCCCTTTCATAGCCAACACATCGAGACAGACCAAAATGACCGATCAAGAACTTTCTGTTCGACTTGAACGAATTGCAACCATGTTGTGCTCGCTTATCGAGCAAGAGAAAACAAAAGAGCACTACACAACCGCCGAGATCGCCAACATTCTAGGTCGAGCAGAATCCACAGTCCGTGAATGGGCACGCGGCGGACGCATTTGGGCCGAGAAGCGGCAAAGCGGTCGCGGTCGAAGCCGCGAATAAATGATTTCGTCTGTCGAACTGGAACGCATTCAAAACGAAGGTTTGCTACCGCTGTGAGTAACTAAGATTCGGCCAAAGTATCTTCTCGATCGCGTCATGAAACGCGATCTGGTCCGATACCACCAAATCGGCCCTTACTGCTATTCTTCCCCAAAAAAGTCCCCAAGCAAAACAATGCAATGACTTATTTATGGACGGTCCATCGTGCAAGACTAGTTTTAAAAAGATCTGGCGATTATTTCGCTTGCCAATCGAGACAAAACGTTTGTTCGACATCGGTTTTCTTGGGGATCGATTATTATTCAAGCTACTTCGGCTATCCACGCATCGTTGATTTCAAGTTGGTTTTCGGGTAGATACTTTTCCTTTCATGTCTCGTCACCAATCGCGGCTCCGCCTGCATTTCGTGGCGGACAGCGTCTCGGTAAACGGGGAAACACCACAAACACCTAAAACCTTTAATTTGGTTACGACCTCTTTCCCTTATCCGCCCTTTTCCTCACACCGTAGTCTCGCCAATTTCGAAAGCAGCCGATGTCAATGCGGCTACATTCCAGCCTGTCAGTCGATAGCGGCAAGTAACTCACGCACCCATCGGCATTCTTCCGATGCGGGCAGAGCATCAGCCATCGCCGAGCAACCTCGGTATCCTCCCAGCTCGCAACAACATCCGGCCTGCTTCGCAGCATCACATGAAAATGGTTTGACAGAATTACGAAACCCAAAAGGTCGATACCGAGGCGAGCAGCGAACTGCTTTAACTGCTTTTCAATCCATACCTTACGGTGGTCAAAATTCTTGCCGCTGATCCGGTCATCCCCCATCAAGAAGCAGCGACGAACGGTGCGATTGAAAACATGAGTAATCGAGATTTCGGCGGGATCAAACACCTCGACGCGAGCCAATCTAGCCTCCGAATTCCTCTCCTAGAGCCATTGGTATCTACACAAGTCAGGAAAGGATTACGTCGGCAATCGAGGTCATTGAAAAATCTAAATTGACAATTGTAAATTTGAAAGTCTAGAAACGTTTCAGTGGAGAAGATCGATGGATCAGCGCGGTGAAGATCTGGAAGACCGATTGTTGGATTTTGCAGCACCCATTGGGAAATTGGTAGATGCGTTGCGGGACACTCGGCAAGGCTGGCATATCGCGGGACAATTGGTGCGAAGTGGCTATCTGATGATCGGATCACGCCGCTTCTCGATGAATGCGTCCAATTGTGCAACATCATTGGAAAGTCAGTCGTGACAGCCAAGGCTAACCTTCAAAAAATGAATAAGCTGGCTGACGGAGGCGATTTTACAATTTACAACTTTCAATTTAACTTTTTCAGTTGGTAACGACTTAAGCCAGTTTGGTACTTGTGTAGATACCAATGCCTAGAGCAACGGATCGTCAGAATCCGAAAAGTTGAGTGCAGCGCTACTGGATTGCGAGTAAACCCTCACTCGTGTGCTCCGTCCCCTCCTCTCCGCCTCCTCCATCCCCTTTGCTGCCTACTGTCCGGTTGCTGTTCGTCGAGTCATGACTTCGCTACACGCTTCCTTCAGACCCCGCCTCACGACGGATGCCCTTGCGTTTGGCTAGTCCTTCACCTCCGTCAAATTGGACAAGCGACTTTCACCCTCAAGCTGAGAAACATGCCTGGCAAACCAAAAAATCTCCTTCGCGTTTACGAAGGAGATTTGGTGATCGCTTTGAACTCGTAAGGTTGTGCTAAGCTGCGATATCAGAGTGAAGCTTGCGACGACGTCGTCGAGCGATAACCGTGCCGGAAAAACCAACGATGGCCAATGCCGCGAAGGTTGATGGTTCGGGTACGGCTACGGCCGTAGCAAGGCTGATATCTCCAATGTAGATAGGGTTCAAACTAGTATTGTTCTTAAACGTTACCAGTCCATTTAATACAGAGGTACCTGCAACGAAGCCTGAGACTGTGCTTAAATCAAACTCCAACTCATGCCAATTGCCGCCCGTGAAATCACCAATTGCACCTGGATTTCCGTCCAAGGTCCAGTCATCCGTTCCAAGGTCGAAACTCCCTGTGTCCATGCTAATGGTAAAACCGTTCATGTTGCCTGCATCGGTTGAGTAAGCGGATACCCGCAACAAGCTTTCGCCTGTCGGAATCGTGTATTCCTTCCCTCCGTAGAATTCGAGCCCACCGCTCTTGTAGCTGCCGTCAGGCGTGAACTTTATGACGCTCTCTCCCGGGAAGGTAGCCGTATCGATCTCCTTCATTCCGTTCGCGAAAAGTCCTCCATGCACAACTGTGCCGTCGAAAAGGACTACATCAGCATGGGTAACGGTAGTTGCGGACGATATGCCGAGGGCGGCGATGACGGCTAGGGTGAGAAAGCGTTGAATCATGCTGGTTCTCCAAGCGATGTTGGCGAGGGACAGAAAATCGACGAATGCCATTGCCAACAGAAATTATTGCATTGTCTTTAGTAAGTCTTATCATAGTGAAGAGGGGAGGGCTGTAAAGCTTTTCTGGCCAGGGAATGAGCAATTCTAGCGAGGTTTCTGGCAAGACAGACAAGCGGGCACGAATCCCCCGGGACGATAAAAAATCGCAATCAATGCTGTTTTGGCTTCGGAGATATAGGAGATTGGATTTGCCGCTACTGTAAATCGAAAAGCTAACCGGTATCGTAGGTTGATGCCGGTTGTTTCTATCTCGTCTTCGACCGAGACAGCCGTTGGGGGGAGGAGTGACGGCCCCCAAAGGCAACCTCAACAAATCTCATTAAGCGAATCATGATTTTTCGAATGCGTGCAATCTTGTTCCCCGCCTTGGCGATTTTAGTTTTGAGTTCTGCGGTGAATCGTGCCGAAGATGCGGCCGAGACTGCTACTGTTTCTGTGACTCCATCAGGAGAGGCACTCAACACATCCGGCGAACCGATCAATTCGCCAAGCTGGGTGCCGCCGGGAAAATGGGAGATTTCCTGGTCGGACGAGTTCTCGGGAAAAGGGGAACTAACGAAGTGGTTCCCCATGCTCGCCTACGATCCGGATACATTCAAAGCCAACCAAGCGAAGGGGCTCCGCTGGACCGGCGCAACAGAAGAATCCGCTTGGATGTATAGCACCAAATCCGGCAACCACGTACTCAACGGCTCGGGACAACTTGCGATGCGGATCGTCTGTGACAAAACGAAGCAAAATGAGCACGGGGACCGCGTCAATGCAGCCTACCTGTTGTCGGGCTATCCAGAAACATGGGCTAGTACTGAACCGAACAACGTGAAGTGGGCCGGCCAGTTTTTCAGCCCGAAGGAGGGGCCGCTCTACATCTGTGCAAGTGTTCGCAGCGATAAAATTATTGGCTATTCGACGTGGTTCGCGTTCTGGCTTTTTACCCAAACACGAGCCTATAACGACGAACCGGCCGATGGGACAGAAGTCGACATCGTCGAGATTGTCAAAGGCGAACCAGACTATATGCGGTACTGTTTCAACGTCGCTAATCACTGGGGAAAAAAAGACGCGTCGGAATCAAAGCAATTCAATGCCGCCTCACGCCCGCGTCCGCAGCAATACGTTGATGTCAACGACGACAAGTACCATGAGTACGGCTTGGAATGGTCAACCGATTTGATGAAATGCTACGTTGATGGAAAACTCTTCTACACCTTCACGGAAAACATCCCGACCGATCCCGTGGACATGATGATGCTTCTAACTTTAGAGTTCAAACCAAATTCGTGGGACCCCAATCAAGGCGACGGCCGCACCGAAGGCCCCTGCGTTGCTGAAAACAATGAAATGCGTGAAATGTCACGCGTCTTGGTCGACTACGTTCGCGTCTATCAAAAACAACCTTAGAGCGAGCGATCCGAGTATCGAACCTTTAACGCCACGCGTTGACTCACCATGACTCGTAACCAAAGTAACCAAAGCAACCAAAGTAACCAAAGAGGGCCATCAATAACCAAAGAGGGCCATCAATAACCAAAGAGGGCCATCCAACATCTATCTTTCGTACGGAACTTTTTCGGTGTCTTTGATTTGGGAATCTGCAGCCAGTCGATGCGCTCGAAGCTGCAGACCTTCTCTCCTACGAGTTCACAACCATCTTTGCAGCATCGACCGCCCAGCGGACAACGCCAATCAGAAAATCGGCTGCAAGTTCAAGAGTGCAAAACAGATGCCGCTACGCCGAAGATAACCCGAGCGGATTGGCTGGCGCACATAGCCATCCTTGGCCACTTCGAACCGCTTTACGAGCAAGACTCTCTATCGTTCCCGCCGCAATGCAAGGGTTTATTGGATGGCCCGTTTGTTTTTCGTTTGTTTTTCCAACGGAAAAAGAGCCGATCATTGGAACAACCTCCTCACGATAAACAGTGAACTCAAGGTAGGAGACCGGTGAGGACGAACAGAACCCCGTGTGCTCAAACGAAGAAAGAAGGAAGGCAAGCTAACAGCAACACCAAGGAGCGGAGACCCAACTCGTTATGCATCAGCAGCTTAAGCTTGTGCCCGTGCCATTGAGCCCGTGCCATTGAGCCCGTCACACCTGTTGTTAAAGACCATTCGCTTCATCTGACCGGGATAGCCCGGCCAGATGATATTCCAATTTGCTCACCTACGCTGGTATAGATTTGCGTAGAGGGTCACATCAACGCTCGGCCTTGATGCGAATGAATTCCACGGCAAACGGCGGGATGCTATGCGAAAACTCACGACCTGCGGCGATTTCACTCGTCACTGGCGCAACGGTATTGGGGTGATCCAACGTGTTGGTGGCATTTTTCTCACCCGACAAAGAGATCAACTGCGCCTTGGTGGCAACGCTATCGCTGCCCGCAATATTAAGATGAGCCTCAATCGGGTCGGACGTTGGATTGACGAGCTTAACAATCACCTCGCCGGCATCACGATCGTAGGTCGAGGAAATGCTCAACGCAGCTGGCTCGATCTTGTATTCTTGGACCAACTGATCATCGATGTAGCATTGTATCACGCCGGGCGTCAAATCGACCCGCAAATCGTACCAGCGGTTTGTCTCGATCGAACCGTTCACACTGTCCAACGTTGCGCTGCCGCTCGAAAAGTCTTCCAAGCCATGACGGCTGTTGTTCCATCCTGCCACGTTCCACCAATAACCACCGTTACCTTCCTTGTCGGCACCGAACCGAATCAGGAATCCTTCTGAGCCGCTTGTTTTGCGTGCTCGCACCGCGAACGTAACCGTTTCGTCCGAGAAGGTTTCCTGGCTAATACTCATTGCCGGTGCGGCCTGCTCTTCGGATTGAAGATAGTGACCATCCTTGACCGAATAATCGCCGCTGATCACGTTCCAATTGGCAGGATCCAACTGGCGTCCGTTCACCGTGACTTTTTCAACATCAATGGCGGTGTTCCAACTTCCAATGCCAACGCAACCGGAAACGGTAGGCCGATCTCCCACCGCCTTGGTCTCGACGCTGTTGCTGAGATAGACGTCGCCCTTGTTTTGCCCATAAATTTGTTGCACGTAGTAGTTCGTCGTTCGTACTACATTCCGTTTGTCAAAATAGATCATATCCGGGTTCCATTGTGAGTGACCCTCACGACCGAATAGCGGCGCGTAACACGTCATATCAACGATAGCCGCGTTTCGTTCCACGCCGTTTAGGAATGCCGCTTCCGAAAGCGCGGAAAAGAGCGTGTTTTTGCGATCCGTATCGTGAGCAGCGTATTCCCCTACAAAAATCAACGGCTTGTTACGACTGAACTCATCGAAGCGATCCTGATTGCCCAGGAACCATGATGGCGGCATGTAATAGTGCTCGTCGGAGCTATAAACATTGTCACGCGTCATTAGGTCGTAGATCGGGATCTCTGGTCCAAGCCCAGAGGTACCGATGATCTTGACGTCCGGGTATGCCTCACGAATGACCTTGGAGAATAGCGGAAAGCGTTGACGCATGTCGGGCGTGTCGTGTTCCTCGTTACCCAGGCAAACGAACTCCAAATTAAACGGTTTCGGATGCCCCATCTCGGCACGTACCTTACCCCACTTGCTAGTCACCGAACCATTGGCGAACTCGATCAAGTCCAACGCGTCTTGGATGTGCGGTCCGAGCTCTTCGATTGGAACAAATTCATTACAACGGAAACCACATCCCACGCCGATGGGAACGACAGGCAGCGGGGCCATTTCCAGATCTTCACAGAGTTGGAAGTATTCGAAGTAGCCTAGACCGTAGGTTTGGTGATACCCCCAAAGGTTCCAATTCGGTTTGCGTTCGGCAACGTCACCAACACTATCCTTCCAACGATACATGTTGTCTAAACCATGACCATGAGCGATGCATCCACCAGGAAAACGCAAAAACTTCGGGTTAAGCTCTTTCAACGCTTGGACCAAATCTTTCCGCAATCCATTTTTGCGACCATTGAATGTGTCTTGCGGGAACAGCGAAACCATATCCAGGTTCAACGTGCCCTGTCCCTTTGTGGTAACAACGAGGCGTGCGTTATCGGTCGTCGCGGAGGCAACAATGACGCCCTCGAGTTTCTGCCACGTTTGGCCACCACCCTTGAGAACAACCGAACCACAATCAGACACGTCGTCCGACTGTAATTTAACGGTCAACGCCGAGTCGCCATTCCAATCGTCGATTCTGGCGTAAAGTGAAACGTTGTACCGCTGCCCTTTATCCAAATGGATACCGTCGAAACCGCTATTGCTTATGCCAACAACGCCGCTCTGGTCAATCTTCAACTGCAGATAGTTTCGATTGTTTTGATTGAGTGGGCTTGTGTTGACAACCTTCGCATCGGCGTGCCCCCCTTCACCACCAATACTTTTCCAAGCAAACAAAGGATGAAAACCACTGCCACGATGCGTTTCTTCAAGCGAGTGATATTCGAACGAGCGGTTCTGTACCAATTCAGCATACAACCCGCCATCCGCTGCATAATTGATGTCCTCGAAGAACAGGCCATACAGGTGGGGACTCAAGGCCACCGTCGGCTTCGCACAATCGATTCGGATCTCAGCCCGGTTTTCAGCCTTGGCGATTGGTATGTTGGCCAGGACGATCAAAGCAGTGATGGCGACAAAGGAAACTAGGTTCCACGACTGCTGACGTTGCTTCTGCATGTCTCATTATCCTTAGAACGTAAAACAATTGGGAGATTCAGTTGCGAAAAGGTAACGTGACTACTTGCTTGACCAGAAACCGTGATACTTGACGGCTGCTGGGAATGCTTGCCACGTTTCAAACGCAACCTACTATGGTCCCCAATCATTCCATGGATACAACCCAAATATACGCATAAAAATATCCCATTTGCGCAGGCAATACCTTCACCGCGGATCGACTTGGGTTTCTGGACTACACCGAATTCAAAGATGGTCACACTGGCCTTCCTGCTAAGTGCGTTTAAAAGCATTGGAGTAATTCTCTCGCGGACCCGCGCCACGAAGTCGACCGAAGTGGCTTATCGCTGGCATGCCAAGAGCTTATCGCTGGCATGCCAAGAGCTTATCGCTGGCATGCCAAGCAAGGATGGCTAGGATCTGCTAACCTATTGGCCAGACGAGACGTGGTCGACTTCCATACCCGGGGCATCAAAGCAGAGAATAAGAATGAGAAGCGAAGCCAATCGCGACGATCGTAAGGTTGTCCTGTTTCTTGTTTTTTCTGGTCTACTTTTATTCGCCTTGCTCAGTTTGACCCTGCTATCGTTCGCTGGTTGGTATTTCTACCGCGATGTTTTCGTCACGACTGAACAAAAGCCGCAATCTCCGACTCACCCTTTTGTTGCCCAGCAGGCCATCCCGCAAATTGAAGAGAACATTGTTGCTGTCGCTGCAGAGGTCGAGCCGACCGTTGCAGAAGAACTTGAACACGAGTCCTCTCCAATTGCAGACGACGATCGCGCAAGCGATCTTGGCAATCATTTTTCCAAGTCCAAGGCAATGCAACTCCATTTGATTGCAGATCTTGCTTCTTTAGGTCCAGAAGTTCCCACCGCACTCGATCATGTGGAATCCGCTCTCAAGTATTCTTTTGATCCAACAAAGAAGTTGGTTTACGGTTTCGAGATCGAAGCTGAGGTGGGAACGAAGAAGCTCAAATACAGAGGCCGCAACTCGCTTCAGGGAACTGGGAATCGCCCAACCATCACCGCAACGGATGATGAAGTCGATGAAGGTAGCGGTACTGGGTTTGTCATCCATCCACAAGGAATCATTGTGACCTGTGCACACGTGGTACAGGGCGCAACGAGCATACAAGCAACCATCGGAGACTCGGAGCTTAGTGCGACGGTGATCAAGCTAGACTTTGAGAACGATCTTGCGGTACTACGTCTCAACAAGGATGACCTGCCCTACCTAAAGTTGGCGAACTCGGACCAAGTTCGATTGGCTCAGGAAGTCCGAGCATTAGGATACCCGCTGTCGGATGTGTTAGGAGAATCCATTAAAGTGACCAAGGGGGAGGTGTCTGGACGTGGCGGCCCCGATGGGGCGGATGGGCTTCAAATCGACGCGACGATCAACCCCGGGAACAGCGGAGGACCGCTTGTCGATGATGCTGGACGACTCGTTGGCGTCACCAGCTCACTACTTGCAGGTGAGGGCATCTCCGAAGTCGGTTTCGCAATCCCATCGAATAAGGTGATTGAGATTGCGAAGGAGCTGAACATTCCCGTGGTGCTAGAAGATCAGGCAACTGCCATGTCAGCGCCAGACATCATTGATTTGGTGAGCCCAGCGACCGCTCTATTGAAGCTCAGCTTTGGCCCCAACGGCGCCGGGATGGAATCCCCCTACGAACTCGATTACGGCTGTTATTGGTATGAGTCGACGCTGCCCACTCCGGGTGTGTTTCAGTCACCTTCATTGCGCCACGAGAACTATGACGGAAAAATTCAAATCGATCCGTCCGGACAAGTACTTCACCATGATGAACACGCAATGTTACCGTTGATGATTGAAAACGCAGGCCAGGTGGGGATTGAGATGCTGCCGAATTCGGCGCCCGGACGCACCGCCACCAGCCGTCTGATCGTATTCCAACAACGGACCGCCCAAACCCGATCCTCGGGACTGGATCGCTATGGGTTCGGCGGTTTTGCATCAAGAAGACGTCCGCCTTGGATGCGGTCACAATCGCCGCCACCTGAAAACTCGCCAATGCTGCTCGGAACCGAATCAACAACCATCGCTTTTGGAAAGCCTGGCCCCGACGGTATCGATGTGACAAAGACATACTTGCTGCGCATCGATGGCGAAGCTAAGGACGAACCACCTCTTGTCATCAGCGGATCCGGAAAAGGGATGTTCGACCCGAACGCTGGCCGGATGCTGCACATGAACTACGAAGCAACGATTACACTGAATCAAGATAACCTGACGATTCGCATTCCCATTAAATTCAATTACAAGCTAGTCGATCAGGCGGAGCTAAAGCAGGAACAGCAAGCAAGGCTAGAACGCGAGGAATCACGAGCGAAGGAAAGAGCCAATGCATTCATGAATTCGGATTCGCTATCGCCGTCAACAACGCGTTCCGTCGCTACCGACGATTTAGAGTTCGAAAACGTCAAAGATGCCCCCCAATCCACCAGCCTGAACAAGTTCGATCCAAACAAATGACATTCAACCGCCTGGTCCGAACATTTTCATTCGCCTGCGCGATCCTGCTGGGCTTCGTGCCTAACGCACTGGCTCGAACATGGACTGACCGCACTGGAAAATTCAAAGTGGATGCCGAGCTTGTTACCGTTCGCGACGGGAAGGCTTACTTAGAGAAAACAAACGGTCAAGTAACTGCGGTCCCGCTCGGACGCCTTAGCGTCAAGGACCTCACCTACATTGCTTCCCTTCCTGAGCACGCTACACACGTCAAAGCGCTGTTGCCAGAGACAAGCCCATCCACCGAGGGGGACGAGGCAGAGACGACGGGTAACGAGCAAGCGGGAAATCGAGAATCGCACGCCGCAGGATCGCCGGCGGTGGTGATGGCGACCATTGTCACCGATTCCCCATCAGCATCGGGATCCATTCGCCAATTTCGCTCGGATTCCTGGGGCTACAAGGGACTAGCGTTTTCGAATGATGGTGCATACTTGGCTACGCTTGGCAGCGATAACCTGACCCTCATAGACATCAATGCGTCGACAAAATCCGCTTACGATATCGGTAGCGACAATCGATCCGCCGTCGCGTTTTCTGCAGATGGTAAGCGGCTCTTTGCGGGGTCATTCAACGGCGAGGTGCTGGTATGGCAATTTGACGGCAAGGGGACTTTGAAGCCGGAGAATCATTTTTCAATCCATCGCGGAGAGATCAAATCGATCGTTGCATCGCCCGACAATAAGCATGTCATCACCATTCACTCCGCCGACATTGCCTGCCTGTGGGATATGGTGTCAGGTGAAGTGCTGGCGCGATACAAAGGCTTCCAATTTAGTTCCAGCGGAGCTGCCCGGTTCAGCCGTTACGGCGGACACATTCTAATCACCGATGGACGAATGGCGGCAGTGATTGACGTGCAAAGCCGCAAAATCATCCAGCGCATGCCGCTATCAAGTGGAAGCGGCCAATTTGCAGCGATCTCACCCCGCGGAAGCTTGATCTCGGCCGGCCGGACTTACGACGTTCATTACTTTGAAACGCAATCCGGAAAGCAGCCCGCCATGGGTGAAGGGAACGAGATTGCATGGTCCGCAGCCTTTTCACCAGGCGGCAAACGCCTAATTACCGGCTGCCGAGAGCACGTCAAGCTTTGGAATACGCAAAGCGGCATGCCGCTCCGCAAGTTTCAAATGGGCGACAGTGGCTATGTAAAATATGTTGCTTTCTCACCTGATGGAATTCATTTCGCAGCGATTGGTGGCCCGATCGGTAAACTGGTCGAAATTTTTCGTCTGCCCAGCGAAGAACGCAGACGATAGACACTCCGCTGCAAAATACTGCAATCGCAACCGTGCAAAAGGCTTTGCGCGAACGATTAAAGGGGAACGGAACGATCAAAGCACTGTCATGGTCGAGCATGCCCCTTAAGTAAACGCATTCGATCACTCCATCGCGTGAGACAGAGTTCCTGTCTGACGCTTTCTTTTTAGCAGTAAGGAAGGGGTTATCCGAAAAGCTATTGCGTTTTGTGACCACCGTTGGCAACGATTTTGATAGCAGCTCAGCTCATGCTGAATCACTGGAGTTTGTACTCCTAACGAGAGAGATTCCCGTCGAAGTGATACTTCTGGTTGGCTTCGGTTTCCAAGACAATGGCTTTGCCATCGTAGCACATCGTCAGTGGCGTCCCTTTTAACGATGTGACGTCCACTTGCAACAGTTTGCCATTTCGCCACTGCAGGTCAAAAACGAAGGCACCGCGGCCGCAAAGCCCCGAAACCGAACCTGTGGGCCATGCTTGGGGCAGGGCAGGAAGCAGGTCGACAATGGGCTGTCCGCTGTCGCTAAGCCGGTGACTTTGCATCAGCATTTCTGTCATGCCAGCACAAGTCCCCATGTTACCGTCAATCTGAAAGTACTTCTGGGTGTAGAAGTGCATCATGAGGTTCGGATAGAGATACTGCGTGATCGCTTTGTGGATCGTCTTGTAAGCCTGCTCTGGTTCTCCGAGCCGAGCCCATTCGTTTAGTAAGGTACCTGTAATCCAACTGCCACCCCGTTGGTAAACGGGAATCTTGGGAATCGTATAGACAAGATGTTTGACGGCCGCAGCGGCGAGTTCGGGTGTGTCGTGCGGCGTGATTGCTCGCCCCGGACTGATTGCCCACAACGGAGCAGTCTGGCCACTAACGACTGTTTGCTCCGCGGGAAAAGCCCATTCCATCAACCGACCCGTTTTTGAATCAATCTTTGTTGGCCGCAGTTTCGAGCGAATCGCACCGAGTTGCTCGCGGAAATCCGGATCGATATCAAGGACCTTGGTCGCCGCGATACAGTTGCTGAACAAGTCATACAGAATTTGGTTGTCCATCGTCGGGCCATAGGTCAGTCGCCCTTTTCTACCATCGGCCAAGATGAATGTCTGCTCAAAGGAAATCGCGGGGCAGGTTGAAAGATAACCATCCTTGTCCTGCGTTAGGTAGTCGACGAAGAACTCAGCCGCCTCGCGCATCGTTGGATAGGACTTGCGCAGGAATTCGACATCGCGAGAAAAATCATAGTGTTCCCAAATATGTCGAGATAACCATGCGCCACCCAATGTCCAAAGGCCGTGGATCGAAGTGTCGACCGGCGCTGCCCCGCGCCACAAGTCCGTATTGTGATGCACAACAAACCCGCCACACTTGTAGTGCTCGCGGGCAACTTTTCTTCCTGTGACGCGGACGTCTTCGATAAGTGCCAGCAGAGGCTCATGGCACTCGGCAAGGTTCGTTGTTTCGGTAGGCCACGTATTGAGTTCTGCGTTGATATTTAGTGTCCATTTACCGCCCCAGGGCGCACTGAGCCCCTCGGCCCATATGCCGACGAGGTTGAGCGGTTGAGTGCCGGGACGGGCGCCGGCGATGCTCAAATAGCGGGCAAACTGAAAGAGCTGTTCTTCGAGGAGCGCCGAATGCTCTCCGGCTAACATCTTCTGTATCAATCGATCGGTAGGAATCGAGGCATCGGATTCAGTGCCACCGAGGTCGAGACTCAGTCGGTTAAAAAGTCCACGATGGTCCGCAATGTGACGTTTCTTGAGATCGGCAAATGAACTTTGTTGGATTTTGGAAAGGCAATCCGCACAGCGCGACTGAGGATCCCCAGAGACGTCTTGATAATCAACATAGTTCGTAGCGGCGACCAGGACGAGCGTCGCGGCGTCTGCGCCCGTAACACTCAACCTGTTCTCGTCAGTCGAGACCGACCCGCCTTCGGTTGAAACCTGGATCTGACTTTCAAAATGGATCTTGCCTTCAATTCCGTTCCGACTGGAAGAAGTTCCCGTGATGTTTAAACCGTTCGTTCCTACATGCTGACGATTCTGTGGCGTATGCTCGGTCGAGAAGAACGTTGTAAACGAAATTTTGCCTGGTTGGTCGCAACTTAAACGAATCGCAATCACGTCGTCTGGGTGCGACGCGAGAATCTGGCGAGTGAATGTGGCACCACCAACCTTGTATTTGATTTCGACTAGACCAGTGCTCAAATCCAGTTGACGTCGGTAGTCCGAATAGGAGTCATGTCCTTGGCATTCGAGGTGCAATTTTCCAAGATTCTGGTAACCCTGCTGTTTACGTGGTACACCCAATGAGTGAGCGGCACCAAATTCAGCGGCTTCGTCGTATTTTTCCTCTCGGATCAATTTCCGGAGTGGTTCCAAGTACTGATGCGATCCGACATTTGTGTAATCATGAGGTCCGCCCGACCAGACCGTTTCTTCGTTTAAGTAGAAGACATCG
This sequence comes from Novipirellula herctigrandis, assembly GCA_007859835.1. GTDB lineage: Bacteria > Planctomycetota > Planctomycetia > Pirellulales > Pirellulaceae > Novipirellula_A > Novipirellula_A herctigrandis. The sequence continues at coordinate 7,328,201 of SJPJ01000001.1, read as the reverse complement.
GCTGCGGGATCACCGTGCATCATCGCGCCCCATCGCCCATTGCCGATCGGCAGCGATTCGGACCAACTCACCGCTGGACGGTCATACCAGAGGGTGACTTTAGATGAGTCATTAGCGTGACAATTTGCCGCCCCCGCAACGAAAATTGTAATTACGGCGATAACGAAAGTAGGAATTCGGTTCACGATATTGGACTTATTTGTTGCAGGCAGTGATTCGATCCGAGTCAATTTTTCCAACGAGTGTATTAGCGTCGGTGACACCGGGTCATTATGCGAAACGCCATTGTACTGAAACCAATAACCGCAAATTCAGCTACTCTATCGGATGTGAGAATATTTTGAAGAAAACCACTCCAAAAACTCGCTGGCTTCGTTTGCCCTCATGCGCTACACACGAGTGCGTTAAGCAGCTCGTCGCGTTGAAATTGGATCACTGAGTCGGTCTAATTTGCCCAGTCAAATTTCACAAACCCGATACAGACGAGTCTCAAATTTGATAAACTCTGGTTCTCATTTCAACGGAGCACAAATCGCCCCTTGATCCTATTTCACTACGATCAACTGCACGACTAAACTGACATGCGAAACCTAATCATTTTTTCAGTCCTGACTTTGCTAGGCATGCCGGCGCTGGCTCATGCCCAACCGTATGACAACGACGTTGTCCTGAGCCAAATTAACGCAGAGCTTTATCACGACACTTGGATCGATTTCAACAAGAACGGCAAAAAGGATGTGTACGAAAATTCTCAGGCCACGATCGAGGATCGCATTGAAGATCTGCTTGCACAGATGAACGTCGATGAGAAGACGTGCCAGCTTGTCACTCTGTACGGCTACAACCGCGTGGTTAAGGACGACTTGCCAACTGCGGCATGGAAGAGCAAAGTTTGGAAAGATGGATTGGCGAATATCGACGAGCACATCAATGGAATTGCTGGCCATCAAAACAAGAAGGAAAGCAAATATGTATGGCCTCCTTCGTCCCATGTGCGAGCGTTAAATGAAGTGCAACGATGGTTCGTGGAAGAAACGCGGCTCGGCATACCGGTTGACTTTACTAATGAGGGAATTCGTGGGCTATGCCACCATCGCGCGACGAACTTCCCCGCCCAAGTAGGCATTGGGGCGACGTGGGACAAAGAGCTGGTTGCACAAATCGGGAAGGTAACCGCTACCGAAGGAAAATCTCTCGGGTACACCAATCTTTACTCGCCGATTCTTGATCTGGCTCGTGACCCACGCTGGGGCCGCGTGGTTGAATGTTACGGCGAAGACCCGGTGTTGGTGGCAACGCTTGGTATCGAGCAAGCAAAAGCAATTCAGAGCGTCGGAATCACGTCATCACCAAAACATTATGCTGTCTACAGCATTCCCAAAGGTGGCCGTGACGGCCAAGCTCGCACGGACCCGCACGTGGCGCCACGAGAGATGCGTCAAATGTTCCTGCACCCCTTTGAACAAGTGGTTCGCAAAGTCGGGGTGATGGGAATCATGAGCTCCTACAACGACTATGACGGGGTTCCTGTTTCGGGCAGCCAGTACATGATGATTGACCTGTTGCGAGACGAATTCGGTTTCAAAGGGTACGTCGTTTCCGATAGCGATGCAGTGAAATTCCTGCACTCCAAGCATCGTGTTGCAAGATCAGCGAAAGAGGCTGTCAAACAATTTCTTGAGGGCGGCGGCAACGTCCGTACCGAATTCAACGCACCAGAGAACTTCGTCGGTCCGCTGCGCGAGCTGATCGCTGATGGCGATATCGACATGGATCTGATTGACGACCGTGTTCGAGACGTACTACGTGTGAAATTCACGGTTGGCTTGTTTGATACGCCTCTTCGAAGGGATCCCCAACAAGCGGACGGCGCAATCCGAAACAAGACGCACCGCGACATCGCTCTTCGAGCCGCACAAGAATCGATGGTGTTGTTAAAGAACCAAAATGATCTCTTGCCGCTTTCGAAAAACTGTGGCTCGATCCTCGTGTGTGGCCCGAATGCAACCGCCATTGAACACAGTGTCAGCCGCTATGGACCGACCGGAGGTGAAGTGATTTCGGTGCTCGATGGAATCCGCCAAGCAGTGTCCAAAGAGACACAAGTGCACTACGCCAAGGGGTGCGAGATTTTCGACGACCGTTGGCCGGAATCAGAAATCTTCCCCGAGCCACCAAGCGGTAAAGATGCGGAGATGATTGCGGAGGCAGTCGAGATGGCGAAGAATGCAGAAGTGGTAGTTGCCGTACTTGGCGAGTCAGAGAAAACCGTTGGCGAAGGCGTTAGCCGCACCGATCTAAACCTCACCGGGTATCAACGAGAGCTCGTCCAAGCGCTTCATGCTACCGGAAAACCAGTGGTCGTTGTGCTCATCAACGGTCGAGCGTTAACGATCAATTGGATCGATCGCTATGTGCCTGCCATCGTCGAGGCTTGGTTCCCGGGCGAATGGTGCGGGCGGGCGGTGGGCGATGTCCTATTCGGAAATTACAACCCCGGCGGCAAGCTTCCGGTGACCTTTCCACGTACCGTCGGTCAGGTTCCTCACAACTTCCCCTTCAAGCCGGGAAGTCAAGCGGAACAGGGACGAAACGGTGACCCTAATGGCGTCGGCAACTCACGGATCACCGGTGAATTGTACCCGTTCGGGTACGGGTTGAGCTACACAACCTTTGAGTACAGCGATCTCGAAATCTCGCCAGCCGTCATCACCCCTGGCGACGCGGTTCGAGTAAATTGTCAAATCACTAATACAGGCGACCGCGATGGTGATGAGATTGCACAGCTCTATCTACGCGATAATTTCAGTAGCGTGACTACCTACGATACGATGCTGCGAGGGTTTGAACGTGTTTCGCTAAAAGCAGGTGAGTCAAAAACGATCTCGTTTCAACTCGAAGAGAGCGACATGCAGCTGCTCGACCGCGAAATGCGTCGCGTCGTGGAACCTGGCGACTTCACCGTACGCATCGGCAGTTCGTCGACGAGCATTCATTTGGAGGGCGGGTTCAGCGTGGCCGAATAGGCATGTTGAACCATCATCGATCTAGCGTCGGGTGTTCCATTCACTCGGCGCTACGGATGATTGCCGAGACCTTCTCGGTTAGAATTCGAACGATGTCTTCTCGCATGCGTTCGCCCTCACTGAAAACGGCCTCGCTTGGCGATCCGTTAATTCCGCCAGTCCCCGGACAAATCTCAGCACGCGACCGTATGCGATACCAGGGCTTTTTGACCTTAAAGTCTTTAACGCGGTCCATGTGCGACTTGGTACCAACAGCCAAAGCAATTTCGGTTTCGCCTTTGTCCGCATGAGAGATATTGGTCAAGCCGGCCTCGGTCCAATAGTTCCAATAGACGGCCTGCAAATCTGGATACGTTTCCCAGATGCGGTAAAAAGCCATCTCGGTGGGCAATTTGTTCGCACCGTGGCCGCTTAGGAAGATTTGGCGTTTGAATCCGTGAGAGCAAAGTCGGCAGGACAGATCGTCGATAATACGCGACATCGTTTCGGCTCGGACGCCAAGCGTGCCAACGTATTCGGCCATCTCGTCAGCAAAACCGTAAGGCAACATTGGCAATAAGATGGCTCCAGTGTTTTCCGCTGTACGACGCGCAAAGTAAGCTGCCGTATCCATGTCGACCGATGTTGCTAGATGCGGTCCATGTGCCTCGACTAACCCAATCGGCAAAATGACGGGTAGATTACGATCGAGCGCAGCGACTTCATCCGACGAAAGTTGCGACCATTCATGCATTACAGATTTCCTAAGTAGACTTTCATCATCATTGCTGCGCCAAGCACCCCGGCGTGTTCGGCGATTTCAGAGACAACAATCGGAACACCTTGTCCCGGTGGGTAACGAAAAATGTGAGTGTTAACGTGTTCTTGAACATCCGCAAGGAAATAGTTCGATGCCAAGGTGGCTCCGCCGCTTAAGACAATCATTTCAGGTGAATAGGCGTGAACCGCATTGACCAATAGCCAACCAACCTTGCGAGTCCAACGACTCAATTCATCGCAACAGAGTCGATCTTGTTTGGCAACGCCGTCCTCGATGATCATTCGAAAATCGATTGATTGAGGATCCGCAAAATAGGGCTCTGTCAATGTCGAAGGGATACCTCGCTGCAATCCACTTCGCACGGCCAGTACCAATGCCGTTGCCGAGCAAAGCATCTCGCCCGTGCCACGTGCTCCGGTTAAACACAGCTGATCATTCGATGCATCCAAGACCAAATGGCTCAGTTGGCTACCGAACATAAAATGGGGATCGTCGAGGATCTTCCCGTCTAGCATGACCCCAGACCCCACGCCCGTGCCAATGGTGACGGAAACTGCCCAACAGACATTTTTCGCTTGGCCAGCATACTTTTCAGCATAAATCGATAGCACGCCATCGTTCTGTGCTCGCGTAGGCAACCCAAACCGCTCTTTGAATCGTGGCACGATCGGATACTTCTCGAGTCCTTTGACCTTTCCGGGCAATAGAACAACGCCAAGTTCGGGATCGACGGGGCCAGTCAATCCAAGTCCGATGCCGAGCGGCGGAAATCCAATCTGTTTGACAAAAGAATCCGTCCAATCCAAGAGGCCGTCAACGACGCCGTCGATATCCGCATTTTGAGGCGACTCAAAGATTTCTTGGTCAAGAAATTCTGCTTCGCCCGTAACCGCGCCGAGCTTGATGCGTGTTCCGCCCCAATCAATTCCAAGATAGTAGGGAGTACTCATGGTGTTTCGAGAATCGCTCCATTGGCACGAAGGGTCTCTTGGATTCGATTGACCGGAATCTCAAGCGGTGATTTCTTCTCTTGGGCCATCAATGCCGCAGCGGTACCAACCGCCTGGCCCATCGACATGCACTGCGCCATCGATCGAACGCTTGCATGCGCGTCATGGCTTGCAGAAAAACAACGTCCTGCGATGAGTAGATTCTCGGAAGCTTTCGGAACGAGTGTACGCCAGGGAATCCCAACGCATTGACCATCTGGCAAGTAGGCCCATTTCGTATCGGCACCACCATGGTGATCTTCAATCGGAGCACCGCACAGGCCAATTTGGTCATCGAACTGAGTCGCTGACAGAACCTCGTCGCGACTGAGCCGATGCTCACCGTATACTCGTCGCGTTTCACGGACGCCAATCTGCATGCCAAACGTAGAAAGCTGAGCCTGCTCGTAACCAGGAACTCGGTCACGTAAAAAGCGGATGTACTCAATCGCTTGCTTGCGTCCTTCCATTTCGGCTTGAGAGAGTAATTCAGGGTCGGTCGCGTTGACGACGGTCTCTCCCTGTTTGTAAAAGGATGGAAGACGCGTCATGATTGTCGCGGTCATATGGTCCACGGGCGTGATGTGATCGCTACCTTCTTTGCGAGGCAAATCATAGTGGCCCGATTCCGCTGCCTTCGCCATCAGACCGTGGAACTCATCCTTGCTGATCGTCTTTCGCTTCGCGACATCCACGTTACAAAGCTTAAATGTCGTCGTAAGCGTTTGAGCCGGATCAATGTCACCGGCCAACTCGTAGTCGAAACCGCCGAAATGACATAGGTCGGCATCGCCTGATGCATCCACAAAGACATCTGCGGAAAAAGATTGAAGGCCCAACTTGGAAGCGACAATCACCTGTTTGACCGACTTACCATTTGCTTCAACGTCCTGAACCCAAGCGTTAAGCAAGACGTCAGCGTTCGATTCGCGAACCAAATCCTCCCAAACGACTTTCAAGTACTCAGGGTGATACGTGACTCCGGTGCCCGCGCCGTGAGTATTCGGCCGTTCGAGCCAAGAACGATAATGACGAAGCCGCTCCATGACATCGTCGCTGATTCCACCAACGACTTTCTTAGAACTAGCACCCGGCGTGTAGAAACCATAAAACGTGTCGAGGACCGCCGTGCTGGTCCCGCCAAGAAACGGCAAACGCTCGAGCACGAGTGTCTTTGCACCAGCACGTGCAGCAGCGATCGTCGCGGTGGCTCCAGCAGACCCCGATCCGACAACGATCACGTCGTAATGCTTTGGTGCCGAGATCTTTTTCGTGTACGTATTCATTCAGTTCGATTCAACAAAGATTCCACCCCGCGTCCACTTCGAGCACTTCACCCGTCATGGCACGCGACGCATCAGACAACAGAAAAACACTCACGGACGCCGCATCCGTGACAGGGATGACACCGCCTACAAGCGGTTGTTTTTTGGAAATAAACGAAAGCACTTCGGGGCTCTCTGATGCTCTCGCGCTCATGGGAGTTTGGACCAATGCGGGGGCGATTGCATTGATACGAATCCTTTGTTCGGCGTAAAAAGCGGCCGAGGCACGGGTCATCGATAGGATCGCTCCTTTCGCCGCAGCATAACCGATTGCCGAAAAGTTCTTCGGCTCGGGATGTATCCCCAGGATACTAGCCATGTTAAGAATCACCCCGCGTTGAGCGTTTTCCGAGTGTGGTTCTTGCGAGAGCATCTGACGCAGCACTTCGCGACACATTCGATATTGAGTCGTCAAATTCGTGTCGAGCACTTTCTGCCATCCTTTCTCGGTACACTCATGCAATGGACCGTCGCCGAACTTTCGTGCGCTAATACCAGCGACGTTGTAGAGTCCATCAATTCGACCAAAACAGTCCACACATTTTGAAACCGCCAAAGGCCCAACGTTGGGGTCGGTCAAATCACCATAGGCCGATTCCACCTCCGCACCCAAACCACGAAGTTCATCGACAAGGTTGTTCACGTTCACCGGGTTGCGGCTGACAATGAACAACCGATGACCAAGTGTTGCAAGTTGCCGTGCCGTTTCGGCGCCGATGCCCGTGGAAGCGGTGATAAGATAAATACGTGGAATCATAATGGTCAAACACTAACGCTACGATTTTTGAGGCTTCACGGCATTCGGATTGTACATCGCCTTGCTATAGCGTCTGCGCTGATCGGCAAGCCATTGGTCATAATTGACTCCATATCCGCCGAGGTGCATGTTTTGCAGCACCGTATGCTTGTAGCCTCGCGAATCAAGTTCACGCAGCGTGAGTTCATTCAACGATTGCACCAAGGTTAGAGATCCGATCGAACTCAGCGGACAGACTGCATATTGCCCCGTCTGGCCATCAATCGTTGTCGACAAATCGCCCATCGGCATGCAATTATCAAGAAAATAGCCCGGCTGATGCTCGTTGGCGACATGATAAAGCGTTTTGCCACTGCTATGTTTTGGCTGCGATTGACTCGCCTGCTCAAGCGACGCAAAACAGACCAGTGGATGGCTGGGATACCGGCGTGAGGCCTCCAACGCAAAGTCCACCGCGGCTTGTGTTTGACCAGTTGCACTGATGGCAATGAACACATCGTGCTCCCCGACGTCGATTTCATCGAGCAGCACCGCACCGAGCCCTTCGCACTTTTCAATCGACTGGGCAACTCGCAATCCATCCGAACCGACAACATCGGTAAAGTTAGCGAGCGAATGGGACAGCACAGGATGGAACCCCGTGAGGGCGCCCATTCTGACGACCATTTCTTCAACGGAAACACGCGAATGACCGTTTGCATAAACGTGAATCAGACCATCGTTTTGAATTGCATCCGCATAATGCGAAGCGACCTGACGCAATGTCTCTTGTTGCGCCATCACACCATCGCGAACACGATCAAGTTGACTCGGAAAAGTAAGGGGATTCTGATTCATGGCTTCTTAATGCTAAAGGAAATTGAACGAGTTAGATTTACGTTGTTGTTAGGGCGACCAAAACGATTCAATTTCTTCAAGCGAACGGCCTTTGGTCTCAGGCAACATCGCCCAAACGAAAATGGCAAGCGATGCACTTGTGAACGCAAACAACCAAAACGTGCCTGCCTGGGTCGATTCCCAAAGCGACGGAAACACCAAAGTCGTTAGAAAATTCACAACCCACAAGCAAAGCGTACAAATCGACATTGCTCGACCACGCAATCGCGTCGGAAAGATTTCGGAAATGATTAACCAAGCGCCGGGACCTACGCCGACTGCATAAAAGAACACGAAACCAAGGATCAATCCGAGCAACGCGATTGGCGAAGCACTGGCCATCGTCAAACCAATCGCAATCAGGGCCATGCAGATGCTCATTCCGATGGGTGCCAGCATCAACAACGGCCGTCGTCCCAATCGGTCGATCACCAAGATCGCAATGATCGTCGTCAACATATTCACGATACCGATCGCTACCATTCCGAGAAGCGCCGACGATGAACTTTTAAAACCCGCTTGCAACAACAACTTGGGAGTAAAGGTGAACACAGCAAAGTTACCTGTGATTTGGGAAAAGATCATGATTCCAATCCCAATCCAAAGCGCCTTTCGAAGGCCTGGCTGAAACAACTGCGTCACACTGCCTGCTTCCTGCTCCAACGCAGCGCGTATGTTCCCAAGCTCGTACTCCGCGTGCTCGCTGCCTCCGATTCGACTGAGAATTTCTCGAGCGTCATCCTCAAGCCCCTCCTTGGCTAACCAGCGTGGGCTCTCAGGGACAAAAAACAATGCTGCGAGAAACAATAGCGCGGGCGGAACTTCCGACACGAACATCCACCGCCATCCATGCGATGCCCCCCAAGCGTCATCCCCCATCCCAGCGATAAGCCAGTCGCATGCGTATGCTGCCACAATGCCAAACGTAATCGCAAATTGGTAAAGCGTGACCAACGCGCCGCGTCTTTTCTCAGGCGCCATTTCGGCGATATAGATCGGTGAAATGGGACTCGACAATCCAATTGCGATCCCTCCAAGTAGGCGTGCAGCGATGAACAACGATAGATTGGTTGCTAGTGCCGTCAACAACGCTGAAACGACAAACAGAATCGCCGCTCCGATCAACGGACGTTTGCGTCCGAACCGATCGCTCAATGTTCCAGCGAAACAAACGCCGATGATACATCCGAAAAGTGCACTACTGACCGCCACACCTAGTTCGTAGCTGTCCAAGTCAAAATGGGTCTCTAGAAACGGAACCGTTCCTGAAATGACAGCCCAATCGAAACCGAACAGCAAACCGCCCAGCGCAGCAACCAGTGAAATCAACGCCGTGTAGAGAGCGCTTCCGCTGTCCGATCCTTGAGAATGCATTCGTCTTCCTATTACTTTTCCGCGGACCAATTTTCGGGAAAGACTCGCATTTCCACCGGTGCGAATCCAGGACTACTCACCTCAAACAGATACTTCGCCGGGCGAGTCTCGTAACGCACGTCTTTGAATTCCACCTCACCATCGACGGCCTGCTTTTCGAGCGTATTAAGAACCGTCCCTTCGGCATCGCGAATGGTAAGTGTAACGATCGGTTCCGCGGTCGAAACCAATTCGCCCTCCGCTCGCACACTCACAAACACACTGACTTGTTTCGGTTTCCAATCGCCCCCTGAAGGCAACTGAACGACGAAAGGCGGGTTCACTCGAACGTCTAACTCACCTGCTACCGAATCGATCCTAATCGGCTCACTTTCTAGCCCACCTAAGCTTGCTACAATTTCACATCGCTCAGGATCAAGCGATGACACCACACTCAATTTCCCCTGTCCATCCATGATCGCAACCGCATGCTCTTCGGCTTGTGATTCGCCCGACCTGGTGACGCGAAAAACGACGGGTGATTCAAGAGTCGTGATCTGCCGACCTTCGTCATCAAACAATTCGGCGACAACCTCAATTGCATGACCACCACCAGCCAGCCAAGGGGAATTAGGTGGATCAAGAGAAATCTTTCGAGCTTCACCATGTACCGGAATCGCGATGAATGCGTCTTCAATCGTCGAGCCAGACACTTTGATTCGACTGAGCCCCGGAGTCGCTCCAGCAATCACTTGTAGACTTGCTTTTCCATCCACAAATCGAAGCGTCGTGCTCGTCTTTCCATTGAGAAACGAAGCCGGACCTTCGACTTCCGCGACACATACACCGTCAAAATCCGACCCGTCAACGGACGTGACCACAACTTCACAACTTGTCGAATTGTCCGCAGGCAGTGTCGCCAACGAACTTGACAACTCAAGCACCGTTTTCGTTGGCATCGTCAACACGATCGAACGAGCCTTGTTAGGGATGTTGGCACCATCGATCCAGACTATCTTCTCGTGTCTCGCCGTCGGTGGGATGGTGGCAAGCGGGTTGTTCGTTTCGCTAACGGACGCATACGACCATCCCTTATCCACTTTGACAATGACTTTTTTGGCCGTCTTATCGTAACTCCATCCGTATGCATTGGCGTCACGCACCAAGTCAGAAGGAACATTGGCCCACGGCAATTCGACACCATCAACCATTACTTCTTTTGGTTGAACGAAGGAGTGGATTTTAAGCAGATAGCTTCGCCGCGTGGGCATCCCTTCATAAGTTCCGTGGCTCGCGGAAATTTCAATGCCGACCGAATCATCGGCTTGTTTGCACGAAATATCCGTGATCGCATGAACGCCCTTTTCGTAGTCATACGAAATCCCATCGTCTTCGTAGAGGCGGAATTCGGTCATCCCCTCGGGATAAATGTCAAGCGTGACCAACTCATCCTCGGACTCACCGACATAATTCTTTACGCAGCCCATCGGGATGATTGCACCCGATTTGACCCACAACATGCCTCCCATGTATTTCGGCCACGAACCGGAGACCCACGCCGACTTGGCAAGGTTCAATTCCCGTCCCGTCCAGTAGTCGATCCACTTGCCTTTTGGCAAATAAACTTTGCCACTTCTACCTTTGTCTTCGCCCGTCCAGTAATCAACTTTTTCGTCTGGCGGGGCATCTTCAGCGTCCGACAACGCAACCAAAATCCAATCGCCAAACATGTACTGGGACTTCATCTGATGCACGTTGGCATCTGCGTAATAGTCAAGCACCATCGGCCGCATCATCGGCACGCCACTAACGCGTGCCTGCCACAAGGTTGAATAGAAATAGGGCAACAAACGAGAACGAAGGCATGCGTATTTGCGATGACTTTGTTCCATCGTATCGGAGTAGAGCCACGGTTCGCGGCAATACGCCCAACTGTCCACAACGGCAAACGGCGTAAAGAAACCTTGGTGCCAGCCCGCCGGATAAGGATTGCGAATATCAAAGCTAACCATCGCATGCCCTGAAAGGCTGGCGTTGAGCATCCCATTGCCTGCCTGAAAATCACCAGCCCACTGGAACGGCCACCGATGCGACGCAACCGACGCATTGTAGGCATGGAACATCACTACCGCCCGTTCGCCCGTTTGCTCACGGAACTTGGAAAAGAGAGTGTCGGTGTAGAGGGTGTTCGAGATATTCACGAGCTCGCCAGCCGCGTATCGTTCGTCCGCAATACCTTCCTTGGAAAACACCGCCTCGAGAAGCTCGGTACTCTTAATGCCACGTGGGTAGGGATCATCTTGTTTAAACATCCGCACGCCTTGGTCGATTACTTTGCGGCGTTGGTCATACCACGCATCACGGACCGCAGGGTCCGTCAGATTGCTCGTCGGCGCGACACCCGATTCCCAAAGGTCCAATTGAAAACCCATTTCCTTGAGCTCTTCAATCATCGCATCCGAATCCGGAAACCGCTCTGGACTCCAATGCCAATTCATCTTGTACGGAACCGCTTCCCAACCAGGCTCGAGCGCCATGATGTCGCAAGGAATCTCTTTTTCACGATAGGTCCGTGCGATCTCCAATAGATTCGCTTGGTTTTCCAAATAACGCGCGCGATACTCAGCACCCAATGCCCACTTTGGCACTAACCATGAATGCCCAGTAAGATCAACATAGCGTTTTAGGATTTCACGAAATGAAGGACCGTAAATGAAGTAGCAATCAATTTGCCCACCTACGGAATTGACTTGGTAGGAGCCAACATCCTCTGAGACATTAGTGAAGTCAAACTCGTGCGCCCAAGTATTGTTAGAGTAGAAACCATAGCCGCGAGTACTCAAGTAGAAAGGCACCGTGGCTTCCATCCAACGATAGCCTCGTTTCCAAGTCAACTTTTTCCCGCGTGCGTCGAGAGTGGAACGCATGAAGCCGAACCCAAAAAAGTGCTCGTCAGCAGGCATGTCGAACTTCAACTGATTCGCATCGCCAAAGGAAACCGATTCCTTGGAATCGCCCTTGACGACTCGATTCCCATCCTTGTCGAGCACGCTCAATGAAAACGGAGTCTTGGCAACCGAAAGCGTCAGAGCATCTGTCGAAATGGTTACTCGGTCATCCTGATCCTTGACATCAAAGTCAACCTGAGGCAAATCACTTTTCACATAGCCAAGGCGAACCATCATCGACTCGGCAAACGCTCCATCCGGGGCAACCTGCAGTCGCAGCACCCCGGCATCCACTAAAGTCAATCTAGCAACCGCTCCATCATCGCACGCCAAAGTGACACTCGCGTCGTCTGCGGTAACACTAACAACATTGCCCAGCACAGCCATTTGACGTGGTGACGATGTCGGCTCCGCACCGATTGCGGCCGAAAATGCGGGAACGAAGATCGAACCGAATAGCCATACAATCAAAGAAAATATACGCATGAGATATCTTTTGCAGTAAAAGGGGAATCGCGATTTGATGTCGATTGGGATCCAGCTTTCAGGTCAAACTACGATTCAACAGTATGGCCATCCAAATCGATCGTGGATCAACACCAGAATAATGGCGTTACGGAATCTTCTCGTACTCCTTGAAGGCCATTTCATACTCGGGAGCGTCAACGGATTCTCGCCATCGAATCATTTCCTGATGCAACTCCGTTACTAACTCAGGATTCGCAGCGGCCACGTTCTCTTGCTCGGAGATATCTTCACGAAGATTGTAAAGTTCAAAGCTGCGGTCTTGCCCGTGTGGAGTCGGGAAGAATTCCATCAGCTTCCAATTGCCTTTGATGATCGTGCCTACAGGCCCCCGTTTTCGCTCCCCTTTTCGATAGTGGAAAACAACAGGATAGCGCAGCCAATGCAGAGCCTGACGATCGAGTTGCGAGGCGGGGTCTTGGAAAACAGCAGTCAAGTCGACACCATCGATTTGAGCGTTGTGCTTCGTATCGCCCTGCGCCCCCACCATCTGTAATATCGACGGGTAAAGGTCATGACCAATCACCGGAATCTCGCTCGTCGCACCGACGGGTGTCACCCCAGGCCACTTCACGATCAACGGCACACGTATGCCCCCGAGATACTGCGACACCTTGCCATCTCTTAGCGGATAGTTGCTGGTTTCACCATGCGTGACTTCGCCACCATTGTCGCTAAAGAAAATGACAATCGTATTGCGTTCGAGTCCGTTGTCACGAATCGCTTTGAGTACTCGGCCAACACTTTCATCAAGGTGCTCGACGAGTCCCGCGTAGGCAGCATTGCGTTGCCGCGAATCGGGTGTGATCAGTTTCTTGTATTTTGCGACCTTGTCACGTTCCGATTCGATGGGGGTATGCACGGCGTAGTAAGCCAAATTCAGAAAAAAAGGCTCATCCTTGTGACTGCTAATAAACTTCACCGCTTCGTCGCCAAGACATTCCGTCAGGTGGTCGTCTGGGCCACGGTCCTGAAGGTCCGGTACGGCACTATTTTCAGCCTGCACGCCCGCCTTTTTCTTATTTCGATAGGGGTAGATGTAGCTGCCCGGACAACAGAATTCGTTGGAGGCAATGTCGAACTGAAAACCTTGCTCCTTTGGGCCAGTCGTGCCCTCATGCCCTACATGCCATTTGCCGATGTGGCACGTCGTGTATCCGGCGTCCGTTAACGCTTCGGCCATCGTATATTCTTCGCACGGCATGAACGTACCGTCACCGGCTGTTACCGTACCGCGGCCGCCATGCCCGACAATCCCCAATCGAGCGGGGTACTTCCCGGTCATGATCGCTGTCCGACTTGGCGAACAAGTGGGGTGTGAAGAATGGGCATTGGTAAATCGCAGCCCTTGGCTCGCCAAACCATCGATATTGGGTGTTTGATACAAATCGCTTCCCATCACACCGAGGTCAGTGTACCCAAGATCATCCGCAAGAATCAGAACGACGTTTGGCTTAATCGGACTCGACTCAACACTGCGGGAATCAACCGCACCCAAGGACGTCACAACGAACAGGTTCAGCAGAACCAATAGTGTCCGGGAAATCGGTTGAAACAGACGTGAGCATTGACAAACGAGGAGGATTGGCATTTTGTCTGAAATAGGGCTTGGGGCGGGATTCTAGGTACTGGGGCTTTTAGGCACTGGGGCTTTTAGGCACTGGGGCTTTTAGGCACTGGGGCTTCGACAGAGACTTTGACAGACCGCATCGCTCTGTTACACAACGATCTCAACTGAGTTACTGCCGGTTGCCTACGAAAACAGCCCTCGAATCTCGATAATGAACGGCAATATTCTCGAGATTCCCGCTAGTTGGACCCCGGTAAATCCCCCGTACCCAACATTGGCAATCCGTCCCAGATACGAAAAACATTCATGCCCTGCTTCAAATTCTGAAAAGGCCCCGGACTTGCATTTCCGCTTTTCGAAATCGGACGCAACCAAAAATCTTTCTCGACAACCTCAGACGGTTGGCTACCAACAACTTTCGGATCAAAGGGAACAAACACGGTAAGCTCATGGGACTTCGGCTCGTAAGAAACCGACATCCCCTTTTCAAGCACGCTATGCTCATCGTTCCGAAGCCCGTGGCTCAACCAAAAGGCACGCCACTGATCGAAAGTAAGATTCGCCTTATTGCCACCATCGAGTGAATCTCGACCAGTGGACGATTGACCCAAATCGCGGTCCACCAAGTCGATAAACTCCGCTGGGCTCCAAGGCGATGGCTTGTCGCTAAAGCTATTGACCAAAAACACACGCTGCTCGGCTGAAGTGTCGTAGACGTTATGATCCAGTCGCTGAGGCCCACCACGATGCGAAGGATAGTCAATATCCATCATCACCTTGTGATTGACGAAAAGGTTGTTGAAAAGCGAGTGGTGATAGGTCCGCGTCCTTGCGGTGACTTGGTAGATATACGCCCCTTGACCATTACGACTTTCCGCGGGGCTGTTCGCAAACAAATTATGCATGACCGTCGAACCCGAGGCGTCATGAACATAGAACTGATTCAAGTCGTTCCCAAGCACAATATTGTGGTCAACGAAAGCCGAATCCCAATCCTCGTCGCTCATTTCCAAAAAGATGCCCTTGACTCCGTTGTTGATGATCACGTTACGCGTAATTCGCGTATTGGGGAACTGATTGTCCAACCAAATACCATCGTTTAGCGGATTGTCGGCAACATAGTTTCCTTCAATCAGACCATCGCGGATCCCATGGCACTTGATGCCAGCGTGTTCATAACGCTTATTGCCAACGAAACCGAGCGAATTATTTCTCAGGATAACATTGCCACGAATCACGATACGTTCACTACCAGATCCGATCAGCCCCGCGGCGCCATTGTCGACGAAGTAGTTGGATTCAATCCGATTGTCACAACCAAACTTCTCCAGATCCGCGTCGGTTAAAGGCTCCGTTTTGGCCGAGGGTGCCGATTCATTATTGCCGCCCCGAGAACCAATATCGATCGCGATCGTGTTCGCATAGCGGATCATGTTATTCCGCACCACCCAATGATGCCCACCACGTAAACCCAGGGCGCCCGCTTGGCCCCATATAGGCGTACTCCAAAAATTGGTCGGGTAGTTATTTCCGCAATGTTCCAAGACAAAACCTTCGATAACGATATGCCCCAATCCCAAACGATGTGAGGCAAAAACTCGCCGCCGAGTCGTGATTTCAACCGTCTGTTGCGATGGTGCACGACCACCAAAGTGTATGTAGATACGGCCTGAAACGGGATCGAATGTCCAAGTATCAGCCTGCTGCTCAACCTCCGACAAAAAAGGCATCTGGGTAAGCAATTTGTCACCAACAATTACTTGCCCGCAATTGTAAATGAGCGTCGGATCGCCATAACCAAAGCGTTCCTTCTCTGGCTTTCCGTTGCGACCATGGGGCGTTGAAGCCATCTCCACGCGAAACGGATTGGGGCTGTCCAGACAAGCATCGTCGGTAAACATCGATTCATCCGGTACCGCATAGTAGACGAACTCAGAATGCTTCGTCCACTTCGGCTGCCAAAGATCCGATCCTTTGATAAAGACGCGTCCCAGCTCTTCCCCGCGGTAAATGATCGGCTTGTTAGGCTCTCCACCACGCGGTGGCGAAACCCGTTCACGATACGTACCCGCTGTAACGAAAACCGTATCACCAGGCATTGCAATTTCAGCTGCTCGGCTGATCGTGCGGAAAGGAGCTACGGCAGTACCAGCGGCGTTGTCGTCACCTGCGGTTGAAACCACGATCGTGGCCGCATGCGAATGATTGAGAAGCAAACATAGCGAAACGATTGCCAAGAAGGCGGGGTGTATTTGCATAACAGTGGCGAAGGGGAATCAAGGTGGGAAGGAAAGGCAGGAGAGATCTAAGGGAGGGCGGAATTGCGAGAACTTTTCGCCCCTGAACAATTCCGTCTTCGAATCGTTGAGATTCATTCGACAAAATGGTTCAACCCGCATTCTGATTAACAGATTGACCCAGTGGAAGCCCCTAAAGGGTCGAAGTCCTTGCCACTTCCCCAAAGACGGCCTTGACGACAGACGCCAAAGACGACACAAAACCACCGCCAACCACCGCTCGTTGACGCTGCCGCAAGCCATTTGAATCGCATTTTCGGTGAAGTATGACCTCTGTCTACTTACTGGAACAGCCTCACATGAAAATTACCAGCAACACAAAACGCCAGCCAGCTAACAAATACACGGCAACACTCACTCACTCGCATTTCGTGTTATGCTGCACTGTTTTTGTGCCCGAAATTGCTGCGTATAAGTCAAATCGACTGCTCGCGAAGACTCCACAAACGGCACAATAAACGAATAGCTGAACACAAATTCTGCTCCCACCGAAATGACAAAAAAATGCTTCGCTCCCTCCTTTTACTTTTGTTCATCGCTTCCACCGCATCCGCACAAATCGTTCCTGCTCCGCAAAACGTTGAACTCGATAGCGCACACAGCATCACCGGAGACTCCATCCGCTGCGAGACTCTCGAATTCAAAGACCAGGTAGACGCCTTTGTCGCTGCGCTCGAGAAACTCGGAGCGAAAAATGTCACAATCACAACGGACCCTGCGCTGAATCCCGTTGTCGTGTTTGCTAGAGACAGTTCGCTCCCTCCGGCGGGCTACAGCATCAATAGCAATGACAATCAGCTGACCATCAACGCCGCCTCCTCCCAAGGAGCAGCCCATGCGGCAGCCAGCTTGCTACAAACCGTCACACTCGAGAATGGTGAAATCACCTGGCCGTCGATGACGATCGATGACCATCCGGACTGCTCCTACCGTAGCTTCATGGTCGACATGGGGCGCAACCCACATTCGCCGGCGACGCTTCGGCGCATTGTCGATATGATGTGGTTCTACAAAGTAAACTACCTTCAACTCCATCTGACCGACGACCAACTTTTTAGTTGGCCATCAAAGGCCTTCCCCAAACTCTATCGTTCACGCGCAGGCTGGGAATGGGATGACTTTGTCGCCCTCGAGAGCTATTCACAAGCTCGCGGCGTCACGATCATTCCGGAGCTCGAAGCCCCAGGTCACTCCGGTATTCTCCGTCGAGAGTATCCCGAGATCTTTGGAAACACTTCTACCGATCTTGCGACCAAACCCAAGGCCCAGCGAGGCCTGGAAACACTCCTCGCCGAACTTCTTAGCGTTTTCAAGGCCACTCCCTTCATTCATATCGGAGGTGACGAAGCGAGCGGCGTGCCGATGAACGACCAACGCGATTTGATCAATCGCCTGAATACGTTCTTAAACGCCAAAGGCAAACGCACACTTGTCTGGGAAGGGCCGCACCTAGGAGAAGGCAAGCACAAGGTCGCCGAAAACGTCGTCCATATGAACTGGCGTACCGTCGACTTTCCCGCGCAGCAAATGCTTGATGCCGGATACGAAATTGTGAATGCCGCCTGGAACCCACTTTACGTGGTTGACCATTACCCAAGAACCATGTTTACAGCAGTGGATGTTGAGCGTTGTTACAACTGGGACATACAAAGTTTCGGCCACATCGACCACCGTTTTTCCACATACGAGAATCCGCACCGAACCAAAACAGCCGAGGGAATTCTCGGATTCTGCATGCCATGGTGGGAGGGCCGAGAAGAAAACGTAATCCCGCTATGCCTACCACGCCTTGCCGCCGTCGCTAGTGCCGCTTGGAATCGGGAAGGCGAGCGTAACTTCGCCGACTATAAAAATCGCCAGAAACAAACCCTGCCGATCCTAGAAAAGATTGCGGACTACAAGCTCCCTGAAACTCCATTCGCCGATCCGGAGTCACAAAAGGACAACGTCGCATACAGGGCCAAAGTCACGCCTTCGGACGGTGCATCGCAACCGCACTTCGGGCCCCAGCGTCTGACCAATGGTTTTCCGGATCGCTTTGATCACTTCCTCGGATTCCCCACTCAACCCAAACCGCTCGAGATCCTGATCGAACTGAAGTCTCCCTCGGCGGTCGGTCGTATCGTCATCTACGAACGAGCGATTGGTACTAGCCACGAAATCTACGAACTGCATGTCTCACCCGACGGCAAGACGTTCGCGAAAATCGGCAGCGCTCAGAAGGGCAGTCGTGGCGAGAAGAATCACGTTGTTCATTCATTCCCCGTTCGCGAAATTCGCTTCATCAAAATTGTCACCCAAGGCTGCCATGGCCTCACATTCCCTAGCTTCAGTCGCCTAAGCGAAGTAATGGCCTTCGCCGAATAAAGCCGCTCAATCGAGTCACCATGCAAATCCCAAGTTGCCTCTCCAATGGTAAGTCCTTGTCGTCGCAGGACACGAAAATGGACAATGCCGCTGGAATTTGGCGATTAAAAACGCGGTGCGTGACAACGGCAATCCAACTTTTTAGTAGATGTTATGATTGGACGCGGGCGACACCGTAGCCGCGTTCACTGCAGAACAGCTGCGCAAACGCAACATGAGATCCCAATGAATATGGTTGATTATCCCTACATGCCGGTGATGTTGGAACGCTCAAAGCAAACCGGCGGATGGACAGACACAAAGGCGCCGCGGACACTCAGCAGTTTGCCCAAAATGTGGACATTGCTGCTGATTCAAGTGTTACTACTTTGTACGCCTGAGACTCCGTTGTTGGCTGATCAGCCATCGAACGAACATTACGTGCCTGCAGAAAAGCACCTTGAAGCCGAGTGGATCAGCGCACTGTTTGACCGAGGCGAGCGGAAGGTCTTTCGCGGTGAAGAACGATACACCATTGGCATGCCCTGTGGAGGAATCGGTGCGGGACAACTCTACGTACGTGGTGACGGGACCTTAGCCCGATGGTGGATCTTTAACGAAGGCATTTCAACCGACTTTCGCAAACAAGACCCAAACACAGGCTACAGGACGTTCCGGCCCGTCAGTCGTTTACAGCAAGGTTTTGCGATCGCAGTTGCCAAGGACGATGACGATCGAGTTGGCAATGGCGAGGGGAATCGCAAGGTGCTACCACTTAGCCAGGACGGCTTCGACAACATTGGCTTTATCGGGGAATACCCGATCGCAACGATCCTCTACGAAGGGGCAAAGCAACAGGATTGGCCGGTGAAAGTTGTCGGCGAGGTATTCTCGCCGTTTGTGCCGCTCGACACGAAGGCGTCCGGGCATCCAGCGACGATCATTCAATACACCGTCACGAATGAATCAGACACGCCACTCAATGTGAAGCTTGGCGGTTGGCTGCAAAACGCGGTGATGATTAACAGCGACGATAGTTCCAAAGCACAACGGCAAATCCGAGTCGTTTCCGAACCTCAGTGGCATGGAACGTACATGGATTTAATTGCACCTGCAGATCATCCCCATGCACAGGACAACACTTCTCCCGCCGAAACTCAACGCGTAAAAATGTTTGATAACTTTGAATCGGCAATCATACGGCCTGATGGCACATCGGTTCAAAGTGGCAGCCTCGAAAAGTGGACCGTCGAAGGCGATGCATTCGACTCGGTAGCAACAAGATTCGTCGACCACAAACAACTGAGCCGAATCCGAAGAGCAGAGGGACAGCACCTGATCGCCTCGGGCACCAATGGTGACAACACACGAGGGACATTAACATCCATCCCATTTATGATCGCTGAGAACAATCTGGTCTTCTCGATCGGCTATCGAAATCGTTCGCGTACTTGGGCGATCAATGTACCGAGTATTCAACTTCTCGTCGATGGAAAAGTGGTTCGAACAGCGACCCCAGATTCGAAAGATTCGCTAACGGTCAAATCATGGAACGTCCAAGAGTTCGTGGGCCTTCAAGCCCAAATCAAGATCATTGATGAAGATCCACATCAAAATATCTTGGTCGACCAAATCTACTTGACGAACTTGGATCCACAGCAAGAGGAACAACTTCCGGTATGGCACCCGGAGTTTGGCAACATGACGTTGGCAGCATTGGACCCAAATGCCGTAGCATCCGCCGCCTGGGATTCACAGCAAGCTTTTTTGACATCACTCTCCGAAAACGAAGTACCCGCGAAACTATCAAGCGTCAGCCCGATTTCGTCAAAGCCGTGTGGCACAGTAACTTCGTCGCTGACCTTAGCAAAGGGCGAATCAAAATCGGTGAGGTTCTTCATCTCGTGGTACTTCCCAAACCATATCAACGACAACAAAGGTTGTCCTGGTGAGGTCGGTCGAATGTACGCGAATTGGTTTGATGATTCCTTGGATGTGGTGAAGCATTTAGCGAAGAACATTGACCGATTGGATCGATCGACTCATACGTTCCGTGATAGTTTGTATCTCGATACGACATTGCCGTACTGGTTGGCCCAACGTTCGATGGCATCCACGTCGACCCTCGCCTCGGACACAGTCGAGTGGTGGAAAAACGGTCGATTCTACTCTTGGGAAGGCGTTGGGTTTTGTATCGGCACATGTGGTCATGTTTGGAACTACGCACAAGGACCAGCTCGATTGTTTCCTGATCTGGAAAGATCTGTCCGCATGATGCAGGACTTTAGCGATACGGCTTCCTTCAAAGATTCCGGACGGATCAATTTCAGGGGATTCAACGACAACAGTGAGTCATTCAAAAATTGGGGCTACATCCCGGATGCTCAGGCCGGCTATGTGCTGAAGGCCTATCGCGAACACTTGATGTCAGCTGACAACCAATACCTAAATGAGCTGTATCCGAGAATCAAGAGAGCAACCGAATACTTGATTGAACGCGATGGACGACACGGCCCCACCAACGGCATCCTCGAAGGTTTGCAGCATTTAACAGACAGCTTAGGCTGGGGGCCCAACACCTTCAGCGGTTCCCTTTATCTAGCAGCATTAAGAGCTGCAGAAGAGATGGCGCGTGTCCAGCATGACGATGCGTTTGCTGACACCTGCCACAACTTGTTTGAAAGTGGCCGCGACTGGGGCTTGGGAAATCTTTGGAACGGAGAGTACTTTATCCACAAGTACTCGCCTGCTCCCGAAGGGGCGTTACCAGACAATCAAAAAGGGCGATCCTATGGTGACGGCTGCCTTTCCGACCAAGTGTTTGGCCAAAACTGGGCACACCAACTTGGACTTGGATATGTCTATCCGAAGCCCTACGTTGACGGTGCGCTTCGAAGCGTCTTTAAGTACAACTGGACGCCCGACGTTGCAACGGTTTACAAGCGGGTAACACGGCGTTTCATTTTGCTGGCTAACGAAGGCGAAGCTGGAATGGTCGGGATCACCTATCCCAAAGGGGATCCGCCAGACAACCGGATCGGCCAGAATGATGATCCATGGACTGGCTACGAGTATCAAGCCGCCTCACATATGATTTGGGAAGGATTGCTTCAAGAAGGGCTATCCATCGCTTACGGCGTGCACCAACGCTACGACGGCTCGAAGCATAATCCTTGGTGCGAAATTGAAGGAGGTGACCATTATTCGCGAGCGATGGCATCGTGGAGCATGCTCCTAGCCGCAAGCGGCTTTCGCTATGACGGCCCGGCTGGTGAAATCGGTTTTGCACCGCGGATGATGGTAGATGACTTTCGTTGTTTCTTTAGTGGGGCCGAAGGATGGGGGGCACTACAACAACAAAGAACGGACTCCACGCAAACCAATTCCATTGCAGTGAAGTGGGGACAATTGCGTCTGCAATCACTCGTCCTCTCGCTCCCAAAAAATAAAACGGCAAAGCAAGTAACCGTCACAATTTCCGGTGAACAAATCAAAACCAACTGGGAACAAAACGGCACAGAGATCACAATCACTCTATTGCAGGACGAAACCATTCGAGCAGTGCAATCGATTGAGATCCATTTCACGATGTAACCCAACGCTACACAACCTTCGTTAAGTCAATGACAAAAGAACTCCAAAAACCATGCTCCCGAACGCAGTTAGTTCGATTCTGTTTTGCAATGGTTGCTGCGTTCGCTTTGCTTCCTTTGCCTTTGGCTCATGCAATTATTTGGAGCAAAGAACAATCAGCCCAAATAGGTCGCGAGCCTTCGGATGTCATGCAATCCGTAGTCAAGCTGCATTACACGCCACTTCACGTCTTCGGCGGGTGTGGAGTCCTAGTCGATTCACGACATGTTCTAACAGCAAAACATGCCGTCGACTCTTGGCCGATTGAGATGGTTAGCATTGCGATTGGCGGCGAATTTTTTGCGGCGGAATCGATAGCCAAGCATCCCGTGAAAGGGGTCGACTTAGCTTTGATCCGTCTTCGTCGAACGGTTTCCGATTCAATCGATTGCCAAAGAGTATCGTTATGCAGGTCAAAGCCAAAAGCGGGGGATCGAGTATGGCTCGGTGGTTACGGATTGTCCGGATGGGTTGGTCACGCCCTCCTCGGAGGCAACTTCGCCAGCGGCCACAATCGTATCGAACAGGTGACGAATCATCGAGGAAAGATTCGCTTCGATGCACCCGAAGCCGAGAACACAGAGGGTGACGAAGTGTTTCCAGCATTGCTTGATAGTGGTTCGCCAGTGTTTATTCGTCGAGGTGACTCATGGTTGCTTGTGGGCATAACGACAACCGTTTCAAACCGATTATCACCCTCACTAGGAAATCACAGCCACCACGAACTACTGGCCGAATCCCGCAAATGGCTAGATGAAAATTTACCCGACCTAAAGTGGCACGAGTGAACGAGGAAGCAGCAACCCCTCAACCAAAAATGCAAGCGATACCGACGCAAACCTTCTCATGAACTTCAGCTCCTAAAGGTTTTTTCGCATAAAAGCGGAGTGATTTTGCCTAGACAAACAATAGGCAACGCCAGAGTTTGGGCAGATATACAGCCTACACCTCCCGACATCCGCCTAAGAGATCAAGGGAATGCAATGCAAAACAAATGCTTGGGCGAGACGCTACTGACAATCAAACGAGAGTCGTTCCAAAAGTGCCAAAACGCAGTTTTCCGGCACTGCGCCAAAAATTCAGTTGGGAAGCACAGGAAGACAACACGCGTCTGATGAGCTCGCATTCTCGACCCGATGTTGATGCTGAACTTGGTCATGAACGAGAGGGCTTGCCACACGCCAAGTCGATTCCCCTAGGGTCTGAAGAGCAAGGAACTTGGCAGCGTATCGCAGGGGCTGAGTCATGTCACCGAAACTGAGAACTTGGTGGGTCCCAAGCAGGTGCGTTAAAAAGTCTCGGGGGTAGTCAAGCAAAATCCGCAATTGTGTGTGACAGGCGGATTGCTTAGCCACTTGCTGTGATTGTCCGGTATGAACGGCAATCTTTGTTAAGTCCGCACCAATCCGAGCCAACGTAACCGTCTGTTGGCCAGGCAACTCGACCTCCGGCGCAACGCCTTGCCCCGATTCATGGTGAGTCATCAGGCGGTACGGAAAATCGACGCCGCGTCGTCCGCGTGGAGCAGTACAGTGAACGAAATCGATAAACGGACCGCAATAGATAATTGGATTTCCGATCCAAACAAAATCGGCACCGAGATTCTTAAGTAGCATCATGGTTGCGGCGGCGTCCAAGTCGCCTTCGCAAGCAGCCAACGATCCGAACGCCTCATTCAAACACGCGGTCGCCAAGCAACTTGTTGTCTTCAATTCTTTGATCAATGCAAAGCAAGCGATCGACAAACCATCGGCTTCGTGTTCGGCCAACAATTGTCGCATCGCCACGACAACGCGTGCCGCTTGATTCACATCCGATGAATCAATACCCACAAGCTCCTTGGCACGTTGTACCCACTCTGACGCGATCGACTCGGCGTCTGACTCTTGAACGCCACGAACGCGCTCATACAAGTCAGGCAGCTCGATCGGAATGATCTCCATCCCCAACCGCTCTCGGAACCGTTCGACCGACCGACAACTGTTAATTACCCAGGGCTCGGTCTCGCCTATCTTAAGCAACCGACTGTGTTGCAGTTTCTGTGCTGCACACCAGGCTCGACGAAAGGCATCCCACGCCTCTAGCGACGCCAACCACTCGATGGACTTACCGCGCATCTGCTGATGGGCGAAAAAATCAGTTGCAGCCGGGTGCGCATTACGACACAGAAACGCTGCGGTCAAAACGGGATCGAGCGATGATGGCAAGTACAGATTGGCAAGTCCAATGTGTTGGTAGCACTTTGCCGTTGCAATCATCCACGGTTGCACGCCGCCACTAAGCGGAGCAAAGATCGCAGCATCGCCCCGCGGCTTCGTGACGAAATCCTGGCATTGCTCCGACGAGCTTATCAAATGGAAATGGAGATCGAATTCGTCTGCGACCACCCCATTATCGATTGTCGACTGCAACTCACTCATCGCGGCTTTCACTTGTTCCAAAACACTCGAAAGCATGCTTTCTTCGTTCCAATAGACCGTCGAGCCAAAGAGGACCACGTCGAAGCCAAGCTTGTTGGCCAAATTTTTGCTGCCCATCTCTCCCACTCTCTTTCAACACACTGCTAACGAAAACGTCAAACGATCGGATCGGATCGTGAACACTTTAACCACCCAACAAACACGGGTCTTGGCGCTTTCGGTGGATTTGCGCATTCGGCAATCTGTCTACCATTCTCGTCAAAATTTACTTGAGATCGCTTCCACGCCACGTTATATTTACGACAAAATGCAGATTCCCTTACGAAGAAAACCGATCGAGATTGATCTTCCAAAGTTCGGCATTTCGGCATTAACCAGCCAACATGCTGCTAACTTTGCGATGCCGTTTTGCGCCCATCCGTACCACAAACTTTGTTACGTACGGGCGGGACGCGGTCAATTGCTAGGGACTTCCAAGACCATCGATTTGCGTGCATCTTCGCTGGTTCGAGTGCCGCCTCGCATACGTCATCGTTTTATCGACGAACCTGACAACCCGATGACGCTAAGTATGCTTTGCCTGGACGGACGTGCTTTGTCGTCACCCGAAAGCGTGCGAAGCCTTTGGCGACGAACACGCGAACTGCTCCCTGAAATGTCAGCACAAACGATTCCTTCGGAGAATGAACGGGCGGGGTTGGAGCGACTTTTTGACGCACTCGTTTTGGAACTTGGACAAGACCTACCCGATCGAGCGGCTTCGGCGCTCGCTCTTTCGATCCATTTGTTGCTCTCCCTCACGCGTGCCTTGACTCGCAGCCAACGCCAACCATCGCATCAAACGCCTAAACGCTTTTTAGCCAGCATAGTCGATATCGACCATCGCTTTACCGAAGAACTTCACGTTGCGGAACTCGCGAGAGAAGCGAACATGAGCTATCGCTCCTACACCGACCATTTTCGTCGTCACACCGGAATGACAGTCACCCAGTACGTCACACATCGGCGGATTGAGTTTGCCAAGCGTCGTATGCTGGAAACCGAGGACATTTTGGGCTCATGCTTGGAAGCAGGGTTTCACGACCTGGGACATTTTTATCGAGTCTTTAAACGCCAAACGGATGAGACTCCGCAAGCATTTATCCAACGGCATCTAAAAGAAGCATCCAATTCCTGAGTAAGGCACGATGCAAAAAAAAATCTTATAGTAAGAGCTTACTGACAGCGAGTCGCGGAACAGTGGCGACTTTGTTGCGGCGGATTTCCCAATCCATCAACTTCCTGTTTTTCGTTATATTTCCCTACTTAATTGTTTCATTAATCGATCGAGAATTTCCATGTCGACCCCCAGCATTCGAACCACTGTCGTCGGATCCTATCCGGTACCGGACTGGCTCATGGCGTCCCCGTCTCAGCAAGGACTGATCGACGCCACGCGAGTTGTCTTTAAGACTCAAGAGATGGCGGGCGTCGACGTCGTCGTTGATGGCGAACTGTATCGATGGGACGTCAATCATCCCGACACCAATGGGATGATCGAGTATTTTATCCGACCCATGGAGGGAATTCGCAGCGAGATCACTCGGTCGGATATCGTCGAATTCTCGCAAATCGAGGGGATGGGGTTTCGAGTCGAACCGGCGGGCGTGGTCGATGGGCCAGTCGATGAGGGAACGTTGAATATTCCGCGCGACTATGCTCGAGCACGCCGATGTACCGATCACCCGCTGAAGTTCACGTTGACCGGCCCACACATGCTTTGCAAAACGTTAATGGACCATCACTATCGATCGCGCCCGGAACTTGCTGCGGCTCTTGGCCGAGCGTTGGCAAAGCAAGTTGCCGACATTAATCCGGAAGTCATTCAAATCGACGAGGCCAACATTACGGGGCACCCGGAAGAATCGGAATGGGCCGCCAAGGCAATCAACTTGGTGCTCGACGCCGCGACCGGAGCAAAGGAAAAAGGCGTGCATTTGTGTTTCGGCAATTATGGCGGGCAAAATATCCAAAAGGGCCACTGGGATCAGCTGCTTTCACTGATGAATCGCCTGCACTGTGACCACGTCGTGCTTGAGTTCGCTTTTCGTGGCTATGACGAACTGAAATTTTTCCGGGATGGCTTGGACCCTCGAATCGGGCTTGGCATTGGCGTTGTGGATGTGAAAGTGAATACCGTCGAATCACCCGAAGTGATCGCCAAACGGATTGAAGCCGCCACTGCGAACGTCGGACCCGATCGCATCCGATGGGTCCATCCCGATTGCGGATTCTGGATGAACAAGCGTAGCGTCGCGGATCGAAAAATCGCCAACTTGGTCAAAGGACGCGACTTGTTCCTAGGAATTCAATCCGAATCCACCGCAACCGATCCAATGGGAGCATAGACGGTGACGATTTCCCTAAAAAACGTTCAATTGCGTACCACGCACGTCCGCACGCGGATGCCGTTTCGTTATGGAATTGCCACTCTCGAAATGGCACCCTATTTGGTGGTGTTTGGAGAGTTTGAAATCAATGGCGAATCCAGCACCGGGATCTCTGCGGACATTTTGCCCCCGAAATGGTTCACCAAACAACCGGAAGCTTCGCTAGACGACGAAATCGATGAAATGATGGACGTTGTTCGATGCGCGTGCGTGCATGCGACGAAGATTCCGGAACAACCGAGCGTTTTCGACTGGTGGCGTGAGTTGTATGAAGCGCAGATGTCGGACTCGGATTTGAATCATTGCCCGCCACTGCTGAAGGGGCTCGGAACGTCGTTACTAGAACGCGCAGCAATCGATGCCTTTTGCCGCCATCATCGTTGTCCCTTTGCTCAATTGCTGAGAGAGAATCGCTTTCAAATCCGCTTGGGCGACCTGCATCCCGAGTTGTCGGATTTAGAACCGATGGATCTGCTGCCGTCCGAGCCGAGACGATTCGTCAGTGCGCGGCACACCGTTGGACTTGCGGATCCGCTTTCCAGCGGCGAAATCGAATCCGCCGACCGGTTGGACGATGGATTGCCTCAAACACTTGATCAGTGCATTGAGTATTACGGTTTGACCCACTTCAAAATTAAACTGCCCGCCGACATTGATACAGCCCGTGATCGGCTGCGTGCAATCGCTCGCACGCTCAGCGAACATTGTCAATCGTACGCATTCACGCTTGACGGGAATGAATTCTTCACGACCCCATCCGCGTTTCGAGATTATTGGCAGGAACTAAGTTCGGATCCGTCGGTCTATGAATTCATACAGCATGGACTGCTTCTTGTTGAACAACCACTACACCGCGACGTCGCTTTGTCGGACGAAGTGGGAAGTGTTTGGGATGCGTGGAAGCACCGACCACCAATGATCATTGACGAGTCCGATGGTGAAATTGGGAGCTTTCCAAGAGCGTTAGAAATCGGCTATGACGGTACAAGCCACAAGAACTGCAAAGGGGTCTTCAAAGGAATTGCTAACGCCTGTTTAGTGCGTTTTCGAAACCAAGCAAAACCGTTGCGTCCGCTTACGCTAACCGGCGAAGATTTGATGAACCTTGGTCCGATCGCGCTTCTGCAAGACCTCGCAGTCAGTGCCGTATTGGGGATCAAGCATATCGAACGCAACGGGCATCACTATGTTGCGGGGCTCCAACCGTTTACTCAAGCGATTCAAGACGCCACATTGACACATCATTGCGACCTTTATTGCCCCCACCATTCACCATCGGGTAAAACGTGGCCACGCCTAAACATTACCGACGGCCGAATAGACTTAGAGTCTGTCAACCAAGCCCCCTTTGGGTACGCGATGTACCCGCTAACGACCGATTTTGATCGCGTTGCGGACGTCTGAGACAACCATGACTCGCACCGTCCCATCCCGCTCGTTTCCTTTCCAGTAGAAACCCACCCCCAACGATCCTTCCCCTACTTTGAGGCCTTGCCATGATCGAACGACGACTTTTTGCATGCTGGTTTTTCGTTACTTCCTGTGTGTTCGCAACCTTTGCGATGAATCCGTCACCCGCTGGTGCTGACACATCGGATACAAAATCGCCATGGGCTCTTTTCGCATTTGATAACGGTGTTGGGCGTGATGCGGGCTGGAAGCCTGATGCACAAGCACAATTGTTATCGGAACTTGGATTCGACGGCATTGGCTACACCAACGTGGTCGACTTGGATCAACGCTTTGCCAGCTTCGACAAACAGCAATTGAGCGTAGTCAGTTTTTATGTGCCATTTCATTCGGAGAAAGAGCAATCGATAGATCCAAAAGTCATTGCCCAGCTACCGAAGATGAAGGGCAAGGACGCAATATTGTGGATTCACATCCACGGCAATGCGTCAGACGAACAAACGGCCGATCGCCTGCGAGTGCTTGCTGACCAAGCGGCAATTCATGACGTTCAAATTTCCGTTTACCCGCACCATGGGTTTCAGGTCGCAACAGCGGAGCACGCTGTCAAGATCGTCAAGGCGGTCGATCGAGAGAACGTCGGCGTTACATTCAATTTGTGTCATGAGCTACGTGCAGGTAACGGACCTCGCATCAGTGAGATCATCAAGAAGACGGCCGACCATTTGACGATGGTTTCGATCAATGGTGCAATGCGAGTCATGACGGACGCAAAAAATCCGTGGAAGGAATTGATCCTTCCACTTGGCGAAGGTGACTTCGACATACTGTCGCTGCTGAACGAATTGAAATCAGTGGGCTACGACGGGCCCATTGGGTTGCAGTGTTACAATGTCAAACAGGAACCCGCCGAGATGCTTGAAAATTCAATCAACGCATGGAACACGTATCTTTCCAAGCTTGAGAATTAGCAATCAAATCGGCAATCGAGAATCACGGTCGCCTGATTCGCGACCGTGAAATCGCTGACATAAACAAGCGACGCTGGACCGTGTTGGCGATCAACTCCACAATGAACTCAACTCCACTGTGAACTCGAAACGACGGACGTCGCGTCAATCGTTCCCTTGGGCCGGTGCGAAATCCATCAACGATTCGTTGTTGTCGGACCACTTTGTGAGAGCCGCAAGACGCTAGCCGGGGTTTTTCTCGCGTCAACCGGCGGCAAACGCCGTACCGCTCACAATCGAATACATTCACTGCCCCAATGGGCATGCTGCTTATTGTTGATGGCGGACGGCTTCCTACTTTTTCTTTTTCCGCTTCCCAATTCCGGGATCATGATCTGGGTTATCTGTCATCATCTGAGCGTCCACGGAACGACGCCACTTTTTGAGATTCCTTAACAACTCCTGCGTCTTTTCAGGTTGAATCGATGCGAGGTTTTGCGTCTCCTTGGGGTCCTCTTTCAAGTTGTATAGTTCAAGCTTTCCATCCTCAAAAAACTCGATCAGCTTCCAATCACCGTCGCGAATCGCTCCATACGGATTGGTGCGGTGATAGTGCGGATAGTGCCAATAGAGAGTATCGCGATTGAGAGTCGTGGCTGAGTCAGTCAATAACGGTACGATGCTTACCCCATCAAGATGCTGATCGCGGCGAGGTGCGAGCCCAGCAATATCAAGGATCGTCGGATAGAAGTCAGTCCCAATCACTGGGACATCGCAAGTCGAACCGGCTCTCGTTTTACCCGGCCACTTCACCACAAAAGGTTCCCTGACACCACCTTCATGAGAGTACGCTTTGAAGTCTCTTAATCCTCCAGTGGTTTTATCATGATCGCCGCCGTTATCGCCAGTCAGAATCACCACGGTATTATCCGCAATCCCGAGTTCATCGAGCTTTGTCATAATCCGACCGACACTATCATCTAGTTTTTCAACCATTCCGGCACGAGCAGGATTTAGAAACTCATCTTTCTCATTCGAAAAATCTTTCGCTTTCGTCTTGTATTTCGCAACTAACTCGGGCGGTGCCATGATTGGGCCGTGAAGAGTGTAGTAAGCAAAATACATCAAGAATGGCTGTTCTCTGCTTGTCTGATCTAGATAGTCCACGGCGGCATCGGTGAGCTTATCGGTAAGAAAATCACCGGTCTCTCCGTCATCCAAATTGGGCATGCCGAATGGCGAAAAATAGCGTCCAGGCCCCTTCGGTTGCCCCCATTCGCGGCCACCAATATTCACATCAAAACCATGGGACGTTGGATAATGTTCATCAAAGTCCGGCTGACCGATCGGCATTAGATGCCACTTCCCGAGAAAAGCTGTCGCATAGCCCGCCTGCTTCAACGCCTCCGGTAACAACACACGCTGTGGATCCAGCTTCGTTGACCATTCTGGCACCGAGAGTTTCGCGTAGGGACGTTTATGCCCGGTGATCCAATCTGTTAGATGCAGTCGAGCCGGATAGCATCCGCTTAGGATCGCCGCTCGACTTGGCGAACAGACCGTGCAAGCAGCATAGCCGTTGCTGAAAAGCATCCCCTGATTGGCCAACTTGTCGATATTTGGCGTCTCATAGAACTCGGCGCCGTAACAGCCAAAATCTCCCCACCCAAGATCATCCACCAATAGAAACACAAAATTGGGTTTTGACTCCGCCGCGCATAATGTGATTGGCAAAGAAAGAAACACGATAAACTTCAGTACATTCAACATCGGAACTCGCTACTTCGTTTTCGTAATTATTGAAAAGGTCAATTTTTCTGAACAGCATCCGCTTCTTGGAAAACCGCATCGTCCATCCAGTGCAGATAGTTGGATCGGGCTGCCTTCCCGATTGTCGATACTGTCTTTTGCCGTGTGTTTTTTTCAACCCCATCGATCGTTGCCAATCAAGCCGAAGCATAAACAGTGAGTCCGTTCAAACCGAACGACGCGCTATGGACCATCTCCAGAATAAGGGAAGTGCGGATCCTTCTTACTCTCGGACCGCAATATTTTATTCATCTTCTCGACAATCTCCGGGTAAGAAGCGGCTACGTCCTTGGTTTCGTAAAGGTCCGTTTCAAGATTGTAGAGTTCAGTAACGCCTGCTGCGCCATATCGCACCGCTTTCCAATGCCCCATCCGTGTCGCTTGACGGAATGCCTTAGCGGCTCGCCCCTCCATGATTTCCCAGTAAAGATGGTCATGCGTTTTCTGTTCTTTGCCGATTAACTCGGGCAGGAAGGATATGCCGCCCGTTTGGTCTGGAGGATCAACGCCAGCGATCTCGGCGAGCGTGGGCATGACGTCGTAAAAGATCGCCTGATGTTCGGATGTCTCGCCGGCACGGATCTTTCCTTTCCAGTAGGCAATACCCGGCACCCGAACGCCACCTTCATAAAGATCTCGTTTATGTCCCTTCAGCCCATTGGAACTGATGAAGAAAAGCGGGTCATGTTTGTCGCCGCCTGCAGGCCCCTCAGCATGCGGTCCGTTGTCACTGGTGAAGAGAACAAATGTGTTATCCATTTCGCCCATGGCTTCAAGCTTGTCGAGCAGTCGTTGGATTTGTTCGTCCAGCATCGTGATGCGTGAGGCGTGCCGTCGTTCAATCTCTGGCCATCCATGCTCTTTGTAGCGATCCTTTTCACGGAGAAAGAACTCGTGCGCGTGAGGACTTCGGTAAGACATAAAAAGAAACAGCGGCTTTTCTTGATCCCGCTTTTGATCCAAAAATTTCAGCGCAATGTCCGTCCGAAATTCATCTAAACAATCGATTTTCGTGTAGTCGTGGAAAACGCTTTCTTGGCATCCGTTCACCCAGTGATCGCGTTCATCAAAAACACCACCATCGGCTTTCGGTCCCCACTGCTCCTGGACTGCAAAATCAAAACCGCGTCCCGTCGCCCATGTGGATACATCCTGCGGAATTCCTAGATGCCACTTGCCAATGAATGCCGTTTGGTAACCTGCCCCGTTTAGCATCTCGGGCACTGTTACTTCCGACTTTTTGAGCGCGATACGATCCCATTTCCCATCCTCATGCAACCCTTTGTTGCCGCGAATGCTCAGACGCCCAACCGGAATCCCCGTCATCAAAACGGCCCGAGATGGCGAACAAACCGCACAACCTGCGTAGAAATCGGTAAAGCGAAGCCCCTTTGAAGCCAACGTATCAAGGTTCGGAGTCTTGATCACCTCTTGTCCATAACACCCGAGTTCCCCCCAGCCCATGTCGTCCGCCAACAGAATCACAATATTGGGTTTCGCCGGGATTTTTGCAGGCGAATTTTGAGCGGGTTCGGTTTCAACGCCAAAAGCCGTCAGAGAACCTACGCACACAAACACCGAAAAAGACAACAACATCATTCTCATATTACTCAAGCTCCACAATCAATTTCCCGTTCTGCAAACCTATCGCCGACGCACTAATGCTAATCTCATCCGACGCGTCGCCAATTTGGACCAACGCGGTAGCGATACCAGCCTCTGCCTTTATCTCACCAACGTTCAACAACGTAACATCCCCATTCAATTGAATCGCAACGGCTTCCGAGTAATCAGGCACGATCGTTCCGTTTTCATCCACGGCGGCGATGTAGACGAACACGGTGTCGTTGACCCCGGCGGTCGGCATTTTGCCGCTTTCGTCCAGCCAGACTTTTAACGCAGCAGCTTTACCCGGTGTCTTTACGGCATGTTCGCAAACAGCCGTGCCAGCGATTAATCCAACTGCCTTCAGTGTACCGGAAGTAAACGTCTCGATCTTGAACGTAAACGGCGGATGGCCAAGATGGGTGCAGTTCTTATCCGCATCCGGTTTTTGCGAAGAAACCAATTCATCATCCAGGAACAACTGCACTTCGTCGCAATTGCTGTAGACCTTGATATCCAGAGCCGACTCGGGGGTCCAATAGCTAGCGATTTTTACCATCGCGCCCGCAGAAGTCTCACGTTGACTCTGATAGAAGTGGTAGCTGAATTTCGGCAATCGAAAAATGTCCATGATGCCCGACGACTCGATCTCGTCGTGGTAGCCGCGGTTGTAATCATACATCACCCAGTAGGCATCGCCGTAGGCCGAAGTGCCGAGGTTGTCGTTGTGCGATTCTTGTACGTTGTAGGCCTGCTTCAACAAACGCTTTTCACCATACTCGCGAAGTTGACGGCTACTGGCTTCAAGACGTGTCGTCTTGTCCAACTTGTCTTGGTTTAGACCTGCATTGTTGGAATAGTATTCCCAGTCGCCGTATTCCGACACGAAATAGGGTTTCGCGAGATTTTCGTGATAGCCGTGCAAAATCCGGTGCTGACGCGCCTGTTCAAAAACGTCATAGACGTCATTCATCCAGCCTGATGAGTAAACCTTCTCGCCAGGATATTCCGCGTGCGTGATCCGATGCAGCTCTTCCATGAACGGGACCGGCATTCGGCTTTCATTCAGCGAGACTTCCCACGCCAATACCGACGGACGGTTACGGTCGCGGCGAATCAATTCTATGGCAGAGCGGTAACAGTAGTTGCGGAAACGATCGTCATCGAGGTAGTACTGCCAACCCATAATCGCGTCAAGCGTTATTAACCCGAGCTCATCACAAGCATCCATGAACGCGGGCGAATGCGGATAGTGCGACAAACGGATATGGTTGAATCCAGCTTCTTTGATCTTTTTTGCATCGCGATATTGCGCGTTGTCCGAGAACGCATATCCGACAAAAGGATACTCTTGATGACGATTCACACCGCGCAGAAATGTCTTTTTTCCATTGACATAAAGTTCATGAGCTTTGAACTCAAATTCGCGAACTCCAAATCGTTCACTCTGTTCATCCATCAACTTGCCGCCAACCAGTACGGTCGTCTTCATAGAGTACAAACTCGGTGATTGCGGCGACCACAACTTTGCACTCACAACAGGAATCTCTTCAACGAATTCGGCTTCGCCGTCCGAAGCGATTTCTACAGGCTTCGATTTTCGTTCCGTCACGAGTTTGCCTTCAAAGTAAATTGATTGAACAACTTCAACGACTTTTTTATCGGCATCCTCATTGATGACATGAGTCTTCACCTTCACGATTGACTCATCTGCTGCAACCTTCGGATAGGTGATAAACACACCACCGCCTGCTGTTTTGCCAGCCAGCACCGGGTGAGAAATATAGACCTTGTCTTTGATGGTTAGCCACGCGTTACGATAGAGCCCTCCATACATATTGAAGTCTAGAATCTTCAACGGCTTTGGCCCTGTCAGCGGGTTGTCGGTGTTATCCAACCGCACTGCTACGACATTTTTTTCGCCCGGTTTGAAATACTCGGTCGCATCAAGGACAACCGGCAAGTAGCCCCCCATTCGCTCCTTGACTAACTCGCCATTGATCCAGATTCTTGACTGACTCATCGCACCTTCAAACTCAACAAATAGCTTTTTCTCCACAACTTCTTGCGGAAGCTCAATGGTCTTGCGATACCAACAGATTCCCTGCCACTGATCGTTGACCACCAATGGCTCTACATGGGCGGTATGCGGCAAAGAGACCGACGCCCAACTAGCATCATCCAACATCACAGACTGGAAACCGGAATCCGTTTCGGCGGCGTCCAGCAGCTTGAATTTCCAACCGCTATTTATCTTCTGTTTGCACGCGTCCAACTGCTCGGGCGAAGCCAAAGCAAGCGTCGGAACAGCAAACGAAAGAACCAATAGGAGCACAAAAAACACGAAGGATTTCATCATCTATTTCCTTGTTTTTGACTGAGGCCTTAAGACTTCACAATCAGCAGGCTGAGCATTCTTGGAGGGCGTTCGGCTAAGCTATTCTTCCCGTTTTGGTCTGCCGCGAAACGTAACACACATAAGATCGCTCGACGCTGCCAACACATTTCTCAACACCTTGGCACAGCGTCAAGCCAATCTGCAATCGCCACAAACCTAATAGAGAGAGCTACACATTGTATCTGCGATCATGCGCGAAGTCGCCTCCCTAGAAAGGATTGGCAGGGCAAATCAGCTTTTCAAACTGGGTCATCAGCCGCCGAGCGCTCGCTCGCGGTCACGCCAGGAAGGCGGCCTAACGGCCAGCAACAAATTTGCGTAATGTGATAAACGAATTTGCCCTGAAGGGATCGGCGGGCATGAAAAGCGAGTCGAATCACACAACGACCCTCTCGTTTGGGCCAATCTGTATATTGACGAAAAAGGAACGCTAGACAGTGCTACTGCGTTGTCGATGCAGCAAACGCTTCAATGTCAGTGACGTCGACCCATTTGCGTTCCTTCCAGCTTTGCATTCCCAACTCCGCAAGTTGGACTCCCTTCGCACCTTCCATCAAGCTGTATCTCCAAGGGGTATCGAGAACGACATGCTTGATGAATTCTTCCCATTGGATTTTGAAGGCGTTGTCGTAACTAATGTTGTTGGGCACATCTTCCCAACCAGCTAGAAAATCAATCGGCTGAGCGATATCGGGATTCCAAACGGGTTTCGGTGTGTTGGCGGCACTTTGCGTTTTCACTTCGCGCAATCCAGCCACCGCCGAGCCTTTAACACCGTCAACTTGAATGGAAAGAAGATCGTCGCGGCGGACTCGCGTACACCAAGAGCTATTGAACTGCACCATGGTGCCATCTTCCAACAAGAACATGGCGTAGGCCGAGTCGTCAGCAGTGCATGGGTAAGGCGTTCCATCTTCACTGCGACGTTGGTCAATATCGGTCGCTCCGTACGCAACGAGGCTCTTCACGGGCCCGAAAAGATTGTCGATCACATAACGCCAATGACAAAACATATCGATCATCATTCCGCCACCATCTTCAGCGCGGTAGTTCCAACTCGGTCGCTGTGCCGGTTGGTCGTAATCCATCCCCGTAAAGACCCAATAGCCAAACTCGCCGCGCACCGAAAGCAGTTTTCCGAAGAAACCAATTTCTTGCAGCATCTTCAACTTGCGTAATCCCGGCAGCCACAACTTGTCTTGCACGACACCATTTTTCAGCCCCGCGTTGTCGACGAGCTTGGCAAGTCGAACGGCCTCTGCGGTCTTGGTCGCCGTTGGCTTTTCGCAATAGATTGCCTTACCCGCTTTGACCGCCATCTCGATGAAACCGGCGCGCTGAAGCGTTCCTGAAGCATCGAAGAAGATTTCGGATTCACCGTATTTTCCATCCAGTGCACCTTGAACATCGGTGGTGTAGGCGTAGGGTTCGCCACGTGAATCATTTCCGTGCGTTTCCGCAAGATCCTTTAACGCGTACTCGCGGCGTCCTGTTAGGATCGGGTCGGGCATGATTACCAAGTCGTTACCAACCTTGATACCGCCTTGCTTGATAATCTCACTGATGGATCGAATCAGATGCTGGTTCATCCCCATGCGTCCGGTCACACCATTCATAATGATGCCAATGCGTTTGGTTTCCATCGTTTGTTCCTGCGGTAAGATTCTTTGGTTGGTTAATTCAATTGGTTTGAACTAGATAATGACCGGCCCACCTTCGGGCATATCCGTACACTGAGTTTGGGCACCTGTGGGCAATTCAGGTACGTCGACACCTGCCTTTGGTAACGTTCCGGCAAGCTCCTGACGCCAATGGGCGACATCTCCGGCGGGCCCGTAGACATAGACAAACGTCAAAGGTTCATCACCAATATTTGTTAATTGGTGGTAAACGCCAGATGGAATCTGAACAATTTGCCCCGAGACCATTTCTTGCCGCTCTTCGCCCAAACACATTTCCGCTTTACCGGAAATGACGAAGTAGATCTCCTCGGATTCCTGGTTATGCCAAGGCACTTGCCCGCCGTTAGGCTCAAGTGTTACGTAGCCCATGCAGAAATTTTTGCACTGAACCGGTGAAGCCCCGCCAACCAAGTTCTGAGTCAACCTTCGCGCTGGGTAAGTCCGTCCTTCGATTTTGCTTAGATCGCCGATGATCATGAGATGCCCTTTCCGTTAGAGGAAAAATTTTAGGTAGGTTTTATCGTTTGCAATACGGTCGACAAGCAGTGCCAATTCGCGTGCGTGATAATCTCCCCACATGCTCGATTCGCCACACGGAACGCTTTGTCCGTCGGGAATATGGTCCCAACCGTTGGGGCGGTGATATACCGAGTGAAGTATCAGGCCTTGATGCGACGGATCGGTGCTGAGGTAGGGCTCTTCCAACAATGTCTTAAGCACCGTGAGACCGGCTTGCATATAACGTTCACCAACCGCCGAATCTTGGTCGTTTAGATAACAACCTAGTCGAATTAGCCCCTGTGCACCAATGGCAGCCGCCGACGAATCAACCGGTTCGAATTCATTGAACGGATCTGCAGGACGGTCAAGGTAGTCGGTACCGAGCTTGTGGAGATTGGGTGCTCCGGTGTCCCAGTATGGAATTCCGTCAGCAGCACTATGCTTGATGAAAAAATCGCAAGACGCTCTTGCCATCTTCACCAAGAATCCCTCTACCGCGATGCGGCCGCCTTCGGACTCAAATTCGCTGTCATCGATAGTTTGCAGGAACTCGAGTTGCTCCGCAGAACCGACCATGATCCACGCCAATCCACGCGTCCACGTTGTGAAGGGCGAAAACCCTTGCTGCGAATTCGGGCAACGGAAGTTACCGTCATTTAGATTAAAAATACTCTCGTGTGCTGTTCGACCTCGGATGTCGTAGGCGTCTCTGCCTTCCCCGTAGTACACCGAATAATCCGCTGTCGCCTTTGCATGTTGGATCAATCGAGTTAGCAGGCTGACTTCCGCATCGTTTTCGTGCATAAACGAATGCCCTAGCTGGTGCGAGACCGCCAACGCACGCAGAGAACGAATCGTATCGGCGAACAACGAATGCGGGCCATTGAACGAATATACATAACCACCGTTTGGAAGTGTCGTCCAGCGGCGAGCCTGAACAGCGCCCGAAGCTTTCAAGGCCATTTCGTAGAAGTTTCGCTCCCACAAATTTTCTGCGATACGGCCTTCATTCATCAGACGCAAAAGATTGCCGTACGTGCTGACGTTGTTGAACCCATGGTCATGGACGCCAAAATGCGTGACGTGTGGAGCCATCTTGTCGATGGTATTCTTCTTGCCCATCTCCAAAAATGACACATCGTCACTGGCATCGTACTGAAGAATTTCCGATCCATACTGAAACCCCTGAGTCCATTCGGTCCATCCGCGCGTCGTGTATTTGCCCTTCACCGTAAATACGGGCGACCCTTGGGCTGAGTCGTAGTTTTGATTGAGATCGTTGATCTTTTGCCCGGAAATCGCCCAAAAACGATCGATGGCTGGCTGCAAGTCTTGGGGGGAAATATGATTGTCGAAACGCACGTAAAGTTCTCCTGTAATATTTTTCATGCGTTTATATACTATCGGGGAACGTTTTCAAGCAATAAACTGAGATTTGTTGCGACTTGGTGAACAGAGCGTTTGAGAAAGCACTGTGAATGGACGAATCTGCTGAAATCGGCTTGGACATGTACAATTTTTCGGTAATACGAGACCTCCGAAAACTTGGCAACATGACCATTGCCGATCTATCGGAGCGGACGGGGATTTCGCCAGCGGTGATTTCCAAGCTGGAACGCAATCAGACAGTTGCGGAATTGAAAACACTGTTTCGATTGTCGCGGGCGTTTGGTGTGACCGCTGCGGAACTTCTATCGCTTGTCGAGTCTCGCACCGCGCAGTGCAAACACGAAACCGAGCGGATTGCTGGTGACTTTCATTTTCGTGAGATTCAATTTGCAAATGCCAAGTGCTTCTATGCGGACGCTCCGAAAGGCGCCAAGCGTTCCAATCCAGACGCGCATCGCGACGACTTCGAAATCTGTTGGGTGTTGGAAGGTAAGTTAAAGCTTGACCTTCCCTATGAGAGTCACATTCTTTCGGCAGGGGACTGCCTTCAGTTTGACGCTCTGTTTGAACACACTTACGAAGTGCTCGAAGATTGCAGAATCATTATTCAACACATACACAAGCAAAAGCGATTTTGAATCGCTCGGAGAATTCAGATGACTAAACAGGTAGCCTTGATCACTGGCGGAGCACTTGGCATCGGTTTTGGAATTTCGACAAGATTAGCCTTGGATGGATTCAACCTTGTACTGAGTGGACGACGAGATGCATCGGAGGTGGCGGAGTCAATTGAATCGCTTCAAGCACACGGCGCCGAAGTGCTGTATTGCTCGGGAGACGTTTCGAGTAGCGAGGATCGGTCGGCGATGCTCGAGGAAATCGAAAAACACTTTGGACGTCTTGACGTACTTGTCAACAACGCGGGCGTAGCACCCACCATACGGGCGGACATCCTTGAAGCATCGGAGGAGAGCTACGACCGTGTGATGAACATCAATTTGAAAGGGCCCTACTTTCTGACGCAGGCAGTGGCAAACTGGATGATCAAGCAGAAAAATGCGGATAGCGAGTTCAATGGCTGCATCATCAACATTGGCTCGATTTCGGCAACCGTCGTGTCTGTGGCACGTGGCGACTACTGCGTCTCGAAAGCGGGGATTGGGATGATGAGTTCATTGTTTGCCGCGCGACTGGGAGAATTCAACATTCCTGTATTCGAAATCCGACCTGGCATCATCAAGTCGAACATGACGGCCGGCGTGACTGAGAAGTATGATCGCTTGATCTTCGAGACGGACCTATGCATTTTGAAACGCTGGGGAGTGCCCGAAGACATCGGTAAACTCGCAGCAGCAATGGCACGCGGGGATCTTCCCTACGCGACGGGACAAGTCATCTATGTCGATGGTGGGATGACAGTCCAGCGATTGTGATACGAGCGATTGTGATACGAGCGATTGCAATGTCGGCGATTGCAATGCGTCATAAATAGACCATCGCCACAAGCACGTACTACGCAAGCGGCCGAAAACGTCCCAAGGGTTTCCCCCGCTAGCCAACTCGAACTTCGAACCGTTCCTGAATTGCCGCGTCAAGAGCCGCTAAGAGAGAAACATCGTCATCAGCCGCGTCCGTGTCCCCAACGCGATGACGATCCATTGCGATCAAATCGATTGGATTAAAGACATTCGCCGTAGAGTCGCCGCCCGATTTCCGCTTCGTTTCACCTTGTCTCTCATCGATCGTGGTTGGGTGAGTATTGCCAGAGATGGGATCGTTTTCCGCACTTACAAGTGGTGATCCAATCCATTCGCCAGACGGAACTCGCTCTGACTCAGCCGGTTGCTCGACGAGTCGATTGATTGCAAGCAACGCATCCAACGCTGAAATTTTAACATCGCCGTTCACATCGTAAAAATACTGCTCATCAACGCCGTCATTCGTGCCAATCCCATAATCATGCTCTTGGTCAACAACGATTTCCACGCTCCCAGTTCCTAGACGGTTGAGCCGATTAATGACGAGCAACGCATCCAATGCGGAAACCTGTCCATCACGATTGACGTCTGCAGGATCGAGTGGATACTGCAAGCGACTCTGTACCGTTTGGATGGTCATCAGCGTTGGCAAGCTCCTGCTACCGTCTTGATCCACTACGGTAAAATAGAGTGAATCGGACCCGGTGTATCCCGGGCTAGGCATATAAACCAGCGCACCATTGATCACTTCCGCTGATCCATGGCTTGGACCGTATTGCTCTATCGGATTCGTTCCCGGCACAGGCCCGCTTAGGATCTCAACAAGCGAAAGGTCCAATGGTGTTTGCGAGGCAAAGTAGGGTGCAACCGCGACTTCTACACTTCGCTCAATCGACGTTCCAGCAACAATTGTGTCGGCAAGAGGACGTGCAAGGAGTCGTACGGTTGCAACACGACTGAGTTCACCGGAGTGATCCGCGATGGTATAGGTGAATCCATCTTCGCTAACAAACGAAGCTCCCGGCAAATAGCTCAACTGTCCGTCTTCAAATAGCAGCTCTCCAAACTGAGGCTCCACCGTTACGCTCATGGTCGAGCGAACAATATTTCCGTCGACATCTTCATCATTGATGAATGGGTCAATCTCCGTCTTGGTTACCGAACTAACCGCAATCACATCATCGACAGCGTGGGGCGCGTCATTACGACCTGAAACGGCTAGGAAGACGGTGGCAAAACTGGCAACACCCCGATCGTCCCAGATACCATAACGGAAAGAGTCCTGAACCGTCTGACCCACATTGAGAGATTGGATTTCCGACGAAGTCAACGGTTGGTAAGAGATTTGCCCCGTATCCGCGGCAACCGAGAGGACCGCTCCCAACTCAGTCACCCCGATACCCGCAAGGAACTCAATGACGCGCTCGTGATCAACATCAACATATTGATCATTCAAAAGCAAGTCAGAGACGACCAATTCCAACGCCAAATCTTCGTTCGTTGTAAAATCAATATCGTCGACGGCAACTGGGTCAAAATCGCTAACGGAAATAACAAATTCAGTCGTGACCGATTCATCGCTTGGATCGATCGCCGCAACGACAATATTCAATGTTCCAACGTCGCCACTTGTCGACGTGCCAGCAAACGTCCGCGTGGACGAGGTAAATGCCAGCCAATCGGGCAGAGCGGAGCCATCGTCAAGCATGGCCGTATAGGTAAGCATGTCCCCGTCGGGATCACCAAAGGAGCCTTCAGGGAACGTGAACGAGAAAATCGATCCCTCGGTTGTGGATTGGTCATTAATCGACTTGCCTAGCGTCGGAACGTCATTGGTGTTGCCGACCGTCAAGACAAACTCATCCGAGACTGTTGCATTACTGGGATCACTGGCAGTGACTTTGACGGTGATCGTTCCTACATCGAC
>SJPJ01000001.1:7285653-7285788 GCA_007859835.1 Novipirellula herctigrandis | reverse complement strand
CGTTCTCTAGGATTGGAACGTCATTGGTGTTGCCGACTGTCAAGACAAACTCATCCGAGACCGTTGCATTACTGGGATCACTGGCAGTGACTTTGACGGTGATCGTTCCTACATCGGGATTGAGTGGCGTGCCAT
>SJPJ01000001.1:7285343-7285643 GCA_007859835.1 Novipirellula herctigrandis | reverse complement strand
CGTTCTCTAGGATTGGAACGTCATTGGTGTTGCCGACTGTCAAGGCAAACTCATCCGAGACCGTTGCATTACTGGGATCAGTGGCAGTGACTTTGACGGTGATCGTTCCTACATCGGGATTGAGTGGCGTGCCACTGAACGTGCGAGTGACCGGTGTGAACGTCAGCCAACTTGGTAGCGCCGAATCGTCCGCCAAGGAAGCAACATAGCTCAATGCGTCGCCATCAGGATCGCCGAACGTGTTTCCGCTGAAGCTAAACGTGAACGGATTGTCTTCGGTCGCGGTTCGATCGTCGATTG
>SJPJ01000001.1:7147399-7285333 GCA_007859835.1 Novipirellula herctigrandis | reverse complement strand
TCCGCCAAGGAAGCAACATAGCTCAATGCGTCGTCATCAGGATCGCCGAACGTGTTTCCGCTGAAGCTAAACGTGAACGGCGAATCCTCCGTCGCGGTTTGATCCGCAATCGAGATATCTAAAACCGGTGCTTCATTCACATCGAGAACCAACGCCGTCGGCGAGCTAGCCAGCGGTCCTTCGTCGGTGCCCATAGCGTCCGTGTAACTAACCTGGACGCTTATCGGAAAACCAACGTCTTCGACGCTCAAAAGATATTCGGTATTGGTTGCCTCTGGGATAGCGACAGAGCCACGCAGCCACTGGTAGTTCAAAGTACCTAGCCCGTCAGCATCGTTGATACCGGTGGTGTCCACCGAAAGCGTTCCTCGACTTTTCGCAACGCCAATGATGGAGGGCAAGCCAACCGGCGTCGAATTAACGTGTGTTCCCCTGAGCGTGTCCCAAAAACCGACATCCAACGAGTCGATTGCATTGTCTTCGTTCAGGTCGAATTGAATGTTCGCTGCCGTGACCGCTTGACCGACTTCGCCAACCAACCTCTTACGATCAAGACCATCAAACCCGCCACTGTCATTAAAATCGCCGAGCGACTGTTGCACCAACACGACTGTCGACAACAGGTTCCCGCCGGCGCTGGGGAACGTCACTTCAACGGCATTGCTGCCGTCATTGAGCACCGACATCGGGAGATCAATTTGCCGGGAAGTCGTCGTTGCGTCTGCATCGTCATAACCTTGTGTTCCACCGGGGATGACGAAGGCGGTCCCATTGACATTGATGGTAATCTCGGGCACAACGCCATCACTGGGTCGCATGTAGGCAATTCGCAATTTTGCCGAGACCGCATCGCGAAGGTCCGTGGTTACGGTGATCGTTGCCGTGCCACTATCTGCAATCGGAACATTAGAACGATCACCATAGAAAGTGCGTTCATTCATCGCCGAGTCGTATGTTTCGGAGCCTCCAAGGGTAAAAACCAAGACGGCTTTCTCCTGCCCATCGAGGGCCAAACTGCTCCAATCCACGATTGGATTTCCCGAATCAAAATCGGCTTCGCCGTCGATAAATCGCAACCGTCTTAACACAGCACTATCGATCGAACCAAATGTCCCTGCACTAGCCGTCAAGTCAACATTCAGTGGTGCATCCTGTAAATTATTGAGTACCAAGTACGCAGTATCCCCATTGCGATACGCTTGGGTCTGTAAATTCGCATTGTCGCTTGACACCTGAGCGTAATTGCCATCGATGCCAACCAACAATCGGTACATCGAGGCAACCGTGGTTTCGACCGTATTGCCGTCATCATCTTTAACCCACAATCGCGTGCTCCACTTGTCACCTTCGGACGCGCCGCCATTGATGCCGCGATCGTAGGTGCTAAGGAACGGAGTCGCAGTGAGGATTCGATCAGGACGGTCCATGAACACCAACATCTTTTCCATTACCGCGTTCACCTGATCCCACATGCGGTCTTGGCGACTGTACTGACTGTAATCACCAAACGCGAGTGTCCACGCCCCGTACTCGGTGATCGCTATCTGTTTCGGCGTACCAAATTGTTCATTGCTGTAGCTTTCAATCAAATCCAAATTCGCAGACAGCCGACCTGCTGAGGTCACGATCCCCTTGGCGACAACATTCGAACTACTGATGTTGTAGCGGTCATATGGATGGAACGACCAGAAATCAAGTTCGTC
Source organism: Novipirellula herctigrandis (assembly GCA_007859835.1). Taxonomy (GTDB): domain Bacteria; phylum Planctomycetota; class Planctomycetia; order Pirellulales; family Pirellulaceae; genus Novipirellula_A; species Novipirellula_A herctigrandis. The sequence continues at coordinate 7,283,630 of SJPJ01000001.1, read as the reverse complement.
CCCTGCTTCACGCATGACTTGCTCGAACAAGCTCCAACCGTCTTGGTCGCGAAAGCCGGTGCCGCCAAAGCCCGGCCCACCAATCAAAAGGTCTGGATGAACGGCGCGAATCAACGGCGGAACCAACTTGTGCATCTCCACCACATTGTCAATCGTGTAGCCATCGTGGAAGTCAAAGTTGGGTTCATTCATCACCTCAAAATAGAGGCGATCTGACTCAATCGGAATATCCAATTCAGTGAAGAATAGGTTGATAAGATCAGCATAGCCGGGATAATTCAGCGGAATATTTTCCTTGTATTGTCCCGTATCTTGATCGGTCAGCAGATAGTCAGGCCAATGCAACGTCGTGTTCCGGCCGGAATAGACGGCGACATTTTCGTTCGATTCACCAAGTAATGCATGTTCGCGAAGAGGTTGGTTGCGTCCGTCATTGGCTACCCAATTGCTGTAGGCTTGAATGGCATCAACGAGCAAATCGCGATCAATGAATCCGGGATTCGTCGCGTCTTCGGGCAAGCCGTCCGGATAATCAACCGGCAAATGAACTCCGCCCGCCACGCCATCAATATTGGTGTCAAATCGTGTCTTGGCAATATTAAATTCGTTCGGATCAGCAAGCTGAGAACGATAAGGCTCTGGAACCCATTGATCACCGTGGAATCCGAGGTAGCGTGTACGGTCAAATTCCAAAGTGCCTTCCACCAACCGATGAGCCCCCACATCGATCGACACGTCCACTTCCTCCACAGCCAACACGCTTAACGACACCGTTGCGATCGACTGCAATCCGCCGGCGTCCTGGATCGTGTAAGAAAAAGAGTCGGAGCCCACAAAGCCGGACGTGGGTGTGTATCGAAGCGAACCATCACCATTGTCAACCAATACACCATGGGCGGGCTGAGAGAAGGAACTCAGACTTAGTGTCTCATCATCGACATCGTGGTCGTTCTCGAGCACGAACAGCCGCTTTTCCCGACCTTGATAGGCGACGATCAAATCGCCTTCTGCGACTGGCGCGTCGTTTACGCCGGTAATCGTGACCGAAACCGCACCGTCATCGGTCGTCGAGCCATCGGTAACTCGATAAGTAAACGTATCGGTCGCGGTCTCGCTGGCTTGCAACGAATCGAATAAGCCGCGTGCGTCGTACGTTACCGTCGTTCCATCGGTTGTGATCGTGGCACCCGCGGTGGACGCCCGCAAGCCATCGATTCGGACAATCGAATAATCCCAACTCAGACCGTCGTTACCATTGCTCGACCCAGCGTCCAAGCCATCCGGTCCGACTGCCACATAAATCGTTGTTCCAGCGGCAAGGAACCCCAATGGTGTGTCGAAAGTCCCAGTCCCTTCCAATGCCGTAGTATCAGGATCTTCCGGGCTGACTTGCAGCAATTGCGTGATCTCGCCCCCAGTGACGTGAACCGCGACCTCCACGCCGTCACCGAACTCGCCACTCCGACTCAATAGACTGTCGGCTATCGAATACTCTCCGTCGCTTTGAGTCGTGTATGCAGCGATGGCGTAACGATCGAATCCACCCGACGTAGCGTCGTCGCTTCCGTTGCCTGAATGGCCTCCGGTACCAGTCAAATAGGGTGTCGTCGTAACTCCCTTGGGATAGTAACGCCATGATTCCCAAGTGAGCGGGGAATAATTTGACGCGTTACCAAAACTGCCATTCTCATTCCACAAATATTGCCAACCCGTGGGCGGCGAACCATTTTGGAAGTCGTCAACGTAGTCGGCAACCATGACGACCTCAGGCACAATCGAAAGCGGACTAACGCCACCCGAATCATTGTCTAGCACGTCGACAACGACCGCAGTGTCCTCATTGGTCGTGACATCGTCGTTTTGGGCCGTTAGCGATGAACCTGAGTATCCAATTTCAATTCCATCATCAACAACCATCCCATCCGCGTGTTCAGTGAATTCGAACCAATTGAGATTGAAGTTGCCGCCGACGATTTCCGCACGCAATACTTGGCTTCCACCCTCCAACGAAACATTGGGAATCGTCAGCGTATTCCAACTCTGCGATCCGCCGGTCGACTCAATCGAGAAGACTCCCAACTCAGTAAACGTGGTTCCGTCTCCGATTAGCAAACGCAGATCGCCCGGCGAAGCATGCTGGGATGCTACGCGAGCGGTGATGTTGTAAATGCCGGGCATGACATCCACTGAATACCGCAGCCACTCACCGTCAGCAGTCCAACCGAGATTGTGCCCGCCGTCAACGTCGGAAGCAACTTGCAGGTCAACCCCTTCAGCGCCACGAAAACCACCACTACCGTTCGATGCACCGGAGTCGTGATACGCGGCACCTTCACCACCAAGGTCATACTCCTCAGCCTGAATTTTGGCGCCGTCTTGGATCAGAAGCGGATCTGCATTGAACGGCGTCGCGGTCAACAGACGCCTCGGCTCGAGCGGTTCCAGTGCAAGTCGAGGCGACCGTTTGTAACGTCGATCCGCGTCGACTCTATGCTTCCGCCACCAACGCATTGAATTACCCATCAGATAAGGATGCCGACAAGCCCGAATAGCCACAGCAGCCCTTTCGGATGATGTGCTGACAGGCAGATTCCGCAGACGTCTCCGCCTCCGAACAACGCGATAATCATAGCGAAATGGAGCAAAAATGCCAGACAACGCCCTCAATGATGAGCCTGATAACTGTCTTCCATCACCAAGCCGTATCCGATGGACTACACTAAAGGGCCGACTCCCATTTTTGAACGGAGGACGGTGACGAAAAAGAGGATCCTCGGTATCCGTTTGAGTGGCTCACCGACGCACCGTTTTTTTCAACACTATCGAATATCCATGATCAGTATCGTCCCTATGACACACCTAAAAGAATTGCTTCTGGTCGCCGTGCTCTTGATTCCTGCGTGGTGTGTGAACACGGTTCGTGGAGAATCACTGAACGAGACGGCTCGCCAAAAGATAGAGGGTCTTAACACTCGAATCTCGCAGGCCGACACCGCTGGCATCGATACGTTAAAGGAAAAGATGACGGTTCGCACCGCCGAGGTGTTTCTTAAATATTCGGACTGGGATGAAGCCCACAAAAACATCAACACCGACCAATTCAAGTTGGTGCCCAAGTACAAAGAAACCGCTTCAGAAACCGCCGAAATGCTTGCCGATTTTGAGCGTCAGGAAGTGATCATCATGCTGGATGAAGCGACAGAAAATATAGACAAACTGATTGCTGGTACCACTCGACGAAAGCCCATCCCGAATATTGACTGGTCGAAGGTGTCTCACAACGGAGACGTGTTAACATTTGAGAACAGCCCGGTATTTCTAACCGACTGGACGTGGAAACCCGATATCGCGGAGTTAAATGAATACCATGGTCAGCAGGACGGCTTTTTCCTCATGCATCCGTTTATCCTGAACGAGGACGGTGAGATTTCACAGCGAATCTTGAGTGAACTAAAGGAGAAGCCAGACGGACGGGCCGGGTTCATTTTCCTGAACCACAAGAACGTCCCTCAGTGGGCGAAACACAACTACGGCCCTGAGTTCTCGATGCGAGACGATACCTACACCGCTTACGACATTGATCATCCCGGCGCCCGAGAAATGAATCGCCTACTGCTGTCGGGAACCGTTCCCTACATGGCTGGCAAGAAATATTCTGAACTTGGATATATGCTCTGCAATGAGCCGCATTTCTATACGACTAAAGATGTCTGGGCGACTGGCCCCGTCTCGGAATACACGCTGAGGAAATTCAATCAATGGCTACTGGAACGCCACAAGAACATCGAAACTCTGAATGAACTTTGGGGCACGCATTTTCCCAGCTTCGAAGAAGTCGAGATCACGATTCCCATTTCCGCAGAGTTGCAGGGGACCCCAAAGTGGCATGATTGGGTGTCGTTCAATATGGATCGCGTGACAGATTGGTACCAGTTCTTGAAAACAGAGATACGCAGACACGATCCCTCCGCGAAGGTGCATCTCAAGATCATGCCGAACCTATGGACCGATAACAAGCGAAACCACGGCATCGACTTGGAGGCACTCACCCGGATGAGCGACATCATCGGCAATGATGCGGGTTCGGCCTACAACACCATGTGGGGACATGTCCAATGGCAGGATCAATATGCGCTTGATTGGCGAGAGATGAGTATGGCACACGATTTTCTCAAATCCGTTAGCCCAGAGAAGATCATGTTCAACACGGAGTCGCATTTTTTGTCAACGGGCCGCTCGCGGGATCTGCGCATGAATCCGGCGTATGCACGCGCAACATTCTGGTTAGCGCACACACAGGGACTCACGGTCAGCCAGAATTGGTTTTGGGCCAGAATGGAAGACGGATCGATCCGCAGGAACGCAGGCAAGGGATTCGGTGCCTCGAACAATCAACAGCCGCGAATCGTCAACGAAGTTCACTCCACCATGATGGACCTTAATTCCTATGCGGAGGAAATCGTCGCGATGCAGCGGCAGAGGAAGCCAATCCGCATTTTCTACAGCAAGGCTTCAGCCATCAATAAACCAGAACACATGGATGACGTCTTTGAGCTGTATGAATCGTTGTTCTTTGAAGGAGTTCCCTTAGGCTACGTCACCGCGGATATTCTGTCCGCCGAAGAGCACAGCAACTGGGACGTTGTACTTATCCACAAAACGCAATATGTGACGCCGGACGACTTAAAAGCCCTTCAAAACTACGTGAACCAAGGTGGTCATGTCCTCATCGATGAAGTCAGTTTGAAGATGGACCAATATGGTCGTCCGCTAGAAGGCTTGGGCAATTCACCGCGAATCGCCCAAACAAAATCGTTTAAAGACATGAAGTCCAAAGCACTGCGATTCATCGGAAGTCGGGGGCAGGCACCTCCGGTTGTTATTCAAGAAGAAAACTCAGCTGAAGGGAAAGGCTGTACTTGGAAGTGCATTGAAATGGAGAAGGGACATCCTGTTGTCTCGATTGTCAATGTCGGCAAAACTCCAGCGTCGCTTAAACTGTCGTTAAGAAATGCTACGAACGAGACTATCTGCAGAAACCTACTTTCCGGGCAAATCATAAGCGACACACCAACATTGAAGCCGTATGATGTACTCTTTGTTGAAGTAACCGATGGAAATGTGCAACGTTGATCGAAACGCGAATATGCGAATATGAATCTGCGAACACGAATACAAGGCAAATGATGCGCAAAGCACTTCTCTTTTTTATGGTTTGTTTGTCTTTGACAGCACATGGCCAAACCTACGAACCCAACTGGGATTCACTGAAGCAATACGAAGCGCCCCAATGGTACGAGGATGCAAAACTCGGTTTCTGGGTGCACTGGGGCGTCTATTCCGTGCCGGCATTTATGGGTGACCACGCGGGCGAGTGGTATGGCCGTTGGATGTATTGCCAGCATGGGCAAAGCAGCCGCGACAACCAAGGTTTAGCCACGCACCAACACCACAAGGCGACCTATGGGGACCCAGGCCAATTCGGCTACAAGGACTTCATTCCGATGTTCAAAGCGGAGAACTTTGACGCCGACCAATGGGCCGACCTCTGCGTTGATGGTGGTGCAAAGTTCTTCACGATGATGGGTGCTCACCATGATTCCTTCTGCTTGTGGGATACCAAACTTAGCAAGTGGAATTCCGTCAACATGGGGCCACAGCGTGACCTAGTCGGAGAAATTGCAGAGGCAGTGCGCAAGCGGGGACTCAAGTTCGGCGTCTCTAACCACACCGCTTGGAACTCTACATTTTTTCAGTGGAATCACATTAACGGCTACGACGCCAAAGATCCCGCCAACCAGGATCTTTATGGCAATCCGATCATCGAACCGGGAATGGATAAAATACGCATCAAGGAAGGCGAGGAACGCGGAAGCTGGTTAAAACGATCCAGAGACACGATTCAACCGAGCGAGCGAGACTTGGATCGTTGGCTAGCCCGCACCAAAGAATTGGCAAATCTTTACAAGCCCGACTTGTATTACTTCGACTGGGGTATGAACCCGCCAATTTTCGAATCACGCCGCAAAGCGTTTGCGTCATACTACTACAACAATGCCATCGACAGCGGCAAAGGAAAGTTTGGTTCGCCGCAAGTCGTTTTGAACTACAAGAACTGGGCGACGTTCAAGCCTGGCACGGCCGTTCGTGACTTTGAACGTGGTGGCATGGACAATATTGCTGAGATGGTTTGGCAAACCGATGACTGCGTGTATGACGACCACAATTGGGGCTATGTTCCGGGCGTGGCAATCAAGCCAACCAACACCATCGTCGACGAATTAATGGACATTATCAGCAAGCGAGGCGTGCTCATGCTCTCCTTCGCTCCCAAAGCCGATGGCACGTTCCCGGACGACCAAAAGGCAATGATGCGAGAGCTTGGTGCTTGGCTAAAAGTTTGTGGCGAAGCGGTCTACGCAACCCGACCATATGACGTGTTCGGCGAAGTGTCCGAGGCGTGGAATAAAAAGGACGAGCACGGTCGCAAAACCTACCATGGCACTGGCAAGGACATTCGTTTCACCAGGAACAAGAACAACAACGTCCTCTACGCGACTGCATTGGATTGGCCAGGCGAGCGGATGGTCGTTCAATCGTTGGCTGAATCCGACCTCGATGGCATCCAGTCCGTCCGCCTCTTGGGTGTGGACAGCGAACTGAAATGGGACCAGACGCCGCAGGGAATGGAAATCAGAATGCCCGCGCAACCCGGCTATGGAATGGCGTATCCTGTGCGAATTGAGTTTGAAACGAACATCGCCCCTCCTTCGTCAACGTAATTGTTGCCAGATACATGGTCCGAGATACGATCAAACCACTGAAGGCAGTGAATGGTTTGTTTGTGGAACCCGGTGCGCAACCATTGGACGCTTCGCGTGGGGAAATTCTCTTTGCAAGAGTGCTCCTGCCCTCCGCCAATTACCCCACCGCCGGACAACATCCGGCACCACAAACTTGAACCCGTGGGATTTCATTCATAGAATTGCAACAGGATTGGCCATGGGGACCTTTGTCCGAGAGTCGTTCAGTACACCGCCATCCAACCATGAACTCGCGGAGTGGAGAATAGCGGTTGACGGTTGGTCGGTTGACGGTTGGTCGGTGTGGTGTTGAACGGCTTCTACATAGCTAGAGGGGACTCAAGCATGAGTACTGTACTAGGTCGTTTGGCGAAGGGGTGGAGTTTGCTTATGCAGACGCTGCCGATAATGGGTGTGCGTCTGGGAATTTACGTCGCCTTTGCAGTTGGAATTGGGATCTACTTGTTGGTCTTCGCCGGGTTGGCTTGGCTGTTCGGCCAATGGGGTTGGATTGTGATGCTGATAGCCATCGTCGGCCTCGGTGGAATTTGGATTTGGGTTCGCAGATATCTTCTATACATGGTTCAGGCCGCTCACGTGGCGGTGATGACCGAACTAATTGTCCATAAGGAACTGCCCAAGGGTGTCAGTCAGTACCAGTACGGCAAAGACATCATCACCAACAACGTCAAAGATATCTCTATCCTGTTCGCTGTGGATGCCCTCGTCGCCGGGATATTGAAAGCCTTCACCCGATCCGTAGCCAACATCGTTGACTTCCTGCCACTACCCGGCATTGAAAAGGCGGCTACTGCAGTGATGAAGATTATCGATCGTAGCCTGACCTACGTGGACGAAGCGATCTTCAGCTATTGGTTAACTAAACGCGATAAACAAACGCTTTGGGCATCAGCAAAAGATGGTGTGATTTTGTATGCGCAGTGCTGGAAAGAACTGCTTAAGGCAGCTGTTGGTATCTGGGTGGTCGGTGCGATTAGTTTCTTTGCACTATTAGTGCTATTTCTGATCCCGGGTTTGGTAGTCGGCTATTTCTTTGAATCGATGAAGTTTCCTGTGGCCATTTTTGTGATTGCGTCTGCGTACGTGATCCATGTCGCGATCTATGAACCTTTAGGACTTGCTGCAATGATCGTGACGTTCCGCGAAGAGACCCAAGACATGGAACCAGATCCGGTGTGGGACGAGCGGCTGAGTGGAGTCAGCAGCAAGTTCAGCGAACTGAAGGATCGAGCAGCAGAAAGCATGACGCAGTGGACCTCGCGTGATGCCCCCAAAGACAAGCCGGCTGAACCCGTGGCACCACAAAAAGCCGTGCTGAATGGATAAGGCAAGCGATCCAGCTCGATCTGCTCTTAAGCAGTGCCAACACCAGTGGGCAGAAAGCGACACGGTGCGAGCCTTGTTGCCTACTATTCATCAAACACTAACAACAGATCCAATCCAATCACGTGCTCGGGATCCTTTGGGTCGATCAAAATTCGAATCGGCTGACCGTCGCTTTCACATTTCCTCGCGTGGTCGACGGATCCGCCATAGGCGTTGAAAGTCTTGCGGACTACCTTTCCGTGGTCTGTATATTCCGCCTTGATTTTAAATTGCTTCTGATCGTTAACCGATGTGCTAGTCGCCTTGATGCCGACGACATTCGCCTTGATGAGGGTTCCATTTTCAAGCGTTCGTTTTTTACGGCTACGATAGCGAATCGTAAAGAAGAGAATCAAACCGCCGATCAGTGGTTGCGTGATCAAAATCAAATACGCGATCAACGGGCTCCAGTCACCTGGCACAAACAGAAAGACGGTTCCAAGTACAAGCCCGGTGACGACGAACATCAAACCGACAAAGACCAAGACGAGAGTCTCACCGAGAACTTGTCGCTTCATTCCAATAGGGATGTCACGAGGTGAAAGTTGATTGGCGAACTGCTCCATTTCGCTTCGTGTGATCCGCAACTTATTTAATTGCCTCGCCAACATCGAACCGACTAAGCCGCCCATCCGATCCGCAGTCGCTGCCATATCATTCGCGGTCGTTTCCCTACGAACCCCACCGATCGCATCGAGCGATTCTTCGGCTTGTTGAAACAACGAGACAATTTCCAGCCCGTCACGTTTGAAACGTTCGCGTTCGGCACCAACAACGACGTCGTTATGCCGAAAAACAACCAACGCATTTCCTTTGCCGATCACGTTCCAAGTCGATTGTGTACCCAAATGATCACGAAGCGTCTTATTGAACAGCAACCGAACCGGCTTCTCCGCCCAACCAAACAGATTGTAATGCTCCGAAAATTCTGGCGAGTTATCGAATCCAATATTGTTTGCACCAGCCAACTTTGAAAGCAGGCTAAACATCACCGTCTTCGGCTTCGGCCCTAGAGTAAACTCGGGCAGTTCCAATTCGGGATCGTCGGAGAGGAGGATCGTTTCACGGATGTGCTGAGTCGTTGATGGGCCGTCGCTATGACGAGTCGTGCGGCTGTATCCGATGTCTGCAATTGATAGTGTCGAATCCCCCAAATGCTCTTGCACGGCCGATTCCACTCTCACACTCTCACGAAACACCTCGCTAAGAATTTCTTCCAGCTCGTCAAATTCTGCCGCAGTATCTTTGTGGTCCATCAAACCTGCCTATGCTGTGAGTTGAATAATAGTTTACCGTGTAACCGTGACGACAGAAACACGAAACTGTCAACGGAAAAATCGTTGGCTTTCCTCTGGAAGACTGTCCACAAACCTTTACGCAGACTTAAAAAACATTGCCGGAGACAAGCTCGCTTTGCCGTTTGGCATTGTCGACTAGCGGTATCTCAATCACAAGTGATGAGAATAAAGACAAACGAAAAGAGCATCAGTGAAATGGCTGAGTGCATTCAAATGGAACAAAATTGCCTGCGAAATCACCCCTAACGACTGTGTCCCTTGTCGACGATTTCAGCCAGTTTCGTAGTCAATCGGGCGACGATTTCAGGACATTGTAGAAACAGGTTCGTTGACTCCGTCGGGTCACGTTGAAGGTCGTACAACTGACCGGTCACGCCATCGGCACTTGACGGAATGTATTTCGGTTTTGAAAAACCACCGGAACCGAGTTCCGTAATCAGCTTCCAGTTTCCTTCACGAATTGTCATCATCGATGACCGCGAACCCGCTCGCATCACGAAGTGCCGCCGTGGCTTGGTCGCGGGATTCCCTGTTAGTGTTGGCGAAAAATCGATGCTGTCTGGGCCGGCTTCAGCGGGTAATGGGACGTCAAGAATCGCGGCGAATGTCGCCAACAAATCGGTAAAACAAATGAGTTGATCGGAGGACACGTCCGCTTCGACCTGGCCAGGCCAGCGTACAATAAATGGCATTCGATGGCCGGCTTCCCACGCATCGGACTTCATCCCTCGAAACCCGCCGGCTGAATCATGCCCGAATCGCTCGACATCCTTGTCGTACCAGCAAGGACCGTTGTCCGAAGTAAACACCAGCAACGTATCCTCCTTCATATTTGCTTTATCCATGGCAGCGAGGACCCGCCCGATTTGGGAGTCGACCATCATTAGGAAATCGCCATACATGCCCGCTCCGCTACGACCAACAAACTCCGGCGTGGGAAGCCATGGTGTGTGTGGTGCCGGGTAGGCGAGATATAACATCAGCGACTCCTCCGTCACGTTCTTTTGATGATTCTGGATCACTTCAATCGCTTCGTCGGTGAACCGCTGCAGCACGTCATCGAGTTGGAGGTTCGGTGCAATTCCACCGGCACGCCAAAATGCGCCCTGAATCGGCGACCAGCCTTCACTACGATTCGCCTCGATCCGCTCGGTCGGTTCCGCAACGGCCCGATCGTCGCGAATATAGAAGTAGGGGGGAATGTCCGTGGATGCTCGTAACCCAAAGAAACGGTCAAAACCTCGGTCAACCGGCCCCCCTTTTAGCGGCTTGTCATAACCCTCTTCTTTAAAGCCAACATGCCATTTTCCAACCATCGCCGTATGATACCCCGCCCGTTTGGCCAGACTTGCGATCGTCCATTGATCGGCATCGATTAATGGCTCGGTTGGCCAACGCGTCACATCAGTACGAAATGGATAGCGTCCGGTCATTAGCCCGTAACGCGACATATGGCAGAGCGGACCCGGGGAATGCGCGTCAGTAAATCGCATACCATCACGAGCAAGCGAATCAATATTCGGTGTCGCTATCTTTGAATCGGGATTGAAACAACCCGGATCACCGTAGCCCATATCGTCGACAAGGATAACAATAATATTTGGTCTCGCCGCATCCACCGCTCCGCAGGCAAATAGACATACCAGAACGCTTAGAACACCTACAACAAAATGTCGAGAGCGGACTCTTCGAGCTAACAAAGGATTGATTCCATAAACGGTTGATATTCGTCTCATTTGATTCTCTTTCCTGAAGATTGCCTTCTGTCGCGAACTTGTCTTCTGTCGTGAAATTGCCTACTACCGTGAAGCCATTCGTGTTTCGTTGCTTGATTCCCGTCGACGCAAGCAAGTGATCGGATAACCCGAGTCGCAAATCATGGTTATCAAGATTCGCTTCGGGGACCATCGCCTTGGAAACATTGTTATGATGCTTTTAGGAATCAAGCAACTCCGATTCTGTTATCATATTCTTTCCCCATCCTATTCCAATCATGAACCATCCAAACATGTTTTCCCCACGAAGAGTCGTGCTATCCGCAACCATCGTTTTGTCAGTCGCTACTTGCATCGCTCGAGCGGATGACAATATCAAGCCTGCGCCTGACGCAATCATCGCCTACAAGACGGTCGAACAAGCCGATGGAAGTTCCGATGAGTTGGATCTGAATGTGTTTCACCCACCTGGTTATCAAGCGACCGGCAAAATCCCATGCATAGTGTTTTTCTTCGGCGGCGGATGGAATGGTGGTACCCCATCGCAGTTCTATCCGCATTGCGAGTACTTGGCGAGTCGCGGTATGGTTGCAATCTCGGCTGAGTATCGCACCAAGAAGTCACACAACGTGACCCCAAAAACATGCGTGTTTGACGGCAAGTCGGCCATTCGCTGGGTTCGTGAAAATGCGGCAGACCTAGGCATTGATCCGGACCGTGTTGCGGTTGGTGGCGGTTCTGCGGGTGGCCATGTTGCCGCAGCGGTCGCTGCCTGCCAAAAACTTGAGGAATCCGACAAGGTAGCAAGCAACTGTGTTCCTAACGCGTTGGTCCTGTTCAACCCAGTTTATGACAATGGCCCCGATGGATACGGACACGACCGAGTAAAGGATTACTGGCAAATCTTTTCACCGGCGCACAATCTGCACGAAAAGATGCCGCCCACGATTGCATTTTTCGGCACCAAGGACAAACTCATTCCAGTTGCCACCACAGAAAATTTCCAAAGGGAAATGGAAAAGGTAGGTGTTCGCTACGAGAACCATTTGTACGAAGGCCAAGGGCACGGCTTCTTCAACTTCACAGCCAAAAAGAGTGATACAAATTACTTCGTTGAAACGGTTCGTGAATCAGACATCTTCCTCAAAAGCCTTGGCTTTCTAAAAGGCGAACCAACCATTGAGAAATTCGTCAAACGGTAGCCTGTCCATGCAACTCAGGATGATTAAGAAACCGACCGATAAAGGATCACTCCATGAACAAGCATTGGCAACGCACGGCTATCGTCATTCTAGCTAGCGTTATCTCTAGCATTGTCTCAGCACCGCATATACATGCGACTGGTCCGGACGCACCACTCGTGCAAGTGGGACAAAAGAACGGCCAAACCCCAATTGAGCTTCACGGTCCGATCACGCAATCCGATAGCGGCACACTGAATCTACCCGGCGACGGAGAGTGGGGCTGGGTCGCGGTGGGAACCGAAGATAAGCCGCTGCCAACACTCGAAGGATTGCGGTCGTTTACGATCTGCGGTTGGGCCGGACCTGGATCGCTTCAAACCGGATCCGGAGGTAATCGTATCGCCTTCAACTTGAATTACAATCAATCGGGTTTCGATTTGGTACACCTTAACGATGGGCGAATGCGTTTGGCCGTCAACCAGTGGCCAGATCAAGTAAAAAATGATTCCTCGACTGAGAAACTCCAGCCCGGTCAGTGGACCTTCTTTGCCGTTACCTATGACGAAACCAAACAGAAAAATAACGTGCATTGGTATTTCGGCAAACCCGATTCGCCGGTGACACGTGACCGAGCGACGACCTATTCAGTCGGTCCAACAGGCAACAATAGCGGCCCGTTAACCGTAGGCAATTACAACACCACGCTGCATCGTTCTGGTATGGATCGCCAGTTCCGCGGGCGATTGCATGGCATCCGAATTTACGGCAGCAAAACGGGGGCGGATGGTGCACTTGATGTACCCACCTTGCGACAAATTCAAGCTGACATCGCATCCCAACCGGACTTTTCGCAAACAATCCCGAAGATGCGATCCACACCACCGTTACACTCAAACCAACAAACCGATGCTGCACAAGATGGTGCTGGAACACCGATGCCCAAACGTGATGATCGACCAAAGATCATCGCAACGACCGATGGCGAGATCGACGACCGATGCTCGATGATTCGATTCTTGCTATACAACAACCAGTGGGACATCCAAGGCATTATCCACAGCAGCTCAAAATTCCATTGGAAGGGCGACGGCGACAAAATAGCACGACACAACTGGGCCGATGAAGTCTGGCTCGACAAACAACTTGATGCCTACGAGACAATCTATCCCCAACTCGCCAAACACGATAATGGCTTTTACACACCCGATGAACTTCGCAAGCTGATCTACACCGGAAACATTGAGAATGTTGGTGAAATGGAAAAGGTGACACCCGGTTCGACACAAATTGTTGAGATCTTGCTCCAGGATGATCCCGCACCTGTGTATCTGCAAGCATGGGGTGGAACCAATACGATCGCGAGGGCTTTGAAAACGATTCAACAAGATCACCCCGAGGCGATGGATCGCGTATCCCAAAAAGCAATTCTCTATCTCATCCTGGATCAAGACAAGACATTTCGAGAGTACATTGAGCCGAACTGGCCTGAGCTTCAAACGCTCGGAAGCTTTGGACAATTTGCAGCCATTGCCTATTCTTGGGACCGATTGATTCCGGAGGAATTGCACGCGTTCTACGACCGTAGCTGGATGGAAGAGAATATTTTGCATGGTCACGGCCCATTGTGTGCTTCGTATGAGGCACATCCTCAGAAAGGCTTTCGCTCGGAAGGCGATTCACCCTCGTTTATGCATCAGATTCCCGTCGGGTTACGGAGCCTTGAGCATCCCGGCTATGGAGGCTGGGGTGGGCGTTTTATCCGCGAGAAGCCAGGGAGTGCCACTTGGCGAGACGCCCGTGACGGTGGTGATCTATCTAAACCCATTTGGCGTTTTTCCGAAGCCTTCCAAAACGATTGGGCCGCCCGTGCGGATTGGTGCGTTCGGGATCCTGACAAAGCAAATCATCCGCCCCAGCCACGAGTCGTCGGTTCGCTTGATAGAACCGCGCCCCCCGGAGAACGCGTATCGGTCAGCGCGAAGGGATCGTCGGATCCGGACGGCGATGCGCTAACATTCAAGTGGTGGCAATACATTGACGTCGATTCATGTAAGACCACCGTTGATATTTCAACCCTTCATCATGGCCAGACCGCTGAATTCGTCGTCCCTAACGAACCAGGAAGCACCGTCCATCTGATCCTGGAACTAACCGATGATGGCAACCCGGCGCTCACAAGATATCATCGAGTCATCGTCACAGTCGCCGAATAGACACGACGTGATACGCATCAAGAAGAATGAGAAATTTTCGCTGGCCAAACATTTCTCGTTTCGAGTTTGTTCTATTTGAAAAGAGGATTTACTTCCGTGAAACGTTTTCAACTCACACTGCTTATAGCAACATTGGTCGTCCCGGCATTCGGCTTGGCGGAGGAACCGGTGACTCGGTTTCGCCGACTTCCCGTTGCCGAATATCGGGACAAGATGGCAGCGGGTTGGTTAGGTCAGATGATCGGAGTCGGATGGGGCGCTCCCACGGAGTTCAAGTTCAACGGACAGATCATCCCGGAAAAAGATGTGCCAAAGTGGATACCGGAACGCATCAACCAATACAACCAGGATGACATCTACGTCGAGATGACCTTCCTGCGCTCAATGGAACAATACGGCTACGATGTGTCGATACGGCAGGCAGGGATCGACTTTGCAAACAGCGGCTACAGGCTTTGGCATGCCAACCGCTACGGCCGCGAAAATCTCCGAAACGGGATCGCTCCGCCCGACTCCGGCCATCCAAAATACAACGCCCATGCCGATGATATTGACTATCAAATCGAGGCGGATTACTCGGGACTTATTGCCCCTGGAATGCCCAACGTGGGGATCGAACTTGGCGAGAAGTTCGGTCGGCTGATGAACTACGGTGACGGGCTCTATGGCGGACAATTCGTCGCTGGTATGTATAGCGAAGCGTTCTTCCAAGATGACCCGAAAAAGGTCGTCAAAGCAGGCCTCGCCTGCATCCCCGCAGAAAGCCAATTCGCGGAGGCAATCCGCGACGTGTTGAAGTGGCACGCGGCTGAGCCTGACGATTGGAAACGCGTTTGGGAATTGATCGAAGCAAAATATCAGGACAACCCCGCCTATCGGCGGTTCTCGTGCAGCCATGGCGATTTCAATATCGATGCCAAAATCAATGCTGCCTATATCGTTATGGGCCTGTTGTACGGCGAAAAGGATATCGAAAAGACAACGGTCATTTCGATGCGTTGCGGACAAGATTCCGACTGCAACCCATCGAACGCGGCCGGCGTGCTCTGCACAATGATCGGCGAGAATCACTTGCCGAAGCAATACACGTCGGCGTTGGATCGCACACCCAAATTCAGCCATACCGAATATAACTTTGACGCCTTGCTGAACGTCTGTGAGAAGTTGGCTCGACAAGCAATTGTTCGGCAAGGTGGCCGGATCGAAAAGCAGCCATCCGGTGATGAGGTCTTCGTAATTCCAATCGCTACAGCGCGACCGTCTGCACTAGAAAATTGTTGGGAACCGGGACCTACGATCGAAAGCCGATACACTGAAGCCGAGCTTCAAAAAATCGAAGGCAATGTCTTCAAGAAGCAATTGAACATTGAATTGGGTTCGGTATTTCCGGGCTGGAGCATCACGAATTGTGGCGAGGACATGGCCCCTGGTTTGCGTGAGACTTTTCGGGGCAAGCCGCAGGTCTTTGTAACGCATCCCCAAGATCGCGATGTTCCCTGCACGCTGACCAACACGATCGAGGTTCCGACCGGCAAGAAAACGATCCTCTCGACCGTCGTCTCTCATCATGCCCAAGGTGACTGGCTTCTGATGCTAAAAGTTAATGCAGAACAAACGCATGATAGGATGCAAATCAATGATGAATCCTGTCCGGATGGCTGGTGCACCGCCCAATTCGATCTGAGCGACTGGGCTGGCCAAACGGTGAAGCTTGAACTGCTTAACCGTGCGACCGACTGGCGTTTCGAAGCGGGCTATTGGGCTGAAATCGCGATCAAAAGCGAGTAGCGAATCCATTCCAGTATTCGTAAATCACTTCTCAGATCGATCGGGGTTCTCAGCCAACTTGGGAAACGCAGTTTTCGTTCGCTTATCATGGTACGGCCAACCATCATTCGATTGTTTTTTACCCGGTGTGGTGCGTCCGTTGTGCAGAGCGTTGGCAAGTTCGTCGACCAACCCCTCCGTCAATTCCGGATGCATTCCTTCAAGATTTTCTGTTTCACTCGGGTCGCTCTTAAGATTGTACAGTTGGACTAACTTGGCCGTGGTTTCGATCTTTTCCCAAGGCAATTCCCAACCGCCACCTGGGCCTTTGGTCATAATCAGTTTCCAATCACCTTTGCGGATAGCAAACTGGCCGGAAATCGAATGATGAATGACGAACGGGCGTGTCGGTTCTTTCGATCCCTTCATCGAAACCGCAAACGAGAATGAATCCTCTGCCGCATCATCTGGGATTTCTTGCTTCTTGCCGAGCAGATCCGCGAACGTTGCAAAGAAGTCGGTGGTACAAATAGTGGTATCGCAAATACTGGCTGCCTCCACCTGACCTGGCCATCGCACGATGAACGGAACGCGATGCCCGCCTTCGTACACGGTTGCCTTGGCACCGCGGAACGATCCCGATGGACGATAACCGGCTTCGATCATTTTGGGAATTTTTACATAGGGAGCAAAACCGTTATCCGAAGTGAAGATGACCATAGTGTTGTCATCCAATCCGGATTCCGCCAATTGTTCAAGCACTTGCCCAACCACCCAATCGGTCTCGGCAATGAAATCGGCGTACCAGCTATACTGCCCATACTTGCCTTTGAATTTCGCACCCGGCGTGATTGGCGTATGAGGCGAAGTCAACGGAAGGTAAAGAAAGAACGGTTTTTTGGATTCGTCTTCTGCTCGCTGCTGGATATAGCGGCGTGATTCAGCGGCCCAATCCGCAAGACATTCACTTGCTTCAAAATTTGCTGCAGCAGCACCGACTCGCTGGTAATCGTTGTATTCGTTGTGAGGAAACCCCTTGTTTACCGTCGGCACTTCCACCGCACGGTCGTTGCGCAGATATACGTAGGGCGCCATATCTAAAGACGAGAGGATAAAGAACGCTTCGTCAAATCCGACATCCACCGGCCCGTTCTTAAACGGCTTGGAATAATCAACTTGCCAGGAACGACTCCGCTTGCTCTCGTCAGCGTTCACATTTGCCGGGAGCCTTTCGAAGTCTGCGCCGAGGTGCCACTTACCGATACACGCAGTGTGGTAGCCAGCGTTTTGTAGAAAGGCAGCCAGGCTCAAACGTCCTGGATCCATCAGTGCTCGGTCGGTCGGGTTAAGAAGCACTCCTTTCTTTAGTCTGCTACGCCAGTTGTAACGTCCAGTCAAAATGCCATAGCGAGTTGGCGTGCAGACAGACGAACTCGTATGAGCGTCGGTGAACCGCATTCCTTCGGCCGCCATCCGATCGAGCGTGGGCGTTGGAATAATCCCACCCGCGTGGCTCGGTTCACCGGGGCCCATATCATCAGCGAGGATCAGAACAATATTTGGACGATCAGGCAATTTTGAATCGGCAAAACATAAATGCGGCGACGTTGCTGCGAGCCATGCACATCCAACAGCCAAACCAAATCTTATTGTGTTCATGTCAATCACTACTGGGGTTTCTCGTTTCCAACCGCTAGCGTTTCTGGCGACAATAGTCGATCAGCTCCAAACCAATTTCACAGCGAGGATAGTACCGTTAAGACGCCACCTCATCAAATCAACGAATGCTAATCTCACCGAAAGCTAAGTTCAAAGCAACTTGCGAAAGTCATTAAGTATAGAGCGAAAAAAAGTTGTCGGTTGCACAGGTAGCCGATTCCCACCGGCTTCCTCCAAAAGCCGCGCAAGCTCGGATACTAAAACTGAACCGAAGATGTCCCACCGCAAATCCGGATGCTACAACACTCGAACCCGATAAACATCATTGACACGGGGCCCACCCGAGAAGGGCGAACTCGGACGATTCCCCCCGGACGTTCAGTTCCGGACGCATGTGCCCCGTAATACCGCTTGAATACACGCGGGCGTTTTTTTCACGGCTGGGCTTTTCACGGCTGGGCGTTCACACGGAACCACTTCAGTTTCCGCATATCGAGCAGAAGACCATCGTCACCAATTTCCGACGGTTCACTTGTCGCGGAATGGGTAACGCGAATTTGGCCCGATTGCCCACGGACGTCTTTCATAGCCGCTCGCAGCAAGCCTTCGATCATCCACGGATGATAGCTCATCGGGATACTAAAGTTATCGATCCGCTGCTGGCTGACGATCCCGTCCTCGCGTCCTTGCCGAATGACATGAATATGCTGCGTCTGTTCCGTCAAGCCTTCTCGTAGGGTCGCGACGACATATCGATAACCGAGCTGGTAGGGTGTGATCCAGTATCGCTGCAGACTCCACTGGCAGTGAAACAACGTTAGGATTGCGATTGTCATCAGAACAAGCCGGGCTGCACGAGCCGACATCCCCATGACCGCCAAGATTTCCTTGATCGACCAGAGCACCAAGATACAACAACTCGCGGCTAACGCTGCGATCACACGATAGTTTTGCGGGGACGCCTCGACCAGCAACCAATGAGCGTGAGTGAGAAGGATTAACAGGACTAACACGGTAACTTGAATCGAGATGATTCGCCACTTCGATCCCTCGGCCTGTTGGTTTGAGTCACAGCTAATTCGATAGCGCCGTTTTCCGCCGAAACATATTCCGGCCACGACGACAAGCATTGCCAAGCACGCCGGAGCGAGCGATTGAATTCGGCTCAACGGATTCATCAGATTCCAAAGGTTCAACGACAATGGCAACTGAATACGCATGAACCAATACAATTTCGACAGCGGATCATTTGTCAACGTCACGCGTCCGGCCGGCGTCACCTGAGTCAACGCAAAAAAGGCTTTTTGGAATACAAAGCAAGCCGCTAAGAAAACGAGTCCCGAACCAACCGTCAACAACACGTTGCGTCTGAAGACGGCGTCTCGCCGAAACCGACGATCCAACACCGGTACGATCGCCGCAGTCCAATACCAGGCCAGGCTGGGCTGATAAATCGAACTGGTGACCAGCATGAGACCGAGCGCGAAGAACCACCACGCCAGGAAGGCTTTTCGCGACTCAGCCCAGGCACTGAAGGCCCGCTCCGCACCAATTGCGGCCCACGCCGCGGTGACGGCAGAATAGGGCATGTGCATACAGAGAGCCCAGGCAGCGAAGACTTGGATGCTCGGCAAAGTCGCGATGCCAATGGCGAACGCCGCACTCTCCCCCGGTTCAGCGATCGTTCGTAAACGACGATAAAAGGTCAGCGACAATGCGATGATGCCGACAAGCGAGATTGCTCGGAACAAGCTCAACGTCCTGACGTCCGCGACCTCGTGGAGCGTCAACTCTCGAATCAACCCCAATAACGGCCGTCCATTGGCATACGTCCATCGCACGAACGACTGGCTGTTGCCAAAAAAAACGGTAAAATCATCGGAGAATCCGTAAACTGCAGCCACGCAAGGCGAGTAGACTAACGCAACGAACAAAACGATCAAACCGCAATAGCGTCGATCGGCGGCCTCGCTCATGGGAGTTCTCTTGGATGGATTCGCGAAAATTGCCGAAGAAGAAATAGGAAGTCGGCCATTAGAACTTGACTTGATCTGCGAAGCAATGCAGCGAAGGAAGACAATGTGAAAGAATCACCGCCCCCGGAAATATCGATTGTCATCCCGGTCTACCGATCCGCATCAATCCTGCCAGAAACACTCGCCCAGCTGGACGCTTTCTTTCACGCGCACCCGATGAAATTCGAAATCGTCTTGGTCAACGACGGCAGCCCCGATGACTCGTGGGAAGTGCTGAAGCAATTGAAACAAGGGCGGGATGAAATCATTATCGTCGACCTCATCCGAAACTTTGGCCAGCATAGCGCGATGATGTGCGGGTTGAAACTCTCGCGAGGCAAATTCGTTGTGACCATGGACGACGATCTCCAAAACCCGCCCAGTGAAATCATTCACTTGATTGACAAGATCAATGAAGGCCATGACGTTGTTTTCGGCCGTTTCCAGCAAAAACAACACGGCCTTATCCGCCGGGTAGGTAGCAAAATCGTGGGGTGGCTGAACCGCAAACTGTTCAACAAACCAAGGGATCTGACGCTGACCAACTTTCGCATTATCCGGCGAGACATTGTCGATGCGGTCTGTAAGTTCCGCACCAATGCTCCCTATTTGCCTGGGCTGCTACTGATGACTGGCAAGTCGTTTGCCAATGTGGATGTCGTTCATCATCCACGGTTCGAAGGGGAATCGAACTACACGGTGCTAGTGATTGCCAAACTAATTTGGCGTTTGGTATTTAACTATTCCGCCTTTCCGCTTCGCCTGCTTTGTGGTTTCGGACTGCTGATTTCGCTCTTCGCGTTTCTGTTCGGATGCTATGTAATTATCAAACATTTTACATTCGGAATTGAACAACCCGGTTGGACGACGCTAGTCGTATTGATTTCGTTTTTTCAAGGCGTCACCCTCGTCGTTTTGTCCGCAATGGGTGAATACTTGGTCCGCATCCTCAACGATGTCTCCGGGCCGCGCGCTTACCTGATTCGTCAAGTTTTGTGAGATCACCGGTGAAAGAACCGAATTTTTTTATCGCCGGTGCGCAACGTTGCTGCACAACCTGGGTGTACCAGATGCTCGACGAGCACCCGCAGGTGTTCCTCGCGAAGCCGGTGCGACCAGAACCGAAATTCTTTCTTCGTGAGAACCTCTCCATTGACGATCGTCAATGCTACCTCGATCGCTGGTTCCGCAACGCGGAGAACGAAATCGCGGTGGGAGAGAAGTCGACGAGCTATCTTGAGTCCGGTGCGGTCGCAAAGCGGATAGAAAAGTTTTTTCCCGACGCGAAGTTCGTTTTCGTTCTTAGGCATCCAGTTGAGCGAGCGTTGTCGAATTATCGTTTTTCGAAACTCAATGGGCTTGAAACCGAGACGCTCGAAACCGCGTTGGCAAAAGAAACTTCCCGGTGCAAACCGACACTGAGCGATGTTTCGGTCAATCCGTTCGCTTATCTCGCGCGAGGTCATTACGTGCGATACCTTCAACCCTTCTTTGATGTCTTTGGCGAGGACAAAATGGCGATTCTGCTGTTGGATGATCTCCAGCAAAGACACCAACGAACGCTCGACGGACTATTCCGTTTTCTTCAAGTTGCCCCTGGGTTCGAGCCTCGAGCGGCAAAGATGGCATTTAACCAGACGCCGGACGATTCATTGCGAATGAGCGAGTCACTGCTTGCTGACCTCGTTGCGCATTTCCGGGAAAGCAACGTGGCGTTGGAGCGACTGATCCAGCGTGATCTGAGCCACTGGAACAAACCTCCCAGCCAGCTGCGATGCGAGATCGAGGATACCTAAGGAAGTAAAAGCGCTGCCATGGACAAACTAGAAAAATGGGATGCATGCAGACGATTAGCGGCACTTCCATTAGCGAAGTTTTCTTGGTCTGTGGCGATAGGTCCCGTAAGAAACTATGACGCCACTCTCGCTCCCAATCGCCATGACGGATTAACATCATTGATCAGCGAACCCACGACGTTGCTACTGGGGTTCGAAACAGCAGAGCTGGCCATTTTCGAGTGAAACATAAATGCGTCCATGATGATCGATCGCAGTGCCACCTTTGACGGCATCAGCGGGGATTTTTTCGATCCAATTATCGCTACCATCCGTGGTGTTGATCGACACCAAGAAGCAATCGTCGTCGTGGCCTTCCGAATGCCCCGTTGCCAAAAGAGTGCTGTCGGTGACCACAAAACTTGTAAAACGGCGGTTCCGATTGTCTTGCCAAACGGGCTTCGATGTCTCCCCGCCACGTCGAATCCAACGAGCGGCTTCTTTGATCTGTTTGGGTGTTCCCGGCGGCAGCGGCGTTTGGCGTGAAAGATTCACAAATTGGCTGCCTTCATAACTGGCATCATGTGTTAGCTGACATCCGTCGGCGCACTGATAATCGAGCGATAAATACTTTCCGTATTCGGGGTAGAAAGGATAGAACGCAGTACGAAACTGAGAGTGCACTTGGGACTGTGGCTTGTTAAGGCACTCAAGCGTTTTCAGTTCGAACCGAGCCGTTTCATAAACGCCACCCGCCAGAAACCGCAACTCGCCATCGACGATCGTAAGGTTCCCTTGCAAACTAATCCCGTTATTCACTTCCGGCTCAAGCGTCCCCGATGTGCGATTAGACAGTTTTAGTTTGCCAGTGATTGCATCAAGGCCAACAACGTGAGTTCCGTCGTAGTGAGTGATTCCCGCTGCTGCGTAGACAGTGTCCCCATCCACGACGACGCCACCTGCGACGGGCCAAGTCGAAATAAGGCGTTCATAGACCGAAATCCAATAGTCGTTTGGCCCCACGCGGTACGACCAAAGCAGTTTTCCGTCATGGGCGGCATACGAATAGACACGACCATCGGCGGAGCCAACATAGACCCGATCGTTAGCAACAACAGGAGGATAGTAGATCGGGCCGCCAGTGTACGCCATCCAAACGAGCTTGCCATCAGCATCGATTGAGCGGACTGCACCGGTGCGATCAGCAATGAAAACTCGGCCACCGGCCGTGACCGGCGCCGTAGGCAAGGCATCGCGACAAACATCCGTTGTCCACTCAAGTCTGACACCACTTGGGACCGCCACGCTCGATACATCGGTGCGAGCATTGTTGCCTCGATAAGTCGCCCAATCGCCGTCTTGAACATGGAAAGGGACAACTTCGCCATTCGGGTTCGCCGTGATGAGTCTTTGCTGAGTGTCCTCATTTTCAAGTGTCGACTCGACTGGCCGAACAGCAATATTCCCGTACAGTGACAACTGGCAACCACACATCCATGGGCCCCAATAACCATGCCCCCCTGCAACGAGGACACCATCTTGGCAAGGTGGTCGCACGGGGTCGTAATGCTGTGCCGTGTTGGACTCGGTCAGCACGCGAATGGTGCCACCGTTTGCACGATAGAAGACGCTGTCGGCGCAACCGGTTGCCCGCGTGCAGGCACGTCGAGCCGGGAAAGTTGCCAGCACTTTCCCGGTTTCATAGTCGAACTTCATCCCACAATCAGAATTCTCGGGTCCCGCAGCCCATACGCCATCACTGCGGAGTACGAGCTGCAGATTCCCGTTCGGATGCGTCCAAGCAAGTTTTCCGTCCTGGGCCGATGCAACGACCATTTGCTCGCGTTGCGGACCTGCAAAAAACAAGAAATTTTCGTCACACTTCATGTAACAAGTTGTTGCATAGCCAGTGATGTAAAACTGAGCCTTTTCGTTTACTGCGATCGCGTCGAGAAGTTCACGATCCGTGTTCTTCCATAGCAATTCCCCAGTAGAACGGTCGATCGAAGCGAGATACTTCCCTGGGCAACAGGTGAAGATCTGAGTCTCGTTCATACAGACAGCGCGCGCATCCAAAAACTCTTCGCTTCGATAGTTCCAAAGGCGTTTCTTGGTCTTGATGTCGATCGCGACCAATGTTCTGCCGAATCCGAACGAAGTTCGTGGGTCGCGGTAGTCGTGACCGTCCCACATGCCCCACGGCCAATGCCCCAGACCACGTCGAACGGCCCGCTGTGTTTCAATCTTCACTTCGGCGTTGCCAACCAATGCATACATGACGCCATCACGCATAGCCATCCATTTCCAAACCGGACCATCACTAATATCGGCATCGACTTTGATCTCGTCACGAACTTGGCCAGTCTCGCCATCAATGATCTTACAAGATTCGTGGTCACCCATATAAAGTGCGTCGCCGGTCGCAATCATCGTGTTTCGGTGCAGCATGAATCCCGGCGAAAGCGATCGTCTCCAGAGGATAGTTCCGTTGTAGGCATTGACGCACAAGAGCGTATTGAGCATTTCATTTTGATTTGCTTTGTGCGCCAGATGCCCCATTGCTTTGTAGATGCGTCCCCCCGCAATCACGGTCTGTTCCGGCATGGGACAAAACTTTGGGTAACCGATGAACTGCGTACCAAGAGCCCCTCGGAAAAGCTTGTCATTTGAATTCGGGTTGTTGTCTGGACCGTGATAGGGATGAGACCAATCATCCGTGCCCTCGGGAACCGGCTTGACCAAAGTCATCTCGCCGATGATCGCAAAGCCTTGCGGTCGTAACACGCGGAGCACTTCGTCGTGTGACGGTTGCACGTTGTTTGGAGCTGAATCGTTTGGAGCTGAAACGATCATACGATCGGCAAGGTTGTCGCCGAGATGAATGGAGTCCGATGATCCGGTCTCTACAAAAAGACGTCGACTCAGCAAGCCAGCGGCGTCGGCAACTTTACGTACTTTGCCGGCCAACTCCACATCAGCAGTCTGGAAATAGACGGTCATTTCACTGGAGTTGCAAAGGTCAACAACATAGCCAATATCCCCGTCAGGCAACTCAATGACCGCGACAATGCCACGTTGCAGGTTGAACCGTTTGAGATCGTCGTCCGCTCGGCCAGCGACAACGGCATTCGCAAAAGAAGCCACAAATGCAAAGCAAACCACCGACACTGCAACTCGATCTCTCATCTTTCATCCCTTGTCTTAATGAATGAACGGCGCAATTGGATGAGCGTGATACCCGCCAAAACATTCTAACCGTTATTGCTGAAACGTGAGCGAGACGGAGCTAAGAGTCTACCATAATGGTTGACCTACACAATTCTTCGACTTCCGCGCCGATGTGACCTCGATGGCTAGTCGGGACGCACACTGGCCTTCATAATGATCGGATTGGACGAAACCTGAGCATCCGGTTCTTAGATGAGAGAGACTTGCATGAGACGTACAATCGAATTGGCAGTGTTTGCGATAACCATACTGATGGTCTCGATGATCGCTGACGCGGCATGTGGGCAATCGGCACCACAAGCGTCTAGCGAGCGACCAAATATTATCTGGTTGATGGCCGAAGACATGGCGCCGGATCTTGAGTGCTACGGAACGGCAGGTGTGCATACTCCGAATCTAAATAAGATGGCTAGCGAAGGAGCGTTGTTTACAAAAACGTATTGTGCCAACCCGATTTGCTCGCCTAACCGCTCGTCGATGATGGTCGGGGTCCACCAAACGGTGATCAATGCACACCATCATCGCAGCAATCGCGATATTCCGCTGGCGGCTCCCTTCAAACCGATTACCTCATGGCTACGTGATACGGGTTATACCTGCATCTTGGGGAATTCGCTCGTCATGAATTCAGGCAGAAAGATCGACTGTAACTTCAAACACACTGCGGTCGGGCCTTACGACGGTGTAACCAAATTTGGCCTGTTCGACAAACAAACGGACTTCTCGCCCGCGGACCAGCCGTTCTTTAACCAAATCCAGCTTGTGGTGACTCATCGCGGGGACTGGTGGAATGATGTTCGTGCCAAATCGAAACATCCTGTTTCCTTGAACGACATCGAACTGCCTCCCTACTTTGCCGACACTCCCGAGATCCGCTACGACTGGGCCGCCTATCTAGACCAAGTGGAGTACATGGACAACGAGGTCGGCCTGCTGATGCAGAATCTCAAAGAGCAAGGGCTCGATCAAAACACAGTGGTCGTCTTTATTGCGGACAACGGTCGCTGCAATCTACGAGGCAAAGGCTACTTGCACGACACGGGCATCCACGTCCCGATGATTGTTTGGGCACCAGGATATGTGAAGCCAGGTACGGTCGTAGATGACTTGGTCTGCACGACCGACATCTCGGCAACGATCTTGAAATTGGCCGGTGCAACAATCCCTGACTACATCACGGCGAAACCATTTCTTGGCGTTGATCAGCCTCAGTACCGCAGCTATGTCCGGTCCGCTCGCGATATCTGGGACGAGATCGATGAGTGTTCCCGCAGTATCACAACGAAGCAATTCAGCTATATAAAAAACCACATGCCCGAAGTTCCTTGGGCCACGGATCAAGCCTACCTTGAACTCAACCGACCCGCCTTACATGTGATGCGCAGATTGAAAAAGCAAGACAAGCTAACCGAAGCTGAGATGACTTTCTTTCGGGAGCAAAAGCCTGCCGAAGAGCTCTACGATCTCGAGAAGGACCCGGACCAGTTAGAGAATCTCGCCAATAATCCGGAGTATGCTTCCGTTTTGGACGAAATGCGTGCAAAGGAAACCGATTGGTTGTCAAGCAATCCCGACCTGGGCCTCGACGACCTTGGGAACCGCCATCCCGAACAGGGTCTCGCAGCAGAGACGGCACGCGCAGGGGTGAAGGCAAACGAACCCGAGTTGTGGGAACGTTTGGAGAAGGGCGAGCTGTTGCCAACGAGTCAGTGGATGAAGAAATACAGACCGAAAAAGAAGCCTGCCACGGTTGCTCCAGCCCCCGTCTCCAACGACCGAGTAAAAAAAAAAGGATAACGCTCCATGAGGGATCGGTTTCAAAAGACTCTCTTGGAGCAAAAGAAGACAATAGAGAGCCGCTCGTTCCAAAACAAATTGAGAACCCGGCGATCACACAAATTGGTAAGCTCCCACCACGAAACAACTACTGGGCCGATCCCGATGTGACCAGTGCAATGTCGTCTGGCTACGGAAAGTCGACATGGGTGAAGTCATTGAATGGCCTTTGGAAATTCAACTGGAGTCCGCGGCCTGAGCAACGACCGCTGGGCTTCTACGAGCCGAATTTTGACCCGGCCCAATGGGCTGACATTCCCGTACCCTCAACTTGGGAGCGCGAGGGCTTTGGGACGCCGCTGTATGTGAACATCAAGTATCCGTTCCACGTCGACCCACCGCACGTGATGGGCGAACCGGATGAGACGTTCACGTCCTTCAAACAACGCAATCCCGTCGGGTCTTACATCCGAGAATTTGAGGTGCCCGAGGAGTGGAAGGGACAGCGGATCATTTTGCATTTTGGCGGAGTCCGGTCGGCAATGTTCGTGTGGATCAATGGCCAAAAGGTGGGGTATTCCCAAGGGTCACGGCTACCGGCCGAGTTCGACATCACCGAGTTCGTCAAAAGCGGTGTAAACCGCGTCGCAGTGGAAGTCTTCAAGTTCAGCGATGCGTCTTATATCGAAGACCAAGATTTTTGGCGTCTCAGTGGCATCTATCGTGATGTCTTCCTTGTCGCAATGCCCGAAGAGGGATTGTGGGATCTATATGCCCAACCGGAGGTCGATCTAAAATCAGGAACCGGGATAGTCAAACTGAATGCGACGGCGATGCCCGGAGCCTCAATAAATACGGCGAAACCTGAACTCAAACTGTCGTTGCTTGATGATAAAGGTAACCAGATTGCCAGTGGCAATGAGAAAGTCGAGGTCAGCAATGTGAAGCTGTGGTATCCCGAGCAACCAACGCTCTACACGGCGATGGTCCAAGTCCTATCGAACGGCAAGGTTTGCCAAGTTTTTCGATTGCCGGTTGGGTTTCGCCGCTTGGAGGTATCAGGAGAAGAACTGCTATTGAACGGTAAACCGTTAAAAATTCGAGGCGTAAACCGGCACGAGTTCGATCCACACACGGGATACGTCATGACGCCTGAATTGATGCGACGTGATCTGGAACTGATGAAGCAGGCAAACATCAACTTTGTTCGCACGGCCCACTATCCCAATGACCCTCGTTGGTATTCGCTTTGCGATCAGCTTGGCATGCTGGTGATGGATGAAGCGAATGTTGAGTCGCACGGATTGAGCTATCACAAACGAATTCTGCCTGGCGACCAGGCGGATTGGTCGACGGCGGTTGTCGAACGCATGCAACGGATGGTGGTCCGAGACCGCCAACATCCAAGCATCGTGATGTGGTCGCTCGGGAACGAAGCCGGCTATGGCACTTCGTTTCTAGCGATGCGCGACGTTTGTCGCGCGACCGATCCTGAAAACCGGCTGATCCAATACGCCGACATGAACTTAGCCGGTGACGTTGACAGCCAGACCTACCCCGACATCAACTGGCTCAAACAGCACCTCACAGGAAAAGCGAAACGAAAGGGCGAAAGAGGTAACGTGTCGTCGGAAGAACAGCACGGTCCCTATCCGTCCGGGCGTCCCTTCATCATGAATGAGTACGCACATGCGATGGGCAACAGCATCGGTAACTTCGCGGACTACTGGGATCTGATCCACGCCGAGCCGATGTTGAGCGGTGGCTTCATTTGGGATTGGGTAGACCAAGCGTTATACCGAGATCGGTCGAATCCGGCGCTCGGCTATTTCTACGGAGGAGACTTCGGTGACACTCCCACCGATACTAACTTTTGCGTGAACGGCGTGATTGGCGCGAACCGGGTACCGCACCCGCACTACTATGAAGTCCAGAAAGTCTATCAACCGGTCCACTTTAATGGCGTCAAGATCACTGACGGTTTGCTTTTGTTGACCAATCGGCAACTTGCACTCGATCTTAGCGAGTGCCGACTGCACTACGAAGTACACAGCAATGGTGAACTTATTAGAGCAGGAACGTTACCTAGCTTTGCTGTGACACCAGGACAGACAAAAGAAATTGACGTTTCGGCAGCGACCGCTTTTGCGAAAAGATCAGCCGCGCAACATCAAGAGACCACGCTCACCTTTAAACTTAAGAGGAGTGAAGACACGACATGGGCAAAGGCGGGACACGTCATCGCGTGGGAACAAGTCCCATGGCCGCACACGGATTTGCAGAATCCCCCATTGCCACCGGGTAGCGTGAATGGCACGCAAACTGACGAGGGGATCACCGCAGCAGGCAAGGATTTCTCGATCCGCATCTCTTCTCGTACGGGTTTACCAGATTCGATCGTGATCGATGGACACGAAATGCTCGTACAGCCAATGCGGTGGAATTTCTGGCGAGCTCTCACGGACAACGACGAGGGCTGGAAGGTCGGTGACAAGCTTGGTGCTTGGCGCGACGCGGGCGACAGCGCCATTGTCAAGTCAATCACGCTAACGGACAACGAGTCGCGCCCGGTCATCGACGCGGTGGTGATGATACCAAATCCGAAAGCACGAATCCGAGTCCGACATACCGTGGCGGCAGGAGCGTATCTAAAAACGGAAGCGACTTTCGAAGTTATCAGCAAGCGATGGAAGCCCGACCTACCACGTCTTGGCATCCAATTCGCCATTCCTCGATCTTTCGCGAACGTGGCGTGGTACGGGCGTGGACCACACGAAAACTATTGGGACCGGCATACGTCCGCTCCAATCGGCCGATATGAATCGACTGTTTCACAGTGGGTGACGCCGTATGTGCGGCCCCAGGAAAACGGCAATCGTTGTGATGTACGTTGGCTGCAGCTCCAAAACGAACAAGGCAGCGGGTTACAGATCAACGCCCCGCCAAACATTCCACTCTCGGTGAGTGCATGGCCATACAGCATGGACGATCTCGCTACCGCCAAGCACAACTTTGAGTTGCCAGAGCGAGAATTCATTACCGTCAACCTAGACCACGTACAGATGGGTGTTGGAGGCGATAACTCATGGGGTTTACCTGTGAACGCCCCCTATCGCATCAAGAGCGACCGCGTTTACCAATGGAGCTTTACGCTATCCCCGATTCAACAGTAATCCCATGGCAACAGTAATCCCGTTGCGAAAAGTAATCCCGTAGCAAACGCTGAGAGTAAATTGTGAGCAGGACATTCGATTCGGTTAATCGGTTTGATAGTTCTACGGCAACAATTCGCGTTCCCACTCCTTCAACGATTCATAGACCGTGTCGAGCTGCTCCGCCGTGACCTCGGATTCGACGGTCTTCGGTGGATGAATCGGCAGGGTGACGCTCAAGGAGGGTCCACTTGGCGGCGACGGGGCAATCGTCATCCGGCCGCCTAAGTGCCTAGTGATCATGAACGCACTCAACAAATCCATATCCAAACCGATCGGCCACTTGTTGAGCGGGATCGCTGCAGAGAAAAAGGACGCGATCTGGTCATCGTCCAATTCCTCAAAATTGCTTTTTGCATCAATAAGGGTCTCTTCGCCCGACTGACTAATCGAAATCTCAATACGCCCAGGTTTGTCTTGCACATCGGCAAGTCGCCGAACAATAATCTCCAATAGGCGGCGGAGCATTCCGCTGTCCGTATCAATTTTTTCTAGCGTATCGGTAACGTGGACGACAATCTGAAGGTCATCGTTTGCGAACGCGGCACGAGACCGATCAACGTAGGATTCCAGAATCGCAGTTACGTCTACATTCGTGTCTTCACCCGTTGAGCATCGGATCGTATCCTTCAAAAGCACTTCGATGGTTTCGACCATTTCTCGAGTCGAATGACGAGCAATCGCGACCATGTTCATGTTCGCGATTTCCTCCATTTGAATTTCGATGCGTTTTTTGACAGGCGATTGACGCATATACTCCGTCAATGCCTCCCATGATCCTCGCAATTGCCCCTCAAGCGCCGTGGCCGCAAGCGCGAGTCCTCGGACCCGATCCATCACGATCAATCGGTGCAGAACACTCAATTTCTCATTCAACAGCCGATCACGATCATCCATCGCTTGGTGATACTCGATAGCCCGTAGCAGGGTTCCAACCATTTCCGTATCGTTCCACGGTTTGGTTAAGTATCGAAATGCGCCGCCTTCGTTGACCGCCTTGATCGCAGATTCAAGGTTTGAATGTGCAGTCGTCAGCACGCGAACAATCTTAGGGTATTGCGTGCGAACTTGTTCCATCAATTCAACCCCCGTCTTCTCCGGCATTATTTGGTCGGTTACCAAAACTGCCACGAGACTTGGATTCGCTTCAATATAAGCCATTCCTTGTTCTGCCGATTCCGCAGTTACGATCTCGAACTCATCGCCGAAAAGCTGCGAAAAGTACTTCAACGCATGGGGCTCATCATCAACATAAAGAACCTGCTTTCCGGCATGAAAATTCATAGTGTGGTCCATGGAGAGAGATAAAGGAAACGAGTACTAGTTTAGGAATGCTGGGGATTGACCTACTCGGTTATCAGGCGGTGCCGAGTCACACGGATGGACGGGCAAATCAAAAACAACTCGTGTGCCAACGTTGGGCTCGCTTTGGATTAATAGCTGACCATCATGAGCCGCGACAATGGTCCCACAAATGCTCAAACCAAGCCCGAGCCCCTGCCCACCACTATCGGAGTAAAACGGTTCTACTGCGTGCTGAACCTGTTCTTCGGTCATTCCAATGCCATGGTCTTCGACGGTAACCGCAAGCCGGTCCTCTTTCAGTTCCGCCGAAACATTGATCACGGAGGCCTGCCGATCTCGCACACGCTCATTCGCAGAATTCGCATTAAGAATCAAATTTAGCAATACCTGAACGATCTGACTTTCCGAACCTACAACAAATGACCGCATCGCCTCGCTGTCAAGAATTTGAAGCTCGGACGAGGTCAAGCTACTCCTCGAAAAACGCTCCGCCATAACGACTGCATCGGAAATACGAAAAGGACTCTTGGTGTGCTCGTGCTCTGGATGAGCAAAGGAGCGGAGGTCGGAAACAATCTGACCAATTCGCTGCACCCCTTCCTCAATATCGTTCAGGGTCTCGACGTTCGGAGAGTCGGACGCCGTGCGTTTCTTCATGACCTTCAACGCCATCAGAGAGAAGTTGACAGGGTTGTTGATCTCGTGCAGTAGACCCGCAGCGAGCCCAGCGATTGCTCGCGTCTTCTCACTCTGAAACAACTGCGCTTCGGTTTCCTGCAATTGTCTGAGTGACTTTTCTAACCGCGTTTGCTCTTCCTTCAGTGCCGTCTGCAGATTGAACGCCGTTAAACGATTACGGAAATTCACATTGCTAACAAAAACACAAACGATTGCACTCGTAACCAGAAAGAAAGTTCCTTGCACAAAATGAGACAACTCAAAGGTTGTTGGGTCCGGATGTGAAATAATGGCGGCAAAGTACGCACCAATCGTCACCACACAATAGAGAATCGCTTCGGTAGTACGGAAACCGAGAAGGTGAACGACAATCATCAACAATATCAAGCCAAGATAATAGGGACTCTGCACTCCATTGGTCTGCCGAATCATTAGCGCGATAGCTAATGACGGAATTACAAGAAAGAGTACGCTGATAGCCTCGACACACCCTTCACAGGAAAGCTTCAGAACAAGAAGCAATCCCAAGAAAAGCATCACAGACGTAGCAAAGCGAATGATCGACAACTGCCAAACATCATTTGGGTAAATCGCAAAATCGAGAGCAGTGCCAGCGGGCATAAGCACAACACCAAGCGCAAGTGCAATGCGAGTGCGATAGTGCCGCAAAGGGATTTCCGATTCAAGGAACGCTTGCGGGGATGAAGATGGCCGAGAACGGAAAATCATGTGACAGGCTTGCGAATTTCGAGAAACACGTTCACGCCGGTGCGGTCAACATAGGTTTGTTGTAGCCCAAGCCCTGGCGCAAGCGAACGCATCACTTTCTCATCCCGCAATTCAAGATTCCAATCAAGAACTAGGCCCATAATCGCAACGGACGAATGCGATGGAGAAACATTCGTAACCAAGACGAGTCCGCCTTCCTTAACCCAAGAATAGAAAAGCTTGATCAAGTATCCACAGGTCGTGTCACGGAAATAGTCGAAAAGGCCTGCGCAATAGACCATGTCATACTGCTTCGACTCTTTTGGCCCCCCTTCGATGGACAATTGAAGAATCTCGTGCACGCTTCGCTGCTCGGTTGAAATGATAAGATCAGGCCGCGCTTTCTGGACGCTCGGAATTAGGTTTTCGCGAACGTGTTGAAGTGTCTCAAGATTGAAATCGACCAAGGTAAAGTCGGCTGCACCCGAAACAGGATCCGCATCGGCAAATGACTTTATCTCCTCCGCCGGACCGCAACCGATATTCAACACTTCAAATCGACCGTCTTGCGCCTTCGGAATCACTTGGTCGTTTGATTCATCTGCCGGCTGTTTCACGCCTTCATTGTGGGATGACACGACTCGATGCGTTTCACGCTGTAAAGCCTTCTGTAACAAATCGATTCGATTGCGATGTGCGGCTGGCGCCTCATGTCGAAGCGCCGACGCATTTAGCAACTTCGC
Organism: Novipirellula herctigrandis; assembly: GCA_007859835.1. Lineage (GTDB taxonomy): Bacteria > Planctomycetota > Planctomycetia > Pirellulales > Pirellulaceae > Novipirellula_A > Novipirellula_A herctigrandis. The sequence goes on along the minus strand of SJPJ01000001.1, from coordinate 7,250,165 downwards.
AAATGTATTGTTTCCCTCCCAGGGAACTCCAATCATCATGCGTACCATCTCATAGTCACCCGCGTAACCCAGTGGCTTGTTGAATGCACGGTGCATGAATGGAGAGCACATCATCAACGGATGCAGTTCTCGTTGCGCAAACGCTCGATGATAGGGGAGTCGTTTGCGATCAATTTCCTTCGTCGAATCTTCGAATTCGCCATATAGCGTTGTAAGTCGCGGTTCAATTCCTTGGTCCACATCGGTCACAAAATTCAACGACCGATCGGCTTCACTATGGTCGCCAATCCCAGCTTCTGTTTCCCAGTGCTCCAACCAACGAGATAGTTCCTGCAGAAAATTCCGCAGATTTGTCACCGCAATTTGAAACGGTTTTTCTAAACTTGCCGTTGCGTCTTCCCAATCGCCCACAAATCCACGCACGAAACGGCGAAGCACAGGCCCAGGTCCAAGTCCCTTTAAATCGGACCATGGATCCACGAGGGATGCCGAAACGATCAACATCAACCCTGTGTTGATTAAACCCGTGACAACTGCCCGACCTTTGTACGTTTCACGTGCTCCTTGCAAAATCCGTAATTCATTGAGGACCTCAGAGAGCTGAACGATCGAATAAGGATTGTACACCTCAAAAATGACCATTTGCCTTGTCAACTTGACCAGGGATCCACGAGCCTCTTGCCCCTGTGAGTTGGAAAAACTCACATGCGAATTCGTTGCTGACATCGTCTTTTTGGCCACAGGATCACTTATCGTGGGTTTTGGAGTTCACACAGCCACCGTGGATCAATGGCTATTTCTCGTTGAGGTCGGAACGGGCAGGATCAGTCGACCGGGCAACGGGAGTCTCGTCCACCAAGAAAAACCGAAGCCCCTGAATTGGAATTCGCGGTGAATTTGCCCCTTCGATCGCGGCAACCAACATCCAGCCTTCACGATCAAAGGTCAAGCTTAACGGCTCGATCGTGGTATCATTAGCAAAAAAACGACTCGATTCGTCAATCACCCGTATGCAATTTTGCGAAGAAATTGCCTGGCACAAACACTCGAACCCCTCCGGCAATCCAAATGAAAACGAACGAATCGACGAGGTATCGCCTGAATGAGAGCCAGTCACCGCAATGGTATGGTCATCATCAAAACGCCTCCTCAAACGACCACGGGCGCAGTCTGGCTCTTCATCGGAGACTCTCGCATCACTCTCTTCAAGCTCCGTTGTTGCCCTCGCGTTTTCATCTAATGTCAATTGTTTACTACCATCGGTATCACTAGGCATTTTCGATGGATGAGAAGCCAACAGCAAAGCAATTTGGCGTAAGATCGAATCATCGTCTGGAAACGCAGCGGTATGCGTAATCGCCGACCGAATCAAGGAGTTGATTGAATCAGAATCTGATCCGCCTGAAGAATCCGGCGCGCCATCTTGGCCGGAAGAGACATTCACGATCCCTAGTGGCCTTTCGAAATTCTCTTGATCGTGTAGCGAAGGAATCCAAAATCGCCCCGACTTGATGTCGAATTCAATCGGGATCCCAATATCTCGGAACGACGCAAGGTCACGAAACACGGTCCGCCTCGCAACCCCAAGCTCAGAGGCAAGTTTCATCGCATCATAATCACCGCCATTGCGAAGCAGCAGCAACATTTGCAGTCCGCGTTCAAGCCTTGATCTTGATGCCATATTCGTGCTGCATCATCAATTCGTTATTTCGAACAAGTGGGGAGCTTATCCAAAATGATAGGGATAGAAGCAAAAATTGCGACGGAAGGGGCAATCGCCCCATTTGTCCCCCTCCGCCGCAACAAAGTCAAATTGTGTCAAAGAAATACAACTCGTGTGATGGAACAACGCAATGCATCAACAACCGCACCGAATCATTCGCGTCAATGAAGTTGGAACCAACCAAACCTCATACCATTCCGATAACCTGCACTCAACATTTCTGATCTGTGACGAACGATCTATCGGCATTCTTCTGCCCCCCCACACGATCAAGAACGTAGCGGAATAAACTCCATCGTTAAAGATGGACATAAACAATCCAATTAGGATTTCCGCAATTTCCTTTCCCACTTCTGGTTAGACGCGTTGAGTAAAAAACAAGGGTTATTCAGTCAGATGTTACAGCCTATTCAAACTCGCAATAAATTTCAGCTAATCGTCTACACATTTGAAGTCGATTGTATTAAAGTACTGCTCATGGGGTGACAGTTTCTGTCACCCCTGCGTTCGAGGTGTTCGCCCCAACGCCTCGGACGCCGTTTTTCCCTTCTTTCTATCACTCTAATGGGTGATTCCAGGACAACTCTCTACGGCAGCCATCGACATTTCCAGTCGCATCGTGTTGTTTTTGCGTCCCCTACTGCAGTTTTGTTTTGCCCGATAGGCGAACCCGATAGGCGACAAGGCTAGCCTGGATCCTGCAAAGCGTTGAACTCGGACCAAGCAAGTGCATGGGTGCCGGATTTTTGGTCGACGTGAATCATCCGGGCCAGGAATCGGTTGCAACGCGAAGTTTGCAGGGCACACTCAACGTCTAATAGTAAGCAAGGCCGTCGGAGGTGTAGCCATGACCGGTGTAACCATGACCGGTGTAACCATGACCGGTGTAACCATGACCGGTGTAACCATGACCGGTGTAACCATGACCAACGCGTCCGACTTTGGAAGGTGGCGTTCCTCATGGAACGCGGAACCGTATCGATTCTCCGTCATTCGGACGTGGCGCTCCTGCATCCACCGCGGTGCTGAATTGCCGCGTCGTCAATTCCCTGTTTGCTAGAAATCACCTGTTTGCCAGACACACTCGATAAGTCCCAATGCAACCCCCATGCGTCCCGTCATATTGATTGACAAACCGAAGAAACGTCGCGAATCGAATTCAATCGATCACGGTGCCTCGTTGGCAGAGGGATTGTTGATTCCGTATCCCAGAATCGGCGCGGCCAATCCTGTAAACTCAAACTTCACTGATGCAGGCAACGTTGCTTTTTCTCCGCGAATTTCGGCTTCCACCCTCAGGACTTGCCCTTTCTCAACGTCATCAAACGCGTCGCCAACGATATGAATCTCTTTTACCGCACCACCCCACTGCTGCATCGCAGCGATGTCAGACTCGAACGCTTCGAGTGACTTGACTTCTTTCAGTGCCGGATGCATTTCCGCGTACAAGGCATCGGCTTCCCCGTCAACCATTCGCTGTAGAAACGCTTTCGCTTGCTCTTGGTAAAAGCTGGTGTCATCGAGTCTTAGAAACCAATCGGTTGGCATCTGTTGGCTGTCGAACTCGAATCCATCAATTTTCCCATCGACATAAACAACATCCATCCTGGCTGTCCCCTTTTCATAGTTGGCGACTCCCGATGATTCTGTCCGCTGCACACCATTGTTCCACGACGTGTTGTAATCGAACCCGTTTAAGTCCGTATCTTTGAACGTTCCCAGATTTGTGTTTATCGCACTCATCCATTTCCCCACCAGTGGACGTTCAAGTTGCTTGGCAAGCGTAGGAGTGCACTCGCCGAGAAACTGATCCGGATTGCCAGTTGCGATCAGCTTGGAAAAGTCGCCAATGATGTCCGCGTTCTTGGACGCGGCAAAAAAGAGGAACCCACCACAACTGAGAATCCCCAATGCAACGACACCACCCAATATCAATAGAACCTTCTTCATTGCGGACCCGTGGTTTCGTGAAAAGGATTTGTGAAAAGGAATGACCAGGACCTCCACAAAGGGGCACCTTGCCCCCAAGCATACACCATCGGCTCGATGAGCGATGCGGCTTGTGAATCGTATTATCAGTGGCCTGCGAAACGTGTGTCGGGTCGGACGGAGGTTGAAATCACCATCGGATTTGTGATGTTTCGCTGGCCACGTTTCGCATGCGACTCGCACCTGAACACAATCCGAGATTACGGAGGAATGAGATTACGGCAGGACGTTGCTAGACTTCGATGACGCGATATGCCGGATTGTCCTGCATTAACGAAACGGCTGGCTCAAATCGGCTATATTTGTCTTGGCTGCGTTTCCATCCCGCCTTAACACTCCTTTGCGTCGGTGACTCATGACTCAAAAAACTCGACTTTTTCCATTGCTGAGCGTACGACTCGGTTTGCTCTTGTCTGTGCTGATAACCAATGCCGTGACTTTGAATTGCAGTGCATCGGATCAGCCCAACTTCATCATCATTTTCACCGATGACCAAGGTTACAACGATCTTGGATGCTTCGGCTCGAAAACAATCCAAACGCCCAACATCGATCGCCTGGCCGCCGAAGGACGCAAGTTCACAAGTTTCTATTCAGCGTGTTCGGTATGTTCGCCATCTCGTGCCGCACTGTTGACAGGTTGCTACCCGAAACGAGTGGGAATGCATCGCCATGTCTTGTTCCCCAAGAGCGACTATGGGCTTAACTCAACCGAATACACGATCGCGGATCACCTTAAAACAATAGGCTATGCAACCGCTTGCGTCGGTAAATGGCATCTCGGACATCATCCCGAAACGTTGCCACGCTCGAATGGTTTCGATTCCTACTTCGGAATCCCCTACTCCAACGACATGAACCATCCCGACAACAAGGGAAAGCCCAAGCTCCCATCGGATGAGCTTTGGAAGGACCAGGAATCGTGTATCACCCATTGGAATACACCGCTGATCCAAAACGAAAAGATTGTCGAGTTACCCGTAGACCAACGAACGATCACCCGGCGATACACCGACAAGGCGATCGAATTCATCACGGCGAACAAGGAAAAACCATTTTTTCTTTATCTGCCGCATTCCATGCCACACATTCCGCTCTACGTTCCGGAGGATGCCTATGATGCGAACCCCGCAAATGCGTACAAATGCGTGATCGAACATATTGACGCAGAAGTGGGACGTTTAACGAACACGATTCGCGCACTCGGATTGGATCAAGATACATACATGATCTATACCAGCGACAATGGACCGTGGTTACAGTTTAAAAACCATGGTGGGCACGCATTTCCGCTTCGAGACGGAAAGGGAACCACATTTGAAGGTGGCCAACGGGTGCCCTGTGTGATGTGGGGACCAGGCCGCATCCCTGCGGGAACCGAAACCAATGCATTGGTATCAACGATCGACTTGCTACCGACGATTGCTGCACTCGCTGGCAAACCGCTTTCCAAGGGAAACAAGATTGACGGCATCGATATTTCAGAAACTTTTTCAAGCGATTCGTCGCCGCGCAATGAGTTTGTTTTCTACTCCGCTCAAGGAAACCTCGAAGGGATTCGCATCGGTGACTGGAAGTACCTTGAAAAGTCGAATCGGGCAAAACGAAAAGCAAATCCGAAGACTACCGATGCGAAACAAACCTTCCTTTTCAATCTCGCTAACGATATCGGTGAAGAACTCAACAGCTTTGAAGCTCATCCCGAAAGAGTCGAAAAGATGCAGGCACGCATGAACGAGATCGATCAAGAAATCTCAGCGAATGCGAGACCCGTATGGCGAATGCAAGCCAACGAGTAATACCGCCGTGCCTTCTTTGTCTATCAAATTCAACGGTGCGACGATTGTAGTTGCACCGTTGATAATTCGCATGCCAAGGCCACACCGTTCTTTCGGCACGCCAATCCCTACTCAGCTGCATCGCGCGTCGCCCCATGAAGGGACTCTCACTGGCGCGAATGGACTTGCACTGGCGCAAAGCCGGTGCAATCGATTGCATCCATTTTAGAAGGTTCATTTGAGTCTGCATTCCCGACTCACTTCCCTCTACTTTCGGGCACAAAAAAGATCACAAAAACTTCATGTTTGCGCGCTGATTTTCCTTTCAATTCAATTCATTAGTTGTTATGTTCCAGAAATAGAAAGTTCTGGAACGAATTGATTTGCATTCTGAACCGTTCATTCTCCTACCAGGCAGGGGGCTTGTACCATGCCAAAGGAAACGACTGCGATCATCGAACAGATCGCACATCAGTTTAACAATGATCCTACGCGACTGATGGATGTGGCCCGGGCCGTGCACGGGCGGCTGGGGCATCTCTCTGAACTCAGCATCGGACTGATTGCTAAGAATTTGGGCATCCATCGTGCTCAAGTTCGAGACATGGTCAGTTTTTATGCGTTCTTCTCCCGCTCGCCTCAAGGGAAAAACGTCATCCGCATTTGCACGGCTGTCGTTGAGCGCATGAATGGCGCCGATGAATTGGTCGAAGCCTTTGAGAAAGAGCTCGGTATCTTTCTCGGTGAGACGACCGAAGATGGCAAGGTGACTCTTGAAAAAGCTTCCTGTATTGGCCTCAGCGACCAGGCCCCCAGCGTGTTGGTTAACGGAATCGCGCTGACCCAACTGAAGCCCGAGGATGTTCCCGGAATCGTTGCTGCGATTTGCTCGGGTGACGAGATTGACACATTGCCGCAGGCGCGAGTGCGAAAGAACCTACGCCAAAGTGGGCCAATTCTGTTGGGGCCCTACGAAAGTGGCGATGCGGTGCGCAAGGCCATTCGCAAAACGCCCGCGGAAGTCATTATCGAGCTCTATGCATCTCATTTGCGTGGTTGTGGCGGCGCAGGATTCCCCACCGCCAGTAAATGGGAAAAATGCCGAACCTCAAAAGGCGAATCGCATTACGTGATTTGCAATGCGGACGAGGGCGAACCCGGAACATTCAAGGATCGTGTGATCCTAATGGAGAATCCAGAGCTTGTCTTCGACGGCATGACAATCGCCGCATTCACGATCGGCGCCGAAGAAGGAATGATTTACCTACGCGGCGAATATGATTACCTTCGCGGAAGCCTTGAACGTGCACTGGCGAATCATCGTCAACTAGGTCTACTTGGAAACAACATTTGCGGCATCGAGGGTTTCAACTTCGATATCCGTATCCAAGCCGCTGCAGGCGCTTACATCTGCGGCGAAGAGTCAGCTCTGATTGAATCGCTCGAAGGCAAACGGGGCGCGCCACGAGATCGACCGCCGTTCCCTGTCGAACGCGGCTACAAGGAACAGCCGACGCTGGTGAATAACGTCGAGACGTTTTGCGGTGTTTCGCGTGTTCTCGAACATGGCGGCCAATGGTTCTCGCGGCTGGGAACAGAGCAGAGCAAGGGAACGAAACTGCTCAGCATCTCAGGTGACTGCCGCCTGCCGGGTGTTTACGAAGTCGAGTACGGCATCACTGTCGAAAAGCTTCTACAACAAGTGGATGCCGAGGACGCCCAAGCGGTTCAAATCGGCGGTCCATCGGGTTTCTGCATTGGACCGAAAGACTACCTGCGTAGCATCGCGTTCGAAGATCTTCCGACGGGCGGTTCGATCATTATCTTTGGGCCTGATCGCGATATATTGGAATACATGTACCAGTTCGGTGAATTCTTCGCCGAGGAATCGTGTGGATGGTGCGTACCATGCCGTGTCGGCACGACGCTGTTACTGAAAGATCTTCGTGAAGTCCTCGACGGGCATGCAACCCATAGGGAACTTGACGAACTAAAACAGTTGTGCGGCACGATCAAAACGATGAGTCAATGCGGATTAGGGCTAACCGCGCCCAATCCGATTCTGAGTACGATCGAACAGTTCCCCGAATTGTACGAAGCACGATTACAAGAGGGCGACTACTATCCGCGTCTGGATCTGAACAAAGCCTTGAAGGCTGGCTGTACTGCCTCTGGTCGCGAATTGTTTCAGATCGAAACAGGAGAACCTGCCGTGACAAACTCTTAAACTGAAACGGCCAGTGCATCGATCCCGATAATTCATTGAACAGAGAGGGAACCCAACGATGAGAGACAAGACCGTCACCATTACCATCGACGGAAAGCAAGTGGAGGCCAAAGCGGGCCAAAAGATCATCGAAGCGGCTGACGATGCGGGAATTTACATTCCACGGCTTTGTCACCACAAGGATCTTCCGCCACGAGGTCACTGTCGACTATGCGTTGTGAAGGTCGATGGACGGCCTCGGAGTTCGTGTACCATCCCAGTAGAAGAGGGGATGACGATTGAAAACGACACCGAGGAATTGAACGCTCATCGGCGTACTGTGCTAGAGATGATGTTTGTCGAAGGCAACCACTTTTGTCCTTCGTGTGAAACCAGTGGTAATTGCGAACTGCAAGCCGAGGGATATCGGTTGGGAATGGTCGTCCCGAAACTGCCTTACATCGAAACGCACCGCGAGGTCGATGCGACGCATCCCGACATCTTTATTAACCGTGATTTGTGCATTCTTTGCGGTCGTTGTGTGCGGGCTTCGGCTTTGCAGGATGGTAAGACAGTGTTCGCCTTTGAGGGGCGTGGCATCGAAAAAGTGATCACCGTCAACGCCGAGCATGGATTAGGCGAAACACTGATGGATGTCGCAGACGCGGCAGCCCACGTTTGCCCAACCGGTTGTTTGCGCACCAAACGCGTCGGCTACTCAGTCCCCGTCGGGGAGCGCAAGTACGACCATAACCCAATTGGTTCGGAGATCGAGCAGGCTGCGTCTCACTGATCACTAAAGTATCGGAAGGATTTCATTCCAATGTCCAAGCCTACTATCGCCACCGGGCATTTTACCGGCTGTTTCGGTTGCCACATGTCGTTGCTCGATATTGACGAGCGGATCTTGCAACTGACGGAACTGGTCGAGTTCGATAAGTCTCCGATTAACGACAAAAAGCGATTCGATCGTGTCGTCGATATCGGAATCATCGAAGGAGGATGTAGCAACGACGAAAATGTCGAATTCTTGCGAATGTTCCGCAAGAACTGCAAAACTCTTGTTGCGATTGGTGCGTGCGCGTTGACCGGTGGTGTGCCTGCGATGCGCAACACTGTTCCGCTACGTGAATGCCTCGAAGAAGCGTTTCTTCGCGGACCGTCGGTCATCGATGGCGTGATTCCCAACGATCCCGACATCCCGATCATGCTGGACCGTGTTTACCCCGCGCATGAAGTGGTCAAGATCGATTACTTCATCCCTGGGTGCCCGCCGTCGGCCGATGCTCTTTGGGCTGCCATCGTGGCCTTGCTTGAAGGACGCGAACCGGTACTCGATTACGAACTATTAAAATACGATTGATCCGAAAGGCAGAGATAATGACGACTGCAACACAAAACGGCACTCGCAAGATCGTGATCAATCCTGTCACGCGGGTCGAAGGACATGGCAAAGTCACCATCCAGATGGATGAAGATAATCATGTGACGCAGGCTCGGCTGCATATTATCGAGTTCCGAGGATTCGAGCGTTTTGTGCAGGGACACTTCTACTGGGAAGTTCCTGTGTTAGTGCAGCGGCTTTGCGGTATCTGTCCGGTCAGCCATCACTTGGCCGCCTCAAAAGCGTGTGACATGATCGTTGGTGCCGATTCGCTCTCACCGACAGCGGAAAAAATCCGTCGGTTGATGCACTACGGCCAAACTTTCCAATCTCACGCATTGCATTTCTACCATCTCTCTTCGCCGGATCTGCTATTTGGATTCGACGCTCCCGTTGCGCAGCGGAATGTAATTGGCGTGATCCAGGCGTACCCCGAAGTCGCTAAAAAGGCGGTACTGATGCGGAAATTTGGCCAGGAGGTCATTAAGGCGACCGCTGGCAAAAAGATCCACGGCACCGGTTCGATTCCCGGTGGTGTCAACAAGCACTTGTCACAGGAGGATCGTGATCGTTTGGCTGCGGAAGTGGACACGATGCTCGAGTGGGGCGTTGAAGGACTAAAGCTCTGCAAAGATGTCACACTCGCAAGCGCCGAAAAGTTGCTCCCGTTCGGCACATTCGAGTCCAACTTCCTCAGCATCGTGCGAGAAGACGGTTGCTTGGATTTGTACGACGGAAATCTACGCGCCAAAGATGCCGATGGAAAGATCATCTTTGATCAAGTCAAACCAGAAGACTATCTCGATGTGATCCGAGAAGGCGTCCGCAATTGGAGCTACATGAAATTCCCATTCATTCATGATAGGGGGCAAGAGAAGGGATGGTATCGAGTCGGACCGCTTGCCCGCATCAACAACTGTGACTTCATTGACACACCGATCGCGGAAGAGGAACGCCAAGAATTCATGGCACTCGGAAAAGGTCGACCGATTCATGCCACGATGGCGTATCACTGGGCTCGTTTGATCGAACTAGTACACAGCGCAGAGAAGATGCGTGAATTGCTGGCTGATCCTGACGTGCTTCGCGGCGAACTGACCACAACCGGCGAGCGTCGCGACCGTGGTGTTGCGATCATCGAGGCTCCACGCGGAACGTTGATCCATGATTACGAGGTTGATGACAATGACCAAATTCGAAGAGGCAATCTGATCGTTTCGACGACCCACAACAACGAAGCGATGAACCAAGCCGTTCGCGTGGTCGCCGATCAATATCTCGAAGGACAAGCCGAGATCAGCGAAGGAATGCTAAACTCCATCGAAGTGGGCATCCGCGCTTATGACCCTTGCCTCAGTTGCGCGACACATGCGTTGGGCCAGATGCGGTTACTCGTGCAACTGATCGGCCCCGATGGAACGATTTTGGACGAGCGAACTCGCGGATGAGTGGGCTACCGATAAACGGTCTACCTAAAAAGCGGCCATGCAATCTCGTCATGGCCTGCGGTAACCCCGAGCGAGGTGACGACGGTCTCGGTCCAGCCTTGATCGAACGACTTGCCAATCTCAACCGGTCGGATTTCGAAACCGATGCCGACTATCAACTCAATATCGAGGACGCGGCAAGCTTGGCCAACTATGAGCGAGTCCTGTTTATTGACGCCAGTATCTCTGCACCGCCGCCGTTCAATCTCGAGTCACTCGCCCCGACCACCGAAATCGCTTTCACCAGCCACAGCGTTTCACCTGGCGCGGTATTGGCGATCTGTCATGACCATTTTCATCACGTGCCCGAGGCGTGGGTATTGGGAATTCGTGGCTACCAATTCGATCTCGGCCAAGGGCTTTCGTCGGACGCACGGGTAAACCTCGATGCCGCCTTTGCCCGCGTGATCGAACTACTGGATTCATGGAATCGATGCGGGAAGGTGTGACTCAAGCCAATGGATCCACGCTGGCATGCCTTCGTTCGTTTTTGCCGATACGTGAAGCACTTCCATCCCTGGACGCACCCGCTCGATACTCGCTCTTGCTGCGGGATCGTCAAATTCCACCGCCTCGGCTAGATCCATCTTGGTAATCACGGTGGCATCCGCAGTGTTGAATATCGTCGGATACTTCCTCGGTTTGTCCTCACCCTCGGTAACGGAGAACAGGACGAGGCGGCAATTTTCTCCGAGATCATAACTAGCCGGACAAACCAAGTTGCCAACATTTTCGATGAACAGAAAATCAAGAGGGATGTCATCCCATGGCTTTATCGCCTCGCGGACCATCTCTGCTTCCAAATGACAGAGCGTGCCGGTGGTTATCTGTTTGACCATCGCTCCTGAACTAGCCAATCTCGCAGCATCATTCTCGGTTGCCAAATCGCCAACGACCGCCGCGACGCGGTATCGTTCCCCAAGAAGTTGAAGCGTTTGCTGCAACAATTGTGTCTTGCCCGATCCTGGACTCGACACCATGCTAACGACAAAACGTCGCTGCTCGGCGAACTGTTTGCGTAGCTCTCGCGCAACCACGTCGTTCTGTTTTAGAATCTGTGTCCGAACTTCTACTAGTCGTGTCATCAGAGCTATTCGTCCTTCACTTCGAGTGCTGAGATTTCCATTTCGCGTCCACCAACGATCCGGCCCGATACCGTACCACATTTTCGACAGCGAAGATCATTCAAAGAGACCGCGACTTGGTGATCGCCACACTTTGGACAATCGACCATCAACTCGGTTTCTTCAATCACCAACGCGGCATTTGGGCAAAAGGATTCTTCGCGAGCAATTAAGTAGGCCGATTCAAGTGCCTCCCGGACGACACCGGACATTGGCCCAAGTCGAATATGAATTGCGACAAGTTCGGACTCCGCATGTTCGCTCATCGTCTGCTGTGCCACTTCGAGAAGATTGAGCGCGATCGACAGTTCATGCATTTCAGCAAATCCTCGGTAATTGCTCGCCGATCGGCACGGAAACGATCCGCTTGGTTCCCACGGGCGTGCGAGCAACCACCAATCGATTCTTGTCTTCGATCACGCGGCCAATGATTGCCGCATCGCGACCAAGCGGATGAGCTTTCATGGCAGCGAGCAACCGATCGGCGTCGCTAGACGCAACAATCGCAATCAGCTTCCCCTCGTTCGCGACCAGCAACGGATCGAGCCCCAAAAACTCACATGCCGCACGCACGGGGCCTCTCACCGGTATACTTTCGTCGTCAAGCTCGATTCCACACCCCGACGCATCGGCGATCTCGTTCAGACTCATCGCAACGCCACCACGCGTTGGATCCCGCATCGCATGGATGTTGGGGACAGCGTCGAGCATCGCTTGTACCAATGCAGTTAATGGTGCACAGTCACTTTGGATTTGAGTTTCAAATTCAAGGCCCTCACGCACACTCATCACTGCGACGCCATGATCACCGACGGTCCCACTGACAATCACCACATCACCTGGGCGGGCTTGGTCAATGGCAATCGCTCGCTCCGGTAGTAGCACCCCAATCCCCGACGTGTTGATGTAGCAACCGTCACCGCATCCTCGCTCGACGACTTTTGTGTCACCCGCGATGATCGAAACGCCTGCTGTTTTTGCTGCTCGCCCCATGTCATTTGCAATGCGGAGCAATTGTTCCATTTGCAGACCTTCTTCGATGATAAACCCTGCTGTCAAAAACAGTGGCCGTGAGCCGCTCATCGCCAAATCATTGACCGTTCCATTGACCGCCAATTCACCAATGCTGCCGCCCGGAAAAAACAACGGCTGGACGACGAACGAATCGGTCGAAACGGCAATTTGTTGGTTTGGCAAGTTTAGCGGCGTCGAGTCACTTAGCAGAGTCACATGTTCGTTAGCGAATGCAGGTGCGAAAACATGCTCGATCAACTCCGAAGAGAGCTTACCTCCTCCGCCATGCGCGAGGATCACTTCGGGATAGTCACGTAGTGGTACCGGACATTGTGGCGATTGAATTTCGATCGGGTCCAATTTCGTCATGGTTTCACGAATCTTCCATAGTTGTAATACGCAGCGCACGCTCCTTCACTCGAAACCATCGTCGCACCGAGCGGATTTCTTGGCGTACATTGTTTACCGAAGGCTTCACATTGGTGCGGCTTGATCGCACCACGCAACACTTCGCCGGCACGGCAAATCGTGACATGTTCCTGTGCAACCTGCGGCACATTGAACTTCAACTCAGCATCAAAATCAGCGTATTCAGGCCTCAGTTTCCAGCCGCTTTCAGGGATCACTCCGATTCCTCGCCAAGCACGATCGGTTATCTCAAAAACTTCGGCAATCGTTTCTTGAGCAACCTCGTTACCCGCTTCGCTAACGACTCGCGGAAAAGCGTTTTCAACGTACGCTTTGCCTGACTCGAGTTGAAGGACCGTGCGCCGAATGCCGTCGAGCAAATCGAGTGGCTCAAAACCAGTGACAACGATTGGCACCCCGTATTTGCTGGCGATTGCAGGATATTGATGGAACCCCATCACACTGCAAACGTGACCTGCGGCCAAAAACGCCTGCACTCGGTTGTTAGCTGAATTCATAATTGCTTCGATCGCTGGTGGTACAAGCACATGCGACACGAGGACAGAAAAATTCTTGATCGATTGATCTTTCGCAATCTTGACCGCCATGGCGTTCGCCGGCGCCGTGGTTTCAAAACCGATCGCTAAAAACACGACCTCACTTCCCGGATTCGCTCGAGCAAGCTTCACCGCATCTAACGGCGAATAAACGATTCGCACGTCACCGCCGCCGCCTTTGACACGAAACAAATCGGAACCGGTTCCCGGGACCCGAAGCATATCGCCGAAGGAACAAAAAATGACCTCCGGACGAGCGGCAATTTCCAATGCCTTGTCAATCACAGAGATCGGCGTCACGCAAACCGGGCACCCAGGCCCATGAATCATCTCGATCTGCTCTGGCAATATCTGATCGATTCCATTGCGAATGATCGAATGCGTTTGGCCGCCACAAACTTCCATGATGGCCCAGGGCCTAGTGGCGATCCGAGAAATCTCAGCAGCAAGTTTCAACGATTTTTCGCCATCACGATACTCCGATAAGTGCTTCACGCTTCGTCTCCGCTTGCTCGCAATTCCTCGATTTCCTCGTCAAGTAAACCGAGTTCGGCAAACGACTCTAATGTTGCTTGTGCCGATTCTTCATCAATTTGATTAATCGCAAACCCAACATGGACGATGACGTAATCGCCAACGGTGATCTCCGGCAGGTAAATCATGCACACTTCCTTGATAACTCCCCCAAAGTTGACCCTACCCATGGGAGTATCATTTTCGACAAACAGCGATTCGACTTGTCCCGGAACAGCTAAGCACATAATTTTGGCGATAAAGGTAAAAGGGAAGTGGTTTGAAGTGTCACTCTATTCTAGGACAACGGCGAGTATCATTCTATGCTTGCTTGTGTTGATTCGAATGCCGTGCAATCCACGCTTGGCCCAGTGCAAGTCCACCATCATTTGGTGGGACAGTCGTATGCGTCAACACCTCGAACCCCTCCTCGGTTAACCGTTTTCGTGCATATTGCGTCAGCAATGCGTTTTGGAACACACCGCCGGTTAGTCCCACATGTTCGATGGAGTGTTCTGCACGGGCATCGTTGCTGATCCGCACGATCGCTTCTGCGATCGTCAAATGAAATCGGGCCAAAATTTCAGCAACCGATCGGTGACGACGAAGGTCGGAAACGACTTGGTGAATTAAATGCTCCGCGTCGAATCGACGCACCTCGTGGTCACTGACCACAATTTCATAGGGCGGTAAGTCGGTCGTCTCCATCGTTCGGGCGGCGATGGCCTCGGACTCCATCGCGGCTTGCCCTTCGTAGCTGACCTGATGACGCACACCGCAAAGCGAAGCAACAGCATCAAACAGTCGCCCCATACTACTGCTCGGTATGCAGCGAAAATTCCGCTGAAGTTGTTGCTCTAACAACCGTTGATCCGTAGACGCAGTCGCTTCGACACACGCGAACGACTCGGACCACGAAATCCCAGCTTGGTATAAACCGGCCAATGCAGATCTTGCAGGATGGCGGATACAGGCATCACCACCCGGCAGTGGCACATAGGAAAGATGTGCGTACCGCTGAAAGTCACACGCGTTCGCAATCAACCACTCTCCACCCCAAATTGCTCCATCGGTTCCGTAACCAGTTCCATCAAAACACACACCGATGATCTTTACCTCGGGCGAGATAGAATGCTCGGCAAGCAGCGATGCGACATGCGCATGGTGATGCTGAACTCTTTGCAAGGGAATTCCGCGGTTGATCGAAAAACGTTCTGCCCACGCCGTCGACAAGTATCCGGGATGAAGATCGGCAACGACCAACTCGGGTTCGACGCAATACAACCGCACAAGATGATCCACGGCTCGCTCCATCGCCAACAAGGTCTCTTGATTTCCCATGTCGCCAATGTGCTGGCTAAGAAAACACTGGTTTCCTTTGTTCAAACAGACAGTCGCCTTGATTTCACCGCCAACGGCAAGCAGCGGAGGCCCGTCGGTCGGTACGGTAATGGGAAGCGGCGCATAGCCGCGCGATCGCCGAATCGGAAGCACCGTTTCATCCAAAACTCGAAGGACCGAATCATCGCAAACCGTCTCGATTCGCCGGTCATGAAACAGCAAGGCATCGGCGATTGTCGCCAACCGCTCCATCGCGTCCTCGTTTTCATACGCAATTGGTTCGTCTGATAAGTTTCCCGATGTCATCACCCACACTTGACCGGGCTCCACCAGCAATGCGTGCAGAGGCGAATACGCCAACATCACGCCAATGAAGTCGTTTCCAGGAGCAACCGCATCACACCAAAGATTAACGCCACCGCGCCGGCGCAAAAGCACGATTGGACGTTGCTGACTTTCAATCAGTGCTCGTTCTGAATCGCTGAGAATCGCGAACGTTTCACAGGTCACCACATCAGCAACCATCACTGCCAACGGCTTTTCAACTCGCTGTTTCCTCGCTCGCAGTGCTGTGACTGCGTCACAATTCCTTGCATCACAAGCGAGATGAAAACCGCCAACTCCCTTAATCGCAACGATTCCGCCCTCCGCAATCGTTTGCTTCACCGATTCGATCGCATCCCCATTCCAGGCCGGCTTCTTGCTTTCAACATCACCGCTTTTGACATCACCGATTTTGACAAACCATACCGATGGTCCACAATCTGGACACGCATTGGGCTGAGCGTGAAAACGACGGTCCGTGGGATCGTTGTATTCGCGGTCGCAGGTCGGGCACATGGCAAAGTCGACCATCGTCGTACTTGGCCGATCATAGGGAAGATCCGTAATGATGGTGTAGCGGGGACCACACGCCGTGCAATTCGTAAATGGGTATCGGTATCGCCGATTCGCCGGATCATTGATTTCAGATAAGCACTCCGCACAAATGCCCACATCCGGAGAGACAAGGGCATGAGGATCCGCATCGGTTTGGCAAATGTCGATTTGAAACGAAAGTTCATCGTGTTTTCGTTCAATCACTTCAACCAGAACATCGCTAACGATGGAAAGCGGTGGCGCCTCGTTTCGGATTTGATCACAAAATTGACTCAGTCTATCGCTTCCACCCTGAACCTCGACCAGAACTCCTATCGAATCATTGCGGACCCATCCGGTTAGTCCTTCGGTTTGTGCCAAACGCCAAACGAACGGCCGAAAGCCAACGCCCTGCACCACGCCTTTCACTCGGACTCGCCACCGTTCGGGTCGCACCGTTAGCCTCACTTTTTTGTCTGTTGCCCTGGTGCCATTGTAGTGGTTTTCCCTTCATCGCGTGCCACGCGATAAGTTTCGCCTACGCCTCACTGACGGCCGCCACACACCCACGAGAGTGAGGATTCCGATTTTGGAAAAATTGTTTGCACGATCACTCGTGACTTAACAGCCACCTTGTTGTTATGTTACCGACCAATTGCCAATTGCGTCAGCACCAACGGAGACAACAGCATGAATCGCAAAATCACGATTGACCCGTTAACACGAATCGAAGGCCATTTGTCGATACGCGTCGACGTCGAAGAGGGAAAAGTCATCACTGCTGAATGCTCTGGAGAAATGTTTCGCGGTTTTGAAGCGATTCTGCAGGGACGTGATCCGATGGACGCTCAGCAAATCATGCAGCGGATTTGTGGTGTCTGCCCTGTGGCTCACGGCATCGCCTCTTGCATGGCTCAGGAAGAGGCCTACGGCGTTGCACCACCGCAAAACGGGCAATTATTACGAAACTTAATCCAAGGCTCGAATTTTCTGCAAAGCCATATACTTCATTTCTATCATCTCTCGGCAGTCGACTGGATCGACTTGGCTGCGATTCAGAAATACGAAGGCTCCGACCCGACGCTTCGCAATCTGCAAACTTGGGTGCAAACTCAAATCGAAACTCAGCAACTTTTCCCACTTGCGCCTCTGTTCCCACGTTACGAGGGAAACTACGCGGATGATGCCCTCACAAATGAAATGGGCCTGAAGAATTACGTCATCGCTTTAGAAATGCGTGCGTTGGCTCACCAAATGGGAGCGATTTGGTGCGGTAAACTGCCGCACGCTCCCGGTCTGATTCCAGGGGGAGTCACGGAATCGGTCACCGCTAGAAAAGTAGCTCGCTTTCGCTCGGCCCTCAAGCGAGTGGCAACATTCATCGATGATGCTTATCTACCCGACGTGCAACGAGTGGCCACCGCTTTTCCTGACTATTTTGAAGTGGGACGCGGTTGTGGAAATTTCCTAACCTATGGAATGTTTGGCCAACCCACGGGATCGGAAGAGCCAACCTTCTCTCCCGGCGTGCTGATGGACGGAAAGCTGCAAACGTTTCACCAAGATCAAATCACCGAGGACACTTGCTACTCTCGGTTCTCTTCACCATCGGGCATACATCCTTCCTCGGGTGCATCGGCCCCTGACCCACATAAGGATAAGGCTTACTCTTGGATCAAGGCACCACGCTACGCTGGTCAGGTGATGGAAGTCGGTCCATTGGCACGAGTGTTGACCGCGTACAAACGCGGTACAGATCCGAATCTGGTTAATCTGGTTGACAAATACTTAGAAGCGCTCGCCGTTGATGCGACCGCATTGCCATCCGTTTTAGGACGTCATTTGAGCCGTGCACTCGAAGCGAAAATTGTAGCTACCAAGATGCTCGAGTGGGTCGAGATGCTTGCTCCCGAGGAGCCAACGAACACGCCGTTCACAATCCCCCAAACGGGAACGGGAGCAGGACTAACCGAAGCAGCACGCGGAGCACTCGGACATTGGCTACAGATCCGCAACGGAAAAATTTCGAATTACCAGTGCGTCGTCCCTACAACCTGGAATTGTTCACCACGCGATGATGAAGGAAATCCCGGTGCCACCGAACAGGCGTTAATGGGAACACCTGTGAATAATGTAGAGAATCCACTCGAAGCAGCACGCGTGGTACGGTCCTTTGACCCGTGCTTGGCGTGTGCCGTTCATTAGCATACCGTCGTGTCCACCACACACACATGTTCTGCGTGGCAATCAGACACGGCTCGACGCTACAACTTGAAGGACGCTACAACTTGAAGACCGTCACGAGTGCTTCAATGTCATGAGCCAGATCATTGATTTCAGTTCCAGCGACTTGAGTCCGCTGTGCCTCTTCGGCGGTAACACGTGACGATTGATCCAATCGCGTCACGCTTTCCGCGATCTCGCGGGTTGCCGACGCGGATTCATTCACACATTGGGATACGGAATCGGCTGACGACAAACACTCGCCGCAGCGTTCTGCGATCAGTCGGCTTTCACTGCTCTGAGTTTCCGTCGATTCTGCTATCAATCTTGAAAGTTCGTCCACCTGTTCAATCACGGAATTGATTTCACCGATTGAGGTGATCGCTTCGCTACTGCCGTCTTGAATCGCCGCGACGCGTTTTTTGATATCGTCAGTCGCCTTGGCTGTTTGATTGGCTAGCTGTTTCACTTCGGATGCCACCACTGCGAAACCGCGACCTGCGTCACCAGCTCGAGCAGCTTCAATCGTCGCGTTCAAAGCTAACAGATTGGTCTGTTCCGCAATGCCGTGGATCACTTCAACGACGCGACCAATTTCCTCCGCTGCTCCGGCTAGACGCGTGACAGTTTCATTGCTTTGACTAACCAATGTCGCCGCTTGGCTTGACTGTGCCGACGCCGAATCGGCGCTTTCCGCCATGTCGGTCGCTGATGAGGCGAGCTTCCCGACCGCGTCCGCAATCGTACGAAAACTAGTGGCCATGTCACCCGTTGATCCGGAAACACTATCCATCGTAACGGACATCTCCTCGACAGCGGATGCGGTGTTACTTGACGCCTGCTGTGCCTCAGCAGCCGTCCCGGCCAATCGTTCCGATGATCCGCCAAGCATTTCACCTGAACTGGACATACGCCGGACACCTTTGGCGATACGGCCAATGTCGTTGTGAAGCCGATCGACGAAATGGTTGAAGGCATCTGCCATTTCGTTGTGCCCGTCATTTTCGACGCGGACGGTCAAGTCGCCTTTGGATAAGATCTCAAAACCCGAGGCGACTGCAGCGAGTGGCTGGACGACGGGAATGAAAATCATCCGGCGTATCAACCAAACAATCGCAACGGTGGCGACAAGTAACGAGACAACCAACGTTATTGCCGATCCATAGACCACGTCTTGGCGAGTTTCTGCGATGGTCGACGCTGCTTGCCGTTTTGCCGCTTCGGTCGAGGCAGTTGAGTACTTTAGATACCCCACCCCACCTGATTCACCCGTTTTCCAAGTGTTGTGACATCGGACGCAGTCGGCAACAACCATGTGCGGCCGATAAAGTTCGATGGTTCCTTCCTTTTCAATCGCCGTCAGTCCTTCGCTGTTCTCAATCTGGCGAGCCACATCAGGCTCGATTTTGCGACCGATTTCCGTTTCGTTAGACGAGTGCGACACATTGCCGTCTCGGTCAAATAACGAAAATTCCATCACATTGTCGATGCACCGCTGGTCTGCGAGTTGGCGACTGAACTTTTCCATTTCACCGCGTTGCAAGCTCTCCGCCACAGCGCGTTCCATGGCCTCGAATATCGTATGAGCCGTCCGCTGCTCGTTATCATGCAATTGCTTGAGATCTTGATCCGAAAGCGACTGAAGCGAGGCGAGCGTCCGGTGGTTTTGGACCACAAGGGCAATTGACCAAATTCCAATCAGCACCACGAGCAGAACAATCGTAAGTTTTACAGTTTGCTTTTTCATCGCTGTGCCAACTCCGTAACGAGGGCGTCTTCTTGTCCAATTCGATACAATGGAAAATCGGCTTTCTTCGCGAAATCTTTCCCGGCGCACCCAATACACGGCGCCCCCGAATCGATGCAACTATTCACGCCACCGTTCCAACGTCGGTGGATGCAATCCGAAAAGGTTCTCGCCCCAACGCAACCAAGTTTGAATAGGCAACCTGAATCGGAGAACGACTCAGCAAAATTGCCACGTTCGTAATCGGCGAACCGGGGACATTGGTCGTGAACGACTTTGCTGTAGAACATCGTCGGCCGAAGATCATCATCAAGGCTCGGCATTCCAAACTCGGTGACGTGAACCAACGTGCCAACTAACCAGTCAGGATGACATGGACAACCAGGCAAATTGATTAGCGGCTTTCCAATCGATTCACTATCAAGAAAATCACGAACAGATACTGCGCCCGTTGGGTTGTTCTCCGCAGCCGGAATGCCACCGAAGGACGAACACGTGCCCACTGCGACCACCGCTTTCGCACGACCAGCGGCTTTAGCGATTAATTCAGATATAGGCCGGCCACCGGACATACACGCCTCCGGCATTCCCAACGGAATACTGCCTTCAACAACCAATAGAAAGTCGCCTTGGTCGATCGTCTCGCTGATCACACTTGATGCAAGACTGCCGGTCGCACTCGAGATGGTCGAGTGAAACAGCAGCGACATGTACTCGGTAATCAAGTCGATCGCATCAGGTTGGTACGAGTTGAGTGCCGAGACAGTACAGCCCGAGCAACTAAGTGCTTGAAGCCATAAGACATTCGGTTTCCCGGCCGCCAGCTTCTCCAGCGCGGTAGCGGTTCGTGGAGCGGCAGCAGCTCCGAGTCCGAGGGATCCAGCAAGCGCGGTCGCTAGTTTCGTAAAGTCCCGCCGACTAATGTTTTTTTGCAACACAAGATGGCCTTTCGTGAATATTGAGCTTCTTTGCGAACTCGATCGGCCCCAAATCGAGTTGTTAAACAGCACTTCAAAATGAGTGCCAATCAAAACTAGGACACAAAATCGTGTCGAACTCGTTTTTTTGGCGATTTCTCGCCAAACGCACTTTTTATGCATCTCAGGCCAACAATCCGAGCAAGAAAAGCGAATTGCGATATTTGGTCACGCCCCTAATCGTCTCTGCGACAATTTGCACAAAGTGAGTGGAGCGTTTTTCGGACCATTCCTAAACGCTAAACCACGCTGCGGCAAATCGTCGCATCGCGTGTGGTATTTCAGAACAGCAACCGGACATGCAGTGGCATCCAAACAAGTCGGCACGGTCAGTACCGCAACGGCATTGGCGTCGTGATTAGGTCACTAAGGGCAGGAATCACCCTTATTCCATAGCCGATCAACGCTTGCTAACAGGCACGCTGAGTTCGAAATCAATCACGCAACTTTTAGCTCTATCAGTTACACTTAGCAGACAAATGCGAGAGCTTTGGGAGACGCAAATTTGGGCGTTGTAGTTCTCGCATAGGTGATGCTAACGAAGAGAGAGTAACCATGGACACAACAAAATGGAAACCACTGGCCATCACCCTGTTGAGAATGGCCATCGGGTGGCATTTTTTGTATGAAGGTTTTTCCAAATGGGCTGCTGGCGATTGGACCTCAGTCGGGTATTTGTCTCATGCACAGGGCCCTTTCGCGGGATTCTATCATTGGCTTGCAGACTCCGAGACAATGATGGCGATTGTAGATCCAGCCAATGTCTATGGCCTAATGGCGATCGGGCTGGCTCTGTCCCTTGGATTTGCAACACGGTTCGCATCGGTTTTGGGCGTCCTACTATTGACGCTCTATTACTTCGCCTATCCACCCTTTGGTGGCTCGATTGGAGGGACGACCGACGGCAACCTATTCATTGTCAATAAGGTTTTCGTAGAAGCACTAGCGCTATTAATGTTGGCGCTGACAAAAGAAGAAGGATACGGGTTGCATGGACTCAGGCTTGCCTTATTCAACCAAGCCAAATCAAGCGAAACGGCATCCAACGAATCAACGACTGTTTCGTCACGACGAGATTCACTGAAAAACTTGGTGACGCTACCGGCGTTGGGTCTTGTGGGCCTCTGTGCCTACCGAGAACGTAAAGACAACGATGGTAATGTTGATGCCATGTCAGGCGCGACCATCAAAATAGGCGCAGCGGATCTGAGTGAACTCAAAGGCGAGCTAGACCAAGGCAAACTCGGTGACCATTGCATCAGTCGTTTGGTCTTGGGTGGCAATTTGATCGGTGGCTGGGCCCACTCGCGGGACTTGCGATATGTGCCATCGCTCTTCCGCGCCTACAACACAGAAGCAAAAATCTTCGAAACCCTAATGTTGGCTGAGCAGGCCGGCGTCAACGCGATCAATATTGGCTTTGCATCCAATGCCTTAATGGAGAAGTACAAAAAGGTCACCGGCGGGAAAATCAAGGTGATTAGCCAAGTTGCTCCTGACAAAAAAAAGAACGACTACCTTGTGAATATCCATAAGGCCATCGACTACGGCGTCGACATCATTCAAGTACAAGGGAATTGGTGCGACTGGCTTGTGCGTGACAAGGAGATTGACAAGATTGCGTTGATGTTAGATACCATTCGTGAGCAAGGGTACGTAGCCGGACTAGGTGCACACACCGTCGATGCCTTGATCGAATGCCGAGACCAGGGCATCATTCCGGATTATTACATGAAGACGATGCACCACGATAACTACTGGTCCGCCCATCCTCGGGAAAATCGCAAACCGTTTGAGGTCGACGGTGCTCGCAGTTCGGATCACAACCAATTCCACGACAACTGCTTTTGCCCTTTCCAAGAAAAGACCATCCAATTCGTTGAACAGGCCAAGGTGCCGGTGATGGGATTCAAGGTACTAGCTGCCGGCGCGATCTCACCCGAAGATGGCTTCCATTGGGCCTTCAAACACGGGGCTGACTTCATCTGCGTGGGCATGTTTGATTTCCAAATTGTCAACGATGTCAACATCACGCTCGACGTATTGGACAAAGTGAAGGACCGCAAGAGAGCTTGGTTTGCCTAAGCATTTTCGTAATGGACGCTCGAACATCGTAGGCCAGTACCTGTTCTGGCCTACAAAAATGTAGAAATCCTCTAAACACGAGCGACTCAGCCAAAGCGTGTAAGTAACTGAAGGAAGCATTGGCACTCTGTGCGTGGTAGACTCAACCATCAAGGAAGAGCAAGACGAATCAAAGTCCGCACCGAAGAAGGAAATTTTTTTGTCGGCCACGTTGACCGGCGGTACACATTTGAGCAACCTCTGAACACTTAATTGCTCGTCCGATAGTGTTCTTCATTGAAAAGACACCCATGTTACGCAAGAAAGCTTGGTCCCTTTGCGCCATCGCCTTCCTATCCATTTTGGCGATCAAACCTGCCGGCGCTGGAAAACCCAACATTATTTTCGTGCTCAGTGATGATGTGGCTCAGGGTGATCTTGGCTGTTACGGTCAAGAGCTGATCGCCACACCCAATTTGGACCGCATGTCAGAGCAGGGAACCCGGTTCCTAAGCGCTTACTGCGGCACGACCGTATGTGCCCCGAGTCGAGCGTCGCTGATGACTGGACTACACAGCGGTCACTGTCCCATTCGCGGTAACTTTGAAATCGCCCCTGAAGGTCAACTCCCACTTCCCGAAGACGCATCCACGGTCGCTGACGCACTAAAGGCCGCAGGATACGCTACCGCCTGCACGGGGAAGTGGGGAATGGGGTTTTTCGACACAACGGGCGATCCATTAAAAAACGGGTTTGACCACTTTTTCGGATACAATTGCCAGCGTGAGGCTCATTCCTATTTCCCACGCTACTTGTACAACGACCATGATAAAACTTGGCTCGAAGGTAACGATGGCAAAACGGTTGGTCAGACCTATGCCCAAGAGTGGATTCAAAATGACACGATCAAGTGGGTCCGTGATCATCATTCGAAACCCTTCTTTCTGTTTTATGCCGTGACCCTCCCGCATGGCCGCCACGAGATTGACGATTTGGGGCAATACGCTGACAAGCCTTGGACAAAGACTCAGAAAGCCTATGCAGCACAGATCACTCGTCTCGACGATGACATGGGCGAGTTGATGGCGACGCTAGAGGAACTTGGCGTCGCTGAAAACACGCTGATTATTTTCAGTGGTGACAACGGATCTTCCTTTAGCCCCAAGAGCGAAATTGGTTCGCTTTTCAAACAAGCAAGTAATGGACTTCGAGGCTACAAACGGGGACTGCATGAAGGTGCACTACGGCAGGCAGCTATAGCGTGGTGGCCCGGCACCGTTCCGGCTGGTCGAGTTGCTGAGCAGCCCTGGGCGTTCTGGGATTTCCTACCAACTGTCTTGGAATTGGCAGGAGCCGAGAGCGTCAACGACGTTACGACGGATGGAAAGTCGCTCGTCACATTCTTCAAAGGTGGTGACGCCCCGAAACGAGACTATTTTTACTGGGAACTTCATGAGGGCAAGCCAATTCAGGCCTGTCGATTCGGCAAATGGAAAGCCATTAAGAATGGCCCACAAGCCGATCTCCAACTCTACGACCTCGAAAGCGACCCAGCTGAGTCAACCGATCTCGCTCCGACGCATCACGACCAAGTTTTACGCGCAGCTTCGATTATGGCAGAGGCTCACTCGCCCGACGCAAACTGGCCGTTAACAGGACCGACTGCAATCCGTAAGCAAAAAGGTCAAGCGGCGTGGAAAGCCACACGTGATCGTCTCAACGCGACCAATTAATTGGATTGCATCAAGCATACGCCGCGACGATAAGGCCACGGGATCGCGTGGATATAATGACGTCGTCCGCTCCCAAAATGTATTGGAACATTCAATATGACCGTGTTCATCTGCAGCAAACGCTATTAAACTTCAACTAGTATTCCGTCTCCCCTTACTTTTCGGGTTCGCAGTGGTAGCGAAAGTCGTCAAGCTTTCGGCATTTTCCAGTTCAGACCGAGACTCTTGACGAGTCTCGCTAACCGAAAAGGGAGCTACAGCGGAATACAAACTCCACCTCCCACAATGCGGCACCAAGCGTGAGTCGTTAGTGGCCGGAATTGTGCTGTGTTTGTTCACGTCGTGTAACCCACCTTGTTCAACGATCCATCAAACCTGTGAATATTTCATGTTTAAATTTTCATTCGCCATCACAGCGTCGTATCTACTGCTTACTAGCCTTACCTATCAAACTTGCCTCGCCGAGAAACCCAATATACTTTTGATTCTGGCTGACGATTTGGGATACGAGGACCTAGGATTCCAGAAATCGCCCGACATTCAATCGCCCAACGTTGACCGGTTGGCTGAGGGAGGGATTCAATTTTCCGATGGGCATGTTTCCGCGTCGGTTTGTAGTCCATCTCGGGCTGGGCTGATGACTGGACGTTACCAACAACGGTTCGGGCATGAATCCAATTCGCCACCTCAACCACACGGCATGCATGTCGATGAAGTCACTTTGGGTCAGAAATTGCAGTCGGCAGGATACCGGACGGGAATCATCGGCAAATGGCACCTTGGCAGCTCCGATGCACATTATCCAACGGCCCGTGGATTCGACTATTTCTACGGTTTACGAGAAGGAAGCCGCAAGTATTTTTACGACGAGAAGAATGACGATAAACCAGGGAACCACCACGGCATCGAAGAGAACGGTCAACAAGTTCGATTTGACGGTTACCTGACGGATGTGCTTGGCGACCAAGCGATTAAATTCATTCGCGATGAACAGGACAAGCCATTCTTTCTATATCTTTCGTTTACGGCACCTCACGGCCCGCTTCAGGCCACACAAGAGGACCTCAACCGGTTCAGTCATATCGAAAACAAGAAACGCCGCACTTATGCCGCGATGGTTTGGGCGATGGACCGAGCCATCGGTAAAGTCCTGGCGGAATTGGACGCGCAAGAGCTCACCGACAATACGTTGATCTGGTTTTTAAGTGACAACGGTGGCCCCCCTCAAAACGCGTCGAGTAACTTTCCACTAGCTGGTCACAAAGGAATCAAGTTCGAAGGGGGCATTCGCGTTCCGTTTGTGTTGCATTGGAAAAAGAAGTTTCCCGAAGGCGGAAAGTTTTCGTCGATGGTCAGTTCGTTGGACATTCTACCCACCTGTGTAGCAGCCGCCGCAAGCAACCTAACCAGCGATACAGACAACGATCACCCTCTCGATGGAGTCAATCTACTTCCCTACCTGACCGGTGAAACGAAGACCGTCCCTCATCAAAAACTCTATTGGCACAAGCTCTGGTTTTCCGCCATGCGTGATGGCCCATGGAAGTTGATCTACGTTCAAGATTATGGCTACGCAATCTACAATTTAGATCGCGACCCGAGTGAACTACACAACCTAGCCAAAACCGAACCAGAACGTCTCGCCAACATGACCGAGGATCTAAATCGCTGGAAACGTGAAATGCCGCAACCCGAATGGCGTGAAGGAATCCAATGGTTCAAGACGCATAGCAAAAACCATATCCGAATCATCGAAGGAACCGATGGCAGACCACGAAAGTGAGTGCGTGATGAACGACAATGCACACTTCCCGTTTTGTCTAAAGGATTCACGAGCATAAGGCAACGATCGTCCGTGCGCCGCTTCGGTCTTCGTTGTTCTCTTAATGCATAACTGCATTTGGCAAATACATCCATCCATACCGGCACGTCATCAAACGCAAATGATTTGGATATTCGAGTTGACCTATTCGGTTCGCTAACAGAAGTACTGGGGCGATTCACGGAACAAATGGACGCGATTGACGTCGACTTCGAGAAGCCCCCTTGGCAGGTTGATGAAACAAATGCGTTAAATCCGAACAGCAAATCGTTTGCTGAGCGACCTCGACTCGATGAAGCAAATAGAATATTGAAACGCGTCCATCGCCCCCCTATGTCATTGAAGAAACGGTTTAACAACAAATGAAAATCTTTCTAGCTGTTTTGTGTGTGACCTTTGGCCTCGGTTCGGCTTTAGCGGAGGCGGACCAACGTCCCAACATCGTTCTCGTTTTTGCTGATGACTTAGGTTGGAAAGATGTGGGCTATCAGGGCAGCGATGTAATAGAAACGCCTCACCTCGATCACTTGGCAAAGCAAGGCATGGTATTCAGTGCCGCCTACGCTGCGGCAGGGAATTGTGCGCCAAGCCGCGCGTGTCTATTGTCGGGAACTTACACGCCACGACACCATATCTACGCAGTAGGCAGCACAGGCCGAGGGAAGTTATCGCGTCAACGATTGATTCCCATTCCCAATCGTAGCGGGCTAGC
The DNA here is from genome assembly GCA_007859835.1 of Novipirellula herctigrandis. Taxonomy (GTDB): domain Bacteria; phylum Planctomycetota; class Planctomycetia; order Pirellulales; family Pirellulaceae; genus Novipirellula_A; species Novipirellula_A herctigrandis. The sequence goes on along the minus strand of SJPJ01000001.1, from coordinate 7,222,506 downwards.
CAAAGACAACGTCACCTTCGCCGATGCGTTGAAGGCAGCCGGATATGTCACGGGTCACTTCGGCAAATGGCATCTCGCCGGCAAAGATGGCGCGCTACCGACGGAACAGGGATTTGATGTCTCATTCGACTCATTCGGCGACGGTGAATTGAAGGAGGGTTCCGAAAGCAATAAGACTGGACCTCCGACCGATCCTAAAGGAGTGTTCACATTGACGCGGAAAGCGTGCGAATTCATGGAATCCAACAAGGACCGCCCGTTTTTCTGTTATTTAGCTCACCATGCGATTCACGGACCACTACAAGGCCGACCGGAAACCGTTGCGAAGTTCCAAGCTAAAACACCTGAGGCTCAGCACAAACACGTGATGTACGCTGCATGTACGTATGACTTCGATGCGAGTGTGGGAATGCTAATCCAAAAACTCGATGAATTGGATTTGGCCGAGAACACGCTTTTAGTATTTACAAGCGACAATGGGGCCACACCGCTGTCACCGCAGGAACCACTGCGTGGCAACAAGGGTTGTTACTATGAAGGTGGGATTCGTGAACCGTTCATCGTCCGTTGGCCTGGCGTTACGCAACCTGGCACTCGTTGTGATGTCCCCGTGATCAATGTCGACCTCTATCCGACATTCCTTGATGCTGCCGGGGCGTCATCGCCAAACGGAAAAGTCCTCGATGGCGAAAGCCTGTTGCCCCTGTTCAAGGGAGAAGGTGCACTGAACCGTTCGTCGATTTTCTGGCATTTCCCAGGTTACCTCGACAGACCGGTGATCCGAGGTCGCGAATTAGACGTTCGCACCGGTTTCCGAACGCGTCCGGTCAGTGTCATCCATAAAGGTGACTGGAAACTGCACCTCTATCACGAAGAATGGCAACTCGATGGCGGTCGCAAAAAAATAGACGGGAACAATGCCGTTGAACTTTACGATTTGAAGAACGACATCGGCGAGCGAACCAATCTGGCCAACGTGAATCCGACCAAGCGAGACGAATTACTCGACGATCTACTCAATTGGTTTGGATCGGCCGACGCATTGGTTGCTCACCAGCCTAACCCAAAATATCAAACCGCTGCCGTCGACAAAAACAACAAAGGCAAGGATAACAAATAGAAGCCGAAGGGGCATTTCGGAGTAACCATGGAATTGGCCTTCACGCCAAAGAGGGTGTCGCAGTTATTGCTCCGACGTTTCCTCAGCAGAAATTAAAAATTCGCTACGCCCCAAAAAAGTAGGCAACCAGAAGGCTGGTTGCCTAACGTTTTTTGATCGTCTTGGCTGTGATTGCCTTTACTTCGCAATGGGTCGGATTTTGAGACTTCGGAACGCGACTTCGTTTCCATGATCCTGAAGTGCGACGTGTCCCTTGGTTGCTTTGCCAAACAATGGCATCGAGCCAAATTTGCTGTTCGCAACTCGCTCGTTCCAATCGTCGCTTCCTTTGACAAATTCGCAGTACTTCGTGCCATTCATATATATCTCGCTCTTTTCAGGTGAGATCACGACACGAAGCGTGTTCCACTGCCCAACAGGATTCGTCGCATCCTCATCGGCTTTGTACAATTGGTACAACCAACCCGCTTTCTGTGGGTCATGTCCATCTTTGTTGTCTTGGATCTGAATTTCAGGACCGGTCATCCAAGGGGTATTCCCTTGTTCGGTAACGTGGAACATCAGACCACTGTTTCCACCTTTGGAAATTTTGTAGTCAAGCGTCAACTCGTACGCTTCGTATTGTTCGCGAGTGACAATATCGCCAGCGCTGCCGACTCGCTTAATCGTACCATCGACTACCTTCCATCCGTCACTGACTTCGTCTTTGCGATAATTTCGCCAAGCGTCCATCGTTTTTCCATCGAACAACAAAATCCATCCATCCGCTGCTTCTTTAGCTGTAAGCGAGTTGACCGCTGGTGCTTCGGCACATGCCGTCATTGCGGAAACAAGAAGCAAGCCACAGGCAAGGAGTGAGCTCATGAGTCTACAGTTCATCAAATACTTTCTAATCTCTTTAGGGTTAAAACTAATGGGTGAATTCATATTAGACGAGATCATTCAGAACTCGATCCCAAATTGTTCCGAACTTGGCTTGGCCGCAAGATATTTTCATCGTCGCAGATACGATTGGCGCGAATACCAAACGCATAAAGCGCGATCAAACCACTAATACGCGCAGCAATCCTTGGTGTGCTAATCTTTTGATTCGGTTTCGCTCAAGAACACGAATGTTCCTTTCTTGTTACCAACAATCACATCAGGAACGGTGTCTTGGTTCAAGTCGGTTGCGGCCACTTGCGTTCCAACACCTGAATCGTCATCGATCATGTGCGGTACAAATTTCGCGTTCCCGTCGGCATCTCGCACGAGTTCGAACCAATAAACCACTGCGGGCGCGTTTGCTTCAACATCGCCGGTGGGCCCATGTGCCCAGAACCGTTTTCCGGTCAATACATCCTTGAGTCCGTCACCATTCATATCCACAAGTTGGAGTGCATGTAGTTGGCTAATCCGCAATTCGTCGGAAGATTCATCGGGATCGGGTGTCAAGATCGTTTGTCGTTCAAAACCAATCTCCCCCGCTTCACCGCGAGTTTGTTTGTACCAAAGCAACCCGTAAAGATGAGCGTGCCATGAAGTGATCACGTCTGCGAGCCCATCACCATCGACATCGTTGACCAGGATATGCGCGCCTGCCTCCGCGAATTTGAAGGGATGCCAAATCCACTTGCGAGTCGACTGAATGTCTTCGGGTTGTTCCCACCAACCGGCTGCTTCGAGCATATCGGTTCGCCCGTCACCATTGATGTCACCGATTCCGACGCCATGGGTATATCGCTGGTAATCGCGATGATCGCTGATCGCATGAAACACCCAGGGTTTGTCAGCTTGTTTGGGATCATACGTTGCATACCCCAAAAATCCATCGATGTTGTAAACCAGTTCCGGTTGCCCATCACCAGTAACATCGCCCCACCCCTGAGACTCATTGCCGACGTTCTGCAGACACGGGTGTGATTCCCAGTGGCCTTCTTTTCCTGCCGGATTCTCGCACCACCAAGCTTCCTTGCCGGGCCACGGAACGTACAAAACATCGATCCATTGGTCGCCATTGAAGTCACCGGTGTAGGTGAGAAAATTGTCCGAATAGGCAGTCGGCTCGTACGTCTGAGGTTCGCGAATCTCATGACGCGTTTGAAAACTTGGGCCTTCGTACCAATAGGGCCCCGACACGACGTCAACGTGTCCGTCCCGGTTGAAATCCCCATGGTAAGCACCTTCGCAATGAAACAGCGGCGTTAGGTGCATCTTCTTGTAAGTCGTCTCCACTCCATAAGTCGGAGAGAACGCGATGCAAACAAGAATCGAAAAAAATGGAAATTTCATGGTGTTATTACCAATAGCGGAAACGGGATAGGATCGATCGTCAGAAAAATATGGGACTACGGAATCATCGGTAAAACAACGGAGGTGTTTTCACGGAAAACCGCTTCGCCTTCTTTTCCATCAAGCTGGTACTTGATCTTCAATAGTTTTTTCTCACCAGGGGCTGGGTCACCACCAAACGACTGATTGAATGACGAATTGGGCAATGCCACATACGGAATATCACCGACAGCGTTCCGCACTGCCTTGGTCACATCTTTCTGTAGTTCGCCCGCTCCATAGGTGGCTTCGATAATCTTCACGTCAATGGGCTCGTAATGGAGTTCTTTCAGCAGCGTCATCGCTTCCTCGGAAGCCGTGAGTTGTTTCGCAACCACCATCGCCACTTGCGTGGCTTCTTGTTCCATCGTTGGAGTTTTCGAGACTTCGATTGCCAACTTCAACATCGCGATACTTGGATAGCGTTTCACCGCGTCGAGAACCAATTGTTTTTCGGCATCACGATCGGCTGCCGCCAAGGCTTGAGCTGCCATGACGGGACGTTGCTCTTCGGGCATGATGAATTGACGCACGATTCGCAGATGCCCACGCAGCGCACGGATACGATAGGGGTTATCGGCTTTGTTAGCCAATTCGAGCAACACGGGAGCAGCGTCGATCGTCATCCAACCGCCTAACAACCGACTAGCGGCATCCTGCAACTTTGGGTTCCCATTGTTCGCGGCGTCGCCGACCGTTTCCAATGCCTTCGAGCCTCCCATGCCAGCTAAGACTTCAAGGAAAGCAATCTTGGTCGTTTGCGACGCATTGTCCATTGCTGTGGTCAGTTTTTCAGCACACAGATCACGATCAGGCATACGCACACACGCGGCCCGCAACGCATCGAGTGCAGGTTCCGCGTCGGCACTGTTTTTTGGATCATTCACACGGTCAATCAAAACCGAAAGATCATTGATGCTTGCCACTTGCCCAAGCGCTGACAAGGCCGCCGAGCGAACCGATGCATCAGCGTCGTTCGCTGCTTTGAGCAATGCGGGAACTGCAGCGATCCGTCGTTTCCCGATCAACTCAATTACTGCCTCGCGTAGATCGGAATCTTCAACTCGGTCGGCAATCGCCGCATCGACATCTTCACCGGAGAGGTTCGCTAATGCCATTTTCGCTGCATCTGCAACCTCGGCATTCTCTGCGTTTACTGAATCAAGTAGCGTATCAACGCATGACACATCGCCGATGCTTTGGATCGCCGCAATCGCAGCAACACGCACACTCACGTCACTACTTTTTGACAATTCACTCATTGCCGGAATCACCGAATCATCACCACGATCGGCAATCGCGAGAATCAACAAGCCTTTGCGAAACGGGTCCAATTGATCCAGCGATTTAACAAGTTCATCCGTTGTACCATCGCTCGTCAATTCGCGTGCCGTTGCAAGCCCGATGTTCAACATGACGCGGTCGTCCGACTTGAGCTGATCAACCAGCAACTCGACCCCGTCGGCGCCACGGGCCAATATCGCACCTCGTGTAGCTTCGACGATCCGCTGCTTAGGAACATCGGACTGACGAACCGAATCGTACAATTTGACCGCTTCGACGTTATCGCCAGCGGCGAGAGTTGTTTCGGCAATCAGGATAACCCCTTCCGCAGCGGCCGACTTCAGCTCACTGTTTGAATCGGCCATCGTTGCGAGTAAGGTTTCAGCAGCCGCATCGCCTCCAATTTTGCCAATCGCTACGGCGGCGGACGACGCAACGCCAACATCCTGATTACTTAGCAAATCCGTTAGTTTCTCGATTGCGCCCGTTGATTTGCGAAAAGCAATGGAATTCACCACGCCAATCAAAATTCGCCCTTCGGTGATTTCGAGCGCCTCGAGGAGCGCTTGGTCAGCAGCATCGCCTGGAATCGCTTCCAAGGCGATCCGTGCCCATGACGTCAATTCGGGATCGGGTAGCAATTTTGCCAATTCGGGGACTGCGTTTTCCGAACCCCATACGGCAAGTTTTTTACAGGTAATCGCCTTGTCGGCTTTCGGAGCGTCAGAGGCCAGTAGTTCGATTAGCGGTTGTTCCGATTCAGCCGACTGAAGATTCGAGGCAGTAAACCAAAATACGAAGCAACTTAGAAGGAACGTCAACCGGATTCGACCGGAGAGATGGAAATGAAAGGGCGTGGGCATTGGAAGATAGGCCTTGCGGAGAGAGAGGGCGGGATACGTTTGGAAGTTAAGATTGAAATTGTCTAAATTCGCCACGGTTCACGAAGCGCTTCGCTGCGCAACCGATTGGCCTCGGCATCGTCGATGAAGACGTTTTCTACTGGATCAAACTTAACCGTTCGGTTTAAGAACGCGGCAATGTTCGCGGCGTGACATGTGATGTGTGAATAGCAAGCCGCTTCCGCATTTGCTTTGGGTTGGCTACGAGTCTTCACACTATCAAGAAAATCTCGAACGTGGAAAGTCGCGGGGTAACCGCCAATTTCTTGGACCTCCCGTCCAGCCAATAATTCAGGAGAACTCAAAACGAATTTTCCGCTATCCCCAGTTTCAATCCATCCATCATCCCCTTCGAATCGCACAGGACACGAACCAAGTTTCAACCATCCGTCATTGCGAATGACCAACTTCACTCCATCAGCATAGGTGGCAACCAGCTCTCCTTTTTCATCCGGTGCATCATATTGAATCGGAGCAGTATTGTCGGCATTGGCAGCCCATTGACAAAGGTCGACGCAGTGCGACCCCCATTCGAGAACGCCACCGCCGGTTAATCCGCCCCCTTTCTCGAAATTGAAACCGTCGAGTAGTTGCTTGTTATACGGCCGCCAAGCAGCAGGGCCGAGGTACATGTCCCAATCGACTTCTTCCTTGGGTGGTTCGGCTTCCGCTGCAACCCATCCACTCATCTTTGTGGTCATTCCGGCGGGATGAGCGTAAATCGTGCGAAGTTTGCCAAGTCGTCCGGTGCGTGCTAGTTCACATGCGAATGCGAAATGTGGCAAGTTTCGTCGCTGTGTACCGGCTTGAAAAATACGTCCGGTGCGGCGCATCGTTTCGGCCAACAACAAACTCTGAGAGATATTTTTTGTACAAGGCTTTTCACAATACATGTCCTTGCCCGCGCGAGCCGCATAGCTAGCAGCGGTGCAATGCCAATTCGGGCCCGTCGCAATTAGAACGGCGTCGATATCATCGCGAGTCAACAGTTCACGGAAATCGCGATAGGTGTCGCAATCCGAGTTACCGTACTTAAGGTCCGCGCGATTCTTGACCGCTTGGCGTTGTTTCTCTTTGATGTCACAGACGGCCACAAATTGAACATCTTCTTGATCGAGAAAGCAGCCAAGGTCATAAGAACCACGATTTCCAATACCAATACCACCAAGCACGATTCGATCACTCGGGACAACCGAATTTCCCAGCCCCAACGCGGTTGAAGAAACGATATGGGGGATGGCGATCGCTGACCCAGCGACCACGGCGCTCTTTAGAAATTGTCGACGCGGATGTCGACGCGACGGTGCGGTTGTATTGGCCGGAGCGGTTGCATCGGGTGACGTGGATATCGATTGCGTGTTCGATTTCAGTGGCATACAGAGAACTCCAGCATTGGAGAAAGGGGGGGAGGCAGAAACAGTCGGAACAACACAAACGCAAAAGCCGAAGCACCGAAGTGCATCATGACGCGCCGTATGCCCGATCATCTCGGGGAGGGATTCTATCGTCTCCGATTCTCTACTATGCGGACCTCAATATCAACCTGCATTTACACTTTCAAATTCGACCGATCCAGCCATGTTGAAGCTCGGCAACCGACAGTGGCCCGACAATATGTCAAACAATTTGACCGACCCTCTATTTCGTGTCGTGTTTTTCAGATTTTATTCAATTTCTCGCAATGCCCCTCACAATCAACGGGCTAGATTTTGGCAAGTGAAACTCATCACTCGCCGATTGCACGGCAATTATTCAGGGAGGAATCGGGGCGCAAGTGAAGTTTTGTTCACGGGGCAAGAACGATCCATCACAAACCAGTTTAGAACATGAAAATTAAGACAAAGATTGTCGCATTTGCAGTATCCGGAACCGTCGCCATGGCAATTGGGATTGTCAGTTTGGTGTATCTCAAAAGAAGCGACTGCGAAGCGATGCTAGCGCGTAGCACACAACATCAAGCACAGCGTGAATGCGAAAAAATAGTGACTGATGTGTACCGCATGTTGGAGATCCAACACCAAGCGGTTCAATCAAAATTGGACGCTGACCTTAGCGTCGCTCGAGACAAGCTTTCTCAATACGGGGTCGTCAGTTTTTTGGACGAAACCATCCAATGGGAAGTGGTCAATCAATTCACAAAAGAAAAGAAATCTTGTGAATTGGCAAAACTGGTATTGGGTGACCAATGGATTGGAAAGAATCAATCGATGGAGTCAGAGTCACCACTGGTTGATGATGTACAGTCATTGGTCGGTGGGACATGCACCATTTTCCAGCGAATAAATGACCAAGGGGATATGCTGCGTGTTTGTACAAACGTGCGAAAAACGGACGGCAAAAGAGCAATTGGAACCTACATCCCTGCGATAGGGCCCGATGGAACCGCAAATTCGGTAGTTGAAACCGTCTTGAATGGCGACACGTTCCGCGGACGCGCCTACGTCGTTGACGCTTGGTACTCGACTGTGTACGAGCCAATTTTTGACAACAACAACAAAGTGGTTGGCGTTCTTTATGTAGGCCGAAAACAGGAAGAGATGACGAATGTGCGAACCGCAATGCAAGAGTCCATTGTTGGGAAGACGGGGCACATTTTCGTCGTCGGTGGAACGGGCAACGAGAGAGGCAAATACATTCTCTCAAAAGATGGCTTGCGAGATGGCGATGACATTTGGGATTCAAAAGACGCGAACGGAGAATTTTTCATTCAGAACGTCGTTCACAATACGTTGGCGACAGACACAGCAGAGCTTGCAGTTGAGCGATATGAGTGGAAAGACGAGGGGCAAGAAACGCATCGCCAGAAAATAGCAGCGTGCTGCTACTTTGAACCCTGGAACTGGGTTGTCGTCGCAAGCGTTTACGAAGACGACTTTGCCGACACATTCAACTCCGTTCAAAACAGCCTCCAATCAATGATTGTTTGGGCTATTGTCGGGGCAGTGATGCTGATCTTGGCACTCGGCATATCAGCTCACTTTTTTGCAAAAACCATCAACAAGCCCATTGAGTCGATGACGCGAAGCCTGCGTGAGATCGCAGACGGTCGTGGCGACTTGACGCGGCGAGTTTCGGTTGCAACCTGCGACGAAATCGGCGAAATGGCCTCGAGTTTCAACTTGTTCATGGAACACTTACAAGGCATCATTGGAAAGATCACCGAAAACTCACATCTCGTGGCCGCCGCATCGAACCAGCTGACAACAACGTCAATGGAACTATCCGATGGTGCCAGGACAACAACGAATCGATCGGCGATGGTTTCCGCATCCGCTTCGGATATGAGTCAGGAGATGAATGGAATCGCTACTTCCGCCGAGCAAATGTCGATGAATGTACGTGCGGTCGCCGCAACAATGGAGCAGGTGACTTCAAGCATTGACGATATCGCTCGAAATGCCGAACAGTCTTCTTCGGTGACTGGGAACGCGACCGCATTGGCGGCATCAAGTCAAGAAACCATTGGCCAACTACATACCGCTGCGGACGAGATTGGGCGAGTCATCGAAGTCATTCAAGACATTGCTGAGCAAACCAATTTGCTGGCCCTCAACGCGACCATCGAAGCAGCCCGAGCGGGCGAAGCTGGCAAAGGCTTTGCTGTCGTCGCCAGCGAGGTCAAAGCATTGGCAAAACAGACAACGGATTCCACAAACGACATCCGAACCCGGATTGAGTATATTCAGGAGTCCACCGGCAAAGCGGTTATTTCGATCAGCGAAATTAGCGATGTAATCGAACAAGTTAGCAGTGTATCGAACAAGATCGCCTCGGCGGTCGAGGAACAGAACGTTGCGACAAAAGACATATCTCGAAGTGTCCAAGAAACGTCGTGTGCTGTCGCGACGGTCAGCAAATCCGTCCATCGAACGGCAATGTCAACCGGTGAAATCACGAAAAACATCAGCGAAGTGGATTCGTCCGCGCGTGACACCGCTGCAGGAGCCGAACAAACGCGTCAAGCAGGTACGGAATTAGCACAGTTGTCGGATGTACTTAAAGGCCTCACTGAAATGTTTCGCGTCTAAGTACTGCGACCCACCGCGATGACGGGGCGTCTCCAATGGAACGACCATGTCGCGAACGCGTGCGATGGTTAAACTCCACCACACTAACCCGCTTGCATCGCGAGCGTCCTGCTTGCATCGCGAGCGTTGTCGTTGCAGGTCGCTGGTCATGTGATTCCTGCTAACTCGCAAAGGTAGGCTTGAGCGACCGGTTGTGGACAACTCCACACCAAAAAGAACATCGCTTCACGGCACCATCGTCCGACGGGATGACCATCGACATAACCAGCCCCTTTCGCGGCTGTCAACGCCGCTTGCGTGGACCGCAACACAATCCGGTTCGCGCGGCCACGAATGTCAGCGGCGTCGCACCCTGCATCACCGCCGGCTGCTCGCAGCAGCTCTTCCTCCAACTGACAAATCATTGCATCTAATTCTTCAGCGGCTTCTTTCAAGTCAGACCGTTGATTGGATTCTTGCTTTAGAAACTCAACGGCCGCACGCGATAAACCAATCGCCAACGTGGATGTCTGCAATCCTCCTGTCCTGCCACCGGTCCCCGTTCGCATTACGTTTTCAATGGGACCCGCGATCAACATCGATTCGTCAATCTGAACGTTCGCAAATTCCAAGCGGTCGGTACAACTTGCCGACAACGCCATCAAGTCAAATCCTGGGAACGGAGTGATTCCGTCCAGCGCACGGGGAACTGCGGCTAAAAGTTCTCGGCCGTCACCCATTGTTGCTCCTACCACATAGACATCGGCATGTGGGACGCCAGTAACCCACGGCGACATCCCTTCAAGCGTAAAGCCGTTGGCCGTTTGGGTTGCCAATAGAACCGGATTTGCTAAATGCCGACGACTGGTGGTCAAGTGGCTAATGCCAACGGTTCCAAATGCTTCGCCAGCAATCAAGCTGTCGAGCCAAGCCGACGCAGGTTCTGGGTTCTCGCTTCCGGCGATCCGCCGAACCGCCCCCATCAATTGCGTAACAACGAAGGTGGTCGTCAAATCGGATTGAGACAGGCGAAGGTAACCGCGAACCTGGTCGACTTCGTTCCAACCAAAACCACCTGACTCCGTTGGCAAGAACCATTTGTAGACGCCCGCTTGGCTGCATGCTGACAACGATTCAGCCGGCCAATCACTTGTCTTTTTCCACTGGTTTGATAAACCTGACAAACGCTCGCAAAGCAGATCCATCGCGTGGTCGTTTGGCGAAGTGACTTCAGGAATCGTTGACATTATCGTTTACCAATTCTTGCGTGAATAAAATAGGAAAACCCGGCAGTTCTACTTTGCATAGTTTCACCATATTTGTATAGATGGGAGTTCCATAGCAGGCGGATCGACGATGTGATTTGGGCGAACCCAACACTTCAAATCGCCTCACGATTAGTCAATTCGTCCCTGCAATCAAACTCCTTAGCATCCGGTCCGTCTACGAACAAGGCTTAGTACTCCGTCCTCACTTGTAAATGGAGGCAGTGGACGAATTTACGAGAGAATCGTTGTTGACTGATATATTCCGGTGCGATGCTTACCTGTACCGCGGCATGTTTTGAGCACCATCCTGAGCATCACCGCAAATATCGGGACCGTTACGATCAACATTTGGTGGCATTCGCATCCCGCGTGCACCCAACGAATCGGCTGTCTTTGACGCTCACGGATTCGGCTGACACGCATATCGTTGCCAATTTTCAACGACCGAGACGCCGACGGGTTGCCAAAACAGTGATGAAAGCGAATGATGCTACTAATCCATACCTTCATGTGGCGATTTAAGATTCGCCGAATGGTCGCCGAATGGTCGCCGTTTACGCCCTTCGCAGCTATCGCTTAGGTCGCAGGTGCGATGAAGCATAGCAGCCGATATTGGATAACGGTTATCACTAATCACCCTTTAGGAAACGTCACTCGATGAGCGATTCGATTCAAAACCCCAACTCCGTCCACGGCCACGAGATAATGCACATGATGGTCGCAGCGGGCAAGCCGTACACTCGCGACTCATTACGAACAGAGATTGTCGAAAAATACGGCGAAGATGCTCGCTTTCATACGTGCTCCGCATCCGAAATGACAGCGGAAGATTTGATCTCGTTTTTGGCGGAGCGAGGCAAGTTTGTTGATTCCGGAGACGGATTCACGACGCTACCTGAAAATATTTGCAACCATTAGTCATGCTGACGCTACAGTTCCGCTTTTAGCGTAGGCCGCAGGTTCACAAAATAGTTTAGCATCACAAACGCAAGCGGGGCCGGCGTTGTCAGCCGCATTTTGCCTTCGCAGGAACTCCAGCGACCCTCGACACCATCTTCGACTCAATCGCTTCGATGGTGCGATTAGTCGCACCTTGATGTTGTCGGATCACGCGGCGCGCGATTCGGCCTAACTCATCCGAAATTGGAATGTCATCTAAGCATCGCAGCACAAACGCCTGCAGTTCCGATGAATCCATCACACGCAAAGCGCCACCTTCAAGAATCAATTGGTCGGCGATCTCTTTGAAATTGCGTGTGTCTGGCCCAAATGAAACTGCACACCCGTAACCCGCTGGCTCGAGCATATTCTGTCCACCTCGGTCACCAAAACTACCACCGACCGTCGCGATCTGACAGACACCCCACCAATGTCGTAGCTCACCGATCGTATCGACCAAGATCACCGTGTCACTGCTCCAAGTTTGTTGGTCGAGTGAAGAATCGATACTACGCCGATGAACTTTTAGTCCTGCGCGATTCACTAACCCAGCAACCGCATCGAAACGTTCCACATGTCGCGGAACCAAAATCAACCGAAGCTCTTTGTGAGACCTTCGAAGCCTCTTGTAAATTTCGATCGCCATTTCTTCTTCGCCCGGTTGAGTACTGCCCACCATCCAAACTCGATGCCAAGGATCGACGCCCGCCCAATGCATTCGTGATTGGACTTCGATCGTTTCACGCGTTGACGGCGCGTCGTCAAACTTGATAGACCCCGTCACATCGATCCGTTCCGACAAAGTTCCACAACGTAGAAACCGCTGAGCATTCTGTTCGTTCTGGCAACCGGCCCATGCGATCCGCGCGAACGTACGGCGAGTAAACAAACCGAATCGGTCGTATTGTTTGGCGCTCTTTTCGCTTAGCCGTGCATTGAACACCATCACAGGACATTCCCGTTCGGTAGCGATGCGAATCAGGTTGGGCCAAAGTTCCAACTCGGCCAGCAGCAAGATCGACGGGTTCAAATTCTCGATTGCCCGTCGCACAGCCCACGAGAAGTCGAGGGGACAAAAGAAAACACGCTTGGCACCAAACAGTTTGACCGCCAAGTCGTATCCCGTGTCAGTCGAAGAACTGACGATAACCCGACTATTGGGGTGTCGCTTTTGAAGTCGATCGGCGAGCACGCGAACCAAGTTGACTTCGCCAACGCTTACCGCGTGAATCCAAATACATGGTTTCCCACCAGTCAACGCATGAGCGGCTGCCTTTGAAAGACCGAAGAGTTTTTCGTTTGCACCGCGACGATAACGACCATGCCGCAACATGCGATACACAACCACGGGCGACACCAGTAGCAATGCGACAAAGTAGATCAAATTGGCGAACATCGGAATCCTTTCCGAACAAAACTGTAGAACAATTGTTCTCAGTTGGTTTATTGCGTATCAAGCGAGGTTAAGTGACTAGTGAGAACCGGCAAAACACTGTTCTCATTGCCTTGGACTAAGCTACATGCCCTCGTTTTCGCATGCAGCATGCCTTGTATTTCTTTCCACTTCCACATGGACATGGATCGTTTCGACCAATTCGTGGTTCATCATGGCGAATCGGATCGGGCTTCGCTTCTTCACCACGGTTGCTCATCTCAGCCGCTCGTTGGTTGGGAGTATCGGTTTGCATCGTTGCAACACCACCACCGGCCGATTGGGGGTCATTGTGAGTCGCTTTTGCTTCGACCCAAGTGCTGCGGATGAACTCTTGGTTGAACGACTCCATACGGAAAATCAAATCGGTCACTCGTTCACCAATCGATTCCCACATTGAATCGAACAACCGCATCCCTTCGCGTTTGTATTCAACTTTCGGGTCCATTTGGGCGTAACCCTTCAAGCCCACGCTGCTTCGCAAATGGTCCATCGTCAACAAGTGATTCTTCCATGCTTCGTCGACAATGCTAAGCAAAATTTGACGTTCCATTCGTCGCATCTCAGGATAGAAGCGGTCATCCACGGCGCCCTCGACGGCCAACGTCATCTCGCTGCGAGTCATCCGGCCCATGTCGGTAGCGTCGGCCGTGTGGTTTATCTCATTCTCGAGCCACTTGATCAACGCTTCGAGTGTCCCTTCTTTTCCAGCCGCGACGGCAGCCGTCGTGCCCTTGTCCGCATCCTCAAAGATGGCGTCCATTTTCTCCGCTGCGACACCATATTTCAATTCCGCCGCGTCCGCCGTCTTACGACTATATTCAACCAACTGAGTTTTCAAGTCGTCACGGTTTAGCCTCACATCGTCAAGTCCAAGTTCGACGCCGAAACGGCTTTGGACCCAAGCAACCAAACCTTCACGGTCCAAGGCAACTTGTGCCCCTTGTTTCTCGGTGAAACGTGAAATACCAGCGATTACTGGGTATTCCGCTTCTTTGGCCGAGTAGGCATGCTCCGCTTTTTCGACTAGCGACTTGGCCACCGCCCGAACGTCGTCCACATCACGGAACTCATCGGGAGTGATTTCGATACCAAACTTATGTCGCATCCAACTACACAATGTTCGAAGCCCAAAATCCGCATCCAATAGCGGTTCGCCTTCGGTAAGATCGACCTTCCCGATGCGCTCGTGCGACTTGATCGTCAACTCGTCAACCAACTCGTCACGGTTCAAGCTTTTGAGCTGGTGCTCTTGGAAGTTCGTCCCCAATCGCGTGTTGGACCAATTCGTCAGCGCCTTCCAATTCCATTCGTCTTCCATTTCCGCTGGCAAGTTTTCTTCAACAATCTCGCTTACGGTCGTTTCGGCAGCACGCTCGGCCTGATCGACCGAATACGACTTGGCCATTTCAAAGTCCATGTTTACAAAATCGCGGGGATCTAATTGGCAATCCAATTGGCCACCCGCGTAGGCAGCAAACGACTCTACTCCATAATATGGAGCCAAAAAAGTTCCAACATACTTGTCGATTTGAGCACGGATCAATTCCAAGATCATGTTTCGCGAACTGTGGCCATCGAGCAAGTTTTGGCGATAACGGTAAACGCGTTTGCGTTGCTCGTCCATCACTTCGTCGTAATCGAGCAAACTCTTCCGAATTTCGTAGTTGCGTTCTTCGACCTTCTTTTGTGCCGCGGCAATTCGCCGTGTCACAAGTGACGATTCGATCGCCTCACCCTCTTGCATTCCCAATCGCTCCATCATGCTCTTGACGAAGTCACCGGCAAAAATCCGCATCAAATCGTCTTCAAGCGACAAGAAAAAACGGCTTGAACCGGGGTCGCCTTGACGACCGCAACGACCTCGAAGCTGCAAATCGATCCGTCGCGATTCGTGCCGCTCGGTTCCAATCACATACAGACCGCCGAGGTCGCGAACCTGGTCGCCTTCCTCGCTCATTTTTTCACGATCATCGATCTCTTTGACAAGCGTGTTCCATTCATCATCGGGGACTTCCAAACGAGTCGGATATTTGTGTTGCATTTGAGCCCATGCCATGGTTTCGGGATTCCCACCGAGCACAATGTCAGTACCACGACCGGCCATATTCGTTGCAATGGTCACGGAGTTGACTCGACCTGCTTGAGCGACAATCTCCGCCTCACGACCGTGATTCTTCGCATTCAACACATCATGTTTGATGCCTCGTCGTTCCAAAAGCGAGGACAATCGTTCGCTCTTTTCAATGCTGACGGTACCAATCAAAATGGGTCGCCCCGCCCGTTCAACGCGAGTCACTTTCGATCGATCAACCTTCTCAGCACGCTTTTCATCTTTGGCAACGATGGTGATTTCCGAATCGTCGTCACTTTGAATCTTGCCCCAAATTTCATTGCCATCTTTCAGTGTCAAGACGTCCCATTTGGTCGTTCGTTCCACTTCTTCGGCCAACGCTTTGTATTTGTCCTTTTCGGTCAAGTAAATCAGATCGGGATGCTCGATTCGTTTCATCTCGCGGTTGGTCGGTATCGCAACCACATCGAGACCGTAAATTTTCATGAACTCGGTCGCCTCGGTCATCGCGGTACCGGTCATCCCCGACAATTTCTTGTACATCTTGAAGATATTCTGCAGCGATGCTGTCGCAAAAGTCTGAGTTTCCTGCTTGATCGGAACGCCCTCTTTCGCTTCGACTGCTTGGTGCAATCCGTCACTCCATTGGCGTCCTTCCATCAACCGTCCCGTAAACTCGTCGACGATGATGATTTGGCGATCCTTGATCACGTAATTCACATCAAGCTTGTAAAGAAAATGTGCCTTGAGCGAATTATCGATCAAGTGCGGCCATTCCATGTTACCCGCTGTGTAGAAACTCTCGACGCCAGCCAACTTTTCGGCTTCGCGAACCCCTTCGTCATTGAGCGTGACGTTGTGCTGTTTTTCGTCGACGGTGAAGTGAACTTCCTTCTGCAATTGACGAGCCACCCGATCTGCTTCGGCGTAGCGTCCAAGATCCAAATCCGCCGGGCCGCTGATGATCAACGGAGTCCTCGCTTCGTCGACAAGAATGTTGTCCACTTCGTCAATGATCGCAAAGTTCAAGGGGCCCTGGCACTGCTGTGCTTCAGCCGGGTAACGGTCGTCACCCTTGGCTGCCGGACGCATGTTGTCACGCAAATAGTCAAAACCAAATTCATTGTTCGTTCCATAGGTGATGTCACACGCATAGGCAGCTTGCTTATCACTCGTGGACATACCCGATTGGATGGCGTTGACCGTGAGCCCCAAATTCATATAGAGCGGCGCCATCCACTCCATGTCACGTCGAGCCAAATAGTCATTGACGGTCACCACATGAACTCCCTTGCCTTCGATCGCGTTTAAGTACGCTGGCAAAGTCGCCACAAGAGTCTTACCTTCCCCGGTCACCATTTCGGCAATGCCACCACTGTGGAGCACCATCCCGCCGACGAATTGAACGTCGTAATGCCGCATGTTAAGAAACCGTTTTCCGCCTTCGCGACAAACCGCGAACGCTTCGTCGAGGATGTCATCGAGCGTCTCGCCATCGCGCAGACGCTGGCGAAAAATCTCTGTCTGTTCACGGAGTTCCTCGTCGGACATTGCCTCATACTTGGGCTCCAACTCTCCGATTCGCTCAGCCCGGACCTGCAACTTTGCCACTTGACGGGCATTGGCGGAGCCGAAAATCGATGTAATCGTTCGCTCAACGCCTCCAAAGAAGCCACCGAAAATAACACCGAGAATATCGAAAAGGCGTTCGAAAAAAGACATGTTTGAATCGTCGTTGTGTCGTAAAAATTATTCGTAATTCGATTGGCAAAACGCCAAATTACGGCGATTCCTGCTCAGAATCGCGCGATTGTAAGTCGTTAGCGGAAGCGTCAAATTGGCACAATGACGCTCGTCCGGCGACAATCAGGGCAAATTGGGGGCCATGGACAGTCTTGAGACCACACAGGTTCTCGCAACAGCCCCAAAAATGGCGACCTAAATGCTTCCATGAGGGCAAGTTACGAGGTTAGCGAAGATGGGTCAACTGTGATTGTTTTTTTCAAATAGGCGAGACGAGAGCCCACAAATTGGCAATGCCCCGTGTTTGCGGAATAACGTAGTCCTTTTTTTCGCTCGAATGAGCGCATGCCCGCGTCCGTCTTTATCATCCGAGGAGTGTTGTAACTCGCTTGAATCGACTTTCGTGCCCAACGTGGGAATCGGGATGAGCCAGCGTGCGGAGTCGCAGAAGTCCACGCACGGAAAGAAGAGGGATTGATTCGTGTTACCTAAAAAAGGAACATGCAAAAATCACCCAATGCTGTTTGCCCGTATGAAACAGGCCCGTATGAAACAGGCCCGTATGAAACAGGCCCGTATGAAACAGGCCCGTATGAAACAGGCCCGAACAGTGCAGTCCCCCAAACCAGAACATTCGTATCCGGCTGTGGCCGCCCGAGCATGACGGGCTCTCGACACGTGGGTGTAGGATCGACCGACGCCTGGCCCCCCAATCACGCCCCAAGATTCGGCTTGGGCGTTTGGTTTGAATACGTCTACCTAGAATGCGCTAGTTAGCCAAAAATCCGTTCGTGCGGATCACTCAGCCCATCGGCCAATCGTCGGAGGGCTTCCGTTTCAATCTGACGCACTCGCTCTCGAGTTAAACCTAGTTCCGCTCCGATCTCTTTGAGCGTCTTGGGTTCACATCCGCCAAGACCAAAGCGAAGCTTCAATACCGTCGCCTCACGCTCCTCGAGATCGCCTAACAATTCCATTGCGTGTCGCAGAATATCGTGATCAAGCATTTCCTCATCGGGAGCCTTCAAACGCTCGTCCATCACCATATCGCCAAGTGACCATCCCGCTTCGGTTTGATCACTTTGCGGCGTGCTGTTGCTGATCCGGATCGCTTTTCGAATGATCGGCAACTTTTTCTTCGGCAAACCGAGCAAACGGGCGATTTCTTCGTTCGACGGCGTCCGACCGAATTCTTCATTGAGCCTAGCAGTAGCCCGTCGCCATTTGCTAAGCAACTCAACCATGTACGCCGGTATGCGAATCGTCTTGGCACTATTGATAAGTGCTCGTTTGATCGATTGTTTGATCCAATAGCTTGCGTAAGTACTAAACCGTGTTCCGACGCTGGGATCAAAACCTTCAACCGCCCGCAGCAATCCCAAGTTGCCTTCTTCGATCAAGTCTTGCAGGCCAAGACCTTTGCCGGTGTAACCGCGTGCAATATTGACGACGAGCCGCAGATTGGCTCGCACCATTCGGTCGCGTGCCAGGGCGTCGCCTTGTGCGATTCGCCCTGCTAACTCAAGCTCGTCATCGGCGGTCAACAATGCCGTTTCGTTGATTTCGCGGAGGTAGGTTTCTAACGGCGACTGGGCTGCACCCGTTCGTGAACCTTTCTTGATTTTTGAAAGCCGCGATTCGGCAAGTTCAAGTTTAACGTCAATATTGGCTGCTAGATCGGAAGCAACGTCAGGATCAACGGGGGTGTCGACATTGGTCTCAACATCGTCGGATATAAGATCAGATTGTGTCATGGATGGCTCGAGCGGCGATATGCCAAGCTGGTCGGGCTCGTTTGCATCCGAATCATCACGGTTTCTGGCTGGTCGCGAACTTGGAGGGTGGCGACGGCTGAATCCGTGAAGACGCTGGGAGGGCTGGAATGCAAAAGAGCCGATCATCTCGGCAGGGATTGGGATCATGGGAACAATGCTAGCATCGACCAGTTACTCCACGTTCCTTCACGATCCGCGAAAAGAGAACGATGATTCGGGTTATGCTGGTTGGGAGGCAGTGCAGGATTGGCGAAAAAGAAGGGCCGGGATTGTGGCCACTTCGCTAGCAACGTATTTTCAACCTGCGGTCACGGGATGAATTCTGCGCGGCCCCTGCTATTCCCGTCCCAAAGTCACTTGCCCCCGGGTGCATCATGCTTATCGATAGCCACCACCACCTTTGGAAGTATTCTCCCGAAGAATACACCTGGATTTCAGCCGACATGCCAATCCTCCGGCATGATTTCATGGCAGCCGAATTGCAGCGAGTCGCTTCGGAGTCAGGTATTGATGGTTTTGTCTCTGTTCAAGCGAGGCAATCTCTCGAAGAAACGGATTGGCTTCTTGGAATCGCCCAATCGGAACCTCTGATTCGCGGTGTCGTGGGATGGGTCCCGTTGGCGTCTCCTGAAATTACCGCGATACTAGATCACTACGCCAATTCGCCGGTTTTGAAAGGCGTGCGACATGTGGTCCAAGACGAACCAGACGATCGTTTTCTTCTTGGAAACGACTTCAACCAAGGCATCGCCTTGTTAGCCGAGCGGAAATTGGTGTACGACATTTTGGTTTTTGCTCGTCAATTGCCCCGCGTGATTGAATTTGTCGACATGCACCCCAACCAAACTTTTGTCCTGGATCACATCGCGAAACCAACCATCGCCAAGAAACAGTTTGACAATGCGTGGGAAACCAACCTGCGAGAACTAGCCAAACGCGAAAATGTGTCGTGTAAGTTTTCGGGCGTCGTGACCGAAGTTCGCGACCCATCGTGGGACACCGAATCACTACGATGCTACTTTGACGTGACCCTCGAAGCGTTTTCGGCAAAGCGGTTGATGTTTGGAAGCGATTGGCCGGTTTGTTTGTTAAAAACCGATTATGATGCTTGGCTCCGCACCGTACGGGAATGGACGAGTCAATTATCTGCGGACGAACAAAACGATTTTTATGCAAACAATGCCAACCGCATCTACAGCCTTTAGTCTTTTATAGGAAGCAGAGTCGTCATGCGTGCCATTCAGATAGCCGAACCGAAAACACTGAAACGAATCGAAATCGATGCGCCGGCAAGCCCAACGGCTGGCCAAGCGCTCGTCAAAACACACCGCATGGGTGTGTGTGGAACGGACATCAGTTGTTACTTGGGCAAGTTTCCGTTTTTTGATTTTCCGCGTATTCCTGGACATGAACTTGGCGTGGAAGTGATTGCCGTCGGTGAGGGTGTCACGAACATCAAGCCTGGTGACCGTTGCAGTGTCGAGCCCTATATGAATTGTGGCAAATGCTATGCATGCCGGCACGGAGCAATGAATTGTTGCCAAAATTTGAAAGTCATTGGCGTGATGACCGACGGCGGTCTATGCGATTCCTTTTTGGTTCGCGCTGCGAAACTTCATGTATCAAACAAACTTTCCTATGACCAACTCGCACTCGTGGAAACCTTAGCAATCGGTTGTCACGCGAACGATCGAGGTGCCCCAGGATCCGGTGAATTCGGTGCAAAAGATCACGCATTGATCATAGGCATGGGCCCCATTGGATTAGCAACTCTCGAATTTGCCAAACTGACCGGAGCAACCATCAGTGTGATGGACATGAACGAAGCTCGACTTGATTTTGTACGCCAGAATTATGGAATTGAAAACACAATTCTGTTTCGAGGCGACGGCAGCGAAATGGAGCGCATCGCCGAACTAACCGACGGTGATAAATATCAAGTCGTCACCGATGCGACGGGAAACAAGCATTCGATGGCCAGCGCGCTGAATCACCTAGCACCAACAGGCAGGTTGGTTTACGTGGGGATCACAACAGAGGAAGTGTCGTTCAAGCATCCGACCCTGCATCGCCCCGAAGCGACCCTGCTCGCTTCTCGAAACGCATTGCCACCCGATTTCACCCGAATCATAAGCTTGATCGAAGAAGGAGCGATCAACACGGATCCGTGGATCACTCACCGAACGCAATTTGATTCGGTACTTGATGATTTTGAGTCCTTCACCGAGCCCGATTCGAATGTGATCAAAGCAGTCATCGAATTGTCTTAGAGCCGCTTGAGGATGCAGGCCCCCCAGTAGGCGGCGTGAAGTGAAACGAGCCAGAACATGGCGTTTGGTTTCACTTGCCCTACGAAACAAATAAAAATCTCCTAGGCAAATCCTTTCAGGAAATGACTCGCCCCGATCGTCAATCGAAGACGCAATTGTCAATCGAAGACGCGATGAATGTTGCAATCGCCGCGGGATGGCATCAGACTTATTGGACTTTAGCCGTTGGCTCGGCTGCTTCTCGCAGACTTGCCAAATAGGCAACCAGATCTCGTAGTTCACGTTCCGAGAGATGCTGAAGCAAATCGGCAGGCATGGCCGATTTGCCTTTTCGGGAGGTAACAATTTCGTCCTGGGGAATTCGTACGATCGATCCATCCGCTTGAATCAACTCAAGCAATTCGTCGTTTTCCGATTTAACGACGCCGGTCAATAATTGACCGGCGTCGTTCGCGATGACCATCGAACCAAAGCCGTCGGCGATACTCGAATCTGGGATACAGATACTTTCGAGCAAATAAACTCGCTCTTTTTGTTTTCCGATTACGGTTAAGTCTGGTCCTACTTCGCCACCGTTTTGGTCGACTTTGTGACAACGAACGCACGACAATTCGGTTCGGTCAAAGAACAAACTACGTCCTTTCTTTGAATCACCGCCTTCGAGCGCAACGAGCCAAGGAGCAAGCGGATTGGTTTCGGCTAACGCTAGCTGATGCTCATGAAGTTCTTCTTGAAGTGAGTCTGGAATTCGACCTTCGGCGGCTTCCAGCACATTCAGTTGAACGTCCCCATCAAGTGTCCCATCGATGTATTGCCGAACAGCTTGGCTGATCGTTTCTGTTGCCTGTTCGTTACCACATTTTGCCAAGATATCCCACGCTAATTGACGCACAGCCAAGCGTCGACTCGTGGTCGCTTCCACAAATCGGTCGATCGAACCCGCTCGATCGTGTTCTGCTAATACTTTCAACGACGCTTCCACCAATGCATTCGCGGGCGCCAAACGAACCTCTCGGGCAAGGGCGATTGCTTTGGGCGTATCGAGTTTTGACAAACCCATGAGAGCATTCGCGCGAACGCGAAAACTATGGTTGGCGTCATTGGTTCGCGATGCCAGCGACGGTGCGATTTGCTTGATACCAAGCTTTGCAGCAACTTCGATTGTTTTTTCACGAACGGTTTCACTTGATGCCAGTAGCGAATCGACTTCCGGTGAAATTGCAGAAACGGCGTCCTCGATTTCGCGTTTTACCGCAGGGCGCAGATCCCCGAGCACTCGATCGCGGGGATCAAGACTATCCCAATTGGCCAAGCAATCAAGCGTTTCGACGCGCATCGCATCAGGTGACGAATTGCGTGCCGCAAACTTCGCCAATGCGGTCGCCGAGGCGAGTGTACCAATCCGAAAATTCGCTGCGATCACTCGTCGCAAAATCGGTACGTTCGCGAGCGGTGACTCGACCAGCGCCGCTAACGCTTCTAAGGATTGCGGAATGGGTTCGTCATGAATCGCCCTTACTGCTTCACCCATCACCAATGAGCTTTTATCATTAAGAAACGCGGTCACTTCACCACTCTTGATTCGCCGCAAAGCCACAACGGCACTTTGCCTTACCAATTCACTGTCGTGATTCTTTAGCTTTGAAAGCATCTCCACTGGAATGGCGTTCGCCAAATACGTTTGCCCGGCGTGGCGAATTGCGGGATCAATGGGCGCGGCGGCCGTTCCGTTTTCCGCGATCATTTGAAGGACGGGGACAAACGCCTGCGATGCTTTTTGGACCGACAATGCCATCGCGGCCGCATATCGCACGCGAGGCGACTTATCAGCTAGCAATTGAATCAATTGCGACTGCGCCGCAGTGTCGCCGCGTTGGCCAAGCACTTTGGCGACTTCGGCTCGAACCGCAGAGTCCGGGTCCGATGTCAAGGGGCGCAGCGCGTCGAGCACGGTTGGCGTTTTTGACGAATCCAACCGCGCGATCATGTCCACGCCCCAGATCGCGTGCCGGCGGGCCAGTGGCAATGCCTCGGCGTTCACGGCGACTCCAAGAAAGGAATCCGTATCGCTTCGGGCGGCAAGTTCCCATTGGGCTTCGAGCCGAATGCGACGATCGACATGAGATAAACTCTCGACCAAATCCTCCGATCGCAGAGAAGACCAATCTCTGGCGAGCCGCGTTGCAACTTGACCGACAATATCGGATTCGGTTTGTTGCGAATCGGTGACACGATAGATGCGTCCCTTGCCAACTCCCTTCCATCCGTCGACCCAATCGCTGATATAGATCGCACCATCGGGACCAAAGGCAACATCGGTTGCGAGAACGGACCAGATTGGCTGGTCAGAATGACCAAGTTTGTAGAATGCACCTTGAGGATCAAGTTGAAACGACCGCACACCGCTTTGATTTGCCGTTCCGCGGAAATCACAGATCAAAAAATGGTCCTTCAGTGCATCCCCAAAACCCGTTCCTGGGTAGAATGCCAATCCAGAGGGTCCGTCGGTGAAGTTGGCGACCGGAGGGACAATGTACGACGGCTGTTCCGAGTGTACCGGTTCCCATAAACGGTCTTCGTTGAATGACCCGCGGTCGGACAAGTATTGATAGTACATTCGCCATCCCGAATCACCGTGATGGAGCAATTGGACGATGCGAGCCTTATCCCCACTATCACTATTGTTGTCGACCGTGAACCAATCCCCAAGATCGTTAAATGCCAATTCCTGTGGGTTCCTCAGGCCGGTGCAGTAGACTTCTAAACCGCTACCGTCGAGTTCACATCGAAAAACGGCCCCAGTCGCTGGATTGGCCAAGACTTCGTTTTCCTTGGTGGTGACATGGTATCCACGATCGCCAACTGAAAAGTAAAGTCGTCCGTCGGGTCCGATCACCAAGCCGTGCAAATCGTGCCCACGAAACGCGACGCGAACGCCATATCCATCGGACAACACAACGCGATCATCTGCAACGCCATCGTCGTCTTTGTCAATTAAATTCCATAGTCGCGGGATACAGGTGTAATAGATGTGATTGCCGCGAACGAGAACTCCCGCTCCGGTTCCCTCCTCCAAGCGATGAAAACCGCTGGCAAGAACGACGCTTTGATCGGCTTTGCCATCGTGGTCGGTATCGACAAGCCGGCGGATGCGATCGTCATGTTGGGTGTAAGTGACTGCGGCATCGCCTAACAATTTGCGATGGTAGTCAATTCGGTCTTGGACGGTTTTCGAGGCAAGATCAGCCAGCAACCAGGTTTCGTCGTGACTTCGATTGTCGCTAACACCGCGATCCTGGCGAAAGGATTCGCACACAAACAAGCGGCCACGAGCGTCAATGTCGAAGGAAACAATATTGGCGACATCCGGCTCGGCGGCGAACAAGTCGATGTCCCAATTTTCCGCAAGGAAAATCCCTTTCATCGCACCAACGGCCTCGTCGGAAGCTTCGGCGATCTGCGGATCAAGCGGCCCAATCGCTACTGGTTTCGTCGCCGCAGCCGTTTCCGCAGTTTCCGAAGGCTCCACCGTCTCCTGGGCAGTCGTTGGAGTAGACAATAAGAGCAAGGCAGCTAGGCAAGCGACCCCTACAATTTGCGGTTTGGAGACGTTCAAGGCGTAGTGTTGTCCACAAAATTGAATGGAAAGAATTGGCCAATCAGCTCGGAATGCTTCATTTCGTCTCTACTAAGATAGCCATCAACGCCAAAACATGGCAAGATTTAGGTGGCGATTGTGAAGAGAATCGTGAAGACTTTGATGCCTTTTTTGTGCGATCAACCGTGAACGAAGATAGAAGCCAACAAACGACCCATCATCGAGCTGCCGAAAACGAGCCGGGGGATAGCGATCCGGACAATAACAAGCCGATTGATGTCGTGCGTGTTGGGTCGCCGTTTCGGGGTGAACCGTTTGGACCAGCAACATCAATGCAAGGCGAATCAGCCAACCGGTCACTGGCTACAGGGCCGCAAGCGTTCAGCCCCGAGGACATCTATTTTCAAGCCAGCCCACTGAGATACACGGCGATGGGTAGCGTCGCGGCGTCGGCAATGGTGGTTCTGTTCGCAGCCACTGCGGCGGTTTGGTTTCCGATTGGCACCGCAATGACAGCGGGCTTAGGCTGCCTTCTGAGTGTGTTTGGACTCTACTCCCCACATCGTTTGCTGGCGAGCGGATTGCTGGTGGTGCACCTGATGTTGTTTCTGTACAGCTACAGCCAAACGATGTAGCCTGCGCTCCGATTCGGCCTGCGCTCCGATTCGGCCTGCGCTCAGATTCGGACGTCAATATGCCCGTCTTGGATCTGTGCTTGAACCTGCTTCGCCTGCTCAAGCAAATTATTGATGGCATCGCCAGTCTGTTTTTGTGCGTCCAATTGCTTCGAAAGCAATTCAATCTGAACTTTCTGGTTGGTCGCGTCAGCGCGAGCATTGAGGACGCTAGACACTGCTGGTGGAATCGCGGACATGGCTTGGCTGGTTCGAAGAGAAGGAAAAATGGACGTTAATTGGCGAAGCCGAGCGCCGGATGACGGAATTTCATGGCAATTGGCACAGTCGCAGGCCAGCTAACCCGAACACAGCTCAGCCCAAACGAGTATAGATCAGACGATTCACTGCCTGCCTAATCGCAGGCCGGTCCCGTCTGATCGGTTTGCTTGGTCAATCGGTTAGCTCGGCCAGTTGGGTTCCGATTCCTCTGTCATTCCGGAAAAAACGGCTGAATTGAGCGTTCCGAATCCCGAGAATCCTTTTCAAGGGAACTTTTTGCGAGCCTATCGGTCATTTCGTTTTACAATGGTAAGCTGAAAAGTACTTTTACTTTTTTCCTTTTCTGTCTGACATTTTTTCCCATACGTCGTATTTTCTAGACGTCGAAAAATCTCTATGCAACAATTACTTCCGAAACTGCGAAACCTGTCAATTTGGGTATCCGCCGCGATTTTGACAGCTTTGCCGTGCCTAGTCGCACTCGATTATGCCGGTGTTCTGAAATGGACGCAGTGGGCCGCGGGGGCAGCGGTTCTGCTAGCAGCCTTGCTTGCCTTGCCAGCTTTGACCGACCGCGAGCACCAAGGTGGTCTCGGGTTTCATTGGCTGGCCCTCTTGCTACTGGGTTGGGCCGGATTCGCTTGGTTTCAAACGCTTCCGCTCCCCGATTCACTCCATTCGTTCCTTAGCCCTGGGTCCGAGGCGGCCTATACCACGTGGCTTTCGCCCATCGTCGGTTCCGCTGCTGCCGATGCGTCGCATCCAATTTCCGTGGACCCTTGGAGCACCAAACACGCATCAGCAATGTTGTTGATGGTCGTCACATTGGCTTGGACTTCGGCGACCGTTTTCCAAACCCGGGCTCGGTTGGCGACCATTTTAGTGGGTCTAGCTACCGGGGCGGCGATCCATGGGGCTTTGGGGATTTTTCAATTAGTCGTCCCTGATACAACCCTGTTGGGAATGGATGTCGCACGCCACGGTTCCCCATTCGCTGCATTCGTTTGTCGAAACAATGCCGCTCTACTAATGAATATTGGAGTCGGAGCCAGCCTCGGTTTGTTAGCGTGGCGCTTATCGGCATTGATCGGCCAAGAAGTCGATGACGAGCATTTTGAGTTGAACGACTTGATCTCGTTAGTGAGTGACCGAGACAGCTCGATTGCGATGGTGAGCCTTGTCCTCTGCTCGTCGGCGATTTTGGTTTGCGGTTCGCGAGGCGGATTGGTCGCTGCGCTATTCGGTTTTGTTCTTGGCTTTGGCTGGATTCGAGCCCGCCGAAGCATTTTGAGCATTCCGGTGATTGTCGGCGTCGTTGCCGTTGCCGTGATCATGCTACTGGTCCCTTTGAATTTGGACTTAGAATCGATTCAACGGCTCGAAATTTTCGTCAATCGTGATAATTCGACCTTGATGCACGACGGACGTATTCCGCATTGGTCAGACGGATTCCAGGCGGCCAAAGCGTATTTGCCGATGGGCAGCGGCCTTGGAACTTATGCCGATGCCCATTTGCCCTACTTGGATCGCAGTGCCGAGACGTGGTTTCACCATGCCGACAATCTTTGGCTTGAACTGTTAACCGAACAAGGGCTTCCAGGGGTCATGTTCGCCATCGTCTTGATCGTCGGACTGCTGATCTCGCTCCACCACCTTCGTGAATCCCCCGATGCCGTAGACCATGGTTTACGAGTGGCCGGTTGGTACATCCTTTCGGCGATTGTGATATCCCAAATCTTTGACTTTGGATTGATCATTCCGGCCAACCTGCTCGCTTGTGGTGTCTTTTTACCGATCGTCGCAACACGGCAGTTCTTGCTCGCGTCGCATCTGCGTAAGGACCAAGCCGCAGAGGACGCCGATTTTGAAGACCGAGCCTCCGAAGAAAAGTCTCCGAAGATCAAATTTCAAACCCGCCGAACGTTCGTGGTTCCTGCGTTGGTTGCCGCAGCGGCGATTGTCCCGTCTGTTTGGGCTCTTTCGGTCCTCAGTACCGATGCCAAAATTGAAGCGTTAGCGCGGCAATCACGGTTTGAACTGGATAGCAAGAAGCCGGATTCAGATAAACTCGACCATTTCGTTAGCGAACTCACCCTACTCGCGGAAAAAAGCCATTCACCCGAGGCGTATCGGACGCTGTCAGACCTACATCATCGCTTGGCCCGCTACGAAGAGGTCGCAAGCGCGAATCCAAAATCGATTGAACAAATCCAAGAGCTGTATCGGCAAACCTCGCCCGTGATCCGGCGGTTGACGTGGCTGAAACAACAGCCCGGTGTGTCGATGACTTCGGGTTCCGGCAGCAGCCAAGATGCATCACCAGAGAATCTCGATGCATTGGCTGGTAACGCAGATCTATCTCCGCACTATCGCCAAGCGCTTGAGAACACCGAAGCCGAACTTGTTGCTCGCCCCCTTTCACGCGAGTCGAGATCATCAGGCATTTACCTCGATTTTTTAAATAGCGATCACGCTCGCACTCGTACATTGCTAAACCAGCTGCAGTCGCTTTACAAAACCAACACCAAGGCAACACAGCAAATCGGCGGATTGGCCCTCGACAGCAATGAACACGACATCGCCGCAGAATGCTTCCGCAACGTCCTTGAACGCCAGCCACGCTATACCACCAGCATCCTACGAATCATGGAAGAGCATCCAGAGATCACACCGTCGGAAATCGTTCCTCCCACGTCCGGGAATTACCGGCAAGCAGCGAAGTTTCTGATCAATCGCCCCGAGCCTGATTCGAAATTCCTAACGGCTGCCTACGCGGGACTCGCCTGCGACACCTGCGAGACAATCGCCGAACGGGCCAAGTGCGAAGAACTTGCCGGTGATACTGCATACGTTTTAGAGAAATTCGACGAAGCTTACGACGCCTATCAAGAAGCGATAAAGTTCAAGCCAAACGACACTCGATTGAGAATCAAATTGATCGGCCGGTTACGACAACAAAACCGGCGTGAAGAAGCATTAACCGAGGCTCGCAAGGCTCGAATCGTGATGCCCGATGAAGATCGCTTTGACGTGATCATCCGCGAGATCGCTCAAGCGGAATTACAGGATTTCAAAGCCCCCTAACTTTTCTAAGTGTCGCCAATCGATTCCGAGGACGCGAGCGGCTTTCAAGATCAGAACGGGCTTCTGTTTATCGGCGCATGTGGGTCGCTAGACAAGGTATTCGACATTACCGAGCAACGGGTGGCTCGTCAGCGCGAGGCAACCATTTGGCGATCGCAGATGACTCGTCGACGTTGAGTTTACCTTCGCAACGCATCTCATCTGCCTCGCTACGCAACCGCACGTGAACGATTACCGCGTCGCCCTTGGGCAATTTGTCTTGCCACGTGATGGGAACATGCAAACCACTAATGGGTTTCGATCGGACCAAGTTTGCTGTTTGATCCGGATCAAATTCCCAACGACCGATCTTGGCATCCGCGGGATCACGTTCAGGATCAAGCACGACGATCGTCAATTCGGCATCCACTTCAAAGCGATCTAAGTCGACCATCACGCCGCGCCGATCCAGTGCATGGATCACTAAGTACAAACCATCGGCTTTCTCACCCGCGGTAACAGCGTCACTATGATGACCGCCCGATAAGCCAAGATGCAATTTCAATGTCTCCGGAACCGTCAAATTCGGCTGAGTCGCTTTCACCGCATCCGGCAACTTGATTTGCCCCGGCGGTGCCGGCAACTCTTCGGAATCGGGATCTGGCGGTGGCAATAATTCACCCGGTTCAATTGGCGAAAATTCAGTATCCAATTTCCCTGGAGGCTCGGGACCGCCAATCGGCGGCGGAAGCGGCAGTGAATCGTTCGGGCTCTCCAATTCCGCGGGTGACTCGTCGCGTGATCTCGGCTGCGATTCTTTTCCAGGCGGTGGAGCTTCCGCATCTTCGTCTTGGAATGGATTATCGAGCCGGTCCGTTGGAACCGCTACTGCCGGATCAAAGGCAGTTCCTGGATCGATCAGAATATCGTCGAACCCATCTTCCATATCAATCGAGGATGAGGGTGGTGCAAGCGTAGGCTCATTTGGATACAAGTCCAACACGGGCGGGCCGTAAGGGGCTACGGGCGTCGGAGCAGGCGTGGATCGTTCTTTGGCCCGTGTTAGTTGCTCTTGAAGGACTTTGTTTTGATAATCCGCATCATAAAGCTGATCCTCCAGAACACGAATTTCATTCGCCATCCGTTGCCGATACAAATCATTGTGAGCACGGCTTTGGCAACCAACCGTCAGGCTCAACAGTACCATCGTCGCAAAAATAACTCGCGCGGCCCCCCGTCCCACTGAGTTAACAGCGTGAATATGGGATATCGATTGGTGAGAGATGCGAGAAAGGGCCACGATTTTGGCGAGTTTCTTGGCTTTCGCGTTCAGTTGGGTAAGTAAACGTGTGCAGAAATTCCGCTCACATAGACTTCCGATAGCATGCAGCCAAACGGTAGGTCAACGCCGATTCGAAAACACCAGAATTCGCAAACAAGCCAAACAGCCCAAATCCTCTACTTCCGAGGTACGCGATGAGGAGAATCGACGCGGCCAGGCGGGAAATGGACTTTCAACGATGGAACTTCATCAACCGACTCCGTTTTCGAGTCCCCCTTTGCCTGCTCGACATTTGCCTGCTCGACGGAATCAGAGGCGGCCGATGCTGGCACCACCGATTCGGCCCCCGCAGATTCCGGCACGGACGAAGCAGCGTCCGGCAAACGGGGCTCGACGACCGGACCATCCACAGGCACTCGCGGCTTGAAGAAACGCCCGAGCGGTCCTGCCAAAAGCGACGGCAACAGAATCAAATCACCGACCAAGGCCGCCGCCAGCATTACTAACATCAGCGTTCCAAACCGTTGGGTAGGCGTGAACGTCGATAACGCAAAGACAAACAACCCAAGTCCACCGACGAGCGTCGTTTGGGTCATCGCAGGCCCAACCCGGCGGTAGGTTTCGATCACCGCTTCAACACGGCTCATCCCGGCATCCAAGTTCACCCGAAACCACGCCAAAAAGTGAATCGTATCATCCACGGCGACTCCCATCGCAACCGACGCGGTCATCATCGTGCCGATATCGATCGCGATGTCCATGTGGCACATCACCCCAAAAACCAACAGCACTGGAAAAACATTGGGGATCATGGCAATCGAACCAGCTAAGATTCCGTAACCCAAGTTACTCGGCACGGTCCAACCTAACGGAAAACGACCGGGGTTCAGTAGCATCGCCATCACGCACGCGATCAATACAAACGCCAACGCAATCGATTCGACGAGGCTAAATAGCAAAGTCCGCTGTGCTTTGT
Organism: Novipirellula herctigrandis; assembly: GCA_007859835.1. Lineage (GTDB taxonomy): Bacteria > Planctomycetota > Planctomycetia > Pirellulales > Pirellulaceae > Novipirellula_A > Novipirellula_A herctigrandis. The sequence goes on along the minus strand of SJPJ01000001.1, from coordinate 7,191,567 downwards.
AGACGACCGGAATGACGCCCGTGTAAACAACTTGTAGCGAGCCCGAATTCTCGACGTCCGGTACGCGTCCTTCCGCCAATACCGGTGCGACTGGCTTTTCAAGAATCGCCGTTGCGTCGATCCAGCGTTTTGCCGATTGAATATCGGCTTGTTCAGGCAATTCGTCTCCGAGCCAAACGACCGCGTCCACTGCAGCGATCGCTTGGTTCCACTTCTCGCTGCCAATTTCAAGCGAAGAACCTTCCGCCGCGGGATCGATCCAAACCGGACGCCTAATCCGCTCACCCGCCAAAAGCTCTTCGAGGGTCGACAGGAAAACACCTTTGACATCGATCGTTTCGTGGTCTGCTTCGAGCAACCGTGCCGTATCGAGTGACTCCGGACGCGAATGACCAACGATCAATATGCGATCTTTTCCTGACAATGCGATCGGATTGCCTTGTTCATCATGCGTTAGCGCCCCGAGCAGAGCTTCGCGAGTGTCATAAGCTCGGATCACCGGCTCCACGGCGACTCGCAATGTTTTAATGAAATGACCGTAGTCAACATCCGATAGCGCCCCTACACGCAAACTGATACGCCACAATTCGCTGCCGGCAAAGGGACCTCGCTTCTCGATGCGAACGTAGTCACTATCGAGCAAATCCGTTCGCGATTTTGTCAATTCACGATTAAACTTCGATCGCACGACATTGTACGAATTACTTGGCTCAGGCATCGGCGGCAAAAACGTATCAGCACTGATCGCTTGACCGATCACCCCGGTGCCGGTTTCCCCAAGCGTTCGCCGAACCACGGTGGTAATACGCGAAACCACCTCGGCACGTTCTAGCATTGTGAGCGATTGCGGATCAGGCGGGTTTCCGCCCACCTTGGCGCCGTCGGGTAACGCCGGCACACGAACGATCATTTCCATTGGCACCAGTTTGCCAAAGTGATCTTCAAGCCAAGCGTAGTCACGAATGATGCGGGATTGTGGATCAAACAACTTCAATAGTTGCACGGACGTTCGGATGTGCCGCAGTCCGCTCGCACTCAAAAACAGTACTAACAAGCAAGTGCAGGCTACCAGCGCATGATGCGATGTGATCCATCGCCCCACGGACGCCCACGCCTCGGCAATTCGGCTTTCATTACGCGGCGAATTGATTGCGGCGACGTTAGCTTTCGCCGCAACATTGCCTTTCTCGGCGCTCGCAATGCCACGTTTTTCCGTGTCGACCGATTCGGGTACGTCGTCGGCCCCTTCGGCGTCAACCAATGGCGGAAAAGTTTGCAATGCCGCGGGTAAGTAGGAAAACAGTATTCCAAGAGTTGCCATCACGCCGATCGCGGCGTATAAGCCAAAGTTACTAATTGGCGCTAAGTTGCTGGTGAACAGCGACACCAAGCCAATCGCCGTCGTGAGTGAAGCCAACGTACATGGTAAAAATGCATGGCGAATCGCACGCCCCGCAGCACCGCTTTCGCCGCTGCTTCGAACTTCGTCGCGATAGTAATTCACGACGTGAATCGCCCCTGATAAACCGAGCACGTAAACCAACGACGGCATACTCATCAAAATCGCATCGACTTTGCCACCGGTCCACCACACAAACGCCATGCTGACCATCGCGGCACTACCGCCTACGACAAATACCATCACCGTAATTCGGACGCTGGTAAAACAAATGTACGAAAGCACGATTCCCAACAGCAGGCTATAACCAAGCAATCGAATCAGAGTTACCGTCCCTTCTTCATCGATCGCCAAATTGTCCACGGGCGGTCCACCAAGATGCAACGACGGCATCCCGGGCATCGAATCAGCGACTTGGCGATTGAATGGTGGCGGTGCAAGCGATGGTGGCGGAGCGGGATAGAGGCCCGATTCCTCGGCCAATTGCAACAACCGACCTCGCGGACCACCGGCCGTGCCACGACCGAGCACGTAGGGCAAATTCGCTTGTGCTAAATCCGTCAACGTCACCACGACGCAAGTCAAACGCGGTGGCAATGCAACTTTCGTGGAATCATAAATCGCATACCAAACCTCGGCTTGTTCGTCGCTCGTCGCCAATTTCAATTGCTCGAGCGAACCATCAAACTTGGAAGCCAGTAGTTCATCGAGTTTCGTTTGAACCGACGCTTCGAAATCCACCGGCAACGCGTCTCGCTGATCTTCGGGAACAGCATCACGAAACGCTTCGGCGGTCCATGCAAATCCATGCGGAACAGCCGGTGCAAACAGCGTCCCGGTCAATCGCTCTATCGCACGTCGCCGCGCCACTTTCGGACGATGAACATCCTCAGTCAAATCGACGGGCCACAGCGGACCGCCCTCTGCGGACAACTCCTTTGCAATCGAATCGCCTGTTTGAACCGTATGAAACAACGGCGCACAAATCAGCGACGGGTCATTGTGAAACGGATTACTTTCATCTTCACCACGAGCTTGGCCAAATGCCGTGACAAAAGTCCCCTTAAGTTCATAGGCCCCAAGCGTACGTTTGATCGAGCGAATCAATGACGCGGGCCCCGTCATCGATTCTTCCCATCGATAGAGCCGACCATCAGGCGTCAGGTAGTACCATGCCCCCTTGGCCGCGCGAACCCATTTCTCTTGTTTGTTACCCCAATTGTTGTATTTGCGTCCTGTGGAAAGCAGGCCAAGTTCTTCGCCAAGTTTTTTACCCCGGCCGTAGTCGTCTAAATCCGCCGGCGACAAGGTCTTGCTAGGATCAAAGTTGCCTGATTCGTGGACCAGTTTTTTCTCGAGCAGCTGCAACCGCTGGTCATCACTGGTACATCCTTCCCAAGTTGCCAACACAAAACTTTCGCCCACGAAGTGATCACCGAACCACTCCAATTCTGCGGTTTCGGGGAAATCACTCGGCAACCAATCCTTCACCTCATTTTGCTTTTCTCCAAGGCTCAACCGGGCAGCGCGAAAGATCGATGGGATTAGGAAAAAGAACCCCATCAGAATCAACAGCGCATACGAAACCCGCACAGGGCTACGTCGCTCTAAGAAAGGCGGCTTTGTCAAAATGGATTCTCGGAAATCGGGGGCCCTATGCGGAGCGGGGGGTAGGGTGGCTCTAATTCGCCCAGCCCGTCACTGCCCGCCCAGCCCGTCACTGCCCGCGCAGCCACGATTGGTCAATACACAACTTCGTTCGATATGTAGGCTAACGATCCGTCGATCATTGGTCTACTTCCCATCGCTCTCAGAGCGGGATTCTAATGCACAGGGGGCTCGGAATGTACCAATCAGCGAATCTTTTCCGTCTCGGGGCGTTTGGCATGTTTCCAGCCATGAGGCGATCCCGCCGACGTGAGCGTCGGTTTATCGTAAAGTATCGGTTTATCCTAAAGTATTCGTCGCTAAGGCCCAGACACGTTTCATTCACCAACCACCCACCGATCCATGGCAATTATCAGCATCAACCCGGCGACGGGTGAAACCCTCCTCACCGTCGACCCTCTGACCACGGAACAGACAATAGCGGCAATCGATCGAGCAGACGGTGCGTATCGCGATTGGAAAATGACCTCTCTCGACGGTCGAAAATCGTTCCTCTTAAAATTCGCACAGCGTCTGCGAAGCCGCAGTGAAGAGCTGGCTCATTTGATCACTCGCGAGATGGGTAAACGAATCTCGGAGAGCCGCTACGAAATCGAGTACTGTGCCAAGATATCGGAATTCTATGCGAACGGCGCCCAAAAATTCTTAGCCGATGAACCGGTGCCCGTCGACGACGCGGATGCCTTCATTCAATACGCGCCGCTTGGGGTAATCATGGGAGTCATGCCTTGGAACTTTCCCTTCTATCAGGTCGTTCGGTTTGCAACACCCAACATCATGGCCGGCAACACTGTCTTGGTGAAACATGCCTCAAATGTGCCGCAATGTGCTCGAATGATAGAATCGCTGTTTCATGAATGTGATTTACCCGATGGCGTCTACGCGAACCTGTTCATCCCATCAGAGCTCGTCGAAGTCGCGGTATCGGACCCACGCGTCCAGGGCGTCTCATTAACCGGCAGCGAGAGGGCGGGTGCCTCCGTAGCTGCAATGGCGGGCCAGAACTTAAAGCGATCAGTTTTGGAACTCGGTGGCAACGATCCCTTTATCGTCCTCGATGATGTCGACGTTGATGAAATCGCCGACTTGGCCATCAAAGGACGAATCGTCAATGCAGGCCAATCCTGTGTGGCTTCGAAACGATTCATCGTGGTTAAAGCCGTCGCTCAGCAGTTCATCGACGCGTTCAAGAAGCGAATGTCGCAATTAACCCTTGGCGACCCAACCGACGAAGCAACGACACTTGGACCGTTGTCGACGGAGGCGGCGGCCGTCAACTTGCTCGAACAAGTTCAATCTTCGATTGATGCTGGAGCGACGATCGTGCTTGGCGGAGATCGTCCCGATCGTAAGGGTGCGTATTTCAATCCGACAATCTTGACCGGCGTCACACCCGACATGCCGACGTTTGACCAAGAGCTGTTTGGTCCTGTTGCAACCGTTTACGTCGTAGACAACGAGGCCGAAGCGATCGAACTAGCCAACCATTCAACATACGGTTTGGGCGGAAGTGTTTTTTGCAAAGACATCGACCGCGCCCGGCGAGCTGCAAGGCAAATTGAATCTGGAATGGTGTTCATTAACCAACCCACCCGATCTCAAGCCGAATTACCATTCGGTGGCGTGAAAAAATCGGGTTACGGACGCGAGCTATCGCGTTTGGGCATTCTCGAGTTCGTCAACAAGAAGTTGATTCACCATCGCAAGTAACATCCAGCCCCATTCATGACCAAATTCGGGTCATTACCAAGTTCGGGCGTTTTCGTACTCGGTGATTTTGGCTTCTTGCATCAACGTCAACCCGATATCATCGAGTCCGTTGAGCAAGTTGTGGCGACGGCTCGATTCCACTTCGAAACTGCGTTCAAAACCCGCGTCATCACGAATCACTTGATTTTCAAGATCGACGGTTAGCGTGTACGGCGAATTGGCTTCCGCTCGCTTGAATAGCTCGTCGATGTCAGCTTCGGGAAGTGCAATCGGCAATACGCCATTCTTGAAGCAATTGTTGAAAAAGATATCCGCGAACGAGGGCGCGATCACCGATCGGAATCCGTAATCATCCAGCGCCCACACCGCATGCTCGCGACTACTGCCACTGCCGAAGTTTTTACGCGTGATTAGAATCGACGCGTCCTTCACCGCGGGTTGGTTCAGCTCAAAATCGCTGTTTGGCGTCGTGCCGTCATCGAGGAATCGCCAATCGAAAAATAGGAATTGACCAAAACCCGTTCGCTCAATTCGCTTCAAGAATTGCTTTGGGATGATTTGATCCGTATCGACATTGGCGCGGTCAAGCGTAGCGACGACACCGGTATGTTTTGTAAAGTCTTGCATGTTGTTTAATGAGGTGGTGACGGTTGATGATGATATCGGTTCGATCCGAACGATCCAATTTCCGGCGTCTTAAGCCGACTTAAAATCCCAATCGCGGATGTCCACAAAGTGGCCTTTCACGGCTGCGGCAGCGGCCATCGCGGGGCTGACCAAATGCGTTCGCCCCCCTTTGCCTTGGCGTCCTTCAAAGTTCCGATTGCTCGTGCTGGCACACCGTTCGCCGGGGGCCAACTTATCGGGGTTCATTGCCAAACACATGCTGCAACCAGCCTCTCGCCAATCGAAACCGGCCTCTGTGAAAATCTTATTGAGACCTTCCTGTTCCGCTTGCTTCTTCACTTGGCCACTTCCCGGCACAACCATCGCATCCACACTACTCGAAACATGGTGACCTTTCACAACCGCCGCTGCGGCCCGCAAATCTTCGATCCGTGCGTTTGTGCAAGAACCGATAAAGACACGATTGAGGGTCACATCTTGGATCGGCGTACGAGCCTTTAGCCCCATGTATTCCAATGCCTGCGCGGTCGACTTTTGCTCGGTCGCATCGCTGAACTCCGACGGATCGGGGATCACGTCGGTCACACTGCGGACTTGACCTGGGTTGGTCCCCCAAGTGACCTGGGGTTCAATCGATGAACCTTGATAAACATTCGACAAGTCGTACTTTGCTCCTGGATCAGTTGGCAACCTCTTCCAACGCTCGATCGCCGATTCAAAATCTTTTGGCGACTCCGGCTTTCCTCGCAAATAGTCGAACGTCGTTTGGTCCGGTGCGATCATTCCCGCCCGAGCCCCCGCCTCGATGGACATGTTGCAAACGGTCATCCGTTCTTCCATCGAAAGATTGCGGACACAGTCGCCGGTATATTCAAGCACATAGCCGGTACCGCCGGCGGTACCGATTTGGCCGATCAAATAGAGGATCATGTCTTTGGCAGTCACACCGCGTGACAACTCGCCGTCGACACGCAACTCGAACGTCTTTGGCTTAAATTGCAGAAGCGTTTGGGTGGCCAAGACATGCTCGACTTCGCTGGTCCCAATACCGAACGCCAACGCGCCAAACGCACCATGCGTCGCAGTATGACTGTCGCCACAAACGATTGTCATACCAGGTTGTGTGTAACCGTTTTCGGGTCCGATCACGTGCACGATCCCTTGCCGGACATCATGAATGTCGAACAGGGTAACACCAAACTCTTTGCAATTCTCACGAAGCGTTTCGATTTGCTTGCGACTGGTTTGATCCGCAATCGGTAAACTACGATCACTCGTCGGCACGTTATGGTCGGGCGTTGCGATTGTCCGTTCGGGCCGACGTAGTTTTCGGCCCGCCAAACGAAGTCCCTCAAACGCTTGGGCACTGGTGACTTCATGGACCAAGTGCAAATCAATGTACAGGATCGTAGGGCCCGATTCAGGTTGGTAGACAACGTGCTCGTCCCAAATCTTGTCGAGCATCGTTCGGGGGGAAGAGGATTTCGCCTCAAAGGCGGCGGTAGTGCCAGACGGTGAATCAGTCATTTTCGTATGAAGAACCGGTTAGAAGGGGTCAAAAGCGGTAACCTTTACTGTCAACTGTAAAACGGGAACTGTCAACGCCCTTTCCAAAACGGATCTGGGATGAAGCTCGTCTACGCCGTAAACTGCCACGACTTCGAAAGACTGACAAAGGCCCCCTATGAAATTTCATTTCCCGATTCTGATTATTGACGAGGATTTCCGATCCGAAAACGCATCGGGGCTGGGAATTCGTGCCTTAGCCGAAGCGATCGAAAACGAAGGCGCCGAAGTCATCGGTGCCACAAGCTACGGCGATTTATCCCAATTCGCCCAGCAGCAATCTCGCGCATCGGCCTTTATTTTGTCGATCGATGATGGCGAGATTGTCGCGGGACAGGAAGCACCTTGCCGATTGCCTGAAAACCCAACGGTGCAGTAGGCGTAAAGCTTGACATGCGACGGCGGGCGTCCGTTTTGGCAGGGGCACGTTTGACGACCTGCTTCCGTTTGCCGCACCGACCGTTTTGCCTCCGACCAGAAACTCGCTGATCGCGGTTATGCCGCTCGAAGAACTTACAATGCTACAAACCATTCCAATACCAAGACTTCCGTCCTCAATCGCCGAGCATGCAAAACTCATTGCCGAAGCGAACCGCCGAGTCGATGCGTTCACAAAGTCGAGAAGGGAAACGATTCACAACTTCGTTGTCTGTGATTTTGCCGTCGTCGGTGCAGCAATTGAGTGGATCGCGAATGAAAACTTGATCTGCGGCAATGCGTTTTGTGAATGGGGTAGCGGATTGGGCGTGGTGACGATGATGGCGGCAATTCAGGGATTTGATGCAGTTGGTATCGAAGTCGAAAGTGACTTAATTGACGAAGCACGGCGGTTAGCAGATGACTTTTCGATTCCCGCTGGTTTTGTCGAAGGAAGCTTCTTGCCAGAGGATCGATCGGCGATTGCCGATCGTATCCAAGACATCGACCATGTCGACCTCGATGCCGCTAGCGCTTATGAAGAACTCGGCAGTTCGATTGATGAGTTCGATTTGATCTTTGCATTTCCATGGCCGGGCGAGCATCAATACTTTGCAGAGTTGTTTGACGGCTGCGCAAGCGACGGTGCGTTGCTAATGACGTATGACGGGCGTAACCAATTGGTACTGCAACGGCGCGTCGGGTAGAGCCCGTTCCTGTTCAAGGCACGAGTCTGTTCAAGGCACAAAAAAACTCTGCATACAAACGGTTGTATGCAGAGTTTTCGATTTCAAATCGTTAGACGATGTGGAGCTTACGCTTCCCAACCGTCACGATATTCGCGTTGAACGAATTGGTTCACTTCAGGAACATTCGGGCTCATCAATTCCTTCGCGTTCCACTCGATCCGCTTACCTTCTTCGCTTCGCATGGCCAAGTTGCCGGCGAGAATTGTCTCGGTCAGGCGGCCTGCGTAGCTAAAGTTGGACATCGTGCCGGGTTCGTATTCCCCCTTGCACGAGCTGACAAATTCCCACTTGTGTCGCTCATCGCCACCTGCTTTGAACGGAATGCGTGGCAATGTCTGTGCCGGCATCTTGTAGTCAGCAAAATCGGTTTCTGGCAACAATACGTGGCGTGCGCCGTAATCGTCAGGCGAGAACAACGCGCCTTTGCTGCCAAGCACGAGCGATCCGCTCGTTTTGCCGCCACCTTCTTTTTGGGCCGCGATCCGTCTTTGGAACGACTTGGGCAACTGGGCGAGCACGTCCTCGGGTGGCAACTCGCCACCGTCGTACCAATAGAACTTGCACGCTGGCAAGCCTTCACGCTCAGGGAACTCGAACATCAATGACGAGCTAGCTGGATAGGTTTCGCCTTCGAAGATACCAGGGTTCTTCACGGCGGTAACAGCAATCGGGTCCCACAACTTCAATGCCATCACTGGCATGTTTGTTGTATGACAAGCCATGTCACCCAGTGCGCCCGTTCCAAAGTCAACCCAACCACGCCAATTGAACGAGTGATACTCGCCCTTCTTGAACGGACGCATTGGTGCTGGTCCGATCCACGCATCCCAGTTCAAATCTTCGGGAATCGGATCTTCGCCTGAGGGACGTCCTTTACCTTGTGGCCAAATCGGGCGGTTCGACCAAATGTGAACTTCCGCGACATCGCCAATGGCTCCGCTTTGGATAATTTCCACGGATTCGCGAAGTCCGTCTTCAGCAGTGCCTTGGTTGCCCATTTGAGTGACAACACCCATTTCTTCCGCTGTCTCGCGCATCATGCGAGCTTCTCGGATCGACCAAGTCATGGGCTTTTGACAATACACGTGCTTCTTCATCTTCATCGCACGAAGTGCTGCGGAAGCGTGTGTGTGGTCAGGCGTGCTGACAGTCACGATATCCACTTTGTCGCCCAACTGATCGAGCATTTCGCGGAAATCATTGTACTGCTTCGCGTCCGGGAACTCACGTCCCTTCTTGGTTAGCGTTCCGCCATCGACGTCGCAAAGGCCAACGATCGCAACGCCTTGGTCGCCGATGTGGCTGGTGTCACTACCACCCTTTCCACCAACGCCAACGCACGCAGCAGCGAGTCCTTGTAACGCAGAATCTTCTCCGCGACTGACCATCGATGTACCTGACCAGAAGCCAACGCCAGCACCGACAGCTGCACTTTGACCTAGGAAGGTTCTTCTTGTTGTTTTTTTACTCATACAATATTCTTTCGAAGAGGAGGTGGGGAAATGGGTAGGAAGTTTTGACGAGATTCTCAAAACCACGGTAACAGAATAGCAGGGCTTGAATCGGCAGACAACAATCGATTTTCACCTGTGCCCCGCATTCGCAGTCTTTCGTGCGCAGCGATCGATTCGCCCCTGAGGGTTCGTTGCCAAATCGGCTCAAAAGGTTTACGCTTGGTTGTTCGGTTGCCTGCCCCCAATCCACTCTGCCTCGCTTTGGAGCCTTCGTTGCCATGTCCGCTTTTTGGACCCCAAAACCCACTACAAACAATCACACAGTTCACCAAATGTCGAGGAAAAACCTCGCACCGGTATGGTCGAATAGCCTGCGATGCTCCATGCTTCTAATACTCTTTGTCATGAGCGGATGCGCCCCAAAGTCATCCAGTGAAGTTGCTGAAAAACAGCCTTCGGCCGAGAAGACGCCACCGATCAAAGTGACGATCGTGGCTGATACGCCTGCTGATGTCGAAGCTCTGCGCGAAGCAGGATACTTGCTTAAGAACAACCAAGCCGGAAACGTCGTCGAATTGGCAGTCGCAAGTGATGAGAGCATCGCCGATTCGCTAAGCCATTTGTCAGGCGTCCCCAACGTTGAAATCGCTCGGTTCACGGGGCCAGGTGTTTCAGATGAAGGGATGTCGGTGATTGAATCATGGTCCAAGATCAAGCGACTTGATTTTACAGATTCGGCCATTAGCAACAAAACGCTTGACTCGATCGCAAAGCTACCGACTCTCGAAGCGTTGTTCCTTCGCCGCACTGCCGCGTCCAAAGAAGGATTGGCGAAACTCCAATCGCTTAGCAAGTTACGCGCGATCGATTTACGAAACACGAATGTCCAAGACGCCGCGCTTGATGAATTGGCCAAAATTAAATCGCTCGTCGATATCCAGCTTGAAAAATCGAAGGTCACCGATGACGGAGTGGCCAAGTTGGCTGACTTGAAACTTAAATCGTTCAATGCCAACTACTGCACTTCGATCAGTAACGTATCGTTGAAAATCCTCGGTGCGATGAAGTCGCTCGAGTCCATCCAATTGGACTACACCAAAATCAACGACGAAGGAATGAAACACCTTGAGGGACTTTCAAAGTTAAAGCGATTGCGGATTCGCGGTTCCGATGTGACCGGCGAAGGCTTCAAATCGATTGCTGGCCTGAAAAATCTTACGAGATTGGAATTGCGCGACACTTCACTCGATAGTGACGGACTGAAAATCATCGCGTCGCTACCCAAAGTCAACTTCCTCGACATTGCCGAATGTCGTTTGGTCAATTCCGAGGGGTTGGCAGAGATTGGAAAGCTAACTCAACTGACCTACCTCGGGCTTTGGGAAACCAAGACCGATGATGAGGCACTTAACCAATTCGGTGGGCTGACAAAGCTGAAAGAGCTGAATTTGAAAAGTACCGACATCACCGATGAATCGATCGACACGCTTTTGAAATTTCAAGACATCGAAAATATCAACGTCGCAGGCACGCAATTGACCGATGACAGTTTCCGCAAACTGGCGGCACTGCCAAAGCTGAAACTGTTAAACGTGGCCAACACTTCGATCGGTTATGATGTGATTGACGAATTGGTGGAAAAATACGCTGAGCTAAAAGTCGTTGAGTTCGAAAACTAATGTCAACACAACACGACGACAAATACAACGATCCACGAGCCCGAATCACGCGCCGAGGCGTCCTGATTGGGCTCGCGGTCGCTTGTTTAGCTGTGATCGGAGCAATCGCCAGCATCAAGGGTCGGCGAACGCGACTGGAAAAAACCCGATCGTTTTGGGGTGATGATATGATCACGGCGTTTCAAATCGGCGAACGGATAGAGCTGATTCCGATAGACGAACCCATTACTGACGTGTCGTCAAACGGCGAAACACCGAACTCGATCGAACTGACGACAATGCCGGGGTTGGGACTATTACGCCACGCAATGCTCGACGAGCGAAGCTACGACTGGACGACCAGCAGCATGAACCCACTTGGGTCGCGTACGGTTGGTGACAAATTGAATTCCCGACTGATTCGCCTGCGAATCACTGACCCAACCGCCAATCGTTTCGAACCGATCGTAATCGATTTGGAACTCGAAAGCGGTTGGGTTGGCGACGGCGAAAACACCAAGAGCGTTCGGCTGACCGAGCATAGTCAACCAAAGCTTCGCAGTTTCTTCTCAACGGTGATCCACGCCGAACAAAAACGCTACGATTTCCGCGATTGAAATTTTCCCAGAAGACGATTCAATCGCCACCGGCAAGTTTCAACACCGAGTATATGGTCGCTTGCAGTTTAGCGACGGCGGCCTATGTCTTGCGACGCGTTTATTCCAATTCTGCTGCTGGGTTTCTTCTCGGTGCAAACCATGGATAGATTGCGGGGATGACCAACCCAGTTAATAGCGTGCTGGTAATCAGACCTCCGATGACAACCGTTGCAAGCGGGCGTTGAAGCTCCGCGCCGTCGCTACCGGATAACGCCATCGGCACGAACCCTAAACTGGCGACCAAGGCCGTCATCAAAACCGGGCGCATTCGGTTCAGTGCCGTTTGCTCGGTCACTTCTTTCATTGATAAGCCTGCAATCCGAGCGCGTTCGGCTGCACTTACCCAAACCAAACCGTTCAAGACCGCAACGCCAAACAATGCAATGAACCCCACCCCAGCAGAAATACTAAATGGCATGCCTCGAATCGCCAAGGCAAAGATCCCGCCACTGGCGGCCATCGGAACCGCAAGGAAAATCAACATCGCCAACGATACGCTTCCGAATGTCGTATGAAGCAGCAAGAAGATCAGCAGCAGCACCAACGGCGTGATCAACATCAATCGCCGGCTAGCCGATTGTAAGTTCTCAAAGTCACCTCCCCACCGAATCTCGTATCCAGGCGGCAATTGAACATTCTCCGCGACCGCCCGCTTAGCATCGTTTACAAAGCTGGCAACATCGCGACCGCGGACATTCGCTGCGATGAAGGTCCGCCGCCGGACGTTGTCATGCTCAACCGAGGGTGGCGTTTCCTCAAGCGTTAAATCAGCCAATTCACCAAGCGAAACGATCCGTCCACCTGCCTGGTCGACCGGCAATTGCTTCAAAAGCGACATTTCTTTTCGCCACGATTCAGGAATTCGTACCAGAATCGGGTAGCGTGCCCGACCGTCGATGATAACACCGACCGGTCGCCCACCAAGCGATTCGATTGCGCCAAGCACTTTTGAAGCATCAATTCCATAGCGGGCCAATGCATCGCGACGCGGACGGATCGACAAGGTTTGCAGATTTGCTTGATAGTCGGCACGTACGTCAGCCGATCCGTCGATCAAAGACAACACCGATTCAATCTCTTTTGATTTTTTCGCAAGCATCTCTAGATCGTCGCCGTATAACAATACCGCCACATCCGACTTTACTCCCGCAACCAATTCGTCCACCCGCATCTCGATTGGCTGAGTGAATCCAAAGGCGACACCAGCGACGCGTCGATTGAGTTGTTCGTCCATCTCAGCAATCAAATCGTTTCGCGAAACGCCTGCTCGCCATTGATCGTGCGATTTCAAGATGACCCAAACGTCCGTTTGATGGACGCCCATCACATCGTTGGCAATCTCGGGCCGTCCGGTTTTACAGAATACCGTTTTCACCTCGGGAAAGTCCATCAAGATCTTTTCGATCTCGGTACTCATCTCGGTTGCCCCCTCGATCGTGGCACTTGGTAACCGTTGAGCTTCGACAAGTAAATCGCCTTCTTCGAGTCGCGGCATGAACTCGGCACCCAAACGCATCGATACCGGAATGCTTACGGCAAACACGGTAAAGGCAACTAACGCAATCATCATCGGCGCTCGAATTGCTTGATGAACCAATGGCCGATAAATCACTTTGATCCAACGGACGAAGAACACATCCTTGTCAGACAAATTTCGCGGCAGCGCCAACGACGCCAACACGGGCATCAGTGTCATGGACAAAATGAGCGATCCAAACAACGCGAACAAAACCGTTAACGCCATCGGACGAAACAACTTTCCCTCGGTCCCTTGGAGTAGTAGCACAGGGATATAGACGACCGCGATGATCAATTCACCAAACAACGTTGGCTTTCGCACCTCGATACAAGCATCGCGAATCACATCGATACGTTTCCTCACGCCCAACGTGTTTTCAGACAAACGGTGCATGCAATTTTCAACCATAATGACAGACGAATCGACGATCAAACCAAAGTCGATCGCTCCGAGACTCATCAGACTTGCCGAGATTGCCGTCGCATACATCAAATTCGCAGCGAACAACATCGAAAGCGGAATCGCAAGTGCCACGATCAATCCCGCTCGAATACTTCCTAGCATCATCAGCAAAACCAAAATCACCAAAACACCTCCTTCGAGGAGGTTCTTTGTTACCGTATGCAAGGTTCGCCCAATTAAGGCCGATCGGTCGTAGGTAATTTCAAGCGACACGCCAGGCGCAAGCGTTTGTCCGATCTCGTCGATTCGCTCTTTGACCCGCGCGACCACCTCTCGCGAATTTTCACCAATCAACATCATCACTAGGCCTGTAACCGCTTCGCCACGTCCATCGCGAGTCACCGCGCCTTGGCGTGTCAACGGCGCGACCGTGACTTCCGCGATGTCCGACAACAAAAGGGGCGCCACATTTTCATCGCGACGAATCACAATTTGGCGAATATCGTCGATCCCCTTCAAGAGTGCTTCGCCACGGATAAAGCGTTGTTCATCGTGGTGGACGACATATCCGCCACCTGTGGAACCGTTGTTTTGTTGAATTCGATCAAACAATTCGCTGAGCGTAATGTTGTTGCTTGCCAATTGATCAGGATCGGGACGAATTTCAAACGATTTGTAGAAGCCGCCGTGCGTATTGATTTCCGTAACGCCACGCACTTCGCGCATTTTAGGTGCGATTTCCCATTCCAACATCGTCCGCAGTTGCATCGGCGTATATTCGTCGCCACGGACTTCGAATTGCAGAATTTCGCCAAGCGCCGTCGTCAGCGGCCCCAGTTCGGGTGTGCCATATCCCGGTGGAATCGCAGCCGCAGCGGTTGGCAATCGCTCGGTGACAACTTGGCGAGCAAAGTAGACGTCGGTCCCTTCGTTGAAAACGATCGTGACCACGGAAATGCCAAACTTTGAAACGCTGCGGACCTCTTCGACATTCGGCAAACCGCCCATCGTCGATTCGATCGGATAAGTAATATATTGTTCGACTTCCACCGGTGACAATGAACCTGCATCGGTGATTACGGCGACTTGGACGTTGGTCATATCCGGAACCGCATCGATTGGCAATTCGATGGCACTCTTAACGCCAGCTATGGCCATCAGGAACGTCGACGCCAAAATGATAAAGCGATTTTCGAGACAAAATTCAATGAGTTTTCTTAGCACCGTTATTCTCCCTCGCCGGCGAGCAGCAATTCGCTCTTTAGCTTAAACACGCCCGCAACGACAACCGGATCACCTTCGTCAATCCCGCATTCGATTTCGGTATAGCCATCCTCGGATCGACCGGTGCTGACATTGACGCGGCGAAATGTATCTTCGCCTTCCGCTACAAAAACAAATGACTCGTTCTCATGCACTACCACCGCTTGCTCCGGAACGGCGATGACGTCTGTTGGTGGACCGGTGGGAACTTTCATGCGCAGAAACAACCCAGGGCGGAGCCGTGTGTCGCTCGATTGCAGTGCCGCAACGAGTGGGGCCGCGCCAGTTGCCGGATCCACTCGACGTCCGACGATAATAATCTCGGCGTCGAACGCAGCTTCCTCCATCGCCGGCAAAGTGACTTTCACGCGTTGCCCCGTCGACACCGTGATCGCCGACCAATCACGTTCGCGCACGTCCGCCACCGCCCATAGGCGATCGGTATCTGCGATGGTAAAAATCGAATCGCCCGCAATCACTCGTTCGGTCGCAGTCAACAAGCGTTCTTCGACGGTGCCGTCAATCGGAGACACTAAGTCGACATTGGAAATTGTATCGCTTTGTCCGGTATCAAAGGTGGTTTCGGTCGCGTGAGGTGCAGCCGGCCCGAGTAACGCGTTGAGCCTCTGCAAGCTGATTTTGACTTCGCGTTTTGCAGCGGCAAACGCAGCTTCGGATTGTTTGCATTTTTGGTGAACTTCAAAGAGAGAGGAATCGGCCAACGAAGCCAACGAAGCTTCTGCAGCTTGTTGCTCATTTTCTCGCTCACTCTGAATTCGGCCTGCCAGTGCGCCACGTGAAGCCGCCTCTCGCGAGCTTTTGGCTACTTCCTTCGCCAAACGCTCTCGAGTGTAAGCGCTAATCAAAGTGCGGCGATAGACGCCTAGCGATTCGTCCGCGAGTTCCTCTTCGATTTGGTCGGGCGTCTTTCCCTCACGAATCATTTCGACAAGTCTTTGGACCCCCAAGCAAATCGCGTGGTCTCGATCGCGTGCAGATTCAGCGAGGCTTTGGTCCGCTAACCGTGATTGAACGAGGCTCCGAGCTTGGCCAACCTCGGGGCTGACAATCGTGGCAACCACTTGGCCTCTGGACACCATGGTACCGGGGTGAGCCATTACTTCGGTAACGATGCCATCACAGGCGGACTTGATCGCGACGTGCAGATCTTGGTCATAATCAAGCCGGCCCGGTAACGTCCGCGTGGGAACGAGCGAATGCACCTTTGCCGTTTCGACTACAATTCCAACGGACACCCTGTTTTCAGGAGTCAAACGGACCGTGTTGATCTCCGTTTGAAGCTCCGTAGAAGCGGTGGATTGCGTTGCCGTTATTACAGGCTCGTCAGGCAGCAGCGCCCAAAACAACCATCCGCCCGCCACGATCACGGCGCATAGCGAAACCGCGTAAACAAGTTTTTTTGACATGAGAATTTGAATGCGTAGTGAATCGAAATCAGCGACAAATCAAAACAAAAGTCGCAATCGATCAACGCAAACAAACACAAACGAGCGTCAGCAGACGCACCGCCGAGAAGGTGTGCAAAAAAGAGAGGGGCACACTTGAAGAAGAACGTTCCAAACTTCGCTTGGGATCGTCGCCCGCACACGCGATCCTAACCGCTGCGGCAGGGATTAACTCCGGATCGGAATCTTGATCAACGACTAACCCATCCCCTGATCCCCAAAAACCGGTCGGCGAATTTGCCACTCGACCCTGATGGTCAAACGGATCGTCACGCTGGTCTTCATCTCCGCAAACCGGCGAGTTCCACGGCATGCACCAGTGCCAATGCGTTTCTTTCTCTGATACCGCGACTGCCCCGTGGGATTGATCTAAATGAGCTAGCAGGGAAGCTTCAGACATTGTGGCATGAAAATGCGAAACGGGCATCGGAAATTGGCAAGCCAACAACCATGCAACCATCCACAAACCGACATTGCGAAGAGACTTTGTTCGGTTCCGATCATGACGCAATTGGACACTACTCATCATTTGATCGATCGTAACTACGAAACGATCCTGCGTCAATTCGTCGCAATTCGTTCCCAACACGGCGTTGCCCGGACTGGCCAAGGAAGCCATACTAGGGCAGCAGTATTCATCCATCGGTCATTGGTCCCCAAACATTTCCTCATCCAAATAAGACAATCTATTCATGTGTGGGATCACCGGTGCGGTATGGCTCGACTCTCGACAATCGATTGACCAATCCTTACTTACTAAGATGACCGACGCGATCGCCCATCGCGGTCCGGACGACTCCCAAACTTGGCTCGATACGAATCACCACGACGCTTACGGGAACCGTGTCGGGGTGGGTTTGGGTTTTCGCCGACTCAGCATTATCGACCTCGAAGGAGCCCGCCAACCGATGGCCAACGAGGATGGCTCGGTGCGAATGGTTTTCAATGGCGAGATCTACAATTTCCAAACCCTTCGGCGACGACTCGAAGGAACCGGGCACACGTTCGCCACGCACGGCGACGGCGAATCGATCTTGCATCTCTATGAAGACGAAGGAACCGATTGTTTCTCGCAGTTAAATGGGATGTTCGCGATCGCAATTTGGGATACCAACCGAAATCGAATGGTATTAGCAAGAGATCGGATCGGACAAAAACCGCTCTACTATGCCGTCAAAAACAATCGATTGGTCTTCGGAAGTGAATTGAAATGCCTTGTCCAGGCGGGTGGCGTCTGCAATGAAATCGATCCAGGTGCGATCGACGAATTTTTGACCTACCAGTACATTCCGCCGCCAAGCACGATATGGAAAGGCGTCCACAAATTGGCTCCGGGGCATTTTGCGGTATTTGAAAATGGGCGGATACGTGTCGAGCGATATTGGAATTACGATCCCAGCGTCGAAGTTCCTACGCGTCGTGAAGAAGCGTGCGAACGAATCCGAGAACTGTTAACCGATTCGGTTCGACTTAGAATGCAAAGTGACGTGCCGCTCGGTTCGTTCTTGTCGGGCGGCATCGATTCGTCGTTGGTCACCGCAATCGCTCAATCGTTGTCCGATACTCCGGTGCGAACATTCAGCATTGGGTTTCCAGTTTCGGACTTTGACGAAACAGCCTACGCCGCTCAGGTCGCTAAGCATTTGGGAACTCAACATGAACGGTTTGAGGTAATGCCCAATGGCGTCGAAATCATCGACAAATTGGTATGGCACTATGACGAACCATTCGGCGATTCGTCTGCGGTCCCCACTTGGTATTTGTCGGAGTTGACGCGGCGAAAAGTGACCGTTGCCTTGTCAGGCGACGGTGGTGATGAGTTGTTCGCAGGGTATGAGCGTTATCAAGCGTTGTGGTTGAGCAACAAATTGCAAAAGATTTTTCCGATCCATCGGATCCCTGGGATTGGCTTGATCCAGCGTCTACCCGATTCGCAGAAACAGCGATCATTGATGAGGCGAGCGAAACGGTTCACCGAAGCGCTCGGCCGCCCCGCGGCACGGCGGTATTTGGAGTGGCTGCAAATTTTCCCTGAATCGATGCGTGCGGGCCTTTACACGGATGACTTCTTGAAAGAACTTCCCGGTGACGATCCGTTCGATTTCCTGGACGCCGCATGGACAAGATCAAAAGGACGCGACGTCGTGACGCGAGCGTCGACCAGTGACGTATTGACGTATTTGCCTTGCGATTTGTGTACCAAAGTAGATATCGCCTCGATGGGAAATGGATTGGAAGTTCGCCAACCGCTACTGGATTACCGCTTGGTTGAATATGCCGCATCATTACCAGTGAATCTGAAATTCCGCGGCCGGCGCGGCAAGCTGATCTTGCAAGATACGTTCGGATCGATGATTCCCAAAGAGATTTTCACTCGCAAGAAAATGGGCTTCGGGATTCCGATCGCGAATTGGTTCCGTAACGAACTCAAACCAATGGTGCACGATACGCTACTCGGCGATGACGCCAGGATCGCTCCGTACATGCGCCGAGAGGTCATCGAGGAATTGGTCCGTGCTCACGAACAAAACGAACACAACCATGGTTACCGGTTGTGGAATTTATTGATTCTGGAAAAGTGGCTACGTCGATGGACCTGATCCAATTATTGACGAGCGTTGAAGGCAGCCTCAAGTTTTACCAAGAATTCAATCACCGCTTCATGAACTTCTTCGGTTGCCGAAACCACCAAGACATTCTCGACCGCACCGGCTGAGCAATAACCACCAAGTTCGTCCCAGTCATTGGGCTTCACGGTTTTCAACATAATCGCGACGACTTGGTCCGCTTTACTCGACAAAGCCTTAGGGAACGCATAGGTTCGCAAGGCAAGCATTTGTTCCGCAGCTTCGATTGTGGTAATCAATAGCACTTCGTCTCGGACAACGTAGGTCGAATCAAGGTCACGCAGCAGCAAGTTCAGGCAACTGCGCAACGAGACATTCGCAACGTCAAGTGTGACAGGCGTATCATCAGTCAAACCAATCTCCTCAAAACTACGCTGATCCACAAACATCTGGATTCCATGTTGCTGAGATATTTCTTGAACGGCTTCTACCAAGGGGGTCTCGATAAACGTCATCGAAGTCTTGTCACCCAATTTTTCCAAGAGCATTTTCTCTGCCCTGGAAGTCGTCGAAATGCGACGCGTTGTTAGATCGACGGGGGTGCTAGCAGCTGGAATGACGGGAGCAAATGGATCACGACTCGATCGATCTGAATGCGCGGCAGGGCCACCAAACGGATCATCACTGCGACCACCTCCACCACCAAACGGATCATCACTGCGACCACCTCCACCACCAAACGGATCTTGCATCGCAGGTTGTCCATTGCTCCGTGGAGGTTGCCCGAAGGGATCTTCGTTTTGGCCCCATGATATATGGGGAATCAATGCCAAAAAACAGGACGCACAAAGCAGTGGGTTTTGACGCATCAGATTAGCCTTCGCCAAGAAATGAAAAGTGGTCAGGTGAGGATTTGCCGACGGCGTTCATTCTAGCGCATTCCCAAGTCGCCAAGGGTGCCGAGTTGCTAAAAACACAAACTTTCGCTCCAATGCTTTCGCCGTAGGGCACATCCATTCTCTCTCTTGTCTCGGATTAACATGATGGAATACAGCTACACCGATTTATCAAAAATGATTGACCATTCGCTACTGGTCCCCACGATGACGACGGAGGATTTCGAAGCGGGAATTCAATTAGCCATCGCGTACGATGTCGCCAGCGTCTGTATCATGCCGTACTACCTGAAACGATGTGCCGAACTGCTAAGTGGTACAGGCGTCAAAGCCTCCACGACCATCGGGTTTCCTCATGGTGGGCATACAACGGAAATCAAGCGGGCCGAGGCTGAGCGTGCGATTGCGGATGGTTGCGAAGAATTGGATATGGTGGTCAACATCAGCCAAGTCTTGAGCGGCCATTGGGACTACGTCCGCAAAGACGTCAAGGCAGTGATCGAGGTAGCCCATGTTGCGGAACAAAAAGTGAAAGTGATCTTCGAGAACTGCTATTTGAACGATGCCCAAAAGATCAAGTTGTGTGAAATTTGTAGCGAGCTAGGAGCCGATTGGGTCAAAACATCCACGGGCTACGGAACGGGTGGTGCGACTCACGAAGATCTAAAACTAATGCGAGAGCACGCAGCGGATCATGTGCAAGTCAAAGCAGCCGGTGGGGTTCGTGATCTCGATTCGTTGATCGCGGTTCGCGAGCTTGGCGTTTCACGATGTGGGGCCAGTCGGACACGAGAGATGCTCGATCCACTGAGAAAGAAACTCGGGATGCCCGAAATCAATCTCGGTACCATTGCGGCGAACAAAAACGACAACCCAAATTATTGAGCGAAACTCGTTTTTTGCGTGAGCTTGGCCCGCAACGGCGAGGGTGCTTTGAAATGCTATTGAAACGAGTCGCCCAAACCACCTACCCTCCGCCTCCAAGCGGTCCGGTCACTCGAACCGGTCCGATTCATTGCCCAAGCCCCCCGCAACCGCCCGAGGCACCGATGCAGGCAGCGATTTCCGCTAAATCTTCAACCAATCGTGATCAAGCCGATAGTCGCTCCGCAACCGGGGATCATGTTCTCGGTCAATACATCCCGCTGCTGTACCACTACAACATGTTGCAAGACGAAGATCGCGTCGGCGCGTTCCAGCAAGCGATCAATTTGCTCGTTTCCCCTGGGATGCATGTGGTCGAACTTGGCGGCGGAACCGGAATTCTATCGTCCTTCGCTGCTCGTCGTGGTGCGCGTGTGACATGCGTCGAGCGGAACGCCGAATTGGTCGCATGTGCGCGAGGTTTGATACGCGACAACGGACTCGACGAACAAATCGAAGTGATCCATCAAGACGCCACCGAGTTTGTTCCTGATACCGAAGTCGATGTCGTTATCTGTGAAATGCTGCACGTGGGACTGCTGCGGGAAAAACAAGCTCAGGTGATCGCTGCTTTCAAGCGGCGTTACCGCCAAGCTCACGGCAAAAAATTGCCGGTATTCATTCCAGAAGTTTCGATCCTGATGGCACAACCGGTTCATCAATCGTTCGATTTTTCAGGCTACCATGCTCCGGTGCCGATGTTCCAAGCACCGCTACTGGACCAACCCCGCACGACCGATTTTGCGTCACTATCGGCCTACGCGACTATCAGCTACGACGAACCAATACCGTTGCAGTTCCAAGTCCAAGAACAGCTAACCGCAATTCGCTCGGGCGCAATCAACGCAATTCGGTTCGTGACACAAAACGTGCTTGCTGTTGATATGAGCAAAGAGCAAGCGATCACGTGGCCAAACCAGTGCTTGGTTCTTCCGATCGGTTCACCCTTTGACGTGTCCAAGGACGACTCGATCGAAATGGCATTTGACTACTCCGCCGGTGGTACGATCGAACAAGTCGCCGAATCAATGCGTTTACAGGTAGCCTAATTTGATGCTTACTTAAATCGCTTTTCCAAATGCCGCGTCCATGACTTCGGCGATTCCACGTAAAGTGTTTTACCAATTTGCTGCGATTCATGTTGCAAACGATGACGTCGGCTATCAACCGCTTGAACCACTTCGAACATCGTCCCTGGGGACGGCACGGAATCGGGGTGTTCGATTACAAATTGGCGCAGAACCGCTAAATCGTGGTCGTCCCCGAGAACATCCGACAACTTTTTCAATCGCTTCGCTCGTGCCTTGAATTTGCTTCTGCAATAATCGCGAAGCAATCGAACATGATACCAGTGGTACTTGGCTCGCTTTCGCCATTGATGCAGATTGTCATCCGACGGAATATCCGCCGCTCGTGTCATTGTTTCACAGCCTCGGCTGTACGTCTTTTCGATGCCACCGCGAAGCGCCCTGAAGCCACGACAGCCACATTTCCAAGTGGGTATCCGCTCAAGAGCCGCTTCCATGTCGGCCAGGAACTCAGTGATGCGACGATCACTCTCCACCTTGCTAATCCCAACGGATTCGCTGTGCTTGGCCAATCGATCCGCGATCGAGTCGAGAATATCGGGCGAAAGCGATTGGCCTTCCTCGTTGCGAAAGAGTTCAAACGCTTCGACAAGGGCATCGGCATCCCGCACTTCGGATAATCGCTGGGCAGCGTCGCGGAAATGCAAGTTTTCGTTGCGGAAGATTCCCTCAACGGAAGGACGCACCAGACGCAATAATCCACGGATTTTCTTGCATCGTTTTCGCGCATTGTGAACGGTTTCGGTTCGGTCAAGCTGTGGATCCGATAACTCAGCGATCGATTGCCGGACTTGCTCGGTCGCTATTTGACGAAGGTTTCGGGTAACAGTCTGTTCGACATCGAATCGAAATGGCATTGGGAAGCAATGGGGTGCAAGACAGGGGGGCAAGACTGGCTTGAGGCTTGAAAGCTTCAATGGGGGCGATTGCGACAGCACACTCACAATGGAAGCAAGTCATTATGGTTGGTAGCCAACGCGAATGCAAAATCGAGCCGATCGGTGAATGCCGGGCGAACTCGGCAAGGGATTCCGGTTACGGATGCGTCGACGTTTGGAGCGGTTAGGCTCGCATCTTGGGCCAATTTCTATATTGATTATCCCGTCTAAAGTGACGCATCTCATTGTGCTGGGTTCCCTGTCAGTTCATAATCGCTGTCAAATCCTCCCCCAAATGGGCCTTTCACCACCCAAAAACTCGCTCGCACACCTCTACCAGCGGTATCGAGCCCCCTTTTTGGAAGAAAGCCGCATTCAATCACAGCATCACCAACCCATTCCGAAATGACTTCTCAAGAAATCAATTCCTACACTGGCCCTCTCGCCGACTTGGTTCAACGATTGGCTGAAACCTTCATTGCCGAGAATTCGTCTCCGCCCGAATGGATCGTTGCAGCCCCTGGACGCGTCAACTTGATCGGCGAACACATCGACTATAACGACGGCTTTGTGTTGCCGATGGCGATCGAGCGATACATCGTGATTGCTGCTGCGAAAAGCGATTCCGACGAAGCGGTGGTCAATCTGCGAAGCGTCAACATGGACCAAGTCGCCCAACTTGATCTAACGAAAGTCCCCGAACCGTCGTTGCCGCCCAAATGGCACAGCTACATCGAGGGTGTGTTTGCCGGTTTCATGAAAAAGATCGGCGCCGATGCGTCTAGCAAACTGCCCGCGATGAACTTGCTTTTGGAATCAAACGTTCCGTTGGGAGGCGGTCTTAGCAGTAGCGCGGCCTTAGAAGTCGCCACAGCGACGCTGCTTGAGGCAGTCACCGGCGTTGCCATGGGCCTCGACGAAAAAGCTCTGTTGTGTCAAAAAGCCGAGCACGATTTTGCTGGGGTTCCCTGCGGCATCATGGACCAATTCAGCAGCGTGTTTGGCCAGGAGAACGCATTCATGTTGCTCGATTGTCGCTCGCAAGAATTGAAACACGTACCGTTTTCGAGCGACAACATTTCGGTGCTCATTACCAACACCAACGTCAAGCACGAATTGTCCGGCGGCGAATACGGCCAACGTCGCAGCCAATGCGATTCGGCACTCAAAAAATTGGGCGCTGATTCTTGGCGAAACGTCACCATGGCGCAGGTTGAAGCAGCGAAAGATCAACTCGGCGACGTCGAATTCCGCCGAGCACGCCACGTTGTCACAGAGATTGACCGAACCTGGAAAGCAGCCAAGGCAATTGAATCGGGCCAGTGGGATGAGCTTGGCGAAATGATGTACGCTAGCCACGCTTCGCTGAAAGACGACTACGAGGTGAGCTGTGAAGAATTGGATTTGCTCGTCGAATTGGCAAATTCGATTGGCAGCCAAGGCGGCGTCTACGGATCGCGAATGACCGGTGGCGGATTCGGCGGATGCACCGTAACCCTCGTGGAGTCAACGAAGGTTGCCGAAGTGACGGCTGAGATGGAAAAACAGTACCAGGAAAAAACCGGCATCGAGCCACATTCGTTCGCAAGCCGTCCCGCAATCGGTGCTCACCGAATCAAATAAACTACATCGCAAAGCGAACTCGAGACGCATCGAAGCCAAACTTCGGTCGTTTCCATTCCCACAATCCCTTCTCCTTCCTTATAGATCAATCAGGCAAACACTCATGGGCATATTGGACATTGTTGTTTTCGTTGGGTTCGTCATTTCGGTGATATCCATCGGTTTGTGGAAGAGTCGTGACGAAGACAATGAGGCAAAGGACGCTCAGGACTATTTTCTTGCTGGACGTGGTCTGACTTGGTATTTGGTCGGTTTTTCGCTGATTGCTGCGAATATATCCACCGAGCAGTTCGTTGGAATGACCGGATCAGCCGCGAATTGGTTGGGGATGGCGATCGCAAGCTACGAGTGGATGGCGGCGGCCACATTGGTCGTGACCGCGTTTGTGTTTCTGCCCGTTTTTCTCAAAAGCGGTATCTACACAATCCCGGAATTCTTGGAGTATCGCTACAACACGTTCGCTCGCTCGGTGATGGCCGTTAGCACAATGGTGATCTTGGTGGGCGTTCCCACCGCATCGGTCATTTATTCTGGTGCAAAAGTGATCAGCGTCTTTTTCGAAGGCCAGATTCTCTTAGGACTCGACCTGGGCAGCATCACGGTTGGATGTTGGATCATCGGTATACTCGCTGCGGCTTACGTTTTCGCCGGAGGATTGAAAGCCTGTGCCTGGGCCGATTTGATTCAAGGGGCTGCATTGATCGTGGGTGGTGCAATTCTTGCCTACTTGGCTGTCACCGCACTCGGTGATGCCGATCCCGAGAAGCTTGCAGCAACTGCTCGAAACCAATCGGTCACTGCCGAAGAGATCGCATCACAAGGAGGTATCGAACGGTTCTTTTCGCTGAACTCCGCTCCGCTACCGGAAGGTAAGCTACATATGGTTCGCCCAGCGGACGATCCGGAAATTCCTTGGACGGCATTAATGATTGGTTTGTGGATCCCCAACTTTTTCTACTGGGGCCTTAATCAATACATCACTCAACGAACGCTCGGATCGAAGTCATTGGCCGAAGGTCAAAAGGGCATTATCTTCGCCGCAGCCTTAAAATTGATCATTCCGTTCATTGTGGTGATGCCGGGGATCATGGCGTTCAACTTGTACAACGAACAAGTCACTGGTGACTACGATTCGGCGTTTCCGCTTTTGCTAAAGAATTTGCTGACGCCCGGTAGCGGGCTACTCGGCTTCGTTTTGGCAGCGATTTTCGGCGCGGTCGTCTCATCGCTCGCTTCGATGTTGAACTCCGCTTCGACGATTTTCACGATGGACATTTACAACAAACTGAAGAAGAGTGCCTCGCAAACAGAATTGGTTCGTGTCGGTCGAGCCTGTACGATCGTCTTTGTGTTGATCGCTTTGCTGATCGCTCCACGGCTTGATTCTTTTGGCGGAATTTTCGCTTACATCCAAGAATTCCAAGGATTCATCTCACCAGGAATATTAGCCATTTTCATCTTCGGCATCCTCGTCCACCGAGCTCCTCGCTGGAGCGGAACGGTTGGATTGCTCTTGTGTCCGATCTTGTATGGAACACTCAAACTGTTGCCTCAAACTTCGGATATTACATTCCTAAATCGAATGGCAATTTGCTTCGGTGCCGTTCTGGCGGTTTTGACCGTAATCACGCTATTGTTCCCTCTGAAAGTGCCTGTTGTGCTGCCGGTTAACAAGAACATGGATTTAACCGGTTCAAAATCGGCAAAGTTCTTTGGTGGCGTTGTGATTGTGTCTATGTTTATTCTGTATGCTGTTTTCTATTAAACTGGCGTACTGACTCAGGGGGCAGCCATGAAATCAGAATTCGTGGCGTGCCCTTCCTTTCCTATGAATGACACCCTCCACTTGGTAATCCCGTGAAAACAAAATCAATCCTTTCGCTGATTGTCGCAACCATTGCGATACTCGGATCAACCCCCAAACCAACCTTCGCAGAGGTCGCTGTGGAAGACTTTGACAGTATTAAACTTTACACGCTGAAAAATAGCTCCGGGATGACGGTCAAAGTGACCAACTTCGGCGCGATCATCACATCCATCCTGGTACCGGATCGCGACGGCAACATGGAAGATGTTGTACTTGGTTACAACCACTTGAAAGACTATATCAATGCTGTCGACAAACCTTACTTTGGTGCGGTCGTCGGTCGCTACGGAAACCGTATTGCCAAAGGAGAGTTCACCATTGATGGCGAAACTTACTCATTGGCGACCAACAATAACGAAAATCACTTGCACGGCGGGATCATCGGTTTCGACAAAGTAGTGTGGGATGCAAAACCAGTCGAAGGGGATGGATGGTCCGGTTTGGAACTGAACTATTTGGCCAAAGACATGGAGGAAGGTTATCCGGGGAACCTAAACGTGAAGGTGACCTATCGATTGACCAATGCGAACGAATTGGTGATCGATTATTTTGCAACGACTGACAAGAAGACGCCCGTCAACCTCACTCAGCACACTTACTTCAACTTAAAGGGTGAAGGCGAAGGAACGATCTTGGACCATGCGTTAATGCTCAACGCCAAACGGTACACGCCAGTAGATGAAGGCCTAATCCCGACTGGCGAAATGCCGGATGTCGCTGGTACTCCATTCGACTTCACGACTGCAAAAGCGATCGGATGCGATATTGGACAAGAGAACGAACAGTTGGAATTCGGACTGGGCTTTGACCACAACTTTGTCTTGGACAAAAGTGGCGATAGCGACGCGATGACCCTAGCCGCTCGCGTTACAGAATCGGATTCGGGCCGAGTCCTTGAAGTTCACACGACCGAGCCAGGCATCCAATTCTATTGCGGCAACTTTCTTGATGGCCGCTTGAAGGGTAAGTCGGGCAAGACATACTTGCATCGTGGCGGATTCTGTTTGGAAACTCAACACTATCCCGACAGCCCTAATCAACCGAACTTCCCCTCGACAATCCTCAGTCCTGGCGAAGAATACCGTACGACCACTGCCTTCAAGTTTTCGGCCAAGTAACGGCCCAAGTAACGGTCGCAGCAATCTTATTGTCGCCTTCGGTCCGCGAAGATGCGTTTTGTTAACGCCCATTCGCGAGATAGAAGGCGACGTTTTTTTTACCATCTTGGCTTTAACAGGTAGCAAGGTTCGGCCAAGGTTTCAATCGATCGCAGCACGAATCTCTTTTGGTACATTCGTTGTAATGCCCATGGCTCCGAGACTTTGAAAATGTTTCGCGTCAGTGGGCAAATCAACCGTCCAAACATGAAAGGCAGGACAACCACCGGCATGGAGCCGGCTGACGAATGCTTGGTCAATCAACTTTGGCATGCTTTTCATCCCAACACCATCCGCACCACAGCGTCGAACCACCGCCGCGATTTCATCGGCGCTAGGATGATAAGGCAAACCGGGGGCTTTGCGTTTAAAGCTCGTCAACCAATGCGCCTCGACGTTCGGCAATCGCTTTTTGCAATCGGTAACGGTTTGTTCGTCAAAGGAAATGACAAGCAATTTGATATTCGCATGGTCGAGCCTCGCCAGCGCCGCGACGAGCGGCTCGACAATCTTGTGATCACTTTTCAGTTCAATGACAAACGTTCGGCCCTGTGGCACCGTCGCCAATACTTCAGCAAAAGTCGGAATCTTTTCGCCATCAAATTTGGGGGACTTCCAACGGCCAACTTCGAGGCTGCGAAGCTCAGCGAGCGTCGAGGATTCGACGTTCAATTCGACTTTTGCGGTCCGCTTGGTCGAATCATCGTGAATGCAGACGATTTCACTATCTGCCGTTAAATAGAAGTCGCCTTCGATCCCATCCGCGTTTTGCTGCCAAGCGAGTTCGAAGGCAGCCAACGTATTTTCGGGCGCATCATTCGACGCACCGCGGTGGGCAACAATCATCTGGGCAGCCGTGTTCGAGGGAAGACCCGCTAGCGACATCGCGCCGATTACGACGAGGAATAAACAGGTCGAATTGGTTGAAATCCCCATCGCTGAATCCGAGATTTGGTATTTGGTTGGACAACAAGGTGCCAGAATTAGAACGACCGAAACACTTTGCAAAACAGTGTTGGAAGGTACACTACCAGCACGGAGCCCATTCTAACAAACTAGGTGGAACACTGAATGCCTGGACCCAACAATCGCCCACGACGCGACCGCTATACTCAATATCCCGGTTCGTATGGTTCAGGGAATCCGGATCCGGGCTACAACGACCATCCTTTCTTGACGCCCAAAGGTTACCGACTGTTCCGTGAAAGCCCACTTACGGAAACAGCTTCGCTACCAACTTACCCCGCAGCGGACGGCGGCTACGTGCAGCCATCGGAGGTGCATGGGAATGTCGTCGATGGGCCTACGTTCTCAAGTCCGAATTCGTTCTCAAGTCCGAATCATCGTGATATTCCTCCCGCAGTAAATTACAAACAGAGTCACGGCGCGATCGTCAATGTGTTGCCATCCAAAAATTTTCCTGATGTGGATACTCTCGGACGCATTCCGCTGACTCCCTACTTCGACACTCAATTGGTTGTCGATTCGGACAATAGCCAACTACGGGCGATAGGCAAATTGTTCATCTACACCCAGCGAAGTTCCTGGGGAGACCCAGCGATGGGGTCCGCTTGGATCGCGGGTCCGAGTTTGCTAGTGACCAGTGCACATAATTTGTTCGACACGACGGACCGCACATGGTCGCGTTCACTCGAATTCTATCCCGGCTATGACTACTACTCGGTAACCGAGCGTCCCAAGTGCCGGATCACGAGTTGCCATATTCCTCGCGGTTATTTCGAGAATCCAACGACGAACAACGATGTCGCATTCTGCTATGTCGATCGCAACATCGGTGATATCGTAAATGCGGAGATCCCGTTGGAAACCTTGACCGATAACCATTTTTTCAACACCACGGCGGTAGCGATTGTTGGCTACCCGGCCACCAGCGGTTTTGATTTTGGCAAACAGCTTTGGCGATCTCGCGGCGAGTATCTATTCAGCCGAAGCAGTGGTGGCGACGATGACTATTCACCTGTGATCGCGACCAATTTTGGGGGCGGAGCGAGTGGATGTCCTTGGATAGCCAAAGACAAGAAAACGGATCGCTACGTGGCCGTCGGAGTCACGTCGGGACACGCAAAATTGAGGTACGATCCGGGCGAGCCAAATTTGATGGCGACGGTATCACCGTTTTTCGGACCCAAGATGTTCGCGAAACTCAGTGACGACCATGTTTTTCACCAGTTCCGTGCGGGGCGGAATTCGTGACATGCGAAATTCGTGACATTTTGCCCGCTCGGACCCATCGCAAGGCCGATTGCCAATGCAAGGGCAACTACCAACCCAAAGATCGGCTCGCCAAAGAAGCAAAAGTGTACTTATCGCTGTTCGCGATAGGTCGACCAACTGAGATAGACCATGATCCCGCCGATAATCACGAAGGTAATGTCCATCAGCATATTGGCCGATCGGAGAGGTGCCATATCGGTCATTCCAAGCATCCCCATTGCTGCATCGGCTAGAAACAGCACCAGGATCAGGATCGACGCAACAAGGCTGATCAAGCAGAGAGCCTTGGGCATCAATAACCTCGCGTTTGGGAAGAAAGTTTGTGAATCAATGTGGTAAATCGAACGTGGGGTGCCTCAGAGTATAGTTGCTCTTCGCCTTGTTCCCCAGACCCACGCAGGGGTCCTAAATTGACGTTTTTTGAATCTGGACTGGGTTTGTACTGGTTACAACGAAAATAGGGAGCAGTAGGTGGAGCGATTTGCTAAGCTCTGAACAGTCTATTCACAGGTTTTGCAGAGAGCATAGCGAGGTTATGGAAAATCCAAAATATTCGTCAGTTAGTCTCCAATCGGATGCTGAACGGGCCCAAACTGATGCTCCACAATGCGAAACGGGCCGCTGGAAGTGCGAAACAGCCCCTTGGAAGTGGTGGCGAAGCCAAATGCCAATCGCCAAAACGTGGGCCTATTTTGACCACGCCGCGGTGGCCCCGCTCAGCGGCCCCGCAGCAACCGCGATCACCCAATTCGCCGACCAAGCGTCGCGACAAGGCGACACCGTTTGGCCAACTTGGGCCGATTCGAACGAAAAGCTGCGTCGAAATGCCGCAAGATTACTTGGATGCGAGTCGAAGGAAATCGCATTGATCCCCAATACGACTGCCGGAATCAACTTTGTTGCCGAAGGTTGGGACTGGAAACCGGGCGATAACGTGGTGATTCCCGAGGGCGAATTCCCAAGCAATCTGTTCCCTTGGATGAACCAACAATCCCGAGGCGTCGAACTGAGGATCGTGCCCAGGCGACAATCTAAACATGGCGAAACGCACGAAGTGAATGTCGCTGATTTGGTCGATGCGATGGACGATTCGACACGGATCGTTGCGGCTAGCTGGGTCGGATACGCCAGCGGATACCGGCTGGATGTCGCCGAATTGGTGCGTCAGTCGCACGAACGGGGCGTGTTGGTATTTTTGGATGCGATCCAAGGACTCGGGATGTATCCGCTTGATTTGAAGAAAACACCAGTCGATTTTCTCGCTGCGGACGGCCACAAATGGCTGCTGGGCCCCGAAGGAGCGGGCCTAGCTATGATTCGACGCGAACATTTTGGAAAACTCCGCCTCGGCAATATCGGCTGGGGCAGCGTCAAAAATTCTTATAACTACGCTGAACCCAAAATGGATCTGAGGAACGAAGCGGCTCGTTACGAATCGGGTTCGGCCAACATGGTCGGATTGGCGGGATTGTCGGCCAGTCTCGATATTTTCCTCGCCGTGCTTGACCACCATGGTGCCGATGCGATCGAGCAGCGCGTGGTCGGGTTGGCGACCGAACTTGATCAAAAACTACGTGCGATGGGCGTGAAAACGTCCCTGGCGGCGGATCGGGAAAACCAAAGCAGCATCGTCAATTTCCGGCTCGACGGAACCGAACCGGCCAAAATACGCGAACGAGGTCTCGAACAGAACGTGGTGCTGAGTTGCCGCGGTAGTGGAGTACGGGCGAGCGTGCATGCGTACAACAACGAGGAAGACTTAGATCGGTTGGTTGCGGTGGTGAAATCGTTCCGGTCGTGATTAATAGTCTGCCAGTATTTTATGTCGGTTCCAATTACACGTTGGTCGGACATTGACGACCATCGTTTCTGCGCGGACAATCACGGCTGAAGACTTCGGGCAGGCCGCCCGTTCGCTCCCATCCACCTTCGAAACCTCCACCAAAACCCCAGAAACTACGAAAAGCTTATGAACTTTCTGCAATCGCAGGATCCTGAAATCTGGAAAGCCATGGAAGCTGAAGCCACTCGTCAACAGGACGGGTTGGAAATGATTGCTAGTGAGAATTACACCAGTCCCGCAGTGATGGAAGCTGCCGGTAGTGTGCTGACCAACAAATATGCCGAAGGGTACCCAGGCCGACGTTATTACGGCGGTTGTGAGCATGTCGACGTGGTCGAAACCTTGGCGATTGAGCGAGCGAAGCAGTTGTTCGGTGCCGAGGCTGCCAACGTTCAACCACACAGTGGATCGCAAGCCAACACGGCGGTCTATTTGGCCGCTTTGGAAGTTGGCGATACGGTCCTCGGTTTGGACTTGGCTCAGGGCGGCCACTTGACCCACGGCATGAAGCTAAACATTAGCGGCCGGCTATACAATTTCCAAAGTTACGGCGTTGACGCGAAGAACCATCGGCTTGATTTTGACCAAATCGCCAAGCTGGCTCGCGAGCAGAAACCAAAAATGATTGTCGCCGGTGCCAGCGCCTACCCGCGAGAAATTCCGCATGATCGGTTTGCGGAAATCGCGGAAGAAGTCGGCGCGAAGTTGATGGTCGATATGGCCCACTATGCCGGCTTGGTCGCATCGGGCCAACACAACAGCCCCGTTCCCTATGCGGACTACGTGACCACCACGACACATAAGACGCTGCGTGGCCCGCGAAGTGGTTTGATCCTATGCAAACAGGAACATTTGAAGTTGGTCAATCGCAACGTATTCCCGGGAACCCAAGGTGGCCCGCTGATGCATGTGATCGCGGGCAAGGCAGTTTGTTTTGCAGAAGCGATGACCGATGACTTCAAGGCCTATGGAAAAGCCGTCGTCGAAAATGCCAAAGTTCTAGCGGACACCTTGATGCAAGCGGGATTGCCTTTGGTCAGCGGCGGGACCGACAACCATTTGATGTTGGTCGATGTCACGGCAGTGGACCTTGGGGGCAAGAAAGCCGAAGCGGTCTTGGATCAATGTGGTATCACGGTCAATATGAACATGATCCCATTTGACACCCGCAAACCAATGGACCCATCGGGGATTCGGATCGGAACCCCCGCACTGACAACGCGCGGCATGGGCAGCGACGAAATGAAACGCGTCGGAGCATGGATTTATCAAGGGCTTTCCAATCCTGACGATACCTCGCTGCACGAATCGATCCGCAACGAAATCCGAGAACTGTGCAAAAGTTTCCCGGTTCCTGCCGAACGACAACTCGCTTAACACGCGAATCCAATACGATTTCACCCTTTCAAAACTCACCGAAAACACTTCGATCATGCACCGCATCCTGATTGCTGATGACAACGTCGCCAACCGAGAACTACTCGAGGCCTATCTAGCGAACGTGGACTGCGAAATTGAAACGTCCATTGATGGCCAAGATACGCTCGACAAGGTCGCAGCGTTTGGTCCTGACTTGGTACTTTTAGACGTGATGATGCCCAAGCTCAGTGGGTTCGAGGTCTGTGAGAAGATCAAGGGTGATGGTGCGACCAAACGGGTAATGGTTTTGATGGTCACGGCGCTCAATGAGCTTGGTGATATCGAACGTGCGGTTGCCGCCGGGACCGACGACTTTCTAACCAAACCCGTCAACAAGATCGAATTGCTAAAACGTGTTGAAAACATGCTAAAGCTAAAAGGCACCGAAGACGAACTCGAGCGACTGCGTCAATACATACAACAAATGGAAGATCAGCAGTAAACGGCGACCGTTTTGTTTGGACCGTTTAAAAGTGATCGCAACGAGTGAATCGAGAAAGAAAATTTCAACGAAGAGCCGCCTTCGAAAAAGGTTGGCTTTTTTCGTCGATACGGCGCACGTTTGACGATTGGTCCCAAACTCTTTGCGTTTGAATTTCAGCTCACGCGAATCCGCCGGTAGTGAACCAAAACGCAGCGAGCATGCAGAGCCAAACGATGTCAAGAAAATGCCAATATTGTGCCGCGAAACGGATCGGCCAATAGCTCTCGTGATCGTACTTGTGTTGGATCGTTCGGACCAAAACGATTCCCAGTGCAGCGACACCGCCGGCCACGTGCAGGGCATGCAATATCACCAGCACCGCAACCATGCCGACCAACCCCTTTCCATTTCCTTCAACCAGTGCGGGCCCCTCAAGCATGGCATTCATGGTTACCAATTGGACGGCGGTAAACACAATCGCTAGGACAATGCTGGCGAACAGCAATGTGACGGTCTGAAATCGCTTCTCGCGCCGCATCGCCAGCGTGGACAAATGGAGCAGGCCGCTGATCAGCATCAGAATTAACGTGCTAACCAGAAATGCACTAGGAAGTGGAACCATCGACATCGGATCATCGCGTCGCCAATAAGCGTAGAGGGCATAGAGCAATATGCTGCTAAGAAAAAACATCATTAGCGATGCGAGCAACAAGACGCCCCCCTGTTGGTAACGTCGATCGATCGGAAGCGAAGATGCAGAAACGGGCATCAAAATTGGACCACTTTGACAAATGAGAAGAACGAGCAAAAATACGAGGATCTTAGTCTACGTCCAAACGAGCCGCTGGGAACAAGGCACCAAACACCACTGCTACGGCCCTAGAGGGCCGAAAATTGCCGACACAACCAGTCAAAACGGCTGACGCTTGAGTTTACCGTGTGGTTTCGCAACAATTCACTCAGGCGGCTAAGTCTCAATCCCCTCTTCCTGTTTTCTGCCGAGTTTCGATACTCGTTTGCTATGTCTCCATCGAACCATGAACCGAAGCCGCTCTGCTCGCTCGTCAATTTGATTGACCCGAGTGTCAATTTGTTTTTCGATCTAACGGCCAACCAAGCGGCGCTGGCAGTCGGCAGCGGCGAAGTTGACCAAATCAGGCAAATCGACGGCCAATACGCGGTGGTCCATCAAACCGGCCCACTCGTTCGAATGGCCCGAACGATCGCCCGGCCGATGCGATATTACTTTGCAAAAATCGGTGATGACCCCAACCAGGTCACTCAATTGGTGGTGGCAGAACGGATTGACGAGATACGCGACTACCTCACTCAACACGATGCCGCCGGATCCTTTGACCCGGTCGACACACGAATGGTGCCCGCACACTATTTGTTAGAAGTAAATTTGAATGATCCAACCGAAACGAGCATCCGTTACGAGCGGTTCCTAACTCCAAAGCGGCATTGCTTGCCCGCCGATTTGGATACGATCGGTGAAACCTATATCCGCCAATTGACCAGCGAGCTCGATCGATGGCTCGATATTGTCGAACCGAAAGAACCGATCGGGGTAATGTTCTCAGGTGGTATCGATAGCGGATCAGTGTTCTTACTCCTGAATCATCTGCTTCACAAGCGAGGCGATTCCTTGGAGCGACTGCATGCATTCACGCTGTCGATTGACGGCGAAGGATCCGATGCAGCACAATCAAAAGATTTTCTTGAACAACTGAACTTAGACTCGGTCTTGGAAATCGTTTCGGTTCCTCTCGATGCAATTGACTATCGCAAAGCGATCGCTGCGGTCGAGGATTACAAACCGCTCGATATTCAATCCGCAACCGTTGGCTATGCAGTCTGCGAAGCAATTCGAAATCGTTATCCCGATTGGCGTTGGCTGATTGACGGTGACGGCGGTGATGAGAACTTGAAAGACTATCCAATCGAGGACAACCGAGGACTAACCATCCAAGACGTTTTAGAAAATCGAATGTTGTATCAGGAAGGCTGGGGGATTGATGCGTTGAAGCATTCGAAGACCTATTCGGGCGGCCAAAGTCGCGGGCACGCTCGCACGTGGGCACCAGGACGGCTGTTTGGATTCAGTGGCTTGAGTCCCTATGCACTTCCGAATGTGATCGAGATCGCCGAAGGCATACCCTTTATTGAACTCACTCAATGGGACCATCGAAAGCTATACGCACTCAAAGGCGAGGTCGTCCGGCGCGGCGTGAAAGCAGTCACCGGTTTTGATATGCCGGTTTATCCGAAGCGACGATTTCAACATGGCGCCGCTTCCACCGCCAGCTTCTCGAAGATATTCCCCGCGTTGGACAGCGATTATCGCCGCGCGTTTACGGAATTGCACGCATGATCGATTCCGTATTTGTCTACGGAACTCTCAAACAGGGGCAATGCCGTGAATCGCTTTGGCCTTGCGCCGCAAAAACAATCCAACCGGCGTGGGCGTTTGGAACTCTCTATGGCCGAAAAGATTACCCGGCCATGACGATCGGGACCGATCGAGTACGAGGAGAGCATAGAGCGTTCGCCGTAGAAGAACTTCCGATAGTTCTCGATCGACTAGATTCGATTGAAGGGGCCAACCAACACGGGTGCGATGATTTGTATCGCCGTGTTTGTGTCGATGTGTTTGATCTCAATGGCAATCGATTGGGACAAGCCTACGGATACCACTACGCGACCGATCCCCAGCGGGATGGTTTCCAAAAAATCGATGCAACCAACGAAAATGGTTTCGTGATATGGCCGTGATTTTTTAGGTGATCTCGAAACCAACAAAGGCATAAAAAAAGCCGGCTGCAATCGGCAACCGGCTTTTCGCCATTTGTATCAGCAATCACGTTTTGGCCCGCTACGCGTTAGGGGCGTCGACTAATCCAATTCAACTGCGAATCTTGTTTTTCGGGTGCCGTTTCGGCCAAAGCCAGGATCGCTCGTTGCAAAACAGCGTCTTCTCGGTCAGTCGTCATTTCACCGTCGGCGTTCGGGCGAGCGGCAACATAAGTCGATTCAACCGGCACGCTAGGAATCACCCCGTGACGACTAATCGCTTGACCACTTGGCGAATAGAACTTGGCAGTGGTCAAACACAGACCGAATTTGGACGTTTGCATTCGAAAGATGCCTTGAACACTCCCTTTGCCATAACTTGTTTCACCCACGACGGCGCCGCGACCGCTATCAGCAATTGCACCCGCGAAAATCTCGCTCGCACTTGCACTGTCACGGTCAATCAGAACCGCTAACGGGATGTTCCAAGTGTTTGGACGGTGAGCAGTGTAGTCAAAGTTCTCGCGGACATTGCGTCCACGCGTCGTCACGATGCGACCGTTGCCTAAGAAACGGTCGGCGACTTCCACTGCTGCTGACAACAGTCCGCCGGGATTGCCACGCACGTCCAAGACCAGGGATTTCATTCCTTGGCGATGCAAATCCCACAACGCTTGCTCGACATCGCGAGTCGTCGTTTTTTGAAAGTTAGTCAAACGCAAGTAGCCCACCTTGTTCGCCGGATCTACCATGTGGACATTTTCGACACATGGCACATCAACACGCCGCCGTTGAACACTCAGATCACGTTTTGTTCCTTCGACGCTAAGCAATCCGATCGAGACGAACGAGTTTTCAGGTCCGCGTAGCAGGTCGGCTGCGTAACCGGTGTCGTCGGTTTCTGTGCTGGTCGATTCGACGCGAACGATCTTTTCACCTGCGACGATCCCGGCTTCTTCGGCAGGTCCGCCCGGGATGACAGACACGATTTTCAGACAATCGCTTTCCGCCTTCAATTCAATCCCCAAACCAACAAAGTTGCCTTCGATGTTTGAGAACATTTCGTCAAGTTGGTTACCTGACAATAAGCGGGTGTAAGGGTCGAGCGTCGATACTGCGCCGCTGAGGTATTCCAGTGCCACGGCGGTCGGCGACAAACCGAGCCGACTCTGTGCAATCGACGATACATAGGCAACGTTCGCTCGCAAATCGAATCGTGTCTCGGTGCTGCGATTGGTCAACTCGTGGTGAACGTTCTGGCGAAAGTTTTCAACAGCTTTTGGATCGGCTTTAGCCAACGTGTGCTGGACGAACTTTGGCTCAGTCAATGCTACTTCGAGAGCTGCGGTGCCGTGCAGCATTACACGAGCCCAGTCAACGTTGTCGACGTAGTGCGTTTGCAAGTTGGCAAGAATTTCCGAATACAAGTCGAGTGATTGTTCAGCCGACAATTGGTCAACCGATCGGACAAAGCTGGTGTCTTGGTAGCGACGGTTCACATCGTAATGCAATTTGGCGATCACCAAACGTTGGTACAATGCGGAGTCGTCGGAAAACTTCTTCGTCGCTTTTTCATAGTGACGAACAGCATCGGCCCACAAACGTGATTGTTCGAGTTCCAAACCGTGCGCGATCGCCGCCTGTTCGCTTTGAGTGACAACGTCGCTCGTTGCTGCGGCGGATTCCGCACACAACCTATTGCGTTGGTCGAGCGAAGGGCCGAGTAGCGAAACAGCAGAGATCGTAAAGGCGACGACAAAGCGAAGGCAACATTGACCGCTTGGGCGTAACGCCGAGATCTTGTTGATCCAATCCATGCGTGGATAATCCGTAATGAGCGTTGTCAGGCGGAGGTCCCGCAGACGCCAAGGGAGGTGACATCTGGTTCAAGCTGCGCAAAGACGCTCAGACCACGCAGCTACGGGAATATAGGTCACGAATGGTGCCTGGTCAAAAAAACGATGCGATGAAAAATTGGAAAACTCAACGCAGACCTAACAGCTGGTAAGCTGGCAATCGGGTCGACGCAAATGTTCCGGTCTTGCAGGCTGACTCAAAGAGAAGGTCAACCCGAGCAAACAAGTTTCACGCCTTGTTTCACCGTTGTGTGCGTCCGTTGCACGTGAGATGACGCAAAGTCATCATGGCTTCCAAAAGTACGATAGGCGTTGTCCACCATGAAGGCAACAAAAGAAATGGCACGTTCGAGTTTCACGGCGTGCTGAGCGGACTAGGCGCAAATCAACGCACTGACAACCATGAGGCATTGTGCTCAACGGTGTGAATTGTGTCCAGCGTTGTGCGTTGTGCTCAACTACGGCTCCATTTCGCCAAGCGGGATTTCGCGGTAGAGCGCCAACATGCTGCCCGCTTCTTCGATCCGCTTGCGATCCGATTGACTGATGTGTCCAATCACGTCATGAGTCGAACGAAATCGATCCGTTGCGATCCCTCGGCGAATTGCCAGGGTGGTTTCTTTTGGTAACTTCCCATCCGAAGCAATGCGCTGATTTAGTGACATCCGAGCGAACGGAGGCAAACCGATTCGACGCACTAAATTGAGTCGGGATGCCAAGTCAGCGAATTGTCCGTACTGAATTGCTAGATTGATGTCCGCAATCTCTTGGACGGTCGTCGTATACTCGGTATCGCCGAATTGGATTCGGTACAGATTGGTTTCGGGATCGATATCAGGTGCTGCTAAGATGCCCAGACGTGTTTGTTGATCCCGTGTTTCCGCTGCACTGCGGGCCTGGGCCGTGATCCGGACCAAGTCATCGACGCTGAGGGTGGTGCGAGTTTTGGATTGCTGGTCCAGCAAAATAACCCGTTTTCGTTCCATGTCGTAGACTGTCAAATACCGGTCATCGAGTTGAGGAAGATCGTATACCAAGCCAGTCTGGAACAGGATTAAATGCTCCGCCGCAGGTTGTTCACTCTTTCCTTCATAAATCTTCGTTTCGACTCGAAAGTCGGCGGCATCCACACACAGGCTCAAAGTCAGGCCCAACACCAGACAAAGCAGGGCAGGGACACGGTGCAGGGCAGGGACACGGTGAAACGTGATTTTTGCTAACATTAGATTGGTACGTGTCGATTCGAGGAGTGCAAGACGTCTGGACGTTTCGGCATGGTGGAGCGTAGAAAAGAGAGTAAGGACGCGTCTAGACCAAAGCTGGCACGTAGATCAAAGCTGGCACGTAGATCAAAGCTGGCACGTAGACCCAAGCTGGCACGCTCGCTTTCATTTCATTCACGATTCAAGATTCCATCGTTATGCGTAGCACCCTGTTTTCCATTCCGCACGAAATCGCCGGACTGACCGTGTTTGGCTTCGGGTGGGTGTTAATCTTTTTCGCGATTGCGTTGGTGGTCCGATTGGTGATTCTCCGCCAAGGGATTCAAAGGAAATCCGGTGAATCGATCGGTGGCTACTTGGCCGGCGAAGGCTTGATGTGGGCGTTGTTCGCCGGCGCAATCCTATTTGTGTTGCCAGCGGTGGAAGTGAAAAACATTGACGGGGACCCGATTGGGATGGCAATCCGCGGCTATGGCGTGATGCTGCTACTGGGCGTTTTGTCAGCGGTCGGGTTAGCGATGTGGCGAGCCAAACGACGCGGGATCGACCCCGATGTGATCATCAACATGGCTCCCTGGGTCTTTATTGGCGGAATTGGCGGTGCCAGATTATTTTACGTGATCCAGTACCGCGATCACTTTATCCATGACTCGTTTGCCGAAACCGCTCGAAGCATGCTGACCTTCACCGAAGGCGGTTTGGTCGTCTACGGCGGATTTATTGTTGGGACGCTTGCAGCCGTGTTTTTCATCGTTCGACACAAATTGCCGATTCTTAAACTTGGTGACGCAATCGTACCGTGCATGTTCCTTGGCTTGTTCTTTGGACGGATCGGCTGTTTTCTAAATGGCTGCTGTTACGGCGGGCAATGTGAGGAGTATTGGGCTGCGCTGCATTTTCCCCAGGGCAGCCCCGTCTACGTAGACCAA
Source organism: Novipirellula herctigrandis (assembly GCA_007859835.1). GTDB lineage: Bacteria > Planctomycetota > Planctomycetia > Pirellulales > Pirellulaceae > Novipirellula_A > Novipirellula_A herctigrandis. The sequence goes on along the minus strand of SJPJ01000001.1, from coordinate 7,151,288 downwards.
TTAGAGTCGGGCGTGTTGGTAGGCCTAACGATTGACCGCCAAACGGGGATAATCGAAGAGGTCCGCAGTGGGAGCCTCGCGGACCAAGCCGGCATCAAATCGGGAAGTGTTGTCGAAAGTCTTCAACTCGACGACCGATTCCTGCTCGATATGCCCAAAACCGTCGCGGCCGAACGTGGACCACGTGGCCTATTGGCATTAATCGACGGGAAAATGTACCGCTGGACGCCAAACGACTTGCCGGTGCATGCCGTGGCGGTTCAGCCAGCACAATTGATCAGCAGTTTCTCGGCGATAATCCTATGTGGACTGTTATGCGCAGCATCCTACGTGCTTCGTCGGCAAGGAGCGGTTATGATGATAGGGTTCGCCAGCTATGCGATCCTAAGGTTTTTTCTAGAGTGGGTTCGCGTTGACGAAGAAGGTCAATTCGGAACCGATTTATCCATTTCCCAGTGGGTCAGTGTGCTCGTGTTTCTAGGTGCACTGATTGGTTTGTTTTGGATCTATTATCGCAAGCAGGGCGGTCATGAAGGAGATGGATTGGTCGTAAAAGGAGCGCAGGTGAAACTGTGATCTGGGGGATGAATCGAGTGCGAGAAACGGAGTGGATTGAGGACCCGAATCTACCCGAATCAGAGCGGCAGCGGGCCTTGAACGGATTGTCGCGTATCAATCGACTTACCGGGTTGGCAGAAGTTCTGTTCCACCAACTCGAACGTTACGCTCGCGACATACCCGACCGCCCGCTTCGCGTTTTGGATCTTGCCAGCGGCAATGGTGAATTGCCCATTTCTTGGGCGGCGAAAGCCAACAGAGCAGGCCTAAACCTTTGCATCACAGCCAGCGACAAAAGCGAAAACGCGATCGATCAGCAACAACGCTTGGCACAAAACGCGAACGTGACAATTCAAAGTGTTCGTCTGGATTGTCGAAAAGGCGATTTGCCGGTTGGATTTGATGTGGTGGTTTGCACGCTTCTGATGCATCAACTTGACGAACCACAGGCGTTTCGATTGCTGCAGTCGATGGCACAATCGTCGAACCGGTCGGTTATGGTGTGCGATATTGAACGGACACGTTGGAACTTGGCTGTTTTAAAAACAGCGTCTCATTTACTTAGCCGTTCACCGGTGCTGCGTCACGACAGCGTCACAACGGTAAACGCTTCCTTCACACGCGAGGAGTTCAGACGACTCGCTGAGTCAGCTCTGGCAAGGCCTGTAAAAATCCGCTCGGTCATGCCTTGCCGTTTCTTAATGACGGCTGACGAAATGGTGGAACCGATCGCTTCACCCGCCTTTGCATGACCGTTTTCCAACCACGCCATTGGTCTTGCGAATGGTAATGCTATGACTTCGCTTTTTCCCGAAACGCGATGAACTTCTCCATCGCGGAAGGGAGTGGTGATTCAAAGGAAACCATTTCCCCCGTTCCGGGATGGACAAACGACAACGACTTGGCGTGCAAAGCAATTCGCTTGCGCACCCATCGTGGATGCTGGGCCTTTTTGGTTTGGTAGCGTGGATCACCGAGCACGGGATGCCCGACGTCGGCAAGTTGGACTCGAATTTGATTTCGCTTTCCCGTTTCAAGTTGCAGTTCCACGAGCGTCGTGTCCTGCATTCGCTTGAGGACGCGAAACAACGTGATCGCCTCTTCTGTATTAGCCGACGGCCGGGTGATGTATCGGTCGAGGTTATTGCCGGTCGCTAAATGTGAGTGGAATTTACCTTCGTCGCGGTCCATCACCCCGGAGACAATCGCTATGTAAAACCGTTCGGGTTTGCGTTGCTTAAATTGCTCGATCAAGGCATCCGCAACATCTTTGCGTTTGCCGAAAACCAATAGGCCGCTCACTTCGCGGTCGAGTCGATGGACGACAAACGCCTCTCGCTCACCTCGTGAATGACTCAAGTAAACCGAGACGCGATCAACCAGCGAGTTCTTTTCTTTGTTGTCCGTCGGCACCGTCAGCGATCCGGCCGATTTGTCGACCACGATCAGAATGTCGTCTTCGTACAGAACGCTAAACGTTCGATCCTCCCAGCTCTTCTTTTTCTCGCGGTAGCGTTGCGCAGGATCAAAGCGAATCGAAACACTATCGCCCTCTTTGACTGTCGCGCCAATATTCCTGCAAATATTGCCGTTCACCGAAACGCAACCATGATCGACCAAGCCGCGTACTTGGCTGCGAGAAACCGCCGCCAGATCACGAATGACCAAGTCGACTCGCCCGGCGGCGTCCGCTTGAACGGTTGTAGAAAGTGTTGTGATGGGCATGGATCGATTATTGGCCTCCGCTAAAGATAAACTCGTCGGCGGACAACTTGCCGTCGCGATTTCGATCAAACCGTGGAAAACGCTTTGGCGCTTCCTCGGGATCGGGTTGATTAGATAAAAACTCTTCCATTGTCAACAATCCGTCTTGGTTGGCATCGCGGCTGCGAAACATCCTGCGGCGTTTGGCTTGCTCTTGACTGCCGAGCAGCCATTTTTCCTTCTTGCCAATCTGCGGTTTCGCCTCGGGATGTGTCGCAAGAATCGCCCGCATCGCAGCCACCACTTCCGGCTTTTCCATCGCGACGTTTTGGGTCTCCAGTGGATCCGTTTGGTAATCGTATAATTCGAGATCAGCAAACGTGGATGGATCGCCGGGCACTTTCCACTCAACCATTCGATAACGAGCATTGCGAATGGCGCGTCCCATTCGATTTCCGCGTGGATACACATGGGTGACATAGTCGCGGCCGTTCGCATTGCCGCTGCGAACCACCGACGCCAGACTGGTTCCGTCGATTCCAGTTGGCAAATGGATGCCCGCTAGCTCGCAAACGGTGGGATAAAGGTCAACGGTTTCGAGCATCGCATCGGTCGCATCGCCATGACGACCATCGGGCGCAACAATCACAACCGGAATCTGAGTGGCTTGTTGGTAGTTGGTGTGTTTGCACCACTGACCGTGATCGCCAAGATGCCATCCATGGTCGCCCCACAGGACAACGATCGTGTTCTTAGCAAGGTCATGCTCGTCGAGTGCATCGATCACTCTTCCAAGCTGGGTGTCCATGTAAGTTGTCGCTGCGTAATAGCCGTGAATCAGATGTCGCGTGGTCGCTTCGTCAATTTTCCCTTTGCTTCGCATATCGGAATATTCTCGAAGTTCGCCAAAGTTGGTCGCTGCGTATTCGGGTGCATCGGTTGGTTTGGAAAGAACCTTTGGCATGGGAAGCAAAGCGGGATCGTAAAGGTCCCAATACTTTTTCGGAGCCACGAAAGGCAGATGCGGTTTCAGGAAACCGACAGCCAAGAAGAAAGGTTTGTCGGGATTCTGGGAAAACGTTGCAAGCCGCTTGATCGCCTCGGTCGCAATTTTGCCATCGCCATAGGTGTCATCCGCAACATCGGCTAATTCGGTCGCCGGACCGCGATTTCGTCCCTTCTTGTCTTTCACCATCTGGCGAAGGCTATCCTTGTCGACATATTGTGGTGCTTTTGGTCGCCACCCATCGATGCTCCATGACCGTCGATCATCAGTGTTGCCGTGACCAAGGTGATAGATCTTGCCAAGCGCCTCGGCTTGGTAACCCTGGTTCATGAAATGTTGGCTAAACGTGACTGCGTCGGGGACGGCTAACCGCAAATTTGTTCCCAAATCATAGATACCTATTGTTTGGGGACGCAGCCCAGTCATCAAAGCAATGCGACTGGGTGAACAAATCGCTTGGTTGCAATACGCGGCATCGAAACGCAATCCTCGCGACGCCAATTGGTCGATGTGGGGTGTCACGGCAACGGGATCGCCGAAGCAGCCGATGGTTGGTTTTAAGTCATCGACACAAATAAGTAGCACGTTCGGTGGAGCCGCAAACAATAAGCTGGACCAGCA
>SJPJ01000001.1:7140982-7147366 GCA_007859835.1 Novipirellula herctigrandis | reverse complement strand
GGGGGGGGGCGGTGGGAGACCCACTACTATAGCCAAAGGCGTTGGGTTCGTCTCGTCGTTCCACTATTCGCGGATCAGGACACTTCTAGCCAACGGGGTCGAGGGTTCGAATCCCAGAGCGTTTCCAGCGGTAATAGAGCATTCGGCAAACCGCGTAGACGGCGATGGCAGAAAACAAACCAACTGCATCGGCTACGAAATCCATCATATCCGTCGATCGGCCACGCACAAAACCTTGCGACCATTCGTCGAGCCCCGCATAGAACAATCCGATCACTGCGATCATACTAAACCGAGTCAAAAGTCGGTCGGAGGTCGTGACGTAACACAACAACCAACCCAATCCGGCAAAGCAGCAGACGTGCATCAACTTGTCGTTGACTCTCGGTCCATGCCGCACGACGGAACTCGGCAAGTGTGTGCCGATGAACATGCCAAGCCAATAGACGGCCAAGACAATGATGGCGAGCCGAAAGCCCCAAATCGTTTTTTTGGTGATCGATTGCATGGTTGTTTCACGGATGGGATAAGCTGGAATAGTTGACATAGTGACTCCGTTCTCGAATTTGACAAGTCGGATCGCCCGAAAGCGATACAGTGCGCGTCGCGATCCCCCCACCATGAGGAATCCCAAAATGACCACAAATAAAACCGTCCTGAACAAGCCATCGCTACAACGAACAAGCCATTTCGACCGTTTATGGGTCAAAGCGGCGTTCGGTTTCGCTGTGGTTGTCGGTTTTGGCTGCGTTTGTAATCAGCAATGCTCCGCACAAACGCCTAGTGCAGAAACATCGTCACCCACTTCCCAAACTGAATCGGACGTAGCGACCGTACCGGTTGAGCAAACTGTGATCGAATCCGATCCCCAATCGAAAAATGCCCAGCACTCAACAAAACAGGCCTTAAAAAAGCATGCTAAAAATGCAACACCGCTCAAAGACGCTTGGGTAGTTTGTCAATTTGGGGGCGATGGAGAAGTGGAACTGAAAGGAAACTCGGTGACAATGGGCTCAGGTGATCCATTGACCGGAATTCGCTGGGAAGGAGCCCTTATTCGCGAGAATTACGAGATTTCGCTCGAAGCAAGGCGAGTCGAAGGATATGACTTTTTCTGTGCCTTAACATTCCCCGTTGGGAAAGACAGCGTCAGCTTAGTACTCGGCGGTTGGGGCGGCGGCGTGGTTGGAATTAGCAATATCGATGGCTCCGACGCCGCTGAAAACCCTTCGACTCAATACATCAGTTTTGACAATGGAAAGTGGTACAAAATTCGAACTCACGTGACCGAACAAGCGATTAGCTACTGGATTGACGGCAAATTGATGTTTGAACAACCCCGTGAGGGCCATGAATTTGGGATTCGCTCAGAAATGTATTTGTGTGAACCTTTGGGGCTTGCCGCCTACATGTGTGATTCGGAAATTCGCAACATCCAGATCCGAAAGCTGGATGAGAAAATGGCGAAACCTCCCGTGTCCGAAACGAACAGCGAAATAAACGGTCCCGAGAAAGATGGGGCGACTCAGTGAGCGGACAGTCAATGAATCAAGAGCCCAACGCCGAGAAATTGATGCTCGACATCGACGCCCATTTTATGGGTCGAGCACTGGAAATGGCCCATCAAGCGGTGATCGCGGACGAGGTTCCCGTCGGAGCGATCATCGTCCGCAATTCGACAATCATCGCGGCAGCGGCAAACCAGCGTGAGTCGCTGAAGGATCCAACGGCTCACGCCGAAATGATCGCCATCACCCAGGCCGCTGCGGCGGTCGAAGATTGGCGTCTGGAACAGACCACGCTTTACGTCACGTTGGAACCATGCATCATGTGCGCCGGTGCGATTCTGCAGTCGCGGATCCCGCGTGTTGTCTTCGGGGCTTCGGATCCGAAAGCAGGGGCAGTAACGAGTTTGTACCAATTGCTTGATGATTCGCGGCTCAACCATCGCTGCAACATCACGACCGGAGTGATGGCCGATCGATGCGGCCAAGTGTTGACCGATTTTTTTGCCAGCAAGCGTGCGATGGGGAAGAAATAGCGAGGCGTTTGTGGGCAGACGCGGGAATCATGAATTTCTTTCTGGCGACCTCTCAGCCGGCTTTTTGCCTGAAAATCGCTGTGAATTGCAATGTCAATCTGTTCCGATTTTGCAGATTCTCGGATTTTTACGACTTCGGAGGGCAAACAGACTAAGCCTTTGCGTTCGAACCAGCCGATACAATTGGCACAACCTGAATTAGAATCTTAACGCGTTGACGCTTCGTGCAGTCGATTCGCTCGCTCGTTTGGCAGGATTCTACTCAATCTCAACACATGAAGACGGTGGAACACGCGATGTCGGTACGGAAGCTGACGGCAAGCCTGATCACAACGCTAGCCATGCTAGGGGCAATGGCACTTGGAAACGCACAGGAACATGTTCCGCCTGCGGATCCATTTGCATTCGACCCTGACTTTCAATGGTTTCGTCCAGTAACCAATATGGACCTCGCGGACATGAAACCAAGCAAACGGGCCAATCATGGCTGGTTTGCAACTTACGATCGGTTGGCGTTATACACGTCACGACCCGAGCTGAACAACGGCCAATCGGCCGAGACAAAGCTCGACCAAGGATGGGGACATCGATACGAACTTGGCTATATGCTGCCCGATGTCGACCATGGTTGGGCATTCACCTACACGAATCTGGGCGGACCTAACGCGAATGATACCGTCGTGCGTGAGCGTCTAAACCGGCTAAACGAAGATGACCTATTGGACTACGGTTCCAAGGAAGGCATTGTCGGTCCTCCCTTCGGTGCAATCGTACCAGCAGGGGATGGCAACAATCTTGGCTACAATCAACGTTTGTACTTCGTCAACGACAGTCTAAACGTAGCCGACTTCAACAGCTACGAATTGAATAAGACTTGGCGGATGGAACCGTATCACTACGGCGGCATCATGGAACCGTTGATCGGGTTCCGCTGGGCTCGCTTCAATGACTACAACATAAGCCAAGAATACACTTCGACCAAAGATGGCACGATTGTGATTCCTGATCCGGTTCCTCCTGCTCAAGAAGCTCTTGGCGAAGACTACGAAACATTCTTCAGTGACGAAGCGATCACCGAGAATGAACTGTTGGCAGGCCAAATCGGGTTCCGCTACACAAAATTCCGCGATCGATTCACTTACTCAGCCGATTTCCGTGTCTTCACTGGCGTTAACTTGCAGTGTGCTCGAAGTTACACCCAAACCGATACCACGGTTTATGATGGCGACGGCATCGGTGACGAAGTCAACTTCGAACTCACACAGAAATCAAAGACACTTTATCAACGGAATGAAGAGTTCGCGATTGGGTTTGATATCCGCGGTGAATTGGCTTACCAATTGACTCGATCGATCAAAATACGTGGCGGTTTCCAATTGATCGACTTGGCAACCGGGATTTGGCGAGGCGGGCCTGTCAGCCCATTCAACTCACTCGAAGGTGGCGACCAAAATCAAGATGTTGTCATGGTCGGTGGAACCTTCGGCCTTGAACTGAACCGTTAACGTCACTGCAGACGCCAAACAACAAACGTTAGAAAGGATGGTTTTCAAAACCATCCTTTTTTTCGTTAACTGCGGCATGACATGCCCGGCGCAAAACCGTTGCCATGAACACTCGGTTCGAGGTGATTTTTCGCAGTTGTGACGAACCACCGTCTTGGTACAGTCCCGCTTCCAAAACATTGGACTCCCCTTGTCGATCTACCTTAGCCAAACGCATCCGGTTGCCAGTAACAATCGCTTTCACACCGAGCGATTCGGATCGTTTACAATACCGAGATGGTTGCATTCGCCTCATCCCATCGTCGGACATCCAAGCCGAAGCAGTGCGTTCGGCGAAAGGATACCTGCACTTACAACAAAGCACCTGCGCAACTTGCTGCCTTCCGTTACTACCACCGAAGCCAACAGTACAGTGTCATCGCACTGACCGATGGCGGCGGCACAGTGAAAGAACGCTACGCTTACGATGCTTACGGAATACCGACGATACTTGATGCCGCCGGAACGACACGTACGACGAGTGCCGAGAATAACCGTTACCTGTACACCGGCCGCGAGTGGGACGAAACATTAGGCTTGTATCACTACCGCGCTCGCATGTACGACTCGGTCGCCGGTAGGTTCTGCTCCAGAGATCCGATTGGATTCATCGGAAGCCAATGGTCACTCTACGAATTTCTCCTTTCGTCACCATTAACCGGCCAAGATGCTTTTGGTCTTAAGCGACACACCGTGAGCGCAAAGGATTTAAAACGAATCAACGCATGTATCCGCAACAACATAAAGTCTAATTTGGCTGCGAGCACTCCAGCGGGCGCAGCAGAAGCAACAGATGATGCGTGCGCCAGAAAGGCATTGCAACTAGTTAGTGTCCGTCCGGAAATTGCTCGAGTGGCTGATTTTAGCGGATTTCACGTCCGCTGAGTACTTCGAAGATTTAGCTCTGGGGCGGTTTTAGTGGCGAACAACGCTCGTTTTCTACGCCGTTTTCGCCTGGCGCGCAGACCGATAGCCTTCCGTTGCTCCGATTCCAAAGGAGTATTTGCCTACGCCGCTTGGCGATCACTCTGTGCCGAGGCGCTAATGGCATGATGCTTGGCAAGTAACAACTTGCCAAGCGTATGTAGGTTGCGACCAAGTACCGCCAAACCAAAGTAGCGCTCAAAGCCGATCTCACTACGATCACGACAACGTTTCAGCCCGTTGCCTCGCTGTAAAGCACCGATCGCTGATTCCACACCGCTGTGACGTAGACGTGTTTGATGAAACTTCACGCTTCCGTTTTTCAATCGTTCGGCGTACTGATCGGGAGCACGTGGTAAAACACAAACGTCATCAACGATCTCTTGCAATGCCGTCTCATTTTCATCGCTGTGAAAGCCTCGGTCAAACGACGCCGTTTCGATCTGACCCGAATGTTTTCGCTGAGCAATTCGTGTCTGCTCAACGACAACATCTTGGTCTTTGCTGGTGCGGTCCATCAAATGATAGTGACTGATGAATCCTGCGGCGTCTTCGTAGACCAAGACCAAGCGTCCATACTGATTCGGTTGCCCAGCTTTACCGCGACGGTACAACTGCGTGTGAGTTTCAAAAAGACTGAACAGCTTCTCGCTATTGGGAACTCTTTCGCCAAGGAGCACGCGACGACGAGCGGTGTCGCAGACCTGCCGAGTTAGTTGGATCCATCGCTCGATTGCCGCGATTTTGGAGACAATCGCCGTCGAGAACAACTCCGATTTCGCCGTTTTTACCAACTCGTCGGCTCGCGTGAGCAACTGCTCGGTTCGGACAAGCAGATCCATGTAGAGCGATTGCAATGCGTCTTTCTTGACCTGACTCTTGCTCGCGGCGATGCGTCCCATGTTCTGTTTGAGCTTCTTGATCTTCCTCGTCAAGTGATCGGACTGACGCCAGCCATCAATCTCAAGCATGCCAGCCAAGTCAGCGCAGAGCGGAACAAACTTGCGTACCCCATCGAAGATCAAACTACTTTCGGTCGGATGATGAATGTTGGTTTCGACAACGAACGAATCGGCACGAACCGAAGCGGCAGCCTCAGGTGCAATCTCCTGTCCGGAGGTGACGATGACTTGATTAAGCTTCTCGATCGTTGCAGGCTTGAGTTTGCACAACGTGTCGCGAATGCGTCTGAAGGTGAATTCGTCGGCGTCCTGCCAATCGCCAATTCCCATGATGCCTCTGAGCGAGCGATGGTTCTCGACTTGGTCTTGGAGTTTGTCGTAATCGAAGTTGCACCCCAACCGAACAGCCGCCAAAACAACGACGTGCCAGTCATCCATGCCGGGCCTGCCGATATCTCGACGAGAGTCTTCGTTGAGATCGGCTGCGACTAACTTGACAGCTTTGTGACGAAGCTTGTTGTTGGTATAAAGGAACTGCAGACCCGCGAGGATCGGAACGATTTCGTCGCGGCATTCCAAGTTGAGTTGTACTTGTGCGACAGGGCTGCAATCGAAGCGATGCTGAGATTGATAGTGCTTTCGGACCACGTTCACTCCTCGAAGATTTGCGTTTGAAATTGCTTTTAGTCAACAATTCCAACGCCCGAACCTGCTTGCGGGTTCGATCTTCGGGGAGCTTTTTCTCAGAGAGGAAAAGGGGAAGGGGGTCGTTTTTCGGGACTTGGTTTGATATTCTTTAGCGAATACGATCAATTTTTCTTTAGCCAACTGATGGTATGCCAAGAATCAAACGTGCCGATGAAGCAGGCTGCATCTATCATGCCCTTAACCGGGGCAATGCGAAAAATAGGAAAGTGCGAAAAATGCCCCCCTTCCCCTTTTCTTTCCTGCCCCCCTTCCCCTTTTCTTTCCT
>SJPJ01000001.1:6984503-7140972 GCA_007859835.1 Novipirellula herctigrandis | reverse complement strand
TCGACCTGTTGGTCGACCTGTTGGTCGACCTGTTGGTCGACACTGGCCTCGGACATCCGTTTGGCAGACGACAACGCTTCTCGCGAATCCCTGCCCTGAACGATTCTCTGGTTGGAACTTGGTCCATTCAGCACCTGGGCAGAGGCCGTCATGACGCCACCGATCACCAACAAACTAGTTGCGATCAGCCGGCATAGCAGATAACAATTCCTATCAATCATGGGATGGAATCCTTCAGGTGTCCTTGGTAACGCCGACATCTTAGTCGGACGCAAATTGAATATGCATTTACAGAGACCGCTATTTTTATGCGGAGTAGTGCCGGGCCAACATGAGGACAATGTCTTCTTCGCACTTCTCTTTCATAGTGCCGAGATTGTGGCCGACGTCCTTGTACGATCGAAAGTCGTACTCAATTTCCAGATCATCTAGATGGGGTGTCAGTCTTTGATGCGCGGCGAACAATCCGTCGTCTTCCGCCACAACCATCATCAAGCCAACTCGATTTCGAATGTTTTCGACGTTACGTTTGCTATGAGCGAAGATGGTATCCTGATCGCCGGGCGAGGCTCCCCAATCAATCGCCGCCGAGACCGTCGCAGCCGCGCAGAAGATTTCGGGGTAGTTGAAAACAAATCGCAGCGAGGCATCACCGCCCATCAAAAAACCAGTCAACGCCCGACCTTCACGCGTCGCAATGGTGCGGTAGTTCGCGTCGACATACGGGACCAATTCGCGAATCACGAAGGTCTCTGCCTTGACGTTGGCGTTGTCCCAGTCGCGAGACTTGCTGAAGTGCCCACCGTTGGGAAAAACGGATATCACATCGCTCAGCTTTTTTTGCTGAATTGGCCGTCGGACGACGGCGCCTTCGTAAGCCGACTTCTCAGACCCCGACGCACCGTGCAAGTAATAGACGACCGGGAAACGACGTTCGGTTTTCGATTCATAGCTCGGTGGCAGGTAAATGTTGTACCCGACCTCGCGGTTCATGGACTTGCTCTTGACCACGCCATGCACCATGCCTGGGATCTTCTCAGCAACGACGCATTGCCACTCTTCGATCGGCGCGTTCCAGCGAACTTTGACTTCCTGAGAGTAAGCCGCGGACTGATGCAATACTGAAAGACAGCATAGAACTCCGAAAAATACGGATAACCGAGCTGACATTCTCATGCAACCTTCCGAGTAGCAATAATTGTAAAACATTATGACATCTGGGGCTGACTCAACGTTGAAAGATCCGGCTCTGGGCCGACATTCCCCCCCCAGGTCCCGTGGTATTGTAACGAATGGCCGTTTGCTGGGAATCATTTCATTCCCAATCTAGAAATTGGCACCGATGACGTCCGCCGAGATTGTCCCCTTTTTCTCGCAACACCCTGGTCTTGCGCGATACGGTTTCCTTTCCATGGAAAACACTGGCTGGGGATCGTGCCCAAACAGCCAAAGGCTGCGCTCTGACCGCGTTCACGCTGCTGACGTTTTCAGCGATGCCTTCGATGTGTCAGAAATCATGCTTCTCGGAGATGACACTTGTGGGGCCTGCATCGGATTCGACCCCGTAGCGCCGACGCACAGTGAATTGACATCGGACGGCAAATCGCTGCCTTGACTCGATAGCCGTGGTTTCAAAAGCATACGCATCTTGAACGGGGGACCGTGAATCTGCGGTAATGTCCGAGAACATGGTTTTGCCTTTGGGAGGTCAGCACGTTGTTCAGGATTGGCTACACGGACAGGCAATGCTAAAATCGAATCCTGTGCCAAATTTAATCGTTTCTGTTCCGGGCCGCGTTGTCAAAAACGTCCGTTGGGCAAAACGGATGCCTCATGTCAAAGCGGAGGGTACTAGATGCAACAGTCGGTAGAGCTGGTTATCCAGTTCGGTCAGTTCGCAATGCTAGTCATCGTAGTTTGCGTCGCCGCGATGCTGTTAGTCTCCGCTTTTGATCGCCATCCTTCCGACAAGCGAGATCGCGACGATCAAAATCGCAAAAAGCGAGATCGCGACGATCGAAATCGCACAGAGTGACAGCGAAGAAAGCCAGGATGAGAAAGTCGGAATCGCGATAGGGACAGCCCTCGCTGACTGGGATTCTTTGACGAACTCGATCGCAGCGGCTAGATCATTCTGGGTTATTGCTGGATGCCCAACCACATCCATGCCCAACCACATCCATGCCCTGATCCGAACTCCGTTACCCGACCTCTCATATGGTGTGCAGCATTGGCTCAGCGGTCATGTCATGTACTATGCAAAACGTAGCCAGCGATCCGCTACCGTTTTCATTGCTGAGTGTAAATCGTCTGCCGGGTGGATTCGGCGAACGACGACAAAAATCTCGCGTTCAAACCTTGTATCGAAGCATGCCGAACACGTTTCGATCGATTTAGCTATATTGATACGAACATTGCCGTTTTGAAGAACCGCGTTTCGTGGGACGAATGCAATAAGATTAACCAATAATTCGGACGGTCAGTTCCCACGGCGGATCCTACTGTAACAACACACAACGTAGCACCAAACACCTAACCAGCAGACATGAAGAACATCCTAGTATCGATCCTGCTAGCGAGCTCGCTGCATGCGGCTCCACTGACACTAACCTATGATAAACCGGTTTCCAATTGGGAAAAGGAAGGGCTTCCGATTGGGAATGGTTCGCTCGGCGGAGTTGTAATGGGAGGTGTCAATGATGCGTTGATCCAATTCAATGTTGACTCTCTATGGACCGGTGATGAAAACCCCGATGGCGTTTATGACAACAAAACCGATGGTTCAAGCACTTTTGGTTCTTATCAGAATTTTGGCGAACTCAGCTTCAAACAACTTGGCCGTTCCGACAGTCTGGCCAAGGTGACTGACCCCTTTGAACATCACACCAGCAGTCGCCAAACCGTTCAGCAGAGCATCGACGGTAAAGCGAACACGAAATGGTGTTTCGAACATCATGACAAAAGCATCATTTGGCAAGCGGACCTAAGAGTTTCTCAACCGCTGCATTCCTATAGCTTCACCAGTGCCAATGATGTTCCGGGACGCGACCCAGCACAATGGAAACTCGAAGGCTCGGATGACGGTACAACGTGGATTTTGCTGGATAAACAAGTCGACATCGCGCCCATGGACCGACGAGGGCAAAAGAATACCTATGCATTGAAAAACTCAGCTAAACATCGTTACTATCGCTTTACATTTATACCGCGAAAAGACGTTTCGCATTTCCAAGTTGCTGAAATTTCACTGGACGGTATCGGACTAGGTGAAGTCCCTGCTGCGCCCGATGGGTATAGCCGTTCTTTGGATATTGCAAATGCCAAACACACCACCACGTGGCAAGCGGACGGTACCACCTTCACACGCCAAGCCATCGCGTCGTTTCCAGATCAAGTCATCGCATGGAATTTAGCAAGTAATCGAGCCGGTTCGATCTCGGGAGCGATCCAACTCACTGGCGCCCATCCTGATTTGGAGACGGTTGACATCGATGGACAACAACTCCGTCTTCGTGGCACTCTTCCCAATGGACTTCGATACGAGGCTCGTGCGCAAGTTATCGCCCAAGGCGGTAACGTCGCCTTTGCCGACGATACGATCAACATCCGTGACTGTGACTCCGTGCTGATACTGCTGGCTGCGGACACCAATTACGTGATGTCATCTCAAGCAGGATGGATGAAGGGTGATCCGGCGGAAAAGACGACGGTACGTCTTGCTGACGCATCAAAAAAAACTTGGCAAGACCTTTTGACGGTGCACACCACCGATTACCAAGGACTCTTCAGTCGCGTTAGCATCGACCTTGGTGAAACGGACGAGAGCGTTTCCAAGTTGACGACCGACAAACGCATGGATCGCTATCGGCAAGAGGCGAAAGACTTACCACGTCCGTGCCTCGATCCTGAACTCGAAGCGTTGATATTCCAGTACGGTCGGTACCTGCTCATCGCAAGTTCCCGGCCAGGGTCACTGCCCGCGAACCTTCAAGGAATTTGGTGCAACTCGAACAGTCCCGCATGGTTTAGCGACTACCACTCGAACATCAATCTACAGATGAACTACTGGTTGGCTGAAACGGCGAATTTGTCGGAGTTGGCTGAACCCCTGTTCGACATGCTCTCCGCCGGCGTTCCGGTCTATAGCAAGCACACTGTTGCACAGTTCGGCGATGTTCCCGGTTTTGTCACTCGCATGAGTATCAATCCCTTTGGAGGCTCCGGGTGGAATTGGAACATTGAAGGCACCGCCTGGCTCGCTCAGCACTACTTCATGCACTACGAATTTTCAGGTGACAAAACGTTCCTTGCCGAACGCGCCTATCCGTTCATGCGCGATGTATCCCGGTTCTGGCTTGCGAAGCTCAAACGGCATGAGAACGGTTCTCTTGTCGTGCCCAATGTATGGAGCCATGAGCACGGCCCCTACGAAGACGGAACCGCACACGCCCAGCAATTGATGCACGACCTGTTCTCCAACACACTCACAGCGGGTGAAGCCCTCCGATCATCGCCAACGAGTGACTCTACCGTCGACAACGCCTTGTTGGATCAACTTCGCGAAACCATCCCCCAGCTACACGGACCAAAGATTGGTTCGTGGGGGCAGTTAATGGAATGGATGGAAGAGAAACCCAAGTTTGAGAAAAGCAACCACCGACATACGAGCCATTTGTTCGCCGTTTTCCCTGGCAGCCAGATCAACCTGCGAAAGACCCCCAAGCTTGCTGAGGCTGCCCGAGTTTCGTTAACGCAGCGTGGCGAAGTCGGCGACAGTCGTCGTAGTTGGACATGGGCATGGCGCACCGCATTGTGGGCGCGACTTGGCATGCCCGACCGAGCCCATGGATGTATCGCTGGACTATTGGCCCACAACACATTCGACAACCTATGGACCACGCACCCACCATTTCAAATTGATGGGAACCTTGGCATCACCGGCGGCATGGCCGAAATCTTCCTGCAATCTCATGTCGAAATGCTAGAATTGCTGCCGGCCCTTCCTGATGCTTGGCCCCATGGCAATGTTAAAGGGTTGAGAGCCAGAGGAGGTCATTTCGTCGATCTGACTTGGCGACGTCAAAAACTTGTCGAAGCCACGATTCATCCTGCCACCGACAGTAAAATCACCATCTACTACGCTGGAAAAACGAAGACGCTGAATGCGAAAAAGGGAGCCCCCGTGAGTGTGACCTGGTAGTCTGGTCGAACGTGTTGGTGGCTCCTCGTCGAAACGACCGAAGCCACGACATGGGTTGTCATTGCTGCGGCGATAGCCGGTACAACCCGGCGCCATGGAGCGGGATTTCTTGGCTGAATTCGCCGCTGAAGACTCCCAAGTCCTTCCTGTTCCATAAATCGCGTACAAGGGTTTCTACCGTAATCCCCAAATCGGACAATGACACCGAAACAAAATTGCTATCGGGGGTCGTTTCCTTCGTGTCGTCAGCCAACACACCAAATCGGATCGACCCATGATGCGTGAGCACTCCGCGAGCGTTAAACGTGTCGAAACCCTCGGGAATATCGTACTGAATGACAGACTTAGCGTGTGTCCCAATTCCCGCGACCGGCTCGCCATCGACAACAAGGGGGTGACCTTCGCAGGTGTGGTTGATTTGTGTTTGGCCCCAACCCGCCTGGGCGGAAGTCCAGCGAAGTTCGGAGAGTTTTTTCGACCCATTGGGACCTTTCAAAGTGGGCTCGACCCACACAGCGTGATCATAGGCGAAGCCATCCCCGGCATCGTCGACCATCAAAGCCAATCTTCGAGCATTCCCAATGGGCAACGAAATCTCAACGTCACTCCCCATGTCGCTTAGTACGGGACTCTTGTAGTTGGCTTTTGAAAAATCCGCAGATACGCCTTTGCTTTGCGCGTTAAATAAAGCAACGTATCGGTCCGCACTGTTGGGCACCTCGGCGGTCCAAACGATAAGGTTGTCGCTTCGCGAATGCTGGCGGTTGTTTTTGCTTGCCTGGTTAACGCTTAGGATTTCCGGATTCGTCAGCAATTGCAGAGTAAACTCGTCCAGCTTCGTCATGTCACCGCCAAGGATCAACGGTGATCGAGCGATACACCACAAACTCATGCAAAGAATCTGTTCGTCTTTGGTAAAGTTAGTTGGCCGAGTGAAATCAATGATTCCAAACGGCAGCATGTCGGCATCGGGCCATGCCCCTTCGGCACGGAATTTTGTCCATTTTTCAAGTCGGCCGAACATCTCGTACAGCGGCGGCCAACGATCCCAAAAATCGTCAGAAATTCGCCACATGTTCGCGTGATTCATGACGTGCTGGCCACGTTCAATCGGCGTGTCACCGGGCGAAAGACTCAGCACCATGGGGCGTCCGCACGTGTCAATCGCCTTGCGAATAGCCTCGATCTCGGCCATCTGAACGTCGTCATACGCACGCGAGATGTCGTCGACTTTAACGAAGTCCACGCCCCAAGACGCGTATAGTTTGAAGATTGAGTCGTAGTATTGTTGCGCACCGGGTTTGCCCATATCCACCCCGTACATATCGGGATTCCACGGGCAAGTGTGATCGATCAAGGCAATGTCGGCTGCGCGGGCACTTGTGCCCGCGATCGGTGTATTGGCATGCACCGCCTGTCTGGGAATACCACGCATGATGTGGATACCGAACCGGAGTCCCTTTGCGTGCACGTAATCGGCCAGTGGCTTGAATCCGGCGTCACCAGCCGCAGAGGGAAACTTCTTTACCGCTGGCATAAGACGACTGAAACCGTCCATCTCAAGAGGTGCACCCGCCTTGTAAACATGTGCCTTCGACTCGGGCTCATACCATTGGATGTCAACCGTAAAGTATTTCCAGCCCAACGGTTTCAAATGTTCCGCCATTGCGTCGGCTTGGGCCTTGGCCTGTTGCTCCGTTACCGTCGTGCCAAAGATATCCCAGCTATTCCACCCCATTGGCGGCGTCGGAGCATTTTTCCATGCCGGAGGGTCCGCCCGCAGAGCGTTGCCGAAAACAAATAGCCACACCACTACAAGGAAACGGGAATACATTCGCGAAGGAAATGTCCCAACATTCATCACGGTTCTTTCGATAGAAGAAAGTTGCAAATGAGGATAAGATGCGCTGAGCACAACGCCTGATTGATGCGGCTAAGAAAACACTAGGGCTTGATTGCTACATCGGGTTTCATAAGTCGCACGTCGTAGATGCCGCCGGCAACCCATTGGGTGGCAACAAACTTGATCGTGAGTTGTCCATCGGGTGCGGCATTGAGCAAAGACGTTGGTATCGAGTAGCGTTTGACCATAAACTGATCCGGTTCCGTTCCGCTTAATTCTACCGAAGCAAGTGGATTCTGATTGGCAAGAATGTCAAACCGCCGACCGCTGTCCCCGCCCCAATAGGTCACGACGAGGTCGACTTTCTGTTCGCCTTTGGTGTTAAGCGTGTATTGGAACCATTCGCCGTGACGCCACCGACGTCCCTGATGAACTCCGGTCTCGGTCCCTTCGCCGACAAACTGGTGCTCCACCTCTGGCTGTTGTTCACCGATGGCCACCGAATCGAGAGTGGCTGAGAGGAAAGCGGCTTTTGCATGCTCCTGGGCAGCCAGCCGTTCACGCCGTTCCTTGTACCTCTCTTCGGTCGTCACTTGCCAATACATCTGGTACCGAGAATCATGCAACCGATAGAAAGGCACAAGTTTCACGCCCTCTGCGTCGTCAGGTTCCACGATGTCCATGATTCGGAAATGCATCGGCCCTGCCTCGACATCCGGTTTGACATGCGCGGACACGTTTTCATCCGTCCCAATCAAGACCGGCACGCGATCAAGCGGTGTCAACGGACCATTGGCAATGTGACCCATGCGTGAATCGTCTGCACGAAGCCCGACAAGGTCCTGCGTTTCCGAAGGAGCGGCTAGCAGGATTGGACCATGCATGATCGCACTCCAAAGGGAACCATCCGGAAGAGGCTCGACGGTCGTGCGCATTGGAAGTTCAACGTCCACAACATCACCATCCTTCCATTCGCGGCGGATCTCAACATACGAGGACGGTTGGGATGAAATGACGATCGGCTTGCCATTAACATGCACCACGAAATCTCCCTCATTCGCCCACACGGGATGACGCAAGTGGAGTGTAAAAGTGGACGGCTCTTTGAGTGTCATGCAAAGCCGCGTTCGTGGCTCGTCCGGGAATGCGGTTTCCTGATGCAATGTGACATTGTCCGAAACGGTAAGTTCCGAAGCGATGAACAGATTCACATAGATGCCGTCCTTGCCGCGAGCATAGATGAACTGTCCGTATTTGCCGGGGTTTTCCATGCCGCTTCCGACGCAACACCAAAATGCCTGCTCAGGCTGAGAATAGACGCGGTAATGATCGGGACGCAGAGGCGTAAAATAAACGTACCCGGCTGTACGTGGGTTGATCGCGGCGAGAATATGGTTGTACAACGCCCGCTCGTAGTAGTCAGCGTAAGCGGCCTGAGGCTCCGACGCAAATAATTGTTCAGTAAGGCGTAGCATGTTGTAGGTGTTACATGTTTCCGGACCTTCGCGATGCTCGACCACACGGCTGAAATCATGGGGATCGTTGAAGTGCTCTGAAACACTGTTCCCACCAAAAGCAACGCTGCGATGTTGGGTTACCGTTTCCCAGAAAAAACGCGCGCCCACGTGGACTTTCTCGTCACCGCTAAGTGCCGCAATGCGTTCGAGCCCGATGACTTTTGGGATTTGGGTATTCGCGTGCATTCCAGTGAGTCGATCGATTTTGGCCAATAGCGGATCGAGCACTTCTTTGTGGTTGAACCGACGGGCAACACCTAGGAATTCTTCGTCTTTTGTAATTGCGAAGATGTCCGCCATCACTTCATTCATTCCGCCATGCTCGGCACGTAGCATGTTCTGCATTTGGTCCTCGTCTAGGTTCGACACAAGGTGGGTACACCACTTTCCGTATCGAACGAGTATCTCACGAGCCTTCTCACTCCCTGCAACAAGGTAAGCGTCACGAAGCCCTGCGAATGTCTTATGCAAGTTATACCAGGGGACCCATTTTCCATTGATTCCAAACCCGTGGGCATCGATATGCCCCGAGGAAACCTCACGCCAAAGTTCGCGGCTTCCAGGAACGCCTCCGATGTAACCGTCACCACTGGCTCTTTGACAATGCTCTAACTCCGCCAGCATGTAATCGAGACGTTTGCGGAACTCGCCATCGGGCGTGTCGGATCCCGAGGCAATCATGAACGCCAGCGCCGAGAGGTAGTGTCCGGCAGTGTGTCCGTCTAATCCGCTGCCCTCCCAATTTCCGTACGACGGCGCCTTTGGTTCTAGGCCTGCCTCTCGCAAAAACGGCGAAAGCAGTCGATCCGGATCGTGTGCTAGCAAGTAGGACCGATTGGCAGCGACGGCCGCGCTAAAGTAGCCATCCAGCACACGCACTGAAGAAAGAGGGAACATCTGTGCTTCTTGCCGCACAGTAGGCGATGCAGCCGTTGCCGAGGTTGTTTGCGTCAACATCATCGTTAACGTCAAGGCCGGGACCAGGACCGATAATGCCACAACCGATAATGCGTGATTTGAAGTCAAGCGTCTCATGATTGCCACCAATACCTACGAACGTTTTTCTCAATCAAGTTTCCGTCGGTACACATTTCCGTCGGTACACATTTCCGTCGGTACACATTTCCGTCGGTACACATTTCCGTCGGTACACATTTCCGTCGGTACACAGTGGAAACGACCACCTAAATGTAGCCTTTCAGACATTGGCACCAACGAATCCGTGGTACCTAATTCCGCCCGGAATACAGGAGAGTTTCGCAAACCGAATCGGGCAGCGAATACCGTTGATTTGGGCAACAAAACGTGTGTCGAGCGAATGTTCGAGCATAATGCCCGCAACCAACGTGGGCCATCCAACGATAGCGCATAAATACGTCACATTAGCGCAAGCATGCTTTGGACTTCTTTAACGACGGACGCAACTCGGCTAACGGTCCTAGGAGTCTTGGGCTATTTCAATCTCTCGATCTTCGAGAACTCAGACTTCGTTTGCTTCGTATAGATACCAACGTAGTTGACGCTCTCTAGATTGCTTGGAAGTTGGTGTTCGATTCGAGTGTCGTCGACTTTGAGAACGAGCTTTCGATGCTCGAGGTCGATTGTCACGGTGGCTTCAAACGTCGCGTCTCGATCCAGCGTCACCTTTTTCCCGGCTCCGATTGCCACGTTCGCCCAACTGCCATCAAACGCCGCGTGCCGATCCATCCCGATCATTGTACCGGCTTTGAATAAGCGATCATTCACCGGCGTCGCTCCGAAACAGAAAAAGGCATTGCGAGTGTTGCTTGTGGTTGCTGTTCGGTACTTGATCTTAAACATGGCTGTCTCGTTCATCGGTGAATCAAGTTTTTGCAGCGCAAACCCCTGGCTTTCTCCAGAGTCCAAAACGTATCCGAAATCACTTTTGGATACGACGGCACCTTTGACGACATCGAAATCCCCCGTGTTATCCTGACCATCGGGCAAAGGACCACTATTTTTTTTCTTGCCTCCGTCGGGTTGGTCACGCCACCACTCGCTAGGACCTTCCTTTTCAACGCCCTCCCAAACCTCGATAAACTTCTCTTTCATCTGAGCAAGTTTCTCAGGCATTTGCTCAGCAAGATCGTTCTCTTCTTTCCAATCTTTCCGGATTTCATAGAGCTGGAAATTTTGCAGGTCACGATCGGCCACAAGCTTCCAGTCGCCGATTCGCATCGCGGCGTGACTAGCGGTCGGCGCGATATGAGTTCGCCAGAAAAGCGGCACGGGACGTTCAACAGGTTTCCCCGCACAAGCGGGCAACATGCTGACACCATCGATCGTACGATCGGTAGGCAGCGGCACACCGGCGATGTCCAAAACGGTTGAAAAAATGTCGGATCCGATGATCGGCACATTGCTGACGGTGCCCGGATCAATCTTGCCTGGCCAACGGACGATTCCAGGAACACGAATCCCACCTTCGTGACTATCGCGTTTGCGACCGCGCAGACCACCGGTCGATCCCCATGTGCGGTTTTGCTGGGATTGGGGATTCTTTAGGTTGCCTTTCCCCGAACCCTCAGGCCCGTTATCACTGGTGAAGATAACAAACGTGTTGTCTCTCAGCCCCAACTCATTGACTGTTTTCATCAAGTTGCCAAATGCGTGATCCATTTGAGTCACATTGCCGTGATGCTGCCGAACGCCTGGGTTTTCAATGTCGTTATATAGCTTCATGAATTCCGGATCGCTTTCGATCGGCAAGTGTGGTTCGTGAGTCCATACGGTGATAAAGAATGGGCTTTCCGGATCACGCTGGGTCTTGAGCCAATTGGTTGCTTCGGACGCACAAATTGGCGCCGAAAACCCTTTCAAGGGCCCGACTTCTGTGCCATTCCGGACGAAATTAATCGGGTCTTTGTGAGTCGGAGCTGCATTGTTCTGGGTCGCAAACCACCAATCGTATCCATGGTCATTCGGCTGCGGTTGTTCTGGTCGGTTGAAATAACCGTTTAGATGCCACTTGCCGCTATGCATCGTTTGGTAACCCTTGGAACGGAGCAATTCCGGAATCGTGATTTCGCTTTCACGTAAGTGTGCTTGATTGCCCGCCGGCAACCATCGCCATACTCCGTTCCGGTAGGGCGTTCGACCGGTCAGGATTGACGATCGACTCGGAGAACAAACGCCGCACGCAGCATACGCCTGGGTGAAGCGAACTCCTTCGCCAGCGAAAAGATCCAGATTGGGCGTTTGGATTTCCGGATTCCCATAACACGCAAGGTCTCCCCAACCGAGATCATCCGCTAGAAACACAATGAAATTGGTTTGGTCGTTCGCAACAGCGGGTGAGGAAAGCAATAGTAGGCAAATTACGCGAAAAATCGTTTTCATGGAATCAATCACCACTCAATAGGAGGAACAAAATTCACAATAAAATCACCACGCCACCGAGCCATGACAACTCTTATCAAAGTAGCATCTTAATGCTGGGTGACGCGGACGCCGGACAAAATTGGCTCGCCTTGTTTTGCGACGAACCGAAGGTGCAACTCGTTTGAGATCGCAATCCGATTCAATCGAAGCGATTGAATGCCACTGCCGTCGGTCGGGTCTAGCGTAACGTCCTGGGCAACACGTTCGCCTTGCGCGTACACGTCGAAAACACGGATTCCTTTCTGTAACTCTTTTGGCACAGCAAAGAACAGTTCTACGTCGAAATGCTTCGGTGGGCCGATCACTTTGACGGGTAACGCGTCGGCATCAATGATCAATCTGGCTGCCTTTGCCGTGCTTCCGCTGTAAGAAGATGCAACACGCTTTCCTACACCGCTGATCTGAAATGCAATCGAGTTACCCGCTTTCCAATCCTCGCGATCCACGATGGCTTGAACCAATGCAGCAAGATCGGGAGTCCGTTGACTGTTACCCGCTTCCCCCACTTTCTTCCAAGCTTTCGGTTTCCAACCAACTTCTTGCCTAGTCAGTGACCGCGACGTCAAGTCGTGTGAATGATCATTGTACCGTGCGGCGTTACCGGTATCCTCGGCTGCAATGATTAGCGAAACGCTTTCCGTAGACGTTTCATCACATGTGAACTGAATCGACGCGGCGCGAATTGGCGTGCCTCGAGCTAGATTGATTTTGTTGAATCGCATTCCTACAACTTGAATTCCCGACTCCTCTACCAATTCAAGGTCGCTGCTCGCTAAGTCAACATTGCCATTCTCGTCTTCCTCCGCATCATCGTCAGCGTGCTGGACCGGGATACCGTTGTCGAGGTTATACTTGTCCTTCAATCGCAACTCGATGCGAAGATCAGTGATCGCATCGGCGCCGGAAGCCAATAACCATGGCCGCTTGGATGATTCGACCGAAGAGGAATGATGTTGAAAAAAACGTGCCTCTGGATTGGCGCGAATGGTCAAAGGCGGCGACACGCCGGCAACGACCGGATATTCCAGCCACAGATCGCCATCAACGTCCCGGCGATCCCCCGGGGCACCTAGATTGATCGACAAGCTCTCGACAACCTTGCCGTTCGATGCAGCGGAGGCTCCGCTATGGACACTCCATGTATCGATGTCGGGCATATGCACCAAGGCCAGCGAAGTTTGGTTCTGGTAAGGACAGCTACACGTTCGTGTGTAATCGGGCGCATTGAGCACTCCGTTGGCAACGACCAGGTTGGAAGTGCAACCGGATTTGAATCCACCAAGGTTTCCGGTGCCAGTATCGGTAAGCAAATCGTAGAACCCCGCTGCGCCCGATCGAAACGTCAATAAGTTCTCGCTGGCGATCACGCTGTTGCATCCGTAGGCGCGAGTGAAGGACCAAGGTTGCATCTCACCGGTCAACGGATTTCGTACCATCTTCGGTTTTCCGGTTCGCAAATAGAACGCGCCCGCCGATTGCGAATACGAATTGGCGTTGGTAATAATCAAATCGTTATGCAGGATGCAGGGTCCCGTATAGTCCAATGTATCGTTATTCCACACCTTCGCCCCATCGGCACCGGAATAGACAGCCATACCTTGGGCAGCTTCGCCCGACAAACGATCGGTGGCCTTCGAACCGGCTTGCAACAACAAATCGTGCTGTTCACTGTAGCCAAGCCAGGTACCAAAAATATTGTCATCAATCTCCCATGCCGGTTCTCCCGTTTGAAAATCAAACGCGGTGATCCGATAAGTCGCAGGCCGCGATTTGCCGCGGCGCCGGAGTGCTTCTTCGATTTGTTGGGGATTGCGATCGAGGCAATAAACCTTATCGCCACCGGCCACGATTCCGTTGTGCCAAAAACTATGATTGGCGTCGACCTTCCAAAGTTGTTCCCCGGAGTGTCGATCAAAACCAACCAACGCAACGCTGGCTGCCCGATCGTAACTCTTGCTACCAAAACCCGCCTTTGTCGCAGATAGCTTTTTGTCGGAGTCAAAAGCCAAGTTGTTTCGACCACGATACATCGCGAACCCAAGCCCTCCGATCAGAACATCCTTATAGACCCCCAGATAGCCCCACTGCTCTTTTTCTCCGGATTCGGATGTTGGGAGATGAAAATCAGCGAGTGCTTTTCCGGTCTTTGGATCGAGTGCGTGACAGACATTGTCCTCTACCAAATAGACGCGGTCTTCCGTAACCACATAGTTCGTCCCTCGTGCGTTGGCTCCGGGAATATGTACTTGGTTGTACTTTGGATTTAGCGGCGCGTTTTCGTACGTCGAATCATAGAAAACGTCAAAGGTACCCAAATCTGCAAAATCATGTTTCCAAAGCACTCGGCCTGTGTAGACGTCGCGGGCGCTCAAACAATTCATCCCTTCAATAAACAGCCGACCTCCCACGACTTGTTCGGGAGGGCCATGTCCGTGTCGGGGAAGCACATCCATGTTGCTACTGCCGCCAAACCAAAGAATACCCAGTGGCAATTTCACTCGCGAATCATCCGACTTGATCGTGTTGGCAATATTGCCGTATTGATGCGTCCAATCCGCTGAACCTGGAAGCGCCCCTTCACGCCGTACGATCACGCCATGCTTTCCGACCGTCACGTTCGCCTGTTCCAATCCGATGGCGTTCACGCGATCAGAGAGCGTTTGAAGATTCTCCGAAGCTAACAAATGCAATACGCCGCCGTAGGGCCGAACCGACTGGTAAATTAATTCGAGCGTCTCTTTCTCCATCGCACAAGCGTCTTGGGCAAAGATCATGTTGGCAACATATTTCGGCGCTCGAAATGAATCGGCGTTGCTATGATGCACGGTGACACGCCCATAAATCTCACTTGCATCGAAGTACCTTCGAGTCTGGTCAACTGAACTCGCGTCGGAATCGACGATCGCAAACTGAACAAAAGGGGAATCCATCGCGATGGCTCTGGCACGCTGATCCTGAGAGCTGCCAAACCAAAAAGCGTAACCTTCAGCGTCGCCAACGGAAAACAGATCGCGGGCCACTTGCCGGTCCCTATCCGACGCCCCCTGGATCTGTGGTGGCTCGGATGTTGCGATCTCCGTCGGCTTTGGTTTCCCGTAGGCAAGAATTCGTCCGTCGATCGACACGCCAAAGATTTTCTGATCGGCAACAATCAATCGCTCCAATCGATGATCCAAAGGAATTGATTGAACAACTTTCGCGGGTCCGTTTTCACGCGGGCACTCAATAATGCTGATCTCGTCTTCACCAGCGGCGATCAAGCGATTACCCGCCATAATCAGGTCGCCTGTACCATCGGCTTCGATTTCCCAAACCTTCTTTTCATCGGCATAGGCGCGAACGAAAAAGCGGTTCTCGACCTTTTCTGCCGAGTAGACCATGCCTTGGTGAAGCACCGGTTCGTTGGGCGTGAAAGCGGTCTTGATGCCGTTGGAAAGATGGAAAGCGCGGGTTCCTTTCAAGCGTGTGTGTACATAAAACTCGGTCTGGTCAACTGCGACAAAGGAACCACCGGTTCCTTTCCCGCCGGCGTTTAGCTCATAGTAGCGCAGCTTTCCGTTGGCGCGGTCAAAGACCGCTGGAACGGATCGCCCGCCTGGTACGATGAGCGATGAATCGCTCGCCGCCAAAGCGCCTTGCGGTGCAACTCCGGCGAACGATGGTGCGCTGTGTGGCTGTTTGATGTACTGAGAACCTGTATTGTCGTTGACCCACCTCACATCGCCCGAGTGTGCGTCCAAAGCATAGATGAACGTTCCCATAAACGGCCAAATGCCAGCAGCAAAATAGACGGTGCCATCTCGAATCACCGGACCGCCTCGCGCGGGCCAAGCAGACGTAATTCGCTGATTTCCAATCGCGTGCTGGGAATTGGGGGTGCCATCAAATTTCCATACCAACTTGCCATCTGCTGCGGATACGCAATAGAGGAATCCGTCATCGCTTGTGAAGAAGATATGCTCATTCCAGGCTGCCGGGGGAAGCCGCACCGGTGCCTCCGTGTAAAACGTCCACAGCGGCATTCCTGTATCGGCATCCAATGCCAATAGCTTGTCGGCATCGTTAAAGCCAATGAAGACGCGACCATTGGACACGATCGGCTCAAAGATTCGATCGTAAGTCATTAAGTCCAGATTGAGTGGATCGTCCCAGGCCTGTTGGCGTCTTGGGAAATGTTGCTCCCACAACAACACCAAATCACCGGCAATCTCGTTTGGGGATGCGGCCGAACGCTCTGCGTCAAACCGCCACATCGGCCAATCTTCAGCAGCCATTGCTGAGGATGCGATCAAAGCGAAAACTGCTAAGTGGATGAAATGGTAGGGAGCCAAACGTCTCAACATGTCGATTCCAGCGTCAATAATCGGAGGATTTCTTGATATTCAAAGGCGTTTCGCTTCCGAGCGACCGCCTGCTCTAGCAGGTTTCACCCCACTAAGCGTCCTTGAATATCAAGCGACACATTGTAATCACATCGGCGCCCGCTTGACGAGCGAGCAACCAAAACCCAACCGACTTCATCGACTGCCGTTGTTTAGCGAGCGGAGCTCATGTTGTTGTACGCGTGATCCAATGCGTGTCGCAGAGTCCAAGCCTGACTATCCGAACTGTGCGAGTGTTGAGCGTTTGTCAATGCTGTCTGCAATGTGTGCCGTGTCGATGAACTCATTTGCGGACTATTGCTGGAGAGCAGATTGCTCACTGTCGTCATGTACACAGCGGCACATTGATCTACCCGCCCATTGTTATATAGCGGTGCCCCTTGTTCGATGGCCGATCGAATCATCTGCTGAGGGTGATTGGCAGTCCCCTCACTTCCCGGCGGGATCATCACCGAATCGATGACGTGTATCACACCGTTGCTCGTATCCATATCCGTCGCTATCAGCACTGCGTCATTGACTTTTGCAGCGTCGCCGTCGATCGCGATCCGAACCGAGCCACCGGACAATGTCTTCGCCTCGCCAGCAGCGAGCGCCTCGTCTGAGTAAACTCTGCCGGCAACAACATGATATTTCAAAATTGAAGCCAATTTCGCTTTGTTCTCAGGCTTCAACAGAGAGCTGACGGTGCCATCGGCTAGCTTCGCAAATGCTTCATCCGTTGGGGCGAAAATAGTGATGGGGCCTTCTCCCGATAACGCTTCCACTAGTCCAGCCGCTCTGGCAGCAGCCAAGAGTGTCGTGAAAGACCCAGCCTTGCTGGCAGCCGTTGGGATGTCATCCGCTGCGGGTAGAATCACTTGATCGACGACGTGAATGATTCCGTTGGAGCATTCGATATCGCTGCCTACCACATTGGCTCCATCCACCTTCAGTCTCGCCTCGGAGAATCCAATCGTGACTCGCTGCCCGTTGAGCGTATCCGCATCACTTAACTTGACGATGACCTTACCTGGTACTGCGCCCGGCACAACGTGATATGTCAAAATATTGATCAAATCCTGTTTGTTCTCTGGTTTCAACAACGTCTCCACCGTTCCCTCGGGCAACTTCGAGAAAGCCTCGTCCGTTGGGGCTAAGACCGTAAACGGCCCGTCACCCTTCAACGTTCCAATCAGGTCCGCCGCTTCGAGTGCGACAGCAAGCGTTTTGAAGGACCCCGCTTCGACTGCCGTATCCACAATGTCTTTCCCCGTTGGCTCGTTTGCCACCGTGGTGGATACGAAGACAAACGCCAGGGCACATGAAAACCCAGGAACTAATCCCGAGTATCGTGTTGTTCTTTCTTTTGTGAATTTCATTGGTATACCGTTTTGTGTTTTGCCGGGGATCTTACAAACGCTCGCCACACCATTTGTTGAGCGACGCGGTATTAAAGGGTTGGGACTCACTTTGACAAGTGACGAAAACGGTAACAATCGCCACAAATTATCGTCGGATGGTCCATCGTTTCGATCACATAACAGCGTGACCGCCCCCGGCTATTGCCAGCGTCCTACTATTCCTGAATGGGCCAGCACCACACGCACGGTGCTTGTTGAAATGACGGTGCTTGTTGGAATGATTGAGTTCGTGCTTGCAGTCGGACAACCATTTTTGATCTGGCTTGATGCTTGCTGCATAGAAAGATTGGGCACCTGAAAACCATCCGAATAGGCGTCGTCGAAATGGAACGCACGCGATCACCATGATCAATTTCCAAATCAGAGAGCACCACCAGGAGCGATTGGCGGATGCCGAGTTTTCGCTCCCGGAGGCGTCGCCGCATCAGCTACGATCCAGTGTTCCACTCACGATTTCAGTGTGCCACCGATCTGTCTCGTTTTGACGCGATGCTTCGAATCACAATACACGCTACTTCGGCAAATCAGTGATTCATCGTTCAACGTCCACTAGGACGTTTGCTCACAATTCAACGCGAGCATGGCGGTCAACGTCCTCCACGGCCTCACCAACGAATGGGATAAGGTTTCTATAGGTGCCGAAGCCTAGGTCGATAGTTCGCATTCAATTCCATTTGGGGCTGGAATGTTTTGATGCAACATAAACTCTCAAGACACGGCATTACATGGGCGTTAGACTGTGAGCGAGAGAAAGCAGACATGGCCTTGTACGATTTACGAAAAGACCCTTTGGAAAAACAAAATATCGCTAACGCCATCGGGTATCGCAAATTGGCAGATTGGTTCCGACAAAAACTAGGCACCATCGTGTTGGGGGACGGCCGAGTGGAGTGTGATTGGGCGAGACCGAACAGTTACAATATCAGTAACTTTGCAGGAGGTGCTGACCGACAAGAAACTGGATATCCCGTCTGAACTCATTCCAAGCCTTTAGGTTTCCCCAATGCATGCCTCCGTCAACGAAATGTTTCCATTTTCTATTTAACATCGCCGCCATATCCGGCTTGGTTGCCTGCGTTGAGGGATAACGCAGTTCTTCCAAATTGCCTCAGCAAACGGCTTAACTCAGAGACACAGCGACTCGCATTCACAAAGGTCGACAGACAAATCAAGGCACCTTCGTCGCGGTCTATGATTGTCAAGCCATCCCCCAGTGGCTACAGCCTCAGTGGGGCATCGGTTCAGAGGCCAGAACGTTACTATTTTCAAACCGACGAGAATGAAAGATGATTAAAGTCTTCCTCCCTTTAGTGCTGCTATTCGTCTCGTGCTCCGCCTTTGCCTCTGATCGCCCCAACGTGATTTTGATTGTCACTGATGACCAGGGATACGCGGACATGTCATGCCATGGGAACCCTTGGCTCAAGACACCAAACTTGGACCGTCTGTGTGCCGAGAGTGTTTCCTTGGAGGACTATCACGTCGATCCTGTTTGCACGCCTACGCGCGCAGCGCTGATGACTGGCCGATACTCTTCACGCGTAGGCGCTTGGGCCGTCACCGAAGGACGGCAATTGCTCGAACCTGATGAAGTGACCATGGCCAATGTCTTCTCCGAATCCGGTTACCGGACCGGCATGTTCGGCAAATGGCACCTGGGTGATACATGGCCGTACGCTCCGCGTTTTCGCGGCTTTCAAGATGTCGTCCGCCATCTTTCGGGCGGAATCGATGAGATCGGAAACCCGATCGGCAATGACTATTTTGACGACACGTACTATCGAAACGGAGTGCCGGAACGAATCAACGGATATTGTACGGACGTGTTCTTTAATGAGTGCAAACGCTTCATAGCGATGCGTTCCGAAAAACCGTTCTTCGCCTACTTGCCGCTCAACGCAATGCATAGCCCGCACACCGTGGCGGAAAAGTACTCGGCTGCTTTCATCGCGGACGGACACTCGGAGGATCGATCGAAGTTCTTTGGCCAGATTATCCAATTTGACGAGAACCTTGGACATTTGTTCGATTTTTTGGAAACGCAACATATCGCGGAAAACACAATCGTTATTTTCATGGGTGACAACGGCACCGCTCAAGGTGCCAACGGACGCGAACCCGCCGATGGCTTCAACGCAGGCATGCGAGGAAAGAAAGGGTCGGTCTACGAAGGTGGGCACCGCGTTGCCTGTTTTGTACGCTGGCCCGCTCGCTTAAAAGCGGGGCGCGCGATTGCGGAACTCACCTCTTGTCGAGACTGGCTGCCTACATTGATCCAGTGGTGTGATCTCGACGCCCCCAACGATGTCAAATTCGATGGGCAAAGTATTCAGGGTCTGATGAACGATCGCGTCACGAATTGGCCCGACCGAACGTTGTTTGTAGAACGTCAAAGCGATCATCCAACATTGCATCGGCCGCACAAATCGCGTGCCCAGTATCCTCACTATGCCGTGCTAACTGAAAAATGGCGAATGGTTGACGGCGAACTGTATGACATCATCAACGATCCAGCACAAACGACGAATGTCGCGGCCAATCACGCGGAGCTAGTGCAGGGATTGCAAAAACAGTACGAGCAATATTTTGCAGACGTGTTTTCCGATGGCGCAGCGTATACTCGGTTCCAACTCGGCGCGGACAGCGAAAACCCGATTCTGCTGACCGTGCGGGATTGGCATCCAACCGAAGGGAATGTGATTTGGAAACAAGCCCAACTCAATGACGACACACTTAACATCAATGGGTCTTGGGCTGTCAATGTTGTGATGGCGGGACACTTTTCCATTCGTCTGTCGAGATTCCCAGACGACGCACCTGAGCCGATGCGGGCGACCAAGGCGGTGCTTAGGATTGGCGAGCAAGAGTTGCAAAGGCAACTGCACGGCAATGAGACCTCCGTCACTTTTGAAGTGGATCTACCAAAAGGCCACAGCTTGCTGCAAAGTTGGCTGAGCGACAAGGAAGGCGGTGTTCGTGGAGCCTATTTCGTTCATGTTGAACGTCGAAGTGAGTAGATTCTCGGCGTACATTTTTCCGAATTCGGAAAACTCACATCAAACGGGACACATCAAGGTTCATGACATGAAAACCATCTTGTTTTGCCTAGCGATGTCTGCTTGCATTAGCACGACCGCGCAAGCGTACCCCCCCCAAGAAGCGTTCCCGTATGGTGCGCCAAGCGGCTAGGGACCGGGAATTGAGTGCCGCGTACAACGTAGTTTCAATGACTACTCATCCCCTTGCTTGAGAGAGGATCGATATTCGGAGTGTGGATCTTTGCCGCAACGTAACAGCAGACGTCCCCGTAACCGAGGTCGTCTAAAAAAATGGCGACGATGTTCAGCCTGACATTCGGTTGGTCTTCGGCCGGAGCATACTCGCAGAAGAAAACGGCAACGAAAATGGCGCTACAGCAGCCCTCGTATGTGTGTTCTTTCTGGACGTGTTCCTTGACAAGACGGTGGCATGTTTCTGCCGATTCCCACTTTTTTGACCGCCTTCATGAATTAACAATCGAGCCAGCATTTTTGTTGAAAAAATCGCAAGCTGCACCCTGGTTTCACTTATTTACGCCGTTTTTTTAATTGCTCAATTCTAATATTTAGATATGTCGCATCGGCCTCGTCACACAGGTGTGATCTCCGCCGGAATTTGCGAGGTTTAAGAAAATCTCGCTACCAAACCCCTCTTTGAATCGAAACGATTGTTCATCATTGCGAGCAATTTTTTGACATCCTCATTTAAAATAGCATCCTGACGAACCTTTTTTTGACGTCGCGTTTGTTGGGCTGTTTAGCGGTCTCGCTCCTGTTCCTTTTCCTCGAATCTTGTTGGACAAACGCTCAGCTGGGCCCCAGATGTCGATACCATCAATAATGGCGGGGCCGGTACCTGGGATACCACCAGGGGCAACTGGATCACGGCGACCATTTGGACCAACGGCGGCAATGCCATCTTTGGCGACTCGGGCGGAGACTACATTGTGGATATCGCTGATGGCGGTATTACGGTGGGCGATCTGAACGACTCTGGTACCAGCAAGCTACAGCTCAGATCGGTAACCGATAACCTCGGCACAATCACAGTCAAATCCGGCGGTGCATCTGGAATACGGGCGGCGGAGATATCGAGTTTGTCCCCAACCTAGCTAACGATACCCCGCGTTCTATCAGCAGCGGCGATACTTTGACGGTTAATGGCGGCGGAGTATTTGCTGCGGGCGAGAAGAACAACGGTGCCAATTGGTCGGCCGCCGGAGCCACGCTTGACGTCACGGCGGCCACAACCGTTCGTGGGAATGCAATGAACATCGGGCAATTCGAGGCGGCAAAGCTCACCGGTGGCAGTACCTATATCAATGAACGCAACTCAAATCAAACGTTGGGCGTTAAATGGGAACTTGGCATAGGCGTGGTCTCTTTCGGTACGCGCTTTGCGGGGCAGGCCGTCTACAACGACGTGATTAGTGGCGATGGTACGTTGTAGGTGAAGTACGGTAAATTCAACGAGGGAACAATGGATTATTCCGTGGCTCTAAACGCCGCTAATATCTTCACCGGTGGCGTGATTGTCGACGGAACTGACAATACCACGGTTCTTATGATTGATCAGGAGAATCGTCTAGAGGGAAGATGCGACCAAGAGATGAATCAACCACGACACTTTTGATTTGCTCGTCAGGTTGTTCGGTGGAGTTATATTTCAGCGACCATGCCAATCGCTAGTCTACATTGTCGATAGATTTGCTTTGATCGTCTGGATCCGTTCTTCATTTTGGTTGTAGCGATGAACGACAATCGTCTCTTTATTGCTTTCTCCGCTTGCGTCCCCAACCGTACGCGATGGCTTGGGCAATTGAATTTCAATATGACCGTTGTTGATGTCGGCTTCGATACGCATTCCCCCATTTTCCATACGTTCGCATTTAGCCCTCGTGGCAAAACTGTCTTGTTTACGGTGTGGACGATAGAGCGTTACGAATTGAGTCGAGTTCGGAAAGGTGCCTGATGACGATGGGGTGACCGCGGATAGGTGCCATTCACGCAACTTGATTCGATCGCGTGGATTGGGATCGTATTGATCCGTTTGGGAAAACGTCAAATTTTGTGGTGAGAGAAACTCAATCTCGCACTCAACGTCACCAACGGCCAGTTTTAGTTGTTGATTTTCGCCCATGCGAAACTCGTTCTTGGCGTGCAACCAATAAGTGAACTCGGTCGGCTGTCGTGCTTTTAAACAGTCGTAGACGACGACCAAATCCGGTTTAATGAACACGATCGCGCGGGTAAAGCGATCCAAACTCCGACTTTCGTCTTGTGGATTGGGGCTCGTTCGATAGGCCGATCCTGCTTCACCGACCACAACGTCTATTGCTGGGCTGGTCTGCATGTCTACGATCTGGCCTTGCGATGCCGACGAATGAGCCAATTGCCCGATGTCGTTTTTCCCTGCATGGTTAAGCGTGATGTTGTTCACTGATCGAGTGCTCCACATCCACCGCCTGTGATGTTCACTGCCGTAGATGTCACGGTAGCCGGATCGAATCAGTAGCCGCTCACCATAAGCATAAAGCAAGAATGAATTATTGGCCTCATAGCCGTGCGACTGAGTCCCAAATGGACTGGATTTAAAGACCACCTGAACATCGTCTTTGGCATCTAGTATGTTCGTATTCAAGTACGCTTGTCCGACACCGCGAAATAGTCTCGAAGTAGGTAAATCGGTTGGTGGTTTTGGAGTAACCGGCGTTAGAGATCCTCGTAAAAATCCAACGTAGCCTGGCGTAAGTTTCGATCCACCATGCTGATCCACATACCACTGCCAATATTGATTCCGGGATTGGGAAGCCAAGACACTCATCAGTTGACTATGGCGGGAGGATGTTTGTTTGGCCGTTAAGTCGCCAAAACCGCCACCCTCTTTTCCGGGCGGCATCAGATACATCGGGTAGTAACCGATGCGGCTGAAATAGGGTTTATCGAAAGCATTGATGTCGAGTGCGGCCTTCATGATATCGGCCCACCATGTGAAACGACTTATGTAGCTGTTCCAGTACGAGATGCCTTCGTGCCAAGCCCCGTTATCGTCACTCCACACTGGGCACGGCTATCGCATCAAAATCACGCTCCGAATAGGAGTTTTTCGAGAAAGTCGGTGTTCCAGCCGGCTGCTTTTCGCTTGCTCTTCAAACTCGACTTCGACGTGTCCTGCTTCAGCAGTGTAATTACAAACCGTCTGGTGAAGCTCAGGTTTTCAATTGCGTGACCTTCGCGAATCCGACTTGCATCTTCGTGAAACACCACGTCCAGCACCCAGTGCATACTCTCGATCGACCAATGACTTCGAACCGATTTTGCAAACTCATTTACCTTGGCGGATCGACTGCTCAGGAAGTAACGCACTTCACTCGACCAGGATTCGCCATTTTCGATACTCGTGACCGCTTGTCCGATGCTCTTGGCACCCATCCATTGGTCCGTTAACGCTCGAACTGACGCTGGTATTTCAGTTATCCCGTAGAAGCGTTCTTCGTTTCGTCCTCGTGATTTTTCCTTGATGGTCTTGGAGCGAACATCTGACTCGACAAGGCCCTGTTCATGGCACACCAGAAAGTGTTGCTCGATTGCCGCGCAGAGTGTGGGGTGATTGCCTTTGACTGCAAAAATGTAGTCACCCCCTGCTTCGATGATCTTCTTTGCAATCGACTTTTGGCATCCCAAGGCATCGAGTGTCACGATCGAATCACGTATATCGATCAAGTCGATCAACTCAGGAATGACGGTGATTTCGTTCGTTTTGGAGTCCACTGCGACCTGCCCCATGGCGAGGCCTTCTTCGGAAGCCCAAGCACCTACAATGTGCAGAGCATCGCTTTTGTCTCGTTCGGTGTAAGAGCCTCGTGAAGTCTTGCCGTCAATTTGCACTAACCGTGGACTGCCATCGTTCGATCGTCCTGCCCGAAGTTGATTGGTCCATTCGACGAGAGCTTGTTGAAACTGAATCGGTTTAATAACTGCAAGCACTCTGCCAATCGTATCGTGAGATGGGATTCCGTCTTCAATGTCAATAAACCTTTCAAGCCAATCCCGTTTTTGGATTGCGAATTCTTCGATCTCTGCGGGACCATCGGCATCGGCAATTGTTGCGCAGACAACAATAAAGAGAATGGAGTGGAGTGAGTGCGTGATTCGACCTTCGACTCTCGGGTCTTCGACGTGTTGGAAGCAATCGTGAAACTTACCAGCGACTTGATATGGCATTTGGAAATCCGTTTGTGCGTGCAGTGGTTTTGAAATCCGTCAAATGAAATCTTTCGCACCGACACTGGACTTAGGCAAGTCTGAAACGAATACTTGGTTAACTTTTGATGCGATGGCCGTGCCACACTGGGTAGGAATGGAAAAAGACGTTCGTTGCAAACCAAACCCACTGGTCAGCTTGTTCAATTTCACCATGAAACGCTAATCCGATTTCCCCTAAGAAATGCCACGCCCGATTGCTGTGGCTTGCATAGGGTGACCAAAGGTGCCGCGGGCTAAGGTGCTCGAATATTTCATCACCGCGGATCTTCATGACTTTACGACAAATCTCTTTTTCGTCTTCGCTAAGCAAATCGTTCACGAACGTGTAGGTACGACTAAAGTAATAGGCGTACGGCATCCCGGCTTCGTCGTTATAGCGATAACCGGTGGCTCCCTTGGGATCCCACTTTGCACATTCCAACAGAATTCGTTTTGCCAATGCACCGTATTCATCTTTGCCGCCAATCAAGCGGGTGAATGCTAACGTCGCGGCGCCATCGAGTGCTCGGATGGTGTAGTTGCGATTGCCCCACCATATCTCACGCCACGGTTCACTTTTTTTGTCAACGTTTGGACCGTATTTTGAAGGCTCTTTGGTGGGTGGCGGATTCCTTAGGAGCTTTTCACATGTGCCCACCAGGGAGTTGAAATGTGTCTGCATCGATCCAGCAGCGAGCTGGCGGAGTCGCGGTACATCTTCGGGCCGCAAGAATAAACGAGGATGTTGCTCAGGAATTCGCGAAACCAACTCATCCCGACTCGGCATTGGCATCACGAGTGCATCCGCAGCGATCGAAACACGCCTCACGTCACTCCACTGCGTAAACTCTCCGCGTTCGTTCTGACCACGATAACGCCAAAAACAATTTCCCGCCGGAAACGCAACGGATGGTGTATGGACGCTGTATTGAATCGAGTCTGCCTGGTAATTGATCGTTGAGAAATTTGAATCGGCAGCGCACTGAATTTCCCATTGAGTGATGCCGCGTTGCGGACGCCAAGAAAAATTAGGTGGGTTGACTTCCGAGTTCGACTTGTCCGGCGGTCGATAACCCCACTCCGATGGTTGGGCGGGACGCTGATCCAATTTTAAATCAGCAGCAAGACCGGCAGTGCAGATCAACGAGAGATAACAAAGCAATAAGAACCGCATGGGAAGCTTCGCAATGGCAGGAGTTTTTTCGCCAGGATAGGCTTTAGGTGGGAAGCCAATAATATAATGGATCGCGACCATCTCTGCCACAAGCTTCACTGTGTTTACAGATTACTGTGTTTACAGACTGAAGTGTTTACAGATTACTGTGCAATTCACTTTTTGTTTTTTGGTTGTCTGATCCCTCGTATTGGTTCACGCGATAACGCAACGGTATTTACTTTGCAGAGAAGTTTGAAAAGCCACATCCAGGAGTGACGCTCTAAAATGGGGTGAGAGACAAGCGAAAGCGTTGCAGCTTGTCGCTTCGGGATGCTTGACACCATGACCGCGCGGCCGGGCTTCCAAATCAAATTGTCTGGATAGCGATTCGACGGTGAACAAGATGATTGACCACCGGTGTGATACTGGCTTTCTACTGGAATCAATCGTACGCCCACGCCGGCGGAAAATACTGCGAGTCTAAACCGCTGATTTTGCTCGCCGACGCTGAGATTCGTCGTCAGGATGAATGCCGTTTTCAATCATGGCGATCCGTTCTTGATGATTACAAAAACGGTGATAGATTGCGCCGATCCCGTGAATTAGAATGGCGACGATGGGGATCATCATGCATAAGACAGCTGGATCTAAGAACTTTTCCCAGTTCATTTTAGGGTCGTTGGGTTGGCGGTGACGGGCATATCCAAGTGATTCGTACTGGCGTCGTGAATCTTGCCAATACAATACGAGAAAATTTTCAATCGCAAACAGAATCTGGCGATTCGCGTCTTTAAAATCGTGAATTGCGAATGGATCGCGTCTCGGATGAGGGTATCCAGCATTGACGGCCATCTGCAAGTTCCGCCAATAGCCAATCCGATCGCCGATCTACAATCTGGAATTCCAACCCATCATGCAAAGGCTCGTGAAAGGCGGTGCTGTAACTGTACGCAGGGCCTTTTCGGCCGAAGATTTCGCTCACAATTACCACGCCGTCGCGACCGGCGTGGTGGGACACGACAAGAATTGAGAAAAACAGTGCTAGTGTCGCAACCAATGACACAACCAACGCAGTCAAACTTACCCGCGTTCGGTAGCGGATGTGAATCAGCAGTAAGGCCCAAAATAGTAGTGACATGACGCTGATTGCGGCACTGATCCAGCGAATCGGCATCGAGGCAATGTTGAGTGAACTTTGGGGCTCTACCACGTCAATTGTCAACGCACGAGCCGTCGCTAGATTCTCTTTGATCGTTGTGTCAAATGGCCGATAGATCTCTGCTTGGCGGAAGCAGCTAATCGCTCGTCCAAGCTCGCCAGATTGGAACCATGCGTTTCCCGCGTTGTACCATGATTCACCGATACGATGTCGCTTTTCAGCGGACGCTTCAAATTTCAATGCGGCTTGACTAAATAATGACTCTGTCTCCGGTAGCCCCGATGGTGCCTGGATTGCTGCTTCGAACAGTGACTCAGCGTCCGACCAATCCGACGCGCGCAATTCCGCAGATTGCAGGATTAGAGCCATGACTAAAATAGGAGTGGCCCTAGGAAGACAATCGAACAAGCGGCGTGAAAGCGAATTAAGGTTCGGGACTTTCGGAGTTGGTTTATCGGATGAGAAGTTCGCAGCGTCGCTCTTGGCGTGAGTCTCGAGAATCTGTTGGATATCCTCCTCGGGCAGGTTGAGCGATTGAAGGCACTTCTCGGCGTCGCCTGACGTCCACGCATCGGGAGGGAATGAAAAACCGGTCGCCATGAAATTCTGAAACGCACTCCACTTTTCGAGAGTGCCTTCGGGGAGTCTTTGAAGTTTACGATAGGCCTCGGCTTGACGGCGGTAAGCAGCGTCAACGGCGCGTTTCCTTCTGTCCCTTACCCATGGCAATAGTATCGCAAAGAGCACAGGGCCTGCCACTAGCAGCGCCCAAAAGTTCTCCGCCAGTAGTCCAATGATCATGTTGAATGCATCGTTCATCCGATTTGACTCTTTATTATGCCAGATGCCCGTAGGCTGATTTGTCAGCGTCGCTTCCATCTGCAATGTTCGGACATCAAAATAATTGAGACCATCTCGAGGGCGGACGCGTAGTGGAACCGCCGCTGTCTGCAAAAAACGGTACCCTCCCAACTCCTCGTCAAACAGCTGGATTTGCATCGATGGCAACGCCGTCACCTTAGTTGTCAACGGTCGCATTCGAGCGCGAAAACTAGTTCCATCGGGATGCCATTTTCGACTCAGTTCGCTAGAGGTGCGAAATCGCCCCCGAAGACTCCGTTGTCGTTCCAACGAAGGAAGCTCCAACATACCGTGCGGGGCGTCCGAATGCACTCGCAAGTCGACTTCCATCACCTGGCCGACTTCGATGTCATTTGTACTAAGCGTGACTTCGATTTCACAAGGAGCAAACAAACCGCTGAAATTCTCCGAACGATCCTGTATCGGCAGCGGTAATACCTCCAGCGTTAGTGGTTCCGACTCAGCGTACAATCGCTCATAAGCGTTTAGGGATGACATCGGTTCAAACAATCCATTGTTGAAGTACGCTGCATAAGGCGCAAAATTACTGCCCTTGCCTTTCAAATATGCGCATTCCAATCGGGTTGCTGGAAGCGATACTGTCCCCGCTTCCGAGAACCGAAGGAACAGAGAAAAAGTAACGGTGCCAAACTGCTCCGGCGAATCGGCCCAAGCGACACGTCTGGCGATGACTCGGCGACCGCCAAAAGGCATTCCCATCTGTTCTTTTTCTTCAGCCGTACATCGAGGCACCACCGTTTCGATCGACGATGCGTTAAAAAACTCTGGCAGACACAACAATGAACGGATACGATTGGTCGTCAATTTGCATGTCCATGTCACATCCACACGCAGTGGTTGTCCTTGATACACACTCCGCTTTTCAGGTCGCAGTTCTAAAGTCATGTCAGAGCTTCGTTGCGGTTCACTAACCAATATCTGGGTCGCGGTCGTTCGGAAACTGCCTGAGTCCGATGTGAAATTCAGTGCCGGAAAGATGACAAGCCCGGTTCGCCGGGGAATAAAACGGATCACGGCAACCGAACCGCTGTTTGTATCCGCGCTCTCTGCGGAAACCTCGAGACTGAACAGGGAGATATCATCACCAACATCGGGCAGATCCTCCGGTTGCTCAACTACTTCTGGGAAACGCACGAAGGCCGTTGCAACTGTATCGGTAAACCAACACTCTTCCTTCATTCCCAGTTCAACACTCGTTGGTGCGCTGGCAACGCCGTTTTCCGCCGATGGTGAATTCGCAGGGGCCTGCGCATCGCCTTCCTCCGAGTAGAGTGAGCTCAGAAAGGCAATGGCAAGCACTAGGGCAATCGTAAGACGTTGTGTCACCAGTCTTTCTCCACGCCTTGTTGGTTGCCTTTTGCACGTTGCTGTTGTCGGAACTGCAAGTTGCCCAATTCTTGTTGCAGAATGTCTTCAACCGAATAGTTGGGAACCGGCAACGGTTGCATTGCCGCGCCGCTGGCAAAGTCGCCCTGGCCTTGCATGGACGAAGTCATCGCTTCATCGGTGTCACTGGGTTCCATCATGTCCCAGTCTTCTTCCTCGTCATCCCATTCACTTTCGTCCGACTCCCCCGAGTTTTCGCTGGCTAATAGATCGAGGATCTCTTGGATCTTTTGCATTGCGTCTTGTTGGTGGTCTCGCGCGTCTGGCCAAGTGCCCCATTGCGTGAGCCTGTTCCTTGACAACTCTTGTGCCGCAATCACTTCCTTCATCAATCGACGCGGCACCTCGAGTACGCTGACAGGTACGTCTTGAATATCCATTTCCGGCGGTAAGATCGCTTGGTCGAGCACACGCATCAGATCCGCAATCGCGATGCCTTCTTGTTGCAACTCATGCTGGTTATCGCTGAACCGTTTTGAATCGGCACTGGCGGTTTCAGGCTCGCGAACCGGAGCAGCGGGAACGGGGGTGGTTTGGCCACGCCGACGCGCCGAGGATGGTGGCTTGCGGTGTGGAACCTCATTTCGTAGTGCCGTTTGTTTTCGAAGCAACTCCTGCAATCGTTCAACGAGCTGTTGCATTTGTTCTTGTAATGCCTGGTCTCGATCGTCTTGTTCCTGAATGCGGGCTTGGTATTCGGCAATTAGGTGAGACGTTGGATCCAACCGCATGGCGGCACGATGAAACGTAGGCATCATCCGCCGCGCCGCCAAGAAGCAACTCTGTGCCTGGCGCGCGAGAGATAACGCCGTTCGCGGTTCCGCGTCTGCCTTTGCGGAGGCCTCCGCCAATTGGCAAAGCCCCTGATTGAACCTCAGCGAAGCCTTTTCCGCAGGCAGCCAACTGCGCCCAGATGATTCGGATTCGAGAAGATCATATGCTTCCAATGCATCCGTATGTCTTCCTTGTTGCTGAAGTTGCATGGCCTCAGCAAATCGTTGTGCCGTCTCAGGATCAGCCGCATGCACGTTCGTGAGAGTCGTGCAAAACAGCACGATCATAGCCAAGCCAAGAGAACGCGGTCGGACAAGCTTCCGCTCGGCGAAAAGTAAAAGAATCAACGCGAACCCGATTAACACAAAACCGGCTTCTCGGTACACGAGGTAGGTATCGGTGCCCGCGGTTCCCGCAACCGGTTTGTCGACAACGTAGCTTGAATAGATGTCTGCGAGATCGAACGCGGCGGTCCCAATGGGACGATAGATGGCTTCGTTTGAACTCGAGGCCAACTCGCGCAAGCCTTGTTCATTCAGACGAGTAGTGACAATGCGGTCTTCGTGCTTCAAGTAAACGGTCTTTCCCTCTTCGTCCTCGATAGGAATCCGAGAGCCCGAGGTTGCATCGCCGAGTCCAATCACCAGCAGTCCCAAGTCGCGTTCTTTCAGTAATTCCGCAACACGGATATTGGTCGAACCATGTTCCTCGCCGTCCGTCAGAACGATCAAGTCCTGCATTCCTTTTCGATTATCCGATAACATGCTGTCTGTGCATTTTTCAACCGCCGAAAGCAGCGTTGTTCCACCAAAGTCGACCGCTCGCGTGGTGGCTTGGTCGATCATGTAACGAACGAAATCATAGTCATAAGTCAGCGGGCATAGGATGTTTGCACTGCCGGCATAAATAACAAATCCAACTCGCTCTGTTTGAAAACTGTCTAGTGCATCACGAATGCCATTCTTTGCGGCTTCCAACCGAGACGGATAGGCATCCTCGGCTAGCATGCTCTGAGAGACATCAAGGACGAAAATCACATCACGCCCACTCTTTGAAACTGAATGTCGCCGCGGACTATAGCCCGGTCGAGCGAGGGCTAGCATTAGTAGTGTCATGGCAGCTAGCCGTAGTCGGTCCGTCCAAACGCTGCGCCGTAATGAAGCGTCGGCCCCCATCTCTGACAACACCACGTTCCTGCGATACCGCGCGTGTTTCAGCACTACTGCAAGTGGAATCAACAGCAGCATCAGCAACAGCAGAATCGGATTTTGGAATGTAACGGGTGTCATGGCACTGCCCTCAGCCAAGTCGCTTCGACTAAAAATGCAGTGAACAGCAATAGCAGCGAGCTGGCAAGTGGCAGCCAGAACCATTCGGCAATCTGTGCGAAGTCTCGAGTCGCGATGCGGGATCGTTCAAGTTGGTCAATTTCAGCATAAACCGCTAGCAGCGAATCATAGTCGAAGGCTGTTCGAAACACTCCGCCGGTTTCAATGCAAATGTGCTCGAGCACTCGCTCTGCTTCCGAAAGTTGCGGTGACTCAAGTGCCTGCCCCGAAAATTCTTGAGGGTGTTCACCAAGACTGATGCTATAAACACGACACCCCCACTCTTTGGCCAATCCAGCAGCTTCAACGGGCATGTGTTGACCCGAGTTGTTTTCTCCGTCAGTCAAAAGGATGATGACGCGACTGGCGACTTCTCCTTCTAACGACCGCATTTGCCGGATTTCGGGATCATCAAGTTGCTTTAGCCGTGCAGCAGCGACGGCCAACGCATCACCGTAGCCTGTTCCGTCTTCATTGGGGCGTTCCTGGATTTCGAGATCCCGAACCAGTTCCAATAAGGCATCGTGGCCAAAAGTGAGCGGGCTTCGCGTATCGGCATAACGTGCAAACGTGATCAATCCCAGCAGGTCGCCTTCTCGGCCGTGAAGTTCGTCTCCATCTCCCGCGATGAATTTTTCGACTAGCACCTTGGCGACCTCCATGCGGCTACGATTCTTTCCATCCGTCATTTGCATGCTCATGCTCATGCTGCTCGACACGTCCACGAGTAGCTGAATGGCAATTCCTTCAGAGACTTGGATTGACTGAGTCGAACCTGCTTGAGGACGCGCCATTGCAATTATCAGCAGTGTTAAAGCAACGACGCGACAAGTCGGAAGAACCCAGAGATAACGAGCCCGTCCAAG
Organism: Novipirellula herctigrandis; assembly: GCA_007859835.1. GTDB lineage: Bacteria > Planctomycetota > Planctomycetia > Pirellulales > Pirellulaceae > Novipirellula_A > Novipirellula_A herctigrandis. Next base: position 7,108,391 of record SJPJ01000001.1, on the reverse strand, counting down.
GCTGGTATTGTCCCATAACTGAAGCGACGGCACTGTCAGGCTACCCCGTTGACGACGCCACAACAGAGCCAGTACGAACGGAATGGGTGCAAGCAACAACAGCCAAGGGTGCGCAAAACTCAATGCATCAACTCCTTGCGCAGCGAGGCAAGAAGGGCCGCTGGTTGGCAGTGTTGCCCATAGACAGCTTCTTCGATTTCGCAGCGCAATTCAGGCGAAATGTGAAAATCACGCTGCGCAAGGATTTGCTCTAAGCTTCGTTTCGGAACAACGCCCGACTGTAATTTCTCGACCGCTTCCAGTGCAGGATCATATTTCAAATGGGCTTCCAAATTCGAATCGCGAAGCAGGCGTTTGCAGAGGATTGTCACCGCTACCAGCAGAATTCCACACAAAAGAATCCCGCCAATCAGAAACGCCGGTGACTTACCATTACTCTCGTCGATAGTACCTGGAAGCGATTCCGGCGCGTCGTTGAGGTCGGTAGCTTCCAACGGAAGAACTTGTAGCATCACCATCGGAAGTGAAATTGTCTGAGTCCCATTGGCATCGGTTAGCTCCACCTGCGCTTCGTTGATGGTCACTTCCCCAGACGACAAAGGTTGCAACTGTAAGCATTGGCGTTGTCGATATCTCCCATTGGCAAGTGACACTGGCACTCGCAGCACAGATACGACGTGAAGTTGTGAGTGAGCTGGAACGTGCAATTCAAATTGGCCAAACGTATCGCGGTCCATTTCAACGATCAGTGTGCAAACGTCCCCGGGGTGAACTTGGGGCGGTTCGAAACGCGCCGTGATTCCCGAGTGTTCCATTGCTTTGGCCGAAATTGGCAGCAGGCAAAACAACAGCAGGATGAAACGTAACATGCATCAGCCTCCTGTTTCGTCCGCCACGCGTCGTTGTCGTGAATGAAAGAAACCTGCCAGTGCCGACACACAATCCTCTCCTACGGCAATCTCCATCAGGTCAACTCCGCTTTGCAGCATTTCTTCCTGGAGAGCCACGTGGTGTTCCAGGTGTTGGAGACGACGGCGGCGTAGATCAACGAACCGACGCACTCCCAATTCGGCATCTTGGAGATGCACCAGTTCTGTACTCGATGTCAATTGACTCGGCGTTTCAAGCACGTTCACGGCATTGATGTCGTGTCGGTTTGAAAGCGCTCGTAGCTCTTCGAGATAGTCGGCAGCGAAGAAATCCGATAACACAAACGCGATCGAGTGTTTACGTGCGATATGTCCGAAATGCGATAGCGCGTTCGCAAATTTCGTTTCGCGGCCTTCTGGCTGGAAATTTAACAATGCATCCATGATACGCATCGCGTGTGACGATCCCTTTCCCGGTGGGACAATCAATTCAACGCGATCAGAGAATAGGATTAGGCTCACTCGGTCGTTGTTCCGCAAAGCTGCCATAGCCAGCAACGAACAAAGTTCTGCGACCATCGCTCGTTTTAGACCGCCGGATGCACCAAGGATGGACGACGACACGTCCACCAGCAGATACAGAAACTGCTCACGCTGCTCGATATACCTTCGGATGTGCGGTTCGCCCGTACGTGCGGTCACCTTCCAATCCATCGATCGAACATCGTCGCCCGGTTGATATTGCCGTACATCTTCAAACTCGATGCCCTGGCCTCGGAACACGGATCGGTACTCACCGGCCAGTAGGTGTTCGACCGGTCGGCGGCACTTTAGTTCTAACAGCGATAGTTGGGTAACGGCGTCTTGGATCATGTTTGAGTAACCGGAACCGTCGATAGCATCTGATCGAGCAAATCGTCCGAAGTGATGGACTCTGCCTCGGCACGATAAGAAATCGCCAAGCGATGGCGAAGCACGTCGTGCGCCACGTCCTTCACATCTTGGGGAACGGTGTAGTCGCGTTTTTGCATCAACGCATTGCCTCGCGCTGCCAGGGATAGATAAATCGAAGCTCGTGGCGAAGCACCAAAACGAAGATACCGATCGATGTCCATGCCATAATGACTGGGGTTTCGCGTGCAATCGACCAACCGAACGATATACCGCTCGATTTTTTCATCTAAGAACGTCGCCTCCAAGGCGTCCCGCATTTGCATCAGTTCATCCAGCGTTAGAACGGGCTTAATGTCGTAGGCCTCTTTGGTCGTCGCCATTCGCTGCATGATTAGCAGTTCTTCATCCATCGACGGATAGCCAATCTTCAGTTTGAACATGAAACGATCGACCTGCGCTTCTGGTAGCGCATAAGTGCCTTCCTGTTCAATCGGATTTTGCGTTGCAAGCACAAGGAACGGTAATGGAAGGTCAAAGGTTTCCTTGCCGAGTGTAACCTGCTTTTCTTGCATCGCTTCGAGCAGAGCGGACTGGACTTTCGCAGGTGCGCGGTTCACTTCGTCGGCCAAAAGTAGATTGGCAAACACCGGGCCCTTCTCGGGGCTGAATGTATGATTGCGAGGGTCATAGACCAACGTGCCGGTAAGATCGCCTGGCAGCAAATCAGGAGTGAACTGAATGCGACTGAAATCGGCATGGATCGTTTTTGCCAGACAATTCACGGTCAATGTCTTCGCAATTCCAGGAACGCCTTCTAGCAACACATGCCCGTCGCAAAGGAGTGCTAGCAGCAGCCGATCAATCAGCGTCTGTTGCCCAACCACGGATCGCCCTATCTCACTTCGTACCTCATTTAGCTTTTCAGCGCAGTCCATCGGTTGGGTCCCCATCGACATTTCTATATTTGTTTCCAATTTTTTTCACCAACTAGCATTAATCCGATGATTCCAAACGCCGCGATCCTTCGAGTCCGATGTACTTTAAAAATCCACGCCCCTATTTCATTGTAACCCAGCGGATTATCGAGTTGTTCGAGATGTTTCGATACACCGGGGCATCAGCGGCTGACCGCAGAAGCCCCAAAGGTGTTGTAGACTAAGCGTTCAAACGAGGAAATGGTACCCGCATGATGCATGCGTGTTTTGGCTCATGGGGTCCGTAATTCAAGTCGCCTTGGTGGATTCCTCTTTCCAGTTGGTGGCGTTTTCTGCAGAGGAACAAAACCTCCAATTTATAGCAGAACTCCATTTTTAGCAGGAAGCGACGAGAACGGCATCGGATCTTGCCCCGCCGTTCACAGCACGATACTGAAACGCTTACGGGCGTTGAGAACTTGAATCACTTCCACAACTTCATCGTATTCGCGTGCGACCAGAAACGATTGACGTGGGGACTTTTGAAAAAATGATGGCCAGTAGTCATCCGTTTAAGATTAAAGTGGTTGCTTGAAACCAAGCTGTGCGGAAGTCGCCAAGACACTCTATCGACGATGTTTTGGTTTCAGTCAAAAGCATCAAACGAATTGCCCTTTTTTTCGTAAGCGAGCAACACGAGGATTTTTAATGAAAAACATCTGTATCGAACGACTCTATGTTGCCTGTTTGGGAATGCTGATGGCGAGCACCATTCACGCTGTCGAGCGTCCAAATATTCTGTTTGTTATGTCGGATGATCACACGTCCCAGGCGATTGGTGTCTATGGTGGGCGTTTGGCCCCGCTAAATCCCACGCCGACGATCGACTCGATTGCCAAAGAAGGCATGCTGATGAACAACGCGTTTTGTCAGAACGCGATCTGCACACCGAGTCGCGCGAGTATCATGACGGGCCAGAGCAGTGCTGTGAACGGATGTCCGACCCTGAGCGGGATTTTGCCGCCCGAGCGACAGTATCTGGCCATCGAAATGGGTAAGGCTGGTTACCAAACTGCGGTGATTGGAAAGTGGCATCTGCACGCTCGGCCGGAAGCGTTCAACTACTACAAGGTATTGCCGGGCCAGGGATCCTATTTCGATCCTGTCTTTCATGAACTTGGGGCGACCGGAGTGTTTCGCATCCGCAAGGGCGAAGTTACCGATGGCGTGCAAATGAAGGGGCATTCGTCTGACTGCATCGCTGATTCAGCGTTGGAGTGGTTCAAGAATCGACGTGATCCGGACCGTCCTTTCTTCTTGAAATTGCACTTCAAGGCGCCGCACGACATGTTTCAATATGCGCCTCGGTATGAAAACTATCTAGCGGATGTTGAGATTCCGGAGCCGAAGAACATGCGCGATCGTAAAAACCATGGTTCGATCGCCACGCGTGGCGATAATGATGAATTGGTTCCATACATTGGCACCTCCATCGGTCGTCGCAATCCACGCCGCAACTACACCAACAGTGGCCAGTGGATTAAGACGCTCGATCAAACTAAAAGTGACCAAGAAATTATCGGCGATGCCTATCAAGGTTACATGAAAGCGTATCTACGTTGCGTGAAAGGCGTCGATGACAACCTGAGCCGGGTCATCGAATATCTGGAGGCCGAGGGACTCTATGATAACACTGTGGTCATGTACACGGGCGACCAAGGCTTCTACCTCGGCGAACATGATTACATGGATAAACGCTGGCCCTATGATGAATCGATGCGAATGCCTTTCATTGTCCGCTATCCGAAAACGGTGAATACGGGGCGCATTGATGCAATCGTCGAGAATATTGATTACGCTCCAACCATGCTCGATTTTGCTGGTGTGAAAACGCCGGACTACATGCATGGGCGAAGTTTCAAACGCATCCTCGAAACCGGCAAAGAGCCTGAGGACTGGAAACAGTCGGCTTACTACCACTACTGGATGCATATGGCATCACACGACAATCCCGGCAACATCGCGATCCGTACCAAACAATTCAAACTGATCCAGTATTACGGTACTCCGATGAATGAAGATGAAGCGCAGACTCCGCCAGGATGGGAGCTGTATGATCTGCTGAACGACCCATCCGAAGACAACAATGTCTATGACAATCCGGAATACGCTCCGGTTGTTGCGTCACTAAAAGAGCAATTGAAAGAACGTCGCGCCGAACTCGGAGAAGACGATCCGAAGTTTCCTTTCAACAACGTGATCAACAAGTATTGGGACTATGGCCCTGCGGAGCGGGAGCAGGCGGTTGAAATTTCGCACCGGTATCTTGAAACTGCTGACAAATCGAGGGCGGATCGAGATGGTAAGAAAAATCGAGCAAAATAGGTCACTGTCCGTTTTGTAACGATCGTTTTCGTATCTTGTCAATTTAGCTTTCCAGCTAAACGTGTGGGCGACCCGATGTGGTGCCAGTCGCGGAACACCACGATGGCGATGCAATGCATGCACCCAAGCACACTCGTTGGAACGTGGTGGACAGCGGGCCAAAGCAAGGCACGATGCGAATGTTGGCCGATGCGTCCCAGCCGGCGGGCTTGAAGTTCGACGTCTCCTCTCACTTTGCCAATCACCGAGGATAGCATGTTCACGATCGAGTCACTTGGCCAGGGCAATTCGTAGGAAACTCGCGCCAGTTAGCCGGTGGAATTTCTAAGTGTCGAGAACTCTCTTGATTGGGAACGGAGCCGTCATGGTTTGACCATACAAGCGACCGGTGGCAAACGGGTGGCAAACCGTGCGAGGCAGCCTATGCCTTCCGTATTGAGTTCAAAGAGGAACGGTAACCTACAACGCGAGAACGAACGCACCGTTGCTGATGCGGAGGTTCGTTTTCGGTTATCATGGTAGCTCGATTCCTGCTACCCATTTGCCTGTTCCAACGCGTGTTGGACATGTCAATGATTCATTGATGAGGTCTGTTCGAGCAAACGCCTGTTCGAGCAAACGCCTGGGCGGCCCAACGCCTGGGCGGCTGCGGATGGCCGTCCCCCGCGTTTGTGTTGGATGTGTTGATTAAACACAACCGCCAACGTGGGAACTTGCTCAACGAATCGACGGTATTGAATCGAAGAAAAAGGAAAGGTAAAAGAAATGATGTTCCGGCTAACTCTGTCTGGTGTGCTCGTACTTTGCAGTCTCATTTTCACACCCGATCGCTCTGCCATGGCCGATCAACCCTACGAGGCCGATTGGACATCATTGAGCAAGCATGTTGCTCCGGAGTGGTTCAAAGATGCTAAGTTCGGAATCTACACGCACTGGGGGCCCGTTACGGTCGGTTCTGAAAACGCAGAAAAGGGTGGAGTTCAGTGGTACGGTATGCGTATGTACGAACCGAAAAACCCTGCCTTTGATTTTCATCGCGAGACATTTGGCGAGCAGAAAGACTTTGGCTACAAGGATATTGTGGAACGGTTTACTGCCCCGGAATTCGATGCTGAAAAATGGGCGGAGTTGTTTGCTGCTTCGGGAGCCAAGTTTGCTGGGCCCGTTGTCATCCACCATGACAACTATGCAATGTGGGATTCGAAAGTCACGGAGTGGGACACGATGGACAAAGGTCCCAAACGCGATGTCACTGCGGAGTTAGAAAAAGCGATTCGGGCTCAAGGGTTGAAGTTCATTGCAACGTTTCATCATTCGTTCACCTGGCGGTATTTTGAGCCGTCTTACAAATTTGATGGTTCTGATCCAAAGTACGTCAATCTCTATGGCGATGCGCACGAGGCTGATGCCCCTCCCACACCGCGTTTCCTCGATCAGTGGCTTGCCAAGATCAATGAAGTCGTTGTGAATTATGAACCTGACATGATTTGGTTCGACTTTGGTCTCGGAGAACGCAATTGTGTTACACCCGAGTACCAGCAGCGCATGTTTGCCGACTACTACAATTGGGCAGCGAAACACAATCGCCAAGTTGGAGTTGCCCACAAGCACTGGGATATTCACGAAAACACCGGCATCATCGATTTTGAACGCGGTCGTTTGGATTACTTGCCTGAATTCCCTTGGCTGACTGACACGTCGGTTGGACCATGGTTCAATCAAAAGTCCGTCAAGTTCAAAACGGAAAATGACTTGGTTGATGTCCTCGTGGATATTGTCAGCAAGAACGGTTGCATGTTGTTGAACGTGGGGCCGACAGCCGCGGGTGAGATTCCGCCCGAGGCTGCTGCGTTATTACGTGGCATCGGCAAATGGCTTGAAGCTAATTCGGAAGCGATCTTCTCGACGCGACCTTGGCTTGTGTACGGTGAGGGGCCAACCCAGATGACGAAGAGCGGCGGGTTCAGTGAGAAGGATGGGTTCCACTACACAGCGTCCGATATTCGGTACACACGCAGCAAAGACGGTAGCACGCTGTATGCAATTCTGCTTGACCGAGCGGAAGGCGATGTCACGCTTCGTTCGGTCCAAGTTGAGCAGGCGGCGGATTCGGCCACGGTCCAAATGCTTGGGCATGATGGCTTGGTGGACTACATCATCAACGATTCCAAACAGTTGGTTCTTCGGTTGCCAAAGTTGGGTGAATTGGAATTTCCTTCGGAGCACGCCGTCGCTTTTAAACTGAACGGTTTTAAAACGAGTCTCCATCCCCGCGTCAGTAAACAAGAAAAACAGCCATGATAAGGATGGGAAATCTTAGCTTGTTGGTCCTCCACCGAAAATCACGGCGGCACGGAAAACGAGTGTCCTGGTTGCCTCTTGGCGTATCACCGAGTACTTGATTGCAGAACTTTTTGCAGCGAGGAAGATTGCGATGAAGAAACTGGTTTCAGTGATCGTTCTTGGGGTCTCGATGTTATGTACGCCTGCACTAGCCCTCAATCAAGCGATCCACGCGTGACGTTTTCGGGTTTTTCGCTTGTGCGATGCGAGCAGACCGGTGGCCAGGCTTTTTGATTTTCGATCTTGATCTTCGCATGGCTCGTGTTCTTTGAGTTAGGCGTTTGAGCGGTACCGAGACGTCCAGACCTCGGCTTCGTTGGTGCTGAGTCGTCAACATCGCAGTGGCTTGCGGATGTGATCGTGTAGGGTCATCAGTAGGTCCACCGTAGGGCGATAGGTTAACAACCGGAAGACGCGCTGCCGTGACGAACGGATGATTTGAGCGGGAAGAAGGATCAGCGAATTCAAATACGTCCAGAATTCCATCCGAATAATTCGGTTGCGAGCTTCCCGGCGAACACGTTTCTGACTTTCGTTGCCCTTGACTTGAACCAGCAACCCGCTCCAAATCTTCAACGTCCAAGCCAAGGAGGCGAACAGCATGTACGCCATGTTGCTTTCAAGGTTATCCAGCGGAGCGGTCAAGGCTCCACAGGCTTTCAATTGGCTGATCGTGTTTTCTTGGTCGCAACGCTGGTTGCTGCCGCGAATCACTTCCCTCGCTGGCAAAGTTCCTGCTGTTTCATTGGTGATATAAAAGAAGTATCGCTCTTCGGAGAACAGTAGCTGTTGCCCACTGGTTACATCAATGTCTTTGCGAACAACGATCATTCGATAAGTCTTCTCGCATGCGGTGGGACAATACTCGAATTCAGCGTAACTCTCTCCGGTAAGTCGTTGATTCTTGTAGCCATTGGTCTGGACGATTCGTTCTCTCTCGTTCGGACGGCAGGCACGCTCTGCCTTGTCCGGCGTGCTTCGCCTCGAACGGTCAAGCCGTTTCCATGCGGTTTTTGCAAGCGAATCAGCGATGCGGCAGAGGTTCCGATGAGCGGAATAGCCAAGAATGAACTTCACACCTGAGTTGTCCCAGCGATCCAAGTGCTCCGTCGACGAGAAGGCCGTATCGCCACGAAGAACGATCTTTCGAAAGCCCGCCTGTGTGCATTGTTGGATCGCCAAGTCATAGAAAAATGCGGAGTCTTCCTCGCTGGTACGATTGCCGCTACGATTGTGCAGGTAAAGCAGCTCCTGAGTTTCCGCGAGCGTGACGACCAGCGGATGGTAGCCCCATTGGCCTTTGTAGTTGATGCCGATGCCGGATTTCTTTTCACCGCTTGTTTCCACCATCGTTCCGTCTGCTTCGATCGTGGCGCAATCGAGAAAGCTGTCCTCTTGCTGCTTCCAAACGGTTTGCCGAACGCGATTGACTGCCTGCATGACCATGAGCAGCTTGAGGTGACTGAATCTCCGGCAGAAATCTCCAGCAGTAGTCGGGTCGGGTATGCGCTCCGCACCGAGTGCATCGAGATAGGCTTCGTCGTTGCGTCGTTGTTCGATGTGATCCAAGCACGTTCCACCGGCGAGCAGGTTCAGGGCAATGTTGAGAATGTGGTCAGTTTCGTCGTAGGGCAGGTGGAGCTTGAATACCTTTGCCGAACGATTGAGTTCCTTCCGCAGACCAAGCTTCTTGATCAGTTCGAGGATCACTGCGATACCGCCGCAGGAGACCGCCTGCTGTTTCTCGGCGAGTTCGAGTTTCGTGGTGGAAGGACGAATCATGGGCGATTTCCACGCTCCATGCTGGACTGAAATTCTGCGTAATAATCTCCGTTTGCGTTTTCGCAGTTGTTGACGTACCCTGATGTTCACTCGAAACCCCTTGTAGCGTGCGTGGATTGAAGTCTTAGTAACCTCCAATAGACGCGTAAAACGCCAAGGGTTTTCGAGTTTTATAAAATATTCGCGACTTAGCAGTCGCTTGATTGAGGACTAGCGGAAGGTTTTCGCTACCAAGCAGACGGGGACTCGATTCGTAGCCACTATCAGTGTCCCGAGTGGTTCCGCGATGCCAAGTTCGGCATCTTTCTGCACTGGGGGCCGTATACCGTTCCAGCCGACGCAACAACGAAGTACGGCAAATACAAGTACTACATGGGGTGGGAACGAAACGGGAAGTCGGCGTATATACATCACCTCGCGACCTACGGAGAGCATTCGGAATTCGGCTACAAAGATTTTATACCGATGTTCAAAGCCGAGAAATTTGACGCCGAGGCATGGGGGGAACTGTTCAAGGAGGCAGGAGCGAGATATGTGGTCCCTGTTGCCGAACATCACGATGCCTTTGCCATGTACAATTCCAACCATACGTGATGGAATGTTGTGAACATGGGACCCAAGAAAGACACGATGCGGATGCTGGCCGATGCAACTCGGGCGGCGGGCCTAAAGTTTGCAGCCTCATCACACTTTGCCACCGCCCGCGGTTTCTACAGCAAGAAGGACCGTGCCTTTGATACGAACAATCCTGAGTTTCAGGATCTCTATATGAAGCCCAAGAAAAGCAAGGACGAGTTGCCAAGTCAGGATTTTCTCGACCTTTGGTGGACTCGCACAACGGACATCATTGATCAATCTGCACCCGACCTTCTGTGGTTTGATTTCGGCATCGACAAACCAGGTTACGAAGAGATGCATCCCAAAATTCTCGCCTATTTCTACAACAAGGGACTTGAATGGAAAAAAGAGGTGGTTTTCCAAGACAAGAACATGAACCGCGAGTCGGTCCCGGAAGGTCTGATGGTGCTCGACATCGAACGTGGGCGTATGGACAAGATCAATAAGTATCCCTGGCAAACGGATACTGCCACTGGAAAGAATGCGTGGAGCTATATTGAGAGAGTGGAATTCAAGACGTCCGGAAGCCTGCTGGATGAACTGATCGATACAGTCAGCAAAAATGGCTGCTTGCTGCTGAATGTCGGTCCAAAATCAGACGGTACGATCCGCGAAGAGGAAACCGCGATTTAAAAAGAAATGGGTGAGAGGTTGAAACTCAATGGTGAGGCGGTTCATGAGACTCGGCCATGGGGAATTTACGGTGAAGGTCCGACAAAAGTTGTCGCCGGGCATTACGCTGAAAGTGAGAACGCGGAAAATATCGCGGCGGATATTCGCTTTACCACCAAAGGCGACACACTTTACGCCACGTCGCTCGGTTGGCCCCAAGACGGTGTCTTTACCATCAAGTCGCTGGCGAAGGGAAACCCGCAAGAATCTCGTGCAATCCGATCAGTGGGCTTCGTTAGTGGCAATACAAAGGTGAGATGGAGACAGACAAACGAAGGCTTGGTGATCCAAACCAATGGCAATAAGCCCAACGAAGCGGCTTATGCCTTTCGAATTTTTTTTCAAAAACAGTGGTGAGTAAATATGCAACCGATTCGATTATTTCACACACCTGCACGTTTGCAGGTCACATTGATAATGGCCCTGGTCATCTCAAGCACTGCGTTTGCTGCTGGTGAGAAGGTTGCCGCAGGAATTTCAGACCCCAGCGGTAATCGGCCGAACGTCATCGTGATTCTTGCCGATGATCTTGGTTACGCTGATGTTGGTTTTCATGATGTGGTTGCTGATGGAGTCAACACGCCTCACCTCGACCGATTGGCCGCATCAGGTGTTGTCTTCCGAAATGCTTACGCATCGGCGCCGGTTTGCAGCAATTCACGTCTAGCGCTTTCCACCGGGCGATATCAGCATCGTTGGGGAGCCTACTACTACGGCCAGGGGGGATTGCCGTCCAACGAGCACACCATTGCCGAGATGATGCGTGATGGGGGTTATCGAACCATGAAAATTGGGAAGACCCATCTGAATAACGGCCCCAAGAGCGACCCGATGAAACACGGGTTCGACCATTACTTGGGTTTCAAACACCATTCTTGGGATTTCAATCTGATCAGTGAAAAGGACGTTGCCGCTTATGAAAAAAAACAGAAAGGCAGCATCGCGAAGGCACGGATGGCACCGATCGGTCCACTGACACGCGACAATGGGGAACTTGAATCGTATGAGAACACGACCACCACGGAGGTGTTTGGTCGAGAGTCACTCCATTTCATTTCGGCCGAGGGTGACAAGCCGTTTTACTTGCAGTTGGAATTCAATGCGGTGCATACTCCGTTGACGCGAGGGCCGGAACAATTGAGAAAGAAGTTTGGAATTCCCGCCAGACCGTTTGATCGCGATGCCGCCGTTTGGGAATACCCTTACTGGGACCCTGTTGCTCAGCCCGACTATGGTCAGTGGTACGACCAAACGTGTCATCTCGGTATCCCCGATCCTTATGGCAGAAAAATCTATTTGGCGCATCTTGAGTTAATGGACACGATGATTGGTGACCTATTGGACGCACTTGAAGCACAAGGCGTGCGTGAGAACACCTTCATCTTTTTCTCGTCCGACAATGGTGGTTCGGACCAGTCTTATGCGAACAATGGACCGATCAATGCCTACAAATATTGCCTGATGGACGGCGGAATCAAAGTGCCGATGATCGTTTCGTGGCCATCCGCTTTTGCGAACAAACATATCGATGCCACCGTCACACATCGTGACCTATTTCCAACTTTGTCAGAAATTACCGGCATGACGCCGCAAAAACAGCTTGACGGTAAGAGTTTGCTTCCGTTGATTCATGGCGATGTGGACCAACTGCATGCGTCGGAGCCTATGTTTTGGGACTCGGGACCGAGACAGAACAATTGGGTCGCTCGGTTGGGCGACTGGAAGCTTGTCTACAGAGAAGTCGGGAAAACGTATCAATCTTACGACCTAGACGAAAACGGATTGGTCAAACCCACACTTTCCGATGTCAATATACGAAGCGGATTGCAGCTCTATGATTTGGCGAATGATTCTGGTGAAACGAAGAATCTCAGTTTAGAATTCCCTGAACGTGTCGCCAAAATGAAACAACTCTACACTGATTGGCGAGCGCAGATGGCCGATCCAATCAGCGGAAAGAAAGCCAAGTAATCGGAGAGACGCCATTGCGATCCAATAGAATGAAATACGTTTGGATGGTGGCTGCGATGGCAATCCGCGCGGGAAATTCGTGGTGTGAGGGCATGCCGAGCTGAGAAGTGGGGATTTGAAGGCGGCCTGACGCGTGCCAGCGCGTCCGCAACGAGACGGAATTCGATCGTTGGGAATCTTATGGTTATATTCGTAAGTGAACTAACCGATGGGATTGTTCCAAGTTGCCATGGCGGGGGGCGTCAGACTTACAGGCGAATTACGAGTAGACTGGTGATTCCGAAATGTTGCAACGGCGGCAAAAGGGGGCAATCGCCGTTCGCTTCAATGTTCGTTTGGCCGCAAATGATGTTGGGGGGCCGCCCAGTTCAGTTGCTTAGCTTAGTATTCGACGAAGACGTATTGCGATGGATATGAACAGTTACAGAAAATGGTTACCAGCGATTTGCGTCGTGTTGCTTGGATTGGCCTTCGGAATCGCGAAGCAATCCAGAGAGACAAAGGCGTCGGAGTCGACGCGGGTGGATGCGTCCCAGACGCGGGTGGATACGTCCCAGACGCGGGGGGTGAACACAATTGAATCGCTGCGGGACGCGATTGTTTTCTTGAAAGATACGTTTGGGACGCAATATCCTAGCGGGACGGACTACCTGAAGCGGCTTGAAAGCATCTCGGACGCGACATCAGAGAGTTACGATCAGTTGCAGCGAGAGGCTTTGCTGAGCCATCCGCATATCAAAGGGCACGACTGGCTGATTGAAGTACGTGACCAATATTGGGGTAATCACGGTCCGATCAACACCATGTTCCAGAACGGTGACATTCATCGGGCCGCCGGCAGTGGAGGAATCCAAAGCTGGCACAGTCTGGGGGGGCGATTGGATGTCATCTCAATCGAAGATTCGGGGGTTGTGACGCGAAAGCAGGTGCTGGCGGAAGAGCCGGACGGGATTTTCAGGGACGCGGATGTCAGTTTTGACGGGCAGAAAATTCTGTTCAGCATGCGCAGGAACAAAGCGGATGATTATCACCTTTATGAAGTCGATGTGGACGGTCGCAATTTGAAACAGCTAACTTTCGGAAGCATGATTTCGGATGTGGATCCCATCTATCTTCCGGATGGAAAAATTTTGTTCAGTTCCACGCGTGATCCAAAGTATTGCCAATGTAACCGTCACATTTCATTGAACTTGTTTACGATGGAATCGGACGGGGCAAATATTGTACAGGTCAGCAAAAATGATCTAGCCGATTTCCATGCAAGCTTAAGACCCGATGGAACGGTTCTCTATAGCCGCTGGGAATATGTGGACCGCCAATTTGGACCGTCGCTTGGGCTTTGGACCAGCAATCCAGACGGCACACGGCATCAGCTCTTTATGGGTAACAATGCTTGGAGTCCTGGCGCGATGCTCGATGCTCGGACCATTCCGGGAACGGATAGTGTGGTGTGTGTGTATGGTGCCACGCATGATCTGCCGTGGGGCGCAATGGCCGTGGTGGATCGATCCAAGGGCATGGATGGACTCGAGCCGATTATCGAGATGTGGCCAGAATCGGGACGCAAGTTGGTGACTCCCAGCGATGATGCAATCAATCGATCAATGAAATTTAGAGGTTCTATCGACAATTTTAAGAAGCTGCCGACCCGCTATGAAGATCCTTATCCTGTGCATGACTTGGAAGCAGGTACCGGTGGCGGTCAGTTCTTTTTAGTGTCCAAACGGGTTGGGAAACGCGAGAACCGCAGCTCGAAAATGAACGGGAAGATGGCAATCATGCTCGCTGATATCTTCGGGAACGAAATTGTCGTTTATGAAACCGGCGACGAGGTGTTAGGCGCTTACGGTGCCGTCCCATTGGCGGCACGCAAGCGTGCTCCTGCGATTCCTGATGCGGTCGACTATACGATGGATCACGGTTTTTTGTATGTAAACGACGTTTATATCGGTGATCGAGATGAAATGACAAACGTCTCGCGGGGCTCGATCAAGTATTTACGCATCATCGAGGCGCCACCGCGTCAGACCTATGATGAACGTGGCTATTGGAATACGGATGCTCAGCAGGTCGGTGCCATGAATTGGAACCTGACCAATAACAAACGTATCTTGGGCGATGTGCCTGTCGAGGAAGATGGATCGGCCTATTTTGAATTGCCAGCTGATACCTTCGTTCAAATTCACGCGTTGGATGAAAACAAGCAGATGATTCAAGCGATGCGATCAGCAACCATCGTACGACCCGGCGAAACACAGGGTTGCATTGGTTGCCACGAGAATCGTGTTTCCACGCCGATGCCCAATAACGCATTGCCAATGGCCATGCGCCGGCCAACGAGTCGGCTAGAGCCTTGGCTGGACACGCCGAGCGTCGAAGAAGCCAAACCGTTCAACTATCTCACCGACGTGCAGCCGGTTTTCGATCGGCACTGTGTCGCCTGTCACGATTACGACCAAGAAGCCGGAAAAGAGCTGAACCTGTGTGGCGACCTGAGCTATCCGTTCAATGTTTCCTATACCGAACTGATGTCGAAATCCGGTCAACGCTACGAAGGCTCCGAAGAGAAAATGGTCAACTTTGTCGGCGACGGTCCTCCCGGTGTTCTGCCTGCGTATGCTTGGGGGTCGCATCGCAGCAAACTGGTTCGCGTTCTAAAGGAGGGGCATTATGATGTGAAGCTCTCCGACAAAGAGATGCAGCGGATTACCAGTTGGATCGATATCAATGCAGTTTATTACGGACGCTATGAGTCGTATTATCCAGGGCGTAGTCCATTGTTGGCTTTGGAAGACGGCGCACGAAAACGCGAGCTTGTCTACGGCAAGTATACGAAGCGGGGGAGCCTCTTACCGTATCTGCTTGAGAACGGGCATCTCGTGAATTTCACTCGTCCGGAAAAAAGTCCAGCGTTGGCGTTGATGGAAGATGACCAGCATCGCGCATTGGCATTGTCATACCTAAAGGACGCCGGTGCGTTGTTAAAGAAGCGTCCACGCGAGGATCAAAGCAATGAGGGCATTGCGGAGTCGGAGATGGACCTTCACAACTCAGAACGTTTGAAAACAACTCAAAGAGAGAATGCAAAGGCGGTCAAAGCACTGATCAAAAACAAGAAATACTATCAGTTCAAATAGCGGCAATTTTTCAATCAGCACGAACTGTTCATTCTATTTTTCCAAACAGCGGGCGGAATCTCTTCGGATTTATGCGCAGCGCAGAAGATTGCTATCGAATGTCGTTTCATCGATCCAATACGCTGCGGATGGCCTCTCTCCTAGTGGCAACATCCCCGTGATCGCAACATCCCCGTGATCGCAACATCCCCGTGATCGCAACATCCCCGTATTAGCAACAACCCCGTAACCGCGAAGAAGTCGAGTCAATGAAAGCCAGGCGAATCGGAATGATCTTTGGGCTAATGCTATTGTCCTTTGCATTATCTCGGGCAGATGAACCCGCGCCGCGTCCTAACATTGTCTGCTATTTTGCGGACGTTATGGGCTGGGGCACGATCAGGGCCAACCAGACACTGGCGGCCGCCAACGGGGTGGATACCACCGAGATTAAAAAGCTGATTACGCCCAACATTGACGCATTGGCAGAACGAGGAACCAATTTCTCGCATGCATATGGCAAACCGGTTTGTTCGCCTTCCCGTTCCTGCCAACAGACCGGATTTCAACTCTGGCATACTTGGGCGGACCGGAATGGTCGCAGCCATGATCAGTCGACGAGCGGCACCCTCGAGTTGGAACTTGGGAAACATCTCCCACTAACGGTCAAAGGAGCGGTCACGCTCAATGGAACCTTGAAGTGCAGTTCGTCGGATGGAGCCGCCATCCCGATGGGCAAGCGGACTACGATCCTTGCGGGGGCTTCCGTCACGGGAACTTTCAAAAATCCTGGCGGGCTTGTTTGATGTAGCGGACAGACGTTCCGAATTCACTATGGAACTGACCGAGTGCAACTGGAAAAAATCGAGCGTTGAAGGGTCCGGGATTTGTGGAGAGGAATTCCACAATCCAGGCACCTGCTGGAAACGCCCAAAACCAGTAAACTGTGCATAATTGAATTGCCGACCGAGATCCTCAAGAAGCAATCACATTGCAATCTTGGAGAACCATGAATAGATATCGAAATCGAAAGTTATTTGTTGCGTTTGCGGGCCTTTTGGCTTGGGGTTTAACAACGAACCTCTATGCTTGCAGTGTGCCAGTGTTCCGCTATGCATTGGAACGCTGGGAACGCGATGAATATCGGCTGATTGTAGCAGTCAGCGGCGAATTGTCCGAAGAACATCAAAAATGGGTGGAAGATCTTCGCCAACAATGCGTTCGGGAAGAAGGGTTTTGTAACCTGATGGTGCATGTGCTAGACATCACCGATGAAGAAAATAGCGATGTGTTGGAGGCTTATCCGGCGGTGGCGGAAATTACCGAGCCAACCGCTTTTCTGCTCTATCCGCTTGGTTCTTATCTACCGACCGTCATTCTCCACGAACCGTTTACCGATCAGACGGTTCAGAAATTGACTTCAAGTGCCTTTGTAAAAGAGCTGACGCTGGAAATCCTGAAGGGGACGTCCGCCGTATGGGTGCTGGTGGATTCCGGCAACCCCGAACGAGATGACAAGGCCTACGATGTGTTGCTCGAAAAATTGGAGTGGTTGTCCGATGAAGTTCCACTCCCGGCCGGTGTGATCGAAACTTCAGGCGAGATTACCGGAGGGATGACCCAATCCGAAGTGATGGCGAATTATGATCCCGCCAATTTTCTGCGTTCGGTCATACCACTGAAGATTGGTTTCGCTGTCAAGCGTTTGACGAAAGCGCAGGCTGAACCGGTGTTTCGCGCGATTTTGATGAGCAGTGAAGAGGATTTGGTGGAATACAAAGATGAGCCTATGGCGTTTCCCGTTTTCGGACGCGGTCGCTTTCTATTGCCATTGGTGGGCGAGGGGATCAGTGCTGACAATGTCGAGATGGCGACCATGTATGTCTGCGGCATCTGTTCATGCCAGATCAAGTCGGGGAATCCAGGCGTTGACCTGCTGAGTCACGTGGATTGGTACAGCTATCTTGAAGGAAGTGAAATAGTGCATGACCGGGAACTTCCACCGTTAACGGGAACAGCTGACTTGGTCGACGTGGAGGCAGATGCACCGGAGATGTATGTTTCGGCGGATGATGCGCCGGCGGACGACGCGCTAATGGCTAATGCAACCGAGGCGGATGCGCCACAGTCGAGTCTCACAGAGCAGGTGGTGCCAAAACCGTCCTCCCTACTCCGGCGAAACATGATCATCCTACTTGGTACAGTCCTCTGTTTAATTGTCGGTGCAAGTCTCATCATTGCTAAAAAGAAAAAGGGGCCACTGTGAATGTTTTCACTCTGATCCGAAAGGAGATCGGACATCGAAAGCTTAACTTTGCGCTTTCGATTTTGGCGGCAGCGGTCGCCGCGGCAACCTTTCTCGTATCAATATCGCTACTGCGCAGTACGGATTTGGAAACCAGCCGGTTGATTAATGAGAAAGTGGCAGAGACCGAAGCAGAGATGGCCAAGCTAGAGGACGAGCTTCGCGTATCGATGAAAGGGCTTGGCTTCAATATCCATATTTTCCCGGAGGGACAGGATTTGAGCGAAGTCTACGAACAAGGCTACGCATCAAAGACAATGCCAGAAGAATATGTTACTCGTTTGGCTCAATCGGAAATTGTGACAGTGAACCATCTGTTGCCGACATTGACGCAAGTCACGGATTGGCCGGAATACAAACGAAAAATTGTCTTGATTGGGATTCGTGGTGAAGTTCCGAAACTGCATGGAAGCAACAAAAAGCCACTGTTGGATCCGGTCCCCGAAGGCGAGTTAATCGTCGGATATGAGTTGCAAAACAGTTTGGAACTCGAGGTCGGCGATCAGGTGACGCTGAAAGGGCGAGAGTTCAAGATTCGTGAGTGTTATGGCGAACGCGGTTCGAAAGATGACATTACAGTTTGGATGAGTCTGAAGCAGACGCAGGAAATTTTTGACAAAGAGGGGCAGATCAATTCCATCTTGGCACTGGAATGCAACTGTGCAACGATCGATCGTCTGAGTGAGATTCGTGCAGAGCTCGGCGAGATTTTGCCAGGGACGAAAATCATTGAGCAAGAGAGTAAGGCGTTGGCGAGAGCCGAGGCACGAAAGTCGGGCCAGACCACAGCGCGGCAACAGATCGAATCCATGAAAGAGAGTCGGAGTCGATTGAAAGAAAAGCGGGAGGCTTTGGCATCGATATTGATTCCACTGATCGGCATCTTCTGTATGGCGGGCATTGGTTTGTTGGTGTTTCTAAATGCAAAAGAACGCGTCTACGAGGTAGGCTTGCTGCTGGCCCTGGGAGTGAATTCGTTTAAGATTCTGACAGCGTTTCTGCTTAAGGCTGCCGTTGGCGGATGGGTTGGAGGCATGATCGGCATCGGGGCATCATTGCTATTCATCGAAAAAGGAGGCTCGCTGTTTGCGGGCTATCCAGCCAACGAACTAACATCTGCTGTAGAGCTTGGCCTGGTTTTGGTCTGCATGCCATTGTTCGCAGCCATCGCATCTTGGATCCCTGCTTTTGCCGCCGCGCAATGTGATCCTGCGGAGGTGTTGAGAAATGAGTGAGTCCGTGTTGGAAATGAATGGCGTTAAAAAACGCTATCCCGGCAAAGGGAGTCGCGGTGAAGTTCATGCTCTTCGTGGTGTGTCGTTGTCGGTTGGCAAAGGCGAGTTTGTGGCGCTGCACGGACCGAGCGGATGCGGAAAGTCCACGTTGTTGTTGGCCGCTGGTGGATTGCTCCGGCCTGATGTTGGAACGATTGCGATTAATGGCCAGGATCTCTATTCGCTGAACAATTCAAACCGAGCGAGGTTTCGTGCCGCCAACCTTGGCTTTGTATTCCAACAATTCCATTTGATACCCTATCTCGATGTGTTGGGTAATTTGATGGTCACTGAGGTAGCGACGGGGCAATCGGCAAATGCGAAAAAGCGTGCCGAAGCCATTCTCGAACAGTTTGGCATGGCCGCTCGTGCCGGGCACCATCCTTCGGAACTGAGTGTCGGTGAGCAACAGCGGTTGGCCTTGGCGCGAGCTGTCTTTGCCAATGCATCCATCCTTTTCGCGGATGAGCCGACGGGCAACTTGGATCGGGATAACGCGACCATCGTGCTTGACTATATGAAAGAGTTTGCCGGCAATGGCGGTGTCGTGGTCATGGTGACCCACGATGACCGGGCTCTCGAACATGCCTCGCAAAAAGTGTCACTCGTCGATGGACGAATTAAAGAATGATCGAGATAAAGATGATGAATTACTGGATTTACAGCGTGCTGTTGGGATTTGATATAAGAAAATGAATAAGGGAATAATTGCTTTCGTTGGTATTGCATTGCTTCTTGTCGCTTCGTTGTATTTGCTGTCCACGAAGGACCAGTCGACGGGAGCGGCCCAAGCCGATCTGGTGCTGTACTGCGCGGCTGGTGTTAAGCCCGCAGTTGTTCCGCTTGCACAGCAGTTCGAACGCGAATACGGTCAGAAAGTGCAGTTGATGTATGGTGGCTCAGGCACACTGCTTAGCAACATCCAGGTAGCCCCCCAAGGTGACCTCTACATTGCGGCGGACCAGAGTTATATTGAAATGGCCGCACAGAAGGAACTGATTGCGGAAACACTACCGCTGGCTTGGCTGCGTCCCGTGATCGTTGTGGCGAAGGGGAATCCAAAAAACATTCGAAGCCTGGAAGATCTAAAACGATCGGATGTTCGAATTGCATTAGGAAACCCAGGGACTGCTTCCATTGGGCGGCAGACTCAAAAGCTGCTTGAGAGTGCGGGAGTTTGGGGCCAGGTGAAAAAGCAGGTCGAACAAAACGGCGTCTTTAAACCGACGGTGTCGGAGGTGGCTAATGATGTCAAGCTTGGTGCCGTGGCCGCCGGAATCGTTTGGGACGCCACCGTGGCGCAGTATCCAGAGCTTGAAGCGGTGAAAGTGGAGTTGTTCGAGGAAGCACGCCAGCAAATTAGTGTGGCAGTACTCGCTTCAAGCAAACAGCCGACCGCCGCACTGCGTTTTGCCCGCTATCTCAACAGTCGAGTTGGCAATGCCGTATTCGCAGAGCGTGGGTTTGAAGCCGTTGAAGGTGACCAGTGGGCATGGCATCCGGAGCTCACGTTCTTTTGCGGATCCGTGAATCGTCGTGCGGTGGACGATGTGATCAAAGCGTTTGAATGTCGCGAGGGAGCCACGGTCAACACGATCTATAACGGGTGCGGAATTTTGACCGGCCAAATGCGCACGATCAACCAGGAAACCGGCTCAGGGTTTCCGGATGTTTACATGGCCTGCGATCGATATTATTTGGAGAACGTTCGCGACTGGTTCCAGGAAGACGTCGACATTTCCGAGGCTGATATCGTGATTGCGGTTCCAAAAGGCAACCCGAAAAATATTCAGGGTATCGCGGATCTAGCGAAAGACGGAATGCGAATTTCCGTCGGTCAGCCTGAACAATGCACCATCGGAGCGCTGACCCGCATCATGCTGGAAAAGATGGGCGTTTATGACCAAGTTATGAAAAATGTTGTGATGCAAACAGCCTCATCATCCATGCTCGTGCCGACCGTATCGACTAACTCCGTTGATGCAACCATTTCGTACATCACCGACACGAAGGCGGAAAGTGACAAGGTCGATTCTGTTCGCATCGACTCGCTATACGCCAAAGCGATCCAACCGTTTAGCATTGCATGTTCAAGCGACTATAAGTTTCTCGGTCGTCGATTATTCAAAGATATTTCGGCAGCCGAAGAACGCTTTGTCAAAGCTGGCTTTCGCTTTCGATTGGGAAGCCAAGGCACAATAGTTCCAAGTGAAAGCGTCATTGAAAATACGGAATGAAAGATATATCCACGAAACGCGTGGGACTAACGGATTCCGTGTTTTTTCTGAGCATGGGAATCATCGGCGGATCCTATGTCTTGCTGATTCTGCTTCTTCTTGTTGCCGATATCGCCTATATGGTTCAGGGCGCTAGCTGGGGCGAGGTTGTTTTTGAAAACCCGATGGTGTTGGCCCTTGCTAAGCCAGAAATCCGCTACTCCATCATGCTCAGCCTCATTTCGTGTACGCTCTCGGCAATTCTTTCTCTGTTGGTCGCTGTTCCCATTGGTTGGTTGCTTTCTCGATTCCGATTTCGCGGTCGCAACTTGTTGGATGCGATCCTCGACATTCCGATTGTTCTGCCGCCGTTGGTTGTCGGTTTGAGTCTGTTGATTCTATTTCAATTCTGGCCGCTCACTGCGAGATTACCGTTTGTTGGAATGTCGTTGAACGAGTTTGTCGTGTATCAGATACCGGCTGTTATTCTTGCACAGTTCGCCGTTGCGGCTGCGTTCGCGGTGCGAACCATGAAAGCGACTTTTGACGAGATCAATCCACGCTGCGAACAGGTTGCACTTACCCTCGGGTGTTCTCGCATGCAATCGTTTATGCGAGTAACTCTCCCTGAAGCGGGACGCGGTATGCTTACGGCCTTCACGTTGGCGTGGGCTCGAGCCCTTGGCGAGTTTGGGCCGTTGTTGATCTTCGCAGGAGCGACACGCAATAAGACCGAAGTGCTTTCGACGACCGTTTATCTTGAACTTAGCATTGGCGACCTTGAAGCAGCAGTCGCCGTTTCGCTGATTATGGTTTTCGCTGCTGTATCGGTATTGCTCATCACTCGCGTCTGGGGCGCAAGGGATGTGATGGTATGATCGTGGTCGATAACATAACGGTTCATGCCGGCGACTTTGTGCTACGCGATGTTTCATTCAAGCTGAATGCTGGCGAGTATGGTGCGCTGATGGGACGCACGGGGTGCGGCAAGACGACACTGCTCGAAGCAATCATTGGGCTGAAGCAAGTTCAAGGTGGGGCCATCCAGATCGGAGAGAGAGATGTGACGCATGAACGCCCGGCGGCACGAGGAATCGGTTACGTTCCGCAGGATGGAGCACTCTTTTCGACCATGACGGTTCGCGATCATCTAGCCTTCGCCCTTGAGATTCGCCGGCTTCCTAAAGATCAGATTCAAAATCGTGTAGATGAGTTGGCCCAGTGGCTTGGGATTGAACATTTGCTAACGCGTCGCCCCTTCGGGCTGAGCGGTGGGGAACGCCAACGTGTTGCTATGGGGCGTGCCTTGTCGTTCTATCCAGCAATCTTACTACTCGATGAACCACTCAGTGCAGTGGATGAGGAGACACGCGGCGAAATGTATGAACTACTCCGCCGAGTGCAGAAACAATCGGGAGTCACGGTGCTGCATGTTACGCATAATGCAGAGGAAGCCCGAGAGATGGCCGATGTCGTTTTCGTTTTGCGAGACGGGAAAATACAAAAGGAAGGAGCGTGATGGATATGTGGGTTTGGTATGTATTGGGCGGCATCGCGGCCGGACTTCTAAGTTCCATGTTCGGTGTCGGGGCAGGAATCCTGCTAGTGCCATTATTGAGCATCGCGTTCGGGTTTGGCCAAAAAGACTCGCAGGGGATGGCGCTTGCGGTCATGGTGCCAATGGCATTTGCTGGGGCGATGCGCTATCACTTTAATCCCGACATTCACCTCGATTTGTCCGTAGCGGCGATTGTCGCCGTCGGCGGGGTGTTGGGTGCGATTGTCGGTTCCCAAATTGTCTTCGGCATTCCCGATATAGTGCTTAAGCGAATGTTTGCCTGCTTTATAATCGTGGTGGGAATCAACATCCTTGTGAATTCATGTCGGAATCGTCCGGAAGGGGAGACGCCGAGTGCTGAACATCAAGCTGAATGAACGAACCTTTGAAGCAGAGGACGGCGCAACCCTGTTTGGCCTGCGCGATGCGGTTAGACCAGAGGCTGACATTGTGATCCTCAATGGTGCAGCAATGAGTCAGGATGTGCGGTTGTCCAACGGCGATGAGGTCTGCCTTATTCAACGTGGTGTGGTGCCGTCCGAAGATGAACTCGAATCGCTTATCGCCGCGCGTCACACGCCTGGTGTTCATGAAAAAGTCAAATCCGCTACGGTCGGCATTGCGGGGCTTGGTGGACTTGGTTCGGTCATCGCGGTCGCTCTTGCTCGTGTCGGAATTGGCAAATTGGTTCTCGCCGATTTCGATGTGGTGGAACCAAGTAACCTAAACCGCCAACAATACTTTGTGGATCAAATTGGGTTGCTCAAAACCGATGCCCTTGTTACCAATGTGCGTCGAATTAACCCGTATGTTCAGCTCGAAGCTCATCCCGTCCGACTGACGCCCGAGAATCTCTTTCCAATCTTTGGAGAAATCGATGTGATGGTCGAGGCATTTGATCGCGCCGATCAGAAGGTGATGCTAATGCAAAACTTCTCCGCAGGCCGTCCCAATATTCCGCTGATCGCCGCTTCCGGACTTGCTGGTTTGGGGCCGGAAGAAACCATTGGCGTTCAGAAAATGGGCAAGAACATTTTTGTGGTGGGTGATCTCGAAACCGGTGCGAGACCGGGGTGTGGACTGATGGCGCCGCGAGTTGGAATTGCCGCCTCCATGCAAGCCAATTTGGCTTTGCGCTTAATTGTAGAAGGAACCGTATGACAAAAATAACACTTCGCTATTACGCTCAAATCCGACAGAAGGCAGGCACCGAGTCCGAAACGGTTGAGGTTCCAAACGGCGCGACCGCACTGCAATCCCTTCAAGCTGTTGACCATGGAGAAGATTTCAATGCGATGCTGTTTGATGATTCGGGGGCACTGCGTCCGGTTATCATGTTTGTGATCAATGATGTGCCCGCACCGCAGGATGCTGTTCTAAGTGATGGTGACCAGGTGCAAGTCTTCAGCCCCGTGGCAGGAGGTTGATGTGAATCCGCTTGCTTTGAATGAAGAAGAAAAAGCTGTCTACGAATGGCAGATGTGGATTGATGGCTTTGGGGAAACGGGGCAGCAGAAATTGAAGGGTGCGACTGCGCTTGTGAGTCGCTGCGGCGGGCTCGGCAGTCCGCTTAGCTACCATCTTGCTTCGGCAGGAATTGGCCGACTAATTATCGCCCACGCCGGGAACGTCAAACCCAGCGACCTCAATCGTCAGATTCTTATGACGCACGATTGGCTCGGCAAGCCGCGGGTCGAAAGTGCTCGGCGCCGTCTGCTGGAACTGAATCCTCGGATGGATGTTGTCGCGATCCCAGAAAATATCTCCGATGAGAATGCCTGTTCGCTGGTTTCTCAGGCGGACATCGTCTTTGACTGTGCGCCACTTTTTCCCGAACGGTTTGCGATGAACCGGGCCTGCGTTGAGCTGAGAAAGCCGATGATCGAAGCTGCGATGTTTGATATGGAGGGTCAGGTAACCACAATTGTTCCAGGAGAAACGCCTTGTTTGGCGTGTCTCTATCCCAAAAATCCTCCACAATGGAAACGGCAATTCCCGGTGCTTGGTGCGGTGTCAGCCATGGCCGCCTCGATTGCGGCGGTGGAAGGCGTGAAGGTGATCACCGGATTGGGAAAAACACTGGCGGGAACGCTCCTGTATTACGACTCACGTAACATGACTTTTCAACGCATCCCGGCAGTTCGCCGCCCCGATTGTCCTGTTTGCGGAACACTCTGAATAGAACGAAACACTCGCAGCGAGTGAGGCCGGTTGCGACCGGCATTGGTCATCCCCGACGTGGCCAATTCCTATGTATAGACCTGGGACATAGGTAACAGGGGTGCCGGGACATGGGGAACACTTTTCAGGTCCATCTCCTTTTAAGCCGACACGATCATGTATTGGCTTGAGGGGTGCGTGTCAGCTTTTGCAGTGCCCCGGGATCGTGCAAAATTTGCAATAGGAGTTTTCCAGGTTCTTCGGTTAAACTGCGTGAGTTGACAGGGACCAGGTAACCATTGGGAGACAATCGCATGGACGCGAACGAAGCACGGCTGAAGGAAAAACTCGACCACCACCTCAAAGAAGCCACCCGGGTTGCGGCGGAAATCCAAGCCCTTGAGCAAGGCGACGAAGTCCCACACTTTGATCAGATCGAGCTGCCCGCTCACGCACTCGGGCAACGTTTCAGCCGCGCCATTCAAGAAGAACGTGCCCGTGAAGTCGCCTTGCAGGAACTCGGCCGGGTGTACTGCCCCGACTGCAAGAAACAGTGCAAGGTCGAGATCGAACCTCGCCCGGTCAGTTCGATGGACGGCCCCATCGAACTGACCGAACCGGTTGCCCACTGCCGTCGCTGTCGACGGTCTATTTTTCCCTCAGCGGACAAAAATGGGCTTCGATAGCCGCCACTCCACCCCGGGATTCAAGCGCCAACTCATCTTCACCAACGGCGAAACCCGATCGTTCAAACGGGCCTCGCTCTTGCTCGAGCGTGTCAATGGATTGAAAGTTTCGGCCAACACCATCGAGCGGATCTGCATGGAAGTCGGCGATGAATTGGCCTCCGCCGCCGAGCACGACTGGCAAGGCATTCTCGATGGCGAAGCGGTGCTGCCGCAAGTCGCGGTCGTCAGCTGTGATGGGGGACGCATCCGGACTCGCAAAGCCAATTGTGGTCCCGGCATTCATCTCGAATGCACCGGCTGGAACGAAACCAAGAACGCGATCTTCGTCAGCGCATCGAGCGACACGTCCAGTAGCGATCCTCAGCCACGTCCGCCCTCATGCTTTCTCAATCGCAATCACGTCGCGGGACTGACTGAGACTGCAAAAACCAAGGAAAACGCCGGTCGAGACAGCCCGTTGCTTGGAAGTCAGAAATCACCGCCGAAGCAACCCGGCAAACGCAGGCAGCCCAAACACAAACCCAAGAAGATTCACAGGACGTTGATCTCAAGCATGCGAAACTCGAGAGTGTTCGGCGTGCAAATGGACCGGGAAGCGAGGCGTCGCAAGTTCGACCAAGCGTCACGCCGTGTGTTCGTCGCGGACGGTTTGAGTTGTAACTGGACGATCCACGCCGAGCACTTCCGTGGCGACGTTGCGATTCTCGATTTCACTCACGCGGTGAGTTACCTCCACCGTGGTTCGATCGCCTGTTTTGGACAAGGCGTCGAGGCTTGGGAGAACTATAAGCGTTGGATGATTCTAACTTGGCAGGGTAAGGTCGCCGAGGTGATCGAGGAACGGTTGGTTCATCAATCTCGACTGGGAGAGGCTCCGGCCGATGCGGGCGAGGATGATCCGCGCGCGCAGCTTCGGCAGATCATCGGCTACTTGAAAAACAACCTCGATCGGATGCACTACGCTCGATATCGCTGCGAGGGTCTACCGACGACGAGTGCGTGGATGGAGTCGGCGGTAAAGGAAATCAACTACCGAACGAAGGGGACGGAGATGTTTTGGAACCATCCGGCCGGTGCCGAAGCGATCCTGCAAATCCGAGCGGCTTCGCTGAGCGACGACGATCGCCTGGCCCGCTTCCTGGCCCGCCGCCCCGGCTCCGCAAGAATCCGCAAGGCAAATCAAATTGCCACTATCGCCGCCTGAAATTTCAATCCCTGACTTGCACCCTCCGTTCGGTTACACTTGTGGTGCGATCCGAAGCAGATCTGGGCCCAAGTTCGAGGAATGATTCGATGTTACGTTTTGTCTTACCCCTGACCGGATGCTTGTTTGCGGTTTTTGCCTTGGCAGACGATGCGTTTGACGGTATTCGGGCACAGCTCAGCGGAGGTCAACTTTTCAAAAACTTTGAGGTCTTGATCCATGACAGTGATGAACAGCCGATCAAAAACGTGACGGTTACACCGTGGGCGCTTCGATCTTCTCAAGGCCACGGACGTTGGAACGACGGTGACGAGTTCGCTGAAATGTCACCGGTGGCGGTGACGACTGACGCGAAAGGCGTTGCGACAATTCGCTATCCTTTTTATCGCAACGTGAAAGAGGAGACGCGAACGTTTAGTGTTTCAGTGAATTTGAGTCACCCCGATTTCACGATCGCCGATTCGATTCACATTGACGTGCCGCTTCTGGACGACGAGCCGAAAAAGATTGAAATGGTACGGGCGGCTCAGCTAGAGTTCATTCCCGAATCCAGTGCACAGGATTTTGAAACAGCTCAAATTCATGTTGTTTCTTCCGATCGATCGACTGCTTTGAGCAAATCAATCAAGCGGACTACGGATCGGGTACGACTCGAAACGCTCAGCCCCGGTCCTTTTCGCGCAATGCTAGTCCGTCTCGTTGATGGGCAGGCCACCGCGTTTAGTGAACCAATTGAATTGAAATTGAAGTCCGGTCAAAACAAAGCGATCAAGGCAGTCATGCACCCGGCAATCGATATCCGCGGACGACTCGGCGACGAGGTGCCGCGTCCGGTGATCGCCGGTCGTGTCTGTGCGATTGCATCGCCAAGGAAGCATCCTCTGCCGAACTTTGATTGGGCTCAATGGGCACCGGTTGACGAAGATGGCGAGTTCGTGATCAAGGGTTATCCAAGATCGGAACCATTGCAAGTCATTGCTCTGTGTGACCATTTCATCGCTCGAAACGGTCGCGACCCGAATGCAAAACCAAAACCGGATGATCCGTCGAAGCCGGATTTTTTCGGCGGGCTGAAGGCAGTGGCCGAAATAGCAGAGGAGTTGACGCGACCTTCGCATCGGCCATGCAGCCGTCCTCAAACGTTTGCGTCGAATCCGCAGCAACCCATTTTGATCCGCATGTCACCATTGGTTCGGTGCCAAATTACCGTGGTCAATCCCGATAATGATCCGTTGTCGAATGTTTTGGTCGGTGCCAGCCCAAATGTATTTTGGTGGGATTGGGGGTCACAGGTTTATGGCGATTCGCTGATGCGATCCACCGAATGGCTGACGGGAACAACCGTGGAGGAACCATGGTATTCTGATTCGGTTCGCGGCTACGACATGCCGTTCTTTGAGTATAGCGATGCAAAAGGCGAATCGATTATCTATTTGCCGCCGGGTAAGCAATCCCTTTTCGTTTACGACAAAGCCGACGGGTATCAACTGCCGATCTTCATGGGGAGGAGAGACTGCGACGTGACCGTGGTGGCCGGCGAAAAGCTTTCGATTACTTTGCAGTTGGAACCGCCTGGTGTCGAATCACTCGGCGAGTATGACAAACTTGCGGGTGTCGTCTTCGGTTGTTCCACTCGCGAGGGCAAGCAAATCTGTGCACTACCCGAGGTTCGCGAAAGAATGAACGATTTCGCAAGGCGGCTTCGTGAGGCTGACGATCCTCGGGATCCTGTGGTACTTGCCGAGGCTTATACCGTCGTTGCCGAGGCTTTCGACCGAGCTGGCGATAAAGCCGAGGCCGACAGATGGCGGTCAAAAGCAGAAGCACAAAAAGCGAAGCTCGAAAAACTTCCTTGATGGCGATGATGTAGCGGTTCGGATGTCCTGCGAGATAGGACCGCAACAGCTCAATGGAAGCCGAGGTCCGCCATGATGACGAGCTCTTGCATGTTGTAGCGATTGACGGTTTTGGTCCATGTGAAACGGCACTTGAATACGCCGGCGTCAGTCACCGCACGTCGGCCGCGTCTCGCGAGTTGTCGCCCGCGCGCGTCAAAGACAACTCTGGCGTTTGTGTACGGCTGGCTACGAACTCGCGGCCAAGGTTAACCGTTCTCGCGATCGCGGTCTCTACGACGCCGCGATCGAACACTTCGGCACATGGCGATCCGCTCTGACCGAAGCTGGCATCAACTTGCAAAACGTCTCACGCCGCCGCCCCAAATACCTCGTCCGCGAACCATGATCCTCTGGCTCAAACAACACCAAGCCGCCGGCCAGTCGTTGGTTTGGACCGAGGTATGTTTGGAGAACCGAGACTATGCCTTTGCCATCCGTCGCACGTTTGGCAGTTGGTAAGTGGCGAAGTACAGAGCGTTGAGCTCTGGTTTCGTCAGATAGTGCCGGCCAGCGACATCCCGTTGCGGTTTCGGACTCGGGAATCGGGGTAGCTTTGCAACGTAATCTTGCTCCCAGGCCCACGACATGATGGCTCGGAGATTATCTCGAGCCTTGTTCGCAGTGCGTCCTGGATTGGAACCGCCATCCGCGGCAGCTTTGTCATGTACCAAATCCAAGAAGTCGCGAATGTGCGCTCGATTGATCTTGTCGACATCGACGCCATTGCCCCAGGCAATCCATTTGGTGACGGTTGATTTGTATTCCTTGCGTGTCCCGCCGGAGAATTTCTTCGCAGTGAGGTACTGGGCTGAGATCGTTTCAACGTTGTTGGATATGGTGACGACTCCAAGGCCGGCGACATACCACCTGGTATGTCCCCAGGATTGAGCAAATCAATGAAAAGGGCCATCCGAGCACTTCGACTGAAGGAATTTGCGACACCTTCAAACAGGAGACACTTGGATGGTCACAAAAGCAAAACAACGGAAATCTGCTGGCACCAAGAAACGCTTTATTGGCAAGCCCAACGGACAGATTCAGGAGCGTGTCAAACAGTGCGGTCCAGAACACTTTGGCATTGTATCAGTCGATTGTGCCAAGCGTCGAAGCAAGTGGATGCTGTGCGACTTTTTCGGGCGCGTCATCATCGAACCCACCACGGTGGAACATCGCCGTGGCGACTTCGCGGCCATGATCGCGTACATCAATGATGCTTGTCAAGCTGAAGGGCTGACCGACACGATCGCGGCCGTCGAGATGACAGGCATTTATCATCGACCGGTCCAACGTGCTTTCCGCAAAGCCGGATTCGATACGCGAATCGTTCATCCCTTCGCGTCGAGCCACTACCGAACGCCATTGCACCCTGATGCCAAAACGGACGACAACGATCTCGAAGCGATTTTTCATGCTGCAGTCAACGGGTATGACTTGGCATCACTTCCCGTCAGCGAAGTGTACCAATCGCTTCAGTCGCTTTCGAGACACCGACACAACCTTGTCAAACAACAGGCTCGCGTCAAAGTTCAGATCCGCAGAATCATGCATGAAGCCATGCCCGGCTATGCTGACCCTTGGGAAGATGACAAGCTCTATCATCAATCGGTGGCACTCCCGATTGTGATCCGGTTCAGCTCTTCCGAAGCCATCATCAAAGCCGGTGTCGATGGGATCTCTAAACATCTGAATAAAAGCAAGATCCGTTTTCAAATGCGAACGCTTGAGCGAATCGTGGGTTGGGCACGCACCGCAGCGGAGCCAAGCGAATTGGCAGCGATGCACACGCGGCAATGGCAAGACCTAAACCGATTGCGAGAATCGTTCTACACGCAAGTGCGTGCATCGGAGCAGGAAATGGCGGGTTTTCTGGTTAAAACACCGTACGCTCTGCTTTTGTCAGTGACCGGCATCAATGTCGTTTCGGCATCTCGATTGGTCGGTGAATCCGGGCCGATCGAGCACTATGCTTCGGCTCGTGCAATCAACGGACGCGCAGGCCCGTACCCATCGCGTTACCAGAGTGATGAAGTTGATCATGCCGACGGGTCTTTGATTCGGCAGTGCAATCGCAAACTGCGTGGCGCTGCAATGCGGGTCGCCGAAAACCTGATCAAGTGCCATCCGTACTATCGCGGTTTATCGGGATCGTGGGCGCAGCAAAAAGTGGACCCGCGTGATCGTCGCTGTCGGATTGCCAACCGCGCGATGCGGATGTTGTTTCAGATCGTCAGCGGTCGCCAGCTTTGGCGAGGCAAGGGAGTTGACCGAGAGTACTTGCTATGGAAGCTGCAAGAGTTCCATCGGACTCATGGTACGCCCATCGAACAGTCGATCGTTAACATGCAAGAAGCGTTCGTATGGCTTCCCAAGTCGGCCTACGCTGAGGAAGCCAAACCGCTGTCCGAATTGGCTCGCAAGAAACATCGTGGTGCCAAACCGATCGCCGACTTGCTCACACCGCTATTAATTCAACTTGGAGTTGAAGCCCCCGATGAGTTAAACCTAAAGACGTCCGAAGCTCGAAGTTCCCGCTGACTTGATGGACGTCGAGAGCACAAGAACAACGTCGTCTTGACCCCGAGGGTATCGGCTGATGCGGAAGCATCTTGGCTGAGCATGCCCGTGGCAAAAGCGTGATGCTCTGTTCGCGGTTCAAACGCCGGATGAGACAGTGTGGAGCCTTCGAGCTTCGGATATCTACCAGGGTGGCGAGACTGAACCACTGACGCGACAGAAACGTGCTCTGACGCCGCAAGCCATTGGAAAACCGAGTTCGCAAAAACTACCCTTATGGGTAGAGCTGCTAAACGTCTGCGCTCACCACAAAAAGCAAATTCGGCAATGACAGTGCTTTTCTTCTTCCAAACCGATTCGCATCGTTTGGTCGCTTCCCTGCCGGCTCACGATTCCCTCGGTGATGGGCCGGCGGCTCCCTACGGTCGGCTTCCGCTCCGGGCATCGGTCATTGGTTGGTGATTCAAAACGTGATCGCTTCGGCCCGCATACGTTGGCGGTTCGACGTCCACGTGTATTGGTCCGCTTCCATGCCCTGCGCTACGGCTGCATCCATGCCCCGGCGGCCCATTCCACGGCGATCATCCGTGCTCGCCGTGCCTTCGGCGAATCCCGAGTGGTTCCGACGGCGTGGAGACCTATTTCGCTTCGGTTGAGCTGAATGCGCCGTCGGCTTTAGTGCTCAATCAAGATATCGTAAGATGACGATAAGCGTAGGGAAGTCTTATGCTGCCCTCTTGTAAGACCACATGCGAGTTTTTTCTGTGTTTACAAATTTTGAACCCGCTAACGAGCTTCGACTCGATGTCTCAAAAAGTCTCGCTTCCCGCTGACACAAATCAAGAGCACATGGCGTTGGTGCTAAATCTTGCTGCAGTCTTTTCAATCGGACTTGCGGCCTGTTCTGGAACGGTGTTTCAGCGGCAGCTTCATCCTCAGTCGGAGCTTGAGCTCTCAGATGGTCTAAAGGTGATTATTTGGGGCGGAAAAGAACAATACCGATTCTGCTCTGATCTACGCGCCCAACTATTGGAAGCTAAAGGACACCCAACCAAAGATTCTGACAACCTTTCGTTGCCACAATGGTCTAGGTTCGTCCAGTTGACCAGGAAGTCCCTTGAGAACCCCAAGGCAGCCTTTCAGGTTCCGCATTTACTGCAACTCGCTTCGATTGATGTGTGCTGTGATAGAGAGGTTCTTCCACACGTCAACCGGCAAGCAGAACAGCCGCTAATGCTCGCAATGGCAGTTGTTGATTACGTGATTCGCGCGACAGGCATGCCGGAAGAAGTCCGAAAGACGGCAGAGAATCGCTTTGTGAAGCGAATCTCTAAGGCGGTTCACGCGTCCGAATGACTGTTACAAAAGATAGTTATCATCTTCCCGCAGATTGGCAGTCTCTTGCCGGGCGAGTTCCTACCGTTTGCGGATTGGCGCCGTCGGCTCGAAGAGTATGCCATTGATTTTGTCTCTTAGCGTGTCAACTCGCCTCTCAGGCGGAAAAGCTCAGCGAAATCGCTCCAGCTCAATTTTCTCGACAGTGTCGAGAAAATCTGTTCCCCGTAGTCCGCCCTCTTGTTGTCAATGTTTCGGTGCGAATTCTTGTCCCGAGCCACCAATACTGTTTGACAATCGCGACATTGACCGCCTTAGCGACTCTCGTCCATTGATCTTTCGGATACAATTGACTTCAGCCTCCTTAAGCGGCGATCTAGCTCATTTAATTCGTTTCAGCTACGCCAGTAAAATGATTTCCCCGCAACCACTCGATCCAATTCGCTCTCGGGTTGCTCAGGCCTCAAACACGTCGCCGGAGCAGCGAATGCTTGCTGGACTGGAGCATTCGGAGCTTGCCATTCGCGTGGTCGAGGATGGAATTCGCGATCAGAATCCGCTTGCTGATGATGCGACGATCACACGGTTGCTGGCCGAGCGGATTGAGCTGATGCGTCGCATCCAAGATCGTACGTTGGCGAAAAAGTGAAGCTGCAAGAAGCGGTATCGCGAATCATCGCCGCACTGAATGACGCGGGGCTCGAATTCATGCTCGTGGGATCGTTCTCCAGCATGTACTACTCGTTCCCCCGTTCAACGACGGATGCCGACTTTGTCATCGGGAAGTCCGACTGGGATGCACAAGCACTCGCGAAATCGCTCGGCAACGAATTTAAGTTCGATCCGCAACTCTCGTTCGAGACGTTTGGCGGTTCAGTGAAGAACGAGATTCAGATCGAGGGTACTCCGTTTCGGATCGAGTTGTTTCGGTTGACCGACCAGCCCTTCGATCGAGCACGCTTCGATCGTCGTCGAAAGGTCGCACTGGGCGGTGACGAGGTTTGGATCCCAACACCGGAAGACGTGATCTTGCAAAAGCTGACTTTGTCCCGCCCCAAAGACCAGGAAGACATCTTGGGCGTGATCGCCGTCAATCACGGAACTCTCGATCGAGAGTATCTCGATCAGTGGGCTGAGCAACTTGGTCTCACCGAGGAGCTTGCAGCAGCCTGGCAATTGGCGACGGAACGCTCTTAACGCAGAGCGTAACAAGCGATGTCAACTCGTCCTGCTCTGTCGGACGATCGTAAGAATCGCTTGCCGAATATCGGGTGATACCTCATCCCAAATTGCGATCAATTCCCGCAGTAACTCATCGCTTTCGTTTGCTGCACCCAAGACTGCACCCACCGCGGAGGAAACGTCCGTTTCTTCCGCGTTTTCGAGGGTCGTGCTATTCCTGCCGGGGGAGCTTCTGGCCTCAATCCGAATCATAAACCCTCGGTCACACTGTAGTGGCCGAGGGTTTTGTCGTTTACGCTCGCATGAGAAGTATGGTTGACTGAGGTCCTCGATTTAGCCAAGCAACTCGGCAATGTTTCGGAAGCCTACAAGATCATGGGGTACTCGCGAGACACCTTGTACCGCCACAAGGAACCCTTCGACGCTGGCGGGGAAGAGGCACTTTAGGACGTCTCCAGGCGAAAGCCAATCACCAAGAACCGCGTGTTTCTGATTGTTTGATTTGGCTTCTTCGCGAGCCTTTCTACGCGCTTCGCGTTCCGCTTTTCTTTTCGCTTTGTCGTCATCTCAGAAAAAAACTCCGTTCCCCTTTTCTTCTCCGTTCCCCTTTTCTTCTCCGTTCCCCTTTTCTTCTCTTCGAACCTTCGCCACCAAGCCAACCGATCTACTAAAACTCTTATCC
Source organism: Novipirellula herctigrandis (assembly GCA_007859835.1). GTDB lineage: Bacteria > Planctomycetota > Planctomycetia > Pirellulales > Pirellulaceae > Novipirellula_A > Novipirellula_A herctigrandis. The sequence goes on along the minus strand of SJPJ01000001.1, from coordinate 7,073,810 downwards.
AGATTCAAAAACTGATTCGCCCTGCCAAATCGGCCCGGTGCATGGACCTCGCACTTGTGTTATTGTAGTATTGCAAAACAGCTTAAGCTGAAGTCCCACCTAGCCAAGCCCCCACCGATCGCAGTGAGCAGGAGCGCGCACCATGATCTTTCTCCGATATTCCACCTCATTGGCATTAGTGTGCAGCCTTGTTAGTCACTCTGCTCTGGCGGAACGAACCGCAGCCGCAAGGCAACCGGTATCGTTGGACGGAACGTGGGACATCGTCTTTGATGCGGACAACGAAGGTCGGGCTGCGGATTGGCACTTGGATGGCGTGTTTTCATCATTGGCTGAGAAACAGGAGATTCGCGTACCGAGCTGTTGGGAGGAGTTTGAGAAAGACTACGAGGGAGTGGCCTATTACAGACGCAAGTTCACCGTTCCGAAGGAGTGGGATGGGAAGGTAGTTCGCTTGCAGTTTGATGCGGTGAATTTCATCAGCGAGGTGTGGCTGAACGACCAAGCGGTCGGCTTTCACGAAGGTGGGTTCACGCCGTTTACATTTCAGGTGCAGCAGATGCTCAAACCGGGTGAGGAGAACACCCTGACCGTGCGCGTGGCCGGGCCGATTCTGATGACGGACAAGACGATCGAGGGGATCGGCAAGATGGAGACGCCGCAGTGGCGAGGTGCCATCACGGGCGGGATCTGGCAGCCAGTTCGGCTGATCGCGACCGGAGATTCCTATGTCGAAGATGTGTTCATCGAGCCGAAGATCGCCGACGATACAGCGACCTTTCACCTCACACTCCAACACGCCCGTGAGAAGGCTGAAACTGTGGAGGTTGAGATCCGAGTCCTTTCCGGTAAGGAGGCGGATTCCGTTGTGAGTCAGCGGAAGTCGATAACGCTGATACCCGGCGTGACTCAAGAGAGTTGGAAGCTGAATATCCCGGACGCGAAGTATTGGTCGCCGGACAACCCACATCTGTACCGGGTCGAAGTCAGCGTGGTGTCAGGCGATGCGGTCTCGGACAATTGGACGACGCGATTCGGGATGCGCGAGTTTACCATCCGCGACAAAAAGTTCTATCTGAACGGGGAGCCGCTCTACCTGAAAGCGACGTTCTTCGAGGGTCTGTACCCGAACGGTGTGGCCTATCCGGACAGCCGTGAGATGGCGGTGCGAGAGATCCAGTTGGCGAAGGATGCAGGTTTCAACATGATTCGCCCCTGGCGGAAACCACCACCGCCGATGTGGCTTGATCTGGCCGACGAGATGGGCGTACTGACCGTTGGCTCGCTGGCGATCGAGTGCATGGATTTTCCGGTTGAATCGGCGCGGCTACCGGGATGGGTGGCCAACGAAGTTCGCCAAAGCATTCTGCGCGACCGGAATCGCGCGTGCGTGGTGCAATGGGAGCTGTTCAACGAAATCAAGCGGCCTGTGCTGATGCAGCTCTTGCGTCCGATGGCGATGTTGGCGCGGCAACTCGATCCGACGCGGCTGATCCTCGATGAATCAGGCGGATGGGCCCAAGGTGCGAACATGTATCTACCTTACGAATCGGAGCCGATGAAGTTTAACGATGTCCACTTCTACCCAGGGGGACAGGTCAATCAGACGCAGTACGACCGTCTCCTGCTGATCGGCAAGACCGAGGAAGAGCAGAAAGCCATGGGCTTAGCGGGCCTGGAAATACCTGGCAAGAACGTACAACCGAATCTGATGTCTTATCTGTCGGAACTCGGCTACGCCAGTTGGCCCGACATCGTGGGAAACAACGCGATGTTTCGGGAGCGTGGAAACCCAATCCTGCCAGCGACGGTGACGACCACGAACTTGGAGAAACAGCTCAATCACGCCTTCCAACGCACTGGATTCGACAAGGCATTCCCCGACCTGCAAGCTTACTGCATGGAAGAGCAACGAATACACGGCATCGCCAACAAACGCATGATCGAAGCCACGCGAGCGAATCGCGAGATCAGCGGTTACTGTATTCACGCCCTGACCGACGGCGATTGGATTCTAGGAGCGGCGATTCTCGATCTGTGGCGCTACCCCAAGACCTTGGCCTACGAGATGACCAAGCAGGCCAACCAGCAACAAATCGTTTCCGTTCGTGTCCTGCCACGGAATCTGTATGCGGGACAACAAGCCAAGGTTTCGGTTACGGGAATCAACGAACTGCAGTCCACCCAAGCGGTAGTGGCCGTCCGCGTTGAATCACTCGATGGCGACACGGTCTTCACCGAGACGCTCACAAAGGAATTCCCCTGCGGGATCTCGGACCTCTACACAGATCTGCTCAAGACTGACTCGATGAGCGGTAGCTACCGTGTTCGAGTCGATGTCAAGGATCCGTCTGGCCGGCTGATCACCAGCAACGAACGGGCATTTGATGTCTTTACGAGAGAACGGATCGGCACGCCGACAGGACAGGTTAGCGTCGTCGAAATCGGCAATACGGTGAGTTCTCATCTAAAGAGAAACGGTATCGAAACAATTCCTTTCTCTACGGAAATGGACCTGTCATGCCCAGTGGTTATCGGAGCGATCACCAAGGCGACTCCCGACTTCCGAAAGACCGTTGGTGAGGTCAAAGAGTTTGTTAGGCGCGGTGGATACGCGATATGCCTTGATGTCGCGGGGCCAAGCCTCACTTGGGGTGCTCCCAATCCCGAGCCAAAGCCGAAAGATGACGACGGCAGTTGGAGTTGGGTCGTACCACGAGTATTGGCCGACAGTGACGTGGACCAACTCCCGCTGAGCGGGAAACTGTACACAACGCAAGGGAACTATACTTCCCGAAATCATATTGTGACCGATCATCCCGTGTTCGACGGTCTGCCGACAAACGTGCTGATGAGTGGCGTCTACGAAAACGTTTGCGCAAGCGAATCGATCTGTCGCCCTGACAGAGGCCAATACATCAGCGGCGTCATTACGTACGACCAACAGAAGAACATGGATAGTTCGCTACGGCATTACAACGGCATCGGCGATGTGCTTTGGGCAGCCAACGTGCTACTCGTGACTGAGGGCGACGGCAAGATTCTCTACTCGACCCTCAGGATCCTGGAGAACCTGGGCAAGGACCCGGTTGCGGACAAGCTGCTCTACAACATGATCAGTCTCTGAGAGGCCCCTGATGAAGAGTGCCTCAGATGCCAGAATTCTCGATCCGGCAGGAACTTAGAGGGCACGAGTCGAGTGCGGTCTCCATCGCATTCACATACTAATAGACAAAAAATCCGGCAGGTTAGCGCGGTGACGCGAATAGGTAGGTGTATGTCGAACTTCAGCCATCACTCCCGGCAGCTTTCCGAAGGCGAGTTTATGCGGCTCTTCGTCAAGAATGAGCACGCCCTGCGCGCCTTTGCCGGTCGCTTCTTTCTGAATGGAATGGTGTCGACGACGCGATCCAGGAAGCCATTGTCACCATGTGGGAGAAGCTCGGACAGCTGCGTGACGTGGAGCAAAGACCTTGTGGAAAACGTAGACTGGGAACAACTTGCCGCTGGCGCGGTGGAAGTCAAACAACTAACCGATACAGGAGTCAGTGATGTATAAGCATGTGGTCCTTTGGAAATTGAAGAATACGGTCGAAGGAGCTTCAAAATCAGAACTCGCGACCGAGGTGAAGAGTCGTTTGGAGACCCTGCCGAGCATCATCTCGGAGATTGAGGAGTATGAGATCGGCGTAAATATCGGGGCCTATGGCGCGTCTTTCTTCGACGTGAGCTTGATCTCGACCTTTCCCGATGAAGAATCTTTCAAACGTTACTGCGTCTATCCTGAGCACGATGCGGTGGTCGCGTACATTCAATCCGTTACCGAGGCTGAAGAGATTGTGGACTACCAGACATGAAAACAGTAGTCACGTTCGGGGAAATCATGTGCCGGCTGACGTCACTGGGAAATCTGCGTCTGCAACAGACGCGGGAGTTGAAAGTAACAAACAGCCTGTTTCTCTCATCGATCTCTATCCGACACTGATTTGACCCAGTCCCCGCCAAGGCGGTCGCCCGGTAGGCCTTCTTCAAAGAACAACTCCTGTAGCCAAGCTTCCCAAAACACAAGTTCGTCCGCACGACGCGGTCGCCGACAAGTCGAACTAGAAAAGAGGAAATCATGCCCCAAGAAATGAGAATATCTTTGCCGATCAACCGCAGGATCGCTTTGTTCATAGCGACGACCGCCGTTGCAGTCTTGTCATTTTTCAGTGAGGTTCATGCCGAATCACGAGAATTGCTGTCGCTTGATGGGACCTGGGAGATCGTCTTTGACTCCGAGAACGAAGGCCGAGAAGCGAATTGGCATCACGACGATATCTTCTCCCAACGCTCAAACACTCGCCCGATTCACGTGCCGAGTTGCTGGGAACTCATCGAGCAAGATTATGAAGGCGTCGCCTTCTATCGACGGAAGTTTGAAGTTCCCTCGAGTTGGGCCGGCAAGACGGTACGACTGCGGTTCGATGCCGTGAACTACCTGACCGAAGTCTGGTTGAACGGCGAAGTCGTTGGTTTTCACGAAGGCGGATTCACGCCTTTCGAGTTTCGCGTCGACAGCCTTCTCAAGCCAGGCAAACAAAACACGCTGATTCTGCGAGTCGTCGGCCCCATCATCCTCCAGAACAAGAACATTGATGGCGTGGGACCGTTGGAAACACCTCAATGGCGAGGAGGAATCACTGGCGGAGTATGGCAGTCCGTCCAATTGATCGCAACCGAAGAGGCCCTGGTCAAAGATGTCTTCATCGTTCCGAAAATCGAGAACGACACCGCGACGTTTCATTTGGAATTGCAGAACACCGGCTCGGGAAGCAAGTCCGTCCAATTGGTCACAACGATTCGGTCGGCGAATGATCCCGATCATATCGTGGGCACGTCCGTTCGGGAAGTTATCCTGCGGCCCGGCGTGAGCATGCATACCGAAACGATCCAAGTCCCCGGCGCACGCTACTGGTCTCCCGACGATCCTCACTTGTACCAAGCCGACGTCGAGCTTGAGGGATCAGACCAATGGACTTCACGATTCGGTATGCGCGAGTTCACGATCCGCGACAAACAGTTCTACTTGAACGGGGAGCCGATCTACCTGAAAGCGACGTTCTTCGAGGGCCTCTACCCGAATGGAATCGCCTATCCCGACAGCCGCGAGATGGCGATCCGAGAGATTCAGTTGGCCAAGGAGGCGGGCTTCAACATGATCCGCCCGTGGCGCCGCCCCCCAGCGCCGATGTGGCTGGACTTGGCGGATGAGTTGGGCGTGCTGGTCGTTGGCAGCCCGGCGCTCGAATGCATGCGGTTGCCGCTGTCGACGCCTTATTTACCGGCCCGCGTCGAGAGGGAGGTCCGGGAAGCCGTGCTTCGTGACCGCAATCGGGCGTGCGTGGTGCAGTGGGAACTGTTTAATGAACTCCATCGGCCGATCCTCAAGCAGATGATGCGTCCCATGGCTTTGCTGACTCGGGAATTGGATCCGACTCGACTGATTTTGGATGAATCGGGCGGTTGGGCGTACGGAGCTCGGATGTATCTGCCAAACGAGCATGAACCGATTCGTTTCAACGATATACACAACTACCCCGGCCCGTTCATTAACAAGCGGCTACACGACGGTTTTCTCTCCATCGGTTTGACCAAGGAGCAGAAGGAGGCCCGAGGCATAAATGCGAGGACTCCCGGAAGGAACGTCGTTCCCGGTCTGATGTCCTTTGTTTCCGAACTCGGCTACGGAAGCCTGCCGAATCTGGTCGACAACAACGAGCGTTTCCGCCAGGAAGGCAATCCGCTGACGCCTGCGTACCGTTACCATCATCGTTTGGCGGAAGGTCAGCGACGCGTGCTCGAAGAGAGCGGTTTCGGTGAATTCTATCCGAACCTTGAACAATTCTGCCTCGACCAGCAGTCAATTCACGGAGGGGCCAACAAGCGGATGATCGAAGCCGTGCGCTCGAATCCGCTCGTGAGCGGTTACTGCATTCACGCTCTCTCCGCCGGCGATTGGATTATGGGCGCCGGACTCATCGATCTTTGGCGGCGTCCCAAATCTCACGCATACGAAGCCACGAAGGCGGCCAACCAACCGCGAATCCTGGTGATTCGCATGTCGCCTCGCAATGTTTACGCGTCGCGAGGGAGCGAGCTGCAAGTGGTCGGCGTCAATGAACAGGCGTCGCTGAACGGTATTTTGACCGTTCAAATGACGTCGAAGTCCGGCGAAACAGTCTTCAGTAACGAGACAAGAACGCATTGGAACGAGGGCGTCTCGACGCTCTTCACCGAGCAGCTTGATACTCAGAGCTTGCGCGGCGGTTACACGATCACGGCGACGTTGTCGGCAGAGGACGGATCGATTGTAACGGAGAACTCCGGCGCCTTCGACGTGTTCGCCGAGCAGGACTTGGCGATTCCCAAAGAACAGATCGCCGTATTGGATTTGGATGGACGCTTGACTCGTTGGCTGAGGCTCCAGGGCGTCGACGCGATGGAATTCGATGCCTCGACGCCACGATCGATTCCCGTGTTCGTAACCCGCGTTGCAGCCGGAACGTCGGCTGAGCAACAACGCTTCGCCGACCTGATGCGTTTCATTAGAGCCGGCGGGACGGCAGTCTACGTCCAAGGGGTTGGAAAGTTTTACAAACGAGGCGATTCGAATCAGGTCCAATCATCGACCGTACCCGTTGCAGCGCGAGTCCAGGCGGCCCAAGGTCTCTGGTCCTGCATTCCGCATTTGGTTCGCGAGCATCCGATTTTCAAGGGTCTGCCCTCGGGCGGTATGATGCGCGACATTTACGAAAACGTGTGGGCCGCACAGTCCTTGCGTGATATGGAAGTCGAACCGATTGTCGCCTCGATCGGATTCAAGTGGTTTTCCGAGAACCACAAATTGCACTATTCCGGCCCCGGCGAATCGTGGTGGGGTTCGGACCTCGCGATAGTGCCTCACGGCGAAGGCCGAGTGATCATTTCGCAACTGCGAATCGTTGAAAACCTTGGTAGCGAGCCGGTAGCTGACAAGCTCCTGTTCAATCTCATCGAATTCACTGCGGATAACTGAAAACGAGTCTATTGAAGAGCGTCTCGACGGCGTAGCCAGGCGCAAAGTCAACTCAAAAATATCGACGAGCTAACCTAGGCTTGAATACCATCAAGAGAATCCTATTTTCATTTGCACTGCTGTTCACGTTCACTCTGTCTGGCGTTGCGCAAGAACGGCGCCTCCAGTCGCTCGATGGCCCGTGGCAGATCGTGTTCGATTCCGGCAACGAAGGTCGGGCAGCGAAGTGGCACACCAGAGACGTGTTCCAGGGATTGGAAAGACGAGCGATCCAGGTGCCGAGCTGCTGGGAGGAGATTGAAAAGGATTACGAGGGGCTTGCCACCTATGGCAAAACGTTTGAAGTTTCCAAGGATTGGAAAGGTAAAACCATCCGGCTTCAGTTTGATGCGGTGAACTACATTGCCGAAGTGTGGCTGAACGATCATTGCATCGGCCGGCACGAAGGCGGATATGGTCCTTTTGAATTCCGCGTGGATGATTTATTGAATTTCGAAGGAGACAATTTTCTCGGCCTCCGAGTGCTTGGGCCGATTGTTCATACAGATCAAGTGATCGATGGCGTTGGTCCGAACGACATGCCACACTGGCGCGGCGCCATTGCCGGCGGCATCTGGCAGTCGGCGCGTTTGGTCGCCACCGGCCAAGTGGTGGTTGACGATGTGTTTGTGATTCCGCAGCTCGAAGACGATACGGCGCACGTTCAGCTGCGGCTGGACAATACGAACACGAAGAGCGGTATGCAGGACGTTGCCCTTTCGATTTCGCATGAAGGCGAGGTAGTCGCCAAACATGATGAGACCATCAACCTAAAGCCCGGAAAGAACCTTGCTCAGTGGGTGCTGAAGATTCCTGATGCCAAACGGTGGTCGCCGGGTGAGCCAAACCTTTACACACTCGCGGTCAAGATTGCCGGATCGGATGAGGAACAGGTTCGTTTCGGGATGCGGGAACTAACGATCCGCAACAATCGCTTCGAGCTGAACGGGAAACCAACCTATATCAAGGCTGCGTTTTTCGAGGGGCTCTACCCTCACAAGCTGGCATTACCGGACAACCTTGAAATGGCGAAGCGTGAAATTCGGTTGGCCAAAGAGGCCGGGTTCAACATGATCCGGCCCTGGCGAAAACCGCCTCCGCCTGCTTGGCTTGATCTGTGCGATGAGATGGGTGTGATGGTGGTCGGCGGCTTTCCGATTGAATGCATGAAACGCTGGCCGACCGTGACGCCGCATCTAAGGGAACGGATTGAAAACGAGGTCCGTTCAGGCATGATGCGCGACCGCAATCGTGCCTGTATCGTGCAGTGGGAAATCTTCAATGAAATCTATCGCGAAGATCTGGGGCGGTTTAAGCACGATGTTTCACTGCTGGCCCGTGAGCTGGATCCCTCGCGTCTCATTCTTGATGAGTCAGGCGGATTTGCGGGTGGCTCGAATATCTACCTGCCTTATCAGCTGCAACCGGTAGTTTTCAACGATGTTCACATCTATCCGGGTGCTCCATTGAGCCGGCAAGACTATGAAGGTTTTTTGACGCTGGCCAAAACGGAAGATCAAATTCGTGAGCTGGGATTGGACGTACCTGCCGTTGATTCAAGGAGCGTTATCAAGCCGGGACGGTTGACTTATGTTTCGGAGATAGGCTATGGCAGCCTTCCGGACTTAGTAGACAACAACAAGCGTTTTGAACGGGATGGCAATCCGCTGGCGCCGGCTTATCGCTATCATCGCGAATTAGCAGACACCTACCGCACGGCGCTACAGGAGAGCGGCTTGGATGCGGTCTATCCCGATCTCCGCGACTTCTGCCTGGACCAGCAGACAATCCACGGCGAAGGCAATAAACGGATGATCGAAGGCATCCGTTCCAATAGCAGCACTTGCGGCTATGCCGTCCATGCCCTGACCGATGGCGATTGGGTCGTCGGGGCCGGTCTGTTGGATCTGTTCAGGAATTCCAAACCTGAGTTGTATGAGGCAACCAAAGAAGCCAATGCCGAGCAGTATATTGTTGTGAATGTACTGCCTAGAAATGCCTATGCCGAACAGGGAGCAACGCTACAGTTAAACGGGATCAATGAGTTGTCGGCAACGGAAGGTCAACTTCGTGTTGAAGTGCTCGCAACGGATGACGCGATCGTTTTTGAGAAAGAACAGGATGTTGTCCTGAAGCAGGGCATTGAACCGTTGGTGGAACTCAGGCTTGATACGCAGGACTGGTCGGGCAGCTATTCGGTGAAGGTTCGGTTGGTAGATCGTTCGGGCAAAATGATTGCTCGGAATTCGGTCGGCCTCGAGGTGTTTACGAAAAAACAACTGCTCGTACCCTCCGTAAAGATTGCTTTGGTTGATTCTGCTGGCGCCCTTCGTTTTTTCCTCGGGCAGAAGGGAGTCGACTGTTCCGAATTCAGTAACGAAACCGAAGTCTCTACACCGGTACTGGTTGCTGGTGCGGCACCTGCAAAAACACAAACCGAACTAAAGGCGTTTGCTGAAAAGGGCGGCTCCGTAGTCGTTCTTGAGTGCGGGGATAACCGCTTACCTGTTCGCGGAGGAAAACGTCCTGTCAAAGGACTGTGGGTCGGAGTTGGGCATGTGGTTAAAGAACATCCGATCTTCGCGGGACTTCCTTCCAATGGACTGATGGGGCAGGCCTATGAAAACGTCTGGGCTAGGACAACGTTGGTTGGACTGGACACCAAGCCCATCGTTGGCTCGGTAACCCATGGCCATTGGCCAGCCAAACGGGGCCTGCCGAGTTACCTTGGCCCTGATCCTGCCTGGTGGGGAACCGACTTGGGCGTTGTAAAACAGGGAGAGGGGCGATTTGTCCTGTCGACTTTGCGGCTTGTGGATCATCTTGGTCAGGACCCCGTAGCAGACCTTATCCTGCTGAACCTGATCCGGTTCGCAAGTTCAAACGAATAACAAATTTTAAAGGCTTCCGCACTTGGAATACTGCTCTCGACCGGGCTTGCCCCGGTGAAAGCAAGACTGAAAAGCTACACGAGCACTGTTCTCCACCGGGCTGGTGTTTGAGTCCTTTGTCCACTGGCACAAGGCCAGTGGGGGGCGGTGAAAGTACATTATCGGTATTTACTGGAACTCTTGTAGCCCAGTCAGTCTATGCTCCACCGGGGCAAGCCCGGTGGAGGCTTCCGCACTCGGGAATGCTGCTCTCCACCGGGCTTGCCCCGGTGAAAGCAAGACTGAAAAGCTACGAGCAAAGTGTCAATCAATGCCACGTCCCCACTGGGCTTGTCCCGAATGGCGTGGACTTAAGGCCCCCGCCGACCTTGCGTCGGTGGAAGCCACGACTTGATAGCTACCATGCATGACACACCCACCCTCACATTTTCCCAGTCACTGCTCCGCTGGCACGAGGCCAGCGGGGGCAGGTCGAATCACAAGTGGTTAAGTCCACGCCATTCGGGCTTGTCCCAGTGGAAACCGAACATAGACGACTAAAGACAAACGACTACAACCTGCGTCTCACCGCATCCATGTCGTACCGACCGATTGTTCCAGCATAGAAACTATCCATCCATATCCGCAGCATTCCATGGCGAAACGCGACATTATTCATATACGACAAAGCAATCGTTTCCGGCGAACTGAGGTAGTCGATCGCCAGAGTGAAATGCACATGATCCGGCAACAGCGCGAGCCGAGACACTCGATGCCCTTTCTTGTGTGCCGCGTTGAGAATCGCATCTCGAGTTGTGCGAAGAAAGGTCGGCTCTGCGGTGCGCCAGCGTTCAGCATGAACCAGCACGATATGCAGAGCCAACGCGTACTGCCCATGAGCACTGTTGACGACCTTGGTCACATCGACATCGAAGCTCAGCTGAAACTCCTCGAGCGAAGCCGTCGTGTGCGGATCAGCCAACGGATGATGCGAGAGTTGATCGGCGACGTAGTTCTCAACCGTATTGACAGTCGAGTCGCCAACACTCGTCAGCCGAAAGTTCCGCTGCCACCGAACGGGATGATCGATTGTGAGCAAGTGTTGCAGTCGCCCTTTCACCACTCGAACGATATCCGGCGGCGCTACCGATGGTGTGGTGCTCACCAGAATAAGTTCCGTGCCGTTGGTTTGCCGCGCATGTTCGAGGACTCGAATGTGGTCCGGCTTGGCAGCTTCGTTCAGCCGATCAATCCACACGTCTGCTGGCGGAAGAGCCTGCCCCGGAAACAATGCCAACGACCAACGAAGCTGATATGCTGCACGACAGAGCTCGGGTGTGTAGATCGGTTTCAGAGACATGGGAGTGAAGAAAAGCTGCCTAGCTGGTGTTTGAGTCCTTTGTCCACTGGCACAAGGCCAGTGGGGGGCAGGGAAAGTACATTATCGGTATTCACTGGAGCTCTTGTAGCCCAGTCAGTCTATTCTCCACCGGGACAAGCCCGGTGGAGGCTTTCACGCTCGGAAAAGCTGCTCTGCACCGGGCTTGCTCCGGTGAAAGCAAGACTGAAAAGCTACATGAGTACGACGTCCCCACTGGGCTTGTCCCAGTGGGGAACGAGATTGACAAGCTAACACGGCGACAAGCACTACTTTCCCACCTTTCCCTTTCGCCCGCCTCCGGCGGGCGAAAGGGAAAGGGAGGAGGGTTGAGAAGGCATATACTGTTAGCTCAGAAATTTGATTCACCATCCGGGCAAGCCGGATGGAATCCTTGAACCTACATGATTTCGAATCTGCAAGCAGCGTGCCACTTCTGGAGAATGATATGAGAGGGATAGCAGGATTAGTAATTGGACATTTATTGTGAAACTCAAAGTCAAGCGGATGTTGGAGAACACACCATGAGAACGTTTCTTATTTTTTTGTTAACGACAACCCTGTCCGTTCAGGCGGAAGAGCCCTGGCGTTTCATCAATCTGGCAGACTGGCATTCAGCCGAAAAGTTCGTCATGCGTGATGCGAGTTGGTATGACGAAGCTGTTCAGAAAGAAATTCAAACGATTAAGCGGATAAAAAACGAGTATGGCGGGGAGCTGATGACATTGCCTGGGGACAGCAATAGTGGGCATTGGGACACACCTGATTTTATTCAGAAGTTCAGTCCGGGTTCTAAACCGGAAGACGTCATCCTGCGGGCCGGCAAACTCTGTTATGAGGGAATGATCGACACCTTTGCACAAGGTGGTTACTCAACGCTATTGATGGCGGTTGGCGATCATGAGTTAGGGGATAATCCATGGCCGGCGGGTTCAGATGTTGCGAGATGTCAGCCACAGTTCAGAGAGTCTTTTGCCCGTGCCTTTAACTATTCACAAGACGGCAAGGTTTTTAGATACTCAGGAAGAATCGGAGCGGCAGATGCGCGTCCACTTGGCACAATCTATGAAGACACCTCTTTTGCCTGTGTCCACAAAAACGTCCTGTTTGTGACGATAGATGCTTTTCACCAAGAGCATTACACAAAGACCATTGGAGAAGAGGGCAGCGTTACCGGAGCGGTTGAGGGAAAGCATCTTGAGTGGCTTGAATCGGTGTTGAGCGAGGCACGAAAAGATGCGGCTATCAAACATATTATCGTGCAGTCTCACCTCCCTGTGCTCTATCCCGTCCGTAAAGTCAACAGCAGCGGAATGGTTTTTGATGATGATGCAGAGTGCGATTTTTGGAAGGTATTGAGAAAGCATGATGTCGACATGTACCTTGCCGGTGAAGTGCATGCGAATACCGTGACAAAAGACCCGGAGTCATCGTTGCTTCAGGTTGTCACACGAGGAAACAGCTTTTCCAATTTTCAGACCGTCGATATCAGCGATGATAAGATTGAAATGACACTCTACGCTCATTCCGGTGAAAGTTTACCTAAAGGGAGCTACCGGGAAACAGGCAAGTTGATCATCGATAAATCAGAATCAGAAACAACCTTTCATGCAGAAGGTGGATTGGCACTTTTTGACACTACATCGCGACTCTTGCATTTTAATTTTGAAGAAAATTTCGACCTTAAACAGAGGACGATTCTGGGACTTGGGGAAGCAGAAAAGCACCGGGCCTTAGATGGTGCTTATTGCACGCGATCGTTCGCTAATTGCGGAACGTTTGGCCCTCAGTATGATGCCCTTCACTACAATGTTGAACTGGTTCCCGGCAAGAATGGCATGGCAGGAAAGTTTACGGATGATTCTCGCATGGGCGTATTTGGCATGGGGCCTATGCAGGGTGGGTTGGCGGTAGCTTATGAATTGTCCTTCAATACTCAATCAGAAGAAAATCAAATTCTGATCAACACGGCCAGCATATGGAGCAAAGCGAGCAAGAACTTTTTGAACCTCTATCTGGATAACGGCATTCCCGTGGTCGCCATATCCGATAAGCAGTTTCTTATCGCCCAACCAGAAAAGCTCAACGATGGCCAGTGGCACTCGGTTCAAGTTCGCATGCCACACCATGGTTGTATGCTCTCCGAAGTGATCATTGAGGTCGATGGCCAGAGGGTCGAGGTCGCGTTACAAGGTCAAGATGAACCGGTTAATGTCTTGAAGTCCTTCCGTCTCAATGTGGGAGGCCGGAGTTACGGTCACCGCATCATGACAAAACTGCCCGTGAGCAACTTCATCGGGTTGATTGATGATGTCTCGGTATGGTCGTTACAAGAGAATGAATAACATGAACCATTTTGCTGTTAATCTTTTGGTTATCTTGTGCGCAGCCGTCTTTACACTGGCCAGTGCAGTTGCGGAAACACAGAGTCAACATTCGCCGACGCTGGTGGCCGTAGGGCAGGCCAGTGTCGATCTGGTAGACCTTGCTAATAAGCAGATCGCGATCGAGCCGGTAAACGCGAGAGCATCGATTGATCAAGGTCTTCAGGTGCAATTCTTGGAAACTGGATCCGGGGTAAAGGTTCCGTTTAACCAAGACCTCAGCTCCTTTGTTGCCGTGGCGATCGATGTCCAAAACATCGGAAAGAAAGCGGTGACGATTGTAGCGGACCTGGACGGTCAATATCCAAGCCGGGGATTCTTACACCTGCCACCAGGAGAATCTGACACCATGGTGCTGCATATTCTCAGAAACAGATGGAATCAGAAAAACCCCAACGCGAATCTATTTACAGGAATGCATGGAACCCCAGGGGGATACCTTTCTCATTATCAAGGCATTGACCCTGCCAGTGTTAAAGCCGTGTGTATTCGTGATCTGGATGGTGCTTCCGTTGGTCAATCTGTCTCCGTCAGCAAAATTCGTGCGGTGGGAGAATATGGCACGATTCCTGCGCCCGGTGTTGAGAACTATTTTCCTTTTGTCGATACCTTCGGGCAATTCAAGCATGAAGACTGGCCGGGAAAAGTGTCTTCTGAAAAAGAATTAACGCTTCGGTTGGAAAAAGAAAAAAAGGATCTGGCGGCTAATCCTGGCCCCAAAAGTTTCGGCAAGTATGGTGGCTGGAAGCAGGGCCCCAAACTGAATGCGACCGGTCATTTCAGGACCGAGAAGCACGAAGGCAAGTGGTGGCTGGTGGATCCCGAGGGGTGTCTATTCTGGTCTCATGGCATCACAGGGGTTCATGAGAAGGACGCCACATCAGCCAAGGACCGTGAGCATTACTTTGAAAAGATTCCGGCAGCCTGGACAAAATCTAAAACGGTGAGTTTTCTTAAAGTAAATCTTGAAATGAAATATGGGACGAACTGGAAGAAGACCGTTAAAAACTTGTCTCATACAAGGCTGAAAAGCTGGGGTATGAATACCATTGGTAACTGGTCCGATGCTGAGACTTACCAGATGAAGAAAACGCCCTATACCGTGGCTGTCCATTACGGGAATCAAGAACAGTTGAAGCAATTGCTGCAGGACCCAGAGACATTCCGGTCTGTTGTTCGTGAGCGTCTTGAGCGGGAAAAGGGAAGGACCACGGAGGACCCATGGTGCATCGGTTACTTCGTCGATAACGAAATCAATTGGAAAGGCTTGGATAGCGAACTCTATTACAAAATTGTCAGCGAAGAGGTCCGGCGTGCTGCTCCCAGCAAGCTATACCTGGGCAGTCGTCTGCATGGGCATAGCGAGCCGTATGGAGGTGCAAGGAAGAGCGTCGTAAAGTCAGCAGCAAAATACTGCGATGTGCTCAGCATTAACCGCTATCGCTTTTCACCGGCTGACCTCCAAATGGTGGAAGGTGCTGATCTGCCTATCCTTATTGGCGAGTTCCACTTCGGTGCACTGGATCGGGGCATGTTTTATACTGGCTTACGGGGCGTTTCAAATCAACGGCAGCGTGCTTATGCCTATGAGCACTACCTGACAGAGGCTCTAAAGCATCCTCACATCGTTGGCACACACTGGTTCCAGTTCCGCGGGCAGGCCATCACCGGTCGCCAGGATGGGGAAAACAGTCAGATTGGGTTTCTGGATATAACGGATACTCCTTACGCTGAGACCGTTGAGGCAGCTCGTCGGGTTGGGAATAAACTCTACGAGTTTAGAAGATTTTATAAATAGATGTCATTTGCGTGGGTGTCCCCATCGTGTTGGTTACCCTCTGAAGGCAACCCAAGGGGTTGCATGCGGATACCAAATTCAGGAAAGGAAATTATTGATGCAACGCGTTCTCGTTTTCTGTGTCCTATTGACCTTGCTGTGTACAGACTCGGTCCGTTTGGAAGCTCGTTCGCGAGAGTCCTTAAATTCCGGGTGGCGATTCGCCCGCTTCGGCGCGATGCCTGACGGCACAACCCGAGCCGAACCCGAGGGCTTGGAGAACGGTACGCTCGACGACAGTGATTGGCGTCCGTTGTACTTGCCTCACGACTGGGCGATCGAGGGACCTTTTCGCGACGATCTGCCGAATCGCACGGGCAAGCTGCCCTATGAAGGCATTGGTTGGTACCGCAAGACTTTCACGGTCCCCATGTCCGATCGAGGCAAGAGGATCTTCATCGACATCGACGGCGCGATGAGTCGGGCTCAGGTCTATATCAATGGCCAGTACGCAGGGCAGTGGCCCTATGGGTACGCGTCCTTCCGCATCGAACTGACCGAGCATATCCGGTTTGGGGAAGAAAACACGATCGCCGTGCGACTCGACAACCCAGGCGAGTCATCGCGATGGTATCCGGGCGGCGGCATCTATCGCAACGTCTGGCTGGTCAAGACGGCTCCCGTGCACGTTGCTCACTGGGGCGTGTGCATCACCACGCCGGAGGTGCGGGAAGATCTTGGGAACGTGCGAGCCCAGGTCGAGTTGGAAGGGGCGACCGCCGCGACCACAGTGCGCCACGAAATACGTCCGTCAGGTTCGGGCGATGTCGTGACTCGCGGCGAGGGTGAAGACTGCACGCTGCTCGTTCCGTCGCCCAGGCTCTGGGATATCGAGTCGCCCCATCTGTATACACTGAGAACGACCGTTCTCGAGGAAGGCAACGTCGTCGATGTTGTAGAAAACGATTTCGGCATTCGCACGATCGAGTTTACTGCGGATCGCGGCTTTCTGCTCAATGGCCGCGCTGTCAAGATGAACGGCGTCTGCATGCATCACGACCTCGGGCCGCTGGGCGCTGCGTTCAATACGCGCGCCGCCGAGCGTCAGATCGAACTGCTCAAAGAGATGGGCTGCAATGCCATCCGCACGGCGCACAATCCTCCCGCCCCGGAATACGTCGACCTCTGCAGTCGGATGGGGATGCTCGTGCAGGTTGAATCGTTCGATTGTTGGAAGGCTGGCAAAACGGAAAACGACTACTCCTCGCTCTTTCCCGAATGGCACAAGCGGGATATCGAAGCGATGATCCGCCGTGATCGCAATCAGCCGTCCGTCGTCATGTGGAGCACGGGCAACGAAGTGCGCGAGCAAAACAAGCCGGAAGGTCACGCGGTTTCACAGATGCTTAGCGACCTTGTTCGCTCCATTGATCCGACGCGACCAACCACGGTTGGCTGCAATAACCAGAACTCGGGAAAAAACGGCTTTCAAAAGACCGTGGATGTGTTCGGATATAACTACAAGCCGCATCTGTACGAGAGTTTTCAAAAGAACAATCCGGAGCAACCACTATACGGCAGCGAAACCGCATCGACCGTCAGTTCACGCGGCGAGTACTTCTTTCCTGTCTCCGATGAAAAACACATGGGGCAGGGCGGGTACTTCCAAGTGAGTTCGTACGACCTGACCGCGCCGCCGTGGGCCAACAATCCGGACATCGAGTTCGAGGCGCAAGACAGGTGCCCCTACGTTATTGGTGAGTTCGTATGGACCGGCTTCGATTACATTGGTGAGCCAACTCCGTACAACAAGGACAGCACCAACCTGCTCAACTTTGCCGACCCGGAAGAGCGCCAGCGCATGGAGAAAGAGTTGGAACGCCTGGGCAGTAAGATCCCGCCGCGCAGCTCCTACTTCGGCATCCTGGACCTGTGCGGTTTCAAAAAAGACCGGTTCTACATCTACAAAGCACGCTGGCGTCCGGATCTGCCGATGGCGCACATCCTGCCTCACTGGAACTGGCCGGAACGCATCGGGAAGGTCACGCCGGTGCACGTCTACACCTCCGGCGACGAAGCGGAACTGTTTTTGAACGGAAGATCTCTCGGTCGGAAGAAGAAGGGCGATCTCGAATATCGCCTCCGTTGGGATGACGTGGTCTATCAGCCCGGCGAATTGAAGGTCGTCGCCTACAAGGACGCAGCACGTTGGGCCGAGGATACCATGAAGACGACCGGCGCCCCGGCGAAGATCGACCTTCGCGCCGACCGTTCGCTGATCGATTCCGATGGACGGGATCTCTCCTTCATCACGGTCCAAATTTCCGACGCCCAGGGGCTGCTCGTCCCGCGTTCCAATAATGAAGTGCAATTCGAACTCGAGGGGCCGGGCGAAATTCTCGCGGTCGGCAGCGGCGATCCAACCAGTCACGAATCCTTTCAAGCGAGCAAACGCAAGGCGTTCAACGGCCTCTGTCTCGTCATCGTCCGTTCCCGCGCGGGCGAATCCGGCGAAATCCGTCTGTCGGCAACGTCGGATGGCCTGGGTAAGGCCCGCCTCCAGATCGAGAGCAAGGAGTAACTTAAAATGAAGAACACTTTGTGGATAACATTATTAGGCCTCTGCGCCGTCTGTTCACACGCAGCGGCCGAAAGACAACCCAACATCGTACTGCTGTATGCGGATGACGCGGGGTACAACGATTTCGGCTTCCAAGGCAGCCGCCACTTCAAGACGCCGCACTTGGATCAGTTGGCGGCATCAGGTGTGGTGCTTAAGCAGTTCTACATGAGCGCGAGTGTATGCGGGCCATCACGCGCCGGGATGCTGACGGGGCAGTACCAGCAACGCTTCGGCTTCGAGGAAAACAATGTGCCGGGGATCATGAGCGCAAGTGGCGCCCTCGGCGAAGAGATGGGCTTGCCCCTGCACTTGTCCACCATGGGCGACCACTTGAAAAAACTCGGCTACCGCACGGCGATCTTCGGCAAATGGCACTTGGGCGTCGCCGCCCGCTATCACCCCACGAAGCGGGGCTTCGATGAATTTGTTGGCTTTCGAGGCGGCGCACGCAGCTATTTCGCCTACGCACCCGGCGAAGCGCCCAGCCGAGGGCATCAATTGGAGCGAGGCTTCGGCCATTTCCAGGAGCATGAAGGCTATCTGACCAATGTGCTGGCAGACGAGGCTTGCGCTTTCATCCAGCGCAATCGAGACCAACCCTTCTTCGCGTACGTGTCGTTCAATGCGGTGCACTCGCCCATGCATACGGATCCCGCGGACAAGGATGCCTTTCCCGAGTTGCAAGGAAGACGCCAGCAAGTGGCACAGATGGCACTGTCCCTCGACCGGGCCTGCGGCCGCATCCTCGATAAGTTGGAAACGCTGGGGCTGCGTGAAAACACGCTGGTCGTGTTCACCAACGACAACGGCGGCCCTACGTTTGGCAATCGTTCCAGCAACTATCCCTTGAGCGGCGTGAAGGCGACACATTTGGAAGGTGGAATTCGCGTACCGTGCATCGTCTCATGGCCGGCTAGATTCAAGGCGGGGACCACCTACGAGCCGCCGGCAAGCTCGCTGGATTTGCTGCCGACGTTCTTTGCAGCGGCCCAGGGAGACACATCGACGCTTGATGACCTGGACGGCGTGGACTTGGAGCCGTACTTGTCGGGAAGCAAATCGGGAATGCCACACCAGACGCTCTATTGGAAGATGGAACTACGTGGCACGATCCGCGATGGGGATTGGAAACTACTCCGATCTCCCGACCGACCTGCCGAACTTTTCAATCTCGCGGAAGATCCGGCAGAACAGCGCAACCTTGCCCAATCGCACCCCGAACGTGTGCGAACGATGTTCAAGAAGCTGCACGATTGGGAGCTTGGATTGGAACGTCCTCTCTTTCAACTTCGCCGCCAAGAAGGAGCGCTGTGGCAGCGTCTCTACGACGAGTATCGCAAACCACCGCCGGCCTCTTTCTAGATGTCAGACTTGCTCCCATCGCCAGCGTCTTCTAACCCCCAAGGGATTAAAAATATGATTAAGCCAATATCAGGTAAGTGTGGATGCCGAATGCACATGAGAAAGTTTGGATTTGTTTGCGCATGGCTCACGATCGGAGCTATGCCGGTTTTCGGCGCCGAGAAGCCTAATCTGCCCGACAAGCCTAATCTGGTCGTGATCATGTGCGACGACCTGGGCTATGCGGATGTGGGCTTTAACGGGTGCCGGGACATCCCGACGCCGAACATTGACCGCATTGCAGAGAGCGGAGTGCGATGCACCAGCGGCTATACGGCCTATTCCGTCTGCGGACCGAGCCGCGCGGGTTTCATCACGGGAAGATATGGTCAGCGTTTTGGTTTTGAGCGAAATCCGCAGTATCGAACTCAAGATCCAAACATGGGGCTGCCCAAGGAGGAAAAGACATTCGGTGAGGTACTAAAGCAGGTCGGTTATAAATCGGGTGTCGTCGGTAAATGGCATCAGGGTGCACATCCGAGCAACCATCCGCTTAACCGCGGCTTCGACTTTTTCTACGGTCATCTTGGCGGAGGACACCAGTATTTTCCCGAAGAACTCAAGATCAAGGATAGCTATGTCGCGACGAACGAGAGTGAGAGTTACCGCACCTGGATCATGCGTAACCACGAGGCTGTGCCACCACGCAAATATCTGACCGAAGAGTTTTCGGATGCAGCGGTGGAATTCGTTGAAGTTCACAAGAACGATCCGTTCTTCCTGTTCCTCTCCTACAACGCGCCGCACGGCCCATTACAGGCGACGGAAAAATACCTATCCCGTTTCCCAAAACTTGAAGGCAAGCGACAGACTTATGCTGCCATGGTGAGCTGTGTCGATGATGGTGTCGGCCAGTTGCTCAGCAAACTGGATGAATTGAACCTGACCGAAGAGACCCTTGTGTTTTTCCTATCCGACAACGGCGGGCCTGAGTCAAAGAATGGTTCAGATAACGGGCATTTGCGAGGTGGAAAGGGCGATTCCTGGGAGGGCGGTTTCCGTGTCCCGTTTGCCGTGCAGTGGAAAGGTACGCTTCCCTCCGGTGCAGTCTACGATCTTCCCGTTAGTTCGCTCGATATCATGGGCACAATCGTGGATCTTGCTGGCGCACCGGTTGATCCAAGGCGGCCTCTCGATGGAGTTAACCTGATTCCATATTTGACGGGCCAGAACAACGATGCGCCGCACGAAGCGATTTACCTGCGAAAATTTGACAGCCAAAAATACACGGTGCGCCGCGGCGATTACAAGCTGCACTCCGAGTGGCGCGGGGACAATCCGCAGCTCTATAACCTGGAAGAGGACATTGGCGAGCAGAACAACATTGCCAGCCTGCATCCTGAGAAAATTCAGCAGTTGGAGAAGCTTCGCAGGCAGTGGGATTCCGAGCTGATCGAACCGCGCTTCCTCGGCCTGATACATACGCCCGAGTGGCAGGCGAAGCTCAAGAGGCAGAGAGCCGCCAAGGAGAAAGGGGCGAGCGAGTGGGACTGGTTTAAATCACTTGATAAAAACAAGGATGGCGAAGTTACCAAGGATGAATGGCTGTCATGGCACAAAGGGTCCGCAGCGAGAAAAGGGGAGCTTTATCGAGAAGAGGTTACTAGAAAGTATTTTGCACAGCTCGATGGAAACAGCGACGAAATTATCACGCGTGATGAATTGGAAACGCGCGAAAAGAAATAGGAAACAATAGATGACACGAATACTGATCATTTTGGTAATCGCAGTGGGGGCTTCAAGTGCCTTTGCCAAAACCCAGCCCAATGTTGTGCTGATCGTCTGCGATGATCTCAATGACTATATCACCGGCATTCCCGGCGGAGCAGGGCATCCGCAGGCGATCACGCCTCACATGGATCGCCTGGCATTGTCGGGTGTAGCCTTCCGACGTGCCTATTCGAACCACCCGGTCTGTGCACCGTCACGATCGAGTTTCCTGACGGGCATCTACGGCCATACGTCCGGCAACCTTTTCTGGAGCAAGTGGTTTCAGAACCCGGTGCTGAAGAATTCGCGAAGTCTGATGGATCATTTCAAGCAGAACGGGTATTTCGTGGCCGGTTCCGGCAAGCTGATGCATCACGGTAAACCCGATGAGTGGAGCACGTTCAAATACAAAGCCGACTATGGGCCGCAGGTCTACGACGGTGAAAACCGCGTGGCGCATCCTTCCGTGCCTAAACCTTATGGGGACATCGGTGCTGTCGATGGATCTTGGGGCGCACTGGAGGATGTGCCCTATGCCGACGACGGCAATTCCGAGTCGGGTTGGATCTATGGCGACTGGAGCAAGCTCACGCCTTTCAATCCTGAAACCGATCCGACCCCGGATGAACGCAATGCTGCTTGGGCGGCGGAAATGATCGAGGGATTTGCAAAGAAGAAAGCCGGGCAGCCATTTTTCCTTGGCGTTGGTTTTATCCGTCCTCATACACCGTTGCACGTTTCACAAAAATATTTCGAGATGTATCCGTTGGATGAACTCGAACTGCCGACGATCAAGCCCGGCGATGCGGACGACACCCATTATCGCGAAGTCTTCGATCCGAGCCACAAGGGACTGCGCTACTACCGTACGCTTGTTGAAACGTATAACGGCGACGAGGAGAAGGCTCTTAAGGTGTTCACGCAGGCTTATCTGGCATGCGTTACGGCGGTTGATGAATGCATCGGCACAGTAGTCGACGCCATCGACAACAGCCCGCTGAAGGACAACACCATTGTCGTTGTGACCTCCGACCACGGATGGCAGATGGGGCAGAAGGACTACCTATTCAAGAACTCGCCGTGGGAGGAAAGCTGTCGCATTCCATTTGTGGTACGCGCTCCGGGCGTGGCAAAACCTGGCACTGTTGCAGAGCATCCAGTGTCTTTGATTGACCTCTATCCGACCCTTGTGGATCTTTGCGGACTTCCCTCGGAAACGCGAAAGAATGGAAGCGGCGCTCCGCTTGACGGTCACAGCGTGCGACCTTTCCTGGAAAATCCGCAGACCGGCGAATGGGACGGCCCTGAAGGCGCGCTTTCCATGATTTACTTTGGTGAGAAGCACAAAGGCGGAGGAAAGAACCTAGTGGATCACCAGCATTGGTCCTACCGCACCCAACGTTGGCGTTACATTCGCTACAACGATGGCGTGGAGGAACTCTACGATCATGATAGTGATCCACGTGAATGGAATAATCTGGCCGGTTCGCCTGAACTCGCCGCCGTCAAACAGGAGTTGAAGAGGCAGATGTTCGCGATGATTGATTCCACAAAGATAAGAACGGTATCAGCTGAAGCAGCACCGGAAGCCCAGAACAACAACTGGGATTGGTTTAATACACTGGATGCGAATCGTAATAAACAGGTCACTAAAGACGAATGGCTGGCATGGCACAAAAAGTCGGCCGCGAGAAAAGGGAAGCCTTATGAAGAAGATGTCCCTAGCGAATATTTTGAAGAGCTCGATGGAAACAACGATGGGATCATGACGCGAGAAGAGCTTGAAGCGGGGAAGAGATAATGTGTATTTGTTTTGAGCCAATCCTGCGTGCACCTTCTTTCCTTTCGGCTCTACTGTTGATTTCCGTACTGATCGTCTCGCAGGGAACGGTTCGGTCGGACGATGTCCTCTACGACTTCGATCAAGGATCCGATCCCACGTCCATTATCCACCAGAACGCCGATACGGAACTCGTCCAAGGCGAGACCGGTCGCGCGCTGCAGGTGACGCTGCACGGCAAGGGCAAGCCGTCCCGCATTCGACTTACTTCACCCGGTTGGGACCTGTCATCCTATCGCGGCGTAGCGATCGACGTGACGAATCGAGACTCGCAGCCAATCGCTGTCCTAGCTCAAATTACGGTCGGTCAAGAAAAAACAGCTTCCCGAAGCGTCGTCTGCCTAGAACCTGGCGAGACCGATACGATGCTTCTGACGTTCTTTCGTCGTGAGCCGCCGGAGTACATGCAGAAGTTCTTTCAGGATATGCGAGGTTTGCCCGGCGGAGTGCTTGCACATTGGTAGGCGCCGGACCTGACCAGGCTCGACACGATCGAGATCAGCAAGTCGCGTCCGAACCAGTCGATGCGTTTCTCGATCGATAACATCCGCGCCACCGATCGATTTGCGCCGCCGAGTGAGCAGCAACTACGGTCCGAGTTCTTTCCGTTCGTCGACCGGTACGGCCAATACATGCACGGGACGTGGCCGGGCAAGACGCGATCGGCCGGAGCGATTGCCGCCCAGCATCAGGCGGAGCTCGTGGACCTGGACGCCCACCCCGGCCCGGTCGACTGGGACCGATATGGAGGCTGGGCCGCGGGGAAGAAACTCGAAGCGACGGGCCACTTTCGCACGGAGAAGTATCGTTGGAAGTGGTGGCTGGTCGATCCCGAAGGTTGACTCTTCTGGTCACATGGGATCACGGGCATGTGGTTAAAGAACATCCGATCTTCGCGGGACTTCCTTCGGGCGGACTGATGGGGCAGACCTATGAAAACGTGTGGGCCAAGAGAACGTTGACTGGGTTGGATACCAAGCCCATCGTGGGTTCGGTGACCCACGACTTTTATCCGCTGAAACGGAACAAGCCGAATTACCTTGGCCCTGAATCCGCCTGGTGGGGAACCGACCTGGGCGTTGTGAAACAGGGAGAGGGGCGGTTTGTCCTATCGGCTTTGCGGCTTGTCGAAAATCTGGCGAAAGACCCGGTTGCTGACAAGACACTGTTAAACCTGACCAAGTTTTCCGCTGCATCAGAGTGATAGACTATAACGCAATTGCGCTTACCCCCGATCTGCTACGAGAGATCTGCCGAGCCTTTCGGGGTCAGGCCTGTATCTGGGGGGGCAAAAGGGGAAAGGGTGCGCCGGGATGAAACCGGTTTTGGATAGAGAATGAAAGTTTCTTACAAAGAACGACGAGCCATCAACTTTGGACTCCGGCAGAGGTGCGATGAAGGTAACCTCTATATGGCCCTTGGTTGCATTGGGGCGTAACGGTTTTATTGGCAGAAGTTTTTTGGCTTCTTCCTCGAGGTAGAGTTGAAGCGGTTTGCTTCGTGGTCTCGGATGCAGCGATTGGTTCGCCGCGTGTTTCCGACACCGAAGATCATTCACCCCTATCCAGACCAACGATTTCGCGATCGACTCAAGGCGAGAGCCGTATGAGGTAATTCTTCAAGTACGGATCTGTGCCGGGGGGCGGCTGGCAACAGCCGTTCCTACCGCGATGGTCAATTCGTCAAAGGTTTCCTCGGTCCATTCTTCGCTGCCGAAAAGACGGTTACGAACAACACACTCTCGAACCGCGTCCTATTCTCGTTTGGACAGTGCTTCGTTGACCCGTTTCGTCCAACCCCGTGGACAGGGAATCAGCCATGACGTGAGCAGTTAAGTAGGAACCGGCCCTACTTAACTCCACAAGAAAATAAAGTGGAAATACAGCGTCAATCAAGGTCACTGCCGGTAACCAAGCCGACCGCCGTGTCTGCCGTGTCTGCCGTGTCTGCCGGCACACAAGAAAAGTGTGAGCAGTGCACAAGTCACACTCGGCAACGTGCGCTCACCGCCACAAGCAGCACAAGCTGAGCAGCCAAAAAGAAAGCGTCAGACAAGAATCCTGTCTCACGCTATGGAGTGATCGAACGAGGTTACTTAAGGGTCGAGCCTAAAGGCTACCGTTTCAATGTCGCTTCGCTCAGGTGCAGTAACTAGTTGCCTCCGGAAACGACCCCTTACCCCTTCGAATTCCGCGAGAAGATGTCCCGCGACGATTCTTTGCAGGCTTCCTCTCCACGGTCTGTCACCTCGCCGCAGTTGCCCTCGGCTCGTACTTTTCTTTACGAGCTATTCATTTGGTATCATGGCTCCCATAAAGAAACCGGAACTAAGTACACGGGACTTCCATTCCAGAAGATCATGGCCATGCTGGGCGTACGACATTACGGGCCTCCTGCCCTAGGACCGCTAGTTGGCGGATTCGGAAAGCAAAAAAATCCCATTCTTTGTAGGGAAAACGCTCTGGTCACGCTTCCAGCGTGCATGGATATCGTAGTTATCGCTGGTGTATTCGCTGTTTCCTGTGATACAACGGGGGCATGAAGTACGAAATCGATCTTCCCGCCGACATTCAACATTGCCTTAGCGCTCGCGCCAGCGAGACCGGTCAAGACGTTGTGCATTTGATTCAACTTGCCGTGACACGGTTTGTGGCCGATGAAGTCGGGGCGAATGGAGATGATGTGCAGTGGACGCAGGCCAAAGACGATCGCCGATGTGAATTGATCGATCACGAAATTGAGGGCACGATCAGTGTGCCTGAACGTGCTGAACTAGCAGTCTTGCAAAAGATGGCGGAACAGCATTTCGACGAGATTGCATCACCACCGATGGAAGAAGCTCTCAAGCTCCACAAGCGGCTGCTGTCTCAGCCGGATGCGTAGCGTGACGTGACTTGCGTTTACATACCCTGGTGGGCCGCTTGTTCGTCGACACGGCCCCAGTGGCTATTCAGACGTTCAATCGTTTCGGCCATGGTTGCGTGACGAGTTTTCGTTTCGCTGCGTCTACTGTTTAATTCGAGAGCAGTGGGGGAAGCGGCTCGGTGAATTCGACCTCGATCATTTCGAGCCGGTAGCCAATTCGCCGGACGCGAGACTGGAATACGACAACTTGGTGTATTCGTGCCATGCCTGGAATCTCCGCAAAGGAAAACGTCGGGTGCCAGACCCAACGCAGGTTCTATTGGAACCGTCCATTCGTGTGCATCTCGACGGGCGACTTTCGGGTTTAACAGACGATGCTCGACGCACCGTTGCGGTGCTGGGTTTGAATTCGCCGAATTTGGTTCGATGGCGGCTCACTTGGATGAGAATAATCGATATATGCCAAAAGAATGATCCGGAGTTGTTCGCTTCGTTGATGGGTTACCCAGACGAAATGCCAGACCTATCGATACTCACGCCTCCAGGCAACACGCACCCAGAGGGTATTGAGCGTTCCTATTACGCCCAGCGTGCTGGTGGAAGGTTATCCGACGGGTTCATCGTTTCGGTAACGACGGACTTTCACGCTTTTCATATCAAGCAAACCATTGCCCCTGATCGGCTGCGGAAAAGAGAAAGCCAACCTTGCTGCGCCGCCGTGCGCACTGTACCCGGGGCAGCTGCTTCAGGCATCAATCGTTTTGGCCGAGCGAAACGCAGACGGCTACTTCATTGTGTCGGCAAAACACCTTGTCATTGACCCGAACACGGTCATTGACCCGAACACGGTCATTGACCCGTACGATCTGGCGATAACCGACTTGCCGAGCGATGAGCAACGATGGCGATCCCGGCAAATCGAAAGCCAGTTTCACTCGCGTTGGTTGGAGTACTGAAAATTCGATCGGAACGCTGATGGATTCAAATTTGCTGTTGATAAGACGCGGGTGTCTTGCTGGCGAGCCAGCTCGATCTACGCGGTTTCTACGATCGGATCTTGATGGGACGTGACAAGCACCGTTTTGGAAATCCGCTTCGTGGACTTGGCATCGGCGATCGACCTGCTTGGTTCAAGGCACAATCACGATCTACTGTAAATGCTCAGCTGAGATTGTTCTTAACGCGCGTGTGCGCAAACGAGTTTTTGCAGGCACTTGATTTTCGCTTCTGTCCATGCTGGACGGTCGAGTTCGCAGCCGATCACCGCCGGTCTCGACACGGCCCGCAGTTGGTTGCAGTTGGTTGCAGTTGCTTGCCCGAGTCGTCCGGGATCAGACGCGGCGTGGAACGAGTAACCCGTTGATCCAATTGCTCTATCAAGGCTGGACCAGTCCCCACGACCCGGTGATGGACGCCGTCCGCATCCGCTATGCCGAACTGATCGCCCACGACGACGCCGCTGCTTCGCCACGCGGCCCACCGCCAAATCAGCGGGAGGCCGCATGATGTTGATTCTACTCTGGCACGAAGTCTTGCAACCGAACCAGCGAAGCGTCAAAGCACCGCTGCGGCTGGCGCTATGCCTGGCGTGCAAAAACCCTCCCAAAACGACCCGCAATCGCCTCAAAACACTCGCCACTCGAAGCGACAATCCAGTCAACGCACCGCGAGCCGCTTGCAAGGATCTCATCAACACCGAGCGTTACCCAAGTCACATTGGGGTATTCTCCCCGGCAGTGGAAAGCTACCAGATCTAGGCAGCTAAAAAGAAAGCGTGAGACAAGAATCCCGCCTAACGCTATGGAGTGGTCGAATGAGGTTACTTAAGGGTCAAGCCTAACCATGACAGTCCTTAGTTTTGTCCACTTTAGATTTCATCCTGCTTGTCTCTTTCATCGTTTCGATTTTTTCGTGTGTAAAACTGAATAACCTTAAACCCAAACAGAAGCAACGCAACGAGTCCGAGAAGCACTCCAAGTCGTTCTAGCAAAACTGGAACTCGAAGGGCATCGGACAATTTATGCGGAAGCTCTCCGGGATGCCCTTCTAACGAACGAAATTTTTGAATTGCCAAATGATTACTGAACAAAATGAGCGTCACAGAAGCACCCAACAAGAAAAGAACAGCTAAACCAGTTCGGCTCAGCCATGGTTGTTCTTCATCATTTGTTCGGGATGGATCGTAAGGATTCAGCTGTCGATTCATTCGCAGCCCCCACAGTCAAATGGTCCTGATGAAAACATAATTTTACCAGCATAGCGTGCAATGTTCCGCCAACGCCAATAGATAGACCACCAGCATCACCGAGCGCAACATCTATATCCATCCCCGCCGTATGTTTTAGGACGGCAGTAACATACCCTGTATGCGACACGATCAAACGACCGTTGACACAATCTGAATAGCTCTGAAACTCCACAGAGGGGTCATGTAACTCTATTCCAACAAAAGCTTTCGTCACGCCGCTGGTCCATACAGAAGTTACGACCACTCCACCACAATCAGCTGTAATTGCTGCATTGAAATTAAATTCATGATGAGGACTTTCTACGAGTGTTCTTACCCCGTCTCCGGGGTCGGTAGGCGTGGATGGGTTGATAGATGGTGATACCGGCTCAATGTCCCCAGGATAAGGCATAAGCGGGGGAGATGTACCAATATCAAGCCCCTGTCCTATGGGTCCGTCGGGAAATGGATCATTATCGAGCGGAGAACCGTCACCGCGTGGAAGACCTAGGATATCGAGATCAATAGTCGTAACAATTGCCCGACCAAAAGGATCGACTCCAAATGGCACAAAGTACCCACCATAAAGACTAAGCCCATCAACATACCCGATTGGATCTCTGGAGCAAAACCTACCGGCAACCGGGTCGTACATGCGGGCGCGGTAGTGGTACAGGCCTAACGCCACGTCGTACTCGCGGCCGGTGTAGGTGTAGCGATTGTTTTCAGCACTCGCCGTAAGTGCAGTTCCGGCGGCATCGAGGATCGTAGGCGTTCCGTACGCATCGTACGCGTAGCGTTCTTTCACCAATCCACCGCCATCGGTTAGTGCGATGATGCTGTACTGTTGGTTTCGATCGAAAGCTCGGTGGCGGTTTTGTCTTCTTGTTTGCGATTGAGGCGGTGTTTTGCGGCAATCGCTTGATGCCGAACGACGACAAGACGCTGACGATCTTTGATCGTCTCGCCTTGCGCCCTTTTGAGTTCCCGCGCGCTGGTACGCGTGAGGGTGGGTTCGGTCGTCGAGGGTCACTGACATGCTGTCCAGTTTAACCGATCCGATTTGCACGGTGTTCGCTTTTGGGTCTGCGGTTGAGCGGACGCCATTTGCTCATCCTCACTCCACATCTATCGGCTCGGAGGAATGCGTGGAGTCGGCCTCGTGCCGAAAGCCATGGCGGGCATCTTGACCGCCGACGAAAAACGGCAGCCAAAACAATAGTGGGTGGGTGACACCATGCGTCCATCATCTTGCATTTCATGGATGGCACCGATTTACTGATTTCCTATGGATGGCACCGATTTACTTCATTTCGTCTCGTTAACTCCCTCGCCTTGGAGTCTTGGCCACGCATCAAACCGGCGATCGACCGGCATGCCATCAATCCGCTCAATCACCCACCGGTTGCATGATGCACCGGTATCGTAATCGATCCGACTTCCACCTGGCTGGTGAAACGAATGTCTCAACGCGTCGTTGTCGGAGTTCGCTTTCTCCACGGCCTCAAGCACAGCTTGCGGATTTGAAGAACGCGTTAGATGAACAACACCTAAATGGGTGCTCGAATGAACGGCGACACATTGATCTTTGCCTCGGCGATACACCTTCCAAGTCTTGCCCTTCGCGTCTGGAAACCAATTTTGGGGAATCGAAACGGGACCGCCGGTGACGGCAAAGTCACGCCAAACACCCGTGTTGTTCCACTGGCGGTAGTCGTCGCCAGGCCCCGAAAGATGCAGTACCTGCGAAAGATCGGTGGCGTCGTCATCATCAAGGATCAGCGTGATGGGCCGTGCTACCAATAAGGAACGCGTGCGCCGGTATACTCCGCCGGCGGTGAGCAGATAGCCGGGACCTCCGGAATAGATTTCAGGTGAACTTCTGGATCCGTGCCCGATTTGCACATAGTATTCGTTTGGTTTTTCGAGGATCCACTGCGCGACTTTATCCGGTAACCGATAGGGTGACCAACAGGCCCAGAGCCCGACGTGATGGCTTTCAGTCACCTCAATGTTGCCGGGGGCGCTGGGCAATAGACTGACCCACGACTTGATCAGCGCCGCGTGCCGATCACCGGTCAGCCCCGTATCGTCGGCATGCTTCGGTTGACGACGAAACGGTGGAAAGCGACGAAAGCCTAAACTGCCCAAAGCGTAGTTCCAATTCAGTTGATCGAGCAAATCGCGTGCGGCTTGCTGAACCGCTTCAGAGCCAAACGCCTCCAGATTCAACACCGCTGTCAGCGTATAACCCTCATAGGGAATCGAATTGAATTCGTAGAGTCCCGCGGTTCGCAGTTCTTCAAGCAGATTCAGCAACCAAGCCTCCAATGAGTTGGCGACGTTGTCGTGCACCGGTCGTTGGCTGCCGTGGAGTGCTAACCAGCGGTTCTTTAGGTAGCGTGAGCCTTCGGTCATCAGAAGATGGTTCTCGGTATCTCGTACCAGCCCGAGCGTGCGTGGCACCATCACCAACGGTTCGCCGCCTTCGAGCGGTAACAATACCTTCAGTAAATGCTCTCGCGTTTTCGGATAGAGCACGTCGGGCTGATCACCGAAAAGAAACAGAATTGGCGTGAGTCCCGCCAATGTGAAGTCATAATCGCCCTCGGGATGGCGTTCCCAAGTCGAGCCTGCCTTGCCCCACGGCGTAACACTCAAAAGATAGGCGTTCGCCGCTTCCAAATCACGCTTGAGCAAGAATCGCCCCATCAGGGCGCGAGGTGCCCCAACCTTGCCATCGGTCTTCCATTCGCCCAGCGAATGTTTGGCCCAATGCTCAAGCAGACGATCGGTCGTCTCCGAACGATCCTGCCATTCTAAAGTGCGCGCTGTCGGGACCTCGATATTGCCGCTCTCAAGCGGCACGTGCGAAAACGGCGTCGCGCCGACATGGTAGACGGCCATGCGACCTAGAACCGCCAAGACGATCAACAGGATCACGCCAATCAACAGGATGAACCAGCGTCGATTCGTTCGGCTATTCTTCCTGTTCGTCACTTCAGTGGATGTCTCCACATTGAATCCTTCATTCGTTAGTTGACTGGTCCGCAAGCAGGGTAAGAAGGAATGCAATCCACGGTCAATCTAAGATGGTTGTGTTCAAGATTCAGGGCCATTCTAAAAGCAATTTGGTTCGTTCGGTTGGTGCGTCCCGACCTCAGCATTGATCAATGCTATCTCAGGAAGAGCTATCTCAGTAAGATGCGGCTTCTCCGCAAAACTTGTGGGTAACTTCACTAAGGATCTGCAGCAAGTTTCCGGAGCGGCAGCAACGCTATTGGCGTCCCCCCTGTTGAAGAGGTCGTGCAGTTTTTAACTTGTTTTTGAGTAGAAGCTTAGCAACGATTGGATTCTGTAGAAACGCCTTGATTTGTCGAGCCTGCCTTACTTGCATAGAAATTCGACCCACCGATTCTGAGGACGAGACGTGTTTTTAGTGCGATGAAGAGGCAAACTCTCGGTCTTTCGGATGAAGTTGGCTAAGCAGGACTTCGATTTCGTCGCCGCTTGTTTTACGCAGGACAACCCGTTGGTCGTTGACGGAAACGAGCTGGGCCGTCACGGAGAATTTCCCGTTGGCGCTTTTCCATTGTCGCGGTGAACTGGCCACTTGGGCGCCAGTTGTGTGAGTCGGCGGTCGGTGAACCTTCGGCAGAGGCGGCCCCGCAATGGTGAACGCAGCCCATTGCGAAGGATCAGCGGTTCCCCCCTCTTTCTCGAGTCGCTCGATCGTTGCCAACTGGGCCGATCGCAATGCGGACGCCGGCGTGCTGCCTGATGAGTAGTGTTTGAAAAAGTCACGCATCAGATCCGCCGTAACCTCATCCGGAATGGACCACAGTGTGGCTGCGATGTTTCTCGCACCGGCCAACTGAAATGCGTACCGCAGACTAGCGACACCTTCACCGCTACGAATGCTTCCCAGTGCCGTCTGGCAAGCGCTGAGTACCACCAATTCGGTACCTCGATAGTCCGCCCCCAAAATTTCAAGTCCTGTCAGAACGCCATCTCCGTTGCCTTTGATCGCCGCGTTGGCTCCCGCGAACGCCAACCCGCAAGTGGCCAAGGGGTGTTCGTCGGCGACCACTGTGGCAAAGCCATGCGTACTGAAGAGTGCGACTTTCGGACGCTGTGCAGCCTTGACGACCGACTCGATCGCATCGCTTCCAACGTAGAAATCAGGCTCGGAGTTTGCAAAGTCTCGCAGGTATGGCCGAACGGATTCCGCTTCCTTCGCGGTTCCCGGCAAGGGACTGAACGCGGAATCGCCTTTGCCATCGATTGCACCGGCGTTGTAGTCCGGATTCGCGACGATCATCGGCGCGGATTTTGACTCCGTCGACGGTAGAGTCAGCAGATCGCGGCCGCTGAGCAGGTATTGAACTTCATGTCGGTGGATCACCAGTCGGTTGTCCGACTCCGGAAGTGCCGCCCAGGGAATCAACCACAACAGATGGTCGGGCGAAACCAACCACTTTTTTGCACTGCTGACTTCGCGGGGCAACGGACGGACGAGCTGCGCGGCAATCGCTGCGAGACTCTGACGACTGACGTTTGCCACTTGATTGGCAGGCACTCGTCCGTTGACGCAGGCGTAAAAACCCGCCAGTGGACGGGCTAGACTCATCAAGTCGTCACAGAGCACCACCATCCGGACCTTGCCCTGTCCCGCGGGGGGAATGATCCACATGACGACTTGGGGCTTTTCATTCTTAGGACCAACGTTGGCTTCTCGCCCAGCGTCCTTCTCTTGCGGTTCAACCATACCGGTGATCGTTAACTCCAAAAGCACGGAGTCGCCTGGGATCTTGTCGCGTATCGCCGACACGGAGGTCCAGGGATCTCGCCGGAGTTCTGTCCAACCGGCCAAGCCAAGTTTCCATGACAGCTCGGACTCCTGTTCTCGAAGT
The DNA here is from genome assembly GCA_007859835.1 of Novipirellula herctigrandis. GTDB lineage: Bacteria > Planctomycetota > Planctomycetia > Pirellulales > Pirellulaceae > Novipirellula_A > Novipirellula_A herctigrandis. Next base: position 7,040,726 of record SJPJ01000001.1, on the reverse strand, counting down.
CTGTTGAGTTCCCCCTGAGTTTCGTTGTGACCGTCGCTTTCCGTCTTGGACGAAAGGTTGGCAAGACTCAACGACGAGAGCATCTCACGCGTCTCGCTTAGCTCCGCAGCGATTGCCTGGACCTGCGGATCGCTCGTCGACGCCGCAATCCTGGCACGTTCTGCCAACGCCCGTGTTGCAGTGCCTTTGCTGTTGAGAATCCAGCCGGCAGAAACTTCAGCCGCGTTGGGCAACTGTTTCAGTCGAACGGCCAGACGCAAAGCGGCGTCAAGTGATGGTTGAAAGCGACGTGTGAGGAATTCTCTTTGTTCGGTCTCCGACATCGAAGGCAACTGTCGCGCAACATGATCTCGCAAGATCCGTTGACTCTGGTCCATGGTCGTCAGCGCCAGTTCCGACTTGCCAAGACGACCGTAGAGCTCCGCCAATTGCAGTGTCGCCTCCGCTGTTTCTGGGTGAGTCGGTCCCATGTATCGTCTGTTTTCATCAAGCTGCTTCACCAAAATAGGTTCGAGCAATTTCCATCCACCCACCTCGTCGACCTCCTTGAGCAGCCTGTCGTAGGACATACGCGTTGTCTGATGAAGCGGTCCCCATTCTGTTTTGTCTTGTTGCCAAGCGCGGTGGTACAGCGAGATGGACTCTTGAGTATTTCCCGCGATTTTGAGCCAAAAGGCTAGGCCTGCCAAGTTATGACTCGAGGGCGTTTTGCCTTCGGAGATGCGTTGATCGATAATTCGCCGTTTGGTAGCGACCGCTGCTTGGTAATCGCCTTTCGAATATTGCTCGACCGCAATATCGCCGATCATACTTTCCCAATAGGAATCGAATCGTTTGCCAGATTCCGCCATCTCAAGTGCCTCACGAATCAAAGGCATCCCCTTTTCTCGGTCCTGCAGACAAGAGTTGTAGGCGGAACCACACTCTTGAAGCAGCTTCTGAAGCCTTTTCGGGGCTCTCTGCAAACGCTTTCGTCCGGCATCGACCAATGCTTCGATTTCAAGTCGGGCGAGATCTTTCTTTCCTTCGTTACAGAGTGCGTTCGCCTTGCGAACAATGCCATTAATCCGATTCAGAAAGAGTTGCTCGCGAGAGAGTTTTTGATTCCCTGGTGACTGTCCCGAGCCAGTAGCACGTTTGATCTTCGAGTGCGACGCAAGCAAATCTTGATCCTTGATTCCCTGCAAGTTCCAGACTTGGCAAAGCGACCCTCGAGCAAGGGTCAACAACAAATACCGTTTGTCGGGAGAAAGCGACATCTTGGGTACACCCCAGCCTTTCCCAGAGCGAGTCCATTCCTTCAGCCGGTTGTCGAAGGCGAGGTACTTCGGAACCCCAGGATTCGAAAGCTTACGTATTTGGACCGCTTGGATCAGTTCCTCTTCCCCGAGCTCCATCGTGTACCAACGATCGGTTGTGACATCGGTTAACATCGCATCGTGATCATCAAGAAACGTCAGCCGTCGCCCTGAACGCAGATCATAGCAACCCGCGCCACTGGGTGGATCTCCGCCCCAACGCGTTGCGAACAGCCGGTTTGTATTGCGATCGATTGCCAGGCTGGTGAATTCGTCGTGGACTCCAAGGGTTTTTCCTTTGCCCGACGTCAGATCCCATGACCGCGTGACTTCGCTACAACTTGATAGCAACATCGTGCCACTGTCATCAAACGCGAAGGTGCGAATTCGCGTCGGATGGCCATCCAACCGGCGCTTGCACTCGCCACTTTTTAAATCCCAAATCGAAATCACTCGTTCTTCACGCACAGCCAATGTCAAACCGTCGGGACTGATGGCAGGAACCGCCCAAGTGATGTCAATCGGCCACGTCCGCACGACCTTTCCCTGCTCGAGGTCCAGGTGATGGACCCTTTCCCTGTCGATGACAATCAGGTAGCGACCATCCGGCGTGCAGGCCGATCGAGAAGGGTCTGCGGTGCGAAAGTCCATCCTATGAAGCTCACGTCCGCTCTTCAAATCGTAGACGATCAGGGCTTCCGACATGGAATTCGACTTGGTCGGTGGTCTGCCGGCAGCGTATTGGCACGCGATCAATCGGCCGTTAGCCGCAACGTGAAGGGCTACCGGACCACGTTCGCAATTCATCACCACATTGCTGGCGTCAGCACCGCGTGGAAGCACATCGGTGGTCTCCTGGGCGGAAGCAACCCCTTGGACCATCGATGCAACGATCACGATCCATCCCGTCAAACGCCCTTGCCGATTCTTCAATGGTCTACTCGATTCGTGGAAAAAAAGTGAGGAATCAGCCGATACGGAGCTTCTCATCCAACGAGTCGCAACAGCTCCCTCTGGTTTACAGACGTGGGATAGTCCGTTTAGGTTCCCAAAAGAATTTGTTCTCAGCGTCGCTCATCGAGGACATTGTGAAGAAGTTTGGTCGCGTCTTTAAGCGAACGGCAGGAACTCCAGAAAACTTTTTTTCCTGTCAAGAACGTCGTTCCGCTGAACCGTTGACCAGAGCATGCGAAACGCTACCGGAGATGAATCAACTCGGGATGCTCGTCCGAAGCCTCGATGGCACGGATTGTCTGGCGGACAACCTTGGCCTTTTCGAGCATCAATCTCCGCGGAAAATCTTTCTCGTCGTTCTCGAAATAGTCGGCGATTTGCCTCAGTTCTGGAATGGCTGGCTTAGCGTGGGCGCCGTAGAGAAGCAGCAACTTCATCAGCTCCGGCGTGCGTTTCTCGCTGGCCCATGGGTTTTGCGTTCGCGTGTACTTCACGCACGCATCGATGCCTTCCGCGACCCGATGCTTGGCCAACAACCGGAGTCCCTCGACCCGGATGTTGCTGGCGAACATGACCCCGCTTGGCGCCGGCACAACGATCGCTTGATGGATCGCGGGCAACAGCGGTTTGATTTCATCGTAGCTGAGATTCTCGTACACCGTCGCAAGACTGCCGCGAGCCCGTCCATCTTCGTTTTGCAATCCGGCGCGAATCGCTTTGAACAGCGACTCGCGATCGACGCCTTCGAGCGACTTGCCGATCAGTCCGCCTCGCTTGTTGAATAAGGCGAAACAGAGGTAACGTTGCTCCATGCTGCGAGGATCGTTGTTCGGGTCGGTCTTGGCGAGTCTTGCCAGCATATCGGGAATGGCCGCTCTGGCCGGATCTCCAATCCCTGCCATCGCCTCGTCTGCCAGAATCCGCAGCCAGAGGTCGTCGGATCGGGACGCTTTCTGCAGCGCCGGCACCGCCGCAGCGCCACGTCCTCGTTGCATCTTGATCGCCTGGCAGACGCCGTATTGTGTGTACAGATCCGAAGCGCCGAGCAACGGAATCAATTGGGCCATGATGTCCTCCGGCCGACGCCCCAGCGCCATCGCGGCGCGATTGCGAACAATGGGCGACCAACTGCTCAGGCGGCTGATCAGTTCCTGGCTGCTTAACTCATCATAAAAGCGGGTGCGATCCTTATTCGTCCAACCGCGTCCGTCAAGGATTAGAGCTTGTGCCGCGGCGGAATCGAGTTGAGGTGCGACCGACGACTGTTTGCCGGTCAGATGGATTTTTTTCAGCGGCAAGGCGTAGGCCAGCAGGTAGGCGCCGGTGCAGTCCCAACCGACATACTTGTCGCCCTTCGTTTCAGGCGGTCCCTGGTGAAGGTAGGTCCCGTCCCAACCTCGCGCAAGGTCGAAATACCACGCGCCGAACTCCTGCATCCACACGCCTGTGGCGTGCGGTCCCGACTGCGCGACGCTGGGCATCGACCACAGGATGTTGAAGAAGTTTCCTGTGTGCCCGGTGTCACGTTCCGACCCGTGCGAGGCGACGCTCATCCGCGAGAAGAATTCAGCGCCTTTGGTTTCGCCAAGCAGATTGAACATCAAAGCAGCGATTCCGTTTTTACCGTTGTCTTCGTGGGCTTCGATCCAGGGAGCATGATCGCCGTACGGGATGCTTCCCTTGCCAATGTAGAACCGCATCAAACGCAAGCTCTTCTCAATGGCTTGATCCAGCTTGGGATCTTGCACGCCCGCTTTTCGAGCGAGAATCAGCGAGGTGGTCAGCGGCAATCCCGGGGCGTTCATCATGCCATAGCCGCCGAGCCGTCCGTCGGGATTCGCGAAGCGATGCCCCCACGTTCCGACCACGCTCTGCCCATTGGCGGCTTCCATCGTCAGACGCCGCAAGCCCGGCATGACGGAGTCGTCTCCGGTTTCAATCACATACTCTGAGAGCAACATGATGACGTAACCGTAGTACCAGGTTTGAAAACTATCGGCCGAGTAGTCCGCGGCCCATTGAGCCTCCTTTTTCACCAGCGGTAGGTAATCGTCATTGCCGCTTGCTAGAAGAGCGAGAGCATTCAATGAACGCGTGATCGGATTCTGCTGGTAAGAGGGGGCCGCGACGCGCAGAGCCAACGCCTTGCACCCCACTTCGAGGATCCGTTTCGACTTCGGGCAGTTGTAGGGCGCGGTGGCGCGGTAGGTGCCAAGAACCGGTAGCTTGACGACAACTTTCTCTGTCTTGCCGGCCCGCCAGCGAATCAGCGACAAGTCTCCGCCACCTGCGTCCGATTCAGCAAACGTGATCGCCTTGCCCAACTCCGTGCGTGGATCGTAGGAAAACGGCTGTCCGCCCACACCGAGAATCACGTCACCGACCGCAAGAACTCCGTCACTAGGTGAGTTCTTTTGCACGCTTGTGATCGCTATCTGTCGCGCGTCGGTGGTAACCAGCTTGTCACTGAACATCCAGCCGCGGGCGCCTGTCGGCCCGAGATTCCAGTCGTGGTCCGCGCCCTCGGGGATTTTTTCGTTGTGCGTAAAGTCGGGGTTGGCGATCGCAGAACCTGGCCCGGCGGCCGACAACGGATCCGCGAACAAGACGAGTACGGAAACGAATTGTGTTGCCATTACAAGGAAAACAAACGGAAACACGGTCTTGCATCGGTCGTTCATCATTATCCTTGCCTGCCTTATTTGGCATGTGAAGTGAGTGCGTTTAGCACCAATGTAGCGGCTCAATGCAATGCGTATCGATTTGTAGGAAATTTCATCGTTATTTTGTGCGAACGTTTAGTTGCGTTCGCCTTTCGGACGCAGTTCGTTCCTGCGATTCGCTTGAGACAGAGAGGCAACTCACGGTCACTGTAGATTGTCTTCGAGCTGGTCAAAGGTGAGACGTAGCTGTGGGCTCATTGGTTGTTTTCAGTGAGCGAGAGAACTTGTGTCCGCCAAAGCGGAAGAGAATGTGGCAAAGGCGGTTCCTTTGTTCGATGGAATCCATGGTTTGGATTGTCCTCGGGGGATGCGGAAAGAGCCAGCGATGCAAAGCCAAGGCAATCGCAGTGCAAGAATGGCGATCGCGGGGCGATTTCAAATGTGTTTTAAGCATGAAATCAATACTATCCCCTGGCAAAACGGTTATGTCGAAAGCTCCACAGCCGTTTTCGCGATGAGTGCCTGGCATGCAAGCTGACCGGGAATCTACCGCAAACACGGGCAGTGATTGAATCTCAGCGAGTCGACTACAACGAACATCGAGCCCACAGCGTTTTGGGCAATCTGACTCCCAAAGAGTTCGCTTCATCTGGTCAGGCTAGCCCAGCCAGATGAAACCCGGTTTCGCTCACTGAGGTTGGTACAGGAAAGGGGAGCAGGTCACCACAACGTAAATTCGTGGATTGTGGGAACGTCCTTGGCTTCAAGAATGTTCAAGCGAAAATGTTGCGATTGGACCGGCTCGAACTTCAGTTCCTTATTTGGCCCCAGTGTGGTGCCGCCAGACACGGTTTTCCACTGGTCATGTTGTAGGAATTGCAGTTCGAAGCGGCGAACTCGATCCCAGTCGCCCTCATCAATCACCGCATGATCGATCGTTATTGGCTGTCCCAAATCCACTGCGAGCCAACCGCTGCGTGAATCCTCTTCCGCGCCCCAACGAGTACTCGGGTCGCCGTCAAAGGCAGCCCGCGGCCCATAGTTCTGATTCAACTGCCACACGCTGGACGCGCTGGACGATTGGCCCTGACTGATCGGCAGTGGCGGTGGTTTGATCTCGCCGCGAACATATTGCCCCACCTTCAAAAGAGTTGCTACGTCGATCGGCCGAAGTTGACCGTCGGGCATCGGGCCGATGTCGAGCGAATAGATGTTGCCATACTTCTCGGCCCCCAGATAATCCGCATAGATTTTCTCTGCCGACAAGCAAACATCGTCATTGTCTGGATGCGAATAGAACCACTTGGCGCCCTTGGGACGACTTGGTTGGATCGGGTAAGTGAACTCGGCTAAACGATACTTTGAGCCTGGGGCATCTCGCATGTGCGGGCCGGCAGCGGTTTGATCGTCCAACGGCCCAGGACGCCCTCTTTCGCCAAGACGAATGTCTGCACTGGCTTGGTCGCCATGATTGAACCCAATGAAGCATTCAGGTTGCAATTGCTTGCACCAAGCGGTCGTCTCGTCGTGGGGCAGCCCGCCGGTCCCAATGGCGTGATCGAACCAAATGTACTGGATCGGGCCGTATTGTGTCAGCAGCTCTTTCAGTTGACTCTTCTTCATTTCAGGTTTCAGCCCGCCGCCATTCTGTTGCCGCGGCCCCGGCCAGCGCCACTCGCCTTCTGAGAAGTACAAGGCCAGCTTGATTCCGTACTTGTCACAGGACTCGCGCAGTTGAGCCAGCACGTCGATACCCAAGGGGCTCTCGGTCACCTTGCGATCCGTGGTCTGGGTGTCCCAAAGACAGAATCCGTCGTGATGTTTTGTCAAGAACAGAATATAGCCCATACCGGACTCCTTGGCCGTGCGGCACCACTGGTCCGTATCGCATCCGCTTGCTTGAAAGAAATCAACACTCTCGATATCGCGTGTCCACTCCATGCCGGAAAACGTGCTGAACGACCAGCAGATGAACATGCCAAAGCGTAGTTGTTGAAGCTCCTCGGTACGCCGGCCCATGTCGACCAACGCGGGATCGGTGACGGTTGGCTCCGTCGCCCCATTGCGTCCAACTGAAAAGCAAAGCATCAAGAAAATGCTAAGTGCGACGCGCCCGCAACCTGCGAGCTTGCGTTCAGAGACAAAATCGACCCTCGATAACAAGAATTCACCTGCTAATTGATTTAGGTACCACATGGTATTGTGAATGACTCCTCCAAAAAAATGCACAACTTGCTCTGGAAAACGAACGGCGACGTAAGCTTGTTGCTTTCGATTCTCCTGCACATTGTAGTGCATTAGCCGAGTACTTTTGGCGGACGCGCTTCGAAAGAAAAAGTTTGGCAACAAGTGCATGCTTGGAATCCCAACTGAATTCCGATCAACGTTCATGGCAGGCGTGCCCACCGAGTGGTTGCCTGTCCGCTGAAAAATCCGCCCCAATGGTGGGCATCGAACTGCGGACCGATCAGACCTCACTGATCGGACCTCGCGGGGAAGCGCGTCTTGGAATTTCCACGCATGCTCATTTCCACGCATGCTCAAGTGGATAGACTCCGCCGTGTCCAGGTTGTTCTTGCCTTCCCCATGTCAGGACAAGGTCGGCACACGAAAGCGAGGATTTCAGAGCTCAATAGCTGGCCTTCGTTTCCCCCGATACGGACGCTCGGCACGACCTTTTTTACCGGACTCGCACTTTCGCCGGAGGTCGAAGTCGATGGCTACTCGTTCTTCGTAAGAGAGGTTTGTTCTCTATCCAAGACTGGTTTCATCTCGGCACCCCCCGACCCATTTGGTTTCTCGCAAAACATTCGGAATCTGTCTTCGAAAGCCGAACATTGCAATTTGGTTCCACAGCCATCCGTTCGAAAGTTTTTTTCGCAAACCCTTTTCTTCGATGCCAATGATTCCGTTTCCAAGGATGAATTATTGAGGGTGGCCGCTTTTTGGATCGATGTGATTTCTCCGAGAATCCACTCCAGCGACGCCATTGTGGTTCGCCGACCGATTAGTATATTAAGTATTCATGAAGGCCCGGTGTCGGTCTGCGAACTCGATCATCGTGTTGGTCGCAACACGTCAAGAAGATGCCCTGAGTAGCGATGCCCTGTGCGAATACGAAACGGATTGAGATGAAGTATCGGCTGCACGCTAGTTTGGTCGCCGAGGTGCGAACTTTGACGCGAGAGCAGATGTCAGCGGACAACATCGGACATCTCGACGGCGGCGATTGCGACGGAATCCATTCGCTGTATTTTGACACTCCCGAGCGAGATTTGTATTACCGTAGCGGCATGGTAGGACGTTCTAAGCATCGCATCCACCGTTATGGCGACGAACCGACGTTGGGGTCCGAGCCGAAACGGAAGCAGAAAATGGTCGTGCGAAACAGGCGGACGGCGGTCTCCGAATGCTGCTTGCGAGCGTGGTTGGCCGACAGTGATTCAGGCGGCAGCCATCTTACTTCGGCCGAAACGATTCGTCGCGGCAGCGCGGCGATGCAGATGGTTTATCGAATCGAACCCAGCCCGCCATCCCGACCAGCCGAACTCGTCGCAGCACTCAGTGCACTGCCCGTTGTCGAAGCGGTCGCTACTCGAACACTCTAACCCAGGTCTTGCTTACCTATGATCGGACATCGTTGGCGCCATCGGCTGCCCGGCTTCACTCTAATTGAGTTGTTAGTGGTGATCGTGATCATCGGCATCCTGGTCGCCTTGTTGTTACCGGCGGTACAGGCGGTTCGCGAGGCGGCACGGCGTACGACTTGTACCAACAACCTCAAACAGATCGGTTTGGCGATGCACAATCACGTCAGTGTTGAGGGCGGTTTTCCGCCGAGCCGCATCAATATCTCCGAGCCAGATTTCGAAGCCGGCTGGCAAACCTTGTTGCTGCCGCTAATCGAACAACCCGGCCTGTTCGAGGTTTACCAGACCGATCTGAAGTGGTCCAACAAAAAAAACCAAGTCGCCACCGCCACGTCGATCCCCGTTTTCTTGTGCCCCTCGACGGCGTCGGGACGCACGATGCCGCCGCCGCTGATCATGGAAGATCGTGGCATCAATTACGAATCAGCTCAATTCGGCGGCAGCGATTACTCGGCGATCAACAACGTTCGTCGGAGTTGTTGGATCGCGCAGGGATCGGACCTGCCCGGCGGCAATAGCCGCGAACTTCGCGGAGCGTTATTCCCGCCCGATCACAAAGCCCCCGGCGTGGTGGGCCGTTGGATTCCGACGAGCGAAATTTCCGACGGATTGTCCACGACGATTATGTTAGTCGAAGACGCCGGCCGTCCCGAATTGTGGATCAACCGGCGACTGGGGAGCAATCCCGATCCCGGCGAACTCTGGACCGGAACATCTTATGTCAAAGAGGGTTGGGGATGGGCCGACATCCAAGACAGCCTCAGTTTGGATTTCGCTGATTCGGTTTCAGGTCGTACCAACAAGACCGATAAGGCCCCGCCATTCGACGTTGACTTGCACGGGACCGCTGCGGTCAATGCGACCAACGACGGCGAAATTTACTCGTTCCACCCGAGCGGCGCGATGACGCTTCGCTGCGACGGCTCGGTCCATTTCATCTCGGAAAACATTGACGGATTGGTGTTAATTCGGCTATCGACTAAGACCGGTGGCGAGGTCGTCGAGGAGTAAGGCCGACGGTCCGCAATGAGATCAATGATTCCGCCGAATCGCTCGCATTGCAATCGCTTGCAGTAAGCATGGACGGCAAAGGACGCGCAATCGATAACGTCGATGATTGAACGACTGTGGTGAACTGTAAAACATGACGAAGTCGATATCAAGGCAAACGCCATAGGAACGGATTGTCATCAAGGGCTCAGTGACTACCTGGGCTTTTCCGAACGCAAGCGTCGGCACCAGTCCTTAGACCGTCACTCGCCTTGGGGAAATCGACCATCCCAAAGGCTCGAAGCGAACACTGCTCTCTATCGAAGAATCCCGCCGTGGTTTGAACATTGGAGTCCACTTCATAACATCGGTGATTACGCGAATCGGTTCAAACGCTGTCTCCGTCTGTATATGGCTTCAAGCTATCCTGGGCAACGAATTCGGCAGGGACTTCAAGGAGACGATCCAATGTCTCTGTCAACTGAACGATCACGTCCCAATTTTCAACAGTGAAAGATTGCGAATGGGCGAGATTATTTCGAAGGCTTTCTATTCCCTTAATCGACTTTTCGATTTGATTTCGCGAACGATTCCAGTGGCGCAATCTAAGTTCCTGTGTCCTCGCAAAAATTTGGCCTTTGTCCGATAGCTGTAAACAATCAATTAGATCGACTGCCTGCTTTCGACGCGTGCGTTCAGCCTGTAATTGCTGCGCCTTTGCAATTCGTTGATCTGAAAGCGATTCGCACCAAACGTTGTTTGCCAGAGAGCCGTCAATGATTCGCGTTAGAATCATTTCGAACAACGTCACCATACCGAACAACCACATCCGCATTGGCGGTTTCTCGAGGTCGGATCGGACGATCACGCCAACAGGTTGCCCTAAAGTCGACACCAATACAAACCTCGTTTCGTTCAGGCTTCGCACGACATCTTGAAACGGCGTCGTTGTTGTCACGATGGCGGCCGATGACAAAGCCACCATTTGCTCGGCCAGCGGATAATCGGTTACGTTGTCCTGTTCGATGAATCCAGCAACGACCCCCTCTCGTCGGATGCCAATCACCGTCAGCGGGCGACTGACCATGAATCGGCGAACTTCTTCAACGTCCGCGGTTACATCAAAGGATGCGAGCGGCTCGGCAAGATCTCTGGCAACAAAACTGTCGTAGAAAACTCGACGGAGACTCTGAACGGTGGTTGGCGACGTTTGCATCGCGACCTCTTTGGTGCTTGAATGTTTATGATTGATCCTAGACCCGCGAATACGATAGGCGAGATGGTCGCTCTTGAATAACTCAGGTTCTTTTACAGAGCCTGCTCTAATCCACGCGGCTTTGCCCGAACCGCCACTTGTCTAGCTCGACAAGCATATAGAGTAACAGGCCGGAACCGATGGCTAGAGCCCACGGTCGCCACGTGGTCGGCGCCGATTCGAAAAGGCGATTCATCAAGGGGGAATAGGTAAATAACAGTTGTAGTGCGATCATCCCTACGACCCCAAGCCACAGCCATCGATTACTAAATACTCCAACCCGAAACATTGAATGCCGAAGCGATCGACAGCTCAACAAGTAGAACACCTGTCCCAGCACGATGACGTTAACAGCAGCGGTGCGCGCGGAATCCACATCGACGCCAAGGGACTTCTTGAAAGCGAAGACCATGTAGGTGGCAACGACCAAAATCCCACCAACCCATAACGTACGCCAAATCATTGTTCGAGAGAGTATCGGATCGTTTTGTGCCCGCGGCGGGCGAGACATCAGGTTGGGTTCCTTCGGCTCAAAGGCGAGCGTCGCGCCAAGCAGTACGGCAGTCGCCATGTTTATCCAGAGGATTTGCAGCGGAGTAATGGGAAGCTGAAGTCCCAAAAACGCTGCAACGAGAATGATTCCGGCCTCACCCAAATTCGTTGGTAATGTCCAAGCGATAAACTTAATCAGATTGTCATAGATCCCACGCCCCTCTTCCACGGCCGCTTCAATCGACGCAAAATTATCGTCGGTCAAAATCATATCGGCTGCTTCTTTGGTCACTTCTGTACCAGTGATTCCCATCGCAACGCCAATATTGGCTTGTCGCAGGGCAGGTGCATCGTTCACACCGTCACCGGTCATCGCCACAACATGATCGCGAGATTGCAGTGCCTCAACAAGACGCAGTTTCTGACTTGGTGACACGCGTGCGAATACCGCAGCGTTTTCGGCAGACTCGATCAATTGACGGTCGGTCATCTGTTCCAGTTCCAAACCGGTGAACCCAACCAGCGACTGTGTATGCTCGTCTCGTTGGCCTTCAAGGCCCAATTGCGACGCAATCGCTGTGGCGGTTCCAACGTGATCCCCCGTGATCATCTTTACTTTGATGCCAGCTTGCTGACACGCCTTAACCGCCGTGATTGCTTCGGGGCGGGGCGGGTCAATCATGCCCTGCAAACCTAGCAACTGTAATCCGTCTTGGACGTCATCGTGAGAGAGTGTTTCCTGATGCGATGGCATCGGCTTCGTAGCCAATGCAAGAACACGAAGGCCTTGTTTTGCCATCGTCTGTACCATTACCGTGGTCTCATCAACGTCAAGATCACCCCCACCGAAAAGACTAACGCAACGCGGCAGTAATTGTTCAACCGAACCTTTCATGTACACCGTAGTTTCGCCACCAGATCGATGCAGCGTCGCCATGTATTGGTGCTGCGACTCAAAAGGAACGACATCCAGCCGAGGCCGAAGTGTTTGTTCATGATCGCGGACAAAACCTCCCTTTGCCGCCGAAACCAGTAAAGCAGCCTCGGTCGGGTCACCCTCGACCCGCCAATTGTCGTCGTCATCCTGGGTCACTCGAGCGTCGTTACAAAGCAGCCCACCAAGCAGAATTTCCGACAATGGTTCGCCTACGACAACAGGTACTTTGGTAGCTTCGTCACCGTCCCGCAGCGTGCTAGTCATGTGGCCATCGGGATCATAGCCAGTTCCCGTGACGCCGTATTGCTGTCCGCCGGTATAAATCGAGCAGACTGTCATTTGATTTTGAGTCAGCGTACCGGTCTTGTCGGAACAAATCACGGTAGTACTGCCGAGTGTTTCGACCGCAGGAAGCTTTCTCACTATCGCATGTCGCTGCGCGAGTCGCGACACACCAAGAGCCAAAGTTGCGGTCACTACCGCCGGAAGTCCTTCAGGGATTGCGCCCACGGAAAGCGCGACTGCGGCCAGCAATACTTCAACAGCGGACTCACCACGTATCATGATTGCAATCGCAACCAATGATGCCAGCACGAGAATCACTTTCAACAGCGAATGGCTAAGCTCGTTGATCCGACGAACAAGTGGGGTCTCTAAGACATCGGCGGACGCGATCAATTCGTTAATCTGGCCGATCTCGGTTCGATCCCCCGTCGCCACGACTAGGCCAGCCGCCGTTCCGTACGTTACCAACGTTGTCGAAAAAACCATATTGGTTCTGTCAGCCAATACCGTGCTTGCCGCCAAAATATCCGTATGTTTTTCAACCGGAACCGACTCGCCCGTCAACGCAGACTCATCGATTTGCAGATCTTTTACGCGAACTAAACGTAAATCAGCAGGAACTCGATCGCCCGACTGCAGCAGTACCAAATCTCCCGGCACCAATTCCGCCGCCGCGACCTGAGATGGCTGACCACCACGCACAACGGTTGCCTCGTTGTTCATGATCTTACTAAGTGCGTCGATCGCCTTTAAGGCTTTTGCTTCCTGCATAAACCCAATCGTCGCATTGACAATGACGACGGCAAAAATGACAGCAGCGTCTGCCCACTCGCGAAGCACCAAAGTAAGGGCAACCGCAGCCAATAGGATATAAACCAACGGTTGTTGAAATTGACGGAACAAGATTTGAAGCGGAGTCTCACCGACTCGCTGCGTCAGCGAGTTCGGACCATGCCGATCGAGACGCCGATCAATCTCTAGCAACCCGAGTCCACGGTCGATGTCAGCTTCAAGCCGCGATACCACATCCTCGGTGCTCTGATGGTGCCAAAATTCGGTTTGTGGTTTTGCCATTTGACAATCTCCCTGCACGATGCTTCGGTGTTCGTACCCAATGCACAACCGATCACGATCCGAAATCACTTTTTGCTTGTAACTTGAACAGGATCCATCCGCCCCGAAGATGCCTTCGCAACCTATCGGGCATTGAACATCCTACCATGAGTGAGAAGCCAAAATGCGAATTGGTTCATTGCGACACCTGACGCGTCTACCGGCCCGTGTTTTGGCGTTTTGCATGCGGCAACTCACCCCGCTCGATCATGCCTCACTTATCGCAAAGATGCGCATTCATAACGCTCACGGCTTTGGATGCAGCGTCCTAAGCTTTCGATGCCAACATTGGCGTGAAAGCCTCGGGAATCCGTAATGGCACGGATTCGCGATGCGGAACAAACCGCACCTTTACAAATCAGGAAAGCTTGGGGGCCTGGAACCCAATCGGTTTTTGCACAACCACGGAACAGCTGACTCGCGTCAGAATCGCCTCGGCTGTGTTCCCAACCAACATTCCGGTCACTCCCGAACGGGACCGAGTGCCAAGCGTCAACAAGTCCGCATTGACCTGCTGTACATATTCGGGAATCACCTGAACCGGATCTCCATGCAACAGTTTTGTATTTGGCTTGAAACGATCGGCGTAGTGATCATCCAATCCGTCGCGGAACCGATTCACCAAAGCTGCTAACCACTCTCGGCTACGAGCCTCCTCAGCCTCGGTGATACGGTCCAACTCCTCGATCAGGTCAGGACGACGCTCGGATCGCAAAAAAGACTCGCCGTATACTGACCACGCATAAACAATATCTACTTCCGTGATCGAAGGGTCGAATGTCGCCGCAAACGCAACACCATCTAGGATCGACTGATTCAGGTTTGCTTTGTATTCATTTCCATAATCATATTCGACAGCCGCAACGATCTTCCCCGAACTTTCTGAATTGGAGTCCAGTTTAGGACGCGCGATGCACACGGTGCACGGACACGCCCGAATTAATCGCATGTCGGCTCCGCCAAACAATTGTTCCCTAAGTCCGTGACAGGGCGCAGGTGCCTTGATCAGAAGATCGTAATCCTCATCACAGACCAATTGGATGATCGGCGTAGTCGGGTCTCCGACCAATACCCGCGTGTTAATGTTTTCACCACTCTGGGCAGCGAGCGTTTCAAGCTGTGACTGCCGCTGCTCAACCATCATCTTCTGTACTTGATCCAAACCAATCAATTTGGAGGAAATCCGAACTTGAGTTTCCGCAGGCGGCACGACGGAAACCAAGGTCAGTTCAGCCCCCATCCGTTTTGCTGTAGCAATCGCCGCTTGAATGACATTCGTAGCATTGTCTCCGTCCGCATCGACCAAGAATTTTTTTAGATGTCGCATTAGCTATGTCCATGGTGTGTTTCGAAACGCGCCTCGCAACTTGAACGGTAGTAGCGCCCGCCATCGAAATCTAACACGAGCGATACCGAGCGACAACCGTTGCGCCGCGGAACGAACGCTCCGATTTCGTCACACCGTTTGAAACGTTAACGCTGCATGCATGCGAACCGTTCACGCTCCCCAGGAATCTTCAATAACTCGTTTTGCATCCTCACACTGCATTCTCGGACGATCGCTCTGCTGTTAAGAAGAATGTCAAAAGCGATGCGATTACGGATGAAACTTAGTCCGCTTGGCAGAGTCCGGTTATCAATGGTCTACATCTTATGGTGTTTTCTCATCTGTTTCCGAAGGCAACTCGATGACGCTCCGCGTTTGAATGGGCCGTATTCAAATGGGCCGCATTCAAAAAACCCGTTAATCTGTTTTGCTTCATGCCTGCGCCCGATCCGGACACGCACTCACTGGGACGCCGAGGTCTGACCGTTGGTCGGCAAGAAAAAGAAACGAGCCTTTGATTCAGGAATGTCCTGCAGATCATAAATCAAAGCACTCAACGCAACTGGCAAATCGGTCTCTATCAAATCGATACCAAAGTCAAGCCGACTTTGATATTCCGCTCTCAGCATTGTACATTCCTGCTCGTTAGCATTACGAAGTTGCCGATCGAGGTTTCGTGAGGTACCCGCCATGCAGCAAACACCATTTGCATGAAGACGCCTCAGAAGATCTGCGTCGCGTGGCACATCGTGTCCGACAAACGCGACAATTCGATCCCAAGGCACTCCCGACTCACGAAACCCACGTAACCTTTGTGAGTTTCCGATCATCACTTCCATCATGATGTCAGGATCCAGTCGGTGACAGGTTCGGATATCTTCAAAATTGTAAGCCATGATCATCGCGTAGCCATGCGCTTGGTGCTCTTGAATCTTCTTGACACAATCTTCAACCTGAACGTTCTTTTTGTCCAGAATAAGGATTGTCTTGCCACGAGCCCAACGCAGCGTTTCGTCCAATGTCGGCATCAGATACTTAGTCACGTTGCCCGCGTTATCTTTCAAACGCAGATGCTGCAGCTGTTGCAAGCTCCGATCGGAAACGGGCCCCGTTCCGCTTGTCGTACGATCGAGCGTGCGATCGTGGTGTAACACAATTTGTCGATCCTTGGTGTACTGCAAATCGATTTCCAAAATCGAAAATCCACTTTGAAGTGTGTGCTCAAACGTTGCAATACAATTCTCAGGATAGTTGGCGACCGCGCCGCCGCGGTGTGCACTGACCAGTGGCATCGTAGCACCGTCGTGCCTCAATAGTTCCCGCAGTCCGTTCGCATTTTTCGTATCAATGCGGTGCAAGCGTGCTTGTTGTTGGCATAATGTTACACTGGGTGTCAGCAACACTGCGAAAGCAGCCCAAACGAAAACTCGTATCATCGGTGTACTCATTTCGAAGCGTCGTGTGTATTTGTAAAAGGCGATTTTGCGGTGCAGACCGATTTCCTTTATCGTCCCTGCTGACTAAGTGAATATTGTAGGTAAATGCGAACGGATATGGTAGAATTGGTCGCTCGCCGATGACAATGTAATAACGAAATATGACGACGATCAAGTCGGCAAATCGTTATCAATGGACATCGCCGACCACACACTTCGCTTGGGGGGCTCTCAGCCGAGCGAATTTCACAATATCCTTTCCCCGCCCTACGATGTTCTTGCGTGCATTGATCTTAGCGATACGACCTATTTCGAACGCGTTGTATCGAACAAATTTTGAATCATCTTGGTGACATCATGCTGAAACGCCTCGCCACGCTATTCTATCTTGCGACTGTTATTTGCCACGCAGCGGCCTGGGGACAAGAGCTGTTAAGCCCCGAGACCCAGGAGCTCGTCCGCCGACGCAACAATATGACCAAACAGCAGTTGGCCGAGTATCTACCCTATATTCATCGTCGTGTTGAAGAGCCAGTCGCCGAGGGCATTTGTTTGGACGTGCCCGCAGAACTCGCCAACCAATCGATGGCGGAGCTGGGACTAGTTGATGTCACGGCGGCGCCGTTTCGTGCCGACCGCTTAGGACAACACGACGCAACCGAGGCAATCCAAGCCGCAATCAACTTTGCCCGCGATCATCAGATGGTCGTCTTTTTCCCGGGCGGAACTTACCTAATATCCGATACGATCGAGTGCCGCCAGAAGCTAACGATGCGTGGCAATGGACGCGTGACGAGCGCAGCAAATTTCCCATGCGTTCTGGTGGGCTCTAGCGCACCAGAACAACGTTCGGCGCTATTGCTCGCACCGCGGTCGCCGGGTTTCTCCGATCCAGAGCAACTCAAGATCGCGGTGCATTTCACCAATTGCAACTATGGTTTCGACAAAGGAGATTACCAACAGGGACCGCTACACCCACAAGCGAACATCAATTACAACCAAGTTTTTTCCGACATTGATATCGTTATTGGCGAAGGAAACGCCGGGGCCGTTGGACTTCGTATGCAAGCCGCCGAGGGTTCTAGCGCTCAAAACGTAACCATCGACGCAACCCACGGTCACACAGGAATGCTCGGCGCGGCGGGCAGCGGTGGTAGTCATCACAATATCACCATTCGAGGCGGTCGGATCGGAATCGACACGCATGGTTTTCCGCCTGAATCTCGTGTCGATGGCTCTGGGACTCAGCCGACGCCTACGATGGTCGGTATCACCTTGATCAACCAGACGGAAGCTGCGCTGGTCAACAAATCAAGGGGACCACTCGTCGCAGTCGGATGGCGGATACTAACGAAAAATAGCGGGCCCGTGATTCGCTTGGAACGCGATTATCCAGCCAACCCATACAACGGTGGTTTGGCCCTGATCGATAGCGTCATTCAATTCACCGGAGAGTTAGGTGGCTCGGTGTGTGAGGCAGAGAAGAGCTTCTATATGCGCAATGTGTACGTGGAGCAAGCGAGGAATGTCGTACAGGGAATCGCAGCGAATCCGACGGGATGGATGCACATCAAAGAATTGGCTTATCCGATCCAACCACCAAACTTCAAGCATCACCATTTTCAGGAATCAGTCTACATAAACGGCGAACGTTCATCTCTAACTTATCTGGAAGCGCAATCCGGCAACACGCCACCGCAGGACCTAACCGCTCGGCATCTTTGGAGCGACTCATTTGCTTCGTTCCAAAATGCAAAGGCAATCAATGTAAAGTCGCCTCCCTACAACGCAGCGGGTGATGGCGTTACCGACGACACCAGCACTTTGCAAAAGGCCATCGACGAACATGAAATCGTGTTCTTGCCCAAAGGTTACTATCGCGTCACCGACACCATTCGATTGCGACCATCAACCAAGCTGATTGGAGTAGCCCAGCATTTATCGAATATCATGACTCGGGCTCCCTATGGCGAACTTGGCAAAGGAGATGTGCTCAAGCCATTAGTCGAAACGGCCAACACCGCCGATGCCGATACGACCCTCTTTCGTCTGGGAATATTGCTGACCGATGAAGCTCCCACCGAAACGGTTGAGCGACTCGATGGCACCATGCCATTCTATGCACTTTCGTGGCGTTGCGGAGGGTCTTCCATTGTCCGCTCGCCGCACATCGCGCGCACACATCTCTACGGTTATCCACGCCGTCAAAAAGAGGGAATTGACAAGTTCCGATACTCAGCACCTGCGGTACGAATCAGCGGACATGGCGGCGGCAAGTGGTACAATTTCTTTATTCACGGGCTCGCAGAAGAAACGGACGACTATCGCCATGTGTTGGTCGAAAACACCCAAGGTCCACTGGCGTTCTATCATCTTCACGCTCAGCACGCTGATTCCTACGCTCAATGTGAGTTCAGAAACTGCGCCAACGTTAACGTCTACGGTGTCAAAACCGAATACCAGACGCGTTTTCTAAAGGTTCAGGACTCAAACAATATCAACATCTTCGGTCATGGTGGAAATGCGACGCCATTGAGAGGCTCAGCCCACTATGTGTTTGTCGATTGCCAAAACATCACTCTCACCAACATGAGTGACCAGTTTAATGCGCGTCAGACGTCGCCAATATCAATGGCATACCGGAGATATCCAGCGCAGCCCTACACGTCGTATTCACCTTTGATGGTCATCAACGACGGCCAAGAAATCCGGTTGCCCAACAATGAAGATCCGATTCTATGGCGACAATCCACGCCAAATGACTAAGCGTGTTCTGTTGAATTTTCATCACCCGAAAATCCTAGCGACGTGAAGTTGGTTACACCTGAACAACTCCGCAAACGGGGCCTGTGTTCAGCACCAAATCCTGCCTGCCTACGTCCGTACTTGGAGGACTTGGCGACGTCGGCCAAACCTGGCATCGAAACGCCACTGTCCGCTGTCGTGTTTCCACGATTCATGAATACCAGTGATTCGGCGATCCGGTCCGCAGTGGACAAAATTTTGAGCCGAGCAGGAATCGAGCCATGGCCGAACTTGTTCAGCAACGGACGCAAATCAGCGATCACGGATCTACTTGCCGCCAAGCACGATGTTGTGGACGTGGCCGCCTGGGTGGGAAATTCGCCCGCGGTGATTTGGGAAGTACTACGCAATGGCAACCGAGGAAAGCCGTCGTAAGGCTGCTTCGATGCCTTGCCCAGCTGTTGGTAGCGACGATGCCGAGAAAGGCGAATCGTCGGAGGCGACCGAAAGTTGTGGACCACATTGTGGACCAAATCAGGGTGAATCTGAGTCCATCACGGCGAATCAACCATGTTGTGGACCACACGCAAACCGCCTGAGTGACGGGAAAAGAATGATGGAAACCCATCAGTGGGCGTTGAGGGACTCGAACCCCCGACCCCCTCGGTGTAAACGAGGTGCTCTAACCAACTGAGCCAAACGCCCGATTCGCTACTATCCTATTCGGCTTTCAGCGACACCCGCTCGATCTGAATTTCGGCGGTTTTTAGACAAAATGGGGCCTTCGGGAAAGGCCACTATCGGAGAGACTATCGACTAAGCAATCGGGTTCGGCGTGCTCGGCGTTCCGCTCGCAGACGGTTTCGACGGTTTGTTTCGCTGGGTTTTTCGTAGTACTCGCGACGACGCATCTCTTTTTTGATGCCGCTTCGTTCTACCAACTTTCTAAACCGACGTACTGCCTCCTGAATCGTTTCGCGATCTCGAACCACTAACTTAACCATTTTGTCTCCGGTTTCATGTTTGTCTCTTTCAACTCCCCTGTAGGAAAGGAAATCGTATTTTTATACATGTTTTCTACACTCTTCGTCGCGTCTGTCGACGAAAGAGCGGAAGTTTACCTGTCCGGGTGGCACGCATGCAATGCCCAGTCTTCCCTAAACGAGCAAAAACGGCGGTTTTCTCAGTTTCTCGCCAACTCGGACGTCCGACCTCCGAGTTTGTCTGACCCTGTGAACCGGAACAACCCGAAAAAATTGCCTCGTTTCGCCGATGAGACTAACCCGACCTGCGGTGGGGAGCGACCTCGAGGGCCGTCGATGCATAGAACTGTCGCCAAAGAATCGCAGGCCCAGAACCACTCCCGCAAGTGGTTTTGGAGCCGCGGATTCGAACCGGCGTTTCTCGATTGACCCTCTTGCTTGGCTTTCCTGCAAATGTCGCCAACTCCGACTTCCACCGTGGACGCTTCCGAACCAGGTCAACTGCTAAATGATTTGGAACGACGCCAAGATGACGTATTGGCACAACTCGATGCCCTCGACGCCCAGTTGACCGAAGTCCTGAAAGGGCTCGGCGTGACGCCCGAAGATGAAATCGACCCGGATTTGGTGTGACACGGATCAGCTAGGCTCCGGACGAGTGACTGTTGCCTTGGCAAGAGAATGTTGGCATGAACAATCAATCTGTCTTGGTCGAATTGGTCGGCGTTAGTCGGCATTACGCGGATGGAGATGTGCTTGCCCTGGATCAAGTTGATTTGTCGATTGGGCGAGGTGAATTCATTGCCATTGTTGGACCGAGCGGTTGCGGCAAGTCGACGCTTCTCAACATGATCGGTGCGCTTGACCGGCCCACTTCGGGTACGGTGCGATTCGATGGTCAAATTGTCGATGCGGCAATGAATCTTGACGCATTGCGTTCCAAGCAGATCGGGTTTGTTTTCCAGTCGTTCTATTTGTTGCCGAATCTGACAGCCGAAGAAAACGTCCAATTGCCAATGTTCGGAGACGGCCGCCACGTATCCGAACACCGACAAGCGGCCAACACACTGCTGGACTCAGTGGGATTGTCCGACCGCACAAAACACTTCTCGTGGCAGCTTTCCAACGGCCAACGACAACGGGTCGCGATCGCCCGAGCCTTGGCCAACAGCCCGTCACTGGTACTGGCAGACGAACCCACAGGCGCACTCGATTCGGAAAGTGGGGACACTGTGATGCAGATGCTAGATCAATTTTGTCGCGGCAGTGATCGAACTTTGGTCGTCGTCACTCACGACATCTCGATCGCGGAACGTGCCGATCGCATCGTCCAGCTTCATGATGGCAAGATCGTTAGCGATTGAAGTAGCGGGCCAATTCAACAACGTGTGGCATGGACAACATGCTATGATGATGGCCGGGAACATCGATTACAGTCACCTTCTTTGCAAGCTTGGACCATCCACGGTCATGCGAACCAGACGATTGCACCGGCACATCTAGAGGTCGAAACAAGACGATTGGAATTGCAACCTCATCAAGCTGGTAGCGATTTGCAAGCTCGACATGGTGGTGAAACAACCGCTGAAGATCCAATAGCGTATGACGCACAACCTCCGCAGGCACATCGTCGTCGAGTACCCCAAGTTTTTTGGCGTGTTCCCAGAGGAATGGCAACTGCTCCTCGGGTGCCAATTCCCCGAGTTGTTCAAGAGACAAATCAATTCCGTATTCGAGGCCGACTTGTTGATGCTCCTCTTCATCGACCCGGTCGTTGGCACCCGCGGGAATCGAGGTATCCAGTAGAATCAAATGCTGAACTTCTCGCCGGGACGCAAGAAGTTGTTTGGCAACTTCGACAGCCGCCAATCCACCGAGCGACCAACCGCCAATGACAATCGGACCATCAGGACACGTCGCCTCGATGGCTGCGACATACTCGGCTGCCATCGCTTGCATCGTTTCCGGCAAAGCTTCGTCGCCGTGCAGACCTTTAGAGCGAATCGCATAGAGAGGCTGCTTGGTTGAA
This sequence comes from Novipirellula herctigrandis, assembly GCA_007859835.1. Classification (GTDB taxonomy): domain Bacteria; phylum Planctomycetota; class Planctomycetia; order Pirellulales; family Pirellulaceae; genus Novipirellula_A; species Novipirellula_A herctigrandis. The sequence goes on along the minus strand of SJPJ01000001.1, from coordinate 7,018,569 downwards.
AGCTGCTGGGCAAGATCGCGGTAGCAAACGACGATCCCACCGGGCGGATGCACCATAAATATCGGTGGACGGTCGCCGGACGGTTGCCACGCCGCGATCAAGGGATGGCTACCTTTTTTCGACACGCAACGTGTCCCGGTTTGAACCGATGCAACGCCGAAGCTCGCCTCGATTTGAGTTGGATAAAGCTCAGCCAAACGTCGGGCCAGCGTGCGAATGTCCGACAAATCAAACAGCAACGCTACAGGAACACGAACACCGAGCGAATCCGTCAACTTGGCGGTCAACATCGCCGCTTGTAGGGAACTACCACCAGCATCAAAAAAACTTTCGTCGAATTGCACGCTATCCGTCTGTAGCACTTCGCACCAAGTGGTTGCCAAGAACGCTTCGAAGTCATTCTGTGGTACGGTGATTCCAGTTGGTGCTGGCGTTACGGCACGAAAAGTTGCCGCCAACTCCTTTAGCTGACTGCGATCGATCTTTCCACTCGCGTTCTTGGGAATCGCATCGACACGGTGGACACGAGCGGGCCGTTTGTACCGGGGGAGACCGCTGAATCCATCCTCCAAGTTGGAAACTGCAGACGGGGTGACCATCAACCCAACCAGCAATGCAGATGTGCCTTCGCCTAAGACACAAACTGCGGCATCGAGCACGCTTGGCTGATTCCGCAAGTGCTGTTCAATCTCTTCGAGTTCGATTCGGTAACCACGCAGTTTGACTTGCCCGTCGATGCGTCCGAGAAACTCAACCAACCCGTCAGCATTGATTCGGCCAAGATCGCCAGTCAGGTAGGCACGTTTGCCGCCAAACGATTCGAGCAGGCGAAATGATTTCGCGGTTTCAGTTGGTTGGCTCAAGTAGCCACGTGCAAGGCCGTTTCCAAGAATAGCTATTTGCCCTGGCACGCCATCCGCAACCGGTTGAAAGTGGTCATCCAGAATGGCGATTTGTGTGTTCGCAATCGCTCGGCCAATTGGGACGGGGCGACTTGGATCGTGGTCAAGTGGTGTTTCATAGGCCGTCGCTTCAATCGACGCTTCGGTCGGTCCGTAAAAGTTCCACAGTCGCGCATTTGTGCGTTCCCGAACCTGGTTTGGTAGATCCGTCGGCATTGTTTCGCCGCCAGTCCAAATTTGTTCTAACCAGCAACACTGATCAAAGCGAGGATGAGCAAGAATGACTTGCAGCAAACTTGGATTGGCCACCAAAACCGTGATACGTTGTCCGATCAACGTATCGATAATGTCATCAAGGTCGAGTTGGAAAGGTGACGATTGCTTCGGCCAAACCAACGTCGCGCCTTGCGAAATTGCCGTAAGCATAACTCCCAAGCCAGCGTCAAACTGGTGAGACAAAAGTGCGATCACGCGATCTTTGGCAGTGAGTTTTACATCCTGTTTCCGCCATTGGATGGTGTTTGCGATCGCCCCCTGATTGATCATTACTCCCTTGGGGCGTCCCGTTGAACCGGATGTAAAGATGACATAGGCAAGCTCGTCCGGACCAACGCTTGCCAAACTGTCCATTGACGATTGCGTTGCCGTATCGGTATCGCAACCGGTTAAAAAATCATCGATATTGATGGAAGGGATGGCACTGAGTTCCAATTCTCGGTCGGTAATCACAACAACCGGCTCGGCTTCGGCCAACAATTGCTGCAAAGGCAGCGATGGTTGATCGGCGTCTATCGGAATCAGCGCCGCGCCACTTCGCAAAACAGCTTGCACCGCGATGGCGCACGCAGGACGATTCGGAAGAATGACCGCCACGAGTTCGTTTGACTTGACACCAACATCAACCAGCCTCTTGGCAAGACGGCTAGTGCATCGCTCGATTTGCTGCGGCGAAAACGACAATCCATCATGGCCGCCGGCAAGCGTCGCGGTATCAGCACCTTCGGCGAGTAAGTCGTTCAGATTGCCTGTTGCAGGACAATCCATTGAAGCGACCGGCGGAGCTTCGCCCCATTTGAGGGAAGAAATCGAGCAAGTACTCTGATCGATCAACGCATTTGTCAAGCGGCGAAAATTTTCGACAAACTGTTGCATCGACGAGGTTCGAAACAGGTCAGCACAAAAACAGACGATACCGCCGATTGCTGTCGATGACGAATCGAAAGCGAATTCGATGTCGTAATGACAAGTGGGATGAGGAATGGCGAATGACTCTTGAATCATTCCACCAACTTCGGACTTTCGTGTTCGCGTCGGCATCAAAAACGAAGCGTGATCGGTCTCGGACTGCAAATGGGAATTTTCAAAGGTACAGAGAGACTGAATCAATGGAGCACGACTCGCGTCCCGTAGTGGATTCGCATCTTTGACAATTTCGGCAAACGGATAGCGTTCGTGATCGAGTCCTGCCAACATGGTTGCGGAAGTCTGACGAACAAGACTTTCAAAAGAGACTCCGCCCGATACATCCACACGGATAGGCAATACACCAGAGAAATAGCCCACGGTGTTTTCGAATTGTTGTCCGCTGCGTCCCGAGGAGGGAATCCCGATAAGGAAGCGAGGTTGTCGACTGTACCGGCTTAGAAGCACCTCAACGGCGGACAAAAGTACGGCATTGGTGGTAACACTTGAGCGTTGTGCGAATTGACGAATGCGATTCGACAGAGGCAAACTCAGAGAGATTGGGATCGAATGGGCGCGACCCGTGAAGTGGGCAGGCCGGCGATAATCTAACGGCAATTCAAGCGTCGAGGCGACACCCGTGACTTGTTGTTGCCAATAGGCTTTGGAAGCGTTCTTTTGGTCACTGGTGACAAATTCGGCTTGCTGGCGAACATAGTTGGCAAAGTGGTTGGCCGGTTCGCTGAGGTTTAGCGTTCGCTCCGCTCGCACCGATGGATAAATCTCTCGCAACTCACGCATGATTAGAACCAGCGACCAAAAATCGGTCACAATATGATGCGTGGTCGCCACAACCACCATGTCATCATCGCTGACACGAAGTACCACCAACCTCAGCAACGGACCCGCTTCAAGATCAAACGGTCGTCCAACATGCTCGAGAACTCGGCAGCGCAGTTCAGCATCACTAAAACCTTCGACCGTTTCAATTTCGATCTCCGGATTCAACGACTCGTGAACCGACTGCTGAAGCGTTCCGTTGGAGTCAGAGAATGTCGTCCGCAGGGCATGGTGACGCATTGACAAGACGCGCATTGTTTCCGCCAACGCATCCAAGTCCAATTCCGACCGTACGCGACTGGCAAGAAAAACATTGTATGCAGTTGACTCGGGGTCGCGTCGAAAAGCATGCCAAAGTCCCTGCTGTTGAGAGGACATCGGGAATTGCCGCTGCGAATTGGCTTTCTCCTGAAGTAGTCGCTTAAGGAGTTCGCGTTTCTGTTCCGGTGTCAACTCGGAAATCGAATCGGTCACGACGTGGGTTCCGGTGGAAATTGCGTGCCGGTCAATTCGGACAACAGTCGATCGATTTGGCTATCGTCCATTTGGTCAACCGAGCCAAGCAATTGCTCGGTATCATGAGTCAACCGCAGATCCGTCGGCGGGGTCGAAGAAACGTTTGGATGTGGCGTCATTGTACTTGAACTAATTCGATCAGCGGTATTCTCCGAGATATCGTCAATGGATGCTCCACGCATCAATTCCGAGATCGGCAGCGAAATTTGAAATTGATTCTCGATCCAATTCCTTAGTTCGACCGCCATGAGCGAATCGAGTCCCAATTCCAGCAGTGAACGCGTAGGATCGAGTTGGTCGCAACGAAGTCCCAGCAGAGACATCAATTTGGTCTGTACCATTCGTTGAATTTGATCGAGTTGTTCCGACGTGTTGGCGCGACGCAGTTGTCCAAGATCAAACGATTGATTCATTTCGGCCGCATCGTTTCGGATCAGATGAGCAAATCGCGGCGAGACATTTTGGGTCAGCCCCAAACCTCGCCAAAGTGACCAATCCATTTTAAGGACGCTTGCCTGGATCGCTTGCGTGCGAAGGAGTTCACCGAGGCAAGTGGTTGCTTCTTCGACTGAAAAACGGAGTACTCCTTGGCGTTCCAATCTGGCACCAAGTTCGTCTCGCTTGGCTAAATAGCCGACTTCACCGAGGTGCCCCCAATTGATCACCAAAGCCGGCAAACCGCTTGCACGCCGTTGATACGCAAGCCCATCGAGAGCCGCGTTGGCAGCCGCGTAGTTCGCTTGCCCAGCGTGTCCGAAAACACTTGAGAGTGACGAAAACAACACGAATTGATCAAGTGGTTCGACAACCAACGTTTTATCAAGCGACGCCGAATGAAGGTTCCATCCGCCAACGACCTTGGGCCGAAGCACACGATGGAGCGTTGCCAAGTCTAAATCGCCAAGCAAACGATCTTCTAGCACCATTGCGGTATGGTAAATACCGCGCAGCGGTGGAAGTTCGTCTCGGATGCGACCAAGTGTTGCCGCCACTTCGTCTGGTTTGGTTATATCCGTTGGCATTACCGTCACGGCTGCGCCGAGCGATTCGATTTCGGCAATCACGCGGTTGGCTTCATTGCTCAATGAATGACTTCGTCCACTGAGGACCAAATGGCCCGCACCGTTTCGGGCCATCCACAGGGCGATCTGTAAGCCGAATCCGCCTAACCCACCCGCAATCCAGTAGGTTTTGTCGCTAAGGAAAAGATCGGTCACTGTCGCCGTTGGATCATGGATCGCGGTCGGGTAGACTTCGCTCGGTGATTGATCGTATCGCACAGCCACTTTGCCGATATGCTTTGCCTGCTGCATGTAGCGGAACGCCTCGCAAGTCTGGTCCGCGTCAAACGTCTTCACAGGAAGTGGTTCGAGCGATCCGTCGTCGAATTGGGCTGCGAGTCGGCGTAAAGAGTTCCCCATACGAACCGGATCCGTGGTAAACAATTGATCCAAATCAATGGCAAAGAACGCAAGATTTTTCCGGAATGGTGACAAATCGATCGGGCGATCGCCATAGATATCTCGCTTGCCGATTTCTAAAAAGCGACCACCCGTCTTCAATAATCCCAGACCTTTCGGGATCGCCTCGCCAGGGAGTGAATTCAAAATCGCATCCACACCATCGCCATCGGTTTGGCTTCGCACTTCCTCAACAAAGGCCAAACTGCGAGAATCCCAAATCGATTCGACTCCCAACGCGCGAACGAAATCACGCTTTTGCGGACTGCCTGCGGTGGCGTGAATTTCCAAGCCGGCTTGTTTGGCCAATTGGACGGATGCCAATCCGACTCCACCACTCGCGGAGTGAATCAAAACCGATTCCCCTGCGCGCAATCGTGCGCACTGGTTCATTGCATAATCGGCTGTCAAAAACGCGATCGGAATCGTTGCCGCTTGCTCGCTGGTCAACGTCCTAGGCTTCTTTGCAACCAAGGCTTCGTTAACAATGGCATGCGTCGCGAAACTACCTTTTGCGATCGCAATCACCTCATCACCGATTTGCCAATCGGTTACGGTGCCCCCTCGCTTCACGACTATTCCGCAGCATTCGGCACCGAGGATCACGGGACCATCGGGTAGACCAGGGTACAAATCCAACGCCTTCATCACGTCACTAAAATTCAATCCCGTTGCAGCGACTTCGATCAAGACCTCGTCATCTGCAAGCGGTCGATCAACACTGGTTTTGTAGTGCAAATCGTCGATACTGCTGGTGCGACCGGTCGCCAAACGACACCTTCGCGTTTGTGTCGCAGCAGGTATTGCCGGAAGCGGCACGGAACTATGAGGGACAAAACGACGGACAAAACGGGTACCGCTGCGATACATGACTTCGTCTTCGGCATCGTCAATAAGTAGTTCGCTGACGAGATCCGCCATAAGTTGTTTCGGACATGACGTCGAAAGATCGATTAAGCGCGTCCGCAAGACGGAACATTCGCTAATCAGAACGCGTCCCAATCCAACGAGCGGCGTTTGGCAATACGTCAAATTCTCTGGGGTTTCGTCGATCGATTGAGCTTCCGCAGTGACGATGGAAAGCGTTGGCATTTCGTTGCCTGTTGGTGCGTCAACGAAACGTCGCTGCCACGCTTGTGCAATCGCCAACGGTGCTTCACAGGAAATGGCGGTGCTATGTTCGACTTGCTCTGCCGAAACAAACGATTCGTCAAGGTCCAATCCCCAAGCGAAAACGATACCGTTGATCGTTTCGGCGTCGATCGTTTGGAGCAACTTATCCCACTGGGGGCCGGGCTTTGGCGGAAGCGTAAACATCGAATCGGTTCGTTGTTCAAACTGGTCGCCAGGATAGACTTCGATTACTTCGTCATCGCCGAGATGGTTCATCAACCGCTCGGACAAGCCTTGCTGATCCGCGAAGATTAGCCATTTCCGCCGCGAGGCAATCTTGTTCTCGTTGGAGGTTCCGGAGGCCAATTCCCAACAATAACGATACATCAACTCCGTCGCAGCGGCGGACGAAATGGCTCCGCCTGCATTGCGGCTTTCGAAGCCATGAATCTGCACAACCACACTTCCTGACGAATCGGCAAGTTCTAAGTTTGCGATCATCCGATGTGCGTTCTTTTCAAGAATCTTAGCGTGCACTTGTAGTTCCGTGATCCCGCTTAGATCGCCCTTGCAAACGATGCGTTCGATTCGATGCGGCAAATAGAGATCGTCCAGAGCAACATCAAAAGATCGATCGGCCACGATCATCGCGTGAAAACACGCATCGAGCAGCGCCGGATGAAGGGTATGATTCTCTGCTTCGTGACACAAATGAGCCGGCAATTGAACTTCAACGAGCGCTTCCGATTCCCTGCGAAAACCACCGGCAACCCCACGAAATTTCTCACCGTAGTTCAGCCCAAGCAGCTGGCAATAATCGTAACAACGTTCTTCGGAGATCGGCTCGTCACATCGGCTTTGGATAGATCGGACGTCGACAGTGCCCAAGATAGGCCGATCGTCCGTACTTGTTGCTACGGTTGCCAATCGATGCCAATCACTCGAACCTTGTTCTTTGAATCGCATTTCAAACCGTTGGCGATCGCTGCGGTACGATGTTGAGACATCGACGATGCGGTCGTTGTCAAGCACGAGCGGTTGGTGAAGTTGCATGTTTTCAAGCCGAATCGCCGCTGGCGTTTCCGGACTCTGACGTGCGACAATCCTCGCTGCTGCGAGTACCGTTTCGATCATCGCAGCAGCGGGGTACAGGCAACTGCTTCGGACTTGGTGGTCTGACAAATACGGATGCGTCTTCACCGACAATTGGTTCTTCCAAGCAGGTTCCGGTGCCGCAATTCGCGTCCCTAGCAGCGGATGAAAGTCATCTTCGAGTCGCGTGCGTCGCGATTCGTCCGACTCTGCCCACAACCGCTCCCGTTGCATGGGATATCGTGGCAATCGCAGCCGACGATGCGGTTTCGGTGCGACAGTTTGCCAATCGATCGGAGCGTCCAATTGGTATAACTGTTCAAGTGCATTTCGGAAAGCTTGGACATCATCCACTTCGCGGTGCATCGACGGAACGACATGTATCGATTTGCCTTGTTCGGCGAAGCATTCGTTAATCGAATAGGTCAAAACAGGATGCGGGCCAAGTTCGATGGAGACAGCAAATCCCGAGTCGGCTGCGGTTTGCATCGCAGGTGCAAACAGGACACTGTGGCGAACATTTTGCCACCAGTAATCGGCATCGGTTTCATTACCGGTAATGAGTTGCCCGGTTACCGTCGAGATCATTGGCGTGGTTGGGTTCCGAGGCGAAAGGCTTGCCAAGGATCGCTTCAGCTCGTTTTCTACTGGATTCATTTGCGGGCTATGGAATGCATACTCCACCGCCAATGGCCGGCAAAACAACCCTTTCTGCTGCAATTGTATGGTGAGTTCGCTAATCGCATCGGCATCGCCGGAAATGGTAACGCTTTGCGGACCATTTACGGCTGCAAGTGAAAGCAGCTGTTCCCGTCCCTCGATCCATTGGCGCGCTTCGTCGGCGGTGATCCCCGCAGCGATCATGGCACCACGCGATGTTGCCAAGTCCATCGTTCGCCCGCGATGCACAGCAACGGCACAGGCATCTTGGAACGACAGCGTTCCCGATAAATGGGCAGCTGCTATCTCACCGACACTATGACCAACAACCGCCGCTGGCCGAACTCCATATTCAGCCCACTGGGCTGCCAAAGCCACTTGAATGGCAAACAGTGCGGGTTGCGCAATCGCGGTTTCTTGAAATCGCGATTCCGATTCGTCACGATGAAGTTCAGCAACCAACGACCACGTCGCGTGTCGCGAAAACTCTCGATCGCAGCGATCAATGGTCTTCCTAAACGCACCACCCGCATGATAGAGGCTGCGTCCCATTTTCCAGTGTTGGGGGCCTTGGCCACAGCATACGAACAAGATGCCGTTTTCTCGGTGCGTTTTGGTGATCGTTTGATTGGATCCAGAATTATCAAGCTCGGCGGCCAGCAGCCGATGCGCCAACGCATCCATGGTTTTTCCGAAAACCAATTTTCGCGTTCTCAAGTGGCTTCGCTGCTGAGTCGCCGAACCAACCAAGTCACGGATGTTCAATGAGGTGGTCGATTCACTTAACCATTCAGCCCACTGGTGTGCAACGACTGGCAAAGTCTCACTCGTTTGCGCCGACACTGGCAGCGGCCAACCAATTTCTCCTAATGATTCGCCCTCCGCCGACGAAGGTTTCGATTCAGCGGACTGCATTGTGGAAACGTCTTCGACCACCACATGCGCATTAGCGCCTCCATAGCCAAAACCGTTAATCCCTGCGATTCGCCGTCCTTCGATTGGAGTCCATGGAGTTGATTTCAGTGGCAGCCGCAGATTGTTTTCCTGTAGACGAATGGCTGGATTGAGCGATTCGAAATTCAAGTGTTTCGGGATTGTCTGATGCCGCATCGCCAAGGCGACTTTGATCACGCTGGCAATTCCTGCACCTGCTTCGAGGTGGCCAATGTTTGTCTTGACGCTGCCGACGTAACATGGTTGCGAGGCCGTTCGAGCGGTGCCGACGACACTTCCAATTGCAGCAGCTTCGATGGGATCGCCAACGGGAGTCCCCGTACCGTGGGCCTCGATATAGCTGACCAACGCCGGATCGATGTTTGCGGATTGGTACGCTTGCGTCATCAACGTTTGCTGGGCCGATTGGCTTGGAACGGTCATGCCATCCGTGTGACCGTCTTGGTTTAGTGCCGAAGCCCGAATGACACAATAGATCGCATCGCCATCCCGGAGGGCCGCATCGTACGGTTTCAGGACGACGATTCCCGCCCCTTCGCTGCGGACGTAGCCGTTGGCCCGCGAGTCAAATGTCTTGCACCGTCCGTCAGGCGACAACACCCCGAGTTGGCTAAACGCGACGTAAAAATCAGGCAAAAGTAACGCGTTCACACCGCCAGCAATCGCGATTGGTGCGTTGCCACATCGCAGGCTTTCGCATGCCATGTGCAGTGCAACCAATGACGATGAGCATGCGGTATCGACCGCGACACTCGGACCACGCAGGTCGAAGCAATAGCTGATTCGGTTCGCGGCGATGCTACTCGATCCGCCGGTGTTACTGTACGGCCCGAGCACCGTTCGATCTTCAAAGCTAAGAGATGCAACGGAGTAGTCAAAGCTACTGATGCCGACAAACACCGATGCGGGTTGCCCAGCAATGCTCTCAACCGGTGTTCCAGAATCTTCTAAAGCCTGCCATACAGCTTCAAGTAACATTCGCTGCTGAGGATCCATCGCAGCCGCTTCGCGAGGCGAGATGCCGAAAAGTTGCGGATCAAAGCAATCGATTTCATCAACGTATCCACCCCAACGGCTGTTGGTTTTGCCAAGCTTAACGCCACCACTTGAGTAGAATTTGTCGAGTTCCCAACGATCCTTTGGCGTTTCGGAGATCGCATCGCGGCCTTCATTTAGCAGCGACCAATATTGATCGGGATTATTCGCACCACCTGGGAAACGGCAGCCGAGACCGACAATGGCAATTAGGTCCGCGTTGGGGCGATTAAGTTGTTGGATCACGGCTGCATCACCAGGAAAAGATGGTGTGGACACTAAAAAAGACTAGATATTCAGACTAATAGTGATGCGATCCCGTTCAACAATGGCGATACATTATCGTTCACGAAACGCTTGAGTCGGTAGCAATTGTGCGGCTCGCCATGCCGGAAGCAATGCCCCAACCATTCCAATCGCCACTCCGATCACAAGTCCTTCCACCATCACGACCGGTGGAACCGATGCCTCCATTATACCCCGCACGGCAGGTGAACGGCTTAGCAGCCATGTCAAGGCAACCGCCGCCACACACCCGATCACACTAGCGACGACGGCCAACATACACGATTCACCCATAATCATCGCGACCACACGGCGCCGCGACCATCCTATCGCTCGCAAAATCCCGATCTCACTCGTGCGTTCAATCACGCTGGTCATCATCGTGTTGAGCGTGCCGATAGCGCCGATCAAAATCGCAATGAACGACGTCATCCACGCCATCGCCGACGCGATTTGCATCCGCGTATCGGTGGTGACGAAGTCTTCGGTAGCCAGCGGTAACAATTTCGCATCGATCGCCTTGATACCAGCGATGACATCATCCATCGCTTGAGGAGTCACTTCGCTATTCAATTGGACATTGATGTAGGTCACCTGATTCTCGCGTCCGGTCAATTCCTGCAATAACGACAATGGCACTATCATCGATCCGTTTTCCCAAGTGCTACGGCTGGTGAAAATAGCTTCCACGACATACCGCTCATCGAACAATTCAATCGATTGCCCTGGCTGGACTCCAAGTCGATCAGCAAGATGGACGCCTAGCCATATCCGATTGTCGATACTCATCGGCGGGTCCAAACTTGTCGGCGGGTCCAAACTTGTCGGCGGGTCCAAACTTGTCGGCGGGTCCAAACTTGTCGGCGGGTCCAAGCGTTTACCGGCTGATTGATTTTCAGAGAAGGTATAGTTCTGCATCATCCACGAATCGGGCTGCATCCCCATCGCGGGAATGCCATAGACACCTTCGTTTTCGAGTGACAACGTTTCCAGCAGCACTGGCGCAATACGAGCAACCCCGTCGGCGAGGGCAATCGAATGGGTGAGCGATTGGTCAATGGAGCTACTCAACCGGTCAGCCGCTCCCTGTCGCGAAACGACGATATCGACGTCATGGCTACGATAGACGTTGGCAAAAGAGTCTTGGAAGTTTCGTGCAATCCCGAGCAACGCCACAACCGACGCAATGGCACTTGCCAATGCCACCAACGTCAACGCGGTCCGAAAAGGGCGGCGGTGAAGATTTTTCCAGATCAGGGATGAAAAACGCACGGTTCGGTCACTCGGCATTCAAACTTGAATCATTTCGCAAAATTGCGGGTAAACACGACGTTGTCAGTCTAGTCGGTTGAGTCGCTTGTAATGAGTCGATGACATGGAAAGTCAGTTTCTCATGAGGGCAATCGTGCCCATTTTTTCGTTTATTTCGGTTGATCGACATTCGCATGTTCCGTTTGATTCTGCTTTGTATCGCGTTCTTCGCCTCGGTGGGGTGCCAGCATCGACCGATGCGGGTCAACATGCTTGGCAATATCGGCGGAAAGATGAATATGGACGGAAATATGAACGTCACAGGTGACACTCGTGTCGACGGCACGATGCATATGACCGGCGATTTGGCCACCAGTATCAAGACGGACAATACGGCATCTCGCCTGTCCCAAGTTACGGTTGAGGGCGATCTTAGTCAGCCTCGACGCGTGGCCGTCGTTGACGTGGATGGCTTGCTGATCAATCAAAACAGCGGTGGGCTTGGTTCCATGGGTGAGAACCCTGTTGCCTTGTTTCAAGAAAAACTACGCGCACTCGAATCAGACCCCTCGATTGCCTCCATCGTCCTGAGAATTGATTCACCCGGAGGCGGAGTGACGGCGACCGACATCATGTGCCAGGAACTGCGCCGGTTTAAAACGAGCCGAAACATTCCGATCGTTGCTTGCATCATGAGCACGGGAACAGGCGGCGCGTACCAATTGGCAATCCAAGCGGATCACGTCATCGCGCATCCGACGTCCATCGTGGGTGGCATCGGAGTGATTTTGAATCTCTACAGCATGGAAGACACTCTCGGCCAATACAACATCGCCGCAATCCCAGTGAAGTCGGGTGACAAGATTGATGGTGGAAGCCCCGTTCGAACGATGGAACAAGACGAACGCGATTTGCTGCAGAACATTGCGGATGAATTTCACCAGCGATTTGTCAATGAGGTGAAATCACGTCGATTCGAACTAACGGGACCTGATGAAGCAGGCAAACTCGACGATTGGTTTGATGGACGCGTCGTTACCGGTCGCGCTGCAACCGAAGCGTCAATGGTGGATCAAACCGGATATCTCGATGACGCCATTGCATCGGCGAAACACTTGGCCGCACTCGACGCCAACGCTGCGGTTGTGATGCTTCGCCGCGACAACGACCGAGCCTTTACGACCATGGATGTGACGCCGAATACGTCGCAAATCGGTTCGCTAATACCACTCAACATCCCAGGCTTTGATCGCAGCAAATTGCCAACGTTCATGTACCTGTGGCAACTCGAGCCAAGCATGGTGACGAGGTAGCAAGCATGGTGACGAGGTAGCAAGCATGGTGACGAGGTAGCAAGCATGGTGACGAGGTAGAGCGAGACTCGGTAAACGTAGCGAAGCTCACGTTAAAAGACGCGGTATAGCGAATCAAAACGTGGCCATGACAAGCGATTTACTTCGTTTTTTGCAGCGATCTACGGAATTTCCTCGCCGCTTCTTGAATGAGTAACGGGAATTTGCTGCGCAGGAAATTGCTGCTTCCAAACCATGCTTGTGGCTCGTGGAGGACAAATTGTCCTTCAATCAAACATACGTTAGCGAATGTTTCATCCACCGGCGCCAGTGATTGTACATTGACGTAGCCCCCCGCTCCGTGGTAAGAACTTGCATCCCCTTCGACTTGCTTCCCAAGCGAATCACGTTCCAGTGGCGACCAACGGGCTGTATACGGATTGGCAGCGTCAATCGTGTCGACCAGTCGCCAAGCCGAGACAAAGCCCGATTCATCAAGAACGGTTTGCCCTGCAATGACGCCTCGAAGAAGGACGCGATTCATCAGAGGCACGGTGGCAAATCCGAATGTCATCTCGGAACTCGCTTGCGCGACGTGCGATGCTTGGTCGTCTTGCGATAGCAGATCGCTTCGCTTGAGTTCTGTCCAATGGTTAGTTTCGGATTCACCGTTGAATAGTGACGATAGAAAATCCCGGTCGCGTAAACGTTCGACACTCTCGTGAACGACAAACCGAAAGCGGACGCTGTGGCCTACTCGCTCGCCCGCTGCGTTGTTGATGTAGTCGAGATCGATCCAAACCGGTGCAACGACGGATTTTTTCGTGAACCGTGGCCACCCAAAGTTGCCTGCTAGACGATCACGACTGCCGGTGGAAAGATCATCAAGGTGCGTTGGCGATTCTAACTTAACCGTAACATGATCGCTGACTTGGATCCCTTGATCCACCAAATGGTCGAGCATCGATTCATCGCCAAATCCCGGGCTGGTAAAGCAAAGGATCGTGATTAGCAAAATCAAAGCAAGATGGAAGGAATGTCGCAACCGCATCACGATGGAGCTTTCGCTAGCGAAGATTGCTGTCACAGACGGTGACTTTTTCCCAGCTATCTTTGTTCTCGGCGATAAACTGCAAATGTGCCTCAACCGTTTGATACGCGTCGTGACTTGGTCGGTCCTTAAAAATCACGTGAAGCGAAACGTCATAATCCATGTTCACGGGCCGAGTCAATTCAGGGTCTCGGGTTCCCACCGAAAAATCGACGACGCCATCGTGCCCATCGAGATACTTCTCACAAGCCTTGGCCAGCGACTCGACCGCTACGGGGCTACGGTCTTTGAGTGTGAAAAAAACGTGGTGAGCTAAGCGAGCCATAAGATGTACTTTCAAATCGTCATTGGGAGGTTTTTGTGAGTGAAACCGATTCTCACCCACAAACCTTAATCGTTCGATTTACGGTTTGAATAGGGGCTCTTTGGGTCTCGTTTAGCCAGTCCCGCTCGATCCATCAGCGAACTTCGCATCAAATCTTCTAGGTAATCGTCGTCCGCCGGAGGAGGCCCATAGGCTCCCAGCGTTTGAGGCTCATATTCGATCGTGAAATGGTGCCGAGCGATGGACACTTTGCAATGTGGGTCGAGCCGTTTTCGGATAACCGGACGACCATCAACCTTGATTCCGTTACGGCTATTCAGGTCGCGGATGAACCAATAACCGTTTTCGAGAGTCATGCGGCAATGCTGCCCCGAGACATTCGCAAATTTCAATTGGATATCGCATTCGGCGCGACGTCCGATCAGCAAGCGATCTTTCACCAATGGAATGATGTCGCCACCACCGGTGGGGGACAATTGACCATAAGGGCCCGCAAAATCGTGTTTTGATTCGGTGTCCACTCGTCGCCCTCGATCGAACTCTTTGCTAGGTTAAAAAACACGTTCGTCGACATTGGGTGACGAACGATCAGCGGATCAAAAATATATCACTTACTAGATAAACGGAAAAAGCGAGTTGCTTGTTCACATCTAACGTCGTATTTTGACCCGTTTTACAAAAATGGCAACGGTTGAGATGGTGATTGAGCAGTGATCGAGCAACAATTCGACGAGCAATTGGCGTGGCAATCCGAAAAATTGCTTTTTAACGCTTTTGGGGCCTCGCTAAAGCGAAAATTCGGTGGCCGAATCCAACGTGTCAGCATTGACGCGGGATTTACGTGTCCCAATGTGGATGGCGCGGTCACCCGTGGAGGCTGCAATTTCTGCGATAACCGCTCCTTTAGCCCGTCACGACGCGTGCGTCTCAAACAAGTCAGCGAGCAATTAGCCAACGGAATCGCGTCAGTAACGGAGCGATATTCGAAAGTCTCCGGTTTTATCGCCTATTTCCAACCTGCAACGAACACCTACGCACCGGTCGACCAGCTCGAAGAAGTATTCGAATTGGCGCTTTCAATCGATCCGCGCGTGGTTGGTTTGGCGGTAGGGACGCGGCCTGATTGTGCCCCCGATTCGGTGCTTGAGTTGCTCGAACGCTTGGCTGAAAAATCGAGCGTTTCCTTAGAATACGGCATGCAAACGATTCACCAGCCCGGTTTGGATTGGATGAATCGTGCGCATGATCACGCCAGTATGGTCAATGCGATCGATCGTAGCCGTGGGCGAGGATTCGAATGCTGCGGACACGTGATTTTGGGAATTCCTGGGGAAACGCATGCGATGATGATGGAAACAGCCGCAGAAGTGGGCCGATTGGGGTTTGATTCGATCAAACTGCACAATCTATATGCCGTCCAGGGAACGCCGCTTGGCGAAGAGGTGCTTCGCGGCGAAATCGAGTTAATGGGAAAAGAGGACTACGTTCAAACCGTCGTCGACTTCTTAGAGCGAATTCCGCCGGAAACGATCGTCGAACGCGTCAGTGGCGAGGCACCACCGAATTATTTGATCGAGCCGAAATGGTGCTTGGAAAAGTCGGCAATTCGATTGGCGATCGAGCGAGAATTTGTTCGTCGTGGCACGCGGCAAGGGGACCATCATAATCCGCCGAAAGTCGCCCCCAGCGAGCGACCGCGGCCTGCTGACGAGACCCCCGAGTCGATTCGCAGCCAAATTGATCGCCGTAGCCGATTGCCGGTGCTGAAGATGCAAGAGTAGGGGCAGGGAAACTCCCGAATCCCCAATTCGATTCCTTTTTTGCACCCTACGCGCGATATGGTTGATTTGTTGCTATTCTTATGGGCGTAGGCAGCATTGGTTGCATTCCCATCATGATTGACTCTTGTAGCGAAGGAAGTTGCATGTCCGCAGACCCCGCGGCGAACCAAAATCCAATCAGCGACGCCGAGACTGGGCGATTGCATGAGGCTCGCAGTCGCATTATCGAACAACTTGGCAAAATCATCGTCGGCCAAGAACGGGTCATCGATGAAATCATGATCTGCCTCTTCAGTCGCGGCCATTGCATGCTTGAGGGAGTGCCGGGATTGGCGAAAACGCTGATGATCAGCACGCTGGCTCAAACCTTGGACCTTTCCTTCAGCCGAATCCAGTTCACACCCGACTTGATGCCGGCCGATGTAACGGGGACCGAGATCATGGAAGAAGACCGGGCGACCGGCCATCGCGATTTCCGTTTCATGCAAGGGCCGCTATTCGCCAACGTGGTTCTGGCGGACGAAATCAACCGTACGCCGCCCAAGACACAAGCGGCACTGCTTGAAGCGATGCAGGAACGCCAAGTCACCGTGGGCCGAAATCGTCATGTGCTTTCGGATCCCTTTTTTGTGCTCGCGACGCAAAACCCAATTGAACAGGAAGGAACCTATCCGCTGCCGGAAGCTCAACAAGACCGATTCATGTTCAAAGTCTACGTCAATTATCCGAGCTTCAACGAAGAGTTCGAAGTGGCACGCCGAACGACCGGCACCGCAGTGGAAACGGTCCAAGCGGTTCTGGGAGCGGAAGAGATTTTGCGGCTCCAACATTTGGTTCGCCAAGTTCCCGTCAGTGACCACGTGGTTCGCTACGCACTTTCGCTGGTCCGCCAAACGCGAGTCGGCGGCGATGGGGTGCCTGATTTTGTGAACGAACTTGTTGGATGGGGGGCGGGCCCTCGTGCGGTCCAGTTCATGATTCTCGGCGGCAAAGCTCGCGCGCTTTTGGAAGGTCGATTCCATGTCCAGGTCGAGGACATCCAATATTTAGCCAAACCGGTTCTACGTCACCGAATGGTGGTCAACTTTGCTGCTGAAAGTGACGGAGTGACTAGCGATGACGTGATCGACCGTCTCATCGCAGCAACGCCAACAACCGAGGATGAGCTTTCACGCGATGCCCGATTCCAAACGATATTTGCGTCCTGAGGTTACCGCTCGCATCCGTCGATTGGAATTGACGGCGCGGCGTGTCGTCGAAGGTTTTCTGTCAGGGATCCATCGAAGCCCGTACTTTGGGCAGTCGATCGAATTTCTGCAGCATCGCCAATACACTCGAGGTGACGAGATCCGTCATATCGATTGGAAGGTATACGCGCGTCAAGATCGATTGCACATCAAGCAGTATGAAGAGGAAACCAATTTACGTTTGACTCTGTTGGTTGACCGATCGGCCAGCATGTCTTATGGCGATGGGGAGTCGAACAAGTTCGATTATTCGGCATCGATCGCAGCGTCGATAGCCTACTTGGCACTACGACAAAAGGATGCAACGGGGCTATTCACGTTCGACACGAAAGTGCAAGCAACGGTACCAGCCAAAAGCAATCAACAACAATTATCGCGCATCCTGTCAATGCTAGACAGTGTCGGTGCTGACGGACGAACCGATTTCGTTGCCGTGGCAAAAGAAATCGCCCAAGGTATCCCGCGTCGAGGATTGGTGGTCGTGGTTTCCGATTTGCTCGGTGTCGACTCGTTGATCGAAGGACTACGGTATCTGCGAAGTCGTGGTCATGATGTCGCGGTATTCCATGTTCTTCACAGCGACGAATTGGATTTTGAATTCAACGGAGCAACTCGCTTCGAGGGGTTGGAGTCCGAAGACATATTGAATTGCAACCCACGTGCGTTACGAGAAGGCTACCTTGAAGCATTAAACGAATTTCTGTCCAGAACAAAAAAAGCGTGTGGCCGATTATCGATTGACTATTTGCAGGTTCGCACCAACGAACCACTGGACGCCGTGTTAGCTAAGTTTCTCGCCGCCCGACAATCGCTTCCCAAGTTAAAAAAGTAATTCCTTCACCCTTTAAACTTCCCAATTCAGCTTTGTTCCTCTATCCCGCTCTAACGATTGGATTCCTTTTTGTCGCGGTGCCGTTGTTGGTCCATTTGATCAACATGCTTCGGCATCGGCGTCAAAAATGGGCCGCCATGGACTTCCTGCTGGCTAGCTATCGCAAGCAGAAGAAGTGGATTCGTCTGCGTCAAATCTTGCTGCTCCTGTCGCGACTCGCCGTCGCGGCGGTTCTGATTGCGATGCTGTGTGGTTGGACCGGTGGCGGACAAATGCTTGGTATGCTCGGAGGCAGCACGACGCATCATGTCGTCATTCTTGATGACAGCTACTCGATGGGTGACAGCAGCGGCGGCGTGTCGGCCTATTCCCGCGCGTTGCTTTCGCTGCAAGACCTGACGCGGCGTTTGGCTAGCGACGATGGAATTCACGAATTAACCGTCATGCGATCAAGCCGCGCAGCGATGACGATCCGCGGCGGAAGCGATTCAGGTGATTCGGCAGCCGATCTATCGGCTCAAACGGTCACGTCGGATGCACGGCTGATTAACCGCGTGATGGCGACCGAAGCGTCACCGGTTCAAACGGACTTAGTCGCGGCTATCGACCTCGCCGGAGAATTAATTCGAAACGCGCCGGCCGATCAAAAGGTGCTTTACATTGCAAGCGATTTCCGTCAACGAGATTGGGCGGCTCCACAACGACTTGCCGAATCGATGCGAGGAATTTCGGGTGACGACGTTTCGATTCGGATGATCGATTGTGCACTGAGTCCAATGTCAAACTTGGCCGTTACCGACATTTCTCCCATTCGTGATGTCTGGGTCGCCGGTGTTCCGGTCGTCGTGAACGCAACGATCCGCAACTACGGGCCAACCAATGTTAGTAATGTCTCGCTTGAAACTCGCGTCTATCACTACTCCGATGAAGTCGTGCAATCCGACCCGACGTTAGCGGTCACGGGAAGCGTCGAGTCGCTTCCCGCGATGGTCATTGAATCGCTCGACTCAGGCGCGGAAATCACCAAAAAATTCCAAGTATTTGTTGCCGAACAGGGGACGCATGCGATCGAAGTCTCGCTTCCCGAAGATGCCCTTTCAATTGACAACGCTCGTAGTTGTACGCTGCCTCTATCGGATGCTGAAAAGGTTTTAGTGATCGATGGTAATGCCGACACACTTGGCGCCTACCATGTCGCATCCGTACTCGATCCTGGCAGCCAAGTGCGAATCGGAGCAATTCCGGAAATTCAGCCGCCGTCGTTCTTACGAGCGGCAACGCTTGAAACATTGACTTCCTATCGAGCAATCTATCTGATCGACTTGCCTGAAATTAGCGAAAATGCCGCCGATGCACTTGATCGCTATGTTCGTCGCGGTGGAGGATTAGCGTGGTTTCTTGGCAAAGATGTGGTCAAGGATTCGTATAACCAACATTTGCTCGCTGGGGATCGTCGTCTATTGCCGATGCCGCTTGAGGAAGCCAAACCGATGCCACCACCTGCGGGCGTTTCGTCAGCGGATGTCGTATTTGGCGACGCACCACAACTGCTCGCACCACTGCGAGCCGGTGGGGATGCCGCATTGTCGCTAATTGGGTTATCGCAATCGTGGACACTACAACAACCAAGTTTTGCCGAGCCGGACGATCCGGAACAACCGCGAATCAACGTGGTGCTCAAGCGTCGCGATGGCGGACCGTTGGTGACCCAGCATGACGTCGATCGCGGACGAATCATCACCGTCTTGACTGGACTTGATGGCAGTTGGACCAATTGGCCGGGTGATCCGACGTTTGTCGTATTCCTGCTCCAAGCGAATGCGGATTTGTGGAGCGGGGCGGCACCACCGACTCGACGATATATCGATGAAACAATCGAGCGACATATCGCACTCAGCGCGTACGCTCTGGAGGCAACCTACCTGCCCGCCGTAAAAGAACCGCCACGTGTTCCCATCGAAGTGGTCGCCAAAGTAGTGGAAGAAAACGATGGCTCGACAAACCCCGGTTCATCAGGAAGCGTAGCTGAATTCATCCTCGATCCAAGCGAAATGGTGATTGCTGGTGAAGCGAACGTGAGTGACATTTTGCGTCCAGGGATTGCGGAATGGGCGTTGACTCGAAGCGATGGCCAAGGCGAATTGGTTCCCGTTGCTGCGGTCATTCGAACGGGTGAAGGGGATCTTCGGCGAGCCGATTCGGCCACAATCCAACAAGATCTTTTGCCAGTGGAAGTCCGATTCTTAAGTAGCGAAGCATGGAGCACTCAAAATCAAACCGCCGGAAGTTCGACGTTGGCCCTTTTGCTGCTTGGACTGCTTGGAACTTTACTCGCCAGTGAGCAAGCATTGGCGTATTGGGCTAGCTATCATACTCCGCTTGAAAGTGCAAAGGCACCAGGCAAGAAGCGATCGTTTCTCGATCATCAAGGCCCCTTTTCTATACGAGCTAGCCGATGAACGAAACTATCAATGGCGTGATGGACGAAACGCTCGTCGACCGAGTCAGTGGCGGGACACAACAAGTGGTCTACGAATTCGCCCGCGCAGCGACGCTTGAAGGTTGGTGGTCCTGGGCGTTGCTGATTGGAACGCTGGCTCTTTTGTTGTTCCTCTGCATTCGATTGTATCGGCGGGATGTCGCTGAACTTGCCCCGTTGACGCGGTGGACGCTGATCGGACTGCGTCTGATAACGATCGCAGGTTTGGTCTTTTTCTTTTTCGATCTCCATCGTCGAACCGAGCGAATGGTGACTCGACCGAGCGAGGTCACCGTTCTCGTGGATACCAGCCAAAGCATGTCGCTTCCCGTCGGTGCAATGGGTAGCACTCAGACCCGGGCCGAGCGAGCGGCGAGGTTACTTGAGGATTCAGACCTATTAGAAAGGTTTGAGCAAGACCATCGCGTCAGTGTATATGCATTTGATCAAACGAGCGAACCCAAACTGCTCGAAACACGTGGCGGTGTGTCTCCGCTGGGCGCGGTTGAACAGCCCACTCGCGAACCGGCTTTGGCGTCCAATGCAGCCGTGATCGGTGCCTTGTTGGTAGGGCTAGGAGTTCTGCTTTCGGTCATTGCACTCCTCGTCGGCGCGGCGGGTCGGACCGAGATATTACCTTGGTTGATTTGCGGCGCGGCATGCTCGGTTGTGCTCGGCATGATCTCGCTCGGCAGTGTGTATGCGATTCATACCGATCGATCGCTCGCCGAACTTTTGGGCCGTGATAAGGCAGCCGATTCAGCAGCCACCGAAACGAACGAACCGACGGACAACGACGCGACACCACCGCCGGTGCGAGTTTCCGATTGGTCCAAGACGATTGCGGCGACTGGATCGCAAAGTCGCATCGGCGATGCGCTGCGGAGCATTTTGTCGGACCATGATCCGTCGACGCTTTCAGGAGTCGTTGTCATGACGGATGGTCAAAATAACGGTGGTGTTGGGACCGGAGCCGCAATTGCAGCAGCCCGCCGAACGGAAGTGGCCATCTATCCCGTTGGACTCGGCAGCAGCAGTGCGCCGGTAAATGTACGCGTCGTTGATCTTGATGCTCCCCGACGAGTATACCCCGGCGACAAATTCGCAGTGACCGCAATGCTACAAGCCAGCGGTCCGAAAAACATGGAAGTCGATGTCCAATTACTCGACAAACTCGATGATTCGTCAAGCGGGTCTGGGGCCGAAACCAACGAGGCATCCGCGAATCTGGGCGAAGTCGTCGACAGCCAAAAGATGAATGTCGCTAGCGACGGAACCTTGACCGCGATCCGTTTCGAGATGGAACCCGAATCGGTCGGTCGCCGTCGGTTAGCGATTCGGGTGGTTGCCCCCGAAGAAGATCAAAACCAACGCGATGACTCACGCGCGGCTCGGTACGAAGTGGTCGCAAAGAAACTACGTGTGCTGGCGATTGCGGGCGGACCGACACGTGAGTACCGGTTTGTTCGCAACTTGATGTTCCGCGATAAATCAATCGAATTGGATGTCTGGCTGCAAACCGGCAAACCGGGAATGAGCCAGGATGCCGATCGCGTGCTAGATGCATTTCCGGCTAAGCCCGAAGAACTGTTTGATTATGACGCGATCTTCATGTTCGACCCCAATTGGACAGCGATGAGTGCCGAGTCTCTCGATTTGCTCGACCGCTGGGTGAGCCAGCAAGCGGGCGGTTTGATCTTGGTCGCTGGCCCTGTGTATCATTCACAATGGACACGACTTCGAACCGACCCACGAGTGAGTCGGATCGCAGGTTTCTTTCCCGTGAACCTGTCGAAGCGTGGGACCTTAGTCAGTGGCGGACGACAAGGGGGCGAAAATCCATGGCCGTTGGATTTCACGCCCGAAGCTCGACGTGCCGAATTTCTATGGATCGCGGAAGATCCCGCGGACAGTTTCGATGTTTGGGAACAATTCGGCGGCGTTTATGATTTCGTGGGAGTGAAAAATGCGAAACCGGGAGCCAAGGTTTACGCCTATTTTTCGGATCCCACCACGGAAATCGGCGGCTCGTTGCCCGCCTATTTGGCGTCCCATTTCTATGGTGCAGGACGTGTCTATTTCCAAGGCAGCGGCGAAATGTGGCGACTGCGAGGAGAAAGTGATACGTACTTTGATAGTTACTACACAAAACTTGTTCGCTGGGTCAGCGAAGGACGGTTGATGCGAGACAGCACCCGTGGCGTTTTGCTAGTCGATTCGTCGCGAGCGATGGTAGGAGAGACGATCACGGTCCGAGCGATATTGACGGACGACCAATTCGAACCGCTCGATGTTGCCGAGGTCGAAGCGAAACTATTGGCCCCAAGCGGGCGGATCGACGATATCAACCTATTGCCGTTGAAAGGGGAACCACGCCCAGGAACCTATGGCGGTCGGTTTGTTGTTCGTGAAGCCGGTAGCTACGAACTGCGTTTGACGCTCGGCGATGCACTGGAGGAACAAGTCCTTCAGCAAAGCGTCCAGGTACGATTGCCGACCGTGGAGCTAGAGCGTCCACGCCGAAATGACGATGAACTAAAACAGCTTGCCGATATGACGGGCGGCGTTTTCGCAGCCGTCGAGCCAGACACCACCAACGACGCATTAGTATCGACATTGGTATCACAGCTTAAACCGCAACCGCAAACGACGGTCCTTCCAGGAACCCCGGATATTGATTTCAATCGCCGCCGCAACGTCGTATTGATGTGGTTGATTGCAACCATGTTGACAATGGAATGGGTCACAAGGCGGCTGCACCGCTTGGCGTAGCCAGCCCTCGCGACTTCGACTAATTGCCAAGAGAGAAAAACGTACCGGCGTATGGCTTGGCTCAATCGCCCCATTGCACGGTGAGCCCAATACGACCACTACTGATCCAACTCAAGCAGGTCGACACTCTCTAGTAGATCTTTGAAATCAGCTGGTGGTGGAGAGACCGATTCGAGCATTTGCTGGGATCCAGAGTCGAGATCGGATACTTCGAGCTCTTCCCATTCGAGGCTGCGGTTGGTCGCTGCAGCGTCGTCAAACCGCTGAGCAGGATCAATTGTTGCAGGGGTGATTTTTGCTTCGTCATCTTCGACAAAATCTTTTGACGTACGTGCGCCGACTTTCAACGCTTCCCAGGGTTTGGGATAAAAATACTGGGGCACGCGGCGACCTTCGCATTTGTCATACGCACAACGATGTTCCGCTCGATGCCACGCCATCGCCTCTTGGCTCGAAGGAGCGATTTTGTAAGCGATCTTGCCGCCGAGGTAGGTCGGGCGATTGTAACTCCGTCGGTACGACTCGGGCAATCGATTTCCCAACGGGCCAATCACGTCATAGCGTGGGTGCACCGGCTGGCACTTTCGATCAGGATGATGAGCCAAAACGGGAGTACTCACCATCGTGGCAACAACAAGAACGAGTAAGCGTGACATTCGAATAACTTAGGGTTACAGGGAGCGTTCACTTGCAGGAAAGGGAACGCACGCACGGTTCGCCACATTCCCCCAATTGTGCTTTCGGCAACGATCGTCGCGACTAATCAATCAAGCGACGGTTGTTCCGAATATGCGGATGTAGAGGAAGGTTTTCGGGATCGGTAATGCCAACCTAATCCAACTAAACTGACAAGCCAAAGGCTACCGAAAACCAGGGGAGCAAAGGAAAGCCAAACGACCGAAGCAACCGCACCGGCCAAGAACGCTATCCCAAATAACGCCGAACCACCCCATACATGGCCTCCCATCGCGAGAAATCCAAAACCGCTTAGCGCTGATGCCACAGGGAATAACAACCGCTCATCAAGTTCACCTAAGAGTAACAACACATTCATCGTCGCGAGGGTCGCTAGATAGCCGAGCCAGATCGACCAAACGGGACGCTCGGCAATCGTGCGGGGCAAAATCTGCCCTCGACGTGACCAATAAATGGAAACGAAGATCAACGTCAACATGATGATTCGAGGAATCCAATACGCATACAAAGTCGAATAGGAAAGCCAATCGAGCACATAGATGACGACGTGGGAGACAAAGATAATCACGCCGATTCCAATCAGTGTCCGCCCCCATGATTCAAAATAATTTTGATGTTGGTCACGCCGGATTTCACGTGCCATCCGATCCAAAATGCCACTGCCGGCTGCACGGATCGGTTCGCCCGATAGAAAACGATCTAGATCGTCGGCAAGTTCATCCGCCGTTGCGTATCGCATGTCCGCTTCGTACTGCATCGCTTTCAAACAGATAGTCTCGAGATCCGTTGGAACATCGCGGCGAATCAGTCGTGGCGACAACGGTTCGTCGTGCAAAACCGAGCGAAGTACGTCGGCGGGTGACTTGCCATCGTGAGGTGGACGCCCCGTCAGAACGGCATAAAGAATCGC
Source organism: Novipirellula herctigrandis (assembly GCA_007859835.1). Taxonomy (GTDB): domain Bacteria; phylum Planctomycetota; class Planctomycetia; order Pirellulales; family Pirellulaceae; genus Novipirellula_A; species Novipirellula_A herctigrandis. The sequence continues at coordinate 6,993,894 of SJPJ01000001.1, read as the reverse complement.
GCCAAGGGAATAAATGTCAGCCGCTTTGCCAACATCGCGGCAACCTGTTGCTTGTTCGGGACTCATGTAATGAGGTGTCCCAAGCACTTGGCCGGTTCGCGTTAGCATTGTCCCTTCGCAGTGCCACTTGGCCAATCCAAAATCAGCAACCAACGCCCGCCCATCTTCACTCATTAGAATGTTCTCAGGTTTCAGATCGCGATGCACTATGCCGGTTCGGTGAGCGTAGGCAACCGCACGGGCGATCTCGCGGACCACCCGGGCGGAGGCGGTATCGTCATAGCTGCGGTCCTCGACAATTTTTTGAAGCGTTGGTCCTTCAACCAACGTCATCGAGAAGTACTCGCAGCCCCCCGATGACCCAATATCATGGATCGCGATGATGCCGGGATGGTCCAATCGGGCAGCCGCTTCGGCTTCGGTCCGGAACCGCTTGCGTTCCTCTTCGCCCGCCAAAACGCCACTACTGATTAGCTTCAAAGCAACCGGCCGACCAAGGTTGCCTTGGTGAGCACGGTACACGACTCCCATGCCGCCCCGAGCAATCTCGGATTCGACTTTGTAGGGACCGATCTGCGTCCCGATCAGTGAATTGCTTGCAATTTCAGTCTCTGCGTCACCCAAAAGCCAATGGTGATTTCGAAAAAAACTCTTTAACTCGTCGGCGAACTGCGGATAGGCGTTGAGGTAGCTGCCAGCATCCGGAGACTCTCCTTTCTCGTATTTTTCGACATATTCAGCCATAACGGCCTCGATCAGCGACGACTCACGGTCGGCTGGCAAGGTGATCGGCGGATCGGATTCAGATCTGGACATCGGCTTCATGCCTCAAGTATACCCGCCGTAAGGAACCACAATCACATCAACCATCCACTTGATCTCACTCAATGAAACGACCCCTGGCAATCATGGACGAGGGTGCCACCGCCGATGCAAACGCGCCAGCCGAACGTGGGTCCTTTTCCGAGATCGACCTTTCGGTCGTCGTTCCACTGTACAACGAAGAAGAATCGGTCGAGCCACTGATTTTGGCGATTCGAGACGCATTTCAGCAGACTTCGCTTTGCTACGAGGTGATCTTGGTGGATGACGGCAGCACCGACCAAACGTACAGGCGTGCTGCCGATGCCGGTGACCAATCGGGACTGACCCTACGCGTATTATCTCTGCAACGAAATTTTGGCCAAACGGCCGCTATGCAGTCGGGTATCGACGCAGCGCACGGGCGGCTGATTGCGACACTTGACGGAGACTTGCAGAACGATCCAGCCGACATTCCCAAAATGGTCGCTCATCTCGAAGCGGAACAGCTCGATCTGCTCGTCGGACGAAGAAAAAAACGACAAGATGGATTGGTGTTGCGATTGATCCCCTCGTGGATCGCCAACCGGTTGATTGGAAAAGTCACGGGCGTTCGCATCCACGACTATGGGTGCAGCCTAAAAATTTATCGATCAAGTGTCATCAAACACGTCAAATTGATGGGCGAAATGCACCGATTTATTCCTGCCTGGGTCGCAGCGGTAACGCATCCGTCGCGAATTGGCGAGATAGACGTTCGTCATCAAGCACGGCAATTTGGAACGTCCAAATACGGCATATCGAGAACCATTCGTGTCGTGTTGGACCTATTGTCGGTGCTGTTCTTCATGAAGTATCGTGCGCGGCCCGGTCATTTTTTCGGCACTCTCGGCTTAGTTGTCGGCGCCGCGGGCACGGTGATGTTGAGCATCGTCTTCGTGTCAAAATTTGGTTTCAATCAAGACATCGGGACACGCCCGATGTTGTTGCTTGGCTCCGTGGCGATGCTGTCCTCACTGCAATTGATTTGCTTTGGCGTCATGTCGGAAATGTTAGCTCGCATTTACAATGAGTCGAGTCATCAGGCTAACTACATCATTCGCAACCAACACGCAACGGAGTCGATGGCGGCGACGGAAAACGAACGTAAACCATCGCATTTGATTCCCCTTCCCGCCGTTACCAAACGAAAAGTGGGGTAACGATTGATGGCCGATTGGATAGTGCATCAGCGTTATCGTTTCATGATTGTCGTTTGCGTTTATTTTGCACTTCACATATGCATACGAACAACCATTTCGGGTTCGCTTGACTTTGACGAATCCGAACAAGTGTTTTTGTCGCAGTGGACGCTTCTTGGATACAATAGCCAACCCCCTCTGTACACCTGGATGCAACAAGGTCTGCTGTACCTATTGGGTGACAATGTTTTTTCTTTGGCATTGTTAAAAAATGCCTTACTCGCTGGAACCTACTTTGCCGCATATGGGATTGTAAAGAAAGCAACCGACAACCCAACTCAGGCCGTTGTCGCTTCGCTAGGCATTATGACGATCCCTCAAATTGCTTGGGAAAGCCACCGCGATTTGTCGCATACGGTTGCAGTCACATTCGCCACCGTTGCACTGGTGTATTGTGTCGTTTCGCTAGAAAAAAGTCACCGAACGGCTTGGTATGCAGCGATCGGAATGGTCACCGCATTCGGAATCATGAGCAAATACAATTTTGCAATCGTCGTTCTTGCTGTTGCAATAGCGGCATTGAGTGTTCCGAACTATCGCCAGCGTCTGTTTAGTCCGCGAATCCTGTGGACCATTATCGTCGCGGGTAGCTTGATCGCGCCGCATGGCTATTGGATAGCCAACCACCATGGGTTGGCATCGAAAAAAACGGTCAGCACGTTAGCCGGTTCGAGAACATCGAGTTGGTTTGACAACGTCATTGAAGGCCTTGATGCATTAGCATCATCCGCGTTCGCCTGTTGCGTCCTAACCGTATTCGTCTTCATCGTTGCCTATCGAGCGTCAATCATCCGATGGATTCAAAACCGAAACCGAATTCGCAAGGAATCTTCGCATGACTCCATCCGACAAACGACGCTTTTTGTCGAACGATTTTTAATCGTGGTTGCGTTTATTTTGTTGATGATCGTATTGTCGGGCCACGCGATCGAGTTCAAGAATCGTTGGCTGCAACCGTTCGTTGCGCTGCTGCCAGCCTATTTGGTGTTGCGATTTAGGAACTTTGCAAGCGAAGATCATGCTGGGATGAATCGCGTCGCACTGACATCATTCCTGTTAATGGCGACGGTGCTGATCGCGGTATCGTCCCGTCCGCTGTTATCAAGCTATCGACACAAGCACATCTTATTGAATGTGCCTTTTGATTCGTTTGCCGAGTCCGTTCGTGAACGCTGTGGTCAAGATCCCGCTGTGATCGTGGTGCCCGACATGCGGTGGGCAGGGAATTTGAAGATACAATTCCCATCCGCTTTGGTCTTGTCTCGCGACAACCAACACGTTGCGGATCAGGCCTCCGTCGCGCAGCGGATTCAAAATGGTGGCGATAACATCTTGGTCGTTTCCAACGGCACCGAATCGATCGCCGTCGATACGATGAAGCAGTTTGTCAACAAAACGCTCCGTCGCGACATTGAAGCCCTGTATTGGCAAACCATTGATCACCCCTATTACTATGGTAGTGCGGAAAACCATAGTGAGTTCACTTTTGCGAGGCTGAATGATCCGCAGCGTCATATTGGCGAAGTCGCATCGGCCTCATCGGCAAGTGATCTAATCAGTGCGAAACCGACTCACGAACCTCATACGAACCGTTAGCCGTGACAAAGATTGATCGATATATACTGATTCTCTTTCTGCGAACCGTGCTGGTCTGTTTCTGCTCGATCGCCGGCATTTTCGTCGTTTTCCACGCCTTCACCAGCCTCGATGACTTAGTCCGCCAAGGGCAAACCGAGGGTGGGCTTGTTCGCGTCATGGCACGCTATTACGGCCCCTATATGCTGCTTCTGTTTGACTGGACCGGCGCAATCATCGTGCTGATGTCACTGCTGTTTACGATCGGTTGGCTCCGTCGGACAGGAGAGTTAACGGCCACATTAGCAGCGGGCGTTTCTCATGGACGCATTTTGCGACCGATGATCATTGCTTCGCTTGTGATCATCGTGGTTCAGATTGTCAATCGTGAAGGATTTCTGCCGGGTTATCGTGATGCGTTGGCAATGAAGCCAAAGGAACTTGAACAGGAATCGCAGCAACTAATGTTGCCATGTGATGATCGGACTAGCGGAATTTTGATCGAAGGCGCTGCGATCTTGCCGCGCAGTAAACGAATCATCCAACCTAGTTTTCGCCTCGAAGGCGACTACCAGGGATTTGGCGGTCTCATCACCGCCGCAACGGCTCAGTGGACCGAAGCAACCGAGGACCACCCCTGTGGTTACCTCGTCGACGGCACCCTACGACCCGAAAACATCGAATCACTCCCTTCTGCGGGTACGCAAGACCGAATCATTCTGTATACGCCATACGATCAAGCATGGCTGCAACCGAAACAGTGTTTTGTTGCGACGACGATCAACTCGGAACTACTGCAAGCCGATCAATCAACCTCGCGTTTGGTATCCATTCCCGAATTGGCCGCGCGAGTAAAGAATCCAGCGGTCCATAGTAGCGCCAGTGTCCAGGTTCTGTTACACGAACGACTCATCCGTCCAACGCTTGATTACGCCTTGATCTTGCTCGGTTTACCGATCGTGGTGAACCGAAAGAACCGCAACTTGTTCGTGATGATCGGCGTGGCAATCGGCACAGTACTCTTTTTCTTTGGGATCAAGACACTATCCGGAGCACTTGGTGGTGCCGGCTATTTGTTATCGCCATCGATGGCAGCATGGGTACCGCTGTTGGTCCTGGGACCAATCGCCTACGTTCGCCTACGAGACATCCAAACGATATGAAGCCCTCCGATATCTCTGTCGTTATTCCAACATGGAATGAAGAAACGACCATTGAGGGATCTATTCGTTCGGCAATCGAAGCGGGCGCGGTAGAGGTGATTGTGTGCGATGGCGGAAGCAATGACAACACGATCGCCCGAGCGACCGAAGCGGGCGCCAGTGCAATCATCCGTTCGGTTCCGGGCCGCGGAGTCCAATTGAACGCCGGTGCCATGTTCGCCAAACGCGACTTTGTCTTGTTTCTGCATGCCGACAATCGACTGAGCCACGACTGTTTGAGGCAAATTTGTGACTCGCCGGACGTCGTTTGGGGAGCGTTCAAACAGCAAATCGAAGCCAAAGGTTTCGTCTATCGGTGGCTCGAAAAAGGGAATGCGACGCGAGTGAAGTGGCGGAACATGGCGTTCGGCGATCAAGCAATCTTTGTCGAGCGGTCCACCTACAAGAAGCATGGCGGATTCGAAGAAATCCCGCTGATGGAAGACGTCGCGTTTTCGAGACAAATGCGGAAAGTCGCTAAGCCGCGGCTGCTCGCAGGCCCTGTCATTATTAGCGCCCGCCGTTGGCAACGCCGAGGTGTGATTCGCCAAACACTACGAAACTGGTATCTGCAATTTGCCTACGCAGTAGGGGTCCCCCCGCGACGCTTAGCCAAATGGTACCGCTAGAAAATTGCAAACAAGTCTAGCTTGCTCGAGGATGAGCTTTTTCGTAGACCGACAACAGATTCGCTGCGCTCACATGCGTGTAGATTTGTGTGGTTGCGAGGCTTTTGTGGCCCAGTAATTCTTGGACGCTTCGAATGTCCGCCCCACGATCAAGTAGATGCGTCGCGAAACTATGACGCAGCGTGTGCGGGCTGGTTCGCGCATCAAGACCAACGATGGCGATGTATTTGTCAAGCATCCGGCCAATGCTCCGTGTGGTTAAGATGCGACCGAAGCGATTGACAAACACCGGCGTATCGCGTCCAAGCACCTCCACCTTTGGATCGCGAATTCGACGTTTGGCATATTGCCGTATCGCCTTAATCGCGAATGAGCCGAGGGGACTGATACGTTCTTTGCGGCCCTTTCCTCGGACTCGCAGGATTTGTTGTTCAAAATCCATATCCCCGTCGCGAAGTCCCACCAACTCGCTGACGCGTAGACCAGCGGAATACATCGTCTCGAGTATTGCTCGGTCTCGAAGGCCCGCCGTTACATTCGCCGGGGGTGCTAGTAGCAAGCGACCGACTTCTTCGTTACTTAACACATGTGGCAGTTTGCGTTGTCGCCGTGGATTCCGTAGCGGCTTAGCAGGGTTGCTTGTCGCAATCCCTTGTCGCATCGCAAAGCGATAGAAACTGCGTAGTGATGCAAGCTTGCGAGCAATCGTTGTCCGAGCATAGCCGGCCTCTTGAAGGGCTGCTTGAAAGGCCCGGAGATCTTGCGGCGAAAGCGCGTCGGGGCGAGGAGTGCTACCACGCGTGGCTTGTAACCATTCGACCAAACCAAACAAATCTTCTCGGTACGCCTTGATCGTCAAGTCCGAAGCGTTGCGTTCGGTCGCGAGATATTGCAGAAATTGGGCAATCGAACGGTGCATGGTTCTTTGAAACGTGCCGGAGAATGTAGGCCGGAATAAGCAGCCTAAGCGACGCCGATCCGGCAGCGATGCGAAATAGAACGCTTTTCAATGCTTCATGCCGCAACGATGCTAACGCCCACGGTATGGATAAGCCTTGTTCTACTTCACGTTTGACTCGCGAAAAACGTGTTCCTTTGCTACTGCGTTGGCTTGTTCCGGCCAACAATCGTGCAGCGACGACTAATAGAAGTCGTCGATAGACAAGCTATCAAACTCTTCGCTAGCAACCATGTCGTCATCCGACGGCACCGCATCGCGAATTTTTCGGCTTAGCATCGCGGCGTCGTACCAAGTGAAGTCTAGTTCAGGGTCGGCTGCGTACCGAGCCAGTTGCCGTAGCGTTTGGTCTCGGTTTTCATCATCGAATAGAAAGATGAATCGCTCTTCGCCTTTGACTAATGCCAGAACGTTGATTTCCTTGTCCATGGACGCGACTATCCGTTTGCTGTCTTATCGAAACTTGCCATTCAGCCGAGACCGCCCGACTTGCCGTGGCTTCAGTATCGGCTAAGAGGCCAGCGGAGGATGAGGTCGCTCTGTTCACTTCCGCCCCGAGACTCAAGCATTTCGGTTATGTGCAAGTGACAACAGAAACGAACGAAATCTTCGCTACGCTTGAGATAACCCTGCCAACCCCCCGGGCGGGCGTCGTCCCCCAACTCAACGTAATCAGAAAGTCGATCGGTAAAGTAAGAGTCGTCCCCGCGATAGATGCGTGTATGCGATAACACAGGATCTCGACTGACAAGTGGTACTGGTCGTACCGGTGCAGGTGGATCGGGGATCAAATCGGTTGGGTCTGGCCAATCATCGGGCAGTGGAGCTTCGGGGACGGAATCAGCGGAAAGGCCAAACCAAGCTTCGGTCGTGGCCGGATCACCGTTCGCTGGCATTCCATTGCCAGCAATTTCAATGCTGGCAATCTCGTCCGTGGCCATTGGCGGGTAGACACCGTCAGGGGTTGTCAAATCAAAGCTACCATCACCTCGTACTTCGTTTGCCTGTGGAATAGGTGATTCGGCCGAGACGCGATGCAACTTTCGCTCGGCAATTTCTTGGCCATCACTCGAAGCAAGCGGTGTTTGGGTGGCCATTTGGCTGCGAGCCAATTCAAATTCCGCTTCGCGAGTGATTCGGCGTGGAATATGCTTCTCGTTTTCAGTCCCCCACGGCAAACCGTAGCCGGCAGGAATGGGATGAAAACCTTCGTTCGCCGCATACCAATGAACCGTCATCGCCATTCGCGGTGGATAGTAGGGTTGGTAGTCAGTGACCGATCCAACAATCAACGCCTCAACACCCAACTGTTTGGCGAGCCGCTGAAAGTCCTCTCCGGTCGTTGGTTCACCGTAGGTGCTGGAATACTGCATCCATTGAGCCTTCGTGACTCCAATAGGCAAGACTTCGAAACCGGGAATACCTTGCAAAGCGGCGTAATACCCCTCAGCAACCATTTCCGTATCGAGCGTCGGTTCGTTGCTTTGGTTAAAAAACGGCAGCACGGCAACACGTTTCAGCTGTGGAAACGGATTATGCAGTGACTCGCGGTGTCGCGTATCAGGCACCAACGAGCAGCCCGTCGCCAAGAGCGTCACGGTAGCAAAGAATAGGTGTGCAAGCGATTGATGGAGTTTCACGAGATGCCTCGGCGAGTTTGAAACGCGCACGATCCCTCCACCCCCATCTAAGAAATCGACTGTCTCGGCCCGCAAACTGAACCTAATCCGAGTCTTTTATCAAAATGTGACTCCTATCAACTCCCAGGCATTCGGATGTCGAACGCGATGGAGTTAACGAATCCTCTATGACACACGTTTCAACCGTGTTCCCAAGGTTCACCACACGCAATCGGAGTCATGGCGAGCAAAAGTATGCCATCAAACCTCGAGACATTTAGTGAATCCATTTTCAGATATTGACCGGTCCGATTCGTTGCTACGACCCATTTGGTAGCAAGGCTTTATGCACTTGGTAGAGTATTTCCCCAACTTGAAACACTGATTCGCGGACTACCATGAAGATCCGACAAGTTGCATCGGAGAGGGGGCCTCAATGGAGCGATCCGCTATTGCCATGAACTTATCGTTCCATTGGCGCTGCGAGGCAATTCCATCGTCTTTGGCGCATAAGCTTGGCGGGTGGATCGGCGAACGCTTTTGCAATCACCGTTCGCGCTACATGTGGACAACAAAGCCGTTCGGGCAACGGACAAAACATAAGCCGCGCCGCCTGAATTCTCTGCTACCTGACTTTGAACCGTTCACCTCCTCGGCGTCTATCGAAGACACCGAGGAGCATTTCTTTGAGTGATTCATCGCAAACGAATCTGCTATAGAACCGTCTATCCTCGGAAGTACAAGTAGGCAGCCAGAATCGCGACAAGGACGAGTCCTGAAGCGATGACGTCGAGTTTCGACCAACTTTCACGGGATGCTGTTTTTTGGTCTGCGGTTATAGTTCCAAACGTCAACCCGCTGATTCGTTCATAGTCTGGTTCACGCGTTGCATAGCTAACCGCAACCATGACGATCCCACTGACCAACAAGATCAACATGCTGTAGTACTGGAAGAACATGTTGTTCATGATCCAAAAGAACGATCCCTCGGTATAGGAAAAGTCCTCGAGCAGTTTCACCGGAGTATCGATGCCGAGTCGAAACAGCCCCATTGCAAAACCAACAATCAACGCAGCCAAACAACCAGGTCCATTGAGCCGCTTCCAAAAGATCCCCAAAAAGAAGACCACAAAGATCGGCGGCGCCAAATAGGCTTGAACGCCCTGTAGGTAATCGTAAAGTCCTCGGCCGCCTTGGATCACAGGAATCCACGCTAACCCAATCAGAACCATCACAGCGGTCGCCACTCGGCCAATCCAAACGAGCCGTTGCTGAGAAACCCCAGGTCGCAGTGCCGAATAAAAGTCCATCGTGAAGAGTGTCGCGGATGCATTGAAAACACCGGCGAGCGAGCTCATCAAAGCCG
>SJPJ01000001.1:6765259-6984416 GCA_007859835.1 Novipirellula herctigrandis | reverse complement strand
CTTCACGAATCACGTTGCCGTCTTCGCCAATCAACACTTGCTGAATCCCCTCCGAAGCCCCTGTCTTGGCTAAGGCAAAACAGATCATGCCGGGGATGATAAAGATGAATACAGGAAGCAGCTTTAACATCGCAGCGAAAATCGATCCGCGGCGTGCTTCGGTTTCATTCGGTGCTCCAAGTGTTCGTTGAACGATGTATTGGTCAGTACACCAGTACCATAGACCAATCACAGGAGCACAAAACAGCATGCTCAACCACGGGTAGTTGTCATTAAAGTACCACGCCATCCGGCCTTCTTCTTTAACAGGTGCCCAAGTCGCTTCGACTCCTTCGGGAACCAATGGCTTCCATAGATTGAACATTTCCGAACCGCAAATCTCGCGAAGTTCCGACCATCCACCCAGTGCCTGGAGCCCAAAGTAAGTGACGAGTATCGAACCGGCGATCAGGACCAAGGTTTGCAGCGCCTCGGTATAGGCGACCGCCCGCAGACCACCGAGGACCGTATACGCACCGGTTAGCAGGATCACCAAAATCGATCCGATCCAAAAACTGTCGAGTGGCCCAAGTCGCATCTCGGGAAGCAGCACGGAGAAAACAATACCGCCGGCAAAAATGCCAACCGCGATCTTGGTCACAACATAGGCAACAAGCGAGATCAGCGACAAAACCCAACGACATGCGGGGCTATAGCGACGCTCTAAGAACTCGGGCATCGTAAAGACTTGCGACCTCATATAAAACGGCACAAGTACCCACCCGAGCACCAACAAACACCACGCATGCAACTCGTAGTGAGCCATTGCGACACCGTCGGTCGTCCCAGATCCCGCCAGACCAACTAAGTGTTCCGATCCAATGTTCGAGGCGAAGATCGACGCCCCGACCACCCACCAACTCAAATTTCGACCGGCCAAGAAATAATCGTCCGCCGTGTCTTTGCTTTTGGCAATGACCCACCAAGCCACCCCTAGAAGGAGACCAAAGTAGAGGGCAATCATCACCCAGTCAATTACTTCCATCATTGTCGTGACCTGTGCGTTGTTTAGAGGGAGGCGAACCGAAATCGATATAACTTAGACTTGCGGCACTGCTTACCTTAGCCGCGTGTGGGCATGAATAAACAGGATTTCGGCGTCCATGATATCAGAATTCCTTCGCATGGTTCGAGGGTCAGCGGATCTGGTAACGACAGAAGACCATTCAAGCCGGCTCTACAAAGGCCTCGGCCAAATTAGCTTTCCCATTTACGCAAAACAGCCACCGAGCATCAGGCCATGGTCCTCGTGTGACCGCGACTTAACGCTCGGTGGCTGATGCCCCAGCATGAAACGGATTGACCCTCTACAAAAGCCAACGTCCATTGCATCGCCATTCCCTGCACGGTTACTCGCAGCCCCGTTTCTCTATACGATGACGAATCAACCTGCCTGGCTGGCCAATGGGCGCTAGGCTAAAAACACCGTTTCAAACGTGGATCACCAGAAGTACCAATAGAATACGCCGGTGATGGTCAAAATGATGCAGCTGTGGACCACATCCATCATATTCCAGCTCTGCCTCGTTTCTGCAAGCTGCTCCTCTGTCGCCGTGCCAAAGACCAAACCTCTGATCTTTTCGGCATCCGGAGCCTTGGTCACAAGACTGACGGCAACCACAACCAACATGCAAAAGATCAGCATGCCACCAGAAAAGAAGAGCCAGTTGGTTGCGTAGAACAGGTTGTAGAACCAGTTGTCGACACCATTGGTCTCTGCCCATTCCAGCACGTCATTTCCTTGTCCAGCTTGGGTCGTATAGTAAACCTTCGCCCCCAGTCGGGTTAGGCCGACAATCATACCGGAAAGCAAACCCCACATCCCGCCCAGAGCGGAAGCTCGCTTCCAGAACACGCCAAGCAAGAATGCTGCGGCGATACCAGGAGCCAGCACGGACTGTACGTCCTGAAGATAGGTATAAAGAACATCGCCGATACTCTTCATAATCGGAATCCACAAAATCCCCAAAATGACGATCACGACGGTCGCAATACGGCCTACATACACCAATCGATGTTGCGACGCGTTCGGCCTGAACTTCTGATAGAAGTCGATGGTAAATAACATGGCCGACGAGTTGAATAGTGAAGCCAGCGAGCTCATCAGTGCCGCCAGGATACCGCAGACCACCAGCCCTTTGACGCCGGCCGGAAGTAACGCCGCCACCAAGGAGGGGAAAGCTGCATCAGGATCCGCCAATTGGAAAACGGTACCATTGACTTCGATATTCTTAGCCGACATGGCAAATGCAATCATCCCCGGAATGAGGAACAGGAATACCGGGGTCAGCTTCAAGTAGGCCCCGAAGATCGCACCACGTCTAGCTTGTTGCTGGTCGCGGCCAGACAGAACCCGTTGCACAATAAACTGATCCGTACACCAGTACCAAAAACCGATCACAGAAGAACCGATCAAAACGCCGAGCCACGGGAAGTCCCTATCGCTATTGCTGCGAATGAGGTTCCCCATACCGTCGCCAAACTCATTGACCGGCGTGGCGCGAACGACCGTCATCATCTCGTTCCAACCACCCAACGACTTCAAGCCGAGCACCACGATCACCGCCGACCCTAGCAGTAGAATCGGGGTTTGCAGCACGGATGTGTAGAGAACCGATTTCATCCCGCCTAAAACGGTGTAAATCGCGGTAATCAAAACCAAACCGATCGCCGAAATCCAGAAAAAGTCGATCTCCCATGATAAGATCTGGACCGTGTCGATGCCGAACACTTTCTGGAAAACAAGACCACCGGCGTACACCGTGACGGCGACTTTGGTGAGTACATAACTGATCAACGAAATCAGCGATAGAATGGTGCGAGACTGAGGGTTGTAACGTCGTTCTAGAAATTCCGGCATGGTGAGGACCATACTTCGGGAATAGAAAGGAACGAATACCCAGCCCAGAATCAGGATCATCCAGCCTTGGATTTCCCAGTGGGCCATCGCCATCCCACTTGAGGCCCCCGCACCGGCAAGGCCGATCAAATGCTCTGAACCAATGTTCGACGCAAAGATTGACGACCCGATGGCCAGCCAACCTGCACCGCGACCTGCCAAAAAATAGTCTTGGGAAGACTCTTCTTTTTGTCGTACCACCCAAATAATAATTCCGATAAGTGCGAGCGCAAAAACGCCCATTACCCCCCAATCTAACCACTGCATTGTGTTTCTCCGCTGATTGTTTTTGTCCGCAGTAAGCATTGAGACCGTGTTTGCGGCGACAATGCTTATCCCTTCATTACATCGCCTTCATGGCGTTGGCAGCTCGCGTTAATAGAGCACTGCTGAGAATCACCAGCTGAATGCAGTTGGTTCTTCTCTGCTGTTCGCGAATTCCAATGAACTACTTCCTTTCATCCAACTGGTCTCAGGCGTATTCAGTACCGCCGAACTGATTCTGCAGCCGTTTGTAGAGACCAACAACGCACTGTAGAACGCCAAATTTTAGGCGACGCCGAAGCCAGCCTATTCGAGCGTGACGAATTGCTTCCAACTAAACAAATTCCACCATCGCCGCGGTCCAAATCAATATGGTCCAAAGCAACGTGTTCGGAAAACTGGCGTCTCCAGACTCAGCCCAAACGGGCCCGAAAGCCCCTTGAACTCACCAACCTCACTCGGTCAAAGCAGTCCTTTGGCAACCTCTATGAAAAATCTCCATCGCTATAACTGCTGCTTAAAAGATCGGAGCCGAGTCTCAGCATCAATAAACAGACACTCCAATCCCATGATCTCTGCAAAGTCTTCGATATGCTCGCTCGTCAATGCTTGGCTAAACACCGTGTGGTGAGGTCCACCAGCGTAAATCCAAGCTGCCGCAGCGGTCTTTAAATCAGGACGCGGATTCCAAAGAGCACTGGCAACTGGCAGATTCGGAAGCGGATGCTCGGGTGCAACGGCATCCACCTCGTTCACCAACAATCGGAAATGATCGCCAAGATCCAACATGGCCAAATTGATCGCGGGGCCCGGTGGCGTCGTAAAAACCAAACGAACGGGATCGGATTTGCCGCCGATGCCAAGCGGATGAACTTCGCACGATGGCTTTCCAGCCGCGATAGAGGGACAGATCTCCAGCATGTGCGCACCAAGCACACGATGCCCATCAGGATGGAAATGGTAGGTGTAATCTTCCATAAATGAAGTGCCACCATCCATTCCATCGGCCATCGTTTTTGCCACGCGAACGAGCGCCGACGTTTTCCAATCCCCTTCGCCACCGAACCCATAACCATCGGCCATCAAGCGTTGGACCGGCATTCCAGGCAATTGCTCCAGCCCGTGCAAGTCTTCAAACGTATCTGTAAACGCACACGCGCCTACACTTTCAAGAAATGTTCGCAGTCCAATTTCCACCTTTGCAGCATATCGCAGCGAATCACGCTGTTTCCCCCCGGTTTGCATTTCTGCGGCGACCGCATACTCGGCATCGTACTTCGACACCATCTCATCGATTTCGCTTTCCCCGACCGTGGCGATTTGTTCTACCAAGTCACCGACGCCGAAGGTATTGACTTCGACACCCATTTTCATCTGTGCTTCAACTTTATCACCTTCGGTGACTGCGACTTGACGCATGTTGTCGCCAAACCGCACAACTTTCAAGCTTCGCATTTCCGCAGCACCGATCGCGGCACGAGTCCATGCGGACAACCGATCGTGCACTTCACTGTCTTGCCAATGGCCGACAATCACTTTGCGATTCTTACGCATCCGAGTGCAAATAAACCCAAATTCGCGGTCGCCATGTGCGGCTTGATTCAGGTTCATGAAGTCCATATCAATCGTTGCCCACGGCAAGTCGCGATTGAATTGGGTATGCAAGTGAGCCATCGGTTTGTCGAGAAGATTCAGTCCAGCGATCCACATCTTCGCCGGCGAAAACGTGTGCATCCAACAAATCAAACCAATGCATTCGGGAGAACCATTCGCGTCGCGACAAAGCTGCGTAATGGCATCAGGCGTCGTGACCACTGGCTTGAAAACCACTTTCACGGGCAAGCGTTTCGAATCGTTCAACCCCGCAACGACTTGACGACTATTGTCGGCAACTTGCTTGAGGGTTTCTTCACCATAGAGGTGCTGGCTGCCAGTAACGAACCAAATTTCTTTTGTTTGAAAGTTCATATTTGTTCTCAACTATTTTTGACCGTAGTAAGCCGCAGGTCCATGTTTGCGTTTGAAGTGTTTTTCAAGTACGTAAGATTCAAGATCCGGTGAGTTTACATTGATCTGCATCGTCCCCATCGCCATTTGAGCAACCGCTTCGAGAGCGACCGCATTTTCGACCGACTTCGCCGGAGTCGGCCCCCAAGCGAACGGGCCGTGACCGGCGACCAAAACCGCTGGCAGCGCGGCTGCGTCTAAATCCGCAAATCGCTCGATGATCGCATCCGCCGTGCTGGCCTCGTACGACTGGGTGACTTCTTGTTCGGACAGCGGTCGGGTAAGTGGCACGGGACCATAAAAATGATCCGCATGCGTGGTGCCGTAGCATGGAATTTCGCGTCGGGCTTGAGCGAACATCACCGCATGGGAGCTATGAGTATGCGTGATTCCGCCTATCACGGGAAAATGTTTGTATAATCGAACGTGCGTGGGGGTATCGGTCGATGGCTGATAGTCTCCTTCCACCAACTTGCCATCGAAATCGACCACCACCATTTGGGATGATTCCATTTCGGTGTAGGCAACGCCACTTGGTTTGATCACCACTAAGTTTCGTTCTCGATCAATCCCGCTCACGTTGCCCCACGTTAACGTCACAAGTCCTTGGTTCACCAATTCGATGTTGGCCTCGAAGACTTGTTCTTTCAATTCTTCTAGCATTAACTATTTCCCTTCGCGACACGCGTTCGAATCGCAATCAGGTCCTTCATCACGTTATCAATTTTGCCTGTGTAGCTTCCGGTCCCAAACGCATCATGAAGCTGCATGTAAAGTTTGTATAACTCTGCATACGTTTCGACCGCTCCTTTGCGAGGTTGGTAAATGGTCGGCTTTGTGCCCGTCATCTTTTCTTGTGCCGCCGGGACACTCGGATAAGATCCGCCGACGACCGAGCCAAAGATGGCTGCGCCCAAGGCACAGGTCTGCGCGGAGCGACTAATCTTCATTGGACGGTTACATACATCCGCATAGATCTGCATCACCATTGGATTTTTTTCGGCGATCCCGCCACAATTGACGACTTCCTTGACTTCTACACCATATTGCTCAAAGCGGTTAATGATGGTCAGTGCTCCAAACGCCGTCGCTTCGACCAGTGCCCGGTAGACTTCCGCTGCGTTTGTATGCAACGTCTGTCCCACAATCAAACCCGAAAGCAGCGGATCGACCAATACGGTTCGGTTCCCATTGTTCCAATCAAGCGCAAGAAGGCCACTTTCACCGGGCTCCAACTTCTCAGCTGCTTTGGTCAATTCGACGTGAGCATCGCCTCCGCCAGAATATTTCTCTGGGACCAACTGTTTGACGAACCAATTGAAAATATCACCGACTGCGGATTGACCGGCTTCGAGCCCGTACATCCCGGGCAGGACCGAACCAGGAACGATGCCGCAAACGCCTGGGATGTCGGCAATCGGTTTATCAAGCGGCCAAACCGTGATGTCACACGTGCTCGTCCCCATGATCTTCACGAGCGTTCCGGGCTTCACCCCCGCACCGACCGCACCCATGTGTGCATCGAACGCGCCGACAGCAACAGGAACTCCGGCGGGCAAACCAACTTTGTGGGCAACTTCTCCGGTTAACCCACCAACCTTTTGGTCACAAGTCGACGACTGCTCGGTGTAGTGCTCGGATACTTTCAGTAAATCGGCGTCTAACTTCTGCAAAAACGACTTCTTCGGAAGTCCGCCCCAATCGTCATGGAACATTGCCTTGTGCCCAGCAGCGCAAATGCCTCGGGGCATTGTCTCAGGCTTCAAGTTGCCCGTGATGAATGCCGGAACAAAGTCGGCCAATTCCACCCACGCATAGGCAGCTTCAAAGACCTCGGGTGCTGACCGTTTGCAATGAAGAATCTTGGACCAATACCATTCGCTCGAATAAATACCACCGCATTTGGACAAATAGCCATCTTCGGATCCCTGACCCTGTGAAGTGATCTCAGCCGCTTCGGCAGCCGAGGTGTGATCTTTCCAAAGCCATGCGTGAGCAGCTAAATTCTCCTTGAATTGGGGATTCATCGCCAAAGGCATGCCGTTTTCTTCAACCGGAAGCGGCGTCGATCCCGTGGTATCCACGCCAATACCGATCACACGCTGAGCATCGAATCCGCTCTGCTTACTCGCTTCTTTCAAAGCCGCTGAGACCGAGCCGTAGAAACCCTCGATATAGTCAGCTGGATTTTGCCGAGCCAAGTTGGGATCCTTTGGATCAAGCAATATCCCCTGATCGCCACTTGGATATTCGAAGACTGAAGAAGCGATTTCGTTTCCATCAGCGACATCGACGACGAGCGCTCGGACACTGTTGGTTCCATAATCCACACCAATAGCAAACTGCTTTTCAACCGATTCACTCATGCTCTTGCGTGTCCTCAATTTCAATGTGGGAAGTGAGCAGAAAACGATGAAGTGACAATTCGTCCACCTCCGCGAACTCGCTTACTGGGGCGAAAATTTTCACTTCATTGATTTTGTACTCAAGTTAGTGCCATAAGATCGCCTTCACAAGTAAGCGCATGCGAAATAAAATATCAGAATTGCGCACTTACATCGCGACCCAAATTCAACACAAGGCGATCTTTTGCCCGGACCACCCAAAGTCGCATTGCTCGTCGAAACCGCTCGGGGTTATGGCCAACAAATGCTCCGCGGAATCATTCGCTATAGCCGACTTCACGGTCCTTGGCGTTTCTACTTGACGCCCGGTGACTTCGAACAAGCGTTACCCCGCATGCGAGAATGGGGCGGCACGGGGATCATTGCAAGAGTCGAAACGCCAGCGATAGCCAAGGCGATATTCGAATCGGGGTTGCCGACGATTGCGTTAGACCTCTCGAACCAACATCTCACAGCGGTTCACACACTGTCTCAATTTAGTGAAGTGAAATCCGACTCGGAGGGCGCGGCCAAGATGGCTGCGGAATATTTGCTTCGACGCGGTTTTCAAGAGTTTGCCTATGTAGGAATCGCCCATCGCATTTGGTCCGAAAAACGCCAAGAGTCCTTTTGTCAAGCAATCGAGAAAGCAGGATGTAAAGTACATCAATACCAACCACCCAAGTCAGCACGTAATCACGTTTGGGAACGGGAACAACCGCGGTTGGCAAAATGGCTTTCAAACTTGCCGTTACCGATTGCCGTCATGGCGTGTAATGACCAACGCGGTCGCGAAGTCGCCGAAGCTTGCCATTTAGCAGGTATTCGCATCCCCGAAGAACTCGCTTTGATCGGCGTGGACAACGATGACCTGCTCTGCGAACTTTCGGATCCTCCCCTTTCCAGTGTTGCCCTAAACGCATCGGGCGTTGGCTATCGAGCGGCCGAATTGCTTGACCGGATGATGCGTGGTGAAAAGGTCGACCACCAGTGCTTGATCGCAGAACCACTCAACGTAGTGACTCGGCGCAGTACCGACATGATCGCGATCGATGATGCAGACATCGTCGAAGCGATTCGTTTCATTCATGATCATGCGAACGAGTCGATCCAAGTTGCTGATATTGTTGAGCGTTTGAACATCTCGCGACGGAACTTGGAAATTCGTTTTCTGCATACAGTGGGACGCACTCTCCATTCGGAGCTACAGCGAATTCGGTTGCAACGAGCCCGAACGCTATTGTTAGAGTCGGATTTACCTATCCCCAAAATTGCGGAAGTTTCCGGGTACAGGACGCCAAGCTATTTCATCCAAGTCTTTCGAAAGAGCTACGGGATAACGCCGTCGCGTTACCGCCGAAAACTTCGCGGCGATGCCGGAACGAATTGACTTTTCACAACAGGAATACTGGCTGCATGCAATTCTGGCTGCGCGTATTGGTACAAGACATAACCGTGCGGCGCAACGATTGATGGCTGATGGAGCGGTAAAGTCTGTTGACAAGCCATTCCATCGAGAACGGTTTGATGCAATCGTTACATGGACAGGGGGAAAACGGTTCTGGAGAATTTTCAGGCTTTCTCATTGCGTGAAAGAACACGACCGCGCCAGTACACGCCGCCATGGAGGTAGTGGTGATAGAGCGCCTTGGCGAAACAGCAAAAAACAGGAATTGCCGCCGCAGGAAAACAGATTGCCTTGGCCCACTGGATACGACTCAGTCGTGCTGCGGGAAGTAGCAAACAAGCCTGCGTTAAATAGGCACCCAATCCCGTTGCCATCATCCAAGTGTTTCTCGCTTGGCACCCTAAGACAAACGTAAGGATCGGAACGCCGTAAACAACGAGCGGCAAGAACATGAGCGGCAACGCCATTGTCACTCGGTCGAGTGCGCCAAGAATATTTTTGGTAAACCCCCAAAAAGCATCATGATTGCTTTTGAATAGCCGAACGCTCATGCATTCCGGTGCGAAACAAAATTCAGTCACAAAACCGTGCTGCTTAATGTGCCGCGCCAACATCACATCGTCGATCGATTCGCGTTTGATCCCTTCGAGTCCATTGACTCTGTTAAGCACTCTGCGACGCGTCATTATAAATGCCCCAGCAGCGACAGCACTATTCGATTTTGGATCGTTAATACTCTTACTCAAAAAGCAAACCATTCCCACAATCATCAAGTGAGGGATGAGGGCATTTTCCCAAAAGGATTCCAAATGAACATACGGGAACAGACTGAGGAAGTCGGCATCAGTTGAGTCCATCTCCGAAACTGCTGCGGAAAAACAATGAGAACAATGAAGCACATCGGCATCCGTAAAGACGACAACAGATTCGGATGTGGCATCAAGGCCATGCTGCATCGCGTTGGCTTTTCCGAACCATCCGTCGCGCATCGGTGGATCATGAATGACGCTCACTCGCTGATCGC
This sequence comes from Novipirellula herctigrandis, assembly GCA_007859835.1. Lineage (GTDB taxonomy): Bacteria > Planctomycetota > Planctomycetia > Pirellulales > Pirellulaceae > Novipirellula_A > Novipirellula_A herctigrandis. The sequence continues at coordinate 6,974,391 of SJPJ01000001.1, read as the reverse complement.
CATCAGCAAGCGAATCAGCGATCACCGGCGTTTGGTCGGACGAATGATCGTTGACAATCACGACCCGCATCGGAACGGGAAGCTGTTGACCAAGAATGCTCTCGGCCGCCATTTGCAAATCCAATTCCTCGTTCCGGGCCGGTACGATTACACAAATCGAGGAGTCTATCTCCACCGCGTTGTCAGCCGGCGCGACGAACCGGACGGTATGGAGGACTCGCAAAAACAATAGGCCAATGAGCAGCGTGCCGACTGCAATCAGAAACGAAAGAACGCTGAGAAGCGAATAAATTGTAATCGATAGCTCCTAGTACATCCTCGATTGTTCTAACACACAAACCGCCTTCGACCACGCTATACTATAGGCAACCCATTTGAAAGTCTTTGTCCCTTTCTTCTATGGTCCCACCTTCCTCCCGAAACGAAAGGCCTACCATGAATTCCATCGACAAGCAATCGTCTGCCCCTCTCTCTCGACGAACCCTGATGAGGTCGGCAAGTGCCGTTGCAGTCGCTGGCTCACTGTCACTTGCCCGCAGTGCCCATGCAGCGGGCAGCGATGAAATCCGCATTGCTTTGATCGGTTGTGGCGGACGTGGAACAGGTGCGGCAATGCAAGCGATCAAAAATGCGGCTGGTGCCAAGGTCAAGTTGGTTGCCATGGCAGATGCTTTCAAGAATCGACTTGAACTTGCTCACAAGAGCATCCAGGCTCAATGCCCTGATCAGGTAGATGTTCCTGAAGAACGTCGCTTCGTTGGACTTAACGCTTACCAAAAAGCAATTGAATGTGATGTTGATATGGTTTTGCTTTGCAGCCCCCCTGGTTTTCGTCCCGATCAATTCGAAGCAGCCGTAGAAGCGGGTAGGCACGTATTTATGGAAAAGCCAGTGGCGACCGATGCGCCGGGCGTCCGCCGCGTTCTCGCTACAAATGAGAAGGCGAAACAAAAGCAGTTGCTAGTTGCGGTAGGTCACCACCTGCGACATGAAATCAAGCATCGCGAATCGATCGATCGAATTCGCAGTGGAGACATTGGCGATGTGATGTTTATGCGAGCCTATTTCAATTCAGGTGGCGTTTGGGTGATGCCTCGCAAGCAAGACCAAACAGAAATGGAACATCAGACTCGCAATTGGTATTACTTTACTTGGGCCGGCGGCGATCACATTGTCGAACAACATGTGCATGATCTTGATGTCTGCAATTGGATTATGGACGGTCCGCCCGTCGAAGCACGTGGCGCCGGGGGACGACAATTTCGCAAGGGGCCACAGTATGGCGAGATCTTTGATCATTTTTCCATCGAGTTCACCTATGCCAATGGCGCCAAGATGTTTAGCTATTGTCGACACATCCCAAATTGCTGGAACAGCTTCTCACAAGACGCACATGGCACCAAGGGAAAGATCCACATTGAGGGTCACGGCACGGCGAACATCATGGTCGACGGAGCAAAACCGGTAGCGATTCCCCGTGGACCGGATGGACATCAACTTGAACACGACGATTTGTTTGCTGCACTTTTGGAAGGGCGTCCCTACAACGAAGGTGACTATGGTGCCAGCAGTACGATGACAGCAATTCTTGGTCGAATGGCAGCCTACTCGGGCAAAATCATTTCGTACGAAGATGGCCTCAACTCGCAGGTCGACCTGAAGCCCAAGGCGATGACCTGGGATGCCGATACGCCCGTCAAACCGGAGGATGATGGCACGTACGCCTGTGCGATGCCGGGTGTAACCAACGTGCTGTAAACGCCTAAGAAGTACTAGAGCAGTTGCCGATAGACCGTTATACTACTCGCTTCGAAAGCATCCATTTCAACGGTCTATCCGCAGAGCATCTTCACTCACTATGTCGCACGATTTAATGATTCTCTGCTGGGCAGCGGTCTCGATCGGCGTCGTCCATACGCTGCTCGGTCCTGATCACTACGCTCCCTTTGTGGCGATGTCACGTGCGGGAATGTGGTCGCTTCGAAAGACGATGGTTGTTACGGTTCTTTGCGGCATTGGACACGTGATTGGTTCCGTTCTTGTCGGGCTGCTTGGCATCGCGACGGGAATCATGTTGACACGCTTGGAGTGGTTCGAAGGGATTCGTGGCAATGTCGCTGGTTGGTTGCTAATTGGTTTCGGCCTGCTCTACATGGTTTGGGGAATCGTCCATGCCATACGTGGAAAAACACATTCGCATCCTCACGTACACGCTGATAGCCACAGTGCTGATAGCCACAGTGACGATAGCCACAGTGCTGATAGCCACAGTGACGATGAACAGACGATGGCGGCCAAACCTTCGTTGACTCCTTGGGTCCTGTTTACCATTTTTATCTTTGGCCCATGCGAACCGTTGATTCCGCTACTAATGTATCCAGCGGCTAAATCCTCTTGGTGGGGCGTCGTTTTAGTGGCAATGCTGTTTTCACTTGCCACCATTGGTACGATGTCGATGATCGTTGCCGGCTTGGTCGTTGGTACCAGAGGAATACGTTTAGCTTGGTTAGAAAGGTTTGGACACGCTGCGGCCGGTTTGGTAGTGACCGTTTGCGGATTGGCCGTCACGCTAGGGCTTTAGAAACTGAATTGCAGCTGAGTTCGATAAAGCCAGCCCTCATCACCTGGGGCAATGTCCAGCGCCGAGGAACTAATCGGTGCTCCGTCTAGATAGGTCGCGTCAACGGTGAGCTTCACATGCTGGCCGCGGAAATACCAAACCGCCCCTCCTGCAATTTCATTGGCATTCTGATTTTCTTGGCCAAGTGTTCCCGAATTTCCAGAAACAGAAGACCATCGCGCTAGAATTTGCAGCTTATCTTGGATCGCAAAGTAACCAAGTTGCAACCACATCCCATGGTCGAACAGATCGGGAATCGATGCACCTTTAAAGTGGTTGATACTCCGAAAATAGTATTCGATCGTTGAAGATAGCCCCTGGTATTTCATTGACCCATGGATCGAATAGAGCGCCACCGAGTATTCATCAACCGACGGAGGTAGCAAACTCGACAACTGACGCCCTGAATCAACAACTCGAATGGAATTAAACTCCGTTACACCAATCCGATTGATGGTACTAAAGGCGGCACCAGCACCAATCCGTGTCGCCAACGTTTGGTGGATTTCAAAGTCAGCCAATTCGCTTTGTCCCCAATTGCCAGTTGGATAAAAAAACGCAGTAAACGATACAGCGTTGTTATTGTCGATCGTTCCGCTACTGCCGGTTTCCTCACCACCAGTGACTAGCCCGTTGAACAGAGCAACGTCCCAATAGATCGGCCGATAAAGTCCCGTCGTTGATCCGTAGAGCCCCCACGCTAAAGATCGATTCACATCAAAATAGAGACTCGCCATGGACCGATCGGCAAACTCGAATTGCTTTCCACTGAGTTCCCGCGCCATTGAGAATGGCATTTTATAAAGTCCGGCTTTAATCCCAAACCTTCCCGGCGCCAAGTTCATTACTTGGTGGCTCAGGTCAAATTGAAGGTAGTAATCGAGGATGCGCAGGTTGTCGCCAGAATTGCTTCGCCCATCGAGTTGGACGAAATACTTGATGTCCGAACTGAACGCGTGTCCCTGCATTAAGATTCGGGCGCGTTTGAGCTGCAATTGGTTCAGGCTTGGGTTTTCGTTCCGAGAATCAAAGATGGTATCGCGAATTTGCCCGTAACCATTGATACGGAACCAATAGGGAAATGCCTCAGCACCGAGATCTAAGTCTCGCTGGCTTGCGATCGTGAAACCCCCGTCATAGCCAACTCGCACGGGCAATTGCATTGCGACGACGGCGGTCGATGGGCTCGGATCGACCGAATCAACTCGGCCCATGAGTGGCACTTGTGAATTCGCAGATGGGATCGCCGTCGTCTCCACAACAACCGGATCAGGAAACCGACGTTGGACCGCGAAAAACTCACCTAATTCGTGACGATTGACCTGGTCTTCAAAGGGGTTCGATTGGAGCCAAAGATCGTCCCGCGTTTGACTCCAACCGGATTGATTGCAAACGACAATCGCAAGAAAATAGATTGCATATCGCAGAGCCGCAGTCGTTCGTTTGATCGCAGCTAACAACATAGGACAACGAAAGATGTTTCACGAGACGAAAAGCGGTACCCTAATACGCATAACGGGTCTATCCCATAACATCGGCAAAATCGCTATCCCTTTTCAACCCGATAAGCTAATTTGCTACTGAATATGATTAAAAACTAGGGTTCAATGGACCTCTGTAACGGTGACTTCCCTGCGACTAACTGCTGATTCGACTGACTGCTGAACTGTGCCCCACTGCGATATGCACGACCGAGAACCGCTAACCAGCAGTAAGATCGTCCCCGTTCTGCTTATCTGTTTGAACGTCGTAGGGATTTTGCTTGGCTATGCAACATCGATTCTGCTCGCCCGGAATCTATCCCACGAGGGATTCGAGCAGTATATCGGTGCAATCGCGACACTCGGACTCCTTGCGTCGCTTGGTGAGGCTGGATTTGGAAAGTATGCGCTGAAAGTAGTCCCCGTCTTCGTTGCCAACAAAAAATCAGCCATGCTTTCGGGCTACCTCCGATTCGCCTTGCTGGGAACATTGCTTCTTAGCTTGCTGCTTGGTGGGTTTGCTGTCTTAGTGGAAACCCTATTTCGAACCGCGATTGCTTCGCGAGTGATTCTATTGGCGTTCGTATTTTTGCCTTCGATGTCACTCGTCGGCGTCACGGTCGATCTATTATTGTCGTTCCGGTTGGCGACAACAGCCACACTGATCGCTCGAATTTTCGTCCCCGCAACGACGCTCGGTCTGATTGGATGGATGACGCGAGTGACAGAAATAACGCCTTTTGACGCCGTACTTTGTTTCAGCATCAGCAGTCTGGTCGGCATGATCTTGGCCCTTCTTGCATGCTTCTTACGAGCCAAACCGGTCGCACGCAGCGAAAGACCTGCGTTTCAATACGCGAATTGGATCAGCAACAGTCTCTCATTCATGGCACTTGCGTTTTTGACTTCATGGCTTTTCCGTTCGACGCTCGTACTGTGTCACTACATTCCCCATGCAGGTGGTGAATTAGCGATGCTTGCCCCCGCATTTGAAACAGGTTGTTTGATTCTGCTACTGTCAAAATCCACTGACAAATACTTCCAACCTGACGTTGCTGTGGTACTTGATTCGAACGATTGGAAACACGGTCTGGAGATGCGACGTAACCGATTTCAGTTATTGGGGGTCGGTGTGCTTATTTTTCTGGGAGTGATCGCTTTGTACGGCAAACGAATTTTGAATCTCTACGGTGACGATTTCGTCTACGCGTACCCGTCGCTCTGTTTAGTATCGGTTGGATCAAGTGTTTGGACGATGTTTTCACTCGCCCCGACGTTCTTGTTGTTTGCCAACCAGCGAAGACCATTAATCACATTGCTGGTGATTCATGCCGTCATGATGACCGTATTAACAGTATGGCTCTTTAGTATCCAAGGCGCACTGGGCGCGGCAACCGCCTATGCGATTACGACGAGCTCATTGGCACTTTGGAATTTGACCATTGCCAATCGCTATTTGAAAAAAAGAGTCCGTGATCACTTAACCGCGACGATGTAACAAATCCAACTCGGATCACTGCCGGCACTTTCGCGTCGTTCCCAACGTGTTTCCTCTTCGTCGTCATCGTCTTCGATTTCCCAATAGACGTGACTTTCGCTAAAGCCCGCTTCAGCCAACATCTCGCGAACTTCCGGAATGGTCCAAAAACGCCAATGGTACTCGAACGCTCGCTTCAATTTACTCCCGTCGTTGAACTTGAAGTGAATATAGAAACTCGCGTCACCGGAGATCGGGTTGAACGAGGCTTGTTCCCAATCGTATCGAAACCCTTTTTTGCCTTTCTTGATCGTACGCTTCTCGACAAGTTCCTCTGTATAGCACTCACCGCCCCCCATCATGTCCATCACCATGATGCCTTCGGCTTTTAAATTGGAACGCGCAATCGTGAAATAGTCGATCACTTCGTCGCGTGTTTTGAACAGCCAAAACGAAAAGTTCTGTGCAGCCAACACATCCACCTGCGGGCGGTTTCGTTTACGCACATCTTGCTCGAGGAGCTTCACGCGTGACTGCTGTGCTTGGTCAAGCTTTGCAAGATTATGCTCGCGTCCCCAAGCAATCGTCTCGGAACAAAGATCGACTCCCACCGCAGTCCGCATGGAATCGGAAGTGACCCAATCACAGCAAATGGCGAAAGTGCCACAGAAGTCCTCCCGCAGCGAGTACGGCTTCTTTTTGTACACATCATGAAACGCTTTTTCGAAGAACTCGACTTCATGCTCAGGCGTTTGAACCGATTTTTGGTAGCAGTCGAACTTGTCGGCTAGCTCCGCCATTGTCGGTTTTGACTTCTGTTTTTTCTTTGTTTTCCCCATTGGTTTAACCTATTTCGAGGGACGTCCCCATTGTGACTCCCGGAGCCGGCATACCGCTTGATCCTTGCAAGAAAATGTCAATCGCTCGCGCGGCGCCGCGGCCTTCGTTGATAGCCCAGACGACCAAGCTTTGACCTCGACGACAGTCACCGGCTGCGAAGACTCCTTCGAAACTAGTCGCAAAACGGCCATGTTCGGCTTCGAAGTTACTTCGTGGATCGACTTCGATACCAAGGGATTCGGCAACGTATTGCTCCGGTCCAAGAAAGCCCATTGCCAGTAGGATCAATTGTGCGGGCCATTCTTTTTCGCTCCCTTCGACTTCGGTCATTTTCCAACCGTCATCATCACTTCTGGTCCACTTGACCTCGACCGTCTTGATCCCACACAGGTTGCCCTCGTCATCGACAAGAAACTCCTTACTAAGGATTTGGTATTCGCGCGGATCGCGGCCAAATTTTGCTGCCGCTTCTTCGTGCCCGTAATCGACGCGGTAAATACGAGGCCATTCAGGCCACGGGTTGTCGGCCCCCCGATCTGCGGGCGGTTTGGGTAGCAGTTCAAAATTGACAAGGCTTCGGCAACCGTGACGGAGGCTCGTTCCAATACAGTCGGTTCCGGTATCGCCCCCACCAATCACAATAACATCTTTCCCTTCGGCACTGATGAAACCGTCGCCTAACGAATCACCATGAACACTTTGCATGGTGTTCGCAGTCAAGAACTCCATCGCAAAATGGACCCCTTTGGCCTCGCGATTTGGGATCGGTAAGTCGCGAGGTTTTGTAGCACCACACGCCAATAACAATGCGTCGTTCCCATTCACCAATTCTTTCGGATCGATATCTTTGCCGACATTCGCGCCAGTTACAAACTTAATTCCTTCGGCAGTCATCTTGTCGACACGGCGTTGGACGACATCCTTACCAAGTTTCATATTCGGAATACCATATTGCAACAAACCGCCAATACGATCGGCCCGCTCATAGACGGTGACTTCGTGACCCGCTTGATTAAGTTGGTCAGCGGCCGTCAATCCGGCCGGTCCACTACCGACGATTGCAACCTTCTTGCCAGTCCTTGTTTTAGGCAACTGTGGCTTGATCCAACCTTCTTCCCATGCACGGTCCACGATGGCATTTTCGATATTCTTGATCGTCACCGGTGGATTGTTGATTCCAAGAACACATGAACCTTCGCAAGGTGCAGGGCAGGTGCGGCCGGTAAATTCCGGGAAGTTATTCGTCTTGTGAAGACGCTCGATCGCCTCTTGCCAACGATCGTTGTAGACAAGGTCGTTCCATTCCGGAATCAAATTGTCGATCGGACAACCGGTGGTCGATTGGCAAAACGGCACGCCACAATCCATACACCGAGCACCTTGTTCGCGAAGCTGTTCGACTTGCGGTTCCGTGTAAACTTCGTTGTAGTCGTTGATACGAACAACCGGCAGACGCCAAGGCACTTTTTTGCGGTCAAATTCCTTGAATCCAGTTGGCTTACCCATGTTTCAATTCTCTACAGTTAGCGGATGTGTTTTGGTTTGGTGGATCGAGGAAAGTCGATTTTGACTTTCCGAATAAGTTGTGACTTCTCGAATCAATGGCCTGCCACTACTTGGCATGTGCCGAGACCCGTAGCAGAGCGTCGCAAGACGAACCAGCGGTTAAGCCGACGCGATTGCGGCTTCGGCTTCCATTTCCTTGAGGACGCGTTTGTAGTCCGTTGGCATAACCTTTACGCATTGGCTCAAAAATTCATCCCAGTTTTCCAACACTTGCTTGGCAACGGGGCTAGCAGTGTACTGATGATGCAACGAAATCATCTCCTTCACCTCGGCTTCTTCCTCCGCCGATTCAATCTTCTCAAGTTCGACCGTTGCCTGATTACAGTTCAGATGAAAGTTGCCCTGCTTGTCCCAAATGTAGGCGATCCCACCCGACATCCCCGCCGCAAAGTTCCGGCCTGTGTCTCCGAGCACAACGACTCGGCCACCGGTCATGTATTCACAACCATGGTCGCCGACTCCTTCGATGACCGTTCGGGCGCCACTGTTGCGAACACAAAACCGTTCGGCTGCTCGCCCACGCAGGAAGGCTTGACCGCCCGTTGCACCGTACAAGCAAACATTACCCACGAGGACATTTTCTTCAGCGACAAAGGTGCTTTGATGCGGTGGATAGATAACCACTCGACCACCGGAAAGTCCCTTGCCGACGTAATCATTTGCATCCCCTTCAAGCTCGATGGTAATGCCATGAGCGAGGAACGCACCAAGGCTTTGCCCCGCCGACCCGGTCAATGCGATATGAATCGTGTCATCAGGCAAACCAGCCTGGCCATATTTCTTGGCAATCTCGTTACTAAGAATCGTCCCAACGGTTCGATTAATATTGATGACGGGTGTTTCAATTCGGACCGGCTCACCGTTTTCGATCGCTGGCTTCGCAGCGTCGAGCAATACGGTCAAATCAAGTGATTTTTCCAAACCATGATCTTGGGACCTCGTGCAACGAACGCCAACGTTCGCATGCGGTTTGTTAGCCGGCTGCAGAATCGGCGTCAGATCAAGCCCATCGGCTTTCCAGTGCTTGATCGCATCATCGGTCTTCAAACAATCACTTCGTCCGATCATTTCATTGATCGTTCGAAAACCAAGCTTGGCCATGATTCGGCGAGCTTCCTCGGCGACCATGAACAAATAGTTCACGACGTGCTCCGGCTTGCCCATGAACTTCTTGCGAAGATCAGGATCTTGAGTGGCAATACCAACCGGACATGTATTAAGGTGACACTTACGCATCATGATGCACCCAAGTGTGATCAACGGTGCGGTCGAAAAACCATACTCTTCGGCACCGAGGAGTGCGGCAACAACCACGTCACGACCTGTCTTCAAACCACCGTCGGTTTGCAGAACCACGCGACTACGCAGGTCGTTGAGCACAAGTACCTGATGCGTCTCAGCAATACCGAGCTCCCATGGCAAACCAGCATGCTTGATACTCGTTAGCGGTGATGCGCCGGTGCCACCGGTATCGCCTGAAATCAGAATATGATCGGCATGGGCTTTGGCCACACCCGATGCGATGACCCCAACACCGACTTCGCTCACAAGTTTGACGCTCACGCGTGCTTTCCGGTTAGCGTTCTTGAGGTCGTGGATCAATTGAGCCAAGTCTTCAATCGAATAGATGTCGTGATGCGGTGGTGGGCTAATCAGTCCCACCCCTGGCGTACTGTAGCGAATCCGAGCAATGCCCTTATCGACCTTCTTGCCCGGCAACTCGCCACCTTCACCCGGCTTAGCACCTTGCGAAACCTTGATTTGAATTTCATCAGCATTGGCCAAGTATTCGATCGTTACACCGAATCGTCCCGATGCAACTTGCTTGATCGCGGATCGTTTCGAATCGCCATTGGCCATCGGCAAAAACCGGGCGGGGTCTTCACCACCTTCCCCGGTGTTACTCTTACCGCCGAGTCGATTCATCGCCACGGCGAGCGTCTCGTGCGATTCGGCACTGATACTGCCGAAACTCATTGCACCGGTACAAAACAGCTTTACGATTTCACTGGCTGGTTCGACTTCGTCTAGCGGAACGGGATCGCCTGCAACGCCTTCTTTGAAGCCGAGCAGTCCACGCAGGGTGCAACGGAACCGATTATCTTCGTTGATTGCATGTGCAAACTTCCAATAAGCATCTTCGTTATTGGTTCGCGCCGCGATTTGAAGCGAAGCGATCGATTGTGGGTTCCATGCATGTTTTTCACCTTCGGCTCGCCAATGAAACTCACCAAGACTAGGCAGTTGACGTGAACGATCCGATTTACGATCGGGGAACCCGAGGCGATGACGGCGGAGCGTTTCTTCGGCAACGATGTCAAAAGAGACGCCTTGGATTCGGCTCGCGGTTCCGACAAAGCAGGTGTCAATAATTTCGTCCTTCAAGCCAAGTGCTTCAAAGATCTGTGCACCCTTGTAACTCTGCAGTGTGCTAATCCCCATCTTGGCCATTACCTTCAACATCCCTTTGGCAACACCCTTTCGATAGGCTGCAACAACCTTTTCGTCGTCCATCGTGACATCCATCAATCCGTCGCGTCGCGCTTGCCACAAGGATTCAAATGCCAAATAAGGATTGATCGCGTCGGCACCGTAGCCGATCAACAGGCAATGATGATGAACTTCGCGTGCTTCGCCTGTTTCGATCGCGAGCCCAATTTTGGTTCGCTTCGCCTGTTTGACGAGGTGATGGTGAACCGAACCGACCGCCATCAACGCACTAACGGGAACGCGATCGTGGCAGATTGCACGGTCACTGAGGACGACTAATTCGATCCCTTCATCCGCCGCGGCTTCGGCTTCCTTCGCAATCCGGTCGAGTGTCCTGCGGAGGCCTGCTTTTCCTTCGCTACGGTCGAACGTGATGTCAATGACTCTGCTATTCCAGCCTTCAAAGTTCACATGCTTGAGCGCTGCGATTTCTTCATTGGTCAAAATCGGGTGATCAACCAAAAGTCGATGGCAATGTTCGGGCGTTGCCTCGAGCAAGTTTTGCTCAGGGCCAATGTAGCATTCGAGCGACATGATCACCTCTTCGCGAATCGAATCGATCGCGGGGTTGGTCACTTGCGCAAACAACTGTTTGAAATAGTCATAGATCATTCGCGGCTTATCGCTCAGACACGCAATCGCACTGTCGTTGCCCATCGAACCGACAGGGTCACGCAATTGTTCCACCAAAGGACGCAGCATAAAGCTAAGTGTTTCGGTCGTATAACCAAATGCTTGCATCCGTGGCAAAAGCGTTTCGCTGTCAAAGCCATGGCCTTCTGCTTCGGGATGCAGGTCTGCCAAACGGATCCGTTGATCTTTGAGCCAATCGCCGTAAGGCATTTTCTTGGCAAACGAACTCTTCAACTCTTCGTCGGGAATCAAACGGCCTTCTTCGAAATCGACTAGGAACATCTTGCCTGGTTGCAATCGGCCCTTGAATTTCACGTTGGCGGGATCAACCGGCAACACGCCCACTTCGCTCGCCATAATCACGCGGTCGTCGTGGGTGATGTAATAACGACTTGGCCGAAGACCGTTTCGGTCAAGTGTCGCGCCGATGTAATGACCATCGGTGAAGGCAATCGATGCAGGACCGTCCCACGGTTCCATTAAGCATGAGAAGTACTCGTAGAACGCTCGTTTGTCTTTAGGCATCGTTTCGTGCATTTGCCACGCTTCAGGGACCATCATCATGATCGCTTCTTGAAGCGTCCGGCCATTCATCAACAAGAACTCAAGCACGTTGTCAAACGTCCCCGAGTCGCTGCAGTGAGGTTCACAAACCGGGAAGAGCTTTTTCAGGTCATCGCCGAACAATTCACTTTCAGCGGAACCCGACCGAGCGCGCATCCAGTTGACATTGCCTCTGAGCGTATTGATTTCGCCATTGTGACTCATGAAACGAAGCGGCTGAGCACGGTCCCAACTGGGGAAAGTGTTGGTCGAAAAACGGCTATGCACCATCGCCAAGTGCGTTTCAAAATCATCGTCTCGAAGGTCCGGGTAATACGGAAGCACCTGCGCAGGCGTCAGCATTCCCTTATAAATAATCACTTTGGTACTGAGAGAGCAAATATAGAACATCAACGCTTGTTCGAGCTCTTCGCTGCCACGAAGTCGATGGCTAGCTTGCTTGTGAATCAAGTAGAGTTTTCGGTCGAGTGCATCGCCACTGAGTCCATCGGACGCGCCGACGAACAATTGTTCCACGACGGGTTCACTGCTTCGTGCCGTTGGCCCGACGTCCGCAGCGTCCGTCATTTGGGGGACCTTTCGCCAACCGATCAATTTCTGGCCTGATTCGGCGATCAACGATTCAATGGTCTCCTTACAATAAGCTCGCTCTTTTCCGTCGGTCGGCAAAAAGACTAAGCCAGCCGCGAACTGGCCCGGCTCGGGCAACTCAACACCGAGATCCGCCTTGGCAACTTTACGAAGAAACTTGTGAGGCAAACCGACCATGATGCCCGAACCGTCCCCCGTATTCGGCTCGCATCCACACGCACCGCGGTGATCCATCGCTTGCAGAATTTGGTCCGCATCAAGGACAATTTGGTGGCTCGGTTTGCCTTTGATATGCGCGATAAACCCAACGCCACACGAATCCTTTTCGTGTTTCGGATCATAAAGACCCTGTGCAGGTGGCAAATGAAAAGAGCCGATGTTCTTGTCGAGTGACGGGGTGGTCATCGTTTTTCTATCCGTTTCGCTAAATAAAGTGTTAATGCATTTACACGAACGTCGAGAGGATCAAAGGGTTACGAATTCTATCGCTTTCCCGTTGAGGCCTCGTCGTGCCTCATTGCCATGTTTCAGTGCAAAATCGATGTCTGTGCCAGATTTCATTTCCATGCATTCGTGCATGGCTTAGGCGACAACCGAAGTATTTTTCCTTGTATCGGTTGCGTGTTTTTCCGCGGCATGCTTCCCGCTGCCGGATTTACGTTTGTCCGCCTCAATCCTGCGGCCAAGAAGCAGCGAACCAAATTCGCTCGCCGCTTTACTAAGTTGCCCTGATCGACGAAAAATGATTCCGAGAGGCCGTTTCATCTTTAGCCCGCGACATCCAACCACTTTCAAGGATCCATTCGCCGTTTCGCGACGTACGGCCGCTTCGGGCACAATCCCAAGTCCACGACTCGCTTGAATCATGCGGATCATCGAATCCGCATTATCGAACTCCACGCGGACATCAGCCGTCACGCCAGCCTTCAACAGATATTGGTCGATTTCTTTGCGAAGCGTTAAGCCACGCTCGAAACCAACCATCGCTGTTCCCTGCAAATCAATGAGGGCAAGGTTGGTGCGGTTGGCAAAATGGTGTTCGGCCGAACAAACCAACCGCATCGGCTCTTGCTGCCACATCACCGATTGCAGCGACTTTGAATTCTTCGGAAAGCTCACCAGACCGAAATCGACTTCACCGTCCGCCGTCATTTCGACCACACGCTCGCTCGTTCCAAAAGCCAGCTGCACATCGACTTCGGGGTGCAAACGAGCAAATTCTTCACTCGCGTCGGGCAAGTAGGAAAGCCCAACAGAGTAAATCGTACCAATTTTCAGCTGTCCGCTCAATTTCTCGCCAAGTGTAGCAACCTCTTGTTCAAGTCGGTGCAATTGGCGGAGGACATTGCGAAGCCCGCGGACGTAGGTTTGGCCGGCGGTCGTGAGAACCAGAGGCCGCTTGGAGCGATCAATCAGCTGGGTACCGAGCGAATCCTCTAACTGGTGCATCGCCTGGCTCACGGCACTCTGCGTCAAATCATGCTCGGCCGCAGCCTTGGAAAAGCTGCGTTCTTCGGCGATTGTGCAGAACAGTTCGAGGTTTCGCAGATGCAAATTGAGGCCTTGCCTTGATAAGCCAAGTTAATACTACGGACCGGCGTCCGCAAACGAGCTTATGCAAGGTAAACAGCCGATCTGGCCACGTCAAGTGAGTCAGCGGCGAAGATTGCCGCACCACGGGGCTCCCCCATGCGAGGAAGCCGCACGCCAGCCCGATCAGCTAGCGCCCGAATGCCGCCAGTTGTGAAAGCGTGCTGGAAGCAGCTTCGAGTAGACAATGGTGATTATTCCGCCACCAATAAACGCCCAGGGCATCCAATCCTTCGGTCGAAAGACGGTGGCCTCTTCCGCTGGTGAACCGGTTGGGTCCAAAAAACTGATCGGTTTTGCGGTTGCTGCCTCGTAGAGGGTGGCCGAATCGATCATCAAAAATTCGATTCCCACGATGATTGCCATGATCCCAAGGGCAACAAAAACGGAACGCCACATAGTAAAGCCTTGCCTAGAGAAACCCGTGCCAACACCACTCGCGCAAAAAGAGCGTGCCTGTCTTCGTTGGATTTCGGTTGCCAGAGGGCTCCAATGCCAGCATTTGACCCGATGGCTTTACAACTGACACAGCCCGCACATCAACCCGCATGCAACTCTAGCGCATGCAACTCTCGCGAGGACGCGAACCGATCCTTGTCGCATGATGTCAGTCAAACACGCATCGAATCTTAGCAAGAGATACCGATCATGCCGGTCGTGCCGTTTGCGCAAAGCGTGCCGAGACACACTTGCTACGAAGCGAGTGTTTCTTTTTTGCAACATCCGTCCTGTTCCCTCATCGTGTTCTAGATTTCGTTGGAAACATTGCGTGCATACCACGAGCGTGCAGGCAATCCAAACGAATCTCTGGGGGGGAACACATCCATGATCAAATTAACGCGACTGGATGGCGAGCCGTTTGTGCTCAACGCCGAACTGATCCGGTACGTCGAACGACGTCCCGATACGTTCGTTACGTTGACCTCGGGTGAGCGAATCGTGGTCCGCGAAACACTCGACGATGTCGTCGACAAAGCGGTCCGGTATCAACAGCACAAGCACTTGATGCCATCTCCACAGGTCGTTCTTCGCCCCGAAATTGGCACAAGCACAGCAAACCCAACCAACTCCTAAAATCCCAACTACGCTGCATCGCTATGGACATCGCTAGCCTCATTGGCTTGATCTTGGCAATCGGACTGATCGTCGGATCGATTGCACTTGGAAATGCACCCTTCACCGCCTTTATGGATATCCCATCCGTTTTGGTCGTGATCGGTGGTGCAGGCGCAGCTGCGTTAATCTGCTTTCCGCTTGGCAGCATCCTGCGTTCACCGATGATCGCGGTCAAGGTGTTTTTGAATAAGAGCGAAGACCGTCTGTCCCTCGTAAAGCAAATTGTCGAACTTGCCGAAACGGCTCGCCGGGACGGTTTGCTCGCACTGGAATCCAAAGTGGGCGATATCGAAAACCCACTGGTTCGAACCGGCATCCAAATGGCGGTCGACGGCAGCACCCCCGAAGTGGTGGAAGAAGTGCTCCGTACCGAAGTCAACGCCATCGCGGTGCGGCACAAAGAAGGCAAAGGCATCATGGACCAACTCGGACGTTTCGCACCTGCCTATGGCATGATCGGAACCCTGATGGGATTGATCATGATGCTTCAAGATATGAGCGATCCATCGGGCATTGGTGCCGGGATGGCGGTCGCGTTGATCACGACGCTTTATGGAGCGATCGCGGCAAACGTGTTTTTCAGCCCTTTTGCCGAAAAGCTCGGGCTATTGAGCCGTAACGAGATGGTCAGCATGGAAATTGCAATCCGAGGTGTGATGGCAATCCAACAAGGCGAAAGCCCGCGAGCGATTGATCAGAAACTCCGCACGTTCTTGCCACCGAAACAACGCGAAGCTGAGTAACGATTGCCATGGACTTAGAAGAAGAAGAAATCGGCATCCCGGAATGGGTAGTGACGTTCGGAGACATGATGAGTTTGTTATTAACATTCTTCATCATGCTTGTATCGCTGAGCGAAATCAAAGAAGAAGAGAAATACCAATCGCTTGTCGATTCCATGAAACGGCAATTCGGTTACGCACGGACGATCGAAGCGATCGCGCCCGGTGACTCGCGACCGCGAACGCAAGCGTTCAGCGTGTTGTCAACAACCGGTCGCGCAAAGAAAAAAGATACCGCCAAGGGGGGCGTTCCTGATAAAGCACCATCGGGTGAAGACCCGTTGGTACGCATCGTCCGACCAGGACAAATGACGGCGGTCGGTTCGGTGATTTTGTTTGAACTCGGTTCCGACAAATTAAGTGTTTCAAACCAAATAGCACTCAAAAACGTCGCCGAACAACTGCGAGGTAAACCGCAAAAAATCGAAGTCCGCGGTCACGTCTCGGCCGAATATGCGGCACGGACAGTCGGAACCGATGAAGCAATTCAACTCGGTTTCCGTCGAGCCATCGCCGTGAGGCAAGTTTTGGTCAATCGGGAGGGACTCGAACCATCACGAATCCGCGTCTCTTCAGCTGGTGAGAGCGAACCGATGCATCGAGCGGGCGGCAGTGTTGCGATTGCCCGTAATCCTCGCGTCGAAGTGTTCCTTCTTGATGAAACCGTCGAAGATTTGCATGGAACCGTCGAAGAACGAAATGCGCAGCAAATCCAAGCATCCGATTCCAACACGGAGAGCGACTAATGGCAGATAAAACGAAAAAGACCGCAGACGAATCCGCCGCATTCGAGCCGCAGGCCAAATCAGGAACAAGCCGCGGCTTGATCATTGCCTTTGTTGCAACCATCGTCTTGATGGAATCGGCAATGTTCTTTTTCATGGTGCCTAGTGCCGAAGAAGTCAGCGCATTGGCCGAAGCCAAGCTAATTGAATCGGTCCAAGAAGGCGAAGAAGAAGCCGAAAAACAAGAATCGGATGAAAACGAGGTAAAAGAAATCGCACTCGGTCAATTCGGGGAAACGTTTAGCCCGATCGATACCGAACGTGAATACCGTGTCGAATTGAGTCTCTACGGTTTGATCCGCAGAAAAAACTCGGAATCAGTGGAACAGGAATTCGAGGAAAAACAAGGCCGACTTCGCCATGCAATTCGCATGAAAATCCGAACAAGTGCCCTGACGGAACTGCAAGAAAACCAATTGGGGTTGCTTGAACGACGAATATTGACGACATGTAATCACTTACTCGACAAAGATTACTTGCTCGGAGTTGGATTTCACGACTACCAACTGATCGAAGAGTAATTTTCGCCAAGTGTGAAACATTGCTGTGAAACAACGCTGTCCATGGAAGGACGTGTGACTGTGCCCGATTCAAACAAACCTGATAATGCAGCCACCGAAGTCGACAAACCTGTGCCCAAAGACCAAGAAGAACATCTTGGTATGGACGACATCGAGAAACTGCTTGCCGAAGCATCCGGGTCACTCGACCAAGCGGCTGAAAAAGGTGCCGAGAGCTCAAAGGAACCCGAACCCTTTAATCTCGGGAATTTGGAACCAGACGATGGGGGCGGCGAACGTCAACCCATTGACTTGCTCGGCGAAGTGGAACTCGATCTTCGCATCGAATTAGGCCGCACCCAAATGAGGCTCGAAGAAGTCCTGCAACTTCGTGGTGGTTCCGTGGTCGCACTGGATAAGCTAGCCGGTGATCCTGTCGATATTTTCGTAAATGGAAAATTGATCGCACGCGGTGAAGTGCTGGTGATGAACGACAACTTCTGTATTCGTGTGACGGAGTTGGTCAATGCTTAGCAGGCACCATTTGACAATCAACGCTGCGATCTATACCGCGATGCTTGCGTTTGCAATGGTAAACAGCAACGCAAACGCTCAATCAGCTCACCCATCGGCACTGGCCCCATCGGCACTGGCCCCATCGGCCTATCCTGCTCCTTCCAAAGAGGACTCCTCCCAGGATACCATGCCAAGAGTCGTCACGGTCACACGCGGCTTTCCTTCCCTTTCCAATCGAACGACGATCGAACCCGACGCGAGCACTCCGCCGGAGACGGTCGACAATGGTTTTGCTTCGCCAACCGTCACGGTTTGCTCTAGCCTAGCGGTCGTGCTTGGCCTATTTGCTGGATTCGTTTGGCTGACCCGTCGATTTGGTGTTAACAGTTCCTCACAACGCGGCTTGTCAAATGAAGTCTTCGAAACGCTCGGCAGTACTTCCATTGACGCGCGCACCAAAGTAACCCTGTTGAGGTGTGGCAGTCGCATCTTGATCACGGCTCAAACGGCCACGGGAATCCATCCGTTGTCGGAAATATCGGACGCCGAAGAAGTTCGCTCACTTCTTGCCGCCTGTAACTGTCAATCAAAAAATGCGTTCGCGTCAACTTTGCAATCGCTCGAAAAAGAACCAGTACAAAAAGGGTTTGTCGCCGCCGAAGCAGCACCCGCAAACGCCGCCCGAAGCCGTGGCCGCTTGTTTGCCAGCGCATAAGAGGGAATCGGTTAGTCGCGTGCAATTCCTCCTTGCCTAATCCCTGCTTGCCTAATTCCTATTCCTCCATTTCTTCCCCTCCCTGCGCGCCCTGGGTGCTAGACTTTGATGCCTGTAACGAGGTCCATAAGTCAAAGTCTGCCCCTATTCCGCCCCGGGAGTGTTCAAAATGTCAGGCGATTTTAATCGGCGCGTGCCCGAAGATCGTGAAAAGTTGCGTCGAATGCTGCAAGCTGGTGGCATCGGTGCCGCCATCATCTTTGGTATTGCGTCCCTCTGCCTTCTCGCGATCTGGGGTTTCTTGTATTGCCGGATCGAAGTTCCCAGTCGTCATATCGCCGTGCTAACCAAGAAAACGGGCGCGGAACTGACGAATAATATCGAGATCGTCTCGACGGCCGATTTCGAAAAGTTCAAAGGCATCCAAGAGAAGGTTCTCACCGAAGGCCGCTACTTCTACAACCCATGGAAATGGGACTGGGATATCGTCCCACAAGTGGAAGTGCCGGAGAATCGACTCGGCGTCCGCATCCGTCTTTATGGCGACGACCTTGGATACGGAAACCTGATCGCCGCATCGGAATCGGAAAAAGGAATCTCTGCGGAAGTCCTTCGTCCGGGTCGTTATCCGATCAATGCACTCACATACCAAGCGGGCACCAAGCCTAGTATCACGCGTGACAACTACATCGAACTAGTTGAACTACACGAACCCGTTGTGATCCCAGCGGGATTCATCGGCGTCGTCACACTGTTAAGCAGTCAGCCAGCGGACGATCCGAATCAATTGATCATTGAAGACGGACGGCGAGGTGTGCAGAAAGAAACACTCGATCCAGGCGTCTATTACATCAATCCCTACGTCGAGCGAATTTCGCTAGTGGATTGCCGAAGTCAACGATTCAATCTTGGCACTGGTGGCGAAATGGGATTCCCAAGTCGCGACGGTTTTTGGGTCAAACTTGATGGTCGAATCGAATTCCGCGTCGATCCCGAACGTGCCGCAGAAGTCTTTGTTACTTACAACGATTCGAGCAACGATAGTGGCAGCGACGCACGTGTTGAAGAAGAAATCATCCAAAAGATTATCCTTCCCAATGCTCGATCCTTTTGCCGCCTCCGAGGTAGCGATCATTCGGGGCGAGATTTCATTTTGGGGGAAAAGCGATTGAAGTTCCAAGAGGACTTCCAACGCACACTCGAAGCGACTTGTAAGACACAGGGGATCGAAATTGTTCAAGCCCTGATCACACGAATTTCGCCGCCGCAACAGATCGCTGAACCAGTTCGAATGCGTCAAATTGCGTTGCAATTGGGCGAGCAGTACCAGAAAGAAATCGAACAACAAGAAAGCGAAAAAGAACTTCGCATCGAGCAAGAACTCGTCAAGCAAAAGCAAGCGCTCATTGAGGTGGAACAAGAAGTCATCACCATCACCATCGAAGCGAAACGACAACAAGAGGTCGCGGTGATCGAAGCCAACCAACGCAAAAAAGTTGCCGAGGTCGAATTAGCCGCCGCCGAAGACGAAGCAAAAGCGATCACCGCTAAGGGAACCGCGGATGCCGAAGTAATCCGGTTTGGCAACAAAGCCGTCGCAGCGGGATGGCAAAAATCAGTGGAAGCATACGGCGGCAGCGGCGATGAATTTGCTCGCTGGGTGATGCTCAAGAAGCTCGCACCAAGTTTCCAAGAGATGATGGTCAACACATCCGATAGCCCGCTGATGAATATCTTCACCGAATTCAGCGATACATCAAACATGATCGCCAAGGCCGCCGACGTCGACCCGAAAACCACCGACTCCATTAGCCCGACCGAAGCAGGAGAACAAGAATGAGTTTAAAAAGACACAAATCGACAATCGGGATGGCGTTCTCGTTTGTTTGGGTCGTCATCGCCCTGTTTTTCTGTTTCCAATGGTTCCTCTGCCGAATCTACGTTCCCGAGGGCCATAGTTTGCTTTTGCAATACAAGGGTCCGCTGATCGGAACCGCCGAGGAACCTGAACCCGGCCGCCTTGCGCACGGCAGCGAAGTGGGGGTCCACGAAACCATGCGAGGTCCAGGTCGCCATTTCATCAATCCGATTTATTGGAAACGAACGATTGTGCCAGATGTGGTTATCCTGCCCGGCGAAATAGGAGTAGTAACCAGTAAGATAGGCAACGCGTTGCCATCGGGCGAATTCCTTGTCGATGGAGATTTGCAGGGTGATTCACGTGTTACTCACCAAGGTATCTTGCGAAAAGTCTTTGGGCCCGGTCGTTACCGAGCGAACCCGTACGCCTATGAATTCAAAATTATCGAACGTGAAACGACTCGGTCCGGTGGTCAAGAAAAGACTAGCGGCTGGGTTGAAATCCCCACCGGTTACGTGGGAGTCGTGACGATGCAAGCGAGTAACCCAGCACTGGATATTTCCGCAGGCATCCAAGACAAAGTGATGCAACCTGGCTTGTATCCGGTCAATCCACGAGAACAACAAATCGACATCATTAACGTCGGTTACCGCGAAACAAGCATCCAGGTCGAACAACAAATCGAACCGAGCGGCAACGTGAAGTACGACGCACAAGGCGAACCTCTGGCAACACCGGAAACCGGCATCAATTTCCCCAGCAACGACGGATTCGATATCCAACTCGACTTCTCCGCGATCTGGGGAGTCATGCCTCGCGATGCGGCGCAGATCGTACGTACGTTCGGTAACATTGACGCGGTGGAAAAGAAAGTCATCGAACCACAAAGTGAAAGCATTTGTCGAAACAATGGATCCAAAATGGGAGCCGTTGAACTGCTCGTCGGGGAAACTCGAGAAGCATTTCAAACGGACGTCAGCACCGAGTTTCGCGATGTTCTTTCCGACAAAAACGTAACGCTTCAATACGGATTGGTGCGGCATATCTATATTCCGCAAAACGTCCGTGAGCCAATCCAAAAAGGTTATGTTTCCGAAGAGTTGAAACTGACTCGCGACGAAGAAACAAAAACGGCGAGAATTGAGGCGAATCTTCGTGAAGCAGAACAAAAGGTGGAACTTGAGGCCGAGCGAGTTCGCGTGGATACCGATCGGCTCAAAGCGAGCGTCATGGCCGAAGGGGAAAAGGAAGCGAAAGAGATTGAAGCGGAAACCAAACAGTTGATCGCAGCAATCGACCGCGAAACCGCTGACTTGGATGCATCCAAAACGGTCTTACTGGGTCGCGCCGAAGCCGAGGCAAAACAAATGAGCGAAGAAGCGACGGCTGAAAAATTTGGTCTTGCTGTCGGTGCCTTTGGTTCACCGACTGCGTTCAACAAATGGGAGTTCGCTGAACAATTGCCCGACAGCATCGACTTGAAACTGTTCTACGCTGGCGAAGGAACCTTGTGGACCGACCTCAAAACGGTCACCCCCACCATTTCCCTCGATTCAAAGTAACAAGATTCAAAGCTGACTAGCGATATCTGAAATTAAGAATTTGAATGGCAGTTTTCCGCTTCGAGCGACTATCGAAGGGATGGACCTAGCAAGGACGACCACCAAGTGGTCGTCCTTGGACTTGGTGTCTTCGTCTCAAGACAATGCTCTATGCTTGGCACGGGACGGTTTTGTGATTTGGCACGGGGCCATGACCATGAAAACCACTCGGGCCTTTTCTATGGGGGCCTTTTCTATGGGGGCCTTTTCTATGGGGGCCTTTTCTATGGGGGCCTTTTCTATGGGGGCCTTTTCTATGGGGGGGCACGATTTCGGTTGAGTCTCCTGATTAAGATGCGTGACCCCAGGCTGGTTGGCCAGCGCGATCTGTTCACTTTTTAGCCCACTGGTTGCGCCGATTGCCTTGCGGAATCCGATCCACTACAACTTTCGCGTTGAGCCCCAACCATATTTCTCATTTTTCGGCCCCAAATTCTTGGAAACACTTCCTGGAACAGACTCGGACGTGTTCTCCCGCCGGCAACCTCGCGCATTTTATGAACTTACTTTCGATTGATGATTTGACGATTGGCTTTCGTGGACCGTCGCTGCTGGAATCCGTATCGGCCAAAATTGATTCGGGCCAACGCATTGGATTGCTCGGTCGCAACGGAGCGGGCAAAACAACGCTAATGCGTATTCTCACGGGCGATGTGGTCCCGGATCACGGCAGCGTGACGATTCGCCCCGGTACACGGATCATGCGATTGTCTCAAAGTGTCCCTCGTGATTGGACCGGAACCGTCAAATCGGTTGTCCTCGGTGATGACTATGATCCCCACGATCACGACGAAGCTTGGAAGCTCGATCATGCGGTGGATTCGACCTTGTCGCGAATGCAACTCGATCCCGACGTCGCGTTCGAAACCCTTTCGAGTGGATTGAAACGCCGCGTCTTGCTCGCCCGAGCGATTTCACGCGAACCCGATGTGTTGCTGCTTGATGAGCCAACCAACCATTTGGATATCGCTTCGATTTTGTGGCTCGAAGAATTCCTAAGCCGCTGGGAAAACACACTGATTTTTGTCACCCACGACCGGTCATTCCTGCAAAACCTAGCCAATCGAATTTGGGAGATTGATCGAGGCCGACTGTTCGATTGGTCCTGTGACTACAAGACCTTCCTTGCTCGCAAAGAACAGGCTCTCGCGACCGAAGAAAAACAAAACGCACTATTCGACAAACGACTTGCCGAAGAAGAAGCATGGATTCGTCAGGGGATCAAAGCACGCCGGACCCGAAACGAGGGCAGGGTACGAGCGCTCAAAGCGATGCGATTGGTGCGAAGCGAACGAAGGAACAATGAAGGAAAGGCGAAGTTGAATTTGCAGGATGCGCAACGCAGTGGTGCGCTCGTTGCGAAACTGAAAGACGTTTCGTTTTCCTACGGTGATCTTCCAATCATGCAAAACTTCTCGACCACGATCATGCGCGGCGACAAGGTTGGAATCATCGGCCGAAACGGAGCTGGAAAATCGACTCTGCTGAAATTGCTGCTCGGACAACTGGAACCGACCGAGGGAAATGTGCGCTTGGGAACAAATTTGGCCATCGCCTATTTCGATCAACTCCGCGATACACTCGATCCGGAAAGAACCGTCGAGGAGAATGTCGGCAACGGCGCGGACCGCATCCAAATTGGCGACAAGACCAAACATATCATTGGCTACTTGCAGGATTTCCTGTTCACACCCGAGCGAATTCGTACACAGGTGAAGTTCCTTTCCGGTGGCGAACGCAACCGCGTCTTACTGGCGAAATTGATGACTCAGCCAGCCAACGTGATCGTGCTCGACGAACCGACTAATGACCTCGACGCTGAAACGCTCGAAATGTTGGAGGATCAATTGGTTGAGTTTTCGGGCACTGTCTTGATGGTCAGCCACGACCGGACGTTTTTGAACAATGTCGTCAGCAGCACGATTGTGTTTGAAGAAGACGGCGTGAACGAATACGTCGGCGGATACGATGAATGGCAAGCTGCTGTTCAAAGAAGGAACGAACAACTATCCGAAACACCAGAGCCGGCTAAAAAGAAGCTAACGCCGGCGGCCGAACAACAAACGAAACCAGAAACGAAGAAGCTATCCTACAAAGAACAACGCGAATTGGCGGAGCTTCCTGCTCGAATCGAATCACTCGAAGCGGCGATAGAGAAACTTCATCAAACGATGGCCGATCCTGGTTTCTATCAAAGCGAAGGCGCAAAGATTGCAGAAGCAACTAACAAGCTCGCGGAATTAGATCAACACCTTGCGAATGCCTTTGCGCGTTGGGAAGAATTGGAAGCCTAGGCCGGATGATTCATCGGTCGCACAACAAAACCGGCGGCCCCCCCTGTTTTGACGCTCCGACCATGAGTGGTCTAACTTGGAAACGTCATCGGAGCAATTCTGCCAAAGCGAGTCGAGTCGATCTGAGATCTCATCGCGGTCGCCCACGATGATCCAATACCGATATCGATAGGTGGATTGTGGTCCGAGCAAGACACGAGCGACCGGTGCGAGATGCATACAAGGACCGGCCTTGGGATCGTCACTAAGTCCGACACCATGTGGGCCGAAATTCCAATGCTCCGTGGAGGTCGGACTAAAAATGGCGATCCCTTGTCCGCCCGGTTCAAAACATGCCATCGCATGGCGCAGTGGCAATGCTCGCCCCCATGGTGGTCCGGGCGGTTGAACTTCGTCTTTCCATTTGCCATCGCCAAGATAAGATTGCACGACATCGAAATTTCGGGTGAAGTAGCAAGCGGGAATCTCTTGGGGACTCCGTATCGCCGGCCCCCAACGGTCGGAGCTTTGACGCTTGCAGGCGAGTTCACATTCCACCACAACGACGTTGGGCATCGATGGTTCGAATGAGGTCCACTGCCGCATCGATGCGGTAGCCTCCTGATTTGGCATGTCCCAAAGTTTAGGGATCGTTTCACTTTAGATTTGATCGGCTTTTATGCGGACTTTCCTGACACGAGCCCAGGAACCGACGCCACCACCCTGAATGGGATTCCATGACCAAGGACTCCAAGCCGGGCTCTGCCCGCCAGTTTGTCGATCAATCCGTTTGCCGGCATAATGGGACTGCTGGATCAATCGCCCAAGGTCGCACACGTTTACCATATTCTTCGGATAGTCTTTTGATAACAGCCAAGTGATCGCGGCTCCCTTGGTGCGATCGACACCGATTTGAGTGAGTTTGTTGTCGAGCTTCACCACACCCGTAGCCTGCCCTTCTTCCTACAATCCATCTGCGTGGGCAACAAAACCGCTCAACGGAACGAGAGACAAAAACGCAAGAAGCGATTTCTTTGTTAACGCAAACATAGTCAGATTCCGATGTGGGGAAGGATCAAATTTGGAGAGCATGCCGATGAATACTGCTTGAAAATGGCTGTTTCATCACTGCATCGCACTCATCTGCCACCAACTTTCGCGCGACGTGCTTTACACTCCTGCGTCAGGGCGACCATTTACCATCGCAGAATTGGCGGGTCCGTTGGCTGGGCATCACGAACCATCACCGGCAATTGCCGCGAACATCCGATGGCGTTGGCTTCGGGAGCCTCCCATAATGTTTGCTGCGAATCCGTTTCGTACTCGGTTCCATTGATGCGAATGTTCATTTCACATGCGATCAAACCGAACGCTTTGACGCGAACGTTTGAATTCTTGATCGTTACGTTGATATGGGAATTGGATGCATCATCATGCGCATGAAATAGCGAACCATTCGGAGTGTCGATGCTGCAATGATCAAGCAAAATGGTTTTGTCATATTTGCCAGCCCGCGCAACGATAGATGCATTCAATGGGCCTCGACCAACATTACCGTCGATTTTGACGTTGCGAAACACACCCTGGGCTCCGCTTCCATAGTCTCCCCATCCAAATTGGATCGGCACCGCATTGATCCCCACCACGATCGTCGTATTGGTAACGGTCACATCGTTGTACACTTTGATGATGTCGTCTCCGGCGTCAAAGTGGCACTCATCGACGGTTGATCCCGGACCACCTTCGAACCCATCACTATGATTGTGATACGCGGGGCGAGTTTCAAGGAAATCGCAGTTGCTGACGTGGACAGGACAGTGACCACCGCGAATAAAAAAGCCGCGTGGATTCTTGAATGTCAAATTCTTAATCGTAATCGTCCCTTCACCATAGCCTTGGATGGTACAGACTTGGAATGCTTTGATGCCATGGTTTTGCGGCCAAGCCTGCTGGTTAGTCCCAAAGAAACCAGATCGCTCGCGGTCAAGTCCTTCAATCGTGCAGTCGCCCCGAAGGTGAAGAGCGCCATTCACCATGACATTCCTTCGGACAACGATCCGCTTGATCGATGGAGGCACGTTCCAAATAAAACTTCGATTAGAGTCGTCGAACGCGATCACCCCCGATTGTGTGAAAGTCACGGTCTCATCTTGCTGAGTGATTTTGCCGCTGAAGTGTTGGCGAAGTTGATCGACCGACTGCGTCGGAATCGAAACCCGACGACCACTCGCGACGCTCCCCATCACCACAATTGCACTGCACATCGCGGTGACAATAATCAAATAGTTGCACGGTCTTTCAAAGAGAATTCGCATCGCGTGGCACCAAACGGAAGGCGGGAATTGGATCGGCTAGTTTAGTCGATCGACCGCGCTGAAATTGATAACCGCGAAAAGATTGTTGTCGGCGTGGCACTCGCCAGAAGGCGAGAATGCAGCAGTGCGTCTTTTCGACATTCAATTAAGTCGGTAGCAATGATCACGTGCTTGGTCACACCACAAAAGAGTGAACTCCAACGTCCCTATAGCGATAGGCTTAAGAATCGTCGGCATCGACAATTTTCTTGTCGTTGGTGTACAATTCTTCGACCCAATCGCCTACGAGATTTCTGGCACCATCCGCTTCAAATACCTCATCCGCATCGCAACAAGGGTTTACGAATGTTCAAAGGACTTGGAAATTTAGGAAACATTGCCTCGATGATGGGGTCGCTCCAGCATCTGCCGGACAAGATGCGTGAGCTGAATGAACAGATGAAGCGTGAAACGGTAAGCGGATCGTCATCCGATGGTCTCGTTAGTGTTGTAATGAACGGAGTCGGCCAAGTCCAATCGGTTCAAATCTCACCCGATCGCCCCGACTCCGAATCTGAATTGGAATCATTAGTCATGGAAGCGACCAACGCCGCAGGAGCTGCTGCAAAACAGATGTATGCCGATGCGATTAGCCAAATGGTCAACGACATGGATTTGCATGTGCCCGGCTTGGACAGCATTCTCGCCCATCTAACCGGTGGTTGATTTCTTCGATGGGTGACGATTCCTCAAAGCGATTCAGCTCGAATAACCACGCCGGCGCGGTCGCTGAATTAGTCGAAAACTTGGGCCGATTGCCTGGCATTGGGCGAAAAAGTGCCGAGCGGCTGGCTTTTCATTTGCTCCGGGTTAGCGAATCCGAGGCGCTTGCGCTTGCCGATTCCATCCGACGTGTCCGCAAAGATGTTCGCTATTGTTCCGCGTGCTTCAATTTGGCGGAAACGGACTTATGTGCCATTTGCTCCGATCCAAGTCGTGATACGACAAGGATTTGCGTTGTCGAGCAACCCCGCGACCTGATGAGCCTCGAACAATCAAGTGCCTACAAGGGTCTCTACCACGTTCTTCTAGGGCGAATTGCTCCTTTGGATGGCATTGGTCCCGATCAATTAACAATCGACGCATTGGTCGACCGGATCCGAGCCGGTGGGTTCAACGAGGTGATCATGGCGACAAACCCTACCGTAGAGGGGGACGGCACGTCACTCTATATCTCAAATTTGCTAAGCGAGTTTTCCGTTCAAATGACGCGGCTAGCGAGGGGCATCACCGCAGGAAGTGTTTTGGAATATGCCAATCGGGAAATGATTGCCGATGCACTAACTGGACGACAAAAGCTATAATATTCTTGCTCGCTGGCACGAGTTGTGCTGATAAGATGATATCTCGGTCTTCCAACTGACATTTGCACCCCGGGAGTGCCGGCGGAATCAGCGAGAATTACTAGAATCACGTTACCTCTTTTTGTTGAGTATGTAGTAATGCGGATGTCGATGGGCTTTCAAGCCCGACAAATGCAGGTCCAGAAACTGGCACCACGGATGATCCAGTCGATGGAGATTCTGCAGCTTCCGATGCTTGCATTACAGGAACGGATCGAGCAGGAGATGAATGAAAATCCCCTGCTAGAGCAACAGGATGTCGATCCGGCTGAGCCCGACAGCATGGACGACGAAGCCCCGTCGGCGGACACACGCAGCGAAAATGAAAAGGAATTGGTGGTCGATAACGATCATGACAACCAAGAGGATTTCGAGCGTTTGCAGAACATGGTCAATGATCTGCCGAGCACGTTCGACGATTCATTCCGCCGCTCGTCCAACCGGATGCAGGAGGACTCTGACCGGCGGCACGACCTGATGGCCAACGCTCAATCGCGTCCCGAATCGCTCAATGATTTCCTACATCACCAATTGTCCGAGATGGATATTGATGATCGCGTCGAAAGAATTGCCGAACGAATTATCAGCACCCTCGACGCCCGCGACGGTGGATACTTGCGCACGCCGCTGGCAGATCTATTGCCCGCCGGACATACCGAAGAAGACCTTCAAGTTGCCGAAAATGGACTCAAAGTAGTCCAATCGCTCGAGCCGGCTGGAATTGCCGCTCGCGACCTGAGCGAATGTTTACTGAACCAACTCTCCCCCACGGCTCCGTTTCACGACGAAATGAAGACCTTGATCAAGTCGCACTTGGTCGATTTGGCGGAGAACCGGTTGCCACAGATTGCCAAAAAAACCGGATTCACCATCGAGCAAATCCAACTTCTTCGCGAAGAACTACACACGCTCAATCCCAAACCAGGCGCAGCGTTCATGGAGACTTATGTCCCGAACGTGACACCGGATATTATTCTTGAACAAGACGACGAGGGGGAATACAAAGTCCGCCTCGACGACGACCGCGTGCCAACTCTATTTATTAGCGAGTACTATCGCAGCCGACTACAGGATCCAAAGAGTACTCCCGAAGAGCGTGAGTTCATCAAACAAAAGATCAGCAGTGCTCAATGGCTGATTGATTCGATCGAACAACGCCGAAGCACGCTAACAAAGGTTGCCGAAGCGATTGTCGAACACCAAAAACGCTTTCTGGACGAAGGCCCCGAAGCAATCGAACCACTGAAGATGCAGCAGATCGCGGACAAGGTTGGAGTCCATGTCACGACCGTCAGCCGCGCCGTCGATGATAAGTGGATCCAAACTCCCCGCGGCATATTGCCTCTGAAACGTTTCTTTGTGGGTGGCACACAAACCGAAGATGGCGACGATGTCGCTTGGGATACGATTCGCCTGAAGCTGCAAGAGTTGATCGACAAGGAAGACAAGAGCGATCCTTTCAGCGACGAACAATTGGTCGAAGAGCTAAAAAAAGCGGGCATGACCGTCGCTCGCCGAACCGTAACCAAGTACCGAAAACGAATGGCGATCCCAAGCAGTCGCCAACGCCGCGACTGGACGTTGGTAAAGAAGTAAGCCCCGATCAAAGCAAGTGCTTTGCTTTGATATCCAAGTACTGATTCACGAGCGGGGCGGTCAATTCGTCGGGAAACGCGTCGACAACCAAAACGCCACGGTGTTCCAAATCCTTCAGTACTTGGTGACGCCAAAGCAAAATGTCCGCTGCCGCAGCGGATCGATACATTTGAAAACTCTCTTCCGACGGCGAATCCGCTGCCTCAAACATTTCGCGGTCGCGTAGCAATACGCCGAGCGGCAAATGATGACCGCTCAAATTCGCCAAGTAATCAACCACTGCGGACGCGTTGACTTCATCAATAACGTTGGTCGTCAATACGACCAACGATCTCCGTTTGCAGTGCGTCGACAAATACAGGAAAGCTTGGTCGTAGCGTGATTCCACCAGCCGTGGAAATTGGTCAAAGCCAGCCTGAATCAAACGATTCATTTGGCTACTGCCACCACGCGGTGGAATGTAAGCGTGAATGGTATCCGAAAAACAAAGCATCCCCACGGCATCGCCCTGATGAAGCGCAACATAGGACATCATCAATACGGAATTGAGCGCGTGATCTAGCAGCGAATAACCATCCCGCTCGTTGGTCATCATACGTCCACAATCAAGCAGGAAGATCACTCGCTGACTTTGGTCACTTTGAAATTGACGTACGGTCAACTTTCGTCGACGAGCCGTGCTTCGCCAATCAATATGCCGATAATTGTCATCGCGGCTGTAATCACGGAGCCGTTCGAAATCGCTGTCCTGGCCGATACGTCGCGTCCGCCGCACTCCAATCAGACTCAGCCGATTCGTACGCGCCAACAGCGCATAGTCGGACATCTGCTTCATGTCGGGGTAGACATTCAATTTATCGTAAACGGACAGTCGAAGTTGCCGTTTCCAAAGCCGCAGCGGACTAGCAAAGTCTAGATAAACAAACTCTAGCTCAAACGCACCGCGACGTCCCGGTGTCAGTTTTCGGTGTGCCGTAATCTGTCCCCGTGGCGAAAGCCTCAGCGAATGCTGTTCGGGGGTCGCCGTGAAATGATCGGGAAGGTCATCACATGCCTGCCCCACCAGTGTCAGCAACGTATCATTTTCGATCGTCAACTCGCTGTCGACAGGAACCCCAAGCGAGCAGGTACGCGGCAGACTGCGCGAAGCGGTAATGCCGCGATTAGTCGATAGATAGAGAAGCAAGAAATCGACGACCGCGACCGTTAATGTCAAACCATCGAGCGCCCAAACCAAAATGATCGCCGCAGGAACGAACACCGCAACAAGGCTAAAAACGACCGCCAAGCCAAGCAATCCGATCCACCACCGAGTTGGATAAATTTTGCCTCGCCAAGCAGCGATCACAAGCGGCAAAGCGACCAATCCCAGCAGCAGCCAAGGCAATTGCGTCAGCCACTGGAATTCTTGTTTCGCAACTTGGGATATCGCATCATTCACAGCGGGTGGCGTCTAACCCCTTTGATCAATCGGAACGAACGTGCGTTCCGTGGCACCAGTGTAGATTTGGCGTGGACGGTTGATCCGAGTAGCAGGATTGTTGTGCATTTCGATCCAGTGAGAGATCCACCCCGGCAACCTTCCGATCGCAAACAGAACCGTAAACATCTGAATCGGAATCCCCAACGCTCGGTAAATCACCCCCGAATAGAAGTCAACGTTCGGATACAACTTCTTCTCGATGAAGTAATCATCACGAAGTGCTACGTCGGCTAGCTCTTGAGCTACTTCGAAAAGCGGGTCATCCAAGTTCAATTTCTTCAGCAGTTTGTCACAACTTGCCTTGATAATCGTTGCTCGTGGATCAAAGCTCTTGTAAACGCGATGCCCAAAGCCCATCAAACGGTAGTCGTCGTCCTTGTCCTTTGCTCTTTCGACATACTTTTTCACATTTCCGCCATCCCTAACAATTTCGTCAAGCATGTTGACGCAAGCTTCATTCGCCCCGCCATGAAGCGGTCCCCACAAGGCGCTGATCCCCGCAGAAATCGCTGCGAACAAATTCGTGTTACTACTGCCTACCATTCGTACGGTCGAAGTGCTGCAATTTTGCTCGTGATCTGCATGGACAATCAACAAAAGCCTCAACGCATCGGTGAAATCCGGGTCAACGATGTAGTCACGCGCCGGAGTCGCGAACATCATATGCAAGAAGTTTTCACAGTAACCCAAATCATTATTTGGGTACATAAACGGTTGGCCAACTGATTTTTTGTAGCTGTATGATGCAATCGTTGGCAACTTAGCAAGCAAACGATAAAGCGATATTTCGACTTGTTTCGGGTCGTTCGG
The DNA here is from genome assembly GCA_007859835.1 of Novipirellula herctigrandis. Classification (GTDB taxonomy): domain Bacteria; phylum Planctomycetota; class Planctomycetia; order Pirellulales; family Pirellulaceae; genus Novipirellula_A; species Novipirellula_A herctigrandis. The sequence goes on along the minus strand of SJPJ01000001.1, from coordinate 6,942,804 downwards.
ATCAAGCGAATCTTGATAGAACATCGCCAATGCACCGACCACGCTGCTAAGAATGGACATCGGATGCGCATCACGCGGGAATCCGCTGTAAAATGACTTCATGTCCTCGTGAATCATGGTATGGTCGCGAATTCCAGCGCGGAATTCAGCTGCTTGTGCGGCGGTTGGCAATTCGCCGTAGATCAACAAGTAAGACGTTTCGATAAAGTCGCAGTTCGCCGCAAGTTGTTCAATCGGATAGCCACGGTATCGCAAAATCCCATTTTCACCATCCAAGAACGTGATCGCACTGCGAGTGCTACCGGTATTCACGAAACCTTCATCAAGCGTGATCAGTTTGGATTGAGCACGCAATTGGCTAATGTCGACCCCACGTTCGCCTTCGGTCCCTTCGACCACTGGAAGCGAGAGATCAAGCCCATCGTAAACTAACTTGGCATCACCCTTATTTTGGACGTCTAATTTCAAAGGATTGCTCGAGGTGCTCATTCGCGATTCCGGTCTGAAGAGGATAGATGTCAGAAGTCCGCGGCACGCTGCATTCTTGGTGCAGACAAAACGGGTGCAGTCGAAAAGAGTGCCGCGAGTAAATTTTGATATAGCTTGCAATAGTGTAGCTAGGCGGCAACAACTCGACAATCACGCGATTAACCGACTTTTTGGTCTTTCTCGTTATCACGACGGATTCGCATCGAATCGATCTTCCGGCTGCTGGCTTTCAAAATTTCAATTTCTGAATCGCCAAGCGTCAAACGGTGACCAGCCTCAGGGATCACCCCGGAATGAAACAAAACGTAGCCGGCAACCGTTTCGTAATCGTCACTCTCAGGCAAATTCCATCCGAGCAATTCGTTCAGATCATCGATCATCAAACGCCCATCCACTTCGACGGTATCATCGTCGATAACCTTTAACCCGATTTCCTCTTCTTCGTCGGACTCGTCGACAATCTCACCCACAATTTCCTCAAGTGCATCTTCGATCGTGACGACGCCTGCCGTTTGCTGAAACTCGTCGAGCACAATCGCCATGTGACTTCGACTATGTAGAAATTCGCGAAGCAAAATCTCTACCGAGCGATCTACGGGCACGAACCAACTGCGCCGCATGATCTCGGTGATCGGTTGGTCTGGCTCGCCGTCTTTCTGTAAGTAGGGAAGCAAGTCTTTTACATATAGAATTCCGACTACATTATCGAGAGTCCCTTCATAGACAGGCAGACGTGTTCGCCCTGCTTCGACGATCGTTTTGAGAATTTCTTCCCAACTCCATGCAACATCGAGCGCATCGACATCCCCACGCGGCGTCATGATATGACCAACCGTGTCTTCGTGAAGCGTCATCACGCCCTGAATCATCTCGCGAACGCCTGGCCCAAAAAAACCTTCGCGTTCTCCTGCGGTGACAATTGTTCGAATTTCATCTTCGAGTTGCTCTTCCTCTTCGTCCTCGTGTTCTTGCTTCCCCGCCAACCGTCGGGTGATCACTTCCACCAATTCGCCGGGTCCCGAAAGCGGCAACATCAAAATCGACAAGCTTCGCCAAAACGGCCACGTGTGATATAGCACTTGGGTCGACGCAAACCGCGTCACTGCTGCAGGAATCCAAATGTGAATCAACATCATCGACAACCCTGCACCGACACCCCAAATCGCCAAGTCGGTTCCTTTGGGCTGCACCTCTGCAGCGAACAGTCCGGCAGTGCCCCCGATCAAAAACAGTGTCGTGCCAATCATCCGTAAGTATTCGCTGCCGCGGATCGTAGCGTCTTGATGATCAATCACCGCCCCGAATCGTTCGCGATCTTTATTGAGCCGACAGTAGGCTTCGAGGGAGCGTCCCGCAAAACGGTCAAGTAGTTCGCCACCAAGGCCGCCGATACTGCTAAGGATGAAACCACAACCAGACAGAACCCACCAGAAAAGAAAAGGCGTCATTTTGTGGATCCCCCCTTTTCTCGGGCACGTGTCCGAAAGGAATCCGAGCCACTGGTATCAGGACCAAATTGCACGGCCACATCGACACCCAACTTTCGCATCACTTCGCGTTCCGCCACTCGCATTTCCTGTCTTTCTCGGGGTGTTTGATCATCCATTTCGGTGATATGTAGCGTTCCATGAACGACGTAAAGCAACAGTTCATATTCAAGGGACCAACTCAATTGATCGGCAAAACGCGAAGCCGTTTCGATACTGACGACCAACTCCCCTTCGATTCGCGGAGGCTCAGCTAGGTAGGCGAAACTAATCACGTCGGTTTCATAATCATGATCTAAATGCCGACGGTTAATCTCGCGAATGGCTACATCGTTGGTAACACGCACACCGATTTCGCCTTGGCGGTAACCTCGATGCGCAGCCGCTTGTTGAACCGCAACGCGAATTCGCCCTACCGAACACGACGCCGGTAAAGGGTCGTCCGCGATCACTTCGACAGAAAGTTCACTCTCGGAAGAATGATTAGGCGGATTGTTGTCCAGGGTATTTGACACGTGCGTGATAGATTGCAGTAAGAGACTTCACAAGACTAGTGCGAACTCGGTCTAATTGACGGAAAGTTAATCCGCATTCATCAAATTGCCCATCCGCCATCTTCTTCTGGGAAATCGTATCAACAAGACCTTGAATTCGTGAGGGCGTCGGATCGACCAGCGTACGGCTGGCACTTTCGACCGTATCGGCCAACATCATTACGGCCGCTTCAAGCGTTTGCGGCTTGGGACCAGGATAACGAAAATCTTTGTCGCTGACCGATTCCCCGTTGGGGTCTTCTTCGCTGCGGCGTGCCGCTTCACGATAGAAATATTCGACCAGCGTCGTGCCGTGATGTTGCAAAATAAAGTCGACAATCGATTCGGGCAAATGGTGACTACGCGCCAAATCGGCTCCATCTTTCACATGCGCGATAATCACGAGAGTACTCATCGCCGGTTGCAGCGAATCGTGTTGATTGACTCCCGCAATTTGGTTTTCGATAAAGTACTCTGGTTTGAACATTTTGCCGATATCGTGGAAATAGGCTCCCACGCGAACCAGCAGCCCGTTGGCACCGATCGCATCGGCTGCCGCTTCGGCGATCGACGCCACGTTGATCGAATGGTTGTAGGTTCCCGGTGCACGTTGGGCCAACCGCCTCAATAGCGGATGGCTGGCGTCACCCAGCTCTAACAAGCTCAAATCCGTCTGTACGCCGAAGGCTTTTTCGACCAACGGCAGCAGTCCGGTCATCGCCGCCGCAGAGACCAGGATGCAAAGACCGGCCCAAAGCGATTCACGTCCAAGGCCCAAAACGACGGTTTCAAATTGCGGTCCGCTATAAGCCTGCTCGATTTCGCTCCCTAAATCACTTGCCGACAAAGTTTGTCCCGTGACAACGCCAACACCGATTACCGTCACCGCCGTAATCGCAGCCGAAATGGCACCGACGTACAACAAATGCGTGCGAGTGCGAATGCGGCCTAACAACAACATGCAACTGGTGCTTGCAGCCAACAACATGACCAACTCCGAGATACTTGCTCCCAAGAAAAGGGTCACGCTCAAACAAACCGCTGCCATCAACAACAGCGACAACTCGCGCCCATAGACGACTGCGGCAACCGTCGATGCGAGAACCAAAGGAATCAACTCACTTCGCCATTCATCGCGTGCGGCGTAGTAACACAGAACCACGGTGGCAACAATGAGCACCAACATTTTGGCTAACTTGTTGCGATCTAAAACTAACGAGCGATCTTCGACAAAAAAGATGTACGATCCGCACAACAAGTAAAGAGCCGCCATCATGCCGGCATAGGCCAAGAAACGAGCAATTTTATCTCGCCACCCCATCCTCGTGACAAACTCGCGCGCTTCCACACGTAACAGCGCCAACTCTTTTTCTGCCAGCGGTTTGCCAGCATCGGCCAACTTTGAATCGCCGGAGTAGTACGTTGTCATCACAGGGTCGACTCGCGCGGCGGCTGCCGATCTCGCTTTTTCACTCAACTCATCGTCATACTGCAATGTTTCGTATTTTGGCAATTCGCCTACGATCCAATCGCTGATCATATGCGCCACCGAATCTTTTGGGTCGAGGTCGTTATCAAAACGCAACCGAAAATACTCGTGGACGAGTCCTTGCAGTTCGGTGGAAGCCTGTGCAATCCGAACCTTGCTCGCTTCGACTGGCACCGCGTCATCCGGTTGCCCCGCCAAATAAACCATGATGACCCGTTGGTTCCCTTGTTCGGGCGAATGCTGCATCGAACGAAGCAAACCATGTTCATAGATTGGCTTCATTGCAAGTGAGATCGCTTCGTCCACTTTGACCAATTCGGGATCACTCGCCAAAACCGATTTCAGAAGTGCAAAGCGTTCATCCGGAGTATCGCCGGTTTCGGCCGCGTCGCCCTCGGCTACAGTGCCAGTGCCAGTGCCAGTGCCAGAGTAGAACTGTGCAAAGGCACTCCGCTCATCTTGGTTCATCTGCTCGTATGATTCCGCCCCGAGCACCAAGAAGAGTTGGTCTTTGAGGATCGCCCGCAATTGATCGAGCGACTTGCTGCGATTACGATAGAGCACGGGTTCTTCACGTCGCTTTTGACGGCGCACCGCATCCGTTTCTAACTCGTCCGGAACTTGGAAGGTCACTCGGGTGATCAGGTCACGTGAGAGAATCTCTCCTTTGCGATAAGCAAATGGCGGCTTCCACGATTGGCACAACACCAACATCAGAAACGCCGCCATCACCGCCATGGCGACTCGCAGTGAAAAATCTCCTTTGTCGCCTTGCTCCCACCACTGGATGAAACGCGGCTTGGGGATTCCAAGCGACTCGATGCGTTCGGCGCGGGTCCGTGGTTTGTTGGTAGTGCTACTCATCGCGATGAGTATCGTATGCTTTGACGATTCGCCTGACCAACCGATGTCGTACGATATCGGATTCCCGAAGATGGACCGAGCCAATCCCTTCAATTTTGCCGAGACGATGCATCGCGTCCTTCAAACCGCTGGTGATTCCTCGCGGTAGGTCTTGTTGTGACGTATCACCACTGACCACCATTTTACTTTGCTCGCCCATTCGGGTGAGAAACATTTTCATTTGGGCTACCGTCGTATTCTGGGCTTCATCCAAAATAATAAACGCATCGTTAAGTGTTCGGCCACGCATATACGCCAACGGAATCACCTCGATTACATCCTGCTCCATTAAGGTCCGAGCTTGATCGTAATCAATCATTTCGCCTAACGCATCCATCAACGGCCGCAGGTACGGGTTAAGTTTGGCACGCAAATCCCCCGGAAGGAACCCCAAACTCTCTCCCGCCTCGACTGCTGGACGCACGAGCACTATTTTTCGGACTAAACCAGCACGCAGTGCTTCAACGGCCATCGCAACTGCTAAATAGGTCTTTCCGCTTCCGGCTGGCCCCGAGGCGAAGGTCAAATCGTGGCGTCGAATGGTATCAACATAATTCGCCTGTCCCGGCGTTCGCGGCTTGATTCGACGCCCAGCATGCTGGATATCGATCTCGTCGCCGCCGATTCGCGGGATAGCTCCTTCGACAATCGCTCCGTATTCCGTCGCCACACCGTCGACGTCGTCGATGCTGAGCGTCCCTTTCTTCAGAGAAATTTGCCGCATTTTTTCGAGGGCACGCGTCGCCTGCTGGACACGTTCTTCCTCACCTGCGATCCGAATTTTGCCGTCTCGCTGCGTGATACTGACATCAAACAGACGTTTGAGTTTGCGCACATGCTGATCGCGAGGCCCAAAAAGGGCCAAGATTTCATCCGCATTGGCGATCGCTAGAGTCGCTTCGGTCATTCAAATTCCTGTTGGATTCGCTCAAAAAAGGAGGCCCAACAACCGTCGCCCAGGCGGCGGGACCTCTACAAACATGCTCTGACGAGCGTTGCTACTTTCTTTTCTGACGATCTTTCTTATTACATTCCGAAAGGGTGAAAATACAAAGACTTTTCACTCTCGTCGCCGAGACGCAAAAGCCGCAAACTACCTACATCATTGGTCCTGCAACGCCAAAGGCAAAGCACAAATACGCCGGCATCACTGCTGCGATCAACGAATCCGTCACATCCCAAACTCCACCGAGCCCTGGCAGCCAATTGCCACTGTCTTTTGCCGCAGCATCACGCTTGACCAAAGATTCCGCTAAATCGCCGAGCATTCCGGACACTGCCAACATCGGACCGAGCACCAAGGCTCTCCAAAAAGGCGGTACCCCCATCGCTGCAGCGTCCGCAGGAGCCGTAGCTGCCATGAACGATGGAAAAATCCAAGCCAGAAATACAAACGCAACGATCGTACTGGTTAGGACTCCACCCAACGCCCCTTCGATGGTCTTACCTGGGCTGAGCCGCGGAATCAATTTGTGTCGCCCGATCGCCCGACCAACAAAATAGGCTCCGGCGTCAGATGACTTTGTCACCGCGATCGTGGTCAACAGGGCAAGCAACCCCCAATTCCCGCTACCCATCCCTCGCAGCGAAACGAGCATCGCCATTGGCAGCCCGACGTAAAGCGACACGAATACGGCCGATGAGGTGCGGTCGATTGCGGAACCATTTTGGTGTTTTTTTTGGGCAGATTCTTGATCGGAATTTGGGCTCCGATCTTCTTGCGAATCCTGATCGGAGTTCTTCGTCAGGTCCGCGCCGTGAAAGACAGCCATTTCGCGTCCGATTGCAATCATCACTGCAACGATGGCACCAATGACGATCCAGCCTAGGTTCCCAATCACAACATTCCCAACCGACGTCCGACCGGAAACCGACCAAAACAGCGGCACCCCCGCAGATATCGTCACCGTCGCCGTAGCGGCCAACGTTGTCGATCGTGAAATCGACCGACCACTCGCTTTCACGAGTCCCGACAAATCCCATGCCGTCCCGAGGGCAAAGAACAACAACACGGGCAACAACCACAAGCCTTCGCCACCAGAGAACGAATGCTTCGCATCCAAATAAACGAGCGCTCCGATGAGTACGATCAAAACGGCGGAAGTCTTTAGGCGATCAATTAACACGCGAAATTACTCATTAACACTAAGGCCACCGAATCGACGTTGACGCACTGAGAACTCAGCAATCGCGGCAAGAAAATTCTCTCGCGAAAATTCGGGCCAACACGTTTCGGTCACCCAAAATTCCGCATAGCTCAATTGCCACAGCAAGAAATTACTCACTCGCATATCGCCCCCGGTACGGATCATCAAATCAACTTCGGGTAGCCCAGCGGTATAGAGCCTTTCGGTGATGGATGCTTCGCAAATTTCAGATTCGGTGATCGAACCTTCGGCCACTTCGCGAGCTAATTCCCGAGCGACTTTCGTGAGCTCGTCTCGGCCACCATAGTCAATCGCCAACACCAACTGAGTGCCGGGATTGTCTTTGGACATCTCAAGCGTCTTGTCCATTTCGGCAATCACCCCATTCGGTAACCGGTCTCGCCGCCCAATCACCTTAAGCCTCAGTCCCTGATCCATGATCGTGCGGCGTTCTTCAACCAGATACTGCTCGAGCAAATGCATCAAGAAGTCGAGTTCCTGCTTGGGTCGTTTCCAATTTTCGCTCGAAAGGCAATACAGCGTAACGGCCTCGATCCCAAGTTCCGTTGCCGTTTCGCTGATCATTCGCACGGTCGAAACGCCGCGTCGGTGACCTTCGATCCGTGGCAATCCACGCGACTGGGCCCAACGACCGTTTCCGTCCATGATAATCGCAATGTGTCGGGGACGATTCGCGATAGGAGTCTCGGTCATCGGCTCAGCCAACAGGTTGCAGTTGCAAAACCGAAGCAGCTTCGGTGAAAATCGTTTGTGCTCGATCGGGCCCCACCGACAACACACCTACGGGAACGCCAACCAATTCTTCGATTCGGCGAACGTAAGCCAGTGCTTTTTCAGGAAATTCTTCCACGCTGCGAACGTGATCCACTGGCTCGTTCCATCCCGAAATCGTTTCATAGATCGGCTTGCAGCGTCGAAGCTCATCGGCGTGACCTGGGAAACGCGTGATTTGTTTTCCATCAAGTTCGTAAGCCACACATACTTTCAGTTCATCCAAGTGGGCCAACACGTCCATCATCATCAGCGACAAACGCGTCACGCCACTCAATCGAGCGGTATAGCGAACGGCAACCGCGTCAAACCATCCACATCGTCGAGGACGCCCGGTCGTGGTGCCATATTCATTTCCAAGTTCGCGAATCCGGTCGCCCGTGGCATCACTTAATTCCGTGACAAACGGACCGCCACCAACGCGAGTGCTGTAAGCTTTGCAGACCCCCAGCACGTGGTCGATCCACTTCGGCGGCACACCCGCGCCAGCACACACCCCGACACCGCTGCTGTTGCTACTGGTGACAAACGGATACGTCCCGTGGTCGATATCCAACAGAGCTCCCTGAGCTCCTTCGAAAAGAATCCGTTTGTTTTGCTCTGCGGCATCAAGCAACAAATCAGTCGTATCGCCGATCATGCCTGACAATCGCTCGGCCCAGGCCGCAACCATCGGGATAACAACTTCAGGTGCGATCCGTTGCAATTCTTCTTCGGATGCCCCAAGGTTTTTGAGCAGTTCCATTTTCTGCAACGCAACCGTTCGGATGCGATCGTCGCGATGGGCTTGAACCAAGTCGGTCATTCGAATCGCGTGTGTCCGTCCGACTTTGTCGCGGTAACACGGGCCAATTCCTCGATTCGTCGTCCCAATCGATTCGCCGCGAACTTCGGTCGCGTTAATTTGACGATCTTCGGCCATATGCCAAGGCATGACCAAGTGAGCCCGTTCGCTGATCAACAGGTTTTCTTCGCACTTTACGCCACGAGGTGCCAATGCATCGATTTCGTCGAGCATCGTAGCCGGGTTAAGCACGACACCAGGAGTGATCAGATTTTGGACGCGAGGGTGCAAAATCCCGCTGGGGATATGATGCAATTTGTAAGTTTCATCTCCTGCGACGACCGTATGCCCCGCATTCGCACCACCTTGGTAGCGAACAACTAGGTCAAATTGGGGTGCGAGCAAGTCGACTAACTTACCCTTTGCTTCGTCGCCCCACTGCAATCCAATGACACAAGTACCCGACACCAAACAAACTCCCATAAAATGATTTTTCTCGGGGATTCGCCCCGAAGGCGCAAACGGAAAAGCGTAAGCTGCTGTGCCGATACTGGCAAGAGCCTGACGGGATTGGATTTTGGGAGGGGATGTGGGCAATCGAAGCCGCAAATTTCCGCATTTGGGGCCTTGGACGGCCAGTCGAACTAATACCGGGCTGTGGAAGAGGCTTCCGATTTGCTTCGCTCGCCTTCACTCCGCTCGCTTGATTCGCGAAACAAATCGGCAATGACGTCCTCGAGAGGCGGATCTTCGACCGAAACGTCCTCAATCGGATTATCGCGAAGCGTTTCGGCCAACACACGCGGCACGTCCGCCCGGCTGACACGCACCCGGACTTTGGGCCAATTCTCGTCGAGCACTTCGCCAAATGCCGCCAACGAAGGGCGATGACCATCGGCAAATTGAAGCGTAATGATCTTCGAGCCTGAAAATTTGTCGATAATTCCCGCCAAGGAGCCGTCGTATTCAATACGGCCCCCGGCGACAATCACGACACGCTTGCACAAAGCAGCGACATCTTTCATGTAGTGGCTGGTCAGCAGGATCGTGATTTTGCGTTTTTCTTGGTAATACCGTAAGAACTTCTGGATGTTGTGTTGAGCGATCACGTCCAGCCCGATCGTTGGCTCATCCAAAAACAACACTTCGGGGCTGTGCAGCATCGCGGCGATCAATTCCATCTTCATCCGTTCACCGAGCGATAGCTCACGGACCGGTTGGCTAAGCAAGCGCGTAACGTCAAGCAAATCCGACAATTCGTTTAGGGTCGCTTGGGCCTGTTCCCGATCGAGTCCGTAAATTTGTTGATGCAGCCGGTAGGACTCCTGGGCAGGCAAATCCCACCAGAGCTGATTTTTTTGGCCCATCACTAACGCAAAACGGCGACGATACTCGTTTTTTCGCTGCCAAGGCACGAATCCCATCACCTCCGCAGTGCCGCTGGTCGGGTTGATGACGCCGCTTAGCAATTTCAGTGTGGTTGTTTTACCAGCCCCATTGGGGCCCAGAAATGCAACGAACTCACCCTGTTCGACGTTCAAGTCGATCCCTCGCACCGCCTCGACTTCGCTGTATTCGCGATGGAACAATCCGCGGATGCTGTCCGCCAATCCCTCGCGTTTCTTGTAAACGCGATAAGACTTGGTTAGGTTGCGGACTTCGATAATCGACATAGAACCGTTTACTTGGGCTGAATGGACCTGAGCTGGGGTGTCCAGCGTGAATGGGTCTCCCGATCGAATCGGTATCCCGCTTATTGGAATATTGGTCAGGGCACAATCGCGATGGTGTCGGTTATTTTAGCACCGATCGTCAAGCCCCCATGGTGAATTGCCTCCCTCTTACTGCTGAACATCGACCCTTTTTCAGAGCATCGAATGACTCCCTCCGTTCCCCCTTTTCGCATTGGCCTTGGTTACGATTCACACCGTCTTGGTAACGGAGGCCCGCTGCGCATCGGCGGGGTCGACGTTCCTGCGGAAGTCCATGCAATCGGCCATAGCGATGCTGATGTCGTGCTGCATGCCATCACCGATGCGTTGCTGGGGACCGTTTGCGAAGCAGACATTGGCCGATTGTTCCCAAATCATTCCGATGAAAACCGTGATCGCGACAGTTGCGATTTCGTTCACGAGGCACTTCGACGCGTTCGCCACCATTCGATGGATATCGTCAACATCGACTGCGTCATCTTGGCGGAACGTCCCAAGATGGCACCTCACATCGACGCCATGCGACATGCGATCGCCGAATTGCTTGACATCACCATTGATCGAGTCAGTGTCAAAGCCAAGACAGGTGAAGGCATCGGAGCGATCGGAAACGAAGCAGCCATCGCCAGCCACGTCGTTGTGTTGGTTCACGCGATTTAGCGATAAAGAAAAAAGAAGAACCAAATGCTTTGTCGGGCTCGGGGCTAACGCTTAAACAAAGGCCATGTGAGTCATCGGATCCATTAGAGGGCTCGCTGTGACGAATCCGCACCGAAGGCAATTCGGCACCGAGTCGCTCGCCAAATGCACGACCTCACCTCGCTTCACTGTCACCTAACGGGTCATGGAGCACGCCACTGTCCACACCGCGAAAACACAGCGAAAACACAGCGAAAACACAGCGAAAACACAGCGAAAACACAGCGTGAAGGGAAAGCGGCACCCGGATCAAAACCGCGATGGCTCACCAAATCTCGGCGTGCTCCAGGCAATGCAAAATAACGCTGATACGCGCAAGAGATACGGTGCCACCATGCTCCTACGTCGTCAAAGACGCCGCTGCCTTCATTAACGATTGGAACCTTCTTCGATCAGCAATTCCTCGACGATGTGACAATACGAATCGTAGCGCCGAGCATCAATCCGAGAATCGGCCACCGCGTTCTTGACCGCACAGGCGTCCTCGTTCAAATGCAAACAATCGGGATAGCGACACGCGCTGACGTAGGGACGCAAATCAGGCATCAAACCGGAAACCTCATTCGAGGCAATATCCCAAAGTTGAAATTGCCGGATTCCAGGCGTGTCAAACACCGCTCCGCCAACGGCCAACGGAATCAGCGTCGTCGCCGTCGTCGTATGCCGCCCTTTCTCGTTATCCAAGCTCACATTCGATACCGCTAAGCCAAGCCCCGGCTCAATCGCGTTAAGCAGACTGCTTTTCCCGACACCACTTTGTCCGGCCAATGCGGTCTGTTTTTCAGTAAGCAACGCATGAAGGTATTTGATGTTCACGCCCGTTTCGGCGCTCGTCATCAGCACTCGGTAGCCAAGTGATGCAAACACCCCGATCATGCTTTGTAGCGGCACGGGGTCGATAAGGTCCACTTTGTTGATCACCACCACGGGCTCAACACCACAGTGTTCGGCGGTCAGCAAAAAACGATCGATCAGTGCGGGCTTTAGTCCTGGCTGCGCGGCGCTCGTGATAATCAACAAGTAATCCACGTTGGCGGCAATCACATGTTGGCGTCCGCGACTGGTTCGGCTAATCACACCACCACGCGGTTCGATACTCTCGATCATACCATCGACCGGCGACTCGGCACGAAACCGAACACGATCTCCGGCAACGATGACATTTCGCTGTTCGATGTTCAGCGACTTGAGAACTTGGCGAACGGCGCATTCATAGAATTGACCGTTTTCACCGAGTACTTTGCTCTTCAAACCATGAACGCTGACCACGCGTCCTGGCAACAGCGACTCATCGGTGGCCGCACTCATTTCCGATCCGCTCTCTTCGAGAGTCTGGCTAGTGACGGTCCGCTTGCGAGTCAATTCGCCTTTGCCACTAACTCGTTCGGCGTTAACGATGTCAGCCAATTTTTCCTGATCACCGATCTGGAACGATCGCGTCATATCGCCCTTGCGAACGCGTCCCTGGTACTTCTTGCGAAAATCCGCTCGTTGCTTCGACCGTTTTTTTTTCGCCATAATCGCTTACCGCGATTCCGAATCAGCGGACGCATCTTTAGACGAAGCCGATGGACCACTGACAGCGGAACCTGGACTATGCGCACTCGCACTTTCGGGTGAAAGCGATTGTCCAAGTGCCATCGGGTCGCCTTGTTTGCGTTGTTTGGATTGGATCGAAGGCCCAATTAACTCGGTTAAATCGGCTTCCCCAAGCTCTTCGTGTTCAAGCAACGCACGAGTGATCGATTCCAGTTCGGCGCGATGTTCACGAAGCAACTGCTCTGCTTTCTGATCCGCTTCCAGGAGTAGTCGTGCGACTTCCTCGTCGATCAACTCTTGCGTGTGCTCGCTAAAGTTACGCGATTGATGAATCTCACGTCCGAGGAACGGATCTTCGTCGCTCGTCTTGTAACTGACGGGACCGATCTTGGGACTCATCCCCCAATGGGTCACCATTCGACGCGCGATACCGGTCGCACGTTCGAGGTCGTTTTCCGCGCCGACGCAGGTTTCGTTGTAGATGATTTTCTCGGCCGCTCGACCACCCAACAAGACGATCAATTGATGATCAAGTTCACGCTTGCTGATACTCAAACGATCTTCGCTCGGAACGTACTGCGTCGCCCCTAAAGCTCGGCCACGAGGGATAATCGTGACTTTGTGAACCACGTGTGCTCCGTCGAGATGCCAAGCGGTCAGGGTGTGGCCCGCTTCGTGATAGGCCGTCTTTTCTTTCTCGCTGTCCTGTAGAATTTCTTCGCGTTTGGCTCCCATTAGGATCTTGTCGCGAGCGTATTCGAAGTCGTCCATTTCGACCATTTTCTTGTCTTGCCGAGCAGCCCATAGCGCCGCCTCGTTGACCATGTTACGAATATCTGCACCGGTCAAACCAACGGTTCCGGCCGCCAATCGTTTGAGGTCGACGTTTTCGCTGAGTGGTACATCGCGGACATGGACTTTGAAAATCTCTTCGCGGCCCTTCATCGTCGGGCGACCGACGGTGATATGCCGGTCAAAACGTCCGGGTCGCAGCAATGCTGGATCAAGCACGTCCGGACGGTTGGTCGCAGCGACGACGATTACCGCTTGGTTGGAACTAAACCCGTCCATTTCACCGAGAATTTGGTTGAGCGTTTGCTCGCGTTCGTCGTTACCGCCACCGAGCCCCGCGCCTCGTTGGCGACCAACTGCGTCAATTTCGTCGATGAAGATAATCGATGGGCTATTCTCTTTCGCCGTGCGGAACAAATCACGCACGCGGCTGGCACCGACGCCGACGAACATTTGAATAAATTCGCTACCGTTGACGGAAAAGAACGGCACGCCCGCTTCACCGGCAACCGCTCTAGCAAGCAGTGTTTTGCCGGTTCCCGGAGGCCCGTTCAGCAAGACGCCCTTGGGGACGAAGCCTCCGAGACGCTGGAACTTTTCCGGTGTCTTCAAATAATCCACAATTTCCTGTAGATCCGCTTTCACCCCTTCCAGACCCGCGACGTCATTGAACGTGATCATTTTCTCGTTCGCTTCAAATCGCTTCGCAGGACTCTTGCTAAACCCAGACAAAAACCCGCCCCCCATCATGTCACTGCGGGTGCGCCGGAGCATCATGAAAAGGAAAAACAGAATCGCCAGCGGCAAACCGATAAAAGCGATCATGCTGAGAATTTGCTGCGTGTTGTCGAGCGGTGCGATCGAATAGGGAACATCCGCACTACGCAATTGCAGCTCAAGCTCCGAGGTTGCCCCAGGATCAGCGGCTCGAATCACCATGAATTCCTTGGGCAACTTCAGCGGTTTGCCCGCATCATCGGTGGGCTGTTTTGCAACGCCGTTTTCGATCACTTCCGGTGCAATCGGTTCGACCTTGAACGTTCCATAAATGCGACGCTCTGCGATCTCAACCGCTTCAATATTGTTGTTTGCGAGCTGCTTGTAAAAGAAACTGCTTGGGACTTCCGTCTTGTCCGCCCCTCGATTCATAAATAACATCGCGATCAGCGCAGCGACCACCACCGCAATCATGAACGAATTGTTCCCACGCTTGTTCTGAGCGGAATCGTCTTTTCCTGAATTTTTCTCGTCGGACCGATTATCCATTAGTTTCCTTTTGAAGCCTCAAGCGATTGGCTTGATTGTTGACCTAAGTTTGGAGACAAATTGTCAGCCAATGAGGTTAAATGAAGCGGTGTGCATCTCTTATGCCACCGTTGTACTTATGTTGCAACTTGTTTCAGATACGGCGTTTACGTCCATTCCAAAGACAGTCTAGCGGATCATCAAGCGGGAAATCACTGGTAGCGTCTTTCGCTTTCGCCTCGAAGCGATTGTATCGAATCGATCGCAGAATGCCTAACCGGCCAATTTGACAGCACTTTTGATCGGTTTCCCGGCCTCAACGCTCAATGAAAAGCGAAAAAAAACACCGAAGCTTCTGGCTCACAACCGTGAAGTCTACAGCCCCCCCACGCGGTTTAGCGAGCGTGGATGCTATCGGAGGAACCATTTTGGATCGACCGGATGACCAGCCTCGGCGGCCTCTTTCAACTCGATGGCCAACGATCCGACGCTACAGCGCCGAATCAACGCGATTTGGCTCATCGTGTAGCCGTCGCGAAACAGCCGCCACGTCCAATACGGATCACTCCCGTCCTGATCCAATTCATCGTCGCCTTCCTGCTCCTGCGACTCAGTTTCCGCCACCGGTTTTTTTTCGGCCTCTTCCTCAGCCTCTTCCTCAGGCTTCTCCTCAGGCTTCTCCAAAGGTGCCATTTCGCAGTCGATTTGGTCACCTCCATCCGCCTCGATGACATCCTCTGATGGGTCTGGGTTGAGCGTCAATAAAATCAACTCGACCAAGTCGTACCCAAATTGCTCGATCGTGGCCGGCCCAACGCCCGAAATGCACTCCAATTCGGAGGTCGTTTGCGGTGCTGCATCCGCAATTCGGTCCAACGTTGCATTGGTCAAAACACGATAGGCCGGAATCCCCAATGCTGCGGCGTTTTTCTGGCGCCATCGCTTGAGGCGTTCTGCTAATTCCGCCTTATTGTGAGCGTGCGACTTTTCAGTTAGCGATTCCGCCGTTCCTACTTGGCTTGTTGCGGGTTGTGACGACTCTTGCCCCGCATCATCCGCAGACGAACGAGCCTCCTCGTTCACATCACCCGATTCGATATTTTTTGCAGCCGCCGCCAACCGTTTTATCAGTGGGAACTTAAGGTCAAGCGCATCCTCAAGCGGATCGAGCGCGTGCATCACTCGATTACCCGGTTCGCTCATATGAATCGTCGGCCGCCGCTCGTCGACTTCCTGTTGAACCAAAAAGCCGCGAGCGATCAAAGCATCCATTACCGCGACCACTTCGCTTTGTTTCAATAGCGACAACATCCCGTAGGTACTCAAGCGATGCAATTTCCACTGCTGCAATTTTTTGCTTTTCGATCCGCAAAGCATTTGCGCGACAAGATTTTTACCGAACCGTCCATGCATACGTGTTACGCCACTGAGCACCACCCGCACCCCGCGAATGAAATCATCACGGTCGACTCCCGCGAACGGATCGCCCGTCGGTTTTGCATGAACGACGGTGGTTGACTTAGCCCCAGTCGGGTCACAACGGTCGCAGCGATCACAATTTTTGCTTTGAGGATCACCGAAATAATCGAGAATCACTTTTTGCCGACAACCGTTCGCACGAGCAAAATTAATCACTGCTTCAAGTTTACCGTGCTCGGCTTCACGGCGACGCGCCAACTCATTGAAATCGATTTCGAGACTTTCAAACGGAATGCCATGCTCGATCAAATGGACCGCACGCCCTCGAAACGGCGGCACGTAGTCAAAACCCTTTAAACGCCGCAAATCCCGCAGCGTTCGAGCGAGTTGATCGCGATCGACGTCCGCCATTTCACAAAGCCGCTTGGGGGTAACAAAGACATCCTCGCCCCGTTGATTACCAACCACCTTTTCAACCGCCAACATCACACGACGCCGGACCTTCGCTTCTTTGGGCAAAAAATCCAACATGGTTGGAGCGGTGCTGTCGATGCGAACCACGGCACTGTTGGCCGAGTTATCCAATCGTTTTAGGACCCCGGCTTTGGCCAACAAGGTTTGCGACGTTCCTATCGCTTCGTTTCCCTCTTTGACATCGATCGCCGCACGAACTTGCTCCAAAGTCAACTCGATCGGGTCTTCATCGCGCGACAGCAAGAATTCGTAAACTTTCTTAACGACTTCGCGTGACGGATAGCGATTCTCAATAAAGAATTCTTGGATATAGCGGTCACTGTATGAGAACAACAACAAACACTCGCTGTCTTTTCCGTCGCGACCGGCGCGGCCCGCTTCCTGGTAGTAGGCTTCCAAACTGCCGGGCATGTTGTAGTGGACGACATAGCGAATATCGGCTTTGTCGATCCCCATCCCAAACGCGTTGGTGGCAACAATCGCCGACAACTTTCCCGACATGAAATCATCTTGAACCTTACGACGTTGAGATGGATCTAATCCCGCATGATAGACTCCGACAGGACGCCTAGTTTTCTCTGGCAACCAAACGGCTATCTCTTCGCAGCGTTTGCGTGTGGCAGCATAAATGATCCCCGCGCCGTCTCGCTGTTTCAAATAATTCAGCAACTGTTCATTCTTTTCCGCGTCCCCTTTGGAATGGAGCACCGAGAATCGCAAATTAGTTCGCGCGAACCCCGTCACAAACGTCTTCGGATTACGAAGCCTTAGTAAATCAACAATGTCTTGACGAACCGTCGGAGTCGCGGTCGCGGTCAAAGCAATCGTTTGCACATTGCTAAGATAGCGATCGCGAAATCGGCCTAGCCGCGAATAGTCGGGACGAAAATCGTGGCCCCATTCACTGACACAGTGGGCTTCGTCCACCGCCAACAAACTGACATTGGCTGTTGAAACCGCTTCGAGAAACCGCGAATTGCGAAGGCGTTCGGGTGCGACGTAGACAAGGTCCAAAACCCCCATCGCCATTTCTTGCATGACACTGGTTTGCTCGGACAAACTCAAACTACTGTTGAGAAGCTTCGCATTGATCCCGTGTGTCGTCATCGAGTCAACTTGGTCTTTCATCAACGCGATCAAGGGGGAAACAACGATTGTCGTACCAGCGCGGCCAAGACTGGGTAATTGATAGCACAGACTTTTCCCGCCACCTGTCGGCATGACGCACATCACATCGTGCCCGTCGTCCACGGCATCGACGACGTCTCGTTGCCCAGGACGAAAACGGGACAACCCGAACCGGGCCAGCAACGTTGTCGGGTCGACATTGGTTCGGGGCATGGCGATGACTAAGAAAACGAGGATGAGAAGCAAACCTAAGTAGCAAACCAATTGTCGCAACGTGGAGTATAAGACATCATGACGGAATCATCGAGAACGGTTCTGCCGTTTCAATTTAATCTCGCAGTAACCCGAGTTAGTCTCGCAGTAACCTGAAAAACGGAGCACCGAAATGGATAGCGAAGGAAGCTATATCTGTGACAACTGTGGCGAAGAAATTGTTATTCCTGTCGACCCAACCACAGGGACTCACCAACAGTTTGTCGAAGATTGCCCCGTCTGCTGTAACCCCAATGTGATCCATGTCGATTGGAACGACGGCGAAGTTCAAGTCTTTGGCGAACCAGAACAGGATCGGTTTTAGCCCCCAATGCATATCTCCACTTCGCTGCTGCCACAACCGAATTTGAACGCAACGGATACCGATATCGCCATTGTGATCGATATTCTAAGAGCGTCGTCAGTGATCACCACATCACTCGCAAATGGCGCAAACCAGGTAATCACGACAAGCCAGGTCGATGAGGCGAGAGCACTAGCATGCGAACTCCCCCAAAAACCGCTGCTTTGCGGCGAACGTGGTTGCGTCGTCATCGAGGGGTTTGATTTAGGTAACTCGCCAGCCGATTATCGCGCGGAGGTGGTGACGAGACAAGATTTGGTTTTAACGACCACCAATGGCACTCAAGCGATTGAAGTGGCCTCCGCGGCAAAAGAAGTCTGGATCGGTAGCTTCTTGAACCTCTCTGTGATTGTTCGATCAGTACCCTGCAACGCTCGAATCGCCTTCATTTGTGCTGGGACAGACGGATCGATCACAATGGAAGATGTACTTTTTGCGGGTGCGGCCGTCACGCAATTAGAGAAACGATATTCGGCTCAAGTTGATGATGGGTCACGAATTGCGAAACAGCTTTGGCAATCTTGGTTCGGCCCTGACCGATTGCCGAATCCGAAGGAATTAGCAGAGAAGCTTAATGAATCCCGGGGGGGACGAAATCTGATTCGGTTGGGCTATGAAGCCGACATTCAGTGGTGTGCCAAAATTGACTCTGCTCCAATTGTCCCGGTGCGAATGCAAAAATCACCAACGTCGTTTCGGTGCAAAATGCCTGACAATCGCCTCGAAATGTAACTGGCTTGTAATAATCGATCGACTCCGACCGCAGGGAAACCCTTCCCATTCGCCGTAAACGCTTCTTCCATAAAGACTTAACAATTCTTAATTACCTTTTCACTTGGAGTTGACTCTGGCATGAAAGCTGCGATGCTTCCAATGGTATCCTCCGTTTGACGAGCGATCGCATTTGGAGAGGGGCTGGCTATTACCTGCCTGCTTTTTCCTAACGTCTTTTGGGCGGAAGGGAACCGGATGACCGATCGAGTGAAGAGGTTTTAGGTCCAACATGAGTAGCGCGACGCCGACGAAGGCAAAGAAATCCATCCAACCGCACCGCAGTCGCTTATACAACAACTTGGTACCGGTTTACCAAGGATTGTGGCCCGCCGTGGCGAAGCGAAACATTCGCAGTGCGATCGCGGCACTCAACATTCCGACCGACCGAAAAGTGCTGGAAGTCGGAGTCGGAACGGGGCTTTCACTCGACAGCTATCCTCGCGACATCCAATTGACCGGCGTTGACCTGTCTGAAAGCATGCTCGCCGAAGCTCAGCAATTGATTGAGGAACGTCATTGGCATCATATTAACGTCTTGCCGATGAATGCCGAATCACTGACTTTTGATGACGATAGTTTCGAAGTGGTGAGTTCTTTTCACACAATCAGTGTCGTATCGAATCCGAAAGCCATGATGAGCGAGATGATCCGAGTTTGTCGGCCGGGCGGTCGAATATTGCTCGTGAACCATTTCCGAAGCGACAATCCGGTCATCGCAAAAGTGGTTGACTCCGCTGGAAACATCACTCGCCATTTGGGGTGGCGAACCGATTTGGACATTCACGACGTCATTCGTGGTTTGCCGCTAAGGCTTGACCGCTGCTACAAAGCGACACCGCTTTCGATCTTTACGATCATGGAAGCGACGGTTTTGTAGTGCGGCGCAAGTGATTGCTAACGCGGCTTTTCAATTTTGACGATTTCCGCGTCAAAAATTTCGATGCATGATTTTACCAACGGATGATTTTCGATCTCTTTCATCCTCTGCAACCGTGCTTTCGCAGGTGGAATCGGCGCAGTTTTTACAGCCACTTGCTTCGGTGGCAAGAGCTGCAACTCAATCGCAATCTCTTGGCCCGCCAATTCCGAGACCGCTTGAGCGAGCGAATTCTTGTGATGAGGATTCTCACATCGGTTATGCGCCAGCTTCGATTCACCTGGGAACACTAACCGTAAGCGGCCTTCTTCGGCGACGACATGCTTGACCGCATGAGCCAAGGTCTCCGTCATCGGCTCGACCTTTTCCATGGCCTGTTTCCAAATCAGATCCGCGGTCGCTTGCGTCCAAACTTGACGCGTCGCAGCGGAACCGTTGGGCGCTGGTTCGACGACCGGTTCGACGACCGGTTCGACGACCGGTTCAACGGCCTGGTCCGCAGTGGGGGACTCGGCGACTTGCACCGGCGACTTCACTTCCACAGGCTGCGTTTGTGTTTGCAACGAGGCATCATCGGGTGCAACCGACGCGACCGATCCGGACGCGACCGATCCGGACTGAGGCTGGTCAGTGTGTGGAACGTTTACTTCAATGTTTTTTTTTTCAACCGATGCCGCAGAAGACGCCGCTGTAACACGGTTTGCTGAAACACCCGTTGCGTTCGACTTCACCGAACTGGCGGCCGCAGCGAGATCAACGATTCGCTGCAAATCGGGGAGATGACAAATCTGAATTGCCGTCGCTTCTAACAACACTCGCGAATAGACGCTGTGCCGAATTCGCACCAATGTCTCGTCGAGCAATCCAACTACGGCCAATACCGTTTGCAGTCCCCATCGCGAACCGAGTTCCACCAGCTCGTCATACATGCCCGCCGAGGTGTGCCGCATTAAAGTTTGGTCACAACCAACGGTCACCGCCATTAAGTCCCGAAAATAGGCGAGTAACTGTTCTGCCAAACGTCCCGCATCGACCCCGGCATCAATGCCTTCGTCCATTTGGCGAATCACCGCTGCCGCATCCCGATCCGCCATCGCTTTGGCTAACGCATGCAGGCGTTCGTCATCCGCGGTACCCAACATCGCGTGGACTTGCTCGACCGTCAATTTGCCATCGCTAAAACTAAGCACTTGCTCTAACAACGATTGGCTATCCCGCATCGACCCCGCCGCTCGACGTGCAATTAATTCCAACGCCTTTTCGTCCGCCTCGGCCGATTCTTTTTGCACAATTTCGCGAAGCCGTTCGACAATCTTCGGCACTTCCACTGGCGCAAAATCAAACCGCTGGCAACGGCTCAAAACCGTAATCGGAATTTTTTCCGGATCGGTGGTACAAAAGATAAACTTTACGTGCTCAGGCGGCTCTTCGAGCGTTTTCAGCAGCGCATTGAACGCCGCTCCCGTAAGCATGTGAACTTCGTCGATGATGTAAATTTTAAATCGTGATCGACTCGGCCGGACACTGACGTTTGCTCGCAGCGACCGAATTTCATCAATACCACGGTTGCTTGCACCGTCAATTTCGATCACATCGACATCTTCGCCTGAGTCAATGGCCAAAGCGACGTCCGATGTATTATCAGGCGTTCCGGTTGGTCCGGAAGGATCATTGAGCGCTTTGGCAAAAATCCGCGCCGTGCTGGTCTTTCCAACCCCTCGAGCCCCCGTGAAGAGATAAGCGTGACCAACTCGGTTGGTGTCAATCGCGTTTTTCAGTGCACGACCAACGTGATCCTGTCCAACGAGCTCATCGAACCCTCGTGGCCGATAGCGACGAGCGACAACGACGTAAGAATTGGACTTAGCGTCCGTTTTTTCGACACGGGGGCCAGCGGACTCAGGCATACGGCGGGTTCAATCGGCGGTGCGAGAAGAAGATGCGAAGAATACAGGGCAAAGAATACGGGGCGAAAAAAATCTTGTTCGGGGGAGGCAACCCTCGCACAAAGCTACACCGCTTATGGCTGCTCCAGTTAAGGCCTGACCAGGTTCACGATTCACAATCGCAAGGGTCGCCACCCTCGAACAAGACGTTCCACTTAAATCATCGACCCACATTCTTACAGAAACTAGGTTCCTTTGGAACCAATCAAGAAGATTTCTGTCGAATTCGCCAATATCGCTGACTGACTCTGCGTGGAGAAGAATCACAAATGTAGCGTTACTCGTGAACCACGAAAAGCCACCCAAATTGGGTTGAGTGCAGTTGGGCTGGTCGTTTCGCAAATCGCGGAGCGCCGTTTTGAAATCTGCTTTCTGAAAATAAATCTCGATTTGCCGCGCCCTGGAATGGCGTCTCACGAGCCACTGTGTCTATTAGTGGTGTCACGTTGGCAGCGTTTCCGTCGAAACTCTTCGGCGTTTTTGTTTTTTCGAAAGGTTCGCCATTGTCCGTTATTCAACTATCTGATGTCACAAAAAATTACGGAAAACACACTGCTGTCGAAAAATTGTCTTTGTCAGTACCCGCCGGATCGCTTTACGGATTCATTGGTCCGAATGGGTCCGGGAAAACAACAACGATCCGGATGATTTTGCGAATCATTCACCCCGACTCTGGGACCATTGAAGTCCTCGGCAATTTGGCCGCGTCGTCCGCCAACGATCGCCTAGGTTATCTGCCGGAAGAACGCGGACTGTACAAAAAGCTCAGCGTACGACGCATGCTTGGATACTATGCAGCATTGAAAGGAATGGCGTCCAACGACGCTCGCATCGCGGTCGAGGGTTGGCTTCAAAAGTTTGAGTTGACGCAGTGGTCCAGCAAGAAAATTGAAAGTCTATCGAAGGGAATGTCTCAGAAGGTTCAGTTTATCGCGTCGATCATCGCACATCCCAAAATATTGATTTTGGATGAGCCTTTTTCGGGCCTCGATCCGGTCAACACTGAGGCAATTCGCGAGGCCATACTCCATCTGCAGGATAGCGGCACCACCATTATTTTTTCCACTCACGACATGAGCACTGCCGAAAGGATGTGTGACTCCGTTTTCATGATCCATCAAGGGGTCAAGGTGCTCGACGGAACGCTTGATGAGATCAAATCGCAGTTCGGTACCGGTTCGATTCAACTCCGTTGGGATGGGGCAAGAGAACAATTAGCGTCCATCCGAGAAGTACATACGGTCATCGATTGTGAAGGCTATCAGGAACTTCAGTTTGACGGTGACCCACAGCGCGTGCTTCATCAACTGATTACCAAAGGAAGCGTACAGCGTTTTGAAATCGCACAACCTTCACTTCACGACATCTTTATCCGCATTGCGGGACCTAAAGCGATGGATTCGTCCGACTCACAATCACAACGGATCGGAGCTTGAACATGAACAAAGTATTCATTGTTGCTCGTACGGAGTATCTGATTTCCGTGACCAGCAAAGCCTTTCTGATTGGCATTGTCATGATGCCGATCTTTATGGGCGGGGCCATCCTGGTCCAATACCTGACGCACGACCAAATCGACATTGCGCCTCGCCGGATTGCCCTGGTGGATCAAACCGGAAGACTATTTGACAAGCTTCAGACGCGGGCAGAAATCCATAACCAAACCGAAATATTTGACGGCGAGGGCGAGCAGCGCAAACAAACGGGCGCTCCCTTCATACTGGAAAACTATATTCCAGAAGATCACGGTGACGAACGTGCGGATGTTGTCTTGACCCGCCGAGTTTCGGACGGGGACTTGTTTGCATTCGCGATCATTGACGACGGCATTTTTGAGGCCACCTCCGCTGGCAGCATCCGCTACCACTCACAAACCCCAAGCTATCAAACATTGGCAAATTGGCTTCGTAACGCGGTCAACGAAGAAATCAAGAGCGTTCGCATCGCCGAATTGCAACTATCCAATGAGACCGTCGCCGCACTATCGCGGCACGCACCGCTGCGACAATTCGGGCTCGTCGAAACGGATATCCAAGGCGGCGTGCAAGATGCAAAAGAAGAAAATCGAATCCTGACCTTTGCGATTCCCTTCGCAGGACTGATGCTAATGTTCATGATGATCATGTCCGTTGCACCGGCCATGCTCAACAACGTACTCGAAGAGAAAATCCAGAAAATCTCGGAGTTCCTCATCTCGTCCGTCACCCCGTTTCAGCTGATGGCGGGCAAGCTCCTGGGAGCCGTTTGTGTTGGACTGACACTCTCAACGCTCTACCTGGGCGCCGCTTTCGGTTTGGCCGTCTACTTCGATGTCAGCGACAGTGTGCCTGTTTCGCTCTACGCCTGGTTTGTGTTCTACTTGCTGGTCTCATTGGTCACATTCGGGTCGATCTTTTCCGCGATCGGAGCTGCCTGTTCTGAAATTCGCGACGCTCAGAGTTTAATGACTCCGGTGATGTTGCTGGTAATCATTCCAATGATGTGCATTGGCCCGATTTTAGATTCTCCATCGAGCACGTTTTCTCGAGCGATCTCACTGTTTCCGCCAGCGACTCCGATGTTGATGTTTGTCCGCATTGCGATTCCACCTGGTCCAGCCGTCTGGGAAATTGTGCTTGGCAGTGTCTTGACTGTTTTGTTTGCAATCGGCTGTGTTTGGGCCGCCGGAAAAGTTTTTCGCATCGGGATTCTTTCGCAAGGCCAATCGCCATCGATCGCAAAGCTTGCAACCTGGGTCCTCGCAAAATAGTGATTCTTAGGATTCCAGTCACTTCAATTGACTCAAGTCGAATCTCCATACCTGTTTCTCTGCGTCAACGACAAAGACGAAGCCGTTGTCCAAGGCGACCGCATAAAATTCACCTTGAGAGCGAGGATTTGCGACTGGCAACATGCCGATGTATTGGACGTTCCCGCTGGCACGGTCAATGCGAACCAACTTGTGATCGAGCGTTACGGTGACAAGCGAATCGTCGGACAAACCACTCGAGCGAGAAAACAGAAACGGATTGCCGAGCGACCAACGAACCTTACCACTGGCTTTCTCGACGCAAAACATCACACCCGGCTCGTTGAGACTCAGGTGGAAACAAGAGAATATCACACTGTCCCCGTTATCGACCGGTATTCCATCGGCCCAAACGTGCTGTCGATCCGAGAAGAAATCGGCGCAATTAAGCTTCCATGCGACTTGCCCCGTGCCAAAATCAACGGCGGAAAACATACCGTCTCGCGTCCCGAAATAGCATCGACTTTCGTCAACGATCACTTCACCGAAACTGGCTCCGCCAAGCGGTAATGTCCAAGCGGGTTTCGTTTCGCTCAAGTTGAAACAAACGAGTGAACCGGTGCCGGTGTAGTCGTTAGCGAGGTAGTCTTTGGTAACCAAAACGACCAGCTTATTTCCTTTTGCTGCGATTCCAAATCTCATCCCACCTGCACCACCCGCAAACGCATACGATTGAATGATGCGACCGTCCTTGGGTGACAGCGTGACTAACTGGTTCGTGCCCGCAATGACAATTTGTCCGTTATGAAACAACGGATTGCTGTAGCCGCAGCCGGGAATCTGCTTTTTCCAAACGACTTTGCCCGTCTGCGTTTCAACGCAGTGCAGCCAATCTCCGATATTGGGAAAGTAGACACGCTCGTCATGATGAATTGGACTCGCATCAACACGCTGAAGATCCCCGACCTTCCATTTCAATTTCCCTGATATCTTGTCGAGGCAATAGAAGTTTCCATCACAAGCACCAAAGAAGATCGAGGTTTTGTCAAAACAAGGCGTGGAGAAAACTTTGTCTTGGGCGGTGAAAACAACGCCTCCGACTGCCGCGCCGATCACGCTGGTCGATGAGGGAATGCTATCTGGCTTAATCACCTTCGGTGCCACGCTGGGGGTCATGCTCAGCGAGCCACTTGCTGGTGCGACACCAATCAGTTCGATGCCTTCGCGGACTTCGCCATCGGACACTTCTACGGTCACCGATGCGCCGTTATTGGCGTCCTCGGCAGAGAGCCAAAATGGTGAGACTTGAACAAAGTGTTTACCTGGCCTCAAACCACCCAGTTCGAAGCTGCCGTCGGGTTGAACTTCGACCGTCGGATCGTAGTAGCGGTTACCTCGCAAGTCAGCCGGGTGAGCACGGACTTCTCGTGGCGGTGAACCTGCGGCGTCCGATGTGGTCACTTTTCCGCGCACCGTTGAACCGCGAGTAAGAACGAAATCATAGTCTGAAACTTTTTGCCCCGGTTTGGTCTCCAATGGTTTGCGAGCGACCGCTCCCCACTTTCGCCACTTACTATATTCACCATCGAAGGCCATCAAGTTGTACTGAAAATCGTTGCCCGCGGGCATCACCACTTTGTAGGATCCATCGTCTCCGGTCTTGATGCTATACCGTGTATCACCAGTCAGTGAATTGCCGCTTCCGGTTTTCGCGGGTGCGACCGTCGCGCCGGCGCAAGGTTTTCCGTCGGGGTCGTAGACATGCCCGCTAAACTCGACACCTTGCTCGACAAAAATCTCTACTGGCTTCATCTCTGGGTGAAGATCAAATTGCAGATCGTCGAAATTTCGTTGGAATTTGCCAGCCGTTTTTTCCAACCGCTGCCACTCCTTGTTTGCCTCGGGGGACCACCATCGTCCCAGTGGCCCATTGAGATAGATTTTGTTGCCGTGATAATCAATCGGCTCGCCTGCTCCTACCGAAAACTCAAACTCGCCCGGCAACATGCCGTCGATGGTGATTCTACCCTGGGCATCGGAATTCCCCTCGAATCCCCGCTGCAAAAAGTTCGAAAGCACCAACCCTTCGAATGGCTCGCCAGTATTCGCATCTTTCACAATCGCCTCGAACCTGACACCGTTCTGAAGCTGAATATTCTTTTGGATCCCGTAACCGCGATGCAACTGAATTTTATCGGTTCTGACGACGCCAACGCTGCTCGCGATCGTGATCTCGTATCGGTCTGGTGCTGCATACAGCCGATAGTTGCCTGAATGATCCGTTTCCGTTTCCGTGACCACTTCGCTGATCGTCACGCCATCACCTCTGATGTTCTGCTGAGCACCGCGAATGGTCACTCCGGCCGCCGGCGATCCATCTACCGCCGTGACGGTTCCTTCGATATAGGTTGACGAGTCCATCTGAATGACCAAGCCTTTTCCACCTACCGGCTGCTTAGCGACATAGTGTGGGGAATAGCCGGGCTTCATCCAGCGGACTTCGACCTTACTCCGTCCGTTATCACTATCGGGGCGAAAGCGAAAAACACCCTTCTCATCGGTCGTTGTCTCATCACCCTCCTGCCAACTCCACGCATCGACCGTCACTCCCGATAGCGGCTTGCCGTCGGCATCCACCACGATCCCGGCTAACTCTGTTGGCTCAATATCACGAGGCTGATGACGAAGCACTTCCTGTGGAATCTTTTGCTTTTCAACCGCCTGTTGCGGTGAAGCGAGTGACATTCGGTAGGTCGACAAAGTCAACGCACTGACAATGGTGATCACCACTAGTAAACTCAATCCATCGATCATTCGGCTGGCCTTCGGACTGGGCTGCAAAGGTCGCCCCAACAATCGCATCAATCGCACCCGTAGCTGCGATTTTGATGAAACCGACGCCACACTCATGATCGCCGCATGCTTCGAATTCGAGGTTACGTTGG
This sequence comes from Novipirellula herctigrandis, assembly GCA_007859835.1. Classification (GTDB taxonomy): domain Bacteria; phylum Planctomycetota; class Planctomycetia; order Pirellulales; family Pirellulaceae; genus Novipirellula_A; species Novipirellula_A herctigrandis. The sequence continues at coordinate 6,915,286 of SJPJ01000001.1, read as the reverse complement.
AACCACGGTTGACCAATCGACTCCGTGCTGCGATATCGACCAGTGTTCCAGCGTACTGCGTTGGCTCGACACCGCTTGCTACCACCGCCGCATCACAGGACAACTCGCGATACAATCGCACTTGGCGAGAAACCCACCACATCAGTGGATGATAAAACAGCAACGTCTCGATCACGTTTTGCAGAAAATTCACCAATAAATCGTATCGACGCAGATGGGTGAATTCATGCAGCAAAATATGTTCCAGTTGCACGATGGAAACGCCGTTGGCATAAGCAATCGGCAATAGCACCACTGGACGAAGCACGCCGGTTACCGTTGGGACAATCGCCCTTTGGCACCATAACACCGTTGGAGTCGCTCGCAATCGCAGTTGTTTGGTCAAGCGAACCGACAAGGCATGAACATCGTGACCCGCTACCGAAGTTCCTTGCCGCCGTAGCCGTCGACCGAAATACCATCCTCTCATTAAACGGATTGCGAAAACGATCACGCCGACCATGTAACTCAACGTTAGCAACTTAGCCCACGCAATAGTGGGGCTAAACCAAAGATGACCGACCTTTGTTGTATTTTGCTGCAAACTCGACTGCCGTGTAGCCGCTTTGGAAGTCGGAACAAGCGAGGTAACTTTGGGCGTAACGGTCGTCGGAGCAGCGACGATTTGGTCCGTTTCGGTGGAAACAATCGGCGTGCGGAAGTCGATAAACTCACTTCGGTCAAGCCGCGGCGTTTCGTTTGCCGGCGGCAAAATCGACCAGTAGACCGCGGCCATCATCATGAACATCATTGACCCGAGTGCAACGATGCTTAACCGATAACGCAATTCCAAAGCGTTTGATGAAATCATTCGCAGGGCAATTGCGAGTATCGCACAGGGGATGCATGCCAGCCACAAAAAGTGGAGGAGCGCGTAGGCAATTTGGATGTAAATGACATCGTTAAAATGGAACATATCGCTCACCCATTCCCTTTCTGCTGAGTTCGGTTGACTTCCTCGCGAAGGTCCTTCAATTCTTGGTCACTGAGGTCGGAAGACTCAAGCAAATTGATCATCGCGCTGGCGGTAGAACCATCAAAAAGCCGGTCGACCAAATCACGCATCATCCGTTTGGCGGTGGTTGGCTTGGTAATCCGGGCACGGTACTCGAACCGTCCACCCGACTTCTTTCGTGCGACGTAACCTTTCTCTTCCATGATCCCCAGAATGGTCATCACGGATTGGTAAGTCAGCGTCCGAGTCGACTCCAGTGCGTCACGAACCGCTCCTCCGGCAAGTGGCCCGGTGTCCCAGAGAACCTGCAAGACCTCCAACTCTAACTCCGTCGGATGTTTAGAAACTCGTCGCGGCATGACTCACCTCACTCGAATCAAGGCTTCAATATCGAACGATTTCGATTAACGAATTCATTAGATAAATAAGGCTGTGCAAAGTCAAGCTGGAAATTTTGTTTTTTTGACGAGGCCGAAGAGGCTGTGATTTACTTGAAACCTAAACTCTCACCTGAATTTTCACCGTTCAGCTAAAATTCAAGTGGAAGTTCTGGAAATCGCTCCTAGACCGACGACCTCGAAGGCCCAATCATTTGCCACTAAGACTTTGACTTGAGAATCACTGACGAGGAACCAGCGTCCCAGACCAGCATCCGCCGCTACTACGCAGCTAAGCCGGACGTTCTATTGAGGGGGGGATAAGCCGCAGACTCGCTTAGGAGATGATGTCTCGGCGGTTTTGCACGTAGTCCCAAACCACAAATCGATCCAAATCGCCCCCACTAGTGAAGAAAACTCGCCCCGTGGTCGCTTCGGCAAGGCGGTACGCAAACCGAATATCCTCTTCGCTCTGTGACCAACTTGGAACCAGAAAGATGTTAATGGTGATTCCTTCCTTTTGACAAAGCTGTGCCTCTCGCATCGTCGCCTGCTCGGTCATCGGATCCGGTGGGTAAAGCATGTAGAGCCACTCGTTGTCGAAGTGAGCCGTTGGCAAACCGTCGGTGATCAATACGATTTGACGGTTGGGAGTGTCGGTATTGACCAGGTTCTGCCTGGCGAGTTTCAAACCATGCTGAATATTGGTGAAGTGCGGATGAACCTCATGCTCGCTGATCTCTTGATCGCTCATGTCGGCTTTTAAGCGGACCCACGGATCGTGGATCGTGACCGGTTTGGGCATCAAGTTGATGATCTCACCCGGCGGCGTCAACTTGGCGAACGTGTACATTTCGATAAACCGGAGGAAGTCACCGGGATATTCTGAATTGATCAACCCCTGCATCGCCAAGGCCATCCGCTTGACGTTCACGTATTGACCGTCGTACCGCATCGATCCGCTCATGTCCATGATCACGCAGGTGGCACACTTGGGATGATTGCGTGTTTTGTGAACGACAATGTCATCGTTACGCAGTCGAATGGGTCGCTCATCGCCTTGCCGCAGCAGTGCATTGATCACCGTTTGTGGCAAATCAATATTCGCCACACTATCGCCGAATTCATACGGTTTGGTTCGTTGAAGTTCCACCGCTCCTTCGCCAACCACGTCACCACCATGACGACCGCTTCGCGACGGAGCCAATTCGCTGAAGATCCGCTCAAGCAACCGACCTTGGAAAATCTTGTAAGCCTTGGGCGTCAAGCGAAAACCACCCTGATTGTCAGGGTCCCGTTCAAGTCCTTGGCGTTCGGCTTGTTCACGCAACAGATTCTCGACTTGGTGACGCATCTCCTCTAACTGTTGCATATCACTTGGCTCAGCAAATTGGTTAAGCATTTCCATGTCGATCAAACCAATTTGAGCCGTCTTGGCCGCTTCTTCGAGCTGTTTTAAAAGCTCGTCAATCTGTTCAAGCTCACCCTTGATCTCCAACGCTTTCGGGATCGACATCGACTCAAGGCCGGTGAAGTCATACTCCGACGCCATCTCCTCGATGTTGTGTTTATCCGCCATCCGCTCGGAAACATTCAATATCTCACGGGCGGAATCACTATTGTCGTCTCCGGTTTGGTACCAAAGAGATTCAAGCAGGTACGGTTGTTCCTCAACGACCGCTCGACGGAACACCCTATCCATTGCTTTGGGCAAACGCACATGCTTGGTCGATTTTAAGAATGATTGCCGCGCCTTTTTCACCACGGTCGGCGTTTCGTACTTCTCAAGAATCCGGCGTTTTCGTTCTTCGAGCATTGCGCGAAGTGCATCGAGGCTTGGGCCCAAGCCAGCGATTTGACTCGGATCCAAGCGAATCGCTCGAGCCAATTCCTCTTCGGTCAACTCGCGAAAATTGCCGTACATCAGTGCCTGCTCAAACGCGGGCGACACCAGGTCGGGCGGAGAATCGGTCGGCGATGGAAACTTCGCGGGATCGTATTTCTGATAAGCGTGAATCACGCCACCGGGTCGATAAGCCATGCTGTGAATCATCCCTAGATTTCGTACTGGATTTGACCATGACGCTGCGACCGACTAATTCGGTCCATACTGTACAGTCCAGCCAAGACGAACTCGACACAACTTGCTCGCACCGCCTCGTCTTCACTCGCATTTAATTCAAACGCCTTGTCCCAAGCCGGCGGGACATTCTGCAAACGACCGGCATAGTCGCTGCTTGGCAACATGTCGCCGACTTCTACCCGCACGCCGCCTCGGAAGATTTCCGCGATCTCCGATAGTCCATGCTCTTCAACATATTCTTTAAACACAACCTCGATCGCCTGAGCAATCACAGCATCGAGCACTTGGCGTTCACTCATTTGATGGGTTCCCATCATGTCAAGTTCTAACTTCCCAAGCGAACTCGCATACAAGTGACCGAGGTCACTGATTCGCGGGACAGCAGGTCGCTCATTGTGAATGACGCCGCGTTGGCGTGCCGATGCGATGATCGTACGAAAGTTCGCCATCGAAAAGCGTGCCGAAACGCCCGACGCCTGATCGATGTATTTGCTCTTGCGAGCCTGGTTAGTGATCTCTTCGACAATTTGGTACATAAAGTAAGGGACTTGAACCGGATATTCGCCATCCAAATCGCTGCCGACTTCTTGTTGAAGGATTTCGATCCCTTGATCTCGTTCGCTCGGATAGTGCGTTTGGATGATTGTTCCGATGCGGTCCTTCAACTGCGGAATCACCTTCCCGCTGCGGTTGTAGGTTGCTGGGTTAGCCGAGAACAGAATCACCAAGTCGAGATCGAATTGGATCGGATAGCCGCGAATTTGCACGTCACGTTCTTCGAGCACGTTGAACAAACCGACTTGGACCAAATCATCCAACTCCGGCAACTCGTTCATCGCAAAAATGCCTCGGTGCATTCGCGGAATCAACCCAAACGACAATGCCTCTTCGGCACTCATGCTAACGCCACCCGTCAGCTTCGCAGGATCGATTTCACCGATGATATCGGCGAACTTGGTCCCTGGGCTGAGTCGTTCGGCATATCGCTCGCTACGATGCCACCAAGCAATCTTGATGTCTTCGGGCGAATGCTCCTCAACGATCCGTTTACCGGCAGCCGAGATCGGATGTTCCGGATCTTCATGCACAGGTAAATCAGGATGATCGATAAAGGGGATCCATTCATCCAAAAACCGAACCAACATCCGCATGATCCGGCTTTTGGCTTGCCCTTTTTCGCCAAGAAATAACATGTCGTGACCAGACAGCAAAGCCAGATTGATTTCCGGAATTACCGTGTCATCGTACCCCACGATTCCCGGGAATAATTCCTCACCATCAGCCAGCATACGGATAAAGTTATCTCGCATTTCCTGCTTAACGGATTTTGGTTTCCAATGGGTCGCCCGAAGCTCACTAAGATTGGTGGGTTTCGATGACGTCGTCGCAACATTCATGAATGATTCGTCCGGGAAAAGATTCGTCGATAAGATCTACCGCTAAATTGTAGAGTGTCGACCAGAGGAAAAGAGAAAAGGATTTTTGATGGTTCTTTGGATCGATCACCGATCCACTGCGGCCCCTCCTGAAATAGCCGCCCATTGCTCCGCAAAAGTGCGTTTACACACGGTTTATTGCAAAACCGGAGGCGTCACTCATTGATTTGCAGTGTCGACCGACCCGCTATTCACTGGTTTTTCGTGCTCTAGCTCCAAATCGTTTCCAGTCACTCCGTTTTGGATTCTCAACGATTCGTTTGATTGCGGATCAATTTGCAATCGCCATTGGATTGTATGCGTCCCTGAAGACAGCGCCAGCTGAGCAACATTGCTGTCAACTTCGAATTCGATTCGAGTTCCGTCGACAACCACACCGTCGCGATTTTTCGAGTAAGGAGAGATCATCACGCTCACAACCGTTTCCTCGTCCAATCGAACCACACCGGCAAAATCAACCAGCAAGATGCGTTCGTTGACTTTCCATACCTCTTCGATTTTGTCGATCGTGTCGGACGACAACAAAGAACCGTTCGCATAGATCAGTTGGATGGTTGTCAACTGACCATCAATCGTGACCCCACCAAGCATTCCGACGCCCCACTGAACCGGCGACTCTTCCGCAGACGCCAGCGATTGCGGAGGGTCGGACATCGAAGGCTGCGATTCTTCACTGACGTGACCCGACATAGTCCGCTGTAGTGCTGACCGCAAATACGACGGCAACATCGTTTCCAACTCTTCTAACTCGCGTTCTTGCTTTAGCTTCTCTAATCCGTCGAGCATATCGGCAATCGGTTGGCTCGCAATGCGTTGCTTGATTGTGATCGCATGATAGCGAATCGAATCAGCCGCTCGCCCTTGGGTTCGATCAGCAGCAATTTCCCAACGATCAGCGAGCGAATTCCAATCGTCGGATGACGCGGTGACGCCTTGTTCTTTTTCGATCAGTTCCAATTCTTGGCGGGCAAGATTTGCAATCCGAGAGTCGGACGTTTTGGCAAGCCAAGGCAATCCTTTGTCCCACTTTCGAAGCATCAAACAGTAGTATCGCCCAAGGATGCCAAGGTCGGCATCGGATTGCGACTCGATCGCCTCGAAGTCGATTCGACTAACCGTTTCCGCTAACTTCGCTGTTTGCTCGATGGCTTGAGTTAATCGGCTTGCCTCCTCTTTCGTGGTAACGTCGTCGACTTCGTCTGCAATCTCGTTCACCAACCTGAGGACTTGATCACGCGATTCAGTCAACTCTTCGCTTAGAAATCGTTCGGACATCATCAAGCCATTGGTTGCCAACTGTACTTTGCTTTCTTCCAAGTAAGCAATCGGCAACGCATGGGTGAAGCTATCCGCAACAAACTCGGATGTTTCGAAATCGAAAGTCTTGTGGAGTGATTCGACCCTAGTTCCGACCTGCTCCGATGCTTCGGTTAGCCACGTATGTTCAACGATCAATCGATTGGCCACAAATGCTTCGTCGCTTTCGACAGCAAATTCATCAAGCAAATTTTCAAGCTTCGCTATCACGTCTGGAATCTTGTTGGGCAGCAATCGCGTCCCCAATTCCGGAACTTTCGTTTGGATCAACGCCAAAGCATCGTCGAGTTGTTCGCTTGACGGAACAGCCACAAGCAACGCAGCTTCCTCCGATCCGGTATCGCTTTTAGCTGATTCGTCCAAAATGATCGTTGGAACTTCAGCAGCAGGCGGCTTTTTCAGCTGACTATTCATGGCCAGTGCAGAAAACGGATCTGGCAAATAGCCGCTTTCTTCAGCGGCTTCGGTTATTTGAGATTCTGTTTCAACCGATTCGGGGGCAACCATCATTCCGGACGTCGGTGGAATGGATTCGGAGGGTTTCGGGGTTGCCAGCTCCGAGGTTGCCAGCTCCGAGGTTGCCAGCTCCGAGGTTGCCAGTTTCGAGGTTGCCAGTTTCGAGGTTGCCAGTTCCGAGGTTGCCAGTTCCGGAGCAAGGATTGGAGCTTCCGATGGGCTCTCCATTTCAGCCAATTCAATACTACTATCGATTGCCGGCAGATCTAACTTTCTGGGTAAGGAGTCAGGCGAGATTGCAGCGGGTGACATTCCGGGCATTATCTCAGGCTTAGGGAACTCAATCTCAGGTTCAGGGAACTCAATCTCAGGTTCAGGGAACTCGGGGTCAGCCCCCCCTTCTTCAAGCGGCGTTTCGGTAGCCACAGCGGGACTAGGCTCAACAAGTGCAGTCGACGACGGCCCCGACTCCGAAGCAACGGCCTCTAACCTACTCTGGTTCGTCTCGATTACGGCGGATTCCTGCGGATCGATCCGCTTCAAAGCAACCGGTCTTGGGTCTAAATCCAAATGCGAAACGAAATAGAGTGTCACCAAGACTAAACCCAACAATGACAAAATCATCCAAGGATGCTGAATCGACCGGCGCATCGTCGCAATCCGGTGACGACGGGGACTCGCCAGAATCAAATCTTGAGAGTCAAGACTTTCGAGCCAATCGGTAAACGCATCATGTTCCTTCGATGTCTGCGAAAAGCTTGGCGTCACACCAACATCAAATAGCGAAGCCCCCTCATCGAACGTGATTTCGACCTCGGGCAACCTACTCTCAGCATCACCATTGTCAGCGGAATCGATCCGAAATTGGTTCGGGCTTGGCAACGAGAACGAATTCTGCAGCAGCCGACCGACTTGAATTCGCTGCATGAAGTCGGCCCGTTTACGCGGGTCGAGCAGCCGATAGGCGGAGGTTGCGATACGAGAAAGCTGAAGCTCGTTGTGTGAATTGGGTGTTGAAGAGGTGAGCTGTACTTTGGCTAACGATCGGCTACTGCGCGCAGCGGCCCTGCGGATCACCAGTGTCCGGCATTCCTGGGGGCGTACGCCAAGACGCCGAAAGTCTTCGATGCCTAGCTCATTCATCTCAAGAGTCGTTACTTGCATGAAAGTAGGATAACAGTCGGTCCGAGCAAGCCAAACAAGAATGACGCATCGATTTGCCGTTGTGTCCTATCAATGCCACTGAGGGGGTGATAACGTTGTTCGCTACACCCTACCCATTTCCGAAAGCTCGCTTGGCCTATTGTATGATATTGCCCCACAGATTGCGAAAATTGCGATCGCCCTTATGGTACGTGCACCGCAGCCCAAAAAGGTCGCTTGCGATCGGCGCGGCGGCGGGCATCTTCAAGCATCGTAGCAAGCGTCCCGTCAAAATTGCACTGAACACGACGGCCTCGGTAGCGAATCGTAACCGGCTGGGTCATATCGATTTCCCGCGTTGGCCGCAGCCAAACGGTAAACTGGTCACTCGGGCCTTGGTTGATTCGAATTTGGTTGTCGATGCCAACCGAGCCCGAAAGAGGAACCGCTCGCAATCGTTCGACCTGGTCCCATAATTGGGGGTCCACCGAAAGCCCTTCTAGAAATGGTCCCGCCTCGAGCCACCAAAAAAAGTTGTCACCTTGCCGCATCGTGACCACGTCGATGTCCGCCGGGATTTCTCTGCGCACGTGAGAGGGCAATCGCATCCACTCAAACAGCCGTGGCACTTCCTCATAAAAAAACTCGCGGCCACGACCTCGATACATCACCACCATCGCATCGGATCGAAATCCAACGTAGTCTTCCAATATCGGACCGTTGCGTACCAACGGCGTTGGTGCGCTGTCGCGTTCGCCCATCACCAAAACCATCGGAACATAGGGAGCGTTCGGATGATAATGCCGAATCGTTTTACTGGGCTCACCACTAATTGAAATCATGCCCGCCCACATGTCAGGGTGAGCGTATGCGATGTCCCAGGCGGCTTCACCACCTTCACCTCGTCCGACAAGAAAAACGCGGTCCGAATCGACCGAGCATCGTCGCATCGCGTCGCGAAGCGAAATAAGAATTCGCTCATGTTCCCGCGGCGTGTACTCATAACTTTGTTGACCAGTTCGCGTCCATAGCGGAGCGATCACAATAAAACCGTTTCGCGAAGCGTGCCCGACTCTCTCTTGCATCGATTCGTTGTAGGCACCAGCCCACCAATCGAGCTCCGAGACAGGACGCCCTCGCAACGGATGCAGTGCAACGATGCACGGATACTCGCGAAGGGGATTGTAATCCGGGGGCAATTGGATGACGTACCGGGGGACCGGAGGTTGATCGAGTTTTTCTTCTTCCTGCCCCATCCAATGCATCCCCGGGATCGTTTCGTCTTTGGACTCATCCGGCCACGAAAGCGTCGGCGTCAACAGGGGCAACATGCGGTCAACGTATTCTGGCTGCGCACCTTCAAGATTTCGCAAATCATTCAAAATCGCTTCGCGTCGCTGTGGATTCTCCGACCTTAGATACTCCGCGATCAAGTCACGGACTTTCACGAGCGAGATAACAACTTTCAAGTTATTCTCACCCGATCCACTACCCAGCAACCAACCCGCGACTGCAAGTGCGACGCGGTTTTCGAGCGGAATGGTTTCGGACGTACCCAAACGAATGTAATCACTCAAACGAGCAAGAGTCGCCGACGACAAGCCTGCTTTGATTTCGAGAAGTATCGGCTGCAATGCTGCAGCTTGATTAAGGGTGGAGGCCTGATCCTCAAGCTGTTTCACTAGAGCATCAACTTGGTTTTCCGAATCGCGAAGCTTGGCAATGGCATCTTGGACCTGCAAACGAGTGACGCGTCCAACCTCACCAACCGGAAAATTCCCGAGAATTTGCATCGCAAGTTTGTTTTGACCTACTTCCGATCGCAGTTTTGCTTCGTCAAGCAGTTGCGCCGCTTGGCGTTCGATCAACGCGACCAATTGCGCCTTCATCTGCTCGGCCTCGGGAAACGTATCAATCGCATTACGAAGAACGTCGGCGGCATCACCGAAACGTTCTGCTTCGATGAAAAACCGAACCACTTCCAATCGGCGATCAAGATTGTCCCAATCCAATCGTCGCTTGAAGATCGACTTGAGCGAGGCCGAATCAAGTGAACTGGTGGCAAGACGCATGTCCCAAATGTAGGAGACATCTCCCTTTAGCCCCTCGACTCGCGCGTAGCGACCATTGATCTCCGTGATGCCTTGAATCAACTGTAACGGCGCTCCGCTGACGCCCCGAACCGTCATCACTCGGCGACCAAATTCATTGAAACCCGAGATCCCCAAAATGCTACCAACGGCCGAAATTTCCTTGCCACCGAGTGGCGTGGGTTGCCAAAAGAAAATCGGGTCTTCGATATCGCGCACATCGACTGGCTCGGCTGCCGACATGCCTTTGCCGTGCAAATAGATACGCGTCAATCCATCATCGATGACCCAGATCGGACGAATTTGAATTTCGTTGCTGCCAACAACCATAAAGGCATTCGCATTGAGCGATTCGATTTCGGCCTTGGAACCCCTTAGCGTTAGCCCGTTTCGAAGCTGAAACAATTGCTCTGCTTGGACATCGATCACTATCAAGACCAAGAGAACAAAAAGCGAAAGAATATATCGCATTAGCTAGGTTGACCGTTCCCGCTCGTTGTCAGAATTGTAACCGCACGCAGGAGCGAACGACCTAACGGGGCCACACCTCGGCCAAACGATTGAACCGTCGGCATACTTTGCCGGACCCAATCGCGTTTCCTCACCACGTCCACCCACTCGGAGGCTGCAATCCGCGATGGAGGTGACTCGGTGAGTTGCTCGGTGAGTTGCTCGGTGGTTTCCTTCGACACAAAAGCGGTGGCATCCGGTGCTGCAATCGTCATCGGCGAAGACGCTAAAAGAGGTTTCGACCCCGACAACATTGCGAGCGATGGAGAACTGGATTCCGAATTCGGATCGGAGGTCATAACAACAAACGCGAAAAAAACCGAAGCCGCAATCATCGCAACCGACACCGCGAGTCGCGTGACAAAGCGGGCAGCCGACTTTTTCGGAACAGGTTCGCAGGTCGGCAGCACACGTGAAATCTGCTGCCACGCAAACAACTGGCCACCGCAAACGTCGCAGTGGGCGGCATGATGCTGAAGCGGAATGTCTTCCTCAAGCGAAAGACGTTCGTCGATGCGTTCATGTAACCGTTGCACAAAATCGTCACAGTTCATGTTTGCCCATCCTTAATGATCTATTCGATTTCCTATGATTCCTATGATTTTTTCGGATCCGCTCTTCTTGCGATGGATTTGCGGTTACCACCTCGCGTTTGAGCAACTGCCCCATCAATGCGGCTCGGGCCCGATGGACCCATGTTTTGGCCGTGCCGACCGGACACTGCATTGATTCAGCGATCTCGGCATAGCCCATCGATTGCTCGTGGAACAATGTGAAAGCGACCCGATGGTTGGTTGGCAGTTGGCGAAGCGCTAGACCAACCTCTTCGCGAAGGCTTTCTTCGGCTGCTCGTTGTCGCGTTGAATCCGCGGCCGGTTCAGCGGGCAAAGGCAACGTATGGTGAAGCCGCTGTCGGGACAAAAAGGTTCGACATCGATTCCCGGCGATCGTTGCCAACCACGGCTCAATTGGACGATCGACGTCCCATTTTCCCAAATATCGAGCGACCCGAGAAAAAGTTTCTTGAGTCACATCCTCTGCGTCTTGGCGATGCCGGAGCAATCGCATGCAGACGCCGAAAACGAGGCAATGGTATCGCGATACAAGTTGCTCGAAAGCACTCTCGTCATTCAGGCGATAACGCTCAATCAAAACTGGAGTTGGCAATAATGCAGTGGAGTCTTCCATTAGCCCATCTGTCTGCTAGCGGCCGCTAAAGAATCGCTTCAGCGCGTCGTCAGCCGCGTCTCGCGAATTTTCCTTCATTTGTTTCCTGAGACCTTCTGGCAACTTACCTGGCTTCATCTTTTCAGGAATCTTGCGTTTCTTATCATCCATCTCTGAATCATCCACCGACAACTCAGTACTATCACCGCTGCTTTTTTCATTCTCAGTAGCGTCGAGCTTGAGTTGTCGCGTTTCTGGATCGGATACTTTTCGGACACGGTCAATTTGGTCCGCTTCGTCCAACCACGAACTGACGTCCACCTCCTCAAACCGGCTGTCGTGCGATCCTGCCTCAACGGTCCTTGCCGCAGCGTCGCCAACTCCCGTGACTTCGGGTTTCTTGGCAGCTTGCAGACCATGCTCGATCACGATCTCAAACTCTAGCTTTCCGATCTTCAGAAGATCGCCAGGCTTGAGAACTTTCGCCATGCCGATAGGGAGTCGCTTCTCATTAACAAACGTACCGTTACGACTTTTCAGGTCCTGAATCAGCACACGTCCCTCTTTGAGCACCAAAATACAGTGTTTTCGGCTCACCGATTCGCTCTTTGGACGCAATTGACATGAATCACTTCTGCCAATCAAGAACTTTTCGCTCGCAACAGCGATCTCTTTTCCTGTGTGACTTCCCGTTAAGACTTTTAACTTAACCTGCATAAACTATCCTCTTCCTCTTGCTCGCGACCACTCTGTGCCAAGAAAACCGATGCCAAGAAAACCGATGAAAACAACCACCGTTGGTTCTCAAGGACAGACCCCGCAACCATGCGATACCGACTGAAAAAAATTGCATTGGATTATCCATTTGGTTAGTTGGAGTGGAGCACTCGCGAGCGCAACCGCGAGGGCACCCGATTCGCAAAGAGTGCAAAAGCACTGCAAACAACAAACCAAACATGAAACTCCATTTCATAAACGTCGGAGCGAACAATAAGATGAAAATAGATGGCGTCATTGAAAAAAACAAAAAAATAATCTCTGACGCTTTAAACATTCTAAACACGTTCTTGGCCGATAGCATGCCGTTAATGGCAATTAAACGCAATACCGTCCCCATAACAGAGAACCCACCCAAACACCGCCCCAAACCACCCGACAGGACGGTTCAGCAAGGAAACCGGGGCCGGTGATAAGAGTACCCATTAGCGTTTTTTGTTCCAAATAGTGCTGCCAAATCGCTCCTCGACGATTCGACGGGCTCGCTGGCGAAGAGACGGATCTAACTGGTACCCACTCAAATGGATGGAAAAAAAACCTTCTATTTGCGCAGCAAATTTTTCCGCGAACGCTTCGACATCGATCTGTTTGGATGCCAAAGTGTTGACTCCTGGCAATTCGGGAGCAAATGGGCTGACATCCATCAGAATGCTGCCGTGCTGCAATACCGCTCGCCGAGCCGTTCGCTGAGCACTTCCGGTCACCTTGTACCCGGCGACAATCAGGTCCTCATCGGTCCGCCGTGCAAAGCAGAGGAACGGTTCTTTGATTCCGTCAGGTTCCCCCCGAATTTGCCCGCCAACCTGCCCGCCAATGGGGTCACCGATGGGGTCACGGGAAACCTGCGAATCACCCTGATCTTCGTAGCGAGCCGCTCGAACGCCAAACTGCGCCAGCGTTTGAACGATCGCCTGATGCGTGCGTTTGTATAGATTCGACCTTGCGCCCACCAAGGACTTTGTGATCGGACACACGAAGCTATAAGTTAATTCATGGTGATGAACAATCGCGCCACCACCGGTCGCACGGCGAACCATCGCCAGTGACTGGCTAGTCGCATGTAAACTTCGATCGCCTGCGCGTTGAAAGTAACCGAGCGACAACGTTGGCTCGCTCCACTGATACAACCTCAACGTCGGGCCGGCGCCTTCGTCAACAGACTCAAGAATCGCTTGGTCGATCGCCATATTCAGAGCAGGCGAATTCTCAGTAAACACTGGCGAAGACAGCGCAATCAGTCTCGCGACGGTCAAATCAGACTCCTGATGTCAATTATCTAGCGACTGCTTAGCGGCTTCGGCAAGGATTTCTGGTGGCTTTAATTCGAACCGACGGCCCTCGACCTCCAACACGACATACTTGGGCGTCACGTCAATCACATTCCCTTTCAGGTGACCAATCTCGAACTGGTCCCCTGCACGTAACTTCAACGTCTTGCCTCTCGTGCGAACATTCAACCAAGCGGTCCAACCATCGCGGCCTTGCACTAACGCCGTTAACACCGTTTGCGAAGAATCATCGAATTCCTTTTTCGCCACTTCAACCGGTGGTGGTGGCGGGTCAACCACTGTGATCGACAATAGTTGCTCGGTCGTTCGGCGAGGATAACCATTGTCAAAGACCCGAACCAACACTTTGTATTCATTCTTTTCTTCCGAGCGAACCGTCAATGTCCCTGTCCGCTCGTCGAGCTTCGCAAAATCAGGAGATGCCTCGACAAACTCGTAACTCAAGGTATGGCCGTCAGGATCCTTGAACGTTAGCGGCGTCGTGGAGTCTTTACCAACAATCACTTCAATTTTCGCATTACCAGTAAATTCGGGTGCTTTGTTTGGCGGCTCAAAGAAGTTGCGATTCAAAATCGGGGCACTATAGGCGGCAACCGCCGAATCGACTCGCCATGAATCGTTCCCGGGTTGCCTTAAATCAACCGGTGCGCTAGTCAACGCGATGACATCAATGCTCATCTCCAGATCCAATTTGCCGGGTTGGTTTCGCGCCGGCGTGATCGACAGTTTACTAATTCGATGCAAGTAGTCTTTGGCGTAAAACGCATGCAGCAGCTCCACCAAATTCGGCAACGCAATCCGCCCATCGACTCGATAGGGCAATCGATTGTAAAGCCCCCCTACTGGGACCGGACTGGTCGGATTCACTCGCGGATCGTTCAACTGGTTTTCCTGAACCAACTGCAAGAGCCAACTTTGATAATCGCTCTGAGCCCTCTCGGGGCTTCCGGGCAACGAGCGTTCCAAATATTCACTCATCTGATGCTCGGCGTAAGCTCCGGCCAGCAACTGTTCTTCGATCTGTAGTTTTTGGACATTCAGCGATTCAATGCGACTGTTCCGAGTCCGCACAGCAGTACGATATTTCGTAAATCCCCATTGCAGCAAGACGAAAGCGATCAAACCACCCACGGCGATCGACAAGATTCGTTCTCTTTGTGTCATGATTGCACCTCCGGCGAAACTATTTGCACATCAGCATCCATCGTGTTTTCCTGTTCCGCGTTTTCCTGTTCCGCGTCGTTCTGTTCCGCGTCGTTCTGTTCCGCGTCGTTCTGTTCCGCGTCGTTCTGTTCCGCGTCGTTCTGTTCCGGAGCTAACGTTTCGGCTTCCGACGCGGCTTTGATTCCTTTGTAGCGTTGACTGTAAGCATACTCCGGCTGTATCGATATCTTCTCCGTAAAGACCCACTGGTAAGCACTGGGACTGTCCTGCTCGCTCGCCCCTTCTCCGACCACGCGATGATTCTCATCACGTATGGACTCTTCCAGTTCCTCTATCACCGCCGGCGATACTGCCGACCCGGTAATGGTCAATGTACTTACCCCACTTCGAGGATCGCTAGCAGCGAAGATCGACCTGAGCATTACCTTGTCACTTGGTGGCAAACGCTCAGCGAGCTCTCGTAGTTCTCGCACCCAAACCGCGTCGCCATCAAGAAACTCGTCAATCTTTTGGGTCGTCGCTCTACTGGCCAGAGCTTGATCGACCGATTCTTTCATCCCCGTATTTCCGCTCGAAAGCGACTCGATTTGCTGATCTAATCCGCTCAAGTGACGATAGCCAAAAAAGAGCAGAAGGATTGCCACCAACACAGGCACGCCCACCATTGCCACGGTCCGTCGATGATCCGGGCTCTCCTCTAAACGCTCTCGCGGGTTCAAAAAATCGATCAGGCGTTCAGGGCAAACTTCGTCGCATACCAACAATCCAACCAAAGGCGCAAGTCGCCCTACATGCTCGGGAAGTTTTTCCCTAACCTGAGTCTTCACTTCAACGAGGTCAAATGGATTGACCACGTCAATCTTTGATCCGGTTGCTTCGGCAATCTGCTCGATTTCGCTTCGGTGAACAGATTCTCGTCCCCACAAAACCACTTGATTCGGTTTGCCGCTTGCGCCACATGCCATCAAACTTCGGCGCAATTCGTTCACAAGGGCTCGCGGGCGTGTCGCCTCACTTGATGGCATCCGCACCGTTCGAACAAAGATGACGTTGCCATCGCGTACGACAATGATCTCAGCGTCATCGTTGAGTAAGTCGATCAGGACGGAGTCACCCTCGCCAACGTTGGGCTTCGCGCGACTGAGGAACAATCCAGCCGAGGCCAACGGGCGGAGTGCGATACGGTTGGCATGCAACTGAGCATCGCCACATACCTCTTTGATTTGGGCCAAAGTACTCGGTGATACCGCCGCGGCAATTGCCTTGACCCCCTGTTCAGTTCGGTCAGTGATCAAAAAATCTATCGTCGCACTGTCACCCGACGAGGCAAAGTTTCGGATCGCTTGAAAACGCACGATATCGGGCAACTCTTCGTCCGGCACCGGCGGCAATTGCAGCTCGCGCAGTTCCGCTTTTCCGCGACCAATTGCAACCAATGACTCGGTTTTCTCCAACCCACGTTCGGCTACGTATGAGCGAAGAGTGGCAAAGACGTCATCGGATTCAATGGCTAAGACCGCAGCATCGGTAACGACAACTTGCGGACCGCTGCAATTGGCTGCAACGATCCTTAATTCGGATTCATCCCAATCGATCGCTAGTTTGGTTGACATAGGGTTATTTGCTAATAGTTGGCGTCAGATGATGTCCCAATAAACGAACGGCTACCGAGTACCGAAAGTTCAAATCCTCGTCCCAAATGGCTCAGGTCTTTCCACGAAACCACCTTCGGATTCACCGTGGTAGCATCAATGATAACTTCACTTCGGCTCGATATCCCAGATTGTTCGTAATATCCTACGATCTGGGCACGATAAACGTCGCCACCGCCGGTCAGCAGCGGTATCAACGATCGCATTTGGTCGAGCGTCACGATGCCTTCGACCAAAGGCCAAGTCGCAAATTCATGATTTGGATCATCCGATTCGGCGCTACGGCCCTCCAAGATCGCTTCGACGGTTTCCTCATCGAGCGTCGGAATTCCGTAAAGCAATTCGGCGGGACATTCATTCAAATTGATTCGCCCAGGCATCGTGTCGGCATCTTGCGTCGCAATCACGTCCATTAAAATTGACATGTAGATCGCCATCGAGATCGGGCCTTCGATAAACGGTGAAGAAAACGTCCGAGCATCGTCGCCATTGCCGATCGTTACGGTTGCACCGACAAGATCAAGCACCTGGTTGATGCTATTGCTCGCTCCGCCGCTGAGGTCAAGTTGGTCCAAAACATCGGCTGTCCAAACGCCGATCGGGCCCGAACCGCCACCATCATCGCCCTCAGCGTCGCTTAGCGACTGCACCGTCGACTTTCCGGCAATGCGATAGGCCACAATGAAACTGGCATAGGTTTCGTCGCCAATTGCATCGATCAATTCCTCGTATAGCAATTCCAAATCGTCTTGGTTGACGTTCACTCGGGCCAAACCGTCACGCGTCTTGTTGCCTTCGGCACCGTAAACGGTGAGGTATGCTGCCCAACCTAGTGAGCCAGGTGTATCGATACTGACGCCAAAACGTTGCTGTTCATCCGCATCGAGCACCCCGTTACGGTTCGCGTCGGCCCCAAAAAGCAACGTCGGCGTCACGCCGCGAACAAGCAACAATTCCTCGACGCTTTGCATCGGACCGTTGCTTGGTGAATAGGGTGTTTGCAGAGTATTGTAATAGTCTGATTCGGCGCCGTAAGGACGCACTTCTTCATCCTCATCAAGCCAATCCAAAATCGCATCGGCGACATCTTCGGTCATGCCGGGAAGCGCCATCAGCAATGACACTGCGATGTTGTCCGTCTCGACCTCTTCGGTGTCGGCACCCGTAACCGCCATCGCGGGAACCAATAAGTCTGAATTATTCTCAAGCACCGTCAGCGTATTGATGTTCAATCTTGCTGATTCGTTTTGAAGCCCAAACCGAATCCCACCGAGCATTCCTGTTTCGGTTAACCCAGGCGCGACGACCGTAAAACTAGACGCAGTTGCGCCATCGACACCCATCGAACAATTTACCGCTTGGAACATCGACGCGTTATTGAACACACCGCCATAATCCAAACGCATTGCAGGAGGTTGAGACAACAAAAGCCGAACCGTGTCGACACCGGATTCGACATTTACACGTGCTTGTACCAAATCAGCTGCTAAATAGGCGGAATCGTCGTAAGCAACCATCAATTCCGTAAACGAATAGACCGCCATCGTACAAATCGCAATCACGACGAGCACAAGGACTAAGAAAAAGCCACCTCGATTTCTGCTTTTACAACCAGGGGTGCGAATCATAGTGCCACCTCCGTCGACTCGGATTCCGTTTCCGTTGTCTCGATCGGGCGTGCCATCGGCAATCGAACGATATGAGTGAACACACGAGTCGTGATTTCATCCGCTGCATCCGTACTAAGCGTGTCGGGGCTCTGCATCGAAATGCTAACGCGAACCGCAGCAGGCAATTCACCATATTCGTCACTGTTCCATTCCAACAACCACATCGTGCCGTCCCAGTACTCAAACTCAATTGCCGTTATTTCAGGTGCCAAAAGCTCTCCGGTTTGGTTCAACGTTACCATCGATCCGCTATTGATCGAATAGGTTGTTGCGGCTCGGTCGAGGACGCGGCGGACGAGTCCACCCGATGCACCCATTTCCGTTTGGCTGGTCGCGTCAACATCCAATTGATCCAAGGAATCGACCACGCCCCCAATCATGCCCGGCTGCTGAACGTAGTACGTCACCGTTTTCAGGTCACTCGGAATATCGTCGATGTTTGCATTGGTAACGTCCATCATCACCGTATACTCTTCCAATCGAGGCAACCGACTCAGGTCGACTTGGATTTGATATTGGTTGCCGATCAGGCCTGGCGTTTGAAGCACAGACGCTCCCATCTCCAAGTCCGTCGTTGCAGCGTCTACCTCAACCGCGGTTGAGTCATCACCACTTTCAACGCCTGCTGCGGATAGATCGACGTCGCCCGCCGCGTTGGCTGCACCGCCGATAGTCTGTGATGCGGTGGAGGCCAACAGGCTTTCGAGTGCGGATGTGTCGATCGGTGCCGGATGCTGGGAAGCTCTCAAGTCATCTTCAATCATTTGCATCACGGCCGACGCCAAATGCACTTGGCGAATATCCAAGTCTTGGACTGTCAAGGTTTGCGAATAAAACTGAATCGCGCCACCGACTAGAATCATCAGCACGACCGACAAAGAGAGCGTCAATAAAATCTCTAGCAACGTGAACGCCGACCGGTTCAGTAAAACACGATTCAAAATTCGCCCCCCCCACTTTCGTCCGTCGCCGCCGACTCCGCAGCCGCTTTCTCAGCTTCCTCCGCTTCCTCGGCTTCTTCAAGCCCCAGCGCCGGATCGATCATCCAACGTGTCAACGCATAACTTGCAATGGAAGAACCGCCATCGGGATTGACTCCGTCAACACTTACGCGAATCGACAACAGTCCATCGAGCGGTGCAGGCAATACTTCGACCGAGTAGGTGAACTCCGTGACCGACCCTGAATCACTTGATTCGATCGGCACGCTATCGACAGCTTGAGGTGCGATATCTTGGATCAAAAGTTCTGATAACTTCGTTTGGCACAAAATCCGTGCGATCGAAAGATCCCGGCCTTCGCGGGCCGCGTCCGAGCCAACGCTGGCGATGGTGCTCAAGATGGCTAACGATCCACCAAGAATCGCTAAGGCAAGCATGATTTCCAAAAGCGAAAAACCTCGCCGGCACTTTTGGGAATAGTCGAGCGATGCACTCAAGGAATCACCTCGCTTAGGCTCACCTCGCCGATGGTCGACTCACCCGTGATCCCTCGCAGCTTGACCGTCACCCGACCCGAGGTTGGATGCGTAAGCGTGACCGCGGCCGTGCTGGTTGTCCCGTCGGCGTAAAACAAGATTGGACTTGTCGAAGCAATCGTAGGGTCAAGCGTCATTTGTCCGCTGCCAGTCTCTTGACCCATCTGGAACGAACGAGCTGATGATACGACGACAATCGACTCGATCGTCACTTCCTCGGGAAGATCGATGGTCTTTTCCTCTACTTCGGATTCGAACGGCATGGCAACAACCGCCGCCTGATCGGCTCCGGTTAACAACCCGGATTGTGAATTGGAACCACCCACAGTCTCGATCGCATCACTGGCAGAAATATACGGCTTTACCTGAAGTGTCGACGTTCCGATTTCGCCCTGAACGATCATCACCTGACCGCCACGCATTGCTTCGATACGCATACGAGTCATCTCAATACGCAACTGTTCTGCGGCACGAACAAGGTTTTGCTCACCGAGAAGGGGTGCTAACTTAGGAATAATCACCGCCGTCATCGCTGCGAAAATCGCCAGCGTTAGCAGTAGTTCGAGAAGAGTAAAGGCGATGCGATGGCGCAAGGAGGACCTCCGGGGTCTGTCTGGGATCCCACAGCCGAGGATCAAGGTCCCGTTACCACGATGTCGTCTTCCGTGTTGGCTTGTCCGTCGTTTCCGTTACTGCGGATCTCGTATTTACCACCGCTGGCGGAATACTCGAACGGATTGTTCCACGCGTCATTGGGAATCGTTTCAATGTAAGGATCACTCCACTTCGCTTTTAACGCCGGATCGCTCGGTCCATCACGCAGAGCTTCAAGCGTATCCGGAAGTGCGTTCATCTTCAGCTGGTACCGGGTAATCACCGGTTTAAGCAGCCCGATTTGGGCTCGAGTCGAGTTTTCGTTCGCTTCCTTGGATGCACCGACCAAATTGCCGACCACAATCCCGCCGAGCACGACCAGGATCGATAGAACCAGCAGCAACTCAAGCAGCGTAAACGCCACTCGGCGGGAACGTTGACGACAGACCGCTCGATTCGGAGAAGTTCGCTCGGATAGTGTTTTTGGGGAACGCGGAGTATTCATACTGGTATCGGATGCATTTTAAAGAAGGATGGACGTGAGACCCCCCTGTTGTTCAAGAGGATCCGAAAGTCACGCGACAAAAAAGAACGCCAATCGAGGTTTTCTCCGATTCGGGGCTTTGCTGTTGTCATGACTTTCTTGGCGGCATGGCTCATTATAATTGGAACCGAGCAAACTCTAAAAGGTTTCGGTCTTTCCCGCTGGACACATTCGTTGTTCCAGTAAGGATCTTGGGGGCAACGAGCTAGGATGAATCGGGGTGCTAGACCAGAGAAAAAAGGCCCGGTTATTTCAACCGCACCGAATAAATTGAGCAACCGCGATGGATCGAGAGTTGCTTTTGGGGGGAAGGGCTCGACAGCATCGCTCGGCGGATTTTTCCGCACGAATTTCCCATACGACAGGTAGAATAGTCAAAAGTCGGCAAATCCTGCCCGATTGCCACCTAATTGGTCCGTTTGACAGTAGAATTAGGCAAAATGGCGAATATGCTTAGGGAGTGACTCTTGCGCAGGGTCTCGCTATCGCTTGCCGCTAGTTGGCTAATCCTTCAATTCCTCGAAATTTCGCTTCGAAACTATGGTTGCACGTGACGATTCGCTGATCCGCGGCAGTTTAATTGCCAGTTTAATCTTTCTTGTCTTGTCGATTGCCCTGAACTTTTTTCTATGGTTCCAAGGCAATCTAGCTTCCGCCGACATGGCCAAGGCGAAAGATCAATTGAGCACCGTCAATTCCAATTTGAAGACGCTCAAGGATCAATCGAGCTTGATGAAAGCCATGCTCGGTCAAGGGACCTTGAGCGAAGCGGAATTTGACCTGCTCAAACAAAGTGCCAGCGGCGATGCCGAAATGGAAGCGATTGAGCAACAATTTGTCCAAGACATGTCATTGTTCGGTGCCGACGAAGACGCTCAGGATCGAAACTATCCGAAGCTGCCGGAATACCTCATGAATGCGATTCGCTCGCGGAACGAACAATTCCGAGAAGCGACCGAAGATTTACGTCGAGTTCGCGCCCAAGCCGAAAGTGATGTTGCCAATGCACGCAAAGCTCAAGATGTCGCGGAACAGAAGGCTCAAGACTTGCAGAAGAAACTCGACCAAGAAAACGAACTCTTCACCCAAGATCGCGAACGCATTAACAAGGAAAAAGAAGACACTCGTGATAAGTTGACCACGATGGAACAGGACTTCCGAAAGTTCCGTGCTGAGAAGGCCGACGAAACCACCAAGTTGTCGCGAAAAGGTGACCAGCTTCAATCGACGATCGAAACGCAAAAACTACAACTCAATCAACTTCGCAATGACCGGTTCGAAACCGCGCAAGGTCGAATCCGATTCGTGCGAAATGATTTGGTCACAGTCAACCTAGGTTCAGCCGACGCATTGCGACGGGGCATCACCTTCGGCGTGATCGGCGGAGATGAAACGAGACTTCAAGACGCAAAAGTCAAAGCGACCATTCAAATCACTCGCATTTTGGGTGCCCATTTGTCCGAAGCACGCGTCGTCGCTCGACCGGAAATCGAATACCCGATCATCCCGAACGATATGATTTACTCGCCATTCTGGGCGCCAGGACGAAAAGTCAAAATTGCACTTGCAGGTAGCATCGATATAGACAACGACGACCGCCCCGATAACGAAGCGATCATTGGGATGATCAATGCCGCCGGAGCCGATGTGGTGACGGGGGAACTTGATGCAAGTATTCGGTTCTTAGTCGTTGATGACAAAACCGACGACCCTGACCGTGATTTCGACGAGCAACAAGAACAGGAAATCGGCCGCGTCAAAGCACGCGCTCGTGAGTTGGGTCTGACAATCATTCCCGCTTGGAAGTTGCAGGCTTACCTCAAGACGATCGACGACACGCTTACCACCCCTCTCGGGTCGGGCGTCCGTGGTGCCGACTTCAAACCAACATCCAATGTTGGTGCCAATCAGCGTTACCCTACGTCACTGCCCGAGATCTTTACTCGGCAAACCGAAGGGGTTCAGCGAACCAACGAGATTCTTTCACCCTAATGCCCGATGGGCCGAAGAGCATGTGCTTGGCGTTTCAGCGTCTCGGTCTGCCGGTTTAACTTGGCACTGAGACGCTTTAATTCTTGATCAAGCCGATCGCTTGCCGCTGTGGATGGCTCAATCGGTGCTGTACCGAGCCGAACTTGATTCGCATCGGTAAACGTGGACGCCGATGAGGCCCCCAAGGTTTCGCGAATCAACAGGTCACTGAGCTTCGCAGCGGTGGCACGATGATCAAGTGTAATGAAGCTTGGCTTGCTCCAATGCAGTCGAATGCTCGCCAAATGGGCTTGCGCAATATCGGTGATCGTTTGAATTCGAATGCTGACGTCGTTTGCATCGGCATCAAATATCCAAACCCAGTGGCGGTGATCCACTCGGTAGGCTAAGTCAAAAAGCCGCAAGTGAGTTTGCAGGATCTGGTCGAAACTCTCGGCAACATCACGCGGCATCGCTGCGCCAATCGATACCGTCCCTAGCGACAACAACTCGGCATGCTTTGGAGGCGCGCTTTCGTGAGATAGCTCTACTGATAAAAGGGGTGGATCCAAGCGAATTCGACGTTGGATCTTGCTTGCCCCTAGGGCCTGACTTTGGGAATCGCCCGTTCCTTGGTTTGAACCTTGGTTGTTTGATGTTGGCTTAACCTGTGTCCGTTGTCGCCATCGGACCCAACAATGTGCCACTGACTTGGGGCTTGCCGTTGGCGTTTGAAAAATCGCTTCGGTGCCATATCCCGCTCGCGAACGTAGTCGCAAGGTCGAAAAATGCAGCGCCGCTAATTGGCGACTGATCGCGAGCCCAAGTCCTTCACCCGCGGATGAAGAAAATTGTTGATTTTCAATGCGTTGCATTTGGGCTTGAGTGATTCCGATTCCTTGGTCAATAACCGACCAAATCACGGCGTCACCGCTGGCAGAAGGCTGAAGCCGCACCAACACCGAATCGCCTTCGCGTGTAACACGAATCGCATTGACCACCAAATTGACGATTAAACGGCGCAACACCGCGGGATCTGCAAAGACAATTACATTGGGGTCATCGGCACCGTCCCAAAGCACTTCGATCTTTCGTGGAAGCGACCAAGGTTGCAAGGTTTCTTGGACCGCCTGGCGAATGTCAACCACCGAAATCCAACGTCGGCGAATCCGAGGCATGCCGGTTCGCAAACGCTCTAGCTGCAACATCTCGCCAACCATTTGATCGATACAATCACATTGGTCGATCGCAGCGGCGAGGCAAGAATGTTGGTCAATATTGATTTCGCCAAACTCCCCTTCAGCCACTAACCGGATCGATTCGCGGACCGTCGTCAGCGGTGAACGAAGATCGTGGGCTGTCTCGCTGAGCATCTGCACAATCGCGTCGACCGTTTGTTCCATGCTGGGCTGAGCCGGATTGGAAACAGGGGACGCATTGGGCGCGGGAACCGTTACCGAATGATTGGCTTGATTTGCAGCCCCTGTTTGATTTGCAGCCCCTGTTTGATTTGCAGCCCCTGTTTGATTTGCAGCCCCAGTTTGATTTGCAGCCCCAGAGACCATTTGGCTGAAATCCCGGGCCTGGGTGCGGCTGGATGTATTGGTATTGGTCGTTGACAGTTTTGACACGCAGAAATCTCCATGGTGGATACGCGTACTTCCGAGTCGAACGAATCTGGCGTTCGTCGGTGCGCATAAATCTCTGTTCGTCATCGCGCCGAGGGCAAAAACAATGAATGTCCTTGTTTGGATCCTGCGAAATGGCCCAAACGAGTGTTGTACCGGCTATTCCGTTCGTGAGGGATAAATGGCTCGAAAATTGGCACGCATCCCAATTCTAGTTTCACTGATGTTCCCCCCGCGTAGTGCAAAAGCAAATGATTCGATACACTGAGCGAATGAAAACCGATGTGGATGACACAAAAACAACTGAAATTACATCATTTGACGACCTTGACCTATCGTCCGTGATGCGGCGTGCCCTCCGCGATGCGGGGTTTGAAGAACCAACGCCAATTCAATCGAGTTTGATCCCAGCTGCCCTTGAGGGTGAAGATGTGATCGGGCAAGCGAGAACTGGAACGGGAAAAACCGCTGCGTTCGGTATCCCCATCCTGGAACAACTTGATCCGCTCGAAGAGTGCCGGGATCCGCAAGCGATCATCATCGTACCGACGCGTGAATTGGCCGACCAAGTTGGCCGAGAAATCGTCATGTTGTCCAAGGGCGTTCCGACCGAAGTCGCCGTCTTAGCGGGTGGTAAGGACATCAAACGCCAACTTCGGGTGCTCGAAAACGGCGTCCAAATTGTCGTCGGTACCCCCGGACGACTACACGATCACTTGCAACGTCGATCTCTTCGAACCGACAAAGTATGGTGCGTCGTGTTGGATGAAGCCGACCGCATGCTCGATATCGGATTCCGACCGCAAATCGAACGAATTCTTAGACGCTGCTCAAAAGATCGGCAAACGCTGCTGCTTTCTGCAACGCTGCCGCCAACGGTTCGCAAATTGGCGGAATCGTATATGCATCATCCGTTGGTAGTCGATTGCTGCGACAAAGACATTGCTGTCGATACGATCGAACAGCGGTATTTTACCGTCCCACAAAACAAGAAAGTCGAATTGATCGAACAATTGCTCGAGCGAGAAGACCCCGAGCAAGCGATCATCTTTTGCCGCACCAAGCGTGGCACCGACCGCTTGTACCGGCAACTAAGCCGTACCTATAACGATTGCGGCAGTATGCATGGTGACTTGGCTCAACGTGAACGTGATCGCGTCTTACAACAACTTCGTGAGAGAAAACTGCGGATTTTGGTCGCCACCGACGTAGTCGGCCGCGGCATTGATATCAGTACCATTTCGCACATCATTAATTTTGATGTGCCCCAAGACTGCGATGATTACGTGCATCGCGTGGGCCGGACCGGACGGATGGGCCGTGAAGGCATCGCCTTTACCTTTGTCGTACCAGGTGAAGGTGATTTTTTAACCAGCATTGAGCAGCGAATCAACAAATTGCTCAAACGAGATCATCTAGATGGGTTCGAGGAACCCGAGGTGAAGTCGGCGCCTAAACCAGATGAACCGAAAAGAAGTCCATCAAAGAAGCTCAACCCGATGCACCGCAAAATCACACGGCGGCGACGATAGGCAGCTTTCGCTGCCGAAGGGGGAATCCGGAAAACGTTCATGTGTTTTCGATGAAGTTGGCGACTTCGAATTGCCATGACATTTATTCAACGAACGGCAGCTCAATGCCACTTCTTTATCAATGAGTCACATCGACAGAATTGATCACGCGTAGCCCACCGGCGATCGGGCGAACGCTCTCTTGGGCAAGTTGCTTGTGATAAAAACTGCGAACATGTCCGCTCAGTTTCAATTCATTGCCACTCTCATCCACTCGAAGCTTTCGCAGCTCTGCAACCGAACTGCGTGACAATATCTCAGTAGCTGCCGAAGCAATGTCTTGCTGGTATGTCTGTTCCATCATGTTGTGTCCCGGTTGGAATGACACAAAGAGAAGCATCTTGGAGTGAAAAAAACTCTTTGCAATCATGCGCAAAATTTTCTTCCGCTGACTCTTTGCTCTCGAAGGTAGGTAGATGTGTGAAAGCGCTTCAAACAAATATCACACATTTCTCGAATCGTGACTACGTGAATATTATCGGATTCTTATAGTCCCTTTGACAAGCCCCTGTTTCAAAACATATTGCTAGCATAAGCGGAACCTCTTTAATTTGACTCATGAAGAAGACCTCGCGAGCAAATAGGTAAACCGTGTCGCTGAAAGCGTCCGTTCAAAGTCTTACTGAGATTAATCGTTAGGACCGCCAGGACATGCACAAACAGCCGATTGAATCCGAGCAAGCCGTGAGCGGTTGCCCAATTGGTCGAGGCAAAAGATGCAAATGCGAGCTATATCACCACAGGAAAACAAAGGGATTGGCTCGCTTCGTTTTCCTAATGATTCTGTTGGCTCGTGTTTTTGGAATAATTTGATGCTTCTCGACTTAGCGATTGCGTTTAGCTGTGCCGGTGTGGGAATTTCCTGCGGGTGGGTTATGCACGGACTGGGTTGGATTGAATCCTCCGACGAGGCTGCTGTGGGTCAAATTTCACGTGTCGCAGTGGAGCTGAAGCAGGTCCATGACGAACAAGATCGCCTTTCCATCGTCGCCGAGCGACTTCGTGATTATGCGTTAAAGATGGCAATTGATGTTGATGAACATCAACACAATGTTCAAGAAGTAAGCGATTCATTGACGGGAGAAAAAGCGTTATCGGCCGAGGCGATGTGCGCAGCAGTCAACCGATTGATTGAAGCCAACGAATCGATGCAGACAAAGTTGCATTCGGCGCAACAACGTATTCACGCTCAAGCCGAACAGCTCGAATCGGCAGAACGCCGTGCTCAAACCGATGCGTTGACAAGCGTGTCCAACCGTGGTGCGTTCGACGAGCATCTGGCCCGTCGCCACGCTCTCGGTGCCGGTCGTGCGGGAACCTTGATGCTATTGGATGTCGACCACTTCAAGAAATTCAACGACGAGTATGGTCACCGGGCCGGTGATGAAGTCCTCAAAGTCGTCGCTCAAATGCTGCATGCTCGGCTGAAATCGTACGGTATTGTCGCCCGTTTTGGTGGCGAAGAATTCGCTGCGATCATTGACGGCTACTCCGTTGACGAGTGCAAGAAGATTGTCGAATCGGCTCGTGTTGCGATTGGACAACAATCAATCGAATTCGAAGGGAACGTACTGAACGTTAACGCCAGTATTGGGGTCGCCGAGCAGATTGATGGCGACAGTGTCGAGCAATGGATCGAGCGTGCGGATGCGGCAATGTACCACGCCAAGAATCACGGGCGTAATTGTGGATTCTGGATGAACGAAAACGAACCGACCCTAATTTCGCTTGATGGAAAAGTGGAAAAGAAAACTCGCCCAGCGCCCAAACAAGAGCCCAAACGCGAGGAAAAATCGTTCCTAATTCCAGAAGTCGATGAGCCCATAGCGGCCGATGGCGTGAAAGAAACCGTCGCTGACACAATCAAGTCAGTCGGCAAGAAAAAAGCCTCTACCCAAAAAACGGAATCCGAAGCCACTGAAACACCAAACAAGCCCGAAGCAACAAAGAATGATTCGCCGAATCAAGAGCCGGCACCGCAAAAGACGCCAGCAAAGAACGAGGAAGCGCCAAGCCGCGGTGCCTTCGCCAGTTTGCCAGGCCGCGCCGCACTTGCGGGATCGTTTGCGGAACTGCAGGAACGCTCGAAAGCGATTGGCAAATCGACACACATCATGGCGCTACATGTTACTGGCGAGCCGGTTGCAGGTTCGATGCGAGCTCTACTGCAAATAGTCCGAGCAACTTTGCTCAGCGTCGATCGTATTGGGGCAGAAGACGCTAGCACACTGTTAGTATGCATTCCTGGAATTGATGCAAACACAGCACAACAGCGTCTTGAGCAAATACAAGCGAGTGCGGCATCGATCCAATTTGGAGATTCTGCGAAGGGAACAGTCGAAAAGCTTGAAATAGGTTTGGTTCAAGTCTCAGAAAAGGAAACCTTCGAGCAATCTCTCAGTCGCCTGTTGGGTTAGTCCTTTCGAAGAACTGCCGGCTTGATTGTGTCCGGATAATTCAGCACCAATTGCTTTACCGCGATACGTGCAAAGCCTGGGGACATATAACGATCAAACGCAGCATGTACCAAACGCTCGTTGGCTTTTCGCGAGTAAGGGACCAAATGCGACTTCAAATCACCAGAAAGATCCGTATCAATGTCAAGGATCAACGTTGGTTCGGTGGGTTCGAACGCGAGGTCATCCAAGTCGATCCAGCGACGGTTCGAAGCCCTTTGCGTTTTGAATTCAATGCGTCTCTGTTGAGGCTGATAAACGATTGCCCATTGCGTTAAATTGCCTTGGGCAACAGATTCGAGCGAATGAAAAGCATAGTCAACCTGCGTTTGATCTGTGCCGTTGCTACCCGCTTTGTCTATCGCGCTAACCGCTCGAAGATATCGCTTCTCGCTCGATGATTCCCACCAACGGTTTGCGAAAGCACGACGAGAATCCTTCAGCGTTGAATTTGCGAGCGCACACTGCGATACATTGCTTCCGGTTTGGACGACCGGAACTCCATTAATAAACTCAATCACCGCCACACCACCTTTTTCATCCGTGACGAAGTAATGCACGCGTTCGACGGTTGGCAGCAGCGGCATTGGATAAACACGATCGAGACTTTTGATTACTTCTTCGACACTCTTTGCGGTATCCAATTGGTACTGAACCCATTGAATGACATTGACGCTCCTGCCCGCTCGTTTGGGTGTGGGAAAACTTGCCTCGTGTAGCTGCAGTAGGTCAACCGTCAGGCCTACCTCATTCATCCCCGCGAAGGGGATCTCACGGCCAAACTGCACGAACGACACGCTGCCATATTTCGATGTCCAGATGGCGGGTTGGACTGCGGAGATGCCCTTCTTCTCGATGCCACGTTGATTGACCACCATCAACCCGTCACCGAACGGCCAATCGTGATTTCGGGCGACAAAAAGTTGCCCATCCACCGAAAACCGCATCACTGTACAAGCATGGGCTGAAATGCCACCCCCATTAGATACGATGCTGCCAATTGTGAGCAAAGCGACAAAAATGTGTGAGACCTGGTACGTTCTATTCATTCAGTTTCTCCAACGCGCTTGTGCTATGGGGCCGAGGGCGACCTAGAAGAGACCCCAAAAGTAGCGTTCGAACAACACAAAATCGGAAATGCAGCGACACTAGCCGAAAAACCAACTGATCATTATTCTGCCATGATGAACGATGCGACGCAACAAAACGAGAAAACGAGTTCGCAAATCGCTGCATTCGATGCGATCATGGCAACCGCTTACCACGAAGCCGGTCACGCAGTAATGGCTTTGTCGCTCGGACGATCGATTCAAAAAGTGACCGTTTCCCCGACCCGAACCGCACACGGTCAATCGCGGCTTGGGGTTTGCGAATTAAAAAAAGGGCGTTCAAAAAAGTCAAAAGACGCCGTCGAAGACGATACGTTAATTTTACTCGCCGGAATGGTCGCGGAAGCGCGTTTCACGGGTAGCTACTGCCATCAAGGTGCTTCGCAGGATTTACGGTACGTCCAGTCCCTTTTGTCCAACCGCGCGGGCAACGCCCGGCAAATTGAACGACTCCAACGCCGGTTGCTTGATAAGACCGAACATTTATTACTTGAGCCTGGACACGCCAAGGCGATCCAACAGATTGCCAACGAACTTGTTGAGAAAACGACCATCAGCGGGCGTGCCGCGAGACATTTTTATGATCAGTGCGTTGCATCAAAATGATCCATTCGCCAAATTCTTGATCTTCAATTTCAATGCAACCCTCGTTTTCAACGGCGACTCATGAGTATCCCATCATTTCCTGTTTTTGATCTTGAAGCAGCCACCCAAGCCATCGCCAAAGACCTTGGAATCCCTGTTCACCAAGTGCAATCGGCGGTTGAGCTGTTCAATGACGGTAATACCATTCCATTTATCGCTCGTTATCGAAAAGAGGCGACAGGCGGTTTAGACGAAATTGCGTTGCGGGCGATCGAGGATGCACTCGACAAGGCAAACGCACTGGCAACACGGAAAACAACCGTGCTTAAGTCAATCGACGAACAAGGCATGTTGACCGATGAACTACGGGAGAAAATTGAAACCTGTGCTGACCTGCGTTCGCTTGAAGCGATCTACCTTCCCTTCAAACCAAAACGACGCACTCGAGCAACGATTGCTCGCGAACGCGGACTCGGACCGCTCGCTGAGATCATTCTAAGCCAAACCAAACTGTCGAAATCGAAACGTGACACCCTTGGCGATTTTGTCGACAAGGAAAAAGAGGTCCCTGATCGCGACGCGGCACTGCAAGGTGCATTGGATATTGTTGCCGAACAATGGTCCGAAGACGCAGAAACCAGGACTTGGATGACGGGCCAAGCGTTGTCGTTTGGCAAGATCACTTCAAAAGTGAAACGAGGCAAGAAGGAAGACGCGGGCAAGTTCGAGTTGTACATGGACCACCATGAACCAGCGAACAAAATTCCGTCACACCGAGTCTTGGCGATGCTACGAGGCGAAAGCGAAGGAGTCCTTCGCGTGGGTGTCGAGTTGGATGATTCCCGCGTGGCAAGGGAACTGAAATCCAGGTTCGTACATAATCCTCAGTTTGATTTTTACAACGAATTGGTCTCAACGGTTGACGATTGCTACGAACGACTATTGATGCCCGCGACAACATCGACCGTGCTGCAAACACTGAAAGAAAAGGCGGACGAGGAAGCGATCAGTGTATTCGGCAAAAACCTACACGAACTGCTTATGTCCGCCCCTGCGGGACCTCGTGTGACCATTGGTATCGACCCTGGTTTTCGCACCGGATGCAAACTTGCGGTGGTCGACGGCACTGGTAAATTCCTAACCAACACCACGATCTATCCAACGCCTCCCAAAAGCGATACCGATGGTGCAGGGAGAAAACTCTTAGAACTGATCAAGAAATACGAAGTCGAGCTGATTGCCATCGGCAACGGAACCGCGTCGCGAGAAACCGATGCCGTTGTTGGTAATCTGATTCGTGAAAACAAACTGAATGTGACCAAGGTGATGGTCAGCGAATCGGGGGCGTCAATCTACTCTGCCAGCGAGCTTGCCTCGAATGAGTTCCCCGATTTGGACATTACCGTCCGAGGTGCCATCAGCATTGCACGTCGACTCCAAGACCCATTAGCGGAATTGGTAAAAACCGACCCGAAATCGATCGGTGTAGGCCAATACCAACATGACGTGAATCAAACTCAACTGCGAAAGTGCCTCGATCGCGTGGTTGAATCGTGTGTCAACAATGTGGGCGTTGATTTGAACATGGCTAGCGTACCACTGTTGTCGCATATCGCGGGTATCGGCCCAAAGCTTGCTAGTAACATTGTCGAATACAGAAACGGTCACGGCAGCTTTTCGAATCGCAAAGAATTGACAAAGGTACCCAAGCTTGGAAAAAAAGCGTTCGAGCAAGCGGCGGGCTTTTTGCGAATCCGAGGAGGCGATGAACCGCTCGACAATTCCGCCGTCCATCCTGAAAGCTACACGGTGGTCACTCGAATGGCCAAGACGCTTGGGGCTAATTCAAAAACACTCGTTGGCAATGCAACACTTAGCCAGAAACTGAAACCCGAACAGTTCGTAGACGACCAATTCGGCATCCCGACGATCGTTGACATCATTAGTGAATTGGCGAAACCGGGCCGGGACCCGCGCAGCGAGTTTCGAGCGGTGAAATTTGATGATGCAGTCAATTCGATGGAAGACTTGAAAGTCGGAATGGTCCTCGAAGGGGTCATCACCAACGTAACTCACTTTGGCGCATTCATCGACATTGGTGTCCATCAAGATGGACTCATCCACATCTCACAACTCGCCAACAGCTTCGTAAAAGACCCCAATGAAGTGGTCTCAGTGGGCGATTTGGCGAAAGTCAAAGTCTTGGAAATCGATATTCCAAGAAAACGGATTTCGGTTACGCGAAAGTTTTGAACCGCTTAGTGCGGCTGCCGAAGCACAAGCACAGGACAGCAGGATGTACGAACCACGCGTTCGGCAACCGAACCGAGCCACATGTGCTTAAGAAATCCATGTCCATGTGAAGGCATGATGATCAAATCCGCAGACTCACGTTTGGCACAGGCAACGATCTCGTGTCCTGGGTCTCCAACTGCAACTCGAATGCGAACGTTTGCATATTTGTCGTCAGCCAACTGTTTCTTCAATCGTGCCTTTGTCGCGTCCTTCCGATCACTATCGGTCACAGAGCCGTACAAATCGTTGGACTCCATGACCAAAATCGGCGGCAAGACATGAATCACTTCGACCGAACCCGAATCGCCCGCGATTTCGACCGCAGTATTCAGGGCGTTCAAGGAGAGTTCACTAAAGTCCATTGGAACAACTGTTTTTTTGGGATGAAGTCCAGCCATTGTCTGTTCTCCGGGAGAGGCAACGTGTCGATGCCCACCGCATCGTCGGCAAAGCCTACAGCGGAGCAAACCGAGTGCCACATAAATGTGGTTATGAAACACTCATCTATTGTGAGTTTCCTTTCTTTGTGCGCGCTCTTTTGACACACAAGCGTGACATAATCACACAGTGCCGTTTCATAGTATCGACAATTTACCGCATGTGGCGATTTCTTGTCATTCGTAAGCCATGTGGAACCAAACCTGACATCTTCCTAAAGTATCGATTCAGATGAAGAACCACTGAACTCAAACCATTGAGCCATATTTTGCGTGAACATACGATCGAGCTGCGAGTTCGTTATGACGAAGTGGACCCGATGGGTTTCGTCCATCATTCAAACTACTTGCGTTTTTTTGAAATTGGAAGAACCGAGTTTCTCCGCGCTTCGGGAGGCCGCTATCGCGACATGGAAGAAGCGGGGCAATTGGTCGTCGTCGTTCGAGTCGATTGCCGCTATCGGAAACCTGCCATGTACGATGACTTAATCCAAGTGCAAACACGAATCGCCAAAGTCACTGCCGCGAAGATCATCCACGAGTACCAAATCACTCGCGATAGCGAGGTCTTGGTCGATGCGACCGTAACGCTCGCGGTGATCGATCGCACGGGGACACTCCAACGTGTCCCAGACGCCCTGCGGGAAAGCTATGAAGCGTTGGACTGAAAAGACACGCGTTTGTTTGGGAAACAATCACGTGCGTGCAAAACGATCACGTGGCAACTCGGGACGCATCACTGCCAAAAGGCTCGAGCAGCTCGGATGTAGGGAACGTGTTTCGAAATCTCGTCTGATGTTCGTTTCTTGAGCCGCTGCTCGTATTGACGAAGCCAGTCTTGAAAGAACGCAGTCGCCTCTTTGGTTTTTCGCCGTTTTCCGTCAACGTCGATGTACCACGGCGCACTCATCGCAGCTCGGAAATGGTCTTCGTAACGCGTTACAACGCGGATAACAACCCAGCTGCTTTCTTCGATCTCGATCGGCTCGATCACTCCACCCGCCTTGGCAAATTCATCCAACCGCGCACTGTAATGGACGCGTCCGTTGCGGATCACTTCCAAATAATCAACTGGGTCACGTACGGACAACCGAACCTCCGGCTGCAAACGAATCTTCTCTCCGCTGTGAGCGGTGAATACGTGTCCGGGGATTTTTCCATCAAGCGTCGGCTGTAGCATCGGTCCGTTCGTTGCAACACTTTGCCCATTCCATGCCGCTTGCCACCATTGCTCGGACGATTGCACCCGAGCGGCAATTTGTTGTGACGCAGTTGCCGATCGACCATCGGGTTGCTGGGCGACGTAGAGCCGGTTGTAGCCGACCGGAGTGGCTCTGCCACCTGACCCGCTGCCGGCCAACGGTGCAATTCGGATCCCTGCTTCGAGCAAATTCCAATAGACTCGTTCGGCAAACCGTCCCAATTCGCTGGCATCGCCGGTGCGTGGGCCATCGGGTGACCGACCATCTTTGACCGTGTACTGTTTTCGATCGAGTTGCAACCAATCACCCAAGACAAAGATCCCGTCAACTCGTCCACTGGCAATCCAAACCGGAAGCGGCCATGCAAATGGATTCTCAATTGCGACCCGAACGTCGTCATTCCCGCGAGGCAACCTAGCCAGTCGACTCGCCACGGGTTGCTCAACCGACGATTGACTTTCGCCGTCTTGTTCCCCTCCATAAAAAACGAGCCCGCGATCTTCGAAGACGTCTTCACGTAGCCATGACGGATCATTCTCGATCGGATCTTGCGCGTCGCGGCCAGCGATAGGCAATGCGTCGACATGGCCAAGGACCGCAGCAAGATGCAAGTCTTCGGCAGCCATCCGTAGTGGCAAACTATTGGCCGAAGAGGGCACACAACAATCGCCGCTTATCCAACCTTGTTCGGCCATATCGATCATTCGCGGCAAAGCGGTTTTGTGTTCATCAAAGCTCTCTCGTTCCAACACGAAATGGCCACGTACCACCCGATATTCGGGGCCGCGAGTCATCCGAAACGAGTAAGTCCCTTTGGGGAAAGAGAGCTCCAAGGATCGATCGATCACAACACCAACACTTTGAGGACTCGTCCCCGACGATCCAGTCCCCGCAGGAACCGTTTTACGTATCGGCATTAGTTTTCCACCGACTTGTTCGCCCCGAAAGACCTCTAGCCGTGCGGAAACGGGCAGTTGGGTGCTTTCGTCCGTTACCAACACGGTCAGTTGTCCTGCAGCACGCAGCGGATTGCCAGGCAACAGTAGCCCAGCAAACATCAAAATCACGGCATAGAAGCAAAAACGCATCAAATTCCCCTTCAACAACTCCAACCAAAAACGGCCAAGCGGCTTTCAATCGACAATCGGCTCAGCGTTTGCTACCGCTAGTGGAAGTCGGTGGAATGTGCCAAGTTGGCACTCTTAGTTATAGTGCAGTTTCCTACCACATCGAATCCCAAAAGCGAACCCAACCGTCGTGACAGAAGACCTATATCAAGTTCTAGGCGTATCGCGAACAGCGACGAACGATGAAATCAAAAAAGCGCATCGCCGTTTGGCGCTTAAGTTTCACCCGGATAAGAACCCCGACAACGATGAAGCACGGGAAAAATTCAAGCGAGTTCAAGAAGCTTACGATGTCCTAAGCGACGAGGACAAACGGGCCGCGTATGACCGTTATGGTGCCGATTTCGAGAAGATCCGCAGCAGTGGATGGAATCCAAACGCCGGTGGCGGAGCGGGTGAAGCTGGATTTGACGGCTTGGACCTCGAACAAATTTTCGGCGGTCGCGGTCGCGGAGGTGGCGGCGTCCAGTTTGAACATGGTTTCTCGGACTTTTTTGAACAAATGATGGGCGCCGGGGCAGCCGGCGGTGGACGGGGTCGAGGCCGCGCTCGGCGAACTCAACCGCCACAGCGTGGCGCGAACGTGCGACATGAACTGGAATTGCCACTTCAAACCGCCGTCCTCGGTGGCACGACTGAATTCTATCTAAATCGCGGCGGAAAAAGTGAAAAACTATCCGTCACCATCCCGCCTGGTGTCGAGACGGGGTCGAAAATTCGGCTTCGAGAACAAGGCCAACCGTCACCCAATGGTGGGCCCACGGGCGATTTGATTTTGCTGTTGAAGGTATCCAATCATCCAAGCTTTCGTCGGATCGGAAAGAATCTTGAATTGCAGCTTCCTGTGTCGTTACCCGAAGCGGCACTCGGTGCGAAAGTCGATGTCCCGACACCGACTGGAACCGTAACACTGTCTATCCCACCGTCGACCAGCAGTGGACGACGATTGCGACTGAAAGGCCAAGGCGTTCGCAATCGTGATGGCTCGGCAGGCGATTTGATTGTCGAGATACAAATTCGGCTGCCTGAATCTCTTGACGACGAATCAAAAGAATTGATTGAGAAATTTGCAGAGCAGAATCCGATGATACTCCGCGACGCTCTGGCATTCTAACGCATGCGTTATTCTTTTCCCAAATCGCGGCGCGTGGTGCAAAGCCAGACGTTCACGTTAATCTTACGGAAAGGCGTTTGCGTTGCCGATGGAACATTGGTTTTATTCGCTGTGAACCAAAACCGATCCATTCCAAGTCGCATCGGAATTACGATTCCAAAGAAAACGGGCAACGCGGTGATCCGCAATCGATGGAAACGACTGATACGCGAATCCTTTCGCACCCAGTCGGAATCGATCCCGGAAGGGATCGAGATGATCGTCCGTCCCAAGAAGGGAGCAAAATCTTCATGGAAATCAATTGAAAAGTCGGTGCCGTACTTGGCCCAAAAAGCAGCCAAACGACTTCAAAGCACAGAGAGCTAAGCGAAGCAAAAATGACTAATGGATGCCCCCGCATGCTAATGCGAGCGTTGGTAAATCATCGTCAATAGTGACTCGGTGTCCTTGAACTTCTTACCACTCGCCAGTGCTTCGTCGATCAATTTTCGTGCATCCGCTTCGCTGTGACCAAGTGTCATCAGTGCATCGAATGTCTCGCTGACAACTTGCGAGCCGAGTTCAACGGTTTCGCCTACTCCTTCACGATCAACCATCAAAGCAAATCGAGGCATCTTGCGACGCAGTTTAGCGATCACGCGTTCGCTGGTCGCGGGACCAACCCCCGGCAGTGCCGACAAGGCTTTTGCGTCTTGCTGCTCGATCAACACGGCAAGTTCTTTTACTGGGCGTACCATTGCGCGCAGTGCCTTTTTGACGCCAACTCCATCAACGCTGCAAAACAAGTCAAAGAATTGACGTTCCGGTTCTGACATGAATCCGATCAATCGAGGCGTCAACCGACCTCCTTGAGCGTTTCCTTCGATGTACTCAAGCGTATGCAGTCGAATCTCGTCGCCAGTTCTCGCTTGTAATTGCCGTCGAGTGAAATCAGCAACCAAGACTTCATATTCGAACGGGTTGGCTTCCAAAACCACCGCAGTTTCACCCACACGGACTAATTTTCCAGTAATCGTGACGATCACGTTTCATTCCCTTTGAAAGAGCATCCTAAGATTCAAGGGACGTATTAGAACCGATAGAAGTGAAATAAAGTAGGCCGGCCAATCCGACCGGCCTACTTAGGTTCATCCCTACAACAAATTGGCGAACGCTTCGTCGAGGGCTTCTAGTTTCTCGTCGTTCTGCTCCTGCGAGCCTTCACGACTTTCAGCGATCAAATCAACCACATCCAACGGTTGCGAGGGCGATGTGGAAGCACTCATCTTCTTCGGCGAAGCCGATTCTAGATTCTCTGGAGTCGATTGAAGATCAACCGCGGACGCATACGTATCAACGACACCGCTCGCCGATTGGGTCGCAGTGATAAGATCCGACGTCACCACTTGTTCGCCCGAAACGCTGTTGTCGTCTTGCTGCGACAATTGATTGATGACCAACAAAGCATCGAGTGCCGTAATCGTGTCGTCACCATTGACATCGTAGTAGTTCGGACCTTGGTCCATCGATGTCACAGGAATACTGGCGACATTTTGCGGCGTTTCCGTCAACCGATTAATAATCAGCAAGGCATCGAAAGCAGTTACATCTCCGTTCGCATTGACATCGTTGTACTTGGTCGGATCGGGGTTTTGCAAGCGGTATTCAACAACGCTGATGTTCACCGTCGCTGGATCGCTCACCCGCCCTTCCGAATCGGCAATCGTGAACTGGAATGAGTCCGGGCCCAAATAGCCAGCATCGGCGATGTAACCGATCGTGCCGTCGTCATTCACCGTCGCGGTACCATGTGACGGGCCGTCAACGATTTGAATGCTCGTCAAATCCAAAGTACCTTCGATAGCGGTCGAAGCAGCCCCGACATCAAGTGTCGTCGTATCCTTACTCGTCGCAACCACGCCGTTGAAATCAGGAACATTCGGCAACAAGCTTAGCGAAATTGTGACGGACGCTGGCTCACTTTGTTG
Source organism: Novipirellula herctigrandis (assembly GCA_007859835.1). Taxonomy (GTDB): domain Bacteria; phylum Planctomycetota; class Planctomycetia; order Pirellulales; family Pirellulaceae; genus Novipirellula_A; species Novipirellula_A herctigrandis. The sequence goes on along the minus strand of SJPJ01000001.1, from coordinate 6,877,084 downwards.
GCCAAGATTATCGCCGACGGTGTAATCGAACGTGTCTACCCTACTAAAGGATTCATTCGGCGTGTAAATGACGGTACCGTCATTCTCGACCGTTAAGGCACCGAACTGAGGCTGGGCGGTGATAATGATGCTTGACGGCACAATTGTGCCATCGACATCAATATCATTGACCAGTGGCGTCACAACGGTTGGACCAGATTCGTTGAGAAGAATCCCATCGTTCGCCAAAATGGGAGCATCGTTCAGTCCCGAGATATTCAAGGTGACGGTCGCGGTGCTGGTGTTTCCGGTGTGATCTCTCACTTCGTAGGTGAAAGAATCGACCGTCGAATCACTAGGTTTCATCGCTTGGATTTCTTCCGCCGTTGCAGGGTTGTAAACGACTCGACCCGTTGCCGAATCATAGGTCAACACTGCGCCTTTGCTAGTCAATTGGCTTGGTGGCATGACGATCGTCAAGACTTCCTCCGGATTTGTTGCCAAATCAGGATCGATGTCGTTGCCCGTCAAGTCAATCGAATCGAGTTCAAGAACCGCGTCTTCATCCGTATCGAGGGTATCGTCAACTGCGACCACCGCATCCTCTTGCTCAACGATAGAGATCGTCAAGGTAACGGTTTCCGAGTCAAATCCTTCCGAATCATTCGCCGTGATCTCAACATTCGCAACACCACTGGCATTTTCAGCGACTTCAAATGTCAAGGTTCCATCATCACTGACCTGTGGCAAGCCACCAGGTGCGAACAATGACTGCGACTCAACAGGTGTAACCACGTTGAAGACTACCGTTTGGTCGCTTTCGTTCGCCGGGCCGGGCGAAATCATCGTGGCCCAGTCGACTTCTTCATATTCGCCACTATCTTCATTCACGCTCACTGGCGAACCAGCGGTGAAGGTTGGTGGATCATTGACCGGCGTTATCGTGATGGTGAACTGTGCTGGCGTACTATCAGCAACAGGCACGCCATCGTCTTGCAGGATTGCCGTAAAGACAGCAACACCAAACTGATCTTGCGCCGCCGTGTAGACCAAACTGGCGGTACCACCACTGATAACCACTTCAGGCAAACCGACGAGCAAGTCCGTCTGTCCGGAGTCTTGGGTGACGATGAAGTTCATCGCTTGACCAACTTCGTCCGCCGCGCCAATAGGACCAGGTCGAATACCCGTGGCCCAATTCTTGACGGTAACTGTTCCTTGATCTTCGGCCGAAGTGTGATCAGCAGCACCTGAGAATTGCGGTGGGTCGTTCACGCCGGTCACCGTCAAAGTAACGGTTCCAGTCGCAGTCAACGCATCGGCTTTCTCCTCACCATCGGTGTTCAAGTCAATGCTGATTCCGCCATCGGTAATCGTGTAGACAAACGTGTCAATCCCGACGAAGTCGAGCCGTGGTAGATAAGTCAACCCTGTGACGACGCCGTTCTCGACGACCGGCGTCAACGTACCACCTTTAGCCGTGCGGTTGGTGAGCGGAGTTTGCATTGAGATGCTTTGCCCGCCACCGACCAAAGTGGATGTTTCGTTCGTCGGTCCCACAACAAATACATCGAGGAGTCCAGTTTCCGTTGCCGAACCAACAAGTGGGATCACCATTTCCGTGTCTTCCACTGACGGAGCGTAGCTTATCGAAGACCCTACACGAGTGTGCAACGGAGCATCGTTTTGAGGACGAACATGAATCGTCAACTTCTGCGTCGATACCGCAGAATCGGTCGTGCCAGGGTTATCCGCCAATGTGACATCGAACACGAAGTCACCAAAGACATCCGCCCCAGGTTGGAACGTCAAATCGCCTTCGACATTCATCGTCGGCACCACAGCAAAGAAATCGGTCGCAACAAATCCATCGGCCGTCAGGGTGAATTCAAGTTCTTGATTCACTTCGTCCAAACCACCACCAGGACTAATACCAGTAGCAACGCTCGTGATCGTTTCGACTGAATTGTCTTCGAGCACTTCAATTTCCGTCGAAGGCAATACAAAGATCGGTGAGTCGTTAACCGCGATGACTTCGATCGTCACAACGGACAATTCCGATCGTTCAACAGGGAGTGCCGGATCAAGCAGCGAGCCACTCGGAGGAATCTCCGTCGCACCGTCGTCTTGTATCGTGTAGGCAAAGAATTCTGGTGAAAGATAGGGAGCTTCGCGGTTGAAATCGGTCGCCGGGCGATAGACGCCTTCGGTAAAGAAGCCGTCTGCGTCAAAAGTGAATTCCAACACACCGCCACCACGGGTTTCTTGTGTCGCCGTTTGGCCAACAAAGTCGGAACCCTTGATTTCAAACGTATCGCTATCAGGACCGAGAACGAGGAACTCGATCACATGAAGCTCTTGCTCATCTTCGTTGTAAAGACTTGACAACCCACCATCGAACAATCCTTCGGCATCAGGCGTTTCGCCAAGCGAGGCATCACCATTGATCAAACTCAACGCATTGAACGTGATCTCAACAGGAACATCAAGCGGTTGACCAAACTCATCGAACTCAACAGATTCGCTTGCCGATAGAGCTCGCGGGTAAGCGACGGGAGCATCGTTCACAGGAGCGATATTGATCGTGATCAATCGTTCGACTGACTGCGGATCACTATTGCCATCGCTATCGAGACCGGTGTCAGTCACATTGATCTTGAACACCGCTACACCGAATACGTCTGGGTTCGGTTGAACAGTCAAGATTCCATCGGTGGACAATTCTGCGTATGCGCCGCTCGGCAAGGTCGCGAACATATCGAGCGGGACGTTTTCAGGTGTCACCGTGATTACAACATTCTGCAATGCCAATTCATCTTTGGCCGTCAAAGGTCCTGGTAGAACCATGACCGTTGGGTCGGAATAGATGTCGTAGAACAACATTTCGTTGTCAGGATTCACGGTGCCAGCTGCAATCGCATTTCCGCTAGCGTCGACCGTGTTGTCCTTCAAATCTTCGACCAATTGCACGATGCCATAGGATGGCAACACAGGCAAATCGTTCGCTTCCTTGACCGTAATGGTGACCATCTTCGGTTCGCTACGATGGTTCAGGCCCACCGGAGGCGTTCCACCATCCGTCGTATAATCGACGGGCGAATCACCAACGGGTGATACTTGGTCAGCACCTGGAATCGTCGTTGCACCAAAATCTTCGACGATGTAAGTGAACTGTTCGACCGTCAACAGAGGATCGAAGTGTGGCAAGCGGTTGTAATCAACATCCGGCACAAAGACACCGCCGGTGAATGCACCGCTAGCCATTTCAAAGTTGAAAGCGATCGTGCCTGTCGCCAACTTCAAAGGAATTCCATTGAAGTTGTCTTTGTCAACGATCACATCGGCACCGGTATCGTCAGTGACAGTGAATTCAACCACACGAAGTTGCTGCTCATGCTCGTCGAATCGCGATTCAAGAGTTGCTGCAAAGTCCCCTTCTTTGGCTGGATTATTCGCATCCGCCGGATCCGAAACGACACCGGTGTTCTCACGAAGTAAGTCTTCCACCGTGATGGGCAATTGACCAAAGCCATCGACAATCGCATCGGGCTCATGCCGTTCGGTGAATTCCAATTCACGATCAAACGAAATCGGGGCATCGTTCACAGGCGTGATATTCACGGTGATCGTGCGCGTGATACTGCGAGTATCGGCCGACAAACCCGAAGCCGGATCGTAGCTCTGGCCGTCATCGGTCGCCGTGATTTCAAGCACTGCATAACCAAAGACGTCTGGGTTTGGAGTCAACGCCAAGACGCCGTATTGATCAAGCGTCGGCGTGCTGGCGAACATGCCTGTTGGCGCGACCATCGTCGTGGTGAACGTCAAGGTTTCATTGGCTCGTTCATCCAATGCGGTATCGCGACTGACAAAGATCGCTTCCGCCAAACTTGGGGCCGCGGGGTCGTAACCCATCAGCACCGTGCCACCGTAGACGTCGTAGTAAACGATCGAGTTATCGGCTTGAACATCTTCAGCAAACTTAACCACATTGGTGATCGGATCAAATTCAGGTACGTCATTCATTGAACGCGTTCGAATCGTCATCAACTTCGGTTCCGAACGGTTGTTCAGATTATCCGCTGAGTCCAGTTCGAGTGTGTAATCGATCGATGTCGATACTGCAGGAATAATGACGTCGGCTCCGGGGATCGTCGTGGGACCAAAGTCTTCGACGATGTAAGTGAATGCTTCCGTCGGCACGAATTCAGGTCGTTCGTTGTAATCCGTGTCGGGGTAGTATTCCCCGTCGGTGAACTCACCAGTAGTCGGATCGAAGTTAAACGTGATCTTGCCCGTGGCCAATGTCAATTCGACGCCGTTTTGGTTGTCCCTGTCCACGACAATCAAGTTGCCATCCACATCCGTCACGGTGAACTGAACGACGCGAAGACTTTGTTCATCTTCGTCATATTCGACTTCGCCCAGAGCCGGATTCGGCAACACATTGTCGGCAAAGTCGCTCTGTTCTGCCAACACAGAGTTGGCCGTCGTCCCACCAAGGAAGTCCGCAGGAGTCAACGGCAAGCGTGCGATGAGGTTTGTTGCCGAACCATCACCAACCGCAAACTCTTCGGCTTCGGTCACTTCCAGGTTGCGGTCAACTGAAACCGGGGCATCATTCACTGGCGAAATATGCACAGTCAAGGAACGAACTGCCGTGAGTGGATCGTCCACAAACGTGCCGGTGGTCGAGTCGTAACTTTGCCCATCATCGGTCACCGTGACTTCAAACACAGCCCAGCCATAAACGTCTGGGTTCGGTGTCAACGTCAAGACACCGGATTCGTCCAAGACAGGCAGGCTAGCGAACATGCCGGTTGGGACATTCAATTCGGCGATCTCAATCGTCACGCCTTGACGAGCGATTTCATCCAATGCGGTTGATTCCGCACCAGGAGTAATCATCACCAATGGATCGATGTAGATGTCGCGAACCACCACGGCGAAATCAGCCGCTTCGTCCTCGACTAACTCGACCGTGCTGAACTCGGGGAAGATCGGCACATCGTTGACTGGCGTCACCGTCATCACAACCGTCGCAGGATCACTACGTAAGCTTCCATGATCCACCGACGTTGTCGATTCACCAACTTGGTCCGCACCGTAAACCGTCAACTCGCCGAAGTCTTCGACAAAGTACACAAACGGGTCGGTCGCGGGGAATTCACTGCGATTGTTATAGTCAGTATCCGGCGTGTAAACCAAACTGACAAACGTGCCGACGCCCGTCGTGGCATCGATTTCAAATGACAGTTCGAGCTGGCCGCTTGCGGTCTGCAACACCTCTGTCGCTTCGCCATTAACATCATATGTCAGCGATACCGCGTCGACGCTCGGCGTCGTTGCACCAGGCAAGCCGAAGCCCACAACACGCAAATCTTGTTCGTGCTCATCGTAGGTATCGTTACTGCCGGTCGAGAAGGTCGTTTCCAAGGCACCGCCAACGGCGCCGAGTCGTAACAACTCGGCCGCAGTGATGGTCTTGAATCCAACACCTTCACTCATGGCATTCGGATCAACATCATTCGTTCCGTCGATCAATTCGACTGCTTCGGACAACGTGACATCCAAATCATTCGCCAGTGGTTTGTCATTGATCGGTTTGACCAACACCGTCACCGTAGCGGTATGCATTAGCGGGGCATCCGTGCTGACACCCGCCACATCGATATTCACGCCGGCGTCCGTGATCGTGTAGCTGAACGTATCAAGTCCGTACGCATGTTCGGGTGCTCGATAGACAAGATTGCCACCAACGATCGATACCGTACCGCCAAGGGCTGATGCAGCATCAACGCCCGTCACGGTTAAGACGCCATCATTGATCAGGTCAAGTTCATCAAACGCGGTGTCCCGAGCATTGAAGTCATTGCTGATCAAATAAGCATGTGGAATCACGAAGTCAGTGTCTTCGGTCGGAATCGGCGCGGGAGTGACCGGAGTCGCAAGACCAGCGTTGTACGTGGCCCAACGGACATTGTTTTCACTGATCACATCATCGTTGGCGACCGGATCGTCGTTTTCTGGTTTCACATCGATCGAAACCATCTTGGTGCTGGTCTGGATTGCTCCCATCGTGACAATTGTGCTATCCACCGGATCGATCGATAGACCATCATCTTGAATCGTGAATGAGAACTCTTCAAAGATCGGAGGATCCGCGACCGCACGTCGATTGTCGCGGTTCAGATCTTGCTTGGGCGTGTAGACCAATTGATCAAGAATGCCGCCGGCGAAGGTAACGTCAAAAGTTCCGCGTGCGGTTTCATAGGATCCACTCGTGGTAACGTTCGTGTCGCCAACAAGAACAGGAATCGTCAACGCAACAACGGTTAACGTTTGGTTGTCTTCGTTCCATGGATTTGCTGAACCACTCGGCGAAACAGCCGGCGGAGTTGCAGCGGGATACTGAGCCAATTCATCCGCAACAGCCCCACTTAGCAGTTCGTCGGCATCAATGGTAATGGCCGTATCTTCAAGCGTGACAAACGATCCTGCCACTGCCAATGGAACGTCATTCACAGGTTTGACCGTGATCGTCACGGTTGCCAATGTGACGTTGTCCGGCAATGCAGCCGGCGAGGCGACCGCTCCTTGCACAGGCTGAGTCGTCACCCAGTACGTGAAGGTATCTTCGCCGTAGTAGTCGTCCGCAGGAGTATAAACGAATCGTCCCGATGCATCATCGGTCACCGTCAATGTCCCCTTGGTTGGTTGATCATAAACCAAGAATCGCGGTGGCAAGAATCCAGAGATGACCTCATTATCGAACAACGAGGCTTCCGTAAACGCGGGCGGCACCGACATGTCCATCGCGGCCGTGTCAAGCGTCACATCTTCGTCGACACTAAACGAGTCATCCTCAGGAATCGTTGGCGAAATCCGGAAGACTTGGAATTGATAATCCTCCACTTCACCACCGATCGCCAATTCATCGGGCCCTAGATTCCCTTCTTCTGAAATTCGGAATCGTGCCCATGGACTACCTGCCGCGGTGTCAATCGGCGTTTGGATCGTTAAGGTGTTATCCCCCGCAACCAAGTCAACGTTCTTGAAAATTTGTTCAGTGACATCGAACGTGCCGTTGTAGTTAAAGTCGATCCAAGCATCGAGTTTGCCAGCACTGCTGGCGTTTACCGAAATCGTCGTCCCTAACTTGTCAAGCGGATTGAGGAACCCAAGCACATCGGCTGAGTCAGTCGTCAATGCGGGCGCGCCGGGATTGAGGAAGACCGTGTAGTCCGTGAACACGGCCGGGTCGGCCGGATCGGGGATCACTCGGTATGTACCGACGGCGACACCATCTTCATCATCGAAACTGAGAACCGCGATTTGTTCTGGCAAGGTTGCATCGATCGTCACTGACGATGCATCCCCTTCCGCGACCAATTGTTCACGAATCGCATCGGCCAAGTTGGTTGCGATATCGGACGCTGAATCCGACGCGGTCAGTGCTACAGCGATGTTACCTCGCTTCGCCGCAAAGCCGGGAAGAACCAGTTCGAACGTCTCACTACGAAGTCCAATCTGGACAGTCAACTCTTCACCACCGACAGCCGTTGCCGTTGGATCCACGTCGATCATGTAGCCATTCTGTGCGGGATCCACCGAAGCGGCGATCAGGAACAATCCATCCGGGGAGGACGCCCAAACAGTTTGTGCAGTATCATCCGATCCTGCTGGAACCGGGCTGTCCGGTTCACCGTCGACACGCGCTCCCAATCGCGGAGTCGCGCCGGGTTGGATCGTATGGCGAGCGGGGTTTTCTGCCAGCAAGGTGTCAAAACTCGATGGCGCGTCGCCAAAGTCCAATTCGACGTCCGGCATCAAGATAAAGAACTTCGTCGAACCATCGGTTTGGTTCGACCGCAATGGGTTGCCCGCCAGGTCAGCAATTTGGGTATTGTCGAGCGTGATGGTGTACACGCCGGTCGGTTCCCACAAAGTCGACAGCGGAGTCAGCAGCAGCACACCTGTTTGCGGGTTATAGCCGAGCGAGTAATCCGTATTTTCGACAAGCAGTCGACCGTTGTGAACGATTTGGACTCCGTCGGTAGAGATATTCAAGTCGTTCGGATCGTCCACCGTCAAACCATTGACGCCGGTTCCTTCGAACGGTGAATTTGGGCCACGTCCATCACCCAAAAGGATTTTGAAGTTTTCCAGCAACGGATTCGTCATATGGACGACCGTCTCGTTTGGATCACGATCCTCATTATCGACATCGTTGTCCACTGGGTTCAATAGAACCGCATAAGGCTGATCCTTATCGGATCGATCAACGGCACCACGATCAATGAAGACATTCGCACCGGTACCGCCACCGGTTCCACCAGAGTCAATTCGCAATTGCCCGTAAACATCCCGACTCGGTGCACTGGTCGGCGATTCAGGTATATCAAAGGAATTCTTGAAGGTAACAAATTGGGCGCGATCCTGTTCGACGTCTTGCGAACTATCGAGTGCCTTGGACCCCGGCAACAAATAGTAGTTGCGATTCGCCTTATCGACGAATAACGGTTCGCTACCACCAGCAAGGATGGCTGCCGCACCGGTGGTTCCGTTGGCCGCATTGCCTTGGAAGAAGTTTGAGCGGATGACCGAACCGCTTCCACCATTAAGGCCAACAGCCAAATCGGTCATCAAGTTGTTCATCACTGTGGGGCTGGCAAGCCCAACCACATCGACGCCGATTCCAGTTTGACCATCACCAACAAGTGTATTGTTGATAATCTTGCCGTATGGGACAGGTCGTTGAGGATTTGGGTTTGTCTCGCCAGCGAAGATGATGCCCGACGAACCGGCGACCAAGTTGTTCTGGATCACAACGCCTGGAATCAAACGCCCACTGTTGAGTTGGGGGAAATTAATCGTCGACCCCGCATGCGGTACGCTGCCGCCTGCTTCGGCTTGGCCGGGTTGCACATGAATCCCCACTACCGAGGAATCCGAAATGAAGTTCGAGTCAATAATGAAGACGCCCTGAGCACGTTGGCGGTTTCGGTCGGCGACCAATCCCGTGCCACCCTGCAAAATGCGAATATCATCAATAAACGCCTCGTTCAATCCTTCCGCTGCGGCGGGATCGGTAAAGTCATAGACCCACGCAAAATGATGGTCACCACCGCTGAAACTAAACTGGACCGTTCGGTAACCCAGATTGCCGGTTGCTAACAGAGTGTCCCTTCCAGGGAAATCAGAATCAGGCGGCGTCAATTTCTGTGCAACGCCATCGATCAGGAATCGCAGGCCATGCGCGTCGGCCGCTGACGAGACGCTATACGAGAACTCGATCACACCAGCCGTATCGTCCGCGACCAAATCGCTTCGATTGAATTGGTAGACCGAATGCTGCTGGGTTGCCGAAACGGCTCCCGACTTCAGACTAAAATCGCCCGTGAAGGGTTGGTCCGTTGAGACCTCCCACTCGACAATGTCGGCTGCTGGAACATCCACGCCAAGAATGCGAGTGTCCACCACTGGGGTAGTATCAGGATAGGTTCCCGGCGCACCCTCCAACGTCACAATGCCCGTTTCGAGCACTGAGTTGATATGCCGGTCATTGGTATCGAAAGTCGCCGCGACTTGCGGACCACCCGAGGCTGCTAGAACATATTCACCCGTTCGACGGATCTCAATTTGGTAAGGACCATTGACAATGTCTGGGCGGGCATTTGGATCCCTATCCTGAGTTCTCGAACCGCCCGCATACAGATTTGTAATCGTAGTGTCGGAATTCGTGCCTGAAACCATTTCACCTCGTTCGGCATAGCCGACGATGATGTCGTCGATAAAGAAACCTTCGAATTGGTTGTTCTGCGAAGCGTTCGATCGAAGGTTGCTAGCTCGTTCTCCGAAAGAGTTATCAAGCGGATCGCCCGCAACGCGACCCGCGGTGGCAAAATCAAATCGCAATTGGACGTTCGCTTCATCAGCAAATGTCGACAAATCCACTCGAAGTTGACGCCACGTTTGTGGAGCAGCACCACCCGCTGTCTGGTCAAACAGTTCTTGCACAATTTGATGGCCTTCAGCGCGAGGCGTATCACTATTCAATCCCGCATCGGAAAGATGCGACAAGAACCCAGGCAATTCGCCCTTCGGGTTGTCACTAGGGTCAGGCGCGCTAAGCGCGGAATTGTTTGTCGCCAGCAATTCCCATGTAGCGCCGTTATCGCGAGAGGCATAGACGCGAGCACTATCACGGAATGGATCTTGACCGTTGGCGTCCGTTTCGCCCGCATGATTTTCCGTTTCGAGATAGTAGTTCAAATACAGCGTCGGTCGGTCTTCAGCAACCGATCCTGCAAGGCTGAACTCATCCGACATCAACGAACCAAATGCACCGCCTGGCAAGTTGTATGTGTTGGCAATGTTCGGGTTACTCGTCAGGTCACGTTGCAAGTTTTCACTGAAGCCCCACTGAGCGTTGACGCCTTCGTAGGTCAAATAGCCTTGCGTATTACTGTTAAACGAACCGCTAGGAATGTGTTGTTCCAAACCAAAGTAGAAACTTGCTCCGCCTTGTCCTTGGTTAAACGAACGATCCGCACCGATGTTATCCACATAATTCACGTTCGCACTGCCAGGTGCACGCGTGGAATCGACCACTGTATTGATACCATGCCCAGCATCGGTTGCACGACGAGTCGTGGGATGCCAGAGGTTGACATCGATCGGCGAAAATGCAATCCCCACAGGTACATCGCTTGTGGTCCCACCATTGTCAGGATCGGTATACGAGACGGAGGTCGCACCACCAGCGAAGATAGCCTGCAGATTCCCATCTACGTCAAACGCGTATAGATCTCGGGTGCTAGTGATCGCAAAGAACATATCTGCATACAATCCGCCTTCAACATTCTGAGGGCCGAGCGCCAAGCCCGCGAACTCGATGGCCGGATCTTCGAAAAGAATCGAAGCATTGCCCGTATTCTTTTCGATCCGAATAAATTCACCACCTGCGGTCACGCCATAAAGCGTTCCCGAGGGGGTCACAGGATCGTCAAACGAAATGCCCGTCACACGTCCGCGAAGCCGTTCACCCGTGCCCGCAACGTAATTTTGGCGACCAACAACGTTCGCATCGGTTCCTTCGTTACCATCGCCAAATCCGGTAGCATTACCGCCAACGATCACGGCAGTAACCAACTGCCTAGCATCCACGTGTTGGTTCAGTGCATCAATAATTTCACCGGCGGTCGGCCCACCGCCATTTTGAGCGCCAATTTCAAGATTGATCACGCGGTTGGCAAGATCAACACCTAGAACCACTGCGTTACCACGATTCCCTGGGCGAGTGATATTCAGGACAAAATCGCCATCGGCAGTCGGCAGGGTGGACTGGACACGGATATTCGTGACGTTTGGTGGATCAGCGTCATCAATGACCGAGAATACGGTATTCGCATAAGTCGCGGCTTGGTTGACATAAGTATTAACCGCCGGCGAAGTAGCTTGCCCCACACTTAAGTCATCACCAACTGCGATCGACGCATACATGTACCGCCGAGCGATCGTATCGTTATTGATCAGGTCCACAAAGTCTTGAACCGATGGTGCCGAACCGGCATCTAAATTCACAAGAAATTCACGATTCGCTTCACTAATCGTTGTGATGCTGGTCGGTGCAAAATTGCGAGTGATCGTTACCTGATATGGCGGATCCGTCAAGATTCCCGGTGCGATCGAGTCAAGCCCAATCGAAGTAATCCGAGCCGTCGAGGTGGTCACCCCATCAAAGAAATCGACCTCTTCGTAGACGGTTGCTGCAATCGCAATCGAATCACCCGCAGCTGGCGATGTCGGCGTACCAACATCCGAAAGCACGCTTCCGCCACCAATCCTTGCACTCACAAATGGGATGAGTTGCGGATCTGTATTGATCAAATTGATGAACTCGCCAACCGTAGTTTGATCCAGTGGATCGGTCGTTAAGTTAATCGTTGCGGTATGCAACACAGGATCAAAGGCCGTCACGCCGGTCGGAACGGCCGGATCAGCATCTCGAGTAATCGTAAGGGTAAAGGTCCCATCGAGTGAATCGAGAACAACGCGAGCCGTCGTACCCAAACCATTATTGAATCGCACCGTAGGAGACGTCGCACGGTCGGTAATCGACGTTGCAGCTGGCGACGTGTTGCTCCCACTACCACCAAGGCCTGTTTCGACCGAAGCACGCAGGAATTGACTTACTTCGGCATGGTTGTTGATTAAATTGACCAACACAGAAACGGTTGGCGTTTCTCTACCGTCCAAATTCACCGTCGCAGTTTGGTTCGCAACATTCACAGCGGTAACGGCATCGGCTTCGTCACGTCGCGTGATCGATAATGTGAACGTACCCAACTTCGAACTAACACGAACCGTTGAAATCTCACCGGCACCGTCGTCGAACGTGATCGTTCGGTAGTAAGTGTCTATGTCTGTGAAGGGAGTCGCTGGATCGGTTGGTTGCGGTGAACCAAAGGTTCCCTGCAATAACGGATCACCAAAACGCAACGTGGCTTCCACAAACTGACTGACATCCACGTCATTATTGATCAGATCCATGAACTCTTGAGCGCTCGGATTAAAGTCACTATCCAAGTTGATCGTTGCGGTTCGAGCGGCAACATTGACCGCTGTGATACCGGTTGGATCCGTCGTGCGAGTGACCTGGACCGTGAACGTCGTGCCGTTGATTCCCGTTAACAACACGCCTGTGGTGTCAGCTCCATTGACAAAGTCAACTTGGGCATTGTCATTGACCTGAATGTTGCCCATCAAACCGTATTCAATGTTTCCGGTCGCATTGGGACCTCCCACGACCGCTGGCGTCGGGGTCGCGTCGCCAATGGTATTCCCTCGATACAATTTCGAGGAATCATCCGATTCGCGAACCACATAATAAACATCGTAAATCGGTGCCGCCGAGAGGTTGCCCTGTCGCTCAAACGTCAACGCATCGACGTCGTCCGAATTGGTGAATTGGTCGGCACGATCAAGGTGCGAACCCAACCTTCGGTCGATATCACGTGTGTTGGGTCGAGCCGACGCACCAACAGCCGCAACTCCGCCTTCACCAGGGATGTTGTCAAGGGCAACGGTAGTCAGGGAACCGTCGGAAGGATCGATCTCGACCAAACGCCCCACGGAATCCGCAACCCCATCGACGCGTTGATAGCCGAACATTCGACCGTCGCTACGAACAACGATGTCTTGGACGTCGTCCGCACCAGCAGACCAACTGTTTGGGGAAACGGGATTGGAATAGGCGCCACCATTGTACGGATCGACGATATAGAGCCGGTCATCCGCGTCCGCAGTCGCACGATCCGTCGCAAGGTAAAGCGACACATCTTCGAACCGGTACTGCGGAATGTGCGTGTTGAGCGAAGCGACACTCTCAATACCAAAAATCTGATCGGTTTCCGGAGCGATCAGCGAACCTCGCGAATCGTATCCTGAGAATCCGATATGGTCTTCCACGACGCGTGTGACCGAGTTAACCGGTTCCAAGCGAACAAAAGCATTGGCATCATTATCGAGGTCAGCCACAAAAGAGCCGGTCATTGCCGAAGGCAATTGACGATCGCTCATCACCGCGACGTAGTATGTTCCCCCAGAGGGCAAATGGACCGGTCCAATGTATGCATCCTTCACGCCAAGCGACCCACGCCCAAGATCGGAAACCGCAGTGTTAGGGTCCGTAGGATCACTCGGTTGATCATCCTCAATATTTGATTCGCGACCGACGTAAACCAAGTTCTGATTGCTGTCGTACACCGCGATTGTCGTATCGCCACGCACCGCGTTGTCGGAATAGTCAAGGTCAAAGACAACCGCGACCGTACCGACGTCGTCATTTTGTCCTGGAATAACCTGAACGCCCGTCTGGGCTACATCGAACTCGTACCAATCCACATCATTTGCATCCGACAACTCTCCCGAAATACTCAAAGCTGCAATATCGCTTTGCAGGACATTGATCATCGACTGGGCCGCGTCATAAGAGCCGCCTTGGCCCGCTAGTTCCCCACCCTCGCCAATCAAGGGACTGTGCGCAGGAAGGCCTTGGACATCAATCCCAGTTTGTGCAAAACGGATATCCGCGTATTGGACCGTTGAACCAGGAAACTCGTTGGTTTGGTTCAGTCGAATTTGTAGCGTGTAATTGCCTCGGCTCTCACCAGCAATCGTTGCCTTATTGGTCGAAGAAGCGGGGTTACTACGAATGCGAACAAAGTACGTTCCTTTTGCTCCGGGAGTGCCGGGAAGTGTATATCGGAGACCCGGGTCACGGAAGTTTTGCGTATAGTGGTCGCCGCCCAGTAGCGTATTCTTTGTCAACGTGCTTGTATTCAAGTCGCCCGCTGCACCCACTTCGCCCGAACGCATCGATCGAGCCAAAACGGTTCCCGCTGCGTTGACCACTTCGATCACCGCATCAAGAGTCGTATCGGTTCGATCCACATCGAGCCATACTTCGGTTCCCGCCGTACCAACGAAACTATATACGTCGACATCGTTTGCATCGTTAGGGCTAATGTAACCCGAGACTTCGAACCCAAGTCGACTGCTTTCGTCACCACTCTTTTCGTTCTTTGCCAACGTACCAAGCAATTGGGACACGGTTGGATTGGCGTTGACATCCAATTTGTTGGTGATTGCGTTTTCGAGTTCACGAACGACTGCAACGTTCCGGTCATTGCTAAATTCGTCAAACAAGAAACCACGCCACGCACCGGGAGTCCCCGTTGATGGACTGCCACTGTTGTTGGTGTTCTTCATCACCTCGCCGGTCGGTGTGAAACCGGCACCAACCAAGTCATCAGCCAAAGCCGTTAGGATGACAGGATGGCCGACCGTTCCAAGAACTTGAATGGTTCCGCCGACGCGGTCATCGATTTCAACAGGCGTTCCCGTTGCGGTGAAACCAACATTGGCACCGCCACTCAGTTTCACAACCAAGCTTTCCGAATTGCTACTTTGCAGGCGCAATCCGCCCACGTGATGCAAATTATCGACAATGATTTCGCTCTGCAGCACATGTACGATATCGGTGTCATCCCAAATACTTTGGGCCACCAACACTTCGCCGCGAACCACCATTCCATTGATCGAGTTGTTATCGAGTTGGTTCAATCGAACCAAAGGCCCCGAGTTATCTGCGAATTGAGAAAACAAATCGACATCGCCAACCGACCGGCCCGCGTCTCGCATGTTTTCATAGCGAAGGGCATTCGCATTGATGCTGATCGCAGGACCGTCATTGTCAACGATCTCGTTATTCATGATGATCGGCTGGGCACCGCGAACGTAAATCACGGACGATGCATTCGCACCAAGGCCTCCACGAACACCCGAAGCGGCACCTGACGCGTTGTCTTGCAACAAGCTATTGGTGATTCGGAAATCAGCCTGATGCACTTCAACCGCATTGAAGGCAGCACCGCTCGTGTTAGACACGCCACCAGCGTAAGTAATGATCGCATGATCAAGACTTCCCGAGGTCGCTTGCCCAAAGTACAACCCGCTCCAATCACCGGCCATCGGTGAATCGGTTGTATTGTCGGCGTCAAACGAGCCGCTGCCGCCGTAGCGGTCATCTTTGAACGACGTAAACACGATCGGTCGATCGACGGTTCCTTCGGCGATCAGCGATCCCGATCCACGTTGGACTTGAATCACCGCTCGGTTCATCTTCATCACAATACCGGGATCAACCACGAGTCGCCCAGCTGCACGCGCAACCAGTGTGCCCGTGGATGTCAATGTCGGACCACCGGATGCCCCAGCGATGATCAGATTTTCGCTAAGAACATGCGTGATATCGGTATCGTCGAAGCGTCCTGAAACGGTCAACGTATCGATGCTGCCACCGACCGGAGTTTCGACGCGAATAAACAAACCGTTGATCGAATTATCCGCAAGCGAATTGCCAACGACGGTCGGTCCGATTCGTCCTAATGAATCATCAAAGCTATCGGGGCTAGCCGAAATCGCCGCGTCATCGCTGTCCGTAATCCGATTGAACGAGATGGTCGGTCGAGAATCAACAAGGTGAATCGGCGAAAAGACCGATTCGTTCGCATCCACGAATACTTTGCCACCACCATGTTTGATATCGACATGGTTGACGTAATTCAAAAAGATGCCGTTTTCTTCGAGGTCCGAATCGTCTCGTAAAACGATTCCACCGAAGTCGCTTGAATTCGGTGCAGGCCCTACGCCATCGGATTCACCGCCGACCGAATCATCGTGGAAGGATCGCAAGAAGACAGCATTGTTCGGAGTCCCAAGAACTTGCATCGAGGAAGTTGCACGGCTGATGTTCGCCGATGAAGAACCTGCGTCGAGATTCGCTTTTCGCATTTTGAAAAGCGCCCCGGCGTGGATCATCACGTTCACACCTTGTGGCACAAGGAATTCGCCGCCATCGACCAACGGGTTGCCACCGGTATCGAGCCCAACCAGATAGGGCCGGTTATCGGCAAGCGTATCAATATTTTGGTCCGCGCCACCATTGCCTACAACCTTAACAAGGTTCGGAGTAGTCAAAAAGGTTGGCGATTCGGTGATATCGAGATTGTCAATTTGCCCAAGCTGGACAACTTTGCCGGTAACCGATACCTCCACGGTCGCATTCAAACGGTTGGCACTTTGAGCAGCGAGAATCGCTGCGTTGGTTTTCGTAGCAATATCGGAAACGCTATCGGCTGGATCCAGCACAATATGGTCTAAACCAGCTCCGCCGTAGGTGAACGTCGCCACATTTACGCCATCGTCAACCTTAAAAGATTGGCCGTCAAGAATCGCTTCGGTCGCATCGTTGGGAATGACGATTCGGTTGCCCGCGAAAAGGAGCGCACGATCAAGTTCATCAATCGGATCATTGATCGCACCGCTACCCTGGGGCACATTGGCGGTCGTGTCGGCAATCTTGTCCACATACAACGTGGTCGACGGATCGCTCGATTGGAACCAGAACGAATAGACGCCGCCGGGGTTACCATCGTTGTCACCATCGATCACCGTACCACTGGCGTCACGCAACGCCCCATCGCGATCAGCGTCGAATGCAAGCTTTAGCTCATAGGCACCGTTAGTCGTTCCACCAAAGCCAGAGTCTTTGACTCGCGGATCATAGTTAGTGTTACCTGTGCTACTAACGCCAATGAAATAGGTGCCTGGTTCGAGCGAAATGTCGATCAACGAATCAGCACCGACGTATTGATCGTTGCGAGAGACAACCTCGATATCGCCGCCCGCAATTTCGCGGTAAAGAGTCAACGCCGTGTTGAGTAAACTTGGAGTTGCCAAACGTTCTGCAAAAGTCTCAGCGGTGAACCGGCCTGGCTGATCCAAGGTGAACTGATACATATCGATATCAGTGCTGTTGGGCGGCATGATTCGTTGTAAATGAATGATGTCGTTGTCCCCGGGCGAAACGTTATTGGGCAATGCACCACCCATCGTCGCAGGAACGTCATAGGCATGGCCCAACCCCAAAGTGTGCCCGATTTCGTGGAACATCACGCCCGTGAACCCATCGCCAAAGAAGCGATTATTACCATCGTAGATCGCACCATTTAGAACGGCAGCGCCAAAGCCAAGATTACCGCCACCCAAGCCCGCAACACCACTATTGGGACCGACACCGGGATCCAAAGAACGAAGATCCCCTTTTCCGATCATCAAATCACCGTCCCCAGGAGCCATTCCGGGGGATTCAATGAACTCGTAGCCCGATTGCTGAGCGTAGATTTCAAAGATATCTCGCACAATTTGCTTTTCGGTCGCAGTGATCAAGTTGGTGTAGTCACCACCGGAAGCATCGGCGCCAAGGGTTGCCGGGAAGTAGTAACGAACAACACGAGTCGGCGATGGGACCGTTGGCGTTGTGCCCGTGCTAGCGATGTGGGCTTCGCGTTGGATTTGGCGATGACCAAGGTCATCTTCGCTGCCGACGAGCGGCGGCAATGGAATCGATTGAGGACTAATTTGACCACCGATCGTGATACCCGCCGCACCAAGGCTTCCGAGATCGGTTGCGTCATTGATCGTTGTGTTGTCATCACGATTGTCGATCGGGCTATCGGTTACCGAGGCATTCACGGTATACGATCCCGTGGAAACGCCGTCTGCGCTACTGACTTCGATATAGAAGGTCCCATCTGCGGCAATCGCAAACGCAGGTACCACAATATCGACACCGGCTGCGGCCGTTTGCGTCGCTAACTCAGCACCGCCTGCGTCGAGGATACGCACCAAGCCCTCTAAGCCAGCGTTTGGACTAACGCTAACATTCAACGCCGTTGTCGCCATCGACGCCACGATCTTCACTTCGTACAAATCAACATCGGCCGCGTCCGTGCTAGAGCCACCGACATCACCAATGAATCCATTTTGGCTAAACGCATTGTCGCTCGACAATCGCCCAACTTTTACAGCGCCTGCTAATGTCGAATTATCGCCACCACTATCGCCAATATCGAGTCGGTAATTGCCTTCGGGAATTGCCGCGGCAAACGTCAACACAACGCTGTTTTCCGCGCGGTCATAGCTGACGCTTTCCGGTAACATCGTTGAATCATCATTCGTCGAAAATGTACCTGAGGTATTGATCAGGCGATAATACTTTGGATCAACCACTTCGGCACCATCGATCGCTTGATCGTCAAAGTAAACGACGATCTGGTTGGATGCCTGTGACAAAGAGCTCGATCGCACCACATTGCCCGTTCCGCCGACAAGCGACGAAGTGTCCATCACCATCAATGGAACCTGTTCGCCAGCAAATTGCCCTTGGAACGTCACTTCGCGAGTACCACCCACTAGTACATCACCGGTTTGGACACCGTCGAGCGCTTCGAGCGCCGATTTGATAGCCGCGTTACTGGTCGGTACACTCAGCGGATCAGTCGTTTCACCGTTGAGCGAAAGCGTAAACGAACCACCGGTAACGCCCGAGGCAAACATGATTTGCTGGGTATTCCGACTGACCGGTTGTGGAACGACCGAAACGACCTGCGCCCCACGATCAAGGCGGAAGGTTGTTTGGAAATCGACGCCATCATTGAAGGCCTCGCCCGAAAGATTCGTCAACGCGCCACCACCGGCGCCGACAATTTGAATCTGGTAAGTGTCATCGGGAAAAGCGGATGTCGGATCGGTTGCATTGAACGATGCCGAACTCGATGGGCGGAATACGATCCGCTGCAAATCGTCTGGATCGGTACTGTTCGGTTCCCCCAAACCAATATAGCCAAGCGATACCGCGATATCGTTATTCAGGCTTCGAGGGTCATTTGGATCGGTGATCGCAGGATCAAAGAACGCGCCGTCCCCGCCACTACGAACCAATTGAATCGAACTATTTCCAATCGTCGATTCATCGATATTCGCCCCACCCTGAAACAACAAGTTGAATTCGCGTGGTGCAATATTCAACGTGTCATTGCCTTGCAGTAGCGCGCCCGAGTCAGGACGAATCGCGATCAGATCTGGACCAGCAAGCAATTGTCGAGACTCTAATGCTTGGGCCAGCATTTGACGAGATTTGGATCGATGAGCCTTGCTGCGTCGGCCAAAGCCTTTGCGTCCAGTGCGCCGCTCGGACGTGGAACCAAAAAGAGAGCGAATGCGTCGAAGAGTCATGGATAAATTCCGGGAGACAAAATGGCAGGAGACGATGGGAAATATCTCGAGCAATCGCTCGAAACGCGTATTTAATGAAACCTTGATTCTAACGGTTTGGCAGTGCTAACGAATCCCTCTTCCGAAACACCCTACTCAAAAACTGCGAGAAAGGTTTACCTCCGAAAGGCTATTCAGCGATCACATCAACGCTGCTTTTTTCAATAATCTTTTAGGCTTCCGTGCCCCAATTCCGATCCCTCACCCAAACAAGTCAGGGGAGACATCGCAAGTTCGTTTTTCCTATCACTTGCTGAACTCCGCTATAGCGGAATCCAACGCGGACAATGTCGGATCCAATTCCGACGGAGTAACCGTGTCCTCCGTGACAAAACTGAGTACATCATCTTGTTCTAACCAGTCGGTTGAGTCATTCATTGCATCAATCGTTGGATCACTTGATGGCGACACCAACTTGTCGGGGCGAGGTGCCAATGCAAACGCCGAATCAGGTTCGGCAATCACTCCAACCGTCGTAGTTGTCGCGAAATTGATCACATCGCTCTGCAAACTCGTTTGCGTCGCAACCAATTCGCTGACCGATTCGCCCTCGCCGATACCACCACTTGGGATCGTTCCGCGAGCGGTTAATTCGTTGATAACATACAACGCGTCAGCGGCCGTGATTTGCCGGTTGCCATTAGCGTCGTAGTAGTGTGGCCCACGATCATCGGGCTCGACCGGAATGCTCGCCTCGGTAGTATCGCTCAACAAGTTGATAATCAATAAGGCATCCAGCGCCGAAACCGATCCGTCATCATTAACGTCCGAGAACCGTTGCGGGTTCTGCAATTCGCTAGCGACAACTTGCACGTCGACTTTCGCCGGTTTGCTCTGACGACCTTGTGTGTCCGAGATCGTGTAGGTAAACGAGTCCAAGCCGGTAAATCCAACCGCCGGGATGTAGCGAACCGTTCCATCGGCAAGGGGTACTGCTTCGCCCCTCGATGGTCCACTTACAATTTGAATACTGGCCAAATTCAGGGTCCCGTCAGGGTCCGAATCATTCAGTGCCACATCAACGACGACAGGTTCGTCCAAGAACGTGCCCGCAAAATCATTCTTCGCGATCGGAGCCGCATTGGAATCGATAACAATCAAGGCCGGAGCACTTCGTAGCCCCAAATTGTCAGCTACGGAATAGGAGAACGAATCCTGTAGCGTGAAACTGGCAAATGGCGTGTAGGTAATCACACCGTTAGCGTCGAATGAAACGGTACCGAACGCAGGCTGCAACTCTATTCGCATCGAAGCCGGATCGATCGTACCATCGATATCGAAGTCGTTATCAAGAGCATGAATCGTTGTCGCACCGGTCGTCGCCAATGTTGGGTTATCCGCCACCAACGTTGGTGCGTCATTGACGCCACTGATTTCAAGTCGAACAACAACGGGTCCACTTTCCACACCCGCGGCGTCTCGTACGATGTACGAGAACGAGTCCGTCACACTTTCCCCAGGCGCGAGTGCTTGCAGCACCGACGAATCGGTTGGGTTGTAAGTGATCTCTTGTGTCAACGAATTGTAGGTCACAAGAGCACCACTAACAGAACGCAGTTCCTCAGGCATCACAACGGTGAGAACTTCATTCGGATTGGTTGCGAGATCGGGGTCCTGATCGTTAGCAAGCAAATCGCTTGCAGGAATCGTGAACACGGTATCTTCATCTGAACCATCGAGGTCATCGCCAACGGGTTGCGAAGGATCGTTAACCTCGGTGATCGATATCGTGAACGGGACTACCGACGATGTTGCTCCGCCGCTATCGGTTGCTGTGACCGTCAATTCGGCGACACCAACTGCGTTAGCCGCTGGGGTGAACCGCAATTGGCCTTCTTCGGTGATGATCGGCAATGACGAGAAGAGGCTTGTGGCATTGTCAGGAACGACGATGTCGAAGACGACCGTTTGCGCCGATTCATCGGCTGGCCCAGGCGAAATCGTCGCTGCCCAATCTTCGGCGTAAGGACCATTATCCTCAAGCACCGTAACATCGCCGCCTGAAACAAACGTCGGAGCATCATTGACCGGACGAACCGTGATACTAAACGTCGTTGTCTTACCCACTGGATCGTCACCGTTTGCCGGATCATTCGGTCCGAAGTCACGGAGCGTTGCCGTGAAGACCGCGACGCCATTGGCGTTCGGAGCGAGCGTGTAAGCAAGCGTTGCTGAACCATTCGAAATCGACGCCGATGGTGGATTCGAGAACAAATTGGTCGGACCACTGACTTGGACGATATCGAAGACCATCTCCTGTGGTGGAATTACATCTTCAATGCCATTGATTTCGTCGACCGCACCGGCCGGTCCGGCTTGCACGTTGGTCGCCCAATTTGGCACCCGCACGACGCCACGACCAAGACCTGTATTTTCGTCTTCGTCGTTGATTTGGTCGCTCGCACCGCTGTAAATCGGCTCGTCATTCACGGGCGAAACAACCAACGTAACCTTGTTCGCTGCGATACGAGGATCCGATTCGGTAGCTCCGGTCGTCGGATTCACAGAAACACCATCGTCAACCACCGTGTAGAGGAACGAATCGGTTCCCGCAAAATTGGTCATCGGTTGATAACGTAGCCCCGTGACTTTGCCAGTCGAATCGGTGATTGGCGTCAAGGTTCCACCGGAAGCCGATGAGGTTGGGTATGGTTCGTTAAGCGAAAGGGTCTGGTTGCCACCTGGGTCCGTGTTCTCACCTTCATCCCCAGGCCCAACACTAAAGACGTCAAGCAAACCCACCGTGGTGGCGTCGCCGTCAACCGGGATCACAAACGACCCACCCTCATCCAGTGCGTAGATCAACTGCGGAGCATCCGGTTTAACCGCTGGGGGATCATTCTTTGGCTCAATCGTGATCGTCATGATGACCGGTGGGTCGGACGATACCAAGTCACCGCGTGTTTTGTTCCCTGGCCCAAGGTCGCTAAGAACAACTTTGAACTTGAACGTACCAAACGCATTGGGCGCCGGTTGGAACGACAGCGTTCCATTTGGCAGAATCTCTGGGAACTTCGTGAAGTAGTCTGGCGTGTTGGGCGCAGAGGACTCATCGGCGACCACACTAAAGACGACACCCTGTGCCGTTGGGCCACTGTTCTCGTCAAATGCCGTTAGTGGCGGACCAGCACTAATGTTGAATGCAAAGTTCGCTTGGGTCTTTGTGTCACTATCTTCGGCGACGGTGACCGTCGTTTGACCGACATCAAATTCGGGCCGGTCATTGACCTTGTTCAACTTCAATTTGACCGAATTGGACACTTCTTTGAAGTCATCAACAAACTCGCCAAGGTTCGAATCCCAACTTCGGCCGTTGTCACGAACCGTGTAGCTAAACGAATCATCGCCATCAATTTCGCTGTTGTAATTCATTGGTGGAACATAGTTGACACCTACGACCACACCATTTTCAATCACGCTGGTTAAGGTACCACCCTTGACCGTGGCTTGATTGGCGGGGAAGTCAACTAACGAAACCGTTTGCAAACCACCCGGCAAATCTAAAATTTCGGTTGGTGGTCCTGGTAGAAATACGTCAACCAACCCGACACGACTGTAGCTCGACGTGATTTCCATCGCATTGACAGGAATAAAGTAAGGCTGCGATGTATCGCCACCCGCTTGAGTGTTGTCTTCGCGAAGCGTGTAAGTGATCTCGCCCGTTGCACTAATGCTGTAGGCTTCGTCGACAATTGGATTCGTGCCGACCGGAGTGATTTGGTCACTGGTTCCGGCCAAAGCAGGATTCACAATCGGTGCGTCATTCACCGGTCGAACATTGATGGTGAAGGTTTGTCGAACGGTGACCGGATCGTCAAGCGTCGGTTCACCAAGCTTAGCCACGTCGACACCTTCGATCACATAAATCGCGGTACCAAATTGGTCCGGTGCGATTGAGATCGTCAAGTCACCATTGGCATTGAGGACCGGAGGACTGGTCATCAACCCGGCCGGAATAATGGAGACAGGCGATACCGTCAAATTCAAATCTTGACTAGCAATTTCATCCAAAGCCGTTGCCGGACCGACTGCCGCACCCGTCACGAAACCAGTGATCGTGGTTTGCGGGTCATCTTCGAGGACATCAATGTCCGTTGCCGACAACGTGAATATTGGCGCGTCGTTGACGGGCGTAACGCTAATCGTCACCGTCGCCTCTTGGGCCACTGTGGTGCCATTTTGCTGAGCACTGAATCGATACGTGAATGTATCTTCGCCCGCGAAATCGGGATCAGGCGTATAAGTGAAATAGCCTTGCGTCGGATCGGTTTGCGTCAAAGTACCATGCTTGACATCTTCGATGATGAAATACCGGATCGGAATCAATTGGGCATCGACACCAATATCATTAATGAACAAGTCATCTTGCGAACTCGTTGCATCGACGACAAGTGGCGTGTCTTCTTCGGTCACATAGGCATCGTCAATCGGTTCAGCGGGATTACGTGGCAAGACCGAGATAATGTAATCTTCGACTTCACCACCAATCGCAACGCCACCAGGTCGCAAGTTGCCACCATCGCTGATTCGCACTCGCATCGTCGTGTTTATCGTATCGCCAATCGTCAAGTCAGGATCATCCGTACGACTTGGGATCGTCAGACGATTGATTCCATCGTTCGCTGGAGCATTCGCAAAGACCTGCTCGTCATCTTGGAAGACACCGTCAGCATCATAGTCAATCCACGCGTCGATCAAACCAGTTCCGGTAACCACGACATTGACGTTGCTGCCAGCCGGATCAAACGGATTGAGGAATCCAAGGATATCGTTCGTACCGACATTCGCGGGGTCCGCGTCAACGGTAGTAAACACATAGACGTTTTGACCACCAACGGTATACAGTCCAATCGGCAAACCATCTTCGTCGTCCACAGCCGTCATTTGAATCGCCGCACTATCAGCGGCATCAATTTCGACAACCAAGGCGTCACCCGTTTGGTCAAGTTGGCCCTGCATCGCGATCAATAGTTTCGATGCGATTTGCTCTGGCGTATCCCCCCCTTGGCCATTGATATCGTCCAGCTTGATCACAACTGGCACGTTCCCGGCTTGCGGGTTCGAGGTGGACTCGATCAATTCGAAATTCGTGACCTTCGTTCCGACGGTGACTTGCAAAATTTCCCCACCAACTGGTTTGGTCGAGTTAACCGTTACCGAGATCGTATTGGCCGATGCACTATCCACATCGAAAATACTCGAACCAATCGCATCGATTAGCACCGGTTGGTCATCGCCGTCGGCGTTGGTGCTCGGATGCCCATCGGTTTCGGTGTCGAGGAGATTACCCAATCGCGGTGTGCGGTTCCCGCTGATCGTATGGCTAGGTCCACCGCTTGTCGCTTCCGTTGAGTAAGAATTCAGTGCATCACCGAAGTCGAACAATACATCCGGCATGATGATGGTGAATCGCGTTTCGTTGTTTTCACGCGTTTCTTGGACTGGGTTTCCGGCCAAATCAGAGATCGCAGGGACTAAAACGCCATCACTGACGCCATCGATTGCAACCACGGCACTTGTGGCATTGTCAACCAACAATTTGCCACCGCCGGGCGAGAAAGTCTCGACATTGAGTTTGGAATCCACAATCGCAAACTCAAGCGTCGCAGCAATCGCAACGCTCGAAAGATCCGGGACAAAGCGAACGGGCAATGCACCTTCACTGACACCATTGATTTCCAAGGCGACACCCGCCGTGTTAGCGGTTGTGGTCAGTGACGACGAGGTTTGTTCACCTAGAGTCACGACGCTTCCGACCGCGGCAGGCGTCAACACGCCCGCGAACGACGGAGCGATTCGACTCGCAGTCAACGCTGCCACTTGGCTTGGCATCATACTTGCCGTAAGCACGATCAATTCCTCGGTCACACTCGTGGCCGCGGGATCATCAGTATAGCGGAACGTGACGGTGAATCCGTCAACCTGAACATCAAACGTCGAGCCGACCAAGCCAAGCCCGTCAGCGGTATCGGGAATCGTCAGTGACAACGAGGGCGTCACACCTGGCGTTCCATTCACCAAAAGCGGACCTTCCAAGAAGCTATCGGACTCTTCGCCACCAAGTAAGACAAGGTCACCGACAGCTTGCGCCGAACTCAGTCCCAATTGTGGGAAACGGGCAACCGCTGCAACGATCTTCTCGGCAATTGCATCAGGATCATCCGTTAATGCGAACGGAATCTTGCTCGCGTTCGCCGGCAAACTTGTGTCGACCGGTGTGGTGGTGAACTCGAATTGAACCGAAACTGGACCATGCGAGTAAGAGAACATGTCTCCGTCACGGATGGAGTCCGGCGAACCACTGAATAGTAAACCAGCAACTGCACCGCTAACATCGTTTCCATCGATGGTACCAAGTTGGATTTGGCTGTCACCGACCTTCACCGGGGTGAGCCCTAAGAACGTCGCAACCGTGATCGCATTGTTTGATGGATCGGGTCGACTAAGAGCGGCGAAAATTGCATCTCGCACTTCCCCAATCGTACCTGCGGTTTTCAGGTTCACTTCGATGTTATTGCTATTAACCGCATCGGTCGTATTAATTTCAAATCGTCGCGGAATGCCTGTTGGCGAAGTGATCGTAAAGACTTCCTTGTCGACGAAACGGCTGTTCGCTTCAAGCACGGTGATCGTGTTGTTCTGAGGCACCATAACTAAGTAGCCGCTGTCGAATTCCAACACCGCGGTGTAACCGGTCGCATCCGTAATCGTCACTTGATCGCCATCGGCGATTTGACTTCCGGCCGGCATATCGATCGACAATCGCTCATTATTATTAAGCGTGATTTCGTAAACCGCATCGTTGCGGAACGCACCGGCGAGTGGCGTCAATCGAACCAATCGACTGTTGGCGCTATAACCGAACGTGTAATCGACGCCGGGAACCAATTGAACGCCATTTTCGGTCAAGATCACATTATCTTGGGTGATCGTGGCCGGATCAGGCCCACTGCCGTTGGGGTCAAACAATTGAATTTCAAAGAACTCATAATTCCCGCTAGTTAACCGCACATAAGACCGCTCGGCACTAATATCAACTTCGCCTGGCGGGATGACGGCATCATCACTCACAAAATCAAGCGGAGAAACCAATTCAGCGACTGGGCGAACAAAGTCCGCACGATCGATCGCACCACGATCAATAAAGACATTTGAACCAACACCCGATGGTGTCGTCACGTCAGGATCATCAAAGCGAGGAATACCATACGCATCGAATGACGGAGCAATAATTGGCGATGGTGCGATGCCGACAGGCTCCTTGACCGTGTTCACAAAGCTCGATCGATCCGACAATGACGAGAACGAACTATCAATCACTTGCGATCCGCTAGCAGGAATGTAGACATTGCTCGCAGGATTTTCGAATAACGGAGTAGTCGGAGCGATCACGATACTGCTGGCAGCAATCGATCGATTTGAATTGGTACCATTGCTTTGATAAGCATTGCCACCTTCAATCGTGCTAGTACTGTCTCCCGAAATATCCAACCCGGTCGTAAATCCGCTGATGATATTATTCAGGACCGTTGGGCTTGCACTTTGAGAAACCTCAATACCTACACCCCCACCAACGCCAACAACCGTATTATTGACAATACGTCCAAAGGGAACCGGTGCTGGGGAATCCCCCCCTGCGGCCGTCTCACCACTGAATGAAATGCCGGTGCCCGCTGAAGCAATAACCACGTTATTGGTGATAATCGTTCCTGGCAATAATCGGCTCGTATTGACATTGCGAAGCGTCGCAGCAGCACCCGGTGTCTCGTTGTCCACGAAATGGGCATCGATCCCCGTTACCGAGAAATCACGAACAAAGTTCGACGAGATAACATACTGGCCTTGGTCGCGAACCGCGTTGGTATCTCCGCTATCCAAGTGATAGTCGACCATCAAGACATCTCGCGGAACCGGAACACCGTTACTAACGAGATTGCCTGGGCGAATGGTCAGTTCGTAGTCCCCACCAACGCCATTGAACAACGGGTCAAACGGACCAATTGGCTGGAACGGGGCAATACTAGAGAAGCCCGTAACGGGGTCTTCCACAATGCTTATCGGACTGACACCAACGTAATAGAAACCAGATCGAGGCGCGGCAAAATCGTCAATGAATGCCCCCTCATTGTCGCCGTTTTCGCCCGGCGCCGTGTTGAACCAATCAAACACTTCAAGCGTTGGATCGACGGTTCCATTATCGCTAAAGATGGCAACCGATGCGAATTGGAACTCGGTTCCTAAAGTCCATCCAACGGTATCTAAGTCAACGTCGATCACGTCGCCTGCATTCAGATAGATCTTGACATAATCCGCATCGGCATCGGTTTCCTCTCCCGGATCCGGAAATGGATTAAACGGAATCAACACATTACCGCTGTTGTTGATCACATCATCGCCACCGTCGCGAGTGGAAACGTGGTCACCGATTTTGCCTACGGCTACCAAAGTATCCGTAGCACCATTCACAAAATTCGTTACCGTTGCTCGGGCGAAAGAGTCCGGATAGTAAATATCGAACACGGTTTGCGTTTCGTGATCGACCATCGGCAAGGTTCGTGCGGTTTCGCGGCCGTAGAATGTTTCTTCGGCAACCATGTCGACCTTGCTAAACCGGCCACTGCTTGGATTAAGTTGGATGGACTCACCAAACAATTCCACTCGGTTGTCGGTCATCGGACCGACTTCGCTACTATCGCGCCCGACTGCATAGACCCCAAGAATATTGAATGCTTGAGGACTGTTAATCGCATCACGAATCGATGTGGCAACCACTTCGGCTTCGTCCGCATCGCGACTGTATTCCGTCCCGGTTGCGACGGGCGTGAACGGCACGCGGACACGTCCCGGTTGGATGCTGCCATCGCTGTCAAACTCAAATGTCACTTCCTGTGAACCATTGCTCAACACGAATACGTCGCCATCGACCAAATCAATTCCGCGTGGTGCAATCAGGGTCACACCTTCAGCATTGAGTCGGTCATTGGTATCAAACGAACGACCAAATCCAAGTTGTTCGTTGAGTTCCAAACGAATGGGATCATAGTCTTCGGGCACACCATATTCGGCACCAGAGCGGACTTCGAGCGAGTAATTGCCGACAAGAACTTCATCAAGAAACTCCGGTTGCTGCGTATCCGTGAACGTTTCGGTTCGGACTTCCGGCAACACTTCAAAGTTCCGGTTCACAGGAGCGTTCAAGACGAGTTCGCCACGTTCGGCAAAACCGACAATGATGTCATCGATATGAACGCCACGAATCGCATTATCGGTCGCAGGCCGCGTATTGACTTGGTTTGAACTCACCGAACTACTACCATTCGCGCTGAATTCATCACCAGGCAAGAAGGTGCTAAAGCCAAGCGAGGAGGTATTGGCAGCGGCGTCGGTCGCGTCAAACGAATGGTTGTATAGACGAATACGGTTTGTGCCGTAGGCAGGGAAGCTATCAGCCGTTGCGGTGGACACACCACTAATCAACGATTGCGACCCGAGTCCCTCCGCCAACGAAGCACGAATCGAATCGCGGACTTCCTCGACGGTCATCGATTCGGAGTAGAAAATTGGAACATTGCCGCTCGGCAAGAACTGGGACGCGGTCGTGCCTTGGTTGACCGAAACGACATCAAGCAAACTAACAGCACTACTGGCACCAGGAATAATCAACCGTGCCCCATCGGTGTATGCCTGAAGCAACGGATCCACGGCACTGAGCTTATTTGCAATCGCGGTCGCGACGACGTCCGGGGTCGACGCGGGGTCATAATAGACTTCGTCTTCAGGGAACTGTGGCACAGTCGCTGGAGCAAGGAACGGAGTGGTTCCAACACCAGCAGAGAGAGTTGTTGTGAAGAACCCAATGTTATTGATCGCTGTGATAATGGCATCGTAGTCATTGTTGGTCGGCGTAATGACCGCAGGATCGGGATTCGAATTAAACGTCACCTCGATGGCATTGTCGTTGAAATCATAGGTCGCCGTTGGCGGAGCATCAAAAGTGTCCAACGCAACACGATCAACCAAGCGAATCAGAGTCCCCTCGAAGAAACCGAGGAAATTAGATTCCACTGTTATCTCGTTGATCCCATCTCCAAAGGAAACGTCTTGGGTGGTTTCCAGAGTCACCGTCGTGGTTTGGTCAATCGAGTTACCAACGGCAATCGTTTGACCAAGAATCGCTGCGGAATCGACTACGCCGGTTCCATCATCAGGGATCAAAATCTCCGCTGCACCGAAACGTTCTGGTGTAATCGAATACGATGTGACCTCAGGAACACGAAGCTGCGAATCGACCGCAGTTACCGCTAATTCGGGCGACAGTAAATCCAAGGCGTCCGCGATGGCAGTGGCCAGCGTGTCGGCGGTATCCGTTCGAGAGAACCCAACATCCACCGAAAACGGCGTTGACGCACCGGGGGCATCAGTCGTTAACGTGACCGTATAGACATTGCCATCAACATCGGTGAACGCAAGCTGTTGTCCGTTTAGAATCGTGGCGGGATCGGGGACCGTAACGGCTGCGCCCCGAACAAACTCGAACGTCGTGGGCGCGCCAAAGAAGTCATCCGTATCCGTAAGCTCGAAGGTCGAACCGTCGACAACATCAGTCCCAGCCGTCGCTTGGACTTCGGTTAGATAGCCGCTCAGCCGCGACCTCGAATTCATACCGCCAGCGGTCGAGAAGTCAAAGCGAAGTTGGACGTTCGTGTGACCTGCCAAAGGCGACAAATCGATACGAGCTTGACGCCAATCGCCATTCGTATTTTCAAACAACTCTTGGACGGGGATACCGCCGTTGGTCGAGAAATAGTCGTATTCGTCACCGCGGATGATTCCATCACCACCAAATGCACTCGCAGGAACATTGCTCCACGTTCTCCACGAGTCGTTTGTAGCTAGCAACCGCCATTGGCCGTCATCGCCGGTCGCAAAGACTCGGAAACTATCGGTCTGACTTCGGTTGGGCGCGAAATCCGCATTCGCTTGGGTTTCAAGCAAATAGGTGAAGTAAAGCGTCGGCTTGTCGCCCGAATCATAGCCTTCAAGGCTAAACGGAGCACTCACCGTGGTGCCGCTCGCTCCACCGGGGTTAAGTGTTCCATTGCCACCGTCAAGCGTATTGTTGGCCGCGTTGTTATCAATCTCGTTACCAAAGTACAAACTCGACCCACCCGAAATCCGGGTGCGTGTTTGATTGTGATTGAGGAAAGTACCATGAGCATTAGGTGTGGTGGTGCCAAACGGGGTGCTCAAATCGCCGGTGACATGCCATAGATTCTCTTCTCGGATACTGAATGCGGCACCCGTAATTTGATAACCACTTGTGGAAAGTGCGATCGCACTGTTACCGTCGCTAAGCACATGCGATGGCGTCACTTTATCCGTAGTCGGATCGATCTCCATTGCATAAAGCCAACCATCCGTGGTCGTTGCAAACAGGACATCACTATACGATGACCCATTGGTTTGCCGTGGCCCGAAAGTCAGACTACTAAAATTAACCGTACCAAAATGATCTTGATGAGCCGCGACTTGCCCATGGTTGGTCGCGTTAATCACGCGGTTGTAGGTTTGGAGTCCCAAACCATCAACATCAACCGTTCGGGTGTCCGATGGGTTAAACGAAAGCACGTAGCCTTCGTCGGTCACAGCGTAGACCAGTGACGAGGAAATAAAGGCAATCCCGGTAATGTCACCCGCATCGACTTCGTGACCATACAATGCCGAATCATTAAATTGACCGACGTCGACAATACCAAGTTCTTGCTTATTGGTAGCAGCTCCCATCGCTTCGGTATACGGTCCGTTACCGAAATCTCGATCGAGATTACCGTTGGTACTACCTCGATTGGTTGCGGCACCGCTGGTTTCCACCACGGAATAGACAATGTTTCGGCGCAGATCATCGTAAATTTCACCGAACCGTCCAAAGTTATCACGATTGCCGACTACATAAGCACGTGCATTGCCACTGGCTGCCGGATTATTGTTGGGATTGAGGCCACCTGTACTCGGCGCGAACGCAATCGCGTTAATCAGAAGTTGGGCGTTATCGTCACCCTCGGTACCGGTTCCCGCCTCATTCGATCGACGGAAGCCAAGACCATCATCGCCAGAACTGTTTTTGTTTGCATTGGCGGAACTGATATTCAAGAAGTTCCCAGTGTTGCCGTTATTCTGAGTCCCACTTACTGGTCCCAAGCTATAGGCAAACAGTTCGCCATCGCGCCGCGTCGCCAAGTCACCGACCGGTTGATCAAACTGACCAATCGTGCGGTCGAGTTCGCCAGTAAATGGATTCACCGAGATTAGGGTACTGCGATTGTTTCCGCTCAAACCACCATCGAGCGTCAGGAACAACCTGATATCCTCGAGTTGATAGGGGACAATCGACGTCTCATCGAAAAGCGGCCGAACGGTTGGCAACTCGGCTGCGGTGTCGAGTTGTATGATTTCGAATTCACTATCGTCGGTCACCGGAAAGCCATTGACCGCAACGGAGTTTTCATCAAACCCGAATTCACCGATTCGACGAGATGAGTCGACGGGAAGAATCCGAACCGACGACTCAACCGAGTTGTTTTCGAACAGTTGATTTAGACTGGCTGGAATCATTTGCGCACTGCTAACGACGACGTAATACGTCCCGACTTGCAGTTCTACCGGGCCAATGTAGGCATCCAATGTGCCACCGCTGCCACCGGACAGGTTGGTTGGATCATTCCCTTCGCCTGGACGGCCTTGGTCATCGGCGATGTTTGAATCTCGCCCGTGAAGAATCAATCGTCCCGCAGCGTCGTAGATCGAAACCGAAGTGTTCGGCCCACCAAATTGGTCGGCATAGTCCACATCAAAAATGGTCGAAACGAATCGATTCTCGTTGATGACATCAGGAGCTTGAAGATTCGAGTCAATTTCAACGCGATAAACGTCAAGGTCCAATTCTTTTGGATAGTCAGGCGTAATGTTGCTTGCGGCAATCTGATTACCAAGCACGCCACTTACCTTCAACACGCCACGATCCGATGCATTTAGCGAGCCAAGCGGATCCGCAACGCCGTTACTGAACCCAGCACTGGCAGCACCGTTACCAGCATTAAACGATTGACCACCGTTATTCACATCCAGCCCGTTGCCACCGATTTCTTCCGCGGTTTCACCAGCTAAGGGCGAATGACTTGGGGCCGCTGGAACATCAATTGCTGTGGTTGCGTATCGGATGTCTGCAAGGCGAATCGTTGAACCTGCGATCTCGTCAGTCTCTTGCAGTCGAATCGACAATTGGTATTGGCCTCGCGACAACCCTAAACCAACAAGTGATGTGTTTGTCAGATTGTTTCTTGAAGCACCCGGCGTCAAGTTGCTACTTCGCACACGAACATAGTAAGTATTTACCGACGTGCTATTGCCCGGCAAGATGACTCGCATACCGGCGTCGAGCACATTCGGATTCTCAACGACCTTGTTCCCGGTCTTATACAGCGGCAATACGTTGTCCGCGGGAACCGAGGATCCATTGAAAAGCAAACTCGGTGTCACGGATTCTAATTCGGAGCTATCGCTCAGCGCAACAATGTTGCCGTTGATATCGATCAACTCAACCACGGTGTCCAAACCGAAATCGGTATCATCGATGTCAAAATAAACTTCGGTGCCACCATTAGCCGAGAAGGTATAGACATCAATATCGCCGGTTTGGCTTAGGCTACCACGCACATTAAAACCAAGCCGTCGATTTTCGTCGGAACTGACTTCGTCTTTGGCAAGTAATCCAAGAATTTGAGCCGTCGATGGAATCGCGTTGAGTGCCGATGCCGTTGCCACGGCGCGTTCCGCTTCGGAAACGAACGCGACATTGCGGTCGTTGCTTCCGGGATTGATCACAATCCCTTCCCAATTGCCAGCCGCAGCCGGCGTAGTTTGATTATCAGTGTCATTTTGGGCCAGCCCGTCAGGCGTGAAGCCAGCACCGACCGAGTCATCGCTGATGCTGGTCAAGACAACCGGGAAACCTGGCTGACCGATCACTTGGATCGTTCCGCCAATACTATCTTCGACATCCGTTTCATAGCGGTCGGCGTTGAGCGAACCACCGTTTTCGAATTTCACGACCAAACTTTGGTTCGGGTCACTCTTGAGTCGTAGCGTGCTGCGGTGATGATGATTCCATGCATAAACGCTGTTCTCGACGACGTGAACAATGTCGGTATCGTCCCAAACGCTTTCGGTCGTCAGCGATTCGTTGCGAACCATGATCCCGTTGATCGCGTTATCAGCGAGTTGATTCTCTTCGATCTGAGGACCTTGGTTATCGGTATCACATTCAAAACGATCGATCTCACCGGTACCGCGTCCCGCGTCAACGACCGACATATAGTTCAGTGCATCCGGGTTGACGCTAATCGCAGCGCCATCGTTGTTGACGATTTGGTTCCCGACGATGATCGGCTGGGCACCGCGGATAAAGATCGTCGCAGGCCCGTTGAAGCCAACGCTGTCGCGGGTGTCATAGTCGGTCGTTCCCGAAGCCGTTCCACTCGCATTGTTAGACAAGCGTGAATTGGCAACACGAACGTCCGCCTGCAAAATCTCAATGGGATTGAAGTAAGCAAATCCACCACCGCCCGAGCTCTCACCGCCACCGTAGCTAATCACAGCATGATCGATCGATCCACTACTGCCTTGGCGGAATACCAAACCGCTCCAATCGCCACCAACCGGCGAACTATTGGCCGCATCATTATTGGTATCAAACGACCCGCCCGCACCATACCGGTCATCCAAACGACTGGTGAAGACAATCGGGTTACTTGCGGTTCCTTCGGCATAGAAATCAGCACCGAAGGTCGCTTCGATTCTCGCGGTATCAAATTTGGCGACGACGCCGGGATCAATACTCAATCGAGCATCGAAACGAGGCAGCAGTCGCGTGCCGGTCGACGTTGCAAGTGCAGCATCTGAGAGCAAACCATCACGCGTCGTGCCAATGTCTTGGTAAGTTGGCGTTGCGCGGTCAAGCTGTGTCACGAACTCGTAGTCGCCCGAAGCCGTCAATCGGTACAGCCGCCGGCCCACAAATTCCGATGATGCGGCGGGCAAATTACCGATATTGACCACACCCGTGGCGGTGACGGTAAATGGCATCGTCGCTTCGCTCGACAGCGATTCGTAGCCCTCAGAGGTTACAAACGTCACTCGATAATCGACGACGCGATTTTCATCCAATGCAGTCGCTGGTTTCGGTGTAACCACACCCGCCCCCTGGGTGACGCTAAGAACGTCAGGACGATCCTCGAGCAGTTGTGGGCCACCTGGGTTGCCTTCCAAGACCAACACTTCGCTGAACACGTGTGTGATGTCACTATCGTCAAAGCGAGCACTGCTAGACAAAGCCGTACGAACGCCACCAGCAGGTGTATTGACGCGAACAAACAGCCCATTGATCGTGTTCCGCTCGAGCATATTTCCGCGTACCAGCGGACCAACTCGGTCGTAGTCACTTGCAAACGTCGTCTTTGTCCGGACCATCGTGGCCGGATCGATATCGAAAGCCGCTTGCTGATAGATCGGCGCGTTGAAATTAGTTTCTTCGAAGCTATCAGGATCCGCGCTCATTGCCGCATCACGGCTATCGCTGATGTGGTTGTAGATCAGTGTCGGTCGACTTTCGAGCATCGAAAGTGGATTGACCACCGGTGAAGTCAACGAAACGCTACCGCCGCCGTAACGGATATCCGCGTTGGAAACGTAATCGAGGAAGATCCCTTCCGTTTCCCAAACACCCCGTCCTTCGGAATAGTCGAAGTCATTTCGGAATTCAATGCCGGCCCAATCACCCGAAGCTGCGGTGGTCGGAATCGAATTACCATCACGCCCGAGCAGAACACCATCACGACGTTCTTCCTTGTAACTGGTAATGTCAACCGTACCATCAATGACGCTACCGTTTTGGTCAATGATGAACGGTGCTCCGAGCACTTGCAGCGCCGCCAACGAGCGATCCTCATCGATCGTTTCGCTACCAACACTGATTTTCGCGTTTTGAAGTTTCAAAATCGCACCGGCGTCGACCATCACCGTCACGCCCTTAGGCACTTCGAAGGTCGCACCATCTTTCAGAGCACCACTTCCATCACTGCCGATTTCGTACGGCACATTGTCGGCGGTGGTGTCAATTAGTCGGTCAGCCCCACCATCGGCCAGCAAGCGAATGATGTCTTGCGTCGGTTGTCCGGGTCGCGCCGACGAGGCGTAAGCTTTTGACTGTGCTATCGCATACTTGATCGTCTTGTAAGGCGTGGTTACCGTTCCGCTACTTGGTGAGTCCAAACCGGCACTGCTGCTAACAAACAAGGTTCGCACTTCGTTGGGCCCGGCGACATCTTTTGGCTTCGCGGTGCGGAACCAGAAATTGAAGTCACCACCTTGTTCGCCATCGCTATCGCCGTCCAATCGCGACCCGTTGGTATCTTCGATCGTACCGACCGAACTACTCTCGAATCCGATTCGCATTTCGTACAAACCTTGGCTACGGCCGCCACCACCGCTATTCGCGATGCTAGGGTTGTAATCTTCGTTTCCTGCGGCGGTGATACCGATAACGTAAGTCGCTCGAGTGCCGTCTTCGTTCCTGTCAACGTCAATGCCGATGAACGAGTCGTCACCGTAAAAATCAGCGTTCCGGGCGACCAAATCGTATTCGCCGCTCTGTTTGTTGTATTTCCAAAGCTTAAGGTCGGTATCGAGCGTACTGGTGTTAAGCAAACGCTGCGCGTAAGTTTCCACCGAGAGGGTTCCACGTTCACTCACGCTGAACTTGTACAAGTCGGCGTCGCTTACTTCGGGACGATGCAGTGCTTGTAATGGGGTGATGTCGCTGGTACTGAGGAAATCAGGTTCGATCATAAAATTGGCGGGCGAGCCAAACAGCGATCCATCGTAGAGTGCAGGATTGGATCCACTAGCCACACCGGGAACTTGTTCAAACGTGGGGCCAAGACCCAACAGATTCCCGATCCCACGCAGGGCTTCGACAAACCAACTCGGCTCGTTGGCATTGGGGCTAAGCCCATAACCGTCGTACCAAGCTTCACCGGCCTCTAGAATCAAAACACCTTGCGTCGGATCATTGTCATTGACGCGGTACTCTTGGTACGGAGCCCCCGGCCCCGTGGTGGCCCCTTCTACAAGCGCACGCAAATCGCCGGTGACGATCTGCAAGCCTCTGTTCTCCGACTCAATAAATTGCACCCCAAGATACTCGGAGTAAAGATCAAGTATCTCACGGGCCCGCTGCTGTTGCGCCGGCGTGATCGCATTCTCTAAATTATTGCCACCTGCATCAACGCCATAAAGATCAGCAAAGTTGTAGTAGAAGACATTC
Source organism: Novipirellula herctigrandis (assembly GCA_007859835.1). Taxonomy (GTDB): domain Bacteria; phylum Planctomycetota; class Planctomycetia; order Pirellulales; family Pirellulaceae; genus Novipirellula_A; species Novipirellula_A herctigrandis. The sequence continues at coordinate 6,840,042 of SJPJ01000001.1, read as the reverse complement.
ACACCATCGGTTGTATCAGCGCGACCGACGACTTGGGCATCACGGCGATCGTCTCGGACACCCGGTGAATCGATTCCTGGCCATTGGATCGTATTGCCCGCAGTCGGCTCAACTTCGCCACTTATTGTGATACTGGAATCGGTACCACCACCAAACGCAACGCCGAGATCTCGTGAATTCCGGAACGTGTCGGCGACATCGTTGGTTTCGTCCGTTGCGTCTGGCGTGAGCGTGACTGGCAACGGTTGGCTCGACCCGATGCGCAAACGGTATGTTCCTTCGCCGTCTGGGCCTGCCAAAGTCGAAAGATCATCCGAGAACGTCAAAACGGCCCGGCGAAGTGCGGGATCGTAACTAATCTCCGTCGGTTGGATCGCCGCCCCATCATTGGCCGGTCCGTCGTCACCCGGTTCGACCGTATCGTTGGTCAAGAATAGGTTGTAGAACTGTGGCTGAACCACGCTTGGGTCGGTCGCCGAACCCGTGCTGGTGATCTCACCGGCACCGGGATTGGACAATGGATCCGCATTAAAGTAAACGTGGATCTGGCTACGTTCTTGAATGTGGGTATTGCCAGTCGCGACAACTGGTTGTGGCACCACAGCAACCACCCGAGGCCCGACTTCGACTTCGAATCGAATCGTTTGCGCATTCGGACGGGTCCCATCCGGCAAAAGGGAGGGAGCAAAGAACTCGCCATCCGTGTTCCGCAGGCCTTCGATACCAAGATTCGTATCGTCGTAACCCGCGATTTGAACGGTGTAAAAATCATCCTCGAGCGTTTCAGCAAAACGCGCGACAACAATTCGAGTTCCGTTCTCATCTTCGAATCCAATGAACCCAGGAACGACTCTCGATTCGTTCCCATCGGTAAACGATCCATCACCACCGGAGCGGAAAATCTGGAACGCTTCGAACGTGTTTGAATCGAGATTTTGGCCACCATCGAAGCGGAACTTCAATTGCGTCGGCGACTCCATCAAACGATTGTTGTCCTGCAAGTCGAACAGTCGCCCCGAATTGGCTTCAACCGACAACAGGTTTGGTGCAGACTCAGACACGCCAAGATCGGCCGCCAACAATTCACGCTTTTCAAGCGTTTCATGATGCAATCGTCGTGATGAATTTTTGCTTGCACTAATCGGTTTGCGAGAAAATCTTCGCTTAGTCATATTCGCCCGAACCTCGGAGGGATCGTGTGGAGTTAGGCTTTAGGCTTGGGGCCGTTGGCCGAGGGATAAAAGGAAAAAAACTCTTGGAGTTAAATATCTAAATCGAATGACGTGTCGTCCAACAGCGACGCGAAGGCCGCATCAACGCTGGACGCATCGGTCATAGAATCCGCATCGGTTGTCGACAAACTCATGTCATCCGCAACCGTTTCAAGTTTCGCATTGTCGATTTCGAAACCGGCTTCAAGGATCGCATCACGAGGATCAACCACCGCGATGCTTTCAACGAAGCTTTCCGCCTCTGGCTCGACTGCCACCACGTTTCGTACTGGCAAGTTAACCGTCGACATTGCCGCATAGGACAAGGTTGCCCCAGCTGACGCAACCGAACTCACAGGTGTTGCTGCTACCTGCTCGCCCTCACCATCGAGTGGTTGGGTCGGCCGTTCTTCGAGAGCATTGATCACTAACAACGCATCAAACGCCGACACGACCCCATCACCATTGACGTCGACAAAGTCTGGTGGTGGTGCTCCGATCTCGTTCACAGGCAACGCAGATCGGCCGCCCATCAATGGACTGCTAAGCATGTTGATCACGCGAAGCGCGTCGATCGCCGAAACATAGCCGTCCGCCGTCACATCGGAATTCAGATCATCAATCGGGTTTTGGTAACGCGATTGATTTAGCGTAAACGTTACGGTTGCCGTATTACTGCGTAGCCCCGTGCCATCGATCACGCTATACGTATACGACACTTGGCTTCCGACAGTGCCGGCGCCCGCGTTGTAGACGAACGTGCCATCGGGGTTGACCGTCAAGTTCGAATCATTCGGTGTAATCGAGTCAACATCGACCGTGAAAGCATCTCCATCGGCATCACTGTCATTTCGCAGCAATCCATTGCTTGGATTCAAAACCTGCAAAGTCGCACCAACCGGAACGCTGTAGCCATCGTTCACTGCGATCGGTGTGTCCGCCACAGGAGTCACCGTAAACGTGAACGCATCACTGACGCGGAAAGAATCATCGTTAGCGGCGATCTCCAATTCCACTTCACCGAACTGATTCGGAAAGACATTGATCGTCATTTGGTCGCCGACAAAGTCAATCGATTCAATCAAACCACCGGCTGCAATTTCCGAAGCGGTTGGATTGATCAGACTCCCGATACGAGCGACCGAGTAGGTTAGCGACGAACCATCGGGATCGAAGAAGACCGAGTTCAAATCGCCAACAAAATCAACATCCTCCGTCGTCGCCGCAGGATCGAATGTGCCAATCACTTGCGGTGCATCCGGAGTGTCAATCACGGTGACCGCGACCGCTTGGTTGGTGAACAAACCATTCGAATCGGTTGCAGTCACATTCAAAGTCGCAGTACCAAACCCATACGGTGGCAAGGTCAACGTCAACTTCTCATTGAGCACTGCTGCACTAACGACTGAATTGTCCGTCGAAGTAACGACGTAAGTCATCGAATCATTTTCGGGGTCCGTAAACCAAGTAGACAAATCGAATGTCTCGGTTCGGGCGACGGACTTGCTTTCGTTGAACGTCAGCGAATCCTCGCCTGGGTTGCCGTTGATACCGACGAATACTGGCGAGTCGTTATCGCCACCAACGTTGACCACAACGGTCCCGGTGGCCATCGCCCCCAAATCGTCGAGGACGGTGTAGGCAAATTGATCCACGCCACTGAAGTTCGCCGGTGGTGTGTAGATAAAGTTGCCGTTGCTGATTCGGACAGTCCCCTTCTTGAACGTTTGCTTTGGATAACCGGTCGTTTCCAAAGTAATCGTTTGTCCGGCAGCCACTTCATCCGCCGGTCCAGCCGTATCATTGTCGATCACACCGGTATCAGTCGCGTTGGACAAGGGAATCGTCAACGGTGTGTCTTCGTCACCAACATAGAAGTCGTCAGTCACGCGAGGAGCATCGTTGACGGCGGTGAACGAAATCGTCACCGTTCCCATCTTGACCGCAGTCGCAGAGGTTTGTCCCTCACCGGGGACGTCGGCAACACGGTACGTGAACGTGTCACCGGCTGCATCGTTGTAATCCGCCGGTGGCGTGTAAACCAACTCGGTACCACCACTGGTGATTGCAATGCTGCCGCCTGCGGAGGAGGCGAACGGCACTCCGCCAAATCCAACCGATTCAAAAATGATCGGCTGACCGATGGAAACTTCATTCGCTGGTCCCGCATCGTAGTACGGAGTGATCAAAGTTGCGCGATCAAATGTGGTTACGACGTCTTCGTCAATCGTCACACTGGTCAAAACGTCGGCTGTCTTCGCAACCGGAGGATCGTTCACTGGCATGACATTGATTGTCGCTGTGATTGCTCTTGGACTAATCAAGGAACCATCGCTAACACGAGCAACAAACGAGACTTCACCGAAGAATTCCGGCTCGGGAACAAACGAGAAGGTACCATCGGCATTGAGTGTCAATGAACCTGCATCGGCCGAACCGATTTTCAGCATCTTCGTTCCAACGTCTGCTGGATCGATCACGGGGGTGTCACCATCAGGATCGGTAACGCCGACGAGCAAGCCATCGTCTTCGGGCGTCGCCAAACTGAGCGAGCCATCCACATCCAACACTTGAAGGGCGACATCTTCCGGCGTCGCAAAGTTGCGTGCGGCTTGGGCCGGTGTGACGGTCGGTGGCAAACCTGGAATGAGGGCCAACGAGTAGTCTTCGACTTCACCGCTGAGCGCCAATCCGCTCGGTGAAAGCCCACCAGTCTTGGAAACTCGGAATCGAGCAAACGTGTTTGCCGAATCCGTGATATTCCATGGATTTTCCGAGTACGGCACCATGAAGGTTCGAGTCACCGATCCCGATGCTCCGTCAAACGGTTCACTGAACAGGATTTGGTCGCCTGGGTCATCGAAGTCTCCATCGGCGCCAAAGTCAATCCAACCGTCAACAAAACCGCCTCCGGTGACAGTGACCGTCACAGGATAGCGAAGTTCTTGGTACGTCGATCCGTCGGTATTTGTGATCGTGACGTAGGTTCCGGTCCCTTCGTTTAGGATGCCAAGCGGATTGTTCTCGCTGATAAAGCTGACGCCATCCTCATCGTTACCGCTGACAACCACTGTGTCGCCGCTAACCACCGTCGAGGCAGGCTCGACCGGGCTTTCGGCAATCGCTCGGACAATCGCCGCGGCGATCATCTCGGGCGTGTCACTGACCGATGACTTGATCGCGAAGTGGTCTTCGTCAAACAGTCCGTCGGTATCGAATTCCAACGTCGCGATTGCATAGCCTGTATCGATAACGATCGTGTCGCCATCCGCACTTGCCAGCGGCACCGACGGATCCAATGTGATGGTTGCAACACCATCAATTGTCGAAACGGCAAACAGCGATCCGGTCGTAGCAACTTGAAGCGCGACATTGTCGCCGTCCGCTTGATTGCCCGGTCGTCCGTCTGCATCCACATCGACGAGGCTACCGAGCATCAAACCACCACCGGCCACGTGACGTGGTCCGTCGGTAGCAAGGGTCGTTGGGTAACGGCCAATCGTGCCAAGCTTTGGACCGGCGGCATCACCAAAGTCCAAACCAACTTGAGGCATCAGAATCGTGAACTGGGTCGTGTTGTCGGCGCGATTTGCTTCGAGTGGATTGCCGTCGACATCTTTGATACCACTCAGATAGAACGAATCAATCGGGCCACTAAAATCGCTAGCATTCTCGACAAAGAACGTCGATCCACCACGGTCGACTGCATTTAGATCAGTGAAGGCAGCAACCGATGGACTATTGATGGCCTTGATCAAAGCTCGCTTGACATCTTCGTCGGTCGCCGATGGCGAGATAAAGACGGGCTGTGCTCCACCCGGGATACCAACCACGTTTAAGGTCGGTTCAGCGCCCGTTGGAGTTGCGGTTAAAATGATGGTGCCTGGCACATCGTTGAGTGTTACCGCACCCGTTGGATCGCCCACCGCGTCGACCACGACTTCCGCTGGCAGCGGATGATCGTCGTTCAAATTGAACTGCAACCCACCACGATTGTTGTTGATCGCGGCCGCCAAACTCTCAGCGATGTCCCCGGTCGAACTGGTCGACGAGAATGGAATCGCGACATTGCCTGCGGTAACGCCTCCACCATTGGAGATCGATTCAAATTCGTAAGTAACCGAATCGGCTCCTTGACGAATCGTCAAGGTTTCGCCATCGATAACGATCCCACGACGGACCGCGATTTGCGGAACACCTGGAACATCGTCGGTCGGATCGACTGGGTCATTTTCCAAACCACCGAGATCGACTCGATCCGCTGAGATGCGACCAAGCGAAACGCGACCATTGCCTGCGTTGGATGAAACAATACCAGCGGTCGAACTGTTGATCGCAGCGACCAACGTACCGGCAAGCGTGTTGACCGGATCAAACGTATTGAATGTGACCGGAACTGCACCAGCGACGTCTTGTGGCGTGTTCGCTAGGTTGAATTCAAAGACCACATCGTTACCGACAGTATCCTTCAATATCAACACCGACCCGTCGGCGAATCCACCGCCGCCAACAAGCGGCAATTGCAATAGTAGCGGACCAAAGACTTCGATCGTCGAGGTACCGGCAACACTTGGTTGGCCGGTGACTTCCAGGGCAACCCCCGTGGTATCAAATCCGAGTCCGACTTCGCCGCCAATCGACAATTGGCCGCCCGGTTCAGCTGTAACGTTCGCTTCGATCAAACCGTTGACGTCAACCGATTGAATTGCATTGACGACCAATTGGGCCATTTCATCCGCTGTGGTCAAACGCGTGATGTTGATGGCGGTGTTGCCAATCGCGACTCCGTCGTCCGCCGGAGCGGGCGATTCGTCAGTGCGGTTGAGTTCAAAGATTACGGGCGGGTCAATCGAACCATCCGCGTTTGGTGCGGGCGTCAGCGTAATCAAATCGCCGTCTGTAGGTGTACGGCTAAGACCAACCAAGCTGAGTTGGCCACTCGGAACCGATGCAGCACCATCAAGAGGCAAATTCAAGTAAACCGAAGTGTCATAGACAAGCGGGTTCAGTCGCATGCGAACCGCGACCGACTGCTGAATCAGCTGTGCCAACTGAGTCGCATTCGGATTGCCCACAATCGAAATCCCAACATTCGTCGCGTCATTGAGTCCGCCAGCGTTATTAAATTCGAATGTAACTGTCTCCACACCATCGTTGATCGTAAAGGTGTCACCATCGACAACACCACCGAAGCTAGCTCCCGCCGCAGGTACTTGTAGCGACAACGTGCGAACATCTTGAACCAAACCGCTACCACGCGTATTGACGATCGCTCCGGTTTCCGCACCGATGATCACCGCGTGTCCATCGAGCATTGTGTCAACGTCCAAGCTTCCCGCAGCAACTTGCGCGTCAATTGCCGCTTGAATGTTGGTCGCAATTTCAGTTAAGAACGCATCCAAGGCGTCCGGATCCGCTGGAGTCGGTCCGTCAGGCAAAAGCACTTCAACACTGCCGGGCAATTTCGCGTCGCCGGGTTTGTTGAATTCAAAGACGACGCTTGAATGGGTACCATCGTCGATTTGGAAGATACCGCCATCGCGGACGCCACCTTCGTTGGTTCCGTTAATAGGAACCATTAACGAGATCGTTTCAGGGACCAACAATTGGTAACCCGTTTCGAACTCGAAGACGACGTCGCCACCGTTCGCATCAGTAATCGTGATTTGATCACCATCGGAAACCTGACTTGCACTCGGTGCGACCAACACGTTGCGATCGTATCCGTTCAATTCGATTCGATACGCTCGGTCATTCTGCCAAACACCTGCAAGTGGCGTCAGGATAACGATGTTCTTCGTCGAGTCGTAGTGGAAGGTATAGTCGATCGTTTCTTCGAGCAAACGGTCATCTTCGAACACGGTCACGTTGGATCCCGCAAGCCGCAAACCAGGCCCATTGGGAACCGCAATTGTATTGTCGTCGATGCCATGGCCGAGGAACGGATCCGATGCATCCCCATTGTCACGCAATTGGATGCGGAATTCCTTATACGTCTTGTCTTCGAAAGCGACATAGGCCGTTGCACCATCGGTATCGATGAATTGCGAATCGTTATCGCGAGGCACTTCAAGGATCGCCACAGGGCCGACGAAATCAGCAAGTTCCACCGCACCGCGATCTTTGAAGATCGTCTCGCCAACGGCATGAGGCGAAGCATAAACCGGGTGGTCCGCTCGCAGCACACTGTAAACATCACGCGACGGAGCAATGACGTTGCTCGCCAAGATACCAACGGACTCCTTCACGTCGACGAAGGTATCGCGATCCGTGATCGAGTTTACCGCACTATCAATGATCACTGCGTTCGGAGCGGGCAAGAAATTGTCACCGGCTGGATTGACGAACAATGGTTCATCGTCATCCAGGGTGAAGTTAAAATCGTCGGTTCCACCATTGACATTACTCGGTCCCGGCGTGATCCCAATATTCCCGTTTCCAGTGAATGGCTGCGTCATGTTTTGACGGAAGACATTGTTCGCCGTTTCAATATGCTGGAACGCATTTCCGGTGACGATCACCGACCCTGGCTTCGGATGCACGTCGGTATTGTTCGGGAAGAAACCACTAAAAGTAGTAAATTCATTGACAACGCCTTGGTGCAAATTCGACAGCACATTGTTGAGCACCGTACCGCTACTTCCGCCCGTCAGCAAAATACCGGTTTCAGGATACAACTGGTCAATATTCAGTCCTGCGGCTGGATCGAGTCGCAACCCGGCAGCAGCGGCTTCAGGACTAATCGAAATTTCAGCAGCCCGTTCCACGAGCACGTAAAGTTCGGAAACTCCATCTCCACGAGTCGAAGATCCTCCAACACCGGAAGAACCGGCTACCGCAGCAAGTCGGTTATGACCAAACACGGTGTTGTTGTCATGGAAGTCCAAGAAGAACTGCAAGCCACCCGAATAGCCATCCTGGCCACCAAGCGCACTCGCCGTCACTCGGGCGATTGGCCCAGTCACTCCATCGGGTCCGTTGCCAAATTCATGGTTCGGCAGCGGCGGGTTGGGAGTTCCTTGATTGTCAACGAAATTGACGCCACTAATAGCGTCTGCTATCGCCGTCGAAATGTCCGCAACGCGGAACGCCTCGCCAGCACGAATGGGAACGTTGACGTTACCATTGGCCAAACGCAATCCACCCGCTGCGTTGCTAAACTCGAAAGTTTGGACGTTGGTTGGATTGTTACCCGTTTCCAAACGGTCGGGGATTTGCGTGATCGTAAACGTGGTTCCGACCAATGCAGCGCCGTCAATCCCTTGGTTTGCAGCAGGAAATCGAGCGTTACTTCCATCGTCGACCGACAACACAAACGACCGTGGCGCGTAGGCTTCGATGGCAACGTTGTACTGCCCAGTACCACCGGCACCACTAATTCGATCCGATGTCGTTTGGGCATCGTAATCGTCATGTCCCGAGGACGAGACACCAACGTAGTAGGTATCTTCGCGTCGAGCAGTAAAATCGACAAACGGGTCAACTGGATTGACCAAAGCCGAGTCGAATGCCGCAGGATTGGCTGCTGTTTCGAGATAGTCGGGTGCTGCACCAAAGTCGTTCATGGCAACTTCGACGCCGCTTGAATCGAAGACGCGAATCACGGCATCAAGGCCGCCGAGAGCCGTGTCCACATCGACCGTCAATCGGTCACCGGCACCCAAATGGACGCGGTACATGTCAACATCGGCAGCCGCAGGAACGTCGGTAGAATCACCGATCGACCCGGTCGCGGTAAATGCGCCTGTATGGGCGTTGCCGACTCGCGTTTCAACGGCCTGCAACAGAACCTCGTTCGGCTCCGCAGTAGGCGATCCCGTATTCAGACTTGCTGTGCCGTCTTCACCGAAGATCGTATTGTTGACCAATCGGCTAACCGGTTGCGGTGCCTCATGGACCGCTGCCAAGCCAGTCAAATCGAACGGATTCAGAGCGGGAACCGGTGGTGGATTCAGGAACGAGAACGAAAATTGAACGTTCGTCACCCCTTCAAGATATACCGCCGCATTGGTCGGTCCAAAGATGGAGCCGAAGAAGTCGTCATCATCTCCTTGCATCGATGTCGACAAAGTTGCCTTGGCCAGGGGAGCGAGTCCATTGCTGACCAAAATACTGCTGTTGAACGCATTATAGATCGACAACATCGTTTCATAACGTGTTCCCGCAGAACCGCCACCGTTGTATCCAGGTGTGCCCGACGTGCGACGGTAATAGATTGGAACATGGCCGTCGGCGAATCCGTTACCACCCGGAACACCGCTACCGCCGGCGGTCGTCGCGTCACCACCGATGTCTTCAAATTCGAAGACCACTCGCACATCCGCTGCATCGACGATCATCGTCAAACCATCGGAAATCAAATCACCAAACAGAACGCTATCAATCCCGAAATCACTCGAATCGATGACGTACGGACGCATTTGACCTTCGACCTTGATGCCGACCATGCCAGCTTGGTCAATCACATTATTGCGGACCACAATTCCGCTCATTTCCCCGCCAATGACTGCGTCATTAAGTGTTGGGAAATTGCGAACGGCTCCTGGGTAGGCATTTCCAATCGGCGCTGGATCGTAATCGCTAAAGCGGATCGGATTATTGGCCGACCGCGTCAGAATCGGGTTGTTGTTAATGACGGAGTCTGTCGTTCGAGCGGGGCTAAGGTCCTCAGGATCAAACCCACGCACGCCCGCTTCGCTGTACACGCCGATGGCGCGGACGTCGCGAATGACATTGTTTTCCACAATCACTTGGCTTTGGTATCGCTCGACGTTCGCATCACCAAAACCTTGGTTGTAAACCACTGGCAATTGGAAACCGTTACCGGCATTTGGAAGTGGCGTGCCCGATGGGGGCAAATCCGTCGATCGGTCCAGCGAAAGGAAATCGCCAACCACGTTACCCGACAGGGCAACTCGCACATCCCCGTTTCCGCCTGTGGCCGAACCCGACGAATCCGATGCTTGGATTTGCACCGTGCTTTGCACCGTTTGTGAATTGATCGCTGAGCGGATCGCATCAGCAATTTGCGATTGCGTGCTGAGGGCGGTGTAAGGAACCTGGATATTGCCCGGCGCAACGCCCGCAACCGTGTCCAAGTCAAATTCAAACGTCACTTGTTTGACGCCATCGCTAAGGACAAACGTATCACCGTCTGCGATTTGGTCGACATGCGGTGCGATAACCGTCACCGATTCGCTCAAGCGATCATTCGTGTCATAAGTCGTATCAAGAGTAATACTACCACCGAAATTCGGTGTTGCGTACGACGTGGCTGGTCGAACTTCTAATTGGTATTCACCACTGTTAGAGGTCGAGTCCGAGAACCCCGATATTCCGACTACACCCGAAGGAGCACCGGTAATCATTTCACCTCGTTCGGAGAACCCGACAATGAAATCATCGAGGTACAAACCATCGCCGATGCCGGTGCCACTTGTATAGCTGAATTCGATCACGATTCCGGTATCGCCAGCGAAGTCCGCAAGTGAGGCAACGCCTTGATTCCACACGCTACCGAACGTACTTGGTGAAAATGTGACATCGTTTAATGCGACTGCGGTCGGATTCTCTATGCTACGGGCCGTGATCGCGACATCGTCACCGAATCCTGGATCGTAAAAATAGCTGAAGTACAAATTAGGCTGATCGTTCGGACCATAACCTGCCAAATCAAACGCGACACTTTCGACTGTCCCGCTTGGTTGGCTACGATCAAAATGAATCGACGAATTCGTCGGATCGCCACCATCGTTTGCATGATTTTCAACACTCACTTGCAGAGAATAGGTTCCCGAAGTTGGTCGTTCGTCTTGGTCGAGTGAGAACGAGAGAGTGCCCGCATCGTAGGTCGTCGCTTCGGGCGAAACCGCCACGAAATAAGTACCCGCCAAAAGAGTTTGCTGGATGAACGGGTCATCGCTCAACGAACTGCCAAACGTCGAGGTGACAAACATCGGCAGCGATCCGAGCTGGCCTGCACTCACCGCATCAAACGAGTCAAATCCAATGCGATTGAAATTGGCGTCGAACAATTCCAATTTCAAATCGACACTATCCGGATCATTCTGGTTGGGGATAGCAGGGAAGTCGTCAGGCAAATTGTCAGGGTCAAAGACGAACGGGTTCGCACCAAAGTCGATATCCAAAGTGACTGCCGAACCATCGACAGGAACGTCAAATCGATAGATATCAACGATCTCATTAAACGTGTTACCGTTAACGGTCGTGTGAGGAATGAATTGCGATGTATTGACCGATCGGTTTCCGATGTTCGGATCGTCGGCTAAACTCCACAGCGGATCACCAAGCGACAAATCCTGTGCCGAAGCAAACGTCCCATTTTGGAACTGAATTTCCGTTTGAACACTTGGCGGGAAGAGTGCGTTGGTTCGCGACCCGTTAAAGGTTTCACCAATACCGTGTCCTGGATCTGTCGCCCGATCAAGCGTGACCGACCAACCAGGATTCAGCGTCGTTTGGTCAATGAACGCGCCTTCACGGGGCGCCAATGCCGTGCCACCACCGATCGAGCTGACATGGTCTTCGAAAATTCGCAACACCGATTCGAGCGGTTCGCGTCGCGTCGTTGGATTCAATAAAGCATCCGCGACCAAGCCATCATTGACGACTGCAACAAAATACGATCCACCCGACAACGACACAGGCCCGATGAACGGATCCCCTGGTGCCACGGAGCCTCGCGTGAGCAAGTCGTTTGCCAACCCGCTAACGGGACTCGATTGATCGTCTAGTACACTGCTATCGTCGCCGATAAGAACCAAGCTTGGCTCGATCGCTCCGTCTTCCCCATCGGGATCGTAGTACACGTAAAGTGTCGTATTGGGACGATTGAAACCATCCGCATAGTCAATATCAAAGACACCTGTCGTTTGCGAGTTGAATCCACCGTTCACTCGATCAACATCGATTTGGTAGAAGTCAATATCGGCACCACTGGACAACGACCCGCCAACGCTGAAGACCATGTCTTCGCTTCGCAGCAAGTTGCCAAGATATTGAGCACGGTTACCTGGAATATCCGTTCCATTGAACCCAGTATCGGTGGCGATCGAGTCGTTACTGGCGATAAACGAATTGATTTGTTCATTCTCTTGAGCTTCACCCAAAAGTGGTGACGAACTCGGCAAACCACGCGTGTGAATCCCATGGTTGGCGTAGCGAATGTCCGTGTAGCGGACCACGCTGCCAGCAAATTCCTGTTCTTCTTGCAATCGCAACTGGAATCGATAGCCACCATCGGTCAGACCACAACCCGCGTCATCGGGGTTGTGAGATGCGCTCAGGACGCGGAAGAAATAGACGCTCCGAGCGTTGGAATCCGCGGTACTGCCGGGTAACACAAAGTGGATACCAGCGTCACGTGGGTTCGTCGATCCGAAATCTTCATAAAGGCCGCCTGCACCAAACTCGGTGAACACATCCGGCTGCGTTTGCAGTGATGTCGTTGTTCCTTCGAACGATGGATCCAAGACAAGCACATCCGACGCGCCGCTGATCTCATCAAAACTGTTGTCGCTACGTGCCAGCACATTGCCGTTTTCATCGAGCACTTCGATGACGGTATCGAGCGTGTAAGAAGTTCGATCAATGTCGATCCAAACTTCGGTTCCGGGCGTCCCGATGAAGCTGTAGGTATCAATATCTTGCCGATCGCCCAGGAAGCCTTCGACGTCGAAACCAAGTCGGCGAACATCATCGCTTGCGTAAGGCCCTGAGGCCAATTCGCCAAGCTCTTGCGCGGTTTCCAGATCCCCGTTCAAACCGGGGGCCAATTCGGTCGACAGTTCCAATTCCAACGCAGCCGAAACGTTGCGATCGTTGCTGTATTGGTCCAAAAAGACGCTGCGCCAATCGTTCTCTTCGGGACGCGAACCGATACCATCACCGTTAGTATCAGTAAACGGAGACCCGTCCGGTCGCAACCCGGCGCCGACGGCGTCATCTAAGAAACTGGTCAAAACAACCGGTGCCCCCGGTTGTCCAAGAATATGGATCGTGCCACCAATTCGGTCGCTGATATCGGTCATCGAACCGGTCGCCGTCAATCCGGTGCCAAGGTAGGCATCATGCGGTGCCGCCGAGCCGAGCATTTTCACGACCAAGCTTTCATCGAGGCGGCTTAACAAACGAAGGCCACCAGAAGAATGCAAATTTTCGACGGTCACGGAATCAAACAGCACGTGAACAATATCCGTGTCGTCCCAAACGCCAGCGGTCGTGAGTGTCCCGCCACGAATTTCCATGCCTGAAATTTGGCGGAATGACGCGTTGCTTTCGTTCTCGCTATCTTCATAGCGGTTGTAACGAATCATCGGACCGTAGTTATCATCAAGCTCGTCAAAGCGATCGTTTGCACCCGTTTGACGTCCTGTATCAAGCACTCGTTCGTCAGTCAGCGATTCAACGTCGATATCGATAATCGAACCACGGTTGTTCGAGAAGGTCGTCCCGACAATGATCGGTTGTGCTCCACGAACAAAAATTGTCGACGGCGTAACGCCCAGTCGGCCGAATCGTCCAACCGGCCCGGCACCGTCTTGTCCGTCTTCATTGAATTCGAATCGCGAATTGGTGATGCGACCTTCCGCTTGGTGAAGTTCAAGTGCCGCAAAACCTCGAGTTTGTCCACCCGTTAGAAGCGTGACACCACCACCGTAGGCAACCGTCGTATGATCAAGACTAATCGTCGAAGTCGGACTTCCGTAAAGGCCACCCCAATCGCCATAGTTTCCAACCGCGCCACCACCGGGGGTGTCGGCGTCATTGTTGGAATCGAAGGTTCCGCCAGCACCAAACCGGTCATCGAAAACACTGGTAAAGACAATCGGTCGTTGGGTGGTACCTTCGGCCAAAAGCTGGGCACCGAATCCGACTTCAAAACGCGATCCACGCGTCTTAATCACCATACCTGGGTCAACGACGAGCGATGCATCGAGACGCCCACGATTACCTTCGCGAGTCGTATCAAGAACGCCATCGGTTCGAGTGCCTCGGTCGACGAACGATTGCCCCGAACCGTCTAATCCAGTCACCAAGTAAAACGGTCCACCGGCGGTATCTTGACGATACAGTCGACGCGTCGAATAGGACGACCCTTGTTCTACTTGTGGCAAGCTGAACAACTTAATCGATGAATCGTTTGCGGCAACGTCAAACGAGAACGGCGTTGGACTTGCTAGTGATTCGAAACCATTCGAATCGACGAACGTCATTACATAATTGTAAGTTCCAACAGCAAATGTGCCATCGCGAAGCTGATCCCCACTGGCCAACCCCATACTCGGTGCGAAACCGTCTTGGATCGATCCACCCGGTGTCCCTTGGATGATGATATTGTCAGCGATGTAATGGACGATATCGGTATCGTCAAAACGTCCCGCAACGGTTAACGCCTTGGGTGTCTCGGTAGGTGCGGTTACGACGCGAACAAACAACCCGTTGATACTATTATCAAACAACAAATTGCTGTGAATATCGGGGCCAACCCGGTCATAATCGGCGGTGTAAACACCCGAGGCCTGGAATTCGGGTGATTGATAACTTGACTCTTCAAAGCTGTCTGGAAGCGCACTGATTGCGGCATCAGCACTTTGTGAAATCTCGGTAAAGGTGATCGAAGGTCGCAGATCAAAAATATCAATTGGGTTAGCAAGTTGCGGGACCGAATCGATCAGTACATTCCGGCTACCGCCATAACGAATTTCGGCATGATTGATCGAATCAAGGAAGATGGCCTCTTCTTCGATGTGACGTCGGCCTTCGAAACGGTCGATATCGCGTCTCAAGCGGATACCGCCCCAATCGCCCGGCTGAGCCGATTGCAGATTCGCCGCGGCGTCCGCGTCGACGGCCCGATCAAAGAAACTTGTAAAGATAACGCTTCCGTCATCGTAGCCACCCTCCGTGACATTTTCTTGAGCGATAAGTGTCGGCACCGGCCGGTCCGCAGGAACCGCATTGTTTGTCAAACTAAGGTCGACCAAGCGAGGCGTTCCGAGAACCTGAAGCGCACCATTGCTACGGTCAACTTGGACCGTGCTACTACCAACGCCGATATAGGCACTACGGAGTTTGAATGCTGCACCCGCATCAATCATCGTCGTGACATCTTTGGGCACTTCCAACGCCCGGCCATCTTCGTATGTTCCGCCACCGACGTCCGGAATCCCGATCTGGTAGCTATAGTTGTCCACTTCGGTCGCGATGTTTTGGTCCGCACCTCCGTTGCCAATAATGCGAACGATGTCGCCTGGAAGTGCGGCGTCAAACGCATTAGGTACGTCGGAGTTCGCGATGTTATTGAACGGTTTCGCGAGGCTGCCATCCGACAGTACCTCGGCGCTCTTGTCGACGAAAATATTTCGCCCGAGGACTTCGATCGCAGCGGAATCGGTCGACAATGCCAATGATCGATCGCCGGTCAACTCAATCGCGGCTCCGTTGGTCGTCGCCATCACACCGGTTTGAACCGCTTGAAGATTGATTGCGGTTTGCAGCGCCGTGGCCAGCACTTCGGGAGACGATTGTTCAACCGGATTATAGAGAACCGGTATATTTCCGGCCTTGGCCGAACCACCTGTCGGAACAAATTCGTAGGTTCGCACCAAGCCCGTCGCACTGGTGATTTGAACCGTTTGACCGGGCACAATTTGGGTGCCGTTATCGGTAATGTTTACCGTCCGGTTTAGCGGACGAGTTTGGAACCAGAAATTGTTCGCGCCGCCAGCGATCCCATCGCCGTCACCGTCAAGGATCAATCCCGGAACTCCCTCGCGATCACTATCCAAATCGCGAATCACATCGCGTTCGTCCACTTGGGGCTCGAACTTGATGTTCAATTCATACTCACCCTGAGTCAATCCGCCGTAACCACTCTCGGGAATCGTCGGATCGTAATTATCATTTCCACTTGCCGCGACGCCAACGTAATAGATCCCTCCGTCGAGCGAAGCCGAAAGCCGCGAATCTTCGCTGAAGTAATCATCGTTGCGGCTGAGTTGAACCAATCCACCACCACTGAGTTCCAGTGGCGAGTAGTTCGTGACGTTACTTGAAATATCCGTGGCACCATCGCCACTTTCCAGCGTGGCCGAAACGATCGAGCTGGCAAACGCGTCGCCGTTGATCGCTGCAATTACGTCGTTAGCAGTAAACGGAGTATCACGAGGGACGACTAATTCAATCGCATTTGGCAAATCGTTCCCAGCACTATCTTGGACACGATTGACCGTGACACCGCCCGCACCTTGTTGTTCAACAAAGCTAATTTTCAAACAATTACTGAGCAAACCATCGAGTTTTGAATCGAAACGAACTCGTAGCGTTCCTGCGACGCCAAACGTCGTCGTTAGCGAAGCTTTCTGCTCTTTGAATAGAGTCAAGGTTGTATCGAGCATGCTCGAATCAGCCAAACGCTCGGCAAAAGTCTCAGCCGTGAATGTGCCAACTTTGTCTTCATCGCCAAAGTCAACTTCGAATCGATACATGTCGACATCGATGCTGTCAGGCCGATGAACGTATTGGCCATGCAGCACGTCAAAGTTACCTGGGAAAACCGGCTCCAAGTCACCAAGGCTGTCAATACTGGCGTTCAAGTAGCCCGAATTCAGACTCATCAATGTCTGGGACGGAAGGTCCGGTGTGGTTTCCAGCCCAAGAATCAACCCGATCCCAGCCGCAGACTTGCGAAGGAAGTCTTCGCCATACGCGGTTTGGAAATTGGTTTGGTTACTGAACACCAACGCTGATTGGTCAAATGTTGGGTCGATTCGCAGCCGCGCACCGAGTGTCCCTTGACCAACGATCGTCGTCCCCAATTTGGGCTGCAAGTTCGCTGGATCGCCAAGCGCGAACGTAATACCCTCGCTGACGGTTTCGCGGAACTGAACGCCAATTTTGACCGACCACAGTTCCAGAGCTTCGCGAATGCGGTCTTTTTGGCGGTCGGTGATTTGGTTCAAGAACGAGGCACCCGCGGTGGTCGAATCAAAAACAGCGTTAAAGTTATAGGAAATCTCGGTGATACCATCTTGCGTATCAGGACCGAACAAACTGTTGATGTGCTGCAGCAAACTGCCCGCCGCTTCATCCAATTCGCGATGTCCTGGATCATCATTTCCGCCAGGCAATTCAATCAAGAAAGATTGCGGTTCAATCGATTCACGGTACACCGCACTGGTCAGCCCAGGCCCCATCCCAAAAGTACCGATATCGAACGCGGTCGACAAAGTATCACCAGCGGCCGCCGGATCGACATCGACTGTGGTTGGCTGAATGATCAAATCTTCGCGCACGTCCACGGCCGAACCGACCCGAAGTCGCCATGATCCGCCACCCGCGGGGACGCCTGGCAATTCATTAATGTCATCGGCAAAGAACAACCTAGCCGTGTTGGTCGTTGCGTCGTAAACCACTTTGTCGGGATGGTACAACAAGTCGTCAGTCGTCCGCGCGGTCTCTTGCGTGAACAACAATTGATAGAAACGAGGATTCTCGGCCGATCGGTCAGTCGGATTCCCAGCAGCGTCATTCTCGACGAACAATTCGTCTTCATTGAAGTAAACCACAATCTCGTTACGGTTCTGCTTCAACTCTTTCGTGGACCCGTCCTCGTCAAGCACACGAATCACCGGCTGCGGCACGACCGCTTCGACGAGTGCACCGAGACGCAGCTCAAAGTTAACCACGTCCGAACGCGCACCCGCGGTACGTGGCTGCAAAAGCTCGCCCGTTGAGTTGCGAATCCCAGTGACACCCAAACCAGTGTCATCGTATCCGAAGATTTCAATTCGGTACTTGTCATCCGGCAACGATTCAGCGAACCGAACCACGATCTCGTTCTCGTTGGGATCACCAAGCGTGACGAGGCCAGGATTGATCGCAACGTCGTCAGGCGTGTTGAACAGATCATCTTGGCCCGCGCGGGCAATTTTGATGCCATCGAGCGTGGTCGGATCGATCCGCTGGTTTTGATCAAATCGGAACGTCAGCACGCGAGGAGCGACCTCGGTGACACTTCCGTCAACAATCAAATCCCCTTCATTCGGTTGGATACCGATCAACTGAGGACCCGCCAATAATTGACGTGCCTCAAGGGTTTCCAGAATGTGCTGACGCCGCAACGCCTTCTTCTGCGACGACTTCGATCGTGATTCCGATCGTCGACGAGGGGTCCCTGCGGATGAATTTGACGCGGATGTGTTTGACGACGTCGACGATGTAGTTCGCTTACGCGAGGTCATAGACCGAACCTTCCAAAGGATACCGCGAGACAAATTCCGATTTGCAGCGCAGCAGTGAGGAGGATGTAAAAGTTGGGATTTGCCGCCCCAAAGGACCAATCAAAGTGAAAGTCCGTCGAGTAGGCAAGTTTGGTAATTTCTGAACAAGTGAAACTTCACGACCCTTACACGTGTAAAAAGGGCGATGAAACACATTGGCCAAGTATAGTTGCCGCGCAACTCGCTTCAATCGATTGATTTGCGTCATGTTTCATGTCCTTATACCAATCGGGTAATCCAGAATGGTCGTAGCGACAATGCGGGCTAGTGTGGCCAAAAAACAACCGTATACCCCCCAGTTGGATTTCTTTTTCAGGCCGTAGAATCCGCACGATCGCGCTTCCACGTTGGATGTTCGACGCCCACGAAAGTTCCAAAATATGAGAGCAAAAGACGCTAAGGGGTGGATAGCGGGGGGTAGGTAGGCAGTCAGGCTATCTGGGGCCGGTCGGATTTGGCCCTGTCGCCAACCGCCGATGAATCAACGAGTTCGCGCAATTGGAGCCCCCAACGATCGTCTCCGTTGGCCTCAGCGGCGGGCTCAGTTGTTGGCCTCTGCTGGCCTCTGCTGGCCTCTAGGTCATCTGGGAAAGCGACGCGGCATTAAAACTCTTCGTCTTCTTCGTCATCCTCCCGGTCCGGATGCATTGGGTCGTCCACATCGAAGAACAAATCAGCCAATCCAAGCGGGACAGCGTCCCCCCCGAGTGTCCTACGCCGGCGTTGGGCGAGCGACTCGAGATCGACGGCATCCTCACCCAAGCATTTTTCCAAGGCTTCCTGCCAAGCCTCATCCGCACTGACCGGATGCGTGGGGTCTTGCATCATCCGTTTCAACGCGAAACGAAGCAAATTGATCCCGTCTCGTGGGGAAAAGTCGAGTTTCAGCTCATGCGAATGCTGTAAGAACTCGACCGTCATCGCCAACATCTCGGCCTTCGCGAACGGCAAATGATACTGCAAGATCGCCATTTCATCCTGCTTGGTCGGAAACCCAACAGCCAATGTTGGTTGCAACCGACTCATGATGTAATCAGGAATCTCAAACGTCGACTCGTCCTGGTTCATCGTCACCGCCGAACGAAAATCGGGGGCCGCAGGAATCGTGATGCCGGCAACAATCGACTCGACATAGCGACGACCATCCAGCAGCGGGGCGAGCGATGCCCATGACTTTTCGTTCATCCGGTTCCCTTCGTCGAGCACGCAAACGCCACCGACAAGCATCGCGGTCACAAGCGGCGAAGCGTGATAGGAAATCGAACCACCTTGGCTTAGCACCGGAGTGATCAACAAATCTTCGGGCCGAGTGTCGGCGGTACATTGATAGATAAACAGGGGGCGCTGTTGGGCCTGGGCAGCGGCGATCGCAAGCTGAGTTTTCCCAACCCCGGGCGGCCCAGTCAATCGTGGCGTGAGAGGCAAATCGGATTCGTCGACCGTGATCCAGCACGCCAAAAGCTGCATCAGAATCTCTTGCTGGCCAATCCATTGGCCCGGTGCTTCGTAGGGATGGGACAATTTCAACCGAACGCCGTCGACTTCGACATGCCCATCGGAAATTTCGCCAATCCTTACCGAATCCGTCTTTTTCTTATGCCGGTTCATCCTAAGTGCTCATCGTTGTAGCCTCGCTCGCCAGAGCAAGTTTTTTGCGTTCCACTCCACCGTCTGGCGACGGCAGCCACAGTAAGGGGCGATTCGCGGGAAGCCTCAAAACAATTTCTCATGTTATCGTGATTGGGGCGTCAGTGGTTTTAAATGCGCGGGCTGGACAGGCTCGGACTCCTCGGTCCACTCCCGGTGTTCCCCTGCGAAGGCATCGCCTGTTTGAGCGAGGCCACCTTCCGCGATGACTTTCGCCTCCGCTTCTGCCGCCTTGTGAATCGAATCGATGTAGCCGTGAATCGAATGGTCCGAGAAGTGATCAATCTTCCATTTCAACAACCCCTTAAAGAATCCATGCCACCGATCTCGCCGCTTCATCAGCACGCCCAATTTACGGATTTTGCCGTTGCGGTCCATGTAAATTTCGCTACCACAATGTCGATAACCCAACAAGAACGGCGGCACGCGAGTGACGACATCGTTGTTATTGACGAAGCGATAGTGCTGTAATTTGACGTAATTGACGTAGCGATTGTTACCTACGCGGGGGCTGCCGTAGGTGTAAAGCTGTTCGGGGTTGGAGTCGATATGAGACAAGAAACAACGCCCGCTGCAGATCGTGGCCATCGCACCACCAAGGGAATGCCCACAAAACCAAAGCGGCTGCTCGTTGCTCATTAGCGCCGTTTCAAGCATCGGCCATAGGTCGTCCACTTCCCGTTTGAATCCGCGATGGACTTTTCCAACGGTTTCGGCGACCACCGACGCTGCGTTGGCATCGGCTTGAATATCGTTCCACTCATTCGGTTCAGTCCCACGACAAGCAATCACACAATCATATTGGTTGCGAAATCGAAACGCTTGCGAACCATCACGATCATAGAAGGTCACGTCGTCAAAACCCGCCAACGCGGCGGCTCGTTTAGCTTCCTCCTCATCGTTATAGGAAATCATCGACAATTCCGCGAACAACAACGCGCGCTCCAAGAACGTTAATTCACGAATCGGCCGATCGATCGATGAATGGACGACGAACGCTCGTTCGCCTGGATCACCGATCACCCGATTTGCCAAATTTTTTACAGCATCATCCGCCATGTCGCTTAGTCACTCCGTGTTGTGAATGTTTCAATGCCGTCGACCGCTTTAGAAAAGTGAGTCCTTGATCGTGTTTACGAACCAAAAACCGCGAACTATTGATGCGGCGCGATAGCCAAACTTAGTTTTCAGCCAACAAACGCGGGTCCACTGGCTGCAACTTCTCACCTATTTTGGGGTGGCCGCCGTCAACGTCAATCTGTTGCGTCAAGTGCCGGCGCCAATTTTCGTCATCCGTTTCGGGGTAATCGGACCGGAAATGGACGCCACGCGATTCCGTTCGGGCTAATGCCGCGCGAACCATGCACCATGCCGTGAGGAGCATATTTTGTAGTTCCCAACCTTCGACACTATTGAATTGCCGCGGCATCACATAAGCCGCATACGAGCGAACCGAGTCGGCCGCCGCACGCAATCCTTCGGCGTCCCGCTCGACTCCCGCTAACCGGCCCATCAAACTTTTTAGCGAAACGCGAACGTCGGCGACGTCAAACGATTCCCCCGACGGATGAATCGGATGCTGAATCGGCAGTGCCTCTAACTTGCTAGCCCCTTCGGCGACCGCTCGCGTGGCCGCTTCCCCGGCGTGAGCTCCGTAGACGAGCCCCTCTAACAGACTATTGCTTGCAAGCCGATTTGCGCCATGCAGCCCGCTGCTAGTCGCTTCGCCAGCCGCCCAAAGCCCTGGAAGACTGGTTCGCCCTTGTCGGTCGACCGTCACGCCACCGATCATGTAATGCGCACCGGGGCGAACCGGAATCCGGTCGCTGGTGATATCTAACCCAAATTTCCCGCACACTCCGGCAATCCCAGGAAAACGCCTCATCACCAACTCGGAATCGATGTGAGACAAATTCAAATAAACACAGGGATGCTTCGTGAGTTCCATTTGCCGGACAATCGATTGGCTAACGATATCGCGAGGTGCCAATTCCGCTCGCGGGTCATAATCCGGCATAAAACGGTGCCCCGTCGAATCAAGCAAGTGTGCTCCTTCGCCGCGAACCGCTTCGGTAATCAGCGAACGCGACGAACCGGCAATGTACAAAACCGTGGGATGAAATTGCAAAAACTCCATATCCCGAAGCTCAACTCCGGCTCGATACGCAATCGCCAAACCGTCGCCAGTGGCCACCGGTGGATTAGTCGATTCGCGATACACTTGGCCGGCACCGCCCGTACATAGAATCGTTTCTTTGGCCCAAACAATTAGTGGACGTTGATTTTCATCGACAACGATCGCACCTCGGCAGCGACCTTCATACGTCAGCAAATCCACGGTGAAGGTGTGGTCCCAGATATCAACATTGGGCAATTCGCGTGTATGTTGAATGACCGCACGCATGATTTCGCGTCCCGTGGCGTCACCGTGTGCGTGGAGGATTCGTTCGCGGCTATGGCCCCCTTCGCGTCCTAGAGCCAAAGCACCTTTGAAATGATCGAATTCCGTTCCCCACTCGATCAATTCCTCGATCCGCCGCGGTCCTTCGCGGACGACCATATCCACCGTTCCTGAGTCGCACAAATTCCCTCCAGCGACCAAGGTATCGCGGACATGTTCCTCGAAACGATCGTTGGGATTCATCACCCCGGCGATACCGCCTTGAGCGTAATTACTGTTGGATTCTCGCAATTGATTCTTGGTCACGACCAACACGGATTGGTTTGACTCGACTGCGTTGGCGGCCCGCAGCCCCGCCAATCCGCCACCAATGACCAAAATATCGGCAAACCGGTGTAGCGCCCGGCGGGAATCAAACGGCAATAAATAACGGGGGGTCATGATGAATATTGGCTTTCAAAAAAACAATCTCTGCGCGACTCGCATATCGACATAACCGTGTTATAGCGGATACGCTTACGCTCGATGACCACACAAAAACATCATAACTTCTCACTTTCCACTTTCTTCACAGGCTGATGTCGAATTCAAGTTCGTCCGACCCCGGCGCGATGGACCCCGCCGTGACAACGATCCAACCCGGCGGTGGTGTCGTGATGTCCATCGAATTAGCGTGGGGACGTCTCCGGCGTTGGTATTTACGGAAATTCCGTCCGGGCTACGTCGAACGAATGCAAAAAACGCGACAAGGCCACCGCGGTCCGCTGCCGTTTGACCCCATCGATTCACGAGACATCAAGTACTATCGAAACCAAGATACCTATTGGTGGGCCGACGCAGACGATCCGTTCCAATGGCGCGATGCACTTCCATTTGTGCGCGTCGGACTAGCCGAACTACTGCTCTTGGGAAGCAGCTTCCTAATACTGTCAATTTTGATCGGGATTTACTGGTGGCCGCTCTGCCTGCCCGGACTCGTCGTAACCGGCTTGATCATTTGGTTTTTTCGTGATCCGCGGCGAAAAATCCCCAACAACGTAGGCACCGTCGTTTCGCCTGCTGATGGAAAACTTGTCCAAATCGAACCGATCGACGACCCTGAACTTGGCCGTTGCATTCAGATTGGAATTTTTCTTTCCATATTCAACGTCCATGCGAATCGCGTTTCGCTACCAGGCCGCGTTGTGTCGATCCGCTATCGGCCAGGAAAATTTCTCAATGCCCTTCGACCGGAATCAGCCCAGGAAAATGAGAACTTGGATGTCACGCTTGAAGACACCGAATCACCGAACCGAAAGTACCGAATCCGCCAAATAACCGGTCAATTCGCCCGACGAATTGTCTGTTGGGTGCGTCCCGGAGACGTTTTAACGCGCGGAGAGATGTTCGGGATGATTAAACTAGGGTCTCGAACCGAGTTGGTCCTGCCTGATGACGGGACCTTGGAAATCACTGCCGAAATTGGTGAAACACTTAAGGCAGGCAGCAGCGTGATCGGCCAGTACAAGCAAGCCTAGAATTCCCAAAACCTATGAGCGAATTAAAACGAACCGTCTTCGGCGACAACGCGGCTGGTCATTCCGGCCCTGACAACGGTTCGGGGATGCGCGATCGGAAAGGACGCAAACGGTTGCGACGGCGGATCAGTTTGGCGTTTTTGCCAACCCTGTTAACGCTTGGCAACGCGGTCTGTGGGCTCGCAGCGGTATCGGTGGCCGTCAGCGTCAATTTACCATGGCCCGACGAAATCAAGTTGTTCGCCGCCGGCGTCCTCATTTTCGCAGGGATGCTGTTCGACGCACTCGATGGCTCAGCAGCACGAATGACGGGCCAAGAAAGCCGCTTCGGCGCGGAACTCGATAGCCTCTGCGACGTGATCACCTTTGGCGTCGCGCCCGCAGTGATCGTGTGGCGCATCAGCGATGTCTTTCCACAGAAACTTAGCTGGGCGATTGGTGTCCTGTTCACGCTATGCGTGTTGATCCGATTGGCGCGATTCAACGTCGAAACAGGCGAAGAGGACAGCCACGAAGGCTTTGAAGGATTACCCAGCCCCGCCGCGGCTGGAACGATTGCGGCGTTCGCGATTGCGATGCCTGACGTCGCCTCGATCGCCACTGACGAAGTCTACCCTGAGTTTGCCAAGACGCTCGCTCAAGGAGCACTCGATGCTTCACACTACGTGATCCCGCTTCTGGCGGTGATCTTGTCATACCTGATGACGTCGCGTTTCCAGTACCTTCATGTTTTCCAACAATTGGTCACCGGACGATGGTCCACCCATCAGTTTGGACAAGCGTTGTTCGCAATTGTCGGCGGTTTTCTACTTCACTGGGTCGCCCTGCCGATCGGATTCTGCTACTACTCCTTCGGCCCTCCCGTACGCCAAATTGTTCGCCGAGAGCGAGACGTGACGTGCGTGGAAGAAAAATCATCCGCCGAAAGCAACGACGAGTGAGTGACGAGACACTTGCCACGGACAAGTGCGGAAAAGTCGGCCTGATTACGAACGCCCCAATCGCTGCAATTGGTACTTTCCGTTCATGATATCCTGCCACCACGATTGATTGTCCAAGTACCACTGGACCGTCGCTCGGAGACACTCTTCTAAACTGCGTTCGGGTTGCCAGCCCAATTCTTTCTGGATCTTGCTCGAATCAATCGCGTAACGGAAATCGTGTCCCGGTCGGTCCGTCACGTAAGTAATCAACTCCGAATAGCTTTTGCCATTGGAGCGAGGACGAATCTCGTCCAAAATCGCAATCACCGCATGCACCAAGTCAATATTCCGCCGCTCGCTATTGCCACCGATATTGTACGTTTCACCTGGCGTCCCTTTAAGCAACGCTGTCGTTAACGCTTTGGCATGGTCTTCCACATACAACCAATCTCGGACGTTCAAGCCTTTGCCATAGACCGGCAACGGCTCTTCGGCCAAGCATTTGATGATCATCAACGGCAGTAATTTTTCGGGGAACTGGTAGGGGCCGTAGTTATTCGAACAATTCGTCACGATAACGGGCAAACCGAACGTCGTCTTCCAAGCTCGAGCCAAATGGTCCGAAGCCGCTTTGGTGGCCGAATAGGGCGAATGAGGATCGTAGCGGGTCGTCTCGGTAAACATCCCTGTTTCGCCCAACGAGCCGTAGACTTCGTCGGTCGAAACGTGCAAAAAACGAAACGCTTCTCGGCGATCCCCCGCCAATTCGTTGTAGTGACGAAGACTCGAATCGAGCAAATTGAACGTCCCGACAACATTCGTTTGAATGAACTCCGATGGCCCATCGATCGAACGATCCACATGCGACTCAGCCGCAAGGTGCATCACCGCATCGGGATCGGCTTGCTTAACGACCTCACCGACCAAAGCGGGATCAGCCAAGTCGGCTTGGACAAATTCGTAGCGATCCGAATCAACCACGTCGTCGAGCGAGTGCGGATTGCCGGCATAAGTCAACTTGTCCAAGTTGACAATGTGGTGGTCCGTGGCAGCAAGCAGATGGCGAACCAAATTGGTGCCAATGAAACCACAGCCACCAGTGAGCAGAATTTTCATGTCATGATTGCAATAGAGAAGGAAATTTGGAGCCCAAATGGCCTGGGACTCAAATGAACACCTGATAAAACAATAATCGACCGCCGAGTACTTGCAACGGTCCGATCGAAACGCCCAGATCCGAATCCCCAGCTACTTCGCCGAATCCGTTTCCGGTCGCAAGACAGGAAACAGAATCACGTCGCGGATCGATCGTTGGCCCGTCAATAACATCACCAAGCGGTCAATCCCCACCCCGAGCCCGCCGGCGGGCGGCATCGCGTAGCGAAGCGCTCGGACGAAATCGTGGTCCATCTTGGCCATCGAATCCTCTTCCTCTTGTCCCGACAATTGGGTCTCGAACAATGCTTCCTGCAAATCAGGATCGTTTAGCTCGGTGTAAGCATTTGCAATTTCCATCCCTAAGATGAACAATTCAAATCGCTCCGCAACTTCGGGGTTGTCTCGCTTCCGCTTGGTCAGCGGGCAGATACTCGCAGGATAATCGATCACAAAAATCGGCCCGTCTAGCGAGTCTTCGACCTTCTCCTCAAAGATCTCGTTCCGCACCACGTCAAGGTGTTTGCCATCCGTTTTGATGCCGATGCCTTTGGCAAACTCGATAACGGCATTGTCATCCGACGGATCAATCCCCGTCGCCTTGTGGAACAAATGGGCGTACGTTTCGCGTTGGAAGGGCACGGAGAAATCAATCATTCGGCCATCGAATTCACGTTGATAATTTCCGCCGGTCGCTTCGATCGCCGATGCGATCAATCGCTCCGTCAAGTCCATCATCACTTCATAGTCGCCGTACGCTTGGTACGCTTCGAGCATCGTGAATTCCGGATTATGCCGGGGACTCAGTCCCTCGTTGCGGTAGACTCGCCCCAATTCATAAACCCGCTCCATGCCGCCGACCATCAATCGCTTTAGGTGAAGTTCAAGCGCGATCCGCATATAGAGCTGCATATCGAGCGTGTTGTGATGAGTGATAAAAGGCCTGGCTGCCGCACCTCCGGCAATCGTGTGCAAGGTCGGCCCCTCCACTTCACAGAATTGGTCATCGTCGAGCGTTTGTCGAATGGCTTTGATAATCCGAGTCCGATCCATGAACGTGTCCATCACTCCATCATTAAACGCCAAATCGGCATACCGCATCCGCTGGCGAAGATCGAGGTTGGTCATCCCCGCATGCTTTTCCGGTGCCGGTTCAAGCATCTTGGTCATCATGAATAGCTTTTCGGCAAACACGGTCAACTCGCCCGTATTGGTTCGTCCAAGGCGTCCTTCCGCAGCGACCAAATCACCAAGGTCGAACAACTTGGCTAAGTCAAAGTCATCATCACCGACCTGTTTCTTGCCAACGAAAATTTGGATGTTGCCCGTCCAATCGCGAATGTTCAAAAAAATCAGCTTTCCAGTCGGCCGACACAACATGACCCGGCCAGCAACGCGAACGATTGGCCCCGTTTCTGCGCCAGGGCCGTTGTCGGTTTTCCACTGTCGATAGTCGATCGGAGCGTCTGGATCGGCCGCATCGAAATCCGGCAATTCGAGCGTTTGGCCTTCAGCAGTAACGAATTTGACTTCGTTTTTTCGGCTACGACACTCTGAAACGAACGTTCGGTTGTCGAATCGGCTGCCGTACGGGTCAATGCCTCGTTCGATCAATTGATTCAGTTTGTTTCGCCGAGCCACGCGTGGATCGGTTGCGTCGGTGGCATCATTTTCCCCTTTGGCGGGGCCATTTGCAGGTATTTGGTTCATGGATCGCTAGCTAAAAGATCGCTGTTTCGGAAGCGTGAATGGATATCGCCGAAGATTGTCCGCACGATTGGGCTAGGACGCAACCATGAGTGACCTTGCTTTTTGGAGCGATTTCCAAGTAGTTAGCAAGGGTCGCCTTTTGCATCGCGAAAGTGCAATCGACCCTGGATCTCGCCGTCGCCTAGCAAATGGCGACAATGCCTACCAAAACACCTGAAAGCCAGAACGATGGATCGAACTGTACAGCACGATGCCCACGCTCCACAAAGCGCCCACACCACACTGAGTTCGCCCTCCAAAAAGCAAGCTTCCATCGTTGTCGTTGACGCCAGCCCGCTATCCTTGATTGCGACCGCTGGGGTGCTGCA
Organism: Novipirellula herctigrandis; assembly: GCA_007859835.1. Classification (GTDB taxonomy): domain Bacteria; phylum Planctomycetota; class Planctomycetia; order Pirellulales; family Pirellulaceae; genus Novipirellula_A; species Novipirellula_A herctigrandis. Next base: position 6,811,807 of record SJPJ01000001.1, on the reverse strand, counting down.
CTACCAGGGGTACAAATGCATGTGTTCTCGGTCCGCTGAATGTACCACCCAGGCGTTAGCAGCCGAAACGCAAGATCTAATCGTTTGGGATGTCGGCGACGACGCAGCCGCCGTACTGGATTCGATCGCCGAAATTCGCCAAAACGAGGTGTTTCAAGAAATCCCTGTCGTCCTGCTCGCCGACAGCCAATGGGCGGGACTCGAGAAAAAAGCGGAACAACTTTCCGCACCGACACGTTGTTTGTTCAAACCAATTGACCCAAACTCGCTGATTGCAGTGGTTGATCAATTATTGTGGATGCCGTCGCTCGTTTCAGCGCACCGCAAACGGGGCTCCAAACCGAGTCGCCCTGGATGGGTAACGTTGTAGGTTGGTTCGCGCTGGCTGGGTGAAGTTGTCGCAGAAGCCTCACATCGTTTCGCATACTCAAGTTGACCGATTTGGTGAATCGTTCGCTCCTAACCGTTCTTGACTCCGTCCGCCAATCGGCCCAAAACCGACTTGGCGTTCGCCTACGAGAAACTCAGGTCAACGCTGCCTCAGCACTACTCGATTCGTGCATCGTCGAGATGGATACAGGCGAAGGAAAAACGCTCTCGATCGCATTGGCCGCTATCCAATTCGCCTCCCAAGGCCATCACGTCGACATCGTCACCGCCAACGACTACTTGGCTGACCGCGATGCGAATTGGATGATGAGGGTCTACCAAGACGTGGGGCTTGCGGTCGGCTGCGTGACGGCAACCTCCCCCGAAAACGAAAAAACATCCGCCTACGCGGCCTCGATCACCTACGGCACGATTCGCCAATTTGGATTCGACCATTTGCAACAACGACTCTTCGCAAAGCATCACCCTAATGAGTCGAACCAATCCAAATCCGCCGCGACGCCCTTTGATGTTTTGATCGTCGACGAAGCGGACAATGTCTTGATCGACGAAGCTCGTACGCCGCTACTAATTACCGCAGCAACGAAATCGATCGATCCGAGCGAGCAAGCTGCCTACCGCTGGTCCGCTGCGTTTGCCTTGGAGCTGCTTCCAACAATCGACTATGTGCGCGACCCGCTGACCGACCAAATCGCTCTCACCGACGCGGGCTATTCCAGAACGATCCATCATGGAATGCCCGCCGAATTGAATTCGATGACGACAACCGAAATTGTCTTTTTTGTCGAACGCGCGATCCAAACAAACGAACAATTGCACCGTGATCGTCATTACCTTGTCGTGCAAGATCAAATTGTTTTGATTGACGAGTACACCGGCCGCATTCAAACCAACCGAACATTGGGGCGCGGACTCCATCAGGCACTTCAAGCTCGCGAATCTCTTCCGATCACCGAGTCACCTAAAACGATTGCTCGAATCACGGTCCAAGATTTCGTCACTCGATTCCGCCATCTATCCGGGATTACCGGCACCGCGCGAGAGGATCGCCGAGAACTTCAGCGTGTGTATGATTTACCCGTTTACCGTGTGGAGCCATTTCGGCCCAATCAACGCGTGGAATTGGCGCCACAAGTTTGCATTAATCAAAAGAGCAAATTCGATGCGATATGCGATGAAATTGCATCGGTCATCGCGAAGGGGCGTGCGGTATTAGTCGGCACTCGAACGATCGAAAAATCGGAGCGACTGAGCGACTTCCTGAAGAAACGCAACATTGATCACGTCATCCTCAATGCCCGACACACCGACCGCGAAGCCGACTTGATCGCCACCGCTGGTAACCAAGGCAGAGTCACCGTTGCGACCAACATGGCGGGCCGCGGAACCGATATTCGGCTTGCCGAATCCGTCCATCAAAGCGGTGGGCTACATGTGATCGTCAGCGAACCGCATGCTGCCGCACGAATCGACCGTCAACTGATTGGCCGATCTGCTCGCCAAGGCGACCCCGGTTCGGCTCGCCGTTACTATAGCCCCGACGACGAGATCATCGAACAAGCATACGGATTCGAAGTCGCCGCAAATCTGCGGCAAAGAATCGGCGGTCAAACGGAACTTTCGTGGACCGTACAGGCCCGAACCCAGTGGCAAATCACGCGTGCCCAAGCGATCGTCGCAAAACAACACCGCAAGGCAAGAGAAGAACTAACGCGGCAAGATCAAACACTTACTAACAACCTGGTTCGCCTGGGCCTTGATCCGAACTTAGATCCGCTAGACTGACCGTTGCGGGCTGTTGCGTTGCGGGCTGTTGCGTTGCGGGCAAAACCGGTGTTTGCAATACACCGCCTAAGCCGTCGTCATCATCGGGATCGGCAATATTTCTTTCGCTCGTTCCAACTTCCTCGCTTCAGCAAAACAGGGGTGCGTCGCCAACAATAACGGTAACATTGGCGGCGTTGGATCGGCAAGCTCACCGAGTACGGCGTCCCCAATCGGTTCACCCATTCGCGATTGCAACATTGCCCGATTCAGCAGCGTCCCATAAGGCCCATAAGGATATTGTTCCAAGTCCAATTCACTTCGCTTGGCAAAATACGAATCCGCAGTAAGACTTTCAGTGAGGCTATCACCAAAATCGACTCCGTCATGCTCAACCGCGGCCAGATGAACATTGCCCTCGTCTTCATATAAATCGATAAGCAACCCGCGTGCATAAAGACTTTCCGAGTGTCGACTGCGAACACGTTTCGCATCGGTGATCGCGCGGTCGGTATTCCCTGAGAACCAATAAGCACGTGCCAAATCCACCTTGGCAACCACCGACAACGGGTTTAGCTGGGTCGCTTCTCGCAACATCTGCAACGCCAATCCGATGTTTCCTTTGGTTAATTCCAACAAGCCGAATTGGTGGCGGACCTGCCAATGATTGGGAACGTCCTCAGCGAGCGCCGATAGAATCTCGGTTGCTTCGGTGTATTGATACTGGGTTTGCCATTTGATCATCGCTTCCGCCAACCGCGCATCGACAGACGAAAGATCAAGCGACAGCGCATCGTCAACCGATTCGCGTGCTTGCTGAATCAACTTGATCGATTCCTTCGGCGCGCTTTGCGCTGCCAACGTAATGGACGTTAACCCCAAACCGGCTAGCGGAGCCGCGAACTGCTCGTCTTGGCTATGAGCGGACTTGTAACACAGCAATGCTTTTCGCAGCCCATCAGGACTGTCGGGATCCGACCGAGCTGAGCCATCGACCAAACAACGAAACGCACTGACGCTCTGAGGTTTCAACTCATCCGCACTGGAAGTCAAGGATCGTCCAACTTTCGTAGCAATCTCCGACGCAAACCGCGACTGTTCCAACAAACTTTCCCCCAATTCGCTCGAGAAAAGCCCTCCCCATAATTGGTTCCCGGTACGAGCGGAAACAATTTGAAGATTGATCTCGTCGAAGGTCTTGTTGCCTCGCCGAATGGTTTGGAATGTCCCCGTCACTAACGCATCCACATCCAACTCGTCGCCGATCCGTTGGTACTCACTTCGCGTGTTGGCGACGATCGGCCGAAACGGCGTTACATTAATATCGGGCATCCGACTCAGTTCATTGACCAATAGCGCCGCCAATTGATCACCACGAAAGATCTCTCGATCCCCCACGGGGTCGCCTTTGGCTCCATCCGCCAACGTGGCCGATGCATCTCGGACATCGATGAACGACAAGACGCCAAGCGAATCGATCGCTCCGAGCGATTCTGACTTGGTCGATTGGGCATATGCAGCTAAAAGCAATCCGACAACACCACCGCCAGTCAATTCCATCATCCGGCGTCGCCCAACCCGAAACGCCTCGGGAGCCAAGTCGCTCGGTGCCGTCGACGAAGGCCGTTTCAGAAGTGCCTCGCTCACCAAATTTGCCGACGCCGGACGCGCTTCGGGTTTCCTTTGTAGGCATTTGCCGATGACCTTCGATAGTTCCCTATCTTCGCGACTGCGTTCAGGATCGAAGTCGGGTGTTTGCTCAAGCGTCGACGCGAATCGCTGCGTCGCCGTGTCACCATCGAACGCCCGCTTGCCATAGAACGCTTCATACAAGATGCACCCGAGTGAAAACAAATCCGCCATCGGACCGGCTTGCTCCCCACGAGCTTGTTCGGGAGCCATATAGCCGGGCGTCCCCATCACAACCCCTTCGCGAGTGCGTTCTCCATCATCGCCATGCTCGCCATTTCCAAACCGAATCCCATCGGATCGCGACAAGCCGAAGTCGAACAATTTAATCAACGCGCCACCGGCGCTGAGTGATTCGCCTGAGATCGACGAAGAGAGTGGATCGGCGCTACGTCGCATCACCATGATGTTATGCGGTTTCAGGTCACGATGAACGACACCGGCGGCGTGCGCGACACTAAGCGCATCGGCAATTTGAGCTCCAATGCTACGAATCTCGTCGATACTCAAACGAGTTCGCCTCAGCAATCGATCGAGTGTTTCGCCATCCAGAAATTCCATCACCGCGTAGGGAGACGAACCGAATAGCCCGACATCAAAGAGCTCGACCACGTTGGGATGGCTAATGGCTGCAACCGCGCGAGCTTCCCGCTGGAATCGATCACGAAGACTCCCATGTTTTTCGCCGTCGATGGCCATCATCTTAATCGCGACTTTGCGTCCAAGTCGCGAATCAATCGCCGAATAAACGACCCCCATTCCGCCACGATCGAGCAATCGTTCGACACGATAAGGTCCTATTTGCGATCCCTCCGACGGCAGCTTCGGCATGGACGTATTTCGCTCGGACGCAAATAGGGTCTCATGCCCCGAGATGGGATTCCCTTCGATAATCTCGCCGCGAACCGCCTCCAATTCTCGGCGCAACCAATGCGAGCTTTCCCCTCCATGCTCTGCGACGATGTCTGAAATCGACACCTCCTCACCACGACGCAGCGCAGTCTCATACTCAAGACAAACCGCATCGAGTCGAGCCAGTTCGGATGCCGAAATATCGCCCATCTTTTTATTGTTCCTGTTCGCCCTGTTCGGTGTCAAACTCTTTCGCTTCGGTCCACAAACGCCGAATTAATTGTAAGCGACGTTCGACCGCTCGTTTGCTTAATTCCAATCGATCGGCAATTTCATCCACCAAGAATCCGTCCATTCTCATCAATGCAATTTGCTTCAACTGATCGTCGGGCAATTGATCGAGAAGCGTCTCACACGCTTCGGCCAATTCCGCTCGCAAATCGGGCGACGCTTCCTCGCCAGCAATACTACCGATTCCGCGACCACGACCCAAATCCCCCTCGTTTTGATTGGAGTCGACAAAGACCGATTCACCCCGAATGTTTCCGCCACCACGTTTTTGTCGGGTGTGATGGCGAAGGTGAGCATTCACTTTTCGTGATGTCAGTGTTATCAATAGACCCCACAAATTTTCAGGCGCGTTCAAGTCAGGAAACTGATCCCGTCGGACGCCCGCGATAAAGCTTTCGAAAGCAGAGATTGCGATATCTTCTTCATCCGCCGCTCGCCGCAAATTCATCGGCATTCGCTTTGCCGCCAACTTCACCAACGATTGGTAATAGTCACGCCACAGCGTCGCGATCGCTTCGTCGTCACCGTCGCGGACACGTTCTATCAAATCATGAAATTGTTGGTGAATGGCGTCCATTACGATTCGATCACCTGCGCTGTAAAAGAGAAGTCCGTATTGGACGTTCCCGACGAAGCCGATTCGCCACTTGCCACCGCCCCCGCGTCGAAGTGACTTCTTCGTGCGAACCCTAACGCAACGACACTTCCATCGTCGTGCTGTGCAACGCTGGTCAACCGCCCAACCGTTTTGCCCTCATGCTCAAGTTTCGTTTGTGCCGGTGGAACCGCTCCGTCGATCGACCAACGAACCAATTTCTTTTGGACTTGCCCCATCGCATCGAGCCGCGCGACGGTTTCTTGCCCTAAATAACAACCTTTGGTAAACGAGATGGTTTGAGCATCACGACCAATTTCCTGCGGCAAATTACTCTCGTCAATTTCGATCCCATACCATGGATAGCCTGCAATCGTTCGGGCCGCATGAAACGCCGATACGTCAGCAACCGCGATGCCATTGGAATCCAACCAAGCGGTCGCTTCGGAGACCCTTCCGTTTGGCACAAGCCACACCTGGGCTCCCGCGCCCAACCATGTGACCGCGAACAATTCCGTTCCAAGATCGCACTGGTTTTCAATAAACGGGTTCGACGACAGCACGAAACCGGCGAATTGCGAATCGAGAATTTCCGCCTTGGCGTCTTCCCGGATCGTGTATCGGTCGACATGCGCAGCGACTCGTTCAGATTGCCCGCTCGATCCGATCAGACGGAAACCGTCTACGTGACGATACACATTAAAATGTCCAACCGTTTTGCCTCTCACATCGGTAACAAAACTCTCGCAGCCTTGCCCCATTTCAAGCTTGAGGACATGGTTGGTGGTCAAGTTATTCAAGATAGCGTCCGCATCGGCCCCGACCAAATCAAGGACGGACAAATGGGGTAACAGATAGCATTGAGTGGTATTCATCTCAAAAAGCATACCAATCACAAAGTATTTGCAAAACCATGATCGCTCTTTACTCGCGGGTTGGGCATTTGAAGATTGCCGCCTTTCACTCCGCCTTTCACTCCGCCTTTCACTCCGCCTTTCACTCCGCGACTCACTCCGCGACCACACCGACACGGAATGCAAAGAACCAAGGCGCCTCGATCAGCAGCCGTTGGCTATAGCTTCGGAATCGGTCGCGATTGTTTCCGCTCTAACATCCGTGCTTGGTCATCCGCAGGTGGCGGATTGTTGTTATTGTTGTTGCCATTGTTTCGTGCCCTAGGCGTCATGTCGGTGAACTCCTCGGTCCACTTCCAACCAATGGGCACTTCCAATTCCTGGCTTGCCAACAACGCCCACGGAGTTCCCTTGTGGTTTTTCACTACTCCCTCTAAAAGTTCCCTCGCCAAATCGGCTTCCTTTTGCCACTTGCTTCCCACCGAAATCTCGTCACTTGCCTTGAGCACCCAAGTGTTATTTTTTTCTTCTTCGAATCGCATCCCTCGTTTGGCTTTTGCCAAAATCGCGTTATAGGTTTCCGTCCGAACCTTTTGAGCCAAGACGCGTCCCATCGCTAAGTCGTAACCCGCTTGCCATCGAGGGCTCTTTTCCGATGCTCGAACCTTCATCCCTGGTTCCAAAACCATTGCCATTTGAACCAGCATCGGTTCCAAGCGAGCGGCATCTTGTTGGGCCCGGGTCAACTCGCCCACCAAAGCCGCGTCACTGTTTTTTTCAAACCGTGTTCTCGGGCGTGATAACCCCTTCGCCGGCCGCATTTGCGCCGCACGGACCAGTGCTGTCCTTAGCGGGCTGGCGTGGACCTTGTTCATGTAGTCTTTCGGAGACAAATAGTCGGGGCGATAGCGAGACATCGCGGTCGGATCAAAAAAATACTCGATGTTCGCTGAGTAAGCATCCACTTCCCACCGCTTCACTTGGCGATTCACGTTTCGATTTGGATGAACGGAAAAGTAAATGCCATTGGTTTCGTAACAAAGTCGAGTCAAACCGTACGGCCCAAATCCACTATCGATGACCGGCTCCTCTTTGAAGTCGCCGGTGAAACCAACTTGGACCCGCTCGGGCATCAAGGTTTCGGGCCCCTGGTCAACTTGAGCCCATTGGGCCGATTGATCGTAATTCGGATCCGGGTCGACGTATTTTACCAATGTGTTTTCGCGGCCAAACGGTGCCGGCACGCCGATTACATAGACCGGGATACCCCATTTTTTGCACGACTCGATCGATGTTTCGACCATCCCCGCATCGTCACCTCGTTCGTCCGTCACAACCACAAACAATACATTCCGCCTCGGTCCTAACTTGCCCCGACTGCGTCTTAACGACTTGTACTCGTCCGCCGCCGACGTGATCGCAGTAAAGACTCTTTCTTCGCCCGATGAATCGACGGGGATCGATTGAACAATCTCTTTGATTTCCTCCAAGTCCTCGACCGGCTCTTTCGTGAACAGGGTCACGTCGTTACCGAACCCAATCACCGAAGTCAGCAGGGGAATATCGTCGGTGTCTCGGCGAAAGCCCATTGCACCGCTCTTCTTCGCAATGCCAAGCTCCGTGTAAATATGGTCAAAGCGATCGCGAATCTCTTGGCGTTGGCGATGCAGCGAACCACTTTGATCGAATAGCCAAACAACCAACGTCGGGCGGTCTTCGAGAGAATGAAGAATCTCGAATGTAATCCGGTCAACCGCGCCCGATGCCCCTTGAGTCCCCTTACCGACGCTCCCTTTCTGATTGGTCAATTTATCGAGCGGAGCAACCGCTTGTTTGAAAATGTTGTTAACCAGGACTTGCCCCTTCTCGGAGGGCTCTATATCGACCGGATTGGGAATCTCGGCCATCTCGGCAAACATCTCAGCCGATGCTTCGGCCATTTCCGATTCGTCTGTACTCGCAGCACCAAATTCCTCTTGGGGAAAGTCGCTGTAGACAACATTCTCGATCAATTCCACTTTTTGGAAATCGTCTTGTCGAACCGGTGACACTAAAACCACGGCGTCTTCGTCGACCGACATCGCTAGCGGAACCAACGGAAGGGCCAGGATGATGATCACATGAAACAACATGCTACCGACAAACGCAGTCGTCTCGTCGGAGGCAAAAAAGGACTCGTCCTCCAGTTCTTCCTCATCCCAAACGTCAACCGGTTCTGTGGCAAGCGGCTTAATTAAGTCTTTAGCTACCAAGGGCACCATTTCCTTTCAAACAAAGTCGATTCCCACTAATGATACTCGATCGGGACCATTTGGTCTGCGTTAATTTGCCGCATTCCACCCAATCCGGGTGGTCCACTATTTTTCTGGTCCTTATACTATGTTTGTCGTAGATCGCTTCTAAAATGTGCGTCGATTGATGTCGTGTTTCGCGGTGCGAAAGTGTGCTTCGATTCTTACATTTGCGGCGCAGAAGGCGTCTATCGGTGAACCTCCGGAGAACCCCGGAAAGTAAACACTGGTTCACTATCTCAGCCGACTTAGTGATCGTTCGAGCGATCAATGAATATTTCTTAGAAAGGTTTAGTGCACATTGTCAGGACGTTTGATTGCGATTGGGGATATTCACGGATGTCGAATCGCATTAGAGAAATTGATCGAAGTGATCTCGCCCAAAAAGGATGACATTCTTGTTTTGTTGGGCGATTACGTGGACCGCGGGCCTGATTCGAAAGGGGTGATCGATGCCCTGATCGAACTTCGTAAACAAACCCAGGTGGTCGGACTGCTAGGCAATCACGAGGAAATGATGCTCGAGGTGGTCCGCGAGGGACTTGCGCCTCACGCTTGGCTCAAACACGGTGGCGTGGAAACACTCGACAGCTACGGATTCGACGGAAATTTAAAGTTCTTGCCGCAGTCGCACATCGATTTTTTCGATTCGCTTGGCGATTACTTTGAATACGAGGACTATTTCTTCTCTCACGCCGCCTACGATCCCGACACTCCTTTTGAACATCAACCCGCCGAACTGCTCCGTTGGTACACACTCAACGATGGCTTCCCAGCACCCCACGTTAGCGGAAAGACCGTAATCGTCGGGCACACCGCGATGCGTGACGGCGAAATCGCCGACCTTGGCCACCTGCTTTGCATTGACACGTTTTGTTACGGCGGTGGTTGGCTAACGGCCATCGATATGTACAGCCGCCAAACCTGGCAAACGTCCCAAGAAGGCCATGTTCGACCTACAGTCGCACGTTGATTCGACCTACGGTCGGACGTTGAATCGTGGGTTTCGGCTGCGAATCAGTTCGCTTTCGTAGGCTCGCCGCACCGTGACTTTCGACGCAGGTGAATCACGCGGAAACACGTGCAGCTCCACGGTTACCGCACCCGATGCGTCGCCACTAAGAAATTCCGCTAACGACTCGCGGTCGCTTTCGGTCAAGTGAGTCGTCAATCGCTCGGCGAGATTCTTTGCCTCGCCAACGTAGAGATAGCCGTCCGAAACGCGAAATAAATAAACGCCGGGGCCCGTCGATATTTCGCTCGCGTCGAGCGCACCCTTTAGTTGTTCGATCGAGTACGTCTTAATTTCGCGTCCCCAATCAGCCACCCTCAACACTAACTCCGGCTTCAATGCTCGCCGTTTACGTAGACCCAATACAGCTTTGCGGACCGCGTAGTCGTCGACCTCTGCGTCGATTTTCTTCGCTTCTTGACTCAGTTCGCTGCGATACACGGGGTCCGCCAACATCGTATCAAGGCCAATCCGATGCCGATCGGTCACTACGCGTGCGGCGATTTCAGCGATCGGATAAACGGACTCGTCAACCGATTGACCTCGCCGCGTTGAGCGAACCGACAACTTGCCCGACTTGCGAAGCTGCAGCAGAGCCAACAGCGCATCCCGTTCAAAATGATCGTTCTTTGCCTCCTCGGATTGCTGAGCCTGAGCATTCCGCTTAGCCAACCGTGCAATAAACGGCTCTCGAAGGTCATCCCGGATGATCAACTCATCACTGCTATAGCCCTCGGAACTTGCCTTAAACGCCTCAATTAGGTCCATCGCTTCAAAAGAGTTTGCCGACGAGTCGACATCGGACTCGGCTACAGCGATACTCGTCCAACTTGCACCAACCAGAACGCCAACGACAGCCACCTTCGCGAACGACAGGATCGCGAGTAAATTCTTGGACAGTGACCTCTTGGACAGTGGCCACGGACGGGACGCTTTGGCCGTCCCCTTTCGATTCTTCCCCATTCGATTCTTTCCCGTCATTTTGCTCTCCCGCCATGCGAATTGTGCTCTGCTTTCCGGTCCTTGACAAGCATATCAAACAAATCCAAGAGGCTGCGCCGGATGCGGAAATTGTCAACGCGGGCCAAGAGCGTATTGATGAGCTGCTACCGACGGCGGACATTTTCATTGGGCACGCAAAAGTCCCCGTCGACTGGGACCGCGTTCTGCGAGCGAACCGATTGCAGTGGATTCAGTCCTCCGCCGCAGGACTTGACCATTGCCTAGTCCCAGGCGTGATTGCGTCGAACATTCCCGTTAGCAGCGCCTCAGGACTGTTCGCTCCGCAAGTGGCCGAACAAACATTTGCGTTGCTGTTCGGGCTACTCCGACAATTGCCACTCTTTTTACGAGCCGCGGCGAAACGAGACTTTACGCGATTGCCCACCGACGACCTGCGTGGCAAAACGGTCGGCATCGTGGGGCTCGGAGGCAATGGGCGAATGATCTCGCGGATGCTGGCCCCTTGGAACGTACGCATTCTTGCGACCGATTATTACCCGGTCGAGAAACCGTCTGAGATCGAGGAACTTTGGCCTCACGATCGGCTCGACGATCTGTTGGCTGCCAGTGATATTGTGATTTTGACGCTGCCGCTCAATTCCGATACGGAGGGGCTGATTGACGCGGCCCGGTTGGCAGAAATGCCTCGCGGCAGCTATATGATCAACGTTGCTCGCGGCGCAGTCATCGTCGAATCGGCACTGGTTGAAGCGCTCGCCAGCGGCCAAATTGCCGGTGCCGGTCTGGATGTCACCGAAGTCGAACCACTTTCCGAATCGAGCTTGCTTTGGGACGACCCAAAAGTCATCATTACACCGCACGTGGGAGCACAATCCGAACGCCGCGTTGACGACACCGTGAACTTGGCATGCGTCAACCTACGACGCTATCTGGCAGGTAAAGAGCCCTACAACCTCGTGGACAAACGACTCGGATTCCCCCACCCATCCGTGGTTTATCGATAACTCACGAGCCCCAAAAAATGGATTCCCTATGAGCAGCAGTCATCGTAGCCATACGTCCGACGCGGTGATCAAAAAGGAGGCCCACGCGACCGGGGCGGTGCTACTGCCAAAAGAACAGCCCGAAGACTTTATCGCTGAATTCAACCGTACCTATGCTTCGATCGGTTGGAAAATCGAATCGCTACCGCCAACCAAAGTAATCAAGAATCGCGATTAGGTCGATTCTTGCCTTTTCCGCGGAGACTGCGAAGATGAGCTTGTCCCCGTTCACTCCTCGAAAGGCGTTTTTGCTGGGATAGAACTATCCAAAAGGCAACGTCATCTCGGACGTCTTGATTTCGGACACCTTGACGGGTTCGGTACAAATTCCGTAACACTCATCGCAATCAATTTCCTCATCCAAAAGGTCCACTATATGTTTCGAGTTCTAATGTTTGCTGCCGCCTTTACCCTTTTGCCTGCAATTGCTTCTGCGGACGAAGTCGTTCGCTACCAATTGACCGAGTGGAAAGCAAAGCACATTCACGATGAAAAAAAGGCTGACACAATCTCCAAGACGCTCAAGAAGCTTGGTTGCGAACTAGAAAAACACCAACACGATGGCCATATTGACGTCAAATATCGCTGCCCCAAGTGGCACGAATTGAAATTAGAAACGCATGACGAAGCCCATAAATGGGAAGCGTGGCTGAAAGAATATGGCTTCAAGACCGAACACAAACACTAGGCCGATCGATTGAGCTCTCCAATAACGTCCGCACGCTTGGCGGTCCAAGCCGCCAGCATCGCGACTCGTGTCGCCAGCGGTGTCGCATCCGAGGTTGCAAGCGGCGTCCAAAAAGCAATTGGCGGATTCGAACAAATCTTAACGGATCCGTCCTCCAATGATGCGTCGCAAGAACCTCAAACACTTGAAAACAGGATCGATCAAGTCGCCGATGCGATTCGGTCCCAGTTAGCTGCGATGGGTATTTCCGTGAACCCGCCAATCGAGCTTTCCGTCCATAAGAATGGTTCGGTTCGGCTTTCGAGCAACCATCCTAGGGCTGCCGAGATCGAAACGGCCATCACTGGGAACGAGTCAATAATGGGGCAATTGGGAAAAATTCGGTCGCTCAGCGATGTAGATCGGGTCGTCGTTTCCCAACAAGATTTTCCCCACGCTTGACGAGATGAGCAAACACCGTAAATATACGCGTATTGAGTCGTTTGGAGGATAAGCGAATTGGCAAGCAGGTTGATTCGAAATCAATTGCTCCGTAAGGAGTTGCGGGTTCGAGTCCCGTGTCCTCCGCTACTTTCAGAACACCGCCTGAAACGTTGGGTTTTAGGCGGTGTTTTTTATTGGCCCCGTCGACTAGGCCAATACTGGGACCAAATCGTGTATCTCAAGTGTCTTGTTTGAACCACTGGATATCGGTTCGTCATCGCTCCTCGCCCAATGTTGGCTCATCGTTGGCGACGGAACGTTCGGCACTTCCTCCGAGCAGTTCAGTTGATCCATCTTCCGACGCGACTCCTCGTCATTGAGGTGATACTCGTGTCGCACCTTCGCGAAATCGGTAAGCCAATCGTCATCGCCAACGGTGGACCGTCACGTCCGATGCTGCACAACATGACGATTCATTTTGACGAAACCGTTACGGTGTACGGAACCATCGTGACAAGCTGATGACTTTCTATCAGTTTGACGCGTAGGAGCTCGACGACTTGCAAGCCGATCCCGACGACCTGACGAACCGGCACGAAAACCCTAAGTATGCTGATCAGGTGGTGAAATGAAGGTCGAGCTAGAGCGATTACGAAAGCACTACGATAACGACAGCGATGTCGCAGTCATACCAAAGCAGTGGCAGCAAGAGACTCGTCAAGTTCCAGCGTCATGCGGACATTAAACGGTGACAAGCCCAAAGAAGGACTGACGACTACTCAAGGCCCTTCTTTGATGCTGCGTTCTCGGCGATCTTGCGATCCTCGGCCGAAAGCTTGTTTAGCCGGTATTTGAAGGTGCGTCCGTCGGCCTGCCGGAAAAGACCGACCCCCTTTTCCACTGATTCAAGAGATGCTTTCACTGGTTGCGACTGAGGGACACTGGAACGCCATACTCGCTCTGCGACGAGGCTATCTTCAGCTTTGCTTGGTGAACGACTGGTATTCTTGAGGTCGATCTTAAGCAGAACAATCGAAGTGGCCGGAACGTTTTTCAATGCGAAATACTTCCCATTCCTAGAATCGACTTCCAACGTCCCGGATGTCTTTGTCGCCTCCGTGTTTCCGCCAGCCCAGTACTCACAGCTTGCCTCCACTGCAATGCCACGCTTTAACAAAATCGGCATCTCCGCGATTTTGGATCTGGGATTGAAAAACCAAACCCAAACGGTTTCGCCGACTCGTGTTCCCTGCGCCAAGTAGGCATCCGGTTCATTGTCTTTGGCTTTGTATCGTCCGGATGTGTAAATACAGGATCCTCCGAGCAGGCTTCCGATCGCCTTGCGCCGTATCAGGTTGGTAGGGTCGTCTTGAAATCCGCGAGCCCACCAGATGTACCCCTCCGCTCCGAGCTGATTCGTTGCAAACAAAATTGCTAGACCGTCTCGAACGGCGGCAATGTGCTCGGCTGGCTCTGGACTGCTGCGGACGTGCAACTCGGTGTGCCACAGAGGACGTCCTCGCGTGATTTCGAAAAGCTGCCTCCAGTCGTCGATGGAACCACTCTTCAAATCCGGATAGAAGTGGGTACCCCAGATATCGGCGTATTCAAGACCTCGACCTGCCCTAATCGACTGGGCATATCGGACGGATGTGGCAACGCCAAAACATTCTGCGCCGATATATTGGAAGGACCGAAATTCCTTTGGCACCTTGCGATTCGCAAGCTCCATGTCCAACGCTCTCGCAGTCGCGAGATAATGCTGCGGCGTGAGGGCGCCCGAAATTTCGTTGTTGAGGCCAAGAAAATCGATAGCGATCCGATTCTTGCGTAACCATTCAACGTAGTCGGCGACGAGTCTCGCGTACTTCTCCGGAACCGGACGTTTCACCTTTGCACCGAAGATGGAAGCGACCTCGTCTGACTCAACCCACGCGGGAAAGGTCTTTTCCTTCGCAAGTTTGAGACTGGCAAAAATCTTTACATCCGGGTTGAGGGATCGGATGTTGCCCAGGCTTTTTAGCATCGGCCCATAGGGTCCTGGATCGATGGAGCCATCCTCACGGTGGGCAAAGGCTTCGATCGGGATGCGAACGATATTGGCGGGTGTATCTTTGTAGAGCGTTGCCGCTCGATCGGGCGTGCTAGTGTTGTCTTTCCAGCCCTTCAAATCCCATCCAAAGTACTGCACCGTTGCACCAGTAGGACGACCAGGATCGATTTCAATTTGCGCTAGCACTACCAATGGTTTGGTCGCGATCAACAGGAATAGAATCAGAATGGGGAATTTCATTCAACAGCCTAAGTTGGCATGAGACGATTGACATGACTTCTCTTTCTCATTCGTATTCCTGATTAGCACAAACCGAAAGTCGATCGTCGTGGGACTAACCACTGCGGGAAAATGAACGAGCGTTGGCATTCGAATGCCGCCCTCCCAAAGATCGCGTTTGATGCCATCAAAGGGGCCGAAAGACTCAAACGAAGTTGACGCGTAGTCGAAAGCTTTTAGGCAGCTTTCACAATGAGGCCCATTGTCGCTTGTGAACACGACCATCGTATTCTGGTCAATCTCCAGGTCCTGGAATGTTATTATTAAATCGCCGACGCAATCGTCAATACGCCGCACCATGGTTGCAAACCGCTCTTCAACGTCGGTCCACGCCTTGTCGATGCAATCGGAGTGACGAGATGAATCGATCGTCCCCGCTACGGTTTTGATCATTTACCCAGGCGTCCCCAACCACTGCAGGCCTCCGTCAACACCTTTGCCTGCTGGATACTCGACCATGGGACGTTGCAGTGCCGCATGGAGAGTGTCGTACGCCAGAGAGAGAGAAAGGATCTCCACCCAATTTTTCATTGTGAATAATCCAGTCTTTGGCTTGCAATGCGAATTTGGATTGCCTAGTGACCAATGGTGAGCCAGGTAGTGAACAGCCAACCTTTAGGAAGCAACTCTAACATGCTTCTCCTGCGATTCGTTTGCTTCACGAGAGAAGAGGAACTTGCGAGTGGAGAAACTGCCCAGATCCTACGTGATGTAACGAAAGTGGGCTCCGAGAATTCTCACCTGGCTAAGAAAAATCCAAAACGCTTTGATCGCTAGCCATGAAGCTGGCCCCCAACGATCAAGCGAACCAAACGACCTAGTGAACTGAAATTTCGTCAATGTACATGCCGCCGTTTTCAATCGTGGATAAGCGTATCGTATTTGCACCGCGAACGATCGGAATCTTGACGGTCAGCGTCTTCCAATCCGAACCCCAATTTTTTGCATTGGGAAGCAGCAATTTTTCCTCGATGACCTTTCCGTTGACAGTTAGCATCATCGCACGGCCGGGACGTCCCTTGGTTTTTCCGCTGTAGCGTATGGTGAGATTCGCTTGCCCAGCGTCGCCGTCATTCTCCTGATACCACTCGACGTAGGCACGTCGATTTTGACCAAAGTCAATGAACCCTTTTCCATTGAAGTTCAATCCCTGCGAGATAATTTTCGCGCCGCTAAGTGTTGCATCTTCGGCCTGGTCGCTACCCAAGTTCGGTGCTTGTTGCTTATTGTCCCATACGAAGCCTTCGTCACCCGCAAAACGCTCTCGGAGATTCTGAACGGGTTTTCCGTTCAGCGAAACTAACGCCTTGACTGTGGTCCCCGGTGGAACGTCAAACGCTTCGGTATACCGAGCCGACTGCATCGTCGGCGCTGCACCGTCGAGCGTATAAAAGATCTCGATTTCCGCCGCTGGAAGTTTGCCTCTTAACGCGAGCAGCTTTGTGTCGATGCTGACGATGTTGGAGGTGACTTGTTTCTTTTCCCCTAAAATGCAACTAGCTAACAAAGCGATGTCGCCGGTCTCATCGGTCGATTCCACAAAGGCTCGCGTCAATCCATAGAACGCGTTCCGACTATCAACGGCAAAATGTTTCTCTACATCAATGGGGCTTCCGTTGTCGAGCGCCCGAAGTTTTCCAGGCCCCATCACACGAAAGTGCGTCCGGTTTTCGCCGTAGGGATAAAATCCGCCATTTCCATCTACCGTCGTGACCCGAACCTGAACGATATCTTTGCCAGCGTTTGCCAAAGGTTCTCCGTCGATTGATAAATCGATCTTGGCGGGCGCCCCGGCGGTTCGGATGACCTTCTCCGCTGCAACGTGATTACCTCGATAGCCAACGGCTTTCAGTTCGCCCGGTTGCCAGCGGACCATCCATTGGCACTGCATTGCATCCCATTCCGTTCCAGGCGTTTTTCTTCCCAACGATTGCTCGTCTAAAAACAATTCAACTTCATCGCAATTGGAATAGATCCAAACCGGTATCTGCGTACCCTGCTTGAGTGTCGGATGCGTCCAGTGCGGCAAGATGTGAACCATCGGTTGGTCGGTCCACTGGCTTTGGTAGAGATAGTATAAATCCTTTTCAAAGTTGGCCGTATCGATGGCACCGCCCATGAACGACTTGAACGGCCAACCGCCATGAACGTAGCTTGCTTCGCCGATATAGTCGAAGCCCGTCCAGCGAAACGAACCGGCATAATTCGGGATATCACGTAACTGCTGGATATTTTGACGCGAACTCAAGCGAACGGTGGCGTTGTCATAGCTAGAATTAAAGACCTGCTTTCGGTTGGCCCGCCCGTTGGAATCCGTCCAATCATTGGTAAACACTTCCTGGTCTGTTAAGTCGGGAATCCAATGCATTGCCTTTTTGGAATAGCCGTCGCGATACCAAGTCTTGGTGCGATAGAAGCCGCGTACCTGCCAAGTGTGAGTGTTTTCGGTGCCGATGAAGACACGATCCTTTTTCAGACGCTCGAACCAGCCCAGCTTTTCGCTACCGCCGTTAACGCCGAATACATCCATGTGCTCCGATCCGGAATGCCCAGAGGTGACTGGGCGTGTGGCGTCCAGCTGGTGACACCGTGCCACCAACTCCTTGGCAACCGGCCCGTGCGTTTCGTTGCCCACGCTGTAGATGACGACCGAAGGATGGTTGCGATCACGCTTGATCCAGTCGGTCAAATCACGCTCCCACCAGTCGTCGAAATAATAACGGCCATAGTCGTGCGTCGCCTTTTTTAGCCAGCCATCAAAGATCTCATCCATCACTAGCATGCCGGTTTCGTCGCAGATGTCGTAGAAAACGGGAGTCTGTGGATTGTGCGAAGTCCTGATCGCGTTGCAGCCCATTTTCTTAAGCTGTTCGATACGGTAGCGCAACACCTTGTCGGGAACGGCCGCGCCTAGCGCGCCCGCATCCTGATGATTGCAGACACCACGAAGCTTGACGTTTTCACCATTAAGCCACATGCCGGTTTCTGGCTTCCATTGAACGTCACGAATGCCAAAACGAGTGATCGTTGTATCAATGTCTTTTCCGTTAGCAATCACCTTGGTGACCGCACGGTAGAGATTCGGATCATCAACGTCCCAACGAAGCGGCGACGAAATTTGAAATTGGAAACTAGAAACCTGATGAGTTCCCGCTGGGATTCCAATTGACCTGGACCCTTTCGCCACTTCCATACCACCGGGATCGATGATCGATACTTCAACCTGAACGGTTTCGTGATCGCTTAGCGTATTTTGAATTTCAGCGTCAAGTTCCACCTTGTTGCCCTGAGAGCGGACGAAAATCCCAGAGGTTGGAACATGTACCTTTTGCTTCACGTCGATCCAAGTGTGAGCATAGATGCCGCTGCCGGTGTACCATCGCGCCGACGGTTGCTTGCTGTTATCTACCCGCACGGCAAAGGTAATGGAATCGGACGCTTCGGTGATGTCGCTGATATCGTAGGCGAAGGAACTCCAACCATAGGGTCGCGTTCCCAGCTTTCTGCCATTCGCCCAAACCGTGCTGTTCCTATAGACGCCATCAAACGCAATCTCTACATGCCGGTTTTTCCAATGACTGGGAACAGGAATGGTTTTGCGGTACCAACCGATGCCCGCTGGAAGATATCCACCGGTGCCGCCCATCGGATGATCTTGGTCGTAGGCTCCTTCGATACTCCAATCATGGGGCAGATCCAATTCCCGCCATTGGGCATCATTAAATGCAATCTGCTCGGCCCCGTTAGGATCGCCAACCGAAAATCTCCAATCGGCGTCAAATGATATTTCAGCGGCCAAACACGCGCTGGGCAAAAGAAACAACGCGAAAAAGAAATGTTTCATCATGAGCAAAACGGCCGATAGGGGGCAGTGAGAGTCGTCAAAGCGGAGCTGTCGGCCTTTTGAAGTTTGCGTCGGCGACGGGCGATCATAATTGGAGCCAAGCACAACAGCATTGCAATCAGCGCAGATGGTTCCGGAACCGCAGAAACCGAGATGATTCCGTCACTTTGAAAGCGACGAAAATCCCAATTGCCATTGGCAAGTGTCGGAGCTTCGATCGTTCCAAATTGGCCACTGAACACGGTAAAGTCTAGAACATCAAAATGGTCACCAACCAACGGTTGGAAACCGTCAAGAAGAATCAGTTCTAACATAGTTCCAGCTTCGACGTTTAGCGATCCATTCAACACAAGTCGATCGAAATCGGATATCGACAACAGCTCGAGACTTAGGCGAGACCCCGCCGCAAAATCGGCACTTCCCCCAGTCAATGTGCCCGTGCTACTTCCGGGCGCAACGGTTCCGCCGTTGGTGTCAATCTTTGAAGCGATCTCACCATTCCCCCCCAGCGTGCCATTGGAATTAATAATGATGTTGTTGCCGCCGACGGATCCGTCAACGATCAAGGTTCCCTCGTTCACTGTCGTGTAGCCGACATAGCTATTCATCCCTTGCAACGTCATCGTTGCTACACCTCGTTTGACGATCCCACCGTTGTTGCCGACCAGATTTCCAGCAATCATAAAATCTTGGTTCGTCTCAAAAAACGATTGCCTGAATACCGTACTCTCGCCTGTCAATTTGACCCCTGGGCCGTCAATGGTGACTGTGCCGCCCCGCAAATCGATGTCATAGGGAAGTTCGAAACCGGTGCTGTCCACGGCATTGCCCAGTCGCAAATTAGAACCTGAATCCAGTCGCAGGCTTCCGCTCCCGACCGCATTGGTACCGGAACCGGAAATCCACAACGATCCTTGGTTGCTTGTGCCGCCCATTAGGCGAATTTCGCCATCGTTGAAGATGTCGACATCGCGAAGCCGAACCGTGTTGCTGCCAATTTTCTGAAGCGACGCTCCATCTTCGACCGTCAGCGAGCCCCATCTAGCCAAGCCAAAGTCACCCGATCCACCAATCGAACTGGAGGCATCGGAACCATCATTGTTTCGCATCGCGTAGACACGTCCGATGGCCGAGTTTCCCAATGCATTTCCATCGTTTATCAGACCGCCACCACGAAGAAAGAAAAAGTCAGTCCCCTGGTTTTGGCCGTTGATATCCTTCGTTTGGCCTGCGGTAATGGTTGAACTGTAATTATCACCCGCCTCGGTGGGGCGCCAGAGTCCATACGAGTTCTTTGTTACCAAGCGGGAATCATTGTTGTGATTCCACCAGCCATACCGGGTCACATGGTCGCGTGATTCCAATCCAGCAATCGCGGTCTTCATGAATGTCGCGTTCCATTGCTGCATCTGCTGGTCGGTGTAGTTATTGCCCCAGTCGATGCCAGCAAACTCGGTGACCCAGACATTGCGACCGTAGTCGTTGTGGTATTTATCGACCCTGTTCAAAAAACTGTTGGCCGCACTTGTGGGGTTGTTGATGTTGACGGTTCCGTACCAATGGAATGCGACTTCATCAACGGTCAAGTTCGGGTCCGCATCGACCTGGTTCATGAAGTCAGTCAACCATGCCCGGCCATCGACGGTGTCTGATACGGCGGGACTGACTAGCTTAATGCCGGTGTTCTTGAACCCGTTGCTGATTGTCGCCCACTGGCCGATCGCATTGGCAACCGTCATATTCGCTTGTTTGTCTCGCTCAGGCTCATTGAATCCAAGAACATAGTTAACGTTCCCATATCCTTTGATTGCATTGATCTTTGTGTTCAGGTTTCCACCGGACCAAAACATTGGCACGTATTCGCCAACATACCCGTTGGGATTTTGGTAGCCCCAGTCATACGCCCAACGCGAATTGACGGAGTTGGCTAGCGAGCCGTCGCCGGCACCCAGTCCCCGTTTGGCGTCCTGCGAATGGACTTCGCAAGGCGTAAAACAGGAACAAGCCATCGAGATTGCAACAACCCAGGCCAAGCTTGACCATTTGCATGCCGGAAACAATCTCTGTATTTCAATGAGCCTCATAAAAATTCCCTGAGGTTATTAACTCAGCAACAAAGTTAAAGTAGTTTCGGATGATACTCGTCATCCTGCCAGAAAGCTATGATCACATTCGATAGCTCGTATGCTTGCCCGTGTTCTCGGCGATCCTCAAGAAGATCGCCAGGGGCAGCAAGAATAAACAACTCGTTTGTTTATTCATTCCTTCTCTGCTTCTGGAGCTGGGTCCGCGACTTCACCTGGATTATTCAACAATATTTCAGCCTGAAGCGCCTCGAATTCTTCAATCGTCATATCGCTTTGGTCAGTCACTAGCCCGCCCTGTTTTGAATCACAACCTACGAAGCCAACAAGGCCGCACAGCAGGCATAGGAAAGTAAGGTGTCGTTTCATCATTTGACTTCATCTTAAAAAATGGATTTGCATGGGTTGGTGCACACAGAAAAAATCTCTTCACTCTTGGTCCATGAGCAGAGGGTGAACTTAAAACTCTTCCTCAATCGTTTCCTTCGAGGCACGAGTTCCCAAGGCTCCCCAAAGGCCATAAGGACTCACTGAGCCCGGGGCACTTTTGCCCGTACCTCTCAGGGCAACAGGAGTAACCGTCTGGTCGCCGGCTTCAATCGAGTCGGTAATAAACTTCACCGCGCCATCGCCCATCAAGACATGACATCCACCTTGGTGTCGGCTGCTAGGCGGAAGCACACCCGACCGGTTATACACCCAGTTTGTTCCTGGTTCGTTTCCTTTGGTCGTACAAGTGGCAGAGTTCGGCGGCGCCATCGTATTGATCGTGCTCATTTGAGGTTGGCCACTCGCCCAGCGAAATCCACGCAGTGTGAGAGCAGAAACATTGGACATCGGTCTAATTGCACCAGCAATCCAAAATTGTGGCCGCACCGGATCGATGGCAGCATTTCTGGAACACTCACTCGGCGATCCGGTTGGCGGATTAAGCAGCGTTCCACTTGATAGCTCTGCTTGAAGCGTCACATTTGGGTTGTTGCCCAATGGATCAGTTCGTATGTCTTTATCGCCGAGATCGGTAGCAATCTCACCCGACATGATCGTATTAGACAAGCCATCGAGAATGTCACGGAACCGCATTTTTTTTCGTGGCACGAAGGCACCGCGCTGACCGGCTTGAACCGATTGAGCACGTTCAGCGGTGCGGTTCATGGAATTGTTCGCGTATCCACCGGCACCGCGGAATGGGCTGTCGCCCAGGCAGGCAGCATAATTTGTCCGACCGAATGCGGGGAGCCCGACACCTGGGTCACTCGGGCATCTGAGTGTTGGGATCTGCGTCACGTATGGAGGGTACTGAATTTTATCGGGCGTTGGCCCGAAAGGGACCCAAGGGTTTGCAACAGAACCAAGTCCAGTCGTTGCTCCATCGGTACGGCCGACCAACGAGTTAGAAATTTGCTCCCACAGCGATTGTGCCTCGAAGAAGGGTAGCATCCCAACGAAAATGCTGTGTCGCTGTCCGTTGTAGTAGTTCCGAGGGTGGGTAGCAGATCCAGCTCCCATTCTTCCGTCATCCGTTCCTGACATATGAGTTGGCATCTGTTGGTAAGCCGAGTGGTAATTGTGTACCGCAAGGCCGATTTGCTTGAAATTGTTGCTACAGCTCATTCGCCGAGCTGCCTCTCGCGCTGCCTGAACGGCAGGAAGCAGCAACCCTACAAGTACGCCGATGATTGCGATCACGACGAGCAATTCGACGAGTGTGAATCCGCGTGCAGTTCGCGGAGAAGGCCAAGATATGTTCATAAATATATTATCCAAAAGAATGCGAAAAATAACGAAATGTGGTTATTGCCTAGTGAGATTCAGTGGCATTACCGATGCGGACAGCGGCAATCTGAACACTTTCATTAGAAAATGCTGAGAAAAACACGAATCGAAACCATTCGCTTCATGTTTTTGGAGACGGCCATTTAAACACCTCCATGAGAAAATGCTCGATTTAATCGATCCGACATGCTGATTGTGGCATGGCCAGAAGGGTCATTCAGACCCCAGCATGACTTCGATCGACTTCGGCAGGCTTGCCATTTGTGACTCCGACACCTGGTCGGGATCCATCAAAAGGCGACGGAGCGTTCGGTTGCCCTGTAGCGCAGAAAGATCGGTAACAGGCGTCTGGCGGATATCCAGTTCCAGCAACTGCATGCTGTCCACTTCGGATAAGTCTTGAAATTGCGTCCCCCGAAGATCCAGCACTTTGGGTTTCAGGATGTGCAATAGGCTGAAACGATTTGGATGGCGGTTAGAAATTGCGATCGTCCTGTTGAGGTGAGTCAGACCATTCCCACGCAAACGCACCGTTGCAGTGTCGGGGTCATAGGTCATCCCTTCACGGTTCCAAAGTGAATTATTGATCTGTACCCAAGCTCGAGCAATTGCAAGTTTGTCTTCGGGCGATCGATCGTGAATTCCGTCATAGATCATCATCTTTTCAGCGAGCGGCGCCCGCCACCGATCCACCGAAATCAATTCCTGCATTACCGCGATGAAGTGGCCTGTGTCGAGGTGGCCGTCTGAATTTAGATGTGGCAAATACTTTTCGGCGAGTTGAACGAGATCTGGATGAATCTCTTTGCCATCTCTGACCAGATTGAGCGCCGCTTGAAAATCCTGGGTGAGAAACAAAATCCAAAACTTTTGAGTCCAGGCAAACGACGCTGGCGGAGGGTGAAAATCGAGAATCGAGTCCATGTGATCGAGCGCAAACTGGATGGCAGACCGCAACCCCATGTCACGCTGCAACGCTGAGTCGATGACAAAATCTGAATGGCGAGCCGCAGCTGCAACTTGCCGATAGCGACGTTTGTTCGACAGCTCCTTTTCAGCCATATACTTTGCCAGAGACTCTTCGGCGCTCCTTCGTTCATGCTCGGCTTCAACGAGGGCTGACTCCGTCAGCTGTTGGGCCTGTTCCGCACGCCGTTGATCTTGTTCAGCGCGTAGCTGCGCCTGTTCCGCAATGATTCTCGATTCTTCTGATCTAGCACGTGCTTCAACCGCTACGGCTTCAGCATTCAGAGCTTGCTCGCGGCTGTTGCGAAGCTGCAGCACGAAAAACGTGACACACATTGCCAAAACAGTCAGCAAGCCCAACGCGATTGAGCATGCCTCGCGATGCCTCCGAAAAAACAAGGCCGCTTCGCGACGCAGACTGGTTCGCTCCACTGACGTACTAAAGCCAAGCATAAAACGCGAGATGTCTTCCCGCATTTCCTCGACTCTCTGATAACGATCGGCGGGGTCGGTCTCGATGGCCGTGGCAATCGTCGCCGCCAGCGCAGAGTCGATACCCGAATTCCCGGACCTCGATTTCACGGGTGCATTTAAGGTCAGCATTTCCTGTAAAAGACAGCCGAGAGCGTAGATGTCCATTTGTGGAGTTTTTTGTTGCCGCTTGTCTTTTTGCTCGGGGGCCATGTAAGTCGGCGTCCCACTGGCGGATTGCAAAAGTGATCCATAAAGATCGGGATCCAGCAGTACCGTAGATTCGTTACCGCCGTGCTCGCGAGCCATGACGACGCCCATCCCCCAATCGCAGACCTTCACCTCTCCAAAATCACCCACAAAGATGTTCTCGGGTTTGATGTCCAGGTGTAAAACGCGGCGTGAATGAGCGTAAGCGATGGCATCGCAAACTCGTAGAAAGAGATCCAATCGTTGATGCAACGGAAATTCTTCGCTTGATCGACCATCCTGCAGCGACTTGATGACCGCACGCAGCGAATGTCCGTGTCTTAATTCCATTGTGAAAAACGGACGCCCTTTCTGATCAATGTCCATGTCGAACAGGTTGATGATGTTGGGGTGATCCAATCTCGCTGTCAGGTGGGCCTCGCGTAAAAATGCGTCGTATTGATCGCTCGAAAATTCTGGCAAAGGCTTGGCCATTGCGACATGCCGCACCGCTCTGGCGTCGTAAACGCGATAAACCTCTTTCATTCCACCGCGACCAATCAGCTCGGGTTCTTGGTAACGCTCTTTGATTCGTGAAATCGAACAATACAGAGGACAAATTTCGTCATCGGATTCCAGGCAATCACCGAACGCATGCGATGGATCGGCTTGATCGAACAAGTCGTCTACTATCGGCTTGATCCGCTGTATTGCTTCGCGGTGGGAATGATCGCTGGTCATCAGGGCACTAAAAGATTGGGTTTCGGATGATTGGTGAGAACCGTGGCTAACGGCCTACTGATTCAATTTACAAAGCACGGCATCTCGTCGTCAAAGTGACGATCTCTCGCAAATTGAGTTCATCGATTGTCATCGGGGAGCTCTAGCTCTCGTCGTAATTCATGCGCTTCGCGAACAAGACGCTTTTTGACGCGATGCTTCAACACATACACGCTTTCTTCGCTGATATTCAATTGTTGGCTGATCTCTGCAGCCGACTGTCCCTCGACGCTTCGGACAAATACATCCACGGCATTTCCAGAAAAGATCGTTTTCAGACGCTCGAGAGCTAGGTTCACAATATACTCCTTCCACTCTGCCTGAATCCGCAATTCCAATTCGGATTGGCCCATCAGAACTTCCCCAAATTCGATCGAATCCGAGCTTACTGTTGTCTGGTTGCGTCCTTGTTTCCGATGCCAATCGACCAGCGTACTATGGATCAAGTACGACAACCATGTTCGAAAACGAGCTCGCTGCGGTTGGTATTGATAATTGACCAAATCTTTCCAAAGTCGCATCAGCACCAATTGGCAGACATCGTCGAGGTCGGATCGAGCCACTCCCATGTGAACAAGAATCCGACCAATGAACGGTTCATAGTATCCCAGCAATTCCTCCCACGCCGGATGGTCTTTCCCGGATTGGGCAAGCTCCAGCAACGAAATCCGAGTCGGCAGGTTTTGTGATTGACTATTCAAAATGAAGACGAAGCCCGGTTTGGAGTACCGTCCTAGTAAAACTGTTTGCCCATTTGGGTCGATCACCCAATCTTTGGTCTGAGGGCAGAGCAAAAATGACGATCGACCGACCGCATTCGAGCAAGTTGACCTCGGCACCTCTCGCAAAAGCAAGCAAACCAGTCACCACCGTTAAAGCCACGCTTGAGCGATTCATGCGCTGCTATCGAAGACTGATTTCCCTCTATTTTAACCGTCTCGAGCAATAAGAAACATCACGATCGGAAATCGCTTCACCACAACGATTTTCCTATGAGCCAACGGAGTGTTGCATCCAGTTACTCGACTCGACATTTCGCTTGCCTCGATTTCCGTGTATCCCAGCATAGCCGACGTTGCGGAATGCTGCTCGACGGAGATTTGGTGAGGCACCGCTTGGGCTTTTCCAGAGCAAGCAGATCATCACCGGCTGCGTTACACGTTTGCGGTGATCGGTTCAAACAGAGCGTCAAGGGCACGGAGGACTTCATCGATGTCCCTGAACTCTGGAAAGGCACAAACCAGTGACGACGCTCATGCGGAATGCTCACATCGGTGCATCGTCCGTGGCCAGCTTTGATTGCAACATGCGTCGTTGTGGAAAGAAGTCGTGACGGATTGGTTGTACGCCCACATCGATGGTATACGAATTCCATTGCCACCCGTAGCTAAGCTCGATAAAGCACCGTTCCGTCGGTCTCTGCTCCGTCGCAAGGTTTCCAGTCGTCATTCAGATCGTCTGCGACAAACATGACGATTCGCTGCGTTTTTAGATCATTGTTTTCATTGACAATGAAGCAGAGCACAAATTTCCCATCAATTTCTTTTGTTGATGGATTGTGTGGCGAATTAAAGGTTGGTGCCAAAGACACTGTCAGGCTTAATTCTGTCAGGCTTAATTCTGCCAGGCCAATGCACGATGAACGGTACACGACGCCCGCCTTTCCACACATCAAACTTAAACCCGATCAAATCTGCATGGGCATCATGCCGCCTCTTTAATGCTGGCTGCCCCGTATGGTCACCGCAGGCGACACTTCCGTTTTTTCCTTCCCGCTTCTTTCCTTTGAAAGTGCTGCGGATATCTCAAGGGCGACCTTATCCGCCAAATAGGCATATCCTTGCGGTTTATAGTGGACGTCCCCTTTTCGTCTCCAAATTCCAGGCAGTCTCAGCGAAGCGTGAGCATGCAGGTCATCGATCAAAACCCCGTTTTTCTTCATGATGAATTCAGCAATCAAATTGTATTCAATTTCATCTCCAACCTTTCGCCCGGCCTCAAGCTCTGGCACTGGCGTTGTCGCGCACCAAATCAGCGTCGCGTCTGTTTTCTTCAAGCGGGCAACGATCTGCTCAAGGCTCTTGCGGTATTGATCAGGACTTGCGGTCAATATTCCGCTGACCTTGTCTCGATGCCCTTGCGTCTTTGCCTTTGGATTTCGGTAGCAAATGTCCCACAAGCCCCAATTGAAATGGATGACATCCCACTTCCGTGTTCCGATCCACTTGCCTAGGTTTTCACTACCGTACGCTGCGTTTTTCCCATTTGTGGGAATTCGAAAGACATCTGCCTTTCCCCTCATCCGCTTGCGAACGTCGACCGTGTACCCAATCGATATTGAATCGCCGATCAACAGCACATTGGGCAGCTCCGGATCGTCCTCGGGATTCGCGAACGCATCAGAATACTCCTTTCCAGTGTACAGCTCGTCCTTACTTGCCAAGTCCTGTGCAAAAGCGCCCACCGTTGTCGTCAGAAAAAGGATGACGCACAGTTTTTGTAGAACAGATCGATGCACCCACTCACTCCCTATTTAGATTTGTTAAAACTCCGACATCGATAAAGCACGCTACTTGTTGATGCGTTTCGCGATTGCAGCATGCTTGTCCGCCACGCTGTACTAAGGAGTTGGCTATATACACTGCGGCCCATTCATTTTAGTTCGCCATTGCTTCAGCAGCAGGTGTAACTCCATCGTCTTTTCCGCACAGGAAGCTGCAATACCTGTTTGTTCGCCTAGGTCGGAACAGAGATTTTAAAGTTCAATACGGAAATCCTCGAAGTATTCATGAAGCTTCCATTTACCGTGTCGAAGCGTCGATCCCGGATCGTGTGCGAAACAGTAGATCATGCGAGTCAAGGCCAGTGCGTGAAGTCGCTTCCAAATAGATGGGAAAATGTCAGAAAAGTGTCCGCTCAGGAAAGGTTCCCTGCTGTAGAAAAAGCGTCATCAGGCTTAAGCCATCAAGCGCCTTGCTTGTTGCATGGGACCACTCCCCGGTGCCACTTCCCGAAGTCGATCGTCTTGTATGGCGAGTAGCTGTCAAATTTTCATTTGAATTTCAAAACGATTAAAACAGATCATAAGTTCCGTTCTTTTCCGTATCGAGCGTTTCCTTCTGATCGCCATATCGCACGGTACAGGTCTTGCCCAACTTGGAGCGCAGCGTGGCCGATGTCAGGACTCCCTTGCTCCATTCAATGTCAACTTCAAAACCGCCTCTTGCACAAAGCCCCTTCACGGATCCGTCCGCCCATGCTTTGGGCAAAGCAGGAAGCAGGTCAATTTGACCCGCGTGCGATTGCAACAGCATTTCAGCCACTCCGGCCGCGCCGCCAAAGTTGCCGTCGATTTGGAAGGGGGGATGTTTATCGAAGAGGTTGTTGTGAGTCGATTTCTTTAACAGCAGGCCGATATTCTCATGCGCCTTTTCCGCATCCATGAATCGTGCCCAAAAGTTGATGATCCATGCCCGGCTCCAACCGGTATGCCCACCTCCCCTGGAAAGCCTGAACTCAATGGTTTTTCTGGCCGCACGCACCATTTCAGGGTTGTTGTAAATGTTGTACTGCCTGCCCGGATGGAGTCCAAACAGTTGAGAGACATGGCGGTGGCCCGGATCCTTTTCCACAAACTCCTCCGTCCATTCCATCAACCGTCCGTCCGACCCGACTTGAGGCAGCGAGAGTTGATCGAGTGCGTTTTGAACGGCCCGAGTGAAGTCATCCTCCACGCCCATCAATTGGGCTGACTCCAACGTATTTGTGAACACGTCCCATATCACCTGCTGATCCATTGCAGGCCCCATCGTCAGGTTACAAGGAGCCTTGGTTTGGGGATCAAAGAACTTGTTTTCGGGTGAAGTGCTTGGGCCGGAAACTAACTTCCCCGTTTTCGGGTCTTCGACCAGCCAATCCAAAAAAAACAGCGATGCTTCTTTCAAAACTGGATACGCGCGATTTTCCAAGAACTCCTGATCCCCGGTGAATCGGTAGTGCTCCATGAAGTGCTGCGTGCTCCATCCTCCGCCGACAACCCACTGCCCATACTGAACGTTTCCAAACGGAACCGTCCCATGCCAAACATCGGATGTGTGCCCGACAAAGAATCCGCCACAACCATATAAATCTTGGGCGGTCTTCTTACCTGACGGAACGAGTCGTTCAACATAGTCCATGAATGGCAGATGACATTCCGAAAGATTGGTCGACTCCGCAAGCCAATAGTTCATCTGGACATTGATGTTGGTGTGATAGTCGCTGTTCCAAGGCGCGGCCATATCCTTACACCAAATGCCCTGCAGATTGGCCGGTAAGCTTCCCGGCCGGGACGACGCCATTAAAAGGTATCTGCCATACTGAAAATAAAGAGCTTCCAAGGCAGCATCGATCTCTCCGTTTTTATAGCCCTCCAATCTGGCGATCGTCGGCTTGGTTGACGGGTTACCAAGGTTCAGGTCCACCCTTCGGAAGAGTTCTTGGTGCGCATCCGTGGCGTCTGCTTTCAGTTTGTCGTATCCCTTCTGCTCCGCCGCAGCGACGATGCCGTCGCATTTTTGCACCAAATCATCCGTCAACGGATGGTCGGTATCGTCTCGGTTGTAGTCCGTTGCCGCGGCAATGTAGATCACCGCTGAGTCCGCATTCTTGACGGTCAAAGTGCCGTCTTCCGTCTGGGTAGATCCGTTTTCTGTGACCACCTTGTAGATCGTGGCAAACTTAACGCCCAAGTGCTGGTTGCCTTGTGAGGCTTGGCCGGTTGCGATCACGGTGGCATTGTCACCGGCCCTGGTCGCAAAGATTCCCTCCCGCTCTATGCGGGCATTGAATGAAACGGATCCAGGCTTGTCTGCCGCGATTTTGACGGCGATGACATCGTCAACCACGCTCGCATTCACTTCGCGGATATAGTTGACTCCATTAATGTTGTAACGCGTCGTCGCAACAGCCGTGTCGAGATTCAGCGATCTGCGGTAAGCGTTCACCTTCTCTACAAGACCGAAATCAAAGCGTAGCTCCCCCATCGTCTGATAGCTTCTGGGAGAGATGCGATCAACCATAATCGCTTGCTGTTTTTCCTGCGCCTTGGTGTACTTCCTATCAAAGAGAAGCTGCCGCACCTCATCAATCGTGCTCCTTACACTCTTCTCTACCTTAGGGATCGGCGGGCCAGCCCAGATGGAATCTTCGTTGAGCTGGATAATCTCTTTCGAGACGCCCCCATAGACCATCGCTCCAAGCCGACCGTTGCCCACAGGCAGGGCTTCTTCCCAGTGAGTGGCTGGCAGGTTGTACCACAAGGATAGTGGTTGCTTAGGAGCTTGATTAAGAGGCTGTACTTCCGCTGTTTCCTCGTAGTTGAACTTGCTCGTTTTGCCCTTTATGGGCGCAGCATGCAGGTCCAAACCGGAAACGGCAACCATAATCAATAGGGTGCATAGGTGAACGAAGTTCGTATTCATCAATCTCTTCTTTGTTGAGTTTCGATCGTCAAACCAAAGGGCAAACTAATCCAGCGAACGAACAATCGCCACCCAGGACACTGATTTTGCAGGACTCGTGACAGCACGTGACCACGAATGACAACAAACAAATATCTACAAGTCATTTGCCTCAAAGGACTTGTAGCCAAAAGTGCTTGCTCAGTCGCAATTGAAAACAAACACTTCGGAGCGTCCCATGTCCTCCGTATTAAAAAAACCCCGTAAAGCAAAGCAAAATGCTCTGCGATACGGGGTTTTATTTTACCCGAGACGGCTTACGGAGACGGACTGCTAGGAAACCCTCGAAGTCACTCCAAGAAATACACGCTGGATGGATCTACTCAAACCACGCCTGCTACCCAAATTCCATTCGTGAGTATTTGTGACCTTTGCAGCAAAAACGAACCGCGAACAACGGCTTCCTACTCCACGGCAACATTCACGTGGTGGCCGTGACGTTTCAGCAAAGCATGCTTGCGTGCGTTGACCAAGTCATTTGCGACCATTTCCGCACACATCTCTTCCACACTAATTTCGCACTCCCAGCCGAGTTTGGCCTTGGCTTTTGCGGGGTCGCCTAGCAGTGTTTCCACTTCCGCGGGCCGGAAATAGCGAGGGTCAACACGAACGATCACGTCACCGACGGAGACTTGCGGCGCTTTCTCGGCATCCGCAATCTCGGTGACGGTCGCGATTTCATCAATGCCCTCCCCGGTAAAATCCAACTGCATCCCGGCTTCGGCTGCAGACATTCGCACGAAGTCTCGAACGCTGATTTGTTGTCCCGTGGCGATCACAAAATCCTCGGCGGTTTCTTGTTGCAGCATCATCCACTGCATCCGCACGTAGTCCTTGGCATGCCCCCAATCACGCAACGCGTCCATGTTCCCCAAGAACAGACATTTTTCGAGTCCTTGAGCAATGTTCGCCAATCCGCGAGTGATTTTACGCGTGACAAACGTCTCACCTCGACGCGGCGATTCATGGTTGAACAAGATCCCGTTACAAGCATACATCCCGTATGACTCGCGGTAATTGATCGTGATCCAATAAGCGTACAGTTTCGCACACGCGTAAGGCGAGCGAGGGTAGAAGGGTGTCGTTTCTCGCTGCGGAATCTCTTGAACTAACCCGAACAATTCCGACGTCGATGCTTGATAGAAGCGAGTTTTCTTTTCTAGCCCCAGAAAACGGATCGCTTCTAACAAACGAAGCGTGCCCAAGCCATCGACGTCCGCTGTGTATTCAGGCGACTCGAACGAGACCGCCACATGCGATTGTGCGCCAAGGTTGTAAACCTCGTCGGGTTGCACTTCGTTGATGATCCGAGTCAGGTTCGAAGTGTCAGTCAGATCGCCGTAGTGGAGTTTAAAATTAGCGTCCGGATGAGGATGCCCGCCAGAGGCATGCGGGTCTTGGTAAATATGATCGATCCGTTCGGTATTGAAGGACGAAGAACGGCGTTTAATACCATGGACGGCATAGCCTTTTTCAAGCAGCAACTCAGCAAGGTACGAGCCATCTTGTCCGGTAATCCCGGTGATCAAGGCAGTAGGAGTTGAAGAAGTAGTCAGCGGTCAATCCTTATAGATAGTTTAAAAAAATGGCATCATAAACGAGTTGCAAAGCATTGCACTCACGAAAGTGCGATCCCAGATTATTGTTAACCCAAAGCATAGGCTTGTCAGCTATACACAAGTCGTCCTTAATCCCGAAGAGATTTCAAGCCATTAGCCGTAGGTCGCGGTAGCGCACCTACGGACAGATAGCAGAAAAAGAGCTTCTCGCTCCCGAAACGTGACGACCTAGACACTGTACCAAAGTCGAGACGATACCTGAGTCGAGACCATGTGCCACAAGCAAGTTCGACCAGGATTTACAAAATTGGCGGACGGCGCACCACCCCCCATCGCCGCAGTGACTTTCCCTACGCTTGGGTGAGGATCGCTGCAATTCGGCCGGCGGCTTGACCGTCCCATTCTTTGGGGCATTTACCGACGTCGTATTTCCCACTCAGTACAAGCTGCAATTGTTCTGCGAGCAGTTCAGCATCGTTTCCGACAAGAGTGCTACTGCCTTGGGAAACCGTGATCGGTCGTTCGGTATTTTCTCGCATCGTCAAACAGGGAATCGACATCACGGTCGACTCTTCTTGCAAGCCACCTGAATCAGTGACGATCACCTTCGCGCTACTGGTCAAGGAGAGAAATTCCAAATAGCCAAGCGGTGGCATCACGGTGATTCCTGGTGCATCGTCCAGTAGCGATTGGAGCCCAAAACTTTCGATACGCGACCGAGTTCGAGGGTGAATGGGGAACACGACGGGTAGCTCATCACTGACTTTATGAAGCACCTGCAAAATGCCTGACAACGTGTCCTTGTCATCGACGTTCGACGGTCGGTGCAATGTCACCACGCCGTATTCACCCGCGGTGAGTCCCGCATCGGCCAGCGTCGACGTTTCCTTCGCTTTGCTCAGAGAGTGGAACAGC
The DNA here is from genome assembly GCA_007859835.1 of Novipirellula herctigrandis. Lineage (GTDB taxonomy): Bacteria > Planctomycetota > Planctomycetia > Pirellulales > Pirellulaceae > Novipirellula_A > Novipirellula_A herctigrandis. The sequence continues at coordinate 6,778,535 of SJPJ01000001.1, read as the reverse complement.
GTATCGATCATCAGATTGCCCACCAAATGAATCGCCGAATCGGGGTGACCTTCTCGCTTCAAATGATCAATCCCGATCGGATCGGACACTAACAGCAAATCGGAAATCGAGTCCGTCACAATTCGGTTGATTTCTTCCGGCATCGCACGATCAAAACTGCGCAATCCCGCTTCGACGTGCACGACCTTGATACCGAGTTTCGCCGCAGCAATCGCAGCCGCCATCGTTGAATTTACATCACCCACAACAACCAGATAGTCAAATGGCTGGCCATCACATCCGGCCTCGAGCACCGGTTCGATTCGCTCAAGAATTTTGGCAGTTTGACCAGCCTGCGTTCCCGAGCCCACATCGAGCGAAACGTCTGGCTTAGGAATATCGAGTTGTTCAAAGAAGACATCCGATAAAGCTTTATCGTAATGTTGGCCGGTATGGATCAGCGTGCAATTTGCCTTTCCCGTCGCATTCAGTGCGCGCAACAAAGGAGCCATTTTCATAAAATTGGGACGCGCACCAACAACACAGGCAAGATTAACAATTTTGGTCATTATTCGTTTCGATTCGCAAAGGGACTCGCAGAAAACGCCCTAGGTGGCTTAAGGTAACAAAGAAGTCACTGCAAGTCATACATTTCATCATTCGGGAACGCCCCACGATTTCCCCTACGCTTCTGGCTTCCGCCAATACTGTGGCAGCTTCCGTAGCGGCTTGGTAAACCGCAATCCCCATGGCGGCTTCATCGCATTGAGCGTCCAAGCGAGTTGGTCGGCTCGATTGGCAGCGATACGATTAGCGACCGAAGCGTTGCTCTCGCCACCGACGCGCATTTTTACGGTCACCTGCGGCAGATAGCCGACGCGAATACCGTGGGCGACCATCAACCGGACCATGCATTCATAGTCAGCGGCCGAGCCATGATCGGTCCGGTACATGCCAAACTGGTTGTAGATTTCACGGCGGACATAGACAGTCGGATGCGGAGGCATCCAACCACGCCGAAATTTGCCGACGTTGTATGAGCCGGATTTCCAATAACGAACGACGCGGTCTGGGTTGGCGGCATCGACATAAAACAGATCGGCGTAGACGGCGTCGAAGTTCCCCGAGTCGAACATCGCGGCCACGGCTGACAATGCCTTGGGAGTAGCCAACAAATCATCAGCATGCAAAAAGCCGACAACATCGCCCGATGAAGCCGAAATACCCTTATTCAGAGCATCATAAATCCCACCATCGGGCTCGCGGATCGATTTAGTCACGACATCCGAATGCGAGGCCACAACCGCGTCGGTCCCATCGCTGGACATCCCGTCGACCACGATGTACTCAAGGTCGTTATAATCCTGTTCCGCCACGCTACGAATCGCCGAAGCAATCGTCGCTTGGCGATTGTAGACGGCGGTGATAAGAGAAACTTTCACGCTTCAAGTCGCCGCAGCATCTTCGCGGGATTTCCGCCCACAATCGTATTGGGCCTGACATCTTTCGTCACGATACTCCCGGCAGCGCACAAGCTATTGCGTCCAACCGTAACGCCTTGAGCAACAAAGCATCTGGCTGCTACCCAGCACTCATCTTCGATAGTGATCGGCTTTATGATCAGTGAGAACTCATCAACAAAGAAGTCGTGGCTTCCAGTGCATAAGAATACTTGCTGCGAGATGCAGCAGTTACTGCCGATTGTCACTTGAGCTAAGTTCAAGATTTCTACACCTTCACCGATCCAAGTGTGGTCCCCGATCAATAAACGCCAAGGGAATGAGATGTTAACGCGAGAACGAATCACGACGCCCTCGCCAATGGTTGCCCCGAAGGATCTCAGCAGCAACACTCGAAAGCCTGAAGGCAGTGGCAGGAAAGGTACAAAGAAAAGGAATCTAACGAAAATCCAAGCAAGCTCCTTAAACTTGGATGCACCCCGATCAAGATTCGCACGATAGTTGCGAAGCCTCATGACGCTAGGAAATGGCTAGAAGTCCGGCATTTCTTTCGAAGTGCATTCACATAAAACGGTGCTATGGAACCGACAAGAATCGCAATGGATGAAGGTTCGGGAACAGCAACGGCCCTAAGCTTGGAATTCAAATAGAACTGAACCGGCGATGCGTCGGCAACCAGGGTCATGACCATTTCCTGGTCGACGGCGTAGCGCATTAAATATCTCCCCTCACCGTATGACATATGTATCAGGTCCCTGTATAGCTCCGACAAATCATTGAAAGGAGCGTTCCTAGACTGGCATCCAAGGCTATCTCGTGCAACAGCCATCGCATTCGTTTGCAACGAGGATCATTAACTATGCATTGTCAAGAGCGAGCGATAACACTCGTTCAACGACGCTGCAATTTGGTCCAGAGTATAATTATCTTCGATAAATTTTGCTACCTTTTGTGACTGAATTTGGCGTTGCGACAAGGACAGTCCCAATGCCTCGTTCAGTCCCCTGTGAATACTTTCACGCTCGGGTTCGACACCGATAGCAAGCCCAGCTTCAAAAGCCTCCGGAAAGTTGCAGCCTTCTGAAATAAGAGGAATGCAACCGAACCCCATTGCCTCTACGACTGCGGTCGGAAAACCTTCGCTAAACGACGGCAGCACAAAGAAATCAGATGATTGAAGAATCTCGTCTTTCGCCGACCCGAACGTCGGCCCAAGAAGTTTCACATTTGAAACTCCTCGATTGTTCAGCAGACATTCGAGATTCGCTTTTTCACCGTCGTCTGTACCTGCAATTACGAGTTCGACATCGGCACGGTTATTCAAACAGCTTTGTAGGAATGCATGAACCAACGGGACAACACCCTTTTTATGATGCAACCGACCAAGAAAAAGAAAACGCGTAAATGTCGGATCTCGTTTCGAGAACTCTGCTGGCAACTCGATCCCGTTTGGAAACAACTGAATTTTCTCTGGTTCGAAATACTTACGAAGTCGGATCGATTCTGGTGCAGAGACGGCGCGGACGATGTCCGCGGCCCTTGCGCGCGGCCCTTCAATGAAGTGGAAGTAGGCCTTCTTCCTCAACCTTTTTTGCGAGACGCTCCAAGGTTCGAGCATTCCATGAGGAGTGTAGATCCACTTAAACCCTCTCTTCTTTAATTCAAAACCTAACCGAGTGGGACCTTGCCAACACCCGTGGCTGACAACAAGACAATGATTCGAATTGGCGTCAGACACCCTTAAAATCTCATCGATGTCATTTTGCTTTGTTGATTTCACGAAGCAAACTCGGTCGACTCCTGATTCTAGCGAACTAGGTATTTCGGTTGCGACGGGCGAGACACACCACACTTCCGACCGAATTCCAAAAGCGTCTTTCAACGCGGGCGATGTCGAAATCGCCGCGTTCCAAATACCAAAATTGACTTGGGTTAAATCATCAACAAGATTGATTATCGTTAACATCGGCTCTCGGACGCGGTAACCCAAAAGGGAGACACTAAACCAACCAACTGCACATGCAGGTTAGCCGGAAAATGCCATTGGTAGTAACTCAATTTCATTCATTCTTCGTTCCGACTGCGTACCGAATGGCAGCAGTAAATCCGGCGACCATTTGATCAAGACAATGCTCTTTGTCGATGGTAACTCTAGCCCCCATGGAGAGCTGACTCAATAGAACGGTATCATCCATCAGCCGTGCAATTGCCTTGGCGCAATCACGCCAGTCATTCTGCGCAAATGTGACCCCGTTTTCCCCATCCTTAAACGCTGCAATTTCGGGGTTATGCGAAGTCATGTCATCGCCCAGAATAATCGGTAAACCATATCCAAATGCATGCAAAAGACTAAGCCCAACATTTGCGGGATAGATAAAACAATCGGATGAATTGAAGCACTGGGAAAGTTCAGTCTCACTGTAAATAGGCCCCGAAAAACCCACATGCTCTTTGATTCCCAATTCGTTCGCAAGCTGAATGAGACGCTCGGCCTCGCCATCGACCGATTTCCCAACCACTCGAAGGAATACAGGCTTACCTGCTCGAACAAGTAATTGAACCGCCTGAAGCGCAACATCCAAACAGTTATCCGCTTGCAATCGAGACACGTGAAGAAGGTGAAAGCATCGTCTCCGTCGAGAAACCCTTTCTTCGATATCAAAATCCTGACGATGCTTTCGCACCTCGACTTGATCGATCGCGTTGGGTGCAACGAAAAATTTCGAATTCGTTTTCCGGTCCTTCTGCAGAGAAACGAGCGTTTGTCGGTCGTACAAAATGACAGAGGATGCCAGATAGGTGATTAGCCCTCTAAGTAGGTCTCGAAAAAAACCCGGCTGCTTCGAACGCCCATGCCCCCAAAGCAGTACGGGCAGTCGTCTTACGAAGCAAATCAGAAGCGCCGGCAGAAGGAACACGAACCTTAGATTCCAGGGCAGCGCGATCGCATCATAGCCACGGGAAAAAGCAAGCGTTAGCGGCGTCAAGGCGAAATGAAACTCACCAATAATCGGAATACTTAGAGTTCGCGAGGAAGCATGAGCTGCATCCATTGAAGTCCTGTCAATTTTTGCATTATTGAGCCCATGCACGTCGCCGTAAAGCAGCTTCACGTTCAACCATGGCTCTTCTCCGAGTTTCGCAAAAAAAGGCACACGGTACAAAGGCAATGCAGGCTGAAAAATGGCGACAGATATGTTCCGGCGATTCATAACCTAAATCCAACGAAGCAGTTAACGGTTTCGCGTGTCATGCGAAACACTCGGAAGACCGATCAAATAGCAAAAAAAGCAAACGAAACCCACCGTAACACAGCTAGCAATAATATGTACACCAAATACGCCAATATCACCCCGAGAGAAACCAACAAACTGCCCGGCCGTAGTGCATAACAAACCGAGTACGAGAGGATGCCGCTCACCGTAGCGGAGCAGATCGTCGAACACCCCCAAAAAGTAGCCAAAAATCCAACCGTAAAAAACAGCGAAAAAAAGCCCACCTTCGTGGAAAAAGTGGCCGACGATACCGGGCCCTACATTAACGTAGCCTGTGGACCAAAAACCGAGATCTCTTGGCAAAGTGTGGCCAAGCGCTTCCGGTTTGTCATCCCACAAAAAACGAGGAATTGGATTGCCAAGAACATAGTAGGTATTAAAGAACGGCTTTTGCTCAAAAACTCTTGATTCACGCAACTCAAACTTCTCGATACAAACCATTGAAAGCCTGACCGCACCCTGTCCGAAACTTTGATTCGCATCGGGTGGCAGGAGACAATACATCGGAAGCGAACGAAGCGTCTCAAGGTGATACGAAAGGTCTATTTTTGCGCCTGTATTCTTGGCACGATATCGCAATCCCGAATAGCCGTTGAGCACAAGAATGCTCACTATACCGAGGATGGCGACATTCCTAATTACTCTTGGAGGGTGCAAAACTCGGGCGCGATAAAAATAGATAACAACTGGAATCGTGGAAAGACAGGCGACCATGTCTCTCCTGCCTGAACCCCGCGTCATAGACAACACCAAGCAGACGGTAAAAACCACAAGAAAGGTAATCCAGTGCTCAGTCTTTTGCCGCACGATCACTTCATGTACGACCAAAACGGTCATCAATACAATGCAATTAAAACTCGCGATCGCCGAAAGGTAACCAAGAATAGGGTGAACCGATGCGAAGAAAGACAAAACAACAACGGTAGCAAAAAACCAAAACAAAACACGTTTTGCCCTATCACTCTCGCCAGGAAAGAACCCGAAAATTTTTGCCGGAAGCCTAGATCGGTTCAACGCGCGCTTGTACGAGAATCTCATTACGGTGAAAAATACTAATACCGCCAACATAAAGAGGTAAAAGGATTCTTCGCTTATATTCGGCAATATGTGGTTCAACAGAAAGGCACGCGGATTGAGCGCAACATCTATCGCCGCCACTCCAACGAATACGATTGATCCAGACAAGAACAATGTATAAAAACGTAGAAGATGAGCTTGCTGACGCAGAAATGGTGTAACAATTTCATGAACGCACCATGCAATAAAGAGAATGGAAAAGACGAAAAGCAGTTGGGCTACAAACACATTAAGATCATGGGTATATTTTTTGTTGCTGGAAAGCAGTTGTGATTGTGTTCGAAACAGCTAGGTTATCAAATCGCGTCCAAAGCACGCGTTTTTTCTTGATCGCCCCCATTGTGCCTTGGGAACAAATTACGCAAAAAGAAATCAATTTTTTTAACTTGGTTTGACCTCGAATATTCGGACTGAAAACCAACGAGCCACGTTTCCGATGGTCGTGGGCGTTCCTCAATGCACTTTCCAATGGCACATGAGAAGCTTGCGAAATCAGGGTCGGAAAGTTCAATTGCCCAAGGCACACTCTTTAGGAAAAGTCGATCCGATCTTGTTGAGTTAACATTGATGATCGGTTTGCCACTTGCAACAAACTCAAATAGTTTCGAACTCAGACCCAAGCCAAGCCTTCGTTCATCAGACAAGAAGCCAATAAGGACATCGGCATCTGCAATCGTTCTTAGTGTTTCTTTATGCGAGCATCGGCCACGAAATACAAAAGCGTTGCCGCTAATGGCTTGAAGGGAGCAAATGTCAGTAGGCTCATTGTCGAATATTTGGTATTCAAGGCGACATTCACCTCTTCTAGCTTCCGCAATCATAGCTAGGTAAGAAACCATCAAAGGTGAAAGCCGAGAAGGTGAACAAATCATAATAGTGTTGGCGTTTTGCCGAGTAGATTTGTTTGCAAGCAAAAAATCAGGAATCCCGTTCGTTACGATTTTAATTTTACTTCTCTGGCCAGCCCAACGATATCTCGCCCATCGTCCATGAATGGGAATCGCATGAGTGATAAGTGCCGCATTTTTATATATGCGATTCTCAAAGCTCCTATGCAAAGGCCGAGTTACTGAAAATCTACTTTGGGGACAAAACCTTTTGTCAATAGTGTAAGGATCTCGAAAGTCTGCAACCCAAGGTTTACCTAGCCTAGAAGACAAAAAACGACCAAGCCAATGGATCGAGTGGTGAGGACTGGATGACAAAATCACATCTGGAGAAAAAGCATTTGCAATTTCGAGTGCACGGCTAGCAATTTGGTGCTGTTTCCAGATTAAAACGTCGGGAACGCAAATTTTCCCAGCAAAGGATAATGAAAATTTACGTATGAATGACTTCAATACACTCTGCCTGGCTGCCTCATCACTTATTGCCTGCTTCCTTCTAGGCCCGAGATATTGTACATCCACGCCAGATGAAACTTCCGATGAAAGGTTAGATTGCGACGCTGTGTATCCATAATGCCGACACAAAACCTTGATGTCCCAACCCATTGGTGCGAGGTGTCGGCACCATTCAGTCATCCGAATAGCACCAACATTTGGGTCGGGAAAGAAAGTCGTTGAGAGAACGAGTAATTTTTTTGAACAAGTCACTATTATCGTATGCCAAGTTTGCTACAGCGTTCTGATCGAAGAAAAGGAATGACCTGGGTGTTGCTGATATAAAACCCCGCATTTATTCAAATCCAGTGCAAGGATGCGACTTTTTCTGCAGGCACAACAAACCAGTGCTAACTATCATGGATCAATGACCATTGTGAAATCGAAGTGCTTGAGTTTGCGGCTTAAAGACTGCAGCCGACACCCCCCTGCCTCACCTATATTATTAGGTTATACTCACGGCCATCGCATCAAAATCAAGCTCCGAATAGGAGTTTTTCGAAAAAGTCAGTGTTCCAGCCGGCTGCTTTTCGCATGCTCTTCAAACTCGATTTCGACGTGTCCTGCTTCCGTGTCAAGAGATCTTCATTAGTCCATCGCCGAAAGCGTGTGTAGACGGTCTGCCATTCCCCAAACTCAGCGGGCAGATCCCGCCATGGAGAGCCGGTTCTGACTATCCACATGATTCCGTTAATGATTGTTCTGTGGTCCATGCACGGGCGTCCACGCTGTTTTTCGGTGCCAGGGAAGCCGATTTCGGATTGCATTAAAACTATGACCTGCTCCCCTTTTCTGTACCAACCGCAGTGAGAAAATCGGGGTTTCATCTGGCCGGGCTAGCCCCAGGGCATTCGCTTTGGTCACTAACTTCCGGCAATAATTGCAGATAGTGCGTGATTATTCCATCCCGCGATCAGGCGTTTGCCGCGAATGCTCTCTTTCTTCAGCGAAGTGTCCCGCTTCAGTATCGATAAAGCCAAACGACAGAACCCGCCCATGATTTCTTGTCCGTTGCCTTTGCGTAGGCGACTGGCATCCTCTGTAAAAGTTACATCAAGCGTCCAGTGAAGCTGATTCTCGACGGTTCAGTGATTGTTGACGTACGATGCGACCAACTTCGCTTTTGGTGGCAAACTACTAATAAAGAACGTGACGCGGTCGGACTCCTTGATCGGTTTGCTGCTTTGGCTTTTCGGATCGGGTTCGCGATGCCGGTGCACCATCCCAATCGTGGCCATATCCGCCCAGCGTCCCGAGTCCTTCAATGATCGTGGCGCGGCCGCAACCGTCACGATTCGCTCTTCAATGCGTCCTCGCGTGGTTCGTTTGGTTTGTTGTGAGCGACATTGTCGACTCTGATAGTTGTCCTCGCCGAACTCCAGAAATGCTTTTTCAATTTCTTCGTACAAGGCCTCTTGGTTCTTCTTCACAGTGATCACGTAGTCGGCTTGTTTGTCGCGAATCTTCGCAATCGTTTTGCGTTGGCAATTCATCGCATCCAAAGTGACAACGGCACCGCGAATTTCGAGTAGCTCCAGCAGCATCGGCACCGCAGTGATCTCGTTCGACTTTTCGTCAGTTGCAACTTGGCCAAGGCAAATGCTCAATCCATCCGCCCACGCACTGACCAGATGTAACGACTGGCGGTTGGTAGCAGCATCAAAACTGTGTCTCACGGTCTTGCCGTCGATGTGGATGCCTTGGCCTTGGAGTTCCAGTTGTAGGTGCTCGATCCAGTCTTGCAAGCAGACATTGAATGCTGCAGTGTCCAAGGCCGCAAAACACGCCCGATCGTATCGTGCGAAGGGATGTCATTTTCCAGCTTGAGGAACGATTTGAACCAATCCATTTTCTCCCATCCAAATCGCTCGACATCGGTCCAAGATTCGGCACCGCAAATGGTGGCACAGAGGGTGATGACAACAATCTCGTAAAGCGAGTGTTGCTTGTTGCCACCGTCAACTCTCGGATCGGGTAAACTTTGAAACGTTGTAAAAATGACCGGTGAAGTTGTCAACATTACAATCCTCGTTGGGGCAATGTTCGGCGAAAACGCCGAATGGGTTCCATATAAAAGCAAGCAAACCGCTTGCTTACTTGACGAAACCAACTGCTACGCAATCATTGTTCCTAACGACACCGAATGGGATTGCCCTGCTCCACCGGCCAGAACGAGGATTAGCGCAATTCATTGCTAAATCTGGCTGAGTTGAATTCTCTACTCTATAGGAAACGCTCTCAACCGACATTTTGTCTCAGAGGTGCCTGCGGGGCATGCCGCTTTTTGACCTGCTGCAAAAGTTCGTCGTTTTTTTGTCATGACAAATCTCCCCTCGTTGAAAATGCAAATTCAACTTCCAAAGCTTTCTACATCCATTAGAGGCAAAACAAGGAACATTAGACGGAGGCTCAAGTGGCCATCCGTCGCTGACTAGTCCTGCTCATGAATTCGAGAGAAAATATCTTCGTATACCGATCGAAGGAAAAATTCGGCACCTGGGCGAGTGAGATGATCTTCATCGCGGTAGTACGAGCGTTCGCCATACAGCCGAAGCCGCTTATTGGTGCCATAGAAAGCATCAATCGGGTCAACAATTTCAAGGTTTTCCGATTGAATGCTGGCGAGTAATTCCACTGTCTCTGCTCGCCGCTGTTGATAATCAGCTTTCCGTGTATCCAACTGGATGCTTCTTTGGTTCAAGCTCGGGAAACGATTTATTAAGAAAAAATCCCTCGCTACGTTTGCCTGGCTTGCGGCTGGCACCTGCAAGACCAACCAGACCTTCACCTCATGCATTGCTAACCGCTTTACCATCTGAGTGAGCTGGCTTTTCAACGCTCTTTGACTGACATCATGTGACGGCACTAATCCCGGGCGGTCAACAACCATAGAATAGTTGCGTACTTTGCCAGTCCGCTCATTGATCTCCGCATCATGGAGCCCGTCGATCATTGACTCCCAACGGGCGACTAGCACTACATGCTTGACGCCACAATTCACGATCCAGTCATAGCGTGATTGGTTAAGGGACGTGGTTGATATTTCACGCGTTAGTCCTTTTAACGGTTTCCACAGCCCAGTCACAGGTGGCAGACCGCTACTTAACAGGGCGTTGCCACTTAAGTTGCCTTCCTTGGCCAATTTGTCCACCAAAGCGGAAACAGCCATGCCATGGCTGTCGCCCCAAAGCACGAAATCGGGGCAAGTGATGCCTGTTCGTTCGACGCCGATGGGAACGCCTGATGAAGTTTCTTCTTGGTATTCGCTTCCTGTCCATACGATATCTTCAATAATCGCAAGCGAGGGTTCATTAAAGCGGCGGGGAAGCCCGCGTTGAAGTATAAACAGTAACCCTGCCCCACCAACGATTGCCGTGACTGTCGCCGCAAACCGGAATGCTGCCGCAGGTGTTCGGAGACGTTGCGAGTCCCGGAACGGAGTCTCAACAAATCGCCAAGATAAATATGAAAGAACCGCCGTAAGCATCAACGCAGCCCCCGTGACATGCACGCTTTCATCAACAAACAAGTGGCGGCAAAACACCAACACAGGCCAGTGCCAAAGATAAAGGGAGTAGCTAATCAGCCCGACCCCCACTAGCAGTTTTCGGGAAAGCAACTGCCCCACAAAAGTAGTCTGGTGCATGTTGGTGGCAATTAAGAGCGTGGCCCCAGCGACCGGCAACACTGCAGCCAGTCCTGGAAATGGAGTGGCTTGGGTGTAATACAACATCGAATACACGATCGAACCTAAACCGATAACGGCAAGTATTTCATTTGTCGACCTGCCTAGCGTTAGTCGGCACCCACCAATCGCTAGCAACGCGCCAGCAAGCAATTCCCAGGCACGAGAAGGCAGCAAATAGAACGCGGCTGAAGGATTTGCATTAAGTTGGCTCACGCTTAACAGAAATGAGACGACGGCAGCAACACTTAACAAAGGAAAAGCCCACTTCGGCTGGCGACGCAACACAAACACTAGCGTCAGAGGAAGTACGACATAGAATTGTTCTTCGACCGAAAGCGACCATGTGTGAAGCAGAGGCTGCAACTCAGCAGATTCGGAAAAGTATCCACTAGAGTGGTAGAAGAACAGATTGGCGATCATTAGCGAATAGGATACTCCCGATTTGCCAAGCCCAATCAACGCCCGAGGCTCCAAAACAATCAGTCCTGTCAGAAATGTGGTGAGCACCACCAGACCCGCAGCAGGCAAAATCCGCCTGATTCGTCGCACCCAAAATCGCTGCAGCGAAAACCGCTCCTCATTAGTTTCACGTGCAATAATTTGTGTGATTAGATAGCCTGAGATCACAAAGAAAACGTCAACCCCAACGTACCCACCTGCTAAACCAATGTTCGCATGAAAGAGAATAACGCCAACAACTGCCACTGCGCGCAATCCATCAATGTCAGCGCGATAGTGTTTTTTTCTCATATTAGGCCATTAAACAATTGCATTTTGTCTTAGGCCGTGAAGCGGCATATAGTATATCAGCGAACATACGAAGTACAAAATTGCTAAGCTGGATGTTTTTGGGTTCAACGGCAAATAAAAAATCGAAAAGGTTGAATTGGTTGTCTGAAGAATACAGCCTGCATAGTGGTGATCGATCCATGCGAGCCTAGGAACTGTATATCAAAGTAGTTTTAGGATTCGCCGCATGGCGGCGAGTTGAACAAATGCGAGGTACGAACAGGTCAATTTATCATAGCGAGTTGCCACTCGGCGTGATTCTTTTAACCAGCCGATCAAGCGTTCGACAATGTTTCGGCGGCGATACGCTTCGCGATCAAAGTCTTCGTTGGGTGACTCGTTCGATCGTGATGCGATTATCGGCTCAATGAGACGGTCCCGAATGCTTTGCCGAATGGCTTTGGAACTGTAGCCTTTATCTCCTGCGATCGCGTCGGGGCGACGGCCATATCGATGCAGACTCAGTTCGCAGTTTGCAATCAAGTTCTCAAACTCGGTTGATTCATGAAGCTGACCACCTGTGACGGTGATCGCTAGCAGTGTCCCATTACCGTCACAAAGCACGTGAATCTTGGTCGAATAGCCTCCGCGAGACTGGCCCAGGGCGTTCAATTCGTCGTTTTCTTCGCTTTGGGGGATCATTCCTGAGGCACATCGATGCGCACGGACTACACTCCCATCGACACTCCACAGCGTACGGTCGATCTTGTCCAGGGCATCGATTCTTTTCAAGAGCGTAGTGTAAATCCTGTCCCAAAGCCCCTCATTGGTCCATCGTTGAAAGCGAGCGTAAACCGTTTGCCACTTGCCCAACTCGTCTGGGAGTTCCCTCCACGGATTGCCCGTTTTGAGTATCCAAAGAACCCCATCGATGACGCATCGGTGTTCGGTCCATGGTCGACCGGATTGATTTTTTCTTCGTTTTGGCAGCAGATGACGGATTGCATTGAACTCTCGGTCTGTGAGACGATGTCGGAGCATTTGGCTTCCTCCTTGGAGCACTTTGGTAGGTACTCCGGGAAGCTGCCGAATGCGTTCAAATCTCGCCAGATCAGTTTGTTAAACAGTGCCTAGTCTTATGGCAACGCTGGAAGTGATAGAGGGAAGCTTATGCCTTTACTCGAGGTTGCTATTCGCGACTTCACCTCAGGGCCGACGCGCACTTTAGGTAGACTGGGGTAGCGCGGTCGAGTTAATTTTGCGATCATTGTTCTTGTTGAATTTGTGTTCTCCAAACAATGATTGGATGCGTTGCTGTGGCTAAGAAGAAAGCGATTGAATTTGATGTTGAAAGCATCCTCGAAGACTTTGCCGAATTGCCTGACCCGCGTTCGCATGTCAATCAGCGACACCTGCTCGGTGACGTCATCGTGATCAGTATCATGGCGGTCATCGCGGGCGCGGAAGGCCCTAAAGCGATTGGTGTTTGGGCTAAGAGCAATGAGCAGTGGCTCAAGAATCGCCTCGAACTTCCCAGCGGCGTTCCATCGCACGATACGATCGGACGAGTCTTGATGACGCTCAAGCCGGCAGCCTTTCAGAGATGTTTTGAGTGTTGGATTAAACGTCTTTCCGGAAAACGTACCGAGAGTGAATTGGATGTCGTCGCGATTGATGGTAAGGCCC
>SJPJ01000001.1:6757181-6765126 GCA_007859835.1 Novipirellula herctigrandis | reverse complement strand
CGACGCATGGCCGGATGGAACCCCGAGTTCCTTGCCAAAGTCCTTGGCATACCAACGACTTAGTGTGCGTCCACCCTGGACTTCACCTCCATTCTCACAATCCTAGCAAGCCAGCCTCATCCAATATGTAATTCCCTAACAACATTTTCCCACATACCCTCAATTGTCTCAAGCATCGGAACGCGTCTATTGTATAAAACATGACGAGCATTTTGGTTCTCAACAGGATCACATAGGTTTGCAACCAGGAGTTGCAAAGCAATGGAACCATCCTTGGCTTTGTGAACAAATTCCGGAACACCAAAATCCTCTGCCAAATACTGGTATTTGTGTGCCCAGCCCATCGAGATGGCCGGAACTCCTGAGGAAAGCGCAGCTACCAGACTATGAAAACGAGAGCCAACAACCAGCGTTGACCCTGCAATAAAGGCCTTCAAAGCAATGGGGTCCGTAGCAGTAAAGTCTAGTAAACTTCCTCCCGGAATCGCCCCTACTAGGCTAGACTTCAAATCATTCGCCAAGGTCAAATCACCACGATCACCAGAATGCAGAACAACAACCGGCAAGACGCCTTCCGCCAACATGGTTTGTGCAGCAATTTTCAGCCGATCCAAGTACAAATTGCCCCATTCTTCTTTCCCTTGGTCGATCATTTTTTCATTTGGAATAATGCAACCATAACGCCCTTGCATTGGCATTGAATTGTCACTCTCAAGAACTTGGCATGCAATCGTGATGTCTGGTGCTACCAGCAACCGTTTGTCGTTACCAACAATATTTTCAACATTCCGAAAGGACTCTTGTTCGCGAGCATAGATCAGCGTTGCACTGGCGCAACACCGTACAAAAGCATCTCTGTTAGCTGCGTTATTGAATGGTCCAAACATTTGCGGGAGGTAAATCACCGGCTTACCGCGTTTCGCATACTCCTTTGTTCGCTCTGCCGCGAACAACGTCTTGCGGAAGCTAAAACTGTCTCCATAGGCATAGCCGGATATATCTAGATACCCGTCACACTCTTCCCGCCGCACGAGCCCATAAATCCGTCGTGTTCTTTCACTTACACTAAACTTGGCATGGGCGTTAGCTATTGAGCGAGCAATCTTGGATCGATTAGCCAGATGGCGGGCCCATTTGCTGCCCATTAATGTTGATGGAAAGACTTGCAAGAGACCAAGTTTGGCTCTTTCTGAATAGTCTTTTAGCGAATTCGGGGTCACAGCGACTTGCAGCTCTGGAGCATGCAAGCGCAATCGCGCAACCACAGTGCGCAGCATTAGCTCAGCACCCTTGTTACCAAAACCACCTCCAAATACCTCGATGATCACAGTTGGTTGTAACTCCGAAGTTCTTCGATCGATTTCTTCTGAGAATACGGAACAAGCCCATCGGGATCAGGATAGCCCGCTGAAATGCACATTACGATCCTCTCATCTGGTTCAAGTCCGATCTCTTCTGCCATTTTTCGCTCTAAATCTTTGATATCCGGCCAGTTTATTGAACAGGTTGAGATTCCTTGAAGTTCTAAGGCGAATTCAAGTGCCATTGCTGCTAAAGAAGCATCAATATAAATAACGTGCCGATCTCTGGCCAACGGATACGCACGCAATTTTCCAATCACGACTATAAAAACCGGGAATTGATGACTAAATCCACGCGTTCCCAAGGGGATACTACTCAAACGAGTGATCAAATCTGAATCATCGAAAACCCTAAACTCAAACGGTTGGCGATTACAGGCGCTTGGTGAATATCCGGCAATTTCAACAGCTCGGTCAATTGACTTGCGGCATACCTTTCTATCTTGATACCAGCGTATACTTCGTCGTCGAATCGCAAGTTGAAGCATGTCTTCAACGTTAAATGATAAGGGCGTTAAGTCTCGCTTTTTGGGAGCTTTTAACTGATCGTTGCGAGCATTAACCGAAGGAACTTTCTCAAACAACTCACGCTGCAACGCAATCTCGCTATCGTTGCCATTTTCAGTTGCCAAGAAATATTGACTTAGTACGTCGGAGGCCCATTGCAATGTTGCCGAGATATCAAGGCCAGCATGCAATTCGCAACCCTGCAACTTGATGAAAGACACAACCGTCTCTGCAATATACTCTTTTGCAAACACTGGCTTGCGAGGTCGAGAGACGAGGCCTTTTTCCAAGCGGTGCGTATTTCTTCTAAGCCGGTAGAGATGCCCCTCCTCACTGAGTGAGTCCCCAAATTGATACCGTATCCGTCCAGCCAAAACGCTTGCGTGCTCGCGTTCAAAACTTCGATCGAAACAAAAATACAAATTGCTTAGAAAAGTCCATCGCACGCAAATCCGCTCAATTCGATAGATTATTCTAAAGACAATTGGTCCAAAGCGTTTTTTTATATGTCGTCGAATCATCTCTGATCAGATCAATTTTCGAGCAAGGAGTTTCATCTAAATCTCATTGAAGCAATCGCGTTGATATCTGCAACGTAGCCATTCGCAAATTGTATAAGCCCGACAGTTTGAATTGAAAGCGACATAGGGGATCATGTCCCCGCCCATGTTAGAAAGAAAGAGCTCAATTGCTTTCCTGTGCCGATCCGGTGTTTTGGGCGAAGTGGCAAATCGGGCTGACGGGAAGATTTCGAATTGGGGAATACAAATAGCAAGATGCTCTTGCCTTATTCATTCCTGCTTAAACATCGCGAAGCGTGGATTTCCCATGTCCGAATGACTGTTGTGCTTTGAGGTTAACAAGTTAATTTTGCGTGTTTTACTGGTTAGAACGGAGAATGTTGAATCGAACTATATTCTTGAGTATACATCGAAGCGAGTACGTTGGCATGAACCTATGTTGCCGCACTACGAAAAACCATCAACCTAGCTTTCGCCTGCTCCATGGTGGAAGCGATAACGTCGTATTGAAAATATCGATCAAGAAAACACATAGCCAGGAAGAAGGAGGCAAGCGCAGTCATTGTAGAAACGATCGATCGAATCACGAAATCCCCATCAGGCAACAGAGTAATCATCGAATCAGTCCCGACAAGGATCGTTGTCGCCAAAAGGATGGGAACAAACACAATTCGAAAAAGTTGCCGGTACGAGACTCCAAGAACTTGATGTATAAGAGAGTAACGCGACAATTGCCCCACAATGCCAGCGATCGCCAATGAATAGGCAGCCCCCATTATCCCAAAATAATTTGTTAGTGGAACAATCAAGATCATTAAGACAGCTGTCATTACCAACTGAAAGACAACTGAATACTTTGGTACGCCAAACGCATTCAAGGCACCCGAGTTCATACCACCCAAAGCACGGCAACCACCCCAAATTGCAAGTACTGGTAGTAGCTCAGCAATTTCAGAGTACTTATCACTGAATAGGTACTTTGTGATTACGTCAGCTGTGAGCGAGAAAAAGATGACGGTCGCGCAAACCAAGAGGTTTGTCGCCCAAAATAGTTTGCCAAACGCGTTTGCATAGGATGCCTTGTCAGTCTGCAGACGACTGAGTGCGGGGAATGTCACTCGGTTAACAATTGTCATCAATTGTACCAACGGAACACATGCCAACGTGTATGCAACCTGAAAGACACCCAGTTCCGTGAACCCCAATTTTTTACCGATATAAAAATCGCTTCCTCGTATAAGCACGAACCCAATAATGGTAGAGAAAAAAATCCAGAAACCGTAAGCATACAGTGATTTAAACTTGATCCAGTCAAATTTGAACGCTGGTCTTCGCCTCTCAGCGAAAAACCCAGCCAACACGCGAAAGATTGCGCGAACCAGTTGCCCAGCCACTAAAGCAAAGGGAGTGGGATAAATCAATGCAATGGAGAGAGTAGTTGCTAGGTCGATGGCACTTACTAAGAAATCAATGATTACGATTCTTCCAAAACGCAGATCACGCTCTTGCAGAATCAAACCTACATTTTCAAATCCTTGAATGATTGGGACAAACGCCAACGCAAATAGTATCCTCTTCAACTCGGGTCGTTCATAGAACGCAGCAAACAAAGGTGCTGTTGATAAGATCAACAAGGCGATCATTATCCCTCTGAATATCTGGCCAACCCATACCGTCGATATATACTCGGAGACGTCCCCCTTCCGTTGAATGAGCGCACTTCGCATACCTGTTTCAGAGCATACCTGAACAAGTGTCATTATACCCGCGGCGAATCCGAACACGCCGACGGAATCTGGTGCGAGAATCCAAGCGACGCAAACAATCCGAAGCGATGAAATCATCTGGGACAGGAATCGCCCCACCCCTACAATCAGACCAGCAGAAAACAACTCGGACTTCATATTTTTATCTTTGATAAAATCCAAGCGAGCATGCTTAAGCGATCTGTTCGCATTTGACAGTTCTCTGTTCGCAGCACGACAGAACACATGAGTGGTTGAGGGTTTCTATCCTTGCTACTCGTGTCGATCTGTGGCTGAAATCAGTCGACATCAAGACCGAGCATGTGGCATACCAAACGAAAGTGCATGGCGTGGGGGAGGAATATTTGTATGCCGAGGCCTTCGCCTTCTTCCTAACAGCTGTTGTTTTTCCGCTGACACCTTTTTGCTCGCTGCCGTCGGCGCGGACTTTGTCCTCTTGGATGACAGTAGTCCGTTCCAAGTTTTCCGTTGACCGTTCTAAGCGAATATCAGTTTGACTGGCATAGCCGATGTTTCGAGCGAAACGTTTGCAGTACGAAGCGAGTTGGTCAATTCGAGGTTAGAGTGGAGTGGTTGCAAGGGGAATCAGTTCTCATCTATCGATTATCGCGTGGCAGTTGGCAGGAAGATGAGAAAACAAATCGGA
This sequence comes from Novipirellula herctigrandis, assembly GCA_007859835.1. Classification (GTDB taxonomy): domain Bacteria; phylum Planctomycetota; class Planctomycetia; order Pirellulales; family Pirellulaceae; genus Novipirellula_A; species Novipirellula_A herctigrandis. The sequence goes on along the minus strand of SJPJ01000001.1, from coordinate 6,760,325 downwards.
TCAGCGATGTTGCACTAAGAGTGAGGGTGTTTTGAGGAAAAAACCAAAGGATTCAGGCGCCTTTGCTTTCGGTTCAAGACTGGAGTTTGCATTTATTGGAGGCAGCGATCAGGCGTCAGCTAAAAAGGGAGTAGGTAGAAACTAGTGGCTAGTCTCTACGCCTTGACGACGGTTTCTCTGTCTCTGCAGTTCACCGTTGCGTTTCTTGTGTCGATCACTAGCTTGGACCAATCGACGAGTTGCTGGTGGTCGACGTTGGCGTGGGCGGTTGAGATGATCGCGGCGTCGAAACTGGCGATCGTTTCCTTGTCCCACGCGACACTCTTCTTGCCTTCCCAATGTGCGTGCTCTCGCGTCGGGCGGATGACGGGGACGTAGGGGTCGAAGTACGACACTTCGGCTCCGGCGGCGGAGAGTAAATCCATCAGCACGTAGGTTGGTGACTCGCGGTCGTCGTCGACGTTGGCTTTGTACGCTAGTCCTACCAATAGGATCTTGCTGCCGTTGAGCGGCTTTTTGACTCCGTTGAGTGCTTCGGCAACTTTGTTCACGACGTGCTGGGGCATCGACGTGTTAATCTCGCCGGCGAGTTCAATGAAGCGGGTCGCTTGGCCGTATTCTCTGGCTTTCCATGTCAGGTAGAACGGGTCGATCGGGATGCAGTGACCGCCAAGCCCGGGTCCAGGATAAAACGGCATGTAGCCAAATGGTTTCGTCTTGGCAGCTTCGATCACTTCCCAAACGTCGATGTCCATCGCATCGTAGACAACTTTGAGTTCGTTGACCAAGGCGATGTTGACACTGCGGAAAATGTTCTCAAGTAACTTCGTCGCCTCGGCTGCGCGGCAACTGCTCACTGGCACAACCTTCTCAACCGCTTGACCATATAACGCTTGCGTTTTTTCTAAACATGCGGGAGTCAGTCCGCCGACGACCTTGGGAATCTTCGCGACCAACGAGTCAGGGTTGCCGGGGTCTTCCCGTTCGGGTGAAAACGCCAGATGGAAATCCTTGCCGGCGGTCATGCCGGACCCTGCTTCCAACACCGCGCGAAGGTCTTCGTCGGTGGTGCCAGGGTAGGTGGTCGATTCGAGCACGACCAGAGTTCCAGGTTTCAAGTGCGGCGCGATCGCTTCGCCCGTTTTTAGGATGTACGAGATATCGGGTTCGCGGTTTTTATTCAACGGACTGGGGACACAGATCAGAACCGCTTCGCACTCGGCGACTCGCGAGAAATCGGTTGACGCGGTGAGTCGACCGGCGTCAAGCTGTGCTGCGATCGATTCAGCATCGATATGGTGAATGTAGGATTTGCCCGCGTTGATCGAGTCAACTTTAGATGAGTCGATGTCCAATCCGAGGACGTTAACACCACTACGGGCGAATTGCAGTCCGAGCGGCAATCCGACATAGCCAAGGCCAACGATGCCGATAAGAGAGTCTTTGGAATTCATTGTGTAAATCTAGGTAATGGAGCTAGTTTTAGATCGGTCGATGGTTTGCTTCGAAGGACACGAAGCTTCACGAATAGGAATCTTGGTAATCGGCAGTGACGGTCGGTTGCTGGTACAAGACGCAGGGACGACCGAGACCATGCTCTTGCGAGCACACCTAACTCTTCACTCTACGCGTAAATCCGTCTTATTCATGGCTCGTTCTGTTCGGTCGGCGCGGACTTCGTCCACGTGGGTGACACGGGCATGCCCAAATGGAGAAGCGTTAAGGGAGCCTCTGCCAAGGACGATCCGAGTGTCTTCCTTTGTGATGACCGAAAGTCTCTGCGACTTCCGCATAGGGCAAACGAGTGTTAACCCTTGCGGAAATTATGGTTTGGGCGACCGAATCTGACAATCGATTTTTGAGAAGTGCGGGTAGTCTACTGTCCATTGGGTCCGATTGGGAGGGCCGAACGGGTCGTCGCTATTGGGACGGTTGCCTTCAGGGGGGGGGGCCACGAATCGACAGAATGGGAACTTGTCTATTTCGTTGCAAATGGGTTTAAACTGCGTTCTTCATTTTCTGCCACGAAGGGCACGAACGGACACGAAGCGGAATGTGATTGCAGGGAAGCAGAGCAATGAACCAGGAAGTAAGGATGGACTTGGCGGATGCAAATGTATCCAACCCACTGCGGCTACCCCCTTAACTTCGTGCAGATTCGTGTAATTCGTGGCAAATCAGCTGCCACAAAGTTTCTTGCCACGAAGAGCAGGAAGCGGAATGTAATTGCAGGGAAGCAGAGCAATGAACCAGGAAGTAAGGATGGACTTGGCGGATGCAAATGTATCCAACCCACTGCGGCTAACCCCTTAACTTCGTGCAGATTCGTGTAATTCGTGGCAAATCAGCTGCCACAAAGTTTCTTGCCACGAAGGGCACGAAGGGACACGAAGCGGAATGTAATTGCAGGGAAGCAGAGCAATGAACCAGGAAGTAAGGATGGACTTGGCGGATGCAAATGTATCCAATCCCACTGCGGCTAACCCCTTAACTTCGTGCAGATTCGTGTAATTCGTGGCAACATACACAGCTCGGACGTGAAGATTTTTCGGTCACAGTACAATCCGTTCGTATTGGAGCTTTCCGTGGCGTCCGAAATTTACTAGCAACCCAAGCTTCATTTCGGTTGCTTTGAGATAATTGATCATCTGAGCACGAAACTTGTCGTTAAGGTCGCTGGTCCCCTTAATCTCGATGATGATTTTTTGGAAACAAACAAAATCAGGGATGTAGACGGACCGGAGCGTCCGTGACTTGAATCGTAGCTGGAGTTGATTCTGGGGTGAGTATGGTATTTGGCGATCGGAAAACTCGTACTCCAAGCATTCTTGGTAGACCGCCTCGAGGAACCCCGAGCCCATTTCGGTATGGACCTCCATACAAGCACCTATGATTCGATAGCTTTCCTCTTTGAATAAAATCTCAGGCATTTCAGAGTCCCCATCTTCTCGGCCGAGAGTTGATCAAACGAACACTATCGATAGTGTATGCCATTTCTGGAAATTCGTGGCGAATGGTGCGAGTATTTTCTGCCACGAAGTCCACGAAGGGACACGAAGCGGAATCTGATTGCAGGGAAGCGGCGGGATGAATCGGGAAGATACTAGGATGGATCTTGTGGGGCACAAATAAATCTAAAGGTCC
>SJPJ01000001.1:6698064-6757171 GCA_007859835.1 Novipirellula herctigrandis | reverse complement strand
TTCGTGCAGATTCGTGTCCTTCGTGGCGAATGGTGCGAGTATTTTCTGCCACGAAGTCCACGAAGGGACACGAAGCGGAAAGTGATTGCAGGGAAGCGGCGGGATGAATCGGGAAGATACTAGGATGGACCTTGTGGGGGGAAAACAAATCTAACGGTCTGCTACTGACTCTTTGATATTCGTGCAGATTCGTGTCCTTCGTGGCGAATGGTGCGAGTATTTTCTGCCACGAAGTCCACGAAGGGACACGAAGCGGCGGGATGAATCGGGAAGATACTTAGGATGGATCTTGTGGGGCGCAAATAAATCTAACGGTCTGCTACTGACTCCTTGATATTCGTGCAGATTCGTGTCCTTCGTGGCCGTCAAGTCTTCCCGGGCCGGAAGTTTACACGACATCCACTTCGTATTGCTTGCATCGCGATTGATATTGACGTTTGAACGGCTGGGTTCTTAGCATCCTGTGCGGTTGAAGAAATCAAAAAACGCTTGAAACATGGATGTTGGCATGTCAACTGGAAAACTATGTATCGTCGCCAATTCCTATTTTCTCGGGCCTGAGGACTCTGACGCCAGTAGCAATTCGGCTTATTCCGACACACTCGCTCGGACGTTGGCGGCTGACGGTTGGACCGTCCATATTCTCTGGTCGGCTGATGGCGAAGACTCCGACTTCAGCAAATCAAGAGCGTTCAAATCCCTCCGAGATGACCTAGCAAACTACGGCATTCAGCTATTTCACGTTGATCAATTCCCGCTTCGAGGCGAGGATTTGCTGGAGTGCACGCTGGTCGGCGAGATGAACGACCGGAGCATGCGTATTCGCCAAGCTCTAGGGCAATTAAATGAAACTCACCATTACGATTTGATTGAATTGGCGGAAATCGGAGGCGATGGCTTCCGCACTGTTGAGGCACGCGTGATGGGATCGGCGTTTGCAGAGACGGCAATTGTCGTGAAATTGCATGGATCGTCCCAATGGCATCGACATCACAATCACCAATGGCCCCAAGGGGTCAACGACGCGGTCGCCGACTATTTTGAACGTTACACATTTGAAAACGCCGATTTTCAACTGGCCCCTTCGTTGGAGATGCTCGACTTCGTCACGAGCGTCGGATGGAACGTGAAACCGGACGCGAAAATCGTTGCTAATCTAGCAACAAACAGTGACTTAGCAACAAACAGTGACTTAGCAACAAACAGTAACTCAACCACAGACCGTGGCGAACTGGCTAAGCAAGTTTACAACGAGTGCTTTAGCCGAGCATCATCGGAATCTCCTGCATCACCTTATGCACACCGGCTTGCTGCTTCCGAGAAACCGCTCGTGAGTATCGCCGTTCCGTACTACAACATGGCCGACTTTGCCCCCGACACATTGGCGTCGCTGGCCGCACAGGACTATCCGAATTTGGATGTGATGGTCATTAACGATGGATCGCCGGATCCGCGATCGATTGCAGTATTTGAGGAACTAACACAAACTTATCCGCAATTCCGTTTTCTGTCGCATGAAAATCGGGGCCTGGGCGCGACGCGAAATCGAGGCATTGCCGAGGCGAAAGGGGAGTATGTCGTCCTGGTCGACTCGGACAACATCGCACGTCCTGAAATGGTCTCGCGAATGGTTCAGGCGATGCAGCGGAACCCGGACCTGAGTGCAGCGACCTGTTTCTTCACTGCGTTTGAGGAGACATCGGATATTGCCGAAGGGCGTTTTGGGTACGCCTATCGTCCTTGTGGCGGTCCGTTTGCGGTTTCAGGAATAAGAAACTTTTACGGGGATGCCAACGCGATCTACCGTACTGAAGCGATGCGACGCAGTGGCGGATTCGAACTCGATCGCGACACGAGCTATGAGGATTGGGAATACTTCGTAAAGTTGGCGTGCCAAGGGCATAAGCTAGGAGTGGTTCCGGAGTATTTGTTCTACTACCGACATCGCGCCGACAGTTTGATGCGAAGCACCGACATGTACCTGAACCAATACCGAGTCCTTCGGCAATACTTTCAAGCAACCAACTTACCTCATGCTGAGCGAATCAGCCTATGGTCGGTACTGATGGGACTGACCGAGGGTCGCCAACCTAAACCGAGGCGAAAAAAGAAGAGGGCAGCAAAACGGGTGATGGCTGAATTACATCGGGTGGCTCGCAAGTTGTCAGGTGGCAAGGTTCAAAGGAAACGTGCTGCTTAAGATCGTGCGGCTTTAGATAGTACTGGCTAGGATCGTTCGCGTTTCAGGATGGCGGTGAGGCTGCGGTTAGCCTCCTGCGCTACGATTGTTTGCGAATTCGGATTGGTCTGGCGGTCGAGCTTGAAGAATTGTTACCAGAGAGATTACAGGTCAAAACACTCCTATTGACGTGCAGGAACGAAAAGCTTGTCATTGTCTCGACGCAACGAACGATTTAGCAGACTTGCTAGCGAAGTAGCGGTTCACTCGCATTTGCGATCGCCCCATATCGCGGTGGTGCTATTGGGAACAGTGTTTTTAGCGATTTGCCAGTCGGGATGTGTTCGTCGACGGATGACCGTCCGGACGAGCCCGCCGGGGGCAACGATTTCGGTTGACAACCAAGTGATTGGCACGAGCCCAGCGGCGACCAGTTTTGTCTATTATGGGACGCGAGAGGTCAGGGTCGAAAAAGACGGTTTTCGTACCGAGACGATTCGTCGGCGTCTCAATCCGCCCTGGTACGAGTTTCCTGGCCTCGATTTTATCTCCGAGACGCTTTGGCCGGGGGAACTTCGTGACGAACGAATCATTGATGTCCAACTTGTTCCCAAAATGCTCGAACCGACACCCAATGTGCTCGAGCGCGCCGATGCGTTACGAAGCCAATCGCAAGCGGGAATCGTCACGGCACCTCGCTAACGCAAAACCGGCTTTGGATTGCCGCGTTTTGCTCCGTAAAAACCTGCTTTCAGGATCGCACTTTCGCGGAGCCAAAGGCGACATCAACGAGCGAGTGCTTTGCCAACCTTTCACATTAGGATCCGGCCGTAGCGGAAGTCGTCAAGACTTTCGGCGATTACGGGACCGGCCGATACTCTTGACGAGTTCCGCTACCCTAAAATCAAGAAGTGACGGAGCACTAGACCTGTGGCCGAAATCCAAAATATTCGGTGAGCAAGTTTGATGAATTGGCGTGATCGGCTTTCCGTCCTGGTGCTGCCCGCAATCATCGTGTTGCTATTTGCCACCGCGCTAATGGGTATCGATCGGTTGGCGTTTCGCGATGTGAGTCATTTCTACACGCCGCTGTACAACTACGTGGCGGAGCGGACGAGTCGCGATTGGTTCCCGATGTGGAATCCGCTTGATCAAACCGGCATTCCGTTGGTGGGTGAAACGACGACGGCAGTGTTTTACCCAATTCGCTATCTACTGTTTGCACTTCCGATTGCCAGTGACGTGGCGATGAGTCTGTACGTTGTCGTTCACTTCATTATTGCCGCGTTTTCAGCTCGGTACGCTGCACGGCGAGCTTGCATCGCTTTTTGCACTTCAAAAGTCGGGGATGTTGATTCCGCCAAACGCAATACGACACTGATAGAATCGCAACCTCAACGAGCGAAGGTGTCCGCCGTTGTGGCAACGATCGGGGGGATGACTTATGCATTATCGGGCAGCGTCCTGTTTCTGTATTCCAACCCCCCCTTCTTAGTCGGTGCTGCCTGGTTGCCGATTGTGCTTTCCACTTGGATTGATGGGAATTCGAAAGAAGGACGGAAGGCAAGGCTTCTCGACCGAATCCTGGTCAGCGGAACTGCGATGGCGATGATGATTTTGGGGGGTGATCCGCAAACCGCACTTCATGCTGTGATCGTTGGCATGGCAGTCGCAATGGTGAGGGGAGTTGCAGGTTGGAAAAAGGATGCGGGCGAAACCAAGCTATCGAGTCCGCCGGCCACTGAAACACGGCAACGCCGATTTCGCGACTCACTCGTTTCGATCATTCTTGGTTGTCTGCTTGCAGTCACGTTATCGCTGCCTCAGATTGCTGCGTCCGTATCGTGGAGCGGGCAGAGTGACCGAGTGATGCAGGACGACTCACACGATTGGCTCGCTCCGCCACCACGCGACTCCAAACGAGCGCGAGCGTTTCAGTTCTCCGTCGCTCCGTGGCATGCCATTGAATTGGTCACTCCCAACGCATCGGGATCAATGCTGCCGAACAACCATCGGTTTAGCTTGCTTATCCCGGGTGAAGGCCGAACATGGACACCGACGGTCTACATGAGTGCCTTGGTTGTGATCGCGTTGATCTGCCAACTTGCAAGCCAGACATTCTGGCGTCCGAGACCGAAATTGGACGTATGGATCGTGATCGCGATTACCGCGTGGTTTGTTGCCATGGGCCATTTCGGATTAGTATGGATTATTCAAAATGCAAGCGGAAAATTGCAGGGCGTCGACAGTGCCGTGGGCGGACTGTATTGGTGGCTGTATCAGTTCCTTCCTGGTTACGATTCTCTGCGTTATCCTGCAAAATGGTTGCCGATCGTCGCGTGTTCGCTATCGATCGTGATGGCCAAGTGGTTGGACCAAGTCGAACCAGAATCTTGGGTAACGATACGGCGAGTGATTGTCTTGCTGGTAACGACTGCAGCGGCACTTTTCGTGAGTGCCACTGTCGCTGCGATTTTCCCAGATTCCTTTGGACTTGACGAAACATCCACACCGGCGGATCGATTTTGGGGCCCGCTCAACATCCAATCGGCTCTGGTTGAAATCCAATATTCACTCGTCCATACGATCGTTGTATTGATTGGATTGGGCGGGATCTTTTTCGCATGGTCCAAAGGAAAATTGTCCAGGCCCGCTGCCACTCGATTATTGATCGTGATCGTTGCACTGGATTTGTCTATTTCGACTCTTGAATGTGGACTCATTGCGAAAGTACATCGTGAACAGGAACTTCAAATACTGACCACGATGAAAACGCTGCATCATGCACCGAAGGACGCGTCCTTTGCGATGCGGACACGATCTGGGAACGGATGGCCCGACCATTGGAAGACGAGCGAAAGCGACCAACGGCTTATCGAGACCGAAGCGAGCATGCGAGCGGCGTGGTTTGGCCGTTGGCATTTGCTGCACCGGCAAGCCGTCCTGAACAACATGACATCGATACAAAGCGAATCGATGGCGAGGTTTTGGGATGCAACGAGAGAGGTAACTGCATCAATGACTCCTTCGGAGCGAAGTCGTTTTTGGGATTCCATACGAGCTTGGCTGGCGATTACTTCCGTCGTTCAAGTCAGTGATGAATCCGAACTGATCACGGTCGACAAAGTTGACTATGCGATTGTGAAGGTCCGTCATTACGTTAGAGCGAGTCAAGCTTTGAAATCGATTGGTTTGGTACAAAGACAGGATGGACTGCAACAGGACGACGATTTCGAGCATCTTTTGCGATCCATTGCCTCGGGAACATCACGCCCCACGGTCGCCCAAGCAACGGTAGAGATTATTGAACGCGGGCCTGACTCGGAAACGCTATTGGCTAGCTGCGATGAGCCTTGCATGCTCGTTCGCAACGTCTACCAGGACGGCCACTGGAAGGCTCAACTAACGTCAACCGACGACGGCCAGGTTACCGTCGCGGCGGTCAAACCGGTCGAGTTCCTGAAGCAAGGTGTCGAGATTCCGGCAGGGGACTGGAAGATTGAATTTGATTATGCCCCATGGTGGCTCAAACCTTCGATGTTGGTTTGCTTGGGCGCATGGTTGAGTTGCCTGAAGATCGTTGTTTCTAAGCGGTGAATTTCGGCGATGGTTTCAAATCACAACGCCTTTTACAGGGCAAACGATGCGCCCACAGCACAACTCCTTCGCAAATCGAGATCCGACGGAACTTGCCAAATTTCAGGCTTTGGCTACAGTCCTTCTTTGTGACGGCAAACCGCTACTCTCGCGAAAAAGGCTGAAGCATCTCGAATGGACAATAAGCAATTCTTAGTAGTTGGTGGCAGTCACGGCATCGGGTTCGCTATCACCAAACGATTGCTCGATAGTGGTGCATCGGTAACGGTCGTCTCTCGCACTGTCGGACAACTCGGCGAGCTTGATGAGAGTTTGGCTTCGAGGATGAACTATATGGCTGCCGATGTCACGACCAACGAGATCGATTCGTTGGTGATTCCGGAACAGCTTGACGGGATGGTCTATTGCCCTGGCTCGATCAATTTGGTCCCGCTGCGGACGATGAAACCAGCGTTATTGCGGAGCGATTTTGAATTGAATGTGGTTGCCGCGGTACGAATGATGCAAAGAGCCACCGAGCCGCTAAAAGCATCGACGCCATCAAGCGTCGTGTTGTTTAGCACCGTGGCGGTTGGAACTGGACTAGCGATGCACACCTCGGTCGCGGCCGCGAAGGGTGCAGTCGAAGGTATCACCCGCACGTGGGCAGCGGAGTTTGCACCAAAAATCCGCATCAACTGTATCGCACCCGCTTTGACCGAAACACCGTTGAGTGAACGACTGCTGTCGAACGACGCGAAACGTAAGGCGATGGCTTCCGTTTATCCGCTCGGCCGATTCGGCGACGTTGACGATATCGCATCGATGGCTACGTTTCTTCTCGGGGACGAGAGCACCTGGATCACCGGCCAAGTATTCGGCATCGACGGCGGGATGTCTCGAGTGAAAACGTGATCAGAATTCGGTAACAGACAGAGTCACTTTAGGCTCTCGCAAACGCCGAGAAGCTGAAACGGGGCGTCGGCACAATTGAATGCCCCAAGGACACGCTTTCATGCCCGAAGGACACGCTCTCCACCGAATCGCCGACGACCACACGAAATGGTTCGCAGGAGAAACATTGGATATCGAATCGCCTCAAGGGCGTTTCGCAAAAGAAGCTGCAATTCTATCGGGGAGTCGATTGGTTGCAGCAGAGGCCTTTGGCAAGCATCTGTTCTATCATTGGTCGGTAGCCCGCAAGCAAGCACTAACAACGATGCATGTTCACCTTGGGCTCTACGGAAAATTCCATACAAAGCGTGTCCCGTTGGCCGAACCGAAAGGGGCCGTGCGAGTGCGTGTGGTGGGATCCAATCGAGGCTTTGATTTGAATGGGCCGAATTGTTGTGAATTGATTAACAAACCAAAGTTCAATGCCATCTGTGCACGCCTGGGGCCTGATCCATTACGTCGCGATGCCGATCCGTTGGTCGCATGGAACCGGATTCATCGTTCGCGGGCAGCGATTGGGACGTTGCTACTAAATCAATCGGTGATCGCGGGGATTGGCAACATCTTCCGAGCGGAAATCCTGTTCCAACTTGGCATCCATCCCGACCGACTTGGGAAAGAAATGAGCCAAGAGGATTTCGAGCGATTATGGAGTTTGACGGTCAAGTTAATGACGATCGGAAAGCAACATAACCGAATCATCACAGCCAAAAGCGAGGAAACGGGGAAAGAACGGAGCCGTTTGCGAGACAATGAGCGGTTACTAATCTACAAGAAACCGTATTGTTCTCGCTGTGCCGCGGAAGTCACTTTTTGGGACCAGGGAGCCCGAACGATCTACGCATGCGAGCGATGCCAAACATGAGAAATGGCAGAACGCATAGCTTTCGAGAGCATTTTTTTGCGAGACAGAGGCACCAAAGACGTGGAATCCCCATGTTAGCAATTCGTCTTTCGGCACTCTTATCAGCCTTCTGAAGAACGCCACAGTGGGCCGCACCAAGTGCCGCGTCGTCCCGGCATGCCCTGTTTTCAAAGGCAAAAACCACTATCGGGCCTGCGTCACTGAAGCTCCTTATTCCGGCCTACACGAAAAAAAACAGGCTGTTAGGCTATAGGGACTATTGATGCCCTTTTTAATTCTCGCACGCCTAGCCGACTTGCTTCATGAATCGTCCACTTGATTCTCATCCATTGGAACCGCTTTCGCGATTGATGCGAACGCTCGCCGAACGTGCTCAAACGCGTCCAGCGGACTCCTACACGACCAAGCTCCTTGATGGAGGACCAGAGAAAATCGGAAAGAAGATCCGCGAGGAGGCTGAGGAATTAATCGAAGCGGCTTCGGAAGAGGGCGACGCGGGCCGAGAACATTTTGTCTATGAAGCGGGCGACCTTGTCTACCACACGCTCGTTTTGCTGGCGTACAAAGGAGTCGACTTGAACGAAGTCGCCGATGAATTGGATCGTCGCGAAGGGACTTCGGGACTCGTCGAGAAAGCCAATCGAAAAAAATAACGGATCAGTAAAAACGCAATCATTTAGAAAGTAGAAACACCTTGGATACTCAAAATCACCTTCGAATCGGCTTGCCAAGTAAAGGCCGCTTGTGCGACGTGGCAACCGATTTATTGACTCAAGCGGGGCTGCAATTTCGTCGTCAATCACGCGGGCTATTTGCTCGTGTCAGCGGTTTACCAATTGACTTGATCTTCCTGCGAACCGATGACATCCCAACCCTGTGTGCCGAAGGAGCCATCGACATGGGGATCACCGGCAGCGACTTGGTCGAAGAAGCAGGTGCGGACATTCAATTGCGAATGAAGCTTGGCGTTGGACGTTGTCGATTGGCGGTGTGTGTGCCAGATGACTCGAGCGCGAAATCGGCAAGCGATTTAGATACGAAGCGAATCGCTACCAGCTTTCCTTCGATCACCGAACGATATCTTGCCGGCCATGATGCCGAGGCCCATTTGGTATCGCTTACGGGCAGCGTGGAAGTGATGATCCAACTCGGCGTTGCCGACGCAATCGTTGACTTGGTAGAAACCGGTAGCACCTTGGCCGCGAATCGGCTTCGAATCCTTGGCGAGATCGGTTCTTACGAAACGGTTTTGATTCAAAATGACCACTGCCGCGATCAAGTCACTGCCGACCGAGTCGTCCGCCGCCTCGAAGGTGTTGTGATCGCACGTGATTATTCGCTACTGGAATACAACATCCAGAGAACAAAGCTCTCGGAAGCCGAGAAAATCACACCCGGTTTCGATTCGCCGACCATCAACGCCCTTGAGGACCAAGCGTGGTGCAGCGTCCGCGTGATGGTAAAGCGAAAAGAAGTTATCGATGCCATGGAAAAGCTCGAAATCCTTGGTGCATCGGCCATCTTTGAAACGATGCTATCGAACTGCAGACTCTAAGATTCTCGAATGGTCTTGCCAGACAAATTCACAACACCTTTTCAAATTTTCATTTTGCCCCCCATGCCAAACACTAACGATTTACCTATTCAAATCGATGTTCACTCTGTCAATGAGATGCTCAAACGGGGCGAAGACTTCTTGTTACTTGACGTTCGCGAACCGAGTGAGTTCGCAATTGCAAAAATCGTGGGCAGCATGCTATTGCCGATGAGCGAATTGGCTGGGCGTGCCGCCGAACTCGATCCACACCAAGATCGATTGATCGTTGTCCATTGCCACCATGGCGGACGCAGTTTGCAAGTGACGCATGCACTGCAAGCTAGCGGATTCAAAAGAGTCCAAAACATGGATGGCGGCATTGACCAGTGGAGCCTACAAATCGATTCGTCGATATCGCGGTATTGAATATCGGCCGCCTATCGCGAGTCGTCTTTTGCGTTTAGCGGATTTGGCCAGCAGAAACCGCCCCTACCCACTTAGACGAGTTAATCCTCGACAAGCGAATGCCCGAACAGTTCGAGGATCCGAGTGTAAATCATGTAGAATACCGGGACCAGAACGAGCACCAAAAGCGTCGAAAGCATCAACCCGAACGCCAAGCTAGCAGCCATTGGTATCAGCAATTGAGCTTGAAACGATTTCTCCGTCAGCAGCGGCAAAAGCCCTGCGATCGTCGTCATACTAGTCAACATGATCGGCCGAAAACGACGCTCGCCCGCATCGATGAGCGCGTGCCGTGGGTTGAGTCCATCGCGAACACGAACATTAATAAAGTCGATCAATACGATCGAATCGTTCACAACGACTCCAGCCAAGGCGACTAATCCAAACATGCTGAATAGAGTCAGCGGCAATCCGAGTACTGCGTGTCCCCAAACCGCTCCGACCATCCCGAACGGGATGACCAACATGATCAGGATCGGCTGTGCGTAACTGCGGAATTGGAGCACCAGCAGAACGAACATACAGATCAACGCGATGCCGAAGCCGACTTTTAAACTGCCGACCGATTCGTTGCTCTGTTCACGTTGTCCTTCGAATCGAATCGCGATCGCAGGAAACTCTTCTTGCAGCTTCGGAATGAACTCGCTCTGCAATTTGCCGATAATCGATTCAGCGTTTGCCGTTGTCTCATCCAAGTCGGCCGAAATGGTGATGGACCGCATCTGATCGACTCGATTGATTTCAGAAAAGCCTCTTTTCAAATTCACATCCGCTAACTCCGTGATCGGCCGCTCGTTACCGTCATTGGTCCGCACGCGTATTTCGCGAAAATTCACTAAGCTGTTTCGCTCTTCTTCGGGATGCCGAACCATCAGCTTCACTTCATGCCGGCCTCGCTGCAATCGCATTACTTCGGCACCGAAGTAGGCGTTTCGGACCGTTTCGCCCAAATCGGTCGGCGTCACGCCGGTGGCCAAGGCACGGTCTTTGACGCGAAATTGGAATTCCCATTTTCCGGGAGTATTGTCGTCCGCGATGTCAAAAACTCCTTTGAACTTGCCCAGCCGATCTTTGACCGATTCGGTTGCCGCCAACAATTGATCCACGTCATCGCTCGGAGCTAACAGCTTGAACTCGATCGGCTTGCCGCCCGGGCCAACTCCAACAGTGCCATAAGTAACATTTTCAACACCCGCAAATTCGCCGGCTTCCTTTCGCCACATCGCCAACAACCGGTCGCTATGAATATCGCGAATTTCGGTATCAAACAACTCGACAAAGATTTGTCCCACGTTGCTACCGCCACCACGACTTCCACCCATCGGGCTGTCGGTGTTGGTGATTTTGCCAAGTTCGCGATACGTCAAACGGACGGGGCCTTTCCCTTCGGCAGCGGTTCCGGCGTAGACTTCACTCGTTTCCGCTTCGACCTGTTGACTGACGCGCCGGATCGCTTTTTCCATGATCCGAGTGGCATAGTCGGTTTCCGACGCCGGCGTTCCGTCCGGGAACGTGATCGAGGCATGCAGATAATTGTTATCCGATTTTGGAAACAAGACGCTCGTTACAACCCCACCGCGAATCATCCCGATCGTAACCAAGAACAATCCCGACGCGATGGCAAGCATAAAGGGAGGATGCCGCAACCCGAACTTCAATGTCGGCAAGTAAAGATTTTGGCAAACCCAATCCATGCCTCGACAAGCGTGGCCGCTGAGCCATTCGAGTAAAATCCCAAGTGGGCGAATCGGATAAGTGATAATCGACAAGAGGCGGAAGAACCCTTGATGGTGATGAGCCAAGTGACAAGGCAACACGAAACATCCCTCCCACAATGAAATGCACAACATCGCGATCACCGCGAACGGGATCACTGCCATGAATTTCCCCATCACCCCAGAAACAAAAAACATCGGAGCAAAGGCGATCACGGTTGTCGTAATCGATGCCGTCACACTCGGCAGCACTTCGGTAGCACCATCAATCGCCGCCTGTAACATCGGCTTTCCCATTTGTTGGTGCGAATAAATGTTTTCCCCGATCACAATCGCATCATCCACGACGATACCCAACGCGATCAGAAACGAAAAAAGGCTAAGCATATTGAGCGTCTGATCGCCCCAAGCCAACATCGCTCCGGCACCCAAGATTGAAATCGGAATGCCCATCGCCACCCAAAACGCCAAACGGGTTTCAAGGAACAACGCCAACACCAAAAAAACCAACGCCAAACCTTGGGCACCGTTTCGCATCAACAATGCCATCCGGTCACGCACATCGGTACTGGTGTCACCCCAAAGTTCAAACCGATATCCATCGGGCAATTCTTTTTGAGCGACGTACTTTCGAACCGCATCGACCAACGCCAGCAAATCTTCGGTCTTCGTTCGTTCCACATTCACCACCATCGCCGGTTGACCGTTGATTTCACCAACCGCCGTGACGTCAGCAAATTCGTCTCGAACTTCTCCCAAATCCGAAACCGTTAGGACGACCCCATTGGGCTGAGTTACCAGCGGTAACCGAGCAATTTCTTCGCCAATGCGTCCTTTGTTCTTCGCGCGAAGCAAAACTTCTTGCCCTTCGGATTTGAGTTGTCCGCCGGGCAATTCAACGTTTTGTGCACGCAGGATGCCAGCGACCCGCTGGAGAGACAATCCATAGCTACGAAGCGTCGTTTCGGGAATTTCGACGTCGATTTGGTAGTCGCGTGTCCCCATCATCGAGGCCGATGAAACCGCAGGAATTTGCAGCACGTCGTCGCGAACTTCTTCGGCGACTTCGCGAAGACGAAGCTCGCCTTCGCGGGAATGATCATTCGGCCCAACGATACCAATGCGAATGGCCGCTTCGCGGAACGTGATCTGCTGTACTTGCGGGTCTTCCGCCAACGCGGGAAAGCTTGGAATACGGTCGACTTCGCGGTCGATCTCGGCCATCACCTTTTGCACATCTTTGACGTCGCTGCGAAGTTCCGCCAAAACATATCCAGCACCTTCTTGGGCGATCGAGGTCACTTTCTTGATCCCGTCAATCGAACGAATCCCTTCTTCAATCTTTTGACAAATCGCCTCCTCGGTATCTTGAGGTGTCGCGCCCGGATAGGGGACGCTAACCATCACAATTTCAAGTTCAAATTGAGGAAACACCTCGCGGCGCATATTCCATAGCGACATCCCGCCGACCAACATCAGGGCCAACATCAGCACATTCATTCCAGGCGAGTTGGTAATCGCCCAAGCAATCAATCGCTTCATTGTGCCGACTCCTTGGCCAAAATGTTGCCTGTCGCTACGCCGTTGGTCTGCGATTGTGATTCCGCGAGCTCGGGCCGTTGGATCCGTGCCGGAATCAAGTCGCTATCGACACTTCCGACGGGCGAAACCACCACGAAAGCACCGCCCACCATTGATTGATCCTGCACCTCACAAACCCACCATTTTCGTTTACCAAAAACCACCGCCTCCTCCTCTGGTGCCGTCTCTTCTAATCCATCAATTCCATCAATCGATAATGAATCAACCGGAAAAATAGAAGTACGATTCACCACGCGACCTGCTTCCCATTGGCTTGGGTCAAAAGTCTCGGTGTCGGAAGCTTCAACGGGTTCTTTGACAGGTTCTTTGACAGGGGGAATGTCAAGATCGATATTCGTTTCGTCCGCCTGGGACTGCTGGGCATCTTCCGCTTTGCCGACATCTAGCACCGACGGATCGGGAATGAATTGCCAGGCACGATTTCCCGGCTTCAATCCCTCAGCGGGAATCACCACCAACGGAGTTTGCGGCTCAATTAGCAATTTCACGGTCACGAACATCCCACGAACCAAAGTCGTTGGTCCTGTCGGATCGGCTTTGAACACTCGCTTGTCGTTACTCTTAGAAGCGGCGATTTGGTGGAACTGTTGAGGATTGTCGACGACGATTCGCACAGGCACCGTTCGCGTGTTCGCATCCACACCGATGCCGTCATAACTCATTAAGCGAGCGTCCCACTGGTATGCGGTCTCGCCACGGCCTGAAATCTGAAACTCGACAATTGCAGGCGTCTCTGGCAAATCGTAGCCGCGCCGTTCCCCCGAATTTGACAATCCGGACTTCGAGCGATCTTTCTGGTCCAAAATCCAATAGAGTTGATCCATCCGCAAACTGGTGGCAACTTCAACCTTGGTCGTATCTTCAATCGTCACGATTGGATTGCCGCGGGCGACGAAGGAGTTCAGTTCGGCATCTTCGCTCACAATCACCCCGTCGATAGGTGAAACGATCTCGGTCCGCTTCAAATTCTGTTTTGCAAGTTCAAGCTGGGCTTGAGCGAGTCGCTCGGAAGCTTCCAATCGACTTCTTCGTTTGCGAAGCAAATCGAGTTGGTTTTCGCTCGTCACTCTCGACTGAGTCGCCTGCAACAAGGCCCGCTTTGCTTTGTCAATTTCTCCTTCGCTGGCATACCCACTGGGCATCGTTCGCAACCGTTCCACTTCGCGTTCCTGCAACACCTCGTCTTGTTTGACTACCTCTATCAATCGTTTTGTGTTGACCATTTCCTGGTCCACTTCGCCAAGCGCCTCGTATTCTTGTTCTTGCAGACGCGTCAATCGCTGGGCCTCCAACTCGTAATCGGTCGGGTCAATCTTCATCAGAAGCTCGCCTTTATTGACAATAGCACCTGCTTCGCAGTTGTCGGATTTGAACACAATCCGGCCTGCAACTTCCGTCGCAACTCTCACTTCGCGAAACGGGACCACCGTGCCATCAACTCTCAATTGCAGCTTTTGCTCAAACTCCGAAAGCGAACGAACTCGCTCCACTCGAACGGGCATCAGCGCCCGCATGCGGCCCGCCAAGGTCGCGTCTTCGGGCGGTCGCTGGGCTGGCTCGACCGAACCGAGCACAATAACGATCGCTATCGCACCAGCGACAATCCCAAGCGGAATCAAGATATTGAACAATAACCACTGTGACTTAGCCTCCGAACCATGCGCATGCTTACGACCATGCTTATGACCATGTGCAGGCTGGTTCTCGTGACGAGCCTCATGCGGCTCTGCCTTAACCGAAGGTTCCACGGGAAGCTCCGAGACCACTGGAGTCATTTTGTCTGTATCCATATAGAAATCTATTTTCAGTTTTCGTTGATTGACGGTTTGGCGTTTGAACCGAGAACAGTCAAATTCATATCGACCAATTCTGATTTATATTTGCGAAGCCCCGTTTGATCGGTTGTCGCCAACATCACGGCTGTCACATGTTGGCTGAGCGACTCAATATCGTAGTGCTCCTGACGTCGCTGCGCCGGGATCAGAATGCCAAGGACACTGCCGCTAACACGGTAGTACAAACATTGACCGACGGTGCTGAGGGCCAATTGTTCGACCTCGATCGTTGACGCATCCTGGTCCAATAAAGCGCCGATCACGGACTTCAAACGATCGAGCATTGGTTCGAAGTAATCACGAACCAATTCCGCCAAAACGGGCGTTGGGCTTTGCATCTCCCGCAACAGAAGATCCATTTCCCATCTATCGTTTCCAGTTTTAACGTCCGAAGAAAGCATGCGAGACAATAGCGTGCGAACGAGCCTGTACAATTCACGCCGAGGATCCGATTCGACTTGCTCGGGAACAGGAAACGCTGCCTCACGCTCCATGCGGATTTGGGCAATCACACCGCGATAGAGCCCCAGCTTGTCCCCAAAGTAATATCCCACCGAGGCAATATTGACGTCGGCCGCCGCGCATATCTCACGAACTGTCGCCCGAGTGAACCCATGGAGCGCGAAAATGGGCCCCGCTGCGTTCAGCAAGCGTGTTCGCGCGTCCATGTCTTTAGCAGTTGCCGAAGTTGGCAAATCTGAAGCAACCAAAAGTGACCTTTGACGAGAAGAGACAAGAACCAAACAGCTGTTTAAAACATTTGTTTAATCCCCAATAAAAGTCAAGGGTCCCTGACAAAACTTTTTTGTTAAGAAGAGCATTTGCCCTGAGATTTCAGAGCTTTTTATGCGTAGCAGAACTTTCACACCAAAGGCAGCAGTCTGCACCGAATCGGTGCAGGCAGGTGAAAATTCTTGGCTAACAACTTTGGCAACGTCCATACCAGCCGCTTCCGCCGCGTACGACATTCGCGGTAGACGAAATGGGACGATTGCCTACTTATTCCACCACCAACGTTCGCCTGCGGATGCGAGGGCGGTTTGCCGGGTATCGGCAACTTTGGCATCCACCGTCTGGTTTCTGACCACATCAAACGCATTCACGTCGACGCCGCCCGAAGCAGTAACCACCCAGCCGCTACGACCGCGAATGAAGCTGCACTGAGGATCAACCGATTGAGGAACCGCGTAGCTAGTTAGATTGACCACATCGGTTTGTTGCTGCAGGGTCGACATGTCGATCCCAGCCTTCACATCAAGTTGCTCTTGCGAGATCAACGTCGCGACCACGGTCATGTCCATGATGCTCTGCAGATCGCCGAAGACGGGCATTTGCTTCGCCAATTCGGTGTACTTATCGGTCATCGTTTCGGCCCATTTCGTTGCGATCTTGTCGCTACGTCCTGCGCCTTCAACGGTTCCGTCCGCAGCGATGACATCTTGCTCGGTAAGCGTTTTGACGCCTTGTCCGGTCAGTTTCCAAGCCAATGCGTCTTCGCTTTTGACCATGGCTTCGTAATTGCACGCCATCCACCAGCGTGGATTTTGGGTCGCCGAATGACGGCTGTTTTGAGACATTTCGAGGTAGCTTGGCAGTCCTCTGACGTTCGATGGGGTCAACGCCAAGGCAACACGTTTCATGTCATAGTCGGCTGCGACCAAGATACGAGCGTAGCGACAATCCTTGGGCACACCACTGAGCAAAATCATTTGCGGCCCAAACGCTTCTTTGAGCTGAGCTTCAAAGATCGCAGGGTTTTGGCCAGGACGAAGTTTGACGCGGCGAAGCATTTGTCGCAAATTCAGGCGACCTTCGGCGGTTGGCTCGATCGAGCAACTGATCCCTTCTCGGCGAGCATCTTCAACCGTTCGCAGGGCGACAATCAAGTCGGCCAATCGCATCGTCGATTTTCCGCTAACGGTACCAACGACGCTGCCATCTTGTTGCATTTCCCACGGTTCGGCAGGTCCGGCCAAAATGATGTCGTTGCGATCGGTATCGACAAAGACGTACTGAATGCGAGTCATGCCAGCCATGTAAACCAAATCGCTCGGGATGGGAGTTCCCGCATCGTGGCACTCTTGAAGTGCTTTCTGAATACCGACCAACGAGATCATTCGCATGTCCGTTGCTTCGGTCAGAGCACCGATCGGGTCCTGGTGAGCCGCTCGGGCTACATTGGCGAGTTCCCGTTGCTCGTCGATCGTGGCATTGCGAACGACCCCTTCCGGGTTGATCAAAACGCCACCGACCGCTTGGCCTCCGTTATTATTGAGTCCCGCGTGCAGAGACGTGCTCACACAGACAACTGCCAGCAGTGAAGTCAAGAACCGAAGAGTATGCGGCCGAGAGTTGTGAAGTTTGCCCGATTCCATCAAGAGGATCTCCGAGGTAACTCGCCAATTCCATCGTGGGATTGGTCGAGAGGGGGGAAGGTTTTCGCGTTTGTGTTTCGATACACTCAGTAAGTAGAATAACTACGGAAAAAACTTATCGCAACAGAAGCCTTGCCGGATCGTCGTGCTTAGGCCAAAACTGCGGTAAAGTTGTCCCTTTCAAACCCATCCGGTCCTTCTTTTCGGCTTATTCACCCGTTGGATACCCAAAAACCTACCGCTAACCACGATTCCGCAGCAAACCAAATTGACGGCGATGTGAGTGAGGCTGGTGAGCAATTGGGCAGCGGCGGGGCCTACCTCGTCTTACAGGCGGCGGGTCGTTGGAGCGACGTTTTTCGGCTTTCCCCCCCCTCGGAAGCCTTTATTGGCCGCGCCTCGTCGAATCAAATCGTCATCCGCAGTGACCAAGCCAGCCGCCAGCACGCCCGAATTCATTGGTCCCCGTCAGGTTGGATGATCGAAGATTTGGCCAGCCGAAACGGCACCTATGTCAACGGCTCGGCGATCAAACACCCCCGCTCGCTCGGCAATGGAGACAAGATCGAAGTCGCCGGCTTCGCGATCCATTTCACCCATAAAATTCAAAGCCGGCCTCTGGCGAGCCCAGCGACCGCTGGCCGCGACGCTGCTCAGGCGACTGAGGATCAAATCACTCTCGACCCCCTGACCACGGGGCAGGCAACGGGTGAACTCGACGCCGACGCCATCACCGATCGCCGCCGACACAGCGACTTGTTACACAGCGACTTGTTACACAGCGACTTGTTACACAGCGATGACGGGAAAGGGCGTCCCATTGAACAGCCAACGGGTACCCCACCAAGAACGGGTCCCCCACCAAGAACGGGTAGCCCACCTAGGCAGATAAACCATCGAGGTACGGGGCAGAGTGATTTGCGCACTGCGGATCTGCTTAAGGGTGACCTCTTAAACCTCGCCTTCACGTTAGCCCGGCTCGACGACCTCGACTCAGCCATTTCCGCCGTTTTTGACATCTTGGTCTCACACGTGAGTTTCGATACCGCGGGAATCTATGTTGGTGACAACCATGATCGCCAAACCGCAATGACTGAAATTCCGCTTGTGGCGACTCGGCAAAGTGGCGACCGAAGCTACCGTCGCCCCCCCGAAACGCTACTCGAACATTTGGCCCAAGACGGTGGGAACGCTCTTTTGGCACGGAACGTCCTCGGGGACAATCAACTAGCAACCGAGAACAGCCGCGGCCAAATCGATGTCGAGAGCATTATATTGGCGCCGATTCGCGATCACCGCGATCGAATCCTTGGGACAATCCATTTGACCACCGCTGGCGATATTCCTGCGTTTTGTGCGGATGATTTGCAAATCGTTGTTGCCGTGGCCGAAATCTTAGCAGAATCCGTCTCACGATTGGCCGACCACGACCGCCTCGCTCGTTCGCTAAGCAAAATCCGTCGCCGCGCCGAAGTGCTCCAACAACAACTCAGCGACAAAGTTCGCATCGTTGGGAAAAGCGAAGCGATCCATGACGTGATCGAAAAAATTTCTTTGGCCGCCCCTACCCACGCGACCGTATTGGTTCGCGGGGAATCAGGCGTCGGAAAAGAACTGGTCGCCGCAGCGATCCATCACACCAGTGGTCGAAAAGAGGGCCCCTTGGTTTGTTTGAATTGTGCTGCGCTGAGTGCGTCGCTTTTGGAAAGTGAACTGTTCGGTCACGAAAAGGGAGCGTTCACCGGTGCAACGGAGCGGAAACGCGGCAAATTCGAAATGGCGGACGGCGGCACATTGATGCTCGACGAAATCGGCGAAATGGATGCCGACCTTCAAGCGAAATTGCTTCGTGTCCTGGAAGGCCATCCGTTTGAACGAGTCGGCGGGCATGAGCCGATTCGTGTCGACGTGCGAGTGGTTGCCGCTACCAACCGTGACTTGCAGGCAATGGTCAGCGAAGGGAAATTCCGCCAAGATCTGTACTATCGATTGCATGTGGTCGAAATCCACGTCCCTCCGCTTCGAAAACGCCAACAAGATTGTCTGCTACTAGCCGATTTCTTTTTGAAGCGTTTCAACCTCGAAATGGGCCGGCGGATCGAGGGATTCACGACGGCGGCACAAAAACGGATGCTGGCATACCATTGGCCAGGAAACATACGTGAATTGAGAAACGTCGTGGAGCGGGCGGTAGTACTGAACCAGAAAAACACCATCGACGAAAACGACTTGGCACTCTCACCAGCCGAATCAGCCGAAGCGGCGCGCATGCGAACCAAGGACATTCCGGTCGAAATTTCACTCGCCGAATTAGAGCAACAACATATTGAACGTGTCCTACGACATACGAACGGAAACAAGAGTCGAGCGGCGTCCATTCTTGGGATTGAACGCAGCACTCTCGACCGAAAACTCAAAAAATTTGCAGCGGAAGCATAACTTTTAAGGATAAACATGATTCAACGAATACTTGTCACGGGCGGCGCGGGCTTTCTCGGGTCGCATCTGTGCGAACGGCTAGTCGAGCAAGGGCACGATGTAATTTGCCTCGACAACTTTTTCACCAGCCAGAAATCGAATGTCGTCCACCTGCTCTCGAAACCCAATTTTGAATTGATTCGCCACGATGTCACATTGCCGATCCATTTGGAGGTGGACCAGATCTACAACCTGGCTTGCCCCGCCGCTCCGGGCCACTACCAATACAACCCGATCAAGACGATCAAAACCAGTGTGATGGGATCAATTAACCTGCTCGGCATGGCCAAGCGATGCGGCGCAAAGGTCTTGCAGGCCAGTACAAGCGAAGTTTACGGCGACCCCGAAGTCCATCCTCAAACCGAGGATTATCGCGGCAGCGTGAATCCCATTGGCATTCGAGCATGCTACGACGAAGGCAAACGCGTCGCCGAAACGATCTTTATGGATTACCACCGAGCGAACAAAGTCGACATTCGGATTGTGCGAATTTTCAACACGTACGGCCCTCGGATGCATCCGTACGACGGCCGCGTCGTATCGAACTTTATCCGCCAAACGCTGGCGGGCGAGGACCTCACGATTTTCGGCGACGGCTCGCAAACCCGTTCGTTTTGCTACCGCGACGATTTAGTCAACGCGATCATCGCCATGATGAATAACGAAGATGGCTTCATTGGACCGGTAAACATTGGCAATCCCGATGAGTTCACCATCCGCCAACTTGCCGAAAAGGTGATCGAGTTGTGTGGCAAAAACAATAAACTCGTCACTCGGCCTCTGCCATCGGACGACCCAACACGGCGCAGGCCCGACATTACGCTCGCCAAAGAAAAACTTGGCTGGCAGCCGAAGGTTAAATTGGACGAAGGACTCCAGCACACGATCGATTGGTTCAAATCAATCGACCTGACCGACTATCGCCCGCCAACGCCGAACTACTTGTAGACGGCGCTAATCCAAAGTGCAGCCAAACAGGCGAAGTGACTTTTCTACCGCTACACTAGTCTTTCTTGATGCCGACCGTGCGTAGGTGCAACTCCGTAAGTTGGTCGGTGTCGACATCGCCCGGGGCTTCGGTCATCAGGTCGGCTGCTTTTTGCGTCTTGGGGAACGCGATCACTTCGCGAATGTTATCCAATCCCGCCAACAGCATGACCCAGCGGTCGACGCCAAGCGCGATTCCGCCGTGAGGTGGCGCACCGTAGCGAAGTGCGTTGAGCAAGAAACCAAAGCGGTCTTCGGCGGTCGCTTCGTCGATCCCCAATAACTCAAACACTTTCGATTGCGTGGTCGAATCGTGAATTCGGATAGTACCGCCCCCCGCTTCGCTGCCGTTGATGACAAGGTCATACGCCTGAGCACGACACGCTGCGGGGTCCTCGTCAAGCTTATTCAAATCACGAGCCAGCGGTGCGGTAAAAGGATGGTGCATTGCTGACCAATTGCCGGTTTCCTCGTCTTTTTCGAACATCGGGAATTCGGTGATCCAACTGCAATCGAGTTGATCGGGGCTGTAAAGTTTAAGCTCGGCCCCGAGACGTTTGCGAAGTGCGTAGAGTCCCTTGCAGGTGACTTCCCAGGTATCGGCCAAGAACATCAACAAGTCGCCTGGTTCACCCTTCATCAATTCCTTGATCTCGGCGAGGTGAGCTTCATCAAGGTTTTTGCTGATCGGACTCCAAAGCGTCCCATCCTCTTCGACGCGGAACCACGCTAGCCCCTTCGCCCCGAATTCTTTGACATAGTTGGTCAAGTCGTCGATTTGCCGTCGCGAGTATTTCGTCGCGGCATCTTTCACGTTTAATCCACGAACAAAGTTGCCTGCATCCGCTGTCCCACGGAAAACACGAAATTCGGTCTTTGCGGCGACCGACGTCACATTGACAATTTCCATATCAAAACGCAAATCGGGGGCGTCGTGCCCATAGCGGCACATCGCTTCGTCGTACGTCATTCGCGGCAACGGTGTCTTGACTTCTTTGCCGAGCACTTCTTTTGCCGTTCGTGCGACCAGCCCGTCAATCAAACCCATCACGTCGTCGGCATCGACAAACGACATTTCGAGGTCCAATTGAGTGAACTCCGGTTGGCGGTCGGCTCGCAAATCTTCGTCGCGGAAGCACTTGGCGAGCTGAACGTAGCGGTCAAAACCGGCGACCATCAAAATTTGTTTGTAAAGCTGTGGCGATTGCGGCAACGCATAGAACTTGCCCGCATGCACACGGCTAGGAACCAGGTAGTCGCGAGCTCCTTCGGGAGTGCTGCGGCCGAGGATCGGTGTTTCCACGTCGATAAAATCGTGCTCTGCGAAAAAATCTCGCATCGTCTTGATAATCTTGCTACGCATCATCAAACCTTGCTGCATCTCTTTGCGGCGCAGGTCCAAGAATCGATACTTCAACCGCAAATCTTCCCCGGGAAGGTCACTTTGGCTTGGCGTGAACGGCGGAGTGGCACAGGTATTGAGAATTTCGAGGTGCTCGGTACGCACTTCGATATCGCCGGTGTCCAATTTATCGTTCGTTTTGCCTTCGAGCCGATCGGCGACCTTGCCTTTGATCAGGATCACGCTTTCGGTCGGGATTCGCCCCGCTTCATCGATCAAGCTTGCTTCCGCTTCGGGGGGCCCGACGACGACTTGCGTCAAACCGTAACGGTCGCGAAGGTCGATAAAGACCGCTCCACCATGGTCCCGTTTGCTTTCGACCCATCCGCATAGGGTCACTTCATGTCCGACATCTGATTTACGGAGTTGGCCGCAGGTATGGGTGCGTAACAAAATTCGATCGTGGGTTGGAGGGCTAGAGTTTCTGCAATTGACTCAGATTCTAGCCACAAATCGATCGGTTGCTCAGAGGGGTGGGAAACTGAAAAAAAGCCGCCTCACGATAGCGAGGCGGCTAATCAATTTTCATCGAATGACACAGTCGACTTCACCGCGACCGTTGGACGACACTCCTTTATGCAGCGGCTTCTGCCTCCGCTTCAGGCATCGACAAGACGCGGCTGGTCAAACCGGCCTTGGCCAAAATCATGTAAAGCACAAAGCCGACGATGATCGCGGCAACCGGCGGACAAGGGATTGTGAAATCGACTCCCAACATTGGCCCGAGGGTACCCCAAGCACCGACGACGAAACCAACCGCCCAAGAAATCCAACCCGCTGGGTTAAAGCCCGATCGTGGTCCAGGCCATTGCTTACCTGAGAGCAAGTAATCCGCTGTCATCGCACCACAAATCGGGCCAAACGATGCACCGATGAACACGAACACGCCGACTGCGTCGCCTGCTTTGCCAGACAAAACCAAGCCAATCGCACAAACCGCACCAATGCCGCATGAGACGAATGGATTGACTTTTGGAAGAGTGTTTTTGAAGCTTTCCGCTGCAATAAACGAACTGAAGCAGGCGGGTGGGAACGCCGCGACGGCGAGCAGGAGCATAAAGACTTTGCCCGTTCCTGTGCCCATGATCGTTTCCATCAATTGTGTTGGGTTCAAGATCGACTGGCCGCCTTCAACAAGCCCTGATCCATAGGTTCCTGCGACGATCAATAGCGAAAGAGCGCCTGTGAAAATGGTCACGCCAGCAACGCCAACCAAACCGCCCATATGCACGTCTTTACAAGTTCCGTTGCTCGATGCGATATCGACACCTGCCGCACCGGCTGTGGCAAAGAAGCCAACCGTGTAGGCGATGATCAACAAAATCAAACTCAATGACGAGGCAGGTGCTTCCGGAACTGCACCCATTTGGCTTGGTTCAAAACTACCAACCCCACCGATCGTTTTAGCGATCAAAACAAGCAAAATCACTAGTGGAATCAAAGGCAAATAGGTCGCGACCTTGGCGACGTAAGCGATCCCCTTCAAGCCGACCACGACGGCTAAGATCGCCCAAATGATTGCAATCACCATATGGATGGTGGATCCTTGGTCCGAACCGAGGAACTGAGCAACCAGCAGAGCGGAGAAGTAGGAGTTGACTGCCAACCAACCAAATTGCAACACCCCCATAAAGAAACCAGGCATCAAAAAGCCACCCTTTACCCCGTAGGTGCTCGTTCCGACCACTGCCAAAGAACGCCCCGTTTTCATTCCCATCAAACCGGGTGCCAAGTAGCAGGCAAAGTGGCAAATGAATGCAGCAATGATGACGCCCAAGATGGCGACACCTAAACCATTCGCCAACACACCCGCTGCACTCGACGCACCACTCGACGGTATGTCTTGCCAAAATACAAACCACAACATGATGCCTGCGTACGTTTGTGCCGTACTCTTAAACCAAGGCATTCGGGCGTCTTTGGGCACCGGTTTGGATGACGCGACATAATCAGGGAGGTTGGTTTCCATGGGGGTCTCTGAGGTAGGTAGGTGAATGTTGGTGCATTTGCCCCGTCGATGCTTCTTGCATCCGATTTCGCAACGCAAAATGCGACAGTGCTAGCATGTCAAGCTCGAAGTATAGCCGCTGCAAAACGCCAGTAAACTAGCCCAACGGCGACTTTCCATGCCCGAAACACCTCTTTCGGTCGGCAAAGTCCACCTAGTCCATAAAGGCTAGCAGCCGACAACCCGCTAATCCTAGCTACGGTCGGCAAACGGCCATTGCCTTGCTCGGTATAATCTTCGCGAGTTGGGCTTTGCGTCCAACGACCATCCAGCAAGCTGCCTAACCGGGCGGCATGGTGCAACCTTTCCTTACCCCCCGGAGCCAATCACTCGCGATGCGTTACCTACTCTCCCTCACTCTTGCTTTTGGATTCTTGACCACGATGAGCACCGCTGACGAAGGTCATGACCATGACCATGAATGCGCCTTGGACTACAGAGTCAAAAATATCGACGGAGAAACCGTTGACCTCGAAGACCACGAAGGGAACGTCGTTCTGATTGTCAATGTGGCCAGCAAGTGCGGCTACACCAAACAGTACGCCGGTCTTGAAGAGATATACAAGAAGTACGCTGACAAGGGCTTCGTTGTGCTTGGATTTCCCTGCAACCAATTTGGTGGACAAGAACCAGGTACCGAAGCGGATATCAAACAATTCTGTTCGACCAAGTTCAACGTCACCTTCCCCATGCTTAGCAAAGTGGAAGTCAACGGGGACGGCGCGACGGACATCTATAAATACCTAACTTCGAAAGACGTCAAACCAGCCGGCACTGGAAAAGTAAAATGGAACTTTGAAAAGTTCCTCATTGACCGCGAAGGCCAACTCGTGAACCGCTTCCGATCAAGCACCGCTCCTGGCGATGACGAATTGGTCCAAGCGATCGAGAGCGAGTTGGCTAAGAAGGAATAGCCCCCTCATTCCGCTGGTCGCTTGCGGCCTACTTTTCGACCACTTCGGTGAGGATCCCCAAGACTCGACGAGCTTTGGCTTCCCAACCGAAGTAGTTCGATTGCACCCGCTGGGCAGCTCCTTCACCGAGCCGGTGCCTTAACTCATCGTCATTTGCAATCCGCACCATTGCTTCCGAGAGCCCATCAACAAACGCTTGCTCGGAGGAAACGTCGACGCGAATGCCACACGTATCGTCGACGTATTCTCCTGGTGCCATCCAATTGCATGCGATCACGGGCGTCCCGGTCCCCATCGCTTCCAAAAGTGCCAACCCACCACATTCGCGTAGCCCCGTCGCCATATAGGCATCGGACTTTTTGACGATGTCGATTCCCTCTTCCAATGGCAAACGCCCATAGAACTTCACGTGGCCGCTGATGCCAAGTCTTTTGACTTGTTCCTTGGTCGCGTCGAATAAGTCGCCGTCACCAATCAAATCGAGCACCGCGTTGGTCTGGTCGAGGACCTTTGGAAAGGCGTCAACCAGGAACTTAACGCCCTTCCAATCGACAAACCGAGCAAAGTAAACGAAGCGTGCGGGCTCCGATGGATCACGCCGTGGAAAGGGAGCGGGACGGACCGTCGTTAGATCGACACCGCTTTCGACGACGGTGTACCGTTTGCCATTCACTCCTTTTGGCAATGCTGCGGCAGTTCGGTCGTTTCCCACGATCAACGCTTTGGCCTGCAATTTTCCTGGAAAAAACCGGTTCACCCACTGCGAGAAGAAACGTCCGACGGTCACACTGATCTTCGACCAACGCGAATCCATAAACTGAAACGCAAGCGGAAACGTCAAACCGCCACACATCGGGCCGACGACGTTTGGCACGCCGGTTGAATAAAGACAACTGACCGCTTTGGGCGAAATCGGCGTTGGCTCAAATGTAACGTCGATCAAGTTGTTTTGGGCCATCTTCTTGACCACACGGCGAGCTTGTAGTCCCGTAAGCCAATGGATCAATTGGGCACCAATCAGGCTTCGGATCCGATCGGGCGTGAGGCGAAAGATACCGTGAACGAGTTTCATCATTCGCGTGTCTTTTAGAAACGTGAATGTCGCTAGTTCCTCGGTGGATAGCGTCTCTCGTAGCTCTTGCTCGCACCGACTATGGACGACCATGCGCGTTTCAACACCCCACTTCATGAAGAATCGCATATAGTAGAGCGGCAATGCCGTCTCGCCACTCATTCGCATCGACGCATTGTCGGCAACGATCGCGACGCGAGGTTTATTGGCCGCATCCACTTCCATGCCTTGTTCGGATGCCATATCTATTCCCAATCGTCAAAAGCTTTGACGGCATCAACGATCCGTGACGCTTGCTCCATCGACAATCCCGTGTAGAACGGCAAACGAACCATTCGCGAAGCGACCGATTCGGTCACCGGCAAATCTCCCTTTTTGTATCCCCAGCGGTGCCCCATCGTCGAATCATGAAGTGGCTGATAATGGAATGTCGCTTCGATTTGTTGACCACGAAGCCAAGCGAGCATCCGGCGTTGAAGATCAACCGTGGGAGCCAGCATCCAGAACAAATGATAGGCCGACTCACAATCATCGGGGATCGCCGGCATTTGAAAGTCGTGCTGCTCGGCCCAGAGCGACAATTCGGCAACGTAGAAATCGTACAACTCACGTCGACGGCTCTGGATGAACTCAAAGTTTTCGAGCTGGATGATCAAATTCGCCACCAAAATTTCCGAAGGAAGGTAGCTCGATCCTTTGTCACACCAAGTGTAGCGATCGACTTGGCCGCGAATGAATTGAGACCGATTGGTCCCTTTTTCGCGAATGATCTCGGCACGCTCTTCGTAAGCGGGATCGTTGATCAGTAGCGCGCCGCCTTCGCCACTAGTGAAATTTTTGGTGTGATGAAAGCTGGCAGTTCCGAGTTGACTGATCGCTCCAAGCGGTCTGCCTTTGTATTTGCCGAAGATCGCATGAGCGGTATCTTCGATGACGGGCAAGTTGTGCTTCTTGCCAATTGCCATGATTTTATCCATCTCACAACCCACCCCTGCGTAGTGGACCACGGCGATCGCCCGCGTTTTCGACGTGACCGCCTGCTCGATCGCCGATTCGTCGATGTTCAGCGTATCGGGACGAATGTCGACAAATACCGGATTCGCTCCGAGATTCGTATAAGCGTTTGCGGTCGAGACAAACGTGAAGGAAGGCAAAATCACTTCATCTCCTGGCTGCAAATCCAGCAGCATCGCCGTCATTTCGAGGGCGTGAGTGCAAGAGGTCGTCAGTAGCGCCTTACCACATTGGAGCCGATCCTTGATCATTTCATGGCACTTTTTTGTGAACGGCCCATCACCGCACAAGTAGCCTGATTGCAGTACCTCGCCGATCAAATCCAACTCATTGCCGAATAAATAAGGTTCGCAAAGGGGGATCCGGTCAGCCATGGAGGTGCGAGTCCAACACATTGAAATGAGAGGGGATAATTTTGGATTGCATACACTACTCGATCTTGCACAAATGTCCATAAACCTCGGTGGAAAGGAAAAATCAGCCGAAAACAAAAAATCCCTGGCCGAACCCCGTTGGCTCGGTTTCGTCCTTCAAGAAGCTTTGCTAAATTTTTGCAACGCTCGATTTTGCAATCTCTGCATTGATGCGTCCGGATGGGTGACCGAGTGGACGAAGGTACCAGTCTTGAAAACTGGCGTAGGGGTGACTCTACCGTGGGTTCGAATCCCACCCCATCCGCTCACGAAGGCACTTTGGTTTTCCAGGTGCCTTTTTTCGTAGAGCTTGGGCCCCGTTTTCGTAAAGCTTGGGCCCAGACAGCTCGTTTGATCTGGTAACATAGCGGCGAAAAAGACCTCTTCTACTTTGCCCAAACAGCTCGCAGGTCGACCATGTCCACGGCAGATCACTACGACTGGAAGCGAACGTATGCCCAATACGTGAACTTCCCCGATAGCGAAAACCTTCCCGGCGTCGATTCCGTAGATCCTTCTCTATCCCCGGCTCCACGCACCTTTCCGCATTTTGGGGCCGAGCACTTCCAACACCCGATTCACTCAGAAACCGAGTCCGCAGGACTTGGCGAGGATGGCACATGAGCGAGCTTCACGAGATTGAACATCCACTGATTGAGCATCATTTATGCACGGTTCGCGACAAGTCGACTCGGCCGAGCGAGTTTCGAGCTGCGATTGGCCGCCTGTCGGTTTTGGTTGGCGTCTATGCGACCGAAGACTTGGCAACACGAACCTGCAAAATTCAAACGCCAATCACCGACGCCGACTGCGAAACGCTAGCCGTTCGCGTTGGACTAGTGCCAATTCTGCGTGCGGGCTTGGGGATGGTCGAACCGTTGCAACAACTCTTGCCCGACTCCGCAGTTTGGCATTTGGGGCTCTATCGAAACGAAGAAACCGCCGAACCCGTCGGCTATTACGACAAATTGCCTCATTCGGGTGCGCCGAATGTCGCCTTGGTGCTGGATCCAATGCTGGCGACTGGCGGAAGTGTCGATCTGGTCATTCGCAGGCTGTTAAGCTGGGGCGTCGACGAGATCCGCATTCTCAGCATCATCGCAGCTCGGCCCGGCATCGAACGAGTGCTCCGGGATTTTCCGCAAGTGAAACTGTATGTAGCGGTGGTCGACCCCGAATTGAACGAGCAAGCATTTATCGTCCCTGGTCTGGGTGACGCCGGAGACCGAATTTTCGACACTCCTCAGAACGAATAACTCTCTCTTTCTCGTCCCACAAAGGCCAAATTCGCCATGCAGGCTCGACTCACTTGTGTTTTCGGACTTGCGGTCTTCGTGGGGATCGCCTGGGCAGTCAGCTCCAACCGCAAAGCGTTTCCCGTACGCGTTGTCTTAGGCGGCCTGTTTCTGCAGATCACGCTCGGTTTTCTGGTACTGCGAACGCCTTGGGGACAGCTACTTTTTGAGCAAATCGGGGCCGGCGTCACCACCTTGCTTAGCTTTGTTGATGAAGGCTCGTCGTTCGTATTCGACGTCCATCCACGACAAACCGATCCAGCCGATGACGTCATTCCGGCCCAATACACACTGCTGCGAACCTTTGCATTTGGCGTATTGCCGACGGTGATCTTTTTTTCATCGCTGATGTCGGTGCTCTATCACATCGGCGTGATGCAGTGGGTCGTCTACGCGATGGCGTGGGTAATGCAGCGAACACTTGGAACCAGCGGTCCCGAAACGCTATCGGCCGCAGCAAACGTTTTTGTTGGTCATACGGAAGCGCCATTAGTGGTCAAACCGTATTTGGCGACGATGACCCGCAGCGAACTCAACGCGCTGATGACCGGCGGCTTTGCCACGGTGACCGGGGGACTGCTAGGGGCCTACGTTGACATGGGCATCAATGCAACCCACTTGATCACAGCATCCGTCATCAGTGCGCCGGCTGCGTTACTGATTGCCAAAGTCATGCTTCCAGAAACAGCACGCCCAAAATCCGCAGACGAATTGCGGCTACCGACCGATAAAGCAAGCGTCAATGTGATCGGGGCTGCGGTGCAAGGAGCTTCGGATGGATTGAAATTGGCATTAAATGTCGGTGCCATGCTGATTGCCTTCTTAGCGTTGATTGCGCTCTGCAACGCCGTTTTGATAGGGCTGACCGGAATCTCGCTCGAAACCGTACTTGGCTACGCCTTTTCACCCTTAGCGTGGTGTATGGGAATCCCAGCAGAGGAGTCCGTCGCGGCGGGGCGGTTTATTGGTATCAAAACGGTCGCGAACGAATTTATCGCTTACCTTCAACTGGGTGAAATGCCGATCGGAGAAGCAGGGTGTCCAATCAGTGAGCGGACAAAGACGATTTTGACGTACGCATTGGCTGGTTTTTCCAACTTCGGTGCAATCGGCATTCAAGTTGGCGGCATTGGTGGCCTAGAGCCAAGTCGTAAAGACGACCTGGCGAAATTGGGTCTGAAAGCAATGTTCGGCGGACTGCTGGCATGCTGTATGACCGGAGCGATCGCAGGAATGATGCTTTAGTTCGATTTGAACGGCAAAAACCTAGCGAGCTTCCAGCCACAAAAGGCCGTGTCCAAGTCACCATATGTCCGTTTTATGGAGCCATTGAAAAGAATTTTTGAGAAAACGCCAAAAGGCTATTGCCAACCTCGGCAATCGCCCGTATCTTTCCGCCTCACTTGATGAGTGACACGCAGCAACGCGAGTCGCGAAGCCTGTTAGCTTACTAAGCAACAGCTTCAATTAAGTGAACCGCGAACAAAGCTTTCAAAAACTTTTTTCGCAACAGCGGTTGACTGACAGCCGCGAGACTCTAAGATTACGAGCCTCAAACGAAAGCAACAAACGCTTCGGCCTTCAAACGTTGAAGGCATACAAGTGAGTTGCTTTCTCTCAGAGTTTTGTTCAAACAAAACAAAACTGCCCCTGGCGAACGAGACACAACTGTGTTAACTTCCCGGGACGCAAGGCCTGCAAGTCAGGCACATAGATCTTTGACAATTTGGTGATGAATCTTCTGTTGAGTTCAGCAGTGCGAGGTTGCTATTTGGCTGTATGATTGAGAGCTTTCGAGCTTTCGCATGCAGCACAAAACTAAATGGCGAATCGCTGGGGTCTTTTACCGAGGACCCCCGCTAGTATCAACTTTCGGTTTAAATTTGCTTTCTCCCGGTTAGCTTGCTAACTGGTGAATCAATACAAAATTGAAGGGTTTGATCCTGGCTCAGAATGAACGTTGGCGGCGTGGATTAGGCATGCAAGTCGCACGAGAACCTCAATTAGCTTGCTATGAGAGGGGACAGTGGCGAAAGGGAGAGTAACGCGTGGTTACGTGCCCTCGAGTTCGGGATAGTAACGGGAAACTGTTAGTAATACCGAATAATATCTTTGGATCAAAGGTGTGATTCCGCTCGAGGATCGGACCGCGTACTATTAGCTTGTTGGCGGGGTAATGGCCCACCAAGGCATTGATGGTTACCGGGTGTGAGAGCATGGCCCGGCTCACTGGGACTGAGACACTGCCCAGACATCTACGGATGGCTGCAGTCGAGAATCTTTGGCAATGGACGAAAGTCTGACCAAGCGACGCCGCGTGCGGGATGAAGGCCCTCGGGTTGTAAACCGCTGTCATAAGGGAGGAAATGTTAGAGGGTACTCTCTCTAATTTGACCGATCTTAAGAGGAAGGACGGGCTAAGTTCGTGCCAGCAGCCGCGGTAAGACGAACCGTCCAAACGTTATTCGGTATCACTGGGCTTAAAGCGTTCGTAGGCGGCCTAGAAGGTGAGATGTGAAAGCCCACGGCCCAACCGTGGAACTGCGTTTCAAACCACTAGGCTCGAGGAAGACAGGGGTGATGGGAACTTATGGTGGAGCGGTGAAATGCGTTGATATCATAGGGAACACCGGTGGCGAAGGCGCATCACTGGGTCTTTTCTGACGCTGAGGAACGAAAGCTAGGGTAGCGAACGGGATTAGATACCCCGGTAGTCCTAGCCGTAAACGATGAACACTGGGTTGAGGGAACTTCCACATTCTCTCGGCCGTAGCGAAAGCGTTAAGTGTTCCGCCTGGGGAGTATGGTCGCAAGGCTGAAACTCAAAGGAATTGACGGGGGCTCACACAAGCGGTGGAGGATGTGGCTTAATTCGAGGCTACGCGAAGAACCTTATCCTGGTCTTGACATGCTTGAGAATCCCTATGAAAGTAGAGAGTGCCCTTCGGGGAGCTCTTGCACAGGTGCTGCATGGCTGTCGTCAGCTCGTGTCGTGAGATGTCGGGTTAAGTCCCTTAACGAGCGAAACCCTTGTCTCTAGTTGCCAGCGGGTAATGCCGGGGACTCTAGAGAGACTGCCGGTGTCAAACCGGAGGAAGGTGGGGATGACGTCAAGTCCTCATGGCCTTTATGACCAGGGCTGCACACGTCCTACAATGGTACGGACAAATGGATGCAATACCGCGAGGTGGAGCAAATCCCAAAAACCGTGCCCTAGTTCGGATTGCAGGCTGCAACTCGCCTGCATGAAGCCGGAATCGCTAGTAATCGTAGGTCAGCATACTACGGTGAATGTGTTCCTGAGCCTTGTACACACCGCCCGTCAAGCCACGAAAGTTGGGAGGGCCCGAAGCCGCTAAGCTAACTCGCAAGAGAGGCAGGCGTCTAAGGTCAGCTCGACAATTGGGACTAAGTCGTAACAAGGTAGCCGTAGGGGAACCTGCGGCTGGATCACCTCCTTTCTAAGGATTCTTAGAATAGGGTATAGTTTGGTGACAAACTTACCGGATCCGTGGAAGCGACTCTCGCACAGCACTCAACAGATTTTCAGTCTTCGGACTGTTGTTCATCACCATACATCAACGAAAAGCCCGCTTCGGACTGTCGCCAGCCGAAGCGGGTTTTTTCGTGCGCGCACCCAAACACGCGCGGCAAAACAAGGCTTCTACCATTGCTTCACTCGGTCACGCTGATCGATCATAGAACTCCGCCGGTTTCTTCTCGGACGACTCGTTGCGACACATTCTCTCGATGGTCGCTCCTGTTACTCGGCGTAATTTCTGTTTATAGCCAACAACCAAGGCATTCATCGCTAGTTCGGCGATCGTTCCAATTCGCCCAGAACTTGCGTCATGGATAGCAACATAGGCTGACTCATCAAATGACTCGCCCTTGGCTCCGGCTCTCATCATCGATTGCTGAATAAATTGACGCGTGTCCTCGAGTGCAAAACGTTGCAATGTCAAAAGCGAAGTGGCCTGGCCGAGAAGCTCGCATGAACGCTCGGCATATTGGTCGATAGTTGAAATCACCGCGGTGAATTTGCAATTTCGGCGCAGACGTTTCAAAAGACGCGTAACGCCTGCGCTATATCCATCGGACAACCAAACCGGATGAATCCCCGCTTCGTGAATTTGATTCATCGCCGATTCAATCTGCTCAAAGGTCGCATGGTTGCTGCAAGGAAGCTGCAAACCATTAGCCAGTTGGTTTTGAATTGGCTGTGGATCAATCCGACCACGCGATTTGGTGAACAGGAACTGTGTCGCCATGTCTCCGATACCATGGTAAGTCGATAGGTGACGGAGCAATGTTGTCATGCCACCATAGCGTGCAGCGGTGATCGCCACACCCTGCGGTTGGGTTGGCAAAACTGCGGACAATTCTGCTAATGCCGTTTTCTGTGGTGTGCCTGCAAAAAACCATGTTGCCGTGCGGTTGGAAAACGGGTCCTCTGAGAGCCGCCAATACCGATTTGACTGGGTCAAGGTGGTTCGCCCAAATAAGTGAATAGAAAAATCGTTCCCATTGAACCCGTTTCTTGGGCTGCCCTTCATTTATGGGGGAGCCCGCAGCGGGTATCATCGGCATTGTTTTGTAGAAAGCTATAGCCGCCAGCCTCCCTCAAAGCCCTCATTCACTCCAAAGCAATCTTATCCAAATGACTCGTCGGTATTATTGTCCTAGATTACCACCCAGTGGCGGTGAAACCTCACTTGCCGACGCCGAAGCCCAACATGCCATCCGGGTAATGCGAGTCCAAATCGGTGATAGCGTGACGCTGTTTGATGGACAAGGAAACGAATCCGAAGCAAAAATTGTCGACATTAACCGTCGCACATGTTTTTGCATGGCTGAAAAAACTCAATCCATTTCACGTGAATCAAGTGTTTCGATGCACTTGGCCATTGCATTGCCTAAACCTGACCGCTGTCGAGAGTTAATCGAGCGTTTAACGGAAATTGGGGTTCAATCAATCACACCAATCGTAGCGGCGCGGACTCAACGAGGACCGTCTGCTTCGTTGATCGAAAAACTCTATCGCTTCGTGATTGAATCCTGTAAACAATGTGGCCGCAATCAACTAATGTCGATTGAGCCAGTAACCGAATCACGCGACTACTTTGGGACCCCCGCCCCTGCTATCACTCGGCGGCTGATCGCGCATCCAATCGACGCAATGCCCTTAGATTCGCAAATACCCGCCAACCCGATTCTTGCAGCGATCGGTCCCGAAGGCGGATGGACGAATGAGGAAGTGGAATTGGCGGTTGCAAACGGCTTTTCTCCAATTTCTCTCGGTAAACGAATTTATCGGATCGAAACCGCAGCAGTTGTCGTCGCCGCTCGTTTGTTAGACTAATCTACATCAACGAGCAGGCGAATTCTTATTCTTCTGCGACTATTTAGAGTCCGATTGGAAGCTCTTGAATCTCAGCTAGGCCGCGATACCACGCATGCGAATCGCTTTTGTTATTACTGAACTGAATCCGGGTGGTGCCGAACGGTGCCTAACCGAAGTCGCGATTGGATTAGCCGAAAACGGCGATGACGTCCGTGTCTATTCAATCGATGCTCGTCCCAGCCCCGATCGCTCGGTGTTAGTTGATCGTTTGACTCAACATGGCATCACCGTTGAGTTTTGTGATGCCATTTCTGTATGGCAAGCTTTCAAAGCACGCCAAAGACTACGTCATTTACTCAAATCGTTTGCTCCCGATATCGTGCAAACTTTTCTCTATCATGCCAATGTCATCGGCACATTCGCTGCGAAAGAGGCCTGTGAAGCGGTCCGAGTCGGAGGCATCCGCGTTGCAGAAGCGAAACCAATTCGATGCCAATTGGAGCGTCTTGCGATCAAGCAAATGCAACATGTCGTTTGTGTTAGCGAGGATGTCAAAGCCTTTGCCCAAAAAAGGCTCGACGCGAGTCCTTCCAATACATCCGTTATTCCGAACGGTGTCGACACTGTTCGATTTTCGACAGCCACTCCTTTGAATTGGTCGTCCCTCGATTGGCCAAGCGACTGCGTCGTTAGCCTATTCGTCGGCCGAATGCACTCGCAAAAGGGCCTTGAGTTGATCCAAGCACAAATGGATCGACTCGCTCCCGCGGGTTCAAATCGACGAGTACTCCTAGTCGGCGATGGCCCACTTTCCAAATCGATCGACGCTTGGTGCAACGGATTTGCCGATCGCAGAGTTAAGCGATTGCCGTATCAAGCCGATGTCGCTCCGTTCATGACAGCTTCGCGTGTATTCCTGTTGCCAAGTCGATACGAGGGAATGCCTAACGTTATCATGGAGGCGATGGCAGCGGGCCGACCTGTGGTTAGCAGCAATGTCGAAGGAACCCATGAGTTGCTGGCTCATTCGCCAGAGCTACAACTATTTCCCTCAGGCGACGGCGAGGCTATGTCAGCCGCCGCTGAGCATTTCCTATCGAATCGCGAACTCAGCGATGAAATTGGCATGCAAAATCAAACGCGAGTCCGCAACGATTTTTCGATTCCCACCATGATCGACCGCTATCGAGCGTTATACCGCTTGCTTAGGGCTTGATTGGTTTCAAGGTAAAGCCAAGGCGATAGGTTTCGTTACCCGGCAGCGTGTATTGGGAATGCGTTCTTGCGCCCCAACTATTGTCGCCACCAACGCCATGCAATTTCCAATCCACGTAGACCGTATTGGAATCTTGACGAGTCAAATCGTAAGGGTGCGATGCCGATTCGACATCGGTAAGGGAATAAGGCAAAACACTCATGCTGAGCGGTTGATCCCCATTGATCGTCACACCATAGCCCGCATCGTCGACAACGGTTAAAAACCGCACATCACATCGATTTCCGGAATCTTGCGTCCGACAATAGGGAAAGAACATTTGCTCGGGTGTCGATTCATAAATCCCAATTTCGCCACCGGTCTTTCGGTCGCAATAGGTCTCATGAGGCCCTCGACCGTACCAAGTGACTTTGCCCATTTCCTTTGCCACAGCGAATTGCATTCCAAAGCGAGGCATCTGAGGCAACTTCCGTCCACCTGGCTCGTAGTTGGCCTGCACGTGGACTTCGCCGCCCGCTAGCACGGTGTAGGTCAAACTGTATGGCGATTTGCCTACCGGCAACTCACCTTTAACCGAAACTTCAACACGATCCTTTTGGGGATTGGTCGCGAACTCATTCACCACCATTTTTGCCCCAGCAACACGCCACGCTCCGAGTCGATTCACATAGCCATTTCGGAACTGGTTATCGTTAGGCGTTTTCCAGAAATTCGGTGCCAAAGGACTCGATAGCACCTCTTTTCCATCGACTTGCATTGACGCCAATAGCCCCGTTTTCGCGTCAAATGTCACTTGTACATCAGCGGTCGTGACAACGAAATTCCCATCATCATCACTGGAACTTGTGATGGTTTCATCCGCGACCGGCTTGAGTTCGGGTGCCTGCGCAGCGCGGATTTCGAATTGGTCCCACGCGATTCGATGACCTTTGGGAGCCCACGTGGTTTCGTCAGGAAGTTCAAACGAAACCGTCAACAAACATTCGCCCTTCATCGTGTCGTTTATCATCGTGGGGATGATCACCGTCTTTTCGCTTAGCGGTGGAATGTCCAAACTTTTCAGCGTCACACGCTGTGCAAATTTCCCATCGCAGGTCAGCGTCAAAACCGGAGTGAAATCACTCAAGTTCGTAAACAGAAACTTGTTTTGAATCTGAAGTCGGCCTGCGGTCGAATCGACCATGCTTACCTTAATATTTTGGTGAACCTTCTTCACTTCCCAAAGGTGCGGATTCGGTTTGCGGTCGGGTTGGATCAATCCGTTCATACAGAAATTCCCGTCGTTGGGTTGATCGCCAAAGTCGCCACCATATGCGAAGAAATTTTCAGGCTCTTGGCTAGTCGCATCACTGCTAGAAACTTTGCGAAGATCCATATGCAATACCAAGCCATCGTCTGTTCGCGTCGCGGGATCGGCCACTTCGGATTCCGAAAGAGCCCGGCTGTAGACGCGGGCATCTTGGATTGGAACGGACGAAGTTCGGTTTGTCACTTCGGAATTCCGACCGATGTTCAACGGATAAATACTTGGTGAAATTGGCTTAGCAAGCGATTCCTGTTTAAGCGGCTTCCCATTCACAAACACTCGCATCAGAGCACCGTCAAAGGTGGCTGTGATGCGGTTTTCACCGTCAACCAATCCAGCTTCGTCATAGCCGACGTTAACGCCTTTCCACTCGTCGCTAAAGAGCGTGAAATTGATTCCGCCATTGTCGAGGCGAAGCAAGTACTGATGATCGCCTTTGGAAATTAGAGGGCAATAACCGGTCGCTCGATTACCGTGTATGACCACTTCGAGCGTCAAATTTTCGGTCAACTGCAAGCGATCGTTGGGTGGCAGAACAACGGCCCCCGTGACGCCCAATTCGGGATCAACATTGCCAAAAACACGTGCAATTTGATTCGAATCTTGTTGATCGGCAACCGTCACTACCGGTGGCACCTCTTTGCGAATTCCTTGGTCGACCCAGTCCCAAATGAACCCACCTTGCAACACATCATGCGACTCCATGGCATCCCAGTAATCTTGAAAATTGCCAACACTGTTACCCATCGCATGAGCATATTCGCAGAGAATCAAAGGACGATCGGGGTTGCCTTCAGCATAGTCAACGATCCTATCGATCGTGGCATACATCGGGCAGCGGATGTCCGTGTTTGCACCGTTGAATCCAGCTTGCTCATACTGAACCGGACGTGATGGATCGCGTGCTTTTGCCCATTCATAGTTCTTGAAAAAATTCACGCCGTTGCCCGCTTCGTTACCGAGCGACCAGATGATGACGGATGGATGATTTTTATCCCGTTCCACCATGCGTTGAAGCCGATCCAAATGGGCTTTCCCCCAATTCGGATCTTTGGCCAACGATGCGTCGCCATACCCCATACCGTGCGATTCAATGTTTGTTTCATCAATCACATACAACCCATATTGATCACACAACGCATACCACAAAGGCGTATCGGGATAGTGGCAAGTTCGGACCGCATTGACATTGAATTGCTTCATCAGTTTGATGTCTTCGATCATCGAATCGATCGAAATGGTGTGTCCCGTATCGGGATGATGTTCGTGCCGATTCACACCTTTCAAGTAGACCGGTTTGCCGTTGACATGCAGCATAGCGTCCTTGATCTCGACTTCGCGAAATCCCACCCGCGAGGTCGTCGTTTCGATGATTGTGCCATCGCTGTCTTTTAGCGTCAGAAGCAAACGATACAAATTCGGTTTTTCAGCAGACCATTGTTTTGGCGCTGAGACTTTTTGGGTTAACACAAGATTCGCTGACGCGTTCGCAGCGACCTTTTGCGTTTCGGTGAGCGTCGAAACCACCGTCGCCAAGTCGTCGATCAATTCGGCTTCAATCGAAAACTCCTGCTCGGAATCGTTTGCGTTTGCAACTTCGACATCCACATCCAATGCAGCGTCTTTGTAGTCATCATCAAAATTGGTATGGACGAAATAGTCGCGGATATGAAGTTTGTCGGTAGACCACAGCGAGACATCACGAAAAATACCGCTGAGTCGCCAGAAGTCTTGGTCTTCCAGGTAACTGCCATCGCTGTAACGGTAGACTTCCGCCGCGACCGTGTTCGCTCCCTGTCTAATAAACTGCGTCACGTCAAAGATTGCTGGCGTGCGACTTCCTTGGCTGTAGCCGACCTTTTCGCCGTTGATCCACAAATAGAACGCTGAATCGACACCGTCAAATTGGATATAAACTTGGCGTCCGTCCCACGCTTTTTTGATGGTAAAGTCACGTCGATAGGATCCAACCGGATTCCGCTGCGACGAATTTGTAAAATGTGCCGGTGGCTCCCCCATCACTCTTGGTGGATCGACTTTGAAGGGATAAGTCATGTTGGTGTAAACCGGAACACCGTACCCATGCATTTGCCAATTGCTAGGGACTTCTAAGTCATCCCAACCACTGACATCAAAGTCATCGCGGTAAAAATCAGCTGGACGCTCGTTTGGTTGTTTCGCCCAGTTGAATTTCCATGGTCCATTGAGGCTTTGAAAAAACGGAGTTGCTTCCGCAGCACCATCCATGGCGCTTTCGCGATTTGGAAAAGGCAACGATGTCGCAATAGGAGCGAGCTTATTGATGCTGATGACTTGTTCGTTTTCCCAATCGGGCGTTTCGCCATGACTCAAAGATGGCATACACGCTACAAGCAATAGCACCGTGGAGGTAATCAAGTTTGACGTGACTGAAGAAAACGACGGGATACCGAATTTGCGTTTCATGACGTTCTTGAAGGAGAGTGGTTTGGGGAGGGAGAACATTCCCCAGATCATAGCGAAAGGGGACGCATTCTGCCCACCACGTTGGCAGCAAAAAATGGCGAGTGACAATAATTGCCACACCTAAAAGTATTTTCCTACCGTAAGAAGTGAGCTGAGTTAGCCCGCCAGTGGCTCCATGAGATCCATCATCCAGAGACAACCAATCGGCAGACCATCGATATCGAAAAAATGGGGTCTGCGACTGGCCTTAGCGGTACTGCTCGTGACAGGCGTCACAACTTTGCGTCACCGCGCCGATTTCGGAGCCAATGTCATAGCTGCCTCGTTCGATCGCGGCAGCCACTGCGGATGCGGCTTTGGTCATACTTAGACTCAGCGCCGCGTAGTCTTCGTCATCGGCCTCATCGAGTCCCTCGCGAGTCAGGACCTGGCCGATCATCGCCAGCAGCTGTGCATCACGCTGAATCTGTTCATTGTTTTCTTCCGCTGTTTTGGCATCACGGCTGGCGGCTTTTAGCTTTCCGGCCAGCTGTTCGGCATATTGCATCAGAGGCGACCGATCGACGACCATGGACCAATCGGTCTCCGGTTCAGCGTCTCGATTGGCCAACCCGCTGCCGGACGCCAAGTCTTGCAAATCCGCTTTTCGCATTTTGGCTTCGTTAAAGACTTGCGACGAACCTGCTTTGCAATTGAATGCCGTTCGAGCGATCAAATCACGAGCTGCCGCCGCTTGGTCTTTCCACCGCACATCCCCTGGGTGTTCATTGACGACCGCAAATAGGGTCGCCAGGATGGACAAGTCCAACCGTGCGTCCTGGAAACCGCCTCCGTTGAACGCTCCCGGAGTCGTAATCACCGAATCGAAATGCAATTTGACCCGTTTGATCTCATCTTCAAGCGATTCCGGTGCAATTAGTTTTGCCCATCCCCCGGCAGCATCCGCTTTTTCACTCGTCGATTCGGTGGAACCGTTGGTCGCAGCGACCGCTTTATCCGCTCCGGCTTTTTGAATTTTCGATAGACTCGGCCGCTCACCACGAAACGCGTCGTCGAGCGAATCAAAGAAGATCCCTTGCGTATCACGCTGATTGAACGTCGGCGCGGGCGCACGACGTTCTTGAGCCGCCGCGCCATCACAATTCAACACGGTCACGAAGAGCCCGAAGCTAGCCAGACAAAGCAAGCGAGAATCCATTTCCAAGCCTAACAAACTGATCTTACGAATTTGCCCATCTTACTTCTTACTTCGTGTCAAAATCGAGGACGCGAACTTTATCGAGCACTGGCCCGAGAACCTTAACGAATGCACTGTGATCAGGGTGCGGCAAGTATTTCTGGCGTCCCGCATCGTCAGCAAACGTAACCATAAAGCAATGCGTGAATCCGTCGTCATGCGTTTCCGGACTGTTGTTGGTTCCCCATTCAAAGTCCGTAATCGTATCGATCTTCGCAGGTAACGCAGCGAATGCCTGCTCGACGGCTGCGATTCCTTCCGCCGATGCATCATCCTTGAATTTGAAGAACACCGCGTGTTTCAATTCTTTCCCGTCGTTGTGGTCACCTGATTGTTGCCCCCAATAGTCAACGACAAAAACATCTTTCATTACCGGCCCAAGAGTCTTGCCGAACGCTTTGTGCGCCGGATGCGGCAAATACTTCGCTCGGCCTTCCTCATCTTTAAAGGTCAACAAAAAGCAATGAGTAAATCCATCGTTGAGACCTTCGGGACTGTTGTTCGCCCCGCAGGCAAAATCGATAATCGAATCAATTTTGGAGGGCAACGCTTTGAATGCGTCGACCACTTTCTGAATATCTTCGGCAGCAGCATTCTCTTTGAACGAGAAGAAAACAGCATGACGTAACACAGCGGTCCCCTTGGAAGATGCGGCTTTTGCCGGAGCATTGGTTTGTTCGTCCGCGTTCGCGAAGGAAGCACAAAATGCGACCAAGACCAGCGTCAGGATTCGAGATAAGTTTCGGCTCAACATGAGGGGCTCTTTTTCGGGGGAGGACATTAGAGAGGAAGGGGTTGACTGCGCCATGATAACAAATATGTCGATCGCATAGTCTCCTTGACGCTTGGGCGTTAAGAAAAGAGAACGTGGAGGAACCGAGTAATCATGACCATCTCTATGCTGACCCAATTTCATGCCCCATTCTGAATCTTCATCGTTTGCTGATCGTCTCGCTACGGCCGTTAGCCGCACAAACTCAGTCACGTGTGTCGGACTAGATCCTCGCTTGGAACAGTTGCCAGCCTCGATTCGGCAAATGGCCGACAGCGGTGCCCCCGATGCGAAAGCAGCCGCCTACTCTCAATTTTGCCGAGAAATCATCGACGTGGTCAAAGATCGCGTGCCGATCGTGAAACCTCAAGCAGCTTTTTTTGAACAACTCGGTCCTGCCGGTATGATCTCATTAGGTGAGGTCATTCGCTATGCCCACCAAAGTGGACTGATGGTCATCACCGATGCCAAGCGAAACGACATTGGCAGCACGGCGACCGCCTACGCCCAAGCCTATCTCGGCGTGGAAGACGCCAGTCCTTGGGGGAGTGATTCGTTGACGGTAAGTCCCTATTTGGGTCGCGACAGCCTGGAACCATTTGTGGATGTTTGCGACCAGCGAGCAGCAGGGGTTTTCGTGCTTGTCAAAACGTCCAACCCAGGTGGTGGTCTATTGCAGGACCGTGTGACAGATGAACAAACGGTCTATGAGCGAGTTGCTGATCTGGTAAGCGAGCTGAATCAGGACCGCATTGGAGCGAGCGGATATGGG
This sequence comes from Novipirellula herctigrandis, assembly GCA_007859835.1. Classification (GTDB taxonomy): domain Bacteria; phylum Planctomycetota; class Planctomycetia; order Pirellulales; family Pirellulaceae; genus Novipirellula_A; species Novipirellula_A herctigrandis. The sequence goes on along the minus strand of SJPJ01000001.1, from coordinate 6,715,393 downwards.
CCGGTTGGAGCGGTCGTTGGCGCGACTTATCCCGAACAATTGGCACAAATGCGAGCAGCAATGCCACACAGTTGGATATTGATTCCAGGGTTTGGGGCTCAAGGTGGCAGTGCCGACGACGTCCTTGCCGGCTTTGACCCCAAGGGCAGCGGTGCGATCGTGAATAATTCACGGAATCTGATTTTCGCCTATCAACGTGAGCCATTTGCGGAAAAATATGGCGAAAGTCGCTGGCAAGACGCCGTTTCGGACGCCACCGACCAAATGAACCAAGTCCTTTTGCAGCGTTTTTCACGGTAAAACGACGTAAGGACTTTCGCAAATCGAGACGATTCGCTATCCTTCGCGATTCTCGTTCCGCAAAAAGAATTCCAGCGAAAGAGTTCTGTGGCGGCCGATAGACAAAAACGAAGCATTTTTTCCAAACACAACGAACCAACACGCTAGCGGATATTTTTCATGGGTACGAAAATCAAAACCCACAAGGGAACGAAAAAGCGATTTCGCTTGTCAGCGAAAGGCAAGGCGATGCATCGTTCGGCGGGGACAAGCCACTTGGCGAAAGGGCTAAGCAAGAAACGCCGTCGCAACCTTCGCGGTACCACCGCAGTGGCCGCGTGCGATGAGAAAAATATCCATGCTGCCCTAAACGGCCATAGCAACTAAGCAATTCGTAGCCTTTCAAACATATGAATGGCGGCAATTTTTACCATATCTGAAAGACATTCCCATTCGGCTGGGCAGAAACATCAGTGGCTTCGACCACTGGGGCCTGAACCGATGGATCCTTCCAGCTAGTCGATCCAAACCCTTTTTAAGAAACATCGGAAGCATCTCCAATGCGTACCACCAAAGGTGCCGCTCGTCGGCAATCCAAAAAGCGTCTTTTTAAACGAGCCAAAGGTTTTCGCGGCGGTCGCAGTAAGCTGACCCGTACCGTTAAAGAAACCCTGCTTCGCAGTGGCGTGTACGCATTTCGTGACCGACGCGTCCGCAAGCGTGACTTCCGTCGTCTTTGGATTACCCGTATCAACGCGGCTACTCGCGAACACGGCATCCGCTACAGCGAATTTATCTTTGGCTTGAACAAAGCGGGAATTGAATTGGATCGCAAAACCCTTTCGGAAATGGCGATCCATGACAAGGAAGGCTTCAAGCAGATTTGCGAAAAGGTGAAGGAAGTTTTGGCTGCGTAACACGCAACGAAACCTGCAAATCATGTCGCTTGAGTCCTTTCTAACAACCCTCGATCAGCTCGAGCGTGAATCGCTCGTTGCATTCGATGCTGCTGACGATGCTGATTCGCTCGAAGAAGTGCGAGTCCGATACCTCGGTGCGAAAAAGGGTGCGCTCAAAGACGTTCAAAAGCAAATGGGCAGCATCGATCCGTCGGATCGAAAAGCGGCTGGTATGCGGCTGAATGAATTTAAGTCGAAAATCCAAAGCGTCTTCGAGGCGTCTCAAGATCGGCTCGGTGGTGGCGGCGAAGCGGGTGTCGACCCTACCTTTGACCCGTCTCTTCCCGGCATTCGCCCCAATCTCGGCCACATTCATCCGATCACCCAAACCGTCAACCATTTGATGGAAATCATGGGTCGCATGGGTTTCGAGGCAGCCGAAGGACCGGAAGTCGAAGACCCATGGCACAACTTCGTGGCATTGAACATCCCCGAAGATCACCCGGCTCGCGATCCGCTAGACAATTTTTATCTGGCGACCGCGTCGGCCAATTCCGATCGCTCGGTCGAAGGCGAACAGCTGCTGCGGAGCCAAACGAGCACGGTGCAAATCCGTGTAATGGAAAACCGCAAGCCGCCGATCCGAGTTATCTCGCTCGGTCGCGTGTACCGCCCAGATGACCCTGACGCGACCCACTTCCCGATGTTCCATCAAATGGAAGGGCTGTACGTCGACGAACACGTGACGATGGCAAACTTAAAAACCGTTTTGCGAGTCTTCGCGACAAATTACCTCGGCGGAGATGTTCAAATCCGCTTCCGCCCATCGTTCTTTCCGTTCACAGAACCGAGCGTCGAAGTCGACTTTTTGTGGAACGGCAATTGGATCGAATTCGGTGGCGCGGGAATGGTCGACCCAGCGGTCTTTGAAGCGGTTGGTTACGACCCCGAAAAAGTCAGCGGATTCGCCTTCGGTCTTGGTGTGGAACGGCTCTGCATGCGACGACACGGCATCACCGACATTCGGGACCTCTACAGCGGCGACCTTCGGTTCCTGCGGCAGTTCTAAACTCAGACGTTGGAACTCCCAACGCAAGGGATGATGCGGAAAACATGCTCCATCAAGTTGCCGTTTTCCCCGACAGATTCGGTGGGAGTATTGCTTTCCTTGAGCATGTTGAAGCTCAACAGAATGGTTGCGTCGACCACCTTGGTTTTCCCTGTCCCACTAGTCAGCAGGACGTTAGAAGACAAACGTGTCGAAGTATCGCCGTTTCGCGTCGCGTGAAGGCAGCTCGCGAAGTACCCTCGTTTCGGTGAACCGCCTGCCTCTTTGAGGACATCCCCTCCTGAGGAGCTCGTTCAGCTTACTCGTCAAGCAGCTGGCCCAAACGGCAATTCCCCTTTGACGAGAAAATTGCGTTGCCCAGGAATTCGAGAATAGCGAACCGAATTTTTCGGGCTGCCAAAACCGCTCCACCTGCCCAGCGGTGTTTTTCGACGGACGCCTATTGCCTGCGTGTGGCGCCCAACCAATGGATGCTCGCCGTATGCCAGACACCTATTTTGATTTCATCAATTCGGTTGTCTCCGATGCCTTCTGCTCCAATTGATCCAGCAATTTGAAAAGCGGATCGGTAATCGTATGAAACTGGCTCAGAGCTTCGCTTGCTTGCTCTTTGTCGCCACGATGGAAGGATTCGACAATCTTTGCTGCAAACCCGTGAACCTCGGCGTGTTTACTCTCGATCGCTGCGAATAGATCAAGCTGCCCGAACCGCTCTTTTCCTTCCGACTGCAGCCATTTCCCAAAGGCACATCCAGCAGCGTTCGCGGCCTCACTCGTTCGAATCTCTAGTTTTCCCGCAATCATGTCGGCAAGCTTGACTCTCCATTTCGTATGAGCTGTCTTAATGGGGGTAGCATGGAATGGCAAACGGTCGATGCGAAACTCGTTCAAGATGCCTTGAACTTGTTCAGCGATGTCGGTCAGTTGGCGGCTCTCCGATTGTGAAACAGAAATGCCGTGGCCAGCGTGCTCGATCGAGCAATTCATCTTCGAGATGCTCTCTGTGATCGCCTGGCAAACCGCAGCGGATTCTCCAATGCTACTGGAGATCGATTCCGATGCAGCAGCGGTCTGTGCTGTGTTACTTGCAATCTCGTTTGTCGCCGTGCTCTGCTGTTCCACCGCGGAGGCAATACACTGTGACGCCTTTCCAACCTCCTGGATCCCCGTATTGATCGCTTGAATCGATTCAACAGTGTCCTGTGTATGCAACTGAATCGACTCGACGCGGTTTCGGATGTCGAGGGTTGCATCGGCCGTTTGCCGGGCAAGTGCTTTGACTTCGCTGGCGACGACCGAAAAACCTTTCCCGGCGTCTCCCGCCCGAGCTGCCTCAATGGTCGCGTTGAGGGCCAATAGATTGGTTTGTTCCGCGATTTCTTGGATCACATCAATCACTTTCCCAATCTGATCAGCTGCAGACTTTAGGGATTGAATGTTCTCATTACTGGCTTCCGCCAATGCCTGAGTGCTTTTCGCCGAATCGGATCCGACGCTTGCATTTCGCGTGATTTCCTCGATGGAGACCGACATCTCCTCGATTGCAGACGAAATGGTCAGCATGTTTGCCGACATCTGTGTACTCGATGCACTCATACCTTGCATGGTGCTCGACAGTTGCTCGGTCGAAGCGGAAACCGAGGATGCTTCCGCCAGCAAGACGTTGGTTTCACATGACACGCCAGAGGTGGTCGATGTCAATTCCATCGTGGCTCCGAAAACCGCGGTCGCGTTATGCCCCATCGCGGCAATAATCTGCTGCAAGCGGGCCATCCATTGATCTAACGTCTTCGCAAGCTCCGATGATTGATTGCTGCCCGTCGAGACGAAGCGATGCGTTAGGTCGAGTTCGCCTTCCACCATCTGCTGCATACGGGAATTGATTTCCCTAAACGGACGCAGTGCTCGCCTTGTTAGGTAGAATGTCACGAGGCCCGCCAATCCACTCAATATTGCAAGACTGGCGAACCAGCTAATTCGAGTGCCTCCCTGAACAAGCGATGGGGGGAGTAGGCAGAAACCCGAAAGGAGTAGGCAGCACCCCGCGGTCAGCGCCGCATTTTTTTGCTCGAAACGCATAGAGCTTTTCTCTGGTAATAGTTAATCGTTGGTGTCATGTTCGTGTCGTGATCTAACGTTGCGAACGTGACAGTGAATGCCCCTAGATTTAACTAGGTCATTCGAACGCAGAAAACGGAACAGAATCTAAACAAAGTCCAAATCGTGCGGGTTCCAGGGCAAGCAGCCCCTTTTCACCCCACCGTCCCACAATTCCCACATTAGGGGACACACCGAAACGGCAGTTCGCGAACCGCAACTTGGGTGTGGCAGATGACCGCAGCGGTTACCTTGCCAAAGTCAATCTTGTGTTGGTTTAGTAACCGCCAGCCTGGAATTACAGCCCCAAAAAAGAGAAAGGCACAAAACACGAAAAGGGACACCCAAAACTTGCCGCGAGTACACAAAAGGAGGGAAGGTCACAAAACGGGGGCACCCAAAACTTATCCAAGAATTGCGAGTTTACGAACGTCTTGTAATTGGGAATCTGTAGCCATTCGATGCGATCAGAGTTGCAAATGACGGTTGTGTAGAAGTCGATGCTAATTCGGAAACTGACGGTCCAATCCCCACCGGCGCAACTACCTTTCGGAGAAACACAGCGCCGTGGATCAGTGGTAGAGCTCCGTAAAACTTTTGGTCACCATCTCTGCGAGTGTTTTTGTTTCGCCAAAGGGCAGGCTAGCAGCCTGCAGCATGTTAACAATATGGCTAGACAGCCACTTGTGACTTCCGATGCACAAGTGAGTAGATACATGGAACCAGGACGAGCGTTAGCACCGTTGAGGCAATCATTCCGCCCAGCAAGGCACGGGCCAGCGGGATCATGGCTTCGTTGCCGGGGGTAAGTTGAAACGAAAGTGGTAACATCGACGCGACAAGTGTGAGCGAAGTCATCAGAATCGGTCGCAAACGCACTTGCGCGGCTGACAACGCGGCGTCATGCGGTGAGAGGCCATCGGCACGACGCTGGTTGGCAAATTCGACCAAAAGAATCGAGTTGTTGACGACGACACCAATCATCATCAACGTTCCCATCAAAGATTGAATGTTGATGTAGGTGTCTGTCAGATACAAAACAACCAACACTCCACCAATCCCAAGCGGTACGGCGAGCATGATGATCAATGGATCGACAAACGAGCGAAACTGAGCCATCAGCACTAGGTAGACCAACAGTGTTGCCACGGCTAAGCCGATGCCTAACAAGCTCATGCCAGATCGCATCTTTTCAACCGGGCCACGCAAAGTGACGGTTACGCCGTTTTCGAATTCCATCCCAGCAAGTACCGTATCGATGTCGGCGGCGACGCTCCCTAGGTCTCGCCCTGAAACATTGACATGCACGTCGTTGACGCGTGCGATGTTGTAACGAGCAATTTCGCCAGGAATGTTGACGCGGCTAACGGTTGCAATATTGGAAAGTGGAATGGTGATCGGACCATCAGCAGTATCCAAAGACAACGGGATATTGCGGACCTCGTCGAGTGATTTGAATTGATTCGATTCGTACTGGACCCCCATAAAAAAGTCAGTGCCTGATTTTGGGTCGATCCAAATCGTGGGTGCGTAACCGACACTTGAACCCAAGGCGGTGAGCACGGTTTGAGCGACTTGCTCTTGATCCACTCCAAGATACTTTGCTCGCGTTCGATCGACTTGCACGTCGAATTGCGGATAGTCAAGCGATTGTGCAATTTGCACGTCGCGCGTCCCGGCAATGGGATTAACCGCTTCGACGATTCGTTCCGCCGTAGCGCGGCACTGCGTCAACGACCCGGCGGAGACTTGCACGCTGATCGGTGTCGGCACACCTTCGTTGAGCGCCATATTAACGATCCCACCGGAAACGAACAGGAACGCTTCGAGTGGGTACTCATCCGCAAGTTTCTCTCGAAGCGTCTCGACATACGACTGGGTGCTTACGGTTCGATCGTCCTGCTTCAAATTGACAATGACATACGCCGTATCGGGACCCGAGTTTGAACTCAATACGGTCGAGAAACCGGCTCCCTTTCCAACGGGCAGTCCAATATTGGAAATCAATGTATCGATCTGGTTTTCAGGAATGACTTCCTTGATTGTATCTTCAATCCTGGCGACCAACTTTTCGGTTTCCAGAAGCGATGTCCCCGGTAATGTTTTGAGGCGCAGTTCAAAAGTCCCCGCGTCGACTTCAGGGAAAAGTTCGGTCCCGATCCGAGGATAAAGGACGAACGACGCGCCCACGCCCACGACGATAACCAACGCGGTCAGTGCGGGAACCTTCATGGCTGTGGCAAGCAATCGACCGTATAGTCCACGAGGCTTTGCGTCGTCGAACGATTCGGTATCGCGTTGGCCTTCACGGATTTTTTCGCGAACGAACGTGGCACAAAACGCTGGCACGACGGTCAGCGCCAGAATGTACGAGGCACCAATGGTTAATGTTGCCGCCAACGACAGCGGCGTGAACAGATACTTAATCATGCCAGTCAGAAAGATTGCTGGTAAGAACACAGCCAGCGTGGTGATTGTCCCTGCTAAAATTGCACCCGCAACTTCCTGAGTGCCATCACGGGCGGCATCCAGGGGCGTTTTGCCCATCCGTCCATGACGAATTACGTTCTCGACTACCACGATTCCAGCATCAACAACGGTTCCGATCGCCAACGCGATCCCGCCCAGCGTCATCACATTGATGGTTTGACCCGAGAAGGCAAACCCAAGTGCTCCGATCAAGATTGCCAACACAATTGTCGAAACGATCACAATCGTCGGCAGTAGTCGTCTTAGAAAAATAATCACGACGATGCCGACCAGCAGCGCCCCCAGCCCAACCTGTGTAAACAGATTCGACATCGCATTACGAATGTAACCCGATTGATCGGACACGAGGGTGACCTCGGTCGCTTCGGGAATGCTGCCTCGCGATTTCATCTTTGGGATTTTCTCGGCGAGCGCTTCGCCAATTCGGTCGACGACAGCAATGGTGTTTTCACCAGGTTCACGCAACAGTGGACAATAGACGCTACGCTTGCCGTTCACGCGAACGATGTTGTATTGAATCGCGGCATCGTCGACGACGCGAGCCACGTCGCGGATGAATATTGGCCGGTCGTCACGAACCGCGATTGGAATCGCACCGATCTCGTCAACATTAGGCAGTGTATTGCGGGGGTGAATTTGATAATCGGTGCCACCCATCGAGGCCGTACCGGCAGCAAGTACCAAGTTCGCCTTCTGCATCGCTTCGACAACGTCGGTCGCGCTGACGTGATATGCCCGTAGCTTGGCCGGATCGACGTAGACCATCATTTGGCGAAACTTCCCGCCGAACGGGTGAGGGATCTGCACGCCCTTGAGTCCGCCCATCTCGTTTCGTACCGCGTAATAGCCGATCGTGTAGAGTTCCGATTCACTTAGTCCCTCGCCTGAAATCGCGGCGAGCACGACAGGCAAATTCGATGGTTCACTTCGTAACGTGAACGGCCATTCGATCCCTGGCGGCAAGTGGAACATGTCGCTTGCTTCCAAGTTCACGATGTCGTTCATGGCGGAACTGGCATCGGCACCCGGTTGGAAAAAGACCTTGATCACAGCCGCTCCAGGGACGGTGCGAGATTCTTGATGCTCAATCTTTCCGGCCAGGGTCAAGGCTCGCTCGACGCGCGCGGTAACTGACTTTTCCATATCCATCGTCGGCAGCCCCGGATACGAAAAGAAGCTGACAACGACCGGTTTCTTAAAGTCCGGCAGAATATCGATGGTGATTCCAGGAATCACCGCCGCACCAAGGACGCATAACGCGATCGCAACTGCCAAGACGGCGAAGCGATTACGGAGAGAGAAGTTGATGAGGCCCATGGCGGAATTAGCAATTGGGAGTAGAGGGTTGGGAGCAAGGAGCAGGGAGTATAGGAGCGGGGATAAACCTGCACTCCTAAAGAGGCTTCACCTTTTGGCCGTCGACAAAACGCTTTAGGTGCGAGCCGACGACACGTTGTCCTGGCAAAACACCGGAAAGCACTTCGATTGAATTTCCATCGTCGATGCCGGTCGTGACGTCCGCACGCACAATGGTTGCATCGTCGCCGACAATGTATACGTAGCCCTTGCCGACTTCGTCAAAGCGAATCGCTTGGGCGGGCAACATGTTGGCAGCTATCTTGGTGGAAAGATTGATCGACGCTTGGCCGAACATCCCGGGAAGCAACTTACCATCGCTGTTGTCCAAATCCGCTTCGACCATCATTGTCCGCGTGCTCGGGTCGAGGCTGCCGCTGCGACGGCTGACAGTACCCACGATCGGAGGCTCCGACGCAAACGATGGAAATGTCAACGTCACTTCATCGCCTGGATTGACTAGTGGAGCGTCTGTCTCGGGAACGGGGATGCGAACACGGACCTTGTCGACTTGGCTGATGACAAACAACGGCCGACCGTTGCCAACTTCGCTGGACTGGCGAACCAAGTTGCCGGGTTCGATGGATCGTGCGGTGATGATTCCTGCAAACGGAGCTTTGATGGTTGCGTAGGCGACCAGCACCTCTAATTCTTCCAACTGGGTCCGGGTGATTTCGGTTTCCGCCTTTGCCGCATCAAAGTCAGCCCGCGCCGATTCGACTTGAGCTTCCGAGACCACGACTTCTGCTTCCGCCGATTTGATTGAGGATGCCATCGCTTCTTTACGGGCCGATTCCGAATCTCGCTTCATGCGTTTTTCATCGAGCATGCGGCTCTGCAGCGAACCGCGTTGGACGAGGTCTTGGGTACGATCGAATTCGGCTTGCGATGCGGCCAACGATGCCTCGACACCGGCCATCTGCGATTTGGCTTCCGACAACAGCGCCTGCGAAGAGCGGACGCGCGCGTCGGCTAAATTTATTCCCGCCAAAGATCGTCGTTCCTCTGCCACCAAACGAAGGATTCGCTTTTCAATAATCTCGCGTTGCTTGAACAATTCCGGCACCTCAATCGTTGCCAGTTCCGCCCCAGCTTCGACGTAATCGCCGATGTCAGCGTTTAGTGTTTTTACGAACCCCGATGCTTTCGCTCGAATTTCGGCTCGATAGAACGCATGGACGGTCGCCGGTTGCAGCGTCGTTCGCTGGACTTTTGTCGTTGTCACAGCAACGGTCTTGACGGGCACGGTGCGGACCGCCTCAGACTTCATTACAACGGGCTGATCGGACGTGCAACCGACGGTGAGCATCAAACATGCTCCAAGCGTGCAAATCGCGTATGGTTGAATTCTTGTGTCGTAGTATCGTTTCATTGATTCTCTTGACCTTGCAGTTCCTCATAGCAGGTGGCGGTCGCCTGCACAGCCCGAACAATCGTTACGGGCGAAACAGCTTCACCACGCAGGGGACTTAGTTTAGTTCGCACAACAGGCGATTTCGATAAGCTTAGACCAGTAGTTGCCAACTTTAGCGTTTCATCCATCACCATCACCTCCTTCGTTTGCCGAAGCCTATTCCGTGGAACCGGTGCGTTCTGAGCAACGCACGTAATCGTATGGACACGTCAGCGAAAAAGGAGGGCAGGATGCCCCGTTTAGTACTCGCATTGGGGCTGTTGGGCCTCGTTGGATGCGCGAGCAACTCACATTTGGCCCTGGAATCGGCACCACCAGTATTGCCAGTGCTGCCGGTCGAGTCGAGCGCCGTATTGGATATTGTCGAAGATCACGAGTCGTCAAAATCTCAGTCAACGGGAGCTTTGCCCCGCTCCACAGCCGACAACTCTGTCCAGCCCGTCGGTCACAATGATGCGGTTCAAACGGTGCCCCCTGTCGGTCCGGCGCCGAGCGGCACGCTCATGATTGACGGCCACGAGTACCAGTTACAGCGTGTCAAGCCGCAGTCCGAGCCGGCTCACGTCGTGACGGCGTCGCATTCGCTGGCTGCGTTCCAAAACGAAGGTTCTTTTAACTCCCCGATCGAGCAAATATTGCCGGTACCGCTGTCTGATGAAGACGGCGCTGTCGTCATCGATGATCCCTACACGACCGTTGATTCAACCGATTTTGCGTCCAATACGATCGACCTGAACTTGCCATCGGCACTGGCGATGGTCGGTGGCGACCACCCAGCCGTCGGATTTGCCCAGTGGCGAGTACGGGAAGCCTATGCACAACTTGAGCGGGCCGAAGTCTTGTGGCTGCCTTCGATCCAGACCGGCTTTAGCTTCCATCGTCACGACGGGAATTATCAGGCAAGTGATGGTACCATCGTCGATGTCAATCGAAATTCATTCCAGTACGGTCTCGGTACCGGAGCGACCGGTGCTGGCACGACGCCGCGTCCAGGGCTGGTCGCGCAATTCCATCTTGCCGATACGCTCTTTCAGCCAAAAATCGCAAAAAAGACAGCTTGGGCACGCGGACACGCTGCCAAAGCAGTGCTGAACACACAGATGCTGCATGCCGCTCTCGCCTACAACGAATTGCTCGATGCTCATCAAGACGCTCGCATCATCGAAGAGTCACGCAGTCGCACGGCGGACCTGTCAAAAATCACCAGCGACTTTGCACAAGCCGGTGAAGGATTGCAAGCGGACGCCGATCGAATGCGAACCGAACTGACGTTGATTGACAATCGTATGATCGCTGCCAGTGAACGTATCGCGTTGGCGTCGGCACGGTTGGCCCAAGCGATCAGCATCGACGCCAGTAGCCAAATTTTGCCTATGGATGTAGCAGCAGTTCCGATTGAACTGATCACCGCGCAGTCCGACAAATCGTCATTGATAGGCACGGGGCTCGCGATGCGACCCGAACTGAAGGAATCGCAAGCACTTGTCGCTGCTGCATGCGAAGCGTTCAAGCGAGAAAAATACTCCCCGTTTGTGCCGAGCGTCCTACTCGGTTACAGCACAGGTGGGTTTGGCGGCGGCCTTGGCAACAATCTTGACAATGTTGATGGACGCTACGATTTCGATGCGTTAATGTCATGGGAAGTTCGCAACCTCGGCTTTGGCGAGCGGGCTGCCCGTCGCGAATCCTTCGCCCAAGTCCAACAAGCTAAGTTTGAAAAGCTGCGTGTGATGGATCAGGTGGCATTGGAGATATCGGAAGCCTACAGCCGAGTCGAATTCCGTCGCCAGCAAATGGAGATCACTCAACAAGCGATACAGACCGCCGAGAAATCGTATCAGGCCAATTCCGAACGTATCCACGACGGAGAAGGTTTGCCGATCGAGGTCTTGCAGGCCGTTCAAGCCTTGGAGTCTGCCCAACGTGCCTATTTGCGAGCCGTCATTGAGCACAACCAAGGCCAATTCCGACTCCAATGGGCTCTCGGCTGGCCAGTGTCCGCACCGGCCAATGGGGTTTCGGCGATGTGAGCCTGGGGCGTGTTCCCCCCGTCGCATGGACTTTCGCAACAGGGACATGAGGGGAAGAGGGCAACACTGTTCGGCACACCATCAGATGGCATCTTGTTTTGGCGACAAATCGATCGATTTGCGTATTCATTCTGATTGGAACGCGGTTCGTCTGGACACGAAGTCAATGACCGCGCAGCATTCACGACAGGTCGAGCATTTGTGCATTGCTCCCTGACGCTTTCTACTGATTTTTTGATTTCGCTTCGTCATGCTGCTTGAGTTTGTCAAGATGCGCGACCAGTTCCCCTTCGCTAGCGAGTCCCATGAAATCGTAGCTGATCCTCTCAAAGGTTCGCTTCGTCAGTCTTCTGCCTGTCCAGAGATTGATTAACAAGCAGGCGATAATCGCGCAGTAAACCTGAATTTCAATTCCGTTTTGGCTGTGGCGGATCAGGTGCGAACAACCCAAGAATTGCTTGAGGAACCTGAAGAAAATTTCAATTGCCACCGCTGGGAATAGAACAGAGCAATGATCTCGGCGGGCACGTCCAGTAGGTTCGTGGCAATCCGTAAGACTCCATCACTGCTCGGAGCGGTGGAGCCTTTGGCTTTTCCACCGGTTCGGTTTTTATGCGGCGTGCAGCGAATTCGAATCAGCCGAATCGCGTGATCAGGCTTGTCCGAGTTCTTGCTTATCTTGCCAAGCAGAACGACTTAATTGCTCAGCACATCTGCCGCGATGGCGGTCTCGGACAACGCGTGATCTTGGGCCACTTCCTTAACCCTTTTATCACGAAGTCGGCTAACACAACTGCTTTGCTTTTTCACGATTGAATTGAACAACGCGAACTTGGCATGGCCGCGATCCATGACATACAAACGATCTTTCTCGATGTTTTTTTCGGCAACCGCTCGCTCGTCGTCCTGGCCGCCTCCACTGGGAGTCACGTCCATGTGAGTGGGCACATAACGATCAACTTCAAAATGCGTGTGCAGTCGCTACTGCACCAATCCGCTGCCTTCGGTCCGCTTTAGCAGCGAGGCTTTCATGAGGCTCGGAAGCGCAGAAACGATCGAACCGTCGACGCGAGTGAGCGTTTGATTGATTTGCGATAGTCGGGCAGCTTTGCTGATCGGTGACACTTGCTCCCCAAGTTCCCGGATGATTTCTTTGAGAGGTTCCGCATCAAACACTCTTGAAGCTTCGCTGAGCGAACCGAGCGAAATTCTGCGACAGCCTAGCTTTTTCCAGACCTTTTCAAGCTCACTTGCTTGGGCAATCGCACGCAGGCTGGTGACCATTGGGTTAAACATGTAGAGCAACAGGAGCATGCAAGACTTGTCAAAGAAAAGTTCGCGATTGCCCGCTTTGTCTCGGCCGCCTTTTTCGCCATGCAGACGCTCCCGCAGTGGAAGCAGCCTTTCGAAGTACTTCAGTCCTTGAACGTCTTTGCTCTGGACTCTCGGTGCTTGAGAATCGGTGTCAGCTTCGTTGTCGACATCCAATGGAACGACTGCGACGTCATCCTGATCCTGATCCTGATCCTGATCCTGTCTGGCAATCGGCCCCATGTCGGTTGGGTAGCGTTTTTTGTTTTGATGGTTTATTGGGCACGGTCGAACGAAGCGTGAACGATAACTTAGCAGAAAGAAAAGTCGTCTACGCCCATGCGCAATCAGCGTACCAAAGTTCGCCAAATGTTTGGTAATAACAGAATGAAATCGGGTGCCGCCACCGGCAAGTCTTGTGCCGAGCAGTATTTCCCCCTTCCCCTTTTTCTTCGCTTCCCCTTTTTCTTCGCAGTAACCGTTGACGGCTAAATCCCAGGGGCCACGAATGCGTTGTTTTCGATACTCGTTGATCAAGCTTCAGAACTTGCGGTTGAATCAGCCGGTCGGTTCACGATTGCACGTTTTGGCAAGTGGCCTTGGTCAACATACCAACGGACGGTTTGGTTCAATCTTTCAGCCAAGGGCAACTCCGTACGAAACCCAACCTCCGCATGAAGACGCTGTGCCGAGCAAGCCCAAGATCCGGCAAGTGCTTCACGTGTTTTGTCCCAACACATAATTTGCGCTCGGCCGCTAACGCGGGCGTACAACTCGCTGCAAGCACCTACCAACCATATCGTCGTTGGAAGGTTCGGCCAGGGGACCACCCGTTTGATACCCATTGCCCTACCGATCATATGGCCGTATTCGCCAAAGGTTGGATTCTCTTCTGCAGCGGCAAGGAAGAATCCCTTGTCCGACTGCAACTGCGAAATGCGATTCCCTTTCTGGGCAACCAGCATCATCGCGTTGCTCAAATCCATTGCATGAATAAACGAAAACCGATAGTTGCGCATCGTTGGCAACATATGCAATCGGCAACTCGAAATGCTCTTGAACAGCGTCAGTCCATCGAGATCGCCTTCACCGAAGACGATCGGCGCTCGCACAATGCTTATCGGCACACGCTCTGCGAATTCAAACGCGGCAATCTCACCTTTCCGCTTGCTCATGCCGTATTTGGAAACGGGCTTCGCAGGATCGGATTCGGTTAGTGGCCTTTCCCGCGGTGCAGGCCCCATCGCCGCAACGGAAGACAGTACAACCAACACAGGGGGAGTTTCTTGGTTCGCACACGCTTGGGCGATATTGCGGACCCCAATCTCATTGACTCGCCACATGACTTCCGCAGGAACGCTTTTCGTCAGCCCAGCAACATGGTAAACGACATCACACCCTAAGGTTGCTGGCGTTAGCGACGCTGGGTCCATGAGGTCGCCGTAAATAATTTCTGGGTTGAGTTGCTTCAGCGCACTCAAATCCGAAGTCGTTCTGACAAGACAACGGACGTGAATGCCCTGGCGTTTGAGTTGCCTAACGAGATGCGGCCCGATGAAACCGCTGGCCCCTGTCACGAGCGCACGCATGGTAAATTCTCTTAAAACATGAAACGATAGGGTGTGAGGTGTTCCTCGATTCTTCGAGTCGTTTGACGGCTCAGCACAATATCGAACGAGCTCCCGAAAAACACCAAAGATCATCGCTCTTCGGAGCATGTAAACCTTAACCCGACTCGCATCCGAGCTGTGTATGGCAGAGATTTTAGCTGGTCGGAATGAAAGCCGCGATAACCGATGTGCCTTCTCAAATCGATTTTTTTTGCAGAAATCGCCTCGTTTTCCTAGCGGATACTACCGCTAGGAATCGCTCTCAATTACTGACCTTTGATCGATTTATCCCTGGCAAAAGGACCGTAAGTTGTTATCGTAACGGACCTTATCTGCGGAGAATTCGGCCTTCGCTGGGACGAAATTGAGTACTTATCTTTGAGGGCACGGCTTTGAGGCAAACAAGAAAAGAGAGCGTGATGACCAAACCCACATCGCTTGAAATCATTGAAAAAATCGTACGCGAATGGTTTCGGCGTGAAATGTCGATGGACCTTCAGACGATCGATTACGACATGCCCTTCTTAGATCTAGCGATCGATTCACTCGGTGCCATATCGATCACCGCTGAGATTGAGGATGCATTCGGAAAACGGATCAACCCCGAACTCCTCTACGAACTCGATTCCATTCGTGATCTTGCTGCACACCTCGATTCCTTGCCAAAGTTCTTAGCATCGGGCTCAGTGGCCAGCGATGACTTGGCCAGCGACAACTCGGCCAGCGATGACTTAGCCAGTGTGTCGGCCTCTGAACTAGATAGCTCCACGGATCCAAGTGAGGGTGATCGGATCGCGGAGGATCCGATTAGCTATTTCACGCGGTTGAACCGCAAAGTCAACACCGCGAAGGAGCAGGGCGTTTACCCATTCGAGCCGGAAATCAGCGCCCATGATGGCGTATGGGTGCAGTGCGAAGGAAAACGCATGCTAATGCTGGCTTCCTATGAGTATCTTGGATTGCTTGGCCACGACGAACTCGATCGTGCCGCCGAAGCCGCAATCCTCGATTTCGGAACGGGGCATCACGGTTCACGTCTGTTGACCGGCACCACGTCGAATCATTGTGATCTCGAATTCCGACTTGCCCACTGGATGCGTGCCGACGACGCAATTGTCTTCAGTAGCGGTTATGTCGCCAACCTCGCTACCATCTCAGCGTTAGTAGGCCCCGGTGACTACATCGTCGGCGACAACCTAAATCACGCAAGTATTGTCGATGGGTGCCGCATGTCTGGCGCTGAATTCAAAGAGTTCAAGCACAATGACATGGATGAGTTGGTGAGTCTGTTGCTCGAGAGCGGAGGCCGCCGCACGTTGGTGGTTGTGGACGCCATCTTCAGCATGGAAGGAGACATCGTCGACTTGCCAAGTGTGATTGAGATCTGCAAAAAGAACAAAGCACTTTTGATGGTGGATGAAGCCCACAGCATGGGGGTGCTGGGAAAAACCGGCGCCGGGATTCAGGAGCATTTCGGGCTCGCTGCCGACGACATCGACATCAAAATGGGTACCCTTTCCAAGTCGCTGGCTGGTAGTGGTGGTTTCGTCGCAGCCAACAGCCAGATCATCACCTATTTACGGCACCATGCCCGTGGCTACATCTTCAGCGGTGCTTTGCCGTCTGTCTATGCAAATGTCGCGATCGCGGCGCTCGAGGTGCTGCGGCGTGAGCCGTCCCGTGTGGAACAAATTTGGAAGAACGTTGAGTATTATCACGCTGGGCTGAAACGCCTAGGATTCGATACTGGCGCCAGCGAAACACCGATCGTACCCATCATGACTCGAACGAACGACGTCACGATGGCGTTTACACAACTTTGCCGGAGCGAAGGATTGCTGGTCGTCCCCGTCTGTTACCCGGCCGTTCCAATGGACTCCCCTCGCTTACGGACCTGTATCACCTCAACTCATCAGCAGTCGGATCTCGACTTCGCGCTGGATGTTCTCGCCCGCGCAGGACGCCAATGCGGCATCATCCATTGATGCAGCGGAGAGATTGCAAGAGTGTCGTGGGAAACGAAAACGATGGATGTGGCCAACTTCGATTGCTCTGCCATAGGAAAGAAAAGGGGAAGGGAAAGAAAAGGGGAAGGGGGTCATTTTTGCGATTCCTGTGTTGATTCGATTTGTGGCTTCTTTCTCGGGCGGCCTCGCGGACGGGTTGTTGCCCACAGCCCGGTTCGTTCGCAGGTTTCCTCGGTCCATGCTTCGCTGCCGAAAGGACGATTGCGAACAACGGACTCTCGAACCGATTGCAGTTCTCGTTGGGTCAGTGCTTCGTTGACCCGTTTCGTCCAACCTCGGGGACGGGCAATCGGCCATGACGTGAGCAGAGGAGGGTTGCGATCTCTTTTGTGATGCCATCGATGAAGGGAGCAATACTCCCAGTCCTCTGCCACTGCGACCAATTTCCCGCTCAATGCATTGCGTTCAACATAGCGACAAACAACCAGGAAATGTTCGTCGTCCTGGCAAGGAAAGCTCTTAAACGGTCCTTGATACAAATGACCTGTTCCGCTGGTGTGATTGTGGGCGTGATAGCGAAGCGTGTGGGTCGCGGTGACCCAGCCAAGTAATTTGCCCATGCCACCGTCCTTTTTTGGCCGCAAGACAAGATGCCAATGATTTGGCATGAGGCAGAAAGCCAGCAAGTCTACCGGGTATTTCTGGATTCCTTGATACAGAGTTCGCAAAAACGCTTGGTAGTCTTCTGGCTTGTGAAAGAGTTCGCGTCTCGCATTGCCCCGGTTAAGGGAATGATAGATGCAGCCC
>SJPJ01000001.1:6175631-6697886 GCA_007859835.1 Novipirellula herctigrandis | reverse complement strand
GATTCTTCCCCTTATGACCGATTCTTCCCCTTATGACCGATTCTTCCCCTTATGACCGATTCTTCCCCTTATGACCGATTTTCCCCTTATGACCGACCCTGCGAATACGCCTTAATCACCGCTGGGGCATAGACACGCCGCTTGGGCTGCAGTTTTCCAACAATCTGTTTCACTTCGGTGCCCAGGGTGTCGCAAACAAGGAACGCTCGCACTAGAACCCGTCACGGCAACTTTGACATCCGTATCGACACGCCCCACAGGGCGACAAAAGGAGTTCAGGTTGCACTGAGATACTGAATGCCTTGCGAATCCAGAGTCTGCTTGTTCGGCGAATCGTCCGACGAAAAGAAATGAGCCTGAAAGGGACGATTCACCGAAGCTGACAAACCCGTAGTGAAGCTGAAACACTTTCGAGATTCTGCGGGCATCCTCGATATCAAACAATCGACAAAGTCCAACGGTTGATCAAGTCCACCGACGGCTACGCGGCGGGAGTCGTCGAGAAGCTCAACAACTTCATCAACAACACAGTCGTCAATCTTTCCAACCGAGTTGCGACTCTCCGCAATCGAACGAATCGGCAGCGTAGCTGGTGGCAGCTGTGCGCACGACTTATCCAGTGGAAGGCGAAGCCAGCCAATTCCCATCGCCGTTCGAGCAACCGCAATCGGATTAAATCCATACGCAGCGAACTGTTCATCACGGAGCACCAGAAACAGCGTAACCACTTCGGTACCACCGCGACCACTGTACTCTGGGCCTCCGAGAACGGTGCGTGTAATTGCGAACGAGTTATTGGAGATCGGGAAACAGTTCAACGTCCAATGGCTAGGATTATCGCTCGGCAATCGAGTCGGAGCCCATCGACACAATTCTATGCGGGAGGCTCGGTCCAAGCCCGAGGACTTCGAGATTAACTGATAGCCCTTTATGCTGCCGCGATCGGACGACGCGAATACAGCCTGCTCGACGTTCATGGTTTCCATGTTGAACGAACCTTTGCTGACTAGTCTTGATTGACGATCCACTGAAGCGGTTCCAGCACACCACACGGTTGTACATGGAACGGAATGCGCATCCTACGACCTTGTTGGTCGGCGAGCAGGCCCGAACTTCCAGCTACGCCGGAGGCAAAGAATGCGTGACGCTTAAATTTTTCACGACAATACTCGTGCAAACGTGACGTGTTATTGGCAGCGAATTCACCCGGATTTTCCAGTGCTTCGGGACAGTCGTCACATTTCGTAAAAACGATCGCCACCGCCGGTCCAGCGTTGCGTTTTCGCCGCGTGATCTTGTCATTGTCTAGCCCGTGCATGTGAGCAATATAACTGGCCAACTTAATGGCGAAGAGGTCCTCGCCAGAGCCCAAGTCTCGAACTCGGATTGAATCACACAAGATCAAAATCCCGCTCGACTTTTTCACGACGTGGCCGATCACCGGGTAGGTTCCCGCTTGGTTGACTTCCATCGCAATGGATTCGCCAGCAAAGTCCGGAGAGATCAGGTCCACATTACGTGTCTTTTTCTTTTGAGCGACCGAGATCTGGCAATGCAACCACTTCCATGCATCGGCTTCCGAAGGAGTTTTTTCAGGAAAGGTACGTCCCTCAAGCGCCGAGACGACTTGCTCTTGAAGATCCATTGAGAAGGCACTGGTCGCAAAACCTCGGAACGATTTAGGGCCTTTGCTAAGAATGTCCAGCAGCAAACCTAGATAGACTGTCTTGCCCGCATTGCTAGCGCCCAAAACTGAAACGAAACTCTGGGCCCCGCCACGCATCGCTACCGTTTGCGAGAGCTTCGAGGGCGTATCACATTCAGGACAATATTCGTCTCGCTGAGAAAGCCGATAATTGCAACAAACGCAGTGGAGCACGATCGGAGGAAAATCACTGCGTGTTTGATTCGCTGAGGCGATCATTGGCCACCAACAGATGAGGTTATCGAGTGAGAAGGGTCCACCAAAGCATTATTGCTAACACAGCATCGAAAGCCGACATTGTGGCCGCGATATAAAAGTGGTTGGCCGGTACGAAATTGGCAACTCGCTTGCGTTTGGAAATACGTATCAAACGCACCGCCGCGAATCTCAGCCATTGTTTCATTCAATGCGTTCGAGACACTGGCATCCGTATCAGGACAGAATAAAGTGTTCACCCATTCCCATACATTACCAATCAATTGCCGGACTCCATTCGGCGTGCTTGCGGCGCTAAATGATGTAACCGGAACCGTATCACCGATTTCACTGGCCCACACGTTGGCCTTTGACGGGTCGAACCCATTTCCCCAAGGATATCGCAACTCGGTCCCGTGACCGCAGTGACCCTTGGACCAAGTCCCGGCACGCTGCCACTCGTCGGACAATGGCAACCGTTTCCCAGCCCAATTTGCATAAGCGTTTGCCTCGTGCCAGCAGACCCCAACGACTGGATGATCCAGTTTTTGTGGCGGTGGAGTTCCATCGGACCAAAATTTGGGCCCTGCTTGTCCCGTGCTATCGACAAACTGTAAGACAATTGGCAGAACCGCTTCGGGCCAATACTCTGGATTTCCGTAGCCATCAGCCATCACAAACCTTGCAAAGTCAGCGTTTGTGACGCAATCGCGGTCGACGTAATGGGACTCGACGGTAATCACTTGATCGGGGGTAGAGACCATTTCAAAACCCGATTGGGTCGCGACAATCACGTCACATACACGGCGAATCTCACCGCCTGGAACCAGCGCCATATCGTGTTCGAGGGCTTTCCATGCAAACGATAGTGATACCTCATCGAATGGCAATTCATTCTGCTTCGCCAAGACACGGCAGTAGCGTCGATTTCGAATCAGCCGGCGAGAGTCAGGTGGTGCGTCTGCTACATCCGGAAAAACAGGAATCGTGTCATCCGGCACTCGACATTTCCAGATCCCCACCGCATTGGTTAAAAGCGTTGCCAAGGACAATTCAATTCTCCGCAAAATAGTTCATCGATTGATGCTCGATTTCGAGTTTCCATTACCGCCGTCCCAAATGAGGCCGGCTCGATTCGATTTCTCGCCGTAGACGTTGAAACTGTTGAACAGTCGTATCTGATGAATGTTTGACGTTCGAACTGAGCGAATCTGCCGAAGGTATCGGTTCGCTTTCGTACCGCTCTGGGCTCGTCCTGGTCACCGCAGAAACTGCGTCACCGGAAACCGAAGATTCTTGCGAACCGAGCATTTGTAGTTCCTTAGCCTGGAGAAGTTTACGTTGCTCCGCCTCAAGATGAAGCCAAGCTTGGGTAATTTCATCCAGTTTTCTTTGGATTTCTAACTCCTCACATTGGCGTTGGTTGTCCCACTCTGCTTGCTGACGCTGAAAATCCTTAATGCGTTTGCGAAGTTGCGGATCTGTGGTGGGAAGTGGTTGGTGCGAAACCACTGTATCCGATAATCGATCCAACCAGCACGACAGGAATTGGTCAACGTCGGAGACGACGACTTGCAACTCCTCCACCGCCGCTGCAACGACCATTTCCGATTCTTCTGTATTTTCGGGTTGTGTGTATGTTTGGTTCATCGAGTGTCTTGAATATGACGAATTTAGCGACAAGCACGTCGCCCACTTCTCAAGGATCTTTAACAAGATCCACTACCTCAAAACTAAAGGTGGATGAAGCACTTGCTTTTAGTCAATATTGAATCGCAGGCTAGCCGCCTACGCTACGTTAATCCGCCTACTACCAAACTTAGTTTTGACGAAGCACTAGTACTCGACTCGCTTCCAGAGCTTTGTGAGACGCGTGACAATGGATGCCTCCTTCTCTTCCGCCTTCTCCTGCTCGTGAATCTCACGCAGGTGCTGACGTAAGCCTTGAATCCGTTGCGCAGTCTCCGTGTCGGCAGTGCAGTCAGACTTGGGAAGTTCTTCGACTTTGGCCAGTTTGCTGGAGAGTTCATAACGCAGACGTGAAAGCTTAGCATGTTCTTTGGCTATGTTCACGCGTTCTTCACGCAGGCTGAGTTCCTGATCGCTGGAAATTTGTTCGCACCGTTGCTCGAGTGAACTCTTCTCTTTCTTGAAACGTGCCAATTCCTCCTGCAACGACTGATTGGTTGCTTGTAGGTTCTCTAATGTGTCTTCGTATTGCTTTGGAGCATTTCCGCTAGCAGCAGCCTGTCGAAGTTGCTCTCGTAGTTTGTTCTGCAGTTCTGTCGATTCCTTCAATTGCTGATTAAGGACATTGATCTCCGCTGCATGTTCTTCTTCATGTTGTCCAACTCGGTTTTCAATATCGGCAACCCAGGCTTCCAACTGTTTGCGTTCCTCTTTCGCGGACCGATTTGCCTCTTCGGCTGTCGTCAAGATCTCTTCGAGCATCAAGACGCGTTCATCGCTACGGTTGGCTTCGTCAATCAGTTCCTGCATTCTTAGCATCACGGTATCCGGATCGGAGTCCATCGTATCGTCGTGGCCCTGTTCACGCCGCTCTTCACATCGTGCGCAAGACTGCTCGAAATCTTGCGCGGCATCACGTTGTGCAAGGGCCGCCTGCAGGTCTTCGATCTCTGCAAAAAGCAAGGCGACGGTCTCCTTGTCATAAGTTTCCTCCTCTGCAAATTCAAACAGCCCGGACTCAAAGTCGACTGGCTCGGGAATGTCAGAAATCGGCATGTCCTCGATGCACTCTTGATTCATTGCTCCATCAATTTCCGACACCACGACCTCTTCCGTTGGTGAAACGCTGAGTTCGAATTCAGGAGTTTCAGATTCGAAACGCTCTCTTTTTGGCACCTGCAGAGTTCGGTCGTCAGACACCAAGATTTGATGCTTGCCGATTTGAATAACATCACCAAGTCGCAGTTCAACCTGTCCCGACATTTCCTTACCATTGACGCAGGTCCCTTCGGCCGATAACCATTCCTGGATATGCAACTTGCCGTTTTCACTCGAAACATGGCAATGAATACTGCACAACCCAGGACCGTTTAGCTGCAATCCACAGTTCGTTGATGATCCAACAAAGACACTCTGGTTTGATTCCAAATCGTAATTACGAGTTGCACCGGTCGGGTCCGTTGCGATCAAACGAATCGTCTCTAACATAGTATCTTCTTTGATCATGATTGGACTCCAACCGAGTTATCGACGTGTTGATTCAACGGTGCGACTTGAACCGGGGCAACCGGGGGCGCGTCCGACTGGACATGCTGTTCGCGTGCATCGTTCGACGCAGACTTGCCACCAGCAAGCAGTCGGTCCATTTCGCGGAACATCAATTCTGCGGTGCAGGGCCTAGCAATGATTACCTGAGGATCAAATCCAACGCGAGCCATCCAATCGATCGGCGGATCGTTGGCCGTAGAACCCACTAAGGCAATGCGTTTTATTCTTGCAGCATTGGGGTTTTGGGTTGCAAAGAGTTTTCGGACCATCTGGCAACTTGATTCGTCATCAGCGGCAAATATTAACGTATGTGGCAGGACTCGCTTGAGCAAAAGTTTAAGGGCCAATTGGTCCCGAACAACCTTCCCGACGTAACGATTGTCACTGTCCTCCAAGGACGTTCGAAGGTTTTGTGCTGCCACAGCGTTCGGTTCAAAAACGACGAACTCGCCGCGAACTTGGTGAGTTCTCTGTTCCACAATCTCTGCCATGACGAATCCACGCATGACTTGGTGTACCTCATCGGTGTTCCAACCGAGGGCGGAGGCGAGTTCGTTAGCATCTTTCGGTTCGGAGAGTACGTTCAAGACTTTCATATGCCGCGCTGATAGCCCCGCGCGATCGAGGTTTTGCCCTCGAATAGCTCGACGAACATAACACCGATTGTCCAACTCCGTGGTCTCTGAATCATCGTTGTAAAATGCGCCTTCGACCAACAGCGCAAGCAAGCTAATATCCAATGGTAGATTCTTGTGCAGCGCATTTGGAGAGTTCCCGAAATCAAAACGAAATTTGCTGAGTTTGCGAGTGAAGGCGGAATGGACCAGCATTGCAGCCTGGAAGCGAAGTAGCTTCGTCATCAATCGCGGATCCAAGACCTTTTGGTTCAGCAACTGAACAAACCCGTCGACTTCAGCGCAACTACGACCGCCGATCGTCATCCTCAACACGGGCGCCAAATTCACCAATGATTGCGGAAGTAGGCTCACCATGCGATCGATCTCTTCAGATTCAACTCCTGAGGCATACACACCTTGAATTCGCCCATTGTTCAAATGAAATCGAATCCGTGAGCGTTCGGCTTCGACCTCCAACACACCGGTTTTGCGTCCATTAGTGAGAAAGTCGATCAGTTCGCGAAGTCCGATGAATGCGAATGATCCCGAGACATCCGCGTCTTCCAACTGCTCAATGACTTCGGGAACCGCGGTGCCACCGGACTGTGACGTGACGACCATCACCGCGGTCTCGATTGCGTTAGCGACTGTGGATTGCAGCAATTCCTCGGTGTAAGGCTTCGGAAGCATGTCGACAACGTTGTCTAGGTCGAGGTACTCGGCGTACGCTTTCTTGCGCAATGTCGAGCTGACGACAACAGGGATTCGACAAAGCTTTGGTGACTCGACCAACCGACAGCAGACCTCATAGCCGGTTGTGCCAGGCAATTGATGATCCAACAGAATGAGATCAGGGTTCACCTCGGCTGCCAGCTGCAAGCCATCCTCCGCGTTCGGTGCTAACACGACGCGGAATCCTGCGGGTGTCAGGTGAGTGTCGACAAGTTTCCGAATGGTGGCACTATCATCAATCACAAGTACTGTTTTTTCGCTCATTGGTTCTCTCCGTTTGGCCTAGATGTTTCTGTTGAGTTGGCTCGTAAATCTTTTAGCGGCTCGATGCCTTTTAGCGACTCATCAAGAGATTCGTCTGCGACTGGCTTCATCAAATAGCAATGAGCACCTAACTGTTTGGCGCGGTCTGTGAATTCCACTTCGCCGCGACTACTGATGATGACCACGGGCGGCGATTGGGCACCTTGGCGTGATCGGATCTCTGACAGTAGTTCCATGCCGCTGACGTGAGGCATTTCCATATCGGTAAAGACGGCTGCGAAACGCTGTCCTTTCAGAAACTGAAGTGCTTCCCGGCCGTTGGATGCTTCAGAGATGTCGATGGCATATCGTTTGAGCGAGCGAACAACACGTTTCCGGGCACTGATTGAATCATCGACGACGAGCACTCGCGGTCGAATCGCGGTATCGCCCACGCACTGTTTTTCCGACTGGCCGAGAGTGCCGGATGACATCACCGCTTTGGTCGATTGAAGTAGTTTTCCGTGCGATTCTACAACGCGGTGTGCGTCAAGGAATAGAACGGTCTGTCCCATGCCTGAAAGAGTTGCACCGGAGCAGAATGGATGGTTCTTTAAGAGCGCAGGAAGTGGGCGCACAACGACTTCCTCGGGGCCTACGATCTCGTCGACCAACAGCGTAATGCGGGACGGACGATCACCAGTTCCCTGCGTGGTTGGATCCATGCAGACTATCTCGATCCCTTGACGTGGTTTGCCGTTTTGGCCTGCAGTTGCGTTCAAGAGATGTGACAAGACGAGACAATTTGATTCCATGTCAATAACCCCCGCTCTTTGCACAGACTGCATCGGCAAGGCGAACAGTTGGTCGGCTGATCGAAACACCATTGCGTGTTGAATCACAGATGGCAGCGGGAAACTCAGGCGAATTCGTGTGCCCCGGTTTGTATCCGAGTCGATTGCCAGCCAACCTCGCATGCGTTGCAACGTGTTAGCGACAACATCCATCCCAACCCCACGGCCAGCGGTTTGGTTGGCGGTTTGTCGAGTCGAAAATCCCGGATGAAAAATTAGCTGAGAAAGTTCCTCGTGGCTGGCCATTTGGTTTGCGGCCAAAAGCCCTGTTTCGATTCCCCGACGCCGAATCGCGTCATAGTCCAGCCCTCGTCCGTCATCACGAATCTCGATCACAAATAAATCGGGACCTGAAGTTGCTTCGAGCGTGATTGTACCGATGGGGGGCTTTCCACATCGAGCACGTTCATCAACCGATTCGATTCCGTGACAGACACAATTCCGAACGATATGCAGCAGTGGCTCATACAAACGTTGCTGCAATGAACGCTCAATCCCAGCATCTTCACCGAGCAGTACCAATTGAACTTCTTTGGATTCCGCGTGTGCTGCGTCGCGAACCACCCTTTGCAATCGACGGAACAGACCTGCTACGGGCGTTCGTCGAAGCTCCACCAGCTCTTTGCGAAATTGGCGAATGAATTGTGATACAGCCGTGTTCCCTTCGGCGACCGGACGCGCACAAGTGCGAACATTCTGGGCAACTTCCAGCACGTCATTGGCGATTTCTGAAAGCTGCGATGAACTAGAGACGACGACACCATCGTGGTTCTCGTTGCTCAGTAGCCGCATCTTTGAAACACTTCCGATCAGCTCATGATATACCTCTTGTAACTCGGATAGTTCTGTCTCGCGGCGATTTCGAAGCATCACCAACTCGGCAAGCATATCCATGAGTCGATTGAGCTGCGACGATTTCACTCGCACCGACTCGTCGTCCGACTGGCCCTCGTCAAAGGAAGCGAGGGGGGGGGGCGACGCTTGCTGGCCAGGAAGGTCAGTCGTGCTGTGTGCGGGAAATTGCTCCGATTCTGGCGGAGAGGGCCCTGACCCTTCGGATACTTGCGAACGGATTGAGTCGACAATCTGCAACAATGAATTGATTTTCGGGGCTCGACCGGCGACTTCATCTTCGCGAAGGCTGTCTTCCAGTTGATGCAGTTGATCCGCCAAATCATTCAGCGCCACGCTCGCTGAAGCACCCTTCAACGTATGTAGTTCTCGACAAATTTGATTCAACGATTCCTGGTGCTGGGGATCCGACTCCAGACGAAGCAGCGCCGCTTCCATCGAACTGACACAACTCGCCGCATCTTCAAGAAACGCCTCCCGAAGTTCGGGATCAAGTGATGCGATTGTCACTGTCGGTGGTTCCGCATTGGATGCATTCGCTAGCTCTGATGCTGGCTCATGCGAGAGCATCGCTTCGGCACGAAGCTCAGATGATTCCGATAGGTGGTCCGACGGTGGTGTGTCTGTCTGTCCCAATGAGCTGAGCAAGGATGCGATCTCAGCAGCGCTCGGCGCGACAACATCGGCATCGGTATCGTGATTCTCCTCGGAGTCGCTTTCTTCGCAATCGCCGATGTCCCACACGTCGTTCGTGGATAGATCGTTCGCGGAAAGATCGTTCGTGGATAGATCGTTCGTGGATAGATCGTTCGCGCACAGATCAAATTCGAATTCATCATCTGCCACCAATCGATCTCCCCAACGTTTCAATGCCTCCGTTTGAAGCGATTCGATTCGTTCAGAGTTGGGAGCTTCCGATTCCATGGCTAACTGAATCTCTTTGAGGCTGCTATCGAGGAAGGTCTTGATTCCTTCATCGATGATATCATCGCTAAGCGAGCAATCATTTAGTTGAAGCACTTGGCATACCAACGTCGCGAAGTTACTCAAGTTGTGCTGTGACGTGCCTTCGGTTGCCAGGTGTACTTCGCTCAATAGCTCACGCGATTCATCGAGCGAGAGCTGCGAGTCTTGCTGAGCATGATCAGAATTGATGTTTGTATCCATAATGCCTCCTTTCAACCGACCGGGGTCATAGTGGGATTCAACGCCGGGACGACAACCGGCGCGACGGAGGTTGATCGAGTAGATTCCTGCTCAGGCTGGACCCGTGAGTCAACGGCGCAACCTCGGAGTCGATCGATGGCACCGCTGATTTGTGGATTTCCTTTGGAGAGTGACTTCATTGTCCAGCCAATTCTCTCGGCCCCACCACGATTTGCCTTAGCGATTTTCGATATTTGCTCAATGGCCAATACGACATCATGCGTGAGTTGCAACTGCTGGCTAGACGACGCCGCTATCTCGCTGAGATGCGAAGCATCATGTTCGAAAGCGTCACAAATCGTTTGTAGTGCATCTTTGACCGCGGCGGCGCGGTCGGTAGCTGACTCGACTTCATCTCGCTCAATTTCGATGCCGCGGATGGACTCCTGCGTTACTACCTGCATTGACTCGATTAGGCTTTCAATTTCTCGAGTCGCGTCGGTCGCTTGTTCAGCCAATTGCCGAACTTCATCCGCAACGATTGCAAATCCGCTGCCATGTTCACCGGCTCGAATCGATTCGATTGACGCGTTCAAAGCTAACAAGTCCGTCTTTGCAGCGATTTCGCTGATCGTTGTGACAATGGCGCTGATCTGCTGCGAAGGATCGCACAGACCTCGTAATTTTTTCTCGCAAGATAGAGAGACGCTGCGTACTCGATTCATGCTCTCATTCAATTCCCCAACCAAACTGAGTGCTGTGGAGGCCGATTCATGGCTGTTCTGGGCAGCGATGTTCGCGGAAGCAACGTTGGCGGAAACCGAATCGATTGTCGAAGCTAGTTGCTCGACGCAAGCGGTCGTCTTGACAACCACATGACCTTGAGCCTCCGCACCATCAGCGATCAATTGTCCGGATTCTTGAATTTCAACACTCGTGCGATCGTACTCTTTAAATTGTGTGTGCAGAGTGTTTCCCAATCCAGCAAGCAATCCACGGAGTTGCATGCTGGAAGGTTCGTCATTCGCATCGCGCCGATTAAGCAATTTCAGCAAGGAATGAAACTCGCTAGATTGTTTTCGCGTATTCGCCGCGATGCTTTCCCAACTCGCGGCCTTCGTTCCGATTCGTATCGCCACGGCATCAAACTCAGCAATTCCCGTTTTCAATGCATCGGTTTCCACGTCGTGCGATATGGCTGATTCCAGCACAGACAGTCCTGCTCGGATACGCCTGGAAGCGAACCAGGTCGAGAGCAAAATCGTAGCGATCGTGACGATGCCGGCAGTCGCGATAGACAATGTTGAGCCCAATTGGGTAGCGGCAACAGAACAACTCGCGATTAGGACGCTGGCGACCGCATGGGTCCCGAGAAAAAGTGTATTAGTCTTCAAAACTGGGTTCCCGATTTCGTACCAGATGGATGGTCACTTGGCGTGTGACTGAGCGGTTGTTTTGTGGCGTTCCACAATTCCTCGAGCACTCGACGCACTTGACGGTAGAGTGTTACCGAATCGAGAATGCGTACGATTTCTTCTCGAAACATCGCAGTGCCCATTACCGGAGACTGAGAAGTGTCATCTGCACGAGACTCGGCAGTGCCGAGAGCTTCGAGAGATTCCAACGAGGCCGCCTCTGCAATTTGGATTGCCCAGCAACCAGCTGTTTGGCTCCCCACTCCATGAATCACAATCAATTTATTGTTGGGCTGCGATGCAGACGTTTTTTCAAAACCAAGCAAAGCGTTTATTGAAATTACCGGCACGAACTCACTCCGCAGATGACAAATACCCGCGAGTGATGAGTGACACGCCGGAACCTGAACCAGATTCGGCAACAGTGCGATCTCACGAACCGAAACCGCTGGAACAGAGAACCACGAGGCACCGCTACGAAAAACGCAGTGCTTGTCCGACGCGGGAGCATCGTTCATTGCCGTGGCCGTCGAGTTCAATTTTTGTTCGTTTGAATTCATGAGCTTGGGGTATGTCGCTGACAACGTTCTGTCTTAAGATGCATTCTCGATCTGCTTAGCCAAACGAAGTTTGATGGCGCTAAGTCGATCGAGCGCGTCAATGTCTTCATCCGGTTCATGGCGTGTTTCTGGTTCAATCGCTTGTTCTTTTTGTTCTAGGTACGATGAACTTCGTATTTCCGTGCTTAGCTTTTCAGCGGGTACTGCAACAGGTTCGGGCCGACTGCAGTCATTCGGTGCATCCGATTGTATTTTGGTCTGGTGTTGGGATTCATGATGTTCAGAAAGAGATTGAGATAACGAAGTCAACCGGTTTTGTGTTTGCGTCAGAAAACCATTGAGCTCTGACTTCCATTGATGAAACGTTTCCGAGTCCAACACTGGCGTAAGCGTTGTCTCATCGTCGTAATGGCGATCACATTCGCGCGAATCACTGGTACTTTGAGAATTCAACCTTGTGTCTCCCTAGCAGGATTGTGCGAGAGATTGGCGGCTCAGTAGTGATCGAACAGTCGCAAGAAGGGTGTCTCCGCACACCGGCTTTTGGAGGTACGCGCCGAGATCGTTTCCGAGTGCATCAAGATGTTTTGCGTTATTTTTGGTTAGGAAGATGATCGGCAGATCGTCTCGGCGACCCTCAAGTTTCAGAATCTCTTCACACGCCGCGTAGCCGTCCATTTCCGGCATCTGAATGTCCAGAATGACAAGATGTGGACGTTCGCAGCGAGCCAGTTTGACCGCCTCAATTCCGTCGCACGCGAGTATCACATCGAAGTTTTCTGCGCAAAGGGTGCGATAAACGACGGCGCGAATCGTACGGCTATCGTCAGCGACGAGGATGCGTGGTGGATGCATGAGACTCTCCGGCAAGTGATCCTCGACACCCGAAAGTGACAGTGATCAAATGTTGGTTGAAAAGGGGAATAGCTTCTTCGGCAGCCCGGCCATCTCATAGAGATCCGTGGCTTTGCGTCCCGGCCTCGCGACCGGTTTGCCATTTTCGGAAGACCCGTTCAGAGTCCCAGCGATTGGGAAATTGAATTGGTACACCGATGTTTGCGCAGACGCGACGTGACTCGCGCCCACCTGAAACATGGGTTACCTATGCGAAGAGTCAAGTAAAACCATCAAAAAACAGATTGACTTCGGCTATTTGGGCAGCCAAGTACCCTGCTGTCGCAATTAGGCGGACTGTTTCCGGTCGCCGCAGAGGCTTTGATAGAAGCGGTTACGTCCGATCAAGTCTTGGTGGCGACCGCTATCGGAGATATTGCCGTTTTCAAATACCACTACTCGATCTGCCATTGATAGGCTTGTGGGGCGATGAGTGATCATGACGCCGGTTCGCCCGATCAAGAACTTGGCAAGCGTTTGATGGATCAATGGCTCGCTTTCTAAATCGATTTGGCTGGTCGCTTCGTCAAGAATCAGAATATCGGGATTCCTCAAAAACGCTCTTGCTAATGCGATTCGTTGCATTTGGACAAATCAAAGCACTGCCATGGCTGTATTCGTTGATTGCTGTCAGCGCGTACGTTCAGCGGACTACCTACGAGGGTAGTTTTTTCGGACTCGATTGTCCAATGGCTTGTGGCGTCAGAAGCACTCTCTGTCGCTTTCCGGAGGTTCAGTCTCGTCACCCTGGTAGATATCCGAAGCTCGAAGGCTCCACACTGTCTCATCCGACGTTTGAACCGCGAACAGAGCATCACGCTTTTGCCACGGTCTTGTTGACTGCGGCTCCGTAAAGCCACGTCTATCCCTCGGGGTCAAGACGACGTTGTTCTTGTGCTTCTCACGACCGACAAGTCAGCGGGAACTTCGAGCTTCGGACGTTTCTGATTCTACTGCTTCAGGGTCACTGACTCCAAGACGGGCTAACAACGGTACCAGGAAGTCGCCGAGCGCCGTCGGCCCCCGACCTTTCTTGCGGGCCAGTTCGGCCAGCGGTCTGGCTTCCTCGGCGTAGCATGACTTTGGGAGCCAACCGAACGCTTCATTGAGTTCTGCGACAGATTGGGAAACTTGTATTTGGTGCTTTTGATGAAAGATCTGAAGCTTCGACAACAGGTACTCGCGATCAACCCCTTTGCCACGCCAAAGCTGCCTACCGCCGACGATCTGGTAGACCATTCGCATCGCACGGTTGGCGATTCGGCAACGACGATCACGGGGATCGACTCTACGTTGCTTCCAAGTGTTCGATAAACCGCGATAATACGGATGACACTTGATCAAGTTTTCCGCCACCAACATCGCGGCGCTGCGAAGGCGACGGTTGGCCTGACGAACCAACTTTCCGTCAGGGTTGTCGACCTCGTCGCTTTGGTAACGCGAGGGATACAGGCCGGCCCGTCCGTTGATCGCGCGGGCCGAAGCGTAGTGCTCGATCGGCACCGCTTCGCCAACAAAGAAAAGGGGAACAAAGAAAAGGGGAAGTGACAAAGAAAAGGGGAAGGGGGTCATTTTTTGGGTTTTCTTCTCTTTTGGGAAAGCAAAACGCCCCCCTTCCCCTTTTCTTCTCTTTTCTTCTCTCAACCGCAACCGCAACCGCTAGGGTCACTGGAAAGATCTGCGGTGATGAGCCAGTTGCCAAACCCTAAAAACTACCTGCTTCGTCTTTTGTGATTTTCGTTTTCGCCGAGCAAATACTCCCGGTCGCTTCGTGCGAGTACAAACGGGATGACTCGTCGGAGTTTATGGAGCCGAATTGCGCGCGGACCAAATGTCCCAATACCGAGCAGCAGATCGGGACTGAGCTGTCGGAGTTCGCCGCGAAGCCAACGAATCGGACCGCGGTTCTTTGTGCGGTAATCGAGGATATACGAGTAACCGGCAACGATATGCGAATGATCGATCAAGGTGTCCATCGGTAACCGTGCCTGACGGTCCGCGATCGTTCCAAACGCGTTGTAGCCTTCGCCCACAATCTCCGAGACAGGCCGAAAAGCCTTGCCCAACCAAGGCCCCGTTGCTCCAAAGGCTGTCCGAATGAATAACGCTCCAACACAATCCCCTTGATCGAGTAGCGTTCCGTCGTATTCGCCCCTGACATCAGCCATCTGAGGTGCCTGAAGGTCTTGATAGATCAGCTTCAAGCGAAACCGATCGAGACTCCGTAATTCGGCGAGCCGATCCTTGTCGCGAAACGACAGATTTTGGCCGAGCATCCACCCAACTCCAATTTGACTGAAAACGAACCTAACAACCAACTTTCCTAGCAGAAACCCGCTTCCCACCGCAACACATCTCCCACTCCGCGTTACGACCCCAGTCGAAGTCGAAGTCAACCAAGTGTGTAGTCAAATTCAGCGTTGGGACAATTGCGAGCGGAGCGTTTGGAACGCGAAGGCGTTGGCAAAATGATCATCGGCATCCGTTTCAAGTTACGAACCCGCCCTTGCAGCATTGGTATCTACACAAGTCAGGAAAGGATTACGTCGGCAATCGAGGTCATTGAAAAATCTAAATTGACAATTGTAAATTTGAAAGTCTAGAAACGTTTCAGTGGAGAAGATCGATGGATCAGCGCGGTGAAGATCTGGAAGACCGATTGTTGGATTTTGCAGCACCCATTGGGAAATTGGTAGATGCGTTGCGGGACACTCGGCAAGGCTGTGTCTAGCGACAATTAGTTTTCCCTGTCGGCGACAACTAGAATTCCCCGGTTTGGCTGATTGCCCAGGGGTTTCACGCGGCGGCGTTTCCCGCGTTAGCGACAACTAGAATTCCCCTGTTCGGGACAATGATTGCATCATCACAAGCTCCTGCTTTCCAAGGAGATTGCGATGGTCACGGATGGACAAGTTTCTGAACTCAGGCGTCTGATTGCTGCTGGCAAGTCACTCGCCGCCTCTGCCAGGATGGCTTTGATGGACAAGAAGACCGCTCGATCCTATCGCGATGATCCGCGACTGCCCTCGCAACGAAAATCGCCACGCGATTACCGAACTCGCGTCGATCCGTTTGCCGACGTTTGGGACGATGTCGAGCAGTTGCTCCGGCACGAACCCGACCTCAAAGCGATCACCCTGTTCAGCGACCTGCAACGACAGCATCCCGGCAAGTTCGATAATTCGACCCGCCGCACCTTTGAACGCCGCGTTGCCAACTGGCGAGCGATTCATGGACCCGATAAACCCGTGTTCTTTCCGCAGGATCACCACCCCGGACGCTTTGCCGCAAGCGACTTCACCGTCTGCAACGAACTCGGTGTGAAGATCGCCGGAGCGACGTTCAAACACACGCTCTTTCACTGCGTGCTGACGTACAGCAACATCGAAGCGGTTTCGTTATGTTTCTCCGAATCCTTTGAAGCACTCAGTGAGGGAATTCAAAATGCCTTCTGGCAATTTGGTGGCGTGCCCGCTCAGCATCGAACCGACTCGCTCAGCGCAGCCGTTCGCAACCATTCCGATCGAACGACACTGACGATGCGATACGCGGCGCTCATGGATCACTATGGCTGTGTCGCTCAGAAGACTAACGCCAGGTGCGCCAACGAGAATGGGGATGTCGAATCACAAAACGGACACCTCAAGGATCGCATCAACCAAGCACTCTTGCTTCGCGGCAGTCGTGACTTCACCAGTCGGGGGACGCAAAAGGTGTCAAACACCATTTTGGGGGTTTAGGCGGTTTCAGGTGTCGTCACGTCAGTTTCTTCGGGCGGCCTCGCGGCCGCATTGTTGATTCAAGATCGAATTGTCGGGCAATCGCTTCCACCCAACTCTCCTCGCCAAAGGGCACTCCTCGGCGAACACTCCACTCGAGTTGCTCCCGCTCGGATTTACTGAAGTCGGTGCGGACACGCGAAATCCAATTGCTAGAACGTCGTACCGGCCAGGACGAAAGAACTCGTCCGAAAGGTTGCGTTTTATTTGACCAGTGATACAAGCTGCCCCAACGCCACTGTTCAGGGCTATCGCACAACTTAGCAGCGAATGCATTCCGCTCGACGTAACGGCAAACGGTCAGGAAATGTTCGTCGTTCTGAACGGGAAACGATTTGAAACGCCCCTGGTAGAGATGCCCCGAACCAGCCGTGTGATAGTGGGCATGGTAGCGCTGCGTGTGAGTTAAAATCAACCACTGAGCAAATCGGCCCATCTCGCCGTCCGCGTTGGGGCTGACGCACATGTGCCAGTGGTTAGGCATCAAAC
Source organism: Novipirellula herctigrandis (assembly GCA_007859835.1). Classification (GTDB taxonomy): domain Bacteria; phylum Planctomycetota; class Planctomycetia; order Pirellulales; family Pirellulaceae; genus Novipirellula_A; species Novipirellula_A herctigrandis. The sequence goes on along the minus strand of SJPJ01000001.1, from coordinate 6,681,168 downwards.
AGTAAGAAAACAAACGGATGTCAAATCGCTGAACCGCTTCGACAAGCACTGACTCGAAAGCATCGTAGTCTTGTTCTTTGTGAAAAATGGTCGCGCGAAGGTTTGCACGATTGAGCATGTGATAGCAGTGGTTGGCCGCATCGGCCCGTTTTGGACGTCCCATGACACCACAGCATAGCCGCCCAAAGTTATCTAGTCAACCAAATCGGTGTCCGACACCTTTTCTCCGATGTCCGACACCTTTTCTCCGATGTTTTCCCTGAAGACCCGCGTCGCTTGCCCTTCTTCGAGTGCGCAGATTATGGCTGGCACCAACATCTTTGCTGGCTGGCCCCAAAATTTTTGCTTTCCTTTAATCGAATAGACGATTCGGGAGTTCGATATCCGTCATGTGACCGTGTTTAAAGTTCCATGTCGATTCTATTTGCTCGCGCGTGAGCCCGGTACACTCTTTGAATGAACTCGCCGTAATGACCGCATCGTCGAACTTGCAGTTCGTGAAATCGCATCTCCAAAACTTTGAGTTGGCAAGAAGTTGGCCCGAGAAATCCGCGCCGGACAGATCACTCGTCGAAATTCGGACCTCGGACAGATTACCTGTTTTGTAGCTCTTAGTCACATGAATGTTGGCTCCGTCGAGTCCGCCTTTTGCGACAAAACCATTGATTTTGGCATTCTCAAAATTCACATGAAAGTCTGAATGGCTGTTTAATGCTCCACCAACTAAGTTCCTGCCGGAAAAATCGATGGGCCCGGAAAATTCAACTCCTGCAAACTCAACACCCGAGAAAGTGAACGACGCTGCGCTGCTCCAACGCTTCAAGTCAATCTTGCAGTTTGAAAACCGGTTTCCGTAAAGGACCGCATCATCAAAAGCACAGTTTGTCAAATCACAGTACTGAAATGTTGCGTCTGCGATCCTTGACTTTACGAATTGAGCGTTCGAGATGCGAAAGAAGTAAGCACCTGCCAAGTTGAAATCTGCAAAGTCATAGGACGAGTCAAAGGAATTGCTTGGTACAACACAATTATGCAAATCTCGATTTTTGTACGACCAAGTAGTCATAAATTGCGCCGCGCTCATTCCCATAGCTTCCCATTGGTCATTCAGATCTCCATAATTGATACCATTGACAACGGCATCCGAAAACTCGTTTTCGCCCCAATCGCAATCGTTGATCGTCATTCCAGTCATCAAGGTGCGTCTGAAAGTGGTGCCGAATAAATTGCACTGACGAAAAGTAACACCTGTTAATTCACAATCATCAAAAGATGCATGCGAGAGATCTTGACCCACGATTTCTGATCCCCAAAGGCGATATCCCTTGGCGACCATACCAGGCTCGATCTTTAAGTCGCCCGCCCAGGGGCCCAATTCAACCTTCGGCTGATAAACATCTCCGCTGGTTATACACGGGATAAGTACGGATAGTAGGATTGATATCCAAGTCCGGAAATGCTGTTTGTTGACCACAATACGTTGGTTCGTACGTCGTATCCTATGTTTAAGGCTCATACTTTGTCACCTTCATCGATTTGAACTGAACACCACTTCCCCAGTGCGATTGCAAGCTAAACCTACCGAGGGCACCTGGGGTAAAGTCGTTGTCACGAAATGTCTCATCACCTCCTAGCCTGACAACGAGGGTCCACTTCTCGCCGACTTTCGTGAGATCAATGACCATTTTTCCATCGGGACGGTTCTTGTTGCTCAGATGAGTAAGATGATACTCTTCCGCGTCGGCTGGCTTGTCAGTCGCTAAAGGTTCGGGGTCGTACCTTGGATTGTCCCTCATCTTTTCATACTCACCTCCATAAACCACCGCAGTCATCAACCTATTTAGAGGCTCGGCCATGTAATCCGGCGTCACCACGTCAATCTGCCCGTTGTCACTCGTAGCATTTTCTACCACTGCCGCACTATCAGCTCCTTCCGGAAGGGCGTCTACATCCAAGCCCGACGCTTCGGCAAACAATGCATCCACATCGAGAATGTTGATTTCCCATGGGTTGTCAGAGGTGGCGGGTTTAGTACCAAACTTAACCCCGCTATTACCCACAAAGCTGAGCCTTGCCCCCGTGTCAATCGCTTGAACATATCCATTGGTTCCCCGATGCACGAACTCGTAAGTAATCTCAGCTTTAAAACCGTTGGGATATGACTCGGTACTTTCGGATAGTTCGCCATCATTGTCCGTTCTGGCCGGAACAATTGCACCAGTCGCCTCATGTGGTGCCGTTGTGCCTGGATGAACGGTTTCGATCGTGCCTAGATCGCTTGGTTTTTTGATGTAGTCGATCAGTGCTTTGTCAATGAACCATCCCTCGTTCAGTTCGAGTCCAATCCATTTGCTGGAGTTATCTGTCGGAAAGTCCTGATATCCCGCAGGAGGATCTGCAAAGGGCCAGACAATCTTTTCAACGCTGAAAACAATCTTGTCAGTCGCAATGACCTCGTTATGAATGTTTGTTACTTCCGCGATTATCGAGTAGGTTCCGGTTTGTATCCCCTCAACATAGAACTCAGTAGGATAATGGTACTCATGATCCCATAAATCCCAAACCGAATATCCGTCCGCCGATTCGGGCAGTTCAAGAAGCTCTTGCTTTGCAGTGCTCCAGATTCGCAGCCCACTAGGAACTGTCAGCCAAAGGTCGTTGCCAGGAATCTGCGAATCCGCACTGATACTGAGCGTGACCTTTGCCAAGTCGTTCTCATTCTCTACTTTTGGAACGAGTTCTTTATCTTCGTCTTTGTCGGCGATGCCGTTGCGGTTGTCATCGTCGATATTGATAAATATTCGTTTCGCTTGATCCTCTTCGATTAAGTCTTCAGGAACTCCGTTTACGCTATCACCAATCAAGCCGGTGTTGTTGGAATCGGTATTCATGTCAAGTGCGGGTACAGGAACCGTCACAAGAACCTCACCAAGAAGCAGGAGATCGTCCGTCTGCGTGTTGTTGTCGTCGGCGAGATAGCTGACATAAATCGTGTCGGTCCCGAACTGAGTTCCTTCCACCCAAACACTAGTTACTCCCGCTGGCAACTCCCAACCAAAGTAGGAATTGCCGATATTTAATGTTTCCGTCTTGTGGCTGTCTAACCAAATCCGAGCGACGGTGGATATGCCATACTCATACGCCATTTGGTCATAGTTGTAGTCAATGTAGACGGTTCCGTTATCCGAAGTCGTTTTGCCATTGAGGATCGCAGAGAGGTCCAATTTAACGAGATCGTCTTCCTCGGGAATCCCTAATACTTCTTCCCGATCCTCGATCAAGTTGACGTTATCGTCATCAGAATTGAGACCGACGGTTAGCGTCTCGAACCGGTACTTCGCCACTCCGGTGTCATCATCGGCAATCGTTAACGTTACCGGATAAACTTCCGGTGCCCGGTCGGATGCCGACACGGAGAAGACCCGAGTGATTCGGCCGTCTTCGGATACTTCGGTCGGCTCTCCGTCACCCCAGTGGACCGTTTGGGTGATTACATCATCGACACCTGGATCGGTAAAAGCAATGTTTGTCACCGCGACTTGCAGATTTTGATCGTCAACCCATGTTGAGCCAACGTCAGGTCGTTGGCTCAATTTTGGTGTGACGTTGAGTGCGGTCGCCGTAAGCTCTTCAGAGTCACCGGTCACCAAGGAAACCTTGACGTTGATCGTGTCCTGTGCGGTTCCATTGCCGCCAGTCGTTGTACCGTCGTTGAGCGTTTCTCCCGATGGCCCATCGTCCTTGACGAGAAACTGTTTCTCAAAGTAGTTTCCACCGGTCGACAATCCGGTAAACGACTCACCGGCGTCCTCTTGGTCGTTATCGTTGAGGTCGGCAAAAATGGTGATTTCCGGTAAGTCGGTATTACTGCCGTCCGAGGCGGTCACGCGGGCCGAGACTCGCAAATATTGGCCTTCGGGGATTTTATCAATCGCGGTATTCCCCGAGAAACCGAGTCGGACTTCTTCGAGTGAGTAGGTTACCGGCCCGGTGGGGCCTGTTTCACCGCCACCGCCGTCACTATCACTGGAATCGTCCACTGCCCCATCGCCAGACGAATCATCTCCGTCACTTTCGTCGGTTTCACCGCCTTCCTCCGAGCCACCGCCGTCGCCGGTCGGCCCCGTGCCGGTCGTACCCATTTCACCAGTCGCCCCCGTGCCGGTTTCACCCGTCGAGCCGGTTTCGCTCGTCGTACCAGTCTCACCTGTTTCGCTCGTCGTGCTGGTTTCACCTGTCTGGCCAGTCGGTCCCGATGGACCGCTGGACGATGTCTCGCCGGTCGAACTGGTTTCACTTGTCGAACTGGTTTCACTTGTCGAACTTGTCGAACTTGTTTCGCCCGTCGTCCCCGTTGGCCCGCTTGGTCCGGTAACGCCCGTGCTTCCCGAGTCGTCTGTTGTTCCCGTATCGTCTGTTGTCCCCGTATCGTCTGTGGTTCCCGAGTCGCTGGTTTGTCCACTCGAGCCTGTCCCACCCGTCTCGCTTGTGGTTCCCGTACTACCAGAATCACCGGTCGGGCCGGTTGGACCACTTGAACCCGAGCAACCGAGCTGGCTCAGCTCGGCTTCGGCAGCCTGTATCAACGACTGGACATTAGCCAGCTCCGCCTGCAAGTCCGCGCCGGTCTCTTGCATCTGTTGCTCGTACTGTGCGGCTTGAAAAAAGAGCTGATCAATTGCAAATTGTTTGGCCATGCAAACCGGGTCTTCCGAATAGCTCGATGCAGCATATTGCATTTCCGGTGCCTGGAAGTCCGACAAACTGAGTAACGCCAACGCTTCGATCTGCAACACAGCATCAAGTGAATCGACAACCGAGTCGTCATTGAGATCAAACTGCGGATTGGTTGTAGCGTCCACGGCGGATGCGGTAGCATTGATCACTTGCAGTGCGTCCAGCGGCGTAAACACTCCATCGCCACTGACATCGACACCCACAAAATCATCCAAGGTCGAATCACCTGCAACTACTATGCTCGCCCCCCCCGTTAGATCCGCTGCAAGTAGTTGTCGGCGTTCGAGTGATTCCACCAGCAAGTGACGACGTTGACGGCGAGAGGTGGATCGGCGATGCCAACGGGGTAGACGCTTTCGTTTCATGATTGGCCCCAAAACGCTCCAAAATAAAACAGATGCGGCTTGAAAGATGATTCGTCAACCGAACACCGCAAAATGAATCGGATGTAACCCTTTGTCCTAGACCGGCAATCCGATGTCAAGTAAAAACGGCTTCTCTTGTGGATAAATGTCTATTTTTCTGTTGTCGTTCTTTTTATGAGAAAACCGACTGATGGTTGATCCTGATGAAAGTCAATCGCGTCGCTGTGTGGTAGTGGGATGTTATCGAAGCGGCACAAGCCTTGTCGCCGGAGTGTTGCACTACCTCGGTGTCGATATGGGAGCGCCGTATAAAGATCCATTTTTTGAATCCGACGACTTAGCCCGACGATTGAGACATTGGTGGACCGAGCCTCGTTTGGTTGCTTCAGTCGCACGCAGCTCGCGGCGCACGCAGTTGTCACACTGGATAGAAACGAGATCGAGCAAAGCGGCATTGGTCGGAGCGAAACACCCGTTGTTGTCACTCTGTCTGGAGGATATCTACCACGAGTGGGGAGCCGACACAATTTTCATCTGGTGCCGACGCGAGTTGTCCGAATCGATTGCGTCGCTTGAACGGATGCAATGGTGGAAGGACGCCGCCAGAATCCAACAAACGCTCCATTCCGCCAACGAGCGGTTCTTTAGCGACCATGACTGCATTGAGGCTGACTTTCGCTCGATGATCAATGCCCCAGCCTCGCAAATCCAGTGGCTTATCGGTTTATTGGGCCTGTCACCCACAGGTGAGCAAGTCGAGCAGGCAATCGACTGGGCATCAGGCGGGCACAAAACGTTCTTTGACGAACCTTCGAGCGAAAGCGACGGTTCGATTGCGAACGATCGATCACCAACCTGGATGGCTACTCCAAGTAAGATTGTCGCAACCATGTTGAGCGGGAATTCCGAAAAGTTTGTTGCTGACGCGGTGAAGTCGGCATCGGATTGGGTGGATGAGATTTGTTTGATTGACACCGGAATCTCAGATGCAACGGTTGAACGAGTCAAACAGGCAGCGGGCGAGAAGTTTTCATTGTCTCAATTCGCCTGGTGTAACGATTTTGCTGCGGCGCGAAACGCGGCACTGGAAATTGCTGCGGCACATGGTGCCCAATGGGCAATGACATTGGACACTGACGAACGAGTCGAGTTTGATGGTATCGCATCGAAATCCGAGTTAGTGGCAACGCTGAATTCCGAAGAAAGGGTACAGGCTTGGATGGTCGCCAGTCGTGATGGTCGTTATCAAAAAGAGCGTTTCATTCGGCTTCCTGCAACCGTCCGCTGGCAAGGGGCAACTCACGAAGCACTTGTTGGCTGCAACGAACCCGAACGTCAAACGCTTTTGGGATGCCAGTTCTGGGAGACATCCAAGAGCAAACAGGGCTTTCGTGAAAAACTCTCGCGGGATTTGGAAATTTTGTCTCAGCAAACCACCGCAGACCCATTGAACGCTCGGTGGTGGTACTATCTCGGCCAGACGCATGAAGGATTAGGGCAGGACGCAGCCGCAATTGAAGCCTATGATCGTTGCATTCGGCTCGATGGATGGCCGGATGAATCGGCATGGGCCTGCTACACGGCGGCGCGGTGTCTGACGCAACTAAAAGAGTATCGGGATGCGGAGGAGTATTGTGTGTTGGGGATGACTCGGAAGCCAACGGTCCCAGAGTTACCGTGGTTGGCCGGTTGGTGTTGCCATCAGCGAGGATCCTATCGCGATGCAATTCTATGGTGTCGGTTGGCGGCCGAGCTTGGGAAAAAGAAAGAGCGGTCTCATGCGGCTGCGTTTCGGCATGTACCGGCGTGGTACGAGGCGCCGTATGACGTGCTGCGTTTTGCCTATCGTGAACTCGGCGATCAAGCTAACGCAGAAGCAGCCGAAAAAGCATACTTCGAACGAAAACGGTCGCGAGAACGGATGACAAACATTTGATTGATTTTGAGCATCGCCTACTTCGCGATCGCCGCCTACTTTGACTGCGACAAAGCTGGATAAAATCGCCCAAGCCATCGGGTCCCCCAAGAATCGCAATCGCCTCGACCCCATAAGCCTGCTCCATGCGGCCTGCTCCATGCGGCCTGCTCGTGAAGCAGACCATTGCGTTGACTCTTCACCTTGTAACATCCCAAGGTAACATCCCAAGGGAGAAAACAAAGGCAGCTTTCACGTTCTCTTAATAGGCAGACGCGAAGGCTTCAATTCATGATCCATCAACACAGGCTACCGGAGAGAAGGAAGACCGACTATCTTTTAGCCTGAGCAATCGATCCGTTTGCAATCGAAACAACACCCGCCGTTCAGAGAAGAACCCATCATGCCATCCGTCCTCGCCATCGCGGCCCACCCTGACGACATCGAATTCTACATGGCCGGCGCAATGCTACAGCTCGCTCGTCGTGGCTGGGATTTGCACTATGTGAACCTGTGCGACGGCTCACGCGGGTCGACCACATTGGACCGGCCGACTTGTGCCGCCGTTCGGCTGCAAGAAGCGAAGGACGCATGCGAAGTACTGGGCGCCACCTTTTACGGACCAATTTACTCCGACATGGAAGCGTCTTACACGACCGAGAATTTGAAGAAAGTGGCCGCGATTGTCCGCATGGCAAAACCGACGATCGTGCTAACCCATTCGCCAACCGACTACATGGAAGACCACGAAACAGCATGCCGATTGGCTGTTAGTGCCGCATTTTGTCACGGCATGCCGAACATGGAAAGCGATCCGGAAATGGACGTCTACATGGAACCGGTAACGGTTTACCATGCACAACCGGTCGGATTGCACACACCGTTGGGTGAATTCGTTACACCGCATCTGTATGTCGACGAGACCGATGTGATTGAACAAAAGGTGAAGGCGTTAGCGTGTCACGCTAGTCAAAAGCAGTGGCTCGATGAAAGCCAAGGGCTCGACAGTTATCTGCAAACATTGCGTGACCTGAGCACGGAAATGGGAAACCGCAGCGGTAAATTCCCGGTCGCTGAAGGATGGCGACGGCGACAACACTGGGGTTTCTGCAACGCAGACGATGACCCGTTGCGAGATGCATTGAAAGACATCATCGTTGATACACGCCAAGCGTAGGCGTGCATTGGCATTCCTACTCGGGCCTACTCGGGCCTACACCGGACTACACCGGGAACGCTTTGCTAACCAACGCTTGATCCACTTCGTTACTGACGATTACGCCATAGTTGATCGCTCCGAGCCATCCACTCATGATGATCCCAACACTGCCGGCGTGATACATGCCGCCGACTTGTTGCGGTAGTTCGCGGCTTACACCAAGACCTTCGAACTTCGTCCCAAAACTGGCGCCCATTTCGTGACGCGTATAGTGTTGAAAAGTGCGGGGCGTCGCAGCCTCGGCCCAATCGATTTTCTGCCGAATGCCGGGCAAATACTTTTCTAACGCATCGATCGTCGTTTCGACCAAATCCTTCTTGCTCGCTTCGTAATCCGCGTCATTTAAATCAGCCCAATCGGACCAATTCGCATTCGTGCTACTGACCACCGCATAGCGATCTTTTTTCTCTGGTCGCGTCCGTGGATAGTAAAAACTAAATGTACGACTGGTGATGTCGCGACTTAACAGCAGATCCGTTCGGAATTCTTTCGAAGTACTAGTGAAAAACAGATCGCCACTCGACTCATCGATGTGCTCTCCCTCTTTCAGTGCCATGTAAACCTGCGTGCTACTGTTGTTCAACCGCACCGCATTCGCTCGTTCAATGAAATCCTTATCGAGAACTTCGGTGCCGAGCATCTTCAAAATTGTTGTCTTCAAATTTGCATTGCTGACGACAGCCTTACAGCGGATCGTTCGTCCGTTGGTTTCCACCGATTCAACATGGCCGTCTTTGACGTTGATCCGATCGACGCCACATCGAATGCGTATGTCAACATTATTCGATTCGAGTTCCTTTTTCATCCGAGCCACCAAATCCTCCGTGCCTCCTTCGTAGATGAACACACCCTTGCTCATAAAGTTGCTAAAGACGATCCCGTAAGTGATCGCGGGGTCTTCCAGCGTCGAGCCGTTGGCATAGGTAATCGGTTCCATCAACAACCGGACCACATCATCGCGTCCAGGAAAGAACCGCTCGAACAATTGTTTGGTTGTCGTGGCTTGGTCATCGTAGAAATTCATTCCACGAGCGGTGTCGAAAAAATCGACGACGTTTTGATGCTCTATTCCGAATTTCGTCGTCAGCAGCTTCGTGAAATCTTCACGATTGAACGTGGTCGATAACGAGAACTGCGGATTGTCGAAACGGATGTTGTTGAGTTGAACGATCCGGTCGGCGATGTCGCGGTTCCAATAGCGGCGACACGACTTGATCATCCCGTGTGGGAACCCGTGCAATGAGACATCAAAGATGTGCCCACCGGGTCGCAAGAACCAAGTCGCCAGCCCCCCGAGTTTGTAGTGCTGTTCAAGGAGCAGCACACGGTGGCCGGCCCGGCCGAGAATATTCGCGGAAGTCATCCCGGCAAGTCCGCTGCCGATCACAATGACATCGTATTCGTCAGCGGCACCTTTAAGGAAATCACGTGGCATGAGAGGAAGCTTGAAGGATGAAGGGTGAAGGTGGAAAGAAATAAGTTTGGCATTGGAACGGAAAAAGCATTTCACGCTTTACTCACTCCATTTCAAACTTCTAAATCGGTCCTGCGTCGGGCTGCAGCTCAGCAAAGATTCCGATGGTGTCCGCTTCGGGCGGCCTATCACCGTACAAAAAAACGCCTCCGCCGCCGACCAGCCAACGCTCATCAAAGAGCCGAATGGATCCATTTTTTTCCGCAATGACGGTTTCATTACCAATTCCGGCACGAATCGCGTCGTTTGATGACCGAAAGATCGGCACTTGGTCCTCGGGCAACGTCGTGGCAACTCGCTTCGTTCCCAAAGAGCTGCGAGCAACGGCCGAAATTTTCCATATGGAATCGCGTGGATCGGCTTGGACTTTTACAGTCAAAACGCACTCGCCTGGAGGCAAATCCAGCGCTGCGAACCATTCGGGATGCCCTGAGTGCCTTGGCCACAGTGTGCTATAACAAACTCGGTATCGGCTCCGATTGGGTACGCGAATTCGAGCCCGGTAGGTGAGTGGTTGGTCCGAGGGTGCACGCGAAGCAGCGATTTGCCCCTCTTCGCTGGGGGCTAGGTAGCCATTTTCGGCTCGCAACCGCGCCAATTCCAATTCGGTCGCCCTTAGCCGCGCTATCGTGACCGCGAACCCAATCAACAACATCATGATCGTCGATAGGCCGATGAATTCGCGCAGACTCAACCTCCACCATGACGAATTCCGCTGTGCGGCGTGCGTCTTAGTGTTTGAATTCGCAGGCGTTTGATCATCGATTGCCATGCGACCATTGTATAAGCATGACCATAGAGAATAAAAACATGACGGACCAAGAAACGACCGTGGCTCAGTTAAGGGACGTTGTCGAGCGTTTTGTGGCGGAGCGAAATTGGCACTCGTTCCACAACCCAAAGAATTTATCGATGTCGCTGGCGATCGAAGCAGGGGAGTTGATGGAACATTTCCAGTGGCTCAGCCTGGATGAAGCGGCATTGGTCGCCGCGGATCCGAAACGAAAACATGACGTCGGCGAAGAATTGTCCGATTGTCTGGCTTACATTCTGGCAATCGCCAATGCGATGGAAATTGACCTTACGGAAGCCTTGAAAGCGAAAATGATCCGCAACGCAGTGAAATACCCCGCCTCCTAGGTGCCTTTTCGTCGTGACGTGGCCAATCTCGCAGGCAAATAAGCCAATCTCGCTGGCAAAGAACGACACTCCCCGCATAAATCGGATATCTTCTCCCCAATGGATGTATCAACTGAATTAACGGACCGGCTGCTCCGTCACCTAAGCATGCCTGCTTACCGCCCGAGCAAACCGAAGCAAATCGCAGCGGAATTGAAGCTTGCCCCCGACCAAACCAAAGAGCTTCGCCGCGTTGTCAAACAATTGGTCTTGGAGGGCCGCGTCGTCTACGGCTCGAACCACTTGGTCATTCCCGTGGGTGCATTTACAGGAGAACCGGACATTGTTCGTGGCACGTTTCGCCGGGCGATGGGTGGCGGCTTTGGATTCGTCCGACCAGGCGACCATGAGAACGAAAACGAAGTCGCCGAGCATTTATTCGTTCCGCCTGGCGCGACCCTTGGCGCGTTAGAAGGCGACCTCGTCGAAGTTCGCGTGCGTCCGAGTCGAAAAGGTGGCGAGGAAGCTGCCGTTATCAAAATTCTCGAACGGGCTCGGCGTCAATTCACCGGCACGTTCCGAATGCTTGATGGCAACGCCACGGTGCTGCTTGATGGTACACCGTACGAGCATCCCGTTTCGGTTGGCGATGTTCGCGGATTGCCGCTAAACGAAGACGACAAGGTTTTTGTTGAGATCGTTGAATTTCCCGGCGAGGATGGCTTTGGCGGTGAAGCAGTCATCCTCGAACGTCTCGGTAGCAGCAAGAACCCGGCGATCGACACGCTGCTGATCATGCGACAATTCGGGCTGCCTGATGAGTTCCCGGAAAAGGTGCTCAACGAAGCTCGCGCCCAAGCCGACGCATTCAATGACGAATCGGTTCCCAAAGACCGCAAGGATTTAACCGATCTATTGACAATCACAATCGACCCGTTCGATGCACGCGATTTTGACGATGCGATTTCGCTTGAACGAGAACAAGGGCGATGGCGACTTTGGGTCCATATCGCGGATGTGAGTTCGTTCATTCCCGTCGGTACCGCACTGGATGAAGAAGCGAAAAACCGAGCGACCAGTGTCTACTTGCCGGACCGCGTCGTGCCGATGATCCCCGAAATCATCAGCAACCATTTAGCGAGCTTGCAACCCGAACAGATTCGGTTGGTGAAAACGGTCGAAATCGAAATGCTCGATGATTTGACGATCACCCACACCGAAGTCCACAATGCGGCAATCCGCAGTGACAAACGGCTGAACTACGAAGAAGTCGACCAATTTTTAGCCGACGAAGAACGACACGTCGAATTGTGGGGGTCCCCGGTTTGCGACTTGCTTTCACGGATGCATAAGTTGGCGATGCAAATGCGTCGTGCCCGTTTCAAAGCGGGGTCGCTGTCGATGGACATGCCCGACACGAAACTACTCTTTGATGGTAGTGGCAAAGTCAAAGGAGCGTTTTTGGTTCAGAACACCGAAAGCCATCAGCTCATCGAAGAGTTCATGTTGGCGGGCAACCAAGCGGTCGCCACATGGCTTGATGACATGGAACTCAATTTTTTACACCGTATCCATGAAGCACCTCAGCGGCGAAAACTTCGTGCATTGCAAATCTTTGTCCGCGACATTGGGCTCGATGTGGGCTCAGTCGAAAGTCGCTTTGAAATCCAAAAAGTGCTCGATTTAGTTGTCGGAACGCCACTCGAACAAGCGGTGAGTTTTGCGGTTTTAAAATCGATGAACAAAGCGGTCTACGGGCCTCAGCGTGAAGGGCATTACGCCCTCGACATGCAACACTATTGCCACTTCACCAGCCCGATTCGTCGCTACCCGGATCTGACGGTCCATCGCTTGGTGCAAAAACTGCTTGAAGGAAAGAAAACGCCCGATGAGCCCTTCCCGGTGCTGCTGAAGTTAGGGCATCACTGCAGCGACATGGAGCGGAATGCACAACAAGCCGAGCGTGAATTGATCGAACTGAAATTGCTGCACTTTTTGAAAAAGAAGATTGGCGAGTCGCTCGATGCCGTAGTCAGCCGTGTGTTTGCCGACGGCATTGATGCGCGGTGTATCAAATTGCCGGTCGACGGTTTCTTACCGGTCACATCACTGCCAAAGGACAAGTACCGGTTCGAACGCCAAGGGCAACAGTTGGTCGGTTTTCGCGAGGGACACCGATTCCGGCTAGGAGATCTGCTCACGGTGAAAATCGCCAAAGTCGATTTACAGGAACGGCAATTGTTCGTCGATTTTGTCAAAAACCACACTTCGGCAGGCGAGGTAAAATCGAAAAGGAAAAGCAAACCGACCAACTCGAAATACAAATCCAAACGCAAGACCGAACGTCGCAGCAGTAAAAAACGCCGAAAACGGTAAACTGAACAGCACTCGACGAAAGTTTGCCGGGGTTTGTCGCGAAGGGTCTGACAGCTAGACTTTTCGTGCAGAGATTTCTCGATCGTGTGGCTTCCCTCCGACCTAAACTCCATCTCCACGACGAACCAACCATGACTTCGACTGGTACCGCGACGACCCTTTCTAAAACTCCACTCGATGCTTGGCACCGAGCCGCGGGTGCCAAAATGGTCCCGTTCGCCGGCTACGAGATGCCCATTCAATACAGCTCGATCGTTTCCGAGCATCAAGCCTGCCGCAGCTCGGCGGCATTGTTTGATGTTTCGCATATGGGACGAATCCGCTTCGATGGCGAAGGAAGCGAACAACTTCTCGATCGGCTTTTGACGCGGCGTGTGACTGGCATGGAAGTGGGCCGGGTTCGCTATGGATTGATTTGCAACGAGGCGGGCGGCGTCCTTGACGATGTATTGGTTTCGCATTTGGAAACCCCATCGGGCCAACGCTACCACTTGATGGTCGTCAATGCGTCGAACCACGACAAGATTGTCCAATGGATCACGCCGCTAGTCGCCGATTTCCCAGGCGTGACCATGAGCGATCGGACCCAACTAACCGCGATGATCGCGGTACAAGGCCCCAAGGCGATCGAAGTATGTAAAAAACTATTTTCGTTTGACCCAAGTCGTTTGAAGTACTACCACGCTCGCATTACCGAACAATTCAAGAAACCAGTCATCGTCAGCCGCACCGGCTATACGGGCGAAGATGGTTTCGAACTGATCGTTCGCGCCGAAGATGCGAACCGCGTATGGGAAAACATTTTGCTCGCCGGACGCGACGAAGGGTTTACGGCCGCAGGACTGGGGGCCCGCGATACCCTGCGGATGGAAGCTGCCATGCCGCTCTATGGTCACGAATTGGATGAAGCGACCGATCCGATTTCGGCTGGCCTATCGTTTGCGTGCAATTTTAAGGACCGTACGTTTATCGGCAGCGATGCGTTAGGTAAGATTAAGGCCGATGGACCGTCGCGTGTCCGCGTCGGCATGATCCCCGAAGGCAAACGCCCCGCTCGCGAAGGATGCCCCGTGCTCGACGCAGCGGGAAAAACCATCGGTGTCGTGACAAGTGGCGGGCCCTCACCCACGTTGGCTCATCCAATCGCAATGGCTTACGTCGATACGGAACATGCATCGGATTCCGAGTTTCAAATAGACATTCGTGGCAAAGCCGTTCGCGCCGTACCGACCCCTTTACCGTTTTACAAACGCCCCTAGTTTCGTCAAACTGATCCCCCAATCCAAACCCAACCAAAAAACCTCGAAGGACAATCAAACATGTCACGCGATCCCGCCAAATTGTTGTATGCAGAAAGCCACGAATGGGCCGATGTGAGTGAGCAAGATGGTCAAAAGATTGCCACGATTGGCGTATCCGCATTTGCAATCGAGCAATTGAACGATTTGGTCTACATGGACCTTCCCGAAGTCGGCAAGGTGGTTTCAGCGGGTGAAGAATTTGGCGAAGTCGAATCGGTCAAAGCGGTCAGCCCGTTATACAGCCCCGTTAGTGGCGAAGTGATCGAAGTCCATACCGAGTTACCCGACAACTTGGATAAGCTCAACGAAGATCCGTACAATTTTGGCTGGGTTGTCAAAGTGAAATTGAGCGACGAAGCAAGCTTGTCAACGCTCATGGACGCAGCCGCCTACCAGAAGCAATGCTCCGAAGCAGGTTAAGGACCGGGCTCGAGAACGATTGCCCCATCAAGCGTCCTTTTTTTGAAGATAGTCGACGCGAGTTCTTCAAGGTGGTGGACGAAGCAATGAGCCCCATAACCACATGAACCCGAAATCAGGGGGGGGCCGGCTCCTGGTCCACAACGAGCAGTTTCCTTCGAACCTCCCCAAACCTCCCGGCGATCCTTCGCCTGTGGGGCAACGCGTGGCACACCATGCAATGGGGAAATTCAATGCACAAGGTAAACGCAGAGCCGAGCCACACATCCATCGGCAATCTCGGATTGGAGGGATTTTCGTTTGTTTTTTGCCTTGATGCCGTGCCCTCAAACAATGAACTTGGCGCCGCACCAACTTCATTAACCTCATTGCAACAAATTTCGATGGCATTCCGGAAACATCCTAGCCAATGATTCAAAAGCACAGCGTTCCGATTTGGCAAATTGACGCATTTACCGATCGCCCTTTCACCGGAAACCCTGCGGCAGTTTGTATCCTGGACGAATTTCCCCACGACCAGTGGATGCAAAACGTTGCCGCTGAAATGAATCTCGCCGAGACAGCATTCGTCGTCCCCACCGCGGATGATGACAAATTTCGATTGCGGTGGTTTACGCCGACAACCGAAGTCGATTTGTGTGGCCATGCCACGCTGGCTGCCGCGCATGCGTTAATCGAACAGGGGCATGTCGAACAGGGGAGGGCGATTCGGTTTGAAACTCAAAGTGGAGAATTGACTTGCCAAAAGCAAGGCAACCAACTTACCCTCGACTTTCCGGCGACTCCGATCGTGGAGACCGTTGCCCCGTCGATGACAAGCGAAGTATGCGAAGCTCTTGGACTCCAACGTGCCCTCGTCATGCGTTCCAAGTTCGACATCGTGACGATCGTCGATGAAGCAAAAATCGTTCGCCAAGTGGCTCCTGACTTTCAGCGTTTGATCAAAATCAACACACGCGGCGTCATCGTGACTTCACCATCGGATCATGCCGAGGCCGACTTTCTTTCGCGTTTCTTTGCACCGCGATGCGGCATCAACGAAGACCCTGTGACCGGATCTTCCCATTGCTGCCTCGCACTGTATTGGGCCGATCGATTCGGTCGAACGAATCTTGTCGGCCATCAAGTATCGCCTCGCGGTGGAACGGTTCGTTGCCAGGTCGCCGGCGATCGAGTCAAACTTGCCGGCTCGGCAATCACGGTCCTGGCGGGACATCTGCTCATCGGCCAAATGTAAGCTAAAAGGCGCCAAACGTAAGTTAAAAGGCTTTGTGCCGGTATATTTTCTTCTACTTTGGCAATCTCCACTCCAACACACCGCCGGACACGTTCGGTTGGAGTTGGGCTTCGATCCGCAACCCCGTCGTTGTGATTGGACGGAATGTCACCGCATTGAATTGGTCCGGAGCAACGCCGTAAGGAACCGACGCATCGACGGGCCGCCAAGCGTCACCGGACTTGTACACCAATTGCCAATTCGCTCTTTTGCCGTGATCACTCACAGCTGCCCAGCGTCCCGACGAACAAGCTCAAAGTAAGCTCTTGTCCCCTATCGTCGACAAGGAACTCGAAGGATCGCGTTGTTTTTAATCCCATTGACGCACATTGCCTGCCACATAGGTCAAGCAGGAATCGATGGAGCCAGACAGCAGGGCACTTGATGGAAACGGTTTTCCCAAATCGTCGATAGGATTATTGTCCAACCAGCGGCCGAATTGACCGGAACGCGTTGGGCCGGCGGTCGTCCGTACTATGCCAGTGCTGCGACGGCGTTGCCACCGTGTGCGCCCAAGTGCGCTTCGGGCGGGGGCGATTTTCAATGGGGCGTTTATACCGCGGGAAGCCGTCATCCCGGTGGTGCGCACGTGGCGATGGGCGATGGTGCGATTCGGTTTGTCACATCCAGTATTGACGCGGGCGATGGAACGGTGGATGGCGTGAGCACATTGACGGGCCCGTCGCCGTACGGAACATGGGGCCAAATGGGAACCAAAGCGGGACAAGAAGTCGCAAAGGAATCGTTTTGAAAGACAAAGGGGTAAATCGATTGGCCGACTCGGACGACCCGTCCTGCAACCAAGCAATCATCATCGGTGCCGGTCCGGCGGGGTTGACTGCGGCATTTGAACTTGTCACTCGCACGAATTGGAAACCGATTGTTCTCGAAGCAACCGATTGTGTCGGAGGCATCTCGCGCACCACGGTTCACAATGGCAATCGCATCGACCTTGGCGGCCATCGTTTCTTTTCCACATCCGATCGGGTGATGACAACGGCTTGGCACAGAGATCGATTACTCGTGTTGGTCAAAGATGAAGAGGAACTCGTTGAAATTCATCCACAACGAGCGAGCAACATCTAAGGTTTTTCACCACACGAGAATATGTCAGGAGCTGATTGACCGTCCAGGAGAATTGATTTGCTCTCGCCGGTTTACCCTATAGGCTCTCGAGAAAAAAACAATAGTAAGCCCTATTGCTTTGCCCAAGTCGGTCTCGTAGCATGTGTCCAAGAAGGACTCTGCTGGCTTCCTGGTTTTGGCGGGATCGGCTGCAGTGAGTTTCTGTTAGAACACAATAGGGGCCAGGGGCAATGAGCGTAAACGCTTATCCAACCAATCTCGCCGGGGATTCAATCAACCCGGATCAACCCGGATCAACCCGGATCAACCCGGATCAACCCGGATCAACCGCGATGTCAAGAGTCTTCTTTACGTTCTGACTCGGTTGGGGATCGGCGCAGCTTTGCTGTATGCGGGAGTGAGTAAGTCTTGGGGAGGTCAGTCGATGCTGATCGCAGGCCAGTGGATTTTGCCGCCAGCCGTCGTTGTCACGCTGGGATTGTTCGAATGTGTGCTGGGTTGGCTGGTGATTGCTTTCATCCCGTCGCGGCGATTATCGATTGTCGTGGTCAGCGTTTTTGTGCTATTCGTTGGTGTTTTGGCTTTGCAAGCGAATGCGGGCTTGCAGCGATGTTCTTGTCTTGGCAGCAGTGGATTGCCGGTGAACACGGTTCTCGTTTTTGACGTTTTCGCCGTATGCAGTTGTATGTGGTTACGTGAGCATTGGTGTCAACCGCTGCGTATATCCAGTGATATGGTCGCCGATCTGATTGGCGGAATCAAGTTCGCAGTTCCGGCGGCATTGGTTGCAGCACTGGGGTGGTTTGGTTCGTTGGAAGCGGCTTCAGACTTCATCGCTGGCAGTCCTCTTCGAGTGAACTCGCGAGAGCAGTTTCTGGGGCAAGTTGAACCGAATACCGAAATCGTGACAACATTTTCTTTACGCAACACAGCAGCGGAATCGATTCGGATTCTCGGTGCGAAGTCATCCTGCCGATGCTTCGCCGTCAAGGACTTGCCGCTTGAACTCGCCGCTGGCGAAGAGAAGCAAATTAGAATATCGCTTTACAGCCAATCGGACGCAGGCTCGCAACGCGAGAGCGCGATGCTGATATTCAGTCGTTCCGCACCCAGAATCGTTCTGGGTGCGACGGTCTTGGTGCATCCGGGCCGCGATCAACAGGATGCAAAGCTTAAGAGGGAGAAGTCAGGTGATTAGAAGTCTTATGAATTCGCTCGGGTCGTTGGGGATTGTGCTCGTGCTGTCTGCAATCATTCCACAACAAGCGGCCCTTGCATCGACGTACACCGCGGCTTCTTGCAGCGGTGGATGCAATGACAATCCAGACCCGGCAAACGCCAGGAAAAGGATTTGCGAACCCAAAGCGGGCAGTGATGTGTGCGCCGGAAATATTGGCACGACATCGTGTTCATGTGCCTTTAGATCGGGAAATTGTGGGTGTGATATCGGTGGTTAGATTACCCCTACGCTCGCCCATCTAATTGCGTAAAACAATTTCCATAACAATGAGCAGATCATTTACCGGTAAGATAAAATTGTTTCGGCTGTGATGGCAACCGCTGGCTTTGCGGCAAATATGCCGCAAAGCCAACTTTCGTCTCTTCAAAAGTAGTCGCAAAGTATAGTATGAAATTTATATTTCTGGTCTTCAGTTTTTCAATCATTCCCAGTTTATCGCTGGTTGCTAAGGACGAAGTTCGTTCCGCGGAGGAAATACCTGAGCAACTCAAAACGCTGCATGCGATCATGGATGCGCAGCAGCAGCGAGAACGCCTCTACGACAACATGCATGGAGTTTGGGAGATTCGAGAGCAAAAAGAGGATGGAACCGTTTCGGAAAAGACTATTGAATACTGGGCCCGCGAAGGAAAGTACTTTCGTGTCGAATGGCGCCCTCACGCGAAAAACGGTGCCGCCGTTTCAGCGACTCGTGTCATCATTCGTCCTGAAGGCTACGTTCGCCTGCTTATCGACTCTAGTACAGACATCGGTACGATTATAGAGATTGATGAAGCCGACAAAGGAATGTGGCGGGCAACAGATGAGCATTTCTATGCTCAAGGGAATCGCACTTACGACCTGCCGATGTGGCAAATTATCCGCGATAAAATCGAAGGAACCAGCTCGACTGAAAAGTTCCTCCTGGAGGAAACCGATGGCTTGGTCACCCTCCTGACGCTATTTGAGAAGGGAGAGAACTATCAAATCGTTGAAACCGTTCGATTCGCTTCCGACTCGAAGTTGGTTCTAGGTTCCTCCGACAACATTGAATATGATGATGGCAAAATCGCGACAAACACCCTCGATTACACTTATGAAAGTATTTCGCCGCAGGTTCCTTCGAGTCTCAAGATTACGTTTCTACCAACTCATGGCAAAAAAAGCATCGAAACCCACACATTAAAAGAGTTGCAACTAGAACCTGCGGCGATGGAAGCCTTCGACATCGACTCGAGTATTTTTGCACCGCCCACTGTGGGTTGGAGTTGGCCTCGAAGAATCATGGTGATGCTGATTGGCTTAGCTTTGATTGCCGCATATTTCCATTGGCGACGTAAGGCGAACGCTTAGCATGTCCAAGCGGGCAAGATCGCAAATGTTGCTCTTGGTGGGGCTATGTTCGGCCGTCGTTTTGCTCACGCAAGCATTCTTGAAGTCGCCGGTGTCCGATGAAGTGGGCCAGTTCTATGCGTCCGTCGCAACGGTTCGTTATGGCGATCCCGCGTACTATCGCGTTAACCCGCCACTGCATCGCTGGGTCAGTGGCGTGGTGGTCGAAGCGTTGTGCGATGTGCCGATCCCGCGACCTTACCCAGCGTCGATGATGGTCTCCGGAAATCGGGCCGAATTCCCAATGGGGACGCGTGCCACCGAAGCTTCCCCTAACACCTATCGTTGGCATTTCCTCGTCGGACGCATTCCACGCATTATGGTTGTGGTCGGGTTTGCGTGGGTTCTTTTGCGAGGCTTTCCGATGCTGTCATTGCGGTCCAGGACGATCGCCACCGTGTTGTACTTGACCAGCCCACTGACACTTGGTCACGGGTGGACGATGATGCCCGATGCGCTGTCGGCTTGCACGATGATATTGCTCATGCTGACGACGTTACGCTGGCTCAATGACCGTTGCTGGCTCAATGACCGTTGCTGGGTCAATAGTGTTTTGGTCGGAGTCGCCTGGGGTGCTTGCCTAAACGTCAAGTTCACCTATTGCCCAATCTATCTGCTATGGCCGCTCCTACTGGTTGGCCACGAAGCGGTCGCACGGCGAATCGGTTGGGGCAACTTCATGCGACTTGGATTGAATCATTTCGGACACGGTGTCATCGCGCTACTAATTACGATCGTAGTTTATGAGGGCAAGGATGTTGGCGTGCCGATGATCAATCATTTGTTCGCGAGTGAGTTACTCTGGTCGTTGGCGACTCGCCTTGGAAGTCTGCCGTCGCCACTGCCTACTCAATACCTGATGGGGATCGACGAACAACAATTGTTTATTCAACGGGGTGTTCCCAGCTACTTTTGCGGTACTTTTTATCCCGAGGGGATGTGGTGGTATTACATCGTAGGAGTTTTCGCAAAAGAACAAATCGTGTTTCTAGGCGTCTGTGCGTTGCTGGCTGTTTGGTTACCGATACAAGCGATTAAACGTTTCTATCCACCGCTGCTCCGTCAGCGTAAAAAGTTTGGGCTCGCCGTAGTGGACCAGGCAACGAGTCCTCCGAGTACGATTCAGTCGCAAGAACACGTCGCCTCGTCCAGTACGATAACAGTCAACACCACCGACCCGAGGTTTTGGTCCGCCGTGTGGTTTCTCGTCGGCGTTGTCACCGTTGTGTTTGGCATCCTGAGTTGGAACTGGCAAATGGCGCTCAACGTTCGGTATCTTTTTCCAGGATTACCGGCTTGTTATTTGCTACTCGGAGTCGGTCTGGACGCATGGTTAGCGGAAACGCGTCTGTCCACACGGCTTATCTATGCGATCGGGTTAACGGTTATCGCGTTTGATATTGCAATCGCTTGGCCGCACCAATTCGCTTACATCAACCCGCTGTTTGGCGGCAGCTATCGAACTCCGACAGTTTTACATGACAGCAACTTTGATGGCGGCCAGGATGTGTGGACGCTGGAGAAATGGGATCGTGAGCATCCTATTCCCGAGGGTACTCGGCGGTACTATGCGTTCTATACTGACATTGCTCGTTCGGCAATCAATTTACCCAAAAGCGTTCCCTCTGAAGCGATCCTCGAAGCACTCGTTGAAAGTAGGTCCGAGGATTCGTCGGACACGTCGACGCTGGAACTCAGTTCGGAAGACGTAGTCCCGGTTGAAGTAATCATCGCACGTTGCTTGCAAGCACCCGCGCCCTGGCATCGCTTGTGGGAGGAGTCGGAACGCTTTCATGACTTGGTGCATCAGACGGCGACTATCGTGCCCGACGAGTTCATAAGTCCGACCGTGGTCGTCTATCGCTTTGAATTTGAGAAGCTCCAGAGCGATCATGGGGAGGAATCACCATGAAGGCAAGGCACAATGCTTTTACCTTGATCGAAGTACTCGTGGTGATCGGAATCATCGGGGTTCTGGTTGCGATCGCATTGCCAGCGGTTCAAGCGGCACGCGAAGCCGCCCGGCGGATGCAATGCTCGTCCATTCTGAAGAATATCAGCTTGGCTACTGCGAACTACCAATCGGCCTTTCGGGTTTACCCCGCGCCTCGTCGCAGTGTGGTTAGCCGCGTGGATGATAACGGCGAAGTTGGGTTGAGCTGGGCAACGGCAATCCTGCCGCAACTCGAAGCCGAGGCCTCAGCATTCCGGCTGCAAGCAAAAGTCAATCGAGGCACGGTGCGTGATCCTTGGCTCGACCCACTTTTTTATCGAACGATCTATCCGGCGGGCGTGTTCGCTTGCCCCAGCGACGTAACGAGTGCATCAAGCGTGTTTGATAACACGGGACAACTCAGTTACCGCGCCAGCTTGGGGGATACGATCGAAGACCATCACTTACCAACCACCAAGTCACGAGGCATGTTTACCGACAATCGGTCACCTCGGCCGGCCGAGGTGACCGATGGGCTTAGCAATACGATCCAGTTCATGGAAATGGCGTCCGGGCGACACGCGGGGCCATCCGACAGGATGGGCGGGATGTTGCTGGTTTCCGATGGCGTGTTATATCGCAGCCCCAAACCGAATGATTGTCGCTCGGCGTGGGACGGCGAGAACATTGTCGTCCAACCAGCGGCCGAATTGACCGGAACGCGTTGGGCCGACGGTCGTCCGTACTATGCCAGTGCTGCGACGGCGTTGCCACCGTGTGCGCCCAAGTGCGCTTCGGGCGGGGGCGATTTTCAATGGGGCGTTTATACCGCGGGAAGCCGTCATCCCGGTGGTGCGCACGTGGCGATGGGCGATGGTGCGATTCGGTTTGTCACATCCAGTATTGACGCGGGCGATGGAACGGTGGATGGCGTGAGCACATTGACGGGCCCGTCGCCGTACGGAACATGGGGCCAAATGGGAACCAAAGCGGGACAAGAAGTCGCAAAGGAATCGTTTTGAAAGACAACAGGGTAAATCGATTGGCCGACTCGGACGACCCGTCCTGCAACCAAGTAATCATCATCGGTGCCGGTCCGGCGGGGTTAACTGCGGCATTTGAACTTGTCACTCGCACGAATTTGAAACCGATTGTTCTCGAAGCAACCGATTGTGTCGGAGGCATCTCGCGCACCACGGTTCACAATGGCAATCGCATCGACCTTGGCGGCCATCGTTTCTTTTCCAAATCCGATCGGGTGATGGCGTGGTGGCAACGAATGATGCCACTGCAAGGGACTGATGCGAACGATTCGATAGGATTGAAGTACCAGGGGCAAGCCCGCACGATTGACGGTGATGGCAATGGGCCTGATCCCGAAACGACCGAAAATGTGATGCTGGTGCGGCAGCGCAAAAGTCGGATATATTTTCTCGGCAAATTGTTCAACTATCCTTTGTCGTTAAGCGCGACGACCGTGAAAGGCTTGGGGATGGTGAGGATGACACGGATCGCGATCAGCTATCTACGCAGCTCGCTGTGGCCCATCCGACCCGAGAACCATTTAGAAGATTTCTTCATCAATCGGTTTGGGCGTGAGTTGTATCGAACGTTCTTTAACGTCTTATACCGAAAAAGTTTGGGGGGTTCCCTGTGATCGGATTAGCGCCCAATGGGGCGCGCAGCGGATCAAGGGGATGAGTATCCGCCGCGCGGTCGCCCATGCGGTGAAACGCACCGCGTCTCGATGGTTCAACAACCGGGTGAGCAACTCGGTGGCAAGCAAAGATACCGAAACGTCTTTGATTGAACAGTTCTTGTATCCGAAGTACGGTCCTGGCCAAATGTGGGAGAAGTGCGCCGAAGAGATTGTCAAACTTGGCGGCGAGATTCACTTTCAATCGCGTGCGACGAAAATTGAGGCAAACAATGGTTTGTGTATCGGTGTGGTGGTTACCGATACGGTTACCGGAACGGAACGAAGGTTCGATGCAAAGTATGTGTTTAGTTCGATGCCGGTGGTAAAACTGATTCGCGCCATGGAGCATCCTCCGCTGGAGGTTCGCGAAATTGCCGAAGGACTGGTCTATCGTGACTTTATCACGGTGGGGGTTCTGCTGCGGCGGATGCGCAGCTTGGATCGAATCGAATCGGCAATGACCGACAATTGGCTTTATGTTCAAGATCCCCAGTACACGGTGGGCCGCATTCAGCTTTTTCACAACTGGAGCCGATGGCTGGTTCGCGATTCAAGTTTGGCTTGGCTGGGATTGGAATACTTTTGCAGTAAGGGAGACGCATTGTGGCAACAATCCGATGAGGCGATTGCCGCAACCGCGATGGATGAGCTGGTTGCCATGGGCATCGCTGACCGCGATGATGTGTTGGACCAAATTGTATTGCGGGTCCCCAAGGCGTATCCGGCCTACTGGGGAACTTATGCGCGGTTCGACCGTATCGTCCAGTGGACCGACGGGATCGAGAACTTGTATCTGGTTGGCCGAAACGGCATGCATCGCTACAACAACCAGGACCATTCGATGCTTTCGGCGATGGTTGCGGTAGACAATATTATCGCGGGACGCCGAGACAAATCGAACGTCTGGCGAGTCAACGCGGAAGAAGACTATCACGAAATCGACAGCAAATGAGTCACGCGATGGGTTGCTTTGGATGTGGCATGCCGATGGCGCGTTCCACAAGCTCAGCGACGCTGGAAAAGCTGTGGAGCGTCCTGCGGATTCTTAGCCGCCACGTGTCACGCCACATGTGCACCTTCATACCTAAACGGATCGATGTCGATGAGAAATATTCCCGTCCCTACGGGATTTAGGCAAAAAAGACAAAATAATTCGCGTAAGCATCTCTTCGCAAAAGCATTTCGGGAGAGACACATTTCTTGAAAGCGATGCGATGGGTAGAATCCAAGCATTGAAAACTATCGACTGGAAATTATCTTTCTTAACCACTTGAACTCATGTCAGGCAATCCCGCCAAATCGTTGAAGATGAACCAGGCGGACGATGCAGCTCGCTTCTCGATTCGTTGCAATGACTTATCCGTTCAATTTGCAAACAACTTCGTTGCGGTCGATCATGTGCAACTTGACATTGAAGCAGGCCACATTTCCGTTCTGATCGGGCCGAGCGGTTGCGGAAAGACGACGATTCTTCGTTTAATCGCCGGTTTGCAGACACCATCGACAGGCAACGTCGATCTCCGCCCGAATTCAACGGCCGGCGACGGGCAAATCGCATTCGTGTTTCAACAACCATCGCTTCTGCCCTGGCGAACGGCGATGGAGAATGTGATCCTACCACTTGAACTACTTGGCCGTGGCGATGCTAAGGATCGTCACAATCAAGCCATGCAGACGCTGGCGTCGGTCGACTTGGCCGATTCGCATGATCGACTGCCACACCAACTTTCAGGCGGCATGAAAATGCGTGTCTCGTTGGCTCGCGCGTTGGTCACCGAACCAAGTGTGTTGCTTTTGGACGAACCCTTCGCGGCACTTGACGATATGCTGCGCAGCCAACTTGGCGAGCTACTTTTGAGACTGTGGCAAGAGCGATTATTCACCACCGTCATGGTGACGCACAACATTGCCGAAGCGTGCGTAATGGCCCATCAAATCCATGTGATGCGAGAAGGGCAAATCGAGCAATCGATTGAAAACCCTTTGCCGTGGCCGCGTAGCGAAACACTGAGGCGACGTCCCGAATTCGGCGATTTTTACGGCCGCGTCGGCGATGCGTTGAGGGATGACGCATGATGAGCACAGGTGACGAACATCGAACCAAGCAGGTTTGGCTCGGTGCGGCGTCGGTCATCGGCGTCGCAGCGTTGGGCTTGGTTCTTTGGCAATGGGCGATTTACTTTTTTCACTTGCCACCCATTCTGCTACCGTCGCCTTGGCAAGTTCTGCAAGCCGCAATCCAAGAGCGGCACCCCCTCTTTGAAGGGACTCTTGCGACCGGTATCGCGGCCGTCGTGGGATTAGCGACTGCAGTCGGAATCGGCTGTATTTTGGCGATCGCGTTCAGCCAATCGAATTTGATTCGCAAGGCAGTGTTCCCTTACGTCATCTTTTTGCAAACGGTCCCCGTTGTCGCGATTGCACCGCTGTTGATCACCTGGAGCGGCTACACATTTCGAACGATCGTATTGGTTACAGTCATCATTTGTTTGTTCCCAATCGTCAACAGTGTGACCGAAGGTTTGATGTCGGCCCAAAAGGATCTCAATGATCTGTTTCGTTTGTACGGTGCCGGACGAGCCAAACGGTTGGCGTGGCTGCAAATGCCGACCGCAATTCCGTTCTTGGTGATCGGCATGAAAACCAGTAGCGGCTTGGCCGTAATCGGGGCGATTGTGGCCGAGTTTTTTGTCGGAAACGGTTCCAATTACAACGGGCTCGGTACATTGATGACCGGATGGCAAGCTTACCAACGAACCGATGCGTTGATCGCGGCGATTTTTGCTTCAACGCTTCTGGGTTTGCTACTTTTTGGATTGGTAAGTTTGCTTTCAATCACGGTTTTCGGCCGCTGGACAACCGGCTATCGTAATCGTTAGTCGTCTTTTCGCGTCATGGTTCCGACTTCTGAAAGCATCTGACTATGCAACCCAAGTACATCTTTGTCGTCCTGGCCTTTCTGTACCCGCTATTTGCTGGATGCAGCACCGAAAAAGAGAGCTCCGGATCGAAAACATCCGGTAACGAAATAGCCATTCAATTGAATTGGTATCCTGAATCGGAACATGGTGGAATGTACCAAGCTCTTGCTGATGGAACTTACGGTGCTGAGGGATTGGAGGTTGAGATTCGGCCTGGTGGACGAGCGACGCCGGTTGCGCCCGAATTAGTGCTCGGACGAGTCCAATTCGCGATGGCAAACGCCGACGATGTCGTTTTGTTTCGGGCTCAAGGAGCCGACATAGTCGCCGTGATGGCTGCAATGCAAAACCACCCTCGCTGCATTTTGGTTTGCCAAGACAGTGGCGTCGAAACGTTCGCTGATCTAGCGGGCAAGACATTGCAGCGACAAACCGGCCGTGTTTTCATTGACTTCATGCGATCCAAAGGACTACTCGATAACGTCAAGGAAGTCCCTTATCACGGCAGCGTTTCTTCCCTTGTTACCGACCCTGGCATCGCCATACAAGCTTACTCGTTCGCCGAACCGCATTTAGCGGAACAACAAGGCGTGAAGGTGCGAAAGCTGATGCTCAGCGAGATTGGTTGGAACCCGTATTCAAGCGTTCTGATCACCAGCGGGGAACTGATTCAAAAGGATCCCGACCGAGTCCGAAGGTTCGTGAAAGCCACTCGCCAAGGCTGGATGAACTACTTGACGGATCCAACCAAAGGGAACGAAGCGATCTTGGCGGCGAACCAACATGGCATGACCGCCGAAGCTTTGGCGTTTGGCGAAGCGGAATTGCGGTCGCTTGCGTTGCCAAACGACCAACCGATTGAATCGGCGGGGCAGATGTCAGCCGACCGATGGGACACACTGGTCGACCAAATGGTCAAGCTCGGTGTCGTCGACTCGGGAAAAGTTCAAGCCGAGGAATGTTACACAACCGAGTTTCTGAAGTAACCGAACGTTAACTAACGTAACGTTAACTAACGTAAACCGCAAAGGCAAAAATTGTGAGACACGTAGCCAGCGTGTCACGGCGATTCCATCGGCCGCTCGATCCGGTTAGCCGTACGTAACCTAGCACGGCGCCGGTGGGGCAACCGTAATGGCAATATGCCATGGGAACAAACAACGATGCAACCAACCCCACAATCGCAACCGTGATCGTCGCCCAGCCTGCGATACGAAACACGAACGCGTCAAACGGCTCAATGCCGACCAGCGATAGCGGCAAATGCAACATTGCAACCGAGACAACAACGATCAAAAGCACCGCTGGAACCAATCGTAACGTCCGATCAACCACACGAGGCACGCGTAGGCGCAGTGGCACACGCCGGGCCCAATCCTGCATCGCACCGAAGGGACACAGATGCGTGCAGTAAACTTGGCGTCCGGTCACGATTGGACACACGAGTGCTGCGATCGTAAGGAGCACCAGCGCCGGTGCGGCTTTCCAAGCGATTCCGTTTTGCGTCCATCCGACGGCTTGTGCTTGCGAGAGCATGTCGGCATTGATGAAACCAAGATAGACGATCAAAACGAACTGTAACCCAATTCGCACCCAACGTTTCCCTCGCAAGTGCGTTAGGGCGACGACAAGAGAAAGCAACACGACGGTGGCAGTTCCGTAGTCACGCCCCGAAAAGGACAGCCACGATTCGGGCTCTCGTTGAGTTAGCGGTTGTTCAAGCTCAATTTGCTTGGCGGTGTAAATCAACGCTTCCGCGACGGTCGTGCTTGTTTTGGTTGCACCGGAAACCCCTTCAATACCTGCGTCGACCATATCCAACGAGGAAACATCCGTAAGCGTAAAGCCTTTGAACAAGTTAAAAAAGTAACGGTCTTCTTTGACGTAGCGGACGTAAGGTTCATTGTCAAAACTCTGTCGAATGGCCGCCCCTAAAACACGACCTTGGTTGTCCATGGCGACTAACGTATCGGTTGGCCCTTGGTAACCAATCATTTGGTCGGCGTGAGGCGAAGTGCGAAACAGTTTCCCAAGTTCGGCTCCTGATGGGTCGATCACGTTCCACATACTCGGTTTTTGCGGGTCGGGTTCCAAACCCGTTGCTGCGGAAAAAAACGCAGACGCCTCCTGGATCGTGATCGGATCCGAAAAACGCGATGAAGGGTTGGCTCCTCCGAGTCGTCGCCGAATTCCATCAATGACCGACATGCTAGTGAGCGTCGCGCCCGAAACCGAATCCACGTCTGCCGCACTCGCTTGCTGCCAATTCAATCCGTGAAGCGACTTCATGAAGGATTCGTTGTGGATGACGTCTTCGGTATGCTCTCGCGTATCTCCACTTCGCAAGACCGTCATTCCGCAGATTCGATTGTCCGTGCCAAACGCAACCAACGTATTGATCGGCCCAGAAAAACCGATCACATCGTCCGATTCAGGCGACGTTTGCACGACAAATCCAAGCGACTCTCCCGCGGAGTTTAGAACGGTTTGACCACCGTGATCGGGATTGAACGGGCCCAGCGAAGCGGCGTTCGGAAACAACGGCAGCACTTTATCAATGGCAACCGATTCGGATGTTTGTCCGCGTTTCTGCGCGGTGAACCAGCGATGCTCGGCATGGACGAGTCCAACGATGACAGCCAGCAAACCCATTCGATAGGCATGCATCGCGTAGGTGCGCATACGCCCATGACGACGCGATGTCGGTCGATCGACGATAGGCAAGGACGTCATAAAGCGAATACATGGTTTGAGTTGGCAACCCGAAGCCAACAGTTTAGCACCATCAAGGAAAACCGTGTCTCATTCACGCGGCTCAATGGTTTCGCGGTGACGGGTGTATCCTAATCCTCGTCGAACCGAAGGAGAGTCGCCGGCTCTACTTCCAAAGCCGTCCCGAGTCCTACGCCGCTCGGCGGCTACGTCGCTCGGGTTCGATATGGCAGCCCAGACTCTCGATTTCAAGTCTTAACAGTTCGCGTGTGATGCCACTGGCGGTCGGCCGCTCGGTGGGATTTTCAGCGACCATTTGCTCAATCAATTCAGCAACAGGCGATAGTTGCAGTTCGCTGGCCGTTTTGACTCGCGTCATCCATTGCCAAAGCACCCGTCCGAGCGAAAAAACATCCGACGCAGGCAACGTGACGGATTGTCCAGTCAACGTTTCCGGAGCCGCGTATTGAGGTGTTCCACGGAACAATCGACTGGGTAACGAATGCACTCGATCCGCAAAACCCAAGTCAATCAAAGTCACGTGGCCGGTTGGCCCAATGATCACGTTATCCGGCTTGACGTCACCGTGGACCCAACCGCTGGCGTGCAAAGCCTCGAGGGCCTGCGAGACTTGTCGAATGAACCACAGTGCCACAGGCAGTGCTTTGCGAGGCTCCGCATCGAGGGACGTTTGCATTGTTTCGCCGTCGAGCCGCGGCATTACCAAGAACGGAGACGTATCCGAATCCGACGCATCCAAAACCGCGATCAAATTAGGATGAAAAACTTGCGATGCGCATACGGTGAACTGGCGGACTTGTCGAACGCTCTCGATTTCACTCGCGCCGATCGATCGCCGCAGGATGTAATCCCACCTTGGGCTACCCGTCGCGTCGGCGGGCTGGGCCAACGACAACTCGGCGCTCTCGCTGCGGTAGACCACCTGACCAAGACGCCAAATCCCAAGGATGGTGCCGCTGTTGGTCTTGGCGGTTTGTTTTTTTAGCAAAACTTCTGGCACAACAATTTTTCCCACCACAATGTCGATAAGTCAAAGACGCATCCCAACGTGGCGATGGCTCGAAAACCAATCTTGGGACGCAACGTCTACCTGTTGACCATCGACCATTTGGCGATCGAGCGTCGAACTAGCGAAAAGGGAACCGTAGAAAGCCCCAGGATTGCCCAATCGCACCTTGGGAAAAACATTGGCGTCGAGTAGCTTTAGTCACACTATCACTATGGAGCCCTCACGGAGCCACAATGGAACCCGAAAATCCCCCCCAGGCGTTTAATCCCTACCAGCCGAACGATGCAGAGAACGTGTCTGGCGTTCCGACTGGGAATTTTTCGACATCGGTGAAGGAGCTATCGCGGTGGCAATACTTTTTTGCTGTCCTTCTGATCATCGGTTTGGTATTGATGATCGGCATTTTCGTCGTATCGATGCTGATCGAATCCAACAATGATGTCACGGCCGCGATATCCGGGATGGTTTGCATGGGCTCGTTCGGATTGATTCTGTACGGCCTTCCCGCCTTACTGCTGTGGCGAGCAGCAACGTCGGCAAAAGAATTGGCCAACGGAAATACGCAAATTCAACTCGAGAATTTCGCCTCAACCCAAGTCAAGTTCTGGCGAGTCCTTGGAATCATCGCGTTGATTGTGATGGCTTTCTACGCGATCGCAGTGGTGGTTGTCGTCGCGGGGTTTACGTTCCTTGATGTCTGACAAACCTTGATGTCTGACAAAGCCCGCGTTTTCCAGAGCGTGGGTTTCGCGATCAACCATCATGGTGCCCGCGACGACAGCGAACATGCTGATTCACCGTCCAATGGCGCCCCGTCGATAAGGGGCCGCAGTGGTTTAGATTCCCAAGGTTGCGCTAAACAAGTTCTTCATATCGATCCCTGCGGACCTTTGGACATAGACTCGGTCGCCGGGGCGAAGGGCATAATCAGATTCTGGGACCACCGTTTTTCCGCCAGGGGACATTTTGACGGCCATTCGCACGCCGCCGATCGATTGAGGCGAACTGCGGTACAAGATCGGCGCCACTCCACCCATTTTCTTCACCGCACCACTCTGAGTCAGCAGCGTGCTGACGAATACCGATTTGCCGTCTGGGGGTAAAGGTAAAACTCGCGAAGCATCGCTATCCCCTTGAACTTGGAAGACGATCGCATTGTTCGCTTGCGCCTCGCGGACCTTGTTGTACACGGTTTCGTCCATGGTCTCATCGAACCCGTTGAACTCGCCGCCGCCGCCCCCGGAAACGTACTTTGTCCCGTCTGGAGAGAGATCCAAGCTAGGGAAATCGAAGCTGGCGCAGCCGGTAAACGACAGCGCGAACAGCGAAAACAGCAGCACCTTGGCGTACGTCGGGTTGGCTGGCTGGTGCATCGAGTCACTCGTATTTTGGGGAGGATGTTAAACTTTTCGGATTACAAAGCTTGTAGGGAGCATCGTCGTTCAGCGGGAAAAAACTGAAGCAAAAACACCAAAAGTCAGTAAATTCGTTGAAGAACCGGCCGAGCGGGGCCGTTTTCCTGCTTCACGCCGAGCCGCTCGATCGCTATATTGCCGAGCTTCTATCAGTTCCAAAAACAGCTTTTGACAGCGAATAACCACAACGAGTGGCGGAGAATAAGATGGCACGGCAATGTGAAGCGTGCGGTAAAGGCGTCCAAATGGGCAACCGCATCGAAACTCGAGGTAAAGCGAAGTACCTCGGCGGTGTTGGTACCAAAATCACTGGATGCACCCGACGTAAATTCGTTCCCAACCTGCAAAAAGTGCACGTCACGATGCCAAATGGCACCAACAAGACGATGCGTATCTGCGTTCAGTGCCTGCGTAGCGGTGCGGTTCGCAAGACCGTCAAGGTCAAACCATTCGATGTTAGCGGCACCAAAAAGTAGCATTTCTAGCGATGTCTTTGACCGCAGATGATGTCCGCCGACTCGCGTTATTGGCTCGTTTGGAATTGACCGACGAGGAAGTGGATGCGATCGGACCGCAAGTCACCAAGATTTTGGGGTTTGTCGAACAATTGGCTCTCCTTGATACCGAGGATGTCGAGCCGATGACGACTGCGCTGGATCTGGACAACCGTTGGCGAGCCGATGAGCTGGTCCCCAGTTTGACCAACGAACAAGCCCTTCAGAATGCTCCGGCGAAGGACGATTCATGCTTCCTGGTTCCGCCGGTTCTCGGAACGGCGGCATCCAAAAGTAGCCATTAGCGGAATCGATCACCGTGCAGCATGGTTTCGAGAGTTTACTGCCACCGATTGTCGCCATTGCTCTCGCAATCCTAACTCGCCAAGTTCTGCTGCCGCTCGGGACCGGCATTTTTGTAGGCGCGGTCCTGCTTTCTTATAGCCAACCCGAAGCCCGTTGGTTCGATAGCGTCCTTGTATTCCTTGAATCGCTGTATCGATCGGTTCATGACTTCGATCACCTCCAAACGCTTGCCTTCACGTTGCTTCTCGGGGCAATGGTTGGAGTCATGGAATATGGCGGTGGCATTCGCTCGCTTGTGACGAACCTTTCCAGCCGCATTCGCACCCGCTCCGGTGCTCAAACAATGATCTCGCTGAGCGGCCTAGCGATCTTTTTCGACGATTACGCCAACACGCTTCTGATCGGCGGCACGATGCGGTCGCCCGCCGATCGCTACGGACTTTCGCGGTCAAAGTTGGCTTATTTGGTCGACTCCACCGCGGCACCGGTCGCGGGATTGTCGGTGATCAGTACTTGGACCGCGATCGAAATCAGCTACATGGCGGATGGACTTAGCGCCGCCGGCGTGTCCGACGGTTCGGCGGCCTTTGCATTATTCCTTGAATCGATTCCTTATCGGTTTTATCCGTTCCTTGCCCTTGCGATGGTATTTGCGGTGTCGATCACTGGCCGAGATTTCGGACCAATGCGACGAGCGGAACAAAAGGCATTGGATGAGTCGCCTGATTTAGTGGCGAACCTTACCGAGGGTTCATCGGGATACGATGCAAGTGAGCCAAAGCGATTGTGGCTCGCTTCGGTCATTCCAATCGCCCTTTGCGTCGCAGCGATCGGTATCGTCCTGGTGATAACGGGGACCAACGAAGCAACGATTTTGGAATCGATGGGCCCGCTTCGCGCCGCCATTGAAACACTCGGAAGCGGCAATTCGTACTTGGCGTTGATTGCCGGCGGTGCAATGGGGTTATTCGCAGCGATTTTGATGCACATGGCAATTGCGGACTGCGGCCTCCAGCGATTGCTTGACGGTGCGATGCGAGGTGCACTGCAAATGATGCCGGCGATGTTGATCCTGTGGCTCGCCTGGGCACTCAGCGCGATGACGCGCCCCGATGCACTCGACACGGGCGGCTATCTATCGAGCGTCCTATCGAATCGACTCGATCCCCGCTTGCTTCCCACCGCAGTCTTCCTAATCTCTGGGTTCGTTGCGTTCTCGACAGGTACCAGTTGGGGGACGATGGCGATCCTGACTCCGCTGTCAGTGACGTTGTCGCTGCAACTTGATATTTCGGGTGACCCCAGCGGCGTGATTTGCTTGGCAACCGCCGGTTCCGTTTTAGCCGGTGCCATTCTCGGAGATCATTGCTCCCCCATTTCAGATACAACCGTTTTGTCGAGCCGCGCGAGTGGTTGCGACCACTTACAGCACGTCCAAACGCAAATGCCGTACGCGTTGACGGTCGCCACTGTCTCGATTCTTTGTGGTTGCCTGCCTTGCATGCTTGGGATTTCTCCATGGGCGTGCCTCGCTACGGGAGTGATGGCGATCTTTTTGCTAGTGCGACTGGTTGGTCGCCGCCCCAATGGCCAGCAATCCAACGCACAGGAATGAAAAGTTTACAACCGTTTTGTAACAATCACGGACTCTCGGGCGTCTTTCGATCTATATCTCCCCGATTCTGAGAATTTCAGAAAAACGGCATTCCTATTGCACTGCATCCCCAAAAGACACTAACAGGCGAGATGTAAATCTGCGTCATGCTGACAGGATAGTAAACGAAGGTAAAGGAATGACACAATACAATCTCTTTTCGATCGTAGGCTTGGCTCTTTTTCTAGCATTGCCGACCGCCGCTCATGCCCAAACGCCTTCGGCCACTTTCGACACACCGCAAACTCGCTTAAGGCCGATTGGTGCTCCGAGTGCCGTTGATCGCTACCGAAACGACGACCAATCCAGCCGTGAAACACAAGCCAGGTTGGCTTCCGCCAATAGGTCTGTTTCAGCAACCGGGGATTACCCAGTTCGACAAACGGTATTGATGCAGTCAAACGGTCAAAATATTGCTGCGCCACAATTGCCTCCTGGCGGATTTACCCCGCCGCCAACCATGAACGCAGCTCCGCAGACCCAGCCCCCAGCAGCTCAATTTACACCACCGCCATCGGCCTATTCGCAACCACCGATGACCGCGCCACCGATGACTGCGCCGCCGATGACCGCGCCACCGATGACCGCGCCGACGACGAATCCGGCACCTCGCAGCCCCGCATCACCAAGCAACTCAAACGCACTTTCGCCAGTGCCTCCCATGCCGTTGGGGACAACATCATCTAGCACAATGTCGCCCGGCGGCCCCTTGCCTCGAAACAGCGCACTGCCCGTTGCCACAAGCGACTTTGCTCCGCTTTCCCAACCGACGCTGCAGAGCGAATATGCAACGATGAATAACTGTAGTTGCATCTCAGGACCGAGCGACTATTCGGTGTATGATTGCGGCATTGGATGTTCGCCCGTCAGCTACACAACCGTCACTCCAACAACCTCTGCACCCACGTCGGTTGCTGCACCTATGGTCATCGCTGGGCCACCAACGTTAGCTCCTACGATGACGACCGCGACAGTTGCCCCGATTAGGTCGCTCTTTACGCTCGGCCAAGAGGCAAACCCGGTTCAGGTCGGGCAAGGTCTTTGGGGCCAACCGGTCGCCTACGTTCCCGGTCAAGGCATTCGAAACTGGGTACGATATTTTTTCCCATAATCATTTGGCCGACTGAATCCGAAGCCCAAAACGCGAAACGGCAAAACGGCAAAACGGCAAAACGGACCTGCGGCAAAAGCGTGCTTCGCTAGTAGTGAAGGGCACTTGGCGCTAAACAATTAGCGAACGAAAAAGGAGCGATTACTGAACCGACGCCAACAGTTGCTGGCGTTTTTTTAGAATATCTGGTTTTTGGTTCGGCGAGGCATCAATTTGCTGAAGCGTCACTAGGGCCAACTGCGGTTTTTTCAAGACCGAAATTTGGACCTGGGCAATTCGGATTCTTGATTCGTCAGCCAACGCTCCATTGCGATTTGCGATTAGATTCAAAGGACGAATCGCCTCGACCCATTTCTTCTGTTTCCCCAGCATCGCGACATACCGAAACAACATCCGCTCCGACAAACCGGGTGTCAATTTCAATTGTTCCAGTCGCGAAAACGCCTGCTCGGCCATTACCAAATTCTCGGTGTCGACCGATTGCCTGAGAGTGAACGACAGCCGATTGAATTCGGGATGTGCGTTCACGTCGATCACTGGAACCGCCGCATTGGACATCGACGTCTGCTCTGCGGCGGGTTTTGCCTTGGCAGGTGTTTTGGTCGCCGCGGAAGCAACTGGCCGTGGCGTCGATACCACAGGCTTCCTGACAGGTGCTTTTGACGGAGACGCATTCGCCGATGCCCCCGCTCGCCCCTTGCTGGCACCATCGAGCGCCAATGCTCGTTCGACTGGATCATCATCCGTTCGATCGGTCGTTTGGACTCTCCGGCGTTGATCGTCCGACGCCAACCAAGGAAGTTCCAACAGTGCCGGATTTCGCGAGACGACGTCCCACCCTTCGCAATCAACCCAACCTTGCCGCAGCATCAGAAAGCCGACCGGCGTGCCGATCACAGCC
This sequence comes from Novipirellula herctigrandis, assembly GCA_007859835.1. Classification (GTDB taxonomy): domain Bacteria; phylum Planctomycetota; class Planctomycetia; order Pirellulales; family Pirellulaceae; genus Novipirellula_A; species Novipirellula_A herctigrandis. The sequence continues at coordinate 6,645,093 of SJPJ01000001.1, read as the reverse complement.
CCAATCATGTGCAGCATCTCCGACGACATCGAAAAACCGTTTAAGAACAAGAACGCGACCTGCATAAAAACGAAGGTTACCGCCAGGGTAATGATGCGAATGTCGACCGACCCAACCAATCGAAAGAACCAATAAAAACAACTAATTTCGTTCTCGGGCGCCCAAATCAACGCGATCATCATCAATGCAAATATCACTCCGGAGGCTCCAAGCGCGCCGCTTTCGCCACTGAGGACGAACATCGGAATTTGCACCATCGCCCCATCGATCGCCGTCATCGCAAAGTACAAAATCGTGAAAACGACGCCGCCAATTTTGCCTTCCACCACGACGCCGAAAGCCCACAAAAAGAACATATTGCCTAGCAAATGCGAAAAATCCGCATGCATAAATGCTTGGCTAACCCACTGAAATGGATTGATTTGGTTGAATTCCAGAATCAACCAATGCAACGATTCATACTCGATATTGCCACACATTGCTTGAAACGTGGTGGCGAAAAAGACAATCACATTTACTGCGATGATCGAGCCCGTCGCGATCGGCCAATGATATAGCGGCGCATCGGTGCTATAGGGGACAAACAACATGGGATGCTTCCACGACTGAGCCAGACACAGGACGAGCAAATCGTCAACCCAATCATTTTAGCAGGCTCCCAGAACCGCTGCAGCCACTTCTACTGGTCGTCTTCCGATGAGTTTCCATCGGCGTTATCGCTGCTCGCAGACAGTTCCTCGTCCAGTTCCTCGTCATCTGGGTCACCATCATGATCTGGGTCACCATCATGCTCACCGCGGAAGTAGGTTCGCAAGCGTTTGGGCAGCGGATTGATCGCCAACTGGTCCTTCAAGAAATCTCGGTGTTTCGCTTCTCGTAGTACCGCCACGACATCGCCATAACCGCCACCCACCGCTGCGATCCCTTGGATCACCGATTTGGCATCGGATGAAACCGTCACGCGTTTGTCGTCTTCGCCCGCTTTAAACCGGCTGATTCGTACCATCCCCGGCTTGCTAGGCTCGTTCTTCAACATGATGCCGTGCGGCCCCATCAAGAACGTCGGAATTTCAATCGGCCGAGGATTTCCCATTAACACAATTTCAGGGTGTTCTCGCAGTGAAACAATGATCGCAGGGGAGGCATCGGAGGCGACATCGTACAAACGAAACGAATCGGCGAGAACTTCAGCGGCAAGGTATTGACGAGCATCCGGACGACGGCGAATTGCACAAAACGCACCATAGCGAGCTTCTAAACTCGCCTCGTTTAGCAGCCGAGACAGACCATCGATGGCTAATCGCTGTTCGATACCCTCTAGCGCGATCAGTGCTGGATGCCGAAACGCAGCCGTACTGCTGGCTGCTTCGATAAGTGGATCAATCGCCTCGACTCGGTCCAAGTAGGCCAGCGCTTCGGCCGCATAGAACCGCAGTTCGGGATCGGACGCCTGCAAACCTTCTAACAACGTCGGAATGGCGCTTTCCCCGAGTCCTTCAAGCTGTAGAGCGGCGTCAGACGAGGTCGCTGGCTCAGCCAAACGACGAGCCAATTCCGCTAACCGTTTCTGAGTGGCCGATGACTCCGGTGCGACGCCAAGCGACCTAACCACGGCAACCATACGGTCTTCGTTACCACGATAACGTGGATGAACTTCGATTTCGATATAGTCGTCTTCGATCGCTTTGGCGATCCCTCGACGGGTCGTCCCATCAAAGAAATAGAATCGGCGATTGATTGCCGACGCTATCGCGGCGGACATCTTCACATGCTGGTATTCAGGACGAAGGATCAATCCTAATTTTCGTTCGATTTGAACCCGTCCGCCACCCAACACAATTCCTTCGAGACGATACGCCACATCTTCGGACGGATCATAATCGGCTCGTGTCAAAACCGGCCCCGTACCGACGACCATCACCTCACTTTGGCGAACACTGCTTTGCAGCATCTGCTGATGACGTAACCTGGACTCCAAGACCCAACCGCCATGCAAATCCTTCGTTTCCGTTCGCGGCGGAGACATCACCTGCAGATCGACCGGATCGCCACGCCGAGCGCCTGGCGGAATGAACGCGCGAACGCGAACGAGCGAGGTTTCATTGAGTTCAAGGAAATGATTCGGGTCTTTCACATCATGCCGACGCATTTCTTCAAGCAATTGATCTCGGTAGATCGATGGAATCGCCGGTGCCCCGGTACCAGACAACCCGTTGACGGCGGCAACACCATCAACTTGGATCGTATTCATCCCCTGAGTGATCGAGGCATCCCGAATCAAATCAGGTGGCTTGGGAACGGTCAGCAGCTCTTTGAGTCTCGCTTCCTTTTCGCTTTCATCGTTTTTCCCCGTCCAAAACGATGTGCAACCTCCCATCGCAAGGAGACTGACGAGCATCATCATCGCAACCGATGCGGCGTGCCAACGGGCGGCGTAACGGGCAATGGGGTAAACGGGTTGGGGCTTCCTGCCTCGCATCGGATCACTCAATTGAGAAAAAAAAAAGAACCATTTCAACCGCTGGACAGCGGACACAAAGTCTTTAAAGCAAAAGTCTTCAAAGCAATCGAAGACGCCTTTCGCTCTACCACTACTTCGTCAATTTATTCAATTCGGTTTCGAGCTCTGCGGCTCGAACGTTGTGGCGAACCACTCGGCCTTTTTGGTCGACCAACATCATCGTCGGCAAAGTCTGGACGCCGAACGCCTTGGCCAAATTGCTCGATTCCAAACCACCATCGCTAAACAACTGAATCCACGGCAACGAATTCTCCTTCAAGAACCGCCCAGCCATGTCGCGAGTCGCGTCAACATTGATGCCTACCAATTGAATCCCCGCTTTCGCATAACGAGCTTGCAAGCCTCGCAGCAGCTTCATGTCTTGCTTGCACGGTTCACACCATGTCGCCCAATAATGGATTACCACAGGACGGCCGCGAAGCTGCGACAATCGGAATGCTTTGCCATCGATCGACTTGCCCTCCAATTCAATCACTTTGCCGACGGATTCGAGTCGCCGTGCGGCGCCAGCAGCCTTCTCGGCGGCTTCGGTTCCACGGAACACTTGAGCGATTTTTTTGTAATAACCAAGTGCATCCTTTTCCTTGTCTTCAAACTCTTTGCTCAATGCCAATTGCAACATCGCTTGTGCCGCTTCAGGCATCTGAGGATGGCGATCGACAAAATCGGTTAGCGTTTCAAGATACCATTCCTGAACTTTGGCAAAATCAGCATCAGGGGTCTGTTTCGCGGCATATTCGGTACCAATCAGCACATATTCCGAATACGCACGCATCGGTTCGTTGTCTTCGCCAAGCGAATTGGAAATCGCCCGGAGCCGCTCCAAACCTCCGGGATAAAAACCGCTTTGCGTCGCCGCACTGACCGTATCGATCAACTGGCGAGTCCAGGCATCACGTTCCTCTGGTGCATCGGTCGCCTTGATCAAACGTGCAACCAATTGGGCACGCGACTCATGCAACGTCGCCACTTTCTTCGGATCGGTGGCTTGCGATAGCTCTCGGTCCACCTTTTCAAGGTCGGTTACCAATTGCTGAGTCTGAGGTGCGATACCGGGCCCCGCGTCTGTGTTCGCACCGCCGATTCCACCCGGAGTAAAGAAATTGCCCGCCGATTGCGCAACGGCTTCGCCCTCGGCTCCCGCATTTGGAATGTCAACAATTCTCCAAGTATCGCCAACTTTGATGATCGTCCCAACCAACAATTGACCGCTGCTGCCGTTGTCGTCAAACATCGCTACGGCGTTTTCGTAAACCGTAACATCCTTGCTCGAGCCTTCCGTTCCCGCAGGAACCACGCCTGGTGTGGCTGCAGCGAATTGAACCCAACGAGCCGAACGACCAACAGCCGTTTGGCGTTTCGCGAATCCGTCAAAGTCAGTGGCTGCTCGGTTAGCCTTGGTCGCCAATCGGCGGATCGTCTCTTTGCCCAACCCGATCGACGCAAGCTCTTTTTCGCTTATCAGCAGACGTGCGAATCGAACGGCATCTGCTTCACGGATAGCCGAAACGACTTCTTCGGTTACTTCCTCGGGTGAAATTTGAACCCAGGAATCGATTTGGCCGTTTTCATCACGGTCCACACCCCAGCGTGTGCCGGCGGTCCCGAGCCAGCGATACTGGTCTGCTTTTCCATTGAAATCCTTATCGACATCCCGATAAATCTCGACCCCATAGTTGAAATAGCACCATAGGTCGACCTTATTGTCACCGTTGGTATCCGCAAAGCGACGCAGCAAGGTTCCATCAGCTGCATGAACTTCCCATCCCGACCAATCGGGGTGGTCGATATCGTTGACGGTGCAATTCGCGACTGCATCCGCCTCCGGCTGTTCATACTGGATTCCTTTCTGGACTGGCGTCAGTGTCAAAGCGTCCTTCGCCGATGGTGTCGCTGCAAATGCAGTTGCGTTTACAGCGACAATTCCAATCGCGACAACAAAAGATCGAAAGATGCGGGAGCGATGCGGCGGGAACTTTGCGGAAGGATGAACGTCCATCATGCCAGACAATTCCATTGGTAGGGTTAGGGGGTTTGCGAGGAAGCGAGCTTAAGCCCTTCCCCGCAAAAGGTTCATAGGTCAACGAATCGCCATATCTTTCATGACATTGGGGGTTTGAAGCAAGACCAGTCTCTCCAGACAACCAACGGCCCCGAATGCCAATGCCGGCCAACAACACCGCTTCACAACCGATTTCGCCAACATACCCACCGGCAGTGCACGTTTGTTCCGCATCAATATTCAGTGGCAATATTCAATCGCAATCGATGGTAGGAACGGACGATGGCTTCCTTTCCAGTGGGGCGTTGGTGCAAGACAGAAAGCAGCTCACCGCCGAAGCGGATCCCGATTGGCGGTCCTGCGTTCTCTTGTTTTGGACTTTTGCGTTGAACCCAAATGGCATCATTCGCGTCCAAATAGACCGGCAAGTGACCGCTCGTTTTCGAGCAGGATCAATAAAAGCCGGAGCGTTCGAACAGAAAAGGGAAGGAATTGCGATCATAAGACGGTTGATAGGTCTGAGCCTACGGCGGAATACCTTCAACACCCTCAACCTTCACCACTGCGGGGCATCGATTAAAGTCCGAAGGGGCCTGCAGCCGAAAACAATTCTTCGCGAAAACACTCAAATGAGATGACAAAAGCGACGCATTGGCATGAAAAGTGGTGAGATTTCGCAGAATCGGGCGAGTCTTCCCTTTGACAGCCAAACGAGTTTGCGTAAACTTTGCCGCTCACGAGTCATTCGTGTTGGCGATTCACGTCACATGAAGGTATCGCGAGGAACCTGCCTCACCCGGCGGCAGTTTCTAAAAGAGAGTTCGGGCGTGTAGCTCAGTTGGTTAGAGCGCGTCGCTGATAACGACGAGGTCCCAGATTCGAGTTCTGGCACGCCCACTTCTCAGTTCACAATGACCAGTTGACAGTTTCAACCTGTTAACTGACAACTGTGACCTGATAACTAGTTGGGGGTATAGCTCAGTTGGGAGAGCGCCTGCTTTGCACGCAGGAGGCCGTCGGTTCAAGTCCGTCTACCTCCACTTTTGTGAATCACTCATGTGACTCATAACAGTGACCACAAAAACAAGTAAGTTCGTAAGAAGTATAGAGGGAAGTGTCTCCGAAGCCGTTTTTAGCGAGTCTTCATGAGACCCAAACAAAATCGCAACTTTTCCTCAATCAGAGGTTGACCAAAAGCTGCGAACCGCTATCCTTCTCATTCGCTCAGGAAATGAGCCACACAGCAACCTCCAAGGCACCATGACCGGGCCTTCCAGGTGCGAAAAGATGGCCTCCACTGAGCGGATTCAACCAGTTGAAAAAAACTTTTCAAAAGTCTTTCAAACTCGGTTGACGGCAAAGAACCGCCTCGCTATTCTTCGCCCTCGCTTGTGACTAACCGGCTGACGCCGAACGCCTCAGAGAGAGATTCCTGGGCTACCTGCGTCGACCGGCTGTTCACAAGAACAGCGTCTCTTGCTGACTTGGCTTACCGCCATAGGCAAGACATTGATATTTGACAATTTGGTTGTTTTGGTAGTTGGCATCTAAAAGAGCACCACGCTCATTTGGAATACCGCGAAGTTACCTTCAAGCTTGCTTGCTGGTGACAGAGTGTCCAATTGAGATGGTAGTTTATAAGAACAAGTTCTACGAAGCGTGCCAGCCGAGGAAACTCACCGCTACTTAACGGTCGAGTAAACGAAGCTGGCAAAGTATTCTAATAGGATTCTGTGCGAACACGATTGCCGCCATGGATTGAAACGCTTTCGGGCGATTGGATTTCAGCGTGGCAATCGACACATGTGATATCGTTAATCATAGAAACCATCGAGGTTCTAGATTTCAAGATCGCAAATTTAGTCGAGCGAGCAATCGCAACGCTAAGCTTGTTGTTTTGAGTTCGGGATTTCGACGGCCAATCTATTAAGGGCACATGGGGGATGTCTTGGCGTTAAAAGTAGAAGGGCGTGGAAGTCTGCGAAATGCCTGGGGGAGCTGACAAACAAGCAATAATCCCGGGATTCCCGATTGCTACCTGCTGAATACATAGGCAGGCTAGTTACAACCTGGTGAACTGAAACATCTAAGTAACCAGAGGAAGAGAAAGAAAAATCGATTCCGTCAGTAGCGGCGAGCGAAAGCGGAACAGCCCAAACCGAGAGGGTTTCCCTCTCGGGGTTGTAGGACTCCAATGTTGGATTGTGTGTTGTTAGTGGAAGATTCTGGAAAGGATCGCCACAGAGGGTGACAGTCCCGTACACGAAAATAAACACACACCATAGGAGCACCTGAGTAGGTCCAGTCACGTGAAACCTGGACTGAATCCACGGGGACCATCCCGTAAGGCTAAATACTCTTTAACGACCGATAGCGTACCAGTAGCGTGAGTGAAAGGTGAGAAGAACCCCTGCTAGGGGAGGAATGTGAACCTGAAACCATGTGCCTACAAGCGGTCGGAGCACTATTTTAATGTGTGACGGCGTGCCTTTTGCATAATGATCCGGCGAGTTGTGGTAAATGGCTTGGTTAAGTTCTTACGGAACGAAGCCCAAGGGAAACCGAGTCTGAATAGGGCGATTTTGTCATTTGCTGCAGACGCGAAACCTGTGTGATCTACCCATGAGCAGGTTGAAGCGCGGGTTAAACTGCGTGGAGGACCGAACCCACTTAGGTTGAAAACTGAGGGGATGACTTGTGGGGAGGACTGAAAGTGTAATCAAACCAGGAGATAGCTCGTTCTCTCCGAAATAGCTTGAGGGCTAGCGTCGAGTAAATTAGTAACCGGGGGTAGAGATACTGAATCGGATGGGGGCCCTTCCAAGGGTACCTCACTGAACCAAACTCCGAATACCGGTTTACCTTACCTCGGCAGTCAGTCCCTGGGGGATAAGCTCCAGGGTCGAGAGGGAAACAACCCAGATCGCCTGCTAAGGTCCCTAAGGACCACTTAGTCACTAAGGAAGTTGAAATGCTGTGACAGCTGGGATGTTGGCTTAGAAGCAGCCACCATTTAAAAAGTGCGTAACAGCTTACCAGTCGAGCATTTCTGCGCCGATAATGAACGGGAGTAAGTGGTACACCGAAGCAGCGGGTTCTAACATTCGTGTTAGAGCGGTAGGAGAGCGCCGATGATCAGATACAAGCCGTACGGTAACGAGCGGTGTTGGGGTCATCGGGTGATTATGCCGGAATGAGTAACGATAAAACAGGTGAGAATCCTGTTCGCCGAAAACCTAAGGTTTCCTGGGGAAGGCAATTCCGCCCAGGGTTAGCCGGTACCTTACCCGAGGCCGAAAGGCGTAGGGGATGGATAGAAGGTCAATATTCCTTCGCCGGTTGTGTATTCGATGCAGGGACGGCGTCCAGAAAGTAAGCGGTACGAATAGAAATGTCCGTAGCGAAAACTGAGGTGTTGGGGGTTAAAATACCTGACATAAGCCAAGGTTGAGCTCGAGAGCGTTTAAGTTCTCGAAGTTACTGGAAGGACGTCCAAGAAAAGCTGCTAGGTTAAGCAACTGACCGTACTAAAACTGACACAGGTAGGTGAGAAGAGAATTCTAAGGCGCTCGGGAGAACTGTGGTTAAGGAACTCTGCAAAATGGCCCCGTAAGTTCGCGATAAGGGGCGCCCACTTCGGTGGGCCACAGAAAATCGGCTCTAACGACTGTTTATCAAAAACACAGGTCTCTGCTAACACGCAAGTGGATGTATAGAGACTGACGCCTGCCCGGTGTTGGTAGGTTAAGGAAGACTGTTAGCGTAAGCGAAGCAGGCGACCGAAGCCCCAATAAACGGCGGCCCTAACTATGAGGGTCCTAAGGTAGCGAAGTTCCTTGTCGGGTAAGTTCCGACCTGCATGAAAGGCGTAACGATTGGAGCACTGTCTCAACCACAGACCCGGTGAAATTGTAGTTGTGGTGAAGATGCCACATACCCGCGGTTAGACGGAAAGACCCCGTGAACCTTTACTGTAGGCTGATATTGGGTTGAGATATAATTTGTGTAGGATAGCTGGGAGGCTTTGAGACCGGTACGCCAGTATCGGAGGAGCCATCGTTGAAATACCAGCCTGGTTATATTTTAATTCTAACTTCGATCCCCTGAATCGGGGCGAAGGACAGTGTCAGTCGGGCAGTTTGACTGGGGCGGTCTCCTCCCAAAGAGTAACGGAGGAGTGCAAAGGTACACTCAGCCTGGTCGGTAATCAGGCGTAGAGAGTAAAGTTAGAAGTGTGCTTGACTGCGAGACTCATAAGTCGAGCAGGTACGAAAGTAGGTCTTAGTGATCCGGTAATCCCGAATGGAAGGGTTATCGCTCATCAGATAAAAGGTACTCCGGGGATAACAGGCTTATCGCATCCGAGCGTCCACAGCGGCGATGCGGTTTGGCACCTCGATGTCGGCTCATCACATCCTGGGGGTGTAGAAGCTCCCAAGGGTTTGGCTGTTCGCCAATGAAAGTGGTACGTGAGCTGGGTTCAGACCGTCGTGAGACAGGTCGGTCCCTATCTGCCGTGGGCGTTCGAGTCTTGAGGAGATTCAACTTTAGTACGAGAGGATTTAGTTGGACGAAGCGCTGGTGTACCAGTTGTCACGCTAGTGGCACGGCTGGATAGCTAACTTCGGAAAGGATAAACGCTGAAAGCATCTAAGCGTGAAGCCCGCTCCAAGATTAGGACTCGTAGTCTAACGACGAGAGCCCCCTGAAAGACGATCAGGTTGATAGGCTGGACGTGTAAGCACGGTAACGTGTTAAGCTAACCAGTACTAATGGGCGAAAGATTGGCCGTCGATATCCCGCACTCAAATCTATTAGAATTGAGCGTTTCGACGAGCTTGAGTTTTAGTATACAACTACCAAACAACCGGCGTCATAGCGGTGAAATACCCGTTATGATGTCTTTCCGGCGACCATATCGTAAAGGTTATACCTGTTCCCATCCCGAACACAGTAGTCAAGCTTTACGAGCCGATGATAGTGCATACCAGCGTGAAAGTAGGTATTGCCGGATTTTTAAAAAACCTTTTTGCAGCTTGCTGTAAAGAGGTTTTTTTTTGCGCTGTGTCGATTGCCGTTGGGAATCTTTATACGGAGTCCAAACGGTATCGCGAATGTCCGTCGGTACTCATGCGTTAGCGACAATCTTGGGATTGCTGTGTAGAACCTATTTGAAGGATACCTTCTGTACTTTTTTCGGGTAACGTCTACGGTTGAGCAGCGTTTTCCAATTTTGCAGACTCATCGTCTTCAAGCAATCTTTTTTAACAGATCGAATCATGACCAAGAACACTTACGCGGTGATAGGCTCTGGGGCCCTCGGCGGTCTTTACGGTGCTATGCTCGCTCGCTTAGGCTTCGATGTTCATTTTCTTCTCAATAGCGATTACGACTTCGTCAAGAAAAACGGCTTGAATGTCGAAAGCGTTTGGGGTGATTTTCATCTTTCGGATGTCAACGCCCATGCCTCCACCGAAACGATGCCTCCCTGTGACGTTACGATCGTTGGTTTGAAAACGACGAACAATCACTTGTTGTCTGAACTGCTGCCATCGCCGACTCGCGAAGGTGGCGTAATTCTGGTTCTGCAAAACGGTCTCGACGTCGAGCTAGATTCAGCAGAAGTCGTTGGGGAGGGCAGAGTGTTCGGCGGGTGTTGCTTTCTCTGTAGCAACAAGGTCGGGCAAGGGCATATTCGCCACATTGATTACGGACGAATTGTTTTCGGGCAATATGGAACAGTGAACGATGCCATGACTAAAGTTGGTGGACAAATCAACGCTGACTTTAATGCGGCAGGGATCGACACGAAGTTTTCAGATGACTTGGCGGTCGTGAGATGGCGTAAATTAATGTGGAACATTCCGTTCAACGGATTGTCAGTTGCGTTAAATGCATCGACAAAGGAAATCGTTGAAAATGATGCTGCATGCCAATTGGCTGACGATCTTATTCGTGAAGTCCACGCCGGAGCAGCCGCGTGTGGGGTCAAAATACCTGACGAGGCGATTCACATCACCCTGGATCATACTCGTAAAATGAAACCGTACGATAGCAGCATGCGATTGGACTTTTTACAGAGGCGGCCGATGGAAATTGAGTCGATTTTGGCTACTCCGCTACGAGCTGTTCAAAAGTTTGGATACAGCATGCCAAAAGTTGAGATGTTATATCAACAGCTTAGCTACCTTGATGCAAAAAACCGCGAGGCAAAAGGAAGTTGTGAAGATCAAGAATCTGTTCCCTCTCGGTAGAATCATCAATCCCCACGAGAGATGCAAGAAATGCAAATGGTTGCTGCCTTCCCCGCCTAGCATTTTTGCATTGGCGTGCATTTTTCTTTTGACGGTAGCGACCTTTGCAGAGGGCATCACGGTACTTCCGCCAGGGACGGATGTGGACAATTCGGATAGGTCGGCATGGAACCGAGTCGTTTTAGTAGCGACACCGCGATTCGCTAGCGGTGATGTGGATGCGGTCAGCGAGTCAATTCGGCAATCGGTCTCTGATTTCCAGCTAACCATTATGGCTCGAACCAGCCAAGCCCCTCAAACATCGCAATATTCATTGGCGGATGTTGGGGTCGGGTACAGCATGGTGATAGATGGAAGATCGGTCGTGATTGATTCAGAAAGTGCATCACAACTTGGTGCTTCGCTCGGATTCATCCAAAGACGCATACTTAGCGGGAATGAGGCCCAAATTGTAAAAATTGTTGTCAAGGTTCGGACGACGACTCTGTTGATCTTTGACGTTCCATCTATCTTTTTGCATCGAAAAGATGGCCAGTTTGAGCACCGTGATTTCGTCAATCGCCATTTGGTATGGATTGATCCGACATCGGGGGAAATCTTCATGGCAACTTGGCTAATCGATCCCACTGAAAAGATACCCGACGTGCCGCTACGAATCGTCGCTGCCGATACGCGAGAGGATCGAAGGATTCACATCGACAAGAGTGCGTTTTTCTTGGGGATTCCGAACGAACGTGCCTTCGCGCTAGAAAATCTACCGCCAGGAAAAGAGATTGGCTGGAACGAGTTATTACGAAAATTAGCCAGTCGTGATTCGTATAACCTTGAGTCGCTTCGTCAATTGACCGATGCCATCAATCGAGTGTCTCGGCGGGATCCGACGGACGGTTGAACATCCGTCGAAGACCGAATTTCTACCGCGAGATTTTTCCTGAGGAGAAAAAATGTTATTTGCCGAACGCCGAACTTAGTTTGAATGCAGTCTTCGCCATGATGTCTACCGAACGGTTGTTGGGGGAAAAACGGATTCATATGGTTCCGTTAGTATTGAACTCGATGTCAGATGGGTATCGTGGCGATGCGTTTGAGAACCAACGAAATAAGCAATCCAATAGGATCAAATTGATGGAATCCTTCACTCCGATCACGCTTCGTATCCCTGGAATTTGGTCAAATCCAGCGGAACTCCTCAGCCGAATCCCAGACGGTTTTCGAATGACACCGGATGGACTTGTTTTACCGGATGGTGATTTGGTCAAACTCATTCCGATGGAACCGGATGACCAATTCGCTGACATCTTCCAAATCTCATGTCGCCGGACCGCATCTGAGGGAGATATGGCGATCGTTCGCGACTATACCGTGAACATCGCTTTGACCGCACCGGGAGGATCGCTCAAGGCAGCACGATCGATCATGAAAGCCGGCGCGGCAATCGTTCAAGCAGGCGGAGGAGGTGTCTTTATCGACAATAGCGCGTTAGCCCATGGCGGCACGGCGTGGGTCGAATTGGCCGAAGATGGCAGCCCAGACGCATTGAGTTTTGCCTTTGTGGGCATCGTCCGCGGCAAGACCGAAGCACGAACGATGGGCATGAATGCACTTGGCTTGCACGATGTTGTCATGCAATTGGCAGACTTGGATGAAACGGGCGAATCAATGATCGAGTTGATTCGCTACATGGCGAGCAGTGAAAATCCGATCGGCGATGGACACATTTTGGCAGACGAACATGGTCTCAGGTTCAAAGCAGTCAAAACCAGCGACGATGAGTTTGATGGTGACAGCCCCATGCACAATCCGCGGGGACGTCTGAAATTGATCAGCTTCAAAGAGATTGCTGAGCAGAATTAAATTGGATCGTTGCTGGATTCTTCCGAAATTTTGCTCTCATCTCGCCCCGCTTCCAATGCAGCCTTTGCGGCTTTCTTGGCTTTGCGTTTGGCGAGGTGGTGGGCAGCCATTTGTTCGATCGACAGAACGTTGTCGGGCAAGTTTTTACCGAAACTTTTCTCGTAAAGGGCTTCGATGTACTGTGGCAGCGGCAATTTCCACGGTTGTTCTTTGCAATTGGCGTAGGAGCTGAATCGCTTTGGATTGAGCCCCAGTTCACGAGCCATTTGCACATGAGCGTGTGAGAGATTGAATTTCTTCCGAACATCAATCCAAGGAAGGAATTTGTGGGGAATTCGGTTCTTTTTGGCCATGCTTTGGGTCAATCGTTCTCTGGGGGGTAATCGCGCGTGTTAGAATCGAGTTCAAGACGTCTCAGGATCCATTTCCACCGCAACAAAGTGATCCTCCGGTTTGACGGAGTATTCTACATGCTGCAACATTTACACCAATGGGCAAATCAATTGCCATCGTGGACGTTACGACTGCTCGTAATGATCGCGATTTGCACGCTCGCTTACACGGGAAAATTGAGAGCAATTGGCCAAACGTGGGTTGTTTGGTTCACTTTGGCGGCAATTTTTACCGAGCTCACCCGAGCAGCGGTCATCTTTGGTGGTTATCTCTGTTCAAGCCGTCCCAATCAAAAAATGCGTTTGCGAGAGAATCTGGACGATCCGAGAATGGAGGAGCTAGTTCAAGCCTACGATGCCTCGAAGCAGACCGAAGATAGGCTGGAATGCCTGTATCGCCACTCGGCATGTGCTGCGGAAGATGTCATCCGCGCCAATGCGATCCGATTGAAAGCCGAAATTGATCTGGTTCGGTATCAAAGCGGGCCAAGAACTTGGCAAGAAGAGATGCAACACGATCTTGGCTAGCGACTCGCACAAACGCATCGACAAAGCGATCAAGTATTCTGCAGACCGGCCAGCACACGGTTGCGACCTTCGCGATGAGCTTCAACGGCGGACATCGTCCTCGGCGTTTTTTCCTCGATGCACTGCTCCATCACGATATGCGGATGAACAATTTTCGAATTGATAAATTCGAAAATCGCTGTGTAGTCGATGTCGCCGTCCAACTGAAACGCTTCGGTCCAAATGCCATCAACGGATTGTCGCAAGTGGAGTTCAACAATACGATCAAGATATCGCTTTAGCGAATCAAACACAGCCACTTCGGAATCGCCACAACCGCGAAATACCCAGTGTGAATCGAGACAAAACTTGACGTTTTCGGGGTTGGTCGCGGTCAGCATGTGGTGAAACTCACGTGCACCTTGCCGCATTTCTGCGTCATGGTTGTGGTAGGCCAACGTTTGCCCTTGGCTTCGGAGTTCTGCGCCAAGTCGATCGAGAGCCTCTGCTTGTGTGCGAAGTTGGGTATCCGATTTGTCTTCCGGTTCGCCCCAACGAATGGGCGATGGATTGGTGACGACTATCTTGGTCCCCAGCTTTGCTGCGGCCTTTCCGATTGCCAACACTTCCGCGATGCTTTTCTCTGCGTCGTCTTGCTCGTGAAGCGAACTATTGACATAGATCGAACGCATTTCGAGCCCGTGATTCTTCAGTCGCTCCTTTAAACCGTCGAATTCAGCAACGTTATTAATAATGGGTTCGTAACCGGTGATAGCGGTCGATGCTATTTCGCCAAGCAACTCATCGGTATGCAAAACCTGCTCGTATCCTTCACGGCGAGAAAACGTATACCAGGGATAGGTATTGGTCGCGATGTGCGGGTTGTCTGGGTCGGCTGCGAACGCTCGATTGGAGATGGTGGCCAGAAGAGCCGAAGTGCCGATTGCGGCAAGGGATTCGCGACGCGTAAGTTTCATGGGGACACACTTTAAGTAGGCGGGTGGGTTTGGGTATGCGAGGGTGTCTCACTACCAACTATTTTTGTCGTCGCACCCAGGCAAGGAAACCGGCAAGTTGCTCGTGCGCGAGCAACGCTTCGACGCTATGGTAATCGCGCCCCAGTTCTTTTTCACTGGGAATAAACTTGTGAATGGAATGGTGGCAATCGCGACAGACGGAGATGGTTTCCCGCATTTGCTCGCGCGTGAATCGTCTTTTGAACCATTTATTTGAATGGCAGGTGCGTGGGATCAGATGGTGCTCGGTCGTGCCTCGTCGGGTCACTCTTCCACACAACCGGCACGCTCGCAATTGGATGTTCGACATCAGAAAGCTCTTTCGGAGCGGAAAGGTCCGTTCGCCTTATCCCACCCCTTAACCCTGCGATGAATCGATCTCGTAGAGGACGACTAACATCAAGTGACCAGCGGCAAACGAGTTCATTCCGCCTGCGGTGGGGGCGGGTTGAGCGGTTAGATTGCCGGTCACGGAAATCACTTTGGCACCGCTTTTCCGCATCCAGCGGTTCATTTGCTGCTCCAATTCCGAGATTTCGTTATCGACACCTTTGAATATCTTGACTTGTTGCATCGTGTGGGACTCTGCGAAGGATCATGTGTTTGTTTAGACACACAGTATCGCCTAGACCCTACCGGTTTGTCGACTCGTTCTTTTCGTCACCTACAGACGCGTTAAGTGGGTAAAACGCGGCGGGCGGCTTCATATTGGTGTCAGTATCCCAAATTCTCAATTCCACCTCGTCGATCATGACTTCGCCATCGCCGAGCAATTCGAACATCACGCTGACTTCGGTTTCATCGATCGTTTGCCGGTACAACCGCACGGGCGTCCACGCCGACCGGCCACGCAAAAGCACTCCCGTTTCTTGCCCACCGATTGTGTCGTAGACCAACACACCTTGATGAGGCCTGCCAAATCCAATGGTTCGAACCAGGGCATCGATCCGAACCGCTGTTCGCGGCGGGATGCGCACTGCGGGACTGCGAATTTGGATCACGGTTCCTTCATAGCCGCCGGGGAGAGGATCGTCGACGATTGATGTTGCGCGTGCCATTAGCGCCCCTGGACCGCTATAGGAACCGCGATTTGCAAACACGACTTCGCTATCGGCGCGACCTTCGAGTCGTTTGCCAAACGTCCATCGGTCTTTGCCGATCATGTCAGCACTGTCGAGCGAACCGGTCGTCATGAAATTCGTACTCCAGCCGCGGTCTCTCATCAGCGGATACCACACCGCTTGAACTTCCGCTGCACCACAATCGATCGTTGGGCAACTGGTTGGACGCGGCCAATCAGGCATCAACGTTTCGGACAGTTGCCATTGACAACGCAGTGCCCATGCATCGGCTCGGCGTGCCATCCGTAAACTGGCATCCGTATCGCCAGCGCGATACAACGGTTCGGCATCGGCGAGTGTTTGTTGCGCGATACGAACAAGATCGGTTGGTGGAGGCCGGCTGGTGATTCGTGACGCCACAGTCGTCTGCCATTCATCACGCGAGCGACGAACCAAATCACCCGCCAATTGCCAACGATCCAGGGCAGCTTGGCGTGCAAAGCGAGCAGCGTTTTGTGTTAATTCGGAACCAACCGCCGGATCGCTACTCATCACGATCACTTCGGTGGCATCAGGTGAAACGATTTCCAAACGCGCCCCTTGCCCAGTACCTTGGGGCGTCAATCGTTCGGCTGAAAAATGGGTCAAACGCCAAATCATCTTGTTCGCATCAGTAGGTGAAAGCAACAAATCGAGCGACTGGCCATCACCGGCTAACACTTCCGAACCTCGCGACGCGGAGGACGTCAGAATCAACACCTCCACATTTCGTTTAAACAAACGAGTGCATCGATAGGGAGCACCCTGCATCGGAACAGCAGTAACCGACGTGGCACCGGCTGCCCAAGGTTCAATCATTGCGACCATGCGATTGACATAGCTCAATGCCATCGAACGTTGGTTTTCAATCTCGCCACCACTAACGAGAGAGCGAGTCGATCGAAATACAATCGCGGAGGGGGCTGTTTCTAGACTTCGCATCGCCTGCAACCACATCGAATGCCACCGAAACGCGGTTGGCCGAGGGGCGCCGATCGAATCCGCGATCGATTCGGCTTGTATGATGGTGGCTTCGGGCGGCATGCTCATCACCCCAACTGCCATTTGCATTCGATCACCTACTCGCCGATGCACGCTGTCCAATTGGGCGACTTCTTCGTGATCGGTCACACCTCGCGATCGAATGGGCATGTCGTACAGTAAGGCGTCGATTAGCGGTACATATTGGCTAAAACTCTCCGTTGGCGCGGCGACGATCGGGCGTTGCCAGGGAGTTGGAAAAGCTCGAATGCGCCGCGATGTTCGTTCGGCAGCGGCCAGCTGACTTGAATCGAGTGTCGTATGGCTTCCCAGATACCAACCCGCCACGGGTTGCAAGAGCGGCTGCAGCGAGGGGGCCGGCGACGATGGCGGTGGGCAATAGATTGCCACGCGTGCTCGAATTGCTTCACCAAGGATCGCAGCATCCGGTGGGCGGGACAACAAGACCGCGTCGAAACCGAGTGAACGCACCCACGAAAGAGGTTCGCCATTGTATTGTAGAATCCGCGTGATTCGCCCCAGAGGGAATGCATTGGATTGGATTGAGTTATCATGCTCACTCATACGAGCCGCACGAAACGAATCAGAATCCTGATAGTCCGAAGCTGAAGGAACCGTGGCGGCAACTTCGCTGACGCTGACTAAACCATCGACTCGAAGCTCATCAAGACGCAACGAACTGACGCCTGCTCCGGTGTAAGCATTCACAACCACCGCATCAACGTAGGGATCACGCAAATCAACATCGCTTCCGAATTCACCTCGAATGGCGATTACTTTTGAGCTCAACGGTTTTTCAATCATGCCGACGCCGATCGAAGCGAACTTACCGGGATCGTCATAGCTAGCACCGTAAACGATGACCGACTTCGCTTGACGTGAAACTTTGCTGCGCAAGTAGGGAAACCGAACACGGAAACCGATTCTCGCTCCTTCTAAAGCACTCATCACGGAAATGTTGGCGGTCAAACCATCGATGGGAAGCACCGGTTCAATCGGGTAAGCCAGAACGATTTCGGTACCATGCGTTGCGGTCACCGTGACGACTTCACAGGCGCGGTCGTCCACGCCACCGTTGGCGAGATGTTTGTGTGAAACAAGTCGTGCTTCACAATCGGAACTGTCCAAGTGCCATCGGGGCGGATAGGCATCGAGCGAATCGTAGATTTGGGCATGTGCCACAGGTGCAGCGAGAAGTAGCGCCAAGAAGATAAAAACCGACTTACCTAACGCAAAACGTAGGGCTTGCCAGGTCGGAATGTTCCGCTGCGAATTTGGTGAGGTTTGGTTTGGATATGACATTGATCGTTGACCTAGCAGATCAATAACGGAACAATCACACGCAAGAATTGCCCGACGAAGAGTTCTGCTCGAAAACGAGTTCCTCTCACAATCCGGCAACTTGCAGCGAGGTGTGCGGTGAACGCGACACGGTGTTGAGAAAAATCCACAACCGATCGCCAGCCGTCCTCATACAACGTAAAACCTTTCCATACCAAGATTTAAGTCACCGAGCCAAGGTGAATTCGTGATTACTTTTCGCAACGTGGCGTTTTGACAACGCAGCCATGCGAATCACGCTAAAGCATTGACACAAAAGGGTTTACACAAGCGAGGGAACGCAAATACCAGGGATTTGGTATCGCAAATGCAATGGATAGCAAATCAACTGAATCACACAACTTGCTGTTTTTTCTCGGAGCACACTCGCATGCCTAACACAATCGGAAGCACTAACAAAGTCAACGACGAAACACCTGTCGAGCTTCAAGAGATGGTCGAAGCGATTAACGCTCTGCCTGCTCGCTACCGTGACGCTGTGACACCGGCGCTTCAACGCGTTGTCGAATGCAGCACTCGTCGCCGTCGGATTTTGAACTTGGTTCAAGAGGCCTTATCGCAATTGCGATTGGACATGAAATACTTGATTTTCGATCTCGAAGCGACTCGTCGCGAGCGTGATTCATTCCGCGAGCAATTGGAAAATCGCGGCGACGTTTAAGCCCAATTCAAACCGAATGGCAATTCATTCAGATTTCTTGGTTCGCCTTCGGTAACGACTAGCATATCTTCGATTCGCACGCCGCCAACTTCGCGGCCATAAAGTCCAGGCTCGATGGTAAAAACTTCACCTTCGAGCATTTCGCTGCCTCCAAAGTCCAACAGAATCGGCTCATGCACATCGAGACCGATGCCATGGCCCGTACCGTGTTGGATACTTGGCTTATCGGTCAACGAGCCACGGGAAAGGGGGTAGCCGTGACGTTTGAGCACATTTTCGGACGCGACGTGGACTTCGCTTCCAAAGTTACCTTCGACCAATTTTTCTTCGGCCGCTTGCTTGGCTTCCACCACGGCCGCATGCATCGCTTTGACCGTATCGGACGGTTCGCCGTGAACAACGGTGCGAGTGCAATCGCCGTGATAGCGGCTCGATTCATCTCGTGGGAACAGGTCTACAATCACCGGATGACCGGTAAACAGCGGGCCACTGCCTTCGTGATGACAATCGGCCACCTGAGGAAGGGTCGCAATGATGGCGCCGTGAGTCATGCTACATCCTCGGCGCAGAAACTCCATCGCGGCGAGACTGCGCAGGATTTCACTCGTAAGCATTTCGCCATCGACGACCAAACGGCCTTCGGTATCCACGGTGGCATTGGCAATTCGGCGAAGCATCAGCTCCATCACTTCTTCGGTTTTTGCTTGAGCAACAGCAAGTGCTTCGATTTCCTGATCGCTCTTAGACCGACGATCTAGAACGCCGAAGTCTTCGTCATAGAGAACTTCGATCTCCGCTTGTTGCAGATGCCAGGCAAAGATGTAGGGCAGGGTTCGGTCGGCGACGACCCGTTCAATTTTCTTGGAGCGAAGAATTTGCACGGTCGCTTGTGCCGTCGCGGTCTCTCGGTCGGGGCTGAGACCTAATGGCGTTTCGTGTTCGCCCGGGCAAGTGACGTGATCGGCGTGGCTTCGTTGGCGGACCCGGTCCATTTCCAAGTCGCGAACCACCGCGATCGTATGATCAGGGAGCTCGATCCAAGCGGCCGGATCACCCAAAGGAACCTGAACGCGGCGGTAGAGTGAAGCGTTTTTCTCAGCAAAGCCGGCTAAGATTCTTGCTTTTAAATGCATGAGGATTGGATCACTGCAAAAGAGGCTTCGGAATATGGATTCGGAGCAAGGATGCCGAGCAGTTTAGCAAATTTTGCTTGCATCAGGTTGGTCGCCCTCTACGAGATCTTGATTTCCAGGTGTGGCATACTGTCCGCTTCGCAAAAACCGTTGGTCGCGGACCTTGGCATTTTCCCCTTTCAACCGTAGATTCTGGGGCATCGAAGTGAGCCAAAGTCATTGGTTTGCTAAGCGAGAGCGGCTAAATGTGTTAGCCCGGTTAGCTATCCGACGGTAATGAGGGTAACAGGTTGTACAAACTGCCCTTGGTCCGATTGGCTCGACTTTTTCGCTCCAAGCAGCATTGACGGGCTTTTGCTTGAAGGCTTTTTTCCGTTACGATGTCTTGTTCAAGACTTTTCCTGTTTTGACTATGCGTCTTTGACTCCCTTGTTTAACGCGTCGATTGTTTAACGTGTCGACCGGATCCAATTCCGAATCGACATGGCAAACGAAGACGGTTTCCACTTCCGCTTTCCCCCCGACGACAGACGTGTCCAACTCTACCCCTGAAACTTCGTTCTTCCTACGTCACGAGTTTGCACTTCGCCGACTTCACTCTCTCACTGGGATTGTACCGTTAGGGTTGTACATGATCGTTCACCTGACGGTGAACGCCAGCCTCCTTAACAGTGTTCAGTCTTTTCAAGGAGCGGTGTACGGCATTCATAGTGCTGGCAAGATTCTCCCCTTGGTTGAATGGGGCGGCATTTTCGGACCGCTGTTGTTCCATGGGCTGTTCGGCGTTTGGATTGCCAAAAATGCCAAACTGAACACCAACCATTACAAGTACGTTAGCAATCGCCGCTACTCGTGGCAGCGTTGGACCGGCGTGATCGCGTTGGTTTATCTGTTCCTACATATTCTTCACCTGCATGGCTGGTTCCATTTCGAACCTTACCTTGCTGTCATCCAGCCACTTGGGCTCGGATCGTTCAAACCGTACAACGCTGCTAGCACGTTAGCGATTGCGATGAACCAATTTGGCGGTGTCGTATGGCCTCCGATTTACCTGATTGGCGTGCTCTGCTGTGTTTATCACTTGGCCAACGGAATATGGACCGCCGGGATCACATGGGGAATCTGGATTTCACCGACCGCTCAGGCACGTGCGTCGAAGGTGTGTACGGCATTCGGTCTTGGACTTGGATTCGTTGGAATGGTCGCCTGGTGGGCAGCCGTCTCTCCGGGAGACAACGAAATCGAAGTGGCAAAGAAGATTGAAGACCGGATGTATCGCGTTGGTGTCGAGGCAGGCTATGTCCCGCTAATGGAAGAAAAGCGGTCTCAACCTGACGTCGTTGCAGAGGAATTCGAAGCAAAAGGATTCGTCGAATACGAAGCGATGGAACACTCCGAAGAGACAGAAGAACTGGCCGACTCGCAAGAATAGCAGCGACCAGCGAAGACTGAGCAAAAATGGAGAGCCACGCGTGCCCCTTTCGGGCCACCAGCGAGGCCTTCTTAGAAACAAATTTTTTAGCTAACCACAAACCGTTTGATTTGAATTATGTCTGAGCATCGTGTTGTCGTGATTGGTGGTGGACTTGCCGGGCTAGCTTCGGCAATGAAACTGGCCGAACTTGGCGTCAAAGTAGACCTGATCAGCCTTACGCCCGTCAAACGCTCGCACAGCGTTTGTGCTCAAGGCGGTATTAACAGTGTGAATGATTCGACTCGCCAACTTGGTGATGACGAATGGAAGCACTTGGACGATACGGTTTACGGTGGTGACTTCCTAAATCACCAACCTCCCGTCAAAGAAATGGCTTATTGGGCACCGAAGGTCATCGATTTGATGGACCGACTCGGTGTGACCTTTAATCGAACAGGCGAAGGTTTCCTCGATCACCGACGTTTCGGCGGCACGCTCTACAAGCGAACCGCGTTCGCCGGAGCAACCACAGGCCAACAATTGCTTTACGCTTTGGACGAACAAGTCCGGCGTTGGGAATCCGAAGGAATGATCAAGAAGTACGAGTTTTGGGATTTCTTGAATCCGATCGTCGACGAAACCGGCCGTTGTCGCGGTGCAGTTGCCCAAGACATGGTGTCGATGGAAATCCGAGCCTTTCCTGCGGATGCGGTCGTCGTGGCAACCGGTGGTTGCGGTCTAGTTTACGGCCGAAGCACGATGAGCGTGTTCTGTACCGGAAGTGCTGCGAGTCGTTGTTTCCAATCGGGTGCGAAATACGCCAATGGCGAATGCATCCAAGTTCACCCAACAGCGATCCCCGGTAGTGACAAGCTGCGACTGATGAGCGAATCAGCCCGCGGTGAAGGTGGCCGAGTTTGGGTGCCACGCAAGGCCCAAGACCCTCGCCCACCGATGGAGATCCCTGAGAACGAGCGTTACTACTTCCTCGAAGAACGCTACCCCGCATACGGCAACCTCGTTCCGCGTGACATCGCGACTCGCGAGATTTTTGATATTTGCGTCAACGACGGCCTGAGTGTCGACCCAGACAAAATGTGCGTCTACCTTGACCTGACACATATTCCGCGGGCGGAACTCGATCGTAAGCTTGGCGGCATCTTGGAAATCTACGAGAAATTCCAAGGTGTTGACCCACGCGACGAACCGATGCGTATTTTCCCAGCGGTTCACTACAGCATGGGTGGATTGTGGGCCGATTATGTAAAGTCGGCCGAAGGTGGCTTAGAATCAGGCGCCCCGGAAAACCACATGACCAACATCGAAGGCTTGTATGCCATCGGTGAGTGTGACTACCACTATCACGGTGCAAACCGACTCGGTGCAAATTCGCTGCTTTCCTGCATTTTCACCGGCCTCTTCACCGGCCCATCGATTTTGAACTACGCCAACAATCAAAAGTCGGGTTCAAACGATGTTGCACCGGAAGTCCTGTCAGCAGCCGTAGCCAAAGAGCAGAAACGTCACGACGATTTGCTCACCGGCAATCCTGGAAGCGATGAAAATCCCTATTTGATTCACCAAGAATTAGGCAACTTGATGACGCGTGTGGCAACGGTTGTTCGCCGCAACGACCAATTGGCCGACGCGATTGAGAAGGTCAAAGAATTGCATGAACGAGCAATGAAAGTGAACCTTTCGGACTCGGGCAGTTGGACGAATCAAAACGTGATTTTCGCCAAAGCACTTCAGGACATGTTCCCACTTGCAAAGACAATTTTGCAGGGAGCTCTTTTGCGTGACGAATGCCGTGGTGCCCATTACAAGCCAGACTTCGAGAAGCCATCGTTGACCGCAGAAGATCCAGCCGAACGTCGCCGACAAGCCGAAGTTTGGTGCGATGAGTTTGAAGCCAACAACGAACGGTTCCTCAAGAGCACGATTGCGGGTTGGAATCACGACACCCAAATGCCCGACATCACGTACGAAGATGTGGATACGTCTCTGATCCCGCCTCGCCCACGCCTATATGGATTGGTTGGTGCTGAGGAAATCGAAGAGGTTTGGAACGAGCGTGCTCGTGCCAAGGCCGAAGGATAATCTCGTGACCCGGCTGGAGCCAACTAGGCTTCATCCTTTTCTGTATCACACTGCGTTTTAACTTACAACTTTTCCATTCATTGAACTCGCCAGGATCGACGGATGACCACCGCCATCGAACCCACTAAAAAACACCGTATCGACTTCATCAAGATTCGGGTGCGTCGCCAAGACGGCCCCGGCAAGAAGCCATATTGGGAACTCCACAAACTGCCATACGAGCCTGAGCTGAATGTGATCAGCATTCTGCAAATGATCGCCGCTCAAGCAACGACAAGCGACGGAAAAAAAGTTGCGCCCGTGACCTGGGACTGCGGTTGCCTCGAAGAAGTATGCGGCGCTTGCACGATGGTGATTAACGGCAAGGTACGGCAAAGTTGCAGTGCATTGGTGGACCGCTTGCTCGAAGACAACCCCGACGAGATCGTCTTGGAGCCAATGCGGAAATTCCCCGTTCTGCGTGACTTAATGGTCGACCGGCAACGACTCTTCCATGCCCTGAAACGTGTAGAGGCATGGGTTCCCGTCGACGGTTACTACGACATGGGACCTGGTGACAAGCAATCACGCGAAGCCCAAGAAAGCAATTATCCGCTTAGCCAATGCATGAGCTGCGGTTGTTGCGTGGATGCTTGCCCTCAATACTTGAAGATTGAAGTAGCGCGTCTGGATGGTGAAAGCGACGAAGCGTTCGAGAAGCGAAAGCTAGCCGAATACGAAGCCGGCTTTGTCGGTCCGCATGCAATTTCGCAAGCGATTCTGTTCAACAACAACCCAACGGGCAAAGTCCTCGAAGGCGAGCGACTCGACGCACTCAGTGGCGAAGGCGGCATTCAAATTTGCGGCAATGCTCAAAACTGCGTCGCAGTTTGCCCGAAAGAAATCCCGCTGACAACTTCAATCGCTCGAGCAGGTCGCGCTACGACGCTGCACGTGATCAAGCAGTGGTTTGAGAAGTAATCACGGCCGTTCGGAAATGACATCCGCACTAACGTCGCCCGCTAGGACGTGCGAGCGGAGCATTTCGCCGATCATCGGCAATCCAGCGGAAACCGCAGAGGCATAAAACGCCTCTGTGTCTCGGACTTCGCGAATCGCTTTGGCAGTCGATTGGTCAACAGGGATCACCTCATAAGCGGTGACGCTGCCCTTGTATCCCGTTTGGGCGCAGGTTGAGCACCCCGTCGGCCAAGCAACATTTGCGTCCGATTCGACGCCAAGCTTGAGCGCCAATTCTAACGACAACGGCGTTTCGTGTCGGCACTGGGCACAAAGCCGGCCGACTCGCGTTTGGGCTACGATACCCACAAGCAAACTGGCCTGTGCGGCATGATCCATGCCAAGCTGTTCGAGCCGCACAACCGCACTGGCAGCATCACGACTATCGATCGTTGCGATCACAAGGCAACCTTCCGCCGCTAGCTGCGAAACCATCGCGACACTGTCACGATCATCAAGCCGGTCAATCGCCACGACATCGGGCAACTGAGTCAGAACTAACTCGATCGCGTCGGGCTTGGTGAACCCTGGCAACTCGCAGAGCGACACTTGATTGACGCCATCCACCACCACCGACGCTGCGTCTTCGATACTGCAGACATGCCGAGCGGGTGTCTTTGTGTCAGCGAGTGCTGAGTAAAACGTTGTCGTCTTGCCGCTGCGCCGTGGTCCTGCGATGACGATCAGACCATTCTTCCTCTGTAACGCATTACGAAGACTGTCATGCTGGGCCGTTTGCAAACCAATCTCGCGAAGGTGCTTTGCGGTGGAAAAGACCGCACCTCGCACGATCGTCACCATCACGCCACCAGCAGTTGGACAAAACGTCGCTCGAAGCGGAACACGCCGATCGCCATAGCGAACGCGAAACTCACCCGTTTGACCACTTGCAATAAAATCCTTTCGCGAAGCGTCCGCTTCCAAGCCAACTCGCGACAGGATTTGCGTGAGGACATTTTTGCCGGCGGATCGGCTGAGTGTTTCAAGTTCGTACAGTCCGCTGCCGTGGCGAGCTCGGATTTGAAAGGTTCGTCCACGCGGTTCAATGAGAATTTGCTCAACAATTCCCTGCACCAAATGACGCAAAATCCGACTCAGCAATTGCGAGTCGTTTTCCGCCTCGGACCCAACGACGGCGATCGATGGTGTCTTCGACGGCTCTTTTGTTGGGCTGGCTTCGCTAGCTGGCCCAATTTCGTTTGGATTTAGAACAAGATCAGGTGTGTAGAGGAGATTCAACAATCGATCGACTACGCTCGAGGGCGCGAAAAACGGCCGCATTTGTCGGCCACTGAGCGTCCGAATTTCGTCTGCCAATAACAAACTGTCAGGCTTGGTGATCGCGACTTCTATCGTTTCCCCGTCATCGCTAAGCGGAGCAACTCGGTTCTCGAAGCACCACTTGCTCGGCAACGACTCCCCGACGTTTGGTCGCACCGGCAACGGTTCATTGGCGGGCGGATCGAACAGCGGAAGCAAGTAATGCTTGGCGTATCGCTTTGCTTCGTCGAGCAACACTTCATCCGAGTCGAAGACGTCACTCTCCGACAAGCGACTTTCATCTCCCACTTCCGTTTCCACGATGTCCGACGATTTTGACGGGGCTAGGATCGCAAACCCGTCCTGGTCGAAACCATCGCTGAACTCGGCTCCGTTATTGGATGATACAGCCAAAGCGATTGGAAACGCGGGTGTGGTACTCATCGGTCTAACTTTGCAAGCGTCATGCGGTGGAAACAACGAGACATTTGGGCTGAACACGATACGAGTGATGTCTCAACCGACGAACGTGATGCGTCAAAACCTGAATCATCGAAAGTGATCTCGTAGTCACCAAAGACAGGTGACAAGCCGGCTCGTTGGATGGTCAATCGCCAATGAGCATTCGAGCTATCGGAAGCAGTCAATTCCATGGACCCAATCGAAAAATGAGCGGGAGCTGGCTTTGACAAATCCAGGTCGACAAGATTAGCAGCGTAGTGCCCGGTTTGCGTTTGATAGAGTTGCTGGGCAAATTGAACTTCAACCAAGTACTCAAACGCTTCCGTTGCTCGAGCTGTTTCGAGCTGTTGTGCGCGAGCAACAAACAGAAATCCGCCGATACCACTCAGGCACGCCAAGAAGGCAACGACGCCAAACGTCGAGAGCCCTTTTCGTGCGGGCATCCTCAACGGAGGAGTCTGCGGGATGTTTTGGATGTTGAACAATTTCATGGCAATGCTTCGAGACCTTGGGTCAGCTACCTAAATGGATAGCTCGAATGCCTCGAAGTCGGCCTGATGAACACCCCAAAAGAACCCGCACTTCATCCGACCGGGTATCGGATGTGCGGGTATTGCGGACAAGAAGGATTAGCATTCGGAACGAATGCAGCGTCAGCACCCAATGCGTGGTTCAAGCACCCACCGCTTGGTGAAGTTGGCTAACGCGTTGGATCAGTCACCAATCGGTTCGATCGTCGCCGACATACTGCCTTTGCAACGGGCGATCAATTCATCTTTGCCGAACGAGTGAATTTGGTCACGTTTCAGTTCAGCGTGCTCAAGCGTTGTGGTCAGAACAATGGCTTTGCCCGAAGCGTCGACTTCCTTAGCAATTTGGAATCCCGATTCGATAGGGAGACGAAAAAGACTCTTCATCATCAACACAACGTAATCGTAGCTGTGATCGGTATCGTCCCAAAGAATGACGCTATAACGAGGTTGTCTCTTGACTTCTTGCTTCTGTTCGGGCTTGAATTTCGGGCGTGCGACTTCAGGCGGGGCCAATTCAGGTTCTGCTACTGCGGATTGATGATCTGACATTGCTGACCATACTCCTTCAATACTTAATGACTTTTCTGGTGGTGGTCCGCTTCGGGAATGCAACCGAAAGAACCTACAACCTTTGAATGGATGAAATGAAACGTAACGCCTATGTCCAATGGCACTTCTCGTGCTCGATACGTAGGATGGACTCACGTTTTCGTCTGTGACGAAGCAGCCTATATTGTAGCGCACGACATGTAGAATCGGCAGGGCTGAAAATGAGGTTTTTGCCTATCCTGTCGCCAAAATCACCTGTGCTATGGTAATCTTTGCGGGCATCAAGACCACTTCCAAATCACCCAAACCGGACAAATGAATTTCTCTAACATCCTCGCCGCTTTGGACAACGCCAAGGAACGCCATCTCGAAGATTTGACGGAATGGCTGAAAATCCCGAGTGTTAGCAGTGATTCCACACGGAAAAGCGAGGTCGCCGCAGCCGCGAATTGGGTCGCGGAAAAGCTGAAGACTGCAGGAATTGCTACCAAAATCGTTCCCACCGACGGCCATCCTCTCGTGATCGCCGAAACTCCGCCAATTTCCGGGGCTCCGATTGCATTGGTTTATGGACACTATGATGTTCAGCCCGCCGAACCGCTCGAAGATTGGATCTCCGGAGCATTCGAACCCACGGTCCGCGACGGGAATCTTTATGCTCGCGGAGCGACCGATGATAAGGGGCAAGTGCTGACGCATATCCAAAGCGTTTGCGACTGGATGGCAACCGGCGAGCCGCTACCCCTTCAAATCAAATTTTTGATCGAAGGCGAAGAGGAAGTCGGTAGCGAGAATTTGGAACGAATGCTTCCGAGCCTGCGCGACGAATTGGCTTGCGATTGTGTCGTGATCAGCGATAGCGGCCAATACGCCAAGGACCAACCAGCGATTACGTACGGTCTGCGAGGCATCGCGACCTATGAATTGAAGATCCAAGGTCCGAGCCAAGATCTCCATAGCGGCTCGTTTGGCGGCGCGGTCATGAACCCCGCAATCGCCCTATGCCATCTGCTTTCATCCATCGTTGATAGCGAAGGTCGAATTCAAATCGATGGCTACTATGACGATGTCCAAGCCCTCAGCGAAGCCGAGCGGGCCGCTTGGGCGAAGTTGCCTCAGTCCGACGATCAATTCGCCAAGGAAGTTGGCGTCGACGCTCTGTTCGGCGAAACTGGATTTACAACTGACGAACGACGTTGGGCACGACCAACGTTTGACATCAACGGATTGACTTCGGGGCATCAAGGCGAAGGGGTAAAAACAATCATTCCAGCAACAGCGTCAGCGAAAATCAGTTTTCGTCTGGTGCCAAACCAAGACCCTAAGAAACTCACAACCGCATTACAAAACCATATCAACCAACACGTTGCCACCGGGGTGAAAGCGACGTTGGAACCCTCACATGGCGCACCGGGAATGGCGGCAGACCCCGAAAGCCGATACGCCAAAGCAGCAGCACGAGCAATTGCGTCCGCGTTCGGTACTCCGCCAGTGATGATTCGCGAAGGGGGATCGATTCCGATCGTGACTCGTTTCCAGGACGTGCTCCAATGCGACTGCCTGTTACTGGGATGGGGCTTATCCGACGATAATGCCCATAGCCCGAACGAAAAATTTTGTGTCCAAGATTACTACCGAGGCATCAAAGCATCGGCAATTCTGTGGACGGAACTAGGAAAATTGAACGAAAGCCAAGCGTAAACATGCTCGACCGAAAATACATTATCCAAAACGCAGAAGCCGTTGCTAAGAATTGCAAACGGCGTGGGGTTGATTGCGATATTGAAAGACTCGTCGCACTCGAAGAACAACGACTCGCAAAATTACAATTGGCACAAGACCTCAATCGACAAGCCAACGAAGTTAGCAAGAAGATCGGGCCGGCAAAGGACGCCGAAGAACGCCAGCAGTGGATCGAAAAGGGCCGCGAATTGCGTGAGCAAAAAGATGCCGCCCAACGCGAGCATGACGAACTTGACACCGAAGTAGCCGAATTGCAAACGGTAATCCCAAACCTAACGCACCCCGACGCACCTACCGGTGGCGAAGAGGATGCAAATGAGTTGTCGTTTGGTAAAACAGCAAAGCCAAAGTTCAGTTTTAAAGCTCTCGATCATCTTGAACTGAGTGAAAAACACGACTTACTTGATTTTGAATCAGGTGCCCGTGTCGCAGGAGCTGGGTTCTATTTCTTGCGAAACGCAGCGGTTCGAATCGATTTGGCATTGCAGCAGTTCGCTATCAGCTTCTTGTCCGACCGAGGATTTACGCCGGTCACGACACCCGACTTGGCACTCACCAGTGTGCTGCACGGAACCGGGTTTAACCCGCGCGGGCCGGAAACCCAAATCTACAGCATCGAAAACACCGAGCTGAACCTTGTCGCGACTGCCGAGATTCCGCTTGGCGGAATGATGTCGGGACAAACGGTGAATGTAGAAGAGTTGCCACTTCGACTATGCGGACTGAGTCATTGTTTTCGCACCGAAGCAGGGGCCGCAGGGAAAGCGTCAAAGGGGCTTTACCGCGTGCATCAATTCACCAAAGTGGAAATGTTCGCTTTCGCCGCACCCGACCAAAGCGACGCGATTCACGAAGAAATGAGGGAATTGGAATGCGAACTGTTCGATTCACTCGAAGTTCCCTACCGAGTGATCGATACCGCCAGCGGCGATCTTGGCGGACCTGCGTACCGCAAGTATGACCTGGAAGCGTGGATGCCCGGGCGAGGTGAAGCGGGCGAATGGGGCGAGGTGACCAGTACGAGTAATTGCACCGACTACCAGGCAAGACGACTCAATGTTCGCTTCAAAAGGCCCGGCCAAAAGGGAACGGAATTTGTTCACACGCTCAACGGAACCGCAATCGCGACCGGTCGAGCAATGATCGCGATTCTGGAAAACCACCAGCAAGCCGATGGCTCCATCAACATCCCCAAGATCCTAAGACCTTGGGTGGGTAAGGATGTACTCAGCACAGAAGACTGAGGTCCTACGGTCTTTATTTCGCGTAACCGTGCGGATGAGACTGGTGCCACTTCCATGCGGTTTCGACCATCGATTTCACATCCATGTACTTCGGCTCCCAACCTAGCAACTCCTTTGCCAAGCGAGCGTCGGCGACCAACTTCGGTGGATCGCCGGCTCGTCGTGGGCCCATTTTTTCAGGGATCGGATGCCCGGTGACTTCGCGGCATGCTTCGATAATCTCGCGGACACTTGTGCCACGCCCCGTACCCAAGTTAACCCGCAACCCCTTTCCGAGCTCAATCTTTTCGAGTGCCAACAAGTGGGCGTCGCCGAGATCGTGAACGTGAATGTAATCACGAACGCAGGTCCCATCCTCCGTTGCATAGTCATCACCAAAGACGGTGATTTCATCGCGTTGGCCAAGTGCAACTTGTAGCACGATCGGAATCAAATGCGACTCGGGATCATGATCTTCGCCAATCGATCCGTCGGGACGAGCACCCGCGGCATTGAAGTAGCGAAGTGCGGCGTATCCAAAACCATAAGCGGACGCGTAATCCGCGAGCGCATGTTCGAAAACGAGCTTTGTGAACCCATACGGATTGATCGGATTCTGAGGAGTCGTCTCAGGGATCGGCACAATTTCAGGTTCGCCGTAGGTCGCTGTGGTGCTGCTGAATACGATCTTCTTGACATCCGCTTCGCGCATCGCATCGAGCAAGTTGACCGCATCGATCACGTTGTTGCGATAGTAGAGAGCGGGATCGTTCACCGACTCGTTGACGAGTGCGAAAGCAGCAAAGTGCATGACCGCATCGATTTTTTTGTCACGCAGCGTTTTGACCACTTTAGCGGTATCCGATAGCTCTCCTTCGACCAGCAGCCCCTCAGGAACGGCCCCCCGGTGACCTCGCGACAAATTATCGTAAACGGTGACCGAGTGACCGGCATCGAGCAACAAACGGACTGCATGCGAGCCGATATAGCCGGCGCCACCTACCACTAGAACATTCATGGTAATCGTACTTTCTGGAAAACATGGAATGGTTGAATCGTCAACGCAACAAAAACGGGGCCATGGACAATCGACTTGGGATAACCGCCATCACTGCTGACGATGCAGGATAAGGGCAGATAGCGTTATCTGCCAACACCCTTAAGATCGATCCGCTCGTATTATTGAACCGCCTGTGGCAAAACGACCCACTAAGCTGCAATTACTTAGCCAAACCGGACCTTCGACCAAAACGTGCCAGGCGACTGAGTCGGTCTGCGCTGATTTTTTGGACTATTTACGCAGCGAATGCCATTTGGCCGCCAACACGATTGCCGCCTACGGTCGTGACATGCAGCGGTTCGCCACCTGGGTCGGAAAGCGAAAACTCAATCAAATTACGATTCGCGATTTGTCCGGCTACATCGCTGACCTGCAATCCTTCGGCCTGGCCCCCGCCTCGATCGCCCGCAACGTTGTCGCGACGCGGACTTTTTTCAAATACCTGCAACTCGAAGGAATCGTTGAAGGCAACCCAGCGGAATTGATCGCCACGCAAAAAATGTGGCAGCGAATGCCGGGCGTGTTGTCAAAGAGCCAAGTCGAAGCATTTTTGCGATCGCCTCGCAAAACCGACGCCTATTGGCAACGCGATATCGCGATGTTGGAAGTCCTCTACGCGACCGGATGCCGTGCGTCGGAGGTCTGCTCGCTTCGCGTCCGCGATCTTTCTCTCGTCGAGAAACATCTCAAATGCGAAGGCAAAGGAGGCAAACAGCGAATGGTGCCGATCGGGGCACGTGCGATCACGGCCATCCACTTTTACACCGAACAGATCCGAGGCAAGTTAGCCGCCAAAAGTCCTCATCCACCCGAGCAACTTTTTCTATCGCGCAGTGGTCGCGCACTCGACCGAATTCAACTTTGGCGACTCGTGAAATTTTATGCTCGTCGCGTGGGAATCGATCCAAAGATCAGTCCGCATAGTTTGCGACATAGTTTCGCCACCCATCTATTGGCTGGCGGTGCAGACCTTCGATACGTGCAGGAAATGTTAGGTCACGCCAGTATCCAAACGACACAGATCTACACGCACGTGGAACATTCACGACTCAAGAAAGTACACCAAAATTTTCATCCCCGCGCGTAATCGCTAGCCTCAACTAGGCCAATCAGGGTCAGCGATTTTCCGCGCCATTGCCGAGAGGCATGCTTGGGCATCAAGCAACCGTTGCCACGCCGAAAATTTCAGATGGACCTCGTCGTTGGCCTCGTCCGTTTTGGCTCCATCGATCAACTTGTGCAACCGCGACTGCAAGTAATCAAGGATCTCGCAGAGTTGAGCTTTTTGCCCTGGTGACATGTCATCCGGAATCGATGGCACTTCCATGATTTGAATGACGTCCGCCGGATAGGGCGACTTCGGTTCTTGGTTCAATTCCACGGCGATTGAACTATCTGACGATGACATTTCGCGACTCAACGTTGGGCTGTCGTTGCCCATCGCCGCCAACCGTGCAGCGATTTGTTCTTCGGAACCGACCAGGATCAAACTTCGGCCGACCGCGATCAAATCACCATGCCGCAAAATCTTCAGTTGGCATTCGGTCCCGTTTACCTTGGTCCCATTGGTGCTGTCCAAGTCGGTCAGGACCAAACGGTCGTTGTCTCGTTGCACTTTAAAATGGCATCGGCTAACGCGTTCATCGTTTAGCTGAATATCGTTACCTTCTTCACGTCCGATCGTCAGCGGCGGCTGCAAGTCGTCATATACTTTGCCACGGTCAGCACCATGAAGAATTTTGAGGGTCACGCCCGGCATGGAGGGAATCCGAAGGGGGAAAAGTAGGGTGATCGCGTCGTCCAAGACGCTAAAAAGTATAGACCGAAATCGATGACGCTGTAAGGATTGGGCGTTTCTTTATCGTTGGGACCAAGGGGCTTAATCGCTGGGACCAAGGGTCTTAGTCGCGGGGATCAAGGGCAGTACCAATGCCCCGCTGCAAACACCAACCATCCAGAACATACGTTACTCTGAATCAATACGCGTCAAAATCACTCAACTTGTGCAATAACACATTTCAAGTAATCGGTTTCTGGACAAGATATCGCGATCGGATGATCGGGCGCGGGGCCCCGATTCTCCAGCATAATCAGATCGCGACGTCGTCGACGGCCAACATCCAAAAGCATGTTCAAAAAATCAGTTCGTGAGACACGTCCCGAGCAACTGCAAGTGACCAAAACACCACCAGGTGGAAGTAAGTCAACCGCCATCGAGTTGAGCCGGCGGTAAGCGCGCAGTGCCGTGTCGACCTGATGCCGATTACCCGCGAATCGGGGTGGATCGAGAATGACCGCATCGAACGACTGGGCTTCCTCGCCAAGCTTCTTCAGCTCGGCAAAACAATCCGCCATACGAAAGCTTGATTGGCCGAAGGCCTCGCCATCAAGTCCGTTACGAGCAATCGATAGCTTTGCCTGCTCGAGCGCCGGGGCACTGGAATCGATTCCCGTAACCGAAGCGGCGCCATGCTTGAGTGCCAACAAGCCAAAGCCGCCGTTGTAGCAGCAGACATCGAGCACATTTCGGCCACTCATGTATTGGGCCGCCGCAAGATGATTAAGGCGCTGATCAAGATAGCCACCCGTCTTTTGGCCTTCGTGAAGGTCAACTGCCAATTGCAGGCCGTTTTGGGTGTATAGCACCGGTCCATCAGCGTTGGCTCCCTCTAACCATTGGCCCTGGGGTTCGACACCCTCATGTTTCGAAGTCTTCTCATCCATTCGGACCATTACACTGCGAGCCGACAAAGCGGTACGAAGGTGATCCAAAATCGCGCCTTGCCAACGCAACATTGCTCCGGCGGTAAACTGCACCCCTAGGCAATCGGCGTAGCGATCGACGATCAATCCACTCATTAGATCCGATTCGCTGAAAATAGCCCGTTCAGCTCCCTCGGGATCGAATGGGCCAGTCAAACGACGGCGAGCGATCGCCGCATCGATCCGTGATCTCCAAAGCGACTCGTTAATATCGATATTCGCATCAAAGGTGTACAAACGAATCCGCAAGCGGCTCTTTGGATTGATCACCCCACGAGCGACCCAGTTGCCTTCGAAATCGAGCAAATCGACGACTTGCCCACAATCAAGGTCGTCGCCCAATTCGGCTAGGGCGTGAGCATGAACCCAAGGATGGCGGGCTAAAAAAGGAAAATGACGCGATGGTTTGAGCCGAAGCGGGACGGGAATGTCAGAGATGGCCACGCAGATTCCTAAAGGAGACAGTAATAAAGACGGCAATTCACGGGGAAAACAACAGGCTTGCCCATTTTCGCGAACCCAATCGATTGGATGAAGCTCTTTATCATGCACGATTCCATCGAAAATCAAAATGCCCGCTCGCCACAGAACACGAAACTGGGCACAATAGGCATGTTTAGAGTGCAGAGGCCGGAGTGTCCGACCGATAAATCCAACGTAGCGGGAGTCGCTGTTTCGAAGCGTCTCCGTTGCACCACGAATAGCAAGAAAGAAAGGTCACATACTCATGACACACGTTGTTTGCGAGCCATGCTCAGGATGCAAATACACTGACTGTGTAGTCGTTTGCCCCGTTGAATGTTTCTACGAAGGCGACCAAATGCTGTACATCCACCCGGAAGAATGCATCGATTGCGAAGCATGTATCCCCGAATGTCCGGTCGAAGCAATCTTCCACGAAGACAATGTCCCCGAGGAATGGAAGAGCTATACCGAACTTAACGCTGAAAAAGCGGAGTCGGATGAATGTGACGTGATCACCGAAAAGAAAGAACCTCTGTGCGACGACTAAGTCCGCAGAACACTTCGTATCGACGAAGTTCAAAGCCTGACGAGTTCAAAGCCTGACGAGTTCAAAGCCTGACGAGGAAAACTCGTTAGGCTTTTTTTGTATCGTCTTTCTGTATCACTGCTCGTTCAAAACACTGCTCGCTTACTTCATGCGGCAGTGCTCGATAATTTCGTCCGCCGTCGCCTTGTATCCAACATAAAACGGCCCGAATTCACCGTATTTTGCGCTCGCTTCATCGAATCGCATTTTATAAACGATATCCTTCAAATATTGCGGATTTCGCCCCCAAAGGGTCACCATCCATTCCCAATCATCCAGCCCAACGCCGACCGTAATTAATTGGCTCACTTTACCCGCGTACGCCATGCCACTTTGGGCATGTTCGGCCATCATCGCGTTGCGTTTGCTAAACGGTTCGGTAAACCAATTCGCACCAACGACCCGGCTTTTGTTCATGGGATAAAAACATGCCGACGGCCAATCGGGAATTTCTGGCCGAAGTCGTTGCTCCATCATCATCGGCAAACGTCGCTCGTATGCGTTCATCTTTGCCACCAATGCCGGTGAATCGGGCTCCGCACCACTCGCGATCAATCGTTCGCGGTACTGGTCCAATGACGGAACATATTCGCTAATCTCGCTCATCGAAACAAACGACCAAGTCGCTTCGACAAACTGCCCAAGCGGCGGCGCCATGATCTGTTGATGAACCGCGTCGACCTTGGCGGGATCCGGATCCATCGCCATAACTACAAAATCCGCCCGATGACCGCTCGTCCAATATGCCCCTAATCGCTCAGGCCCTTCGCCCGATTCAGAATGCAATGCCGCACGGAATTGATCCTGACAACTTCGACTCAGAGGCCCGCAAATCAATTCGCGGCGGAATCGATACATCGTATGGCCACAGTGCCAGCCCTGTTCGGGAATAGTCGATGGCTCGGGCAGTGCTGAGCCGTGGTGGCCTGGACGCGCAGGTGGACGCGGGGGGCTAGATGGACGGTGGGGTTCAGGAGCGGATGTCATGAGACTTCGGTACGAATGGAAGAAAAAGGGGGGATAAACCAATCGTGTCAAACTTAGCCCAGCGGCTGACCGGCTGGAAGCCTAGCCCCCATTTTGGCAGGGCCAAATCGAACCCTCGGGGCGTTTACTGGGAACCCAGCGGCCTTTAGCTAGCTTCAGCGGAATCTCACCTGCCATTTTTAGCAAGAGGCGTTGTCAAAAAAGAGTTCGACGTAATAATACCACCAAACATAGCGATCACGTCCGCCACTCCACATCCGTCCTCAACCCGATGCCTAGCACCCCAAATACCATCTCTCAGCCTGAGTCTTTGCGATCGGTTGATCGAGCTTTGCTTGTTGTGATGCGTAGTGGCGAAGCGTTCGGAGTTGGGGAATTGACCGAACAACTTGGTGTGACCGCGACCGCCATCCGCCAACGGATCGAGCGTTTGTTGGAGATGGGGTTGATCGAGCGTCAAAAAATTGTCGCGGGACGAGGTCGGCCGACATTTGAATACCAACTGACGGTTGATGGCCATCGCAGTGCTGGCGCGAACCCGGCGGACTTGGCCGAAGCGATGTGGCAAGAGATTTTGGCAATTCCCGATTCTGAGATTCGGCAAAACGTCCTTTCCGCTGTCGCGGCCCGTTTGGGACGACGAGTGGCTGAGGGGATTCATCGAGCCGCGATCGACGATGAATCGCTTGAATCACGTATGAAACGCGTCTCCGAAATGTTGGCCGAGCGTCACATTGCAGCGGAGATTTCGCATACAGGCGCGCTGCCTGTCATCGACGTGGGGGCTTGTCCCTATCCGTCGCTGACCGACACCTCCGACGACCGAGCGATGTGCCGTTTGGAAGAGGAAATGCTCTCCGAAGCACTTGGCCGCCCGGTACACCTTAGTAGTTGCCGTCTCGACGGTGATCACCTTTGTCAATTCGCAACCGATACGTCATCGGTGGATTCATCCAATTAACGTAAACCATCCATTCCTTTTCAAAACTCGAAACCTTTCACATCAAGCATGACACACGTACTGCAAATCAAAAATCTGCACGTCTCCGTTGGTGATAAACCGATCCTTCGCGGCGTAAATCTATCGATCAATCATGGTGAGACTCATGCTTTGATGGGGCCAAACGGCAGTGGCAAGAGTACGCTCGGACTCGCAATCATGGGCCATCCTGGCTACGCGGTGACCGAAGGCGCAATCACGATGGACGGTGAAGACGTTCTGGCAATGGCTCCTGACGAACGAGCTCGTTCTGGCATTTTCTTGGCTTTCCAACGACCGATGGCGATTCCGGGGGTCAAAATGGCTGACTTCCTTCGCCATGCAACAACCAATGTGCGCCGACCCGACCGCAAAGAAGGCGAAGAACTGATTCCGATGCGTGAGTTCCGCGCCGAGCTAAAAGAAAAGATGGCTCATTTGCGTATGGATACCGAATTCGCTCGCCGTTACGTCAACGATGGTTTTTCGGGTGGCGAAATGAAGCGAGCCGAGATTCTTCAACTGGCAATGCTGCAGCCGAAATTCGCAATTCTTGACGAAACGGATAGCGGTTTGGATGCCGACGCAGTTCGCTTGGCGAGTGAGTCAATTGCCGAGATTGGTCACGGCAAGATGGGGCTATTGATCATCACGCACCACGACAAATTGCTTGAGCACAATCCACCGGAATTCACGCACGTGATGCTGGGTGGTCGCTTGGTTGAAACAGGCGGCACGGAATTGGCCGATGAACTGCATCGTCACGGCTACGACCGTATCCGCAAAGCGTACCCTGAAGCAGAAGCAGCAAATCAAGAGATGCTTGCCGAAGAAGCAACTGTTTAAAACGTAGGCCGGAGCGACCCATGGGAGTTCTGGCACAAGCCTCGACGAAAACGCAAACCACGCAACATGCCAGAACTTCTCTTGATTGTTCCGGTCTAAAAATGAACGAGTTAGGAAATAAAGATGTCTACTGACGTAACTGAAAAAGCTGAAGTTGGCGAAATCAACAAATACAACTTCCGCACCGAGACGACCGGAGTCTTTAAGGCAAAGAAAGGGCTCAGCGCTGAGGTTGTCAATCAAATCTCGGATATCAAGAACGAACCCGATTGGATGCGGAAATTCCGTCTTGAGTCGTTGAAGAAATTCGAAGAACGGCCAATGCCCAATTGGGGCGGGTCGATCGACCTCGACTTCCAAGACATCTACTACTATCTCAAACCAACATCCGGCCAAGGTAAGTCGTGGGACGATGTACCTCAGGAAATTAAGGACACGTTCGACAAACTAGGCATTCCTGAAGCCGAAAAGAAGTTCTTGGCCGGTGTGAAGGCCCAATTCGAAAGCGAAGTCGTTTACGGTTCGCTTGAAGAAGACCTTGCCAAACAAGGTGTAATCTTCACCGACACCGATACGGCTGTACGCGAGCATCCCGAACTACTGCGTGAGTACTTCGGCAAGATCATTCCGCCAGACGATAACAAATTCGCAGCACTCAATAGCGCCGTTTGGTCGGGTGGATCGTTCATTTACATTCCCAAGGGCGTCCACATCGACTTCCCACTTCAAGCCTATTTCCGTATCAACGCGGAAAGCATGGGCCAGTTCGAACGGACATTGATCATTGTCGATGAAGGTGCCAGCGTGCACTATGTCGAAGGCTGTACCGCGCCAATGTACACAACGGAAAGCCTTCACAGTGCCGTGGTCGAAGTGATTGTCAAACGCAACGCGCGGTGCCGCTATACGACGATCCAAAACTGGGCCAACAATATCTATAACCTCGTCACCAAACGTGCCTACGCCTATGGCGATGCAACGATGGAATGGGTCGACGGGAACTTGGGCAGCAAATTGACGATGAAGTACCCGGCGGTCCACATGATGGAACCGGGTGCTCGCGGTGAGATATTGTCGATCGCATTTTCGAGTGCAGGACAACATCAAGATGCGGGTGCGAAGTTAGTGCATGCGGCTCCCAATACAACGGGCCAAATCATCAGCAAGAGCATCAGCAAAAATGGCGGACGAAGTAGCTATCGCGGTCTCGTTCGCGTCGAACCTGGGGCCCACAACAGCAAGAACAGCGTTGTTTGCGACGCTTTGATTTTGGATCCTGAAAGCCGCAGCGATACGTATCCTTACATTGAAATCTGTGAACAAGATGTTCAAATTGGACACGAAGCAAGCGTTTCGCGAATCGGCGAAGAGCAGATGTTCTATCTGCTTAGCCGCGGTCTGACCGAGCAAGAAGCAAGCACGATGATCGTCAATGGCTTCATCGAGCCGCTCGTAAAAGAGTTGCCGATGGAGTATGCAATCGAAATGAATCGCTTGATTCAACTGCAAATGGAAGGAAGCGTCGGCTAAGCGGCCACGGCTTCACGAAAACATTGCGGAAGTTGCTGAGACTTTCGCGGAAATCCCCTAAGCCACCGGACTCTCCGCGGGCTCGGCTATCGGCCGATATTCCCGAATTCTCTGCGACTTCGGCCACGACGAAACATCTATATTACCACCACAACCTGACTTCTGATGACTCAAACGACCTCTCTTACTTTTGATTCCGTCGGCTTCGAATCGTTCCTCCGCTCGCGAACGGAACCACAATGGCTCATTGAGCTCCGTCGCGACGCTTG
Source organism: Novipirellula herctigrandis (assembly GCA_007859835.1). GTDB lineage: Bacteria > Planctomycetota > Planctomycetia > Pirellulales > Pirellulaceae > Novipirellula_A > Novipirellula_A herctigrandis. Next base: position 6,605,542 of record SJPJ01000001.1, on the reverse strand, counting down.
GCAACATTTCGAAGCGATGGCATGGCCCGAGCGTCGGGCGGAAGAATGGATTCGCACCGATATCCGCGCTTTCAAGTTAGATCGATTTGGATTGCCCGCATCGGAATCACGCGACGTGCCTTCGAAAGCACAACTGCGTCAGGGGGTCGACCTCGGTGGTTTGATCGAAACGGTCGATAGCTACGTTATCAGCGAATCGCTAGACCAAGAACTTGCCGATAAAGGTGTCATCTTTTGCGACCTGTCCAAAGCCAGTCAAGCGCATCCCGAAATCGTTCGTCCGCACTTGTTTACGGCGTTCGATCCTGATTGTGACAAGTTTGCAGCACTGCATGCAGCGTTCTGGGCTGGGGGGCAATTTTTGTACGTGCCACGCGGCGTCGTTCTCGACAAACCGCTGTACATCGGATCGATGATGAGTGATGGTGGAACCGACACGACCCATACGCTCATCGTGCTCGATGAAGGTGCGGAAGCAACCGTGCTTCACGAATCAAACGGTGTTGCCGAAAAGTCCAAAGGGCTGCATGTCGGCTCCGTCGAAGTGGTTCAAAAGGCCAACTCGCATTTACGCTATGTCAATTTGCAGGAATGGGGCTACGGCGCCTACCACTTCGCTCACCAAAAAGCATTGGTAGGCAAAGACGCGACGATCCAGTGGACGATTGCGGCAATGGGGTCGATGCTGTCGAAGGTGAACCAATCGGTTGATCTCGTTGGCCCTGGTGCTGACAGCCAAGTCAACGGAGTCATGTTCACCGAGGGACGGCAACATTTGGCCTACCACACTCAGCAATACCACCGCGCACCTTCTTGCCATAGCGACTTCTTGTATAAAGCAGCTCAGCAGGACAAGAGTCGAACCGTTTGGCGAGGGATGATCAAAGTCGATCCGATCGCCCAAAAAACGGACGGATATCAACGAAACGACAACCTTGTTTTGTCCGAAGCGTCCCGAGCGGACTCGATCCCAGGCCTGGAAATTGAGGCGGATGACGTGCGCTGCACTCACGGCAGCACCACGGCGAAGGTCGATGAAGAGCAAATTTTTTATGCCCAATGTCGTGGGTTTACGCGGAAAGAAGCGACACGAATGATCGTCAGCGGCTTCTTCCAGCAGATTTTCGATCGAATCACGATCCCAAGCGTTCGTGACGCCCTTGGGGCTGCGATCGCCCGCCAGGTGCGTGAATACGAATAACGGCTGCGAAATCGCTCAGTCTTCCCTTAAGCGGCTATTTTGGTAGAATTCAAGACATTGGTTGGAGCCGTTTGGGCGTGTGACCCCAAACGCTGGCGACTTTTATTCCGCCGCCTTCCATGTCGTTTCCGATAATCAACAGGCAACGAACGTCCCATGGCACTTGCAGAAGATAAAGTTCGAGAGGCTTTGAAACAGGTCATTGACCCCGAACTTTTCGTAAACATCGTCGATCTTGGATTGATCTATGAACTTCGCGTCGGCGACGAGAAAGAAGACGGTCGCCACGACGTGCAGATCGACATGACAATGACGAGCCCGATGTGTCCGGCTGGACCTCAATTGGTCGCCGGAACCAAGTCGGCTGCCGAGGGACTCGATGAAGTGGATTCGGCGGAAGTCAAAGTCGTTATGGACCCACCCTGGTCCCCCGATTTGATGACCGATGATGCCCGAGACCATCTCGGCATTTTTTAGGATTTCTTTAGCTGGCATCAAATTAAAATGCGTATTTTCGTGGGCGAATACACGTGCGGTGGCGGGTTGGCCGACAAGGATTTAGTCGACATACCTTCCTCACTTCGCGACGAAGGCTCCGCAATGCTTCGTGCAATTGTCACGGACTTATCGGAGTTCGCCGACGTGACAGCTCCCCTTGATCCGCGTTTCGACGTGGAACTCGATGCGGCGGAAATTGTCCCAATGCGTTCGGACTTGGCATTTTTCGGCCAATGGGTTGCGGCGGCTCGCAATTGTGACGCAGCTCTAATAGTTGCACCCGAAAACGATGGAATACTGGCTAAATCGGTGGCCATGCTGCGTGCCGCTGGCGTTGATGTGATCGCCGGAAGTGGGGATTTCCTTCGCGTTGCGAGCGACAAACTTCAAACCGCGAAAGTGCTCCTTTCGTCAGGCGTGGCTCACCCCTACTATGTTGCGAGCTCCGACAACCGTTACGAATCGGAAATCCAAGGTTACGATCGGTACGTGCTGAAGCCACGCGATGGTTGTGGCACACAGCAAATCCGCACGTTCGATTCGTATGACGAGGCAAGAGCGGAATTGAAGGATGATTTGCTTCTTCAACCGTGGGTTTCTGGACGAGCGATATCGGTATCGTTGGTTGCGTCGGGCCAACACCAAGTCTTCTTGCCCGCAGTCAGCCAAATGCTCGAAAGCGACTCGTGTGAATATGCGGGCGGACAAGGTCCGCTTGACGACGACTCGCAGTCACGAGCCGCCGTGTTGGCGTCCCGTGCGATCGCAGCCATGCCGCCAACCGTTCATGGGTTCGTCGGTCTTGATTTATTGCTTGGAGATTGTGCCAGCGAAGACTACGTGGTGGAAATCAACCCACGCTTGACAACCAGCTACGTCGGTTTGCGTCAGATGATTCAGGGAAACATAGCAGCAAGACTTTTCGATGTGGAAACGGGCCCCGTTTCCTGTATCGCAGGAGTGAACTCGGTTCGCTGGACACCAAGCGGCCAAGTTTGGATCAATAACGCCGCAATCGCTGAACCGATATAGAGCGGAGTGACACATCCAAAACGCATTCTCGGCATCGATATTGGTGGTGCCAATCTTAAGCTAGCGGATGATCGTGGTCATACGCGTTCGCGATCGTTCGCTTTGTGGCGACACCCCGATCAACTCGCCGATCAGCTGTGCGAAGCAATCTCATTCTTTGAAAATCCAACGTCGATCGCCGTGGTCATGACCGGCGAATTGACTGACTGTTTCGTCGATCGCATTGAAGGCGTCGCCCACATTGTCGCCCATGTTCGCACGGCCGCCAAAAAGTGCAAAATTCCGAGCACGCATTTCTACGGCGTCGATGGACGCTTCCGCGAATCCGTTTGCATTGACAAAGAGGCCGATTTGTTGGCAGCCGCAAATTGGCATGCATTAGCAAATTTCGTTGGTCGCGAGATTTGCTCGACCGGGTTGCTTGTCGACATTGGTTCTACGACCACCGATATTATCCCCATTCTTTCAGGCCGAGTCGCCACGCAAGCGAAAACCGATTACGACCGACTCACCGAAGGCTCGCTTATCTACGTCGGATGCCAACGGACACCGGTTTGCGCGATTGTCGACTGCTTTGAGTTTCGTGGAAAACGCTGTCCGGTAATGAACGAGGTGTTTGCAACAATCGATGATGCCAGAATTGTATTAAAAAATGAACCGGAGCATCCCCAAGACAATGAAAGCGCTGACGGCAAACCCCGCTCACGCTCCTTCGCGACGAACCGATTGGCACGCATGATTGGTCTTGATCGTCGGACGGTTTCGAGTGGAGAGGCAGTTCCACTGGCAAAACAAGTGATGCAAAACGCCATTGATAGAATCGATTCATCAATAACCAAGGTCTTGGAACTCCACGGACTATCAACAGATACGTTCGTGATCAGCGGTCATGGAAGCGATCTATTGAAACCATGCAAGGACAAGCTGCGAATCCTCCTCGCGGATCAGCTCGGATCGTCCATTTCTCGATGTGCGCCATCGTACGCAGTCGCCCGATTGTTAAAAGGCAAACAGCAGCCGACGATTTGAATGTTGCCCTATGAACCAATCGCTTCCAAAGAAAACAATACGACGCGTCATCAAAATTGGCGGTAGTTTGTTGTTGCGAAAGGATTTGACACGCCGCATGCCGCGTCGTATCAAGGAAATCGCTCACGGCCAGCCATCCCAAAACGTGGCCATCGTCGGCGGTGGTGAACTAGTCGACGCCGTTCGCAGCTTGGATCAATGCCGATCGCTCGATGCGACTCAAACGCACTGGCGATGCATCGAATTGTTGCAGCACACGTTCGAAATCTTCCATCAGTGGTTTCCAACCTGGCACCGAATCGACTCGTTGCAACAGCTTCACGGTGCGACGGATGTCGGTTTTGTAACCGACCGACCAACGCTTGTCAACGTCAATGCCTTCTACAATCGTGAAAACGCATTTGACCTACCGACGGATTGGCGAACCACAACGGATTCGCTGGCGGCGTTATTAGCAAAACAAGTCGACGCAGCCGAACTCGTCTTGCTAAAATCCTGCGAAATCGATGGTTCCCGATCCACCACGGAATTAGCAAGTGCGGGAATCATTGACACCACGTTGCCAAAATTCAATCCAGTGGATTGGAGACTTCGGATTGAGCAGTTCTAGACGTGAAGTTAGAAGTTTCTCGCGATAGGATTCAGACGAATCAAAACCGTTGGCCCTAAATACTCAGCCTCACCAATGCGAGAGATTCGCAGGCAGTTCATGAAGGCCCACGTTCATCTAATCACTAACCGACTTTGACAACAATCGAGCTCGGATTCGATTTCCGTGTTCTTGTAAGTTGCCGTCGTTTTTGTAGAGTTCAATCGCATCGGATTCTCCGTCCAAATGCTCGATCGCACGACCGAGATTGTAACGGGCCGCGGGGACCCAACGTGAGACTTGACTTTTATCAAGCACGCGTTTTCGGAACCATGTTTCAGCATTGTCGAAGCGTCCGTCGTCGTATTGAATTAAACTCAGCCAATACGTCGCGGTTTGCTTGCCCATTCGCATCATCGTTTGTGCTTGCTGCAATTGACGATCGTAAATTTGGGGATCCTGGCCAAGTTCACGTCGCACTCCGTAGGCTTTCTGTAACTCGACATCGATTCGCAAATCCTCAATTTCAAACTCGGGAGCTCGCATCTCGAGATAGAGCGGTCGGGCCCCTTTTACATCCCCTTCATCATTGGTGTCAAATTGTCCGTGAAGGTGACGCCAGCGAGCGAGTGCAAATTGCTTGCTCGACCGCATTTCCGATTCCAATACGGCCCACCGCGAAAAGAACCAAAATGCCAATAGCGGATCACGTTCCGCAGCTTGCTCAACCGTCTCCTTGTACACTTCGGATTGAACCGGGACCGCCCACAGCCGAACTCCTGCCACTCCGCCAACATCATCGAGTTTCTTCCCGATAGCATCAACGTCGTTGTAGAGTGCCATTCGTTTCTCGCCAGTCAAACGTGACTGCAAGTGTTTCATCCGGCCACTCATCGCAACCGGCGAGACATTCAGCAGGGCAATGTTTTGCTGGACATCTGGCTTGCTATACGGGTAGTCAAAAAAGCCGGGAATGTTTAACCGACGCATCACTGACGCATCGGTTCGTGCTTGAGCAAGCGTGGCAATCCCGATCTGGTCGGGACCAGAGATAAACATGCCAAGCGACGGTTCGAATAAGTAAATGTCGTCGCCGATTAGAACCCCCACCGACCATGGTTGTAGCTCGCCCGTTTCGGTTGATTGGATCGCCAAGACCGCGGCGACAATTCCCGCTTGATTACATAGCTGCGTAAACACACCTGACCGCTGCAACGCATCGCCAGTCCCACGCCAAATCGCTTGATAATCCGTTTGCCGATACCCAGGACCTTGGAAAACCATCCCCAACGGGAACTCCGGTGGAGTGATCTGCATATTGGGAAGCTCAATGACTGGCTCAATCGCAATATTTCGAATCGTCCAATCAAATAGGCGGCATGCTGTTTGAAGCTTGCTCGTGTTGGCCTCGCCCAACGTCGCCTGTTGGTCCGCCAACCACTGCGTCAGCAACACATCATCACTAGGCGGTGCATCGACCCAATTCTGGATCGTTTGAAACAAATACGCGTCTCGTAAATGGTCCACGTCGTTTTTGATGAAAATGTCGCCACGAAGTTGCTCATCAGCAAGTGTTTCGGGCACCAAGTCCTTGATCGTTTTGAACATTGCTGGGATCACCGACGGTGACAAGTCTTCCTCAGGGATCGGATTCGCATCGGTCCAACGATTGAGGTGATAGGTGATTTGGCGCCGCGATTCGTCGGGGTTCAATTCGATCAATCGCGTCAGCATGTTGTGAACTTCCCCCAAATGGTCCTGCTTCGTTTGGGTCTGTAGCCGCGTTTGCCGCTGAGCTTGGATCTCTCGCACAACATCCGAATCGTCACCGCATCCGACGACAAACATGGCGATGAAGGCCAACACAAAAAACGAGACCGATCGATTCAACCAATCAGCCTCCCCAAACCGCATGGTCGGGAAATGGAGTCGCCACCAGCCGTTGGCGAGATTTGAAAGTCGAGCAGGGATGATTGGAGCCATTGTGAATTCTTCAAACGCCTCGTTTGCCGCTCGTGAAAGCGGGTTCGCTATTGCATGATTTCTTTGGCGACGCGGTGCAGTCGAAGCAGCCGATCGATCATTGGCTCAAAAGCAGCCAGACGAATCATGTTCGCGCCGTCACTTGGCGAAGAATCGGGATCGGGATGCGTCTCAAAAAAGATCGCGTCGATACCGATTGCTACGGCGGCGCGAGCCAAAGGTTCGACCATTTCGCGATTTCCGCCCGTCGCCCCCCCTAAACCACCTGGACGCTGGACGCTGTGAGTGGCGTCAAAAACGACCGGCACGCCGAGTGAACGCATGATCGGTAGGGACTGCATATCGTTGACGAGCCGCCCATAGCCAAAAAACGTCCCTCGCTCGCAAAGCATCGCCCCGCCCGATCCGCTGGCCTGAACTTTTTCGACCACGTATTTCATATCCTCGGGCGACATAAATTGGCCCTTTTTGACATTCACTGGCCGACCTGTCTTCGCCGCAGCAACGACCAAATCGGTTTGCCGAGCCAGAAAAGCGGGGATTTGAAGCAGCGAGCAAACTTCCGCAACCGCCGCTGTCTGGTCTGGCAGATGAACATCCGTCGTGACCGGCAATCCACAATGCATCTTGACATCTTCTAGCATCCGCAGTCCCGTCTCGATTCCCGGTCCGCGGCGGGCATCGACGCTCGTTCGGTTGGCTTTGTCAAAGGAGGCCTTAAAGACGACGTTCACGTCATCACGCTCGTTGATTTTCGCCAAGCAGTCGGCAATCTCAAACGTACGTTGTTGGGTTTCTAGGACACAGGGCCCCGCGATCAACAGCAGCGGTTGACCATCGCCACAGCGATACGGGCCGACAGCAACGGGAGCGACAACGGGCACTGGGCTTGAATATGGGGATGTGTTCATTCCGCCATCTTTAATGATCGCTCAAGCTTCGGCAAGGGATTGAGTTTTACTCATATCGGAGTAATCGTCACATGGTCGCCACTTGCCCGCACATCCAAACCACCGGGCAACTGATAGCGTTGGCTAGACCGACCGGCGATTGTGCCCACAATCGATTGCCAATGCGACTTCGTCATCTCACCAAGCGCCCAATTCCGATCGCCCCAAATCCGTTGCAGTGCTGCTACAACGATCGCCCCATCCGTCCGCGAATCGCGTCTCAATCGCAGCGTATCTGCTTCGCAAGCATGCCCGTCTACGCAGATATGAATGTCGATCCACTCCGAAGCCGCCGAATCAACCAAGTCAAGCCAATCCCGTTGAGATTCCGACGCTCGCGAAATCGCCGCTTCCGCATTGGGATATTTTGATGTAATCATGGGGATCAATTTGTGGCGAATCCAATTCCTGCGGTAACGCGGGTCCTGATTACTCGCGTCTTCTCGCCAAGAGCAACCCTTGTGGCGAAGTCCCGCGCGAATTTGCTCACGTGTGATTGCCAACATTGGCCGCACCAGCACCAAGTCATCGCCGAGCGAGCGATGGGGAGCGATTCCCGCCAACCCAGTTGGCCCGGTGCCGCGAAATAAATGATGTAACACGGTTTCCACATTGTCGTCCGACGTATGCCCCAGCGCGACATAACGTGCACCGACATTTTCGGCCTGAGTCCGCACGAACGCCATCCGATTTTCGCGGAGTGACGCTTCGTCCGTTACATCGGAGCCAACGATCCTTTCGACCACGATTGGCACATCAAGCGATTGAGCCAAGTCACGTACGAATGCTTCATCGGCGTCCGACTCTTCTCCTCGGATCGCATGATTCAAGTGGGCTGCGACAATAAACCCTCGACGGCCCTCCGCAGGTTGCTGGGACCGAATTTCGCACAACCCCCTTAGCAGCCCGACACTATCTGCACCGCCGCTGACCCCGACTACCACACCGACGTTTCCCCAGCGTGAGACGGGCCACCGGCGTGAAATCATTGAACAAAACGCTTGCCAATCGGATGGCTCAAACGGGCCATCTAGCATTGCAACGACTCATCCACCGGCCTCAAAAATCCAATAACATAAAGTGTACGCATTTACATATTCCGTCGCATATTTAGACGCATCTACTCAGAATTCTGAATCCGTTGTTTCGCAGCAATAAGCCACCTGTTAATCTGGATTGTTCATCGTTCGGCTCGAAAACAGCGGTACAAACGGCCGTTTCTGTGGCGTTCGGTGTTACAAATTGAGACTTACAACCAAAAATTCCTCTGAACAACAGAATCGAATTCGCTACGATTCTTTACCCAACCAATCCATCATGTGGACCTTTTTCTTACTACTAGTCGCTCGGATTAACGTTCCATGGACATGCGCCAGCATCGCCGGTGGCGCCGACCGAACCGAATCGGTTGCAAAACAAAAGATTGCTTGTGAAGGTAGATTCTGGTGTTCTCGTTTCCGAGGACATGACCATGATAGCCGCTATCGAGACGACAATATTGTATTGCTCGCTCGCTTTTTTCCTTGGTGCCGCAATCGTAGCAGGCATTGCCCAACGATTGCAGGTTACTCGCCGTAAACAGATCCAACAGGAAGCTGACAAACTTCTAGAATCGACCAAGGTTCAAGCCAAAACACTTCGCCAAAAAGCCATTCTGGACGGTAAAGAGTCCGTCTTGGCGATTAAGGCCGAAGCTGAGAAAGAAATCGCCGCTGAGCGAAAACAAGTACTGCAACGCGACGCGAAACTCGATCGCCGTGAGGAATCGTTGGTGCAGCAGGAGGAAGGTCTGCGCAAACAGCAGCGTGGACTCGAAAGCACCCAAACACGACTCGACACTCAACTGCGCAACGCCGGCCAACAGCGAGCTCAGCTCGAAGAAACGGTCAAGCAGCAGCAAGTGGTCTTGGAACAAGCCAGCGGCATGACCCGCGAAGAGGCCAGCGAGAAGCTGCTCTCGACACTCCAACAAGATCTTGAGCAAGAAGTGGGCTCGGTCCTGCTCAAACACCAAAAGCAACTGAGCGAAACCGTCAAAGCACAGGGCCGCGAGATGCTGCTGACCGCGATCCAGCGATACGCATCGGCGCACACAGCCGAATCGACCACCAGCACCGTTGATGTCCCGAGCGACGACATGAAGGGCCGCATTATCGGCCGCGAAGGTCGCAACATCCGCGCTTTTGAAAAAGCGACGGGCGTCGACGTGATCATCGACGACACACCGGGCGTAGTGATCGTCAGTGGATTCGATCCGGTCCGCCGCGAAATCGCGCGTCAATCGCTCTCGCGCCTGATCAATGACGGAAGAATCCATCCCTCGCGAATCGAAGAAGTGGTCAAAGAGGCAACCGCCGAAATGGACGACTTTGTTATGCAGAAAGGCCGCGAGGCCGCGGACGAAGTCAACATCAACGGTATTCACGACCGCGTCCTGCAAATGCTCGGCAGGCTCCACTTCCGAACCTCGTATAGCCAAAACGTGTTGCGGCATAGTGTTGAAGTCGCCTTCATCGCGGGGCTACTTGCCGAGATGCTCGGAATGGATGCAACCCTCGCTCGGCGCTGCGGACTTCTGCATGACATCGGCAAAGCGGCCGATCACGAGCTCGAAGGGGGACACCCCAAAATTGGTGCCGACCTGCTTCGCCGACACAACGAAGGGCCTGAAGTCGTTCATGCCGCATTGGGGCATCACGACGAAATCGTTACCGAACATCCCTACACGATGCTTGTCGCAACCGGAGATGCCTGTAGCGCGAGCCGCCCAGGGGCTCGTCGCGAATCGCTGGAACGGTATATCAAACGAATGGAAGAACTTGAATCGATCGCGGAGCGTTTCTCGGGCGTTCGACAAGCCTATGCAATTAGCGCTGGCCGCGAACTTCGCGTGATTGTCAACAGCGACAAAACAAGCGACGAACAAGCGGCAACCATTTGCCGAAACATCGCCAAGGCCTATGAACAGGAGCTAACGTATCCAGGCGAAATCAAGGTCACGGTGCTAAGAGAATCACGGTTTACCGAAACAGCTAGATAAAAAACGGAGTCGTACAAAACCTGACTTTCATACGCGTCATCCTCCGCGATTTCAGACTCGACCGGAGGAGCCCAACGCGACAGAACGAGAAGTTTCTAAAGCATTCTCATCATTAACGTGGGATCACTGTAGCCCACATTGAGATAGCCCAGCATTGAGATGCTCTCAAGGATCGATGAAAAGACACCTCTGTGGCAACTCGGGTGCCATGCCAATTCAGCGTTACTGGATTCAGCGTTACTGCACCGACCTGGTTTCAAACCCGATTGCTTTCCATTCTCCGCTGAATCGCGTCCCTAAAGCTCCCCATAATCCGAACGGGCTCTTGCTGCCGGGCGGATTAGAGCCTCCGTCGAACACGGTACATTGGTTCGTGTCTCCCGCGTCGATGCTGTCGGTCACAAACACAATCGTCCCGTCGACCATGCAAACGTGCGCACCACCTTGATGACGACTACTGGCAGTCAAAACGCCTGAGGATTGGTCGTCGTCTTTCTCGAGAGTGATCTCGCGGTTGGGAGGCAAGATCGTATTAAAACCAGTATACAGGGGCATGCCATCCGCCCATCGATACCCGCGCCGCATTCCAGCCGAGCCAAGCAACTTGCTATTATTGAATTGATTGACCCAAAAGCGGGGACGCTCAACATCGATCTTGTCCGTATCTCGTGCCCACGTTGGATGACAACGAAGCGGAGTGCCGGCGCCAGCCAAAGGGCCCGGAATCGGCATCGTCCGCGTGTCTTTGTCTCCCAAATCGGTCGCAATCTCTCCGAGAAGAATCGTCGTTGATAAGCCATCGCTGACATCCGAAAGCCGCGTCACCACTCGCGGCACAAAAACGCCTCTCATCGATGCATTCGTTTGTTTTGCCAACTCCGGGTCATAGACGAAACGACCATTGACTTCTTTGAACGGCCCTGTTTCGGCCGCCATCATGCCATCGCCAAAACAGGCGGCATAGTTCGACCGTCCAATGGACGGTAACCCCTCGCCGGGATCACTTGGACATCGATACGTCGATACGTCATGCCACGGCCCGTATTGATACACGAACGGTTCCGGACCTCCGGCAACCCAATTCTTCGGCTCCCCGTCGGCGTCCATCGAATCACTTTCCGACGCTTCGTCCATGCCTCCCGTCCCATACTCATCCATGGACCAATCGTCATACCCCATTGAGTAACCCATGTCATAAGAGTAGCCCATCGAGCTATCCATTTCGTCGCGTGGTAACGCTTGCTGGATTTCTTCCCATCGCGGCTGCTCGTCGATCATCGGCAATAGGGCAACGAGGAAACTCAATCGCCGATCGTTATCTTGCTGTGCCTTCGTGCTTCCGTCGGTGCCCGACAATTGCACAGGAAATTGATCAAACGAAGTGTGGTAGACGTGCGTGGCAAGACCAATTTGCATAAGGTTGTTTGCGCAACTGGTCCGTCGAGCCTGCTCGCGAGCCGATTGAACCGCTGGCAGAAGCAAGCCGACCAAGATACCAATGATTGCCACAACCGAACAAATTTCGATCATGGTGAAAGCGTTCCGCCTGATCATTCGCTTTGATCCTCTTCCGCTTCGGCTGGTTTCGTCACTTCGACCGGTTTGGTTACGGGTAATGATTCGCTTGGTGGCTCGATCGTCTTCCATTGAAGGGGTACCTCACCATCGGCACGCGTCCCCATTTGACGAAGCACTTCCAAATCGGTCGACTCGCTCATGAATTTGTAATCGCCTCCACCCATCAATAGATGAGCACCGCCAGGATGATCACTGGCCAAACCACCAACGTACGAGATATCCGCTTCGAGATTAAAACTTTCCTGACCGCGAACGCGAACGAGCTCAGCATTAATTCGATGCCCCATATTGCGGAGGCTCGACCGCGTACCACTGATCCAACCCAAATCTTCTTCGAATCGCGACAGTTTTTCGCCGAGAAACGCAGTATAAGAAAGCCCGTCCGTAATGTCGTCGTCTCGCACCGGAATGTTCAAGAACAAAACTCCATCGTTGGTTTCATCAATAGGGGTTTCGATCGAAGCGTGTATGCCCGCGTAGCAAGTCGTGTTTTGACGCATCCCTGATTCCGAAGGGCATCGGAGCGTCGGAATCGCCAAACTTCGAACATCCGCGTTGCTAGGTGCATAAACACTCACGTCACGATCGATTGCGTCATAGACAGCTTGCGCGTCGAGCGTCGGCAAGATGCCTGTGATCCAGTTGTGATGGTAGCCAGCGGCCTCATTTCGAATCGGTCCCGATTCGGCAATCGTACCCATCGGGTAATGCGTGTGTCGTAGCGAATAAGCGGACAAGCCGAGTGACAATTCGACTAGATTCTGCTGGCATGCGTTCCGTCGCGACAACTCGCGCAAGTTCTGCATCGCTGGCAGGGACAACCCCACCAACACGCCAATAATCGCGATCACGACCAACAACTCGACCAGCGTAAAACCGATGTTTCGCTTTCTCATTCTTCATCCTCTTCAGTTGTTTCGTTGGTTTGGATCGCTCGCGTTTCGGAATCAAGCGTGACGAAATCGAGCTTCTTATCGCCACGGAACCAAACGGCCGTTCGTTTTGTTTTGTCGTCGCTGACGTTGACGATGATCCGCTCTGACGGAGTCACCGGCAATTCAAGTTCCACCACGGAACCATCAACGTTTTCGTCAAAGATCGGCTTCGCGGCATCGATAGCGGCAATCATCATTCGCACACGCTGTCGTTCCGTGCCGCCACGGCGCGAGGAAACTTCGGCTTTGACCATCGTTCGCACCGCTGCCACAACAACGAGTAAAACGAGAATCACCAGCAGCAAAAACGCTGCCCCCGATCGCGGTTGAGATTGAATTCGCTGTTTCATCTTGCCGCCTCAATTACCCAGGCTGGGATCACGCCCGCATCCGTCAACCGCACCGAAACACGATCCGAATCGACCTCAACGACGCGAGCGTCCGATTTGGGAAGAAGAAACGCATCGACCGACGAGGGCGAATCACCGCCGGTAAACACGCTGCGGCGAAGCATCGAATGCGTCGCATCGACTTCATAGCGGATACGCATTTGGTCACTCTGCAACTCAAGTGGAAAACCGTCGCTTTCAACATCAATTTCGTCCGCCAAGCTTACATCAGCACGTAGTCGATCAGCCAATCGTTCGGCCGACCGGCGTGCTTGGTTCGCCTGGTTCCCCTGCCGTCCAATTTCGGTCACCGAACGCAAAATGCCTGCTGCCGTGACGCCAAATGTCAACAACACCGACATCGTCGCCATGATTTCGATCAACGTGATCCCGCGACGATTGCAGTTTGCCACTCTACTCATCATCGTCTCCCGTTGTCTCAAAACGCCAATCATGCAGAGTGACCGACACGCTATCCGATTGCTTTGCTCGGACAACAAAATGGACGCCAGTCCGTTGGTTTGATTCAAACAGTTCCGTTTTGACATCCACATCGCATTGACACGTTTCTGAAATCGCTTTGGAGATCTCGTCGGACGAACTGTCGATCAAAGCAAACGGCAACGCCTGCAATCGCCCGATTGCATTTTGTGCTGCAAGGGTCACTGCCAAACGTCCGTTGGCTTGTTCGTTGAGTACCTTCATGGCTTTGGCAAACTTCAATAGGGCTACCGTTGCAGTCACTAAAAGCACGGCTGAAATCGCAGCTTCGACGAGCAAACTGCCTCGTTTGCGTCGTGCGGATTGCCGACGGCCCGCATATCGACGGCCCGCATATCGACGGCCCGCATATCGATGGCCCGTTTGTCGATGGCCCGTTTGTCGATGGCCCGTTTGTCGATGGCCGGTTTGTCGATGGGTATTACGCAAGTCCACGAATCAAATCCGTCAACGAAAGGAAAAAACCGGTCACATACATCATCACCAATGCCCCAATCACCAGAATCACTGCGGGGAAAAACAGCTCCATAAACCAACGTGCATTCGCACTCGCATCTCGCCTGTCTTGGTCCGCAATGGATCTCAATAGTTCAGCGGTTCGCTGCGGCGATGCGTTGGCAAGCCATTGAGCGTCCTGGCCGTTAATCCATCCACATTTCTGCATCGCTGCGACCGGCGTAGCGCCTTGTTCGACTCGAATCAATGCTCGCTGAAACTCGGCTCGCTCGTTTGCCTTGGTCGAAATTGACTGGCCAATGGCAAACACTTTTTCGACCGGAAAGCCTGCCTCGATCGCATCGGCAAGTCCTCGCAACCGCTCCGACTTTCGCTCGGCAAACCGAGGCAGCAACGGCATAAAGATTCCAAGGAAACGACCAGTGCTGAAGACGGGAATCACCACCAGCATCAATGCAACCAATACCAACAGCCCCCAACTGATCCACGGCCCCGATAGGAGCCAACGATATTCGGAGGTCGCCATACCAAATTCCTCGAGCATTTTCTCGATCGTTGGAGTGATAAACACCGTCATAAACTTGAACACCGACAGCGTAATCAGCGCCGTGAGCACCAAATAAATGAATTGACCGTAGAGGGGAAACGTCGTCGTGTCCGCGCTGTAAAACTCGTCTCGATAATCGCGCCGACTTGTTTTGGATTCCTGCGTCTGTTGTGCGGCTGAACTTGGAATTCGAAGCGCGATTGCGGTCGACAATTCCAGTGGCACCCCTGAAACCGCTGCGGCTTGCAGCGGCTCTTGACCTGCGCGAAGTCGCTGAGCGTATTCATAACATTGCCATCGCATCGGTCCCGAGCGAGCGAAGGACGACACCACTTTTTCTAACCCTTTATCCTGGCCCGCAACGGTCCGGATCGCCGAATTCATCATCCGAACATAATGACCACGACGACGATAGCGAAAATCTATGATTGCCGAAGCAAACAGAATCGCAATGATGAGACTAAAAAGCGATGGTAGAAGGAAAAGCACCAACAACACGGCAACGGCATAGGCAATCCCTGTGTAGATTTTCCTCATGTCAGTCCTCCGATTAAACGAGTGACCGTCACCCAAAACCATCCAAGTGAACTGGAAATCGCGAACCAAATGATAAAACCAGCCACGACTGTCGATAGGAACGGCATCGACTGAGTCAAAAGCGTCAAACGCCCTTTCGCAACCCGATAGAAATGGTCTGACGCCAATTGCCATTGCTGAGTGGGATTCTCGCCCGTTGGATCGATCAACGATTCGAGCATCGCAACATCGTTGCGTGAGTAGGGGGACACACCGCGAACCGTCTCCCCTCGCTCAACTCGCATTGCTGTTTCCGTTAACCATGTACGGCTGGTGCGATTCTGGACGACTTTGGCCGCCGTCGAGTAGGCCTCGGGATAGGTACAACCAACCGCAAGGAGCCGGGTGACCGCATCCGTCGCAGTGGACCAATCGATCGCGGAACTTGTTGATCGGTAACCGGGAAAGAAGCCAAAAAACGCCCCGATGATGCCGCCAACGACCACCACCAACGAGACAACGACCATCAAACCAGGAATCCAAAAAAGCCGCCATCCGCTATGGCCGTACACATCGTCCAACCCCATTTCAGATGCCATCTGATAGACATCCATCGACAATTTCACGCCGATGACACTGCCAACGATCGCCGCGACGGCAACCATCAGCCAACTGCTGATCGTGCACGATCGCGCTCGCCAAATCATCGCTCGGCGAACGTGCTGTCGCTCGAGCCACTCGATCGCATTGGCGGATTGAGAATCGGTCGGCAAGTCAACCGACGCCTCCGCAGGACGCGTCTCCCCAGGACGCGTCTCCCCAGGGCGCACCGAACCGCTACACGCAGTATCGCCACCTGGCGAATCGCCCGCGATTGAATCACAAGCACCTAGCAAACGCTTTGCCACTGGATCGAGTTTCGCCTTGGAGCGTTCCGTTACCATTGCGCCACCTGACGATAGATTGGGCCCATCACCCACCAAACATAGGAGATCGCCAAACCACCACCAATCACAGCCATTGCAATTCGTGGCAACAAGCAAGACAAAAGGTAAACGTGGCGACGTGATCGCTCGGCGTACATCGCAGCCAAATAGTGAAGCACCGATACGGTCAATTGCTTTTGGTTGACATTGCCAATCGCTTGAGCGGGAATGTCCGCTTGTGCCAGAATCTGCTCCATTTCCGGGGATTGCATCGATGGATTACCAATCGATTGCATTTCGCTATCGCCTGATAACTGTGCCGCCGAGCGAATCGCCACATCATCGGGGACATCATGCGAAATCTGGTCGGCCAACGAGCTACAAAAAAGTCCCATCCGAACCGAATGCGGAAAATGGTCTCGCCATCTCAGTGCAAAGTATGCCAACAAACACAACACCGCGAACACAATCGGCGGCCATACCCAATTCACCTGCAGCCAATCGGCGGTCGCAACAACCCAATCTGCCCAAGCGATTTCCCCGTTGTAGTTCACTCGAACCGTGTTGCCCCGAATCACCGGCGCAAGAAAAAAGACGGCGACTCCGTACCCAACAACAACCAGGAGCAGCGGATAAAACCAAGCGAACCAAAGCGAACGCGTATATTCAGAACGACGCTTCAGTTGCGCCGCAAAACGCTCGATCAATTCAGGACTGTTCGCCTTTTCGCTTGCCGAAACCGACGCCGCCACCTGAGTCGCCAAGGAAGAATCGAGTGACTGGACCGCAGAGTCAAACGACTCGCCTCGTTCAAGACGACCAGCAATCATCGATGCCGTTTTAGAGACACGTCCGAGACGGTTTCTCTCGAGCCGACGCATCGAATCGGCCAACGGGATGCCCCCACGCATCGCACTAGCGATCTCTTCCAACAACGACGCGAATTGCAAATCGGAAAGATTAGCCACAAGGAAACCAAAAACAAGAGTCCAGCAGGTCCAAAAGCTCCCCTCACGATAGGCTAACGGAAAAGAGGACGCAACTAGGAGGAGAGGGCTACACGCAGACAAAACAGCCCACAGGGCAAAGCAGTGGCAGAACATACTGCAACAGAGGCTAAATGAAGGGCGTTCCATGCCCAGGATGCCAGCGTTGAGGATGCCAGCGTTGAGGATGCCAGCGTTGAGGATGCCAACGGTTCAGACAACAGCATTGGCCTTGGCCCAGTGGAGCCTTCCCTTCATGCCGAACTCAATCATCGCATCGAACTCAATCATCGCATCGGGCTCAATCATCGCATCGGGCTCAATCATCGCACTGGGCACAATTGACCATCTAGTCAACCAAGCCGTCCTGGCACCTCGCGACCAAAAAGGGCGAGGCGCCGAGGAAGAACGGAGTCCTTGAGACGGTCGCGTCATCTCAATGCAATACAAGAACTCGATGCTTTACAAGAAGATGCAACGACGATCAAACACGCGGAATCTCAAAGCCGTCGCGTTGCTCTCTCGCGAAGAACGAGGCGGCTTGCTCATCGCCAACGATCGTTTCTGCTTTGGGATCCCATTTGATTTCACGCCCCAAACGAGCGGCAATTGCCGCTAAGTGGCACGAGTTCATTGTCTGCACATGAGTGAAGACGTCCGAAACGGGCAAGCCACCTTCACGAATACAACGATAGAAATTGTCTTTGTGCCCTTCGTATGGCTTGCCTTTGTATAGCGTCGACAAATCGTCCGGTCCAAACTTGCCCTTGTCCCAATTCTCTTCAATCGGTTTGCCGGAAATTCGTTGACGATTGACAAAGATGCGTCCCTTCGTTCCTTCGAACAACAACCCATTGTCACTTCGGCTATCGACAACCATTTCAATTCCATCGTCGAACTTACACGTGATTGCAAAGTCGTGAGCCGTATTGTAACAATCGTCTACCGTAGGATACCCATCTTTAAATGGAACAGGATGCTTGGCGTCGCTACCGTCGAACGAAACGGGCCCTGTTCCATCACCATTGCGACCGAGTGCCCATAGCGCGATGTCAATATGGTGGGCGCCCCAATCAGTGAACTTGCCACCGGAGTATTCATACCACCATCGGAAGTTGCCATGACCACGTGACTTAACGTATTGCACCTTTGGAGCTTGCCCGAGCCAAAAGTCCCAATCCAATTCCGCTGGTGGATCCGCCGGCTTAAATGGCCCGCCAACGGATCCGCCATCGATCCCAACCGTTATTTTCGCGATGTCACCTAAAAGCCCCTTTTGAACCATGTTGACGGCACGCAGGAATTTTCGACTGTCGCTGCGTTGCTGTGTCCCAACAAAAAAGACCTTGTTTTCGTGTTTCTTACAGGCATTTCGGATCAATTGGTTTTCTTCGAGCGTCAACGTCAGCGGCTTTTGGCAAAAGACATGCTTGCCAGCTTCGAGTGCTTCGATACAGATTTTGACATGCCAATGGTCAGGCGTGACACAGCTAATCACATCAATATCATCGCGACTAATCAGCTCGCGATAATCGGTATACTCGTCGCCTTTGCCCTGATTAATTTTTTTTGCCGATGCAAGATGACGCGTATCGACATCACACAAGGCAACCACATCTCCAAACCGTCGATGCCCCCCCAAGTCACCACGGCCCATCCCGCCAAGCCCAATGCATCCAATCACCGGCCGATCGTTTGCTGATTCGTTCGCAAAAGCTCGTTGAGCAGAAGTGAAATAGGGAGTCGAAGCGAAAGAACCTACTACTGCAGCAGATGTTTTCAAAAAGTTACGGCGGGTGGTCATTAAATGTACCTATTCGACGGGGAAGGGAAGTTCAGGAGAGGTAATCCATGATATTAAACAAATGGACGCGATGGTACTCAAACGACACGTTCATAAACAAAAACTCGTCGCAATTCGCCCGAATCACGAGAGTGAAATCGAATTAGGAGAGCGAAAGCAGCAAAATGGAGTCGACGATCACGAATCGACGACCCTCGTTCGCAATACCCCCTCAATCGCAATCCCATTCCTCATGCTGGCGGTTTCGCTTCTGAAGATCGCGAAAGAGCCATTACAAAAGACAAAGGCTCGATTTGCCCCCGCCAAACCGACAACCAAGTCGCTTTTGAGTTAAACTTGCAGACGATGACGGCACCTGCCTTTCCAGGAATCACTTTCCGTTACCGAGGAGCCATCCATGCAAATGCGTAGGGCCTTCACACTGCTCGAACTTTGTGTCGTGATCCTCATTGCGGTCATTCTGTTCGCGTTGCTTTCGATATCGCTCTCTGATACGCGGGGACCTTCGCGCCGCACACAATGCTCACACAATCTAAGGAACCTCTCGCTCGCTGCGATTCAGTACGAAAACACCCACCGCCAATTCCCTGGCTACCTGATGAACTTTGGCACTTTCCCAGGTTCAGTCGACCCTAGTAATCCGGATGCTTCACCAAAATCCCTCCAACCTCACCGCAAGATCGGCACGGTAAGCGTTGCCCTTCTGCCATGGCTCGATGCTCAACCCACGTACGAACATTGGACGGAAGATCGATACCCGATCGTCTACTTCGATGGCGTATCGCAAACCGCAAGCAAGAATGGATTCGTGGAATTGGCAGCACCCAATCTCGCTATTTTCCAATGCCCGCAGGACTCCAATATCCACTGGAAAGTAGGACGAAACAGCTACATTTCCAACAATGGAATGCACCATCAATCGCCATCCGGGCTCGATTCGTGGACGCTTACCCGCAGCGATGGCACCGCAACTGAGGTGAATTTCGCTCGTTCCATGGAGATTGCCAACGGCGTTTTCAACAACCAATTCGCTGGCCTCGATCCCGATGGCGTCCCGATGCCCATTGGTCCGCAGATTGGAATGGAGGACTTCAAGGACGGCCAGGGCAATACCGTATTGTTCAGTGAAAGCCTTCAAGCCCTGCCGTGGCAACAAGCCGGCTTTGTGGACGCGGAAGCACTTCGGGTTGACGAAACAGCCGCCGAAATCCGCTATCCCCGCAAAGCACGCTTTGGCCAAGGAATGGTTTGGCACTACGAAGACAGCGATCAAATCAACGGTGCAGGCACAGTATCGCCAGTCCATCGGATCAACGGTGGCTCACCCCTTTCAACCAAGATGACACCGCTTAATGCCGCCGATATCGCCCGCCCATCCTCAGCCCATACCGACGGCGTCAACATGTCGATGGGCGATGGAAGCACGAGGTTTATAACGGAAACCATTGACTACCGCGTCTATCAAGCCCTGATGACACCTCGTGGAAAATCGAGCTTGGTGCCAAAAGAGGATTACGTCTTGGACGCGGATGCGCTGTAGCGATCACCGCCGGCTTACTCAGCATTCGGCAAATTGCTCCAGACCCCTCGTCACATGAAAGTGCAACGATTCTTCGGATGAACCGAAAAGTGCCGACGCCAGCCTCGACATCCTCCTGCAAATTGCAGCTTCGGTGTGCCGATTAGAAAGCAACGGGCCGACAGAAGACTGAAAGAAACACAACACGTGCCCAACAACTAAAAGTGCCCAACTAACTGAACAAACGCACAAACCAATCGATCATCGTCACCGCAGCGATCCCAATCGCGGTGAGGGCGACGGGCTTTTGGTACGAAAACAGCGGTGTATCAGGCTTCGCGACGCAGAATGCGGCAACTCCAATCACCCCCCAAGCGGCGATTGCCAAAAGAAAACCGCCTAGATTCGTAGCCGCACTCTGAAACCACTGGCCATGCATAAAATAGGCCCAAGATGTCGTCATCCCGCAGCTTGGGCACCGCACACCAAACAATATTCGAGAGGTGCAGGGCGGAAACCCGAGCTGCTGATGCGTGCCAAGCCCAGCAGGGCTCGGGTCCAATCGGGCAGCAGTCATCATCAACGCCAGCGGCACAGAGGCAATAAAAACAGCAAAGATACGCACCTTAAGCAATTTACTCCGCGGTGATTCACTCATCAATCAGGCAAACCTCACGCAGAATTCAAAAAGTTTTTTCACGAATTGTTCAACAGCCGTTGACGCACACCGCACCGGAACGTAAATTCTCCGCCTTCCACCTGGGCGAATTGTTCGCTCCGGGGCAAGTGTGTTCTAACCTGCAGCCGACTTCCCTTCAACAGGGAAACAAAGGGTTGCAAATAACACCCCATTCGCATCCACCTATCTATCCGACGGGTCCTGAATCGTGTCAGCCGGTACAAGTGAAGTCATTCGCATTCGTATGGAAGCATACGACCATTCCGTGCTTGACCAAAGTGCTCAAGAGATCGTTGATACGGTAAAGCGAACACACAGTGAAGTTCACGGTCCGATTCCACTTCCGACTCGAATTGAGCGGTACACGGTTTTATCGGGTCCGTTTGTTAATAAAAAAGCTCGTCAACAGTACGAGATCCGAACGCACAAGCGTTTGATTGATATTGTCCAGGCAACCGCCAAGACGATTGAAGCACTAAACAAGCTAAGCCTTCCAGCGGGCGTTGACATCAAGATCAAGGCATCAGCGAGATAAGTCGCTGGTTGGTAAAGTTCCACGACAAGCCGCCTGCCCCTCGCGGGTTTCTCGAGATTCTCTTTGGTCTCGTTGGTGGTTTTCTGGCTCAAATTGTACATCAGTCTATTTTAGCGGTTTCCGAATGAACGGAAGCCGAGGCGATAACCTCGAGGATTGCACAACTGTGGCTCGCGTATGCGACACGGTTCACTGCGTCTAGGGTTCGCTTCGGCAAACTTGGGTTCCAACTCGAACGACGGACGTCCTGCGAAAGCGTGGGGCGAGATGAAAGTTATGTCACCATCAATTCTCGGCCGAAAAGTCGGGATGACTCAGATTTACCTGGAAGACGGTACCTCCGTACCTGTGACTGTGATCCAAGCGGGTCCATGTCCAGTGCTGCAGGTCCGCAGCGAAGATCGTGATGGCTACCAGGCCGTGCAGTTGGGATTCGAGGATAAGCCGCGTCGGTTGGCCATTCGCAGTGAGCGTGGCCATGTCGCGAAACTAGACAGCAAGCGTGCGAAAGATCGCACCGCGAAAGGTGTTGAGCTACTGCAGAAGGCTGATTGCGAGCCCCAGCGATTCGTACGCGAGTTTCGCGGTGTCGCCGACGTTGAAGTTGGAACGACTTTGACCGTCGACCAGTTCGCTGAGACCAAGAAGGTCGACATCACCGGCACCAGTAAGGGCCGTGGTTTTTCGGGCGTGATGAAGCGACACAACTTCGCTGGCCAGCGTGCGACTCACGGTGTGAAAAAGTGCCATCGTTACGCAGGAAGCACGGGTTGCAGTGCTTCGCCGAGCCGCGTATTTAAAGGCCGCAAAATGCCTGGCCAATACGGCAATGCCCAAACGACGGTACGGAACCTGGATGTGGTTCGCGTTGACGCTGAGAACAACTTGTTGCTCGTGCGTGGTGCGGTACCAGGGCCTAACGGCGGTTTTGTGACGGTCCAAGAAACAAATAAGGTTGGTTAGACAGAAGATGGCTACGCTAACAATTTACAGCGAAACTGGCAGTGAAGTTGGCCAGTACGAAATCGACACCGAGCAGATCGCCGCTCGCATCAGCAAGCAGCTGCTGCACGACGTGGTTGTGATGTACCAAGCGAACAAACGCCAAGGTTCACACAACACACGAACTCGTGGCCAGGTTTCGGGAACGACGAAGAAAATGTACCGCCAAAAAGGCACGGGCAACGCACGTGCCGGTAGCAAGCGAACCAATGTTCGTCGCGGTGGTGGTGTTGCACGAACGATTAAACCACGCGACTATTCCTATCGGTTGCCGAAGAAAGCAATTCGATTAGCGACTCGCATGGCGATTCGATCGAAGATCGATGATGGGCAAGTGGTTGTCGTCGATACGCTTGGATTCGGTGAGCCGAAGACGAGCAAAATGGTCTCGATCCTAAAGGCTCTCGGGCTCGATGGAAAAACCACCTTGGTCGCGACTGCGGATCAAGACAACATGGTTTACAAGAGCGGACGCAATATTGAAGGCGTCAGCGTATTCCCGGTTCGCGAATTGAACGCGTTGTCGGTTTTGGCTCCCAACCAATTGCTAGTGACCAAAGCGGCAATGGACAGGATCAAAGACGGCTCGTTCGCAAGCCCCATGACTGCTGACGCCGAGTAGGGTCGGCGGTTAACGATAAGCCGCGTGCTTAATCGCTAGTTCAAAATCGAAACGATTGACAAAACAAACGATACGAAACATGACAAAGATTCAACCCCCAGTGCAAACGGAAGGTGCGATTCAGCTCGAGCCGCATCAAATTCTTTTGCGTCCACTTGTGACGGAAAAGGGTGTTCACCGTGCTAGCCGCAACAACCAATACGCTTTCCAAGTTCATCGCGATGCGACCAAATTGGATGTCAAGCGAGCTGTTGAGGAGTTGTTTCACGTCAAGGTCGAAAAGGTGCGGACCCAAAACCGCAAAGGAAAGATTCGCCGTTACCGCTATCGCAGTGGCCGAACGAATGATTGGAAGAAGGCAATCGTGGCACTGCACGAAGATCACCGCATTGACTTCTTTTAACGGACGCTCTCAACACTGCGTCTGATTACTGAAAACTGAAATCTGTTAACTGAAAACTGAATCATGGGAATCCGAGTCTACAAGCCGACGAGTGCTGGTCGCCGCAATGCGTCGGTCAGTGACTTTGCCGAATTGACTCCTGGTTACACGCCAGAGAAGAATCTGCTTCGCAAACAGCAGAAGACGGGTGGCCGAAACAACCAAGGCAAGATCACAGCTCGCCACCGTGGTGGCGGTCATAAGCAAATGTATCGTTTGGTCGATTTTCGCCGAGCCAAAGATGGCGTCGCAGCGACGGTCGATTCGGTGCAATATGACCCCAACCGTTCGGCCCGCATCGCACTGCTGAAGTATGCGGACGGCGAAAAGGTTTACGTGATCGCAGCGAGCGGATTGAAAGCGGGCGATAAGGTTTTAAACGGACCTGACGCGCCGCCGACGGTTGGCAATTGCTTGCCTCTGAAAAACATTCCATTGGGAACGAGCATCTGTTGTATCGAACTTCGTGCCGGACGCGGAGCAACTTTGTGCCGATCGGCGGGAACGCAAGCGACCTTGATGGCTCGCGAGGCGGATTGGGCCCAGATTTCGCTACCAAGCGGTGAAATCCGTCGTATTCCTAGCGTTTGCCGGGCGACGATTGGACAAGTCGGAAACAGCGACCACATGAAAGTGCGGCTTGGAAAAGCAGGCCGTTCACGTTGGCTCGGACGTCGTCCACATGTTCGTGGTACCGCGATGAACCCGATCGATCACCCGCACGGTGGTGGTGAAGGTCGAACCAAGGGTGGTCGTCACCCCGTGAGCCCGCAAGGCAAAAGTGCCAAGGGTGGGGCGACTCGCCAAAAGCGTAAGCCAAGCAACAGTTCGATCGTCCGTCGACGCAAGAGTCGTCGTTACGGCCAGTTGAAATTACACAAGTAACACAAAAACGAATTTGATTGATTTATGAGCCGCAGTAGCAAGAAGGGCCCGTTCGTCGACCCCAAGGTTTACCAGAAAGTTCAGAAGCAACTAGACGGTGGACGGAGCGAACCGATCAAGACATGGTCACGTTCATGCACGATCGTCCCCGAATTCGTGAACATCACGTTCATGGTTCATGACGGACGTAAGCATGTGAAGGTTTTGGTATCCGAAGACATGGTCGGCCATAAATTGGGCGAATTCGCTCCGACCCGAACGTTTCGTGGTCACGGCGGCAAGGGCGGCAAGAAGTAAACGAACGCGAGAAAAGTTATGGCCAATTTCACTTCACATTACCGAAACGCTCGCATCAGCGCACAGAAGGTGCGTTTGCTTGCGAATTTGGTTCGGGGCATGTACGCCGACGAAGCACTTGATACCCTTAAGTTCCAACCCCAACGTGGTGCTCGGATGCTTGAAAAGGTAATCAAGAGTGCCGTTGGAAACGCTCAAGATCCAGACCAGAACGATGGCCGTAGTCATCGTGTCGAGGAATTGGTTTTGACAGACGTTCGCGTTGATGGCGGACCGATGCTCAAGCGAATTCGTCCTCGTGCACGCGGCACCGCGTTCATGATTAAGAAGCGAAGCAGTCACATTAGTGTCGGATTGACTCCGATTGACGAGATATAGTTGGAATCCAGCCTTTAGGCTGCGTCCTCAAAGCACACACCTAGAAAGAAAAAACACGAGTCCTAAGTTATGGGTCAAAAAGTTAACCCGATCGCGTTTCGAACTGGCGTCACCCGCGGCTGGACCAGTCGTTGGTATGCATCGAAAAAGGACTTTGCGGATCTATTGGTTGAAGATCGCAAATTGCGTCAGTTTATTACCAACCATCCAAAAAAGACACAATACAAAAATGCCGGTATCGACCGGATCGAGATCGAACGAACTCGCGACGAAGTTCGCGTGATGATGTACGTTGCTCGGCCAGGTTTGATCATCGGCAAAAAAGGCCAGGAGATTGAGATCTTGCAGGCTGAACTTCAGAACCTGATTGGTCGGCGAATCAATTTAAAGGTGGAAGAAGTCGGCCGGCCTGAGCTGATGGCTCAGTTGGTTGCTGAAGATATCGCACAACAGTTGTCCAAGCGATCGAGTTTTCGTCGTACGATGAAACGATCGCTAGAAACAACGATGGACGCCGGAGCGAAGGGGATCAAGATCCAATTGGCCGGGCGTTTAGGTGGAGCCGAAATGGCTCGCCGAGAAAAGCAAATTGCGGGTTCAATTCCGTTGAGCACCCTGCAAGCAAAAATTGACTACGGAACAACTGAAGCGGTGACGCCACAGGGGCACATCGGGATTCAGGTTTGGATTAATCAAGGTACTTACGGAGACGAATCCGATGGCGCTGATGCCCAAGCGGGTCAAGCATCGAAAAAGCCAAAGAGGTCGCATAAAAGGTAGCGCGACGCGCGGCAACACTGTCGTCTTCGGTGACTATGGTATCCAATCGCTAGATGCGGGTTGGATCAAAGCCACGACGATTGAAGCCGGTCGTATCGCTGCTCAGCAATACGTCCGCGGTGAAGGAAAGCTTTACATTCGAATTTTCCCAGACAAGTCAGTGACCAGCACGCCGCTGGAAACTCGGATGGGTAAAGGGAAGGGTGAGCCTGACTTTTGGGCCGCGGTCGTAAAACCTGGGACCGTTTTGTATGAACTCAGTGGAGTGACAGAACAACAAGCCAAAGTTTGCTTTGCCCGTTTGGCAAGCAAATTACCGGTTAAAGTTCGTTTTGTCGAACGACGTACTGCTTAATTCGGTTCGTTTGCGGCGAGCGGATTACACAGGTAAGACTGCAAACCAGTCAACCACGGCTTACCGTTAAACGATTGAATAAAACTCGAAGCTAGAACCATGACCAAAATTAAAGAACTTCGCGATATGAGCGATGAACAGCTGCAGGCAACGATTAACGAGGCAGGTGAAACCCTGTTTCGGCTTCGTTTCCAATCGCAGTCTGAACGGCTCAATACGCCCAGTGAGATTCGAAAGAATCGTCGGCTGATCGCTCGGATCAAAACGATCCAAACAGAGCGTACGGCGGCGAGCACTTAAGTAATACCCATTTTCCCGTTAACCAGGCGGGGCCAAGAAGAATTATGCCAAAGCGTGTCGTATCCGGTGTCGTAACCAGTGACAAGATGAGCAAAACTCGTCGTGTCGAGATCAATCGTGTCGTCAAACACCCAAAGTACAAAAAGTACGTTCGGCGACGTACGGTTTGCCACATGCACGACGAGAACAACGAGTCGAGCCAAGGCGATCGAGTGGAACTGATCGAATCGGAACCCTTGAGCAAGCTGAAGCGATGGCGTTTGGTTCGCGTACTTGTGAAAAGTACCGAAGTAGACGTCGCTGCCCTGCGAGCCGCCCGTAGGGGTGCCGAAGCGGAAGCACTCGAAACGACGCACGCCGGGGACGCTCCCGAAGCGTAAGCGGCGAGCGTGACGACGCACGACATTCACTATCCAATCGATTTCGTTTAGAAACGCAAAGGGCCTGCAAGCGGCCACGTAAATCATGATCCAACAAGAATCCCGACTCGAGGTTGCCGACAACACCGGTGCTCGCCAAGTCATGTGCATCAAGGTACTCGGTGGCTCGCGCCGTCGTTTCGCCAGTGTGGGCGACGTGATTGTGTGCAGCGTCAAGAGTGTCATTCCTGGCAGCGAAGTGAAGAAGAAGTCGATCGTGCGTGCGGTAATCGTTCGGACCAAAACGCCAACGCGCCGTGCGGACGGCAGTTACATCCGCTTCGACTCCAACGCCGTTGTGCTGATCGACAAGGATAAGACACCGCGCGGAACACGTATTTTCGGTGCGGTGGCTCGTGAGCTTCGCGAGAAAAATTTTATGAAGATCGTCTCGTTGGCAAACGAAGTCGTTTAGCCCGGCCATCCGAAAATGGATGTTTTGCCAGACAACAATTTAAGTAAGTCATTTAGAAACCAAACACGAACCGACCATGAATTTTCGCATTGATGACGAAGTTCAAGTGATTGCTGGAGCCGACCGCGGCCACCGAGGCAAGATCTTGAAAATCGACCGTAAAAAGAACAAACTCGTCGTCGAAGGTGCTGGTCGAGTGTGGAAACACGTTCGCAAGAGCCAAAAGAACCCGCAAGGGGGACGACTGAACAAGGAAATGCCGATCTCGGCGAGCAACGTGATGTTGATCGATCCGTCCACTGGCAATCCAACCAAAGTCGGCGTCCGTTTCTTGGCCGATGGCAGCAAAGAACGTTTCGCAAAAAAAAGCGGCACATCGATCGGCAAGATCGCACCTGCCCGTGCTGGTCATGCGAATAAGTCATAGTCAGCCGAAGATAAATAGTTAGACAATACAACCGCCCAATCATTTAGACGCAGTAAGAGCCAAAATGGCTGATTCCAAAACACGAATGCAGATCCGCTATGATGAGACCATTCGCAAAGCGATGGCCGAAAAGCATGGCTACAAGAATCCTCACCAGATTCCTCGGCTCGAGAAGATCACACTCAATATGGGTGTAGGAACCGCGACCGGGGACAAGAAGGTTCTCGATTTGGCGTACGATGCAATGACACAGATCGCCGGTCAAAAACCAGTGATCACGATCGCTCGCAAGTCGATCGCTAGTTTCCGTCTGCGTGAGGGAATGCCGATTGGCTGCATGGTTACTCTTCGCCGCCAGCGAATGTACGAATTCCTTGACCGTTTGGTCTCGATCGTGCTTCCTCGTGTTCGTGACTTTCGCGGAATCAATCGCAAGGCATTTGATGGCCGAGGGAACTACACACTTGGTTTGACGGAGCAATTGGTTTTCCCTGAATTGAATCCCGACAAGTTTACTCAACCGCAAGGGATGAATATCACGATCGTGACTTCGCCAACGTCGAACGACGAGGCCCGCGATCTGCTTGAAATGTTTGGAATGCCGTTCACGGCAGCACCAAAGAAGAAGACGGACGCCGCTTAGGTCGACCGAGAGTTTTGATAGCGGATTACATACAACAACTTTTAAAGTACCCCTGAATTCACCAACGGAACTTTTCCACGTGGCAAGTAAATCAAAAATCGCGAAGGCCGGTCGAAAACCGAAGTTCAGTACGCGACAAGAGAGTCGCTGCAAGTTTTGCGGACGTCCGCGAAGCGTGTATCGCAAGTTTGGTTTGTGCAGAATCTGTTTCCGTGAAAACGCGAACATTGGGTTGATCCCAGGCGTTCGCAAGGCGAGTTGGTAATTGAGCCCGTTAGGGGAGAACACAAATTATGATGACTGACCCAATTGCCGATATGCTGACTCGAATCCGTAACGCGGTTCGTGTGGAAAAACCATTCGTGGATGTTCCCAGCAGTCGGGTGAAGCGTGGCGTAGCCGACGTACTGAAGCGTGAAGGTTTTATTTGGGACTGGAAGGAAGTCGACGAGGAAAACCCTTCGTCTACCCTCCGACTAGAACTGAAGTATGGCCCCAACGGCGAACGTGTGATCCAAACGATCAAACGAATCAGTAAGCCAGGACGACGCCTTTACACTCGCAGCAAAGAACTGCGTCCCGTACTCGGTGGGCTGGGAATCAGCATCATCAGTTCGAGCAAGGGTGTGATTAGCGATCGCGAGGCTCGACGAGATAACGTTGGCGGCGAAGTGCTGTGCGAAGTCTCCTAAGAAACAATTTATACAAAACGTGTTAGGCAAGCGGCGGATTTTCAGTCCGCTGCCATAGAAAACGAAGTCAAACCATGAGTCGTATCGGAAAGAAACCGGTCTCTGTTGTTGGTGGTGCAAAAGTCTCCATCAATGGCGCGACGATCGAAGTCGAAGGCCCCAAAGGCAAATTGAGCTACGAGCACCGCCCGGAAGTCTCCGTGGCTTTAAGCGAGGATGGTAAGGAAATCGTTGTCAGTCGTGATAGCGACGAGCGACCTGCCCGTGCCTACCATGGGCTGACTCGTGCGATCATCAACAACATGGTCGAGGGTGTCACCAAGGGGTACGAAAAAAAGCTCGAAGTTGTCGGTGTTGGTTATTTGGCTGCTATCAGCGGGGACACATTGCAACTCCGCGTCGGCTATGCCAACGAATTGCATCGTAAGATCCCAACCGGCTTAACGGTCACTTGCCCTGATCAGACTCACGTGGTGATCCAAGGCTGCGACAAACAAAGTGTCGGTCAGTTTGCAGCTGAAATTCGGGCGTTGCGAAAGCCAGAGCCTTACAAGGGCAAGGGCGTTCGTTACCAAGGTGAACAAGTCAAGATCAAGCCAGGCAAGTCGGCTACTAAGTAAGCGAATAATAAGATGGATAAGAACAAGAAACTTCAAAAGCAACGCATTCGTCGGCGTCACCACAATCGCAACAAGTTGCGTGGTGATGCGGATCGGCCGCGGTTGTGCGTCAATCGTTCGCTCAAGCACTTTAGCTGCCAATTGGTTGACGATATGACCGGCAAGACATTAGCGAGTGCTAGCACACTTGATAAAACCGTTCGCGGTGACATCGGGTACGGCGGCAACGCCGAAGCGGCTGCAAAGATCGGCAAGATAATCGCTGAGAAAGCGACCGCAGCCGGAATCAAAATGGCGAAATTGGATCGTGGTCACAATCGTTATCACGGCCGGTTACAAGCTTTCGCGGACGCTGCACGCGAAGCAGGCCTGCAATTTTAAATCGTTGTGGTGGCTTCGAGCCGCCAACCATTTAGCAAAACAAAGCCACTCTGAAAACAATTTAGTTCGAGGACAAAAACATTAGTAATTCACCACGAAACAAGCGGAACCAAGGCGAAGAAAATTCGCTCGGTGATTTGCTCGATCGCGTTGTTAAAATCAAGCGTTGTGCCGCCGTGGTTAAAGGTGGTCGACGGTTTAGTTTTGCTGCGATGGTGGTTGTCGGCGACGGCAATGGCAAAGTCGGCTGGGGGTATGGCAAAGCGAACGAGGTTCCGCCAAGCGTCCAAAAGGCTCAAAAGCAAGCAAGCAATAGCATGATTGAAGTGCCACTGGTTGACGGTACGCTGCCTCACCAAGTTTTGGGTCACTTCGGTGCTGCGAAAGTGGTACTGATTCCCGCCGGTGCGGGTACCGGTATCATCGCCGGCCAAGCGGTTCGCGCAGTTTGCGAAGCATGCGGGATCCACGACATTTTGACCAAATCCTACGGCACGAATAACCCAGTGACTTTGGTCAAAGCGACCCTTGACGCATTGGCAAAATTGAGAACTCGCGAACAAGTCGCTGCTCTTCGCGGACTTGAGGTCGAAGATCTAGTGACTGCGAAGTAAGTTTCCGTTGCAACAGATCGACCCGTCGCCAATGGTGCGGCGAACATCCAACATTTTCCAATATCCAATTTAAACGTATTTGATCCAGGTTTCGTCATGAACCTTAACGATATCCATCGCGGTATTACCAAACACCGCAAACGCAAACGCATCGGGCGTGGTCCCGGTAGCGGTACCGGCAAGACTGCGGGCCGTGGTCACAAAGGTCAAAAAAGTCGCAGTGGATACAGCCGAAAGCCCAGTTTCCAGGGCGGCCAAATTCCAATGTTCCGCCGTATTCCAAAACGCGGATTCAACAATAAGTGGTCGGTCGACGTATTCGCGGTAAACGTGGGCAAGTTGAACGATACTTTCGAAGACGGCACGGAAGTCACCTTGGAATTGCTCGCGGCAAAGGATTTGGCCAAAGGCACCTTTGACGAAGTGAAGATCCTCGGCGACGGCGAATTGACTAAAAAATTGACGGTTTCGGCACATCGCTTTAGCAAGAGTGCCGAACAGAAGATCACCGCTGCGGGCGGAACCATCAATAAGCTTGCCCCCAAGCGACAACCCGCAGAGCGTGTTGCCGATTTGAAGAAGCAAAAGGAAACCTCCAAGGCGTAATTGCCACATAGTAGGAGAATGCTGGAAAGTGTTTCGTTTGTTCCAGCACGAGAAGATGCTCAAAAGCTGATCTCAAAAAATACTCCGGGTGGATGGTGACATCTGCCCTTTTTTTATGTCTGTAAATAAAACACTTTCTGGCCCGCCGATTGGCTTGATTCCTATCGCTCAAATACCGACTAAACGGTAAACTTCGCGTTGGGAACCGGATCGCGTCGGCCATGCCGGCATTAACCGCACAGTTAAGCACGAGATAGTTTGACGTATGTTTGAGAAACTGCGAATCATTTTTTCGATACCTGAACTTCGCAAGAAGGTTCTTCTAACCATTGGTTTGTTAGCCGTTTATCGAATCGGTTTCCACATTCCGCTTCCAATGATCGCGACCAACATGGGCGATATTGGCGGGGGGGCATCGGACTTTTTCGAGAAAGTCAGCGTATTCGCGGCTAGCGATTTGCGTCAAGCAACCATCTTTGGTCTAGGGATTATGCCCTACATTTCAGCGTCAATCATTTTCCAGCTTCTCGGTAGCGTCTACAAGCCGCTCGAAGAGTTAAAGAAGGAAGGTGAAGCCGGGCGGAAAAAGCTAAACGAATATACCCGTTACCTGACCGTCTTCATTTGTGTGATCCAAAGTTACATGTACTTGAAGTTCATGTTGATGGCGGGTGGAAGTACCGGCTATGGCAATATTAACCCCAACTTTTTAAACGCAGACGCAACCGGGCTGTTCTTCGGATGGCAGATTGTGGCCGTTTTGGTGATGACCTGTGGAACGGTGTTCCTAATGTGGCTGGGTGAACAAATCGACGAATACGGGATCGGTAACGGCATCAGTTTGTTGATCATGGCGGGCATCTTGGCTCGCATGCCGCAAGCGTTGTACGAATTGATCCGAAATATGAAGACCGAACTGACCGGCTTGAGCCGCGGCCAAGTTGGTATTGAAACCCTCATTTTGCTTGTGTTGTTGTTTGTAGGTGTCGTCTTCGGAGTGGTCTTTATTACTCTTGGACAACGCAAAATCCCAACCCAATCAGCTAAGTTCACTCGTGGACGACGTGTCTACGGTGGAACACGTCAACACCTGCCGCTTCGAATTAACCAAGCGGGTGTGATGCCGATCATTTTCGCTAGCAGTTTGTTGATGATTCCGGGCGTTATGTTCGGTTTCTTGGCGGGCCAGTTTGAAAGTGGCGGATCATTGTTCAACTTTTTGAACTTGTCGAGTTTGACGCTGAGCGATCAATCGTCCTACATCTTCAACTTGTTGTACGTCGCATTGATTTTCTTCTTCTGTTTCTTCTGGACCGCTATCACCTTCAATCCAAAAGAAATGTCGGACAACTTACGAGACAGCGGTACGTTTATCCCAGGGTATCGTCCTGGCAAACGGACCACGGACTATCTTGAGAAGGTAATGGTACGAATTACCTATGTCGGTGCAGCTTTCCTTTCGATCGTCGCAATTGTCCCAACAATCGTTTATGGTTCGCTCGGCGTTCCTTACTCCATCGCCGGTTTCTACGGCGGGACGGGGCTACTGATTGCTGTTAGTGTCGCGTTCGACCTAGTGCAAAAGATCGACTCTCACTTGGTAATGCGAAATTATCGTGGCCTCTTGGAAGGAGCTGGCGGCGGAGTCTCGCCTGTCGTTTAACCAATTGAAATGCGGATTGTCTTCATCGGGCCACCCGGGGCGGGCAAGGGAACTCAGTGCAAGCGATTGGCTGAACACCTTGCCATCCCGCACCTATCCACCGGCGATATGCTTCGTAGCGTCGACAAAGCAACCGATCTTGGGCAACGCATCTCGGCCTATATCGATGACGGTGGCTTCGTACCCGATGAATTGGCGATGGAAATCGTCACGACTCGGATGAAGGATTCTGATTGTGTCGAATCCTGCCTTCTCGACGGTTTCCCTCGAACGCTTCGGCAAGCCGAATTGTTTAGTGAATATCTCGCTTCGAACGGCGACAAGATTGACTTGGTCATCAATTTGTCAGCGGATCGAGAAGAGCTGACATCGCGTTTGCTACATCGTGGGCAAATCGAACATCGGGCCGATGATTACGCCGAAGCGATCGCGCTTCGCTTGAAAATCTACTTCACTCGAACCGCTCCCGTTATTGATTTCTATGCCAACAAAGGAATCGTCCGAACGGTAGACGCAATGGGAACGCCCGACGAGGTTTTTGAGCACCTAACTGCGTCGATCCCCGCAAGAGAATAATTCGAAATAACGCCTTTGAGCCTGCGAAAATCTTCTCGGCAGCGCTATCGACAAGTCAGATTACGATAGGAATCGCCTGGATTCCTTTCCATGCGTTATCCTTCAGTAAAGGTGACCAAATAATAGGGTGTCTTGTCGACCACGCCGTCGACCATAAACGATCCGTTGTCGTTGACTTGAATCGTTGCTCCTGTGCTTCGGCCATCATGATCGAGTTTTTCAACGACGAACGGTCGGTCGGTGTTAAGTTTCAATGCAGCGTTAACCGGTTCGAGCACGACCGGTGACTGCCCTCGTTTCAGGATCATCCGATCGGCGAGGACTTTCGATTTACTATTGCGAGCGCGAGCCATCGCAACGATCAACAACTTCTTCGCGCTGCGAATCGTTTCGTCTTTACCTTGTGCAGTCAAATAGACGGCCGCGAAGCGAGAATCGCTTCGCAGGGTAACCTCGTCAAATCGAAACACCTGGCCCCGGGCAAAACCGACCACCGCTTTGGTCGACGGAGTATCGATCGTCACATAACCGTCCATCGAATTCTGCCCTAAGTGCCAACGAAGTTGATCGCCAATGGCAATGCAAGTGGCGTCTTCACAATTGGGAGCGAGTTTGAAAGCCTTCGTGCTTCTAAATTCGTCTGTAAATTCGATGGTTGTTCGCGCCACTGCAATCGTCTGTTCTGGCACATCTTCGCTACTGAACAATTTGACGTCTTGCTGCTGAGTCATCTGGTCATCGAACCCGACTTTGCCTTCAAGGAGTGACGGGACATGAACGTAGCGTGGGACGACCAAATCACTCTCTTTCACATCGTTACGGTGGACTTGCCGGGCGACAGCTGGAAAAACACCCATGATGTGCGGCACCGCTGCTTCCCATAATTGGTCACCAACTTTGTCTTGGAATCGCCCAGGATCTTGATTCTGAAAGAAGTATGACACGTCCCATCCCTGTAATCCCATTCCATAGGCACCAATCAAAGCAGGCCCTTCGACTCCCCACTGGGTCGGATAAACATGGCCCCATTCAGAGAGCATAAACGGTCTGTTGGCAACTTGTTGAAGTCCTGCGGAAAGGGAACCGCCCCCGGGAGTTTGAAGCATCGAAGCGTTTTCAATTTGAGTGTTAGTTCCGCCACCGAAATAGTTATGCCGATCAACAATTCCAACCATTGCATCGGAATGCAAATTGTAGAAATGACTCATCGCTCGGCCCGCTTGCCAATTCGACCCAACCAATTCGCCTTGATATCCGGTTTCGCGTATCGCTTTTACGAAACGGCTGTAAAACTCATTTTGCAGTTCATACAAAAACTGCATGGTATCCAACAGTCGCTGTCGTTTACTCGCTTGAGTCCCCGCCAATTGATCAGGATCAAAAAACCATGGATTGCCGGCCGGATAGATGCGATTTTGTTCCCAACTCTCATCAGCCAAGCCTTCTTTGACAAAGACATTCAGTCCGCCCCCATCACCCCAAGCATCAAGAAGTGCAGCTTTGTTTTCGTACTTCTCTTTTAACCAAAGAGCAAACCGTTCCCCGGACCGCAGTCGCAAAGTCCGAACGTTTTGAATAGTCGCCAATGTCCCAAAAAACAGGGCACTATCTTCGTTGTACAGTTCCACCACCGCAATGGCAGGGTCATCGGCGTAACGCATCCCCGTGAACGGATTTTTGTGGCGAAGCATGTTGGTCGTTTGTCGAATCATCAAGTCTTGAAGCTCTGTCGACAAATAGATCGAACCGTGTCCTGTTTCGATCCGTTCATTTCCGTCGAGCTTGCCAAATTCGGCTAAGTAAGGCACGTCCTTCAAGTCCCCTGGGCCAAGCTTCGTAATAAACACGGGTGATAACTTCGTGTAAATCCCTTCTTTCTTCAGTTCGTTGACGAAGAAATCCATCTGCTTCTGCCGGTCCGCATCGACGCTCAAGAAACTGTCTTGCCCTTGGATTCCTGCCCAGCCCGGTCCATCGGCGTATTTATGCAGTCGAACGCTGTTGATGCCGTACTTTGCGTACATCTTCGCACGACGCCGAGCCAACCGAGAATCTGGCATACACGCGCTGTAACACAAATTGATTCCCCATAGCTTGATCGACTCTCCGTTGTAAACCAGCCTGTCTTTGTCACTGGAAATTCGTCCATGTTTCCCTGCTGGTTTTTCAAGCCAAGTCGATAGACCTATTTCACCTTGATCATCAAAATCATTTTTCGGTTCAAAGGGAAACCAGCGATGAAATCCTTTCTCGGTCGGTAACAATTTTGGATCAGTGAAATAGTCCAAAGGCCCAGGGAAAGTGATCGTCATGGTTTGCTTTTTTGAATGAAGTTTTTCGATTCGATCCGATGCCAAAATAAGTCTTAGTCCGCTATCGACGCTCGCCTCGATAGGGGGATCAAACGTGAGGGTCGTTTTCTGTTGGCCACGTTTATCTTGTAGCATTACGCTGCGAACCGTTCTCCCAAACGCCTTGTTACCAAACGGCATTTCGACGTAAGAAGTTGTGTCGTCATCAAAAGTCAACAATGCTTGGCTTCCCCCGTAGATCACATCACCGGGAGTCAATTCCAAGCCAATGAGCGTCAGTGGCGTATTTTTCTTCGTCGAAATGGTGGTCTGAATCCGGAGCGACTGGGGACCGATTTTTTCGACCTGACCCTCGACACGAACAATTGCTCTTGGTTGGTCAACAAGCATCGAGTTAACAAATCGAGTTTGGTTTCCGTTCGCCGACAACGCTCCGTTCACGCTGGCCCAGGACCAATCGGGGCCCCATCCAATAAACTGCAATTGCATCAAATTCTCGTCCCCAGAGAGAAACGAAAACGACGTCGATTCGATAGGACAACCAAGAATGCGCTGCTCCGTATTCTCTTCCGCGTTCGCAGGGAAGAACATGCAAAGAAGCAACACGAATAGACAGCACGATCGAATGTAACCAATGGATCGAAACATACGGAGAACTCAAAGAGTATTGCGTTGAACGCAGAATAAGCCGGATCGACCAACTGGATTTTCCGGCAGGACAAAATCCACGTCTCGGCTATGCATTGTAACTCTGAAATCAGCCGCTTGTCCTAATCGGCGTAGCGATCACCGAAACCTCAGTAAACTACTAAGACTTCGTCCGATCCGTCCCACCACGGAAATCGGTTTCGCTTCGATTCGACTGATGACTTGAGCCCCGGCCACTCCGCTTGCTCTGGAGATCACTTGACCGTCATCCACCGAAGCACGCACCACATAGGAAGTTGATGGCGGTGATAGATTTCGGCTCGCTTCGGGGTCGTCCCACCGCGGAATATCCCGTTCGGGTGACCATTCCGCTCGCGAGATGTCGACCACTTTGCCCGTAAAAACAACAGCGGGATTCGATTCCAAAGCCAATTTCACGTTCGCCCCGACATCAATGCGCTGAACCTCGTTCTGGGGCAAAACGATTTCGACATCCCAATCATCGCTTTCAGCAATGGTCACTACTTCGGTTCCCGATTGCAGAAAGCAGTTCAGATTCCCTGCGTCGGTGGGATAGCCGACCCATGTGACAAGCTCGAACTCATCGGAGGGCTTTGAAAGCCGTAACTCCGGTTTTCGCGAACCAGCCATCAACGTACCGCTCGCCGTTGCTCGGATCACCAAACCTTCTCGGCGTCGAAGTCGCGAATCGAGTTGCTCTTCGAGATCCTCAAGCAAGGCTTCGGTGGCTGGCAATTCATTGGACGCTTGGTTTGATTCATAGCGACTTTGCCGTAGTGCATTCACTAATTCACGTTGCTTCTCTGCTCGACCAAGTGCGACCAAATACTGATATTCAATATCGTGGTTCAGAAGCGCCGCGATTACATCACCTTCGACGACCGTGTCGCCAACCGAGTGGTGCAGCGACTGGAGTACGCCTGGCGTGGTGATGTACACCGACGTTTGTTGACGCGGAGTCAAACGAGCGGCCGAATCAATCGAGCTACCAAAGGGCCATAACAGAATCAGGCAAACGAATGCCAAACCCGCCAGCGAAGCCAATAACCGCGTCATTCGAATTTTCCCTCGACGTGTTGGATTGTTTAGGAATTGAAATAGGGGCCTTAGTTGGCCATAGATCATCCCGGCTAGCACCAAGACGCAAAGCATTTTCCCAATGGATTCGAGCCCTACCGGACGAAGCATCAACGACAAGAACCACAAAATCAACAGTGTCAAGCTCCAACGGTATGCAGCTGCAGTCGCGGCGTAGACGGCCAACCCCAAACGTCCCTGTGGCGTCATCGTTTCTTCGACCGGTTCCTCGATACCAAGGAACCATCGATTCAAATTACTAGAAAGTACCCGGCGAGATCTCTCGCCCAAATTGGGTACATCGACGAAGTCCGACAACACATAATAGCCATCGTACCGCAACAACGGATTTGCATTAAACAAAACAGTACTGACGCCACAAACGAACATGACATTCATCGAGAGAGAATGAACAATGCCGGCAGCCGTGAATGCCCAAACAAAGGTCGCGGTCGCTGCAAGAAAAACTTCGACTGCAACACCCGCCATCCCCACCGAAGCGCGTTCGAACCGTCTCGTAAGCATCCAAGCGTCCGAAGTGTCACAGTACAGGGCAGGGGTAAAAACGAGTAACATCGGCCCAATTTGGTGACATTCACCACCAAAATGTTTGCAGACAAACGCATGGCCAAGTTCGTGAAGAATTTTCGTACCGCCAATCACTGCCGCAAGAAGAAAAAGGGATTCGAGCCGTAGCCACGCCCCTATCGTCGGAAATTCTGCTGTGAATACGGTCAGGCGAGTCAGAAACAGGACGCCCGCTGAAAAGCAAAGCAGTAGAAATAAAAACAACGTCAGGGGATGAAACAGGGGTTTCACCCAAGGATAGACTCGTCGAAGCAACGGTTCGGGGTCAACGCCTGGGAATCGAATAAACAGCAAGCTAGTGAGCTGCGAAACCAATTTCTGCTGTCGCTCCTTAGATCGTTTTTGCGCCAATCGATCCCCTTGCTGGATCGTTTCGGAAACGGTCAGCCCACTTTCATGGAATCGAAACAGCAATTGATTCAATTCCACCTTGGTCACTTTTTGAGGACTAAACTCGTCTTGATATTCGCGACATAGCTGGTCAAGCGAACGAGTACCGTCGAGTCGTCGCAGAACGAACCACTCGCGGGGACCGATCCGATGGTATTTCATCGCAACGGGATCTTTTAATACATACGCCGATTCATGCGCATGCCTTGTTTCGACCGTGATGAGATCGGCTCGTTTTCGAACCTGGATACGGTTCTGCGGGGTCGAAGAAAGAGAGCTCATCGGAAATAGAACAACACTTTGCGATTGACAAAATCAAACACGTCACTGAACCAACTTCGCAGTAGCGAGCGGCGGCCACAGTAAACACGTGCGGTCACATCGGCTCCGATCCGAACGTCATTTGCTGTGAACATGTCGGCATCCTGACTGGCTTCGCCGTTCATAACCACCGCGGCGACCGCATCAATGACCGAATGTTTTGTATCATCAACACGTGCCGCACTTGCGACATGGATCAGTGTTGCCGCGTAGGATCGCTGCGGCTGGGTCGCGACAGCAAAGGTAACCGGTAAATTACGTTGCAGGGACAAGGATTCCAACATCGCATTGGACTGGGAATCGTCCACTTGCAGGTTCAATTCCCAGGGCCCGTTTTCATTGACTACGCTTAAGAGCAGATTGCCACGAGAAACCGGTCGACTGGCAAGCCGTTGGTGCAATTGCCATCCAACAATCGAACCATCGATCGGGCTCTTGACCAGCAAATTGCGACGCTCGGCCTCCAGCACTTCCTGTTGTGATTGCAAATTGGCAAGCTCACTCTCATACTGCTGCTGCTCAACCGCCAACCGACTCGATTGACTCTCTTGCTTGTCATCACTCAATCGGACCGCTTTAATCGAGGCCAAACGTTGCAACGTGGTTTGAATTTGTCCCGCCAAGCTTTCAACGCGGTTATCCAATTCAGTATTTTCGAGCTCCAACAGCAGGTCACCGGATTGAACTGACTCGCCATCGGCAACGTGCAGCATATTGACGACACCGTCGACCAATGCAAACACTTGCCGGCGTGATTGCGGTTGCACCGTTCCGGTCGCCACAATGTAGTGATCCAATTGAATCCATGTCGATGCAAAAAATGCGATCGCTACAACAAACAATGCGAGTGCAAGCCGGAACGATTTACTTGATTGTTTGATCTTCCCGAGAACACGCCAAAATGACACACCCCAAATGCCTTCATACTCAAGCGAATTTGCGAGCGCCACAGACGATTCACTCGCGATGGTTGACATCACTGGGGAAAGCCCTTTGTTGCCAGCTTCCGAGAACGATTCGACCAAGATCACACCCACCAACCTCCCTTCTCGCTTGAGCGGATCATTGGCGTGAGAGCGGGCCTCGTCGCTCGCCTCATCTTGTTCGACTCGAATCGGAAGCAGTACCACCGAGGCGACACCCGACTCGTCTAGGTATTCATCAAGCGGCCGCTGAATTTGCGGAGGCAACATTTCTTCGCCTGGCAAAACCAACGGTCGTGACATTACGATCGCTCGATCAACGAATCTCTCGATCGATCGCACCGCGTTACTACGCCGATCGACCACCGCCACACCACTGACCGCTCGGACCTTCCATTTCCGAGCCTTAGGAATTAGCACAGTCACACGATCGCATCGAATCAAGCGACGCGATTCGTTCGCAATACGGTAAGCCGTTGCACCAACGTTCAGATTTCGGTGCAACTGCAACATGGCGTTACGGTCACACAACATCGATTCGGACTCGGCCGCGAGGATTTGTTGATGCACAGGATTGCCGCGATATCGATCGAGCGATTCACCCACTGGTTTCGCATACAGACCAAGCTTGTGAATCGCCGCAAGTTGTTCGGATGGCTCCGGTCGGTACCGAAGTCGGTGCACTAATAGCACCGCAATCGGATCTGGGAAACGATGGAGTTCGACTTGAAAGGCTCGCACCGAAAGCGAATCCGAGGGGGGGGCTTGATCGTCAACGCTGGTCGACGAGGGATCACGCAATGCAACATCCGTTGCCGTTGGGGTAGGGGAGGCGATAGCGAGCGAGGAGCGAACCGAAAGTCGATGAATTTGGCGCCCGAGCGTCTCATCGGCGACCAGCATAATTGGTTGTTCCCAATCGGCGGCTGAGATTGCGACAAGCCCTACTCCGAATTCGGACTGAAAATGTTGCGCGAGCGAGCGGAGAAACTCGGCCCGCGTCGCATTCTCTTCAGCGATCTTGGCAACCACCCTTGCCGTCGCTTCAGCCGTGTCAACCGATTGGCTTAACGAATCACCGCTCGGTAAATCACTGCTCTGTGAATCACCGCTCGGAGTCGTCGATTCGGAGTTCAACGAACTACTCATAGAAATCGCTTTTGATGGAAAAGGCCTGACGCATCAGACCTGAGCGTAATTGAACATTCAGGCACGACACCAAGGAGGTCCACGTTTTTATTCGACTCGGGGAGACAAAGACCAATCAAACCGAAAAACGGAGCCAGAAGCGTCCTCACAGTCGCAACGGAATTATCGATTATAGTGGCAAAGTCGCCTACATTAGGTTTCGATCCCAATACGGAATCACTTTTCCTTGGGCGACGCTTCCGGCAGGCCCCAAAAAGCGACGGCAAGCCAAAAGCGACGGCAAGCCAAAAGCGACGGCAGGGAATAACAGCGACAACCTCGGAGCAGCCGAGGGCTGAACTCCGAGACGTTGCATCGGGCTGTTGGCCTGACGACCGGCGCGAGACGGTCATTCAGGTCTAGATAAGGCGATGGTGCCAACCCAAGTCTATTTAGACAAATTCCGTAGGACGGTTGGCAAAATTCCACCGTTTTGGAAGTAGCTCATTTCGACAGGTGTATCGATTCGCACTACACATGGGAACGTCTTGGTAAGGTTACTGGCATCGGTAGCATGAACCATGATCGTCGAACGTGGCTCAAGTTCGTTCGACAAATCAGGAATGTCGATGGTTTCTTCGCCGGTCAAACCGAGTGATTGCCATGTCGCTCCATCGGCGAACTCAAGCGGCAAAACGCCCATCCCAACGAGGTTGCTCCGGTGAATCCGCTCGTAGCTAGCTGCGATTACCGCCTTCACGCCCAATAACATTGTTCCCTTTGCGGCCCAGTCGCGGCTGCTGCCGGTTCCATATTCCGCACCTGCGAACACAACCAATGGCACACCATCCGCTTGGTACTTCATCGACGCATCGTAGATGCTCATCACTTCGCCATCGGGCAAATGTCGCGTCACGCCGCCTTCGGTTCCAGGTGCCATTTGGTTACGGATACGGATATTCGCGAAGGTACCCCGGACCATCACACGATCGTTCCCGCGTCGTGATCCGAAACTATTGAATTCGCGAATGGGGACGTTGGAATCTTGCAAGAACTTTCCAGCCGGTCCGTCCGATGCGATCGCTCCGGCGGGCGAAATATGGTCAGTCGTGACCGAATCGCCCAGCAGCGCCATCACGCGAGCTCCCTTGATTGGCTCGATATCACCAACGGCTTCGCCGGTCACGGAATCCAAGAAAGGTGGATGATGGATGTAGGTACTGGTATCGTCCCAAGGATAGATCGCACTATCGGCCACTTCGATCGCATTCCACTGCTCGTTGCCGGTGACCGAAGCTTCGTATTGCCCCGTGAACATCTCGGGCTCGATTGACCGGAGCATCGTTTCGCGGATTTCTTCGTTAGTCGGCCAGACGTCTTTTAAGTAGACATCATTGCCGTCGCTTCCTTTGCCCAGCGGTTCGTTGGCCAAGTCGATATCGGTCGTCCCGGCTAATGCGTAGGCGACAACGAGCGGAGGACTTGCCAAATAGTTCGCCTTGGTCAGCGGATTGACGCGTCCTTCAAAGTTACGATTACCACTCAAAACAGCCGAGGCAACTAGATCGCCTGATTTGATCGCCTTGGCAACATTTTCAGGAAGGGGGCCGCTGTTGCCGATACAAGTCGTGCAGCCATAACCGACCGTGTTGAAGCCAAGTTTGTCAAGACTTTCGCTCAGTCCCGCTTTGTCGAGGTATTCTGTGACAACCCGTGAACCTGGAGCCAAACTGGTCTTCACATGTGAGGCGACCTTCAAACCCAGCTCGGCAGCTTTCTTAGCCAACAATCCAGCACCGACCATTACCGAGGGATTGCTCGTGTTGGTGCAGGAAGTGATCGCAGCGATAACGACGGCACCGTGAGTGATCTCGCTACTATGGCCGTTGTCTTCGACCGTACCGGTTCGCTCTAAGTCGCTCTTCTGGAGACCAAATCCTGTTTTGCCAACTGGCGCAGTCAGCGACTTTTCGAACGATTGCTTCATCTCCGAAAGGGCGATGCGATCTTGCGGTCGTTTCGGCCCTGCCAAACTTGGCACAACCGTCCCAAGATCGAGTGACAACGTCTTGGTGTATTCCAGTTCTGGCCCGTCATCAGTGCGAAATAGACCTTGCTCCTTGCAGTACGTTTCGACAAGTTTGACTTGCTTTTCGCTGCGTCCCGTTTGCCGCATGTACTCAAGCGTGACATTATCGACGGGAAAGAAGCCCATCGTCGCGCCATATTCGGGTGCCATGTTGGCGATCGTTGCACGATCGGCCACACTCATCTTGTTCATCCCTGCACCGAAGAACTCGACGAACTTGCCAACGACCCCTTCTTCGCGAAGAATTTCCACGACACGAAGGACCATGTCGGTTGCCGTTGCCCCCTGTGGCAATGCGCCGATCAATTCAAAACCAATCACTTCGGGCATAAGCATATAAAGCGGCTGACCAAGCATATTCGCTTCCGCTTCGATCCCTCCGACGCCCCACCCCAGTACACCAAGGCCATTGATCATCGTCGTGTGGCTATCGGTGCCGACCAGCGTATCAGGCACTGCGACCGGGCCATCTTCGGTCTCCTGAAGGGCGACGACGCGAGCGAGATACTCGAGATTGACTTGATGGACAATCCCAACGTTAGGAGGAACAACACGGAAGTTGTCGAATGCTTTTTGCCCCCAGCGTAGGAACTCGTAGCGTTCTCGGTTGCGCTCGAATTCCCTTTCCACATTTTTACCTAACGCCAATTCGCTGCCAAAGAAGTCGACTTGAACCGAGTGGTCAATGACCAAGTCAACCGGAATCAACGGGTTGATCTTCTCAGGATCACCACCAATTCTCTCCATCGCCGACCTCATCGCCGCAAGGTCCACGATTGCGGGAACACCGGTGAAGTCTTGCAGGACGACTCGATACGGTTTGAAGGGCAACTCTTGCTTTTCAGGAGCCGCCGCGTTCCAAGCCGCGAGATTCTTGACATCTTGCTCTGTGACCGAGAAACCGTCGCAATTTCGCAGAACCGCCTCGAGCAATACTCGAATCGAGAATGGCAGT
This sequence comes from Novipirellula herctigrandis, assembly GCA_007859835.1. Classification (GTDB taxonomy): domain Bacteria; phylum Planctomycetota; class Planctomycetia; order Pirellulales; family Pirellulaceae; genus Novipirellula_A; species Novipirellula_A herctigrandis. The sequence continues at coordinate 6,561,280 of SJPJ01000001.1, read as the reverse complement.
CGGCTGACTTTGCCGAGCCCCGCTTCCTCCAACTTACTAAGGCGGTAAAGGGTGGCCATGCCGTGGCCAGTGTTAAATTGATCGCGTGCACCAAAGGGATCGAAACTCACAGCTTTTTTCTCTGCCAAAATAGTCGTTAAAGATTAGGTAAATCCGCCAAGAGGAACAGTTTAGCGTTCTCAGAGCGAGTTGTCTGCAAGCTTTCTCTAGCTCAGAACGCACTCCGGGGCGGATAGGCAAAATAGGGCGATTTTGCCGTTCGTTCGGATTCTCTTGGTCATTCCGGTTCTAGCGGGTCGATACCCAGAAGCAACACGCATACCCAGAAAAGGTTCTCGATGATGATTCATACACCTGTCCGCTCCAGTATCGCGAATCGCCGCCTCCCGCTTGCAACAGCGGGTTTACGGCTGGCGATCGCCGGTGTCCTCTCGCTCGCCATTTCGAGTCAATCCTCGATACTATCGGCGTCCGATTGTGGCTGCGAGACTTGTGAAATGCCATTTGCATCGATGGACGATTGCTCCTGCGGATGCGATGTATCGGCTGCTTGCCCCCCCAAACACAATCCACTCTATCGGACCCTAGACGCCTTTGCGGGAGGCATCGAGAAACTATTTGGGCTCGATAAATGCCCACCTGCAAAAGGATTTTGTGACGAATCACTCTGCGATGGAGCCTGTGATTCGGCGCCTATCGATATCGGGATGATGTCGATTCCCGAGCCAATGATGCTCGATACACCGGGACCGCTCTATTACGAGCCAATACCTAACTCACGTGCTATGCCCCCAGCCCCGGTTCTGACGGCACCACCAGCCCCGATGTCGTCGACGCCGCTTTATTCAGCACCCCGCTCGAGCCCACGAAGCTCAACTCCACAAACAAGTATGCCACGGTCACCGATGCATATGACTGCGCCGCGGATTCAAACCGCTCCTGTCATTCCCGTGCAGCCTGAGCCGACCGTGCAGCCCAAGCCACGCCCCGAACCCAACATCCGTTCCCAACCGCGCATCCCTGAACCGCAGCCCAAAAGCGATTCGTTGTTCGATGCGTTAAACGATCCATTTACGGACGGAGTCAACAACCAACGTCGTCAATCGGTTCGCCCATCGGCTTACACTTCTTCGTCGCGGAAACAGACGATCTCAAAAGTAACATCGAGCCGACGCAGCTCAACTCAACGCTGAGAAACCCCTTAGAGCTGCAAGAACCTGAGAGCTCCGAAACCCTTAGAGCTCTGAGAAAACGACGTAATGCTTTCAGTGACCCTGACGGTCAGTTATGATCGGATCGCGATACGAACCACGTGATCCATCCTCCGCAGGCCGTCCCCATGCATCTCAATCGACGTCGATTCTTTCACCTAGCCGCAACTACCGCTAGCGTCTCCGCATTGCCCTCTTGTTCGTTTGCAGCAGATACGTCGGACGCGCCGCGATTGCCAATCGGCATGAACTTAGCCGGCATCGCCGACTACGAGCCGGGATTCCCCTTCAAGAATTTGATGTGGGGAGCCCGTGCTTGGCTCACTCGCAACGTCGATGGCCAAGGAGCTTGGAATACGGAGCAAAATGAGGCGATGGCGATCGACGCCAATGGCTATCCAGTCGAGGTTCCTTTTGAGGGCAGTGACCGAACCGAGCAAGACGTCTTCACGATCTTGCCGAACGTTTGTAAACCAGGTCGTTACGTGCTGGTTTACGAAGGCGAGGGGCAAATCGACGTCGCTGGCCGAACGAAAATTGTCGCTTCCGCGCCTGGTCGGATCGAACTTGAAATGGCCCATGCTGTTGGCGACGGCAATCTTGAGATCATTCGAATCTTGCGTAGCCAGCGTGGAAACCATCTTCGGAATATCCGCATTGTTGCCGCAGAATTCGAGCAATCGGACTTGGCCGCTGAACCCTTTTTGCCCGAAGTGGTCGACTACTGCAAACAGTTTCACGCACTACGGTTTATGGATTGGCTAGGGACCAACGACAGCATCAACGTTCATTGGGCCAACCGAAAAACGCTTGACTTTTTCACGCAAACGGGCACGCAAGGCGACGCAATCGGGTTTTGGGGTTCGCCGATGGAGCCATGGAAAAAGCGTTACGCGTCCGGTGTTGCCATCGAGTTGTGCGTTGACCTAGCCAATGCTGCAAAATGCGACGCATGGGTCTGTGTCCCACACATGGCTGACGATCAATACATCACCGAAATGGCAAAGTTGGTTCGTGACCGACTCGACCCTTCGTTGAAAGTCTATGTCGAATACAGCAACGAAGTATGGAATTGGCAATTCCAGCAAGCCCACTGGAATTTACACAGTAAGCGACTCGGTGAATTGCTCGAAAAACAAAACATCGAGGGGTGGAAACAAGGAACCACACCCGAGTTCAATGATTTCGATGTAGCCGCCAACCAAGTGGGAACGAATTTCCCTGAACGCTTGGGAATCGCCACCCACCGAATCCATGCCCTTTGGGAAAAGATTTTTGTTGGAATAGACCGTAACCGGCTTGTCAGGGTCGCCGCCGGACAAGCTGCATGGTTGGATATCACCGCCCGTTGCCTACGGACAGTGCTATCACTTGGCAAATGTGACGCGATGACCGTTGCAGGTTACTTTGGCCCCAGTGACGAAGTCTACGAAAAGTGGGCAAAGGCTGGCCCCAAGTTGACAAGCGATCAAGTCATCCAAGACATGCAACAGATCATCAAAACAGATTCCGTCGAAATGGTCAACGACATCCGTGATCTTTGCCAAGACGAAGGGGTGGATTTTCTCGTTTACGAAGGTGGCCAACACATCCAACCGAAGGGCCAGGAAGAAACGTCCTACATGCCAGCGTTAAAGGAAGCTCAATTCTCCGCAGGCATGCACGATTGTTACTTAAAGCAATTGAAACTTCACGCCGATGCCCAATGCCGTCTCTACATGGCGTTCTCCAGCATTGGTCGCCAAGGAACACGGTACGGAAGTTGGGGGCATTTACAGCGTTATGACCAACCAATCAGCGAAATGCCAAAAATGCGTGCGCTCGTCGAAGCGAACACACCCAAAAGCCAATGACGAAAGATCGATCAATGACTATCGCCTTACATGTCTTGGGACGCTACACTTTTGGCCATGGAAGTCATCGCTCTACAATCGGGAAGTAACGGCAATTGCATCTACGTCGAAACAGGCGGAGTGAAATTGCTTTTTGATGCCGGCATCAGTGGCGTGCAAGCGGAACAACGACTTGCTAGTCACGGCAAGTCGATTCGTGATGTCAACGCGTTACTTATTTCGCATGACCATAGTGACCACACCCGGTGCATGGGGGTCTATCATCGAAAATTTGGCTTGCCGATCCATGTCAGCAGGGGGACGATTCGTGCGATTAACAACAAACCACGACTTGGCCCAATGCAGAACATTCAGCTGTTTGATTCTGGCAGCACAATGGTTTTCGGCAGCGTCAAGATTGAGACGATTCGAACGCCGCATGATGCCGCCGATGGAGTTGCGTTTGTCGTCGACGATGGCTCGCATCGATTGGGAATACTGACCGATTTGGGCCACGTTTTCGATGGTCTCGACGGTGTCGTCGAATCACTCGACGCGGTGATCATGGAAAGCAACTACGACCCCATGATGCTCGACACCGGACCGTACCCCGAATCGCTTAAGAAACGGATCAGCGGTCCCAAAGGCCATTTGTCCAACAACGATTCGGCTGGTTTGCTCAAGCGAATAAAGAACGCCAAGTTGCAATGGGCTTGCCTAGCTCATCTGTCCGAACACAACAATGATCCCGAGTTGGTCTTGGACACCCACCGAAGTGCGCTTGGCAAGCAATTCCCGATATTGGTTGCTGACCGCTACGGAGCAACCGAAGTGCTAAGCGTTTAACCGCCCCAGCAATCGATAAACGTGCAAAAGATATCTTCCCGAGGTAGTGATCAACCATGCCGGGATCTGCAAGTGACTTTGAAAATCAAGGAGTTTGAAGCTAACGGATTCGTGCAATTCTCTCCGATGTCGACTCTTGCATTCGCCTACGCACCGGCATGCGGAGATGGCCTACACCACAACACAACGTTCAATGGTACCATAACGTTCAATGGTCTCGAATAGTTTGTCAGGCTGGATCGGTTTGGGCAGATGCCCGTCCATTCCAGCTTCTTTGCATTGACCCCAGATTTGGTCGCCACTATGTGCGGTCATCGCGACAATTGGCAAAGCCGACTTAACATTATGCATTGACGCTCGAATAGCCCGCGTTGCGTCCATGCCATCCATCTTTGGCATGTCGACATCCATCAAACAAATATCGAAGTCTTGCTCGGCTGCTCGCTCAACAGCCTCCTGTCCATCGTTCGCAACGACGACCTCGTAACCTTCCATTTCAAGGATGCCGACAATGACCTCTTGATTAATCACTCCATCCTCGGCGACAAGAATCCGCGCCGATCGATTTTCACAACGGCTATCATCGCTTGAACATGGATCGCCAAAGCTAACATTATTTTCTTTCGAAAGGTGTGGTTGAGATTCGCTTTCGAAACCTCGTTCGACTGTATGTCGTTCAGCAATATCTATCTCGGCAATATCTATCTCGGCAGTGTCTATCTCGGCAATATCTATCTCGGTAATATCTATCTCGGCAGTGTCTCCCTCGGCTATGGCTAGTGGGATCGTCACCGTAAACGTGCTACCGAACCCAACAGCACTTTCAAGTTCGATCGTCCCGTTCATTTTTTCTGCAAGCTCACGACAAATCGCGAGGCCTAGTCCGGTGCCTCCGAAGCGACGCGTTGTACTGCTATCGGCTTGCGAAAACGATTCGAACACTTTCTCTTGCTTCTCAATGGGGATTCCCAATCCGCTATCTTTTACTGCAATCGAAAGCATAATCGACGAATGGTCTCTTGGAGTCGCTTGCATCATAAGTGCCACACTTCCTTCGGCCGTGAACTTCAGTGCATTGCCGACAAGATTCACGATGATTTGACGAAGCTTTGAAGGGTCACCAACAAGGATTTGAGGTAAATCGGGAGCAAGCTCGCAGCTCAATTCCAACCCCTTTTGCCAGGCAGACGCTCCCATCAATCGACTCACTTCGCCCGCCAATTCCTGCGGACGAAAGGGAATTTCTTCAATCACCATTTTGCCGGCTTCAAGCTTCGAGAAGTCGAGTAAATCGTTAATAAGATTCAACAGGGATTGGCCGCTTTCCTGAACCGTATCGAGGTAGCCCTTCTGGCGTCCGTCAACGGAGCTTTGCTGAGCGAGCCGAGTCATTCCGAGAATACCGTTAAGTGGCGTCCGTATCTCGTGGCTCATCGTTGCCAAAAAGCGTCCTTTTGCTGCGTTCGCTGCATTCGCTACGGTCATCGCTTCGCGGAGCTGTTCTTCGGTTTCGTGCAACTGCGAATTCTTTTCGGCAAGTTGTTTTGCGCGATCTTCGGCTGCTTGGGTACGTTCCAGAACACGCTGTTCGAGTGTATCGTTCATTTGCCTCAGCTGAAGAAAACCATCGGCATTTTCCAAAGCCGCACCAGCGAGCGTGGTGACAAAGTCAGCAATGCGGAGTTCGTCCTTGCCGAACAAATCGGACAATTCCGAATGAGAGACCAGAATCACTGCGACGAAGTGGCCCCGAAACAGAATCGGAGCAGCCAGCGTGCTTCCATTCGCTGTATTTGGTTTACCATTCGTTTCTAGCGTATTGTCGTTTCGACAAACTGCGTACCCTTGCTGAAGTGCGACCCGGACAAGGTCGACATTTGCATCGATACGACATTGACATTGCTCATCAAACGGCAACGCGGACGCTGCTTCGAACTGAAAATCACCCTGCTCACTCCGTACCATGACGACATCGGCGTTTTGACCACGCAGTAGTCGTCGTGCCGATTCACTTGCTTCGATGTAGACACCGCTTGCCGTCAAGGCTTGCGCAATACGTCGCCCCGACTTCAACAGTGTTACAAAACGATCCGCGAGCGACAGATTCGCGTCCGCATCGCCCACGGACGGGCCCCCTTGCTGTGACGTCTCTACGGTTTTCAAAAGCTCGTCAAGACGCAGTTGATATCGCAATGGCAAAGGACCGAACTGTTCGATTTCTCGATCATGCAAGGCAGCAAGTATTTGCAGTGATTCAAGTTCTTCGGCTCGCTGCGCATAAAGTTGTGCTGCTCTCACACTCCGTTTCAAGTGTGCAACAGCCTTGCCAATATCTCCTTCAATTTCATCTAGCGCCGCGATCTCTCGCCAACAATGGGCAAGATCTGCGGGATAGAACTTCGCGATTTTCAATGCCTTTCTCGTCGCTGTTCGGGCATCGCGTATTCGTTGCTTGCGGCGATGGCCATCTCGACAATCCGTGACTTCCACTTGTTGCCGTCGAGCCGTTCCAAGCCATGCATAACAGGGACTGATATAAGTGTTCAGGTGCCCCGCATTTCGGCACCGTTCGATCGCGCCCACCAACGTGTCAATTCCGTCATTGAGTTGGCCATGATGCAAGAGAACAACGGCATACGCTAGCTGAGACTGAGCATGGCTTTGTGCATCGGGACGATCTTGCGCAGCATCTTCGGCAATCATGTCTAAAGGCAACGTTTCGGGTGAGCATCGAGCCCACACGTCGAGACTGATTCCCGAAGCCTGTAAATCGCCAATTTCACGTCCTGATTCGTACATTTTCGAAGCCCACTGAACGGCCTCCGAGAAGCACCCGATCCGATAGAACGCATTGGCCCCTTGGTAGCGAGCCATATTCATTTCCCAAAAATCGCCTGTCTGACGAAGCATCTCAACCGCTGTGTGAGAAGTTTCGATGGCGTCTTGGAATTGACATTCGGCCAACTTGACGACGCTACCATAGTGATACGATTGGCCTTGGCCCCAAACGTCGCCGCGTTGCCGGCGAATCACCAGTGATCGTTCGAAATACTGATTTGCCCGACCAAACCAACGAAGCAGACTCATCACTGGGCCATGTTCGCTGTAGACTGCCGCGAGCGTCTCTGACGGATTGTAGAGTTCGGCTTCGTTGAGCGAACGAAGATGGTTGCCCAAAGTCCAAAGTCGATGTCGACTAAACCAATACACTCGCGAAAGCTGACTGAGCAATTGCATTCTCAGACAATCCAGCGGCGTTAAGTCTCCGCGACGAGCAATCCACTTTTTCGGTGCAAATGCATGAATAACTTGTCGCGCCGTTTGGAGTGCTAAACAGAGCAGCATCGTCATCAGTGAGAGCGGCACACGAGCACCGGTCATCGATAGAGCTTGCTGGTATTCCGTCGCGGCATCGGCAAACCGACCGCGTTTAAACGCAAGTTCACCAATTTGCTGTTGGATACGAGCCTTATCGAGCGGCGTGGTTGCCAACGATAACGCTTCATGTAAATATTCGCCGGCGGCGTCGTATCGCCCGGTTAGCAAGTGAATCTCACCTAGCCCTCCCGAAATGATCAACCGCGTTGCCAAGTCATCCTGTGCCACCCACCGCTTCGCAATACACAATTGATCTTCGGCGACTGAAAGCGAATGCTTGTGCCTCGCACTTGCCGCAGCTTCGAGCGAATATTCGAGTGCCAGATCGGAGATTTCCGCTGCATCGTAGTGAAACGCCAAATCATAAACGTTATCGGGCGTGTGCTTCTTCAGATACGCGGCGGTCCTTCGATGAAGTTCTTTTCGTACATCATCCGAAACACTCGAGCAAAGTTGCCGGTGAATCGGGTCGTTCGCAAACCGAAACCACCCTTGCTGCGAATCACGCCACAACAGTCTGCGTCCGAGAGCTTCCGTGACAACCTCCAATACATCAGCGTAGCGTTGTTTGGACACATCAGCCAATATCGCAAGCTCAAAACGCTGCCCCACCACTGCGGCGGTAGATAAAACATTCAATGCACGACTAGATAGCTCATCAATTTGACATTCTAACAGTCCCGTGAAGGTCTCGTCATGACGCAGGGCATCCCTTAAGACGCCATCGGGGACCCAACCCTGATCGGTCAACTTGATGGCTTTCGAATCGATCATCCGGCGCAGCATGGCGGACGCAATCGTAACATTGCCGTCAGCAACTTCGACAATCGAACTTTTGATCGTATCGGATAGTTTTCCCGCCATCGATTCGAGATGGCGTTGCAGGGCATCATCGGAAAGTGGACCGAGATGCATTGCGTCTAGGCTTTCGCCATAGCTCAACGCATCTGCGGAATCACTCGATATAGCACAAAACAGAAAACGGGTGTCTTCATTTTGAGTTCGCTCGATCAGCGAACGAACGACATTTCGTGTCAATTCGTCCGCAGCGTGAAGATCATCAAACAGAAACGCTGCGCCCGAGGGTTCTTTCGCCAAGGCAACGAACAAGTCTTCTAACGCCACTTGAACACGCTGACCGCCATAGGCATCCGGCCCGGTGACGACCAATGAACGCTGCCAGTACGATGCGAGGTTGGGCAACAGGTCTATCAGTGTTGCCGAATGCTCTTGCGTCAATTCCGCCAAGCGAGTTGCGAGGGCAGGATCCTGATTGCAAATTGTCGTGATCGCGGAAAAAACGGTATCGAGCGATTGCAGTGGCTTGGGATTGGTCGTCGTCGAAGCCCCACCGCGCAACACTGCCATCCCAACGGACGCGGCACGCATCTCGATTTCATCAATATAATTTCGACGAACGCCGGCTTCCGGACCCGTAATCAACTGCACACAACATGTCCCCGACAACGCTGACTGGATTGCCAGTTGGGTCCGCGACAAGTCTGCTTCATAACCCACAAACGCAGCTTCTGTCATCGTTTTGCGAATGTCTGACGTCCCAACCGCATAACGCAATTCCTCATCACCGGTAGTGTCGAGATCCGCGATGTAGCGAAGATCGTCTAGCAACGCATTTGCTGTTTGATAGCGATCACGTGGATCACGAAACAACAAACGTGCAACCAAGTCATCGAGCGGTTTGGAAATGTCCAACCCGAATTCTCTCAACCGAGGTGCTTCCACACAAAGCTGCTGATTCAAATATTCGCTAGCGTTCGATGCCTCGATTGGTGCTCGGCCCGAGAGCATTGCGAACAGCATAACGCCCAAAGAATACAGATCCGATGCGGGGCTAACCTCTCGCGCCAACGAGCCGCTCGACTCAGGCGATAAAAAGGCGATGTCGTGAACATCCAACAGCGAAAAATCAATCTCGGCCAGATGATGAACCGCGGAAACATCTCGCAGTTGAACCTTACCTGATTCTTCACAATAGACACACTCACCATTGAGCCAACCATGAGTACGTGATTGAGTGTGCCAATCCGCAAGACAAGTCGCAAGCTCTATCGCAGTCGTTAATGAAGTGGCAACGTCATGCCGACGCTGAAAAACAAACTCATTGAGCGGTCGACCGCGAGGAGTTTCGATAATCCGAGAGACTCGCTCGTGAGACCCGAAAAATGCGAGTTGTTTCAAACTGCCGGTCGGTTGGCATCGTTCATTGCTTCGCCAATGCTTGTCGACGCAGCCAAACAATTCACCAGAGGTATTCGATGCATCAATCCATTCGGCGTCGAAGGATTCTGACGATCGTACCGATTGCACAACACAAGTCGCCAGGGGACCGCGGCACATAATGCCGGATACAGCAACGTAGTCGCGGAATTCGGGAAAAGGAGAGGCGACTTTGATCATCTCACTCGTGTCTTCTCGTCTATGAAATGGACGGCTTAACGGTATGGCACGAGATAGAAGTACGTCTTTGTGCCCTGTCAAAAGTTAGGTCAGAAACCCATTGCGAGCTGAATCCGCACAAGAAAAACCTTATTTTTCCCACTTTTTCTAGCCGGTTGCGAGCCCCGTCTGCAGGGCGGTGCGAGGTTGTGCCAAACCATCAAAATGAATGGAACATTTTTTTGATTTATCTCCAGAGCACTTGAGTTGTAACGACTGCAGAAGGACACCGGTCAGTCGAGACACCTTCATTGCGTAGCGGCTGCAACCTGAATAGCCACACTTGAGATCTTTATGAGGACGCCCCGTCACATGAGCTCACGAACGGGCCGAAGCAATCGCGGAAAAAGCTTGACAGTTTGGATTTCAAAGGGATATTGCCGGGGCTGCTTCGCCAAGTGTGTTCGAAAGCAACAACAATCCAGTCCCATTCCTAACTTAACCGGTCGCGGGGGCAACCAACGATGAGCTTAGCTACACAAAGTCACGTCACACCTACCTTCAGTCAACAAACCGAACCAGATCACCATCAAGATGAAAAGGGAGATCCTAGCCATGGCTTGCTTGAAGACCTGCTCGACAAAGTCCATTCCGTACTCGCGTCCCCAAACGCAAACGCCACTGAAATTGAAAACGCCGTCGATCAATTGTTTCGAGGACTAAGATCGATCCGTGAAAAAACGCCGAAGGATCAGTGGAAAGAAATGATTCAATTCGGCAGAAACCATGCCCTGTGCCAACTGGTCCATCAGGATCCCTTCACTCGCCGAGCATTCGAAAAACCACGCGGTTACGCGGGCGATGCAGTCATGATGGATTACATTTACGGCCGTGAAGAAGATTGGAATCAACCCGATGCGACGGCGCTTGGCTCGGCAATCTTCAACTATACCAGCGGAGCCCCCGCATCAGCCGGCGTGCGAGAGCGACGTTGTTACATCGCCGAATTGCTCGATCGTATCGGGCGAGAGAAATCAAACCAACATGCGCTTGCAGTCGCAGCGGGACACCTTCGCGAAGCGAGCCTTTCGTCGGCCATTCGGCGAAACCGGTTTGATCGATTCGTTGCGATGGATGCAGACGCACAGAGCCTCGAAGAGATCCAACAAGCGTATGGTCGATTCGGAGTTGATGCGGTCGTTGCCAATATTCGACGAATGTTGACTGGACGGCTTGACCTAGGCACCTTTGACTTGATTTACACGACTGGCCTTTACGACTACTTGGCTGATTCCACGGCGAAGCGTTTGACTGCAAACCTGTTCGACCATGTTCGGCCAGGTGGACGGTTGGTTATCGCGAATTTTCTTCCCGAAATTCGCGACGTCGGTTACATGGAAATGTATATGGATTGGCACCTTATCTACCGAAGCCGCGGCCAGATGATGGTGTTGGCGGATGACTTGGATCAATCAAGCGTTGAAGAAGTTCGAATCGTCGCCGAGAGCAACGAGAATGTGGTCATCATGGAAATGACCAAACGCTGAAACGGATCGCGTAAGGCTTAGCTGTTTTCTAAAAACGACGCATCGCACTAAGGAAAACCATGTGCGTTTGCGTCTTTAGAATTGCATCCGAAAAGTCGCCACCTGGATAAACACTCGTAGCGGTATACACATTAGGCGCGAATGCGAATTGATAGGCCGTATCAATCTCCCAGCCTGAATGCTTGAAACCATAACCAGCCGAAAAATGGTGCTCGAGCGTCGTTTGCAGGTAGGTCGAAGCGGTCGAGGGCGGCACGGGGTTATCTTGATATCGGTATCCCAATCGGACCGTTTGGTTGGAACCAAAATCACGCTCGTAACCAGCACTCACGACCAGCGAATCCTCCCATAGAAGCGGGAACACTTCGTCAATCGATGGTCCTGCAACAGCCTCAAAAACAGGATTGCTTGGGTTCGTAAACGTCAAGCTTGCATTATCGTATGCATCGGACCAGTCTTCCCAAATGAAATCGATTGCGACGCGTTGACGTGCATCGACTTGGTGCATCATCCCGATGCCGACCGACCGAGCCCACGCCAAACCTACATTCACGTCGTAGTCACTATCCCCTAGACCGGCAATGGCAACATTAGCTTTCCCGTTGGAAGTGAATTCGTTTTGACTCTGGTAGCGAACGCCAATGGTGGTCTGGTCTGAAACGGCGTACTGCATGCCACAGGACCACGATAGCGCCGACCCCGTACTTTGCAGATCAAGCATCGTTGGGGTTCCACGCAGCGGCATCGAATTCAAATAGTATGGTCCCTCGATTTCGAGGTGGCTTGCTGCTAAACCAAAGGTTCCACCCACCGTTAGTCTGTCTGTCAATCGAAGTGATAGACCGGGCAGGATCCGGACCAGGGCGCCGAACGAAAAATAGTGATGTTCCCCGGGAAGAGTAGCAGGGGGGCCCTGCAAATCATAATCGGACGCAAATCCAGCCGGAGCGAAGGCACCAAATCCGAACACGATGTCGTCATTGATTCGCCGGCCAATCATGAGGTGCCCTAAACCAGCGGGATTGTCGTATGCGTGCGTCTTGGAGTTGTCAGCATCCTGATAGTTCATGTCGGTGAATAGCCCGACTCCCCCCACATCAAGGTAGGTGTCATCATTGGAACCATACCCAAGAAGCGACTGCATGCCGGCGGTATTGTCCATCAAGATGACACCATTGTCACCAAAAGCTAGGTTCGTTCCGCCACGCCCCGCCGATCGAGCGGACAAGGCATTGCTAATGGTTCCGGCGGCGGATGCAGGAATTGCAGCTACGAGAACGAGCAGCAATGCCACATGCGAACAAATGCTTTTTGAAATCACGATTACCCCTAAGTACAACGATTACCTGCATCGGGCACGGCGTTTCCACAGCGTAAAAAAGCGGCCGCTGCAACACGCCCCGATAATTCAAGGATCGGAGGGGAAAGGGATGGGGATTTTCACCAACACGGTTAGATAATTGGCACCGCTCGACGCATGTTCTGATTACACCGATTGCGGTGTCTGTGCGGTCGCTGCGGGAACATCCTTGCACCTAAACATTGGCATAAACTCCGAGTCTTCCTTTTCCGGAGTATCGTTCATCGATTTTTTGATTTCCTTGAAATCGGACTCAAGTTTCAAGAACGCACGAACCAGATTAGGATCGAAATGCGTGCCCGATCCTTCGGAAATGATGTCGACAGCCTTTTGATGGTTGTATGCTGGTTTATAGACACGGTGGCTGGTCAAGGCATCGTAAACGTCAGCAATCGCCACAATGCGACCGCAAAGAGGAATGTCTTCGCCAGCAAGCCCATTTGGGTACCCCGCTCCGTCCCAACGCTCATGATGCGTCATTGCAATCTCATACGCCATTTGTAAGAAGACCGCTTCAGGATGAGCTTCGGCCACAGCCTGAAGCGTATCGCCACCAATTTTGGCATGCTGAGTCATGATCGAAAATTCCGCTTCGGTCAGTCTTCCTGGCTTCAGAAGAATGCGATCAGGAATCCCCACTTTGCCGATGTCGTGCAATGGGCTCGTTTCGTAAATCGACTGTATATAGATTCCATCGATCTTATTTTGATATTCGGGCCAAGTAGCAAGCTCGAGTGAAAGCAATCGACAATACTCACGAATGCGATCCAGATGGCTACCGGTGTCATGGTCGCGACTATCCGCTAACTTTGCGAGTGCAAAGATCATCAAATCGCGACTCTCGAGCATCAGGATCCGCTCGCCAGCACGAATTCGCATTTGCATTTCGCTTGGCGAAAACGGTTTGGCAATGTAATCATCAGCTCCGGCGTCAAGTCCCTTTACGACGCTAGCGGTGTCGCTGCGGCCGGTTAACAGAATCACGTATGTGTAGCCGCACGAACCGCGTCGACGAATTTCCCGGCATAGGTCGATACCGTTCATTTCCGGCATCTCGACATCCGAGATCACAATTCGATATTTTCCGCTACGCACGTATTGAAGTGCGTCCATCCCATTGAGTGCAATCGTGGATGAATAGCCAAACTGCGATAACGCATGGCTTAGCGTTTCCGCCGCGATCGGATCGTCGTCAACCACCAGGATTTGAATTGGACTTGCCTGTTTATTCATGTTTGCGGTCCCGCATTTAGATCAGGTTCGCCAAACCGAGTTGTTGGACTTGACGCACTTCATCATGCAACATTCGCATCTCGCCAAGTATCGCGAGCAACTTCGATGTGGGATCGGTATGAGCCCGTTGTTCAAGTTCTGCTGCACACTGGGCTACTCGAGGAATCGCCATGGTTTGAGCAGTCCCCTTATGACGATGCGCCAGCGACGCGATCGCTGGTTTATCTCCGAGACGGACCGTTGATTCCATAAGATCAAAATCCGCGTTCGCTGTGTCAACGAATCGTTTCAGCATGCGTTCTGCCATGGGAATGCTTCCCATCATCCGATCAATCAACTCATCCCGATTCACCACCGGCGCCGACCGTTCTGTTGACGAATTCATCAAATGTCCCTTTTTGCGGATCGTTCTCTCATCGCATGAATTATGCAACGACCAAAAGAAACTCCGCTTTCAGGGAAATGCTACGTTCCGGTTAAGGAATAACCTGACGTTTGTTATCAAAAAGATGCCATGGAATCGCTGAGAATCGGGCAATCACTTACCCCAACTCCTATGATCGTTGCAACGGGAACACGCGAAACTGGTTCCATGGGAAACGAGCAGACAAACCGCTTGCCGTTTGTATATTATGTTCGGCATTGAAGTCCGATTCTTCATTGACGGCCTTTTGCACTCGGCGGAAGTCGGCTTTCATTTCCTCGGCGGCGAGCCTTAGAGCAACCAAGACGTTCCCCTGCGTTTTTGTTGCTACCCCTTCCTCGACGACCGACATCGAAGCAGCAAAAGCCTCTGCTTTTTCTCAACAAGATCTGTTGCGCAACAAGAAAACGAGCGGGCACAAGGTTACTCACCAGGAGATTTGGGAACAAAGCTCCCGGCTGGAGCATTCCCCAAAGCTGGAAACTTCACGCCTTCGAGAACCGTCTGTGAATCACGCCCGAGACGCTCGAAGATCCCGAGGGTCTCATTAAAGTCGATGTCGGTTGGAAAAACACGATCCTTCGGAACCAACATCACCGCACCAATCCACGTGTCCGGCGCACCTGGTGCATAAATAACCACTAGACCATTATCTAGGCGATCCGCTTCAAAGGCCAACCGGTAGCCATCAACGCTCAAAACCACCACCGGCGTCAGCGACGGGCCGATACTTTCGTGCCTTAAATTTCCCGCCAACAAATCTTTATAGATCGCGTATTTGGGAAATACGATGGTTAATTGCTTTTCAATCGTTTCCGAGAATTTACGACCGATAGCGCGTCGAGCGGCGATACCGGCGGCAAAACATAGCAACACGATCACGGTAACCGACAACGAAAATAGGAATGTGATACCAACGGGTGTATTCAGCGGTAACCAATCCGGTAACGCATCATGCAGTGGCACCGCCACTGCGGAAACAATGTTGTAGACATACCCCAACAGACCGATAACAACCGCCAACGGAAGCAGAAAAAAGAGTCCCCCAATCGCCGTCGCCCGTAAAAAACCGATCGACTTGGTTAAATTGTCTCGCATGGTTCACATTCGCCCTGGAACGGTAGATTTCGCATTACCCAATCTAGTATCGGCACAATTCCAAGCATTTCGGGCGCACTGAAACGGATTTTTTCGTGTTTTGACGACGCTGCCAATCGATTACACTCGCGTCTTGGCCGCCTCTTGATCCCATTCGTCAATACGGACACAAACGTCATGATTCGACACGCTTACCTGATTGCCGTCTTCATCACGGCCTTCTCGATCTTGATCTCGCCCACTGCCAACGCTCAATCCGCCTTAAACGAAGAACAAATCGTTCAGGCATCCTCTGCGATATTGACCGCAACGATGGCGACCCCTGGGAACCGGATTCCACAGGCGATGCTCACCAACGCATCCGGCGTGGCGATCATTCCCAACGTCGTCAAAGGAAGTTTTATTGTCGGAGCACGGCACGGACGCGGCTTGCTATTTGTCCGTGAAGCCGACGGAATTTGGCATGCTCCCGTCTTCATCACGTTGACTGGCGGAAACGTCGGATGGCAAGTCGGTGTCCAATCCTCCGACATCATCCTCGTTTTCAAAACGCCTCGGAGTATCCAAGGTTTGCTTTCGGGCAAGCTTACCCTTGGCGGCGATGCATCCGCTGCGGCGGGACCGTTGGGCCGGCAAACCGGCATTGCTACGGACGGACAACTTCAAGCTGAAATCTATACCTATTCGCGAAGCCGAGGCCTGTTCGCGGGTGTATCGCTTGACGGATCGATGGTTCAAGTTGACCAATTTGCGACCAGTGCCTACTACCCCATCCCCTCTGCCGGGCAACCCGTTGTGGTGCCTCCATCCGCATTGAAGCTCACTTCGGACGTGGCCGCTTATGCGTCGGGTGGCGTTCCTGATCCAACATCATCAGTCGCACAACAGACACCATTGCCTCTTCACACTGAACTTGCACAGCAAAACAGTGCGTCGGAGGCAGACGTCCTGCGCAGTCAATTGACTCAGCTTGCACCCGAGCTGTATAGACTTCTAGATGACCAATGGAAAAACTATTTGGCTCTTCCATCGTCAATGTTCCTTGGGACAACCCATCCGAATCCGCAAGAGATTCAAACCGTCGTCGAACATTTTGATAGGGTCTCAGCAGACCCGCGTTTTGCCTCGCTGACGACACGTCCTGAGTTTCAGTCCATCGACGGATTGCTCAAGCATTATTATCAATCGTTAACGGCATCGGGATCGTTCATCCAATTGCCGCCACCACCACAATAGCGACCCGCTCGGCTAGCTAGCTGTTTGATTGCCTTTTTCCGTAAAAATCGATCGAGCGAATCAAAAACGCCGTCGCTGCCTTGTTCCATGTGCTCTAGTGCTGCTAACAATCGATCCCCCATAACGTTTTCGGATTGAAGCATATCGAAAACGTTCTTGGTTCCATCATGAACGTGACTATGCGACGTATCCAGACTTCCAAACGACGGCGTGGAAGCAAACGAGTCTTTCCCATCACCCGAGTCGTACCATTTTCCAAGTCGGCAATTTGTGGTGATCCACAAAGTCAAACGCTGGCTTATTATCGATAACGCATAGGTACGTGTTGACCTTCCAAATGATATGATCCAATTTCGCCAAGCACATGAACGCGCGATCATTCTCATTTTCGACTCCCACTGTGGCCTCGGCATTCATCTCGCCGGTCTCATGGATACGCGAATTTAGGCCAGCGACCATTTCGCATATCTGTTTACTTTACTGATCGACACCGTACATTTGTTTTGTCACTTCCTTTGATTTGATAAGCGTCGATCCGATGCACTCTCGGACGCTCTTTGCCGCAGCCTTGGTTTAATTGAAAAGTGCCTTGACTTCGCTGGCGACGACGGCGAAACTGCGTCCCGCTTCGCCGGCACGGACTGCTTCGATCGTTGCATTGAGTGCCAACAAATTTGTCTGCTCTGCAATGTCTTGGATCATGCCGACGAATTGTATCATCTCCTTTAGCTGAGTCTCCGATTCGTCGACCACTGTTCTCATTTGAGACAACACATCACTCAACTCGAGCGTATCCCCATCAATCAAATTCGATTCATTCGACAATTGCCGACACTTCCCCTCAGTTCGTCGACTATTTTCCAATTTGTCGCGGTTCACCGTTACAGCATTGCCCAAGTTCGCCTGTACACGGGCAAGACCATCCCGCAGTTGCTAGTTTTCACGCCGGAGCATCTCAATCAATTGGCTCGGCTCCAATGCATCCACTTGTCTCTGATGCTGTTCGATCATCTTACCCGTCTAAATCCTAGAAACTTAAAGTGACAAATATTTACAAAACCATTGTTTGCGTTTTTGGCTCGTGCCGAAGTAATTGCGGAACGAATTGACAATCGTCAACAATCTTGCATACCAAAGAGCTGCGCCCCCCCATACTTGACTCACCACCCGCTCAAACCGGTACGATCATGGCAAATGGATCGAATAGTCAAGTTAATCGCAGGGATGCCCAGAGCCGTGCGAGAGACAGCGGTGCAGTGCCGCTGGTTGACATGTGATCTCCGACCACTCGCGATGTTGGATCTGATAGAATGGGAGGAGCGATTTCCCACCCCATCTCTTGCCCTTTCCCGAGTTCGTCAATGAAACTCTTTCTGGAACGCCCGTTAGCAAAAATTGTTTTGATCAGTCTTTTTGTTTGTACGGGTCCGTTACAAACCAGCCGTGCGGAAACAACCATCCTTGAAACAGCACGCGATATCCCGGTTTGCTACGACGTCGATGTTGTCGTTGTTGGCGGAACCACCGGCGCGGTTCGCGCCGCGATCGCGGCGGCCGACAATGGCGCCTCCGTCTTTCTAGCTGCACCACGTCCCTATCTCGGCGAAGACGTATGTGGAACTCTGCGGTTGTGGCTAGACGAGAACGAAAAGCCAAACGGCGAACTCGAGAAAAAACTCTTTGAGGTGACGACACCTCATTCGGACTGGGAGCGCGGGATGCCACTTAGCTACCAAGCGGATCAGCCTAGCGACTCCGTTCATCGTGATACTGCCCCCCCTTCGCGATTGACCGATCGGAGATATTCCAGTGCAGCAAACGACTCGGTCCAATTCAGCAACGACGTTACGATCGTCGCCAACCTCGAAAGCAACCAACGGGTCAAACAGTTGCATTTGTTGTCCTATCAACGCGACGGTGTATTTGAAGTCGCTGATGTTCAAGTTTGGACATCACCCAACGGTACACTTTGGCGAGACTTGGGCACGATCAAGAATCCCAAACTCGACATGGGGGGTTCTGAAAACACGCCAATTGATTTGTCACTTACCATCGAACAACCCTGTAAATTCATCAAGCTTTTGGTTCGCAAAACGGAACGAGCCGAGCGAATGCTATTGGCGGAGTTAGTGGTCGTCGGCGACGAACCTGCGATGGAAGCCGAAGCAAAAAATCGCCCACCCACGCCGATGCAAATCAAATACACGCTTGATCAAGCGCTAATCGATGCGCGGATACCGTTCCTATATGGATCACCTGTGACCGATGTTTTGCATGATGCCCAAGGCGAACTTGCAGGCGTCGTGATCGCCAATCGGGCTGGCCGTCAAGTCGTGAAAGCCAAGATGGTAATCGACGCTACGTCACGAGCCTCCGTAGCCCGAATCGCGGGTGCATCGTTTACCGATTACCCCAGTGGTTCTCACACTTTTGAGCGGATTGTCGTTGGTGGCGAACCAAAAGCATCATCCGCGTTGAAGGTCAGGAAGGCCGATGTGCAATTTTACTCTGCCAAAGGACCGCACGATGTGTTCGTTTGCACGATGGATATCCCGATGAAAGATTCTGGATTTGCATCTTTCGCCGAGGCTGAACAAATCATGCGAGAGGCGACTTTCGACGCGGCTTTGGCTGACGAATCGGATGTCCTTTTCGAATTGCCACCGGATTCGATTGTTTCGGCTGCCAACGTCGAACAGCGTTCCTTTGATCCCGAAACGATTGCACTGGAAGCCTGTCAACCGAAGAAGATGCCTCGTTTGTATGTGCTTGGAGCGATGGCAGACGTGTCACGTGGCGTTGCGGAACAATTGATCCGGCCACTTAACTTAATGCGTCTTGGTAAACGAATCGGTGCTTCGGCAGCCGAACGAGCAAGGTCCATCCCAACAACAGAATCGGTGACCATTTCCGCATCCCCCGCCTCGAAAACGAATACGTATGCGGAAGTCAAAGAATTCTTGCAAGGCGTTCGACCAACCGACAGGAATCGACCGGTGGTTCATTCGCCCGATCGTGCTCTACCAATTTTGGGGCAATACGACGTCGTGGTTGTCGGCGGGGGAACCGGTGGTGCGCCAGCCGCGATCGCTGCTGGGCGACGGGGCTCCAAAACATTGCTTATCGAATATCAAGACCATCTCGGTGGCGTTGGGACGCTTGGCCTGATCAGCAGCTACTATCACGGGTACCGTAAAGGTTTTAGTAGCGAAGTCGATCAAGGTGTTGAATTGATGGGTGGGCCACAGCGTCATGGGGGCTGGAACCCTGTGACCAAACGCGAATATTGGCGGCGTGAAGCGAGAACAGCGGGTTGCGATATTTGGTTCTCAACACTTGGCTGCGGCACTTTGGTCAGTGGCAATTTCGTCAAAGGGGTTGTTGTTGTGACGCCGCAAGGTCGAGGCGTAGTTTTAGCGAAAACCGTTGTCGATTCGACCGGCAATGCCGATGTCGCGGCCGCCGCCGGAGCTGCCACCATTTCCACGTCCGCGGATCATGTTGCTATGCAAGGGACCGGATTGTCACCACGAGCACTGGGAACCGGATACACCAATACGGATTACTCGTTTTCCGACGAATCGGACCCGATAGACCAGTGGCGTATGATTGTTTCGGCACGCGAGAAATACAAAGACGCCTACGACATTTCTCCGTTCATTGATTCGCGTGAACGCCGGCGGATTGTTGGTGAGACGTTTATCACTCCGCTCGATTTGATGAACAACCGGACTTACTATGACACCATCGCCATGCATCAAAGCAATTTTGATACCCATGGATTTACCGTTCATCCTGTTTTCTTAATCCACTTTCCCGATAAGAAACAAATGACGGTTCCGGTTCCCTATCGAGCTCTGTTACCTAAAGATCTCGATGGCGTTTTGGTAACGGGCTTGGGCATCAGTGCTGATCGCGATGCCATGCCGATTCTGAGAATGCAAGCGTGCATACAAAACCAAGGCTATGCAGCCGGATTGGCGGCATCGATGGCCGCAACACAGAATACATCTCTGCGATCGATTGATATCCCGGCATTGCAAAAGCACTTGGTTCAGATCGGTTCTCTCGAACCCAACGTGCTTGATCAACAAGATTCACCGCCGCCCTCGATCGATACGGTCAAAGCGGCGGTGCAGTCCGTGATCCTCGACTACCGTGGACTTTCGATCATTTTGGACCAAAGTGATACTGCGATACCGATGCTCCGCACCGCTTACGCTGCGCAGTCCGACGAAAGCAACCGATTGATTTATGCCAATATTCTCGGCATGCTTGGCGATCCCACCGGAAGCGAATTACTTGCCAAGACCATCAACGAATCGAGATGGGATGAAGGTTGGAATTTCCGTGGCATGGGACAATTCGGCGGCAGCCTATCACGACTCGACTCCCTCATCATTGCACTCGGGCGATCGCAAAGCCCAATCGCACTCGAATCCATTTTACAAAAACTAGAACAACTCGATGCATCATCCGAGTTTTCGCATCACCGCGCCGTCGCGATTGGGCTGGAAACGCTCGCCAATCGACAAGCTGCTGCTCCGCTGGCAAACCTATTATTGAAACCTGGCATGAGCGGGCATGCGATCACCGATATCGCTGCGAAAGAGAAATCGGCGGGCAATGAAAAACGATCCCAACCGCTGCGTGAAATCATCCTTGCTCGCGCACTCTATCGCTGTGGTGACAAAGAGGGGCTCGGCGAAAAACTCCTTAGCACCTACGCAAAAGATCTGCGAGGCCTCTTCGCTCAGCACGCCACAGCTGTGCTTGCGGAGGAGCTTGCAGGGGAGCCTTCGAGGGCGAATAAGAAACCGGAATCCAAACCGCTGTTTCCACAAACGCCGGGGATGGTTTCTTATACGTATCGCAACGAGTTCACTACCGATTTCGAAGGGACGCTTGATACGATCCGCTCACTCGGTGTGATCGATATGGAGTTCTCCAACCTGTTCGGAAAAACAGCAAGCGAGATTCGCGCGATGCTCGATCAACGAGGTATGAAATGCTCGTCATTTGGAGTGAGCTATAACGACGCCAGAAACAACATTCGCCAAGTTGCCGAGAACGCAAAAACGCTCGGTGCAAAATTTGTGCGAGTCGCCTGGATCCCCAATCGCCAACCCTTCACCTATGAATTTGCTCAGCAAACCGCACGCGAGTTCAATGAAATTGGTAAAGAGCTAAAGGAAAAACACGGATTAACGTTCTGTTACCACAACCACGGTTTCGAGTTCATCCCTTACCAAGACGGGACACTGTTTGATGTGCTAATGGCTAATACGGACCCGAAATATGTCTTTATCGAATTGGACATTCTTTGGGCGTACTTTCCCGGTGCCGATCCACCGGAACTACTTCGCCGCTATGGTGATCGCATCAAGTTGATTCATTTGAAGGATCTCAAAAAGGGAGTCCAAGGCGACCTCTCAGGCCATACTTCGCCCGAAAACGATGTCGCTTTGGGGACCGGACAATTGGACATTCCGGCTATCTTGATTGCAGCAAAGCAAGCCGGGGTCGAGCATTACTATATTGAAGACGAAAGCCCTTCTATCGAAACGCAAGTTCCCCAAACCATCCGCTATCTAAAGTCGCTTTCAACGAAAACCAAACCATGAATACGGAACACCTATTCCCGTAAGCATCCATCACGAAACCGCACGACTTTGGATCGGTTTGCATGATGGTTCCACGGACTTGTCATACATCCAAATCCATCATGGATGCATCGGCTGTTCTTTACTGAATCGTAAATGTTATGATTCCGTTGTTACCCAAAACGGGCCGCGGACGAGTTACAAAGTAGGAGGCCAAGAACGAGACCTTCATCAACAATGACCAAACCAAACAGATGCTCTTCTAGAATAAACGCGATCCGTTTGCCTATCTCCTTTACTAAAAGACCGTTTCCATGATTCCGAAACCATACAAACAAATGCACATCGACCACCCCGAGTTGATGCAAGCCTATGAAGCATTCGGCAAGGCAACGCGTGAATCAGGGCCGTTATCCGAACGCGAGATTGCGTTAGTGAAACTCGGCATCTCGATCGGCGCAGCCTTGGAAGGCGGAGCCCATTCGCATTGTCGAAAGGCGCTCGAAGCAGGCTGCACCGCAGACGACCTTCGCCACGTTGCCATTCTTACTGGCCCAACCATCGGGTTCCCAACCATGATGCGTGCACGAAGCTGGGTCGAAGATGTCGTGTCAAAACCGAAATCGTGACTGTCAACGAAGCAAAGCCTCTTGGACACACGACATGCGACTGTAAAGCCTTCGCTCGATCCGCTCGAAAATGCGGGTCGTTGAAGCCGATCATTGCTAAAGGATATCCGAGTGTCGTTTCCGAAACGCCTCTAGCTTTGCGTTCTCTGTACCAGAAAGAGCACATTCACAAAGAGCCCAATAAACTCTTCGAGCGATAAGCAAATTTTCGCTTTCTAATAGCTTGACCAATTCAGAGATGACTGGCGAAGACATTTTCTCTCGACTACTTGCGAGATCCACAAAGAGAGCAACTTCTTGATAGGACACCGAACGGGAAATTTGCTTCGCCAAATTTGCATAGACATTTGCCGAGGGCGAGTGTTCTGAGTCCAACAAGGAACGAAGACTCCTCAGACGCATTTTTTGATTCTCGGACGAGAAAAACAGTTCAATCATCGAAAAGTAACGATCGGCTGTCGCATGCTCCGCGTACTTGATTAGCAACTTTTGCAATGTTAAATCATCAACGGAAATCAATTGGTTGATTGCGTCAAGCGATTCGGCATCGTACGCGTCACGCTCGATTAGTTGTTCAAGAGCAAACTGTTTGTGAGCTTCACTTCCGTCCCGCAAATATGCCCTGAGCTCTCGTCGGTTGCTGGCCTCGGCGGTCTTGCCTCGAATGACCGGTCCAATTCCCCCATTGACCCAGTGCCACAGGGTGTAACAAGTCCATGCAGCGCCAACTACATACTTGGACTCATCGAGTAACTTGGTGGCACCGGACATGCCGTCCAAGTCCGTATCGGGCTGGGCGACGACATCCTGATACCCGGCAATTTCTTCATACTTGAGATCCCACATCGTGGTGTTTCGGTCGCCGAGAACGCAATGCAATTGGTCATAGTCCGTAGCCGAAAACGGTTTCCCTTCTGCCTTTTCGAGCTCCGTGCCAGGTTCCAAATTGAACCGAGTGTAACGTCCCAGTTCATCCAAAAATATCCGCACTTTTACTATTTTACATAAATGGTCCGCACAAAAAACAGATTCAACGATTAGAGAATACTCTTGGGACAGATCGGTTTGATCGCGTGTTTCCAAGAGCAGGCAATCCACTCCTTCGGTGGTCTTCAATCCCGGGTGTTTCAGTCGCACGTGGTGCTGCTTGTGAATCTTCGTCACATCAGCGGCATACGCATGCCGACCCAAAACGGGATAGTGGCCCATAACGAGCATTCCGGCAACCGCGGTCAACATCACCGCAGAGATTTCCATAAGACGACGCATCAGGCGTAGCACCGCACTTCAAAGAGTTTTGCATTCTCGCAACCGTAGGTTTCTTTTGCGCGAATTCGAATAGCCGTTACCTCAACAGGCTTAAACTGAAATCCGATCAAACGCGTTCGGTTTTTTTCTTCTGCACCAACACTAACCCATTTGCCACGGACGCGAGCCTCCACTTCAAGCGCCTTGAGCAATTCCTCTGGAACGGTATTGGTAAATGTCTCGCTCACTCTTGAATCCTTACGCATCAAAATATTGCGTTTCACGTTAGTGTCACACTTTATTTCCACTTTCGAAAGAGATACCGGATGTTCCCATTCGAGTTGCACTTCCGCCGGAAGTCCATCAGATTGCCAATGATGAACCTGGTCATCGACATCGCGAGAGACACCATCGTTAAGTAGAGCCGCGTCTCCGGTTATCGTCGACGATGCAAAAATCAGACTCGCTGTTTTGGCTAAATCCGCGTCGTCATTCGCGGGTCGATTGGGGATAAACGCGTCGTCTCGCAGCAATCGTTCCTGCAGTTCGTTGATGTGCTGCTGTGCAAGTTCGCGGGGCGGGATAGTTTTTGTCACGCACAACGCGGCCGCCGTGCCGGCCGCCTGCCCCATCAGAGAACAAGTTCCCATCACACGCGATGAAGAAAGGGCAATGTGCGTTTGGCTGATGTTTCTTCCAGCGAATAGAAGATTCGAGATATTCTTGGAATACAGACTTCGAAATGGGATCTCATAAACCTTCGAAAAGTGGTCGTGAAAATAGCTCGGAGGGTCCTCAAGGTTTTCAATTCCACCGGGGCAATGCTCATCAAGCGACCACCCACCATACGCGACGGCGTCTTCAAAATGCCGGTGCTCGGTAAGATCTTTTTCGGACAGAACGAAATCTCCGATGAAACGACGTGACTCACGTCGTCCAGGAAGCGTGCCGACCCAATCGAGGACATGATTCGCCGATTCAGGATACTCTCCGGAATTTTTGATATAGTCCCAAACACCGTGCAAATAGCCCATCAACTTGTGCCGATTCTTTTCCTGGTCCGCGATGATGTCGAATTCGCTACCCAGTTCGATCCACCAAATTCCACCTTCGTAAGGGCTAATCTTTCGTTTTGGGTGCGACTTTTCCGCTTCGTATTTAATCACGTAGGACGGTGGCTCATAGGGCATTGGCTTGCCCATGTCTTTTGTGGACAACAACAGCGATGCTCCCATTTGCCATCCGTCCGCGACTTTGGGTGCAAACCGTTCATCAAACTCCGACGACGCCTCTCGTCCGGTTCGGTAAAGCGCACCGGCGGTCGCTGCCAGCAATCCATCGCCCGAACAATCGATAAACTGTTTTGCTCTGATCGTAATTTTCGTTTCCGTCGTCATTTGCCAACAACGTGCCGCTACGATCGTTGAACCAGCCATTTCTGCTTCGATCGCCTGCGTATTGAGCATCAAATCAAGATTAGGCTCGCGGGTCACGAAATCGTAAAGCACATGATCCCAAACCGGATACGACTCCTGCGCGTTATGGAAACGGTTGTGCAGAAGGATCTCTTCAATTATCCCTGTCTCACGTTCGGGAATCCCCTTTGGCCTTAGATGAGTAACGCCATTGACGTGAACCCGAATCTCACTTGATGCGTTTCCACCAAGAACGGATCGGTCTTGAACCAAAATTGTTTTCGCACCATTTCGTGCAGCGGCCACCGCAGCACACATGCCTGCCAGCCCGCCTCCCAAAACAGCCACATCCGCGTCCACCGTCTTCTTCCGATCGGGCAGCCCCATTTGCCCTGTGCCGAGCTGGAGCCATTGATCAGACGTTCGCTCGCCGGATGAACTCGACGGCTCGGCCGCTTGAGAGGACACAGGGATCAAGCCAGCCGCAATCGCTCCGGTGGCGCTCTTGTTGAAAAAATCTCGTCGTTTCATGGAAGCCAACTTTTGATCGGAATGCCTGACACTACTTACCTGACACTATGTAACAGAGAATCAGTTCACAAGAAGCTCCCTTGCCTTGATCATTGCGTTAATTGCGCGGGAACCAGTCCTCGAACTTGTGCAACTAGTTTACACGACGGCGCCGCTGCAATCGATGAGTTAAGTGAATGCATTATCGGGGAGCAATTGATTTTTACCGGGCCCCATTTACCGGGCCCCATTTACCGGGCCCCATTTACCGGGCCCCATTTAATGCGTGCCTACAAATTCCCTGCGAAATTGCGTCAAAACGGGACTCGTTCCGCCGCAGCGTGTGAACGGATGCCCCTGATTGTTTGCTTTCAGAAACCTTGCAGAGGAAGATTAAGACCGCGGTTCTCCAAAAATCCACCGTGTCCAAAACGGCGAGCAGATCTCGAAGCCAAGGCTTCGAGAAATCGCTGGCCCCCATTAGGTACCAGCGATTTCCGATAACGGAAAGCGGCAAAGACACCGATAGATTCGACGGTCAATTTGCCGAGTAAATGATGGTAACCGAGACGGGTTCCGGCCCTGCAGAATGCTGAACAAGCAGCGTCCGCGAATCGCTGTCCCAGTGAAAGTCTTCGCAGGGCACATCGTCAACCAAAACGTCACTCGGCAATTTGCTGATGCGCAGCCGAGTCGTTGCCACGGTGCCCGCCGGTGCGGTGATTTCGTATTGCACCTGTGTCTCGTCGACCATCCAATTTTCGATGCGCCCCGCGGCGGCTAACACCATGACGTCGGGACCACTGACGCGATCCAAATCCAACAACCACGTCTGTTGACCTGGCTCGACGACAACTTCATTCAACACCGGCAAGTCGGCATCGAGAAGGTCGACGTAGTTACCTTCGATCCGCAACGGTTGTTCGCTGATTGATTCATCGTAAGTTGCCGCAATTAGATACGGACCACGCTGCAGTCGGATGTAATTCTTGGGCTCGTAAACACCACCACTGGCCAGGACCGCTGCCTTTACGACTGCTCGATACTGGTCGGCATTCTCTTTTGAACGCGAATAGAATGCCGGGTGCGTTCGCTCGATTGTGACGTTTCCTTGTTGGACTTGATGGACACCGACCTCAGGATTACGGCCCATCCCAAGAGTCTCGAAGAGATGCTCAGCGGGACTTTCATAGTGAGCCGGACCGCTGTTCCACCAATCATTGGCTTGGTTAAATGGATCCGTGTCTGCGCCTACATAAACTAAGCTGCCACCTGCCCACACCCATTGTGCGAGAGCTTGGTGCAGCGCCGGTGTCATTGGCTTCATGAATTCGTAACTGAGCACCAACGTCTTCATATTGCTCAGATACCCAGGACTGCGAATCAAATTATCAAGTTGCACGGGACGAACGGGAATACCATGCTTGGTCAAAGGTAGTGTCAGCCCGTAGAAGCCGGTTAAATCTTCAAGTTCCAACGTTGACGCGCGCGTCGAATCGCTGGGATCTTTCGTCACATTGGTCGTGAACGCAGGCTTGGCTCGTTGGAACATTGCTGAATCGGACAAGAAGACTCCCACCTCGGTCGACTTTGTGTCATAGGCGACTTCCGTTTGCTCCATATCACGGAGTTGATTAAAAACAACCGAAAGCGTGGTGGCGTATTCAGCGGGGATTTTGGTCGCATCTGGACTGCGACTCGGATAACGCCCGTTAAAGACACGGCTGGGCCACGGGCAAACTTCGTAATGCCAAACGCCCGCATGCAGCAGCGATGCGACGAGCGTGCGGGTGTAGTTGGTTCGGTAGTCGTTCCAATCGTGACGCGGGTTGTCTTCGATTGGGTCGTGCAAGAACCACATTCGACGATCCGTTCCACGAACCAGTTCTTGCATCACGCCATATTCGAGGTAGGCCGTTTCGAAAGTTCGCTCCTTTCGGATGCCTTCGTAGGTGTTTTCGGTTCTCGAAGTGCCAGTCCATATCTGAGCAATGTATCCGTCGATGGCAGGCAGGTCCAAAAGCGCCGATTCGGGACTGACAATCTCCCACTGAGCATAGTTCAGCAAGCTATGGGTTGGCACATAGAACCGAACCTCGCGATCATACTTTGTTAATGCGTATTCTTTCAGCGACGAACAAATTCGATCGAGAGTACGAGCATACAAGTAGTATTTCAGCTTGCTGGCACGGTACTGAGCATCGATGCTGCTATCGGGACGCTGGAACGGTTCTTTGTAATAAATTCGCCATTCACGTTTGAACGCTTCGGAGAATCCGGTGCCGGCCCAAAACTCAGGCTCCTCAAGGTGAACAGCGACCGCACCTGCGTCAATCGCCCGTTTAACACCTTCGCTGAGGTAATTGCTAAACGCGACCGATGGAACCATATAGGGAACACGCTCACCATGCGAGACTTTATTCCCGTTGGCTCCTACCTGACCTTCGTCCCAGTGCTTTCGTCCGTCATATTCGCCGTCAAGATAATCTTGGTAATTGCCCCACGAAACGCCCGTCATCACTTGAGGAACGTAACCCGCTTGCTGCCAACGGGCCAAACGCTCTCCAAGCGAGCGATCAATCCCGTAGGCCATGACAAAGTCAGTACGCAGATCCGAACGAACGTCGTAGGCTCGTGACTCCTGGAAACCAGTACGTTCGATATCGCGAGGCGTCGTCAAGTCGGGGGATTGGCGAACTTGCTGGGCACCCAAGAAAGAGGGTGACGCTACGGAAGCGACAAACGCAAAGACCGCTATCGCCGATCGGCAAAACGATGCCAACGAGTGTTGGGAGAATGCAAGTATCAACAAACTAACCTTTTCAAGGGTGTTGGATGGGTAAACAACATTAGGTGGAAACAGAATCGCAGCGGCCACGAGCTGCGTCAATCACCAATCACAAAATCGCGTTAGCCCGTCAGGTCACATTCTAATCGCCACTGGCATCACAACTTCGCTTCAGCAAGCGAACGTAGTGTTCTTTAGGATTTTTATTCCCAGTCAAAAGATCCCTTGATTAAAGTCACCGTGATGGCATTTGCGTCTTCGAAAATCGATCAACAAGCATACAGATCGACAATCCTCCTGAGCCGATGCCTTCCCTTCGCTGCGACGGAACACCGCTGTAACGAAAAGTCACAGCGATGAGGAGGGACGAAGACTCGTATCAATGTATCGAATCGGACGGTTGAATCCGATCAAAAAATCGATCCTACATACCTTCAACTGTGTTCGAAAAACGTTTGTGTTCACGTCATTCTTCCACTTCCGCGCATCGTAAATTTGATGTAGTTTCCATCGCTGCCGTGCGGAACTACAGTCATCCCACCTCTCCCATGCCCTCTCGCCCAAACCAGGAAAGCTAACCCTCATGACATCTAAACTCAATTTTCGTGACACCACTAACAATCCAAAGTTGGTTTCCAGACGCGAAGCGTTGACAACTGCCGCCGGCGTGACTTTAGCGTTTGCCAGTGGAAGTGTGGCCAAGGCAGCTGGTACCGAAGCGGGCGTCACCAAGTTCATCAGCAAGCGTCCTGCCCCAGATCAACGGCATTTCACGAGTCCGTCGGTTGAAGAAACGATTAAAAAGGTACGAGCCAAGATCGCGGACCCCGAATTGGGTTGGCTGTTTGAAAATTGCTATCCCAATACGCTCGATACAACCGTGGACTACGAAGAGATCGATGGCAAGCCAGATGCATTTATCATTACCGGTGATATTGATGCGATGTGGCTACGTGATTCAACGGCGCAAGTTTGGCCTTACTTGACTTATCTAAAAGCCGACCAAAAACTCAGCCGCCTTGTGAAGGGACTCGTCCATCGCCAAAACATGTGCATCCTGCTCGATCCATATGCCAACGCATTCTACAAGGACATGACGAGGCCGTCGCACTGGGCCAGCGACCGCCCGGCTCCGATCCCCGGCGTTCACGAACGCAAATGGGAAATCGATTCACTGTGTTACCCGATTCGATTAGCAAACGCTTACTACGAAGAAACGGGGGATGCCTCTATTTTCGACGACGAGTGGCAACAGGCAATGCGATTGGTGGTCAGCACCCTGCGTGTGGAGCAACGAAAAGATGACACAACGCCGTACCGCTTTACCCGGGAAACGTCTCGCATGTTGGACGCGCCACCGTTCGACGGAACAAGCCGCCCGATAAACCCAGTGGGTCTCATTGTTTCGGCGTTTCGCCCCAGTGACGACAGCAGTTTGTATCCATTCTTGATCCCATCGAACTTGTTTGCGGTCCAATCGCTACGACAATTGGCGACCATCTTCAGCAAGCATGTAAAAGACAACGCATTCGCGGCCGAGTGCACTGCTTTCGCGGATGAAGTCCAAGCCGCGATTGATAAGTATGCGGTTGTCTCGCATCTCGATTTCGGCAAGATCTATGCCTACGAGGTCGACGGCTTTGGCAACGCGGCGTTCTGGGATGACGCAAACGTCCCAAGCTTGATGTCGTTGGCCTATTTGGGAGTCCACAAGCCAAGCGATCCTTTGTACGTTCGCACCCGAAAGTTCTTGCTGAGCGAAAACAACCCATACTTCCTACGCGGAACCGCCGCTTCGGGACAAGCTAGCCCGCACACCGGCAAGGTTCGTATTTGGCCAATGGGAATTATTTTACGGGCACTATCGAGTACGTCCGAAGAAGAGATTTTCGAGTGCCTTACCATGCTACGAAATACTCATGGAGGAACCGGATTCATGCACGAAGCTTTCAACAAGGACGATCCGGCAGACTACACTCGCGACTGGTTTGCCTGGGCAAACACCTTGTTTGGCGAACTAATTGTGAAGGTGCATGACGAGTATCCAGAACTGCTTTCCCGATCCTTCTAAGGCGATCGGTTGGATGCCACCTGCCCCATTCCAAGCGGCACATTCATTCCTTCGCCCAAGAAGGGGCGAAGCAGAACAGGAAGCTTGCGATTGAGTCGCCAAAGTTTCGACATCGTGCTTGCCGCGAGGTGCAGGCTGTGTTCGCCGGGATTGATACGATTAGTCCTGGATTCAAGACGATTCGCATTCACCCCACAATTGCACGCATTGGCCAAGGACTTGATTCAGCCCACGGCTCTTACGATTCCATCCGAGGCATGATTGAAAGCCAATGGAAACGATCGGCCGATGGGATTGAACTCAACGTCACGATACCTGCCAACACAACGGCGACCGTTCATGTTCCGACAACGGATGCGAGAATCGTTCGCGAAGGCGACTCGGTTGCCGCCCAAGCCGCCGGTGTCAAGTATCTTCGCAGCGAAGACGGCTATGCGGTCTACGCGGTCGGTTCAGGCGAGTACTCATTCACGGCTGAATGATTCACCTTTGCTTGGGTTTGTCACTTGCCACCCTCCTCTTGGCCAAATCGATGCCAAGCGGGGGAGGGCAGTGGCGGGGGGAAGGCGTGAGCGACACTCCTTTCAGCTAAAGTGTCGCCGACAAAACTACTCCGTCATTTGTTGCAACGCGAATGCATAGGCACCGATAGCAGTCGCTAGGTTGGCGCCTAACGTCGATGTTCCCACGCCAATTCGCTTGAGAGGATCAACCTTCATTTTGCGGTCCGAGCGAGGAATCGTGATCTCTTTTGATTCCCCCTTTAGGAACTCAGGCCACTGTGCGTCGTCGGTCAGATCGTAGACTTTCTGACTCAATCGATTTACCTCGCCACCGCTGTACGATTTCATCGTGCTGTTCATTTCCTGCATCAGTCGTGGCATGAACAACGGTGCGGCTCCTGCTAATCCGCCACCAATCACGGCCAAACCGTCCAGCAGCATCATTGCACTTGCCAAGGCGTCGCCGACCACTTCGCCCAAGGTTTCGAATGATTTTTTCGCGGCCGCTTGATTGCCAGCTGCTTGCCCCATGCCGATTTCAAAAATCTCCGCTGGCGTCGGTGCGGTTGCCGGATCAATTCCGGCTTCGTTAGCGTAGACTCCTTGAACGGCACGAGCGCTGGCGCCTTCCTCTGCGAAAGCTTCAGGGTGGACTTTATTGCGAGCAGTCCAAATCTCGCCGCCCGCTGAGTTGTCGCCAGTCAACAATTGACCGTTGAAAACAATTCCCCCACCGAAACCAGTCCCCAGCGTGACGGCGAATAGATTCTGATAACGCTTCGGACTGCCGGCTTCTTCTAACCGACGGTTCACATCCGGCAGCAATCCGGCAATTGCTTCGCCATAGGCAAACAGATCACCATCGTTGTTCAGATACACGGGCATTTTGAAGTGTTCGGACAACATCGGCCCGATCGCGACACCGCCTTTATAGGCTGGCAAATTACCGACATTGTAGATGACGCCACGGGGATAATCCGCAGGCCCGGGGAACGCAAAGCTAATCGCAACGGGTCGCTGGGGAAGCTGATCAATCAACTTTTGGAAACCGGAAATCAGATTATTGAGGCTGGCATCTAGATCGTTCGCTTCCGCTGGCAGGATCACGGACTCGCCCAATTTTTTTCCGCGTTGGATCGCTGAAAACGCGAAATTGGTTCCGCCTGCATCGAGGGTCAATACAATTCGTTCGTCAGTATCGTAATTCATTTGAAAGGGACCATTTTTAAGGTGAGGGAAGGTTTATGGGGCGGATGCCGGTGTTCTTTCAAGTATGAACCAAAAAACAAGGCTCGATCTTGGTTCATACTCAAACGACATCGCGTAGGCCCACTGTTTCGGACAACCAAAACGTGGGCCGAATAGTCACAGCGAACGGCGACACCACTAGCTTTGTGCTGTATCCGCTTTATGAGCTGGTCGCAGCGAAATCATGAACAGGTAGGCGAAACAGATGACGGGGACGATAAAAGCAGTTGCTCCCCATTCCAAATCGCCAAGCCATCCCATCACCAGTGGTACAAACGCCCCACCTGAAATTGCCATGCACATCAATCCACTCAGTTCGTTCGCACGGTCTGGCTGATCTTCCACCGTGATCGAGAACAGCAAAGGCCAAATGTTTGCGAACCCAAAGCCCGCCAAAACAACGCCGGGGATGGCCAAAGGTGACGATCCGGTCATCAACAACACCCCACCAATAACGCCCAATAAAGCCGAACCACGCAGGCAAACTTGGGGACTAAGGAAGGATAGAATCACACCACCGAGCAATCGGCCGACGGTCAGAATCAAAAAGAAGCTCGTCGGCCCCATGAAAGCAGCACGCTCATCGGAAAAACCAAGCTGAGTCAGCGCTGGCTTCAGAAATCGCCCCATGCAGACCTCGGCTCCCACGTAGAGGAAAATACCGAGCACTGCCATTAGAAATACGGGCTGTTTCAATAGGCTCAGACTGCTGCCAATACTGGGCGGAACATCCGGTTTGGCTTCGTCAACCTTCATCATCGCGACTAGCACAAATGCCACCACCATCAAGACAAAGAAGATAGGAAACGAACCTCGCCACCCCATCGATTGGAACAGCGTCAACGAAGTAACCGCAATCACCAAATAAGCGGACGACGCGCTTCCCAATCCCTTGATACCCTGTGCAAGACTAAGGTTGCGACTGTACGTGCCCTCTGGGCTAACATCTCGCATGATCGGATTCCCCGCGACTTGCAGGAATGTCGTACCGATGCCGAGGACAAAGATACATCCCAATAACAATGCAAATCCGGGCGAAACAACGCTAGGAATCAACATGGCCACCGCGTTAAGGCCAAGCCCCAATAACAGCAGGTTTTTCTTACCGATCCGACCTGCCAATAACCCCCCGGGAACACTGAACACAGCGAAGGCAAGAAACACAAAAAATGGCAACAGCGTGGCAACCAGCTTGCTGACATTGAACTGTTCTTCAATGGCGTCGGACATCGGCCCCATGGCGTCAGCCACGCCCATAACCAAGAAGGCGAGGAAAATGGGAAAGGTCTTGTTCTTCATGATTCAAATTACTTTCGGGGCAAGGTGC
This sequence comes from Novipirellula herctigrandis, assembly GCA_007859835.1. Classification (GTDB taxonomy): domain Bacteria; phylum Planctomycetota; class Planctomycetia; order Pirellulales; family Pirellulaceae; genus Novipirellula_A; species Novipirellula_A herctigrandis. The sequence continues at coordinate 6,527,376 of SJPJ01000001.1, read as the reverse complement.
GGGCAGCGACGCCTTCCCACCACGAATCGAACGCAAGTTCGAAGGAAGTCCACGTCATTGATAACGAAAATTTAACAGATGTCGGATTAAACGTCTTGCCCCCCGTTCGCACTTACGCCGGCCGTTGTTGCGAGTCGTATCCGATGGCCGATTTCGTTGGGCCTTCAAGACGCATTTCAGACACAAACACCCGACACAAAGTACTCAGCAAGCTTCAAAGGAAACCGGACAACCAAATAGTACTCGATGCTAAGCTCTCTCAATTTTTGAACTTGCCAAACTCGTGGAAGAACCGATGAAACTCGCATCGTGTTTCCTTGACATTGCTCAGCCGGCTAATTATTTCGGCATATCTTGGGGTTTTCGGCATCGTCTCGAATCCACGGCACCAAGATCTCGCATCAGTAGGCACAGAGCTCTTTCCGAAATTATTTGAAATCTTCATCTAGATTGACCGTACTCAAATCGCGTTGACGGCTATTTAACCATATCAACCGTCCACATTGATCCCAGATCTTCGCGTATTGGCTACACGCCAAACACGGCAACCTCGCCAAACAGTGAGCTGACCGGCGGGCGCCCGTCGCGGAATGGCAATGTCCTAAAGCAAAAAACCAGCCGTTAAAACACAAACCTTCGCATTCGCTTTTTCAAAACTCATGATGGAGAAAATGAACCAACGCGACATCCCAAAACCCCAGACCCCTGTTCGACGCTTGGAAACGCAAGCCTACCACTCAAAGGTCACATTGAAGGACTTCACGCGGCACGAGACGTTCCACCCAGGTGCCACAAATCAGGTTTCTGTTCTCTGCACCGCCCATCGACTACAATGAAAATCCTCGCCAAAGCAGATGTGGAGATGTTACCGGCATGCTACCACTGCGACGCAAAAAAACGGTCGCTGTCAGAGTCAAAGCTTTCCCTCGCCAAATCCGTGGGGCCAAGCAAACGCCCTGCATTCCCACCACCCACCTAAAATCCCTCCCCATGACCAAAATCTTCCTGCATCACTGCACGCTGCAAGTCCTATTCGGATTAGTGCTTGCCACCGCCATTTCGTGCACAGCCATTTCCAGCGAAGCATGTGCGCAGCCAAGCGTTGGAGCCAGTCCGAACAAACACAGTCCCACATCGCAATTCACGTCTTACCAGGGTCGTATCATGTGTGGCTATCAAGGCTGGTTTCGCGCCGAAGGTGACGGTTCAGGCCAGGGATGGGGGCACTACGGCGCGGCCAGAAAATTCGATCCAGCGCACTGCACGATCGACATTTGGCCCGATGTTTCGGAGTACGAAAAGACTTATCCAACCGCGTTCAAACTTGACGATGGAACGCCGGCACGAGTATTTAGTTCCTGGGATGCCAGCACCGTCGACGTCCACTTCCGGTGGATGAAAGAATATGGCATCGATGGCGTATTCATGCAGCGTTTCTTTGATGTCACTCGTAACGAGCGGAGTCGGCGTCGGGGGCGAATCATCCTTGGCAATGCTTTGAAATCGTCGCAAAAACACGGACGTGCGATTGCCACAATGTATGACTTGTCGGGCTTGAGGCCTGGACAAGACTGCTCGTCGATTATCGAAGATTGGAAGGAACTGGTCGACCAATTGAAATTGACCAATCAGGGTGCCGACCAAACCTACTTGTACCACCATGGCAAACCACTCGTTGCGATTTGGGGTATTGGCTTTCCTGATCGTCCCTACGACATCCGAAAAATCGGAGTCGAGAACCTACTGGACTTCTTGAAGAACGATCCCGAATATGGTGGTTGCAGCATCATGCTCGGTGTACCGACCTATTTTCGCGAACTCAAATCAGACTGCACCAGCGATCCCTATCTTCATGAATTAATCGAACAAGCAGACATCGTTATGCCGTGGATGGTGCAACGGTTCACCTCACTATTGCACAACGAGATGCAGCGATATGACACCCAAATCCGCGCGGACATCGCTTGGTGCAATGCAAAAGGTGTGGACTATGCACCTTGCGTCTATCCCGGCTTCAGTTGGTTCAACCTCAGTCGGCATGAATTCGACGGGCGTCATCCGTTGGGACAAAACCCACGTCAAAAAGGTGCCTTTTACTGGAACCTGTTGACGACGGCCATCGAAGCGGAGTCCAAAATGATCTACGTGGCAATGTTCGATGAAGTGGATGAGGCAACGGCGATCTTTAAGTGCACCGACCATCCGCCTCCGAACCAACCACCTTCGAAGTTTCTAACGAACGAAGGTTTGCCCTCCGATCATTTCTTGTGGCTAACCGGCAAAGCAGCCGAAACGCTTCGTGGCGAACGCGTCGTCGACAAAAACCTCTATCAACAAACCGACCACTAATTCAACAACAAAACACACATGAACATCAAATCGGTATCGCTTGTCGCCGTTCTCCTCTGGGGAACTTTTTCCCTTCCCTGTTACGCTCAGGTGGAGTGGGTGGACCCTACGATCGGAGGTGTTGGCACGCTCCTGCAACCGACCCGTCCAACCGTCCATCTTCCCAATAGCATGGTCCGGATGTATCCGCTGCGAAAAGACCAGTTGGACGACCAGATCCGAGCATTCCCCTTGACCATTATCTCTCACCGTAATGGTGAACTCTTCTCAGTGATGCCTGGCGAGGATGCAAAACCCGCGGCATGGGACCAAGAGGAGACAACGCCTTATTACTACTCAACTCGATTCGATGAGTCGCTAATCCGGACGGAGTTTACCCCCACCGAACGGTGTGGCTTCTTTCGGTTCACCTTTCCCAAAAATGAAGCCCCAAAAGGTGAAGCGTCCCGGGGTGAAGCCGTTGTACGAATCGCAAATCTCTATCCGGGCAATCTCAAACCGCTCAGCGAAACAACCTTTGGCGGCGAGGAACAATTCGTCGACATGAAAGCCTATGTCTATGGACAATGGAGCCAAGCGGCCGAAATGGAAGTCAGCGGACAAGACAAGAAACGACTTAAGATTCACACCGACGCTTCGTCACTAGAACTTCGCTATGGGATCTCGTTCATCAGCGTCGATCAGGCGAAACGAAACCTCGAGAAAGAAATCGCAGCATCGGATTTTGAGACGATCAAGCAACAGGCAAAGTCGCGTTGGAATACGGTGCTAGGCCAGATCCAAGCCGAAGGAGGAACGGATGCTCAGCGGCGAGTCTTTTACACATCGCTTTATCGTACTTATGAACGGATGATCTGCGTCACAGAAGACGGACGCTATTACAGTGCGTCCGACCATCAAGTCCATCAAGACGATCGCCCGTTCTACGTCGACAATTGGATTTGGGACAGTTTCCGCGCCCATCAGCCACTTCACACACTGCTGAATCCCGAAATGCAAGCGGATCAAATCCAATCCTATGTTCGGATGTACGAACAGTCGGGTTGGATGCCTTCGTTCGCGATTCTGTGGGGTGACAACCCTTGCATGAACGGAAACCATGCGGCGGGATGGATAGCGGACTGTCTGTTCAAAGGAGTCAAGGACTTCGATCTAGAAAAAGCTTACGACGGCCTGCGCAAGAACTCCCTTGAAGCCACGTTGTTGCCATGGCGCAATGGACCGAAGTGTTCGCTCGATGACTTCTATCACGAACACGGCTATTTTCCTTCGCTGCCCCCTGAAGCAAAAGAAACCGAACCGTTGGTTCACCATTTCGAGAACCGTCAATCGGTCGCAGTCACCCTGGGTACGGCCTATGACGATTGGTGTATCGCCCAATTGGCTAAAACGTTGGACAAAAAAGACGACTACGATCGATTCATGAAGCGAGCCGATTTCTACAAGAACGTGTGGAATTCGGGGAAGGGGTTCATGTGGCCCAAGGATGCCGAAGGCAACTGGGTTGAGCCGTTTGACCCCAAATTTGGCGGTGGACAAGGCGGACGTGCGTACTTCGATGAGAATAACGCTTTCACTTACAACTGGGATGTCCTTCATGACTTTGACGGACTGTTCGAATTGATGGGTGGTCGCGAAGCGGCCGAAGCAAAACTTGATCAGTTGTTCCGTGAAGGATTGGATCGAAGCAAGTACGAATTTTGGTTCAAGTATCCGGACTCGACTGGACTTGTTGGTCAATTCGTCATGGGCAACGAACCAAGTTTTAGCACGCCCTACCTCTATAACCGCATGGGGTCGCCCTGGAAGACACAAAAGCGAATTCGATCGCTGCTCAACGCATGGTTCAATGACACCATCCACGGAATCCCCGGCGACGAAGATGGCGGCGGGATGACGGCTTGGGTCGTCTTCTCGATGATGGGATTCTATCCGGTTACCCCCGGTATACCAACCTATGATCTTGGAAGTCCAATCTTCGATCGCGTGCAAATCCAGATGCCTGGCGGCAAGACGTTTAAGATCATCGCAAAAGACAACTCGGTGAACAACAAGTACATCCAAAGCGTCAAGCTCAACGGTAAAGCGATCGACCAAGTCTGGTTCCATCATGCCGACATCGCAAACGGTGGCACTCTGGAATTGCAGATGGGCAATACACCAGGGACCTTTCCCAAAGACGACAACCATTGAAACACTCCGCCCGAATTTGGGGATATCTTGGAAGTTGCCATGACTTGTCGTGCCGACGTTCTATTAGGCAATTCAACGATACAGGAAATACCATGAAATATTGCACGCCGTTAGTTGCGGTCATTTTCTGCGTGACGCTTTCCGCGTCCGCTGCCGAACAACCAAATATCATCTTCTTTGCGACCGATGACTTATGCGATTGGGTTGGGCCGCTTGGTTACGATCAAGCGATCACGCCCAATATGGATCAGTTGGCTAAACAAGGCGTTGTGTTCACGAATGCTCATACTGCGGGCACGTTCTGTGCTCCTTCACGCAGTTCGATCTTCACCGGACGGTATGCGACCACGACCGGCTGCTACACGAACGAGGTCTATTTCCACGATCACCCGGAACTTCGGCCTCTGCAAGCGAGTTTCCAAGCAGGCGGCTACGCGACGTTTGGCGCTGGCAAATTGTTTCATCATCCGGCCGGCTATGTCGATCTGCGAGGATGGGATGAGTTCTTTGTGCGAACCGACGAACAGAAGCAACGGGGTTGGGATCTGGATTCCTGGGGCGACGGCACGCCGATTCCGCAACCCTACCCAAATAGCATCTACAATTTGGGACGCGTTCCCGCGAACCGGTTCTTTTTGGAATGGGGAGCAGTACCGAATGATCGAGAAGAAGAGATGGCCGATACGATTCGGACTCAGTGGGCATGCGATGTGTTGCGTCGAGAACACGACAAGCCGTTTTTCCTTGCCGTTGGACTCTACACGCCTCATTTCCCCAACTATGCGCCCAAAAAATACTTCGACCTTTATGACGCCGATCAAGTCAAGGCACCCGAATATAAGGCCGACGATCTGGATGACTTGCCACCCAAAATTCGCCGAGCAAAAATTAACCGACGAAGGGCGCATCACGCACGACTTGAGGAATTGGGGGCCATTGAGGACGCCGTTCACGGATACTTGGCTGCCGTGTCCTATGCCGATGCGATGCTCGGCCGCGTGATGAAGACGCTTCAAAAGAGCCCTCATCGCAACAACACTGTGATTGTTTTGTGGAGCGACCATGGCTATCACCACGGCGAGAAAGGCGATTGGGGAAAACACACTCTCTGGGAACGAACGACCAACGTGCCGTTTATCTGGTCAGGCCCTGCTATCAAACCAGCTGCGAAGGTGGATACAACGGTCAGCTTGATCGACATGTACCCAACGTTTGTGGAGATGTGCGACCTACCAGACGACGAAGGCCTCGAGGGAGAGTCTCTTGCCCAAGTGCTTCGTGATCCGTCCACTGCAACCGATCGGAACGTGCTTGTTCCCTATTTGGATCCTGGGGGTTTTGCCATCGTCAATCAGCAGTGGCGATACATCCATTACAGCGACGACACCGAGGAACTCTACGATGTTCGAAAGGATCCCAATGAATGGGATAACCTCGCATCGGTTGCTGGTCACGAAACCGTGAAACAGGAACTACGAGCCGCCGCTCCGAAGACGTTTGCTCCGACGGGCACCCCCAACTCACGTCGAAAACTTGCCGTTGAAGGCGATTCGTTTCAATGGCAAACTAAATAGCATCTGATTAATCACACCCCTTTCATGAAGACAAACAAGATGACACGTGACCTTCTGGATACAGCCATTGCGATCATTTTCACTGCCAGCGTGACTCTGGTTGCACAACCATTGTGCGCCAAAACCATACATGTTTCCGTTGACGGCGACGATGCTCATGCCGGTTCTTTCCAGAGTCCACTGCGCACCATTCAACACGCGGCGGATCAGGCGAAGCCGGGCGATGTGATCACGGTTCACCAAGGCGTCTACCGAGAACGCATTGACCCACCGCGCGGTGGAACATCGGATGACACGCGAATCGTCTTTCAGGCTGCGGAAGGCGAGCACGTTGAAATCAAGGGATCCGAGGTCATCAAGGGTTGGAAGAAAGTCAGAAACGACACCTGGGAGGCCACCATCCCGAACGAATTCTTCGGAACGTTCAATCCCTATAGCGACGTGATTCATGGCGACTGGTTCCGACCGATGAAACAGACGCACCACACCGGCGCGGTCTATCAAAACAGTCATTGGCTCGTTGAAGCGGCAAGCATCGAGGACGTATTAAAGCCGTTCGGTGAAAACAACCAAAAGGCCGAGCAATACCTTCTAAATTTAGCTTGGTTACGTCCCAAAAACGGCCAAAAGACAAGCGTGGATAAAGCTTCGGCTCGTCATGGCGTTGAGACGGCGGAATGTTCCGAGGGAGGATCATGCGTTGGCTGGATTGATCACGGAGATTGGATTCAATTCAACGAATTCCACTTTGGAAATAGCACAAAGCAAGTTGAACTGCGTGTTTCAGCGATCGTTGCTGGGAGCATTGTCGAGCTGCGTCAGGATTCACCGGAGGGAGAACTGCTGGGTTCGTGCGTGGTTCCAAGAACCGGTGGATGGCAAGAATGGACCTCTGTCGTCGCCCAGATCAAGCCGGCCAGTGGAAACCGTACGCTCTGTGTCGTTTTTAAACAACCACAAACAGACGGTTTGTGGTTTGCAGAAGTTGACGCCACCAACACCCGCATCTTGGCACAATTCAAGGAAATCAATCCCAACGAAAGCGAAGTTGAAATCAACGTTCGGCAAGCAGTTTTTTATCCTAGCAAACCAGGAATTGACTACCTGTCGCTAAGTGGCTTTTCCATGATGCATGCCGCCACGCCGTGGGCACCGCCAACCGCAGAGCAAATTGGTCTGGTTGGAACTCATTGGAGCAAAGGGTGGATCATCGAAGACAACGAAATACGTCATTCGACTTGCACAGGTATTACGCTTGGGAAGTATGGCGACGAGTTTGACAACACATCGGAGAACACAGCGGAAGGCTATGTCGAGACGATCAATCGTGCTTTGGAAAACGGTTGGGCGAAGGACAATGTGGGTCACCACATCGTTCGCAACAATCACATTTCACACTGTGAACAATCAGGAATTGTCGGCAGCATGGGAGCCATTTTCAGTGCCGTTACCGACAACACCATCCACGACATCCATGTACGCCGACTCTTTGGTGGGGCCGAAATGGCGGGCATCAAATTCCACGCTCCTATCGATTGCCTTATTAGCAATAATCATATTTACAATACCTGTTTGGGAATCTGGCTCGACTGGATGACACAAGGGACACGTGTCACCCGAAACTTCCTGCATGACAACAGCCGGGACCTTTACGTCGAAGTCAATCACGGCCCTTTCCTCGTCGATAACAACCTTCTCCTTTCGCCAGTATCTGTGAATGTTAATTCGTGCGGCGGTGCCTTCGTTCACAATCTGTTTGCCGGTGAAATCACCGTTAAGCACAATGAACGACGAGAGACGCCCTACCACAAAGCTCACTCCACAGAGGTCGTGGATCTTCACGGCAACCCGAGCGGTGATGACCGCTACTTCAATAATATTTTTGTTGGTCATGGTCTGCAGGCCTATGACGAGGCAACGCTTCCTGTCTTCATGACCGACAATATTTTCGTCCATGGCGCAAAAGCATCCAAGCATGAAACGGATGCAATGATTTTATCGAATGGGGACCCCGAGCTAGAGTTGGTGCATCGAACGGATGGCATTCACCTCCGTCTCAAGCTCGATGAGACATGGGCTTCAAAAACATGCGACATCGTGACGACGGAAACCCTAGGTGTGGCCAAAGCCCCCAATCTACCGTTTGTGATGCCCGACGGAGCTTCCTATCAAATCGATACCGATTTCTATGGCAACAAACGAAAACCAAATGCGACGACCGCCGGTCCCTTCGCGAACCGGATGTCCGACCTTCTGATCACCAAAGCAATTCAATAAAACCACCTATGAAAACGAGCATTGCATTGGCCTTGTGGCTTTCTATCACAGGAAGTTGCTGGGCGATTGACAAACCGAATGTCGTTTTGATCATCACGGATGATCAAAGCTGGGACTCGATTGGTTTCCTAGGTGGGAAGGTCCATACGCCTCGAATTGACCAAATGGCGAGAGACGGGATGTACTTAAGCGACTTCAATGTCACCTCAACCGTTTGTTCACCGTCACGCTACAGTTTCCTGACAGGCCGCTATGCCGGACGGTGTGAAGGTGAACGTTTTCTTCTGGAACACCCGCCGGGGGACCAAACACAAGTCGAGAACATCGGCGAGTTGGAACGAGAACGCTGGAACGTTGCGAAAGTACTTCAACAGAATGGATACAAAACCGGATTCGTCGGTAAGAGCCATTTAGTCAACCATGATTGGATCAACGGCAATTGGTCCAAGGCGGGACTTGAAACATACCCCGCGCAAGCGGATCCGCGTGATCCGAAGGTTAATGCCAAGATGCATCGCAATCACCAGAAATGGTGCGACGCGATTCGCCGCTTTGGCTTTGACTTCGTCGATGGTGTATACGCAGCCAATTTGAAGGAACTGCGATGTGATGCGTTGAATGTGCACAACTTGGACTGGACAGTGGACAAGGCGTTGACGTTTTTGGACCAGCACCAAGACGATCCATTCTTTCTCTATTTCTCTACCACGCTGCACCATGGGCCCGCGCCATGGTCGAACAAGTTCTCGCTCGGCGCTGACCCTCGCATGACCGGGGAAGGCTTTGTAGAGGAGGGTTTCGATGTATTGCCCTCTCGTGCAGACGTTTTGAAACGAAATCGAGAAGCTGGTTTCAAGGACAACCAAGCGTATGCACTATGGCTTGACGATGGTGTGGGTGCCATTATCGACAAGGTGCAACAACTTGGTCTGGCGAAGGATACTTTGATCATCTTCGTTCCCGACCATGGTTCCTATCGTCATGGCAAGGCAACCCTTCACGACTTCGGCATGCGAGTGCCGATGTTGATACAGTGGGCAGGTCAAATCAAACCGGGGACAACGTACGACGGTCTAACGGCGAACATTGACATCCCCCCGACGATTTTCGATCTGTGTGGTATCGCTCCGCCCACCGAGTACTCGGTGGATGGAGTAAGCTTCAAGTCGGCGATATTTGGCGACCAACAACCAATACGCAAAACGCTATTTGGCGAAATGGGGCATTCGCGGTGCGTCAAGACGAAACAATGGAAGTACATCGCGGTGCGATATCCTGAGGAGTTGCAGCGTCGCATTGATGCAGGAAAGAAGTTCCCGGCGTTCAATAACCAGGATGCACCGCTGGATCGTCCCTACCTGACTCGCAACGGCCACTTGGGCCACCACGCATCACAGAAAAACCCACACTATTTTGAACCCGACCAGCTCTACAATTTGCAGACAGACCCTGAAGAAAACGAAAATGTTTTCCAACACAACCCTGAGGTTTCGCAACGGATGCAAAAAGGGCTCAGTAAGGCTTTGAAACAATTTAAGAACCGACCGTTCGGTGATTTCACGGCACCCTAAAGAAAACGGTGCAAGACGCGTCAAGCAAAATGGCTCGAGGAACTCAAACCAAGAGAGAATCCCAATGTACGGAAAAATGATCTTTACGCTCATCATCAGCATCATGTTTTCGATTACGACTCATGCGGAGGAGAACATCTGGACGCCATTGTTCAATGGCAAAAATCTTGCCGGATGGTCGGTGCAGTGCCGACCAGAAGACAAGAACAAAGAATACTGGACGATCAATCAGGAATCCATCCTTGTGGATTCCATCGGTGACAGCAAACACAACTATGTATGGCTAATGACAGACGACGAGTTTGCCGACTTTCATTTGCGACTAAAGTTCCAGATCTACAAAAACACCAGTGGCAACAGCGGAGTCCAGATTCGCAGTCGCTACGACAAGGAGGCCGGTTGGCTCGACGGACCTCAACTCGACATTCACCCCCAAACCCCCATGCGTGCGGGCCTAATCTACGACGAAACCCGTGGTACAAAGCAGTGGATTTCCCCGCTGCTTTCAAAAGGGGATCACAACATCCCTGCGGCCAAAACCAACCCAAACGTAAAACTTATGTACGGCGAGGGAACATGGAATGAAATGGAAATCATCGCAACGGGCACACACATCAAATGCATCGTCAACGGCGAAGTGGCATCCGACTACGATGGTGCCGGAGTGCTTGACGACACTGACCACAAAGCACATCGCGTTGGCATACAGGGACATATCGCCCTACAACTTCACAGCAAGAGTGAGTTAAAAGCTCGGTTCAAAGACATTTCAATTCGAGAACTTTAGTGACTTTTACCATTGAGCCGGTCCTCATCTTTACGGATCTCGCTCATCAGAATCTAACGATCGCAGCAAGCAGTTCACACATCCAGATCAATGGGACCCCGACCATGCAATTGTTATTTAAGGTTACTCTTTACACAGCTATTGTCCTTCGCATCGCGACCTCCGTGTTTGCAGAAGATGCCCCACCGAACGTACTATTTATTGTTTGCGACGACCTAAATACTCACGTTTCGACGTCTGGTTATGAAGACATTCATACTCCAACACTTGCGGCGTTCGCCGAAGATGCAATGGCGTTTGAAAGGGCTTTTTGCCAATACCCGGTATGTGGGCCATCACGTGCTTCGTTCCTCAATGGTCTCTATCCCGAATCAACAGGCGTCCTCAACAACACGACGGATATTCGCCAAACACGTCCAAACACCGTTTCCTTGCCACAACACTTCAAAGAAAACGGCTATTGGACTGCGAGTGTGGGAAAAGTTTTTCATACATCACGGCATGACCACGGTGAGATCGCCTGGAACGAATGCCAAAGGTTCGACAACGACGAATTGCCTATCGTCACGGAAGCAAAGAAACGCTTTGAGGCAGAGCATGGCCCCGTTGATCGCGGTGGAAACCGTGGAAATTGGCGAAAGATCAGCAAGCAGGTCATGGCTCCGCTAAACGCACAAACTCCGCCCGGTCATGGGAGAAGCGGGCTTCGTGATGAACAACATCGGGACGGAAAAAATGCTCACCAAGTGGTGACATGGTTGCAAGAAAAGAGCTACGGTGACAAACCGTTCTTCATTGCATTGGGCATTCAAAAGCCACACGTCCCCTTCCTGGCACCCGACGCCTATTTCGATCTCTATCCAACCGACAAGATCCAATTCCACCGTGATGAACCAAACCTTTGGGACAACATCCCACGCGATGCGATCAACGGTCGCTACCGCGAATTCGGTTTTGAACTAGGGAAAGAAGACGAACTAAGGCGGCAGGAATTCATGCAGGCGTACCACGCCTGCGTCTCGTTTGTTGACGCACAGATCGCAAAAGTGTTCGCCCAACTCAAACGACAAGGACTTTGGGAAAACACCATTATCGTATTCACATCCGACCATGGCTATCACTTAGGCGATCATTTCCTCTGGGGAAAAGTGACGCTGTTTGACATCGGCGCGAAAGTGCCGTTTATTGTTCGCGTCCCCGGAATGACTCAGCCAGGTAGTCGTTCCGATGCGATGGTCGAACTGGTCGACGTCTACCCCACACTCAGCGAACTCGCAGGCCTCGAAGCCCCCGATCATCTTCAAGGAACTTCCATCGCGGCGTTATTGCAGGATCCTAGTCAGAGTGGTTCCAAGTCTTACGCCTATAGTGTCGTCAGCCGAAAAGGTGGCCTTGGCTATGCGATTCGCAACCAGAAATGGCGTTACGGGAAATGGCTTGGCGGCGAAGAACTTTATGATTTGACCGACGACCCCCACGAACGCCACAATCTTGCCAACAATCCCGAATTCAGTGCGCGGTTGCAGGAACTGCGCACGACCTTGGCATCAAAACAAGCCAAAGCTCGCAGCAAAAGCGAGCTTTGAAACAAATCAGCGACCCGTTTCGATCCCTGTTCTGCGATGACACGCGTATCTACTTCCAAACAATTGGAATCCAAACGGTCATTTCACTTTGGCCTCGATTGGACCAAGCGTAGTAAGGAACGAACTTAACATCAACATGCTTCCACTGTGGCTGCTCGAGCGAGCTATACATGTCCTCTGTTTGCTCATCACGCAGCATCACAGCACCACTTAACATCGTAAGTCCCCCGAGCAGATTGTCATCCTGAAGAGCGGTCAATTGAACGTCCGATGGCAAATAGACATCGAGAATGTCGGTGCCCGTTGGCAGATCCGGCGACTCGACGCAGTACACGACCGGGCCGCGTTTGATGGCCGCTTGGTTGCGTACTTCTTCGATGCGAGGGTGCCCGACAACCAACTTGGCCTCCATCGGCATATCAAGTGTCACGACGTCGCCGGCTTTCCAAACGCGATTGATTGTGGCAAAGGTCCCCGGTTCTAGTGCAACGTTGGCGTCGTTACCGTTCACCGCTAATCGTGAGCCTTCCGCCCAGTCGGGTATACGCAGCATCATGTCAAACGGCGTATCTTTGCACTTTTGGAGGGTGATATTCACGACACCGTCCCATGGGTATTGAGAATCTTGCTTCAGTTCAATCTCCGATCCATCGAGTAGTTGAGTCTGAAGCTTGTTGCCACCATACAGATTCACTGCGACACCGTTTTCAGGCAAACTGTAAGCCCATCCGGACAACTGTGCGATGGTCCGAACAAGGTTGGGCGGGCAGCAGAAACAATCGAGGTACGGCTGACGGTCAGGCGTCTCGGTGGAAAGAGCCGAGTAGTCACGCGCACCATGAAGCACGCGAAGCGGATTGGAGTAGATGTATAACATCCCATCAGCGCTGATTCCTGACAAAGCACTGTTGAACATCACTAGTTCCATAATGTCCGCGTACTTTGCCTCGCCGTGAATACCAAGCATCCGATGGCTGAACATCGAGTTACAGATATTTGCACATGTTTCGTTGTAGGCAGTTAGATTCGGCATCATGTACTCACCAATGAATGCCTCGTGAACCATGTCGACACGACTCGAAGCACCGTGGTGAGTCTGTCCGCACGCCCCGGTGATATACATTTTCTTGTGGACGACGTTGTTCCATAGTCGATCGAGTGCAACGATCAATGCCTTCTCACCCGTCTCGGCATAGACATCCGCTGCGCCAGCATAAAAGTATAACGCGAGCACCGCGTGACCAACCGCTTCCGATTCCTTGCGCAGTGGCTTTCGTTCCTGAACCATGTCACCAATAGTTTTAAAATTCGCAGTCGAATCGGGGCCGACTTTCGACTTGCCCCGCATATTGATAAAGATCTCGGCCAGTTCCAAATAGCGTTTGTCTTTCGTCGTTCGGTATAACTCGACCAATCCCATGATCTGAGTTTGATTGAATCCAAAACGAGCAAGTTCTTTCGGCTGAGGCTGAAATGTGTTGTAGAGGTAATTGGCATGTTTGATTGCGATGTCGAGAAAGTTGGTCTTCCCGGTAACACGGTGGTGTATGCAAGCACTCGTTAGCAAATGGCCGCTGTTATAGAGTTCGTGGGATTGTCGATTCGACCATGCGGGAATGTCGCTAAGTTGAATTTGAGTCGATAAATAGCCATCGGCCTGTTGGGCCTTTCCGATCACTTCGATAATTTCGTCGAGATCCTTGTCAATTTTTTCGTCGTTGTTAACGGCATAAACATAGACGGCCGATTCCATCCATTTGTAGAAATCTCCGTCGTGCCAATTCGTCCCCTCATGTTTGCCCTCTTTAAGACCTGCAGCAATTTTGAAGTTGTTGTAAGCGTGCCCACGATCCCCTTTGAGAATCATGCCCATGTGCGGCATCATGACTTCTTCACAAAGCTTGAACTTGTCCGCCCAAAAGCCTTCGGTCCACTGACAATCACCGATGTCGACGCTCTTCAGTTTGACATGCGGGCTTTGCGAGTTGTTAATGATCCCTCGCTCCACGGCGTGGGAAACATTCATCACGCCGAGGCCAAGGACGCCAACTAACAGTGTCTTTAACATTATTCGTTGCATCTGTATCAACTTTTTGTAGGGGAAGGTTTCGGCTAGGTAGGATTTCGTCGCGAACAAGCCCATCGCGATCGTCGTATTGTATTACAAATATTGGATTTAGCAATATGCCTGTCAACACGTTGGACGGTTCACATTGGTCTGGCTAAATTCGCGGAAAACCGGTGCGAAACGATCGAAAAACTAAGCGATGACGTCCTTAATGACTTGGCCGTGGACGTTGGTTAGTCGGCGTTCCAACCCATTGTGATAGAAAGTCAGCCGTTCGTGATTGAGTCCCATCAAATGCAGTAGGGTTGCATTGAAATCGTATACCGTCGTTTCGTTAACGGCCGCCTTGAATCCAAATTCGTCGCTTTCGCCGTAGCTGAATCCCTTCTTCACACCGGCACCAGCTAGAAAACATGTGAACGCACTTGGATTGTGGTCACGGCCTGTTCCGTTGCCTTGCAGAAACGGCATGCGTCCAAATTCGGTCGCCCAGACGACAAGCGTGCTCTCTAGCATGCCACGTTGCTTCAGGTCATTGAACAATGCGGCCGTTGGCTGATCCATAATTTCCGCCTGCAGCGCATGTGTCTTGGCGATGTCGGAATGCGAATCCCAGTTGGTGATACCGTTGCCACCCGATGGGTCACTGCCGTTGAACAGCTGAACCACCCGAACACCTTTCTCTAGAAGACGCCGCGCGAGAATACAATTTCGAGCGTACTTACCACGCAACTCACTGCCCCCTTCCACGCCGTACGCTTTCAAAGTCGCCTCCGTTTCACCTGAGATATCCATTACGTCCGGAACGGTTGTCTGCATCTTGCCTGCCAGTTCGTAGCTAGCGATTCGGCCAGCAAGATCCGCGTCGTCGGGATACTTTTCCAAGTGGCGAGCATTGAGTCGCCGGAGCAGTGCGTTCGTTGCTTGATCGTCACTCGAAGTAAGCGACCGTGGACGATGCAAGTTATTGGGCGGAGTAGTGGCACTAAAGTCAGTGCCTTGAAAAGCCGCCGGAAGAAAACCATTACCAAAGTTGTTCTTGCCGCTTCGTGCCATACCGCGCGGATCATTGATCGCCACAAATGCGGGTAATTCTTGGTTCTCGGTACCAAGTGCATAGGTGACCCATGCACCGAACGAGGGAAAACCTTCCATCGTGAATCCGGTGTTCATGAAGTTTTCACCCTGAGGATGAGCGCTGGTGTCCGATGTCAGCGCATGCAAGAAACAAAAGTCGTCAACGTGTTGCGCAAGATTCGGCAATAGATCCGAAACCATCTTGCCAGTCTCACCACGTGGCTTGAACTCCCAGAAAGGCTTGGCAATATTGCCGCTCGGTCCTTCGAATGTTACCGCCGGAATTCCTGGTGGCTTTTGACCATGCAGTTGTGCAAGAGCCGGCTTGTAGTCAAACGTGTCAACGTGGCTGACGGCCCCGGGACAATAGATCACCAGAACCTGTTTCGCAGGCACTTCAAAGTGACTAGGCCGAGAAGCATAAGGACGCTTCGCATCGATCCCCGGTCGAATCGGTTCTTCTCCACTGGTCGTCATCGAATTGTCGGCCAACAATCCGTCAGCATGCAGCATGCTTGCGAGAGCAATCCCGCTCGTTGAAAGACCTGCGGTATGTAGAAAACGGCGGCGATCAAGAAGTCGTCGACCGAGCGATGAAAGTTTTTCTGGGTTGGTCATTGGTTATCGTTCGTAATCAATTCAGGAAACCTAGCTCACCTATTACGGCAAAAAAGCGAACTCGTTGGTATTCATCAACGCCCGGCAAACAAGTGCCAAACTCGTCTGCTGAGCCAAATCCTTACACGCTTCAAGCTCGTCCGGTTCCGGTTGCCGCATCAGCAACAACTCAAAGCAACGACCGATCGACAATCTTAGATCGTCATCAGACTCCTTTTTGGCGCGAGACGCGATCAACTGGGATTGCTCCATCACGAAATCGCTATTCATCAAATTCAACGCTTGTAGCGGAGTCGTCGAAACCGGCCGTCTTGCTCGCACTTGTCCGCAATCAGGAAAATCGAATGCCGTAAACATCTGGTCATCGACACGACGCATTCGCTCTTGGTACAGCATTCGGCGGTACGTTTCCGGACCATGGTTGCTAACGACTTCCCACTGAGCGTAGACCTTCTTCTCATTGTGAATACGATAACTGCGTCCGCCGATCGTGTGATCAAGCGATCCGGACGCTTGTAAAATGGAATCACGAATCACTTCCGCCTCGACACGCTTCGGTGGGAAACGCCACAGCAACGCAGAGCTTGCATCCTTGGTGACACCCTCGGTAGTCGGCGTACTCGATTGACGGAACGCATTGGACATGACAAGCAAACGAATCACGTGTTTCACCGACCACGGTTGGAGGCTCCCCGTTTCCTCCACAATATCGCCCTCGCTCATATCGCCCTCGCACATTGCAAAAGCCGACGATCGAAAGACGACACTCGGTTCAACAAATTCCGCAGCCAGCCAATCGAGTAGTTTCGGGTGCGACGGCAGCGCACCCGCTTTACCGAAATCGCTCGTGGTCGGAACGATGCCAGTGCCAAACACGTGATGCCAAAGACGATTGACCATCACGCGAGCCGTCAATGGATTTTGGGGACTGCTGATCCATTTTGCAAATTGGGCACGACGTTTGGCACCGGAATCAGTTGAAGCCAGATTCAAATCGCCATCGAAGATTGCGGGTCCGGCCGGAATCACTTCATCGCGTGGATTCTCAGGACTGCCACGATGCAACACATAAGTCATTTCCGGTTGCACGAACCGCCCAACAAAACTGGGTTGCGGTCCTTCCTCGGCAAGTGTCTCGATCGCTGATTGGATCTCACTGAGTGCCGTTTTACGTTCCGGATGTTGCTTGTCCAATTGCGTATTGACATGCCATGTTCCAAGCCACGATTGCCAAGTACCGTCGTCTTTGAGCACATCAAGACTATATTCGTATCGTGGAAGATACGGTTTCTTATCGAGATAGTCGGTGTCGTAGAAATACTCGCGATTGCTGCTCATCCGCAGCCGACTAATACTCTCAGGCCTCTCAAAATCGAATCGCACCCACGACGGATCGTCCGAGTCCTTCGTTGATTTCGCCCGCCATGCCATCGTACCAAATTCGCCGTCGTTGACTCGCCCGATCGGGTTACGTCCATCGACGCCTTCTTGGGGGAATCCAGTAACTTTCGTGCCGCGTCGCATGTGCGCCAAGTTCTCATTTGGATTCGCCGTTCCGAACACTTCCAATTCGTCTAAACCAAGGTTCTCCATTTTGAAGCGAACGCGAATCGCCTTGGTGGTGATTGGCTTGAAATGCATTTCCCGATACGCCCCCCAATCTTCTTCCCAATCTCCGATTTCGCGGAGTACCCGTCGCTGTTGAGCAATCTCTTTCCACAACGCATCGCCACGTTGCCGACGTGGATGCTCAGTCGCAAATTCAGGAAAGCGAGCTCCGAATTCAACGTCTTGGAACACACCGGTCATTGAGTAGTAGTCTGTGATCGTGATCGGATCAAATTTGTGATTGTGACAACGGGCGCACCCCATCGTGACTCCCATCATCGAGGCGCCGACTGTTTGGATGATCTCATCCATCCGATCTGCCCTGGCTTGTCGAATTGCTGTCGGTTCACGACCAACCGTCGCAGCAGGCACATGGGGTCCGGCCACAAGAAACCCGGTTGCTTCGCCGGCCCCCAACGAGTCACCTGCGATCTGTTCACTTACAAATTGATTGTAAGGTTTGTCTTCGTTGAAGGCTCGGACGACGTAATCACGATAGATCCACGCATTTTTTCGATACAGATTCGCTTCGGAACCGTTCGTCTCGGCCCAGCGTATAACATCGAGCCAGTGCTGAGCCCAACGTTCACCAAAGTGTTGTGATGCGATCAGTCGATCGACAAGTGCTGCGTAGGCTTGCTCGGAATCGATTGCATAAGCATCGACGAAATCCGCCGACTCTTCGGGTGTCGGAGCGATTCCTGTTAGCACGATCGAGGCTCGTCGAATCAACGATCGCGGACCAGCGGGCTGAGAAAAAGACAGATCGTGTTGAGCCAACGTCTCAAGCAAGAATTCATCGATTGGGTTGTTCATCACCTCCCGAATTTTGACCGAAGAATCCGCTACGGCATCGAGATTCGTTTGATCCTTTGCTACTTTGCGCCTTGGCACCTGCGGACGTGACACGGGCTGAAACGACCAATGGTCCGATTCCTCTTCGACCAACACGTCCATCTGGCCTGGCCAATTCGCGCCTTGTTTGACCCACTGCGTAAGCAATTCGATCTCTTCCGCCGGAAGCTTGTCTTCATCCGGCGGCATTGCCATATCTTCATCGACGTGATTAATCACCTCAATCAGGTAGCTCTTCTCAGGCTCACCGGGCACGACAGTCGACAAACCCGAATCGCCACCCCGCAGCATTCGGATGCGGAGATCCAACCGCAAACCCGACTCTTGCTCATCTTTACCGTGGCAATCCCAACACCGATTTTGAAGAATCGGCGCAATGTCCCGCACGAAGTCAATCTCCGATGCCCTTAGCAATGAAGTCGCCAGCAACATCGAAAACGTAACGCCGACGGCAAAATATTGGCTTCTCGAATAGGTTGGATTATTGCTCATATTCTCAAGTACCGACCCTTTGCGACTTAACAAAACGTACTGCAATACAGGAACTGCAAACAGCGTTACGGTAACGGACTCATTCGAAACTCAAAATCACATTTGCGCGAATGGAGGAGGTATTGCGGCAGCGTGTTGGACAAGGTTCCGCCCAGCCCCATCTGGGCCAGATCAATATTGAGTGTATAGAACCCTTGGGAAGTCAGTTCATAGGGGTGTTTCGCCGTTTCAATATTCTCCGATGCGTAAGGCCATATCGAGAAACTGAAAAGCGGTTTCCCAACAATCATGATCCCTGAGGTTTCATCCGCATTACTTAGTTTTAGCCAACGCGTCTCGGTACGGTTTCCATTTTCTTGTGGCATTGCGTAGCTATTAAACATTTCATCCGTTTTCGCATCAAAGATATCCACCTCTGCATTTCGATTTCGGTCGTCATAGTTTTCCCAGGGACCATTGCCATAGTAGCGAGTGTTTTGAAACTTCCCAGAAACACCCATTGTCATTCCGATTCGAATCAGATCCGGCAGCGATTCATCAGCATCCAATCCCATATGCACGACAATGGTGCCGTCATTAAAGATCGTATAGGTATTCTCAAGCCGAACCTTGTCACCGGAGCTCTGTGACACACGCACGACGACGGACGTATCATTCTGAATCTCTGCAACCACGGAGTTTGTTTGAAGATTCGCGGGCACGTTTTTCCATACCTTTGCCGACTTGCTGAACGAGCCAGAACCGGCGCCCTTCGTATCATTATCAATCGGTGGCCGATAAAAGTTCGGACGTAGCGCCGACACAAGCTGTTCTACACCGTTGACTCGATAAGAATTCAATTCGCCGCTTGTTTTCGATACCGTGGCTGAAAATTGATTCCCCGTAATAACGACACTTGCATCGCGTTCCTGGACGATGACTTCGCCTTCGGAAGTGGAAGTATAAGTTGTTGGCAATGACCGGTTCTTCAGCAAGATCTGGTCCTTAGCGACTTCGAATCCTTTGTCACACCAGAGTCGATCTTCTTTTTCGTGCAGGCTCAGATGCAACCAATAGTCTGCATCGTCGTCAAATGCCTGTTTCCCAAAGGGAACCTCCACCACGGCTGTACTTGCCGCGGGAACATCTTGTGGCGGCAGTACGCCCGACTGTAATTCGGTCCCGTTCTCTGATAGCGACCAACGAATTTCGTACTGATTGAGATTGGCAAATGAAAATCGATTGGTGATCTTTACGTTATCGGTTCCAGTACCGAGCCCTTCAAAAGCAACCGGTTGGAAAACGTACTTACACTCCCACGCATGTGGATTAGGCGTACGGTCGGAAGCGAACACGCCATTGAAACAAAAGTTTTTGTCGTTGGGAACGTCTCCAAAATCGCCACCGTATGCGTAAAACTTGTCCCCGTTGCTATCCGTTTTTTCCAGCCCTTGGTCGATCATATCCCAGACAAATCCTCCCATCAAATTCGGGGTAACGCGAATGGCATCCCAGAACTCCCCGAGGCCGCCCATCGAATTGCCCATTGCATGCAGGTATTCGCACATCACGATCGGGCGATCGATATGCTCGCTGGTTGAAAGGTTCAACAATTGACTAAGATCGGGATACATCCTGCTGATGACGTCGACGTAGTCGGGATCATCCGGATTGGCGGGCGTTGGCCAGCCCTGTGACTTATACGCCACCGCGTTGTCTTCGACATAATTTGGATCGGTCGGATCGCCTTGAGCGCCTTCGTAGTGAATGAATCGCGAAGGATCAAAATCTCGCACCCATCCAGCTGCTGCAGCGAACCCAGGGCCTGTACCCGACTCATTGCCGAGCGACCATGAAATAACACAAGGATGATTTTTGTCACGCTCGACCATCCGATAGACACGGCTCAAAATCGCAGCAGACCACGACGGCGTATTCGGGATCAAGCCACCGATATGGTGAGTTTCGACATTGGCTTCCCCCATGGCGTAGACGCCATATTCGTCGCATAGCGTGAGGAAATAGGGATCGTTCGGATAGTGCGAAGTACGCACTGCGTTGAAATTGAATTGTTTGATCAACTCAACATCTTTACGCATGTCTTCTCGCGTCAATGCTTTTCCGCGAACCGGATGGTGGTCGTGACGGTTCACGCCCATCAATTTGACAGCTTTCCCGTTGATCAACAGTTCGTTGTTGTCGCTGATCTCGACATGACGGAAGCCAATGCTTTGACTTCGCGACTCGACGACTTCGCCTTGCGGGTTGGTGACGTCAAAAACTAATCTGTATAGGTAGGGATCTTCGGCGGACCATTTGTGAGGACGGTTGATTTCGGCTTCCATAAAAGCAAATTCAGTTAAATCACGAGCCGGCCATCTTTCCTCGTAGACTTGTTTGACGGATGTTTGCAGCGGGTGTTCTAAAATCGCCTTGTTATCGGCGTCGTAAAGCTGCGTTGTGATCTTCCATCCCTCAAGCTGATCGGCGTCCTGTTTCACCCAGACCTGCGGCCGAATTTTGAGTTTTGCGTTTTCGAGTTTGTCATCGAACTTGGTTTTCACATGAACATCGGCGAGCGAAATTTTCGGTTGTGCCAATAACAAGACTTCACGTTGGATACCACTTAGACGCCACATGTCCTGGTCTTCCAAGTAGCTACCGTCGCTCCAACGGAATACCTGCACAGCCACGCGATTCTTACCCGGCTGCACGTACTTTGTGATATCAAATTCAGCCGCTAGGCAACTATCCTGACTGTAGCCTACGGTTTGGCCGTTGACCCAAACGTAGAATGCGGAAGAAACGCCACCGAAGTGAAGTAGGATCGAATGGTCTTTCCATTCCGTTGGCACATCGAAATCACGATAGTAACTCCCGACGGGATTGTCACGGTAAATGAATGGAGGCTTCGGTGGCGGAGGCCCTTTCCAGTCGTACTTCAAGTTTGGATTGAGGATACCAGGAGTAAACGGGTAAGTGATGTTGGTGTAGATCGGCTGACCGTGCCCCTGCAGTTCCCAATTGGACGGCACAGGAATATCGTCCCAATCCTCGCCAAGAAAACCCATTGCCATGAAGTCTGTAGGGCGGTCTTTCACTTTACCAACGAACTTGAACTTCCAAGTTCCGTTCAAGGATTTCAAACGCGATTTGTCCCGGTCGCCAGCGAGAGCATCTTCCGCGTTTTCGTATGAATCGGTCGGAACACGCGACTCCAGCTTGTTTCTTTCAAACACCAATTCGTTCTCCCAGTCGTTCTGGGCATAAACAAATTGCGTGAGTGAAACGACAACAAGTCCGATAATCCAATGGGGTTTCATGAGTCGTATACTCTTGCTAATTGAAAAAAAATGACAGCTTTCCTAGAGGGGCGGCATCGTTTTCGTTCCGCCGCAACCGTTCTCGCATGGCGTAAACTCCAACCGAAACGAAGGTCGCCAAGATTTCCGGCTGACCCACATATTACTCCGAAACACGAAGATAATGGAAACGACCATCCGCCAATGTCGCATTCCGCCTGCGTCGCACAGCGACAACACAGACTGATACCCACAGCAGAGAAGCACCTCCTGGTTCCGGCACAGCGCTGACGACCGAGATAGAACCGTTGGTCGAAAGCGAAGAGACATCCCACACTAAGCCGCTGTCGAGAGCGGGCAGATTAACCATGTTGAATTCTCCGACCATCGAAGCAAAATCGAGAATATCAAACACGTCTCCTGCGGCGAGCGTGAAATCGGCACCAAGTGATACGACGAGATCGCCTCCACCGCCTGAAAGAACGAGATTGTCGCTGACCACAATCATGTCATGGTCCACCTCCGAAGTCACGTCTGGGTAGAGTTCGAGGGCCAAAACGGAACCCGTTTCCACGACAAAGTCACCCATAATCGACAACACACCTGGGCTATTGCCAGGCGATATAGTTGATCCAGTGGCGGCAGTGATGTCGCCGATGACAAGACCCGAACCACTTAGTAACTGACCAGAACCGATCACCATGCCTCCGAAATTGGTTTCCGACACATCCAAGACCGCGCCGTCAGCGACATCGATGATTGGTGTGTTGCTAAGGAGACCGTCACCGGAAATCGCCAAAGTGCCACCGGTGATTGATGTATTACCCGAGTAGGTATTATTGCCTGTCAACGTTACTTTGCTCGCGCCGCTCTTGGTCAATCCTCGGGGATCATAGTAGTCGCGTATTTGACTGTTGATATTGACGACCACGTCACCGTCACCGGTGATGGAAAGATCATCGTACATCACCAGGTTTAGGTCGATGTTGTAGGTAAAGTCGTTCTCGCCACTACTCATTGCGTCGATTGCGATCTCAGGTGCGACGCCGTTTAAATCATTGGTGAATAAGACTTCATTGCCTTGAATTGTTCCAGCCTGATTTTGCGGTCCCACAAAGTCGCCACTTAAAACCATTTTGTTCATCATGAATTCGAGGCCTGTTTTGCGCAACATATCGTTGTTAGAAACATAATCCATATCTGCCGTGCCAAATTCAAGCACGGCGCCCGCAAAGGCGTCGGAACGATAGACGTGCTTCCAATTCGTGGTACCCGCTTCGATCCAGTTCAATACGCCATTGGGCGTGTTGGTCCCATCGTAAGGGTCTTGGCTTTCATCGAATCCGCCGGACCAATCCGACACGCCGGCGCCGGGATTGAAGACAAAGTGATCATTCAGGTTGAGCGGCTCGGTCTCCAGCGTATTCGCCAGAATCGCGTAGCGAGGTTTGTCAAAGAACACTTCGTGATCCGTTAAGTCGCGTTTGAGCTCTGCGATTAAGGCGACATGTTCGGGGTTTGAGGAGCCGATCCGATTGATCTGCTCGCCAATATCGTCATTAACGTTGTAAAGGCGGTAACGGTCCTCGCGGGCACCAATGTTGTTCGTGTTGACCAATTTCCAGTCGTCTTTGATGACGGCAAAGGTTCCGCGCCAGCGGTGCACGAGCACGCCGTGGGGGTTGGAGGTGTCTTCACCGTTGATGAACGGCAGCAGGTTCACCCCATCGATATTCGGTTCGTCGGGGCTCAACGGAGCACCGGCGGCAGCCAGGGCAGTGGGGAGGATGTCGATTCCATGGACCGGCTTGTCGTATACGGTTCCCTGGACGGATGCATCGACGCCTGCACCAGCGATCATGAACGGGACGCGGATACCGCCTTCCTTGGGTGATCCTTTCACGCCGTCGAGCGGACCGTTGTTGGTGCCATTACCAAACTCGTCTTTCCCGGACACGCCGCCATTGTCGTTCACAAACACGATCATCGTGTTGTCTCGGATACTGTCGCTAAAATCGCCATCGCCGTTGGGGTCGTCAAGCGTCGCCATCATGCGGCCGATCTCGTTGTCCATCGTCAGCATCATGGATGCGACTTCTTTGCGGACACCCTGCAGCCCATCAAGACGTGGATCGTTGAAGTCCGGTGAGTCGTCGGTCCAAGGCTTATGTGGCGCGGTGAACGCCTGGTAAAGCATAAATGGTTCGGCCTCGCCGGCTTTGTCCTTGATGAAATCAACCGCATAGTCGCCGAAGGTTTCGGTGATGTATTGGTCGTCACGACCGGGATCGAACTCGACCACCTTGTCAGCCACCGTGCCATCGGCTTGCACCACGGTTTCACGCATGTAGCGAACCTGCAACGCACTGGTCGGATTATCGACTTGGTTTTCGTTGTAGCTGCGGCCTAGGATGTAGTCACGCGATCCGTGATAGTGGCCGTAGAACTCGTCGATGCCCTGGTTCTCAGGTCGGTTGCCCAACTGCGTCACCTGGCCTGAGACCGGGTCGACGGTATTGGCGATCGATCCCAAGTGCCACTTGCCGATGGCCCCGGTGGTGTAGCCCTGGACCTTCAAGCGATCCCATATCGTGTCGGTGGCCTGAGGAACACCCTCGAAAGTTTGCGACGGAAGGAAATGGTTGTTGCCCACGTGCTCATTCCCAAAACGCTGTTGGTAGCCGCCGGTGACAAGCGCGGCGCGGGTAGGTTGGCAGTTCGCTGCAACGTAGCCACGAGAGAACGTGACGCCTTGGCGAGCCAACGCATCAAGATTCGGTGTCGGGATTTCTGATGTCTGACCGGTGATGCCGTTCATGAAACCGAAGTCGGCATAGCCAGCATCGTCGGCGACGATGACGATCACGTTGGGCTTCGATTGCGCATAGGTCTGGCTCGCGCCAACGCACCAAGCCGCAACGGCTGCCAAGGCAAAAAGCAAAAGCCGTTGATTCATCGATTGATCCCGACAAAGAGTATGTTAGAAGAGATTTAGCAGAGCGGTTTACAGTGCTTTGCTCAACAAACCATTGACGCCCTTATTGTATGACAATACGATATTAACAGGCCCGTGTGGTAAAATCCAGACGCTTATCGTTCTTTTCATAGGCTTCTCCTGGCCGGATCGCATACAAGGCCCCCTATCATCGAGAGACCAATTGCTAGTTCTTGAGGCCAGAAGCCTACACAGGACGGTCTCAAAAGCGACTAGACCTTGGGAGTCATTTTTGTCATGCGAAAAACCTTGCTCGCGTGTAGGGCGGCGCTGACGGTACTGCTCTGCTTGGGCGCAAACCGGTCTACCGCAGATACCGTCCCCTTCTCGGCACCACCGAACTCTTCTGCTTGGCAGTTGGTTGAGAGCATGAGCGACGAGTTCACCGATGCAGAGCTGGACACTGCGAAATGGCATATTCAGGGTACTGACGGTATCTACGAATCCAATTTTCAAGGACGAGCCGATGCGTTTGCGTTTTCAACCGACAATGCAAGAGTCGAAGACGGAAGGCTAAAAATCCAGTCAAAGTGGGACTCATCCGCCGGCATCCACACGACTGCGGCAGTGATTAGCAAGAACACGCTTCACTACGGTTACATGGAAACCAGGGCAAAGGTGGCCGATGCGGCGGTATCAAGTTCGTTTTGGATGACCGGCAATGGTGGTGACCGAACTGCGTCGGAGCTAGATGTGTACGAGCTGTTTGGCGCCCCGCATAGCAATCCCAATATTTCGAATATCGAACAGCGATATTGGTCGTCGATCCACGACTGGTCAGCCGATTTGCCCACGGAGCATCGAGGCAAGTCAACATGGACCGACACGGATACCTACCTCGATTTCGATCCAGCAGATGACTTCCATGTTTACGGCGTGGAATGGACGGAGGAATACTTGAAGTTCCACGTTGACGATCAATTGCTACGCGTCGTCACCCGAGCGGAGGTCGAATCGGCTGGTCTCAATAGTGGAGCATGGGCGATCGATGACCCACTGCGGATCTGGGTTGATTCGGAAGTGTTTCCTTGGATCGACACGCCTCCCGAATCCGCAAGCTTTGAGGCGGTCTACGAAGTCGACTACATTCGAGTCTGGCAACCAGTAGCGGTCCCCGAGCCGAGCGTCTTTGCCTTGATGGGCATTGGCACATACGTCGCAACGCTTCGTCGACGACGCAATCGGCGGTGAAGGAGATTGCGGCGTCGCTATCCGTTTTTCCGGGCACAGCCCCAATGGTTTGCCTAGCCCTTCCCAACGGAGGCTTCTGAGTTATTAGCAGTAACGCTAGGAAAAAGGCGGTGAATCTATTTCAACTACTTCATCAGCCTTGGTTGGGAGGGGCTAAGCAAACGGACGAACCGTTGGCCCAAGCGATCGATAACTCTGCGTACCAACACAAAAAAAGCCAGCGAGACAACTCACTGGCTTCGAAGGTTGAAGTGGCTTTATCAAAGACTATGCGGTCTTTGTCTTTCGGCGTCGTAGCAAGGTTGCGCCAAGTCCGCACGCACCAAGCATGGCCAAAGATGATGGCTCTGGAACTGCAGATGCAGCAGTTGCCTGGAAATAACCCGATTGAATACCCATGCTTGCTGCGCCAGCATCGGTGGCATTGAAGTAAAAACCAACACTTTTCACATTATTCACGTCAACGCTGGAAGCCATGCTGCCGAAAATGGGGCCCGTTTCAATCGTAGCTGGATCAAAACTGAACCAGTCTTCCGAAGCTGCATCGGTAATGAAGAAATCGCCAGTAGCTGTGCCGCCGCCAGTCCAGTTTTGCGAGGTGCTTGCGTACCAGCTGTCGTCACTCTTCTGCATCAGAAAGCGGAAGGCGGTTGTTCCAGTATTCTGCCGGAAACCGACGTGACTCAGCGTTTCCAAAGTATTGTCCGATGACAGCCAATTCGCACTTTCCCACGCGACCATCGCCGTCACACGAGTAAGGTTAAGGTCGGTAGCAGTATCCGTTCCGACGAGTCGAATTCTGTCGTGGTTCGCGTTATGTTGAATCTGGGCCGTCTGGAGGGTGAGAGCGCCAGCGTCACGAACCATCGTTGCTGCTGTATTAAAAATTGGCGTCCGACCGATACTGGCAGGGGTGTTATAGTAGTTTGCGCCAACCACAGGATTTGCTTCCGTGCCGGCCGTGTAGTTGGTCGGTTTTGAGGCAAAGTTTCGGTTAGCAGTGACTATGTCGGTTTGATTGGGGGTAGGATTCGTAACAGCCCCATCAGTACTGCCCCACTGGACGATGACGCCAGCCTGCGAAATGCCACCAAAGGTTAGTACCAAGCCAAAAATAAGTGTTCTCATCAAAATATTCATTCTAAATGCTTCTCCCGGATCCAAGGTTGCAAACAAAACACTACCCCTAATCTTCCTATCTCACTGTGGCTTCCACAGAAAACCACAGGCACAATTGCGCATTTAATATGCGTCATTGCGACCGATGGTTAATGAAGCGACATCGTTGCCTGACAGACCGCCCTGCATAAAGTAGTACAATACTCGCTCGGTGTGCTTGGGCAACCCTCGAACAGGGTATTTGGGGACAAGATTCTGATAAATTCGTTGGGTGTTGCCAAAAACCTCGATTTCAAAGGATTGTTCCGTACCCTACCTGACGACTTTGGGAGGTCGTTGGAGCTTGGAAAGGTCATTAGCTACCTTTGCCGCCATCCCTATCAACCAATGACCGTCAAAGACATTCTGCGAGCAGTCGCGATGACCCGGCGAATTATGGAACGTCGCTTTCGCCAGGAATTCGGTCAGACTCCGCTCGGGGCGATACGCCGCTTACGCATGGACAAGGCCCGCAAGCTATTAGCCGAGACCGATCTAACGATACAGAAGATTGCGGAGGCCTGTGGCTATAGTACCCTACAACTACCTCACCAACGTGTTCAAGAAAGTCACTGGCATGACACCGACGGAGTATCGCAAAAAGGTACAGCTGCATCAGTAGGTTGCGCCCTGTGATGGGACTGGGGCAGACGCACACACGCACATTTAATGCGCATTCGCGCCTATCGCGTCTATCGGCATAGGCTAGAATCACGTTGGTAGTCGCGGCTAACCCAGCGGCTTCCAGGTCATGTCCGATGCCACTGTCCCACCTAACGAAGAACGGCACAATCCAATGAGACAAATGACAGCGATTGGCTTTTTATTGACGCTACTCGTCTTCGCAGGCATGGCACAAGCCAGTGACCAGCCAAATATTTTGTTTATCGCCGTGGACGATTTGCGTCCGGAACTGGGTTGTTACGGATCGCCGATCGCGGTGACTCCGAACATGGATAAATTGGCTAGCCAAGGACTGCGGTTTAACCGAGCGTATTGTCAACAAGCTATCTGTGGTCCGTCACGGGCCAGTATCATGACGGGCGCACGTCCCGACACGATCGGTATCACGCACAACTACGTGAAGATCCGCCAGCTCAATCCTGACATTCTTACGCTGCCACAGCACTTTGGTGCACATGGCTACGACGCCGTCTATCTTGGCAAGATTTTTCATCATGGTGATCTGGATCCAGCATCATGGAATCGTCAGCCTTCCATCGATAAAGTCGAGCCGAGAAGCGATACGACCGTAGGTGGTTTTGCACTCCTTGAAAACCAGAAGATCAAGGAAGAAACACGGAAGAAGATGTTCGCAAAATACGGCGCGGTGGCGAAATTGGGGCTGGCGATGGGACCAGCATATGAGAGTGCCGACGTTCCCGACAACACTTACGGCGATGGTTTCCATACCGACGTAGCGATTGCCACGATGCAGGAAATGGTCAAAGAAGGTGAGCAACCGTTCTTCCTTGGGCTTGGTTTCAACAAGCCGCACCTGAACTGGGTTGCGCCCAAGAAATATTGGGATCTATATGATCGTGAAAAGATCCCCATGGCTTCTCAGGCGGAGGGCCCAAAAGATGGCGCGGCAGTGGGCCTACATCCTTCGTTCGAGTTGCGTGTTCGAGCGGGGATCCCAAAGATCGGCAAGTTTAGTCCGGAACTGGCACGAACGATGAAGCACGCCTACTTGGCTTGCGTGAGTTATGTCGATGCACAGATCGGCCGCATGATCGAGGCATTGGAAGAGGCCGGAGTTCGCGACAACACGATCATTATTCTCTGGAGCGATCACGGCTACCATCTCGGCGAAATGGGACTTTGGTGTAAGGCGACTAACTACGAAATCGCAACCCGCGTGCCAATGATGATTTGGACTCCCGACATGCCTTCGAGCAGTCGGGGAGCGACGACCGATGCGTTGGTCGAACTTGTTGACATGTACCCGACGCTATGTGATTTGGTTGGGATTGATCAGCCGTCGCATTTGGAAGGGACCAGTTTTAAGCCGTTGCTGGAAGATCCTGAGCAAAAATGGAAAACGGCAGCGTTTAGTCAATTCCCTAGTCCGGCGTTAAGGGAGTGGGGAGCTTTCCCGATTCGTCCTGCGATGCGTGAGACCTATTTTGGTCCGCTGCTAATGGAGGTTGAAGACGAGATCAAACAACAGATGGGTAAAAAGTGGGATCGAGAACTTTTTGAGAACGACTTGATGGGATACGCAATGCGAACCGATCGCTATCGATTGATCGCATGGAAAGATACGAAGCATCCCGAAGCGACGCCCGTTTTCACGGAACTCTACGACCATGAGTCAGACCCACGCGAGACACGGAACATCGCAGATGAAAACCCCGCGTTGGTCGCGAAGTTGTTACAGCGACTCAGAAAAGGATGGAAAGCGAGTGGCCTGAATAACAATTGATCGCTGGCCAATATCACGCTCCCATTTCTCACCTTCACCGCATCTTACTTTTCATCAGCGCGAGTGATCGCAATGTCGTCGATATAGATCAAGCTACAACTCTCCGTAGCGTCTCCGTCGTCGATTGCAATTCTCATTCGGTCGTTGGAATTTGAGGGATTCTCTTTTGAGAACTTCTGCTCAAGCGTTACCCACTTACCGGGTTCCACATCGGAAACGTCGAAAGCCGGCAACTCAAGCCCTGGATCTTCTAAAGCAACACGAATACTCTTCAAATTGCTATTCAGCTTGATCCAAACATTCATCGATAGCGAATAGTCACCAGTGGGCAGACGAACCGAACCTTTCGGCCCAACTGCGGCAACATCAGTGACGGTCAAATCGTCCTCATGCAAGAACCTCAAGCTCTTTTGACCAGAAATTGAATTTTCATCGCGCACAATCGAAAGATACTTTGCCGCCTGTAGATCAATATTCCAAAATTTTTGGTAGTCGTTCTCTCTAGAGCTTTCCGGAACGAGATTCAGTGGCTTGGGCGATTCTTGAAACAGAATTGGTCCTTCAAACCCGAACAGCGTGCGATCGATGAGATTCGCATTTGGCTTCTGCCAAACTCTTAAGTATTCAATTTCATAATCAACTGGCAATTGGTCCTTGTCGGGCAATCCAAGCCATACAAATACTTCGGAATCGAACCAGATTTCAAGGGGATTGGTTAAAACCCAATCGTCACCAACTTCTTCTTGTGTCGTTTCGTACACAAGCTCGCCATCGACGAAGCACTTGAGATAGTCTTCGCCCCACTCGCAGCCATACACATGAAAATCGTCGGCAACGCGGAAGGGAAGTTTGCGTTTGTCACCAAACTTTCGCGTTGGGCGTTTTGCTGGCGGCGACCAATCGTGAACCGAACTCTTTAGAGTATTGTCGTGAATATCTCCTTGAGTTTTTGGTTTGCCCATTTGTTCGTAGATATCCAATTCCGATTCGTAGCCAATGGCCCAAAACGAACTGGTCATTGTGGCATCGGCCGCTTTGGTTTTTGCTTCCATGTAACCGTAGAGGAATCTGTTTCTGGTGATCACTCCTGCTGTGGTGACTGGAATGTGTTTGCCATCATGCCAAGCGTACGTGTTTCCTTCATGCCCTTCATCTTCTGCAAATTTGAATTCCGGTTCCCACTGTGACCTCAGCTTCAATTTCCCATCATCGACTCGGACATTGTGGGGTGCGAACTGAGAGGGAGCGCGACCTTTCCAAATGTAATAGTCACCGCTAGCGCCTTGGACAAACCACTTTGATTGGTCGATGTCATCGCCATCGAACTCGTCACTCACCGATTCGTTGAGCACCCAGCCACCCGAGTTCGTTGGGTCGGACGCGGGGAAAACATTCGTTTGTGTAGTGGATATTGATGACTTCGAAACGGCCTGCTCTTGAGCGTTAGCAGAGCTGAACAAAAGCAGCATCGCGATCAGTGAAACAGCTATAAATCGTGGGGGAGGCATCATGTTTTCATGTCCTTGAGATGGTGTGCTTAAGAATCAGTAGCGGCAGGAACGCGGTCGAGTCATCATGTTTTTGGCCAACGGCCAAATTGGAGTTGATCAACGAGCGTCGAATTGTGCCAGCATCTTTGCTACCAGTTCGGGTTCTTGTTTCGCGATATTCACGGTCTCGTTGGGATCGGTTTTGTGATCGTATAGTTCGATATCGACCGGATCGGCTTCAGGGTGCCGAACATCTTTCCAGACGACAAGTCGATATCGATCGGTTCGCATCGTGTATCCCATCAAGTCATTTTCAAACAGATCACGATCCCATTTGTCGCCCTGCTGAGCGATGATCCGCTGCTCGACTTCTTGGATCAGCGGACCGAAGAATGTTTCTCGCATGCTCGGTTGCAGTGGATTGGCCGCCCACTCACGCAACGCAGGATTGGGGAACTGACTGAACGCAACCTGGTCCCACTGGCGATCCGGACTGTCCAGCAAGGATTTGAAACTGGTACCTTCCAAGTGACCCGGCAACGACAATCCAGCCAACTCACAAAGAGTGGGATACATATCAACCAATTCGACCAAAGCCTCGGTTGTCTTACCGCGAGTGTCAGCAGGCATGTCAGGCGTCCAAATCATCAACGGTACTCGCGTTGCAATCTCGTAGTTGGTTGCTTTCCCCCAAACGCCCATGTCGCCGAGGTGCCAACCGTGATCGCCCCACACGATGATGATCGTGTTCTGACGCAACCCCGCTTCATCGACCGCTGCAATCATGCGTCCGATTTGGGCGTCGACATAACTGACACAGGCTAGGTACGCGTGCTTGAGCGTTCGGGCGAGTTTCGGTTCGATTGGACCCGACTTTGGAATGCCATCGCGAACTCGCAGTTCAAACGAAGCGTGCAATCCCATCGCTGCGCCGTTTTTCGGAGCATGAACCTGAGTGGCCAACGGTATTTTCGCGGGGTCATACAGATCCCAATATTTCTTCGGGGCGATGAATTCAAGATGCGGTTTGTAAAAACCTAACCCAAGAAAGAAAGGCATGTCGCCATCGGCAACGATGTCCTTCATCTCGGCGATGGCGAGATCCGTATTGTATCCGTCTCGATAAGCTTGATCCGGTACATCCGCACATTCGTAGGCCGGTCCATGCACCAGCCCCGTCTTGCCAATGCCTTTCCCGTACTTGGCTTCTAGCGTTTCTAAGTTCTTCTTCAAGATCGCTTGGTTCTCAGGAAGAGCATAAGCGGAGCGGGGAGCTTTTAGCTTTAACTTCTTCTTGTTGGGCTGCCGACTCCATGAGAATTCAGGGTCGGAATGATCAACGTTATGAAAGATTTTTCCACAATGGACGGCCTCGTAACCATTTGCGATAAAGTGCTGAGAAAGCGTGACGATATCTGGGTTGAGGTCACGGAATTTGGCAGAGTTTTCGACGACGCCAATGGTGTCCGGCCGGGCTCCCGTCATCAGACTGGCTCGTGATGGACTGCAAATCGCTTCTTGGCAATAAGCTCGGTTGAACAACAAACCGTCCGCAGCCAATTTATCCAGGTTTGGCGTGATTGCAATTTCGGATCCGTAGCACCCCAGTTCCGGGCGCAGGTCGTCGATGGCGATGAAAAGAATGTTGGGTTGATCCGCCGCAAAGCTACTGGAGACCGTCAAAGCGAATACAGCAAACGTGGTTAGCAGTTTAGTCATGTTAAAAAACCTCTCAATGATGTGATGTTCTATTTCCAAACGACGGGCACAAAGACCGTCATTTCGGCCGTGCCACGATTGCTCCAGGCGTAATACGGAACGAAATTGATCTTGTGGGAACTCCACTGGGGTTTCTTGACAGCCCGATACATCCCCTGTTCCTGGTCAGGTCGCAGCAGCACGTTGGCGCTGATCGTCGTTACTCCGCCTAACAGATCCGGACGATGAGTCGTCATTAATTCGGTGTCACCTTCAACGTAAACATCAAGCGTTCTCGTGCCCTCTGGCAGATCAGGTGTCTCGACACAGTACACCAGCGGTCCGCGTTTGAGGGCGACTTGGTTACGAACTTCCTCGATCAATCGATGCCCCTCGACAAAGGTCGGCTTCATCGGCATGTCTACGGTTACTACGTCGCCGGCTTTCCACTCTCGTTCAATCACGGCGAAGGTTCCCGGTTCAATCTCGACTGCAGCGCCATCGCCGTTGACTTGAATCGTGGTTCCCACTGCCCAGGCCGGAACGCGTAGGCTGATTGAAAAGGGCGCCGACTTGCACTCATCTATCGTTATCTGAACCTGACCCTCCCATGGGTACGGTGTTTCCTGAGTCAATTTGAGCGTCGATCCGTCAAGCAACGTGGTGTCGAGTTTGTTTCCACCGTACAGATTCACCGTTACACCGTTTTCGGAAAAGCTATAGGCCCAGCCCGAAGCCTTTGCGATCGTTCGGACCAAGTTCGGCGGACAACAAAAACATTCGATGTACGGTTCACGATCAGCCGACTCGGTGCAATCACGATTGTCTTCGTATTCGCGTTGACCACGGTTCATCCGCAGCGGATTGGCGTAGAAGTAATGCTTGCCATCGGCGCTGATGCCAACCAGGGCACTGTTGTAGAGAACCAATTCGACGATGTCCGCATACTTCGCGTCTCCCTTGATGCCCAGCAGTCGCCAATTGAACATGGCGTTGGCGATATTGGCACAGGTTTCGTTGTAGGCAGTTGCCATTGGCATCAGGTATTCGTCTAAGAATCCTTCCTCAATCTTGTCCCGCCGTGTTGACGCGCCAAAGTGAGCTTGTCCGACTGCGCCGGTGACATACATTTTCTTGTTGGCGACGTTGTCCCAGAGTCGGTCCAGTGCATCGATCAGTGCTTGCTCGCCAGTTTCCGCATATACATCGGCCGCGCCGGCGTAGTAATAGAGTGCAAGCACGGCATGACCGACCGCTTCGGTTTCCTGACGCAGCGGAACTCGCTCCTGCACCATGTCTCCAATGGGATACCCTTCGGTGCTGGCGTCTTCCACAACCGCAGACTTTCCCCGATTATTGATAAAGATCTCGGCTAGCTCCAAATACCGCTTGTCCTGTGTGGTTCGGTAGAGTTCGGTTAGCCCCATGATTTGCGACTGATTGAAACCGAAACGGCAGAGTTCCTTGGGCTGTGGCTGAAACAAACTGTAGAGCAGCGTCGCGTTTTTGATCGCGATGTCTAAGAAGTTTGTTTTCCCTGTCAGGCGATGGTGAATGCAGGCACTCGTGTAGAGATGGCCACAGTTGTACATTTCGTGATACTTACGGTTTGAAAAATGCTCGATCCCATCGATCTGGATGTTGGTATGCAGGTATCCGTCGTCCTCCTGAGCCTTGCCGATGATGTCGATCACTTCGTCAAGGTCACGCAGGATCGCTTCGTCATGATTGATGGCGTAGACGTACGTGGCCGCTTCCATCCATTTGAAAAAGTCGCCATCGTGCCAAGCGAAACCCTGATGCTTGCCCTCCCTCAAACCGGCCGCAATTTTAAAATTGTTCAGACCATGTCCGATGTCGCCTTTTAGAAGTGATCCCATGTACGGGACCATGACTTCTTCGCACTGTTTGAACTTCTCCGCCCAAAAACCATTGGTCCAGCGGCAATCTCCGTAATTGATATTGCGGAGCGTGACATGTGGGCTTGAAGAGGTGTTAACGATCGCCCGAGCGTGCGTGGTTGATGTTGGCATGGCGGTGATTAGATGATCCAGTATGTGATGATTACGTAGCCTTAAACTATGGTCAAACGTTATGCTTTTGGCGAAAGTGCCGCTTGGATTTCTTCGATGCTCATGTTCTTCGTTTCCTTCAAAGTAAAGAAGAGAATCGACAGACCGATCGCAACCGTTGTTGCATAGAACAAGAAGATGTAAGTCATTCCCATGCTTTCTAACTGCCTTGGGAAAAAGAACTGCACGATCCAACTTGTCAAACTGGTGACGACGGCAAAGAACGGAATCGCCATCCCGCGGACGGATGCCGGGAAGATCTCTGAGAACAGTACCCACATCACCGGACCAACCGAGAAGTGAAATGCGGCAATAAAACTAAGGATGCCAAGCAGCACTAGTTTCGCGTTGATCTTAATCGACGCCTCCAGCAATTTATTGAAATGCTTCGATCCGTTTTCTTTACCAAGCGCATCGTAAACCGCTCGACGGAGGGCAATGTCGCTGTCAAATTCAACACCTGCCAACGGCTTCAAGAGTTCGGCGCCCAACACGTCGGACTGCACGCCGGTTTCAGCAACCACGCTTTTAGCGATTTTTGCGTCTTCGGCCATCTCGGTGATTGACTGATCCGAAAGAACGTAACGGGCTTCGTGAAATGCATACGCACATAGACCCAAGCTGGCGATGATCCACACCATTCCCCAAATGATTAGCGGGCGTCGTCCCAATCGGTCGACCAACAGCAGGCCCAGAATCGTAAAGATGACGCTGGTTAACCCAACCCAAATGGCTTGTACGAAAGCCGCGTTTTCGCCGATCCCCAATTGCTTAAAAATCGTCTGTGCGTACAGCAGAACAGCATTAATGCCGGATGATTGTTGCGCAATGGCGATGGTGATACCGATGATAAATATCAAACGCATTGGCTTGCTGAATATCGTCTTCAGCTCAGTCCATGACGAACGCTCATGTGCCACTTCATCGATGCTCTCACGAATCTCACTCACGTGAGTTGCGATTTCACTTTGCGGCATCAACTTAGCCAATTTCGCTTCGGCCTCCTCGCTTCGCTGAACGTAGATTAACCAATAGGGACTCTCGGGAATAATCAGCAAAAGGCCTAACCACAGCAGGCAAAACGGCACCTCGGCACCCAACATCCATCTCCAGGCATTATCGGGTGTTACGCCAAGGGATTTCACCCAGTCGATATCGGCACCTGCCAAATAGAAAATCAAATATGTGATGAAGTAGGCTCCGAACAAACCAACGACAATATTGATTTGAGTCATTGAGACGAGCTTACCTCTCCACTTCGGCGGAGCAATTTCGCCGATGTACATCGAAGCCAATGAAATGGAACTCCAACCCACCCCGCCCAAGAAACGTGCGGCAACCAACGCCCAGTAATTGGGGGCCAAAGCGGAACCGACGGCTGAAATCAAATAGAGAATGGCAATCAAAATAATCGCCTTCTTGCGACCAAACTTATTACAGACCCAACCAGCAAATGGCAAGGCCAGCAAGACTCCCAAAGCAGGCGAAGCCACGGCCGTTCCCAATTGCTCAGGCGTCAACCCAAACTCGCCCTTGATCAAATCGACGCCACCCGAAATCAATGCCGCGTCAATACCGAACAGAAAGCCCCCCATCGCGACGATCGTTGCGTAGATGAAGGCGGTTCGTGTGTGTGAATTCATGCTTTGCTGTTTCAAATTTTCGTATGACGGAGGAAAATGATTCGTTGCCCAAAAACGTCAACCGTATTGGCCGAAAACGTATTGGCCGAAAACGTCAGATGCAGAACGTCTGGGTGACCTTCGCGACAACCAAAAGCCTATGTTACTCGATCGACATGTCGTCAATGTACAGCGTGCTTCCTTTTTCGCCCGCGTCCTCCATAGCGACAACGATTCTCAGGCGATCCTTACTTCCAGATGGCTCGCGACGTTTGAAGGTTTGACGAAGCGTCACCCACTCGCCTGTCGCAACCTCGGTCAGATCAAAAGGTTTTAGGTTCAGCCACGGATCTTCAAGGATGACATTGAGCTTCTTGATGGAGCTATCCGGGGCAATCCATACTTTCATCGATAGCACATGCTGGCCTGAGTCCAGCTTCATTGATCCAAAGGGAGCGAATGCAGTGGATTGACCAGACAGTTCACCGGAGTGTTTGAATTGAAGCGACTTAGTTCCTCCACTTGCCTTTGCTTTGGTGATCGAAAAATAGGGTCGAGAGTCTGGGGCGATCCACCAATCCTGTTTCTTTCCGCCGAGATCGATCGGACCTTCAAAGTCAAACAAAACCTCGTTGGATCCTGTTCCGTCTCCGTTGGCCTCGGCTTGAGCAGACGCCATGTCACGCGGCCTGACTTTCAAGCCTTCTTTTTGCCACACTCGGATGTATTCGATTTCGTAATCCGCCGGCAAATCGTCCTTCTCGGGAATTCCATGCCAGGGAAACGTTTCCGAATCGACCCAAATGCTGATTGGGCCTGTTAGAACCCACGCCTCATCGCCAATTTTTTTCCGCTCTACAGTCCGGACCAATTTCCCATCGGCATAGAACTTTAAGTATTCCGGATCCCAATCAAGACCATACACATGAAAGCCATCGGCCACTTTCCAATCAAGTTGCAGCCGATCGGTCCAGGTAGTCGGCCCACCCGGTTTGGACCAATCATGGATCGATGACCATAGCTCGGATTCGAGATGCGTTTTATGCGTTTGCTTAGGCCGTCCAGAAAACTCAAATACGTCTAACTCCGTTTTGCTACCGGTCGCCCAAAAGGCGCTGGTGACCGACGCGTCTGCTGCTTTGCACTTGATTTCCATATAACCGTACAAGAATTCATTTTTGCAAATCACTGCCGCGGTCGTAATGTTCTCGTAAGCGGTGCCCTCTTTGATTTTGTTCCATGACATGTCACGTTTCTTAGAAAACTCAAAGTCGGGCTCCCATCGCGACTCGATTTTCAGCATGCCGTCTTCGAGTCGCACATTGTCGATCGAGAATTGAGAAGGAGCTCGACCAATCCATCTCGACTTGTAGACTCCATCTTTCCCTTGAATCAACCACTTTGACTCATTCAGTTGAGTTCCCTCAAATTCATCACTGACGTCTGGATTCAATGTCCAACCGCCTTCATTTGAGGGATCCGACGCCGGATGGGGATTGTCGGCGAGACCGGTTGAAAAGAAGGAAAGCACAAAGGTAATGCTTAGAAACAGTCTGGAAATCATCCAATTCTCTTGTTGTGTATGGACTTGCTTTTGCGCTGAAAAATCGTCGTTAGCCGGCGGCGTTGGTTGGTACCATCAGCAGGCCACTTTTGCGACACCTGCTATCGCCATCGACTCAAACATTGATGCTAATTCGTCGACTTCATTTTGTTCTTGAACCACTGTTGCCGCTCTAGCCCAGAAGCGATCGCATCTTTGTTCGTATCGATCTCGGCAAAATTCGATTCCACCTTGGCTTGATTCCACGGCCAGCCATTCTTTTCCCATTTGGCTTTTTCCATCGCAACAAAGTCTTCCTTGGTCATGTCCGTCGCAGCCTTCGCTTTTTTGGGCTGTTCGACTTGACTGTAAGTCGGTGGTTGCGAAGCGACCTGACTGTTTTGCCAAACTCGAACGTAATCGACAAACATTGTCGTTGGGAAACCTTCCAAGGTGGTTTTTTCTGGAACTGGAATCCGCTTACCGTCCTTGTACGCTTCAAACGGGTATCGCAACCCCAACGACAAGGTGACGTGCATGGGAAGGTGCCAGTACAGATTCGCTTTTCGAGCAACTTCCTTTCCGTCGATGTACCAAACAATCGTATCCTTTGTGTTTTCGACGGCGTAGACATGATAATCGTCGCGCGGATCCCACGGAGAATCGTACTCGTTCTTGCATTTCGCAGGATCCATATTGGGACGCAACCATTGCTTCTTACCATCCTTGACAAGGATCGTATGAAGATTGCAATCGATACGGTTCACATCGTTGTGCTTCTTGGTCTTGAAGTCGTATTCGCATTGCTGCAATTCAATCACATCGATTTCCGAATAGGCCACCGTCTCACCATCCGTAGCGGCGTAACGATTCTCGGGTCCCTTACTATGTAACCAAAACGCCGGCGAGGCACCAGGGAATCGCGAACAACCCTTTACCTTGGCTTCAAAGTAGCCGTAAGTGATCGTTTTGGGACTTCGTGCGATACCCGATTTGTAAAAGAGTTTTTGATTTCCACGCTGATGAGTTTCCTGGACCATCTGAAGATGCAAAGAGCCATCTTTCTGAAAAGCGTTACCAGGCTCCCAGCTCCACGTCCCCCAGTCCTCTGTATCGATATTCCATTTATTCGTATCGACCTGATCCCCGTTGAATTCATCGGAAAGCGCCGGAACAAACTGCCAATCGGCGGACCTGTCTTTCAAGAGGTCGCCGTATGGCTTCGGATCTTCGGCCATCGCAAACGACATCGTCGCAAGCGAAAGGAACATGATCGTGAAAGTGATTTTTTTAGCGTATATTTTCATTATTTATCCCAATGGGGCAAGCAAACCCCAGACTGGGCAGCCCAGGCCACGTTTCCCTAGTACGTTTCAGCAGGCGGCGAACGGAACTCGTCTGCGCGCCGTGACGACCAACCTTCTTCTTCGCGTCGAAGCATGAACAACGGGCGTTGAAGCTCAAGCTCCCAAGCGAACAGTTTCTTAAAGAGCGTCTTCACTAACTCTGGATTGTCCGCTGCCAAGTCATTCTGTTCGCCTGGATCTTTGACGATGTCAAATAGTTCTGCTGGTCGATCAGGAAAACGCAACAGCTTCCAATCGCCGTCACGAATCGCGCCCCGAGTTTCCATCTTCCAACACAACGTTTGATGCGGGCGACCTTTATTGCCACCCCGCAAATAGGGAAGCATGTCGACACCATCGAGGCCCTCGATTACAGACGGATCACCGCCACCGGCGGCAACAAACGTGGGCAACAGGTCGAGCGTGCTGAGCGGTAACTCATAGTCAACACCTGCTGGCAACTTTCCCGGCCAAGCAACGAGGCCTGGCACTCGGAGCCCGCCTTCGAGTTGCGTTGCCTTCACTCCACTGAGCGGAAAATTACTTGACCCGTTCTTGTCCATCGGGCCGCCATTGTCGTTCGAGAAAACGACCAGCGTATTATCACTGAGACCAAGCTCCTTGAGCTTATCGAGAACTTGCCCGCAAGCCCGATCCATCGAAAGCATCATTTGCGCCGCTATCCGCCGAGTGCCGTTCAATTCAGAAAACGTATCTTTGTCCTGCGGATCAGCTTGCATTGGCGTATGAACGGCGCTAAACGACAGATAGACAAAGAACGGCTTGTCCTGGCTACGCTGAATAAAATCACAAGCTTCATCGGCAAGCACATTGGTGAGATACCCCTCGTGCTCCTTAAAACCTTCGAAGCCACGCTCCATCAAGTTTTCACGCTTAGCTCGATTCGGATCAGGGTATGCAAAGAAACTTCTCGCGCCACCGCGGAACCCATAAAATTCATCAAAGCCACGCTTCAATGGATGATATCGGTCCGCTACCCCCATGTGCCACTTTCCAAAGACAGCTGTTCGGTAACCGAGATCCTGCAAATGGTCCGCCATCGTAGGCAACTGAGTCGGCAGCCCCATCTCATCGCCTAGCAATTTGCTGTGGTCACTCATGATGCCAGGCACATTGATTTCTTCAAATCCGAAACGCTGCTGACATTTTCCCGACAGCATTCCGGCACGCGATGGACCACACGTTGCACCGGTCACATAGAAACTCGTTAGCCGAACACCCGACTTGGCAAGCTGATCAAGATTCGGAGTCTTGAAATGATGACTTCCGTGAAAGCCAAAATCACCATAGCCTGCGTCGTCTGCGAACAACAACACGATATTCGGTTTTTCGCCAGCCGTCGCATTCAGGGAAAGCAAGGCGACAATGGTGATCGCTATCAGTTGAACCTTTATCACTTATGAATTCTCCAAACCGGTAAAATAAAGTGTGGTTCAAAAGGATGCGGCACCTACGCCACTGCGTGCCAAGACGCGAGCAACCAATCCTCCCGAACCAACTATCCACGCCGCCTGAGACAGAAAATCGAGGAGGGAAGAGCAACGAAAAGGCTGGCCCAACCCTACCTCGGAGCCTGTCTTTTTCGGCGCCGCCCCACTGGACCGTCGTATTGTATTACAATTGAGCCGCCGGTCAATGGACCGAGGTTGGAAATCGTCCGATTCCCAAGAAAACTTCGGGACCAGATTCGTCAAAACTCAACGCCCGAGCGAGGCCATTGAGAGCGTGATTCCTAATGACTCTCGATCTTGAGCTTGGCCTCCGCCAAACGGTCGGAATATGCACGAATGTGGATTTCACCTTTCTCACCCGCTTTGGACCGAACGATGAGCATCGCCTTGCCATAAAACGCGCGACGGTAATCGACATTGAACAACTCAACAGTCGACGAGTTGCCATTGCCAACCGCAGCGATCTCGCCCGCGCCGTCCACGAAGAAACGAACTAAGTTTTCTGCATTTGGACAGAGGTTGCCATCTTTGTCTTCAATCAACACCGAAACGTAAGAAAGATCTTGACCATCCGCTTGGATCTCTTTGCGATCGGGGACTAGATGGATCTTTGCGGGAGGACCAGCAGTCTTTATTTCTTTCTCCGCAACAACCTCGCCATCCGTGTATGCGACCACCTTGATACTGCCAGGCTCATACTCGACATCCCAACCAAGACGAAACGGCGACTTCCACACTTTGTCTTTTTCCCCTTCGGTATCCCAACGCAAGAAGTCGACATGGATGTCCGCCTTGTCTATGCCTTTCTTCTTCTTGCCCATGGACTTGCCGTTCACGAACAGTTCCACCTCTTCAGCGTTGGTGTAGGCATAAACGGGGATCGTTTCGCCAGCTTTGTTTTCCCAATTCCAATGCGGCAGCACATGCACCATGGGCTCCTTCGTCCACTGGCTTTGGTAAAGGTAGTAACGATCTTTTGGGAAGCCAGACAAATCAACGGCCCCGAATGAAGAGCTTCGCACGGGCCAATCGGCGTTCCAATAGCCATCGCCTGAGTGGTCCTTACCACCATAGGGCGTCGGTTCGCCTAGGTAGTCGAATCCCGTCCAAACATATTCGCCCATCACGAATGGATTCCGTGACAGATACTCGAACTCGACATCCGGTGGGTACGCCCAAGGAGGCCCGATCAAGTCGTAGCTAGTGACATGACGCGAGTCGTGCGTTTTGTATTTCTCAATTGGAAAGTGGTAGACGCCTCGCGTACTGGTGACCGAGGAGG
Organism: Novipirellula herctigrandis; assembly: GCA_007859835.1. Taxonomy (GTDB): domain Bacteria; phylum Planctomycetota; class Planctomycetia; order Pirellulales; family Pirellulaceae; genus Novipirellula_A; species Novipirellula_A herctigrandis. The sequence continues at coordinate 6,484,743 of SJPJ01000001.1, read as the reverse complement.
TCTCACTCGCCAGCAAGAGCCAATCGGGATGTTCTTTATGCACGCTTTCATACATAAGCGGCTTGTAGTTCAAGCCAATGATATCCACCTCATCCGCCAACCCGTTCTTGATGGCTCCGACGGGATTATTGAAACCGGCAGCAACCAATCGCGAAGGATCTTCATCATGAGCAATTTCCGTGAGCTTTCTGGCAACCTTCCCCCCGTCTTTCGCCCCCTGTTCCATAATCTCATTGCCAATGCTCCACATGATCACCGACGGGTTGTTTCGATGTTGGCGAATCATGTCGCGAACATCACGTTCATGCCACTCGTCAAAATACAAATTGTACGATTTTGCAACCATTTGCTTATGGATTTTCCAAACATCGAACGCCTCGACCTGCAACAGAATCCCCAACTGATCTGCAGATTCTACTAGCTCAGGCGAAGGTGGATTGTGCGATGTGCGTACAGAATTCACGCCCATCGACTTCATAATTTGCAGTTTACGCTCGATGGCGCGACGATTGGAAATCGCCCCCAACGGTCCATTGTCGTGATGCAGGCAAACGCCCTGAATCGGAACATGAATACCATTGAGCAAAAAGCCTTTGTTGGCTGAATACTCAATCGTTCGAATACCAAGTGGTGTCGTGTAGGTGTCGACCACTTTGCCACTGAGGAGTACTTCCGTCCGAACTTGATAGCGATAGGGATTCTCGACGTCCCAGCGAATTGGATTTGACACCTTCAAATGCTGATTTAAATCGGCGATTGATCGTCCGTCGACGGCGAGTTCGCCACTCGTCTCCGCGACCACTTTGCCCTTCTCGTCAAGAACACTGGTGACGATAGTCGGATTGCTTGCGTTGTCACTACTGTTCTCAATTGTGGTACGAACAGCTACTTTCGCATACGAATCGGTGATTTCAGGCGTCGTGACATAAGTGCCCCATTGCCCCACATGGATTGGATCGTTGATCTCTAACCAAGTATTGCGGTAGATCCCAGCACCTGGATACCAACGTGTCGACAAATCCTCGGGACTCATTTTCACAGCGATTACATTGGATTCTCCTTCGCCAAACTTGAGATGCTCGCTCAAATCAAATTGGAATCCGACATATCCAAAGGGACGATTCCCCAAGAATTTGCCATTGATGTAAACGTGTGCGTTGTACATTGCACCATCGAAGGCGACCGAGATTGCTTTCCCCTTGGCATCCGTGGGCAATGAAAAACGTTTGCGATACCAACCGGTGCCATGGAACGGCAACCCACCATTGCGAGCGTTGTATTTTGGTTCAAATGGACCAGCGATTGCCCAGTCGTGCGGAAGCGTCACCGGTTGCCATGACCGATCATCAAACTGCGGGGCTTCAGCACCGCCCCTGGCTTCTCGACTGAATTTCCAGTCAGAGTTAAAGGACGTTCGCACGCCGTCGAATTCATTGGCACTGGCACTGGCATTGGCATTGGCGATGCAGCATGTCGCCAACAGAACGACAGCGATCACCACGGTGTTGTTTCTCATCATCATTTTCCTGTTGAATCGCTTTTGATTACTTCTGAATGAATTTTGAAATGTAGGCACGATCAACGTCACAGAACGTCTCGATCGGAACACGAAAAATGCGACCGTCTTTTCGACGGATCACGGCAATATTGGCCTCGACCGAAACCAGTATAGCCTCTATCACTCGACCCGATTTGTCTTTCCATGAACGCATCGTTGGAGACGCGGACGCCAAAGTGCCTCGATAATGACCGGTCCCTCTTGTCGACAAATAGTAGACATCGGGCTTGAAAAGATCGATCGCCACGTCATTGATTTGATCCGATTGTCCGTTGCCAATGTTGATCTTGACCCATGTCTTGCCACCATCCTCGGAGAGGTAAGCACCGGGATTGATATGTTTGATCGAGACTCCTGGCAAACAAGCAACAAGAATGATGTTTGGATCATAGGCAGCGGTCTTTATTTTGCCTGTCCATGGCATGTGGAAAATCTTTATCCAGTCATTTTTGACTGGATGTTTCTGTTTCGTATAGAACACACCGCCGTCATCCACCGATGCATTCTTGTGCCCACACGAAATATAGAACCTTTGATCTTTGGAAAAATGAATATCAACGACGCTCGTGATGCCTTGGGGAAGTTTCATCCGAGTCCAATGCTCCGCTCGATCCGTACTCTTAAAGAGACCACCGTTCTTTCCGTAAACCGCGGCATAGAGAGTGTCACTATTTTGGGGGTCCATTCGAAAATTTGCCACATCCAAAGTCGCGGGCAGCCCTTGGTTTGCGTCTTTCCAAGTCAAACCTCCATCGGACGATTTGTGCATGCCGAATCCCGTAAGCGTGTCTCCTACGAAACATAGCGTGTTGGAAGAACGAGGAACATTGAAGTACATATTCTCAGGATGGACCGGATCGATCGTCAGGTTCTGCTGATGCACCGACTGGTCACCGCCTTTTCGCACTGGCCAAGGCGTTGGAACAGGCGTTCCGATCGGCGAAAACGTCTTCCCACCGTCGATCGACCTGAGCAATTCACCACGATTGGCTTGGCGGAATTGCAAAGTATAGACCGTATTCACATCACGAGGATGCAATGCAACCGAACTGCACGAATACTCGGCTGGCCCCAAACGCATTCTCTGGGCCGCTTGCACACCCTTGAGGATCGCATCGCCACCAGGCCGAGTGACCCAATAATCATTCTCGCCTGTGCAAAAGAAAACCGATTCTGGAAGACGTTCATCCTGATAAAAATTCTGTCCAGGCATGTTGCTGTTCCCACCGGAAACCCAAATGTCGCTCTCGGGTGAGGTTTCAACTTCGTCGATCTCTTCCCACGTATCGCCACCATCTTTCGAAATCATCAACAGCTTTGCCATCTGACAAGCGATCACGGAACCATCGGCGTTGAAGGCAAGTGCTACTCCTGCCTTTTTGAAATAGGAACCCTCTTCCTTCCAATGGGATTGCGCAGCCCAAGTCACGTTATGCGAGGTTGGGTTGCCTCGCCCTTTCCAATAGGCTTTATGAACGCCCTCCCATGCAGTGCCGTTACGAAAAGTGACGAACCACTTTTTTCCTCCATCGTCGCTGCGCCAAATGATGCCACCTTGGAAGGTATGCTGCTCCTTCCCTTTGTAGTCGTTCATCACAAAAACTTTGTTGGGATCATTCGGATCCACGCGCACTCGCACCACGCGATGAAGCAGATTGGTTGCCTTCTCGGGATAAGAGGCAATCGCTTGCTTTTCGCTGACACCGAACCACCTCGCAATTGCCCAGTCATAGTAGGTCTTGCGAAACGAATAGTCGCTACATAGAACATCAACATTCACTGCCATGTTTCCGTTGATCTTGGCCCAACTCTCTCCACCATCGACACTCTTAAACACCCCACCCCCATCGTTAACAACCTTGAGGCCATCGGCCTTCCATTTAACGAGATCGATAGCATAAAGCGCTATATCGCCGGTCCTTTTGTCGTGATGCATATCCAATGAACGGATAATGTCGTGATCAAAGCCAACTCCATCCTTACGTGTCCACGTCGATCCGCCATCCAGACTTTTATAAAATCCGTAGGTTGTGGCAGCAAACAGCGTCGAAGGTGTTTCCGGGTTGACGATGATCTTCGTAATGTGTGCTTCGCTCTGAAGTCCTTTCGGAGTGATGTCAGTCCATGAATCACCTTTGTCGGTTGATTTCCAGATACGTGCTTGATGAGGTTGCTTGTTTCTTCTGTAACCATGCGGTTTCGCGAGACTGAAACCAAAATCATTGACGTTGTATACGGCACCGGATCCGACATACCAAATATGATCGTTGGTCGGATCAACCGATACGTCGCCTAGCCGATAGCCTTCCCATACCGACGCGGCTGAAGTCATCTTGGTCCAAGTCCTGCCGCGATCGGTTGTCTTCCACAAGGCCGAATCATCCTCAACGGTACAAAAACCGAAATCTGGATTCTGATGAGAAAAATCCGGTGCTTCAATTTCGATCGGGCCTCGGTTCTTTTCCTTTGCACCACTCGCGTCCCAATCGAGTATCGTCTCGTAGGTTTGCCCCTGGTCGCCCGAACGATAGGCGGCCTTCATATTTGGCCCAAGGAACAAAACATTGGGATCGGTAGGATGCCAATCCACGTGGTAGTTGTTCCCCGACATCCCTGGTCCCATTTGTCTCCAAACAATCGACCGATCCGACTCTTCCCGGGTTTTCCGAAGCTTCTCGAAATACGGTGGCACATCATCCGCAGAACTGATGATTGGGACCGAGGCGAACGCCAAAAACAAGCTAAAAAGCAATACGAGGCAACCCGTACACGGCACCGGTGCAACGTAAGGGCATAATCGATCGAACCTGCTAGAAACTGACAGAATAGACACAGAAAAACAATTCATTGAGCAATGGACGATGAGGGATTTGATTCGAGAAGCGAAACGCGATCGGCACATTGTTCGCCGCTCACGATCGATTTTTCCAGCACACTAAAGTGCATGGCGCAAAGCTCCGATCACCAGCGTATCTCGCGAAGTGTACAGAATTCGAAATGGCAGTGGGTAACGAACGGTAACAACCTCTTGGTTTGGATGAAGGATCATCAAAGGAATCGCCTGTAGCTTCCAAAATTGGACGTTTTTGTTTTCAGAAATTCTCGAGCAGTGCTGAAATTGGCTCCGGAAAAAACAATAGAATGAAATCAAATACCGTAAACATGCAATAGCAGGACACGACACAGCGTCTGCACAACAACTTGGTTTTCAGTGAGGGTAGCACAATGAAATTGACCCTGATTTTCGCAACATTTTTTTCGATGCTGACCATTCCTGCGTTCGCGCATGAGACCAACGACATCACGATCGAAAATGAGGCACTTCGAGTTCGCATTAACTCCACAGGTGCCGAATTAACGAGTTTGGTAGCGAAGAATACGGGTCGTGAGTATCTCTGGCATGGTGATCCGAAATTCTGGAGCGACCGTGCACCGCTGATGTTTCCTGTCAACGTACGCTTCAAAGGGGACCGCTACTCGTATCAAGACAACCATTATGTGATCCCTAAGATGGGGTTAGCAATTTACCGGCTGTTTGAAACAGTGCCCTCCCCAAACGCCAACGAAGCGACATTTAGGCTCATTGCAAATAAAGACACCCTCCGGCAATACCCCTTTCCATTCGAGTTGCGGGTTACCTACCGCCTTGAAGACACACAATTGATCAGCGAGTTCAAAGTTGCGAACCATGGCAACGAAGTAATGCCATTCGCACTTGGAGGCCATCCAGGATTCGCTTTTCCCATCTCGGCAAAGTATCAACGGGAGGACTTTGAATATTGGTTCTCCAAAAAAATCTCAACGGACCGCAACGAGATCGTTGAAAGCCTAATCCAACCGAAGGTAATCCCGTTCATGAAGGATGAATCGACACTCAGTTTCGGGGACAACCGCGTTCCGGACGGCGGAATCTTGCTAACAAATACTGTGGCGCGAACGATCGGCTTAGCCCAAAAGGGTGAGAGTCCTTTCGTCACCGTCGACTTGGGAGATTTCCCCAATGTCAACCTTTGGTCGCCACCGGGATTTCCGTTCGCCTGCATTGAACCAATGATCGGGCATCACGATTCCCAAGACAGCCCTGAGACGATCGAAGACAAAGACTACTTAATTCGATTGGAACCTGGCGAATCGAGAACATACCGGTTTACGATCACCGTTCACCCCTTAATCAAGTGACCCCTTAATCAAGTGACCCCTTAATCAAGTGACCCCTTAATCAAGTGACCCCTTAATCAAGTGACCCCGAAAAGATGCAGCAAGAACGCCCCCATTAACCCACCGAGACTCATGCAAACCGACTGAACAGAGTAGGTTCGATACAGGACGTCCGGCGGGATGTTATGTAACCGACTGAGTAGCCAAAAGAAGCTGGAGTTTGCATGGATAATACAAAGGCTGCCAGCCCCGATCAGCGCCACGGCAAACTCTGGCGAAAGCCCTAACGACGGCAGCATCGACGCAACGACCGATGAACTCGTCACCATCGACACTGTCAACGATCCAGTGGCGGTTGTTAAAGTTGCGGCGAGCAAAAACGGAAACAGAATCGATGGCAAGTGCGATTGTACAAACATTGCTGCAATATCGTCACCAACGCCGGTGGCCTTAATCACGCCACCGAAACCTCCGCCTGCTGCGGTGATCATCAAAACAACCGCCGAACTCTCGATCGACTTTTCCACCAGCCCGCTAAGCTTGGCAAGCCGCGTGCCACGACGCAGCAAAAACATGCCCACCAGTATCCCGCAAAGTAATGCAACAACCGGCATGCTCAAAAATTGAACAATCGCTGCCAAGCCATCTTCTTGCTCGTTACTCAACAATGCTCCAACCGCAATCAAAACCAATGGTAACAGGATCGGGGCAATGGCAGAAAAGAACGAAGGGCTGGCTTCGCTTTCACATTGATCCTCGGTCGTAGATTGATGCAGCTTGTCGCGTAGCGCATCGTCTTCGGGCAATCGAACATTGCGACAATAGAGCGTTGCCCATAGAAGCCCGCCCAAAACGGCAAACGCGGCGACAACGACATTGATCATAATGACACGACCAATATCGGCGTCCAGGATTGCAGCGGTCGCTAAAGGACCTGGCGTTGGTGGCAATAGTGCATGGCTAGCCGTCAAGCCTGCTGCCAACGAAAGCCCGACCACCAAGACATTTCGACGACTCTTCACAGCAAGCACTTCGACGATCGGTCTTAGCATGATATAGGCAATATCGACAAATGCGGGGATGGAAACAACATACCCCGTAAGGCCCATTGCCAGCGGCAAACGTTTGGTGCCGACAAAATCCAAGATCGTGTGGGCAATTTTAAGCGTACCGCCAGATTGGCTAAGAAGTTCTCCGATCAAAGCACCAAGCACGATCACCACACCGATCCACTTCATCGTGCCAGCGAATCCACTCAAGAATGATTCAACCGTTTCCATCGGAGCCAACCCCGATACCGGCCCAAGCAATAGACTGCTGATCAGCAGGGCCAGAAACGGATGAATCTTCCATCGCGTAATCGCAACCAAAAGCATAACGAGCACGGCAACGAGAGTGAAAACCCTTGTGATTGCCTTAAAAAGGGCTGCCGAATCTGATTTCTCGTCCACCGGGTTCCCGATTGCAAGTTCATCAGCAACTTCAACCGCAGCACCAGACGAGATAGCGTTGGCGCTGATCACCGTACGGCCAGAGGAATCGTCTGATGCCAACGCCACAGTGCCACACAGCATCAATGCGACGAGCCCAAGTGCAATGTATTTCATCTATGTGTCGCTTTCCATTCGATCTCGTCGGACATTACAACAATGTCCATGCCTTAGCCTCATCATCGCTTCCTTCCATTGTGCATTGAATACACGTTGACCGTCCTTGGAACCGTGACGGCTTGTGAATTGTGACGACTGTTGAACCACGGATGAAAGAGTCGTCACCGCCCAACAAAACCGCACTGACAGGCAACCAGCACCTACTCGAGCTTCCAGGTCCTGACCCACTCGTACTGCGTCGTCCGCTGTTCCCGCGTGCCACTTTCCACCAGCCCGCCATCATCGGGGAGTGGATTCCAACTGTAGGTCTCGATCGCCATCTGGATAAAGGCTGGCACATCCCACTCGACGCTAGGATGAATGGAATAGGCGTACTTCCCATCCAAATAGAACCGAATTTCCTCTGGCGATTTCCACCATGCCCCATACACATAGAAGCGTTCCGAGTTCTTTGTCTCGGTTCTTTTCTGACCTTGCAGTTGGACCTTTTTGGGATTGTATTGATTCGTTCGATGGATGGCGTTGGAATGAAAGATTTGGTCCCAGTTCTTCCCCCACTTTTCAGTCTTGTCCGAGGTCCTGCCAACGCACTCCTGAATATCCAACTCAAGCCTCTTCTTCGTATTGCCTTTTGTCATCAGCCAAAACGTCGACGACATCTCCGTCTGGTTCGCTTTCATTTTGCATTCAAAATACCATCCCACATGCCCTGGATGCAGTGAGCGAACGATAGCCCCTTGATGCGTGAACGTGTTACCTTTAATTACAACCGGAATATCAAGCTTGCCAACGGTGACGCTCATCTTCCCGTCTTCTAGGACGACGTTACTCGCCTTGAATAATGCCGGCGGTCGCCCAACCCAAACCCATCCGTTTCCAACCGGTTCACTCTGCCATTTTGATGCGTCCAATGATGTACCGTCAAACTCATCCGACAGATCCCCGACTGGCTTCCAAACCTTACCCGCAGGTTTTGGATCTTGACCAGCCACGAAAAACGGTTCCGCATACGCCACGGTTGAACAGACAAGAAACAACAGCGCTGAGATAACCGTTTTCATAATGCCAAGCCTTCTAGGGAAAAACAGCTGCAACAAAAAAACCGTCCGCAGTATTAACAATCGTTCACTGACTGAAAAGATCCCTGCTACAGCCCGAAAGTATCTCCAAGCATCTTTCCTGCATTCGCTTACCAGAACAAAAGCCATGATTCGTGGCCTTATCACATGATTGAAAATCATGTGATAAGGATCGTTTCGAGAAAGCACAAAATTGAGTTCGACGACAAAGGAACGTTTTGCTATTCCGTTCTTAGCTTTTGCCATTCGGGATAGACCGGCCGGTCTTTCGTTGTTCGCCCCGCGTTTTTGTCCGTTGGTGCTGGGGGCGCTGCGTCAAGCAAATTCTTTAGCTTGCGGTGCGCATCAATGCGTCGCTCACCCGCCAGCTCACTTGAGAGATTTCTTTGCTCTTTCAGATCACCCGCGGGTTCATAGAATCGCCCGTCACGGTAAAGTTTATACTGGGCCGTCCGCGCAAATTGGCCAGGGGACTTATTCCAATAAGGTTGGTAATGGCAAAGCACCCAATCGCGAGGGTTGCCGACTTCACCACGAAGCTGCGGAAAGAAACTGTGACCGTCAACGGGATCGGATCCACCAAGTTTGATGCCAGCGGCATCGGCGAGAGTTGGATAAAGATCTGTAAAATCAACGAGATCGCTAAGTACTTTTCCATTGGGTGTGTGTCCTTTCCAATATGCAACCAAAGGAACATGCGTGCCCATGTCCTTCATTCCGCCTTTTCCTCCCTTGATCGAGAGTCCGTTCCAACGCGACGTGATCGAAGTATTCGTCCCGTTATCGGCAGTGAATAGAATCAAAGTGTTTTCCGCTATTCCCAACTCCTCGGTTTTGGCGACGACCCGCCCAATGATCTTATCCATATAGTTGACCATGGCTTGAAAATTAGCCTTGCTGTTCTTGCCCGACTTATTCGCTGCTTGTGTACGCGGAGCGTGTCCGATCGTGTCTGGTGTTGAAACAAATGGGTTATGAACAAGCACCATGGGATAGTAAGCAAAAAACGGTTGGTCCTTATTTCGCTGCATGAAGTCGCAGATGAAATCGCAGAAAATATCCGGGCCATATTTGCCGTCATTCTCTTGCGCAGAAACGAAACGGCCGTTGTGTTCGAGTGGTGGACTCCAGAATCGTTCGCTTGTTTTGTCCTTTGGCTTGGTTAGCTGCCAAAGACAATACTCTTCGAATCCAGCTTTGTAGGGACGAGAATTGTCGTCATGTCCGGGCAGGCTGTTGTAGAGTCCGTTCAATTGCCATTTTCCGGCTACCGCAGTTTTGTATCCCGCTTCCTGCAGCAAATTTCCGAAGGTTTTCTCATTCGGATTTAGGTAACCGAAATGAGTGTAGTTGCGAAAGTTGTACTTTCCCGTCATCAACATCACTCGCGACGGCGTGCAGATCGGTGTCGAGTAGCAATGCTCGAAGCGAATCCCTTTTTCCGCCAACTCATCAATACACGGTGTCTGGTAATCCTCTGCACCATAACAACCAAACGCTTCCCAACTGACATCGTCTGCCATGATCAGCACAATGTTCGGCTTCACAGGACCTGCGGCGAAACCTGACAATTGCACGAGAAAAACCGCGACGACAGATAGGTATTTCATACAGTTAGCCTTTCAAAATTTGTCCACGCGAGCGAACTTGAATCACTAGTATCGCAGAAGTGACCGCCGAGTCTACACTCGACACAGGCCAGTCCGCGTGTTTCGAGTTCGCCGAGTATGGAACCTAGAAATTTGACAACAAACGTCGCGAAGGCAGTATCCTGATTACTGCAACTCAAAACAATCGGAACCGAATGCTTTGCCATTGATTTGCAAGGTCAAGTGATGTGTGCCTGGATAAAGCGTGTAGGTGGTCGCATTGGCTCGCAAGACGTGTCGCTTGACCACGTTCGTCGATTGCCCCTTTGACAAGCGGATCTGCTTGAGTTTGTGTACTTTTGGCGAAAGCTTCCCGTTGGCTTTCACGAAGTCGATCACGAAATCAACCATCAGAGCCTCGTCACGCATCGCTGTCACTGTGAAGGAAAACTCGATCGCGTCACCAGGCTTCAGCCGAGATCGCTTGACCGAAAATTTGCTAACCTCAATTTTTGGATTCGATCGAAATCCGAGAAACTTGAGTGCTTGTGAGTTCCCCTGTTTGACTAGCGTTCGCAAGGCGTTTTTGCTCATCCAGTCAAGTTCCGTTGCGTTTTGCTTGTTCTGATTCTTCCATCGTTCCAGAGTACTCATTACCACTTTGGGATGCGACTTCGCAACGTCGTTCAAATGATTGGAAACGGAACGCGTAACGAAACGCGTTGAGTCAGCGTGCAGTGTGTCGAGCAGCGGAATTGCCACCGTGGGCTCAATCGTCAAACGCTTGGACCAGGGCAATAGCGGGCGTGTTCCTTCGCTCACTAAGCGACGTACGTGATAGTGCCGATCAGTCGACCATTTTTGCAGTTCATTCATTGTCTCGGCAGTGTGCGTGTTGATGAATGCGCGAATGGCATCTTCCATCGAAACCCGCTGCGTCAAGATCTTCAACGTTTTCAGCGACAACTTAAGATGTTCTTTTGCCAACCCGTTCCGCACAACAAACTCACCAAGCGGCATGAAGATGAAGTCGCCAAAGTCATCGTCCGTGTTGGTTGGATCCAATGGTGGCGGAAGGGCATCTGCAATCTGTTTTGCAGCGACTCGGTAATCGGGCGAGAGGTGGTCTTCCAATATGGACGCGATATGGACGATCCGCTCTTTCAATTCGAGCTTGCTAAACCGTTTAACCGTTGCCTGGATAAAACTTGCCTTGTCGAATCCATCATTGGCTGCGTGGAATAGCCCCGCGAGATAATGGACTCGTTCACTGTTGAACAGTTGGTCCTTGAGACTGAACCCCGTCCCGGACTTTTTGCTAGCCATACGATGAGAAGAGTCCTCTTTTAAATCGACCGAAAAAACGCTTGATCGCATCGCGATTCACCATTCGGTTCTCATGAAGCAGCGTTCACGGCGTCTTGGGTGTCAAGAATTTCAAATGGTGCGAACAGTGAGCCAACTGTAATTGCAGAGCTTCATCATGCGTCAGCGGACCATACAGGGGTGACGGATGAACCGGTCCTGCAAAAACCTTGAACCGGTTGATTGTATCGGTCAATTGACTTACCGCCTCGGCGTCGGTTGATCGATCGGTATCGTAAACCGTTCCAGGCATCGTGGGCAGTCGATCCCTGAATCCTTTCTTGAGAACACTGTCTAATTGCCGCCGTCCCATCGTCACCTTCATCAACCATAAAACAAACCGAATCGGTAGTGGCGATTTAGGATAGCCATCGATCGAGAATCGCATCCAGTCATTAAGGTGACCGCAGATTGCAGACAAATCCCAATTCCCAGTTTTCGTATAGCCCTGCGCAAGCAATTGGTCCAGTTTCAGAACCACTTGATCAAGATTCTCAAATTTGATCGATCGGCGTTCTGCAGTCATCGTCCTAGCCACTCTCACAAAGACACTTGAATGGACATCATTATCCAGCACAACTGAAACATGATGAATTCACCTTGCATGATCAACCAATGACCCTGTTGCGAATTGCAGTCACTAACATACTTGATGCCAGAACCAAAGCCAATCGCCATCGAACATCATATTGGATTGAGTCTTTGCTCGCCGAATCTGCCGCATTGCGAGGCGATACTAACAACGACTCTTACGAGACAAGTCCAAAACAGAAAACCACGGATTGTGTCCCTGCTGGTACTGACACGCCTTCTCGTTGACAGCATCTTCATCATTGAAGTCGGATCATCGTAGGCCGGGGCAGGTCCCGACCTAAATCTCTATCAGCTCTGCTGAACAAACTCGCTAAAATCCTGAATTTCAATAGAGCAAATCGTGGAGTTGGCCAACGATTAGGCTTCCAACTCAAACCCGGCGCGACGTTTCCGCGTCATTAGTGCATTCGCTTGGTCGTCGCTACCGAAGTTTTGGGACTTGCTGTCCCAATTCAGTTCACGTCCTAACATCAAGGTAATGTTGCACATATGAAGTGAATTCATCGAGTTGACATGGCTTTCAACATCGGACATTGGCTCCGAGCGATCCTCGATACAACTAAAGAAGTTGCCCATGTGAGAGGTGACATCTTTACCCTTGTTCAGAGTCTTGAATGCTTCTGCGAACTCGGTTCGAGTCGCATCGTCAACACGATCAAAACACTCTTTGAAATTGTCGGATGATTTTCCGTCTGCATCGCGTTTCTTTTCCAGGTTGTCGCCAAAAATTTCGCTAACCGCAGTCCCCTGCAACTTTGAGCGGTTGACAAAGATTCGCCCTTTATCTCCCTCGAAAAGAATCCCATTTCCGAATGCGGTGGTTCCCGATTCGTACCGATTGTTCACACTGATTTTTTGCCCGCCTTCAAATTCCAGATTGATGTTGAATTTGGTCGCAGCGTTATACCCATTGGGCAAACTGATTTCGCCATCAAGGAACTGTTTCCAATTGAATTCATCGGGAACAATCGGAGTGAGTGTTCCAGTTCCGGAAACGGTTTTAATGCTGGTGTGATCCAGCCCCAACGCCCACTGCGCGATGTCGACGTGATGGGCTCCCCAATCAGTCATCTTTCCACCAGAGTATTCTTGATACCAGCGGAAGAAGCGACGACGCTCCATTGAATAATCTTTTTTGGGTGTTGGTCCTAGCCAAAGATCCCAATCGAGCCCCTCGGGCACGTCAGTCGTTTCAAACGGGCCTCCACTTGGCGCACTATCGATGCCGCAATGGGCGACCACATTTTCGCCGAGTCGACCACTTTGCACGATCGCGACGGCGTACATGAATAGATTCCAACTTCGCTGCATCGTGCCAACCTGGAACACACGGCCCGATTTCTCGACCGCTTTGCGAATCAACTCACCTTCCTCGATCGTCAACGTCAACGGTTTCTCACAGTACACGTCACAACCATGGTCGAGTGCATGTAACGCGATCGGAACGTGCCAATGGTCAGGCGTTCCGATGGTTACGACATCCGGTTTCTCACTTTCAAACAGTTTGCGGTAATCTTGATACGTGTTAAGTTTTCCATCGTAGGCCGCGTTAAACTCATCGTTGTGCACATCATCGACATCGCAAACCGCGATCATCTGACCATGATGTGCGGCATTGTTTGCAATAGCACGCCCTTGGTTGTAGCGACCACGACTTCCGCCAACACCAATTGCGGCAATCGTTGGCTTGCCGTTCGCGTCAGCAGCGCGAGCACAACTGCTGCTCATGAAATAGGGGACGGCAACTCCGGCACCGGCGACAGCAGTTGATGCTTTGAGGAAGCTTCGGCGAGAGGCGGATGTCTTTTTTGAAAATCTATCGATATTCGTCATTTTCACGTATCCTTGGAACAATAGAAACGAAGGAGATTTAGTGTAGCCTAGGCTACGTTATCGTCCAGTTAAAAGGGGTGTAATTAAGTCAAACCATGGGTATCGAACGGTAGCACAGCTGAATCGCTAAGCCCCAAGGGTCGCGTAGCATTGCAAGTTCATCTCCATTGTCCGACCGCTTCGGACCTGAAACTAAAAGCGATCCGGCAGCGACCAGACGTTCAATCGTCGCAGGAAGATTGTCGCACACGAAAGCAATATGAAAGACTAACGGATCCATCGCTGCATAGTTGGGAATTTCAATCGCCGGCTTACTGTAGAACTCGATCATCACGTCATCTGACTCATCGGCCACAAAACGAATGGGATAACCGTTGTCGGCAGCACGTTTCACTGTAAACCCCAACTGCTCTGCGTACCAAACGGCAACGGCAGCCGCATCTTCAACCTGGAGGGCAAAATGTTCGATCTTCATCTTCATGATTCTCCTGATAACTTTCGGATTCAGTTTATCATCTCCGTGCGTGATAATCGATAGCTAACATCCAGCGAAGATTCTGCAACGGACGCATTAGAGCTAGGATCATGCGCGGTTCCCATCGATGCCCCCTCTTTAGCCGTTGGGCTTTTCGCTTTGCCAATGAATCGACTGTTTGTGATTGATCATTCTGCTATTCGTTCGGATGTCAGGTTCACAATTCGTGATCCTTCGCCTTAGAACGCATTTTCCCCAGTGATCAGTTTTTCAATCGACGCTGAGTTTCGCAGCGGCTGGAGCATCGCATCGTCAAGTCCGCAATCACTGACGTTCAGTGTTTTCAAACGCGGAAGCTTTGCGATTTCAGCAATGGCATCTTCAGTTAGAAAACTCTGTGCAATCTCTAATCGCTCAAGCTCCTTACACTTGCTAATTGTCTCAAAAGCAGTGTCGTCCAAGAAAGTCAGATTCAGGGACAATAGCGTTAGCTGATCAAGGGTCGGCAGCGATGCCAAGAATTTGCCGGTTACCGGAACGTCAGTGATTGTCAGACGGCGCAGATTTGGGAACTTTTCAAGTTGCACCAATGCTTCGTCGTCAATGTTGGGGCAACGCTCAACCGTGAATGCTTCGATTCGTCGTGCGAGCGTTGATTCCTCAGTCAGCGACCGCAATGCATCAGCTCCGATTGCCGAATCTGCGATCGCTAATATTTTCAACGTGGGAATCGAAGTGATTGCTCTGATCGCTTCGTCATTGATGAGTTGCCCACCAAGTTTTAGTTCCTTGATACTTAGTGAATCAACCAGTGGCGCGAGAGATTCCGCAGTAACATGATGGCACAATCGAATATCCAATGACGCTAGGTCACGGAGCTTCGCGGCTTCATGGAGCGTCGAGTGACCAATCGCCAGCTCCAGTAACGTCAGATGAGTCAGCGTCAGCGATTGAATCGCTGACGCGATGCCCGAATCCGTTAACGAAGGCGAATTGCGAATCGTCAACCGTCGTAGTTGTGGAAGCTCAACGGCAAATTTCAACAATAGCTCATCATCGAGTTTCGCATCGTTTAAGGTCAAGTCAGTTAACGACTTCATCTCGCCAAGTCGTGCCAGGGAATCGACTGGAATTCCACCGGCGCGAATACGAAGTTTTTTAACGCCTCGGCATTCCAACGCCGCATGGAACGCTTCGGCACTGGCCGAACCACGGCCTACGGCCAAGTCAATTTCGACTGGCACTCCATCCGCATCGCACGTCAACTTGCCGGCCGAGGATTCGATGGACTCCCGAATGGCGTCAAGTTGTTCATGCGACAATGTCGTGGTCGCATTCAAGACCGCTGTATCCTCAAGGGTGTCATCACGCTTGTCCTCCGGTGAAGCCGGAGGTGGCGTGGCTGGGCAGCCTGCCAACAAAAGCAGGGGCACGACGGCGAGCGTCATTAACAAACGTGGTTGTCTCATTGCTCTTTCCTTAGCTCAGTGTCCAAGGTGCTCGCATATCGCGGTGTAAATGCTCGCACGCGTCCTGGTCACCGACGATCGTTTCTTTTTTTGGATCCCAAGTGATTTTGCGACCGGTTCGGACTGCGATATTACAGAGGTGCGAAATCACATCCGAACGAGCGGCATCGTTGATCGGAGCAACCGTTGATTCACGTTTCAACACCGAATCGACAAAGTCTGCCATGTGACGTCGGCTGACTTTCAGTTTCGCATCCGCTGGATCGATTTTTGTCTCCAGCCAAGATTTGTCGCTGGCATCCACGCCACCGCGACGCACCGAAATCCACCCCTCGTCCCCGTAGAAGGTTGTCAGGTCCCCTCCCGTGGTGAACTCGAAATCGACTTCGCCAAGTTTGCCCTTCATATTCCAATTGATAACGGTGTTGTATAAGCCTTCCGTAGGGATGTCTCCGGTGCCTTCGATTTCAATCATGCCTGATAGATCGGCGTCGGAGCCCCAAATCATCTGATCAAGAGGATGAGCTCCCCAACCGCCAAGATACCCAATCGAGTAGTCGTAATTGTGATAGGTGCCGGGGACTTTACAGCGGTCTACCGTGTACTCTTTCATCGGTGCAGGTCCGATCCACATTGGATAATCAAGATCTTCGGGGATCGCAGCAGGTTCGGTTGAACCACCAGCCGAACCGTTGGGCGCACGAACCGTGATCTTGCGAATGGTTCCCACTTTTCCCTGACGCACTAATTCACAGCCAAGCCAACAGGGTTGCGAAGAACGTTGCTGAGTTCCGTACTGGAAAATTCGCTTGGCACGATTGAATGTGTCGCGGCAAAGAAGCGTTTGCTCGACGGTGAGTCCCAGAGGCTTTTCGACGTAGGCATCTTTACCAGCTGCGGCTGCACGAAGTGCAATCGGAACATGCCAATGATCGGGCGTCGCAACAACGACCGCGTCAATATCATCTCGCGCCAACAGCTCTCGAAAATCCGCATGTGCGGTCGCATCACATAACTTAGCCATTGGCTCGCGACGACTTTGATAACAGTCCGATACACCGACGATTTTCGCCTTTTCCACATGCATCATCTCTCTTAGCAGACCGCGACCTCTGTTGCCAACTCCGATGCAACCCACCGTCAATCGATCGCTGGCCGGTGGGACGGTATCGGTTCCCAATGCGTTGCTGGTAATGGCGTATGGAACCGCGAAGGATGCGGCCGCGGCTACGGAGGTTTTCAAGACGTTACGTCGAGTGAGTTGACTTCGATTCATGAGTTGACTCTCATTTTCAAGGTAGGGTGATGTGGAGGAAGTAGCTTTTTGCTGGTGGTCTGCAGGCCGTTTGTTCTATTTTAGCTGGAAGCAATGTCATCCGCAGCGTGTTAGCTTACGGATGGCACGCAGGATTGACTCCATTGACGGAGCCGCTGGATTGATTCTTGCACGTTGTCGCTACCCGCGACTTCGAGTGTTGTTGGTCCGTCGAATCCGATTTGATTCAGTGCGGTCACGATCGCTTCGATACCGATAATTCCGTCGCCAAGTGGTATCGACCCCATGCCGCAGCCAAATAGCGTACCGCGTTTCGGTTCCCACTCGGCCCCCATATCCTTCCAGTGAACATGTTTAATTCGTGACGTGAATGTCCGAATAAACTCAAGGGGATCACCGCCACCGAGCCATGAGTTTCCGGTATCGAGGTTGATACCAATGACGTCATCGTTGCCTAAAGACTCCAATAGATCACTCATGCCATTAACGGTATCGGTCAATTCACCGTGTGGCTCTAGCAACAAGTCAATTCCCAGTTCTCTTGCCCACCTGATCGGTTCGTCAAGTTTCTCTCGAATAGCAAAGATCCGTTGTTTTCGATCAAGCGAGATACCAAACTCGGTATGCGGTTCCCCTTCCGTCGTGATAACTTGCTTGACTCCAAGCAAACCAGCCAAACGGATGGCCTTGATCAGTTCAAGGGTGCCATAGCGATCCGGCGACGGAGGATCGATTAAGTTCGCGTGAGCACAAACACTGGTGAGTGTCAGATCAAATTCTTCGCACATGCCGCGAATGATACTAGGGTGGGCATCGAGACTCGCCGAGGCCGCAAACCCGTACTCGGTGCCGAGCGTCGCGCCATCATGATTGTCGGTCAAGTCAATGTGCTTGAGTCCCAACTCGTGAACGAGCTGAAATTGTCGTCTCAGTGGTGAGAACGGCTCGATCAAAGCAAAGCATCCAATAATCAATTTAGTGCTCCTGACGTAATGGACGGGAATGGGGAAGGAGAAGGTTTGGGTTGGTGGCATTGCCTATCGGTGCAACGGCTTGGTGTTGTCGCTGTCCTTAACGTATGCGCCATATTCCTCTTGCAATCGCTTCGCATCCCAACGGTTGGGGTGAACGGTCACTCGGTAACGCAGTGTCATGGATTGACCAGCCGGCAACGTGTGCGGTTGGTTGCAAATGACCGCCGGGCTGAAGTAACTCATTGGATTCGCGGCGTAGGTGTACCACGGAGTTGGATGGTTAAGGTTAGACGGATGATCGCAAATGGCGATTCCGACCGATGCATTTTCAAGGATGCCGCTGTAGTCCATCGCAACCGATTTGCCGGGACAACGAACTTTGTCAATTTCAACAGGCCCCTCGGGCGTGACAGCCGAACGCTCGGTCAATCCCTTTGCAAAGCGAACGGACAGACCGGCGTACCCGCCCCAGGGCTTTCCGTCCGCTTGGTGCGGTGGAGGTGTTCGATCAAGCGTCACATCGTTGTCGCCAGCAGTTAAGTGGCACGTCCAATCGAGATGGTACGAACCACTGGGGTCAGGTGCAGAGATTTCCACCGTGCGTTTTCCAGTCATGACCGTTGTGCCCTCCGGGTCGATAAAATCCAAGTTCATCGAGATCGTCGCTGAGAAATCGGGTCGCTTGACGACATCAACGTTCGACCAAGCAGTGCGGCCATCAGGCTTCCCTGTTTCGCGATTCGTTTCCCAGTAGTTAACGCGATTGAGGTACTTCCAACTGAACCAAAGTCCGTGATGCCAGACGTGGTCAGGCGGTTGATCCCAAGTAAGTGTTGGGCCACCAGGCATGGCGATGGGATGGAAATAGGCCTTGTTCTGATCGTTTGCATAATTGAACTGCCACACGACTTGTGCGTTGCTGAACAAGGCGACCGAGTCGTCAAGCTCTTTCCATTCCAATTTCGGATGCTCCGCGGCAGATGCAGCCCCTTGTACATCAACCGTTGCCGCCCAGAGAGTGCCTCGCTGCAGCAATTGCACGAAGTTGTCCTGCTGCATCGATGCGACATTGTGGCCCAACAGTAGAGTGAATGAACGTCCCTCGCCCTGGGGTGCGGCCATCGCGATCGGTTCCCACTGGTCCGTTCCGCCGTGCTCTTTCGCAGAATAGGCCGAGGCCAGTACGGTGACGCCTGGCTGCACGGCCGATCGATGCCACAGTTCATCCCTGAACTTCATCGGCTTCAGGCCTGCTGTCACTGGATGGTTTGCCGTATCGATGCGAACATCAAATTCGTGCATGGGGCCGTGGCCGGTTCCCTTTCCCCATGTCGCCAAGCACATTTTTTGATATTTCTGCCAATCGGGAAACGAGCTGCTGCCGGCGTGAACCACAACATGCCCCTTGCCGTTTCTAACGAAATCGACGTAGGCCTGACGCGTTTCTTCCGGCCACGTCTGAATATTGGCTCCGCTTCCAAACGTGTTCCAATTACTGATCACAACGTCATAGCCCGCGAGATTTTTCGCGTTCAATTGATCAGGACGCTCGGTGATATCCACTCGAATGCGACCTGTCTGCATCAGGATTTGCTGGATCACGGGCGTCGTCTGCGCCCAGTCGTGGTTGTTCTGTCCGCTGATAATCAATGCACGCAGTGGTTCTTTGGCACTTGCGGTCACGCCAGCAGTCAAAAGTAAAATCGCCCCAAAAAAGAGAACGACTCTGTGTAGATTACGGTATGTCATCGATCAAATCCAAAATGCGGCAAATGTTTGATTTAGCCGTTCGATTCCACTTGTGAATTGGCCAAAAAAGTCCCAGCGAACGTCATCTTGTTTCCCGCTGGTACGATCGTTGCTTTATATTTGTACTATCCAAAATGCATCGTGTCGTTCAAAGCCATTCAGTGAAGAATTTCAAACATTAGTCAGTGGTCATGTCGAAATCCGGCCCCATCTACCAAGACCGAGATGCGACGTACACGGCTGACACCTGCGCACCGCTGGTTCGTGCGACCGAGGCGGGAGAGCTTCATTCGGAAGCCTTAGTGAACGGTCACTACTGCGGCCGCAAGATTCCGCGTGGAGCATTGACGGGGATCAAAACCGTTGGTTTTTGGGACGCCCAGCACGATCAGAACTGGGGGCTTGATTGGCATCGCAATGAGGGGATCGAACTGACTCTTTTGGAAAGCGGCCGCGTCGGTTTCAGCGTAGAGGGAGACGATCATCAACTCCGCCCGGGCGATTTGACCGTCACGCGTCCCTGGCAGTCACACCGAGTGGGCTGTCCCAATGTGGGTGCAGGGCGACTTCATTGGTTGATCATTGACGTCGGCGTCCGTCAACCGCACCAAGCATGGCGATGGCCTTCGTGGATCGTGCTTGCCCCGAGTGACCGAGATGAGCTAACGGACATCCTTCGCCACAACGAACGCCCGGTATGGCCATCCGGCGAAGAAATACTCATCTGCTTTCGCAAGATTTCGGCGGCCGTTGAAGCCGATCGAGATGGCAGCAGCACCTCAAGATTGACCGTCCTGATCAACGAGTTGTTACTGCTCACGCTTGAAATGTTGCGCCGCGCCGATGTGTCTTTGGATCGGGAGTTATCGGCCACACGGCGCTCGGTGGAACTTCTTTTGGCAGACCTGCAAGACAATCCACGCCAACTAGCTGAGGACGTGTCGGTTCGCGATTTGGCTCAACTCTGTGGATTAGGTGTGACCCAATTCAACGCTCACTGCAAACGCTTGACCAACATGACGCCTAATCAGTACATAAAACATCTTCGTCTGGGTGCCGCTGCAGCGATGTTGCTCGAGCAACCGACACTCAGTATTACGGACGTAGCGATTCGCTGCGGATTTTCCTCAAGCCAATATTTCGCGACAACGTTCCAAAATCGTTTTGGATGTTCGCCTCGTGTCTATCGGGATTCACATCGATCGAAATAGCCCTGTGGACAATATCGATATTGGCAAATGCGTTGGGGCGATGAATCCGCACCACAACGGAGAACCCACAGAGAACGTTCATTCGCTCAACCTCAATCGCCCCCATTTCAACTCGATCGTTTCCTGCTGGATGCCGTCGGACTATTGTTGGTCGATGCTCCCCCCCAACCCTCGGCGGTGGCGAAGCAACACTTGAAGTTCTCAGCTGAAAGACGTGGTGCAAACCCTAACTTTCCCGCGGGTCCGTCGTACGTGAATCCACGGAGCGCCAACAACACGTTCCAGGCATGCATGGCGAGGCTGGTGTATTCCGCTCCTACAATTTCATTCTCAGGGCTTCGCTTGGCAACTTACCATTAGGCATGGGCTAAGTATGGCATGGGCTAGGCAACGGACGGGGCCGTAGCCCCGAGGGCATCCCCGTTGGCTCCGCGGACTTGGGCTCCATAAAGAAACCTATCCTCCGCAGCGCATTGCTAGAACTCAACCCGAATCGATCTTGGCGTGTTGTTTTCGTGCTTGGCGATTTTTCCATTGTCGTGCAACAATGGCACAATCACGCGAGCCTCTAAGTCGGTTAGAACTTTCGAGCTTTCTTTGCCAATCACTTCGATGGTGTAAACCGAATCATGAAAGACGATCGGCTTATACTCATTGCCCTGGGCTCGTACTGCGTAGACCAATTCTCCGGTGCGTTGATCGGTTACCTTCACGACGGGACTTTCTTCGCCGACAAACTGCAATGATGGCAAGGTCGCCATCGGCTGGCGCGAGTAATTATCGAACTGGGAAATGGTGATTGGCCACCCCGGATACTGTTCCGCCTGGGGGCCTGTAACGTCAATGTTTCGAGGCCAGCATTCGAATGTAATTTTTCGATCCGACTTATTGAATCGGATGATTCCATGCCCAGCACCGTTGTTGTTTTTCGGCGATGGATTCGCATAGGCCTTCATGGTCAACTTGTTGCCAAATCCATCGTAACTGCGTCCCGTATAAGGCAGGGGGCTGTTGGGGTCATGCTCGCCGGGAGCCTCGAGGGGCGCCCACCAACGAGCGTAGTAGTTGACGATCGATGGGACACAAAATGAATAACCAGCGTCTTCCCAAGAGTTGACACCGTGATGAATGACGGTTGCCAAGTGCTGGTCGCCTGCGATATGGACTGCGAACCCACGGCGCATCTCCATCAATGCTTTTTGACGTCCCGTTTGTGGCCAACCGTTGGAGTCCATGTCCGCAAGCAAACGTTGCGTATGACTGCCGCTCAGATGAGCACCACCGCCGAAAATGGTTTGCGAAAGAACGGACTTCATTTCAACACCGTTCCAATCCGCAGCCCATTGCTGAAGAAATTCAAGTTGCCGCTCACCGAGCAATTTCGCTTCCGGAGCGTCGATCGAGTCACGGTCATAGCTTGGATCGTTCACATGGTCAGGACGTGGACCTTGCTGGGGAATCAATCCAGCGGGTCCGGTCTTGAACTTTCGATCTTCGATGATGGCAAAGTCGATACCGCCAACATTTAGGTCGGTATAGTAAACGCCAATTCCCTGCTCAATCGGCGTGGGATCAAAGGGATCAGGCAGGTTACTGCATTGGGCTCGCTGGACTTCATTGACATACTCGGCGGGCTTGATATAGCCACCATCCGCACCGCCATTTAGGTAACTCTTTTTACCAGACTCGCCCCACAAGTTGCCCTGACCAACATCATGGTCATCGGGAATACAAATCGTTGGACGGTCTTTGATGATCTCACCGAATTGGCGACCGAACAGCAACCACGCCGCATAGTGTCGGCTATGGTCGTAGCTTTGATCCCCGGAAAAGAACAGCAAGTCCGGGTCTTGGGCGGAGACATTGCTGACAATGTCGGTGCGAGGACCACGGTCCTTATTCGAGTTACCGGTAAACGCGGCAACCACAATCTCATTTTTATCGATCGGGTCGCGACGAATCGTCCCTTCATAGATGGCGCCACCCGGGTGAGTAACGCGATAAGCATAGTTTTGAGAGGCGTCCCAACCTTCGACACGAAACACAGCTAGAAAATGCTCATCCACCTTTGCTTTGGCGACTTCTTTCCAATCACCATCCGTTTTTGTCTCGAGTGAAACCTCCTGCGCTTCCTCGTCTTTGAGTGGGTACAGATGCGCCGAGAGTTTCAAAACTTCGTCGTGAACAGTGTACATCGCGAAACAAATGACTTGATCGCGAGCAACGTCCGGTATGGTCAACGAGGGTGCTTTACGAGGAATCGTTACTGGCTCTGGTTCACCTTGAGCGATCACCGAGGAGGCGAGACAGAGAGAAATACACAATTGGGCAATGAGCGTTTTCACTGAAAGTGTTCCTTGGATAAGGAAAGTGGAATCGAAGGTATCGACCGGGCGTCGAGTCGTTCGGGCCGGTGGGAACCGGCCCTACACTTGGATCGTCCGTGCTGATATTTGGCGATGATCAAACGATGTAGGAGGAAGATGCAGTATCACCGCCACGGCCAGTCCAATTCGTGTGGAAGAACTCGCCGCGGGGCTTGTCGACTCGCTCGTAATTGTGCGCACCGAAATAGTCACGCTGCGCCTGCAACAGATTGGCGGGCAACCGGCCACAACGGTAGCCGTCATAATAGGCTAGTGCTGCATTGATCGCTGGCATCGGGATTCCCAACTCGATTGCCTTGATCACAACACGGCGCCAAGCGGCTTGGGCATTTTCGACTGCGTCCTGAAAGAACGGGTCCAACAGCAGATTGACGAGCTCGGGATTGGAATCAAAAGCGTCCTTGATCTTGCCGAGGAAGACCGAGCGGATGATGCATCCGCCACGCCACATCAACGCAATGCCGCCGTTGTTAAGATTCCAACCGTGCTCTTTAGCCACCGCACGCATCAACTGATAACCTTGAGCATAGGAGACGATTTTAGAGGCATAAAGCGCCTGCTTAAGGTCATCAACCATCGCAGCTTTGTCGCCGTCAAATGTTGTGCCTGGGCCACTTAAAATCTTCGACGCATCGACACGCTCGTCCTTGAGCGCCGACAAGCAACGCGCGAACACGGCTTCGCCAATAAGCGTCAATGGCTGACCGATATCCAGCGCGGAAATAGCCGTCCACTTGCCCGTTCCCTTTTGACCGGCGGCATCGAGAATCACGTCAATGACTTCTTCACCGTGTTCGGTTTTATAGCCCAGAATATCGCGGGTGATTTCGACTAAGTAGGAGTCGAGTTCGTTCTCGTTCCAATCCTTGAACACCTCGTGCATCTCTTCGTTTGACATGCCAAGACCATCCTTCATCAATTGGTAGGTCTCGCAGATCATCTGCATATCGCCGTACTCGATGCCGTTGTGCACCATCTTCACGAAGTGGCCGGCCCCATCTTCGCCCACCCAGTCACAACAGGGCTCGCCCGCGTCGGTGTGGGCAGAGATTTTCTGGAAGATCGGCTTCACCGATTCCCAGGCTTTCACCGAACCGCCCGGCATGATCGAAGGACCGATCAGAGCCCCCTCTTCGCCGCCGGAAACACCGGTACCGATATAGAGCAACCCTTTGCCTTCGACATACTTCGTGCGGCGAATCGTATCCGGATAGTGACTGTTACCGCCGTCGATGATGATATCGCCGGGCTCGAGATGGGGAATGAGTTTTTCGATAAAGCCGTCGACTGGCTCGCCCGCTTTCACCAGCATCATCACCTTCCGCGGCCGCTCGAGGCTGGCACAGAGCTGCTCAACGCTATGGCAACCGACAAAATTCTTTCCGGCGCCTCGTCCTTCAATAAAGCTATCGACCTTTTCCACAGTACGGTTGAACACCGCCACTGTGAATCCCTTACTCTCCATATTGAGCACAAGGTTTTCGCCCATTACCGCCAAACCGATCAGTCCGATATCCGCTTTTTTCATGATGTTTCCTTGGTCTATTCGAAAGCCTGCAAATAAGTTGAAGTCGCTATCGCCTTAAGATACCCATTTCCGTGGTGAAAGCGGAACTACAGGAAAAACAGATAGTGGTATCAATTTGTAGGAAACGGCCCTACCTTCGTCACCAAAGAAACCCTGACATGCCGTTTCTCGTGCAAATAAGAAAGCACGAAATTGCCAGCACAAACGTCACAACCGTCAAAATAGGCAAGACAGTAAAAACAGCAAAAACAATCCTTATAGCTAGTGTCCGTCCGGAAATTGAATGGCCGCATAAACTGCGATGTTTTTTGAGAAAAAGCTCCCCGAAGATCGAACCCGCAAGCAGGTTCGGGCGTTGGAATTGTTGACTAAAAGCAATTTCAAACGCAAATCTTCGAGGAGTGAACGTGGTCCGAAAGCACTATCAATCTCAGCATCGCTTCGATTGCAGCCCTGTCGCACAAGTACAACTCAACTTGGAATGCCGCGACGAAATCGTTCCGATCCTCGCGGGTCTGCAGTTCCTTTATACCAACAACAAGCTTCGTCACAAAGCTGTCAAGTTAGTCGCAGCCGATCTCAACGAAGACTCTCGTCGAGATATCGGCAGGCCCGGCATGGATGACTGGCACGTCGTTGTTTTGGCGGCTGTTCGGTTGGGGTGCAACTTCGATTACGACAAACTCCAAGACCAAGTCGAGAACCATCGCTCGCTCAGAGGCATCATGGGAATTGGCGATTGGCAGGACGCCGACGAATTCACCTTCAGACGCATTCGCGACACGTTGTGCAAACTCAAGCCTGCAACGATCGAGAAGCTTAATCAAGTCATCGTCACCTCCGGACAGGAGATTGCACCTGAGGCTGCCGCTTCGGTTCGTGCCGATTCGTTCGTTGTCGAAACCAACATTCATCATCCGACCGAAAGTAGTTTGATCTTCGATGGGGTACGCAAGTTTGTTCCGCTCTGCGCTGACTTGGCTGGCATGCTTGAGATTGATGGCTGGCGTCAGTCCGATCACTTGACGAGGAAGATCAAGAAGCTCAAACAGAACATGGGACGCATCGCCGCGAGCAAGAGTCAGGTCAAGAAAGACGCATTGCAATCGCTCTACATGGATCTGCTTGTCCGAACCGAGCAGTTGCTCACGCGAGCCGACGAGTTGGTAAAAACGGCGAAATCGGAGTTGTTCTCGACGGCGATTGTCTCCAAAATCGCGGCAATCGAGCGATGGATCCAACTAACTCGGCAGGTCTGCGACACCGCTCGTCGTCGCGTGCTCCTTGGCGAAAGAGTTCCCAATAGCGAGAAGCTGTTCAGTCTTTTTGAAACTCACACGCAGTTGTACCGTCGCGGTAAAGCTGGGCAACCGAATCAGTATGGACGCTTGGTCTTGGTCTACGAAGACGCCGCAGGATTCATCAGTCACTATCATTTGATGGACCGCACCAGCAAAGACCAAGATGTTGTCGTTGAGCAGACACGAATTGCTCAGCGAAAACATTCGGGTCAGATCGAAACGGCGTCGTTTGACCGAGGCTTTCACAGCGATGAAAATGAGACGGCATTGCAAGAGATCGTTGATGACGTTTGTGTTTTACCACGTGCTCCCGATCAGTACGCCGAACGATTGAAAAACGGAAGCGTGAAGTTTCATCAAACACGTCTACGTCACAGCGGTGTGGAATCAGCGATCGGTGCTTTACAGCGAGGCAACGGGCTGAAACGTTGTCGTGATCGTAGTGAGATCGGCTTTGAGCGCTACTTTGGTTTGGCGGTACTTGGTCGCAACCTACATACGCTTGGCAAGTTGTTACTTGCCAAGCATCATGCCATTAGCGCCTCGGCACAGAGTGATCGCCAAGCGGCGTAGGCAAATACTCCTTTGGAATCGGAGCAACGGAAGGCTATCGGTCTGCGCGCCAGGCGAAAACGGCGTAGAAAACGAGCGTTGTTCGCCACTAAAACCGCCCCAGAGCTAAATCTTCGAAGTACTCAGCGGACGTGAAATCCGCTAAAATCAGCCACTCGAGCAATTTCCGGACGGACACTAGCTAGGGTTGGAAACTACAAGTGATCGAATTATCCTTGGAAAATGCGGCAGGAGTGGTGATTTCAACCAATTCCGAAATAGCTCAATTTTTATGGAGATGACAGTGACTAGAAATCTCAAATTCTTACTCTCGTTTGGCATGTGTTGTGCGTTGGCGACCACAGCCTACGCCGACAGCGCCACTTGGGAGGGAACGCGAAGTGGTACGGATGTTGGTGATTGGTCAACCGAAGACAATTGGGATAGTCCCACGTACTCTGTCCCCGGAGTCGATGACACAGCCACATTTGGCAATACAAGCGGCGCAAAAACGATCTATTTGGGAAGCGACGTAAGCCAAAATCCAACCGCTAGGATCGTTGTTTTCGAAAACGGTGCTTCCGCTTATACGATTGGAGCAAACGGACCGGGCGATCAGACCTTGAACCTGGAAACGACCACCGCTGTCAACCGGGAAATCATCGTCGAGGCGGGCGTCGTGAACAATCAGGTTATCGATGCAAACGTAACGAACTCGACCAACAACGCATCGGGCTTGAGGATCAGCAACAACTCTACCAACGGAGCGACACTGAGTCTCAACGGCGTTGTTAATGGCGGCAACAAATTCTTCACGATGGTGACTGCCGCTGGAAATGAAATCATCCTAAATAGTACTGCCAACACCTCGCTCAATAACGCCAGTTTGTCAGGTGGCGGGACCGTCACAGCAGCCAGCCTCACCGACAACAAGAGCATGAACATCAATTGGGGCACGCTAAACCTCAACAAAACTCAAGATATCGGGGGGCTGCAACTGGGGCATGCAACCATAGGGGATGGTGATGCCACGTTGAATGTTGGCACATCAAATGTGGTCGGTTTGAAAGTTGATATTAACTACCTTGCCGACGATGCCGCGTTGAACAAGGGCTACATTAATGGCGGCAAGATCGAATTAGATAGTTGGTCAACCGCCAAAACGACGACTGCCAATATTGCTAAGAATTCAAATCCAGGTTTCACCGGTTCTGAGGTCATCATTGAAAGTGCCATCGAGCGTAATAGCTCTGACTATCTCTTCGAGAAGTCTGGTGACGGCACTTTGGAACTCAACGGGGACAACACCTATCTCGGAACCACCACCGTCACTGCAGGCACGCTTCTAATCAATGGTGACAGCTCCGCTGCCACCGGTGCAGTCATTGTGAAGAATGGAGCTACACTCGGGGGCACGGGAATCATTGGCGGCCCAATTATCATTGAGTCCGGCGGCATTCTGGGCGGTTCCAGCTTACTCGATGCCGACCTGCATTTCGATTCTGACGCAGAGTTACTATTTAGTTCGACGCTTTCTATCATCGGCGACACAACCTTTGACGACTTCGATGTGACAGACATTATCGGCTTAGACAATACGGTAGAATTGGGAACTTACACTCTCATCGGTGGCACCGGAACAGTCGACTTGTCCACAGGCGTATCCAATGTCGGAGTCGAAAATGCAGCCGACCTTGGTGAGGGCAAAATTGCATACTTCCAGTACGGCAGCTTGCAACTTGTCGTTGCCGCGACCGCTGTTCCCGAGCCGTCAACGTTTGCCCTACTTGGTCTTGGAACGGTCGGTTCGCTAGCCTACCGCCGTCGTCGACGCTAGGCTCACACGCCTAGAACATCAACGAAAATCTTTTATTAGAATTACCAAAACCTCGCCGGTCCTTCCTGCGAGGTTTTGTTGCGTGTGGCGGAGGCTAAACTTCGGCCCACCAGCGTAAAACACGGCAAAATGCCTCGAGAGTTGAATATCCGCATCAAGTTTCTAAGCTAGTTTCCATGAATCGAAAACCAAATCGACGCCTTCCTGTCCCCAGCCTCGCGCTGTGCTTTTTCTTCCTGTGCCTCGTTGCCTGGCCCAAGGGCGACGCGAAAGCAGACCTAATCCAGACTCTGCCCGGCGATAGTACGATTGTGGGAGCGGAAGCCGAAGACGCAGTGGCGCAAGAGCCCGGTCCATTGGCTGTTGCTGTCCAAGCTCTCAACAAGGGCGATTCCCGCCAAGCAGCGGAACTCCTAGAGCCGCTCGCGAACGACGGTATCCCTGAGGCGCAATTCCTACTGGGGCTGCTTTACCAACAGGGTCGGGGCGTCGAACCATCGGAGAAGCAGGCGATCGTCTGGTATAAGAAATCATCGTTGCAAGGCTTTGCACCCGCGATGCTCAACCTGGGATTGATCGAGCTAGAGAAGGCAAAAGAGAACAAGACACCCAACTCGGCCAAGCGTGCCTTACAAATGTTCGAACACGCCAGCAAAGCGGGGGACGCCCGCGGTGACTACTACCAAGGGTTGGCCTATAACCAGGGTCAGGTGGTGAACAAGGACCCGGTGAAAGCGTTTGTTTTTTTCCAGCGTGCCGCGGACGCTGGACTTCCCGTCGCCTGCAATCTTACTGGTCAACATCTGCTCAAAGGTATTGGCACAGCCAAGGATGAACAAAAAGCCTTCTCCTATTTTAAGAGAGCGGCCGAAAAGGGATGGGTCCTAGCCCTCTACAATATCGGTATTTGCTACAAACAAGGTCTTGGCACCGAGAAGAATGCACCGCAAGCTGCCAGATCGTTCCTCCTTGCCGCCCGATCAGGATTCGTGCCTGCATTTGCTCAAATCGGCGCCTGTTACGTGAACGGCGACGGCATCCTGATGGACGAAATTTCGGGAGCGAACTGGTTAGATCGCGGCGCCCGCGTCGGCAACGGCCTAGCTCAACATATGCTGGCTCAACTTTACCTGACCGGCACCGGGGTCGAACAGAATCTGAACGCCGCACTGAAACTGTTTATATTATCAAGCCGGAGCGGAAACCCAGAGGCCCGACATGCCCTGGCTCAATTGCTGGCCCAGGGGCTCGGTCTCCCCGAAAACAAACCCAACTTGGTCGAAGCGCATGCATGGGCCCTCGTAGCAGGCGACAGCATTCCTTCCGCACTCGAATATGCCTCGAAATTGGCGGAAAAGCTTTCCGACGAAGAGAAGGAACTCTCCACTGAGTTCCAAAAAAAGATTCGAGAGGCCGACGAGACTCGCAAGGGAAGTGATCGCGAACAATGATCACGGTCAACAAGGAACTTGGCTCAATCGACAATCGAAATAGTGCTTCATCAATCCACACCTAACCGGTTGCTGATTTACCGAGTCCGGACTCTCACTTTCGTTCCCCAGACCCTTCCGGGCCCCTTGTTGTTCGCCGGGAACCTCTGCTGTTTGGCAAGTTCCCTAGCGACGGGATTGACGTACACGGGCCGATAAACTCCGCCGAACGTTTTGGCGAGTGACACGAGCCTCTGCTGTGCCTCTTCGTCACGAACGGTCATCCCCAACGTATTAATCACGAATCGCCATTGGTTTTCCTCTTTCAGCGTCTCGATTGCTTTGATTGAGGGTCCCCCATCGGACAAGACGTAGACGACGTGTGGGCGGAGCGTCGCGGCCATTTCGATCGCTTCAACCATCTGTCCGCCGATACAAAGTTCAATTGTGTTGAGCCACATGGCAAGTTTTTGCTTGTTCTCGGCCGTCGCCGGTAACATTTCGTCAATCGATGAGGGGAAGAACATCGGGTAGACCTGATCGCTAAACAAGATAACAGAGAAGCTTTGTTTCTGTGTCATCTGACTTACACTGCGAACAATTTCGATCAACGTTGTATGCATTCGCCCTTGCACCATACTGCAAGATGAATCAACGACAAAGACGATCCGATTGCCACGAGACTTAGTACCAAAAAAGGAAGCCATTGTCCCGGAGTTCATTTCCAAACTCTCACCGAGGCCTTGATTCCCCTTCCCAAGACCTGAAAGCATCAGATCCGATGTATCGAACGATGCAGCCAATTCAGGAAGAGGTGTGACGGAGAGAAGTTCCGAGGCGGAGAGGTCTGACATGTCGACGGGTTCCAATTCGACAGCACTCATTTCGGACGCCAACTCTTCCTGCTCTGTTAGCTCCAACTCTTCAAGCTCGAAGTCCGCGAACTCCTCCATTTCCTCTTCCACACCCTTCAATGCGCTTGCGATTTTGAACTCCTCGGATTCTGGAATTGCAACGGACCATAAGCCAAGCACAAACAACAGAATTCCATGCAGCAGTGTGCTGACCAATGTCGGCGCACCATGCTTTAACGCAGCGCGGAGTGGCGTTTCTTCCTCGCACATTTCAGGGACAGTCACGTGACCACGGGGATGAATCTCACGCTCACCGCACGCCAATGACTCGGCTAAAGCACGAGATTCCGATGAGTCTTGGGCAATGGTTGGCATCGTCTGTTCCGCGAATAAGATAAGAAACCCAGTGTGTATTACTATATCGCAATTATCTCGTTTTGTTGTCGCGAAAGTATGCCAAATAGGGAAATTCGGTTACTCAAACTGGGTGAACTGCCAACTCAAAGCATCCATCTCAAAGTTGCTTTAGGCGTGACACCGAGATGCACTGACCACGCACGAAAAAATTCACTCCGTATCTTTTTTGCGAAGCTTCATTGTGTGCAGACCGAATCGAAACACAGGGAACGTACAACACCGTCGTTTTTCAAACCGATATACTCGAGACATGTTGCGATTCACGATTCGACCCGCAATGTTCTTTGCGGGATTCACCACAATGAGGCGCCCTAATGTCAGACAATCGATATTCACTTGACGCGTTTTTAGAAAAGACTCGAGACCGCGATTTGAACCAAGGACTGTTTGAATTGGAATCGGAGCGGATGCTAGACATCAACCTCAATGGCGAGGTTTGGATCAAGATGGGCGCCATGGTCGCTTACACAGGCCAAGTCAAGTTTGAACGCGAGGGAGTATTGTCGCGTGGGATCGGAAACTTGCTCAAAAAGGCAGTTTCCGGAGAAGGGACGGCACTTACCAAAGTCTCGGGGAATGGATCGGTTTTCTGTGCCGATGCAGGCAAAAAGATCACGATTTTGAATCTTCAAAACGAAGCGATCTCAGTCAACGGAAATGATTTGTTGGCATTCGAGATGTCACTGCAATACAACATCAAGATGATGAAAAAGATGACTGCGATGTTAGCAGGCGGACTCTTCAACATTCGCCTGGAAGGTACTGGAATGGTGGCCATCACGACCCATTATGATCCCATGACGTTGCCTGTAAATCCAAATCAACCGGTCATCACCGACCCGAATGCCACCGTGCTCTGGTCCGGCAATATTGAACCTGAATTAAAAACGGACTTGCAATTCAAATCGTTCTTTGGACGCGGTTCGGGCGAATCCGTTCAATTGCGTTTCCAAGGCAACGGATTCGTCGTCGTCCAACCTTATGAAGAAGTCTACTTCCAGCAATCGAGCAGTTAGCGCAAACACGCCGCACTATCCCGAAGTACGTGGCTGGACATTTGATGTTTTGTTTTCCCATGGCTCACGCCGTGGGCTAGTCGCTGCCATCCCTACGCAATGCAGCCCCGTAAGTGAACAACCGGTTTCCTATGCAATTGCTTTCCAATGCAGTTGCTGTTTGTCGTGATGCGGTTGCAATCCTGTGCAATCGCCCTTGTGATTGGCATATCCTCCGATTTTTTCTTCACTTCGACAACTGCTTCGCCCCCGGGCGAGGCACTTCTTCGGCGACGGATGTCGCAACACCAATCGCTCCGACGTCGTTTGCGGACAAAACACGGGTACGAGTTTTCTGTTTTCGACGAAAGACACGGTCGCATCGATTGGTTCTGATCCGCAGATGAAAACGCTTTGAATGGTCTCCAATGATCGGCTAAGCCGATTTCGCATACTGCGTCCAGTGCGAATGAATTGAGACCTTCTGTGCAAACACATCTCCAAGCATTAACAGATCTTTCACAGATTCCCTGTGAACCGAAGTCCGCTGTTTTGCGAGAGCGACTGTTGCCGTATGTGATCATGGTATGGTTTGGGCTGGCGGCATTCAGCTACCGTCACGTCTTTGGCCAACTGTTTGAACAGTGGCAAACAAATAATAGTTATTCACACGGGCCACTCGTCATACCGATTGCGTTTTGGCTTTTATGGTACCGAAGATCGACTTTGCCGGAGGTCTCAAAGCCTTGGATTGCCGGAACAGGATTTCTATTGGCAGCCCATTTCCTGATGTGTTTGGGCGAATACGTCTATTTCCCGGCAATTCAGCGTTGGACCATTCCAATTTGGCTAATCGGAATGATCAGTCTTGTGTGGGGACGCGCCATCCTGGTTTGGAGTTTGCCTAGTGTTTGCTTTCTGGCATTCATGATTCCGTTGCCATTTCAATTAGAAATGATGGCCAATCATTTTTTACAGTGGGCATCGGCCTGGTCCAGTTGCGTGCTACTCAGCCTTACATCAACCATGGCGGTGACCGATGGTTACACACTAAGGATGGCAACTGGCCATGTAGGCATTACAGCAGATTGCAGCGGATTACGAATGACTGTCGCGATTGCCGCACTGAGTTACGTCATCACTTTCCTGAGTCTTGGCCGGGGCCCCAACAATCGATGCGCTGGTACGGACCATTGCAATCACCGTGATGTGGACCGTAGTACGGCAACTCTTGGGCGTGCTCTGAACTTGAGCTTGATGATGTTGCAAGTGATTCCTGCTGCCATTTTGGCGAACGCAGCCCGCATCACACTGATGGCATTTGTAATGGACCGCTTTCGAGTTGAATCCTATACAACATGGGCTCATGACTTTGGCGATTGGCTTGTCCTGCCCATTTCAGCAGTTCTGTTTCTGGCATTCAGGGCCTGGCTTGGCAGCGTAATTCACATTTGGCGAACGGAAATCGGTCAACGTCGGCTAAATCGATCAGGCAGAGAAAGTCAGAACAATTTTATCGATTGGCATCGACCGAGCTTCACGGTGACGCCGTTCGCGAAGATTACAGTCGCGCCGTTTGCTTTAACCGTCCTTGCCTTCGCTTTGATCTGGCACTACGAGTACGAGCGTGACCGAATCACGGCGGAAGCGATGACCACCGCCCGCCGTTACGAAGCAAATGCCGATTGGGCTCACGCTGCGGACTGCTATCAAGAATTGATGTATCTAAATTCATCACCGGAAGAAGCGAATTACAGGCACGCTTGGGTTTCGCGTCAGGCCGCAACAAATCGAGCTGAACGCGAGCAGGTCTTCTTCGAGCTTGAGGCACTCCTCAACCGGGCACCTTTTCATTTGGCCGCTTTGCGAATGCATCTGGATTTGTCACTTGAATTGGGCGAGGCCTCCGCAGCGATTCGCAGTGCGGAGCGTCTCTATTCGATGGATCGTCATGATGCGACCACGATGCAGATGTGCGCGGAGGTCCGTATGCGGCTGCCTTCCGCATCTTCTCGGTTGCCGGAAATTTCGATGGAATCATTGAGTGAACCGGTTGAAGTTTTTGGCCCTGTGTCAAAGTGGCGAGACAGCCTGGTGATCGCAGTTGCGGAATTCGGTTGCCATCATCCTGATTCTGTGGACAGTCGATTGACCAAGGCGATTGGTTCGGTTATCCCGAAGTCGGCAAACCGAGTTGGATCGGCGCATGCTCATTTTCAAAGATGGAATTTCAATCACGTATTTGGGAAAGGAACAGCCTCGCTTGACACCGCTTTGACCTGCATTGACGACGAATGCCCAAAGCAGGTGGCTTATGAGATCTATCTGGCATCAGCCAACGAAGCTTGGGTCGGTAATAAACCAGATGACGCAAAGTCGTTTCTTAAGAAAGCCATTGACGTGAATCAAGCCGATCATCGTGGCTTTGCTCTGCTAGGAGATGTTTGCGAATCGCAACACGAATGGTTGCCGTGCACAACGGCCTATCTTCGGGCTTGGCGGTTGGCAGGTGATCGCCCCTTGGAACTAGGCATCAAATTGGCTGAGGCTCTAATTCGTAGCGAGCATCATTTAGCGTTGGACGAATTGTTAAAGACGTTAGAGCGTCAAGTCGACACCGCGGCTGTCACTCCCAGCCGAACGATGCAAATACGACTTAACCTTGTTCAATCGCAACTGCATATGCGTCAGGCAAGGCACGAAGAGGCACTGCAGACGCTCAAACATTGCCACCTGCTCGCATCTAGAAACTTATATAAATCGGAGGCAACCAACGAATGGGTGGCGACCATCGAATCCTTGCAGGCTCAATGCTTGGTTCGTCTTGGCAGATATGCTGACGCAGCGAGGCTGTTTGAAAATCGGGCTGGAAAAGTCGACGCACCCGCGGACCAATGGACGGCTGCTGCACGAGCTTGGCGAACAGCGGGCAATACCGATGCGGCGGCACACTGCTATCGCAATGCCGTGTTCAAGAAGGGAGACGACTCCGAAATATGGCTCGAGTACGTCAGCCTATTGAAGGACAAACGTGGAATGGATGAAGCGATTAACGAGGTTACACTACGTCAACGTCGCGTTCGCCAAGACTCACCCATTGCCGATGAAGTTCTCGCACAGGCCTGGGAAATCGCAGGCAATCCAAAGCTTGCGATTGAATACTATCGTTCGGCAGCAAAGGGAGATATTCGCGATGTCGCCGCATTGGCGATCGCATTGGCACGCCAAGGCGAGGTGGACAATGCAGTCGAACTCATCGCTAGTGAACGATGGTCCGTTGACACGTCCGTCCGAGCACACACCGCTGCTATCGTGGGTATTAGCGCAGCGACCCTATCGAATGCGTCCAAGGCAACCATCATGCAGATCGTTCAGGATGAAATTGCGAAAACCAGCGACGATGTGCCGTTGCTCCTCGCTGCAGCAAAGTGGTACACGAAATGCCAAGCCACATCAAATGCATTGGAGATGCTTCGCCGCGTCGTAACGTTGCAGCCAGAGAATGTCGTTGCGGCAAACAATTTGGCAATGATGTTGGCCGATGAAGGATGCGATTTCGAGGGAGCAATTGAGCACATTGACAATGCATTGAAACAAACCGGCCCTATTGCGGAATTCCTTGATACCAAGGGCTGGATACTCGTGCAAATGAATCGTGCAGAGGACGCCATTGCGTGGCTAACCAAGGCGGCGGAGCATTCCTCTTCGGCTGACCCCATTGCCCAGCTTCATTTAGCCTCTGCCTACATGGACCTTGGCGATCGTGACCGGGCCAAGGAATATTTAGAATTGGCAAGAGCGGGCCAAATTCGACTCGACTTGCTCAACACCAGTGAACTGCGCGCTTGGTCAACGCTACAGCAAACATTTGCACCGCAACCAATCCCTCATGAGGAAAGCGGCGCATGACCACTTGCACACCAACTCGTTTTCATGTCGTTCTGCTGGGCTGTTCCTTGGCAGTCGCCAGTTGTCTCGTCATGCCTGCTTCGCGATCCGAAGTGGCACAGCAATGTTCATTCGACCTGCCAGAGACTCTTGGCTCATGGAGACAGCTAGAACAATTGAAGCTACAAGAGAGCGAATTAAAAATCCTCCACGCAAGCGATCACTGGCAACGAGTCTACCAACGCTGCGACACAAAAGAAATTATGGTTGTCACCTTGATAGCGGGTCCCAGCGGGCGTTTGGCTAGCCACCAGCCGGAAGTATGTTACGCAAGAAACGAATTTTGCTCGCACAGCGACGCCGTTCGTTGGACGGTGCCGGGTCGTGATGACAAGTTTCGTTTCCAAACGCTCGAACCACGTCAAATCGAGCGACCCGCGATGACCATCGCATATGCGTGGCACGATGGAGACTGCTGGCGGGCGCCACGTGTTCCGAAAATCCAACTTGCCCGCTACCCCGCTTTACAGCGTTTACAGATATCCATGAGGCACCCCAGTGGTATGGCACGAGACGCGCAAAACGCGATGCAACGATTCGTACAATTGACCGTGGATATCACGGACGAATTGCATCTGCGAACCACCTCACTTCCCACCCCCATACCTACTTCTCGTTGATTGAGTCTGATGCTATGAACAAATCAGAGCACGGTGATGACATGCGATACCTCTGTTTTTCTTTTGAACGCGTGGTCGTCTATTGCTGCATCGCCCTACTCGGGGCATGCTCCATTGAACCTGCGATGGGTGGAACAATCCGCCATGACCGCGCCGATTCGAGCTATACAAGTTTGGCGGCCAGCTATCCTGCAGTGGGCGCCCTGACGTGGAGCTCCTATATTTGCTCGGCCACGTTGATTGATGAAAACTGGATCCTCACGGCTGGCCATTGCCTCGATGCAGTGGGGCTATCGCCCAGCGACTGGACGTTTGACCTGAGCGATAGCGGGGGGGGCGTCCATGTTGGCGCAGAACGCTTCGTCAATCCTGGCTGGACGGGCGAATTGTCCGATGGAACCGACATTGCACTATTGCGACTGACAACCAACGAGTACACGGTAGCTCCGGCAATCATCAATACCAATACATCGGAAGTCGGAAAAACGGCAACCCACGTCGGTTACGGTGTGACGGGCACGGGCCTGACCGGCGTCAATGCTCCAGCTGGCACAAAACGGGCGGGCAATAACGTCGTCGACATCGATGGCAGTTCAGTGCAGGGCTATAACGACAAAGTCTTGTTCGAAGATTTCGATAGTGGATCAGCTGGCGACAATTGGGCGGGATCCGCGACGCAACTTGATCTTGAATACTTGATAGCTGGTGGGGACAGTGGCGGCGCCGTGTTCATGGACTTTGGCTCCGGTGAAGTGGTCGCCGGCGTCCACTCATTCATCGCCAGCGTCGACGAGGACTTGGACGCGGACTATGGTGACATTGCTGCTTCAACGCGAGTTTCTTCCTATGCGTCCTGGATCACGTCCACCGTATCGGGCAACGATCCTGTCGCGCCCGAATTAGCATCCTGGGCGATTTGGGCCGTTTTTGCCATCGGACTTCTCTGGCCTTCTCTTTCGCGAACCTTAAGAAAGGACGCCGGAAGTTCCGAATATTGAGTCAATCATTGGTGGTGTTGGGTCAGTTAAGCAACCCTTTGCCAGTCATACCTGCTGTCGAGCCAATTCCATTGAGCAGCTCAGCGATTGTTGCATTCTTTTCGCTTTGCGTCTTGTTCAGCCCCTTAGCCCCCGGAAGCACTCGCGGCAACGAGTAACAACGAACTTGCCTTCTGACTCATTGAGTCGGAACACGTCCTAGGACGTTGGCTTTAGTGACTAAGCCACGAACGTTCAATCTCTTCGATGGTGCGGCCCTTGGTCTCGGGCATGAGGAATTTGATCATCAACAACAGCAGCACCAATTCCGCTGCGAATGCAAAGAAGATGATTCCGGTTGGCATCGTCTGTTGCATGATCGGGAATAGTTGGGCAACAGCAGCACTTGTCATCCAGATACAAACCGTTGCCAAAGCAATTGCCTTGCCACGAATTCGGTTGGGAAAAATCTCAGAGACCACGACGAATTTCACAGGTCCGAGTGCACAGGCAAAGAACGCAACAAACGCGTTGATGGCCAAAACGATCGGCCAGCCCGTGACGTCTTTCATAAATAGTGTGCCGATTACGAGATGGGACAGCAACGATCCAATCGTGCCGATCGTCAATAGTTTGCGACGACCTGCGGAGTCAACATAAACGAGCGCAAAAATCGTCGCAATCAAATTGACGATGGCAATGGTGGCAAATCCGCCGAGAGAACCGCCGAGGCCGAATCCTGCGGCTTCAAAAATTTGCGGGCCATAATAGAACACCACGGAAACACCACAGGCTTCCGAAAGCACGCAAATCAATACAGCCAACAACAACGGATGTCGCAGACGCCGAGTAAACAAATCATTGAACCGAACATCCCCCTCTTCTCGGATTGTCTCTTCGATCTCAGAACGTATCGACCTTGCCTTTTTAATCCCATTGACGCGTCGAAGGATGATTTCGGCCTCTTCTGCACGCTGTTTTTTGACCAGCCACCGAGGGCTTTCCGGGATAAAAAACGCGCAAACGAGGAAAAGGATTCCAGGGAGTGCCTCAGCCGCAAACATGGCACGCCAGTTTTCTTTGACGGCAAACCACATCCAAAATTCAGACAGCGTACGGGAATCCGCGTTGGCTTCTGAGAATCGAAAGATGCCCCAGTTTGCGAAGACACACATCACAATTCCGATCGTGATCGTAAACTGAAACAAGGTCACCATACGACCGCGATGTTTCTCCGGTGAGATTTCGGAGATGTAGAGCGGACAGACCATCGTTGCGGCCCCGATCCCCAAGCCGCCTAGCAGCCTCGCTCCAATCAAGTGGATTGGACTGGCAGCCATCGCACTCCAAGTGGCTGACGCAAAAATCATGATCGCCGCGATCATCAGGGTCTTCTTGCGTCCGAGCGCATCCGCAATCGGGCCGGCCAAGCCTGAGCCAACCGCACAGCCCCAAAGGACACAACTGACATAAAAACCAAGCTGTGCTTTACTAAAATCAAACTGTGCCTCAACCTGAGTATTCGTGCCCGAGACGACAACTGCGTCATACCCAAAAAGCAACCCACCGCACGCCGCCACAAGACAGACGAACCAGAGGTATAACATGGAACCATCAGATTGATTTCGCATCAGTTCGCCACACATTTCAAAAGGCCTTCATTGAAAACACCAAGTTCAAATTGCAGAGACCCAAGTTTTATTAATGACTCGGCATACAATGCTAACTTTGGCAACTCGGCCCCGTTTTTCATTTAAGAGGTTACAGAGGTCACGTTTTGTGCGACATATTCGGATCGGCTTGTGCACATCGCCGAGTCACCGGGGCGTAAACTTCCGCAGCGAGCGACCATTGATGCGCAGCGTCCACGCATGCTCGCACGGTTTGTATTCGGGAAGCTCGATGACCAACCCATCGGGCGTCTGTTGGAATGTCAACGCCGCCTCTACACCTAACATTTCCACAGACTCGATCTTCGCATCACCCTCTTGGCTTGGTACCAAGGATCGGATCGTGAGCTGTCCCTGTGGCGGCCAAGCCATCAGGAAAGCGAAAAGTTCGTCGTCCCCTTTGGTGACAAAACGCAAGTCGCCCGGCACAAACGATTCAATATCCTTGACACCACCATGACGCCCAGCTTCTCCCTTTTTTTCCAAAGATGGCCCTTCGCCGTACACCAACCATGGACGCGTCTCATATAAGCCCGCACCATTGACCGCCATCCACTTTCCGAGGCCAACCAAGATGGCTTCTTCTTGTTCGTCGATCGTGCCATCCGGATGCAAGGGGATGTTCAGCAACAAGTTTCCGTTCTTACTTACAATATCGATCAACATGCGAACGATATCCGGGACGGTCTTGTATCGCGTGCCCACACGGTAATACCAACCGCCGATGCAAGTATCCGTCTGCCACGTTTGATCGGCAATCTCAGCAGTCTTGCCGCGTTCGATATCTCGCACACAGGTGCCATCACGAAACGCTCCATGTTCAGGCGGATTATTTTTGATACACATGGCCGCGTCGTTTTGTCCATCATGCCATGCCGTATTGATGTTGTAGTAATGAGCGACAAGTTGTCTTCCAACACTGCCGTCGTCAAAGGGATAGCCGCCATCAAAGTACATTAAGTCAGGACGATATTGATCAATCAGATCCTTGACCCGCGAGTACCACTGGTGCTGCCATTGTTCGGGTGGATTACTGGGATATCGTGGCGAATCGGTAGAAGGCGAATGGTACAACGACTGATATTTCGGATTAGCTCCGTCGTACGAAATGCCAGCGAAGGGCCCTTTCGTGTCCGCTCCGTGGCTCGTCTGCAACCAACTAAAACTGCGTGCTAAGTGAGTGGTCACACCGAATCGCACGCCATGCTTTTTTGCCGCATCACGGAACTCGCCGACGAGATCTCGCTTCGGGCCCATGTTGACCGAATTCCAGGCGTGATATTTCGAGTCCCAGAGGTCAAAGTTGTCGTGATGAACGGCTAGGATAACCGCGTATTTTGCGCCCGCTTGTTTATACAAGCCAACCAATTTATCGAAGTCGAGCTTCTCTGGGTCGAACTGTTCAATGAGATCTTTGTAGCCAAACTTGGAAGGATGACCGTAAGTCTTCACGTGATGCTCGTACTGCCGATGTCCTTCGACATACATATGCCGAGCGTACCAATCGCCCTGCATCGGCACACACTGAGGACCAATAATCGCCCAAATCCCTAACTTGGCATCTTTGAACCAGCTAGGCACTTGATAGGTTCCCAGTGAATCCCAGGATCGGTCAAAGGTACCTTCTTGCATCGGATACTCGGACCAATCGCGTTCGTCCGCAATGACCATTGATGAACTGCAAAGGTTGCAACCCAACAATACAAGAATGAGTAGTAAACGTGATGATAACATTTTGGAATCTCGCAAAGACGATTTGTAACATTAAGAACAATTGCTTCCCAAGCAATTTCAGAAACCGACGCACGCCCCACCATCGACCGGCAGCACAACGCCGCTCAAGAATTTCGCAGCAGGCGAACAAAGGTAAACGACGGCCCAGCCAACATCTTCCTGCTGGCCAAATTTGGTCATGGGCGTGCGTTGTAGAATCCGCGCTTTCCGGTCGGGATCGCCTTGCAAGGCTTGCTCAAGCATTGGCGACTCGATCCATCCCGGGGCAATTGCGTTGACACGGACGCCCTTGTCGGCGACTTCCGTCGTCAAACTGCGTACCATGCCAACGTAAGCAGATTTCGCAGCCGAGTAGGCGACGACTTGTGACATTCCAATGAACGATGTCATCGAAGCGGTGAAAAGAACATTACCATGTCGTCGCTCGAGCATCCCCGGCAACACCGCTTGCGTCAGTGCGTGAGCAGCAACCACGTGCGTTTGCAGCACCGTGTTGAATTCGTGAGGCGATGTGTCAACGGCCCATTTCTTCAAATGAACTCCGGCGTTGTTGATTAAGATCGAAACAGAACTCTCGGCCGCTTCGGCTGACCTTTCAACCAACTCCGCTGCTCGCTCCATTTCGGTGATATCATGCGTAACATAGCTGGCTTGCGACCCCAACTCTTCCGCTGCTGCAGACAGAACCGATTCGCGACGACCGACCAGCACGACTTTCGCGCCAGCCTTAACCAAACAACTGGCGATACCGTACCCCAACCCACTACCTCCACCCGTAATGAGCGCCGTCTCGTTAGTTAAAGCAAATGGATTTGGAACCGTTGAGTTGGTCATGCTTTTGCATCCACTTCAATTTGGATTTTGGTTACTCTGCTTGGATCGTTCGCCCACCGCTGCATCGCTTTGCCAGCTTCGGCGAATGGTACTGACTGAGTGATCGTGCCTTGGACCGGATAACGTCCAGACCGGAGAGTCTCGATAACGGATTGAAAATTCTCACGCGTGGCGTTGCGAGAACCCAAAATGTCGATCTCTTTCATCACAAAGTATTTCGTTTCGTAGCTGACCGGTCGCTTCGCATACCCGATGTAGACCACTCGGCCTGCGAAACAGACCTCGTCGATGCACGCCCGAAACGTGGTGTCCATTCCCACCGCTTCGATCATGACATCCGGGCCATGACCACCGGTCAGTTCCATCAACCGTGTATGCAAATCCTCGTTCGCCGAGTTCACGGTATGGCTGGCTCCGGCTTTCGTGGCGAGGACGAGTTTATTGTCGGCAACATCCACAGCAATCACCCGTGCACCGGCATTCAATGCTGCGCCGGCGATCGCCCCCAATCCGATCATGCCACAACCGATGACACAAACCGTATCATCCGCTGTAACACGACCCCGCTCAGCAGCATGAAATCCCACCGAAAGAGGCTCGACCAGGGCAAGCTCAACCACACTGAGACCGGGTGCTTGAATCACATTTCTCCACGGAACCGCAATGGTCTCGGTCAACGCACCGTCGCGTTGGACGCCTAATGTCTGATTGAATTTGCAGCAATTTGGGCGTCCCACCAAACATGCCGAACACTCGCCGCACTGTGTATACGGGAACACGGTGACCGTCTCACCCACCGCAAACCCCGCAGGCACATCCGAACCGATCGACAATACCTCAGCGGCAATTTCATGCCCAGGAATACGAGGATAACTAACCACCGGATTGCCGCCTCGAAACGTGTTCAAGTCCGAACCGCAATAGCCGATGCGTCGGACTTTCAACAACACGTCGGCTGGACTCGTTGTGGGCTCAGGAATTTCGACGCAACAGAGAACCTCGGGCTCGGCAATCGTAAACGCTTTCATGGAGAGATCCATTTGTGTGGCAATGTTAGCTGCGACAACCAATTGTCAGTGGCGGGGTGTCTTGGTGCTTGTAAGGAATAAAGAACTCTCGGTGCCCCAATGCTTCGGGCTTGGATGGCTTACCCGAAGCAACTTGCGAGATCAGTTGCAGAAGCTCATCGGCGGCATCATCAAGCGTCAGCTCATCTTGCAAAACACGACCTGCGTTGAAGTCCATATCCTCGCGTAGTTTCTCGTAGGTCTGTGTGTTGCCAGTGATCTTAATCAAAGGAGCAACGGGGCATCCGATAACGGAACCTCGCCCCGTTACAAACAAAACAATCTGCGCGCCGGTCGCGATCAAATCGAGAATACCTTCACTGTCGTTCGCGTTGGTGTAGCCGTGTTGCATAAAATGAGGATCAGGGACGGAATCGAGTAGCCACAACCCAGCGTGATCAGGTTGTTCGGAAACCTTGATGACACCCTCGATCGGTCGAGAACCACTTTTGGCGAATGCCCCAAGACTCTTCTCCTCGATTGTGGTCAAACCACCGGCAAAATTCCCGGGCGAAGTCGACCACTGTTGGACTTGTTGGCAATAGCTCATTGCTTTGTCGTAAGTTGCCTCGATCGTCTTCCTGACGTCCGCATCCTTGGCTCGATTTGCGAGTATTTCCTTGAGCCCAATCAACTCGACGACTTCTTCAAAAACCGCCGTGCCACCTTGTTCGACCAATCGATCAAACGCGCGACCGACAACGGGATTACCAACCAAGCCGGATGTTGCATCGCTGCCACCGCATTCACATCCAATGGTCAAGTCAGAAAGCTGCATCGAAACGCGCGGCACGGATTCGATTTCCTGCCGCAACCGATTCACAATCTGTTTACCATGCTCCGTACTTGTCGTCGTCCCACCGATGTCCTGAATAAAGAAGCCCTCCGCAGGCCGCCCCGATTCGCGAACGACTTCAGCAATCTTGTGTGGCTGCGTGTACTCACACCCCAAACCAACCGATAGAACGGCACCAACGTTCGGATGCCTTGCCAGGGAAAGCATCAAACGAATGGCATAGGCATTATCGTAACAACCAGGAAAGCCAATCACGTGTACGTCCGGCTCGTCTTTCGCGATCGCTTGTGCAACGAAACTTGCACACTCAACCGTATAAATCACCAAGACCAGATTGCGGACGCCTTTGCGACCATCGGACCGCAAATAGCCTTGCCACGACCGGATGGTCGATGCCGTTGTCAAATTTTGCGAATTAGACATAGACATTCCCCTCGGTTGGAGCCCCTGTT
Organism: Novipirellula herctigrandis; assembly: GCA_007859835.1. Classification (GTDB taxonomy): domain Bacteria; phylum Planctomycetota; class Planctomycetia; order Pirellulales; family Pirellulaceae; genus Novipirellula_A; species Novipirellula_A herctigrandis. The sequence continues at coordinate 6,440,404 of SJPJ01000001.1, read as the reverse complement.
TCACCGTCGAGTGTCCCCGACCGTTCGTCGAACTGGCTCTGAACGTTGTGGAGATGCACCCATATGCCACACTCAATCGCGACACTCGCATATCCGATTGCCACGCCGTACTTGATGATTGCGTCACCCACCTTCAGATCCACTAATGCAAATTTATGCCCGCTTCGTATGTCGCCGCGTACTTGAGCAGATTCATGCACAGCATCGCCAACCAAGACACATTCGCCGGGCCTGAGATCACTTAGCGCCGTCGCTACGTTGTCGGCTACGTTGATTACAAACGCTCGATTGTTAGATGTCTTCATTCCTGATCCTGTCATCCGCATGAGTTAAAGGACACCGTACTTTTTAAAGGCCTCGGTGGAACTCATCCCGTTCTCGATCTCTTTGCGAACGAGGTTCTCGGCGGACGCTTTCTCTAGTGCCTTCTCAACGACTTCCGTTTCGTGTTTACGAGGCACGATGACAACGCCGTCAAGATCGCCGAAAACAAGGTCCCCCGGTTCGATCCACACGTTACCAATTTCAATCGGGATTCGGTAATTTTGGACATAAGTTCGTACCCGGGAATCTTGTGCAAACCTGCCCCGGCTAAACACCGGCCAATTCTGTTCCAACACGCGCGGCGTGTCTCGATGTGGCCCATCCACCACAGCCCCAACACCACCTCGCATGCGTGCGGTGGCCGTCAAAATCTCGCCCCATAGAGCCGAGTTCATACTGCCACCGCTGAGATACACCTCGCCTGGTTCGATCTGATCAAGCGCCTCGGTCATCAATCCGAACGGTCTTTCCTGTTCACCATGAATATCACAAGTAAGCACCGGCATGGCGCGACCAGCAATTTTCATCTCCAACGCCAACGGTTGGATCTCGCGTGGCAAGAATTGGTGGTAGCAGCCCAGACTGTCGAGGATATCTCCCACCACGGGCGTGTAGAGCTTACCGCACATTAATTCAAAGAGTTCTTTGTCGTTTTGCCACATGGGCTAATTCTCCGTTGCAAAACATGATCAAGCATCGACCGTTTGCCAAGTTAGGTTGTGAACCGGTTCAAGAATTTCCAACACTCCCGATAGCAGTTCGGTATCCAACGTATCATTGATGTGTCTCACATAGCTTATGACCCTATCCGGATTCGCAGTCCCAACGATCGTGGTCGGAATTTCGGTGTGAGACACGGAATACTGCAGGGCTATTTTGGCAAGATCGCTTCCCTTTTCCGCGCAATATTGAGCCGCCTCGGCACATTTGATTCGCAATTGCTGTGGAGCAGGATGCCAATCCGGAAGCGTACCCGCATTCAATAACCGCATCGCAAACGGCGCTGCATTAAAAATCGCAATGCGCCGCTCTTGTAGCGGAGGCAAAAGATCAAGTAACGCCGTATCGTTTAAACAACAGTGGCAATAGGACTGAATCTGATCGACGTTAGCGCGGTCAAGTATTTCCCGGAATCTCTGAATTGGCAAACCGGTGACACCGACGAATCGAACTTTGCCCGCGTCGCGTGCGCGATACAGAGCAGGAATCGTTTCGGTGACCAATTGGTCTATGTCGGCGAATTCAGCATCGTGTACTTGGATGAAGTCAACAAAATCGACGCCCAGTCGAGCGAGACTTTCATCAATGCTGGCGGAAACACGTTTTGCAGAATAGTCACAATCGGATTGTTCAAAACCATAGCGTCCCACTTTCGTGGACAGCAGGTACTCGTCTCGCGATACGCCGCGCAGCGATTTTCCAAGTACGGTCTCAGCCGACGTGAAACCGTAGAAAGGCGATGTATCCAACAAGTTGATCCCTAGGTCTAACGCCTGGCGAACAGCTCGAATCCCACGGTCTTCGTCAAATCCATCGTAGAAGGAACTCAACGCTGAACCACCATACCCCAACACGGAAACCTTCAGCCCCGTTGCACCTAACGTGCGATATTCCATAGGTGATCCATCCTAATGATTGCGGCAACACTTGAGCGACAAGACCAATATTGAGAGGCAATCGGTAACGCCGCCGCTCAAATGTGACTTCACATGATACCCGCAAAGGCTGCGTCTTTATTGGATAATTCGCTAGCAGAGAAAGTCAGACGACTTAAAGTGCTACCAGCACAGAGAAGACTCTCGAATCGCTACACCGGATCGCGGTCGATCCCCGTCGCCCGTGATGGGCGGCCCCGACAAGAACGCCTCGCCTAGTTTTCGGTTGCCATTTTTGCCCAATAGGCCTTCTTTTCCTCACCTGATGCAACACCATCTTTATTTGCATCGATGCTGTCGAACATTTTGTCGACTTTGACATGATCCCAATTCCAACCGTTCTTTTCCCATTTTTCCCGTTCACGTTCGACAAAGTCATCGCGGGTGGAATCCCCCTTCTTCAACGGTTTCATCTCCGATACTTCAACTGGTGTCGCCTCAGACGGATCGATGCTAAATGTCTGGTCGAAGTGCGGCATTCCGGTTTCGTCCCATTGATCCTTTGCCTGACGCTCATGGTGCCAACGCGGCTCGATATGACTTCGACTCCACTTTTCCATCTTGGCCACCATCGAATGGAGTAGTTCAGGATTTTGAGCACTCAAATCGTGTTGCTCACTCACATCGTCTTCGATATTGAACAGTTTCCAAGGTCCATTTGCATCACGCAACACTTTCCAGCGATCTTGTCTCGCACTAGCATCGCTAAAACCAGCACGATGACGTACCACAAAAATCATGTCGCCCTTACGTGGGTTCTGGGCTGCCAAAAAATCGTTCCAAATATCTTTCCCGTCGAGATGCTTCCCTGCCGGGATGGTTCCGCCGCCAAGACCTGCGAAAGTGGGATAGAAATCGAGCGAAGAAACGGGATACTTAAAACGCTTCCCAGCCGGAACATGACCGGGCCAGTGGAAAAACATTGGAACGCGATATCCACCTTCGTAGACGCTCCCTTTTCCCTGAGCAAGCGGTCGGTTGGTGGCTCCGGCTGAAGTTTTCCCTCCGTTGTCACTGAGAAAGATAATCAACGTGTCATCAAATTCATGGTTACTCTTCAAAGACTCGACGACCTCCCCCACACCACGGTCGACCGCATGCACCATGGCTGCATAAGTACGACGTTTTTCGTCCTTGACATCCGCATACTCCTTCAAATCGTCCTCTTTCGCTTCAAGAGGTGTATGCGGAGCGTTGTAGGCAAGAAACAGGAAGAACGGTTGATCTTTCTTTGCCGCGTCGTTCACAAAACGCACTGCTTCACGCGAAAGAGCATCCGTGATGTATTGTGTCTCGTTGACTTCCTCACCGTTGTGTTCCAGCGGCAACGAGTACTCGTTGATATTCGGATTCCCAGCACGACGTTGGCGTTCGTAAATCGGCCTATACTTTTCCGGAAAATACGAGTGACCTCCACCGAGGAAACCATAGAAGTCGTCGAAGCCTCGTGTGTTGGGATGAAACGGCTGAGTAATCCCCATGTGCCATTTCCCAATTGCTCCGGTGTAATAGCCAGCGTCTTGAAGAACCGTGCTAATCAATGTTTCATTGATGTCGATACCTTGCTTGTTGTACTCCTCGATTCCATGACCACTATTGGGAAGATTAAACGGGGCGCCAAACTCATGCGGATAGCGTCCCGACATCAGCCCCATACGACTAGGACCACAGAAAGGATGCGGCACGTAGGCGGAAGTACAGATGGTTCCACTTTTTGCGAGCGCATCCAACTCGGGCGTGCGGATGTCGGTGGCTCCATTAAAACCGACATCCGAATAACCGAGATCGTCGCACATGACGACAACAATATTCGGACGCAGGGGGGCTGCGAAAACAGCATTCGTGCCCAATGGGGCAAGGACGCAAAAGATCGTTAGCAGTTTCGTTGTGGCATTCATTGAATGGGGTTGCCTCAGTAAGGGCCGATCGGTGTCAAGCTCTGTGGCTTCTTTCGGTTTAAAGTCATGCAGGGTTGGTGCCCAAACGAGACCGATTCCATCCATTTTCGAAAACCGCCATCGTGCCAAGGAAATCTCAGGTGTATTTGATTCCCGGTGTATTGGATTCCCGGTGTATTGGATTCCCGGTGTATTGGATTCTTGGCTGGCGAATTTGCTAACGTACGACACGCCCTGAGGCAGACCCGCCCATAAGAGCTTCCGCTTCACTTCGCGTCGTATAATTGAAATCACCTTTGATCGAGTGTTTCAAACAGGAGGCGGCAACCGCAAAGTTCGCAGCGGTTTGTGGAGCATTCAATTCCGGTGTGGTCAAGGCAAAGATCAGACCACCGGCAAAGGAATCGCCGCCACCGACACGGTCAACAATGTTCTTGATCTCGTAAGGTTGATAATTACCTTGCTGATCGAGTGGCGCAAAAGCCGAACGGTCAGAAACCGCGTCATATAGCATCGCGCCCCAATTGTTGTGCGTCGCTGAATGACTCTCGCGCAGTGTGATGGCTACCTTACTAATGTTTGGAAACTGTTTCACGACTTGACGTGCCACATCCGGATAACGCGACGTATCCAGCGTCCCAGCATGAACATCGGTGTCACCAGCCTGGATTCCAAGAACATCATGGCAATCTTCTTCGTTGGCAATCACCACATCAATAAACGGCAAAATCGTGCGCATCGTTTCTTGTGCTAGTTCACGTGCCGATTTGGAGTCATCCCACTTCCATAGTTTTCCGCGAAAATTCAAATCGATCGACACCTTTGCCCCGGCGGCTTTCGCTTTTTGCGCGGCCACCAAAGTGGCTTCCGCAGCACTCTTTGACAGCGCCGGAGTAATCCCACTGAGATGCAACCACTGGGCACCGTCAAAAATGGCATCCCAGTTATATTGGTCCGCTGGGGTGATCGAAACAGCCGAGTCGGCGCGATCGTAAATCACGTTACTGGGTCGTTGGTTGGCACCTGTTTCTAAAAAGTACAGTCCAAGCCGACCATCATCGGTACGCAACACATATTGCGTGTCGATGCCCATCGCACGGACCGAATCGATTGTTGCATCAGCCAAGGCATGCTTTGGCAACGCCGTCACATAACGAGCGGTGCCGCCAAAATTACAGATCGACGCCGCGACACTGGCTTCCGCCCCGGCATAGGTGACTTCGAATTCACGTGTTTGGCGAAGGCGAAGATTTGCGGGGGCCGCCATACGACCCATGATTTCACCAAAAGTAACTACGACTTGACTCATTCTTTCGAACCTTTCTTCGATGCTTTGATAACGTCTGCCGCACGGGCGGCAATGCCAGCCCAATCCTCGTTATTGACTAGTTCTTGTTTAACGATCCACGATCCGCCGATAGCCGATACGTTGGGCTCTTTCAAATAATCCAACATATTATCCGCATTCAGTCCACCCAGCGGGAAGTATTGAATCCCCAAATGTTTGTAGGGGGCGGCCATACTGCGCAGATATGGGATTCCACCGGAAGCTTCTGCTGGAAAGAATTTTACGAATCGGCAACCAAGCTCAATCGCGGTTTCGAGATCCGATGGCGTAACAATCCCCGGTGCAAACGGCAAACCCACTTCCTTTGCAGCACAAACCACACGCGAATTTAGCCCCGGAGCCACACCGAAATGGGCTCCGGCGGATTTGACGTCGGCAACGGTTTCAGGTGTCAGGATCGTACCGACCCCAATCAACATTTCAGGCACTTCTGCACAAACAGCCTTCAGTGCCTCCATCCCGGCGGGAGTACGCAGCGTCAATTCGATCGCCTCGATGCCCCCGGCCAGCAATGCCTTCGTCAAAGGGACTGCGTGTTCGACCCTCTCGACAGAAAACCCAGCGACCACGCCGGTGTTTTCCAATCGCTCTAAAATTTCATTGGGAAACATCGTTTCTATTCTTTCACTTCCATGAATTCGACGGGCGAGCCATTGTGAATAATGAAAGCCACGCGGACGCCTTCACCCGGAGAAAACGTCTCAACGAGAATCTCTTTCCCCTCTACCGCTTCTTCAATGTTGTCAACGAGATAGGCAACGTGCGGAAGTTTTTGCATCATTTCCGGCATCGGAGTGTCTGAGTCGAACTTAATCCATTCAACACCATATTCATCTTTTGTGAAATCGGTGTAGTGAATTTTTCCAGGCTCATAAAATCCATCCCAATTTTTTTCATCCGTCGTGGGAATTCCGATATGGCTAAATGGATATTTCACGTTCTGGCTCCTGGGTTTTCTTGGTTGATTTGGTCTGAAAACTCGACGCGAGTTTAGGACCGAGAGGTAAATAGGGATAGGCTTCTGGCGAGCAATAAAATACAGGGCCGGTTCGTACGACCGATTGAGTGATGGCTAGGTAACCGGTTCACCGAAAAAAGTCCCTAGGAGCCAGCCCCTACCTAAAGAACTTAGGTAAACAATTCGGTGGACAATGCCAAACGACGTTTTTACTTGTCGATCAATATCGAAACTCGTTTGAGCGTCAGGTATTCCGTCAGGCTGTAACGCGAGCAGTCTTTGCCGACGCCACTTTGCTTGACGCCGCCATGAGGCAACTGCACTGCATAATGAACTTCATTGACACAGACACTCCCTGCATCAATATCCGCAGCAGCACGGAGGCCACGTGACAGATTCGTCGTGTAAACGTAGGCGGCAAGTCCATACTCGGTATCGTTTGCCATCGCAATCACGTCGTCATCATCGGAAAAACGAATCACTGGTAACACAGGCCCAAAGATTTCGTCGCATGACAAACGCATGGTTCGCTTGACGTTACTGAGGATTGTCGGCTCCATGAAGTAGCCTTTGCTAGGCTGGCTGGGAACCTTGCCCCCGCATTCAACCGTCGCACCCTCTTTCTCAGCGGACTGAATCAACTCCAACATGCGATCGCGATCTTTCGCAGTCAGCATTGGCCCCATCAAATTGCCTTCTCCTCGACCGGCTCCCAAGATGATATCGGCCGCGTTCTTTTTAGCCGCAGCAATGAACGCGTCGTAGACCTTCTCGTGAACGAAACATCGATTAGGCGAAACACAGACCTGACCGGTATTGGCAAATTTCAGCCCCACGACACTGGCTGCCGCCGCCTCCACATCCGCATCGTCGTAAACCACCACCGGTGCATTTCCGCCAAGTTCCACTGAGAAGTGCTTTACGTTTGTGCAAGCAGACTTCATCGCGCCGACACCGGCGCGGGTCGAGCCGATCATGGTAAACATCGATGGAATGTCGCTTTCTAACAACGGTCCCGTCACGTCGTAATCGGTACCGCTAATCACATTCACGACGCCACCCGGCACGCCCGCCTCGACAAGCAACTCGGCACATCGGAGAGTGGCGAGCGGCGTCAGTTGCGATGGCTTAATGATTGCCGTACAGCCCGACGCCAAAACAGGCCCAAGTTTGTACCCAAGGTTTAGCAGCGGAAAATTCCACGCCAAATATCCAACCACGACGCCGAGCGGTTGACGTTGAATGTAATGCAGGAAACGCCCGTCCGGGTCGGGAATCACCGGTTGGTCAATGCGAGCCGCTTCTTCGCAGAAGAACCGTAGACACGTTGTGAGCATGCCAAAGTCATAATCGGCGTTGCCAATAGGTTTGCCGGTTTCGGCAATCAATAAATCGACAATCTCGTTACGATTTTCCTCAAGCAGATCGGCGTACTTCAAGATCATCGTCTGACGTTGCGACAAAGGCATGCGCGACCAAGTCTCAAACGCATCCTTGGCGGATGAAAGCGACAATTGAATCGAGGCGGCATCCACCTCGGGAACCTCGGCAATCACCTCTTCGGTTGCCGGATTGATCACCGAAAACGTTTTCTCTGTCTTGACCAATTGACCGTTGATTAACATTGCAAATTTTTTGTCGCTCATCGTTTCACCTTGATGGACTGTTGGGAGTGTTTAGGTTTCGACCGCTGTACGTGATGGTTAGGTTGCTTGGTATCGACCTGAAATTTGTATCGACCGAAAAAACAGGGATTGGCTTTCAAGCAGGGCAGTTCGCTAACGCTTTTTCATCATGGACGTGGGGCCAAGTAATGGACGTGGGGCCAATTAGGCCAGGGTGTGCCCCGGCGCCGCAATGCCCGGACGGGGCTTAGCGTACATCCAACTTAAAAATGCTCTAGTGACTAGCAACACTAGCCACGTAGCCGGCAGGAGCGAGGCCAACATGTATTGGATCCTTGACTTCCGTTTCCCGAATTTCAAATGACTTCATCGCAGCCTTATTGACGGTAACACCGAGTCCCGGTCCGGTGGGGACTTGAGCAATGCCATCTTTCACCACCACGGGGACTTCAAACAACTGATCTCGCAGCGCGTTTGGCGTACGATCGTATTCCAGCAGCGGAGGAGCAACTTCTTTACGACCCGGCTCACGATAGCCCGAAGCGAGGAAGTGAGTCGCTGCGGCCAAGTTGAGCATTGTACCCCAACAATGCGGCACAACGTTGATCCCCATTGACGACGCCACATTGCGAATCTTTAACGCCTCGGAAGGCCCGCCACAATACGCCAAGTCAGGTTGCGCGATTTGAACGCCACCCGTCGAAAGGAGTCGCTGGAATCCGTACCGCGTCTGCTCGCATTCGCCGGTGGCGATCGGGATGTCGACCTTGTCCTGTAACTGGCGAAACTGGTTTTCAAACTCAGGCGACAACGGTTCTTCAAACCATCCGAAATCATGTTCGCTCAACACGTGCCCGATCTGAATCGCTTCGGGCAAATCGTAGGCGTGATTCGAGTCGGCCATCATGGTCATGTTCGGAAGCGCCTTGCGCATCGCTTCGACTTGACGGATATCGAACGACAAGTTCTTACCAACCTTGATCTTCAAGGCCGTGAAACCTTGTTGTTGGTAACCGGCTGCCTCATCGACTATCGATGCGATCAGGTCCGATTCTGGCATTTCTTTGAAATACATACCGGTGGCATAGCAAGGGACTTCATCGATATAGCGGCCTCCCATCAATTCCGAAACGGACTGGCCCAAAACCTTGCCGCGAAGATCCCACAATGCCATATCAATACCGGACATTGCGCCCATCATGACACCGCCACGGGCGAAATCGAGGGAAGCTCGCCACATCAAGTGCCACAAGACATCGGTTGCCAACGCATCTTTACCCAACAAGCGTGGAGCATAGAAACTTGTGATCGCAGCTTGGTAGACCTCAGCGGGACCATAGCACTCGCCCCACCCCGTCGTACCGTCCTCTGCGACAATTTCAACCCAAAGCGTATTGCGAGTGTCATAAAACCACTGAGAAAAACCAAACGGAACCTCAAGGTGGTCACGCAGATGATGCGTTCGAATGCATTTAATTTTCATAGTTATTTTGCTGTGTGAAAGATTAGATGAGAATCAAAAACCTAATTTGCGGAGGGATCACCCATCCGGTTTGAATATTTCTTTGAGCATCGTGACGCAGAGAATCACTCCAATAAAAACGATCGGCATGAGCCTAAAAAAACCAAGCCAGATAGCAGCTAAGCCAAAAAGCCCTCGTGCAGCGGAGCGACGACCGAAACACGATCCGGAACCAACTGTTCATCTGCCTTCAGCGTCGAGGCATAAGCCATGACCACGGTCGCGATGATGATCACCAAGACTCCGAGAGCCATCAGCTTGAGCGGACCTTGCATTCCTTTCCACTCCCCCGTAATCAACGCAGCGATATTACTAACGATTAACGAAAGCCCCAACATCACTGGCCAACAAATCATCGTGCCGATGTCACCCATCAACGCCACGCCTTGACCGTACGTACCCAGAGCGGCAAACCACAGCAAACCAGCAATAATCGACCATTTAAGTGCCGAGAACATGCCAGGAGTTTTGAATGAACCAAACGACTTGTTCTTAATCAGCAAGAAGATTGCGTAGCCAGCATTCATCAGATAGGCACCGGCGAGCACAACGATCCAACGCGCCAAAGCCGTATTGCGTGGCAACGCACCGGCTTCTTCTGCCAGCTTGCCGATTTCCGATGTGTTGTCAAAACCAACAGCAAGCATCGCCGATAGAATGCCGCTAAGCGAGGCAATCACGAGCCCAATACGAAACGCCTTGCCCTTTTTGATTCCTTCAATGTTCGCGTTCCCTTCAGCCAACTTCTTATCACGTTGCAATCCAGCAATCGTCACAATCACCACCGCGATTGCCAACAAAGCCAACCCTGTATAGAGATAAGGCAGACTATCGGGGTTCACTGAATCGTACCGCAAGAACAGCGGAATCAGAGCACCGGCGATCGAGCAAAGCCCCATCACGATGCCGTAGGTCAACGACATACCAATGTAGCCAACCGAGACCCCAAACATGATGCCGCCAACTCCCCAAACAAAACCGAGCAGCGCACCAGTGATGAGTTCATTGGTCGGCGCCGAAGCGATCACGGCACCAAGATCGGGCACCACCATCAAAGCCCAAATCAACGGGAAGATCACCATTGCGACCGTCGCATGAACAATCCACCAAGCCTCCCAAGCAAGCGGCTTGACATACTTCATGCCCAACCCAAACGTGCCCTGAAAGACGCTGGCCAGCAACACCAGCAATAGAGGAAATAAGAACTCATTCATAACCTAGCGTCTCCAATACAATTTCCAGAGTGCGTCCTCGCCGACAAACAGCATCCACATTGCAACACGCAGCGTAATCCTGCAAAGGTGAGTCGGCACGCCACCATACACAACCCCATATGAGCGGTGTATCGCATCCCGCCAAAAGCCAAAATGTGTTCCAAGCTTTTAGCATCCAGCCAATACGCTGTTCCAACCACAAGTATTCCATGCCATACATGCGGCCAGCTTGCCATATTGTAATACCTGAAATCGCGTTGATAGTCAACTAACAAGACATGGAAATTGACCTGTTGCGACGAAACCGCATCTTCTAAATCGCCGCAGCCCAACGAGGTATGACTAGGGAATACCAACTGGCACCCTCAAACCAACCTCTAAGGAACAAAAAAGGGCCCCATTCCTAACCAAGGAATGAGGCCCCATCTGTCAACTCTCAAGCCTGCGATGACCAAGCTTAGATTTCGTCGCTAACCGTTTCCTTTGAAGCACGCGTTCCGAGTGATCCCCAGAGCCCGAAGGGACTCTGCGAACCTGGTGTCACGTAAGGACCACCGCGGCGCACTTGGGCGCTGTTTTGGTTACCTGCTTCGATCGAGTCAGTGATAAACTTCACTGCACCATCGGTCATCAAGACATGACAACCACCTTGGTGACGACTACTTGGCGGCGCGGTCGACTCCCCAGTGGCGAGCCATTGCGGTTGATTTGGCGACGAATTGCAGACTTCCCTATTAGGCGGAAGGATCGTAAGCATGCCGGTAAAGATCGGTGTGAACCGTGCCCAGCAATATCCGCGACGCTCTTCAACCGGCGAAGTCAAGCTCGCAGGGTTAGGACCCGATGTCGCCCAGAATTGTGGACGAAGAGGATCTTTGACGGACTGGCATGCAATTGCGTTACCAGCTTTCGAATGGCTCCAAGAATCCGATGTATTTGGGTTCTTAGCAGCCTCGGTACGAGCGTCGTGGTCACCTAGGTCTGTAGCGATTTCGCCCATGCAGATCGTGTTGGAGAGACCATCAAGGATGTCGCGGAACCTCGACTTTTGCCTAGGTTGGAACACACCTCGATTGGACTCTCTTGCCATTTCGTACATTTGGGAGTTGGTGGCCCCATTGTGCCAATAAACTCCCATGTTACTGCGTGTCATGGAATCACCAAGGCAGACGGCGTAATTAGTACGCCCTTGAGCAGGAAGCCCAACGCCAGGATCACTAGGGCAACGAAACGACGGAATATTGGTTAACCAAGGGTCGTAACGATTGTTCGCGTGACTCGCCAGGTTTCGCCCTGGATTAGGTCCCATTGCTGAAAATATGGAGGTAGGATTCTGGGGCGATGCCAAAGGATTGGAGATCTGCTCCCACAAAGCTTGTTGCTCAATAAATGGAGTCAACCCCACCAAAGCACTCAATTCAAATCGGTTATGCCCTGGAGGGCCCCAAGATGCACCCGCCCATGACGTGGACTGGCCGTCGACCAAAGTCGTCCCGGTGGTTCCGGTGCCATGCCTGGGCATTTGGCTATAGGCACTGTGGTAGTTGTGAATAGCCAAGCCAATCTGCTTGAAATTATTGCTACAGCTCATCCGCCGAGCCGCCTCACGTGCTGCTTGAACGGCGGGCAGCAGCAACCCAACCAATACACCGATGATGGCGATCACCACCAACAATTCCACCAACGTAAAAGCGCGTTTGCGTCGAATCATTTCCATCTATCTCTCCAACATTTCAAAAAAGTAAATAAGGCAGCCAAACATAAAGGCCACCATCCTTAGAACACTCATCAATGACTGCGAACCACTGACACAACACTGAGACGCACCAGAGAAAGCCACAGCCTGATACTTGAAACTACTCCCCTTGCGATTCACCCTTCGCTGGCCCCATTCCTTGACCGGCAAAATCCTCTTCCGTCACATTCAGCTCTGGGTTATCCGCAATGAACTGCTGCAACTCATCGGTTGTCGTAGTGACCGTGGGTTCAGTTGAATCGCCGCAGCCCGGAAGCACCGGAACCACTAACGCGAGGAGAATTAGCATTCGCATAATTCGCATGAAAGATTCCCTGTAATAGGAGCAGAAAAAAAACTAATTGATTGATTGATCATGCGAACATGATGCTGACGCAGCAAAACGACGCACGCGACACGACGGCCCTTCCAAGAACAGCCGGACTTTCACATTTACAGATATATGACAAGGACTCACTAGCAACCGAATGACGGCAAAGAAAAGCTCCATCAACTCTTGGATTAGCTGTCGTCTTGAAAAAAACCTCATAGACGACGCCGCACATTGCCAACAACCTTATTGTACGACAAGCTGGCCTCCGGTCAATAGAGAAGAGCCTATTTTTCGGATTTTCACGAACTTTCGTAGCCACGAGCACTACGCCCAGGGGTAGGCGGGGGGTATTGATCCCTCGTGAGTGAGGCGAAGTGGGCGATCCGGTGACGAGCAAAAAATGGCAATTAAGAGAGATCTAAACACATGCCGGCATCCTTCCAAATGACCTACTGGCAGACGCATTTTCCGATGCCAAAACACTCGAGCACGCGTCGATCCGACAAATCGACACACAACCCTCGCATCAAACGAAATTCGAATCGATGGAAAGAATCGAACCGCCTAACCTCTGACAACAAATTTGGCGAAAACCAAATGGATTGAGCTTGGCTTTTTAGCATGGCATTTTTGCACGGTGATCTTGTCCATGATGATCTTGTCCATGATTTTCGGTGGAGCCCCCCATGCTTTGCCAACTTTTGATTCGGTGCTTGCCAAGGTGGACGTGTTGGCTGTGGCGGACGAAGCAACGAACCCTTCGCGCCAATAAAAACCATGTTGGACTCGTTGCGGTTGACAGTCTCACCGCAAACCAATATTCCGGTCAAATGCACGAAAGGTCACAGTAAGGATTCGAAACGCTCTCCCAAAGTGCGTGTTGATCGACAAATGACGCCGAGACAAAAGTGGCAAATGGAGACGATCTCGCATTCATCAACCGCTTGGTCCGTGAACGACATGCGCGACTCGAGTTGTGGTGTAAAAGAACAACGGAGACGAAACAGACATTGGCCGCTCAGCGAAGATGGCCCGCTCGGCGAAGATGGCCCGCTCGGCGAAGAGACTACCCACTTTCGAATAGGATTCCAGCAAGTGAGTGTGACGGCTATAGTGGTGGCAGATCAACAATAGGGTCGAGTCTTCTCGGAAGATGGAGTTATACCGAAACACTCGTGAGGCGTGGCGTGTTTGATACATACTCACTTCATATCCATCTGAGATCGTTTCGCTCGAGATAGACAAAACGGGGCCCCCAGACTAGTGTATTACAATAACACTTACGTAAAGGGCCGATTATGATTAGGACGAACATGGCAAGCATCCGAACCCCCCGAAATCTATGCGGTCAGGTCGTTCACGATCTAGGATCACGGATTCTGGCAGGCGAGGTGAAACCCGGCGAACCGCTGCCTCAAGAGACAACGCTTTGCGAAGAAATGGGCGTTAGCCGAACCGTGGTCCGCGAAGCGATCAAGTCGTTAGCGGCCAAGGGGCTAGTGGAATCTCGAGCCAAGCGAGGAACGATTGTCCGCCCCGCTCGGGTTTGGAACTATCTCGATCCGGAAGTGCTGGAATGGCAATCACAATCGGATGTGAATGGCCAACTGCTTCGCTATCTCACGGAGTTCCGACAGGCGATCGAACCTACCGCAGCAGCGCTTGCAGCGGAGCGTGCTAGCGACGACGAACGGGCATTGATCCAAGAGGCTTGGGAGGAGATGGCAAGGGGAGCCGGCAGTGTCGAAGCTTTTCACTTGGCGGATACCCGATTCCACACCGAAATTCTACATGCAACGGGAAACCCCTTCTTTGCGCCGGTTGCCAATGTGATCAGTGTGTCGCTCGAAGCAAGTTTGGAAGTTACGAACCGTCAGCCAGTAGAAAATCTCGCATCCGTTCCTGTACACCAGAAAGTCCTTGATGCGATTTTGGCGCGCAAACCTAAGGAAGCAAGCGAAGCGATGCGCAGCCACCTGAAAGATGCAGCGGATCGCATCGAGAGAGTACTCGGCTCAGGTTAACTCTCTCGGCAAACATCGGGGCTTGTTTGCATCAATGAAACGTAAGGCAACCATCCTATTTGCTTTTTGATGATAGTTTTTTGAAACGACCTCCGAGGATCACCATGCTACAGTTACATCACAATTCCGCGCATTCAATGAATCGGAACCGGTGTCCGCGGCGATTGCAATACGCTTCGCCACTGGGCATGACAACACTTGGTGTGTCCATCATTGCGTTGCTTATGCTGCTAAGTCTGCTTCCTGCATCAACGCTACAGGCCGGCTCCAACGATCGTCCTAACATCATTGTCATCATGGCTGACGATTTGGGATACGGTGACGTTTCGTGTTACGGCGCAAAGGCAATCACGACTCCCAATATCGATCGCTTAGCGAACGAGGGGATTCGTTTTACCAGTGGCTATTGCTCCGCCTCCACATGCACACCGACTCGCTACTCCTTATTGACTGGAACTTATGCGTTTCGCAAACAGGGAACTGGCATTGCACCACCGAACAGTCCAACGCTCATCCCCGCCGGAACCGTCACATTGCCTTCGCTGCTGCAATCGGCAGGCTACAACACAGCGGTGATCGGAAAATGGCATCTTGGCTTGGGCGAGGGGCAGCCAAATTGGAACGGTGACTTGAAGCCCGGGCCGCTGGAAATTGGGTTTGATCATTGCCTTCTATTGCCAACGACAAACGACCGAGTTCCTCAAGTTTATGTCAACGATCACCGGGTCGAAAACCTCGACAGCTCCGACCCGCTTTGGGTTGGAAACAAGAAACCCACTGAAGATCATCCTACGGGGGTATCGCATCGCAGTACGCTGAGACTCGATTGGTCGCACGGACACAATCACTCCATCCATAATGGGATCGGGCGCATCGGTTACTACACCGGAGGCCATGCCGCTCGTTTTCGCGACGAAGAATTAGCCGACCGGTGGGTCAATGATTCGGTTAAATGGATTGAACAGAACCGTGATGAACCGTTCTTTCTCTTTTTCTCGTCGCATGACCTCCATGTTCCACGAATGCCGCACGAACGTTTTCAAGGAACGACATCTTTAGGTCTGCGTGGTGATTCGATCGCCCAACTCGATTGGTGCGTCGGTGAATTGACCGACGCGTTGGATCGACTTCAAATTGCCGATAATACACTGATTGTTTTTTGCAGCGATAATGGCCCTGTGCTCGATGATGGCTACAAAGACGAAGCGGTCGAGAAGCTTGGTGACCACAAACCTGCTGGGCCATTTCGTGGCGGAAAGTACAACGTTTACGAAGCAGGCACTCGAACGCCACTGATCGTTCGTTGGCCCGGCAAGGTTCAACCAGCCGTCTCGGACCAAATCGTTTGCACAATCGATCTGGCCGCCAGCTTGAGTTCGCTCGTCGGAGTTCCCCTTCCAAACGACGAAGCCTGTCGAGACAGCTTCGATGTCAGTGACGCTCTGTTGGGAAAACCCGGTGCAGTCGGCCGGCCTCATTTGATCCAGCAAGACAATGGCGTGAAAGGCAATTTCGGATTCCGCGTTGGAAACTGGAAACTGCATCGCTACGGTGCAAAGAATACGTACAACGTGGAGCTTCACATGAAGAACTCCGCCATCGAACCGTTCCAACTGTTTGATCTGCAAACCGATCCCATGGAAACGAAAAACGTAATTGATGAGCATCCCGAAATTGCCCGGCAAATGAAAGAGGAACTTGACACGCTTATCAAGCAAGGGCACAGTCGACCCATTTCGCAAACCGCTCCGACGAAAACACCTTCTTAGGATTGACTCTACACAGGAGCCGATCCTTTGCCGGGTCTCCGCTCGCATCGAAACGTGACACGGGGGCGTTTCACTTCGGCAAAGTCTTAGACGCCGAAGCGCAAAAGTGATGGGATTCAGGCATTAGCATGATCAGGAATAGCCAGAAATGCGAAATCAGATAACGCGAATTTCAAGGAGGCTGACGACATTGTTGCGGCCGGTCTGGTGCTGGGGCATGGTGCCGGCAGCGAATCTCATTGTGATGCTCACGTTTCTTGTGAGCTGCTCCGGCGTTCGGGCTGCCGATGGCACGCAAGCACTTCCTCCGATCGAATGTCCGCTTAGCAAGGCAGGAATCGACAAGACGAAGTTGAAACCATTCGAAGAAGTCGCGGATTACATCAAGTTCCTTGAGCGTTCCGATCGTGCAGAATGGCAGAAACCGAAAGCCGTTGTTGAAGCGTTGGAATTCAAGGGAACCGAAACGGTCGTGGATCTGGGATGTGGTTCAGGCTACTTTACTTTTCGATTATCGAAGGCTGTGCCGCAAGGCAAGGTGATCGCCATCGACAATCAGCCCGAGATGGTTCGCCACATCCACAGAAAGGTGCTGACCGGAGAATGGCCAAACATCCGAGCACAGGTTGGAAAATCGGATGATCCTGGGTTGCCGAGCGATGCCGATTGTGTCTTCGTTTGCGATGTGTTGCTCCATGTTCGCGAAAAACAAGAGTGGCTCAAGACACTTCACTCGGAAATGCAGCGTGGAGCAAAGCTCGTCCTCATCGACTTCCGAAAAGGGGAGCTACCAGAGGGGCCACCGGAGGCGATCAAGGTTCACAAACAGGAAATACTCCGCCTCTGCAAGGAAGCTGGATTTGTCCTAAAGCAAGACAAACCTGGTCTGCTGCCATATCAAGAGTTTCTTGTTTTCCTGAAGCCCTGAGGCGACTTGCCAATTGTAATGCCGCGACGGTGGCCTTCGAGCCTTCTCCGTTTTTCAAGCTGCGGACTCTTCGATTTCAGATCGGCAAGTCGATTTTGAGTCGGAGCAGATCAGTCGAAAGCGAGCCCGTTGTTGAGGCGTCGGCCTTTTCCGCCCCGCTTCCCAACCACCATCATCTTGATCCATCTCATACCCAATCGCCACTCTCAACACCGTGCGTCAACTTTGGGGGACACTCCAATGCGATATGGGAAATGCAGACAGTGCTGAGCCTCCCAGCGATCTCCAGGCCGCCTCATTTGTGATCGTTAGGGGGGCGAACTCAGTAAGGGCATGGTGGAGTAATTGGGGATTTCAGAAACAGCCTTCCAGAGTGAGCAGAATCCCCCCAAGACATCAAAGGGATCAGCGAACGACTCTCGCCAAGAATTCACAAAACACCGTGCTAACAACACGAAAAAACCCCGCAAACATTTCTATTTACGGGGTTTTCATTTATCGGGGCGACATGATTCGAACATGCGACCTCCTGCTCCCAAAGCAGGCGCTCTAGCCAGGCTGAGCTACGCCCCGGATGGGTTGCCCGGAGTTTGATTCCGGTGCAAAGAAGAAAGGAAACGTCTGGTGAACGCCAACTCCTCTTTCGTCCGCACAGATTAGCGGACGAACGAGTTTTGCGAAAGGTTCACTTCCACCTCTATTTCGAAGTTTTTGCCTGTTTTGGCACGTCGGCAAAAAGTTTTGTCCAAATACTTTCTGTTTGAGCCCAGCAGAGGCCTTGTTGGGTCCAGCGGAGGGTTTGACAAACCCTGACAAACGGCTTCGTCAAGGGTTCTATCGGGGGCTCGGTTCGTTTTTTTCTCCGTGTTTTTGAGCTGCATTATTCGATAAGCTGCATTCCTCGATAAGTTCGTGAACCAGACCCTCGGTCAGGCTGTAAGGAATAGCAAAGTCCGTCTCTGCCTATCTGAATCAAACGGTTTTCTCGATGTTCGCTCCCCCCGCGCGTTTGCCGCTCGCCCTGTTTCTCTGCATTTGTGCATCCATTCCGCCTCTGACGACGGCACAGGACTCTGCTTCGCCACAAGAAACGAAGCCTGCACCGGAAGTGACCCCAGACGCACCTCAAGAGCAAGCCGACGCTCAGCCCCCGTCGTTTGATCCATCGAAAATGGAACTGACTCCGGAGGAAGAACGGATCAAGGCGAAATACAACGATATTCGCGAGAAAACGCGAGAATCAATCCTGAACATGCGAGAGCTTTACACGCGTTACGCCAACAAGGCTGATCGGTCGCCTGAAGCATTTGAGCGTTTTCACGAAACCAGCATCGCGTCGCGGAAGTTGTTGGATGAACTCTATCAGGCTGCCTATGAAATGCTGATTCTGATCCCTGACCAAGAGGCTGCACAGTATTTGTTGACAATGGTGGAACACAACTACACGAACAGCAATTACGACGAGTTGACAATGAAGGGGGGGGCGTTGTTGATGGACTTAGATTTCAACCAAACGTTCTTGTACCGAGCCGTCTCTCGTGCTTCGATTTGCACCGGGGAATTCGAAATCGCCAAGAAAGTGTATGAATACATGAATCGCGAAGCGTTCGATGACCTAGACAAGCGATTTTCGTACCAGATTGAGACGCTGGAAAAACAATGGGCCCAAGAGAAAGAGCGTCGTGCCGAAGACGCAAAAAACAACCTTCCTCGCGTCCGCCTTCGAACAACCAAAGGAGACGTCGTGGTGGAGTTGTTTCTTGAAGATGCCCCTTCCACCGTTTCAAACTTTATTTCGCTTGTGGAGGAAGGTTTCTACGATGGAATCGATTTCCATCAAGTGCTTGATGACCTATTGGCATTGACCGGAGACGAATCGGGACAAGGCGATGGCAACTCAGGCAAGTTCTTGGTCGACGAGCATCTACGCGAAGGATCGCGGAATGCGTTTCGCGGATCGTTGGTGATGGCAAAACTGCCGCGCGAGGACGGGAGTTTTCTACCTGATACAGCCAGCACCCAATTTGCGATCTTTTTCACGCCGATTCCTGAGGTTCGCGAGAAACAAACCGTGTTTGGCCGCGTGATCGAGGGAATGGGTTTGCTTTCTGAAATACGGCGAGTCGATCAAAACAAAGAAAAAAAGAAGGACGAGGTCGTTCTGCCACCCGACCGGATTATTGAAGCAGAGGTCATTCGCAGGCCGGAGAAAATGCCAGAGCCTGTCTACCGAACCTATCAATAACGATTTGATCGCTCACGAGACGGTTGATTGTGATACGACAGAGGCTACTGAAACGAGAGCCCTGATGAAATTGCAGCTACCAGCAACCCACCGCCGATGCCTCCCATCACTAGCGAAACCAGAAGCAAACGCCACGTGTCGCTGAAATTCTTGGCAACAAAGTAGAAGACATAGAAAGGTGCTAACCAAACCAACAGGCCCGTAACAACATCCTTCTGAAACCCTTTGACGATTAGCATGATTGAAGCCCCGCTTGAAATCGTCAAACAGGCACCGCCCGCTAATGCAAGGAAAGTCGCCACAGGATTGAAATTGCCCGCGCCATCTTGCCGTTTCGCGACATTGATCGCGATCACGGCGATTAAGGTCGATCCAACCAACAGCACCAAGATTAGAGCCAATATCCACCATGGCAAACCGGCTTTGCTAAGCATGCGGTCTTGGGTGTCCTTCGTGCGTATCATGTCTTCGGCCGCTTTTTCGAGCGCAAGCGTCCCATGGCCGATATCCACGCCAACGGTTTTGTGAGCCTCCAATCGCCCGCCCGTTTCCATGTTGTACCCACATTTGGTACACAACACGGCTCCGGCCTTCATATTGGATCTGCAGGCCGGACAGACCGCTTCGACCGTTTGGGTGAACCCTTCTTCTTCGAACAACTCATCCATCGCGCCCGGTGGATTCGGGGCGGGTGCAGCAACCGCCGGCTGAGCAGGTTGCGACGCGACGGCTGTCCTACTTGCAGGAACCTTCAGCACCGAAGCACAACCGGGACACTTGACCGCTTTGCCCGCCAAGTTGTCAGGAATTTTTAGCGTTTTGCCGCATTGGCACTTTAGTGGGATGGGCATGATAACAGTAAAAAAGCCGGGGAAAGCAACAGAAATCAAACGCAAGCCTATTGTAATCGAACCACTCGATCACGGGAAAACTACGTCAATTTTTGTTTTAGCCTTTCGATATCACTTTGCACCGATTGCAGTTGTTTCTTCAAATCGTCCAAGGATTCGCGTTCTTTCAGAACCACCGCTTCCGGGGCTCTTGCAACAAAGTTCTCGTTCGAAAGTTTCTGTTCCTTGCCCGTGATTTGCTTGACCACTTGGTCGCGTAATTTTTCGAGCCGCGACAATTCTGCATTCACGTCAATGAACTTCTCCAAATCGACATGAACATCGATATCGAGGCTCGTCAAAGCCAACGGGGCATCGATCTCGAATGGTGCAGCGTGTTCGCCAAGAGCGACAACGTCGGCTCCCGTGAGTGCTTGAAAATAGGACCGCATTGGCTCCAGCAGCGATTGACTCGATTGGCTACAGCGGATCGCGACCGGCACGACTTCCTTCGGAGCAATGTTTTGGCTAGACCGAATACGCCGGATCGCCCCGACCACTTCTTGGAACTCATTGAATTGTCGTTCGATCGATTCGTTGTAATGACTCGCTTCAGCAACGGGCCAATCCGCTGTCATCACAAATCGCGGTGCCTTGACCGGATTTGCAAGACCACGCTCGGGCGCCGCATCATTGAGAAATCCCCATATCGACTCGGTCACAAACGGCATAATTGGATGCAGTAGTCGAAGCAGTGTATCGAGCCCATGCGCGATCACCGATTGCGTGACGCCTCGCAAAGCATTGTCTGACAATCGCGGTTTTGCGATCTCGATATAGAAGCTACAAAATTCGTTCCAGGCAAAGTCGTAGAGGATTCGCGACGCTTCGGCAAAATGGTAATGCTCGATTGCCTCGGTCACATCACGAGTTACGGTCGACAACCGGCTCAGTAACCAACGATCTTCCAGTGGCAATTCGGCGACGTTAATGGATTGTGGCTTGTAGCCATCAAAGTTCATCAGCGTAAAGCGTGCCGCGTTCCAAAGCTTGTTGACAAAGTTACGAGCCGTTTCAAACTTTTCACTAACAACAGCTCCCTTGGGCAGTGATTTATCCGCTTCGGATTCCGCCCACTGAGTCGAGAAACTTTTCTTGCACTGAGGACATTCAACCGCAGGTACCGATTGGTTCTTTTTTGTTTGATCGATCAGCTTTTCACAGTGCGGGCATTCATATTGAACTGGCATCCGCACGTCTTGCGTCTCGGTTGCCAAGCGAGCCAAACCAAACCGCAGCGCATCGGGGCCGAACTTGTCGATCACATCAATCGGATCAACGCCATTCCCCTTGCTCTTGCTCATTCCTTCGCCGTTACCATCCAAAATTTTCGGATGGATGAAGACTTCGCTAAACGGAATTTCACCAAGATTATTCAGTCCCATCAACACCATTCGGGCCACCCATAGCGTGATAATGTCACGCGAGGTGATCAGCGTACTGGTGGGATAAAAATACTCAAGTTCAGGCGTCTTTTCGGGCCACCCCAAGGTACTATGAGGCCATAAAGCGGACGAGAACCATGTGTCCAAAACATCCGCGTCACGGGTCAACCCGAGCGATTGGACCTTCGTTTCAAGCTTGACATCCTCGTCCCGCAAACAAACAAAGATCGCAAAGGTCCCCGCATCCTCGGCGTCGATGCGTTCGGCAATCTTGCCCGATGCGTATTCGGGAAATGCCTTCAATTTCGATTCGATCGCCTGTGCTTCGGCTTCGGTGATTCCGCCAACGGCCCAGATTGGAATTTGATGGCCCCACCACAATTGGCGACTGACGGGCCAATCCCGTTTTTCGCTTAACCAATCGAGATAACCTTTGCGGTACCGCTCGGGGAATATCTTTACACGGTCATCCGTCACGGCGTCCATCGCCGATTGAGCCAATTCCGCCATCGCGACAAACCATTGATCCGCCAAGTACGGCTCGATCGGCGTCTTACTGCGATCGCTATGGGGCAGTTCAATTTCACGGTCTTCGATATCGCCAAGCAATTCAAGCTTTTCCAAATCTTCAACGACCTTCTTTCGGCACTTTGGTATCGTCAAACCTTCGTAAGTGCCTGCTTCGCTGTTGAGCGTCCCATCGGGATTCAGAATATTGATCATCTGCAAATCGGCCCGTTTGCCAACTTCGTAATCGTTCGGGTCGTGAGCAGGCGTGATTTTCACGCACCCTGTACCCATTTCAGGCTTGGCCCACTCGTCAGCAATCAGCGGTATTTCGCGATCCACCAGCGGCAGCAACAATTTGCGACCATCAAGTGCCATATCGCGAAGTTGGACGAGCAGCGGCAGCATTTCCTTAGACCGTTGCTCTAACGCATCAATTTGCTCTTGAATTTCTTCTTGCTCTCCCGACGATGCAGCGGCAAGTTTTTCCCCAAGCTCTGACCCCACTTTCTTGAAGGCCGATTCAGGATCGGGGTGGACGGCAACCGCTGTATCGCCCAGCATCGTTTCAGGCCGAGTCGTCGCAATTTCAATTCGGGTCGGTTCACCCGGCTTGGGATCGACGACGGGATAGAAAATGTGCCAAAAGTGCCCCTTCTTTGTTTCGTTAAAAACTTCGTCGTCACTGACGGCCGTTTGCAGAAATGTATCCCAGTTCACCAGACGTTTGCCGCGATAAATCCGCTGCTTACTGAACAAATCAAAGAAGGTTGCTCGCACAGCCGCGGCACAGACATCATCGAGCGTGAATCGAAGCCGTTGCCAATCACACGAACATCCCATCCGCTTGAGTTGCCCCAAGATTCGGGTTTCGTATTGGGCCTTCCAATCCCAAATCCGCTTGACGAGCGCTTCGCGGCCCAGATCGTGGCGAGATTTGTTCTCTTGTTCCTTCAATCGCCGCTCGACGACCGCTTGCGTCGCAATCCCAGCATGGTCGGTTCCCGGCATCCAAAGAGCTTCGAATCCCTGCATCCGTTTGGTACGGATCAAGATATCTTGAAGGGTGTTGTTCAGCCCGTGCCCGAGGTGAAGTGCTCCGGTCACGTTCGGCGGCGGAATGACGATCGAAAACGGCTTTTTATTGGGGTTCGGTTCGGCGTGAGCACACCCGGCCGCATCCCAGGCATCAGCGATTTTCGCGGCAGCTTCGGTGTGATCGAATCGAGTGGGAATCGTCATGGCTATTTACTATCGATATTCATGAATGGATCAAAATGGGAGCTTTGAGCTGATAGATTACCGATTCGACAAGAAATCGCCTATCGGAGACCCGATTTTGTATTTTTCCCTTTGGTCTAGCGAATTCGACTCAAAGCGGAGGGGGGGGGTAACCAAACAAGGTCGCCCACGCAATTCCTTGGGGAGGCGTGCCCGCAATTAGCGAGTGTCAGCTCCCAGACCAAATTGTGATGCGAAGAGTGGATGCGAAGAAAAGAATGCACGCAGTACCTGACCTGCCCTCGGGTTTGGGCGTCTATTGTTGAAACCGGCGCGCGGATCGTCGATGATAAACGCGGTGGATACTCCCACCGATACTCCCGCCGATACCCGCACTGTTCGTCCGAAAGATGAAACCGAATCTATCTAGCTTGTCACGAAGACTTGGGTTTCTAGCATTATTTGCTGTTTTTATCGTCGTCAACGCTCCCTACCAGTACGACACGATTGGCTTGAGCGGTGGGTTTAAAGATACGAAGTTCGATTTCCCATTGGACCAGGAAGAAGGGTTAAGCACAGTCTATCCTACCGAAGCAGGGTGGCCCGCTCGGTATTACATCGCACACTCGTTCGATGATGTCGCGACATCGACAAGCTGGTCATGGCTTGCCATGGTCATTGACTTGGGAGTGGTACTTCTGAGTCTCGGCGCGGTTGTTGGCTATTCGAAAGCGACAAGGCGAAAGGTGTCATCGCTGAAGTCAAGCAAGTATTCCATTTCACTTTCGGATCTGCTCGTGCTGGTCCTGCTTGTTGCGTTGCCGATGGGATATTGGCAGCTCCAGACCTATCGTTTTCGCGAAGAAACAGCAATCCAAAAGAAGCTTAGTGCCGTTGGCACCGTTCAACTTCAATTGATCGTTCCCCGTCTGATTCATTCACGTTTGCCTTGGACATTGTCTCGCTACTTGGTTCGAATCACTCAGGTGGATCTGACGGAGCCGAACGATGACGCGATTTCAGCGGTTTGTGAACTCCCCCACTTGCGAGCACTGCGAATCGGTGGTGGACAATACGACTTGGCACCACTGCGTCGTTTGCCGTCGATGCGTTATCTACAAGACCTTCGCATTGCCGGTCGATCGCTAGATGCAACGACGGTCGATGCGATCTCGTCGTGCGACTTGGTTCGGCAATTGAATGTGTCGCAGACCAATTGCAGCGGGCCGTCACTCAAGGCGTTTTCGAAGATGCCAAGAATGACTCGTTTGATGGCACTGGACACGGCCATTCCGTTTGATGCTTGGGAAGAATCGCCGCTCAGGAACCAATTACAGTATTTAACCATCTCACGACCTCCGACCGGCCAATCGGCGGAGGTTGCCTTTCGCGATTGGCCAAAACTTGTCGAACTCTATTTTCGCTCGCTTGATGGCTACATGAATTGGCAAGTCTTTGATGTGACCATTGCGGGAATGCCCGAGCTAACCAAAATCCGGATGGATGCTTTTCAACGTGTGGACATGAAGCTTGAGCAACTTCCTAAAATGACGAGTCTCGGCAGCGATTACACCAACATCACGCGGCGTGTTGCCGAAGGCGAGAAGGCGCCTGTGATTTTTTGGGGGCGTCATGTCTCGCTATTCCAGGTTCCTCAACTGGATATTTTGTGGTTGTATCCGGATGGTTTCGAGTCGCTATCAATTGACCAATGTGATTCGCTCAAGACTCTAAAGTCTTCATCGCAATGTACCAACGGACCGTTGGCGATCGGATTCGACCACGAGATTGACGTCATCAGTCGTCGTCGAGTGGTCGAAGCATTCGGCAGCCAAACCGAAGTAAACAGCATTGGTTTGATTGGTTTTTCGTTGGACCAAATTGACCTTTCCCCACTCAAACAGAACCAACAGCTCCGTGAACTTGATTTGCGAGACAGCATCATTCCTAAGGGGAAATTGGAGACGTTGTCGTCGCTGCCGATCACCAGAGTGAATGCCATTAAAGCGCGGACGGACCGATCTTTCGTAAGCGAACTCAATCGTTCCTTTCCGGAATTGGATCGGATTGGAATTGACGCGGAAACGACCGCGATTCGAATCGAAGACAAACCAAACCTACGAAGGATCCAATTTAGCCATCACCGAGAATCGAAAGTGAACGCGTTGCGACTTGTGAATTTGCCCCTTCTTGAAAGCCCCATGGTGGTGAACGAGTACGGCCAATATTGCTACGTCAAAAATGCGCCCAAGTTGAAAGGCCTCGCTCTGCTGTCTCCACTTCCGAAGATGGAAATCGAAGGCGTGGAAGGATTATGGTGGTTCATCGCTGGCGGAGAAGGTTTAAATGACTCCGTGGTGCAAGAAGTCTTAAAAGCGAAGTCCTTGACTGAATTGACATTGGCCTACCCGAAAGCGAAACAGGATGCGTTCGCAGGATTAACCACACTTCAATCGCTTGAAAGTCTGATCGTTCCCGGCGCTCGCCTCGATCCAGACGTGATTGCGCAGTGGCAAGTCCCGAAGTCGCTAAAGCGTTTGAATCTTAACGACTGCGGCTTGCTCGCAGCGGCCGTGGAGCATGTCGTCAAGCAAGGCGATTGGGTTGAGCTATCACTCAATCACAATGAAATTAGCTCAGCCACGATCAGAGCATTCAGCCAGTCCCCGAGACTTGCCAAAATCGCCGTCGCTGGTTGCCAATTCGACGACGAAATGATTGCAGCGTTTGGAAACATTGCTGCGGTAACAGACCTGGATTTTTCCACCGCCACGATTCCACAGGGTGGCTTGGCTAAAATCCTTTCAAAGACGAACAAATTGGCAACGCTCGACTTGCGAGGTGCCAATGTCAATTCACAAGATTTACAGGCCGTGATTGCATCGTATCCATCGTTGCGGTTCAAATTGGAGCCAACTGACGCTACTCTTCCAATTTTGACATCTTTGACCAACAGCAAGCGTTTGATTCGACCGGAAGAAGAATTATGGAATCGAATGCAAGCCAACCAACCTATCCTGCGAGGCTACTCAATATCGGGACAGCCGATCTACACCGATCCATCGAAAATCCCGAGTCCGCCACAACTTGCCCCCCCTGAATTGTCATTGGCACTCTTTCGTCCCGAAACGGCCCCAAGCGATCAATCGTCAACTTTCATGCAGATGTTTAACGGATTCTTTGTTGCACCGTCTTCCGTCGCGATGCCAGCGGAAACCGAAGTATCGGTCGACAACCAAACGATCGATGCAACCGAAATGGAGACCGAACAATGACCCCAAAAACACAACATCGTATGATCCGAATGTCGACGATATTTTGCATGATCGCGATCCCGCTCGGATGTGAGCCAGCCCCAGAAATCCGAGTTGCAACAAACAACATCGATTCGCTCGGCCTAGTGAACACGTCTGAATCGGTGCAATATCGGTGGCCTGTCGTAGCAGGAAAATGGGAGGTCTCGCGGCCAACCGGATTCACGTTCTTGCGAAGGATGAAACCAGGTGAACTCGGAAAGATTGCCGACCAGATCGACCGAGATCGACAAGCGAAAATCGAATTGGCGAAACAATCAGATCAGCCCGCTCCATGGACGATTGCTTCCACGGATGTTGACGAAAAAACGGCAAGATACATGGCGGTGGCCATCGGAGAAATCGCTCCAGAGTTGGAAAAAAAACTGACGGTCGAGTTCCCTGCGTCGGTCCGATCAGCAGAGGTGAGGTTGGATATCACCGGAAAGCACCTGTTTTTACTCGACGACGGCATTTGGGTTAGCAAGCTACCTTGGCGAGAATGGTGGACAACCGAGACGACGCCTGCGCAAGAAACCGATATCACTGGATCGCCAAATGATTTCCAGAGAATCGGACTTGATGCCAACGAAGACAACGCCGATGGCGAATCGGCAAAAGTCAAAGTTGCGTTCTTTCGAGATCCGTCGCGACTGTTTGCAACCAAAGGAAACACACTCTCACTGATTGATTTTGAAAAACGTGAAATTTTAACGTCACTCAAGACGGCGATTCCAATACGTCATTTGAGCGTGTCTTTTCAAACAGGACGCCCGATGGTGGTCGATCAGGAGGGCGGAATCTACTTGGCCAATGTCGATCTCGACCGGATGGACAAAATTGGCGAGTGTGACGTTCAACTTCCAATGCCTCAGATTTCGCTCGACGCAACTCGCATCGTTACCCTGCAAAGCCCGTCCTTAGGACGCGTTTTCAAATTGGATGATTTGGGAGTTATCGACGAAATTGATATCCCGATAAGTGGAGCCACCGATCTGACCGCGATCGGCTGCACGAGAGCCTACGATTATTGGATTGGGAAAGACATAGTAATTACGCGGCCAGAATATCCCAATAGCGAGGATGCAGATCAAAAAGGATGGCCAATGACACTGTACTGGGACTTTGAGCAAGTCTTTGAAACCCGGAACGATACAGATTCGTCGGAGAGTCAGTTTTGCATCGCCGAGCGGACGACCGCCAATGGAAGTCGCGAGCGTGTCTGCATGGACATGTCGTTTGGTGATCGCATGTCGTTTCGCCCATCTCCTGTTCCGGGTGACAAAAGTGACCGTATCGTTGCTTCCCAAAATGGCGGTCGGATTGCCTTGGTCAATGACACGACCATTGAGCTTTATGACCGAGAAATCCAGGTACCTCAGTCAGTCGCCGCAATCGGAAAGCTAGCCAAATGGTATGCCTGGGAGAATCGGTTTGATGACTTGGAAATGTTACATCGCGTTCTTCGACAACTACCCGAAACACGGTTTAATCGCACACCAGAGCAGCTCTACGAGGCGATGTTGACGGCCATCGCATCGCAATGGCTCTACACGCTACAACAAACCACGCAACAATCGCTGAACGAGGAACAGCGAACCCTTGCCAAAGAGCGACTCGATGGATTCGTCAATTGGAGCAAAACAAAAACACCTCTGGCGCTTTGCGCCGCCATGTCCTACCACCGCAAGTTGGCCTGGGCTGCACGTGGAAATGGTTGGTCAAGTGACGTGACGCAGAGCGGTTGGGATGACTTTGAAAAGCACAACAAGATTGCAATAAATTTGTGGAATGAGATTTCTACGCTCGATGACATTCCTGCGGTCGCCTATTACGATTACTTCTTACTTGCACGCGATACAGGGATAGAAATGGAGCAAGTCGCGGAACCTCTGGAAACCTGTTTACGGAAGTATCCTCGCGAAAGTCTCATTCACCCGCCGCTGATGCAATGGATGTTGGAAAAGTGGGGCGGAACGCGAGGTTCGGGCCCTGCCTACATCCATGCGGTTGCCGACGCGGTCGGGTCGGCAACGGGCGATTGGTTGTACGAACGGAGCATTGAGTCGATTCAGAATAGCTTTGGGTATGCGTTTTTTGAATACTCCCAAGTGAACGGTTCTCGCGTGCTGCGTGGAGTAGAAGAAGGCATTCGATCAAACTACTGGCAACACAACAGTGCCCTTACAGCGATGTACCTCGTTGAGCAATCGCATAGTCGTCTAAATTCGCCGCCGGCGCACAGCCCGTATAGTATTCAAGCAAAAGCGACTTGTGAATCACTCGCGGAATACTATCGCCAGCGTTATCCTATGCTCAGTAATCTCGGTGTCTCGGATCGATATCGTGCTGCCGTTACCCGTTATTTGGAAAGATAAGAAACATGAAACGACTGAACGCTTCTGCCCTTGCTTCGATGCTGCTGTACTCCTTCGTTTCACTAACCTATTCCTCTGCGGCGGATCGACTGGTCTTTGAACCAACCGATGGAAAAGCGAACGGCAAACACATCGTCTTGATTTCGGGTGACGAGGAATATCGCAGCGAAGAGTCATGCCCGATGTTGGCCAAAATATTGAGTCAACATCATGGATTCAAATGCACGGTGCTGTTTGCCATCGACAAAGAAACGGGCGTGATCAATCCAAACGAAATCGGAAACATTCCCGGCACCGATGCGTTGGCCAATGCCGATCTAATGATTCTGGCTACCCGATGGCGAGTTTTGCCCGACAAACAATTGGCTCCGATCTTGGATTACTTGAATGCAGCCAAACCGCTGATTGCCTACCGCACCGCGACTCACGCATTTAAGAGCGGTCACTACGGCGGCTACGACTGGGCCAATTTTGGCTTAAACGTGATCGGTGAGAATTGGCTTAACCATCATGGCAAACACAAAGTCCAAGGTGGCCGTGCCGTGATCGTCCCCGAACACGCAGATCATCCGATATTGCATTCCGTTTCGGATATTTTCACACCATCAGACATCTACGGAATCAAGCATCTTGACCAAAACGGTGCGACCGTACTGCTCAGGGGTGCGGTGACCGAATCGCTCGATCCCGATTCGGCGATTCTTCAGAGCAAATTGAACGACCCGATGATGCCGTTGGCTTGGCTGAAACCCTACCCATCGCCAGCTGGCGATTCCGGTAAATGTTTTGCCACGACCGCCGGAGCGGCAGTCGATTTTTTGAGCGAGGATCTGCGCCGTTTACTCGTCAACGCAAGCTTATTTCTCACCGACCAATCGGTTCCTAAAGAAGCAGACGTCTCTTTCGTCGATCCCTTCAACCCATCGTTCTTTGGATTTCAAAAACCGGACTTCTTCAAAGAGCGAAACCTGAAAGTCGAAGATTTCGACCTCGGCAAATCAACAAAGGTTTTGCCATAGCTCACGATGGGCGTCTGAAACAGCCTCTACTGCCGCGTGTCTAGTTGTGACTTACATCAAACACTTCAATCCCGACTCGCTCGGGTTTTGACCAATCGGCGTCGCAATGCGGGCAGACCGCTTCGTCGACTCGCTTGCGTTTACCACACGATGGGCATGCTACCGCTGGCACTCGAGCGTGTAGAACCAGCACAGAGAGTGACGCGGCGATTCCGAGCAGCGGTACCAGCAGGTACCAACGACGTGTGTCGCGTTGCGAAAGATTTCTTCGTTTGGAAGCTACGCGTGTGAGCCAACCTGCGAGCACCAGATGCAGTAGCGTCACCACCACGACCGTGACGATGTAGGAGCGTGTCGCGGCGGCAGTGTATGAACCACCGTTCCACTTCGATTCGAGCATCGCACCAGCACTGGTGACAAGATTTAACAGCGGTGGCAGCGTGCCTTGCACCACTGCTGCGGAAATCAAATCAGCCGATTCGGCAGCCAGCAGATACTGTTTCGTTTCTAGGACAGCTCCCTCAGCATCGACGCGAACGGTTAAGGCTCGGTAGCCTGTCGCTTTGATCAGTGAGAAACCGTCGTCACCATGATCAACGATTCGCGCACGCGCACTACCGGGAACTGCGAGCCATTCCGCTGGCAAACTTAGACTAAAACGCTTGACGAAGGAATCGGAGGGAGTGTCCATCGGATGCAAGCCCGCGACCAAGTAAACGCTTAACTGGTCGCCATCGAGTAGTACGGCACTGGCCTGCTCACTGGCGAGCTTCGGTAGATAAATAGCCGCGTCAATCCGTTGATCGACCAAAGTGGTCAGTTTGGCCTTGTAGACGTCCACTGCGTAAATGCCGGACGAATCGATCAGGGTTCGACCGAACGTTGGCGACTGTAAGTCTCGCTGTGTATAAGTCGCTTCGGTATACCGTGCCCACTGACCTGGATTGGCACGCCCAAACGGATTCTCTCGCGAGCCGAAACCACCTCGATCGAACCAGTCGACGAGTTGGTTGCCTGACGTTTGGCTGTCCACTCCAAGCCGATACAACAAGAAATAACCATCGCGATGATAGAATCCCACCCTGTCATCCAAGCCAACGCTTGACTTGTCGATGGGACTGAACACACTTCCGCGCGACACGGATTGCTGGGTAGTGAAAAACACTGGCTCTAGTAGTGGTAGTGAGGGAGCTGTATAGGCAGGCTCGGGTCGCTGGTAGCCGTCTGCCAACGGCGTTTCGATCGCCTCGGCTGCCTGCTTCACTACCACGTCGTATCGTCGTTTGACTCTGTCCCATTGGTAGCCCTCGACCGTTTGGTACAACCGCCCCGCGCCATCCAGTCGCAATCCCGACAGCTGATAGGGTCCCGCGGCACCGTATTCATGAGCCAATAAGAACGCCATCAGCAGGGAGAGGCCAGTCACAGCGAGCATACAAATCGTCAAACCAGCGGACGACAGCCGGCCACCCCAGGAATGCGATTCGACGCGTGGCGTTTGATTCCCCAGCACAACGTAGGCGTGTCTTGTGATCACCATCAACACGACAAAGGAAATGGCGGCGCAGAGGCCCCACGTCGAAAACGAAAACCAAGTCTTGGCATCGACAGCAAAGGAGCCCAGCACCATAATGCCGATGGCAGCGACCAGCGGCAGTGTCCGCGAACCGATCCACCGGGCACGACGGCAAACCATCCAGACCGTGGCGGGATAGAACGCAAATCCAGATAACCACAAAAGGAAACCTGACCACAACTCGATTGGTGCAATCGCTAGCTGCTGGGGCGACATCGCCATCACGCGCCATGAAAAGAACGCATACGGAACAAGGAAAGCGATCAGATGAACGGCAAAGGCTGTCGCCACTTTTGCCAAAAAATTCCGAGTCCGTGAAAGCGGCCGGGAAAACAACTGCCCGCGAACTTCCGTCCGCAGCTCCGGAAGCGTTTGCAGTAGCCCAATCGCCAACGCCAATAAGATGGAAACGGTCACGATCGGCAAACCGACCCCCGATTCAATGGTTTGATAATCGTTCGCCGGATCAGGGAACGCAATCCACAGAACGAACACCATCGCAACCATCGCAATGGGCAGTAAACGGACTGCTTCACGCCATTCTTTCCAATAGATCATCGTGCTTGCTCCCCATTAGTGACAACCGAGCTTGAACTCATCTCCTCAACTTTGTGCCCGTTCCTTTTTGCGAGGAACGAATGCTCAGCTCGGTCACGCGACAAGTAGGCAACCACCAATTCGTCGAGCGATGCGGCCAAGGTTTCCACGCTGCCTGAACTCAATTTCGCCAATTGTTCGGCGACATCGTCCGCCGCATCGGCGACACAAACGGTACAGTGTTTGCCTACCATTCGGGATTCGACCAAACCATCGATCGCCGCTTGCATCTGCGAAACAAGCGACTCGTTTTCGCTTTCCGCTGGCACGTCGAAGGCATAACGCGTGACTCGGTTTTGGAATTCAGCGACGCTGGCGTGGATCAACAACCGGCCTGCGATCATGACTGCTATTTCATCCGCAATTCGCTCGACATCATCAATCAGGTGAGTACTGAGTAGCACAGTGCGTGGTCGATCATCCGTAGTGGTTTGGGCAGCGAAATCGACCAGCGTTTCGTTGAGCGATCGACGACTGACGGGATCGAGTCCGAGCGCCGGATCGTCAAGAACCAGTAGCTCCGGATCGGCTGCCAGGGTAGCCGCCAAGCTGACGCCAGCACGCTGGCCGCGACTAAGGTCGCCACAACGTTGCGAGGTCATAATCCCAAAATGATGAACGATCTCGTCAAACCGACGGTCGTCAAAGACCGTTTGACCATCACGGGCAAAGCGGGCCACTTCGGTGACCTTCATCCACGGATAAAGGTAGTGCCCTTCGACGAGATACCCGATTCGCGATAAGTGCTCGGGGGACATCGACTGTGAATCGACGCCCAAGGTTTGGCAGGTGCCACGTGTGGGAGCAAGCAACCCCATCATCATCCGCAGCGTTGTTGTCTTGCCGGCTCCGTTGAGCCCCAAGAGCGCAGTCACCTTTCCGCTGGGAACGCGGAAGTCCAAGTTGTTAACGACGCATTTGGATTCAAAATAGCGAGTCAAGCCGACCGCATGGATTGCAGCAAAATTTGGTTGATCCATTATCGATTCCCCTGGTTAGACGCGACCATTTTTGAGAATTGTTTCTCCACCATTGCCAACACTTCTTCTCCCGAAAAGCCCAACAAGGCCGCTTCGCTGACTAACGGTTGGATCATCACGTTGACACGCCGAGTCCGCTCGGCCTTGGTAAATATTTCTCGCCGTTCGGCGACAAAGTAGCCGCGACCTTGATGGCTCTCGACAATCCCATCACGAATCAATTGGGCATAGGCCTTCGCAACGGTGTTGTGATTGACGACGATTTCGGCTGCTAAAGCGCGGACACTCGGCAGCGGGTCGCCAACGGACAATTTGCCGCAGGCGATCGCCGCGCGAACCTGCTCGACAATCTGCCGAAAGATCGGCACGTCGCTGCCGGTCGTGATTTGAATTGAGAGCATAACTTACCTCGATCACCTGCTGTACCATTTCATCTAGTACAGTAGACACAAGCGGTTTGTTCGTCAAGAGAGAATTAGGCTACAATGCGATCAATCCACTGGCACAAGCAACAACCGGGCCACGAGCAAGATTGAATTGCCTCTTCAAAACTGGTTGGATGGTGCACTTGCAACAATCACTTCCGTTCACGCGGAATCCCACCCCAAATAAGCAGCTAATTATGCGGAACGTAATCGCAGTCGTCTTACTCTTGGTCGCAGCAAACCCAACGATGGCCGAGAGTATCTTAGTAGAAGCGGAAAGTTTCGAGTCACACGGTGGATGGAGCTTGGACACGCAGTTCATTCGCGAAATGGGCTCTCCGTACATGTTAGCTCACGGTCTGGGCCGACCGGTCGAGGACGCGGTGACCCATGTAAAATTCCCTGCCCCTGGCGATTACCGCGTATCCCTACGCACCAAAGATTGAGTGGCTCGTTAGAACGCCCCCGGCCAACCGGGCCGATTTCAACTAGTCATCAACGGTCATCCACTTGAGGAAACGTTTGGCTCGAAGGGAACCGAGTGGTTCTGGCATGACGGTGGGACAGTAAATGTTTCCGACACCAACGTGGAACTGGGGCTTCATGACCTAACCGGCTTTGACGGTCGCTGCGACGCCATTTATTTTGCCTCGATCGATGAAGGCCAAACAGTGGAACCACCACCAAATGTCTCGGAACCGCTTGCGGATTGGCGTCGCGAAGTGCTTGGACTGACGGAGGCTCCCATTGCAAGAACAGGCTACGACTTGGTCGTTGTCGGCGGTGGCTATGCGGGCATGGGGGCCGCTATTTCCGCTGCTCGCATGGGATGCAAAGTGGCTCTGATTCAAGATCGCCCCGTGCTTGGCGGCAACGGCAGCAGCGAGGTTCGCGTGTGGGCGATGGGGAACATCCGTCGCGGCCGGTACCCCCATCTCGGTGAAATCATTGAAGAGTTTGCCGACAAAGCAACCAAATCGCCCGGCCGCGCCGAAGAGTTCGGAGACGAACAGAAAGAGGCTATCGTCCGAGCCGAAAAGAACATCGACCTATTCCTCAATCATCATGCGTTTGCATGCGAAAACGAGAATGGCAAACTA
This sequence comes from Novipirellula herctigrandis, assembly GCA_007859835.1. Classification (GTDB taxonomy): domain Bacteria; phylum Planctomycetota; class Planctomycetia; order Pirellulales; family Pirellulaceae; genus Novipirellula_A; species Novipirellula_A herctigrandis. Next base: position 6,405,454 of record SJPJ01000001.1, on the reverse strand, counting down.
ATTTCGGTGCAAACTTTTGACACTCGAACGAGCCAACACTCCGAGTTCTTCGGTAAGCTGTTCTGCGATTGCACCGGCCACGAAACCGTCGGAATTCTGGCGGAAGCCGACTGGGAAATGGAACCCAAAGATCGCATGGGAATGAGCAACATGTGGACTTGGGCGGAAGTAGATCAAGTGACCGATTTCCCCAAAACACCCTGGGCCCTCGAGCTGCAAATGGCGGATTTCCCTTACCCCAGAGACCATCACGGCCAGTGGTTTTGGGAAAGCGGTTTCAACAAAAATGCAGTTGCTGATGCCGAAGGCATTCGCGACCATAACCTACGCGCCGTGTATGGCGCATTTAATGCGATGAAGAATAACGACGGTGCAGAAAAGCATCGAAATGCCGTGCTGACTTGGGTAGCCTTCATCGGTGGTCCACGTGAATCGCGGCGGTTGCTCGGCGACGTGATTCTTTCACAAGAGGACGTCATAACGAAACGCGAGTTCGACGATGGCTGTGTCCCAAGCACTTGGTCGATCGATCTGCATTATCCAAAGAAACAGTATGCCGAAAAATTCCCCGACAATCCATTCATTAGTATCGCAATACACGACCGACGCATTGATCGCGAGTACGGGTATCCCGTTCCGTATCGTTGCTTTTACAGCCGCAACGTCGATAACCTATTCATGGCGGGCCGCAACATCGGCGTGACTCACCAGGCACTTGGAACGACCCGCGTCATGAAAACGTGTGGCATGATGGGCGAAGTCGTCGGACGAGCAGCGAATATCTGCGTTAAACACGCTTGCCAACCACGAGATGTATACGAGACGCATATCGAGGAACTCATCGAGCTATTGAAGTTGCCTGGCACGACACGCCACAAATCGGTCGGCGGTTCGGATACGGTTGATGCCAATGCGGTCTCGGCAATCAAAACGCACGATGCATCAAGCGGGAAATTGGAATATTCGTCACAATCGAAATAGTGACTCTGCCGCTCCAAACAGGCACTCCCATTCAGTGGTCGACTGAGCGTTATTTAAAACTTACTTAGAAATGTGTGCCATACTTTTCGAGAACAAAGCATTACCCGCGCTACATTTGCGTTCAGAATTCTCAAGAAGAGCATCGACGTGCAAGACACAGCAGAAGACTCTCTGCCGACTCCTGCGGGGGCCGAAGCAACACCGCGGATCACAACCAAGACGCAAAAACGGATCATCGATGAAGAACGCCGTTTCTTGATCGATGAACTCTTTTTTTCGACAACCGATGAACACGGTGTGATTCGTCACGGCAACGAAGTCTTCTCAAGGATTGCGGGAATTGAGCCGGAACGATTGTACGGCTCGCCACACAGTATCATTCGGCACCCCGACATGCCGCGAGTCGTTTTCAAGCTGCTGTGGGAGGCGATTCAGAACGGGCGAACGATTGCCGCATACGTGAAAAATCTGGCTAGCGATGGACGGCATTATTGGGTACTGGCCGTCGTAATGCCATCGACCGACGGTTACTTGTCGGTTCGTTTGAAACCGAGCAGTGTCATCTTTCCCAAAGTCGTCGAACTCTACGCTCGCCTACGAGAGATCGAACGCGAGATTGAACAGAAGCCCAAACAACGCGAAGCAGCAATGAAGGCTTCGGCATTGGAATTGCAAAGCAAGCTTAGTGAACTGGGATTCGCAAGCTATGACGACTTCATGCGGGAAGCACTGTCGGTTGAATTATGTAGCCGACAAGAGATCATGCGTAAGGACCACTTACGAAGAACGCAAAAGGGATCACCCCAATCGGTCCAACAATCAACAAACGAAACCTCCGAGTTTGCCCCAGCCATTTGTAGCTGCGTCCAAGTCGACGCTTTACTCCAAGACGTGTTCGATCGATTAGATGAATTCAAATCGATCAGTTTACGACTGGGTGAGAAAAGCGTTGGAATCTTAGATTCAGCTGACACGATTCGAATATTGGCGATGAATGCGGCCATTGCTGCGAACAAGCTTGGGCCGCGAGCGGGCACGCTTCGCGTTGTATCCGAATCACTCGGGTCGGTATCAAAAGAAAGCTCGGATGTGATCAATGAATTGGCCTCTCATTTGCAATCCGTTGTTTCAATGTTGAACCAATTGATTTTCGATGTGGCGGCAACGAAGCTGCAGAGCGAAATCAGCTTGGTGTTCATGTCGGAGCTTGGCTCGGACGCAGGGCTTGACAAGAATGATCGCGTGATGGCAAGTGTCCGGACGCTGTTTGAACAGATGTCGTCTCGCGTACAATATGTGTTTGAGAATCTGGCACAAGCGACGTTACGGATGAACGAGCTAGAGAGCCCGCTAGAGAATTTGGATTCCAACAATCGAACCCTTCGCTTCATTCAATTCACTGGAAAAAAAGAGTCATCGGGCTGGAGCGAAGCTCACGAATTCGCAGTGGTCCTCGAAGAAGTCCCCGCTCTGATAGCGAAGACGAAAGAGGAATGCGATTGGTTAAACCAATCGATTCAACAGCTGATGACGCACCTGAATGAACTTGCAACCCAACAGAACAAATTCGCAGCACACTTGGGCTCGCTCAACCGCCTTACGACTTCTCTTGACTAAACTCGACGAACGCCATTGGTGTTCGGCATTTTTGCAGCCCAAACGGCAACTTACACAGAAACCATTCAAAGCATGTAAGACGATTCGAAGCGACGGAATGGGAAAGAGGCTACGACGTGAATTTTGACAAGCGGTCCGTGTCAGAAATCTAATAGTCGTACCAAAGGCCAATGCCAAGGTGGTGCTCGTCTTCCATGAAGAATTCAAACTGGGGGGTTGGGCCGTTGTGATATTGAAGGCCCGTTCGAACGCGACGGCCCGATTGGAACCCTTCCCATTGCCAACCAGTCTGCACCGTAAAACCCGGATCGAAATCGACAGCTTGTCGAAGGTCAACATTCAGGGCGGTGAAGGGACTGCCCGATGTCAAGGTAGCCGGCCGGGCAATGTACTCCAATCCAGTTTGAAATTGCCAACGCTTGGCACCACCGGAACGCTTGACTGCGAGTGCCGATTCGCCATACACGCGGACTCGATCATTGGGATGGTAGCTGCCCCCGAGGATCAATGATTCGGTGACATAGTTAATCCGTTCGAATAACGGATTGCGAATCATGTATTCGTCACCCACATGCGAGCTGATGTGGAAATAGCCGAACTTGGCTCCCCACTCGCCTTGACGCGTTGTGATCAAGGTTCCAAAACGAAAATCCATCGATTCGACATCCTCTTGTTCGACGATATCAAGCCGTACCATCACGGCACCTTCGACATCCCACTGCCACCCTTCACCATTTTTATGGTTGTCGGACGAACCGTATCGCAACAGCCCCACTCTTCCTCCCAAAGTAGCGTCCCAGTAACCATTCTCATCTGTGTCGCCAAAGATAGCGGACGAGATTCTTGATTCATGCAGGCCGGCCAAGTAGGAATGCCAAAGTAGATGATCGGGAAGCGGCGTCCAACGCCACACTTTCTCGGAGGAAGGATTGCCGTAGTGGTGGTAGTGATTTGGGTCGGGCGAAGTTGCCGATGCACGGAAATAGGAATCGACCTGGTCGTCAAGCGGCAGTGTAGGAGGATCGAGCGGGGTCGGGGAGCCATCAGCGTTTTGCTGGTAATAGCTGCTCGCTTCCTTCATCCAGTCGTAGGCGGGTTCGGGCGTAAGCGACATCCCATCGCTCGCCTCGGATTCGATGGATTCACTCCGAAGCCAATCACCCGTATTACCATCCGTAATGACTCCGGCACCGATCGGGTTGCTATCATTCGGGACGCTAACATCAACCTCGACTGGCTCGGAAGCCGGCAACAAAAGGGGCATCGATAGGTCTTCCGCATGCGTACGAGGACCTAGCGTGCACACGTGAACACATACCAATAGCCCTATGAGACCAGGGACGAACCATTTGCGGCCCGCGGTATGCGTTGTTCGATGCTGCAGTTGGTGGTAAGTCACAGATTACAGTGAGTGCTGCACCGACGGGTCCCCGCCGATGATTGCCTGGTCCAAGAGAACGAAGGATTGGGAGTCAAACGCGCTGATGAGGAAAGTATCGTCCAGCAGGGCGTCAAAAATGAAGCTTGGTATTGTCAATTTATGGCAGTTATCCTTCCTGTCACCGTTGCCACACTTTTTCTAGTAATCAGGTCAATGTTGATTTTTGCAGCTTCATCAAGAATACGACTCACCTATTCGCAGCGATCGTATCGATTTTGCGGCATTTTCGATTGATTCGGCATTTTCGCCACGAATACGGCCGATCGTCGCAACCAATTGCTTTTTCCGGTTACAAAGCTTGCGTAGACTGTAGAGGACGGCGATGATTTCTCAACGATTCCCGTCTTTGAAGTCCCTTTTCTTTCGCTGCATCCTTTTCGGTTCTCGCAAACCGGGTTTTTCCTTCTTCCGTGCTTCCATCGCATTGGCATTTTTCCGATTCGACGATAGCACGATGCCCTCTCGCATCGTGGCGGCTGCGGTTCTGTCTGAACGGAATAGTGATTTTCGTTTTTGCCATGGCATTTTGGCTAAGCCAGTCTACCGTGCTTGTCGCGCAACCCCCCGGAACCAGGCCGCCAAGTGGGGTAATTGAATCCGGAAGAACGATGGACTTGCCCGCCAAACCGTCGTTGCCAGTGAAGGGATTTTTGTTTCTCGACGAATCAGGAACCCCCGTCTTGATGCCTGGGATCTCGTTCGAGGAAATCGATCGGCTTCAGAATCTTGAGGCAGGAATCGATTCACGTAGCGAAGTGTTTGATTTTCAATCACTTGAGATCACCGGGGAGGCTGCTCAGGGGCGAGCGGAGTTGAAGGTGGTGATCCGCTTGACGATCGACTCGACGAATGGCCGTACCGTCGCAATTCCACTTGAGATGCGAAATTTCCATCCACTTGGTCCGCCGGAGGTCGTCGGTTTAGACGATTTTCGTATCGGAGGTTCCGGCGGCGAATCGGGCCATTTGTTGTTGGTGAAAACGAACGAAAGATCCGAAGCAGTTGTCACGATGAACGTTGCTGCACGGGTCGAGCCGGGGCCACCGAATAGCCTCGAATTCCAGCTTCCTGATGCCCCTTCTCAAATCCGCATCACGACCGATGAATTCGACGTGACAGGTGAAGTCATTGGCCGTGGCGACGAAGTGCTCCAAGAGAAACGCCGCGATGGCGATCCGGCCCAATTTGTTGTCGAGAGCGGTGGAGGCGATTTCACATTGCGATGGGGAAAACTTGACCGCGGCTCGGACAGTTCGCCACTACTTGAAATCGATAACAGTCGTATCGTCGTCCAGTGGGATTCACCTCAAGATCAACCGATTGCATCGTGCCAAATGATTGTACGAAGCGTGCGCGGCTCGGTGAATGTTGTGAAAATTCGGTTGCCTAAAAAATCCGTCCTCATTGGAACGCCAAAATTGGGTTCGAGCGGTCAATCCGTGGAGATCATTGGTCCGACGGCGTCGTCCGACGGTGACTTGATCGAACTGCGAATGCAGGACCAGGAACCTCAACAGCGAATTGACTTGAGTTTGAACTTCCAAATGACCACCGACGCAGCTTCGGCCTCGACACCGCTCGTGTTTCGTGTACCCGAAGTGATTGGCGCGCTGAGACAACGTGGTGAGATTCAAGTGATGACCGGTGATGATTATCGGTTGCGTTGGCGATCAAGACCATGGGTCCAAAGCGTTTTGGCACAACCGTCGGATGAAAGTGGGCGATCCTATTCCTTCCGGTATGACCGTTCTTCGTTCGATTTGCCGATGTGGCTAGCGACGACTCGTCGCCAATTGCGATTGTCCACCGAATCAGAGATTTCGCTTCATGATTCGGTGGCTCGATTGGAATACCAGATCCTTTCGAGTGGGCGAGCAACAGAGGGAACCATCTTGAATGTTGACTTCGGGTCATGGAAGTTACGCTCGATCGAAAACTCGGAAACCGCACAGCGAATCGAAGCCGTTCAGAACGAAAATTTCTATGAAATCTATCTCGAATCGCTCAGCGGCACGGACCCGGCACCGATACGCATCATCGCCGAGCATGACCTAAATCGCAACGAAGACAATCGCATTGTATTTGATCTGCCGCGCATCGCGGACCTCGAAGAGACGATGCTGGTTCAATCATCCTCGGTTTCATTGGCGAGTCGTGGGCGGTCAACGATTGTGGTTGACCTCGAAGCGTCGACCAACATGGATCGATCCATTGAAACCGAGTCGGCCGGGGTGGTCGATTCGAGTCGGACACAATATCGCGTGATCCCGCCTGATGCCGCCGGAAAATTGGTGGGCCAGATTGTCGAACGGTCTCCTAGCATTTCGGTTGCCGGGGATGCGACGATCGAAACCGATGGCATGAATCTACGAACCACGCTCGATTGGGTCGTGAACTCAACATTGGATTTAGAAGGTCGATTGCCCATTCAAATCCAAACGCCTGTGACGTCCCCGCCAAAAAACGATGCGCCACCCTCGGATTCGGAGACAAGCGACGAGACTTCAACCGTCTCAGCAGTGTTACTGCAATCGAAAAATTTTCTGCGGACGTTTGAATCATCGGAGCCAACGGCCGAAGTTGCCCCAACCACCGTCGCTCCTGCTACCGCGTCAACGGCAACGACATCCACCTTACCGGCGGCCCAGTGGAGTGTGATGGTCAATAATTCGCCGGCTGTATTGGAGCGAATCGATGATGATCGATTGATGCTTATTTCGGATCAACTATCCAGTGGATCGATGTCGATCCGTTGGACTTCGGTTCGTCCAATCCCCATCGACTTATCGAAGGATCGCTTGTCATTTGACCAAATAGAACGCATTCCCATCCCGCGTCCTGTCGCGGTCGATATGACGTTTCGTGGCACCATGCGAGTGTCATTGCAGGGAGATCTTGAAACTGAACTATTGCCAACGGATTCGACGGCTTCCAAGGTAATCGTATTTGATTTCCTGCCGCGCGAACCGATCGGCGTGCGAGTTCGGTCACGCGAAGACAAAAACCAAAATTTGTTCGTTTCTAAAGCGGTTCTGCGGACCGCGGTCGGCTACGAAACACGCATGGAACAATTGCTGGCTAATGTCCAAGGTGGCCGAGAATTGCGTTTGGGATTGCCACCAGGCGAGTATGCGATTTCGGCCGAAGCATTTGTTGATTCGGATTCCGTTCATGTTCGCCGAGAAGAGAGTTCGTTGGTGGTGACATTGCCGACCGATGACCAGCCGCATTCGGTTGATTTGCGAGTATGGTTGCCGATGGTGGTGTCACCGATGATGGAAACCGTTCGCCCCGCGTTGACGTTACCGATCGGCGTGGGACGGGTCTATTGGGAAATCGCGTCGCCCAATGATAGCCACGTGATCTGGGCGTCCCCAGCGCTCGGTCGATCGATGGCTTGGCGATACGATGGTTGGCGGCTTTCTCGGGAACCAACGCAAAGTTCGCTTTCGCTGGGCAATTGGGTCGGCGACACCAAGTCAGACGATATTCCGAGCGACACCAAGTTAGTCGATATTCCGAGCGGCAATCGTTATTTGTATATCGGGTCGGATGTTCGAGCGTTTCAAGCGGTCTTTGTGTCACGAACGGTTTTGTGGATGGTGACCGGTTCGATCGTCTTGCTAATGGCAATTTTGATTTCTTTCTTCCCCCAGACACGACATCCGCTGACGGGGATCGTTTTTGCGGTCTTGTTCGCTGGGATGCTGTTAATGGCCCCCGAAGCCGCGGTGTTGGCCGGGCAATTTGGGATGATTGCAATGGTGTTAGTGGTGGTGATGGTGGCCATCCGCAGTCTGGTCCAATCAAGAGATCATTCAAGCGCATTGGCACCTCGAGCAAGAACACGACCAAAGGACAATTCATCGCGAAGGGGCAAAGAGGGTTCCTCAAAGAGTTCGGGACCACTGTCTGCGACGCGTTCGATGGCTGCCTCCTCGCGAATCAACCGCGTCAGCATTTTATTCTTCGTGTGCATACTGTGGGCCGCTTCGGGCGCCACCCCATCACTCGCTCAGCAGCCGGAAAGCCTGGAGGGGGCCGCCGCATCACCACAAGAACCGGCAACCACCGAGCCTCCAGAAGAGACGGAGCCTCCAGAAGAGACGGAGCCTGCAGAAGAGACGGAGCCTCAAAAAAAAACGGAAGACACTGACGATTCGCAGGCACTCCCTTCCGACCCACTCGAAGTATTGCCGCTTGAATTACCCGACGGGAATCGCCTGCGACCGATCGCACTTTTTCATTCTCAGCTAACGGAACTGGTCCCCGATGGATTCCAACCGGTATCAATCGACCGGTTCCGAAGTGCATTAAAAATCGCAAAGAGTTTGATACCGGACAAAAATGCGTGCCAAGTTCGCAAGTCGTTGTACGTGATCCGGCTTGAAGGCGACACGCTGATTAGTGACCGGTCCGAATTAGAAATCGAGTGTGACACGGACCAACCAAGTCGTTGTGTCCTAGGGCCAGTAAACCTAGCACTGAGTCCATCTTCGTTAGCAACCCGCACGCTTGGTACCGAATCGTTGCCACGGTTGGAATCTCAAGCAGATGGAAATCTCGTTGCCGTGGTAAGCGGAGATTCATCCATTGCATTTTCATGGAGTTTGAAAAGCAAGACGGATGAAACGACAAAGTCTTTTGATCTTCGGATTCCCGTTTCACCACAAACTCAGATTGTCTTGCAGACCGATGCATCGATCGCGATCGAAACAGCGGATGGAGTCCTGCGTTATTCGCAAAGCCCACCTCCGGAAATGGAATCGCCATCGCTTGCGGCGGATTCGGCCTATTACCTGATTGACGCAGGCGGGCTTGACCGTGTTCGATTAGTCGCCAAACGTAGAGATACGGCCGACGCGCCGGCGGCGATATTGGTGCGCAGCAGGTTCACTCAGTACGACATCGACGCGACGCGAGTGATTTGGACAAACCAAACAACGTTGCAACTTGGTCCCGATGATCGCTTGCCGCCGCTGCGAATTCGTGGCAGCACGATCGCCTCGATTAAAATCGATGACACAGAAGTTCCGTTTACATCCACGCGTGTTGCGGAGGATATCGAACAAATCGAACTCAACCTAGCTCACCGAGCAAGCGACAAGAGTAACGCACCGCTCTCTTTGCGAATTTCAGGGCAATCGGTTTGGGCTAACAGGAATGGTTGGTGCGACTTACCGCTGCCACAATTCGTTGGCGAGGCAATTGTTTCCACGGAAGTGACAAGCCAAGTCCAACTAACCATGCATACGCCACTAAGGGTGCTCCATTGGCAATTGCCGGAGGACTGGGCGGTGCAGAGCGAAACCGCGATGAGCGAACAAACGCGCACCTTAATCGCAAAAGGAACGCCCTCCTTCACAAGTGATCCCTATTGGTCGCGAGTCCGATTAGCCACCGAATCCCCGCTTCGGGAAGCGACATCGACAGTCAAAATGACGCTTGATGACAATTCCCTCGTGGCGACTTCCGAGTTGCGAGTTCGTTTAGACCCACAACGAATCGAACCGGTAGAGATTCAGTTACAACGAGGTTGGACTTTGCAATCGGTCGTGCTACCTCAATCCGGTCGTACGATTGAAACGCCGGTGGTGAACCCAAACAGTTCTCGCTTTTTGGTTTGGCCCGAAGTATCGGATGTGTTTGATTCAGAGCTTGTCGTTCGCGCGACCGGGCAAATTCGAATCGATAGAAATGACTCGCAAATCGTGATTCCACCCTCGTGGTTTCTTCGTTTCGTTGATATCCAAGGTGATTTTTTCGCATCGGTTTTGCCGCCCGCGAATCTTGACTGGTCGAGTCAAATGGCGTTACTGGACCAGCGAATCGAACGCAATGAAATCCCAGAGAGACTTCGCCCCTTTTTTGACTCTGTCGAAAGCAAGGCTCTGCTGCTTCGTGACGAAACCGGGCAAACACCCGCGATTTCACTGCAACCGCCAAGCGTTGCGATGGATGTCGCATCCACGCTCTCGTTTCAACTCGATGGCGAGGAGCTACACGAAAAGTTGGTTGTCGAGATGGCGTCGATGAATCAATCGCCTTCCGAAGTCACGATCCAAACGGGCCCCAGCCTTGATCGCCCGCCGATGACTTGGAGTCTGCGAAAAACAGACGGTGATGGTGCAGTCAGCTTGCCAGCATCCGATGTGTTCCTCGAAAACTTAGAGGGTGAAGGCATCTACAGCATCGATGTTTCAGACTGGAGTTTGCGTGGGCAACAATTGATTGGCCAACGCCGCTATCCCATCACGGATTCACTCGCGATTCGGTTACCGGTGGTTCCAAATGCAACCAGCCAATCAGCGGAAGTATCCATTGGCGAAGGCCTAACGGTCAAGCAGTGCGACGAATCGGTGTTGCGTGTTCCCGTTTATCCGGGCCTTCGTGTTGACGGCACAACCGTTCCAGCCCCGATTCCGATTGTCCTACCAGACGCGATCCCCAATCGATTGAGCGAAACGCAATACGATTTCCGCGGAGCATCGGAGCGGGCAAATCCCGCAAATTGGCTTGCTGAAACCGACATCAACACTCGGCTTCGATACGATGCAATTGATCAACCATCGATGATTCTTGCCAGAGAAAAATCGAATCCGAACGTTAGCATCGTTTGGCGTGAAACAGTGACGCTCATCGCATCGAATCATGGCACCGACCGCATCGAAGCCAAATTCAAAGTCTCGGCAAAAGAACCGGTCATCGTCCATGCGGATGCGGACATGCGAGTCGTATCGATCAGTCGCAACGGCATTGCTCAAAAGCTTCCTCAGCCTTCGTTTGGACCGCTGACAATCGAACCGAGCAAAATCCAACCGGTCGATCTGATCGAAATCGTATGGAACCGGCAAGAGTTCCAGAGACACTGGTTACGGAAGTGTGTGATTCCCCAAATTTCGATTGCAGCCGTGGTGATGCAATCACAATATCTGGTGCGCGCTTCGTCGGATTCATTCCTACCTCTGTCGCTCTGGCCAAGCAGCATCGACCGCCCTGGCTCGGCTCTCGCAGTGACCAATCCAGGCAACTCAGTCTGGTTGGTTCGTGGAAATAATGCTCTGGCATTTGGAACTTTATGCGCGATCGTGCTGTTTTCGGTTTGCTGGTTTGTGTCTCGCAAATCGCTTGTCGCAATTGTTTTCGTAACGATCATTGTTGGCGTGTTGGTTTCGCTTTGGTGGCCATGGCGATCGATTGCCGTTGGATGGATGCTTATGCCCGGGGTTACTGCGGCCTTGTTGGTTAGCAGTTTGCAGTGGAAAGAGCGGATGGCGAATCAACGGCGGAACCTTTCCAGACTTGCAAGCGAATTGGAGGAAACAACCGAGGGCAGCCGAAGGGAAGACTCTGCTGATTTTTCAGCTTCGACGTTAATGCGAGGCATCCTATTCGTGGCAGTGACGGTGCTTGCATCGCCAAGCGTCTTCGCGCAGCAGTCCCGGCCCCCCGACTCGACAGCGGTAGACCTCTTGGTGCCTGTCGATAAAGAAGGAAACTTGGTCGGCGACAAAATCTACATTCCCGGCCAGTTAAAAAGGCATCTGTTGGCCAACGAGACGCGATCGAAACCAGAAGACGCTCGAATCCAATCAGCCAACTACCGATTGCGAATTGATTCGCCGGAGGGCACGGTCCGCAACACCGCGCCTCTGGTGGAGGCCGATTTCTTAATCCACACCGATCGAGTGACCGATCGCATTCGATTGCCGATTGCCCCAGAATCGGTTCGCCGAATCGAATGGATCCAAGAGGACCAAGATCGGATCGTTCAGTACGTCGCTGAGTCACCGACCCACGGTGTTGTGAATGTGCCCAGTGCAAAACGATTACGACTTCGGATGACACTGATTCCTGAATTGCTGAGTGCCGAAAACAAGCTGCAACTGCGAATCAACGTCCCGCCGGTTGCGGCAGCACGGATGACAGTCGAAGGAAGTGGAAACCTTGAGAATGTCCACATCAAAAGTGGCAAAACCGAAGATAGAGTCCTGGGGCAGTCAATCTCGCAGCGGCAACTACAAATATGGACTGCGGATCTCGGCTCGGTCCAACAATTGAACATCGAAGTGGAATACAGCCGGGTCGTTTCACTCGTGACCGAACGCCCGCTGAGTCGACGCTATTGGATTCATGCCGGCGTCGAGCAAACGGTGGTCGAATGCCAAGTGGTCCCGTCATATCCAGTGGCGTCTGGCGACACGGTCTCATTAATGATTCGCGATTCACTGATGCCGATGGTGGTATCGCCGAATTGGGAGATCGTGCAAACCGATTTACTCAGCCCAACACGTCGGCAAGTCACCATGGCGGCGTTGGTCGAAGAACCGGGGCCAATTCAATTGCTTTGGACTTTAGCATCAAGGGTAGCCGATGCTCAGTCGGTCGAAGATGCTGTCGCGATGGTGGTTCCGGACGTGGTTCAATCCATTGCCACTGAAACGGAACCGGCTTGGGTCGCAATCAGTAACGATCCTGCAATCCGAGTATTGCCGCTCACCCGCGAACCACTTGACGCATTGACCGATGACCAATTTTTAGCTGCCTGGGCAGGTTATCGCGGTCAAAAACCCGATCGCACATTCGTGTCGATTGGCCAATTGCCATCGATTCAATTGATTCGGATTCCTAAGGGCGTGCCAACGATCAAGCAGTCCCATCAAATCCATGTTACCAAAGAAACGATGGAGATCCGCTATCACGCCGACATTAGTCAATCGCGTCAATCGCCAGCGCGTTGGCTGTTAACGTTACCCAGTGGTGTTTCATTGCGAGCCATCACGATCGATGACCAACCGGTGATGCCTCGATTGATCGAGGCCGATGGGGCGACCGAAGTGTTACTAAATGACTTGTCGGATCGCAATGCGTCGCGGTTGGATGTCATTGCAACGGCTAACATGAATCGCAACGGTCGTTTTCGCTTGCCGCGACTGCAACTGCATCCTACGTTGCTGACATCGGATCGCTACGCGTTGACGCGAGACCAGAATGTCGATGTCGCAATGGTTTCGACCGTTCCCGAACAGTTCCATGAAGTCTCCTTTGCCGAGAGCCCAGAGTATATTGCCCGCGGTTGGGTGCCAATCGCCGCTTATGAGTTTGATTCGGAACCACTCGGTGATGTTGATTGGGTACCGAACGTCACGTGGGCGGCCAAAGAACGCGAGATTGATTTTGCAACCAATCAACTGATCGCTTTGTCGTGGGCAGATGGACGCTGGAGCATGCAGACGTTGTTGCGATTGAGTGGCGGACGATTACCCGACTACATCGACATTCAAATTCCGACGCGGTGGTGCGAACAACTCGAAGTCGCTCCGGCAATTCGTTGGTCACGACAACCGGCAAGTGATCTGTCGACACAGTTGGTGCGTGTGTTCTGCGACGATGAAATTCGCGAAAGTCGAATGATCACGATTCAAGGAACGCTGTTGGCATCCGAAAAAACACGTGTCAGTGTGCCAAACATTCGTGTGTTGGGGGAAGGACGACGAACGATTCACATTTCCGTTCCCAGCCGATTGACTAACGATCCCATTCGATGGCGATCGAGTTCACTGCGTGCCGCATCGCCCCCAGCATTTTGGAGTCGCTTGGCGGATTTGAGTGGTCCCCGCGCTCAATTCATGGTGACGCAATCGGGTTGGTCGTTGGAACTGGCTCCGCTTCAGCAACAAAACGTCATCGCACGAGCATTGTCGGCCGACACGCGAGTCTATCCCGGTCAAGAGCGGGTCTTGGTGATGACACGGTGGGATTTGGTGCCTGGGGCGCTTTCTGCTGTCGACGTTGATTTACCTCGCGGAGCTCGCTGTGTTGCCGCATGGACAGCAAACCAAGCTGTCTTGCCAGAAACGATCGCTCAGCCCGCCGGGGACCGTGCGACCGTTCCCCCTAAAGACGCTCGGAATCTTGTTCGAATACCTTTGTCACTTAGCCGGCTATCGCAATCGGTTGAAATTCTAGTCGAGGTTCCGCCTGAAAGTGCGCGACGTGGCGATTTCGTTCCGAAACTGCTTCAGGTGCCTGTGTCCGAACGATGGGTTTCGGTTTATGAGCTATCCGATTCGGGAGTGAGAGCGTCGAACACAGAATCAGGCCAAACGAACCGGCTGCTCGACGGGCTACTTCAGCGTCGAGCGGAATCATTGGCACAGTCAGCCAACGCATTGGTGAAAAGTTCGAGCGACATCTTGGCCGAACGCCCCACTGCGGAAGTGAGTGCGTGGTTGCGTCCAATCGTGGCTCGCTATGAAGAGATCGCAAAGGAAGGCGGGCGTGAGATTGATTGGAAGGCTGTTTCCAATTCGCTTTCTGGGCCAGTGACAACCGACTCGGAACCGGAATCGTTCTGGATTCGTTTGGACTCAGAAATGTTGGTTCACGTTCGGCGTTATTGCTGTGATCAACCGCAGCGAGAGTTTTTGCTATCGAGTAGTTCGAATTTGAATGGTTACCGGCTCCGCCGAATTGAAAACGTTACGGAAACGACGAAGTACGACCCAGTTTTATTAGCCGACCGAAGTGAATCAAGTCTTCGTATGATCTTGATCAATTCGATCACCATGTTGTGCGCGATCGCCGTGGTGGGGATACTGTGGCCGATCCGGCGCCATATCGAACCGATCGCTGGGCACCCTGCATTTTGGTTGGCGTTAGTCGCGTTTTGTGGCTTTTTCGTCGCCCCCATCTCTGTCGCCGCCAGCCTGTTGCTAGTCGCAATCTCGTTACCGGTGTTTCCATCGAAGACATAGTCGCTGGTTTTTCTCCGATCCCCAACGACAATGCTGCCCGTCCACAATGCTGCCCGTCCACAATACTGCCCGTCCACAATACTGCCCGACGACACAGCTCGGCAATTATGCAGCTCGACGTTGACTAAGTCGCGAAACCGTCACGGGGCGACCGAGTTGCTGAGAGACCGATCGGTCACTCAACGGATAGCGAATTCGGCTGACAGCATTTTGCATCGCAACCGCATCTCGGAAACGACGACTTGGAACCGGGTCGATTGCTTTACGAATCAGTGCCACGAAATCGCTCGACAAACCTTTGCGAAGCTTTTGGTAGCCCGGCAACGGTGCTTCGAACGGATAGTCAGGCAATTCCCCGGAAAGCAATCGATAGATCACCAATCCAAGAGAAAACACATCGCTGCGATACCCGGGATGGCCCATCGCTTGCTCGGGGGCCATGAAGCCGAGCGTGCCCGAAGCCGAGACATGCTTGGCCGTGGTTTGGATTCGAGCTAAACCAAAATCGGTCAATTGAATCAATTTATTGTCAAAAAGAATAAAGTTTTCCGGCTTGATGTCCCTGTGCAAAATCCGTTGTTCGTGCGCATAGGCGACCGCGTCGATCATTTGTAACGCATAGTCGACGGCGGTCGAGCGAGCGATTCGCCGTGTGATGCGATCGGCGAGCGTTTCTTCGCCCATGGGGAAAACCATCACGAAGTGGCCATCGACAAAGCGTGCATCTTTAAGGCGTAGAATGCCCTGATGATTTAATCTCGCCATGATCCGGACTTCTCGCTGCAAATCGTCAATCGTCTGCGAGTTTTCGAGATAGCGGCTCTCGGGGATTTTCAGAGCCACCCGGCGATCTTCGATCGTGTCGTAGGCAGCATAGACGGTTGCGAATCCCCCCTCACCAAGCCTGCTAACAATGCGATATTTGTCGAGTCGCGTACCAACGCGAAGCAATTTTGGACTTTCGGATTCTTCGTTGAAAATTCGCAGGGATGGGGCCACGGGCGTCTCAGCTTATCTCGGGTAAAGGTTATCTGGTCTCTCGCTCGTATTTACCGGTCTATTTTCGTCTCAAAATCGGACTTTAGCGGTAGTAACAAATTGGTGATCGTCATAGACGCCCAACTTGTTACAATCTTATCTGTGCTCCGGTGGCAACCTCAGCACAAATAGGTATGTCTATCCCGTACAATCAGCATTGTTTATCAACAAGCTTTCACAATCCGCCCTTCAACCCCCCAGGCTTCCCTCCATGTCTAAGCCCAATTCCATGCTCAATCGACGCCAACTTCTCGCCGCCGGTATGGCAACCGGACTGACAACCGCGATCGCTCCTCGCTTCCTTCATGCTGCCAATGCAAACGATGAAATCAATGTTGGTTTCGTTAGCTGCGGGGGTCGTGCGAATGGGCTGATGGGGATGTTCGATAGTATCGACGGAGTGAACATCGCGGGTCTTTGCGATCCAGATGAGAATCGGTTGGGCGCAGCAAAACAGCGTTTCCCCAAGGCGCAAGGCTGGGCGGATTTGCGAGATTTGATTCAAAGTGATTCGATTGATGTCGTGGTTGTGGCGACATGTAACCATTGGCACTGCTTGGCCGCAATCATGGCGATGGAAGCGGGCAAGGATGTCTATGTCGAAAAGCCACTTTCGCATTCTCAGTGGGAAGGCAAACAAGCGGTTGCAGCGTCACGCAAATACGACCGAATTTGCCAAATTGGCACACAGCAACGTTCGGATCCAATGCAGGCCGAAATCAAAAAATTCTTGCACCAAGAAAAAGCGCTCGGCGACATCGTTTCGGGCCGAGTCAATCGTTATGGCATTCGGCTGCCAATCGGTTTGCGTGAAACACCGCTGGAAATTGAAAAGAACGTCGCTTACGACCTGTGGCTTGGACCGGCACAAGACCAACCCATTTATCGCAACAACTTACACTACGATTGGCACTGGGATTTCAACACCGGATCGGGTGAAATGGGCAATTGGGGTGTTCACGTTCTCGACGATTTCCGAAACAACGTCCTTCAAGATTCCGTGAAGTTGCCCCGACGGATCTTTGTCGGTGGTGGCCGACTTGGGGAGAAAGACGCCGGCAATACACCCAATGTTCACTTCGCCTACTTTGACACCGGCTCGATTCCTGTCGTAATCGGGCTTTCCGGTTTACCTGAGAAACCAGGAGCAAAGAAAAGTCCCGGACATCCTGGTCCTAACAGCGGCTACATTGCCTATTGCGAAGGAGGGCGACTTGAAGGCCAACGTGGATCGGCATCCGCGTTTGACGCGGACGGCAAAAAGATCCGCTCGTTCAAAGGTGACGCGGGAAGAACGCATCAAGCCAACTTTATTGAAGCCGTTCGAACGCGAGACCGATCGATCCAAAATGCGGACGTCGAAGTGGGTAATGACAGTACCGGGTGGTGCAACTTAGTCAACGTCGGTTTCCAAGTCGGCGCCCCTTACACGGCGGCCGAAGCGAATGGGTTGGAAATGCCTCAGTGGCAATCGTTGATCGGAGAGATGAAAACACATTTGGCCGAAAACGAGATTCAAATCGAAAGCGACCAAATCAAGTTGAGCCCAATGCTTGAGTTGGACCCCGAAACGGAACAATTTGTCGGCGAGGGCTCGGCCCAAGGAAATGCCATGCTCAAACGCCAATACCGATCGGGTTACGAAGTGCCCGAATTGGCGTAACCAGCGACTCGAAGGTTTTCGATGCAGTCACACGTGATTCTCGACCCGCTGGTTAATTCAAATAACCATTTTGCGATGCCGGAAAATCACGTTCCGCCCCAAGCGTGGCTGCTTCGAGCTTTTGATCCCCCCGCCAATCCGAATGTTTCGAGAAAAAGTTTTTTGCTCGGCATCGGTGGTTTGGGAGCCATTTTTTGTGCCTTGGCAACCTTCTTGCCGGGCGTGCAATGGTTGGTGGAGGATTCGTCACCGTTCGCAAGAACGTTTTATCCCGGGATGATCGCAGGACAAATCATCGTTTGTCCGCTGATTGCGCTATTCAGCCTTTGCATTGTCACGGCGGTGTTGTGGCACGGGCGAGTCTTGATCCGTTTTTCAGCGGCGCTGTTTTCAATCTTTTTCGGAACATTCACACTATTCCTTGTCTGGATGCCCGAGAGTCCCGATCCAAATGTTTCGGCACTTCTTTTCCAATCCACCATCGTTGCGTTTTTATCGATCGCATCGATCGCAATTGTGTTCCAGTGGTGGACGCCATGGTCGGCATCGCAATTCCGCGGTCACTTTGAACCGATTCGGCCGATGGGCATTCAAGCGATCATTGAGTTAACCGTGATCGCAGCGATTGCTTTTGCGGTCGCCACACCAATGAGATCGACGGACACACCCGAAGCAATTCTCTACGCCGGGATAGCGGGGGTTGTGTTGGGTGCAATCGCAATCGCAGCGATGTCATCATGGTTGCCAAAGCAAGCCCGATCGCTTCGAGGCACGTTTTGGGTCGCGACCAGTTGCTTTGTCGCAGTCTATGCGACGAACTCGATCTTCGTAATGAACGAATTTGGCGTGGGACAGCTTGGTGCATCGTTCCCATCGGTTCTTGCGTTAACGGTACTGGGCACGGCAATGCTTACTGGCACCTTGTGGCTAGGAATGGATTGGCTGCGAGCCACGGGCTGGTATTTCTTCAATCGCAAAGCACCCGTGATGGGCGATTATCCCATTGGAGCATTTTGCTACACCAAAGCCATGTTTCTCAAAAAACGCGCGTCAGAGATGGCGGGCGACATACGATGGGAGGGATGCGATGAGTCAACCGTGATCGATGAGCAGTACCCCGTGGACGCTTGGGTGCTTCCCAAATTAGATCTGCCGAATGGTAGCTCGATAGAAAGAACCAGTTTAATCGCGGGGTTTGCCGGGCTCTCCATAGCACTTACCGTCCTGTGCATCATGGTTCCCGTGACAATGGAGTTGATCGAGGATTTCTTTCCTGGCCAACCATCGTTTGCCATGATGATGATTGTGTTCCAATCCATCGCGTTCCCTGGGATGATCCTGTTTTCGCTTGCCATTAGCGCAGCGATGTTTTGGCACGGATCGGTTCTGCTTCGCTTCGCCATCGCCACCTTGATCGTCTCGCCAGGAACGATTGCGTTTGTGATTGCCTATCGTGTCGTGATCAATGCTAACGACATCGACTTCATCGAGGGATTTTGCGCGGTGATGTTTACTCAGATGCTTGCCACTGGATTGGTCGCGGTGGCGATCCAATTTTGGACTCCATGGACGCTCACACACTATCGCGAATCGAGCGAGGCGATACCACCGACGGGGGTTCGATCGATCATCGAATTGACGTTAATCGCAGCAGTAGGCTTCGCCGCATTTGGAGCGATCGATGTTCCTCAATTGCTTGAAGGGCTACTTTTTTTTGCGGCCGTCGGGTTGTTAGCAGGATTGATTTGCATTGGAGCGATAATCGCTTTACTGCAGGGAAAAGAACGGAATAAGCGACGACTCGCTGCCTCTGCAATCACGGCTTTTGTCGCCGCATTCGGTTTCAACGCCTTCTTTGCTGTAATGGAATATGGCTGGTATTCGATTGCTGATTATTTCTTCATTGTTTTGCCAACGTCGATTTACGGAACCGTATTGATTTTGGGGACCGTGTTGCTTTCGATTCATTGGCTGCGCGGTTGTGGATGGCAGTGCGAAAATCGCAAGGAGTTGCTACAACAGGGGCACTATGAATGATCAGCCCAATGACATCCCTGATCGCGACACGCTCGCTGCCGAATACTTTGACAAGATTCCGTACGAACCGTATCCCGTCCAAGAAGAGGCTTTGCTCGCCTATTTCACCAACGAGCAAGGCGTTTTGGTATGTGCACCGACCGGAACGGGAAAAACGTTAATTGCCGAAGCGGCCGTGTACGAAGCGTTGCGGACGGGCAAACGGATGTACTACACCACGCCGTTGATCGCACTGACGGATCAAAAACTTGACGAGCTTCGCCAATCGGCCGTTCGTTGGGGTTTTTCGGCCGACCAAGTGGGATTGGTCACCGGAAACCGCCGGGTCAATCCCGATGCGCCAGTCTTGGTGGTCGTTGCCGAGATCTTGCTCAATCGGCTGCTCAACCCCGAGTCATTCAACTTTGGCGAAGTCTCCTCCGTCGTGATGGACGAATTCCATTGTTTCAATGATCCCGAACGGGGCATTGTTTGGGAATTGACGCTGGGGATGTTGCCGCCGCATATCCGGACGTTGTTGCTCAGTGCGACCGTGGGCAATGCGATGGATTTCACCTCGTGGTTGTACCGTGCCCACAACCGTCGACTGCAGCTAGTCGTCGGCACCGAGCGAAAAGTCCCGCTGCAATATGAATGGGTCGACGACGAAATTTTGGCCGACTTCGCCGAGAAGATCGCTGCGGGTGACGAAACCGCTCGCCGGACGCCGGCTCTGCTGTTTTGTTTTAGCCGCTCGCAATGCTGGACCACAGCGGAACTGCTCAAAGGCAAGAAGCTAATCGACAAACCCCGACAAGCCGAATTGGCCGACTACTTGAACGCAGCCGATATGAGCGAAGGAGCCGGCCCGAAGTTGAAAGCAATTTTGATGCGAGGCGTCGGTGTACATCATGCGGGTGTGTTGCCGCGATACCGCCGCATCGTCGAGGAATTGTTTCAACGTAAACTCCTTTCGTTTTGTGTCTGTACCGAAACATTGGCCGCCGGGATTAACCTGCCTGCCCGAAGCGTTGTCCTGCCGAGCCTGCTAAAAGGACCACGTGATAAAAAGAAACTAGTCGATGCAGCTTCGGCTCAGCAAATTTTTGGCCGCGCCGGTCGGCCTCAATTCGACGATCGCGGCTACGTCTTTTCGCTGGCTCACGAAGACGATGTAAAAATCAACAAGTGGCGTGAAAAGTTCGATCAGATCCCCGATGACACGAAAGATCCAGGGCTACTAAAGGCGAAGAAAAAGCTCAAGAAAAAAATGCCCAAACGGCGGGCTGGAGAATCGTATTGGACGGCTTCGCAATTCGAACAATTGCAGCTGGCTGCGTCGGCCAATCTGTCCAGCCGCGGACGATTACCGTGGCGGTTGTTGGCTTACTTATTGGGCCAAGACTCAGCGGTGCAACCGATTCGCGATCTCGTCGCTCGCCGACTGTTACCACCAAAGGGGATCGAAGAAGCTCAGCGTGATTTAAATCGAATGCTAATCACGTTGTGGTCAGCTGGCTACGTCGAGCTTGATCCAAAACCGCGAGCTGCTCAGCCAAAGGCAATGAAGCCGAAAGCGGATCCAACAGAGGCACCGCCCGCGACCGAGGGGCTGTTTGGCCAAATTTTGGACCAAATGCGAGAAGGCGATTCTAGAAAACCCGAAGTGGAAACGGAAGAAAATCAAGACCCGAGTTTAATCGAAAGTCGTGGATACGAAGTCGACGATTACCAACCCCAACATGCTCGTCCGACCGAGCGGCTCGAACGATTGGTGCATTTGCGAAGCATCAATCCACTGTTTGGCGTTTATTTGGCAGATCAATTGGCGATCGCCGATCCGAACGAACGGATCGCGGCTCTCGAAAGTGTTTTGGAAGTCCCTGGGACCGTCGCTCGGTTCACTCACATGCCTTCGTACGACGATATGCCGGCGGGGACGTTGGCAACAACCCGACTCGATCCTCAACTATTGAAGTTAGGCTTGGCGACGGCCGAAGAACTTGGCGCGAAAAGTGACGATGAGGAAGAGGAGGTTCGCGACCGTGGGTTTGGCCGAGTCATGTTCGAAGAGCCGAAGGTTTGGCCGCTGACCATTGGAGAAAAATTACTCCGCCTGTTCCGAGATGCGTTTCCGCGAGTGCATAACGTCAATGTACGGCCGGTTTGGATCGTAGGAGAATTGCTCGAATTTGGTGGCGACTTCAACAAATACGTTACGGCTCGAAAGCTACAAAAAGAAGAAGGCATTTTGTTTCGACATTGCTTGCGAATGATCCTTCTACTCGACGAAATGGCAAACGTACCGCCGGCCGAATCCACCGTGGACACGTGGGAAGACCCGCTCGATGATTTAGCCGATTTGTTGACCGAAGCGTGCCGCAATATCGACCCGCAAAGCACGGACGAAATGCTGGCCGATGCGAAAAGCCCCGTCGATGACCTCGTCGGCTTAGGACGAAGGAACCAGTAGCATGGCGTTTGATTTCCGATCGGTAATGAGCGGCAAACGCAAAGACTCACTCGCAGTGTTGATGCGAACCGGCTTGTCGATCGCAAAGTTGCCCTATGGGCTAGGAGTGTGGTATCGCAATCTTAGTTTTGACAACGGTCGCAACGAAATTCATCGCTGTGGCGTTCCCGTCATCAGCGTCGGCAACTTAACCACGGGGGGAACAGGAAAAACGCCGATCGTTTGCTTTTTGGCGAAATGGTTTCGTAGCAAAGGTGTCCGTGTCGCAATTGTCAGCCGCGGTTACGGACGCGGTGAAAGTGGTTCCAATGACGAGGCGATGGAATTGCATGCCCGATTGCCCGATGTGCCTCATGTGCAAGACCCCGACCGCGTCGAAGCGGCACGAATTGCAGTCGAAGAATTGCAAACTGAATTGATCTTGATGGACGATGGTTTTCAGCATCGTCGTTTGCATCGCAATCTCGATATCGTCGTCGTCGATGCAACCGAACCATTTGGGTTTGGACATTTGTTACCGCGAGGCCTACTACGCGAACCGTTGTCGAGTTTGCGGCGCGCCGACATCGTGATGCTGTCTCGTTCCGATGCCGTTAGTGAAGAACGAACCGTTGAAATCACCCAGAGAATTCATCATGTGAAAGCGGATATTCCGGTGGTTCGTTGCACGCACGCGCCGACGTCACTACTCGAGTATCCCGATCAAACTCGGCCATTAGCGGATATCGCGGGCCAGAACATTGCGGTCGTTTCGGCGATTGGAAACCCCGAAGCCTTCAAAGAGACACTGCGAAAGTGTGGAGCCAACATTATCGATTCGCGTGACTTGCCCGACCATGACGCCTATTCGCCCGAGACAGTCAAAGGGATTCGCGAGTGGTGCCGTTCTTTCGTTGCCCCGGTTTCGATGATCGTCTGCACGCACAAGGATTTAGTGAAGTTGTGCACAGACCAACTGGGCGGAGTCCCCGTTGCAGCTTTACTAGTTGAATTGAAGCTCACATCGGATGCGAAAGTGCTAGAGAGAAAGCTCAAAGCAGCCTTACCGACCGAGAGCTAAGCACCACGTTATAAATCGACGAACTAATCGGCGGCAGCGAACTACCCACTAAGAACCTAAAAGAAAAGGGGCCTACAAGCAGAGGGTCCCCGCAATCAAAACAAACTCGTTCCCAGGTCGTTGGCCCGGGAACAAGTGCTTGGATAAACAAGTGCTTGGATATAGGTCTTTCGCGAACGAAAACCGTGCAACTCGAACTACGGAGTTTCACCAGCAGGAGTTTCGACGCCGGTGGTCGTGTTGCTGCTTGGTGTTTCAACTGCCATCGTGGTATTCGATTCGGTTGCTTCTTCAACCGTTACATCGGTCGATACGTCAGGTTTCTTCGCTGGCGGTTGGCAACCAACAGCGACCACGAGTAAAGCGGCAGCAAAGGTGGTCGTTAGAATCGTTACGAAGTTTCGCACTGTCTTAATCCTCAGTCTCAGAGTGTTGTATAGAAGTCATGTTTCGCCGTAGCGATGCATTTACTCACTTGGCTCTATTCTAAGCAAGCCTCGCACCGCCGTCAGGCATCAACGAACACTAACAGTGGAATCGCTTTTCGTAGAATTTGAAGGGGAGGACCCAAATAATCCTCAGTTTCCCCACCTAAAACCAACGAAGTGGGGCATCTTGTAACGGTCATGGTGATGCAGTGCGTCGTTAGACTCCGACTTTCTACCTAAAGCCATCGATTTGGCTGCGACTCTCCGACGCACCCTCTGTATTTTCGAAGTGAGTAACCATGAACGTCCGTTTTCCTTTTGTGATCATGATCGCTGCTACTACCTTTTCGCTGTGTACCGGTTTTCTTGGCATGCATCAACGTTCTTTTGCACAGGAAAACGAATTCGGGGACGTCGTCGATGTGCTCGACGATTTTGGTTCCATGGAGAAACCGGTCAAAGCAGACGCGGATGACCAACTCGAACGATCGAATCTGTTCGAATCGTTGTCTTCAAGTCCATCACGCGTGTCGCCACCCATTCCATCGGGTCCAACCGATACAAGTGAACTTCGTTCGAGAATGACCCCTGCCGAAATGCGGCAAGCCAGAGCGATGCTGCAAGCTCAACAGCGACTCGCCCGCCTTGAGAACCGCTTATGGACGGGATACGAACCGCTACGCCCCCGCTGGAACTCGATCCCGATGACCAGCAGTCCCTATCCAATCCGTCGGACCATCTATGTTCCCATCTACGTCCGGAACTAAATCGTGGCGGCAACGAGATTGATTGGCCGCAACACGATTAGTTGGCCGCAACACGATTGGTTGGCCGCAACACGGTTGGTAGGCCGGAGCGTGATGGCGGGCGGCTGATGGCAGAGCGAGAATGGGGAATCACGCGGGGTTGCGCCGTGGTGGTTCACGGTATCGCGTGGCGGCGATTCACAGTCATTTAACCAAATTCCAAAGAAACTTGGCGTGCCACGTTGACGGATTGGTACGGTTGAACCTACCATACGCGGCTCAAATCAATCGAATTCCCCCTCTCTATGGACCCCCAGAGATGGCCGTCCCAAAACGAAAACACTCCAACGCCCGCACGGGCTCACGTCGCGCTCACGATCACGTCAAACGACGTCAAGTGACATATTGCCCTCAATGCAGCTCCGCTGTGCCAACACACACGGTTTGCCCAAAATGCGGGTATTACCAAGGTCGTACCGTTGTTGAGCAAGCAGAAGAGTAACATCGGATCACTCGGTCTTCTGGTCTAAAAGACTCAGCTTCGAGGTCGAAAGACTCCGTTTTCTGAGCTTTCCATGGACGAGTCCCTTTTTCAGACGATCTGCTCTCAATCTCTCTTCGCAGCGTATCTCACGCTCTCTTAATCTCTACCGAAGGAGCCAATAGTGGCACTCGATGTGGAATCCCCTGGCATTTTGTTCCCTGGACAAGGTGCCCAGGCAGTCGGCATGGGCAAGTGGCTTTGCGAACAATACCCTGACGCACGCCGTCGTTTTGACGCCGCGTCCGAAGTTCTGGGGTATGACCTCGCAAGCCTTTGTTTCGATGGCCCAGCAGAAAAACTAAATTTGACCGAATTTTGCCAACCGGCGTTGTTTGTCGTTGGCATCGCTGCGGCAGACGTCTTGGCCACTTTACGGCCTGAGTTGATCCAATCGATCAAAGCCGCCGCTGGCTTAAGCCTTGGCGAATACACTGCGGTTTGCTTTGCTGGCGGAATGAAGTTCGAAGACGCCGTTCGCGTCGTCCAACGTCGTGGTGAAGCGATGCAGGCTGCTTCCAATGTGGTCGGCAGCGGAATGGCAAGTGTCGTCGGACTGGATCTTGAAAAAGTTCAATCGGTTTGCGACCAAGCTCGCGAAGAAGGCGAAGTGCTTCGCCCAGCGAATCTACTTTGCCCAGGCAATATCGCGATTTCAGGCCATTTGTCGGCAATCGATCGCGTCGAACCGATCGCCGCCGAGGCGGGCGCGATGAAAGTGATCCGTCTAACGGTCGCGGGTGCGTTCCATACTTCGCTAATGCAATCGGCGGTCGAAAAGTTGGCCGAAGCTCTTGACCAAATCGAAATCACCGACATGCGGATACCGGTCTATAGCAACGTCGACGGTAAGCCGCATACCAAAGCAAGCGAAATCAAGGACTTGCTGAGCCGCCAAGTCGTCAATCCCGTCCTCTGGGAAGCATCGGTCCGGCAAATGATGGACGATGGAATCGAAGGCTTCATCGAAGCCGGGACCGGAAAAATCCTGCAAGGGACTCTGAAGCGAATCAAACGCAAGACACCAATGGAAGGCTTTGGTGACGGTTGATCCTAATCGGGCGACCTTCAACGGGGCCAATTTTGGCGGACGGAAGGGCCCTTTGTTTCCAAAATTTTCGAAAGAACCCAAAAGATGCAATTGTCGATTTCCGTAGACCTGAAAGATCAAGTAGCAATTGTGACCGGCGCGTCACAGGGCCTGGGCAAAGCAATCGCCGTGGCAATGGGCCAAAACGGGGCCAAAGTCGTCTGCATGGCGAGAAACGCGGAGAAATTGGCTACCACCGTCAACGAGATTGAGGCCGCAGGTGGCTCTGCTGAAGCCGTTTCCGTCGATGTGACCGATCGCAAAGCGGCTGCTGAAGCCATCAATGATGTCAAGAAAAAACATGGCCGGCTCGATATCTTGGTCAACAATGCCGGGATTACTCGCGACAAGTTAATGCGAGGGATGTCGGACGAGGAATGGGACGACGTCATCGCCACGAACCTGACGAGCTGTTTCGTCTGCTGTCGCGCCGCCGCTGGGATCATGCGGAAGGCGAAATATGGCCGAATCATCAATATGTCGAGCATTTCGGGGATGATCGGAAACCCTGGCCAAGCAAATTACTCGGCTAGCAAAGCGGGGATGATTGGCATGACGCGGACAATGAGCAAGGAATTGGTCAACCGCGGCGTGACCGTCAACGCGATTTCTCCGGGATTTATTGCCAGCGAAATGACCAAAGAACTCGGCGATGTGATTCTCGACGAAGTCAAAAAACGGATTCCCGCCAAGCGAATGGGCGAACCGGAAGATGTCGCAGCGGCGGCTTTATTCCTGGCGTCCAAGGATGCGGGCTATATTTCCGGCCAAACACTCGTCGTGGACGGCGGAATGATCGGTTAATTCACCGCGGTCGCCACAACGCAACCTGCCGGAGATGGAAAAACACGGCACTTCCGCCCCAGAAAGGCCCTTCGGTGTATTGACGGGATTTAGCTGTTTGACCTATTCTTTTCCGCGAAAGCATTGGTTGTCACCGGGCTCTAATTTATTCAGATCACCGGTTTTACGAATTTGGTCTTCACCAGATCCTAACCGCCATACCTTCCTCCCCATTTCACACATTTGCTGACATTTCCCCTGGAGTATAGCCCATGGCTAGCGTCGAAGAACGCGTCGTCGATATCGTTGCTGAACAACTTGGCGTCGACAAAGACAAGATCACACTCGAAACTTCGTTTGTAAACGATCTAGGTGCCGATTCGCTCGATACCGTTGAATTGGTAATGGAACTTGAAGAAGAGTTCGACATCAGCATTCCTGATGAAGCTGCTGAAAAGATCCAAAAGGTTGGCGAAGCGGTCGCCTTTATCGAAAGCTCCAAAGGCGAAGATGTATAAGTTCGCCCCGAACTTGATGACATCTCCCCATCGAGCCAGACGCTTCAATCAACTTTGATGTTGATGATTTTGCCGCCCAAGAATGTTGCCACCGCCCGAAACACAGGTGAGTGCGATATTTCAAAGGCGGCATTTATTTTATGCCTAATGAACGTTATCCGTCAGAAGCAACGAAGATCAGTCAAAAGCAACGAAGCCCTTGCTTTGTTACCGCTCCATTTTTTTGTCCATACATCCTGCAATTTAATTTTTTCTTGAAGGCTCTTTTCGATGCAAACGCGGTCGGCACGTCGTGTGGTTATTACTGGTATGGGCGTGGTTACGCCGCTCGGAGTCGATGTTGCGACGGTTTGGCAGCGATTGGTTGCTGGTGAGTCGGGTGTCCATCCACTAACAATTCTTAACACGAAAAAATACAAAATCCATTTCGGCGGCGACATTCCCGATTTTAATCTGGATGGCATTGTGGAACGACGCGAGGTCAAACGTCTCGACCGTTTTACTCAATTTGCTGTACACGCCGGCCATCAAGCGATCAACGATTCGAAGATTGATTTTGATTCGGTCGATCGACTTCTCTGCGGTGTCGTGATCGGCAGTGGCGTAGGTGGACTGAGTGAGATCGAAGCTCAAATTGAAAAGATGATTAAGAAGGGACCTGACCGAGTCAGCCCCTTCACCGTCCCAAAGATGATGCTCAACGCGGCTGGCGGAAACATCTCAATCACCTATGGCCTTCGTGGCCCGAACTATGCAGTCGCCACCGCTTGCGCAAGTGCGACCAACGCGATGGGCGAAGCACTCCGTAGCATTCGCCTTGGTGAGACCAACGTCATGGTTACGGGCGGCAGCGAAGCAGCGATCACGCCAATGGGCTTAGCGGCCTTCCAAAACATGAAAGCCCTTTCCACTCGGAACGACGATCCACCGGCCGCTTCGCGTCCATTCGACGCTGGCCGCGATGGGTTCGTCATGGGCGAAGGCGCAGGCGTGCTCGTCTTTGAAGAACTCGAACATGCCCTCGCTCGCAAAGCGCACATCTACGCCGAAGTCCTTGGGTTTGGAACCACTAGCGACGCGGGCCACATTACCGCCCCAGACCCACACGGCACCGGAGCCTCTGCGGCAATGCAGGCTGCAATTGACGACGCAGGAATCGAACCCACCGCCGTCGATTACATCAATGCTCACGGAACCAGCACGCCATTAGGCGACAAAGCAGAAACCCAGGCAATCAAGAAAGTATTCGGTGACCACGCCTACAAGCTTTCGGTTAGCAGTACCAAAAGTGCATTGGGGCATTCGCTCGGTGCCAGTGGCGGAATCGAAGCAGTCATGACTTGCAAGATGATGGAGAACTCGCGGATCGCGCCAACGATTAATCTCGAAACGCCGGATCCTGATTGCGATTTAGATTACACGCCGAACACGGCAAGAGATCGTGCCATCAATATCGCAATGAGCAATAGCTTCGGCTTCGGCGGCCATAACGCGTGCATCGTCCTGGCAAAGCATAACGGCTGATCGACCGGCTGTAGGTCGCTCCGGCGTTCGTTACGCGGGGATAGGGCTAAGAACGCGTTGGCGTTGCAGAAGACATGGCGTTGCAGAAGACATGGCGTCTTTTTTCAGCTCCATGCAATGCCTTTCGCCCTGAGTGGCCCCATTACAAGAAGCCTCAATTAGGCCAGAAATTCGCGACGCACGCGGGTGACGTACTCTAGTAACGGACGGACCTGGTTATTCGCGTCGATCATACCGCAGTGGCTCAGGACGTGTGGCTCCGCATCGGACCACCCTTCCCAAACAATCGCATGCACACAGTGCTTTGCCAATAGCGTGCGGATCATCGGACCAGCAATACGAAGCTGATCGCTACGGCAATCTAA
This sequence comes from Novipirellula herctigrandis, assembly GCA_007859835.1. Taxonomy (GTDB): domain Bacteria; phylum Planctomycetota; class Planctomycetia; order Pirellulales; family Pirellulaceae; genus Novipirellula_A; species Novipirellula_A herctigrandis. The sequence continues at coordinate 6,376,413 of SJPJ01000001.1, read as the reverse complement.
ATCTGCTGGTGTCGCCGCCAAAGTTTCAACTGGGTAGGACGAACGCTCGTCGAAGCCACGATCACCGGGGACAGCGAGTTGTACCATCAACGGCATTCCTAAAGTCGCCCAGCGATCGATCATTTGACCAAAGTCGACCGCAGTTCGTGGCAGCGTTGCACCGCGAGCATAATTGACTCGCACATCCAACCCGATCCCCGCCATTCCAAGCCCGCTACGCGCGAGCGCATCAGCAAAGTGCAGGGGAGAAATGCCGTCACGATGATTGGCCAAATATTCGCCGAAAGGTTGATCAAAACTCATGATCGCCGGCGTATTGGGATCGTTTCGCCGGACAGTTTGCAATATCCCCACCGCCAATCGCATCACTTGTTCGTCATCAAGTTCAAGCGGCCCCGGCGTATTGAGCCCTGATGCGCAATTCCAAAGTTGAACCGATCCACGTAGCTTTAACACCGTCCGTTCAACAAATTGACACACCGACGCCAGCAGGGATTCGAAGTCTTCTTCGAGCAGGTATAACCAATGCGGCAGCAGTCGCTCGCGAAAATCAACCAACGGCCCACCGATCACACGAAGTCCCTTGGAGGCACACCAACCGATCGATTCTTCGACTGCATCGTAATCAAAGCGTCCCGAATCTGTTTCGATGTCCGCCCAACTAATTCGCACCGCAGCTGCGTTGAATGCCGAACAAAACGCGTCTGCATGCTGAGTCGTCTTGGGGCTTGGCGGCACCACCGCTGCGGCCATCAACGTCCCAATGTTCGTTTCCCGCTGCTTGCGAAATGCGATCGACTGCATCGCATAACTATCGCCTAGATCCACCAGCGCTTGGGTAAGCAACGAGATCGATTCGACAGCGATTTCGGAAGCCAATCCCGGATCACCACGTCGCTGGGCTGCGTCAAGAAACCGCTCGGTCCCTTCCTTCAACAGATCATTGAACTTGTCGCTAAGCACCAAACCGGCCCGTTCCCAAGTGTCCGATTGAATTCGTGCACGGAAACAACTCCCCCGAGCCAATTCAAGCATCAGCAGGTGCGATTCATCAATGGGACGCAAACTGCAGGTACTGAGGGTACAGAACCCCACTTTGTCGACCGGACAGGCAATGAAGAGTTTTCCGGACGAGTCGATCCCTCGGGTAATCGTCAAACGTGAACCATTGAATTCACTTCGCGATTGCCATGGGACACCTTCAATTCCGCAAATGTACGCATCATTCCACAAGGATTGGTTGATCAGCTCTTGAACGCTATCGGGGACGTCGAAATGAAACTGTCCCATTGTGTGAAGCCAAACAATCCGAGGAAAAAAGACGAAAGACGCAAAAAAACAATGCCGCTGCGACCGCTGGGCTCCCACACGCCTGTTTTCAAATAATCACAAGGGTGGAAGAGCCGAATTAGTATACTTTGTCGTCACGCTATTCGCGAGCGGAGAGCCATTCGGAATGTGGGGGGCCGCTTGCCCGATTTTGTGTGTTTTGCGAAAGTAGATACATGAATCCTCCAAATAATCACATCACTGATAGCCTGTACGAATTCGACGCCTCCGGGGCACTCCTCAAGACGAACCTGCCACTGCCCCGACGTAGTGGCAAGGTCCGGGATGTTTACGATCTCGGCAATCAATTGATGATCGTCAGCAGTGATCGAATCAGTGCCTTCGACTTCATCTTGCCCAGTGGGATTCCGGGCAAAGGCCGACTATTAACACAAATGAGCCGGTTCTGGTTCTCTACCTTAAGCGTTCGCCATCACCTTCAATCGGTCGACGTTCCGGTGTCGCTTCAACGCCAATTCGATACCGAGCCACTCGCAGGCCGGGTGATGATTGTTGAAAAAGCGAGTGTGGTCCCGTTTGAATGTGTCGTGCGAGGTTATCTCGAAGGAAGCGGACTACGAGAGTACCAAACCACCGGTGAAGTCTGTGGAAACAAGTTGCCATCTGGACTTCGGCAATGTGACAAACTGCCCGAGCCAATCTTCACCCCAGCGACCAAGGCAGAAGAGGGCGAACACGATGAGAACGTTTCGATCAATCGCATGATTGACGACTTAGGAAACGACTTGGCGATGAAGCTTCGCGAAGAGAGTTTGCGAATCTACACTGAAGCGGCTCAATACGCTGCGACCAAAGAAATCTTGATCGCCGATACCAAGTTCGAGTTTGGCCTAGTCGATGACGAGCTTGTGTTGGTGGATGAAGCACTGACCCCGGACAGCTCAAGGTTTTGGGACGCAGAAATCTATTCTCCAGGTGCGGCCCAACCGTCGTTCGACAAGCAATTCGTTCGCGAGTATCTATCGACATGCGGATGGGATAAACAAAGCGATCCTCCGCCATTGCCCGCCGAGGTGATTGAGCAGACATTGGCCAAGTACCAGGAAGCATTCCGACGCATTACCGGCGAATCCGTGTAAACACGAATTCGATTTAGCAAAATCCACCGTCGCCCGACGGAGAGCCGAATCACTCCCCAAAAAGAGATTTTGTCAGTTCCTCAATTTTTTGCGCTTCCACAGTTGCTGAAAAGCATCTCTTACCAATGCGGACTAGACTTGCAGATGGACAATATCTGCATTTCCGCCCTCGGTTTTTGCACCCCACATTGGTAGCCTCGCCATGAATCGCTTCGCTTCACGAACCGCCGCTCTGTTTCTTTTGGTTTTGTGCAGTTTAGGCGCTTTCTCGCCTCGTTTCTCAAAAGCACAAACACACACAATCCCCGAACCGCTTCAACCTTGGATGGACTGGGTGACGTGGCAAGACACACACCAAGACTGCCCAAGGGTATACCTAAATGCAGATCAACCGATTTGTTTTTGGCCATCGAAATTAGATCTTTTTGCAAACAACGATGGTGCCACTTGGCAAACAACGATCACGGTCTTTGGCGACTCTTGGGTGCCGCTTCCCGGTAGCGACAAGAATTGGCCGATGGACGTTCGTTCGGGCGAGGATGACTTGGTCGTAGTCCAGCATGACGGATACCCAGCGGTCAAATTACCTCCGGGCGAACATGAATTATCGGGAACATTTACGTGGGACACGATGCCACAGAAGATCACTGTCCCAAAGCCGATTGGAATCTTGGCACTCGCGGTCAACGGTAACGAGGTTGCTCAACCGGTCTGGGACGCAAACGGGCACGTTTGGCTCAAACGAACGCAAACCGAGGTTACCGGAAAAGATCTACTTGGCGTGCAAGTTTATCGACTCATCGAAGATGGTATTCCGGTTTGGCTACGAACAGAAATTGAGCTCACCGTTTCCGGTAAGAGTCGCGAAGAATCCTTAGGCTATGGTCTGCCCGCAGGATGGCAGCTTTCGTCGGTCGAAAGCCAAATCCCGGTCGCAGTGGATGATCGCGGACAAATCAAAGCTCAAGTCCGCGCCGGGAAATGGAGCATCACCCTTCATGCTTTCCAAACCAATGACCCGAAGCAGATTCAGTACGAAACCGAGACGCCGCCGATCGTCGCTACCGAACTTGTCGGATTCAAATCGAACACGGGATTCCGCGCTGCTCAAATCGAAGACATCCCAATGGTTGATGTCACGCAAACCACTTTCCCCACACGATGGCGAGGCGTTCCGGTCTACCAATGGGCGACAAACACATCGTTTCAAATCGTCGAAAAGATGCGTGGGATGGGTGAACAGAGCCCCGAAGGACTTCATATCAAACGCCGAATGTGGATCGACGAAAATGGCAATGGACTCACTTACCAAGATCACTTGAAAGGAACCATGCAAAGAGTGTGGCGATTGGATGTGGCCGACGACCATACGCTTGGTGCCGTCCGTATTGATGACGAAGGGCAATTGATTACAGCGAATCCGGTCTCGGGGACCAGCGGCGTCGAAATACGCAACCGCGACTTAACAATGGAGGCGATTGGCCGCGTTGATAACCTCGGTGAATTGACTGCAACAGGATGGGAAACCGATGCCGATTCGCTATCGATGACAATGACGTTGCCACCAGGATGGCGTGCATTTGCAATTTTTGGCGCTGACACAGTCCGTGGCGATTGGTTGACCGCGTGGTCGCTATTAGACATTTTCCTGCTGCTGGTCTTTTCATTGGCAGTCATGCGACTGCGAGGCATAACGGCTGGCATCATCGCACTGATTGCCTTTGGGTTGGCGTTCCATGAACCGGGCGCACCTCGATACGCGTGGCTACTTTTACTCATACCAATTGCATTATTGAAGGCGGTCGGGGAAGGCGCGGCCAAAAAATGGATCACGATTTGGAAAAACGCATCCGTTGTATTGCTATTGATATGCTTGATTCCATTCGTCGTGATACAAACCCAAAACGTCATTTATCCACAATTGGATCCTACAGGAATTCGCTATGGATCAAGAGGGATCTTTGCATTTCCAGGGTCTGGAAATTTCCCAACATCACGCTCACGTGTTTCGTACCGTTCGAGTGTGTCGGGATTGGAATCCCAAACACTTGATCAAGTGAAAGGCAGGCAAAAAACCAGCGGATCGATCAACGTTTATCAGAATTTGCGGTATGACTCGAAGGCGAAAATCCAAACGGGGCCCGCACAACCTCAATGGGATTGGAACGATGTCGTTTGTGTGTGGAACGGACCGGTGACCGCCGAACAACAGATCAAACCGTTTCTCATTTCGCTTTCGCAACATCGCGTATTGTCAATTGCTCGCGTGCTGCTGCTAATCTTGTTAGCGGCGATCTTGATTGGCGTTCAACCGTTCCATTGGCCTTGGCGACGCGCATCGGCGGCTGCAGCGTTCATTTTCGTGATGCTGCTGGTTCCCCCTAGCGCATCGGCTCAAATGCCCGATTCGGCCACACTCGATACGCTTCGCCAACGACTGCTAGAACCGTCGGATGCCTTCCCTAATGCTGCGGAAATCCCAGACGTCGTGCTATCGATCGTCGACAACAAGATGGAAATGAAGGTCAGGGTTCACGCCGCTGCGGATGTCGCCGTTCCCCTGCCCGGGCGGTTTCCTTCATGGTCGCCGCTGTCAGTATCGATCGACGGCTCCGATGCGATCGCGTGTCGACGAGAAGACTACTTATGGATACAAGCATCCAAGGGAGTTCATGATGTCGTGGTCAAAGGGTTGATTGCGGATCAAACGAACTGGGAATGGACATTCCTGCTAAAACCACGGCATGTCACGATCAATGCACCGCAATGGAAAGTCACCGGAGTCAACCGTGACGGTGTACCAGACCCACAAGTCTTTTTTGCCAAAGAGCAAGCGACTTCGAATGACAAGGCGGCTTACGATCGCACCGACTTTCATGCAATTGTCGTTGTCGACCGCCGCTTAGAAATTGGACTGATTTGGAAGATTCACAATACGGTCACACGATTATCGGGAACTGGCAAAGCAATTTCGATGAACATTCCGCTGCTGAAAAACGAAAGCGTCTTGACATCCAACCGCGATGTCGAAGGCGGATCGATCGCAGTGCGACTCGGAGCGAACGACCAAACGTTTTCTTGGGAAAGTGAGTTGCCCGTCTCGGACGCGATCGAGCTAAAGGCGACCGAATCCGTACAGTGGACGGAGCGTTGGCATTTAGTCACCTCGCCGGTTTGGAATGTAACCTACACGGGGCTGGAGCCAATTTTTGAATCCAACACAAAGGAACTGGTCCCTGTGTGGCACCCTTGGCCCAACGAGAGTGTCAAGCTCGATTTGTATAAACCGATTCCCGTGGTCGGCGACACGATGACGGTGCAACGCGTAAACCAATCGACTTCCATCGGGGATCGTCAGCGGACCAACCAACTCGATTTAGAGATCGAATCGAGTCTTTCAGGCGACTTTGCGATTGCAATGGATCCGAACGCTGAGATCACTTCTCTAAAAATTGACGCTCAAAGTATTCCCGTCCAACGTGATGGTGCTCAATTGATCCTCCCAACTAGCAGCGGCAAACAGTCGGTTTCCGTTCATTGGCGAACGACGGAACCTATCGATAGGACCGTGAGAACACCGGATATAACGTTACCCGTTGACGCGTCCAATATCACTACGGTTTTGTCGATGCCGGAAAACCGCTGGATTCTATGGGCCGATGGACCGCTTCGAGGCCCCGCAGTCCGGTTTTGGACAATTCTTGCCGTGGCAATCCTTGCCGCAATTCTGCTAGGAAGCATACCTTTGTCACCGCTTCGACGGTATGAATGGGTTCTGCTAGTGATCGGTTTGACCCAGGTGCATTTGATACCTGCAATGATCGTGATTGCTTGGCTATTTCTATTGGCGTGGCGAGGGCAACGCGATACTGAAACCTCGCCGCGACTTCGATTCAATCTGCTTCAATTAAGCATCGTTTTTCTCACCCTCGTGTCGCTCGTTATCTTAATGGTCGCCGTTGGTGCGGGACTGCTCGGTAACCCAGAAATGTTTATCATCGGAAATAACTCATGGCGCAATGAGTTGTCTTGGTTCGTGCCACGCAGTGGAGCGGACCTACCGACCGCCTACGTCGTGTCGGTGTCCGTTTGGATCTACCGACTTCTCATGCTCGGTTGGGCTTTGTGGCTGGCAACGGCATTGTTGAAGTGGCTGCGTTGGGGATGGAATCAGTTTAGTTTTGGCGGTGTTTGGTCACGAAAACGTAGAATCGAGACCTCTAAGTGAGTGCGAGTCGCTGTGCTTTCAAAACTCGTTTCGCATCGCGTTGGTGCGTCTCATAAACACCACAAGCCCGCTAAAACAGGTACCACCAAAACCAAAATGGAAACTTAGAAACCAATCCACTACCGGATCCACCGGCGAATCCGATTGTCAACGGTCTCTGTGAAAGAACGCACATCGATCATCGCCAGCCATCGCTAACGATCAAGCAGCGATCAAAGACTTGCATGAGTCCAGTTACCGTCGATGTTCCGCCATGTTTTTTCGGTTGATTTTTTATCTTGCAATAATTCTGGCAAACGATGAGGACGCACATTGTCGTAAGAGGTTAGCTTGGCAAATCGAACCAATGAGGCTGGCACTCCCACCGATGTGAATCCGGGGTGTCCTGTTGCTGGATAAGGACCGCCGTGGTTCATCGCCGGACTAACGGCCACTCCGGTTGGCATTTTGTCGTTCAGCAAACGTCCGACTTTAGGTGTAAGTTCAAACGCGACCTGCTGGTATGCATCCTCGTCACTGCCATCGCTCGATGAATAAACACATCCCGTTAGATTGCCTTCAAGCATCGAAATCGCAGCGGCCAATTGGTCGAAATTTTTGCAAACAACCATTAGCGACGCATTTCCAAATGCCTCGGTTTGAAAGCCTTCGGGGTTACGCAGAAACGCGTCGCCATCGGTTCGCAGCAGCGTATTTGCATAGGCACATCGATCCGCCACTGGCTCGCCGCCACCGGTCAACAATTTCGCGCCAAAACCGCATAGTGCTTTGACGCTATTTGACAAACTCGATGATACGGCCGGCGAAAGAAGAGTCCCTGGTTCTGCGGCTGCAAAACGGTCCTTTACAGCATCGATAAACGAGTTCGCTGGTTCGCCTTCGATCAACATCACCATCCCTGGATTGGTACAAAATTGCCCCGTCCCCATCAGTACACTTGTGACAAATTCGTCGACCAGATCATTCCCCCGCTCCTTCAACGCAGCAGGCGTGATAACAACCGGATTGACGCTCGACAGTTCCAAATAGATTGGCTTGCCTGCTTTATCGGCAATCGCTTTGAGAGCCAATCCAGCTGCGCGACTTCCGGTGTATCCGGTTGCACCATTCCGAGGATCGCTGACGAGTCGTGCCCCGTCTTCGTGGCTGGTTCGATAGATCAATTGAACCGTTGCGGGTGGCAAACCGGTTTCCTTGACCGCTTCGGTGGCTTGTTCGGCAAGCAAACGAGTTGTTTCAGGATGCGAGCTATTGGCTTTTGCGATCACGGGATTACCCGCAGCGATGGCTGCTGCAAAATCGCCTCCGGCAACACTATTGAACGCGAAAGGAAAATTGTTCGGTCCGAACACACACACTGGACCAAGCGATTCGAAACAACTTCGGATTCCTGCTTTGGTGTCGATCGTTGCCATCGCCCAGTTACCACTTCGGCATTCCGCCGCCGCTGCGCGTAACTGGTTACTGGTTCGCGGCAACTCGACATCGCCCAATCGAGGAGATCTCGCCAGGCCGGTTTCGGCAAAGGCTGCCTCGACCAACGCATCTTTTGCCGCTTCCAATCGATCGGCATAGCGATCAAGAAAATCCGCGATCTTTCCACGTGGCACCGTACGCAGTTCTCGCGCCGCCGAAGTTGCAGCATCGAGCGCAGCATCGCAATCCTCCCAAGTGCTTACCGGAAACAGCGGTGCAAGAAGTTGGCGTCTATTAGGATCGGTCGCCTGAAAAGTAGCGATGGAGGCAGCTTCACGCCACTCTCCGGCGATCAACACGGGGCAAGTGCTAGAGCTAGACAACGCGAGATACCTCAATGGAGTAAAGGGAGCAGCAATTGTTTTTTCGGTTCTAATCGCCTTGAACGATTGGGTTCACAAGCGTTCCAACGCCGTCGATCGTAATACAAACGATGTCGTCGGCACGCAAAGTGAAATCACTGGTTGGGACAATCCCAGTTCCCGTCATCAAGAACGCACCAGCGGGGAAGCTGTTGTCACGAGCAAGCCAACCGACTAGATCTTCGAAGCCACGAGCCATCTGATCGGCCGAGGTATGCTGGTCAAAAACCGTATCACCAGCTCGGACAATTTTCAGGTCGATTCCGATTTCGCTCGGCGCTGGCAGTGCGTCGAAAAGGGTCACCCAAGGGCCGAGTCCAGCACATTGGTTGTAGCATTTCGCTTGCGGAAGGTAGAGTGGGTTGTCACCTTCGATGTCTCGCGAACTCATATCATTACCAACCGTCAAGCCAACAATTTTCATGTCCGGACTCAATACCAACGTGACTTCCGGTTCCGGCACGTTCCATGAGGCATCCCTGCGGATTCGCAACGGTTGCATGTGCCCCGAGACTCGATGCGGCGTCGCTTTGAAAAACAATTCGGGCCGATCCGCCTGATAGACACGGTCATAACAAGACGCTGCCGCTTCGGATTCTTCCATTCTAGCGGTTTGGCTACGCTCATAGGTCACGCCGGCTGCCCAGACTTCTTGTTGATCAATTGGCGGCAACCAATGCACGTGTTCATCCGCCAAAATTGCATCATCCGTTTCAAGCGATTGGGCAGTGGCAATCGGATCGTCAGCAGCCAAAACGTCTGACAAATTTTCACATTGGGCGGTCGTTCGAAAGGGGACCAATTTTTCGGCCTCCACTTTTCCGATTCGCACCGATCCAGCAGCGTCGATAAACTTTGCGATTTTCATTTTGCCCGAAGCTACAATCGAGTGACGAGAGAAAGACTGCCCCCAAAAGCATGAATGCGATCTATGCGTTGGCGAGCATGTTAACGCCAGGAGTGAGCTCGAAACGAACCGCACCACCGACAATCGTGTGCGTGACACGAGCCTTTAGCTCCACTGCGTCAAGCGGATTACTGATGCAATGAGAACGAAATTGATGAGCATCGACGACCCAAGTTAAATCGGGGTCAATGATCACCACATCGCCCGGGGAGCCTTCGGCGAGAGTTCCACCAGGAACCGATGCGATTCGAGCCGGAGCGGTCGACAACCGATCGATAGCAGTCAGCCAATCCAATCGGTTTGCATCAACCAAAAAAGTCGCAACCGTCGAAAGAGTCGTTTCGAGCGTCGCGGCACCGAAGGGAGCCAAATTCAAATCGTTCATTTTCTTTTCGCGACTGCGTGGCATGTGCCCGCTTTGTATCGCGTCGATCGTGCCATCGACGACCGCTTCGATCAGGGTTTCGACATGCCTTGGGCTACGAAGTGGCGGATGAACTTTGAATCGTGAATCAAACGATTCGAGTGCTTTGTCGTTCAAGCATAGATTGTGAGGACAAACTGAAGCAGAGACTGGAATTTCTCTGGATTTGACGCGACGGATCATGTCGACCGCCCCCATCGTGCTAACAGGCCCTACGTGCAATCGCCCGTCGGTGGCTTCGGCCAACCGAACGTCACGCGCGACCGCCAAATCCTCCGCTTCGGTCGGCAACCCCTTGAGTCCAAGCACTAGCGAGACCTGTCCGTCGTGCATGACCCCGTTTTCGGCAAGCTCGGGAACTTCGGGGCGATCAATGATCAACAGTTTGAGCATACGGCAATAATCGAGCGACCGTTTCAAAAGTGCATCGTTGCACATCGGCCGTGGTGCATCACTAACCGCAACCGCTCCGGCGTCGGCCAACAGACGCAGTTCAGCCATCTGGTCACCTTCTTGTTGCCGGCTGAGGCAGCCAACCACATAGACGCGCACACCGTTTGCCTTGGCCGCCTTTTGTCGAACGTATTCAACCGCGCCGGGCGAATCAACCACGGGCGTCGTGCTAGCGGTACATAGAATCGAGGTATAGCCACCCGCTAGCGCCGCATCACTGGCCGATAAAATGGTTTCATCTTCCTCGAAACCAGGCTCGCGAAGTTCAACACCGAGGTCCACCAAACCCGGCGCAACGATTTTCCCAGAAGCATCAATGCAAGTGCATTGCGGAGGAATGTCTTCGTCGTTTGGGTCAATCGCAGCAACCAATCCTTCACGGATCAGCACTCGAGCGATTCGGTCAATTCCTTGGCTTGGATCGACCAAGCGGCCATTTTCGATCAACAAGTCGGACATAGTAGAACCACGGAGGTTAAGAGGCTTGAGGTGCAGTTTGAGGGTTTTCCGATTCGCCATGGCGCGAACCTTGTCGGTCTGCCGCTCCCGCCAATAGCCAAAGTGCGGCCATCCGAACCGCGATACCGTTAGTAACTTGTTCAAGGATCACCGAATGAGGACCATCGGCAACTTCCGGCGTGATTTCGACACCACGGTTAATCGGCCCCGGCGCCATGATCAGGATGTCTTGTTTTGCTCGACGCATACGGTCTGCATTCATCGCGTACAACGCAGCGTATTCATGCACACTCGGGAAATATCGGGCTTGTTGGCGTTCGAATTGAATCCGCAACAAATTGAGCACATCGCACCGAGGCAAAATCTCATCGAGGCTATGCGCGACTTCGAAACCGATTTCGGCCCACCGCGGGCTGACCAAAGTCGGCGGGCCACACACGATCACGTGCGCCCCCATTTTTTTGAGGCCCCACAAATTGCTTCTCGCGGTTCGACTGTGAGCGATATCGCCAACCAGAGCGACGGTTAGCCCTTCGAGTCCGCCACGATGTTGGCGGATCGTCAACATGTCTAACAAACCCTGAGTCGGATGCTCATGGGCTCCGTCACCCGCATTGAGGACACTGCAATCGAGTTCACGGGCAAGCAACTGCGGGGTCCCCGGTGTATTGTGCCGTGTAACCACCCAATCGACCCCCATCGCTTGGATGGTCTTGGCGGTGTCGACGAAGGTTTCCCCTTTTGCAACGCTGCTTCCTGCACTGCTGAACTCGAGCGTATCGGCACCGAGACGTTTCGCCGCTAGCGAGAAACTACTACGAGTCCGCGTGCTGTTCTCGAAAAACAAATTCGCACACGTTTTTCCACTCAAAAGGGAAAGCTTGTTACGTCCACCGCCGGTAAGATCTTTCAAAGTTTGAGCGGTGTCGAGCAGTGTTTGGATTTCATCCGGCCGCAAACATTGCAACTCAAGCAGGTCTCGGCGATGCCAATTGGCAGGAAAAGGTAGTTCGGTTGCACCCGTGTCAGGCATCTTGTTCGATTCCGACTAACGAGGAAATGGCAGAAGACACGATGGTCCTGACACGTTAAGAGATTCGCCCCCCTTTTGCGAGCACCCACAAGAAATTTTGTCAAATTTCGATCGCGTCGGAACCAACGCTTTCCGATCATGGTCCACTGCCGCGTTGTCGCCAAGCCAGCGGTGATTCACCTGTCACTTTTTTGAAAGCGCGGTAAAAAGTGGAGGCATCCTCAAAACCGCATTCAAAGGCAATCGCTAGGATTGGCCGATCAGTCGACTGCAACAGTCGTTTTGCGTGCTCCACACGCCGTTCCTGAATGTACGGGTGCCACGCCCGACCGGTGATTTCACGAAACAGTTGGGTAAACCTTCGCCGACTTACGCCTGTGCGGTGCGCGACGGTGTCCAATGTGTCGGATCGACAAAACGTGGTTGCCAAATTGCTAACGTAGTCGCGGACCTTGTGGGTCGCTGTAGGAGGAGCCGGTGCTTGGGGCGATTTAGCGGCTGACTCACGGTTGGCGATGTCCGCCAGAAGCAGACAGACAGCGCCCGTTTTGCGAAGATCGCTACCGAGTGACGGATAAACTTGTTCCAACAGCAAGTGCCGCATCGTATCCAGTGCCGATGTCTCGGTGCGCAGATTAGTCAGCAGCGTAGGCCGATCATTGGCGAAGCCCTCAAGCGATGTGAACGGCGGACGACTGTCAAAGCAGAGAATATAGAGCGTTAGCGGTTGGCCCTCTGTGTCGCTTAGGCGATGATCGCAGCCAGCCGGGACCACGGCCACCACCGAGCGGTGCAAGATACCCTGCGTCGTTTGCGTCAAAAGTTGCCCATGGCCGTCGACGACCAACAGGACTTTCCAATAATCATGACGAGTCCAGTCCATGCGAAAGTCATCGGAATGCCGGCTACACAAGATACATAGACCGGCACTATCAAAATGTACAGGCAGCGGTATTCGGGTTGTCGGCGTCGTCATCACTCGACATTATAATTCGTCTGCTGCCCGAATCGCAATCCAAGTTGCCCGATTCACAAAGACGGTCCGCTGCAATCTTGATAACATTTTTATGTAAGACATCGCTCGTTATGGAAGACATCATTCAACGAAGCTCGCCTGATTGCCTGATATGCGAGTGGTTCGGATCCTGGTGAAACTGGCGGACGCTGTTCGCAGCGTGGCCGTGAGTCTTGGGATTCTGAAAACCGCCCAACGAGGCAACCCAGCGATGCGCCCGAATGATGTATCCTAACCTTTCTCTTCCTAACGCAGCTCCTTCCTAACGCAGTTCCGCCCTTCCCCTGTTCCGTCCTTCCCCCCAAAGAGGAATACGAGATGCTTCCGTCCCCCCGCCTTGTCAACCGCCGCTCGTTCATGAAGCAGTCTAGCCTAACAGCAGGCGTGCTTGCCGCATCACCGTTGATCGTCCCTTCAAGCGTGCTAGGTGCGAATCCGCCTAGCGAGACCATTCGGATGGGAATGATCGGAACCGGGCGTCAATGTTACCTCAAGAATATCCCGCTTTTCCAACGTCAGCCCGATTGCCGAATCGTTGCGGTCTGCGACCCCGACGCGTGGCGTATGAACCAGGCGAAGGAGAAGGTCGACAAGTACAACCAATCGAAACACGGCATGAAGGATCAATGCGCCACGTACGCTGACTACGAAGATTTGCTCGCTCGCGATGACATTGATGCAGTCATGATTTCCACGCCCGATCACTGGCACCGCGTGATGGCGGTCGAAGCCATGAAGGCTGGAAAGGACGTGGCACTCGAGAAGCCCATTATTCGCACCATCAAAGAAGGGCAACAACTGCGCGACGCGGCCGAGAAGTACAACCGGATTTTTCGCGTGGACAGCGAGTTCCGCGTGGGAACGCCTGCTCGTCGAGCCTACAGCATTGTTCAAAGCGGCGTGCTGGGAAAGATTCACAAGGTTTATGCCTGTGTCCCTAAATCCGACATCCCACTCGATCCACAGCCGGACATGCCAGTGCCCGAGGAATTGGATTACAAACGATGGCAGGGTGCCGATAAAACCCAAGCCCCTCCGATCGAGTACACACTGAACGGCGTCCACCCACGACATGATCTTCATGGTCGGCCCGGTTGGATGCGCAAACTAAACTACTGCGATGGCATGGTCACCAACTGGGGTACCCATCTGCTCAACGGAGCACTTTGGTGCATGGGACTTGATCGCGAATTTCCGGTCGAAATCAGCGGCAAGGGTATCTATCCCGAGGCGGATAGTTTTTGGAACGTCCTGCTGGAGTTCGACGTCACCTACAAATACGCCGATGGGGTCGAGATCATCTACCGCACCGATAGACCCTACATGCGTTTTGAGGGAGACAAAGGGTGGATCGAAGCCGGATTCAATCACTTCAAAGCGAGTGACGATTCGCTGCTCAAAGCGGAGCACAAACTTGTCGACGCCCCGTTACCCAATCAAACAAGTGAGAAACGCGACTTTCTCGACAGCGTTAAATCACGCAAACCCACCTGGGAACCGGCCGATGTCGGGCACTGTGTTACCTCGACGTGCCTCTTAGGACACTTGGCCATCCACCTAAAAGAAACGCTGCAATGGGATGGCAAAAACGAACGCTTCATCGATAGCGAGCGGGCTAACGCAATGATCGACCAACCGATTGTCTCTCCAAAGCCTGCTGTTTAGATCGTTACTCGAGCACAAAACAATCATGAAGATTGACCGCATTGACGTTTATCCTCTCGAGTATCCGACCGTCGGGTATTTCAAGTTTTTTACAACACCGCGAGGGGCAACGGGACGGCCGGCCGTAATGCTGAAGATAACCGCTGACGATGGAACCGTCGGCTGGGGTCAGGCAGTTCCGGTGTCAACATGGAGCTACGAAACGCTCGAAGCGACAACGATTGTGTTGCGCAATTATTTTGCGCGGGCTCTGCTCGGATTCGATCCAACCGATATCGCCGGAGCGAATGCAGCGATGGATCGCGTGATTAGACCCGGCTTTAGCACGGGGATGCCGCTAACACGTGCCGCAGTGGACATTGCGCTGCATGACCTTGTGGGCAAAGCAACCGGCCAATCCTTAGCACAGATGTGGGGCCGGCCGCAACGTGGCACCTTGCCGTTAAGCTGGACGGTCAATGCGCGCACGATCGAGGACGTAGAGCCGACGGTAACAGAGGGACTCAGCCGAGGATACAAGCACTTCAATGTGAAAGTCGCTCCCGACCCGACGTTTGACCGTGAAGTCGTCCGCCGGGTGCGCAAGTTGTCACCGGACGGTTTTCTTTGGACCGACGCCAACGGCGGGTACGATCTCGAGACGGCTCTCGTGGCGGCACCCATACTCGCTGACCTGGGAGTGGCCATTCTCGAATCGCCACTGCCACCCAACCGAATTCGCGGATACCAAACTCTCAAGCAACAGAGTGCGTTACCAATCCTGATGGACGAAGGCGTCGTGTCGCCCACAGAGCTTGAGGAGTTCATTCATTTGGGCATGCTCGATGGCGTAGCGATGAAGCCTGCACGGTGCGGTGGTTTGACCTCCAATCGCCAGCAAATCGAACTATGCGAACGGCATGACTTGATGTGGGTCGGAAGCGGGCTGTGTGATCCTGATGTCTCGCTAGCCGCAAGCCTAACGCTATATGACGCTTATGGACTCAAGCAGGCAGCGGCCCTCAATGGCCCGCAGTTTCTCGACACGTCCCTGCTCACCGAACCAATCCAGATCGAAAACGGCGTCGCCCATGTTCCCAATGGCCCCGGCCTGGGCGTGAGTGTCGACGAAGCGAAATTAGCAGATTTGGCGGAGCGCACTGCGCATGAATGGGGGCTCTGAGATGAACCTTTCCCCCAAGTGAAACTTGGCAAAGCCCCGCGTCGTTCGTCCTAAAGATCTGACGCGTCCCCTTTCCTGGATGGCGCCCTTTTGTGGATGGTGCCCGATCCTTGCCTGGCTCGACTCGCCTCATCAGCAACGCCAACACTTGCAGTTCCAAAGCTGCAAGGCACCGACGATCTCGAATTCCAGGATCTCGAATCCTAAACAATAGCGAAACGCGTTCGAGCCAACGTAGCGTAGGAGTCAACTCCGTCAGCAAACAAGGGAAGCACGAAAAAAACCTGCAAAACACAAAGTCTTGCAGGCTGTTGATTCGTGGCGAAAACGCCATGAAGTGACCCCTACGGGACTCGAACCCGTGTCGCCGCCGTGAAAGGGCGGTGTCCTAGACCGCTAGACGAAGGGGCCGTCTATTATTTCCGAACGCAACGAGGCAAATGCCCAACTTGCTGCGATTAACGATAAAGAATGCGGTTCACTGCTGTGAGGCAGAGTTTGTAGCGAAGAGAGACCTAACCCGTCAAGGGTTCACGGTGCCAGAGAATCGATTCTGAGAGAAAAAAAATCGATTGACAGAGAATGACCGAAGAACGGGGTTAAGATTCGACCGCAGTATCGCCTGATTCAAGACTTTTTTGAATCGCATCATACACTTCACGACGATGCACGGGCACTTCACGAGGTGCTTCGACACCAAGTCGCACTTTGTCGCCACGAATCTCGACAACAACAATCTTAATGTCATTGTTGATGATGATACTCTCGTTCTTCTTTCTCGATAAAACTAACATGTTTCCAGTCCTTTTCTAACCGGCCCTGATATTCATACTTTATGTTCGCCTACAGTTCCGGTTTTTTCGGTGGAAGATCAATTCCCGTAATCACCGCCGTAGGCCGGTTGTGTCCGCAGGATCGCTCCACGAATGCCCGCTTTCCTGACACCTTGAACTCTAAGTCAAAAATTGACGCAGTCAAGGAAATAAGCCTTGACAAAGTCACTTTTTTGTCCCTCAAGTTCTGGTTCTAGCATGAAAAACCGGATTCATCCGCTCTCTTCCTGCTGTTTTAATGGGCTTCACGTCTAAAAGCGCCATGTTTCCAAAGTGCCTTTTTGTATACGCACTTACACGACTAGGATTCGATTATTTTATTTTTCGGAACCGTCTACACTTTCCATTCGTCTTACCATTGAAGTAGACACCTCTTCAAAACGAGCACTAACAATGGTCCACGCGATTCACCCAAACGACGACTTGCCCTCGGAATCGACTCACCTCAGCGGCGCGTCGTCAAAGGCCCATTTCACCGCCGACGAGGCAACCAAGATGTTGCCGCTGATTCGCCATATCCTCGATGAAGCAAGGCAATTAAGCCTGTCGATCGAACAGCAACGCCAACAATTGGCAGGAATTGACGATGCGGTCGAAACAATTGACCGAGAAGCTTGCCGAGAGGAAGTCAAGGACATGCGAGCAACGGTTGAAGATGACGAGTCCCGACTAACAGCTTGTATGGACGAGTTGACCGCGATTGGAGCCCGGCCTCACGTCCCGTTCGATGGCTGCGTTGACTTTCCAGCGATCGTCAATCGCCGTCCCGTGATGCTCTGTTGGAACCGCAGCGAACCGACCGTAAGCTATTGGCACGAGACGGATGACACTTCGTCGGATCGCCTTCGAGTCCCGCGAAATTCATTAACAAATTGACAGACACATTCACTCAACAAAGAGCCCCGAATGGACTCCGCCAAGGGAACCCCAAACACGAATGAACCGCCCGAGAAGTTGGTTCTCACGGGAGCTCGCTTTAATGTCCATGCAATGACATTGAAGGGTGCTGATGGAAAAAACTACGTTCGAGAAGTCATTCGGCATCCTGGGGCTGTCGTAATTTTGCCACTGATTGATAACGACACGGTGGTGATGATTGAGAACCATCGGCCAACGGTTGGCGAAACCCTACTAGAACTTCCCGCCGGAACACGCGAACCGGATGAGGCGGTCGAAGTCACGGCCGTAAGGGAATTGATAGAAGAAACAGGCTATCGTGCCGAATCACTCACTCTGCTACACGAGTTCTATTCCGCACCGGGCATTTGCGACGAGCGTATGTTTTTGTACGTTGCGAAAGGTTTGACCGCAGGCGAAAGTCAACGCGAAGCAACAGAGCAAATTGCCAACCGCGTGGCGAGTCGCCAGCAAATCAAACGATGGATCACGGACGGAAAAATCAACGATGCCAAAACGCTCGTTGGACTCTACGCTTTCCTCTACAACCCCGTGGTGCAAGCGTAGACGTCGCGTCTACCATCGGCGCCCAGAGTTGAATCCCGGCCACGTTGTCTTTCTATTCGAATCGTATTTCCAAGGCCACTTCGAATCGTCATCTCTGCGAGGCCACCGCGAATCGTCATCTCTGCGAGGCCACCGCGAATCGTCATCTGATCCTGCAAGCTCGATCGTTTGCGAGACGGCAGGCATGGTTGATCCTTTGTAGAGATACGCCGACACGCTAATATGCGTTTTATCGATTGGCTGGACGACACAGTAAGCAGATTGAAAAGGTGAGTCAGGGTCAACAATGATTCCGCTTAGGTTGGGATTCAATTCCAACTGAGCAACCGCTCGTTGCAGGAGGCCTTCGGCTGCATGGCGACCTTGCACGGCGCAACGTTCAGCGTCGACTCGCGCGATTGCGACTTCACTCGAGCGCAGAATCGTGATCGCTGACATCGACAAAACGGCTGCCACCAAAGTGCATAACAACAGCGCAGAACCGCTTCGACACTTGGCACGTTTCGATCGACATGAGATTGGTGGGTCCACCATAGTATTTACGCGATTCCTATGTTAGCGTCGTGGTCGTCGTGAGGGCCCTGATGTACCGGAATCACCAGATGCACTGGAATCAGAAGATGTATCCGAATCAATTGTTTGGAACTGCGGTGGTTGCGCGACCATCGTCCATACGTCAATCACGCTGCCTGTCTTTGCATCGTACGCGTCGATAGAAATTCCTATTCCAATCGTGTTGCCGGACGTGGCCGAGATCGGTTTAAAAGCAACGTCTTTTACATTATCGATGACCACTGTCTCGAGAGCGCCGTCGATCATCTGTAGCTGACTGTTTCGCAACGTCACTTCAACAACGTGGCCGTTTTGAAGTTCGAGTTTCATCGCTTTGTAGCGAGAATCATAGCCGTGAACGGTTCCTTCGCGAATCGATTGGGTCAGCCAAGCCAATCCGCTGCGAACTTCAGCATGGCTCGAAGCATTGCCTTGCGCGACGGAAATACTTTGACGTGAAGCTCGAATCACCGCTGCAATCGGAACCAACATAATCGTCACAAGCGCCGTGCATGCGATCACCTCAATCAAGCTAATGCCTCGTCGCCGTGGTCGCTGATGACGGACGATTATCTCATTATGCAATTTCATTAGGGTGCCGCCCATTCAGTGCGTGCCGATTCATGGGGCTCACCTGAATCGAACCGGCCATTGCGGTTTTCGTCATGCCATACGGTTGCGTCGATCATAAGGAGTCCGTTCGTTGTGACCGTCGTGTTTCTTGAAATGCGAACCGTGCCGATTACGGCCGGGCCATCGCCAAGTTGCAGCTTGGCAACATTTTCGGTTGGAAACGAGCTGCGCCATGCTTGATCGAACGTCGCCGGTTCCGAAAGCTGAACCTTGGTTTGCTCGATCAGTTTATCGAGCTCAAACAACATCGATTCGTGCAATTGCAAGAGACGACTGTTCTTTTGAGATCGTGACATAAGATGCAATGACGGAATCAGCATCACCGAAAATATCATCGATGCAGTCGCAACATCCAATAGCGTCAATCCGTTTCGTTTCATTCGCTTGTGTTTCATTCGATGAGTCCTAAGGCAATCGAGTGGTGACGACGCCGGTAATCGGGTTGACCTCCACTTGTCCATTCACGCCTCCCGCAGACACATTCCATCGCAGCGTTTGGTCCGCGTTTGCCATTGGCGAGAAACGGATTTCAGCAGGCGATCCCGAAAGAGTACACTCGGCTCCGATCGAAATCCATCGTTCTTGTTGGTCACGGAACGGACCGGCCATTTCCGCAACGAACAACTCCGTTGTGTCGCGGCGGACAATCACCGTCGTTTGATTCTTAACGGCCATGTTTCGCGCCATGGTCAAGACTTGCCCAATCTGTGTCGTCGTTGCGCGCACCTGAGGCCGATGAGACCAGCTTGGATTCATCAGGAATGATGTCGCCACAGCTGCCCCCGAAACCAATACGGCCACGATCACTGCTTCAAGCAATGTCACGCCATGACGGTTCGTTCTCGGATTCAAATACATGCAAACTCATTCTGGAGTTGGATGGATGACAGTGGAAACCAAGGGGGTATTCCCTCGTACAAAACCCTCGCACAAAACATCAGTCGTAAAAAAAACGGTCCGGCGCGGAACTAGTGCGAACCCTTGTTGCTTCGCACCACGCCCGCACCGGACCTCGTATTTTTCTCTTGCTTGCGGTAGCTGATAGGCGTGCAACCGCAATGCCCATAACTTTCAAGCTTCCCCACGAGGCGATTGAATGAATTCACACGCCTCTTTGTCGAGCGTCCCTCAACTCGGCGTTAGCGTTTGGAAAACACGCCAGTGGTTCGCGAGTAAGTGTAGTTACGACGAATCTTGGTGATTCGATCTTGGTCCGCTTGAGTGGTGTTCGACAGATACCCGCTGGTAACCAAGTCCACAACACTGCGTGGGAATACGCCCTCTTCGAGGAAGTAGGTCTGCGCCATGCTGTTGAGCGTCGCTGTTTCTTGTTCAACGAGTTTTTCTTCACTCTTGGCACGCATCGGAGCGACCGTAGCAACGGTAGCTGCGGCGACAACGGCCAAAATGACGACAGCCGCAATGACTTCGAGAAGCGAAAAACCATTTTTCTTAGTACGTTTCATCTGTATGAGCTCCAGTGTTGACAGAGATTCTTGGGTGCTTGAAGAACGAGGTATTTTCCCCGCCTACTTAGAACCTAGGTCAGAAAACGGAATGTGCGTTCACTGGAAGAAAAAAAAACTCTAGAAGTTCCCTTAAGAAAGGCTGACGGCGGTTTAGACCGAATGCACCGGTTCCGCGGCTTTATTCGCAGTTGTGGGCCGGGAAAACGACCTTGAATTGGCCAATGGGGCCATGTTTGAGCCAATCTGAGCCGCTTTTGCTGACCATGCTTGACGCAGACAACCCAAACCGTAAACTTTGCCCAGGTTTCCCAATTCGGCAAGCCAATGTCCCCCCACCCTTCGAGAGAAAATACTATGGTACGTATGATTTTGGCTTTGACCCTGCTCGCGGTTGCTGGCAGTGGCTTTGCTCCCCAAGCTGACGCCGGTCTTTTCGACTGCTTCAAGAAGAAGTCCGCATGCTGTGCTGCAGAAACAACCTGCTGCGAAGCAGCACCTGTTTGCTGCGAACCAGCACCAGCACCAGCACCTGTTTGCTGCGAACCAGCACCTGTTTGCTGCGAACCAGCTCCAGCACCTGTTTGCTGCGAACCAGCTCCAGCACCTGTTTGCTGCGAACCAGCACCAGCACCCGTTTGCTGCGAACCAGCTCCTGTTTGCTGCCCAGCACCCAAGAAACGTTGCGGCTTGTTCGCAAAATTGAAGGCTCGCCGCGCCGCGCGCTCGTGCTGCGAACCTACTTGCTGCAACTAATCGCAGTCAAGAAAGAGAGTTCAACTCAACGACGGGCGTTGCTTCGGCAAAGCCCGTTTTTTTTTGCGCCCACGCGAGTCTCCGTCCACCAGAAGTTGGCCCCATCAGGATCCATTCGTTGTTTGGATGGTCAATTTCGGATGTCAACGTCGCTAACGATAGCTTGATCCTAACGACGAGAAGCTCGAGGCGTCATTACGACGCGACTCGAGCCTTCGTGTACGAAGATTGTTTTTTCCGACGCGTAACCGGACAATCCTCGCATGCCTCCGCCCTACGGATGGATTGCTATTGAACGGGTAACGGTTTTCGCGAAACGGGTCTCGGGGCGAAACCAACATCAACCGAATCCGCTCGATCGTCGACGGGTTGAATACTTTCGTAGCTGATAGGCGAAATCGGGCTGGCGTTCGGTGCATTGAGCGGTTCGAGGATACTGGCGTCCGGCAGCGAATCGATCTCTGGCATCGGTACGGCTTGTCCACTCGGGTTACCCAGGGGCAGCGATTCGATCCCTTGACCGGTATCAAACATTTGCTGAGGTGATCCCATTTCGCCAAGTGGAATGTCATCGACGTCGATTGCGTCACGGTAAGGTGCCAAGTTCATGTTCAACGAATCGTTGGGATCGCCTAAGATCACCTCACCACCTCCGCTCGGTGCATAGGTCTGGCCAATGGAAGTGACCCCACTACCCATGATTTCAACCGCCGAATCGGCATCACGCACTGGCCCCGTTCGCACGACGCCCGGACGAGTCACACCATACTTGACCTGCTTACCGGCACTTCGTTCGCGAGCACGTTCGAGTGCATCCCAGTACGCTTTCTTGTTCCATGGTCCTTCACGAAGCGTGATGTTGCTGTTCGCGAGCAGCGTCCCCTTCAAGTAGTCGACATAGTTCATCGATTTATTGTATTCGCCAAGAGCACGGTAGTAATCGATTTGAGCTTGAGCACGACGTTGCTGGCTCTGCAAAACCACATTCACTGGACTTCGGCCACCTTTGAATTCCGCCAAGCGTGCTTCGACTTCTTGTTCAGAAGCTTGCCAACGCTGGGCATTGGTTTGAACCAATTGATAATGCGTCGCGACCTTTGCCGCCGCGTCACTAAGTTGACTTACCAGTAAACGTTCTTGATCTTGCAGGAACGCTCGTTCGCGGGCCAAACGCAATTGGGCATTTCGAATTCGCGTCAATTCTCGCCGTGCACCAAATGCGGGCGGAGTGATTTCCAATCGAATGGCACCTTCTTGGTAGTTTCCTTCGGTCAATTCACCCAACGCACTGCTGCCGGCAGACGGAAAATTCTGCGAGCGACGTTGAGGCGGCCCGAGTTGGTCACCGACACCGACCCAGCGATACAGTAGCGACAGATTGACTTCCGGAAGGATTTGATTCTTCGCTGAGATCAACTCCAATTCATTCTGCTTGAGTCGTGTTTTATTGCGACGCAGTTCGGGGCTGAGGTACAGCATTTGTGCGACGGATTCATTCCAATCATATTCAACCCGTGCGAGTGAAGGTTCTTCGATAGGACGAATCAATCGACCATCGGTTGGAGCGAGTCCCATCAATTCGCGAAGCAAACGTTCGTTGCCGTAGACACCAAAACGATCCGAGCCAGGCAAGTTTGACCCTGCAATCGCCGATTCGAGGACGCCACGGAATTGGTAGTATTGTTCGACAGCTTGTGCGAGCTCTTGCCGCGTACCGGTACCATTTTCCAAATTCAATCGGGCAAATTGTGCGGTCGCGATTGCACTGTTTCGGCCAATGATCGCGGTCGAAACACTGCGATAGGAAACATAGAGAGTCCAGTAAGCGTTCTCGACATCGCGGACCAAGTTACGAACTTGTGCTTCGTATTCAGCAATCGAAACGTCTTCGTTCAAACTCGCCAGAACCACTGGGATACGATTGATCAACGTACCACGATTACGCATCAATGGATGCTGAACCTGGGCTTCCACAATAGCGGTCCAATCGCTCGGGACCGATCGTGAGATAGGACTGATTTCGGCATTGTTCCTCGAGTAGATCACTTGCTGACGCAGAGTCGCTACGCCACCGGTCGCAAGCCGTTTGCTGATTGCGGATTGCTGAGTTGCGTCGACAGCTTGAAAGAATTGTGGATTAACCGTGTTGGCTGCACCAACGTTTCGAGGACGATCGGTGTTGCCATAATTGAAAAAGCCGCTCGCCTGAGCATCAAATTCGGACAAGGCATCTTCGACACCGCCGACTTGGTTCGCTCGCAACACGCCGCGTGGCAAGACACGATTGCCGCTTCCGTCGACCGTTAGAGGTACCGATTGTGTGGTCGATTGCTGAACCCCAACGTCGTAGATACTGCCGAATTGGTCGGCAGTGCCGCTGGTGAATTGGGACGCAATGTTTTGACGGAACTCAGCGTTGCCACCGGTAGTGGGAAGGATCTTGGCATTTTGCAGCGCAATCGAGACCGCTTCTTCGACGGTCAAATCCCAGAATTGATAATCGTGATTACCAACCGTTAGTGGTGGAAGTGCTTCGGTCGTTTCGGCAAGACTATCGACTTGGACATCGGGATACTCGATGGAAGTGGCTTGATTTAGATAGAACTGAAGGTCGGGCGACTCTTTCAGAAAAAACGGCTGTGTCGGCGCGCATCCTGTAGCAAACAGGATCGCAATCCCTAGCTGAAGATACGCAGCGATTCGAAACAACGAGCGATTCATGCTCTAGGCTTCCTAGTGCGGTGCCGCCGTAAACACACTGTACCAAACAGCGCATTCCCGTACGGGCCGAGTGTGGAAGCCCCCCTCCGTGCCTTCGCAAAATCGCCATGCCGGCGACAAACAAAGACCTCGTCCAAGGGAAGTTATCGGATACCGGTTAGGTAAACTTTGACGGTTCTCGAGATTTTCTTGAAGTACTCAATAACACCTGATTAGCCGTCCTACTTTAAAGGGCATTATGCTATCATCTCGCCACACAGAAAATAATTTCAGAATATCGATTCGTGTTTGACCAGACTTGTCACAACCACTGCGGATACTAAGAGTGTGGGTGAGAAAATCACGGATCACAACAAACCACCAAACACCATTTGACGACCAGCGGTCCAAACGCCCACTGGTTCGGAGGGCTTGGATAGTTGTGACCGCGACTAGACACCATTACGATATTCATGTTCACGCCTCGTTGATGCCAATACGGTTCTTTTGACGCGTGATGTTCACGGGGTTTTCCATAATAAAGGAACGAGGGAATGGCAAAGAGAAAAGCAGCGTCAAGCAAAACCGCAAAGGTCGACCCAGCTCTGAAGACAATGCTGGCACGCGAACCTGGTCTAAAGACGACGCTTCAGCAAATCGAAAAGGCATTCGGCGACGGCGCGATCATGCCGCTTGGTGCGAACCAGAAATTTGAAATTGACGGCATTCCAACCGGAAGTCTTGGTTTGGACATGGCCCTAGGGGGTCGCGGGGTTCCTCGTGGACGAATCATTGAAATCTACGGTCCCGAATCGAGTGGGAAAACCACCTTGGCACTGCACATTGGTGCGGAGGCGCAAAAGATGAACGGAATCGCAGCGATCATTGACGCCGAACATGCGTTTGACCCCAGTTGGGCTAAGAAACTCGGCGTGGAACTCGACACGTTGCTCGTTAGCCAACCGAGCTGCGGCGAAGAAGCAATGCAGATCTGTGAAATGCTGGTCAAGAGCAACGCCGTCGACGTAATCATCGTTGACTCGGTGGCCGCATTGGTCCCTAGGAAGGAATTGGAAGGCGAAATTGGTGATAGCCACGTCGGCTTGCAGGCTCGGTTGATGAGTCAGTCGATGCGAAAGCTAACCGGAGCGATTGCCAAGAGCAAATGTGCGGTCATCTTCATCAACCAGATTCGTGAAAAGATCGGCGTCAGCTTCGGCAGCCCCGAAACGACGCCTGGTGGTCGAGCATTGAAGTTCTACTGTTCGTGCCGTATCGATGTTCGCCGAATTGGTTCGCTAAAGGATGGCGACGAGCAAGTTGGCCAACGAGTGAAGGTGAAGATCGTTAAGAACAAGGTTGCACCTCCTTTCCGCATCGCTGAGTTTGACATGATGCACAGCAACGGAATTAGTTATGAAGGCGACTTGCTCGATTTGGGAACCACGCACGATATCGTTTCAAGGAGCGGATCGTGGTTCAAGTATGGGGAAACCTACTTGGGTCAAGGCAAAGAGAAGGCACGGAACTTCTTGATCGAAAACACCGATATCGCCGATGAGATTAAGCAGAAGATTTTGGCAGCGGGCGGCTATGCGGGACCGGTGGATGAGAGCCAAGAAGTCGAGAGCGAAGAGGTCGATGCCGAAGTCGCCGACGCGACCAACAGCTAAGCGGCAGGCGTCGTCGAACGAGCGTCAATGAAATCATGAGAGACGAAAACCTGGGATGAGAGTCCCAGGTTTTTTCGTATGCAGTATTTTTGCATGCAAGGCTTTTTGGATGAGAGGCTTTTTGGATGAGAGGCAATGCCGCCTAACCCGTCTTTCCCTTCGCTTCCATTTTTCCCCAAGTGTCGCGCAGGGAAACGATTCGGTTGAACACGATTCGATCTTCGGTCGAATCGGGATCGACCACAAAATAGCCGAGCCGTTCAAATTGAACTCGATCACCCAGCTTCGCTTTGCCGAGTTCCGACTCGACATAGCCAGTCACCACTTTGAGCGATTCGGGGTTTAAATAATCGACAAACGTCTTGCCTTCTTCGGGGTCGCCTGGATTTTCCACAGTAAACAGCCGGTCGTATAACCGCACATCGACCTCGACGGCGTGTTCGGCACTGACCCAGTGGATCGTTCCTTTCACTTTTCGGCCTGAGGTGTCACTTCCACTGCGACTGTCCGGATCGTAGGTACAGAGAATTTCGATCACATTGCCTTCCTTGTCCTTCACAACATCGTGGCAATCGACGATATAGCCAGCCCTCAGGCGAACGGCCCCTCCTTTTTTCAGACGAAAGAATTTCCGAGGTGCTTCTTCGCGAAAATCTTCTCGTTCGATCAGCAGACTTCCAGAGAAGGCGACTTTTCGCTTGCCTTCAGACGGATCTCCGGGGTTGTTTACGGCATCGGTCATTTCCACCTTGCCTTCAGGCCAATTCGTGATCGTCAACTTGACCGGATCGAGGACCGCCATTCGGCGCGGCGCCACCGCGTTGAGGTGTTCCCGAACGGCATTCTCAAGTCGTACGATGTCAATCGTGCTGTTGAACTTTGCAATACCGGCGTCAGCACAAAAGTTACGGATCGATTCGGGGGTGTATCCGCGACGCCGATAACCGCAAAGCGTCGGCATGCGAGGGTCGTCCCATCCCTTCACAAAGCCCTCTTTCACCATCCGCAGCATGTGACGTTTGCCAATCAGCAGGGTGCTGAGTTTCAATTTCGCAAATTCAATTTGCCGCGGGTGATGAATCCCAAGTTTTTGACAATACCAATCGTAAAGCGGACGATGGTTTTCAAATTCGAGCGTGCAGATTGAAAAGGTGATCTGTTCGAGTGAATCGCTTTGCCCGTGAGTCCAGTCATACGTTGGATAGATACACCACTTGTCGCCCGTGCGATGATGTGTGGCCCGCAAAATCCGATACATCACAGGGTCACGCATGTTGATGTTGGGTGACGCCATGTCAATTTTGGCTCGAAGCGATCGTGATCCGTCTTGGAATTCACCAGCCCGCATTCGGCGAAACAAATCGAGGTTCTCCTTAGCCGTCCGATCTCGATACGGACTATTCTTTCCTGGAGCGGTCAATGTCCCCCGGTATTCGCGAGTTTCCTCGGCCGTTAGATCACAGACGTACGCGTCACCTTCAACGATCAGTTTTTCGGCCCACTCGTAAAGCTGCTCAAAGTAGTCGCTGGCGTAATGCAGGCTGTCCCACTCGAACCCCAACCACCGGATGTCTTCCATGATCGAGTCGACATATTCGGTCTCTTCCTTGGTGGGGTTGGTATCATCAAAGCGAAGATTGCACTTGCCATCATATTCTTTTGCTAAACCGAAGTTCAGGCAAATGCTTTTGGCGTGTCCAATATGCAAGTATCCGTTCGGTTCGGGCGGAAAACGAGTGAAGACGCCCGAAAAACGGCCTGAGGCTAAGTCGGCATCGATCGCTTGCTGAATAAAATGTTTCGAATCGCGTTTTTCATTCGGATCGCGTTTTGCATCCTGCTCACTCATAAGTACTCTTCGCTCAAGCGGGAAAAGAAGACGGAATAATCGAACAAGCCTACTCTTTTTTCCCGTGTGCACCAATTGGGAGAGCGGGCAAGAGAATTTGGATGAGTATCCTAATTTGAATTAGTGGGCCGATTCGTTCACTCCACCCGAATCTCTATGCCGATGGCTTCCCCATCGAGAACCACCATGGGGAAATATCGATCCCGAAACCTCGTGGACCGCTACCTTTAGGGAGGGCAACTGCGGATTCTGCTCTGCAACGACGCCTCTGAGAGTGAAGAGGGTGCTGACGTAGTCGATGACTTTTGTGCTCTGCTCACGCTGGAAAAGGGGATTGCGTAGCCGTGCGGCTACAATTTTCCACCAAAACAGCTTGGGGGATGCTAAGCTAAATAATCGACGGTTATTGGTGGTTTACATCCGTTTTTTTGACTCCGAACCACTCCGTTTCTGATTTTGCTCGTCTAAACCAGCGAAATTCAACCTGGAGTTCCAGCCTGGAGCCGAACTGCTATCCTTTAAGGCGATGCCAAGAATGAATAGGAAGCGTTGCGGCGGACGCATCGGCTTCTTTTGAAACATTCTCGATTCGGCTCGGTCAAATCCGAGGTAGTCACTGGCAATCAAAACGAAAGTGTGTTCACGGATGGTCTCAAATCGAATGCAATCCACAACAAGATACGAACCCAACCCGACGATCACGCTGCACGGATCTCCGCATACGAATTCCGACACCGAGTTGGTCCGTCGGTATGACGATTTGACCCAATCCCAAAAAGTGAGTTGGACCGGTCACCATCACTTGCTGAGACTTCTCGGACGTGGTGGTCAAGGGGAAGTTTACTTGACCGAGTATCGCGGGACGGATGGATTTACGGTTCCTGTTGCGATGAAGGTTTTTTCCCCCGAGCGTTATACCGATAGCCGCTCCTACGAAGAAGCGATGGCTCGCGTGGCAACGATCGCTGCTCGCGTCGCTCTGATCCAACACGACAATTTGCTCGACGTCCAAAACTTTTTCGAACGTCATCGCATCCGAATCATGATGATGGAATGGGTCGATGGCTACGATTTGAGGCAACTCGTCTCGCCGCAATGTTTGGAACTTTTGGAACACCATGTCAGCCAACGGCGGTGGCGGTACATCAACGAAGTCATTCTTACCGAAGGTCCCGATCAATCGCGTTTCAAGGCTGGCATTGCCGTGGCGATTGTTCGCGAATGCCTCGCATCGCTGGCGGCACTTCACCGTGAAAACATTGTTCACGGTGATGTGAAACCGGCAAATATCATGCTCAAACGATCTGGCCATACCAAGTTGATCGATATGGGATCGGCATTTGATTACACCGATCCACCACGTGACAGTGAATGCACCCCAATCTACGCTGCGCCGGAAGTTCTAGAGAACAATCAAGTCACCCCCCGAAGCGACCTTGCAAGCGTCGGCTACGTTCTGATTGAATTATTGAGCGGCACGAATCCGTTCACGGGCAAAGAAACCTTGCGACAATTGCTACAGGCGAAACGCGAATTGCCATCGCGACTGCACACAGTCCTTCCGGAAGATGTGCTGCGCAACGAATTACTAATGAACTTCCTGCTCGGTTTGATTGCACCTGATCCGAATCGTCGCTTCCCAAGTGCCGAGGCCGCTGAGCACGTGGAACAAGGTGCCGCTGCATTTCATCGACAACTGATTCGCAGCGATATGGCCACCGAGTACGATAATGACATTCGCGTATGGCTCGAAGAGTTACGACAACTCGAGAGCTTTGACCAATGAGTGAATCGAATTTCTGGAGAACCTTACTGCATAGGTTTTGACCCTGATGGACCAACAACACTTGGATGTGGCAATAGCAGCGGCCCAAGCCGCTGCGGTGGAATTAATGGCCCGGCGCGATGATCGCGTCGTCCACGAAAAGGCCCCTAAAGATCTTGTGACCGACGCCGACTTGGCCGCACAAAAAGCGATTCGCTCGATCCTTCTTGAGCGGTTTCCTGACTATGCGTTTGTCGGCGAAGAGGAGGGCGAGACCGAGCCCCCGGAATCGGTTCGCCGGGGCGATGCGGACGCACCGCCGTGCTGGGTCGTCGATCCGCTCGATGGCACTGTCAACTACGTCCATCGTTTACAGAATTTCGCCGTTTCCATCGGACTCTACGCAGCAGGCAAAATGCGTTTAGGCGTCGTTTACGATCCGGTCTACGAAGAAATGTTTACTGCGATCGATGGCCAGGGAGCCACCGTGAACGGACGCCCCATGAAAGTGAGTGGTTGCCGCGACCTTGGCGAAAGCCTTTTTTCATGCAGCTTTCCCGCTGGGATCAAAAGCGACGCGCCGGAGGTCAAGCGATTCATCCAAGTGCTCGAAAAATGTCGCTCACTAAGACGGCTAGGCTCATGCGCGCTGAACATGTGTTACGTCGCCGATGGCCGGCTCGACGGATATTGGGCCACCAGTGTTCAGCCTTGGGACGCAGCGGCCGGGACCGTGATCGCGCGAGAAGCCGGAGCTGCATTGACGCAGTACGATGGCTCGCCACTGGACGACTGGTCACCCCGGTTTTGTTTGACAGCCACCGAGGAACTGCAACAAGAAATGGTTGCTCTGCTGAGCTAGGTTTTCACCGCTAGCCAGGCTTTCACAGCTAGCTAGGCTTTCACAGCTAGCTAGGCTTTCACAGCTAGCTAGGTTTTCACAGCTAGCTAGGTTTTCACAGCTAGCTAGGTTTTCACAGTGAGCAAGATTGTCACCATGAACGAAAACGATACGACGGCTCCCCATTTGCATTCGCTCGGCAAAATGACGGTCTTTTATATTCCGTCACACAAATTGGATGACCCGAGGTTCTATCTCGACGGTTTAACCGCACGGTCGGCCATCCATCGTTTCTTGATGAACCGATATCGTGCTTACACCCAAACGCCAACTCCCGTGAAAGGCTACTGGACAAACGAAAGCAACGATATGGTTCACGATGTGATGGAACGGTTCGAAGTGTCGTTCAATGTTGAATCGGAATTTGACCAGCTGATCGAATTCTTAGTCACTCTTCGAAAGCGGCTAAAAGAACAAGCAATCTACGTCACTCGAGGCGACCGTAGTTACTTGGTTCAGTAGAGTGGTGATTCTGGCGTTTGCTGCAGCCCTAGGTGCTAAAAGCGAATCGTGAGCGATCACGACCAATCACTCGGACAACCCATTTCTTGACCGTAATCTTGCGATCATGGCAAAAACGTTCCCAGTGACAAGACATAAACTGAATACGAAGTAACCGAACACGACATTCAGATTCCCAACATTCGCTGGGTCTTCACTACCTTCGACAAGCTCTGAATTGAGCGGCAAGGCGAACGCTGCAGAAAAAGGACTCGTCACTCCGAACCACTCCGCCCGTGCGATCGACTCGTTTGGAAAATCCAGGATCGCTAAAAGCGACACTACCGTCGGCGGCCCGACGTACAACACCAACAACACGATGTAGGTACACATTAAAGCCATCGATGTTTTGCGTTGAAAAAGGGAACAGGTCAGCGCCACGACAGCGTTTACCAGGCAAACCACCGCCACGATTGCAAACATGCCAATCAGCGTGCCAACGTTGCTCCAGTAGCTATAATTCAGAATCCCGCCAAGCAGCAGTGGCCACAGCAGAAAGCTTGTTAGCACGGCTGAAATGCGGAAACCGACCACGAACTTGCCCCAGATAATTTGCCACGGCGTAAGCGTTGTGGTCAGCAGCAGATCGAGCGTTTGGCGTTCACGTTCACTCGTCATACTGCCTGCGAGGAACACCGGCCCGACCAACATGTTGAAAACGATCACATACATCGTGAACCATGCGATCTTTTCGTCGAGATAAAACAAAAAGACGCCCATCAACGGGATCGCTAGCAGCATGCTAATTTGGATCACCAGACGCAACATCAGCGTCCCTTGGCTGAAGATCTCGCTATGGATTTCTTTGTCATATACCGGGTTGGCTCCATCGGCCATCAACTCCGATTTCTTGGGCGGCGCAAACAAACGGTCGGGGAATTGGTCGGGCTGAATCACCAACCCCACCGCTTCTTCGGCTTCGCGTTTCAAGTCGACAACTTCGTTCCCCTCGCTTCCGACGTCAGGCGGATAAAGCATCCGACCGGCTGCGGCCGCACACATCAAAATCACAGCTGACAGTGCAAATGCGGGGATCACTAGCAGCGCCAATTTCAAACGCAATTCCCCTTGGCCTTCAAGTGAATGCCAGAACAAAATCGCAAGAATAACTAAAGGCAAAATAATCAAGTAGCTAACCACAAGCGAACTACTTGTACGAGAAAAATAGCTACTGCAAAAAACACCGATCGCGCCAAACAGAACCACCGAGACGATCAATCCGAGATAAGCCGCCAACACTTCGTAGACGCTCACTCCACCGAGCGGCAAACAGAGCACGATGATCGGCAACGACGCCAGGATCAACATCCCCAAATGTGTGAGACTGGCAATCATCTTGCCTAATACGATCGCGCCGGGCCGTAGCGGACTGGCCAGCAGCATCTCGTACGTATGTCGCTCTTTCTCTCCCGTGATCGTTCCCGCAGCAAAGCTTGGGGCCATCAACGACGCAATCACGTATTGCCCTAAAAAGAATAGATTAACAAGCTTCGCGGCCGATGGCGGGTTGCTCGTTAAATCCAATCGCTGCTCGCTCGGCCACGCCACCAAGACGACCGACGCAAGTAACAACTGATAGAGCCCGAGCAAAATGAACGCTCGGTGGGTTCGCAGGTTTCCCAACAGTTCGCGCTGTAGGACAGGGTTTTCGAAGATGTACATTACAAAGGTGTCTTTGACGATTCGCCGGCATGTTCAGTAACGTAAGTAGGAACCGCATATCCAGGCAATCGTGATCGAATTTGACTCATCAGCAGAAGGCCTTTTTCGATGGGAACTTCAAAGTGTTTGGTTCCACGAACACGATCGAGTTGGTGCAAATAATAAGGCGTGATGCGGTGGTCGACTAATCTCTCCAGAAACTCGACCAGCGAATCTTCATCATCATTGACACCGCCAAGCAAGACCGATTGATTCAACACCGGGATGCCTGAATCGCTCAACATACTAAGCCGGTTCAGGCAGGCATCGTCCAACTCGTTGGCGTGGTTAGCATGGACAACAAACCAAACATGCGAGTTCAGCCCCTTTAGTTTTTCACAAAACGCACTGGTGATTCGCTGGGGGATGACAATCGGCAAACGCGAATGAATCCGAATGCGTCGCACATGTTCAATCCGGTCAATTTGGTCGAGGAGTTCAAACAGGTTTTCATCGACAAGCGTCAACGGATCGCCACCGCTAAGGATCACTTCGTGAACATCGTCATTGGAGCGAATGTAACCAATCGCTGGCTTCCAATGTTCGCGTCGCGAACCCGCTTCGCTATAGGGAAATTCGCGACGAAAACAGTATCGACAATGGACGGCACAGGCCCCTGAGGCGATCAACAGGACTCGACCATCGTATTTGTGGATCAAGCCACCTGCGGCGAGCGATTCCATGTCGCCAACCGGATCCGAGACAAACCCAGGGTACTCGATCGCTTCGTCAGCACTCGGCAAAACTTGGCGAAGCAGCGGGTCGAGTGGATCTCCGGGTTGGATGCGACGTAAAAACTCCAGCGGAACAAAGGTGCTGAATGCCGGACGTGGCCCGGCTTCACCTACCCCCTCCTCTAAGGGCAATCCAAGCAACAATCGCAACTGCTCCGCCGATCGAACAGCGCGTCGCATGGCCGTCATCCAGTCGACAGACCAATCGATCGAATCGGGATCAAAAATTGGTGAAACACCTGCTGAACCGGGCGGGACAAGATCCGAAATGGTCGTTAGAATCTGGGCCGGCTGACCGGAATAAGGGGCCTCT
The DNA here is from genome assembly GCA_007859835.1 of Novipirellula herctigrandis. GTDB lineage: Bacteria > Planctomycetota > Planctomycetia > Pirellulales > Pirellulaceae > Novipirellula_A > Novipirellula_A herctigrandis. Next base: position 6,342,959 of record SJPJ01000001.1, on the reverse strand, counting down.
GTCATGCAATCTGTCCGGTGACAACCGATTCCTATTAATAATGTTTTGACTCGTACAACGGAGCCATCGACTATGGCTACTTATAACACAAGTGACTTCCGCAAGGGGCTGAAGGTCCAAATTGATGGCGAACCGTACCTAATGACGGAAATGACATTCGTCAAACCGGGAAAAGGAAACGCCCTCTACAAGTGTAAACTCAAGAACCTGATTCGTGGCACCACACTTGACCGAACTTACAAAGGCGGTGACTCGCTCGATTCGGCCGACGTGGAAACCACCGAAGTTCAGTTTCTGTATCGTCAAGGCGAAGATTACGTGTTCATGCACGGCGATTCCTTCGAACAATATGAAGTCACTAGCGACGTCGCCGGTGAAATTTGGATGTATTTGAAGGACGGCATGTCTTGCACCATGACCCTCTACAATGGGAACGCCATCGCTGTCGAACCACCTAACCATGTTGAATTGGAAGTCGTCGACTGCGTGCCTGGCACCAAAGGGGACACTGCGACCAACGTCACCAAACCGGCCAAAGTCGAAACGGGTGCAGAATTTGTTGTGCCTGGGTTCATCAAGGTTGGCAACATTATCAAGATCGACAGTCGAACCGGTGAATACATCGAACGAACCAGCAACTGAGTTGGATTTTCTTGTGGCCACCGTCACCTGACAGTGGCTCAAGCGACACCCCCACGCTTTGCCAACCTAACCGCAACCCCCACGCTCCGCCGAGCGTAGCGACGATGGAAAGGTGAGTATCCTAGGAGCGATTGCACATGGTCAACACTCTCTTTCTTCCTGAGTTGCGCGAGATGCTGGCCGCGAACAATCAGGCCGAACTGGTGGAGTTCTGCAATACGCTCAATCCCGGCCGTACGGCTGAGTTTATGGAAGGACTCAGCAACGAAGAGGCTTGGGAGGTTCTACAGCATGCCGATCCATCGAGACGGTCGGAAATCTTTGGATACTTTGCCGAAGAACGCCAATTGGCGATGCTGCAAACTCACGAACCAGCACAAGTCGCCAAGCTAGTCGAAGAAATCCCGGAGGACGACCGGGTCGACCTGCTGCAAGAAATGCCGGAAGAGCGTGTCGATGAGATTCTGCCGCTACTTCCGATCGCGGATCGTCGGAACATCCAACGACTGCGAGCTTACGAAGGCGAGACGGCTGGTGGTTTGATGACCACGGAAGTCGCGAAACTTGCTCAAAACTTGACCGCTCGTGAAGCACTGGAAGAACTCGGTCGGCAAGCGGGCGAATTGGAAACCATTTACTACATATACGTCGTTGATGAAGACAACATGCTCCGCGGCATCGTTTCTACACGTCAATTGGTCTCGTCGCTCGCCAGACCAACCCGAACGCTTGGCGAGATGATGGAAACCGACGTGGTCGTCGCGCTCGCGACCGAAGACCAAGAATCGGTGGCAGAGAAAGTCGAACGCTACAATTTGTTAGCGATACCCGTTGTTGATTCAGGACGTCGACTGTTGGGCATCATCACCCATGATGACGTGATCGATGTCGTTCGTGAAGAATTGACCGAAGATGCTCATCGAATTGCCGCAGTCGCGCCGCTCGAGGACAACTATCTGCAAATCGGTCTATTCACGCTGACTTGGAAACGAGGACTTTGGCTCACGATTCTCTTTTTCGCTGCCTTACTGACTGCGTTTACGCTTCGTAGTTACGAGTCGGAGCTTGAGAGTTTTGCATGGCTTGTTTGGTTCATCCCGCTCATTATTTCGGCAGGTGGCAACTCGGGAAGCCAATCCGCCACGTTGGTGATCACCGCGATGACCAGTGGGGAAGTTGAATTCAGTGATTGGCATCGCGTTCTAACTCGAGAGAGTGTTGTATCGCTGATGCTAGGTGCTTTCCTGGCTTTCATTGGCTTTAGCGTTGCGATCTTTATCGCACCCTCTTTTCGCGGCGCACTGGTCATCCCCTTAACGCTGCTAAGCGTCATCGTTTGTGGGTGCCTGTGCGGTGCAACATTGCCAATTCTATTCAAACGAGCCGGGCTTGACCCCGCTTTGATGAGCAACCCGTTTGTCGCCGGAATTGTCGACATTCTCGGGATTGTGATCTACATCAATGTCGCGAGAATACTGATCGGTTAGTCATCCAATCCGATTCGGATTCCACTGCGACTGCTATCCCTTGCCGCGGCGAGGATGCTTGCCGATCGACAAACATCGTCGAGGTCGCTCATATTCCGCACCAAGCTAGTCACGGCGCGATAGAACTGAGTCAACAATTGTTGACCAACCGGCAATTCCGTTTCAAGCGATTCGAGATGTCGACCAGCATCGTCGAACCAAACCAAAGTTGACGGCAGGTCGATGAAGGCGACACCTCGTTCACAGCAAATTTGCATTGCCGATGGTGGACGAAAGCTGACTGCCTCGTGCCACGTCGGACGAATGTAACTGCCGCAACTAATTTGAGCGGTCACCGCAGGCTGGGTTTGCTGAGCTGCGAATTGCAAACTCATACACTCATAATCCGCCGGCGTTGCATGACTAAGACCGGTCGATACGACCGTCGCCGGCTCTCGTCCAACGACGTAACGACACCAATCAATTAACTCAATCAACTCGTGATGCAACAAATTGTCGTGGCTACAGGCTTGTTTTTGAGACGCGGTTTCCGAATGGATTCGGCGATGGCAGAACACCAATCGCGGCGGACCGAGGCGTGTCGCGATCAACTCTTTGAGCCGAAGCGTTGCGGGCGCAAACCGCTTAGGCAATTCGGTCATAAACGCGATGCCACTGCGATCAATCGCTTCGCGAATCGGTTCTGCTTCGGATGGATCAAAATCCAAATCTCCCGCCCAATAGATCGCTTTGCCTGCTTCGCATGCGGCCAACATCGGTAGCCATCCGAGCCAAGATCGCTGGAGCACAAACACGGCATCGATATCACATCGTGACACAAGTGCTTGAAAACCATCGACCGGATCGGCCTGGAATTCCGCAGCGGCGTTTTCCGCCAATTTTGACACAGGGCTATAGACCGCACGAACATCAAAACGATCATGTAGCATGCGAATCGCAGGGCGATGGCGGGTTTGCCAGGTTTCGCCTAAACCGATCAATCCAATTCGAAGCTTCATAGATAACCCATTGATACGGCACCGTGCGTCAAATGCAATGCTTCCAAGTGTGAAAATGGGTTAGTGGATAGCCCCGAAGCGTATTCTTATCGGCAAATCCGCATCTCAGCACTGCGAAATGGCAAATTATTCTGGGCCTATCTACCCGCCCCACAGCGGGGGCGCATCAAATTGCCGCTTCGTTTTGGCATGCCCCAAATCGTGTCTTCATAACAGTTTAGCGTCTCGGACATCACAAATCATCCTGGCAGACTGCAAAAAAACGAGACTGATGCAAGATCGATTTTGCGAAAAGTTGGTCGGTGACCCTTGTGGCGACCCAAGTGCCCCATAGAATCCTCCCAACTCATCAAAGTCACCTAAATGAAAATACTTTTCTAGCTATTGCATTATGTGATTTTGATGGTCCTGATGCCGCTGGACTATGGCAATGTTGCTTTGGTCTTTCGGAGCTAGTGTCAACCGGTACTCGCGTTGAATCAATCGAACTCTCTCTGACTTTTTTCCGTGTTTGGAAATGGCTTAGAGAGCCTTAAAGCGAAAGATTCGAAACCATGCGAGTCGTTGAAGGAACCTTCCGGGTGACACGATAGGAAATCTTGTCTCGCATTTTTGTGGTCGTCCATTTTCAACTTATCGATTCTTTTCCAGAGTGAAACGACGGATCGAACTTTTCGGTGTGGTGCCGATCCCACGAAGATGCCTTCCATTCGAAAATCTTGGGAGTAGGAATGGTCACGTTGCTGTTAGCCTTGGTTTTGTCGGGCGTTACAAGCGAACATCCGATTCAACATAAATACGAATCCGCGTATAAAGAGTCACTCAGAGAAGACAAGCCACTCATGGTTGTCGTCGGTGCACCATGGTGTCCGGCGTGTAATGTCTTGAAGAGTTCGACCATTGAACCAATGGCAAGAACGGGCGAACTAGACGATGTTTGTGTTGCTGTGATTGATAAAGACCAGAATCCTGAATTGGTCGAACAATTGACAAAAGGGGAAAAAATGCTTCCCCAAATCATTCTTTTCACGAAAACCGAATCCGGCCGCTGGAGCCGCCGCAAGCTAATGGGTTTTCAACCAAAACAGCCCGTCCGTAGCCTGATCAAAAAAGCGATCCACGATCTACGCGGCTAAGAGTGGTTGTCGCCACACGGTGGCGTCCATTTTCGATGGACTCCGCCGCGAGACGACGCAGCCGACTTCATGCTCAAACGAGCAAAATCCTCGCTCCAATGAGCGTAGCCAAAACGTCAGGTGGGAGCTCTTTCAGCTACTCGCCGTGAAGCGTTCACCCAGAAAAGCGTTGACTGTGACTCGGATTCACAGCCAACGCTTTTTTTTGTTAGATGCGGTATCATGGAAGGGAATCAAAACATTCCCTAACATTCCTAACATGGGCCTAACAAGGCAATCTCTCTGATGAACACGAAAGAGGCACAATAGCATGAATTTCCCCGAGGATTTGGATCATCTTGTGCGAACCGACGAACCACTTGCCCCGTTGGTATGGCTTGGGATTGGCGGTCCTGCACGCTTTTTTGCCGAGCCTGTCGACCAACAGGAATTGGCGAAAATCTATCAAGCAGCAACCTCTGCTGGGCTTGCCATACGCATCCTTGGCGGCGGAAGCAACGTGTTGGTCAGCGAAGCGGGTTTTGATGGTCTGGTCATCTCGCTGGCGGCGGCAGCGACCAGCGAACTATCAATCTCCGAAAACCGCTTGACGGCCGGTGCCGGTGCCAAGTTGTCGCACGCGGTAATCAAATCGGTCGGTGCCGGATTGGGTGGGCTTGAGCACCTCGTTGGAATCCCTGGCACCGTAGGTGGTGCAGTTTGTGGGAACGCCTCCAACACAGGCCGTGACATCGGTTCGGTTGTCGAGAGCGTGAAGGTGATCGAAGGTGATGGGACGACTCGAACGCTCACCCAGCAAGAAGCCGGTTTTTCGCATCGCAAATCGTCCTTGGTCGGAGTCGGGGTTGTCGAAGTAACGTTCCTATTGGAACCGCGAGATGTCTCGGCATTGACCAAACGCATGCAGAAACTTTGGATCAGCCGCAATTCGTCACGGCCGACCGAACAGCGACGAATCGCAATGCCCTTTGTCGATCCGGATGGAATGCCAGCAAAAGACTTGCTGCACAGCTGCGGCTTGGCCGGAGTCCGCGAAGGTGACGTATCACTTGATTCAGCGCACCCGCATTATTTGATCGCCCACGACGGTGCGACCAGCGACCAATGTTTACGCCTGATCCAGCGAGTTCGTGAACAAGTGTTACTGCAAACGGGGATCGACTTGCAGTTGAACCTGCAAATTTGGTAAAGACGGGCGAACTTGTTTGAAACGAGCTTTCGTTTCCAAAGTCAATTGGACCAGTCACCCCAACAACGGATGGGAAGGGTTGCAAACGTGGCGATGATATCGGATCGGGATCGTCCTCGCCCTATACGGGATTTGCTGAGGCGTTTGATTGTTGCTCCAGCGGCATTGTCATTCATTTGGCCCGTTTTGCTGATCCTATGCGGGTATATGGCTTGGGATCGATGGGGTGCCGAGCACGTTGCGAGCAAGTATTACGGTGTCGAATTGGCGAAAATTCGCATCACCGATCGGCCGATATTTGTTCGAACGGACGTGACTGAAACCGTTTTCCGGGACACGGCGCTTGATCAATTGTCACTGCTCGATGCTCAGGCGACCGCCAAGATAGCGTCAGCATTTGCCACGCATCCATGGATTCGCCGAGTCATTAGCGTACGAAAATTGCCTGGCGGCACGGTGGATGTCCACGTCGAATACCGAAATCCAGTTGCGATGGTGCTGGTAGCAAAGCCCGCCCCCAAGGAATCGGGGAGTTTTTTCTGCCCGATTGATGGAAACGGCATTCTTTTGCCAACCAGCGAGTTTGCTCCCTCCGAAACGCTCGATTACATCCATATTGAAGTTCCCGACGTTTACCCCACGGGCGTGGTCGGTGGAGCATTTGGCGACGTGCGGGTCGAAGCCGCCGCTCGATTGGCTGGTGTTTTGGCGCGACATCGTGACCAAACGCGAATTCGCAGTATCGGTGTGCATGGCGATTTGCGGCAAAATGACGTGCCACTTTTAGAGTTGACAACGACCGACAACCGCCGAGTTTTATGGGGAAGCCCCCCCGGGCTAGAACAGCGAGGGGAACGGACAGTCGAGATGAAACTGCAGAAACTGCTCAGCGGCGACAAAATCCCCAATTCGGACCTGCGAATTGCTACGATGCCCGAAGAATCCGTCCAAAATTAGGCTGCCGACCCAGAATAGGATTCATTTCGTAGCAAGCATGATCCTGCTCTGCTTTGGATCGCTCTGCTTTCGCATTGTGCAAGAATCTTTCGAACTGTCGTTTTCTTTTCGTTCGGGATGATAAACTAGTGCCTTGCAGCCTAGCGTGTAGGCTCTGAATGTTGGGACAACCTCCGAAAACGATACTTTAGTAACAAGAAAGTTGGCGGCGTGGGCGAAGAGCCTGAACTGATTGATCGAGCACTAAAAGGCGATCGAGATGCATTTGCGAGATTGGTAGAAGTCAACCAAGACCGCTTGTTTGCATCAATGATCCAAGTCACCGGTTCCGCCGATGAGGCTGAAGAAGTTGTACAAGAAGCCTTTATCCGAGCGTTTATCAAACTGGATACGTTCCAACGAAATAGCCAATTCTTTACTTGGCTCTACCGGATTGCGTTCAACAGTGCCCTGACGCGTCGACGTCGCAAGCGGGCACGCGTGTCGCTCGACCAATTCCGTGAACAAAGTGGCATCGAAATATCCGACGACCGCGTTGATAGCGTCGACGAACCGATGCTTCAACAGGAACGGATTGCGATGGTTCGGGCGGCAATGGACCAATTAACCGACGAACATCGCTCGATTCTCGTGCTGCGAGAAATGGAAGAACGGTCGTACGAGACGATTGCAGAGATTCTCGATATCTCGATTGGCACCGTCCGAAGTCGCCTGAGCCGGGCCAGAGCACAGTTAAAACTGGCGCTCGAAGCAATCGAGCGTGCGGAAGAATCTCGCTCCTAGTTTTTACTGCTCTTTACGTCCAAGTTGCTGATTTGCTACCGGCGAATGGGTCAAATTCGGCCGAACGTCGATTTGACCCGCAAAAGTCTCGCGATCGCCGCGAGACTCTCAACCGCCGTGTCATGGAGGATGGCGAGATGTCCGTTTGCGCAAAACTATTTTTTTTGCTCACCACTGCGATGGCACCCTCGGGGGCTCTCCGAGATAGCGGGACGACACGTCAGCAAGTTGACTTGATCGAACTGAATCATTTCATTGACGAAAATGGTCGCGAGGTGTTCCAGCAAGTCATCTTCTATGATTGGTCCAAACTCGATCGCCGATTTCATGTTCGCGCATGGCGACTCATCAAAACGCCGAGCCAATTGCCGGTTCGCAAGTTCGCCCCGCCTCGCTACGAATGCAGCTGGTACGATGACAACCTAAAACGGCTAGTCGTCGCTCGTTCGATGCGAGAAACGTGGTCCCAACAAGACCCCGAACGGGTCAACCGCCGCTTTCTTCCCGAAAGCCAACGCATTCCACTGTGGTCGCCGATCCCCAATGACCAAATCGATGGACAAATCGCCGAGCAAGTTGCCGAGTTAACCCCGTAGCGGCAGTCGCAGACGCTTCGGTTCCAAACCAAGGCTGTTTCAGAGAATGATCCAGCCAAACAATGATCCAGCCCAGACCGTAATCGCCTAACAAAGACATTACGCGTTCCTAACTCTTCGTTTTTTCCTGCACACGCGCCGCGTCTTGCATTCTCTTCACATAACCTTCGTGGCTGAACGAACATGCCTCGATCGATTCGCGATACGGCTCTAATCCATCACCGATCCAATCGAGGATGTTCATAATTTTCAGCGACGCATAGGAATCATTTTCGAGCAATTCGTTCCAGCACTTCCGCGCGGCTTCTTTTTCACCATCACGGTACAAAATCCAAGCCGCCATGATTCGAACGTGGTGCGAAGGGTCCTTGAGAGCCCCATGAAGAATCTTCGGATCCAGCGGTGTTTTTCCATGCAGATTGAAACAACCAACGATCGCCCAATACCGCACTCCCGCGTCCATGGCATTCAGGTTGTTGTAGAAAATGGAGACGTTATCGGGGTCTTGCTCCAGTGCGAGTGCTGCCGCTGTCTGGTAGACCTTTACGTCGTACAGCGACGGATCGCGCACCATCTCATAAATCGTCTTTCCATATTCTTCAGATCGCTTCACCACTTCGCTTTCCGGCAACAAGCCTGCATCAAAAACCTTAAGCTGCCATTCATCGAGAGCCTTGCTAAGTCGCGAAACCTCTTTTGCATACTTCGGTTGGTGGATCAAGTTGTGAACATTGTCCGGATCAACCGATGTATCGTAAAGCTCTTCCATCGGTTTCGTTTGAAAGAACCGACCCGTGATCGAATCGGTTTTGCCTTCACGGTAGTATTCTTCCCAAGCCTGAGTCGCTTTCATTCGCCACAAATATTGAAGGCGTTGTCCCCATGGAGCGTAGGGCATGTAGTTTCGAATGTATAAAAACCGGGTATCTCGCACGGCTCGCACATTGTCACAACGTTCGTCCATACGCCCACGGAAACTAAAGTGATAGTCACGCGTCTCTTTATCCGGGCCTAAGAATATTTTTCCTTGCAAATAGTCAGGCGTTTCCGCTCCACAAAGACTCAGCCATGTCTTGGGCATGTCAATAAAGCTGACAAGGTCGTTCACTTTTGAACCCAGATCGGCTGGCCGCAAATGCTTGAACTTCTCGGGGATGCGAATGATCAACGGGCAATGCGTGCCACTGTTGAACAAGTAACGTTTGCTTCGCGGCATCACCCCACCGTGATCTGAGTTGTGGATAACAATGGTATTTTCGGCCATCCCGCTGTCTTCAAGATTTCTTAGCGCTTCACCAATGTCGGCGTCCATCTTTTTGATTTGGTCGTGATAGTGGGCGTAGTTCTTGCGAATGTCCTCGATGTCCGGATGATACTTGGCTAGCTGAACCTCACCGGGATTATGCTCGGAATGGTCCACATCGCCAAAGGCCTTGGACTCGTGTGATTTTGTATTGTTGATCACCATAAAGAACGGCTGTTTCTGCTTGAGGACGTCCCAATTGACTTTGTTGGTATCCCACGCTTCTTTGTCATCGCGTCCACCGATGTTGTAATCCGTCTTGACTGCGTTACCGACAAAGTAGCCTGCTTCCTTGAGCAAGTCCGGGTAGTACTTGATCGTTTCATGAGGAATCGGATTCCGGCTACGCATCGGATGCGTCCCCATCGAAAGTGCATGCACGCCGGTAATCCAAGTGCTGCGCTGAGGAGCACAAACCGGTGCGTTGGAGTAGCAGTGCATGTACTGAACACCTTCGCCTGCCAATTTGTCGATGTTCGGCGTTTGAGCATACGGATTCCCATAGCATCCGAGCCAGTTGATGTTGTTATCTTCGCAAGTAAGCCAAAGAATGTTAGGGCGATCGGTGCCCGATGCGGTGAGGCTAAACAGCAGGCTCGTTGTAATCGCGAACAGGGTCAAGAAGGTTTTCATTGGAATCGACCGCACGAAGGAGGGGGAGGGAGTCAGACCAGTATATTCTAAGGCACTTAGTAATGCATTAAAACAAGAGACTACCCGAATTGATTACAAATTCATTCATCGCATCAACGACCGTCGCGGCGTAGATCGCAGTAGAAAAGGGGAGCGCCATCTACACCATCGCCGTTAGTTAACCGTGGGCGAAATCACTCGGGCAGCTTCAGCTTGCTTTTGTTGCTTTCGTAGAACTTCGTAATATCGACCCCCGACCGCTGTTCTTCCTCTAGCAATTTGATTCTCGATTCGAGTCGTTCAATCCGTCGAGCCATTTGTGGGATAATTTCGTGGTCACGATCCGGGGGAATGGGACGTGGTACCGCAGGATAACCGAGATGGCGTTGCATTGCCGCGAACAGGTAAAGCGGCTCCTTACGACGATTGCCAAACGCAATACGTCCTTCCTTCTCGCCGAACAAAAACGGTCCTTTCCCCTCAAGCGGCTCCTTTGCTTCGATCAACCGACGTCGGTATTCGTCGCTGGCTAAGAACAACAAATCGGCTAGGTCGATCAATCCCACCTGTGCTCGCAACATCAAAATCCATTTTGCCCAAGTGGCATCGTAGATCGGGTCGTTGCTCATCGCGGTGAGCCCTTTGTCATAGTTCAAACGATTTCGGCAAAGGGCCTCGAATTGATACAAGAACATCCCCGCCGGTGTCGCACCGGCCGCTCGGTACTTCGCATCCGCTTCAAGAATCTGTAACGCAGTAACGGTGTCGAAGCGCCCGGTTTCGCTTTCGGATTCCGAAATCAGGTAGGCTTGATAGGTAGTAAAATAGTGACTCAATCGCTGCATCGCAGGAGCCATCAAACCCGAATGCTTCAGCTCAGTCAGCAGATAATCGATTGCCATCGGCAACTTGGTGGTCGCTAACAACTCGAGCCGAAGCTGCTCAAGCAACTCCTGCATCGGCATCTGCTCACCAATACGTTCGCGCAGAAGTTGAAACAGATACCCTTGCTCTACGAATTCCGGGCGGTCGAGGAGGTCAGGATGACGCGGTGACGGTGTTTCGGTAGTCATGCTTTAAAGTTCGGGCCAGACAAGGCGATTTTGAGGTCAATGGAATAAAACGGGCTGGAGCACACATTTCAATCAATGGGTGATTCCTTTTCGTCAAATCAGCTATTCAAACGGGCTGGCTCGCGATGGTGCTGTACACTGCAACCTAAATTCTAACCAGTTATACTCCACTCTTCGGTTGCTCGATGCAATGAGGGTGTTGCATGGAATCCAAAAACCATTGTTCCCGCTGCGTGACTTCCTATAGACGCGGATCCCATCGATTGTTGGTAAACGGAGTTACATAACGACCCAGAGTGACTTTGTATGACCAAGAGCAATCCCTCATCGTGCCTGCTACTTTTCATGTGGAAGTGGCGGTTTGCTTTGCTTGCCTGCGCCGTGTTCTCGGCCTGGTTGTTGGCAGGTCCGTGGATTCTCGCCAAGACTCCCCTCCGAAATTGGCTTCTACGAAAAATCGCTGGTAGCGAAGAATTCATGATTGAGAGCCAAGACGCATCCTTTGGCTATTTTTCATCTTTGTCATTGAGTGGAATTCGTATTGAAACGAACGACAATCGGGCGAAAATCCATGTTGAAAAAATTGAGGCGGAGCGTTCTTGAGTTGGGTTGTCGGTGTCTCGGCCAGAGCTTGGCGATTTTCACTTTGAACGGCCCCAGGTTGATATATTGATCAAACCATCACAGCCGAAACCGGAAGAAAACACGAGTCCCACAAGTGTGCAACAAAGGACGCCGACCGACCTGCCCACGCTCGCAGCCAGCGTTCGGGATGCATCGGTGGTTATTCGCACGAGCTCAGCCGGTGAACCGCCGATAGAGCTCGAAAGCGTCAGCGTAAGCATGGAACTGCTTCGCCAGCAAAATCAATCGGTCCTTCATGTCGAACCAGCCACCTTGTTTGACCACCAACGAATTACACCCGAACTTTGTGAGCACGGTTTACAGTTGATCGCTCCCCTGTTGGCAGACCAAATCAGTACCGAAGGAGAGTTTTCACTGCGGCTTGAAAAATGCGATATTCCACTTCATTCCGACAACCAACCCAACGCTGCCTCCGCACAAGCGAGAGGTGAGCTGCAGTTGCATCGCGCCAATGCGGGGCTAAAGAACACCATCATTGGAAAGATCATTAGCTAGGTAACCAAGCATTTCGGTAGTGATTCGGCCGGCGACACTCTAACCGTTGCCAAGGACTTGATCGTGCAATTCGAAGTGCGCAACGGAAGGTTCTACCACGAAGGTTTGGCACTGCTATTACCACGAGGTGAATCGTCGATACGAATCGTCTCCAAAGGTTCCGTTGGCCTCGATGAAACCCTTGCCCTGCAAGTCACAATCGACCTGCCCCTGAATCGACTCGGCGACGGACCGATCGCCAATCGCCTTCGGACCGAAGGGGTGACTGTTGACGTCGGTGGAACTTTTGAGCAACCGACCATCCAACTTGAAAACAATGAAGGTTGGCTTGGTGAGTTACTCGGGACTTTTTCAAATGAGAATGATGAAGATGGGGAGCAATCTAATGAGGTACTTGAGCAAGCAGTCGGCGACATGATCGAAGGGTTAATGCAACGGGCTTCGGAAAAGGCTTCGGAGCGAGAAGGTTCCATCCTGCAAGAACCGTTGATCCCGAGACTTCGCGAGCGGTTCCTTAGACGTTGACTCGGACAGCAAGTATTTTAGGCTGCATTCGTTATATCTACCGTTATAATGATCCTTCCCACCGGTGGTTACACCTTCCTTCCCCAACGCGAAAGTCCGTCCTGATGATAAGGCTAAGTATCCTTCTCTGTCTTCTCTTAACCGCATGCACGACATCCGCTGGCGACACGATTATCCCGATTCCCAATGGGGATTTTGAAAAGGGGCTAGATGGATGGAAAATCCCCGCCAGCGAAAAAATCAGTTCACTATCGTCAGACAAGGCTGCGAATGGCAAGTATTCGCTGCGAATCGCGGATCACGATAAGAATCACGGATCGAATGTCACGGGACCAAGAGTCGCGATTCCGGGTAGTGGCTACTACCAAGTACGAGGCAAGGTCTTTGCCGTATCGGGCGAAGGTCTTGGATTGTACCTTCATGTTTTCGATAAAGACGGCAATACAATCAGCCCTGGCGAATACCACGTCTTTGCCCTAGGCGGCAGTGACAAAACATGGCGAAATTTCGAACACCAAATCTACCTTCCCCGAAAGGTTGCCTACATCGAATTGCAGATCCATAGCTATAACGCCGCAATAGTGGATGCTTATCTGGACGACCTTCACATCGTTCGTCGTGACATCGCCACTGATGCGCCACCGTGGAAGGGGCAATACAAGCGGAAGCCTCACGAGCAGGATTCGTTGACGGCTGCGGACGTGGTTGGCCCAGACGGAATCGTCTATCCCGATTGGCGTCACGCGGGTGTTCAGGGTGGTATTCCTAAGGTTGCGGCACAGGCACGTCTGGAGAATTTCGGTGGGATAGCGGATGACGGCAAAGACGATTCCGTCGCGTTACAGACAGCCTGTGATTCAGTCGGCAACTTAGGTGGCGGTGCCGTCATCCTGGGCAGCGGCAACTACCATCTCGACCAACCTGTCACGATCAAACACTCCGGTGTCGTCATCCGTGGTCAGGGGCACCCGAACACGCGGCTTCTCTTTCGCTTCGACATCCCCGCCCCAGGAGCAGCATTCTACGGTATCGATGACGGAAAAGTCGGAAACAATACCATCCTGCAACTTCATTGCCGGCCCACCGACTTGATGACAATGCAGATCGACTGTGATGGCAAAACGCTGGCATCATGGACGAGGAGTACCCATTCAGGGAACACCTACTCGATGTCGATGCATGGCCGCGAGATCAACCAAAAACTTGGCCAGGGCACCCACACACTCATAGGCACGGGAACCTATCGTGATGGGCAATTGGTCTCGTGCAAATGCCTGATCGACGCCAATCCCAACTATACCGAATCAACCCCGCAATCGCGTACGATCGATGGCGTCATTACGTTTTCAGGCAATGGAAAAAGCGGACCGCACATCAAGCTGCTCCAAGATGGCAAACGTGGCGATACAACACTGAACGTGTCCGATTCAAGGAACCTAACTGCTGGTGAGTACATCGCACTCGACGCGCCTGCAACGAAACGTTGGAAAGCAATCACCCAGAATCTTTGTAAGTGGGGCACCTACCGTCGCAACATTTACAAAATCGAGGCGGTAGTAGGCAACATCGTCCAAATCAATCAGCCCTTGCGGATCGACTTTCCTGTCATCGACGGAGCCTACGTACAGAAAACCCACCTGATCGAACGATGTGGCATCGAGGACCTTTACATCGAGCAGACTGCGAACCTGTGGATTACGACAGTCATGTTCAAGAACGCTTCCAATTGCTGGGGTCGTGGTGTGAAAATCAAGAATTGCGGTCGAAATCCAATCTACAGCAATGACGCAAAATGGTGTGAAATCCGTGACTGTGTCTTCGAGGATGCTTGGTTCAAGGGTGGCGGCGGCACTGCCTACACTGGCTGGGAACGGTCTTGGGATTGCCTGATGGAAAATGTCGAAACCTTTCGATTTCGACATGCCCCGCTGTTCCAGTGGGCAGCCAGCGGCAATGTGATTCGGAAGTCCGTATTTCACGACAGCGACGGCCAATGGCACTCGGGCTGGACCAACGAAAACCTGATGGAACAATGCGTAATCACGTCACGCCGAGGCCATGGCGCCTATGGCTACGGTTTGTGGGCATCGCCACCCGAAGATACCGCCCATGGTCCCAATGGCCCGCGAAATGTTGTCTACAACTGCGATATCACTAGCGAACGCGCTGGACTTTGGATGGGTGGTATGAACGAGAATTGGCTGATCCTACACAATCGTTTTTGCGTTGATAAGGGAGAGGGCGTGTTCGCGAAAACAAGCAGCTTTGACCATATCATCAAAGGCAATGTCTTTATTCTGAAAGACAAGCTATCGCCGATGACCACACTCGTAACTTCCGACTGCATCGGAGTCGAGTTGATTGACAATCAAATCTTTGGCGGCAACGGCACAATCGCAAGTGGCGATGGAACTCCCGCTGCCAACCAAGGCAACCGTAGTTTCCCACTTCGCGAGGCTGCACGTCCAACGCCGGACGTTCCATCCATCTTTAAGTGGCAACGCGAAAACCTTAACTAGTGTCCGTCCGGAAATTGCTCGAGTGGCTGATTTTAGCGGATTTCACGTCCGCTGAGTACTTCGAAGATTTAGCTCTGGGGCGGTTTTAGTGGCGAACAACGCTCGTTTTCTACGCCGTTTTCGCCTGGCGCGCAGACCGATAGCCTTCCGTTGCTCCGATTCCAAAGGAGTATTTGCCTACGCCGCTTGGCGATCACTCTGTGCCGAGGCGCTAATGGCATGATGCTTGGCAAGTAACAACTTGCCAAGCGTATGTAGGTTGCGACCAAGTACCGCCAAACCAAAGTAGCGCTCAAAGCCGATCTCACTACGATCACGACAACGTTTCAGCCCGTTGCCTCGCTGTAAAGCACCGATCGCTGATTCCACACCGCTGTGACGTAGACGTGTTTGATGAAACTTCACGCTTCCGTTTTTCAATCGTTCGGCGTACTGATCGGGAGCACGTGGTAAAACACAAACGTCATCAACGATCTCTTGCAATGCCGTCTCATTTTCATCGCTGTGAAAGCCTCGGTCAAACGACGCCGTTTCGATCTGACCCGAATGTTTTCGCTGAGCAATTCGTGTCTGCTCAACGACAACATCTTGGTCTTTGCTGGTGCGGTCCATCAAATGATAGTGACTGATGAATCCTGCGGCGTCTTCGTAGACCAAGACCAAGCGTCCATACTGATTCGGTTGCCCAGCTTTACCGCGACGGTACAACTGCGTGTGAGTTTCAAAAAGACTGAACAGCTTCTCGCTATTGGGAACTCTTTCGCCAAGGAGCACGCGACGACGAGCGGTGTCGCAGACCTGCCGAGTTAGTTGGATCCATCGCTCGATTGCCGCGATTTTGGAGACAATCGCCGTCGAGAACAACTCCGATTTCGCCGTTTTTACCAACTCGTCGGCTCGCGTGAGCAACTGCTCGGTTCGGACAAGCAGATCCATGTAGAGCGATTGCAATGCGTCTTTCTTGACCTGACTCTTGCTCGCGGCGATGCGTCCCATGTTCTGTTTGAGCTTCTTGATCTTCCTCGTCAAGTGATCGGACTGACGCCAGCCATCAATCTCAAGCATGCCAGCCAAGTCAGCGCAGAGCGGAACAAACTTGCGTACCCCATCGAAGATCAAACTACTTTCGGTCGGATGATGAATGTTGGTTTCGACAACGAACGAATCGGCACGAACCGAAGCGGCAGCCTCAGGTGCAATCTCCTGTCCGGAGGTGACGATGACTTGATTAAGCTTCTCGATCGTTGCAGGCTTGAGTTTGCACAACGTGTCGCGAATGCGTCTGAAGGTGAATTCGTCGGCGTCCTGCCAATCGCCAATTCCCATGATGCCTCTGAGCGAGCGATGGTTCTCGACTTGGTCTTGGAGTTTGTCGTAATCGAAGTTGCACCCCAACCGAACAGCCGCCAAAACAACGACGTGCCAGTCATCCATGCCGGGCCTGCCGATATCTCGACGAGAGTCTTCGTTGAGATCGGCTGCGACTAACTTGACAGCTTTGTGACGAAGCTTGTTGTTGGTATAAAGGAACTGCAGACCCGCGAGGATCGGAACGATTTCGTCGCGGCATTCCAAGTTGAGTTGTACTTGTGCGACAGGGCTGCAATCGAAGCGATGCTGAGATTGATAGTGCTTTCGGACCACGTTCACTCCTCGAAGATTTGCGTTTGAAATTGCTTTTAGTCAACAATTCCAACGCCCGAACCTGCTTGCGGGTTCGATCTTCGGGGAGCTTTTTCTCAAAAAACATCGCAGTTTATGCGGCCATTCAATTTTTGGACGGACACTAACTAGTGCTTTGATCTTGTCCACGCTTGGATTAGTGAACAAGGACGATTCCCTTGGTGCCAAAAACCAAGGGACCGTTCGGGATCGGCTGACACGTTACGGTGAAAAACCGTTGCCTACCGCAGTCTATCGATTCGTTCGAAAAAAGTCGCTTCGGGCATATGACCCAGCCAACCTCCACCATCATCCGCAAATTCATTCTGCTATTGACGCAAACTCGGTGCGACATTCGAACGCTCAAGTATGACTACAACCGATGGACATGAAACGCATCATTTTGGAGCGTCTGCGTGGCGAGTTCGACGAGATGCTCGTGATGGGTGAACAGGATCACTTGCGTTCGCGATGACAACTCGGACAACGTTACAAGGGATGCTTTGGATCGCTCGTCATCGAGATTCACCATGCAATCGTCTACGATCAGTGGCAACGCATGTCCGCGAGAGAGTTGGTGATCGATCGATGCGAGCCGAAGCGACAAGTAAAGTGCGTCCGCCGTTCCGGTACTCATTGCATTGGCTGGCACATCGGGTTCGGCTTCGGCATTTCGAACTCCAAATAACATCGCTTTTCCACGAGCATCGAAGTCGACTTTCAATGACTCGTATTCGCCCAATGTCAATCGCTGAAAAATGCCCGACGCCAAACGAAGCACTGGACCTGAATTTTCTTGACGATAATGGTCAATCGCTTGCTGCAAAAGCATTGCAGCGATCTTCACTCGCGAGTATTGCTCGACCTCATTTTCCATTTGCCCCGCTAACAACTGTATTGATTGGGACAACTCCGAGGCTCGCGAACTGCCGTCCATTTCCTCCAAACGATGCCGAAGTGCGCCGACCTGTTGCTGTGCTTCGGAAAGCTGATCTTGTGTGTTGGACAAATCGGCTTCAAGGGTTTCAATATCCAAATCAACGAGTTCGGATTGCTGCAACTCTACTTCTGCGGCGAATTCCTCAAGCGATGCTCTCCCCGACAAGATCCGCAGTTGTTCCTCGGTTCCCCGAAGTGACGTTTCAAATTGTTGCCGTTGTTTCGATCGCCGTTCGACTTCCGCCAAATCTTCTGGCGAAGAACAACCGGCTTCGTCACAGAGTTTTTGCAGCGTGACGGCTGCTTCCGCTGCGTTTTGCTTCGCTTCTTCAAGCTGGTTTGTGACGGTATCACGTTGGTGACTCAGCGCAACACGCTGTTTCGCAGCAGAGCGTTCCGCTTGCATCCGCTGGAACAATTGCTTCACGACACCGAACACGTCGCTTACCTCACCTTGATCGCTGGGCAGCGTGATACCAAGATCCTTTACGAGCCGCCGGACATCAGCCTGATAGGCTTCGTTGTCTTCACGGATCGATCGAATTCGAACCGCCAAGATATCCCGCTCTCGTTTTTGGTTTACCAATGCATCGATTTGAGCGACTTTTTCGACTACGACCGCAGGTGTCCGATCGACGTTTTCCGACAGCGCCGACGTCGCCTCGGCCCAATCCGTATGCCATTGGTCCAGTTCCTTTTGTCGTGACTCAAGCCGTGTCTGAACCTCGGGCAATTCGTCTCGGATCGTGTCCCGCTTTCGCAACAAGTCCTCGTGCCGCTTTTTCGCATCTCGCAATTCGCTTCGCAGGGCGCCAGCGGAATCGTACAAGGAGGCAAAATCATCACTTGGCTCATGGAGATCAAACAAGGTCTCGCCATCGGGCGTCACTGGAACCACCGATGGAGTCGATGCCAATTCGATCGCCCGTCTTAATCGCTTCGATGAAAGCTCTAACCGTTCTTTCATCTGCTCAAGCTGCTGTGTTTCCTCATCAAAATTTGCGACGGAATCGACCAATTGTGCATGATTGGTGATCCAGCGGTGCATTCGATCGGGAGTTGGAGCGATCACTCCGGATGCTTGCCACAAAGCTTGCCAATTGTTTGTGGCTTCTTCAACCGCCGTCTTGACTGTTTCGCCCTCTGATTGACAGGTAACCAATTCTTGTTCGATCGATTGCAACACCGCTTGAATCGAAGCTTGTTGGTGCAATTGTTCGTGATGCAGTCGCATTGCGTCGACAAGCTCGTCTGCTTTTCGAGTCCATTGTTGCAGTCGGCTCATTGTCTTGGTTTCCAAACGCCCCGCTTCGTTGTCCGCAATGATTTGGCAAAAAGCGTCATCACGTTCCCTACGGGCTTCGGCCAATTGCTCGGTGGTTGGTAACGACACGACCGATTGAACCGTTTGCAATCGTTCCTGCTGTTCCTTTTGTCGCGTACTCAGTTGTTTCCATTGATCGCTCACGCGTTTCAAAACACTTTCGCGTCGTTCGAGCTCTTCGGCCGCTAATTCGATGGACTCTTCGCTCGGTAATCGTAATTGAGCAGCCTCAGCAAAGGTGCCATCGAAACCATCTAGTTTTCGCGACAATTGAGTGCAACGAGATTGAAGTTTCGTTATCGTTGCGTTTTGCTGTGCCAGATCCGAAAGCACCGAATCGGGCGAACCAACCGATTCGAGAACCTGGCTGATCGTGTTAGGGTCCGCTGGAACAGACTGACGCTCAAGCAGCTGCTCCGTCTCCGTTAGCTTTTTCGATAGAGTCCGCGTTTGTTCATCGGCATCGTCACGCTGCTGCACAATCATCGCGTATTTCTGCGCCAGCTCATTGACTTTTGTTCGCACTGAATCAACGACTTTTAGACGGGCAACCGATTTGTCGATTTTCTTTTTGATTTCATCTTTGTCATCCCCTCCAATTTCGATCGAAAGCTCCTGCAACGCCTCTACCATTCGGCGATCCATGTTGGACCGTTTCCGTTCCAAGTCGCCACGATGTTTTCGAGCTTCGTCGCGTGCGCCAAGTCGTTCGAACAAGGATTCGATTTCGGCTTCATGGATCATGATCGATTCATCATCGCCGAGCGACCGTAGTTCACCGGCCAATTCTTCCAATCGATCAGTCAACGAAACCGTTTGCCGAGTGGCGATTTCACGATTCGTTTCGTATGATCGCCGTCGTTCTGTGAACGCATCATCCAATTGCGGCGCGTCCGCCAATTCCGCTAGAGAGTCTCTTAACGCATGCCACTGTGGCACTAGCGGCAACGCTTTTTGAATCGCTCGCAATTTAGCGAGCTTGACAACTGCCAATTTCACCGACGAATTCATTTCTTCGGTTCGGGCACATTCGTTTTTCAGTTTCGTTCGAAGGTCATCGAATTCACTCGGCGGGACCTTTAGCTCCTCAAGCTCCTTCTTCTTTGCCGCCATTTCACGAATCAATTGATTGAGCGAACCGTTGCGCCCACCAGAAACGAACAATTGCTTTCCAAGTTCAGTCAACTGCTGTTGCACCGCACGAAGCTGACTGACCCCCGCACCGGCCGCAAATAGGATTTCCCCTAGGTCGCCTTCGCCTTCAAGGATCGCCCTACCACCTTTGACCAATTCCTCATGCGACAAACCAAATCGATGTTCAAATGCTTCGCGATCGATTCCGCCCAGCATTTTCTCGAGCACCGAATCGTCGACCGGTTTATCGTCATTCGCGTCTCGAAGCGTTGCTGCGCGGCCGCGCCGACGAATACACTCGAGCGATCCGCTGCCGTTTGACAATACTCCACCGACGCGCATTTTGGCATTTGGATGAACATAGTTGTCCAGTGCCGTTGGTGGCATTCCGTAAAGCAACGATGTGATCGCCCGCAAACTCGTCGATTTGCCCGACTCATTGGGACCATAGACAATATGGAACGGCTTCCGAGCGGCAGAAAAGTCGATCGAATTATTGGTGAATCGTCCAAACGCCTTTAGATCTAATCGTTCAATTTTCATTGTTTTGTCGCTTCACTTCCCTGTATTCGCCCCAGTAAGTCTGCTGCTGCGGATTCGATGAGTTCATCGGTTTGATCAAAGTTCTCCGTCGAAAATGCGCCGCTATAGGCGTGCAGCTCCAAAGGCAGTTTTGTCAACAAAGACGACAATTCCCGCTTGACCAAATCCGCTCGGTCCTCTGACAACCGAATGTCGTCAACCACTTTGGCAACACTGGCTAGCGGACCTTCCAAATCGCCTACGTCGATAGTGTCGTTGGGCGTCGTTGTTTTCATTCGCAATTTTTCGAGCCACGCCTTTCCGTCTCCGTGAGCGACAGCGATGGCTCGTAAGGATGATTCGATGCGATTGCGGTTTTGGTGCAGTGCATTGTGAATGTTGCAAGGGCCTTCAACCGAGACTCGCGAAACGATCATCCGCCCGGCAGCTTCGCCAATTTTCTGATTCAACCAACTTTCGAATTGGTCGATAATTTCGTCAGTATGCTCGATCGAGCGAGCATCCAAGTGGCACACTTCCCAGCGCACTACATCGAGAGGATGAAAGCTATGTGTGGCTTCGTTACGTGAATCGATATCCACGATAATGCAGCCCTTTTCACCCGTTTCGCGAATATGGCGTCCTTGGACGTTGCCACTAAAAACGATCGGAGCACCTGCTTCGATTCCATGGCTGCCTCGCAAATGAACATGTCCCAGCGCCCAATAGTCGTACTCTTTGTCCGTCAATTGAATCGGCGTACAGGGCGAATAGCTATCGTGACCCTCGGCACCCGTCAAACTGGTGTGCAGCAAACCAAGATTGAACATGCCCGCATGCGGTTTCGGATAACGTTTGGACAGATCTTTTGTTTCTGCACGCTTACTAAACGACCGTCCGTGAACCGATATCCCTAGCGACTCGAAGGTACGGCAATCGACCTTGGCAGACGCCATCATGATGTCACTGCCGTCCGGGTTTTTGGGAAGTGGCAATGAGGATGTCATGATATTGGCGGCATCATGGTTACCACGAATGACCACCACGGGGATGCCCGCACCCACAAGTTTCGCAGCTTGACCGACGAAGAACAAACCGGTGTTCTGATCCCTCCAATCACCGTCATACAAGTCGCCGGCGATGACCACTAGGTCGACCGCTTCGTCGATAGCAAGCTCGACCATGTTTTCCAAAGCCCGTCGCGACGCACCACGAATTTGGTCCACCGGAGCGTCTTCGTAAGACTGTAGCTTCTGCAAAGGGCTGTCAAGGTGAATGTCTGCCGCATGCAAGACACGACGTTTCCCGTTTTTACTTTCCATGTCTTTTCCTATCCTCAATTCTTACTGTTGCTCTCAATCTTAACCTCAATGCTCCACTCCTTTATCCCCCCACACACCCCATCCATCCCGAACCGGATCGAATGCAGGGATCAAACCAGCCAACCTTCATCGAATTGTCGCATGTCTGGGCCAATACCGAGGGGATTGAAAGCTATATGATGTACGGGGGCTGTTTGTTTTAGATAGTCGTTGCGGATCGATTCGCACTCCGTCTCTGCTCTGACGTTGCGTGGCGGAATTGAATCTGAACTTTCTTTACCGGAACATCTGCATTTTCCATCACTTGATCTTTGTTGGACCAATCCGAGTGTCCTGATTCATACAAAACCGATCCGCTTTCCGTTGGGTCTTTTTCGCATCCCACGGCGTGGTAAATCAGTGATGCTGCGGTCTTTGTGCTGAATTCCTTTTTGTTGCTCGGTTGGACGACGATGTAAAGTGCTTGTTTGGCTCGTGTGATCGCGACATACAGTAAACACAACGCTTCGGTCATCGCACTAGCCCCTTGGCTTCCGAAGGCGTGTTGCCATTTTTTATCCAAAAAATGCCAGTAGTCTTGCCCAATATAACGCGTAATCCCTTGCGGCGATTCGCTCAGCGATTTCGCATCCGCAACGCAGTTCCCACTTGAACGGGTAAGTGGTCCATCGAGTTGCGGCAGTACCACAACGTCAAATTCAAGCCCCTTCGATTGGTGAACCGTCATCACCCGCACTTGAGCTTGCTGCGGGCGTTCGATGCGTTTTTCTCGCACCAAACGAACAAAATCGCGTAGCCGTGGCTGTGGATTATTTTCGTATGCAATCGCAAGCCGAGCCAATTGCCGCAGTCGCAGAGTATCTCGAGCGGTACAAATCGGCGCGAGCGTGCCGCACAGCCTCTCCACCGTTTGGGCGATTCCCCGTTGTTCCACCATTCGGCGAATTGAATCCGCAGTGAGCGTCGGATCCGCGACCAGAAGCGTTTGCTCTACATGAAAACGCCAGCGACCGTCGCCCGGATGCTCCGCCATCATCAGTGCCGACAAAACGGTCTCCACCGCAGCGGAATCCGTAAGCGGGTTGCCCCCTTCCTGGCTGACTTCCACGTTTAGCGATTCGAGCATGTTGATTAGTTGAGCCACCGCCGAGTTGGTTCGGGTCAGCACACCGATCTTTTTCCCAGACGCCTCCTTAGCGATTTCAGCAATCTGTTTCGCCGCATCCTCTAAACACGCATTGTCGTTCGCTTCCTTATCGCCACCTTCGACCTTCATGCTGGTTTGAATCCGGACATACCCTTTCAGTGACTTTTTGAAGGCCGTGTGGTCAGGGAACTGACTCGCAAAACGCCGGATGGCAGTTGCCTCGTGAGCGGTTTTGTCGGAAGGATCTTTTGGGTCACCTTCGGAGGAAAGCGGATGTCGCGATAGATTGCGAAACACAAGATTGACAAAGTCGATGATGTCGGGGCTACTTCGAAAGCTTTCGTTCTGTTCTGTCTCGGCGATGCCATCAATTTCATCCGTTACGGCATCAAATATTTCGGCAACGCCACCACGCCATCCATAAATTGCTTGCTTAGTATCCCCCACACAAAAGAAGGAACGACCGATTTGCCGCTCGGATCCGTCCTCGACTGCCGCCTCGACATTACAAGCCCGTACGGCCAACGGCCTAAGGACTTGCCACTGCGCAGGCGAGGTATCTTGGAATTCATCTAACAACACGTGGTCTATCGCGCCATCCATTCGATTGATCAATGCTTGTGGGTCAATCCCCGAAAAGAGCCGAGACAAACGCACCGCGACATCTTCAAAACTAAGCACACGCGAGGATTGCTTGAGAGTATTGACGTGAAAATCGTAGGCAGCCAAGATCTTCGCCGTTGCTTCGTTTTGCGAAACAAGAAGTCCTACCAATTCAGTGCGGACAGCCGCATAAACGACGTCGAGCGCATCATCGAGTCCATCAGGGAGCTTCGACCTACCAAACTTGACTTCCGCATGAGTCCGACGAGCCTTGGCAATATTCCGGATCAAGGTGTCGTCGACCAATGAATTAAAATCACCCGTTTCGATTGCATCCGCAAGCTTTTGAAGCTTTGCTCGAACCGTTTTTTGAGAGGGATCGGCTTGGCGAAGCTCTCCCGCGACCTTTGTGATCTCTTTTTGATCCGGTCTTTTCGGGGCAACCAATTTCATCCAAGCATCCGACGTGCTGCGACGATGGATACCATACGCAGTATCGACCACTTGCATCAATTCTCGCTGGATCGAGCGTTTAATTTCGCCCTTACCGAGCATGGTCAACATGGTCGTCATCTCGCTCGGGTTCAAAATCGAAACGACATTGCTGACCGCCCTCTCTTGTATCCAAACTTCCTCGATCTCGTCAGTCAACCGCCACGCAGGCGGCAAACTCAACTCGAAGGGGAACGAACGAGCGAGTTGAGTAAAGAGACTGTCGAGCGTGCAGATACGTAAACGGTGGATATTCTTGAGGATTCGGTGCAGTTGTTGCCGGCATGTTTGATGCTGCAGCGACGGGATCCCCACCTGTTCTTGAAGTGCTTTCAGAGATGCCTGATCGTTGTCATCCCCCGCTTTGGCGAGCACTTCCAATACACGATTCAATATCTCGCCTGCCGCTTTACGAGTGAACGTGGTCGCAAGGATGGTCTCGGGTGGAGAATCCTGCAACAAAATTCGCAATAACCGTGCGGTCAACTGATAAGTCTTTCCAGTACCCGCCGAAGCACGGACGAGTGTAGGGTGCAGAGCGCCGGTGATAGTTTTTGTAGTCACGTTGTTTTGTTAGTTGGGTGGGGTGTTGGCCAAACGCTCACATCGTTCCTGTTTGCAATATCATGTCATAGTCGTCGTATTGGATTGGCTTATCCGATGGCTGGAAGTCACCGTCACGGATTCTTCGCACACAGTCGTATATTAATTGTTGGGCTTGATCCATTAACGCTTCGTCAAATACTGCGATATTGATTTTTGTCTCGGCATCTTTGTCACTAATATTGAAGTAACCCAATTGCACATCCTTCACATCCGCTTCGATCCCAAGATAGGGAATCATCATGCGGTAAAGTGGCAACTGCAAATCGATCCACTCAGGGCCGTTCTCGGTTTTCTTCAAATGCTTCTTTTCCGGTTTGTGACCATGCGTCTTGTAATCAAGAATCGCCCATTTCCCTGATCCGGGGTGAAAGTCAATGCGGTCCAACCGGCCGCGAAGTCCCATCTTAAAACCGTCGACTTCAATGCAAGCTCCCATCTTTTTATCGTCAACCGAGGCTTCGGATTGCTTAATGAACCAACCTTCGGCCATCCGTTTGGATTGTTCCCTCGCTACGATGCTCAATCGTCGTTCGGCTTGACGAATTTGCAGAGCGACGGCTGTTGATGCGGCATAGCCATAATGGTCGTCCGCATAAGCGTGTAGATTTTGAAGTAAAAGCTTGTAAATATTTTTTTGATCGGATTCGTCACGGTCATCTGATTCGCCGAATCGCTCGAGTGCCCCGTGAATCAAATCGCCAAATTGGTTAGCTGCCAATTCGCTAGAAACATCGTCAAGAGGTTTGAGTTTCAAGACGTGACGCAAGTAGAAACGATAGGGACACGCCAAGTAATCACGAAACGCCGTAACGCTCATCGCTTTTACCGGACACTCACCGCTTGATGGTGGTAATGCCGGGATCGGCAGAGCAGCGGATTCGTTGGTGATGTCCCAGCGGTGTTCGACAATGATTCGCGGGCGTGGCACTTCCAACAGCGACCGGATCCGACGTGCGATGTCGATATCGGACGCAGCAGCCAATAAACGACTTGGCGGTGTGGGGGATCCGTCGGCAGAGTTGCGTCCGATGATGAAACGAACCGATTTGCGAGCTGAAAGAAGCAACTGCATGTTGTAGACATCACGTGCGTATCGCCGATCGTTGTCGGCCATGCGAAGTTGTGTCCTCAAATTGCCGGGCAAGAACGCGTCACTGGTCACCGCCGCTGGCACGAACGGATGATTCAATCCAACGACGAGCAACGCCTCCGCATCATCAAGTGCCAAATCGAGCCAACCGAGGATTTCAACATCGTCACATTCCATCGGCTGGACGACTCGCAATTCGCCGGTGCGATTGGCGATCATCTG
Source organism: Novipirellula herctigrandis (assembly GCA_007859835.1). GTDB lineage: Bacteria > Planctomycetota > Planctomycetia > Pirellulales > Pirellulaceae > Novipirellula_A > Novipirellula_A herctigrandis. Next base: position 6,316,915 of record SJPJ01000001.1, on the reverse strand, counting down.
CATGGCCGTGGCACCATCGATCTCGAAGTCCAAGTTTGCGTTGACTTCGCTAAACCGCTTTAAAAGTCGCAAAACCGATTGTAAAGCCATCGTGGTCCGGGCGACTTCCAGCGGAAAACTGTGATCGTCATCGTTTTCGCCCTCGTCGAATAGGCTCGCCAGCCATTTGGAGATCGTTTCACACCAACGGGCCAACGGACGTGTCGTCTTTTTGTTGCTAAAGGGGGTCAACCATTTTTCAACCAAGGTGGCGACCGCAATCGCTTGCGGGTAGTTGTCTTTTGCCTCCTTGGGCAAGTCCGCATCGATTTGGATGGGATAGTGGTTCGCTAGGAGCTGATCGAGTTCGATGAGCCAATCAACTTGTGCGTCCTTTGATTTCGCAGAACCTATTGATTTAGCAGGGTGCTTTCGCTGAGCAAGCGTTTTGGTAATCCAGTCATGCACATCGCTATGCCGGACGAGCGTCGCCAGCGATTGCCATGAGTGGCTTTTCAAATAGGCGGCCGCCAACTCAATCAATCGTCCCACCGCCGTACGACTAACGGTCCAACCAAGATGACGAAAAGTGTCGACCCCGCAACCTCTGAGTTCCAATTCGATCGGTCCGACTTGTGATTCATCCGTCACACCAATGGTGATTTCGTCGGCGGGGAAATCCGTCGCCAGTTCCGCCAAACTTTCCGCTACCGCGCTCGCTTGATCCGCGATGTCACCCGCCGGGATGAGTTGATTGTCCTCGACGGGCAACACGTAGTTGGTCCACTTTTCTGTGACGATACATCCGAACTGATCAAAACGATGCGTTTGGTTAGTCGGCGCGGCAACGAACGGCATGATCTCTGCTTGAACGGCATCGAGCATGGCGGTTTGAAGTTGACTGAGGTCACTGGTCCCAATCAACACAATTGTCTTGTCGGTATTGCATGCGTGGTTTTGCAGCGCATATTGACGCTCATGATGTGGGTCGGCTAAGCCAGCTTGATCGAGTGCTGTCAAAAAGCCGTCAAACAATTTGGCCAACAACTTCCATCGCCGCTTGTCGCTTTCGGCTTCAGAGACTTCTGCGACCGAAAGAAACGACAATTGATTCGACGCGAGCTCTTCATGCAGTCCCCGGATCGTAGCGGCAAGTTCCATCCACGAATCAACCTCATCGGAATGCGGCAATGTCGGAACAAGGGGGGCCAACTCATCGGGGTGGGCGGAAGCCAGGACCCGCGACCATGCTAGTGTTTGTTCAAACTCGATCGCCAGCGGTTTTCGTGGCCGGTAAAGTTGCTCGGGAAGTTGTCCGAGCGTCAAAATTTGGGGAGGGCACAGCGACAAGCCAGCTTCATCGGCACGATCGCCGAGCAATAGTTCGAACCGATGCGAGCCGAAGGAGGTAGGCAAGACACAGAGAAATCGAGAGAGGTTAAGCGCTTCGCCCGAAGCAAATCGTCTGGCAAGAATGTCGGCCACAAGCGGGATCAAGGGTTTATCCCAGCCGAGAAATTCAGGATCGCTGGAGGGAAACAGGGAATTCACGTTGTGTCTCGCGGGTGATTATTTGTATCTGTTCTGACGGGGCGTGATCCGTCTCACATCCGTTAGTTTCGCAAACCGTTTTGACAAGTCTGGTCACGGAGCAGCTGGATTTTCCGAAAATCCAGCCAAAAGGACAACGAGCAAGCTTCGCATCCAACCCATTTGCCCCATTGTTACCCCGTTAGGCATAACAGACGACCGGGATGAGAAAATTTACCGTCTGTACTGAATATCCGGGCTAAAGATAGCCGATAGACCTTTCGATATGGAAACCCAGGGAACCCACTTCCGTGCGCATGGAGGCGCACCGCAATGATCATCTGGTCCATCAAACTACTGAGTAACGTCCGAAAAGCGATCGCCGGTCGCCAATACCCACACCAACTCGCATGGGCGGTGGCGTTAGGCGTATTGCTAGGCATCATTCCTCACGGAAACCTAGTCGCGTTGGCGGTTCTGGTCGTCGTTCTTTCGGTTCGAATCAACCACGCGATGGCGGCGCTTACCGCGATAGGCGTCTCGTTTTCAGCAACGAAACTCGATCCCTATTCGCACCAAATCGGCGAATATGTGCTGTCGCATGAAGCTCTTGCGCCCCATTTGGCCAATGCATGGGGTTTGCCGCTCATGCCTTGGACCGAAATGAACAACACGGTCGTAATGGGAAGCTTTCTGATTGGCGTCGCTGCACTGCTGCCAATCTTCATCATCACTTATCCGTTCTTTCGCCTGTTCAAACCAAAACCAATCGAAGAACTCGATTCGCCCGCTCCCGTAACGGAATCGGCGTCGAAATCAGGGAAAGAAAAAGTGGTTGTCGTTGATGGAGGACACCAACGTGTTTCGGGTCCTCACCGGGTTCCCTCTCAAGCACCAAGCGCACCTTCGGCCGCTGACTTTCATCCTGCTGATTCGCACAGCAGCCAAGCGGTCGAAACTCGCATTGACGTGATACGCATGAAAGACTCTCCGGTCGCCGAAACACCGACCACGGAACAACCGACCGATTCCATGGATACCACTTCGGAGTCCAATACGGACACCGAATTAAATGAGCAGCAACCGATGGACGAAGCACTCAATTACTTGCTTCGTCAATTGCGCACCTCTCAGCAAAAGGATGCAGCATGATTCGCTGGAGTTTTGTGATCACCCGTTTGATCATCGTCGTCGCCATTGTGATGTTACTGCGTTGGGGCCTCGGCCCTGTCGCCAGCTACGTAACGATTAGCGGCTTAGAAAGTGCCACCGGCGCTAAAGTCGAAATTGGCAGCGCCCACGTTGGTCTGTTTCCACCAAGCATTCGCTACTCTGATTTTCACGTTGCCGATCCACGCGACGAGAAAGACATGCGGGATGCGTTTCGAGCCGAATCGATCGAGCTAACGCTTGATGGTGACGCACTGTTGCATCGCCGCTGGGTTGCTCGTGATGGCAAGATCACTGGCATCCAAATCGGATCGCACCGCGATTATTCGGGCAAACTTGATCAAACGGATGAGCCCGAACCGATCGATACGGGCGAACCATCGATCTTGACCAAGCTTTTAGACGCGACCACCAATAAGCTTGGCGACGAAGCGAGCGCGTTAACGGAGAACCTCGAAACGGTTCGCCGAAGCAAAGAAATCCGTAGTCGATGGGAAACTGAATACGAATCGCTCGTCGTTCGCGCCCGCAACCTTGAAGAACAAGTGCGTACCGTTCGTGACGAAGCTCGCGGAATCGACAATCCGCTTCGCGATTTACCTCAACTGCAACGAACGCTGGAAAAGGCTCGCGAAGCTCGCAATGAGTTGATGGCCGTTCGCCAAGCGATCGATTCGCTGCCGGAACGATTACAAAACGACCTCGCGTCACTTGATGAAGCGAAAAAGATCGACATGGCCAAGGTCGAAAAGTATGTGCCGGGTGGTCTCGAAGATTCGGACAACTTTGGCGTCGATCTGCTCAAACGCGCTGTGGGCGAGCAAGTCTCGCAAATCCGCAGCTACCTCGATGGCGGCCGGACGATTGCCAACTACACGATCGTCGCCCCCGAGACCGACCGAATTCGTGGTGAAGATATCGACTTGATCGGCAACGACCGGCTGCCCGATGTCTTGGTTCGCCATTGTGAAGTTGGTGGACTGATGCGAGCCAATGGCAACACATACGCGTTGACTGGCTTTGTCGAAAACATGACTCCCTCGCCTGAATTGCTTCGTGAGCCAAGCGTTGCAAAGTTGCAACTCGAAGGCCCCGAACTCGTCCGAGTCGAATACGTTCGTGACCGACGACGTGGTGCCGATGTGGATCTATTGACACTTCATTGGCCACAAACCGAGGCGAAGCCACTTCGCTTGGGCAACGAGCAGGACGCTGGCCTGCGTATCACAGGCGGCCAACGCGAGTTGTGGGTTCAATTGCGTAGCGAAGGGGACCAAGTGCAAGGACGGTTCGTCAGCAAGCAAACGGGATTGAAGATGCAACTGGCTCTCGATTCAAAACATGCCAAATCGGCGGCAGCTCAATCGATGCAAGCAAGCCTTGACTCAGTGGATCGAATTGAAATCGATGCAAATTTCGAAGGCAAATGGGAAGACTTGGCTTTAGACCTGCACACCAATCTTGGGCAAGTATTTCGTCGAGCGACCGAAGATGCCGTCAACGATCAATTGGCTGCCTCGCAAGCGAAGCTGAAAGCCAAAATTGACCAAGCTCACTTGGAACAAACATTGGCCCTTCGTGAATGGCTAACGTCACAGCAAAGCGAAGCGCGATCGCTGCTGGCGAGTGCCGACAAGTCGATCGAGGAAATGAGCCAAAAAGTGATGAACGAAGTAGGCGACGCCGACGTTTATCTAGGCCGGCTACGCGGTGCCCTGCAAAAACAACTTCGATAAACCGTACGACTACAGAACCGGGCCGGATTGGTTCGCGTAAATCTTGAAATCCTTTGCTGTTTGCTGTGGATCGAAGGCTCCTTCGTAGAGCATCACACGGCAAAGGACTCTTAGCGTACTACCGGCTTGAATCGTCACTCCCTCGGTCGGTTTGCCACCGACAAAGTGATGAACCCCGAATGGGTTGGCAGCGAACAATCCATACGTCCGCACATGCCAATAGCACGGGGACGCAAAACTTGATGGGTGGTAGAATACCGTGATGCCAACTTGGTCCCCATCGACAGGGCCATTGTAGTCAACCCAGTTGGATTTCTTTCCCCACGCCTTCGCGTCTTGAAGGCCCTCGGCATTGGTGATTTTACCACCGAGTTTTGAGTCGACTTTCATCGTTCCAGCGACACGGATTCCAAAGCTACCCTCTTTGGTGTCGCCAAAGTTCACGTCGCCATCGGTCGCTTTGAGTTGAATTTCGCAATCGATGATTCGCTTGTTGTCGAATGTGCTAAACCGAAATTGACGTGTGTCGCTTAGAAGCCGCTTATTGGCTGCGTCACGCCATTCGTTGTCGGTTGTGATCGTGACAACATTCGACTCTGGATCGGATGTTGTCGCACCTGCGAGTTGGATGATTTGTCCACAACCTTCCGTCTCACCCCAAAAATCGATACCGTTCACATCGCCGTGAGTGAACCACAATGAACGATGATGGATATGGTCGTGCTTTTCCCCACCAGTGGCATCCGACATGGGGTAATCACGCGTCATCCGCTGTCCGCCAGGCCCGATGATTGGATAGATAACCGACTTATGTCCACTTTTTGCGATGAACCCCGCGAAAAGTCGCTCTCCATCCGAGACCGTCCACCCTTCGGGTGCATCGCTAGGTTTAACGGATACTTTCGATGTGACGAGCGGTGACTCACCGTTCGCCATGGCTGGCATTAGGAACAACCCGAAAACCGCGAGATGCAAATACTTGTGAGCTGACATGATGCTTCTTGGGAACGATGCTTCTTGGGGACGATGCGAAAACGGCTGTAACGAGGACCATTGTAACTAGTTCGTCCCAAAATCGAAATTGGCCCCCCAATGAGTTAAACTGAGCGTTCCTGCCCTCCACCTTACCTCGCCGCGGGGTCCAATTCCATGAAAGTTCGTTTGCCAATCGATTCAATCTTGGCTGTTCTTTGGAGCATTCTCCTTGTTCCGCCCCCCGCTATGAAGGCCCAAGAAAATGAGATTGAAGGTTTTGATCGCCCCTTTGTGTTCTGCTATTTGTCCTGGGAAGGAAAGGTAGCAACCGAAAAGGGAGTGGCGGTGATCCGAGGTGTCGACAACCAAGGTGGCGCGGGAATCAATGGCAAATGGGATATTGCCGCCAATGCGGAGATGACCCCCGTACTACGCATCAAAATTGGCCCGGCCAATCAAGCGTCTGCGATTGTGCTATTACTAGGTGACTCCGAGCAGCGCCAAGGACGATGGACGTTTCCACTTCCTCAGCAAGCAACTTCCGAGTTCATTGAAATATTCCCGAAAGAGGGTGCGTCATTTTCCGAACCGAATGCGGTTGGAGATGATGGTGGCAAACCCGATCTTGAAAATCTGCGACAAGTGCAATTGATCGGTGATTGGTCCGGCGCCAAGGAGGTTGACGTGGAAGTCGATGCCGTTTTGATGCAATCGCCGAGCGAAGAAGTCCTCAACGCTCGAGCAGCGAAAAAAGCTCGCTTACTTGCCGAAGCGAATCAAAAAAAGCAACAACAAGAATCGCTCAAGGCACGATTCGGAAAGCGATCACAGACATCACCCACGGTGCAGCATATCTCGATGGTCGCCAATGATGTGATGGCAATTGAAATTCAAGCCGGCACGCTCATTCCAGCTGAATTCTCCAAATACGAACCAATCGCAGGAGATCAAAAGCGAGAAACAAAAAATGAGCAAGGTGAGATCAAAAAAGTAGAACTCTTACGCGACGACCAGATTGTCGGTTGGTTAATCGGTCCCGATCGTGGTTGGTTGACCACCTACGAACAAATCGCTGGTGATCCCCTACTCGACTTCGTCGCTGACAAACCTGAAACCTATCGAATCAAATGCGGTGACGACGCCGAATCAACGCCAACGTTGAAGCCAATTTCGGTCGGCCGAAAGAGTCACGTCAATGCTTGGGCACAGGGCCCCTCCACCGTTGGCGTCCGACACACGCTTTACCTGCGACTGCCAAAGCCTCTTACCGAAGGAAAAACGTACCGAGTTAAATTTGGGACGCTCAATACCCGCCGAAGTGAGATTGCTTTTGAGTTCCGCTCAAACAAAATCCGTAGCGAAGCGGTGCATGCTCACCAAATCGGCTATCGACCAGATGATCCGGCCAAGCAAGCCTTCCTTTCGTGTTGGCTTGGTACCGGTGGCGTGCTTCGGTTGCCCGAGTCGATGCGTTTTTCGCTTGTCGACGAAGCATCGGGTCGGATCGTTTTTGAAGGTAGAAGTGAGCGGCATTTTCCGGCGGATCAACCTGAGTTGATGGCTCGTGATGCGAACTTCAACGGCACCGATGTAGCTCGATGCGACTTTTCACGCTTTAGCGAACCGGGACGATACCGCGTTGTGGTCGATGGCGTCGGTTGCTCGTTCCCCTTTGAAATCGGTGATCACGTATGGCAAACGGCATTCTTAACACAAATGCGAGGACTGTATCATCAACGCAGCGGTGTGGAACTTGGGCCTCCTTACACCGACTTTCGCAAACCGCGTGACATGCACCCTGCGGATGGCTACCCGGTGACCCAATCGAAATATCGATCGGTAGAAAGCGGTGGCGAATCATTTGCGTCGATTGTTGACGGTGACACCGGAGAACCGCGTGCTGGTGGATGGGGTGGCTATCACGACGCGGGCGATTGGAACCCGCGTCGGGTCACGCACATGAAGACGACCATGGCGACACTTGAAATATTCGAATTGTTCCCCGACTACTTTGCTGCTTTAGAGCTAAACATTCCCAAGACAGAAGGCTTGCCTGACATCTTGACCGAAGCAATGTTCGAGTTCCAGTGCTTTGAGCGATTGCAACAATCAAATGGCGGCGTCGGTTTTGGAATCGAGAGTAAGGGCGATCCGCTTGTTGGCGAAGTGAGCTGGCTTAACGGTTTCAGCAGCTACATCTTGGCTCCCGATTATGCATCGAGTTGGTATTATTCCGCCGTAGCCGCGCGACTCGCACGACTGCTCAAACCCTACAACGCTAAGCGAGCAAACGTGATTCGCGACAGCGCCATTCGTGCTTTCCAATTTGCCGAACAAGACTATGCACGCGACAAGACGGCGGGCCATACAGCGAAACGTGACAACACATGGCAAGCCACGGATAGTCGCAATTTGGCGGCACTCGAACTTTACCGGCTAACAGGTGAGCCGGATTATCACGACGTCTTCCTCAAAGACTCTGCACTAACCGATCAAGTGCCCGATTTATTCGTTTGGGGAAAGCACGTCCAGCGCGAACAAGCGTTCATTTATGCAAATTTACCTGATGGACTGGGCGAACCGGAACGAAAGCAGAAAGCCGTCGAAGCGATCGAGGTGGTCGCTCAAAGGGCTCTGCAATACGCGGAGGGCAACGCATTTAACGTCACGACTTGCGATAGGGGAAAACCTCAATTCATCGGCCACTACACCGTGCCTGATGCCGCCGACCTAACGCGAGCCCACTTCTTGACTGGCGATCCTCGCTACCTGGCCGGAGCAGTGCGATCGACTCAGTTTCAAAGTGGATGCAACCCAAATAACCTTGTCTACATGACGGGGCTAAGTACGAATCCAGTCAAGAATGTATTCAAACTCGATGCGCGACGAACGGGACAAGCCGTACCAGCGGGCTTGGTTCCCTATGGCAACATTGACTTTCAAAAATGGCACGACAATGGAGTGATATGGCCGATTACCTGGGTGATCGGCAAAGCGACGGTGCCCGATGCCTACGCATGGCCGACCCACCAAGCATACTGGGATCTCGGTGGCTGGCCAATGCTTGAGGAGTACACCGTCGACAGGTGGGCTCCCAACGTCTTGGTATGGGGATATTTGGCAGCCCGCGAAAAGGAAATGCAACAATAAGAATGCGTAGAAGCAGAGCACTAATCGGAATCAGGTGTTTGAAAATCATCTACCGCATAGGCTTCGATCTCGAACGGGTTTTCCCGGTATCCGTCGCGGCCTTTTAGATACAAGAAAGAAAAAAAGAGCAAGTACATGGGCACGAATGCTGGTCCCCATCGTTCGTATTGCCGAACGTGAACGCGTTCGTGCGCGCGCGTGATGTCCAACGCGGCGGTCGTTTGGCCGAAGACGACATGTCCGAACGTGAGTGCCATCGCAGGAACATACATTCGGTGAAGAACATCACCGATTCGTGGGCCACTGATCTCGATCACACCCTCGATACGCTGAAAACGTCCACCTAGCAGAAGACCAATCGTGATCCCCGTCAATGTGTAGGGAGAAGCCCATAGATAGGCCGCAAATCGAATGAAACGTTGCAAAGTTAGCGTACCAAAACCGAGAACAGCCCGAGAACCAAGTGGGTTATTGTACCACCCAGGCTATCAGGCTGTTACTATTTTTGCGATTGATTGGCTGGTTGACCACGTCCGCTGGGGAACACCTACTTCCTTCGCAGACACACCTGCTCCGATTGCGAGTACACCTACGCGTCGGCCAGTTCTTCTTCGAGATCCGCCTCAAGGTCCTCACTCGAATCGAAATCATCTCCACCGTTGTCTTCTTCGGCATTCAAGTCGAGAGCATCGAATTGCTCGCGAGTCAGTTGGACATAACCCAGTGCCCGGATGACTTCGAGAACTTCGCTGCAAGTTGGGAACATACGTCCGGCAGCTCGTTTGTAGTCGTCCATCGCCCGCATGAACTCGATTTCTTGTTCGTTGTAGTCACGTTCGCAGGTCGTTGGATCGATGTGACGACGACGTTGCTTTTTACGGCGTGGCGTTTCCATCATGCCAGTATCGACAGCTTCTGGGTTCCCTTGGCGGCGATCATTGGTGCGGCGATCGAGAGTGATGATGTTCTGGTCCTCGGATTGCTCAGCAGCGTTGGCTTTAGACATGACTTTGTCCCTATGGGTTGGAAGAGCTCGCAGTGTCAAACTGTATCGAAAGCTCTCAAGGAAGCGGCGGTAGGTGTGGGGCCAAAAAAACATAGCACGCCGCTTGAGGGAAAATGGCCTATTGAGTCCACTTTTCTGCTTAGTAAAGCTTTAGCGACTGGCGAAAAGGACCGTCTGTGACGATTGTGCGTTGTGTAAGATCGGAAGCTCGGTTGGACTCCCCACTTCCGGCGCCCATCGGATTAGAATAGCAGCCCTTGGTCCACCTAAATTCAACCTCCGTTTCAAAGCGCATACGATGACCTCACTGAATCGCCGCCGATTTATTGGAACCACAACCGCCCTGTCTGTTGCCGCATCCGTTGGCTTTCACTCGTCGAGTGCCGCAGAGGAAAAATCAACTGTCAACTTTGCTCTCGTAGGCCTAGGCAGCTTGAGCACCAATCAAATTGCTCCTGCACTGCAAAAAACGAAACACGCAAAATTGGTTGGCATCGTCACGGGGACACCCAAGAAGGAAAAAATTTGGGCAGACAAGTACGGCATCCAACCGCAAAACATTTACAGCTATGACACTTACGACAAAATCGTCGACAACGAGTCGATCGATGTGATCTACATTGTCTTGCCAAACGGCATGCACAAAGAATACACCATCCGGGGCGCAAATGCGGGAAAGCATATTTTCTGTGAAAAGCCGATGGCCAATAGCAGCCAAGATTGTCGTGACATGATTGCGGCGTGTAATGAAAACAAGATCAAACTTGGCGTGGGGTACCGATGTCAATTCGAGCCACATCACTTGCACTGTATCGAATTGGCGCGGAGCAAAAAGTTTGGGTCACTCAAAGCGATCGAAGCCGGGTTCGGATTCAAAATTGGAAACCCGAATCAATGGCGACTCAAGGCTGACTTGGCAGGAGGTGGTGCGATGATGGACGTTGGCATTTATGCCATTAACGCGTGCCGCTACTTGACGGGGGAAGAACCCATCGCGGTAACAGCCCAAGAAACGAAGACGGACCCGAAAAAGTTTGCGGAGGTGGACGAAACGATCACCTGGACGATGACAATGCCAAGCGGAGTGAATTGTTACTGCAGCACGTCCTATGCCTTCAACGGCATCAATCGCTTCAATGCTTACGGCGATAAGGGGTGGTTCGGTTTGGATCCGGCGTTTGGCTACGGAGGCATCAAAGGAAGATCAAGTGCCGAATCGATCGAATTTGACGCCACTGACCATTTCGCAAATGAAATGGACGCCTTCGCAAAGTGCATTCTGAATAACACCGAAACCAAAGTCCCAGGCGAAGAAGGCTTGAAGGACTTGCTTGCGATTGAAGCGATCTACAGAAGCATTCAAACGAACAAAAAATGCGAGGTCGCTACGGCGTAGAACGTGCAGTTAGTAAACCACTCGCGTCGCCAACCGTTTCTTCGATGCTTTCGTTAACAAAAAAACGATCGGCCGACGAAGTCCAAGAATTCAAAATTACTGGTTTGATACGTTGAAGAACTAAGCAGCGTTCTTGGCAACTTGATCCCAGTTAACAATTTTCCAAAACGCATCGATATAGTCGGTGCGACGGTTTTGGTAATTCAGATAATAAGCGTGCTCCCAAACATCGAGGCCAAGCAAAGGCTTCTTTCCTATTGTGATGGGACTGTCTTGATTCGGAGTCTTCATCACTTCCAAGCCAGCATCTCCTTTTACTAACCAAGCCCAACCGCTACCGAATTGAGTCGCTGCAGCAGTCGCAAACTCACTTTGAAAGTTCTTGAAGGATCCAAACGTTGATTTGATTTGTTCCGCCAATGCTCCCGACGGTTCTGAAACGTCGCCGGGTGCCTTCATCACCGTCCAAAACAGAGAATGATTCGCATGACCACCTCCGCTGTTCCGCACGGCTGTACGGACAGACTCGGGCAATTTGTCGAGGTTTGCTAAAAGTTGCGAGAGTGTCATTTTGGCCAAACTTGGCTCCGAACTTAAAGCGGCATTCAACTTATTCACGTAGCCCTGATGATGTTTTGTATGATGAATGGTCATCGTTCGAGTGTCGATTACGGGTGCCAAAGCATCATAACCGTATGGCAAAGCGGGCAACGAAAATGGCGCTGACAATCCAAGGGCCTCTTGCGCATTCGCAGATTGCGCCAAGGCAGACCCAACGACTGTGGCAGTCACCAATGCAGTCGATTGACCAAGGAAACGACGACGGCCCAAAGTAGCGGTCGATGCAGATGGATTGACTTGGGAAGAAGGATTATGTGACATCGAATACCTGTTTTTTTCATCGAGGAAGAATCAACTTTTCAGTGCTCTATCATACCAGATCGTCAACAGGGAGAGGGACAATTCGGTTTCCTTCCTCGCCATACTTCGTTGCAACGTCGACTCCGATAATCCACAAACGCACAGGTGCAAAATTCTCCATTTGACTCGCGTGGGAAACAATTTCCAACTCTGCGGGAGATTCCTAACACATTCGGGAAATGGTTGGAAGCTCTAGAACGCAACCGCCCTGCGAGGCTCGACTCGGATACTACGGATCAAACGAAGAGCAACAAGTAACAACTGGATAGTCTTCCCAACTAATCCTGTTGGAAAACGATCGGTTCAAACAGGTTTCGCCAATTGAGCGTTGTCCCGAAAGCAACAAATCGATATGCGGCAATTTCAATCTCGATCACATACCGATCCAGCCCACTAAGTTGGCCGAGTATTCCAATCCTCAGATCCACGGATTAACCAAATCGCTTCATGCAATTGGCGGGACAGTGCCTCCTCAGCGTGATCACTGAAACGACGTTGAGCCAACCAATCAGATCCAGCAGCGTTACGCACGGTACTATTTACCACCGCGAAGCTATCGACTTACCACCGCGAAGCTATCGACTTACCACCGCGAAGCTATCGACGCAGTGCTCGGCGAGTTGCTTTGAGACAAGGCGGTAACGATCTAAACCATGTTTTCAAACGCCCTCATCTCTTCAGGCCAGAAGAAAATGCAGGCATCAAACGGAGCCAGTACTCCCGAGCCCGCTGCTTCCTTTCCATGGCACGACACCCTGAAAGGGGTCCAGAACTTGCCACAAGAGGTACAGAAGACTAAAATCCATTCACGCCGGGTGGCTCCACAACTCCCCACCGGCGGATCTCGTCACCTGCAACGTCTGGAGAAAGTCGTGCCAAAGACAATCGACACGAAAGTGTGCTTGAATTGCGTCAATATGAATGCTCGCGGGAAACGACGACCGCCCTGCCTTGAGCTTCACCGCCGTGCGAACGCGGGCAAGGGACTGACGGTTCTGGGGGTTCCCTCGTTTGAGGTTGGTGGCGGCTCAGGGAGTTGTCCTTGGATTGCATCTTGGACAGAGGTTTTGGCCACGTTGAAGGCGATGGAAACTGGCAAGGCAGTGTATGCAAACCCGACGGGGCAAACCACGCTGCGCCGCATCAAGCACACGTTTGATAACTATGAAGAAAAGCACAGTCGCGCCAAATGGAAAAATCTCGATAAGGACTACTGGGCAAAACAAGCAGACTATGTGGTCAACAACGGGCGCCCCGAACATATGGGTGACTGCATGCTGTACACCACATCGGGCACCTCATCCACGTGGTCGTCGTTTCTACAAGAATTTGCCGCGAAAGTGTCGGTTCCTGATCTTTATTGCTGGGTTGGGGTCGGAATGAAAATTGGGGGCGTTGCACCAGGTTGGCCCGAAGGTCGGGATTACATTCAAGGCCAAATTTGGAACATGGAAACGATGATTGGAAAATCGATTCAGCTCTCGTCAGAGAAATTCGCTTTTGGAGCTCAGGCGAATGTCGGAACACCAGTTGTCATTTTGATTGGCGGAACAAAGAGCCCGGCCGATCTTGTTGGTAAAAAATTCAAGGGAGGATTCGACGTCGGTTTCTCGACCGGCATCGGCTGGACGGCATTGGTCAAGTCCCTATTTCGCAAAGAGGGTTTGTCGGGTTGTAAAGCTCTTATCAAAGGATTTAAAGCATCGGGAAAAGACTTCATCCCATCCAAGTCCGACTTGAAAATCTCAGGGATCAAATCGGCAATGTCGGTGAGTGGCTATGGGAAACGCGAGGCGTCGCTGATCGTTCTCGACTTTCCCGCTGGAGCGTGTGTGGAGCTTACGGTCACTCTCAACTCGACAACCAAGGTGGATGAAGTCACGTAGCGTGCCTATGGTATAGCAGATCGAGGGTATGACAGATCGAGGGTATGACAGAGGCAGCATTCGCCATCATTCCAAGTTGCGATAACGACTTCATGGGAGCGGCTACCTTGCCATAAACAATCGCTTGGTCAACAACCGCGGCGCTCGGATAATTAAGTCCGTTTCATCGTCTTCACTTTCGATATTGTTGTCAGGCGTACTGTCGACGTCGAATTGATCGGTCGCGACCAGTTGCACCGGAATGCTCTTGACACCTCGCTCGTCAACGCGTGCGGACAACACTAATCGCTGTTCCGATTCTGCCGCAACCGACCCGACCGTCCAATCACCGGTTGCCGGATCGTACAAGCCACTTTCGGGGTTGGACAACAACAGCGTTAATCCATCCGGAATCAGTACTCTGACGACCACTCCGGTCGCATTGGCGGGGCCCGCATTGGCAACATTGACGGTGATCCCAATCGCATCTCCTTCTAAAGGTGCGTCATTATCGACGGATGCTGCGACGGAGATGTCGACGACGACTGGCGTCACTGTCACCATCGCTTGGTCGTCTTCGTCCTCGGTATTGTTCCCTGGGGTACTGTCGGGATCAAATTGACGAACATCGGTCAATTCGGCGCGATTGGTCGACGAACTTGCCGACTCGACCGATGCCACGACGACCAAGGTTGCTTGCCCGTTGGCAGCAATTTCAGAGATCGACCAAAGCCCACTATCCGGTGAATACTCACCAGCACTCGCGTTTGCTGAAACAAATTGCAGACCTGGTGGTAATTGGTCGGTCACATCCACGTCGGTCGCAGCGTCCGGCCCCACATTGGACACTCGCACCGTAAAGGTGACATTGTCTCCGCGATCGGGCGACGGTTGGTCGACCGTTTTGGTCAACGACAAATCCGCAACAGGTGTTGTGAATGCGACCGAGGCTTGATCATCTTCAGCAGCGACGTTGTTACCGGGTGTGCTATCAAGATCGGCTTGATCGACAGCGGTGACTTCGGCCGTGTTGGTTTCACCCCGCGTATCCTGAACCACTCCGCGAATGGCCAAGCTTGGGATCGTATCCATCGCAACGGTTCCGATAGTCCAAATGCCCGTTGACGGGTTATAGTCCCCTTGGCTTGGAGTCGAAGAGTTGTACACAACATTCGTGGGCAACAAATCAGTCACGGCCACACCGGTTGCCGTCGAAGGACCTGCGTTGGAAAGTGTCAGCGTGTACTCAATGGTATCGCCAATATTCGGCCGTGGCTCGTCAATGATTTTCTCCAAAGCAAGATCGACAAGTTGAGGCGACAACGTCACCGACGCTTGATCATCTTCGTCCGGATCGTTGTTCCCCGGTACACTATCGGGGTCAAATTGATCTGACACCTCCACTTGGGCAGTATTGGTTTTATCCCCGAGCGAAACAACGGCCGCAGTGATTTGCAGTGTTGCCGTGCCGTCACTTGGCAAAGTAGGGATGGTCCAACGCCCCTCTAGCTCATTGTAAATCCCCTCGCTTGGACTGGCACTGACAAACGACATTCCCGCCGGCAATCGATCCATCACGACGACATCACTTGCCGCATCAGGTCCCGCATTCGCAGCGGTCAAGGTAAACACGACATTCGAGCCAACATTGGGCGCCGCATTGTCAATGGTTTTGGCAAGCGACAAGTCAGCACTCGCCGGTGTGATTGTCACCGAAGCGTAATCATCTTCGGTCGCAACATTATTACCTGGAACACTATCAGCATCACTTTGTTCCGCAGCAACAACTTCGGCGACGTTCGTCTTTGCCTCGAGCGATGTGACAGTCGCTGTGATCGTCAATGTCGCCGACGTGTTCGACGCGAGAGGTCCGACATTCCACTGACCGGTGCTTTGCGTGTACGTGCCAACGGTCACCGTGCTACTAACGTAGGTCAAACCATCCGGCAGCAAGTCCTTGACCACAACACCCGTCGCATCGTCTCGGTCGCCGTTACTAACGGTGACGGTAAAATCAACATTGTCACCAAGCGAAGGACGGTCCGCACTCGCTGTTTTGGTGAGCGACAGATCAATGATCGGCGGCGTGACGGTGACTTCGTCTTGATCATCCTCGGCAAGGACGTTATTCCCCGGGGTCGAATCGGGGTCCGACTCACTGGCCGCAGTAACGCGAGCTACGTTCGTTTTGGGATCTGGCGTGTCGATGGTTGCGAAAACATCAAGCGTTACCATCGACATTGCGGGCACGGTGCCAATGTTCCAAATCCCAGTTGATGCATCATAGGTGCCAGCGGTTAGACTGGTCGAAATGAACGATGTCCCAAGCGGCAAAATATCGGTAACGCGAACACCCGTTGCCGCATCCGGACCGTCGTTCGTTAGCTCTATCCGAAACGTCACCGTCTCGCCCACATTTGGCGACGGATTATTGACGTTCTTGACCAATGATAAATCGGCTACGGGAACTCGGAAGGAGACGCTCGCTTGGTCGTCTTCACTTTCGAGGTCGTTCGCGGGAGTGGAATCCGAATCCACTTGCGCCGCAGCAGTCACTTGCGCGGTATTGGTATAACTGCCAAGTGAATCGACGCGGCCGACGATTGTCATGGTTGCGGATTCTTCCGAACGGATCGCGCCGACGTTCCATACTCCTGTTGTTGTATTGAAACTGCCTTGCCCCGGTGAGCTACTGACGTACGTCACTCCGGCCGGCAATTGGTCGGTCACGAACACTTCGGTGGCGTGACTTGGCCCTCCGTTGTTGACGATGATCGTGAACGTCACTTCTTGACCAAGATTCGGTAAATCGTCATCAATCGCTTTTGTTAACGACAAATCGATTTGTTGGGCCTGCACGGCGACTTCCGCTTGGTCGTCTTCGACTAGCACATGGTTATTCGGTGTCGAGTCAGGATCGAATTGGTCCGCGGCAATAATTTCGGCTGTATTGGTTAACAAATCCGTCGATTGCGCTGTCGCTTCTATCGCTAACGTCACCGATTCGTCAGCCGGAATCGTTGCAATCGTCCAACGTCCGGTTGTTGCGTTATAGTCTCCGACGCTTGGGATTGCGTTTACGAAGTCCAAGTTCGCTGGCAGTAAGTCCTGGACGACGACACCGGTTGCCGTGTCATTATTGGCATTAGAAACCGTAACCATAAAGATCACATTTTCACCCACATTGGGAACGCCATTGTCGACCGTTTTCGTCAACGACAAGTCCGCCGTGGCAGGCGACACGCTAGCGGCGGCTTGGTCGTCTTCGACCGTCGCATTGTTCCCAGGTGTGCTATCAATATCAAATTCGTTGGCTGCAATGATTTCCGCCAAATTGATGACCCCGGTGTTTCCATTATAGGTCGCCGTGATTTGGAGTTGCGGGTTATCAGTCGGTGCAATCGCACCAACCGTCCAACGTCCGGTGGTATTGTCATAAGATCCCGTACTGGCCGTAGCCGACACGAATGCCAATCCAGCAGGCAACAAATCCGCAACGACCACTCCGGTTCCCGTGTCGGGGCCAGCGTTCGCCACACCGACGGTAAACACGACGTTTTGCCCTGCGGCAGGACGAGCATTGTCGACGGTTTTCGTTAACGACAAATCGATCGACTTAGGAATAACCGCGACCGACTCTTGGTCGTCCTCGGCTTCGACGCTGTTGCCGGGAGTACTATCAGAATCAAATTGGTCCGTAGCAGTGATGCTAGCGGTGTTGGTGATGGCCGAGAGACCGTCAATCCGAGCGTTGATGGTCAATACAGGATTGGCACCAACGGCGACATCACCCACAGTCCATACGCCGGTAGATACGTTGTATTCACCAGCAGACACCGTCGAGGATACGAACGAGACACCGGTAGGCAAGATATCTGTCACCGAGACACCGGTCGCAAGCGATGGTCCAGCGTTATCAAGTGTGATCACAAAACTGATCGGTTCATCGACATTGGGACGATCGTTGCTGACACTTTTCGTTAATGACAAATCCACAATTGGTGTGGCGATCGTAACGGAATCTTGATCGTCTTCGGTCGGGATGTTGTTGTTCGGCGTGCTGTTGGTGTCGGTTTGATCTAACGCGGTGACTTCCGCTGTATTGGTGACGGCCCCTGACGCATTAACCCGTGCGACAATCGAAAGCGAGGGAGTTGCACCAACCACAACACTGCCCACCGCCCACAATCCATTGGTCGTGTTATAGCTTCCCTGAGTGGCCGTGGCAGAAACGAGCGTTAGCCCGGAAGGCAAAACATCACGAACAACGACCCCAGTGGCTGGCGATGGCCCCGAGTTAGAGGCGGTAACCGTAAAGACAACGTTTTCCCCCACATTCGGAGCCGCGTTGTCGACCGTTTTGTTTAGAGCGATGTTGACCGTTTGCGGCGATACAGTGACGCTGGCGATGTCGTCTTCGCCGAGGACTCCATTATTTGGTGTACTATCAGCGTCAACTTGATCGGCAGCTGTGATCTCGGCTGAGTTCGTCTTCGCGCCAACTGCCGACACTGTCGCGACGAGGCTCAGCGTTGCAGTCCCTAGATTTGCGATCGATCCGAGATTCCAGATTCCCGTCCCGGCGTCGTAGGTTCCTTGAGATGGGTTGCTGCTGGCGAAAGTAAAACCGACGGGCAACAGGTCCGTCACTTGAACGCCCGTCGCCGTGTTTGGGCCGCGGTTGTTAACCGAAATCGTGAACGTCACGTTTTGCCCCACAGTGGGCTCCGCGTTGTCGACGGTCTTTGTAAGTTCTAAGTCGGCAGTTTCAAAATTGTCAAAATCTTGGGTCAGTACCGTTGAACCTATCGACCCGACCAATTCCGCAGTACCGTTCACATTAGTTGCACCACTAATTTCTAACTCGATCGCATCGATGCTGGTTATATCCGCTCCGGCACCACCACCAACGGTGAAGTCGCTGAACGGCAGGAATTCGGCGGACGAGGGATCACCGCCTGTTGGTGGAATGTTCAACGTCGCAGTACTGAACCGCGATGCCGTCGCCGCATTGCCATCGTTGGTATAGAAACGAACGATCGCCGTTCCTCCGGCGAGGTCAGCACCAACCTGCAAACGGATCCCCTCGGCGGTGCCACCACGAGTCATGTCGATACCGGAGAGTCCCGTATCATCGACCACGATAGCATCACCATCAGGACCATCCCAAGTTACCCTTCGTTGGCCGTTGCCTGATAAAATGGAATCGAACGTCAGAAGATCCGGTAGCAGTGGGTTATCAACACTCAGTTGGACCGAACCGTTGATGCTTGTCTTGTTGACGAATAAATCACGCTCACCTCCAATCACCTCGGGAGCGGCAACAGACGATGTCACCGGAATCCCGTCGTTGGTGTCATCAAGGACCAATTGAGACGTTTGATCAAAGCTGTCGATCGTGTCGACAATAACTCCTTGCACTTGATTGGCACTAATACTGATCCGTGGCGAAACGGTTTGAGAAAGCGTTCGTCCATCGATCGTTTGGCCAGGCTGGAAGACGAAGTAGGAATCGGCGGTGAGGCGATCGAACGTGTAACGACCATTGGCGTCCGTGGTTGTTGTACCTGCGGAAGTATCACCTGACGCAGGATTGAATGTGCCATCGCCATTGTCACGATAAAGCTCAACCGCAGCACCGAAAACTTGTTCGCCAGCAGTGAATCCATCGCCGGTGATGTCTTTGAAGATTCGTCCCTCGATCGATGCCAGATCGATTGCCGCAGCGAGCACGCGGCGGTCTTCCAAAAGTTCCAATGCCAATCGCCTCCGGCTTTGCTTTACCGTTCGCGTGGGCTTTGCTGTCCGTTGGGGATCGCCAAGCAAATTTGCAAGGATGCGCCGCTGGGAAAACCGCTTTAAAAACCACTGCTGAGACATCATGCACACGCCAATTCTTAGGAAAATGAACAGCCTAAGTGCATTGTTTGCCATATAGAGGGCATCAAAACAAGATGCCTAGGCAACCTAGAGCGATTGCGAAAGATAGTCAGGACCGCTGCGGGATCATGACGGAGAGTAAATTCGTCGCCTTTTACGAGCCAAAAGTGCGTTTCAATCGATCGCCTTCGCTGAGCGAAGGGCGAAGACAAAAATGGCGAAGATAGCGACGAAAGAAGCCAATCCTAGTGATCAGCGACAATCACTACATGTACGTTGGCCCGTCGACATGGACGACCATCGCTCCGGGCTGAGCGGCTCGGGTGCTATAGTAATCCGGTGCCCAACGTCCAAGCTCAACGATCATCAGGATGACGGCGATGAGCAAAAAGAGAACACTGAGCAACAGCATCACCGTGTACACACTGGTAGGTTGCTTACCGGAGTGTTTCGGTTCAATCGAGGGTAGTGTCGACACGGTCGTTCTCCTGAATGATTCCTTGGCTATAGTCCGGCAGAATGCTTGCCACGGCGTGGTCGGGTTCCACTTGCAGCACTTGCAGCTTACCGACATAGCGGCCGCCACGAGTCACTTCGAGCTTGTGGCCTTTACGCAATCCATCGTCGTATCCGATCGAAATCTCGACCAACTTTTTCGGACGATTGATAACCAACACTGTTCCATTGCGTTCCGGAGGTGCACCGTCAAGCGAGTCATTGATGTCGATGCCACGAGCATCGATGACTTCTTTGTACCGAGTCACTTGAGCCATCAATTGGTCGTTTCTATCTTGTTGAATGGAAACGATTCCACGTAACTTGTTCATTTGGTCGGTCAATTGCAGCGTTTGAGTGAACAATTGATCGCGGTCTTCTTGTTCTGACCGAATTTGTTCGCGAAGCCGTTTGGTTTCTGCTGTTAACTCTTCAAGGTATTGGGCACGGCTACGGTCGGTTTGCGACAACTCCGTGTTTTGACCTTCTAGCTTTTGAACCGTCGCTTCACTGTTTTGAAGTTGATCTTCCTGCTGGTCAAGCTGAGTTTGCAAAGCAGCAAGAGCGGTCCGCCGAGCGGCCTGCTCACGACTTAGGCCCGCTTCCGCCTTTTGCTTCTGATCGCGAAGCTGTTGGCTGGATGACTCCAAGCTCTGAATTTTCTCTTTGTATCCTCCTGGCCCCATAACCACGTCGCGCCAATTGCGGTGCGATGCATTAACGGCAAGAGCCAGAACCATAAAGGTCAAGCTGAGGATGAGAATGATGACTGAGAACGACTTCCCAAGTAGGGTCATTGCGAAGATTCCGTATTACGTTCCGACCGACAAGGACTAAATATAGGCGGCAAAGTGACTCAAATTGGCAAATGGGCCGGACAAACGATTTGGCCGTTTGTTTTGCCTGTCCAGCGATACTTGCCTCACTTAACACGACTAAAGAAGTATAGTTAGGGGAGAAAACGAATGTCAACGAATTCGTCAGGAAAAGCTTGATTCTACCGGTCGATTTCTGCGGAAGTTGGATTATGCCGGTCGTTTTCAGTATTCTGCTCTGACCGTTTTGATCGATTGGATGAACTGTTCGATCGTGGGAGTCCGTTCGTCGACCTTGGGGTTTAAGGCCGACATGATCGCCCGCGAGAGCTTGGGATCAATGTCGGGGCAATATTCCATCAAGTCCGTCGGGGGGGCAGCATCATGATACAGAGCTGCTCGTCCGTTCACTTCGTCACCTTGCCACGGGTGCTTGAAGCTGCACAAGCAGTAGCACGTCACACCGAACGAAAAAATGTCGACGCGTTTGTCCGTACGTCGACGCCGCACAATCTCGGGCGACATGTAAAGCGGCGTTCCCGTCCGATTTCCAGGAGTCATGAAGGGTGGGGTCGCCGGCAGGGTTAACCCAAAATCGATGAGCTTAAGGCCACTCATATCCGGCAAACAAATGAAATTTCGCGGGCAAATATCTCGGTGGATGTAGCCGCGATTGTGGACATATTGCAACGCTTCGGCCATATCACGAATCAGCATCAAACGCCGATCATAAACGAGAGCTTCTTCCTTGTTGACAATGATATATTGGAGGCTTGGACCTTCGATAAACTCCATCACCAAGATTGCTTGCCCCTTGGTCGTCACACCGGCCTCGTAGGTTTCAACCACTTTGGGGTGGACCATTCCCATCGCGATTTCACCTTCGCTGGGTTTATTGAGACCTTTGAATCGAGACTCGAACAGCTCCATTTTCTCGATGTCGAGCAATTTTACGCCGACGGTTCGATTGTTTTCTCGATCGTGTGCAACGAAAAAGGTGCACATCGTCCCAACAGCACTGGTCCGCGTCCGTTCAAACCGTGCTTCCACGTTGATCCGGCTTGTAGCCTTTAGCCCCGAAGAGCCGAACCGTGACATGATCGAATCGATTAGACCCATAACGCTTGTGCCTTTCCCAAAAAGGCTCTCATTTTCCGCAATAATCGATCGCCCGAGCGATCTCTGTTTTCAAATTCTTCCGTGTGACGATTCGGTCGATGTAGCCGTGCTCAAGCAAAAATTCGCTCGTTTGAAAGTCCTCGGGCAACTCAATCCCGATCGTTGCTTTAATTGTTCGCGGCCCAGCGAATCCGATCAATGCTTTCGGCTCGGCAAAAACCAAATCTCCCAGCGACGCGAAGCTAGCGGCAACGCCTCCCATGGTCGGATTGGTCAAGACACTAGTGAAAAACCCACCCGATTCGTCATACCGAGCCAATGCGGCAGTGACTTTTGCCATCTGCATCAGAGATAAAATCCCTTCGTGCATCCGAGCACCACCACCACTAGCACTAATAATAATCAAGGGTAGCTCATGTTCGGTGGCAAACTCGACCAATCGTGTTAAACGCTCCCCAACGACCGAACCCATGCTGCCCATAATGAAGGCGCTATCGGTCACCGCAAATGCAATACGGCGGGCACGAACCATGCCTGTTCCCGTGACGACCGCGTCGGTCAACCCAGTCCTCTTTTGTTCACCAACCAAGCGTTCAGCGTATTTTCGGCGGTCGGCAAATTCCAGCGGGTCGGTTGACCGCAATTGTTCGTTCATCGGCTCAAACGTGCCATCATCGAGCACTTGAGCGATCCGATCGTGGGCCGAAACATAGAAGTGATATTCACATTTCGGGCACACATTCAGCCGCTGGGCCACTTCCTTTTTGTAAACCGAGGCCGAGCAGCCCGGGCATTTCAACCACAGCCCTTCGGGAACGCCACGTTTTTTGCTTTGCGTCATATCAATTGGTTTCGAATCAACGGCAGACATAGTTTCCCCAGAAGTGGGATTTTGGTTTATTTTTTTGGAGGAGCTCAAAAAGTGTGCTGCGTGTACTTTACTCAGTTCTGTAAGTTTCCGCTGCCTCAAATTCAACTTGGTGCCCAAGCCAGCGGCGACATTCCATCCACCATCCGTTAGGGGAACAGTAGATCCGCAGCGACCATATCAGCGAACAAAATTCCCTTTTTACTGAGTCGAATACGCGTATCGGTTCGGATCATCAGCCCACGATCGACGGCATCTAGAATCGCCTTTTCGCACTCGGTCCACAAGTCGACTCCCGTTTCTTGGCTAACCCGCGTTAAATCGATCCCGTCGATCATACGGATTCCAAACGCGGCTCGTTCACGAGCGTATCCAATTCGGGTCAATCGGTCCGATTCCGCCACCGCAGATTCCCCTTGCTCGATTCGGTGCAAATAGGTCGTCGTGCTGCGGTGATTCAAATCGCGGGAACCATCAACGAATCGCGCCGCACCGGGGCCCGCCGCATACCAGCCACGCCCCTCCCAATAGGCGATATTGTGCCGGCTGCGAAATCCATCGAGCGCGAAGTTGGAAACTTCGTAGTGTTTCATCCCTCGCTCGGCCAGCATTTGCCGAGTGATTTGGTACATCTTGACTTCGGTGGCTTCATCAAGCCCCTTCATCCGCCCGTGCAATCGAGCATTCCAAAACGGCGTGCCTTTTTCAAAAGTCAACGCGTAGGTTGAAAGATGTTGTAGCGGTAAATCCAAAGCAGTGCGTAAATCGGTTTCCCAGTCGGAAACCGCTTCCCCAGGAGCGGCAAAGATCAAATCAACCGAGACATTTCCGATACGCTTGGCGGACGCCTCAATCGCTTCGCGAGCACGATCGCCATTGTGGCCCCGCTGCAGCAATTCCAGCTTGTCTGTTTGAAACGACTGCACGCCGAGACTAATTCGATTGACTCCATGGTCGGCCAATACGCTTAGCTTATCCGCTTGGATGTCTTCCGGATTTGCTTCGACACTGAACTCGAAATCGTCGCAAAGTTCGAAACGTTCGGCGAGCATCGTTAAAAGCCGCGACAATGCATCGACCGACAAATGGGTGGGCGTTCCGCCACCGATGAACAAGGTGTCGATCGAAGGCCGGCCTAGCGGTGCCAGTTCACGATCAATCGCTTTAAGAAAACGCTCGACAAGATCATCCCGGTCCGCAATCACGCTAAAATTACAATAACCACAGCGATGGCGGCAAAATGGCACGTGAATGTAAGCCGATCGCGGGATCGGCCAAATAAAATCTTCGCTACTCATAGCCAAAGCTTTAAGCGACCACCAAGCATGTCGGGCAGCACTCTACTTACAAGTCGTTTGACCTGAGTGTCGTTGTACCGAGTACTCAAATGGGACGCAATGATCAGTTCATTATTGAATCGATCGGCTCGTTTCAAATAGTCGTCGACGTGCATATGGCCATGTTTATGAATTTTGTCTTTGCGATGCTCGGGCGCGACAAATGTCATTTCGCTGACCAAAACTTTAGCATCGAAAAAGACGGGATTGTCATCGAGCCCAGGAGGCGAAGTATCACCGGTGTATGCGAGCACCGGTACGCGAGACTCTTCGGTGATTTCCGTCCCGGATAGTTTTAGCTCGCGAAGTTGGTTCCCTTCGAGTCCAACGTATTGCGGCTTTAATTTGTGCCGCCGTTGGTGGATAACAAACCCTAACGATTGGATCGTGTGCCGGGTCGGTAGCGACGTAACGACATACTCGCGACTGATCGATGTTTCGTCCCCGGGAAGCAAACCGATCAATTCGCATGGCATCGCTCCACGGTCGAGCCGGCGAAACATTTGCAGCATATCCCAAGCATTATCAACGGCCGAATCAGGCATATAGATCACGGGCGGATCCATTTTCATCATTCGCCGTCTCGAGACATAAGCCGGCAAAGCGGCAATGTGATCAAGGTGCGCGTGAGAAATAAACATGGTTGAGGTCCCCATGAAATCCCAAGGCTGGATACCACAATCGAACAGGACTTTTAATTCGTTCACCCGCCAACACGTCTGCACTGCCGCACGCGAATAACCTTCGATCGTTAGACCATCATGGTGGTGACGAAGCAGAGGAACATTTTCAACCATCGAAAAACAAACAGGGGCTGGCGAGGAGGCGGACACGGGTGCGAAGCAGTAGAGACAATGAGGCCAAGATAGCGAGAATGAGCGAGTCAATGTACCGGGCGACTTTGTACCGGGCGACTTTTCGTATCGAGCGACGGCTATCGCATTCGGATTGGCATGTTGCTCGCTTCGATCTTGGCGGCACCGTAGTTGTCGACTTCATTGACATCCAACTGTTCGCTATACGTTCCGGTTCGGACCACAACGATCTCACCGTTTTCGTCCTGCTCGACGGCGGCGCCGTGATGCCGCGTCAATTCGAGCGTCGCCAAGAACCATCCGATGAGTGACGATTTGTGAATGCCACCGGTGACCAAATCCATTAACGTCACCTTCTCGGTGTCTCGCAACCGTGTATGGATTTTCTGCATATAGACGTGGATCGGCGTGTCGTCATAGATCACCTCAGTCACCGGCGGACCGGCCGATTCACGCATGATCCGGCCGAACGCACTGACTAGGTCCCAAATCTCCAAATCGACGATCGGTTGGTCGCCAGGATCGATTCGACGCGAGGGCAGATCATCGCTCATTCGTTGGTATCGCTGTTGCCAACGTTGGCCCATTTCGTCCAAGATTTCTGCTGCGTCGCGGATTTCCTTGTACTGAAGGAGTCGCTCGACCAGCTCCACTTGCGGATCAACGATTTCCTCTTCTTCGGATTCATCGACTACTTTTGGCAAAACCGCCAAGCTTTTCATCTCGACCAGCGTGCTGGCCAAGTCAATGAAATCGCCCACGTCCCCCAGATCCAATTCCTTCAAAATGTCGAGATATTCAAGGTATTGCTCGACAATTTTGGAAAGGGACATCTCCGACAACGAGACCTCTTGCCGCCGCACAAGGTACAGCAGTAGATCCAATGGTCCGCGATAGGCTGGCAATTCGATACGAAAACTCATCCGATTACAGGCTACTCGGGTTTCTTCTTGCGAAACACAGCGACGACATCGTCAACGGGGACGACAAAGAGTTGATTATCGTGCTCCAAATCGACCGGAATCGCGTTTTTTGGGTGAAATAGAATCTTGTCGTATTGGCGAAGCGGTAATTCTTCGTCGTTTTCGACCACCGCACTAATAGTAACGATGCGACCGGTGATGGTTGGAATTTCAGCGGCGTCCGGAAGTGCAATCCCACCTCGGGTCTCGCGTTTTGGTTCGTCTTTTCGGACCAACACTCGATCGCCGATCGGTTCGACAAACTCGAAAGTCGTGTTCGAGCTTTTTTTGGCCATTGTTTTCCTGACTTTTTCGTTAACGACGGATAAATTACGCAGCCCTATTTTCACCGCGATTGAGCGCCGCGTCGAGGGTAGCAGATATCTAGTGGGGCACGAAACGCTTGGCGTGAGCTTCCCGTTTGGCGATTTCCAAATCGTGTTCGGTCATGATTCGGGCCAATTCTTCGAAATTTGTGGACGCTACCCAGCCCAATTTTTCCTTTGCTTTCGAGGGATCGCCGAGCAGCAAATCAACTTCCGCGGGTCGGAAATAACGAGGATCGATTTCAACGTAATCCTCGTAATTCATATCCAATTGCTGGAAAACCAGCTTCGCGAAATCTCGCACCGTTTCGGTTCGTCCCGTTGCGAGCACAAAATCGTCTGGTGCGCTGTGTTGTAGAATTCGCCACATCCCCTCGACGTAATCTTTTGCGTAACCCCAATCGCGTTTGGCATCCAGATTGCCAAGATAAAGCTTCTCTTGCATGCCCATCTTAATCCGCCCCGCCGCGCGGGTGATTTTGCGAGTCACGAAGGTCTCGCCACGTCGCTCGGACTCATGGTTGAACAAAATCCCGTTGCTGGCGAACATCCCGTAACTGCGGCGATAATTGACCGTTTGGTGAAACGCGTAAACCTTCGCACACGCATAGGGTGACTGCGGATTAAACGGCGTCGTCTCGTTTTGCGGTACCGCCATGACGTCGCCGTACATCTCGCTACTGCTCGCTTGATAAACCCGAACTTCTTTTTTCTTGTTAAGTAGTCGAGCCGCTTCGAGCACATTCAATGCTCCGACTCCAATGGTTTGTAATGTGTAAATGGGCTGATCGAATGAAACACGAACGTGGCTTTGGGCCCCCAAGTTGTAGATCTCGTCCGGCTCAATCTCTAGCACCAAATTGGAAAGCGCTTGTCCGTCGGTCAAATCACCGTAATGAAGAAGCAACTTAGGATGCTCATGAACGTCTTGGTAAATATGGTCAATCCGCTCGGTCGAAAACGTGCTGCTGCGGCGGACCAAACCGTGGACTTGATACCCCTTTTGGAGAAGCAATTCCGCGAGGTAGCTGCCGTCTTGACCGGTAATTCCAGTGATAAGTGCATTCTTGGTCATGCGGTTCTGTCTTTATAGAAAGGGGTAAAGCGGAAGCCAAATGGGATAAAACCGTCAAACCGAGCGGACTTGACCCGAAGCGACTTCACGGAGGTAATGCTCGTACGTGGTTTTCAGTCCTTCCGTTAGTTCGACGCGGTGCTTCCAACCGATCGCATGCAAACGCGACATGTCGGTGCATTTGACAGGCGTGCCGTCGGGTCGATGAGGGTCGGTTACGATGTCCCCAGCATAACCAACCGTCCGTGCTACCAGAGAAGCGAGTTCGAGGATCGACAAGTCGACCCCCGTGCCGACGTTGACCCAATCGGGTGGATCGGATTGTTTCAAAAGAAAAACCAACGCGTCGGCCAAATCATCGACGTACAGGAATTCGCGACGAGGCGTGCCCGTCCCCCAAATCACCACTTCCGAATCGTTACCCTGATTCGCTTCATGAAACCGACGAATCAGGGCCGGCAAAACGTGACTGTGTTCGGGATGGTAGTTGTCACCTGGACCATACAAATTGGTGGGCATGGCGCTGTGAAAAAGCACCCCATGTTGGCGGCGATAATATTCACACAATTTTAAACCGCAAATTTTTGCTAACGCGTAAGCTTCGTTCGTTTTTTCGAGCGGACCGGACAGCAACGAATCTTCGACGATCGGTTGGCCACAATCGCGAGGATAGATACACGTGCTGCCGAGAAACAGAAAACGCCCTACTCCCGCTTCATACGCGGCCTGAATCGACGCGACGGACATCATTACGTTGTCCGACAAAAACTCGACCGGAAACGTGTTGTTCGCCAACACACCGCCCACTTTTGCCGCTGCGAAGATAACCGCGTCCGGCTTGTGTTCTCGGTAAAATTGCCTGACAGCATCAGGATCCGTCAAATTCAATTCGTCTCGCGTGGCCGTCAAAACCTCGCACGATTCGTTTGCCAATCGGCGACAAACGGCTGAACCCACCATCCCACGGTGACCGGCAACGTAAATTTTTCCAGAAAGTCGAGTCATGGGCTAAACAAAAACCTTTTTGGGGGAGCAATCTTTACGCTGCGTCGATTCTGGTTGCATGATGCCAAATAGACAGAGGTGATCAAGCGGATAAGAGACGAGAAGGCCCTGACGAGGACGAATCGTCGACATTTTCATTACAAACCGAAGTCTTTTCGGCATGACGATCACTCACTTCAGCTGATCGCCGCGCCACTCCAAACTTTGCGGATTAGGCACTCTAAGGGGTATCCACCTATTTATTGGGACAAGGCACCATCAATCATCCCGAGGGGGCGTCTACGCCGATTCAAGTGTACAAAGACCCGAACGATTTGCCATGGATGGTGAACCCTCGATTCGGCTCGTCTTCTAATCTTCTCCCTCCCGCAAAAGATAAAGTCGAGACTGGGATGCTCAAGGACGTAAAAAAATCACTCATTCTTTGGCCGCTCACCGCTTCGGTGATCGTGATGCTCCTGTCGTGGTTAGGCAGCAACAATGAATCGTTTATTCAGTGGGTCGCACAAACCAAACAATCGATCACGTTGGCTTTTGGCGACGAAGCAATTGAAATCACCCCGATTGCCGAAGAGACGGTCCGAATCGACCACTGGGATTTAGTGCGAGGAAGCTCAACTCTCAAAACTAGCGTGGCGGTGATGCACCGTCAGGTTTCGCCACCCAAACAAAGCACGGTCGCTGTCGAACGCCCCGAACATGGCTCACGAGCGCTCCGAGTCCCCGATCGCCTAGAGCGAGAAATCGGCGGCAATCCATCGGCCGATCATGTCCGCCCCATTGTTTCGGTCCCTGCGCCGGTCCGAAACGAAACTCAAGAGTTAGCTGGGCACCAATCAGCACCATCGTTGACTTTGCCAACACTTCAGCCACAGATGCCGCTGACGATCACGCCAATTGGCACTTCGATGTCTCTTACCAATGCGACCGAATCGAATACGCATGACTCCATTTTGCCCAAATCGATTTCCGTGCTTGGCAAACGCATTGTGCGAACGAAGCCAGACATTAAGAAAGACGAAACCAACGTTTACTTAGAAACGTATGCTCCACCATCAGCGGTGGACTCCTACGGAGAATCACTTGCTCAACGACCAGTTCAGTCACTTGCTCAGCCGCCTGCTCAGCCACCGGTAGAACCAACCGCAGGGACCTACGAACCGACTCACCGGTCGCCACAATTCAGTCCAGCCGGGTGGCCCGTGACCAGCAAACTTGATCAGCAACTCAATGGACTCGAACAATTCGCAACAGGCACCGACGCGCATACGTTCGAAACCACCACAATGGTCAATTGGATCCACCGCGTCCAAGCGACGCTCGACCAATTGCGAAGACTACCACGATTGGGGCACCCCGACGCGGGCGAAAAGCTTGACCAATTGAAACGTTTGTTTGTCGAGGGCCACGTCGCGGCCGAGGCAATGCCGGATCGCGAAGCGCAAATACTCTGGCTCCACGCCTGCTACGCCGTCGAACGTCGAGCGGCGGTGTGGAAACCGGTTTGGAACCTAACCTCTTCGGGCCAGACCGAGCAAGTCTTGGGGCAAATCGATCCTCAAACTCTTTTGCAGGCGGAGCAATACGTTGCCCAGGTTCGTGAAATCCTGCCGGAAACTCAGGATGTCGAAGGCTGGAACCGTTACTTGCTCCTCGACGAACTTGAACGATCCGCAAACGAGTTTGAAACCAACAACCGTGCGATGCTGGCCAAACGATTCCTATCACGGCTACGTTGGCACGGATTACACCCTGAGCATCGCGATTGGCTCGACAATGACGCGATCGAACAACTCGCTAATGCCGTACGTCCTTGGACGCGAGGGGCGGTCGACTACGCCAGTTTACTAAATCAAATTGAGCACCAAGAAGCAAACGAAATTGATACGGTTTCGGTCGAAATCGCTGAGGCAGTTCAAACCTTGCAGCACGCCGAAAGCCCTCAAGCGGTCGAAATCGCTAACGTCATCGACACGTACTATCGCAACGCAAACATCCGCGTCGCGATGAGCGAAGGTTTGCTAGAACGCATGTTGCCTTCGATGGATACAAAAACCGTTCCCGTGCGGACAACCATCCTTGGTAGCCAAGTGACCGGCGTCAGCCAAGTTGACAGCAGCCTACAAATTCAGCTGAAACCGACCCCTGATCGCTGGCAAATTGAACTGCAAACGCTTGGCAATGTTCACACACGCTCGCTCGGAACACAGGGTCCGGTGTCGGTGAGGACCGATGGAGATTCGAACTTCTTCGCGACGACGCCAATCGAAATCAGCACCAACGGAATTCGCAAAGGTGAATCTTGGGTGGACGTCCAAGGTTCGACCCGATTGCGGGGCATCGAAAGCGATTATGATCGATGGCCGCTGCTCGGACCACTCGTTCGCAGTATCGCCCATTCACGATATGACTCGCAAAAACCGGTCACCAATCGACTTGCTAGCGCAAAACTGCGGGAACAAGTCAGCAGCGAAATTGATGAGCAAGTTCAAACGAAACTGAATCAATCAACCGACCAATTGGCCCAAGTGGTCCTTGGTCCGCTCGGTGCTCTTCGGCTCGACCCGAAAGTCGTTGACATGCAAACAACATCCGAGCGGTTGTTGGCTCGCTATCGCTTAGCAGGCGATTGGCAAATCGCCGCGTTCACGCCGAGGCCACGAGCGTTACGCGACAGTTTGATGAGTGTTCAAGTGCATCAATCAGCGATGAACAACATGCTTGAACAATTGGTGCCTCGCGATCAACCGCTGCTGATTAGCGACATGATCAACCAAGGAGCGTTACTATTCGGCCAAGATCCATCGACGTTGCCAGAAGACATTCCTGATGATGTGATGATCCAATTTGCGAAGACTCGGCCAATCACTGTCGAGATCGAAGACAACAAAATGTGGTTGACGCTTCGTATCGTCCGACTGACTCGCGGCGATACGTTAGATCTTCGTCGCTTTATCGTTCGTGGTGCTTATGTGCCGCACGCGGAAGGACTCAAAGCATCTTTGGTTCGCGACGGGCATTTGCGCATCAGTGGCCCCAGCTTGTCGATGCGACAGCGATTGCCGATTCGAGCGATCTTCAACAAAGTGTTGTCGACCACGCACGGCTTTCCGTTGACGGCCGTTGCACTCGAGCACCATCCCGCGGCAAGCAACTTGGTGATCAGCCAATTGGAACTTCGTGAGGGATGGATGGCGATGGCGGTAAGCGAAGCCGAAGCGGCCCGGATCGCGACAAGACCGTAGTCGATCCGGAGCTAGAAACCAAGCTTCGGCGTCGCCCGACCAGACAATCTGATAGCCAGGCGATCCTAAAACAGAAGCGGCGAAAGCCTGAACACCAACTTCGAGACACCAATACCCAGCCTAGAAGCTTACCTCCAACTCGATTTTGCCCGATTCGATGGCGGTAATAAACTCGGGCAAACTCGGCAGCATGTTTCGCATTTTCCGAATTTCTCGACTCGTTAACCAATGAAATTCGGCCACTTCATCGGGATTCGCCACCGGAATCACGTCCGCATCGACCGAGGCTAGCCACCATGCGAGGGTCGTTCCCCAAGGGGTAACACTTCGCCAACACAATCGAATTGGCGAAACATCGATGGTCAATTCTTCTCGCATTTCGCGAACCAGTGCGAACTCTTCGGTTTCACCTTTTTCAATGGTGCCGCCCGGCAAACAGAGCTTTCCCGGTGCCGGAACCGTTAGCGAGCGACGAATCGTCAATAGCCTTTGATCGCGGACGATCACTCCCACGACACCCCGCTTCTTCGGAAATTTCGGTCGCTGCCTGTTCATAGCGTGCTTTTAACCAAGGGCTCGCTCGGGCACAATCTTAGTTCACCGAACCGCCTATGATTCGAGCCTCGCCCAAGACTCCAACAACATAAACGCATTGAAACCAAATACCACCCCATTCGATTTCCCCGTTGACTTCCAAAGCGATGAAGATGCCGCCGAAGCGATCCGGATCATCGATCGGCTGCGAGAAGCGGGATTCATTGCCTACTTCGCCGGTGGCTGCGTCCGCGATGCGTTACTGGGCAACAAGCCAAAGGATTACGACATCGCTACCGATGCGGTTCCCGATGCAATCCAAACCGTTTTTGGCAAGCGTCAAACGCTAGCCTTTGGTGCTAGCTTTGGGGTCATCGGCGTGTTGCCATCAAAAGAGCGACGCCAACGAGCAGCCATCCCACTGCAACCGATCGAAGTGGCAACCTTTCGAAGTGACGGGACCTACACCGATGGACGTCGCCCCGATAGTGTCCATTTTGGCACCGCCGAAGCAGACGCGGTGCGCCGCGATTTCACGATTAACGGACTGTTCTATGATCCGACCGAAGCAATCATCGTCGACTACGTTTCCGGAACGGAAGACCTAGACAAGAAAATCCTGCGTACGATCGGCTCGCCCAATCAGCGGTTCGACGAAGACAAACTGCGAATGCTCCGCGCCGTCCGATTTACTACAACACTCGGTTTTTCAATTGCCCCATCGACTGCGGCGGCAATCCGAGAAAACGCGGCCAAAATCGATAGTGTCAGCAGTGAACGCGTGGGGGTTGAAATGCGGCGCACCATGATGTCAGAAAACGTGCTCGACGGCATCGATCACCTCACATCCCTTGCTCTTGGATCACACGTCCTTCCCGAAATCGAAGACATCAACAGCGAACAATTTCATCGGCTTTTCGCGATAAAAAAATCTCGCCCCTTCGTCGTAGCATTGGCCGGATTCCTGTTTGCGACCAAACATCCGCGGAAACATTTAAAGGCAATCACGCGGCGTTGGAGACTTTCAAATGTAGAAGTCCGACAAGTGGATTCAGCGATTCGATTCGCGCCAATCATTGCCGAAGCGGATCAAAGGGCTTGGTCCCAAATCCAACCGATTCTGATTGACCGAGATGCGAATATCATCCTCGAAGTCAGTCGCATGATTGCCGGAACCAATAACAAGGGAGTTGCTCTTTCAACCGAAGCGTTGCGATGGTCAAACGAGCGTCTCGACCCTCAACCGCTAATCGGTGGGAGCGACTTGGCATCACAAGGCATCCCCAAAGGGCCTGCCTATGCCAAAATACTGAAGCAAATCCGCGACTTGCAGCTCGATAACAAACTGCATTCAAAAGACGAAGCACTCAAGTACGCAGCGAAGATTCACAAAACAGATCAACCGTAACTCCAAGGAACATCCACATGGCAATTTGCCGATTCACCGACGAAAACGGTCATTCCCAATTCGCCATCTATGATCGCGAACGAATCTGTCCCCTTTCGACGCTTCTTGGTAAACCGATCGACCAAACTCAACTCTTTTCACGCGGAAACAAGTGGCTAGAAAGCCTCCCTGCGCCAACCGAATCCCAGTGGTTGACGACGCCCTCCACGTTACTACCACCGATCGCTGATCCAGACAAAATCATCTGTATCGGCCTGAACTATCGTGACCATGCGCTCGAAACGGGATCGGAAATTCCGACGGAACCGGTCGTTTTTAGCAAATTCAACACAGCCCTTATTGGACATGGCGACGCGATTCGACTTCCAAAGATCGCAACAAAAGTCGACTACGAAGCCGAGTTGGTCGTGGTGATCGGGAAGAAGGCAAAACAGGTTTCTCCGAATGACGCGATGCAGTACGTGATGGGGTATAGCTGTGGCCACGATGTCTCGGCACGAGATTGGCAAAAAGGGCGTCCCGGCGGCCAATGGCTGTTGGGGAAAACGTTCGACACATTCGCTCCGGTCGGCCCCTGCTTGGTCACCACGGCGGAAATGCCAAACCCAAGCCGAGTACGAGTGCGAATGCACCTCAACGGCGAAACCGTGCAAGAGAGCACAACCGAGCAATTAATCTTCTCGATCCCCGAGCTCATCTCGCATCTTTCGAATATCGTCACGCTCAAACCAGGCGACTTGATTTTCACCGGAACTCCTCCTGGGGTCGGTGTGGCCAGGAAGCCGCCCGTGTTCTTAAAGGCTGGTGATACTTGTAGTGTCGAAATAGAGGGCATCGGAACACTTACTAACTCGTGTGTCGATGATTAGCAACGAATATCGCCTTTCGCTCCGTGCGACACCGCACACTATAACGGTGGTTCGTTTGCACCTATAATATTAGAAGCGGATTCAATCTCTCACTTCCCTGATTGATAGGTGCAAACATGGCTGGTCTACATTCCAAAAAAGCAGTTGCCCCGGTTGACTTTAGTGACTTTTCCATTGCGTCGGTTGATCGCGCTCTTGAGATCACCGAGGAAGATGGCGTGGTACATGTCGTCCATGTGTTAGCCGAGGTCAACTATGCTGATCCTGGCATGATGTATGCGGGCGTTTCGAACGAAGAACGCGTCGTCGAAGTCGAGCGGCAACTTCGCGAACGGATGTCGGACGCAAAATACGCCAAGGTGCAAATCGCAGTACGCATCGGTGACCCTGGACGCGAGATCGCTGTCTATGCGGAAACCGAAGCAGCGGACTTAGTCGTAATTGCCTCACATGGTTATGGTTTCTTTAAGCATATGTTGCTTGGTTCGGTCGCAGAGCGAGTTGTACGACTCGCCCATTGCCCCGTCCTTGTGCTACGAACCTAGAATGTTGCCAATCAAATCGCGCCGCTTTTCGCTCTGCGAAAGCGTGTTTCGAAATGTGCTCCAATGCAGCACACTCCACTTATCTACAACGCGGAACGCGACTCGTCCTCTGCAAGGCGTTGCATCTCGATTTTCACCGGTTCGTAGAAGTCGTCAACATTGCGGATGTATCCTTCAAACCGCATTTGAGTCGCACGCGAGCCAGCATAGTTTGTCGGCTCACAGTATGCCCAACACGCCATCGAAAGCAGAAACGCCGCGAGCGATGTGACCGTCAGTGTCCCGATCGAATCAGCGATATCTTTGCGCCACACACAGACGACCGCCGCAATTACGCCAAAGATCCCAACTCCCCAATAGCCTCCGTCGTTGACATTCCACTGGGTCATCGCTTCGGCAAGCTTCGCATGCCCCGGGAACCAATCTTCCCACGCCGAGGGGTTTAGTCGACCGACCAAATCGAGTGTCGTGTTCGAAGATGCATTGGCTTGGATGGGCAAGCCGATCGATTCCCACCCGAGTTGCCAATGAATAATGATCGGCAATAAGACTGCGACAACCGTGCTCGCAATCATCAACGAAAGAATACTAAACTGAAATCGGTATCGCATTCGAAACGCAACGCCTGCCCCCAACGAGAGCAGCATCACGCACAACCCGATCGTGAAACACCAATGCTGAGCCTTCTCCGAAACAACCTCCGCTGGCCCCAATCCGAAAAAGAAAAAGCTCAACCCGACACCGACGCCAAGACTTGCGATCGGCCAAATCTGCATTTTCAGCTGACTGGCTTGGCGAGAAAGAATCGCCCAAAGGAAAGTAAAAAAAACCGTGGCTAACAGGAGGGGTTTGATGAGCGACACGGTATCGAGACTGATGAGCGAAACCAATTTCGTTGACGCTGAGAGATCGTTCTTGCTAACATTACGATTGGCTTGCCCGAGCCGTGATTTCCACTCCAAAGCTTCTGCGAGGCGGCGTGCCGTTTCAGCGGAAACCTGTC
This sequence comes from Novipirellula herctigrandis, assembly GCA_007859835.1. Classification (GTDB taxonomy): domain Bacteria; phylum Planctomycetota; class Planctomycetia; order Pirellulales; family Pirellulaceae; genus Novipirellula_A; species Novipirellula_A herctigrandis. The sequence continues at coordinate 6,280,886 of SJPJ01000001.1, read as the reverse complement.
CGTTTTCCGATTCGTTCTTTTGTATGCTCTCAAGAACGGACACTCGCATAGGTGCAACCATACCAACATTGTATCGAACGGAATCGTCGGATCGATTCAATGCCAATTGCATGATCCCGTCGGAGAGTTCAAGCAACCTCCTTCGATTGTCTTGATTCGGCAAATCACCTTTTATTTCAACCATTCGCAAAAGTTGCCTCGCCCCCAAAGACGCATGACTCGCTGCACGCGCCGCGACAAATCTTGCCCGCAGTGATTCAATCGTTGTTGCTTTGGGATGGCCTGCTAAATCATGAAGCCGCAACAGTCCGTCGATGCCGGGTTCGCCGAGCGTTAGCGTGGGTGCTTCGCCGATGCCCTTTGCCAATTCAAGAACGGCATCCCAAGCCCGTTGGTCCACGATAAAAAAATCACCTTTGTCATCAAAATCAAAATCAAGAGCCTGGAGTTCGAGACTCCGCATCTGCAACAAGTCATACAGGGCGTTGCCGGGGTCATGAACTCTTGCCTCGTCGAGAACGGCCAACCAATCGGCAACACGAGCCTCGTCATCGCCTGGAGCCTCTCGTGGTGGCCACAGCAATATCGCTCTCAATCGCCACCATCGCGGATCGTCGGGAGCCATCTGGGTCGCTAACGCCGTCAATTCGGGGACTTGTCTCGATGCGTTCTCTTGAAACGCAACTTGCGACTGGTCAAGCCGATCAAAGAACAGTTTCGAAAAGTGGAATGTATCTCCACCAGTATCTTTTAAAGTCTGCGATGCCAACTTCGCCGCATAGAGCATGCTGGGTTGATCGAGAATCAACGCAGCTGCCGCGTGAAGTTCAGCATCATCAGGATGCTCCGCCAAAACGCGATCGATCTTAGCCTTCCAAAATGCCAACTGCTGATCAGGCTCCTTCTCAGCCGGCGTTCGACAATCCCAAATCATTCCAATCGTCCACTGGCACAATGAATGAATCGAAGTGGCGAATTCTTCGGATCCACTTTGTGAAGCCCAAGCCATGCGAACAACCCCAATACCAAACACAACCAACAACAGCCCCAAAACCCAAGTCGTAAGTCGGGGAATCGATTTCATGGACGTGGCAAGCTGTTTTGGGAAGCGTTTGGAAACAACGTGCGTCAATTCTAGTGGATGGCGACCACCGTTTCGTGGCTTGCTGCTTAGGGTTGACCGCTGAAACAGTGAAAAACGGCAAGAACATTGCGATTCAACTGCGTGGCCTTTCGTCGCACCGAGGTTTCACCACAGCGACTTAAACCGCCACGTCATAGAAGCGATCGTATCGACTGATTTTCAAAAACTCGCCTACGTGTTGCCGCTTTGGCTGCTCGCGTTAACATAATGCCTTCAAGACCACTCAATCCACTTGGCTTTTTTTGTGAGACATAGTTGTGCGTATCGGTGTTTTTTGTAGCGGCGGGGATGCTCCGGGGATGAACGCTTGTGTTCGAGCAGCGGTTCGCTGCGCGACATCCATGGGACACGAAGTTGTGGGGATCAACCGTGGCTACCAAGGTTTGATCGACGAGAATTTCTACGTCAATTCTGCAGGCGAGCCTCGAATGACCGCTCGCAGCGTCTCGAACATCGTCCAACGCGGAGGAACGATTCTGCGAAGTGCCCGCTGTCCTGCTTTTCTGACCGAAGACGGGATGCTCAAAGCGGTCCGCAATTTAAAGAAACACGGAATCGATGCACTGGTTCCCATCGGTGGCAACGGAACGTTTCGGGGTGCAGCCGAATTAATCAAACGATGGGAGGGCCGTGTTGTGGGTTGTCCTGGAACCATCGACAACGACTTGCTCGGCACCGATTATACGATTGGCTTTTCAACCGCCGTCGCAACGGGTGTCGAGGCAATTGACAAATTGCGTGATACCGCCGAGAGCCATCAGCGACTGTTCTTGCTCGAAGTGATGGGACGCCACAGCGGCTTCTTGGCACTCTACACCGCGCTAGCGGGCGGCGCAGAATTCGCCTGCGTCCCCGAAACGCCGACGGATATACCTGGAATTGTTCGACATCTTGAACAGCTTCAAAAGACAGGAAAGAAATCGATCATCGGGGTCGTGGCTGAAGGCGATGAAGAAGGAGGTGCGACCATCCTGCAAAAGAAACTAGATGACGCAAAGTGTACCTTTTCAACTCGTGCAACCATTCTCGGGCACATTCAACGTGGTGGCTCACCAACGCCTGATGATCGGATGCTCGCCACAAGGCTCGGCGATTTTGCCGTCAAGTCGCTCGACTTAGGTGCTACGGGAGTGATGGCAGGCGAGATCAATAGCCGATGCGTTTTGACACCGCTTGCGGATACCTTCGCACAACACAAGCCGCTGCCTTCGGAATTGATCGATCTTTTGGATCGCATGTCAAATTAGGATCGAGCGAAGCCTCTATTGCGTTTCATCATGTTCTATCCGGCGGTCAATCCCCGTCGTGAACGTCCTTTGCTTAGGGATGATGAGTTCGATCGCGAGTGATTTCCATCGGTGAAAGGTGTTGAAGAAATGAATGATCCTGTGCGAAATCCATACTTGAATCGCGAAGCGGCGGCATCGTCGCCCGATCAACTTCGTGGATTCGTCCGTACGAATCAAATCATTTGGTTCGCGCTGATCCAAGGGACTGTGTTGATCACTGCGATCCTTGGTTATATGTCCTTCACATCGGAACCGTTGGCAGAGCGACCACCCGATGCGATGCCCGCGGGATTAGGTGACTATGTGTTGCCAATGGTAGGCGTCACGTTCGGTGTCGGAGCGATTGTCGTCTCGCTTGTGCTAACGCGAATGCTACGTCAAACGGCGATCAACAAGTTTGCTGCTTGTAACGAAAGCGTCCAGCGACCAGTCGACGAAAACGTGCCCCTGACTCACGCGGTCACTCAGTTACTTAGCGCTTCGTCCGCCATGAGTATCGTCGGCATGGCGATTCCGGAAGGAGCAGCGGTATTGAATGCGGTTTTGATGTTGATCGATGGTCAGCCGTTGATTCACTTGTGCGTCATCATCGTCTGTGTCGCGGCGATTGCAGTTCAGTTCCCTACGACGCAAAAGAAGTTGGATTTGATCGAAGCAGCGTCGAGGTAAGTGCGTTTGCCTTTCCTCATCGAGAGAAAATACCAATGGTACCGCCGAAATAGGTCGAGTCCGAATCGCGTCCCTCGGTGGTGACCAATTCGCGTGCAAAAACACTCAACCGCACTTTCGGGGTCCACCAAAAATGGACACCGATTTCGGGATAAACTGCCGCGAGTGCGCCGCTGAAATGGTCTTCCTCTTCGCCTCGTTCATCAATCCATCCATTGTCATCGTTGTCGACGCCATCGTTATCGGCCAACCGCGTTTCTTCGGCATACCCGGCAAACAGCCCCAAACCAACAAACGGTGCCAAGCGGGTTGGTGCCTGTAAACGAATGCCCGTTTCGACACCTAAATAGACGTCGTCGTCATTCGCTGCTGCGACTGCGCCGATTCGGTTAGTGAAATAGCTGGTCCAGTATCCCGTCACGCCCGCTTCGGCACTGGCCATGGGATTGCCACCATCGCCGAACGAACTCATCCCCGCAGAGCCATAGAAACCGTACGATTCCCTGACGAACCGTGCATCGGCGGCTTGTTTAATTTTGCCAGCGATATTGGTCTTTTCCGCACCGCGGGCGTACTTCTCCGCATAGATCGGGTCGTCCATCGCCCACCGCGATCGAGTCAAACCATCCGGTAATTGAGCAAACGCATCTCGACCGCCAATCAAGACGATCAACGCAAACATCAAAATGCCTAATCGAGCCAAGAGTTTCGTCCAAGATGAAGGTGTGACGTACTGCATTCCCTGGTGGCATCTTTAACACAGCCGGGCGGAGAGAGACAAGCGAAATGCTGCGGCGCGAACGTTTGCTATCGTGCTTTGGAAAAACGTAACAGAACTGGCATTGACAGCCATCGATCGCAATTCATAGGGTCCCAAATGGAGTCGAGATTTCGCTTTCAATGAGTCAATTCAGCCATTGTTTTCGTTCTAGATCGACTTGGCTTGACAAAACACCTGAACAAACGCAAAGGATAGCGTTGGTTCAGAATCTAATGGTTCGAGGTAGGCAGGGATGCACACAAAACTTTCGAAAAACCAAAACGTGTTCGCAATTCGTTTTCTCATAACGACTTGCTTAGCTGTTACCTGCACGTCAATGGGATGCCGAAGCAGCATGCGTCCGTTCAGCATGTTCGCACGGCGAAGCGAACCGTCGGCCGAAGCCTTAGCCGGCGCGGGCCCAACGACCACCTACCCGGCGCCGCCTAGTGCATCCGCGACTCCCGAAGCGATCGCATCGGTCGCGGGTGGTACCGCAGGAAGCACGATCAAACCTGAAATCCCCGGCATCAACTCCCAACAAGATCAAATCGCAAGCCTAGGCATTTCGCCCGGTTACGCGGTTCCAGCATCCGCGAACATGTCTGCGGCCGAAGCCAATGGCTTCACCGGAGGATCAAAATCAGCCTCGTACGCCAGCACCAACCCGACCGGCGCAACTACATCGGGTTACCAATTTGGCAAAAAGACATTCACGCCGAAAACAACGCTGCCCGAATCGAGTGCTTCGAATCCTGCTTTAGGCAACTCAACAAATAACTACGCCAAACTCAGCGGCGGCTTGACGGCCCCTTCCGCACAAGGCTCACCTACCGGCGCGTCAACGCCTAGTGTACCAAGCATGTCCGGCTATACGTCACCGGCTTCGTACGCTCCCCCATCGCTGGCGGCATCGAAAACTAGCGAGCCAGCCACACCCAGTTCAGGCTTAGGTGGTTTCACACTGCCCGACTCGATGAAGACCGAAATTGCCACGACCGCAGCAGCACCCGTTGCCGAAGCAAGAACAGCGGCCGTTTCAAACTTGCCTGGACTTGACGCTGGAATGGGGACCGCCAATACAACACCTAGCTACACACCGCCAGCCATGTCGACAACGCCTAGTAGCAGCGGAGGCGGATACATGCCCGGCAGCACAGGCAAAGCATCCGCTTATCCCGGCAGTGGCTCCTCGACGCCGACAAGCAACTCAGGTTCGTTTTACCGATAACGAACAAGTGATCTCTTGTGGTCGACTTTCTCTCAGAGCGAAAGCCGACGCGGATCCCCGCTCGTGCATTCTCGCTTACGACCCGTTTTCGAGGGTCTGTTTCGCTTGAGCCCCGTTTCGACTAAGGCCGCGAGCCCTCACTGGGCTCCGAAAAGACTTCGATACTTCGGAGTTTGCCGCCACCTCGCTTGGGGCTTCCCGCAGCAATGTAGATGCGACCGTCGTAGACCACCGCTTGGCTACCGTGTCGCCCCTGTTGCAAATTGGCCAATCGCGTCCATTTCGGTTCGGTCGGATCGAGTATCCACGTCATGGGAACAGCTGTCTCAGCCGTTTCGCCACCGAAATAGACAATCCGATCGTCGATGACGGCCACGCCTGCTGCGGCGGTTCCAACGGGCAGTGGTGCTTGATTTAACGTGGACCACGATTTGGTTTTAAAATCGTAGATGTCGACCGCAGTTTCAACCGCACCAAAAAACGCGCCAAAGGTCGGCTTGTGTAAGCTCGTATTGCGACCACCAATGCAATAGAACTTGTCGTCCAGAACCACGGCATGAAAATGGTCACGAATATGAGGAGCATCAGGAAGTTTCGTCCAAACTCCCGTCGCGGGATCATACTCGTCAAACCAATTATTCGTGCCGCGAGTGTGACCGTCGGTGATTCCGCAAGCGATGTAGATTTTGCCGTTGTACACGGCCGTCCCCGCACCGCCGCGTCGCCGTAGCTTGGGAATCGCGTCCCCTTCGCTCCAAACATCTTTCACAGGATCATAGATTTGAACTCGATCCATCGGCGGTTCGGTTGGGTAGTTACCTGTCATCGCCCCGACCATGTAAATCTTGTCGTCCCAAACGACTGGTTGGAAATGGTGAATCAGCGGCGTCGTCACGCTCATCTTGTCCCAAGTACTCGACAGGGGATCAAAACGATCGACTTGGCGGGATTCTCGTCCACCGATTAAATAGAACTTCCCACCGAGACGAACCAGCGACGTTTCGTGCCTTCCCGTAGGCTCGCCCATGGTATCGACGGTCTTCCATTGCCAATGAGTCATCGCTTCGGCTGGTGCCAGCGATTGCCCCTGATCAGCGTTCACTACCATCGATCCGAAGCATGCTACAACGAAAAAGACGGCCGCCACGAAAGCCAAATTATTGGATCTTTCCTCAGAGCTCATGATTCACTTTGCTCATGGTTCACTTTTGTGAGGGAGACCGTTGCGATGGTCGCCCGGGGGCACCAAATTAGAACAACCGGCGTCTACCAACAAATGTCTTTTGCGTTAAAGATCGGGCCTTCGACACAAGTTCGTTTATAGTCCCATTGTTCGGGACCATCTTGGCGAATTTTTGCGACACAGGAAAAGCAAATTCCAATGCCACACGCCATCGGCGTTTCCATCGAAACATCGCACGTCACCGATGGCTCCGATTCCGACTGATCCGCAGCTTTGCAAACCTCGGCAACCTTTTCCATCATGATCTCGGGACCGCACGTCGCGACGCGCACCCGCTCTCCCGCAGGCAACTCGGCCAATCGTGCAGCCAAGACATTCGGAACCAATTCCTTGACACCTTCGGAACCATCATCGGTACAAAGCGTGACGTCGAATCCAGCGGAGCGGAAGTCGTCGACTCCGGCCAGCAGCGATTTTCGTCTCGCGCCGTAAATCAACTCGACGTTCTCGCTCCATCGATTCGCTCTTGCCGGATCGCCATACGTTTCGGTCCCAACTGCTTCGCGTCCAAGCGTTAGCATCGGAGTTTGACCAATGCCACCAACCGCCATGATCAATCGGTCGCAGCTTTCGTTATTGAACCCGTTACCGAGTGGTCCCCAAACGGTGATCGCAGTTCCCAGGGCGGATGCTGACAAAGCGCGGGTCATGACACCCTTGCGAAGGTATACCAAATCGATCCAAGTAGGTTCACCGTTTGCATCGCGAACGACATCGTAGACAGCCAAAGCGCGGCCGATCAGCGGTGCGTTAGTTCCTGCCAGACGAATCATCACAAATTGGCCAGGGACTACCATTGCGGCGATTGGCTTTGCCGCAATTCGCAGCCGAAAGGTGTTCTCGCCAACCAATTCGTTTTGTTCGACCGTCGTATGAATTTGCTTCATTCGATCGGCATAGTGTGCGGCGTGTAGCTTCGAAGCGTGCGATTCAGAGGGCATATTTGGCTGCATGTTTGGCTGATGTAATAAGCGATTCTTTTGGCATTGGCGGAACTAACGACCTCGTTTCTTGTTCGCCTGATTCCGACTAGGTCGGGAGGACGACTTACGAGCCGATGCATTCGATCCCCGTTTTCCTGTGGCCTTGCTTCCTGTGGCCTTGTTTCCCGTGGCCTTGTTTCCTGTGGCCCGTTTTCCTGTAGTCCGTTTTCCTGTGGCCCGTTTTCCTGTAGCCCGTTTTCCGGAAGTTCGCTTTCCTGCGGACTTCTTCTTTGCTGGCTTATCGGATTTCGGCTGTGACTCTTCGCCACCGATCACTACGCCCCCTTCGGATTTGGGTTTGTAGCTGGGCAGTCCCTTGATTTGAAGTCGGCCGGATTGAACCTTTCCCGAGGGAGTTGATTTGGTCGCCTTCGTTCGACCGGCTGTCTTTCCGCGGCCAGCGGATTTCGCAGCACCGGCAGGTCGACCACGTCCGGCTGTTTTCTTCGAAGCCTTTTTAGAACGTGAAGGGCCTGATGGCCTCGCCTCGGCAGCCTTTTTGGATGCCTCCGCTGCAACGTGCAGTTTCTGTATTTCTTGGTGAGTCAAAACACGGTAGGAACCAGCCGGCATTTCACCGAGCCGAAGCGGGCCAATCGCGATACGACGAAGTTGTTGGACTTTGTGGCCGAGTCGCGCGAGGACGCGGCGGATTTCGCGGTTTTTACCCTCTTGAAGCGTAATCTCTAACTCAGTCGCTTTCGGACGAGCCTTTAAGATTTTAGCCCCTTCGACCTTCACGTAGCCTTCGGCGATGAACATTCCCTTTTGCATCGACCGCATCGCTTCGGGGCCAACTTTTCCCGCCACGGTGACGCGGTAAACTTTGCGAATCTGGTATTTGGGATGAGCCAATTTTTGACCAAGTTCACCATCGTTGGTCAGCAAGATCAAACCTTCGCTGCTACGATCGAGACGTCCAACCGGGAAGACTCTTTCGGTCGGCGGAACCAAATCGATAACTCGCGGACGCCCCTCGGGATCCGAATTGGTCGTCACCACACCCGTCGGCTTGTTGACCGCATAGTAAACGAGTTTTTGCGATCGAAGAGCGTTGCCATCGACAAGAATTTTTGACGTTTTCGGGTCGACCGAGGTTCCGAGCTTGTCGACGACCGCTCCGTTGACGTGGACGCGGCCTTCCACAATCATCTCTTCGCACATTCGGCGGCTGCCAAAGCCGGCAGACGCCAACAGACGTTGGAGCCGAACGGGCTTGTCCCCATCGCTGAGCGGACGCGTTGGCTTGGGTTTGGAAGCGGATTTCTTGGAAGAGCGGCGTGGCATGTGTGTTCTCGAGAATCGATAGTGACCTAGCCTTAAAACGTACCACAGCGGAACCGGCTTGTGATGCGGGCGCCTGCGGTTGAAGGCTAAACGTGGCGATTACGACGACCAACGTTGTGAAATCGAGGCATTCATGGTTTCTAAACTGAGGTGTGTAACGCTATGCTAATGCGCAGCCATTTTGCATCGTCGGCGTTGCGAATCGATGTATGTCGTAGCGCTGGAATTCCGGACTCCAACTTGCCCAGATAGACGCAAGACCGGACCGGTGAACACAATAGCACCACCCAGGAACCGCCATGTTTCGATCCTATTTCCCGCTCGGCTTTGCCACACTTGTTTGTGCCGGACTTTCAGGCTGTCGAGAGCAGGCGCCCGTTGCCTATGAGCCCAACATCGTCCATGCGATGAAATACGAGATCCAGGAAGGCTTTTCGATGGACCAGGCGTCCGAAGATGCCAATTGGGTTGTGACGGAAATGTTCGGCACACCGAATGAACCGAAAATTCCAAGCCTGAGCGTCGAAGGCGACACCCCCGCCGACATTGGACTTGTTTCGATCGATCGTCTGATTCGGGCATCCGGCGCGCCGGACGAAGAAGGCCGCGGGCTTTATCGCAAACATTGTTCACTCTGCCACGGATTAACCGGCAACGGCCGAGGAACGACCGCAGCAATTTTGAATCCGTACCCACGCGACTACCGAATGGGCATTTTCAAATTCAAGTCAACACCTCTTGGCGCAAAACCGGCACGTGAAGACCTTGCTCGTGCGATTCGCAACGGGATTGCTGGGACCGCGATGAACAAAATCGCGGAACTGTCCGAGGAAGATGTCCAAGCCTTGACCGACTATGTGATCTTTCTGTCATGGCGAGGCGAGTTGGAGCGATCGCTGATCGATGATGCGATTTATGACCTGGATATTGAAGCTGGTGAGCGGATTATCAACTCCGAATTAGCCAATAGTTCCAGCGAAGAAGACAAAGAAACCTTCGACGAGCAGTGGGGATACGCGGTGGATACAGCAAGCTCGATCGCTGATTCATGGCTTGAAGCGGAAGAGGAAACGATTGAGGTTCCTGATCCCCCCGCCGACTTGCCGGTCGCCGGTTCTTACAAAGAATACACCGAAATGCTTCAAGGCGAGCAAGCGGAAGCAATGAAATCGTCCGTCGAGAAAGGACAAGCGTTTTTCGTCGGCAAGATTGCTTCGTGTAGCAAATGCCATGGCGAAAAAGGACTCGGCAACGGGCAAACGACCGACTATGACGATTGGACCAAGGACTGGACTTCGAGAATCGGGCTGAAACCCGAAGAACGAGACACACTAGTGCCCCTATTGGCTCGAGGCGCGTTGCCGCCGATCAATGCGATACCACGAAACTTTGCCGAAGGCATTTTCCATGGCGGATCCGAATCCGAAGACCTGTATCGCCGAATCACGCAAGGCATCGATGGAACACCGATGCCCGCTGCGACGTTTGTTGACGGGGAGTTTGAAGAGGCAGACGTTTGGCATCTAATCAACTTCATCCGATCGCTCCAAACGACCGATCATGATACTTCCACGGACCCTGAAATCACCGAGGCTGTGAATCCCTAATCCATGCGAACTTATCTACAACTTCTCGATGAAGTCCTCAACCACGGACTCGACCGTGACGACCGTACCGGCGTTGGGACCCGCGGGCTCTTTGGCCGCCAAATGCGATTTGACCTCAGCGAAGGTTTTCCGCTGCTGACGACCAAGAAACTACACCTCCGATCGATCATCTACGAGCTATTGTGGTTCTTGCGAGGTGACACGAACGTCAAATGGCTCCAGGAAAACGGCGTCACGATCTGGGACGAATGGGCCGATGACAACGGTGACCTTGGCCCGGTATACGGGAAACAATGGAGAAGTTGGCCCACGGAGGATGGATCGACTGTCGACCAAATTGCGTCGGTCCAAAAGGAGATCGTGCAAAATCCACAATCACGAAGGTTGGTTGTATCGGCTTGGAACGTCGCCCAAGTCGAAAAGATGGCGTTGCCGCCGTGTCACTTGTTGTTCCAGTTCTATGTGGCAGGAAACAAGCTTTCGTGCCAACTCTACCAGCGGAGTGCAGACCTATTTCTGGGCGTTCCGTTCAACATCGCTAGCTACGCGCTGTTGACAATGATGATGGCAAAAGTGACCGGGCTAGAACCGGGTGATTTTGTCCACACGCTTGGTGATGTTCATTTGTACCGAAACCATTTCGACCAAGCTCGCGAGCAATTGACGCGGCACCCCAAGCCGCTGCCAAAGATGGAAATCCTGTCAAGCCCCGAATCGATCGACGGCTTCGCCTACAGTGATTTTCAGTTGACGGACTATGATCCGCACCCGCGAATCAAGGCGCCCATAGCGGTATGAGTGGACAAAAGCATCCGCTCATTGCGCTCGTTGCGATGACTCCCTCGGGGGTGATCGGCAAAGACGGCGATATGCCGTGGCGGCTCAGCAGCGACCTTCGACGATTCAAGCGGCAAACGATGGGCGGCACGTTAATTATGGGCCGCCGAACGTTTGATTCGATTGGGCGACCATTACCGGGACGGCGGACCATCGTGATCACACGAAACGCGGATTGGTCAATCGAGGGCGTAACGCGAGCAGACAATCCGGAACACGCGATCCGGCTTACAGGGGACGATTCACCCGTTTTTGTGGTTGGCGGAGCGGAAATTTATCGCCAATTATTGCCCTTTTGTGAGGAAGTTTGGCTCACTCGCGTCTGGTCAGCGGTTTCCGGGGACACATTTTTGTCAATCGACCTATCCGAATTTGAGCAAATCGAACAAACTAGGTACCCAGCATCTGCAAAAGATGATGTCCCGACGGAGTTAATGAAGCTTCGAAGAAAAATTTCTGGAAAAAACGCGCCGCGTCCCCATTGAGCAAATCGGGGGCCGTTCGCTATAGTTCGGGATTCTTGACCGAAGCCACCTCATGCACCTTGCAGCGTGACCGCTCGGATGAACGTCCCTTTTTCGTGCAAGTCCACCTTTCGATAGATACTTCAGGAGTTCCGCTATGCCCCGTTTGATGGGCGTCGACGTACCAAACGACAAGCAAATCCAGTATTCGCTGACCTATTTGTATGGGATCGGTTTGCATACGGCTCGTGAGGCTTGCGACAAACTTGGAATTGATCCCAGTCGCAAAGCAAGCGATTTGACCGAAGAAGAGTTGAGCCGAATCGCAGCGTTGCTTGAACGTGACTACACCGTCGAAGGTCCCCTTCGTCGTTTGGTTACCCAAAATATTAACCGACTCCGCGAAGTTCGCTGCTATCGCGGCATTCGGCACCGCGTCGGTCTGCCAGTGCGCGGTCAACGTACCAAGACCAATGCACGAACCCGGAAAGGCCCTCGCAAGACGGTTGCCGGTAAAAAGGGCGTTAAGGACTTGCGTTAAGCGTTTGCTTCGTTCGTTCTTGCTTTTAACTAACAATCCTACACTTCACTTGATCGAGGCTTTGCTGTGGCAAAGACCAATAAAAAGAAACGAGTTCGGCGTAACGTCACAAGCGGTATCGCCCACATTCACGCGACGTTCAATAACACCACCGTCACCATCACCGATCCCAAAGGGGATACGTTGTGTTGGGCCAGTGCTGGCACGAGCGGGTTTAAGGGCAGCCGTAAGAGCACCCCGTTTGCAGGCCAATGTGCGGCTCAGCAAGCGGCTGAAAAGGCTGCCAAGTTCGGAATGCGTGACTGCGAAGTCCGCGTAAAGGGTCCCGGATCGGGTCGCGAAAGTGCCATCACGGCACTGCAAGCTGCTGGCTTGAATGTGAAGTTGATCGAAGAAGTGACCCCGATCCCACATAACGGTTGCCGCCCACGCAAAAAGCGACGCGTCTAGTTTCGTCTTTCGGAATCCTTCGCATTGGATTCCCGGATGTCCCTCCATGGCGAAAGTGCCGTTCTGCACTGCGAACTGCACTGCGAAGCCGTCCCGCTGCCTTCAATGCGGGACAAACCAACACACTCAATACCAACAATAAACTTGAATCGAGGACCCATGTCGATGCACATTCGATGGCGTGGTATGGAACTACCCAGCACGCTCGAAGTCGATCGCGAAACCCTCACGTCGACTTACGGCAAATTTTCCGCCGAGCCCTTTGAACGTGGCTTCGGTGCGAGCGTTGGAAACAGCCTCCGCCGCGTGTTGCTCAGCAGCTTGATGGGCAGCGCGGTGACGCAAATCAAAATCCGTGGTGCACAACACGAATTCACGACCATCCCAGGCGTGATGGAAGATGTCACCGAGATCGTCTTGAACGTGAAGAGCTTGGTTGTGAAAAACCATAGCGAAGCAACTCGCGTGATCACCGTCGAAAGTGATAAAGCAGGCGTGATCACCGGTGCGGATGTGCAAACCGATTCGGACGTTGAAATCATCAACAAGAATCATGTGATTGCAACCTTGACCGACGACACTCCCTTTATGATGGAAATGGTTGTCGAGAATGGTCGCGGCTACGTACCTAGCACCGAGCACAGCAGCGTCGACCACGAGATTGGAATCATTCCAATCGACGCCGTATTCAGCCCAATCACTCGCGTTCGCTACGAAGTCGAAGAGACTCGCGTGGGTCAAAAGACCAACTTCGACCGATTGATCCTTGAAATTTGGACCGACGGAAGCGTTAACCCTGAGTTGTCGTTGGTCGAAGCCGCCAAGATTCTTCGCAAGCACCTCAACCCGTTTGTGCAATACCGCGAACTTGGTCCAAGCATTTTCTCGGCCGCTCGAGGTGGCACCGGTTCGCCCGAGGCGCAACTCGAAGCAAAACTGAACATGACGCTTGGCGAATTGCGTTTGTCAGTTCGGGCAAACAATTGCCTCGAAAGCGAAGCAATCCAAACCGTTCGCGATTTAGTTCAGCGAACCGAAGACCAATTGTTGGAAGTTCGCAATTTTGGCGATACGACCTTGAACGAAGTACGTGAAAAGTTGGCCCAGTACGGCTTGCATCTTGGGATGCGAGTACCGAATCAGCCACTTTTTTAAGTTTCCCCACATCCACACTATCGAAATTAAGAGACGAGTAATCCGCCATGCGACACCGACGACGAAGCCGCGTACTTGGACGAAGTCCAAGTCACCGAAAGGCGCTGTTCAAGAATTTGGCAAGCGCGCTGTTCTTGACCGAACGCGATGCAACGCACGATGAAAATGCGCCGAAGGTAACAGGCCGGATTACGACCACGCTGCACAAAGCCAAAGAAGTTCGACCGCTAGTCGAAAAGTGCATTACGATCGCCAAGAAAAGCTTGCCCGCTGCCGAAGAAGCGACAAAGTATGGAACCGATGCTGCGCGAGGCACCGAAGCGTACAAGGAATGGCGAAAGAGTGACAATTGGGTCAAATGGGCCGAAGCTCGTGCTCCGGTTGTTGCTGCTCAACGTCGCGTCGTTCAACTGATCGGTGATCGCCAGGCAACCCAAATCTTGTTCGACACCATTGCAGAGCGTTTCGTCGATCGGCCCGGTGGATACACTCGGATCCTTCGACTTGCAACGCCAAGACTCGGCGATGCGGGAACTCGAGCAATCCTTGAACTTGTCGGCAAGAATGACCGCGTCAAGCGTAAAGCGGAACGCCCATCGTTCGAAGACGAATCGGCATCGGAAACTGAAAACGACGAAACTAGCAGCGAAGAATAGAACCAACCGGTTCCCTGCAAGAAGAACTCACTCCAACGACGGTCTTGATTCAAGGTCGTCGTTTTTTTATGCGCATCTGTTTGATGCGGGAATAGGATCATCGTAGCCCATAACCTGACGTCGCCATACCAGGACACGCCTGGTATACAGCAGACTTAGAAAATCCCCTAGCCGCGGGATTATTCATGCTCCCTGTAAGCCGGACCAAGCAAGTACTTTCTGTGCCGGAACGTTGGTCGCAAGATGGGCGTTTGCCGGGCACGCACCTTGACCATGAGCACAAATTGCGTTTACCCCGTTCCGACAATCGATTGCAACCACGGTCCGGCCAACGGGAATCATGCGAGCTAGAAAGCGGACGAAAAGGGATTTTGAACGCAGGCCATTCGCTTCCTTAAGCACGTAGCCCCTGCGCCCGTCGCCATGCTGACTGCTGCTTTTCTTTTCCCACGCGCTGGGTAATCGCTTGCCATTTTTCGGCGACTTCCGCGAGAGCTGGCTTTGGACCAATCTTGCCATCCAAGGTCCGGCCAACTGCGTCGTCCAGCGTCTCGTAATACTCACTCGCCGCGAGTAACGGCAACGAAGGAACTGTCACGGGCATACCCAGTCGGCCGATCAACCAAGCTTCATATGGATTATCGGCTTGAGGCTCTGTCGCCAAGACCGAAGTCGTCTTGGTTCGTGTGGCGGTGATCATCGAAACTTGGCGGCGGAGCAGTTGACTTCCCTCACCCGCCGACAACCAATTCATTAACCGTTTGGAAGTGGCACTTTGACGGCAGTAACTCGATAGCGAAACCACCGGCGAAAACGGATCCAACATCATTCGAACACGCTGGCCGCCAGGCAGATCGCTGATCGTGACCTGAACATCACTATCCATTTCACTGGTTGGAAACCCAATCCCGCCAGCGATATCCCCTGTGCGAATGCCTTCCCAAATCTCTTCGGGTGTTAATCGACCGGGTTTATAATGCTGAACCGTGTTTGCCATTTGTTCAAGCACATCGACGTACTCGTCCGAATCAATCGTGGGTCGAAAATCCTCGCGCGAAAACAACCAACCTTGCGGAACAGATGAGACCGCACGCCACAAGTACATCACGGCTGCCCAGCCTGCGGCAAGTGGCTCTGCCGCCTTACCATCCAACTCGCTGGCAACCCAACCATCGTAATCGGCCCATGACGTCAATTCAGGCACTTCGCGTGTGCTTAAAAGCCCAGGCAATCGGGCACCGAGAGGCATCGCAACATATTGGCCACCGTAACGAGCGGAGCCATTTCGCGGTGCCGAAAGAACCGAGCCAAGCTCTTCCTCCATTGCCTCGAACTGATCGTCACTGATCGGAACAAGCGTTTCGGCTTGCATCAACTCCGAAACCGCGAACATTGGATAGATCACTACGTCGCAAGCCCGTGCCGCCGTAGTTAACTTCTTCATCCATTCGCCGCCCTCGGTACGCGACGCTGCTAAAACAGAGATTTCGAGTGGTTGTTCATCAACCGACATCCATGCTCGGCGAATCCCCTCGGCATCCTCATCGGTCCCGACCAAGACAATTTTCAGCGGCACATCGCTTCGTTTGGCAGTTGGCTCGAGACTCGCTTCCGGTTCGCTGCGACAACCCGACACAGCTAATGCGGCTCCCGCAGCGGCAAGCATCTCTCGGCGGGTTAGAAAAGTTGCGTTTCGGTACTCAGCCACGTGATTACTTCTATGATTTTGGGTCGGCATGTTTGGTTACGGCCTTGTACGCATTATAGTGTGGGCCTGTTCGTGATCCTTTTTTGATTCTTTATCATCCTTTGGAAACCACCCATGAGTCACTATCTCGGAATCGACGTTGGCACCAGCGGCACGAAAACGTTGTTGATTAAGGCCGATGGCACCGTTTTAGCCGAAGCAAACGCAGAATACCCGATGCACCAGCCCAAACCAGGCTGGACCGAACAGGACCCCGAAGATTGGTGGAAAGCCACCGTTGCGACTGTCCGCAAAGTCATGAAATCGAGTGGTTTAAAACCGGCCGACGTCAAAGCGATTGGGCTAAGTGGCCAAATGCATGGTTCGGTGTTTGTTGACAAAAGCGGCAAGGTCATCCGTCCCGCACTGCTGTGGAATGACCAGCGTACGACGTCGGAATGCGACGAAATCACAAAGGCCGCTGGCGGTCGCAATGCGCTTATCAAAATGGTCGCCAATCCCGCTTTGACTGGATTCCAAGCCCCTAAGATCCTTTGGCTTCGCAATAACGAAAAGCGGAACTTCGACAAACTTGCCAAAGTGCTTTTGCCCAAAGACGACATTCGCCGCCGCTTGACCGGGAATTACGTCAGCGAAGTGAGTGACGCAAGCGGCACGCTACTGCTCGATGTGGTCAAACGAACGTGGTCCAAAAAACTGATGAGCAAATTGCAGCTCGACATGGACTTGTTACCAGAGGTTGTCGAAAGCGACCAAGTGACTGGGACGTTGACCAAGGAAGCAGCCAAAAAACTTGGATTGACCACCGAATGCAAAGTCGTCGGCGGTGCAGGCGATTGCGCGGCCGGCGCGGTCGGAAACGGCATCGTCAAAAAAGGAGTGCTCAGCACCTCCATTGGAACCAGCGGCGTTATGTTTGTTCATAGCGACCAGCCCCAATATGACAAGAGCGGCAGATTGCATACGTTCTGTCACGCCGTCAACGGCAAGTGGCACATGATGGGCGTGAACCTGACCAGTGGCGGTTCATTGCAATGGTGGGTTGATTCGATTTTGCAGGGATTGTCGGGAATCGATAAAGGCAAACGCTATGAAGCAGCGACCAAAGAAGCCCAGGCTGTCGCCGCCGGCAGTGACGGAATCGTTTTCTTGCCCTACCTCAATGGCGAGAGAACGCCGCATGCCGACCCTAACGCTCGCGGCAGCTTTGTCGGCATGAACCTCACTCACACACGCGGCCACATGACGCGAAGTGTGATGGAAGGTATCACGTTTGCTCTTCGTGACAGCCTCGACATCATTCAGTCACTTGACGTTCCGGTCAGACAGATTCGTGCGTCGGGTGGTGGCAGCAAAAATCCGTTCTGGCGCCAGATGCAAGCAGATGTCTTCGGAAAGAAAATCACCCGATTGGAAGTCGAACAAGGAGCCGCATTTGGCGTGGCACTGTTGGCAGCGGTAGGCGATGGAGCATACAAGTCGATCGAAACCGCCTGCACGGCTACGATCAAAGTAGCCGAAGAAACGAAGCCTGACCGAAAAGCCGTTGCCAATTACAACAAGCTGTTTCCGATCTACCGCGACCTATACCAGCAACTGAAAGGCTCGATGGAAGCAATTGCTGAGTATCAGGCATTGTAGACCAAAGCGTTCAACGCAGTGGCGGTGATCCAACAACTGCCGAATGATCAAAACGTAGCCAAACCGGCATGCCCCGGTCACAGGTTCGCCCGTAGCCCGATCCAGTCGCAGTTGCTTCAAAGAGTCCTTCCACGCTCCGACGACGGGCCTATCGAAACGGGCACGCAATACCCGTACCAGGACAACGCCAAGCACGGCAAGCGGCATACGACTGTGCCATTCTTGAATGGCACTATTTGTACGATGACCCTATTTGCACTGGCAAAACGAGCTGACTAGGCGAAAGCTCAGTGGCTTGCTCTTGGAACAGCGGATTAAGCTGAGGCCCCGACGGCGAAGACATTTTTGGCGTCAATGGCGAAGACATCTTTGGCGTTTGTGGCTTCAAAGGCGAAACCGTTTGTGGCGCCGATCGTTGAGTCTCTTCTTCGTCCTTCGTCGAGCCCACACCTGACTTGGATGCGGGATCCCAAATTTTGAACCCAGCAACGTAGATTCCAGTTCCCCGGTTTCGATGATTGCGATTGATGGGGTCCATGTCGACTCTACCCGTCCCTAAATAAACGACGCCTGCAATCAACAAGGAGGCGGAAGACGTGATTAAGCGACGGTTCCTGCTTTTGCGAATGATAAACATGTGTGATGAGTCGATTCTAGAATTGAAGTGGCGGAGGGACACAAAATCCTACGGCGCGTTGATGCCGTGACGGGATTGCATTGAAGCAAGAATAAATTCATCCGATCGATTGATGTTTACCTAATTCCGAATGAGAGGGTTCTAGGGATACTATCGCGCCAATCGAAGTCATGATCCTCAAGCAACTTCAAATCGCCGGCGACAAGGAAGTAGGTTCGTCCACGATGCTCATCCATGAACCACATAACCGCGCAATCATACGCCTACATCTAACCTAGAAATCCACGAAGGCCCATCCATTATTCAATGGTTGTCATGTTTCTTAGGACCATGTTCGTGTTCGCCCCCATTTGGCGATACATCGTTTCACTGAATTACAATTCTGATTAACTGCAATGAAAGGCACCTAACATTATCATTTTTGATGTTTACCGAAATCGCAACACCTTCTGCTGGCGGCATTAACCCATGCCGGCAAGCTGTAAACACAGCTTGCAAAAACAGGACAAGGGGGCCACCAACCCCCTCGTATCAACAGCACATAGGCTCCGCGCAGTGAGACCACCTCGTCGCAAGAAGCGAAAACACTTAGCCGCAACAGGTGTGGATGCTTAGAAGCAACGATTCCCGTCTTCAACACTCGCGTCGCCCGGTTGTTACGGCGAAGTAGCTTGCAGTCATTTGAGTGCAAAGAACTTTGCAAACAAACGCTCAATGCACGCATGTTGCAACGACAATATCGATGCGAAACCCACCAACCGCATACGCCCCCCCGAGACAAATTTCTACCATAACTTTGACAATATCGAGCAATGGTATTCGATACGCCGCACAGTACAATCCAATGGAGACCTCACTCACTTTCGATTGCAACGCAAGGACAATTTTTTATGGGACACGTAGGCATAGGTTTGAACCTCGAGGCAGTCAGGACGTCCCATAAATCATTTGAATGGGGTGTGCAATTCGCTGCGGAGCTCGGCTACGAATATATCGAACCAATGGTACATTGGGGGCGTGAACTACTAAGCGAAGCAAGGTACTTCCACAGTGTATCAATGCTGGATGACCCCTATCGAATCCGTGATGAGGTTGAGAAGCACGGTTTGAAACTCTCCGCTTTGTCCTCGCATAGTCAAGCGTCTAAGCCCGAGATCGCAGTCGAATACTTGAAACAAGCTGCCCGATTTGCAACCGAGGCAGGGGCTCCAATCCTCAATACACACGAAGGTCACAAGCAACCTTGGACCACCATGGAGGAAGACTTCGTGTTGATCCGCTATTCGCTGATGGAAGCGTTGAAGGTCTGCGAGCGTCGGGGGATCAAAATCGGCTTCGAGATGCATCAAACCTACTCGCTCAAGCCTGACCTCTATGACAAGTGCTTAGACCTCGTCGACTCACCTAACTTGGGTGCAAATTTCGACACAGGCAACGCCTATCTGGGAGGGGAAGATCCTCACGAGTGGCTCGAACGGATCAAGGATCGTGTGATTCACATCCATGCCAAGGACATTTCGATTGAACAGTCGGATGCCGAACGAGGCAAGGTGATGGGAACCGCAGTCGGATGCGCTTGCGGTGATGGCGTCGTTGACTGGAAACGTATCGTCGACATTTGTCGTTCCGTACCACAGGACATCGTTCTTAGCGTTGAGTGTGGCACATTGGACCAAGCGGAGCGTAGCATTTCACACCTCAAGTCAATCATTCGGTCAGATCAACGGCAAGTTGCGTTGACGTAAAAGTCATCGGAACGAGCAAGGTTTCGAATCAATGCCTTGGGCGACTGTCAAAAACACACAGCTATTTTCGCTTCGCCCACGCGAAATAACTTTGGAGAACAGGTGATGATCAACAGGTCCCAAGAAACGAAAAAGCCTCAAATAACTCGGCGTGGGTTCCTTCGTAAGACCGCAGCCGTTTCGGCCGCAAGTTTCGCAATTCCGACAATTATTCCTCGATCGGCATTGGCGCAAGGCGACCGCCCGGGAGCCAATGATCGGATCGGCGTAGCCGGTATCGGCGTCGGACGACAGGGAAGCGGTATTTTTCGAGGTGCCGTAAAAGACCCGCGGACTCAAGTCATCTGTGTTTGCGATGTGAATCAACCCCGAGGGGAAGGTATTGCTAAGTCAACCGGCGCCAAGGATGTCTATCAAGATTACCGCCGGGTGCTCGACCGAAAAGACGTGGATGCGATCACAACAGCAACTCCTGAGCATTGGCGAGCGAACATCTGCATTTCCGCTGCCTTGGCAGGCAAGCATGTTTATGCAGAAAAGCCAATGACTTTGACGATTCCTGAGGGTCGCCTGATGGTCAAAGCGGCTCGACGCACAGGCATCACGTTCCAGGTCGGATCGCAGCAGCGTTCGCAGCGTGAAAACTTCATCGGCTGTGAATTCATTCGTAACGGTGGCTTGGGAAAAATTCGCGAAGTGTTTGCGGCCAATTACGAGAGCCCTTGGTTGTGCGACCTTCCCGAGGAAAAAGTACCCGATGGTCTCGACTGGGAAATGTGGTGTGGGCCGACGAAGCTTGTGCCATACAACAAGGAACTTTACGTGCCGCGCGGCAATCCTGGGTGGCTTTCATTTCGACCCTACAGTGGTGGCGAAATGACGGGTTGGGGAACACATGGCTTCGACCAAATTCAATGGGCGCTTGGTCTGGACAGTACCGGCCCAACCGAGATCCTCGTCGATGGCCCTGCTTTGGAATTGCCAACTTATAGCAAACCCGAGTCGATGGACCGCGGCAAGAAAGCGTGCAGAGAACCGAGACTGGGCTATCGCTACGCCAACGGCATCACCGTCCGGTTAGACGACAAAGCGAACCGTGGTGGTGGGATCTTCGTGGGCGAAAAAGGCAAGATGGAAATCTTCCGCGGTGCATTGGGATCCAATCCAAAGGAAATGGCCGAGGAGTTGCTGAAGAAGCATTCACGCCAAAACCAAAATCACGTCGGCAACTGGATTGATTGTGCCATATCGGGCGAACGTCCTATTGCCGATGTCGAACTGGGGCACCGAAGTGCGTCGGTTTGCCACCTACTAAATATTGGGCGTCTATTGGGACGTAACCTGAAGTGGGATCCCGATGCAGAACAATTCATTGACGACGCTGAGGCGAATTCAATGCTCACCCGTGAGATCCGCAAGGGATATGAATGGCCAGAGGTCTAGGCCGTTTCCCATTGAGTTCCTATGAGATTCATGATGTTCAACCGTTATTACATTCTTAGCATCACGCTGCTTTCGGCGACCTTGACGTTTCCCCTGCTATCTAGCGTGGCTGGTGAACCCAAAACCGCCCGCGTTGTCGTGGATGTTAATGACGATGCCGGTAGCATGACGATGACCATCGATGGGAAGACTGCGTTGGTTTACCGGTATGATTCGTCGGTTGACTTGCCCCATTTTGATCCGTTCAACAGTTCAAGTGGAAGGCCGATGACGGTGAAAATCACTGAGCCGTACCCCCACCATCGCTCATTTTGGGTTGCGGAGGAGCGGGTCCATTTGGAGGGACAGCCAGAGAGGGCGGGTATCTACAACGCTCTCTACTCTGGTGTAACAGATAAGACGAAGTCGAAATGGCCGGTTGCTCCCTACAAGAGGCGAGTCGTCCATGTCGAGTTCTCCGGTTTAAAGACGGATGGCGACTTAGCCGAGATCGACGAGAAGCTCACATGGATGAACGGCGACGTGCCTCTCTTGGACGAACTGCGTCACTATCGAGTGCGTGCGTTGGATAAGGGCCAATACTTCCTCGACTTCTCGTTCGAGCTTCGAGCCACCTACGGCAATGTGACGATCACGCGAGACGCATCGCATTACGCGATTCCCTACATACGAATGAACGACACCTTCAACGTGGAAAAGGGTAAAGGAAAGATCGTCAACAGCGAGGCAGGCGAGAACCAAGAAGGAACCCACAATCAACTCGCGACGTGGGTGGACTACTCGGCACCGCTTGAAGGCCAACAAGACTCCGAGGGACTTGCATGCTTCATCCACTCGAGCAAGAAACCGCCGCACCTATGGCTGACACGTGACTATGGCACTTGGGGGCCTCGCGGACCAAAAGGATTTCACGTCGCAACCTTTACGATCAACAAAGGTGAAATCTACGACCAACGGGTTGGCTTGTTGATACACAACGGCGATGCCGAAACCGGCGACGTCGCGAAGCATTACCAAGCCTATTGCAACGGAGGCCTTTAAGTCATGGTGGAAAACGCATTCGCACCGAGACTGGAATCGGTTCCGTCTTCGTTCCGTATGAACCGCAAAACGGCTGGAAGTCGCTTGATAAAAACGCGCGATGGCGATGTCAAAGCCAAGTACCGCCGTCGATGTGAAATCACCGGCCGCATTCAAGACGCACAACCAACTCCGACTTCAAGCAGTGAAAACAGCGCGCATTCATGCTGTTCTCAACTTGCATTTGATCAATTCTGTCTTCTCCAACACCCGAAACGTTCATGGGTGTTTTCTTTGTTTTGTTCACGAAAGGGTTAGAAAGTATGATTAAACGAAAACAAAAGACTGGCTTTACGCTGGTCGAACTCCTCGTTGTCATCGCTATTATTGGCGTCCTGGTCGGATTATTGTTGCCAGCGGTTCAGGCGGCTCGCGAAGCGGCACGTCGCATGAGTTGTAGTAATAACTTCAAGCAAATTGGGTTAGGCCTACATAACTACCATGCGGCCTTCAAGCAATTGCCGATGAACATGGGTGGCACGACGCATAACCCACCCGATTCCAATACATCTAACCGGCTGTTTGCGAGCTGGTTGGTCGGCTTAACCCCGTTCATCGAGCAGCAAGGCCTTTGGGAAGTCATTAGCAACGGTGCTCCTTCAAATCCAATAAGGGTACCGATGGGACCGTGCCCTTGGATGAATTTCGAGCCCTGGCGCACGGACATCCCAAGCTTTCGCTGTCCTAGTGACCCAGGCATTGGACGCCCTGCCTATGGCCGGACCAACTACGCTGCGTGCCAAGGTGATAGTGCTCGTTTGGTTAACTCCGGCGGACGAAATCAGCAAGGTTTCTATGACAGTAATGACGATGACAATTCCGACATCACCGGCAATAACGAGTGGGATGACACCAATACCGCGAAAGAAGCAAGAGGCACCAATCGTGGCGTATTCTGGGCTCGACATGACACTGCATTTCGAGACATTCTCGATGGCACAGCGAACACAATCATGTGTGGCGAAATCTGCTCAAGCTTGGGAGCTCGCGAAGCAAAGGCCAGCAATGCATACGCGGTCAATGATGCGTTAGTCAACCAATCAGGGATGGTGATTCAACATTGTCTCGACATGGTTGACCCATTGCGTCCTCAGTTTTACAAGTCAGGCACCAACCTTGGCGGAAATGACCAACAACGTGCTTATCGTTGGGCTGATGGACGTCTGCAGTACACCGCCTTCCAAACGATTCTTCCTCCGAATCAACCTAACTGCTTCCGCGGTGGAGACGCTTCACAGGGTATTTCCACAGCTGGTAGCCGTCACCAAGGTGGTGCCCATGTACTGATGGCCGATGGCGCGGTTCGGTTTATCACCGACAGCATCGAGGCTGGAAACTATGGTGCGACACCTACCGCAGGTGACAAGAGTCCTTATGGCCTTTGGGGTGCATTGGGAACTCGAGCCATGAAAGAAACGGAAGGGCTCGAATAGGCGGCACGTTACGTTGTCTCGATCAAAAAACAATCGTCACATCGTAAATCCCATAGTAAATCTTGGAGCCCAGCCCATCCACGGCTTGGCTCCTTTTTGTAAAGTGATGAGCGATTCGATGGTGAAACCAACGAAGGCATCGTTAGCTGCCGTCCGTAACGGTGGTGTTTGTGACTGATGTACATGGCCCGCAAATGGCCATGCTGTTATACGAGATGAGTTGGACGTAATTACAACTCACCTCTACAACGGTGGTTTCACAACTCCGTTCGCTCTGATTTCTGTTCGTTTCTATCACATTTTAGATTGGATCTTTAAATGACTTTCTCACACTCACTTCTACTGGTTGCTAGCCTGTTGTTGGTCGGTACCGTTGTTGGTTGTGGCCAACCCGAACCCTTCGTCATCGAACATCAAGAAACAATTACGCCTACGCAAGAAGCTCAACAGCAGACCGCTTACGAAAATCAGATGTCGTCTGACATCTAGGAAGTCGGCGGTAGTTTCTTGGTCGAATGGGCCAAGCCAAAGTAGGTTCATTGGGTGTTGAGATCATTCACCGAGATATCCGTTTGCGTCGCGCCCATGTTCGCGACGCTTAATCGCGTGTAAATATCGAAAATCCAGCAAGGCCGTCATTCGCCTCGCAAACAGCGAAACGACTCTGCCAGCCGCACTGGCACTGGCTCAGCGGCAGCGGCACTGGCTCAGCGGCAGCGGCAGCGGCAAATGCCCCCGTCGTTTGACTTAGTGCACTGGCACTGCGAAATTCGCCGTTAGCAGCTGGCAATTTTTCGTTTCGGGCTTACCCACTCATCGCTCCGGTTCCAGCCTCGGTTTTCATGAGGCACCGGCCGCGTTTCTCGGTCCGCCGGAACTCACGTTCGCGATAGTTTTGATCAAGCAGCTTATCGGTCGGGTCATCGCCAAGAAACCGCGGCAATTCGAATCTTCCAGCTCTTCTCAGTTCAGCCGTCGTTTAAACTTACGATCCGCGCTGCATTTCCAAACCATTCGTGTAGTGCCAATTGTGAATTGAGTCAAATTCTCAGTTGGACTTGGTAATGGTTGCAATTTGTTACATTGAAAAGGGAAGCCAAATTGAAATCAAAAGCGTTTAACTCTGCGGCGTTTTCGGCGAGTTATATGAAAATCTCTTTGGGCATGGTTAGAGAGGTTTTGGAGCTAAAATGATTAGGTTCTCATCGAGAGTGGTGGTCCGGGTGCCTGGGACGGCCATGCTTTTAGCGAAACGGTTTCGAGTGAACTGACTTTACTTTCCGTGATAGAAAACATGATCCTACGCACTTCCATTACCTTCGCATTACTTCTTGCTTTTTCTCTATCGCTGAGCGCAGCCACTCCCGCGGATAACTTGACCAGGAAACCTGATAGTTGGTTCAGCAGCGATGAAGGACGCAAGGCGATGGCTTGCATCCTTTCATGGCAGACCAAGCACGGCGACTGGCCCAAAAACAAAGACACGACTCGCGAAAAATACTCTGGTGACCGCGCTAAGCTTCAAGGCACGTTCGACAACGGCGCTACCGCCGGGGAACTGAGAGTCCTTGCTCGTGGGTTTCGCGTCACAGACGATGTTCGATACAAGCAAGCGTTGCTCGCAGGCTTTGACCATATTCTTGAAGCTCAGTACGCCAACGGTGGTTGGCCCCAATATTTCCCTCTCAGCAAGCAGTACCACCGGCACATCACATTCAACGATGGCAGCATGATTCGCCTGCTGGAATTTTTGTCCGCGACCGCAACGTCAAAAGACTTCGGGTTTCTTGATGAAGGTCGTCGCACAGCCGCGTCCAAAGCAGTCGAACGTGGTATCGAATGCATCATAAAATGCCAAGTCGTTATTGACGGCGTCCCGACAGTTTGGTGCGCTCAGCACGATGAAGTCACGCTCGCGCCGGCAGACGGACGCAGCTACGAACTTGCGTCTCTCAGCGGTGCGGAGAGCGCCGGCGTCCTGAATTTTCTGATGCGTCTCGACTCCCCCAATCCGGAGATCATTCAAGCGGTACACAGCGGTGTTGAATGGTTCGAGTCAGTAAAAATTGACGGGTTTCGTTACAAGAAAAGTGGTAGCGAACGCAATTTAACAGAAGACGCTTCCGCCCGACCGCTGTGGGCGCGTTTCTACGAAATCCAATCAAATCGTCCATTCTTCTGCGGGCGGGATGGAATCGTCAAATACGATATCGAGGAAATCGAAAGCGAACGCCGCAGTGGCTACTCGTGGTATGGCAACTGGGGCGAAAATGTTGCCAATGCGTATGCGAAGTGGCCATATCACAACGGAGAATCGGTTCCCTAACTTGGTAATCCACAGGGTTGACCGTGATCGCCTTCGTGGCAACCAGAAGTTCGCAACCGGTTGGCTCTAGCTCACCAAGTTCAACATCCATCGGGGAAAGCGGGTCGTCAATCGTTCTCTGTCAATTGCATCGTGGCCGACTACCGTTCAGCGAACCGACACGCTGCATCGGTTGCCCGACGTAGAGACTGTTAACGCAGCAACCTCTCGATTTCGAGGCCAGCGATTGCATTGATGCTGATCGGCACGAGTACCGTTAGCAGCGATAGGTGGATCGAGACGGAAAAGAACGCAAGGATACCTTGTTGGTGATTGAACGGTCGAAAGTCAAATGGACGGCGAGAAATTTACTGGCGAGATGACAGTGCCCCCCGTTGGTGAAGGCCAGCGTCTTATGTGTGAGTGGCCTGGCATTAATCAGCCCGTTCACCATACGGATACGCTTGCGTTCTTGTATCTAACTCAGCTTCAAAAACAGCCTTTCTGTGTAAGCGAAACTGTCACAGTGGCATGTTGACTGCGGATGCGTCATAATGTGCGGAGCTCACCTGTAACCCGCCAAGTATCCTTCCTGTCCGTTTGGTTGTCTTTCTCGCGTTGCTGCTTCTGCGGTTTGATGCGTACTCGATAATGGCCTCGCCGAGACATAAATTCAGGTTCTCAAAATCATGCGTCAATCTATCGTTCTCGTCGGCTTGTTGATTTCGATCTCTGCTACCAATGCAGCCGACTATCCAATTCGTCCGGTGCCGTTTACGAGTGTCGAGGTTGGTTCCGGATTTTGGCGCCCCCGAATGGAAACCAATCGCACGGTAACCATTCCTTACTGTTTCGAACGCTGCGAGGAAACGGGACGGATTTCGAATTTTGTCGCCGCAGCAGAAAAGAATCCAGACGGCTTCGAAGGTATCTATTTCAACGATTCCGATGTTTTCAAAATCGTCGAGGGTGCTGCGTATGCGTTAGCACTGAAGCCGGACCCAAAGCTTGACGACTACCTTGACGATCTAATCGCCAAGTTTGCTGCGGCACAGGAACCAGACGGCTACCTTTACACCGTTAAGACATCAGGTTCAAAAAGCCGTTATGGCCAAGAGCCTCGCTGGACAGGTCTCGGACATAGTCACGAACTGTACAACGTTGGTCACATGTACGAAGCAGCGGTTGCCCATTATCAAGCCACGGGCAAACGCAATTTCTTGGACATCGCCATCAAGAATGCGGATCTTATTGCGAAGGTGTTTGGTCCCAAACCGGGCCAACGCACCGATGTGCCAGGACATGAGGAGATCGAAATCGGATTGGTGCGTCTAGCTCGCGCCACGGGGAATCCAAACTACTTTGATCTCGCCAAGTTCTTTGTCCAAATGCGTGGCAACGAATCCAAACGCGTAAAATTGTACGGCCAATACGCACAAGATCACGCCCCGGTGGTGGGTCAATCCGAGGCCGTTGGGCACGCCGTTCGCGGTGGCTATTTTTACGCTGGCGTTGCAGATGTCGCGGCACTGACCGAGGATCAGAGTTATATCGACGCGATTGATCGAATTTGGCAAGACGTTGTTAGTCGAAAGCTGTACCTGATCGGTAGCGTTGGCCAACACGGCGCAGGCGAAGGGTACGCCGGCGCGTATCAACTTACTAACTTGAAAGCCTACAACGAAACGTGCGCCGCTATCGCGTTGGCGATGTGGAACCATCGCATGTTCTTACTGCATGGCGATTCGAAATACGCCGATGTTCTGGAACGGATTCTCTACAACGGTTTTCTTTCCGGCGTGTCGCTCAGCGGAGATCAGTTCTTCTATCCCAATCCGTTGGAGTGCGACATGCAGTTCAAATTCAACCACGGCGACTTGCAACGCAGCCCGTGGTTCGGTTGTTCGTGTTGTCCAAGTAACGTCGTGCGGTTCCTACCCTCGATCCCCGGCTACGCCTACGCTGTGCGCGATAAGAACTTGTATGTCAATCTATTTCTGGCCGGTCAAATGAGGACCGATGTTGACGGTGGCGAGGTCAAATTGAAACAAGACACCAATTATCCTTGGAGCGGTAAAATCCGCATCACGGTCACGCCTGAGGTATCGCGATCGTTCTCACTACGGTTGAGGATTCCCGGTTGGGTGCGTGGCGAAGTGTTGCCGAGTGATCTGTATCAATACGAAGATGCCACACCATCCAAATGGACGGTTAGTGTTAACGGCAAACCAGTCAATGCTGACCTCGTCAATGGCTACGCTGTCCTAGATCGTCAATGGGAAGCCGGTGATTTGGTCGAACTAGATTTGCCTATGCCTGTTCGACGCGTGTTGGCAAACGAGCAGATCGAGTTTGATCGCGGCCGAGTCGCAATCGAGCGAGGACCGTTGGTCTATTGCATCGAAGGTGCCGATCACGACGGTAAAGTCTTGAACCTTTGGCTACCCGATGATTCCGTATTGCATCCCGAGCATCATCAGGACCTGCTTGGCGGTGTAACGGTGCTGCGTGGTGAAGCCAACGCAGTGAGTCGCCAGGAAAACGGGACGATTGCGGATCGTACCGCTGCAATCACATTCATTCCCTATTTTGCTTGGTGTCATCGCGGCGCGAACGAGATGAGGGTGTGGATTCCACGATCGCCTGATTTGGCTACTGTGTCACCAATTCCCACCATCGCTTCGACAAGCAAAGCGACTGCGTCTCATAAACATGGCGCCGACACGATCAACGCATTAGCAGACCAAATTCTACCCGCAAACTCCATTGACCATGAAATACCACGGTTCACATGGTGGAACCATCGTGGTACCCAAGAATGGGTGCAATACGAACTGGACAAACCAACGATGGTATCGAAAGTCGCCGTCTATTGGTTCGACGATACCGGACGTGGCGCCTGCCGAGTACCGAAGTCTTGGAAATTGCTTTACCGTGATGGCGACCAATGGAAGCCGGTCGACAACGCGAATGACTATCGGACCAAGAAAGACGAATTCATTGAAGTTCAGTTCACACCGGTGCAAACCAGTGCTTTACGTATTCAGGTACAACTGCAGCCCTCCTTCAGTGGCGGGATCCTGGAATGGCAAGTCCAAGCCAATCCATAGTGTATCGATCGTAATTCGTTACACGACGGATCGTTCGCCCATAACTCATTGAGCAAATAACCGCAGGTTCATTACGCTATGTACGACCAATGTCTCAATTCCCTTTGATGCATTGAGTCCAATGCGAAAGATGCTCGCACGACCGACTTTTGGGCGGCATCGGAACTTCTACATGGCCAAGCAAATCGACGCCCCATGAAATGAACGGTTGCCCGAAAAGCCATTCGAGCCAGACTCGATAGCATGGCAGGTCGTCGCCCGTTTGGAGACAGATCATCAGCAACATCGCGTGGAACCGAGTTTTTCAAAACTCGATCGTGACGAATTGGGGCAAAGGCCCTGGCGTTCGAGCGGTCTTGGGGTTTGGTGCCTAAAGTTTTAGCAGCGTTGCATTCCATGATTCGCTGCGCAGGGGTAGCGTTGTGACTCGCCGCTCACACGATTCCTTCGAAAATGGCAACACGCTGCGAAGAGACAAAAGAGCTTGTCAACTTAGGGTGTCCATCGGTATGTCAAACGTGTGAACGACCTTCGCTTTCTGTGGGCTCTTCGATAGACACACAAGTCAATCTCAGGTTGACGCGATAAATAAGTTTCACTCAGAGAGTAGCTCTCGAGCTTCTTGTATTAGAAACTCGATTTCAATTTTTTGGTCAAAATCTAGAATGCTTGTCCCTTTTGGCAGCATCAATGCGGTCTCATACCAGAAAACCGCCTTTGCCAACCATGCGGTCGCAGCTTCGCGGTCACTGTCTTGCTCGATAATCGCCATTCGAAGCCAATCTTTCACATGGCCGCCCTTTGGCAAAGATTCTTTGCTAGAAAACTCCCATGCTTTTCGATTAGCTTGAAGCTCGATAGGGGACACTTCGAAAGTAAGGTTAATTGTTCGTCGCGCTGCCGCTTTGTCACCTGCTCGCAATTGGACGCCCGCCAATTCCCTCAAAAAAATAATGTCAGACCACTCAAATTCGGTTTCCTCTAATGTTGATTCTATTTCCTTTGATAACGTTGAAATAATGATTTCGCATACTTCTTTGTTGTTTCCTTTCATTCCACCTATCCTCATTAGACTATGGCAGCTAGATTTCGGAATTTGTGCCGAACTCGACATGTACTCGCCCACCTCATCCAATCTTGCCTCGCACATTTGCTCAAGACCCACTGAATCATTTTGGGCGGAGTACACAATTGCAAGCGCGAGAGTCAAAAATACGTTAGTGTTATGAGTTGTCCACACTCTGTTGAGGTCGGATTGAGCACCTTTGAAATCGCGTTGAGCCAACCTTGCGTATCCTCTAAATTCATGTAATCGGCGAGAATCAGGTTCATTTATTGCGATCGCGTTGGAGAACGCCATTTCCGCATCGGCCCAACGCTCGAGACCGAAAAAACACACCCCAATCTGGCTATTGATATTCGGGGGCGATGATGGCTGGCCAAGTATCTTATCAAAACAACGAAGAACACTTTCGAATTCACTACGTTCGAAATGCATCTCTCCAAGCTTGTACAGCTGATTGCGACGTTGGCGATTCAACTCGCGGCCTTGCCAAGACTCGCTATCGTAACTCGGTACGCAAAGACGAGGCAGAGTCGGGTAGAGTTTTCGAAATCGCATCCAGCGATCGAACCATTCCTTGTCACTTAGCTCAACGGTACCAATAGATACAATTCTTTTTCCAGCCATGATTTCGGCCAACAATACCTGATCCTCTCGACCAACTGTTTTCAATTGCTCGTTTGTCGTTTGATGAAGAGTCTGGATCTCAAAAACATCCATGTCCCCGATTTTTCCCCCGACAATCAGATGATTTCCGTCGGGTGTTATTTCGATCTGGTGACCAATACCAATTTCGGAACCAACAATCGCCGAGATTCGCATGGCGGGCATGGCGAGTTTGCCACTGGTGCTATCCCACGCACGGACAAACCCGTCACCTGAAACCGTCATTAACGACTTGCCGTCCGCGGTGACTCGCGCGTCAAACACTTCATCGTCGTGTTCCAACGCAGGGCACACGAGTGTTCCTGTTCGCCAATTCCAAAAACGTGCCATCCAATCACGGCATGATGTCAAAAGTGAGTCACCGTTAGGGCTAAAACACACAGTGAAAACCCAGTCTGGGTGCGTCATCGGGTCGCTAACCTGTTGGCCGGTGCTGACATTAAAAATTTGCACGCTGTTGTAGGAAGCGACCGCCACCAGATTGCCGTCGGGAGAGAACGTCACATCGCGCACGATGCCGGCTGGGCGAATCTCCTGCAAAAGGTTCCCAAATACATCCCAAATTTGAACGGTACCTGCTCCAGTAGGCCTCTCCGTCGATCCTTCGTCGTCGCCAAAGCCCACGGATGCAAAACAAGTTCCCGATTTTCGGAACACAATCCAGCGATGAGGTTTGAACCCGTATTTACCAGAGGCATGTCCGCCCGCATCAAGCTCTGCCTGGATTCGCCGTTTGGTAGGATCGACAACCAGAATCTCTCCACCCGCGCATCCGACGACAAGCAAGCCACTCACCGGATCAAAGGCCCCATCAATGGGTTCACTTGGTGTAGTGATTGAACTGCCGGATTGTTCCCCCTTTTTCCAATCGAAAAAGGAAATTTTGCCTTCATGCTCCTCCCAACGGTATGAGGTTCCGTACGTGCGCCGCACGTCTCCGGGGTTCGTATGCAGTAGCACAAGAATTGTGTCATCCGGCGAAAATGCTCCTCCATTGATCAAGCCGTGCGCATCAAGTACTGGGCTGGCCGGTTTTCCGCTAGTGACCTGATACACGGTGGTCGATGTTGATTTTCGATCTTTCCACCAGCCAGCAGCAACCGCGAACTCACCACTCAAGCTTAGGACAACTTTGTGATCATCACCTACGGTTGCAAGATGACGCGCCCCTGGCCCCTGCGGCAAACTCCACAATCGGATTAAGCCACTAGACTCCGCCGTTACAAAATGTCGATTATCAGCCGCGAATTCGCTGAAACGCACCGGCGATTGATGCGGAATTTGGGCTAAGAGTTCCCCAGACGTTGTCGACCAAATCCTGACTAGGTGATCGTCACAACAAGTAACGTACAGGCGGCAATCGGGACTAAAGGTTGAACCAAAGACGTGACTCGAATGCGTTAGATCACCACCGATTTTCTGAGCGTTCTCATCCCATAACTCGGCCCATCCATTCCCGGTCATTCCAAAGATTGTTCCATCAATCGATGCCGCGAGATGTTGGAGAATTCCTGGGCCCGCGATTGTCTCAAGCCGTTTGCCCGACTCAATTTCCCAAATCTCGGTGATCCTCTCACTCGCAACGGTCAATAGTTTGCGTCCTTCGTCGAAAAACCATACGGGCCTGGCTTGGCAAGCAACGGTAAGTGCTGCCTTTGCATTGACACGATGTTCGTTCAAAGCAAACACATTCGCATGTCCATCCTCCGATACAGTTGCTAAATACCTCCCATTCGGCCCCCATTTTATATAAGCTAAACGGTCGTGATCGTGAACCT
This sequence comes from Novipirellula herctigrandis, assembly GCA_007859835.1. Classification (GTDB taxonomy): domain Bacteria; phylum Planctomycetota; class Planctomycetia; order Pirellulales; family Pirellulaceae; genus Novipirellula_A; species Novipirellula_A herctigrandis. Next base: position 6,247,961 of record SJPJ01000001.1, on the reverse strand, counting down.
TCGTAACCACACCATCGGGATCGAGATCCCAGACGAAGGCGTGTCTTCCGGCGACGGCGATGGATTCGCCCAACTTGTCAAAAGCCAAAGAGAAAATGGGGCCACCGCAGTTCATTTCGGCAACAGTGTTCCACTCCGGCAACTGCAATAAACGAACGCCACCAGTTGAATCCGCAATTGCCAATTGAGTGCCGTTTGGGTGCCACGCAGCCGCAGTGACTTGTCCCCAAGATGAGATAGAATCGATTTCCTGCTCATCCATCATGTTCCATAGTCTCCAGCGATTCCCAATGTTCTGAGTCAGAAGGAAACGGCCCTCGGGATGAAGTAAAAGGCCAATGATCTCCTCCTGCAACTGCAACGCGCGAATGGGGATTGGGGATTGCCCTACCCAACTCCGAAACCGTGCCATGCTGGCGTCGAATCGCCATTCGGTTGCAGTTCGCGCGACATCAGCAAACCAGAGCGCAGCCTCGCTTGGTCGGTTTTTTTCAGCAGCCGTTAATCCATAAACTGTCTTCATATCCTCTAACGCTTCACTGCCTTTTTTCGCGGCCTCTGTCGCTTGGATCGCGCGTTGGTAAGCCATGCCACTTGCGGCATTCGTCTTGAAATAAGCAACCGGTATCACAACAGCCAGCGTTAAAATGAGAACTGCCGCAAGTGCGAACAACGACGCAATCAATGGTTTACGTTTCGTCCAGCGAAAGCCTCGCTGAAGGAAACCAATTGGCCTCGCAGTCACCGGTTGGCCAATCTTAAAACGCTCTAGATCGTCGATTAGCTCCTCTGCGCTACCGTACCGCTGCAATGGATGTTTTTCGAGACACTTTAAGCAAATGCTATTCAAGTCTAACGGAACAATTCTGCGAATCTGCTTTGGTGGTTGTGGAGGTTGCTGCAATATCGCGTGCAACAGATCGAACTGTTGGTTAAAACGAAACGGTGTGGTTCCAGTAAGGAGGTTGTAAAGCAAAACACCAATGGCATAGATGTCTGTCGCAGCCGAAATCCCTGCGATCGAGGCGTCAAGCTGCTCAGGTGCCATGTACTGGGGCGTGCCAACAGCATGTCCCGTCTTTGTAACGTCCTCCGGCGTCTGCACGTTTTTCGCTAAACCAAAATCGACAACTTTGACTTGGCCATTTTTATCAATCAACACGTTAGCCGGTTTGATATCGCGATGAAGAATATTGGCACTGTGTGCGCAAGCGAGTGCCTTCGCGACATCGCAGACAATGTCGATCACTTGATCGATATCCATTCCACCACGCGGTACGAGCTTGTCGAGTGTCTTGCCCTCGACATGCTCCATCGAAAACCACAAGATCCCCTGATCCGTTTCACCTTCTCGCAAAACGCCAACGACATTCGGGTGACGCAACTTAGCAACCGCTCGAGCTTCGTTAAGAAATCGTTTTCGCGCATCGTGGGATTGAACAAGACCACCACGCATCAGTTTGATAGCGACGTTGACTTGCAGGCCTTCGTCAAAACCCTCGACTACAATCCCCATGCCACCTTCGCCAAGCACACGCGTCAGACGGTGCCCCGGAATGTCCGGCAATTGCATTGGGCTAGAATCGCCGTCATTGGGATGTTCGTTTGATTGTGAGTTTGTGATTTCCGTGCCCACGCCGAGATTGTCAGGGGTATCGCCCGTGCCGTCGACTTGGTGAACATCTCTCGGTCGAATTTCGGACCACAATTCCGAGAACACATGTCCCTTTTTCTCGTCGCTCAGCAGACCGAGAACCAAGTTGACTGCTTCCTCGTCATCGGTAAAAAAATTCCGAACGAACGACGCGTGCTCTGACGGAGGTAGCAACTCGGCCTGGCTCAAGCATTCAGCGATTAAGACATCGCGATCGGATTGATCGCCTTTTGCGTTATTCATCTTGTATCGCTTTCTCAACGAGTTGCTTCGCGAGTGAAATCAACTGCGGCACCGGACACGGCGGCGACTCTATGATTCCAGCGACTTCTTCTTGAGTCCAACCACTAAACGCCCACAGGTCAAGTGCTTCCATCGCCTTGGAATGGGATTCCAATAGTCGGCCGCTTTGGTCGCTCAACTCGACGATCTGCGAAGGGCTCCTCACGTTTACGTCGGCAAGAATGGCGCCGCCTAGCAGTATCGCATCACGATCGATCCGTCGCTTCAGGGCATCCAAATTGCGGTAGTGATTTGCAACGTATCGTCGCATCGAAACCGACGCGGTGCGTAAGAAATGCCGACGATTGATCCAGTTGAACTTATTCGGCTCGATCAGCTTCAAGAAGATCTTGTCAATCACTCCCGTTTCCGCTGGCGATCGATCGGCTCGATGCCCACGGAGCAGCCGCTTAGCCATCATGCGAAATCGTGTCTCGATTCGTGCGTAGGGTAGATCCGTATTAATACCGACATCGCCCTCGCGCGAGGAAACCTGTTGCAACAACCGTTTCATGGAACCCGAAGTATTCGTTGGTTCCGTTTCAGATTCATTCATGATCTTCACCCCAATCAAACCTGCGTCAACGCACCCAAAACTCAACGTCTCGATGTGCGCTTCTTGCATCGCTCAATATACTTGATGCGGATCCAATCTGGAACTCGGGTGCAGTAACTAGGACGCAAAATCGAGCGTTAGCCAACGTTCAGCATTTCTGCAAATCTCAAGAAAACCCCCGTTTTCTTCGCGGGTGACGCACGCTTATCGGATTGCTTCGTTTGATGGAAGCAAAAGGCTCATGGGCCAATCCGGTTGGCATTGCTCATTCGCCCCACCAATCGCTTTCCTCATCTGGTGCAATCGACCTCAACACCAACGTAAAATAACCGACCACATGCCGTGTCAGAAAAATAACATTGTTCAAGGAGGCCGGAGCAATCACAGCGACTTGAGAGTATGTTTTTCTAGATCGAGAAGTGCCGAGTCAACTTATCGTCGACACGCTAGCGGACGTCTGCTCACCGGGAGTAATTCTCAATGAACCAACGACGGGAATTACTACATATAATCGAGAGCAACTGCTAAAGGTTCAATCGCCTTGCGCACTATGTACAATTCAGGAGAACGTGCCGCCCCAACCTAGACGCGGGATAGTAGCCTGAGCCAACGCCGGAGCATTGGTGAAAGTCACCATGGAATCAGGCAAAGGGGACCAATCATGACCGGGAAACGCAGCATCGATCGATTCCCAAATGGGACAGCAAAGTCAGAGGAGTTTCCGTCGTTCCTTCAGTGGGTGCGTCTGATTCTCCTATGGAGTGTTGGCATGTTAGTTCTGGGGTTTATTGTCTATCCGTTGATATTGCGACTTGCCAGTTGGTTCCTGCTAACTCACGCAGATCCAGGGCTGAATGATTTACTGGCGAGAAGATTTGGTCGGTGGCGTAGGGCGAGCGATCCACGGCTTCTTGGCTTCTTACTGTGTTACAATGCGTGTCTAATCCTCACGTACCCAGTCTTTACGATGCTGTGGCGTTTCGAAACATGGGTAAATGCCTTTCGCCACCCGCCAAACGCAAAAATAGAAAAGAAGAAACGCATCGAGTGAACTGTTCGTCTTGATATGGATTAGAGATGTCGCGCAGTGCAACGATTATCCACGGCACTCACAAACTGCGTGCCTTGCTCGTCTTAGATCGGTGTTGTAGCTAGCCTCTGCATCGCATTGAACAGGTTGCGAATTTAAATCTTGACCAAACGGTGTTGTTTGAATTGGAAACGCAACTCGGCAAGAGGCATCTCTTACAAGAAGGCACACTCGGGTGTGTTGACTTGCACACTGCGCCCGTTGAACGCACGTTAGTACGTGATCGCAAGCGGCATTGAAAACAGCCAGTGATGGAAACTTGAGATTTCTTTAAGGCCGCCCGTTGGTCAAACGTTCGATCGGATCCCGTTACCCGACTCCGTTCTACCACTCCCTTCTCAGTGGGCGGGCGAGTGTGCGACTTCTTGCCGCACACTTTTGGAACGGCGTGTGCCGCAGACCGACCCAAACCTCTTCCGCTGATTTGACAGTATTGCTCGCAGGAAACGGGGATTAGGAACGGATGGCTATCCGAATATCATCCGTGAACTTGCAACGAAGCTTTCTTGTTCCGAAAAGGAAAACAGCGAGTGAGACCAGAGAGACGTGAAGTGGGCAAGGAGCAGCAAACAAATTTGCATTGTGAATCACGGCCACTCATCGAGCCGGCAATGCGAATCACCACCGAAACGCAAGATTTCTAAACCCATCTTGCGTCGTTTGAATATCTGTATGCACTGCGTTGTGTAACGCAATCCAAAGTGCACCGTGGCGAAACACCATTCATTTCTTAAGAGAGTTCGTCCATCATGTTTATCGATCGATTGCAACCAAAGTCCCAACGCCGCCAACTCAAGTCACGCAAGGCGATCCAGTCAAACCGACGTTTCCGTGCGCGGCGCGCAATCATGGAAAAACTCGAAGACCGCCGACTCTTGGCAGCCACACCGATCACACCGATCCATGACGTTTCACTCAACGGCAACGATCATTTGGAGCGAGTGATCGTTGTTTGGAACGACCATGTCGAACATTCGCGTGCGATCACTGAGAGCCATGTTCGAGATTGGGGTGGGCGACTCGCGCATGTTTTTGAGCATACGGTCCATGGATTCGCAGCCGAACTGTCAAGCGAAGCATTGCACTTGCTCCGTGATGATCCTCAAGTCAAGCGTATCGAAGCGGACCTGCCGATGGAAGCATTTTATCAACTCTTGCCAACGGGTGTCGATCGGATCCAAGCCGACCTGAATTCAACCGCAAAGATCGATGGTTCGGACGACTTCCTGGATGTTGACATCGCTATCATCGACTCGGGAATCGATAGCGACCATCCCGATTTGAACGTGGTGGGTGGCTTCAATTCCATTTTGGGAACAAGCACCGGATGGGACGATGACAATGGCCACGGGACACACGTTGCGGGAATCGCCGCTGCCGTCGACAACGGGATCGGCGTGGTTGGTGTGGCTCCCGGTGCACGGCTTTGGGCCGTCAAAGTATTGGACAGCAACGCTAACGGTTACGTGTCAGACATTATCAAAGGCATCGATTGGGTTACGGAAAACGCCAATACGATCGAGGTCGCCAACATGAGCCTCGGTGGTCTTGGGGTGAGCCAAACCTATCACGACGCGATCAAAGCAAGTGTCAAGGCTGGGGTTGTTTATGTTGCTGCGTCGGGGAATTCCTATCGCGACATCATTGGGCGTGACTTTGAGTTTGGGACTTCCGACGACACGATTCCTGCGGTCTATCCTGAAGTCGCCGCGATTAGCGCAATCGCTGATACGGATGGACAACCGGGAGGCTTCGGTAGCAATACAAACTACGGAGGTTACGCCGACGACACCTACGCTGACTTCAGCAATTACAGCAACGATGAAGGACCTGCGTCGGGCTATCAATCATGGTACGACGACAATAACTATGTAACCTCGCCCGGTTTGGGCATTGACTTAATGATGCCAGGCGTGGATATCTACTCGACGTACAACGATGGCGGTTATGCAGTCGGTAGCGGAACGAGCATGGCTGCACCGCACGCCGCGGGCCTTGCGGCGCTTTACATCGCCCAGAACGGTCGGGCCACAGACGCATCGGGGGTTTACGCCATTCGCCAAGCGATGATTGATGACGCAAAGGCTTGGACGAGCCCCGAAGGACTTCAGCTTCCCGATCCTCCGACCCCAAACCCAGACAGCCCCGACAATCACATCGAAAAACTAGGCTGGGCGGAAGACTATGAACCTTTCCCACGGTTCATCATCAGCCCAACCGCAGGTCTGATTACTTCCGAGTCCGGACAGACCGCAACGTTTGACGTGGTCTTGGACACCGAACCAACAGCGGACGTCTCGTTCTCGCTTTCCTCGAGCGACGAGACCGAAGGCACGGTGTCTCATTCGAGCCTGACCTTTACGCCGATCAACTGGAACGTGCTTCAAACGGTCACCGTCACAGGGGTAGATGACGTCGGTGTGGACGGAGATATTTCCTACACGATCGACACCTCGCCCGCGACAAGCGATGACCCGGACTACGATGAATTGAACCCACCAAACGTCTCGGTCGTTAACTTGGACGTCGAACCTATCCTGTTTGCTGATAGCTTTGAAAATGGCCAATGGAACAGCAAGTGGGTTGAAGATAGCCAGAACGATTGGTTCACGTCCACTCAGCGAGAGAGTGATGGCAACTACTCGGCCGAGGTGGATGGATGGGCGTCCAACGCAACTCTTACCATGGCTCAGTCGGTCGACATGACGCCATACGGAAGTGCCGAACTTTCCTTCGATTGGTATATTGAGAGCGGGTTCGATGCGGGCGAATACCTGGCCTTGGACTTCTCGGCCAACGGTTCTACATGGACCGAGATGGCACGACTCGATGGCAACCTCAGCACGGAGAATACTTGGCACAACGAGTCGATTGCGGTCGACCCTGACTACCTCACCGCCGAATACAAAATCCGCTTCCGCGCCAATGTCAGCAATTCGCGTGAAGATGCCAACGTCGACAACGTCCAATTGGTTGCAACCAGCCTAGCCGCCCCACCGAACGAAGCACCGGTCGCGGATGGGCAAACGGTAGAAACAGCCGAAGATATCTCACTGTCGATCACCCTTACGGGCTCGGATGCGGACCAGGACCCACTTACGTTTCAAGTGATTAGCCAACCGCAACACGGCACGCTGACCGGTACAGCACCGCATCTCACCTATACACCCGACGTGGATTATAACGGACCAGACGCTTTCACGTTCAAAGCGAATGACGGGACCGACGACAGCGCGATTGCCACCGTTTCGATCACAGCCACTCCCGTAAACGATGCGCCGAGAGCCGATAACCAATCGGTATCAGTCAAGGAAAGCACGGCCAAAGCAATCACGCTTACAGCCAGCGATGTGGACGGCGATGCCGTTACCTTCACCATCATTAGCGGTCCGAGCAGTGGCGTCCTGAGCGGTAGTGCGCCAAATCTAATCTATACACCCGACATTGATTTCACCGGTTCAACCAGCTTTTCGTTTCGCGTGAATGACGGGAACGTGGACAGCAATGTTGCCATCGTTTCGATCAGCGTCGCCGCAAACCAAACGCCGGTAGCAGATGAACTATCGGTAAGCACGACCGAAGACACGGCCAAAGCCATTACCCTGACCGGATCGGATCCCGATAGTGACCCGATCACGTTCGTAGTACAAATCGATCCGCAACATGGTACGCTCAGCGGCTCGGCACCAGACCTCACCTATACGCCAGATATCAACTACAACGGATCGGACAGTTTTACATTCACAGTTAGCGACGGTACCGATGTTAGTGAACTCACAACAGCGTTGATCGACGTCACCCCCATTAATGACGTGCCCGTTGCCGATTCGCAGTTGATGACGACCGACGAAGATACGGCGGTGGAGATCATTTTGACGGGAAGCGACATTGAAGGTGACCCGCTCACCTACAGCATCGTCAGCGGTCCCGCCTCGGGTAGTTTGACTGGCATCGCGCCGGACCTCACGTACGTGCCCAATGCCGATTTCAACGGTTCTGATAGCTTCACATTCAAAGTCAACGACGGTAGCGACGACAGCCCAACCTCGGTTGTCTCAATCACTGTCACGCCAATCAACGATGCACCAGTGGCACTCGGCCAATCGGTCACGACCACTCAGGATACGTCCCTCGCCATCCTGCTTGCTGGCAGCGATATTGACGGAGATGCACTGAATTTCACGGTCGCCACCGAGCCTTTGCATGGCGTACTTAGTGGTAGCGGGCCAAACCTAACTTACACGCCCGAGACCAGCTACATCGGCCCCGATAGCTTTACCTTTGTTAGCAATGACGGCACGCAAGACAGTGCTTTGGCAACCGTCACGATTGACGTGACGCCAATCGCATCTGGACCGAAGCTGAGTTACGGCGTCGTCTCGGGCGTTAGCAGCAACGGTTGGACCACGGTGACGCTCAGCCGTACGTATACCGACATGGTCGTGATTGCCACGCCCAACTATGACTCAGGCGACGCTGCGGGTGTCACCAGAATTCAAAACGCCACGGGCTACAGCTTTGACGTTCGCGTCGACGCAGCCGGAGGAGCCCCGCTAAGCGGCATCGACGTGCACTATGTGGTGGTCGAAGCAGGGGTGTATGAAGAGGCCGGATACAAAATGGAAGCCGTTAAGTTCAACTCGACCCGTACCGACCAAAACAATTCATGGGTTGCCGAATCCCGTAGTTACCTGCAATCGTACAGCAATCCCGTCGTGATCGGGCAAGTGATGAGCTACAACGATTCCGATTGGTCGGTCTTTTGGGCATGTGGCAGTCGGCGCTCCACCGCGCCAACCAGCAGTGTCTTGAAGGTTGGCAAGCATGTGGGTGAGGATTCCGATACAACTCGTGCTGATGAGACGATCGGTTACCTGGTAATCGAAACTAGCACGACGGGCACGGCAGAGATCGATGGTATGAAGTATGTCGCTGCCTTGGGAGGTGATTCAATTCAGGGAGTCAGTAATTCGCCCGCCTACAACTACAGCTATTCAGCAATGTCAAATTCTCAGACGGCAGTTGCCAGTCAGGCTGCAATGGATGGTAACAATGGCGGTTGGGCCATTCTGTATGGAGACGACCCGATCACTGCAACTGGCAGCACACTGAAATTGGCGATTGACGAAGATCTGGCGTATGACACCGAACGCAAACACACCACCGAACAGGTCGCCTACTTTATCATCGCCCCACCGGTTGAACCACTTCAAACCTCCCATGTCGCAATGGGTGTTCTTCATGACGGCGTCGTAGCGTTGATCGATGAGCTGCCTGTGATGAGCTGGCTTGATACGATCCCGTCCGAAGCGATACCATCACACATGCGTCTGCACCGCGATGGTTTTGTGACTGCGTTCAAGGCACGGCTAACGACCAACCACCTCAATCATCAAACCACCGGTGTTGCCAAGACTCCTGCCGCAATGGATCCACAGGCCCTCGACCAACGATGGGCATTGGATGACGAAGACGAGAACGATGTTTGGCTAGATGAGGAATTGCTTGACATCTTATTATCATAAACGCACACGATAGGCCTATCCGCATACCGGATAGCTGGCGGTCTCGCACAAAGACACCTGCCAAGGATGCCATGTGTGATTTCCACGAATCCATTGCACTTGCTGCATGTTTCAATGAGGCCGTGGTTGTTGGATCACGAACCGACGGTTAGGGCCGTGCCGCTTACACTCCCGCTTTTAAAACGGATTGGCCCTGGTCACAATTCCCATCGTCATGAAAAATGGGGTGGTATCCGTCACCACGCCTGAGGAGGTGATTAATCGACACAGAAAACAGCACAAGCCAACCATCCAAAAGGTTCCGAGAAACGAAGACCGTCTCCGAACTTTATCTCATTGCAAACCGCAAATCGCACCTGACCCGCGAAAGGTCACCGTCGCTCTACTTGCAAACCAGCCGTTTGGAAACACTGACAATCAATCAACCGTCTACCTAGTTGGCAGGGCCTAGAACAACCGGAGTAATCAATGGCGTATCACTGGACAATCCCACGCGAGGGCGGATCATTGGCATTTGATCGGTCACTTCAGAAATCGTTTGCCCACTTAACCATTGTCCAAGTTGAAACCGCAATTCCCCAAGCCGATCGCTCAGCTTGCTATCGTAACGAGACGAACCGGCATCTGCTTCGCTTAAGCGAATTGTTTGGCTATCGAACCGTAATTTCGCAAGCAAAACATCTCCAATTTGTTCTGCATACACATTGCCAATGACACTTCGGAAACACTCTAGATACTCTACAAATTGTTGTCCCTGACGAAACGACTTGAGTCGCAAACTTGGAATGGGTCCGAACTCGGATGGATAAATGACCGAAAGTGGATCGAGTTGCTGCCAGGATTTATCGTTTCCAATTGTTTGCCAAGGCACAACGCCGACCGCACCCCGTCCCCACGTTTCCACGCACCAAGCGACGTTCGTGCTGCATGGAACATCAAACTTATTGGCCGAGCCATACATATAGACGAGATTATCATAACGGTGTGCGCGATTGATGACACGTCGACCATAACTGCGGAGCGACCCACTGACAATTTCAACACTGGACACACCGTCTAGCAAGTTCCGCTGCCACTGAGGACGTGAGATGTCAACTCGCATCGCAAGTTGTGGCCCTTCGATCCCCAAAACGCCCTGCCAAAACTCGACGCCAAAACGACGCAGTGCCCAGAAGTCTTGAGTGTTGACTGGTTCATCAAAAACCCAGGCTGCAGAACATGCGTCCCAACGCCCATCACGTTGCTGTTTGAAATAGACCTTGTTGTTCAAATAAAATTCGAACATTGTTTCATCGTAACCAGACTCAGCCAAATGTTGCGCAAACAATCGAGCCGCATCACGAAACTGTTCCCAATAGGCGTCGTCATATGCATCTTCGATCCAATAGCCACCACGAAAATGTTTTTCATGGTTCATCGGCCAATTCTCGTTCAGCGGCAAATAGAACGCCTCAATCGGAATTGCACCTCGCTTGGATTTGGCAAACGCTGAACCGTCCAGCAGCGGTCCAAAGCGGCGATCCCATTTTGTCCAATCCCAACTGCCGTTGGCTTGACGCGTGGGAATCGCGTCTGAATTGACCTTGCCCGACCATCCGTAGCGGAGCCGATTCAGCGTGGTGCGATGATTGTGACACAACTGAAAAAAGGGAATCTCGTTTTCAGGCAAACTGTAGCAATTCATTTGTGGAATGAATCGCAATCGATCTGGCAATGTGAACTGCCAAACACTCAACTGTAATTTCAGCGGTTGATTATCAACCAACAACTGCAGCTGATGCTGACCGGCTGTCGTTGTTTTCTCAGCATACACATCCACACAGGTCTTGATCGCACGGTTTCGACCGCGAATCCACTTTGGGTCGGACCATAGAGGTAGTGGCACGGCGGGATCGAACTTTGATTGCACTGCCGGCAGCGCATAAATCGCCACGTCAAAACCGTCCGGCGCAGCAAATTCCACTTGTTCGGGTGCCGCATCCACCACAAACGCAATCGTTTCGCCTCGGGCCATACAAAGATCACGCGATTTCAGCGGCTGTAGATCAAGATTCAACAAACGCGGCGAAATCAATTCATCACCAAGCGGTGGCTGTTCGCGTTGCAGGCTAGCCAGCGTCTCTTTAATTTGCTGCCGTTTCGCGGCCAGTTGTTTGCCAGCAGTGTTGGCTGAAATTTGCTTCTGTGCAGGAAGCGAACTATCGCGATTGGACAACCACAAACGAAAGTAAGGACTTTGGCTACGGTTCTTATCCCGACTGGCTAGAAAACGATTAACCATCAAGTGGTATTTGAAATCGTTACCATCGCGAGTGTACTCGCTGCCAAGATCGTCAACCAAAAGGAATCCAAAACACTCGTTGTCGATTCGCGACTGCACGATCGCCGGATCAATCGGGATACGTTGCCAGCGATTCGAATCTGGCGGCGAGCAGTCACCGAAACACCACTGCGATCCACCATTCCCAAGAGTCACCGAAGTCAAGTCGCTAGTAGGGCCAGCCCATCGCTTTCGCTTTCCCTCGGCCCACAGAAAACTGGCACCGTTGGAATTTTTGTCGTAGTTATTCCCCTGACCTTCAACCCAATCCGCCATCACGGTTGAAACGGTAACACGATCCAGAATCGCGTCACCTTCGACACGAACCCATAGTTCCGCGCGTTCAACGTGTTTGCCCTGCAGTTCACGGGCGTCAAAGTCAACCAGGGAAAACTCTTGAATTCCCTTCAGCTTCAAACGATGGCTGCCACCATTGTTACCTTCAACCTCGGACGGATAAGCCGACACCCAGGCATCACGTGAAACCTCCACACGTACCGGTTGCTCAGCAAACAACGCCGCGGCCCCCATCGAAAAACCAATTAGCACACAAAAAACGCGCATTGTTGAGAACCTCCTATTGAGTGAGAGGGACCGACTCTTACGATTTCCTCCGTTGTTTTGCTTCGGCTTCCAGCGATGCAACTTCATCTTCGAGTTACTTCCGTTCCTGTGAGGCGTCCGTTTACTCACGACTTTCAGCCAATTGCGAACGTAACGTTTGTAGTCATACGTTAATCACATAACGTCGTTTCATGGCTTTCTTGTCGATGATAGTCCGCCTAGCTTTAATGATGATCCGTTGTCGCCACAAGTACGCGCCAATTGTGGTGTAAAATCAATTGTAACGGATCGAGGCCAAGGAGATTCCCAAGGATCAATTCAGGAAAAATACGGTTCTCAATCCAAGACCTCATCGCTTTGGGCGTCGATACAGTCCATACACCAAGGCAGTTGGTTCTGTGCTGCTTTCTTTTGGCCACCTCGCAGTGGTAACGTGCGGTGATGACTGAAGCCAACCTAGCGTGGGAGAAATCGAAGCGCTGAGGGGTCAGTTCTGGCGTGAAAGAACCATTCTGAAGACAGCGATTTTTGAATTCAAAAATCCCGTCTTCGTTGAGCACGATGAGATGAGACGTGCGGTGGAATTAGCTAACATGACTATCTCAAATAACGGCTTGTTGTTTTGTATTTTTGGAAAGGGTCTCTTTCACCAAGATCATTTTGATACCATAGTGAGATCACTCAAATCATTGGGCGATTGTTTTAGAACAGGGTCTCCCATCCACCGTTGATCGCGTGGGCCCTATCACGCGGGCCAAATCTCGCTGGCTTTATCAACAATATTTCACCGTATTCAGCACGCCATATCAATCGAGGAATGAACAAGATGCAACGGACGCAGGAAAAGATTACTGCACTCACCGATGCGTTGTCCGGTGTAATCCGTGGCAACCGCGAGTGCATCGAAGTGTTGGTAATCGCGCTGTTGTCGAATGGGTCGGTGTTGATGCAGGATGTCCCGGGTGTGGGAAAAACGACGTTGGCCAAGGCGGTCGCCAAAGCAATCGATGTCAAATTCCACCGTATCCAATTCACTCCTGATTTGCTGCCCGCCGATATTCTGGGGTCGTCGATCTACAATCCCAAAGAAGGTACGTTTGACTTTCGTCGGGGTCCGATTTTTTGTCACGTTTTATTGGCCGACGAGATCAACCGTGCATCGCCGCGAACGCAATCAGCACTTTTGGAGGCGATGAGTGAGATGCACGCGACGATCGAGGGCGTGCAGTACAACCTTCCTTCTCCGTTTCTTGTATTAGCGACCCAAAATCCAGTCGAATTTCACGGCACTTACCCGCTTCCGGAAGCGCAACTGGATCGTTTTCTGGTGCAGCTGGAATTGGGATATCCCGATGCGGAAACGGAGGTCCAGATTCTTCACGCCCAGGCGGTCTCACACCCGTTGGACGATCTCAGTCCGGTTTTAACGAAGGACGACGTAGTCGCCTTTCAAGCGATGGTGCGAAACATTCGCGTTGACGAGATCATTTCGCACTATATCGTTGAGATTATTCATCAAACACGACAAGACTCTCGGTTGAAATTGGGAGTCAGCCCGCGAGGTTCGTTGATGCTGTTTCGTGCTAGTCAAGCGGCGGCGCTCGCAGCCGGTCGCGATTACGTTTTGCCAGACGACGTCCAGCGATTGGCACCTTACGTTTTGTCACATCGTTTGATCATGACGCCGAAAGCGAAATATGGGGGCGCATCCGCCAAAGAGATTGTTGCGGAAATTCTCCGCAAAGTGAAAGTTCCGTCATGATTTTGGAACGCTCGCGTGCGTATCATTATCTGCGTTTTCTGTGGCAATTTCGGTTCACCACGGCCGGCAAATGGTTCGTCGCGGGACTAATCCTTTCGGCTATGCTGGGAAGCGCTTCCGTCGAAACGCCTATCTATCAATTATTTTGCGCATTGGCAGCGTTCTTTTTTATCGACCGAATCGTGGGATATGTGATGCGGCCAAAGCTACGGTTGCAGCATGACTTGCCCGATCGCACGACTGCGGGCCAAGATTTCGCTGGCACTTTTACGGTCGTCAACGAAGGTAAACGAACGGCCTATGACGTCTCTGCGAGCTTCTTTGGGCTACCCAAAAGCTTTGAGTCGCTCGACAAAGAAACGACGCACGGAGATTTATTGCCAGGCGAGTCGCTTCAGACAGCCGTGCGACTGCGTACTTGTCGACGTGGGATCTACACCTTGCATCGACCGCGTGCGTATTCCACGTTTCCCTTTCAATTGTTCCGTGATGGTCGCTGCCAATCCGATGCTCCGACGCTACTTGTGCTGCCGCACTTTCATCCATTGATCGGTCTCGACTTGCCCGTCGGTGCACGCTATCAACCCGGTGGCGTTGCTTTGACATCTAACATTGGCGAATCACCCGAATACATTGGTAATCGCGAATACGTTGCAGGTGACTCGTCGCGCCGCATCGATTACCGATCGTGGGCACGCTTGGGACGTCCGATCGTTCGGGAATACCAAGAAGAGTATTACTGTCGTGTGGCGTTGGTTCTCGATACTTTCGTCCCACCCGATCGAAAAGCGGGCCGCGAGGGTTTTCCCGATTTGGAAGCGGCAATCAGTTTGTCCGCTGCGATTGCTGACGCATTGTCCCGCGGAGAGTACTTGATCGACCTGTTTGCAGCAGGACCGGAACTGTATGTCTTTCGCGCTGGACGCCACACCGCTCACTTTGACAACGTCTTGGATATCGTCGCTGGGGTGGATGCATGTCGCAAAAACCCGTTCGAGACGGTCGCCCCAGCCTTGGCGGATGAATTGAACAATATCTCGACCGTCGTTGGTGTATTTTTAGATTGGGATCAATCGCGACGACAACTTGTTCGTGCCGCCGTTGAGCGAGGCTGTAGCGTCAAAATTTTCGTCGTGAAAGACGGCGAGACATCCGAGCCGATCGAGTTTGACGAAGGCAACGTTGTGCAATTGGGGATCGCGGAAATTCGTGATGGAGCGATCGAGACGTTATGAAGACGCGATCCTCTATCCCAGCCACCCCTATCGCACTGGCCCCTATCACAGCCCAGCGAATTTGGGGTTCATTGTTGGTCGTGTTGCAAGCGTTCGCACTCGGGTACTTTTTCCACACGCCACTGTTTTCAACCACTATCGCCATAGCCACCGTTTTTGCTGTGGTGTCAAAAAAACGGTTCTTTACTCCGCAAGTCGCACAGCGGTTGCCAATTCTATTGTTTGTTTCGTATTTGGTTCAGCGCAGTGTGCTGCCCGGGACCTGGTCAACGGGGGTCCGAAGTTTTCTGGTTCCTGATGCGGCTCTGATCGCAGAGTACTTCCTGCTTTACCAAGTCGCTATGCTGTTGCTTCGGCGCGAAGAGGATTCTCTGCCAAGATTCATGCCGATCTTGGCTATTACAGCGGTCGTATTTATCGGCGATATCCGCGTGGGCGTTCAGGGGCGAATCGTCTTTCAATTGGTTTCGTTAACGCTCGTCTTACTGTCGATCGGTTTCTTTTTCGCGAATGGCCATCTTGGTGCGGGTGAGGGAAAACGCACTTCGCTCAAGCACAAGTGGTTGCTCGTTGCCGTTGCTGCGTTTTGCTGCGTCACCGCTTGGGTATCGGCCAGCGGTTTGCACCGCTACGCACGCCAAATCGAAGCGACGATGAATGCCATGATTAACCCTTCCTATGCCCCGCAATCGGGCGGCTTCTCAGGAACCGGCCAACTGGGCAGTGTGGCTCGACAAAAAGGAGGATCGAGTGACCGCATCTCGCTTCGTGTCTTTGCCCAAGATGCACCGGGCTATCTCCGAGGCAAAGCGTTCGAGACCTACAACCGTGGCCAGTGGCAAAGCGAGTCGAAATCGAGGCCCATCGCTCCGACGCCAAGCTCTGATGCTCATCTTGATCTTTCCAAAAACAGTCCTTACGACGAAACATTCAAGCTTGTAGACAATGCGGTGGGGGACCAAGCCTCGCTTGAGGTTTGGCCCAACCAATCTTTCCAGGAAGTGCTCTTTACGCCCTTTGGCGTCATGACGGTGCAAGCGCCCATCGAACAATTGTCCGTGGATATCCATGCGATTGTTACTGCCGATATGATGCCGCCTGACACTCGCTATTTTGTGTGGCGAAGCGACACGGTGTCCGAGTGGGGTTCGGCCCAGGTTGCCTCGGAGATGACAGAAGATGATTGGGCAAGACTAACTGATTTGCCTGATGATCTTGATCCTCGGATTGCCAAGTTAGCGGAATTCATCATCGGTGAATCGGTGACGACTAGCGACAAGATTGCCGCCGTCGAGAACTTCTTTTTGGACCACTATGAATACCAAATTGGCATCGAGGTTCCAAGTGAAACCGATCCGATAGTGTATTTCCTGCTCGAACATCCGCCAGCTCACTGTGAGTACTTTGCCAGTGGTGCGGTTGTGTTGTTGCGATCGGTTGGCGTGCCATGTCGCTATGTCACAGGGTTCGTTGCTGTAGAAAAGAACGATTACGGCGACTATTGGGTTTCCAGGAACCGCGATGCACACGCTTGGGCGGAGGCTTATGATCCAGATCACGGGTGGGTGCTGGTCGAAGCGACACCGGCCAGTGGAATACCAACATCGCCCCAGCCATCATCGGCGGCAAGTCAAGCTTGGGATGCTGTCCGTACCGGATGGCAGCGGACCGTGAGCTCGATCCGTGCCGGGGGAGTACGCAAACTGCTAAGAGTGCTCGCGCAATTTTTCCTGCACCCTATCTCGCTGATTGTGTTTGGCATGATCACCGTGTCTCTTGTAATCCGCCATTTCCATCGACGGCGACGAAACGTTTCTTTGACTCAGCAGAATCCGATACTGACGCAATTCCAACATTTGCTTGACCAGATGGATCGTCGCTGGCAGCGAGATGGAATCATTCGCAAGCCTCACGAAACTCTTCACCAATTCGCAGTACGACTCGAACTGGACGGAGCAACACCCGAGCACCAAATTTCAGCACGATGGTATCGTCGTTTTGCAGCAATACGCTATGGAGGCCGAATCGATGCTGATGCGATTGAGGTGCTAAGGGATGAGAGTGGATTTTGATGCCGAGCCCCAGTTATTCGACGATAGAACGCTGCACATGCGTCGGCTCATTCGTTAAGATCAAGTGACATCAACGTCACCTAGCTATGATCAAATTCAACATACACGTTAAGAAAGTACAAGCCATCATGAACGGACGTGAACGGTATTTGGGCATCTTGAAATCTCAGCCAGTTGACTGGCTGCCTCGAACCCCAATCTTGATGCAGTATGCGGCTGAGTATATCGGATCGAATTATGCAGCCTTCGCATCCGACTATCGTATTTTGGTCCAATCCAACCGAAAGTGTGCAGAAGACTTCGGCATTGACCAGGTAAGTTGTATCTCTGATCCCTATCGGGAGACGCAGGGATTTGGTGCGACCATCAAGTATGTCAACGACGGTCCGCCACATAGTACGCATCCGCTCGAAGAAACCAAAGATCTATCGGTTCTTCTTTCACCCGACCCACTTTCATCCGAGCGGATGCATGATCGCGTGAAGGCCGCCGAAAAATACAAGTCCGAAGGCCAAGGCGAGTATTCGATACTGGGCTGGGTCGAAGGACCCGCAGCAGAGGCAGCGGACTTGCGAAACTTAATGAACTTCCTTTTCGATTTGATGGACGACGAGGCTTTCGCTTGTGAATTGATGGACCGCTGTGTCGATGTTGCAATTGCCTTTGCCCAGGCACAAGTCGACGCCGGATGTGACACAATCGGTATTGGCGATGCCATTGCCAGTCAAATTGACCCACGTACCTACGAAAAGGTAATCCAGCCTCGCGAGAAACGGTTGGTAAATGCAATTCAAGAGATGGGAGCCTACGTCAAGCTGCACATTTGCGGCAACATCACTCATCTACTTCCAGGGATCGCAGACTTGGGTGTTGATATTCTTGACGTCGACCACATGGTCGACATGTCCACAGTACGCGATACGGTTGGCAGTGCCGTCGCGCTAACGGGAAATCTCGATCCGGTTTCTGTCATCCGGAATGGGACACCCGAATTGATTCGAGAGGCAACGCTCGCTGCGTACAAAGCAGTTGGTAACCCCTATTTCGTGAATGCGGGGTGCGAGATTCCAGCGGCAACCCCGGCTGCCAATCTCAAGGCGTTCTGCGAACCGGTGACCTACGTCCCGTAATCAGCACTGCTTCGCGTCAGAGCGGGCAGGCCATTTTCATCCATAATATGCGTGAGCAATCGGCGCGTCTACCTTGTTCACTCTGAAACGAAAAAACCGGGAGCCAACGCTTTGCGTCGACCCCCGGTTCGATTTTGCATACACGAATCGTTTTCTATGCACTCTTGGTCGTTGGCATTTGGAACATCTTTCGTGATCCGCTGACGATACTTTCGTCAACCGTATAAACGCTGCCGCGTTCTTGTTCGGGAAGATCGTACATGATGTCTAACATGACTTCTTCGAGAATTCCACGAAGTCCACGTGCTCCAACACCCTTCTCCAAGGCTCTGGCAGCTACCATATGAAGTGCCTCGTCGGTGAACTTCAAATCGCAGTTTTCCATTTGGAACAACGCTTGGAACTGCTTGATGAGCGCGTTCTTCGGTTCTTTCATGACACGAACCAAACCGTCCTCGTCAAGTTGCTGCAGGTAGCTGACTACCGGCATACGTCCCACCAATTCGGGAATCAAACCAAACTGTAGGATGTCTTCGGTTTGCACGTTGCTTAGCAGTTCGTTGTCGGTCAACTCGCTGCGTTGGCTCGTTCCACCAAACCCAAGCGTGCGTTGCCCCATCCGTTTGCGGATGATGTCTTCGATGCCAACGAACGTTCCGCCGACAATGAACAAGATATTGCTCGTGTCGATTTGAATGTACTGCTGCTCGGGATGTTTCCGTCCGCCTTGTGGAGGAACATTTGCAACAGTGCCTTCGAGCATCTTAAGTAAGCTCTGCTGAACCCCTTCGCCGGAAACGTCTCGCGTGATCGAAACATTAGCACTGGTTTTGCCGATCTTGTCCACTTCATCGATGTACAAGATACCTCTTTGAGCCGCTTCGACGTCAAAATCCGCTGCATGCAACAATTTCAACAGAAGGTTCTCGACGTCTTCACCAACGTACCCAGCTTCGGTCAACGTGGTTGCATCACCGATAGCGAAGGGAACGTTCAACATTCGAGCGAGCGAACGAGCGAGAAGCGTTTTGCCGCTGCCGGTAGGCCCGGCAAGCAAAATATTGCTCTTCTCGATCTCGACATCCGACGTTCCTTCCCACTCGCTAGTCAAGCGTTTGTAATGGTTGTGGACCGCAACGGCCAAAACACGTTTGGCTGAACCTTGACCAATGACATATTGGTCAAGGTGCTCGACAATCCGCTTTGGAGTTGGGATCTCATTGAAGAGTTCCTTACTTGGGCCGCGTCGGCGTTGCTCTTGGTCGAGAATCGATTGGCACAATTCAATGCACTCGCCACAGATGTAAACATCACCTGGGCCTTCAACAAGCGGTCCGACATCCCGATAACTCTTTCGACAAAACGAACAAGATGCGTTCTTTTTAGTCGATGAAGTTCCGCGGCGTGAACTAGGGGTTTCCTTCGAGGGCATACACGGCTCCTGGTTGTGCTACCGATGTTTTGCATTGTCTGTCCATGATTCCCTGCGAATTTCATGAGCCGAAGCTCTCGCGGTGTTCACAAACTCAAATAGCAAAAATCAGTAACGCGTCAAACGGTTAGGGCCACGGGCTCAAATGCTTTTCGGTGACTTTCGCATCATTGTCGCATTCTCGCCGGAAGGTTTCCGATTCGAACGCTTCGTTGAAGGTCACGGTCACCTGATAGGTCATCCGTTTCCTCGAAAGACTCGAGCCAATTGTGGTTTAATTAATTGAAAACAAAAATATAGTTTCCGATTGAACGCCCTCATGGAATTGGAAGGGTCATCTCAGTCGAAAAGGTTTTCCACCGAACTTACGTTTAGCTATTTGAATCATCGTGTGGAGTCTGAGGGTTTGGTGCCGAAGGAGTTTGGCTACTCGGACTGTTTTCGTGGTTCGCGTTGGCTAGTTGTCGATGGGTCGTCGCTTCTATCATTCGGTATTCTTGGTCGTCGATGTCACCCCGTAAGTGGATTTCTCTCAAATTTGCTAGCGTATCCGAGGCGGTTTCCCGGTCGTTGGCGTTGTAGTCGCGAAACTTTGACACAAGGGAAAATGCCACAGCAATCAAGACGCATAGGACTAGGACGGAAAGCCCAGCCTGTATTGTAGGATTGGAAAAGAAATCTGTCATAACCTTTCTTCTCGGCAAATGCGGTGGTGATCGTTTTGGTTGACAAATCCCACGTGTTCGACCTCCTTTCTTTTCGCGTGGCGAGTCCATTGGGGCGACAAGCGAATGATAGGAGTGTCCACCAAGCAGGGTCCAGCAATTTTGACCACTTCCGCTGGTTTTTTCCAGTTTCACGGAAATTACCGTCGTTTCACGCTAAATCCCATCCGCTCCTCGCCGAGTTCAGCCACTCCTCGCCGAGTTCAGCCACTCCTCGCCGAGTTCAGCCACTCCTCAGCGATTTCGGCCACTCCTAAGGGGGAGGCATGCCAGCTCGGATTTATTGACGGCTCGGATTTATTGACGGCTCGGATTTATTGACGGCTCGGATTTATTGACGGCTCGGATTTATTGACGGCTCGGGGCCATTTGGAAACGCTAACGGGCCAACTGGAAACGCTAACGCTTGACGCACATTCAATTGTGCCGGCCATGCTAAGTCACTGGGAACTTTGCGCCGAGCCAGAAAGCAGGGACAATCAACGCAAAAATGGCCAACCCCCATACTGGACCAGCAGCCAGTACTGCGACAGCTGCCGAAAGAGGAATGATCGTCAGAATGCCACTACGGACCGTCAATTGAATCTTCTGGGGATTCGGTGCGCTGATACATCGATAGCCTCGCAGCGCCACTGGATAGACGATCATCGCAATCAAGATCGGAAAATGCAGCCACGGTGACAAGTGCCAAACCACCTCGCGTGGTGCCGTTTGCGGGGCGAACGCCAAAACCCCTGCGCCGATCATGGTCACCACCAAACCAACCTTTAGATTGTGCGACCAATCGCTGGCCGAAACATCGCGGGCCGCTTCGTTGCGAGCCATGGTCGTAATTCCCATCACATAGAGCCCAAACCCCAGGGCGATCGCAATAACGTACTTCGCGGTGAACGGTTCACCAGCATCCGGCAACAACAACACAGGAGAAGCACCTAGCAAGAAACTAAGCAGCCGACAAATCCCCATTGCCGCAGGCGCAAGCGGAGTATTCTTGAGCGGTCCATCGTAGAAATAAATCATCATGGCAAGTGCCGCAGCAATCGCCGCGGGCAACCATGTTGGAACGACCGAATCACTATGAATGAGCCCACTCAATGCAGCAAGAAGAATCCCGACAACGAGCAGTGCCCAGCCGATCATTCGAGCGAATTTGGAACAAATATTCCCCGCCGGAAGTGGACGCATCGGACGTTCTTTGCGGTCGGTTTCGAGATCAAAAACGTCGTTGAGAATCATACCGCCCCAGTAGAGCGAGATACCGGCAAGGACCACAATTGCCCATCGCGAAAGCGGATTAGGACCACGGGCGATTAGCAAGAAACCGGCGCTCACATTAGCGATAACGGTGAAAACTGTCGGCAGCCGAACCAATTGGGACCAGTAATAGATTTTTCCACGTTGGCAAGATTCGGCGTTCAAAGGAAGGCTTTCGTTAGGCCGAACCGACCAACGGGAGTTCCGGCACCGGCATGATCGAACATTTGCTATTGATGCCGGAGATCCCGTTGGTCGCTCGCGGCCTACGCCATCTTACCACATTGCATTCGCATCCGGCTTGCTGGCAACATCGATCCCAAATTGCTTCATATAGCGGGTTGTTTCGTTGATGAAATTCACTTCCGCATCGCGGTTTTCAAATCGAAATCGAGCGATCGGCGGTGCCGTGATTTGCCGGATGGCGTAGAGCTCGATCAACGTGATCAGCCGCGCCTTGCTGATTGCATTGGTGTTAACTGCATTGGGTTCGGACTTTGCATCAGCCGTGTTTGCCTCCGGCAGACTCCAAAATTCAAACCGCACGGGCAAGAACTTGCCAAAACCGGTTTCGTCGCTTCCTGTCTTCGAAATAGCGATCCGCACTTTCACCGGATACAGTGCTGGCCATTGGCTCCGATTGCTTGATTGCATCAGGCGTTCACGCTGCTCTTTGGACATCACAGCTGTGATCACCCAAACCGATTGACCCTGCATCGTCGCACTATCGACATGCAAAAAATGTTCTCGATCGATCGACTCCAACATCTCGATCCATCCTCCTACGCGAAGCCGAAGCGGCAATTGGTCGGCGGGCATCGTGCCACTGGACCATTCATCCAACCGGCTCACGTCCACTCGTTTGAGCGAGACTTGATCAGCGATCTCGGTCCGTGTCCACGCAAGCCGGCCGTCACTGATCTGTTGCAAGGTGTGTTTGCCGTCACCATCGTGCATGGTCATTTGCAGGTGGAATTGGCCCGTTTGGTTCCCTGATTGTTCATAAGTGCCGACTCCAACGACTTCGCGGCCGGTCGACCACACTCTTTCTCGAACCTTGGATTCGAATGCTGGACCACTCGCCAGCCCAAAAATGACTCGCCGAAGCAATTTTTTGGCAGCCGCATGCGTTCGAGGCTGCTCGTTTTCAAATTTTTTTTCGCTTGTATTTGGATCCGTTTCACGCGCTGCGATTTGAGACTGCGCCGTTGGTGATGGCGTGTCAGCGAACGCGAGATTTGCAAAAAAAGCAGCCAAAACAAGGGGTATTAGTACTCGATGTTGTCGCTGGCCCGTGAAACACATTGGCGTGAAACCGAATTGGCTTTCGCTGCTCAGGTTGTTTTGTTTGTAGCGATCGATCTTCATGGTCGGGTTATGTCGATTTTTTCAAAGATACCGCCTGGTTTGTGCCGATGACCAACTACGAAGAAAGGTCTGGCCGTATGCCATCGAAATCGTAGTTGTTTTCGCGGCAGCGCGTCCACCCAGATCGTTCACACTTACAAAACAAATTCAGTCGGTGTCACGTGCGGCTTTATTGCTTTCTAAGCAAGACAGACCACTAAGTACATCACCCAAGGAACGGGGGGAAAGATGAAACGGATCGTCACTCATTTGTCGCTATTGGCGGCCACGGCGGTGATCGCCACCGGGTGCGTGCCGGTTCGCCACAACTTGCCACCGGAACAGCGATTGCTGGAACCCGGTCCAGGCGTTGGCGGTCCGGGACCAGGCGTACTTGGCCCACCATCAGTACAACCAGGTATGGGCGGGGCGATGCCCATGATGATGGGAGCCGGTGGAATGATGGGAGCCGGTGGGTTCGGAATGAACGGCCCAATGCCCGAAGGGGCCATCGGAGCTGCAGGCCCCGATGTGATGCGAAGCGCACCACTGATGCAAATGGCGTCCAACGGCAGTAACGGCGACATCCAACTCGCTAGCTGTGGTCCCGAATGTGGATCTTGTGGCGATGGCGGACTTCTCGGCATCGGCGGCGGAGCTTACTCAAACATCCCCGCAGGTGGTGGTGTTACTTCGGGTATGTCGATGATGCCTAGTGTTCCTGCGACCGTCCAAGTCACTCTTGGTCAACCTGAAGGAATGCAAGTACGCTACGACGCAACCGGTGCAGGCATGTTCGACAGTGAACCGCTTGTCGTACCAGCTCGGCAAAACTTCCCACAAGGTGGATTGTATCGTTTGAAATTGACGAACATCCCATCACGTGAAGGTGTCGAGCTCTATCCGACCGTGGAACTTGCTCACGCAAACCCACGCACGGGAGCCTACCTTGCTCACAATTCGGTGCCAATTCAGTTCACCCCCGAAGACTTCGACCAAGTCCTCACTGGTAACTTCGTCACCAAAGTCATTTACCTTCCCGATCCCGATTTCCAAGGTCCAGCCTTGGCCGGTATCGACACCTTGGTCAGCACGCGGCTTGATCCAGGCATCGACCCGATCGTGGAAGCCGACCGACGCGGTTCGATCCTAGCGATCATCCGATTGGGCGACAAAGACATTGAAATGGCCGGAACCGGTCAAGTCAGTGGTGGCATGATGGGTGCTCCCATCGCCGGACTACCTGCACCATTCGCAGCGGCAATGACCGAAGGGTGTGGCAGCTGTGCAGGTGACGGTTCAGGCTGCTCATCGACCCCGATGGGACTGCCCGGAATGATCGCGGGTGTCAATGCTCCTCAATACGGCATGCCTATCACAGGCACACCGATTGGGTTGGCCGGACCACCTCACATTCCACTCGGTCACCCAGCGGGATTGAAGAAGCATGTGATCAAGAACCACACGCCTATGCATATCCCACGACCTGTGGACAAGGTGAAGATGAGTGTGCGAATGCAGCCTGGATACAGCTATCCAAACCCTGTCAGTCGCGTTCGTATCACCGAGCAGAACATTCATCCCGGTGTACCTAACCAACGCGGTTTGTATCAACACGCTAGCCAGCAAGTTGATCCCGATTGCCGTCAGTAAACAGGTTTGAATGAAGTTGAAAAAGCGAAACGCGGCGATTGCTCGAAAGACACGCCGCGTTTCTTGTAAGTAAATGTTGTTGTCCAGCCCGCAGGCGTCGGAAAGATCCAAGTTTGATGCGGGTAAAGCATGGACACCAACAGGCTAACGTATACCTACGGTTGGTTTTCGAATGACACCTCCCCAGACATCTCTGTTGCGAATTGCTGCATCGATTATCATGATCGCAGTAAGCGGTTCGCTGTCCGAAGCAGCCGATCCGAGTCTGTACCTAAGCAACACAGGCCAACATCGATTGCATTCCTCGGACATGCCACCAGGCCAAATTGGCCAAGCACGGCTAACCGGTCGCGGTCCCGTCCAAAGCTACTTCCAGCCGGTCGCTTTCTCCGGACCCAAAGGGGTCGGATTCTCGATGCCCGAAAGTGGCAACTTCTTCGGCAAGCCCGATTCATCACTGCAAGTCGGTTTGATGATCGGTGGCGTTTATCGCTTTTGCATTACCGGGATTCCTGGAGCCGAAGGTGCTGAGCTATATCCAACGATCGAATTGATCGACCGAATCTATCCACCACCAGGATTGGCGACGTCGTTTCCGATCATGATCAATCTTGACAAAGAGGACCTCGCCGCGGCACTCGATGGCCGCATGGTCACGCGAGTGATCTATTTGGAAGACCCTCAAACGGCATTCGCATTGCCGGAAACTCCCAAGACATCACGAGCGATCGATATCGCCGAATACCAAGATGCTTTGGAAGTTGCCGATCGATTTGGGCGTCCGGTTGCGATCGTTCGTATCGGGTCGGTCAGTCCACCAAGCGCCGAAGCGCTCATGCCACAGTTCTTTTTCGGGTATCCACTTTGGGCTCCGATTTATCAACCTGAGCAACCCGAGTACGCGGTGCAACCATGAGTCGAATCAAAACACTATCCCATCTAACCAGCATCGCCATCATGGTAATGGCTACGGGATGCCAGCTACCCGGACAACGGACAAACCCGGTGTCTACGCCATCGGCTCCGACACCCAACGCGGCTGCGGCACTGCCAGTGGCACCATCGCAATGTTCGCCGACGATCCAACAAGTCGGTTGCATCCTGCCCGGCACAGACCCCGCATGCAGTGGTGATGGATGCAGTAGTGACAACTGCGAAGCGGAAACTTTTTCCATCAGCGATTGTAACCCTACCTCACAAAGCTGCGCTAACGGATGTTTAGCGTGCCAATCGGATTGCAACGTCGTGCCCCACGGCTACGCGGACTACGGCCCGATGGCATGGAATGCGTTTGGAATCGATCCAAACGAATTCCTATGCAATGGTGATGACTATCCACCCGATGCATTCGTACGCCAAAACGACCAAATGGGAGGCCTCCGTCTCGAAGACACCGTTGTCGATTACACCACCGAAGCGGGCGACATTCATGTTCAACCGAGCAACCGAACGTGCATTTACTCGCCCCGATTTGCCTCCGTTCGAAAAATCACCGGCGCCATTTCCGGCGGCCGAGCGGTCGGCGCGGCAGGGTTCGCGTTACCCGTTGGACCGAATCGAGTCCAGTACGATCAACCGCAGCTAACGATGACCGACACAACGGAACTAGCTCACGCGGATATTACTCGGCGGATCGACGCAATGCGAGATCGCAACCGAGGTGTTCGTATCGAAAGTGTCCTGCAACCGGAAATCGCCGAAGATGTGCTCGAGGTTTTGGCAAAGCTTTCGGCAGTCGAAATCACTCAATTGCAGGAAAACCAACTTGCTTTGTTGCAAGAAGCTGCAAACGCAGCCGTAGCTTGGGCGATCGACGAGTCGGTCGAAGTTGCGATCGAAGACGTATTGCCACCGACCTTAACACGAGATCAGCGAGTCGAAGAGCTAACGATCTACGAATTCCCGGATGCGGGGCGACTGCAAATTTGCAAACTTGCAGACAAAAAGCATGCACAGCCGGGCGAGATCGTAACCTTCATGATCCGAGTGGAAAACGTCGGCGACTCTGCGGTTAGTCACGTTCACTTGACCGACAACTTGACCACACGACTTGAATACGTCGCCGACAGTCAAACATGCAGCGGCGGTGCCGAATTTAAGACCGAAGCGAATGAAGGCGAATCGCTGACGTTGATGTGGAATCTCACCGATACGCTGAAGGTGGGCGAAAGCGTCACGATACGCTTCAAGTGCAAAGTACGCTAAGGTTTTGCTTCTAGAGAGCGATTAGACCTAAAGTGAAATTCAACCTTTAGGTTGCGGTCGAGCCAGCAACCAATACGTCCCGAGTGCTACAGCCGTAAGACTGCACCGGGACATTCTCGCGTTTCGATTTCTAAGCTAACCGGCATCGCGCGATTGGGATACAATACAAGCGGGAATTCGCCTTTCCGTTTGCCTTGTTTTCATAGACTTTCCGATGATGCGTTTATCATCCGTTCTTTTCGGGTTACTTTTCTTAGTCGCCTCTGGTTGTTGGCCGAACTACCGTGAGGATCTCGACTACAACTACGAAGTCGTGCAAACATGGCCCATTGAAGAATTAAATTTCGGCGATTTGGTGCAATTCAATTCGGTGACATTCGCTCCTGATGACACCGCTACGCTTCGCGACATGATCGTGAACGATGCGATCGTCAATAATCGTGACGTACTACAAATTGGAATCGACACGGGACTAGTAAGCCTTCTCTGTCTGCAAAACGACGCCCGCAAAGTGGTCGCGATTGATTCAAACACGGCTGCAATCGAAAACACTCGCTACAATGCGGCGCGGCTTCAAAGCGAAGAGAATCTCGATGTTCGCCTAATTCCGCCCGATGGCTCCTCCCCCTTTTCCGTACTCGCCGCTGACGAAAAATTTGACATTGTGATTTGCAATTTGCCTTGGCAAGAGAATCCCCTTAGCCATAATGGCGACAAAACGCCACAGGCAACGGTACGTCAAGATGCGATTCTTGATGCACTACCAAAACGTCTTCAAGTCGGCGGTCGGTGTTTGATCATTTATGGAAACAAATCCGCTGTCGAGCGACTTCAAGGGCAATCGAAACAGCGTCCCCTTCAGTTCAAGCAACTTGATGATCGAACGCTCGACACCCTTAGCGAAAACTTCCAACCGGGAATGTTGATCGAGTTACGTTTATCCATACCTACCGAAGTAGTATCCGATGGCGAATTTGTGACTCCGTAACCAAAGTTATTGGACGAATGGATTCGCTCGTTTGGTTTTGATGGCGATCAAAATTTCGTTAAACCGATCACGGGTCGATTGTCAAGAGAAGAAAGATTGTTCCAAAAAGTGGCAGTAATTTGGCTTGCGACCCATACCCCTGCGTCACTAACATAAAGTTATTGCAAGACGTTTTCTAATTCATTTTTTTCTTGATCGTTATTTGGCATCATTGCCAAAGACTTCTGCGAGATATCACTTTTATTGGCAGGATACTTGATTCATGATTCATTACACGTGCGATCGATGCAAACGAGAAATCGATGCAACTACCGAAATGCGTTACACCGTTCAGATTCAGGTTCAAGCTAATTCCGATTCCAATCGCGGCGACTTCGACGAAGACATCGATCACCTAACCGAACTGCACCAAATCCTCGAAGGCATTGCAGACGACGAATTCGAGTTCCCGTTGCCTGAGACGAGCCATTGTTCGTCGTATGACCTTTGCCCTGAATGCCATCGCCAATTCTTAAAGAACCCGCTCGGTCGCGATTCCGTTCTTGCACTCGGTTTTAGCAACAACTAACGTCGAATCTTTTACTTGGGTTTTGTCGCAGTCATCAATCCCAAATTGACGCGACTTGCGGCTAGAAAAGAAAACTGAATTTGACCAAACCCTACCGACATTAGCATTTGCTCGGATTCTTTGAGCGTCTTCATCGCTCCACTGGGTGTGTCCAGTTGAAGTTTTAACGCTTCGACACTCTCAGCCAAGTTCGGTTTCGTTGGACCACGAAACAAATCGACAATCACGATTCGTCCACCAGACTTCGTCGCCGACGCGGCCTTTGCAAGCAACCGCGTTTGATCGTCGCCCCCGAGCCCGAAGAGTCGTTGGGCAAGCAATACGATATCGTAAATCGGTTCCAATGATTCCACATCCATGGGGTCGGATTCAATCACCGAAAACCGATCGGCCACATTGATCGAAGCCGCCATCGTCGTCGCTGCTGCCAACGGCCCCTCAACGTCCACCGCTGTGATGGTTGCCTTCGCATCGCGATGCGCCATCGCGCAACTCCATACGGCTGAACTGCAACCAAGGTCCAAGATTTTTGCTCCTTCAATTTCACCTTCGCCACCCAAATTCAAAATTTCCGCGGCTTGGATTGCCGCGGGAGTGTGAACCCACTGCGTCGCAGCAACCTGTTCGAAATAGCGAACCGAATCGACATTCGAACGTTCATTGCGTCCACGCACATGATCGGTCAGCTGACTCCATCGCGAATCGCCAAGATCAGCGTCATAGTTGCATAGCAATTGCGCCGCTGACGACAACGCTAAATCGTCACCGTACTTTTCCACAATCCCAACTGCGACCAGCGCGTCGACCAGAAGCGAGGTTGGTTCAGGCAACACCCCCAACAATTCGCAAAGTTGGTCGATCGTTCGTTGGCCGTTCCTCAGTTCATTGAGGATTCCCGTTTGGCGCGAACTGCGGAGCAGTTGCGAAACGGCATTGACTTTCATCAATTCGTGGTAATGGTCGAGCGTTTGGTCTTGAGCAGTCATGGCCGTGTCAGAAAATCATGGCTGGGTATAGGGAAGCGATGAGACGCAGTTGGAAGCGAGCTTACGATAGCGACGCGAGTGCTTGTCGCACGACATTCACTCGCTGCATCGTTCGCTCGAAGCCTTCAAAGTTCAGCGATTGATACCCATCGCTCATCGCGGAGCTTGGATCGGGGTGAACTTCCAAGATCAACCCATCCGCACCCGCTGCGACGGCGGCAACCGCCATGTCCGGCACCATGTAGGTATGCCCCGTTCCGTGACTAGGGTCAATGATCACTGGCAAGTGAGTTTTGCGATGCAGGTACGGTACACTTGCCAGCGGCAAGGTGAATCGCGTGTGTTCCTCGAACGTACGGATACCTCGTTCGCAAAGCATGACATCTGGATTTCCTTCGTTGAGGATGTACTCGGCGGCCAATAGGAATTCATCCATCGTCGCCGACGCACCTCGTTTGAGTAGCACTGGTTTACCGACTGCACCAACCGCTTCAAGCAATCGATAGTTCTGCATATTTCGAGCACCGATTTGAAGCACATCGGCGTACTTGGCAACCAAGTCGACATCGCCGGTGCCCATAACCTCGGTAACGATCGCCAAATTGGTTTCGTCGCGAGCCGCGGCCAACATTTTTAGGCCGTCCTCTTTAAGACCTTGGAAACTGTAAGGGCTCGTCCGTGGTTTGAAGGCACCTCCGCGAAGGGCCGTTGCACCAGCAGCCTTGACCGCGCGGGCGGTTTGCAGAATTTGATCTTCGCTTTCGACACTGCAAGGACCAGCGATAACGCCGAACTGGCCCGCGCCGGCTTTGAAGTCGAGAACTTCGATGCAGCTCGGTTCGCCGCGAACTTCGAGACTCGCCATTTTGTAGGGAGCCACGATCGGGACGACGGCCGACACCCCTTCGAGGACTTCGAGCGAATCTTTGAAATGCTCCCTTTTCTCGCCAATCGCTGCGACGACGACTCGTTCGGTCCCAACGATAACATGCGATTTTAGACCCAACGCGTCGACACGTTGAGCGACGACTTTAACTTGGGCATCCGTAGCGCCCGTTTCCATTACCACAATCATTTTTGCACCAGCAGTAGCTGAATTTAGAAATTCGTAACCACCATGATTCTGATTGGAGGACCGATTTTTTCCAACCGGTCTAAAAACGAGTCCCGCTCTTTTTCTACGCTTTGGTCCAATCGAGAGTCCAGTGGCGATCGCTGGTCATGTTGACACATTCGGCAGAGATTCCGCATTCGGACGCCAATTCGCGAGCTTCTTCGAGCGTCAAGGATGCGTGTAGCGATTGCCGAAGGAGCTGCTGGGCCGCTTCGGGTTCCCCTTCGCCATGGATCTCGACCAATTTTTCAATTTCGGGTTCGGTTACAGGTCGGTAAAGATCCCGGATAAAGACTCGCCCGTTCGATTTGACAAGTCGAATGGCGGTTCGCAACCCCGCAATCGGGTTTTCCAAATGATGAATCACGCTATTACAGGCGACCGTATCGGCCATGCCTTCCTCAAATTCATCCATCGCTTTGACGTCGGCATGCTGCAGCATAACGCGGTCGAGCAACCCCGCTATATCGACTTGTCGTTTGGCCATGTCCAGCATTTCCACCGACATATCGATTCCCATGACCTGCAACGCGTCGTCGCGCCGAGCAATTTCAATCGCAATGAGTGCTGGCCCACAACCAAGCTCCATCACACGCGGTCCAACCGCACCACCCGCAAACAAATCGTCGGTGAAAACGCGATTGATTTGCTCGTGGTTCATATCCAGGTACAAGATGGCTTCATCCATCGTGTCCATGCTTTCGGGCTCAAGGGTTCGTGGCAGGCTCAATTTGACTACTTTCCGAAGAGGTGATTGTGTCGTGAGGAAACCAATACACTACAATGTAGCGAACTTCGATGAAATTGTACTCGCCCCCGCTAAGCATCCGACCGAGGTTGCTCGCTTCTGTTCCATCCTCTCTCAACGAAATCCTTCTCATGCGATCTATTCGTTTTATTGCCTTGGGCGTTCTCCTGGTCTCGACCTGCGGACTTATTGGGATGAAGGTAGCGGATCCGCCCGGGAAGCAACTGCAAGTCTTTGCGGAAGCGTTCCTAGCCACGCTCGACCAAGAACAATCGACCAAGGTCACCGAACCGTATGATTCGGAGCAACGCGTCGCTTGGCATTTCATTCCCATGCCGACGCGAAAGGGTGTTGCACTGCGTGACATGAACACAGCACAACGAACTGCGGCACTGCGACTGTTGCGAACGGCCTTAAGTGAGGCGGGCTATAGAAAGGCGAGCCAAATCATGCTGCTTGAAGGCGTGCTGCGACAACTCGAAGGCCCCGGCAGCGAAGCGAGACGCGATCCACAGAAGTACTTTGTTACCATTTTCGGAACCCCCAGTGACACGGACGCTTGGGGACTCAGTTTCGAAGGGCATCATATGTCGCTCAATTTCAGCTGCCGTGGCGGAACGCTTGTCGATACGACTCCGCAATTTTTCGCATCCAATCCCGCCACGATTATGACCGAAGTCGAAGGACCACTGGGCAAAGGAATTCGTGTGCTTCGGGAAGAAGAGGATCTTGGTTTTGAACTTCTCGAAAGTCTCGATGACCAGCAAAAAGAAGTGGCGATCATCGCATCCAAGGCTCCCGCCGAAGTGCGATTCGCTGGCGAACCTCAAGCAAAAGTAGGCGATCCCGAGGGCATTCGATTCGGCCGCATGCAACAACCTCAAAGAGACTTGCTCAAGCGATTGGTGGCTGTTTATACCGATGCAGCCCCCGAACCGATCTCGCAACAGCGTCGTGAATTGATTGAAGCCAATGGCTGGGAAAAAGTCCATTTTGCTTGGGCTGGCGCAACGAAACCTGGCATTGGACACTACTATCGAATCCGCGGACAAAGTTTCTTGATCGAATTCGTCAACACGCAACCAGATGCTTCCGGCAACCCAGCAAACCACATTCATTGCTTCTGGCGTGACCTCACCGGCGACTTTGACTTACCTAACGGCGAATAGTCCTCTTTGCTTCCAAGCCGAAGCCGATCCGCAAAGATTCACGCAAAACCCGATCGATCCCTGACGTCGGAGACCGTGCGAGAACGTTATTGTGCTTTGCCTGTTTTGTACGTGATGATTGGAGCCGAGTGATGATTCGATTTAGGTGCCCCGCTTGCAGCCACGTCCTCCAAGCTCCCGACAATGCTGCGGGTCGGCGAGCCAAATGTACTCAGTGTGGCAAGGCAATTTTGATTCCGAAGCCATCGAGTCCGAAGCCACCGAGTCCGAAGCCACCGAGTCCGAAGCCACCGAGTCCGAAGCCACCGAGTCGTTCGACGAAGACCAATCTCACCATGGCACCGCCTTCAATGCCGTCCGCAATATCCGAGGCATCGAAATCCGAGGCATCAGAGTTCAGGACGCCCGCAACGAATGCACCGGAGGACAAGAAGGCCCTCGCAAGTCGCTTAGCAGCGAAACTGGCCGCTTCGGCGTTGCCGACCGAGACGTCACCCTTAAATCCTTCCGACACTCTGAACCCTAGCGAGGCATTCAATCCTAACGACGAACCAGATGATTTCTTTCATGCGCTCGATGCGGCGACAGCCACGGTGGATGCCGCAGTCAAGGCTCAACAGAAACGTCACGCTGCGGCAATCAGTGCGAAGTTGACTCCATCGCAAATCGCCGGCTGCTTTCAAGGTAAGTTTGAACCGGTATCGCAAGCTCATTCGTACGGAAAGACCCTGATTGGGACGGCGGGAATGATGTTGCTCTTGCCAGCTTTGTTTGTTTTGCTGGTCGTCATCGCCACAATTGTCATGGGATGGGGCTTGTTTACGTGGATGGGGAGTGAGCCGACAGGCAAATTACCAAATCCATTTATTGTCTTTGGGTTGATCGGCTTAGGGCTGCTGCTGCTTGCTGCTTGGGTGCCGATTTTCAGTATGGTCTTTGCGGTTATCGCAACCTTGTTTAGTGGTAATCGAAAATCGCCTGAAACACGGACACTGACTCGTGAAGAACAACCAACGATGTATGAGTTCGTTGACCAAATCTGCAAAAAGCTCGGTGCCCCCGCTCCGTCGCGAATCGATCTTAATTGTGAATTCAACGCGTCGGCTTCGTTCGAAAGCGGACTGCTGAGCTTCCAGAATAACGATCTCGTATTGACCCTTGGCGTTCCGCTGATTGCCACTCAAACGGCCGATCAACTTGCATCGGTGATTGCCCACGAATTCGGTCATTTCTGCCAAGATACGGGAATGCGAGTGCAGTATGTGCTCTGCAATTTGAACGGGTGGTTTATGCAGTCAGCGATCCACAAAGCCTATCGCGATGAAGTCGTTGCCTATGCAGTATCCAATTCCGAGGCGGGTTCGAGCGTTTTCGGTTTACTGTGGGCGATCACTTATGTGATTGGCTACATCGGACGCTACATGATGTGGTGGTTCGCCTACGCAGGGCACGCGATTAGCGGAAACCTATCACGCGAGATGGAGTTTGATGCGGACCGCTATGCGATTCACTTGGCAGGCAGCAAAGCGTTTAGCGATTCACAGACGCTGGTCCAACGCTATGCGGTTGCCTATGGCGTTTCGATCAGCAATTTACAGATGCTCTACGGGCAAGGCATATTGGTCGACAACATTCCTCGCTTGGTTCAGCATATTGGTAAAACGATGCCGGCGACCACGATCGACCGAATCGCCAATGCAACCGAAAAGGAACAGCAAGACGCTTTGGATACCCACCCACCGACACGCGACCGCAAGCAAGCCGCGATGGCATTAGCCAAACCTGGCATCGTTTCGGTCGGCCGGCCAGCACACGATTTGATCGAGCAGTGGACGAAACTTTGCGAAAACATTACGCTCGATTTCTACAGCGAAGTGACAGGAAAAAAGATCACTACAGACAACGTGACGAAGCTAGAAAACATTCTTGCCGCCGAACACAAACTGTTGTTGGACAAGGCAGACTAGCGGTTTATCCCAACCGATCAAGCAACGAGGATGATTCGATGAAAGCACTGGTTAAACGTGAACGCGAAGTGGGACTTTGGATGGAAGACGTCCCTGAGCCGAAAATTGGCATCAACGATGTCTTGATTCGAGTCGACCGCACCGGAATCTGCGGGACCGATATCCATATCTATAAATGGGACGATTGGGCACAAAAAACCATTCCTGTTCCAATGGTCGTTGGCCATGAATTTGTAGGTGAAATCGTCGACATCGGCAGTAATGTTTCGGACTTTCGCACGGGTGACATCGTCAGCGGCGAAGGGCATGTGGTGTGCGGTCGTTGCCGTAACTGCATGGCGGGGCGAAGACATCTCTGTGCCCACACCAAGGGAATCGGCGTTAACCGCCCAGGTGCTTTTGCTCAATACATTTCGTTGCCCATGACGAATGTTTGGCACCACGACCATTCGATTGATCGTGACGTTGCCTCCATTTTCGATCCCTTTGGAAACGCGGTTCACACAGCATTGACGTTCCCCGTACTTGGCGAGGATGTCTTGATCACCGGTGCTGGGCCGATTGGATGCATGGCGGCGGCGGTGGCGAAGCATGCCGGGGCACGACATGTGGTTGTCACAGATGTGAATCCTTGGCGATTGGATTTAGCGAAAAAACTCGGAGCGACTCTTTGTGTCGATGTACGCACCGAAAAACTTGCCGATGTGCAACGAGAACTTGGCATGCGAGAAGGCTTTGACGTCGGCATGGAAATGTCAGGGAATCCGGACGCGTTCCGTGACATGATCAATCAAATGAACCATGGCGGCCGAATTGCGATGCTTGGAATCCCCTCGGGCGAAATCGCGATCGATTGGAATAAAGTGGTATTCAACATGTTAACCGTCAAAGGAATTTACGGACGCAGAATGTATGAGACGTGGTACAAGATGACGGTTATGTTACAAAGCGGCCTCGACATTTATCCTGTCATTACCCACCGCTTTCATTGTCTTGATTTTGAAAAAGGGTTCGAAGTCATGATGTCGGGACAATCCGGCAAAGTGATTCTCGATTGGAATTTGTAACCCTACGGCTTGTTCACCCTCCCTCTCACACAATTCATCCTGATGTACGGCGAATTCAAAACGCATCTTACCAAACAACTAGAGCAAATCCGCAGCGATGGGCTTTACAAATCCGAACGCAAAATCACCTCTCCCCAAGACGTGCACATTCGCATTGGAGACGGGCGTGAGGTAATCAATTTTTGTGCGAACAATTACCTCGGCTTAGCCGAACACCCACTCGTTAACCAAGCCGCCCGTGAAGGCTTGCTGAATTGGGGCTACGGACTCTCTTCGGTCCGCTTTATTTGTGGTACCCAAACGATTCACAAGGAACTCGAAGAACGACTGAGTGAATTTTTGGGGACCGAAGACACCATTCTTTACACTTCCTGCTTCGACGCTAACGGCGGTCTATTCGAGACACTATTGACTGAAGAAGATGCAGTGATCTCCGATGAGCTTAATCACGCATCGATCATTGATGGCGTACGTCTTTGCAAGGCAAAACGGTTTCGCTACCGAAACAACGACCTTGTCGAGTTGGAATCGAAATTGCAATCGTCGGCGTCGTCACGTTTTCGCCTCATTGCAACAGATGGTGTATTTTCGATGGATGGAACGATCGCCAACCTTCGTGGCATCTGTGATCTGGCAGACCGCTACAACGCATTGGTCATGGTCGACGACTCACACGCGGTCGGATTCATGGGAAAGCGAGGCCGAGGAACCCACGAGCACAACGACGTGATGGGACGAATCGACATTATCACCGGTACGCTCGGCAAAGCCCTTGGCGGGGCCAGTGGCGGTTACACTAGTGGTCGGCGTGAGATCGTCGAGATACTGCGTCAGCGATCAAGACCCTATCTGTTTTCCAATTCCCTAGCGCCGCCCATTGTTGCAGGTTCGATCGCGGCGATTGAACTGCTAAGCGAATCGACGGAGCTCCGCGATCGTTTACAATCCAACACACAACTCTTTCGCAAAGGACTTCGTGAGGCCGGGTTTGACATCGTCCCAGGCGAACATCCGATCGTGCCAATCATGCTAGGCGATGCGTCGCTAGCTTCCACTTTGGCTGACAAAATGCTCGACAAAGGAGTCTACGTCGTCGGTTTCTCTTATCCGGTTGTCCCCAAAGGCAAGGCGAGAATCCGTACTCAAATTTCCGCGGCGCATAGCGAAAAGGACATTGAATTCGCCCTCTCAAAATTCGCCGAAGCAAAGCGGGAATTGGGGATCTAAAACACCAAAATCGGCAGCTCGTGTCGTCACGACCGTTCGCCATGAAGGTAGCAACGCCGATCGGCTCGCAACCCAACTTGGACAAGAAAGACGAGTCAATCTTGCCAAGTGAGAGGGCTAAGAATCACAAGCAGCCATAGATCGGCGACGATAAATAACTGCTTTATTGCGGTAGGGGAGAGCGATTTCGCCCTCCACTCACTTTAGAAGTCGGCGCTGTACTTCTGAACCATTTCTCGGCGGATCGCCGCGGTCGCTTCGTCGATCTGTTGCCAAATCTGTTGGACCGTTGCCGCTCCACTGGTTCGTTCTTGACCTCGAATGATCGCGTCCGTCCGACCTTTTTCCCTTATCGAGGCTTGCGCGGCATTCACATTTGCCCCAACCGCTGCACCAAAGTTGCCATAATAACCGCCCCGGTATCCGCCATAGGAGCCATAGTAACCGCCTGATGTCGGATTGTTGCCGGAGGTTCGAACCGACGATCGCATGCCAACCCCTTTCATCGCCATTTCACCATTGCGAAGCAGCGTCGCGGTTTGAGCGCCAAAATCAAGCAATTGATCGTCGACGTTCAAGATTGGGAATTGGTCAATTTTGCGAGCGTAACGGTCGTACCAAGCAGCAGCCTGACCAAAGCTTGAAACATGATCACGGTGAGGCTTCTCACGCAGGTCGTCAAGTAACGTTGTGATTGATTGGAAGTACTGCTGAGAAGCAATGCGTTTGGCGGACCCTTCGGGATCGGAACCGGGTGAGGTGGCTTCGTGCATCGCGTCAGCAAGCGCCGGTGGCAATGCCAACACACTCAATACACGTCGAGTGCCATTGGTCGATAGGGTTCCGCGAAGCAGGAACGTGTTGCCGCTGATCGATGGTTTCCAATCGCGAATTTCTTCGATCATCACACCTTGGTTCTGCATGACTTCAATAATCAAATTCTTGCCAACCTTCGCCAAGAACTCAGGCGACTCCGAAAAATCGACGCGAATTGCACCGACCGTATCGCCTTGGACGGTAATGCCAAGGGTGACCCCTTTGGCTCCTTCCATCAACTTGGCCAACGCGTCAGGGGAAACACCGGAACCTTTGAGGGACTCGAATTGATCGAACTGTTGTTTCAAAGCCGCGCCAGAAATGACACCTTCGACATCGAGAGCCATCACGATCGGTGTCCCAACTTTTGCAGCGTAACCGAAGGCTCGTTCCAAATAGTCAGGAAGCTTTGCTGCCGATCCAACGTCGGTCGACTTTAGCCATCGAGTAACATCTTGGCGATTAGCAGGCGTGTAAGAACCAATCAGGTTACTCATGATTTGAATAACGTATTGGTCGTTCGGTAATCGCACTGCAGAGCGTCCTGCGACCGTGTCCATCGTACCGCCATATCGTTGCGCCGCGGCAGCGACGTTACGATCACTTCGCAATTTCATCATCGCCATTTCCCATACTGTCTCGCCAAATTCATGGTCGAGACGCCCGGCCAAGAGGACCGCCGTTGCATCAGGTGGCAATGCAGAAATCCCCGCATCGAAGGCAGCTTTACGACGAACTTCCCAACGCTCACGGTTCGCAACGGGTGACCCAAACAGTTTTTCGGCGTTAATCAAGACGATTGAGTTCGCGTCTTTGGGGACACGGTATTTCATCCCTTCAAATTGCGCCTCAGCGGTCGTCGAAGGAAGAGTTGCAATAGCGCAAACGGCGAGCAGAATCGAAACGGTAACAATGCGGTTCATCGAGGGTGCCCTGTTCAAAGTTAGAGACAATAAATTGCCAGACACCTTACCGGTGATTTAGTAGTGCTTGTCTGGCGAAGCTTTAAGGATAACAGAAGCGAAAGCAGATACTGCGTGAGTCACAAAAAAAAGGAACTCTTTTGAAGTCCCTGTTTTCGATCAAAAACCCAATACGGGTTCCGTTAATGTCGTTGGAAAGCTTAGAAGCGGTCGTCGAGCTCGACTGTTTCCATGACCTTGGTGTTCCGCTCGACTGCGACGACGGTGGTTCGTTGGCGAAGTCCATCGCGACTTTCTGCAGTGACCGGAAGTACTTGACGTTTGTCAGGCAGTTTTACGCGAACGGTGAACGAACCATCCGTTTGGAGCTTAACCGGACGACCGGCAATGTTCACCGTTGCGCTAGGGGCCGTCTTCCCAAACACGATCAATTCCGCATCCACTTTGAATGGCAGCTTGGATTGACGCAGCAAGCTTGGATCGGCCACCATTTGACCTTGTTCACCACGAGATGGCATGGGGCGTTGGAGGCGGTCTTCGAAGACCTCTTTCAAGTCCCCCGCGTCGCTCTCATAGCCGCCACTGAGGGAATAAATTCGTTCGTAGTCTTCGGCAATATCACTCCAATGTTCGTCGAGCCGATCACATTCACCTGGTGGCGGAGTCTCGACAACATTGCTTCTGCAAAGCGTGTAGAAGTCCCCCGTATCTGCCAAGTAACCGACCAGAACACGGAACCGGGAGGGTGGTTCATCAACATCGATGTACCAATTATCCACGCCGCCGTGGATCGGGATATCGCGGGCAACCACTTCCGCTTGGTTGTTGGAAATATCGCCAACCGCTAACAGACGAAGCATCGGCTTGGCGGAATGCCATCGTTCGGCCATAGACGATTCGGCTCGTTGAACACTGGCGCGTGTGATTTCCCAAGTTGCTTGCAGCCAATAGGAATCTCGCACCAGCAACACGACGCGATCCTGATGAGGATCAGGAGTGCGAGTTCGGCTTGATCCGCGGGCAACCGCAGATCCTCCCACGAGGGTTGCCGTAGACAGATCACGATGTTTTTGCATCGTCTCTCGTCGGCTTCGCATTTGGGCACGAATCCGAGCGGTCTTTGCCGAGATACGTTCCTTTTCTTCCAATTTCGCCGCTGCTTCGGCATTCTTCTTCGCGTTTTCCGCTGCCGTACGAGCTCGGGCCGCGGCGATTTGGGCCGACTTGCTTGGGGTTGATGACTGCTTTGCCTTGCTTGACGGAGACGCACTTCGGTTGGCACGCGCTGCAGTTTTGGTGGCGGTGGAGGCGACCGTTTTTTTCCCACGCGCCTTTGTTTCGCCGCCGTTTTTCGGCGCTGAAGCGCGTTGCTTCGCAGTGGAAGCACGTCGCAAACGACGTTGGACTTTCGAGATAGCCGTGACGAGGTCATCTTTCCGCATGCCGTGCCAACCTTCGACGCCGTAGTTCTTGGCTAATTCCGCGAGCTCTCGTCTAGTTTGCACTTTCAAATCAGCGTTCTTAATCAACTTCCGGTCTCCTAGCTGTGTCGCTCGCCCCGATTTCTCGGCTCAAGTTGTCAATGAATCATGATATTGGCGACCCCGCCTATCCGTCAGTAATGGCACAATCGTCACCTGAATCATTATGACAAGGGACAGACCCCTGTTCTAGATGCGGAAAGGTAAAACGGCCAGTTAAGTTCGTAGAAATTGAGGGTTAGCCCTCATTTTCAGTAAAACTACAGAAGAATCCCCAGCTGCCGCACCTTGCCATCTCAGAGTAGGTTGCCAAATTAGCTCCTAGGTCCGCGTCTGCTGGCCGAACAATGGTGCTTACAGTCCTTTTGACCTGCGAGTGCTAGGGTGATTCTCGGTTCGAACGGCGGAAACCAGGCCAATCGGCATGCGACAATACACCGCACCCCTGATTTACCATCATTGTAGACACCATGTTGAGCTTGTAGTCCGAGCTGGCTCAAAACGAGGAGCTGGCCCAAAACGAGGTCGTACGGGAGGAGAGTTGCAGTGACGGACGAAGATCAAATCGAGAAAGGCCGAAGATTAAAGGAGCAGATCGAGCCAACCGCTGAAGAAACTCGAACAACTCCGGCGATAGGCCCCAGAGGAGGCAGGACCTCCAAGAATGTCTGGATGCGGCTCGTCGGAATGGGACTCGAGCTAGCCGGGATCACCCTGATGTTTACTGCATTTGGCTATTGGATTGATGATTGGCGTCAAGCCGATCGCCCCTTTGTGACTGCTTTGGCGATGTTGGTCGGCTTTAGCCTTGCGATGACTCGGTTTATCATCGTCGCATTGAAGAGCGGAGCGACAAATCAGGTTCCCCCCAAACGAAACGAACCTGCTCCATTCCCCACCAAATCGAAGTGAAACACGGAATTCCATAAGATTGGATGATGCTGCCGTCCGAAGCGATCGCCCCATTCTCGAACCCGTTTCGATAGTCGACTCGTACGCTCGGGCGATTCGAGCGGTGACGATCGGATGGGGCTTGGCAACGGTCACTCTGTCCGCTGGGATGATGATGCTCGCACCTGAATTGCAGAGTAGTTTTCTGTTTCTTGCCATCCTTAGCGGGCTGATCGCGATCGCTTCGATGTTACCCGGGTACAGGCTTCGTCGCCGTGCCGAGATCACTTCGAAGGGCCACGGAACCGAGGAAGCGCCCCAAAGCGGGCAATCTTCGCCCGATCGTCTGCCTGATCCCGATCGTCTGCCTGATTCTGAGCGTCTGCCTGATCCTGAGCGTCTGCCTGATTCTGAGCGTCAAATCGAGGCCGTTGATCGAGTCGATGTATCCGAGTGCGGAACGCTCGAGAAAGTTGCACCAACAAGGGAAGAATTGTGGGCTGACTTTGGTCACTTTACCGTCGCTTGGGGCAGTGCAATGATGTTTCGCATTGTCGGCACGGTTGCACTGTTTTTGATCTGCCGTTATCAATTGGCCCATTCGCAAGATTGGATCGCACTAAATGTTCTCGGTTGGTACATTTACCTAACGACAATTGAAGTGTCTACTATCGTTCGTTCACGAATGTGAAACCAAGCTTTCGTCTTTGTCCTTTTCACTTTCTCGCTGTATTAACGACATTATCGGATGCCATTCCTCGTTGCCGCTGCCGATCACAGCCCGATCACCCATGTGGTTCCGCATCCACTGCACCCGGATCCATTGCTTGACCTCGATGTAGGCGGTGGTGATATCCCTGCGTTAAACATTTACGACGGTCATTACCAGTTCTTTATCACCAATCATTTGATGATGACGGCGGTCGCGGCGATCACGGTCATTTTGGTGTTTGCCTATGTGGCATTTCGTGTCCGGCCTAAGGGTGAAGGACTAAAAGCCTACAAAACGAAAGGGCGAATCTCGCAGCTCTTCGAGACGATGGCTGCATTCATACGCGATGAAGTCGCTCGGCCGAACCTTGGCTCGATGACTGACAGATATATCTATTACATTTGGACCGTTTTCTTCTTCATCCTGTTCTGCAACGTGATGGGATTGATTCCGATTGGCTATATCCTGCAATCGATTACCGGTGACAATCACTATGCTCATTGGGGCGGCACTGCGACGGGCAATTTGTCGCTCAACGTGATGTTGGCGTTGTGTAGCTTTGTGGCGATTTTGTTTATCGGCATTCGCGAAACTGGTGCCAAGGCGTTCTTCGCCCACTTCAATCCCGTTGGCTGGGACGATCCCAAAATGCTACTGATTGGCATTCCCCTCTACATTTTGGAGTGGGTTGGTTTGTGTATCAAGTCGGTGGTACTTGCCATGCGGCTTTTTGGAACGATGATGGCGGGCCACTTGGTGATTGCCGCTTTTGTCGGTCTGGTATTTTCTGCTGCGAAGGTGTCCACGATGCTCGGAATTGGTGTCGAGTTGTCGGTCATCCTTGGCGGTGTTGCTTTAACATTGTTGGAGTTGTTCATCTGTTTTTTGCAGGCGTTCATCTTCACGTTTTTGACGGTCCTGTTCATTTCGATGACGGCGACGCATCACGAGGATCACGAGCATGACGAACCTGGTTCAGATGCTGCCCAAATGGACCTTGATAAGATTGGTGACCTCAAACGTTTAGGTCCACTCGTCGATTAGCCCTATTCGGATAAGGGACAGCGATTGTTCGTTGAAACCCTTTCCGCTGAAATTTAACCTTTAACCCCAATTGGTCTGCTAGCCTCAAAACGGTGGCGGACTTTTCCTGTTCGAGAAAATAACCTCTGGAGTAATGTGAAGATGTTTGAATTGGCGATGATTCTGGCTCAAGAAGCTCTCAATGTTGGCAAAATGGGTGCTGGGATCGGCATCGGTCTCGTAATCCTAGGTGCCGGCTGGGGCATTGGTCGTATCGGTGCAACCGCAGTCGAATCGATCTCGCGTCAACCTGAAGCCGCTGGCCCAATCAGCACGCAAATGCTGATCTCCGCAGCGTTGATCGAAGGGGTGACCGTGATTGCATTGATCGTGATGTATATCCTCACCTAAGTTGTTTGCCTCGTTTCCTTTTCTCGGTTTGTTGCGATAAAGGCGACCCGATGCTTTTGAAATTTGTTCGTTTGTCGATTGTAAGCTTTGCCGTCATGACGGTCGGAGTCTGCTCGAGAGCGGTTTGCCATGCGGAAGTTGCTGAGCCGGTTGCGGCCGAAGCGGTCGAGGACGGCGGTGATAGCCAAGCCGGACACGATCTTGATGCAGCC
The DNA here is from genome assembly GCA_007859835.1 of Novipirellula herctigrandis. GTDB lineage: Bacteria > Planctomycetota > Planctomycetia > Pirellulales > Pirellulaceae > Novipirellula_A > Novipirellula_A herctigrandis. Next base: position 6,204,852 of record SJPJ01000001.1, on the reverse strand, counting down.
ACCCATGAGTCAGCCGATCACGATGCGGACGCTGGTCACGATGCGGACGCTGGTCACGATGCAGAGGCTGGTCACGATGCAGATGCCGATCACAGTGACACTCACACGCCACCGATTTTGCAGTTCGACATTGGTTCGGCCGTCATTAACATCGGGATTTTCCTTGGCGTGCTGGCGATTTTGTCCAAGTTTGTTTGGCCCCCGGTACTCGGTGGTTTGAAAGCACGCGAAGACAAAATCCACAGCGATCTTGAAGGTGCGGAGCAAGCCAATGCCGAGGCACGATCATTGCTGAGCGAGTACCAAACCAAACTCGATGAAGCGTCAGGGCAAGTGCAAGCAATGTTGGCCGAAGCTCGCCGTGATGCGGAAGCCAATAGCCAACGGATTTTAGCCGAAGCGAAAGCAGAAGCGGATCATAACCGCGAGCGTGCCGTTGCCGACATTGAGACCGCCAAGAAGGTTGCGTTGACTGAACTTGCTGGACAAACCTCCCAAATCGCCGTGAATGTTGCGAAACAGGTTGTCGGTCGTGAGCTTCAAGAGAGCGATCATGCGGACTTGATCCGTCAATCACTCGATCGTCTGCCAAGCAACAACTAGTAGCCTTTTCAGTCAAAACTTTCCCGATTCCATCACCATTTCATCGATGCGTTATTTGAAACGCCAGAGCGCCCCATGAGCGAAGCCCCAAAACACGACACGGTTCTTGATACCGGAGCCGAGCAATTGGGCAGGACTTACGCGCGAGCACTAATCGGAGCGGCCAGCAGTCAGGGCGTCGCCGAAGTGGTCGTGGAGCAGTTAGGCCGAATGGTCGACGAATACATTTCGCAAAGCGAGCCGCTAGCGACCGCCTTTGCGTCACCGCGAGTGAAACCGACAGAGAAAGTTCGAGTCCTGGACCGGATTTTCGGTGAAGAGTTTCACCCGGTGTTGGTCAAGTTCTTGAAAGTGATGGCCGATCGTGATCGACTCGGCTATATCTCGGCCGTACGCGTCGCGGCGGAGAAGTTGCTTGACGAATCGATTGGGCGAGTTGTCGCGAAAGTAACATCGGCCGTTCCGCTAGATGAAAATTTGCGAGGGCAAGTATCCGAGCGGTTATCCTCGGTACTCGGCAAAGCGGTTCGTTTGGAAGAATCGGTGGACCCCGATTTGGTCGGCGGCATGGTCATTCGTGTCGGCGACACCGTGTTCGATGGCAGTGTGTCGAACCGATTGGATCAAATGGGCCGTAAGGCTCGCGAAGGTTTCTCGAGCCAGTTGATGAAACGGTTCGAGACGTTTTTGAACGAAAATTAAAAGCAAAGCAGCAGTCATGGTGGTGCGACGTTGCCACCCTTTTACCAAACCATTTCAACGCCCCTATCAATCGATTAGCGTTACCCATGAAATTTAGCAGCGACGAGATCGCATCGGTCTTGCAACAAGAGATCGATCAATTTGACAGTAAGATTGACGTTCGTGAAGTCGGCACCGTGTTGGAAGTCGGTGACGGGATCGCACGTGTCTATGGACTTTCCGGAGTCATGGCCGGGGAGATGGTTGAATTCCCCAACGGCGCGATCGGGTTGGCTTTCAACCTTGAAGAGAACTCGGTCGGGGTCATCATTTTGGGCGACTACCTGTCGATCCAAGAAGGTGACGAAGTCAAAGCACTCGGAACCCTGTTGAGTGTTCCCGCAGGCGACGCGGTAATGGGGCGTGTGCTCGATCCGCTGGGCAACCCACTCGACGGCAAAGGGCCCGTTCAAACCGACATCACTCGACCCGTGGAAATTATCGCAACGGGTGTAGCCGAACGACAACCGGTCACCGAGCCGATGCAAACGGGCGTCAAAGCGATTGACGCAATGACACCGATCGGACGTGGTCAACGCGAATTGATCATTGGTGACCGAAAAACCGGTAAGACCGCAATCGCAATCGATGCCATCATCAACCAAAAAGGCACAGGCGTTAAATGCTTCTACATCGCTGTGGGCCAAAAGGACTCAGCGGTCGCCAGCATCGTCGAAGTATTGACGCAAAAAGGCGCGATGGAATACACCTGCGTGATCGCATCAGGAGCCAGTGCACCGGCTCCGCTTCAGTACATCGCACCGTATGCCGGAACCGCGATGGCCGAACACTTCATGTTCAACGGTGGCCACGCACTGATTGTTTACGATGACTTAAGTAAGCAAGCTACGGCCTATCGCCAAATGAGTTTGTTGATGCGTCGCCCACCAGGCCGCGAAGCCTACCCCGGGGACGTTTTCTATTGCCATAGCCGGTTGCTCGAACGTTCGGCCAAATTGTCGGAGGAACTCGGCGGCGGATCGATCACCAGTTTGCCGATCATCGAAACACTTGAAGGGGAAGTTTCCGCTTACATTCCCACGAATGTAATTTCGATTACCGATGGACAAATTTACCTCCAACCCGACTTATTCTTTGCTGGGATTCGTCCGGCCATGAATGCGGGAATCTCGGTATCGCGAGTGGGCGGTGCGGCTCAAATCAAGGCGATGAAAAAAGTTGCCGGTGGTTTGCGCCTCGACTTGGCTGCGTTTCGTGCCTTAGAAGCGTTTGCCCAGCTTGGTACGGACCTGGATTCGGCCACCCAGGCCCAACTTGACCGTGGATACCGAATGGTGGAATTGCTGAAACAACCGCAATATCAACCGATGGCGGTCTCCGAGCAAGTACTTAGCTTATACGCTGGTACACGCGGACACCTTGATGATGTGCCAATCAAATCGGTCCCACAATGGGAAAAAGACTTTTTGCAATATGCCAAAGACAAGCACAGCCAACTGCTTGCAGAATTGGATGACAAGAAAGACTTGACTGACGAGATTGCTGAAAAGATCGTTGCCGTGATTAAGGAATTCAAAGCCGGTTATAAGCCGGTCGAAGCGTAGCGAACTTAACCTGTTTGAAACCCAAGTGGCCAATCAAGCGAGGATTCCAGATGTCCAACCCTTTTTCGCCACCCGAACCGCAGCAGATAGACAACGACGTACCCGATCATTATTCGCCAAACCAAGATGACCGCAATCTCGCTTTGATCGCACACCTGAGCGGGTGTGTCGGCATCGTGCTTGGTGGCTTGGTTGGCTTCGTCGGACCGTTAATCCTCTATTTGATGTACAAAGACAAATCACCTTTTGTGGAGTCACAAGCGAAAGAAGCTCTGAATTTCCAAATCACCTTGCTGATTCTCGGTGCGATTTGTGTAGCGATCACACTGCTAAGCTGCGGGACATTGTTTCCAATCGTTTTCGCGCCCTTGATTTTGCAAATTGTCTTTGGAGTGATTGCCGCACTTTCGGTCCGAGATGGCAATGCCTACGAGTACCCGTATAACATTCGCCTGTTTCAATGAATCCCGTTTCAGAAAAGCTATAACCGCCTGTTTAGAATTTTATGGCCAACGCACGAGCACTCGATAAACGACGCAAATCCATTCGCAACATTCGCAAGATCACGCGAACGATGGAATTGATCGCGACGGCGCGGTACAAGAAATCGATGGATCGTGCGCATGCGGCAACGGCCTATACAAATCAAATCACCAAGATTGTCAGTCGGTTGGCCGCCGCCGGTTTGGATGTGAAGCATCCGTTACTAGAGAAACGCGAAGTGACCGAACATGCGCGAGTCTTGGTTCTGAGCAGCAACCGCGGCTTGTGCGGCGGCTACAACGGAAACATTCTTCGTACTGCCGTGCCGGCCATCCGTCAACTTCGCGAAACCGTCGAAGATTGTCCCGTCGACGTCAGCGGCAAACGTGGTTTGAATGGATTGAAATTTCGCAGAATCAAGACGGCCGATGCCTATTTGAACTTTGAAGACCAACCGGCTTTTGCAGAAGTCGAAAAGATCGCTGACAAGTACTTGTCGATGTATATTACTGGCGAGCTTGATCGACTTGATGTGGTCTACACGAGATTCATCAGCACCAGTCGCCAACAAGCAATCGTTGAAACTTTGTTGCCACTCGGTTCGCTCGATATGGATAGCGAAGAGGAAGAGCAATCCGGCGTGAATGCCGAATACGAATTCCTGCCATCGGCCGAGAGCATTTTGGAGGAGGTCGTGCCGACCAGTTTCAAGGTGCGATTGTTCAAGTGCTTCCTTGACGCGGCGGTGAGCGAGCAAGTTGCTCGGATGATTGCGATGAAGGGAGCAACCGAGAACGCGGGCGATATGATCAAGCAACTTTCAATGACTTACAACCGAGCCAGACAAAGTCAAATCACCGGCGAGATCATGGAAATCATCGGTGGCGTCGAGGCCCTCGAAGGATAGAAAACAACGTAGCGGAAGTTGCTGAGACTTCCGTGGAACCCATAATCACCGGAACTCTCCGCGAGTTCCGCTACGCATTTACCACCTGAAAACCCAGTTAACAAAAATTATGTCCACTGCAACCGAACAAGGTGTGACCGGCAAGGTTACCCAAGTCATTGGATCGACCTTCGACGCTGAATTCCCCGAAGGCCAACTGCCCGAGATCTACAACGCACTCGAAATCAAGAGCGAGCACAAAGGCGTCTCGATCAACTTGGTAGGTGAATGTCAACAACACCTCGGTGGCGGACGTATCCGTGCGATCGCACTAGGCAGTACCGACGGCATGATGCGTGGCATGGATGTTCTTGACCTCGGAAAACCGGTAACGGTTCCGGTTGGCCAAGCGACTCTCGGCCGCGTCTTCAATGTGCTCGGTAACCCGATCGATAATCGTGGCCCGGTTCAAGCCGATGACTACTGGGCAATTCACCGCCAAGCTCCTTTGATTTCGGAATTGTCAACCAGCACCGAAGTGTTCGAAACCGGCATCAAGGTGATCGACCTTTTGACCCCGTTCGTCCGTGGTGGTAAAGCGGGTCTGTTCGGTGGTGCGGGGTTGGGTAAGACAGTGATTCTGACCGAATTGATCGCTCGTATCGCTAGCAGTCATGGTGGCTATTCGGTCTTTGCAGGCGTTGGTGAACGAACTCGCGAAGGAACCGACCTGTGGCTTGAAATGCAGGAAACCGAAATTGGTCAAACCGGTCGCAAGGTGATCGAGCAGACATGTATGGTGTTCGGTCAAATGAACGAACCACCTGGGTCGCGTCTTCGCGTCGCGCTATCGGCATTGACGATGGCCGAGTATTTCCGCGATTCCACCGGAGCGGACACGTTGCTCTTCGTCGACAACATTTTCCGCTTCTCGCAAGCCGGTTCGGAAGTGTCGGCACTGCTAGGACGGATGCCATCGGCTGTAGGTTACCAACCAACGCTTGCAACCGAGATGGGTGCACTTCAAGAACGGATTACGTCAACCAAGAAGGGAGCGATCACATCGGTCCAAGCGGTCTACGTTCCTGCGGACGACCCGACCGACCCTGCACCGGCTACAGCGTTTAGCCAATTGGACGCGTTCATTTACTTGGAACGAGCGATTTCGGAAAAGGGTATTTATCCAGCGATTGACCCGCTTGCGTCGAACTCGCGAATTTTGGATCCACAATACGTCGGCGACCGCCACTACGCGATCGCTCGTCGAGTACAAACGATTTTGCAACGGTACCGCGAACTTCAAGACATCATCGCGATTCTCGGTGTCGACGAATTGAACGAAGAAGACAAGACCGTCGTGCATCGTGCTCGTCGAATCGAACGCTTTTTGTCGCAACCGTTCTTGGTTGCCGAAGTGTTCACAGGTAAAGCGGGTGAGGTCACGTCGCTCGAAGACACAATCCGCAGCTTTGAAGAGATTTGTGATGGCAAGTGGGATCACTTGCCCGAGCAAGCGTTCATGTACGTCGGAGCGATCGAACAGGCGGAAGCCCAAGCCAAGAAAATGGAGTCGAAGTAGCTCATGTCGATTCGTTGTGTTGTCGTCACCCCTGAACGAACCGAATTTGACCGCGAAGCGGATTCGGTGGTGCTACCAATGTATGATGGTGAGCTAGGCGTATTGAATGGCCGTGCGCCATTCATCGGCCGACTCGGTTTTGGAACGTTACGTCTACAAACCGCGGCGGGACCCGAACGCTATTTCATCGACGGTGGTTTTGCACAGGTAGAAAAAGACGTCGTCAATGTCGTCACGTCGCGAGCAGTCCCCGTCGATTTGCTCGACAGCGAGGAAGCACAAGCCTCGCTCGAAAAGGCATTCGAAATGCCTTCGGTGACGCCTGAACAAGCCGAACTCAAAGAAACGGCAATCCGCCGAGCTCGCGGGCAACTGCGAGCGTCCCGGTAACTCAGACGCGCCGTAACTCAGACGCGGAATTCGTCTAAGAACCTGAATGACGACTCTATCGTCGTAGGTTCAATAGCTCGTCAAGCAATTGCTGGCTTGTTGTGATCACTCGGCTATTCCCTCGGTATTGGGTACTGGCCAACACCAACTCAATCAAGTCTTTGCCGATGTCGGTGTTGCTCAACTCTAAAGCACCACCAATCACGCTACCAATGCCATTCTCACCCGGACCACCCATCACGGGAAGCCCCGTATTGACGCCTTGGGCATAGACGTTTAATCCACGTGATTCCAGACCGACGGGGTTGGCGAATCGAGCCAATTGCAGCTTTCCAAGGTCACGTGAGATCCCGTTACTGAATACGCCTCGCATCGTGCCGTCTTCACCAACAACAAAGCTATTCAACACCCCTGGTTCACTACCATCTTGTTGGGTCGCTGCAAGCGTGGCTTCTTGCGTTGCCAAACCCGATACTTTGCCGAAGTCGACGGTGAACTGCAGCGGCGAAACACTAGGGATGCCATTACGATTGATCGCAACTTGATCATTGGTCGTGGCGATAAAGTTGCCGTTCCCATCGAATTGAACCAACCCCGTTCCAACGGCAATGTTCGTTCCGTTGACCGATTGATTTTCGGGACTATCGGCATACCAGCGATAAACGGTCTGCTCATCGGTGCGACTTTCCAACGTCGCAGTCATGCGAACATTGATGGGAACGCCGAGCGAATCGTAGACGACGAAGTCACTCACCGCACTTTGCCCTACCGCTTCTTGGATCGTCCCAAAGCCAAGGTTTGGCGTTGTAACATTCCCCGATGCCGTTTCGATTCGGAAAGCGGATAGGTCAATGGTCAGTGCATTCGCCTCGCCATTGTTGCTAACAAAACGAATTGCTCCATCCTGGATATAGCCACCTGGAGAAATTTCTCCGGATTGGCCAGGCAAGTTATTTTGGGATTGCGGAATTGGATTCTGACCATCCACTTGAACCGTTTGAATTCCCGACGATGTTTCAATGAAGTCAATAAAGTCTTGCATCGTACTGGTGTCAGTAATTTCGAATTCTTTTGTTCCCAGTGCCCTGCCACCTTTGCGACCTGAGTAGCTGAGCGTGCCGAGTTCAAACGCATTTGAATAAGTAAGCCCGTCACGTTTGAGCACGTCCGTCAATAGCGTACTGGCGTTAACTTGGGGGCCGTCCATATCAAGCAGTTGATTACCGGTCGTTGTTAGATCTGCGATTTCCGCGTCTGTTTTACCGTCGGTAAACGTATCACCGGGTGCAACCGTATCCACCAAGTAGAAGTTGTTCTGGTCGTTCGACAAGTTGCGGTAAACACGGATTTCATCGTAGCTTGGATAACCATCACCAACCGCCGGGATCGGTGGTGTCGGGAAATCAGAAAGCGAGACACGTCCAGCGACGATGTTTTGTGGTCCGATCAATACGCTCGGGCGAGATTCCGATTCACCATTGCTGTGGTAAGTGATCATGTACGTGTAGTTACCGGTCAACGTGTCGGTGTCGAGTGCATTTGCCGAGAGAGCCGTCGCACCGTCATCAACAAAACTTGTACCCGCCGTAGCCGAACCAAGCATGAAAAAGTCGTTGCCATTGACGGCTGTTCGGTAAACGTTCACCGTCGGGTAATCACCACCATCGGGATCAAGCGGAAGATTACCAAGCTCGATCCGTCCGTTGGCTGCGACGGTTGCCGTCACCGCGCCGCTTGGCGCCGCTTCGTTCCCATTGGAATCGACCAGGGCCACGCGATACCGGTAAGTCCCCGCGGCAAGCGTTCCGACACCCGTATTATTAACCGTGATATTCGTATGGTCGGATAACGGTGCGCTACTAATGGAAACACCGGTTGCATCGGGCCGGGGTACCTTATCGTTGCCAAGCCGGAGACTTTGAACGATCTGTCCCGCATCGGCGATGTCACCCTCCGGCGTCAATCCACCTTCAAAAGTCACGTTCTCCGTCGCCTTGGCAACGCTTTCGGTTCCCAGTGGAACCGTCAACGGCACTAGGTCCGATTCCTGCAATCGAAATTGTTCGTCAATTCCGTAACCCAAGAGTCGCTGGCCCGTTGAATTGACAAGTTCCGCGTTGCTGTTGAGTCTGAAAATCCCGTTTCGCGTATAGAGACGTTCGCTCGAAGCACCTTCGACAATGAAGAAGCCGTCGCCTTGGATCGCCAAGTCCGACGCGCTACTGCTAATCTCGATTGTCCCTTGGTTGTGGTTGGCAGCGATCTCTGCCACTTGCACACCCAGCCCAATTTGCCGAGGATTCGTCCCACCGTTGTCCGCCGTCGGACCACCACCAAGCGAAAGTGTTTGCAGGAACTGAGTCGCGAAGACGGCGTCGGAGGATTTGAAACCGACCGTTTGCGAGTTGGCAAGGTTGTTACCAATCACGTCAATCTGCGTTTCCGCAGCAGAAAGTCCAGTTAGCGCGGTGGTCAGTGCGGAGGTTAGTCCCATCGACTTTGGTCCTGTCAGCGTATCGCGGATAAACCAAAAATCGATGCTCAGCGAAGCAAAAGAATGCTAGCTAAGGAATCGTAAAAGTTTACCCAGTTAGTATTTCACGAATGTTATCTATATCCATCGTCTTTCCACCCACGTGAACTTTGACAGAACGGGCATTGTTATCGCTGTTAGTTTCTACGGTAATACGATCAACTACCCCATCAACGTCGCTAGCATCATCAGCGAGCCCCGTGACGCTTCGACCGATCAGTGAACTGGCGGTCACAAGTTCCTGGCTCGATGACAGCGAAGAGAGCGTTTGCGTGAGTTGGTCGGTCGCGCCAATTTCACGAATTTGACCGATTTGCTGAATCATTTCACTATTATCCGTTGGATTCAGCGGGTCTTGGTTCTGTAGCTCGCTGATCAATAGTTTCATGAAACTATCGATGTCCACTCCCGAGAAGGCATCGTCCGAGCTTGCCTGTGCAGCCTGCTGCTGAGACGTAAAATCTGCGGTACTCGTTTGTCCGATTTGTGACATCGTTGTTGCCCTTCGCGAAGACAAGGAAAGCCAGTTAAAAATCCGTATCGGTTGTACGTCGCCAACGTGCCCAGACGCGAGAGCAGTTTTTAGTTCGAGTCCCTTCCCGCATTCCCGCATTCCGATCGAATCGGGAACAAGCCCCCGAAAAACAGGCAGCGTTCCCGTCTGGCTACCACCGGACGTCAACTCCGCCTGTCAGCGAGGTCGAGCCTTGCAGTCCCTCAGGTGAAATTTGGTCCTGTGATTTGGTGTCTCGATCCATTTTTTCCGAAGACGCGGGTGGCCGTCGCCAGGGACGATCAAACTGTCTGCCGTCGTCATCTTGTCCGCTCGACGAATGATCACCGAACGAACGATTCCCGTTTTGCGATTCCGATTCCACCTCGACACTCATCTTTTCAATTTGCATCCCTTGCGACTCAAGACGTTGGCGCAGTTCGGGCAAATTTTCGCGAAGCGCCGATGCTGCGGCTTCCGTTTCTGCGACCACTCGAGTTTGAATCTTTCGTTGCTGGATATGCATTTCCAAACGTACCGTTCCAAGCTCTGCTGGCGCAAGCCTCAATCGGACATGGCCGCCGTTAGGGCCTAAGTGTTGAAACGCTTTGCTGACACGCTGAATCAACTTGGCTCGCGAGATCAAATCGGTCTTCGATGACTTTTCGGTTTGCCCCGCTTGTTTTTTGGTAGAGGTATTCGCCCGATTCGCCTCTGATCCACCCGTTACAGCGTTAACCGAAGTCCTTTCCGAGCGCCCGGTTGCATTGGAAGTCGCTCCCGTCGCCGAGGCCACCGCGCTAACAGCACGAGTAGTTGCGGCGGCAGCGGCAGCGTTGGGGTCTGCGACAGCTTGGGGCACGACCGTCGATTGTGGCCGAGAAATTTCACTTGCATTAACCGTCGGAGCGGATGACTGCGTTGTTGAGGAAACGTTCGCTTGATCGGCCGCCTGTTCCGCCGCACGACGCTGCGAAGCCGCCGCATCGGCAGCACGTTCGGCACCTACTTTCTGGTTTGGGTCAATCACACCACGTCGGTTTCGCCGGTTACCGCGACGTTTCTTGCCATCATCTTCCGTTCCTTCTTCCGCCTCCCCAACCGACTGCACCACACTGCCAAGTGGATTTTCGACGGCCGAATCATCCGATGATGCTTTCTCGACTACCACTTCATTTTGGACCACGGGCTTTACTTCGACATTCTGCTTCGCCTTACCCGATTTCGAATCAACCTGTTTCTCGTCGGAAACCAACGATTCGTCAACGTTTTCCTGAACAACCGCTTCGGCTGAAGGATCACCGAGTTGATCCCCCATTTCGCTCATTTGCTCTGGCAAGCGTTCCTTCTGGGATTGGTCTGACGATTCCTCCGATGTCGCTTTCAAGATCGACTTGTCGTCTGAAACCGTTTCGCCGTCGCCGGTTTTATGGGGATCGACTTGTTCGACTTTGCCCATTGCCCCCAACAAAGCAACGTCAGCGTTCGCCTCGGATTTCGATTCTACTTCGGAGGTCTCGTCGTGTTCTTCCGCCGCAGAAGCCTCCTGATCCGGTTCGCCTGACGATGCCGTTAGGAGATCTTCGGTTTGGTTCTCTGGCTTTGCGTCGACCGGTTTAGCCAAGGCCATTTGAGAAAACACATCCGCGAAGGCATCGAGAATTCCTTGGGAACCTCCGCTGGCCGAAAACTGAAGTCCTAAACCTCGTTGATACGAGGATCGCAGCGAACTTCGAGCCTCGGTGATTGTTTGCGCAGCACTGGTCGCATATGAATTTGTTTGCGTATCACCCATCTTTGCTTGTTCCCTTTACGAAGCAACTTTTGGAATCGCAAAGTGGGAGCCCCCCCAGCAATCGCAAACCCTTAGCCGCCGCCTGCCTGATTAATCAGAGACGTGGTTGGATACCCTTCGCCGATTCGGCGCAGGATCTCGGCGAGTTTGTCCGCTTCGGTTGGTGTTACAAACTCCGCCAGTATATCTTTTCGTTTTTCGATTGGCATGGCTTGAATGATATTGACGACCTCATCAACTCTTTCATCCTCATAAATTCTCAAAAGTTGGTCCTTGGCCTGCACTGCATCGAGAGATTGCAGGGTTCTTTGCACTTCTTGGACTCCTTTGTCGCGAGCTCCTTGTTCCATTTTTTCTAATTTTTCTTTGAACGCTTCTCGCCGTTCATCGAAAAAATCTCTCTGACCGCGCAATTCTGCTAGCATTTTACTGAGGTCATCACGGTATTCGTTCTGACTTCGGAGACGCATATCCATCTCCAAGCTTTCCATTTTTCTTGCTTGAAGGATCTCTTCAAAGTCAGGCTGCTCGCGGTCTTCGCTTTGTTTCAAAATTTGTTGCAAACGGTTTCCCGAAATATCGATACCGTTCATCAATGCAACCATTTTGGTCAGCGTATCGCCATTAAAGCTACCTTGGACCAAGAAATAGCCAAGCAAAATCATCTCGGTCAAAACGGTCGCGACGCAAAACGCGACAAAAGCGTAGGTGAGTTTGTTTAACATGGTATCAATCAGGGCTAGTGTTTTGTCGCTCGAACCGCATCACGACGATTGTTCATTTCATCGATCTCAATTTGTTCGCGACGATTGATTTCATTTCGAAAATGATGCAAATCCATTTCCATCATTCTTTCAAATTTCTTCACTTCCGTTTCCGCATCGCGAAGTCGCTGCTGTCGCCGCTCGAGTTCTTCGATTAGCTTCAACCGTGTTTCACGAAGCTCATGGATATCCGCCTGCAGTTGCAGGTCATAACGTCCGCGAGCGAGCAATCGATCAACCGAAACATCGCCGACACGTTTTTCAGCATCATCAATCGCAAGCTGCTTTCGCTCTTGTTCGATCGCTTCAATTTGATCTTCTACTTTCCCAATCGCCGCATTCGCTTCACCAACCATTCCTCCTGCTTCATCCCTCTCTCGGCGGCGAAGATCGAGAATCGATGCGAATCGAAAGTGAAATTTCATGTTCTGTTTTGCCTGCTAAGACGATAACCCTACGAAATGTTTCACGCAGGCATTTGTGCTGTTTGCACTTGCCCCGCAGAAACTTGAGCTGCTTGCACTTGACCCGGATTGCCTGGCGCAGGTGCCTTTGGCTGCATCGTTGCCAATACGTTGAGCGCCGCCAAAGATTGTTCCATAGGCGCCACTTCGTTTGCATCTTGCGATAAAAACAACTTCATGGGCTCGCGCATCGAAATCGCCGCGTCGACACTCGGGTCGCTACCGTTGCGGTACGCACCGATCGAAATCAAGTCGGCGTTCTTCTGATAGACGCTCAAATGTCGTCTTGCGATGCTGGCCGAGTTAAGGGTCTCGCGTGAAACCAAATGAGGCTGTAATCGACTTAGGCTTTGCAGCACATCGATCGGTGGCCATTGAGCCTGTGCCGCCAATTCGCGATTGAGCACGATATGTCCGTCAAGCAATCCACGAAGCGTATCGGCGATCGGCTCGTTATTGTCATCCCCTTCAACCAATACGGTATAGAACGCCGTGATCGATCCGAGCGACGTTCGTCCGGCACGCTCCACGACTTGAGGCAACAGATTGAAGACACTCGGCGGATAACCTCGCGTTGTTGGCGGTTCCCCCGCCGCTAACCCTAGCTCGCGTTGAGCCATCGCCAATCGCGTAACCGAATCGACCAACAACAAAACATTTTGTCCATCATCGCGAAATGATTCGGCAATTGCGGTGGCAGTCCATGTCGCCGCGATCCGCTGAGCCGCAGGCCGATCACTTGTCGCAACCACAACCACACTGCGGCGCAAGCCTTCTTCGCCCAAGCAGCGTTGGATGAATTCTTGGACCTCGCGACCTCGTTCCCCGACCATACAAATGACGATTCGGTCGGCACTCGAACCGCGAGCCAACATCCCAAGCAGCGTACTTTTCCCGACACCACTGCCCGCAAAAATTCCCAATCGCTGTCCGTTACCGCAGGTCAAAAGCGAATCAATCGCACGTACGCCGGTTTGTATCGCAGCGTCAATCGGCGGTCGATCGAGCGATTCGGGAGGCTGGCGTCGAGTATCGACGGGAATCAAATCGTCAGGCAATGGTTTGCCATCAATCGGACGGCCAAACGCATCGATCACTCGACCACACAACGACGCACCACTTCGAAGTGCGATGTTTCGGCTTAGCAGTCGTACTTTATCACCCGCAGAAATCGCTCCCATTGTTTCCATCGGAGCGACAATGGGGCGGACACCTTGAAAGCCGATCACTTTCACTAACCGGCGATCGGGTGAATTGGGACTGATCTCACAAATCGCGCCCACGGGTGCCGTGATCCCATCGAGTTCAATCGAATCGCCTCGTACCGCCGCAACGCGACCGCTGATTTCGAATGTAATGGTCTCGCCAATCAATTCTGCCACAGGCCCAGGCAAATGGATTTTGGGCGTTTCCAAGGAATACTGAAATGTCGTCGATGTCACGATAGAAGTTCCCGAAGTCGTTCGAGTTGTTCGGTAAGCCCCGCGTGAATTTGACCGCCGGGTTGGCGTATAACGACCGCATCGATCGCAACCGATTCATCCGCTTCAACCGTCGATTGTTCAGGAAGGTCCGCTGAAGCCAACAATTCGTCGAAGGTTTGTCCTAAATTCGCAAGCGTCTCCGGGTGAACTGCAATCGTCAATTGGCTCGCCGAACGCGCGCTGTACACCGCTTCTTCGGCCCATCTAACCAACGTGGTTTGATCCTGTTCGAGTTTTTGCTTAACGATCTTCTCGGCTGCCGCGATAGCGATTGCTGACAAGGAATCGGCATACTGTTGCATCCAACTCTCATAAGTGACGTGCAACTGCTGAACCGCTTGATGAATCGTCGCCAAGGAATCACTGGCTAGTTTTTCAGCTTCTTTCTTGACTCGTTGATTGATTTCATTCTCTGCGCTGGCAAGCCCTTCTTGGCGGCCTTGCTGTTTCGCTTGTTGTCGAAGTTTTTCGGATTCGTTTTTTGCAGCCTCTAATATCTTCCGAGTTTCTTCTCGGCATTGATCAATCCGCAAGCGTCCCTGATCCGCCAAGTCGTCTAAGTTGAACCCGGCCAACCCGCTGACCTTGCGAGCAGCATCAGCAGAATCGGGTTGGTCCGCTGTACGATTCGGTTTGAGAACAATTGCCATGGATATGCTTAATATTTACGAAGAACGTGTTTCTAGGCTGCCATTGCGGTCCGCTTCATGGAACTTGCAGAATTCGATTCTTGCTGGAGTGCCGCTTTGGCGACGGCCGTTTTCGCATCGTCGATGTCTCGCAATTGAACCGACTCAAGAGAAATCATCTGAGTACGAACCTGTTTCGCTTGGGCCCGCGGCAGAAAGCTCAACGCTTGATCACAAACTTCATTGGGCAAGCCACACAACGCCAACAGAACTTGACGCGTTTGGACTTTGCCAAGAGCTTGGCACAGCTGTTTGCCTGAAAGTTTGACAAGGAATTGATGGGTTGCATCAGTGGAATCCAATACCGCAGCGCCGGGTGCGAAAAATTCATCGGCGTCGGCACCTTGAATCGTCGATTGTGGCGTACCCGAATGGGTTTCCTTTTCAACCTCCTGAGGCGTCGGTGAAGTCCCCGGGGCCACCCTCAGTGAATGCACTTCGATATGCTTTAGATTGGCGTTCGCTTCGGTTTCCTTTTCGACTTGATCGGTTGCCGAAGACGTTGGCACATAGGCGTCGCGTTGTGGCGAAGCATCGCGTTGTGGTTTCGCTTCGGTTAGCGGTTGCATCTCGCCTTGCGATTGGCTGAGTCCGTTGGGCATCGCGGCAAGTATCGCACTCAGTGCTCTTTGCCCGGTGGTCTTGTTTTGCTGTTGGGCATGCTGCTCGACTCGAGTTCGCAGATGCGTTGCCAGCTCTTCGACCGCTTCTTTTGGCACGTCGCCAAGTCGGCCAATCCGACTTAATGATTCGCTTTGGATCGCAGGATCCAATCGCGGAATGATTCGCGCCGCTTGTGCAGGAGAGATTGATGCTAGCACGAGCGCAACGGCTTGGGGATGTTCCAGCGACAACATTTCAACAAGCGAATCGTCTTCTACGTCGCTGAGGAAAGAGAGTGGCGAATGATTTGATGTGTCATTGTCTGTTTTCGGATCGAACGAATCTTCGCGAAGTCGCTTGACCACGTTCGCCGTGTGTCCGATATCGGAATGGTCATCACGGGTTCCTACGGAAGCTTTGTCAACGGATTGGTTTTGCCGTGTGAATGTGTCCATCTGTGACTGCGTCACCATCCCCTTGAATGCAGCCAACGCCCGTCGGCGTTCGAGCGGATCAACGTCCGAGAGGTTTGTCATGGCTCGGCGCACGAGTTTTTTCAATGAGGGCTCGATGCTCGTCATCAAGTTTGCTGCAACTGCCGGCGGTAGACTACTTAGAACGATTGCCACTCGCCGCAGTGCTGCTTCGCGATTGGCCATGGTGGTTGCTCCTAGAAGGTGTTTGGATCATCACGGGCTTTCGTGACCCATACCTTGTAAGAAACAACGCCGCCTGAGGGAAGATCGAATTAAGCGGCGTCGGCTACCCAATTGCGAATCACATTGGCGGCAACTTCGGGATTGGATTCGACAATCGAGACCAACTCATCTTTAAGGGTCCCGCCGGTAATTTCCATCGCATCGTTCTTTTCAGTACTCTCAGCGACTTCCGCAGGCGGGGCAGGCAATTCGAGTCCAAAGCCCTCGTTGAATTCACTCGGCACGCCATTGTCACTACCGCTGCCACGAATGGCCGATCGAGCGACCAACAAAGCAACCAAGGCTAGACCAATCATCGCGATCGTTTGCCAAGACCCGGCAAGCCAAGTCAATGCTAATTTCGCCGTTTCCGGTTCCAACGTAGCCGGTTGGGGCAGGGTAGGGTAGTCGGACACTTCGACCAATTCAATTTTGCTTTCACCCGCGTTGACTTCTGGCAATAGCGGAGTGACCGTTCTTTGGATGTTTGTCTTCACTTCCAACCGCAACTTTTCAAGATCCGCTGTCCGCATCGGTGGCACATCGGCAATCTTCTTGTCAGGATTATTGAGCAACCAATTTTGGGCCCACACTTCTTGATAGTAGCTTTGCGGCAATGAGATCGACGCGCGCACTCGAACGGTTTGCAGCGACGCCATCCGTGAATTTTCATACTGCTGGCCCGCCACCCCGACGCTTTCTCGCTCATCTTCCTTTGTCTTGGATGTCTGAGCGGTGCTTTCAAGGTCTTCGAGACTTTGAGCACGGTTTCCGATCGCGTTGGGAGCGGCACCTGGCACGCCCTGGTTGAGCGGACGGATCGTTTGCGTATCAATCTTCCTTGATTTGTCTTGCAGCGTGGTACGCTCCGAATCGTACTTCAATGTTGTTTTTTCAACATCCATCGTCGGATCGATTTCGGCATAAACCGAAATACTAAGCCCGCTGCCGTAACCGATCAGGTGTTTACGGATTTTCTGTTCGTAGAAGGCGATTTCGTCACGCCGTTTCGCGGCAAGTGGATCCGCATCCTCATCAAAGCCGATGGAGCCATCCGAATTGGTATCGATCACTGCAACATCATCGCTGGACATCCCCGCGTAAGAGGCGCGGATCATTTCCTTGATTTGGTCGATACGCTGTTTCGATAATGGCTCTGTGCCTTCGGGCGTAACGACAACACTAGCCGATTGTGGCCGATCCCGACTTAGTCCAACTCGCTCGGCGCGGTCGTATTCGACGCTTGCGAACTTAATATCGGGAAAACGGGCTAAATGACTGCCAAGGTCTTGTTCTTTCGCGTGCATTTCTCGCGAAAGTCGTTGTTCGCTCGACTCAAACGGGCTAGCACTATTGATTGCGGTTTGGACGTGGCTTTGCAGCGAAACGGGCAGCGATGCGGATTCTTCGAGGGCAGCTAAATAGGCATTGCGTGATTCGCGTGGGATTCGGATTCGTCGCCCTTCACGTTCCCAATCGTTTAGTCCGGCGTGGCTGAATGATAATTCGACAGCATCAATTTCATTTTCATTGAGGACCCGGCCACCGAACAAAACTTCGTGATTGACCGAACTCGTGCCGCGAACCAAAAAGCCAAGCCCAATTGCAATCGCAGCGACAAGCAACGCAGTGATGATGCGTGATTGCATCGGCATCGCATTGAATGCTTCACGCATCTGTTCGCTAGATTGACTAAAAAAATTCATAACTGGTTAGTGAGATCTAAATCTGGATTTGCTGAACTTCGCGATACGCTTCGAGTAATTTATTTCGTACTTGCAATAGCATGCGGAACGCCAGATCAGCTTTTTGCACCGATGTGAGCACCTCCGCCTCGTTCACATCACCACCGGTCAACAACGAATGCACCATTTCGTTCGCATCGGTTTGCATCGCGTTGACTTTGTCGACCTGACCGCCGAGCAAATTCACAAATGTATCTGCACCCGTCTTGGCACCTTGTCCGGCTGACGCCTTGGCAAAGGGATTGATCGGCTTGAGCGGCGGCCCAAAAGAGGTGGAGATCGATTTCATGTGTCCGAAGCTGTTCTAGGAGGGTCTACGCCAAAATCGACAAAGTTTCGCGGCTGAGCCCTTTCGAAATTTCCATCACGCCGACGTTCGCTTCGTACGCTCGCGTGGTTTCAAGTGCGTCGACCATTTGCGTCGTTAGATCGATGTTTGGATAAGCGACATAACCTTTCCACTTGCCTTCTTGGATCGCTAACGGATGGTTGGGCTGGTAGCGATACAATGGATCGGACTCGTTCGTTTTGATCTCAGCAACCTTCACTCCGGCAGCTCCGGTAGACGAGAAGGAATCGTCGGATTGGAAGACAACTTCGCGCGCCTTGTAAGCGTTGGGTTCGCCATTTTCGTCGGTGAGAGTCGAAATATTGGCAATATTGCCAGAGATCGCATTCAAACGAGTACGCTGTGCAACGAGCGCGGAGGTACTGATATCAAGTGATCGCAACATTGTCTTAAGCCCTTTCGGTAATCGCCGCTCTCAACAATGCGAATTGGCTTCGCATCGTCGTGATGGCTAAGCTGTGTAAATGTTGATTCTTTGCGATTTCAGTGACTTGATGTTCCATCGAAACGTCACTGCCGTCGTGATAGACAACTTGCTCGGTCGCATTCCGCGGACCGGAATACAAGTCGTCTCGCGTGACCGGCTCAATCTTGCTGCTGGCATCAGGGCTTTGAGCATTGTGGATCGATTCAGCCAATGCATTTTGAAACTCGCCAACATCCAAGTCGCGTGACCGATAACCGGGCACATCAAGGTTTGCCAAGTTTCCCGCGAGCAGTTCGTGGCGTTTCTCGGAAAACTGGAGCGTCTGTTCGAGGGCTGGAATCGTGCTCTTATTGAAGATGCCTAACATGGTCTAAGCCGCCATTCGTGAAGCACCCGCGTGTGGACGAAAAACAACCGTTGCGGCCGCGCCACCTTGAGGACAATTTTGCCAATGAACTTTTGCTCCGATTGCAGCTGCGGCAAACGGAATCGTCGTTTCGCGTTCTTCGATACTGCGACCGGTATCAGCGACTTCGAGCTCAAGCCCCGTTGCAGCGTCGATCGCCGTGATCGTAATGTCACCGCCTCCGTCGCCCATTTCGACAATCGAGTGATTGACCATCGTGCGAATCAATTCCGCCACTTTTTCCCCTTTCGCGGGAATGCAGAGATGGGAATCGATGTCAATTTCGAGGCAAATGGGAGCGTGATTCTGCGTGAGTTGGGCACATGCGACCGATTCCACAAGAATGGCTAAAGAATCGCAGGCTTTCGGGTCGATCCAATGATGTGACACGGTACGCTCCCAAGGAATGTCTTATTGGGGGGAAGGGTTAATTCGGAACTGGCTGATAACTTACCATCCCCCTCCAACGCAAGATGAATTCTTGTGGTTGCGCGTGGAGCGTTAAGGAGGATCGTTCAGGAAGCGCGGAAAAATCGCGTCGAATTGCCTCCGGGGCCAATCAAGATCTTGATTCGCTTAGCACATTTGGGGCAATTGCCAACATAGGCTGTTTGCGCAGCATTCCGATAGATTCGCCCATAAATCCCGCAGCACTCAAATTGGATCCCCAAAAAGGGCCGACGCTGGGAGACTTTCGAATCACCTGCCTTGTTATTGGAACCTGTATGTGAACCAGGATTCTTATTTGCCCCCGACCTCGAAACCGATGCGTCCGGGTTGTTATAGGCATCAAACTGGGATGACGACATTCCTATTCTCGATCAGCAAAATGTGCCTTCAATTGTTGGATTGATTCGGGCTTATCCCAACCATTCGGCTCCGTCACCGCTATCCATGCATCGATATAGCTCGACGAACTGTAATTGTGCCCGTAGCCGATTGGGACGGTAGTCGCCATCGGCAAATCAAATGCGATTTGCAAAAACGTGACGATCGGATACCAACGCAATTCAGGTGAAACGTCTGGCCCGCGAGGGTTGTTTAACCAATCGGGGCGATGCCACGCTAGATCAGGAGAGAACCAAACCATCGGATCACTGGCATGTTGGATGTAAACATTTCGAATGGAACTCCATCGCTTGCCGTTATCCAGAGCGTTTTTCTGGGCGGTGAAGCGTATGATCGCCTGATCGCGAAACGTCGGTAGCCACTGGGGACTGTCGGGGTTACGCGATTGGACAAGTGCTGCCCATTGAGCAGATGGAAACGGTGGGCCACTCCACACACACCCTTGCCCAGGATCTTCAAAGATTGTCAACACGTCGGCCGCTGTCTCGCCGCCAAAACAACCAAGACTCAAACCATGAAGGTAGAGGCGAGGCCGATTGTCCTTCGGAAGGGTTTTCCAGTGATCATAGATGCAGTCAAAAAGTGCTTTTGCCGATCTTTTCGCACGACTTGGATCGACCAAAATAGTGATCCAACTCGGCAGGTAAGAGTACTGAGTCGTAACCATCGCCGTATCGCCGTGATGGAGATATTCCAGCGTATCGACCGCGCCGGGGTCGAGCCAACCTGTTCCGGTGGGCGTTGCAACAATCAAGACACTTCGATCAAAACCGCCGACTCGCTTTAGTTCCGCCAAGGCCAACGCCGCTCGGGCTTCCATCGTCTGTTCGGTGCGCATTCCAACGTATACACGAATCGGAGCCATCGCATCAGCACCGGTCTGTTTGGCGATCGCTTCTTGGGTTGGTGCTGCAGCGATAAAGTCCTTCCCACGCCGACCGATCGACTCCCACAAGACCAACGAATCGGAACTGCCACA
Organism: Novipirellula herctigrandis; assembly: GCA_007859835.1. Classification (GTDB taxonomy): domain Bacteria; phylum Planctomycetota; class Planctomycetia; order Pirellulales; family Pirellulaceae; genus Novipirellula_A; species Novipirellula_A herctigrandis. Next base: position 6,184,327 of record SJPJ01000001.1, on the reverse strand, counting down.
GGCGATCGTCCGAGTCGGCTGCTCAATGCCCTCGTCGATCAATTCGTCGGCTTTGGAAAAGAACGAATCGGCGGCATTCAACAACCCGCGAGCCAACACACCATTGGCGACAAAAATCAGTAAAACACCAATCACCGCTGTGCTGACAGCACGCGAAATGCGAGGAGGCAGAAATCGGTCGAGTTTATCGGCTAGCTTCGAGCCAGCGAGAATCATGACACGGGTAAATGCCACTATTCCAGCTGCTAAACCGACTGCGATCAGAAAAAAGCGGAGCGGGTATGCCGACTCCACGGGCGGCATTTCCATCAGTTCGCGGATCGAATTTTGCCACAGCGTTGATTGGCGAAGAAAGACAATGAAGACCATCGCCGTGAATACCACCGTGACTCGCTGGGACCATCGATTGAGCGAATCACTCGGTTGAGACAATCCGAGAAACTGCCAAAACCATACTGATGCAATGCCAATCGAATAGCCAATCGCAAGCGCAAACGCCGATAGGACACCTTGAGTCACGTAATGCCGAGGCAACAGCGAAGGGGTGACCGACGCTGAAAAAAACAAAGCAGCAACAATAAGCCCAATAAACGAGAACGATTGCGTGTAACGTGTCAGCCAAGCTTTCAAGGGTGGTTCTCGCGATCGAATTTGACGGCAAAAAAAGAGACAATCACGATGATACCAATTTGTCACGTCGTGGTTGATCGGTTTGCCGTTGCTAACAGCGGGTGGTGTTCAGGGACAGCAGGCCAACTCTGCAAATCCTCCCTATCTCAATACCGAATCGAGCGAAGAATTCGGGGGCAATTCATTGAGACCATGGTCGGTTAACCTATCGAGTTCCTGGTAGCGGATTTCAATCAACTCGGCAATTTCTTCAAACGTATCGGCAATGTGCTGCTTAACGATCCGGTTCGCTTTTTGACTGCTATACCTCTCGTCGACACCGATGCTCGTTGTAAAAACCAACTTGCTTTGCACCTTTTCGACAAACCGCTTTTCGAGCATCGGATCACTGGAAATGCGAACATGATCCAATTCGTGCAGGACGACGCGGTCGGTCCAAAACGTTTCCGCACTGGGGCGTTGGAGCAACCAAACCGTGTGACTATGATCGATACCCAGATCGAATAATTTAGCTGTCACCGTCACCTCCTTGTCAGACCGCCCATCGATCGTCTCGTTCCATCGATTGTAACTACGAAAACGATACGAGACTCGGTACTCGGTCAGCCCCGCAGTCTTGCGGCCTTTGCCGAGCGCTCGCGTACGCAATCTCTTTTGCGTTGTTGCTTTCTCTTGTGGTCCGAGGATGAATCGAACCTTTGCCGATTCGATCAACTCCGCGATCGCGGGCGGTGGCTCGGAAAGCTCCGAAAGATCAATCGTTTCGATGATCGCCTCTTCGTCATCTCGGTTGGTGCCTTCATCGGTGTCCTCATCAGCGAACAATTCAATTGCCCGTGTCGAAGCCAGACACCAAACCGATGATGCAAGTACAAAGAAATCGCGACGATTCAAAACCAAATGCTACCTTGCTCGGAGCGTGCCGCGCGGAGACATTTCTTCGTGCGAATGCGAAAAGTGTCTCGCTCTCAAACGTGTGGCCACCAGTGTGACAAATCGGCCTCGCTGGACAATTTTTCCATGTTGGTTGAGCAATTGACGAATCCAAGTGACTCGACCCGATCGGCGACCATGTTGTTGGATTTGCTCCACTTCCGTGAGAACCTGAACACAATCTCCAAAGAAAACCGGAGCTTCGAATTGCCAATCCGAAATACCCACCAATGCCAACGTCGCTACTTGAGGATGTTGACTGCTTAACCCCGCCAACACACTCAGTCCTAACAGTCCGTGCGCGACCGGTTCACCAAACGGGGACCTTGATGCGTCACTGCTATGAAGCGGGTCATTATCGCCAGTGAGCATTGCAAAATCAGCGACATCTTCCGATGAGATTTCACGCATTGGACTTAACCAATGATCCCCAACCTTCATGTCTTCAAGGAACAGCGGTTCGATTGCGGCAGTAGAATTCACCAATCGCTCGACATTTTGGTTGAAAAAGGATGTGCGGATCCCCACGGAGATCCGCAGTATCATGCCCGGTGCGAGTCAATTCCAAAAGCGAAATTCTTTCGATGACTATGACAAATGCCTGAATCACACGTCGGTCGATCCGATCGTAGGAAAAAGCTAGACTTCGCTAGCATTGCGGTGCCTCCTTTTCCTTCATTCGCCAAGTTGGATTCTCGCCGTTGGTTGACATTAGCATACTTGAGCTGAGTTCGATGTGAGACCCAACCGAGAGGTCGAGGCAGCGAAATTGTCTGTTTTTGTCCGTTTTCCCGCTTCAACATTAGAGTCAATTTCAAACATGTCCCCATCCCCCCCCCCCGAATCTTATCTATCCAACCTAACCATCCGTGATGCTCAGGTTCAAGTTGACCAGTGGATTCACTCGATCGGTGTGCGGTATTTTGACGAAATGACCAACCTTGCCCAATTGATCGAAGAGGTAGGCGAGGTGGCCCGAATTTTGTCCCGGACGTGCGGCGAACAATCGTGGAAAACGGGAAAAAAGCCGGCTGATATAACGAACTCGCTGGCTGATGAACTCGCGGATGTCCTGTTTGTGACTTTTTGTTTAGCCAACCAGTCCGGCATTGACTTGACCAAGGCGTTTCAACGGAACCTTGACAAAAAAAAACATCGTGATGCTGCTCGCCACCAGCAGAACGAGAAACTGCAAGACTAATTTGCTAGCAATCTACAGCTCCATATTCAGGTTGCGGAACTCCAATTCTTAATTGGGACGCAGCACTAACTTGATCCATTCTTCTCCCATCATGCATCTTGCTTGACGCTTGCCCTTGTTATTTGCTAATCCAAAAGCAGCGTTTTCTGCGACTGGAAAGCATGAGCAAACAAAAGCCCGAGAAGAATAAGGCCGATTCGAGTCAAAAAAGTTACGACAATGTGGCTTTGGGGCTATTGTTGTGCGCTGCCGTAGCGGCCGTCGGCGGTTCCGGAGTTCTATTTTCAGTTTGGTGGAAAACGGGTCCGCCCGATCCTATCGAAACGATTGATTTCGCTTCGCGAGAATATATCCAAGGCCGAGTGGTTTTAGCGGGCGAATTGGCCAGGACCGCCAAGTTCGAAGACGAACTCGACGCTGATGACGAAGACTTTCTGCCGGAGATCGAACCCGAAGAGCAGGCGGAACAGACAGCCGAACCGGATGACGAGACTGCCGCCGCACCAAATCCTGAAGATGAAACCGCTGCCCTAAAGAAAAAACGAGACTTTCTTATCGGTGCTGGCTTGGTCGCACGTGCCAAGGAATCTGCCGACGCGCGATCGCAGCGTGAACACTTTGCCGAAGCCGCACCGATTCTCGAAAAAATCGCCGCTTCTGGATTTCCAATCGGCCGCGAAGTCGACGGATTGCAGTTCTTAGGTGAAGCCATGTTCGGACTCGGCGAATATGACAAAGCCGCCAAGCTTCTCACGCAAGCCATCCAACGTGATCCAACGCTGCGTCGATCTCTGACGCCAACGCTCGCACAGGCTCAATTGAAATCAAACGAGCCATCCGCTGACGCTGCCCTCGCAACAATCGAAGAATACCTTCGCGACCCCGCCTTACGAGTACCGCTACGACGAGCCGCCGAGAATATCCAAATTGAAGCACTCACCCAGCTGCGCCGTTTTGAAGAAGCCCAGCAAATCATCGATAGCAAAATTTCGTCGTTGCCTGATCCAGAAAATGATCCGCAAAACGAGCTTTCGGAATACCGTGATCAATTGAAATTGGCTGGCGCGGTTGTGCAAATCCGAAAGACAATCGACCGCTACGGCAAAAAACCAAACGAAAAGTTTTTAGATCGCAGCAAAGCCGTCGCTGAACTGAGCGAGGCGATGCAGAGCCTAGCCGATATTCATCGCGAAGGACCGCCGCGACTCGCGGCAATCGCCCGCGTTTGGGCCGGGCGAGCCTATCTATGCCAAGGGATGCCCGACAGAGCTCTCGCACAAATGACGACAGTTCGCCAACAACGTCCGTTTGGTGCCGAGGCCATCATCGGCAGTCTTGAGGAGATGGAATTGCTAGCCGATCAGGGGCGTGGACTTGAAATGGTACAGACAACCCGGTTCATCATGCATGAACTCGTTAACGAACAAGGTTTTGACGCGTCGCTTCTGTCCTTTGATGAATTCCAGCGCCGCATGATTGTGGCACTGGAAAGATTGCGTGATCATGGAAAGTATCCAGCCGCGATCGACATTGCTCGGATGTTGCCCCCCGTTTTTTCGCCCGCCGAAGCGCTGATGCAAGAAGGGATCACGTACCGAGAATGGGGTGCTAGTACCGTTAAGGAAGGAACGGGCATCGGCGGCGATGTCTCCCGAGCGGCGTCGTCGCTTGCGAGAACCCGTTTTCGTGCAGCCGGTGACGCGTTTGCTCAGGCCGCCGAATACGATTATGACACGCCTCGCTACCTGCCGACCACATGGGCGGCGATCGACGCATACCAACAGGGACGCCACTATGGGCGAAGCATCCAATTGCTGCGACCGTACTTGCGTTACGAAGAACGCCGCCGACAACCACGTGGTTTAGTTGCCTTTGGCCGTGCATTGTTAGCTGACAACAAGCCGATCGAAGCCATCGATTCACTTGAGACTTGTATCGCTGAATTCACTCGCGATCCGCTTCGTTATGATGCCCGGTTGCTACTTGCAATGGCTTGTTCGGAAATCGGTGATCTGGACAAGGCACGAGCATACCTGATGGACAATTTGCACGATGGCGAATTGACTCCGCAAAGCCCTGCATGGCGAGATTCACTTTTTACTCTCGCAGAAATGCTGTACCGCAAAGGTTACGAAAACCATTTGCTTGCCGAGCAAGCTTATCCAGCCGAACGGATCGAGTTGCTAAAGAAAAATCAACCGATCTTAGAAGATGCCATCCGCAGACTTGACGAGTCCGCTGAGCGGTATTGGCCTTCGCCCCGCGCTCAAATGGCGGCTTACCTTGCTGCGCGCAGCCATGTATTGGCGGCCGAGTGGCCTCGGCTCGAATCGATCGCTCCTGATGTGCTTGATACCGCCCGACGCTCGCTTCGAAATAAGGTTGACACCGAACTGCAAGCCGCCCTTGATGGTTTTGGACGATTAAGAGAGAGTCTGCTCATCCGCGAAGATGAACAACGGCTATCGGACGATGCCAAATCAATGCTCCGCAATTGCTTCATGGCCGAAGCAGACACCCTAAAAGAACTGGGGCGGCTCGACGATGCGGCCGTCGCGTACCGTGCTGTATCGCTTCGCTATATGAATGAACCGCCTGCACTTGAAGCGATCCTCGGGCAAGCCCGATGCATGAAGGCGCTTTCAAGAAAACGCGAGGCCGATCTTTTGATTCGACAGGCCGAAGTGGTGCTGCAGCGGATTCCAACGAGATTCGACGGTGAATTTGATAGAACAACTCGGTACGATCGAAAAGGATGGGAGCAGTTGTTGGCGTGGATGAATTCGGGCATCGATGATCTTGGCGGAATTCCAGGTCGATCCTAACAGACGCTTTTAAAGGGCAACGCATGATCAATGGCAGCGAAATTTCTGTACTGGTGGCAAAGCGACACGCGACGCTCGTCGAACTAGTCGACCTTGGATACGAACAGATCGGCGCAGCTCGTTCGGGACGGATGAATGAGTTGATGCACATATTGGCGAAGAAACAAAACCCCTTGGCCGCATTAGCCGCAATATCAAAACAGTTGAGCCGAGCGGTAGGCGATGATCCCGACGAACGTGATTGGCCATCGATCGAAATGCGTAATCAATCACGCGAATTGAACACACAGTGTGATCGAATGCTCAAAGAATTGATGGATCAAGAAGCGGAGTGCGAGCAGGTGCTGGTGCACAGCCGAGATCAGATCCAAGAGCAGCTCGCTCGCTGTGACGGCGCGAAACGAGCGAACCAAAGTTACAACCAAGCAAGCCAAACGTCTCAGACGGGTGGACAATTGGATCTGTCCAGTGGTTGAAGAACCGGTCTAGACATCCGATCGACTCCTAATCTAAAAGGTCATCATGATCTATCAAATCCCGTTCGCACTTGAACGGGTCAAAAAGATACAAAACGGAGAACCACAATGAATGTCAATTTTTTTGAATGGCTACGTGACGGAGTGCGTCAATCGGTGCTTCTTGGTGTAAGCGATGCGATCGAGCAAATCGGCACGCCGGCCGACAGCGATGAGCTTCACCCCAACGTCGCCGCACTTCTAGTAGGCGAAACAGAGCAACCTAAAGTCACGCGGGGGCGAGCTGCGAATAACCGCAAGCGGCTTGGCAAATCACTCAAGGACATGAATTCCACGACCAAAAAATAAGACAATTCGTCGCTACGAATTGGAACTGTATTGCAGTCTTGGATCATCCAAACCGAGACGCTTCATCTTTTTGTAAAGCGTTGTGCGGTTAATATCGAGTGCCTCGGCCGTGGCCGCTCGGTTCCAGTGATGGTTCCTAAGCGATTGCAGAATAATTGTCCGCTCGGGACCCTCGAGCGCGTCACGCAATGTCTTACCGCTCACATCCTCAAAGCTATGTGTTGCGGTGGCGGAGGAATCGACCGAGTAGGCTGCAAACGAGACATCACCCATTTGCCCCGTCAATTCCGGAGGCAAATCATCCTTGGTTAATGTCGAGTTGCGACTCAACAAAACCGCTCGTTCCACCACGTTTTCAAGTTGCCGAACATTCCCTGGCCAAGCATAACTTTGCAAAACCGTCATCGCTTCGCGGTCGAATCCGAGGATATTACGATCACTCGCATCGGCGGCTTCACGTAGAAAATGTTCTACCAAAAGAGGTATGTCGCCGACGCGTTCACGAAGCGGTGGAATGACAATATTGACCACGTTCACGCGATAATAGAGGTCTTGTCGAAATGCCCCCGATGTGACCGCTTTGGACAAGTCTTCGTTGGTCGCCAAAATCACTCGCGTATCAACGCTATGCGTCTCGGAACCGCCAAGCGGTTCGAATTGAAATTCCTGTAGGACACGAAGCAGCTTGACTTGCATCGCTGGCGTGGCTGTGGCAATTTCATCGAGAAACAATGTACCGCCGTCGGCAAGTTGAAATTTCCCTGGCCGATCACCCACAGCACCGGTAAAAGCGCCGGCAACATGACCAAACAGTTCGCTTTCTAACAGCGTGTCTGGTAGTGCCCCACAAGCCACTTCGATAAATGCACCGCCACGTCGAGCACTGCGTGTATGAATGGCCCGAGCGACCATGCTTTTGCCCGTTCCATTTTCGCCGGTAATCAGTACGGATGCACGGGCGTCGGCAATCGAGTCGACGACATCAAAGATTTTCAACATTCGATAATCGTGGCTCAGAATGTTCTCCATGCCGCTGCGACGATCAAGCTGTTTGCGGAGCGCGTCGTTCTCGCTAGCGATCTTGCGCTGCTGGATCGACCGATCAATCGCAAGCGTAAGTTCTTCGTCGATCAGGGGCTTTGTTAACAAGTCATACGCACCGGCGCGGACGGCTTCAATAGCCGTGTTGGGCGTCGCATAGCCTGTGATCACCAAAACCGACGTCTCGGGGAAACGCTTCCGCGTATGGGTGATCAAATCAAAACCATCGTCGTTGCCCAATCGCAAGTCAGTAATGACTAAGTCGAAGGTTTGTTTTTTAAGTGCAGTTTTCGCTTCGTCAAGCGTCCCCGCCACAACAACAACGTGACTCATTTCACGAAGCCACAACGCCATGGATTCGGCTAGGTGATAGTCGTCGTCGACCAACAGGATCGATGCGGAACGCGTCATAGGTTCTACGTAGAGGCTATTACGGAAATGGATCGGGCGGTCGGGATGTCCATCCGCTCGCTGCGAAACGTGCTGCCTGCGGCAAGTGGCGACCTAGTGGATTGGGCAGAACACCAAGGTTATGTAGGTCATAGAAAGCACTCCGTCAAAAAATCCTTCGCAATCCACCCTTTTAATGTGCTGCGAGTATGCTCCGCAGCGGGTTTGCCGAAAAACGCCCTGAAGAACCCGCAAACTGTTTATGCAAAACAACTTACAGCAACATCCAGACAGAAATTCACTGCCCCGATTTTGCTGCAGAAGCCCTCCATGGGGTGCAATCCAGATCCGATGATGCCGACCATTTGGCGTTTCGCGTGGGCGAGGGGACGGTTTAGAACAGCGCGAGAAGTTTCGTTTTCACGATTCACCTTTGCCAGTTATGATGCTAATCAGCGATAATAGCCCGATTCATTTGGCACGTTTCATGGCTATGGATGCTCGTCTGCCAACCTCACCATTAAGGAACTCGACGGATGTGGTCGCGATTTATTCTGTTCTGCTTGGCTCTACTCGTATCGATCCATTCGCTCACTCACGCGGCGGAATTATCCGCTAGCGAAAAACAATTAGTCGTTTCCGTCACGCAAGCATTTAACGAAGTGGGCACTGATTTCAAGGCACAAGACTTTGAAGCTGCTGCCAGATCGATGACCGTAGCGATGGAAAAATTACAGGAGGCAATCGCGGATGGCTCGCCAGAGGTCTATCGGACACTGGAGCCGCTAATGCAACGCGTTGCTACGGCTCATTTCCTTCTTGAACTCGAAGGCGTTCGCGTACCGCCGTTTG
>SJPJ01000001.1:6150555-6175603 GCA_007859835.1 Novipirellula herctigrandis | reverse complement strand
CCCAGCCACCATCGACCCAGCCACCATCGACCCAGCCACCATCGACCCAGCCACCATCGACCCAGCCACCATCGGTTGGTGGTGTGGGGTCAAAACCACCGACGACTGCTCCATCGAATCCGTCGTCCGCGGAGGCTGCTGCGGTTAGCTTCACCCAAACGGTTGCCCCGATTTTGGCTGCCCAATGTGGCAATTGCCATGTTTCCGGCTCCAAAGGCGGCTTCAACATGGCGACCTACACGGCATTGATTAACGGGTCACAAGCGGGGCAGGTCGTTTTCCCAGGCGACGCGGAAAGTTCGGTCTTGATCAACGTGATCGATTCGGGATCGATGCCTCCGAGTGGCCGACGGATTGCTGCAAACGACCTGCAAGCACTTAAGCAATGGGTTGCCGAAGGTGCAAAGTTCGACGGCGATGACCCGAATACGCGACTTGGTGCATTGGTTTCGGTATCGACCGCAATCCGTCAAACATCGCCAGAGATTCGCCGCGCGACGGGGAGCGAGACAGTCAGCTTCGCTGCCGATGTCGCTCCGCTTTTGGTTGCAAGCTGCAAAGGCTGTCATATCGATGCGATGCAGAATCGCGGTGGATTGAGACTAGACACCTTTGCGCAAATGATGCGTGGTGGCGATAGTGGGCCGATCATTGTTCCAGGCAACGCTACCGACAGTTTGCTAATCAAAAAGCTGCGAGGCCTTTCAGGTGATCGGATGCCCGCCGGTGGCCGCCCGCAACTTCCCGATGCATCGATCACGATGATTTCAACATGGATCAACGAAGGTGCATTGCTTGATGGAGCGAGCGAGACTCAGTCGCTTAGTGTAATGAGCCAATTAGCCTGGGTCGCGCAGGCAACTCCGGCACAAGTGAGCATGAAACGAAAGCAAGCGTCGGAGCGGGATCTGCAACTGCTAAATACCCCCGAGCCATACTCAGTCGCAACCGACCATTTCTTTGTCACTGGAACCGCGCCGAATCAAACGATCGAGTTGGTTGCGAAGAAAGCCGAAGAGCAAATGAAACTTGTGAAGACCATGGTCCCAAGCGATGACCAGGAGAATCTCTTTGGTGGTCGAGCGACAATCTACGTGTTGCCACGACGCTATGACTACAGCGAATTCGCCAAGATGGTTGAATCGCGTGATATACCGCCCAATTGGACCGATCATTGGAAGTACGATGGACTGAACGCGTACATCGCCGCATTGGTTCATGACTCGGATGATGAAAAAGAGATCGAAAATCAGCTTGCTGCACCTTTGGTCAGCCTTGCCGTTGCCACACACGGAAGAGATGTACCCCGCTGGTTTGCCGAGGGGGTAGGTGCACACGTCCGTAGCAAAACGAGAGGGCGAGTGGATCGTGCAACCATCCGCCGAGAATTAGCGGAAATGGCAACCGCCGTTGCTGCAATGGAAAATCCCAAACAGTTCTTTGAGCAAAAACTCAAACCCGACCAAATGGATTTGGTCAGCGCCTCGATCGTTGCAACGATGTTAGATCGAGGACGACGTAAGAACTTCGATGCATTACTACGGAATCTTGATCGAGGGATTCCCTTCGAAACCGCATTTCAAGAAGCGATGAAAATGTCGCTTCAAGAATACGTCACGAAATGGTTTGCATACAGTCGTTGAGGCTTCCTGATCAGCAGCTCTTCGCAGCTTTGACGACCGCATCGGCGTTGATACCAAAATGCTCGTAGACTTCGCCGAATGGTGCGCTGACCCCGAAGCCGCTCATTCCAACAAACTTTCCGGCACTGCCGATCCAGCGGTCCCAACACATTTGGATGCCGGCCTCGATGGCGACACGATTGGTCACACTTGGTGGCAAAACGGAATCGATATAAGACGGATCCTGCTCCGCAAACAGGTCCATGCAAGGCATGCTGACCACGCGAACCTTCTTGCCTTCGGCCGTCAAGGTTTCTGCCGCTTCGACGCACAGCGACAATTCGCTGCCGCAGCCTATCAGAATCACATCGGGGGTAGCTTCGCAATCACGGAGGATGTAACCACCTTTGCTGCAACCGCTTGCCGAGGCAAACTTGGTTCGATCAAGCGTCGGCATGTTTTGACGCGAAAGGATGAACGCCGAGGGATGATCGTCAATTTGCATCGCCGTTCGATAACATTCGGCGACTTCATTTGCATCACCCGGTCGGAAGACCATCATGCCCGGAATCGCTCGGCAAGCAGCCAATTGTTCGACAGGTTGATGAGTCGGGCCGTCTTCGCCGACGCCAATCGAATCATGTGTCAAAACGTAGAGGACTGGTTGGTGCATGATGCTGCTTAGCCGCATACCGCCTCGCATGTAGTCGGTAAAGACAAAGAAGGTTGCACCATAACTGCGAAGCCCCGAGAGGGACAAACCGTTAATGATTCCGGCCATGGCATGTTCACGAATGCCGAAGTGCAAATTGCGGCCACCGTATTGAAGTGGCAAAAATTGACCGGCTTGCTCGAACGTCAAATCGGATTTGTTGCTCGGCGCCAAATCGGCCGACCCACCGATCATGAACGGAACATTCTTGGCAATCGCGTTGAGCACCTTACCGCTGGTGTTTCGGGTTGCATCTCCCTTTTCGCTCGCTTCAAACACCGGGATGTCTTTGTCCCATCCAGCGGGCAATTTACCGTCGAATATTGCAAGTAGCTCCGCCGATTTCTCGGGATTCGCTTTTTGATACTGGGTCCAAAGCGCATCCCATGCCCCAGAAGCTTCTTTGCCTCTTTGGCCCACGTTTTCAGCAAAGTTCTCCATCACGCCATCGGGGACGTAAAACTTCTCGTCTTCAGGAAATCCATAGTTCTTTTTCGCCAGTGCGATTTCGTCCCATCCGAGCGGGGCACCGTGCGCACCGTGAGTGTCTTGCTTGTTTGGAGCTCCCCATCCGATCACACTGCGGACGACAACTAACGTTGGTTTATCCGAGCAGGATTGGAAGCTTTCGATCGCGGCGGCAAGTGCCTGAGTATCGTTTGCATCCGCAACCTTTACTACGTTCCACCCAAGGCCTTCAAATCGCTTGCCGACGTCTTCGGTGAAGGCGAGCGACGTATCGCCCTCGATCGTGATGTGGTTGTCGTCGTAGAGCCAGCAGAGGTTGTCAAGTTTAAGATGACCAGCAAGCGACGCCGCTTCGCAAGCAACGCCTTCCATCAAGTCGCCGTCGCTGCACACGGCGTAGACGTTGTAATCGAACAAGGCGTGTTCGTCGGTATTGTAGTTGGCTTTGAGCCATTTTTCGGCCATCGCCATTCCGACGGAGTTGCTAACGCCGGCGCCGAGCGGCCCGGTGGTGGTTTCAATTCCGGCGGCCACGGAATACTCGGGGTGTCCGGCGCAAACGGAGTCGAGTTGGCGAAAATTCTTGATGTCCTCAAGCGTGATCGACAACTTATCGAGGACTTTTCCCGACTTGTCGACCGCTTTGACCGCGGCAAGGTGCAACGTACTGTAAAGCAGCATCGATGCATGACCGCAAGACAAAATGAATCGATCACGGTTAGGCCAATGAGGTTTTGCCGGATCGTAATTCATCGTCTTATTGAAGACTTGATACGCGATCGGGGCCAAAGCCATCGGAGTGCCCGGGTGACCGCTATTCGCCGTTTGGACGGCATCCATGCTCAATGCTCGGATCGTATCGATCGATTGGGTTTCAATATCAGTCGAGGTAACGCTCATCGTCACGGTCACTCTTAATCGTTGAGGGAGGATTTTCTAATTTTTGGGCAAATGGGATCTTTGGAACGAAAATTCGAATCCAATTCCTGAAAAATTTTAGCTGTTACTCTCAATTTCCAAAAGGTCCCCCAAACCATCGATTTTAGGGCAATCAAACCTCCAACCCCCATTCATCCATCGCATCGACCATGAACTGATTTGTCAAATCGAAATGGAGCGGAGAAAGCGTCACGTTGCCTCGCCGCAATTCAGTGACATCGGTTCGTTCGGCAGGCGGCTTGTTCGGTTCGGACCAAATTGCCCAGTAGTAGGGGCGGCCGGCGGGATCTTCGCGTTTTTCATACATTCGACCGTATTGGGCCAATCCCATCGGCACGACGGCCAACTTTGCCGGTGAAACCGTTGCTGCCGTTGGCACGTTCAAATTGAACAATTTCCCCTTCGCGTCGGGTTTCTTGATTAGCCCGCCGATGACGTTGCGAGCAATCACGGCGGCGGCTTGGTAATCGGCATCAGGATCGTATTCCAGCGACACCGCGACACTGGTCACGCCAAAAAAAGCCCCCTCAATTGCAGCGGCCACAGTTCCGCTGTAGAGCACATTGATTCCGGCGTTCAATCCACTATTGATCCCGCTGACGACCAAATCGACGGGATTGTCTTGAAAAAGTTCGCCGATCGCCAACTTCACCGAATCAGCAGGCGATCCGGCGACGGCCCACGCCCAATGCCGACCATCGCGACGAATCGATTTGCACGTTAGCGGCGACAGATACGTGATCGAATGGCCCACGCCACTCTGTTCGGTTGCAGGAGCGACCACCAAGACCTCGCCCAAATGCCGCAGTTGTTGCTCGAGAGCCGACAATCCGGGGGCAAAAACGCCATCGTCGTTGGTCAACAGGATTCTCATCTCTAGTCCTTTTTCAAGTGGAACATGGGGGACTCGATCGACTTAATCAATCACAACCCCTTGGGTATCAATCTGGCATTTTCTACACTTCACGATTCCATCCTGCGACACCTCTCTTCTTTTTCCGTACTTTTGACAGCTCTTCGCAACGTCACGATCGGGGAATCAGAGCGAAAATAACCCAGCAATGGCCATGGCAAACCAAACCGCAACCGAAAACCTAACCGCGCAGCGAATCGTCGTCCTCGACTTTGGATCGCAGTACGCCCAGTTGATCGCCCGGCGGGTCCGTGAACAAAACGTCTATTGCCAAATCCTTCGGCACGATCTTTCGGCAGACAGGATCGCCGAACTCGCCCCCAAAGGGATCATCCTGTCGGGCGGCCCATCGAGTGTTTATGCTGAGGGGGCACCTCAATGCGATCCGCAACTATTCAATCTGGGCATTCCCGTGCTGGGGATTTGTTATGGGATGCAATTGGCCTGCGAAGCACTCGGTGGCAAAATCGACCACACGCCAAGTCGCGAATACGGCCCCGCGAAATGCTCGATTAGTGACCAGAATGTCTTGTTCCGCGGTCTGCCCGAATCGATCGATGTTTGGATGAGCCACGGCGATCAAGTTTCGGCAATTTCGGACGTTTTTAAGTCACTGGCGGAAACCCAAACGTGCCCTTACGCCGCGATCGCGCACCGGGAGCTTCCGATTTTCGGGATGCAATTCCATCCGGAAGTGACCCACACACCGCTCGGTGGCCAAATCCTACGAAACTTTGTCATCGACGTTTGCGGATGCGAAGGGACATGGCATCTCGGTGATTTCGCCCATGCGGCGATCGAGCAAATCCGCTCGCTCGTCGGAAAAAACCGCGTGATTTGCGGCCTCAGCGGCGGAGTCGACTCCTCGGTCGTCGCAGCACTTTTATACAAAGCGATTGGTCCTCAACTTTCGTGCATCTTGGTCGACAATGGGCTGCTGCGAAAAGACGAACAGGTCACGGTGATCCAAGAATTCACCAACCATTTCAAAACCGACCTCCATGTCGTCCAAGCCGAAGATCGCTTCATGGAGACGCTCGACGGCATCAGCGAACCGCAAGAAAAACGAAAACGGATCGGCTACGCATTTATCGACTGCTTCAAAGAAGAAGCGTTGAAAATCAAGGACGCTCACTTCTTGGCCCAAGGAACCCTCTATCCCGACGTGATCGAAAGTGGGGCGGACCCAGACGGCCCGGCGGCGACGATCAAACTCCATCACAACGTCGGTGGATTGCCCGAGGAACTTGGGTTCGAATTGATCGAACCACTTCGCGATCTGTTCAAAGACGAAGTCCGTCGCCTCGGCCTCGAACTTGGCTTGCCCGAATCGTTGGTTTGGCGACACCCGTTCCCCGGGCCTGGTTTGGCCGTCCGTTGCCTTGGAGAAGTGACACGCGAAAAATTAAAGGTCCTCCGCGAGGCGGACTCGATCGTCGTCAATGAAATCAAAGCAGCCGGTTTGTACCGTGAAACGAGCCAATCCTTCGCGGTGCTTTTGCCTGTGCAAAGTGTCGGAGTGATGGGGGATGCACGAACGTATGACAACGCGATCGCCATTCGCAGTGTCAAGACCGATGATTTCATGACCGCCGATTGGAGCCGTTTGCCATACGACCTACTCGCCCGAATCAGCACTCGAATCATTAACGAAGTCGCGGGAATCAACCGAGTCTGCTACGACATCAGCAGCAAACCACCCGCAACGATCGAATGGGAATAGTCGAAATTTAACATAGGACACTCATCTTTTTCCCGTGACCCATTGCCTCAACTAATTCTTCACACTTTTCCATCCATCTATGTCGCGACAATACATTTACCAAGTTGAAAACCTGACCAAAAAGCACGGCGCGAAAGTCGTTCTCGATGACGTTTGGTTGGCGTTTTACCCCGGTGCTAAAATCGGTGTCCTTGGCCCCAATGGTGCGGGGAAGTCGACGCTGCTGCGGATCATGGCGGGCATCGACAAAGAGTACGACGGAACCGCTCGGCTAACCAGCGGATTCACCGTCGGTTATTTGGAACAAGAACCCCAGCTCGATCCGAAAAAAACCGTTTTCGAAAATGTTCAAGAAGCAGTCGCTGAACGACGTCAAGTGATCGACCGGTACAACGAAATCAGCATGATGCTTGGCGACGTTACCGATGATAAACAAATGACCAAGCTTTGCGACGAAATGGCAAAGCTTCAAGATATCATCGATGCAGCGAACCTATGGGAACTCGATCGCCAAGTCGAAGTGTCCATGGCAGTCATGAATTTGCCCCCGGGTGACTCCGACGTGACAAAGCTCTCGGGAGGCGAACGTCGCCGTGTGGCGCTTTGCCAATTGTTGATTCGGCAACCCGATTTGCTGCTGCTCGACGAACCGACCAACCACCTCGATGCCGAATCCGTATCGTGGCTCGAACAACATTTGGCTCGCTATACCGGAACCGTCGTCGCAGTAACCCACGACCGCTATTTTCTCGACAACGTCGCCCAGTGGATTTTGGAAATTGACCGCGGGCGAGGCATCCCCTTCGAAGGGAACTACACCGCATGGCTCGACGCGCGACACAAGCGATTGGCGATCGAACAACGACAATCAAAGGCTCGCGAACGAACGCTTGCCCGTGAATTGGAGTGGATTCGTATGAGCCCCAAAGCTCGCCAAGCGAAAAGCAAAGCACGTATCAATGCCTACGAGGAATTGTCGGCGCAATCATTTGAGGACCGACCTGACGAGTTGGAAATCCAGATACCGTCGGGTCGACACCTTGGTGATTTGGTTATCGAGGGCAAGAACGTTCACAAAGCCTACGGCGACAATTTGCTGATGGATGACCTGTCATTCCGCTTGCCAGCCGGGGGCATCGTCGGTGTGATTGGCCCCAATGGTGCGGGAAAAACGACGTTGTTCCGCATGATCACAGGCCAAGAAACTCCCGATAGCGGCGTGATTCGAATCGGCGAGACGGTCGACCTTGGCTACGTTGACCAAAGTCGCGATTCGCTCGATCCTGAAAAAACCGTCTTCCAAGAAATTAGTGGCGGTCACGAAACGATTGAAATGGGCGGACGCAATATTGCCGCGCGAGCCTACGTGGCTCGGTTCAATTTCAAGGGACCTGACCAAGAAAAGAAAGTCGGTAACTTGTCGGGCGGTGAACGCAATCGCGTTCATTTAGCAAAGTTGCTCCGCAAAGGCTGCAACGTACTACTGCTTGATGAACCAACCAACGACCTCGACGTCGATACGCTTCGCGCACTCGAAGAGGCGATCGCCAACTTCGCTGGTTGCGTGGTCGTGACCAGCCATGACCGCTGGTTCCTTGATCGACTTGCGACGCATATCCTTGCGTTCGAAGGCGATGGAAAGCTAACGTGGTGCGAAGGCAACTTCGATACTTACGATCGCAACCTTCGCGAACGAATGGGGGCGGATCCCGACGAAGCCAAACGCAGTCGCTACAAGAGCATCCACGCCAGCTAGCACACCGATTCAACAAGACGCCTTGTAGGCAATCAAATCACTCAATCCAAGAAGAATTGAAAAGGAAAAATATCATGACGATCTTACGCACAGGCACCAACGAAAAATACGCGGACGGTTGGGATGCGATCTTTGGCGGCAAGTCCACCAAGAAAACCACCAAGACTTCGACGAAAAAGAAAGCAGCAAAAAAGCCTGCGACTAAGAAGTCCACTAAGAAGCCTGCCACTAAGAAGCCTGCGACCAAAAAGTCCACGAAAAAGCCAGTGACGAAGAAAAAGCCAGTGACGAAGAAAAAGCCAGTGACGAAGAAAAAGCCAGTGACGAAGAAAAAGCCAGTGACGAAGAAGAAGCCAGCGACGAAGAAGAAGGCAGCGAAGAAAAAGTAAGGCTAGCAAGCAGGCAAGAGACAAACAGAAAGCAAGTCCAACCTCCCTCCCATCCAACCCCCGCTTTGTTACCTGATGTCAAATCTTCCGCCACCCGATGCAATGATTGACTCGCTGCGGCGTTTGGCGGGGTATTTGAATTTCTCGTCTGGCAGTAGCGATCCTGCGATCTTCGCAGCCTGGAACCATGTCTACGAACAAGCCGCCGGTGGCGACCCATTAAGTGGCCCTGCGGCATGGTTGGTGCTTAGAGATTGGCTGAACGAAACACTCGACAGACTGCAAGCCGAGCAAGCCGCATTTCGAGAAATCTCGCAAGCTCAGCGAGTCGTGAAGATTCTTTGGAGTGATTTGCTGCCTGCTTATCTCGACTTTCATCGCGACCTGCTGTTCCACAAAGAACCCGAAGTGCTTTTCAACGGTTTTTTCTTAGGGCGGGCAGCGGAAACGATTTTGGAGGCTGGGCTATCGGAATCGGATGAAACGATCGTTAAAAAGACGATTAACCGGCTGAACGATTACGTCGGCTATCGGCCCGTCGCGATGCTGGAAAATCGCCGCTGCCAACCCTATCCCCATGAATTCGTTCGCCCCATCCCGCTGTATATTCGCGACGCGGGCGTTTCGGCCGGCCGCTATCACGACGTGATCCAATTGGCGATCGAAGTCATACGTGATACCGACCCTGAAATTCTTCGAGCGGCATCGTTTGACCTGGATCAGATGCAAGAGCTTGCACTGGATCCGCGTGCGTTCGACTTCGATCATCCGGTCAACCGTCGGCCAAATTACCATTTCGGCGGCTGGGACACTCGTTCGATCAGCCACGATGGCTATTACGACCGTTTTGTGCTCCGCCAAGTCACGCTTGATGCGTTGCTAAGTCGACTCGACGACCCGGGCGAACTCGATGAATGCGAGTTGCTCGCTGAAGCCGCTACGGTTTTGGCGGGTACGATCCTGATGGCATCGGGGATCAGCGGCTGGGGCCCCAGCGCCTACACTAGCGACGTGACTCTCGGTTCCCTGATGAAACCGATCGCCACTTATCGTGATAATTTCTACGAAGACCGGCTTCGTCGATTGTCGGGCAAACATGCCGAGCGACTTGCCCACGAGCAACAACTAAGGCGACAACCCTTTGGTGCCGTCCGCCAACACTTAAACGCCGCATTGGCGGAACGGCGAGCCGCTCAGGTTCAGCACGTCCAATTGGCTCGCCTTTATGCGCGGATGGGGTACCCCGATTCGGCGACGCGTCAAGTCGACGCAGTGCCGGCGGCATCCGCGAGATTGTTGTGCCGAATCGATTGCGAGATGACATTGGGGCTGCGTGCCCTTCGTGCGGGCAACCCCGAAAAGGCACTGCGAATCCCAGCGGACGCGTTTGATTTGCTCCGTCGGGCAATTGAATGCGGGGCCGTCATCGACCCTTGGGACATTTTGGGTTTCGGTGGCAACTTCAGCCTGTACCCCAGCCCCGATTGCTCGGTCCACGATGCCCGCGTCGACGATTTGTTGTACTTGATCGAACAATTGTTCGGTTACATGGCTAAGGTTTGGAGCGAAGCGGCAGCCAGAAACGACGAAGTTGCTTACAACGAGATGGAGAGACAATACCGCGAGGTCGCCGAGTGGTGGCGGCAATTCGCGGCACACACCATCGATTCGATCGAAGCGACCGATCCCCTCGAATCGTACGAATCGGCGAAATTGGTCGCCCGCGCCTTGCGGCTTTGGCATGAAGGCGGTGCCGAGGCAGGCAACGTCGCTTTTTGGGCACCGCATGCGGACTTGTTCGATTCGCCGCGAGCGTACTCGCTTGTGATTTCGGCGTTATTGGATCGCAATGACTTTACCCCTGCGATGGCGCTGCTAGTGCATTGGCTTAACAATGCCGATCGAGTCGGTTTACGATTCGGCGGTAGCTCGTTGCCGCGTCTCGCCGAACGATGGTTGTTGCGTTTGCGGTGTTCGCTCGATGACGGCGAAGAAGAAGCGTACGTGCAACCGGCTCTGAGGCAAACGGTTGGAAAAGACACTCGAGAAATCTGGCCATTGGTTCGCAAATTCTTCGATTTCCTCGAAGCGAACGCGGAACAATTTTGGTCGGCACCGAAGTTCAATCTTGACCAATCCCCCAACGGGAAAAAGGATCGCGACTGGGAACGCGAATTGACGTTGGCCGAAGAAGACGGCGATCCCGAGCAAGGATTGTACGATGCGGCTTACGAAGACATGTCGTATCGCGACACAACCAACGATGGAAACGAAGGAGCGATTTTCGAGTTTGGCGACGACACCAGCCATGATGAACTCGATTCCGAATCGAAACGGCTCTCCGAACACCTCAGCTTCTTGCAATCGCTCGCTCGCATGTGGGCCGTCGCCGCCGATATCGCAGTAATGGACAAGTCCGAAACGGACCTCGAAGACCGTCTGCATGCGTTGCAAGGATGGGCCGACCGCGCCCGAGAAAACCGAATTGGGTTGCTCGAACTACTCGACTCAGTCCGACGCTACAAGATCACACCAGCCGGCAGCGACAAGGATTCGATGCGCAGCTACGACCGCCATCGAGTGCTGCGGGATTCGTTGATGGAACGGATCATCGGAACGACGGTTGAGATGTCCGACTCAAGACGTTTGGTATGCGGAGCGTTACTGGCACATCCGACGGCAACTTGGGATTCTGTCGACCGCAACGAAGAGATGGCCGCCGACGACGCGCAATCGGTCCACATGTTCGCTGCTCTAATGGCTGGCGACACCCAAGAAGTACGTCGGTTGTTCCCGCCGTTTCTAGACGCAGTTAGCGACAAGAACTTGCTTTACATCCCGCTATCGCGCGGTGGTGATCCGGTCAAAATCTATGTCGCACGACTTCGACAACGGGTACTGCGTCATTTGCTGCTTTGGTTACCCCGTCGTGGCCTGATTTCCGAAGCATGCCGGTTGATCGAAATCGCCCGACAAATGGAACAAGAAAACCCGATCGGCGCTGGCGCCGTGACGGAGTTTGATGGATTGTTTCAAGTCGGATTCCGCTCGTTGGTCGCTTCGATCGTGGAATCAACTCGCAAAAGTGTGCAAGAGTCCACGGCTGGATTGATTGATGAAAAATCGTTCGCCGAAGTATTGATACCGCTGCTCGAGCGTTTGACCGAGATCCTACTGGCTAGTTGGTTGGCCCATAGTCAAACCCTTCGACTGTCGCCCTTGGAAATTGTTTCGGATCCCAAAAAATGGAAGTTGCTCGTTGAGTTCATCAAGCAATATGGCGATCCGATCTTCACGCAAATGTTCCTGCAACTTGGCAACATCAGAGCGATCTTGCATCAAGGTGTCGCTCCATGGCTTGAACGTGTCTTGGCCGAAGGAGATGACCAATTTACCGATACCCAGCTTTACGCCGATCTAGAAATTGGAAAGCTCAAGATTGACGAAGCTCAACGCTGGATCACGTTGGTCTACGAAGCATTGATGGATCATCATGCGGAGTATCAAGACTACAACAGCACTACAACGCAAAGTGATCGCGGTGACTTGGTTTACATGTTCCTTGATTTCTTAAGGCTGCGAGTCCGCTATGAGCGGATTGCTTGGAATTTGAAGCCGGTAATGTGGGCGCACGAGGTTTTGGTACGTAGCGGCTTTGAAGCGGCCGCAATGATGTGGCGACGAAGTTTGAGTGAACGAATCGGGGAAGAGGCTGAAATTTACGTCGACAAACTTCGCAAAATGCAAAAAGATTATGCGATGCGAATGCCAACGGTCGCCGATCGCATTTTGGAACGTTTCGTTCAGCCAATGACAATTGATCGTATGCGAGCGCTCGTCGGCCCCGCGATGAGGGATGCCGAAAACAACCAACTCGGAAACTCGTTTAGTCTGCTCGAACAAGAAGCCGATTTATTGACCCGGCACCCAACGGGCGTCGGACTCGATGTTCCCGCGTGGCTCGACGCGTTGGGTGAGGAAGTTGAACAGCTAGCAAAACGAAGGGTCAGCAGTGAGATTGATCCTCAATTGCTGATCACCATTCCAATCGTCGCTTTATCAATTAACGACTTGAATGATCAATTGGTAATCGCAAGAAGCCAAGGCCGCCGTCTACCCCACATGAAGTAGCTTTTGCCTTTCGTTTTTAGGTTGTAAAATTTTTCACAGTCGCCTCTCACTCCGTAAAAGCACCGTCATGCAGGCAGTTTTTTTAAAGGGTAAAATGCGACGACCAGGATGCCATCATCCGAAACGATTGATTTGAAAAAGGAATCTTTACAAATCGGCCCAAGGTACGCATACTGCTGCTCGCCATCATGGAAGTGAGCACTTCGAGCCCCCTTAGAGAAGCAAACGACATTGGACGAGTTTTCGACAAGCCAAGAAACACGGATGAACACGCTTGCCATTAGCCAATTATCAACACTGAGGTGGAGCTTTGCCGAAGACGCAAACGCCTATGCTTCGCGCGGCTTCAATGGCATTGGTATTTACCGACCTAAGCTGGAAGACTTCGGTCTCGACCGAACGATTGAACTACTCGCCGAAGCCTCCCTCTCGGTAACTTCCCTTTCTTGGGTTGGTGGTTTCACGGGCAGCGACGGGCGTGGGTTTGACGAAGCCGTCATCGATGCCATGAATGCGGTCCGCGATGCCGCGAATCTGCAGGCAGGAACGCTAATCGTTCTAGCGGGGGGCCAAAACAATCATATCCGTAATCATGCTCGCCGCACCTTATGCGATGCTCTGAAAGAAATCGTGACGATTGCAAAAGAGTTTGGCGTTCGTTTATCGCTAGAACCCATTCATCCGGGATGCGGCGATGAATGGTCTTTCGTCAATGATTTGCAGTCGACGCTCGACATTATTGAAACGGTCGGCAGTCCACATTTAGGGTTGGTGCTCGACACGTATCACGTTGGAATGGACGAAGAAGTCGTTCGTTGGCTTCCCGATGTGGTTCCTCACTTGCATCTTGTGCAACTCGGGGACGCTCGTCACTCCCCGCTTGGCGAAATGAATCGATGTCTACTCGGTGAAGGATGCGTACCGATTCGAACGATTTTGGAAACATTGCGCGAATACGATTACAATGGGCCTCTCGAAGTGGAACTCATCGGCGAAGACGTCGAATCGCTTTCTTATAACGAAATCCTCGATCACACCAAAACCTTCCTCGACCAAATGACCGACCGAGTCGAACAACGGTAGCACAAGCAATCGCTAGCGTCCGGCGGCAGATGAGTTGATTCTGCAAGAACGAAAGCTGAGTGATGGTCCGACCCGATTATTTTGACGCATTGGAAAATCTTGAACCGGTACAAACCAATGCACCGGGACCAAGTGGAAAACTGCCGTTAAGTGACGAAATCCTACGCAATTGGAGCAGCGGCGACCTATTTGGCTTGACCCAAAGTGTCGGCATGGGGTTTGACCCGCGGCGTGTTCTAGGAGACCAATTCTTGATCCTTAGCACTCAGGGAGGCGTGCGAAACCCCGACGGAACGCCCGTCGCATTGGGGTACCACACCGGACACTGGGAAGTCGGATTACTGGTCCAAGCCGCGGCCGAAACAATCACCGAGAATGATGGCGTCCCATTTGCCGCATTCGTCAGCGACCCTTGCGACGGACGGACACAAGGTACTCGCGGGATGTTTGATTCCTTGCCATACCGAAACGATGCTGCGATCGTGATGCGGAGACTGATTCGGTCACTACCGCGACGAAAAGGTGTCATTGGTATTGCGACATGTGACAAAGGCTTACCAGCAATGATGATGGCGCTGGCCGGTTGCGCCGACACCGCCAACGTGCTTGTGCCTGGTGGCGTGACGCTTCCCCCAACGACTGGCGAAGACGCGGGCAAAGTGCAAACGATTGGTGCCCGATATACACATGACGAAATTTCGCTCGAAGAAGCCTCACTCGAAGGTTGCCGCGCCTGCGGAACCCCTGGCGGCGGCTGTCAATTTCTTGGAACGGCAGCGACCAGCCAAGTTGTTGCCGAAGCGCTCGGCATGACCGTTCCCCATGCAGCCTTGGCCCCAAGCGGCCAACCGATTTGGACCAAACTGGCCAAAGACTCAGCGAAGGCATCGCAACAAATGGCAGCATCCGCAGTTACGATGCGAGACATTCTAACCGACGACTCGATCTTCAACGCAATGCTGGTTCATGCCGCGGTGGGCGGCAGCACAAACTTGCTTTTACATATTCCTGCGATCGCAGCTGCCGCGGGACTGCGGCGACCTGATGCCGCAGCGTTTCGAGAAGTGAATCAATCGGTGCCGCGGTTTGTGGATTGCTTGCCCAACGGGCCAGTGGGTCATCCGACGGTTCAATTCTTTTTAGCAGGCGGTGTTCCCGAGGTCGCTTGGCATTTACGTGAACTTGGACTTTTAAAAACCGACGCCAAGACCGTGACGGGGATGACGTGGAACGAACTTCTTAATCAATGGGCCACGAGCCAACGACGATCAGTTTGTCGTGATCGATTGCAGCAAGCCGATGGCATTGATCCGGATGAAGTGATCATTCCTCCGGCCGAAGCACGAAGTCGCGGAATGACGAGCACCGTCTGTTTTCCCCATGGCAACCTTTGCCCCGAAGGAGCTGTGATCAAGTCGACGTCGATCGATGCCAGTGTGATTGATGACGACAATGTCTATCGCAAACGTGGCCCAGCGAGAGTGTTCACGACCGAACGCGATGCGATCGCAGCAATCAAGGGACAAACCGATTCGCCGATTCAATCGGGCGATGTGATTGTCTTGATTGGACGCGGGCCGATTGGATGTGGAATGGAGGAAACCTACCAAATCACTTCGGCACTGAAGCATCTGAAATTCGGCAAAGAGATCGCGCTTGTAACAGACGCTCGTTTTTCGGGAGTAAGCACCGGCGCCTGCATTGGACATGTCGGGCCCGAAGCATTGGCGGGCGGCCCAATTGCAAAAGTACGGGATGGCGACGTGATTGAAATCGAAATTGACCGCGTTTCGTTGACCGGGCGAGTCGACTTGGTGGTCGCGGGTGATTCGCCTAACACGACGCCGGAGGAAGTTTTGCGTGCAAGATTGTCGCACCCATCGCTATCGGTGGAATCAGAAATACCGGATGATACGCGTCTTTGGGCCGCTCTACAGAACATTGGCGGCGGGACGTGGGGTGGATGTGTCTATGATATCGACGAAATCTTAGCGACGCTCGATGAGGGCGTTAAAGCGAGGCAGGGGCGATGAGGTCCCCTTAGCCAAATCGACTCAAGTTTGGCCCAAGCAACGGACGACCCGATTGATTCGGTCGGATTGTCGACGCGCGGCGCGATCCGTGTGATCGGGCCACTTCAGGGCTTCTCCTATGTCGCCCCACTTGGTTCGCCGCCGCACCCTTGCAAGGGTACGCTAGAAGCGGATAATTCGGACTTGATTTGACCCCTTCCCTTACCCAGATTACGTAGGTAACTCGTTATGGCATTGGTTCCACTTCGCGTCGTTCTCGACCACGCAGCAGAAAACAATTACGGCGTTGCGGCTTTCAACGTCAACAATATGGAGCAGATCCAGGCGATCATGGAAGCGGCTAAAGAGACCGATTCGCCCGTGATCGTTCAAGCATCGCGTGGTGCTCGTTCTTACACCCAAGACAACTACTTGCGTCACTTGATGTTGGCAGCATCGGAGCTTTACCCGAACATCCCAACCGTGATGCACCAAGACCACGGCAACAGCCCTGAAACTTGCGCGTCGGCAATCGACAACGGTTTTACCAGTGTGATGATGGACGGATCACTCGAAGCGGACGGAAAGACTCCTGCGGACTACGACTACAACGTCAAAGTCACGGCCGAAGTTGTCAAACTAGCTCACGCTCGCGGCGTCAGTGTCGAAGGCGAACTTGGTTGTCTCGGATCGCTCGAATCGGGTGGCGGCGAACAAGAAGACGGCCACGGTGCCGAAGGAGTCTTGACTCACGACCAACTTTTGACCGATCCCGATGAAGCAAAACGCTTCGTTGACGAAACCGGTGTTGATGCATTGGCTGTTGCGATCGGAACTAGCCACGGTGCTTACAAGTTCACCAAGAAGCCGACCGGTGAAGTATTGGCAATGAGCCGCATCGAAGCGATTCATGCAAAGGTCCCTAACACTCACTTGGTCATGCACGGCAGCAGCAGTGTGCCCCAAGAGCTTCAAGACATCATCAACAAGTATGGTGGCCAAATGAAGCAAACCTACGGCGTTCCAGTCGAAGAAATCCAACGTGGTATCAAGAGTGGTGTTCGTAAGATCAACGTCGATACCGACTGCCGCATGGCAATCACCGGTGCGATCCGCAAGGTCTTCTCGGAAGACCCATCGGCATTTGACCCACGTGCTTACTTGAAGCCAGCTCGCGAAGCGATGAAGGCTGTTTGTGTTGCTCGCATGACTTCGTTTGGCCAAGCAGGCAACGGTGAAAAGTTGCGTAAGGCTTTGGGCTAAACATCTCTTAGGGGCCAAGCCCCAGAAATTTGTATTACCCAGCCCATCGGGCTGGGTTTTCTGAAGCACGGAAACCGAAAGGGCCAATTGCCCGGCTATTTGCCAACGCCTTACCTTTTGTTTACCAGCCTCCTGCTAGCGTTTCAGCATCAAGCTCATACCCGCGGTTCATCGACGGCTTTGATCGTCGATAACGGTGAGCGGTTCACGTGGTCACAGCTTGCCACCTTCGTGGACTCAACCGCATGCTACCTCCAACGGCGCATTGCCGATTCTACCAACACTCCTCGGCACCTTGGTTACCTAAGTCGTAACTCACTCGATGATGTCGTTTTAACCTTAGCCGCAGCGAAACTCGGTGCGATCAACGTGCCACTCAATGAGTTGGCCGGTGAAGCTCACGCTCTCGTTCTGTGGCAACGCGTCGGTGGCCATTGGATCGATGAAGCCGAGGCCAAATTAGCGAGTTCCTCGCCAGCGAAAAACTTAGAATTCCCAAATAACGCCCCGTCATCACCGGCACTGATTCTTTGGACGAGCGGAACCAGCGGCACGCCCAAAGGCGTTGTCTTGTCGCATCAGTCGCTAGCGAGCAACGCGTCTGCTAAGCTCGGCGCCGTCCCTCAATCAATCGAGGATGTGCGGTTGACGTGCCTGCCACTCTCGCACGCCTACGCTCGCACATGCGACTTCGGAACGTGGCTACTGAGCGGCTGCACGCTAGCCCTCACACGGGGCTTTGATGGTTGGCGACGGCTTGCTTCCGAAGTTCATCCGACGATGGCGAACGTTGTCCCCAGTGTCGCGGACCGTTTGCTAGAAGGAGATCCGAGCGAACTTGGACTTTCGCGTTTGAGAGTGCTTGGGGTAGGCGGCGCCGGTTTGTCCGCCGAGGCGTTTGAGCGATGGAAGCAGAGGGGCGTCGTCGTCACACAAGGCTATGGATGCACGGAAACCGCTCCGGTGATATGCAGCGCAACACCAAGAGATGCCGCAGCGGGACGAGTCGGAAAGCCAGTGGAAGGCTGGGAAACTCAAATCCGAAATGGACGGCTTTTCGTGCGAGGCAAACACTTGATGCTTGGCTATTGGCAAGACGCCGACGCGACACGCAAGCGAATCGATAGCGATGGATGGTTTGACACCGGCGACCTCGTCAATATCGACCAAGCATCGGGCCAATATCGCATCCTCGGTCGGGATGACGAAGTGATCGTATTGCCCAATGGTCACAAAGTTTATCCAGCGTCGATTGAAGCGATCGCCAATTCGCTGCCTGATGTCCGACATGCTGTGCTGAGACAGGAACGCGGCCAATTACATCTTTGGATCGAATCTGAAAATAACAAACCCTTGACCGAACGTATCCTGGCGGCACTGAGCGATCGGGCTTCATGGGAAATCCCAAAAAAAATCCATCGTTTCGAGACGCCACTAAGCACAATCGATGGAGAGCTTACAAGCAAAGGAACGATTTGCCGGACGATGATTGAAAAACACCGGTTCGGTTAGAGGCAGGCTGATCTACAAAGTGGACCTACCGATTCCCATTCGTCGGAAACTAACTTCGCACCGCTAACGAGCCGAATCCTAAAAAGTTAACAAACACGATCACAGCCCCAGGCGACTGTCCTTTTGTTCATTCATTATCGGGATCCGGATCAAGCAGGATCGTAAGCTGCACTGCCCATGCCTCGACCACGGGGAATGAATTTGCACATCACAATGCCGAGGAAGTACAAGACCATTAGTGGTAGCGCCAGTGCGATCATGCTCGTGATATCCGCAGGCGTTAAGAGCATCGACATAATGAAGATCACCAAGGTCGCGATTCGCCAACTGTTGATATAGGCTTCGGTTTCAAAAATACCAATTCGTTGCAGGAACAACATGACAAGCGGCAACTGAAACGCGACGCCGAAACCGAGAGGAAGCATCAAGACGAAATTGACGTAGTACGTTAACCGAGGTTCTACCGCGACATCCATACCGCCGTTGAACGTCAACAAAAACGTCAGCACGTAATGCAGCACGAGAAAGAACGCCAAGATCACTCCGGAACAAAACAGCGTCACGCTGATCGGCAAATACAAATACACATATCGACGTTCGTGAGAATGCAAACCCGCCGCGACAAACGTCCACAGGTGATACAAAATCATTGGCGACGCTAACACAGCACCAACAATAAGCCCTGCCTTGACCCAAATCATGAACGACTCTTCCACCTTCAGCGAACTGACACTCGCTTTGCTCTGACGAAGTTGAAGCTTCGGTTTTAACAATTCCGGATCAGGTAATTGGCGGAGTAATTCACGCATCTGGTGCGGTTGAACCGTTAGCTGGGGTGCTTCAGCTTCACTGTCCAAATCGGCAACCGGCACGACCGCCTCAGGAGAAATCTGCAGCTCCTCGGGGATCTCGTAAACCAACTCCCATACAAGCGCGCTATTCATCAAAAACTGACGCAGCGGCTGAATCTCTTCCGCATCCAAATCGGTGTAGCCGAGGTTTGTCAAATCGCGGTCAGCATTGAATTGCTGTATCGCGCCTTGAAGCGGAGATTGGATGTAGCGAACCACTCGATTGGCAAACAGCAAGCCGAAGCAAAGCCCAATCACGAGCCAGATGATTGCTTTGACGAGGCTCCCACGTAACTCTTCGAGGTGCTCCCCGAAAGTCATCGTTGAGTTTTCGAAAAGGTCGTCTTTGGGGAGTGCCGGTCGGTCCACGGTGAATTTATTTTCGTTGAAGGCGGGTGTGGGAGTATGGGGGTTGGGTTGACGAAAGATTCCGCCATCCACCATGCTTGTCACTAGTGTAACAACGCTTGGTTAATTCCAATGTTCCCGCGTTGAATTTGTCTGTCTAAAAACTATGCCGTTTGTCGTTCACCATGATCAATCCCTACCCACTTTGCTTCAAGCCCGTCCTAAAACAGACCATCTGGGGAGGCCGACTTCTCGGCGAAAAACTTGGAAAACCAATCGGCAACGACGCTAATTATGCCGAGAGCTGGGAAATCGTCGACCATGGGACGGACCAAAGCGTTGTGCAATCGGGCTCCCTAGCTGGAAAAACGCTTCGCGAACTCTTAACCGAGCACCATCATTGGCTAATGGGCGACGCCGCCGAACGCGAATTTCCGCTGCTGCTTAAGTACCTCGATTGTAATCGGGTGCTGTCGGTCCAGGTCCATCCGTCCGATGAATATGGGGCAAAAATGGCCGTTCCCGATCTCGGAAAGACCGAAGCGTGGATGATTGTCGATGCGAAACCCGATTCACTGATTTACGCGGGCCTAAAAGCGGGAATCGGCGAGGCGGAACTACGAGCGGCGGTTGAACAGGGACGCACCGAAGACGTGCTTCATAGTTTCCACCCTAAACCAGGTGACTGCGTCTTCATTCCTGCCGGTACGGTTCATGCAATCGGCGCAGGACTACTGGTGGCGGAAATCCAGCAATCGAGCGATACGACGTTTCGACTTTTCGATTGGAATCGAGTCGACGAAAAAGGCAATTCTCGCCAACTTCATATCGAAGAAAGCATCGCGGTGACCGATTTTGACAAAGGACCTGTACAACCGGTCCGCATCGATCCCACCGAAAGCGGATGGCAAACCTTGGTTGATTGCGACAAATTTTGCCTACGAGCGATGCAAAAAGGATCCGCAACAGTCGGTGGCGATGGCAAATTCCATATTTTGACCGTTCCAAACGGTAGTGCGACAATCGCAACCCAATCGGATAGCACGACGTTTTCGGCAGGGCAATCGTGCCTGCTTCCCGCATCGCACGAGGAAATCGCTGTGGAACTCGGTCAAAACAGCATGTTCTTGGAAATGTCCTAGAAGTTCGATGCGCTAAACGGGGACCGATCGCTGATCTTTCGGTCGGACCGTGCGTGGGAATGTGGAGACTCGCCCTAGCTGTCATGACCGATACTTCGGTCACTCTTTCTTGCTAGCAATTCCGAGTCTTCTTTCGCCCCGTTGGACTGGGATCCGATAAGGATTCGGAAGACCGCTAGAGGTCTTTGCCCATCCCACTGCTGTTTGCTGTTGCACGCTCGTCGATTCGGTGTCCTCTCCAAAACCGCTGAATCGACCTTGGCATATGGTAGACGGACTTCGTACCCTCCACGATTGGGTTGTTGCCACTCGCCCCAGTTTCCATCCATCGGATCGAAATGCAGCGAGTCTCATCGCCCCAAGCACGTGCAATCCATTGGAATCGAACGAATGCAACACACCCCCCCCCCACACGCGTTACTCAAATTCACGGCCGTTCTCAGCATTAGTGCTGTCGTTATTTCGTTGGCCGGATGTCGCGGCCAAGGAATCCTACCTCCCGCTGGGACGATGAACCAACAGCAAGCCAACGCGATCGTGCATGATCCATATTGTCAAAACGACATTGCGCCATACGAAGCAGCTTCGCGGCCGCGTGACTATCAAGAACCGCTTCCTGAACCGGTTCGCAATCGGCTAATTCCTGATGCAATGCCTTGGTTGGGTAGATAATATCGGCAAAACGCGATGAATAATCGGTGCGAAGCTGATTAACGAAGACTCACAGCATCGATTCGCGCGACCGCCTTATCTTTGCCGATCACCGCGAGAGTTTCGAACATGCCAAACCCAGCAGGAGAGCCTGTCGTTGCGACTCGCAGTGCGTGGATGATTTCTCCAATTTGAATCCCTTCGTCCTCACAGAATTGTTTGACGAGCTTCTCAAGCGAGGCGGCATCAAACGCTTCGGCCTGCTCCATAGGCACTCGAAGCTTGCCAAGTAATGCTTTCGCTGACTCAGGTTTTGTAATGCGTTTTGCGTAAGCCTTTGCGTTCACGGCGTACTCGTCCACGAAGCAATAATCAAAGTCGAGTATATCGCCGGCAATCTTCAAGCGATCCCCCGCTGCTTCGACGACATCCTCAAGCTTCCCTTCGGACTCCGCGTCCCCATCTTGAATCAATCCACTCGCGATGGCGAACGGTTTTGTTTTGGCAATCCGTTCTTCAAGCGGCAACGCAGCAAATGCATCACCTTGGAACGCCAATAATTTTTGTGGGTCGAAAGACGCAGGTGCCTTCGTCACACGCTCAAGTGAAAACAACTTGGTCATCTCCACGACCGAAAATTTTTCTCGTTCGCCGTCGAGCGACCAACCGAGCAGCAGTAAGTAATTTAGAATCGCATCGGGTGTGAACCCAATCTCGCGATAGAAATCGACGATCACCGGATTGAATGTGTCGGCTTCGGTTGCAATCCCACAACGTTCTGCGATCTTGCTACCGCGTTCCATTAGATTTGCGAAATCTTTGTTCTTCTGGTACTTCGCCAACTTTCGTTTGCTTAACTTCGAATGCCCCCCTGGCTCGGCTACGTAGGGCAGGTGAGCGTATACGGGCCGTTCATACCCGAGTGATTCGAGAATGAAGATTTGGCGAGGCGTGTTTGACAAATGCTCTTCCGAGCGAATCACGTGTGAAATTTCGAAGTCGTTGTCATCCACGACGCTAGCCAAATGGTACAAACAGCTTCCATCGGCTCGCTGGATCACATGATCTTGCTCGGACGCCCAATCGATTCGGACTTCGCCGCGCACGAGGTCCGAAATCACACATTGTCCTTCGCGTGGCATTTTCAGTCGAACCACTGCCGTCCGGCCTTCCGCTTCGAACGCGGCCGCTGCGGCATCGTCGCAGGCCATCCAGCGACGGTCATAGACAAACGGGACTTTTGCCTTTTCCGCTGCTTGCCGAAGTGCGTTGAATTCATCGGGTTTGGCATAGTCGCGATAGGCGTGACCACTTTCGACCAACTTCGCTGCGGCTTGTTTGTGAAGTTCGTCGCGTCCCGATTGAAAGTACGGTTCATGAGGGCCGCCGACTTCGGGACCTTCGTCCCAATTCATGCCGAGCCAGCGGAAACCATCCAAAATCGGCTGAATTGCCTCGGTAACATTGCGGCCTGCATCGGTGTCATCGATCCTGAGAATGAATTGCCCACCAGCTTGCTTCGCGAAAAGCCAATTAAACAATGCAGTGCGAACCCCACCAATGTGCAGGTATCCAGTGGGGCTAGGCGCAAATCGGGTTCGGATCATATTCGTGAGCGAAATTAGGTTGTGCTTCAATTAGACAGTTCAGACCGATGCATGAAGATACCCGAAGCGAGTTCGATGGCGTAGGTGTGTCAAGGAAACGTCGTCATGCAATTAGCCTCCGACAACACCGCTCGGCAATTGCCCGCTCGGCTTTACGCCGCTCGGCCTTGTCGCTTCAATTGTTTGCGCAGGCGACGTCGCTCGGCCTTGCTAAGGGAATCCCAATCAATCTCGTCGGACTCGCGTTTTGCCCCAACCTGTTCGGCTTCGTCCGACCTGCCATTATCGGGTGAGCGGCTCGTCGATTGACGCTGAGGCTCGGGCGAACGACGCTGAGGCTCGGGCGAACGACCAGAGTTAGCATCGTCAACAGCCTCTTCATCTGTTTGCGGATCCACCGAATCCTTTTTACGGCTCAAAAATCCTAAAGAGAATCGGCTGCGTTTCGGCGTCGAAAGCGGATCCTCCTTGGCCGCTTCGACTTCATCGTCTTGAGTCTCGTCCGTCGCTGTCTCGTCGCTTGTGGAATCCGTTTCTGGTTTTGCCGCTCGCAATCCAAACCATCGACGTTTACTCTTTGGTGGATTCGCCGAGTCCTCCGCTTCATCGGAATCGGCTTGCTCGACTTCTGCGGATGCTACATTCTTTGCCTTCGCAGCCGCCGCCGCGGGCCGAGGTCGCGGTTTTGCATCGGGAACATTGGATTCCGCTTCGCTCTCATAGGACTCTTCTTGTTCAGCTCGTTTGAAGACGCGTAGTTTGAATTCTTGGAATCGCTCCGACAGCGAATCGTGCTCGTCCAAATTGCGAACCTGACGAAATAGCATTCGCAAATAGCCGCCGAGCGAAATGAATAGCGTCGTACAAGCGATTAGCGGCGAACACGTTACCAATGTCCATTTGCCTAACGAGTCAACATTAAGAAAATTCCAATTTGCCGCGACCGGAATCGCAAAGAAACTCCATGCGGTAATCATGGTGACAAGCGACCAGCGAGACGTGCGAACTTCTGCGACCATTCGCAAACACAACACCGCACCGCCGATCGAGATCACCAGACGAAACCAATCATTTCCCGATAGGGCCACCCGTTTGCCAAACCCAACGTCCATGATCGCGCCGCTCCAATCAACCACGGAAACGAGCGAGTTGACGCTGGCGAGGACCAATAGAATTAGCACTAAACGCCATAGCCGATATTGACCGGTGTAATCGTCGATCCGGTAGCGACGCACTTGGTAAATCAGCAGTGATGCACCGGCCGATGTGGCAAGCAACATCACTTGGACCCATCGGCCGAAGCTGTCGGGGCGATCGAGTCGGAGCGGACGAGCAATCTCAGGCTGGTTCGCGACCGACGGCCAAGCTACCGCAATGTAATGAGCGCTGCAAAGCAATAATGCAATCCCCATCAAAACGGCGGAAGCGGTGAGGAGCGTCCGTCGTTTGACGGGAACAAGCGAAAACCAACGACCGCGCAAACGCCGATGCACTCGCGCCCCAAAAGCTGCCGTCGGACGTCTCGCTTCACGCCACTGTTCGGCCGTTCGCCGACCGGCAGCCGAGGAGGTTTCAAGATCGGCCTGCTGAGTCGAATACAAGACTCGCCGCCGACGATCGGTAGTACGCCGCCCAAAAGCCATGAAGCCCAACGCCAAAATTAATAAAAGATGGAAGTTCGTGCCGCGACAGTAGGAAAAAAAAGAAGCCGATGTCAATTGAGAGAATTGGATTGATAGCAAACATTACGCCGCTTGGCCGCACTGACTTCTCGGTGCCAATCACCAGAGTAGGCCCCGTCCCGGAATTGCAGATTCAACAACGGCGGAATCAGGCTACGGGGTTGTCCCCGGTTAATCCGCGAGAAAAAAATCGGGGGACCTGGGGCTAATGCATTGAGGCTCTTCTTTACGGGAGACCGCCTAA
>SJPJ01000001.1:5979374-6150023 GCA_007859835.1 Novipirellula herctigrandis | reverse complement strand
GCAGCCACGGTTACACCAACTCAACCCAATTCAGTTGCCAATCACCCCGCGAAGCAGCGGCCGTGAATAATCCGGGCTAGAGCCCTGTGCCCCTAGGCAACTGCCCAATCAACAGGCAAGTGTGCTCAATCCGTGTTCAGCAAGACATCCCAATCCAAGAAACACACCCTAGTTGAGAAAAAACGCACCAACGCCAGTGGGGCAGATTGTCGCACCCACGATTTTACTACGTGCCATCGCCCCCCATTACGAAAGCAAAATACGCCCCCCCTGAGAGTTTGGCCCATCGAATGCGTTGGCACGTGCCAAGCGATTGTTCACTCGTAGGACGGTCGCTGTACACAATCACAACGAGGATTTTCAAGCGTGCCATTTCAATTCGGTCCAAAGTTTCTCCTAAAAACTCGGTGGCTCGCCGCAGCCTTTGCGATTGTGCCTCTCTCTTTCGTCGGGTGCTCGTCGGGCGACATCACCCTTGCGGATCTTGAGGCTGCTGCTGCGAAAGTAGACATGTCTGAGATGGACGCGGATGCTTTGATGGCAAGTTCAGACAAAGAGGCGGATCTAGAAAAACGCGACCTGAAATTCGGATTCATCAAACTTACCGACTGCGCACCGCTCGTCATTGCGAAAGAGAAAGGCTTTTTCGCGGACGAGGGTTTGAATGTCGAAGTCGAGTCTCAATCCAACTGGAAAGTTTTGCTAGACCGCGTGATTGACGGACAGCTCGACGGCGCTCATATGTTGGCCGGGCAGCCAATTGGCGCAACGATCGGATTTGGGACAAAAGCAGACATCATCACGGCGTACAGCCTCGACTACAACGGCAATGGCATCACCGTTAGCAATGCGATCTGGGAACAAATGCAGGAGAACGATCCCACCCTAAAATCAGCGACGCCGCAACATCCCATCACCGCAGCTTCCTTGAAGCCAATCGTTGAAAAGTACAAGCAGGAAGGAAGAGAATTTTCGATGGGAATGGTATTTCCCGTCAGTACGCATAATTACGAAATCCGCTACTGGCTAGCAGCTGCTGGAATCAATCCCGGCATGTACACCGAGCAAGACATCACCGGGATGCAAAACGCGGACGTGTTGCTCTCGGTCACGCCTCCGCCGCAGATGCCTGCAACGCTCGAAGCCGGCACGATCTTCGGTTACTGCGTCGGCGAACCCTGGAATCAACAAGCCGTTGTGAAAGGCATTGGTGTTCCAGTGACAACGAACTACGACATTTGGAAGAACAATCCAGAGAAAGTTTTTGGCGTTACAAAACAATGGAACGACAAGAATCCGAATACTCACATCGCTGTTGTCAAAGCTCTAATGCGGGCAGGCAAATGGCTTGACGAAATCGATACCGAGGGCAACTTCGTCAACCGACAAGAAGCTTGCAAAATCCTCAGCAATAAGGATTACGTCGGAGCCGATGAAGATGTCATCGACAATAGCATGACAGGCACCTTCGTCTTTCAGAAAACCGATGTCCGCCCGATGCCCGACTTCAATGTCTTCTTCAAGTACAACGCGACCTACCCGCACTATAGCGATTGTGTTTGGTTTCTGACGCAAATGCGACGTTGGGGGCAAATTACCGAAGCAAAATCAGCGGAGTGGTACGCCGAAACGGCCAAAAAAGTTTACCGGCCTGATATCTATCGCATCGCAGCCGACATGTTAATTAGCGAAGGGAAAATCGATCCCAAGGAAATCCCAGCCCCCGATTATGACGGCTATCGAACACCGAGCGATGAATTCATCGACGGAACAACGTATGACGGAAAAGACCCACTTGGTTACCTCTCGCGTTTCGAGATCGGAAACAAAGAATAGACCGGGCCAATGCGGCTGGTGCGGCTGAGACTTTGCAGTTTTTTGCTGGAACTCTCTGCCACATCGATTTGTTATTCATGCACTACTCTCCCTCTTGCTCTATTCCACTTTCCAAGCCGTTCCTTATGAATTTTCGCAGTAAAGCACTCAAATTTTGCAACATTGCTGGACTCCCGGTCCTCGAACCATTCGTTCGCTTAGCGGCTGGCGAGGATCCAAAAGAACAAATGGCAGGCATTGCCAAGTTTTTGCTCTTGCCGATTTTCACCGTTTGCATCTTCATCGGCTTATGGTCTATGGCGGCGAGAACGGTTGTCACCGGCAGCGCACAATTGCCGGGTCCCAAAGCGACCTTCGACGCAGGCGTTGAGCTTTTCCAGATGCACTTTGCACAAAAGGAAGCAGACTTGGCAATGCGGCAAAAAAAGCTGGGCAGCGCTATCCAGGCGATGGCCAAAGCTCGCGTGCTTGAGCAAGCCGCCACGAACGCAAGCGGCAACAAAAAAACAGAGCTACTTGTAACGGCTATGGCCTACAAACAAGAAGCGGTTCGAGCCGCTAATTTCGTTCCATCAAGTGCTCCGACGTTTGTCGACCAAATTATCACGAGCTTGAAAACGGTGTTTTTTGGATTCGCGATCGCGACATTGATCGCCGTTCCTTTGGGCGTACTATGCGGAATGAGTCCTTGGTTCAACGCGGCCCTGACACCGTTCATTCAAGTTTTCAAACCCGTTAGTCCTTTGGCTTGGTTACCGCTTGCAGGGCTTATCATCATTTGGGCCTACACGGGATCAGATCCGGCAACGAATTGGTTTGAAAAAGCGTTCCTGATCTCTGCTGTCACCGTTTCGCTTTGTTCGCTTTGGCCAACGCTTGTAAACACAACGCTCGGTGTTGCCAGCGTGGACAAAGACTATATGAACGTTGCCAAAGTATTGAAGCTTTCCTGGTCACAACAACTTTTCAAGATCATTTTACCCGCCAGCCTTCCGCTGATGTTCGCCGGTTTGCGAATCAGTCTTGGGGTCGGGTGGATGGTCCTCATCGCTGCCGACATGTTGGCTCAGAATCCCGGCTTAGGCAAATTCGTTTGGGATGAATTCCAAAACGGCAGCAGCCAAACATTCGCGCGTATTGCGTTCAGTGTCATCATCATCGGGCTGATCGGTTTACTGCTGGATCGCATCATGATTTGTTTGCGAAACCTTGTCAGCTTCGGCAACCCAAGTCCCGCCGGTTGATATGCGAACATCTTCCTAGACGCGACAAAACCACAGAGAACAAAACGGATGAACGCAATCATTTCCCCCACAACAACGATGTCCCGCACTGACGCGGAAGCGAGAGTCATTCACACGGAGTCATCGGCGCCGAAGCCGATGATGACGCTGCGAAATGTTTCGAAAGGCTACGGCAGTGGAGCGACTCGAAACGAAGTGCTCAAGGGCATCAACATGAACCTCCGCGATGGAGAGTTCTTGGCAGTGGTCGGATTCTCCGGCAGCGGCAAAACCACTTTGACCCAATTGCTTGCAGGATTGATTCGTCCTGATTCAGGCGAAATCACGATGAATGAGGAAGTTGTCACCGGACCGAGCCCCGACCGCGGACTGGTTTTCCAAAATTACTCGCTGCTGCCGTGGCTGACCGTTCGCGGCAACATTGCGTTGTCGGTAGATCGAGTCTTTCGTCATTGGAGCCGAGCCCAACGACACGAACACGTTGACAAATTCATCGAAATGGTTGGTCTGACTCACGCGGTTCACCGTCGCCCTCATGAGTTGTCCGGTGGAATGCGTCAGCGAGTTTCGCTCGCTCGCACCTTGGCCATGAAACCCAAAGTACTACTTCTCGATGAGCCTCTTTCTGCACTCGATGCATTAACCCGTAGCGTGATGCAGGACGAAATCCTGAAGATTTGGGAAGAAGAGCGGCAGACGTGCTTAATGATTACCAACGATGTGGATGAGGCAATCTTGGTTGCAGATCGTATCGTGCCGCTTAATCCAGGACCAAGTGCCAATCTCGGCCCTGCGTTTACCGTTGAACTCGATCGACCACGAAACAAAACGGAGTTGAACCACAACGAACGGTTCAAGCAACTCCGCAATGCCGTCACGAATTACTTAGTCGCAGTACGGCAAAAATCACGTCGCGACGAAGCGGCACAGTCAACCCAAGTTCGTATCGACCGTCCGAATATCAGCCCCAAAGACTTGTCACTTTCCGGACGCACCCAGCTGTAAATCGCAGGCCACAACGCCCAACAAGAAAGAGAATCACATGCCTGGCTATATCGAGATTTTCAATCTCGGAAAAACTTACGATACTCCCAACGGCCCCGCAATCATCGTTGAAGAATTCAACTTGAACATGACACAAGGTGAGTACATTTGCCTGCTCGGCCATAGCGGGTGCGGTAAGAGCACCGTCTTAACGATGGTCGCTGGACTTAATCCCATTACGACGGGCGGTGTGGTCGTCGAAAACCGAGAAATCGATGGCCCCGGACCAGATCGTGGCGTGGTGTTCCAGTCCCCCTGTTTGATGCCTTGGATGACGGCCATGGACAACGTCATGCTAGGGGTCAATCAAGTCTATCCTCATGCATCGAAATCAGAACGCCGCGATATGGCGGGATATTATCTGACACTGGTGGGACTCGGAAACAGTCTGCACACCCGTGCTGCTGATTTGAGCCAGGGGATGCAGCAACGTGTTGGAATCGCTCGTGCGTTTGCACTCCGCCCCAAAATGTTGCTGCTTGACGAACCGTTCGGCATGCTCGATTCGCTGACGAGGATGGAATTACAGGAGGTGTTGCTTGAGATTTTGGTCCAAGACAAAGTCACCACCATGATGATCACGCACGATGTCGATGAAGCGCTGTTTATGAGCGACCGAGTCGTGATGATGACCAACGGACCAAGGGCGCGCGTCGGCAAACTCATCGACATCCCTTTCGAACGCCCTCGCAACCGAACCGAAGTTCTCGAACACAACGCCTACTACGACATCCGTGGTGACATGATCGGATTCCTCGAAGAACAGGACCACAAGAAACTCAAAACGGATGCTGCCAAGCGAGAAGCCTCTAGAGACCAGGAAGAACAAAGCTGTCTGGCTCCCGCTTAATCCGCATTCATTAGCCCCCACGTGATCATGACATCTGTTTCCAATTTATGCCTTCCCACAAACTGTTTTCTGTCGGACGCTTTTGCGATCGACGTTCGAGACGGTCGTTTAAGCTCGACCGGACATCAATCGGTTGACGATTTGGCTTCACGTACAGCTGCCCAGTCGCGAGCGATGGTCGAGAAAGACACAAGTCGCTTGCCGAGCAACGCGGCCGCGGCGATTTCCATACCAATTTATCGTGAAGGCGAATTGGTTTCGATCGTGGTATTCGTCGCCATGAACGATTCCTCCGACGCTGCGGACGAGTGCGAACCGGTTGGTGTTTTTGAGATTTGGCAACCAATCGGCCTGTATGACGAATTGGCATTGGCTGATGGCTACTACGGAAGAATGGAGCGATTTCAAAATGTCAGTTCGTTTGTCCGTTTCGAGTGCGGCAACGGATTGCCCGGTCAAGTGTGGGGCAAACGCATGGGCGTCATTCACGACGACTTGAGTAACCACCCGGGTTTCTTGCGTGCCGCAGGTGCTTCGGCCGATCTTCTGCAAACGGCGATCGGAATTCCGGTGATCAACGAGGATTTCATTGCCAGTGTGGTGTTAATTAGTTCGCACCGCTCACCCATTGCCCGCGGCTTTGAGGTATGGCAACGCAGTGATGAGTGTTTTGAACTGCTTGGCGGCTCCTACATCGGATTCGACGACGAAGCCTCGCTGGTGGCGGGCACCAAACTTGGGATTGATGACGGTTGGGCTAGGCTTCTTCACGACACCGGTGGCGCTGTCTGCACGGACAACCCCGACGCATTGATGTTCGGTCGCCAGTGCAATTCAGACGCAAATGTCCCCAAAAGTGGCATGGCAATTCCGCAGTATCGCGGTTCACGGCTCGACAGCTTCGTCACGTTGCTTTTCTAAGGAGCCGATTCGGCGGATGTCTACAACGATTACAGAAAATGAACTACGACCACTTGATTGGGACCCCTCCAACGATCAGGCATTCGACCTCGTTGGAATGCTTATTGGAGAGCAGCAACAACTAACGGCTGTTGAAAGATTCAGCAAACTTCATGATGCACAACTTGACGAAACCGAGTTGGCCGATGGCCCCGTTCAAGCAAAGTACTACCGTTCATTGGTACCGGCGACGGCGCCAAGTGAAAACCAACAATTTGCATTTGAAGTGGATCTCGATTCCTGTAGCGGTTGCAAAGCATGCGTCGTCGCTTGCCACACACTAAACGGCTTGGAAGACAACGAAACTTGGCGTCAGGTTGGAACGGTCACGATTGGCCAAACTATCAGTGAAGTCCCTGATACAAACACCGCTGCTTTGCCCGTTGCAATCCAACACGTTACGACCGCGTGCCACCATTGTGAGGATCCCGGATGTTTAAGCGGATGCCCCGTCAAAGCTTATGAAAAGGATTCGGTAACGGGGATCGTTCGCCATTTGGACGATCAATGCATCGGATGCAAATATTGCACGATGATGTGTCCTTACGAGGTCCCCAAATATAGCAAGCGGCTCGGGATTGTTCGCAAATGCGACATGTGCCACAACCGGCTTTCGGTTGGCGAGGCTCCGGCGTGTGTGCAGTCCTGTCCGAATGAAGCGATTCGCATTCGCATTGTTGACCGTGACGCGAAACACTCGACCGATCCATCGGATTCGCTCGCACCCGGTGCTCCCTCCTCAAGCATCACCAATCCAACAACGGTTTACTTGACAAGTCGTGGCGACCAACTTGGCTTGCCACAAGATGCGGGAATGGATGAGGTTGCCGAAAGCCATTGGCCATTGGCAGCGTTGTTGGTCGCAACGCAGCTGAGCGTCGGAATGCTGATCGGTGAACGAGTAATCGCATTTGGATTATGGCTGAGTCATTCCTCCATGCCGCTTGCAATCACGAGCGTCGTTGCCACAGTCGCACTCATCGTCGGAGGAGTCGGACTCAATCTTGCACCACTGCACTTGGGTCAACCGCTTCGAAGTTGGCGAATTTTCTTGGGCCTTCGCACGAGTTGGCTCAGTCGCGAAGCGGTGATACTTGGGAAATATGTCGGAGCGTTGACTGCGGCGGTCGGACTGCTTTGGCTGCCAATGTCGCAATCCTATTTGCCTGATTCGATCACCGAACTCGTTGCGATTTACGTTCCCTCTTGGGCTGGAAAATTGATGCTCGGCATCTCAATTCCAATCGGTTTGATGGGGCTTTATTGCAGTGCCATGATCTACATTGCGACCAAACGCCAACTATGGCGGCACTCGCGAACTCTATTGCGTTGTGGTGGCACAACGATCATCGGGGGAATTGTATTTGCGGTGACGGCCATCGTTGGCA
Organism: Novipirellula herctigrandis; assembly: GCA_007859835.1. Classification (GTDB taxonomy): domain Bacteria; phylum Planctomycetota; class Planctomycetia; order Pirellulales; family Pirellulaceae; genus Novipirellula_A; species Novipirellula_A herctigrandis. Next base: position 6,142,701 of record SJPJ01000001.1, on the reverse strand, counting down.
CGATAACGCTTGCAGAGATTGACGCTGCTTTCATCACGGCATTTGCAATGCTGGGAATGGTATTTTCCGCGATCGCGGCGACGGCAAAACTGGTTTGGGAAAGGCGTGTTTACCTGGGAAACACACGCGAGACCGATACCCCGTTGGATCGTCGCTGTCGTGCGTTGACGCGAAACAAATTGCCAAAACTTCGAAGTCTGAGACTTGGATCGGGGGTTGCGTCAGTCGCTTGCACAATCGTCTCGACATTGGTCATTGGAACACTCGGTGCGTCGGCTTGGACCACGTTTGCGGCCTGTGTCATAACAAGTGCGTTGGTACTGGCCAGTGAAGGCACTGAACGTTTGCTGTATTTCATGTCAGTCGTCTACGACCGTATGCCAGGAACTCTGAAATAATGTTGCGAAGGAACAGGAACCGATGAGTACTACTCAATCCAAACCGAACGATGGCAGTCAGACGCAGCATGCCAAGGCGACACGCACTTTCGAACTGCCGACGCTGTTGCAACGTCGCGACGGAGAGATGACTCGCGAGCTATTATTGCAACCGGGTCAACATGGACTCGGGATGACGCCTGCGTCGCTTCTAGCCGACACAACCACGACGGCCACGTGCGGTTACTGCGCGACCGGATGCGGATTGCGTTTGCACATTCGCGATGGCGAAGCAGTCGGTTTAACGCCAGAGACGGATTACCCAGTTAACCTAGGCATGGCTTGTCCGAAGGGCTGGGAGGCACTTCGTGTTCTCGACAGTGATGAGCGCGCGACCGCACCAATGATCCGCGATACCAATGGAGATTTTGTCAAGGTTTCTTGGGACGAGGCGTTTCGCCGATTTTGCGAAGGATTCAAGCAGATTCAAGCCGAGCATGGCAACGAATCAGTGGCGTTTGTTTCGACAGGCCAAATTCCCTCCGAAGAGATGACGTTTCTTGGTGCGTTAGCCAAATTTGGAATGAACCTATTGCATGGCGACGGCAATACCCGGCAATGCATGGCGACGGCGGTGACGGCTTATAAAGAATCTTTTGGATTCGATGCACCACCGTATACTTATGATGACTTTGAGCAAAGCGATTGTCTTGTATTTGTGGGTTCGAACCCTTGCATCGGCCATCCGATCATGTGGGAACGTGTGCTGCGGAACAAAAACAATCCGGACATCATCGTGCTCGACCCACGCCGCACGGAAACGGCGATGGCTGCGTCCGAACACGTGCAATTGCGGCCCAAATATGATCTGCAATTACTCTATGCAATCACCAACGAACTAATCAAGCAAGGCTACGTCGACGAGGCCTTTGTAAATGCGCACACCAAAGGGTTTGAAGAACTTCGCAATCACGTTGCCAATTTTCCGATCGACGACGTGGCTCCGCAAGCCGGTGTTGACTCAGTCCAATTGCGACGAGTGGTAGAAAAGATCGGCCGCGGCAAAGCGGTTTCGCTGTGGTGGACGATGGGGGTGAACCAAAGCTACGAGGGAACGCGTACAGCCCAAGCAATGATCAATATTGCGCTGATGACCGGCAACATTGGTCGCCCGGGAACGGGTGCGAATAGCATTACGGGCCAATGTAATGCGATGGGTTCACGATTGTGGAGCAACACCACCAACTTGCTCGGTCATCGCAGCTTCACAAACGACGATCATCGCCGCGAAGTTGCCGAAATTTTAGACATTGATATCGATCGAATCCCCAATCAAAACAGCCTAGCTTATGACCAAATTCTTGATGGGATCCGAGCCGGAAAAATTCGTGGCTTATGGGTAATTGCAACCAACCCCGCGCATAGTTGGATTGACCAAAAGGGGGCTCGCGAACTGCTCGACCAACTTGATTTTTTGGTTGTGCAAGACATGTACGATTCTGCGGACACAGTCAAACATGCGGACTTGGTTTTGCCGGCGGCAGGATGGGGTGAGAAAGAAGGCACGTTCATCAACAGCGAGCGACGTTACGGCTTGCTCAAGAAGGTATGTAAAGCGCCGGGTGAGGCGTTAGCGGATTTTCAGATTTTTCGCGGCATCGCTCACTATTGGGGTGTTGGCGAAATGTTCGCCGAATGGACAGATCCCGAAGCGGTGTTCCGAATCATGCAGAGGCTCAGTGCGGGTCGCCCCTGTGACGTTTCCGGCATCGATGGTTACGAACAAATCGATGCGTGCGGAGGCATCCAGTGGCCTTGGTCATCCGAGGACAACAACGGGTTCGAACCCGAACAGCAACGGCGGCTATTTGGTGACGGTGTGTTCTTTTACGAAGATGGCAAAGCGCGTTTGATTGTCGACGCAATCACTCCCGTGCCGGAACCACCGTGCGATGATTATCCGTTCTGGTTATTGACTGGGCGTGGTACGGTCAGCCAATGGCACACACAAACACGGACAAACAAAAGCCCTGTACTGAGGCAACTGTATCCGAACGAAGCATATATCGAAATCAATCCTGCGAACGCAGCGTCAATGAACGTGAGCAACGGCGATCCGCTTGTGATTCGATCTCGACGTGGCAAGGCGACAGCAACCGCGTTTGTAACCCCCACCGTCGCTTCCGGGCAAGTCTTCATGCCGATGCATTACACGGAGACCAACCATTTGACCCTTTCCCATTTTGACCCTTATAGCCGACAACCCAGTTACAAAGATTGCGCGGTTTCCATTGAACCGGCATCCGCTCGGAACCCCGTAGAGAGAGAAAACATTCAATGAGCTTTAGCGAAGAGCAAAAACAGTATTTGGCCGGCTTCACGATGGGCCACGATGTTGCTCGAGCGGTCAGCGGTTTGCCGGTTGTTTCCGGTAGCGTCGGTGGACTTGGTTCTTCGCTGACCATCGGCGGTGGTGCGGCAAACCTGGACGGACAAGCGATTCCTTATGGTCCCGAACGGATCGCATACGAAGCACAAGATGCCGTCATCGCCGAAGGCAAGAAGCTTTGCAACGAAGAAAAGGCAAAACGCGAAAAGAACCCGCTCGACATGTGGGATGAAATTATCAGCCGAAGTGACGCGAACGAATTCCCAAAAGGTACGGACGTATTTCTGCACAAATTTCACGGCATGTTTCATGTCGCTCCCAACCAAAACGCCTACATGATGCGACTCCGCATTCCGGGTGGATTGATGCATGCTTGGCAACTCGCCGGACTGGCTGATTTAGCGGACAAATCAGCAGGAGGCTATATCGACATCACAACCCGCGCAAACTTGCAACTTCGCGAAATCCAAGCGGATCAAGCACGCAGTGTTTTGTACGGAATCCGCGAATTGGATTTAATAAGCCTAGGTAGCGGCGGTGATAATGTCCGCAACTGTACGGCAAGTTGTTTGTCTGGAATTGATCCCGATGAACTCATTGAAACGATTCCACTTGCCAAGCGAATGCACCACTACATTTTGAATCATCGCGAAGTGTTTGGTTTGCCACGAAAATTCAATATCGCGTTTGATGCTGGGGGCCGGATTGCATCGCTCGATGATACCAACGACATCGGTTTCCGAGCCGCTCGCGTGACAGAGGAAAACGCCGACACGGATTTGTCTTCAGGTGTCTATTTTCAATTGACGCTAGGAGGGATCACTGGTCACAAGGATTTCGCTCGTGACACTGGCGTCCTTTTGACAGCCGATGAGGCGGTCGAGGTGGCAGGAGCGATTTTGCGAGTCTTTGTCAAAAACGGCGACCGGACTGATCGCAAGAAGGCGAGACTAAAATATGTGCTCGACGATTGGGGTTTCGATAAGTTTCTGACGGTCGTTGAAGAGGAATATGGACGAACATTGCGGCGAGTTCCGAAAGACAAGTTGACCTGTGTCGACAACGAAGATCGCGTTGCCCATGTTGGTTTTCACTCGCAACGGCAAACCGATTGTCACTACGTCGGCGTCGTATTTCCGGTTGGGCGAATGACGTCCGATCAAGCTCGCCATTTGGCCGCGATTGCGAACGAATTCGGTAACGGCGAAATCCGATTAACCGTTTGGCAGAACCTCATCATTCCAAACATTGCCTCCGCTGATATCGACGCCGTCAAAGCACGGATTGAAGCGTGCGGTTTGGATTGGCAGGCAACTGCGTTTCAAGCAGGGTTGGTTGCCTGTACCGGCAGCGCAGGCTGCAAATTTGCGGGTGCAGACACGAAAGCCAATGCGATGGTTTTAGCGAGGCATTTGGAATCGCTGTTCGAATTGGATGTGCCGATCAACATTCATTTTACCGGATGCCATCACAGTTGTGCGCAGCATTACATCGGAGACATCGGGCTAATCGCGTGCAAAGTCGAACAAGGTGACGACATGGTCGACGGCTACCACATCGTCCTTGGTGGCGGCTGGGGAGCACGGCAAGGAATTGGCCGCGAAATTTTCCAATCGGTCGTCTTCGACGAGATTCCGATGCTAATTGCATCGCTTATTGCGCACTATTTGGAAGATCGAAAGGCCCAAGAAAGCTTCGTCGACTTCACTCGCCGTCATAGCGACGAAGAACTCAGCAAAGTTCGACTCGCCACATGCCAAAGCTAAAACCCCAGCGCCGAGTTCTAACCAATCCACTTTCATACTTCATCCTTCGAATCTTTCACTTTCATTTATGTCAAGCTTTATTCCCGAATCGGCTCCATTTAACGAAGAACAACGTGCGTGGCTCAATGGTTTTTTCGCGGGTTTGGCGGGTATGCAATCTGGTATGAGTGCCGCCGCAACAGCCACGGCACTCGGTATCACTCCGCCAACTGCGGTCGACGAGGAAGATTTTCCATGGCATGACCCAACACTACCGATTGTTGACCGAATGGATCTAGCCAAAGACAAACCGCTCGAGCGGAAATTGATGGCGTCTATGGCACAGCTTGACTGTGGTTCGTGCGGCTATCTTTGCCAAACCTATGGTGAAGCAATTGCATCGGGTGAGGAAACCAATCTGACACTTTGCAGTCCGGGTGGAAAAGAAACGAAACAATCAATCAAAAGGCTAATTGCCGAATCGAATGCGTCGCCTAAAAATGCCAATGGGAAAGATCGAGTCGTAACTAGCAATCTTACCTCGAATGACAAGCCAGTATATTCTCGGCAAAATCCATTCGAGGCGAAACTGATTGAATCGCGTCCCTTGAACCTAGAGGGTTCGGCAAAGGACACCCGACATGTTGTAATTGACCTGAGTGGATCCAACTTGACTTACAAAGTTGGCGATGCTTTAGGAGTTTACCCAACCAATTGCGAGGAACTTGCCAATCTAATCGTCAGTCAATTGGCTGCTGATCCAAACGCGACGGTGACGACGCCACTCCGCAATCGCAAAACACTAGTGCAAGCATTGTGCAACGATTGTTGTTTAAAAGACCCGAGTGACGAACTGATTGAATTGCTTGTTGATCGCGTGGCTAATGAAAATTCGAAAAAGACATTGGCATTGATGCTTGAAGAGGGTGTCCCGGATGGTTTTGACGTGCTCGATGTCCTTGAAATTGCAGGCCCAGCGACGGTAACACCGACCGAAATATTGGAAACACTCGAACCGCTCAACCCAAGACTCTATTCGATTGCCAGCAGTAGGAAATGCGTTGGCGATCAGGTTCATTTGACGATTGGCAAAGTCGTCTTCGAACGTGAAGGGCGGGTGCGAAAAGGGGTCGCTAGTACGATGCTAGCCGAACGGGTCAAGAGCGATCAAACGGTGCGAGTGTTTGTGCAACCTAATCATGCCGGCTTCACCACCCCTGAGGATCCAAACCAGCCGATGATCATGGTTGGTCCCGGAACGGGCATCGCCCCGTTTATCGCATTTTTACAGGAGCGAGCTGAGACCAAAGCACCGGGAAAAAACTGGCTATTCTTTGGTGATCAGCATGAAGCGTTTGATTTCCTGTACGAATCGGAACTGCGCGAGTACCAGCAATCGGGCATGTTGTCACGATTAGACACTGCCTTTAGCCGTGACGGTAAGAGCAAGGTCTACGTGCAAGACCGAATGCAGGAAAACGGTGCCGAGATTTGGCAATGGCTGCAATCAGGAGCGAGTTTTTACGTTTGCGGTGATGCATCACGGATGGCAAAAGATGTCGATTGTGCCATTTGTGATCTCGTGGCATTGCACGGCGAAATGACGGCAGAAAAAGCTAAGGCGTTCGTGAAACAACTGGCCGCAGACGGCCGATACCACCGGGACGTCTACTAAGCTTTTCATTCCGCTTCATCTCACAATCGAGTTTGCTGATTGATTCGATTGTCTTGCCGCTAAAGCCGAAAGTCTCGGCCAGGGCTTTTATTCAATTCGGTTTGGTGCTGCGATTTACGCATGATTGTCGATATCTCGACAGTCAGCAGACAGTGTGTAGCAGACAGTGTTCCATTACAGCCGGTTCAGTGGACGCATGCACCGATCAGCCTCGTATCAACCTTGGCTTGATAACAATCAGACCAAACTAAGGATTGCCATAACATGAATCCATTTCCACAACGCCAAGGGCGTTTTGTATTCGCCTCAGTTGCTCCGGCCATAGCAGCCACACTGATCGGCTCCGTCAACCTTGTTGCGAACGATGCGTTTGTGGAGACAGGGCTTGAAACGGTAGTCGTCCAGACCGTTGCAATGCAAGAAGCGAATCCCCAACCTGCCCAAGCACCTCAACCGGTCGCGATGCAAGAGTCCGTCGCGACACCACAGGCACCGACTTACCAGAATGCCACGCCGTCACCTTCATGCAACTGTTGTAACACAACCTGTTGCACAAAGAAGAGAAAAGAAGCGGCGACCGCTAAGATGAAATCTGCCTTTGGTGGCCTCTTCTACGCGAATGATTTTTCGTATTTGACGGATCCATGTTACAATGGTCCCGCTTTGCTCGGCGACTCCTTAAAGGACATGAACACGCCGATCGGAAAACTTAGCGTGGGTGGGGAAACACGTTTCAGATATCACAACGAACGAAACCACCGTGGCGTGGGCATTACTGGCAAGGATGACAATTTTTGGCTTAGCCGCCAACGACTTTACGCGGATTGGAAGATCAACGACACCTTTCGGGTCTACGGTGAAGTGCTTGACGCCAATTCCATGGGTGAAACATTTACCCCACGTCCGATCGAAGAAAATGATATGGACGTACTCAACTTGTTCGTCGATATAAAGCTGATCGATAGCGGGTCCGAAAAGTTGACCGCTCGGGCAGGTCGTCAAGAACTACTTTTCGGGGCACAACGTACGGTGTCGCCTCTCGATTGGGCGAACACTCGTCGCACATTCGAGGGCGTTCGAATGCTCTATCAAAATGGCGACACATCGGTTGACGCTTTCTGGACCGAGTTCGTTCCAGTCGATCCAACCGGCGGAGACGTCAGCGACACGAATCAGCAATTTTATGGAGTTTATGCTTCGCAAAAAGGAACCCCGACGGGTGTGTTCGATGCCTACTACCTCGGTTATGACAACCACACCGTGGGCTTTAGCCAGCACACAATCGGCAGCCGCGTTGTGGGTAAAACGGATAGTGGCATGCTCTATGACTTTGAAGGTGCGTTCCAATTTGGTGAAGATGCAACGGCAAGTAGTCATGAAGCAGGTTTCTTTACCGCGGGGTTGGGACGTAAGTACGAGTCAAATTTAGTGAGTCCAACGATTTGGGCGTACTACGACTATGCTTCGGGTGAAGACGACTTCAACCAAGTCGGCCGTGGCGATGGCGGTTACGATCACTTGTTCCCCTTGGCACACAAATACAACGGGTTCATGGACTTGTTTGGCCGTCGCAACTTGCACGATTTCAACGTGCTAACAACCGCGCCGCTGACAAAGAAGATTTCGCTTGTGCTTTGGTATCACTACTTCCGAATGGTTGAAGATACCACACCCTATAGTGTCGTGATGACTCCTTACAACAGCACGACACAAGCAGAGTCGAAAGACCTCGGCCACGAAATCGACGTGCTGTTCAACATCAACTTGAATCCACGCAACAATGTGTTACTGGGCTATTCGCACTTCGCGGGCGGTGACTACTATGACACCCCAGGAATCATGCCGGCAGCGGCTGGCAATGATGCCGATGCGGACTTCTTCTACGGCCAGTTCCAAACCCGTTATTAGGCTTAACGGAACTTTGCCTCAAAAGACTCCCCAAAGTCGATTTGGCCGTTCGCAACGTTGCGAACGGCCTTTTTCGTTTGACCAACCAGACGGACAAAGTCAGTGGAGTGCTATTGAGAACATAAGAACCCAACCACAAGTGATTTCGCCCCGATCCTCGGGTTTGATGAAGTGCAGGTGAGGAACGGTGTTTGCCGCTGTATATGCTGTGTTTGCCGCTGTATATACTGTGCCTTCAATAGCGGCATCACAATCCGATTCTCACCGAGGGAACAACCGAAAAAGACACCTCCGAGTCGATTCATGTGAATGCCATCAGCGATGCCCTTATGAAAGAAAACGAAAAAGGCAATCATCAAGAAGACAGACGTTGCAACTGAGACGTTCTGACACAATTCCACCGTCACTGTGCCAAACTGTCGCAATTCGTCGCTATCAACGATCCGCGGCGCAATGCGACATACGGAATAGTATTTCCGTTTATTCAGAATCCAACACAATTTCCTGCGCAGCGCAACAAACCACTATCAGGCGTTTTCGAGTGACCATTGAACAGCTAGCCGATTCAGCTCCGTCGCCGATTTCACGTTCAGCTTGCGTTTGAGATGTTCGCGATGACTGTCAATGGTGTGTGTGCTTAGGAATAGCTGTTCCGCAATCGTTCCGCTGGTAAAACCTTGTCCGATTAGCCGAAACACTTCGAGCTCTCGATCGGTAAGTTGCTCGATAGGATCCTCCATTGCTGCGTGGCTACCCAGTGCTTGAGTTACCAACCGCTGCATCAGACGTTCACTAACAAAACGCTGGCCACGCAGAACCGTTCGAATGGCCTCGATGACTTTTTCATTCGATTCCTGCTTATTAAGGTAGCCAAGTGCGCCAGCTCGCAAAGCTCGTTCGGCGTAGAGTGTTTCTTGGTATGCCGACACCACCAACATCTTCGCTGCCGGGTTCATCGCATGAACCCGCTTGATCAATTCGATGCCGTTTCCCTTCTTCAACGCGATATCCACAATCAACAAATCCGGGCATACCTGCTTTACCAAGTCGAAAGCCTCATCTTCGGCCGACGCCTCCCCGCATATCTCTAAATCACTTTGGGACGAAACACGCATCGCTAAGCCTTCTCGTACCATCGGATGATCGTCCACCACCAGGATCCTCGCCCGAAACTTAGGTGTCGTCATTTTGATACCCTTGGACTGGAACCGCACACCGTACCATGGTTCCACGGTCACCGTTGCGTTCAATATGGAACACACCTCCAATCGAGTTCGCACGATAACTCATGATACGCAAGCCGAACCCTGCACTTGCCGTACCAAGACGATCTGATATCGATGAATCGATGCCGACACCGTTATCGCTAATTTCCAAAACGATCGTGTTATTTTCCCCCTTAAGTGAAATCAAAACGTGATCGGCATTTGCGTGTCTTAAAGCATTACTTAATGCTTCTTGTGCAATCCGGTAAAGCTGATTCGCAATCGTATTACTTGAGATAGTGATGTCACCGGAGCTGATAAATCGACAAGAGAAATGCTTCTGGGAATCGTTGGTGGCAGCAAGATCCGCTAGCGCCGATCGAAGGCCTTCGTTGTCAATTTGCACTGGCATAATACCGTGCGATAGTTCGCGGACGTGTTGAATCGTCTCCTTTAGTCGGTCCGTCAGTTTGGAAATGGTCTGCTGGAGCATGGAAAAATCGTCATCGGTCAATCTCCATGTGACTCGTTCGCCTGAATTGTGTTGCGATGCATTGTCAAGAATGCTAAGCACGGTGCCAAGAAATAGAGACAATCCCGTTAGCTCTTGCTGCGTTCCATCATGCAGTTCTTGTCCAATTCGCTGCTGTTCGTCAGTTGCGGTTTGCAAAATGCGTTCTTCTAGACGCTTCTTTTCGGTGATGTCGCGTAGAATCCCTGTGAAGAGGTTCAAACCATCGACTTCGCTAAGGGCGATCTCGATTGGGATCGTCGATCCATCTTTACGAAACGCAACAACTTCTCGGAAGCTGTTAACAACTTTTGCAACACCTGTATCCAAATAATGTCGAATGTGGTCGTCATGTTTTTCACGGTGCGCTTGCGGCATCAGTACAGCGACGTTCTGGCCAATTATTTCTTCTTTGTCATAGCCAAACATCAACTCCGTCGCATGATTGACACACTCAATTTTACCCTGATGATCGATTGTCACAATCGAATCGGATGCTGTATCCAAAATGGCCCGCAATCGTTGTTCGCTCTCTTGCAGCGCAATTTCGGCTTGTTTCCGCTCCGTAATATTGATGTGGGATATGACCGCTCCCCGTTGTTCATAGTCTAAAGGCGTCGCGTGCATGATGAACCAACGCTTTTCGGTTACGGAGTGACAGGGGTACTCCATTGTGAATTCATCGATCGTTCCAGCTAACAACTGCCTTAATTTTGTAACAACTTGTGTTGCGTCACCACCGCTCCCGTGATTGTCAGAAGCATTCACGCAAACATCAAGATAATTGCTTCCGACGCCGCACTGCTCCTCGGTTCCGAAGTTCTGGTCAGCGAACCTTTTCCACGCCGGGTTCACTGCCACGATAACTCCATCACGGTCTACCACAGCGATGTGCGCAGAAAGCGAAGCCAAAATGGCTCGCGATCGACCGCGGAGCGTTTCCAATTCCTCGTTCATCGAAATGATGTCTTCAGTAGGCGTTTGGCGTTCCTCTTTTACACCTCCGATTCCATCCACGGTTGTTTCTAACTGCGGCGACTGGCCGACTGTTTGGTCAGCAAACGTGACCAACATCAAACCTTTGGCTTCAGGAGGTGCGGTTACGGGGCGTACGGTAAGAGTGCAATGGACGAGCATTCCGTCTCGGTTGACGCGAGCACACGAATCGCTCACCAATCCATTTTCTCGAATGGATTGGCTACAAGCTGCAAGTAGTTTTTCGCGCAGCTCGGGTCTGGCCACCACCGAAATATTTCCGGTCAATTCTCTTGTCGGGACTTCTAGATATTTGGCTAAAGGCCCCATGCCATACAGGACCTCGAACCGTTGGTTAATCAATACCGTCGCTGGAGCAAATTCACGAAGGACAAATTCATTCGTCAATTCCCGGAAGATTTCGCGACCCACAGCTGAGTCTGTTTTCCGAAGATTTTTTGGTTGCAGGTTCTTAGTCATGACCAGACACTATCCCCAAAATCCGCTGGAGCATCATTAGCAGAGCTGTGAGCGGAATGAAGTGAAGGTTACGAATTAACTAGCTTAACATAATGACCTGTAACACACCGCTGTTTTGAGCCCGCCGTTGCCACATTCAAGAATTTCGCGTCTCACCGCAGCGAGCCAGACTTGTCGGTTGACCTTTTTTGCAACCCCAAAAAATCCAGCAGCCATCTTCGCGGGATCTCTGTTTGATCGACCTGCAACTCACCAAATCACGCCTACCAACGCCGAAAGCACAACGGCCAATCCAGCGAGAAACTTTCCTAGCGTTCCGAAAGTCCGTCCCCAAAACGCGGCATGCCCGACGTTCCAGCTCTCTTTCCATGACCGGCCGTCGGTCCATTCTCCGTAGACGGCGCCAGCCGTAGCGCCGACACCACCGAACAAAATCGCCGCCAAGACGGGACCAACGACGGGAACAGGAAGGCCGACCAGGGCTCCGGTCAGGGCTCCCGCCATTGAGCCCAACACAGCAAAGAACGTCGACCGCCGACTTGCTCCGGCGCGTTTGGCTCCTGCAGCTCCAGCGACGAATTCGATAATTTCACCGAATAATGCAAATAGAAACGCGCAAATCAAGGGTGTCATGCCGATCGACAAACGACCTTCGGAAGGACCGAGCCAAGCGTAAATCGCCATCGCTGCGACCGAGATCCAATTCCCCGGAAGTGTCATCAAATTGGCTCCCCAAGCAATCACACAAACCAGTATCAAAACGATCGCAGCCAGAACCGCACCGGTCGGTCCGAGCCAGCCAAGCCAGCGGTCGTAATCAAAGCTAAACAGGAACATTGATGAAGGATTCACAAAAAATACACGATAGATTGACGCCCAAGATTCTACACGAGCGGGCCCAACAAGACTAAAAATCCGTATCGATTTGCCATTTCTGCCCGCTAGCGAACCCGATCGTGCCCACCGCGTGTCGGAAAAGGACGCGTGGTCTATCGCTTATAGTCGATTACTGCGTGGTTCATTAAACTAGTGATGACGACTCGGCCGGTAGGCGAACGAATTCGTTGGTCGACAGATTCACTTCAGAAGACTCCCTGATTAGCAGAGACGACGGAAGGAACGATCTTGAAAATGTCGCAGAGCAGTGTTTTGGACACAAATGTCCTGGTTCTGAATCGCTTTTATATGGCGATTCGAGTGGTCAACGTACGCCGAACCTTTACGCTTTTGTATCGCCAGTGTGCTGAGGTGATCAGCCACGAAGACGATCAATTCGTTAGCTATGACTTCGAATCTTGGTGTGAACTGAGTCAATTGACATCTCTGGAAAAACAACCAGGCGAGGATTACATTCGCGCCGTGGGCTTTGAGCTACGAGTACCGCGAATTGTTCGCTTGACGCGATTCGATCGGATGCCAACACAAACGGTTCGCTTCAATCGCAAGAACCTGTTTGCTCGCGATGAGCACACTTGCCAATATTGTGGCCGCATCGAACCGGCCAACAAGTTGAGTCTCGACCACGTGATCCCACGATCACACGGCGGGCCGACGACTTGGGAAAACATCGTTTGCTGTTGCTTGCGGTGCAACAGTCGCAAAGGAGGCCGAACGCCACAGCAAGCGCGGATGCAATTGTTGACGCGTCCATCGAAGCCCCGCTTCAATCCGATGTTGGCTCAATCAATGGAAGACCCACGCTACGAGTGTTGGAAAACATTCTTACCCGCAGCGGGGTAATTGATTCGCGTTAATCCCACCCCGATCACTCAAGCGAACTGGCAAACGCTTGTCTCAGTCGCTCGAGTGCTGCGTCGGATTTCTCTTCGTTCACGATCACGTTGACCTGCAACTCGCTCGTGCCGACCATTTCGATATTGATGCCGAGATCGGTCAATTGTTTGAACAGCACCGTCGCAACGTTCGTGTGACTTCTTAGACCAATCCCGCTGACAGTGATCTTTGCGATATCGCTGCCGTCTTGCACATCTCGCATACCATGCTTTTCGCGAATCGCCACAGCCACTTCGAGACCGCTCTTCAAATCCGACTGATTCACGGTAAAGCTAACGCTTGTGGAACCATCTTCACCGTCGTAACCCTGTACGATCATATCGACGAAGATCTTTGCTTCACCAATGGTTTCAAACATATCCGCAGCGATACCAGGTTTATCCGGCACGCCGTAGAGCGTCACGCGAGCCTGCTCTTTTGTTAGTGAAATTCCCGTCAAAGTCAATGCTTCGAGTGCATCGTCTTGTAATCGGCTCACGAGCGTATCGATATCGGCCCGTTCGCCCCGTTCGGCTTTGATTTGGCTCCACGACTTGGCGTCCGTTGGCTTTTCATGAAGGTTGAACACTTGATGAACCGCTCGAAGTGCATCCCCCGCTTGAGCCCGTGGTACGAGCGTTGAAATTTTGATTTCGCTGGTGGTGATCATTTGGATGTTCACGTTCGCATCGGCCAGCGCACGAAACATGGTCGACGCAACATTAGTTTGGCTGGCCATATTCATGCCGACGACGGAGACTTTCGATACTTGATCATCGAAGGTGACAGCATCTGCACCGACCACTGGCAAAACATTTTCCAGCGAAGCGATTGTTGTTTCCAAGTCTTCTTGCCGAACGGTAAATGAGATATCGGCCCGCCCCTTTCGTCCAACATTTTGAACGACCATATCGACAGCGATCTTCTTGTCCGCAATCGCGGACAACACTTGCAAGCTTTTCCCCGGAACATCGGGTACGCCTAACACGGTCACGCGAGCTTCGTCGGGGGTCATTGCCGCGCCGCAAACGGGCGACATTTGGGATTCCGATTCCGCAACGATCATGGTTCCTTCGGTATCCGAAAAACTGCTTCGAACATGAATCGGCACATTGAACTTCTTCGCAAATTCAATACTGCGGCTATGCATCACACCAGCCCCGAGACTGGCCAATTCCAGCATCTCGTCATAGCTGATCACGTCGACTCGACGAGCCTCTGGCAATAGTCGCGGGTCCGTCGTGTAGACACCATCAACGTCCGTATAAATTTCACAGGCATCTGCACCGAGAACACTCGCCAGCGCAACCGCAGTCGTATCGCTGCCGCCGCGGCCGAGTGTGGTGATGTTCAAATCGTCATCAATCCCTTGAAATCCCGCCGCGACAACGATGTTCCCATCGTCAAGAAGTCGCTCGATTCGATCGGTCGAGATCGATTGAATGCGTGCTTTGCTGAAACTATCGTCCGTTTTCATTCCGATTTGACCACCGGTCAAACTAACGGCTTTGGATCCGAGGTCATGAATCGCCATCGCAACCAGCGCAACGCTGACTTGCTCGCCGGTGCTTAGCAGCATATCCATTTCGCGCGCGGGTGGAGTTTGGCATATATCGCCAGCAAGTTTTAGAAGCAAATCGGTGTTCTTGCCCATCGCGCTAACCACCATAACGACGCGATGACCTTGTTTCTGAGCGCGGATCGCTTTACGAGCTGCCGCACGAATCTTTTCGACGTCCGCGACGCTGGTGCCGCCAAATTTTTGAACAATCAGTGACATGAGAGAATGTTTGAAGGCTGAAGGGTGAAGTTTTAGAAAAGTTTAACGCTTGATGAATTTGCCCAACATGTCCCAGCCTTGGTCGAAACGCTCTCCCGAGGCGACTGCGGACATTTCGTCGTACGTGGTTTGTGAATCGGGCGTGATCCCAGTGCCTGTCATCAACAGCGGAACCACACCATGAGTATGCTTCTTGGTACTGCAAAACGTCGGATGATCAGGCGTTACAAGGATGCGATGATCACCGTGTTTTGCCAAAGCCTCGGCAAGGGGGCCAACGATATGTTTATCGATTTGTTCTAACGCTTTGACTTTGGCGTCATGGCGTCCTTCATGTGACGCTTCATCAGGTGCTTCGACATGCACACAAACCACATCGTAGGATTCCAAAGCATCGATCGCTGCGCAGCCTTTCGCGGCGTAATCGGTATCGAGATAGCCCGTGGCTCCTTCGACTTCGATACGCGGCCATCCGACGAGAGCGGCGATGCCACGAAGCAAATCAACGGCTGTAATCATCGCACCCTTGACGCCGTGCAGCTCTTGGATACTCGGCAAATCCGGCGCACCGCCTAGCCCCCACAACCAAATGTTTGTAACGGGCCGTTTGCCTGCGGCGATTCGCTTTTGATTGATCGGATGCGAAGCAAAGAGATCGGCCGATTCATTCATCAACCGTACTAACAAGTCGCTGCCGGGACCGCGAGGAAAACCATCGGCCACAGGCAAATCGGTCAGGTCGTGTGGCGCTTCGGCACGAGTATCCAAAGAAAACGGCGGCGTCACGCTCTGGTCGCCACGGTAAATCAGCAGATTTCGGTAACTCACCCCAGGGACGAATTCCAGCCGCGAAAGAAATGGATCATTTTCCGCTTTTCCGATCAGTTCGGATTGCAGCATACCGAGAAGCTCCGTCGCTTCTTCGGTCGAAACGTGGTCCGCTGTGAAATCGACCATTGTTTGGTCTTGGATCGTCACCAAATTGCAGCGAATTGCCCAATCGTTCTTGCCCAAAGTGATTCCCTGGGCTGCGGCTTCCAGCGGAGCACGGCCCGTAAAGTAGACATTCGGGTCGTATCCCAAAAGGCAAAGGGTCGCGACCTCGCTGCCAGCGGGAAAGTGAGCAGGTGTATTGTTGGCAACCGCCAAAATGCCCTCGGCGGCCAAGCGGTCCATCGCAGGCAGATTGGCCGCTTGCAGTGGCGTAAGACCGCCAAGTGCCGCAATCGGCTCGTCGGCACAGCCGTCAGGAATGACAATCACGTATTTCATGGCAAATCAATAACGAATAACTGGTTAAATGGGCAGTTTCGTTTAGTCGCGGTGGAAACGAAAGGGGAGCAACCCCGGTTTTGAACCACTTTTCGCACCCTCCCTTTTCATGCTTGCAGAGGTTTTACCCATTCTTGGCTTGCTTCGAACTGGTGAAACAATCCACACGACCGTCAGATTTTACGATTTCCGTGCAACTTCTCCCCTCTCTTGATGGATTCTTACCCAGCGCACACCCAAGGCGAATGCATGTTTATGCGAGCAAAGCACGGCGACGGGGTTGCGCGCTCGCGTATCCTCGGAGCACTTCCAATTGTCCCCCCAAGACAGGTCACAATGCCGGATTCCCCCGATTCAAACCTTAGCCCGACGACAGAGCCGGTTCTAAAGCCACATCGCCGGATTGTCGAGCTCGACGCACTCCGCGCGTTGGCGGCGATCAATTTGGTGCTGTTTCACCTGACCCATGTTTACACGGTCAAGTTCGGCTACACCTCGCCGCTGGGATGGGAATGGCCGTATGGGGCCTATGGTGTCGAGATGTTTTTCATCCTCAGTGGCTTTGTCAACAGCATGTCGCTGCTTCGTCGCGGCAAACCGGTCGACTTCGTCGCTGCCAGGTTGATTCGGATCATTCCGATATTCTTGATCGTCATTATTGCCAATTTATGGATCACCCGGCAAATGCCCCTGGCGACCGATCCGATGACGCTCGGCCAATTTTTCGCCAACATGACATTGATGCCTACACTGCTCGGGTACGAATGTGTCGACCCCGTGATGTGGACCTTACAAGTCGAGATGATGTTCTATGTGACGCTCGTGATATTGTTTCGCATCGGAGCTTTGAACAGGTATTTCCTAGGGTGGGGCACGTTGGCGACGTTGTCCTTGATCGTTTGCCCAACGCTCGACGCGATGGAAGCGATACACGCTCAGCAAGCTTGGTTCACGATGGCAACTTCCGTCCGTCGGCTGATGCTACTCGACTTCGTTCCACTCTTCATGATTGGTTTCCTGCTTTACATGATTAAAACGGGCACCGGTCAAAAGTGGAAGAACCTACTTGGAATCGCTTTCGCAGCTCTCGTCTTCCACAGCATCGACCATGGAAAGCACAATCCTGTGGCGACCGCTCTGATCATTGGACTTGTGACTCTTTGTGCTTATGGCAAGGTACCGGTACTGCGGTTCAAGCCGCTTGTATACGTCAGCACGATCTCGTACGCGTTGTATCTGTGCCATAATAATCTTGGCTGCGTTTTGATCTATTGCTTTAACCACGCCGGTCTATCGCCAAACGTCTGTTTAGCGATCACGATCGTCTTCTCGTTTGCGATGGCGATCATTGTCACCACGCGAATTGAGCAACCCATTACTGGATTGCTACGAACCGCTTGGAATCGCTATCGAACAGGAAACGCGAAAACGACAGCAACGGTGCCTGGAATTTTGCGTTTAGACGCTTCGCCGATCGATCCTACGCTGTAGCGGTTAAAGCCAGGACATCAGCGCTGAAAATCAACGCTGGTACTTTAGGCTTTCAAACCTGCTTACTGGTCTTCTTTCACGTTTGCGAAGTCACCGGCGACAGCCGAAACGAATTTGTTCGGATCAACATACTTTCGCAAAGCAGCATTGACCGACTCAACCGTCGCATCTTGAATCTGCTGTTCGTGCTCTGCATAGTATTCCATCGTTCGATCGTTAAAGACCGTTGACAGCAGTTCGCTAGCCAGCGATCGATCATCGGCTCGGCTCACGCGGTTGCGTTGCAAATACGCTTCCTTCGCCTTTTCGAGTTCATCTTCCGTCACGCCGTCATCGAGCAATCGATCAACTTCCTCGCGAATCACACGAATCAACTTCTCACGGTTAGCCGGATTGGTAATCGCATAGATTGTAAAATCGATTCGATTATCTTTGGCGCGAGCGGAAACGCTACTTCGAACACCATACGACAAACCTTCCTGCTGACGAACGCGGTTTGCTAGCCGGCTGCTCAATCCGCCGCCACCTAGAATGTAGTCACCAAGCACCAATGCCGAATACTCGGGACTGGTATCGCTTAGTTCATAATGCTGGCTAGTGAAGAAAAACGCGTTTGCTTTGTCCGGCGTTTCGATCACATCGATCGACCCACTGATTTCAGGGTGCGGTTCACGGTCGACTCGCACATAGGGTTCGCTGACAGTCCAGTCTGCCAATTGTTCGCGCCCGAGCCGATCGAGTTCATCCATATCAAAGTCCCCAACCACCGCAATTTCACCCGCATGGTTACCGAGGAAATTGTCGTGAAGGTCTCGAATCTCTTCGATCGTGACATTCTCGTACATGTCAATCTGTTCGTCGATTGATTGGACGTACAAAACATGATCGGGAGCGTATGGGGCCAATCGTTTACGTACCGACTGTGGTGCCAACGCCTGCGGTTCGTTCATGCTTTGCTGCAAACTAGTAACAACTTGGCGGCGAATCACTTCCAATTCAGATGCTTCCAGACGCGGTTTCCGCAAAACTTTGCCGACTAGCTCCGTCACCTCAGGCAAGAATTCCTTCTTTGTCTTCACCTGAAGCTGCAACAGTCCGATCGTGCTATTGACCGACAACTCAGCTCGCAGCCGAGTCAACTCATCTTGAATTTCCTGGTAATTCATGTCGTCCGTTCCGCGCGACATCAGCATGCCAAGCAGCTCGACCGCACCGACTCTCCCTTTCAAGCTTTGCTCGGTACCAAAGCGAAGCGTAATGATCAGTGTGACGCTGCCACCACGCGTCTTTTTGGGTAGCACCGCGTAACGTATTCCGCCGACAAAATCACCTCGCGAAGTTCGATCTTCGATTGCCAGTGGTGACGGGTCAAATTGCTCGCCCGCTGCGACCGCTTCGCGACCCTTGTAGTCCTTAAACAACGTAATCAAGTCAGGTGATTCAGGGATCTCGATCCGTTGGGCTTCTTCGGTCGGGATGAACAAACCAACCGTTCGGTTGTTGGGGACGAAGTATTTTTCGGCAGCCGCTTGGACTTGCTCCACCGTCAACGCCTCGATGCGATCACGATAGAGGAAATACAATCGCCAATCCCCTTGGGCGGCCCAATCACTTAGTGACACGGCGATTTGATCGGTATCCGAGGCCTGTAATTCACGTTCTTTCAAAATTTGTTGGCGTGCTCGTTCGACTTCTTGCTCGGTAATCGGGTTTTCCGACAGCGACTTTTCGATCGTATCAATCATTGTCTGTCGGCCCAACTCAATCGAGTTATCCTTGGGGACTTCGGCGATCGCCATGAACAGCCCAGGTTCCGACAACCCATACGCCAATGTGTAAACATTACTGGCCAATTCCTTTTCAACCATCTCTTTGTAGAGTCGTCCGCTTGGCTCGTCACCAAGAACGTAGACGAGTGTTTTCATTGCGGGGTAATCTTCATGACTACCCGATGGAATATGGTAGCCAGCACCTGCGTACTGGACATCGCCCACGCGACGAAGCACCACGGTTCGTTCGCCGTCTTGCGGAGGCTCGACTGTGTAGGTGTCATCAAGCGGCACCTCGGGATTGGACAAGACGCCAAAGGTTTCTTCGATCTGGTTGAGGGCAAACTCCGGATCGAATTTCCCGGCAACAATAACCATCACGTTATCGGGACGGTAATACTTTCGATAAAATTTTCGCAGTTTCACAACAGGAACGCGTTCGATGTCGCTGCGGTTACCGATCGTTGATTTGCCATAGTTGTGCCATTCGTACGCGGCGGATTGCATTCGTTGCATCAGAACACGGATCGGAGAATTTTCTCCGCGCTCGAATTCGTTCCGAACAACGGTCATTTCGCTGGCCAAATCTTCGCCGCGAACAAAGCTATTGAGCAAACGATCCGATTCTAGATCCAATGCAAAGCGGAGGTTTTCCTCGCTCGCAGGAAGCGTTTCGTAATAGTTGGTGCGGTCGAGCCACGTCGTTCCATTGAACCGAGCCCCACGGTCCTGCAGCACTTTGGGGACTTCCGGAAAGGTGGGCGTCCCCTTGAAGAGCATATGCTCGAGCAAGTGAGCCATCCCCGCTTCGCCGTAGCCTTCATGTCGCGACCCAACAAAAATGGTCATATTCACGGTGACCACTTCTTTACTGTCGTCGGGAAACAGAAGAACTCGAACGCCATTGTCGAGGACGTATTCGGAAATCCCTTCGATCTCGGTAACTTTCATGGGGGTCTCGTTAGCTTTCCGTTGAGTAGACTCTTGCTGGTCGGATGACGCAGATCCATCCGCAAAGGCTTGTGGGACTAGAATGAGAGACAGAACGCTCGAAAACGCAACGTAACGTACGAATTGCCAACTGAGCTGACTTCGGAAATCCATGACAGCAGGGCTCCATGTTCGGTAAAGTGGCGGTTTGAATTTCAGGAAAAAAGGGGTGCGATGTGCCATCCTTGATCTTGGGCGGCCTGTTATTGTAACGTGATTGACTACCGCTTGATAATGGGCTTTAGAGAGAGACTTCTCGGTGAATGAAAACTGGATTGATGTCGGACCTTCTGAGCAATGCCTTGACGGCACCGCCGTGGAAGTGATTGCCGGTGACCACGTGATCGCGCTGTTTAGGATTGCAGGAAAGCTCTGGGCAATCGACGGGATTTGTGCGCACCAAGGTGGCCCAATCGCACAAGGTGAAATTCACGACGGTTGTGTGACATGCCCTTGGCACGGTTGGCAATACGAATTGGCAACCGGCGTCCAGACAATCAATCGCAAGACCCTACAAAGAGTGTTTCCTGTAAGAGAATGCGAAGGACGCATCGAAATCCAGGTTTCGATGTAGATCGCAAAACTTGCCCCGCCCAGCAAGAAAGCCCGACGCAACAAGGTCCGCGGGCAGGTGCTTGGCTTTTTCGCGTCGATAGCATTTCGCATCAAGCATTTCGCATCAAGCATTTCGCATCAAGCATTCAAGCATCAAGCATTCAAGCATTCAAGGCATTTCGCATGCCATCGACTTTCTAGTGCGACATCCCGTTTCGCCCCGCAAACGTGAACTATATTTCAGCAGGAACAGGCCCGAGATCCGCCCATTGGGATCGGACACCCGACGCCTAACCCCTCCTTGAAACCCTACAACCGTCACAAGCGGAACTAAACCATTGCGCACGGACCTTTCCGTCGAAGCGAAACAGACCTTTCAAGTCGTTGCAGTATTGGCAACGGTCTTTGTGGTGGCGATCCACTATCAATCGGCATCCCCTATTTCGGCTGTGATTGAGGACGCTTCTTGGAACGAAATTTTCCAGGCGTTCCTGCTTGGCGGCGTCGCTCGCGTGGCCGTTCCGCTTTTTGCATTTGCAGCTGGGCTGTTTTATTTCCGAAGCGATGACGGTTCCGTCCGTTGTTATTGGAAAAAGATACGCCAACGCGCACGTAGCGTTGGTGTTCCCTACTTGGTAATCGGCGCGATTGCGATGCTCAGCTGGATCGCGGTGCGGCGTATCGAAGGTGATCCGGTTTCACTGAATTTCGCTGAACTCATTGCGACATGGCTACTCCATCCTCCTGCGGAACAAATGTGGTTCCTGCGCGACTTAATGGTGCTGGTTGCCATTGCTCCGATGATTCGGCTGGTCATCAACAAAGCGCCGGGCATTTCATTAACACTATTGGCCGCATTATGGGTAAGCCACTACCAACCGTTTCCGATCCTCGGTGGATGGTACCTGCTCAGCACCGAAACGTTATTTTTCTTTGCCCTTGGGTGTGCTGCTGTCAACCGCAGCGATCTGCTTGAGCGACTTGGCAATGCCAACACATTGGCTGCATACGGCTTGGTGATCGTTTGGTTTGACCTTGTTGCTGCACGCATCGTCCTTCAGCCGGACTTCAACTCTTGGTACGCCACGAACTATAGCGTGCCGAGTCTACTGATTCACAAATTCTCAATCCTGGCGGGGTGCATGGCGATGTGGGCGGCGGCTTGGCGATTACGGCGTGAATCGTTGTGTAAACTATCGGGTCTATCGTTCTTTGTCTATCTATTTCACGAGTTCCCGCTACGAGCGGTGGCACACCGAATCGCGGCGTTGGGCCTCGACGAATCGGTTTGGTTCTGGACACTTTCGCCCATTATCGTCGTTGGGTGTTATTCCGTAGCCAATCAAGCAAGCCGTTCATTACCGTCGATCTTTGCTTGGATCACAGGCGGCCGTACGCCTGGGTCGGCGATGAAACTCGGCAACACCACGGATGTGTCTCACAACCATCCTCCCTTGTCGTCTGCGGCAACCCGCTGAAGGAACACGATCCATGATTCTATTAATCGCACTTTTTGCTATCGCTGCAATCGTGTGGATGATCCCACTGGTTCAAGCCGGCCGCACGCCCGTCATCGCAGCACTGGTTCTATTAACGGGAACCGTTTTCGGTCAAGCCTTCTATTCAATCGAAGGGCCGATTCAAATCAGTCTCGACCGAGTATTCTTTGTCGGCATGTTCGCTATGGTTGCGATTCGATGGAGAGAAGGCAAACTCCATTTTTCACATTTGTCACGAATTGATTGGTTAGTCGGCGCATTACTCGCTTGGTTTTTTGTCAGTGCAATGACCAGCGGCCCGGCGCCGCAAAACCGCTCACCGATTTCGGATTGGTTGTTTTGTTTCGCAATGCCTATTGGAATGTACTTTGTCGCTCGCGTAAGTGATTTTAGTAAAACCGACTTGCTCTGGGTCCAACGACTGTTACTCGTTCTCGCGTTTTACCTCGCGATCACCGCCGTTTTCGAAGTTTCGGGTTTGCACAACCTTGTTTTTCCTCGCTATATCGTCAACCCAGCCGATTGGGAATTTTTCGGCCGCGGTCGTGGTCCACTAATGAATCCGTCCGGAAACGCGATCGTGATGAGTATCGGACTAGTCATCTCAGGACTGGGCATCGTCAACGCCAATCGTCGCATGAAACTGCTGTATTTGTTCTTTACCCTTGTGATATTGGCAGGCGTTTACTGCACGTTGACGCGCAGTGCATGGATGGGAGCAATTGCTGCAATCGGCGTCGTCGTTTGGGTTTACTCGCCCCGCTGGGTGCGTGTATTGGGGTTGGCGAGTGTGGTAGTGATTGGTGGCGCCGGCGCACTTGGGCTTAAAGATCAAATCCTGCGTATGAAACGCGATAAAAACCTCACCTCAGCCGATGCAGAAAAATCAGTGCAGCTACGTCCGCTGCTAGCGATCGTTGCTTGGGAAATGTTCAAAGACAAACCGATCACTGGTCACGGCTATGGCCACTACTTCACCTACGCGAAACCCTACCATACGAGCCGAAGCTACGGCATGCCACTCGATCAAGCGAGACCCTACGCGCAGCACAACGTCTTCTTATCGATCTTGGTGGAAACGGGACTCATTGGGCTTTCCATGTTCGTCGCCTTTGTGGTGTCGATCTGTGCGATTGGTTGGGAGTTAACTCGGAACATCCGTCACAGTATCGCAATTCGTAGCGGAGGCCTGCTATGGCTTGGCAGTTTTGTCGCCTACTTGTGCAACGGGATGTTTCAGGATGCCTCGATCATCCCGATGGCAAACATGTTCTTGTTCTTTCTCGCTGGATTGACGTTGACGTTGCATCAACGAGGGTTTGCAACCAAACGCGAAATCCAGCCACCAGTCACGATCGCGGGATCCGGTTTTCCGGTCACGGTTGTGAATTAGCTTTCGATCCTATTGAGGATCGCTTCCCAAACGACTTGTGTCCGAGAATCCGCGTCGCGCCGAAAGAATTCAAAATGCGTGGATGGCACTTTTACGATGTCGGCAACGCCTTGGATGACCGCATTTTCTACGGCCACTACGCCGTCCCCTTTGCCTTCGACCAGCTCGTCAAAACCACCCAAAAGTGGTGCGATTCGAGGCCGAATCAGTCGAAACAGGCTGCCATCTTTGTCAAGGTCCACCAGCGTCTGCCGCAGCACGTCAAGTTCCGGCGCACTGACGGTACTCGCTGTTCCAACAATCGTTGTGTAACGAACATTTGGACGGAGTGGACGACGACGCAATTCGTTTAGAAACTCCGAACTGGGCTGCAAATCACGTATCCCTGCTTCGGATGGCCGATGTAGCAGGACGTCGACAAGATCTTCGGCATCGAGCCGCCCTTCGGAAAACAAATCGAGCATCGGTGGTAAGCTAGCCCAATTCGATCCTCCGTGCGGCGATCCTACGGTGATCAGTTGAACCACGTTTTTGCTTACCAGCTTTGGATTTTCAATCCATTCTCGTGCAACCAACCCGCCCATCGAGTGACCGACGAGAACCATCTTCGGTCGACCTTCTCGAGCAAACCGACGCTCAACGATCGAAGCAACTTGCGAGGCCGTGTCGGCAATCGATTGCGAATCATCATAGCCAATCGTTGCAGTCGCAAATTCATTCTGTTTGAGGAAACGCCGGAAATCGTCAAAACGTGATGAGTGGCTTTTCAGGCCATGAAAACAAACCACCAGGGGAAATTTCGTCGAGCGAATTTCCCAATCGTCGTCGACATCCAACACCACCGGCTTTGCGAGTGCCGGCGGTGTTTCGGCACCAAACGCGGTCGGATCGCATCGTAGCAGTAATGATGGTTGGCCAGTCAGGTCATTGCCCATCCGAATCGACATCGAATCGCCCATTGCCATATCGATTCCCATCAAGACGAAGGCACTGGTCACCGAGCGAAGATCCATTTGACCGGTCGGCAAAAGTCGCTCGACCGTCGCTTGGTCGAGCATCATGGACCGAGAAACCAAGACCGCGACATCCGCCCACTGAACGATCCCTTCCTTCGCTGGAATCACCAACTCGATGAACCGCTTGGGCACCTCCGGCGCCAAAGTTTCCGGCGCCGCAGGGCGACGTGGCGTTGCAGGGGGTTGAGCTTGCATCGAAGAAAAGCCGAACAGGAAAAAAAGGCTCAACGCTATCGTGCGACACAAGAGCGAAAAGAAAAGACGCGACACCATAGGCATACCCCAATGCTTACCAAAGAAAAGCCGCTGGTCATTTGAACCAGCGGTGCAATGCTTGAACCAGCGGTGCAATGCTCGAACCAGCGGTGCAATGCTGAAAAAGCTACTCAGCCTTAAGCTCGTAGCACATCAATTTATCTTGTTCACGAAGATAGAGCATTCCGCCAGCGATGACGGGGTGTGCCCAACTTTGCGCTTCTTGGAATGCAGGTTCAAAAGTGCTTAGGACTTCGAATTCTTGCGGATTCACTTTCGTTAAGATAATCGTCCCATCTTCACGACGATAAAGAATGTGTCCGTCAGCGTGAATTAGACTCGTTTCCCCTTTACCTTCCGCACGCTTGGGCCCCCAAGCAATCTCTCCAGTCGCCATTTCCACACAAATCGGCATGCCGTTTCCATTGCCGTGTCCGCAATAGAGATAACCGTCGACCAAAGTAATTCCGCCGTGCTTGTTTTGAAGCTTTCGCCCCTTTAACCAATAAACTTCGGTTACCTGGACACCATCATCACCCTCCGGGGTTAGTTTTAGTAGCGCCGAGCCAGTGTTGTAGCCCGTGCTGGTGAAAACGTAGTCGCCATCGATGATCGCCGTCGGAACATTCGCCGTCGTGTTGCCAACGCGGTTGTATTGCCAAAGGAGCTTGCCGTCGGACGCCCGAATACCGAGCAGCCCGCGGCCGACCAATTGGATGTATTGCTTGACGCCACCACCGTTGGAAATCACAGGCGACGAATAGCCTGCACCCTCGTTTAGTGTTTCATCGTCATTTGAAGGCGTAGGATCGGACATCTTGCATGCCCATACTTCTTCGCCCGTTGACTTGTCGAGTGCGACCACCATGCCTTCGGGGCCACCAGGCGTGCAGATGACTTTGTCCCCATCAACCAAGGGCGATTCGCTAAATCCCCAACCGCTCATCATCTTTCCGTTCCAGTCTTTGAAATCGCGACGCCAAACGACCGCGCCATCTGTGGCTGAAAAGCATGCTACCTTTCCATCGCTACTGACCATGTACAACCGGTCGCCATCAATGGTCGGCGTCGTTCGGCTACCTTCAAAGCCATGTTTGGGCTTCTGGTCCGTGATCGCTTGCTTCCAAATCACTTTCCCCGTCAAGGCGTCAATCGCCACAGTGGATTGGCTGTTGTCAAAATCACCGGTCGTATAGATGCGATCACCCTCAACCGACACATTGGCGTAGCCTCTACCGAGCCCTTCAGCCATCCATTTTAGTGGCGGACCATCATCACCCCATGTTTCGAAAAGACCGGTTTCGCTCGAGTGATTCGCTCGGTCAACTCCGCGCCACTGCAGCCAATCGTCGCTGAGAGCGATCTTGCCAATCAGAGTACTCGATACCAGGACAATCAAGAGCTGAAGGATATTAGGGAAGGGTATGCGTATCATCAGAAGCGTTCCGTTTTCTTTTTTCTTTCCAGGAGGCAAATGATCGCGAACCAAGACACTAGAAAAGGTTCGATCATTCGAATTTGGTAGGACAACCGCGGAGCGGTAACACCGGCGTGAGTTTAGATTGTATGCTGGTTACGCCCGATAACGCTAGCTGCGATCGACATGAAAAGATCGACGTAAAATGCAGCATTGCCCCCCCTCACAGCGATCCCGCCCAAATACTACGGATTCACTCCAATGAAACCCGAGCGATTGTCAACAATTTTCAACTTGTTCTTTTTTGCCGTGGCATTCCAGGCGATATTCTTGGTCAGACCTCTTGCAGCGGTGGAAATTGAGATCTCGCACCCAAGTAGTCAAACTGACTTTGCCGCCGATGCGGTGCGAAACGCGTTTGCCAGTGATTCGCCCAACCAAGAGAGTATCCAAGGCAATTGGCGAATTCGGTTTGTTCTCGATTCGAATGAGCACGCGATCGAACCTGAAGGTTTTCGCATTCAAACGACCACGATCGAGGAAGCGAAACAAGTCGAGATCAGGGCCATTGATGCCGCCGGTCTGCTTTACGGGGGACTGGAAATCGCAGAGGTGGCTCGCACGCGTGGCCCCGAGAAAATTGTCGACGGGATTCATAATCCATATATGGCAATGCGAGGCACCAAGTTCAACATCCCACTTGATGTCCGCAGCCCTAGCTACACCGATGTTTGCGACGCCGCTCAGAACAACATCCCCGAAATGTGGAATTTCGAGTTCTGGAAAGAGTACATCGATACGCTCGCTCATTATCGCTACAACTTTGTCTCGCTTTGGAATCTTCATCCATTCCCATCCATGGTAAAAGTTCCCGAGTACCCAGATGTTGCACTCGATGAAGTATGGCGATCGAAGGGTCCGTGGGACGAACACTATTCACTAAGCGGTCGTGGCTTTGTCACGGAAAAGATTCTCGCGGACGTCGAAGTCATCAACACAATGACGATCAACGAGAAAATCGACTTTTGGAAACGAGTCATGGCGTATGGGAAATCTCGCAACGTCAAATTTTTTGTTGTCACATGGAACATTTTCACTTACGGCGCGGACGACCATTATGGCATCAACGATGACCCCAAAAACGAAACCACCAAAGACTACTTTCGACAAAGCGTTAAGCAGATGTTTTTGACTTATCCCGACTTGGCTGGCGTCGGGCTAACGACAGGCGAGAATATGAATGGCATGGATTTCCAAGCCAAAGAGGATTGGGCAATGGCCACTTACGGCCAAGGTGTCCTTGATGCTGCCAAGGTTGATCCGAATCGAAAAATCACCTTCATCCATCGGCAACACATGGCCAAAGCGAATGATATTTCGCGAACCTTCAAACCGCTAACCGATCAACCGAATGTCGACTTCATCTTTAGTTTCAAGTACGCCAAGGCACATGTCTACAGCGCCACGAAGCAGTATTCTCACCATGCTTTTGTCAAAGACCTCGGCGACCTGGAAACGATTTGGACTCTTCGTAACGATGACATTTACTATTTCCGTTGGGGAGCCCCCAATTTTGTTCGTGAGTTCATTAAAAACATCCCCTACGATGTGTCGCGTGGATATTACTACGGCAGCGACCAATGGATTTGGGGACGCGAGTTCCTTCAACGCGATGCGGACGAACCTCGCCAGTTGGAGATCGACAAGCATTGGATGCAGTGGATGCTTTGGGGACGACTCGGTTTTGACCCGGATCTAGAACGTGAACACCTCGTCGGGCTGGTCGCCGATCGGTTTGGACTAGACCTATTGAATGCGTCCGGTTTACTCGATGCATGGCAGAATGCCTCGATGATCTATCCAACGACGACCGGATTCCACTGGGGTTCGCTTGATTTCCAGTGGTACATCGAAGCGTGCCAGAGCACCGCAAGTTACGCACAGAACAAAACCGGTTTTCATGATGTCAATCGTTTCATCAGCCTTCCGCCACATCCCAACAGCGGTAATCAATCGATTCCGGACTTTGTTGCCGGAAAAGATATTTCGGATCAAACGCGGACGCCGATGCAAGTCGCCGACCAGCTTGACAAGTACGTCCGCGATGCCCAAAAGAGCCTGAGGGACATCCCCGACAGTGGCGAAAACCGCGAACGGGCTCGCACTTTGGTAGACATTCAAATCATCTGCCATCTCGGTTTGTACTACGCGGATAAAATTCGTGGGGCAACGGAAGTGGCTCTATTTCGCAAATCGAAAGCCCCCGACGCTCAGCAGAAAGCGATTGCCCATTTGACGGACGCTGCCGAGCACTTCAAGGCTTACGCTGATCTAGCCGCTGAGCATCATCACAAACCGCTGTGGACCAATCGGGTTGGGTATGTCGATTGGGAAAAGACCTACCAATACGTGCTCGATGACATCCGCATTGCTGGCCAACCGCCACTCGAAAAGTAGCCCCTTCGGCAAGACGCTCGATCGCAGATCACTGAAAAGACCACTTGCCTTGCAACCCGAACCCGTGTACCATGACACCAGTACACGACCCGAGTCGGGAAGAGTGAGGTGATGAATGTTCTTTTCCATCGAACCTGGCGGCGACGTCCCGATCTACGAACAAATCGTTCGTCAGGTCAAATTGGCGGTCGCGGATGGTGTTTTGGTCGGCGGCCAAATGGTGCCGAGTGTCCGGCAATTAGCAAGCGAATTAGCGATCAATCCCAATACGATCGCCCGTGCCTATCAACAACTGCAAACCGATCTTGTTCTCGAGCCGCTCCGCGGCCGCGGCATGATTGTCCGCCGCGATTCGGTCTCGCGGTGCACCAAGGCGCGTAACTCGCTTGTTGGCGACGCCGTTCGGCGGGTACTCGTCGATGCTTTATCGGGCGGAATGACCCCCGAGGATCTCCGCGAACTGTTTGAAGCGGAACTCAGGCGGCAAGCCGAATTGGCTGGCCCCAACGGATCAACAAAGTAACTTCTCTTGAATCAGGACAACGGCCATGCAACCGGTGATTTCTCTTGATCGCGTTTACAAACGCTTTGGTCACACCATCGCACTCGAAGATGTGTCGATCGATATCCCACCAGGAGTCGTTTTTGCCCTGCTGGGTGAAAATGGTGCGGGCAAAACGACGATGATTCGCATCTTAACCGGTTTTTTAAATCCTGATTCAGGAAACGCGACGGTGTTGGGAAAGCCGTGTGAAAAGGCAGGGTTAGACATCCGCCAATCCATCGGTTACGTCTCCGATGCACCGGCACTTTATGAATGGATGCTTCCCGAAGAGATCGGCTGGTTCACCTCCGCGTTCTACCAGGAAGGTTTCTTGGACCGCTACCATCAACTGATTGCAGACTTTGACGTACCCAACGGTGTGCGATTGAAGAATCTAAGTAAAGGTCAACGTGCCAAGGTCGCGTTAGCATTGGCGACGGCACATGACCCCCAATTGTTGATTTTAGATGAACCGACTAGCGGACTTGATCCAATGGTCCGTCGACAATTTTTGGAATCGATGGTCGACCGGGCGGCGTTAGGACGAACGGTTTTGCTTAGCAGTCACCAGATCAGTGAAGTCGAACGAGTCGCTGATTGGATTGGGATCATTCATCATGGCCATCTGAAAATGGTCCAACCTCTTGAAAAGCTCAAGTCATCAACTTGGATCGTCACGGCGACGATGGACGACAGTTGTGCAGTCGCAGTGTTGCCACCGGGAAAGGTATTGACCGAATCGCGGAACGGTCGCCAGATGCGCTGGGTGGTTCAAAATTTGCCCGTGAATTGGAAAAGCGGCTACGGCAGCGATAGCGGCGTGACGAACCTTTCCGCCTCGCAAGCGTCGCTGGAGGATATCTTTGTGGCGGTGTGTGATGATCGCGCGCACCGCCCCGTCGCGGAGGTGACCACATGATGAATACAAGCGCAGCGATGACTCGTTTGATTTGGAAAGACGCGATCACGATCAAACCGCTTGTGATCGCAGTGGTAGCGGGAATCGTTGCCTTTCATTTGATCGCCGTGATTGGCGGTTACCTTGCTGGAACCCAAACTTGGACGATTGGTCCGTTCCTGAGCCTTTGGATTTTGATGCCAAACCTGTTAGCGATCGGTGCTCCGGCGATGTTGGTTGGCACCGAGGAAGACGCTGGAACGCTGCGGTGGCTTCGTACACTGCCGGTGAAGTGGCAACATGTAGTCGGTTCGAAGTTGATCGTCGCGTTCTTATCCTTACTTGGCGTCTGGGCGATTGCGTCCTTGGTCGTGTTTATCGTCAGTATCGCGATTCCACATCAATACGACGCGATGGCATCGGACTTATTTTCGTATGCCGGTGTCGCTTCGCTGCTGTTTTACAGCCTGCTGTTACTGTTGACGGGGTTTGTAACCGCCTACCTGATTCGATCTCCGATCGGAGCGTTGCTATTGCTGATGCCGCTGATGATCGCGCAGTCGATCTTTTCGGGAATTTTCGCAAAGAGCTGGTTCCTGGATCCGTTCCATCGTGCCTATCCGGTCGAACCTTTCGGCGGATTCCCAATGTTGGCGCTGTGCCTTTTGGGTATTGGCTATCTAATCATTCTATGGATGCTGCAACGTTGGTTGGGCAAACGACGCATGATCAATGCCGAGCGTTCCTATTTGCTCGGACTGTCGGATGACCTTGGACGTCCCTATCGACCGCCTGCAAGATTAATTCACGTGAAGGGAAAGCCAACTCCTTATCGAGCTTTGATGTGGCAACAATCGCGGCAAATCGCACCACTTGCGTCCGCCTTGGTTCTGCTTGCGATTGTTTCGTTGCTGTGGCTAAAGCTCGTTCCGATGCCGAGTTACGGCCAACGAAATTTGTTTCAACATTTTCAAGAGCTGGCGTTTCCGATTCTGTTTCTATGCGTGATTTGGCTAGGCGTCTTAGTATTTTACGGGGACAGCGTTCGTCGAAGGTGCAGCTATTTTGCTGACCGTGGCATTAGTCCGACGATGATTTGGTGGACAAGACTGCTTGTCCCAGGTTTGGCATGCCTTGCCATCGCTGCGTTAACCCTCGCTCCGTCGGCGGGCAAGCATCTCGATACATGGCCTGTGAATCTGTCATTCGCAGGAATGCTAGTCGTTGTTTTTGCAGTCAGCCAGTTTGCGAGTCAAATCACGGCTCGCCCAATCTTAAGTTTTCTAGTAGCGCCCATCATTGTCATTTTTTATACGATGCTCGCAGTAGCAACGTTTGCGTTTTACCCGACTTACATTCCGGTGATTGCGATCGCGGTTGTGGTCCTCCTGTTTGCAACATGGCGATTAACGCCCAGGTGGCTTTCGGAACGACCTGAAAAACCGTTTTACATTCGAGCGTTCGGGTACGGTGCGGCAGCAGCTCTGGTTCCGATCTTGACGATCTATGTAGCGAGAGTTTCAACGACACCATCGTTCCGCGAGGATTGGCGAACGGCAATGTTTGCCAAGAGCGATGCGTGGCAGGCTGCATTGCCGCAGAAAATCCAAGACCGCCAGAACGTGGAAATTAGTCCGAACGCATACGGCCGATCGTCGGGCTACTATCTTTTGGTGCCTGAACTCACTGACATCATCCCAAAGCTGAAAAATGAGTTAGCTGACAAAAATGGGATTGGAAACAATGTCGGGTTCTCTCAACTCAAAGCACTATTCACGTCCGATCACGATCTTCTAGCCAATGAACGACTTCGGGACGAGAACCTGACCGAAGCGAAACGTTTGGCACTTCAAGTCTTGGCAAAATGGTCGCATGTGGTTCGCGAGGAAGTTGCCGAGGTACGTGGTGACCTGTACCTTCTGACAGCGATTGCCGATCCTGCTGAAGCATTGTTAATCAATAACATGGATGCGTCGCTCGGCACTCCCGAGCAGATGGCCGAAATCGCAGCCATGATTCCTGACGCTGAACTACGTAAACGATCGCGTGAAGTAGCGTTGGTCCAAGCGTGGCGAAACTATCAGGATCAATCCTGGTATCAAGAAGGTTATGGATACCAGAAGAATTTTTCGAATCAGTCGGTCTCTCATATGATTGCGTGGCTGCCATTCGAACGCAGGCGAGCCGATCGATTCTTGGACGAAGCGGTTAAGATGACACACGATAGAATTGCCACAGGACTGCCGCAGCAAGACTCACTCGAATATCTGGAATGGCAAAAGCTGTGGTCGCAAGTCGGTGTACAACCGACGAGCACTGCGCGTTCGCAATTCGCCAACTGGACCCGCGATCATCAGACCGCTATCGCGAGAATCCGTAAATAGACCGACAGGTCGGCCAATCGGCCCTGCGGAGTCTTTACTCGTTCACAACTCTTTTCATGGCCGGTTTAGCAGCAACGTAGCGGTTGGTATCGTCAGAGCTTTCATTGAGATTGACAAATGTTTGGCGGGCGTCGCAATAGTCGAGTGCGGCCACTCGCGTGGCAACAGGCAGTGCCAAGATTTGCTTGTCCACATGCGGGCTTGTTCCTTCGAGCAGTAAACGCTCGAGCCAACGGTCAGACAATTCTTGTTTGTTCGAATCGAAAAGGCTCGTGACATTTCGCATCAAGCCAGTAATCGGGTTGGGGCTACGTTGATTCGCCATCGCCGCTTTGCGAAGGGCCTCTTCGGATGCGGCGAGCGACTTGGCTGCGTGCATTGCATCATTGTCCCCCTCGCCATAAACCGCGACGACAAAGTTGGCTTTTCCAAGTGTGACCACTTCGCTGTCCCAACCGCCGAACGATTTCTTTTCGCTTTGCGCGATGACCGATACGTCAACCAGACCGCCTCGCCAATTTGCAGGGACGCTCAGTGTGAGTTGGAAGGTCTTTTCACCTTCGAGGACTTGTTGTTCGGTCCATTTCAATTTGAAGTAAACACCGCGACCGCGGTTGATCGTCCCCGACGCAGTCACGGCTTGCACCGGTGCGATTCGATCATATTGCAGCGATTCGAACTTTTTGCTGCCCCGATCCGCTCCCACGTTGCCATGAGCCAAGTTGCCGTAGGCACCGTCGATGGAGAGGCCAACGGATTTGCTGCTTTCATCGGTCGTCTTGATTTGAATCGGACCGGCGATTCCGCTCGCGACCTCGGTTCGCGGAGCGTAGTCGGCGATTTGAACTTCGCTACTGCGAGGTTGGCAGCGAACAATCCACTGGTCGATCTTTTTCGGCTCCGGTGCAACGATCATGGACGAAAGACGAAGTTCGATATCGACTAATCCTCCTGAGCCGCTGCGTGCACAGGGAACCGCTGCGGTGACAATTGGCAAGTCAAAGTAAATCTCAGGTGCATCCGAATGATTGGCGGCCTGGGTTGGTTCGGCGTGCGAGAATGCGATCGAACTGAGAATTGTCGCGAGCGTGAAAGCGAGGGGTTTCCGAAACATGGCAATATCCTTTTTCCGATTCAAACATCCAAACCATCGATTTGCCGGATTCGTTCCGGGTGAACAAAACAGCGTTTTGCTCCGTGTTTCCGTCTTGGAAAAAGATCCGGTTGGTGGCCGGACGTTGGAAATTTAGAACAGGGAAAAAGGTGGTCAACAAGGACCACAAAGGCAAAGCAGATCCGAAACGATCATGGCCACAAGCGTGAAACTTGTAGGCCGCAAGCTCCCGTTGGTCGGTCCTGCCTACTTGAGCCGTGAAACAACGCCTAGCTGTGCATACGCACGAGGCTTGATCCTTCGCGGATGATTTCACTTTCCGAGGCGGACAGTTGGTCCAGTCGTTCTCGGACCGTTTCTCTGGGTGCAAAATGCTCCGCAAGCCGAACGTAGGTCGAATGGTGCCTGGCTTCGCTTTCAAACAGACTCTCGTAAAAATCAGCTAGTTCCGCATCACGGTCGCGAATGTGGTCCGCTAGCAGACTGAACCGCTCACAGCTTCTCGCTTCGATCAGCGATGCGACAAGCAACCGATCGATACCGCGGAGAGGTTCGGACGGGCGAACCAGTTGGTTCAATCGGCGGCCGTACGGTCCGACGGCTAATCGACGAAACACGATCCCACGTTGATCGAGCAGGGCAAGGACCATCTCGAAATGTTCGAGTTCCTCTTCGACGATTCGCTTCATTTCGTGACACAGATCTCGATTTTCCGTGTAGGCATTGATCAAATTCATTGCCGTCGATGCAGCTTTACGTTCGCAGTGAGCGTGATCGATGAGCACTTCTTCAAGATTCGCGTCGACCTGTGTGAGCCAACGTTTTTGGGAAGCGGTTTTCAGATGCAGCATGACGAGTTACTCCGTAAAAAGAGCTCGCGCGAACGAATCGGGATCAAACACGGCGATGT
Organism: Novipirellula herctigrandis; assembly: GCA_007859835.1. GTDB lineage: Bacteria > Planctomycetota > Planctomycetia > Pirellulales > Pirellulaceae > Novipirellula_A > Novipirellula_A herctigrandis. Next base: position 6,107,919 of record SJPJ01000001.1, on the reverse strand, counting down.
CTTCCACCTTTTCACCGAGGCCGACGAACTTGACCGGCAATTGGAATTGTTCACGAATCGGCAGAATCACGCCGCCTTTGGCGGATCCGTCGAGTTTCGCCAGGATGATTCCGGTACAACCTGCGGCTTCGCTAAATCCTTTTGCTTGACTGATCGCATTTTGGCCGGCCGTGGCATCGAGCACGAGCAGCACCTCGTGCGGAGCGCCTTCGATTTTCTTTTCGACTACGCGGCGGATCTTTTCAAGTTGCTGCATCAAATTGGTTTGCGTTTGCAATCGGCCAGCGGTGTCGATGATGACGACATCGGCCCCCAGGTCGATCGCTTTTTCGACCGTTTGGTACGCCACACTTGCCGGATCGACACCTTCATTACCGGTCACGATGTCGCATCCGATTCGGCCAGCCCAGACGGTCAATTGCTCGACCGCAGCAGCGCGGAACGTGTCGGCAGCACCGAGGACGACTTTGTGTCCGGTGTGGTGAAGGTGGTAAGCGAGCTTTCCGATAGAGGTCGTCTTGCCACTGCCGTTGACGCCAACGACGAGAATCACCGTGGGCGGCGAATCGGCAAGACGAAGTTCCGTTGACTCTTGCGAAAGCATCGACTGAGTCTGCTCGGTGATCGTTTCGAGGACTTCATCGAGCTTAACAACACGGCCACGAAGCCGTTTAGCTACATCATCGCGGATCGTCTCGGCCGGTCCCGTCCCCATATCGGTACGGATCAGTTTGGCGAACAAGTCATCGAGCAAAGCATCATCCACCAAACGACCTTCACTTTTGAACAGGTCGCGTATATCGGTGTTGAGCGTGCTACGGGTTTTTTGGAGTCCCGACCTCATTTTGGCAAGAATCCCCATCGCTTGCTCTGGCTTTTGAGCAGCCGCTGCCGAGTCGGATTCACTGGTTTCGGTGGGATCAGTTTTCTTGGAACGCCAAAACGCCATCGGGAAATTCACTTTGTAATTTGCGGGTAGAAAAACAAAAAAGACGTGTCGAGCCGGTGCCACGATGCTCGCTGGCTAACCGTTTTCAATGCCCAATCCTGTCTTTTCGATGCTCGATTCTGGCGCAGCAGGCTCGTTTCGTACAGATACCGTTAAGAACAAGACCACTCGGAGCGTTTTGTCGAGTGATTTAAGACAGAGCGAGCTAGACAAGTCAATTATCCTGCCTGACTGTCATATTTCCACATATCAAAGCAACCGGACCAAGGGGCATTCTTTTGCTAGATGACAAGGGTTGCGTAGTGATTTCCCATGACACCCCAAGAGGAATTTGGCTCCGAAATTCGCGATAACTTGACGCTTGAAGCCAACCGGCACTCCGATATCCACAGGGAAGACTTAGCGTGGTGCTAGGAAGTCGATTGTCTAAATTGACACAACTTTCGAAAGAAATGTGGGTCAGGCGGAAATCTCGACACCGAGCGACCTGGAGAAACGGGAAAGCCCTTTCCTGTAAATCTCGGTAGCGAACGATTCGTTATTGGGTACCACGCGGCAATTGCAAGACAAAACCACCCGCTACGGATTTTGGGGAGTAAGGAACAAAAGATGAAAATTAGCAAACTCGCAATGATCGCTATGGTTGCCTGCGGTATGAGCGGCGCAAACGCATTTGGCGATCAAGCAAACAATATTTCGCTGGTTTCACACTGTGCAGTAGCTGCATGCGATTGTGGCGAGCCAGTTTGTGGATGTGAAGCGGTTGCACCAAGTTGTGACAGCGGATGCTGCGACAGTGGATGTGATTCAGCCGGTTGTGTTGACCTTGGATGCCTCGCTGGCGACTGCTGCCTCGGAGACCCGTGGGAATTGTTCGGATCGACCGACAGCGGCTGGTCCGCTGGTGGTTGGTTGCAAACGGGGTACTCCAGCAAGTCCATCCCATTGTTCAATAATCGAGACAACGAACTCCAGCTTCAACAAGCTTGGTTGTTCGCTGAAAAGGCAATCGACACAAGCTGCGGTTTCGACATCGGTGGGCGTATCGATTACTTATATGGTACCGATGGACCGAACACCCAAGCTTTCGGCATCGACAACAATAGCTGGGACAATAGCTGGGACAACGGCCCTGATAACTTAGGCTATGGCCAAGCGATTCCTCAGTTGTACATGGAAGCCGGCTACGGTGACTTGTCGGTCAAAGTTGGTCACTTCTACACGATCATCGGTTGGGAAGTGGTTCAAGCGACCGGCAACTTCTTCTACAGCCACGCTTACACGATGAACAACAGCGAGCCGTTTACGCACACGGGTGCTTTGGCAACCTACAACGTCAATGACGACGTCACGGCATACGGCGGATACGTCATGGGCTGGGACAGCGGTTTTGAAGACAACGGCGATGCGTTCCTAGGCGGTTTGTCGGTCGGTCTTACGGATGATTTGACCGTCACTTACGCTACCGTCGGTGGTGTGTTCGCAAACAACCAAAACTCCTATGCAAAAGGCTACATGCAGTCGATCGTTGCGGACTTGGCTCTTTCGGACAACTTGCAGTACATCTTCCAAACCGATTATCTGACTGCAGACAATCGTGATGACAGCAAGCAAAGAGAAACCTTCGATATCAATCAATACCTGATCTACACCGTCAACGATTGCTGGGCATTCGGTGGCCGTTTTGAATGGTACAACGAAGAAGGTATCTATTCGGCAGTTGGCAACGACGCAGACATCTACGCTCTAACGCTTGGTGCCAATTACAAGCCTCACGCCAATGTCACCGTGCGTCCTGAAATCCGCTGGGATTGGGATGACGACCAAGTGGTTGGCCTTGAAGATGGCGACAGCCAAACCACCTTCGGAATCGACTCGATCTTCACTTTCTAAGCAAACGGTTTAGAAATTAAAAAAACGAAAACCCGGTTGTCTGGTATCCAGACAACCGGGTTTTTTCGCGTCTTGACACCCCGAATAGTGTGGAAACATCCCCCATGTTTGCCCCCGTTATTGACTCCATTTCCGAGCCCACTCTTGCTAACCGGCAAACCTTACCAAATAAGCACCAACGGTCTAACCGATAGCCAATTCTCTGACTCAAGTGACTCAACTTACCCTATGGGTCATGCCGATAGTCCCGCCTAGGCGAGAGGTGCTCGCTGTGCCGCTTCAAGGGAAACGGCATCAGAAACAGCGAGTTTTTTAGCGGTGAACGAACCCATTTATGTGGAATGGGTTTCTTTTGCTTGCAAATTACCGATCCAAATCAGTTTCTAGAAGAACGTGATCGGACAAGGCTTACGGATGGGGAGTCCGCAAAAATGAAACGAAACTACTTGGCGTTAGTCGCCATGCTGTGTTGTGGTACCGGCTTTGCCGCCGAAGGCCAACGTGCTTACTATCAAGATGATCTGCAAGGCGTCGATCAAATCGCCCAAGTCGGGTTCTTGGGCGGCGACGATTGTGGCTGTGAAGTCGCCGAACCGACCTGTGGATGTGAAGGGCCCTGTGATTGCCCGGCCGGTGAACCGACCTGTGGCATGGAGTTTATGGACGGCGGATGCGACTCCGGCTGTGACAGCGGATGTGGCAGCATTTTTGATAGTGCATGCGAGTGCAATCTCGGTGATCCGCTAGTCCTCTTTGGCGAGTGCGGAAACTTTTCCGTGGGTGGATGGGCCAGCATTGGCTACCATACCGCAGCACTTCCGCTATTCAACAGCAAACCAAGCGAAGTACAACTTCACCAAGCATGGTTGTTCGCTGAGAAAGCACTCGATACCGAATGCGGTTTCGACATCGGCGGACGCATCGACTATATCTACGGCACCGATGGCCCTGACACACAAGCCTTCGGAATCGACAACGATCACTGGGACAACAGCTGGGAAACGCAAGACCAATACGGCCACGCAATCCCACAATTGTATGCCGAAGCTGGCTACGGCGATTGGTCGGTCAAAGCAGGGCACTTCTATACGACCATCGGTTGGGAAGTCGTGCAATCGACCGGCAACTTCTTCTACAGCCACGCATACACGATGTACAACAGCGAACCGTTTACCCATACCGGTGCGTTGGCAACTTTCTCGGGAATGGAAAAGCTTTCGCTCTTCGGCGGCTACGTAATGGGCTGGGACAGCGGTTTTGAAGATAATGGTGACGCGTTCCTAGGCGGAGCTACCTTGACACTCAGCGACGATGTCGCGGTGACCTATTCGGCCGTTGGCGGTATCTTTGCCAACAACCAAGCTGGATTAGAAAAAGGCTACATGCATTCGATCGTTGCTGACGTCTCGCTGACGGACAACCTTCAATACGTTTTCCAATCTGACTTGCTCAGCAGCGAAAATCGAATGGGTGGCACCGTTCGCGACACCTTTGGTGTCAACCAGTACCTAATTCGCACCATCAACGATTGCTTGGCTTTGGGTGGTCGGTTTGAATGGTACAACGCGGAAGGAACCGCCGGAGTTCCAGTCGGAACCGACGCGGACATCTATGCTTTGACCCTGGGTGTCAATTACAAGCCACACGCCAATGTCACCGTTCGACCGGAAATCCGTTGGGACTGGGATGACAGCAGGTTGGTTGGTTTGAGAGATGGCGACAAGCAAACGACATTCGGAATCGACTCGGTTATCACGTTCTAGTCATCTGACAAAAACGACTACCATCCTGAAAAGGCGGGTTCTTGCGAAAGCAAGGGCTCGTCTTTTTTTCGTTTGCTACGCGCCAAATTGGCCTTCCGACGGCTGCGAATATCGACGCAGTCATTGCCTGCCTGCTATCCAGGCACCACCTATATCAAATGCCTAAGCACTGGGCTTTGACTCTTCCGGTTTTGGCGAAAACAACGGCAAATCAAGAAAAATTCAATTTCTTAAGTCTTTTACCTACAGCCACTTAGACACAACACCTCCGCGAAGGCACGAAAGTTTGGCCCAGCGCGTGCTAACCCTTTTGGCGTGGAATGGCGGAACCTGTTTTCTACAGCGATCGGCTCGCGAGCGATTATTTATGGCCCGGGCAGGAGTTGATAGTGAGAAACCTTGAACATCCGCCGCTTCCTCAGCAAGTATCAGGCAAACAACCGTTGTGGTTGTTCGTTCCTCCAATTGGTTTCACATCGCAAGAGAAGAAAGAAAGTAGGCGAGTTCTATGTTACAAAATTTACGAGCACCAATGCTCACCCTGTTCGTGTGTTTGGGGATGATGGGAGTCGGCTTGACGTTCGCGTCGGTCGCATCGGCTCAGGATGAGTCTGCGGCAGTCACGGAGGTTGCAGATGCAACCGACGCGGACGCAGTCGATGCAGCTGTAGTTGAGATGGACCAGGCGGCAAACAATAAATTTGCCATCGAAAACATCATGCTGTTTATTTGTGCGGTTTTGGTTGTGTTCATGCAAGCAGGCTTCGCGATGGTCGAAGTCGGCATGAACTCTGCCAAGAATACCGTCAACATCCTTGCAAAGAATGTGATGGACTTGGGTGTGGGAGTGATTCTTTTCTTTGGTGTCGGATACGCGATCATGTATCCGGGATTCACCGAAGAAGTCACTCAAGGCGAATACTTAAGCATTGATTCGAGCCGCATCTTTGCGATCGCCCCTGGTTCTCAAACCGATACGTTTGACCCCCAGGTCGACTTTTTGTTCCAAGTTGCCTTCGCGGCGACGGCGGCAACAATCGTTTCCGGCGCAGTGGCTGGCCGAATGAAGTTCGGTGCTTACTTGATCTACAGCGCGTTGTTGACGGGTTTGATTTACCCAGTCAGCGGTTCTTGGAAGTGGGGTTACGGCTGGCTTCACGACATGGGCTTCCATGACTTTGCGGGCAGTGCAGTGGTCCACGCAGTTGGCGGCTTCGCTGGCTTAGCCGGTGCGATCATCCTTGGCCCCCGGATTGGACGATTCACAACCGATGGTAAGAGCGTTCCTCTTCCCGGACATAACGTTACATTTGCGGCCTTGGGTGTATTCATCCTTTGGATCGGTTGGTACGGATTTAACCCCGGTAGCGTCTTGGCCTTCGGCGATTACGACTCGGTCGTCAATACCATGCTCGTCGCCGTCAACACGACACTTGCACCTGCTGCGGGAGCAGTGAGCTGCTTGGCAGCCGCATGGCTCCTGTTTGGCAAGCCTGACTTAACGATGGCACTCAACGGTGCGCTCGGTGGCTTGGTTGGGATTACCGCCAACGCCGACTGTGTTACGAACATTAGCGCCTTAATCATCGGAGCCATCGCTGGTCTGTTGGTTCTCCTCGGTGTGCTGTTGCTTGACAAAATGAAGATTGACGACCCTGTGGGTGCTTGGCCTGTTCATGGTCTCTGCGGAATCTGGGGCTGTCTTGCTGCAGCTGTTTTCGGCGGCAAACCATGGATCGCTCAAATCGTTGGTACGAGCGCAATCTGCCTATGGGCATTTGTCACAATGTTCATCTTGTTCGCAATCCTGAAAGCCATCGGAATGCTTCGAGTTTCGCCGGAGGAAGAGCAAGCTGGTTTGGATATCTCCGAGCACGGCATGCATGCTTACCCTTCGGATGCAATTTCAGGCGGATCGATCGCATAGTTTGCGACGATTGTCTGAGTACAGAACTACCTACCGCAGCTCCGCCGGAGTCACACGAGAAAGGATCTCAAGGTTGTGCCCGGCGGAGCAGCCCGGTAAGTAAAAATAGCCTGACGCCACAGTCAGCGAATCAACTAACGCTTGACTTCTTGGCTCTTGCCTGGGCCAGAAGAAGCCCCAATGGCCCGCGGCGGATGTCCGCCTCATTCGTCCGGGTCGGGGTTTTCTTACAAAGCTTCGGCATCTAAGAACGTCACGATCGAGCCGACCCGCGTTTACGCGGGTCGGCTCTTTTTCTCTTTTCAGTTGGTCTGATCGGATCGATCCAAACGCGCGCCATGAACCCCTGACCAAGGATGCCATTTCCAACTAAAATAAGCACGCCCTTTTGGCACCGTCCTCCACGCTTGAAGAAATCCCGTGAAGCTCATCATCGCCATCATCCAACCGAGTAAACTTGAAGCGGTCAAAGAAGCGCTAACCAAAGTCGATGTCTTTCGATTGACGGTGATGGATTGCCAAGGCTTCGGACGCCAAAAAGGTCAAACGGGTGTCTACCGTGGCCATGAATTCAGCATCAACTTGCTTCGCAAAGTCCAATTGCAAATTGCGGTAAACGAGGAATTCGTCAAACCCACCGTCGATGCGATCTTGGCTGGCGGTTACTCTGGTGAAATTGGCGACGGTAAGATATTCGTCTTACCGATGGATGATTGCATTCGAATTCGAACCGGCGAACGTGGCTCCGAAGCGATCTAGAGCAATCGATTTTCAACTCAACAAAGGCGACCTCAAAGATGACGACACAGGCCCCTCTGCCGCTGAGCGGAAAACGTGTTCTCCTTTTCACCGGCGAAATCTACGAGGACCTTGAACTTTGGTACCCAAAGCTCCGGCTTGAAGAAGCAGGTGCGACCACGGTGATGGCCGGGCCGAAAGCGAAAACGCATTACAACGGAAAGCATGGCTATCCTTGCACAAGCGACAAATCATTCGAAGAGGTATCCGAACGAGAATTTGACGCGTTGATCGTGCCTGGCGGATTCATGCCCGACAAGCTGCGACGCGACCCATTGGTACTGCAATTGGTGCGAGATTTTGACATTGCACTTAAACCGATTGCCGCGATTTGCCACGGTGGATGGATTCCCATTTCCGCTGGTGTGTACCGTGGCGTACGAGTGACCGGGTCACCTGGAATCAAGGACGACCTTGTCAACGCAGGTGCGATTTACGAAGACGCTAGTGTCGTCGTCGACGGTCATCACATCAGTAGCCGGCGCCCGGACGATTTACCCGACTTCTGCCGAGCGATTATTGCCCGAATGAGCTAATCGCATTGGGGATAGACACAAACAGGTCACACGGCCAAGTCACACGGCCAAGTCACACGGCCAAGCCACACGGCCAAATCACGCGGCCAGCCAAGACCTACATACCTCACCCATCGACATTACTATCGCCGGTGATTTTGTCTTTGTACGTTGCCAATCGCCCCAACGCCATGTCGATATCGCGATCGGTCGCCCCATGCTCACGAGCTGCTTCGGCAAAGTGCGTGCAAAATTGGGCAAAATGATGAGCCCGAATGCCGCGGTTTCGATGGGCGGCCGTCAATTCGACGCCGGCGTAATTCAGCGGTCCATCGAACGCGCCTGCTAAAAACTCAAACTGCATTTTTCGAATCCGATCCATGTTGGCATGTTCAAAAATCGGAGCGAGCTCGGGATCCGCTAACACTTTTTCGTACATCGAGTTGACAATATTCGTCAAACCCAAGGTACCGCCAATCCGTTCAAACAGTTCTTCGGAGTCTTCACTCATTTCTTCACGCCAAAAGGGGGAGAACGCTTCTAGGAGCACCAACGCGCTTCCACAGTTCCCCTTAGTTTAACGAATGAACCTACCAATCGGTTATACCGGGATGCATTTTTCAAGTGTGGTGACTTGTCGCCTCCAAGCACGGTTTTTCTGCGTTTACCGGGCCTTGGCAAAAGCTGCCGCAGCATCACAATCTGTAAATCGCGTTTTCGTTCTGTTTTCACTCCTGCCCCTGTGATTGACCACCATGGCAAAAGCTCCCAAAACCGCCATCCAACCGACTCGCGCCGAAGACTACCCCGAGTGGTACCAACAAGTGATCCGAGCAGCAGATTTGGCTGAAAATTCACCGGTTCGCGGCTGTATGGTCATCAAACCGTGGGGATACCGGTTATGGGAGAACATGCAGCGAGCACTCGATGACATGTTTAAAGCGACAGGGCATCAAAACGCTTATTTCCCGCTGTTCATTCCGATGAGCTATCTCGAGAAAGAGGCTGAGCACGTCGAAGGCTTTGCCAAGGAATGTGCGGTGGTCACACACCACCGCCTCGAACCGGATCCCAACGGTGGCCTCATGCCGGCCGGCAAACTCGAAGAACCGCTCATTGTGCGCCCCACTAGCGAAACGATCATCGGTGCAACCTACGCCAAATGGGTTCAAAGCTACCGCGACTTGCCGATCCTGATCAACCAATGGGCCAACGTCGTTCGCTGGGAAATGCGGACGCGGATGTTCCTTCGCACCGCCGAATTCCTCTGGCAAGAAGGACATACGGTCCACGCGACATCCGAAGAAGCCATTGAAGAAACCGAACGGATGGTCGATGTCTATGCGGACTTTGCCGAAAATTGGATGGCGATGCCAGTGATTGTCGGCAGTAAGACGCCAGCGGAGCGATTCCCAGGAGCCATCGAAACGCTGTCGATTGAAGCGATGATGCAAGACCGCAAGGCGCTGCAAGCGGGAACAAGTCACTTCTTGGGCCAGAATTTTTCGAAGGCTCAAGAGATCATGTTCCAAGCTGAAAATGGCGAACGCGAATATGCCTGGACCACAAGCTGGGGCGTGTCAACGCGGTTGGTCGGCGCGATCATTATGTCGCACAGCGATGATGATGGGTTCGTCATTCCGCCACGATTGGCTCCGGCTCAAATCGTGATTCTGCCAATCTATCGCGACGATGCTCAGCGAACCGAAGTGATCGAATATGTCGAGTCGCTTCGCAAAGAACTCACCGATCAAACATACGCAGGCATGCCGGTACGAGTGGAGGTCGATGATCGTGATGTCCGAGGCGGTGAAAAGAAATGGTATCACGTCAAACGTGGCGTACCAGTTCGTGTCGAAGTAGGACCGAAGGATATTGGAAAAGGGTCTGTCTTTGTTGGCCGTCGTGATCAACCAAAGAGCTACGGAATAGGCCGCAATGAATTTGTTAGCTCGATTGCTGAATTGCTCGGCGAGATGCAGCAAGGCCTATTCGATCGAGCATTGAAAATGCGCGAAGACAACACGGTGGAGATCACCAGCGAGAAAGCCTTCCGCAAGTTCTTTACGCCCAAAAACGAAGAACAGCCTGAGATTCACGGTGGTTTCGCCAACTGCTTCTTCTCGAGCGAGGAAAAGGTCGATGCACTACTGAAAGAGTTGAAAGTTACAATCCGCTGCGTTCCGCGAAATGCGAAACAGGAAAGTGGCGTCTGCTTTTTGACCGGTGAAGAGACCACGCAAAAAGCAATCTTTGCCAAGGCCTACTAGCAGAGAATTGCCCCGATCAGAAAAAAAGGGGAACTCTTTGCGAGTTCCCCTTTGTTCCCTAATCGCTTCTAGCGGCGTCTGCCTCGTCCGCGTCCGCCACCACCGCCGCCTCGAGCGGGTGATTTTTTGTGGTTTTCAACGTTGGAATCAACAAGCACCGAGACGGTCTCAAGCCATGTCGGGACATTGGGCCGCGGTTCGGCCTGTTCTCTGCTTTCCGATTCACCACCTCGACCACGTCCGCGGCCGCGCCTTCGACCGCGTGGTTCGTCGTCACGACCTTCATCGCGTGATGATTCATCGCGAGACGCTCTCTCACCACGATCGTCTGCCTGATCACGACCTGCCTGATCACGACCTGATCGCGATCGTCTACGGCCTCGGCGAATCTCTTCCACTTCTTCGGCATCTTCATGATCGTCGTCAAACGCCGATGAGCGACCGAGCGTATCATCCACTTCGTCTAGACGCTCTTCGCGTGGGCCATCGGTTTGCTCCTTTGCACCATCGCGACCACGACCTCGGCGTCCCCCTCGACGTCCCCGGCGACGCGATCGCCCACGAGTTGTTTCTTCGTCATCGTCCGACGCTTCACCGCTTGCGGTCACGGACGCTTCAACATCATCGTCGTCAACAAACAAGTCCGATGGCAAGTCCTTATCATCATCGTCTACGAGCTCACCCGCGAAACTCGGTTTTCGACTGCGTGATCCCCGCTTTGATTCGCGAACTGGACGATCCTCGTCTTCCTCCGAGCGAGACGTTCTGGACCGATCTACGTTTTCTCCTTGCGAGCTTTCTTCTTCGCTGATCCGTTGTCGAACACCACGACGTCGACCACGGCGACGTGGTCGCGAACCTTCTTCGCGGTTTTCACGACTTTCTCGGGCTTCGCGAGTCTCGCTGGAAGCTTCGCTTTGCACCTCGTCCTCGGTATCGTCATCATCAAACGCTCGTGGCTTCGACAAGACTTCATCAAGTTTCGCGGCCGGCTCTCCACGACGCCCACGATTCGGTCGGCTATCATCGCGTGAACCGCGGTCTCGATTTCGGTTACGACCGCGACTATTGCCGTCTTCACGATCCTGCTTCGGAGGCTCGCTAACGACATTCGACGCGAAATCATCGTCGCTCTCGTCCTCAACCGACTCAGGCCCAAGATCGACTCCCAGTCCGGTTCCAAATTCGTTTGATTTGGATGGAGGTTTTGCCGCTGGTCGTCGGGTTTCTCGACGGGGTGTGTCTCGACGGGGCTTTTCTTGAGTCGCTTCTAGCGATTCATCCGCGGCCATCTTGTCAACCTTGACGCCTAGTTGACTCGCCAGGCTACCCCAAGCTTGATCCATCTCTTCTGGATCATCTTCGCCCTCGAAAACCGAGTTGGGTGCCGATGCAGCGGGCTCGTCTTTAGGCTCATCGAACTTCGGTTTCGCCGGTGGAGCGTTTACCGATGGGCGGCTGGAAGAAGGCGTGCTTGACGCGACGACCGATTTTTTCGGCGGTCCGAAGCCCGGAATGACTGCTGGAGGCTTCACCGAACGCAACGCTTCGATGACATCTTCGACCGATTCGGGCATGTCCTCTTCGGGTTCTTCTGGAGCCACTGCCGGTTGCTCAACGTTCTCTTCGGGCTCGACAGGCTGCGTTTGAGCAGCGGGTTCCTCTTGTTCCTCCGATTGCTCCTCCATTTGAGGAGACTTTTGTTCAGGTTCCGTCGCAGGTTCTTCCGATTTTGGCGGTTCGGCTCCGGCAGGGGTTCCCAGCAAATTGGCTAGGAAGTTCCAGTGATCTGATCTCATAAGAAAGGCTGTTCGTTGTATTTTGTTGTTTTGGACGGGGATTTGCAGGTTGCAGCTGGCGGAAACGCGAAAAACGCCTGCCAAGTGTCGTCAAATATGCCACTTGGCATCAAAAGGAGACGATTCGCTTGGGGTTATGGCGGCGCATGACCTGCAGAACAATTCAGTCTAGTGGCAAATTGCAGCATAACAGTGGCCATTTAGACTTTGGAAACCGCTTCGTGCACACTTTTTGCACCTTTCGGTTTAGCCTTATGTATAGCTTGGTGACATTTTTCCCCCAAGGCCGAAGCTAGAAATCCAGCCTGAATGTGGAGGAAAAAGGGCCCAAAGGCCCCCTTTGCACTGTCAATTGTGAAGAATACTCCTTTTTCGTGCCGCGTCAGACGAATCTTTTGGCGACCCGATTCATTGAAAGTCGGCAGATTTGGCGAAAATCAGCTCAGCGTCATAATCATCGTTAGCAAACCCGCCCCCCAACTTGATTGGATATCGATCATGCGAAGCGTCGTACTTACGTTATTGACCCTGACTCTCGTTCATGGAATTGCGAACCGGTGTGCTGCCGATTCGCCAAAGCCGCTTCGGCTGATCTTTATTACCTGTTCTGTGGAGGCAAAGTTTTTTGAGCCGGTTAAAAAGGGGATGCGAGACGCCAGTGAACAATTGGGGGTGTCGAGCGAGTTCATCGGAACCGTCGGCGTTGACTTTCCGAAGCAAGCCGAGATGGTTCGCCAAGCAGTCAAGGATGGTTACGACGGAATCGCATTGAATCTGGTTCACCCCGAAGCATTCGACCAAGTGGTTGCCGAGGCAATCCAAGTGGGCGTTCCCGTCGTTGGCTTCAATACCGATGACCGTGGAACCGAAAATGCCCGATTGAGTTGTGTCAGTCCGCTGCTGTATGAGGCAGGTCGTCATTTGGGGGAAACGGTATTGGATCAAATCCCCAAAGGATCACACGTTCTGATGACCATGCACGACCCCGGTATTTCGTCCTTGGAAAATCGCTTGCGAGGCGAGCAAGATGTTTTGAAAACCAAGAACATCAAATGGACTGTCATTAACACTGGCACCGATGCGGCCGAAGGAGCACGAAAGATCACCGAAACGCTTCGTCAGAACCCTGAGATCCATGTCGTCATGGCAACCGGCCAAGCCGACACGGAGGCAGCAGGCCGCGCGATTGCGGAAAACTTTTCGGAGGAACAAGCCAATCGCAAGTATTGGGCGGCTGGCTTCGACTTGTCACCCAAGACACTCGAGTTAATTCAATCGGGACACATTCGATGCACCGTGGATCAACAACCTTATGTTCAAGGATTTTATCCCGTGGTACAGCTAACCCATTATTTGCGGCATGGCATTATGCCCTCCGATGTCGAATCCGGCGCGGCAATCATTGACGTCGAAAACGTCGATCAAGCTATCGCAGGGACGAAGGCGAATTATCGATAGTCCACTATCGCATGCGCGAACAACCAATGGCTAGCGTTTCGCACGATCATGAAACGAGCGAATGCCTATTCCGTGGCGACTTGTCCAGCCCGACATCCAGCGATGTGCCCCGGTCAAGCGATGGCAAAAAAAATCGGCGTCACGCTTAACCGTGACACCGATTCTTAATGCATATAAAACTGGTTTTGTCTAGCGATTTCTAGATGCCTGATGGCGATGCGACTGGCCCTGCGGTGTCATCATCGTTGCTCGTTGCGACAGGGATCGCGATCGCAGCGGCGATGCCACCGAGAAGCCCTAGGCCTCCGATACTTCCACTCCCACCGCCCGATGCAATTCCGCCGCCACCGACGCTGCCGCCCATGCCAGCCATGCCGCCCATGCCGCCGGAGAAGGAACCGCCGACGTTTCCGTGACCACAGCAGTCAGCTGAAACGAGGTTCTCTGATCCGATCATTGCCGGAACTTGCGTCATGCTGGCCCCAAAAGGATCCACAACGCCTGGGATCATCGTCGGCGGGACCAACGTGACCGGAAGGGACCATGCGATATCGTTTGTCATCACAGAAACGAGTTGATGTTTGGGATCATGGCCATTCGCTAGTGCGGCCGCCTCGATTGCTTCGAAGGCAAATGTGGCGTAACCCGCCGGCCCAGCAGCAACGACACCATGAACTCCGGCACGAACACCTTTGAATAGAAATTCGCCGGCTTCGTTGGTGTAGGTCTTTCCTACAGCCAATCCCTTTTGCGTCAAAACGACTTCGGTACCAGCAAGCGAAACATTCGATGACGTAGGGTCAAGAATCGATACCAATTGACCTTTGAGAATACCGCCTTCGCGAAGTTGAACTTGATCAGAAAAGGAAGTCTCCCTTTCGATTTGTGACATTACATGGCCAAGTTGATTGGCATGTTTCTGCGAAAACTGGCTTGTGAATTTGTCCATCCAAGGAGTCAACTTTTTGACGTTGACTGCTGCTAGCGGCATTCGCAGACTGGCTCTCGATTGCGGTTGGATAAACAGGATCGTCGAACCGTAGACATTCTCGCCCGCAGCAACAACCGCATAGGGGCCTGCGACGATGTCATCAAACCTCACTTTGCCCTGCGAGTCGGCGACATACTTCTTCGCGACGCCATAACTATCGACCAAAGTTACTTTTGCGCCAGCCAAAGCGATGCGGCTTTGGCCTACGGGAACGTCGAGTTGTAGCTCGATGGAGTCGCCTCGGGACTGAGCATCGCGATGCTTTATTTCACTTGTTTCTATTTGGACGCGAGTCGAATCAGCCAAGGCGATGGATCCAGTAACTGAAATCAACATCGCAGCAATTGCGGATACCGTTTTTTGAGTTCGTTGAGCCACGTTGGATTATCCCCGTGTGAGTCACCGCGAAGGGTTTCGGATCGCGGTTTCGGTTGGTGTGGTGCTAAATCAAATTTTCAGGGAGCCACTCACCTCGCTTAGACAAGTCGCTGCGGAAACTTACGACAAAAAAAGTACAATGCAAGCAAAATCCCTAATTAACAATGTCGACGCAAGCGTTTGATCACTACAGCCTGCACCCGCAACCTTCTTTGTCACCACTTGTATCTTTGGCGCGTCTCTTTGACGCAACGAGAATTTTAACGCAACGAAAAAACGAGAAACCGGGTTCTAGCGTTCGTAAACCTCGTGCACCAAAGATCCTCGTGCACCAAAGATCCCCATGCACCAAAGATCCTCGTGCACCAAAGATCCTCGTGCACCAAAGATCCTCGTGCACCAAAATCTGAAACGGCGAAAGCCCCCCCCGGAATGAGTGAACAAGCTTGTCCAACGAGAGATCGGGCGGGGGCTTGGCAGCAACCAGCAAAAACACAAATTGCTAGCAAACTGCTGGTAATTTGGGCGCATGTTTGGCACAACCAGCCAAGTTGAAGCGTTTGCGGTCCTGCGGGCATGTCAAAAAAACATGAGCCAAGATTGAGGTGGCGTCAAAGTTTGCGCAATCTGTACTTTCCCCTCAAGCGACACCATCCCGAGAGTCGAAAACGATTGAACGAGAAGAATTTTTCTCTCCCCAATTTGCCTCCCACGGTATTCGAAGACACTAGGACAAGTTTGATGCGTCAGGTAGCCCTAACCCTTTCCTGTTTTGCGGTCCTCAGCGTAATGACCGCAACCGAAGCCTCGGCCGAAATCACTTGGCAAGAGAATTTGCGGACCGCTCATGCGGAAGCCCAAAAAGAGCACAAGTTGCTGTTGTTGCATTTCTACAGCGACAATTGCGTTTGGTGCGATAAACTCGAAAAAGGCTCCTTCCAATCCCCCGATGTCGCCGAAGCGATCGACCAGAATTTTGTTGCCGTGAAAGTTCACGCGAACAAAAATCCTCAGCTGGTGAAGATGTTTAAGGTTACCGCGTTTCCAACCGACGTGATCGTCACAACGCAAGGAAAGACGGTATCACATAGCGTCAGCCCACAAGCACCTAACCGATATGTCGCGATGCTGCAAAGCAGCCTACCCAAACCAGCCCCGGGCATGATGCCGCCCGGAACGCCAAACAGCCACGCCCCTATGGTTGCTCAGCAACAACCTCCCCAGCAAGCAGCACCCCAAATGGGCTCGCCAGCACCAACATCACCATCTTTCCAAATGCCCCCACAAATGCCCGCGGCGTCCACTGGTGGTGCGACGGCGCAATTGGCGAGTTCGCGAATGGAAAGCCCGAGCTTAGATGCACCGAACCCTGGTCTGAACGTTGCCTCCAAGGAAGCCCAAAGTCCGAGCGAAAAAGAAACCACCAGCACGGAAACCGCTACAGTTGAAAAAACAACCGAGAAGTCAGGGGAAGCGGAATTGGCGATGGAGGGTTATTGTGCCGTGACAGTCATCAAAGAGGATCGCTGGGTCGAAGGCAAACCCGAGTTCGGCGTCATTCATTTGGGCAAACTCTACCTCTTCTCTAACGACGAAGCGATGCAAGCCTTCTTGGTTGATCCGGTCACTTACACACCAGTGCTCAACGAAATCGATGTCGTTCGATTTTTTGAAGAAGGCCGCATCGTCCCTGGCAAACGCGAATGGGGACTAAAAGATCCGACACACAACCGGATGTTCTTCTTCGCTGACGAAGCCGCAATGAACCATTTTTGGAACGAGTACGAACGCTACACCGACGCGGCCATCAACGTGATGGAAAAAGCAGTGAAAGACGCCAATCCCGGCACGTCCTGATCGTGGTTAGCCACTTCCGTGCTATGAGATGATGACAAGATCATTGCGAATAGAACGAACTTAGTGAGCCGGCGAAACGGAAGAACGCGGAGCAACGCTTGACGATGCAGGACGTGCGTACGACGGGCGGGCACCACTGAGAATCGTGATACCGGCTGCGAATGCAGCCAATGCAACCGCGAACCAAACGCCACGCGCTGCGGACTTACCAAATCGATCTTTGATAGCCCCGATCGTTCTCAACTGATAAGGTGTCGACCAAGGACCTATGGCGATGGCTGTGGCGACAATCGAAAAGAGGATTGCCAACGAACCGACCAATGTGTCGTCGTATCTCATGGGTTGCCGTATCTCAACATTCAGAAAGCTTCCTATCAAGCGTCGGTTTGGCGGAGCCGACGCTCAAGAACACGGATCTGGGCCCGTGAATTTTCGATGTCGGGACAAATCTCGACACAGTGGCGAAGCGAACTGATCGCACCTTCATAATCACGCTGCATCATCCTGCACCGCGATAAACCTTGCCAAGCGAGGTAGTGATAACGACAATGCCACAAACAGGCTCGGAACGAAGTTTCCGCTTGTCGCACATTATCCAAGCCTTGCCAACAAATTGCCAGCTGGTGATGAGCTTCGCTGTAACGCGGTGCTTGGTCCACAAGGATCATCGTTGGTGCAAGAGCCGCAGCGTATTCGCCACCATCGTTCAAATGCATCACTTGAAGCAATTGTTGGTGATGCCGAGGTGCCGCGTCGCGGACCAACAGAGCGCGGAACGAATCATCGCTCGCCAACCGAACGCCCCGGTCGGAATCCGAAAGTGCTTGGCCAAGAGATTCGATCGAGCTATGGTCTCCAAGCATCCCAAGCGACAGAGCCGCAGCACGTCGCATTTCGACGTCACTGCGTCGAAGTAAACTTGCCAAAGTTGCGGCCGAGTAATACTCGTCCACCTCGGCAGCAAATTGTGGAGAATTCGCACTGGTTAGGTAGCGCCGGTAGGCGACCGTCAATCGTGTTGTCCGTACAAGAGGAGATGTCACTAGGATGTCCGTCAAAAGTAAAGTGAATCGCTGATCTCGGTCGCGTGCATGGTACGCAGTCAAATTCGCTCGGCAAGCAATCTCGTTCACCGAGGGTCCGCATCACGGTCGTCAAAACCGCCAACGCATGATCGTACGACCAGGCCACCTCATCCTGTCGCATCGAGTCGTTACAGATCGCAAAACGACGTTTTTTTAAGTACAATCGTTTCAGTTCAATGCGAGTCTAGTTGCCGAAAATGCGATCGACAACCAACCAATCTGCGACTTCTTGTCATCTCACATTTTTCGGTCGGACACTCATGGCAAGACGACGCTCCCCACAATGTCGCCAAGTCCCCCAAACTACCTGAAAGCTATGCAAAAAGCGAACTTTCCAAGCGTTCACGCCGACTTTGGAAGCGAGTATTGCGCCTCAGGTAGAATTCACTTTTTTTCTCATCTTGCCATCCTAACTGCAATTTTTTGCACCTCGTCAGTCACTTTCGGACAACGCCCTCGGTCCGCACAACCAAGCGGAGCCATTTCGTTAAAGGACCCTTTATGTGCCAGAATGATGGGGCAAAGCACGGCTGTGATTAACGGCAAGGAGTTTGGTTTGGCGATACGCGAATTCGCCGACCAAGCCGACGCCTCGGTTTGGATCGACCGGCACGTTGACCATTCCGCTCCGATTGATGCTGGGCAAGTGGGGCCGACGGTCTACATGGCGATGAAACAAATTGCCCAAACCCGAGAGTGTGTCGTCATGCCTATTGCGGGCGTCGTGTTGGTCGGTCGTCCGGAGTGGGTCGACGCGACGGCAACTTCGATTGGTTCGATCGTTCAATCGGCATCGGTTTGGTCAACGCCGAAGAGGATTGACGTTCAGTGGTCCGAGGCGACCACGCCGAACGACTCGCTCTCACGCATCTTTGATGCGGCGTCGATGAATCCGACCCATCGAGCATTGGACCACGATCTTTGGCCCGCCCAACGGTGGAAATCGATCGATCCTGCTGTGGCGATTGCGTTGGTATTAGCCCAATTTGATTTGACGTTCGCATCACCCTCTTTACCAAAACGATTGGCGACCGAACCGATCGATGTATCGAATCGGTATGCACAAAAATACGATCTCGGGGCTTACCGCACCAAAGTGTTAGCGGTCATCCGACGCAAGGACCGGTCAAGTTCGGCGAAAACAGACCGAGGACTTCTTGAAGTGACGGCGACAGCGTCAGCCCACCGAATGGGTATTGATGAATTTTTCACGACGCAAGCCAAAAACCATCGCGACAAAAATCGCCGAACACCGGTGAGCCTCGACACCAACAATGTCTCCTTGAACTTGCTCAACACTCCTGCGATCGAGATCTTTGAAAAATTGGCGTCCGCAACAGGGCGGGCATGTGTGATCGATTCTGAAGCCAAAAGGGCTTGCGAGAAGATGGTTTCGCTAGAGGCAAAAGAAACCTCCTTTCGAAAGCTGGCCACACAGATCGCCGAACAAATTAGTGACCAAGGAATCATCAAGGCTATATGGAGTCGTAATTCCCTAACGATATCAGCGGCCCCAAAGGTTCCCTAAACGGCTAGTCTGATTTAACCTAGATAAGTATGCTGGACGAGCGTTGGCCAACCTGAAAAAACCGTTGGCCAACCTAGAAAAACATTAGGGCCAACCTGAAAAACATTGGTCAGCCGAAAAAAACATAGCACTTTTTCACCCTTACCTTCCCGCAAAGCGATACTCGACATGGACCTCCGCAACTACGTCCGCGACATTCCTGATTATCCCAAACCAGGCATCCTGTTTCGCGACATCACGCCTTTGCTGGCCGATTCAAAAGCGTTTGCTGCATCGATCGAGGCGATGGCTGAGCCCTTCTTGAATTCGGGTGTAGATGTGATCGCTTCTGCGGAGGCGAGAGGTTTTATTTTTGCAGGGCCATTAGCGGTTCGGCTTGGAGCCGGTTTTGTTCCGATTCGCAAACCAGGCAAATTGCCGTTTGATCTACACTCGTTCGCCTACGAGCTCGAATATGGATCCGACGAACTGCAAATCCATGTTGACGGCATCAAACCAGGACAACGCGTTTTGCTTGTGGATGACTTACTGGCCACCGGTGGCACGATGGAAGCGTGTTGCCGATTGTTAGAACAATGCGATGCGGCGATCGTCGGATGTTCGTTTTTGATTCACTTGGCTCCCCTGGGCGGTGAACCACGATTGAATCCCTACAAAGTTCATTCGGTTCTTCGTTACGATTCGGATGACGAGGAAACCGATCTCAGCGCTCAAAATGAACAACCAGGGCTCCCCGGTTAGAACATCTGATTCACACCTTGAATGATCCACTTGAATCCAGCTTGGATTCTTTGTGAGGTTCCAAGTTTGTCGCCAATACCGGGCGAGGCGAGCACCGCAACAAATGCTAACAGCAATCCGCCAAACATTATCACAGCGCTGTTATTGTCGTGAATATGCCGGTGTCGTGACCTACCAAACCAGGACGACTTGATTGGCGAAGGTTTGGTCAAATCCCGCAATCGGCGAAGACCTAATTGGACGTGCCCATCCGGGGAACTAAAAAACCACTGTGGGTACACTTCGGTACGAGTACCGTCATAGTCGAGTTGCCATGTTTCCCCGATCTTAATGCTGGGAGCTTTCTTCGAGCTGATACAAACCGTGAAACCATCAATGGACGTCTCTTGGACTTCCACTGCAACCTTGCGGCGACCAATGCGAATTTTTGCATTGCGAATTGACTCCGGAACAGGGCATCGAAAAAAGCTCTGTGGCATCGAATTGTCGACAGCGTCCGATCGATTTTCGATTGCGTGTTCGGCAAAGGTCTTTTCAGATCCAGATTGACCAGCTTTGTAATTTGCAGTGGCGACAGTCATCGGTACGCGTCTTCCATCGAATGCGGGGTAGTTAGCTAGGACAGGCGTTAGCTAGGACAGGCAGTCAAGTGATTAGAGCAGAGCCATCACACACATTTCCCCCGCGGCGAGACTCTGCAGTGAACCCTACCCGATAAATCAAACAAAGCAAAAAAACCGGGATTTGCTCAACAAAGAAAACACACCTTCTCGGTAAAATATCCCGATTGTGATGACTGTGCGTGTTGAGCATCAAGGCATCGTCGCTACCAATGGCTTGGCAACCGGCGTGGTTGTCCATTTCGGTCGACACATGCGATCGTGGTGGTCCCTTCGGCGATCAATTGGCCGTCCCGTTCAATCCGGTAATGGTGATACAACCGAACTTTTCGAAAGCCCGTCAATTCGGTCGTCTGGGTCAGAAGGTCATCGAAACTGGCCGGAGCGTAGTACTTGACGTTGATCTCGGTTACCACCAGCATGAAGCCAGCCTCTTCGAGGCGTTTATAGCTCAGGCCCGCCGAACGGAGCATCTCCACCCGACCACGCTCAAAAAAGCTTGCGTATTTAGAGTGATGGACGTGTCCCTGGCCATCCGTTTCGTGATATTCGACTCGGAAATCGATCGAATGAGTCGCTCCGTTTTGAAAAATTGGCGATTCATGGCCCATTTTTATCGCTTCTACCTTTATCAAGATTGCCAGATCCTACGAAAAAATAGCGAAGATTGACCAACAGCGTGGCCGAAGCCTACACTGAAAGCAGATTTTTACCAGCATTTACGCTTCAAGACGAGCACAGCATGGACATTAGCGAAGGTTCGGGTTCAGGAACCGCATTTGAAACCGCTCGCGGGCGGAATTACCCCGCACTTCGTCAATTCACGGTCTTTCTCGAAAACCGTGTCGGCCAACTGCTTGAAGTCGTCAAACGATTCGAAGGCACAGGGATTCGAATCTGTGCCTTGTCGATCAATGACGCCGCCGAATGCGCATTTGTTCGTTTCCTAGTGAGCGATGCCGATCGGGGACGTGAAATTCTAGAGCGAAGTGGATTAGCGATCATCGAAACCGACCTGGTTGGAATCGAATTGCCCGAAGGCCCCCAACCGTTGTTGCGAGTCTGTACCGCATTATTGCAGGCCGAATTGAACATCGTCCAAGCCTACCCCTTGTTCGTTCGCCCTCACGGCAAGCCCGCCGTCGCAATCATGGTCGAAAACATTGAGTTCGCCATGAAGACGCTGCAAGAGAAAGGCTTCCAGATGATCACCGAAGGGGACTTAAGCGACGACCCAATCGGAGACGCGTGACCCGAGTGTCAACGCAGTGTGAGATAGAGCATGCGATGCGCCTTGGGTGTGACGGCCCATGCGTTTGCCGCCGCAGCAGCAACGAGGCCGTCACAATGCGAGTGATTCGGTGAGCTTTTTCGGCATGCTACAGCCAGCCCTGTCTCGTCTCAAATAATTTGCTTTCATAACGCCCTGCGAAAACCTTTTCGTTTTTCGGGTTGGGACGTTTGCCAATTGCGGCGGAATCTCCTAATATCTCGTCTTCTCCGAACAGGTATGTTGGGATAGTAATCTGACACGTTCGGAAACCGAACCAAATCATTGAATTCAGGGAGTTGGACACAATGACGCGTATTCCTATTAGCCGAGCGGAAGAAGAGGCCCGTCTACGTCACGAACGGTTGGACTTGAGCATTGCCGAAATGGGGCTGTCCGTTCGAACAACGAATTGTTTAGAGGAAACGGGCATCTTGACTGTTCGTGACCTGCTTCATGCGACGCCTCGCAAGTTACTTGGGATCAGCAACTTTGGTGAAAAGACACTCGAGGAAGTTTACGCCGCCCTCGAAGCTCTTGGTTTTTACCGTCCTGGCCAAAAGCCGGCTTCTGTTTAGTCTTTAGGTAAGCAAGTCGTCTTTCATCCATGCCCCGATTTTCAAAACCGTGGTTCCCAAAGCCGTGGACCAAAAAGCGGGGCAAACGTCGCATCGGAAACACGCTCGGCGGAATTGCAGGCGAAGCGATTTTCTATGCTTCGCTGTTTTTCCTCGGTGTGTTTGGGCTGTCGATCGTATTGATCGCTTGGTTCGTCCCCGAACGAGCCCCCGAGATGTCGTCCGAAACGCTATCCAGTTCACTCAGTTTTTGGATTTTTGGGATCTTATCGATCGCATTGATTGCCAGCGGTGCCACTGGGTTGCTCTATCGACTCAGCGACCTTTCAACCAGCCACGAACGCCGATCCGCCAAAGCGGCTCGGGCGAGTTCGATTGAAATCATTGGCCCGGGGGCCGACGGCGAATCGAAATTGCCCAGCGTTCCTCAGGGGCGACTGCTAACCGACAGCCCCGGCGAACGGCTAACGTACCGGTTGGCAATGAAGAACCCGGACGAAGTCGGTATCGCGGGACCAGCGATGTTGGCGTTGCTATGGAGCACGGTTTGGTTCGTCTTACTGGCTGTGGTGGTGTCAGGATTTTACTACGGCCGGCCACGTTACATCTTGATGTGCCTGTTGGGGCCACTTGGCGGGATTGCCTATTGGTCGTTCCGTTCGTTCATCCTCGGGCTGCGCCGAATCGCTGGCGTAGGTTCCACAATCGTTGAAATCAGCAACCATCCACTGGTCCCGGGCGAGACCTATCGCTTGTATGTTTGCCAAATGGGACGGTTGCGGCTGAGAAGACTAAAAATTATTTTGTGCTGTGAAGAACAGACGTTTTACCGTCAAGGAACGGATGTTCGGGTCGAAAAGCATGATGCATTTACTCAGGTTATCTCGAATACTCGCGATGTTGAGGTTGACCCACAAGCCCCTTGGGAACAACAATTAGGTATCGATCTTCCCGAGAACGTCATGCATTCTTTCGTCGGTTCTCATAATGCGATTCGTTGGAAGATCATCGTTTCCGGAGAGTCACGCCCTTGGCCATCGTTCTGCCGAAGTTTTCCCGTCATCGTTCACCCACCCGAGGTGCCGCCGAAACGCAGCCCGCGGTGAACGTATGCCTATGTCGTGAAGACGGGACTTACGAGGCGGGTGAATCGCTTACGACTCAATGGCGAATCAGCCGAGTACCGCTGGACCAACTTCAAGGTTTGGAAGTTTCGGTACTGTGGCACACCGAAGGCAAAGGGGATGAGGACTTACACGTCCATCATTTTCACCGGCTTGATGAGAACCAACTTCGTCAGCTTGGAATTGCCGACTCCCAATCGATCTCTTGCAAATTACCTTGTACGCCGTTGAGCTACCACGGGCATTTGATCCATCTTCAGTGGTGCATTCGACTCCGTTTGTTTGTCGAAGGGGGACGCGAAATTGTCACCGAACAGCCCTTTTATCTCGTCTCAAGCCGCCGAGTCGTTACGCCCGAGCCAACGACCAGACCATCCGCCGATAGATCCGATGCAAATGCGTCGGCAACAAGAACAAACCTTGACGGTGCTGGCCCCAATGTAAAGCGTCGCAGGTTGACGATCCGCAAAGGGTTTGTTCATCACGCGCGAAGCAATCGTCGAGCGAATTCCGCAGTGGCCCCCGACTCTCAGTCCGTTGATTCGGCCAAGTCGGCGGATACGAACATCTAAGTGGAACGACAGGCTTCGAATCCGTTCTGTACACGTTTTGTGCGTCCTGGAGCGATTTCATATCGTTTTTCGAGTCGCCCCGTTTCGACCGGTCCGCTCCAAGAATTAGTTGACCGAATCCCCGAAAACCGTTTCTCGGCGATTGTTGGGAACCATGGCACAGGCAAATCGACCCTCATTCGTTCGCTTGCCCCCCTCCTTTCAAATCGATTCGATACGATAGGCGAAGTCCTACTCTGCGCACGCGAGCCGAAAACAAACCGCTGGTGCCATCACAACCAAACCCGAGATCAAGTCACTCGCGAGCAAAGCCGCATCAAATCGGGGGGACTTTTGATCATCGATGGATTGGAACAACTCAGCTTCCCCGCAATCCTGGTCATAGGAATACGAGCCAAGCGACGTGGCCAACAGGTTTTGGCAACCAGCCATCACCCCATCCTCGGATTCAAGACGCTGCACCGGACTACACTCTCAGCAGAATTAGTCCAGGAACTGACCGAGCAATTGATTGACGGTATTCCTTCGGACCAGAAACGCTTAGTGATGAACGAAGTCCAACGACGGATGGCCAGCGAAACGGTCAACCTACGAGACCTTTGGTTCGACTGCTACGATCTGGTATGCCGATAGTGCTGCAAACTGGCCCCCCAAAACCGGTACCTTGCCGCAGGACTGCGATACAAAAGGCCACTGCATTTCAGACACTGTCTAAGGAAATCACTGCCCACGCGCAAATATTGCAGGAATTGATTGCTAGCCCTTTCAATCCTGATTTCCTGCGGCAATGACGCACAAATGAACAGTCAGACGCGTCAACGTATCTTGGGAACAATGGCTAACTGACCGGAAATGAAATTCTCACCACGATCCCGGAGAAGCGATAAGAACTCGATCCACAGGTCGTTCGAACTACAGTAACAACGGAACAAAGGTTCCCGATTCACCCGCTGGCGAACACCAAAGGCAAACGAACCGACACCACCGAGTGCTTCGCTGAGGCGTGAGACAGCGAAGTCGGCGAAGCGTCTCGGAAAGACTTCCACCGAACACGCGTCCAGACGCCCCCCCAGCCTGTTGCAAAATCGTGGCTTTAGCGACTCAATCGGCCAATTCAAACCTAGCCCTCAAAAGGGATGCTTCGCTGAGTTTTCATTTGAAACCAATCAACGAATTGCCATCGGCTTGTCGTGCTGATAACCTATTGGGTGTACTCCGATTGGCGCAAGCCTTCGATTGATCTCCCGTTCTTCTCTTTGAAACCTCTGAAAGCAACGCATGTCGGCCGTCACGACTCAAACAAACAACGATATTTTGGTAGTCGGGTTTACGGACAGCAAAATCCTTGATTCCCAACGAATTGAGCAAGTAGGACGTGAACTGCAGGAAATCGTTCCGCAAGCAGTTAACAAGAAATTGCTGCTGGTCTTCCGCGGAGTATCGTTCATGTCATCGGCAATGATCACAAAGTTGGTCATGCTCAATAAAGGATGTAAGGCCCAAGGGGTGACATTGAAATTCTGCGAAGTCTCACCCAATGTGATGGAAGTGTTCAAGATCACGAAGTTGAACAAGTTGTTCGACATCCAAGGCTCGGAAGAAAAAGCACTGGCCAGCTTCGACAAGAAAGGTTGGTTCGGTTAATTAATCTTGGTTGGCACTCGCTTGATGGAAACCAAGATTAATGGATCAAGACGAATTAACGCGCTTGCTTGAAATGGAACGGGCATCGATTGGACATGAAATCCATGATGCTCTTCTGCCGCATCTCTTCGCAGCCTCCGCGGCATTGCAAACCATGGTGGATACGGGGCATCCGAACAACGAGCGCCTGGTAAAGGCAGCTGCTTGGATCGACGAAGCAATGCAAAAGGGCCGAACGATCCTGCATTCGGCCTACCCTCCGGAGCTTGAGCAAACACCTTGGCCCAGTGCTGCCCAGATGACGATCGAACAGCTGTTCGATGAAATGACCCTGCGTAATGTCACCATTGATTTCCAAGTGACCGAGTCTGCTGCTTCGATTCCCCGACCGGTTTCCGCATCGGCTTATCGAATTACGGTCGAAGCAATACGCAATGCGATCCGTCACGGCAATGCGACCGAAGTAGTGGTGCAGGCGACTTTGGACAACGGTTCTTTTGATTTGGTGATTCGAGACAACGGCCAAGGGTTCGATCCCAAGGGAGTCGCGCCGGATCGCTTTGGGTTACGGTCGATGAAAGGGCGGGCTGAAATCGTTGGTGGTTCATTCACCGTCCAATCCAAGCCGGGCGGCCCAACACAAATCGAGTTCACCCGGATTGGCCTTTAATCGGTTGCTTTCCCAGTAATTGACAATCTAGGATTCATGCTTATTCTGTGGTTACCCATCCGATTCCTTTGAAACAGATAAAACCTGTGGCACCTTTACCCATCACAGATTCCGTGATTATTAGCGTTGTCGGCATTACTAGCCGGCCTTAACGCGGGGACGATTCCCGAGCCTGCCGCAGCGGAGAACGCGGATTTGGATCGAATCGAGATGCCAATCATTGACCATCAACCCCCGAGGCCAACAAAAGCTTCGGGGGTTTTTTCGTATACTCAGCGGCTGAAACCTTCACACTTTGTAATATCGCATGAACGCTAAACCCATCTTGATCTACGACACCACCCTTCGCGATGGCTCCCAAGGCGAAGGGGTTAGCTTTTCGTTGCAAGACAAATTGAACATCGCAGAACGGTTGGCTGAAGTCGGCATCGACTTTGTCGAAGGAGGCTACCCCCTATCGAACGAAAAAGATGTCGCGTTCTTCCAAGAGATCAAAAAACGAGATCTAGGTAAGACCAAAGTGTGCTCTTTCGGGATGACGCGTCGAAAGAACATGAAGGCGGAAGACGATCCGGGCATGAAAGCACTCGTGGCGGCCGAAACACCCTGTATCACTCTGGTGGGCAAAACATGGGACTACCATGCAACCGAAGTGTTAGGGGTGACGCTTGATGAGAACTTGGCACTGATTGGCGAGAGTGCCGAGTTTCTGGCCCGTAACGCGGAAGTAATCTACGATGCGGAACACTTCTTTGACGGCTTCAACTCCAATCCCGACTACGCCATCCAAACGCTTCGGACCGCTGCATCCGCCGGCGCGGCTTGGTTGTCACTCTGCGATACGAACGGAGGAACCTTGCCCGAGCGAGTGGCCGAAGTGACTGCGATCGCAAGAAAAGAACTCGCCGATTTCGATGTCATGTTTGGCATCCATTGCCACAACGATTGTGAATTAGCGGTTGCCAATTCGCTCGCCGCCGTCGACGCCGGAGCGACACAGGTACAAGGAACCATCAACGGGATCGGTGAACGCTGCGGCAACGTCGATCTGGTTTCCGTCATGGCTAACCTTGGACTCAAAAAGAAAGGCTACGTCGTACTCGGCGGAAAGTCACTCCAGCCGCTAACACAGCTCAGCCGATTCGTCTACGAAACTGCCAATTTGCAGTGGCGTAACAGCCAACCCTTTGTCGGTCAAAGTGCTTTCGCTCACAAAGGAGGAATGCACGTTCACGCGATCAACAAGGCCTCGAAAACGTACGAGCATATTGATCCGGTAATGGTCGGGAACGAACGACGAATTTTGGTCAGTGAATTATCGGGCCGCAGTAACATTGTTGCATTGGCCACAAGGCACAACATCAACGACGACCGTGAATTAATGGACAAGATATTGGCCGAGGTCGTACGATTAGAAAACCAAGGCTACCAATTTGAAAACGCAGGTGCTTCGTTCGATCTACTAGTTAAACGAATCGCCGGAACTTTCACACCGCATTTCGAAGCAATCAAGTATCGCGTCGTCGCAGGGGATCGTGATAGTGACACGCATGCGGTTTTTGCTGAAGCAGTCATCAAATTGAAGGTCGGTGAAAAACTCTGGTTCGATGCCGCGGAAGGGCACGGCCCGGTCAACGCCCTCGACGCAGCTCTTCGCAAAGCACTCGCGGACGACTACCCGGAACTCGCCAAAATGCGATTGATCGACTACAAAGTTCGTGTTGTTGATTCGGGTGCGGGCACCGCCGCGTCGACGCGAGTGAACATCGAAAGTTGCGACGAACAAGAATCGTGGGGCACGATCGGCGTCAGCGAAAACATCATCGAAGCAAGTTGGCGAGCCCTAGTCGACGCCGTTGAATACAAACTTCATAAATCCGAAGCACATTAGACTTTCGTGCACTCGACTCGCATCGAACCGAGAGGTATCCAAAGTGTCGATCGATCAACGATCACGGTTGTCTACGACAACTCAACTTCGGCGCATGTCTCTTCGCTTTCCCATAATCGAACTTTGAACGCCGAGGCTCCAGTGCCGTCAAGGATCTTCGGGCAGACTTCGTTGAGCAAGTGGATTGCCATATTCTCGGCCGTTGGGTTGGTGGACAATTCATAAATCCGATGGGGATCGCTCTGGCGAATCGCACGCAAACCGTTCTCGTCTTTGTCCCAGAGAATAAAGGTATGATCCCAATTCTCATCTAACCATCCCTTGCAGCGTTCTTTGAGCAGCTTGAAATCGAGGATGCGACCTACTGCGTCTTGCTCTTGCCCGGTGACGTAAATTTCGACCACGTAATTGTGTCCGTGTAGATTCTGGCATTTTCCCTCGTGACCAACTAAGCGATGGCCAGCACAAAATGAGAATCGTCGCATGATGCTAAGTGACATAGGGTTCGTTATCGTCCTTGTGAAGGAATCATGTGCCCCGCTTCGGGGGCACTTCGGTTGTGGTTTAGCCACTTCGTGGTCACTGGTCCGTAGTCGAAATGAAATGCAGGCTATGAATGACGGCTTTCGTTATTCAATGATAACGCTGCGGCTAGCCATTGGCGATGGAGCGATCGTGGTGACAAAAGCCAGCCGAACTAGAACAGGGTCATGTTGGAACTTGGGCCTAACGGGATCATCAAACGCGCAAATAGCAGTGACGACTCTGGCTCGTGCTGCTAACGTCACGCAGAGTCCTGGTTTGAAACGATGACCAAGCGAGCCAACGACGCCCAGGCGACGATCCAGATCACTCCGCCAATCGGCGTTACCATGCCCAATTTGGTTTGATTCGTTAAGACGAGCAAGTACAAGCTTCCGCAAAACAGCATCAGACCCACTACAAACATCCATGCAATCTTTCTCTTTAACGCTTCTGGGCCAAACGGAATTGCGGCCAGAGCGAGCAGAGTGACGGCATGGACTAAATGGTAGCGAACACCAACATCGAATTGGTCTTCACGTTTGGCTATCGTTTCAGCAGTCAGGCCTTGATCTTCCAAAAAACCACCAAGAACGTGAGCACCAAACGCCCCCACCAAGACGCCGAGGGCGCCAAAGACAGCTGCAAGTAAAAGAATTTGGCGTGAAGCAGTCGTTACGTTCATGGATTTAGATGCCCGATCTTGTTGCTCTGTTTTAACTTGCCGCAGAGTTCCCGTATTGAGAACAATTCGACAAACGCGTTTGCATTGGAATGCAAGCATAGAGGTAATTCAAGCATTCCGAAATTGCCTGAAAAGTGGGCATACTTGGCACGCGAGATGGCGAATGCCACTTTCATTGCTCACAAATCGATCCCCACCTGATCTTAGCTGGCAAACAAGGACGCACCTGTTTCCCGCCTGCTTCGAAAACGAACGGCCCCATAGTTGCGTACCCTCTAGTGTTGCCTGTTTTGGACTGTCATTTTGACGGGCCATTGAAGGCTGATTTCGTAGAAACACGACTAAAACGCAACCGTTTGAAGGGTTTCCCAACCATGATGCTATATTTCCTGTTCGTGATCCCACCATTCTTGCTGGGTCTTTACGCCCAGTGGAGGGTCAAATCGGCGTTCACCAAAATGAGCAAAGTGCCGTCCCGCATGTCAGGATTCCAGGCTGCACGCACCATGCTCGACAATGGAGGGCTTGAATCGGTCGGGATTGAACAAATCAACGGCATGCTGAGTGACCACTACGACCCCCGTGCGAAAGTGCTCCGACTCAGTAGTGATGTCTATAACGGCCGCAGCATGGCAGCGGTTGGTGTTGCCTGCCATGAAGCGGGCCATGCGTTCCAAGACGCTCATCAATACGCGCCGTTGGTGGTTCGCAACATTGCCGTTCCAGCCGCCAACTTTGGCTCCGGTGCAGGGATGTGGATGCTATTCGGCGGAATGATGCTTCACATGCCTGCGTTAGCATGGCTCGGTGTGATTCTGTTCTCAGCAGTGGTATTCTTCCAAGTCATTAACTTGCCAGTGGAATTCAACGCAAGTTCTCGAGCACGGGAAGAGCTTGTTGGCCAAGGAATCATCTCAGGCAATGAAGAGCACTACGTCGCATCCGTCTTGAACGCAGCCGCGTTGACCTACGTCGCCGCGACGCTGCAGTCGATCCTTACGCTCGCCTACTACGTGTTCATTTTGACGGGCAACCGCCGTTGAACCGAATCGGGTATGGGAACGTTCGCTATCCACCGAGGAGCCACAAGAACGGCTCTTCGGTCAGGTTGAGATCGCGGCAA
Source organism: Novipirellula herctigrandis (assembly GCA_007859835.1). GTDB lineage: Bacteria > Planctomycetota > Planctomycetia > Pirellulales > Pirellulaceae > Novipirellula_A > Novipirellula_A herctigrandis. Next base: position 6,077,268 of record SJPJ01000001.1, on the reverse strand, counting down.
ACTACTTCTGCAACCTCAACAAATACATCGACTTTCCGATTTCGCGAGATGCTTCGATCGTTTCGAGGTAGGGCGTATCAGTGATATCCACGAAGCCAATTTGGTAGTTCTCTCCGTCGCCACGTCCAGTCGTCGCTTGGTCACCGTATTGGAACCAATGGGCACCGACCCACATTGGGTTCTTCAATGCTCCGGTTAGGTAACTCCGATAGGCCTCGGCGCGAACTTGCTGGTTTTCGACCGGTTTGAGTCCAGTATGGAACATCCCACGATCGAGTGCCCCGAAATGGTATTCACCAATGATTGCGGGCATGTCGACCCCATCGGGCAATTTGTAATCGGCGACCGAATACTTGTAACAATTGAACCCGATCACGTCACAGAACTTCGCCGCTGAGCGAACAGCACGATCGTTCACCCACGCAAAACGACAACCTAGGTAAAGAGTCTCGGGTGCAACCGTTTTCACCGCGTCACGACACACTCGAAAGTATTCATCGGCGACGTGCGAGTAAAACGCTCGCAAATCGTCCTCTGCTTTTTCCGCATCAGGTGATTCTTGCTGCGTTAGCAGCGCATCCCATGAGCCATACTCGGTACCCCATTTTTCATTGAGCAAACTGACTTCTGAGTACTTCGCTTTCAAATCTTTCACGAACGCAATCTTCGCAGGTTGATCCGCGGGTGATTGCAGTGCCGCGATGGCCAACGATAGCTCGTCACCCCAAGCTAATTCGTTGTCAACAAATATCCCTACGCACCAAGTCGAATTTGCTTCTTCTCGGCGGTATTCCATGTGTTTAGCCGTTGCCTCGGCAAAACCGGGATCAAATGGGTCTGGGAATTTCCCCCAATAGCCGGTACTTCCTTCGATTCGCCGTCCTCCCGTTCCGCTGGTGACAACATAGGGCGTGCGATTCATTCGGTAGATCGATTTATCTGACCAGTTCGCGATTGTGTTAAGCCCCCAACTTCTTAGCCGCTCGTGACAACGACGGTTAAAAATCGCTTTCCAATCACCGCCGTACTTTCGATACAAATTTGCACCGGTGAAGTTGAATGTCTTGTAATGGCCACGACCTTCGTAATACCCGTGCGGAGCCCAATCACCGCCGCCATAAAAAACAGCAAGTGGCGAATCTTTCGCTGGTAAATCCGCAAAGTAGAACTCGCGGTCGGTGATCGGCGTGGTTGCATTGTTCGAATTCACACAGTCGATTCCATGCGACCAAAACAGATACCCCTCGGGGTCGACTAACCACCAACGGCCTTGATACTTCCTCGTCCGAAAATGTTCACTCCGTTCGAACTGGGGACCCGCCGCATACCCACCGAACGTATCCCACTGTGTTGGCGCCGGATCCGCAGAAATGTCTTTTTGTTCCTGCTCCTTTTTCTGAACCAGTTCCTGTTGCAAATGAGTCTTACCCGGCCAATCGTCATGCATGTATTGCCCAAATGTATCGATCATTGGAAAAGGATCGACTGCGTCATCAAACCATATTTTCTCGCTCGCCTCACCGTCGAGACGCAAGTTTGATATTTCCACCGTTTGAGCGTATGGCTTTTTGAAGGCAAACAGAATGATCTGGTCGATCCAATCAACGGCCAACCCTCCTTCTTCGTTTAAACCGACCGGATTGGAACGCATTCCGATCAAACGCCCCTTTAAACGATCCGGCATCTTGCGGGAGAGGGTCACACGAAGGGTTTGCTTTTCACCCGGTGCGAGATCGACTTGCTCGGTCTTCGAGTCCCTATTGTTTTCAACCTCTTTCACGTCACTATCAAGACTATCGATACGCATGGCAAACGTTAGCTCGTGATCACCAATGTTGCGAACATCGACCGCAATCGAGCTGAATCGAGACATGTCACGTGATTGCTCATCCGGTCGATACGTAATCCCCGGCCAATCCTTGTCGGCCATCGTCGTCATTTTTATGACGTGATCATCCCCAGAAGAAACAACCTGTAGCTCCACTCGACTCGCACTGACCAACGTTAGATCGAATGATTTGTCGATCTTCAGAAGGGGTTTCTGTGCTGAAACAACAACAGGGCACAACACAAGCCCGAGGGCTAACAGAGGCAATCCGAATCGCAAAGGAAGCGTGGAAAGGGAATGCCACAAGGAATTGGTGGCAGAAAATCGAGTGCTCATGGCAGTAGAGAAAGACCGAGGTGGGATGGTTTCCACTGACAAGAGAGCAAAATCCCATGCCAATGAAGGTGTGAATCACTCAGTCTACATCAGCCCAACCGCGTCACAAGCACTACCGCTCAGCCAGAGGAAACGATAATCCAGCCAATTCGTTTTGAATGGAGACCGCATTGTGCACCGGCGGCACCGAACTTCCCTTTGAAGTCGATTGCGATGGACTCGTTTCGCTTGGAGCATCCGCTAACTCCGATCGCCGAATCCGCATTTCACGAGGCGCATCGATTCCGATTTGGACGCGATTTCGACCGATTCGCGTGACAACGACCACGATATCATCACCGATATGGATCGACTCATTCTCCTTGCGACTAAGGATCAACATTTCAACACTCCCTGCTCTTAAGGTGACTTTTCGCAACGCTAATTAGACCGCAATGGACGTACCGTTGGCAACTGCAAAATTCGATGAAGGCAAAAGCCTCCGGTAATTAATAGAATTTTTCTTCGCTTGGCATTTGCTAGCAACCGATTCCCTGCCTGCGAAGTGGTTCCTTTTTGACCATGTGTGCGGATCGTGACCAATCCATTTTCCTAAAAATGCAAAGCGATATGGGCGACAAATGGCATTGCCTGACGACGATCCCTTGGCATGACGCATAGATCCCTTGGCATGACGCATAGATCCCTTGGCATGACGCATAGATCCCTTGGCATGACGCATATGGTGCGCTGGTTCATCGAGGTTATGCGTTAGCCCGGAAAACCCGTTGGAGCATTTTGTGAGCACCTACGGGTGTGTGCCGCTAAACGCCCTATTTTTCATTGGAAGGCAAAACAAGTCGTCGCTTGTTATACTCTTTGAGACCTCGTATTTTCCCGCCACCCCTTTTTGGGAGTTCCCGCTTCGATGACCAATGAAACTCGCCGTAATTTTTTAAAGACCACCACGACTGCCACAGCTGCTGCATCGTTCGTGTGTCTCTCTGCTAAACAAGCTCAAGCCGCTTCGGGATCCAACGAACGACTGCGGATCGGTTTCATCGGCCCCGGTGGACGCGGTTTTGGCGCGCACGTGAGAACTCTATGTAAACTCCGAGCCGATGGACGCAAAATTGACTTGGTCGGTGTCGCGGAAGTCTATAAGAACCAACGGGACAAGACTCGCGACTACATCGAAGAGCAAACGGGAACCGCCCCGAAGTGCTTTGTCGATTACAACGAGATGATCGAGAAAGCAAATTTGGATGCCGTTTGCATTGGGACACCTGATCATTGGCATCACAAACAGACCATCGATTCGTTGCACGCCGGATTGAATGTTTACTGTGAAAAACCGATGACCAAGACGGTCGAAGAAGCTTTCAACGTGGAGAAGATTTGGAAGGAGACCGGCAAAGTAATGCAGGTCGGTGTTCAATCGACAAGCCTACCTGTTTGGAATGAGGTACGCGATTTATTGCAGCAAGGCAAACTCGGTAAGGTGCTTGGATACCAAACGGAGTTCTTTCGCAACAGTGACCTTGGCCAATGGCGTTACTACAAGCTGGAAAAATCGATGACGCCGAAGTCAATCGATTGGAATCGATGGCTGGGAATCGAAGAAGACCTTGCACCGGAGTTGCCGTTTGATCGTGAAGTGTATGCACAATGGCGTCGCTTTTGGCCGTTCGGCAGCGGCATGTTTACCGACCTATTCGTCCATCGCACAACATCGATGCTACGCGCAACCGGCCTACGACTGCCGGGCCGCGTCGTCGGTGCAGGCGGCATTTTCTTGGAGTATGACGGCCGCCAGGTTCCTGATGTGGCGACCGTGGTAGCCGACTTTAACGAAGGAGCTCAAGGCTTGGTCACCGCAACCATGTGTAACCAAGAATCGCGAATCAACCAGTTGATCCGCGGACACTATGGCACGTTTGTGTTCGGCAACGGCGAAGGATTCGATGGCTTTGACTTCGTTCCCGAACGCCCTCAAGTCACCCATCAACGCGACTACAAGGACGAACGCATTTCGACCAATCCAGTCGAGGATACGACGAAGGCACACTTCGCCAATTGGCTCGACGCGATTGAAGCAGGCAATCCGATGATGTGTAACAATCCGCCCGATTTAGGTGCCGCAGCGATCGCCGTCGTGATCCTGGGCGCTCAGAGTTATCGAAACGGCGAGGTCTACTTCATCGATCCTGAGTCCCGCGAAATTTCGAACAAAGACCCAGGCTGGGCCAAGAAGTGGGAGCAGCTTTCAGCGAATCGGTCCCAGCCACAACACATTCCTGGTTGGAAAGCAGACGACTTCGGTAGCACCCTTCGGGATCCCGAGTACATGAATCTCGCCGGCCCATGGATCGATGGCCACGAACCAAGTTAACCGATGAACGACTTGGCTCCGTTAGAACCACTTAAGAGTTAGTCTCTACCTGGCAGACGATATCGAACCGTTGATGCTGACAGCTCTTTGTCAGCAAACATCGGATGAGTGGATTTGTAGATTCATGGGCGATGCCCATCAAAACATGCTACCTTGGGTCGGATAGTTCCGCGATCACGATGCGCGCAACTCATTTTTCAAGTTTGACCATGACAGCGTCTTTTCTCTTAGGGCGCTAACACGCATTCACTTGTCAAGGGAGAACGGTCCATGTCGTCGCCCAAGTCTGAATCAAAAGGATGGCTTAGCCGCTGGAACGCTGTGCCGCTCTACGTTCGCATTGTACTGGCCATGCTACTCGGACTCATGACGGGTCTTTTGCTTGGCGATCATGCACTCATCTTCGAAATACCGAGCAAGGTAATTCTTCAGTTGCTAGGCGCGTTGGCGCCACCGCTAATTCTGATTGCCGTCACGCACGTTCTGATGACGACGGAGATTTCAGGCAAGATGGCGGGACGACTGGCGCGCCTCCTACTACTCAACACGACAGTGGCGATTGTCATTGGACTCTCCGTTGCCAATTTGATGAAACCGGGAACCTGGTCGGAATTCAAAAGTCCCGAGGCGAGAACGGTGGAAGAGTCTGAAAGGGCCTCACCGGTTGACCTGCTAGTTCAAAATGTCCCCAAGAGTATCCTTGGGCCACTGGGGGACAAACAAAACATCATTGGCGTGATTTTCATCGCGGTTGCCTTCGGCATTGCCCTTCGTAGCGTCAAGGACAAACCGATAAAGGATGTGCGGAACTTTGTCGAGGTTGCCTACGAAGTCCTTCTAATTGTGCTGCACTGGATCATTCAACTCGTACCGATCGGCGTGTTCGCCATTGTCGCAAAAGTGGTTGGCACTGAGGGATTCGCCCCGTTTAAAGCGATGGGGGCCTTTATCTTAGCAGTGCTGCTGGCACTATTCTTGCAGACCATGTGGTATCTGTTGCGTATCCGATTGTTCTCGTGGGTAAGACCAATGGACGTGTTGCATGGCATGCGAGACGCGTTGGTAATGGCATTTTCCACGGATAGTTCAACAGCCACAATGCCGGTCACGTATGCCTGTCTCACGAAAAAAGTCGGCGTGCAGGAAGAGTCGGCCAGCATGGGTGCACTCGTCGGGGCGAATTTCAACAATGACGGTACGGCGCTGTACGAGGCCATGGCGGCGCTCTTTGTCGCTCAATTGATTGGCCAAGACCTCTCCGTCGCTCAGCAAGTAATTATCGTTGTGACCTCCATCATTGCGTCAGTCGGTGCAGCGGGAATCCCCGAAGCGGGACTGGTGACGATGACGCTCGTGTTCTCTGCGGTCGGATTGCCGATTGAATACATTGGACTGTTGCTGACGGTCGATTGGTTCCTAGACCGTTGTCGAACAACAATCAATGTCCTTGGCGATGTGAACGTCAGTTGCCTGCTGGACGGAAAGACGAAGCCGAGTCCGCTCTCACCAGAAAAGCCAATCCCCGCACCTGAAGGCTGAGCTCTTGTTGGTTTGCCGGATGGCGTTTCAGATGTTTTGGATAGAACATTTGGCGGTTTGGCTTAGGTTTCGGTTCTGGGGTGCGTGTTGACCAGGCAACTGGTGTCAGCAATTGCATCGATCTTGTGCCCGCCTTTGCAACAGGCAACTCACGCGGTTTGAACAATGGTAAGATGTCGGCTGATCGAAAATTCCGCGAATCCGCTGATCAAAAATTTCGCGAATCCAGCGCCCCTTGGACCGTCGATCGGTGCCTACCGGTACAGAGGCGATGTTAAACCTATTTTTTTGGGAAACAATCGAGAGTGACAATGAATACTGACGAGACAGCGAAAAACACAGAACCTGAAGATACTAATGAGGAGGTCGCCACGACGGCGGATGTTCCCAAAAAGGCGTCAAGATCGAACTCGATCCTGCTGGTGCCTTATCCGAAGTTTATCTTCATGTATCCCACTTTGATCGTTGCGGCGGTGGCTGCGATTGTATTGTCAATGGGCGGGTACACCACGATTGATCCGGCCACACAAAATCTGCCGGTTGTCATGACGAGCATCTTCTTGGCCGTCGTGATGGCCAACATGTTTGTGATCATCTTTGACTTTCCTCGTGCGACATCATTGACTCTCGTCTTTGTCATCGCAACGTTCATCATGGGATTGTGGATATTTGCACTCGCCAAGCCTGGTGCCTTGCCAACATTCGAGTCTCTATTTTTTGTAGTGCGACCGGCAGCAAATGCCACATTCTTTGTGTGCATCACCGCTGCGATGATACTGATGTACGTTGCTGTGTTTATCAGTGTGAGGTTCAATTACTGGGAACTCCGCAACAACGAATTGCTTCATCACCATGGATTTTTGAGCGATCTTAAGCGATATCCGGCTCCCAACCTCCGAGTCGACAAAGAAATCAATGATGTGTTCGAATTCATGTTGCTTGGCGCGGGAAGGCTGATTCTCCACCCCAGTACTGAAAAGCGTGCCATTGTGCTCGATAACATTTTGTTTGTAGGCAACAAAGAACGGGAATTGACTCGAATGTTAGGTTCGATCAAGGTCCAAATCGGCGGCGACTCGTCAGGCATAAACTGAGTCACGCTTCCTGCTCGCGATACGAGCTTCCTCCGCTAAGTTCGCTTCCTTTGAAGGTCAGGGGAAGCAAGCCTGATTGGAAACTCTCGCGATTGCCCAAAATTTGAAACGCAATCGCATCATGTCGTAAGAATAAACGGGTGAGAGAAGTCGATTTTCGGTACTGGACTGGATTTTCGGTACTGGACTGGATTTTCGGTGCTGGACTGGCAGAGCGTTGAAAAGTGTCTTCGAGTTAATCCCTTGACAGGCTTCCCCCTTTCCTGCACAATTGGTTAATCACGCAAATACCCAACAGCCGATGAAACAGGTATGGACCGAGACGAAAAAGCGAAATACGAAAGTCGAGCCAATGTTCTCAAAGCGCTTGCTCATCCAGCAAGGTTGAAGCTCATTGATGTGCTTGCCGAACATGACGAGGTATGTGTTTGTGATCTTACCGAGGCGATCGGCACCGATATGTCAACGGTTTCTCGGCACCTGACTCAGCTCAAGAATGCCGGTATTGTCCAGAGTGAAAAGCAGGGACAAATGGTCTTCTATCGACTGAAGGTCAAATGTCTCTCGGGGCTTTTTGATTGCATCGAATCCGTCTTGCATGGTCATCTGAAAAGCCAATTGAAAGTCCTTTCTGACTGAAAAGGCCCACTTTTTTTCGCCCAACACTTGCACATTTGTGCAAACAAGCACCGACTTGAGAATCTGAAAGTTGACCAATGAACCGAGAATGGAAACTCTTTGCAATCTTTTTGAGCGTCTTTCTATTCGCCTATTTTGTGCCGCTGGCCACGCCTGAGTTTTCTGATTCCGCAGCTCCGACAGGTGCCAAAGTGACGGGCGCTATCATTGAAGCGTTTATGCTTTTGCAATGGTATGCTCGTAATCACACATTGGCGTGCGTCGTTCCAGCGTTGTTCATTGCTGGGGCGATCACCACGTTTCTTACCAAGGAATCGGTACTCAAACACCTCGGCCCCAAAGCGAATAAGGTTGAAGCGTATTCGGTCGCCTCGGTGTCCGGAACCGTATTGGCCGTTTGTTCCTGTAGCGTGCTGCCGATGTTTGCCGGAATCTATCGCATTGGTGCAGGACTTGGTCCGGCCGCTTGCTTTTTGTATGCAGGCCCGGCGATTAACGTGCTTGCGATCTTTCTCACCGCTCGCGTTCTTGGGTTTGAACTCGGCGTCGCTCGAGTCATCGGAGCGATCGTGTTCGGAGTCATCGTAGGTTTGTTGATGGGAGTCTTTTTTCGGCAAAGTGAAGAAGACCGCAATCAAGCAACCTTGGCGATGCCAGATCCCCCTGCCTCCAAACGTCCACTATGGCAATCCGCAGCAATGCTGGCGGCGATGTTGGCATTTTTGATCTTTAGCGACTGGTTCAATCCGGGTGACAAAACGGTTCAGCTAAACGACGGCACCGCGTTTGCCGCGACATTGCAATACGAGACAGAATCGGGTTACGACTTACGACTAAAAGACGCCGTCTTAGGGCATGAAACATCCGAAGTCATCCGACTGCCTAAATCGGAAGTCGCCAAGATCGAAGACATTGAAACTTGGGTCACTCAGATCCATCACTATCGATGGTACCTCGCCGGAATGATGGGAATTCTTGTCGCGTTAATGAGTTTGGCATGGCTCGATCGCGAAGACTTTGGCCAGTGGATGGGCAACACGTGGGAGTTCTCAAAAATGCTCGTGCCCCTGCTATTTGGCGGCGTGTTCGTAGTCGGCTTCCTTGGCGCATTGGTCCCCGAGAAACAAATAGCCGCTTTGGTCGGTGACAATAGCTTCCAGTCGAATTTGATCGCTTCGGTCGTTGGGTGCGTCTTTTACTTTGCCACGCTAACGGAAGTACCAATTTTGGAGGCATTGATGCGAAACGGCATGTCGTCCGGTCCAGCACTCGCCTTGCTGCTTGCCGGACCGGCTCTCTCATTGCCAAGCATTTTGGTAATCCGTAGCGTTATCGGCAACTTAAAAACGGCCGTCTTTGTAGCACTCGTTGTTGTCATGGCAACCATTGCTGGAATGCTATACGGCACGTTATATCCTGCGAATCCAACCAACCTTACGCCGCCATCATTTACGGCGGGCATTCCTACTTCGGTCTCTGATGCGTATCAGGGAACCGCAAATATCTCTAATTTTGAAAGGACGAAATCATGACAACGATTCATGTGCTTGGAACCGGCTGCAAAAAGTGTGCTACCTTGAGAGAAAATGTCGAGACTGCGCTAAAGCAGACTGGCATGGATGCGGAAGTTAAAAAGGTCGAAGACATCAACGAGATTGTCAAGTTCGGCGTGATGACAACCCCCGCATTGGTAGTCGACGGTGAAGTCAAATTTCTTGGCAAAGTAGCATCTCCCGATGAGATCGCTGCTGTGATACGTCCATAATCCTCGCCTATTGAAAGGAATGATTGATGAAGGCAAAAAATTTCTTGACGATTGGACTTTTGCTCTTTGTGGTTGCGGCCATCGCAACTGTCCTGCTGAAAGAATCGGCAAAGGAAACGCCAACCGATATTTCCGTAAAGGAGGTGACCGCGGAGGCGATACCAGAGAACGGTTTGGTCGCCACCTTTTTCCATGGCGAAGTTCGCTGTCCGACTTGTCGCACTATCGAACAATATGCTCATGAAGCGATCGAAGAGGGTTTCCCTGAACAATTCGCGGCAGGTGAAATCCAATGGCGAACAATGAACTACGAGACTCCGAGCAATCAACACTTCGCAGAGGACTACGAGATCTACTCCTCGACAGTAGTCCTTGTCCGCACACTCGATGGCAAGCCCGAACAGTGGCGAAACTTGGAAGAGGTTTGGAATCATGTGAATGATAAAGAGTCATTCTCAGAGTATGTGCAATCGGAAGCCAAAGAGATGTTGGCTAGCCAATGACCGAATTTACCATCGCGGCACTTTCAGCCTTGTGGTTGGGGGTTCTCACTTCGATCAGCCCTTGTCCATTGGCGACGAACATTGCCGCGATCAGCTACATCGGCGGTCGGGTCGGCAGCACGCGTCGTATGATGATCGCTGGATTGCTTTACACGCTTGGCCGCGTAGTAGCCTACATGACGTTAGCATTTGTGCTGGTCAACACCATGTTGTCGGTGCCACAGGTATCCATGTTCCTGCAAAAGTACATGCACATGCTTGTTGGCCCGTTGTTGGTCTTGGTGGCGATGTTTCTGCTGGGGTTAATTCAAGTCAACCTTGGCGGAGGTGGCGTTTCGGAGGGACTCAAAAAGCGTGTCGATGCGATGGGGGTTTGGGGGTCACTTCTTTTGGGAATTGTCTTTGCACTTGCCTTTTGCCCGACGTCTGCAGCGTTATTTTTTGGAAATGTAGTGGCATCGATTGGGGCAGGCTCCACATTTCTTCTTCCACTGCTTTATGGAATTGGAACCGCACTTCCAGTCATTCTTTTTGCAGCATTGATCGCCGCTGGATCCCAGAAACTTGGCCAGACTTTCGGCGCTGTCAGCAAAGTTGAATGGTGGGCGAGGACGTTTACCGGTACAGTCATGTTAATGGTCGGTTTGTACATGACGGCTCGATACATATTTCTGGCATAGTGATCACGAAGACACAAAGTGCAGAAACCAAGATTTCCGAGCAATCTCAGAAACCGTGCTTGATCCAAAACAGGGTCTTGATTGGACTGTTGCGAATGCTACAGTCAAATCTCAAGTACTCGCCCACTCAATCGGATTGCAGAGTCTGTCATGCAACACCCCAAGTCGTTTCAATGCCGATTTCCATTGTCAAGCAAACTCTTGATTTCGAGCGACGGTACTGCGTTCAAACGGAACCACGCGAACAGCGGCGTTACGGCGTTTTGCCTGATCGCAGCACTTGCGTTTGTTTCCACAGGCTCCCTCGTTCGCGCTGACTTTGCGAGCGATTGGAAAGGTAGCCGGCAATGGGTCTCTCCGGACACGTGGGCCCACCCACTCTACGGATGGCGGACCGAAAATGGAAAACTGATTGCGAGTGCCGCCCCAAAGCATTTGCTTCATCAACTGACTCATCAAATCACCGATCCATCGAAATCGTTTTCGACAACCACCACGCTCCAATTTTTGTCAACCGACGTCGAAAAGCCACAAAAGATTTCTGCCGGATTCGCGTTCGGAGTCCAAGGATTGATGGATGATTATCGGCACGTTCTCTCAGGCACGATACGTTCCCACGAGGCCGGAATCCGGATGGACGGCACTCTTTTTATTGACAATACGCTAACGAAGCAAAAAATCTCTGCCACAGAACCCGTGACGCTGATTCTGGCGGTGTCCGGAGGTCATGCCACACTCGAAGCAGTGTGTGGCGATCAGAAATTGTCGGTTGAATCCGACCTTCCGCTGGAAAGCATTAAGGGCAACCTTGCGCTTCATGCTCATTCGCCGAGCCCTCACAGTTACAAACGACAGCCAATCGAAGTCGCCTTTCTGAAGTGGTCGGGTGAAGGCCCTGCTCTAAGTGACCATGCGGAACAGACGTTTGGACCGATCTTGTGGAGCCAATACACTCTGCACAAAAGGACTCTTAAGCTGAATGTCCAATTCGCTGCCATCGGAACGGACGATGATCAGCACGCTACATTGACGATCGATGGGAAGAAGCTCAAGTCGCAGATCGATCCGCATTCCCGTACTGCGTTGTTCCGCCTTGAAGACCTTGATGATACGGACGACCATCCTTATGCCGTTTCGTATCGCTGGCAGGGCACCGACTACACATGGGAGGGCATGGTCCGCAAACAACCAAACGGACCGCTCCGACTCGCCGCTTTTTCATGCGACCACGGCTACGCGTTTCCGCTAAGCAAACTTGTCGATCAGGTTCTGCAAGAAAATCCAGACATTGTGTTTTTTGCAGGCGATCAGATCTACGAACTATATGGTGGCCTTTTTCTGCAACGCAAGCCGCTCAACACAGCGATCCTTGATTACCTGAGGAAATACTACCAATTCGGTTGGACTTGGCGGCATGTACTGAAAGACCGGCCATCCATCATCATTCCTGATGACCATGACGTATTCCAAGGCAATCTTTGGGGCCATGGCGGCCGCGTGGCACCTGATGGCAAACAGGAAGCGGGTGGATATGTGATGCCGGCCGCATTCGTGAACATGGTGCAACGAACCCAGACAGCTCACCTTCCTGACTCGCCGGACCCGAAACCGGCCGAACAAGGGATCGGTGTTTACTTCACCACATTCAATTACAGCGGCATTCCTTTCATTCTTCTGGAGGATCGCAAATTCAAATCAGGTCCATCATCTGTGCTACCAAAAAACCGTCGTAATTTGTCTCCCGAAGACGTTGATGTGCCGGAAGCCGAATTGCTTGGCACTCGCCAGGAAGCACTGCTCGCCCGATGGGCAGATGAAACGAAAGATGCCCCGGCGCGTGTCGTTCTCTCGCAAACGATCTTCTGTAAGGCAAGTACGCATAGCGGCCAAACATTGAAGCGAAGTCGGTATGACCTTGATTGCAATGGGTGGCCACACACACCACGCAACCGAGCTTTGAAATTGTTGGCCAACAATCCAGCGACAATCATGGTGCATGGTGACCAACACTTTGGCATTCTGCTGCGTCATGGAATTGAACAACACGGAGATGGTCCGTTGGCCTTCATGGTTCCTGGTACAGCCAATGGATTTCCTCGCGCGTGGTGGCCCGAATCAGGCGAAGTCACTGGAAATCATATGGATCGGTATGGAAACAAGATGACGGTCATTGCAGCCGCGAACCCGGAAAAAGGCTCGAATACACTCCAGCCTCGCAAAACGGATCATCCTGATATGACCGCTTTCAAAAAGGGGTCTGGCCATGGCCTCATCACCATCGATTCGGCTGCCAAAACCGCCACCTTCGACATGTGGCGGTTTCCCTTGGATGTCCCCAAGCAGTTTGATGGTTTCCCACAAACAATCCCACTTGATGGAAAATAGCCGCCTACTCCGGAAGGATTATTTCACAATCCGAATCGAATCGGGCGAACGCCACTCTGAATTCCCCCCCAAACGAGGCGACTAGACGGCCATCCATAACACACATGAATAGCTCGTTCTTTGGTCCACAGGTTCATGATGCGTAGGTTCATGTTTTCGACTACCAACATTGGCGACGGACGTTGCTAACCCTTCGATTGCTGAAAAGATTTAGCGAGCGAAAACCCATATTGGAATCCCCGTATTGCGAAGTTTTTCCGATTGTAACGACAAATCGGGTCACAGCGATTAACCGAGTCATTCGGCTTCTTCTGGATTTGATCACCATAGCTGTTGTCCGCTTCGTGATGACACGAGTTTGTTTTGGCACTTTTGCCAAGCCGATAGCCGATGAAGGTGACAAGCCCAAACCGCCCCATTTAGGGTGTAAGTAAACCCAACCTCGACATCCGAGGGGAACGCCTGCATGGATGCAGGGTTGTTTGGCGGACGTAGGCGGAAAGACTCCGTCTATTGGATTAAGGTCAACATCGGGAAGGACTCTGTGAAATGCCCAATTTCAAATATTATCGACTAGCCCTGTTCGCGGTGTTGATTAGCTCCGCAGCGTTCGCTGAAGCGCAAGAGTCACTAGTGTCACCGACGCCAACAATTTGGCGTTTCATGGGAATCCCTCAGGGGATGCAAAAAATCCGTGATGTGACCACCAACCGGCGCGGCAACCACCCTGGTTTGGAACGCAAACCGCCACTGACCGCCATCGCTGACCCGGCGAACCTTGAATCACCGAATCCTGCGATCAAGGCAGCAGCGGAAATCAAGCAAGCGGAAGACATGAAGAAGCAGAAGATCAAAGCAATCAAGTATCTCGCTTCGATTGGATGTGGTTGCTACGACAAAGACGGCAAGATAACCGATGCATTATTGGCCTCGACCGACGACTGTACTCCTGACGTTCGCATGGCTGCCGTCGAAGCAGTTGGCGATGCCGCCAGCGGCGAATGCTGCCGCAAATGTGGATCCACATCATGCTGCAACGAAAAAATCTCAAAACGTTTAAGCGAAATGGCTTACGAACGTGACGACAACGGTTGCCCGCTCGAACCGAATGCTGAAATTCGTGCCAAGGCAAAGAAAGTCCTTTGCATCTGCTGCCCAGGTGGCCCGCCATCGGGTCCTATCGAAGAAGACTATGCTATCGAAGATGAAGACGCCGAAGCTCAACTGCCAACACCCGCAGCAGACCAAGAAGAACCCAAGGTCAAGGGTGAATCGCTTGGCGATGACGAGGCTGTAAAGGGCGAATCGGTCGAAGAGGATCCGATGGACGGCATTGATGAACCCGAAGAGGCGACCGACGAGGCAACCGAAGAAGCGATCAACGAGCCAGCCGAAGAAGCCATCGATGAGGCAACCGACCAAGTCGAAGATGTGATTGGCGAAGCGGCCAACTCCCAACTCAATCCAATTCCGGTTCACGTCGAATTGCACAATGAACTTAAGGCGGACCAAACCGACGAACACGACGAAATGCTTCTTCGTCATGCAATCTTATCGGCACCTGTAGAAACCGCGATCGGCGAAGTCCAAATGATCGGCGGCATGGCGGTGCAACCCGTTACAATCGTCCCCCTGAATGTGAAACCCGTCCGGTTCAAGCAATCAACGATGGTTACGGGAACAGAGGGACAAACAATCATTCCGCTTCCCGTGCTCGATACGACTCAAACATCGACCGAGCCATTGCCAGCACAAGCAATGTTGGAACAGAACTCAATTGTAGATCCGTTGACCGAGCCACACCAAATGATTGAACGAATGGACGAACCGGAATCCGCTCACAAGATGCCTTCGCAACATCACCGTGGCGTGCATCACAAAGTCCCGGGGCAAGTTGCATTCATCAATTACAAAACCGGTGAATTGCTACTGGAAACCACCAAGAGCCGACAAGTGACGATTGGCCGCCCTGCGACGATCTATCATAAATACTTGCTTGGCGAACAAGCCGTTGCCGGCGTAAGAATCAAAGAAACCGGTTATGGCCTCGTAAAGGCACAGGTCAACGACATCGAGATGCTGAAGCGAATTCGTGTCGGCGACCGTGTGCTTTGTCAATAAGAATGCGTGTCGAGAGTTTGAAACAAGAAAGCGAGTGTCCAATCAATTGGATGCTCGCTTTTCGCATGAATGATTCACATGAATCGCAGCAGTGACCGAAACCCTGGCTATGGGTTTACATCTCCCATAGAAGATCAATTGCAGCCGCTTCACCGGATTCGTCTTCGGCATCGTTCTCTGCCTCTTGCTGTATGACTTGGTCGACTGCTTCGGCCCACGACAACGTCGTGTCCGATGAGGCGATCGCTATCCCCTCAATGTTGGAGGCGATCGTCGCTGGCCCGTCATCCAGCGAAGCCAATCGGTCTACCCCTTCGCTTGCACGTAATAGCTCGATCTGTTCCGAAGCAACGGGAACCAATGCAGGCGATGTTCGACTCAGCTCATTGATGATTAGCAATGCATCAAGTGGCGTCACGTTTCCATCGAAGTTCACATCAGCCGCATTCCTTTGTGCGGCGTCCGCATCGTTCCCTTCTGCTTGGCCATTACTTGAGTTGCCAATTAGGTTGATAACCTGAACCGCATCCACGGCTGTAACCTTGCCATCCGCATTGACATCCAAAGCCAATGGGAGTGGCAATGCGGAGGCAAGTGGAGTCGCACTGACCGGAAGTGAGAAGAATACGGCCGGTGATAAGGAACTTGGTTCGGTTGTTGAAAGCGTTGTCTGGGGAGTAGCTGCAACAGGGTCAAAAGGAGCGAGTCGAGGATCGCTGCCATCGAACAGAACCGCAGTTGCAGGTACGATGATGGCCCGAAGCCACGTCAGCACGTCTTTCGTTCCGCCACCATCCCCAAGAAATTCGCAGTCAAAAACGTCGTCCGCGCCGAATTGAATGCAAACGTCCCCGGGAATCAGCGCAACTTGGTTGCCGCCGTTAATGATCTCTCCGGAATCGGAAAACGTTGCGGTTTCGCCAAACGCTTGGTCCGAAAGCAGAAAGTCGTCACCATCATTGCCGAATAAAAAGTCGACACCGCTGCCACCGGTTAACGCGTCCGCGTTGCCACCGCCAAGCAACGTGTCACTACCATCTCCGCCGTTGAGCACACTAATTGAATTGGTCCGGTTTGATATCTGATCATCACCGGCATTTCCGTCAACGCGAATGTAGCTGACGTCGTTAACCTGGATCGGCTCAACATCGCCACCCGTCGGCCCGATCGTCACACGATCATCCATACTACTGCCGAGCACTTCGATTCGATCATCACTTCCGCCACCGTCAAACTCAATCAATTGGCCGGTTGATTGCACGCCAAGCGGTATGTCACCTTGGATCGTTAGAACATCTTCGCCCGACCCTGTTTCGATATTGATCCTTTCGACAAAGATCGGCTCTACGACTTCATTACCGATTTCGCTTCGCATCGACGGATCCACCGCTGGCTCGGTCGTAGCCAAGACGCCTTGCGATGGGCCAGTGATCAAGTAACGCAAATCAAGTGGTCCTGTTGCAGTGCCAGCCAAAACATTGACGGCATCACCAATGGGGACATTCGGAACACTGCCTTCCATAAATAGGTTCGGGAGCACAACGCTCGCACCTTCGACGACCGTTTGCGTCCCAGGACCGTTGTCGCCACCGTCAATAAACAACTCGCGCGTTTTCGCGACGTCATCAAGCCCCGGCGAATTGATCGGATCGTCGTTGAGCCGGATAAGATTCCCAGTCGAATCAACACCGGCGGCATTCAAATTGAATACATCATTACCACCTTCACCTTGAAGATCGACAACCGTCTCGAGAAAAACTTCATTGATTTCAAACGTATCGTCGTCAGGTCCGCTCGCGACACTGATGACCGACCTGCTTCCCGATAAAGCAATCGGGGGCGGGGCGGCGACGGCATCACCGATCGTAATCAAGTCTTGATCTCCTCCGGCATAGGTCGTTGCATCGCCAGTGACCACCGAAACACCGGCTCCTATTCCAGTTGCTAAAATTTCAACGGTATCGATGTCCTGTATAATTGCCGACACATCGGCGGGAGGTGCAACCGAGACACCCGCAGCAGCCGTGTTGACCAAGACAACCGCAGGTTGACCGAGAGAGTCGCCGCCCGTGGTATCGATGATCACAGTGTCATCGTCCGAGTTTGCTCCGGGCAATGCCGGGGAAGCCAAGAGACCGGTAAAGATCTGTGTTGCCGAACTTTCACCAGTCGTGATCACTTCGACGGTATCGTCACCATCATCGGTAACCAATTCGACCAGCGAATTGTCAAGTGTATCGATGATGGTAACGTTGTCGCCGAAACGGCTGGTTTTCATTTCGACTTTTTCGACCGCATCGTAGGTGATCGTCGGAGCCCCTGCTTTGACAACCATATCAGGCGTCAAAATATAGTCGCCACCGGCAGCGGCATTCGAATCGATATAAAAGAAGGTATCCGCCAACGGGATCGTTACACTTTTCGTTTCCACCAAACCAGGCGACCGACGGCCAACCACATCAAACGTCGCGGCAGGAGGCGTCGGAGCAGCTCCGTCGACGAAGACATCCCCTTGTATGCCACTGCCATCCACGGTGATCGAATCGTTGCCATCGCTACCGAGAATATTCGTAGAACTCCCAACGCCAGTTCCCGTGACGTCAATCACGTCATCGCCCAAGTTGCCATCAACGGTGACCGTTGAATTCGCAGGCGTATCGAGAACATTGATGTCGTCATTGCCCGTGCCAGCGTTTAAGTTGATGGTTTCGATTGCATCAAACTCGGTATTTGCAACGGTTGGCGTAGGGCTTGGTGGCATTGGATCACGATTGAATGTTCCGACATCCAAGTTGTATTGTGCATTGTCGCCATGTCCTTGATCGTTAATAGTCAACGTGTCTGTTTCGTCGCCGCCCTCGACCAAGACGCTGCCAAGGATTCCGCTGATTTCATTGCTAGTCGAACCAAGGGTGAACAGGTCATTGCCGATTCCACCATACAAAGCTTGGAATGAATCAACTGGGGACGCGTACAGATTGATCGCATCGTCATCCGTAGCCGCCAATGCCACATTGCTTCCGATCACCAACGTACTACTCGATTGAGCACCGGGAAGAGGACTCACAGCACCCGCATTCTCGATCGTGATCGTGTCGTCTCCCGCTTGGGCATCATAACGAATACCACTTCCCGCCCCGCTCGTCACTTGAGTGGCCATATCGTCGCCATCACCCATGAACACGTGGCTGACACTTTCAACACCCGTATTCGTAAACTCAAAGACATCATTCGCGCCTTTGGTGCTGACTCCCAAGATACTGCCGTCACCCGTTAACGTGACGGTCACATTATCGACACCGTCTTGACCTCGCACCGTCGTATTGGAGTCGTCCGGAGTGTCGAGAATATCAATATCGTTCGCGGCCAGACCCGCATTCAAAACGATCGTTTCAATCGCTCCGTAATTCGTCACCGCAACCGTCGTATCGCGACTGAACGAACCATCGTCCAGTTCATACTGTGCCGCTGCGTTGTAGCCTTGGTCATTGATCCGCAACGTGTCACCAACCGCTAGCGTTTGAGCCACCGCATTCCCATTGGCGATGACATTCTTCGTCACCGTGGGGACCAACTCATTGTCGCCACCCTCAACCAAGACGCTGCCAAGGATTCCGCTGATTTCATTGCTAGTCGAACCAAGGGTGAACAGGTCATTGCCGATTCCACCATACAAAGCTTGGAATGAATCAACTGGGGACGCGTACAGATTGATCGCATCGTCATCCGTAGCCGCCAATGCCACATTGCTTCCGATCACCAACGTACTACTCGATTGAGCACCGGGAAGAGGACTCACAGCACCCGCATTCTCGATCGTGATCGTGTCGTCTCCCGCTTGGGCATCATAACGAATACCACTTCCCGCCCCGCTCGTCACTTGAGTGGCCATATCGTTGCCATCACCCATGAACACGTGGCTGACACTTTCAACGCCCGTGTTCGTAAACTCAAAGACATCATTCGCGCCTTTGGTACTGACTCCCAAGATACTGCCGTCACCCGTTAACGTGACGGTCACATTATCGACACCGTCTTGACCTCGCACCGTCGTATTGGAGTCGTCCGGAGTGTCGAGAATATCAATATCGTTCGCGGCCAGACCCGCATTCAAAACGATCGTTTCAATCGCTCCGTAATTCGTCACCGCAACCGTCGTATCGCGACTGAACGAACCATCGTCCAGTTCATACTGCGCCGCTGCGTTGTAGCCTTGGTCATTGATCCGCAACGTGTCACCAACCGCTAGCGTTTGAGCCACTGCATTGCCGTTGGCGATGACATTCTTCGTCACCGTGGGGAGCAACTCATTGTCGCCACCCTCGACCAAGACGCTGCCAAGAATTCCACTGATTTCATTGCTAGTCGAACCAAGGGTGAACAGGTCATTGCCGATTCCACCATACAAAGCTTGGAATGAATCAACTGGGGACGCGTACAAATTAATCGCATCGTCGTCCGTAGCCGCCAATGCCACATTGCTTCCGATCACCAACGTGCTACTCGATTGTGCGCCGGGAAGAGGACTCACCGCACCCGCATTCTCGATCGTGATCGTGTCGTCTCCCGCTTGGGCATCATAACGAATACCACTTCCCGCCCCGCTCGTCACTTGAGTGGCCATATCGTCGCCATCACCCATGAACACGTGGCTGACACTTTCAACACCCGTATTCGTAAACTCAAAGACATCATTCGCGCCTTTGGTGCTGACTCCCAAGATACTGCCGTCACCCGTTAACGTGACGGTCACATTATCGACACCGTCTTGACCTCGCACCGTCGTATTGGAGTCGTCCGGAGTGTCGAGAATATCAATATCGTTCGCGGCCAGACCCGCATTCAAAACGATCGTTTCAATCGCTCCGTAATTCGTCACCGCAACCGTCGTATCGCGACTGAACGAACCATCGTCCAGTTCATACTGTGCCGCTGCGTTGTAGCCTTGGTCATTGATCCGCAACGTGTCACCAACGGCTAGCGTTTGAGCCACTGCATTGCCGTTGGCGATGACATTCTTCGTCGCCATAGGGATCAAGGCGTTGCTGCCACCTTGAACCGATAGGTTGCCAACGATTGAATCGAGTTCGTTCGTGGTAGAACCCACAATGATTGTGTCGTTTCCGGCGTTCCCATTGACAGTCGTGGGAGTCGTCGCCAGAACGCTTTGGACATTGATGTCATCATTCCCATCGTCACCGTTAATCGTGACCGAGGCTACCATTGTGGGATCGACACCAACCAAATTGAAAGTATCGGCCCCCGTTCCCGCGTTAACAGTCAACGAATTGGTTGGATTTGCAAACGTAACGACTTCGCCGAGCGTCGAGTCAATGCGTGAGAAACCGACCAAAGCGTCATCCGAAAGTGTGATCGTTTCCGCTCCACCGGTGAATGTGAACACACGGTCGGCAGCGTTTAAATTGTCGATCACCGGTTCTAAACCGGAATAGGTAACATCGGCGGATGAGGCCGTGAATGCCAAAGCGACCGAACCGCTCGATTCATCGACAAACGTGTGTTCAACCGATGTCGTGGTGCCACCGACCAAAACCAATACGTCGCCCGGTGATGATGTTTGGTTACCGCCAGCATATTGAATGGGCGCTTCGATCGGACCTCCGCTGAAGTCGATCGTGAAGGTATCGTTATCATCGGATCCAAGAATCTCAACATCTAACACATACGCCACAGGTGCGCTCGCCAAGACCGCCAATGTATTACTATCGAGAATCTCCAAATCGCCACCATTTGCGATTAGGGTATAGGCATCGGCGGTCCCATCGGTAAGCGGCGAAAAGGTGAAGGTGCCAAACGCTTCGACGGTTGCGGTATCGGTTGATGAAAGACCGCCGGCATCGGTGACTTCCAAAGTGATTGTGTTGACGCCGATGTCAAGCAAACCATCATAGCTAACGCCCGATGCGATATAGGTGGCGTTTGCGCTCGTAAAATCAACCGTCATGTCTCCATCGAGATCCCAGTCGAACGTCAGCACATCGCTTGCGTCGGGATCGATCGAACCGGTCGCGTCAAGGGTGAGGTCATCACCGAGCGTTAGCGTGTATGGGCCGTTCGCTTCGGCAACAGGAGTTTCATTGACGTTCTCGACTTGAACGCAGTAGTCAATCAACTCGGAAGACAACGCGGCATCCGTTAACGTAACTTGAACGTCATAGATATTGTCACTATCTGCATCCGCAACCATTTCGAAATCGGGTGCGGTGGTGAAAGTGAGAATGCCGGTGGTTGGATCGAGTGAAAACAGGGCTTGGTCAGCACCACCGGAAAGACTGTAAACCGCACCGGGTCCCACCGAGACGCTGCCGATGTCGTCAACATCAATCACATCAAGTTGGTTCTCGGAAACGGGAATGATCAGCCCGCCACCATCAAGCAACATTCGGTCTTCGAGCGGCTCGAATAGCATCGATCGTCGACGGCGTTTTTGAACATTGCGGGCCCGTCTACGAACCTCCGATAATTCGGAATTGCGATGTTTACGGGAGACACGGTGAGCTCTTGCCGTCAAACGTGACGACCAATTCATTCTCGTCATGGTGCTGTCTTGTAAGTTGAATTCAAGCGAAATACATGGATCACACAAGCGGGCTTTTTTTTACGCACGGTCGATCAAAAAAAGGGGCCTTTCAGAGGGGTGCGCAAACGCCAATGTCGCATTCTTCAAGTAAACCTAATGCCACCAGCTGAATCAAGCTAATTACGCGGATTAGGCAGGTTTTGGCGGTTTTAACGATTTTGCGGTCCGAGTCCAAATGTCGGCTGTTTTCGCGGTTGGCCCGCATCACGCACGACTTGACGCACAAACCATGCGGTACACTAAGCAGAAGAACCCAGTGTCTTTCGCTTAATCAATGGCGACGAGCGAAGCTTTTCTTAGGAGATCCTCATGCCGAGTGGGCCGAAAACTCAATATCAGCCCGGCCAAGAAATCGTACCGGGCTATACGCTTGTTCGCCCACTTGGAAGCGGCATGGCCGGCTCCGTTTGGGTCGCTCGAGCAGCAGGTGGAACCAACGTCGCATTAAAAGTTGTGCCGCTCGAAAAATTGGGCGGACGAAAAGAACTTTCGGCCCTACGTACACTACGAAATGTCCGCCAACCGAACCTTTGCCCAGTGCACGCCTTTTGGACGAAAGATGCCGATGGTCGCTTGTTAGCCGACGGGGAAACCGAAGCATTCAATCCCGAAACCAGTTCCGTATTTCCTACATCGACGACTCCTCCGCCCAGTGGACGATCGGTGAGCGGGACGATGGCGATCGACCCAGGCATGCCGACACTGGGTGCTGGCCAAGATGAGCGAGCCAGCAAAAAGCCAGCGAGCGGCCCCAAAGCCGAAGAATTGATCGTTGTGATGGGGCTTGGCGATTGCACGCTGCATGACCGATTGCAACAAATTCGTCGCGATGCGGGCATCCCAGAGGACAACATCCAGATTCCTTGCGGCCTCGATGCCGCCGAAACGGTGCGTTACCTTCGCGCGTCCGCAAGAGCAATCGACCTGTTGAATCAAGAACACAAGATCTATCACTGTGACATCAAGCCCCAAAACATCTTGCTGGTTGGTGGTGAAGCCCAAGTTTGTGACTTCGGTCTCGCTCACAAATTCGAAGGCGATACACGAACGACGCGGCAAGCCTTTGCGTCGCCTGCCTACGCAGCCCCCGAAGTCTTGCAAGGTCGCACCTATAGCCGATCCGTCGACCAATACTCCTTGGCGATTACCTACTTCGAACTTCGGACGGGCCTGTTACCCTTTGACATCACGACCGAAGCCAACATCACACTCGCCAAATGTACTGGCAAACTCAACCTCAGTCACCTGACCAAAAGCGAACGCAAAGTCCTTCGTCGCGCCATGGAAATCGATCCGCAAAGGCGATATCCATCGTGCGGCGACTTTGTCGATGCCCTTGCTCTGGCGACCGGTGTTGATCGTCGGGCGGGAATCACACCATTGCGGTTGGCCATCGCGTCGGTTGTCTTAGCAACGCTGGTTGGCGGAGGGTTATGGTCATGGCGGACCTTTGACCGAAAGTCTTATGATGCTTTCTTCGGTAGCGACGGAACCAAGATGGCGGCCGAGCGATTGGTCGAAGCGGAACAATCCAAAGCAAAATACCAGTGGTTTGAGCCCGGAACACCTGATAATTACTTAGCGGCACTGACGCCGCTGCGCGATGCGATCAAGGAAACGCAAGCGGCCTTTCCCGCTGCCGCCTCCGACCCTGCTCTACAGCAGTCCATTCGGCAGTTGACGATTGATATTAGCGAAGAGTTTTCCAAAGGGATCCTCGACCAGCTTTATGCTGGCGGACTTGGTGATAGTAATAAATACATCCAAGATGACTTAAAGTTGCTTGAGCAGGTCTATCAAGACCATCCGATGCCAATGCTAGACCCGTCGTCCGACGAAGGTGCGAAATTACATGCGCAAGTGCTGGCGGCCAAGCTTCAACTTGCTGTTCAGGAGAATGAAGCAGCGGACCCGACCGTGACTTCGGCAGTCCGCCAATTATTGGAACAGCAATCGAATCTCATCGGCTCCGACGCACAACAGACGCTTTCCGCGGTCTCACTTGCCCTGACTCATGCCGAAAAAGAACCGGAACCCGGCCACTATACCGAAACCCTAACCCTTACCGACATTGCACGAGCCAAGGACAAAATCAAACAAAGCGGACTCGATTCGTTACCTCAATGGTGCAAAGACCGCTGGGGACCAATGGAAATTGCTTTTCTTCCAGAATTGAAACAAGCTTACGATACCGATAACGAAAAGCGTCTGATCATCGGAAGAACTTGGCCGGCCATTTCCGTCGATGCGGATATCAACAAACTCAAATCTGCGATCACCGACAAGCATTGGGATGCGGCAAGAACCATCGTCAGCGAATTCACCGAGCAACACCAAGACCTTCGTGACGATGACGTCGATCGGAAAATCGAGGTCTTTTCGCGGATGCTCGATGGAATCGATCATCCTTCTCGCATTGCTGACACATTCGTGAAATTGTCAAGAACTTTGGACCAAGCCGATTCAAGCGAACGGTTTTTCTTCAAACAACCCGTGAAGTCCTTTATTGCAGATATGACAGATCGAGCGATGCGAGGAAGCGGCAGCATCGATGAAATGGTAAATCTAGAATTTGCGAATATCAAAACCATTCATCATGAAGGGCAACAGTTGGCCAAAAAGCTAGAAATCCAACCGCCCGCATCAATCGACACATTGCTTTTGAGTTCAGCGGTATCGGCAGGCACCACTCCCTATGCCGACCCGGAAATACAGCAAGCCATTCGCAAAGAATCCGATTCGCCAACGACACCCGCCAATGCGATGCTCAGCGCAGCGATTGAAATCGAAATGGCGGCGATGGACGGGAACCATTTCGGAGGCCTGAAGCTGAGCCGACTGAAACAGCGACTCAAAGAAGCCTCGAGTGTTGCTACCTTGCCGTTGCCGTCACATTACTTTGACTACTTAGACGCGTTGATTGCATGGCACGACTATGACCAAAGTGATGCCGCGCAGCGATGGGCAACATTACAGTCAGCCGATGACGCGAATACCACTGCAAGAGAACTCGGTCCAGCGCGGGGTGAGTGGATCGCTTCGATGTTGTTGTCCTATGCGACGGAGCTATCCGGCGTCGACGATGACGAAATCTTGAAACAGCGATTTGCAACCAAAACTGACGGAATCGAACAAGTCGAGCAAGCCCAATGGTGGCTCCCCAAGTCTCCGCAAGTGTCGCAAAACGTGGCGACCGCATTCGAAATACAACGTTTGTTGGTCGAAGTTGCGGAAGCCGTTCGCGAGGGTAAAACTCCGGCAACGGAGTCCACACTAGCTCGACTCCAAAACCTCGCTCATCGACTAGGTGATTCGATCGCGACCGGACAGACGCATCGTCAAGATGGTCAACTCTATCGTGCAGCGATGGAAGTTGCCCTTGCAAATACGAATTCCCAAACAGCCGACGGAAAAAGTGCCGACGGATTGTCTTCGGCGCTGCGTCCATGTGTTGCTGCACTTGATGTCGGACTTGGCGAAAGTGAGATTTACGACCGCGCGTGGTTGGATCAAATTCTTGTTCCGATTATGAAAATCGTGCGGCCGCTTATGACGCAGCCAAAGACCGATTCAGCGTACTGGGAGTTTCCATCCACAATCGACAAAAATGCACTGATAAAATTCTGCGAGTACTTTCTCAAAGCAGATGGCAAGATTGACATGAGCCAATCAGACATGTCTCGTCAAGATTGGGTCGATAGTCTGGTGATGTCCGCGGCAGTCGCTGCCAATGACGAATCGAAATCCGATCAACAGCAAGCCGAACTGTGGCTCAAGACGGCCGAGTACGCTCAGCAAAGGCATGAATTATCAGGCGAAATATGGGATCAACCCAAATTAGCGATGCTCGATGGCTACCTCCAACAGGCGAAGCAACATGCTCCTGATAATCCCGAAATCGCAGTTCGCCAGGCGTTTCTAAGGTACTATCTAGCAAGCTTGAATTCAGGCAGCGTTTCGAGCATCGCCGAATTAGAGCGAGCAGCCGACGAATTGGTGCCCGTCATTGAACGCTTAGAAGAATCGGGGAGTAACCAAGAACTTCTCTACGATGCTTATTGGCGACATGCGAATATCCTCATCGGAGCAGCGTTTCGCGGTTCGAGCGAAACACGTGAAGCAACACTGAAAGAGGCCCTTCGCAGTGCAGAGAGCGCATGCCAAATGCTGGAAGGCGCCAACATGGCGGTCAGTGAAAACGCGGCGTTTCTATCGCTTGGCAATAGCTACGAAGATTTAGCATTTTACGTCAAGTCAGTTAGTAAAGATCAGCGACATAGCTATTACCGAAAAGCGATCGAGGCCTTTCAAAACGCAGCGGGCGAAACGAAGTTCGGTAATCCGATGAAAGCAAGTTTCTATTTGGCGCGTTGTAAATATCGCTACTATTTGGACGGTGGTCCAGAAGAGTTGCTCGAAAACTACGACCAAGTGTTTGGCCAATTCGACGCGTCCGCAACTCCGGCAACTCAGGTCGAGTGGTTAGTTTGGCGATCGCAGTTCGAACAGAAACAAGGACGAATCGGTGCGGCGAGCGAAGACCTGGAAAAGGCCTACGAGATTCTAAACGCAAACGAATCGGCAATTGACAACCAAGTTCGCAATGAAACCATTATCGCCTTCGCTCAATTGCTCAACCGTGACGATGGCGACCGCCGACGCGCTCTAACAATGCTTGAGCAGGATCTGCGTGACGCCGAAGGTTTAACCTATTGGAAAAGCTTGGAGTTGCAGTGCCAATTACTCACCGGCATTGCATTGGAGCTTGGTGGGGCGCAGCGAGACGAATATTTCGCCGACCTCGTTGATCGCGTGGGCCGCGTCCCCGTGGAACGACTTGAGGAAATCCAACAGGATGCGGAAACCGCCTGCATGTTGATCGCAAGAATTTCGCTATACGTCCGAAACGCGGGTTTTCCCGAAAAGTTTGGGACGCCGCCCAGAGTCGATTCGACCAAGACGCAGCAATGCCTCGATCCATTCACCACAAAGCTTAAGGCTGCGATCGGGACCGACGAAAAAGCAATTGCGTATGCTGATTTTGTCGCTGCGAACGCCTTCGCTTTGACCGATCAATCGCTTGGCGATCGCGTGAAAGAATATTTACGAGTTTTGAAGAATGCAGATCCATTGGATCTCAATCCGGAATTATTGCATCAAATGCGTTTGGCACTCCTTGACCAATTTCACGTGCTATTTTTCGCCAGCCAGAGCCGCAAGCGGGAAGTGCCGGGCATCTTGGCGACGTCCAAACAGCAGATCGTGGGAGATGATTTATTGGAATTGCGACGGCAAATTGGCCTGCTTGAACGCAACCGTGATCTTCGCCGATTGGATGAAGAAGATATCGCTTACGTGAAACAAATCTATAAGTAATGGCTTCTCGCCAAGAGATGGTGAAAAGCGAGCGGTTAAAATCAAACCAAACGGCTCAGCCCGCACAATCGGCAAACTGATGTTTGATGGTGAAGTCTGCGGTTTCGTGTCAGCTGATACATCCGGCCGTTGATCGGGCTCGATTGACCACATCGGATGAATATGCGTTTGACAACATGACGAACGTAGAAATAAGCCATGGTGGGGGGTGATTTAGCAGTCCACCTCACTTTGGCAATGTTCAAGCAAAGGTTTGGAACCGGAGACTGGTCAGGAGGACCATCGCTATGTATTTACGATCCTTGGTATCGTTACGGACAATTCTGGCTTTCTCAGTGATTCCGGCTGTAGCCGCGACACTTCACGCTGATGAACCGGAGTTCCGGCTCCTTCGTATTGCCCAGTATTACTATGGCGACGGAGCGAATGAAATCCGTTTGGTTCAAGCCGAAACAACACCAGCGGAAATCACGCAGCCGGCCGACTTTGGGGTTGGATCGACCCAGTTCACCGGACTTCAAGACGACGACGCCGACGCAGGTGGTCGGTTGGACTTGTCGGAATTACTCGAACCAGAATTGCCAACTGCCGCGGCAACCACACTCAACTCACCCGCTCAGGTCGAAGCGATTCAAGAGCTTACAGGCCGCGTTGAAACGGGTGCAGTTGCCACAGCACCGCTCGACATTGTTCCCGCAAGCACCTTCAATTTGGTGAGTACGCCCGACGCAGCGGAAACCCTGGTTGAGGTGGCCAACACACAAACCGTGAAAGCACGTCGCCGAAGTCCGATTGGCTTTGATCCACGAATTCGCGGCTACTATGAAGGCCAAATTCATACAGCACTCGACGGTGGGTTCCAAACTCCGGTCCGAGGGGATTTGGATGCAACATTATCCAAATTCGACCAAGCACTGATCGCGAATACGGAGGTGATCAGTGGCCCCTATGGACTGCGTCATGGCAGTAACTTTGCATTCATCAACGTCGACACCATTCCAACACCTCGTTACGAGGGTGGTGCAGAAAACCACATACGATTGGGCACAAACGTCCGAGCTAACGGCGGTCAAACATACAATACGGCGACGGTTTATGGTGGCGGTGAGCGAGCGGGATACTATGCCAACGTCGGCTATCGAAAAGGAAGTGACTATTCGGCCGGAAACGGGTTGGCTATCCCTAGCAGCTATGACGCATTTAACCTCTTCTCTGCGGTTGGGTTCGACATTGACGATGACACCCGTATGGAAACCAAGTTTAGCTTGGTGAATCAAGGCGAAACCGAATACGCAGGACAGTTTTTTGATGTTGATGATTTGAAGCACTACGGATTGACCCACAGCATCATCCACAACGATGACCGATCCGGAATGGGGTATCGCGTCGATGCATGGGTGTCAGATACAAGCTTCAATGGAGACACTGATTTATCCGGAAAGCGAAGGCCTGACTTTACGGTTCTCAATCGGGTCGATGCAGCACTCCGTGCCGCCGCCCCACCGACGCCTCCTTTATCCGCACAGTTTAATGGCGATGTCGACGGCACTCTCACCACAGCCGGATTCCGCGCCGGGATGACGCAACAATACAATAGCGACTCCTCGGTCGGTGCCGGTTTTGATTTTCGCTATGTCGAACAACGCATTTCAGAACGTTATGACATCAGCGAATTTGGATTTGCTGACCCACGATTCGAAACAGGACTACCATCAGCAGAAATCTTTGACCCAGGCATGTACGCTGAATTGACCGAGGGAATCACCGATGCTTGGCGTTTGGCGATTGGAGCTCGAATCGCGTTAGTTGCGACCGAAGCCGATGCGAACACGTTAACCGAGCGATCAAATTTCAAAGATGGTGGCACGGGTCCGGTCAATCGAGATTTGGACGTTTCCGATACACTTGCGTCGTTCTACATCACCAACGACTTCGATCTGAATCGGAACTGGCGTTCGAGAATCGGAATGGGATACGCCGAGCGTCTACCTAACTTGACGGATCGATATAGCGACGGATTGTTCTTGGCAGTCATTCAAAGCGGTTTTAGCCGTGTGATCGGAAATCCGGAACTTAGCAAAGAACGCAACTGGCAAGCGGATGTGCGACTTGACTTTGACTATGACAATGTGAGAGGCCGCGTGAGTGCATTCCACGCATGGATCCTTGACTACGTCACCTATTCCGCCAATGAAATTTCAGACCCGACCGGTGCACGACTGCTCAATGCGATCAACACTGACTACGCTACATTAGCTGGTTTTGAAGCATACGGAGAAGCGGATCTCGCTCGCGGGTTACAGTGCTTTGCAAGCCTGTCTTACCTCGATGGCCGAGACCGAGAAATCGATCAACCACTTGCTGGAATTTATCCGCTTGAAAGTCGACTTGGTTTACGCCTCGTCGACCCCAGTGCCGCCAATTCATGGGGTATGGAATGGGGTTGGCGGATTGTGGACAACCAAGATCGCCTAGGAACACTGCGTGCGGTTGGCACCGCGACGACTCCGATTCCACTCGAAACTGCAACGCCGGGATTTGGTGTCTCGTACCTTCGCGGATACGTGCGTCCCACAGATCGGCTTAGCATCACCGGCGGTATCGAGAACCTGTTTGACCGCAACTACTACGAGCACCTTAATTTGCGACTTCCCGCCGATGCAACGTTTGGCAATACGATCGCTTACTCGCCGGGAATCACACCTTACGTGGGCGTCGAAATCGACTATTAGATCATTTCCATAATCGACGCGGGATCATCATAGACCAGGACCTGTGCGGGCGCGGCCATGCCAGCACCTGTCTTGGCCTCCATCAAACTTAGAAATGCTCTAAGAGTCTTCAAAGAAAAGCCCGAGCGTATTTCAATCGGAATCGCTCGCGGGCTTTTCATCCGATTGCATTCCTATTCCGATCACAGTCGGGACACAGTCGACGGGAATCACTGCCGAAAGTGGAATTAAATTTCCGGATCGCCATGCCAATTCGCATAGCATCATCATCATTCGTCCTGCGCCTTCGTGCTATCAAAATGGGATAGATCCCACTCATTTTTCCAAATGATGTTGTACCGATCTCGGTTGAAAGACATCGGTAACCAGACATACCGCCCATCGATCGCGTTCTTCGGATTCCAAATATCGAACATTGCGATATAGGCGTCCTTCTCTCCGTCCACCTTTTGGATGAACGTGCTTTGCCCACCGAAGGTTTTCTCAGGCCCAAGGCCATTTTGTGGGTTCACGCCGATGCAGGGCGATTCGATTTCGACCCAAGGCCCCAGAATATTGTCCGCGACCGCGGCGCGCGCCGTGTTGGGAGCCCACCCTGTGCAACCGCTGCCGAGAAAATAGTATTCCCCATTTCGTTTGCAAATGGCAGGAGCCTCCATCCATCGGTGAGGGAACACGCGGACATAAATTCCGCTGTGGGAAAGGTAGTCATCCGAAAGCAATGCTATATGCGTGGTGCTGTTCTC
Source organism: Novipirellula herctigrandis (assembly GCA_007859835.1). GTDB lineage: Bacteria > Planctomycetota > Planctomycetia > Pirellulales > Pirellulaceae > Novipirellula_A > Novipirellula_A herctigrandis. The sequence goes on along the minus strand of SJPJ01000001.1, from coordinate 6,046,552 downwards.
TTCGGACGAATAAACGTGATACGCCTTTCCGTCGTCATCCACAAACAAAGTCATATCACGAGCCATCTGGCCTCCCTCGTAGTCACGACCAAGCAATGAACTTCGAACGGAAACGGAATTCGGGCCGCCGTGTGGCACCTTAGCGAGGCTTTCAGGCTTGGGAATGATTCGTTCTTCACTGGCGGCGTTTTTCGGCCACTTGCCGGCATTGGGCCGACATGACCGAAGGTAAGTAAACGGACCGGTGGGAGTATTACTGACCGCCACACCACTGCGAGCGGATTCATATCCTGTACCTTTCAGCTCGAGATGAAACCACATCACGAACTTACCCGTCGTCACGTTATAAATAACTTTGGGACGCTCCAAGACACATCCCTTCGCAATGTCAGCATGCTCATCACCTGAAACAGGCAAGGCGATTCCTTCATCCGTCCAATGATACAAATCGGGGGAAGAATAGCAGTGAACGCCGACCATGGCCTTGTTGCCTGCTGTACCGCCAACTTTATGTTCGCCATACCAATAGTAGATTCCTTCATGGCGAAGCAATCCTCCACCATGAGCATTGATCGGCACACCGTTGTTGTCTTGCCATAGCGATCCCGGCTTAAACGAATCAGCAAACGCCGGTCCAACCATCAAGCAAGTGATGAGCAGATGAAGAAAGAGACGGTTGTTGTGTATCATCGCCATTTCTCAGAAGGGGGTTTATTCATTCTCGTAGCGGTTCGACAAGCCGAAGACCCACGAAGTGAACGAAATTGAATTCGAACGATTTATCGCCGTCGTGTAGAAGAATGTTTGGCATCAGGCGTACCCAATCTCCGGATTAGAATACGAGTGGAGCATCGAAAAGCAGAGCGACCTCCGTGAATGCTCTTTGCATTCCGCGTTGGTTGCAGTTGGTTGCAGTTGGTTGCCCCCACTGGTTAGCATGAACCGATGCTTCGAGACCAACGTCACCGGGGATACTGCCTTGAAACACGACTAGAGCATTTTAAAATTTTTCATGCGACATACCCTGAGTTGCGAAAGCAGTTCAGGCAATCCTCAGCAGTGACGGCATCAATGGCTTTGGCGATCGCGTTGTAGAGTTTCCGCTCGGTGCGAACGGCGGCTCTGCGTAGATGGGACTTGATCTTTGAGAAGATCTGTTCGATTGGATTGAGATCCGGCGAGTATGGCGGCAGGAACCAGATTTCCGCGCCGGTCTGCTCAATCTTTTTGAGTACTGATGCGGTCTTGTGGCTGGAGAGGTTGTCCATCACGAGGATATCGCCAGGTCGCAACGCCGGGGCAAGAAGCCAATCGACGAATCCCTCAAACACCCACGAGTTGGTCGGGCCGTTTGTGATCATCGATGCTCGGCTGCCATGACAATCAATGGCGTGAATTAGCGTGGTCGTTTCCCAGTGGCCGTGCGGTACCGCATCCTCGACTCGCTGACACTTCGGCCCCCAACCATACAGCCGCGTCATGTTCGTTTTCGCGCCGGTCTCGTCGAGAAAGACAAGCTTTTCGATATTCAACCGCTTCTGTTGTCGCTTCCAGCAACCACGCTGCTGGCGAACGTCATCGCGACACTGCTCAGTTGCTCGCAACGTTTTTTTTGAATGAGTGGCCAAGCCTTCGAGCTTCGTTCCAGACTGTCTGTATTGTACAGTCCATGCGAAGTTTTTGACGCAACTGCTCGAGCGTCCAGGATGGATTCTCACGGATCAACTGATCGAGCTTCTTGCTCTGCTTTTCACTGAACGCTCGTTTGCGACCACAGTGATGCGTTTGAGGTTCCAGCGTTCCCAGATCCCGCCACTGGTACTTGAGTTTCTGAACGACCTTGTAACTGACCGAAAACCGCTCGGCGATCTTCGGCATGCTCTCCTTCCCTTCAAGAATGGCAGCCAGGATTCGTTCACGCAAATCCATGTCCAACGCTTTCATCAGTCACACCTCCGTGTTGGCGAAAACGTCAAATTAACCGATCTCCGTCAACGCACCTACATCAATTTTTCAAGTGCTCTAGGGTGTGGTCGATGAATGCAATCGCATCATTTTACGTCGCTTGTTTTTCCCCATTCGTCGTGGAATCCGAATGGTCTAAAAAAGGGCAGGGCAGGGCGGTCATGAACTGCAGAATTTCTTTCCGACTCGATCCGCTCACATCGCGTTAGTGGGCACCGGTCCCGCGAGCACCGAGTACTCTTCAAGAGGCATCTCGTCACCCGAAAGCACTCGCTCGGCGTTCATTTTCAAAATTGGCATTTGGGACTGAATAAACCGTTTGGCCACGCGTTTCTTTCGGTCACTATTGGCCGCTTGGTCCAACAGAAGATGTCCCGTCATGATCGTAATCGCCCCATCGACAAGCCTTCGAGCGGAAAGCTCAGTGTAAGCCGGTGACTTTTGCTTGGCGAATTGGATCGTTTCAGCTAATTGCGAGCGTCCCTGCATCAGTTGCTGTTTCAGTTCGCTCAACAAAGGATCCGCGTATTCCTTTTGCTCATACCCCTCAGCCCAACCATCAAATACACCGGAGGTGAGACCACGAATCGCGGCCACAATTTGAAGTTGGCTGGTTCCCTCGTAGATCGTTGTGATCCGAGCATCACGCAAATGGCGTTCAGCCGCATAGTCTTTCATATACCCCGACCCGCCCAAAACTTGAATGGCGTTATCAGCGACGCGGCAGCACATTTCCGAACAAAAGTACTTGCTCATTGGAGTCAACATGCCATTGGTTCGCTTGATTTGGCGGAGCTCCTTTTTGAGTGATTTCAGCTCGGCCTTGTCCAATTGATCTGCGTGCCATTCCACCAAGCGGGATGTGTTGTTCTCGAGATCACAAACGCGACTGGTCTCGTACGTGAAAGCACGAGCCGCTTCGATTGCAACTTGCATATCGATGACCATTTCCGAGATAGCCGGCAATTGTTCAATCGGCACACCGAATTGGTGACGAGTGTGAGCATAGGTTCTAGCCAATCGGAACGCTGCTTCGGCGATCCCCAGTGATTGTGCTGCAATGCCGACCCGAGCGCCATTCATCAATGCCAACACGTAAGTAATCAGTCCACGTTTCCGTTCGCCGATCAAACGAGCTGGCGCGTCTTCATAAACTAACTCGCACGTTGGCGATCCATGAATCCCCAGCTTGTCCTCGAGGTGACGAACTTTGATTTTGTCACAGCGTTCTGAAATAAACAAACTCAAACCGAGGCCGTCGGACATCTCCGGTTCACTGCGAGCCAGCGTCAATAGAATTTCACCACACCCGTTAGTGATAAATCGCTTGACACCGTTGAGTAACCAATTGCCGTTTTCATCTTGATGAGCACGAAGCCGCACCGACTGCAAATCGCTGCCCGCATCGGGCTCGGTCAGCACCATTGCGCCGGTCACTTCACCTTCGGCGAACTGGGGCAAGACTTCATCTTTGATTTCTTGGCTGGCGAAAGCGTTGACGGTTTCCGCGATCCCTTGCAGGCCAAAAATGTTCATAAACGAGGCGTCAGCGCGGGCAATCACTTCGGTCGCCATGGTGTAAATCAAATTGGGACAATTCAGCCCGCCATACTTTCGCGGCACCGTAAATCCCAGCAAATCGGCCTGAGCCAATCGGTCTAAGTTTTCACGAACCTTGGGGTGCAGTGTGACGGTGCCGTCCGGGTTGAGCGTGTTACCGTCACGGTCGACCTGTTCGGCGTTGGGGGCAAGCGTTTCCGCGGCAACTTGGCCGGTGATTTCCATGATACGGCGATAGTCGTCGACCACCTCGGCATTATCGCTCGGTGCGTAGTCAGCGTCTCCGTTCTCGGCAAACCGCTCCTGGATGCTAGCGAGTTGCTGCATATCGATGTGCGAGAACAAGAATTGGATGTCTTGGTTATCAAGAAAGAAGTTTGCCACGTCAGACTCTCACACTTACTCTTTTAGGAAAAACGGACTCGCTGCCAAGTGTTCATCAATGGTAGATCCAGTCCCGCCATTTTACGCCATCACTACCGACGTTCTTTCAGCGCGGAAACTAACATTGGAAGCACCTTCTTCATATCACCAACGATGCCATAGTGGGCTACGGAGAAGATCGGTGCATCGGGATCCGTATTGATCGCGATAATTTTCGCCGACTCTTCCATGCCCGCGCGGTGCTGGACCGCACCGCTGATCCCTGCGGCGATATACAATGCCGGTCGAACCGTCGTCCCGGTTTGGCCGATTTGGTGTTCCTTGCCGATGAAGCCACCGTCGACTGCCGCTCGACTTGCCCCTACGGCTCCACCGATCGCACCTGCCAACTCGTGGATCAATTTAAAGCTATCACGGCTACCAACACCCCCACCGCCCGCGACAATGACACGAGCGCCCTTCAGGTTTACGGTTCGTGGTTCAACACATCGCTCGATCAGTTTTACTGGAAACAGTGAATCATCTAACTCGATGTCTTCCACAATCGTAGCGCCCGAACGTGACTCGTCGGGATCCTGCATCGGCATCACGCCTTCTCGGACCGTGGCCATTTGAGGCCACCAATCGTAGTTGACGATCGTGGCAACGATATTGCCGCCGAAGGCTGGACGAATTTGCAGTAGCAACTTTTCGTGAACTTGCTTGGTTCGCGGATCGGTGACGTCCTTGATTTCCAAGTCAGTGCAATCGGCGGTCATCCCCGCCCTCGTTTCCGAAGCAACCCGCGGTGCCAAGTCCCGTCCGAGCGAGGTTGCACCATACAGTACGATTTGCGGCTGATGCTTATCAATCAGACTACACACAACTCGGCTGTAAGAAGATGTCTGAAAATGTGCTAGCCGCGTATCCTCGACGACGTAGACATGGTCGATACCGTAGGCAATCAGCTTTTGCGACAGTCCATCGATATCGGAACCTGGCAAGACAGCACCGGCTTTGACACCAAGTTCATCGGCGAGCTGGCGTGCCTTGCCGCACAACTCCAGCACCACATCCGAAAGAACTCCGTCCTCTTGTTCGGCGAATACCCAAACTTCTCCCTGGCGATTCGGTTCGTTCATCTATCCTAACGTCCGATCAATTACGAGTTCTTGAATGAGTTGTCGAGCACCCTCTTCGGTAGGTGCGATTTCGGTATAGCCTTCTTTTGTCAGCACAATTGACTGAACACGAAAGACCTTGGTCGGAGAACCTGAAAGTCCGCACCGCTCGAGGTCGGCACCGATGTCATCCAGATTCCATTGTTCGATTGACAAGCCTTGGTCGCGAAGCACTTCACAGCGACGAGAAACCTCGGTCGCCTGTTCCTCCTTCGAGGATTCTTTGCTATCGCTTTTTACTTCCGCTGCCACTTCCGCTTCGACACGAGCATGTTTGAAACGCAAGACCTTTCGCGCCGCAGGCGGCCTCGGTTTGTTCGCCGTATCCATCACAGTAAGGAGCACTGGCAACGGTGCTTCGACAATTTCCCAGCCATTGCCGAGGTTTCGTCGGACACGCACCACGTTGTCTTTGACGTGGACCAATTCTTCGAGATAAGTAAGCTGTGTAACGCCTAGTTTCTCGGCACATTGCGGTCCGACTTGAGCGGTATCCCCATCGATTGCTTGCCGTCCTGCGAATACAAAATCATACTTGCCGATAGCCTTCACAGCCTGAGCCAAGATATAGCTGGTCGCCAGCGTATCGCTTGCGGCTGCACGCCGGTCGGTGAGCAAGATGGCGTGATCGGCGCCGCGATAAAGGCACTCTCGCAATACATCCGCAGCCTTCGGCGGCCCCATGCTTAGCGCCGTGACGGTCCCGCCGTAGCGGTCACGCAATTCAAGCGCTGACTCGAGCGCATGCAAGTCTTCCGGATTAAAGATGGTTGGTAAGGCACCTCGATTCACCGTTCCATCGGCCCGCATCGTATCAACGGTGACATGGGCCGTGTCCGGAACCTGCTTAACCAATACTACGATGTCGTAAGGCACAACACGCAACTCCAGGTACAGTTTAGGGGGCGGGGGCTTGACGCTGGGAAGGTATCAGTGATGTATAGGACGGTCAAGTGCGTTGTTCACACTCCTCGATTAGCAGCGCAACGACGCAGCGACAGAATGCCGCATCAATCGACGATTCGTTCGCCAATGACCAACCATTGCAGAATGTTCCACAGCCGTTGTCGTTCTTGCGCAGGTCAATTGCCTACCAACAATTCTTCTGAATTCATTACCTTATTCACGACCTTCATTTCGACAATATGAATCATCAACTCGTGGTCGATATCGCCGACGGATTTGCGAGTCACTCGCGTTTCGAATCTGCCACTCGCGTTTCGAATCCGCCAAGAGTGATGCAAAAAACGACGAACTCTAATGCTTGCACTTAAGCATTCGAGTCTGGTCGCACCGCCGACTCTACTTACAACCGCTTGCGCCGCGAACGAATCAAAGGGGGAGCCTCTTCCTTAAGCACACGCATCCTATTTCCGTTCTCAGCGCGCCTTCAAAGCAAGCAAAAATGGATCCACCGCAGCATCGGTCGCAGCGTATGCTGCATCGCGTGGTGCGCTTTGACGCACCTAATAAAAATGTTGAAAGCAATCGTCACAAACAGCCAATGTGGCGTAAGCAATCCACAAAGTGTGCTTACGGTCAGATTGTTGCGACTTAACTTATTTGATATACTTCGCCCACTGCTCGCTGTGCATTCAGCCACTCGCATCGTTACGTTGCGTTTCTCGGAAATTGAGGATCGAATTCTATGTCTGTTGCGTCAGTCCAGGACGAAAAAACGCCCGTCATGCAAACCTTGCCGACCGACGAGGTCCGCCAAATCATGTGGCGGTTTGCAGATCGTTATGATCTTCAGATGCTCGTTCAATCCACACGAGCGGTCGCCCGTGGCGTCGTTGCAAGAATCGTGGCTGAGGGTGCCCGTAACACTCATGAGTGGACCGACGCTAAGGATCAAATGCTCAAAGCGTACGACGAGTCGGGCATCACTGCGATGATGTCCACGCCTGAGTTTGGCGGCTATTTGGCTGGCCCCAAAAACTTTGTGATGGCATTGACTGCTTTCGAACTTGCATGGGTCGATGCCGGGGCGGCGACCTGCAGTCTGGCAGCGGGACTAGCCCTTGAGCCGATTCTCGAAAAAGGCACGCCCGAGCAACAAGCCGAATACCTAAGTCGCTGTGTACCGCCTCTTCCAGGTGAAGATCGCAAGATCGCGCGTGGTGCGTTTTGCCTAACCGAACCGCTGCCTTATGTCGGCGTCGATACGGGAATCATGTGCGGTAAGGTCCGCGTGGCCGAGTGGGAAGAAGGAAAAGAACCGCTTCTTCAAGTCGACAAACGTGGTCGCTTCATTACCAACATGGACTACGCTAACTTTGTGGTGGCAGCCGTTGAATCGGATGATGACCGCATCAAAGGAACCTGCATGGTTATCCTCGAAGAAGATGATGACGGCGTCTATGATCGTGGAGCCGTGACGCACAAGTTGGTGCATCAGCTTTCGTCGACACGTGACCCCATTTTCCATATGACCGTACCTGCGTCGCGCATCGTCGGCGGATACACGATTCAAGACGGAGTGGTCGTTCCAAACCACAATCATGGCAAGGTGCTCGAGGCCGTCTTCGCACGCACACGTGTCCCCGTGGGCGTCATGACCGCAGCCAAATTAGTATCCGCGGTTGAGCCCATCATCCGCTACCAACGCGGTCGCTTCCGTGGTGGTGAGGGTGCACCTGGTACGCCACGCTATGACCTCGGTTTGCAGATGAAGGAAGACGTGCTTCACCGCTTGGTCGATGTTTGGGCCACTGGCGAAGCGGCAACTTCACTTGGGCTCGCCGCTGCACGCCATTTCGATGAATTTGAAGAACTTGATAAGACGAGAGATGACCTGTATGCCGAAGCCGGCGCCAGCAGCGTTCGCGAAATTCTGAAGATACGCAAAAAGACGGAGAAGTTGGCGCTCGAATACCTCGATTTGCTTACGCAATCCGAAGAGGAACGCGATGAAGCACGCATCGCGGAATTGAAGTCAAACCGATTGGTTGAATTCATGATCGGGGAATCGCTGTCGAACATATTGTCACCTGCGACGAAGCTTTGGAACACTGGACAAGGCGCCAATATGATGCGTGAGGCGGTTAGCCTGATGGGCGGCTACGGCATCACCGAAGATTGCCCTGGGTTCCTTCCTCAGAAGTGGATGGATTCTCAACTTGAAGCAACCTACGAAGGCCCCGAATCCGTTCAGCGTCGCCAGTTGATTGTGACCATGACAAGTGAGTTGTTTCTTGCGCAATTCCGTCAATGGATTGTCGAGTTGAGAACTTTGGCGTCGGAACGACCTGGCACCGGAGCTTGCACACTTGGGTCCGCAATGGAGCTTTGGCTCTGGACCTACCGGCACCTACAAGATTCGAAAGATGCCGATGGCAAGCCACTGTATCGTGACAAACGCCAAGGCGCGACTTTCCCGATGGCCGACGCGCTCTCTTGGCTGCTGGCATGTCGATGCCAAATCCTCGATTGTCTCGAACTCGCAAAGAAAGGCCCCGAGAATCCAGTCCTTGGGGACGCTTTACCCGGGTACGTTCAATTTTTCACTGACCTATGCCATGTTCAAGCCGCGCATGCCGCGGGCGAAGTGAGTCGAATCTGTGCTGATTTGGTGTACGGTTACAATCGCCATCCCAGCTGGGATCCCGCTTGTGAGCAATGTGTTCAGGCAGGCGAAATCGATTGTCTTGAAGGACTTATTCCAGGCATTAGCGTTGGCGCTCGGTTGAGTGGCGATGTGGTTGAAACCGATGGGTCGCACGCCAACAAAGCAGGCCCCTGTCCTCACTTTACTGGGATGGATGGATTCATCAGCCGCCGCAACAAACTTGATGGCTGCTTAACGGGCTCTCGACTCGCCAAGGACCGAGCTGGAAACGTGCTGTCGCAAGTCATGATTCCCGAAGCGCTCGATTACCCCATTTAATGATTGAATCAATTCGATGCAAACACCAGAACGTCAGAGCATGGAAGTCGACATCGTTTGTACCGGATTTGGTCCGGCAACAGGCGGTTTCCTCACCACACTCGCCGAGGCGATGAACGACGACCAGGGCCAACCGGCGTTGATGAGTCGCGTAATGCCTGGCATGCCACTACAAGTGATTTGCTACGAGAGGGCCGACGACATCGGGTTCGGTGTCTCCGGAATTGTCACCCGTGCAAAGGGAATTCGCGACTCGCTTCCCGATCTTGACCCTTCCCAAATTCCTCTGGCGCATTCGGTGGAGGGCGAGGAAGTTTTGTACTTGCTCGATCCACACAAGGTGAGCCGGCGGTCGTGGTCGCTGAAGATGTTGGATCGACTCGTCCACGCGGGAAAATGGCTGCTGCCTTACAAAGAACACGCGGTCAAACTTCCGTACATTCCGGGATTCCTCAGCAAGCACGATGGCCTGTTGCTGTCGATGGGACAATTCAATCAATGGGTCGGATCTCAGTTGATGTCGTCTGGACTCGTTCAAGTCTGGCCCGGCATGCCGGTGAAAGAACCTCTGATTGAAGACGATCAGGTGGTAGGGGTACGGCTAATTGATCAAGGCACCGATCGCGAAGGAAACCCCGACGCGGGCTTTATGCCGGGCATGGATATCCGAGCGCCACTAACGGTCGTAGGTGACGGGCCAGTCGGTTCGGTGGGACAGAAACTTGATGAGCATTTCGGATTGCCCGAAGGAAACCATCAACGCGAATGGGCACTCGGCATGAAGATGGTCATTGATCTTCCGCCCGATTGTGAATTGAAACCAGGGATGGTGCTGCATACGTTTGGCTATCCAGAACCAGAGATCTTTGGATTTCTCTATGTCTATCCAGATGGCGTGGCGTCGGCGGGTATCTTTGTACCGTCGTGGCTCGATAGCCCTGTACGAACCAGCTACCGATACCTTCAGCACTGGATGACCCATCCCGCTCTCTGGAAGCATCTCGAAGGAAGCACGATGCGCAGTTGGGGAGCCAAATCGCTGCAAGAATCCGGTAAGGCCGGCGAGCCTTTCTTGGTGGGTGATGGCTACGCGCGGATCGGCGAAGGATCCGGAAGCACCAATGTTCTAACAGGTTCGGGAGTCGACGAAGCGTGGACAACCGGAGTGCAGCTCGCCGAAGCGGTAATTGAGCTCGTAAAACAAGACAAACCGTTTACACGCGAGAACCTTGAAAACACCTATGTCCGCCGTCGTCGCGAAAGCTGGGTTGAAAAGGAAGGACGCGTCGCCGAACGATCACGGGACGGTTTTCAAAAAGGTTTTGTACGTGGCCTAATCGGAATGGGGATAACGGGATTGACCGGAGGGTGGCTGAATCTCTCGGGAGACTCCAAACCTCCGCACGAACGCATTCCTTCGATCGAAGAACACTATGCAGGCAAGATTCCAGCGGATGAGCTGAAAAAAATGCGTGCTCAATGCACCGAATCAGGCACTTCACTGCAAGAGGCTTTGTTGAATCGTTGCGGGTGGCCCGAAATTCCTTTTGACGGCAAGCTGTTGGTTTCCCAACAAGACGCATTGTTGATGGGCGGCAAAGTTCAGGCACCTCCGGGCTATGCCGATCATGTGGTGTTCATCAATCCCGAATTGTGCGAATCGTGTTCCGAGAAACTCTGTATTGACATGTGCTCGGGGCAAGCAATCGCACCTGGGGAAAACGATGGCGTTCCTCAATTTGACCGCGAAAAATGCGTTCACTGTGGGGCCTGTATGTGGAACTGCACGCGAGCACGCGACGGTGACGCGGAACAAACCAACATCAAGTTTGGAGTTGGAGCCGGCGGCTTGCATTCGGCAGAGAACTAATCCTTTTTCTTTCGGTGCTCTCGTGTCGGCACGTTCAACGGACTCGTAAACGTGAACAGGCCCAGGCACCGAAAACCACTTTGATATTTGATTCTTGTTAGGGACTTTTGATTCATGAGTAATGGTTTTCACATTGTGGTCTGCGGCTCGCTAGTGCCGGATCCATTGCAGACGTTGCAGCCCGTCATGGGCGCGTCGGGGCTCCCCGAACTGAAGAGCGAAATGATGCTGCCTTCGGTGCTAGACCCATGGGCAGGACACGCGTTGTTCGAAGCGGCTCATTTGGCAGCCAAGACGCCTGAAAGCAAAGTATGGCTAGTGAGCGCGGGTCCGAAAGCACGCTTGCAGCAACTGATGATGACGTTGGCCCAGAAGGTGCCGTTTGAATTGGTGGCCCTTGATGGCTCAGCAAGCGGCTTTACCGACGCCAGTAGCGTGGCCAAGTCTCTCAGCGAAGCGATCGAAGGAATCGCCGGTTTGGATCGATCACGCATGCTCTTGTTCGGCGGTTGCGCTTCGGCATCGCGCGACGCTGGAGCAACCATGCAGATCGTCGGCGAACGCCTGTCGATCCACGACCAATTTCTCGCCGTCGATGAATTGGACGTTGAAAACGATGGATCCCTTCGAATCTTGGAACGAATCGAAGGCGGACAATACCTCGAATCCGTTTGCGAAGGTCCGCCAGCGATGCTCGGCTGGGCCACCGGAACATTGCCGGAGCCAAAGAACAACCCGCAAGTTGGCATGATGAATATGCGAACGATCATGCCCGCACTACAGCGAGCACAAAGTGTATCGGTAGGAGCCGGAGACTCAACATTCGCTAGCGTCGAAGTCCCACAACAGCGCCGCGAAACCCGTATCGTGAAAGACCTTCCCGCGGATGAAATCGCTCGCGAGCTCGTCGAGTGGATACGTAGTTAGGCGAATTAAAACAATCGGTAGACCAGGACTCGCCCTGGCATGCTCTTCGCCAGGCAATGCCCTGGCACACATGATCTATCATTAATCTGAAGGACAGAAATCGTTATGGCGTCAATCTTATATGTGGCTCACACCGAAGCCGATGGCACGCTCTGTAAACCTGCGTTAGAAGCACTCGAAGCAGCCCGCCAATTAAAGGGCTCGCTCGGTGACGCGACACTCACCGTTGGACTCATCGGCCACGATGTCCAAGCCGCTGCCGATGCAATCGCTTCTTGTGGTGCGGATCGATTCCTCGCCGTCGCGGGAAGCGAATTCGGCGTTTCGCGTTACGGAAGCGACGCACTGGCAATCACCGAACTGGTGAAGGCAAGCGAAGCGACTGTCATACTTGCCCCCGCGACTTCCCGTGTGACTCGAGTGCTACCGGGGGTCGCCAATCGATGCGACGGTTGCATCGACACTCAAGTAACCGGAATGTCGGTCGAGGATGGCCAAGCTCAAATCCAACGCTGGTACTACCGTCAACGGATGGTCGCCACGCTCACTCGCGATCAAAGCCCATGGTTTCTATCGATCGCCGCAGGAGTCTACGATGCCTGGAAAGGCGACACTGGAACGGCCCAGGTCGAAATTCTCGCAGTGGAACTCGACGGCGGAGCGACACGCACTCGCGTCATCGGTACAAAAGCAACCGATTCCGATACTCAAACCATTCGCCCCGAAGCTGACTTGCTGCTCGTCGCGGGAGCCGGCTGGACCAAAAAACAAGCGGACGGACAAACGCATGTACCCGACGCAGAGCAACTGCTTCTCGAGTTCCTCGATTCAACACAAGCCTCGCTCGGCAGCAGCAAGTCGTTGGTCGATCAAGACGCCGAAGGCCAGGCAGTCATGGGCTTCCTCAGCCACATGAACCAAGTCGGCCAAACAGGCTCAACGCCACGTCACCCTAAGGGTTTGGCGACGTGTTGCCATGGTGAAGAGCCACACGTGGTTGGTTGGCGATTTATCAACCAGCGTCGTGCAATCAACATGGACCCGAATTGCAGTTGGGCACAAGGCAAAGCAGACGTGCTGTATGTCGCCGATGCCTTTGAGGTGATGAAGAAAGTCAATGACTTGCTGTCCAAAGGCTAAGCGGCCGAACAAGACTCCGCCAACCCTTAGATAACGTCCACGTCTTGCGACGTGGACTGCTGGGACTGCACCCAGCAAACCTCGCAGCACCAACGAGCGGAGCGACTACGTTACATGTGTCGCCGCACCGTCACCTCGCCACAGACTCTTCCACTCAACTAGCCACCGAGGCTTTCGTTTCAATCACACTCTGCTCTTAGGCATCCCAACTTGAGAGTGTGTTGGCGTATTGGCGAAGACGTGGTTTGTTCTTTTCGATCCACATTAGTCCTGCGAGCAGCAAGACGCCGGTCGTGATGCCGAACGCCCACCATGGCCAAACGGCATCGATCGAAACTTGTGCGTGCCGGACCATACTAGCCACTCCAATAAACACAAAGCTAGCTCCCAAATACAAAAACGGACGCACTCTCAGAACGACTCCTGCTAACATTCCGGCAAGAGCCAAAATAACCAGAACGATTGGGCCGCTAATACTGCTGCCAATTTGCTGCAATAGCATGTCGGCGGTACTACTAACGTAGATAACCAACGTCATGCCATAGCGAATGGCAGTTGCCAAATTCGGCTGCAAACGATCTCGATAAAAATGAGCGACGACCAAAATACAAACGGCTGGTGGAATGAGCCATGCTTGCGGATGGGCCAGAAAACTCCAACCCGGCATTTGCACCAACACCACCCACAAAGCGGCGTTTCCAAGCACGATCGCAGTGATCCTTGGGAAAGCGTGCTTCCACATCAAGGACAATCCGATGTAATAGGCCGACCCGATTGCCAGAAGCAAAGCGTAGGGAACCTTACCGCCAATAAACATCCACGACCACTGACTCGCTTCTCCACCCACCGCGAAACTGCTTAGCCAAAATCCGATTGCCGGAATCAGCGGCAAATACAACGCTGTTGGAGCCAGCGTGGCAGACAACACTTTGTCTTTGCGGCGTTTCGCCCACTCAGTTGCTCCCACTCCGGCGAAAGAAATCAGCATTACGATGTAAGGCCAATAGGCTCGTAGTCCCAAGAACGCAAGATGCGTCTTGCAGAGAAAAAGATGCAACCATGCGATCGCGGCAATCGCTTGAGACACCACAACCAAAACTTGTCGTTGACGATCCGAAAGCAAGAGCGTTTCGCGAAGCGAAAAACCGGGCCCCGTCAAAATGGCAACCAATGCTGACAACAGGCTCAGCAGGACCAAAATCACACCGACGCCGATGACCAGCGTCCGCGAAATCTCACCGATTCCGTCCGCATCCCGAACGACCGCTTCGATTGCCAACATCGCAAATAGCGAGACGCAGGTAGCAGCACCGCTAACAATCGCACCGCTTCGCATTGCGGGTTGCCAACGCGCAATGGTCGTGTGCCCAAGCAACCTTGGTACAACAAACAGCAAAGTCACTGTCGCAAACAGCCCCCCAACAAGCCACTGCATCGAACCAACAAGCCAAGGATAGGCCTGCCCGCCATCCACCACACTCGCCCACAAGCTCACCGAAAAAAGGCCGATCATTACCGCGAAATAACGCAAACGGTTTTGAGAGGTCAATTCGGACAACTCGAAGTAGGCGATGGCCGCCATTGCAACAGTGATGATAGTCACACGAATCGTCGCGGGATCAACCCGGCCAAAGATCATTCCGATCGACACCACGCCACCAAGGACGGCGACCACGAATGCAACCTGTTCCACTGAACGCGCAAGTCGTGCAAGCCGAACCGGGGAGGCGACGTTGACTGATCGCGATAGAGCAACAATGGTTTTAAACAATGGCCTAAGGCTAAACACGACCATCATTAACGCAAATCCCGTTGCGACCATTAGCACCATATGTCGTTGAACAATGCCAAGATCAAACAATTCAGAGAAACCTGTGACAACGATTGCGGCAACTCCAATCAACATTGTGAACGCGCCCTGCCAAATCAACCGTTGATCACCTCGCAGGAATGTCGAAACGGCTACCAGTGCATAGCCGGCTAATCTCGCCCACAAGAATGAGTCCTGCCTAAACGGAAGGCTTGACCTGTCGCCAAAAATCGCAACCCAAACCAATTCACCAACGATGAACAAGACCAATAACGAAGACAGCTCTCGATCTGCGAGAGACCCAACGTTCATCGTCGCATTCATTTTCCGACAAACACAGAATGCCCGCCAAGCAATAACCCATGAGGCCAACCAAAGCACAAACGCAGTCCACACCGCTTCTGCTGAGAGCGAGTATCCGTCGCCGAGTTGTGTGAATAAATAACCTCCCGCGAAAACCGTGAACCAACTTAGGATTCGTTGACTGTGGTTGCAAACGATGGAAACGAGAGGTTTCCTGCCAATGATCACGACGATTGCTCCGGCGACAACACACGCGACCAAACCGATCCACTCCATTTCCACACTTGCGTTCGAATCGTGGAGCATTGCCATAAAACAAACAATCACGCTCATGGCAATCGCATGAAAAAGTGCTACGGTTGTGTTTCGGCTCTGATACTCCACTGCGGACGCAATACAGCTGACCAACCACACGACCGCGACGAAATGAAACGCCAAACTTGATGGAAGAATATCCGTCGTTTCCAGTCCCCATGCCAATTGCCCAGCAATCAAACTAAACGCCATTGGCCACGACAGACGTTTGGTTAAACCTTGTGTTTCCCCGAAGGACGGCCATCCAAGAACGGCCCACATACCAATCGCAATCGTGGAAACCAACAACGCTACTGGACCGGATGCAATCGCAAGCGAATCGACGTCCAATAGAATCTCAACGATCTTTGCGAGCGCACTCGCTATCCCAACGACTAAGAGGAATGCAAACGAACCGCTAAGGGCACGCTCATCGTTTTCGAAACGGGTACGCATCGACAGCGTGCATGCGATCACCATCCAAACCAGCGACGCCAATGCAGCGACTTGGATCCAAACAACCGGATGAACAAGTGAAAATGCGGGAACCGCAATCGCCACTGCCGCAGGGGCCAAAATCGCAGAGCCGATTGCCAGCGAAGATTGATTCGTTTTTTGACTTGCCATATACAAACATGCCGATGCAACCAGCCACCAAACAACGACTGCCGCAGTGGGGATTGGTGTGGCTTTCCACCCGTCGACGATTGGCCCAGCCCAATGAAACCACAACATCACCAGCGACGAGATGCCAACCAGACCCGCCGTGATCGCCAGCGGCAAAGGTTTAGCGAGGAACTCGATTTTGGGTGACGTTTTATTCAACGACACATTTGCCAATTGCACGACAACGGCCGCGAATGTCGTTGCCGCGATCAATCGCAATATTGGATCCAAAGTCAACATTTCAGCGAATTGAATGGCACACCATACAACGATTGCCGCAAACAGAACGATGCTTTGGTGGTTATTCATCGATGGCCATCGATGTTCGTCCAAATGCCCCCACCAAGCCGCTGCGATGCCGACCATCACTAGTGACAAAAGTGGAACGCTGACGTGGATTCCCATCGAAAATGCGTCACCGCTGGCAACCGCCAACAAACTCATCCCGAATGCCACTGCGACACCTATCACAACGTTTGTGATGCTAAAGAGCACTGCCGCGCCGTCGACCATTTGTCTCGGTGATCCCTGGTCTTTCGCGATGAATCCTAGTCTTGGACGCGTGATGGAGATCGATGCGAATTCTCGGATAAAAAACCACACCATTGCAACGACAGCCCACAAGATCCCCCAATACCATGGCGCGGCACCGCTCGCCCATGACGGAATCGAAAACAATTCGGCTTGATAGATTTCGTAACCGATTACGATCGCAACAGCGACTGACGCAAATTGCGAAAGACCTAACACCAACGATGATCGGTTGGTAGTCGCAGCCCAAAGCATCAACGCGGACGCTACCGCGAGTGCTGTCGCCGAAACACTCCAATCGAACGCGGCGACAAAGCATGCGAGAATCGATGTTGCGCCAGAGCAAACAACCGAGGCCGAAATCCATGTAGACATACTTTGCGACTGACACGTATAGCGGCGTGTCTCAGCTTTGGTGCCGAACCACATTCCCTCGCGCAACAAGAGCAACGTACCAGAGAGAGCTAATCCGTATTGCATCCACGTGCGTGAATCCGCCAGGATACTTGGCGTGAACAATGCGATCGGTTTCAACACGGAATCCCATGACAATCCCACAAGAGCAATCGCTATATATGCGAATGCACGGTACCGCGACGCGAGCGCGGATACGACAATGGATCCCGCGGCTAAAACCACCGTCACGGCCCACGCCGACGCGGAGCCTAGCAGCCAGGCGGGACCGATGGCTAAGCAAGCGGCGATACCGAAGGAAACGCCACCCCATAAGAGCGAAGCATTTCCTAACCAACGTTGTTGATCAGATTGGCGGACTATCCAACTGAGTCCGAACAGAATTGCAGCAAAAAGAATCGCAGCGATCATCGCTTCGCCACTGATAAGCCGCACCCAAAACGGCAGCGATGCCCATGCGACATCTCGCATCCAAACCGTTGATGACAATACAAAAGCAATCCCGACCGGCATGGTAGACGCCGCCAACCACTGCGGTTTCCGTAATATCCACGCTACCGTCAAGGTGCTGACCGAGAGCACGCCAGCCCATACCCAGGTCCAATTCCAAGTTTGGATCGCCGCAGGCAAAATCGTCCAACATGCCGCCATGGTCAATACAGTGATGACCATTCCGATCATCGCATGTATCGAACGAGAAGCTTGCATCGTGAGCACCTGTCCGGCGGCGGCTAGTCCAACCAAAGCAGGCACGACGGCAATGGCAATTCGCATTAGCGAATCGGCACCAGAACCAACCATGAAGATGGCGTAGCCAACAGACACGGCCAATGCAAACAGACCAACGAACATCATCAAAAGCAAGTTGCGACCCGCAGTTGCCCCCATCAATCGGTTCTTGCTTGTTCGTTTAAACAAAGCAAATCCCATCGCAGCGATGATCGAAAACGCCCCCACGGCGACCACCCATCCAGCACTACTATCAAAAACTCGCCACGCAGCGGGCACAATTGGTAACACGACCGACGGACCTGCGACCGACAACACCATCGCGGTTGCCCCTGGTCGACCGACGAGTGCCTTTGCTCCCAATCGCAGCAGGACCAAGTAAACCACCGCGCCACCGAACAGAGCAACCAAAGTGATCGGATCATCCAATTGCACGGATTCGGTTGGCCGTCCAACCGCAGCCAAACCCGCCAGAATACTTAACGGCACCAACACGGTCGCGATCACCAGAACCGCGCGAGAGGTATGCCGTAGTTTCCATCGCGACAGGGTGTAGAGTCCCGCCGCAAAGATCGCCGCGTTTCCCGCCAACAAGATCAATGAAGGAACCACTCGATGGGTCGCCATCAACGTGTTCCATAAACTAATCACCAACCCGATCGAGCAAACAACGATAAGCATTCCGGCGACCAATTCGCCCCAACGAATATTATGCGTCGCCAAGAAGGACCGAATGATCTCGGCCTTGGAGATCGCCGAAACTTCAGTTGTCGGAATTTTTTCTTGTGCCGCAACCGACGGTTCGACTTCGATGGGGCGAAACGATGACGCGGTACCAGCGTGAAGGGCGGACGGCTCGTGAACCAACTCCGCTACAATTGGGGGTTCGGTATCGTTTTCAATATCGCTTGCAGTCGTGTTCAGCGGAACGGACCAATCGAGACTCCGGACGCCCTCGGGCGCCAACCCCTGATTTGGCGTATTGATAGAGAGGCGTTCCGTTTCAACCGAATTGAGTTCGGCCAACTTTTCTCGCAGCGACTGATGTTCCGTTGGATCAATCAGCTCTGCGCCAAGCAGGCGATCAGCGACCCGACAAGCTGCTAGGCGGTCACTACGGTTGCGATCCAATACAAACGGATCCTGGTTGAACGTCCTGTCCCGCGGATCACTCAATCCGAAGATCGCGCGATACAGATTCGCAACGATCACCCAACTAGCGTGACCGAGAACGGTCACAACCACCCAAACTACGAAAATACCGATAAATACGCTAAGCATCGTGGTCTCAACCGAACGCTAGCCAAAAAACAAAACACTCACTCCTTCCTACTATTCTCTAGCTTTTAGAGACCATCGGTGTGCCAACAATACGCACAAAAAGTCCAATGATGCTGGTTTTGACGACAAATGTTCCCCGGAAACTCTGCCAAGCAGCGAGACTTCCGCCATTTGTGACTTTTTTGGGGGCCTATTCCGCGTAGGCCTTGCTCACTTCTTCGGCGATGATTCGGTAGCCATCTCGCACCGTTTCTTCAGGCATGGTGAAAGTCACGCGGATGCACTCGTCACGATGCCTCCACTTGGAATCGTCGAGCCCAAAGAAAAAATAGTTCCCGGGCACGACCAACACATCACGCTGCTTTAATCGTTCATAAAGTTCAAACGAAGTGATGGGCAAATCTTTGAACCACATCCAAAGAAAGAACGCTCCTTCATTACGATGAATTTGATAGGGAAGGGAATCATCAAAGAACTCGCGGACCCAACTTTGTGCTTGCCGAGACTTCTCGCTGTAAAACGGTTGAACGACTTCTTTGCTCAGACGCAGTACTTCGCGATTTTCAATCAAGGGTGCCACCAAAGCTTGACCGATGTTAGCGTTCGCTAGTCCAATGATTGACATCATCGACGAGAGCCAACGGATGACTTCGGGTTGTGCGATCACAATCCCCGTGCGTGTTCCGGGCAAACCAAGTTTGGACAAACTCAGAGTCAGAATAATGTTCTCATTCCAAACGGGCGTCACCTCGGTATAGATCGCACCGGGAAAGGGCGCACCGTAGGCGTTGTCGATGATCAGCGGAATCTGTTTTTCCGAACACAAATCAGCCAATTGCTCAACTTCGGCATCGGTCAAAACATTCCCAGTAGGATTGGTCGGACGCGAAACACAAACAGCGGCGATATCATCGGTCAATTCCAAAGCATCAAAATCGACACGGTATTTAAACTCATGATCGCCCGTCATCTCGATGCGAGGTTTGACCGCATGAAAAAGGCTATCGCCTGAATCGGTTCCACTATCAACCGATTGGTTTGCGTAACCGATATACTCGGGAACAAGCGGCAAAAGGATCTTCTTTCGTTTACCGTCTTGGAAGGAACCAGCCAAGGCATTGAACAACATGAAGAACGCTGTTTGGCCGCCGGCGGTCACGCCAATATTCTCTGCTCCAACATCCCATCCGAATTCCTCGCGAAACAGGTTGGCAACCGCAACCCGGAATTCGGGGTTGCCTGCGGGCGGTTCATAGTGGCCCAACGCGTGTTCAAGCTGACCCGGTTCGTCGACAATTTCTTGCATCCGTTTTCGCCATATCGTATCCATATGGGGAATATGAGCCGGCTGACCGCCACCGAGCATGCGTACGCGGTCACCACCTTTGGCCAAGGCATGGCCAAGGTCATCCATCAACTCGCCGATCCCACTGCCACAGCCAAGTTGTTGACCGAATTTAGATAATTCCCAAACCATCACGGACCTACCATTCAATTTCAAAAGAGCTACGAAGCGCACTATCGTAGCGTAGGTAGCCCAAGATTGAACCTACCGCAAATGCCCTGCGATTCAATTCATCATGAGTATTCCGCAACGTCGATTTCGGACGCACCGGCTGCGGGATAGTACGACCAAGCAATCAATAGCAGCGCAGACACGACGTAACCAGCAAAGAACTCGAGGACTCGTTTTTGGTCCTCGGCGCCTAGAACGATGTCACCCCAAGATTCCGGACCAAAGGGAACGAACAAACGGTTCCCCGCCAACGGCGAATGGATAACACCAAACGCAGTCAATCCGGCTGCTACAAGCAGCACAACTCCGGCAAGTTTGAGTCGACGATCGATCGCAGCGGCTAAACACCACGCCCACAACAAACTCGTCAAGATAAAACCACTACTCAGCATCCCAAGGGTCGTCATGTCATGCTGCAACGAAGAGTCCAGGGACGCAACCGAAACATTCGCTGTCCCCAGTGCAGCATCGCTAAGGATGCGCCCAGGAATACTCATCGCCAAGAACGCAAGTGCAGGCAAACAGGCTAGTGCCACGGCGGCGTAATGCCGTCGAGGCGTTGCCAAAAAACTTTGTGCGGTGATTTCCAATCCAATGAAAACAAGAATCGGAAAGACAACTGGCTTCGGGATCCACGCATTCAATAAACCGAAGTATCCAACGAGGCCCGCCGACCCCACCAAAAGCGCCGTTGCAAGTGTGTAGGCCGCTCGGCCTCCCATCGCTTTGTAAGCTGGGTGCCCGATATAGGGCGTCGTTTGAATCACGCCACCTGACAAGCCTGCAAGCAACGTGGCCACGCCTTCAATCCCAATGACGGTTCGAGTGTCGTACTCGTCTCCGACGCTTGCTGCACTCTCCGTGCAATCGATGCCACCGACGATCGTTGCAATCGCAAACGGAAACGCAATAGGCAAGTAAGCAACCGCATCTGGCAACGCCGCCACCCACGCGAATGTGTAACTCTCTAACCACTCGGAAGGGAACCATGCACTCGCTGGGCTCTGAGGGAACGAATAGCCACTGCCATCGACGAAACACAACAAGTAGTAAACCGTGCCTGCGATCAACAACGCACCAAGTGTCCCGGGCGTTCGTCCGGGCAACGGAATTTTCGCAACCAACGTGGTGAGAACAATCACGAGAGCCAAAAACCCGGGCAACGGATGCCCCAAGATTTCCGTCAACGGCAGGAAGCCAATGAGGACCAAAGCAATCGCTGCAAGCGAACCGAGCAGCCCCGCCCGCGGCACAACTCGCTGGACCCATTGCGTGATCGGAGCGAGGGCTATCTTTAGAAGTCCGCTGAGCACGATGCACCAAATCCCGATGTACCAAGTTCGGTAGGCGGCGGCGGTAGGATCGAGCCCGGACGCGATGCCTTGCAGATAGGAAGGACCAAGCACAAACAGCACGATCCCGTAAGTCGATGGCGTGTCGAGCCCCAAAGGCATCGCAGTGACATGTCGGTTTCCGGTTTGCTTTGCTAACCGAAAGGCCAGAACAAAGAACGCCAAATCACCGACTAACACACCAAGTGCTGTGCCCGGCACCATGCGTGAAACCGCAAACTCGGTAGGGAAACCAAACCCGCTCAACAACGCCACCATTAACAGCAGCCCGACAATGTTGTCCAGCATCAACCCAAAGAATGCGTTGACATCTCCGGGTGTCACCCACTGATAACGACCGTTTTGTTCACTAGCTTGGCCCACAAGAATCTTTCACGCTTAGAGTGTCGGTTTCGAATGGTTCCAAAAGTAGCCGATTTCCCCACCGTTTTCGATCCACCTTTGCGGGCTAGCTAAGAACGCACGTCGAAAAGGTTGACGCGAAGAGCAGCCCCCCCTGATTGGGATGGTTTTTCGGGAAGTTTCACCCCATAAACGGGGAAACCGTTTTGACTACAGCCTGGTTTCTGAGATACTGGTTGCAACCAGAAATCGCTTCCCTGGCTCTCCTTTTCGCACCCGATTGGGTCACATTCATTCAAACGGAGTGCCAATATGGCATGCGTTTTCTTGGTATAGAATTCGCTTGTCTCTTATTGAGAAGCGCCTTTTTGTTTCCTTATTTTTCCTTTTCCATTCCTTATCCACATGCGGAAGACATCGCTGATGACGACCACGACCAAACAAGAGACGAAGGCATCGGATGCTGCCCTTAGTGACTTGTCTGATGAGGGGCTGTTGGTTCAGTACCGCGAATCAGGTGACCGCAACCTTTTTGAAACGCTGATCCACCGATACGAACGAGAGATTTTCAGTTACCTGCGTCGCTACATTGGCAACGCGGATATTGCCGAGGAAGCGTTTCAGGGGACCTTTTTGCAGGTCCATTTGAAGTGTTACCAATTTGATTCTTCGCGTCGGTTTCGACCTTGGCTTTACGGTATCGCAACGAACCAAGCGATTGATGCCCAACGGCGAAATAAACGCCATCGGATGGTGAGCCTGGATCGAACCAACGCGAACAGCCAAGACGATCGCTCCGGAAGTTGGTCGGAAAAACTCGTTGGTGACTCTCCTGATCCGCTTGCAGTGGCGGCCCAGGAAGAAAACGGCCGTTGGGTCAACGATTCGGTCGCAAGCTTAGGCGAATCGATGCAACAGGTCATTAATCTAGTGTACTACCAAGGGCTAAAGTATCGCGAAGCGGCCGAAGTGTTAGGAATTCCTGTGGGAACCGTCAAAAGCCGGCTTCATGTCGCGGTGCAAAGATTGGGTTCGTTGTGGGAAGAAACCCACCAGCCGCAATCAGAATAATCGATCGATTTCAGCCAAAGAACGGTTTTCCAATCAGAGAACCGTTTCGAATGATCGAACAGTTTCTTCTATTCGCGCATAGAACCACACAGACGTCGACGTGGCCGGGATATCGGCCCGCCGACCTTGATGTTCCCTCTTATCTGTGTCGAAGGTAATGCACGAAGACCTGCTCGGATATCTGCTCGGCGCTCTGGAGCCACACGAGATGCAACGTGTGTCCGAGTTGCTTCAAAGTGATCCCGACGCACGTCGTGAATTGGATGAGATCGAGCGTGCACTGCGGCCGCTCGAAGAACATTACCATCCTCCCGAAAGCCCTCCGTCGGACTTGGTTTCCAAGACGCTCGCAAATCTTCCACCACTTCCACGTGAAGATTCTATCGACAATGAATCGGGATCGGTGCTTCCTGCGTCGCTTCCCTCGTCTTCTTTAACACCGATGGGTGACGGTGTCGATGTGCCAGGACGATCGAGCGTGACTTGGGTCGATTGGGTCAGTGGTGCACTGAGTGCCGCTGTTCTTCTGGGTTTACTGCTACCTTCACTCTCGGAAGGACGTTTCGAAGCGAGGCGAATGGCTTGCCAAGACCAACTTCGTCAATTTGGAACCGCGCTGACACAATTTGTCCTTCGTGACGAGCAATCTCGTTTACCAGCAGTCGCAAAAGAAGGCCCCGAAGCGTTCGCCGGAGTCTACGCCGTTCGCTTGAATGACGCTGGACTATTTCCTGAATCGGCAACGCGATGGTGCCCATCGGTACAACCGCCTTCGGAAGACGAACTTCAACTCACGACGCTAGGCGAATTGCCAACAGCCGATGAGTTGCATGTTGCTTCGATCGATCAACTGCGTGAACTTCAACGCTTCGCCGGTGGGCATTACGCTTACACGCTCGGCGT
Source organism: Novipirellula herctigrandis (assembly GCA_007859835.1). GTDB lineage: Bacteria > Planctomycetota > Planctomycetia > Pirellulales > Pirellulaceae > Novipirellula_A > Novipirellula_A herctigrandis. The sequence continues at coordinate 6,022,445 of SJPJ01000001.1, read as the reverse complement.
GGTCGATGGCAAACAATTTGGCTCCCCACGCTTCGAGTCACGATCTTCTTTCGCGATCATGTCCGATGCTCCGACAAATCGTTTTGTCGGCTACCAGGCAACCCCTAACAGTATCGGTCACAGCGGCTACGGGATCAATGTTCTCTATGAAGACGGACGAGTGCAATTCATTTCGCTTTCGTCGCTTGAGTCGATACCGGATCATCCATGGTTAAACCATAACGGCCAAGTCGAAGCAGGCGTCAATATTGACGACGCATCGTTAGCCCCGAGTTGGCGACCACCGTTCTCGACGGTGCGGCAGCGATAGATCCGATTCCCTCGGTAATGTTAGTCGATGTCAACGATCACGCCGCGTGGTCCTGCGTTTAGAATTTTCGTTTCGCCAAGCATCGTTTGCTTTTCCCAGTCGCTGTGGATGTGTCCGCATACGACGAATAACGGCTTCGTCGCTTCCACACAATCGCGAATCGATTGGCTGCCGCGGATTTTGCCGCTATTGTCATGATCAACCGTGTCGATCGGTGGGGAATGAACGACCAAGATGCCTTTACTGGGACACCCATCGAGGAGCTTATTTGCTTCGCCTTCGTCGAAATCGTAACTCCAATCACCGAAAGGTGTTTTTGGAATCCCGCCGCCAACTCCCCAGAATTCAACACCGCTGATCGTGCAGCCATCCCCATGAAGAACCGTCGCAGACTTCCAATTCATTGCACCTTCTCGAAGTTCCTCCGCAGTCTCACCGTTGCCGGGGACCAGCACCGCAGGTTTTTCGATAGCAGACAATATGTTGAGCGTGTCATCGATTCCTGCATGCCGAGTTGCAAAGTCGCCGGCACCAATCACAACATCGACATCGCGAGCGATCGTGACCAAGTTTTTAGCAGCAGACGTATCGCGGTGAAGATCGCTAAAGCAAAGGTATTTCATGGGTCGCAATAACAGAATCGGAGGGAAAGAATCGAGTCGATGACGGTATCGTGAGTCGCTTGGGCAATGATAACAAATTTTTCTGTTCGACTTAAAATTTCAATAAGATCGACCGTCTCAATTTGGAACATCGCCTGTGATCACACGCGGCTTGAAACACACGCGGCTTGAAACACACGCGGCTTGAATCACCCGTTGCTTGCATCATCCCTCACTCACGCATGGGAATGCATCCGCCAGTAATTCCGTTAGACTAGCCCCTACGTCAGCCCACTTCCTTTGACCGAACACCTCTTTGGTTCCATGCAGAACGAAATCTTTGGAGACAGCCGCCGCAGCGTTCTATTGCTTGTTGCGATCGTATTGTTGATCGCTAGCGCGGCAGCTTGGTGGTTTGGCAACGACAGCTCAGCTCGGTTTGCAGCTGCAGCTCTTGGACGCATCGGTTTGGTATTAGCAGCGCTTTGGTTTGCATGGCCTTCGCTTCGCAAGCCCGCTCAGTGGTTACCGGCAAGTGTGTCGATGATTGGGGTTGTTTTGCTAATGGTTTTGGCTGCCCAGCCGCGATTGATTTTTGCGATCGCTCCAGCGATGGGAACCCTGATTGCCTTGTCCGTGGTGGTCAAAACCTTTCGTGGACGATCCTAACTTGACTCGCAAAACAACCAAGACTGATTAGAATGGGAACCTTTCCGATGCCCATTGCCATTGTCTGAAATGAGTCATTCCCGATTGATCCAATCGTATTGGTTTTGCGGCTTTCTGCTACTGCTGGCGATGCCCAATTTCGCATTGGCAAACAATGACGTTCCGCCCTATGTCTTACAGTCATGGCTAGCGGAATCAGATGAATTGCATCTCGCAATCATTAAACGAGACAATCATTTGTCTGCGGAAAACGGGGGCGAATCGCCTCATATCTTGGATACACAGGCTTTGATTTGGCCGAGTGATCGTGATCCACTTGATGTGGAACTTCGTCGAGCATCAGCCCTGGCAGAGTATTTACGTACAAGTGTTGACGTTTCTTTGATCAACGATGCCGTAAGCACGTTAACCACAATTCGAAATGAAGCAGAAGCATTAAACCCTGACGACGATCAGCAATCGGAACAGCGCCATCAGCTGTATTTACAGGCCCGCAAAGTGCGGCGTAAGGTCGCACTCCAGAATCCGCAGCTTGGCTTTGATGAGATTCTGTTAACGACCGGTGAGCCAATCGGAGAGGCGATTCAAGAGCACATGCGTGGGGGATTAGCACGGCCCGGCGACATGCTTGTTCTTCGCAAATTCAAGGATTCGTCTTATCGAATCGGCTCGCTGCTAGAGAATATTCCGGTCGCGAAGGGACGATTAAAGGGAAAGTTTCTTCGCCGAGGTGCTTTTCTATCGATGGACCTATCGTTCGATGGTCGCAAAGTCGTTTTCGAATGGTGTGCAAAACGACCGCCGAAAGATCAAGGCGAGGATTCGATTTTCAACCCTTCGGAATATACCCCCGACAACACGTACAACCTATTCTGCTACGACTTTGACAGCGAGCAACTGACTCAGTTAACCGACTCGCGTTACAACGATGCGTATCCGTGCTGGCTTCCAAGTGGCCGAATCGCGTTTGTTTCCGAACGATGCGAAACAAGCGTTCGGTGTCAACCAGCGGGACACTCGCAATACAAGTACAACCTGCGAAGTTTCTTTCAACCATGCGGGACGCTGTATTCGATCGATGCCGATGGTGACGACGTCGTCCAGTTAAGCTGGCATGAAACAACCGAATTGTTCCCGCGAGTGACGAATGACGGACGGATCGTCTACACGCGTTGGGACTACGTTGATCGCGATTTCAATGCGGGGCAGGGGATTTGGTTTTGCATGCCCGACGGCCGCGACCCACGAGCGCCACACGGGAACTATCCGTTTCCGCACAACGCGATGGAGGTGGATTCCCCCGAGTTCGACAACGCCTTAGGCAAATTCCGCGACCAACGAGTGAAGCGACCTTGGGCGGAGTACGGTATTCGGCCGATTCCAGGTTCAGATCGTTTCATCGCGGTTGCTGGCATCCATCATTCAAGTCCCAGAGGCCAACTTGTCCTGGTTGATCCGCGAGTGCCCGATGACCATCGGATGGCTCAAGTAAAACGACTCACTGGTGGAACGCTTCCGTCGGAAAGCCCCGACATCGAATTGACCGATCGATTGCGTCACCGGCTTCCCTATGCTTGGCCTTATCCACTTAGTGAGGACTTCTACCTAGTCAGCCACATACCCACTGGCTCCCTTGTTTTGCTCGATCGATTCGGTAACCGCGATGTGTTGTATCGAGGCGCTAAACCCGTCCAATTCGCGATCCCTCGCCAATCGCGGCCAACGCCGCCGGTGATCCCAACCGAAACGTATCAGGGCAAACGAGCGGGTTCACCCGGTCACAAACCTGCGACGATCAGTGTGATGAACATTTACGAGTCGGAGATGCCTTGGCCCGAGGACAGCAAAATCGAAGCCCTGCGAGTGGTACAAATTTTCCCTCGACCATGGTCATCGCCTTACGAACGGGTCGGTGAGAGTTATATGAGCGGAACGATCAACCGGATGCCACTTGGCACCGTTCCAGTCGAAGAAGATGGCAGTGTCTATTTCGAGGCGCCTATCGAGTGCGAAATCTATTTCCAAGCACTCGACGAAGAGGGCAGGGCGGTTCAATCGATGCGTTCAGGGACGTACGTGCACCCCGGCGAACAGATGAGCTGTATCGGGTGTCATGAGCGTACCACGACAGCCCCTGCTACACGCCGCATGCCGCTTGCGATGTCACGTCCGCCATCAAAACTTGAGCCCGAAGTGGGGGGACTCGAACCGATCAACTACTACCGGCTTGTGAAACCGGTGTTGGAAGAAAAATGCATTGGCTGTCACATCGATCAAGACGCTCCCTTGCAAACGACACGCTATCGAGATCTTGAGCCCTTCGCGTTCTACTTCAACGCGGGTGGTGGCGACGATTCACTGTACGCAGAACATGGCGGCAACCGCACCGTTCCTGGTCAATTCGGTGCTCTCGCGTCACGACTTGGGCGTGCGATGTTTGATGACAATCATCAGCGATATTTAGATGAGCAACGTTTTACGCCAGAGGATCGTCGGCGGATTACCCTATGGCTTGACCTTAATTCGGTTCAGTATGGAAGCTCTAGCATTGATCCTAAAGATCAAGCTCGTCAACGAGCCGGTGAAGTGGTCTGGCCAAAACTCGATTTCGATCGCGCTCGCCTCCAACGTCTCGAAACGATTTCCGAGACAAACGCGAACCGGTCATGATCGTCGGAAAAGCAATTACTTCACGACCAAATTCACCAATCGCCCCGGCACGATGATTTGCTTGACGATTGTTTTGCCGTCAATCAGTGCGATCACCTTTTCGTCGGCCAATGCAATTTCGGCGAGTTGGTCTTTCGTGACATCGGGCGAGACATTGATTTTGGCTTTGAGCTTTCCGTTGATTTGAACGGGAATCTCAATGCTGCTCTCCACTAACGCCGCTTCGTCCCACTGAGGCCACGATTCCTTGGCGATCGAACCTTCTTGGCCGAGTAAATGCCAAAGTTCTTCGCACAAATGCGGTGCAAATGGCGAAAGCAATTTCAGGAACGTGAGCATCGCTTCTTTTGGACGCTTGTCGCTTCGCGTAAAGAAGTTGGTGAACTCCATCATTTTCGCGATAGCCGTATTGAAGCTCAACGCCTCGCAGTCTTCGCTGACTTTGCGAATCGTTTGGTGCAGCACTCGCAATTGATCTTCGTCACAGGCATCGTCACTGATCACGTCAACAAGCACCAAATCGTCCGCGTCTTGATCGACGATCATGCGCCAAACCCGATCAAGGAAATTGCGAACGCCACCGACTCCGGTCATCGCCCATGGTTTGGTCGCTTCGAGCGGCCCCATGAACATTTCATAAAGTCGTAGCGAATCGGCGCCATACTCTCGGACCACGGAGTCGGGATTGACGACGTTGCCGCGAGCCTTGGACATTTTGTGCGCACGCGAGTCGACCTTGATCGCGGGATCGCTTTTGAGGACAAACCCTTCCCCCTTCTTTACCACGTCTTCTTCATCAATTGATTTCGATTGAACGATCACGCCATCCTTTGTTACTCGATTGCCATCGGCATCTTTACGAACGTCGCTGGTCGACACAGGCTTGCCATCGGGTTGGACGTAACCGCTGTATTCGACGTCTCCTAAGATCATGCCTTGATTGACAAGTTTTCCGAATGGCTCCGGCGTGCTGACGTGACCGCGGTCATACAAAACCTTGTGCCAAAACCGCGAATACAATAGATGCAGCACCGCATGCTCGGCACCACCAACATACAAATCAATGGGCATCCAGGCCTTTTCTTTGTCCGGATCCACCAATGCTTGCTGGTTCTTTGGATCGATGTATCGCAAGTAGTACCAACACGAACCGGCCCACTGGGGCATCGTGTTGGTTTCGCGGCGGTAACGTTTCCCATCGATTGAAACGTACAACCAATCGTCATCGGCTTTTGCCAACATCGGCTCGGGGCGACCGTGCGGCTTATAGTCCTTCAAATCGGGCAGTAGCACAGGCAAGTCCGCCGGATCGACACCCCGTTTGATTCCCGTTGGATTTCCATCGGCATCGAGTTCATGCAAAATGGGGAACGGTTCGCCCCAGAAACGTTGGCGACTAAACAGCCAATCGCGGAGTTTGTAATTAACCGCCTCGCCACCTTGCCCTTGCTGGTCCAGTGACGCGGTAACGGACGCTTTGACTTCCGATGTATTCTTTCCGTCAAACTTGCCACTGTTGATTGCTTGTCCCTCGGCAACAAAGCAAAAGTCGCCCGCCAAGATCGCGTTGCGTTGTTCGTGATCCGATGGCGGATCCACCACGGGGATGATCGGCAAGTCGAACTGTTTAGCAAAAGCAAAATCGCGTTCGTCGTGCGCAGGCACCGCCATGATCGCACCGGTTCCATACCCGGCCAAAACATAGTCGGCGATCCAAATGGGAATCGGTTTGCCATTGACGGGATTGATCGCGTGGCTACCGCTGAACACTCCCGTTTTCACTTTCTCGCCACCATCGGTCCGTTCGCGGTCGCTCTTAAAGGAAGCCTTCTCGCAGTACGCCACCACAGCGGCGGATTGCTCGGTGGTTGTCAACGATTTGACCATCGGATGTTCGGGCGCGACCACCATGTAGGTTGCGCCAAATAGCGTGTCCGGTCGCGTCGTGTAGACTCGCAGTGCCAAATCCCCCGCTTCCGATGGAAAGCCCGTCTTCGCTCGATCGGCTTGCCACTGCTGAAATTTCGCGTCGTCACCAACGTAGAAGTCGACTTCTGCACCCGTGCTACGACCGATCCAATCCTGTTGGAGTTTCTTAATACCGGCTGGCCAATCGAGATTTTCTAAGCCATCGAGCAATCGTTCAGCGTACATCGTGATTCGTAACATCCATTGGCGCAGGGCGATTCGTTGCACCGGGTGATCACCACGCTCACTTTTCCCATCGATCACTTCCTCGTTGGCGAGCACCGTACCCAAATTCGGACACCAATTCACCAAGGCGTCGCTCTCATAAGCCAAACGATTCGCATCACGATACGCCTCTACCGCCCGATCGCCAGCCGCAGAAATTTCGGCGGGAATCGGCAATTCACTAATCGGACGCCCCTTTTGCTGTTCGACATCGAACCAGGTATCGTAGAGCTCTAGAAAAATCCACTGAGTCCATTGGAAATACCCCTCGTCGGTCGTCGCAAGAACGCGTTCCCAGTCGTAACTAAAGCCCAGCATCTTCAATTGCCGCGTGAAATTATCAATATTCCGCTGGGTTTGGATTCGTGGATGCTCTCCGGTCTTGATCGCATGCTCTTCCGCAGGAAGCCCAAAAGCGTCGAACCCCATCGGGTGCAGTACCGATTCACCTCGCATCCGAGCGAATCGCGAAACGATGTCCGTCGCGGTGTAGCCTTCGGGATGTCCGACATGCAATCCATCACCGCTTGGGTAAGGAAACATGTCCAAGACATAGCGTTTCCGGCCTTTGGGCAATTCGGGAGTGGCAAAGGTGCGGTCTTTTTCCCAGAAAGCTTGCCATCGGGGCTCGATTTCAGCGGGATTGTAGCGTGGCATTTGAAAATCGCTTTGGCGAAGGAATGTTTCGTGAAAGGGGGAATCAGTCAGAGATTCTAGGAAATCAAGGCTTGGACCTAAAGTCCCATAACCCGTTGTCAGAATTCCGCTTTGCGGGCGTTTCAGCGGAATCGCTCTGACATGCATCGCATTGAGGTCCGGTTCGGTCGCACCCTGCACAGCTAACTCGGACCACCCGTTTGAAGGTCTCCCTTCTAAAAGGCCTATCGTACGACGGGGTTGACTTGCAGCGACGGCGAACGCTAAAGGTCAGACATCATGCGAGTTTCTAGGCATACTTTCGAAGCATACGGCAACCTACTTGTTGCTGGAATGATTCTGTTTTCCGGCTGCAGCGTGCGCGCTCCATTGAATTATTGGACCCCTCCGTTGATTCAATCCGCCGTTGGAAAACGCGTTGCAGTATCGAAAGTGGCGGGTCCAGAGGAGATCGCAAACCGTATCCACGAAAAATTACTTAGCTCGCCCCCAACTGACACTGGCCGCCAGGTCAAACTCGTCGATAGCAACCAACTACAGGCAAAAACAGCCATCCAGCTCGTTTCCGCCATCGACGACCAAACCAGCGACGTGGCCTTGGCTTCGGTCGCTCGGCGTGAAGGGTATGACTACATGCTTCGCGGTGAGGTTCTGACCGCACGTGATTATGGCCAAAAAAAGGAGGAAATTGATCGTCTGATCATGTCCTGGCGTCTGACGTCGATGAACAACCAACATCCTTCGAGCGGTCGGCCTGTGGTGATCGACGAGGAAACCGCGATTGACCTCTATCCCGACTTGGCCTTTGTGCCTGATCCGACCGATCGGTTGGTCGCCGCAGCCGTCCGGGAAACGTATCGCTTGATCACACCATCGATTCACCGCGAAAAAGTCACGCTGGCGGTCCCCATCGTCCTGCCTGGCAGTGCGGACGTGCGCAAGGGCAACAAGGCAGCTCGCCAAGGTGATTGGGCTCGGGCCGAGCAGATTTGGATCCAGGTCGCGGAAGACCATCCTATGCAATCCGCTGCGATCCATAATTTGGCTTTGGCCGCTGCTGCGGCACAGGATTTCTCGCGAGCCAAACAGCTCGCTCGCCGAGCCATCCGCCAACATCCAACGGCGTTGTACAAGAAAACGCTGGTTTGGATCGAACAAGCACAACGTGACTACCACAAAGCGTTTAACTTGCCCGATCCGCCCGAAGGATGGTTTGTCACACGAGATTAAGACACCCCCAACGGCACGTTTCTCAACGCTATTGCTTCTGCTATGCTATTGAACCACCCCACCAATAGTCCAACTGGCCATCCATAGGTCTACCGGCCGATAGCCCACCCAAGTCAATTCGAGGAACGAAGAAGTGGCAGAACAAGAAGCGGCAAAGATTACCGACACGAATCAAGCGGAAGCCGAAGTAGCTGAACTGCAAAGACTCAACTCTCTCCCATTCGCAAGCTCCGCGATGGGGTACATCAAACGAACCGGCCCCGGGTTGTTGCAGAGTGCAATGACACTTGGTGCGGGCAGCGCAGCCGCTTCGGTGATCGCGGGTGCATCGTTCGGTTACAAACTTCTTTGGGTACAACCGGTTGCGATGTTCCTCGGTGTGATGATGCTCGGAGCGCTTAGCAATGTCGTGTTGACGACGGGCGAGCGTCCCTACAAGTCGTTTGGCCGCGAAATAGGCAAATGGCTCGTCGTGCTCTGGGCACTAGGAACGATCATGTCGTCGATCATTTGGCATTTTCCGCAATACGGACTTGCCGCCAGTGCCGCACGCGACTTGGGGGCGATGCAAGGAATCGTCAGTGTTCCGCCCGATGTGACCGCCGCGAACGCCGTGCTCGAAGAAGCTCAAAAGACGAACGACGAGAGTCAAATCAACGCCGCGAGCGATCAATTGAGTTTAGCTAAAAAAGAGACGTCGGCACTCGGATTAGGGTTTACCGACTCAGGCCTGCTGCTCAGTTTCGGAATCGGGCTTTTGATCCTTTGTGTGAATATCGTCACGACCTTCAATTATGGCGGCGATTCCCGTGGCGTTCGGCTTTACGAGTGGTTCCTACGGGGTTGTATTGCACTTATCGTCATCATGTTTGGGATCGTGGTTCTGGCGAAGATCGATGTGGTCGCAGCAGACATCGGCGAGATATTCAAGGGCTTTATTGGTTGGTACGGAATCCCCAACCTATGGAACACCGATGGAACGATGAACAATAGCACGGTCACACAAGTCCTCGGCATGCTTGGTGCAGCAGTCGGAATCAACATGACGTTCTTATACCCTTATTCATTGCTAAAAAAGGGTTGGGGAAAAGATCACAAAAAACTCGCTCGTTGGGACCTTGGCATGACCATGTTCTTGCCATTCGTTTTGGTCACATCGCTAGTCATTATCGCGATGAAAGTCGGTGGCGTTTACGACGGAGCCGATGTGGTGAACACGACGATCAAACCACTTGGAGCAGCGAAAGCGCTCGGTGGCGTCCTAGGCGAGAATGCCGGGCGAGTCATTTTTGACCTCGGATTAATCGGTATGACGTGTGGTGCAATCAGTACGCACATGGTGGTTTGCGGATTCACGTTTTGCGAAATGTTTGGGCTTAAACAAACCAAGACTCGTTTCCGATTATTCGCCTTGGTTCCCGCGATTGGGATTCTCGGAGTCGTCTCATCGCTTCCGATTTGGTTCCCCGTTGCTGCTTCGGCCGTTTGCTTTACGATGCTTCCGATTGCCTACTTTGCGTTCTTGATCATGAACAACAAACGTAGCTACATCGGGGATGCCGTTGGATCCGGATGGACCCGCGTCGCCTTTAACATCATCCTGGTGATCGCATTAGCGGTCGCAACGATCGGATCGGGAATCAAGATTTATGGCAACGTGATCAAGAAGTTGTTGCCTGAGAAAGAGGCAACCGCAGCAGCGGTGGAAGCGGACACCAAGCCCTTGCCGATTGAGTAGGTCACCCTCTAATTGAACCTCGGTGGTCCTCCCACCGAGAGAATTGCAAAGCGGGTGGAGAACCACTGCTCTGTGTTTGAACAACACCGCTTGGACGACACCGCTTGGCTAACATCATCTAGCCCGACTTAATTAGCCCGACTTAATGCCTTGTTAGTCGATAAGCTTGTTGATCGGGTACTCGACGATTCCGGTCGCGCCCATCGCCTTAAGCTGCGGCACGATGTTTCGGACGACCGATTCTTCGACGATGGTGATCACATCGACCCATTCAGGGTTAGACAACGCGGAGATCGTTGGCTTTTGCAGGGCGGGCAAGATATCAAGAACTTTTTCCAAGTTCTCTTTGCCCACGTTCATCATCAACCCGACTTTTCCTTCAGCGTTGAGGCAAGAGAGTAGCATCAGTGAGATGTTGTCTAGTTTGCCTTTTTTCCAAGGGTCCTGTAAAGCATCTTTGTTTGCGATGAAACGCGTCGTACTTTGCATCACCTCATCAACGATTCGCAAATCGTTGGCCCGCAGCGAACTGCCGGTTTCGGTGACTTCGACAATCGCGTCGGCAAGCTTAGGCGGCTTGACCTCTGTTGCGCCCCACGAAAATTCGACGCGAGCGTCGACGCCGTGTTTGGCCAGATATCGTTTTGTTAGCCCAACCGCTTCGGTTGCAATGCATTTGCCCTGCAAATCTTTCACTGATTGCACAGGCGAATCATCGGGGACACAGAGCACCCAGCGAACGGGACCGCGACTCACCTTGGAAAAAACAAGCTCGCAAATCTCGACAACGTTGGCTTCATTTTCCAACACCCAATCATGGCCCGTGATACCAGCGTCGAGAACACCTTGTTCGACATAACGAGCCATCTCTTGTGCCCGAATTAACAAGCATTCAATCTCGCCATCGTCGATCGTGGGGTAATACGACCGCGATGAAAACTTGATGTTGTAGCCAGCCTGTTCGAATAATTCCGCAGTGGAGTGCTGTAAACTTCCCGCCGGGATGCCTAGTTTCAATAGATTCTTTTCTGCCATTGTTTAGCTCTTCTTGTAGACTTGCTTTGGATCAAACACGCGCTCGCCCACAACGGTCGGCTGATCCGCACCGGGAACAACTTGGCGGAAAAAGCAGCTTCGGTAACCTTCGTGACAGGCCGCTCCACCGATTTGGTTTACTTTCACTAGCAGCGTATCGGCATCGCAATCAAAAAAGATCGCCTTGACCTCTTGAACATTGCCGCTCTCTTCGCCTTTTCGCCAAAGCCGGCTCCGACTGCGACTGAAGTAGCAAACGCGTCCGGTTTTGAGGGTTTCCGCATACGCTTCTTCATTCATATAGGCTAGCATCAAAACGTCGCCTGTTGCTTCGTCTTGGGCGATCACAGGGATCAAATCGCTCTTACTAAAATCGGGGCCGTTCACCGGTCGCTCCTGGTGGATTCATGCGTTGGAAAAGCAGGCGGCAGGCATGTCACTCAGGTCCAGTTTTTCAGGCGTCCGAGGCGTGGGATGGCCCAACGCCTTGGGCGGCTAAAGCCTGAACACCAACCCGCTTGCCGAAGGAAACCGCACAGAATACCAAACAGTCGCTAGATTGACACCAGGACGGGATAGACGGCCGCGATGTCGGACAAATCATCTAGCACGAGCAGCGGCTTTTCCGCCTCCAACGACGCTCGGTCGTAGCGTCCGGTGCAAACACCAATCGATTGAGCACCAATCGCGTGACCACATCGAATATCGGCTGGCGTGTCGCCGATCACCGTCACTCGCTCGGTCGCCTCGTCGCCCGAATGCTTGCGAATCACCTCCTTCGCTCTCCGAGCCAAATCGTCGCGGTGGCTGTCTTCATCGCCACCAACGATCCAGCGGAAATAGTGTCGAAGCCCGAAATGGTCCAATTTCCGAGCAGCTCCTTCCTGTAAATTGCCCGTCATCACGCTAACACAAACGCGTGAATCGTCCGCAAGCTGTCCTAGCAATTCGACGACACCCGGCAAAATCTCGCCGCCTCGCTGGTGCAATACATCAGGCAAAACCGCCAGGTAACGGTTTTGTAGTCGCCGGCGATTCTCCGAATTCGCCGCCAATTGGTTTATCACCAACAATTGGGTCAGTATTTCCCGATCCGTGCGACCACAAAATGGAATATCCACCCTGGCCGGGCAAAGATCGAATTCCTGCTCCAAGGCCGTTTGCATCGCCCCTCGCCCCCCGTTATTGGTACGTAACAGGGTTCCGTCGATATCAAAAAGGAGCGTTCGCATGATTTTCGGATCGCTGACAGGTTTGCTTGGTTGTGGGGAGTAACAATTCCCCGGTCTTTAGAATAGTTTAAGGACCAACATCGATTTAACGAGGGTACAACGTTGGTCGCTCACATTTACCATACACATTCAGACTGCATTGATTGATGGTTGCTTCGGTCACCGATCACGATAAACAGCCGATTTCCGAAACCAGGGCCGACACGCCGACGCTCGACAAAAGTGGGTCGCGGGTGCGAGAAATGTTTCGCCAAATTGCTCCTCGCTACGATGCGATGAACCATCTGCTGTCGCTTAGCATTGACCGCTATTGGCGGTGGCGCACCGTCCGGCAACTTCGCATCAAGGAGGATCTACCGGTCCTCGACACTTGCACCGGCACGGGTGATCTAGCGATTGCGATTGCCAAAAAATCCCCGATATCGGTTTCTGTGATTGGCAGTGATTTCTGTCACGCCATGTTAGAAATAGCACGAAGAAAACGGTCTCCGAAAACCTCCAGCGAATCGATTGAATTTATCGAAGCCGACTCGCAAGCGTTACCGTTTCCTGAAAATACATTCCAATGCGTAACGGTCGCATTTGGATTACGCAACGTAACCGACACGGACCAAGGACTCCGCGAAATGACGCGTGTTAGCGTTCCGGGCGGACAAGTCGTTGTGCTGGAGTTTTCCCAGCCGCGCATGATCGGCCTAAAACAGCTTTACGGTTTCTACTTCCGCAACGTGCTGCCGCGAATCGGCCAATGGTTCGCTCGAAATGACAAGTCGGCGTATACCTATCTTCCCGAATCGGTGGGCCAATTCCCCGATGGACAAGCACTGGCGGATCGAATGATCGCTGCGGGATTAAGGGACGTTCAATTCACACCTTTGACCTTTGGAGTAGCAACGATCTATCAAGGAACCAAACCAACCGATGGTGAAGCTTGATGAACCAAAGCAACGAAAACGATCCGATTGTCCTAGCCATCACCGGCGCCAGTGGCGCTATCTATGGCGTTAGGCTTCTGCAAATCCTTGCCCGCAGCGGTGTCGAAATTCATTTAACGATCAGCCCAAGTGGTGCGGCTGTGATTCAACAAGAATTGGGTTTGACGATCGACTTGAACGAAGTGGACTTGGCTTGCCTATTATCGTACGTACCCACATGGTCGACCGATTCACAGGCGACGCAACCTTTGACAACGCTCGAATCAATGCGATCCGAGATTCACTATCACCGCTATAACGATTTCTTCACACCCATCGCGAGCGGCTCGTTCCGTACCCAAGCGATGGTCGTGTGTCCTTGTAGCGGAAGCACTCTCAGTGGAATCGCGCACGCGTCAGCGTCGAATTTGATACAACGCGCCGCCGAGGTTCACTTGAAAGAACATCGGCGATTGGTGTTGGTGCCACGCGAAACACCGCTCAGTGTGATGCAGCTTGGGAACATGCAACGGGTCGCAGCAGCCGGAGCGGTAATGCTTCCGGCAAGTCCCGGTTGGTACCACGGTGTCGAGTCGCTTGATTCGTTGGTCGATTTTGTGGTGAGCCGAATCTTGGACCAAATCGGTGTCGATAATTCGCTGATCGATCGATGGGGCCAAACATGAGTGTCGAGCATTGGCTTGGACTAATCCGGTTCAGCCACACGGTATTCGCACTTCCGTTCGCGGCAATGGCAACCGTGATGGCAATGGCCACACCGCTTTCTTCCGGTGAACGCCCGGCATTTAGGATTCAAGATATCGTCGGTATTTTGCTGTGCATGGTCTTTGCTCGCAGTGCCGCGATGGCGTTCAATCGTTTGGTTGATCATAAAATCGACGCCGACAATCCGCGAACGGCCAAGCGACACTTGCCCGCCGGTGTGCTCAAGCGAACAAGCGTTTGGGGTTTCACCGCATGTTGTGCGGTTGGATTCGTAGCCTCGACACTGCTGTTTTTTCCGAACTGGCTACCGCTTGCGGGATCGGTACCGGTGCTGATGTTTCTATGCGGCTACAGCTTAGCAAAGCGATTTACGTCAGCATCGCATTTGTGGTTGGGTGTGGCATTGAGTTTGTCACCGATTTGTGCATGGGTCGCCGTGCGTGGAACGGAAGTCTTAGCGGTGCCAAGCGATTTCCTTGCGCCGTTGGTTTTGGCTGCAGCCGTTGCGGCTTGGGTGACCGGTTTTGACATAATCTATGCTTGCCAGGATGCGGAGTTTGATGCAAAAGTAGGGCTGCATAGTATCCCGGCCAAATTTGGCATCGGTGGCGCACTGCGAATGGCTGCGGTTTGTCACTTAGTGATGCTTGGCCTGCTGAGCGTGTTGCCGCTCGTCGCAGGTACGGCCGGGCTTGGATGGCTGTTTTGGGCAGTGATTTCTATCATCACCGCGTTAGTGCTTTGGCAACATTCGCTTGTCCGGCCAGACGATTTGGACCGAGTGAATCAAGCTTTTTTTAATACCAACGCGGCAATCAGCTTAACGTTGCTTGTCGCTGGAACGATCGATTGTTTGTGGATTTGAACGAGATGAACCAAGAAACCAAAGCACGTTTTCGCGAGATTCGAGATAAAGTCGAAGCCAAAGAACGACTGTCGCTTGACGATGGCATTTTCCTTTACGACCCGGCCGTCTCGCTGCAAGCGGTCGGTGAGCTAGCGAATTTGGTGCGACAACGAAAAAATGGCAACGTCGGTTATTACAACATCAACACGCATTTGAACCCCACCAACGTTTGCGTATACCGATGTCGTTTTTGTGCCTTCCGCAGTGACCTTCGTGATCCGAAGGGCTATGCGATGAGCGACGAGCAAATCCTTGATCGTGGCCGTGAAGCGACTGAAAACGGCTGCACCGAAATGCATATTGTCGGCGGACTGCATCACCAGAAACCGTACGAGTGGTATCGCAACATGATCGAGATACTGCACTCGGAATACCCGCAAATCCATTTGAAAGGCTGGACGGCGGTCGAGATCAATTGGTTTGAGTTTCAAACAAAGAAATCCATTCAGTGGGTCTTGGAGGATCTAAAGTCGGTCGGACTGGGCAGCATGCCAGGTGGTGGTGCGGAAATTTTTCACCCCGAAGTTCGTGATCAATTGTGCGAACACAAGGCCAACACACATGCATGGATAAACATCCATCGCACGGCGCATCAAGTCGGCCTACGGACGAACTGCACGATGCTTTATGGGCATGTTGAACAGGCGTTTCACCGAATCGATCATTTGATTCGACTACGGGAACTGCAAGATGAAACGGGGGGCTTCCAAGTCTTCATTCCGTTGGCATTCCATCCTGAGAACACAAAGTTGTCGGATTTAAAGAAGCCATCGGCTCTAATGGATTTGCGGACGATGGCAGTAAGCCGTTTGATGCTCGACAACGTCCAACACATCAAGGCTTACTGGATCATGTTAGGCGTCGAAACCGCTCAGGCCGCACTTGCATACGGTGCCGATGACATCGACGGGACCGTTCGCCATGAGTTGATTTATCATGACGCGGGAGCGACAACCCCCGAGTTCTTGTCGATCGATAAGATTCGCAACTTGATTTCCGAAGCAGGACGTGAACCGATCGAACGTGATACCGTTTACCGCCGAGTCCATCGCGATGAGCAGGACTTTAAGAAATGGACCAGCGGCGAATCGGTTGATGCGCCGCAAGTGGCAACGCTGTAGTCCGGACTAACCAACGGCAACTTTCCGGCCTACCGTTTCACAACGCCTTCACCGCATCGATCACTTGTTGGTCATGCCCGTCGACTTTGACTCGCTTCCAAACGTGAACCACTTTGCCTTGGGCGTCGATCAGGTAAGTCGATCGCTGGATGCCCATTGATTTCTTGCCGTACATGTTCTTCTCTCGCCATGCTCCGTACTTTTCCGACATGGCGTGATCTGCGTCGACCAACAAAGGGAACGGCAACGTGTACTTTTCGCGGAACTTCGTGTGACTCTCGGCCGTGTCGCAACTGACGCCTAACAATTGAATGCCAAGCTTCTTCATTTCATCGTACCGATCTCGAAACGCACAAGCTTCCTTGGTACAGCCTGGCGTGTCGTCGCGAGGGTAGAAGTAGACAACCACCGGATTGCCTTTCAAATCCGCCAATTTTACCTTACTGCCCGAATCGTCCTTCAGCGTGAATGCGGGTGCCTTCTGGCCTGCTTCGATCCAATCTGCCATGGTGTTTTTCCTTTGAGGTTGAGTGTTTTGACAAGATTGTAAAATGCAGTCAAATGTTTGAGCAGCGGCAACAAGCGTTATTGAAAAATTTCGCGTCACATTCGCTGCGCGATGGGCTCTTATTGAATGGATCAACACAGAGGAACAATTGTCGCCTTACGCTGGTCAAGAGTGCGTTCAATCTCGCAATTCTGTGAATAATTAGCCGACAAAAAGGGACGCTGTTGCGTCGCGTTCGGTTAATCAACACGATTGGCCTCTTCGCATTTTATGGGGATCTGGTAGTCTAAAAAGGCATCCAGCAGCGAATAAAAACATGAATTTGGCAATGAGCAGCACTGCATCCCGAAACATCTACAACGTCCCCAATGCACTAACCACGGTGCGTTTCGCCCTTGCAATCGCCGTGATGGCATTGATTCCTTTGGGCTATTACGGATCGGCTATGGTTGTCTTTTTGATCGCCGCGTCGACTGATTGGATGGACGGCTATTGGGCACGCAAATACGGCCAAATCACAAAGCTAGGCCGGATTTTTGACCCATTTGTGGACAAAATCATCATTTGCGGCTCCTTCATCGCGTTGGTCGAAGTGGCTGGTTCAGGCGTCGCTTCTTGGATGGCCACCATCGTGGTCGCTCGCGAATTGTTGGTAACCAGTCTCCGGGGGATCATCGAAGGGGCTGGCGGCGACTTTTCGGCAAGCTGGCTCGGCAAATGGAAGATGGTTTTGCAGTGCGCGGCGGTCGTCAGCGTTTTACTTTGTTTGTTCAACGAGCCTGCGGCGACGTGGCTTCGCGTGACAACATCGATCTTGCTATGGTCCTCCATCGTACTGACGGTCTATTCCGGCTACGACTACACGCTGGCCGCGGCGCGGGTCATGCGTGACCAGGGTGACCGTTGATGGAGACCCAGTTCGCGGCGGTTCTGGGTGCGGTAGTGATCGCTGGTTTTGTTGCAGCGATCGTGTTGTGGACCGGCGTGATTCGCAGCTACTTTGGTTCCGAGATAGCCTTTTCAGAGTCGATTCTTCCGGTGGAACCACGCCAAGTCCCTTTTTGGCGAGTGTTTGATTTTCTTTTTGCGTTTGGTTTAAGCCTCGTCCTGACCATCCTGATACAAGGAATCTTTATTTCGCAGGGCTGGATCGAGCGATTTGAACCAGACGAATCGATTCCGTTGCAAACTCTTGTTGCTAGCTTGGTCGGCCAATCCCTCAGCGGGCTATTGGTGGTTGGGGTGACGCTTGCTTGGCTTCGCCTGATTCGCCCCGATGCGGTTAAGCAATTGGGTTTTGACTGGAAAGCTAGCGACATGCAACTCGGCTTTCGGGCGTCGGCGATGTTGATTCCTCCGACGCTATTGATCAGCAGTGCCGTTTCCTATTTAGTGCCGTACCATCATCCGGTGATGGAGTCGCTTGAGAAATCGCCCAGCATTGGGATTTTTGCGATTCTATTCGTCGGTACCGCGATCATTGCCCCGTTGGTCGAAGAGTTTTTGTTTCGCGTATTGATGCAAGGCAGTCTGCAACAACTCGCCGATTCGATCGCCAACAACGATGACACGGTTATCGATCGCGAAGAAACACCATCTCCGCATTGGACGCCACGAAGTTATTGGCCGATTGTGGTTACCAGTGTAATCTTTGCGCTAATGCACTTCGGCCAAGGAGCTGCTCCGATTCCACTCTTTGTTCTTTCACTTGGCCTTGGCTTTCTATATCGACAAACCGGCCGCATCACACCCTCACTGGTTGTGCATTGCGTCCTGAACGGCTTCTCGCTAAGCGCCGAATTCGCGCGTCTATGGGTTGAAAAAGCCAGTTAGCGGCAATCATGTCGGCTGGATCGAAATCGATCACTACTCGATTTGGATGACTTCTTTGCCCGCTCGTGTGGACATGTCGATGTAGGTGTTGTAGTCGATCGTGTAGGGAACAAAGCGGACGCTGCCGTCGACCATCGTGATATGACAGCCGCCTTCGTGTGAACTCCAGTAGTGCTGAAGATGGATGAAATATTCCGCTGGATCGTGGCTACCTTGATAGATCCCCATCGTCGACGACAGGTAATGTTCGCATTCGCTGCCGCCACAAATCGGCCATCCCCAACCTAAATCCTGAGGGATGTTTCGCTCGCCAAACAGAATCGTCTGGCTGGTTCCGTCAAACACATCTCGGAATCCTGTTTGGCTTTCATCAAAGAGCATCCCGTTGCCATGGGGCATTCCACCACATCCAGCGTACGAACCCGTGATATTGAAATCGTTGCTGCCGCTCATACCTAAGTAGTTGATTGGGTGCAGTACTCCACAATCACCCGACAATGGCAATGGCCCAAGCGGCCCGCTAAAAATCGACCGACCAGCATTCACATCGCTCGGACAGAGTAACATGCTGATCGGATGACTCGAAGGATCATTGGCACCGATCGCTTGGAGCTCTTTCACTTGCTCACCACATTGACCTTTAGAGAAGTCCAACGACTCGAATTCGGCACCCGCTTCCATAAACGGCAAAACTTGTGACACCATTCCCCACCAATAACCTCGGTTATCCGACAAAATACTGCCCGATGGAAACGTGTTGAATGCAGCATGGTAGTTGTGCATCGCAAGAGCGAATTGCTTTGAATTATTCGAGCAACTCATGCGCCGTGCCGCTGCCCGCGCGGCCTGGACCGCAGGCAGAAGCAACCCCACCAGAACTCCGATAATGCTAATCACAACAAGCAATTCAATCAGCGTGAATCCACGCCGAAGCGAGTCGCGTGTTTCGCAAGGACAGCTAGAAAGTCGCACTCGATACTCGCTCGTCAATGATCAGGTTTCAGTTGTTGAAAGCTCAAAGTCTTTACTAACCTGGGTCTGGTCAGGCACGACGAACGGAATTTCCCAAGTTCGCTTCAGCTCTGGTTCAGCCACAGGCTTGCTTTCTGATTTTTTTGGGTTCCTGCTTCCACGCTTTGCCTGTGCCGCCGTGGTGGCAACACCAGCCTCTTGGATTGCCGGTTCGATTCCAATCATGACACGATGAGAACCTTGGTAGGGGCCATTGGAATGGTGAAACGAATACTTACCATCCACAATAACGGTTGTTGCCGCAGGCCCGACAGTTCCCCTAGCGGGCAAAAAGCTGAGCGAACCGCTTTTGACATTTTGCCCATCCACTTTGACGATTCCCGCAACAGCATGCCGTAGCGGCTCTTTTGACGAACCACATCCCAGCGCCGCCAAAGCGATCAGCAAGCTAGAAAAGATACAAATCGGTTTGGGCAACAGGATAATCCGCGAAAAGGAGTAACGTGAGAACCCATTGTCGCGAAGGAAGGCCGAAAAGGCAAATGTCAGACTTTCGAAGCGATCTTCGTGATCGCTTCGGGCAGGGCGATGCATTCTTGCTCGAAGACTCGCGCAGCCAAGGCATCGGCCGTGTCGTCTTTCAAAACCGGACAGGATCGCTGGACGATAATCGGACCATTATCGTATTCATTGTCGACGTAATGGACGGTACACCCAGTTACTTTCACACCGCGTTCCAGTACGGCTTGGTGAACACGATGGCCATACATTCCCGCACCGCCGAATGCAGGCAAAAGCGACGGATGTATATTAATGACGCGATTTTCAAAATCGTTGGGGATCAGAACATGGTTCAAGTAACCGGCAAATACAACCAAGTCGACACCCGCTTTGCGGCACGGATCAAACATTTCTCGCGAATGCTCGAACGGATCACGATGATCTCGCTTTCGTACCACTCGCGTATCGATCCCATCGTCGCGAGCGATCTCGATTCCGCGAACATCGTCGCGACTGGCGATTACCAAGCGAATATCGATTGGCAAATCAAACTCTTCGCGCCGATGGATCAAATTGGCCAAAGTTCGACCGCTGCCGCTAAGAAAAACGGCGATCTTTAGAATCCGGTCCGACATTAGCTCTTCTCCACTTGCACGTAAACTTGGCCAAATTCGGTTTCCACCGGATCGACCGAGGCAACCGCTGCTAGATCCAATTTACTCGCCAACGTCTCGCCACAAATCAGATCACGATGCATTGTTACCGCCGCCTTCACGTCTTCCTCATCGCTGACCACACCGACCACGATTCGGTCTGTGTAATCACACTGCATTTCTTTACGTTGATTTTGGATGGTGCGAATTAAATCCTTCGCGACACCTTCTTGGCGCAGTTCATCGGTCACTTCGGTATTGAGAACCACCACCGAACCGCTACCTTGTGCTGCGGCCCAACCTTGTTTGGCCTGCAAACGGACTTCGATGTCTTCGTTATCGAGTTTAAGCGTTTCGGCACCGGGCAACTCGATCGAAACGAAGCCATCTTTGGCTAATGCTGTCAGTAGAGTATTGCCATCGGTCTCGGCAAGCATCTTTTTCACCACCGGCATATTTTTGCCGACGCGTGGCCCGAGCCGCTTGAAGTTCGGCACAACGCTGTACTGAACATACTGGTCGCCATCGGTGGTGTAGTCGACCGCTTTGACGTTCAATTCTTCGCGGACAAGCGAATCATGCGTTTTCAGCCAAGCGATTTCGGATTCATCCGCTAGAACCACTTCGACCTTGGACAGCGGCAGCCGTACTTTCAATTTTGCTTCAGCACGAGCCGATCGGCCAAGCGATGCGATCTCGCGAAGTAACTTCATACTCGTCGAAAGCCCCGTATCGATCCGGCTCGCATCGGCAACAGGATAATCGCACAAATGAACGCTCTTTCGCGTGCCGCCAGCGAACGGATGCGTCAGATGCTGCCACAACGTTTCTGACAAAAATGGCACAAACGGCGCGACGAGTTTTGTCGTTTGCAATAGCGTTTCGTACAACGTCCAATAGGCGTCGTACTTATCCTGCGACGCCTTTTCGCTCGCCCAATACCGGTCGCGACTACGACGTACGTACCAATTGCTAAGTGCATCGACGAACGCCGACAACGCTTGGCATGCATTGTAGTTATCCAATTCATCCATGCATGAGACGACAACCTCGGTCGTGTGGTCTAGTTCCGACAAGACCCATCGATCGATTTCGCTACGTTCGTTGACATCACGATACGTCGGTGCAGAGGAAAGCGACTCAGGCGTCAATTGATCATCGGCTTTGGTCGCGGACGTCGGGTCGAAACCATCAATCGCTGCGTAGATGCTGAAGAAGCTAAAAACATTCCAAAGCCGCAACAAGAATTCAGGAATCGAATCCTTGATCGACTGTTCGCGGTACTGGATTGCCGTCCATGGTGGCTGGCCGGCAAAGAAGAACCATCGCAGCGCATCGGCACCATACTTGTCAAAGATCTCGCTCGGCTCGCGGTAGTTCTTCTTACTCTTGCTCATCTTCTTGCCGTCTTCGCCGAGCATCAAGCCCAGCACGATGCAATTGCGGTAAGGATGAGGATAGGCCTGCTCCGCGAAATTAGGAGCCGCCTTGTTCGTTGAATTTTTGTTCGTTGAATTTTCGTTCGTTGAATTTTCAGTGATCGTGGAACCTTCGCCGAACAACATTGTGCTGATCGCCAATTGGCTATAGAACCAACCACGCGTCTGATCGAGCGCTTCGCTAATAAAGTCAGCAGGGAATTGATCCTGGAAGCGGTCGTTGTTCTGTTGCGGCCAACCCCACTGGGCAAACGGCATCGCACCGCTGTCGTACCAACAATCGATCACTTCGGTCACACGTTTCATCCGAGCACCTTTGGCGAACGGCGAATCGTACGTGACCGCATCGATGTAAGGCTTGTGTACACGGAGATCATCCGCTAACTCGGGATTCTCCGCTTTGGCCTTCGCCCAAACCTCGGTCCCTTCGATCCCCGGTTTAGCGAGCAATTCGTCGTAGTTGCCGATCGCTTCCATTCGTCCGGTTTCTTGGCAAACCCAGATTGGAAGGGGCGTGCCCCAATAGCGTTCGCGCGACAGCGCCCAATCAACATTGGATTCCAAAAAGTTGCCGAAGCGGCCATCGCGAATGTGTTCGGGTTGCCATCCGATTTGCGAGTTATTCTTCAGCATCAAATCGCGGAACCGCGTGGTGCGAATGAACCAACTTCGCCGTGGGTATTGGATCAATGGGTCTTCGTCGGCACGCCAACAGAACGGATAATCGTGAAGATATTGATCGAGCAGTAACAAGCGACCTGCTTCACGAAGCGTTCGAGCAAGTGGCTTGTCAGCGTCTTTGACCCAGACGCCTTTCATTTCAGGGAACTCATCCGTGAATTTGCCGTCGGGCCCAACAGCGCATAACAACTCAGGTCGATCCGATTCAACGAATCGTTTCTGTTCTTCGATCAGCACGTCGTAGTCAACTTCACCAAATGCCGGTGCTTGATGCACCACGCCGCTACCGGATTCGGTGGTGACAAAGTTGGCTGCCACGACTCGCCATAGCTTGTGCTCCGTTTCGCCTGTGGTCAGTTCCCCCGTCGCCTCACCAAGCGTCTTATGATAGGCATCAAATGGGGGCACGTAGCGTTTGCCGATGAGCGATTGACCGCGAACGGTTTCAACAATGGGCAATTCGCGTTTGAGCTTTGCGGCAATCATTTCGACCAGTGCCGAGGCGATCACCAATTCGCAGCCAAGTTCCTCGTCACGAACCACCGAATATTCAAGTTCGGGATGGACCGCCGCAAACATGTTGCTTGGCAACGTCCATGGCGTCGTGGTCCAAACGACTAACGAACGACCGGGTGAATCGACCAGAGGGAACAACACGTAGACGCTTGGATCGGCGACCTCACGATAGCCTTGACCGACTTCACCGGCCGACAATGCCGTCCCACCTTGCGCCCACCACCAAACAATCTTGTGACCTTGATACAACAAACCTCGTTCGAACAGAGTCTTTAGACTCCACCAAACACTTTCGACATAGCTTTGATGGTAGGTGACGTAGGCTTCTTCGAGATCGACCCAGAAACCGAGTCGACGCGTCAGCGTTTGCCACTGCTGCATATATCGCCAAACACTTTGTTGGCATTTCTGGATAAACGGTTCGATGCCGTAAGCTTCGATTTCTTCTTTGCTGTGGATGCCAAGCTCTTTGCCGACTTCCACTTCCACCGGCAATCCGTGAGTGTCCCATCCCGCTTTGCGTTCACAGCGATAGCCTCGCATTGTCTTGTAGCGAGGAAAAACGTCCTTGATCGCACGGGTCAAACAATGCCCGGGGTGGGGCAGGCCGTTGGCGGTCGGCGGGCCTTCGTAGAAGACGAAGGAGGGAGCATCGGATCGCTGAGCTAGCGATTCTTGGTAGATATTGTTGTCGTCCCAAAATTTTAGGATATCGACTTCGAGATTGGGGAAGCTGGGATTGCTTGGGGGGGCACGAAAGGGGCTGACGGAATCAGACATCGGCTAAGGGTTTTGGCTAGTGGGTGAACAGTCGCACACGCTACGCATAGGCGACACGACCAAGATCGTCGAAGTTCAGAATGACAATCGGGAAAAGATAGCCGATTTGGCAGATATTTGTCATGGTGCCGGGCGACTTCTGCTTAGTTGACGATATCTTCCACGTCATCGAAGTCGTCAAAATCTTCAAAATCTTCGACTTCTTCGTCATTTTCGCCACTGCTTAGGCCAAATTCGGCACTGATTTCGTCGTCGATTTCGATTTCATAGTCGTCTTGGAGTTCTTCCTCGAAATCGTCGTCAAAATCGTCATCGAAGTCGTCTTCGTCGATGTCATCGAACTCGTCCACGTCGTCGTCTTCGTCGAGCCCGTCGTTAAAACCTTCGTCCGTACCGGCCCCATCGCCGTCCTCATCACCTTCGCTCCCGAAGCCGTCGTCCTCATCATCGTCGTCGTCATCGTCGTCATCCAAGTCGTCATCATCGTCGAGCACTAAAATCGGCGTCGAAACGGTGGCATTGCTCAAAACAGGGCTCGGAACCGACATCGGAATCGTGTCACCGTCGCCACTGACGACAATCGCAATGGGCAAAGTTGGATTGGAAACACTCGATGACGCGTCCCCAATGGGAAGGCCGTTGATTTCAATCGTGTCGGACTCGTTCGGGCCCGATTCGTTCGGGGAAAGGGAAACGATAGACATAGGTAAGGGACGTCTCGAAAGATTCGTGAAGAAAATACAGGCTTGCTTAGGGAAGCTGCGGTGTCTAGTTTGCCAAAATTGGCAGTTTAGAGAAGCTCACAAGAGTTTCTCGGTCGATCCGGTTTTGTCAACGCTGCCGTGAAGCCTGGGCCGATGAAAGTGTCAAGATTGGCTCAGTTCAGTTCAGGGCACCTCAGTTCAGTTCAGGGCAACTCGGCCGAGTTCGACTCCGCTCTAGCTTACTCATGCCACATTTTGATACCTGTTATCCAGCCGACAAGCCGACTACAGGGAATTCCTTACCGGATTTTCAATAGTAATGGTGATTTCCCACAATTTCGAGGGTTGAAGGCGAGCGCCTGCGACAGAATACCCGGCCCCGCTCCCAAAAGTGCCAATCCAAACAAACGGATACGAGATGACAAAAGTAGCTATTTTTTCCACGAGCCTGCTGATGATCACAATCGTGACCATCGCAACTGGCTGTGCCGGACGACAATATGCTCACATTTTGAAGAACGACGATATCGACATGGTGGGCAGCCATGCAGCAGGGGCGGCAACATGGAATCCGTTGGTCGATGAATCGGTCGCTAAACTGCTCGGCCGATGCCCGCCAGCAATCCAAGCTTGCGGATTCGACATGTCAGGGCAGGTTCCGGGCCAATTGGCCAGCCACACGCCCGATGGTCAAATCGGCTCGGCCTTGGCAGCCGGTCCAGCGACCGTTTGTTTCATCGGAATCGAAAACAAGAGTGCCGAAGAAATGATCGATTTCAAGGACCAACTGTACGAGCGAATCGATTCGCGGGTCAATTCGGCAGAAACCTTCCGCTGCATCAGCCGCCGGATGGTCGACGCCGCCCTATTGGAAACTCGACTTCGTCCCGATTCGCTGTTCCTACCAGAAAATCGCCAACTCTTCGCCGCCTCGCTCGGTCGTGCCGGAGCCCCCGTCGACTATTTGCTCTATGCGACAATCACAAGTGGCACGACGGACCGCAACAAAAGCAGCCAACGCGACTATGTGCTGACCCTCGAAATGGTGAATCTACATACCGGCGATTTCTTGAAAGAGTCTGCGGAAATTCGGAAAGGCTACTCGAAGTCACGGACAGGAAAATGGTGGAACTACGGCGCATTTGGGCAAGCCGACGGTTGATCCGCATGAAGCTGCCTTTTCCTTTCTTTTACGTGCTTGCGATGCTGCTAATCCCTAGTGGATGTGCGACACCGCTGCGCAAAATTGATACTGCTCGAAATGCCTTCGCCGCTGGCGATCTCGATACGTCACACACAACGTTTGCCGAATTGACCAAGTCACGTCGCAAGTTCGCTGACGCTGCGGAATTGGACCTAGCAATGGTCGAACTAGCGCAAGGCGACGCACGATCGGCTGAACAACGGTTGCGGAAACTACGCGACCAATTCGATGCGTTGCCAAGCGTCGCCCCCGTTTCGGAAGTGACATCGATCATCACCGACGACACCGCGCGAGTCTTTCGCCCGGCCGGTTACGAACAAGTGATGATCCGCACGATGTTGGCGGTATGTTCCTTGGCGACCGATGGATCCGACGCAGAGAGCTACGCCCTGCAAGCCGCGATGAAACAAAATGATCTCGCTGCGGATGCCGAGAAACAAGGCATCGAGAATGCCTCGGCCTCCTACCAACCGATCGCCTTTGCCCCGTATATCCGAGGGATTTTGCGAGAAGCAACTCACCACGATTACGATGATGCCGCCAAAGCGTACACATTAGTCAGTGCAGTTCAGCCCAGTTTTACTGCGGCGAATCGGGACATCGAGCGAGCCAGTTTCGGAAGTCACAGCTCGCCCGGCAATGGCGTTTTGTACGTGATCGGTTGCGTCGGTCGGGGGCCCGTGTTGCATGAGGTGGAAGCACCGACGACCACTTCGGCAATGCAAATCGCGTCGGCGATTCTGAACAATCAAAACAACAACGATGAAGGCCAAAGTGGCGAAGCGATCTCGCTGCCGAATATCGCAGCAGTGAAAGTCCCCGCCGTTTACACTCCAACATCGAATGTGATCGCAATTGGGGTACGAGCCGATGGCGTCGCGATCGGAGTGACCGAGACGTTGACCCATGTCGGGGAATTAGCCGCCAAACAAAACGCGGCTGAGATGCCTTGGACAATCGCCCGCGCGGTACTTCGGCGAACCGCCAAAGAGGCGGCCGTGGCGACTGCCGGAAACCAACTTGGGCTCGCCGGGACCGCTGGATCGCTGTTCCATTTTGCTGCCGCTTCGGCTTGGAGCAGTACCGAACATGCCGACACGCGGTGCTGGGGATTGTTGCCTCGTGAAATCCAAGTTCTCCGAGCCGAACTACCGGTGGGCGAGTATGACATCGGACTGAGTTCACTTGGTCAAAGCGGCCACGAAATTGGCAGCGGGCGAACCAAACGGGTCACCATGGTCGATGGACGCAATCAGTACATTATTGCGATCGCCCCAGACGAAGCGGTCTATTTGGCCCGCTAGTGCTATTTGCCGAAAAGTGCTGACAGCCTCTCTTACTTCCGCTGCAGCTCCATTTTCGGGTAGCGAGACTCGTCAAGAGTTTCGGCCTGAACTGGAAAATGCCAAAAGTCTCGGCGACTTTCACTACCACTCCAAATCCAAAATCAAGAGCGAGACGGAAAACGAGTCCCGATCGCCTCGGTTTACTGCTAGATTGTTAACTCGGGTTGTTTTTCACCTGTCTCGCCGAGGTTCCGTCCATGTCCACCCAACGCATCGCCGTCTACACTGGCTCGTTCGACCCCATTACGCTGGGGCATCTACACATTATCGAACGGGCTGCTCGGCTATTCGACCACTTGATTATCGGCATTGGGATCAACAAGGATAAGCGTCCGCTATTTGATACCGAAGAGCGAATCGCATTAGTCCGCACCGTCACCGAAAAGATCCAAAACACACGCGTGGAGGTCTTCGATGGCCTCGCAGTCGATTTCGTTCGCCAAATGAACGCCAAGATTATGGTCCGCGGCATCCGCCCGCTGACCGACACGGCTGGCGAATTCACCATGATGATGGCAAATCATCAACTCGACCCGGGACTCGAAACCGTGTTCCTGATGGCCGACGAACGGTTTACTCACGTCAGCAGTTCACTACTGAAGCAAATCGCATCCATGAGCGACAATGATGCTCACTTGGCGAAATTTGTCCCTCCGCAGGTGATCCCCGCGCTGCGAAAGCATATGCAGGGGCGGTGAATAAAAACGCCCTCTACCTAAACGCGATCACTCTCTATAATCCGTCACACTCGAACATAAATTCGCCCTACACGGCCATTTTTCCATAACCACTCGATTTCAAAACCACTCGATGAGCACTGCTTCCGCGACCTCTTCCGTTTCAGCGAATGCTGGCATTAAGGCCCCGATTCGTATTTACAACACTCTTAGCAAGACCAAAGAGGTCTTCCAACCGCTTCACCCGCCGAAAGTCGGCATTTACTTGTGTGGCCCGACGGTCTACGCGGAATCGCACATTGGCCACATGGTCGGCCCGGTCATTTTCGACACGGTCAAACGCTATTTAAGGTTCTGCGGCTACGACGTTTCACTTGTTATCAACATCACCGATGTCGACGACAAATTGATTGCCAAGAGCCGCGAACGAGGCATCCCGATCAGTCAAATCGCGTGCGAGATGACGGCCGATTATTTGTCCAACTTGAAAGAGTTAGGCGTCAACCAAATTGATCACTTGCCTCGCGCAACCGATCACATGAACCAAATCATTCGGTTCATCGAAAGCTTGGTTGAAAAAGGTTACGCCTACGAAGTCGACGGCGATGTCTTTTTCGATGTCACCAAAGACCCCAACTACGGCCAATTATCCAATCGCAGCATCGATGCGCAACAAGGCGAAGGCGGTGAAGCAGCGGCAAAGAAAAAGTCATCGGGCGACTTCGCTCTCTGGAAGAACGCTCGTCCAGGCGAGATTGCTTGGGAAAGCCCATGGGGACAGGGTCGCCCCGGATGGCACATCGAATGTTCCGCGATGAGCCACGAAATTCTTGGCGACACGTTTGACATTCATGGCGGCGGCTTGGATTTGATGTTCCCCCACCACGAAAACGAACGTGCTCAAAGCAGCTGCTGCCACGGTGCGCCCATGGTCAAGTATTGGATGCACAACGGACTGATGCGGGCAGGCGAGAAAGGCAAAGTTGGTGGAAAAAGCGATCGCGAAACGTCGGCCGACGAAGACGCAGCGGGCAAGATCAGCCGCAGCAAAGGCGCAGGCGGATTGTCCGAATTGATTCGCCGTCACACAGGCGAGCGGATTCGATTCTTCCTGCTTCGCACCCATTACCGATCGACCATCGTTTATGGCGAAGAAGGGCTGCAAGAAGCGGGCACGTCCCTCGAAACGTTCTATCGATTCTTTGATCGTTTCGATGAAATCACAGGCCAATCAGTCTACGATCTCGCCCCTGCAAAAACTCGCAGCGAAGGTGACTTCGATCCAGGGAAAGACAAACTGCTCGTCGAAATCCATGGCATCCGCGAAAAATTCTTGGCGGCGATGGATGATGACTTCAACACCGGTGCAGCGATTAGCACCCTGTTTGATTCTCTACGGCTTCTCAACCGCTACATTGACGACGCAAAACTCGATGCCAAGAGCGACAAAAACAGCCCCGAAGTCGAGTCGCTAGTCAAAGCTGTCACGGTAATCCGCCAATTGACCAATGTGCTCGGGATCTTCATCAAAGCACCACCAAAGTCCGGTGGTGATGATGGCGACGCCGCGATACTTGACAGTGTCGTCCACTTGTTGATCGATCTGAGAAAAGAAGCACGCGAGCGAAAAGATTACGCAACCGGCGACGCGATCCGCGACCGCCTAACTGGCCTCGGCATCGCGCTGTTAGATAAAAAAGAAGGCACTTCGTGGGAACGCAGTTCGTGAGCCATGCGAGCCAATCACGAATTCTCGGCATTGACCCTGGACTAAACACGACCGGCTACGGCGTGATTGAAGTCCACGGACAAACTATCAAGTTGTGTGAAGCAGGAATCATCCGCAGCCGCGCACAAGATTCAATCGAAAATCGACTGCAGGAACTTCACAACGGAATCAAAGAAGTGATCGAAGCGTTCTATCCCGAGCGGATGGCGCTAGAGCAATTGTTCTCGCATTACGCGCGGCCCCGAACCGCCATTTTGATGGGGCACGCCCGAGGAGTCATTTGCTTAGCCGCCGGCCAAGCGGGGATTCCAGTTTCGCATTATGAACCGACCCGAGTGAAAAAGGTCCTCACCGGAAACGGCCACGCTCCCAAACATCAAATGCAGCAAGCCGTTAAACTGCAACTTTCCCTTGCGACCGTCCCCGAGCCAGCGGACGTCGCTGATGCTCTCGCAATTGCCCTGTGTGGTCATCATCTGGCCGGGCATCATCCGGGCGGCAAAACACCTCTCGAAGTACAATTAATGGAATCGAAAAAGGGCAATAAGATTTCCAAATTAGAGTAGCTTCCATTCGCACCCCATCATCAGTTTTTCTGGCAAAGGAAACGAAACGTGCTCATCCGATTGACCCACCTCCCACTGATCCGCATGCTCGCTCTACCGTTATTGCTGCTGACAATCGCTTCGGTATTCTTTTGGCCGGGATCTGCGTGTGCTGACAATACCAAGCCGCAACCAAACATTTTGCTGATTTTGGTCGACGATATGGGATGGGGTGACTTAGGCGTCAATTTTCAAAACACGCGTACGAATCCGAAGCGGCACCGCACTCCGCACCTCGACGAAATGGCTGAAAGTGGCGTACGATTGGCCCAGCATTACTGTGCCGCGCCCGTATGTGCCCCCTCGCGTGCATCTCTTTTCACGGGCGTTCACCAAGGCAACGCAGTCGTCCGCGACAACCAATTCGATTGGCCGCTGGAAAACAACCATACCCTGGCAACCGTACTCCGCTCGGCTGGCTATAAAACTTGGCTGATAGGAAAGTACGGTCTTCATGGCGGAAAAGAAGTCGCCGATGAAGAGGACCAATCACCGGCCAATTGGTCGGCTTATCCGACCAAACGAGGATTTGACGAGTACTTTGGATATGTCCGTCACGTCGATGGCCATCAACATTACCCAGCCGATTCATGGCCCCTGGGAAATAGTCCCACACATATTGCCCCCAAACAAGTTTGGCACAACGATCGTGAAGTCTCCGGCGATTTGACGGGTTGTTACACCGCGGACCTTTTCACTGCGTTTACTAAGCAAGCGATCATCGATCATGCCAAAAAGCCTAGTGCGGAGCCGTTCTTTATGATGTTGGCGTTCGACACGCCCCACGCGGCGCTGCAGTTACCGACGATGGCCTATCCCGAGGGTGACGGTGTCGATGGTGGAATGCAGTGGATCGGAAAACCAGCCCACATGATCAACACGGCATCGCCCAACATTGATTGCTATCGCCACCCCGATTGTGATCGCCCTGATTGGACGGACGTGGAACAACGTTTTGCCACTTCGATCCGACGGATCGACGATTGCGTCGGCGATTTACGAGCGACGTTGGATGAATTGGGGATCGCTGACAATACGCTCATCGTGTTCACGTCCGACAACGGACCTCATTGCGAAAGTTACATCAAGGACGAATCCTACAAACCGACATCCTTTGCGTCCTATGGTCCGTTCGATGGAATCAAACGCGATTGCTGGGAAGGCGGCATACGCGTTCCGACACTCGCCTGCTGGCCTGGGCGGATCGAACCGTCGGTCGATCGGCGTCCATCGCAGTCCCACGATTGGATGCCGACATTTGCAGACGTAGCCGGAATCGCAGCACCAGCACGCACAGACGGAGTCTCCTTGATTCCACGGTGGATTTCCTCAAACCAGCCCGATGCGTTGCCAAGTCAAATCTACATCGAATACTTCAATGGCTCGCCAACGCCAAAATATGATTCCTTCGCCGTCAACCGACGTGGCCATCCAAGAAAACAAATGCAAGTTGTCTTTTTGGACGGCTTCAAAGGAGTCCGATATGTAATCAAAAACGCAACCGATCCGTTTGAAATCTACGATGTGGCTTCGGACCCCAGTGAACGAGTCAACCTCGCTGGTACAAGTCCAAAGTTCATCGCACTGCAAACGAGAATGCAACAGCGTGTGCTGCAATTGCGGCGGCCAAATCCGAGTGCCACGCGTCCCTACGATGACACCCCCGTGCCTGCGATGGAGCCTGCTTCGGATGGCAAATCCCCTCCAATGCAGTTGGCGTTATATCGTGGGGATTATCCGTATGTCCCTAGTGTCGATGGATTGAAACCCGAACGCACTATGGTTGTGGACGAAATCGACACCACACGTTTGCTCGACTTCCAAGGCGCTGCAAGTTGGAGTGGGGTCATCCATGTTGACGAAACACGAATGGTACATTTCGAGCTAAACAGCGAACACAAGGCCTTTCTTGAATTGCATCAAATCGGTTTGATTGACGCGGATTTCCAACGTACCACAGCGACATACAAAGAGTCGATTCAACTCGAAGCCGGCGACCACCCATTTCGCTTGACGGCGTTAATCGATGCAAAAGAAATCACAAATGCGAATCAGAATACCATCGGCCTGTCTGTGAAGTAACAACACGTGAAGCCCATCGATCAACGCTTCCAATTGCGTCTTCTTTATGGAAGCTGCGGTGGTCTCGGGTCAGCCGTAAATGGAGTCCCAGTTCCCTCAAAAAAAGAAGGGCCGGTTCTCACCGGCCCCAATCAAAAATCCAACAGCGGCCGGTGGGCACCGGCCTAACGCTTTGTTTAGCAAACTACATGGCTGCTTTGCAGCGGTCGGCGACGGCGTCCCAATCGACCACATTCCAGAATGCAGAAATGTAATCGGGCCGACGGTTTTGGTAGTTCAGATAATATGCGTGCTCCCAAACATCGAGACCGAGAATCGGGGTGCCGCTGATACCTGCGATCTCTTTGCCCATCAACGGGCTGTCTTGGTTCGCAGTGCTACCGATCTTTAGCTCGCCGCCATCGACATAGAGCCAAGCCCAACCACTTCCAAAACGAGTCGCACCGGCATTGCCGAATTGTTCCTTCATGGCATCGAACGAGCCGAAGGTCTTGTCGATGGCCGCAGCAAGATCGCCTGTTGGGCTGCCACCTTTGCCAGGCCCCATCACGGTCCAAAAGAGTGCGTGGTTCGCGTGTCCGCCACCATTGTTGCGAACCGCTCCGAGTTTATCCGCAGGGACCGCAGCCAGATCAGAAACCAAGTCCTCGATCGACTTGCTTTCCAACGCCGAACCGGCGATCGCGGCGTTGACTTTGGTAATGTAGGCTTGGTGATGCTTTGTGTGATGGATTTCCATCGTTTGTGCATCGATGTGGGGTGCCAATGCGTCGTAGGCGTAGGGCAGTGCAGGCAATGAATAAGCCATGTCCGTCAGTATGCTCCGTTTTGGGGTCAAGAATAGAAAAGCAACTTGTCTCTATTCAAAACGATAGCGGCATGGTCAAGCGTCGGGTAGTCCCTATATCGAATCCTCAATAATCTCACCCATTATGTAGCTTTTTAGGCTGGCGATTAATTGGGTGATACATGGATTCAGGGCTCGGCTACGGCGGTCGCGATTTCGAATTGGCCGGACGACGGCATGGACCTTTGTCCCCTGCCATTTCCGGTTCGGTGTGCCCGCTTGATCAAACTTTTTCTGTTCGCTGAGGGTCAATTGCGCGTCGAGGGTAATATGGTGGTCGATGCGACGGCGTCCGCCCGTCGTGCAAACCGCATTGACTTTCAGGGACACTTGGTTTTCGTTGACGCGGATAACTTTTGCATCATGATCGGCAATAAATCCTCGTAGTTTTTCAATCGCCAAATCGACCGGGACAGGCGTCAAAATATCAAACTCACTGATTTGCCGCGCATCGCCACTTTCAAACAAGCCAAACCAACTTCGCTTGCGTGGTTCGGAATGCTGAACGGGGCAATTCCCCGCCCCGAGTTGGATGACTCGGTTGCGTCCATTGTCCTTCGCTTTTAGCAAAGCCCGGTCGGCGCGAGCCAGAATCGTTTCAGCCGAATCGCCTGCTTGATATTCGGTCACGCCGAAACTCGCTGTCACCGCAGCCCCCCCAAGGCTCGATAGTGGCGTTCGTTCAAGTGCGCCGCGAATCACTTCAGCTCGTTTCGTGGCCGTTGCATTGTCACAATCTTTGCAAATCAGCAGGAATTCTTCGCCACCGTATCGAGCGACGACATCGCCATCGCGACTATGGTTTTCCAACGTCGAAGCGAATTGGATCAAAGCTTGGTCACCGGCGGGATGCCCGTGAACATCATTGACGCGTTTGAAGTGATCAATATCACAAATGATCAAACTAAACGTCGCGCCACCGCTAGACGTCTTTTCAGCGGCGGCAGTCAACCGCGAATCAAAATAGGCTCGGTTAAAGATACCGGTCAATGAATCACGAGTGGTTTGCTCATGCAGGGTTTCGACTTTTTCTTCGAGCGACGCTTGATCCGAAAGGTCACGAATCACGACCACAACGCCAAACGACGTTCGCGCATCGCCAGTGACCGGAGAGACCTGAACATGCACGGGAATCGGCCGCTGACCAGGACGTTCAAGTAACATCGGGCGCGAGATACATGTCCCATTGAGAAGACACTCCGATACGACACATGCATTCTCATGACGTGAAGCGTCTCGTTCGCGAAGTCGAATGGTCTCATCGCTCCAAACTTTGCCCCCGATCGCATCGGCACTGATCGATGTGATTCGCTGCATGGCGTCGTTCCATCGCGTGATCGTTCCTTCATTGTCAGTAAAGGCAATGCCGTCTTTAAGTTTGCCGACCAATTGGTTTAGAAAGAATGCTTCACTTCGGAGCGAAGGACTAATTGCTTCGCTAAAATCATTACTTGTCGATGCCCAAAGGGATGCACCTGAGTTACCCTGTAGATTTTTCAGCCAACGATCCGCGACAATTCCTTGCAGCACCTCGGGACGATCTTCTACCATGCGACTGAAGTCGATGACCAATTCGGGATCGAATTGCGTTCCGCTCCCCTTCGACAATTCCTGAATTGCACGTTCGCGACTCATCGCATTGCGATAAACATGATCCGTTGTCATTGCGTCGAAAGCATCGGCAATCGAGAGCATCCGCGATCCCAGTGGCAATGCATCGCCCTGAGGACCATCTTCGCAGCGACGACTCTCGAACCAAGTGTTGGCGTGCAGGACGGTGTCAAGAAGCTCTGAATCGTCCGTGCAGCCATGAAGAATCTCGCACCCCAAACGACTGCAGCAATCCATCGTCAATTGTTCTTCGACAGTCAATTTGCCTGGTTTACGAAGAATCCGATCGGGAATCCCGATTTTTCCCAAATCATGCAATAGCGCAGCGACCTCGATCCGGTCACGCTGGGCATCTTCCAGGCCGAGTCGATGTGCCCAAGTCGAGCACGACAACGCAACGCGTAAACTATGAGCGGCAGTGGCGACGTGTTTGGCCCGAAGCGAATAAAACAACGACGTCGCGATCCCAAGCCGGACCATCGCCAAACGGTTTTCAAATTTCAGATCAACTTTATTGACAGCCGGATTCTCTTCCGCAGCGGGAGCGGCGTCCTGTAATCCAGCGAGCAACATCTCGAGCTGGTTCCGTTTCTCGGGCAAGACGCTGGTCGCGGATTCGGCATCAAGAGCAGACAGAAACGGTGCGGCGACAGGGTTCGTGAATGCAGATGTAGCGATTGAGTCGGTCATGCGGGCATCATGAGAATGCGAACAGTGAATTACTTGTTATAGAAAACACTACGTCGCAAACGATTAGGTCGCCAAAACATCTGGCAAAAAAACAGCGTGGAATTTCCGTGGTGGACACAAGGAAACCTCTTCCTGCACACCTCCACCACCCACAAGAGGGAGCCATGGACATTCCGGTTCGGCCTAACCTTGATACTGGGAGCTTTGTAGCAAAAAAATCGCGAACTCTTCGACCGACTCGTACGGACTCTAGGGATAATGCTTGCGATTCGGGTCTGGTGTACCTACTATTGATAAAAGCCTGCGAAACCACTTGGGCCAGTGCTTTTGGGGGCAGTTTTGTTGATTTGGATTCCTCCTTTCGTTTCGGTGTCGTACTTGTGAGTCTTTCCGAGGTTGATCGTCAGCTTCTTCAAAGGTGCCTGGATCGTGCTCCGCGCGCTTGGCAGAATTTCGTAGACCGATTCTTGGGGTTGGCTGTCCACGTGGCAAACCACACGGCGGAGTCTCGCGGCATCACTTTGGACGAATCAACTCGCGATGATTTGGTTTCAGAAGTCTTTCTAGCAATAATCGCTGACGACCTCGGCGTACTCCGCCGCTTCCGACGCAACTGTTCGCTTGCAACGTACCTAACCGTGATCTCAAGACGCGTCATCGCTCGACGACTCACGGCGTCACAGAAAACGCCCCAACCGACCGCTCAAGTGGAATCGGCCAGTCCCTCGGGCAATGGGCATCACTCACGGATCGAAAATTCGGAAGAAGTGCAGCAACTGATGTTGCGACTCGATCCTCAAGAAGCCAACGTTGTTCGGATGTACCATCTCGAAGGCAAAACGTACCAAGAAATCAGCCAAGTGGTCGGCATGTCCGAAAACAGCATCGGCCCGGTTTTGAGCCGAGCCAGAGCCAAAATGCGTGGCACGAGCGGCACGACGTCAAGCAGCTAGCAACATTCGCCAGACGAGCAACACGAATCAGCAATTGGCAGCGACCCGGGACGCGAGAGTCGCTTTATGCCATTGGCATCGATGCGAATGAATTGGTCCCGGTAAGGCCCCTCATCAATTCGCTTGAAGGCTGCTTTGCCTACCATCGCCGGTTCCCCACGCCAAAACTCTTGACCAAACTCATCGCGAACGCCTGAGAATGGGCCTCGATAGATAACCATTTGGTCTTCTTGGTCCTCTTCCACCTCAGCGTCGGTTTTGTAGGCAATCACGGTCGCCGAACGAAACTCGATTCCTTCGACCACTTGCCACGGTTCCTGCTGCAGCAAAACCATCTCGACTCCGTAGAATCCGACTTCTTCAAACGCTTTCAAAAAGTCAGTATCGCGGAATGCACCGGAGATACATCCGCTCCATAATTCGGGATCCTGTTGCATGTGCGATGGCACCGGTTGATCCGACACAATGTCGCTAATCACCGCACGACCACCCACTCGCAAGACGCGAAAAATCTCTTGGAACAATTTCTCCTTCTCGGCCGCATCCACCAAATTCAAAACGCAGTTACTGACCACCACGTCGACCGAGTGATCGGCAATCATAGGCGTTTCTTTACGCATCTTTGCAAGGAACGATTCGAACTCGCGCAACGATTGCTCATTGGCGACCGGATTGTCCCTTAAGAACGCATCAACAATGTCTCGGTCGATCGCCATATCTTGGATTCGACCTTTGAAAAATTGAACGTTGTCGTGTCCGATCTTTTCTGCCACGATGGGTTGACTGTTACGGGCGAGCGCGAGCATCTTGTCGTTCATGTCGACACCAATCACTCGACCCAATGGCCCCACGACTTGCGATGCGATAAAACAAATTTTCCCGCCACCGCTGCCAAGATCCAAGACCGTTTCCCCTTGGCAAACATACTTCGATGGATCACCGCAGCCATAGTCCCGATCAATCACCTCTTGTGGAATCGCCTCTAAAAAACGAGCATCATAGTCAATTGGGCAACATAGAGATGGTTCGACCGCCTCCGCCGCAGCCGAGTAGCGGGTGGCAACGACCGATTCGGTATCTGTATTGAGTGTCATCTTAGGTTAAAACGGACTTTTGGCAGAAATGATGTTGGAATCTTACGGTGAGATTCCTCGCTTCGTGCATCTTACGCTAAAACACGAATTAACGCCCCCCGGGATGGAATGCACCCGAAAACACCTCTTGAATCTCGCCGCAGAAGCCTTGACAAAGCGTCGCAAAACACACTTCTTGACTCATCTAGAAAGACGCCTACCAAACGAGCCGTTGGTGGGCATTTGCGAATGTGCAATGCGGCGTCTGACGTTCAAAACAGAGTGGAACTCGTCTGATGTTTCAGCGTGCTTTACTGACTTCCTTCATGCGTTTCAAAAAAGACGCCGTGCTTGTGGCGAATGATCTCGCCTTCGACTAAGTAGATGACATCTTCAGAGATACTCTCGGCCAAATCGGCGATTCGCTCGATATGCCGTGATGCACTAAAACAATGAACCGCAGGCTCAATCATTTCGGAATTGCTAGTCATCATTTCGTGCAATTGATCGATGATAATTTTATTGAGCGCATCGACCATCGCGTCCGTTCGAATGACTTCGACTGCCTTTGCTGGATCGTCTTCGACAAAAGAATCGAGTGCGTTACGGACCATGTCGTTCGCGACGGTGACCATTTCGATCAACTCTTCGGGAGCCCGAAACAGCGGATGCAAATCGAGAGCCCGAGCACGCTCGGCAATGTTGCAGGCCAAATCGGCCATGCGTTCCAAGTCGCTGTTAAC
Organism: Novipirellula herctigrandis; assembly: GCA_007859835.1. Classification (GTDB taxonomy): domain Bacteria; phylum Planctomycetota; class Planctomycetia; order Pirellulales; family Pirellulaceae; genus Novipirellula_A; species Novipirellula_A herctigrandis. The sequence goes on along the minus strand of SJPJ01000001.1, from coordinate 5,984,294 downwards.
CTTGATCACCGTGATCACACGCCGTAAGTCACTCGCTACCGGCTGATAGAGTGCGAGCAGTTTCAAACACTCTTCTTCGATCTGAATTTCGGCTTGATCAATCCCCTCGTCCGATGCAATCACGCGATCCGCTAAGTCGGTTCGACGTTCCACGAGTGAGCGAACTGCCAATTGAATCATCTGCTCGACTCTGCCGAACTGCTCGACCAGTGATTGACGAAGTGCGTCGAGGCCACGTTGAAGATGCTTGGACATAAAGTAAAAGCGGAAAATAAAAGTGTTCGAGAGAGTGAATTGCAACGGTGGAAAGCAGTTTGTTGACTAACCGAATTTGCCGCGCACGTAGTCTTCGGTTTGCTTGTTCTTGGGCATCGTGAAGACTCGTTCCGTGTCTTCGAATTCGATCAATCGTCCATCGAAGAAAAACGCCGTCTTGTCACTCGATCGCGATGCTTGCTGCATGTTATGTGTGACAATGATGATCGTGTACTGTTTTCGCAATTCAAAAATCAAATTCTCAATCGCCAGCGTACTGGCCGGATCAAGCGCGCTACATGGTTCGTCCATCAACAATACTTCGGGGCCGACTGCGATCGCGCGGGCGATGCAAAGTCGCTGCTGTTGACCTCCGGACAATCCAAGCGCCGAGCCATTCAATCGATCTTTGACTTCATCCCAAACCGCAGCCTTGCGAAGCGACCATTCCACCAAGTCGTCCAACTCGCTTCGGCGTAGCTTCATGTGCAAACGTGGACCGAACGCGACGTTATCGTAGATGCTCTTGGGAAACGGGTTTGCCTTTTGAAAAACGATTCCGACACGGCGTCGTAAGTCAACCGTATCAGTGTCTTTGCTGAGAAGATCCAAGTCGTTCAGCCGAACGGTTCCCGTCGCTTTCGCGGAGATGACCGTATCATTCATCCGGTTGAACCACCGCAACAATGTACTTTTTCCACAGCCACTTGGCCCAATAAATGCCGTGACATGGTTTTTAGGGATATCGATTGAAATCGAATGCAATGCTTGAAAATCACCATACCACGCACACAAATTTTCGGTGTGGATGGCTGTTTCCAGCGGTCCAGACGGGTTGGTTTGTGGTGATTCGGCTTTTGGCTTGGCTTCAGATACTTCGTTCATCAAACCGATCGATTCTGTGTTTGGTGACAACATGCGAGTCATATTGCTTCTAACTTAAAGGTTTCTGCATTCGATGTCGGATCATGACCGCAATCGCGTTGAACGACAGCAGAATCCCCAGCAAAATGATAATCCCACCGGCGGCGAGCGAGTGAAATTCATCTTGGGGTCGGCTCGTCCAGTTATAAATCTGAAGCGGCATCACCGTATAGCTGTCCATCAAATGCTGAGGGGCATTTCGGATATAAACAATCCCAGCAATGATCAAAATGGGTGCGGTTTCCCCGACGGCTCGGCTCATCGCTAAGATCGATCCGGTCATGATTCCAGGAATCGCAGACGGAAGCGTCACATTCCAAACCACCTGCCACGGTGTCGCGCCAATCCCAAGCGCCCCATCTCGCAGCGACGATGGGACCGCCCTCAGTGCTTCTTGTGTACTAATGATGATTACTGGCAAAATGACCAACATCAGCGTCAACGCGCCGGCCAAGACGCCGCGGCCAAACGGCAATTGAAAATAATACCAAGCTTTTTCGCTGATCCGGCCAGGCACAGCCAATGAATCGATACTCGTCGCCAAAGCCTCGGGATCGGTCGGCATTTCGGCCATCGCATCCACCACGTGTACCTCAGCCGGTACCAATCCGTCTCCACGGTTCTCAAACGCAACCATCCCCTCGGTCGGTACCGTCGGATCGTCGCTACGTTTTTCTACCGGCACCAAGAAATAGCGTTCATCAACTTCTTGGCCCATCGTTAGGAAAGGATCGCTTCCCACATTGCTGAATTGATCATAGTAAGTCGCCCCCACTTCCCAAACGGCGGCACCAGGTTGCTTGGCATTGCCGAAGAGCGAAAACATCGAAACGAAAGCGGTCAATCCTAGGATTCCGTAAACAACGCTCGGCACGCCAGCAAGATTGCTAATATTCAATTGAATCACACTATAAAACCAAGCGGCTACCTTCGTTCGCGGCTTGAACTCCTCGAGCAATACGGCCGTTGCGACTCCCACCGGCAAGGTGATCAATGCACACAGCGAACAAATCCAAATCGTCCCCATCAATGCAGGGAACATGCCCGCCTCCGTCGGTTCAGGTTCGGGCGTGCCGCTTAACAATACCCACGAAAGAGAGGGAATCCCTTGAACGATAATCGAGGTTAACAGTGCAATCAGGACCAACACCGAAACCGTTGCGATTCCCACGCATAGAATTCGAAATGCGTTGTCATGCCGCAAGCGTCTGCGATTGTCGACTGGCTCTACTTTCGCCAATCGTTGTGCGATTCCACTGTCCCCAATATCATCGGCTTCTGTCTTTTCTTTACTCATTCGTATGTCTCCCGAAAACGCTTACGGATCATATTGCCGATCATCGTTAGCGAGAGCGTCATAACGAAAAGGGTGAAGGCAACCGCATACATTGAGTAATATTCGGTACCAAAGTTGGACACATCACCTCCGGCCATTTGAACCATAAACCCGGTCATCGTTTGAATTTCATCGCGCGGATCGAGTGTCATCTGAGGTCGACTGCCGGCTGCTAACGCGACGATCATCGTCTCGCCAATCGCCCGAGCAATCGCAAGTAAAAAGGCACTGATGATACCGCTCAGCGCCGCAGGGACAATCACTTTCACCGACGCATCAAACCGGGTCCCGCCCAATCCATATGCCGCATCACGCAGTGACGTCGGCACCGCTTGCAGTGCATCTTCGGCAAGCGAACAGACCGTTGGAAAACACAAAACACCTACTGCAATTCCCGCACTCATCGCGTTGTAAACATTGAATCCCTCGTGCAACCATTGCAAAATCGGCGTGATCGTCGTTAGAGCAAAGAATCCATAAACAACCGTGGGAATGCCTGCCAAGACTTCCAACACTGGTTTGAGAACCGAGCGAACGCGGACCGGTGCGTATTCACTGAGATAGATCGCCGTGATCAGACCAAGCGGTAGGGCAAAGCACATTGCGATTGCCGTGATCAGCAGGGTCCCACTGATCAGGCCCCAAATACCGAAACTCTTGGTTGCGCCAAGGAGCGGTGTCCATTCGCTGGAACCAAGAAAATTTTTCAAGCTGACTTCTTCGAAGCCAAAGAACACAATCGTTTCGGTCAAGAGCACGCCGACAATCGCGACGGTAATCAAGACCGAAAAAACGCCACAGCAAATCAACGAGAAAAAGATCGCTTTTTCCCTCAGCCGTATCGTCGCCAAACTCCTTCGCTCGCGAGAGAAGAAGCTTCGAATTCGAGCCTCTGCAGGAGGACTAGGATCGATCACGGTTGACATTAGCTAGATCGGGAACGGTAGTGAATCGGAACAACTGTTGGAAAATGGAGCTGAGCTGAGCTGAGCTGAGCTGAGCTGAGCTGAGCTGAGCAGGGCAGGGCAGAGCAGGGCAGGGGAACCCCGAATGAGTTCCCCACACCTTATCTGCTACCAATCGATCAGTCGACCAGCGTCGCAGGGGTGTAGAGTTCGGTGACCGGACCGGATCGTTTTTCCATTTCATCGGTCAAATAGTGTGTCCCCACTTTTCCGCCACGGCAATGATTCATCGCTTGAGCGTAAACCGTTTTGGGAAGCGCGACATATCCCGTTTTGCTTGCTAGTTCAGGAGCCTTCAGCAAGTAGTATGCAACGAATCGCTTGACTTCGGGACGTCGAAATGACTGAGCGTTGACATAGATGAATAGCGGCCGACTGAACGGTGCATAGGTTCCATTTTCAATCGTCTGGGCCGTTGGTGAAACAGGCTCGTTCAATTCGGGGTTAACGATCGCGACCGACTTGAGCTTGTCCTTGTTTTCTTCATAGTAAGCGACACCAAAGAAACCAATTGCGTTTGGAGATCCCGAAACGCCAGTTACCAGGACGTTGTCGTCTTCGCTGGTACTCATGTCCCAGCGGAGCGAACCTTCACCAGCAACGACCTCTTTGAAGTAGTCAAACGTTCCCGAATCGGTCCCGGGGGCAAAAATTTTAATGGGATTCTTCGGCCATCCTTGACGCACTTCGGCCCAAGTTTTTGCTGCACCTTCCGTCGTGAAAATTTTCTTGATCTCGTCCACCGTCAGGTGATCGACCCAATCGTTACTCTTGTGGACAACCAACGTTAATCCATCATAGGCGACGGGCAATTCATAGAACCGGATTCCCGAATCTTTCGCAGCACTAAACTCTTTAGCCTTGATCGGGCGTGAAGCGTCGGAAATATCCGTTTGACCGATAGTGAACCGCTTGAAACCACCGCCGGTACCAGAAACTCCTACGTTGACCTTGACGTTGGGGAAGTCCTTCGTAAAGCCACTCGCTGCAGCCTCACTGATCGGATAAACCGTGCTACTGCCGTCAATTTCGACTTTGCCTAGGAGGCTCGTATTTTGAGCGGACAACGAATTGGTCAAAAGAAAACTTGCCAATAAGGCGGGTGCGACGGATGCCAGGGATCTGAGTTTCATCTGTTTTTCTGCTCGCTTCGATTGTTCTAAAGCTTGAGGAAGTTAATCTTGAAACAACTTCAGCAGGCTAACACCGTTAGCGTCGATAAACGAGGCCGACTTCCATGATGAAACAATTAAGATTGCGTTAAGAAACGCAGCCGGCCGTAGCGACAGGGGAAATCATGATGGGAAGTCGTGTGCGTTTAGCAACTTAACTTCGACGCATTGCACCCTTTTCTCTGGGCTTCCGCCCCCTACTTTGGAGTGCGTTCGTCGGGCTGAAAAGTCAGTCCCCTACTTCCGTACCGCCCACAATTCCGTTTGG
>SJPJ01000001.1:5935525-5979315 GCA_007859835.1 Novipirellula herctigrandis | reverse complement strand
GCAATACAACGGGCCACCGCAATACAACGGGCCACCGCAATACAACGGGCCACCGCAATACAACGGGCTACTATTTTTGCGGGCCATGCACCCAATAGATCACGTAGCGTCGTCGATTGCCTTGCGAAGCTGCCCGACAAACTCCGTCACACTTCTAACCACATTTTCCTTACCGCTAGCCGACGCGATTCGCCGGACGATCGCCGAGCCGACAATCAATCCATCGGCAACCGGAGCCAATTGGGCAGCCGTGTCGGGGCTGCTGATTCCAAAACCAATACAAATTGGCAAATCGGTTTGGCCCCGCAGCCATGAAACGTTGTCGACCAAGTCGGTCGGCAGCGCTGTGCGTTCACCCGTGATTCCTGTGACCGAGACGTAATACAGAAACCCCGTGGATGACTCGGCGATCCGAACCTGGCGTTCTCGGGGGGTCGTCGGAGTCACAAGTTGAATCAAGCTGAAATCCGATGCCTTACACAATTTGGCAAACTCGGCCGATTCTTCGACAAGTAGGTCGGGCACAATCGCCCCCGAATACCCTGCTTCGACTGCCTTCTTTATGTAGGTCTCCATCCCAATTCGGTGGATAATGGAATAGCTCACCATTGTTACTCGCGGCAACATGGCATCGCCGGTGAGTCGTTTGCCCAGGTCAAAAACCTGTTGCAGTTTGAAACCGCTTTCCAATGCACGTTGGTACGAGGATTGAATCACAGGCCCATCGGCGACCGGGTCACTGTAGGGAATCCCTAGCTCGCAAAGGTCCGCCCCCGCATCGCCGAGTGCCCGCAGAATCGCCTCAGTCGTTTCAATATTGGGATCGCCGGCAGTGACAAACGGCATCAACGCCTTTTTCTTACTTTGGCGAAGTTCGGAAAATAGTTGATCAATCGCGGACATTGGCTTCGTAGGTTAGGAGAGGGAAATAGAGTTGTCTTCTGCGATACCAAAGTGCGTTCCAGGACGCTCTCTGGCCGCCCGTAAGGCAACATTGGTAGATTCACAATCTCGGAGGGATCATCCTACCCTTAACCGCAATCCCCTTCCCATCCCCCATCAAAACTGGCCCATCCCCCATCAAAATTGGCCCATCCCTCATCAAAATTGGCGCCATTTTGGCCCCGATCGAGGTCACCAATGCGTCAGGTCGACTCAGCGTGTAATCTGGCCTCGATCACGGTGGAGAGCATCAACATCTGCAGCAATTGGCCAATCGTGTGCGAATCCAAGTGTGGCAACGATAACGTCATCGACGGGCACTTCGCAAATCGCGCCGCCTCGATTGCCGTTTCGATCGATTCATTGGTCAAATTTGGCAATGTTTTCCCATCAAATACCGTCGGCGTTTTCCCATCAAATACCGTCGGCACGGGGTCCATTCGCGGCGTATCGACGACCCACTGAACCAAGGCGACTGATCGATTTGGCGGCACGTCGCAGCGATGAGTCCATGCTAACGGGGTCATTTCCATTACAGGCGATAGATGACTTTCCACCAAATTCTGGTACCAGGTACCAATCGCCCCGAGTGCATGAGACCAAGTATTCGTTGCCCGGTGTCGCATACCGCGGTGCTGGGCGAGCAAGTGATGAATCGCTGCATACCGAAGGACATGGTTTTCAGCAAAGGGAGCACTGAGGAAATGCTCGTTCATCGCGGCGGCACCCTCAAGCAGTCTCATACAGTCGAGCCCAAGTAAAGCAGCAGGCATAAGCGAAACGGAAGACAACACCGCGAAACCATCGGTGAGCCCATCCAAGATTTCGTACACATCTTCGCAGCCGAGCGATCGAGCAAGATCCCCAAGAGGATCGCCTTTCTTAGCAATTGGGATCACATAGTCGGCAAGCGTGGCGCCGCCCGCAAGACTCTTTTCAAGCGTGCCCAACGTTTGATGAAATGCAATCTTTGAATGGCCCATCGTGTCGTGATTGTTCCCAATCATCACAACCGCCCAACGTTCTTCGGGCGGCGTGTCAACGTAGCCCCCGAAGACCAACCGACGCTGAAGCGCGGCGTTGACATCGTTGTCAAAGTCGCCTCCGCCAAAATACATCCTCGGTCGACTGCCTCGTTCAGCACGCGAAAGCTCGTTATGAAACGGTTCGCAAGACGCCTGCATGATGCCGTGCGGTCCGTCGACCACGCGATTGCAACCGAGCACGACAACCGCATCGATCTTTTCATGAATCGTATTAGCGATTTTAAAAATCCGGCCAAGCAGCGACCCTTCGCGGCGGGCGACGTAATCGGCTAGTTCCGTTTCAGGCAATCGAAAGAATCGCAAATCCTCATATTGGCCTTGGTTCGATTCATTTTCCACCTTCCCGTCGCATGGAAATGGATTCGCAACCGCAATAGCGTCACGAATGGATTCGGCCGAACCACGAACCGATTCAAGCATTTGCGGCTCAACGCCGTATTCGCATTCAAGGGAATTGGAAATATCTAGGTCAAGAAAGCTCATCGGGAAACCCTTGCTTGGGGTATTGCGAGCGTTTGGGTTGCTGCGAGCGTTTCCTGACGTTTGCCGAGTCGCCATGCGGTGACGAACCAAACTGCCGTCAGCGGAATTGCATACCAATTGATGGCCGTCATGGTAACGCCAACCGCCTGCAAACCACGAAAGACTTGCCCCGCGATGGCGTCTCCGCCACGGAGGACGACGGTATCAATGAAGTTCTTCGATTTGTATTTTTGCTCGCGACTTACCACCGTAAAAAGAACCTCGCGTGCAGGAACCGTAATCCCGTAACCACTCGCACGCGATGCAATCACCAAGGCCACCATAACGGAAAGGGATGGTGCGGTTGCTAATAGGATGAAGCCGATTCCGTACACAACCGGTAAGATCGCTAGAGCAAAACTGATTCCCAACCGTCGCAGGATTGCTCCCGCTAGAGCCGTTTGCACAAAGAGCGTTAGTAGCTGGACGCCCAGGTCAAGAGATGCAAACAATTGAATCCGTGAGGCGGTATCCTTTATCGCGTCGTTTACAATGTTCGCTTGTTGAAGGTACAGCTGGGTTCCCAGGAGTTGCACCAAAAAAAGAAACAGGCAAATCGCTGCCAAGTATGGCGAGCGAAGGACTGCGCCAACACCGGTAAAAACGCCTCCGCCGGTTGCTTGATTTTGCACCGGTTTCGATTGCAGCGTTCCAGTCATGGCCAACTTTGCCGAATTTCGCTCCAATCGCCAAGCGCACCCCAAGCCCACTTCGAGCAACAGTGCTGGCATCAAAAGTAGACTGCTGGTCGATAGATGCGGTGCGATCAACGTCGTGACCAGCGATCCAGCAATTGCACCGGTTGTGCCACCCGCAGCGACTAGCCCGAAAAGCCGCTTTGCTTGATTGCTGGAAAATAAATCAGCCAGCACGCTCCAAAAAACGCTGGTCGCAAACAAGGCGAACACGTTGACCCAGACAAAAAATACGCGAGCGGTCCACATGCGGACCGATTCCGATTCCCATTGCATGAAGATCCAAAACAGGATCAAACAGATAGCAAAAAAGTGGTAGACCACTCGAACGAGCCAACGTCGGGGAAGCTTTGCAACCAGCGCCGAATAGATCGGAACTGCCGCCAAGGTTGCTAGGAACGTAATCATGAAAAGATGGGGCAACTGTTCGGTGCCCCCTTCGATCCCCATCGTTTCACGAATGGGTCGCACCGTGAAATAGCTCAGTAAGATAAAGAAAAACCACGCAAACGCCCACGCGACACAAGCCCGTTCCTCGGCGGCGATTTGCGGAATCCACCGATAGCGAGTTTTGGCTGGACGACCATTGGTGTTTCCATCTTCGTGATCTTCCGATGGATGGGGAGTGGATCGTGGCTCGTTGGTAGCGATCGAGGTTATCTCATTTTGAGTCAAAAGATATTCAGCGGAGCCTCAGGATACATCACTTGGTCAAGCCGAACAGCACCACTTCGAGACTGCATGCGTAGATGGAATGGTGCGCAAAATATCTAGGAAGCAAATTGCGTTGCCCGAATTGCCGCGTTACGATCGCAATTGTCATCTCCCCAATCGTCACCACCTCGTTGAAATCACTTTATGGACGACCTCGGCATAGCCACCGCAACGATCCTTAGTTTATCGCTTGTGGTTGGATTGGTTTGCGGAGGGAGGTTTTATCCGCAGGAAGGCCAGAAGCCAATTTTGGCGATTACCCTCGTCGTTTCAGCAATGTTCGCGTTCTTGTTCTACGCGGCAGGCCGACTTTTTTGGGCACGATGGATCGAAAACTCGGCGGTGATCGAATGGTCAAACTGGACGCCGCTGTTGGCTGCCGCTGCAGCCGGCTGGGTGTTTCGGCTACCCCAAACGCCGCTTTGGCGTCGTGTCGGGCTATCGTTGCTATTGGGCCTGGCCGCTGTGTTGGCGGGCCTTTGGCCATTCCTGGGAATTTGGCTTCGGCCAGCGACGCCAGCCGGGCACCAATTGGCCCAAGGAATCACTCTACAAACGTCTTGGGCAACTTGCAGCCCCGCCGCGGCGTCAACCTTCTTGCGTGCTGGTGGCATCGAAGCGACCGAGCAAGATCTCATTCCACTATGCTTGACGGACTCAAGCGGCACGCCAACGCTGGGGCTCTATCGCGGCGTCAAACTAATGGCGAATCAAAACGGTCGCGACGTCCAAGCGGTCTCAATGACTCTCGATCAATTGGAGTCCGACGACGATTGGCCTGTGTTGATCATGGTCAAGCTTCCCGAATTTGGTGTCGACCTTTCCCTGTACGCTGACCAATGGGGCTGGATTCCTGGGTTGGGACACACCGTCGTCGCGCTAGGGCGGACACCGCAAGGGCACTTTGTTATCGGTGATCCCTCGGTGGGACGAGAACTTTGGACGCGAGAAAATCTAGAAGTACTGTGGCACGGCGACGCGATTCGGTTTGGTCCATAGCCCGCACAATCGATCCAATCGGCCTGTAGTATCCGTTTAATCACACCTGCGTCGATCTGCCCCAGGGCTAACGTGTGCTCACTCTTTTTTCTTGGCTTATTCGTTTCAGTACGGCGAACGTTACCACTTTGGCGACATGTGCCGGTTGAGATTGGCCGATTCATCGGCAGTCGACGTCCCCACGCTGATTAAACCGAACCCCATGCCCCGTTTTTCTTCACGCATATCGTCCCCAGCATCGACATCCCAGTCATCGGCGCGGCCCACTTCAAAGGTGCGGTCACGTCTTGGTGCCACGGTCGTCGAGTTCGCCATCGTTGCGATCCCGATGTTCGTGTTGCTGATTGCGTCGGTCGAATTCGGGCGTGGAATGATGGCAGTTCAGGTGCTAGAGGAGGCTGCTAGGTGTGGGTGCCGTATCGCGGTTCTCAAAAACAGCTCCTCGGAGGATGTTGAATCCGAAATCGACCAACTGGTTCATTCCGCTGGCATTGAGACCTTTACGACTCAAATTGAACCAATGGACTTGGACTCGGCAATCCAGTGGAGCCCTGTAACGGTTCGGATCTCGGCAGATTTTTCCGATATGAGCTGGCTCCCGATGTCCCATTTTCTGTCCGGTTACTCCTATACAGCGTCTTGTATTTTGCCGCGAGAAGGTGATCTTGAAAAATGACAACTTTCCAAACTTGCCCTTTTTCGACCTCCGTTTCGAAACAACGTCACGGCGGAACGATCGTCCTGTTTGCATTTTTCATGGCAATTCTGTTGGGCATAGCTGCCTTTGCGGTGGATTTGAATCGGATGCAATTGGTCCGCAGCCAAATGCAATCGGCCGTTGACGCCGGTGCGCTGGCGGGTGGCTTACAGCTCAAAAAAGATCCAAGCGATATCCAAGCGGCAAAGGATGCCGCAGCCAAGTTCATCCAACTTAACGATGTCGGTTTCTTGGGGAGTGTGCCCGACGAGGCGATTGCTGTCGAGGCGGGTGAATGGGATGCAGACGAAGGCGTCTTTGTCGCCTCGACACCCCATCCTTTTGCCATCAGTGTTCATGCAACGCAATCAGGCGAACAATTTTTCTTTGCCCAGATTTTTGGGCAAACTAGTCTTGCGATTCCGCGTCAAGCGATTGCGTCGGCGCCAAGCGAACCACTCGACATCATGATGGTTCTCGACTTATCAAAATCGATGGGTTCGCAAGGTCGAATCGAGGCTCTTCGAAACGCGTCTCCTCAGTTTGTCACCGTGATCGAAAACTCTTCCAACGACGATCGAATCGGCGTGATGGGCTACGGCGCGATCATTGGAATCTATGACCCCATTGCCGCAGGACATAGCGGCACCGTGTACACGGCGACTCCGGCATGCCTATTCCCTAATCCCGAAGAAGCTTCGACCGACTTCGCCGGAGTGCTCGAAGGCGAATTGAGCGACGATTTTGACTACCTCCGCGACAGCGTACTGAGTTCAAGTTCGTTGCAGACGGATAAGTACAACGGCGCAACGCCGACAGGGGCATCCATCCGCGATGGGGCCCACTACTTGGATGCGAATATACGCGATGATGCCCGTGGGATCATGGTACTAATGAGTGACGGATACGCAAACCGACCCGAAACGGATGCTTCTTGCTACGCAATCTCGATGGCTGAATATGCCGAATCGTTGGGGATCGAAATCCATACAATCAGCCTCGGTGATGAGGCGGATGTGGACGTGATGACCGCGATTGCGACGACGACAGGTGGGAAACACTTTGATGCTCGCGGAGTTGATGCCGAATTGTCCGACGAACTGACGAAGGCCTTTCGTGACATCGCAAACGAAATCAAACGCACGACTCTTGTCCAATAGGCTCGCTATGGCTTTTCAACGAAAATGGCCACGAAACAAGCTTCTTCGTCGCGCGATCGCTGCCGTCGAGTTTGCGGTCATCCTGCCGCCCGTTGTGATGCTTCTGATGGTTTCCATTGAAGTGGCTCGAGCGTTCACGGTTCAGCATGCGTTGCAAGAAGCGTCGATGAACGGATGCCGAATCTACTCGCTCGACGACATGACGCAGCAAGACGCAATCGACATGGCCAACTTGTCACTCGATGAAGCGGGAATCGAAGGCTATACAATCGAGTTTGCTCCGGAAACGAAAGAGGAAATCCTTGCCGACCTCGATCCGGTGACAGTGACGGTTTCCGTCCCTTACAATCAAGTCGGACTGGGAATTCAGTGGTTCCTAGGCAATTCGACCTTATCGGCCGCTGTGACATTGCCGGCAGTGGCACCGAGGCAGAATCCGTAACCGCCTTGCAAATACGGTGCCTCCTTACGGGCACTGTGACGAACGGCACCGGCTTAAGCCTTGTTGCCGCGAGTCCCATTGAAAATGGCTACCGCTGACCACCGTTACCGCATCGTTCCGCGCAACGGCGTCGCGATGCTATTTTCCGCGGTGTACGCACCGACCGGTGGCGCAACATTTGCCGAAAGTGTTGTCAAGTCAACTGCTTGAGAAGCCGTTTGCGGCATCACAAAGAGGGTCGGATCGTCGGTCAATAGTTGATTGACCGTATACGAACCGATGTCGATTTTCATCGCTAACGGAGGTCCAACTGCTGGCGTCAAGCTAATCTCCACACGATGCGGTAACGCACATTGTTGCTCGTCATAGTACCGATGATTCGTAGCGCTGCTCTTGGCGATTAAGCGGTTGTCGGGCGCATACAAAAATTGATCCGTAACGTAGCCAGCCGATTTTTCAAAGAAGCACACCTTTTGATAGATTCCATCGGGCATTTGCATGATGGAGCGAACTTCAAGTTTGCCATCGTCGCGAAGGACAGGCCCCGCAACAACGGTCGCTGGATCAAGTTGAACCAACCCCAAGGCGTCCATGATCCATGTCGGATCGACGGGCAAGACCGCACGGTTGAGTTGCTGTTTGTATTGATCGTGGTCAGCATAGTAGAGGACCTTGGACATCCCCTCAGGGACTTCGAACCAGAAAACTTCGTCATTGCTACCCATGTCCATTCCCGCTCCGAGCATAATTGGTAACGAGGCTCGCATTCGGAAGCGCCGCTCGCGTTGCAAGTTCACGGTTGCACTCAAACGCGGCACGCTAGGCATGGTCAACACTTCTACAGTTGCCGTATTGGTGGACAATTGCTGAACCGAGCCAGTCCGGTTGACCACCGCCGACAACTCCGCAATGGACGGCGCATCGGTGAGAACAGACGGCGGAGGCGGAAAAGGCATCGGCGCTTCATGCCGAGCACAGGTCGCTCCACCAGAGACGAAACAGACAACCAGGACTCCAATCCACAGCAATGATCGCATCCGCGTTTGGCCTCCTGCCAAAGTTTCGTTGTAAGTATAATTTTGCGTTTTCATTCTGAGGCGGCATTTGCCAGCCGCCCGTAGCAAGTCACGCTAAAGCGTGGATTTGCTCGCTTAACTCTACTCGTTGGAAATTCAACTAGCTGGTCACGATAGCTACCCTAAATTCTCGTCTTCATCGTCCGCAACCGCTTCGCATTCACAGTAAAGTAACTCGTTCAATTCTTCTCGTAGTGATTCCGATTCCGATCGTGTGATTTCCGTGATCGTCACATCCATCGTCGACCCATCGGCAAGCACTTCAATTCGCATGACTTCTTTGTCCGACTTGGCCTCATCGCCTTCGTCGTCCTTCGTTTTTTCACAAGGACGAACCAACCGTTTCCGCATCAGCATCAACGCCAACAAATAGCGTGTCTTTGCCTTCTCCGTGAACGCTTCCATTTGCCGTAGCAAATCGATTAGCACTTCGGTGGGCGCTAAAACCAACTTCTTTTCATCCGCTCGTGGCATCCGGCTCTTCCACCACCCGACAGTCCCCTCCGGAGGCCCTTGCCAGCTTTCGGCAGAAAAATCTTGACGAAGGAAATCGTCGTCCGATTCCAAAACGACCGAATAGAACCATTCGCCTTCAGCCAGCGGACGGTTTAACGAATGACAATGCCGAGTGCATCGGCTTACGCGGTATTCGCCAATCATGAGATGGAAAGATTCGACCTGTTAACGAAAAAGGAATCACCGTAATGGTTGTTCATGAAGACGGTAGCACATTTAGTCAGCACCCTGAAAGATGAAATTTGCCGTCGCGGATTGTTCTGGATCGCACTGTTTGCTTCGGATCACACTGTGATCATGATGCTGTTGGTCTATAAGCACTGTTACTTACTCCCCTCGATAGACGATCGGCTTCTCTGTTTGGTCCAATTCACCCTTGGGCGGCTCAATCCATTGCGGCTCTCCGAGTGTTTCGATGTTCACTGCATCTTGTTGACCACGAGCCCGCGTCATAATGGCAAATGGAAAAGGGGCTCGCTCGTGATGGTCGCGAACTTCCTTACCGCCTGACACAAACAATGCAGTCGCGATTGCGTCCGCGTCGGTCGCGTTGTCGATCGCGATAGTCAATGACAGCAAATCGCCCGCGGGATAGCCCGTGCGGGGATCGATGACATGGCCATAGCGGCGGCCTTGGTGATGAAAAAACTGTTTTCCCGATCCACTGGTCGCTAGTGCCGCATCCTTTAGCCACAGCCCGACTAACCGTCGCTGTGGTTTTGTGGGGTGAGCCAATCCGATTGCCCATCCCATCGAACTGCCTGGGTCTTGGTCCCCCGATGCGATGACACTGCTGTTTCCTCCGTGAATCAGAAAATCGTTGACTCCTCTCGCTTTCAAATGAGCCGCCATCCGATCCAAAGCGTCTCCCTTGCCGATCGCCCCCAAATTGATCGCCATCGAGGGGACCGCGAAACGGACCGAAAGCGCATCGCGATCGAGCATCAAATGGCGATAACCAACACGCGAAAGAGCCTCGTTCACTTCATCCGAGCTCGGTTTTTGCCCGCTTCGCTTGGTGAATCCCCAAGCTTCGATCAAGGGGCCTGCGGTGATATCGAACGCTCCCCCCGTCCTTTCGCTCAATCCAATGGCACGTTCTAAGAGAGAAAAAGTGGGGTTCGAAACGACCACGGGTTGGTCAGCGGCGAGTCGATTGACCTTACAAATTTCACTGTCGGGCCGATAAACGCTCAAATCCAATTCGATTTTTTCGACCAAATCGGCCGCTTCGACCGCCGCATCGACCGATTCCGCCCCGGACGGCAACATGATAACGAACTCAGTCGCCATCGCTTTTCGGGTGATTTGGCAAAACATGCAGCGGTTGGGCTCTAAAAAAAAGGCGAACCTTGAATCGTCGACCCCGTGTCATCAACCTAGTGTCGTGAATCAAAATGGCAAGCGTGATTGATACAGTACGAATTCTACTCATAAAGCCCCAATTTGGACTGATCCGAAAAAGGTTTCACCGAGGGTTGCGTTTTCGGAGCGAATTCAGCACAATCTGCGTTGCCCAGTAAAAAGGGTAGCCGAAGAAATGCGTAGAGGAGCGGTGGCTGAGTGGTCGAAAGCGCCGGTTTGCTAAATCGGTGAACCGAGAAATTGGTTCCGCAGGTTCGAATCCTGTCCGCTCCGCTTGAAAACAGCCTGAGAAGCTCGAACACCCGTCCACGGGTGAAAAAGCCAAAACCCGGGCAACAACCCTGTTGCGTCGGGTTGTTTTTTTCGGTCACCCAAAGACGCAAAACAAAACCCGAGAGTGTAGCTCAGTCGGTAGAGCAACGGACTTTTAATCCGTTGGTCCAGGGTTCGAGTCCCTGCACTCTCACTTTTTCTATCATCGCGTGATTCGACTTCCGTTTTGCTAACCGAAGCAGCAGAGTCGCGTGGAATGGGAAACACCCCATCGATTGGAATGCAAATTCCTTGTATCTCGGTCGACAATGAAATCCCGCGTCTCTGCTTTAGACGTGGTTGGCCAGAGGATCGGATCTACTTAAAACCGACGCCGGATGGTCGTTTCGACAAGGCTCCTCGGACACCAAGTTCGCGCGGGTCGCGAGCGATTTTGTCACTGAAAATACGGACATCGTCGATGATGGGGCGGATTTTGGCCGACGCTTCCTCAATGTTTTCAATCGTACGACGAACGTCCCAGTAGATTTCGTCGTCTTCGAGGAACCGCCGAAACGATCCGTCACTGTTATTGAGTGTCTTTCCAAAGGTTTCCACTTGGGCCAAGGTTCGATCAACACTGGCTAAACTCGTCAACACTTGTTCGACCAATTCGCCGCCCCGGTCGGCGAGGGGTTCGGTGAATTTTTCGACGTTTTTTACCGTACGATCAAGACTGTCAACGGTGCTCTTGGCGCTTCGTACCGTGTCTTCAGCCGCGACGCCAACTTTTTCAAAACGATTGCTGACACGTTGCAGTCCTTCGAAGGTCTGCTGAGTGCTTTCGAGTGTCTTTTGTGCATCGTTAAGCAGTTTCGGTAGAAGAGCAATCGAATCCTCTAACCCTTCTTTGAGGGCCGGGTTTCCGACGATCGCTCGCACGTCGCGCATCGCTCCTTGGAATTGCTCCAATGCAGCGACCGCTTCCTCAGCAACTTGGTTGACTTTCGTATCGGCATCACCAACGGTCCCTTGGACTTGAGACGCCAATTCGTCGACGCTCGAACCGGCTCGCGAGATCGAATCACCGGCCGTTCGGATTGACTCAAGCGTCTGCAACATCTGGTCTTCCATATTGAACAGCACCGAGTACGGGTTCTTAGTTTTTTGACCATAGTCGAGGTAATCGCCGTCGCCATACGGCACATCAATAATCGTGCGATCTTGTGGGAAAATTTCGCTAAGTTTTCGCTCATCGGCACGAACAAACTCAATCGTCGAATCCCCTGTGACCAACGAGCTATTGCCAATCGTAGGAACGTAGCGATGGGCGACTTCTTGTTCGCTATCCATCGACAGACTGACGAGCACGCCTCCTGCGGGCAACAGCGAAATGTCTTCAACCCGACCGATGCGAACGCCGTCTCGCAGCACAGGCGTGTTAGCGCTCACACCTTCGGCGGAAGGGAATTTGACAGACAGCGTGTAGTCTTTGCTCAAAACATCCGGGAATGCTCCGAACAAAAATGTCAAAATGATCCCGATACCGATCGCTGAAATAACGAGTACGCCGACGCCGAATCGAAGTTTATTATCATCCATGAATTCTTCTCAGTGACTGAAAGCCGAACAGCCGTTGTTTGACGCGTAAGTGACTCTTAGTCCTCGGACTCAAGTGAAATTTCCCTCAATCGTTCACCTGCTTCTCCTCGTACAAATTGTCGAACCCGCCGATCTTCGGCATGCTCTAAATCGCTTGGCGACCCATCAAAGAGAATTTGCGATTCTTGCGGCGCAAGCCGATTTCGCGGGAAAAACATCAATACTCGGTCGGCCACTTTCCGTGCGGTGTGCATGTCGTGCGTCACGACAATACTGGTGACCGGATAACGACGGCGAGTTTCTAAAATCAGTTCGTTAATCACATCGCTCATAATGGGATCGAGCCCCGTCGTCGGTTCGTCGTATACGACCAATTCAGGACGCAAGATCAGCGCTCGTGCTAACCCAACACGCTTTCGCATTCCTCCGGAAAGTTCTGCGGGATATTTGCGGGCGACTTCCGAGGGCAGCCCGACTTCCGAAAGCAATTGCATCACTCGATCACGGACGTCACCATCGGAAACCGTTTCGTTTTGACGTAGCGGGAAAGCAATGTTCTCGAAAATCGACATACTATCGAACAATGCTGCGTTCTGAAAAACGAATCCGAATCGCTTTCTGGTTTGCGTCAATTCGACCAAGCTCATATCACTTAAACGCCGTCCATCGAAACTGACCCAACCCGTCGTCGGAGCGACCAAGCCAACAATCGTTTTCATGAAAACGGTCTTTCCACAACCGCTTTCCCCAATCACCGCGATCGTTTGACCACGTAAGATCGAAACGTCGATGTCCTGCAAAATGGTTTGATGTTCAAACGTTACACCGATGTTGTCACAGCGAATCAGTTCTTCTGCGTCGGGTTCAACGATCTGGTGGTCGGGTTCAAGCATGGCAGTGCTCATAGGAGTGAGGTCCCATCGGAATAGAATTTGAAGTAAACCGCATCGAGCACAATATTCATGAACAAATCGATCGCCAAGATCAGGACGAACGAATAAACGAAGGCTGCCGTGGCCGCTTTGCCGACGCCTTCGGCACCCGCTTCGCAGTGGAATCCACGGTAACAACTGACAATCGCAATGACACCGCCGAAGAAAAAGCTCTTAAAAATGCCGCTGAACAAGTCAAATCCGACGACGCCGTCACGCGAGTGGTTCAAGTACGCAGCATGATCAATGCCAAGAATCACAACACTGTAAAAATAGCCTCCGACGATGCCCATAAAATCAGCCATGATCGTCAGTGCGGGAATCAACAGGATACAGGCTAAAAACCGAGGGACGACCAAATAGTGAATCGGATCGGCTCCCATGGTCGTCAACGCGTCGATCTGTTCGGTCACTCGCATCGTGCCCAACACAGCCGCCATCGCACTACCTACCCGCCCCGCCAACATGGTTGCCGCCAGAACCGGCCCCAATTCCCTTACGAGCGAAGTATTGATGACCACGCCAAGACGATTCTCCAGACCAATGGCGTGAAACTGGTAATAGCTATTCACAGCCAAAACCATACCAATGAAGGTTCCCGTTAGCGCCACAACAGGAAGACTGAGCACTCCGACTTGGTAAAAATTCACCAAAATCGTTCCGCGCCGCGGCAACCGCGTGAATAGCCACCGGAACATTTGCCAAGCAAATAGCGAGATATCGCCCACCATCGTGACGCCGTCAACGACAGCAGACCCCCAATCGGTAACCCACCGTGTGAGCGGTCCACCGGCATGCGATCGTCCAAATGCGTTTGAACCGTCAGACACGTTTTCTCGATTTCCTTACAAAAAAGATGTCACTGGATTGCCATCGAGCCATCCGCGCAACGACGCACACACCATGACGATGGTATCGGCTAGGTTGAGTGTAGGGATTAGTAAAAAAAAAGGGACGTGCTTTGCTGGCAAGGCAAAAACCAGTCATTGGCCTCTTTTCTTTACGATTCAGAAGGCAATGCGAAGCAAACGAGTGAGCCAACGCTGAGAGCGAACAAATGTCAATGAAATTGCTTAACCCGTTGCCGGTCGCCTTGGCGATTGCTCCATAGAGCACAGCGGTGAGTTATCCTAGTAAGAATGGATGCCATCTTGGATTTTCTAACGCATTGGCCAACGCTAACGGTCGTCTCGGTCGCGATTTTCATTTTGCAGCTATTCGCGATCTGGTCGGCATTTCACGCACTGCGTCACGTACGATCCTCGCAAGCCGTTGTCGCTTGGGTCGTGGGCCTGATTACGCTGCCGTTCTTTGCACTTCCGTTGTATTGGATTTTTGCGAGGCATCGTTTTGAAGGTTACCGCGAAGCGATTCGAGACATTGGGCAGCGGCACCAACAATCCGTGACCGCAATTCGTCGGGAACTGGTCACAGCCACGGATATCCGGTCGACCACGCTTTGCTCCCCAATCGAGCAAGTTTCGGATGTTCTCGACACCCCGATTGCGTACGGTAACCAATTCGAACTGTTAATCGATGGCCACGCATTTTTTGACGAACTCGAATCACAAATTCGAAGTGCATCTCAATACGTCTATGTCGCTTTCTACATCATCCGCGATGACGAAATAGGAAGCCGATTCGCGGACGCCTTGATCGAGCGCGCCGCAGTAGGGGTGAAGGTGCGATTGCTTTACGATGAAGTTGGTTGTTTGCGTTTGCCCAATCGGTATCTAAGCCGCTTGACCAAAGCAGGTGTCGACGTGCGAGCGTTCAATACTCGCCAAGGTTTCGCTAATCGTTTTCAGATCAATTTTCGCAATCATCGAAAACTGATTGTCATTGATGGCAAGCGGGCAATGGTCGGCGGGCTCAATGTAGGTAACGAGTACATTGGTACGGCAAGTTGGGTAACGCGTTGGCGAGACACTGCGATATTGATTCAAGGCGATGCTGCACGAAAGATACAAGCCGTTTTTGCGGGCGACTATTATTGGGCCGCTCGCATTGACTTACCGGAAGCCGACTGGAGCGTGGCGCCGGATCGTGGTGAACGATCCATCGAGACAGGTGGAGTCGCAGCGGTTTGCGCTACGGGACCAGCCGACATGCGTCCGCGAGCGACCATGATGTTCGCTGCTGCGGTCGGTGAGGCTCGCGAGCGAGTGTGGATTGCGACCCCTTATTTGGTTCCCGATGATTCTTCGATGGTCGCTCTGGCGATGGCTAGAGCACGCGGCGTCGATGTTCGTTTTTTGATTACGTCGGTTGCCGATCAGTGGCCGGTCTACTTGGCTGGATTCTACTATGAACGGGAACTTGGAGAGCTAGGCATTCCCGTTTATCGCTACAACGAAGGAATGATGCATCAGAAGTGCGTCCTCGTTGACGACAACTTAGCGATGATCGGTTCGACCAATCTTGACAACCGATCGCTCTATTTGAACTTTGAATTGATGGTCGCAATCGAAGATCGCAAGTTCGTCGACCAAGTCAACAGGATGCTTGAGGCCGATTTCTCCGAATCGACGCTCAGCAACGCGTCGGAGAAACCGCTTCGACCGTGGCTATCCCGAGTCGGAACGGCAATTGCCCGCTTGTTCAGCCCCGTATTATGAAGCTCGTGTTATGAAGCAAGCGATCGAGAAACTGCGTTGACGCAGTGCAAGACGTCTCTGCATTTAGCTTTCCCTTAACCACTGCTAGCTTGGCTGTAACACCACCGGTTCTTCAGTCCGGACGATCTTGGCCGCAATTTCCTTGGTGACATGATCGACCAATGTTTCTCGATCTTCACACAAAAATGCGACATGATCCATCTCGGGGAAGAAGCGAGTGGAAACGCTCGATGATTCCTTCAAGCGAGGAAACATTTCGGCGAATTGTGCTGAGTGGTTGTAGTAATCACCGACGCCGCTTGTGTAGACAAAATGCAACCACGTGCCTTGTTCGATCAGTGAAGCGATTTCGCTTTCGGCTACATCGCGGGTTGGGAATTCGCGGATATCGTCCCCAGGCGTTAACGACGTTGGCGTGTGGTTTCGATGGAATCGCCGACGAACCATGCTATGCCATTTCGTTGGTTTGAGCATGCGAGGAAGGTAGTGCTGTTTGAACCGATGCCAATAGTACTTGGGCGTTCGGTAGCCACATCCATCCATCGCGATGACGCCAACGATACGAGGATCATTCATCGCGACAGCAATCGCATCATCGGCACCGCTGCAGAGTCCAAACAAGATAACGTTGGTGATGCCGTGGTGAGCAGCAAGCCAATCGATCGCTTGTCCGATCTCGTCTGCCGCTCGGTCGAGCGATCGCCCGCCAACGCCAACACCAAAACTCTCTCCGATTCCGGAGAGATCAAAACGGAGGGATGGAATGCCTTTGGCCGAGAGACCGCGTGCGAGATCGACATGCAGTCGAAACGGTCCTGCGTGATGCAACATTCCGGCGGTGACCATGATCACGGCTGTGTTTCCATTGCATGACGCGGGGGCTGACCAAATGCCGAGCAGGTGCTCGTAGTGGCCCATGACGATTGCTTGTTCCATTAAACCGAGTCCTTCGAAAGCAGGGCAACGATCGCAGCAAAACTCTCCGGAGACGAAAACGCACTTTCGGTGTATTGTTCGTCATCCCAGTAGATCGAATCCGACACTTGACGGACAGATCGTTGTTCAGCCAACCATTGGCTTTCTTCGAACGACGCAAACGAGCCTTCCGTTACAACCAACGAACAAGCTTCGCACAAATCACCGATGTGTAGCGACGACAAACTTTGTCGTTTTACACTCGTCATTCGATGGCCGTAGCTCTGATCAATCTCGCTGGCACGGCGAGAGACATTGAAACGTGTCATCCCGGCCAACTGTTGGTCGTGGAATTGGTCGAACATTCCTAGCATCGTGCTACCATCGAAGACAGGATCCCAAGCAACAGTTTTCTCGAACGTCAAATCCGGTAAGGTTGTCAAAACCGTTGCCCCGAGCCGGAGGCCTATTGCCGAGACGTGATCGGTTTCGGATTGTTTGGCAATGAAACACTTCGCGTCAAGGATGTTTCGCCGGATCGACTCGACGGTTAAATCGCCACAGTCGCCTTGGGAGTTTCCGGTTCCCGCGTAATCGAAACGCAATACATCGTAGCCAAGACTGCACAAATGAACGGCAAGTTGCTGCAGGTTTCGATACCCTCGTGTGTATTCGTGCCCGACCGCGTGACACATAACGACGGCTTGATTGCGAATATTTTGGCGAGGTCGATAGTGAATCGCATATAGGTTGTGGCCGTCACTTGGGAAGAAACTAGCTTCGACCAATGGCAACCGATCTCGTAAGGCACGAACATCGGCGTCGTACGTCGAAGGGGTAGCTTGCCCCAGTAATCGCTGCAAATGTGTCGCCAAGGTTGCAATGGTTGGATTGGCAAAGAAATCACGAACGGGCAACTCAATATCCATTTCGGCTGTGAGTCGCGCAACGACCTGGGTGACTAGCAACGAACTGCCGCCGAGCAGAAAAAAGTCGTCGTGAACGCCAATCTCGGGTACGTTCAATACGATTTGCCACAGTTCGACCAACCGTCGTTCCAGATCGTTTCGCGCCGGCACGTAGTTGTCGTCAGTCGCAGCCAAGCCTTCACTTGCCGCGGGTAACGCCTTGCGATCGATTTTGCCATTGATCGTTTTCGGGAACGATTCCAGAAAAACATACCGTGTCGGAATCATGTAGTTCGGCAGAGATCCACGCAGAAATTCGCTAAGCTCTTTGGCGGTTATGGTTTGTTGACCACGAGCAACATAGGCGACCAAAAATTTCTTATTATCGACTTCATCAAAGGTGACTAACGAACTCTGTACACAAGGTGCTTGGTCAAGGATCGCCTCAATTTCGCCCGGTTCAATTCGGTACGACCCAAGTTTAATTTGGTGATCGACGCGGCCGGCGAAATCAATATTGCCGTCTGGAAGCCAACGAGCGAGGTCCCCCGTGCGATAGAGACGCATACTTTTTCCATCGATCGACATCTCGACGAAGGCAGCCTCGGTTAACTCCGGGCGATTCAGATAGCCAAGTGCTAACGCAGGCCCGCCAATGAAAAGATGTCCGGTTTCGCCCTGTTCGACGGAGTTCCCCTTGTCATCAAGAATGTACGCCGTGTATCGCCGTAGTGGTTTACCAATCGGCATATTGGGTGCATCAAAGGTATGATCGGGAATGAACACCGTCGCCGTAACGGTGGTTTCCGTTGGGCCATAGGCGTTGCACCAAAGGACCTCTTGTTGGCACAACTTCTGCCATCGCCGATAGTGCTCCACGGAAACCTTTTCGCCTGTCGCAATCATCAAACGAATTGACTCTGGAATCGGATCATCGGAAGCGACCATCAAGTCAACCCACGAATGCCAATAGGCGGTCGCTAAGTGAACCGCAGTGACGCCGAAACGACGAATGATCGATGACAATTCGTTGCTGTCGTTGGCTCGATCGCGTGGTCGAATGACGACGGCCCCACCGGTCAACAGCGGTGGGAAAATCTCTTCGATCGCAATGTCAAAGCAAAGCGTCGAGAATTGAAGAGTGCGGTCGTCTTCGGTCAGCTCGTAACACTCGATGTCGGCGAAACAATAGGCAGCGAACGCCGAGTGTTGAATCTGTACCCCTTTGGGTTTACCGGTAGAACCGGATGTATACATAATATAGGCGAGATCACTAGGAGCGATTTCAGCGGTGGCGAATTCGGTTGGTGCCGATTCTAAATGCGTTTCGCAATCGAGCCAAATGACGTCGTTTCCTTCAAACAAGTGGCGATAGTGCGAGTGTCCGATGACAACACGAATCGTTGCATCCTCGACCATATAGCCAAGTCGATCGACTGGATATTCAGGGTCCAGTGGAACAAACGCGGCTCCGGTTTTCATAATGCCAAGCATCGCCGCGATCGCTTCGGCGGACCGATCGACACAAAGACCAACATGGGATCCATGGCAAGTGCCAGCCGTATGCAACTTGGCCGCAAAACGATTCGCTGCTTCGTCAAGTTCGCCGTAAGTCCACGTGCCATCTTCCGAATGGATCGCAATGTTCTTGGGTGTGCGACGTCGTTGTTGTGAACAAAGCTCTGGCATACTAATGAGAGCTTCCGACGTCTCGGTCAGACCAGATGGATTCATCGTCTAATTCTGTCCTTCCATGGAACACGATCCTAACGCCATGGAAAGATCGGGAAAGACAACCGCAGGAGACACTTGCTGGACCACACCGGAAGTGCCTTCGGCCATACAATCGTCGATAGCCTTTTCGAGAATCGCCATTCCTTCATCAAGCAGCGGCAATTCAATTGTCAAAGCGGGCATGATTTTCAGCACTTGATCCTGATTTCCCGATGATTCGATTAGCAGTCCTTTGTCAAATGCACCACGAATGATCTTGCTTGACAAATCACCGCTTCGCACATCGAGCCCCCAAATCAATCCACGTCCACGGAGTCGGAAATCAGCATCACGGTACCGATCACAGATTCCTCGCAACCGCTGGAAGACCAATTCGCCTCGCGAAGCGATCTGGTTCTCGAAGCTAACGTCTTCCCAATGCTTTAACACGCCCGCCGCAGCGACGAACGCTAAGTTGTTGCCTCGAAATGTACCGGTGTGTTCACCCGGTTGCCAATTGTCAAGCTCCGGACGAATCAGGACCAATGACATCGGCAAGCCACCACCGATTGATTTGGAGAGACAAACGAAATCCGGCCTAATGCCAGCTTGTTCGAAGCTAAAGAATCTTCCAGTGCGGCCGTTGCCCACTTGGATGTCATCAACAATCAGCCGGATATCGTGCTGCTCACATAGGGATGCGATTCGGCGCAGCCACGAGTCGCTTGCGACGTTGATACCCCCTTCGCCTTGAACGGTTTCCAGAATGACGGCCGCTGGCATCGGTAATCCGCTGCTGCGGTCTTCAAGCATCTTTTTGAGCTGGAGCGACGTATCTTGGGGACCCAAATAGCCATCGAAAGGTAAATGGGTCACGTTATTGTGTGAACCGTAGAACTCGGAGTGAAAGTATTGGTTCCCGGTTAAAGACAAAGAGCCGAGCGAGTGACCGTGATAGGCGTTAGTAAACGCAACGACGTGCGATCGCTTCGTCTGCTTACGCGCCAACTTGATCGCGGCTTCAACGGCGTTCGTTCCCGTCGGACCTGTGAATTGGATGCGATAATCGAGACCCCGAGGTCGAAGAATCAACTGATCGAATGCCTCAAGAAACGCAACTTTGGCCGCAGTCACCGTATCAAGTGAATGTTGCACACCATCGCGGTGGATGTAATCTATCAAAGCCGCTTTTGCGTAGCGGTTATTGTGGCCGTAATTGAGTGATCCTGCGCCGCAAAAGAAATCAATGTAGGACCGTCCCTTGGTATCCGAGAGCGTCGATCCAACCGCCGTATCAAAAATGGCGGGGAAAAGCCGGGCATAACCGCGGACATTCGATTCGATCCGCTCGATAAGGTCGTGCATTTGGGATTAGGCCGTTAGTGGTGTGAAAAGTAGCAAAGGATGTTCGACGGCGTTTGCAGATGAATACCGGCGTCCAGTGAACCTAGCTCGCCAAAAAAGGCTTATCAAATGAACACTTCTGGCCAGAACCAATGCGTCTCAATCGGTGTCGGTTCGATAGCGATTATCCCAAATAGAACGACGATAACGTGGTCAAAGCGGTCGGAGGAGAAGTCAACTGCCAGAAAAACAGGCTGAAAACGGGCGCTTTACAGCGGCTTTTCAGCGGCTTTTCAGCGGAAAAACCGCAGCGAAGCGGGAAGCGGCCCCTTGCGGGCCTTGTTGGGGTATGACCCGAAAATTATCATGCGTGGCTTGCCTTTTCGGCCCAAGCCCTTTTACCCATAGTCCTAGCCCCCATAGTCCTAGCCCCATAGTCCTCGATTGTGATGAGCAACCCCAACCAGCGGCATGTTCTTTGTGCGCTCGTTCAAAACGTGCCCGGCGTTTTGGCGCACATTTCCGGCATGCTTGCGTCCCGCGGATTCAATATTGATTCGCTGGCAGTCGGTGAAACCGAAGACCCCAATCTTTCCCGAATGACGTTTGTCGTCGTGGGCGATGCACACGTCTTGGATCAAGTCGGAAAACAGCTCGAGAAGATCGTCACGGTCGTTCGCGTCTTAGACGTCAGTAGCCGTGATTTTGTTGAACGCGATCTGCTGCTGTTGAAAGTGCAGGCCCCGGCTGGACCGGTTCGCAGCGAAATCCGCGAATTGGTCGACATCTTTCGTGGCAAGATCGTCGATGTTGGACCGGAAGAAATCATGGTTGAAATCAGCGGTCGCGAGAATAAGGTCCAAGCATTCATCGAACGCATGCGGCCCTACGGCATCACCGAATTGTGCCGTACGGGGCGAATCGCGATGGTCCGCAGCGAAAGCCGTATGCCGAGAATCGACCAATTAGCAGGCAAGACTGCCTCGGCCTAGCACTTCGACTCGGCCCAATAAACCATTTCCATACTGAAACACATTTCTATCACCTCAATAAAAGCGAAAGACTGCTTCCCCATTATGGCTGCTACGATTTACTACGAAAACGACGCGGATTTGTCTCACCTCAAAGGCAAGACGATTGCGATTCTCGGTTACGGTTCGCAAGGTCACGCTCAAGCTCAAAACCTTCGAGATAGCGGCTGCGATGTGGTGATCGGCCAACGTCCTGGCTCGGCCAACTATGACTTGGCGGTTTCGCATGGCTTCAAACCGATGTCGATCGCCGATGCGGTCAAGGCGGCCGACGTAGTCAATGTTTTGCTTCCCGATGAAGTCCAAGGTGACATCTACTGCAGCGACATTCGCGACAACTTGAAGAAGGGCGACATTTTGATGTGCTCGCACGGCTTCAACATTCACTTTGGCCAAATTGAACCTCCCAAGGGAATCGATACTTTGTTGGTGGCCCCGAAAGGCCCCGGCCATTTGGTTCGCAGTGAATACGAAAAAGGGGGTGGCGTTCCTTGTCTCATCGCACTTGGCGACGGAGCATCCGAGACGACCAAGCAAGTCGGTTTGGCCTATGCCAAAGGTATCGGTGGGACACGTGGTGGTGTGATCGAAACCACGTTCGCCGAAGAAACCGAAACCGACCTGTTCGGCGAACAAGTGGTTCTTTGTGGCGGCGTTAGCGAGCTTGTCAAAGCGGGATTTGAAACCTTGGTCGAAGCCGGCTATCAACCCGAAATGGCTTACTTTGAGTGCATGCACGAGCTCAAGCTGATCGTCGACTTACTATACCAAGGTGGGCTTAGCTACATGCGTTACAGCATCAGCAACACGGCAGAATACGGCGATTACGTCAGTGGACCGCGGATCATCACGCCTGAAACCAAGGTGGAAATGAAACGCATTTTGACCGAAATCCAAACTGGCGAATTCGCTCGCAAATGGATCTCTGAAAACCGTGCCGGCGCCCCATTCTTCAAAGCCACCCGTCGTCGCGAGCGAACGCACGGCGTCGAGCAGATCGGTTTGGGCCTTCGCCGCATGATGACTTGGATCGACGAAAAGGAAGTTTGATCGGCAGAGGGAAAGTCGTATAGACTTCCCATGCCTCACATTTTCAGCCGCAACGCGAAAGCTTGCGGTTCACGGCCAGCGACCGCACGCGTTCACGTTGCGGTCGGCCACTTCTAAAAAGGATGGTTCTTCGATGTCAAGTACGCCCGTCGCCCCAAACGTGTCGCAGCTTACCAAGCTACAAATCGAAACGGTCAAGCGTTGGCACAGCGAACCAATCGAAAACACTTACTCGGGTTTCGAGGCCCAAGTGTGCCAACAACACGAACACAACTTTCGCTTGTGGCACGAAGAAGACACCGCTCGTAGTCCCTCCGCAACGGATTCCGAAATCGCGAATGTCAAACGAGCAATCGATCGACTCAATCAAGCTCGCAACGATATGATCGAAAAACTCGACGACGCGATTACAGAAATGCTCTGTGACGCAGGCATTGCCCTCGCTCAAAGCAAGCCAATCAACACCGAAACGCCTGGCAGTGCAATCGATCGATTGTCGATCATGTCGCTGAGACTGTTTCACTACGGCGAGCAGCTCGAGCGTGAGGACGCCGACGCCGAGCATAAGCGAAAGGTCGCCGAGCGAATTGCCCTGTGCGAACAACAGCACGGTGACTTGTCGAATTCGCTGCAAGAATTGCTGGACGATATCTTTGCGGGTCGGAAACAGCATAAGACGTATCGTCAAATGAAAATGTACAACGACGCATCGCTCAATCCTGCGATCTATAAGTCAAAGTAGTTCGACAATCCGCGTCCTTTGCCCAAATCGGATCGCCCTTTTCCTAGTCGCGCGATGCGATTTATCTCTACCGAAGGGCTTCGCCACAGCTCCCTCGCCGTGGAACCGCCAGTTTCCCGTGTGGAACGAACAGTTTCATGCGCTAAGGGGACTGAATAATCCTATTTGGCGACAAAATTAGAAAAAACCTACCTTGATAGCCCCCGGATGACCGAAACAACCAACATCACCGGTCTTTTGTGGTCGGTCGCAGGATCAGTTGCCCCTCATGGTGACATCCATGTCGCAGCGTGCGGCTGGGCCTTCGACCGTTTTCAAGCATCGGAGCGATTCACGACTGTAGGGAGGCATTTCCATGCGACGCAAGTATTTCGGATTAGCGATTGCCGCGATCGCTGCTCTTGGGCCGATGCAGGTCTGGGGCGGCGACCGAGAAATCGCAGAGCAAATTATCACACGGTTGAAAGTCAACCGAGATGCAGGAGCGTTGAAGGATTTCACGCTCGACATGAAAGTTGACAAGGGCGTGGTGCTATTCCGCGGCAATGTCTCTCAGCCGAGTCAAAAAGACTTGGTCCTGAAGACCGCCGAGGGTCTCGAAGGCATCAGCGAAGTCATCGACGAAGTCACTGTCACACCGACGACACAACCTGTCGCGGAAGACACGAAAGTCGTTCGTCCAACAAAATCGGTTGCGGTTGTAAAACCAGAACCCGTGAAACCGCAAAAAGCGGAATCGGAATTCTCGTTGAGCCGAGCATTGGCTGCCCAAGCGGCAACCATCGAAAATGAACTGGTGGCGAAGAAGGCACATGTTGCTCAAGCGACCATGCCGAAGCTTGAATCACAGCAAGTCATGCCGGGCGAAGTCCGACCAACGGCTGCTGTGGATCTGAACACTTCACCAATCGTTCATTCAGACGAAAATCTCGTTTCGTCAGTCGTCGAAGCACTCGGCAAAGCCCAACAATCGGGCCAACTCCGCGGCTTTGGCGTCGACGTCTCAAGTAACTCGGGCGTTCTTCATCTGAAGGGTCGTGCGGCATCAGCAGCACAACGCGACGCGATTTTGGACATTGCCTCGTCGGTTTCCGGCGTCAACGGTGTTCATGATTCGATCCAAGTTCCAAGCACCGCAACGTTGGCCCCGGCCCCCGCGGCGGAACTTCGCGATCCAGCACCCCAATATGCTGGAACCCCAGCCCAAATGGCATCGGCTCAAGCTGGAGCCAACACCATGGCGGCACCTTACCGCATGAACCAACAACACCAAGTTCAAGCCAACCCAGCGGGCTACGCTACGGGAGCTCCTATGATGGGAACCCCCGTGCCAATGGCACCGTACAGTGGCGGCGGAGCACCTCGCTACGACTCGCCTAACTTGCCGAACTATGCTTGGCCAGGCTACTCAGCTTCGCCAAACTACGCTGCATTGACTTATCCACAGCAATACAGCCCATCGGCATGGCCTTACATTGGCCCATTTTATCCTTACCCACAAGTTCCTTTGGGATGGCGTAAGGTAAGCCTGGAATGGGACGATGGTTGGTGGTTCTTGGACTTCACTGACAAATAGGGATCCGATCACTGCATCGTAGATCGCTAATAAATATAACCCGCGATTGGGGTCTTCCAATCGCGGGTTTTTGCTGCGCCACACAACCATTGCCGAATACACAAAGGCATCGCTAAACCCAAATCCGACACTGCTATCATTGATCCAATGCGGAAAACGCGTCGTAACTGCTGATTTCAAAAAACGCTACGCGTTCTCGCATCGAAAGCGTGCTGCGATGCACGTTTCGTATGCTTCGGGCCAATAAGCACGGGCCAATAAGCACGGGCCAATAAGCACGGGCCAATTAGAAGATTTCCCATTTTGATGAGGGCCCGGACCTGTCATGGCGTTGCGGCACCAGGACCGATCCTGGCTTCGATAATCCCGCGTAATTTCACGTAATTTCACGTAATATGGTGATCCCACGTCATATGGTGAACCCACATCAATTGTGAAAATGCTCTCGCCCCGGCACGGCTGCAGCAGGCGGCCAGTGAATAACAGTCAGCAAAATTTCGGAACTTTCGGAATTACCCGCAAGATCCTCCTAAGTTATCACGATACTAGATGTACGCAGAACGCGCTTTTACGATCGTGCGATTCAAAGATCCAAAGCCGAATGACGGCCGACACCAAAAGCTCGCCAGCCCAGGTGACTTGCGAGCGGATCCACGAAAGATCGCCTACGACAATGAAACCACGGAAGGTTGCTCGGATGATGACTCCCATTTCAACTGACAAACGCACCACGATTGCTGGACGGCTTGCGTTTTGTACGATGGCATTACTTGCGATCGGATCGAGCGGCTGCTA
This sequence comes from Novipirellula herctigrandis, assembly GCA_007859835.1. GTDB lineage: Bacteria > Planctomycetota > Planctomycetia > Pirellulales > Pirellulaceae > Novipirellula_A > Novipirellula_A herctigrandis. Next base: position 5,953,663 of record SJPJ01000001.1, on the reverse strand, counting down.
CGGCGTCGGCTCGAACGTCAATCTGGGCTTTCTCGGTTGGCCAATCCCCGTAAGCCCTTACTTCCAACACAAGGCGGAAGAGGATTTTTGGAAGAAAGAACGTTACGATCGCGTTCCAATCCTTGGTCCAACAACCTCAGGCGGTCCTGCTGTGGCATTGGACCCACCTAGCGACGATGAAGTGATCCATGCACTCGAATCGGCTCGTCCGGTTCAAGGGGGGATTCCTTTGATCTGGGAAACTCAGCGTAACGATGTGCGAATCATCAAGGAAAAGATCGCTGACTACATCGATCCACCACGCTTTTATCCATTGATTGGCCCCGCACAACTGCACCACGCTCACTACAAGTGCACGATCTACTTCGACGAAAAGACGACGATTGGCTATCCTGTGCCACACACGCTTCATGACCGCGAAGCGATCGAAGTGGTCTACATTGACCACAACCACTTCCACATGGTCGGCGACGTCGAACCTTACACGACACCGAACTTGTAATCGGTACGCGAAGCGTCATGATCTGCGAATCAATCAAAGGCTAACCGGAAACGGTTAGCCTTTTTTTGTTTCCCACAACACTGAGTTTCCCACAACACTGAGTTTCTCTGGACGCTGAATCCTCTTTCACTCCTTTTCACTCCTTGGCGATCGCCGATTCCAGCCGCCATTGACTCTGACCAATTGGCCCGTGAAAAACGTATTGGCCGGGTCCGATGCAAACAGCACCGCCAAAGCGACATCGTCGGGTGTCCCCCACCGATACATCAGTGACTGTTCTTTTGCTCGGCGGTTCCAATACGGATCGGTGGATTCCCCCCACGAAGTTCGAATCCATCCTGGGGCAATCGTGTTGACACGAAGCTTCGGAGCGACGGATTGAGCTAGACTTTTTGCGTACGCAGTCACGGCCGTCTTTACCGGACCAAACATCTGTCCCGCATCCCCCTCCATCCCTTCGCTGGCTTGGTCCCATCCGATAAAAGTCATCGACGACGGCCTTGCGGACGGTTGTTTCATTAAGCGTTCGGCAACCAAGCGGGATAGCTCGATCGTGCCGAGCACGTCGACCTGCATCAGTCGTTTTAGTTTCTCGTCAAAACTTAGCGAGGCACCTGCGCCGGTTAACACATCGGCTCCTGCGTTGTTGACCCACGTATGGACCTCACCAAGTTCCACGAAACAAGCGGATGCGAACGCTTGAATCGATTCCGAGCTGGTCAAATTACAAGGTATGACGACGGTCGCCGCGCCGTGCTCTGCGCACGCCTTGGCGGTCGCTTGGGCACCGTCGGCGTTCTTGCAATAGTGGATTACCATTCGCTCGACACCTTTGCGAGCAAGCGAGGTCGCGATCGCCCGCCCAATGCCACTCGATGCGCCGGTCACGACCGCATGGGTTTGTTGAAATGCGAGCTGGTTCACGAATGTTGTTTCCCTTCGTTTTGCATGCTTTGCCGTTTAGACGCCCGTAGCGTCACCCGTTTAGACGCCCGTAGCGGCGCGTGTGCGGAAGCCTACCGCGAAAACGAAGCCTAGCTACCCTTGCTAGGCGGTGGAACCTACCCACACAATGGTGAGCAAGGCTACAACAGTTCGCCTCGACAGCCGTTTACCTCGCAAAAACCGACATTGTTGCGATTGGCACCACCGTTTTTCAGGTGCCGGTTCGCCGTAAGCGATTCCTACGGTACAATTCTCGGCCAATAGCCGTTGGACTTGTCCCCGAAGCCGAAAACCAGCTAATCAGCGGCTTTTAATCCGTCTACAATTGTAGACTGATTCGATAAATAAAAGATGATTCGGCCACAGGCGACCGCCGCCACGATTTTGGGCGTTTTGCCATCTATCGGTTGGTCATCCCCGCTGTCAACTTAGCCGTACGCAATAGAAAAATAAGACCACAGAAGAGAAAAAATAGAATATGTCGGATTCCAAAACGGTCGCACAAGAAGAAGTCCAGCAACTCCTTGGAGAACTTGAAGCTCACGAGGCAGAGTTCGACATTGACGTTACCGAAACCCAAGAATGGCTTTCATCACTCGATTATGTCCTTAAAAGTAAAGGTGCCGAGCGTGTTCGTTTCCTGCTCGAACAACTCCGCGACCGAGCTGCTGAGAAAGGCATTCAGTCATCCGAGGACACCAGCACCCCATACGTGAACACGATTCCGGTCAGCGACCAACCTGCATTCCCCGGCAATCGAGAACTCGAACGACGGATCAAGTCGATCGTCCGCTGGAACGCGATGGCGATGGTGGTGCGTGCCAACAAACGCGAAGGAGGTGTCGGCGGTCACATTAGTTCGTTCGCTTCGGGCGCGACTTTGTACGAAATCGCATTCAACCACTTTTTCAAAGGTCGCGGCGAAGACGGTTACTCGGGCGATACAATCTATTTCCAAGGCCACACGGCACCGGGGATGTACAGTCGCGCGTACCTCGAAGGCCGTATCGATGAATCGCACCTAGAAAATTTCCGTCGCGAACTCGCGCCCGGTGGTGGACTCAGTAGTTACCCGCACCCTTGGCTGATGCCCGGATTCTGGGAATACCCGACGGTCTCGATGGGACTCGGACCGATCATGGCGATCTATCAAGCTCGCTTTAACGAATACCTTCGTGACCGTGGACTGAAGGACACAGCCGGCCAAAAAGTTTGGGCCTTCCTCGGTGACGGCGAATGTGACGAACCCGAAACACTCGGTGCGATCGGTTTGGCTTCGCGTGAAAAACTTGACAACCTGATTTTCGTCGTCAACTGCAACCTGCAACGACTCGATGGTCCCGTCCGCGGCAATGGCAAGATCATCCAAGAACTCGAATCGATCTTCCGTGGTGCCGGTTGGAACGTCATCAAGGTCGTTTGGGGAAATGATTGGGATCAACTGCTCGCCAAAGACACTTCGGGGTTACTCGTCAAACGAATGAACGAAGTTGTCGACGGGCAATACCAAAAATATACCGGCATGCCCGGCAGCTACATCCGCGAACATTTCTTCGGGAAATATCCTGAACTGCTGAAATTGGTTGAAAACTATAGCGATGAAAGACTTGAAAAGATGCGTCGTGGTGGCCACGACCCCGAAAAAGTTTTCGCGGCCTATCAAATGGCGACGGAACTGAAGAACGGCAGGCCAACGGTTATCTTGGCAAAAACGGTCAAAGGGTACGGACTTGGCGAAGCCGGCGAAGGTCGCAATGTTGCTCATAACCAAAAGAAAATGAACGAAGAGGAACTGCTTGAATTCCGCACGCGTTTCGGTATTCCGATCAGCGACGAGGAAGTCGGCAAAGCACCGTTCTATCGCCCACCGGCTAACAGCCAAGAAATCAAGTACATGCAGGAACGCCGAGCGAAACTTGGCGGCCCGGTTCCAAGTCGACCGGAACAGCATCCCACGGTCGAAGTTCCCACACTGGATGACTATCGCAAAGTCATCAAAAAGGTGGAGAACAAGAATATCAGTACGACGTTTGCCGTCGTCCAAACGCTGATCGCTCTATGTCGTGACAAAAAAATCGGAAAGCACATCGTCCCAATCGTTCCCGACGAATCGCGAACGTTTGGCATGGAAGGGATGTTCCGTCAATTCGGCATCTACGCTCATGCAGGACAACTTTACGAACCCGTCGATTCCGAGCAGATCACCTACTACAAAGAAGCTCGCGACGGACAAATCCTCGAAGAGGGCATCACCGAAGCAGGCTCGATGGCAAGCTTCAACGCCGCCGGAACCGCCTACAGTGCTCATGGGATCAACATGATTCCAGTCTATATCTACTACAGCATGTTCGGTTTCCAACGTATCGGTGACCTCATTTGGGCCGCCGCCGACATGCGAGCAAAAGGCTTTTTGATCGGCGGTACCGCTGGGCGTACGACGCTCAATGGCGAAGGACTCCAACACCAAGACGGGCACAGCCTACTCAACGCAATCGCTTTCCCTACGGTTCGCGCCTATGACCCAGCATTCGCATACGAAGCGGTCGTCATCATCATGGAAGGCCTGAAGCGGATGTACCAAGATGGCGAACAATGCATCTACTACATCACTTCGGAAAACGAAGCGTATGACCATCCCGAAATGCCCGCTGGCTGCGAAGAAGGCATCATCAAGGGAATGTACAAATACCACAGCCGCGAAGTCGAGAAGCCAAAGGCGCGAGTGCAACTGTTCGGCAGCGGTGCGATTTTGAACTGCGTCATACGGGCCCAAGAGCTACTTGCCGAGAAGTACAACATCGCAAGTGATGTTTGGAGCGTCACCAGCTACACTCAATTGCGCCGCGAGGCTGCCGACTGCAGTCGTTGGAATATGCTTCACCCAACCGAAACGCCACGCCAGAGTTACTTGGAAGAAGTGCTTGAAGGAGTCGAAGGCCCATTCATTTCGTCGAGCGATTATGTGCGAGCACTTGGTGAACAATTACAGCCGTGGATCCCCGGTGACTACTATGTCTTGGGAACCGACGGAATGGGGCGAAGTGACACTCGCGAATCGCTTCGTCGCCACTTCGAAGTCGACAAGGAATCGATCACGATCGCAACACTCAGTCGGCTTAGCAAAGCCGGTTTATTCACGCCCGCCGAAGTGGCCGACGCGATCAAAGATCTCGGCGTCGACCCCGACAAGCCAAACCCGTACTTCGCCTAAGCGTAGCGACGTCGGAACCACGGTATACCGAACCGAGCAAAAACCGCGATCTGGCGAGCGTAGCGACGTTCGCCAGACAAGCAAAGCAAATCATCCTTACTGCAAACTGAACACTGTAAACTGAAAACTGATTGATATGGCTACTGAAGTAAAGCTACCTGAATTAGGCGACGGCATCGAATCGGGTGACGTTCTCGAAGTATTTGTATCCGTTGGTGATGTCATCACCGAAGGCCAAGACGTCGTTGAAATGGAGACCGACAAAGCAACCGTGCCAGTCCCGGCATCCGTCGGTGGGAAAGTGACCAAAATTTTGGTCAATGAAGGGGACACGGTCGCCATCGGCGGCGTGATTTTGGAAGTCGAAGCTGCCAGCGGAGCCGAATCGACGCCGGAGCCAGAACCAGCTCCAGCCAAAGAAGCAATACCGGAACCGGTCGCGGAAGCTCCCCAAGCACCCACACCGCAGGCACCCGCAGCCGAGGCACCCGCCAGCCAGGCTCCCGCAGCCGAGGCTCCCGCAGCTGAACCGCCACAACCCGCTGCTAAAGCTCCGGCAGCCAGCGAAGCCCCACCAGCCTCGGTGACACCTGTCGTTGCGAGCGCCGAAGTGACTGCGGCGCCACAACCGCCCGCCGTCGGTGGTGAGTCCATCGCCGCCGGACCAGCCATTCGCCGGTTCGCTCGCGAAGTTTCGGTCGACCTCAGCTCCGTTCGCGGTACCGGTGAAAACGGGCGGATCACTCGCGAAGATGTCTTGGCGGTCGTTCGTGCGAACCAAGGAGCAGCACAAAATGGCGGGTCCGCCAACACCGCCATTTCAACAGGGCCCCCAGCGGTCAGCTCCGGTGCCTCGACAGCCGATGATTTCGGTACGATTCGTGTCGAGCGAATGGACCGTATGCGAAAAACGATTTCCAAACAAATGCACGCTAGCTGGTCATCGGTACCACGCGTGACCAATTTTGACGATGCCGACATTACGGACCTCGAGCAACTCCGAAAATCCAGCAAAGATGACTACGCAGCCCAAGGGTTGAAGCTAACTTCGATGCCGTTCTTGATCAAAGCCGTTGCCACCGCACTGCGTCATCACCCGACGATCAATGCTGCAATCGACCAAGAGAACGAACAGATTCTCTACAAGGAATACGTCAACGTTGGAATCGCCGTTGACACCGAACGCGGTCTCGTCGTTCCCGTCATGCATAACGCTGACCGAATGGGTGTTCCCGAGATAACGCGTTCGCTTGCAGAAATGTCGGGCAAGGTCCGTGGTGGTCAATTCGCTGTAAGCGATTTGCGTGGCGGTACGTTTACCATCAGCAACCTCGGAGCGATTGGTGGAACCTATTCCACGCCGATCGTGAATGTCCCGGAAGTGGCAATTTTGCTGGTCGGGCGCAGTCGAAAATTGCCCGTCGTGATGCCAGACGATTCGATCCGACCGCGATTGATGATGCCACTCAGCTTGTCGTACGACCATCGATTGGTTGACGGAGGAACCGCCGCCAGATTCCTCAACGATGTCATCGGCTACCTCGAAGCCCCCAGCCGACTACTGTTGGCATTGTAAATTCACGGCAATGCAAATTCACAGCAATGTAAATTCACAGGACCGATGTAGGCCACAACCTGGCCTACGATAATCCCACTACACTGAATCCGTGTCTCCAGGGCTTGGCTCAGAGATTTTCTCTGGGATTGGCTCAGGGTCTCCATTGACAATCATCTCGGGCGAGATGAGAGATTCAATCCAACAGACCATTGCGTCAGTCGGCTCTCGCTCGTACTTGAGATCATCAATGATGAACCTCTTTGCCTTGCCATCATCTGATCGGTAATGCAGGACGCCGATCCCCTTGTTTTCCCATTTCTTTTTGTCGAACTTTTCAATTTGGGAGATTCTGACTTCGTCGCCAAAACTCGAACGTAGACTGTCCTCGGTCGTCTCGATCCAACTATTCTTGGTGCGGAAATACCGAACGAGACTGGGCACTCCGATTAGGGAACCGACAACGATAAAGAAATACTGCAACCAAATCTTTTGCGTCACTGCGCCGACTGTCTCTTCGCTGGTCAAATTGGCTTCGCTCCATCCATTCTCGTTGGCAATGTCGCCCCAGCGTTTCCGCCAACCCGATTTCGCTAATTTCTCATCCGTTTCGAGCTCCGCCTCGAGTGCTTCCCATGCCTGAGCGCGTGGTAGCATGTTAGGAAATTTGACAAATCCATCGTAGATCGAGAGTGCCACAAAACAGAGACAGGCGATTCCCACGAGCAAGTATTTAAGCAGGAATTTGCTTTCAGGATTGGCACGCAGGTTCATTGTTTCCGCTCTACATCGAAAGAAAGTCGAGGTTTCTCAGCCCGCCAAAAAAAGACTGGGCCTTTCCCAAATCGCCCTCGCACTCCGTCCAGACTCGATTTTAGAACATTTTCAAAATGGACGTGGAACCATCGCAGGCCCGGACAGGTCCTGGCCTACATTGAACTTACTGGCCTACGTCTAACTGAGAGCTATTCGAGTGTAGTGGACGAAATGCGAAGACGATCAAGGGGAAAGTGCCCAGTATAAACAGAAGCTTCGCAAGGTCCATCTTGCAAACCAGAATGGACCTCGGTGTATCAAGCTTCCATGATGCCAGTAACCTCCCTGGCCAGCGTCTTTCCAGGAGACAAGGCCAGCGTCTTTTCAGGAGACAAGGCCAGCGTCTTTTCAGGAGACAAGGGAGGCGTTCGCGTTGCCTTAGTGGATTAGCCCGTTGTGGTCGCGGCGGTTTCGCTTAGCTTGGCTGCAACACGCTCAAGTAGTTCTTTGCTCTTGCGAATGCCCACGTATTCGTCTTCGCCGCCTTCGTATTCGATACCGACGTAGCCGTTGTAGCCATGACCAACAACGATGCTCATCATTTTCTCATAATCGGTCTCGTAGGTCTTTCCATTTTTTTCCATATGGACGACTGTATTGCCACCGACAAAATCGTGTGTCTTTGCACTGACGGCTTTTGCATACGGCATCATTAGGTCAACACCTTCGTAATTGTCGAACCACTCCACAGGATTGCGATTGATAAAGAAATTTCCAAAGTCAGGGAGCGTGCCGCAATTTTCCAAATCAACCATCTTGATCGTGTCGCTCAACCATTTGCCGTTACTGCTAAGCCCTCCGTGATTTTCCACAATCACGTTCATACCCTTCGGTGCAGCAAACTCGCTCAATTGGCGAAGCCCATCCGCTGCAAGCTTTTGTTGTTCTTCGTAGCTGCCGCTACTGCCTGCGTTCACGCGGATACTGTGACAACCGAGGAACTTCGCCGCTTCGACCCATTTAAAATGATTTTCAACTGCTCGTTTCCGTTTCGCATCATCAGGATCCCCTAATCGTCCTTCGCCATCAATCATGATCAGAACGCTCTTGACTCCGAGATCGCTGCAGCGACTTTTCAATTCGGTTAAGTAGTCGTTGTCCTCGGCCTTGTCCTTGAAGAATTGGTTAACATATTCGACCGCGTCGATACCGAACTCTTCCTTCGAAACACGAGGGAAATCCATGTTCGTTAAGTTTTTTGATGGATCACGCAAACTTCGGTGAAGCGACCATTCCGCCAAAGAAATCTTGAATGGAGGATCGCTTTGATCTTCCGCACCAAGACTTGGGCCCATTAAACCCGTTGCGGCGACAATTGCTGCCGATGATTGAAGAAAGTGGCGGCGGCTAAGGGAGTATGGGTTTGCAGACATCGTTAGTGAATCCTTACTGCGGAGAAAACGGGGGACACAGAGAGGGCTCGATTATAGTCACAGATGCCCCTTCCATGTATTTTCGCGGTCACACAAAATCGATCGCGTTGTGAAAATGCTTTCGCAGCAATCGGTCGATTGCTAGCCGGCGGCTATCCGTCATCCGGCACTCCAAAATTCTCTGTGTATTTAGCCAAACGCACGAGTCGTTGGTGCGGGCGAATCACGAATCCTTAGGCCGCTATGATACAATGAAAAGCCTGCTTGCCTTTCACTTTGCCTCTTAGGAAACCAACCTCAGCATGAATGCCCATTTTCTCGCGTCTTTGTTTCATCGATATCAATTTTGTGCTCTTGTGGTCGTCACGTGTGTTTGGTTCACCACGTCGGCGCGTGGCGGTGATCATCCGAATGTCCTATTCATTGCGGTTGACGATTTGCGTCCCGAATTGAACTGTTACGGCGATGACAAGATGATCACGCCGAATTTGAATCGGTTGGCAAAGAAAGGGGTTCAGTTCGATCACGCATATTGCAACATCGCGGTGTGTGGTGCGTCGCGTGCAAGTTTGATGAAAGGGCTTCGTCCGAATCCATATCGATTCGTCAACTATTTGACACGAGCAGCGGTGGATGCACCGGATGTTCCTTCGATCCCCATGCTGTTCAAACAGAATGGCTATCATACGCTTAGCAATGGAAAGGTTTACCATCACCAAGACGACGACAAGAATGCTTGGAGCGAAGCGGCTTGGCGGCAGCCGACTAGCAGTCTTTGGTGGGCGCTCCAAGAAAACCGACCGGGATCCGAAAAAGGTGCCGAGCGTGGACCTGCTTACGAATCAGCCGACGTAGCGGATGAAAAGTACGCTGATCACCAAATCTGTGATAAGTCGATCGACGACCTACGACGACTCTCCAAAATCGACAAGCCATTCTTTCTTGCTTGTGGCTTTTACAGGCCTCATTTGCCGTTCAACGTACCGAAAAAATATTGGGACCTGTATCCGGAATCCGAAGTAGAGCTTCCCAACAACATGTTCTTCCCCAAACAGTTATCGAATTCGTTTCGATACACGTGGGGGGAAATGCGGTCCTATCGCGGCATCCCAAAGAAAGGCCCTGTCAGCGACGAAGTGGCGCGAAATTTGATCCGTGGCTACCATGCCAGCGTCAGTTTCATTGATGTACAAATCGGCCGGTTAATGGACGAACTGGAAACGCTCGGCATTGCCGACAACACGATCATCGTGCTTTGGGGGGATCACGGATGGCAATTGGGCGAACATGGATTTTGGTGCAAACACACGAACTTTGAAGTTGCAATTCGCACCCCGTTGCTAATCGTTGCACCAAACGCCAAAGGCAACCGAGTCTGCAAGGAACTTGTGGAATATGTCGACATTTACCCGACACTTTGCGACTTGGCAGGCCTGTCGAAACCAAGTCATTTACAGGGCATGAGCATGACGCCACTTTTAAAAGACGTCGGCGCCGCACACAAGCAGGCTGTAATCACCCGGCATGGCGGAGGCGATGCCATTCGCACACACGACTTCAGCTACATGGAAATGCGTGCGAAGGGTGGCAAAGGAAATCTGCTAGGAGTGGGACTTTTCGACTTAAGAAAAGACCCCGAGCAAAATCAAGATGTGAGTGAGGATCCCGCCTACGCCGAGACGCGAAAGCATCTTGAATCCGAATTAAACGCGGCCAGAGAAGTGAATCTCCAATAACGCAATCTTACAAAGTTCACCAGCAACAAGGCAATACAATGCGTTTCATGATCGCTGCGGCGACTGTTTTGTGTCTAGGAATTTCGTCGCTTTGGCCAACCTGTCAAGCCGAAGAGGGCTTCGCGCCACTTGCCTATCGTCCCGCCCCAGCGGACAACCCGCTCAAAGGATTGGTGCCCTATTCGCGACCGGCGGCGGGTCGGTTTCCGCATAGTATGGAATTCAAGTATTTTCCATTATCCGAATTCATGATCGGCGAGAACGAGTTCCGCTGGGGGACATTGGAATCGCTTCTTGAAGAAGTCAGTGGGCGAGGCAAGCACGCGATTGTACGTGTTTATTTGGAGTATCCAGGACATGAAAACGTGATCCCCAAGTTCTTGATTGATGGCGGATTGAAGGTCGAGCGGTATTTGAACACGAACACTCAACCATTCCCACCGAAGAAGATCGAAACGCCGGACTACTCCGATGCAAATCTTCGCAAGGCATTGGGCAATTTCATCGCCGCTTTCGGAAAGAAGTATGATGGCGATCCGCGGTTGGCCTACGTTACGGCGGGACTGCTGGGGACATGGGGTGAATGGCATACGCATCCTCGCTATGAGCTTTGGGCGAACAAAGAAGTGCAAACCGAAGTGATGCAGGCATACGCCATTGCGTTTAAAAAGACGCCCATTTTATTGCGTTACCCAATGGGCGAAAATGATGAACGCTATGCACCCACGAAGTCTTATCCCTTTGGATACCACGACGATTCGTTTGCCTACTCCACTCGTGTCACGGAACAAACAAAACACGACTACTATTTCATGGCACAGTTAACACGTGCCAAATTGACGAACGTATGGAAACAACATCCGATCGGAGGTGAGATCCGGCCCGAGGTTTGGGGATGCGTGTTTGATACGCCGTCGTGTGTTCCTCAAGACCAATCGTTCGAGCTATGCGTAGACGAAACACATGCCACTTGGTTAATGGACACAGGCATGTTCCGCAAAAAAGCGTCTCAGGATCGTTATGAAAATGCAGTCAAACAGGTTCAGCGTATGGGCTACGAATTCCATATCGAGTCGGCAAAGATTGATGCAACGAAGCGAGCCAAAACGCTCGTTGCAATTCGCATTCGCAATCGAGGCGTTGCGCCTTTCTATCGCGACGATTGGCAGGTCAATATTGGACTCATTGAAAAGCCGGGCGGCAAATTGGTGAAGCATTGGTCGACGACGTGGAAGTTGACGGGAATCTTGCCTAGTGCTGAGGAACCGGCGTTTCGAAACGCGACGATTGATTTGCGAAACGTACCACCGGGCCACTATGCCGTTGCCATTAGCGTCCCCTCGAACTTCAACGGCGGCATCTCGCTACGGTTTGCAAACCAATCGCAGGGTATCGACCGCAAACCGTGGGCAACGATCGGCTCCCTACGAATCGATTGATATCTTTTTGACTGACTCGCCATCGGCCGACTCTTCAACACCACGAGCGAATTCCGATGCCTCGACCACGCTGACATTTCTTGGAGTTTGAGCCAAAGGCACGGGGGGCCAGCAAAGCGAAAGGCTAAATTTGCAGCGACAATCGGCGTTCGGAAACGAATCTGATCCATAAGCAAATTCTATTGCAGCGGGTCGTTGCGAAGCGGCGGCTTTGGCCCAAAATAGACGGACTGGCAAGTCGCCAGCGCGCCATCGCGTCTAACGAATCCCCCATCGAAACTTATCTTTTTGCAGGAAATCCTACGTATTCCGCAGGTAACGAGGGGACTCGATTTGGCGGGACCGGATTTGGCAGGAACCGTACCCCGATCAATTTCGAGGGCCGTTCCGAAATCAGCCATTGTCCGTTAAAACGGTGACTTGAAATGAATCTCGCAAACACCATTCGAGTAGAGAGAAAGAACCTTGACCAGCATTCGCCGCAAGCCAGTTGTATTGATCATCCGCGATGGATGGGGCAAGAATCCTGATAAAAAGTGGGACCATTGTAACGCTGTGCACCTTGGGAAGACGCCCATCGCCGATTCGCTGATGGAAAAGTACCCTAATGTTCTTATCGCCACCTCGGGCGAAGATGTCGGATTGCCCGCCGGAGTGATGGGGAACAGCGAGGTCGGCCATCAAAACATCGGGGCAGGGCGGATTGTGGATCAGGAAGTGATGCGAATCACCCGCGCAATTCGCGATGAATCGTTCTTTGAAAACAAAGTATTGCTTGAATCGATTGAGCACGTCAAGAAATCAGGTGGCAAACTGCATCTACTCGGCTTGATGTCAGACGGCCGCGTCCATAGTGACTTAGACCATGCGATCGCGATCGTTGATTTGGTGAAACGGCACGGCTTGAAATCGGACCAGTTCGCCGTTCATGCGATCACCGACGGACGTGATACTTCGCCGAGGGGTGGGTTGGCGTATGTCGCGAAAATGGAAGCGGCCATGAAGGAAAAAGAGGTCGGCTATGTCGCTACGGTGATGGGTCGTTTTTATGCAATGGATCGTGACTTGCGATGGGAACGTGTCGAAGCTTGTTACAAAACGATGACCCAAGGGTCCGAGAAGACAGCGAATTCAGCTGCCGAAGCGATCCAAGGTTACTATGACCATCCAACCGATTCGAATCGAACGGGCGACGAATTCATCGTTCCCACATCGATCCTTCATAACGGCAAGCCGACGATGGTCGAAGATGGCGACGCGGTAATCTTTTTTAACTATCGCGGTGACCGGACTCGCGAAATTACCAAGGCGTTCGTGTTTGACGACGAAGCTTGGAAGAAGATCGATGGCGGCGGATTCGACCGTGGTAAGCAAATTAACGACCTGTACTTCGCCACGATGACGGGGTACGAATCGGGTTTGCCGGTTCATGTGATTTTTGAGAAGCGAGCGAAGATGCCAAATATCCTTGGTGAATATGTCGCTTCGCTAGGATTGACTCAATTCCGATGTGCCGAAACGGAAAAATATCCGCATGTGACGTTCTTCTTTAACGACTACCGCGACGACCCGTTTAGCCATGAAGATCGCGAAATGGCACCCTCGACGCGCACCGTGTCCACGTATGATCAGGCGCCTGAAATGTCGGCGCACGAGATCACGGATAAGGTGCTAAAGGAAATTGAATCGGGTGAAGCCGATTTATTGATCGTCAACTATGCCAACGGTGACATGGTCGGTCACACCGGTGTCTTGGAAGCGGCAATCAAGGCGGTGGAGACGGTTGATAGCTGCGTCGGACAAGTCGTCGAAGCGACGCTTGCCAAAGGCGGATCATTGGTTGTCACGGCGGACCACGGCAATTGCGAACAAATGATTGATCCGGTCACCGGCGGCCCTCATACGGCACATACGACCTACACGGTTCCGTTGATTGTGGTTGAGCCTGGTTTAGAAGGTAAAAAGCTAAACGAAGGTGGTCGGTTAGCTGACATCGCGCCAACGCTGCTAGAGCTGATGGGCTTGCCAATTCCCAAAGAGATGACCGGCGAGCCTTTACTTAAGGTAGATGGCGTTTCCTAGCGTGATCGTACTTGTGGGATTCGCTTTCAACGATTCGCTTCCTGACTTACTTCCTTTTTTCTGGCACACAGACGATGGCATCCGACACAAAACCGGTTTGGATTGGCTTTGACCTCGGCGGCACCAAAATGCTGGCGATCGCATACGACGAGAATTGGAAGGTAGTCGGTCGGCGCCGGCGCAAAACGAGAGGTCGCGATGGTTCCGATAGCGGAATCGAGCGGATCGCGACCACGATCGACCGCTTGCTCGACGAAAACGACATCGCCAAAAGCGATATTGCCGGCATTGGCGTTGGATGCCCTGGGCCAATCGATTTGGCAAAAGGTCGAATCGTAATGACCCCCAATCTCGGCTGGGACAATGTTGACCTTGGCGACTTTTTAAAGAAGCGTTTTGATTGCGGCGTTGTCGTGATGAACGATGTCGATGCAGGCGTCTATGGTGAGTATCAATTTGGTGCCGCGAAGAACGCTCGCTGTGTCGTCGGCATTTTCCCAGGAACGGGCGTCGGAGGAGGGTGTGTCTACGAAGGCCAAATTCTGCAAGGCGCTCGGTTTAGCTGCATGGAAATCGGCCACACTCGCGTCTCTGGCGACACTCGCGCCAGTGGTTCAGCGATCTCAGGGACCCTCGAAGCCGAAGCGAGTCGCTTGACCATTGCGGCCGAAGCAGCAAAGGCAGCCTACCGCGGTGACGCACCGAATTTGCTCGAAATCGCAGGAACGGATCTGAGCGAGATCCGTAGCGGTGCACTAAAGGAAGCGATCGCAAAGGGCGATAAACTTATCAAGAAACTTGTCGAAGAAGCCGCCTGCAGCATCGGAATATCCGTAGCCAACGTCGTCCACCTGCTCGCTCCTGACAAGATCGTTCTCGGGGGTGGCTTAGTGGAAGCAATGGAGGATTTAATTGTTGGAACCGTTCGCAAGACGGCAAAAGAAAACGTCATGTCGGTTTACAAAGATGTCTTCGAGATCGTTGCGGCCAAGCTAGGCGACGACGCTGGCGCTATGGGCGCTGCCGCGTGGGCCAAACACAAATTGCCCAAAGCAAAATGAAGCTGACTATTCCTTCGACGAGGAAAATTTCAGCAACAACCAATCACCAAGTCGCGGTGACAAGTGACCAACTGCGATTAGGATGCGAAGATAGCCAGGCAGCACAACGTCGGGGCAACGATGTGTGACACAACGCAGAACTGCGGCGGCGACCTTCTCAGGTGGCAGACCTTTTAACTTCGTGCCGCCGCCCGGGCGAGCTGCTTGCGAGGGCACATTGTCGTCGATCTGGGATTGATAACGCGATCCAGCGTCGCTTCGCTGGATTGGCCCAGGGTTGACCAACGCAACATGGACCCCTCGTGGCTTTAGCTCCAACCGCATTTGCTGGGTCAGGCCTGCCAGTGCATGTTTTGCAATGCAATAACCACCCAAATAACGAGCCCCAACTTTTGCTGCAAGCGAGCCAATATTGACGATGACGCCACCGGATATCTCAAGCAGTGGCAAAGCAGCATCGGAGCAGAGCAGGGCAGTGTGGACGTTTTGCTTGACCAGTTCATCGAGCCGATCGGTACTCAAATTTTCGGCCAGTCCACGATCGCTAGCACCAACACAGTTGATCAGCACATCAAGTCGCCCAAAATGCTGCTGTGCGGCTGCGTTTATTTTCGCTGCTCCCGCTTCGGTAGAGACATCCGCGACGACGATGACCGCTGATCCACGGGTTGCCAACTCTTCCCTTGCCAGCTCAAGCCGTGCTTGGTTTCGCCCCACAATCACGATTGCGAAACCCGCGGCTAGAAAAGTTTCGGCGATGGCTTTTCCTAGGCCCGATGAGCCTCCGGTGATGATCGCGACGGGGCTAGGCGGAGATGAGGGCACGGGAACAGGTAATCCAATCGGGTTAAATGAATCTGATGAAAAGGAGAATAAACCAAGGCGCCCGGAGATTCTAGTTGGACAATACAAGATTGAAGGCCGGTGAGAAAATTGAGGGCCCGTGAGCAAATTGCCCCCGCCTACTTATGATCACGATAAAGCGATAGATTGACCGAAAAACAAACCTTATCCGCCCAGGAATCACTCGATGTCCCGACCCCGAATTGAAGAAGCTTCTACAAAAATTGTCGCTACCGTGGGACCGGCCTGTAATAGCGTTGAAAAACTAATTGAATTGATTGAAGCCGGCGCAGACGTGTTTCGCATCAATACGGCCCATGGTGACCGCAACCAGCATGAAGAAGTTGTCAACAACATTCGGCAAGCGGCCGAACAAGTCGGATTCAAACCAGGCATTTTGCTCGATTTAGCCGGTCCAAAAATTCGCCTGGGGCAACTGATTTCCGATCCGTTAAATTGCGAGATCGGAGCGACGATCACGTTCGTTCGAGGCGATGAACCACAAAACGATCACGAAATGACCAGCACGTATGCAAAACTGATTGATGAGCTGAGCACCGGTGACCGTGTGATGCTGGCCGATGGAACGGTTGCACTTAAGGTTGAAAAAGTGGCCGCGGACCGCGCCGAGTGCCGAGTCACCGCAAGCGGGACGGTGCGCAGCCGACAAGGGATCAATTTGCCAGGCGTTAAGCTGTCCGTTTCGGCCATGCGACGGACCGATGTCGACAACGCAATATGGGCGGCACAAAAAGGAATCGACTTCATAAGCCTTTCCTTTGTTCGCAAACCCGAAGATGTTCAGTCACTGAAAAACCTATTGGCCAGCTACGATTCAACGGCACTTGTCATCGCCAAGATCGAAAAACCCGAGGCACTCGAACAACTCGATGCGATTGTAGATGCGTCCGACGGCATCATGGTTGCTCGTGGTGATTTGGGGGTCGAAATCGACGTCGCCGAAACACCCGTCGCTCAGAAACGGATCATCGCGACGTGCCAAGAAAAAATGAAGCCTGTCATTGTTGCAACGCAAATGCTCGAGTCGATGCATACCAGCAGTCGACCAACGCGAGCCGAAGCGAGTGACGTGGCAAATGCGATTCTTGATGGAACCGATGCTTGCATGCTAAGCGGCGAAACGGCGATCGGCAACTATCCCGTGAAGTCAGTTGAAATGATGAACCGCATTTTGCTGTGCACCGAACGTGAAATGTTAAAAGAGAACATCGCTGGTCGCTATCCGAACACACGAGTACACCCCATCACCACCGCGGTCACTCATGCCGCAACAAATATCGCCGAGTCCATTGACGCAAAATTGATCGTGATTTCAACACGAAGCGGTGATACAGCTTGGATTAAGAGCAAAAGTCGTAGTCGGGTGCCAACCTTGGGCGTGAGTGACTCCGATGCCACATTACGCCGACTAACGCTGTTCTGGGGGATCAAACCGATCAAGTCGGCCGAGCTAGATCATACTCCCGAGTTCATTGACCAGATGTGCCGCTGGGGCAGAACGCATTCGGACATCAAGACAGGGGACCAAATCGTCTTTGTCACCGGCACCGGCGTGGTCAAAAAAGCACAAAACATGCTGATCGTGCACACCGTCGAATAGGAAGGACGGTAAGACTTTCGCCAATCGTGCGAGAAAAAAATGGATCGGCCCGTTGAACAACCATCGCTTGGAATGCTCAAGTGCGAAACCGATCCTTTACCGCCAGCTCTGGGCTGGCGCAGCTGCACAGAAAATAGTTGCCCTTTACAGGGACAACTAACGCTAACGGCATGGAGCTAACAAGCCGGCACCTGTTAGCAGGCGTTCAAACGAAGCGGCCGAACCGATCTTGCGACTGGCCGCATCCGAAGACAGGCTAGTTCCCGTAGTTATCATAACCCGCGTCTTGGTTGGCTTCGTACTCATCCATAGCCGCTGCCGCTTCAGCTGGTTGTTCAATAACGGTGTTCTCGCCTTTGTCGCTGCAACCAACTTGACATGCCAATAGGGGACAGCAAGCCAAAGCCACCAGTGCAACCAACTTGGCTGATGCTGGACGGGTGAAATTTCTTTTCATCTTGTTACTTTACTTTGTTGAAGTGTAAAACTTTGTAAACAGGAATAAACGGAACCCGATTGCACGAGATGTACAACCGGGTGGAATGATTTGAATCTTAGATTTCAAAAGCGTCGCTCAAGCGAAACTAGTCTTCCAATGATTCGGTTTCTTTGCTCGCTCGCGTGCCCAATGCACCCCACAAGCCGAAAGGGCTCTTGATACCCGCGTTGCCAGCACCGAGGTAAACGGTTTGCGCACGTGAATTACCAGCCTCGATCGAATCGGTAATGAACTTCACTGCGCCATCAGCCATCAAGACATGGACACCACCTTGGTGCCGCGAACTTGGTGGATACATCCCCCATGAATCGTCGCCGCTAACGCGTGCAGTACATGGACTATTGGGCGGAAGGATGGTGTTCATCCCGGAATGTTGCTGAACTCCGTCGGCCCAGTGGTAACCACGAGCCCAAGAAGCCCGACTGCCATCGCCCGGATTCTTATCCGTCGTCAAG
>SJPJ01000001.1:5860238-5935515 GCA_007859835.1 Novipirellula herctigrandis | reverse complement strand
TTTCGCCTGCACGCCAAAACTGCGGACGAAGTGGGTCGATCTTGTCATTGTCTTCGGCCCATGATGGGTTGTCGCGAAGATCTGAAGAATTAGGTCCGTCGATTGGTGCGGTTCGCACGTCACGGTCGCCAAGGTCGGTTGCAATTTCACCGGCCATGATCGTATTGGACAAACCATCAAGCACATCTCGGAAAGCCATGTATTCACGCGGAACAAACATCCCTCGGCCTGCGACACGGATCTGATTGGCGTTATCGGAATGAATTTCGTTAGGAGTCCCCCATCGGTACTTGCCGACGTCCGTGTACTCAACCGCGTCGCGGAGGCAGGCAGCGTAGTTGGTCCGGCCCAAAGCAGGAAGTCCTTTGCCAGGATCGCTTGGACAACGCAAGGACGAAATCTCGGTGATCCAGGGCAGGTAATCGGACCGCCAAGGTCGAGGACCCATTGCTGGCCATGGAGGCGTTCTTGGTGTGAGGTCGGTGTTGATTCCGAGTGGATTACTGATTTGCTCCCAAACGGCTTGCTGCTCGATGAACGGCAAGATCCCAACCAACCAACCCAACCGAAGTCCGTTGCTTGCTAGGCTGTCGCCATAGTTGCCGCCCCGAGTCCCAGCCATCTGACCAGGAAGGCTGTCATAAGCCGAATGGTAATTGTGAACGGCCAACCCAATTTGCTTGAAATTGTTACTGCAACTCATACGACGAGCTGCTTCGCGGGCCGCTTGAACTGCGGGAAGCAAGAGACCGACGAGGACGCCGATAATCGCTATCACCACTAACAGTTCAACAAGCGTAAAACCTGTCCGTTTTCGATACATAATTGCACCACGCTAAAAAGAGGAAAAAGTGAATTTCAACGGAAATTCCGTTTGAAAATGGCGGATCAGAATTGACCACAAAACCATAGTTCGCGTGACCACAGCTTTACGGCTTGAATACCTACGCTGCGACCCGCTTATAAGCCAAGTATAGACCAAATCCCCAAATGACAATATATCAAATAAGATCACGGCAAAGAAAATCACAACCCGGTCTAACTCAGCGACAAAACCGGCTTGCCAACGCGGTTGGATCCACCAAACATAGGATGATATCAAGGCGGCATTCTGCGCCACTTTTCGACGACCCAATGAGCACTTCCACGCCATTAGGCAGTTCATCCTCGGAGGACTGCTCCTCAGCAACTGTCCAATATCACGGCGTTTTACGCATATCCTGAGGCAATAATGCACAACTCGCGCCCCCAATAAGCAACACTCCATTGGCAAAACTCCACAAAACTGAACTTCGAACCAGGGGAGTTTCGCTTGTCCCAAAATTGTCCAATCGGATCATCCAACAAGGCCTTCGACACGGCCGTTCAATCCAATGCGGTAAAAAGACGCACTGGCCGAATGACAGGACATTGAGTGGGACACATCGGAGTCACAAATAATCCGAGCTCGTGTATTTCTAATTCAATGTAGGACAGGACCTGTCCTGGCATTGCGGCGTCAAGGCCGATCCTGGCTTACGACGCCCCCACGTCAATGATGAAAATCCCTGAGTGCTTCGGTAACTTGCCCCCCTCTTTGAACCACTCCGAATCCAAAGCGACGATGTCTTGTTAAGCTTCGATCTGCAAACAAACTTCCCCGCAAAGATTCGGTGCGATGACGCCAATGGGATCGAGATGAAGTTCGATTTGGTTGTGTTGCTCAAGTTGCTCGGTTACATCCACCGCAAACGGCTGCTCACCGACGGACAAGAACGCACCGTTGAGCTGAAGCTGCGAGAGCTTTCCCTGCCAGGAATGGATCGAAAGCAACACGCTAACGCCCGGCTTAAGTCCAGTGGGACGATTAAAGGATCGGGTGTAGATCACACCGCAAAGAGATGGATTGGTTGCTTCCGTTTCGAGCATCGCCGTTTTGGAGACTTCCACTTCAGGGACATCGACCTTGACCGATTCCGTTTGATTTTTCGCCCGCTTTGACCACGGAAACCGAAGGTGAATCGTATGCACGGAAACTCCTTTTGCCAGCCAAACAAAAACCCTGATTGGACGAGCCAATCAGGGCGATACGTTGAATTTCCATTCAAAGGAAGCCCCTTGGACTTCCCTTACTAGGATTCGCTAGTTGGTGAAATGGTTGGATCGTGCAAACATTTCTTCGATTTCCGCGTTGGTGAATCCAAGGGCATCACCTTGATCACCGATGTTGGTGAAACCAAAGTCGTCGTTTCCAGTGTACCCACCAAAGAACTGCAACGCGGATCCATCTCGACTGACAACAAATTCTTCATCGGTCAAAACAGTACTGAGCACTTCACCGTCATCGACGATCATCATGATTGCCTTGTCACGTGTGTCATTCAACATCACTTCGATGTACTCAACACTATCAAAACCTTCGGCAGCCATCATGAAAATTTGATGGCCCTCACTGTCAAGCGAAACACTGCCCCCGCGTCGCCCACCATTGGACGATTCCAAAAGAGCTTCATTGTTTCGGAGATATGTCGAACCAAGGATGTCAACACTGCCAAGAGCACCGGAGGTCCCAAGTACCGCCAAGCTACCGGGCACCGATGCATCGGAAGCACCGACATTGATCGGCACTTCGTTGCTGCCCGAAAGGAACACGTTGTCTTCCGAGACGCCGAAGTGGAGCACATAAGAGCCAGGTTGAACTTCATTGAATTCATAGGCCCCATCATTGTCCGTTCTGACTTCCTTCACCAATTCGCCGGTTGGGAGACGCAGCTCCACGCTCACACCCGTCAAGCCAGCTTCACTGGAATCTTTGATGCCATCGCGAATCGGAGCAACAGCGCCAAGTGAAGCAGCGACTTCTTGGATGTTTTCAACTTTGTCAATAAAAATTGCACCGGAGACCGTTGCACCAGGGCCGGTTGGCGTATCATTCGCGGGGATCGTGACTTGAGCCGAAGCGGTTCCGATCGCACCACCACTGACGTCTGTCAATTGAACCGAGAAGTTTTCGGCTGCTTCTTCGATGACGTCATCGATCGTTGTAACCGTGAAGGTCTTCGTTAGTTCTCCGTCGTTAAACACGATCGATCCAGCAGGGATCGCGGTATAGTCGCCAGGAGCAAAAGCGGTCCCGTTGACGGTATTGAAGCTGACCGTGACTTCTCCATCGCTGCCGCCGGTTCGAGTGATGGTGAAGGTCGCAGTCCCGCCTTCGTTGACGGTTGCGTTGTTTGCAGATACTGAGAACGTTCCTGGTTGTGCAACCGGAATGTCGTTGGCTGGAATCGTGACTTGGGCCGTATCGGTTCCGATCGTACCGGCACTGACCTCACTCAAAGTGACCGAGAAATTCTCGGCTGCCTCTTCGGCCGTGTCATCGATCGTTGTCACACTGATCGTCTTGGTCGTTTCACCAGCAGCAAAGACCACCGAACCCGCAGCCACGGCGGTGTAGTCACCAGGGGCAACCGCGGTTCCATTGACGGTGTTGTAGCTGACCGTCACCGATCCGTCGCTGCCACCGGAGCGAGTGATGGTAAAGGTCGCATCGCTACCTTCGCTGACAGTCGCATTGTCTGCGGCAATCGAGAAGGTCCCAGGCTGAACCACTACAGTATCGTTGGCTGGAATCGTGACCTGTGCCGTTGCGGTTCCGATCGTGCCCGCCGTGACGTTGCTCAAAGTGACCGAGAAATTCTCGGCAACCTCTTCGGCCGTGTCGTCGATCGTTGTGACGCTGATCGTTTTGGTCGTTTCACCGGCAGCAAATACAACCGAGCCAGCAGCAACGGCGGTGTAGTCACCAGGGGCGACCGCGGTTCCATCAACAGTGTCGTAGCTGACCGTCACCGATCCGTCGCTGCCATTGGCACGCGTGATCGTAAAGGTCGCGGGACTGCCTTCGTTGACGCTTGCATTGTCAGCCGCAATCGAGAAGGTCCCTGGCTGTGCCACTACGGTATCGTTGGCTGGCATGGTGACTTGGGCGGTCGCCGTTCCGATCGTACCCGCCGTGACGTCGCTCAAAGTGACCGAGAAATTCTCGGCAACCTCTTCGATCGTGTCATTGATCGTGGTCACGGAAATCGTCTTGGTCGTTTCACCTGCGGCAAACGTCACCGAACCCGCAGGAACAGCCGTGTAGTCGCCCGGGGCAACTGCCGTTCCGTCGACCGTGTTATAGCTAACGGTAACGATGCCATCGCTGCCACCGGCACGAGTGATCGTAAAGCTGGCTGGGCTTCCTTCGTCGACCGATGCATTGTCCGCCGCGATCGAGAACGTGCCTGGTTGAACCACGACGACATCGTTCGCTGGAATCGTCACTTGAGCCGTTGTAGTCGCTATCGTTCCCGATGTCACGTCACTAATCGTAACCGAAAAGGTTTCGGCCCCTTCTTCGACCGTATCATTGATCGTCGTCACGTTGACGGTCTTGGTGGTTTCACCATCGGCAAACACAACCGTACCCGTGTTAATCGCGGTGTAATCACCAGGTGCAACCGCGGTTCCATCAACGGTGCTAAAAGTAACGGTGACTTCGCCATCGGTTCCGTTTGCACGGGTGATCGTAAAGGCCGCTGTGCTGCCTTCATCAACCGATGCGCTATCCGCAGTGATTGAGAATGCTCCTGGCTGAGGCGTCACGGTATCGTTTGCAGGGATGGTGACTTGAGCCGTCGCCATTCCGATTTCCCCGGCACTGACGCTGCTTAACGTGACCGAGAAGTTTTCGGCCGTTTCTTCGACCGCATCATCAATCGTGGTTATTGTGATCGTCTTGGTTGTTTCACCTGCGGCAAACGTTACGGATCCGGCGGTGACAGCGGTGTAGTCACCAGGGGCTACCGCAGTACCATCAACGGTGTTGTAGTTGACCGTGACCGAACCCTCACTGCCATCGGTGCGAGTGATAACGAACGCAGCAGGATCACCTTCGTTGACCGTTCCGACGCTGGCGGTGATTGCGAACGATCCAGGCTGAGCAACGTTAAACTGAGTCGCATTAATCGTGAAGGATGCGTCTTCGTCAATTTGCAGACGGTCTCGCGTCACAATCGACTTCGGTTCGTTGTCGAGCACTGGAGTCGTCGTCGGTGCGACGAACAAAGCAGTACCGTCACCTGTGGATACCGACGAATCGAAATCGGGCAGCGCGTCGATGGCCGCTGCGATCTGAGTGTAAGTCGCCGTGTCCGAGTCGAAGGAGACTTCGATCGTCTTGGTCGCCGACGTATAGACGGCTAATGGAGTCGCAGGGCCTGTCGCGGAGCCAGTGAACGTAATTTGCACGCCATCAAACGCGACGTCGGTTGTCGCAGCAGTTGCTGTGATTGCATCGGTATCCGTACCGAAATTCACCGTCGCAGCAATTTCGCCAGTCGCCGATGCTGGGTCCAATGTGCCATAAACGAGAATTGCTTCGGCAACTTCGCTCATGTCCACTCGGAGCTCTAATCCCGTTACAGGCGTTTGAATGAAGACAGGAACGCTGTAGGAATCGAAGGGATTGGCCAATGTGTCGTTATTCGCACCCGGTGAACTCGGGACGATCTGGGTGGAGCCCAAACCACGAAGGTCATTGAACAATGCGAGCCCGGTTGGATCATACTCTCCAACTGCACCGGTGTTGCTGAAGAATTCGCGACCGTTCAGCGAAGCACTTGAAAAGTCCAACGCGTACTGAATGTCGTCTGGTGGGTCAGGCAAGCCATTGGTGACACTGTATTCACGTGTCACGGCATTGAATGTATTCAGTGGGAATAGCCGCCCCGCGATCGAGACCATTGGGCTCATGATGATATTTGGCGCGTCTTGGCCAATCAAACCATCGCCACGGAAACGAACTTGTAGCAGGTAATCTGTCGTAACACCCCCGGCGGTCTTCCCAGCGTCCAATTCTTCGATGACGAAGTCATCCCCGCTGAACACCATCGTGCCATCACCCGAATCTAGAGCGAGCAGTGCCGTTCGCACGGCAGTAACGGGGTCCGCAATAAAATCGTCCGCAGTCACATTGACGCTGATTGGAATCGGATTGAGGCTACCATCCAAAATGTCGTCGCCAAATTCGTCCTTCTGGTTCAGCGTGTTACCCTCGGCATCTCTTAATGTGATGTCGAACGAAACATCACCGGCCGGGTCGCCGTCTCGCACTTCACCGTCCACCAGCAATTGCTGTGCTTCATGGACGATCGGGACGACGGTGCTGTTCGCGTTGGCGACTCCGCTGGCAAAGATGTCGGTCACTAATTGGAATACACCGCGGCGATCGGGAACATCGTCTTCGTTGAGTCCGTCACCACGCAAATCGAGGTAAGACACCTCGAGTTCGAAAACCTGACCTACTGAAACATCGTACACCCCGGTGGCGCCAGGCAAGTCTTGACTGACATTCCCGACGGGCGTCCGAGGGCTTAACTGCAATTCGATAACTGCCTCATCCGCTCCCTCGCCAATCCGGTTGAGCTCGTTGATTACCATCAACGCGTCCGAAGCGGTGACGTCACCATCGTTGTTTACGTCGACAAAACCAGTAACTTCCCCAAGTTCCCCTTGGCCACTGTCGCGTTGACTCAAATGGTTGATCACCATCAAAGCGTCGAGGGCCGTGATTTGCTGGTTGGCGTCGACGTCATAGGCCAGCGAATCGTTGTGATAGCTGTTCGCCATCACATCGCCAGCAAGCAATTCGCGACGCTCGAGCATCTCGCTGATTAGCCGTCGCTTTTTACCGCCGTGGGATAACTTATCGGTTCGACGGTTATCGGATTTCGGCGATACAGGGCGACCAAGCAAATGACGCAGATGTCTCATCTGATTCTCTCGGGGAAGATGAAGTAGAGATTTGGGGAAGTCTCACACCCAAAACACGCTGACTATTCAATTGGTTTCGGATGATTGTGTTCGTTAGGATCGACCTAAGACGATAAGCCCGCACTAAGGGCGAATTGCGCCCATATTACCTATTTCGCCTGCATTGTCAACGATTTGAGGTAGTGGCAATGGAGGTCGTTTACGGATCGTGTCTAGGACGATCGATTATGCCGATTAGTTCCGGCATTTTCGGCAAAATTGAATCTGCAACCGCCGAAAACAACTGTTCGTCATCACCCGCCAACTCACTCCAATGGGTCGAATCCCGCTCTATTGTGCTTCGCGCGATCTCATTCACAACCATTTTTTGAACCAAGTTTCCTGAGATTTCTCGGGAACATTGGCGTGGCACCAGTCTGGGCACCAGTCTGGCGACTCGCCGAGGGATGCTTTCCCGTCGAAGCGGAGTGTCGGACGAGCCCAAAGTGCTTAGCGGACGTTCACCCGTGGGGAGCAGGTCGGAACCCACCAAACTTGTCATGGATTCGGGCACTTGATCGGAAGTGGCCAAATCGGCAAAGACTTGATCGTGAGCTGATGATTGCGGCAGATCGGGTTGTAGCGGCAAATCGCTTCCCACCGACTCACCCTCGCCACCACTGTCACCCTCGCCACCACTGTCACCCTCGCCACCACTGTCACTACTTGCCATATCGGTCAGCATGTTGATGACGACCAGGGCATCCGAGGCAGATAGGATTCCATCGTTGTTCACATCGACCCGTTCGCCCAGTGCCGCGGTTCCAGTCAAGGTGATCGAGCCTGATTCAGTAAGATGGTTGATGACGACCAATGCATCGGCAGCAGTAATTTGCCCGTCGTGATTGACGTCGCCGGGCATAACGAGGTTATGCCACGAATTGGTGGGACTTTGTGCAGCAACGGCAATCGATGCGGCTGGCCCCTCCGCTATTTGGACGGTCCAACTCGATTGAGCGAACTGAAGTTCGGGATCCCCGCTCGCCACAGTGACCTGATACTCGCCATCAGCCAATTGATCAAATCGGAAGCTTCCTGAACTGTCCGTCAAAATGGTATCGGATACCCCGAATTGCAACGCTGCGATTCCGATCGAGGTCCCGGCATGACCAAACGCCCGGATCGATGCAATTTCGGAACTCGAGTCCGTGATTCGAAGGGAAACGGTTTCGCCAACGACGATGGCATCCGTGGTGACGCGGCCGATCCGTTCACCGAGATCGTTATAGGCTTCGATCCGCCCGTAACTCGGCGCCGAGCCGGCGACGACGGACAATTCGACCACGCCCACCGGTTCATCAAAGTTCGCTTCAAAAACCGTATTCTCCGTCCAATGTTCGGACCATTCCAGCCGCTGAGAACTATAAGAATGGAACAGTTGATCTCCACCAACCAGCGCCGAATCAAACACGCCAAGCGTCGGGGCGCGTCCAGCACCGCTAGCGGTAAGCGTCATGCCGGGAGAATTCGCGGGATCGAGTTCTCCACCAGGCAATTCGTTGGCAACTAGGTCTTGCTGATCTATCGGGTTCCCATCGACTCGCTCGATTGTGACCGTGACTCCCGCCAGCGGTTTTTCGTCGATATTCCGTACACCATCGCTGTTCTTGTCATCGAAAGCAAACCCCGTCACACGGCTAGTTGAATACGCATGCGTTTGCTTGGTTCCGATAACCAACTCGCTTGTGACGCCAAGCTTCGTATCGATCACGCGCCACTCGATTTCGTCAAACGGGCTGGTGATCGAGATTTGCAGGTCAAAATCGGCGGTTTGCGAATCGGGCGAAGCGGCAGTGATCCAATCACCATCGTCAAGTCGATATTGCAGCTCGCTAATGCGATTAATCGTAATATCGCTTTGCGGCCCCATCGAGTTTTGATTTGCCGACGGAACCGCCGAAGCGGAGCCGATGAAGTGGTAGACCGAATCGATGCCATCAAAATAGCCCATCGCATCAAAACGGAGCGGCACGTCGGCCAAATCAAAAACGCCGTCACCATCACTGTCTCGCCATCCGATCATCGCCAGGGTCGAATCGGGGCTGACATGTTGCGCATAAGCTTCCGCCAAAGGGACGCCACTGCGCATGATACTGATTTCTTGAATGCCGCTCGGGTTGTCCGCCGCATTGAGATTTTGAGCGTTATAGTAGCCGCGGCGATCGGTCCACGATCCACCACCGGGATATTCGTCGCGAGTCCAAAAGATATGGCCCATCTCGTGAGTAATCGTCGATGCAGGACGAGTCGATGGCATCACCATGAATAGGCCGCCCGCGAACGCAAACGCCCCCGAGAAATAGCCTCCCGAAGCAAAGAACCCGTCGGGATCATCGGATGAATCGACCACAAAGATCGTGAACGCCCAATCAGTCCCTAGCTTGGTTCGTTGGTCGTGGTTGAACCTTTGAACCGCCGTTTGAACTGAGCTGGTGCCTTCCATATACCCGAGCGAATCCATCCATCGATCCACCGCCAATTCGAATCCTTCGCTATTGCGGTCGATCAATTCATAGGGCGTCTCCACAGGGTCCACCGCATAGGTATCGTCCACCACAAAATCCAGTGTGTGAACGGTTCCCAGAGTATCGAGCGTATCGGACCACCAATTGACCCCTTCGCTGACCTTGGAGAGCATTTGGTCGATTTCAACAGCCCCCCAGTTTTGAGACTGCGCATCAACGCTGCCGTCGCTCTCAAAGAAAACGGGCGTGACCGCAACGGTTCCAAGCAGGAATTCACCCGTGTCCATTTCCGTCGCCCCCAGCGGTGCAGCGGCAAGCAGGTTTCGGCGTTCGAGCTTCTCCACACGCATCGTTCGGCTTTTCGCAGCACGTGAGGCTCTTTTCGCGACGCGAGAGGCTCGGCGCAGTTGATTTGGTCGAAACATGATCAAGGACGATGCTCGGTGCGGTGGAAAAGAAGACGAAACGGCTCACCCCATTATCGGCAATCGGAGCCCAAACGCCGCTACCTTAGACGCCCAAATTATGACTTGGTTGCCTCCAACGTGGCAAAAGATTCCGATTGTTTGGGTAAAAACGCCATTTTTTAGAGCAATTTCCTGATTCGCGCAGGAACATCGCCGTGCGGTGCGACCGCAAGCGAAGCGAGCTTCCGCTCGGATTGCGTTCGCCCGCTCCCGTTCGCCCGCTCCCGTTTGTCGCTAGCATCGTGTCATGATAGCAACAATTCAGCGATAACTGATGGAGGCCAAAACCTGTCCTGGCGAGGTGGCGCCAGGCCAGATCCTGGCCTACATCAAATTTGCAAATCCGCTATCGCGTTTCGCTCACAAACTGGCAAAAATCTTATCCAAGGTCGAAACGGGATCATCGCTATCGTTCGCCGATGCAGTGTCTTCGGCGATCGTGTCGACAATTGAATCGACGCTCATCGTCGCTGCCGAGTCAAACACACTTATTTTGCTCGACTGGCTCGGCACGACTTGCGGAGTCGACTCGGATGCAATTGGGTTGCCCGAATTCGCTTCGGAGATCAACAAATCGCCGGTCGCGGTCGCACCTGATGCAAACACGCCTTCTCCCATCGGTACATAGCCGGTTGCGACTTGTTCGCCGGAGGCCTCGAACTCGTTCCTCATCGTGTTCAATTCGTTGATCACGTTGAGGGCATCAAGTGCCGTCATCACACCGTCACCGTTGGTGTCGGGGAATTCAGGCAAATTCGTTGGCAACGGCAATTGGTCTAGCTGAACCGCTGCGACCCCAGCTCGGTCGAGTGCATTGATGATTTGCAATGCGTCTAGCGGAGTCACTTCGCCACTGTTGTTGACGTCGTACTGATTAATTGGGTTTCGGTATGGATTACTAGAAACGAAGATTTCATAGTCTTCCACCTCGCCACTTGCCGCGAAACCGTCCGATCCGAGCGACGGATCTTCGCTGATGCGGAATCGAGCATACGTATCGCCGGTCACGGCCGAGCCAGGCACGTTGATCGTAATCGAATTACCTAAGCCAACGCCAACCACCGTTCGACCACTGCCGACCGAACCGAATCGTTGAACTTCGTTGGCAGCAAAGACACCATCATTGTTCCAGTCGAACCACGCATCAAGATAGAAGACGCCCGGTGCTGCAACGGGAATGTTGTCCGCTGGGTCGGTCGGTAAGTTAATGTCAACCAACAATTCCGTCGCAAAGCCAGGTCGAATCGCACCGGTGACGCGAACGCCATCGTCATTTTGATCCGCGTTAGGTAGGTTTGCATCGGTATCGAGCGTCACACCGCGGCCAAGATACAAGTTCTCAACGACGCTATGGTTCGGACCATTATCGGCTGCAAGCGATTGATAGGGCGATGGTGCATCGCCATAGTCTGCTCCGCCACCAACAAAGATCACAAGTTCCGTGGTGCCCCTATCGGTATTACTTTGCAATAGGTTACCGACATCATCGCGAACGATCGGTTGTGCAACGGCTCCGGTACCAAAAGCGGCACTCACTCCGTCGATCACCATGCGATCACCGACGATCGAAACCGTGACATCGGGAAGCCCGATGCTTTGGATTGCAGCGGTGTATATCAAGGCAACTTCTTCGCGAGTCGCGTCGATCGGTATGACCACAGGGATCGTCGCTTCTTGGCCCGCCGAAGCGATTTGCAGAAGCCCTGTATCCAATAAATTCATCGCGTAATTCGTGTCACCACCAAGTGTGATGCGTCCATCGCCTGCGTCGAGTGGTTCCAAGCCAAGCCCAGCACCGCCGATCGCTCGGATCAACGCATCGGTCACGCTGGCGATCGTGGGAGCGCCGATTGGAGTAACCGCGATCGCAGTTGGATCAATTAATCCCCCACTGAAGTTCAACTCGAACGTCCTAATCAGGTTCGCTCCACGTTGAATAACGAAGGTTTGGCCATCGGCAACTGACGGATCAAGAGAGGAACCGTCGTTGGGAACTCGGATACCAAAGCCAACGGAGGTTCCGATCGCTGGACCGGTTACTTCACTTATGATCCGAATATCCGTTGTGCTAGCGGCCGCCGAAGCTAACGGCGAATCAGCCAAGATTTCCACTCGGTTGTCAACGGCTTGCGAGGTCAGGTTCAAACCCTGTGCAGCAATCGCTGTGTTCAATGCAATCGCTAACTCAGGTGCTGTATCGGTCACCAAGACGGGGACTTGGATACTGCCTGGGGTTAGCTGAACGGCGTCGGTATCAAATTCGAACACCAAAGTCGCGTTACCGTCGGAAACCGTCGTCGTTTGTCCATCGGCGGCACCAACCAAATCGGCCGACATCAAAATGTCGATATTGGTGACCGTCACGGTAAAGCCGTCGGTTAGCGGCGTTGCAGTCGAAAGGGTCGACGATCCAAGAAGTTGAACGCGATTGTCGGCAGATGCGGCGGTTAGGCTTAAACCTGAACTGTCAATCGCAGCAGCCAACGCAGCGGCCACTTGTTCCATGCTTGCCGTGGAAGCGATCAGAACACCGATCACGTCGTTGCCAACCGCACCATCGGTAGTCATTTCAAATGTTGCCGTATTGACGCCATCAAAAATGGTAACCGCTTGTCCGTCAATGTCCGCAGCAAGCAAGCCTGGGTCAACGACAATGTTGATTCCAGTATCGGCTTCGAGCGTCGTAAACGAGCCGTCGAGTCCAATCACGGTCGTCAAGTCCCGGTCGTTATATTGCGATCCGGTTTCGATGCGAAGAACGGCGTCGCTTGAATCGAGTAAGCGAACAACGTAGACCGAGTTATCTTCCCAAATGCCCGCAAGCGGTGTTAGCCGAATGACATTGTTCGATGGATCGTAACCGAATTGGTAATCCTCGCCTTCGATCAGCATTTGTCCATTGCGCGTCACCAGCAGTGCATCTCCGGTCACGCTTGCATCATCAATACCGACACCGGGTGTCGGATCGGCATTAGCGATTCCATCGATCAGTTGAATGTCAAATGATGTGAAGATGTCGCTTCGTGCGGTAACCACTTGGCCCCCTTCGAGACCGATATCCGGCGCTCGTGGTGAGACCAATACAGCACGGGGGCCTACTTCATCGGCGCGGTCTTCGGCACCACGATCCTTGAAGACGCTTTCGCCGATACCGTCCGGCGTTTCGACGTTTGGATCGTCGACTCGCAACTGACCATTCACATCAAAACGTGGCGAGATAATCGGGCTCGGTGGCAAACCAATTGCATTGCGAACCGTGAACAGCGAACTGCGATCTTCGAGCGAATCGATCGAACTATCGATGATCGGCGTTCCAGCACGCGGAGTAAAGACAAGTTCGACGGGGTTAATGAATAGTTCTAGAGCCGAAGGCAACGTTTGAGCGTATGCCCCGTCGGCATCGGGTTGGTTGTTGATCGCGTCGGTTTGATTGCGATAGAACGTCGTGCCACCGATCACGGTTTGCGAACCAGCGTCATCGATCGTGATCGCTGTTTCCGTATTGGCGATCACATTATTCAGCAGGGTAGGACCGGCGCCATTTTGAACAACGATACCTTGACTACCCGAGACGTAAATATCGGCTCCGATAGTCGACAAAGCACCAAAAGCACCAACCGCGTCGATGTCTGCACCAACGGGTCCACTCGTCGCGGTGCCTTGTCCAAGATCCGTTAAACGAACGAATCGGAAGCGATCTTGAGCATCAAAGCCGCTGGCGTCCAAGTCAATCGTTGAATCGATTCCTGCAATGATACCAACATTGAAGAAGCCGACTCCATCGCGACTGACTTCCACCAAAACGCCTTCGATCGCACCCGTTTCAAAAACGATCAAATCAGGCCGCGTGTCACCGCTGCCGGTCAAGAAATTGTCCGTGAATTCGAGGGTGAGTGAACCGCCTACTCCAAGCGAAGTGGTGGTAGTGCCATCCACGGGCTCGAGTCCACGTCCGCCGGCGTCGGGAATTCCGAGTGCCTGTAGCGGATCATCAAATCCAGCCGTAACGTCATCTCCGGCCGTATAGCTAACCACTGCATCGGCGAAGGATATCTCCCCTTGCTCAAACAAGATATCGTTGTAGATATCGGGGAAAGACTCAGCAGGTGCGGTCACATTTCCGCCAAAGATCGTGTTGTTCAGAATTCGGTCGAATGCGATCGGGTCACTCTGCGTGCCACCACCGCCACCGAGTCCGGTAATACGAACGCCCGCGTTGGCATTGAACGCCATCACGTTGCTTTGCACGACAACGCCCGGAAGCAAGTTATTCGTGTTCAATTCGACCAAGTTGCGAGGATACGTTACCGAGGACGGGTTCACGATCGTGTCGTCGGTGCCTTGCGTACGAGCTTCGGCAGCTCGATTCAAATCCACACCGGCGTCCGCATTGAACAAGAACCGACTGTTTTCAATGATGATGACGCCTTGATCACTATTTTCGCGGTTGTCGTCACCACGAAGACCCGAATAGGTCGTGTCGGCAAACGCGCCACCATTGTCGGTCACGATCACTTCGCCATAAATATTGATGCGAGAATCACCCTCCATCTGGATCAAGTCAGTTTGCAGTTGTTGGAAGCCGAGATTGCCATTGGCACCCGTTGCGGCGACGTCCAAAATCTGTGTTACCGATGGCATCATCAACGCATTGATAATGGCATTGCCGACTTCTTTCGCGGTTGCGGAAGAACTGACTCGAATCGCGACTTGCGAGTTTGGCGAGTTCAGTCCATCGCTGACACCGAGTTCGTCAAAGACATCGAACTCGAAAGTGACATCGGCTCCGAAACCTGCGACGGAAAAGGATGAACCATCGGTGATCGATGGGCCTGGCAATACGGTGATCGAGTAGCCTTCGCTCAACCGATCATTCGTGTTGAAGGTTCGGTATCGCGCCGAAGCATCACTATCGACATACTCACTTGCATCGCGGATTTCGAGTTGATAACTGCCGGTAACCGTTGGTTGACTTGGTTGAGAAGGACTTGTGAAATCAAGTGTTCCATCGGCAATAAACACTTCCGTCGCAGCGACTGCTCGCGACTGCGTTACCAACTCGCCTCGTTCCGCAAATCCAATAATAAAGTCATCGAGGTAAACGCCTTCATGGGCGTTGTCGAGCGACCCAGCAAGGTTGCTTGAACCAAACAGGTCACCATACCGTTGGTTGGCATTGACGAAGGGACCGAAGTCGTTGATCGTCAACGTCGCGGTTCGAATCATCGATCCCGACACGGGGACCATGGTCGTGTCACCTTCGGTAAATCGATCGGCTATCGCTTGGCTGGTTGCTTGAGCGACCTCTTCGGCAGATGCCGTGCGGCTAACGCTAATCGGAATACCTGACAACTGCGTTTGACCACTGACCGGAAGCATGACCGCCGACGACGTCGTGATCGTTGCCGAACCGGGGACTTCGATTAGATTCCCATCGGTTTGCACGTCGAGAGGAATGAAGAAGCGAACCGACGCGGTATACGAATCGATCTGTCCTACCCCTGCGGTTCCTTCGAACCGAGGGTCGTATTGATCGTTTCCTTGACCGCTAATGCCAATATAAACGGGTCCATCGACTGTTGCG
Organism: Novipirellula herctigrandis; assembly: GCA_007859835.1. GTDB lineage: Bacteria > Planctomycetota > Planctomycetia > Pirellulales > Pirellulaceae > Novipirellula_A > Novipirellula_A herctigrandis. The sequence continues at coordinate 5,920,162 of SJPJ01000001.1, read as the reverse complement.
GTGTACTCGACCACATCAAGTGCAGTGTTCGGCGTCGAGAACAGTGGATTACCAACCGCATCAAAGAATCGAATCGCTGCACTCAAAGCAGGGTTCGTATCCAAATCAACATCGACCGAAATCGTCGTTCCTGCCTTCACATTGGCACGAACCAAATCGACATCGTCTAAGTTAGACAAGTTCCCGAGGGCATCGACCGAGCCGATGCGACCGGAGCCATTGATCGTTGAATTCCCGCCCGAGTAAGGCAATTCGGTGGCTTCGTAGAGCAAATCGTTTCGAAGGTTATCCACCAACGGGTCATCGGATGGATCGGAGAAGTTGAAGTCGTTGATGACATTGAATTGAGGCAGTGGAACACCCGCAGCAACCGAAAGTGCCATCGCAATGTCAGTTTCAGTTTGGTTCGTCAGCGGAATCGACGAACTGGTGAGGTCCACCGAAATCTGATCGACTCCGACCAAGCGAGTGCCATCATTGAGAACGTATTGATTCCCAGCAAAATCGACCACAAAGACTGCATCGGGGTCGATGTACAATGCCGCCAATTCGGTGCCCGATGGAACCAAGCGAGTCATGTCGACCGTATCGGCAACCAAGTTAGCGACGTCGGTTGCACTAAGGTCACCGAGTGTCGTACCGGCGGGTTGCGATGCCAGTAGGCTAATGGCAATTTGACCGGGCTGGGTCGTCCGAGTGCCATCGTCGAGCACGTAATCTTGCCCATCGATCGTAATGACTGCAACCGCATTTGGATCGCCGCTGTAAAGCGTCGCCAAATCTTTGCCCGAAGGAGTGTTTACCGCCGGAGCAAAATCAATTGCAAAGACCTCGCCATTTACAACAATTTGCGAATCTTCTACAAGCGATTCAGCGGAAACGGTACGCATCGATGGCGTGCCGGTTTGCGTCGTGCCCGCAGTGGTATATTCGATTCGTAGGCTGACGTCACTTTGGCCTGCGAACGCATCAAGAGGCACGCGAGCTTGACGCCAATTGCCATCGGCATTGTCAAACAACTGTGCAACGTCAACGTCAACCGTATCGTTGTACACACCGATCAATGGCGGATCATCGAATTCGTCATCGAACGATCCCCCACCGCGTGCTTCGGTGTTACTGGCGACCAAATGTTCGACGCCATTTTGATCAATCACGTAAACGCGAAGCGAGTCGCGTTCACCATCTGTGTCGTCAACATTATCGGTATTGAGGAAGTAGTTGAAGTACATCGTCGGCAAGTCACTTGATGCGAACTCGCTCAAATCGATCGAATTACTCTCCACAACCCCCTTGGCTCCACCGGGGAAGTTATACGTGTTAACGATCGCATCACCATCTTGGCGTGCATCTCCGACACTCGCGTTGGCCCCATTGTCCGAAATCGCGTACTGATTTTCGAAATTGAACGCTAACGAATTACCACCAGTGATTCGACCAATACCCGAATCTTGCCCAAACCGGGTGCTGCTATGGATTTCATTCAAACCATGCCCCAGATCGTCATTTCGTGTCGAGGTGACATGCCAGAGGTTCGTGTCGAGCGTGCTGAAGTCCAAGCCCAACGCGCCAGCGATTCCGGTGTTGATCGAAGTTCGACCACCGGCAAAGACGGGCTGCAATTCACCGCGAGTGTTAAACGCGTGGATCGTTCCGTCGGCAGTAATCCCGAACAAAACCTGACTGAGTTCACCGTTTTGGACATTGCCCGGGCCGGCCCTGAGTCCCGTGAAGTTCAATCCGATCAAGTCGGTAGCGGTATCAACATAAGTTCCGACTTCGCGGTTACCTTGGCCAACGGCATCAAGGAATCCACCCCCCACGACGAATAGCCCACCGGTATCGGTGACTGCGTAGAGGCTAGTTCCAACCACTTCGATACCCGTGACCGAGCCACCGGTGGGAATTCCGCCGGCAACAAGGTTCGTCGTACGAAGGGTACCAACACCACTTGAGACATTCAAAATCTCACCGGTAAATCGGACCGAACGAGGATCGGCGCCAACTGCTGCCGTGGCTGTTACATTTGGCAAGTCCCCCGAATCCGACGCATCTTGAACCGCTTGTTCAATGCGAGCGGCCACAACGGCGCTCGTGTCCGTTGGGTAAAGCGGAATCCGGACATTCCCAGCATCCACACCGGGTTCACCGTTGAGCGTTAAAGAGGAAACGGCACCACCGAGCGTCACAGTGACCAACTCGGCTGTCGGCATCGACATCTGAGTTCCTTCGGCAGAAATGGGGAACTTCGCTTCGCGGATCGCATCGGCTAGCAACGCTGCAATCGCTTCGGGACCGAGGTTTGCGGTGAACACGACGGGGATGTTTCCTGAACTGACGGTTGCAGCATCGGTTACAAATTCGAACACGCGAGCCGTTTGGCCAGCCAATTTGATCGATACTTGGTCGCCGACATTAATTGTGGCGGCTTGACCAATGATCAAAGAATAGTCTTGATCAAATTCAAACGTCGTCGTTTCGGTTCCGTTAGTAACCGTAAAGCGGTCACCATCAAACAAACTCGGAACATTGATACCAGCCGCATTCACTTCCGTTGCAGCCGTGATGCCCAACTGAAGCGAAGGAGCCGTCACAGGCGCGACAGTGTCGATTTGGCCAATTTCACGCGGTTCGGTACCAGCACCCGCGTTGGCGAGTGAGAGATCAAAGGTACTTCCGACAGCCAAGCCGGTTTGATCATCGAAGGCATAGAGGATATTCGAGATGTAGCTCAAACCTTGCCGTGGGACAGGGCGATTACCGACAAAGAAGCCAGTCTCGCGACCTGCGAATTGACGAATCGAAATCGCTTCCACTTCGATACCGTCATTACTATCAACATCAAGAATCTGAATAGCAGGAGGCGTTTCAGCCACAAGATCGTGGAATGTCGAAATGCCGGCACCGACGCTAATCTGGGTGAGCGAAGCGTCGGCCGTGCTAATCCGGTTGTACGTCCAAGCGTCATCGGCTGGGACCCGATCATCGAATCCAGAGTAGGCGAACAATTCACCATTGCCACGGAATGCAATGTCGCGAATCTCGTCTCCGAAGTCACCTACTGTGCCGTAGCTTACACCTGTGAATGGATTGACCAATCGTAGGCTGCCTGCGGTATTCACATATAGCAGCACATCGTCGAGCGTGTAATCGATGATCGAACTATTGTCGAACAACAATGGGATTGTCGGCGCCGTCGCGGTACCTGCGAAATAGTTGTCAAAGTTATGTTCGGCGAGTCGCTGAACCGAATCGATCGGTTCGAGTCGCAATAACGGATTGGTTGTGTCGCGGTTAAAAAACTGATCAAGTGGCTGAGGAACTTGAGTCTGGTTCGACACGGCTACGAAATAAGTGCCCTGGACCAATTCGCTGGAACCGATGTAGGGGTCGCCATTGCCGAATGAACCTCGTGAAAGGTCGGACGCTTGAGCGGTACCCAAAGGTTGGTCGTCGGCAATATTGCTGTCCGAACCAATCAAGATCAATTCGCCGGCTTCATTGAAAACATAGAGGGCGGTATCGGCGCGAGCCAACCCGTCGGCATAATCCAAGTCAAACGCGGTGGCCAAGTACAACGCGGCGCTATCACGAGTGAGATCTTGATAATTAACCTCAAATTGATACCAGTCGACATCAGTCAGGCCACTCATCGTCCCGCCAATCGACTTACTCAATCGGTCGCTCGACAAAGGCCCGAATTCCGTTGCCGTGACGTCTTGCGTGTTCGAATAGATGCCAACGATTTGTGCGTTGCCAAGCGTGTCGTTGGGCGCGTCGATTTCATATTCGTCACCCGCAAGCGGGCTGTGAATCGGTCCGCCGATGACTTGCACGCCGTTGACTGCAAAGCGAACGTCGCTGTACCGGATCTGTGTCCCAGCATGTTCATCCACTTCTTGCAAACGAATTTGTAGTTGGTATCCACCGGAGGTCAAACCACGACGCAGCGAGCTAAGTTCTTGGTTCTGGGTTTGACCCGAAACGACCAATGATCCATTGGCTCCCGATGCTACGCTACTACTGCGAACACGAACATGATAAATATTTCGCTGTCCCGCTTCACCCGGCAAAATCACACGCATCCCCGCGTCACGCGGGTTGGTCGAATACAAATCTTGATGATCCGTCGCCGTCAAATTTGTACCGTCGGTTGCCAATTGATTCAGCGCCCGAGCGTTGTCGGATTCGAACAGACCATTGGTCCCCGTCAATCGGTTCTTGGTCCCCATCGATTCGGCCATCGAATCGTCGGATAAGACCAAAGTGTTTCCGTTTGCGTCGATCAACTCGACCACACTGTCAAGCCCCATGTCGGCGCGATCAATGTCCAACCAAACCAGCGTACCTGCTTCGCCGATGAACGAATAAACGTCGATGTCACCGGGCTTGCTGACCGAACCGTCAATGATAAAGCCGAGTCGGCGGTTTTCATCGCCACCCAATGTGCTAGGTGCAAGTTCACCAAGGAATTGCGATTGACCAGGCGTGGGGTTGGTGTCGGAGTTGCCCACATTGCGTGGTTCATTTTCGCTGGTCGCCAAGACATTACGGTCATCCGCGGCTTCACGAATCGTGATCCCATTCCATGAACCCGAGCCAACATACGTTGACGGCACGCCGTTCTCCGGATCGCCGTCATCGGCTAGAGTGATTGGAAGAATGCCATCGCCATTGGTGTCGAGCGCTGCGGTACCATCGATGCCAAATCCAGCACCGATCGTATCGTCACTCAGTGCAGTCAGCACGACTGGGAAATCGGGATGACCAACAATTTGCAGGCTGCCGCCGATGCGGTCAGCGATGTCTTGGAATTGATCCTGTGCGGTCGTTAAACTTCCGCCTGCAACGATGCCAGCCGTTTCGCCTTCAAACTTCACTACCAAACTGCCGCGAGCATCGCTTTCAAGTCGCAGCCCGCCATAGATATGTTGGTTGGGGACTTCGATGGAATCGCGAACGATGTGAACGATATCCACGTCGTCCAACACCACTTCGGTCGAAACAACTCCGCCACGAATTTCCACTCCATTGAGTCCGAAGTCATCGTCCGTATCAGGGTCATTGGGATCGGCTGCGATGCGGTTACCTTGCAGCAACGGGCCGCTGTTTCCAACCGACGATACCGAGTCGATCCGACCCGTGGAACGACCTGAATCGGTCAACTCATTGAACGAGAAACTATTGATGTCAAGCGAAGCCATTGGGCCAAAGCCGCCAATGAAATCGTTGTTCAAAATCACTGGCTGTGCAGCCCGAACAAAAATCGTACCACTGGCGTTCGTGCTTCGCCCACCACGATCGGGTTCATTCAGGTTGATGACGCCACGTCCATCCGCATTACTTTCCAAACGGCTATTGGCGAGTCGCAAGTCACCTTGATTGACTTCAATCACATTGAAACTGGCAAACCCACCAGGGATACGCGATTGGCCACCGCCACCTGCGATCACGGCATGATCAAACGACGCTGCGCCACCGAAGCCAACGTAAACGCCGGCCCAATCGCCCGCTTCCAATGAAAATTGGTCGTCTTGACCGTTCGTTATATAACTGCCACCGGCACCGTAGCGAGAATCCGAAAGGCTGGTCATTACGACCGCCCGTTGATCCGTTCCTTCGGCATAAAAATGGCTACCGAAGGTGACGTCAATCCGTGCCCCTTCAATTTTCAGGATCGTTCCTGGATCGAGCGTCAAACCGGGATCCAATCGAGCCGATCGATTTTGAGTCGTTGTTGGCAACGGATCCGAACCGATCAAAGCAGTGTCGACAAACGTCGTTGCCGAAGCATTCAGTGATCCAACCAAAAGGAATTCACCAGGCGTGCCGTCAGGTTGAACCGTTGCGCGATAAAGTCGTCGGCTAGTGAAGCTTGATGCTGCCGGTACCGTGGGAAGGCCCGTCAAGCGAAGGGCTCCATCCGCGGCCAATGTGAACGGAGCGGTCGTTTGACTCGGAGTCGTTTCGCGTCCCGATCCGTCTGAGAAAGTAATGCGATATTGGTAACTGCCGGCAGGCACGCTACCAGTCAACAAGTCACCCGCCTCGCTACGATCGCTGACACGAATCAGCAAACTGCTCGGTGCGTCAATATTTTCGACCGGGCCTCCAGCGGAGCCAATAATCGAAAGATTTTCTTTGAGAACATGAACAATATCGGTATCGTCAAAACGGGCATTCACGGTCAACGGTTGCAAAACGTCACCGGTGCGCGTCGCTACACGGACGAACAAGCCGTTGATCGTGTTGTCCTCGACCGTGTTGCCACGAATATGAGGTCCAACGCGTGCATAATCCGGCGTAAAGTTACCGAGTTGTGCTGCTTCGGTGAATCGAGATTCTTCGAACGTGTCCGGCGAAGCAGCCATCGCTGCGTCAGCCGAGTTGCGGATACTACTGTTGATAATGGTGGGGCGGGTGACCGCCATTTCGATGGGACTGACGACCACATTGCGACCGTCAACACGGACTTGACCGCCGCCATAGCGAAGGTCAGCGAATTGCAGGTGGTTAAGGAAGATGCCTTGCGCCTCAAGGTTCGTTCGGGACTCATCCGAAAAATCGATGTCGCCGCGGAAATCGACCCCACCCCAATCGCCTGCTTGGGCGCTATCGGGTTGGTCGGGATCGAGATCATCGTTGTAACTAGTGAAGATCACGCTGCCCGGAATCTCCAAGCCTTCTTGGTCGAGAACCGGACGTCCCAGTGCATCGAGAATCGTCGGCGTACCAAGAATTTGCAGAGAAGCGTTACTTGTGTCGACAAGTGGTGCCGTACTACCGACACCCACTCGGCTTCGGCGCATCTTAAAGACGGCACCGGCATCGATGACCAAATGGACATCCTTAGGCACCGTCAATGAATCACCATCGGAAAGTGCAATGCCGCGATTGTCACTACCAATTTCATAAGCAAAGTTGTCCGCCACGGTACTAACGTCACCGTCGGTACCGCCATTGCCGACGACGCGAATGGTATCGCCAGGCTGAGCCGCAGCAATGGCGTCATCCAAGTTCAAATACGGATTCGACGTTGCAGGATTCAAGTCGGGAGCGACGGCTGCTTTGTCAACCAAAAGCGTTGTGTTGGGATCACTTGGAACAAACCAAAAATTGAACAACCCACCCGCTTCACCGTCCAAGTCACCGTCAAGCGAGTTGCCCGACAAGTCTTCGATACGGTCAGCTCCCTTAGCACGGAATGATAGATTTAATTGATACGTTCCTTGGCTTAAACCGCCGAATCCACTGCCAGGAGTGGCGGGGTCGTAGTTCGTATTACCCGATGCACTGACGCCAACCGCATAGGTGCCCGCATCCAATTCCAAATCGATTAACGAGTCGTTACTGAAGTAATCGTCGTTCGCGGCAATCTCGGTATACGTGCCCGAAACGGTGTCGAACTGATACAACCGAAGTGCCGTATTGAGCAAGCTTGAACTTGGCAAACGCTCGGCCAAAGTCTCAATACTGATCGTCCCCGTTTGGTTAAGCGAGAATTGATATACATCAATATCATTGCTCTCGGGCCGATACATGAATTGCCCATTGACGATATCCGCAACACTTGGGAATGCAGGCTCGTTGTCGGAGCTTGGGTTGAGCACCGATGCCGTGCTCTGTGTAACCGGCTGTGGCAAATGATCGGCATAGCCGTAGCCCAGCAATTGACCAACAGCCAAGAAAGCTCCACGGAAAAATTCGCCGCCAAGTTGGTCATCGGTCGATTGATCGAAATCTTGGAAGTCAAGAACCGCCAAGTCATCCACACCGTCAAGGTTTCGGTCACGCGTGGCGACGACGACCGATTCAGGCGCCGCAAGGTCCACGGTACCATCGGCGTTAAAAATCGCCGCTGCACTGTTCACTCGCGTATCGGCACCATAGAGCTCTCCGACTGCGATGGAGAACGACGCTTGACTTGTTAGCCCGCCAGTGGTTTCGACAAATTGAACGCCTAGGTATTCACTAAACAGCGACAGAACTTCGCGAACACGAGCCTTCTGCTGTTCCGTGATCAAGTTGCTATAAGTGCGTGATTCATCAATGCCAGGCCTCGTTGGATCGTCACCATTCCAATTATTGACAAAGTCGTACTGAAACTCGGTAATCCCCGATTCAGAGTCCGCACCAAGACGCAGGACATCAAGCGGAATCGTTCGAAGCAATCGCGAGGGGTCATCCGGCCGAAGGTCACGGACTCCGGGCACATCCGATCCACCGGGAAGCTGCAACAAATAGTCGGATGTGTTTACAATCTCACCGCTGAGAGTCGCGGATTGAATCCCCGAATTTGGATTGCTGCTGAGCGTCCATTGACCATTGAGGTTGAACGCGGTCGCAAAATTATCTGCGGCATCCGAACCGACATTAATGGATGTGGGCGTGATCGAAACGGGCTCACTCGATCCAATACGAAGACGCGCAGCGCCATCCAAAAAACTAGTAGGGTTGATCGGATCGGGAACTCGCGACAAGGCATTGGCGAACTCTAGCCTTACGATCTTGGTCACCGAGTTGTATGTCGCCGACGTCGGGGCGAGTTGAATATCGTCGGCCGTTCCAACGGTATCGCGAGTGTAGATCAAACGATAAAAGTCGCGATTCGTCAGCGTGCTCGGATCGACATCGCCTCCATCAACATGGACGTCGATCACGTTCGCCGAAACATTCAATGTGCCATCGGCTCGACGAGTGACGGGCTGAGGAACGACCGCCAAAACTTTCGGACCGCCGTTGACTTTGAATTGTCCGGTGACACTTTGGCCATCGTTGAAATATTCCCCATCTTCGTTGCGAAGCCCCAATGCTCCTGCGGCATTGATGTCGACACGATACGTGTCGTCCGGCAGTGCTTCACCGAATCGGAAAACAATCTCGCGATTGGAATCACCAAAGCCAACATAGCCTGGTTCAATCACCGAATCGCTAGCACCAGTTAGAACCAGCGGCGAATAGAACGTGCTGCGGTTGCCCATTAAGGTGCTGCCCGCACCCACTTCGAGCGTTCCAGTAACAAGGCTGGCCGCTTCCGGATTTGCATTAAGTGCGGTTAAGAATTGGTCGACGGTGGTCACGAAGCCAGCGGTCGAATTGACTTGCACCTCAATCGCTTTGCCGCTGACAAGCACCAACGGTAATGCTTCTCCACCGAAGCTGCGCTGCTTCACTTCAATGGTTGTACCGGTTCCATTTTGGCCCGACTGAGTAGCCGTCAATCGAACGCGGACGGCACCCGTGGTGCCGAGATCCGTGATCGCTTGTGCGGAATTTGCACCCATCAGAACGACCGGGCTCGTCGTATCAACGATCTGGCCCACCTTGGTCAACGGCGCCCCGGTGACCTGCTGCGCCATAATGATTTGATTCACTGAATCCGTGTCGTTAACCGCAGCGATCACTTCGGCGACCGTCGCAGTTCGGCCGGTGGCGATGTTCAGGTCCAATGTGATGACGGGGCTAATCCCCGACGTATCGGCCGTCGCAATCACCGGCACGCCGCTGTTGCCGCGATTGGTTTGCTTGTAGTTGATCGTGATTCCGTTTCCAGAAATCCCCGACGACTGGGCCCGGTATTCGACCAACACGGTCCCGTTGGTACCGAGGTCATCGGTCGCGTTCGCCGCTTCAAAGAACCCGTCACTTCCGGCGCGAGTGATCGTGATTCCGGCCAAGCTCTCTTCGCTAATCGCCGCATCGCCGTCGAACCGAAAAATCAACTCGCGAGGTGACGATCCCAATTCGGGAACGGCCGTCGGTAGCGTGTTGGTCACTAACGTTTCGAAGTCGCGGAATAAATTTCCATCGTCGGTGGGAATATCACTTTGGATACCGACCAATTCAGGTCCTGCAAGCAATTGCCGCGATTCTAGTGTTTCCGATAGTAAGCGACGCTCGTTACGACGCTGCTTATTACGCAAGCGGCTCGTCATGTTGCGAATGCTTTTCTGGATACCGTCTCGAACTTTCGATTTACGGTTGGTCATCAAACAGCCTCGTGTTCAGTGCCATGGTGGTGGCAAAATTGGGTTCGGGATTCTGCTGGCTTACTTCGGTCACTCATCGGTTGCCGTCTAGGAACGTCACAAAGTACCTTCTCAAAAAAAGATGCGTCACGTCGACGTCATCTTTTAATCAGAAAAAAGGAACTTAGGAGCAATAGGCAGCTTAATAAAAGGGGCGAGTTTGGGCAGTATGCACGCAGAGTCTGCTCTGAATTCTAGTTGTGGATTGGCGTCAATCAACGAAAATCGTCTGTAGTGCGGGGTTTAGGTCGACTTACGCCGATTTTATGCTCACGATCGTCCCCCCCCGATTCCCGGCGATATTGGACGAATCGGTAGAGCCGAAAGTTCCGCTATTGCGTGCTGAATCCCATCGTTGCTAACGTCCGGTACAAACCGCCCTAGAAATACTGAAAACCACCACCAAAAGAGGGGTTTTTGGTGATTCTCTAGGTCCGAGCACCGTTTAGCCCCCAGCGTCAGGATGATTGGTCTCATGACTGAACACCAGTACCCATTTCAATTGCCAAGTCGACCTCGGATTCATTCCGCTGCTCTCTCAATCGGGGGGCTCCTGCTGATTTGTTTTTCGGGTTGCCAATGGGCCGCCAGCGGCCAAAACGCTCAAGGAGCAAGGCTTTACGAACAAGGCCAATACACCGGTGCGCTACAATCATTCCAGAAAGTCATCGAAACGGACCCTCAGAATGCCGACGGCTACTATAACTTGGCGGCAACCACGCATCGGCTCGGTAACCAACGCGGGCAAGTGGAACTACTCGAACAAGCCGAGTCGCTCTACAACCAATGTCTCGACCACGATCCCAACCATGTTGAATGCCACCGCGGATTGGCTGTCCTGCTAATGGACACCGGACGGACGGATCGCTCATTCGCACTGATGAAGAACTGGGCTAGCCAGAACCCCAACTTCGCGGAACCACGAGTCGAATTGGCTCGCCTTTACGAAGAATCGGGTGATCCGACCACGGCGCTGAAGTATTTGGAGGATTCGGTCCAAATCGATGCGAATAACTCGCGAGCGTGGCTGGCGTTAGGCCGGATGCGTGAGCAATCGGGGGATTTGCAGCAAGCACTGCGAAATTACCAGCATTCCTTGGCGATCAACGGCATGCAACCCGATGCGGCTGCTCGGGTCGCGGCCATTAACCAACAACTCAACGCCCGCCCAATGCCCCAGCAATCCTCCCCTAGTGGAAACGGCAGCCAAATTGCCACGCAACCCAACGCCGTTGGATATAACAGCGGGTTCATTCGGCGCTAGAAAATGGTTGCCTGGCGCTCTGCGGAAGTGTGTTATCAAACGTATTTCGCGCCGCCAAACGTGATCGCACCCAAGTTCACCGTTTTAATGGGATGACGCTCCAAGCTCCGCAGCGACTCTAGCGATCGCTGCGGCGGGACGCCTCCCTGATTCCCTGCCGCCTCCCAAATTCCGGCTACTTCCTCTACATTTGGCCTCTTTCTTAGCCAATCTGCCCCCTTTAACGATCATTTCACCATGAAGTCGATGGATCAAATTGTGTCGCTCTGCAAGCGACGTGGGTTCTTGTTTCAATCCAGCGAAATCTACGGCGGCATCCAAGGATTTTGGGATTACGGCCCACTCGGTGTCGAACTGAAACGCAATTTGAAAGAAGCGTGGTGGCACGACATGATCAGTGGCCACAACGAACTTGTTGCTCCCGCGAATGCTCCGGGACCGTTCGAGATGGTCGGGCTAGACTGCACAATTATCATGCACCCCCAAGTTTGGAAGTGCAGCGGTCACTACGACCTTTTTCATGATCATATGGTCGATTGTCGCGAATCGAAAAAACGTTACCGTTTCGACCAAGTCCGTGGTCGATGGGTTGAATACGCCGACCGATCCCAGAAAATCTTTGTCTCCACATTGGCCGACATTGAAACGGAACTTGACGAAGTTCGCCGCCGAGCAATGAAGTTTTTCAGACTTCGCAACAAAGACGCCGACAAAATCTCGATCTCGAATGAGTCGCTAACGATCGACCGACTTGATTCGACCAAAGAGGTTTTGGCACCTGACGCAAAAAACCTTGACACGCTAACCGAACCGCGTGAGTTCAACTTGATGTTCAAAACCACGCTCGGTGCCCTTGGTGGTGAGAACGACGCGACCTTCCTAAGACCTGAAACGGCACAAGGTATTTTCGTCAACTTTAAGAACGTGCTCGACAGCAGCCGCGTGAAGCTTCCTTTCGGGATCGGCCAAGTCGGCAAAAGTTTCCGCAACGAGATCACGCCGCGCAACTTCACCTTCCGATCGCGTGAGTTCGAGCAAATGGAAATCGAGTTTTTCTGTCACCCCGATCAATCACAAGTTTGGTACAAGTATTGGCGAGACCGCCGGATGGCTTGGTACACCAAACTCGGGCTATCAAGCGAATCGTTGATCATGCGAGAGCATCATCAAGAGGAATTGGCTCATTACAGTGTCGGGACTGCCGATATCGAATACGCATTCCCGTTTTTACCCGAAGGAGAATACGGTGAACTCGAAGGGATCGCTCATCGTGGCGACTTTGACCTTCGCAGCCACATGGAAGGCAAGCTAAATCCAGCGACCCGGCCGATGGAGGTCGAACTTGGCGAAAATGGCAAAGCGAAGTATCGCGGCAGCGGTCGTGATCTAACCTACCGCGACGAAGTCACAAACGAAAAATTTGTGCCCCACGTCGTCGAACCTTCCGCCGGAGCCGACCGTGGCGTTTTGGCGTTTCTATGCGAAGCTTACAGCGAAGACAAAGCCCCCGATGAAAAGGGCAAGATGCAAACGCGGACGGTAATGAAGCTGCATCCGCGTCTTGCTCCGATCAAAGCGGCTGTGTTCCCACTCGTCAAAAAAGACGGAATGCCCGAAATCGCACGCGAAATTTACGGCGAATTGAAAAAGCACATGAACGTCTTTTACGATGAAAAAGGTGCAGTCGGTCGTCGATATCGTCGCCAAGACGAAGCGGGTACTCCCTACTGCGTCACCGTTGATACCGAATCGTTAAACGACAAAACCGTCACGATCCGAGATCGCGACACGCTTGAGCAATGGCGAGTCAAGATCGACGATGTCGTCACTGATCTCACCTCGCGGATCCAATAACCTCCGCATCGTTAGCCTCCGCAACGTTCAATCGATTTTTTTGATCTTAATGTCGTCAAAATCGGCCTGGCCAGTGGCTCCGAATAGACCGATCCTTAAGATCGCTTCTCGCGTCTGCGTGGGAATGCGGACCAACCGGCTGACCTCGCGCCATGACCGCGTTCCTCGGAATGGCCCAAGCCAATACGTCCCCAGATCGCGGCGTTGTTCGTCGTAAAGACTTATTGCGATCATTGGTAACGATTCCGGGTCTGGCCCAATCTGCACGCCCTCGACACGGATTTTTCCGCTCAATCGAATCGAGGAAACTTCTCGGCCGTCAAACGGAATTCCTTGCAACAAATGCGAACTTAAACCAAACGTCTCGTTTTCAAACCGAACGAACCCCTTGCCACTTGGAGCGGCATCGTCTCGCGAGCTTTCCCCCGTGTCGCTGCTAATTATCTCGGGTAGCATGTGTTTGACTTGGCGGCCGTAGTACCAACCGGGGACATAGTCGGATGTCTCCGCGTCGCCTTCCTTGGGCATTGTCTCAAAATCGCCATTCACTACCACGGGATTTGCCGCATCGGGTTGCTTTTGCCGTCCCTCTTCCGCCTCGCCTGTCATGGGAACGAAAAGGGTAGGGCGGAGGGCTTTGCGAACGAGCTTTCCGTCCTGTTTGGTCATTAGGTAGAGCGTTTGTTGATACCGTTCACCAACAGGAATAATCATAATACCACCTTCGCGAAGCTGGTCGACCAGTGGCGTTGGGACCGATTCGGGACTGCAAGTGACAATAATCTTGTCGAAAGGGGCTGCTTCCTCCCAGCCAAGAAAACCATCACCGACGCGAGTCGATACGTTTTCGTAGCCGAGTCGTTTGAGCGTTTCCGCCGCCCGGTCTCCTAACTCTTCGACGATCTCGATCGAATAGACATGTTCCACCAACGGGCTTAACACGGCCGCCTGATAACCGCTACCGGTTCCAATCTCTAGCACAACATCGGTCCGTTTTGGCTCGATCGCTTGGGTCATCATCGCAACGATGAACGGGCTGCTGATCGTTTGCGAATCACCGATCGGAAGTGCCATATCGAAGTATGCACGGTCGCGCTGGCTTCGCGGAACGAACTCGTGTCGCGGCGTCGAACGAATCGAATCGAGCACCCGTTTATCCGTCACCCCCGCAGACGCAATACGATCACGAACCAATTGTTGCCGGGCGATCGCATACAGATCGTCAGCAGCCGATTGTTCCGATTGAATCAGAAATGCCAAACAAAGACTCCCCAAGAAACAAAACAACTTCAATGAGCGATTGACGCGAAATTCCAACTTCTTCATCCATAATCCTTTCGACTATTTGTTATCACCGTCCTGCGCGAAGCAGCACTGGGATCCCGAAGACGTCTCGGAACAAGCCCGCGTTTTGCCGCAATGCAACATGCTCTAACGAAACATCGTCAACACCAGGGACCTTGATCACCAATTGTTTGGCTTCTCGGGTGCATTCGATCTCACGAATCCGGCCGCTTCGTGTGTCATCGAGCGCGATCGCCAAACGCAAAATCGCAGCTAATTTGGCCACCGTCACTCGTTCTTCACGGTCAAGCGATGCGTAGCCCTCATGCGAGGGTTGCGGATTCGCCCGCCGATGATATCGGGCGACCAAGCCGACCTGCAAAAGTTCGCTTTTGGATAGTCCAAAAATCTCGCTGTTGCGAATCACATACAAAGCATGCTTGTGGTTGCTTCGCACATTGATCATCAAACCGATCTCGTGCAGCAGCGCCGCGACGTGCAGTAGCACTTCCTGTCGATAGTCAAGCCGATGCTCTCGCCCCAATTGATCGAACAGCTTTCGCGACAAATCAGCAACATTTCGAGCATGTGATTCGTCAAAATCGAAGCGACGCCCTAATCCCAATGCGGAACGGACAATCTGATTGCGAAACTCGGCCGTCCAACTCCCCCCGACTGCGATGTCGTGAAGTAGCCCATCTCGCAAATTGGTGTCACAAACGAACACCGACGACTGGCTGAACGACTGGGCCAACATCGTGTAAGCCAACAACGCGGGACCGAGCGTTTCCGCTTCGATAAAACTCGCGCCGAATCGTTTTACGATCGCATCGACGTCTAGCTTGAGCACTTCGTTAGTAAATTCCGCCAACCGCTCGGTATCAAGCGGAGCGAGCGAAACTCCGTCCCAATCCTCAAGAATTCGGTGAGCCGCGAATCGAATGTCTCCCCCAAAAGCGACGATACGATTGGTCGGATCAGGTTTGACATCGTCGACAATATTATCGAGCGTTCGCCGAATGTGATTCTCCAAAAAACCACGCTGTCGCGACGGCAAGACCTTGGCTTGGTTGACCGATTGCAGCAGCCGTAGTGACCCGAGTCGGTAGGATTGGCTATGCAAAACGTTACCGCTTCGGATCACCAAAACTTCGGTGTTGCCGCCCCCGACTTCGGCGACAATGGAGCGTCCGTCGGCCAATTCAGGATCGTTTCGCAGTTGCGGTGCGATCCCCATATACGTGATCCGGCTCACTTCAGCCTCATCGATCGCCTCGATCGTGAGCCCCGTCACAATATAGATACGGTCGGTAAAGGCGAGCCGATTGAATGCTTCGCGAACAGCGGATGTCGCAACCACGCGGACGTTTTCGTTCGAAGTAATTCCGTATTCACGGAGGACACGTTGGTATTGCTTCAAAATTGTCGCAGCTCGTTCAATACTGGCGCGACTTAGCCGGCGAACCGCGAACACTTCACGTCCAAAATCAACGGGTTGAACCAGAGTATCGAGAGTGCGAAATTCGCCATCTTCGTGAATTTCCGCGATCGCCATCCGGATGCTGGTTGCACCGATATCAATCACGGCCACCGGACGCGGCGAGATGGGAAGCAGGGGCGTCGAGGGGACTTGGGCGGTAGGCATCATGGATAATCTTTGTGGTTAGGCAATCACAGCAAAATGTCGCAGCGCCGCTTCGGCTTGCTCGCCTCCAAAGCATTGTACTGCATTCCAACCGCGGGCAATCGCTGCGGCAACATTCTCGGGTTTATCATCGAGAAACAAAATGCTCGATACCGGGACTTTCGCCGCTTTTTCTGCTTCTTCATAGATCCCGTGATGCGGCTTCATCGACCCGACTTCGCAGCTCAACACACGAATTTCCCAAGAGACCTTGGCAATTTGCCATGTCTGTTTGCCAATCCAATCCCAATGGGCGTGACAAGTGTTCGACAGAACTCCAAAGGCGATCCCCGAATCGCGAACCCTAGAAAAGGGTTCCCACATCGACTCGATTGGGGCGAACATGTCGCTGCAGGCATCGAGCACGTCGGCCGTTGGCATCTCCGATTCGGTCAATCCAAATTCGCTACGAAGAAACATCGCAAACTCTTCGCCGGTCACGTGGCCATGTTCGAACCGCTCCTGTATCCCACTATGGTAGAGCGTCTGTTCAACGCGATCGGCCGGCAAACCAAAACGACTAGCAACGTTGGTGATCGCGATTTGGTGGTCGAACGTGACTAAAATGTTCCCCAAATCGAAATAGACAAATTCAATACTTGGCATCATTTTCATTTATAAAGACCGAAGTCGGATGTTACGGTACCACGCTTCGGTCGGCGCACCACTGTGGATTTGTAGCCCGATGACACCCACACGCGGGATGCTCGAGTCTTCTTCGGTATAGTCGGCCGTTTGAGTTCCGTTGATGAAGATTTGGATTCGTGGCCCTTCGCAGCGTATTCGGAACTCGTTCCATTGGTCTGCTTTCACGGCCTGTTTTTCCACTTCCTCATTGGGCTCGACAAGGAATCGGTTGCGGCGATGTTCGTCGTAGAGCGCTCCCCAAATCAATTTGCCATTCATTTCTCCCATGTCCGCTTGGTAGCCCGATACTTCGGTTTCCCCCGGAATTCGCTTGGTACGAAACTGGACGCCTGCGTTTTTAGCTTCGCCAACCAATTTTGCTTCGAGTCGCAATTCGAAATCGCCGTACAGCTCGGTGGTGCAAAGAAACTGATTTTTGGGAATTTTTTCGGTCAATCGTCCTGCCACAATCGCATCGTCCTCGACTCGGAACCAATACGCATTGCCTTCCCAACCGGCCAAAGTCTCGCCATCGAACAGCGACATCGACTTCAATTGGAAATCATCGGCCACCAATGGCATGTTTGTCAGAGAAACAAATAGGCATGAAAGTGCAAAAAACCAAGAAAAACGCAGCATTGCAATGACTCTCTTTCGGGGGAAGGCAATCGTCCCGTTGTGAAACGCTCAATGAAGATCATAATCGGTAGCCTGTGAATTCCGCAAACCGGTCCCTCCCCTCGTAAATCCCGACAGAATCGGCCATGAACCAACCGCTCAACAAGTACAGCAGCAAAGTCACTCAGCCCAAAAGCCAAGGAGCGTCTCAGGCGATGCTCTACGCCACCGGCATGACTCCCGAAGATATGGACAAGCCACAAATTGGCATCGCCAGCATGTGGTACGAAGGAAATAGCTGCAACATGCACCTGCTCGATTTGGCCGGCGAAGTGAAGAAAGGGGTCGAAGAAAACGGCATGGTTGGCATGCGGTTCAACACGATCGGCGTCAGCGACGGCATTTCAATGGGCACCGACGGGATGAGCTATTCGCTGCAAAGTCGTGACCTGATCGCTGATTCAATTGAAACGCTGATGGCGGCCCAATGGTACGACGCTCTGATTGCACTTCCAGGCTGCGACAAGAACATGCCAGGCTGTTTGATGGCGATGGGACGACTCAATCGACCAGCGATCATGGTCTACGGCGGTACGATCAAACCAGGACACTACAAAGACGAAACTCTCGATATCGTCAGCGCCTTCCAGTGCTACGGCCAATTCATCGCGGGACAAATTAGCGAAGAAGAACGCAAAGAGATCGTTCGCCACAGTTGCCCCGGTGCAGGCGCTTGTGGTGGCATGTACACCGCCAACACGATGGCCAGTGCGATCGAAGCACTCGGTATGTCGCTGCCGTATTCGGCCAGTATCCCTGCCGAAGACGTTTGGAAAATGGAAGAATGCCACCAAACCGGCCCCGCGATTCTGAACCTACTGAAATTGGACCTAAAACCACGTGACATTATGACGCGTGCTGCCTTTGAAAACGCAATGGTTACGGTGATGGCCCTGGGCGGCAGCACCAACGCGGTGCTGCACTTGATCGCGATGGCCCGCGCTGTCGATGTGCCACTGACCATCGACGAATTTCAAAGCGTTAGCGATCGCATTCCGTTCCTTGCAGACCTGAAACCAAGTGGCAAATTTGTCCAAGAGGATTTGCACAGTGTCGGTGGCACGCCCGCAGTGATGAAATTTTTGCTCGCGGAAGGATTGCTCGATGGATCGTGCATAACCGTGACTGGCAAGACACTCGCTGAAAACCTCGAACCGCTACCTGGATTGAAGAAAGGCCAAACGGTCGTGCATCCAATAAGCGATCCAATCAAAAAGACCGGCCATATTCGAATCTTGAAGGGATCGTTGGCACCAGAAGGCTCGGTCGCCAAAATCACGGGCAAAGAAGGGCTCGTTTTCACCGGCCCCGCACGTGTTTTCGATAGCGAAGAGGACATGCTGCATGCACTCGAAGAGAAGAAAATCCTAAAGGGTGACGTCGTCGTGATTCGCTACGAAGGCCCCAAGGGCGGCCCGGGCATGCCAGAAATGCTGACGCCAACCAGTGCCATCATGGGCGCCGGACTCGGTGGCGATGTGGCACTGCTGACCGATGGCCGATTTAGCGGAGGAAGTCACGGCTTTATCGTCGGCCATATCACTCCCGAAGCGCAAGTTGGCGGCCCGATCGGATTGATCCAAGATGGAGACTCGATCACTATCGATGCTGAAACGAATCGACTCGATGTCGACCTCAGCGATCAAGAAATCGAAAAACGCCGATCGACCTGGACCGCTCCGCCGCTCAAAGCAACTCGTGGGACGCTTTACAAGTACATCAAGAACGTCAAAACCGCCAGCGAAGGTTGCGTCACGGACGAATAAACTGCTGACGAATCAGTCACTAATTTACAGATTTGATCTGGCGACGGTGGAGCTTCCCTCCTTCGAAGCCAGATCCAAAGTTACCAGCCCCAGATGCAAACGGGTGCTTGCCGACGGACATCATGCATGACTCCTTATCATTCATGGTTCCTTCAGTACTGCATCGCCATACATTGTTTGCAGCGTCCCGGCAACTCTTTTTGCAATCGCTTCACTTCCACGCGGGTTACTGTGGATACCGTCATCGCTAAGCTGCGATGCTGGCATCCACATACCGGGTGGGGCAATCGGACTCATCACCACGATTTGCCGAAGCCAAGTGTCCGCGACTAACTCGACATCGTATTGGTGCGCGATCTCACGTTCCAAGCTCGCGAATGGATCAAAGATGAAACCGCGAGGAATCTCCATGAGGATCACTTCCGCATCCTGTTTGCGACATGCCTCGATCATTGCAACCAAGTTCGCCTTCGTACTCGATCGGCTATGACCTTTTAGAAAATCATGGCCGCCAAGCTCAATGACAACGACCTGCGGATTATGCCCGAGAACTCGATCCATTTGGCCGAGTGCCTGCGAAGTTGCAATCCCAGAAAACCCTAAATTCACCACGGGTACGCGGATCATCTTTCCGAGCGGATCCGGGTAACCATGATCCGGCAACATACCATCGGTCAAACTATCGCCAATACAGACGACCGGTCGGTCAGGATCGAGCATCATAGGACGACCGCAGTGGATCGTCGATTGCCATTCATAGAACATCAATCCCCATGCGGCCCACAACACTAACGTCGTTTTCAGTGCGAGTTTTTGTCGTGAAAGTGGTTCGTTCCTCGCGCGAAATCGAACCAGGGCAATGAGCGCCAACACACAACCAAGAACAATCATGGCATGCGTTCTTGGAACCAACTTGACGACCATGATTACCAAGCATGCAACCAATGGCACCCACGCGGGACGATTCCCATGGGCCAACACTGTATGCCAAACAAGCCACACCGCGATCATCCACGGCAACACACTTGGAAAACTCAACAGCGAGACAACAACCACGATCGCCATTGAGAGCGTTTCCAGCACTCCACGAATCGACGACTTTTGCGCTAAATTTTCTGTCGTGGTGCGTTCAATTTCCATTCAACTCAAGCAAAAGCTTCCCTTAGCATTTCCAGACTTTTGGGAATCGCTGTTTCGTGTGACTCGCTGCCTTCGAATTCAAGCGAGATGTAGCCTCGGTAGTTGACATCGCGAAGGATTTTGGCGACGCGGTCGTAATCGATGTCGAGCGTGTACCATGTGCCACCACCGAAATAAGTCTTCGCTTGGACAAAGACAGCCTCCGGTGCAAGTTGCTTGTACTGTTCGTATTGGTTTTCCAAAAAGTTGCCCGTATCCAGTGTTGCCCGCAACCAAGGCGAGTCGACTTCGCGGATCACCCGCAAGACACCTTCGGCAGTCCGACCAAGCCCCCAATGATTCTCGAGTCCTAGAACGACACCACACTTTTCCGCAGCCGGCAAACACTTTTCAAAAGACTCGCGGACCCAACCAAATCCATCGTCGTCGGTGTAGCCGTCAAGTCTTGGCTCAATCCCTTTGTTCCTCATCAGTTCATCAAAATCGCCCGAAGTTCCCCACCGACCTGTGTTAACGCGAATCGTTGGGATTCCAAGCTTGTACGCCAATTCGATGCACTTGACGGTGTGATCGATGTTCTCTTGGCGTTTGTCTGCATCGGGCGAAACAAAAGATTGATGTGTCGACAATCCGCACAAATCCATACCACGGCGAAATGCACGTTGTTTGATCTGCTGGAGCATTCCATCGGAATCATCTTCCATTTGCACATGCAATATTTCCACAGCATCGAAACCTGTATCCGCTGCTAGGTCGACGCAATCCAAAATCGACAGTTTGCTGTCGTCACGGTATCGCCAATAGGAATAGGTCGAAACCGCAATCGGATTAGGACGCGACGCTACCGATTGCGTTGGAGCCTGGGCGCGAACGACTCGGGGCAAGCCAGCAACGGCTAACGTGGCGACGGTACCTTTTGCTAGTTGACGACGATTGAAACGAGCTGAACTTGTGGACTGGGTTTGTTTGGTTTGACCGTTCATCAAGGATTATATTTTCAAAATTTGGACAATGGATGATTGGCGTCGCGGCTTAGTATAGCGGACAAAAGGCGGGCTCGCGCAAGGCTTTTCAACCGGGGCTTCGCAGCAAAGTGAGTACTGCGAAGTTAGTGCAACGACAACCGATTGGGCTACCGCTGTTAGCAAAAACCATCGAAGATCAAACTGCGGTCGCCGACTGGCCGTCCCGCGTTACTTGACCTCAAGCGTTACTTTTCCCGAAACCTTGTCGGCGAGAATCCAACGACCGCCTTTTCGAGCTGCATCGACTGATTTCCCATCGAGAAGAACGCCAGTGGAACCTTCGGTTGCAGGAAGGCTCACGACCGCATCCATTTGTTCGGGAAGACTTAGACGAAGTTCAAACGAGGACTCGTTTCTCCAGTCGATCTCGATCGCCCCAACCGGTGTTGGGATTTTACCTTTCGCATGTTTCAGCCCGCCGACGCAAGGACGAACCATCGCAGTTTTCCAGCCCGCTACGGCTGGTTGTGCCCCGAGCACGTGACGTGGCAACAGATTCGCCGGTGCGGCTCCCCAAGCATGGTTCCAATCTTGGTTCGGTTTGTACTTCAAGTCCCAAGCTTCCCACGTGATCGTCGTTCCGCTTTGAACCATGTGTTTCCAACTTCGATCGCCGTCATTCTTGATAAGCTCAATCGCTTTGCCCTCGCATCCATTCGCGAATAGTCCGTCAAGTAAATACTGGGCCGCGTATACGGAACACTGCATTCCTTGCTCACAAAGCCACGACGCAACGCCCGCGATTTCATCCTCCGGTACGAGCCCAAACGCCAACGGAATAAAGTTCGCGTGAATGGAATGGTGGTCTGTCTTCACGCCATCGCGATAGAGACCCGATTCTTCGTCAAATAAGGTTTCTTGAAACGCGGCTGTGGCGAGTTCGACACGTGCGTCGAATGCCTTTGCGTCCTCTTCCTTACCGACCGCTCGTGCCATGACCGCCATCCGCTTGATTGCTTCGATGTGAAATGCATTGACGACGGTGTTGATTTCAGTAAAGACGTATCCATCACGCTCGCCTTTGGGCCAATCGACGATGTCATGTTTGTTTCGGTCCATCGCATCGCTAAGAACCAAACCGTTTTTCCCGCTGCGATCGAGCAGCGTTTTCGTTTTGAGCGATTCGTAACGCGCGGCCAACCAGTCGGTGTCCCCTTTGTCCATCCATTCGGCATGAGCCATGAACACCATGTGCGGCGCCCATTCCGTTGGCCACGTTCCGTTTTCCATCAGCCAATCGAATGTATGGGCAGCCATTCGGACATCATCGTCGGTCATGTAATGGCTGAGTTGATTCAAATAGGCGTCGGCTTCGTAAGGAATTCGTTCGCGGTCTCCATCAACGTATACTCCGGCGAACGTGGTCGCTTTGATGCTATATTTGCAAAGATCCCAAACTTGGTTGAGCACCTCGTCCGAACCCTCAAACGAACTTGCATCTTCGTTCCACCCCTTGGCGAATGCAGCTCGGCGGGTGATCGATTCTGGTTTGAATTCTACCGGCCATCCTTCGATTTCCACCCATCGAAATGGCATTACGGGCATCCATGCTTCGGGAGTCAAAACCGCGGGCGGATGCGAGCCGGTTTGCTCGGTATTGCGACGGTTGATCGGAGTAGGCACGACCCATGAACTGCGTTCTCCCGTGCCGCTACGGACCTCGGACTGACCGCAACGGACTGTTCCCGGAGGCTTACGATCGATGCGGCCCTCTTTGAGCTTTTCGCCAAAGCGAACGATCGCGTTGTCGGCACCCGAATCAGGAATTCGCATTGCGACGTTGCCGAAAGCGACTTTACCAAAATCAACGAGCGTCACTGAATCACTGATCTTGGTCACGCTGACCGGCGGTTGATCAACTAGTTCGACGGCCTGTTCCGCGGGAACAAGCGGCAGCTCTTTGATGAACAGATTGCGAAATCGGTAGGTTTGACCCTCTTCGCCGTGGTGTTGGATGCCAATGAAACCCACTTTGTCGGTTTCATCACGAAGGTTAACGGTTTGAACTCCATTGACCTCAATCCTAATTTGATCGCCGATACAAGTGATTTCAAAGCGGTTCCAACCGTTGCGATTGAGTGCATCACGGATCGCAGGCTCTGCGAACGCCGCTTTCGATTCCTTTTCATGACTCAAGAAACGGTCTTCGGATCGCCCCTTTGTGCTCGGCCAAATCCAACGGCGACGGGCTTCATCAAACAAGCCGCCTGACCAACGACGTTCGGACCCATCGCATTCGGCTTGGTATCCGAACACCTTCTTATCGCGATTCGGATCGACATGGCATCGAAACATCACACCCGAGTTTGCTTCCCCATCGGGGAGATGAATCTCGACACTGACTCGAAAGTCACCGTACTTCTTTTCGGTGACCAAGAAAAATTTGTTGTCGGCGGTCAGATGAATCTCGCCATCAACCACTTTCGCGTTGCCATGCGGATAGGGGTTTCGCCATCCCGAGAGGTCTTTGCCGTTGAATAGCGGCATGTAACCACGACTGAGCATCGCCTTGAAGCCGTCGTTTCCATCGGGATCGACCATAGGTTTTAACAGACCTGCGACCGATGGATCGAAGCCTAACGCGTCTTGAGTGGTAACAGGGCCGACGAAGAAGCAGGCGACCATTATGCATGGAAGTGATCGTAAGACCATAAAAGGGGACTCGTGTGAGGAATTGAAGTTTGTCGATGGTATGGATGCTAACATAATGTAGAGTTTGCGGAGTGCCATTGGCCAAACAGCCAATAAAGTCCGGGTTCGGATAGGAGACAGTTGTCAATGAAACGTATCGCCGTAATCACGCCAACCGCTGCTGCTTTGCACTTGTTGAGCGTCCAACTGTGCTTGATGACGATTGCGGGGGGAGTCATTGCGGGCGGAGGTCTTTTGAGTGGCCATGTTACCGCGGACGACGAGCTTCCGCTGAGTCACGTCGGAGACTTGATGGCGACACCTCGAACGGAGCTAATCGAACCGAGACCGGTCCGAGTTCGCGGGACGATATCTTCGGTTGGCAATGGGATTGCGGCGGGGAATCGTAAGCGGCAGGCGGCAAGATCGTTTTGTGTTGAAGAAAACATGGCCGGCATTTGGGTCCGATCTTCCCATGCGATTCGGTTGGGCATCTTTGATGTCGACAAAGATGTACTCGCTCAGTTGGAGTATGGGGTCGATATCGAATTGGAAGGCTTTCTTGAAAAGGGGGGGTTTGCGCCTAACATCACTCCGACGAGAGTCACAGTCCTTGGCAAAAGCGAATTGCCCGAGGCTCCCAAAGCGAGAATGCGAGAATTCTTATCCGGTGCGGACGATATCCGACGCGTGACTGTTGCAGGCGTGGTTCAGAACATTGCGGACGAAAACGAGCTCAACTGGTTGTGTCGTGTCGAGACGGGGGTAGGCCATTTCCTAGTGAGACTTCCCAAGAAAGATCGCTTTACACCGAAGCAATTGTTGGACGCGGAAATTGAAGTCACGGGACTGGCGGGAGCTTCAAGAAACTGGCGAGCTGAATTTGTCTGCCCGCGTTTAGTGATCGATCACGAACAGGACATTCGGGTTCGAAGCGCTGCACCGTCCGATCCCTTTTCGGTCACGAAAGTACCGATCGAGAGTTTTGATGACTACTCGCCCCAGGGGCGTCCGTTGCATCGACGTCGCATCGAAGGCGTTGTCACTTTCTATGATGGGGATAAATCACTCTATATCCAAGACCACAGCACAGGAATTCACGTCCAGCTGAACGAAAATGAGATAGTTGATATCGGTGATCGAGTGGAGGTTTCGGGGTTTACTGACACCACTCGCTACTTGGCCGGGATTCGCGGCGCAGCGTTGCGTCGATTGGGAGTTCGCGAAGATCCAAAGCCGATTCCGATGACCATGACTCAAGTCATTGCGGATCACAAAACCATGCGAGACGACGAGAATGCGTCGACACGAAGTTGCGACGGTTTATTGATTCAACTCAGCGGACGACTCCTTAGTTTTCAACCGGGGGAGTATCCCTATCCCCATCGGCTTGAACTCGATTGCGGCGACTCGATAACATCGGCGTTTCTTTCGGGAGGAACGGGGAAGTTGGTGCCGGGTGTGGAGTTGAGAGTCAGTGGTGTTGCTGACATTGCCTATGCACCGCCTGATGAAACGGCAAACCTGGCAATGCCGACACGAGTGAATCTATTGATGAGGGGAGATTATGACATTGACATCTTAAGTCACCCTTCGTGGTGGACCGTACAGCGATTGTTTGCCGCGATATTGATCGTCACAGCAATAGCGTTGTTCGCCTTTGTTTGGGCATTTACGATGAGGCGAACTTTGGCCAAGCAAACCGATCGACTCGCTCTGGAAATGAGAAACCGTCGCGACGCGGCGATCGAATTTCAAGGGGCCATCAGCGAGCGAACTCGCTTGGCGGCGAACCTGCATGACACACTGCTACAGACCATGGCTGGAATCGCCTACCAATTGGAGGCCTGCGGAATCACTGAAGCTTCGACCGCGGATCCATCCAATGTCCATAGCCGATCGGGTTCACATTTGGAAACGGCTCGTCGAATGGTCCAACGGGGTCAAGACGATCTACGCAATACCGTATGGGCACTCCATTGCCTCCCTCTAGATGCGGGAACCTTTGCCGATTCAGTGAACCAAGTGACGCGAAAAATCGGTACGGAGTACGCTAAGAAAATCACAGTTACCTGCGTGGATGACTTTCCCGACCTCGCTGACTTCATTGCCGGAAACCTGCTGCTGCTGATACAAGAGGCGATTCACAATGCGATCAAATACTCTGGGTCCGATACGATTGAGATTGACTTGGATGTCACGCCCGATGGTGAACGTGTTAGACTAACCGTTCGAGATCACGGGAAAGGGTTCGACGCAAACCATCGTCCCACCTCTCTCGATGGTCACTTCGGGATCGAAGGGATGGAGCAACGCATCGATCGACTCGGCGGAACTTTTGCTATTGAGAGTCAACTAGGCGAGGGGACCGCCGTTCACGCAGAAATTCCTTTGAGAGAATTTGATCCAAAAATTGCTTAGGATGCATCCTGATGGCTGAATCCACTTCGACGGCCCCGCTTCGTTTGCTGCTCGTGGATGACCATGCGGTCATGCGATCAGGGTTGGCGAATATGCTTAACGCGCGTCCCGAATTCGAAGTCGTTGCGGGCGCCGATGATGGGGAATCCGCACTGCGGTTGTATCAAGAGCACTTGCCCGACATCACATTATTGGATGTTGTGATGCCCGGCATGAACGGAATCGAGTGCCTTCGGCAGTTGAAACAGACCTATCCTGACGCGAAGGTCTTGATGCTCAGTTCGTCCGACCTAGACCATGATTTTCATGACGCCATCCAAGCGGGGGCCGGAGGCTTTATCGCAAAGACCGCAAAACCCTCTGAGTTAGTCAAGGCAATCTTGTTAGTTGCGAAAGGAGAGAAGTCGATTGGCGACGAGGTTTCCGCACGCTTAGAAGCCTACGCTCATGCGCTTCAGTTGACGCCGCGTGAATTGGAAGTGCTGCAACTGCTCCGCAAAGGGATGAGCAATCGCGATATCGGATTTCTATTGGAAATTACAGCGCGTACCGCCAAAGCGCACGTCGCAGCGATCATGGTGAAGCTCGAGGCACAAGACCGAGCCGAAGCGGTCGCTCGGGGTTTTGAGCGTGGTCTGTTGCGGCCGTGATTCGTCGGTACTGAAAGGCAACTCTGCGTTGAGAAAAAGTGTCCGCGTCGGAAAAAAGTATCCGGTACATTTGCCAGGAACGAGCCCTTCGAGTGCTTTGCACAAATGGTACCGGACACTCATTTTCCGTTTCCCCCTGACCCTCTTCAGCTCTTTCAAAAAAATTGCCGTCTTACTGGCCAGATGGCCAATAGGGGAATGCACCGGCCCTTCCCTACACTCATAAGGTAGAGATGAAAGCTAGGTTCTCCGCTTTGTTCTCAACTTTCGCCAAACACTCCCTACTCTTTTCCCCTTTCTTCAAGAGTGCACAAATGAATACTTCGTATCGTAGACGAGCTTTCACGCTTGTCGAGCTTCTCGTTGTGATCGCCATTATCGGCGTCTTGGTCGGGCTACTGCTGCCGGCGGTCCAAGCCGCTCGCGAGGCGGCTCGAAGAATGTCATGTAGTAACAATTTCAAGCAAATTGGCCTGGCGGTTCATAACTATCATTCGGCGTACAACCAACTACCTACCCACGGAGCGGGAACGGATGATATCAACGGGCGAGACATGTGGGACAGTCAAGGACACCAGGTTTCGGTCAATCGCCGATTGTCCTTCCTGGTCGGACTGACCCCCTTTATCGAAAACCAAGGTCTGTGGGAGTTAATCAGTAATCCCCTTGCAGTCCGAGCCGATGGAAGCCCCAAAAGCCCTCCGTGGCAAGCAATGGGTCCAGGCGTTTCCCGTATTGATTATGGGCCTTGGGGGCTCGATATCCCGACGTACCGATGCCCAAGCGATCCCGGTCGTGGTCTGCCAGCGATGGGACGGACCAACTATGGCGCTTGTATGGGCGACTCCTCGGTTATGTGTCGTGATCCGTACTTGGATGTAGATGAAATTTCATCAGGAGCGACTGTTCCTTACTCGGCCGAGCGGGTTCAAGCGGAACGGTCAAACAAGTGCCACAGAGGCGTATTCGTCATGTCGCGAAAAATGGCATTCCGAGATTGTCTGGATGGTCTGTCCAATACAATTATGTGTGGTGAGATCACGACTGATCTTGGCGATGGCGACTCTCGTACCGCGCTTCCTCGTGATGGAGCTTATTCAGATCTCGCTGGAAGCGGTCGTAACTTTTGTCGAAAGGATCCCTCTTACGGCGAACAATTCTTGGATCCGTTGCGACCTCAGTTCTGGGTCGCAGCCGCAGCAAACTCCGCGAACCCTACCGAGGCACGAGGCGTTCGATGGCACGATTGCATGCCGCCTTATACTCAAGTTCACACCATTTTGGCGCCAAACGCCGCGATGTGCTCGGGCGGTCGTGCTCATAACGATTCGGTCCTTCCGCCATCGAGTCGTCACCAGGGCGGCGTCCATGTTTTGATGGGCGACGGGGCTGTGAAGTTCGTCACCGATTCGATCGAAGCAGGGAACAAGACTGCACCCCAGGTTGCCTACCACACGGCCAACCCGCCCGCGGGTGCTCCAAGCCCTTACGGACTCTGGGGTAGCTTGGGAACGCGTGCCGCGAAGGAAATCATTGACGAAGAGTTTTAAAGTTTGGTTACCGTAGCCGAACAAAATCATAGGCGATCCGGCACGTTTTCCGGGTCGCCTTTTTTGATCGTAGTGAAATTTGTTTGGTCCTCACTGCGATGTTAGCCCCCAAATTCTATCTCCTCCCTAAACAGGAATTCACCCGTGAAACGGCTTGCCATTGCACTACTTGCTTGCCTTCCTTTTGCAGTCGCCGGATGTTCATCGTCGACTCCATCCAATGTGGCGGCTGATGCGTCACAAGAAGACCTCGACAACTACCAAAAATGGCTAGATCAGGCCGAAGGTGACCTGTCAGGCGATGAAGAGTCGGGCGCGTTTAATGAAAAGAAGAAACGGTAACGCGGTTTAAGTTTGAACCCCTTCGCGGATCAACTTGATCAAGTCATCGGTGTTCATTTTCGCAGCACGATCGGTGCCATCGAGCACGCCAGCAACCAATTCCCGTTTGTCGGCGTGAAGTTGCAGGATTTGCTCTTCGATCGTTCCTTCGGCCACCAATCGGTAAACGGTCACTGGTTTTTGTTGGCCGATCCGATGTGCTCGGTCTGTCGCTTGATCCTCCACGGCGGGATTCCACCAAGGATCGAGATGAATCACATAGTCCGCAGCGGTCAAGTTTAGACCTGTGCCGCCTGCTTTAAGCGAAATCAGGAATAATTCACCCTCACCATTTTGAAAAGCATCCACGCGTCGTTGACGTTCGGCCGCAGGCGTGGAACCGTCAAGGTATTGATACTCGATCCCTTCTTTATCGAGTGCTTCTCGGACCACACTAAGATGTTTCACAAATTGGCTGAATACCAGCGCACGGTGGTCCCCTTCACGCAACTCTTCAACAAGCTCCATGAACAGTTCCAATTTTGCAGAACCCTTATTCCAACTCGCATCCACCAAACGCGGATGACATGCCAATTGACGAAGACGGGTGAGCCAAGCCAAGGTGCGAATTCGTTGTTGGCCCGCTTGCGAATCTTCTGTTGCTTCGCCGCTGAGTTCCGCGATCGCGGCAACGCGAACGTCTTCGTAGCGTTTGCGTTCCGCAGGACTGAGCTCGGCGTGCAACGTAATTTCGGTTCGCGCAGGTAGCTCCTTGAGTACCTTGTCTTTGGTTCGTCGCAAAATGAATGGACGAACCAATCGGGCCAACGATTCACGTTGATCATTGTCCTTGTGTCGTTCGATTGGATCGGCAAAGCGATTGCGAAAACGATCCCACGAGCCCAGTAGGCCGGGACTGAGCGTGCGAAACAGACTCCACAACTCACCGAGATGATTTTCAAGCGGCGTGCCCGATAGGCCGATTCGCCAATCGGCATCGATCAACCGGATCGCTCGGGACGTCTTCGTCTGTGCGTTCTTAATAAATTGAGCTTCGTCCAACACAAGCGTGTTCCAACGGCGTGACGCAAACTTCTTTGCATCACGTTGAACCAATTGGTAACTGACAATCACCAAATCGCCGGGGCCGACCGAATCGATCAATTTTTGTCGATCCGAGTCGCGATACAAATGCGAGGTTAGCGATGGTGAAAACCGCTCCGTTTCCCGCACCCAATTGTCTCCGACGCTGGTCGGCGCAATCACAAGTGCTGGCCCATCGGCTGCTCGGTCCAGCAGCGCACCGAGCGCTTGGACCGTTTTCCCGAGCCCCATGTCATCGGCAAGCACGGCACCGACGCCCCATTTGCTGAGCCTCGCAAGCCAGCGATAGCCTTCAAGTTGATAATCGCGGAGGGTTGCGTCGAGTCCGTCTGGTTTCTTCGGGGACCAACCAGCCAAGGATTCAAGTCGCTTGATCGAATCGTGCCATCGAGCGGTCGCTTCGATTGGCACATCGTCGCTAAGCAACTCTTGCAGTGCCGGGATCGCTGCATCCGCAACTTTCATCGTCTCACGATCATTGACAATCGTGTCGCCGAGTTGTTGCAGTCGTTTCCGGAAGGCTTCGCTGATTTTGGCAAATTCACGGTCGCCTACGCGGACGAGCGAACGGTTTTCACGAACCGCGGCAAGCAAATCGGCGAGTGCCATCTCTTGGCCATCGATGGTGATCGATCCGCTGAGCCCAAACCAATCTCGTTTGTCATCGATTTGCACCCGGAGCGCCGACGGTGTCAACTCACCCCGCACACGGATCGATTGGCCCTCAGGCCAAATCATGCGAGGTGTTTCTTCACCGCCGTCGTAGAGTCTCGACAACAAATCCAATGCGGCTTCGTCGGACTCGGCGACCCATCGATAGGCACCGTCGCTACTGAGTTCAGCAAGCCCGAATGTTTCCCCCACTTCATCGGCGGCTTCCTTTTCTTTGCCAAGATCACGCTCGAGCCGCACGGGACCTTTGTCCGTCAAACAGGGCACGATGGCTGGCGACGAACCGGGCGAGTGAACCTCGCGGAAACGATCTTCGTGAACCACAAGCGCGATATACATCCCGGCTCCCGGCCGAGGGCGAAGCTCGAAAACAAGTTCCGAGTCGACCGGTTCGATAGGCCCCGCAAGCTGTGCAGGCAAATCAACGCGAACGAGCGAATCAACCGCTGCACAGCCAACCGCCAAACGGCCCGCCGATTCGGCATCAAGAACCACTTCGTCCATATCACTGCGAATCAAGAATTGAATAATCCGTGTCGCACGTGAATCTCGTAACGAGCAAATAATCAGCAAGTGCCGTTTCTTGTCCGCCAAAATCACAAGCGGTTCGACGGGACTACTGTGGCCGAGAATGACTTCACATTTTCGAACATCAATATCAAACCCGGAAACATGAACAACCGGACGAAAATGCGTTACCGATGCAGTATGCTCACCCGGCTCGGACGCGTTCTCGTCATCGAGTTGCTTTTCCACCGGATCGAGCGACAAGCTTAGCTCGGCCGAAAACACATTCACGTCGATCGGTTCACCATCCGCCCAGGCAACATTAGGATGACCAACGAGTTGTTGCAGCGCTTGAAATTCCGAATAGTGGTCTTCGTCAAAATTATACGTCCGCGAGGCTACTAATGCCGCGATTTTTCCGTTAATGGGGCAACTAGAAAAGTCGCGTTTCAACAATTCGAAACCACGAACTTCCTTGCCTTTGGTCCATCCTTTTTTGTTCTTCCGAGGTTTTTGTTCGTAAGGCGTAATCGATATCGGCGCGTAATACCGTGACCGCGAAAAACCAATCCGCCATTGCAGCCGCGTTACATCGGCTTCCGACATCGCCGGCGCACGCGACTCGTCAGCGAGTCGCAAGATATTGTCCACCAATTCTCGCCCCGCACCGACGCTATCGACTTCAAGATCGCCGAAAAAATCGAGCACGTCACTGATGCTGCGCCGGCCGAGTTGCTCTTGAAGCCACCACGCGATCGACAATGTATGAGAACACTGATAGTGCGTTTTGAATTGAGGACAAACGCACGATGGGACCGCTTTGAGCGAAACGGTGTTAGGGGAATAGTCGAGATCTTCGTCGTCGACGTCCCTTTCCGCAGCGATATCGATGCCGGCGGAAACCGTGGATTGCCGATTGCCCTTCAATTTGAACTGAAATTGAAGCCGATCCCCTTCACGATTGAGCGTCGGGGAATCGACGGTCAACATGGCTGCTCGCTTGTCGAAGGCTTCATCATGCTCGTCCACCAATCGTTCGACCGCTTCGGCGACGAGCAATCCGAATGCGGCGATGGCGTCGTCGGACATCAAATCCATAATGTGTCTTTCCACTCTTCCGAAAGTATCGTGTTGATCGCATGATAGCCGTTTGGCCTCCCAAGCGACCCGTTTTGCGCCAACGCGACATTCTAACCTGCTTGCCACTAGAAGCTATGGTGTCTTTGCCGATTTCTTTTTGCCGCTACAGTATGAAACACCAGTCGAAGTCTTTTCATTTTTCCATAAACGAACTTTCGGGAGTAATTGATGCCAAAGTTGACCATTCAAGGTGTGGGCGAATTCGAGATTGCACCAGAAAAACGCTTGATCAATGCCCTTGTCGAGGACGCGGGGACGGATCAATTGCATGCATGCGGTGGAAAGTCACGGTGCACGACCTGCCGAGTGAAATTCGT
Organism: Novipirellula herctigrandis; assembly: GCA_007859835.1. GTDB lineage: Bacteria > Planctomycetota > Planctomycetia > Pirellulales > Pirellulaceae > Novipirellula_A > Novipirellula_A herctigrandis. Next base: position 5,887,499 of record SJPJ01000001.1, on the reverse strand, counting down.
CGACGGCGAACCGGAAAGCATGACCGAAGCGGAAAAGGAAACGCTCAAAGCGAAGGGAGTCGAACAACCTGGGGTGCGACTCAGTTGCCAAATCGTTTGTGATGACGACATGACGGTCGAGCTCGTCAGCCGTCTCGAAGGGAGCGGTCGCAAGGACCAAGGAACGCCCTGTGCCGAGGACATCGAACCGCCGCCATCGTGGACGAAGAAATAGCAAAATCCGCCCAGAGCAACGCGGCAGCGAGCACCAATGGCAAGCAGAAAACCGAAAACGCTGCGATTCCCGTAGGATTTCGTATGGAAATTCCATTTTCACGGGATTCCATTTTCACGGGATTCCATTTTCACGGGATTCCATTTTCACGGGGGACGTCGCTCCGCTGCGTCCCCTGACTTCGTGCTTTGTTCCGAATTAGTTTCGAGTTTTGCGGCAGTGGACAAGTCTACAAGTCCCAAAAATGTTGGCACCACCAGACTCGTCGCCTCGTCTAGGATTCTAAGTTTGATGTCGACTCCAAAGTTGAGTTCAGCCGGGGCTGCCCTGGGCGACGGCGATCCCACGTCAAACACGAAAATGCTCTAGCGTCCTACTGCCGTCCCCTCAAACCAATGGCCTAATGCGCGGTCCATCCAGCAATTTCGATTGCGGTCAATGAATCCAACGTGCCCGCCATGTTTCGATACATAAACTTTCGTTGTCGATGGCCACGACCGAATCGATTTGTCAAAACAATCGACTGGGACCACCGGATCATCCGCAGCGACAAGCACTAACGTTGCAACAGGATTGGTCGCAACGTGGTTCGACGCCGACGCTTCGCGGTAGTAGTCTCTGGCCGTGTCAAAACCACTCAGCGGAGCGGTCAATTGATCGTCGAGATCATACAATGTTCGCGGTCGACGCTTCAAAATCTGCTCTTGAAAATCGGCCCTCTGTTTTACTCGCGGTGGAACCCGTGAAAGCAATTGGCGAATGAAGTAGTAGTTGTAAGGCCACATTCGAATCCGTTGCATGTTCTCACTACAACGCAGTAGGTCGATCGGCGGCGAAACAACCGCCACACGCTGAAGCCGCTCAAACCAATCCGGACGCGAATCGGTCCCTGCACCAATCCGGCCAAGCGAGCCGAGCAGTTGATTTCCACCGAGCGAAACCGCGATCACGCCGAGTCGACTGCGAGGTGTTAATGAAGCAATATAATCCAACGCTGCAACCAAATCGCCGCCACGACCGGCATGTGTCAATTGCTCGGCCAAATCAAACGCGGCTCCGCAACCTCGCATGTCAATTCGGAACACCCTAAAACCTTTGGCCACGAACTGCGATGCTAAACGAATCATATAGGGTGCCGCATGACATCCACATAGCCCGTGCACAAGCAGCAACATGGGATCACCCTCGGACCAAGCCTGGGGGCAATTTTCGTGAAGCACGACCGCGTCGCCATCCGACAAGCTCACCACATGCGGAATCCCCGAAAATTCGTTCTTTTTTTTCGATGCAACAGCCGCCAACGTTTGCAGGTGGCCACCTCGATACAAACGGTGAGGAGCGAACGGCGGTGGTTGAAATGAAATCATTTTCTAAATCGACTCGACCAATTTCGAAACTTCAGTACATTAAGACGTATGCATACCATACGCTCCTTCATCGCCATTCCACTCTCTCCCCAAGTAGCTCACAATGCGACTCGACTCGTGGAGAAATTGTCCCACCCAAATGATGGTATCCGTTGGGTGCCATCTGACAACCTGCATTTAACATTGAAGTTCCTTGGGGACGTGGATAACACCGAAGTCCCAAAGGTCTGCAAGATCATCCGCAACATCACCACCGACTATCCACCGTTCGAACTTGATTTCGCCGGGGTAGGTGGACTTCCCAATCTCGATCGGCCGCGAGTGCTTTGCGTTCATGCGGCCGACCCGACCGGTTCGCTGTGCGAGATCGTTGCCAAGTTGGAAACCGAGTTGGCCGATATCGGCTTTAAACCCGAACCACGTGATTACCGGCCCCACCTAACACTTGGTCGCACCAAGGGCGGTTCTCGACGAGCCAATAGTGACGTGATCGAGCGAATGAAAGAATTCTCGCAGTTGCGATTGGGGACGATGGAAGTCGACACGATCGAATTGATCGCTAGTTTCCTCGAAAAGAAAGGCCCTAGTTACCAAGTGATGGATACGATCGAATTTGAAGAAAACTAATTCCCAATTTCGAACGAAATCGTTGCTTGGCCGTACTTTTTCCCTTCAACATCTTCCATGGTTAGCTGCAACCGATAGGCACCGGGATCTAAGTCTTGAGGAAGGTGCATTTGGTAGGCAATGAAGTAGTCTCGCAAGTAGTTCGCGGAGACTTGTTGATCGGCTGGCAATAATTGGCTCGCGACCTTTTGGTTGTCTGAATTCAATATGTCATAACTACCCTGCAAATGGGTTTGAAATCCGTCGTCGACTTTCTTTGCGACAAAATTCTCGACTTCGCAGTACAAGATCACCTGTTGCGATGGTTTGAAGCGTTTGCTTTCAAATCGTTTCACTTGGCCATACGCCATGATTTCGGTGCAAAACGCAAGTGACCGCACGTCAAGTGAGTCGGTTGCGGCGGCGAGATACTTCGTCGCTTCACGCAGTTGCGGCAGGGCAGAGCTAAACCGGCGACTTTGCACCGGGTGACCATCGGGGTCAACCATCGTCCACAGACCTAACAATTGGTGCCGAAGGTACTCTTGTTCTTTGTCAGTCATCCCTTCGATTCCTTCGACCGCGGCATCAGGATTTCCGGCTAGTACCATTAAGTGACGTGCAGTAATCAATCGCCGCGCACGTTCCGCTTCGGTCTCTCCTTCAACCGCTTTTGAAACTCGTTTCAAAAGCGTTTGATATAGCATTCTGTCTGACAACGATTCGGTGCCCGCATTGATGCTTAACGCAAGATCACTAGCCGACTGCATCGCCGCGTTCTTGACCATCGGTGGTGCAGCTGGCGATTGCGTTGCCGAGACTGTCTTCACCGCTGCAATTTCCGGCTCCCTATCCGAAAAGGTTTCAACGACAATCTCTTCGAGACTCGATCGGGAGACCGGCTTTGGCGTTTCTTCTGCAAAGACGTCTGCGTTTTTGTTTTTGCTGTCAGTTGTTGAAGCGACCTTTGTTTGCGATTCTGCCGCAGGTGTCGCCAACCGGTTCACTGGTTCACTTGCCGGTTCGTTTTTTGCCGGTGGCAGATTGTGTTGGTCCTTGAGCGATTTCGTGATCGCTTCCCCAAGAGGCGATGGTTGGTCGGTTGTTTCTGCATTACGACTAAGCACGGCTACCAATTGACGCAGTGCTTGCTCCTTCACCTCTGATGATGTGCCCGCGAAGGCGTCGACCAACTCATCGTCAGACATCTTTTCTGAAGCATTGGTTTTCGTGTTAGCGTTCTCGATTGGTTTGCGTGTCGTTGTTCGTTTTTGGTTTCGTACCAGAGGCGAATTCTGCGATCCTGGTGAGCGAATCGTTCGACCGGGCTTGTCAGTCTCTTCGGTATGCGAAACTTGCCGCGTTCCCGCCGACTCAGCGTCCTCTTGCTGGCGAACCACTTCGCCATTGCCGAAGACCGAACCGGCACGAGGTTTCGCGGAAGCCAAACGCTGGCGAGGTGTCTCACCTTCATCCGATATTTCCGCACTGTCGTGCTGAGTTACTTGAAACAATTTTCCTGGTTGCCGAGCCGAACGACATCCAAACGCACCGATAACCACGAAAGTCAGGGCAAAGGAGATGGTAAAGGAAATCCATCTCGATGGGCGAGAGAGCATCATTGCCTCGCATATATCCGTAAAACAGTTCAAAAAGGGGAACAACAGACGCCGACCGTACAGAATCGGATCATGCTGTGGCAACGGCAAAGTGAGAAGGGAATCCGCAAGGCGGGCTAGGTCCAACAGACACCGACAAAAAAGAGGCAACTTAGGCGAGCGACATCAAATGGGAAAACTCGCTTTTTTGACCGAAAATGTGCCAAACCCCAGCATCCCCCAGAAAAATCCCTCACCCCCCGCCAAAAAAAAAGCGAGCGTTAATGCAAAGTGGAAGCCTGCGGAAATTGAATTCTCAGACAGACTCGACTGCGGAATCACTCGCCGATCCATCCCGTCACTTCCGCCGACCGATTCGTTTGCGAGGGTTTGACGCAGAGACTTCGTGTTTGGATCCGTGTTTTTTCCCCAACTCTGCCGCTGCCCGGTCATGCTGGTCTCTACCGTAGCCGGAACCGTTGACTAAACGAATGCCGCACTCCATCCCCAGCCATTGGGTTGCTGCCTTGCGAACCGCCAAAGTTCGTGCATGGATCAAAGCGGTCTCGCTGACGACTTGGTCATTGGATTGCTCCGGTACACCGCAACGCGGCAGCCCCTGTACATAGCCTTCCGCATACGACGCACCGCTGCCACGCGAATAGCCTCCGTATTGAAGACGCGCGGACGTCGCAATGGTGAGTAGCAATTCACGAAACAGGGTAATGCAATTTCCCACGTCATCTGTTGGACCATAAAACCAAAACAGAGTGCGATGCCCCTTGGTCGCGTAATAAAAACCAATCATGGGAAAAATCTCGGAGACAAGATACATGGCCAACCATTTTTCCCAAGCACAGGCACGTCGTCCGTTAAGCGGGCATGCTCTTCGTGTGAAGCACATCGTTTCAATATTATCATCATCCGTGATGTCCTCGCGCGACAAGTTATGCCGAAGCATCATCGCCTGCATCATCCGCAACGCGTTCCGCTTTTCCCCCTCGGTACTGGCGCCATTGTTGGCTGTGTTGTCGAGAGCACGAAGCCGAGCGAGGACCTTATCGAACTCCTTTTGTGTCAAATCCTGTTCGGCGTTGTGTCGCCGTTTTGGCGCAAGCGAGGGCAAAGTCGTTTGGCTTAAGTGGGCTGGCAACGTCCAGTAACCTTCAACGACATAATCTTCTTCCTCGCTCGGGTTCCACGTGTCATGTATGACGTGATCGATGGCTGTGGAAAAGTGGCCCCGACGAAGTTGATTTGGCATGGACAAGTGAGCAATCACAATGCCTTTGGGCAGCCAATCGGACGAAAAACCTTGATCCTTACCCGCGGTGTAAACCCAACCGAGACTCGATAGGTATTCGGATGCGACGGTGGTGCAGACACCGTTTCGAGGCGTTTTACGAGAAGCCTCGCCAAGTTTCTTGTACACATCACGGTAACTGGTGCCCGTAGCGATCGCGATCGATCGAGTGACACAGTCGCCCGTCATCCCAACGAAACCGCAGGCGAAGCGGCCACCATCGTTCCAAATAAATTCCATTTGCCTTCGCTTCGAAAGAGATCCACAAGAACTCGGTTCCGATTAGTTTTAGATGGAAACGGCCAATCGCACAATTAGGACCGCTTCGCCGCGTGCCCGGGCCGAATAGACCGAGGGTGTTACCAAGGCAAAAACAAGAAAAATTGGAAATGATTACCAAACGGCTGACAGAACCGTCGTCGAACGGTGTGTAGGTATACTGAAACAGCGCACCGAAGTTCCTCATTTCGTATACTTTTTTCAATGCTCGATCCGGAAACTCGCGCCAGCCTGCTATTGAAAATTCGTGATCCGGCGGATTACGAGGCATGGGATGAATTCGTATCGCTCTATCGTCCCGTCGTGCTTCGCATGGCGGAAATTCGCGGAATCCAGAGGGCAGACGCAGAGGACTTGGCCCAGCAAGTTCTGCTGGCAGTCTCGCAGGCGATCGAGCGTTTTGAACCGGACGACAATCGAGCGAAGTTCCGTACTTGGCTAAAAACAATCGCGCGGCGAGTAATCATCAACGCAATGACTCGAACCTCGCCAGATCAAGCAATTGGTGGCAGCGGAGCACAAGCACTGCTCGACGCACAAACTGCTGAAAGCGAAGAAACCCAGTCACTCAGTTTGCTTTATCGCCGCGAAATTTTCCGAGTCGCAGCAGCGGAAATCAAGCCCGAATTTCACGTCGATTCATGGACAGCTTTTTGGGAGTCGGTCGTCGTGAATCGACCGGTTGAAGAAGTGGCACAAACAATGAATCGGTCTCGCGGTAGCATCTACACGGCGCGAAGTCGTGTGATGGCACGGTTAAAAGAAAAAGTCCAACAGCTCGACAGTGGAGAAGAAACATGAAACCATCCTCCGAGCAATGCCACACTTCATCGGTCGACCAATTCCTTGATGGGACCCTTGCCCCATCGGAGATGGCACAATTCGAACAACATCTAAGCACTTGTCGAGATTGTGAACAGCTTCTAACGCTCCGCACGGCCGACGCCACGTTCTGGAATGACGCGAAAGAATTCCTCAGCAGTGATATGAACGATCAAAGACCTTCCACGGCGATCGATCAAACCATTCACGACCTATCGGGCTTGTTGGATCCAACCGATGATCCACAAATGCTTGGGCGATTTGCTGGCTACGAAATAACCGGTATCGTCGGACGGGGCGGGATGGGGATCGTGATGAAAGGTCGCGATGTCTCGCTCGATCGGTTCGTTGCCATCAAAGTGCTCAGTCCGCACTACGGCAGTAATTCGGCAGCGAGAAAACGATTCGCGCGCGAGGCCCAGGCTGCTGCCGCAGTGGTCCACGACAACGTGATCCCGATTTACGGTGTTGCTCAGTGGAATCAATTGCCATTTCTGGTAATGCCGTACGTCAAAGGTGAATCGCTTCAACAACGGATTGATCGGACCGCCCCCATTCCAGTCGAAGATCTACTAGGCATAAGCCTGCAAATTGCACGCGGATTATCAGCCGCACACGATCAAGGTTTGGTTCATCGCGACATCAAACCAGCAAACATCCTGATGCCATCGAGTGTCTCTCGGGTGATCATTACCGATTTTGGATTGGCTCGTGCAGCAGACGACGCAAGCTGCACTCGAAGTGGCGTCATCGCTGGAACGCCACAATACATGTCGCCCGAGCAAGCCAAGGGCGAACCAGTCGACGGGCGCACGGATCTATTTAGCCTTGGCAGCGTCATGTACGCGATGGCTTGCGGGCACCCGCCATTTCGATCCGACACTGTCTACGGAATTCTGCGGCGAATTACCGATCATCCGCACCGGCCGATCACTCAGGTGCGTGCGGACATTCCCGTTTGGCTGGAAAGCATCATTGACCAATTGCTTCAAAAAGAACCTTCGGCTCGCTTCGCTTCGGCACATGCCCTCGCAGAGCATCTCGAAGTCTGCCTTGCTCATTTGCGACAACCGACCTCAACAACACTACCGAAGATTGAACCGGTCGGGACATCAGACTCTTTACCAACGTCACACGGCATTCGGCGATGGTTCTCTTTCGCCGCGGTTTTCGCAGCGATTGCGGCGATTTGCCTGTTCTGGTTCGATTGGCCGAATTTAACCAGTCGGTCAAATACGGAGGCCTTATCGAACGCCGAACTCATCGATGCCAATCTCAATTGGCAATACGACGATTCTGAATTGGTGCGGCTCGAAAGCGAGCTTGAGCAGTTGAAGCAAGAGCTCGGCGACACCCCATTTTCCATTGATAGCGTACTTACACAGGAGTAAGCCATGTTTGTTACGATTCCCCAATTCTTGAAGTGTTCAACAATGGTGCTGCTATCGTTGACTGCGACGCTCGCCATAAACGTCCGACCAGCGAAAGCAGAGCTACTAGAACCATCAAAGTTCCAGGATTGCGAAATGCATGTTGTCGGCGTCTATTCGCCTGAGGACAGCAACACAGATGATCGCATCTATGTCAAAGTCTTGCCGACCGGAAAACCGACGGTGATCGTAATGAGCGGCTATTTCGGCGCTCAGTGGAACATGGATATTGATCCGGCCGCCGATGTTCGCCAAATCATCATTCCCGGCTACTTCGAGCATTCAATCGTGGGCCATGACGAGACAATTCCGGTAGAGATGATTACCTATTTCCCGGACCACGACAAATCGAACAAAGACTTTTTCTGGGCCTACTCGTTGAACACGCAAAGAGGCCGAGAGATGCAAGCACGGTTGAAGGAGTTGACCGGTTTGCCGATCACGACATTTCAAGGCAAATATTCAGCCCGGCGTTTTGTGATCGATGCAAACACCGTGGATGGAATGGAAAGACAAGAATCGGGACCCGCAACGTTGAAACTTGCGTCGGAAAATCTTGAATCCGATCCTCAATCAATCGAGTCGCTGGTACGAGAAGCGTTTGAATTAGAGACACAAGCACAGCAAGCTCGTATCGCTAAAGCGGAAGCCGATTTGCAGATGATCAAAAAGCAATTCGAGTATCGTCAAAAAATGGCGGATCTGATCATTGCCAAACGTATCGAAGATTTATCCAAAACTCGTATCGAACTGGAAGAGGAAATAGAACAGATAAAAAGCGATGCTTCGGCGGACATTTTGTCCGCCGAAGGTTGGAAACTGTGGCGTGAGCAAGATTGGGCTGCTGCACTTCGAAAATTTCAACAAGCGGTCAAGTTAGAGCCAAAGGACGCCAACATTTGGAATGGTTTGGGTTGGAGCTACCTACATATCGGAAGCTATGACAAAGCATCCGAAGCATTCCAGAATACGCTCGAAATCGAACCAAATCATGGTGGAGCGATGAACGGAATCGGTCAAAGCCTGATGGCTCTGGGACGCTTACAAGAAGCCGAAGCCAAATTAACCGAAGCGACCGAGTCAACGATCAAAGAAATGGGCGAAGCGACAGCGGTCAAACGCGGCGTGACCGCTTCATGGTTCGGTTTGGTGCGAGCACTCTTAATGCAGGACAAGAATGACGCAGCAAAACAATGGGCCGAGCGATATCTGCAACACAAACCGGACGACACAATGATGCAAGACCTTCTCGAAGAAATTCCGAGCAATCGGGCGACGTCCCAGTAGCACAGATTCACGCCTCTTGCAAAATACGTGTATAATTGTGGTTGGCACCAAATCACCAGTGCAACACCTAACACGATTGCTTTCACCAACCTGACTGAACCAATGAACCTACACGCAATGAATCGACTTGTCTCACTTTCAATGTTTCTCACCTTGCTGATCTGGCCTGCCTTCAACACCTCGGCGTCTGCGGAGGATTTGCAAGTAATGAGTTTCAACATTCGTTTCGGAACGGCCAATGATGGTGACAATCACTGGAATAAACGCAAAGAGCTTGTGGCCCAACGGATTACTGCGTTTGATCCAGATTTGCTCGGAACACAGGAAACCCTTGAGTTCCAGAAAAAGTTTCTTGCAGAGAAGTTGCCGGCATATACCAGCATTGGTGTCGGCCGGGAAAGGGGAGATAACGAGGGCGAAATGACGGCATTATTTTTTCGAACCGCACGTTTCGAACTCCTTGATCACGGCCACTTTTGGCTCAGCGAAACCCCCAACGTTCCTGGCAGCAAATCATGGGACACCAGCCTAACGCGAATGTGTTCGTGGGCGAGATTGACGGATCGCGAATCAAAATCCGCACGACCAATCTTGTTTATGAACACGCATTTTGATCATATCGGCAAACAAGCAAGGATCGAATCTGCGCGACTCCTGCGAACAAAGGCCGAACAACTCGGCAAAGGTTGCGATATTGTTTTGACGGGTGACTTTAACGCGGGTGTTGACAGCAAACCTTATCGTGCGTTGTTTGGTCAATCATCGGGCGAGTCGTTTTTTCACGATACTTACGCGATAGGCCGACCAGCGGATGAATCAGGCGAAGCGACGTTTAGTGGATTCAAAGCATCAACACGAGAAGGTGCTCGAATCGATTGGATTGCTACCAGTAACCATTGGAAAGTCCTCGAAGCAACGATCGATCGAACGGGAATAAACGGACGGACTCCTTCGGATCACTACCCTGTCACCGCGACTTTACTTCAAAAGGCGAAGACAATGCCATAAGACAATGCTTAGGACGGTGAAAATCCAACCAAATGCATTCGGTAAAGAACACAGCCGCTACGCGATTGCGCAGCGGCCAGTTCATGGAATGCACCGCAATCCTTAGGAGGCCAATTAGTCCTCGGGCCGCTTAGTCCTCGGGCCGCTTAGTCCTCGGGCCGCTTAGTCCTCGGGCCGTTCCCCCGCTTTTGCCATCTTGACGAGTTTCGGATCGAAACGAGCGATCGATTCGACTAGGTCTTGTTGCGATGCCATGACTTCTTCAATGTCTTTGTATGCCATTGGCACTTCATCAAGTCCCGCCGACATCAACGTCACGCCACGCTCGTCAAGAAACCGTTTTACGTCCTTCCAATTGAACTTGGACTTTGCTGCCGTACGGCTCATTTTTCGGCCCGCACCATGCGATGCGCTCAGCAGCGACGCCTCGACACCCATGCCGCGCACGACGTAACCGGGTGTCCCCATCGAACCGGGGATGATTCCAAGCACACCCTTACCCGCTGGCGTCGCCCCTTTGCGATGGACAATCAACTCTTCACCACCATGCGTTTCTTTCCACGCAAAATTGTGATGGTTTTCGATGTCCAATAGCACATCGACACCAAGATGCTTTTGAATCGCTTCATGGATGCACGCGTGATTCGCTGCGGCGTAATCGCCCATCAAGTTCATCGCATTCCAATATTCCGTGCCGGCTTCGGAATCCAAATCCAACCACGCAAGGGTCGACAGCTCACGTGGCAACTCCGGATGTGCTTCCTTCGCGACGGCACTGTAGTGAGCACAAACCGATGCCCCCGTGCCGCGAGAACCACTATGACTTAGGAGTGCCAAGTAGATTCCTGCTTCGAGACCGAGATCATCATGATCGAGCGTCAAAACACCGAACTCGACAAAATGGTTTCCACTTCCGCTGGTTCCTAGCTGCTTCCATGCCTTGTCGCGATTCTGTTTGGTAATGGGAGAAACATTCCAATCAGCATCCAAGACATCATGTTGCCGCTTTTTACGAAATCCAGCACCGACACCAAAAAGTGTTTCCCGTTCGATTGCGTTGCGGAGCCGTTCCTGGTTTTTCTCCAACGTATCGACAGGCAAATCCAACACGGTCATTTTCATCCGGCATGCAATGTCGACGCCAACCGCATAAGGGATCACGCAGTCTTTGGTCGCCAAAACACCACCGATTGGCAGCCCGTACCCCAAGTGCGCATCGGGCATCAATGCTCCCGAAACGGTCACCGGCAACTTGCATGCGTTGGTCATTTGATCCACCGCACCGGCATCCAGGTCATCGCCCCATTGCTTCCAAGGAGCCGAATCTTCGCGGCCGACATACCGAGCCTGAGCCTCGAAAACGCCAGCGAGTTCCGAACCAAGCGATCCCCAAAGAGGATCCTCTTTGAACGAGCTTGGCGAAGTGACAATCGCTGAAATATGCTGACGCATTTCCGCTTGCTTCATACCGTTCTTAGCAGCGTTTCTGACCGCTTGGAGTGCCGTCTTCATCGCCGCCCCCTTTGGAACGCCAAGGTTATTTAGTTCACGTGTTTTCATTGGTTTCGATTTCTTAAGCGTAGTTCTTAGCGGAGTGGTGCAAACATTTTGGAATCACCTAATCGTCACGACCACCGTTCCGTCCTGCTGCGACGTCGCCATCGTCTCCACATCCAAGAACCGTTTTATCGTTGCGAGGTTCGTTTGAGTGTGATCAGTCAATTCACATGTTCGAAATTCACCACCGCCGGACAATGCGATTGGCAACGACAATTGGTCCGCCAAATATGGACCAACCGGTGCATCATGTCTCAAATAGTTATTCAAATGCTTAATCGCTTTCTGAGCCACGCGTTCTGCGGAGATGCCCCGCTTTCCAAACGCGACAAACAATTCGTTGATATTTTCGTACTTTACCGACAACATCACCACGTTTCCTGGACCAGGTGACTCGTTTGCTTCGATTGTCGTAAGACAACGCTTTGCCCAACCCAGCTTTTTTGTCACCGTGCTCAATTCACGGGAAGCGATATCAACCGGTAAGTTTGCCACCACCGCGATCGCCTGACGAGAAAGCAATTTTCCGCGATTCAGCAGACAAAGCGGACGCGATGATTCCTTCGGCCAAACCGTAGCCGTTATTCGTCCACCACCTGATGGGTAGAAACCGTGTTGCTGGAGCTTCAATTCAACCTTAGCGCCCATCCGACTGACGAGAGGCACGAATGTTCGATCGAGGAACTCAAACGGCGGCGCGAACGGATTGTGCGTGCCTCCTTCGACGACCACACATGACGACTGGTCTGCATAAAGGAGCGCAGGCAACACGGTTTGTAGAACCAACGTGCAACTGCCAGCGGTTCCGACATCAAAGTGAAAGTCACCAGCGCGGATCGGCCCCGGAGTGAATGTCAGTTCTTGCGAATTCAGTTCGGCTCCCTCCGCCGCCCCATCGCAAACTTCCGTCGCCGCTTTGACCGCAGTCAAGTGCTGACGCATCAATCCCGGTTTATTGCGATTTGCACGAAGGTTCGTGAACCGGACCGGTTTCCCTGTGACTATCGAAAGCGCAAGCGAAGACCGAAGAATTTGCCCGCCGCCTTCACCCTCCGAACCGTCAATTTCGATCATCGATCATTCCCTTTCACTCGGTGTCGTTGTGATGGTGTCGTTGTGATCAAGACAAGAACCATTTGATCGCAACTTGGTTCGCGTCTGCGACATCACAAACGATTCCGCCTGTGTTCGCTGGTGTCGCCAACTCGGCGACCAACCGGGTTAGCCAGATCACGCCGCTCGAAATGCGAAGCCGACCGTTTTTATTCTATTCATTTTTCGACGACACTACGAATTCGACGACACTACGAAAACCCGCTATCCTTAATCCCATGAAAATTTGGCAGCCTGACGAATTTCGACTTGCTCCGCGATTGGATGAAACAACGCCTGTCGAACCGCCTCAGGCTCGAAACGCCTTGTTGATCAATCCGTTTTACGCGAAAGACCCCCATGCGAGTTTCGGCAAGCATGTCCTGACGCCAAGCCTTGCCCTGACCAGCATCGCGGCTGCGACGCCCAATGACTGGGAAGTTACCTATTGGGATGAGAACCTGCTTCTCGGCCCTCCACCGATCGATCCGTTTCCGCAAGTGGTTGGAATTACCGTTCATTTAACGTTCGCCGCGCGAGCTTACGAACTTGCTCGGTTCTATCGCGATCATGGAGCAAAGGTTGTCATGGGCGGTTTGCATGTGATGTCGTGTCCTGATGAAGTAGCACCACACGGCGACTGTATCGTGATCGGCGATGGCGTGCAGGTGTGGGGAAAGATTCTCGAGGACGTTACAAACAACCGGCTGGAACAAATTTATCGAGGTGATTACCGGAAACCTTATCGAGAAGACCCACCGCCAAGGCGTGAGTTATTACTCAAGAAGAGCTACCTAACGACAACAAGCCTGATTGCAACACGAGGGTGCCATAGCCGCTGTGATTTCTGTTACCTTTCGACGAAAGGCGTGCAAATGCCGTATCAAGTTCGTAATGTTGAGCAGGTCGTTGCGGAATTCGAGTCGGATGACCAACCCTACGGAGTGTTCACCGATAACAATCTTGGTTCACGTAAAGAGTACCTTCGAGAGCTTTGCAAAGCACTTCGCCCCATCGAAAAAATATGGAGTGCAGCGGTTTCAGTCGATGTGACCGACGATCCTAGCCTTGTCCGTGAAATGGCATTAGCCGGATGCACCGGCGTGTTCGTTGGCTTTGAGTCGCTGCAAAATGAAAACATCGTCGATTCGAGAAAACGGAGTCCGAAAACAGATGACTACGCTCGCCGCGTGAAAATCTTCCACGACCATGGAATTCAAGTGAACGGTAGTTTCGTTCTTGGCTTTGACCATGACGATGCGAGTGTCTTTGCAACAACGGTTGACTGGATTGAACAGAATCGCCTCGAATGTGCCACGCTTCATATCCTGACACCCTATCCCGGGACACCGCTGTTTTCTCAGATGAAATCCGATGGACGCTTGCTGCACACCGATTGGTCAAAATACGACACCGCACACGTTGTCTTCCAGCCAAACCGAATGAGTGTTGATGAGTTGGCCGAAGGATACCAATGGTGCTACGAGAAACTATTTTCGCACACATCCATTTGGCGCCGACGGCCTAGGGACGCCCGCTCGATCTTGCCATATTTGGCAATGGCGTATCTCTACAAACGATCCAATCGAGTTTGGCATCAGCTGATACGTCATCAGCTAACCGCCGCCGCATGGCGACCGTTGATTCACTTGACAAGGCGACGGCACGTACGGTTTCGCAAACGACTCGAAAACGAGAGCACCTCTCGTTCACCCAGAAATATCGTATCCGCAGGCGTGTGACTTCCACCGCTCAAAGGCAAACCCCTTTTTGCGACTCCATTTTTCACACCAAGCTGACTGAGATCATGTCAATCCCAACCCTCATTCGAAACTTCGCCGCTCGCGCGACGGAAGGGACAACCCCAGATGCGACAAAGGTGTTGAGCCGACAGACGGGTCATATGCGATTAAAACCCGATGGCAAATGGTTGCCGTTCAATGCAACGCAAATTTCCCGAACCGACCGAACGGATTTTCGCTGGGAGGCAAAGGTAAAGATGGCTCCATTTGTGAATGCAACAGTGGTCGATGCCCTGAAAAATAAACAAGGCATGCTGGACGTCAAAATGTTTGGTCTGATTCGCGTCGTGAGCGGCCGCGGCGAAACCATCGACCAAGGGGAAGCACAGCGTTATCTCGCGGAATTGGCATGGAATCCAACAGCCATGCTGCATAATCACGAACTTACTTATCAAGAACTTTCCGACAAGCTGATTCGAGTTTGGTATCAGGATCCCCAAATCTACGTGGATCTATCCTTTGATGACCAAGGAGACATTGTTGGTATGAGAACAGAAACACGCCGGCGCGACACCAAAACACCACCCGAACCTTGGATCGGCGCAATGGCTGACTATAAAAAATTCGACGGTGTTCGCATTCCCAGCCGCGGCTCGGTTCGCTGGGAAACGGTGGATGGACCGTTTGAATACTGGCGCGGTGAAATTCAAGAATTCCACCTGATGGATTCCTAATAGCCAACCACTTCCACTACGAGTAAAGCTGAATCGCTTTGATGATATCGTCAAGCTCGTTCGGCACCGCGATCGCTCGGTTGGCATGACTGGCTTTCGTCACACCACGACTGCCAAGGGTCTTGTTGAAGAGTTCTTGATCGGTGGTGTGATAGGCAACCGTTGCGGTGGGATCTTTGAGTTCATGTCCAGTGAGGATACAAACCACGCGGTCACTTGGGGCAATCACTCCCTCGCGTCGCAACAACTTGGCACCTGCAACGCTGGCAGCCGACGCAGGCTCGCACCCGAATCCTCCGGCACCTACTTTTGCTTTCGCGTCGAGGATTTCTTGGTCGCTAACTTGCCGCACCACACCGTTCATAAACTCCAATGCGCGCAAGCACTTTTTCAAGTTCACAGGACGATTGATTTCGATCGCACTAGCGATCGTGTCCGCTCGGATGCCCTCGCGATCCATCAAGTCATTGTATTCGCGAATGGGGTCCATGTTGACGTGGCCACCATTCCATTTCACGCCGCGCCGTTCGACCAATTCGTAAAGCGTATCTGCGCCGCTGGCGTTGATAACGGCGAGCCGGGGAACGCGATCGACTAGGCCAAGTTCTTTGAGCTCCATGAACGCCTTGGCGAACGAGCTACTGTTTCCAAGATTGCCACCGGGGACAACAATCCAATCCGGAACTTCCCAGCCTAGTGATTCGAGAACTCGAAACATGATCGTCTTTTGACCTTCGAGCCGAAACGGATTAACGCTGTTGACTAGATAGATACCGAGTTCCTGCGAGACCTGTTTCACTCGGATCATCGCATCGTCGAAGTCGCCTGCAATTTGAACCGTCAGTGCGCCGTAGTCGAGAGCTTGAGAAAGTTTGCCGTAGGAAATTTTACCGCTGCCGATAAAAATAATGGCTCTCATTAGTCGTGTCGCACTACAGTAAAGCGCTAGCGACGCACTCGTGTTACCCGTACTGGCACAAGCGGCTCGTTTTGCGCCCATCATGTTGGCGTGGGTAACAGCGGCGCACATACCGTTGTCTTTGAAACTGCCCGAGGGGTTCATCCCTTCGTATTGCAAATGCAATTGGCCATGGTTCATTCCGACGTAATCGCCAACCGAATCGGTCTGCTGCAATAGCGTTTGGCCCTCACCAACCGTCACGAGTTGATCTTGACGGGCGAACGGCAACAGTTCGTGGAACCGCCAAACGCCGCTAAAGCGAACCGGATTAGTCCGTTGACTCCACATTGCCTCGAAGTCGCTCATTTTGGTCGGCACCGATGCGCGGTCCCAATCGTAAGCGATATCCAGCAAATCGCCGCACTTGTCGCAAGCGGTCCGGATCGAGTGGGCATCATACGTGGCCCCGCACGCTGGGTTGATACAGCGTTGAAATGCGAGGTCGGTTTGCGGATTGCTGGCGTTTTCGGCGGTCTGCAACATGACGGAACTGAGCTGGTAAGGGCTTCGTAAGTAAACGTGAGATAGAATCCCACACCATAAACTAGATTGGCAGTGGACCTTTGACGCTAGATTCTCTATGACTCGAGACTCTCAACGGCGTCGTCCTGCGAAAAATACCGAAGATGACCATTGTGGCGGTGAATCCGTCTGGGCAAGCTTCGCATTGGATTCTACCGTGAACGCTTTCAAATTCCGACCGCAAATTAATCTGAAACATGGACGAAAACGATCCAAATACATCTGATTCGCTTCCTAGGAACCGAGTGGCGATATTTTTCACCTTGGCAATTGCCGGTGCAGTCGCTGATTTGTGGAGCAAACAAGCGATTTTTGCATGGCGAGGCCTACCGGGGGAAAAGGACATTTGGTGGGTCATCGACGGCTACTTTGGAATCGAAACCGCAGTCAATTTGGGGGCGGTGTTCGGAATCGGGCAAGGGCAGGGTGCCATCTTCGCAGCGATTTCGGTCCTCGCTGGTGTGAGCATTTTGGCGTGGTTGTTCTATTTTCGCGCTGCTGTGTCGATGTGGTTGACCGTGGCGCTGGGGCTAATTTCCGGCGGAATCATCGGTAATCTCTACGATCGCATGGGGATGTGGTGGCAATCCGGATACCCCGATGCTTGGAAGAGCGGCGTTCGCGACTGGATTTTGTGGCAAGCCAGTGATGACTGGAAATGGCCGAATTTCAATATCGCCGATTCTCTGTTGGTGGTCGGAGCATGCATGTTGTTGTATCAATCGCTGTTTCTGGTGGACGATACCCCGAAAGACAACCAAGACAAGATCGAAACCAAGAAGGCAAAAAACGATGACAAGCAATCCTGATCAGTGGCAACCACTCCACGAAGGTCGACTGTCGGCGATGACCGAAGTGGCCCGCGCCGCCGGTGAGCATACCCTGAAATACTACCGCACCGATGGCCTCAAAGTGGATGCAAAAAAAGACGATTCGCCAGTCACGATTGCGGATCGCGAAGCAGAGCAATTGGTTCGCAAAATGCTCGCGGAACGATTTCCGGAGGATACCTTGCAAGGCGAGGAATTCGCTGAGCAAACCGGATCGAGTCCTTACCGATGGGTCGTCGATCCGATTGACGGAACCAAGTCATTCGTTTGCGGTGTCCCACTGTACTCGACATTACTTGCGGTCGAACATGAAGGCATACCGATCGCAGGAGTGATTTTCATTCCCGCACTTGGTGAGATGATTGTCGGCGGGGCAGGGCAGGGCAGTTGGTACAAGACAAGCCTCGACTCGGCTTGGAAAAAAGCCAGCGTGTCTTCGACCTCGGACTTATCGAAGGCCGTTTTCGTCGTCAGCCAAGTCGATTCGTTTGCCAAAATGGATAGCGTCAAAGCCTATCTACAGCTGGAAAAAGAGGCTTGGGTCACGCGAAGTTGGGGCGATGGCTACGGGTATCTTATGGTCGCCACCGGTCGAGCCGACTTGATGGTCGACCCGATTTGCAACCCATGGGATGTGGCCCCAATGAAGCCGATTCTCGAACAAGCCGGTGGACAATTCACCGATTGGAACGGGGAGGCAACGGTCCGTGGTGGCAATGGGGTTGGCACCAACGGACGGCTACATGATGCCGTCCTCTCGCACCTAAAGCCGAGTTAGCTGGCTCATAGCCCCCAGGATTCATACGCCCTGCTGGATTCACACTCGCTGCGGAGGATTCGGCAACTCGCCAAAACGCCAACCGCAAGGGGGCATTAACAACCCTTGCCGGAATAAATGGTGCAGAGGACAGCAGTGAAATCCAGGGCTCCCTACTCGAGCTGCAGAGAAAGACGGGATTTCCATTGAAAATGGATGGCAAATCGGGGCGGAGTCCATTTACAAAACGAGCCATAGGCCCGTAAACTATCGAGCTTCGTCCTGGGCCAAGAGCCCTGTCTTATTGACGCCCCTGTCTTATTGACGCCACTGTTCGAGCCGCCCCGTGTTTGATTCCCTCTCTGAAGGTCTGCAATCTGCTTTTAAGAGTTTGTCTGGAAAAGGCAAGCTTACCGAAGGCAATATGCGTGATGGGCTGGAAATCGTCAAAAAGTCGATGCTGGAAGCCGACGTCAGCTACTCCGTTGTCCAGGACTTCATGGATCACGTCAGCGAGAAAGCCCTCGGAAAACGGGTCTTGCTGAGCCTCCGCCCGCACGAAGAACTCGTTCGGATCGTCAACGACGAATTGATTTCGATCCTTGGTCCCGTTGATTCTTCGCTGCATCTGAAAGAATCGGGCCCGACGATCATCATGCTTTGCGGGCTGCAAGGAAGCGGAAAAACGACCACTTGCGGTAAGCTTTCTCAGCTACTCAAGGAAGAGAACGTCAAACCAATGCTGGTCGCTGCCGACCTTCAACGGCCTGCTGCGATCGAACAATTGCATGTGATCGGCCGCCAATTGGATGTGCCGGTTTACAGCGAAAAAGACAACAAAGACCCTGTCAAGGTTTGCAGAAACGGGATCGCCAAAGCGAAAGCCGAAGGGGCTCGCGTGGTCATCCTCGACACCGCAGGACGATTGGCCATTGATCAAGAATTGATGGCCGAACTGCAACGGATCGATAAGAAAGTTGCACCCGACCAAGTCTATCTCGTCGTCGACGGGATGACGGGACAAGACGCAGTCAACAGTGCCGGAGCGTTCAACGAAGCTTTGGAACTCAATGGCGTCATCATGACCAAGCTCGACGGTGACGCTCGCGGTGGAGCGTTACTTTCGGTCAAACATGTCACGGGTGTCCCGGTGAAATTCATCGGAACTGGCGAACACTTCGATGCACTTGAGCCCTTTCGTCCTGAAGGGATGTCAAGCCGCATCTTGCAAATGGGCGACATTGTCGCGGCGGCACGTGAAGCCCACCGAATCGTTGACGAAAAAGAACGTGAAGAAATCGAAGCGAAGATGGCTTCCGGGGATTTCACACTCGACGATTTCAAAGGCATGATGGAAAAGGTCGCCAAGCCAGGCCTGATGGGCAAAATGATGGGCTTGATGCCCGGCATGGGCCAGTTCAAAGAAATGATGGACTCGGACGAAGCAGAAGGCGGTATTCGTCAAACGATCGGTGCGATCAACAGCATGACGATGGCCGAACGCCGAAACCCAAAACTCATCGATGTCCATCGCCGAACTCGCATCGCGAAAGGTGCGGGAGTCCAAGCGTCAACGATTTCGCAACTGGTGAAACAGTTCGAGACAATGAAACCCGTGATGCAAGCGATGGTTGGCGGAAATGTCGGCGATCGCATGAAGATGATGCGTCAAATGCAACGGGGTGCTGCCATGGGCGACCCGACCATGGGAATGAAAACAAAGAAAGGGACCGGCGAACGGCTCTCTTCGCAAGAGAAAAAGAAACGAAAGAAAGAACGCGACAAGTTGTTGCGAAAATTGAAGAAAAAAAGATAACGAAACAGATGCCGTGCGTATGCGGCAACGACCCGGCACGGAGAGCGTTTCTCTGTCCCAGGCAGTCTGACTAGACGTGAAACCCGAACGAAGCGAAAGCTTTGGGAGCAAAAAAGTTAATGGCAGTAAGAATTCGAATGAAAAAGATGGGCCGGACCCACCGTCCGTTCTATCGCGTGTGTGCGATGGACCAACGAAGCCCACGTGACGGTCGCGTGATCGAGGAACTCGGTTACTACGATCCAATGTGCCCCGAAACCGACGCACGGGTTTTGCTGAAGTCAGATCGCGTCGATCATTGGCTAAGTGTGGGTGCTCAGCCCAGCGATAAGGTCGCTGTATTGATCAAGAAGTACGGCACCGAAGGCACGCACCTAGAACAACAAAAGGCTGCACTTGAGCGTCTGGGCAAGCGAAAGGAATACACTTTTGTTCCTGAGCCTGCAGCACCGAAGAAGCCAGAAGCACCGGCAGAAGAAGCCTCAACTGAGGGAGCGCCAGCCGAAGAGGCTGCTGCGACCGAAGAAGCTGCTCCTGAAGCGGCTAGCGAATAATCCCATAGCTCGCTATGCGATTTGACATCATCACCCTGTTTCCAGCGATCTTCGATGGTTACCTGACCCAAAGCCTGCTCGACAAAGCGATCCAGCGAGAGTTGGTCCACATTCACCGGCATGACCTGCGTGATTGGGCCGAGGACACGCCGCACCGCAAAGTCGATGACCGACCGTTTGGTGGTGGTCCAGGAATGTTGATCCAGGTGAAAACGACGGTGAATTGTGCCGAGTCGGTCGAAGCAATGGATTCGCGGAAAGCAAGAAAAATATTGCTCACTCCGCAAGGCAAACGGTTCGACCAACGGATGGCGGAGGACTTGGCGACTGAAGAGCGAGTGATGCTCTTGTGTGGTCGCTACGAAGGCTTTGACCAACGGGTCATTGATATTTTGGAACCCGAGGAAATAAGCATTGGCGACTTTGTTCTCAACGGAGGCGAAGTGGCCGCAATGGTAATCGTTGACGCAGTGGTCCGGTTGTTGCCGGGAGTCCTGGGAGACGAGAACAGCAATATTGAGGATTCGTTTAGCCGAGGAAATCGGCTGTTGGAATTCCCTCAATACACTCGCCCGAGAGAGTTTCGCGGACACGCAGTTCCCGAAGTACTCTTAAACGGTGACCACAAGGCAATTGCTGCGTGGCGGGAACAACAATCACTCGAGCGAACCGAACAAAGACGCAGCGATTTGCTGCCTGACCATAACACAAACAAATAATTGCAAACAGTAAAAGTAAAGGGAAATAACAATGAGCCAAGCATCCATTATGCAGTTGGTCGAAAAATCTGCTTTGAAAGAAGAGCCACCCAAGTTTGACATCGGCGATACCGTTGATGTTCACTTGAAGATTCTTGAAGGCAACAAAGAACGAATCCAAGTTTTCAGCGGCGTCGTCATCGCTCGCAGCGGGAGCGGATCCAAGGAAATGTTCACGGTTCGTCGTATCGTCGCAGGGCAGGGCGTGGAACGGAAATTCCCAGTACACAGCCCTCGCATCGAAAAGGTCGAAGTCAAGCGAAGCGCCGTAATTCGCCGAGCAAAGCTGTACTTCCTCCGCGATCGAATCGGCAAAGCAGTGCGTCTAAAAGAACGTCGCCGCTAAACGTTACACTCCTTCGCGAAATCGAAAAACAAAACGATCGACTCTGAGGAAAACTCGGTTTCGATCGTTTTTTATTGAGTCATGCCGCCTAGAGCGACATCACCTCAAATGATTGGGCGACGAATCGCCGATGCTAAACCACGGCGAGTCGCGATTGCTTGCGACATGGATTGCTTGGTGCTTAACTAATTTGCTGAAGACCTAACGGGTTGTTCAGAATGATGAACGCAGATTTTAATCTGTCGCGAGTTACTGCCGGAGCCAACCGTAAACGCAAACTGGCAATCGCATGAGAATCTCGGCTTTTGTCGCAATTGGAGTACAGCCCCAAAACAAAACGACTCGATCTCGTCGCCGGAATCCGGTGGCCATGGTGACATATCCATTGCCCCACAAACAAGTTGATTCGGCTATGATGAATGGAGCTCATGTGGCACTTCACTAGCCAGCAAAGGCCTTTGCTTTTCGAGGTTGTCTTGCGTTCAATAGTTGCATTGCTTCAATTCGCACGCCCCTTTGCTAAGCGATCTACATTGTTCGCTTTGTTGGTTGGTGCGACAGTCGGTTGTGACCAGTCGGGTTCTGAACCCAAACGGACTGACCCCGCACAGGATGAGAAATCGGTGTCGCCCGAGACATCAGTCAAACCCGAGACATCAGTCAAACGAGCAACCGCCGATTCGAAGACAGCGTCAACTACGCCGAAACCAAGTACAACCCGCGCAACGCAGTTGAGCCAAATCGATACGGCGCTTCAACAAGGTAATTTCGCAACAGCGGAATCGAAACTAACATCAATGCTGTCAGTAGATCCGACGGATCCCGACGCATTGTTTCGACTTGGCAACTTGAAGCTCTATCAAGGGGATCACGAAACGGGCATGGACTTGCTTGGCAACGTTCCCGTCGCCCACCCAGAACTTGGCCTGCTCGCCCTTGGGGTTAGTGCGGACATGGCGATGAAGCTCGAGAAGTATGACCTTGCGGAGGAGAAATACCGCAAAATTCTCGACCGGGTTCCGGACGCCGTTCCTGCGATACGCCAACTAGCATGGCTGCTCAATCGTGAAGGTCGCCGTCATGCGGCGGTGCCGCTTCTGCAACAACTTTGCCGTGCGGGTGACGTACGACAGGATGAACTGCAAGCCCTGCTTTCGGTACCTGACGCCCTCTACTCGGAGCTTCCTGCGGGAGGCGACCCGGAAAACGCAGCGAGGCACTATTACCCAATCAACGCCATTTCAGATGCTCGTTGGCAATTTGGAAAGTTCCAATTTGCAGCAGCGGAAAGAACATTGGCCACGTACCTTGGCCGGGACGGCCAAGCGAGCCAAGATTCCGTCGAAGTCCCCGCTGATGTCGAAGCTTTCTATGGGCGAATCTTAGCTGCTGCTCAGCATTCCGAGAAACTCGTTCCTTGGCTGATTCATGCCAATGATGCCGTAAAAGACCAAGCAGAATACTGGGTTGCCGCAACGATCGTTTTGCTTGAACAACGCCGCTTTGAAGAAGCCGTCCACGCAGCGGGGGAAGCTTTACTACGAGACCCGACAGACTATCGAACTTATCTTCGCATGAATCAAGCTCTAACCGCGCTTGGCAAGGAACAACTTGCCGCGAAATGGATGCAGCGGTATTTCGACGTAAGACGCACAGTCGAACTCAGCCACAAGCTTTCTGAAGCTCCGATTCCAAAGCAAGAAACCTTAGAGGAACTCTCAGAAATCCTCACGAAGCTTGATCGTGAACTTGAAGCGATCATGTGGAAAGCGATTGCGGTTCAACGGTACAACGATGGCGAATCCCCTGAAAAAACCAGGGAGAAAATCACAAAGCTTAACCAACGGCGACAACAATTGGTTCAAACGGGAACAGGATTTCCGACAGCGGAGCAACGACTATGCGATATGAAATTGGCGAACTTTCAATCTCCAACTTGGCGTGAACCGACGGAAAACCAATATACACAAAAGCCCGCGATCACCATTTCACTCGCACCCAAATTTGCCAACATTGCGGATTCAGTTGGCCTTAAGCATGCCTTCCGTGTTGCAGCTCAACCTCAACCAGATCGATTTTCGATCTACCAACAAATGGGCGGCGGCGTTGCCGTCATTGACTATGACCTTGATGGACAATTCGATCTCTATTTCGCCCAAGGAAATTGCGATCCACCCGAATTCAAATCGACGGTTTCTAATTTGCTCTATCGTCAACAATCTGGCTTGCTTGTCGATGTCACTGCGGTTGCCGAAGCATCCGACTTTGGATACACGCTTGGGGTGACATCGGGCGATTGGAATCAAGATGGATTTGCGGACTTAGCGTTTGCAAATCTTCACGGCACTCGATTGTTGATCAATAACGGCGATGGCACATTCGCCGAATCGCCTATCCCTATGCCGAGGCTTTCCGATGGAATGTTGACTTCGTTAGCGATAGCGGATGTTACTGGTGATGCAATCCCAGAACTCGTGCAAGCCGTATATGCTGACGATCCGAATCTAGCTCGAAAACCTCTGAAGGACGGCGGCGGTCAAATCGAGCAACTGTCGCCATTGAGCTATAAGCCTTCCCCGAACTTTGTCGTCCGACAAGGCATTTCGGACGCAAAGGGTGCTTCAATCCTCACCACCACGCCCTCAGCCGCAAGCCTCGGTTTAGTCGTTGCCAATCTCGACGATTCGATTGGGACGGAGGTATTTGTTGCGAACGATGTCTACCCAGACCACCTATTGAACTTTGACACCTCGGGCAACGCCACTGATTCCGCATTGCTTCGCGGATGTGCATTAGGCGGTCGCGGAAGCCGAACGGGATCAATGGGGATCGCATTGGACGACTTCAACCTCAACGGCTTCGCAGATTTGCACGTCACAAATTTCGAAGACGAGTCGAATAGCCTTTTCTTGAACCAAGGTAGCTTGTTCGTGGAACGCAGTGTTGCGTTTGGAATTGACCAAGCGAGCGAACCGCTTGTCGGCTTTGGGACCCAATCGTTGGATTATGACAACAACCGCACTAGAGATTTTGTGATTGTCAACGGTCGTGTCGAGCGACCCAATGGGACAAAAAAATCGTTTGAGCAGCCGGCTCAGATCTTCGCAAACGAGGGAAACCGACTCATCGCTAAAACCAACAACGATCCCTCGAACTACTTTGGCCAAGCCCATCTAGGACGAGCTCTCGCCAAGCTTGATTTCAATCGGGATGGGCGCAGTGATCTAGTTGTTACCCATCTCGAAACACCTTCCGCTTTGCTAATCAACCAGACCAAATCGGTGGGAAATTGGTGTCGCTTTCGTCTCGTTGGTGTCCAGTGTGAGAGAGACGCGATCGGAGCGACCATTGAAATCTCGGTTCAGGGCAACCAATACCGTCAATGGGTTGCCACAGGTGATGGCTACATGTGTCGCAACGAGAACGTGATCACATTTGGGCTTGGCAGTGTAAACAATATCGACACGGTTTCAATTTATTGGCCCGACGGATCATCACAAATATTTTCAAACCCGCCGATCAACGCAGATCTTTTGGTCCTTCAAAACGAACGGGGACTGTTTGAATTACCGTAGGATGAGACCGAGTTCAACGAAAAAAAAGGAGCCGCCGGAAATATTTCCCGGTGACTCCTTCGATAGACACTAGTTTGATTTGCTTTCAACGGAAAGGCAATTAGAACTTTGTAGCTATTTACCAGCGGAATTAGTCGCTTTCGCAGTTTCTTTCCCCAATGCCGCTGCCTCCTTCTTGTCCGGCGCTATTGCCTGCCCCGACTTCATACCTGCGGCGATTTGCTCAGGAGTCGATCGGTACTTAGCCATTTCATCTTCATCGAAAACCGATTCAGCTCCCTTCTCTGGGCCGCAACCGATCGACAACGTCAGAAAAGTTGCGGATAGAAGAATCATCGACATTTTTTTCATGATTTTGTCTTTCAAAAAACGAGGTATAAATCGCTGGCTTGCAACGATGGAGTTGGTTCAAAACTAGAACAGGTCAGCTTCGATCGTTTCCTTGTTCGCCTTCGTTCCCAAAGCTCCCCAGACGCCGTACGGGCTTTGCACACCTTGCCTCGACCAAGGATTCACAGGAGCCGCAGAACTATTGCCAGCTTCGATCGAATCGGTGATAAACTTGACAGCTCCATCCGACATCAACACATGAGCACCACCTTGGTGACGACTCGAAACGGGTGCATTGACACGATCGGCGAAAGGTCCCGCCCATTGCGATGCAGGCAACTCTTGGCACGTTTCGCTGTTGGGTGGCAAGATCGTATAGACACCGCTGTTGATCGCGAATGCACTCGACCATTGCATACCACGAGCCCAACGTGAACCTTGGCCAGGTTGACCTTCAGCCGCGGTTTGCAAACCCGGTGCCCAAAATTGAGGACGCAGTGGGTCAAGGCCTTCACGACACGAAAGCGGATTGTCTGCTAGTTGAACGGCGCCACCTTGGCCCTGTTCAACGGGTACCGTACGAGTGTCCTTATCCCCGAGGTCCGTCGTCAATTCACCACAAGCGATTGTGTTGGAAAGACCATCGAGGATATCGCGGAAGGCAGTCTGCTTACGACCAACAAATGCCCCACGTCCACAACCTTGAGCAGAAGGCCAGCCGCCATCGATAGCGGTTGTGTTGTGATCCCACCAAAACCAGTCTCCGTTGGGCATGTTGTAGCTGTCACCAAGACACGCACCGTAGTTCGTTCGTCCATAACCAGGGGCCCCTCGACCAGGATCGCTTGGGCATCGAAAAGTCCCCACCTCGGTCACCCAAGGAGCATAATTGTCGTGACCATCAACCGTTGGTCCTAAAGGATTCCAAGGAGGTGTTCGAGTAGAACCATCGGAATTCAAGCCATTCGGATTGACGATTTGCTCGTGCAACGCTTGCTGCTCGACAAATGGCAAAATGCCTACTAAGAAGTTCAATTGCAAGTAATTGATGTCGTCACTGTAGTTCATTGGCCAATTGCCATAAGTCGTGTTCCATGTGCCGTGACGCTGTTGAGGCAGTTTGTTGTAGGCTGAATGATAGTTGTGAAGCCCCAAGCCAATTTGTTTGAAATTGTTGCTACAGCTCATTCGGCGAGCCGCTTCACGTGCAGCCTGAACAGCAGGCAAAAGAAGTCCGACTAGGACCCCAATAATGGCTATGACGACGAGTAATTCGACGAGTGTAAACGCAACTCGTCTAGCTTGATTTCTCATGGCTTAGACCTTTTAAGAAGTGTGGAAAGAAAAAGAGGAGAAAAAGAGGAGTGATTGAAGTGGAGGCGATTCAATGAAAAGTGGTCTCTCAGCAGAACACGCCAATAAAAAGACGCGTATGCACGATCGATGTCCCGCAAGTGATAACCCCGCCACTAAAGGCTTTATCGCTACCTTAATAGACGATCATAGGAGAACAGAAGACCCTTTTCCAGGCAAAAAGAGATGCCATCTTCATTGAACTCACGATTTTCGGATGTCAGAACGAAGCAGTTTTTGAAGCCGACCAAACGTGACCATATGTATCAATTCTCAAATTGCGACACCAAATATGACGGCAAAGCATTGGAAAGAACTAAAAGAATCGTTCAACGAGTCTAGCTTCGAGATGACAAGATGCCTTCGTACAATATCGCTGAAATCCATTCCGAAAAGTCTATTTCTTGGTATAGAATTATA
>SJPJ01000001.1:5852026-5859621 GCA_007859835.1 Novipirellula herctigrandis | reverse complement strand
ACAGTAAAGTT
This sequence comes from Novipirellula herctigrandis, assembly GCA_007859835.1. Taxonomy (GTDB): domain Bacteria; phylum Planctomycetota; class Planctomycetia; order Pirellulales; family Pirellulaceae; genus Novipirellula_A; species Novipirellula_A herctigrandis. The sequence continues at coordinate 5,859,610 of SJPJ01000001.1, read as the reverse complement.
GCCAGAGCACAGTAAAGTTGCCAGAGCACAGTAAAGTTGCCAGAGCACAGTAAAGTTGCCAGAGCACAGCAAAGTTGCCGGAGCACAGCAAAGAGTGACATCGAGCATCAAGCCTAACTTACGCCGGTTTGCTCAGGAGTCGCAATATCGACGCCCGCTGATGAATTTTTCCGATTAGGTGAAGTTGATTGGTCGAGTTGGTCGATCCGATTGTAACGAGCGTGCCAGTGCGCGCTTGCGTTTGCAATTCCGCCCGCACCTATCCATTGGATCGCTGGTCCATTGGATCGCTGGTCCATTGGATCGCTGGGCGGCTTGAATCCCTCGGGGGATCCATCGCAAACCAACGTCAAAATGACTTTGCTCCGATAAATCTACCGATTGAGGCTAGTTCGTGAACCGCTTTCAAAACGACGGATCCACGGTTTCTGGCGGGACGGCTGCTTATGGCGGCATCGCCTGGGGCTCGCTCGGCGTCCTTGCGGCTGCGGGGTTTTACGCAGTCGTGAAACTGACCGCGTGGCCACCGATGGAGCGTTATTTCCTTGGTCACCCTGTCGCTGTGGCTGCGACTGTTCTGTTTTTCATCGCTGCTGCGATCCTGTTTGGCAAATTCTGCCAAACCACGGTCCAGTGGAACGCGCTCTCATCGCTTCGCGACGAAGACCTGATGCCCAGCGCCCAAAAAAGCACCACCTCGCAACGATGGCTGCAAAACCACGACGCAGGACATGTCGCTCGCAATTGGCTCACCCAAATTCGCGAACTGCCGCTGCAATCTCGCGCTAGCATGCTGGTCCGTCGGCTCGAAGAGATCCTGGTGCGTCAAAGCCAACGTGGCACCACGAAACAGCTTCCCGATGACCTTCGGGAATTGTCCGCTCGTGATGCCGATACTGCTTACGATTCGCTCGGCATCGTTCGAATCATTGTTTGGGCCATCCCGATGCTGGGGTTCCTCGGAACGGTTATTGGGATCACTCAAACACTCGGCGGACTCGATTTCACCGACGGCGTCGCTGCGGTCGACCGACTAAAAAGCGGCTTGTATGTTGCATTCGATACGACGGCTCTTGGACTCGTCCTTTCGGTGGTCGCAATCTTTTTGCAATACCCGATGGAACGAACCGAACAGCGTTTGCTGTCGATCATTGATTCACGAATCAACAGTTTGGTCTCGTCTGCTCTACCAAGTGACGAAGCTTCGGATAACCAAGTTGCTCTGATCGCGGACCTTTGCGAAGGAATCCGCGTGGCGGTCGCCCAATCGATCGAGAGCCAGGCGATCGTTTGGCGACAGACAATCGATGAAGCAAAAGATCACTGGCAAAGTGTCCACGAAAGTGACACCAACAAAATCGTCGAAGCGTTCGAAGAGACGCTCAAACCTGCCCTTCGTGATCACGCCACCTCGATCGACCAATCGGCGATCATCGCAGCGGATCGTTGGCAACGCCAATGGGGACAGTGGCAAGAAAGCATGACGCAGCACTCCGACCTGCTAACGGGGCATCAAAAGTCGATGATCGATCAGTACACCGCACTGACCGAAACTCATGCTCGCGCGGGCGAGCTTGTCGCGATGCAGCATTCGATCGACTCGAGCCTACAACAACTCAGCGAAACGAACGCCGCGATCGATCGGAGTATCGAAGCATCGGCCGGCGAAGGCATGGCTGATGCAATGCGAGTGCTCGCCCGAGCGGTCGATGTACTATCGCATCGCTTACCCGTGATCATGAAAGCCCACGAAGAAACGGCGCTAAATGTGCACGTCGCGAACAACGATTCATCCGAAAATGAATCGACTCCGCAACAGAGGCGTGCAGCATGAGCGGGCGTCGTCGCCAAGCCATCTCGCCGACGCTGTTCCCCTTCCTTGCGGTTCTTGTCTGCACCCTTGGCACGCTAATTCTGTTCCTCGCATTGGTGGCCCAGAAAGCGACCAAGGTAGCTGAGCAGCAGGTGGCGGAAGCGGAGCAAGCAAAACAGCAACGGATGGCCGAACACTCATCGTCCGAGGAACCTTCGCTAACGCAAGGAACCGTCGCTTCGATGATCGCCGAAGAGCAAGTCCGTGTGGCGCAGGTCGTCGCATTCCGCGATTCTCAAGCCGCGGACCTGGAAAACAGACGGGATCAACTAACACACTTGGAAGACCACCTCCAACGCATTCGTGACGAATTGATGCGTTTGAGCGACGAGGTCAAACAAGCCACGGGGGAAACGGAAGCCACGGCAGTCGATACCGCCACGATCGATTTCCTCAAATCGAAACTAAAGGAAGAAGAGAAAGCGGTTGCCGAGTTAAAAGCTCAAACCGAGAACAACACACCTCGCGTGGTGATTGTTCCCCACAAAGGCCCCAACGGCACCGACCGAAGACCAGTCTATTTGGAATGTTCCAAAGATGGCGTGATGATTTGGCCTGAAGGGGTGCGGATCACGCAGCAACAATTGGACAATACCAGCCGTGGAGCCAACCCGATTGACGCCGCACTCAGGATCGTGCGTCACCATGCAATGCAAAACTACGGGGATTCGATCCCGCCTTACCCACTATTGGTCGTTCGCCCCGATGGGATCGAATCGTATGCGGCTGCGCGTGGTGCCATGGAAGATTGGGATGACCAATTTGGTTACGAACTCGTGCCCAGCAAAGTCCAATTGGCATTCAACCAACCCGATCCTCAATTGAAAAAACGAATTGACTTAGCCATTCAAGATGCCATCTCCAACCAACAGGCTCGCGTTCACGCCAGCGGCATAGCAAGGAGCAATGGTCGGACACGAAGTCGGACACTGCCGACTCTTTCAGCGCGACAAATGGACGCCCAGGGAACGGCCAACGGATTCCGGTCGGCATCCGACAACCTTCAAGGCACGTCGTCGTATTACTCCTCGAACTCGAATCCGTACGCCACAGGTGAAACAGTATCGGGCAGAACGTCAGCGGGCAGAACGTCAGCGGGCAGAACGTCGGCGGGCGGAACGGCAAGGGCAGGGCAGGGCAATGCAATTGCGACCAACAACACATCCGGCTCGGGAACCCCCGGCTCCGGCAGCGACCCGTTAAGCCCCGCCATTGACGCGAATCGGATGCATCAAATTGCATCGGACATGCAATCGGCTGCAGCGGCGGTTCGAGCACAATCGCTTGCCGAAGAGGCTGCATCGGTTGCTGAACTCAATCATGTACTTGGTGCAGGGGATTCGAATTTCTCGGTCAGCCAAAACTTTGGGCAAGACCCTGCCATGTCAGGAAAAGCCGGTGGCGGCAATCAATCCGATGGCGTAAACGGGGGCGAGCTTGGCAGCTTCCTGAATCAACAATATGGCGATTTAGATCCGGCTAGCGGACCGGGCAAACCAAACACGCCGGGCGACACAGGCGCTTCGTCTGAGTCAAACATGTCGCTCAATAGTCCGAATACTTCCGACGCAGGATCGATTTCGGCGGTAGGGCAAATCGGCAAGGCCGATGACTCAGGCAACACAATGCCGACGCAGAGCCATCAATTCGAACTGCCCGACACGAGCGACCCGTTCGCAAAAACCAGCGGGAATGCGGGCACGGGCAGGGGGGGCCAATCGAGTGTCTCCACATCATCATCGGTCGCAAGTGGGCAAGCAGGTGCCGGTGGATCCGATTCCTCACCGCCGCCGGAAAACGGCTCGATGGGCGGAAGCATGTCGATGCAAAAGCAATCCACACCGCCAGCCGATTCTCGCGGAAAGAACTGGGCTGTTCCCGAGCAGGTCGCTCGTGCACGCGGCAATACCATCGTACGAACGATTCGAGTGCTCTGTTACGAAGATCAATTCGTCTTGCTCGCTCCAGCGACAGGCGGAGCAACCGAGATGTTCGGTTTCTCAGACGAAAACGTCTCGCGTGCTACTAACGAACTGGGCGATGCAGTTCGCAAACGGATTCAACAATGGGGCCCTTCGCTACCAGGCGGTCGTTGGCAACCGGTACTGGATGTCGAAGTCATGCCCCAAGGCGAAGGTCGCTACGAACAGCTTAAGCAAATGATGCAACGTAGTGGTGTGGATGTACGTGGGGCAGATGCAAGCCTCGGCACCAATAGCAAACGAGGTATCACTCCATGAGTCAATCCAAACGAAATCGCACGAAGATTGAATTGGGACACGACGCCTTCTTGGACATCGTGGCCAACCTCGTCGGCGTCCTGATCATTTTGGTCGTCGTACTCGGCACGCAGTCTTCGCAAGTGATCAACGAGATTAAGGCGAAAACGGAATCGGAACTGGTGATCGACGAAGCGAATCGAACCGCCAGCGATGCACAGCTAGGGGAACTCGGTCAAGTGACGATGCGGGCCGCTGCGGCTCAAGCGGATTCGGACCGGCTCGAAGCGACAATCAAACAATGCGACCAAAACATTGCACAACGCCAACAACAACGCAGCGTGATGCTGGATTTGCTTTCCGAAGCCAAAGCGGCTTGGGATGCCGAGAAAGAACGGTTCGACAAAAAGGCGACCGAAATGGCGTCGCGAAACCGGGAATTCGAAGAAACCAAAGATCAATTGGCCCAGCTACAAGGCGAACGTGAACGGCTCGAAGGGGAAAAACAACCCGTGGTTGCAATCACGCACCTGCCGACACCGATGGCTAAAACCGTTTTTGGAGACGAGATTCATTTTCGCCTCAAAGCCAATCGCTTGTCGGTGGTTCCGATCGAACGTTTGATCGCAGAGATCAAAAACGACTTCGAACGAGCAGCCGGTGGTTCACGTGATGGACTTGTTGAGGCCGCTGTCGGGCCGGTACGCGGATATGTCGCTCGATACGAAATGGCGAAAAGTCGCGAGATGGTTTCACGCGGAGGCCAAGTCGGATTGGCTACACGAATCTCGTTGGTCGGGATGAGTGTCGCACCCTTGAATGAACCCATCGGCACGCCGATCCAAACGATGTTTCAAAAAGGAAGTGACCTCGACATCGAACTTGCCGGTCGCGACGCAGCAACGACGACAATCACCGTTTGGGTTTACCCAGACAGTTTTGCCGCCTTTCGTCATTTGAAAGAACATCTCTATGCACGCGGCTTTGCCGCCGCCGCGCGCCCGCTTCCGATGGACAGAGAAATTACCGGTGGCCCTCAAGGCTCGCGATCCGTTGCGCAATAGCCTGCTGGACCTTAGTTTGTGGGGCTCAAGTTAGCGAAGCCGAGATGTTTGACTTGACGGTAGTAGCAGATGCATGATTGCGGAGGTTTGTGGCGTTATTGGAACAAGAACGCTATTGGGGGATGCCAATAACTTTGCAAGCTCAACCGACGCCATTTCAATCTCCTTCGCTTGGACGATCGATTCGCCACCAGAGTAGAACACGACTCCGGCTGGCAAACCACGCAGTCCATCCTTGGTCGCACAAATCCCATCAAGGGTCACCGAGGAGTCGAAAAGCTTGAAATGCAATGCAAAGTAATCGTATGCGATCGATCGCGGGTTGCTCAGATTCGCATTGACCGTCATCCCAAAATCACGATGAAGCGAACTTAGTAGCGATGTCGCAACAAAGCCGCGTTCGGATCGAATCTCTCCGGTAACATCGATCGCTTTTGCTGGGCGTAGCATGCCGGTTTGCAACTTGATGTCTGCGGTTCCCGCCATCGCATGAGGCAGCCCTTGGGTTAACCGTTCCAAATCCACATTGGTGAAACGCGAGCCACTCAAATCGACCCACCATCCATCAGCGTCAATGCTCCACCTAGCCGTTCCCGCGAACGACGCAGCAGGGCCAAAACGAGCGAGCGGTAGGTAATACTGAGAAAAAACAGAACAGGGCAAAGGCGTGTCGCTCGTTTCCATCGTCCAAGTCGTGACCGGCATATCGCCCGTTCGGTCGCGGACGACCTCGATTCGAAAACCGCTCCCGTCGCGACCACTGCCATCCTGCTGGGTCGAACGCATACATTCAATCGTCGCCCGAGTTGAATCGTCGCCCGGTTCGATCCAAGCATCGACATCTTGAAGCCGTGTCGATCCAACATCTCCATCAATCGTCAAATCGCTGGCGGCAAAACGAACCGAAGTCGACAAGCAAATCGAACTGCATAGAAACCGATCGTGAATCAAACGCCATGCGCCTGCAAGTTCCGCCGATTGAAGTTGAGGATGATCCAATACGATCGACACCCCGTCATTGACCTCCGTCCAAGACAGGTGGTCGACTCGAGCAACTTCGCGGTGTGTTTCCGGATCGATTACTCGTAGGGCTTGAAGGTCCAAACGCGAAGGACTGGGGCGATCGAAATCGTCCACCTCAATCAAAAACCCCGTGTCCTTGGCAATCGACTCGCTAATCTCTCGCAAGCAAGCTTGGTGATACCACGGTGTCCAGCTAATAAACAAGACAACCATCGTTATCAACGTCGGGACCGCGCAGCAGATAACGAACATCAACCGAGCGAGGGCTCGTTGCGTCCGTTCATGCATGCGGATTCCTTTCCAAGGATGGGCTATGCTAGCACTGAGGTCTGCGCCGTGACTTGAGCTAGACTCTGAAGCGAATCTTAGTTTCACAAGCCAGTTTACCGATAGATCGTTTGGAAAAAATACAAGATGTGGCCAAGGATAAAGAGACAATGGTTCCTGATCGCACTGGCGACATGCTTTTGCATCGGCTTCTTCGCCAGCGAAACACTGCAACCTCTGCTCGCCATGACGACATTACGCAGCGCGATCGTGTTTTCGGTAATGTGGATCATGGGCGTCACGCTCAAAGCCGATGCCGTTCGGCAAAGCCTCGCACGACCACTCCCCACATTGCTAGCAATTGGGATCAACGTTCTCGTGGTGCCGCTACTCTGTTTGCCTGCCCAAGCGATTTTGCCTGCCTCCGCGTTTGGAGGGTTGTTTGTCGTTTCGTTGGTTCCCTGCACGTTAGCGTCCGCTGCGGTTTGGACTCGCAAGGCCGACGGGAATGATTCGATCGCATTAATGACCACGGTGGTGACAAACCTGGCCTGCATTTTCGTGATACCGATTGGTGTTTCTTTAGTATTGGCGCGTCAGGCCGATATCTCGGCAATCGAACAAATGAGAAAACTGGCAACGATTGTGGTCGCCCCGCTGGTCATTGCCCAAACGATGCGAACGATCGGCGTGGCCAAATGGGCCGATCGCAACAAGATTCGCTTGTCGCTATTGGCGCAATTTGGCATCCTATCGATGGTCGTTTTTGGGGCAATCGCCAGTGCGGGCATGATCCAGAATGCAGACGAATCAGGCGTTTCATCGATCGGCATGACAACCGCAACCTTGGTATTTCTGGTGATCGCAATTCACCTTTCGGCCTTCGGAATCGGCATTTTGGTATCGCGAGCAACAGGCGCGGACCGTGCTAGCCAGGTAGCGGTCGGATTCGGGGGAAGCCAGAAAACGCTGATGGTCGGGCTGCAAATCGCGATCGATTTGGGGGTCAGCGTGATTCCGATGTTGATGTACCACCTGTTCCAATTGACGATCGACACGGTGATCGCCGAACGCTGGAAACAATCGTCCGAGCAAATGGACCAGAATCGGCCTTCGAAAGAAACGTAAAGCCATTTTG
>SJPJ01000001.1:5740425-5851991 GCA_007859835.1 Novipirellula herctigrandis | reverse complement strand
CTCCGAACGGCCAGACATCTCCGAACGGCCAGACATCTCCGAACGGCCAGACATCTCCGAACGGCCAGCTTTGAGCAGCAAATGGGTGCAACAATCCTTAATTCCACCGCCCTTGAACAAAGTCAGGACGTTAGCGTACGATACAAGCAAGCGAGCGCTGTACGATCGCCAGCGTCCATCCCCTTAGCGAAAAATGAGAAGAAACTGCCATGAAAGACGGCATTCACCCCAATTACCAAGAAACCACGGTCAAATGCGGCTGTGGCAATACGTTTACGACTCGTAGTGTTCGTCCCGAGTTAAAGCTCGACATTTGCAACGAATGTCACCCGTTTTATACCGGAAAGCTGAAATACGTTGACACAGCGGGCCGAATCGACAAGTTCCAAAAGAAGTTTGCAGCTGGAACCTACGGCAGCCTGCAGCCTAAGAAGGCAGGCAAGAAAGCTAAAAAATAGCTTCCTCCAATCTGAAACACGAACAGCCGCACCGTTCATCCGTGAGCGCGTGCGGCTGTTTTCATAAAGTTCACCCCCAAACTGGATCGGTTCCTCGATCCCTCTCGGTGCTTCCCGCCTTTTCTCTGACAGACGCAGTCTATGAGTACCATTCGCGACACGCTCGAAGAAAAACTTGCTCGATTCAAACAGCTTGAAGCCGACATGTCCAATCCCGCGGTCTTAGGCGACGGGGCGAGGATGAGCGCGACCGCGCGCGAACATGGCGGATTGGCCAAAGTCGCTGGAAAGTACCGTGAATTTAAGCGGTTGACAGACGAAATCCGCGAGTGCGAAGAGATGGCCGAAGCAGCCTCGGACCCGGATGAACGGGACATGGCGGAAGCGGAGATGGCCACCCTACGTAAGAAACGCGAAAGCCTCTGGGAGGAACTACTGTCACTCACTGTCGGTGGCGAAGATTCTCACCGGACCCGCTGTGTCATGGAAATCCGAGCCGGCACCGGTGGTGACGAAGCGGCCCTTTTCGCTCGCGACTTGTTTGAAATGTACAAACATTACGCGGAGGCGAAAAAGTGGAAGATTGAAATCATGGACCATAACGCGACCGAAATGGGCGGGTTCAAAGAAATCACATTGACTCTTGAAGGGGAAAACGTCTACCGCGATTTGGCGTACGAATCGGGTGGACACCGCGTGCAACGCGTTCCTGAAACTGAAACACAAGGCCGGGTTCATACATCGGCAGCCACCGTTGCGGTAATGCCAGAACCGGAAGATGTCGAAATCGAGATTAAGCCAGAAGACTATCGAATTGACAAATTTTGTGCCTCGGGGCCTGGTGGGCAGCACGTCAACAAGACCGAATCCGCGATTCGCTTGACGCACCATGCAACCGGCACCGTCGTGCAGTGCCAAGACGAAAAAAGCCAACACAAGAACTTGGCCAAAGCACTTCGAGTTCTCAAGGCGCGCGTCTATGAAAAGAAACGAGAAGAAGAGGAAGCCAAGCAGGCGGAAACTCGCAAAGGTTTGATCGGATCAGGTGACCGTAGCCAGCGAATTCGGACCTACAATTTTCCTCAAAACCGTTTGACCGACCATCGAATCAATCTGACGCTATACAAGCTGGATCAAATCATTGCTGGTGACTTGTCCGCTGTCACCGAAGCAATGATTGAATACGACCGCGATCAACTTCGCGGCGACATGATTGACTAAAGCGAACCACTCACGAAAGGTCCCCATGTCGGACACCTCGAAGCCAGACACAAAGGAAGATCCATGGACGGTGCTACGGTTGCTAGAGTGGACGACCAATTTTTTCACACAACGCGGCAGCGACTCACCACGTCTTGATTCCGAAATCTTGCTTGCTCATGCTCGCGATTGTGCGCGCATCGAACTCTACACTGCCTTCGCAGAGGTTCCCAGTGAAGAACAGCGTGTTGCGTTCCGTGAAATGGTGCGACGACGCGGCGAAGGAACGCCGGTTGCACAATTAGTTGGCTACAAGGAATTCTATTCCTTGCGATTCCGGGTCGACGAGAATGTGTTGATACCTCGCCCGGAAACTGAGCATCTTGTGATCGAAGCAATCGATTGCGTCAAAACAATGAAGGTTACCGATCGCCCCATCCGAATTGCCGATATTGGAACCGGAAGCGGCGCGATCGCAATCACGCTTGCCAAGCACATTAAAAACGCTGAGATAACGGCGGTCGATCAAAGCGAGACGGCGTTGAACATTGCCCGGTGGAATGCCGCGCACTTGAAATTCGCCGATTCGATCGACTTTGTCCACAGCGACCTGTTCGCGTCGGTCACCAAGCCGGAAACGTTCGATATCATCTGCAGCAATCCGCCTTACGTGAGCGAATCGGAATACGATGACCTGCCCGCGTCGGTCCGCGAGTACGAACCCCGCGAAGCGTTAGTCGCAGGGATCGATGGCCTCGACGTTATCAAACGCCTGCTTGAAAACGCTCCTCCGCGGCTTGAACTCGGCGGCCGATTGATTATCGAAATCAGTCCCATGATTGCCGATTTATGCGAAGAACTCGTCGACGCAACAGCCAACTTAGCTGAGCTGCGAATCATCAAGGATCTCGCCAACCACCAGCGTCTGATCTCGATGGCGAAAATCGAATCTTAAGTGATCAAACACTTAAGCATGCAATTTCAAAAACCACACGCGTTCGATTGAATCTCGGTTACATGCTTTTTTGCGAATTAGCGAATCAGAACTCTCGGTCTTGCATTTCGACATAGTCGCGGCAGGGTGGGCCCGTGTAGATTTGCCTTGGTCGATAAATGCGGCTCTCGCTATCGCGAACTTCTTTCCACTGAGCAATCCAACCAGGCATCCGGCCCATCGCAAACATGACCGTATACATGTTAAGCGGAATACCGATCGCACGAAGCAAAATGCCCGAATAGAAGTCAACATTCGGATACAACTTTCGACTCACAAAATAGTCGTCGCTCAACGCAATCTCTTCTAATTTTTTAGCGATATCCAATAGCGGGTCACTATGTCCGTGCTTGTTCACAATTTTGGTGACTTGATCACGAAGAATATTTGCCCGTGGATCATAGCTCTTGTAGACGCCGTGACCGAAACCGTAAAGCTTTTCCTTTTTCTGTTTCACACGCTCGATCAAATCTTCGATTCGCTCGTCGGATTCGTGAATACGTTGAAGCTGTTCCATCACAGCGACATTTGCTCCACCGTGAAGCGGCCCCCACAGAGCACATACGCCGGCTGCACATGATGCAAACAAGTTCGCACCCGAAGAGCCAACCATGCGGACGGTTGCGGTAGAACAGTTTTGTTCGTGGTCAGCGTGCAAAATCAAAAATAGCGACAAAGCTCGAACCACGTCGTCCGCAGGATGATGCCGGTTCGATGGCAATGAGAACATCAGGTGCAAGAAATTGCGGCAATAACTCAACTTCGGATCGGGGTACATCAATGGTTGACCCATCGATGTTTTGTATGCGTATGCGGCGACGGTGCGAATTTTTGAAAGCAACCGGGCAGCCGCATTTTCAAAGCCGACTTCATCCTCCATTTCCATCACAGCGGAGTTGTAACAAGACAAGGTGTTGATCATCGATGACAGAATCGCCATCGGGTGACCACTCGGCGGATAACCAAGGAAGGAGTTGCGCATTCCTTCGTGAATCATTTGATGCTCCGTGAGCATCTCGCGGAATCGGTTCAAATGTTCATCAGACGGAAGCTCTCCGTACATCAATAAAAGTGACGTTTCGACAAAGGTCGAGTTTTCGGCAAGCTGCTCAATCGGGATGCCCCGGTAACGCAGAATCCCGTTCTCGCCATCAATGTAAGTGATCGCCGACTTGACACTGCCCGTATTTCGGTAGCCTTCGTCGAGCGTGACGACACCCGTCTCGTCGCGAAGTTTAGAGATGTCAAAGCCTCGTTCGTTTTCGGTTCCGATCACCTCGGGTAGTGAGATTTTTCGGTCGCCTAGATCGAGTTCGTATGATTTTCCGGAATTGATACCTTCACTCATGCTTTGATTTCCTTGGCTCGGATAAACTGATACTCCTGAATGTTACACGATGCGGTGCCGTGACACAATTTTTTCAATTCACTTTCTGTGCCACCTGAAAGCAAAAAAAAAGACTATGTGCGTGAATACAACACAAACCGGTCGCTAGGCTAGCCACAGAAACCATGTGCGGCTTCGCACAACACGGCCTCTTCAGCGTAGGACCGACGAAGGGTTTGCAACTTCTGTAATGCAACATAGGCTAACCAGGCAAACAGCGCCCCTTTTCACTACGATTCCCGCCAAGGCCAAACCTGTGGACGACTTTTCCCAATATGCCGGATTGATATTTGATTGCGATGGAACCTTGACGGACTCGATGCCGCTGCATTATGAAGCCTGGCTTGAAGCCTTGATCCCCTATGGCATTTCATTCCCCGAGGTGAAGTTCTATTCAATGGGGGGAATGCGCAGTGAAAAGATTGTTGAAGTATTGGGTAAAGAGCAATCGATTGACGCCGATCCGAATGAGGTCACGGCGTTGAAAGAGGCCGCGTTCGGACGACGAATGCTGCGGATCGAAGCCCGCGAGGACATCTGTTCGATCGCCCGAAATCATCACCGCAAAATACCGATCTCTGTCGCAAGTGGTGGCGACAAAGAAGGAGTCACCGCACAACTAGAACAAATCGGAATGCGAGAGTATTTTGAAGTGATCGTCACCGCAGAAGACACCGAACGTCACAAGCCTGAACCGGACGTGTTCTTGAAAACCGCCGAACTACTAGGCGTCCCACCCGAGGGATGCTTAGTCTTCGAAGATTCGCCGCTTGGTCTTGAAGCGGCCGCCAGAGCTTCGATGGATTGCATCGATGTCCGCGATGGCAAACTCTATCGAGCACAGCAAGCGAACGCTTAAATCAACGACTTCCACTAAGCCTTGTACGCAAGCGCCTTGTCGCTGATGTCTTTGCGGCACCATGCACCTTCCCAGCGAATTTCTTTCACCGCTGTATAAGCTTGCAACTTCGCATTGCTGATCGAATTGCCGATCGCAGTGACGCCTAACACGCGACCGCCCGTGTTATAAATTCGGCCATCATCGATTGCAGTGCCGGCATGAAACACTTTGACATCAGGCAGCTCGGCTGCCCGGTCGAGCCCTCGAATGGTACGTCCTTTTTCATAGTCTCCAGGATACCCTTCACTAGCCATCACGACGCAAATACTCGGTCGTTCGTCCCACTCAAGCGGTCCAAGCTCACCGAGGCGTCCGTCAATCGTCGCCTCAATCACATCGATAAGATCGGTCTTCAGTCGCATCAGCAGCGGTTGGCATTCGGGGTCACCAAAACGGACGTTGAATTCCAATACTTTTGGCCCAGCTGACGTAAGCATCATCCCCGCATAGAGAACCCCTTTGAAGGGTCGCCGAGCACGCTTCATCGCATGCACGACGGGGACCAACACATCCGACTCCACTTTTTCCATCATTGCTTCGTCAACGATCGGCGTCGGACAGTACGCGCCCATCCCTCCGGTGTTAGGGCCGGTATCGCCATCGTGAGCAGGTTTATGGTCTTGCGCAGCAGGCAATGTCATGATGGTTTCGCCATCCGTAATCGCAAGCACGCTGGCTTCTTGGCCAAACAACCGTTCTTCGATAATTAGCTCCTTGCCCGCTTCGCCAAATTCACGCTGATGCGCGATGCGGTCGATTGCCTCCAGAGCTTCGCTGCGTGTGTCACATACAATCACCCCTTTGCCCGCAGCCAATCCATCGGCCTTGATCACCACATTGACTGGGTCGTTCGGCTCCGAGTAACGATCTTTGATGTAGCGACTCGCATCATCTGCACTGCGGAAAGCACGGTAATCCGCAGTTGGGACATTGGCGGCGTGAAGCAGGTTCTTGCAAAACACCTTGCTTCCTTCAAGTTCCGCAGCTGCTTTGCTTGGCCCAAACACTTTTAGGCCCTCTTCTTGCATGGCATCCACCAGCCCAAGAACCAATGGCACTTCGGGACCGACGACCGTGATGTCGATCAATTCATCCTTGGCAAATTTCACCAAGCCTTCGATATCAGTCACTTCGATCGGAACATTGACCGCGTCGACGGCCGTCCCAGCGTTACCGGGTGCGACGAAGACGGTTTCCACACGAGGACTTTGCGAGATCTTCCAGGCGAGCGCATGTTCGCGTCCACCACTTCCAACGATCAATACCTTCATCACCAAATCCTGTGCTTTCGCGCTCGCCATGCGGGGGATGCGTCGGAGGCAAGCCCTGTCGCGACGCTCGAATCAATAATCCGACCAAAAACCGGATTGCTGAACCAGAAAACCGTAATTTACGCCCTGTTCGTCGTTCCTAAAACCATAGGCACCCGAGAGCCCCTTAGCGGCGACGTATTCACACTTATCGCGTATTAGCGGTAGACAGAAAGCCGACGAAGAGTAAAATTAGGGAACGACCAGCCGAAGTAAGTGATTCTACCAACCTATTTGCCACCTTGGCTTCAACGGTCTACCCACCTTCAAAAAGGGTTGGCACTCACTTCGCCAAAGGCTAATTTCAATTCGGGCGGCGACTGGAGAGACCTACAACTCTCGTTCTCAGTCGCCGCTTTTTTTCGTTTTTTGTCGGCAATTCCCTCGGCCGAAAGCCCGTTTTCCTCTGACGAAGGCCCGTTTTTGGCCAATCCCATCTAGCCCGGATTACTTACGTCGATCGGACCGAGATCGCAATCGGCTGCGGGAACGGCGAGATCCGCCCTCAACGATGAAAATGCTCTAGTTTGCGGGGACTGACGCCAAGTGACCTAGCCGATTGATTCCAATAGAATAGAATCGTTCGTGGGCCCCCGATGCCATTTTTGGCCCCCAATGCCATCTTTGTATTTGATCTGTAGGAGATTTGTTTTGAAAAATCGTATGCTTCATTGCGTTGCCGCTCTCACTTTTGTAGTAGCTTTGCCGCTCAATCTTGATGCGGCCGACCTGAAAATTCGGTTTGAGTACGCTGGCGAACAGAAGGATCCTGCACTCCTCGTAGTGAACAAGGATGAGAGTTTTTGCGGGAAGCATCAACTGGCAAGTGAACGGCTTGTGGTCAACTCAAAGAACAAGGGAGTCAAAGACGTAGTGGTCTATGTCTACACCGGACGAGGTGGATCCAAAATCGACAAAGTACCTCCGGTGAATGCCAAACACGTCTTGGCGAACGATCAATGTCGCTTCGATCCTCACATTGTGATCGCACAAACAGGTGACACGCTTGAGATCACCAACCCCGATCCGATTGGGCATAACGCGAACATGAGTTTCCTCGAGAATGACCCGTTGAATATTCTGATTCCCGCTGGTGGGTCCAAGACCGTGAATTTGGAAAAGCAAGAGCCAGCGCCAATTCCGGTCGACTGCAATATCCACCCTTGGATGCGTGCCTATGTCGTGGTGCTTGAGCATCCCTTTGCCGCAGCGAGCGACGCCAACGGTGAACTTGTGATCAAGGGATTGCCCGAGAACCAGAAACTGATCTTCCGCGTTTACCACGAAGCTGGTCGGATCGATGATGTCAAAATCGGCGGCAAAAAGCAAAGATGGTCGCGAAGCCGATTCGAATACGAGATTCAACCGGGCGAGAACGACATGGGAACCGTCGTGATTCCCGCAGAAGCCCTCAGCTACGATTGATCGCATTGGCGTCGAACGCATGCCTAAGTTTGATGTAGGCTAGGCCCCGTCCTAGCATTTCGGCTACAAGCTAATTGCAGCTACACGTGAAGCCAGAACTCATGCCATCCGCCTAGCGTAATTCAATTCCCTATCGTTTACGTCTTCCTACCTTTTACGGTTTAATAGGCACACCCAAACCGCCCTCCCTCCTTTCCCGTGCCAATGTTTCGCTCTCTTTGCTGCATCGTTCTGCTCTCTTTAGTGGCTGCCTTCTCGGGCTGCGACACCAAGATTGAGCAGTTTGATCCGAATCAGGTTTACTCGATGACGCTCGCACGAAGCCGTGCGATCCCGATGGATGCTGCGCTACAAGACGCTTCCGAAGCCACTGACTCACTGTTTGGCACTCCCAATGATCCCCGCTGGCCGACTGAGTTTCTCGACGAATCTTTGGCCGATTTGGTTGACTCAGCCCGACTCGTTCAAGCGGCTGGTCCGGTACTGAGCCTACAAGATGGCACTCAACAAGGCTTGTATCGCGAGCATTGTGCGGTGTGTCACGGGCTTTCAGGCAGTGGCAATGGGCCGGCATCGATGGTGCAAAATCCGTATCCGCGAGATTTTCGACATGGCCTTTTTAAGTGGAAATCGACCGCTCGTTCTGAACGACCAACACGCGACGATTTGATTGAACGAATTCGTCACGGAATCGCAGGTACGGCCATGCCCGCCTACCCGTTGATCAGCAATGATGAATTGGATGCGATCGTTGACTACGTCATCTACTTGTCGATTCGCGGCGAGGTCGAACGTGATTTGCTTTCTGCGGCAGTCGATGAAATGGGCTACGAAGAAGAAGTCCCCGAGGACGAACTGCGTTTGAAAGTTCCCGCCAGTGTTGGTGAAGATTCACTGACAGAAGGAAACGAAGTGACGCTTGAAATTTTGAACGAAGTGGCCCAGGAGTGGGCTGATGCTGAACAATATGTCGTCGAAGTCCCATCACCAACGGTCGCCAAGCCGACGGAATCCGAGCTTACGGAATCAATTGAACGCGGCCGCAAATTATTTCATGGTCAAATTGCCAATTGCGTCGGTTGTCACGACGAGGACGGACTAGGCCAAACGATCACACTCGATTACGACGATTGGTCGAAAGAGTATTCCTCGCGAATCGGGTTAACCCCGTCCGATTCCGTAGACATGAAACCGTTTCTTGACGCCGGCGCCATGATGCCACGCCAAATCAAACCGCGTACCCTCAAAGATGGTATTTTTCACGGCGGTGGTGATGCAGAAACACTGTACCGACGCATCGTCCAAGGGATCGCAGGCACGCCAATGCCGGGAATCGAAGTTGTTGCCATTGAAAGCCACCAAGGTTTAACGGTTGACCAGGTATGGAACTTGATTCGCTATGTGCAGTCGTTTGCGTCGGATGAGAATCAGGAGACTGCAAATGAATCGAGATAACTATCGATCGATCGGTGCAATCATAGGAATTACCCTTGGTGTGACCGTAATGTTCGCGCTGAGTTTTGGTGGATTGGTCGCAGGATTTTTTTTCGGTGCCGGTGGTGCAGTTCTCGGCGGAATGTCGGGTGAACGGATTTTCGCCTGGCGACAAACGCGAGGCGAACGATGAACACGGAACTCAAAGACACGGTACCCCGTTCCTCCACTATCGTTCACCGCTTGGCGGTGTTGACGGTGGTGTTGACTTGGCCATTGATTTGGGTCGGCGGATTGGTGACAACTTACGACGCGGGGATGGCCGTTCCCGATTGGCCCAATACATACGGCTACAACCTTTTTCTATATCCGTATAAGACTTGGCTGCTTGGACCGTTTGATCTTTTCATCGAACATGGCCACCGGCTTCTTGGCGCTTTGGTCGGCTTTACAGCGATAGGATTGGTGATTTCGGCGGCAATGACCGAAGAGCGACGCTGGGTAAAGATCCTCTCCGCGATCATCTTGCTGTTGGTGATCATTCAAGGCGGCCTAGGTGGAATCCGCGTGATGTTAAGCGATCGGGTATTTGCGATGATTCATGGCAGCACCGCGCCAATCGTTTTCGCAATTGCCACAGCCGGTGCGGTGGTGACGAGCCGATGGTGGAAACAACTTTCCGTTGCCAATCATGTCGCTGTTGCCCCCGATAACCAGGCTCCACACAATCATGAAAACGCAAATTCCGGAATGGCAATACCGTCTGCGGGGACGATTACCGTCATCTCGGTGCTGCTAATCGTGTGCTTCACCCAGTTGGTTCTTGGGGCAAAAATTCGCCATTTGCAACCCACGGATTCGCCATCTTGGTTTCTGTATACCGTCTGGGCTCATGTAATAACGGCGTTTTTAATATGGTTATTGACTGCCGTCGTTTGGCGACAACTGAGGGGATCCAGCGATTTTTCGGTGTCTCGGCCAGGGATCATCTTGGTCGCCTTGACGGCAGTCCAAATCTTGCTGGGCATAGTCAGCTGGGTCGTCAATTATGGCTGGCCCTCGTTCCTTCAATGGTTTCCAGGAGCGTCGGGGCACTTAATTGAGTCAAAAAACTACGTCGACGCGTTGCTGGTCACAGCCCACGTGGCGATCGGGCCGCTGATTCTTGCCGTTTCCACGGTCGCTTTATTGCGTATACTGCGAGTCCGATACCTGAGCCGGCACTCTTTCCAATAAACTATTCGCCCATGTCGACTGATACCCTGACCGCCGATCTTTCCACATCGAAATCGGTTCCTGACCTTCTCATGGCGCGGAGCGATTACGTGAGCGAAGATGATCGAGTGAATTCCGAATCAAGGATTGGGCCAGGGGAGGGGAGCCACGATCATCCGCTGGGTGACTCGGTATCGGCTTCCTCCTCGAAACCAACTTCATTCAAATCGACCGCAATCGACTTGGTCCAACTGACCAAACCAAGAATTGTCACAATGATTTTGGTGACGACCGTCGCTTCAGCCTCCATTGCGGCAGGTGGATTGATTCCGATGACTGAAATGGCATGGTTGCTATTGGGCACCGGGATGGTCGCCGCCAGTGCCGGAGCAGCAAACCAAATTTGGGAACGTGCCATCGATTGTCACATGCCTCGAACAGCAGTGCGGCCACTTCCCGATAAACGCATGAATGTTTTCGCCGCAGCCATCTATACCGCATTCCTTGGAATCGTTGGGACGGCGATTTTGTACTTCGTGTTCGACGCCAAACCTGCGATTGCCGGAGTGACGACCTGGCTTCTTTACGTGCTTGTCTACACGCCGATGAAAACTCGCACTTCGTTTAACACCACCGTTGGTGCAATAGCCGGTGCTCTGCCTGTAATGATCGGCTATACCGCAGCGGGCGGTGGTCACATCGATGCGACCGGATGGTTGTTGTTTGGGATTTTGGCCGCCTGGCAATATCCTCATTTTATGGCGATTGCTTGGCTTTATCGTCGACAATACGCTGCAGCTGGTTTTTGCATGTCAACCACTGTAGACCCAAGTGGCAAATCGGCCGGTTGGCAGAGCATTGCCGGTTCGTTCGCGATTTTGGCTTGTGGGCTTGCGTTGTGCATGATCCCCGAAGGTGTCGTTGGCGGTATCATTGCATCGATCGCCGTTGCCAGCGTTTGTTATCCAATGCTTCGAGCTTCACTGCATTTCTTTGCTTCCCCTGATGATTTAATGGCGCGGAAACTGCTTCGCAGTTCTCTATTGGTTTTACCGGCAATTCTTATTGTCGTCACGATACGGTCGCTCGCCTAAGTATGAACAGCGCTATCACAGAACAATCCATGGCATCGGGTCGAAACGGTCGCGTCGCAGACATTGTTTGCGCGGCGACCGATTTGTGGCATACCTACGAAAACCATGAAGCATTAAAGGGTGTTGATCTCAGGACGCACGCCGGCGAGATCTTCGCGCTACTCGGACCCAACGGCAGCGGCAAAACGACACTGTTCCGATTGTTATCCACTTTAATGCCGATCCAACGTGGTACGGTCCGCATCAGCGGTTTCGATAGCCATACCAATCCACTGGCGGTGCGTCGACAAATTGGAGTCGTATTTCAATCGCCAAGCTTGGACAACAAGTTAACCGTTGACGAGAATATTGCTTGCCAAGGAGCTCTGTATGGGCTCACGGGGAAAGAGTTGAACTCGCGTCGCGATGTCCTGCTTGACCAATTGGACTTAACCAATCGCCGCAAAGATCTCTGCGAGACGCTTTCGGGTGGACTCAAACGACGTGTGGAATTGGTCAAAGGGATGCTACATCGTCCGCGATTGTTGCTTCTAGATGAACCGAGTACGGGCCTGGACCCCGGCGCTCGGTTGGACCTTTGGAACGCAGTTCGTGCGATGAGCGACGAAGGGACATCGGTGCTGTTGACGACGCACTTGCTTGAAGAAGCGGACAAAGCTGACCAAGTGGCGATTATGCACAAAGGTCGAAAGATTGATCAAGGAAGTCCCGCACAGCTCCGATCGAATCTGGGCGATGGAGTTGTGACGATCGAATCCACCAATGTTAGCGATGCCGAGCGAATCCTGCGTGAAGAACTTGGACTTTTTCCCCAACGGTTGCATCATCAACTTCGCTTGCAAAGTGATTCCGCCGCGGAGCTTGTTCCGGTCATTTCGGCGCGACTTGGCAATCAAGTCCAAGCGATCACGATCGGCCGCCCCAGCCTCGAAGACGTCTTCATCGCCAAGACAGGGCACAAGTTTCAGTAACGTCATGATTGTCAGGCTTCTCTGCCAAACCCAAGCACCACATGCCAGCCTAGAAAGTTTTTCGTCTATCCCATGAGCACCCTTACTAGCGGCAACACCCTAGCGACCCCCACGACGACCGCCGGCTTGGCGGCTGCCTGGATGCTGGCACGGCGTGAATGGACTCGTTTTTTTCGCCAACGAAACCGCGTCACCGCTGCGATCCTGCAACCGCTGCTGTTTTGGCTACTCTTCGGGACGGGACTTCGAGGTTCCTTTACCGGTGCGGGTGACCAGAGTTTCATCGAGTTCTTTTTGCCAGGAACGGTAGGACTCATCATTTTGTTCACTGCGATTTTTGCGACCATTTCCGTGATCGAAGATCGCCGCGAAGGCTTTATGCAATCCGTTCTAGTGGCACCCGTCGGCCGTTGGCCGGTACTAGCAGGCAAAGTACTTGGTGGCGGCGCGATCGCGTGGGTTCAAGCGACATTCTTCCTGTTGCTTGTTTACCTGTTTGGGGCCGCGCCGTTGAGTTGGACCATCGTGCCTCTGATGCTTCTTTTAGCAATCGTCGCGGCTGGCATGTGTTCACTGGGGATGATTGTTGCTTGGCCAATGGATTCAACCCAAGGGTTCCACGCGATCATGATGTTAGGCTTGATGCCGATGTGGCTTCTCAGCGGCTCGTTTTTCCCAATTCCCGCGTGGAATGATTCCAACTTAGGTCAAATGATTCTTGGTGGGGTCATGCGAGTCAACCCGCTCAGCTATGCGATGGTTGAAATGCGACGTCTGATATATCCCGAAATCGATTTTTCGGCTGCCGGTTTTGCACCGTCGAGCAGCGCATGCTGGTGCGTCACGATCCTCGCAACGGTCTTTGTAAGCGTTTTGGCTTGGTACTTTGTACGTGGCAGCCGCAAAGTAGATGTGGTGGTTTAACGCGTGTTGTAACGGAGCCTAAAACGCTACAATCCATACTCCACACGTAATTTGCAAGAGAACAGAGGATAGAAATGCGAACCACGGTCAACATCGTTTTAATCCTGATCGCTGCGGTCATTGTCGGTCTCGGGATTCGAACATTCAAGAGCATCGCTAGTCGCGCGCGATCAAATGAGCAGATCGAGATTTTTTCGAACGATGTATCGCCCATGGATTTTGTCGAAGAGGATTCGGTAACCGAAAACGCTATACCTAGCCGACCGCCTGAAGATGAAGCATGGCTGAGTCGATTTGAACTCGTGGAACGCAGTGGCGAAAAGATCAGTAGCGAGGCATTGCTCGGGCAACCCTACATTGTCAGTTTTTTCTACAGCACTTGCCCGAGTATCTGTGTTCGCCAGAACCAGAAGTTGAAAGAGTTACAGGATGAATTTCTAGGCCAGGGCGTGCACTTTGTTGCAATCTCGGTCGATCCGGAAACGGATACACCCAAAATTCTCCGAGAGTACGCTGCACGATTTGGTGCTGACGAGAAACAATGGCTCTTCATGACAGGCGACTTGAACTACATTCGTCGCATCGGTGCCGAAATCTATCGGTTGCCCGTCGATAAGCAGTTCCACTCCGAGCGTTTCGTTTTGGTCGATACAAAAGGTCAAATCGAAGGATTCTATACCTGGCCCGAAAAGCCACAATTTGAAAAACTAAAAGAAACGATTCGCCAAATGATTCAGTTCTCTGAGCGGAAGGATTCCTAAACAAGTGTCTTGGCAATTCTTAGCCGACAACCTGCCACATGCAACCGCGTCGCTTAATGCCATTGCGATCGTTTTGCTTGCGATGGCATTCGTAAAGATCCGGCAAGGGAAAGCGCGGGTCCACAAGAAGTTGATGCTATCCGCGCTCGGCGTCAGTGCACTCTTCTTACTGATGTACCTGCTTCACAAGTTTGCTCTCTACGAAACGACCGGTGAGCCGAATAAGCGGTTTCCGACCGATCCGGCGATTGCATCGAATGCCGCTCGCTATCTGTATTTTGCGATTCTGGGTACGCATTTGATTCTCGCGATGCTAGTTCCCTTCTTGGCACTCCGAGCAGTCTATTTAGCGATGAAAGGCCGCATCGTCGCTCATAAACGACTCGTTCGATACGCTTATCCCATCTGGATGTATGTCTCGGTCACTGGCGTGGTGGTCTATCTAATGCTCTATCAACTCTACGCAGTTTGAAATACACGTTATCGAATTGATCTTGGCGTTCATTCGCGTTTGTGTGAAACTCTCGTGCAACTTCACTGTGCTCGGAGAAACACAATGCTTGCTTTGAATCAATGGCTTGCCGCGACCGTTCTATGTTGGGGGAGTTGCAACGTTATCCTGGCGGATGAATCGGCGGCCCCTAAGTCACCCGCAGGCGTGGTCTTCTTTAGCGGCAACGAAACGTATTCGGACGCACAACTTCGCGAAGCACTCAACCGCGATGCGGACTTTTTGATCGCCAGCCACCCCATGGGCGACCGTAATTTGACTGGCTCGGTCACTGAGAAACGATTGACGGCTGGTTATCGAAACGAAGGTTTTCGAGATATTTCGGTTCAAGGAAACGATGATGTCGCCAATTTGGCTTGGACATTCGTAATCACCGAGGGAAAGCAATTCACCTGTGGTGACGTTCAAATTAGGGGCGACCTTCCAGTTCACGTTCCTGATCTTGTCGACCGGCTAACCAAGCCGTTTCCCGCCGACGATACGTTTCCCTCGTTCGTTGAAATTAATGGAAAACTGCAAACACGGTGGGTGGACGAAAACGGAAAAGAAAAGGACCTGGAGAAACCTGTCTGGAAAATAGGCGATCCCGTCCCGTTCGACTCGAATGAAACACTCCAAGCGGCATGCCGCAAAGCAATTGCAGGCCTCGGCTACTCCGATGCGATGATTTTCGTGACGATCAGTAGCGATTCAGATACGCAAACGGGCACACTGGTAATCGACGTCGCCGAAGCTGGAAAACCGAATCAGGCTAACCAGATTGTAATTCAGGGCAACGAAATCAACTCACGTGAATCGATCCTTGAGTTCGTCAACCTTGATGAAGGAGACGCAGTCGATCAACAGACGATCCAATCCGTCACGCGCCAGCTATGGGAAAGTGGCCGATTCGCTACACATCGTGTCAAGTTTGATCGTGTACAGAACGGAACATTGACCATCCATCTTGATGAAATCAAGGGATGCCCAAGTTTGGATACACCGCTCGATCAACGCGCCAAAGCATTCTTGCTTGCCGGTCAGTGGGTATCTCGGTCAATCGAAGCAGGAGGTGATCTTGAACTTTCACAAACAGCAGGTCCGCATGCGGCGCGTTTAATTCAATCCGACAAAGGGCTTTATATCGAATGGGACGTCAAAGCTGCGTCCGATCCAAATCACCAGGTTGAATTGTTTCGTATCCTAGTCGATTCAGACGTGGTCGTGATCGATCACACGAGTCATAAAAAGCAAATGCGGTTTTCTCCAATCCGTGCAGGTGGCTGTCTAAAGTATGGTGTCAAAGTCGCGGCATCGCATGACCCGACACAACATGGTCGACTGAATTTTGATTGGGCCATTCGATCGACTCGCGATGAAAACGATAGTCCGCTGCAATACGTCAGTTCATACGGATCGGCGGATTGGCTGCCTTTTGCCTATAAAGCGAAGTCTCGTTTTGAAGTTGCCGACCACCATTTGATCGCGAAGACCGAGGGCTCCACGATGGAAATCGACATGGATGCGGGTGAACTCGTGCGTTGGACCTCCGAATCGGGAGCGGTTCGGTTCCGAACCGGCGCGTTCGATGCGGCGAGGCAAGCATTGCTTGGTGATACGGCTTCAAAACCGAATGCATTTGATGCCAATGAGCCGATGACGTCCGTCGCCTCCTACTTATTGAGCGAACCGATCATGAATCGATTAGTCGAAGCAAGTGCGATGCAGGACGATCCAGCTAAATCAATCGATCCCGTACTCGTTTCGGCACTACGGAAAATGATTGACGGAGGACTACTGAGCCTCGGTGACGCCTTTATTCTTGCGGAGTACGATCGTGATCCGGCGAACGATTTTGAGATTCCCAGCAATAGGATCGCACCGAAGGCTTGGAAACAAATGGCGTTGGAATTTGCAGGCCGAACGTTACTGAGGTACTCGCCTGATTTGTTCGCCGAAGATACCTGGCCGATGCAACTGTGTCGGCAAACGGCATTTGTTGCGATGGGATCAACCGAACATACTAAGGATGTTTTGGACCAACTTCTTCGCAATCCTGATCATGGCCCGCTCTGTCACGCTTGTGTGTCATCGTTGGTCAGGTACATCAACGAAGATGCTTCGAAAACTTTTGCCCGTCGTGCGCTTGATACGTTCACCCCAGAGGCATTTCAAAATGACTACCGAAGCTTGACTTCCGCAGTAAGTGGAAAGGTCGCCACTCAAACTTTGACCTGCCTTCATGCATTGACTCAGTCGGAGCTCGATCAGCTAAAGGCATGTTTTGGAAATGAATCAAGCCAAGTCGGCTTGCAAATGCTCTACGATTTTTCGCGAAACCACCCCAACAACGAAGCACTTTTTTGGTACCAGATCGCGGAAGCACCACTACGCAAAGCGATGGAACGAACCTTGAGCCGATGAGCGATCAAAATTCAGCTCCAATACCAATTCCGATTTCCACCACAGATCGGCCTCGTCTCTTTTGGACGACCACCGCAATGGCGGTTGGCGGCTGGATACTGGTAAACGGATTAAGCATTGCCGTCTCGATGCTGTTCCAAGATGGATGGTTTTTCTATTCGAACAAGCTCCAAACGGCGGCGCAGTGTTTTTTTCATATCTCCGATGGACTGCAAACTGCGATTGCGATGCAAATTGCGGTGTGGTGGCAATGGCGTTCGCCCCATCAATCGATGTGGTGGCAATTGGCCACATTGAATCTTCTTTTCTCAGTCGTCGGATTGGTTGGAGCGATTCCTCAGTATGCGTTGGTCGATTTTGGCGAGTCATTTTTGACGATATTGGTAATTTGTTTCGGCTTTCTAATTCTCAGCGTGCCAATCTATTTACTCGCCATGCAGATTCCCTCTCAATTTTGGCAGTTTCATTTGGTCGATCGCAGTACACTCAAAGTCACCACAGAAGAAGGCAATTTGTCTTGCGATGTGTCTCGCAAGCCGACTGGATGGAGTGTCAAAGGATTGTTTGCCGCGACGCTGTTGATCGCACTCATGTTCACACTCTACCAAGCAATGCGGCGTCATTTTACGTCCCTTAGCGATCCAACGATCAGCGTTTTTTATCCGAGCACCGATTTCGGAATGTTGCTCTACCAAGCGTTTTCGATCATGACGAGCTTGGTGGTTTTATGGGCCTCCGCATGGTCATCGCTAAATGGCGGTAGACGAGTGGGAGTGATCATTCTGTTTGCCGTCGTTGCGGTCGATACGATCGCTGAATTGGCTTACATGATTATGCTCAACGGATACGATGGGGTGATCCTCGATATGTGGAAAGAGACACTATTTGACGTCGCACTTTCAAGCATCAGCATCTATTTGATGAGCCGATGGTTTTTCGCACGGTGGGCTAGGGCAGGGTATCGACTGAGTGGATGGGTACGCAGCCGGAATCTCGTTGTCGAGAACAACACTTAGCCAATCCGCTGTTTGTAAATGCCTGAAAGTCACTGATAGCATTGAATCCCTTATCCTTCTACCAATCGCTAGAACAAGTTTGCTTGCATTGGGTTTGGGGCGTTTTCAATTTGGATTGGATCATTTGGTGACAACCGAAGGGGTGCGAAGCATCGTTGCCCCCGTCGCGTATTGCCAGGCAGAATGGTCATCCCATTTGCGAATTGGATTCTGCTTTCCTCTCCGTGAAGATGCTTAAAATCGAATGATTTCCGGGTGGTTTTTGCGGCGAATAAACCAGTGGTTACCCCGCTGGACTGCTAAGCGGTCAACGGAATGACGCAAAACGTCCTTCAATCGGTCTTCCCTTCTTTCATCGATTTTCCCTAAAGTCTGGGCGTCATTTGTCCGAGGCCTCGTTGATGGAGCGACGACGGTTTGAATCGATTTCCCGCTATTCTGCTGCTTCTGCTGATCACTGGGGTGTTGGCTGCGCCTGTCGCGGTTGCACAGTCGACCACGACGACGCCGACAATCGTCCAGCAAGAACCGCTAAAAATCCCCGTGCAAACGCTCGACGTGCTCGGTGGTGGCCCGGAGCATTGGACCAGCCCCGAAGGATTAACCAGTAGCCTCAAAGTGCTGTTGCTACTGACCGTACTCAGTATGGCACCTGCCGTTTTGCTGATGACGACCTGCTACGTTCGCATCATCATTGTGCTTGGTTTGCTTCGCCAGGCGATCGGTTTACAGTCGTTGCCGCCTAGCCAAGTGATGACCAGCATCGCGTTATTTATGACGCTATTCGTGATGACTCCCGTATGGACTCGCGTTTACGACGATGCGATCAAACCATACACCGATCCTGACGTGACAATGTCGATGGAAGAAGCCTACGATGCGGGTTCGGTTCCGATTCGCGAGTTTATGTCTCGGCAAATTGATGTCGCTGGAAATCACGAAGACGTCCATTTGTTTTACACGTACATGGACCCTGACGCTCCACTACCGAGTTCGTTCGAAGACGTTCCGTTACGTGTACTGCTGCCCGCATTCATTTTGAGCGAGTTGAAAACCGCATTCTTGATGGGGTTTCAGATTTACTTGCCGTTTTTAATCGTTGACCTTGTTGTCGCCAGCGTCACGATCTCAATGGGGATGCTGATGTTGCCACCGGCGGTAATTTCGATGCCGTTCAAGTTGTTGCTATTCGTGCTTGTCGACGGATGGCGGTTGGTGGTGGAAATGTTGATGAATAGTTTTGGAACACTTGGTTAGGATTCACTTGTGATAGACGCTTCCACCGCAGTCGATCTATGTCGGCAAACGCTAATCTCAACCGTTATCATTGCGGCTCCGATGTTGCTCGTTGGCATGGCGGCTGGTTTGGCGATCGGCCTTCTGCAAGCTTTGACACAAGTGCAAGACCAGACCGTTTCGTTTGTTCCAAAGATATTTGCGATGGCTGCAATCATGGTTGCCTGCATGCCATGGATGCTCAATCGGATGGTCGAATTTACACGAATGATGTTTGAAAACGCAGGATCACCGTAATGAACGGTTCCGATTTCGGGTCACTGGTCCAGTGGGCGATTGACCACTTGGTGCTCGGCATTCTCGTTCTCACTCGGCTCAGCACATTGCTAATGTCGATGCCCGCGATCAGTGTCGGGGTCCCACGCCGCGTCCGTGCGATGTTAGCGATAGTGTTGACGCTCCTTTTATTACCACCGGTTGCTGCTCAAACCGCACCGGGATCGCTACCGCATATCGACAACTTGATTGACTTGACAATCGCGATCGCTCGCGAAGGCGTGGTCGGCTTACTGATCGGATCGACGATCCAGTTGATAATCACCGGAATGCAATTGGGAGGCGAAGCAATTAGTGGGACCGGCGCGATGCAGCTAGGCAATTCTCTCGATCCAACGACAACCAATAGCATGCCCACACTTTCCAAGTTGATCGGACTGCTTGTGACCGCAGTGATGCTTGGTATCGGCGGGCATCGGATGATCCTTGGGATTTTGGTCGATAGTTTCAAGACGCTTCCCGCAGGCAACATCACGTTCAGTGATTCGATGATGACGCTCATCGTGGATCAATTGAGTGCGGGGATGAGTGCGGGTATCCGAGTGGCCGCCCCCGTGATCGCCGCTCTTGTGTTGAGCAACTTATTGACCGGTTTGATTAGTCGAACACTACCTCAGATCAATGTTTTGGGGATCGGATTTAGCCTCAATGTGTCAGCACTTTTAGTCGTCACGACGATAACGATTGGGACCGCAGGTTTGATCTTTCAACATGAGTTAACAGCCGTTGCCCATCGTTTTAGTGAGCTATGGTGATAAGTCATGGCCGACACGAGTGGCGACAAGAAGCATTCAGCAACCGAGAAGCGGCGGAGGCAAGCGAGAGAGCAAGGCCAAGTCGTTCGCAGCCAAGATCTTACCAGCGCCGCGTTGCTGTTAGCCGCACTGGGGTCACTATGGATGTTCGGCGGACCTGCATGCGAAACCATCGCCGGCGTAATGGCCGATGCGTTTTCGACGCCCCACCTGACTCCGGTAAGCACCACCGATGCGTCAAATTGGCTTCTCAGGACGGGTGCTCGCCTTGGGATTGCCGCGGTCCCAATATTGATCACGATGATGGCAGCGGCGATCTTAATCAACGTAACGCAAACAGGCCTCATTCTTTCACCGGAAAAACTCGCACCCAAACTCAGCAATATCAGCCCATTGTCGGGTGCCAAGCGAATCCTATCAGCTCAAGGTGTCGCTAGATTGGGCTTTGGCATTTTCAAAATCAGCATTGTCGCTGTGGTGGCATACTATGGCCTATGTCATTACCAAGATCCAATTTTGGGTCTGGCGTCGATGTCGATTCCACAAATCGCTAGCACGTTGTTTCATAGCCTGCTTGGGGTCTTCGTTTGGATCGGAACAGCGTTGTTTATTTTGGCCATTTTTGAATATGCATTTCAGAAATGGAAATACGAACAAGACCTAATGATGACCGACCAAGAGCTAAGGGACGAGATGAAAGAAACCGAAGGGGACCCACAAGTAGCGGCCCGCCGGCGACAAGTCCAACGCCAAATGATTATGCAGCGAATAGACAGTGAAGTTCCCAAAGCGGACGTGGTTGTGTCGAATCCAACCGAGCTAGCGATTGCGATTCAATATGATCCGACGACGATGCCGGCGCCGATTGTCTTAGCCAAAGGCGCTGGCACGATTGCCCAGAAAATCCGCCGACTTGCACTCGAAAATAGCATCCCTGTGGTGGAACGTAAGCCACTGGCACAGTTACTATACAAAACCGTTGACGTTGGCGAAGCGATTCCAGCCGAGCAATACCAAGCGGTTGCCGAAGTACTTCGCTATGTCTATCAACTGCAAGGCAAGGACGTCCCGCGGGCAGCTTAGTCTCAATTCCATTTCGATCCCGTTAATTTGACACGCTCAACAATGGCTCTGAGTTGAGTGCTAGCTCGGCCGAGCCAGTGCCCTGAGTTGCAAAGCAAGTCAAACGTTGCGTTGAAGAACGTTGCGTTGAAGATCGCAAAACTGCAAAAAATGCCCGAACCGTTGACTTGGCTAGGCACTCTTCCTTATGATGCCGGTATGAACAACACTCTGCTCCTCCTAGCGAACTTGCTACTTCCACGCTTCGGCGGCGGGTGATGAGGGTTTGTTTGGACCGTAAAACGCGGTCAAAAAGAAAAAAAGACATGAAACCCGAGTCGCCAAGCGGCTCGGGTTTTTTTATGTTTTGCGTTCACCAATTTTTTACTTGAAAGGGGTATCTCGAGATGCCACAGTCCGCGTCTGAAGGCGAAAACGCCACCGAAACAGCGACAACTGCACCCGAACCACGCATGATCCGTATCTTTGATACGACGTTGCGTGATGGCGAGCAATCGCCTGGGGCGAGCATGAACTTGGCCGAAAAGCTCGAAGTCGCTCAAGTCTTGGCGGAGCTCGGCGTGGACATCATCGAAGCAGGATTCCCGATCGCCTCGCCGGGTGACTTTGAGTCCGTCAAGCAGATCGCTCAAACCGTTCGTGGTTCAACCATTTGTGGATTGGCGAGGTGTAGTGACAAAGACATCGATGCTGCCTGGGAAGCGGTTAAGTATGCACCACAGGCGCGCATCCATGTTTTTTTGGCAACCAGTGCTATTCATCGCGAATTTAAACTGCGAATGACACCCGACGAAATTGTTGAACGGGCAGTCGCCGGAGTTCGTCGGGCAGCGAAATATTGTGACGACATCGAGTTTTCTCCCGAAGATGGCTGCCGGACCGAGCACGATTTTCTTTGCCGAGTCGTCGAAGCAGCGGTCGATGCCGGAGCAACGACGATCAACGTGCCCGACACCGTCGGCTATACCACGCCGAATGAAATTTTTGAGCGTTTCACGATGCTGCGTGAACGCGTACCGAACATGGACAAAGCGGTCCTCAGTACGCATTGCCACAATGATTTAGGGATGGCCGTTGCCAATAGCTTATCAGCCGTCGCAGCAGGAGCGGGGCAAATTGAATGCACCATTAACGGTATCGGCGAACGAGCCGGTAACGCAGGATTAGAAGAAGTGGTGATGGCACTCAAAACGCGACGCGACTTCTATCACTGCGACACTCGGATTGTGACCAAACGTTTGGTTCCCACCAGCCGATTGGTTAGCAAGACGACCGGGTTGCAGGTTCAACGGAACAAAGCAATTGTCGGTCGAAATGCATTTGCGCACGAATCAGGAATTCACCAGGACGGCATGCTTAAAGAACGCAGCACGTACGAGATCATGCTGCCCGAAGAAGTCGGTTTCGCGAAAACGGATTTGGTGCTTGGCAAACATAGTGGCCGAGCGGCATTGGCTGATCGCGCGAAAACGCTTGGGTTCACTTTGACGAGCGAACAATTGCAATCGGTGTTTGAGCAATTCAAAACCCTCGCCGATAAGAAGAAAGAAATCTATGACGGTGATATCATCGCGTTGGTGCAAAACCAGATCAGCGGCGGCATGGAACAAGAATGGACATTGATTTCA
Source organism: Novipirellula herctigrandis (assembly GCA_007859835.1). GTDB lineage: Bacteria > Planctomycetota > Planctomycetia > Pirellulales > Pirellulaceae > Novipirellula_A > Novipirellula_A herctigrandis. Next base: position 5,828,949 of record SJPJ01000001.1, on the reverse strand, counting down.
TACACCGTCACTAGCGGCACAGGGCGTACACCCTCGGTCGAAGTGACGCTGCGTCATGGTGGTACCGATTGCACCGAGAAAGTCGAACAGGGCGATGGGCCAATCGATGCTGCGTTCTGGGCCGTAGAAAAAATCACGGAAATTGAATTGATTTGCAAAGATTTTTCCGTGCGAAGCGCTTCACTTGGCCGAGATGCGATTGGCGAAGTGAATTTGGAAGTCGAGCACAAGGGACGCAGTTACCGCGGTGTCGGTGTCAGTACCGACAGTGTCGAAAGCACAATCCTTGCGATGCTTAACGCGATCAACCGAATCATCAGCGAGAAGTAGCCTACTTCTCTCCAGAGTCGCCAAATTCGTCGGATGCATCCGCTTCGTCCGACTCATCGGATTCATCTAATGCATCCGGTTCGTCAACGAAGAAACCGAGGCCAAGTTCATCGAGCAAATCGGGCACATCGTTCGATTCTGCTGGCATTGGCAATCGCAATTCACCCGTGAGCGGATCAGGACGCAATTTCAGAGAGTCTTCGTCCGGCTCGAACGATGTTTCGCCACGAAACATTTCAATTTCCGTCTCTTCGCTCGCAAGTTCACCCTCCTCCTGCCCAGGTTCCATTTCTAGCGGTTCAATCGATTCATGCCCGGTCGTCTCGAACTCCATCAAATCGGGATCGGTAGCCTCAATCTCGATCGTCTCAAGCTCGGACGTTTGAAGCTCTTTCGTTTCGAGTTCCGCATTTTCGAGCACTCTGTTTTCAAGCTCAGGCGTTTCTTCCTCACCGAGCAAATCGCCCACATGTAGAGGCTCTCGGTCGGCTTCCATGTCGATCGTATCCGCGTCGGGTGGTGATGCTTGGGGTGAATCATCCGCAAGTTCGACATCGGCGACTTCCACCAATTTGACTTCGTCTTCGTGAGGCAGCGGATCAAGTTCCGTGTCATCCTCCTCGGCCTCGGAAACGAATTCAGAAGCTTCAAGTTCAGAAGCTTCAAGTTGGAGCACTTCAGCCTCAGGCACTTCAAGTTCAGGCACTTCAAGTTCAGGCACTTCAAGTTCAGGCAATTCACCCTCGGGCAATTCAACCTCGGGCATTTCGCTAAGTTGCTCATCCACTTCCACGACACCAATTGCACCAGCAGTGAGTGCGGCGGACGTTGCTGCAGCCGCAGCACCTTGCCAACTGGATGGATCCTCAACGACCTCTTGCGATTCGATTGCGCCAAGATCGTCTACATCACCTTTCGGACTCGTGACGAAGGCTTCCAATGCTGGCATCGGAGTCATCGGACGCTTCAGAAAAATTTCCTCGACGTTCCCTCGCAAGATACGATAGCCAAGCTCAATCGCTTTTTCTTCACTCCATCCATTCATACCTACGAAATGTTCGGCCAAAATACTCGCCAGGATTTGTCGATACATGTCAAACTTGGGCCAAACGAATTCAAGTTTATATGCGTCGCTGTAGTAGCCGATTTGCTTGGTCATCGGAACCGCTTCCAAACGAGCCGATGCGTCGCGGTGAATGAACGATGGTGTGTTGCTATACCACCAATGCCCGCTGGTGAACACATTCGGAAAGATCCACGCGTAGCTAACTAATTCTTGATTGGTGACACTGGCCAAAACCGAAATCGGAAATTTCACGTCGGCAAACGTGTTGAACAACTCACGGTACTGGATTAACGACACTCGACTATCGTAAAGGTCTTGGCCTTGATAAACACCGTTCGCATAAACACCACGATTGACGCCGATCATCAAGTCGAATGGCAAATCAAATTCGTCACAAAGCTCTGCAAGCATCCAAAAAACGGATCGTGAAAAAGCGTTCTTCTGTGTCTCATCAGCTGATTCGCTTTTCTGCAACATTGCATCGAGCGAATTGATGGCGCGACCTTCGGTGACCATCGCCGGCTCGAATGTCGGTGGCAACGAAATGGCACATGCGCGAGCACCATTGCTGGTAAAATGTTCGAAACGCTGACGCAAAGCTTCCCGCAAACTGCTCAGTGAAGCGGACAACGAAACGCCGCTGGATCGTTCAAGTCGTTCGCGAGTTTCTCGCTGATGGAATTTGAACACCAAGTCATCCGTTCGCAGACACGGAATGTATGTCTCGGTATCAAAACCAGTGAGTTCATCATCGAAATCGTTCGTTAGAAATACCGATCGAACATTGCTTTTTTCGAGAACGGTTTGAGACCAATCGGCGGCCGACATTGCTTGCTCGGCTTTGTCATAAAGCGTCTCCCAATTGGATGTGTCGAGGCGATCCGATTCGAATCCGAAAAACTTTTGGCAGATCGCAACCAACCATTGGTATTGGGACGTATTCTCGATCGGGTGCAGGTTCTCAACCAACCGGCGAACCAGTTCTTTGGGAGCTATGTCCGGCTCCTCCATCTGATCCTTGGGCATTCCGGCTGAATGGGCCAACTCGGTGTAGTAGTGGTAGCCCAATAAATCTGCGAGCGTCCGCGATGCGGGGGCGTGAGGGTTGATGTGAGTATGTGGATCGATCAATTCGACCGCAGAAATTGCTTGGTAAATCGTATCTCGGGTAGGGTGAGGCATAGTCGAGCGGTGGGTAGAGATGAAGCCTTAAGAAGCAAGTTACTCCGATTCTGAGTATCATACATCGAATTGAAGGCAAATGCCCGGAAAGTAGACATGGTTACAGCTGCCATTTTGTAAAATGGCACGAGGTTAAAACGACACGCCAGAGCGGAAATATTGCACATACAATTTGTCAAAAAACGCAGAAACTGGGCCGGACAAACCGATTCTGCCGATTGAGCGAGGAAATTACGACGCATTGACCCGCAAAATAACTTCGCCATTGACGCATGGCCGCTCTACAATGGAACCGCTACGCCGACGAGCCGTTTGTTGTTCCTTTTCCGGTTCCACCTAATCTTTCGTAGCCGCTTCCTAAGCAACTAGTTTCGATGCGTCTGGAGTTTGTGTTTTGAATCCCCGTAGTGATCACCCCCACGAAAGCTCAATCGATCCTCTCGACGAATCTGACTATGTCAATGATTTTCAGGAACTGCGATTTGACTCGACCAAAGACACGATTGTTGAAAGCGGAAATCTCTTTGATACAGACGAGTGCGATTTAACCGGTGAAATACGAGTTGCCACTAAAGTGGTTCCACCTCCGGTACATCGATTGACGCCGGCGTCTGACGAAAGCGAAAAACCGGCTGAGGGGGATAAGTCGCTTTCTCAAACCGGTTCGCAAGCTCGCGGATCGGATCCAATTGTTCAAAGCTTGATGCTCCTGACCACCATGGCGGTCATGTTGGCAGCGGCTCGATTCGCAGTCCCCCAAATTGTCGAAGAGATACGTTACGCTTGGCACCGTGGCGAATTGCGAGCCGAATACGACACCGGTAACGAAGGCTTGAAGAATGTTTCGCTCGATAGCTTGAGCGAAGCCTATCAAATGGTCACCGCTGCGGTGGGACCGAGCGTCGTGCATATCAATGTGTCACGCCACTCAGAGCCGGACCATGGTTCGATCGCCAAAGTCATGCGTTCCGAAGCGTTGATGGTTGCAGATCAAGGCAGTGGAGTGGTCGTCGACAAAGCAGGATATTTGGTAACCAACCGCCACGTAATTATGGATGGCGAGGACATCCAAGTGACGCTGAGTGATGGGCGTCGTGTGGAAGCTACCGTGGTTGGGACCGATCTTTTGACCGACGTAGCAGTTTTGAAAGTCAGTGCAAACAGCTTGATGCCAATTGTTTGGGGCGATAGTGATCGATGCCGAGTCGGTTCGCCGGTGTGGGCCGTAGGAAGTCCGTTCGGACTTGATCGTACCGTCACGTTCGGTATTTTGAGCGGCAAGCACCGAATGGTTCGCGCAAGTACTCAGTACCAGGATTTCATGCAAAGCGATGTTGCGGTCAATCCCGGCAACAGCGGTGGGCCACTGGTCGACTCTCGCGGAAGACTCGTGGGAATCAACACTGCGATTGTAGGTGATACTTACCAAGGAGTAAGTTTCTCGATCCCCAGTAACGTCGTTCGGCAAGTCTACGAGCGACTCAAAACCACAGGCAAAGTTGAACGGGGCTGGCTCGGCGTCGGATTAGCGGATGTGGAGGATGATCAATTGATCGGCTCCGACGCGAGAATCCGAGGGGCGATGGTCAGTGCAGTAACCGATTCCAAATCACCGGCAGCCCGTGCAGGGTTGAAGGTTGGCGATCTGATTGTCGGCGTCAACGGGCAACCGATTGCGGATGTCGGGCATTTAATGCGAATGATCGGTGATTCAACCGCTAATACGGTTGTCGAAGTGGAATTCTACCGCAGGGACGAAAAGATTAAGGTGCCGGTACGCTTAGGGGTTCGCCCAGAACTGTAAGTCAAACTGCTTCCAAATGCCGCGTTTACCAACATTTTTCGGCAATTGCACTGCTGGCATCTCCGTCTAGGATAGAGGCGTTCCGTGAAGCCCCGTTGGGGGAAGTTACGAAGACGACGCCCGATGCGTGAGAAACGTGATCCCCGAGCAACGCACGTTCCTCGAAAAAGCATCACCTCGGCCAACAATTCAAGGACAAAAACTTGGCTTACAGCCTGGGTGTTTTTCGTTTTTTTCGCTATCCTGGCACAAAACGGACCCCAAATAGAACGGCCCGCTCCATGCCGATGGACGCAAATGCCGGTGAACTCAACTCCCACCCCAAATTTATCTTATGAAATGCCTGTCTCCTAGATTAACCGCTACCACTGCGTTTGCATTGGCACTTCTTTGTCTCTCTTGCCAATCAACCGTCCTAGCGGATGCTCCCGACTCAGCAAGGGTTGGAATCACCCAAGAGAAGCCTGCTGATGGTCCCTCGGTGGAAATCGAAGGTGGATACATGATTCCGTACACTCTAAAAATCCCCGGAACCGACGTGACGATCGACATGGTTCCGGTTCCTGGTGGCACATTCAAGTTTGGAAGCCCCGATGACGAGGCGGATCGCGAAGACAGCGAAGGACCTCAAATTGAGGTGAACGTCGATCCGATGTGGGTAGCCAAAACCGAAACGACATGGGGACAGTATCGCGAATACATGAAGCTCTATGCGGTATTTAAGCAATTCGAAGCAAACGGCGTTCGCGCGGTGGATGACACCAACAAAGTCGACGCAATTACCGCGCCGACCGAGCTCTATGACCCTAGTTTCACTTACGAGTATGGCGAAGAGGACGACCAACCCGCCGTTACAATCACCCAGTACTCAGCCCAACAGTTCACCAAATGGCTTAGCGGTGTGACGGGACAACAATTCCGTTTGCCGACCGAGGCCGAATGGGAATACACAGCTCGTGGCGGCACAGATTCCGCATATAGCTGGGGCGATTCGGCGGACGATGCTGACGATTACGCTTGGTATTTTGACAATTCCGACGATGGACTTGGTGTCGTTGCCACGAAAGAGCCAAATCCGTTCGGCCTTTACGATATGCATGGCAATGCAGCTGAATGGACGATGAATCAATTCACCAAAGACGGCTACCAATCGTTTGCTGACAAGGCCCCTTTGAACGCGATCGATGTGGTGGCGTGGCCGACCATGTCAACGGAATGTGTTATACGCGGCGGCAGTTTCTTGATGGACGCTGAACAACTTCGAAGTGCGTTTCGGTTACCTTCGGACGATGAACCTTGGAAAGGCGACGATCCGAATTTCCCACGTAGCCCATGGTGGTTCACCAGCGATTGGGGACGGGGCATTGGTTTTCGCATTTTCCGTTCCCACAAACCGCTCGACAAAGAGCTGATTACAAAGTTTTGGGAACCCAATGCCGAAGACGTCGTTAGCGATGTAGAATCCCGGATTATGGGCGGACGCGGTGGCTGGGGATTGGTTGATCCCGAACTGCCAGCGGCAATCGAAGCGATCGACAAGTAACCGATTTTCATGGTTCAAGCGTCGTGGAACTCGCGGAGAGTTCCTCGCAACTCACCTAACGGGAAGTCTCTGCGACCTCCCCTACAAGAACATTATTTTTCGAGAAGACTCTGTGTACGAAACCCTTGCTGTTGTTGGCGCTACCGGTGCCGTTGGACGTATCGTTTTAGAGCAATTGCAACAACGCAATTTGCCATTTAAGAAGCTTAAGCTACTCGCGTCGGAGCGATCGGTCGGTAAAGAAGTTCGCTTTAACGGCGAAGCGATCAAGGTCGAATTACTCGCACCGGGAGCTTTCAAGAATGTTGACCTCGCCATTGGCAGCACGCCTGACGAAATCGCGGCTGAATTCGTGCCGTACGCTGTGAAAGAAGGTGCGGTGGTCGTCGATGAAAGCGGATATTGGCGTATGGACCCGAAGGTTCCGTTGATCATTCCCGAAGTGAACCCCGATGCGGCCAACAAACACGAAGGCATTCTGGCTAGCCCGAATTGCAGCACCACACAAATGGTCGTTGCACTGGCACCACTACATCAGGTGGCTCGGGTCACGCGAGTGGTCGTTAGCACTTATCAAGCAACCAGTGGTGCGGGGCTGCCGGGAAGCGAAGAGCTGAACGACAGCGTCCGCAGTGCATTGGTCGGACAAACTCATCCGCCAAAGACGTTCCAACACCCAATCGGATTCAACTTGATTCCGCAAATTGGATCGTCCAAGTACGAGGGCTACACCAGCGAAGAGATGAAGATGGTGTACGAAACTCAAAAGATTCTCGGGGACGACGGCATCCAAGTTTGCCCCACCTGCGTCCGAGTCCCTGTTACGAACGGGCACAGTGAATCCATTTTGGTGGAAACGGAGAAACACATTTCGGTTGAAGAGGCAAAGGAACTGTTTGAAGCATTCGAGGGCATTACGGTCGTCGACGATCTTCCTAACAATCAGTACCCGATGCCTCGCGATTGCGAAGGAAAAGACGATGTGTTCGTGGGCCGAATCCGCAAGGACATCAGCAGCCCCAACGGCATCGCGTTCTGGTGCGTCAGCGACAATCTTCGTAAAGGTGCCGCAACGAACGCCGTTCAAATTGCCGAACTATTGATGAAACGGTCGTAACTGATTCGGACTCAAATGCGTGCGCACGTTCAAGATCACTGTTGCCTATGACGGAACCGACTTCGCCGGCTGGCAAATCCAACCGCGACGAACCACGGTCCAAGGGATGCTTGAACGTGCCTTAGTCAAATTGACGGGTGAGCGAGTCGCTGTGACCGGCAGCGGCCGAACCGACTCGGGGGTCCACGCCCTCGCACAAGTTGCCAGTTTCCAAACGCCTCATTGGCGAGCGACGGCAGCTGATCTAGTCAAGGCAATGAACGTCAACTTGCCGCCTACGATCGTCGTACTGGATTGTGTCGACGCCCCAGATTCATTCCATGCAATCGCCGATGCCCAGGGAAAACGCTATCGGTATCAGCTTCAACTTGGCGGAATCCGAAACGCATTCGACCACCGTTTTCGCTGGCAAGTTCACGGTGACACCGATGTGGCAGCTATCGAATCGGCCTGTGAGCATTTCCTTGGTAAACATGACTTCGCGAGCTTTCAAGCATCACGTAGTCCAAGAAAAACCACGGTTCGCACAATCCGAGCATGCGAGCTCATTCGGGAATCATCATCACCAATCGACGGCGAGCGAATTTCGATTGAAGTCGAAGCCGATGGTTTTCTTTACAACATGGTTCGCAACATTGTTGGAACGCTTGTGGAAATCGGCAAAGGCAAACACAGCCCGTCCTGGATCACCGAAGTCATCGCGATGGTCAACCGCGATGCAGCAGGCCCGACGGCACCGCCACATGGATTGTTCTTAAAACAAGTCCACTACTTACCATTCTAAATCATAAAATGATCTAGATCAGACCCTCGTGGCCTACAACACACCCTTGGTACTTGGGATTGCGTCGCTTCTTGGGTCACTTTCCGCGGCCATGCGGATCGCCCGGGCCGTGGCTTTGAAAACGCATTCGGCGATGTGATGAGCGTTGCGACCATGGTGCAGAACGACATGCAAGTTGCTGTTGGCATTGGCAGCGAATGATTGCCAAAAATGCTCGACTAACTCACTATCGAACGTACCAATCTTGGCTGCCGCGATCGGCGCGTGATACTCAAACGCATAGCGACCGCCAAGGTCCACTGCGGCGGTGACCAAGCACTCATCCATCGGCAAGGTAAAGTGTCCGTAGCGGCGAATCCCCGCCCGGTTGCCGAGCGCCTCGTGGACGGCTTGCCCGAAAGCAATACCGATGTCTTCCGAGGTGTGATGATCGTCGACGTGCAAGTCACCGACTGCTTGGATGTCCAAATCGATCATCGCATGTTTGGCCAGCAGGTCGAGCATGTGATCGAGGAATCCAATTCCCGATGATCGCGTGCCCGCTCCGTCACCGTCAAGGTTCACAGAAAGCTTGATGTCGGTTTCACCCGTCTTGCGAGCGATCGATGCAGTGCGTGTCATACGTTTCTCAGGTAGCTTTCAAGCATTATGAACAAAGCGTCAATTTGATCATCGGTACCGACCGAGATCCGCAGTCCGTCGCCCCAATCGGGGAATTGCATGTATCGGACTAAAATCTGATTCTTCTTCAAGAATTCGTAGATCGCCTGGTGCTGGCCCGATGGGTGCGTACACCAAACAAAATTCGCTTTCGATGGCGTGACATCAAAGCCCATTTTCGATAGTCCAATGGTCATTTGATCGCGTGTCGCGTTCATTTTCTGGACAACGTCCGCCAACCACTGCTGGCCTGAAATCGCCGCAGTTGCCGCTGCAATCGAAAGCATGTCGCAGTTATAGCTATCTTTGATCTTTGCCAACTCCTTGACCACATGCGGCTGCGCGACAAGGAATCCGAACCGCAGCCCCGCCAATCCATAAGACTTGCTGAGCGTACGAGTGACGAGAATATTCTCGTGTTTCTTCACCAAATCAATGCAGTTCGCACCGGCAAAATCGGCGTAAGCCTCATCAACGACAAGCGGACATGTCATCGTTGAGGCGAGTGACTCCACTTGTTCCGGCAACAAAACCGTACCGCTGGGGCTGTTCGGATTGGGAAGAAACACCAAACGAACGTCGTCCGGTGTAACGCCAAAAGCAGCCGGCAATTGCCAATCGTCGTCAAACGAGATTTGTTCCCACGCCGCGCCTTGGATGTCAGCCAATGTGCGATACAAGATATAGCTAGGATATGGCAAACGCAGTTTTTGATTTTCTCCAACAAATCCCCGCACCAAAATCGTCAAGATTTCATCGCTGCCATTGCCAGCCAAAACCCACTCTGGCCCTGGCAGCCCAAGTGACTCTGCCGCCGCTCGGCGAAAAACGGTTGCAACGGGATCGGGGTAGCGGTTGAGTGCACCAGCGGCGGCGTGTTGAATTGCCGCCACGACCGCTTCAGAGGGCGGGTACGGATTCTCATTCGTGTTGAGTTTAATGGTCTTGCCCGGTGCCAACTGTTCACCGGGTGTATAGGGCTGCATCCGGGAAAGGGCAGGGCGAAATTCGAGATGATCTGGCACGTTTTGTTGTCTTTCTCAGTGTTTATCCGTTTGTCCCTGACGGCGTTTATCCGTTTGTCCCTGACGGCGAATCTTATCCCTGACGGCGAATCGACACGCTGCGGGCGTGGGCAGTCAAGCCTTCTTTCTCCGCTAGCCGCTCGACATCAGGAGCGATTTGACGCAGTGCGGGTTCATCAAACTCGGTGATACTTCCGCTTCGCAAAAAGCTGTTGCTCGACAATCCCGCAGCCCAGGTACACGTTCCACCCGTGGGCAGGACATGACTCGGACCTGCGGCATAATCGCCAAGCGCAACCGGCGTGTGATGCCCCAAGAAGGCTGCACCACTGTTACGGATTTTCGCGATCTGGTCTTGTGGGTTCGCCGTTTCGATGTGCAGGTGTTCCGGAGCGAATTGGTCGGTCAATTCGCATGCCTGTTGCTCATCCCGAACAAGGATCAAAGCACCGAACGCTTCAAGACTATCGACCGTTAACTCATTTCGGCTCAGAAGTGCGACTTGTTTAACAAGTTCCCGATCGACCGATTCAATCAACGATTCATCCCACGTGATCAAGATCGCCGATCCGGGCGAATGCTCCGCTTGAGCCAATAGGTCGGCTGCGATGTAATCTGGTTTCGCAGTCGAATCCGCAATCACAATCACTTCGCTTGGCCCAGCGAATGAATCGATGTCAACCGTGCCGAAGACAAGCTTCTTTGCCAGAGCCACGAACAGGTTGCCGGGACCGACGATCTTATCGACCGCCGGTACGCAATCGCATCCGTACGCCATCGCGGCGACCGCTTGTGCGCCACCCATTCGGTAAACTTCCGTGACGCCCAACTCGTGACAGGTGGCCAACATGTCTTTGTTGTAGGCCCCAAACGGTGTCGGCGGAGCAACCACGGCAATCTCGCTCACTCCGGCGACTTGCGCTGGCACCACCGTCATTAGGACGGTCGATGGATAGGCCGCCGCGCCACCAGGGACACAAACGCCAACGCGTCGAAGTGGCACGTAACGCTGCGTCAACCGTACGCCCGGCTTTGGCGTGATCGTTACATCCTTGTGCAAAATCGCCTGTTGGAATTCAACGACATTGTCTCGGATTCGACCAATCGTTTTGATCAATCCAGGATCCGCCTGGGCATGAGCGTTTGCCAAGTCGTCTGCCGGAACGCGAAGCCCGTCGGCATCCAAATCGGCTCCGTCAAGTGAGTGGCAATAGCGGAGCAGGGCAGGCGTGCCTTCGGTTTGCACGTCACGGCAGATCGTCTGGACCACTTCCGTAGGGGTCAGCGGTTTGCCGAACACCTTTTCGGTGAGCGCACGACCACGCGGGCTGACGACATCCCCCGAAGGACTCAGTTTTTGCCGCAGCGTTTGTAGTATATCGGCAGCCCCAGTTCGGGCGTCGACTCGTTGAATTTTCACGGTTTCGGATTCGGTTACTTAAATGGAATCATTAGGGACGAAGTGAGAGTTCACGCATGAGCGTGCCAAAGGGCCAGTCCAGCCGATTACTCAGCTCCAGCCGAAAGACCCACAGCCGAAAGACGGAACGCCGACCTACCCCACGTTGGTCTCCTATCATAAGCCGATACAATGTGATTTGTTTAGTCACGATCCCCCCGAAATGATCCACAATGCACGAAGAAATTGATTTGCGAAGCGATACCGTGACTCGCCCGAGCTCGGCGATGCGGCAATCCATGGCTGATGCGGAAGTCGGCGATGCCGTAATCGATGTGGATCCGACCGTCCAAAGGCTTGAAGAATTGACTGCGGAAATCCTCGGCAAAGAAGCCGCTGTCTATATGCCCAGTGGCTCCATGACCAACCAAATCGCCCTCCGGGTGCATTGCGATCGTGGCAGCGAGTTCATCTGCGAACAAGATTGCCACCTCTATTTTTACGAACAAGGAGCCTTCGCGTCGCTATCGGGTTTGGTCGCCAAAACCATCGCAGGGCAGGGCGGTGTGCTAAAACGGGAGCACGTGTGCGGAAAAGTGAACGCCGACAACGACCACTCGGTCCGCACCCGATTGCTGTGCCTCGAAAACACGCACAATCGTCTGGGCGGTCGAATCCTTCCGCAAGCCGACGTCATCGACACATGCAATTGGTCGAGAGAACACGGTTTGGCGACTCACCTTGATGGAGCACGACTTTGGAATGCCGCTGCGGCGACGCACCAAAGCGAATGCGACTTAGCGGCTCCGTTTGATTCGGTAAGTGTATGTTTCAGCAAAGGGTTAGGCGCCCCAGTCGGTTCGGCACTGGCAGGCAACACCGAATTCATTCGCGAAGCGCGACGAACCCGAAAACTATTTGGCGGTGCGATGCGACAAGCGGGGATCATCGCAGCAGGGGCACTCTATTCGCTACAACACCACCGAAGCCGGCTTAGTGAAGACCACGCTCACGCCCAGCAGCTTGGCGAAGCGTTCGCATCTCAGGACGGTTTTTCCATCCGTGGGAATACTATCGATACTAACATCGTCGCGATCGAAATTGACCGCAAACAGGGAACGGCCGAGCAAATCGTCGCAAAGCTCGCCGCAGAGGGAGTCCGGTGCTTCGCGATCGGTGAGCAAGCAATTCGCTTAGTGACCCATTTGGACGTGAACTCCGACAAAATCGATCGTGCGTGCGAAGTGATTGCGACGCTGGCATGAACGATGAACCATCCGCACCCAGTCGAGGCAAAACCCGTTGGCTCGTTGCGCTCATACTGTTTGCACTTAGTGCCGGCCTTCGCTTGCCGCCAACGCAAGAAAGCTACTGGGTCGATGAACTTCATACGGCGTGGACGATCAGCGATACGTTTGGAAATGTCGCCCCGCGAGCCCGCGACGGTCATCAACAAGCAACCTACTTTCAAATGCTTTGGCTCTGGAGCAAAACGTTTGGGGCAAGTGAAATGATGATGCGTTTGACCAGTGTGATTGCGGTCTCGCTCGGATGCAGTGCGATGTTCCTAGCAGTGGCAAAGCATCATCAAAGTCTTATCGCAGGTATCGCAGCGGGAGTTTTCCTGGCGGCGGAATCAAATTCCCTGTTCTTCGGAACCGAACTACGGCCCTACGGCGGTGTGATCCTTGCCTCGACACTGGCTTGTCTCTTTTCAGCATCCCTGTGGCGGTTGCCACCGAAGGCAGGACGCCAATCGGCTGCGTTTGCCGGTTTGATTGCTACGGTTTTTGCGGCTGCCGTTCTGCAAATCACGTCGTTTGGTGTGCTAGTTTGGCTACCCATTGCGATAGGAATTCGCTGGGTCACGATCGATTGGCGAGCGACATTGATGCCACGAAAAATCGACTTGTTACCGGTCACTGCGGCGGTATTGCTTGGCCTTTCGCTTTGGCAGAGCGGTATGACCGAAGCTTGGCATAGTCGGGCGATGTGGGCGAGTTTTGCGTCCGCATCTTCGGTTTCCCAAATCGCGAACCTTTGGCCTTGGCGGACGGTGATGATCATTCCGCTCGTTGTTTTGGCCTTTGGAACATGCATTGGTTGGAGACACAAAAAATCCGAACCCGCCGCTCAAACCAACAAATCCTTTCCATGGATGCTTGTCAGCGTGATCCTGGTCGCAACCCTTTGTTTCTGGTCGCTAGCCTATTTCGAGATCGCTGCTCTGTGGCATCGCCGCTACCTCGTCGCTTGCTTGCCGATGTTGGGTTGGGTCTTCGCTGCGGGGATTGATGAGGGAGTGAAGATGGGGTTCGCAACACGATTCCAAATATCAGTCGCCACCATTGGTTACATTGCCTTACTTGCAATGACCTTGTCCCATCAAGGCACAACGAGAAAGTTGATGAGGGGCCAATGGCTTGTCCATCGCGGCGAGGATTGGCGAGGCGCGATAGAGCATGTAAACCAATCCGTGACAACGGGCACGTTACTTTGGCTTGACCCTGGCTTGATCGAACAACGCGGGAACGATTTGTGCGGCCAATCACTCACCAAAGGCGACTATTTGCGCTATGTCGTCGACGGACCCTATACGTTGGCCGATGATGTGCAGGTTGAGCTAACGAATACCGAGCTAATTATCGATATGGAAAACGCGGATAACCATCCAAACATCCTCTTATCGCGGCGTCCTGAATCTGCACTCAAGAAACGATTGGACTCTCGCTTTGCGATTCGTGGATTCGGAAATGTGTCCGTCGGATTACGTTCATCCCCTGCTCCCAATCCTTAAACGACATACCTTTACGGGTTAAAAGTTCCGGCACCAAAACCGATCGTTATTTTTTTGCCGACTCGGTTGGAGATAACACAATGGGTCGCAAACGCAAAACGGGGGCCTCGATACGCCTGCCTATTCGTTTGATGAACTTGCCTTCCGAACCAACCGTGGCATCAACATTCCCGTTCGTTTTTGAAGACTTTCATAACTCGGGAATCGTTCGCTCATCGCTTGCTCTTCGATCGCTGCTTTTAAGTAAAGCACACTCAGCAAGCCCCCCCAAGCGGCACACCTCCATGATTGAGGATTACTAAGCAACAATGCTGCGGTCATCCACAAGACACCTGAATACATCGGGTGACGAACGAATCGATAGGGCCCCGTCGTTGTAAGCTTTGTCTGCTCGGTTGGCGTTGGATGGATGCGGACATTTAGCAGCCCGATCGTTTGCCATGCCCAAACGGCAATCCCAATCCCAGGCAACGTCAATACTAGCGGTAGCCAATCGAATGGCTGCCAATTTGCAGACAAAACAATCACCGCAGAAACGATGAATTGTGCAACGACGAGCGAATTGGCTAGGACAGTTTGACGCACGGGCGACTTTCTGGTTTTATCACTGTGGGTATGGCAATCGACATTGCGACGCGCTACATTAGATTGTCTGGCAATTCCCATTTCCATTTGCAGCAAAGACTGGAGCTACCATGCCTAACCGAGTTTACAAGAAAATTGAAGTCACCGGCACATCCACTATCTCGATTGAAGAAGCCGTCCAAAGTGCCCTCAAGCACGCCTCGCAAAGCGTTCGCGGACTAAGTTGGTTCGAAGTCCTCGAAACTCGCGGCAACATCATCGAAGGCACCGTCGACAACTGGCAAGTCACAGTCAAAATTGGCTTCGCACTCGATTGATCTTCACGGCCCTTTAGCCCTTAGCATTCAACCCTTAGCATTCAATAGGCCAGGTGAAACCTGGCGTGACGAATGTGAGCAACAAGTGCTATGCATTTGTAACAGACTGAAGGTTGCCCCCCAAGTTTCGAGCGTTGGATTTTCCAGCCTACAGCTGACAGGCCATCCTGAGACACTGGGTAGGCCATCCTGAGAAGCTTGGAAGGAAAGTCTGGCTAAAAAACGAACGTCCGATTGCCATGTCGGTAAAATACCAACATGGCTAATCTGCGTTTACTGTTCGTGTTCCTTTTTTCGCTCAACCTCGCATTGAGTCCTGCGAGAGCAGAGCAGGGCGACGCGGCCGCACGGGGGTATCGACTGCTCACCGAAACGCCGGTTCTACCCAGCGATTTTGATCAAAAAGTCTTTGATGAAGTTTGGCAGGCTTGGCCCGAACCACTGCGTAGCCAAGCAGAAAAAGCCTCCCCGGAACGCCGCCGCGAGATGTCCTATGATCGCTACGGTCTAACCACCCGACCGGGCGATGACTCAGGCAAGCCGCTCCAATATGTCGTTAATGCCGATGGGCACTGGACGATGACCTGTTTTGCCTGTCACGGTGGAAGTGTCTATGGCAAACCGACACCCGGGGCACCAAATAATCGATTCGGGTTACAGACGCTTAGCGAAGAAATTCGTCGCACAAAATTCCGTCTTGGCGAACCTCTGACGCGAATGGATATCGGGTCGCTCGTCGTCCCGCTCGGCACGACCCACGGGACCACCAATGCCGTCGTTTTCGGTATGGGCTTGATGCATTTTCGCGACGAAAATTTGAATGTCATTGATCGCGTTCCGGCAAAGTTCACCCACCATGATATGGATGCACCCGCGTGGTGGCATTTTCACAAACGCCCTTATCTCTACATTGACGGTTTCGCACAAAAAGGTTATCGGGGTTTGATGCAATTCATGCTTGTCCCCGAAAACGGCCCCTCCTTTTTTGAGAATCACGAAAATGATTTTCGTGACGTCTACGCCTACATGTCGTCGCTTCGCCCGCCACCATACCAAGGTGAAATCGATGACAGATTGGCTCTGCGTGGCAAATCCTTGTTCGAACAAACCTGTGCCGAATGCCATGGGACCTATGGCCAGCAGAGCGACTATCCCAATCGCCGCATTCCGCTTTCGGATATCGGCACCGACCCGGTTCGATTGAATGCATTGCCTGTCGAAGGGCGCGCCAAATATGCCTCAAGCTGGTTTGCCCATGCAGATGAACCGGAACAGCAAACGACCATCATCGATCCCGATGGGTACGTCGCTCCGCCACTCGATGGTGTGTGGGCGAGTCCACCCTATTTCCACAACGGCAGTGTGCCAACCCTTTGGCATGTATTGCACCCGAGTGAGCGTCCGGACGTATGGCGACCAATCTCACAGCAAATGGACGAAGAACGCGTGGGATTGCAAATTGAAGTCGTCGAAAAAACCCCGTTGGCTGAGCCCGATGTCGCGATTCGCCGTAGTTTTTTTGACACTCGCCGATTCGGGAAAAGCAATGCTGGCCACGATTTCCCCGACCAACTGGTCGAAGACGAAAAATCGGCCATTCTTGAATACCTGAAAACGCTTTAGCTTCGTACTCTGTGGCCTACTCGATTGGCCGTTTGAGGCGTATAAATGGGCTTCTCAAATTCGTTTTTCACTGGGACTCGCGGTCGGGAAAATCCTGACGACGTGTCTGATGGAGCATAAAAAAGATGAGCAAAACACAACTATTAGCGGCACGAGCGGGCGAGATCACTCCTGAGATGGAGAGTTGTGCTCAGCGAGAAGACCTCCCGGTGGAAACGATTCGCGACGAAGTGGCTGCAGGTCGAATGGTCATTCCCGCCAATATTGTCCATGCAGCCGGGGCTCTAGAGCCCATGTGTATTGGTATCGCGGCGAAGTGCAAAATCAATGCAAACATCGGCAACAGTGCCGTCACAAGTAACCCCGGTGAAGAAGTCGATAAGCTTCACACCGCCGTTCACTTCGGTGCCGATACGGTGATGGATCTATCGACGGGAAAAGACATCGACAATATTCGCCGCCAGATCATTGAAAAGAGTACGGTCCCAATCGGAACCGTCCCAATTTATCAAATGCTCGAAGAACTCGGCGGCAACATCGAAGACATGACCGCCCAACACTTTTTGGATATGTGCGAGCATCAAGCCAAACAGGGCGTCGATTACATGACGGTTCATTGCGGCGTCAAACTCGAACACTTGCACCTAAGCACCAATCGCGTCACCGGAATCGTTAGTCGCGGTGGATCACTGATCGCCAAGTGGATGATGGTGCACCGCAAACAGAATCCGCTCTACGAAGCTTTCGATGACCTTTGCGATATCTTCCGACAATACGACGTGACTTGGTCGCTTGGTGATGGCATGCGTCCCGGTTCGATCGCCGACGCATCCGACGAGGCTCAGTTTGCCGAGCTCGATGTGCTTGGCGAGTTGACCAAACGTGGCCAAGAAAACGGCACGCAAGTAATGGTGGAAGGTCCAGGACACATCCCGATGGACCAAATCCAAATGAACATTGAAAAGCAAATAGAGATTTGCAATGGCGCGCCGTTCTATGTTCTTGGGCCACTCGTGACCGACATTGCACCGGGTTACGATCACATCACTAGCGGCATCGGTGCGGCCATGGCGGGGATGTACGGCGCAGCAATGCTTTGTTACGTCACACCAAAAGAACACTTAGGATTGCCTAACGAAGAAGACGTCAAGCAAGGTTGTATCGCGTACAAAATTGCGGCTCATTCGGCTGACGTTGCCCGTGGCCGAAAAGGCGCTCAAGATCGTGATGACGCGCTTTCCAAAGCTCGTTTTGAGTTTGACTGGAACGAACAATTCCGCCTGTCACTCGATCCCGAAACGGCAAAGCGCTACCACGATGAAACATTGCCGCAAGACACCTTCAAGAGCGCTCACTTCTGCAGCATGTGCGGACCGAAGTATTGCTCGATGAAGATCACCGAAGACATCCGAAAAATGGCTGCCGACAAGCAATTGGTCGAAATGCCTGTGGTAAAATAGCGAGACAACTGATCGTAAACCTGAGCAGGATCCGCAATGAAACTCGGTCCTCGTATAACAATCGCCATTGCATTTTGCTTGGCGTCTATGCCGTTCGCGCTTCCTGCGCAAGAACTCCCCGATCGTTTCGTGTGGGTCTTTGGATGGAATCTGCAACAAGATTCGGATGTCGACCAGATCACACGCGTTCTCGATAAAGCTGCAAAGCATGGGATCAACGGCGCGGTGATGTCCCTCGGACTCGATTCGCTTAGCATCAAGTCGGCGGACTACTTTCGCAGGCTCGACCAAGTCCAAGCAACTTGCCGGGCCAATCATTTAGAATTAATACCCGCGGTTTTTTCAGTGGGTTATGGCAGTTCGGCATTACGCTTTGACCGAAATCTCGCCGAGGGATTGCCGGTCATCGATGCGCCGTTCCTTGTGAACGGCGGTGTCGCAAAACTAATCCCCAATCCCGCAGTCAGCATTCGGAACGGAGATTTCGAGACGTATTCGGGACACCGCTTCGCTGAATGGAATTTTCATGACGCTCCCGGCGAAATCAGTTTCGCTGATACCGCGATAAAACACTCTGGCAACGCATCGTTACGGTTTGAGAATTTCACATCAAACCCCCACGGGCATGGACGAGTGATGCAAGAAGTTCCATTGGGTCCCAATCGCTGCTATCGATTGACAGTTTGGGTGAAGACCGAAGGCTTGGCTCCGACCAACAGCTTTATGTTGCAGGTGCTAGCCGACGACCATTCGGTTGCACCTGCAAAATTCGAGATTCCGTCAACCGGTGATTGGCGAAAATTGACGATGGTGTTTAACAGCCTTAGTCACAAATCAGCTCGAGTGTACGCAGGAATCTGGGGCGGAAAAACGGGAAAACTTTGGCTTGACGACTTTTCGATTGAAGAAATTGGACCTTTAAACGTGCTCCGTCGCCCCGGTACACCGGTATCGGTAAAAAATGCTGATGGCACAATTGAGTATAGCGAAGACAAAGACTTTCTACGCATCGAAGACCCACGACTAAATGCATACCGTGCGAATGGCCAAATACCCGATGTTCGCATCCCTTCTGGATCACGTATCAAGAATGGCGAAACGATCAAAGTCAGTTGGTATCACTCACAACGAGTGTATGCGTCCCAAGTAACGCTGTGCATGGCGGAACCCAAGCTTTATGAGATCTATGACCGTGAGGCAAAGCTACTCGCCGAGCGATTGCACCCGAGTCGCGTTTTTCTTAACGCGGATGAAATACGGTTGGGCGGAACGTGCGCCGCATGTAAGGGAAGTGATATGGCGAAGCTGCTTGGCGAGTGTTTGACCAAAATTTCAGCGATCTTGCGTCGCCACATGCCGGATGTCGAAATATATGTTTGGTCCGACATGCTCGATCCAACTCACAATGCAGTCGACAACTACTACCTCGTCAACGGCAGTTTCGCAGGTTCGTGGAATTACGTTCCAAAGGACCTAGTCGTGGCTGTATGGGGTGGAAAACCGCGGGTCGAGAGTATGGAATTTTTCTCTAAGCAAGGCTTCCGCACACTGGCATCCTGCTACTACGACGCCGACGACTTAGAGGATGTGGCTCGCTGGTTTGAACTTGTTAAGCAAACCGATGGTGCCCGAGGGATGATGTACACCCCTTGGGAGAAGAAGTATGAGCTGCTTGACGAGTTTGGAGATTTAATTCGTCCCTAAACGGGCAGGCTCTTCAGCGGCATCTTCCAATCGAATCGTGCGGAACATCTACAACAGGGGGATTCGCTACAATCGCAAATTCCAAATAGGGTTGCCTCGAAGACGGAAGCATCGTTGATGAAAGAGATTGAAACGGTTGCGAGCAAGATCGTTTACCAGAATCGTTGGATGACCGTTCGCGAAGACGCCATTCGTCGCTCCGATGGCGACGAAGGCATTTATGGCATCGTCGAGAAGCCTGATTTCGCGGTGATTGCAGCGGTAGAATCGGGATCCGTTTTTCTGGTGGAACAGTATCGCTATCCGCTTCAAAAAAGGGTTTGGGAATTACCTCAAGGATCTTGGGAAAGCAACGAAGTTGCGCCGATCGATTTGGCTAAGGCGGAGTTGCAGGAAGAGGTAGGGATTGTTGCTGGAAACATGACCCCCGTCGGTCACCTATTCCTAGCATGTGGGTATTCTCGCCAGGGCTATAATGTTTTCCTCGCCACAGATCTGCAACGGACGCAGACTTGCCTTGACCCAGAGGAACGAGGACTCATTTCCCAGCCGTTCAAGATCGCCGAAGTCGAAGCGATGATTTGTGAAGGGATTATCGAAGATGCCACAACGGTTGCGGTGATGGGATTGTTAAGGTTGAAGCAATTGCTGTAGTTCTAGCTGCTTAAACGTGATTGGTTCTTTTCCGTCTACTACCCAGGGCTGTCCGTTTCTTCCGTCCGCAAAGCCGTTTCGCTCACTGCGGCAGAACCAGACTTGCTACCAATCACCAATCCCGTTCCGCGTAATTTCCACAAAAAGAATGCGGCTCCCGCAGCCATTAGCAGGCTGCTGACCCAAAAAATGTTTTGCGGTTCGTCGCCAAACAGCGGACGCACGGCCCAGTAAAACAGCGCAGCAACGGTTAAGAAGGCGAACGAGACTGCGTTTGCCGTCCCCAAAAAACGTCCTCGTTCATCATCTGGCGACAATTTTTGCAACAAGGCTTGGAGCGGAATAATATAAAACCCCGCAAAGAAACCAGCACCAAGAATAAAGAAAGCAACGTTGCTACAAGCGACCCGGACCATCGGCGCCATGTCAGGGAGTGACGGGGGAACCAAGCCGAGCAGAGCAAAGAAGAGGACCAAGCCAGCCGCGCCAATCGGAATCAGGCGAGGCTCGATGCGATGACCTGAAATCAATCCCGCAACGGCACAGCCTACACCGATCGCAACGCCGAGAACCCCCATCAAAACACTTGCTTCACTTCGGTTGATCCCGAGTACCACAGTATATTCAGGCACGATAAATAGTGCGATCCCTGCGAGTAGGTAAAAGTAGCCCCAGGCCATCATTACCATTAGCAAACGGGTCTTCGCCATCTCACGGATTGCACTGATATAAGTCGTGAATGGGTTGTAATCAAATTTCAAATTTCGGTCGCCCGGTTGTAGCGGTGTCAAAAACCATGCGGCAAATAGGCCGTTGACCGCGATGATTCCCATGACGATGATCGGCACCCACAACATTCCGGGCGACCCGTCTTGAGGGCTGTACCAATCCGCAACCATCCCGGCCAACAATGTGCCCACAATCACCGCGACATTGGTCATCATGTTGATCGTCCCGTTGGCGCGACTTAGATCGGAATCTTTTACCAGTTCAGGAATCATGCCGTACTTGGCTGGTCCGAAGAACGAACTTTGGCAAGTCAGTGCAACCAGGGCAAAGAGGGTCAACCACAGGTTGCCAGTAAAAAAACCGACTCCAGCGACAATCGCAATCGGGATTTCCGCGATTTTGACCCACATGGTAACTGTACGTTTCGAAAAACGATCGGCAATTTGGCCAGCGTAACCCGACAGCAAAATGAACGGAATGGTAAAGCAAATTCCGACGATACCTTGCCCTCCGTCCCCCAATTGTCCGGCCCAGGCACCATCGATCACCATAAACGTTAAAACGCCCTTGAGCACATTATCATTCATGGCACCGAAGAACTGAGACGCCACTAGGCTCAAGAAGCCCTGTTTGAAAAGGTTACTTTGCACGCGAAAAATCCGTTAGACCGACAAATGAATGGTTTCTCTCGATGAGAATCTTAGCAAAAATCAGCTTCGACCGATGCCGGGATGTGCGACTGCTCTAGCAAGTGAGTCTTTAGCGGCGATACCGATCAGCCACACTAGGCAATGGATAGGTTGTCACGTCGCGATCTCCGTCCCAGGCGGCAATTTCTTGGAGTCGCTCGAATCCACGCGTAACCAAATCAGAACGTTCGGTCGCGAATTGGCGATCAAAATTGCTAAGCGACATTGGCCCGTCTAACACCACCGGTTCAAAACCAGAGCACTGGATAAACTGAGCCAAAACAGGATTGCACCGGATGTGTCGCTCCGGTGTTGTATGCAAAACCTCCGGATCAAGCTCGCCGATCACGAAGCGAAGGTACAGATCACTCTCGACAATCGACGCAACATCCTTTCCGCAGACTTCGCAAATGTAACCTTCGTCGCACTTCGCCATTGCGGTTACGAATCAAGTCCGAGTACGTCGAACATGTTGTAGAGACCCTTTGGACGACCGATTAACCATTTTGCAGCCGCAATGGCACCCGATGCATAACAGTCACGATTGCTGGCTGCGACGTTCAGTTCGATCTTTTCGCCGAGCATGCCAAATACAATCGTATGCTCACCTGGATTATCGCCTACGCGAACAGCATGGTAGCCAATTTCGCAGCGAGTTCGTTCACCGGTGTGTCCTTCCCGACCATGGATGTGCATTGTGTCCGGCCCAAGTTTTTTGGCGATCAACTCACCAAACTTGAGTGCGGTGCCACTCGGTGCGTCTGCCTTGAAACGATGGTGCCGTTCAATGATTTCAACATCAAGACCGCCCACAACGTCATCAAGTGTTTCAGCGACTTGTTCCGCCAATTTCATCGTCAAATTTACCGCCAACGACATGCTCGGAGCCCAAACGACGGGAATCAATTTCGCTGCGGCGTTGAGTTTCGCTTTCTGGCTGTCGCTCAACCCGGTCGTAGCAACCACCAAAGGAGTCGTTGCTTCGACACATTCTTCAATACATCGGTCGATCGCTTCGGGGAGTGAAAAATCGATGACAACCTCGACTTCCTCTGGCCATTTGCTCGACAACTCAACGCCAATCGGAGCAAAGCCTGCGACTACACCCGCGTCTTCGCCTAGATGTGGGTTTCCTTGATGGTCGATCGCGCCAACGATCTTCAATGAGGTGTCTTCCGAGGCGAGGGCCACCACACGGCGCCCCATACGTCCGGCCGCTCCGTGAACGGCAATTTTGGTTGGTGTATTCATAACCCTTAATGTAACCTGATTTGGCCCCCACGCCATAACCGATCAATCGTATCGTTGGAAAATCGGACGTAAAACGCCTTTCAATGAGCTGCCCACAACGGACTCACCCTCGGCGGCTCATCACAATCATCGGGCAATCGGTGCGGCCAGCGACAGCGCGAGTGAAATCGCCAAACAGTTTTTTTCGCCGCCCAACTCGCTGGACTCCCAAAATCAGCACATCGCTCTGGTCGCATCGATGCGTAACGGTCGCAATCGCATCGCTGCTGACGACAACGTCCACTTTTGAGCTTGGACATAGATCCCCAGCCAATCGATGAAGATCACGTTCGGCCCGCCGCACTTCGTCCACGTGAGCACTCTTAGGCAAGACTCGCAGAAACGTCACCTCCAAAGGTCGTGTTCGTTGCATGCTACCCAACAGCAATGCCAACATGTGTTCGTGACCACCGCGACCTGCTATCGGAACCAACACCCGACGGACGTCCGCGAATTCCCAATCCTTGCGTGAACGTAACACCACGACGTTTGCATCAAGTTCCCCAAGCAACGTTTCCAAATGGGATGCACTGCGAACATCCGCGATTTTATTAAGCCCGAGCAATACCGACTCGCAGCGATGGAGTTTTGCAACACGTGCAATTTCTCGCATCGGGTCGGGCGAAACCGTCGTTAAGGATTCGATTCGAATTCCACAGTTCGCCGACGCGTGTAGGATCTCTCGCATTACATTTTGCGATCGGACAATCGGGTCATCATCGATTTCCGGTTTCCAATCAGGTGGGGGGACTACAATCGTTTGCGTCAAAACGCGGCCAACGTCAGCCGGCACTAGCGCATCGGCAAGCGAGATCATCGCCAAGGCGTTTTGTGGATTCGCAATAGGAACCAATACCAAAGGCGTTCGGCCGCGTAATGTGATCAGTTCAGGATCAATCGCCGTAGTGGATACGTCGAAAACGCTCGCGCGAGTTCGGAATAACGCCACGAAAATAAGCCCCCCCATTGCTAGCCAAGTGACGGTGATTGCGCCAGCCGATGGCACGGCGAACCCTTGAAATAAGGCCAAAGCGAGGCACGCGGTTCCGCCGAGAATAGGAACCAACGGAAACAGCGGGGTCTTAAAAGGGGGTGGACGACGATGACTTCGTCGGCGAACAAGAAACGTAAGTGCGTGGCCAATCGCAAAAGTGATTAAGAAAATCAAACTCGATGCCGCACCTGCCGCGCTGACGTCAGGCAGAACGATGAGAATTAAGGACACAAGTGCCGCGGTCACTGCGATTGCGATGACGGGTAGGTGGTGTGGGCCGCGGACCGCAGCAACCGCTGATGGAAGCGTCCGATCAACCGCCATTGTACGAGCGATTCGAGACGCGGCAAATAGATTGGCTTCCAATGCCGAAAACATTGATAAAACAGCCGCCACAATGACCAACCAATAACCGATCGGCCCCATAAAATCCTGTGCCGCGACGGCAATGATTCCTTCAGGATTCGCGGCCGCCGCTTCGGCAATCGATTGGCCCTGAGGAGTTCCCACAGCAGTGATCACGAGTAGCAGGGGGACATAAATTGCGATCGCAATCAATAGCGATAGAATCATCGCCCGCGGTATTGTTTTAGATGGCTCACGAACTTCGCCTCCCACCGCAGCAATCAGGTCGAATCCTTGTAACGCAATAAATGTGTAACCCATCGCTTGGATCAATCCGCCGATCCCGGCTGTGAAGAAAGGATCGAACGCGGTCACGATTTCAGCGGATGATTGCTGGGTCGTCGCGACGATACCAGCCAAAATCAAACATGCGAAAACGATAATTTTGCCAACATTGACAAGTTGCCCTCCGCCAGCAGAACGGATCATAAGTGATGCGGACAGCAACACGGTCGTTAAGATTGCGCCCGCCGTCTTTAACGATGAGCTTTCTATCCAATTAGGAACCTCGCCGGCGAATGCTTGCCAAAGCTGCGTCACAACCACCAAAGAAAAATGAGCGAACCCGATTGCATAAAGCACCGCTGCGACCACCGAAGCGAACCACACTACCCATCCAACCGCAAACGCCGCCTCAACCGACAATGCTTTCTTGGCAAACGTATACGTCCCGCCCGATTGTGGGAATTTGGATGCGAGCTCGGCAAGACTTAGCGCCGTCAGTAACGCGATCACGCCATTGAATAAAAACGCCAAAACAGCTGCCGGCCCAGTGGTTGCAAACGCGGTCCCCGCAAGTGCCAAGATGCCTCCGCCCACGATCGCGCCCACCCCCACGCCGGTCGCGCCCAAAAGTGTCATCTGTCGAGAGGAGGAATCCATGTAAGTTTCGAGTGGGAGTTGGAGTTCGTGCGTTAGCATAAGTCTTATAAGACAGCCCAAGCCCGCTCACAAGGTCGCTGCCCACAAAACGTCCGTAAATCCGTTAACATTGAACCTAGCTCTTCTGTTGATGCGATTCTCAAAGCCAAAACATTTGAAGGTCAAACGCAATGAAATCACTCGCTTTCGTATCCCCTGTCACGATTGTCGCTTTGGTCTGTTTCTTTTCGCACGGCTCGGCTTTCGCTGATTCTGATTTGGTATCGGTTGATGTAACCGGAACTGTCGTGTCGCCCGATGGCAATGTGGCAACGAATGCGAACGTTCGTTTCAGTTTGCCTTCTGGAAAGCTCGACAAAGCGGTCAAAACGGACGACGACGGCAAATTCCAACTTTTGCTGGAGGTAAAGAAAGCCGCATTGAAGGGCGTAGTTATTCGAGCCGAAAGTTCCGATGGAAAGCAACTTAGCGTCAGTCGATTCAGCTCAGACAATGACTCCGTGACAACCGAGGGAATCGAGATCCAACTTTCAGAGACGAAAGAGGGAAGCATTCAGGTCCTCGACGCAAATGGCGCCCCAGTCGATGACGCTTCGGTCGCAGTTCAACTTCGGTGGCCGAATACGATATCCGGTATCCGCACAGACGATTCAGGTCGTGTCACGTTCCGCTATCCTGAGACCGACCGCGTCAATTCGGTCGTCGCCTGGAAAGACAACGTCGGTTTGGACTATCGCGTCTACTCATTGTCGCGCCGACAACGCTCCGATGCATTAGCGAAAGTGCCCGAGTTTCCAACCGATGACGCGCAAACACTACGACTCGAAGGGACCGCATCGCTGCGTGTTCGCATCTCCGATGATAGCGGGCAACCAATTCCAAACGTGCAAACTTACGTTTGGCTGCTCAACAAAGAAAGCGAATCCAATCAACTCAACCTCAGTTACTATACGGATCAATTCGCTCAGAGCACCGACGAGAACGGTGAAGTCGTGTTTCCCTGGATACCTGCTTGGCAGAAAACCATGCTTCAAGTTTGGCCAAGTGCAGACGAGTTCGGTCGTTCGCGTGGAACCTACGATCCGGCAACCGGTAACGGGCTGCTTGAAATGCAACTCACTCGTTTGGTTCCAATTCGCGGTAAAGTCACGGATCCCGATGGTAACGCGGTTTCAAAAATCACGGTCGTCGCTCGCGGTGAAGGCTACTCGATGGATGATAGTTCGGACTCAGCGACGACGGACGACGAAGGGAACTATGAATTGCACGTTGCGCCGGAAAAAATTTACCTCGTTGTCGTCAAAGATATGAAATGGGCCGCTGCACCTCAGACCGGTTTTGCCGTCCGCGCGAACGAGCCCGTCGAAGGGAAAGACTTCGTCCTACGTGAAGCCACTCGCGTATACGGCACTCTGAGCGAGGAAGGCAGCGGTGAGCCGATCTCGAATCAACGAGTTATCGTCTACCAATACGGCGAGGAATTGAATTCGTTGGAAGGAGTCGAGTTAAACAACCCCGAGAACTCACGTCGTTGGGTTAACCCCATGTTGACGTTTAATGAGACAACCGATGAACAAGGACATTTTGAGTTCGCACTGGGCGACGGCAGTTTTGACATTCGACCGCCACAACAGGAGAAGAGCGAAAAGTTTGAAATTGCGGGTGAAGCAGAGCTGAAATTGAATGTCACGACCGTGCTTCGCAAGGAAGTCGAGTTGACCGGAAAGGTAACGGAAAAAGAAACCGATGATCCGGTTGGTTCCGCGAAACTGGAAGGAGTGGCACAAAATTTCAGTGGAGAGGATTGGCAAGCGGCCACAAACGCCGAAGGCATGTTTCGTGTGATGCGGCAAAAAGAATCGACCTACGTTCATGTCGTCGGCCGCGGGACAGAGCTTGCCGCTATTGCAATCGTAAAGCCGGAGCAAACGAAGTTGGAAGTCAAACTCGAACCAACCGGATCGGTGACGGGACGTTTGTTGTCGGATGAAACGAAGGAACCATGGGCTGACAAGAAAATCAATTACGGAGTAGACGTGCCAAGTGATACAGGCTCATCATGGAGTACTCGATTTGGTGATAGCGTGGTGACCGATGAAGAAGGTCGTTTTGAAATCGATGGTCTGGTTGGCGGTTGGGACTACTCGGTCAACCTCGGGACCACCGAGGAAGGCATGTATCATTCGCTACCCGATTTTTCGGTTGAAACGGGCGAGGCCAAGGATCTCGGTGATGTCCAGGCGCCGCCGAAGCCAAAACGCTATGTCCCGCCGACACTCGAGCAGCGAATCGCCAAAGCTTTCGAAGTTGATGGCACGCCGGTTGAGCGACTTGAGCGAGCGAAAAAGTCAATCAAACTGGTGAATCAGCATTTGCTAATCGTCTTCGGCAAACCAGAAAACAAGAAGGTTCATCGGTTGATGGAAATTCGGTACCAGGATGCTGATTTCCGTGAAGTTCGTGATGAGTTTCGCTTCATGGCGATACCAACGGATGAGCAACGGCGAGGAGTGGCCGACGCATTGGCCAAAGAACTCGATGAATCGATCGAAGGGGAGCGAGCCGATTTCTTATTGGTCATTTTGAATCGTGATGGCAAGAAAGTCGATGTGCTGGACACCAAAAAGCTATGCAATGACGATGGGTTTTCTAAAGACAAGTTCATCGAAACGCTGCGCAGCCATCAACCCAAGATGCCGGACGCTCGTACAGCATTAGACGATGCACTGCGTCGAGCCAACGAAGAGGGTAAACGAGTCATCGTGCAAGAGACCGCAACGTGGTGCGGACCGTGTCATTTGTTATCGCGATTTTTGGATGATAATCGCACATGGGAAAAAGACTACGTCTTGGTAAAGATGGACCATCGGCTCGAAGGAGCACGTGAATTGATGAAAGAAATCCGCGACGGAGCCAAAGGTGGGATACCCTGGTATGCAATTCTTGATGCATCGGGGGAAAAGCTCGCCACATCGAATACTCCCGATTCCGGAGAGAATATCGGCTATCCATCGAGCGAGACGGGGCAATCACATTTCGCCAACATGCTAAATCAAACTCGGAATCGAATGACAAAAGAGGACGTAAACGCATTGATAAATCAACTGACCGCCGATGACGACGAGTGATCCAAAGAATCAAAAACATTGACGACGATGAAGCAGTTTTGCTTCATCCAGATCGGGTTTTAGGTAGTGGAGAAATCACACAACCGAGCCTATCCGATTGATTGCGGCAGATAGAACTGTGCGACTTTCCGAAACGCTTCCCGCTGCTGTTCGCACCACGTTTCATCGCGTCCAAGTTCGGCTGCCATCAATTCCACAACGTTCGGTGCGATTGCAAGTGCCGCTCGCGCATTCAAAAACAACGCTCTTGTTCGTCGGGCGAGCACGTCTTCAACAGTACGAGCCATTTCATGACGCACCACCCAAATGACTTCCGCTGCGGTAATCGTCAAATCCGAGTGAAGAGGCTTAGCAAAATCAGGCGTTTCACTTTCAAGCTGTTGAATCAACGCCAAGTCGGTGCCGTAAAACGATCGTGGCGCCCCGTCGAAATCGGACTCGACGTACCCATGAATCCGCTGGCTACGTGTACAGCATAACTTGGCATGCAAGCTAGCTTCCTTCACAACACGATCGACACAGTCTTCCGCCATCTTTCGTACCGTGGTCCATTTACCACCGGTGATCGTCACTAATCCCGATTCGGATACACGAATCACATGGTCCCGAGACAACGAGGCGGTTCGTGCCGACTTGTCACCCTTTACCAATGGCCGAATTCCTACAAAAACGCTCAAGATATCTTCTTTTTGTGGTGGCGTTACCAGATACTTAGCTGCCGTAGAAAGCAAAAACTGAATCTCCTCGGTTTGTGCGGAGGGTTCAAGTGAAACTTCATCGATCGGCGTATCCGTCGTGCCGACAATCGCATGATCATGCCAGGGGATAACAAATAGCACTCTTCCGTCAGGCGTTTTAGGAACCATGATTGCCGTGTTCCCGGGGAAGAGTTTTCGTGGCAAGACGATATGCACACCTTGGCTTGCCGATAGCATCGGCTCGCACTTCGGATCATCCATTTGTCGAACGGCATCACAAAAGGGACCTGCCGCGTTCACGACCGCTCTCGCAGAAATGTCAAACGTTTCGTCCGACTCTTGATCCGTTGCTCGGACGCCATTGATTGCCCCCGATGCATCTTTGCTGATCGCATCAACGCAAACATAATTGAGCACACAGCCGCCTTGTTCATGAGCCGTTTGCACCATATTGATTAGAAGCCGTGTGTCATCAAACTGGCCGTCATGGTAGACAACACCACCGGAGACAATCTCTGGTTTGAGTGTGGGGATCTGTTGAATTGATTCCAGCTTTGAAATTCGACGCGTCGTCGCAAAATTGTTCCCAGCCGCCAATAAGTCATAAATTTTCAAGCCGACGCCATAAAAGAATCGTTGCCACAAATTGCGACACGGAATCAGAAACGCTAGATCATGAACTAAATGCGGCGCATTGGTTTTTAGTAAGCTTCGTTCACGAAGGGCATCGCGGACCAGCGTGATATTGCCTTGCCGTAGATAGCGAACGCCACCGTGAACCAATTTGGTCGATCGGCTCGACGTGCCTTTGCCAAAGTCGGATTGCTCCAACAGCAGCACGTCCAATCCCCTCGAAGCAGCATCCATTGCAATACCAACGCCGGTCGCTCCACCACCGATGACGACGATATCCCAAGGATTCGTTCGATCGCGGAGCTGGCGCAGTTGGTCTTCTCGATTCATCATGAATGTTCCTCCCACGATTTCGCTCGCCCAAGTGCGTCGTTCCACCGTGTTCGACGGTGACTTGCTTCGTCTTTGGACATGATGGGCTCGAAGGTACGATCAACGTGCCAAACCTTGCCAATCTCGGCGATGCTCTTCCAAAAACCGCTCGACAACCCGGCCAAATAGGCCGCACCGAGTGCCGTGGTCTCGATCACCTTGGGACGAATGACGGGGGCCTGCAAGATGTCGGCTTGGAATTGCATCAGTAGATCATTCGCTGCAGCGCCTCCATCGACTTTCAATTGATCGATTGGACGATTTGCATCTTCGGTCATTGCATCGGCGACATCGGCAACTTGAAAGGCGATCCCTTCCAATGCTGCTCGCGCGATATGGGCCCGTGTCGTTCCGCGGCTTAGTCCCACGATCGTACCTCGCGCGTAGGCGTCCCAATGTGGCGCGCCCAAACCTGCCAACGCGGGAACAAGATAGACACCGTCCGAGTCATCGACACTGGCGGCCAATGGTTCGATTTCGGATGAAGAGTCGATAATCCCTAATCCGTCACGCAGCCACTGCACGATTGCGCCGGCGATAAAGATGCTACCTTCGAGTGCATATTGCCGTTGCGATGCGGTGGTGCATGCAATGCTGGTCAACAGTTTGCATCGCGATCGCAGCGGTTTACTGCCAACGTTCATTAGCATGAAGCATCCGGTGCCGTATGTGTTCTTTGCCATTCCAACCTCGGTACAATTCTGTCCGAATAGGGCTGCTTGCTGGTCACCCGCGGCACCACCAATCTTAATCGGTTTACCGAAAAGTGCTGAAGAGGTCTCGCCATACAAATGACTCGACGGAAAAACATCAGGCAATACTGAACGAGGGATTTGAAACAGATCCAAAAGGTCATCGTCCCAATCGCCCGTTTCAATGTTCAGTAACATCGTTCGCGACGCGTTGCTGATATCGATCGCGTGAAGTCGGCCGCCTGTCAGATTCCAAAATAGCCAACTATCAATCGTCCCAAAAGCCAATTCACCATGTGTTGCACGCTCTCGTGCCCCAGGAACATTGTCGAGTAGCCAACGAAGCTTGCTCGCGCAAAAATAGGAATCGATAAGTAGCCCTGTTTTTTGCTGAACGATTTCCGTGTGCCCAGCCTCGCGAAGCGAGTCACAAAATCCGGCCGTTCGTCGATCTTGCCAAACGATCGCGTTGTGAACCGGTTGGCCGCTTGCTCGATCCCAAAGCACCGTCGTTTCTCGCTGGTTGGCAATCCCTATCGCAGCGACCTCGTCGGCGGTTACTTTGCATGTGACCATCGCTTCACGAGCGACCGCAAGTTGACTTTCCCATATTTCGTTGGCATCATGTTCGACCCAACCCGAGGCAGGGTAATGCTGAGCAAATTCACGCTGAGCGACACCTAAAATCGATCCCGCATGATTGAACACGATTGCACGCGAACTGGTTGTGCCTTGATCGAAAGCTAAGACGACGCTCATCGGAAACCCTCTGTGTTGATTGGCAACAGATTGGATCGGTAGTGGTTCATCGTCGCAGATTGCATACCACTAGGCAACTATTTTCGACATTCTCGGCGGCGTCGTTGAATAGGAACATGCCGATATCGATGCTCGATCACGCCAGACCGTGCCTCACGCAGCATGACGTTCCCAATTTCTGATATCCTATGCATCGATCCGTCTGCTATCCCCTCCAACGCCTTCACTAAGTCTGTTTGCCGTGAACCAACGTCTTTTTTTCTGGTCGCTTACATCCGCATTGGCTGGATTTCTATTCGGTTTCGATACGGTGGTTATTTCCGGTGCTGAGAAACCAATCCAGTCACTTTGGGAACTAAGCAGTGCCGAGCACGGTTTGGCATTGAGCATGGCACTATGGGGTACCGTCATCGGATCTCTGATTGGCGGATGGCCGACGGACAAATTCGGTCGGACCAAGACGCTGTTGTGGATCGGTATTCTTTACGTCATCTCGGCGGTCTGGTCGGCACTTGCGACGGATGTTTATTCGTTCATGATCGCACGGTTCATCGGCGGGTTGGGCGTAGGCATCTCCACGGTAGCGGCACCTCTATACATTTCCGAAATTTCACCACCCGGACTCCGCGGGCGTTTGGCTGGAATGTTTCAGTTCAACATCGTGTTGGGCATCTTGGTTGCGTTTTTATCAAACGCATTACTGGGCAAGGTTGGCGAAAACGCATGGAGATGGATGATGGGTGTGGAAGCGTTTCCCGCCGTTTTGTACTCGGTGCTCTGCCTAACGCTCCCCGAAAGTCCGCGATGGTTGATCAGCAGCAAAGGAGAACGAGAAGCAGGACTCGATGTCCTTCGGAAGATAAACACGGACGCGTCAGAAGAAGAAATAACGAGGCTTGCGAACGAAATTACGGCTGCAGGGGAAGCAAGTGAAAAAGTCACACATGGTTTTTGGTCCTCGAAATTACGAATACCGATCATGCTGGCCTTTTTAGTCGCGTTTTTTAACCAATTGTCGGGGATCAACGCGATCCTATACTTCGCACCTCGAATCTTCGGTTTGACGGGGCTCGATCAACAAGCGGCACTCCTGCAGTCGGTCGGGATTGGTGTTACCAATCTGGTCTTCACGTTTGTGGGCTTGTACTTAATTGATCGCTTGGGACGAAAGACATTGTTGTTCATTGGGGCAATCGGCTACATCGTATCGCTGGGGTTGTGTTCCTACACGTTCTTTGCCAATGCGCCCGAGTTCAAAGTCGCTTCAAGCGCCATTGAGGTGGTTGGAGTTGTCGAAAAAATGGAACAATCGCAGGAACCAGAGACGTACAACGAAGATTTGTCAAAGGCAAGACAAGGGTTTGCGGACTCGTTCTCGTCCGACTATCGCGGCGAAGCCTTCACCGTTCCCCAGGATTCATCGCCGAGCGTCTTGAAGTTGATTGCTAAGAAAGCGGTCGCAAACGCTTCAGCTGCATCAAGCCCAGCGGGCATGATCGTACTGTTGTGTATCTTCGGTTTTATCGCCGCCCACGCGGTCGGCCAAGGAGCGGTCATTTGGGTTCTGATTTCGGAGATTTTCCCGAACAAGTATCGTGCAGCGGGACAATCGCTAGGCAGTTTCACTCATTGGATTTTCGCCGCACTCTTGACTCTCGTCTTCCCTTGGATGGTCACGTATTTTGCTCCTGGTTATGTATTCGGTTTTTTCTGTTTCATGATGGTACTTGAACTGATTTGGGTCATCTTCATGGTTCCCGAAACGAAAGGCGTTCCCCTGGAACAATTACAAGAACAACTAGGAGTGAGGGATGCCGCTGGTTAAGCTTGCTAACCATAGACCTACTTAAGGCAAACCGCAAAAAATCCTGCTTCCGCTTTCGCGAAAACAGGATTGGATGTGACTGAGCATTGAAGCGATGATTATTTCTCTGGTGGAAGTAAGACGCTATCAATCACGTGTACGACGCCGTTTTTGCAGACAATGTCCGTCTTCACGACTTTCGCTTTGTTCACTTTCACGCCCTCGCTGTCAACGGTGATGTTCACCATTCCGCCTTGCACGGTTTTTGCTTCGTCCATTTTTGCAACATCCGCAGCCATCGCCTTTGCAGGAATGACATGGTACGTGAGGATCGCAACAAGCTTCCCTTTGTTCTCTGGCTTCAGCAGATTTTCAACGGTACCCTTGGGCAACTTTTCAAAGGCTTCGTTTGTCGGTGCAAGCACGGTAAAAGGTCCTCTGCCGCTAAGGGTATCGACCAAACCAGCTGCTTTCACAGCGGCAACGAGCGTACTAAACGCTTCGTTACCTACGGCAACTTCGACGATCGATTTCTCTTCGGTCTTCACTGCTTCTTCAGCAACACACATGGCCGGAGCGACCAACGCGATGGCGAAGCCGGCGAACAAACTAAACAAACTTTTCATCTTCGATTTTCCTACGATTTGGTGACAGTTGTGTAAAAACATTCAAACGTACAAACCTACGCGAGGCCCCGCAAACAAATCTGCTGCCGGCTAGCAGGATGTTTTCTTTGGACATCGAGATGTTAGCGTCCCGTCAAGCGGCACTACAAAAAAATCTTTCCATTGTCGTCATAACTTAAGACGCAAGCGTCAAGTCCTCGCGGCGCATCCGCCAAAGGGAGATGGGCGTCAATAGCAAAGCACCCAGGATTGCAGTGTGCGGTGATCCCAGTAGCAGCGCCGCACCGATAGATATCAGCAAAAGTCCGATTTCAGATGGATGCCGAAACCATTTGTAGATACCAGTCCGAACGACCGTGTTGTAAGCTTGAATATCGCTAACAAAGCTTTTACCCAAAGTACGAATAGCCACGATTCTTAACGCAATGCCAATTGCCAAACCAGCTGCACCAAGAAGACTCATCCAGAAATCCGGGCTGTCTCCGAAGAGACGCTCGATTTGGGCCGCCCAAAAGCCCAGTAGCAGCAGCAAGCCAACAAACGAGGCAACTCTCATTGCTAAGGGATCATGGATCTTCACTTCCAATAAATCGAATTGAATGTGCTGGGAACTGCTTTCCAAAATCGCCGCAATCAAAACACCAATCATAAACCAGATATAGCGCCAATCGATCGCACTTGACGGTGCCAACACCATGGTTGGCAAAGTGAGTATCAAGCCGTGAATCAGATGCAACGACAACCACGCGAGCGTCTTCACGCGTCCGGATCCGGTTCGCTAAGATGGTTGATCAACTCGACATATTGATCTTGGGGAATACCAAGCGTCGTCGACAATTTTGCCAATTGAGCCTGATGCCCCGGCTGAAGATCACCGCCAGCAGACATGGTGTGAAATGCCAATTTCACGACCAGTGCTTTACCATGAGGCGACATGTCACCCGCGATCTTACCGACATAAGAATTCAGATCGGCCTTGGATTGGTGAGCCAGTTCGGTTTCTTGTTCAAGCGTTGCCGCAGGAATCGGAAGCCCCGTTAATTCCATGTACTGTTTCTGAATCTCGCCTCGTTCCGCATCGTCCATTTGGCCATCGGCGAGTGCAGCCATCACCATGACTCGCAGCAAATGCGAATTGGTTTCTTGTTGCTCCACTTCTGGATCGTACGACAAAATTTCCTCCGCAAAGGTGCCCCCGCAAGAGGTGCATTCAACGAATCGGCCAGCAACATTCAGTGGAATCAGCGGGATGAAGTAAAGCGTAAAAAAATTACGAACTTGTTTCAGATTACCACTGCGGTTTGCAGAGCATTGCGGACAATGAAATTGCGTCGACTCGACGACCGAGGTCAAACCTCGCGAACCCCAAATGATCATGCATTCATTCCAGAAATATGAATAGTGGTAAGTGACAAGATCCAAAAGGTTGGATCAGCAATTGATTCTATGAGTTAGCGTTTACTGTTGCACACTTTGTTGATGAATCATACCTAAACCCTTCAACCAATTTCGGCAAAGCCCCGGCCATTGTGATGCGCCTTGGACATTTGCAGCCATACCGAGTCCGTGTCGGCCGTCATTGAACAAATGCATTTCCACGGGCACGCTTGCTTCAACGCACGAACGGTAGTACTGAAGACTATTTTCGACGGGAACGGCTTGGTCTTTCGCAGTGTGAAACAGGAACGTCGGTGGCGTGTCGCCCGTAACTTGAGTGGCGTTATTAAGGGACGAAACTAGACGCGGATCGGGTTCGGCACCTAACAAATTGCGTTGGCTGCCGTGGTGGGTGTAGGGCGTTCCCATCGTCAGCACACCGTAACACAAGATGGCAAAGTCAGGCCGTGACGAAACGCGAGCGATGGGATCGTCCGATTGGTCGTTGACGGGTGCGAAATGTGTCGAAACGGTCGACGCAAGATGCCCACCAGCGGAAAAGCCGATCACACCGATTGCGTTTGCGTTGATATTCAGTTCACTTGCTCGGCTTCGCAGTGTCTGTATCGCTCGTTGGGCATCATGCATCGGGGCAGGGTGACCATAACCTTCGCCACCATTACCTGCTCCTCGAAGGCGATAGGTGCAAATCGCCGAACTGATCCCCATCGAAGCAAACCAATCGGCGATGTCGTGTCCTTCGTGTCCCATGGCGTGACCGCCGTAACCACCGCCAGGCAAAATCACGATTGCGGAGGTTGGCGTATCCGACTCAACAAGTTTGATGATCAATTGAGGAACGTCACCTTGATCGGTAAATCGTGCTCCGGGAACTCCTGCGGGCCAAAGCAAATCAGTACGGTCAGCGGGTTTTTCAGCGGAAACGTCTTGAACCAAAGTCATGGCAAGGAATATTGTGAAGGGCATGAAGAAACGAGGTAGGATCAAGCGGGGTAGAGCAGGGCGGGGTAGAGCAGGGCGGGGTAGGGCAGGGCGGGGCATCAATTTTCTCCGACAGGGCGACGATCTAGGAATTGCCCGCATTGTAGCGGATCACCGGGCCGGTAGGATGAGGAGGAATCGGTCCTTCGGATCTTGTCGCTTTTCTATTGTCATACTGTTTTGGCGACCCGGGGTCCCGCCCCATCAAGGGCAACTGCGACGAGTCGCAGTGACGTAAACCCCCAGTGACGTAAAACAAATTTCCTGCATTCGCTCATCAACTTCTTTTTTTTCTAAGCCGAACGAGACCGTGTCCTCTACTTCCACCGAACCACTAGCGACACCTCACCACCGCACCGGGTGGTCGTGGCGATTATCGACGTGGTGGATCATCCTGCGAACCGCGTTAGAAGAACGTTTGGTCTACCGAGGCGATTTTGCGCTCGGCACCTTGATGCGATTCTTGCCAATCATCACACAAATCTTTCTTTGGTATGCCGTCTTTGATGCGATTGAGGCAAAGGACGGTTCTGTCGCTGGCTCGGATGCGCCACAGATTGGTGGCTTCGGTTTCCGTGATATGGTCGCCTACTACTTGTTAACGATGGTCGCCCGCGCGTTTTCGAGTATGCCAGGCTTGGCGTCGGGGATCGCCCAACAAATCCGTGACGGCGAAATCAAGCGGTACCTGATTCAGCCGATTGATTTGATTGGTTTTCTGTTGCTCACACGAATTGCACACAAACTTGCCTATTATGCTGTGGCCGTTGGGCCGTTTGCGTTGGTCTTCTTTCTATGCCGTGGTTACTTCGTGATGGGGTGGCCCTCCGCGCCTGTGTTCTTCGCATTCCTCGCTTCGCTGTTGATGGGATTCCTGATCGGTTTTTTCCTGGAAGCGGCGATCGGGATGATCGGCTTTTGGTTCTTAGAAGTCTCGTCGCTTTTGTTCATTTACATGTTGTTTAGTTTCTTTTTGTCCGGCCATATGTTTCCCCTTACGCTTCTTCCCGAAGGGATTGGAACCTTTGTTCAATTCTTACCGTTCAAGTATTTGGCCTATTTTCCAGCGGCGGTTTTCTTGGGCAAGATTCCGGATGATGAATTGCCGATGGAAATGGCAATTCAGGCAGCCTGGTTAGTATTTTTTATCGTCGTTTGCCGTTTTGCCTTTGGGCAAGGGATCAAACGCTACAGCGGGTACGGGGGCTGATTGAATGAGCGAGTCCATTGCGGGAGATTCGATTACCAAAGAAACGCATCCGGTTGGTCCCAACTATGCGAAGGTTTTCTTGACGTTCGCCAGCAATAGTCTGGTCCGCGACATGACGTTTCGCGTCAACTTTTTCCTGCAATGCGTTAGCAGTATCGGTTGGACGCTGATGAATGTCGGTTTCTACTTGATCATTTTCCAATACACAGGGACGATTGGAGAAGACTCGGGCTGGGATCGAGATAAGTTCTTCGTGTTCCTGGCAACGACGTGGTTCATCAACTCGATGGTGCAGGCATTCTTTATGCCGAATGCGCAAGAATTCAGTGAAATGATTCGCACCGGCGGACTCGATTTTGCTCTTTTAAAACCGATCGATACACAGTTCCTGGTCTCATTTCGGCGAATCGATTGGAGTGCGTTGTCGAACTTTGCCGCTGGATTAGTCATCCTTACCTTTGCCCTGCATTCACTGGCGACTCGCGCGGTCGACCCAATGATTCCGTCGCTTTTTTCGGTCGGCTTGTATATAGTCTTTCTCGTTTGCGGGGTGTTGATGATGTACAGTTTGATGATCTCGCTTAGCGCGACGAGTATATGGCTGGGCCGAAACCAAACGCTCTACAACTTTTGGTTCTACATCACCAACTTCAGCCGTTATCCGATGGAGATTTACGATCGCGGATGGGGCAAGCCGCTGTACGGATTCTTCACGTTCATCATTCCTGTGCTATTAGTGGTAAACATCCCAGCCCGACTACTCGCCCGCCCCATCGATCCGCGAACAGGATGGGAATGGATGCTTGTCGGATGGGCATTGTTGGCGACGATTCTAAGCCTAGCGATAAGCCGATGGGTATTTAAGACCGCGTTATTGAGTTACCGGAGTGCTAGTTCGTAGTGGAGTAGGGCCGGTTTCTATCGGCTGAACACGGTGTCGTTGTGCAAGACCGCCTTCTACCGGACTATCGATTGAAGGTTGGCGGATAGGAAACGGCACCATGCCTGCCAGTTGCAAATTCCCCAGTTGCCAAATTTGCTGTTCGTGACTACCACTATGGTATGTCTACTGAGCCAAGCCGTCGTCGTTTTCGTTCCTACCGCCAAAAAGTTCTCGCCAGAAACAAAGGGTCCGCGCCGCGAGATACGCGTTCGTTTCACGGTTCATCGGGCCCGAGTGCCAAAAAGCTTGGCACACGAGAACGCGGTTTTTGGGAACTATTTCGCGAGTTCTTTCGGCTAACAGCTAACCACCGTGGTCAAATCATGACCGCCATTTCCCTGCTCACGATCGGCATTGGACTGCGGCTCATTCCTCCCTTTGGGACAAAACTGGCGATCGATTCTGCGTTGACCGATCCCCCCAAACCGTTGCCGGATGCGTTGATTGGCTTCGGCTTGCCGACGGATCCCTTTTCGTTACTGTTGGCAATCGCCTTGATCGTTACCCTTGTTACGATTTTGGGAACGGCAGTGAGCCTAAGCAGTCGTTGGCTTGCCACGAAAGCGGTTAACCAAAGTCAAGTCAGTATCCGCCGGCGAGTTTTCGAGCATGCGGTTCATCTTCCGCTACAAAATGTCTACGACATGAAAAGCGGTGGCGTGGCCAGCTTGATTCGGGAAGACGCAGGTGGCATCGCAGATCTGATTTTTAGCATGATCTACAATCCGTGGCGTGCGATCGTCCAATTCGTTGGCAGCCTCGTTATTCTGATGTTGGTGGATTGGCGGTTGATGGTCGGTGGGTTACTACTCATGCCCGTCGTGTGGGTCACACACCGCACGTGGATCAATCGAATTCGACCGCTCTACAAAGACATTCGAAGCCAGCGACAACACATTGATGCAGGAGCGACCGAGACGTTCGGCGGGATTCGTGTCGTCCGTACGTTCGCGCGCAGCCGCAGTGAATCGACCCGTTTTGTTCACGAGGGAAGCTACTTAGTCCGCCAACAACTCTTCACATGGTGGTGGACGCGAATCATCGAGACCATTTGGGAAGTGATCATTCCGCTGGCTTCGACGGTCCTACTTCTGTACGGTGGCTACCAAATCATTCATCAGCAATTAACGCTTGGCGATTTGATGATGTTTCTGGTTTACTTAACAATGTTACTCGATCCGCTAGCGACACTAGCCGGCAGTGCTGTTAGTTTTCAGAATAATTTGGCGGGGCTCGACCGAGTGCTCGACGTCCTCGATGTTGAAGAGGAACTGCCAAGTCGCCCCGGCGCGATTGAATTGAACAAGGCGAAAGTCGCCGGGTCAGTCTCAATCCAAGGCGTGTCGTTTTCTTATCCAGGTTCCGAAACGGTTGTGCTTGATGACATCGATTTGGAAGTCAATGCAGGCGAAACCGTCGCCTTGGTGGGACGCAGCGGAGCTGGAAAAACCACGATGACCAATTTGATCGCCCGGTTCTACGATCCCAACACGGGCAGCATTCAAATTGATGGGCGAGACTTGAAAGACATTAAGCTCAGTAGTTACCGAAAATTGCTCGGCATCGTCGAACAGGACGTCTTCATGTTCGACGGGACAATTCGCGACAACATTGCTTATGCCAGGCGTAACGCGACCGACGATCAGATCGTCGCGGCAGCCGAAGCCGCTGCGGCGGATGAGTTCATTCAAACGTTACCGCTCGGATACGATTCGATCATTGGTGAACGCGGTGTCAAACTTTCCGGTGGTCAGCGGCAACGATTGGCAATCGCGCGTGCGATTCTTGCGGACCCACGAATTTTAATTCTCGATGAAGCGACCAGCAATTTGGATAGCGAATCGGAAAGATTGATCCAAAACAGTTTGGCGGAGTTGCTCAAGGATCGGACTGCTTTCGTGATCGCCCATCGGCTCAGTACGATTGTGGGAGCCGACAAGATCGTGGTCCTCGAAGATGGCCGCATCACGGATGTCGGGACACACGAGGAACTACTCACACGAGGTGGCCATTACCACGACATGATTCACCTGCAAATGCATGAAACGATGCCGAGAACGATTGGTTAAGTGCTCATAACCGGATTTGTTCATCTCTGATAGATCGGCAGATAACCGTGGTCAAGTTGCAGCATAATCAAGTTGCATGCGGTAACGTAGACCGGATGAATTTGGCCCTCCCAATAGCCATCAGGCCGCTGTTCGCTAACGATGCGATCGTATAGCCGATTGCGAAATGCATCCCAAAGCTCGTCACCTTGGCGATAAACGACTTGGCTGTAATACAAGTACGTGTAGTGCCAATGGCCGAACGCTCGAGTCGAATCGCTGATATCGTGCAATGACTCTTTCGCATAAGCCAACATCTCGGGAACGTGCGTACTGTCGTAGTCGCCTGCGTTGTAGAGCGCCGCGAGCGCTGCCGCAGTGATCGCTGGCCTGCTACTTCCCTTCTGGCGACTGCTGTAACTGATTCCACCATCAGGGTTTTTACACTCGTAAATATATTGTTTTGCTCGTTCAATGACTTCACCGCTAACGGGGATTCCCGCATTACGACAACCGCGAAGCCCTTGGACCTGCGTGATCGTGGTTGAGCCCTCGTCGAAGTCATTTCCTTCGCGAGCCGAGACATAGCCCCAACCGCCGGCAGCAGTTTGTGCGCTGCCACTGAACTCGACCGCCTTGGTTAACACTTCGACCAATTCTTGACGTCGATCGAGTAGCCCTTCTTCGCCGAGCACTTGCGAAAGCATCAACATCGAAAAGCCGTGCCCGTAAGTGTAGCGAGGGTCGATTTGCGGATCACCAATCAAGCCGTTATTGCGGCTCTTGCTGATCAAGTAATCGGCTGCCCTGGCGATCTCTTTTGCGTAAGGCCCTTGCGTTGTCGTGCTACCGTTGGCGATCAGCGCAGTTCCCGCCAGCGCGGCGAGTGCCGTGGGATAGGCTTGCGTGTTCCATTGACCGCGTGAAGATTGCGTGCGACTGAGCCAATTAAGTCCCTTGGTGATCGCTTCGTTCCAACGAGGGTCGCGAGCAGCGGATGCCGTGCGAGCGGATAAGGACGCTGCGCCGCCCATCGACAGGATCGTTGCATTGCGAAGCCAGTCACGGCGAGATAGATTTTGTTTCATAAGGTTTTGCTGTTTGCGTCGGCTCGGCAATTCTAAAATGTGACTCTCATCTGCGACGAAAGTGCTTCGTGACGTTGTTGCAGTTCCGGCTCTAACCGCATCGAGCTTTCAATCGAACCCGACGCGAGCTTTCAATCGAACCCGACGCGAGCTTTCAATCGAACCCGACGCCTTGAACGCCTAAAGGCTGAACACCAACGGGATGCTTTAGTCCCCCTATTCTATCGCCTCCGGCCAGCTCGTCGAACGCCAGCTTCCCAGCAAGGAACGGTGGATTCCTGTTTTTCTTTGGCAAACCGGGCAAAAAAACGTGCTTCGTTGAGTTTGGACAATTCGCCGAATTTTTCCTTCGCCACATCGACGACATGGTTTCCCCTCTCGGTCGTATACCGAGTGGTGAGCCTGGAAGCTCCCTTCGCCGTTGATCGCGTTGCGGTAAGTACCGTCGCTCAGCGTACTGCCTTCGTAGAAAATGGCCTCGTTTAGGACCGCGTGCATTTCCGTCGTTATCCGCCGCCACTGGTTGCGTGCCAACCGGTTACAGCGTGTTCGCGGGTCGACACCCGACCGAAATAGGATTTCCGCGGCATAGATATTCCCGATTCCCGCGACGTCCGATTGATCAAGGAGTGCCACCTTGATCGCTCGAATGCTCTTGCAGAGACACTTTCGAAGTTCGTCTGCGGTGATTTCGAGCGCATCGGTGCCCAATTTGTCGTCGATATTGGATTTGACTTCTTTTGCAGAAAGCAAGCGAACCGTACCGAGGCCACGACGGTCCCAAAAGAGTAATTGTTCGTTATCGCCGCCGCTCAGCTCAATTCGTAAACGCAAATGGTCGCGGGTTGGCGGATCGGAAAGTAGCACCAATCCGGTCATTCGTGGTTCAATCACGATCGTTAGCGAATCTTCGATTTCGACCATCACTCGTTTACCGCGGCGTCCGATATCGACGATTTTTTTACCCTGAAGTCGTCGGTTGAACGTGTCAATGCGAGGCGTCAGCAGGATTGGTCTTCGGCTGCATGGCGGACGAACCGCGGATTCGATCCGGCTTCCGACAATTGGCAAAATGCCGCGTCGCATCGTTTCCACTTCGGGTAGTTCGGGCACTCGGGGTTCCTCATTGACCATCGATTGACTGCGGGCGACAATTCAATTCACAGATTACTTATCGTAGCGGAAGTCGCAGAGGCTTCTGCCCATGACAACTTCCAGTCCCCCGAAACTCTCTGCGAGTTTCGCTACGTCTTCGAGTCCACTTCATGAGTTCCGCTTCAGCACGTCCTCACGCTTCCGCCTCGGTCCCCGATTCTCAGGGCCGA
Organism: Novipirellula herctigrandis; assembly: GCA_007859835.1. GTDB lineage: Bacteria > Planctomycetota > Planctomycetia > Pirellulales > Pirellulaceae > Novipirellula_A > Novipirellula_A herctigrandis. Next base: position 5,786,205 of record SJPJ01000001.1, on the reverse strand, counting down.
TTTGGCGATTTTGGGGGACGTTTTGTCCCTGAAACGCTAACTCGGGCCCTCGACCAATTGGCCGACGAGTACGATCGGGCCAAAAAAGACCCGGAATTTCAACGCGAGCTTGCGGGACTTTTGAAAACCTTCGTCGGTCGCCCTAGTCCGTTGTACCACGCCAAGCGATTGTCGAACTCAGTCGGCGGAGCCCAAATTTGGCTTAAACGCGAAGACCTCAACCATACCGGTGCTCACAAGATCAACAACACGCTCGGCCAAGCCCTGCTTACTCTGCGGATGGGCAAGACTCGCGTGATCGCGGAAACCGGTGCGGGCCAACACGGTGTAGCCAGTGCGACGGCATGCGCCCATTTCGGGTTGCCTTGCACTGTCTATATGGGCAGCGAAGACATTCGCCGCCAGAAACCAAATGTCTTTAGCATGAAGCTGCTCGGTGCAGAAATCTGTGCTGTTGAAAGTGGCTCAAAAACACTTCGCGATGCCGTCAACGAAGCGATGCGAGATTGGATGTCTTCGGTCGAGAATACTCATTACATCATCGGCAGCGTGATCGGGCCTCATCCGTTCCCAATGATGGTCCGCGATTTCCAAGCGATCATTGGTCGAGAAACGCGAGAGCAATGCCGCGACACATTTGATCGATTGCCCGATTGTATCGTCGCTTGCGTTGGCGGTGGCAGCAATGCAGCAGGGATGTTTTACCCGTTCGTCGAAGACGACGGTGTGCGAATGGTCGGTGTCGAAGCAGGCGGCCGCGGCAACGCTCCGGGCGATCACGCGTCGCCATTATCGTTCGGAGACCCCGGAGTCCTGCACGGAAGCTATAGCTATGTGATGCAAGACGAAGATGGGCAAACGTGCGATGTTCACTCGATGAGTGCAGGATTGGACTACCCCGGTGTGGGGCCCGAACACAGCTATTGGATGGCGACCGGACGAGTCGACTACATCGACTGCGGTGACGACGCGGCGATGCAAGCATTCGACCAACTCGCTCGCACAGAAGGCATCATCGCAGCACTCGAATCGAGTCATGCCGTAGCGAAAGCAATGACAATCGCAGCAGAGATGAAACCCGACCAACATTTGGTCGTGTGCCTTTCAGGCCGAGGCGACAAGGATGCAATGGAAATTGCCAGACTTCGTGGCGTAACCTTCTAGAGCTTCTAGCCCTCCGATAATTCGGTACAATAAGGGCTTCCCACCTTTATCCCTCCGAGGCTGAAAAATGACGAAACTCACATGGCTTTCTCACAGCAGTTGGCTGATTGAAACCGAAACGCACAAGATTCTCCTTGATCCCTTTTTTAACGACAATCCGACTGCGACGGTTACTTCAAAAGATTTCAACAGTGTCAGCTACATCTTGATCTCGCACGGCCATTTTGATCATGTTGCCGACGCAGCATCGGTGGCAAAACATAGCGGCGCAACCGTCATTTCCTCGTTTGAAATCGCGAATTGGTTCACCGATACACAACATGTAAAGGCAACCTACGGGATGAACCTTGGCGGTTCAGCGGAGTTCCCGTTTGGTACGGTCCAGATGATTCCGGCGCACCACAGTAGCCAATTGCCCGATGGATCGTACGGTGGCAGCCCCGCCGGCTTTCTACTGACAATCGAAAACAAACGCATTTATTTTGCATGTGACACGGCGATTTTTAGCGATATGCGTTTGTACGCGCACAAGGTCGATGTCGCCATCGTTCCAATTGGCGATCTGTTTACGATGGGAATCGATGATAGTATCCGAGCGATCAAATTGATCGAACCGGCTGCTGTTTTGCCGACTCACTACAACACTTGGCCCCCCATCGAACAAGACCCCGACGATTGGGCAAGCCGAGTCACCGGAGAAACATCCGCAACTCCGATCGTCCTACCGGTCAACGGTAGCTTTGAGATTTAAGTCGCTTTATAGCGGCACCAATCATAGAGGCGCCAATCAGGGCAAAAAGGACATCGACATGGTCTTCGGTAGCACGTGACATTGTCGCAACTCTGCTTCAATCAAGTCGATTGAGGCCATCGATTGTGAATTCGACAGTGGACGTCGCGGATGGTTGCGTTGTTTTCACCCAATGCGTCAAGGAAGAACGCTACCGACATGATCGCTCCAACTACGCTTTCTCGCGAACTTGTACTTCGTCGCCGACGACGCGGACTTCGAAGCAATCGACTTTGGTTCGCGGGTTGTCGGTCCACGTTCCATCACGAATGCAAAACCGCCATGCGTGCCACGGGCAAGTGACGGTGTTATCCTCGGGGTCGACGAAGCCTTCGGCCAATGATGCTCCCATGTGGGGGCACAAATCGTCGATTGCGTACCACTCGTCTCCCTGGCGAAAAACCGCAACCATCCGCCCGTCATAGGGAACCGCTAGTCCTTGTCCCTCTTCAAAATCAGTCACTTTGCCGACTGTCTCAAACTCGCTCACGTTATCTCCTGTTGGTTTGCTATCTTCAAAAATTCGATGTTTTTCGTTCTTTGCCTTGCCAGAACCCCCTATTAGCGACCACACTTTAGCTTCCTGAGACGATTTGCCCCAGCACTCCTCTTTTCTCCGAAAGATTCCAAGCGAATGATCCATCATAGCCGACGACGCCTGCTCGAGTCCTGCATTTGGCCGCATGTGCAGACGCCTGCCCAATACGCCGGTGGCGAACGGAATATCGTCGTAAAAGATCACAGCACGCTGCGAGGCAAGATTTGCCTAGGGTTTCCTGATGCCTATACGATCGGAATGAGCCACCATGGATTGCAGGTACTGTACTCGCTAATCAATCGCCGCGACGACCTGTGTGCCGAACGCGTTTTCATGCCTTGGCCCGACATGGAAGAGTTACTTCGCAAACACGAAATCCCGCTCTACTCGCTCGAGACTTTCACGGGGTTATCGGAATTTGACGTTGTCGGTTTGAGCCTACAATACGAAATCAGCTCGCCGAACGTGTTGACGATGATCGACCTGGGCGGCATTCCGCTTGAATCCGAAAACCGAACGATGGCCGATCCGCTTGTACTCGCGGGTGGCCCGTGTTGCCAAAACCCCGAACCGATGGCCGACTACTTTGACGTCATGGTCACCGGCGATGGCGAACCCTCGCTACCGGTGATTTGCGATCTGTGGCTCGATCTCCGTGATCGCTATCGTCGCGATGATGGCACTTTCGCCAGCGGCGACGAAGGACGCAGCGAGCGAACTGAAGCGTTGGCCGAAATTGCAAAGACGCTGCCATATGCTTACGTTCCGCGGTTCTACCAACCCGAGTACACCGACGACCGCGTCTCGGCCTTGGTCCGCACGCGGGACGATGTTCCCGAAACGATCGCCCCGAGCGTGATCAGTGACCTCGATGGCATCCCAATCCCTACCTCGCCGATTGTGCCCTACATCGAATGTGTTCATGACCGAATCGCAGTGGAAATCATGCGAGGTTGTCCACACCTTTGTCGGTTCTGCCAAAGCACCGTCATCAAACGCCCACTGCGCATCCGCGAAGTCGAAACCATTGTTGAAGGTGCGTTGGAAAGTTACCGCAACACAGGTTTCAACGAAATTAGCATCTTGTCGTTATCCAGTAGTGACTACCCACACTTCGAGCCTTTGGTCCATCGCCTGCACGACGTTTTCAAACCACTTGGCGTCAACATTAGCGTGCCAAGCTTGCGAGTAAACGATCAATTGCGCAGCTTGCCACAATTGATCGGCACCGCTCGCCGTAGCTCACTGACGCTTGCACCGGAGGTGGCTCGTGATGACATGCGTGAGCAAATTCGCAAAAAGATCAAGAACAGCGATCTAATCGAAGGCTGCCGCGCGGCGTTTGAAAACAATTTTGACTCGGTAAAGCTTTACTTCATGTGCGGGTTACCGGGCGAACGTCCGATCGACTTGGACGGCATTATCGATTTGGCGGAAGATATCGCGAAAGTTGGCAAAGAAGTGAAGGGACGCTACGCGAAAGTAACCGCTAGCGTTTCCAATTTCGTGCCCAAGGCGCATACGCCGTATCAGTGGAATGGAATGCAAACGCGGGACTATTTCCGATGGGCCCACAAGTATTTGCGAAGTCGGTGTCGAATCCGCAGCGTCACGGTGAAGTGTCACAATATCGAAACCAGTTTGCTCGAAGGCGTCCTGAGCCGTGGCGACCGTCGTACCGGCAAAGCGATTCGATTGGCGTGGGAACGCGGTGCGCGAATGGACGGTTGGACCGAATACCTTGACCCACAACGTTGGTGGCAAGCAATCGAGGACGCGGGGATCGATATCGACCGCCAAGTCCACGAGAATTACGAAGTCATGTCAAAATTGCCGTGGGACCACGTGAATGTCAAATTCGGCCGCGAATATTTAGAAAAAGAGCATGGCAGGGCGACCGTCCAATTGGCTGCTATGGCGGACGCTGTCTAACGCAAGTTGTCCGAGCCTCCGATCATGAGTTGATAATAACGCCGAGCGTTCACCCGCGCAGCGTCGTTGACAAGATGTTGGTCAATTGGAAACGGTTTTCTGAAATTGTCTTGCCGGCCGAGATCACTTTCCCCGTGAACTCAAACACTTCGCCAATCTTCTCGGCAAGCTGGACTTCGATCATTAGTGAATCGCCTGGTCGAGCAAAACCACGGTAGCGTGCGTGTTTCACCTTCACCAAAACGCCGAGGGCGTACTCGTTCGCGTACGGATCATGCGTGTCGAACGTTGCCATCGGATTGAACTTTGCCGCGATCAAAATACCGGCACTTTGAGTCGTCATCTCCTGCATCATCGCGCCGGGAACAATCGGTGCCCCTGGGAAATGACCGGCGAAGAAAAACTCGTCTCCCTTGACATGCTTTTCCGCTACGATCGCATTCTCGCTGATGGACTCGATTGTATCGACCATCAAGTAGGGTGACCGGTGATGCAAATAATCTTCGACGCGATCGAATTGGTGTTGATAATAAGCCATGCGAGCAACTGGGGGTGATTCGGTTTCGTGAATATCAATACCGAATCATAGCCACAGGGAAAGTAGAACGCATCCGACCCAACCGTTCGCCCACACCTATCCGTCTATTTCGTTTCAAACTCATAGACCACCGGATCAAGCGAGATTCCGTGTTCGCTTTGAAAATTCCTGAAGCTCTTGCTGTTCAGCCCGAGTCGATACTTTCGCTTGGGAGCTAACTCGACGGGAAGCGTACAGGTCTTTCTGTCCTTGGACCACTTCGCTGATCGTCCTGCGGGGATCGTTGGGAAATTCGCTCCGCCACCTGTCCATGACATGCCCGCGCTCATCGGAATGTTGAAGGTCACGCTGACGGACCTAGTTTTTGGATCGACGTCGGTACCATCGTTGGCAGGGGACAACTCGACGACCTTCGGTTTTTCCGCCATCGCAAGCACGTCCTTGGATGCATCTTCGGTAACAAAGTAGAAGTCGATTGGTTCCACCGGTACTCCATCACTTGAACGAAAGTTCTGAAACGACCTCGCGTTGATCCCCAACCGATAAAACTTACCTCGCTCAAATTTCACTGGCAAAGCGCAAGTTCGACGATCGATCCATTGTGCCTTTCGCGATTTGTCGACTGGCGGAAAAAGCGGTGGGCCGCCTGTCCAACTCATCCCTTTGCCCATATCGCGATCAAAGGTCACGCGGATTTCATCGAGCGAGACTTTGACGTCGGTTTGGCCAATCGCAGGCGTCGATGTGACAAGCTTTGGTGCTTGTCCAGTGCTAGCCTTGTTTGTTGCTGCCACGTCCTCTGCACCCAATCGTCCCGTAGCCCCCGGTGCCATGGGCAACAGCACCGTCGCGACAACAAGTAACAATGCTTTCGATGCCCATCCGAATGATCGTTTCGTTTCGTAGTTCATGATTTGCTCCAATCGATTTTGTAGATTTGTACCTCGTTCAAAAACACCCAAGAAAGTGGCACCGGCCAATGACTTCGCCTTGGAAGATGTCAACACTCGCATCATTGCTTCGCCATAGTGTGCCGGTGTGACGCCTGCATCACTCAAAACCGCTTCGTCGCAACACTCCTCTCTCGAATCTCGTATGCGTCGGTTTGCCCACCAAACCAAAGGATGAAACCAGAACAATCCTTGAGCGACGATTTGCAGCCACCCCACCCAAACATCACGACGACGAAAATGCGTTAACTCATGGCTCAATGCAGCCATCAGCTCCGTTTCGGATGCTGTGCTGGTCAGCGTTCGCGGCAACACGATCGACGGTCGAAGGATTCCAAACAGCAGGGGGCTAGTGATCGTGTCGGTCACGTATAGGTCGGGCAGGTGCAGCAAGCCGAGTTTAATCGCTGATTTTTCGAGTGCGATCCGTAGCGGCCCTTCGTCGATGCTAATGTTGCTTCGCATGGCCTCGGTGGCCTTGCGATAGCGAAGCAACACAAACACAAAGAAAGCCAGAACGCCAATCGACCAAATCAGCATCCATTGTGCAGCACCCGAAAGCCCCTGAGGCATTTGCATGTTGTGAAGATCTGCTGCAGTTTGCGGTATCCCCGTCATGACTGCACCAAGCATCACTGTGGCACCTGCTTCTCGAGCTGCAATATCAGGCATCAGCCAATGGCCGATGCCGGTGACTACGGAAAGACTCGGCGGCAAAAACATTTTCAAGAGAGCCAGCAGCCATAGTCCGTGGCGAAGTCGAGGAGAACCTTTCTTTAGCACAAGGCATAAGCAAGCGACCAAGACGACAAAAAGTCCCACTTGCCAACTCGATGAAACAAGCCACTTGAACCAATCTCCGGCCAAATCGTTGGTCGCGTGGATCATCCTTTGCCTCTTTCTTTTTGATCGAGCCTGCGGCGCAGTTCCTGGATCTCATCTTCACTTAGACTCGCTTCTTCGATGAAATGGGCGATCAATGGTGACGTCGCTTCGGTTACTAATCGCTCGATCACACCACGAACTTCCCTGCGAGTGGCCGCATCACGATCGACGGCGGCTCGGTACAGATAGGAATTGCCGATTTGGTCATACTCGACCGCTTCCTTTGCGACCAATCGCGACAACAGCGTCTTGACCGTTTTATAGGCCCACTTTTTTTCAGCGGGCATTTGGGCGAACACGTCACGCGCAGCCGCAGGGCCGGATTCCCAAAGGACTTTCATGACCTCCCACTCAGCGGGGGATAGGCTAGGAGATTCGGATTTGGTCATTGGGTGAAGCTTTCCGTTGTAAGTGGAAGTGGACGCCACTTCCAAAACCTATTGGATTACATGCGTAGTCGTTTGTCAACACTGCATTTTCTCTTGCAGTGTTGATTTCACATAATTCCCTTGATTGGTTCAGTGGTGCCATTTTTTGCAGAGAACCCGCACGATGAACCAATCGCTTCCAACAGCCGCTATGTCGGTTTCCACTGGAACATTCAATTGAGCCAACCTTTCGTACTTAATCCACTAAGCATAGAATTCCGGCTTACAAACCGTTTCCCAAACGCCAAGCAACGCGTCGCGGCGCTTGGCAGGCAAAATCACGAAGGAAAGAGCGCAAACGATGAGTGCCTCAGCGACTGATCCCACCGCTATCAGCAGCCGCGTCTACAATTTCTCTGCAGGGCCTGCTGCGATGCCCGTTTCGGTGCTCAAAGAACTTCAGGAAGAGTTGCTCTGCCTCCCGGGCGCAGGCGCTTCCCTGATGGAACTGAGCCATCGCGGTCAAGTTTTCACGGACATCTTGCACGGTGCCGAGAATTCGATTCGTTCGCTCTACGGAATTAGCGACGACTACGCAGTGCTATTTTTGCAAGGCGGTGCGGCGCTGCAATTCTCGATGATTCCCGCTAACTTGATTCGCGGAAACGACAAGACCGCTCAGTACATCGTCACTGGTTCGTGGGGCAAAAAAGCGATTGGCGAAGCCAAGAAGGAAGGCAACATCGAGTCGATTTACGACGCCAAAGAATCGAACTTTGATCACGTGCCTAGCCCCGGGGATTACAAGGTTCGCGATGACGCGGCCTATTTGTATTACTGTAGCAACGAAACGATCCAAGGCGTCCAGTTTGCCCAAGCGCCATCGTGCCCCACAAGCGTTCCTCTTGTCTGTGACGCGTCGAGCGATTTACTTTCGCGGCCGTTAGATATCAACAAGTATGGAATCATTTACGCCTGTGCTCAAAAGAATGCTGGCCCGGCCGGTGTAACGGTGGTCATCATTCGGCGGGATTTGCTCGATCACGCCCCCGCGAATCTACCTGGTTACATGACCTACAAGAATCATGCCGATGGTGATTCGATGTGGAATACGCCTCCGACATTTGCAGTCTGGGCATTGGGAAAAGTCGCTCGCTGGCTTACCGATGACATCGGGGGACTCGCCGCAATGCAAGCGGTCAATGAACAGAAAGCAAAGTTGGTTTACGAAGTAATCGATGCGAACAGCAATTTTTACAAAGGGCACGCAAAGCCCGATTGCCGATCCAAGATGAATGTCACCTTCAATTTGCCGAACGACGAACTACTTGGAAGGTTCGTGAAAGAAGCGGCCTCGCAGGACTTGGCTTCGCTAAAGGGCCACCGCAGCGTCGGCGGTATTCGTGCCAGCATTTACAATGCGATGCCTCTCGAGGGGGCTGAAGCGTTAGCCAGCTTCATGAAAGACTTTGCAAGTAAGAACGGCTAAGCGTTCCCCAAACAACCATCACCCGCCATCTCTATAAACGATTTTACCATGCACCGTATCCTTGTTCTTGACGACATCGCCCAAGAAGGCATCGACATTCTCAGCGCGGAACCTAACATTGAGTACGAAGTTCGTACGGGCTTGTCAGGTGAAGACCTCCGCACCGCACTCAACGAGTTTGACGGCGCAATCCTGCGAAGTGGTGTCAAAATCACGGCGGAGTCGCTCGAAGGCAACACACGCATGCGTGCACTGGTTCGCGCAGGGGTTGGAACGGACAACATCGACAAGTCGGCTTCGACGCGACGCGGAATCGTCGTGATGAACACCCCCGCGGGCAACACGGTCAGCACCGCCGAACATGCCTTTGCATTGATGCTTGCGATGAGCCGCAATATCCCCGCGGCAAACCAAGGTTTGGTCGAAGGACGTTGGGACCGCAAAAAGTTCATGGGGACGCAAGTCCTCGGAAAAACGCTCGGTATTGTAGGTATGGGACGTATCGGCCGTGAGGTTGCTGCGCGTGCGATCGCGTTCGAAATGAATGTGATTGCGTTCGACCCCTTCTTAACCGACGAGCAAGCTTCGGCAATCGGAGTCAAGCGAGTTGCAACGGTCGACGAGATGCTGCCGCAAATCGATTATTTAACCGTGCATACTCCGTTGACGCCTGAAACGAAAGGCTTAATCAGTCATGCCCAACTTGAAAAAGTGAAACCAGGACTTCGCGTCATCAACGCCGCACGGGGTGGAATTTACGACATCGATGCACTGGTCGAAGGACTCGAAAGCGGCAAGCTTGGCGGCGTTGCGTTGGACGTTTATGAAAAGGAACCTTGCACCGACAATCCATTGTTCGGCATGCCTAACGTTGTTTGCACACCCCACTTGGGAGCCAGCACCGAGGAAGCGCAAACGCAAGTTGCCGTCGAAGGGATTCATCTGCTGATCAATTATCTCAAAACTGGCGAAATTCGTCACAGTGTCAACGTCGCCTCGCTCGATCCCAAGACGCTCGATGAGCTTCGTGGTTACCTAAACGTGGCGCATCGCATCGGGTTGTTAGCTGCCCAATGGCACGGCGGAGGGATCGACCACGTCTCGATCAACTACCGTGGCGAGATTGCTTCGAAAGACACTCGTGTTGTGAACAATGCGTTCTGTGCCGGTTTACTCGAACGAATTGTCGACGACGCAAACATCATCAATTCGGAAATGTTGGTCCGCGAACGAGGCATTGAACTGTCCGAAGAAAAGCACCGCGACAAGGGAGCGTTTTCTTCGAGCATCACAGTCAAGGTATCGGGTGGTGGTCGAACAGTCACCGCCGGTGGAGCCGTCTTGGGCCAAAACATGCCGCGACTAATCATGCTTGATGGCTACCGCTTGGAATCGTTCCTCGATGGCAAGTTGTTCATTTTCGCTCACCAAGATGTGCCGGGAATCATCGGACGCGTTGGGACCGTCTTTGGCAATCACTCGGTCAACATCGCCCAAATGGCAGTCGGACGCGAAGGCAACGCACCGGGCGGCCCTTCGATTGGTGTGCTCAGCATCGATGGGGAAATCCCGGCAAAAGCTTTAGCAGAAATCGAGAATATCGAAGCCGTCACACGAGTGAAAACAATCGACTTGCCGCAAGTTGGTGAAATGCCAAGTTGGCTGTCGTAACTTGGAACCCAGCGAGTAAGCTGACTCCTAGCAATCTGCAGCGTCCAAGCCACCGGAAAATCCCACCATGAAACTGCTCGCAATCCTCGTTTGCTTGATCACGTCTTTCGGGTCGCTTTCGGTGCATGCAGACGAATCGAAACCGCGAATTGTCATGCTAATTGCCGAGCGGGAGTACGAAACGCATCAGACGCTACCTGCGTTTGCAAAGCAATCGCTTGAGCAGGATTTTGATGTGTCGTTCGTGTTCGAAGACCCGGCGGATCGGAACCGGTTTGTTGGTATCGAGCAAGTTGACGACGCAGACGTTGTTGTGATTAGCGTTCGCAGGCGGACATTGCCCAAAACACAACTTGATACGATTCGACGTCACGTGGCCTCGGGAAAACCAGTCGTTGGGATTCGAACGGCAAACCATGCATTTTGTTTGCGAACGGGGAACCCGCCCGATGGTTACCATCAATGGACGTCATGGGACCATGATGTCTTTGGCGGTAGCTACACAAATCACTACGGCAATGATTTGGTAACGACGGTTACCTGTCGAGACGCCGGTGAAGTTAGCAATATACTGCTCAAAAACATCGATACCGACAAGTCTTTCACGTCGACTGGATCGCTCTATGTCGTCTCTCCCATTGCCGAAGGCACAACCGTTTTGATGGATGGCAAAGTGGAAGGGCAGGGGAGTGAACCAATTGCGTGGACCTTCACGCGAGCCGATGGCGGAAAATCATTCTACACATCGCTCGGTCACAAAGATGACTTCGCCGGCGATGTGTTGCCAAAACTGCTGGTCAACGCCCTTGATTGGTTGACCCCGTAGGCCGCAAGCGACCAACAAAAATTCCGGCATGAAGCGAGAAAGCCGGATCGATTACTCCTGATGCCGGAACTGCGTTTACGTTTCCAATCGTTGCCGCAATCTTCTCAGGATGCGGGATTTGGCTTGGTAGACGCTTGCTCGGGATAGACCGGTGATCTCAGCTGCTTCGCTGGCAGATTTTTCCTCGATCGTCGTTAGCCAGAACGCGTCCCATGTCGCAGTCTCGAACTCGGCCCGAACTTGCTGCAGCAATTGATGCGAAATCGCCGCTTCGACACTCGCTTCGCTGATCGTTGATTCGAGTGATTCGGCATGTCGCTGCATTGCCAACATGGCGTCCGTTCCGCCTATCGCCGCTTGTGCTTTGGCAGCACGTCGAAAGTAATCCGCAGTGCGATTGCGAGTGATCGTCGCTAGCCAACTGCGAAAACTGCCCTCTTGTTTTTGACGCTCAAAATCACTGATACCGCGTGCAACCGATGCAAACACGTCTTGAACAACGTCCGCCGCATCGGACATCGGCACATTAGACACTCGGCACCACTTGTAAACGATCGGCCCAAACGTCGTCGCTAATCGGCTCCAAGCATCCGGGTCCATTTGCTGCGTAAGGGTGAGCCAATCCGAGGATAGCGTCGGATGCTCCGGTCGATCGGAGGGAAATGGAGGATTCTGCAAAATGATGTCAGACGTTTGCGTTTATCTCGTTGTTGGGGGGACTCGCAAAGAGTTCCTAACGATGGGAACGCCCTGCTGCTTACCTTACAATGTGTCTCACTTCCCAGGAGAATGCAATGATGACAGTGACACCTCCCCAGTGCCCACCGATACAGAAATTGCGAGCGTATGCTACCGGGAGACTTCCCGAGAGTGACAGCGATGCGATTTTCATGCATGTTCGAGACTGCGAAGCATGTACATCCGAACTTGAGACGATCGACGATGGCGAAGATTCATTGATCACCGGCTTGCGTCAACCAGATCCTTTGACTCAATTCGGTGAAGAACTTGGTTGCCAAGTCGCAGTTGCGAAAGCTTTGGGCGTACTGGGCAATACGAGCGAACTGCGGCATGAAATTGGTGAATACGAAGTCGTTCGGCCGCTTGGTCGTGGTGGAATGGGCAGTGTCTATTTGGCACGGCATACCAAGCTTGGCCGCGAAGTCGCGTTAAAGGTGCTGGCGACGCATCGGCTGTCCGACCCGCGCATGCGACAGCGGTTTGAAGCCGAGATGCGAGCCGTCGGACAATTGAGTCATCCCAACATTGTCACCGCGCATGACGCTCGCGAGATCGAAGGGACCGCAGTACTGGTCACCGAATTCATCGACGGATTAGATTTAGGCCAATTGGTTCAAAGCACCGGACCTCTTCGGATCGCCGATGCCTGCGAAGTCGTTCGCCAAGTCGCCATCGCATTGGCGTACACCGACAGCCAAGGGTTCGTACACCGCGACATAAAACCGTCGAACATCATGCTCAGTCGATCGGGTGAAGTGAAGCTGTTGGACCTGGGATTGGCCCGCTTCGAGTATGGCGATCCCGATCATCCCGAGATCACGGGTACTGGGCAAACGATGGGCACGGCCGACTATATCGCACCCGAACAAGTGACCGATAGCCGTAGCGTCGATATCCACGCAGATATCTATTCGCTTGGATGCACACTAATGAAACTACTCACCGGCAGTGCTCCCTTTGCAGACGAGGACCACGAAACACCCTTCGCGAAAATGACCGCACACGTATCGACTCCTGCGCCACGCTTAAAACAATGGTTGCCAGACGCCCCCAAAGAACTCGCGTCACTGGTCGATTCAATGTTGCAAAAGGATCCCAAAAAGCGACCGCAAACACCGATAGAAATCGCCGAGCGTTTGGCTCCATTTACGTCTGGCAATGATTTGCAGCGACTTGGCCAGACGAAATACGTTCCGGCACCAGTTCCACCTCGAATCACACAAACCCAACCATCGAGAAACCGCCGAGTACCAATCTGGGTCGCCGTTGCTGCGGGGCTATTGGGGCTAATCGTCGGCATCATCATGGGAATCACCATCACGATTGAGTATCCCGATGGAACAAAGGCACAAATCAATGCACCGGCGGGAAGTCAAGTGACGATTGCGGAGACACCGGGGCAGGGCAGGGGGGCTGCGCAAGAACGTGCCAGTTCGGCGCTAGCTCCAGCGGTGGAAGTTGGCGATGGCACGATTCTGCCCGACGATCCACTGGTTTTTATTGTCTTGCTGAACTCAGATGAAGTATCCAATGCCGAATTATCTGCGGCGAAATCTCTCTTACATGGCCAAATAAGTTCGGACCCTAAGAACGATAAAGTCGTGACGACGGATGCTGGTATTTGGATCCAGTTGCCCAAAGATGTACCGGCTCCGATTGCGCACCAGTACAACGGAAAGCGGTACGGATTGGCATCGGGGTCAGCGTTGCACCGGATCGAATGGGCGGATCTCAAAGAACATGTCACGGTGGTCCAATCGACGTTTGATGTGCAATCACGACAGCCAGTTCTTGAGTTTGAGTTCGATGATGTTTTGGCACAGAAATTTCAAATGCTCACTCGCAGTAACTTGAATCATCCGCTTGCGGTTGTCGTCGACGGTACCATTCGCGCGGCACCGAACATTCTGTCAGAGATCATTGGGAAAGCGAGACTCTTCGGAGATTTCTCCGAGGAAGAGACTCGTTCCATCATGCAAAGTATCCATGGAGGTTTGGTTGATCCGCAAAAACCATCAACTGCAACGATTGAATCGAATGAACTCGATCGCCTTCAAGGTGTTTGGGTTGGTGAAGTCGCAAGCAACGTCAACGCAACTCAGTCGCCATTAGTCGTCATTGATCGTAAACGGATTTATTACTTTTCAGATTCAAAAGTCGGTTTGTTGTCGTTTGGAACCATTTCACTAGACACAACTTGGCTTCCTGGTGAGATTGATATGGAGATCCGGTTTCCGATATCAGAAACAGTACTCGGCATCTATGGTTTTGAATCCGACGGAAAGGTCCGACTTGGATTCAAGAATGGCGAGATACGTCCACGCGATTTCAATGATCAAGGAGATCTCCCCAACCTCATCATGCGACGTATCGGTGACGTACCACGATCCTCGCAAGATCTGCCAAAGCTAGTTGATAAGCTTGGGCAACCGTGGGCTACCGTTTTGAACGATCTGGTTCGCTACCAAGCGTTGCCGTTGGATGAAGTTGCTCAGACCGTGAAGGCTAAGACTCGGTCAATATCGATTGTAGAGACACTTAATTCAATCAAGCAAATCGGCATTGCGTTCTATAACTTTCACGATGCCTATCGAAAACTCCCTGGTAGTCAAAACGTCCGCGAAGGAAAGCGTGGCATCAACGGTGATGCTGCGTATCCATTTAGTTGGCGAGTCGCAATATTGCCATTTATTGAGAATCAAGAACTGTTTGAGCAGTATCGATTCGATGAGCCATGGGATAGTGAACACAACCTAACGCTGCTGGACAAAATGCCAGAAGTTTATCGGTCCCCATACGCGTCCTCCGAACAAAGCAAAGGTGAAACGAACTTCGTTGGGATTGCGACCAAACACGGTGGTCTCGGTGTCACGGGCCATTCGTTCGCGGATTTCACCGACGGCACTTCAAACACCGCCTTGATCTTGACGACTAAGAAAAACGTGCCTTGGACGAAACCCGAGGACTTGACGAACACCACGGTGGAGCCCATCGATAATATGCCACTGATCATTCTCAAAGCAGACGGCTCCGTTGAAATGATGATGGACCTCATCGATGAAGTGAAATTGCAAAAGATGCTCACCCGCGATGGCGGTGAGTGGATCGAGTAGGTCACCTCGCCGGGTTGGGAGAGGTGTCGCTTCTATTGCTATCAACGCATGTAATCTTCTCTGGACTCTGTCGTCGTGTTTTTTGTACCTTCGACGAGTTGAAGCGAACGAGTCGCTTTTTGTTTAGTACAAAGGTGTTTTGTGCAGTCGTTGTTACTCCGATATCGTGATCTGATCCTGCCGATTGGCATAATCGGCTGTCTGGTTGTGATCTTGATTCCATTGCCAGCAATCCTAATGGATTTGTTTTTGGCGATGAACATTACGATCGGTGTGATCATCCTTTTGACGACCGTTTATGTTTCGACACCTCAAGAATTCAGCGTTTTTCCCTCGCTACTTTTAGCAACGACGCTTGCCCGATTGGTCCTGAACATCGCAACAACGCGTTTGATTTTGACCGGTGCCGACACACTCGGGATGGACGCAGCTGGGGGGGTCATCCGAAGTTTCGGCGATTTCGTCGCAGGCGACCGAATTGAAGTCGGCATTATTATCTTTGTCATTATTGTGTTGATCCAATTTATTGTGATCACCAAAGGTGCGACACGAATCAGTGAGGTCGCAGCTCGCTTTGCGTTGGACGGTATGCCAGGCCGACAAATGGCGATCGATGCCGATTTCAATGCGGGTGCGATCACCGAACAGGAAGCGACCGAACGTCGCGAACAAGTCAGCTCACAAGCCGACTTCTACGGGGCGATGGATGGTGCGAGTAAGTTCGTTCGTGGTGATGCTATCGCTGGGATTGTGATCACGATGGTCAACGTGATGGGTGGGCTCTATATCGGGATCGTCCAAGCGGGCATGACGCTATCCGAAGCGGGTGCACTGTTCACCAAACTAACGATTGGTGACGGATTGGTCAGTCAAGTTCCGGCGCTTTTGATATCACTTGCAGCTGGCTTGCTAGTAACGCGAAGCACTCAAAAAACAAACTTGCCAGTCGAGTTTTTGCAGCAACTCTTTGGTAACCCCAAAGCGTTGGCGGTTGCCGGTTGCTTTTTACTGCTGTTGATTGTGACCAATTTGCCAACCATCCCGATGTTTACACTCGGGACTGCGTGCATTGGCTTAGCGGTCGCAATGAACCGTCAACAAACGAAAGACATTGCAGCCAGTAACGATCGTGAAACGGCGGAAAAAGCGGCTGCCGAAGCACCACCGGAAAAACGCGTGGAAGATTTCCTCACGATTGACCCGATGGAAATGACGATCGGTTTGGGCCTTTTGAGTCTCGCGGATCCGTCGCGTGGCGGCGACCTCATGCAGCGAATCACGGGCGTCCGCAATTCAATCGCCGCAGACATTGGCATCGTGCTACCGAAAGTGCGAGTGCGGGATGAAATGAGCCTAGAGGACTGCGAATACGAGGTCCGGATTGCCGGAAACACGGTCGCTCGGGCGATAGCGCGACCCGACAAATTGTTGGCGATCGACAATGGCCAAACCACCGCCGTGATCGATGGCGAACCGACTCGCGACCCAACGTTCAATGAACCAGCGGTCTGGATCGACCCGATGCGTCGCGAGCAAGCAGCAATCTATGGTTACACGACAGTCGAACCTGGGGCGGTACTCGCAACCCATCTACAAGAAATAGCCAAACGGCATGCGGACGAACTTCTGTCGCGTGATGCGACGAAGCATCTGATTGATGAACTAAAAGAAGTTTCCCCTACCGTAGTCGACGAGTTGATCCCCGGAGCAATGAAGGTGAGCGAGGTGCAGCAGGTGCTACAAATGCTCCTTCGCGAAGACGTTCCGATTCGTCAATTAGGCATCATACTGGAAACACTCGGTGACTTCGCTTCTCGCACGAAGGATCCCGTTTGGCTTTGCGAATACGTTCGCCACCGTTTGGCACGAACCATTAGCACTCGGTACCGCGATGAACACAGCCGGTTACATGTGCTTGCACTTGATCCTGCGATGGAAGATCGCATCGCGGCTGGGATTGAGCACAGCGAAAGAGGACTTTTTGTAAGAATGAGTCCCCAAGCGGTAGACCTCACTTGCGAAAAGATCCAAGAAGGCGTTAAGAAGTTAATTACAGCTGGTTATCCACCGGTGTTGCTCGTCAGTCCGCGGATTCGTCCTGGGCTTCGACAGATGACGTCCGCTTCGATGCCTCGGCTGCGAGTATTGTCCTACAACGAAGTCACGCAAGACACAAAAATCGAATCCTATGGAGTCATCAGTGATCAGTAACCTAGTTTAGTGGCGAACTCAAACCGTCAAGAGTCGATTGTGGAGGCTTGAAGCCACCACCTGAATAACATTCCAATCTCCAACGCGACGTGATTCACAATCATGCATATTCGCACATTCCGTGCCGCTAGCCTCCAAGACGCCCTGGAAGAAATCCGCAATCAAATGGGTACGGACGCATCGGTGCTGCACACTCGCCAAGTCCGCGATGGATGGATGGGATGGCTAGGACGTACTTATGTGGAAGTGACCGCTGGACTTCGCGGTGTCGATGACGCAAAGACGCCGGATGATTCGATACCGCAAGCGGATGCAGAGGTTCCCGTGACGGTGCCGATTCGCAGCGGTTACATGCAAGCCGAACCGACGTTCCCCGGACCGTTCGAAGGATTCCGCGAGCAATTGATCGATGCCGGAGTCTCTCCGAAAACCGCACTTCGTTGGTTGAAGTCAACAGAAAGCTTTACCGTAGGCCTTGGCGATTCGATCAACGAACCTTGGATGGATCATCTTCAACGCTCGATCGCTCGTGAGCTTCGAATTGGCGGACCGATTCGGACTCAACCTGGCGCGAAACACATTGTCGCCTTGGTCGGGCCAACCGGCGTCGGTAAAACAACAACGATCGCAAAACTGGCGGCGGGTTTCCGCATACAAGAGCGTCGCCGAGTCGGTTTGGTCACCATTGACACCTTCCGAATTGCGGCGGTACAGCAACTCGAAGCGTATGCTGAAATCATGGACTTGCCGATGGAGGTGGTCGAGAATCCCTCGCAGATGCAACCGGCGATTGAACGTCTTGGCGATGTTGATTTAGTCCTGCTTGATACTGCGGGGCGAAGTCCTTCGAGCGACGCAAGAATTGACCAATTAGTTGAATTGCTGCGAATGGCTCAACCAGATGAAACGCATTTAGTAATGGCCGCTACCAGCAGCTCCTCGACAATCCAATCCGTGTTAAAGGGATTTGCCCCGGCTCATCCGACAGCAGCAATTTTGACAAAACTAGATGAAGCGACCAGCACCGCAGGCGTGTTGTCCGCAATTACGGCATCAGACGATTTCGCGGGGATACCACTGAGCTACTTGACTAACGGACAACAAGTGCCGGATGACATTCAAGTGGCATCAGCGGAGCCGCTATTGTCACGACTATTGCCGGGATCGTTTGTAACAAACCAGATGGAAGCCGCGTAGCGCGGAGCAGGGTAGGGGAGCCAGAACAATTGCGCCCATTCTCCCCAAGACGAACAACGGACAATCACAAACAAAAAGATTTTTTGAAAAGAAAATTCAGGTTCATCCACTCGATGACCGATACAGATACGGAGGCAACACGCATCTTTCCAAACCGACTTCAATCGTTTGCAAAAGATACATGTTGCACTGCTTTGACAGTTAAAAGCAGGTTAGAAAACAAAGGATTCGGTTTCCCACAACTTTGATTGTACAGGACGATTTGGACGGTGACACGAAGCTTCGCATTATGCCTGGGTGCTCTTGCAATGGCTTTGGTTGTCGTACGAGGAACTCTATTCGGCGAGTTTGCCGATCAGGTTGCAATCGAAGCGATCGTCGCTCTGATTGTGTTTGCCGCGATTGGATGGGTTGCCGGATGGATCGCAGATTACTTGGTTCGCGACGCCGTCGAGGTCGCTTTTCGACGCAGAGTCGATTGGTACCGACAAGGAGTTGCTGAGGCAGGTTTATTAGAGAACAAGCCGTCCGAAGAGCCATGAACATGGATGTTCAATTAACGTTCTTCGGAGGGTCACCATGACGGTTTTGGCTTTGTAGGCACGGATGCCCATAAAACCAAACCGTCCTGGTTTTTTAACGAAGCGTCGATGGATTGCACTCAAAGCATTTCGCTCTGATGGTATCTATCGTCCACATTGTGGACTCGCATGAGGTGAGTCCACTCCATTTTTTGGTCACGGAGGATTGGATGGCAGCCACAGTCACAACCGACGAAGAGATCCTGCAAGTTTGGATAGATTTCAAGCAGATCACCAAGGACTCGCCGGATTACGAAGACTTACGCAATCGGTTGGTCGAACGGTATATGCCCTTAGTTCGTTACAACGGCGAACGAATTTGGCAACGTCTACCTGATGGCGTTGAACTCGACGATCTTATCAGTGCTGGTATCTTCGGTCTGATGGACGCAATTGACGCTTACGACATGGAGCGTGGCGTTAAGTTCGAAACCTATTGTGTTCCGCGGATTCGCGGTGCAATGCTGGACGAACTTCGCACGATGGACTGGGTCCCTCGACTTGTCCGCAGCAAAGCGAGCAAGCTTGCAGTTGCAAAGAAAGAACTTGAAACAAGATTTGGCCGGGCTCCGACCAATCAAGAGCTTTCGGAGAAGATGGAAATCTCGCTCCTTGAGCTCGAGAAGATGCAAACCGAAGCCAACGCGGTTGGCGTCGTTTCACTCAACAAAAAATGGTACGAAACGGACAGCTACAAAGATGTCCGCGAGATAGACATTCTTGAAGACAAAAAGGGTGAAGACCCAACCATTCGTGTCCAGAAGAACGACTTGATGCGTTTGGTCACCAAAGGCCTCAACCGTAACGAGCGACTCATCATCATTCTCTACTATTACGAAGAATTGACGATGAAGGAAATCGGAGCCACCTTGGATTTGTCTGAATCACGAGTCAGCCAGATGCACACCTCGATCGTTGGCCGTCTTCAATCACAACTCGGTCCAAGACGAATTGAATTTGGTGCATAAACCGAACACTGGACTTCACGCTACAATTGGCAAGAGTGAATTCCATAGTTCTTGATCGAACAAAAGGTGATCCTCAATGGGGATCACCTTTTTTCGTTGGCCCCTAAGGATAGCGAAACATCAAACCTAGCCAAAACACTCCATTGCGACCCGATGTGAATCGCGCGGTCGCCGCATTGCTATGCATCACATTGACCGCATTGTGTTTCGGTTACGCTTGGTTGCGCAGCGACTTGCCCGTTTGGTGGCGACTCAATGGTGGCGGCGTCGTCTACGTTGTTTTCTGGATCACGTTTGGTTTCGTTTTCTTTCCCTACCGCCGCCGTGTTGTTGCCATTTGCGTCACGGCGACGGCGTTAACGTGCTTGCTCGAAATCCTGCAACTTTGGAAACCGGCATGGTTACTGAAATTCAGGGCGACGAAGTTCGGAGCCGCACTGCTGGGGAGCGAGTTCGCATGGCAAGACATTCCTCCGTATCTAATTGGCGGCATCGCCGGTTACGGCCTGCTATTGGCCGCGTGTAGTCTGAGCAGATCCAAAACGCCAGACGTTTAAGCTAAGTGAAACACACGCCAAACGGGACGAACCCTTCCTACTCGGCGGATTTCCCCAACCTAACATACCCTCGTCGCTGGATTGATAGACAATCGTTTCCCTCCACGGTTTAGCCACGGTGCTTCGCGGACCTGAATCCGTTATTCTGTGCGTTCACTTGCGTCACATTGAAGCCATCTTCTTGAAACCAACCAAACGGACCTGTCCATCATGCGTGTTTGCCACATCATCACCCGAATGATCATTGGCGGCGCGCAAGAGAATACGCTTCTAAATTGCTTAGACTTGATGCGGGACTACGGGGACGATGTTTTATTGGTCACTGGACCAGAGGTTGGGCCGGAGGGCGATTTGTTGGGCCAGGGTAGAGCAGGGGACCTTCCCATATTGAAGCTTGACAATTTGCGTCGAGCGATCCACCCCATCCGTGACATGAAAGCTCGCTTGGAATTGCGACAAACGATTCGCGATTTCAAACCAGATGTAGTTCATACGCATAGCGCCAAAGGCGGAATCCTGGGCCGCGCCGTTGCCTGGAACGAAAAGGTACCCGTGGTCGTTCACAGCGTCCACGGCGCACCGTTTCATCCCTATCAATCGGCAGTCGCGAGAAGTTTGTTTCGAAGTTGCGAACGATGGGCAGCGAAACGATGCCATCACATGATTTGCGTCGCGGATGCGATGACCGATTTAATGGTGAATGCGGGAGTCGCACCACCGGAAAAATTCACGACGATCTATAGCGGAATGGATGTCGATCCGTTCTTGGCGGCAGACAAACATCGCCAACGTGTGCGAGAACAGTTCGGGCTAAAGCCAGAGCATGTCGTCATTGGAAAGATCGCGAGACTGTTTCATCTCAAAGGTCACGACGACTTGGTCTCGGCGGCGGTCGACGTGGTTCGGCAAGTTCCCAAAGTGCGTTTCCTGTTGGTAGGCGATGGTATTTTGCGTCAACCGTTGACCGAGCGGATCGAGTCGCTAGGACTGAAAGATCATTTCCTATTTTCAGGACTTGTGCCGCCAAGCGAGGTACCGGCAATGATCGGGGCCATGGATGCACTCGTTCATACATCCTACCGCGAGGGACTCGCTCGAGCTCTACCGCAAGCGTTAATCGCGGGTCGTCCGGTTGTCAGCTATGACGTCGACGGGGCCCGTGAAGTGGCGATTTCAGACGAAACAGGTTTCCTGGTTCCACCCGGTGATATCGCGAAATTATCGGCGGCCATGACCCAATTGGCTAGCGATGCGAAAATGAGAGATCGAATGGGAAGGGTAGGGCAGAGCCGATTTACCGACCAATTCCGTCACCAGACGATGACGAGGCGAATCCGAGAACTCTATGTGAAATTGTCCGACCTTTCAGGATCAGGCGGAATTCAACTATGATAGGGGCGTAAGAGAATCTACTTTTCGCGTAATCTGTTTTACTTTGCGCCTAACTGATTGCCCCCAACTGATTGACTGATGACAAAAACCCGCGACTTTCTCGGCCCTTATCGTTTGGCAAGACTGATTCGTTCCGGAACCACTTGCGATGTCTGGGAAGCAATCGAAGAGAGCAAACACGAACGCTTCGCACTGAAACTTCTTAAGCCATCCGCTCGGAATGACCGCTCGGAAGTGGCCCTGCTAAAACATGAGTACGCGGTCGCATCGGATTTACACAGTCCGCGGATCATCAGAGTTTATGACTATCGAGTTGAAGCAGGGACGCCGTTCATCGTGATGGAATTGTTCAGCGAGTTGAACATGAAGCAGGCACTGCGTCGCGGTCCTGATTCCTTGGCCTACATGCTTGACAAGATTGTTTCGCAAGCGGCGGAAGGACTCTATTTCATGCACACGAAGAATTGGCTGCACCTGGATATCAAACCAGACAATTTCTTGGTCAGCCGCGATGGTGAAACGAAACTGATCGACTTTACGATTGCGGAGAAAAAGAAGACAGGATTAAGCAAGCTGTTCCACAGCAGTTCGAAAATGGCTAAGGGCACACGCAGTTACATGTCGCCCGAGCAGATTCGCTCAAAGGTTTGCGATGAGCGGTCGGACATTTACAGTTTTGGATGTGTCTTGTTTGAAGTCTGCACTGCGAAACCGCCATTTACCGGTGACACGCCGAACGATTTGCTGAACAAACATTTGACGGCTTCGATCCCCAGCCCGATTGTCTACAACGACAACATTAGCAAAGACTTTGCCGATTTAATTCGAAAGATGATGGCTAAGAAACCGGAGGGACGTCCGACCTCGATGTGGGAATTCCTGAAGCATTTCCGAGCGATCGAGCTATTCAAGAAACGACCTCGCGTTCCGGACGTTAGCGTGTTCGATAGCATGCCAGGTATTCGAGGCGCCGAAGATCTACTTCGAAAAGACATGAGCTTGGAGGTTGAAGTAGATGACGTCACCAAGCCTTCGAAGAAACAAGATGCCGCTAACAAGAAACAAGATGCCGCTAACAAGAAACAAGATGCCGCTAACAAGAAACAAGATGCAGCTAACAAGAAAAAGGATGGCGACAAAGCATGAGTGCGGGACCCGGATTAGAATTTGAAAATGAGATCGCGCAGCTTGAATCAAAGATCGCGTCACTCGAACGACAAACCGATCGAACGGACGAAATCGACAAAGAGGTTCGTGACCTTCGTCGGCAATTGATCGATACGCTTCGCGAAGTTTACGGGTCGCTTGATGCATGGCAAACGGTCCAAGTGTCACGGCACAAGAACCGACCTTACACACGCGACTATTTGAACTTGGCGTTCGACGAGTTTGTTGAGCTGTACGGCGACAAACACTTTGGCGACGACCGAGCGATGTTGTCTGGATTTGCGAAACTTGATCGCTTCAAAGTAATGGTGCTTGGGCATCAAAAAGGGCGAACGTTCAAAGAGCGAGCGGCGTGCCATTTCGGGTGCGCTCACCCCGAAGGTTACCGAAAAGCCATGGTCAAGATGCGTTTGGCCGAGAAATACCATTTGCCTCTGATTTGCTTCATCGACACGCCGGGAGCCTATCCAGGAATTGGCGCCGAGGAGCGTGGTCAGGCTCAGGTAATCGCCGAAAGCATGTTCATGATGAGCCGTCTGAAAACGCCGGTTATCTGTGTTGTGATAGGTGAAGGCGGATCGGGCGGCGCATTGGGAATCGGACTCGGCGACCGCGTCGCGATGCTTCAGCATTCCTATTACAGCGTGATCAGCCCCGAAGGCTGCGCGGGCATTTTGTGGAAGAGCCACGAGTTTGCTTCGAAGGCCGCGGCGGCACTGCGTTTCACAAGTAGCGACCTGACACGACTTGGTGTGGTCGACGATGTCATCGAAGAACCACTCGGCGGAGCGCACCGCGATCATCACCAAATGGCATCGCGGTTGAAGAGCTATCTCTCGCGAACGTTGGCGGATTTAGAGTCGCGCCCGATCGAAGCATTGGTTGACGCTCGCTATGAAAAATTTCGCCGCATCGGCGTCTTCCTGGACGAGGCCCAGATGGTCGATTCACCGTCGCAAGACTAGCGGTGACCAACAACCGCTTGGCAAATCAGGGCGGAATTCAACCGCCCCGCAACGTCCGATAATGCCCCTTATGTTGTATTAAGAGTGCGGTTTTCCCCGTGTATGGGGCATTTGCCTCATTTTCCCCCTGCGAATACCACGACCGCAGTCGCAGAGGCTGCCCCTGCAGCTTCGGGATCCGCGGTTGAAGTCGCCTAGACTTCAACCGTGAAGATCACACGACTCTGTACTTTGCGCTCTCAGTGATCGCCTTAGCGCTGGTAGCTGCCATTCCACGGTTGCTGCGCCTGCTGAGGCGAACTCGAGAATGGCGTTTGCCCATTCATGCCGCCGGGCGGTTCGTTCCAGAATGACTCGGGCAAAAAGTCACCCGCTTTCTCTTGAACGATCTGCGTGCCCATTTGCTCAAACACGCTTTCGTTTTCGTCCGATCCAGCGCCGTGAAACTTTTCCTCAAAGCGGTCTAAATACGGTTTGACGATCTCTTGGATTTCAGGCGGAATCACCGATTCGCTGCGGGCCAGCACATTGGCGATATAGTTGCCACTTTTGCTTTCGACGATATTTTCGCGAGTCGTATTGCCCAACAGCGTGACTGCGAACAGGGTGATCAATGTGCAGTACAAACCTCCTTTGGCCAGCCCGAACAAGGCCCCGACTTGGCGGTCGAATTCCTTTAGCCTCAATCGATCGATCGATCCGCTGACCATCCGAAACGCCACCCAAATGACCAACGACGTGCCGACATACAGAATCAACATAGCCAAAAATCGATTCCACGGTGGTGTCGCTTGGATCGATTCGCTGAACGGCTCACGAAAGTGATAAGCCACTGCATAGCTAACCACAATCGAGGCAATTGATGCCAACTGCCAAGCAAACCCTTTGACGGCCCCAAACAACATTGCGCCGACGAGCACAACCAACATGACAATGTCGTAGATTTCCACTTGAAAGCTTCCGTGCATAGGAGGAACAGGAGAGGGCGGTTCGCTAGCAAAAAAACGCTTGATAGCGAAGCAATCCGATCGCGTTCGCATGCGTGTACACCCGGTCTATTTTCATCAAGTGTAGCGAAAGGCTCCGATCGAGCGAAGATCAATCGAGGTGGCATTGGGTTGCCAAAATCCCTTATGAGGAACAATAAGAAAAATGGACCTGTCATTTTTTTTCACTCCCCTGCCCTTCGATTTTCCAACTCCAATTTCGTGGCTGATTTCAAATCGCACATTACCGGCAGCACGATGGTTGGCATCGCCTATGGCTATTGGGGCGTGGCCAGCCAAGGGATGTCAATTGAAAGTGGCATTTTGGCGGGCGGGCTATGCAGCGTCAGCGGGATGCTTCCTGACCTGGACAGCGATTCGGGAATTCCGCTTCGCGAGACCAGCATGTTTTGCGCGGCGATCGTTCCAATATTGATGATCGATCGTTTCCGCGATATGGAATTGACACACGAAGCGATGGCTTTGGCGGCGATGCTGATTTACATCTCCATCCGATTCGTTCTCGTCGAATTCTTCAAACGCTACACCGTCCACCGAGGAATGTGGCACAGCATCCCCGCGGCAGCATCAGCTGGTTTGCTAGCGTACTTGGTGATGCCATGTCCAAGCGAAGCGATTCGCGTTTACAAAAGCATGGCGGTGGTCGTCGGCTTTGTCGTACATTTGAGTATGGATGAGATTTGGAGCATCGATTTTCGACGAGGCCGATTTCGATTGAAAAAGTCGTTTGGCACGGCATTAAAATTTTTCGGCAACAATCCGTTAGCGAACGTGTCGGTTTACGCAAAGTTGGCGTTACTGATTTACATCGCATGGGGCGACCATGGGATCCTACAACGACTCCGCCAACGAGCTCGCTTAGATCGACCCTACATTGCGGAACCCAGACCCGATCCGTTGCCGTGGGACAAATGGTTACCTTGGAGGTAATCCAATGCCCTGACCTTTCGTTGGTCATTGCAAACTGGCTTGTATTCTCACATCCAATCCGTAATTACGGCAATCGATCAATCACGAGCGTCACCGGGCCATCGTTGACCAAACTCACTTGCATGTCTGCGGCGAAAATTCCTTTTTCAACATGGAGGCCTGCGTCTCGGAGGAAGGCCATATACGCTTCGTAGACTTGGTCTGCAATTTCGGGGGCGGCCGCATCGGTGAATCCAGGGCGACGTCCTTTGCGACAATCTCCTAGCAGCGTGAATTGGCTAATCGCCAGAACCGAACCATCGACATCCAACAATGACCGATTCATTTTCCCCTCGTCATCGGGAAAAATTCGCAGTTGTGAAGTTTTCTCGGCAAGCCATTTTGCTTCCACTTCGGTATCGCCATGGCCGACACCAACCAGCACCATGACTCCTCGATCAATTTTTCCGACCGCCCTGCCCTGCACTTCGACTTTGGCCTCCGTAACTCGCTGAATAACAATACGCACGGCCGATTCTCTTTGCTTGGGATATTCTTGTTTTTCGCCAAAGACAAATCTTAGACGCATGTGACACTGAAGGACAATTGCAACCGCGAATTGATTGGGCATACAATTAGGAATTGCCGTCTACCGTCCGTCCGCCATTTTGCCGATCGATTCATGCCTTATCTTTTCACGTGTCCCCATTGCCAAACCAAGACGGAAGTCGAAGATCGCTTCAGCGGATTGGCCGGCGAATGCGTGACTTGCGGCGAACCGATTGAGTTACCCAATTTTGCCAAACAGGCCTCGCCAGATAACCCTAAAACACGCGAGAATAAATTCCTCAGTTCACTGCTCGCTGCGGGGGTCGTGTTGGTATTGATCCTTTGCTTACTGTTTGCCGTCGTGCGACACGGCAGCCAGACGGTGACCCAGTTACAAACCAACCGAGCAAGAGCTTCGTCGATTCGCAATTTGGAAAAGATCGCCGCAGCCCTGAATGCGTACTCCGCCGATCACGGAACCTATCCTCCGCCCTTTACAAAGAACCAAGCGGGAAGGCCGATGCAGTCATGGCGAGTTTTGATCTTGCCTTACCTCGGCGAAGAAGAACTGTACGACTCTATCAACCTCGGTGCCGATTGGGACAATCCTGACAACATGTCAGTCGCATATAACCGTGTACCAAGCGCTTTCTCGCATCCTGATGGCAGTGTTGGTCGAATTTTTAGCGAAAGTGCCTACTACTTGATCACAGGGCCAGGCACATTATTCCCAGCGACCGGTCCGCTCGGACCCAACGATGTTATTGACGATACAACAAAGACATTGCTTGTCGTCGAAGGCTCGCCCACGATGACAACCAACCTATGGACCGAACCAGTCGATATTAACGTCACACAGGCCCAAGGAATCGGAGGCAACAATAGCAACGTTGGCGGGCTGCTCGACGAAGGCGCCGCTGCGGCAACGGTGGATGGCCGTGGCCACTATATTGCCGACACAATGCCGACGGCAACATTCCGGGCCCTCATTTCCCCTCGCGGCGGCGAACCGCTCGCGGATGATACGTTGGATTAGCTGGCAACTGCATCTGGCAAAAACCAAGCGATGCACAAACCACCAACATTGCTGAATTCAGGATCCAGAGAGGTCCGAGTGTAAGACCACGCCAAAGACCGAACTCCTATCTTCGCTTAATACTTCCGTGGTCGAACCGAAGCTTGAACTCGGCTTGGAAGACCTTGAATACGAAGGAAACCTTCGGCGTCGTCTTGGTTATACGATCCGCCACCTTCCATCGTTGCGATCTCGGCGTCGTACAAACTATTCGCACTCTTTCGCGAATCGACGGAAATGTTGCCTTTGTATAGTTTCAGCGTCACTTCGCCCGTGACCGGTTTTTGGGCTTCGCGAATGAACGCCAACAATGCATCCATCTTGGGCGTGTACCAGAAACCGTAGTAAACCATTTCGGCAACTTCCGGTGCGAGTCGGTCGCGCAAGTGCATCAAGTCGCGGTCCATCGTCAATTGCTCGACGTTCATGACTGCGTCGTACAATACCGTCATGCCCGGCGACTCGTAGACACCACGACTCTTCATGCCAACAAAACGGTTTTCAACCATGTCGATACGGCCAATACCGTTGCGGCCTGCGATTATGTTGAGTTGCTCGACCATCTCTAACGCATTTACGTTCTTTCCATTGAGCATCACCGGTACGCCCGACTCGATTCCGATCGTAACCGTTTCGGCTTTGTCGGGTGCTTCTTGCGGGCTGACGCCCATCCCGAAATCAACGATTTCCACGCCGTTGACATCCAACTCTTCTAATTGGCCTGCTTCGTAGCTAATGTGCAGAACGTTTTCGTCACTGCTATACGGCTTTGATGTGGATGCTTTGACCGGAATATTTTTTTCCGCACAATAAGCGATCAGCTCGGTTCGGCCCGGGAAGGCGTCGCGAAACTCTTGGATTCGCCATGGGGCGATTGTTTCGACATTCGGATCGAGAGCTTCCGCAGCGAGTTGGAATCGGCATTGGTCGTTGCCCTTGCCGGTCGCTCCATGTGCATAGGCAACCGCGCCGACTTCACGAGCAACTTCGAGACATACCTTGCTGATCAGCGGTCGAGCGATCGAGGTGCCCAGCAGGTAAATTTGCTCATACTTGGCTTGCCAAGCGAGCACAGGAAATGCGAAGTCACGACAGAGTTCTTCACGAACATCCACAACGCGAGACGATTTAGCACCGCAATCGCGAGCCTTTTTCATCGTCGCATCACGGTCTTCGCATGGTTGTCCCAAGTCGACATAAACCGCGTGGACATCGTAGCCTTTGTCCTGCAGCCAACCAAGAATCACGGAAGTGTCTAATCCACCAGAGTAAGCAAGTACGCAGCTTTTCATTACGATGTTAACTACCAACAATAAGAGGCTTGAAACGAACCAGCCGTAATTTGAAGTACGAATCCCCTTTGCCGCAACCGCCCATGCCCAAACTGCCCCCCAATCTGAGGCAAATTATTGCCCAAGTCGCTGCCGGAACCACGTCGGTAGCTGATGCGATGAGTGCCCTGAAACTCTCGTCACCCGAGAATCCAAAGGACCAAATGCAGCAAATTGACGGGGCAACGGTCGATTTGGGACGTCAGAGCCGGTGTGGGTTTGGCGAGGTCATTTTTGGAGAAGGGAAGAACGCCGACCTTCTGATCCGGATTATTGAAACTCAGCTGACCGCGGGACAACAAGCTTTGGCGACGCGGGTCGCTCCCAACGCCGCCGAAACGCTGCGAAACCATTTTCCGAATGGACACCACAACGCCCTCGGCCGGACGTTCCGAACCGGCGAAAAAACGGTGGAAAGTGGTGAAGCCCCCTGCCCTGCTCCGACCGAATTCTCCGAAAATATTTTTCACGCTGCCGTTGTGACCGCTGGTAGCACCGACGCGCCAGTGGCCGAAGAGGCGATGGAAACGCTTAAATGGATGGGAATCCCCACGACGCGATTCGATGACATTGGGGTCGCCGGTCCACAGCGGTTGATTGCGGCTGTCCCCAAACTTCGTAAAGCGTCCGCCGTGATCGTGATTGCCGGAATGGAAGGAGCCTTGCCTGCGGCGGTGGCCGGGCACTTAGCGTGTCCAATTTTTGCGGTTCCAACGAGTGTCGGTTACGGAGCAACACTCGGTGGTTTGACGCCGCTGCTAGGAATGCTTAGTAGTTGTGCCGCCAACGTGGCTGTGGTGAACATTGACGCAGGCTTTAAGGGCGGTTACTTGGCAGGAACCGTGATCCGCCAATTGCAGCACCGAGGCTAGAATTCCGCTGCAGCTCCATCTAAGGGCAATGAAAATCGTGAAGCGTTTTGGCCTGTACTGGAAAATGCCGAAAGACTCGACGACTTACGCTACATCCTAAATTCCCAAATTAAACTGAGACAAAGGACTAGGAAAACGCAACCGACGTATAATGTGAACCGATTCCTCTTCGAGCTCGTCCCCTAAGTGAAACCAATGCCTCCTCCGCTTCCCTTTCCGACTCGTGCGTCGGACGCCCACAAAGGCGACCTTGGCCGGGTTCTGTTGATTGGTGGCTCGCGAGGAATGGCCGGTTCAATCTCCCTTTCGGCGATTGCTGCATTGCACACCGGATCGGGCCTCGTCTCCGCGGCCGTCCCCGATCGATGCCTCGAAACCGTCGCTTCGTTTCACCCATGTTTGATGACCATTCCGCTCAAGCAGAATAGCCAAGGACAATTTTGCACTGACGCAGTATCGGAATTGACCCAGCGGATCGGCCCCTTTGATGCGATTGGCTGTGGCCCAGGGATGTCAACGAGCGAGGGAGCGATCGAAGTTGTTCGACTGTTACTTCGGCAACGAAATCGCAAGCGAGTTTTTGACGCTGATGCAATCAACTGTCTCGCAACAATGGGATGGCCAACGACAGCCACGTCCGATGCCGGGCCGATCGTATTGACTCCGCACCCAGGAGAACTCTTGCGTTTGACCGGTGTCGCCCCCTCCGAGCGTGATGGACAAATCGACGCCGCTCAAGCCTTGGCGGCTCAACACAACGTCACGATTGTCGTCAAAGGGGGCCCCACCGTTGTGGTCGCCCCCGAACAACGTTGGACCAACGACAATGGCAATCCGGGGATGGCCACTGGCGGGACCGGTGACGTTTTAGCAGGCATGATCACTTCGCTGCTGGGGCAAGGGATGTCACCGTGGGACGCTGCTCGGTTGGGCGTTTGGCTGCATGGCGCAGCAGGCGATGAGGCCGCCAAAACGCATGGCCAAGCGGGGATGACAGCCCTCGAATTGTTGCTGGCGATTCCAAAGTTGACTGCGGCCTACGAAAACGGAACGATTTAGTTCATAATGGCCCGATCGTCCTACTCCCCTGCTCTGCCCCGTTTCGTTTGCAACCACTGTGACCAAAATCGTACCGCTCGAAGAAATTACCGATGCGGCACGCCATGGAGTGATCACGATCGGCAACTTTGACGGCGTCCATAAAGGCCACGCCGTTTTGATTCGCCAGGCCAAGCGGATGGCACATGCCTTTGATGGTCCCGTCGTCGCCGTTGCATTTGACCCGCATCCAGCGGCAATTCTGAGACCGGATCAGGTGCCCCCAACATTGACGTGGCTTGAACGACGAGCCGAATTGCTCGGTGAACATGGAACCGATTTCCTCGTCGTCATTCCGACCAACAAAACCTTTTTGAACCTATCGGCAACCGAGTTTTTTGCCTCGCTCGTCCAGCAGCAGCTCGCGGCTCGTGGGATTGTCGAGGGCCCCAATTTTTTCTTTGGACGAAACCGCGGCGGCGATATCCAAACGCTTCAATCACTTTGCGACGAAGGCGGCGTCGAATTGTCGATTGCCCAGCCCTCGCGAGATTCCGATCTGATGATAAGCAGCACTCGGATTCGCGACCTCATTTCGGCCGGGAATATGAATCCAGCAATCAGCCTGCTGGGGCATCCTCACCGCATTCGCGGAAAAGTCGCTCACGGAGTTGGACGCGGAAAAAAAATCGGTTTCCCCACAGCCAATTTACATGACATCGACGTATTGGTGCCAAGTGATGGAGTTTATGGCGGGTATGCAATTGTCGGAGACGAACGCCATAAAGCGGCAATTCATATCGGGCCGAATCCAACTTTTGACGATCAACCCGATTTAAAAATCGAAATCCATTTGTTGGATTACAATGGGGACCTTTATGACCGCGAGCTGATGGTTGACTTCATCACTCGAGTGCGTGACACTCGGCGGTTTGACTCACCTGAACAACTCGTCTCGCAATTAAAACGCGACATTGAATCAATTCGCATCTCTCTCTTCCAATCCGAAAGTAAAGCCTAATGGGTGCCCAATGGAAAGCCTTTGTCAATCAAATCAGCCACTACGAATCGTTTGTCCTTGTTAGCCATATCCGACCTGACTGCGACGCGTTGGGAAGCGAACTCGGGATGGCCGAAGTGCTAAGAACGATTGGCAAGAAGGTACGAATTATCAATGCCCATCGCACACCCACCGCTCTGCAATTTCTCGACCCTGCCAGCAATATTGAAGTGCTTGGTGACAATGTCGAAGCTGAAGACATTTCCTGCGACTGCATCATGATTCTCGATACCAGTGCATGGGCGCAACTAGGTGACATGGGCGACGTGATTCGATCATCACGAGCCGACAAAATCATCGTCGACCACCACGTTGGCGAAGATGACATTGGCGCCACGATGTACAAGGACTACCAAGCCGAAGCGACCGGACACCTCGTCGTGCAAGCCGCCGACGCGCTCGGTGTTCCCTTGACACGAAGCATGGCGATGCCGCTATTCGCCGCCATCGCGACCGACACCGGATGGTTCCGGTTCGGTAGCGTAACGCCTGAAACCTATCGTATCGTTGCAAGATTGGTCGATGCGGGTGTCGTGCCAAGTGAGATCTACAGCGATCTTTACGAACGAGACACACTTGGGCGTTTGCGTTTGCGAGGTTTAATACTCTCGCGAACTCAGTCGGAAGTCGACGGCGCGCTAATGTACACGCACGTCGAAAAAGAGGACTTCGTCAAAGTCGGTGCGGAGCCAAGTGATACCGAAGACGCAATCAATTTGACCTTAGCCGTGCAAGGCACCAAAGCTGCGGTGATTTTTGTGGGGCAACTTCGTGGCGGCTTCAAGTTGAGCTTCCGAAGTCGCTGTGACATGGATTGCAACGAAATCGCTCAAATATTTGGCGGTGGTGGTCACAAGGCAGCTGCCGGAGCGTTCCAAGAAGGGACGCTCGACGATGTCAAGGCGAAAGTGTTGCCGGTCGTCATCGAAGCAGTTCGTAAAGCGACCACTTAGTGGGAATCCAACCCTTTGGGTTGCTCCGAGCATACCTTTCTCGCCCTGCGTCGATACCTTCCACGCCTGGCGCCAGTCACAGGCGAAAGGGTGAATTCGAACGCCTAAACTCAAACTTTACTTCAACATAAAGCCGTTGATTGACCAGCCGTCTTTCTCGGACTTAAAGTAGTTGCCCCCATCAGGAAGATACTTTTCAATCTTCGCAATGGGGGGCAATTTTGCGGTATCCAACTTGGCCGGATCTTCTTCGCTTTCGTCTTGAAACAATCGACGAATGACAGTCGCCATGATCGAATCGCTCTCGCGGAGCTTTCCTTGTCGAAGCAATTCATACTTGGCTCTTAGCGACAACTTGCTTCGCCCAATGCGAGCAAACGAAACTTCGTCGGCCCCAAGATCCTCGAACGCAGCTGCCACTCTCATCACCTCCGGAAGCGACGCGAAGCCACCTGCTTGGCCCTGCGTAATTCGCTTGGCAGTCTCGATCAAAAGCTCGGGATGACTCGAAAACATCAAGTAAGGGTGCTGTGAACCGGCTCCCTTACCGACCATTGCGATCGCCCAATGATCTAGCAACGGAGCAACTTCTTCGGCCTCTTCCTCTTCAAACCCCAGATCACCAAAAATATCTTCTTCAAAACTGTTGTCGCTCGACTCGCCGCGTTGGACTTTCCAAATTTCGACCCCTGGCACGACATCCACCTGACTTGCATCAGGCTCCACTTCCATTGCCTTGCGAATCGCAGTTTGAATCGCATCGGCGTTTTTCAATCGGATCGCAACAAGCATTCTTTCGGAGTTAGTATCCGCAGGCATGACATTGTCGGTGATCAATAGAATTTCATCACCAAATGCAGGTAAGACGTTCTGCAGGATGTCGATCTGAGGCCCATCCTGGTCGTCTCGGATGCCCTCCAAGGTTGGGGCAAAGATGTTGTCATCAAACGCCTCGTTCACAAGCGTCTCAGACGCTAAAAACGCTTCTTCGATCTTCCAGCGAAGTCGCCCCACACTGGCCGAGTCCTCGCCAATCCATGCGGGAATCACACCGATCCCCTCGTTCGCGAATTGGAGCATGCGTGCCGCTTTTTCGTACTTGCTCGACAATTTGGTCGTCGCCGGTGCAAGGACGAATCCGCGGTGCAATAAGTCGTACTTGGTCCCAGCAATCGCGACGATTCCGCCTGCTGCTTTCAAGGCATTGAATCCTTGATTTTCCAACAACTTCAAGATGTCGATCTGAGTCCCGCGATCAACTTCGAAGGTTTCTCGCAAAATCCGTCCCATCTCAAAAGGATGAGCAAACCATTCGACCGCAACCGTGCTGCCGCCTTCGATAAACGGCCCCTGCATCGCTCGGCTCGACCGCGTCAGCACATCTCGAAACTCTGGCAATTCGCTGATCGATTTTGTTTCTGATTCGCCAGCGATTACATCGAGCAAATCGCTTACGACGGTGTCTCGGTCGGCGGCAATGATCCGAGTGTCATCTAAAGTGATCGCAATTTGCTCGATCTTGATTTGCCCTGGTTTCTGCTTCGTCTTGTAGACACGGATCGTGTGGCCGCGATGTTCAATATCCTGCCGTGTTGCGTCATTTGCTTTGAGTTCTTCATCGATTTTTCTGATCGCATCGTTTGCCTCTTTGCTTTTGCCACGAACATCAGCGATGACGACCAAAGAAAACGGGCGCCGATTGTCTTTTTCAAACGGCAACCATGCCACCACCGCTTCACCCGATGCGATGTGATAAAGGTCGTCTGGATTTAGCCCGACGCGTTTGTCCAATGATTCGAAATAGCTCTTGGCCCGTTCGTGTTGCGCTTCGATAAACGGCTGCATCTCAGGGGCTTGCATCAGACTGCCAAAATGCGTCTTTCGCCAAGCTTTGCAGAAATCCGGCACACTGGGGATGCGTGCTAGCCCAGCGACAGAATCTGGAAGCAGTTTGATCGCGGGTGTGTAATCGGCCGCTGCCGGTTCATCACTCTTCGTTTCAGCAACTTCCGTATCCACAGCAACTTCCGTATCCACAGCAACTTCCGTATCCGCAGCAACTTCCGTATCCGCAGCAACTTCAACTTCCGTATCCGCAGTCGCGTCTTGGGCCACAGCCGCGTCTTGGGCCTCGCTGACCGAAATCGTCACCACCGTGATCCATCCAACAACGAAGCAGAAACTGAGAAAGAAACGCACGAGCGAGCTATTAGAACAGTACATTCAAAATCCGGTGATGTTTACCTGTGAGGGGGTGGCATGATTTGCCAGCTGTCCGCCAGACAGTATGTTATCGAACTCGATATGGTCCTGAAACGCCTTATAACCAAGATAGAATGACAGATACGCCCCAACGCCCCTACCAAAACCCGTTAATTGAACGATATTCGTCCACCGAAATGGCCCATTTGTGGGGGCCCGAACGGCGAATTTCGACTTGGCGAAGCCTTTGGATTGCGTTGGCGGAAAGCGAGCAGGAGCTCGGATTGCCGATTTCGGACCTTCAAATCGCACAGTTACGCAAATTCCAATCCAACCTCAACCTTCATGTCGCGGCAAAATTCGAGCGAATTCGGCGCCATGACGTGATGGCACATGTCGAAGCGTACGGCGAACAATGCCCCGACGCCAAGCCGATCATCCACTTGGGTGCGACCAGCTGTTTTGTCACCGACAATGCCGATTTGGTTCTCCTTCGCGAGGGACTCCGGCTGGTAGCCCGCCGCTTGGCCTCCACAATTCTCTGTATGAGCGAATTCGCCAAAGCCGAACGTGCCCTGCCCTGCCTCGGCTTCACCCACCTTCAACCCGCTCAGCCAACGACGGTCGGCAAACGGTGCTGCTTGTGGATTTACGATCTCGTACTCGATTTACACGAAATCGAACACAGGATCGACACGCTATGTGCCCGCAGCGCCAAAGGCACCACCGGGACGCAGGCAAGTTTTTTGGAGCTATTCGAAGGCGACCATGGAAAAGTCCGCCAGCTGGAAGCGTTGGTTTCAAAAAAACTTGGATTCGACAAGACCTATGCGGTAACCGGACAAACCTATCCGCGAAAAGTCGACAGCCAAATTCTTGATGCCTTGTCCGGCGTCGCCCAAAGTCTTCATAAAACGGCCACCGACCTGCGGCTTCTCGCCAATCGCAAAGAACTCGAAGAACCGTTCGAGGAAAAACAAATCGGCAGCTCGGCAATGGCCTACAAACGGAATCCAATGCGAAGCGAGCGAATTTGTTCACTGACCCGGTTTGTCATGAGTATGCAGAGTAGTCCCGCGATGACCGTCGCGACTCAGTGGATGGAACGTACGCTCGACGACAGTGCCAATCGTCGGTTGGTAATCCCACAATCATTCTTGGCGATCGATGCATCGCTTGTGCTGATGCAAAACGTCGCCGATGGTTTGGTCGTTTACCCCAAAACGATTGCGAAGAACTTGGCAGCCGAGTTACCCTTTATGGCGACCGAAAACATCATGATGAAAGCCGTCTCCGCGGGAGGCGACCGACAAGAGCTTCATGAACGCATTCGTGTACACAGTGTCGAGGCAGCGCGGCGTGTGAAAGCCGAAGGCGAAGCGAACGATTTGATGGATCGATTGCGAGGTGACGAGGCCTTTGCAAAAGTCGATCTCGACGCCGCTACCAATCCGCTCGATTTCGTCGGCCGGGCTCCTGAGCAAGTCGATGAATTTATCGAAGAACACATCGAACCGATCCGCCAACGATACGGCGACAGTGGTGATTTGAGTGTCGAAGTGAATGTCTAGCTGGACAGCGCCACTTCGTGGCTTCCTGATTTCGTAAGTTGTGACTGTGCCGCGAGTTATCTCGCTTGACTTGGGAGTCAAAAAGAAACGACCCTCCGTGTGCTAATTGTTTCACGACGAAACCACGGAAGGTCGCCTCTATGTCACTACAGGATATCGCATCGCTCGGAAAGATGCTCGCCCAATTTCTCGCCATCTTTGCCGATTGTTTCCACGGCGTCAAAGGCCGAAGGCTGTTTGCCGCGTATGTTCGCGGACTGCTCTCGGAACTGCAGCGAAAGAACGTCGAAGCGATTGCTTTGAAACAAGGCATTGCACCGCGAACGCTCCAACGATTCCTCGAGTCCATCAAGTGGGACCACGACGAAGTACTCCAGCGATGCCGCAACGTGATCGTCCGCGAACAGGCCGACCCGCAGGCCATCGGAGTGATCGACGAAACCGGTACGGCCAAAGCCGGCAAGGAAACCGTCGGAGTCAAACGACAATACAACGGCAATCGCGGCAAAGTTGAAAACGCGGTTGTCAACGTCGCTCTATCGTTTGCCACAGCGACTTTCCAGTGCCTGATCGCCGCCCGAACGTACTTGCCCGAAGACTGGGCCAACGACACCGCGCGCCGAAAAAAACTCATGTCCCTGACGAGGCCCAGTTTCTGACCAAGCCGCAGATCGCCTTGGTGCTGATCGACCAGGCAATGGCCGATGGCATCACCGTCAAAGCCTGGACGTTTGATGAACTTTACGGTCGTGACGGGAAGTTTCTCGATGGGCTCGACGAGCGCAAACAGGCATTCGTTGGCGAAGTACCGCCGAACTTTCGGGCATGGGCGCGGAAGCCAAAAGTGCTGCGAAAATCGAGGCAAAAGACCAAGAGGCGGCAAAAGAAATACCCTCGCTTGGCCACCAGCGACTCGAAGGCTTGCCAAGTGCAGAACTTGGCCAAGTACTCGCCCGGCCTGGCCTCGCAAACACCGCAGCGTTACCGCACACGGG
This sequence comes from Novipirellula herctigrandis, assembly GCA_007859835.1. GTDB lineage: Bacteria > Planctomycetota > Planctomycetia > Pirellulales > Pirellulaceae > Novipirellula_A > Novipirellula_A herctigrandis. The sequence goes on along the minus strand of SJPJ01000001.1, from coordinate 5,748,600 downwards.
ACTCGCATAAGGGGCCCGAGATTTGGGAAGTTCGCTGGCATATCGTCCATCGCAAGACTCACGACGGTCGCTTGGTCAGCTCGCAATGCACATTGATCGTTGCCAAGAACGTTCGCACCGGAGAAGTAAAGTACTTCATCAGCAATCGAATTCCAGGCCGTGATGGATGGACGGTTCGCGAGTTGCTGCGAATTGCGTTCGGACGCTGGAAGGTGGAAGCGTGCTTTCGCGAAGCCAAAGAGGAATTAGGCTGGGATCACTTTGAATGCCGTGGATGGGACTGCGTTCATCGTCACATGATCGTGGCGATCGTCAGCCAATTGTTCTGTGCCCGGGTTCGTCATCGTCTGTGCCGCACGGAGGTCGTCACCGACGCTGAGCGTCTGACGCTTGAACAGGTTCGACGGGCGGCCGATGTGGTGATCCGCTGCATCGGTCTTCCCAAGCGACTTCGAGATGAGCAGTACGAAGCAGAGCGTCTCCGAATCAGCTACCATCAACGTCGTAACGCGGAAGCAAGTCGTTGCCATCGTAAGAAACGTATCGCTGACTGTCATGACCTTGGAATCGACCCCGGTCAAATCAAAAGCGTCGAGCCAAAATCCGCGTGAAACTATAACCAATAACATCAAACTGGCGCTGTCCAGCTAGGCTACTGATCAAAGCCGAATTCTCGCAACCAATCATCGACCTCGGCTTTGGGAACGCCCCCCTTGGGCTTCCCAGAAGATGATGACGAGTCGTTTACCTGGGACCCGCCCTGCCCTGCCCCGTTCGATTCGGCTCGGATTGGGACGGCTAGATGAAGCTTCCCATCGAGCAAGTCATCAAGCCATTCTTGAGAATCAAACGCGATCGCGCCACGGCGTTTCGCAGCCTCTTGGATGCGGTGATCTGACGAAACAACCGCCAATTGCTTCGGTGACGAATGCTGAGCGATTCGTTCTTCAATCAAATCATCCGCTTCGGGTTGCTCAACCGCGAATTCAATCTCCACACCATTGACCGCGTACCGACTCTCGCGGTTGGGCGGCGGACGCGAGGCGTCAAACACCACTACAGTCTGATTGCGAACGCTCTCTGGTAGATGTTCACACAACCGCCGAATTAGCTGTTCACGTTCCCGCTTCAACCAATTTGCGTCGGGCCGTCTACCCGGTCCGGCTACCGGAGCGATGACGTTGTAGCCATCGAGGATCAGCAGAAGCGACATCCTATTTTCCGATCAATCGCAGAAGCGTTTCGCGTACCTGCTGTGGATTGGCATTCGGATTTTTCTTTTTCGCTTGGCCGATTAGCGAGCCCACGGCCTGTACTTTACCGCCTCGCACGTCGTCAACTACCGCAGGATTCGCATCGAGTAGTGCTTGGCATAACGCATCAATCTCGCTGCTATCGACTTGCTCGATCCCCAGCGCCGCAATCGCTTGTTCGACGGTTGATTCTTTCTCAAGTAAATAACTGAAGACGTCGCGTGCTCGAGTGTTGTCGAGTTGTCCATCCGAAACACGTTTTAGCAATTCACCCAATTGCACACTGGTTACCAAAAAATCATCGATCGAAACGTCGCGGTCCTTCAAGGTCCGCATCACATCTTGTTGAATCCATGAACTCGCTCGCTTCGCATCCCCGCTAAGCTCCGAGACTCGTTCATAATAAGCGATCATCGCAGGGCCTTGGTTGACGATCACGTCGGCATCGTACGGTTTGAGCCCATGCTGAGATTGCAGTCGAGCAAAGGTCTCTCGCGGCAATTCGCCGAGCGATTGACGAAGTTCTTCGACTCGCTCTGCTGGAATTCGAATCGGCAACAAATCTGGATCCGGGAAGTAACGATAGTCGGCCGATTCTTCTTTTTCGCGTTGGACAAACGTCCGTTCCTTGACATCATCCCATCCACGCGTGGTTTTCGGATTGTCTTCGATCGTCAATCCATCGACTTCCCAATCCGCATATTGACGCTCGATTTCATACTCGAGTGCCCGCTCGACGGCGCGAAAACTATTCATGTTTTTCACTTCGACGATCGGCGTGGCGATTTTCTTTCCGTCGAAACGGATGTGCAAATTCACGTTCGCGTCGACCCGCAAACTTCCCTCTTGCATCTCGCAATCCGAAACATCCAAATGCGTCAAGATGAGCTTAAGTTGCGTTAAATACTCTTTCACTTCGGCTGCCGATCGAAGATCAGGCTGACTAACGATTTCAAGCAGAGGTGTTCCACAACGATTCAAATCGATCCGCGTATCACTCTTTCCCGTTTGCTCATCGTGCATGCTCTTTCCGGCATCTTCTTCCAAATGAGCGCGGATGATTCCAATGTGTCGGATCGAATCGGGATCCTCGGGATCGGTGATTTCCAAGTAGCCATCGGCGCAGATCGGTAAATCAAATTGGCTGATTTGATAACCTTTTGGCAGGTCCGGATAAAAGTACTGCTTGCGGTCCCATTTGGTCATCGGTGGAATGGAACAATTGATCGCCAACCCAGCCCGAATTGCCAATTCGATCGCCTCTTCGTTCATTACCGGCAATGCCCCGGGAAGCCCGAGGCAAACCGGACAAACTTGCGTATTGGGCGGCGCACCAAACGCCGCACTGCAACTGCAGAACAGCTTGGTTTTCGTTTTGAGTTGAACGTGGACTTCAAGTCCAATGATCGTGGTGATTTCGTGTTTAGACATGGCCGCTTTTTTACTTCGTTTCGGTGAGCGGTTGAGGACGTTGTTTGTGATGATCAGTCGCAGTTTGGAAGGCACCCGCCGCAAACAGCAATCGCGATTCTTCGAGTACAGGTGCTTGCAATTGGATGCCGATCGGCAACCCCTTGGAATCCGAGCCTCCCGGAAGTGAGATCGCTGGTAAACCAGCCAAGTTGGCACCGACGGTGAACAAATCGCACAAGTACATTTGGATTGGATCGTCGACCTTCTCTCCAATGCGAAAGGCGGGCGACGGGGTCACGGGGCCGAGCAACAAGTCGCACTGTGTAAAAGCATTGTCAAAGTCGCCTTTGATCAATCGACGCACTTTCAACGCTTGGTTGTAATACTTGTCCGCATAGCCTTCGCTTAATGCGTAAGTACCGACCATGATTCGGCGTTTGACTTCGGCCCCAAAACCTTCGTCACGACTTCGACAATAAGCGGAAACAAGCGGCCCATGTTCGCTGCCGGTATCAATCGATTCGGTGCGATGACCGTAGTGGGCACCATCGTAGCGAGATAGATTGCTACTCGCTTCGCACGGTGCGATCACGTAATACGTCGGAACCCAGTATTCACTATGTGGCAAGTTGACTTCGACGAGTTCAGCGCCGCAGGATCGAAAGACCTCCCCAGCGTCTTGGACCGCTTTGCGAATCGCAGGATCGAGAGCCTCGGTTTCGGATGACTCGCTTAGAATGCCAATCTTTAATCCACGCAGGTCGGTGGTTTGTAAAATCTCCGAGTAGTTCGGTACGTACTGGTTGAGCGACGTGGAATCGCGAGGCTCGAACCCGGCAATCGCTTGCAGCAACAATGCCACATCCGGCACCGACCATGCCATCGGGCCAACTTGGTCGAGACTGCTCGCGAATGCAACCAATCCGTATCGGCTGACACGCCCATAGGTCGGTTTCAACCCCGTGATGCCACAGAATGCTGCGGGTTGACGAATCGATCCCCCCGTGTCGCTGCCGAGACTTAGTGGCACATTTCCCGCCGCCACACAGGCCGCCGCCCCACCACTGCTGCCCCCCGGGGTTCGATCGGTATCCCATGGGTTTCGCGTCACTCCGAATGCACTGGTTTCCGTACTGGCACCCATTGCGAACTCATCCATGTTCGTCTTGCCAATGATCACGGCATCGGCGACTCGCAGTTTTTCGACCACCGTCGCGTCATACGGTGGAAGGAAATCCTTTAGCATCCGCGACGAGCAGGTGGTTGGCATATCGGACGTACACAGAACATCCTTCACGGCGACTGGGATGCCCGCCAATGGTCCGAGCGGTTCCCCAGCGGCCCGTTTCGCGTCAACACGTCGTGCCGTTTCGATCGCCTTTTCAGCAGCCACGTGAGTGAACGCATTGATCGATTTTTCCGACGATTCGATAGCCGAAAGCGATTTCTCAGTGATTTCAACAGCGGTCAGGTCGCCGTTTTCCTGCAATCGCAGTAATTCCGCAGCGGAATCAAGCATGGTTTTTTGCGAGGGTTGCGAGTTGGGTAATTGGGTTGGAACAGACCAGATTATTGAAGATTGCCCACGCATCGGCTACCGGGCATGAATCGGCGCCCGAATGGATATGATGAAAGGCTGCGAATCGACGACAGACTCGAAAGAACGTGGTTTCAAAAAAGTCGACCACGCTTCGGGTTTCGGGACAACCAACCGATTGCCCCCCTGACGCAGAATTCCCCTGGACCACGGAATGAGAACCGAACGCATTGTGACCAACCCGTACCAACCGCCGCGGGAATTTACCGATCAAGAAGCTTCTGCGCCGGATGAGCGAGATACGCTTCTGCCAGACGAACTTGTGAGTCGAACCGCTTGGCATCTAAAAGCGTTTGGAGTTTTCCAATTTATCCAGCAATTCATCCCGCTGCTCTTCAGCGCCGGGCTCACAATCGATGTTTTTGCAATCGCGATTGCATCGATTGGCATGGACCTCAACAAACGCTCGTTTCGTCGATTTCCATGGACATCGGTTCTATGTGGAATCTATGCTCTTGTCTTCGGCTTGGGCTTTCTAACCCTTTTATGGAATGGTGGTCCTTGGCCGATAACATGGACGATACTTTTTTTGGGCGTCCTGTTCGCCGAGTGCACGTGGGCTTGTTTTTTGATTTACCTAATATTCCGGTGCTATTTTTGGCATCGAAATTCCATTTAACGGTCCATCAAGCTTACCAGCGCGTTAGGACCACGAAAATGAAATCGTTGCGACACAGCCTACCGGACCACCAGCCAACGTAATTTCGGCGTGATGCATTTTTGCAATTCGGTACGCTCGGCAAAGCCCAAGCCCGAGACCGCGCCCCGCTTCGCGACCGCTAAAGTAAGGATCAAAAGCATGCTGGCGTGCCTGACGAGATAGCCCCGGTCCGCTGTCAGCAACATGGATCATCACGCGATCGTCGTCCCTTACCACCGAAGCGACAATGGTTCCATCGTTGCCAATCGCATCAATCGAGTTTCGCAACAGAACCCGCAATGCTTCGCCAATCATTTCGGAGTCCGCGTCAACCGTAACCGGTTCTCGGCTAGTTTGCGTCTCAAGCCGTATCGATAGTCGCTCCAATTCACCCTCAAATTCGTCGGTTACCGAAACGACGAGTCCATTCAAATCGCATTTAACCATTTGCGGCTGAGGCGGGTTGGAATAGAACATCAAGTCCGCAATCATCTCGTGAGCGCGATAAACTTGATTGACAATCTTTTGCAGTGTTTGTTGCCGACGTGGATCAACTTCGTCACGCTGTAATTGCTGCGCACGTGTGGAAATATTTGCCAACGGATTATTGATTTCGTGGCTAAGTCCATAAGTGAGCTGCTTCAGCGCAGCCAACTTACTCTTGTGAAGCCGGCGGTCAAATGATCGTTCGATACAATCGAGATGCTGCATCTTGCGAGCGAGTTGCTGAAGCACGTCCGCCGATGGAAAGGGCACTTCGTCGCGATAGGTTTCTGCTTCGAAAGTGATCGATGGCCATTGTTCGCGCCATTCGGTTGGCACAGCGGTTCCGGAAACTTCAAGCCATAGATGCCCCTCGGCAATCCAGCGATTCTGTGGCAACGTTTTGAAAAAGCCATAGAGTTCGCTCCATCGACGTTGTTGTGCTTCCGTGAGGACGGGCGCGCCTAGAAACGCATCGCTATTGGCAAATACTCCCGAGACGTTGTCTGTCAACCAAACTGCCAAGTCCGCAAGAGTCACGCATTGTGATCCACTGAGAGATCCGCTAGAAACCGCGGCGAACAAGAACAGCGGTGGGTCCTCACGTAGACAAGCCGCGGTTCTTTTCAGATTGCTCTCGCCGATGTTACGGCCGATGAGCAGTTCCGCAATCATCTCGGTCGACTCATATGACCTCGGTAACCACCATCGGTTTGAACCGAAGCGCAGGCATGGTAGCAAACGCATCGTTGCAGTCCTCAGCAGGTCACTCGGGGCCTTAAAACTCTTTCAAAGATCGACTCAAGTCGATCTAGCCGATGACACCGCGTTCGATTTCGAGTAAATCGCACGATCGACTGATTAAATCTTCGATCGCAAACGGTTTCTGCATAAAATCGTTCGCTCCCGCTGCTTTCAAGCCGTCGACCTTGTTGTGTTCGACCATACCGGAAATACAAAGAATCTTAACCATATCTAACGATGGATCACTACGGACCCGTTGGCAGACCTCTTTGCCGTTGATATCGGGAAGCATGACATCGAGAATCACCAAGTCAGGGCGAAACTCCTTCACTCCCATCCCAGCGTCAAATCCATTGTTGGCGGTGCGAATATCAAACCGACCATCGCGTTCGAAACCATCGCTCATCAATTCAACAAGATCTTGATCATCATCAACGATCAGCAACTTCTTCTTGCCGCTTTCAAGCGCATCGGTAGGAATCCCGTTATCACGCATGAACTGATAGAGTTGTTCACGTGGAATTCGACGGAATTTGCTACCAGGAACACGAAATCCCTTAAGCGACCCGTTGTCGAAACAACGAATGATTGTTTGCTGGCTGACCTTACAAATCTTGGCCGCTTCGCCTGTTGTGAAAACCGTTTTATTGGTCATGGCAGAAACCATCCTCCCTGCACGACTAGCCGTTACCAAATGTGTAGTATTTGCCTCTTATGAAGCGACATCCCTAACAACAACACCGTGTGCCCCACCGAATGGGGTCACAGTTGCTCTCGGCACGCCTCCTTAAAAGGGCAATGGTGAACTTTGCTAGCAAAACTCGCTAGTCAAGTTTTGTTAATTTGGGTTGGCCTTCATCTGTGCGATCCGATGCACAACTATCCCAACCGTTCACCACCAGTCCTGTCTTAGCAAACTTCCTGTTCTACCGCACTAGCACATTTCAACGCTAATCTGCGGAAAGAACGCAAGCAACAAGAAACTCCGAGTCTCCCTGCCTTACCAAGCTTGCCTCGACAACGAATTCTATCGAATAGATAGTCTGGGTCAAGATCGATTTATTCCACTCAAACTGCCTAGACCCTGGATTCTAGGGGGGAACGCAGTCACCGATCGAAAAAAAGAAAAAAACTTAACGCTTGAAAAGCGTTGGTTGGCCTTCCACGATCAAGTAGCGACAATTCACTTTGGGGGCAGTGAAAATTTGTTGGAGCCCCGAGGGCCAATGAACTTTAAGTCGATCGATCGTCCCAGTTGCTTCGCTAGCATTACCTAGTCCAAACTCGACGACAGCCTCGTTTGTGCATAGTAGCCCATCGCCGCCGGTGACCCACTGAGTCAAATGAAGATCGTTGCACTCAATCGATAGTTTGGCACCAATCGCATCTCGCTCACTTGTCACTCCAGACAACTCAAACGAGATGCTGTCGCCACCCTCGGTTTGATTTTCCAAGAGTGCGGCCGGGGCTTCGAGATGATTGACCACGAGGTCGGTTCGACGATCACCATTCCAATCGAGGTTCACAACGATGCGCCCCAGTTTTGGGTCCTCCCAGTAGGGGTCCCCTAAACTTGTCGGATCGATCAAATGAAAACCATCGGTCTTTCCGCCGAACAACTGAGGTTCCATTTCAAGCGGTTGGCCCAAATGCCGATGGTCGGTGACATGCCCATTTAAGACCACGAGGTCGAGCCATCCGTCTCGATCGAAGTCAACTGCTTGAGTCCCCCATGCAACCGTTTGATGTGTGTTTTTGTATAAACCGCGGTTGGCATTCTTGTTTCCAAATAATCCCGTTGGCAATTGCATAAACAAATCGGCGGGTTGGTTCCAAAAGTTGGTGACATGCAAGTCGATAAAACCATTTCGATCAAAGTCACCCGACGCGATTCCCATACTACCTTGTCGTTCGCCCATTCGTCCCGCACCGCATCCGTATACAAGCGAGCCTTCCTTTAAAACGTTCTCTGGATTGCCCGAATCGGCTTGGCTGACCCAATATTGATTGTGTTTGGTATCGGTCGCGACAAAAAGGTCATTGCC
>SJPJ01000001.1:5438282-5740106 GCA_007859835.1 Novipirellula herctigrandis | reverse complement strand
TTGCTAGCACTACGGGTTGTGCAGGTTCAGGTCTCGATCCACTACATCTTGTTCGAAGCGGCTTACGCCCGTGCCATTCGTCATTGCCGCCTTTTTGATCAAAATTAGCAATCACAGCACCAAACCCATAGTTCGGAAGTGAGCGCATTTCTTGGCAACCGTCCCATTGCTTTAGCTTACCATCCGGTTGGGTTTGCCAAACCGTATCGGTTGCCGGTTTGAAACCACTTGGATTACAGATGTCATGATCTGGAACACAGGGATTCTGAAGCACCAATGGATCATCGATGTAATTCAATTCAACGATTTCTGGCAAATGATCACCACTGAGATCGCCGCATGCGATCGAGCTTGTCCATGCGCCACCGATTGCCATTGAGGTTTGTGCTTCCGACGGAATCGGCAAAACCTCGCGTAGAAAGGTTCCATCGCCTTGGTTGCAATACAAAAGATTTCTTCCAATGTTTGCAACAACCAGATCCGGGAACCCGTCTTGGTTGATATCCGCTACTGCCACACCCTGACCATATCCTCGATCACCCGTGCCACTTAAACCGGGGCCACTTAAACCGGGGCCACTTAAACCGGGGCCACTTAAACCGGGGCCACTTAAACCGGGGCCACTTAAACCATTGACATCAACAAAATATTTTCCGCCGCAATTGCGAAACAGCGGATTTGGTTTTGAGTCGTCGGTTCCGAACGGTTCCCCGCCACCTTGTGTGAAATACAGATCAGGCCAACCGTTGAGATCAAAATCAACAACACCGATTCCGCCGCCGGTCACTTGATGCAGAAACCATCCTGGAACCTTCGGATCATCACTGTTGTCGTATTGAAATTCGAGTTTGGCCTCTGTGCTTACATTCTTAATCCGAAATTCGGAAATTTCGGAGGCCGTGACCGTTGGACCAGATTCCGGCGTAATTTCAGAGTCTTTTAAACTTGCCATGTCAGGAAGCGGCCATTGATTAACATCGATCCCGCAGAGCACACGTTGTCGTTTGGATGTTTCATCGAACGACGCAGCCGATTGCGTAAACCGCTGCATGTACCGCCTTGATTCTTCGCTTTCGCCAAAACGTGATATTTCAATCCGCAGCCATCCAAGGGCTTCATGGGGGCGATCGAGTTTATCAAGCACTTCGACCATTCGAAGCAGGTCGGCTTTTGATCCCGGCTGCAATCCAAATTTTTTCGCTAAACGCGCAGACTCAGTCAACCATTTAGCTCGCTCAGCAACTCGCTCCACCACCTCATTTTGTTCCAGAGGCAAAAGTGACTGAGCCAAACCGAGGTACGAAAAACGATCGGTTTCGTCACGTAGAACTGCTTCGCAAAAACATCTCACCGCCTGACGATGCATTGAATGACGTTGAAGCCACAATCCTAATGCAAACCAATATTCAGGCTCTTTTTCAATGGATTCCGGAAGGTGATTGAACCACAGATTCATCCCTTCGTCATCTTGCTGTTCTGCAAACACACGTCCGGTAAAAGCCGCGATGGGGGTCAAATCGGGGAAGGCGCTCCAAAGCTGCTTGCACAATCGATTGGTTTGTTGCAAATCGCCATTAGCCCGAAAGTACCTCGCTTGGCCCAAGGCGGCAGGAGCCAAATTTCGCCCAGCAAGCTGCTTGGGGTACGAATCATCAATGAATGCATCTCCGAGGGTCGTCAGCGCGTACAACTCCCTCACCCCAATCTCGCCCGACTCCGCCAACGCCCGCATATGAACCGCCGCTTCAATACGACGCCCTTGATCATTCAACAACGACGCTAGTTCCCGATGGACTTTTATGGGATTCGGGTCGATCGTTAGCAACCGTTGCAATCGTTTTTCCGCCTCCTCAAACGCTTCTGCCTCAATTAGCGTAGAAGCAGCCAGCCATAATGCATCGACTTGGAACTTCGGTTGTTCAGAACCAATGCCATCAAGAATTTGGACAGCGACCTTTAGATTTCCGCTCTCCACCTCGCACTGAGCCATCAACATAGCAACTTCAGGATCCTCTGCGTCTGAGAACACTAATGGTCGCAATTCGTTTGCTGCTGCAACGACATTTCCATCCTTCAAAAACGCTTTGACGGAATCAAGACGCTCTTGCTTGGTCTTGGTCTTCGATAGCGCCGTTGACTCTTTCAGTTGTTGTCGCTGGGCGAGTTCTCGTGCGTTAGGCAGGGACTCTCCTTGGTCACAACCGATCGCAACGATGCTAAAAGAGACGACTACCATCCAACAAAACAGAACGGAATTCATGTTGTGTTGATCTTGCCTCGAACGAATTTTCCTCATCAAAGTTTTCATGTTCTGATCCGGTCCTAGTGTCTGCCCGCAACTGATTCGGCATGAATCTTATCATATCAAGCGACGAAGCACATTGCGAAGCACGCCGCCCCACAAGACGACGGCGTGCTTCGCGGTGGTCCTGACCGAAGCCACAAGTCCAATGGCGATGAGTTCACTCACGATGGTTTCGTCACTCGGTGCAAAAGCATGTTGAACGATTCAACTAAAAATCTTCGTTGATGGTTTCGCGTGCGGCTCGCGTTCCGAGGGCTCCCCATAACCCGTAGGGGCTTTCGGAATTTGGTGCGCGCGATCCTGTTCCGTTGCGGATAACGGATCCTGATTCGGAATTGCCTGCTTCGATTGAATCGGTCATGAATTTTACGGCACCGTCGGCCATCAATACATGGCACCCTCCCTGATGGCGACTGGAGGACGATAACATACCGATACCCGAATCGCCGCCTGCTAAACACAATTCTGTATTGGGTGGTCGGATCGTATTGAAGCTAGTGTAGATCGCCGCCCCATCGGCCCATCGGAATCCGCGACGTTGATCGACGCGGCCCATGCTTGCCGGACCTTGCTCACTCTGGTAGGCCCAAAAGTTGGGTCGCTGTTCATCGATTTGGTCGGCACAGAGATTTGGGTTTTCGTGAATTTCATTCCATGCATTCGTCAGCGAACCCGTCGCGCGTCGATCGAAATCACCCAAGTCGGTCGCCACTTCGCCGACCATAATCGTGTTCGCCAATCCATCAAGGATGTCTTTGAAGCGAAGAACTTGACGCGGCACAAATACCCCGCGCCCCGATGCCGCGACCTGCTCAATTCGGTCATCCGTCCAACTTTGCGTTTCGGTATTCCATCGAGTTGCCCCTACATTGAGCCAATGTGTGGCATCGCCAATACAAGCGACGAAGTTGGATCGGCCGTGCGAGGGTAACCCGACGCCCGGATCCGAGGGACATCGCAGCATCGGCATTTCCGTTTGCCATGGATCGTATTGCCGAGTCCAAGGTGCCGGCCCACCTGCGGCAAAGTCCATTCCGTTATCTTCGGAAGGAAGCGGGTTGCTGATTTCTTCCCACAATCGCGAGTGTTCCAAAAACGGCGTCAGGGCAACCAGAAAACTAAGACGATACCGATTATTCCCCGGTGCTGATGTACCACCCGAATTGGACGCCGGATCAAAAGTCCCCCCCATTTGCATCGGTAATTGATCATACGACGAATGGTAGTTGTGGATTGCCAAACCAATCTGCTTGGCATTGTTCGAGCAACTCATTCGCCGAGCCGCTTCGCGTGAACTGCGAACCGATGGCAGTAGCAAGCCAACCAAGATTCCGATGATCCCAATCACTACCAACAATTCGACGATTGTAAAGGCTGCTTTCGTTTCGCTTCGTATCATCTCGCTTCGTATCATCGTGTTTCGTACCATCGTGTCAGCCTCTTATTCTTGTTGCCCAGCAGACAATTCCGCCATTTCTGCGTCATATTGGGCGTAGTCTTCGGGTGACGAAAACTCCGCATCGGATGCGTCAATCCGAGTCACGGAATCCTGATGGCCGCATCCTGTAAAAAGTGTGATGGTGTAAAGCCATATCACAAAACAGCCAAGTGGAATTCGCTTCATAAGTTCGACCTCATAAGGGGAGTGCTGGGAAACCGTTCCACGCCGCAAATAATACTCACCTTGCCCTGTTCCATTGGTTAAGTCTGACGAGGATCACTCCGGTTAGCAACCTTTTTGCTGCCTCCGCGTTTCCATCGCCATACCATTTCGTAGATCGCGAGTGGGATGAGCCAACTAACCCAAGCGTTTGCACGATATAAAGCCTCCGATTCGGTCTGGGTAACAATAGCGACTCCGGAAATCAAACGCAGTACTAGCGGGGAAATCAGCAGGACGAACGACCGGCTTGCCCATCGTTGGTGCAATTGAAACTTTCTTGCCCGTGCGTAGTAAGCGGTCACCGAAACACCAACCGCTGTTGCCACCGTCAAGAAAACGAACCCGACCGCGGCGATCGGTCCGGCGTAGGCCATTCGTGCTATGATCAATCCGCTCGGCAACATCACAGCGATGATGATGACAAGGAGCGACTTACCGAGCCTCCGATGTTGTTTAGCAAACCGTTTGCGCCCGCCGCTGAGCATCAATAGCGTGCCTAGCACAACGACGATGGGACCACTCAGAATGTGAACGTAGAACGCGGTGCGATAGGTGCCAAAGAACGTGTAGCGACGTCCGCTTAAAAACGCCGACGCATCATAGTCGGCTGGAAAGTACCATCGATACTCCATCAAGATCCCAATCAATCCTTTGACCAGTAGCACAGCCATCGCGACCATTGCGATGCGACCGAGATTACGGGAGCGAGTGGATTGCTCGACGGTAGTCAATGAACAGCCTCCGTGGTAGTCGATGAAGAGCTTCGAATAGAGTTGCCTATGGCCCTGAAAAAGCAAGTTTCATTTCGCACAATTGCAGAACAAAAGACGACCATGATTCCTCTATTCTAACGCCTCTCGCCCCGCCTCGTCTGCTTCGAGCATTTTCTGGAGCATTGGCATAACCAGTTGACGGTAGATACCTTGTGCCATCGGATACTGCTTCATCTTTTCAAACGCTTCGTAGACCGTCTTGCCTTCGACCTCGGTCATCGGAACCTTTGATTGATGGCCTTGTGCATCGACCATGGTCGCCTCGTATCGCCAATTCTCGTCTTCGTCCTGGCTGCGATCGACGCGGAGGATCTGAGCTGTTTCGTGATCGAATCCCCCCTCGGTCGGCTGTGGTTTCCCAGAGTACAGATTGCGATCGAGCCCCATTGACTGGGCCACTGCGTCAGCGACGTCGTCAAGGGATGCTTGGTCTTCGAATTGCTCGAGCCGTCGCAAGTTCTTATCGAATTCGGCAAGCTTTGTTTCGGTGTTCGCCTTCGCAGCTTGATCGATCGATGATTCGAGTGACGTTTTGATTTGCTCTGGTGGAACATCGATATCGACAACCGGCGGCGGACTCGCAACGGTATTCGAGGGGCGTTTTTCAGTGGTGGGTGGCGTATCCGACTTATCGCGACTGGCCGTCTTTGCATTGGGCACGTACCAGAAAAACAATGCAACAATCAGACCGATGTGAAACAAAACGCTCCACACAATCGCACGTCGAATGCGTGGCCGTGATTGCTTTGTCGGGTCCGATGCGTTCCGAGTCATTTTGCTATTGGCCGACTTCATCGTAAATCGGCAAGTGACGATAGTAGACTTCAAGATTCAATAAATTCATTGTTGTCACATAAAGCCTTCCTCCGTGCGGACTCCAGCGATCCTCGACAGGGTACACGGGATCCCAACTACCTGCCTTGGGCCCATCCTTGACTTGGCTACCAAGCAACACTGGATTGAGATACTTATTCCATCCTTCCCAATATTTTCCTCCCATGTGGAACATCACCTGCGTCGCATAGTACCAATAATATGCGTCTCGCTTTGACAATCGCACGTCCGCACGTCGATTCGCGGGTTGGCCCATGGTCGGCGGATGTTCAAGCAAATAGCTGGCTGCGGACTTCAATGAGTCACGGTCACGCCGCCATCCCGAGTACATTCGCATCAAAATACCCACCGCGGTCATTGTCGGTGTCACTTCTTTTCCATGGCGCTGCGTCTGTGTGTTTGGGGCAAATGGATCGTACCGGTAACGATCGGCTTGGGCCGAATTTTGTTGGGCATAGTCAAGCCAACGGTCGATACCTTCATAGGCCTTATCGGGGACTTCGAGTCCCGACAACTCACCGCTTTTGAGCGCCATCATCATCCACCCCGAGACGCTCGTGTCGCTACTAATTTGCGCCACGTAACGCCATCCGCCTAGCCGCACATTTTGCGTCTTACCGATGTAGTCGAGTGACAACTGAGCCGCCTGTTTTAGCTCATCATCTTGCGTCATCCCGTACGCCTCACAGAGGGCCAATGCGGAAATTCCGTGACTGTAAAATGCTACGTTTTGATTACTAAATTGGTCTTCGCGTCGATACAAGTCACCATTGGTTTCTTGGTTATCGAGCAAGAACTGCAAACCGCGGCTTACAGTATCAGCATATTGGTGTTGACGATGGGTGTACCCGGCACCTTGAAACGCCAATAAGCATAGTCCGGTCGCCGCAGTATCGCTTCGAAGCAAGACATCTTCGCCGTGTCCACTGAGCGACCAACTGCCATCTTCGTTTTGCGTATCCGCAAGATACGCTAACCCTAATTCGATCGCTTCTTCGGTTGCCGGACCGACAAGCCCAGCGGGTGTGGGAGCCGCACCACCTTGGGTCCGCATGACGCGGCGACTGAACGATTCCACGGCGGCGATTTTCGTTCCTGCCGGCGTCACGGGTCCGCCAACATCACGACGTTCACGTGGTTGATGGGTGATTTCCAGCGCGCCGACTTCTGGCAAATCGGTCGTTGGAATCACACCTGCAAACGCATCGGGCCGATCCGCCAATCCCGCAATCGACTCGCGAGCGATCACGTCAAGACTTGGTCCGAGCGTGGTCTCCGAAGCAACCCGCGGCGCGATACTGTTAGCGGATTCACGTCGTCGTTGAGCGATTGATTCGCCAAAATCCGAGCGATCATTCATCGTATCGGGTAACGAGGAATCGTCCGCCGAGGCTTGCGACATGATCTTCGTCGAAAGTGTTGGCACGCCAGCGGGTTTAAATTCACTCCGGCTTGTTTGTGCGGTAATCGCTGGTCGCGACTGAGGCGAATTACCTGCTTGGACATCCGGCATACCTGCCATAGCGGATAGGTCACGGCGACGAAATTCGCCGGAACTCGACGGGACCGATTCTTCACTCGGAGCACTCATGCCATCGGAGCTCTCCGACGCTGACAATTGTGCTCCCTTGGCATTGCCGCGTCGTTCCAGCGTGACCTCCACTGGCGAAAGCATTTGTTCGGCGGTCTCGTCAATTCTTGCGATTGCAACCGTTTGTGGCGCAGGGCTGGCGCCGGCTGGCTCGATCGATGGGCTCTGCGATCGCGAACGACGACGATTCGACAGCCCCAGTTCGCCAACCGTCGGCATCTCTTGAGACCGACTTCGAATCGGCGAGGCGACGGGTTTGGATGGCTCCGCAGTAGGGGCCGGAGCGAGCAGAGGCAATGGGGCGTTTGATTTGGTTTCGCTTCGTGATTGACGTGCCACTCGCTGCTCCGGTGCCTCCGCTTCCGCTTCCTCAGACGGCGCGACATCAAGCTTGGGAACGCTTGGCTCGGATGTTTCCGGGGCGGTCTGTTTGTCGCTTGAAAGTTCACGTCGAGATAACTGGGCAGGCGAATCGGCGGGTTGCGGTTCGGCAAGTTCCGGTTTCTGACGCTTCATCAAAAACTTTTGCATCGGCCGATCATCGGGTTCCGGTGGCCGAGGCATTTCGAGTTCAGGAGCCGAATGTTCAACCGGAGGTAGTTGACGAATTTCCTCGGGGATCACCCGTGAAGTCGTTTCGGCTTCTACCGGTTTGGACCAATCGGGTGTCGCAGCCGTTTCCTTTGGTGTCTGAAACAAATACTCAGGAACCGTCTTGCGAATCGGCGAGCGTTCGGGCTTGACCCCTGTGAATGCCTCGGGAAAGAACTGACTAAAAACAACCACATTTACCGCCAACACAAGGAGCAGTAGATGAATGAATACGCTAAACAAAAAACCAATTTGGATCGACTTTTTGATGAACTGCGAAACCATCCCCCGCAGTGCCAACGACAAAGCCAAGGCGGCCAAAGGAACCGCCACCGCGTACGTCCAACCGTTGTAGAGCCAACGAGGATCGTCAAAACGAAGCCGGGTGACGATCAAGTACAAAACCAAACCGGACAATCCGGCTAGCCAAACATCCAAAGGCCACATCGGATCTTTTGAACCCGGCGGTCGTGATGAAACGGGGCTATCGCTGACGTTTCTCGGTGTTGATGAATGGCGATTCAAAGGGGTCAATAAAATCCGAAGGTAGTGGAAGACGCTGACACTTCCATTAGGTCAGGACACTTCCATTCGATCAGGGGCGTTTGATTCAGGGCACTCTCTGCGAATCCCGCCACGGTTTGGGCGGCTTACATCAGTTTTCGGGTTCGATCAGTTTTCGGGTTCGATCAGTTTTCGGGTTCGATCAGTTTTCGGGTTCGATCAGTTTTCGGGGCCTTCGGTGGTGGTCACCGAATAGTCGCTAACCCCTGTATGATTACATACGTCCATGACACTCACGACCGGTTGAAACGAGGTAGCTTGATCGGCGCGAATCACCACGGTTTGGTTCGTTGGATTACTTGCCACGGCGGACTCTAACAAGGTTCGCAGTTCGTCAAGGGAAGTCAACTGTCCGCCGAGATACGTGTTCCCTTGGGCATCGATATCGACCACGACTTCGCGAGGTTTACCCGTCATCGGAACGGCACTCGTCGCCGTCGGCAATTGGATCTTCAATCGCCGCTCCTGTTCCTCAAACTCGCTTGTCACCAGAAAAAAGATCAACAGCAAAAACACGACATCAATTAGAGGTGTCAAGCTAAGGGTCCCAGCGACTGCGGAACGTTTGATTTCAACAGCCATCGGCTAAGACCTCTTTTCGCCGCTACGGCTCTTGTTTGAAACCGGAGGTGGCTGAGGAGGTGGCGGTTGAATGGGTAGCTTCGATGGCGTTTCTCCATCGCTGGCGGGGAAATCCATGGCGTGCCCATTGCCATTTGCATCCAAACGTCGCCGACCGACAAAGGGGACCATCCGCGGCGCCAACTCGAAGGCAAGTTCTTCGATTTTGTGAAACAATTTTGCCAACCGGTTTTCCAAATATTGCGCCAATATCGCAGCTGGAATCGCAACAATCAAACCAGCCAACGTCGTGACCAACGCCGTATAGATTCCTTCGGAAAGTTGTTCGCTACGACTGCGATCGGCCGTCAACGTCGTGGATTCATGGAAGGCAACGATCATGCCCCAAACGGTTCCAAGCAGCCCCATCAACGGCGTTGCTGCGGCGGCCAAGTGTAACCAGCGAATCGGTGCGGATTGCTTATCAGCCTCACGCTGGATCATTTCAACGGCGGCATTTTCAATTTCACCAATCGGTTGTCCCGTCCGAAGCAACATGCCACGCACCACACGTGCGCCGGGTGACGGAAACTCCTCGCAAGCACGAAACGCGACGCTTGGATCGAACCGGCTCCCCATCTCTGTGATGTCTTCCATTTCTTCGACAAATGCCAAAGGAATGACTTTCTTTTGGCGAAGAGAGACGATTCGCTCGGTCGCCAGCGCAACAACGAGCAAACTCATCACCCCAATCGGGATCATGAATCGACCGCCCCGACCGATGAGCGACAACAAATCGATATGCATCGACTCGTCCGCGGGAATACCGACGGCTTCGCCTTGGCCCTCATTCTCACCATCGGCGATGATCGATTGAATATCGGAGGCGTTAATAGGAACGTCGCCGGTATCCTGAGCGGATAAAGCGGAGACGCTTAGTAGCAACGCTGCAAATATCACACTGGCAGCGGCCAATTTACGATTTGTAACACTCACTGTTTTGTCAACGCCTCGATGCGAGCTTGTGACTTTTCTGCAAGCTCATGCTTGGGATGTTTTGTGATGACATATTGAAAGAAATTATTGACATAATCACGCGCTTTCTTTTTCGATGCGGGGCTGTTCGCACGCTGCAAAAGCAGTTCGCTACATCGACCGGCTTCGAAGCCACTCTTGGCTTGCCAATTTTTGATTGAATCGGGGGCGTTTTCCGCGCCAAATCCATACATAACTCGCTGAAATTCAGGGATAGCCAAATCGAAACGCTGATTGGCAAAGTGTATTTCGCCCATCATGAAACGCGCCCTTGCGGCGACTTCGTTCCGAAAGTGATCCGCCACCTCACCGTACATCTGTAGAGCCTTATCGGGGTTTTCAGCCTGTTGATACGCGAAACCCGTTTCGTAGAAGACTTGAGCCATGTAAGCCGTCGACGGAAAACGCTCTCTCAGTTCATCGTACCACCCAATCGCTTCGTCCCATTTCTTCAATTGAGCCGCACTTTGCCCACCGTGCAGTAGCACCAATTCACGGGCTTGGCGGTCAGCAGAATCACGAAGTGTTGTGGAATTCTCGTTTTTTTCCTTGATACGTTGCCTGGCAACCGAGTAAGCCTTGATCGCGTCTTCATACTTGGATTGGTTGAATGAACACTCACCGACCATCATCAACGCGTCAAGCGTCAACCGCCCGTCGCGGTGTTTGTCGGCTTGCTTTTGAAACGCTTCCTTTGACTTCGAATAATCAGCGGCTTTGAATTGTGACCACCCTAGGCGATAGAGCGACTTTTCGGACAACTCGTCTTCGCCCGTTTGCTCTGCCGCCATGGAAAAGTACTCAGCCGCTTTCTTCCAATCCTTCGACTCGTAAAAACTTTGGCCAACGTAGTAGGCCGCTTCACTGGTGAGCGTCTTGTCGGATGATTGACCGATCAATTTCGTGAACGTTTTCACGGCGGTTTCTTGGTCATTCGATTCTCGTTGTGACCATCCCAATTCGTACAACACCTTGTCAATTGCAGGATAGTCAGGAACTTCCTTAACAAGTTGCTCAAGTCGCTCGGCAGCCTTATCTGGCTTGTCTTCCTTTTGGTCGATCAAGGCCAATTCATAAAGCACATGGCCAAGTTCAATGCCTTGGGGGTTGAACGCGAGGTAACCCTCCAAGTCCTTTCGAGCCGCGTCGAGTTTTTCAAGGTTGCGTCTGCACATTCCTCGTGCAAGTAGACCTTCACTATAAATTGGATGGTCGGAGTATTCTTTCAATAACGTATTCAGAGACTGAAAGGCTTCGTCGTACTCAGACGTTTCCATCAACAATCGGGCGCGACTGTAAAGTGCATACGGCATCAAACCCGGGTCTGCTTTGGAGGCCACAATTTGATCGTATAACAAAAGTGCGTTGCCAGAATCGTTTTGCCCAGTGGCCAATTGTGCCAATTTGTATCTCGCCTGATCTGCCATTCGTTGATTGGGCAGTTTTGCAACAATCGCTTGCCATGTCTCTTGGGCCGCATTTCGATCACCCGAAATCAACCACGCTTGACCGGACATTAACCAAGCCTCTTCGGCTCGCGGCCAACTGGGGTCCGAGTCGTAACTCGCTCGAAACGCTTTAGCCGCGTCAACCGGTTTATCCATCGCCATGTAGGCTTGTCCAAGCAATAATTGAGCTTCGGCCCGCTGACCTTTCTCTGGCAATTCGTTGGCCGACCGACGTAGCAATTGAATTGTCTCGTCCGCTCGGTCGGCATAGTTCAGTGCCAGGGCTGCGCGTAGCGTCCACAACGGACGCTGCAACGCATCACTTGGATCAGCGGACTTGAGCAGTTCGAGATAGGCCGTTGCAGCTTCGCCATATTTCTGGGTTGCCAATTGACTTTCAGCAGCAACAAAGCGAACGTCTGGGGCAAGGATGTCGTCCCCGAACCGCTGTAAAAACTCCGACGCCAACTCGATCGCCGTTTCAGGTTGATTGAGTTGCAGAGCCGAAAAAGCCGCGTTGTACAACGCTCGCGGAGCAACTGGCGAGTCCGGTGCATCGCGGTACACTTGTTCGAACACGTCGAACGATTCTTTGATCATAGCGGGGTCAAGCGATAACGCTTCAGCCAAGTCCAATTGCAATTCAGCTTTAAACTTGCCCGTTGCTCCCGCGCTAAGATGTTTCGTTGCTACGTTCTTTGCCGACTCAGGGTCATTCTTGCTCAAGTGGATTCGGGCGAGCCAATGAGCCGCTTCGGTCGACGCGTCGGGACTCTTTTGATTGAGCACCCTTTCGAATCGTTTCGCAGCCTCGTCGATGTCGCCGCTACGGTAGGTGGTTTGCGCGGATGCCAACATCGCAGCAGCTGCGTTTGTCGAATCGGGATACACGGTCAACAAACGCTCGTACTTTTCGGCTGCTTCTTTGGGTCGTTGGGCTTGAGCCAAGGCGTATGCTTGACGGAACAACGCATAAGAAAGGTCGTCTTCGTCCTCGGTCGACTCGAGCGCCTTGTCGAAAGCCTCAATGGCATCGTCATATCGCTTCTTCAAGATCCATGTGTCGCCGAGACGGAGATGGACATCGGTGACCAAATCACTCTTATCACAATTGCTTAAAAGCTGGCGAAACGAAGCGACCGCACTATCAAATTGATCCAATTGCTCATAGGCGACTCCGCGTGCGTAGAGCGCATCACATCGCAGCGGAGATTCTTTTGCATTGGATAGTGAAATCATTTTGTCGTACAGCGTGATCGCTCTCTCGGAATCGCCGAGACCATATGCGGCTTCGCCACTGTAGAACAATGCTCGGTCAAGAAATTGGCTTTTCGGAAACTCATTACGAAGAATGGAAAATGCATCAATGGTTTGCTGCAACCGTTTCTTGTCTTGGTTTGGTGCGACACCCGCAACTGAGTAAAGGCACCAACCTTGGTTGGCCAAACTCTCTTCCCGAAGGTCGTAGTTATCATCTTGAATTGCACGTCCAAACGCATCGGAGGCAGCGACGTAATCGGGGTCTTCCTTTTGCATAAAGCAAACGCCCAAATAGTGAGCCGCATTGGAAGCCATCGGGTCGTCGGGATACTTTTCCAGGAACGTCCTCCAACCATCGATCGCTAAAGCGAGGACCCCGTTGGTTTGGAAGTTCGCCGCGTCCGCATAAGCCGCTATCGCCTCTTCGCTGGACTCTCGGTCATCCTCTGCAAACGCGTCGTGCGATGACACGAAGATCGCGAGGATGGCGAAAACGAGACCGAAACGATAGCGATACGTTGAAGACAGGTTGGAGAGGACCTGTGATGAAAACACGAGCAAAACTCCTGGAAAACAGAAAGCGTTGAGGCTGAAGCCCTATTTTGACGAAAAAATCGTCAATCCGTAAACGTCCAATTCTAGCGGTCAGTCGATAGGGACGATAGTTTCACGCTGCCCGCCCGCAGGATGCGAAAAGTACCCGTATTGAGAACAAACCTCTTATTTTGCGAAGTTTTTCTGTTCATTACAGTCAACCGAATGGTCGGTACGTCCGTAACCAATCGGTAAGAAACCCCTTCATTCACGTTAGAAGGTTGCCGTCAAACGTAGTACGGTGACTCGCAAAACAAACGATTTCTCTTTTCACGAAACGGATCAACGGTGGACTCACTAAATTGTCTCATCACAGGCGGAGCCGGTTTTATTGGGTCGCATTTAGCTGAAAAACTGCTTCAGCAAGGTTTTCGGGTCACGATTGTCGATGACTTGTCCACAGGACGAAAAGAGAACATTGAACATCTGCTCGACAACCCTGCCGTTGAATATATTGAGGGTACGGTCGAAGACGAAGTTTTGGTTCACGATTGTGTCGACCGAGCGGATCGAGTCTACCACCTGGCGGCCGCCGTCGGCGTCGCTTTGATCGCCAAGCAACCCATCCAGACAATTGAACGGAATATTTATCCGACGCAGTTGATTCTCAATCGATTAGGTGAACGGGCCGAGCGTGGTGAACGGATTCCCTGTTTCATCGCAAGCACAAGCGAAGTCTACGGGAAAAACCCAAAAGATACTTACTCCGAAGAAGACGATTTGGTTTTTGGCGCGACGACCAAACCACGATGGAGCTACGGCGTTTCCAAAGCAATTGATGAGTTCTTGGCTCTAGCATTTTACAAAGAAAAGGGATTGCCAGCGGTAGTAGGACGTTTCTTTAACGTCGTCGGCCCACGGCAATCGGGTGCATACGGGATGGTTTTGCCGCGGTTCGTCGACGCGGCACTTCGAAATGAACCGCTTATCGTTCACGACGATGGGCATCAAGTACGTTGTTTTGCCCACGTTGATGATGTGGTCCGAGCGGTAACGGATTTGGTCGAAAATCCACATGCCGCTGGCCGCGTCTACAACATCGGTAGCGATGTGCCGATTTCAATTTTGCAACTCGCTGAAAAGGTGATCGCCCAGGTCGGCTCGAACTCCAAGATCGAATTCCAGACCTACGCTGCAGCATACGACGAATCGTTTGAAGATATCCGCCGCCGTGTTCCTGATCTGGCTCGTATCCGCGAAGCAATCGGTTACGAAGCAACGAAAGACCTGGACGAAATCATCCAAGCCGTCGCCGACTACTATCGTTGACCCCAAAGACCGATCGCATCCCAAAACTTGGTTTGAATCCGACTGCATTCGGCAAAACGACCGAGGAAACAACCACCGAACCGATGCGGGCATCCCTCGCGCGGTTAGCTCTCTTTAGAACACCGCCTAGGAAGCCTTTACGTTCACGTACATCATACGCATTGCATGGAGTGCCTCGGAAAGCATCTTCGCTTCGTTTTCCGACAGGTTTCCCTTGGTCTTTTCGCTCAACATATCGAGTGTATCGATGTAATGCTTGGCGAACGGTTTGTTGATGTTCGCTTTGCCAGTGGCCGGGTCCGGCATCTGGCCCAGCATCATCATCGCTTGCGTAAACAACATCGAAACAAGAACTTCAAACGACGCCGGTGGCGGAGCCTGAGCCCCAGACGCTTCGTCAGCAGCTGCATCTTTATCAGCAGACAATTCTTCCGGCGCAGCTACCGGCTCATCGGCTGGTTCCGACTCAACGGGCTCAACGGGCTCGTTGCCTTTCGCTGCGGCTGCCTCTTTTTCTTTGGCGACCTGTTCTTTCCAATCATCGTCGATGATGATCTTTGGTTCTTCAGCAGGATTTTCGGAAGGGTTTGGAGTGTCACTCATGGCTATTACTCTTTTGAGTCAAAACGGTTTTCGCTAGCTAATCGATTGCTTTTCTTCTGTATCGGCTCGCTTCAAATGACGTTCAACCGCCGCTTCGACGAAACCGGCGAATAGCGGGTGAGCCTTGAGCGGTTTGCTTTTGAATTCAGGGTGGAATTGGACTGCGACAAACCAAGGGTGGTCAGGGACTTCGATGATTTCCACCAACCCGCCATCGGGGCTTGTACCGGCAAACCGCATCCCATTGGCTTCGAACTGCTGCCGATACTTATTATTGAATTCGTAACGATGACGATGGCGTTCGTCGACCTCATCCGTCCCATACGCTTTTCCAGAAAGGCTATGCCGATCAAGCTTGGTCGGTTGTTTGCCCAATCGCATCGTGCCGCCCATTTGCGTCACATTTTGCTGTTCGTCAAGCAAGCAGATGACCGGATGTGCCGTGTCCTTGTCAAACTCACTTGAATGGGCGTTTTCTAATTTCACGACGTCTCGTCCGTATTCAATCACGGCACATTGCATTCCCAAACAGATACCAAAAAACGGAATGCCGCGTTCACGGGCAAAACGAATTGCTTGGACTTTACCTTCGATTCCACGCTCGCCAAAACCGCCGGGAACAAGAATTCCATGGTAACCACTCAGTAGCCGCTCGGCCCCTTCGCGTTCGATGTCAGCACTTTGGATGCGTCCGATCCTGATTTGGGCTTGATGATGCATCCCCGCATGATCGATCGCTTCGTAGATCGACTTGTACGCATCTTTGTGTTCCGCGTACTTTCCTACGACTGCGATCGAAATCTCGTGGCGAGGGTTTCGCAACCGATGCAGCAAATCGGTCCAAGGGGTGATATCGAGTGACGATGCTGGCAAATTCAATTTCTTAACGATCAATTCGTCAAGCTTGTTGTCGACCAATGAAATGGGAACTTCGTAAATCGAAAAGTCCTTGTCCTTCTCTTCGATCACCGCTTCCACAGGAACGTTGCAGAACAACGCGATCTTTTCGCGATCTTCGCGGCTGGTCGAATGCTCACAGCGACAAACCAAAACGTCTGGTTGAATCCCAATCTCGCGAAGTTGGCCAACGGAATGCTGAGTCGGCTTCGTTTTGAGTTCATCCGCCGCTTTCAAATATGGCACCAGGGTCAAGTGCATATAGAGGCAGTTTTCGCGGCCAACATCAAGCGAAAATTGACGGATAGCCTCCAAAAACGGCAAGCTTTCAATATCGCCAACCGTTCCGCCGATTTCAGTGATGACGACATCCACGTCGTCACCCCCCATCCGTTTGATCACCGATTTGATTTCGTTGGTGATGTGCGGGATCACTTGGACCGTCTTACCTAAAAACAGTCCTTTGCGTTCTTTTTCGATGACCGACAGATAAATTTGTCCTGTCGTGTAGTTGCAATCTCGCGACAACTCACCCGAAGTGAACCGTTCGTAGTGGCCCAGATCCAAGTCGGTCTCGCTGCCGTCATCAAGAACGTAGACCTCGCCATGCTGGTAAGGGCTCATTGTCCCCGGGTCGACGTTAATGTAGGGGTCCAATTTTTGCATTCGGACCCGCAATCCACGCTGCTCTAAAAGCATTCCGATCGATGCGCTGGTGAGCCCTTTTCCGAGTGAGCTAACGACGCCGCCGGTTACAAAGATATGTTTTGTCATGGAACAAGATAATAGTACAGCAAAGGAAAAAGGGGTAGGTCCGATCGTTGTTTTCACCACGCAACGGGTCTGGCCCGCGAAAGCGATCTAGAATCTGGCCCGCGATAGCAGTTCGGCCCGCGATAGCAGTTCGGCCCGCAAACGGTTAAACGCAAGAAAGGTTTAACCTACGTATTCTGGTTTGCAAACGCCACTCGCTCGGCAAATGCCCGAAAATCCTCTTCGGTATCGATTCCGGGCACCGCCGACTCGACTCTAGCGACAACAATTTGCTTGCCAGCCTCGATCGCCCGCAATTGCTCGAGACGCTCGGTCTGTTCGAGCACGCTTTGCGATTGCTGTGAAAACCACTGCAAAAATTCGCGGCGATAGGCGTATAAACCGAGGTGGTGCCAGAACAACGGCGGTTCAGCCAGCAATGATTCTGCGGTCACACCGCCGCGCATATGGGGTACGACCGAGCGGCTGAAATAGATCGCCCTGCCCTGCCCTGCCCCTTTGGCCCCACCCATTTCACTCGCCAAAACAATTTTGACGCACCCTGGATCCTGAAGCTTTTCCAAGTCGCGGATCGGCGTGCCAACGGTGGCGATATCCGCCGACGGGTTGTCAATCAGCAGCGACGCGACCAAGTCGATAGCCACCGGATCGATTTCGGGTTCGTCCCCTTGGACGTTCACAAACACATCAAACTCCGGGCACTGCTTGGCCACTTCGGCAATCCGATCGGTGCCGCTTGGGCAGTTCACATCCGTCATGATCGCTGTCCCACCAAACCGTGTCACTTCGTCGGCCAACTTCGCATCGTCCACCGCGACGACGACTCGGTTCGTCACCGATGCTCGCGAAGCGGCTTGCCATGTGTACTGAAGCACCGACTTTCCATCGACGCGTCGAAGCAATTTTTCAGACAAACGAGTGGAAGCAAGTCGCGCGGGAACGACGATTAGACAAGCGTTGTTCATATTGAAATATCGATGAAAGAAAAAAGGATGGACAACTCAATCATCCCCGAAACGGAAACTGCCGCAAAGGGCATCAAGTTTTCGGCCCAATCATCGCTCGGGCTGTGAAAGAAACACGACGGAACACCCGGCTATCGAGCCTGAAGCGGATCGCATCGCCTAATTGCCCACTTCTACCCTATTCCTTTCTGCTCATAGAATCATGTTTGTCGACAAACGTGCCTGTAAAATCGAAACTTGTATTCCTTGAAGGACGGATGCCATGGCGATGATACGCCTGAGTGTGATTAGATTGATGTGCCTCTTGACTGCCATATTCATCCCGGCCGACACAGCAACCTCGGCCGACACAGCAACCTCGGCCGACACAGCAATCGTGGCAGACACAGCGACGGTGACTATCGACGCATCAAATCCAGGCCCCAAGATCAATCCCCGTATGTATGGAATCTTCTTGGAGGAGATCAA
Organism: Novipirellula herctigrandis; assembly: GCA_007859835.1. GTDB lineage: Bacteria > Planctomycetota > Planctomycetia > Pirellulales > Pirellulaceae > Novipirellula_A > Novipirellula_A herctigrandis. Next base: position 5,721,911 of record SJPJ01000001.1, on the reverse strand, counting down.
CCATGGAGTGGACGGCGGCTTGTACGGGGAATTGATCCGCAACCGTGCCTTCGAAGATTCGCGACCACCCGAGGGCTACACGCTGCGGAACGGCCGCTGGGTGGACGCCGGGGGCTTCGACTCCGGATTCTCTCGATACGGCTACTCTACCAACGGCGTACCTTTTTGGTCTCTGGTACAGCAAGGATCCGCAGCAGGGACGATGCACTTAGAGACGAACGGCGGAGTAACCGAATCCTCTGCGTATTGCCTGCGTCTTGATGTGGAAGACGCTACGAAGGGAAGAATCGGCGTGTCCAACGGCGGTTTCTTTGGCATGGGAATCCGAAAAGGCGAGTCGTACGCGTTGTCGCTCTATGCCCGCAGCGGCGATCGATTCAATGGACCGCTGACGGTTCGCTTGGAAGATGCCTCAGGCACAGCCTGTTCGGATGAGCCGGAAGTGCATGGCATCACCGCGGAATGGAAACAGCACAAACTCACCCTTACTGCTACGAAGACAGATTCTAAAGCTCGGTTGGTCATCCTGGCTGGTGACAAGGGTCAAATTTGGTTGGACTTCGTTTCGCTATTCCCAGAAGAAACATGGAAGGGCCAATCCAATGGTTTGCGTTTGGACATCGCCCAGATGATCGCAGACCTCAAACCGGGTTTCGTACGCTTCCCCGGCGGATGCGTGGTGGAAGGCGGCACGGTAGAGACCGCCTACAACTGGAAACTCACAGTCGGACCTGTTGAGGATCGTCCGGAGCGATGGGGCCCTTGGAACTATCGCCAAACTCATGGCATGGGATTATATGAGTACCTCCGATTCATCGAAGACGTCGACGCAAAACCGCTGTGGGTGGGCTTCTGCGGCCAAACCTGCATCTTCCGCCAACGGGAGACCGTACCGATGGAAGAGATGGGCTGGGTCCGGGACAATTTCCTCGACATCGTGGCGTACGCCAATGGCCCTGCTGATTCCAAGTGGGGAACCATGCGAGCCAAGGCCGGTCACCCCGATTCCTTTGACCTTAAATACATCGAGATTGGAAATGAGAACCAGGGACCGGAATACGGCGAGAGGTACCGATACGTGCACGATGCGATGAAGTCCAAACACCCCGACTTGACCTACTTAGCGGACCTGTCGTGGACAAGCCGAGAGTCACTGGGCCATGCCGTATTCGACATCGAGGACCGCCACTATTACAACTCCCCACGCTGGTTCCTCTCTCGGTTCAATGAATACGATGGCCGTGATCGCCATCTGCCACCTCTGTACTTGGGCGAAGTGGCCGTCACCAGCGGGGAAGGCGGACCGCTCCGGGGCAACCTCTTGGCAGCGCTCGCCGAGGGCGTGTTCCTTCTGGGTTGCGAGCGGAACAGCGATACCGTCAACATGGTCTCTTATGCTCCGCTGCTGGGGCATGTAAAGGGCCGCACGGAGCTGACCAATGCGCCGCCGCCATGGCATGCCATGATCTATTACGACGGAACCCGCATCTTCGGAACCGCTTCGTATTACCTCTGGAAAATGCTCGGCACCAACCTCCCCACTCACACCGTCCAAACCGAAGTAACGTTCCCCGATGCCGGTCCTCAAAAGGTCACTGGACAAATCGGCGTGGGCACCTGGGACGCAACCGCCGAGTTCAAAGCCGTGCGTGTAGAACAGCAAGGCAAGGTCCTCTATGCCTCTGATTTTACAGAGGACGCAGCAGGCTGGACACCGGATCATGGTCGTTGGAACGTAGCGGATGGAGTCTACCGCCAAAGCCGACGGGGCCAGGGACTCAGCTATTTTGGCGATGAGACATGGACCGATTACACACTTACACTCAAAGCCCGCAGACTCAGCGGTGGCGAGGGATTCCTGATCGCCTTTGGACACAAGGGACCAGACCGGTATTGGTGGAACCTCGGAGGATGGGGCAATAGCCAACACGCCATCGAGTTTAACCAGAGCCCTGTGGGCCGACCCGTCCGCGGTCGGATTGAGGACAATCGCTGGTATGACATCAAGGTTGAGGTCAGCGGACAACAAATTCGCTGTTTTCTGGACGGTCAGTTGGTTAACGAGGGTCAGGCTCCTTCGGAGACCAAGGTCTTTGCCGTTGCCGGTCCGGATGAGGCCAGCGGAGACATCATCCTCAAGGCCATCAACATTTCGGATCAGCGGATGGCGACCAACGTGTCTATCTCAGGGGCACAGGTCAAACCAGGAAAAGCCGCCGTCACCGTCCTGACCGGCGCGTCCCTTAGCGAAAACAACTCACTCGACGAACCAAATAAGATCTCACCTCGGACGACCCTAATGGAAGTCCACGGACCAAAGTGCACGCTTCAGCTTCAACCGCATTCGCTGACGGTTATCCGCTTCAAGACGCAAGCGAGTCCTACACTATCGGATTCCAAACAACGCCCCGATTCCTACAAACTAGCGATCGAGACGATCGAACCACCTGAGAAGGATTTCTTTGCGAAGCAACTGAATTTCAAGGGCATCCCGATCAAAGCCCCTAAGGAAGTCGTCGACGAAGCTCTTTTCGAAGCCTACGATCGTTTGGATAGGATGATGGCCAACCTGCCGAACGTTCCTGCAAGCCTAGCCGCAGTCGGGGCAGAGTTGCACATCATCGGCAGGAATCAAGTCACCACAGACTTGCCCGAATGGCGACACGACAAGGGCAAACCCATTGCCGAATACAATGGCCTGACTCGCGACGAGCGGACTCGCGGGATGGGTGGGCTGTTGACCTCCTGTGGGGAAGAAAACCTACTTCGCCTGAAACAGGACCGCTATCAAGGCCGTGACATTTGTGTACACGAATTTGCTCACAACATTCTTGGCCACGGTGTTCCCAGGGCAATTCGCCAACGTTTCGAGGACCAACGGCAAAGGTCGCTCGACGCAGGGCATTGGGTCAATTCCTACGCTGGAACCAACACCCACGAGTTCTTTGCAGAGCTGGCCATGTGGTACTTCGGGACCCACGGTGACCTACACATGGAGGGCCCAAAGCCCGCGAATGGTCCCGAGGGCCTGAAAGCGTATGACCCCACAGCCTACGCACTGGTGGACGACTTTTGGAGCGGACGGCTAACAACCGGCAATCCAGAGAGAAACAACCGCAGAAGTCTGCCCCAATAAGACCGAGACAAACACGGAGCAAAAACGCAGATGCAATCGTTTGACGAGCGAATACTTACGCTGCAATCGGCCTGAACACCTCTCGCGCAGCTTGCCTTTGATCGCTACCAGTGAGCATCTCAATTGACGGCGAATACCCCGGAATATAGCTCCGACGACACTGGCCTGAACGCTCGCCATCACACAGATGGCAACATTAGGCGAAATAAGCAGCCCGTGCGCCGTCGTTTGGATCGATTTTGTGCGGAAGTTCGAACTCACTTACGCTTTCTCTAGAACAGTCCCGCAGCCTAACCAATTGGCGGCTATGACCTTACACCGAAATTCGGAACCGGCGTTTTTTTGATACACGCTGGCAAGCGATTCCAAGTTTCAACTTCATCAATTTACCAAAGAGAACATTTCAAATGAGTTTCATTCAAGACTTCAAGGATTTCGCATTTAAAGGCAATCTTATCGACATGGCTGTCGGCATCATCATGGGCAGTGCCGCTGCGGCAATTGTAAAGTCCTTCATCGACAACATCGTTTCGCCTCTAATTGCTGTAATCGCAGGCGTTCCCGACATGTCAAGTCTCAAGATGCCCTTGGGAAAAATGATCGAGAACGCTGACGGAGAACAAGTCCAAGCAGCTATCCATTACGGCAGTTTCATTCAGAACGTCATCGACTTTACGATTCTCGCGTTTGTGATTTTCGTGGCATTGAAAGTCGCCGCAAAGTGGATGAAGAAGGCAGAAGAAGAAGCTCCCCCAGCAGCTGACATTGTGCTGTTGACCGAAATCCGCGACGCACTGAAGAAGTAAACAGCGTCATTCACTCCCAGGGACGGCACCGTTGCAGGCCGCCGTCCCTGTGGCCATGGCACCCATTTGCATCCTCAATTTTTCTTATTTGAGGGGCCGACTGCGGGCACGGACTCAAAAACGTCAACCGATAACAGGCGACCGTTCGCGGCGTGTCGCAGCGGAGCAAGACAGGTTTCACGGTTAAAACCGTTGCCATCGGGGATACGGAACCGGTGGAAGGCGATCACCCACTCATCGCTACCGGGTATCTGGACAATCGAATGGTGGCCGGCACCTTTGACGATGCCATCCTGACTTAGAATCGGATTGACCGGAGCCTTCTCGAACGGTCCCAGCGGCGAATCCGAAGTGCCGTAAGCAACAGAGTAGCGTGGATCACGGGTGTCGTATTCCGACCAACTGAGATAGTACTTCCCATTTCGTTTATGAAGAAACGCCCCTTCATTGTAACCCGGCGGCGTGATGTCTTTTACTTCACCTGGATTAAACGAAATCATGTCGTCATTCAACTTAACAACTTTGCAGCGACCTTGCCCCCAATACAAGTAAGCGGATCCGTCGTCATCGACAAAGACCATCGGATCAATGCATTGCATTTTCCGGTAGTCTCCCTTCGCCACAAGAGGCTCACCGAGTGGATCTTTGAACGGACCTTGAGGGCGGTCAGCCACGGCGACGCCAATATTCTGGGCGGCACTAAAGTAATAGAAGTACTTGTCATTCTTCGTGGCGATCGCGGGAGCCCATGCATGGACATCCGCCCATTTCAGATCACGCGGCAGGTCAAGAATGACGCCTTCGTTCGTCCAGTTCACGAGGTCTCTCGACGACCACGTCCGAAACAAAGTGGAACCCCAACCAGGATTTCCATCGGTTGTTGGATAAATGTAAAACGTATCCTCAAACACCGCGATGTGCGGATCGGCGTTCAAGCCTGGTAAAACAGCCGATGGTGCCTCGCGCTGCTCGTCCGATGCCAGGACGCACTTTTGTTCCTGTAGCACTGGAACCAAAAAACCTCGCCAACATTGAGCATGCGAAGGACTTGCAATCAGCAAGGAAATTGCTATGCCTGCGAGACTTAGACGATCAAGATACGGCATGTTCATAACAACGACTCTTCATATTTGATGAGTAACAGCAGGTTCAACAAGGGAAGCCGCAATGATAACATGTCGCTTCGCGGTGAATACTGACAAAGACGCAACAAGCAATTCAGTCGGCTATCATGGTTAGCCGAAGTGTTGCATTTCCCCTACCCTGGCATTGCCCTTCCGACTTGCAAGAGCCACTCATATTAGGGCCTGAAAACACGGGGCTTAAGAAACACGGGGCCCTTTCTGAACTCCTGCTTCAGATAGACTCATCAAACATGAGTGTTGCTTGAAGACTTCCTGATGCTCTTTTATCCAATCTTTTTCAAGGCAATCGCATGAGACCCCCTCACGCTACAGCATTTGCGATACTGAGCCTAATTGTGGTCGCGTTAAGTCTTCCGTTGAAGCTTGCCCAATCGCAACACTCTCAGGGAGACCAGTTCCTCAACGGTATCGGCGAAACAGCATTGGCTGCCCGATACGTATTGGCAGGCAACTCGCAAGATTGGTCCCGAAACAATCACCATGCTGCGGTTCACGGCGCACCGGTGTCATACGTCGACGACGAAAAATTCGGTCGAGTTCTATCGCTTGCTGGCGGCCGTGGCGGGTTCCTACAAATTCCAGGAAACGCATTGATAGGGTTTGATACTGTGAGCATTACTAGCTGGGTTTTCTTCCGATCCGAACAAGCATGGCAACGACTCTTCGACTTCGGACAGGGACCGACTGCTAATTTCTTTTGCACGCCGATGGGAGAGCAACCTAACGAAGGCTTTCGAGCACGCATCACCGCGACGGGATGGAACAACGAGAACGGACCGATGTCGGCACGAATCGCATTGAACCGATGGGTACATCTTGCAATTGTACTGGATGCTTCAAAACAGACATTGACGACCTACGCCGATGGCAAGCAAGTTGGCCACGCAACAAACATCGCTTTGACTCTTGAGGATGTACTGCACCAAGAAGATGGCGACAAGAACCGTCTTTTCATTGGTCGTTCGCAATACGATACCGACGAGACCGCACATGCCAAACTACATGATGTCCGGGTCTATACAATTGCGTTAACCGACGCTCAGGTAGCAACGATCCATCGCGACACGCTTTCGACCGATACGATACCATCGTCAAGCCCTCAAACCGCACCTCAACCCGACCAAACCCAATCCATGGCCGTATCCTCTTCGGCTGTCTACGGGACGTCCATTGTCGCAGTGCCCGACGTGAACGTCGAAACCGTTGTGGGACACCTTCCACGGTTACCTCTTTGGGTTCCAGCCACGTTCAACAACGGAGGCGATAGACCCAAGGTACGCGTGATTTGGCCGGCGCCGAAAAACAATTCCGAAGCTCTCGACGTGGGGACATACACGATTACTGGATCGATCCCAGGCACGGACCTCCACCCCAAAGCAGTTATTCATGTCGCCCCCGCATCAGACAATACCACGACAACAGCGGTGCAACTGCTTGCTCCCTTTCCGTTGGGACGAGTAACCCTGAACCACGACGGACAAGGACACGCAACTCCTTTCATCAAGAACCGCGACAAGTTCTTCAAGTCGCTAACGCTCACGAATGCCGATAGTTTCCTCTATATGTTTCGGGATGCATTTGGACAAGAGCAACCCGACGGCGCACGACCGCTAGGGGGCTGGGATAGCCAAACCACGCGATTGCGTGGACACGCCAGCGGACACTACTTGTCCGCGATCGCACAGGCATACGCTAGCTGTACGTACGACGAAACGTTGCGGGCCAATTTCAAACAGAAGATGGACTACTTGATCGAAACGCTTCACGACCTCTCTGAAAAATCCGGTGGGCTCTCTGAAAAATCCGGTAGGCCACGGATTGCGGAAGGCGACTTCAACGCCGATCCGGCAAGCGTGCCACCTGGCCCCGGACGCGATGGCTACACATCGGACCTTAGTGAAGATGGTATTCGCACCGATTACTGGAATTGGGGCAAAGGGTATATTAGCGCCTACCCACCGGACCAATTCATCATGCTTGAACAGGGGGCAACCTATGGTGGTCGGAACAATCAAGTTTGGGCCCCCTATTACACGCTTCATAAAATCATTGCTGGCTTGCTCGATTGTTACGAAGTCGGCGGAAATGAGAAGGCTCTCAAAGTTGGCAACGGCATGGGACTTTGGGTATATGAGCGGCTACGACACGTGCCCGCACAAACGCGCATCCAGATGTGGAATCGCTACATTGCCGGCGAATTCGGTGGCATGAACGAAGTGATGGCTCGACTGTATCGACTGACGGACGACGCACGATTTCTAGAGTGTGCGCAACTGTTCGACAACATTGACTTCTTCTTCGGGAATGCTGATCGTACGCACGGCCTAGCGTGTAACGTCGACACCATTCGCGGCAAGCACGCAAACCAGCACATCCCACAGATCACCGGAGCACTTGAAACCTATCGCTCCAACCGAGATCCGCGCTACTTCCATCTAGCCGACAACTTTTGGCATATCGTCACTGGCTCGTACATGTACGCCATTGGCGGTGTCGCGGGTGCCAGCACGCCCAATAACGCAGAGTGCTTTCCCGCCGAACCCGATAGTCTGTTCCGGAACGGTTTCTCGAGCGGCGGTCAAAATGAAACCTGTGCGACCTACAACTTGCTAAAACTCAGCCGCCAACTATTCATGCACTCGCCCGATACGAAGTACATGGATTACTACGAACAAGCTCTCTACAACCACATCCTGGCTTCGGTTGACGAGGACAATCCGGGGAACACCTATCACGTGCCACTTAACCCCGCATCGAGGAAACGGTTTGGCAACGCAGGGATGCGTGGCTTTACCTGCTGCAATGGCACTGCATTGGAAAGCAGCACGAAGCTACAAGATTCGATCTACTTCAAGAGCGTGGACAATAGCAAGCTGTACGTGAACCTATTCGTGCCCTCCAAACTCGATTGGAACGAACGTGGCATCGAGGTAACGCAAGCGACGAGCTTTCCCTACTCTGACCGCACGCGACTGACGATCGATGGCGATGGCCAATTTGCCATCATGGTGCGAGTCCCCTCGTGGGCGACAAATGGAATGCATGTGTCAATCAACGGAATGAGTCAGACCGTCGAATTGCCCAAAGGAAAGTACCTGACGCTTGATCGACAGTGGAAAAGCGGTGACACAATCGACTTGCAGATACCGATGAGTTTCCGTCTCAGCCGCATCATGGACCAGCCGAATATTGCAAGCATCTTCTTCGGCCCAGTCCTGTTGGCAATCGACGAACCGGGACCGCTGTCGACGTGGCGACAAGTGAAAATCAACACCAACGACATCGGCCAATCAATCGTGGGGGACCCTAGCAAACTACGCTTCCAAATCGGCGAACTGCAACTCAAACCGTTCTTCGAGACGTATGACCGGTATTCGGTATACATCGACGTGGTGCCGCAGTAGTCCCCGGGCGGAAAGGCTGATCGAGTCCATTTTTAGTTACAGGTGCTCGATTTAGAGGCGTGTCCCAATGCTGCCCTGAGGACTTTGCGGGTGGTTTCCCTGGGCACGGCGATGTTCGAATCACCGCCGTTTTGGGCCAATCGGTGGCGGGTTGCCCTGACAAAAAAAGCACACTGGTTTGACAGTTTGCAGACACAAAGATAAAGTCAGAGCTAACGGTGAGCGGTGCCACAAAACCTTGGGATTATTGGTTTTGCGGAAACAGGGAACTTCGGTGAAAACCCGAGACGGCCCGGCCGCTGTAATGGATGTTGGTGCTCCGGTAGGGCCGCGTAATGGCGGTTCGAAAGTGCACCAAGCTACTCCTTCACTCTTTCATGCCATTGTTGTTTGTTCGCTCCCCTCGGGAACGATCGACGATGAGAAGGCGGAAGTGGGTAATGTGCATCCAGTAGTCAGAAGACCTACCGACCTCACCGGGTGCTCGGAAAGCTGGCGGCATTTTGTCGCTGCTTTCGACAAAAACCTTCTTGGGTGAGGTTCGCATCAGAATCGCGCATCGTGACTTGCAGGAATGGCCCCACCACGGGTTTTGAGTCACACGCGTGAATCATGTTCGTCATGCGCTGGAAATTGTTGACCATCGTAACTATTCCGATTTTTAATGCGGTTAAGTCCATGACCACTTCGCGATTGCGTTCTCCGCGTCCAAGGGCGTTCACCTTGGTTGAACTCTTGGTGGTCATTGCCATCATCGGCGTTCTGGTGGGATTGTTGCTTCCCGCCGTCCAGGCGACTCGCGAAGCGGCAAGGCGAATGCAATGCCAAAACCGGTTGCACCAAATCGGTTTAGGGCTTCACAACTACCACGCCGCGTTCAATCGATTCCCCATCGGTGACCTACAACCTCGCCCGCTTTGGCCAAACGGCAAAGAGTTCGCCTGGTCAGCGTTCGTGTTGCCTCAGATTGAGCAAACGGCGGTTTGGGAACGAATCAATTTTAGTGTTCCCTACGATGACCCGATCAATGCCGATGTGGCTGCATCCGTGATCCCCACTTACATCTGCCCATCGACACCACGGTCGAGCAATCGATTGAAAGACCGTGGCGTGACGGATTACGGCGGCATCTATGGGGAACGCATTGTCAGCCGCAACGATCCTCCGTCGGGTGTCATGATCCATGATCGTGCGATCCGATTCCGCGACATCCTAGACGGAACATCGACCACGATTGTCGTTTCCGAAGACGCGGGATTCGCGGATGGACAATGGATCAATGGAAAGAATTTGTTCGACCAAGCGTTCCAAATCAACCACGCACCAAAATTCGAAAACGACATGCGATCCTATCACCCCCAAGGCGTGCACGGCCTATTTGGCGACGGTGCAGTCAGGTTCTTAACCGACAGCATGGACCTAGAAGTGTTGGCATCCATTTGCACCCGAGCTGGCAAGGAAGTGGTCACCGAAGCCTGGTAATTCTTTACCTATCATCCCTGAAATCCATCTTGATCAAATAGCATTCAAATTCACAATAACATGAACACTAAAAAACGCCGCTCGTTTGCCACTTCGCTTCGTCGCCGACTGACCACCGAAATTCTCGAGGATCGTCGATTGCTCGCTGCGGGGCCCTATGCACCGGCTGCTGGTGAAATCGGCAGTACCGCAATCTCAATGGATGACGCCGCAATCATTGGGTGGGCAACAAATTGGAAAGACTACGCTCCCGGTGCTGAAGTCGACGCACAATGGCAAACACCTCATAAAGCCATCGGACCAGCCGAAGGCAATACTGGCGACGTTGTCACGCTTGGTCGTGGCGGTCAAATCACGCTTGAATTTGACGCACCGATTCGCGATGGACTCGGCAATGATTTCGCTGTCTTTGAAAACGCATTGACCGATTCATTCTTGGAACTTGGCTACGTCGAAGTTTCGTCCGATGGAGTTCATTTCTTTCGTTTTGCAAATGACTCGCAAACGGACGCAGCGGTTGGAACTTACGAATCGCTGGATCCAACACAGATCAACGGGCTAGCGGGAAAATACCGTCAAGGATTTGGTACACCATTCGACCTAGCCTCGCTGAAAGGCACATCCCCGTTTCTAGACGTAACGAGTGTGACTCACGTCCGTGTCATCGATATCGTCGGTGATGGTTCGGCCAAAGACACTAGCAACGATTCAATCTTCGATCCTTATCCCACGAACGGCAGTGCAGGATTCGACCTTGACGGTGTCGCAGTGATGAATCAATCGCCGGTGACAATATCGTCGATCGACTTCGAGGACGTCGGTGCTACACTTGGTGCGAATTCGCATTGGAATGGTCCGGATCCGAACGGCACAACCATCACCGGAGCATATGATGAGTTAACGACCGTTGGGCAATTCCAAACCGCTGGTGCAACGTTTAACAACGCGATTTCGCTCGACTCTGGGGCGTGGAACGGATGGGCCTATTCGAACGAGACCAATACGACAACGCCAGGATTCGAAAACTCGTTCAGTGCGTTTCCCGGCCAAGGAGCCACAGGCTCCGGGACTTTCGCCGTCGCTTTTGCGGATCAATCGGATTTCTACGAACCACCGACGATTACGTTACCCGTTGGTGCCGGAATGGTTCAATCGATCCAAGTTACCAACACGACCTACGCGGCGTTGTCCATGCGAGACGGCGATTCCTTCGCCGAACCATTTGGCGGTGCGAGCGGCAACGAACCTGATTGGTTCTTGCTGACAATCGAAGGCAAGGATCCAGGCGGCGCAAGCGTCGGAACCGTTGACTTCTATTTAGCAGACTACCGGTTTGCCGATTCAGCTTCGGACTACATCGTTGACACATGGCAAACGATTGACTTGTCATCGCTCGGCCAAGCCGCGTCGCTGCAATTTGCTTTGACGTCGTCCGATGTGGGAACCTTTGGGATGAACACTCCTGCGTTCTTTGCAGTTGATAATCTTCAACTTGTTGAACCTGGCTTGGCAATCGACTTTTTGAAGTATGCTGTTACCGAGGACGCTGGCAGCCAGGCAACCACGGCGCGAGTCACACGTGGTGGAACCAGCCTGGCGTCCGCGCAGGTCGTTCAGCTTCAGCCAAACAACGCATCGCTATCGGTACCCGCCTCCGTCTCGATCCCGGCGGGCCAAGCGTTCGTCGATTTTTCAATCGGTGTGATCGACAACCAAGTTTCGCTCGGCGATGTGATGGTGGAATTGACCGCTTCCACAACCAGCGGCCTACAAGCCACACGAACGTTGCAAGTCGTAGAAGACGACTTGCCGCCACTAACCTTCAGCGTCAATCCATCCACCGTTGATGAAGGCGACACGGTGACTGCTACCGTGACGCGGCCCGATGCAAACAAAGCGACCGCATTGACAGTAAATTTATCGAGCGATTTGCCTGCAATCGCATCCCTACCGGAGACGGTAATTATTCCGGCCGGAGCAACGTCGGTTATGTTTGACATTACCGGCGTGGATGATGAAATCGACCATGGGCAATCAACGGTACCGTTGACCGCATCGGCAAACGGATTCGTATCAGCGACGTCTCAGGTCGTCGTGTCCGACAACGACATCGCAGCATTGGCCATCACCTCTAATCCTAGCGAATTTTCGGAATCGGACGCTTTTCCCACCACCCAATTTGAAGATGTAGGTTCGCGACTCAGCGAGGAATCTTTCAACAATGGTTCCGATGGCCGTGGAGGTTTTACTTCCAATAGCCTCAACTTCAACAACGACTACAACTCCGAGTATGGATCTTGGTCCGGCTGGGCGTTTTCGAACACAACTGACACGACGACTCCCGGTTATTTTAATCAATACAGTGCTTTCGCTGCAGGCGGAGCAAACGGCTCGGACACCTACGCGGTTGCATCGGTGTACGGCATCGACTTGCCCAACATCGTTCGTGACGAATCCAACGGGATCGGCTTCAAAGAACTTTCGGTCACCAACACCACCTACGCTGCATTGTCGATGCGTGAGGGTGACGCATTCGCCAAAAAGTTTGGTGGTGAATCGGGCGATGATGCGGATTGGCTCCTGCTAACAATCCAAGGACTCAACAACCAGGATGAATCCGTTGGGACGGTCGACTTTTACTTGGCGGATTACCGCTTCGATGACAATAGTCTCGATTACATTGTCAGCGATTGGACCACGGTCGATGTGTCATCGTTGACTGCCGCTACGAAACTTGTATTCTCACTTAGCTCGTCCGACAACGGCGACTTCGGGATGAACACACCCGCCTACTTCGCGATCGACAATGTTGTACTTGATCAATCCAGCGGATCGAATTCACCATCGATTTTGGTGACCCGAGAAAAGATGGAATTGACCGACCCAATCGAAGTCACGCTGACCAGTAGCGATCCTGGTTTAGCCCTAGTACCACAAACGGTTACGATACCGACAGGCCAAGCATCGATCGAAGTCCCGGTGCGATTGCTCGACAATTCAACCTCTGACGAGAATCGATTGGTGACGTTTTCGGCTGCCGCAAACCGGCTCTCGGCTACAGCCGATGTTGTTATCACCGATGACGATGCCCCCGCGGTGACGCTTACGATTCAAACGCCACAGCTAAATGAAACACAAGGGTCCCCGAGGGCCGACTTTGAGCGAATCGGCCAGCAACTGACGAACGAAACAGCCTACAACGGCTCCGATGGTGCAGGACAATTCGAGTCGTCCGCGTTGATTTTCAACAACGACTTCAATCCAACGTGGGGATCATGGTCGGGATGGGCCGTTTCAAACACGACCGACTCCACAACGCCTGGCTACGGAAACCAATTCAGTTCCATCACTAGCAGCGGAGCCAACGACTCAGCAACCTTCGCGATTGGCACCACTGGCGGCGTGACGCCGACGATCGAGCGCAGCGACGACGCCGACAACTTTGTGTTCGATTCGTTGCAGGTCACTAACGCCACCTACTCAGCACTATCGATGCTTGACGGCGACTTTTTTGCGAAAAAATTTGGCGGCGAAAGTGGCGACGATGCCGATTGGTTCTTACTGACCATCGAAGGCTATGACGCGTCAAACGAATCGATTGGGGAGATCGAATTTTATCTTGCCGACTATCGATTCAGCGACAACTCGCTCGATTACGTTGTCGACGCATGGACGAAAATTGATTTGTCGAGTATCGGCGAAGCGAGATCATTGTCGTTCTCGCTTAGCAGTTCGGATGTAGGCGACTTCGGCATGAACACGCCGGCGTATTTCGCGGTCGACGACATCCAAATGAAATCCACCGACACCTCGGTTGGAAGCGGAATCGTTCGGCGAAATGACGCTGACATTTCGACTCCGTTAACGGTCACCCTATCGTCAGCCCCCGCAGGTCCCTTATTACTTCCTCCGAGTGTCACGATTCCATCCGGCAGCAAAACGGCGAGTTTCTCGTTCGACATCGCCAACAATTCGCTCGTCAACGACGCGGTTATCACCATTGATGGAACCGCGGACGGCTACACCTCGTTCGGCGATTCGGTTCGCATCGTTGACAATGACTACTCGCCAGTCGGATTTATCGTTGCACAGTCCAGCGGAACCACGGCAGTAAGCGAATCGGGAACCTCCGACTTTGTCGAAGTCCGCTTGACGAGCAAACCCGATTCCGATGTTGTGATTGAGGTATCTCACCAGTCATCTGATGACTTTTCAGTGAACGTGACGCGGCTTACCTTTACTACAGAAAACTGGAACTCGGCGCAAACGGTTTCCTTTTCTGGCATCCCCGATTTTGAAGTCGAAGAAAACGATCTAGGCACCGTTCGAATCCAAGTCGTTGCAACCGACTCCGACCCAGCGTTTGCGGATGCCGAGACAACCGATGTGGTGGTTGCAATCGGAGAGCACGCAATCACCGATATCGAACTGATCGCCAGCGAAGGAAAACCGATCATTCGCGATGCCGCTTTGGGCTTCGAATTCAGCTTCTCTGAATCAAACGAGCGGTCCCAGTGGACCGCAGATGACCGAGTTCAAAATCTGACGGTAATGGAAAACACCTTTGACACTGGACTCGCGGAAGTCAATCTGGCTGGTGGAACAGATTCGGTTGAATTGTCCGACTCCACTTCGCTTCACCTTGACGGCGGCGACGGGATTGACCGATTGACGATTCTAGCGACCGATCGTGAACTGAACCTTGGCGGTTTCTTGACCGATGCCGTGGTTGGATTTGAGCATATCATTGTCGCAAGGGAGGGATCGAGTTCGATCTATATTGGATCGGATACTTCACTCGTCTCGCTAGGATCGGAAGTCACGACGGTCGTTCATGCGAAATCGCGTCCGGTCTTTGTCGATCCCGCTTGGGAGCTGCGGGACCCTCGCATCGTCGACGGGGTCTTTATGCATATCATTAGCCAAGGTGAAACGGAAATCCACATTGAATCCACTTCCTCATGGCAAAACGTTCGCGACCACTATGACGTGAACAATAACGGTTCGGTAGCCTCTTCCGATGCACTTGCCATCATCAATCAATTGCTAATGCAAGCCACGCCAAACTTGCCATCGATTGATACGCTGGAAACTTTCGGTGGCTTCTATTTTGATGTCACAGGCGAAGGCGAATTGACCGCTTTGGATGCATTGGTTGTCATCAACCTGCTCAACCAAACAGTAGAACTGCCAGCGGGGAATGGCGAACAAGTGGTTTCGGTCATCTTCGCTTCGACGTCATCGGAACCTAACCTGGGCGATTTGCTTGACGACCAAGTACCATTCGATTTGAGCCCATTGTCGACGAGTCCAACGAAGTCAAATGCGACCGATTCATTGAATCCAACGCGAGAAGTTGTTTTCGTGGAACCGGTCGATGCTGTGATGCGAGAAATCGACGACGTCATCTCCGAAATTGGTGAAATCAAAATCGGCAACGAACTATAGGAGGACTGTGAGATGAGTCAATTCGAACCTACCACCTCGCTTGGGGCGACTCCGTCGCCTTGTGTTGGGAAGTGCATTTTGAACGACCATCAAGTTTGCACAGGATGCTTCCGAAGTCGTAGTGAGATCGGCAGTTGGTCGATGGTCGCAGATCCCGAAAAACGCCGAATCGTCGAACGAGCCGAGACAAGGCGTTTAAAAATGGACCTGTGATTTAACCTGGCAAACTGCTGCTTGATTCGCTCGGAATCTCTTCGGCATCGAGCGCAACGAGATGCTTTGGCTTAAAGTATTGTCCCGCGATCATTCGCACGGGGACGAGCAATGCAATAAACAGCGGAAAAATGATCGCGATGGCACTGCTTTTGGTCAACCAAAGAATCGTTAAGCACACCAATTGCAATGCCGTGTAAAGATGAACGACCTTAAAAGGCACACGGCGGATGTAGTGCGTTTGCGGGTACAAACTTCGTTCCATCGGTAGAAGCATCAGCCGTTCGAGAAATTGATTGCCGCGCATGGATACCAATCCCATGAACAAGAACATGCCATAAAGCACCGCCATCGGAACGAGCTTCAATAGCGATAACGCAATCAGCGAACCACCGATGCCAATGTGAATGGCAAACCCGGTCACACGCGTTTCGCGAACATGAAGGATTTTATCACGACGGTCTCCACTGGGCAAAACCACCTCTTCAACATCCGCAAGGCTGCGGACATGGTTCAGTGAGCGTACCGTCGCAGCAACCAACCATGGCAAGCCAAACAGGCTAAACAAAGCTGTCATCGCACCGACCAAACCCAAATCCCAGTGGTAGGCCGGACCTTTGCGAAGCCGGTTGTCGGCACTGTTGACCAGCCGCGCCGTGATGTTTTGGTCAAGATAAACCAGGACTGCACCGAGTAGCCCAGGAATCGACGAAGCCCACCAAACCCACCGCGGTGCATGCATCGGATTGACGAACCAATCGCGGCCACCTTGAATTGATGGAGCAAATTTGTCGGGGATATCCAATTGAGCCAAATTGACATTGCTAAGCCAATACGCAACCGCACTCATTGCCACAAGCGCGATCG
Source organism: Novipirellula herctigrandis (assembly GCA_007859835.1). Lineage (GTDB taxonomy): Bacteria > Planctomycetota > Planctomycetia > Pirellulales > Pirellulaceae > Novipirellula_A > Novipirellula_A herctigrandis. The sequence goes on along the minus strand of SJPJ01000001.1, from coordinate 5,705,410 downwards.
TTGGCCCAAAGTCACCAAGCCATTCTCGCATCCACGGCAACAAGAATCGGCTACGCCGAAACGCCTGCAAATTGGTCGCTAGGTACAGCGTCCCGAGCGCTAGTAGTAGTGTTAACAAAGCATGCGAGGGGTTTGACAAGTCATTGACGTCTTGCGATTCACGAATCAGCGACGAGATCGCTTCATAAATGAAAATCATTGAGATCAACGCGGCGAAAATTTCGTCGGTAAACCGAGTAAAGAATCGCATCAAGAAGCTGGCGTCGGTAACGGCCAACAATATCGTCAATCCACCCGTCCACAAACTGACGCAGGCGTAGGTGGGCAAAAACGGCAGTTCGAGATGGCGACAAAGCTGGTAAAGCGTGGTGATAAAGACCAATAGCGGCCCGGTCGTACCGAGAATATTGAGTGGTTGGCCCGAGAACAACGCATAGATCACGCCGCCAATTGCCGTTGCCACGATTGTCTCGACCGCCCCAATTTCACCATGAGTGCCCACGCCAATCACACCACCAAACGTGACCGTCGGAGCGAGGCAGGCAAAGAACAGAAACATCGTCGAGGCGATGCTTTTAGGATGCAAGCCGTCGCGAATGTCCGAAGCATACCGTGGGAGGCGGCGCCGTAAATCACCAACCAATCCTCCGCCCAATCGGCCTGTCCAGCGAAGACCTCGGTAGCGGTCTGCTTCGGCGGCAGTTTCCCCCGGGGCGATCCGGCCTTCATAATGCCGGAACGCCTCGGCAAGCCCCGCGGAGCCTTCCGCATGGCGAAGTTCGAACCTCGCTTCCGAGTCGCTCATGAAACGGGCGATCGCAGCCAAGGTATCGATATGTTGGCGTGCAGCGGCTTCGGGGCCGATCAACATAAAGATATACGAAACAGGCACGCCGTCCATCGCACCGACGTTGATCGGATGTTCCAATCGAGCGAACACGACCAGCGGTTCGCTCAATACGTCGCTGTACGCGTGTGGAACTGCTACCGCACGACCGATCGCCGTCGCCGAGGTCCGCTCACGGTCGAGAAGTTGAGCGCTAAGTACGTCGCTCTGTTCCTGATCAATTAACCCACGGCGAACCAGTTCTGCGGTGATCTTATGGATCGCATCTTCGAGTCCTGACGCGTCGAGGCCGAGAATGCATCGATCTTCGTGAAACGATTTTTCAACAAGTTGCATTCAGAAGAGCCCGTACTGCGGGGGAAGAGTGGTGTCATGCGTACGGAGGAGATTATGACACAGATTTGGTCGGCGTGCGATTTGTTTAGATCAACACTTCGGCCATTTCTTCGTTGAGATTATTCTTATGGCGACCGCCGTTTTGGGCCGACTCGGCGCGAAGCTCAAGCAACTCTTGGCGTAGTTCGTTGTAATGTTTGGCGACTTCGCTCCAATGATCGTTCTCTCGGAACGTCAATTCACGGGGACTCTCGTCATCGACCAACATCTTCATTTCCCTTCGTAAACGACAAATAGGGCCAGCGAATCGGTTGGTAGTCGTCAAAAGGTCGTATGCAGCGATTGGTCCGAGTACGAACAGTCCGGGCAACCAGGTGATAATGTCATCGAGACATTCAAACAATCGATCCGTCGTCGTTCCCACACGGCCGGTTGCGTAGATTGAGAAGAACAAAACCACACTGTAGTAGGCGATCGCCGCCAATGCGTATAGACCGACGCGACGCAAGATCGCACCTTGGACATGCGGGTCCGCGACGACATATTTTCGCGTCGAAATCGCCGGCATTTTCTTCCATTTCATCCGACTAGCTTCCTGTGCCGTTGATAATGGCATCCGCTGAGGCATTGAAACTTTCTTCCGTCTTACTAGCGAGATATTCCACCGAAACAACGCAAACACCCACAATCAAACCTACCATCACGGCATATTCGATAGCAGTAGCGGCGTCTTCTTCTGCCATAAACGCCAGAAATCCCTTCATAAATGGTGCTTTCGACATGATTGATGACTCTTTCTAATTCTCGGCGATGAGACGCTTGTGAGCGTTCGGGAAGCGTGAAGAGCTTCGTGAAAATGCGGTAATAGGCTCTATTTAATGAAACAATAGTGCGCTAACGCGCGTAGGAACGGGCGGCTAACACGCAACGAATCGAAAGAAATGCAACACGCCAGCGTTCCCGACAGAATATGTCGATTGTTCCGATAACAACACTACTCACTCTCACACAGTTGGTTTGGTAATCTACATCCCCTGAACTCGTGAATACCGTATTTTCATTGGCCCAAACGAGTGGACCGACGTTCTTAATTTCTGAAAAACCAACATGTTCGGACCTGTTCTTAATCGCGAAGCGACCGTTGTCCCCAAACGCCCCAAAACCTACCTCGGCCGAGGTGTCTACGTGCTGGTGCTATTTCTGCTACTTTGCACCGGCTATTTGGTCCTCGACGGTTCTCGCTCGTTGCTGACCACATCGGATTCGGCCCGCTTTGGCGGTTGGATGTTCGCGCTGCTATCCCCGTTACAATTGTTGGTTCTATGCAGCCTTGCCGCCGTGGGTGCCGCCAGTAGTGTTGCACAGGAGAAAGACCGGAGGACTTTGATTCTGTTGCTGATGACACGTCTCAGTGGCTTCGAGGTGGTCGTCGGAAAGTTGGCTGCAAGTCTGCTTGGGCCTCTTTCGATGCTCATCTGTGCCCTCCCCTTGTTCCTCGTGCTGCCGCTCATGGGCGGCGTGTCGCCAGAACAGGTATTGAGCGTCTTTTTGGTCACAGCCGCCACCATCGTATTGGCGGGATCGATTGGCTCAGTCGTCGGCTTGTGGCGAGAAAAGACGTTTCAAGCGATTGCACTGACCGTGCTGCTGCTTTTGATGTACATCGCGGTGGGGGAACTCGTTTCCCTCAGCGGCCTTTTCCCTGAAACCGTCAACTTGGCATTGAGCCCACCGCGAGCTCTTTTCGCAGCTGCCTCACCACTGGCCGCACTGTCAAACGAAACAGCAATCGGCATTGGTTTGTTCGTCTTGGTATCCGTTTTGTCGTCCGCCGTCATTTTGGGTTTTGGCATCGCCAAGGTACGGGTCTGGAACCCCTCTCGTGAAGTCCGTTTAAAAGCGCCGGCCCCAGAAACTTCCGAGGAAGCCGAATCGGTTTTGGAGCCTGCCAGTTGGAAGGTTCGTCAAGCGAAATCGGTTTGGAAGAACCCGATCTTGTGGCGAGAAATTTGCACTTGGGCGTATGGGCGAAAAGTCGTCGTCATCCGAGTCGCCTTTGCACTGCTGTTTCTCTTGATCGCCGGTGCGATCTATTTTCAAGTTCAAAGTGGCGTCGCCATGGAACCCGCTGGCCGAGTCGGGCGAGCGTTACCGGCCGCCACGCTACCATTGGCAATCCTAGGAGTGGTCAGTCTCGTCCTAGTGAACGCGTTAGCAGTCAATGCCGTAACCGGCGAACGTGACGGGTTGGCTTTGGACTTGCTACTTGTGACCGATATCTCACCCAGCGAATTCGTATTCGGGAAACTGATCGGCGTATTGTATGTAGCGAAAGAGATGATTCTGCTACCGCTTGCGCTTGTGATCTACATGGCCGCAACCGGGGTGATGACAATTGAAAACGCCACCTATGTCTTTGTCGGCGCGATCATACTTTACGTCTTCGTGACCATGCTCGGGATTCATTCAGGGCTTAATTATGTGGCCGGTCGAACCGCGACCTTAGCGAGTCTCGGGACCGTGTTTTTCTTGTGCGTTGGAATCGCAATTTGCATGACAATTATGGTCAGCTTCCGCGGTGCATTCCAACTTCAACTCGCCCCCTTCTTGGTGATGATCCTTGGTGGTGGTGCCGCTTTGTTTGCATCACTTGGTTGGCGAAATCCTTCATCTGCCATTTTTGTCGCTTCGTTCTTCTTGCCGCTGATTACGTTTTACGCAATCACACAGTTTTTACTCCAAACCGATCATTTGTTTGTCGTCTTTCCGTTGGTTGTTGGCTACGGGTTCACGACCGCTGCAATGATGATACCGGCGCTGAGTGAATTTGATGTGTCGCTTGAGAAAGACCGAGGGACTGCGGAGGATTCCGCTTGACCATGGTTGCCGAAGCATGGATGTGGCTGCTAGCGATGATATTGCTAGTCTTGCTAAGTGCTTTTTTTAGTGGCAGTGAAGCGGCGTTCTTTTCACTCCACAACCGCGACCGATTGCGACTAAAAAAGGCCGGTCCGACCGGGCGGATCGCAGCACGAATGCTCGCCGATTCGGATCGACTCCTTTCCGCAATTCTATTTTGGAACCTGCTAATCAACATGACCTACTTCGCGATCGCGTCGATCGTCGGAGCGAGGCTTCAACATGACCCAAGTGCGGGTCCCTCGGTTGCTGTTGGATTTACACTTTGTAGCCTGATGGTTCTGATCTTCTTTAGCGAGATGCTGCCCAAGAGTATCGCGGTACTCGCTCCATCACGCATCTGCCTGTTGGTTGCCTTCCCGCTTGATTTAGCCGTGAAAATTGTCGGCCCCGTTTTGCCGCTTGTCAAAACCACCAACTTGGCGGTCGGCCGATTGCTTTGGCCATCTTTTCGCCCAGAACCCGAAATTGATTTGGCGGATATCGAACGAGCGATTGAACTTGGTACCGATGACGCCGCACTATTGCAGCGTGAACGCATGGTACTACGAGGACTCGTCGAGATGTCCGAAACCCGCGTTGGCGAATTGATGCGTCTGAGAAGCAAGCTACAACTCTGCCCGACTGAGAAACTTGCAGGCACTCGATTGACCGAAACGCCACCGGGTGGATATTTAATGGTTACCAACGCCACGGGGGACGAGATCACTGCTGCGATACCAGTAAAACTTTTGCGTCCAAGTCAATTGGATGATTTTCTCGGCGCGATGGAACCGGTCATCTATGCACCCTGGTCCGCTCGAGCGTCACAGGTCTTCGACCAACTCAATGACGAAGACCGTAGCGTCGCGGTGATCGTGAACGAGTTTGGCGAAATCCTCGGCGCCGTAACGATCGCCGATATCCTTCGACGCGTCTTCACGGCAAGGCGAGATCATGAAGACGAAGAACTCGGTGAAGCCTCAATTCAGGAAATCGAAAAGGATCTCTACCGCGTCTTCGGGACAGTCAGCGCACGAGCGTTGTCCAAACGACTGAAAATCGACACGCGTGAAGAAGGCGTTACGACAGTCGCCGGGTTGATTCAACGTCACAATGAACGATTGCCCCGAGTCGGTGACCAAGCGCCGCTAGACCGATATCGATTGAAAGTGACCGAAGAGATTGAAAATGGTGTTTGGATTGAAGTAAGTCTCCCGAAGTCAGCCGATACGCCCGATACAGACGATTCGCCGGAGGTGAGATCATGATTGTCGCTATCACAATCTTCGCCGTCGGAATCCTGTTGAGCGCATTTTTCAGCGGCAGCGAAACGGGTATGTATCGCGTTTCACGCACCCGTTTAGTTCTCGATGGTTTAAGCGGTTCGCAAACGGCCCGAGCCTTAGTATGGCTTCTCAACAATCCAGCAATTTTTGTTGCGACGATGTTGGTTGGCAATAATGTTGCCAACTACTTGGTATCGTTCGCGACGGTGATGGCCATGGTGATATTGTTCGGAAGCAATTCGGTCGCGGAAATTGCTGGTCCGATTTTGCTGACTCCGATCGTGTTCGTGCTCGGGGAATTATTGCCGAAATACCTCTTCTTTCACGCTCCCTATCGCTTGTTAAAAGCAACCCGCCCTGCCCTGCTGTTCGCAACGGTCCTATTCGTACCGATCACCATTGTGCTTGGTCTTCTTGGCAATGCACTTCGCTTGCTTACGGGTGAGACCCCTTTCCGAGTTCGCTTAGCGATGGCTCGTGGCGAATTAGATCAGGTCCTTCGCGATGGTCATGCCGCAGGCATTTTGTCGGCGGGCCAACGCGGACTTGCTCAGAGCCTTTTCGAAGTCGGTAATCAAACCGCTATCTCCTTCGGAGTGCCACCACAACGGTTGGCTGTGGTCGAAGCACCGGTTGACATCAAGGTTGCCACGCATCAGGCACGTCGTCGAAATCATCCGATTGTCTTGGTTCAACGGCACGGACGAATCATTGGCTTTCTGCGATATTCCGACCTTTGCTTAGCCCAACCCGTTGTTGATATGAAACCGGTCGTGCGCTGCAAAGTCACTGATCGACACTTGAAAGTGTTGTTGCGACTCTATGACGCGGGCAGTGTCGTCGCAGTCCTGTATGATGGCCAAGGCGAAATGCGAAGCGTCGTAACCAGACGGCAACTGCTGCAACCCCTGATCAAATAGCTGGCGCACCAATTTGCACTTCATACAACATCCGTGCTTTTCCGTTGTCCGAAACCGACAACGGAACCACAAGTTGCCCCGCCTCGATGGTCGTCTTGATTTCACTGATCCGTTTGCCACTGGCGGCAAGACCGTAAACTTTGGCATGAGATGGATCATCGATTCGCAATGACACCATTGCTCGACCAGTTTGAACCAAGTGCGGCAAATGGCCCCAATCAAGCAATATTTTACGGCCTTTATCCGCATAGCGAGCATCCGTGTTCTGCAGATCGGTCAAATGCGTAATCAGCAATCGCTTACTTTGGCGAATCGGCTTGGTATCGAGGCTGCTAATCCAAACGGTTGCACCGGTATCTTGGATTGCGATCGTGGCTGCCTTCGTGTTGATTTGCTTGCCAGCGGGCGCGAAACCACCTGCCGTTCTGGGGGTATCAAGCGTCAGCATGTCCTCCGGTGCATCGATTGTCACTTGGCCGTTGTCGCTCTGAAAACGGTTTTTGTCTAGCTCGGTGCTGTTGCTCACATCAAGCCAACCAATTTGCTTCATGCCTTGGAAGATGCGATTACCTGCATCACTTCCAAACGGATCAATCTTGCCTCCTTCAATGGGGAGAACCACTTGTTCGGAATTGGAGTTAGTTTGACCAGTGACCTTCCAGCCAACGCGTGCCAACCAGGCAAGACCGTCCCACGAAGGCGTCTTGTCTCGTGAACTAGTGGGTGAATCAAGAAGCTGCTCTCGCGTTGCAGTGATCGCAACCGCATGGTGTGCTGGCTCGATATCGCCACGAAGAAACAGGCATAGACTGGCACGTTCCGCCGCTTGGTTGAGCGGATCGGCGGAAACATCAAAGTAATTGAGCGGCCCGGGCTTGGCGACGTTTTCGCGGTTGTGTGCATAGGCAAACCGCCACAAGCCGTCCCAATCTTGAAGGGCTCCGAGCGTCCCAGTCAAAATACCACCTACGCCACGAAAACGCCCTGGGGAGGAGTAATTGAATTCGGTAATCGTGAATGGTTTTCCGTATAGCCGAGTGAACGCGCAACGACGCCCACCCGATGCACCCTCGGCAATCGGGCTGGTGTTCGGACAACTCGAAGGTAACGACCATGAACGCTCCAAGAACTTTGGATGGTCAACGTAGAAATGGTCGTCGACATAATCGAACGAGTCGCGAACCGCTTGCATTTGCATCGGATTGGTCCACGAATTCATATCGGTTAGCAATGCTTGGCAACCCAGTTCCTTCCGTAGAAATTGCTTGGTGCGATTGAAGAAGTCTTGCTCGATTTCGGCTAGAAAGACGTTGAAGATTACAGATGCGGACGTGTCAGCATAAACGTTCTGCAGCGGAACATTTCCCTTGGCCGGAGAGTGATCCTCGGGAAGATCGCCAAGAGCGGCGACCAGCGATTTGCGGTCTCCATAGCGATCGCTAAGCCAGTGATTCCAAGCGGTTTGCCAATCAGATTTCTGCACTCCTTCGAGTTTACCGATGAAATTCCCTGGATTGTCTTCGTTTACCAAACTGAGCCACGACAATGTCGGATCGTCAGCATACCGTAGTTGAGTGTAGGGATTGACGTGATCAAGAAGCGTTCGACTAAATGCCTTGAAGTTCTCGAAGGCACGATCGTTCACATGCACGGCCATCTTGTACTCGTCCATGCCGACATTCCCCTGCTCATTGATTCCATTTTCGCTGGGATAAATCGTTGATTTGGAGACGGGACGAGAGACAAACAGATCGGTTGTAACGTACATGCCACGTTTCTTGAGCGCCGCAAATAGGTAATCGAGTTGGTCTAACTTTTCCAAATCGAAACTTAGACCGTCGCGCGATGAACGTTGGATCAACTCACGCTCGTAGTGATGGATTCGAATCGCGTTGTAGCCCAACCGCCAAAGTCGTTCGGCAAGCTTGTCGGCAAGTTCGTGCGAAAGGTAGTGAGCCGAGAAGCAAAGATTGACGCCGTAGAAACGGACCGGTTCATTAGGTTGATCGGCAAACGCGAATTTGCCCTCTGAATTCGCAATGACTCGACCGTATTTCCCGGCCGGCATATGACGAGGGATGACCGTGCTGAAGTCGATCGCTGAACCTGGTTCAACGTCGAGCGTCACGTCGAGAGGCAACCAATCCTTACCCGGTACAACCGTGATCGGTCCATCTTCTTCAACTCCGAGTCCATCTTTGCTAGACAAAGCAAAGTTGATCGAGAGCGTTTCACCGGCTGGCCAATCTTCGCCTTGGGCCAATCGAGGCCCAACGCGTATCGAAAACGTTTGCCCCCATTGTCGGTCATCCTGCAAAAGGACCGACGTACCTTGCGAAACATTCAGAGCGAGCGAGTCGCCATCGGGGCTTTTCAACTGAAGCGACTTTATTGGCCCCGAACGCAACGCCATCTTGTCATACTCGGCCGGCAGCTTCCCCAAATGATCATCAGCTTCGAATGTACCGCCGGCCCAATCGCCCGACGGTAACGTGAGACTGACGAAGAAGCTATTGAGTTTGATGTCTGATCTTGGTGTGAGCCGATACGCGAAGCGAGCAGTCGGATTCTCCGCGTCTAGCCGTAGCTCAACATCGACAATCGTTCCGCTTTTGGTAGCGATCGTTCCGCGATGGATGCCGTCATCGACCGTTTGCCCCCAATTGCCCTCTTTGAACGTCGCGGGTTCCCATGCCACTTCGTGCAGACCAGGAAGAATCGATCCCGCTTCATTCCCGTTCAACTTCAGCTGAACCGAACCGGCGGGTGAAACAACGACTGCCCACTTCGGGGTTTCTGCGGAAGCTTGGGAAACGGCGATAGCGCATACTATCATGGCCGAATAGAATGAATGAGTTTTCATTGTGATGTCCGAGGCGGGAGGGTTTGCGGAGAGGTTCAATCGACCAGGGGTCTCGTTGCTTTTGAAGCTGCCGAATCTGATTTGAAATTGGCATGTTTTCAAACCACAGTATATCGCTTTGGTCGTGAGCGAACACTTCGATAGTCAATTCACGCCCCCGGCAGATGGAAACTGCGATACAAGACACCCCCATTTGCGGTGGGTGAGCTTGTTCCAGCCCCACAAGAATAGGGGCAACAAAACGTCGCCCAATTCAGCCGGAGGTTTGACGAACGATTGGATCGACACAGATCCTCGCACAATGTTAGACAGAAGCACGCAAAAAAAGCGGGTGGTAAAGCCTCTGTTCTCTGCAAGAACAGCGCCATCCCACCCGCAATCATTAATTGTCGTCCAACCGTTTTCTGGGCGACTTACTACAGTTCTTCGGAGATCGTCTCTTTAGCGGCACGAGTCCCGAGAGCCCCCCAAAGGCCAAATGGGCTCGCTGAGCCTGGAGGTAGAAATCCACCACCTACTCGCACTTGGGTACTCGTGTTGTCACCTGCTTCGATCGAATCAGTTACGAACTTCACCGCACCATCGCCCATCAACACATGACAACCGCCTTGGTGACGACTACTGGTCGAAGTGTTGCCTTCGCCTTCCTGAGTCGATTGTACGCATGCTTCGGTGTTGGGCCCTAAGACAGTTAAGAAACCGGTATAGAAAGGACGAGCCATTGCCCATTTCGATCCACGTCGCTGTTCCGCATCCCCCGTAAACGGAGTGCTGCCGTTATCATTCCAGAACTGAGGCCGAAGCGGATCCACGAATGGACGACATGACAACGGTCCATTGGCTCTCCACAGATCACCTGCGGGACTATTAACTGCTCTTGATCGCTTATCATTGTCCCCAAGATCCGTGATAATTTCGCCCATCAAAAGCGTGTTAGAAAGTCCGTCCAGAATATCTCGGAAACTGGACTTCAAACGTGGTTTAAAAGCACCACGTAGAGTCGTATTGGCGATCGGTGGCCATCCATTATTGTAGATCCCACCCCAGTCACCAATGTAACCGATATGACTTAAGGTTCCCGAGTCGCCTAAGCAAGCCGCATAATTGGTGCGACCATGAGCAGGCAGACCAACACCCGGATCACTTGGGCATCGATACGAAGGGACTTCGGTCATCCATGGGTCGTAAGGGTTCGCTAGGTGTTCTGCCAACGAACGATTAGGCCACGGCCCGAATGCCTGGAATGCAATGTTCGGCCCTGTACCATCGTTATCGAGTGGGTTACTGATCTGCTCCCACAAAGCTTGCTGCTCGATGAAAGGCAGCAAACCAACCAAAATTGACAAGTCAGATCGATTGCTTCCCGGTGGGTCTTTCGAGTTGTTCGCAGCAACCGTCACGGACGATTCGTACGTGCCCGATCCATGCTTGGGCAACTGGTTATACGCAGAATGGTAGTTGTGAATTCCCAAGCCAATTTGCTTGAAATTGTTACTGCAACTCATTCTACGGGCGGCTTCACGGGCGGCTTGAACCGCTGGCAACAACAACCCTACCAACACGCCAATGATCGCGATCACAACTAGCAGCTCCACCAAAGTGAAGCCACGCTTTCTAAGCTTAACCTTCATGACAATGAACCTTTTTGAAAAACGAAAAGACGGAAACCAACGACTTGTTGGTCTCGTTAGTAGAAAAAATCGTCCTAAGACGATGCAGCAATAGACGCAGTTCCAATGGCTAGAACTGCGTCCAGATTTTTTTAAAAAACAGGGTGAGCTCCGCAGCGGAAGTCATCAAGACTTTCAGCGATTCACGGTGCAGCTCGAAACTCTTGACGAGTTTCGCTTCCCCAAAACTAGAAGTTATCAAAGCACTAAGAAGTTGGATTCAGACCACTAAAATCCGGCTCTTCCTTCGGCTCTTTTAATTCTGGATGGTCCTCTAAGTACTGTTCGAGCTCACTTGTTTCCGTTGCAACGGGTTGTGTTGATTCACCACACCCCACTGCTGCGATAATGAACAAACTCAGCAGCGATGCACATGCAACCTTTGAGAAGCTATATTCAATTTTTATTAGAGACCTGTTTCAAAACGAATCGTGGTTCCTCAGGTGCTTGAGGATAAGTAGCACACAGTGAGAACCATCGGGTAGGAAAAAAGGGGAGGGAAGAACGCAACAATCTAGCAAGACAGTTCTCAATGGCAAGCCAAATGAAACAGGATTTCCGAAGTGCCTTGTCAGCAAGTAACGGAATTTGGGGGCAGCACTACAATTGCCCATTGTCTTTAAACAATGAGTCCTCTCGCTGCTCCGCTGACAACTTAACTCAACCGGAAGGATACTACGAAATTTTCGATGGCATCAAAAAATCCTTAAGGACCGCTGCACCGACTCTTGCCTCAAGACAATATACTTCTATGCTTTTTAGTCCTTCTCAGGTCAGCTTTCTTGACGATGAATCAGCGAACGAGCTCGTCGTGCGATCCACCCAACAACAAAGTAAACAATTAACATAGAAAACACGCCAACGAGTTGGTAAGCAGGAGCGAACAGCAAGACGAGAGCCCCTTGCGCATCCTCATCAACCGCATCGAAAGCCCAGACACCAAAAGCGGCAGTTGCCACGAGTATGACAACAATCGCCGCTTTGCCCGCGAAAGCCTTTATTCGCATGCTGGCTAGCCATAAAAGAACAAATGGAAAGGCGACCCAACCAAGGATTGCAACCATAAAAAAAGACAAGCCGCTTGAAATGCTGGCGGTCCAAATCACGAAACCAAGAGCCGACCCCAAGCATGCGATTCCAATAAACCCGCCACAGGCCGAAAGCCATGTTCGGTTGCTGGCGCCGGCTGCTTGACCAAGATCCGGCTGGCTGGATGGAACTTCGTAAGGGTTCAAATTCATCGAATCTCCAATAGTGTGTTTCCACGGATCCGAATTACGTTCCACTGCTTTGCAGCCGCGCTCGCAGGAGCATCGTTGAGGTTTATTCGCAGTGATCACATTTCACGACTCGCTAGTCCACCTTCACGACTTCTTGTTCATCACGCATGACGGTGAATGTCGTTCGGTTTGCTTCAGAAGAGGCAAAGGTTATCGTATCGACTTGATCGGCCCACTGAATCGTCACTGTCTCCTTTTCAGCGTTCCAATTGGCTTCTGGTAGGCGTTCACGGTTTCGGAAAGGCCACAACAAGACTTTATACTCAGGCGACTTGGCCCACGATTCGATTACCAGCCGTTTACTTGCCCCGCCCCAGCGGACATTGCCCATGTACTGTTCCACTCGGCCAATATCGGAATAACGGTGCAGCGTATCGTCGCGATCGCTCTGTAAAATACAGACCCACAATTGGCGATCATCATCGGGGGCGCCCAAGACCATCGCTGTGATGGGCGAGTCTTCACTGAACTGATATCGTCCGATGATTTCCAGGTCGTCCGACAACTGCATCAACCACTTGAAGTTATGTACTTGGTCGTCTTTCTGAATGTCGTCGATCACTAGCGCATAGGGATGCTTGCCGCGGACGATGCCGGCAGTACGAAAAGCACGTTGAACGGGATTGAAAGGCTTCTTAACACATCGCTGCGATTCGCCTGGTCGCAACCAGTGAGCTCGGTCGTACCAGGATTGATTCATCCATGGCAAATCCACGGGACGGTACTGAAAATCATTCGGCGTTTCGGAAACCTTTTGCCAACCTTGACCAAGCATACTCGACTCGTCATCGGCGCCGTCCCGCATCCATATCCAATCGTAGGCGTATTTGGCGTCACCCACGCAAAACGTCCCGCCGCCGTTGTCGACATAGTCCATTACTCGAGCCGGCTGAGGCGCCCAACCACCGGATGCACCTTGGCCCATGTCGTCAATCAGAATGTTGCTGTGAAATCGCGTCTCAACAATATTACCGAACCGGCTTCCGCCCGACATGCTGAGTATTGGCGACCAGAGTCGGCCTAATCCGGCCAACATAAAACTAGTCCGATCCGCGTGCGTGTGACCACCCAAATCCTGTCGCGTGTGCATTTGCAGGTACAGTGCATCGGAGGTAAAATCACTTCGCGTGACCATCAGCCCACGTTGCGGCGCAAAGAACGACCGTTGCAAGCCCGCAGCGTCAGCCGATGGCTCGCCATCGCCAAGCGGCACCGACGGAAACAGAACCGCGATCATCGCCGAGCTGAAATAGCCAGCCGGACGCAGGTCCGTGTACCGCTCATAGTTCTTGCCAAAATAGGCCCGCCAAACATAGTCAATCGGCTTGGATTGTGGGTATAGCCACTTAAGCCCCACAACGTCATTGATATTGAAACGGTAGTCGCCAACAACGGTGTCTGCACCGGTGCCGCCCCAATCATCGTAAGCCACAAAGCCTTGCTGGTTTGGCAAACTCATCGATGGCAGAAACCTTTCACCGTATGCTCGGACATGAGGGTGGCCAACAAGCGGCTCGCTGCGTTTCGCCAACGCAATCAAGGTTGTCACGAATTGATAGTTCTTGCCCAGCCCCTCATAGCCAGCTCCGGACGCATACCAACCGTACGTCAGGAAGTTGTAGTACGCCCGCTTCCACCCGTCGTAGTAGTCGCGATTGAAACCCTCTTCACCTTCGATGGCCAATAACGTCAGCGGCAAAAAGCTATCTAGCGCACACCAGTTGCTAGTCGTTGCCTCGGATGGAAGAAATGCTCCATAGTGAGATTGATGGGCCGAAATTTTGGCAATCACGCTGCGAACAACGTCACGCTGATCGTCAGCCATGAAGTTGTAATTAAAGTCGTAGCAGAAGCCCATGTTGTAGGCACCGATCTCACCGACGTGATCACCGGGCTTGATTCCATCGCTCGCTGACTTGGCGATGTTGACCATCGCCCGAGCCAGTTCCTTTCCCGAGGCGGCATCGTCTTCGATCCAGCAGCGATAGGCCTCAAGAGCCATGCACCCCATCACGTAATCGTTAAGGCTTGGCTCGTATCCGGCCAAATCGCCGGCCAAAATCCGCTGGTACTGGTCGGCAAGCTCGCCAAAATGCGATCGCTGATAAGCGGCTAACGGTTGATCCAGTTCGTTCTTGGGACACTGGTCCAACGAATGGATCTTGCCTTTGAGAATGTCGCACCAGCCGATCATCATGGCATACATCCGTTGGCCCTGTGGAGTGGTCCGGTAGATGCGGACCATCTCCGGACGATCATCGGGACTCTTCAGCATTCGTGGATGAATACCCGGCGCAGGCGCCGGTGAGATGCTCCGTAGGCCCGTTGTATCGTAGGCGACACGGATGGGGCCGAGGTCGTCCAGCGGCATCGAAGAGTAAGCCATGATTTTGCCGGACTTGGTGATTGCGTCACCTAGGCCAAGTTCGCTCTGAGCGACACAAAACGCCATCGGCCCCAAAACCAAAAGACCCGAAATACAAAGCCCCGATATCTTCGCAGTCGTTACCAGCCATCGTATCATCGCGTTTCCCCTAACCGTTTCTTCGTTAGATCGCAACATTCCTAATCCTCAGTAGTTATACAGGTTTTGGGCTGGGCAATCTCCGAGAAATTCAAATTCAGGAACCGTGACACAACGGTGGCACATCGCTGAGCGATGGCTTGGAGCAATAAGTTCCATGCCTTTGTCTCGGAGCCTCGCCGCCCTGAGCGAGCGTTTGCCGGTATCAGCGAGCGTTTGCCGGTATCAAGTGGCGCTACGATACACGCATGCCGGCATCACGCATGCCGGCATAGTGGAAGGATGATGGCGGTGACAGTGATGGCGGTGACAGTGATGGCGGTGACAGTGAATGCAGTGACAATCAATGACCGCCCGGATACGGAAGGGCTAATCGTTACAACCGATCCGATTGCCATTTTGGGACGCATTTTTCTTCGTCCCGCATCGCTTTCCTGGGCTTGGTGTGGCAGATCGACCCACATTTAAGCGAGACATTCTGTTCGTCGCGTGATACTGCCGCGTTCCCTTTCACCCCCGACTGCTGTGGCCAAGACAAGCACTGAAACGAAAGCCAGCTTCGCCGCCGATTCTTTGGCGATGGGGATGCTTGTTGTTTTGGCAATGACAATCATCCAACGTGCACTCGGTTTTTTCCGAGGCATTTGGTTTTGCCGCTTGATGGATGATACGGTCGTCGGTCAATGGGCAATGGCATTTGATTTCATCATCATGATCACGCCCGTGATGCTGTTCGGAATGCCCGGTTCGCTACCGCGATACGTCGAAACCTATCGACAACGAGGCCATCTGCGTTCGCTAGTACGGCGTTTGTTAATGACGACCGTCCTATGTGGTGGTGCGTTTCTGGTTGGGATGGTCGTCGCGCCAGATTGGTTTGGATGGCTAATCTTTTTGGAAAGCGACAACCGGAGTTTGACCCACAGCGTCGCGATCGGCGTGTTGGCGATCATCGCGTTCAACTTCGTTCATCAATTGGTTTCATCGCTTCGGCAAATCCGAATTGGTTCGCTGATGCAATTTTTGCAGAGCGTCTTGTTCACCATCATCGGTGTTTCATGGCTGCTACTTGGTGGTGGGCTTGAAGGCTTGATTCTCAGTTTTGCGGTGGCTTCGGTAATCGCGATTGTCCCCGGCGCATGGATTCTCTATCAAGGATGGGACGGATTGCCCAAGAGTGATACTCCGTTTGATGCTTCGTCGATGTGGCAACGACTTTTGCCGTATGCTGCCGCACTATGGACCATGAACTTGCTCAGCAACCTGTTCGAGATGTCAGACCGCTACATGATCCTGCATTTCACCGGCGGCGGTGAAATGGCCGGTCAAGCGGCAGTGGGACAATATCACAGCGGACGGATTTTCCCCGTGTTGCTAATCAGTTTGGCATCCATGATTAGCGGTGTGCTGATGCCTTATTTGGCTGCTGATTGGGAATCAGGTCGACGTGAGGCAGTGATTGAACAGATGCGAAAAATCCTAACCGCCGTTTCGGTACTGTTCACCATTGGCAGTGCAACCGTTCTGTTTTTCGCTCCTTGGTTGTTTGGAAGTTTGCTTCAAAATCGCTATGCCGATGGCTTGGCTTTAATGCCAATCGCGTTCGTATTTTACATTTGGTCCTCGCTTGCGACAGTTGGACAAGACTATTTGTGGGTGTCCGAACGAGGCAAGTTGGTGGGAATCGCGATCACGGTAGGCTTAGTGATCAACATTATTCTCAACACGCTTCTTCTACCACTTTGGGGATTACATGGCGCAGTCGTCGCCACATTGTGCTCACACGCGGTGGTGCTTAGCGGCATTTGGATCGCGATGGTTCGATGTGGCTTTCGATTTGATTTAGCGATGTTAATGATCACGCTTTTACCCGCTACCTTATTAACCGGTCCGGTGACAGCGTTGATTTGCGCATGTTTGATGATTGCCGCGAGCCATCCGATGCGAGTTTGGTTGCTTGAAGGCATCGACATGGGCGTCGCCAAATTCGGGCGACGGGCTGCTCACGCTCAATGACCAGAGTCCCCGGAACGCAGCCTTAACCGTTAAGTTTCAGCCGCGTCGCATGAGGCTCGGATTGCTGGTACCCTAGTCGGCATGAATTTTCTCTGCCACGCCATTCCGTACTTTGGTTCACCGTTTGTTGCAGCTGGTACCGCGGTGCCGGATTGGTTGAGCGTGGTGGATCGGAAGATCCGAGCACGACGAAAACATGCAGTCTTGTTTCGCGACGACCCGAATCCGATCGTGCGTGATGTCGCACAAGGCATCATCCGTCACGTTGAAGACGATTCTTGGTTCCACGAAACATTGGCGTTTGCAGAAACCAATATGACGCTAGCAGTCCAACTTCGTGATCGCTTGCCGGGCGATGCCGGTTTTCGGCCGACCTTTGTCGGCCATATTTTAGTGGAAATTTTGCTCGATTCACTTTGGGTTCGAGACAATCCGTCCATCGCTGACCGCTATTACCGATTGCTAGACGACGTGTCGTCCAAGGACGTGCAATCAGCAGTAAACGTGATCACAGGGAAGCCGACCGAAAAATTGGCACCGGTGATCGACCGTTTTGTTCAGGTTCAGTTCTTGTATGACTACGTCGACAATGAGAAACTGTTGTTTCGGTTGAACCAAGTAATGAGCCGAGTGCGACTAGCGCCGCTTCCCGATTCGTTGCTCGATTGGTTTGACGAAGCCCGCGACCTTGTGGAATCTCGTCGCAGCGAGTTGATGACTCCGCCCGATGGCGATTCCCCCTTCCCCACTTTCAAACAACCTTAGCACAGCAGGCAAACAATGAAGTACGGCATGAATCTTCTACTTTGGAGCGGCGAAGTCACGGATGCTTTGATGCCCATTTGTGAACAGCTTAAAGCGATTGGATACGATGGCGTTGAACTTCCTATCCACAATCTCGATCTTCCGTATGCCCAACTTGGTAAGCAACTTGATGACATTGGGCTTAGGCGAACGTCGACCACCATTCGGATCGAAGAGGATAACCCCATTTCGCCCGATCCCGCGACTCGGGCGAAGGGAATCGAGCTCACCAAACGGACACTCGACTGTTGCGCCGCAGCGGGCGTCGAGACATTAGCCGGTCCATACCATTCCGCACTTGGTGTTTTCAGCGGCAAAGGCCCCACCGCAGACGAATGGAAATGGGGCGTTCAGAGCATGCGAGAAGTCGCCGAACATGCCGCAAAAGTCGGTGTGCAGTTGGCCGTTGAAACACTGAATCGTTTTGAATGTTATCTACTGAACACCCACGCCGACACTCGACGCTTTGTTGCCGAGGTTGATCACCCCGCGTGCGGTATGATGTACGACACGTTCCATAGCAACATCGAAGAAAAGAAAATCTCGCCCGCGGTGGAGGTTTGCGGTGACAAACTCGTTCACGTCCACATCAGTGAGAACGACCGTGGTACTCCGGGCGAAGGACACGTCCATTGGGACGAAACCTTTGACGCGATTGCCGCACTCGGCTACGACGGCTGGATGGTGATCGAAGCGTTTGGGCTCGCACTTCCAGAAGTGGCGGCGGCGACGAAGATTTGGCGTCGGATGTTCAAGGACGAAATCACGTTGGCGACTAACGGATTGAAGTTCATGAAAACAGAAGTGGATAAACGCAAGGGAATCGCGTGAGTGACGAAATGGCCAATGATGCAATCCCAAACAGCGTTGCGTTCCTATCGGGCGATCTGATGTTTGCATCGCGAGTACGCGGTGCGGCAGAGAACGCGGGATGGCAGTTCCTATTCGGTGGCTCGTTACCCAGAGAGGATTTGTCAACGGTCCGATATGTGATCGTCGACTTGTCCACACGCAGCGGGCTGATCCCGGAAATCGTCTCGCAAGTCGCTGAACGATGTCCTGATGCAAAACTAATTGCTTATGGACCGCATGTGCAAGTTGAACGATTGAAGAAGGCTCGCGCCGCAGGTGTTCCCACCGTCTTGACACGAGGCCAATTTGACTCCGGCTTAGGATCGATGTTCTACTTGGAGTAGAAATTATATTCGTCGTTATGCGGATTGAAGTCAGCATCGGTCAATCCGACGTTCACTTTTATGTCCAAATAGGTGTACTCTTCGAGCACGTTCAACGGCCCACCGGGTTTCTGCGGCCAATCGTAGGCGACGTATCGAATGGGAACATTGACGACATCGTCCATGAAAACTTCCGCTTGATGGAACTCGGCACCTTGCGGCGTTTTGATTGGCTGAGTGACGTGCAGTACGGTGCAGGTACGACCTTTGATTTTCGCGTTTTTGCGAAACTCGCACTTCACACCCGGAGTATGTTTGGCTTGTTCGCCACGTTCGATCAATTTGACGATCAAGTTTTCAACGCCGATTTCGGTCATGGGGTAGCGTTGCCCTCGCATTGCTAGCATCCCATCAGGCGGAATCGACACGGTAGGCAGGAACTTTCCTTTAAAGCCCCCTTCGTGTGCGATGATGTTTCCGTCATTTTGGTTTTCGACAAAGATGACTTCGCGTCCTTTGACGCTCGACGGTTTTAAGAAATTCAAATACACGCTCAGTGGTTGAACAATTTGCCCATTGTGGACTTTCCGGTTCCTGACTTTCGCGAACATGAATTCGTGGCCGCCTAGTGAACTGCCGACTCGTTCGCGTTTAACCAAAATCGCGGTGTAGTCGTCGATTTGCTTGCGACAACTTTCGAGTCCGTCACGAGCCATTTCGAGGGCACGGTCGAGCGGATGAGTCATTTGCTTCGGCGTGACGCTAGTGGCGTTTGCAACACGATGCACCGGTTCGGCAAATTCGCGGTCTTCGGCAAACAAAGGGATCGAGCTACCTGTTGCAGCAATTGATCCGAGAAGAGCACAGAATTGTCGACGTGGGATAGTCATAAACAGCTTCCAAATTTGTTCGGTACGGCCCATGTCGCTGTCGCAAAGATGGCTCACGACGGGGATTTTGGGTTGATCTAATTTCCGACGAATCAGTGCACCCAAAAATGGATGTGGATGATTAACACCCGTTTGAGCACTCCGAATTTGCCCGATGGCAGTGTATTTTTGCCCGATGGCAGTGTATTTTTGCCCGATGGCAGTGTATTCGCCCAATGGCAGTGTATTCGCCCGGCCTTTGACCGGTGGCATACGCGTTTGCGCCTTGTGGCTACTCATCGCCGGTTGCCCCCACCCCGCATGACTGCATTTCGATGAGAGTAGACGCGATGACCTAACCGCTCCTACCTGAATGACTGGGACAATCGGGCTCGCCCGCATCACCGCTAAGTCACAATACAGTTTTTTTCTCTCACTTTACCAGAGCAATTTTCCAAGTTTGTACGCGGATAACCTCCAAGTTTGCCGCACCAAATCACTCGCTTTCACACCGGGATCTGACCAGGAAGCTAAAGTTCAAGACGCTTGGCAACCGATCCTTAAGACAAGACCAACCCGCAATGTCAACCCAAGTTCGCCAGAGTGAAGCAAGTCGGAGTTTGCAGATGCTTGATAATGTTCGAATGATTTTACTACCGACCATTCTGTCAGCGACTTTGATAGCTCAAGCTGCCGCCCAGTCGCCCACGCCATGGCACCCCAATCGCGATGGCTCGCAATGGCCACGACCGGTACAGTTCGAGGCTTCACCGTCCGCATCGGCGTTTCCTCATTCAACCCCCGCTTGGGAACCACCACCGCTTTCCGATCCCATTCCGAGAGAGGGTCCGCAAAACGCGAACGTGGCGACTGGCAATCACGGTCAAGAGGTCGGACTTTTCTCGAACCTCTTCCCACCACTCGCACCAACTGGCGATCCGGCCCCGAGTCACCGTGTGATTCGATCTCCCGAGTCGAGAGTGATCAAGAAGAACATGGGGTCTCGGTATGCCCAGGATCACCCGCCCCACACATCCCATCGCCAAAGAATGACCCACAGCCCGACAATGATTCCCCAAGCGAAAGAGAAGCCGACATGGAAGGCACCCTATTCGTACGGATATTTCGGTGTAAAAACTCAACCGACTTGGTCAAAACACCATGGATATCGCGACAACTACACTCAGTGGACTCGGCAATAATCATTCGCGTAATCATCGCCGCAGCCGTCATTCTCGAAGCCCACACGTCATCGCTGGTTCGATGAACGCCAACTGAGTTCCCCCATAGACGCGAACGTCCCAATTTCCTTTTGGCAACTGCTCGATATCAAATTTCTTTTCTGCTTCCGCCACCAGCACACTGCCGGGCGGGGCAAAACGCAGTACACGTTCGATGATCTGGTTTAGCTTGTCGAGTTCCTCCTCCCAAAGGATGTAGGGCGGACAAAGATAAACGATCCAAGGGACTCCAATCATCGGATCATCTGGGTCTTCTGGTGGCGCCAAGACAATTTCGGCCCACCGAAAGGCGTCTCCGACCAGTATTTTTACTTTTGATTCGATGTCGAGCGATTCGGTAGTTTGACGGATATACCGGGCTGCACGATTGGATTGTTCGATAGCAATCGCGTTGGATGCACCGCGACTAATCGACTCGATCGCTAATGCTCCCGTTCCAGCGAACATGTCAAAACAGATTGCTCCGCGAACGGCACGACCGAGGATGTTGAACAGGTTTTCGCGGATATTGTCCTTCATCGGCCGGGTGAACTCTTCGCCGTGATAGACAATGGGCCGGCCTCGCATATCGCCGCCAATGACGCGCAGTTTCGTCGGCTTCGCTTTTTCCCGCGATTTTGGTTTCGATTGTTTCGCTGCCTGTCTCGGCTTGCGTTTGGACGATTCATTTCTGCTCATAGGGGCGGAGTATAACCAAGGGTGCTGCAATCGGCGATCTTACGAAGCCATTGGAACTCGCCAGAAACAGATGATTTCGCGAAATATTCGCCGCCGAGAAGCGGCCAGCCGTTGTTCGGGGGTTCAGGTTTAGCAGGCAAACATGGTAAAGTCATGCCCACAAGAGGCCCCGCCGCGTCGCGAGGCTACCTATGCGTTTGTCTACCCCGACCAAGCTGTAAACACTGATGTCAGTTGACCAATATGCGAACTGCCCCTGCGGCAGCGGAAAGAAAATCAAGTTCTGCAAATGTAAGGACTCCGTCAGCGAGCTCGATCGAGTGCTAAAAATGGTCGACGGCGGCCAAGTCGTCCCAGCCCTCGATCGGCTCTCGACGATCCTCACGGAGCATCCTGATGCTGCTTGGGCATTGGCCATTCGTGGTCGCCTGCTGTTGGATCTTCGTGAGTACAGCTCCTTGGCCGAAAACGCAGACCGGTTCATTCGATTGCAACCGAGCAATCCATTGGCACTTACCCAGCGAGCTGCTGCTGAAGTATTCAGCGGCGATGTGAAAGCGGCAACCGACTCGATGCTCGAAGCGTTGACCGAGAGTGGTCGCGAAGTCGATTCATTCGTACTCGATGTTTCCTCCGCAGTAGCGTTCTACTTGGCGCAAAAAGGGGCCTACCTAACCGCTCGCGTTTACGCCAGCTTGTCGATGATGGCGACCGGTTACGAAGGGAGCCAAATGTCGGCGTCACTTCTTCGGGAACTCAATGGATCAGGCACGCTCAACCAATTGATCAAGTCGGTTCCAAAAGCGATTGCCCGACCGAAGGACGCTGAATGGGGCGAACGTTACGACGAAGCGGCGACGCTGTTGCGTAGTAACAAAGTACTGCTTGCCGAGTCGAAGTTTCAATCGCTGCGACGCACCTATGCTCAAGAGCCTGCGATCTTGTCGGGCTTGTTGACCTGTGCGATTTGGCGAGGCGATGTCGCTGCACAAAGCAGCTTCTGCAAGAGTCTTTCCGCGTGCGAGTCGCTCGACATGGAAAGTCGCGTTGAATATCGCGCCTTGGCCTGCTTGGTCAATCCCGAAGACACCGAGTTGACGACCACTAGCTGTCGCATGACCCTCGATATTGAGAATGCGGACGAAGTCGAAATCGCGATAACAGCTGATTCCCGGTTTGTTTCGTTGCCGGCCGAAATGTTGGCGCAAATGCGTGAATCCGAGGACGACGTACCACCACGTTGCGCATTCCAGATTCTCGATCGCGATTGTCCTGATGCGGCCGAAGGCTTACCCCCGATTGACCAAGTGCCCGAATCGCTTGGCATCGTGCTCGTCTTTGGAAAACAAACCGATCGCTCCGCACGCGCCGACGTGCTCGATGTCCGCGGTTCTGACGCCGAACAAGTAAAAACTCTTCTGCGAAATGCGATTGGTGAATCAAGCGAGATCAAAGAGGAAGCCGGAAGCCCGCTACCACTGCTGGTAGCCACGCAACCACAAGTGGCTATGATTCGTTTCAAGGCAAAACCCGATGAAGCCGAAGCGATGCAGAACGAGTTGGTACAGCAGCGGCTGCCCAAAGCGATCGTGTCAACGAAGCTCGGCATTCTCGGCGACGCATCACTACTCGACACGGCCGACGACGCATCGAAACTACTTGAGCGGACCGTCGTTGTACGTGTCGTCGAGCAATACGATGCGATCTTGTCCAAGGGCGAGGCGATCATGAACGAAGTCTACTCATTGGCCAAACTTGAACCTTTGCCAATGATCAAACTCACCAACGAAGAAATCGAAACGGTCGCAAACACCGACCTAAACCGAATCGATGCGAGTGAATTGAGCGAAGATTCGTGTTTGTATTTGCTGCAACGAGCACAGCAAATTTCGGCGACGCCGGCTACACGCCAATTTGCAAAACGGATCATTGCAGCGGACCTTCCCGAAGAAATGAAGATGGCCAAAATGCTGGCCTATCAAATGCTCGTGAATGCCGCCCCAGGCAGCAAAGTGGCAATTGAAACTCTCGATGAAGCGAAGGCATTCGCCAACGCAAACGAATTGCCTGCGGCAAGCCTTTTGCTAAGCGAAGTTGGACTGCGATTGCAGGCTGGCGATGGTGAAGGTTTCCAGAAAGCGATCGCAGAACTGACCACCAAATACAGCAACGACCCCGAGGTGATGGCACAGCTTCAACAAATGTTGATGGCCTACGGCTTGATTCGCCCCGATGGTTCGCCACGGCAAGCAGGCCCAGGCCCGGCCGGTGGCGGAGCAGTGCCACCCGCAGCAGAGGCAGGAGGCGGACTCTGGACGCCTGACAACCCAACCGCTGCACCGTCGGATACTTCCTCCTCAGGAGGCAGTAAATTGTGGGTCCCCGGAATGGACTGAGAGAGCACAGGTGAACCGATTACCTAACGCATGAACTCACCCACACCCATCAAACACGAATGCGAAGACGCCCGCTTCATGAAACGGGCACTTCAATTGGCTGAACAGGGACTCGGTTCAGTGGAACCCAATCCGATGGTGGGTTGTGTGATCGTTCGCGACGGAACGGTCATCGGTGAAGGGTATCACCAGCGGTTTGGCGAAGCACACGCTGAAGTAAACGCGTTGCAAGCGTGCCAAGAAGCGAACGAAACGACACGCGGCGCAACAGCCTACGTGACACTTGAACCTTGTTGCCATTTCGGCAAAACACCGCCATGTAGCCAGGCACTCATCAAAGCCGGTGTACGCCGCGTGGTCATCGCAATGACCGACCCGTTTGACAAAGTCGACGGTGGCGGCTTAGTGGAGCTGAACGCTGCAGGGATCGAAACATCCACTGGCGTGATGCAACACGAAGCACTGGAGCTGAATTCAGCCTACCGAAAACGAGTTCAAACCGGGCGGCCTTGGTGTATCGCAAAGTGGGCCATGACGGCCGACGGACGAATCGCAACTTCGATTGGTCAAAGCCAATGGATCACCAACGAGACTTCACGACACGATGTTCATCTTCTCCGAGGCCGCTGCGATGCAATCTTAGTTGGCATGGGAACGGTGATTGCGGACGATCCAATGCTGACAGCCCGACCAACGGGCCCACGCACAGCAACGCGAGTGGTGTTCTGTTCGACCCGTTTGCCTAGCACCTCGTCGAAGCTTGTGCAGTCAGCTCAGCAAGGTCCACTATTGCTGATCGTTTCATCGACGATCAACGCGGAACGCTTGGCACCACTACAACGGCTCGGCGCAAACGTGTATCGATGCAAATCATCCGACTTGGTGTCGATCGCAAGCGAAGGGATCGAGCATCTTGGCTCGCTCGGAATGACCAACGTGATGATTGAAGGCGGAGGCGAATTGATGGGCAGTGTCGTCAAATCGGGCGAAATTGACGAGTACCATATCTACGTTGGTGCCAAGGTTTTCGGCGGTCGCACCGCCCCTGGACCGATCGGCGGAAAAGGGTTTGAAACGCTAGCGGAAGCTGTGCAGCTACGCTTGGTTGGTAGCCAGCAAATCGGCAATGACATCAAGTTGATCTATCGAAAAGCACTCATTTCGTAGGTCAAGCTCGCTCAAGTCCACCACCGACAATTCCCTAACGGTAACGGATCCGCCGCTAAAAAAACTCCTCTTCATTTTAGTGCGACATTTTGTCGATACTTGCAAAATGGACTCGTCGGGCCGCTCCCGACTTGGTTCGGCCCGTGCGTCCACTGAAACCATTTGCACCCAAAGGAGGGTACGAAGATGAAGTGGCGTTTGCTGATTGCCGTCTTACTCGATTTGTCCATTCTAGACGCGGCGTCTTTTGCTCAAAGACCGCCCGAGGAGGAGCGTCTTTCTTCGACACGAAGGCCCCCACAGGACGACAAGCTCTTCTCGGAAGGTGGCGTGGTTCGGTTCCAACTTATTCAAGGGCGGCTGGGACTCGACGCACCACGCCATCGAAAAGGCAGCGACGAAAATCGCGAAGGTGGCGTGCTAGAAAGCATTTCGGTCACGGCCGATCGTGGATTGCCTTCGCTGCACTACGTCTACCAAAATAAACACCAGCATCTCGTATTAAGCGTTCAAGAAGCGACCCACGTTCAGATTGAATCATGGTTGCCACAGACGTCCGAACGGAGCAACTTAGACCAACCCGAGTTCGGCTCGATTCGTTGGACGATCCAACGTGATTCGTTGACCGAACACTACGTTGGCCCGACTCTGCTACATGTGCGTCTGCAGAACTCGACGGTGTTCGATCTGCACTATGGCAATTTGATCGAGCGTGTATTGTGTGGACGATCGCTCGCACAAATCAACCGTGACGCCGACGCGACCCTGATAAACCAAATTGCCGACTCCCCTGCCCCCTCGGTTGACGCGATCACCACGTGTGTTGACGCATTCCGATCCAACCGCCGCGCAACGCGAACGTCGGCTCAGAAGCGGCTATTGTCATGGGGAACCCCTGTGGTTCCTGTGCTCCAAGATGCGTTATCGGACAATCTCGACGCTGAACAAACTGCCCGAGTCAAAGCAACCATTCGCAAATTGAGGCCGATGGTCGAAGATACACCGCGGTCGCTTGCGGCGCTGATGCGAATTGACCAGAAGTACTGGGGTTTCATTGCGCCGTCCTTAGATTCGCAGCAGATAGTCACGGTGAACGAGCACCTTCAACGTGTGGGGCTAGTGCAAATCGAAAGCTCCACCGAACCCGTTCGCCGCATCGCCACACGACCGTAGGAGTGTGAATCGTGTTTCGGTGAAGTTTGACTTATTTGGGGTGACCGAGCAAATAGCGAACCTAACCAATGAGCACATTAACATATGCACTCATGGCCGCCGGCCCCCAAGTTAACATCGCCTGAGTTAATATTCCCCGAGTTAACTCGACTAATTGAACTCGCCTTCGCCCTGTTCGCCATGCAAATGGCGTTGAAGATAGCTCGCGCGTTGTACATTGCGGTCCGACGAACCGAGCATACGACCATGCAACTTCTGTAAATGTGCAGGTTGAGTATGGATGAATAACTTGTTGATGGTTGCGAGTTCGACATCGTCGATCAGGCCTAAATTGACACCCATTCGAACTTTAGACAAATAGTGCATTGTCTCTTCGCTGCTGATCTTCTTCGCGGTGCTTAGAATCCCGAGCGCACGGCTCACGTCATCGTGTAAATCTTGTTGATTTTGTTCGACTAAAAACGCCCTCGCTTTTCGTTCGTACTGGATAATTTGAGGCACAACCTCGTCACCCACTAACGATAAAAGAGCCTTTTCACTATGCCCGAGCGTGACTTGATTGCTGACTTGATAGAAATCGCCTGAGTATTGCGAGCCTTCACCGTATAAACCACGAACGGTCACATTGATCCGCTGCATACTTCGAAAAACTTTTTCGATCTGGCGAGTGATCACCAGTGCGGGCAAGTGCAACATCACACTCACGCGAAGCCCTGTGCCAACGTTCGTTGGACAGGCCGTTAAGTAACCGTATTTTTCGTGAAACGCGTAAAGGATCGACCCTTCAAGTTGATCATCAAGTGAATCGATGCGAGCCCAAGCGGCATCCAAATCCAACCCACTTTGCATCACCTGGATTCGCAGGTGATCCTCTTCATTAATCATCACGCTATATTGTTCGCCTGGGTCCATCGCCACCGCGCGTGACCCATCGGCATCAGCGATCTCGCGGCTGATCAATTGGCGTTCCACCAAGAATTGGCGATCGATTTCCGACAACTCTTCGATGTCGATGTAGCGAATGTCGTTCCAGTCTTCGATCGCTTCCATGCGAGCCCGCACGGTTCGTTCAATGCTATCACGATCTTCGTCGCTGCATCGGCGGATAAACGGAAAGTCGGCCAAGTTGCGTGCTAAGCGAATCCGACTGCTTATCACGATATCCGATTCCGGCCCCGTTCCGCGAAGCCACTCGCCCGAGTTTCTTGCTAAGGCATTAAAGTCCGTTTCTTGATTCACGATTGGTCCTCACCTTCGGGCGAGTTCGCCTCATCTTCATTGCCATTTGCAGTTTCTTCAGGGGCAGGTTGGTTCAAATCCGACTCCATCCTCTTAAGTTCGTCACGAATTTCCGAGGCTCGTTCATAGTCTTCCAATTCGACCGCTTCTTCCATCTCACGTCGCAATTGGATCATCCGAGCCTGTGAATCGGCGGACGCTGCCAACCGCCGCGGCCGTTTGCCGACATGCTCGGTAGCATCGTGAATGTTGGTCAATAAGGGGATCAAATCGCTCTCGAAAAAGCTGTAATCGTAGGGACAACCAAGCCGTCCCGTATTACGGAACTCGAAAAAACTAATGCCGCAAACCGGACACTCTTTTTGGTCCAATTCTTCAAGTTCCGCCTTGGTTTGCCCGAGTTGTAGCTGTTTGGCTAGCGCGCCGGCGACCGAAGCCACCGGGCTGGTGGCCTCTTTCTGCAAGAAATTCCGGGCATGTTCCTCGCACAAATGCATCACTTTGGGCCCGTTGGGTTCGGTGAGCTCCGTGATATGGAACGTCGCGGGTTTTTCACAATACTGGCATTTCATCGTGTCATTCCTAGCCGCCGCAACTGCCGCTAAAGTGTGTCTTTTCGGAAGGGGCTTCGCAGTTCGCGGGCAACAGGTCGATTCTATCGACACCCCAATCGGTGTCAACGTAACGACCTTGACCATCCCGCTACAGCCGGCACCTGTTTTTGCGTTTTCCAACACCTGATTCTCAATAAAAACCGTCGCATCGATGCTTACACCAAACGCTGCCGAGTTTACTGACCTGGCGATCGACCACGACTTCGTTCCTGTCTATCGACAATTGCTAAGTGATTCACTCACCCCGGTGACCGCCTTTCGGCTACTTGACGACGACGGACCTGCGTGTTTGTTCGAAAGCGTGATCGGTGGCGAAAAAGTCGGCCGCTACAGCTTTCTCGCGGCCGGGCCGGTCAAACGCTTTGCTGCTCGTGGAAACGAAATCACGATCCAAGACGCCAAAACGAAAGACGGCGCGAACACCGAAACACTCCAATCCGACGATCCGCTCGAAACCTTTCGCTCGCACGTTGATTACCGCGTCGCGGACGTAAAGGGGTTGCCGCCGTTCATTGGCGGGGCAATCGGGTACGCCGGATATGACGTGGTTCGTTATGTTGAAAAACTTCCAAACGCCCCCCAAGACGATCGAGGCCTACCCGATCTCGATTTTTCGTTCTACCACACACTTTGCATATTCGATCACGTCGACAAAACGATCACGGTCGTTTCATTAGCCGATTGTCGTGGTGTCGAGAATACGCAACAGGCCAACGAAGCTTACGACAAAGCATCCCAAAGTCTCGATCAATCCATCGGCCGCCTACGGCGTCCCGTTTCGCACAGCACCGACGAGTTAACGCATCCGTTGTCTGGCGAAGCATCAGCCTCAAGCGAAGCGACAGACAAACCACTCGAAGTCAAATCCAACTTCACTCGCGAATCTTTTGGCAAAGCGGTTTTGAAATGCGTCGAGTACATTCGCGCAGGTGACATCTTTCAAGTCGTTCCGAGTCAACGAATGAGCGTCAAGACCGATGTCGATCCCTTCGAAATCTATCGATCTCTCCGCGTCGTCAACCCTAGCCCCTTCATGTTCTTCGTTCGCACCCCAGAATGTGTTCTGGTTGGTTGCTCCCCAGAGATCATGTGTCGCGTTGCTGACCGCATTGTCACCGTTCGCCCGCTAGCAGGAACCCGCCCACGCGGCAAAACGGAAAAGGAAGACAAGGCACTGGAAAAAGAATTGCTGGCTGATCCAAAAGAGCGTGCCGAACATGTGATGCTCGTCGACCTAGGCCGAAACGATATCGGACGAGTCGCACAATTCGGTTCGGTCGAGCTTACTGAAATCATGATCGTCGAACGCTATAGCCACGTAATGCACATCAGTAGCGAAGTCCAGGGAACGCTTCGCGAAGGTCTCGATGCATTCGATGCTCTCAAAGCTTGTTTACCTGCCGGAACGGTCTCAGGTGCACCGAAGGTCCGCGCGATGGAAATCATTGACTCCATCGAACCGCATCGCCGCGGTCCCTATGGCGGCGCGGTCGGCTATATCGATTACCGAGGCAATATGGATACGTGTATTGCACTGCGGACCATGGTGGTCAAAGACGGGGTCGTGTACGTCCAAGCCGGGTGTGGCGTGGTCGCCGACAGCGATCCGAACGCTGAATATGACGAAACAATCAACAAAGCAAAAGCGATGGTATCCGCAATTGAAATGACTTCCGAACGAGTCAAATCGTCCGCTGTCAAATGATCGAAATTAGTCGCCCTTCGTTTTCCGCGTAGGTTATTTGTACGTCGACGGATTCTGTGTCAATGTTTTTGGCAACGAACGCCTTTGCTTCGCAGCCTGACCGAAACCATGAAAAGACGGTCGGTCCCCAACTGCTTTGCCCCACCCCATACGCTCCATGCTCTAGAAGCGTCCGAACCAATAGGCAAATTTCAGGTCCGTTGTAGGCTCCGTTTTGAACCGACTCAAACAACAAACCGCTTGTGTGGTTGTATCGTTGTACTGCGTCAGCGAACTGAAAAAAATCGCCATCATGCACCGCAGGAATCAATCGATGCTCGGCGATCTCCCGAAGTTTTTGTCGCTGTACAGCGGAAGCCGGTGGTAGCTTGGCAAATTGGCTCTGTTCTAACTCACCACTCACAACGTCCAATCTACGCCGCGCCGAGAACAAAGCGACGCACCAATCGGTCGGCAAACCGACGCGGTGGCGAATGGGATTCAACTTTGCTTGACTGGCTGAGTCGTTTAAGTTTGAATTTTCGCAAATGGAGTCTTCGTATACCAAACCGCCACCAAGATGCCCATGAATACCGACCGCTGAGCGGCGACCACGATCGGCGATGCGAAACGCCATTTCATGGTCAGAACATTCGACCTGAAACAGTGCACACAACGCTCCCGCAACCGACATGGCCAATTGGGTTCCGCTGCCCAATCCTGTATGCGGATCGGGTCGACTAAGGATTTCGATTTTGCACGGCGGCAACTGTGACATACCTGCAAAACCGGCAAACCGACGTCCAATCGCTTCGACGCGTTCCGATGCAACATTCGATGGACAAAACCGATCCGCTTCGGTGGCGATGATCTCGGTGTGAGGTGATTGAATCATCACCCCCACGCCACCGTAGGGTGCCGCAGTATCGAGCAGACCGAAATGCAAACGTGACCCCGCGGTCACTCGAACTTGCTTGTTCATTCGGTTTTCACTGCCGAATTGCAATACGCGTTTGCGACAAACCGCCTGATGCGTTCAAACGCGGTGGTTTCGTTTCTGCCAGCCGTCTTATCGATCAAAATCTCAAGCCTCGACAATTCGGATTCAATTTCCTTTCTCGGCAATAAGCTCGTTCGGGTGCCAAGGATCGCAGCCTCGATTACCGCATTCTTGGCTCGATTGAACCCAAAAAAAGGTCGGACGATTTCACTTCGCACCACCCTGCACTGCATCGTCAAACGTGGATGATGTCCGTCGTTTGAAACCACATCGACAGCGAACCAGCGATGACAATCTCGCAGGACCCAATAGGAATCGTCCAAACAATCGACAAGCTCTGTTGCCGTTTCTAGATCACCGATTTCATTGAGTGCAGCGCGGACAAATAAGTCGACATCGTCCGTCACATGCACGACCGCTCGTGGATTTTCAGTTAAATTCCGATATGTCTTCGACGAGTCGAATGGACGAAGCGTGATTGACTGGTCAAGCGGATCCCCCACTGCAAAATCGTCGCCGACCGTTGGGCCCATCGGTGCGATGTTCACTCGCCCGCAAGCATCCGATGTCGTCACGATGGATTCAACAATCATGACAAGATCCCCCGACGAATTTCGGATGCAATCAAGACAAAGTTCTCAACGACCCGTGCGCCTTCGTCCGAAAGGATCGACTCGGGATGAAATTGGACACCGAATATCGGCCGCTCGCGATGCTGCACACCCATAATCACACCGTCGTCGGTTCGAGCAGTGACATCCAATTCGACCGGTACGCGATCAGGGTCGATCGCTAGCGAATGGTAACGCCCCACGCTCATCGGCAACGGACAACCTCGAAACACACCCGTTCCATTATGAGAAATGGCCGACGCCATGCCGTGAATAGGCCCACACCGATTTACAACCCCTCCGAACGCAAGGCCGATCGCTTGATGGCCTAGGCAAACACCAAGAATCGGTGTCGTCAGTGAAAGTTCTCGTACCACGGCGATTGAGCAACCAGCATCCACCGGATGCCCTGGGCCAGGCGAAATGACAATTGCTTCAGGAGCGATTTCGCGGCAGCCAGCTACATCGATTTGGTCGCTACGAACCACACGCGTTTGGCAACCGAGTTGACGAAAGTAGCGAGCCAAGTTGTGGACGAACGAATCGTAATTGTCCAACAGCAATATCATGCGGCAAGTCTAGCTTTGTTTCAAAAACACTAACGGCGAGGTTTGGCAAACTTGATCTTTTCGATCAACTTCACCACCTGGTTACCGTCTTTGTAGCCACTGACCGCCGTGATTGCATCGATCACGTTCTCGTAACGCAAGTTGTAATCGCTGTCGATCTCAATCTCGGGGCCATCCTCCCCTTCGACCGGCGCCGTGTTGCCGATCAACGAAATGACATTTGCCTGCAGCTGCGGAAAATCAGTCCCTAAACTAATGTCATTGAGCGACATGCTTGCCAACCGGCCATCGGCATCCGAAGTCAGGCGTAGCTTCAACGGAAGGTCGGTCGGATCGGGCACGCCACTACTTTCACCCAATGGCATGCGAACACTAAAGTCCCCTTCCATTTCTACAATTTTGAAGGTCATCACGAAGAAAACTAGCAGCAAGAAGACAATGTCAATCATGCTGGTCATGTTCAATTCGTTCTTTTCCATTTCCCCTTTGTTGCGGATTTTCATTATCGATTATCCTCTTTTACACGTAGGGCAAAATTGATCAAGTTCTGTTCTTGGGCAACACGAATGACCTCCTGGACATCGCCCATCGCCGTGTCCTGATGCGCCCGGATCACGACGTTCGCATCGTTTGCCGTTTTCCCTTCGGCTTTGATGACTGACATTTCACGCTGCAAGCCGATCCGCAAGGTTTCCACAGTGAATTCATCGCCACCGAGCACGATTTCGCCATCTTGGGCCACATGCAAGATAATCGGAAATTCCAGCGCGACCTCAGGCGGCTTGACTAGCTTGCTGCTCGGAAGCACCACGCGATCATTCGCTTCGGTTTGGGCGAAATTGATCAACACCATGAAGAACGCGATCAATTGGAACGTCATGTCGATCATTGGCGTCAAGTCGCCTTGAGCCAAATCTGGTTTCTTCGATTTGACGCGCATCTACTTTTTGGCTCCAGGCTGAACATCTTCAAATCGGCTCATCAAGTTCTCACTCGCTACGCCAACTTCGAGCAACAATCGCGATACGCGGTTGCGCAGAATGTTGTAGGCTGCAATTGCCGGAATCGCGATGGCTAGTCCAATCAACGTGGTAAACAAAGCGGTTGAAATCCCCGACGCCAATTCGGCGGGTTTCGGCGATGCGCCACCGAGCGCGATCACTTGGAACGACGTGATCATTCCATGAACCGTTCCGAACAACCCGATCATCGGGCTGAGGTTGCCAATCAATGCCATGTAAGAGAGCAAATGCTCGAGCTTCATGCTTTCTTCTTCGCCAACTTCCTGCATCCCTTCGATGGCTTTGTTGTAGCCACGCGAAAGTTTTGCAAGGCCTGCGGAAAGGACTTTGCCCAATACGGATTCGTCCGCACGCGCGAGGTCGTAGGCTTCTTGAAACTGTTTCTCGTTGAGTTTCTCTTCGAAACTGTCAATTAACTCTTGAGGACAAAGCGTATCGCGTCGGGCCGCAAGAAAATTCATAACGAAAAGTGAAACCAGCGAAATCGACAACGCCAAGAAGATAAAGACGTAGCCGTACCCGAGGGAGCTAATGGTCCACTCAAGCAGGTTCTGGTCACCCACCGATGCAGGGCTGGGATCACCACCTTGTGCTGGTGCATCGACAGGAGCCGCCGGAGCTTCGACGGCAACCGGAGCGGGATCACCACCAAACTCATCCATCGCGTCGTCTTGAGCGACTGCGGAAAGCGAGAAAAACAATGATGCGACCATCGCCAATATGGCGAAATGGAGAGACCGCGAACGCGGTTTTTCGGAAGCGAATAGGGAACCGCAAGAGGCGAACATCAACGATTTTCTCCGGAAAAATAGAAGCTAGACGTTTGTTTTGATTTTTGCTTTAGATCTGTAAGATACTCTACTGGCCAAAGCCGGGATACAACTGTTTTAATTCTTGTTTTGCCTCAGCGCCCCGCTCAGGTTTGCCGACTTTCGGCCACAATTCAACCAATTTCGATAGGGCAACCGCATGCGAGTCGCTTTGGCTCGAAAACATCAGGTGGGTGTGCAAGTAAGCCAAAAGAGCGCCTTCGGCATCCCCTTTCGCTTCATAATTCGCACCTTGGGCATTGTAGGTCCGAGCGGCCATTTCGATATCCGTTGGTCCCATATCAGCGATTAATGCCGATACAAGCTCAAGCCCCTCATCCGGTTTGTTTTCGATTGCGAACGCGGTCGCTTTGCCCGCTTTGGCAAGCGATTGAAGCCTGGCTGCGGACACTGAATCGACTTTCAATCCGATCACTTTGTCAAATTGAGCTATCGCTGTTGCAATATCACCCGCCCTCATTTGGGCCATTCCCGTTAAGTAAACCGAGTCGATTTTAGCGGTTGCCGAAGGTGCCGATCGGAGCGAACCGTAAAATTTCAACGCGTCATCGGTATTGCCCAAAGCCAACGCCAGATCACCAAGAATTTTTGCCGCGTCATAAAAGTGCCACGAGTCGCGATACTTTGAAGCGAAGGACAGCATTTCAACCGCAGCAGCCTTCTTGTCTTTCTTGCCCGCCAAGGCAAGTTTGCCGCTGCACATTGCTCGATAAAACACCGCATCCGCTTTGATCACGGCACGAGGTAAACTGTCGAGATCCATGCCAGCAAGGTTTTCCAGGGCTTGGTCGTATTGCCCATCAATCGCAAATTCACGTCCTTTGGTCAGAGCGGCAGGATCGCCGTCGTACAGAATCTTCTTGATCTCGCCCGCCATAAAGCTCTGCGTTCCACTGCCCTTTTTCAGTTGCACGCCTTGGGCACTGGTCTTCGCCACTGTTCCACTAATGGCAGAGCCGGTCAGTGGGTAGACACGGTCCGTTTGAGCTTCAACGATGGTGTTCAGCGCAAGCACAGCCGCGAGCGACATCAACGTGATGATTCGTCTTGGTTGGTTTCGGTTTGCTGGGGTCATTTGAGTCATAAGTTGGGTTCTTGTTCGGGCGAAAATCACAGGGACTTCCGTTACGAATTTGGAGGCAAACCAGTAACGGGATTACCGACCGCCTTTTGAATTTCACGAAGAAGCGAATCGAACTTTTTCCGTTGTTTCGCGCCGCCGAGGTCAGGGTACAATGCGACAACTTTGGTAATGTCCGACTCCGCTTTTTTCATGATTTTTGTATCCTTCGCTGATCGTCCCCATAAAAAACGCGACAAGGCGACGTGATATCGCGCATCAAAGAAAATCGCTTCGAACTTCTTGTCCCGGCTGGTTAGTTGGCTAATTTTGCCCCAGCCCCAGATGATGTTCTTTTTATCGGCCCCGGGGCGTGCCCCGTTAAGCGCAGCGGCATAAGATTTCGAGGCAAATTTTGCAGGCAACTCGGTCGCCCACTTTTCGTACGCAGTCGCCGCTTCGACCTGTGCATCGAGCATCATTGGTTTCTCGGCCAAGATATTTTGGAACGTATCGAGCGAGCCTTTGTACTTACCAAGCAAGCGCTGAGCACGCCCATATTGATACTGGATCGAAAGCGAAACGTCGTCACTTGATTCTTGCAGTCGACCGTAAGTACTCACCGCAGTGTCAAGTAACTCCGCAGCTTGCCCGGTCGCCTTGACTTCTGCTGGCTGCATCGCGGCTTCGCCAAGTTGGACAAGCGTTTGAAGAATCCACTGCAATGTCGCGGGATCGTTACTGGTTTGTGCGATGCGATTCAGGAAGACGCGGAACGCTTCGATCAGCTTTGCCTTTTTATTTTCCGGTGCTGAATCAAGTTCTTCTTTTAGATCACGTGCCATTCCGACATAAATCGGGATCAATCGTTTTTGCCCCTCTTCATCCTGGTAGGTCGCTTGAAGCTTTTCCATGACACTGGTCGCACGCTGAAGCATGGCGTCGGCGTCGCCATCGTCACTGGTCATTCGGGCGACGATGATGTTCAATTCCGTCGCCGCCAAATCGCCGCGAAATGCATCTTCATCGCCGGCGAGTTTATCTTCGTCGGCGAGCTTATCGACCAACTTCACCGGACCATAGGTTGGATCATCCAAGACCGCCAACGCCTGCCGGCTGTCGCCAGATCGCAAATAGACTTTTGCAAGGACCAAGGCTGCTTGCATCGCTTCGTTTTCAACGGAGTCCGCATCCATACCCTCAAGCCCTTTCCGCAGGACCTGCTCGGCATCGGCTAGCTGTTTCGCTGCTAATTCGAGGTTTTCGTCACGACGGGCCATGATCGAACCGTTCCAAAGCAGCCGGCCTAGGAGTCTTTCAAAAGTCGAACGCTCAGCGCCTGCGGGCATCTTGGCGATCAATTCGTTGGCCTGGTCCCAGCGATCTTTTTGCATCGCCAAACGAATCATCACCCCTTGCGCTGCTGCCGCCTGGGGATCATTAGGCCAAGCCGATGTCAGGAAGTCTCCTAACTTTTCAATTTGGCCGACCAAGTCCCCGTTTTGGTCTTCGGGAATCTCCGACAACAGCATCTGAAACGAGTTTAGAGCGAGCAGCCCTCCCTTTAGACCCGTTTCGGTTCCAGGCGAAGTTTGAGCCAAGAAGCTGCCAACCACGGTGGCATCGCGATAACGTTTTTCTTGGTAAAGCAGATACGCCAAAATTTGGCGAGCTTGGCCGAGAAGTTCCAGGTCGGTGCTGGGGCCAATCATCGTGATTCCACGCTGTAGGATTTGGATCGCGATTAATCTCGCTTCCTTCACCTGCTTGCTCATCTCTTCGATTTGCGTGGCGATTTCGGGATCATCGCTACCTTGTTTTTCCAGCAACGCGATCGCCTGAGTCGACGACTCGCTAACTTCTAAAAGCTGGCGGGCCGAATCCATCGCATCGTCAAGACTTTCTGGGTCTTCGGCTTTCGGCAATTCAACCTCAGCGATTTGAATTCCGAGACCACCCAACAACTCGGCCGTTTCCTCGAGATGATCGCCAGGCAACTTTTCAATTTCAACCAACAACTGCCGACCTTCGGATTCCGCCTTTTTGGTTTCCGCGTTCTTCAAATTTTCTTTGTCTTTTGATTTCAGCAAATAGGATTTCGCCAAATCCACTTTAAGACTTAGCACACTTGCTAATTGCTTTTCATTGGGGCGAACGTCTTTGACAATCGCTTGACCACGATCAATGGCTGTCTGATAGTCAGGCGGCGACTTGGACAATGCGATTTGGATCAGCCCAGTCGTGGCTTGAAACCGCGCATCGCGTAGCGGGTCAAGGTCAGGCAACTCGAGTAGCCGAATGTAACTGTCGGTCGCTTTGTCAATCTCGCCAAGTGTATGGAAAGATTGCCCCAAATTCAGTAGCGAAGTGGCTCCGGTGACGAATCCATCGTAGTTGTCGCTAAGGTCTTGAAATTCGGCAACTGCTTCTTCGAGAAGCTTCTTTCCGTCTTCCGCTGGCTTGGCGAACGTCATCGCGGCCAAACGACGTGATTCACCTTTATTGAGTTTTGCATCAAGGAATTCGCCCCGGTATTGGGTCCGCCGCGCCGCCAATTCGGGGTCGGCGCTAGCATCGATCTTTTGCCCTTGCATCTCTTTCAATTTCGATCGCAAGTTCTCGACGATCGTATCAAAGGTCTTCGATGCCGCGAGATAGGATTCGCGTGCCAGAGCCTTTTTTTGGTCATCCGGTTTGACCATCAGTAATTGCCCAGCTCTGACCATCTGAAGCTTTCCAAGCTGTAATCGTGCTTCGGAAACTCGCGGATGGTCTTCGTTCTTGAGAAACTCGCTCAACGACGACGCAGCCTTCGCAAAATACTCGTCACGCTCGGTAGCACTTCGCGCATCGACGGCTGCATCGATATACGTTTGTGCCTTTTCGAGATCGATGGCTTCAAGAAAGGATGGATCGACGCCTGGATACTCGTTGATACGATCAAGGTAGGTGATCGACGTGTCGAAATAGCCGCCCGCTCGTAATCGCTTCAAAAAATCTTGTACGGGTTCGCCGTCGGCACGAGCCTCGTTCACGACAAGCGTGCTGCTCAAGACGAAGATGCTGCACACAACCGCACGGAGCAAAACGCTGCCGATTTGCTGTGAGTGGGATCGAAGATAGACGAGCATATTGGAGATGATTGTTGAAAGGTGGCCCATCGAGACGTTTCGTTCGACTTCCCTAAGCCTTAGATTAAAGAGTTCCTCTGCCCCCTAGATTAAAGTGCAGTGGTCGCTCCTTCAAGCATAGCCAGCCAATCCGAAGAATATCCGATGAGAATTCCTTCTCAATTTACCGAAGATAACCTTTACAGCCGCCCCAAGCGTCGAAGCGAGACGATTCAGACCTATCGACGATTGATCCGCCTCGGCCTCGGATTGCTTTTGGTGGTCGTCGTGATGCAGCAAGCCGCTAAACCGGTTTTGTATGAAACCTTCTTCGCAGAGGAGACAGCTTTCGCACCCTCCCCCCCGAACGATGACAACCGTAGCCCATCCGCAAACGCGTTGGATGCTCAAGCGACAACCGAGAAGCCACCCCCCATCGATCCTGACACGCTTTTTGCAGCAAGGCAAATCGCCAAGCGGATCCCCGAAACCGACCGATCGGCGTGGATAATGGCTTTGCTCAATCAGCAACGTCATACGGGTATCTCTGTTCTGAATCCTCCGGATCGAACTTGGATAGAAACCCAATGGGACGAAAACATCCCGGACTCTGAATCTTGGAAAGAGCTTTTAGAAAATGCCGCAGTGGGGAATCAACCGGCGGAGCGATCAACCGACGATTCACAACCTACCGACGATTCACAACAAATCCGATCGCTTGTCACGTCGCTCGATAATTGGGTGACTCAGCGAGTCGTTGATGGCAGCGTTTGGAATCCGAAAGATAGCGACGCCCTTTATCTCTACCTCTACCAAGCAATGCATCCGCCGAGAACGACTCCTGCGGTGATCGGCATACTACCGTTGCTGCAACAACCCGAAGTCTACCGAGGCAAATGGGTTGCCTTTTCCGGTCGCGTTGCCCGTAGCGAGAAACAACCTGTCTCGGAGAATGCCTATGACATCGATTCATATTGGCGTCTTTGGCTGCGGCCACGCACCGGAGCAGACCGTCCGGTGCAAGTGATTGTCCCGCGTGTTCCCGATGCGATTGCTGAGATCGGCTCGGAGGCTACGGTTACCGAAGGCCCAGCCGTGATGATCGTGGGGCGGTTCCTTAAACGACTTGCCTATCGGTCCAGCGTCGGTGCCGATTTGGCCCCCGTGATTGTGGGACGAATCGTTCCGCAATCAGGCACGCCCACCGGCGTCAATGCCTCGAACAAGCTCGTTCCCGCAAAACCAAAAAAGCCAAGCCTACTCGCGATCGTCGCAGCGGCAGCGATGGCAGGCATCGGGTTCGCCGGATTGCTGTTTTGGCGCACGGTGTCACAAGCGAAAAAGAGTCAACGTCTTCGCGATGCGAACCGCAAAGACCCCAGTGGTTTTTTGGACGAGTTACAAAATGGTAATTTGGGAGATCAACGATGACCCGTTTTCCTGTCACGGTCGCTTTCACCCTACTGCTCACTTTCGGCCTCCTTACCGATGCAGCCTACGCGGAAAGCGAACTCGTTTCTTTAATTGGCTTTGATCTTTCTCGGATCGAAAAAACATTCCCGGTTCGCAACGAAGACTCGGTGGGCGAGGCGGCAAAGCTACTCTATCGCCTGAACCGAATGACCTCGGAAAAGTTGTCCGAAATTGCGGCCAAAGACAAACAACCTAATGCACCTACGCTTGGTGATTGCTCCATCGTCGAGGGTACGGTCCAAGGGATCAAGCCGTTTGCGATTCCCGAAAAGCTCATCGAGTTCTTGGAACTTCGCCAAGTACTGCAAGTGACGGTACAGCGTGAGGAAGCAGCTTCAACGGTCACTTTGCTAACGACGGAACTTCCTCGCGATATCACGATTGGTGATCGCATTCGCGGAATCGGAATGGTGATTGAAACCAGCGAGGAAGACGTTGTCTCGGCCGTCGCCAGTGTGCCTGTCCAATGGTTTCCAGCAAAACCGAAAAACGAAGGCTGGAAATTGCTTTCTTCCAAAGGAGTCGATGTCGGACAACTGGGCTCGGTCGCTTTACGAAATCGTCAACCCCTGTCTGGGGAAGATACCGAGATTTTCTACGCGATGCTTGCGGCCTCCGCAGAGGTTGGGCGAAC
Organism: Novipirellula herctigrandis; assembly: GCA_007859835.1. Classification (GTDB taxonomy): domain Bacteria; phylum Planctomycetota; class Planctomycetia; order Pirellulales; family Pirellulaceae; genus Novipirellula_A; species Novipirellula_A herctigrandis. The sequence continues at coordinate 5,665,418 of SJPJ01000001.1, read as the reverse complement.
TCCGAAAAACGAACTACCCACGCCAGCGAGGATTAAACCGGTCGACCTGTTAAAAGATCCGATGGCCTTCACTGGTGACTTTGTGCAAATCAAAGTCGAAACGATCCAGGTCACTCGAATCGCCGTCACCGAGCCGGCGAGACAAAAACAGTTGGGCAGCGATCACTATTTCCAAATCGATGCAATTGGAGACCTTGGTAATGTGGTCGTCGAAATTGCTCCGCCTCCCGGTTCGGACGGTCAACCGGCAAAGTTTCAGAATCGTTATCCGATCTCTATCGTTTCCAGAACGCTGCCCGCGTGGATGCAACAACGGATCAAAGCAACCAAACAAACCGACGCCGTAGTTACCCCGATCGTGGTCCCCGTGGCGGTCGACGGTTTCTTCTTTCGTCTTTGGAGTTATTCGAGCGAATACATGCGACAATTTGGGGGAGGCGACCAATTTGGACCGCTTCTGATTGCTGCGGACCTAAATAATCGTGAACCGACCAATCCCGACCCAGCCGGAGTTAAAATGATCGGTTGGATTGCCGCGATAGCAACTTGCGCCTCGATTGTGGGACTTTTCATATGGAGTCTTATTGTCGCACGCCGCGACCGACGGATTGAACGCGTTAGAAAAGAACGCGAAGCGGAGCAAATGCAACTTCCAGAGTCGATGTAAGCTCGTCGATGTAAGGTCGATGTCGCCGTTGGCTGCGAGAAAGTGCGTCGGATAGCGATTCTTTTTTGAGCATTGCGTGCTGGTGTGAGGACACGCTTGAATCAACGAACAAGCTGTTTGCAGCCGCTGGGTTGGTCCAAACCAAGGATCTCAGCCCCCCTAATCCTACAAAACTATGGTGTTTTTCGGCGGGTGGCTACTTGACCCGAAGCGTGGTTCTTAGACGATTAAGGACTCATCGAGCTCGCCCATGTGAGCGACGATTCCTATCAGAAACGAAACATCCTTTTCAGACAGAGCAGAACAAGATGCGCCGAGCAAAAATATCGATCATTGGGGCCGGAAATGTTGGAGCAACCTGTGCACATTGGTGCGCCGCAGCCGAATTAGGTGACATCGTGTTGTTGGATATCCCACAAACCGAGGATATGCCAGCTGGTAAAGCACTCGACCTAATGCAAGCATCTCCCATCATGGGCTACGACTCGAACATCGTGGGCACAACCAGCTATGACGACACCAAAGACAGCGATGTCATCGTCGTAACAGCGGGAATTCCGCGAAAACCAGGGATGAGCCGTGACGATTTGCTTGGAACTAATGCCAAAATCATCACCAGCGTTGCGGAACAGATCAAGACCACCAGTCCAAACGCAGTCGTGATCGTCGTCAGCAACCCGCTCGACGCAATGGTCCAACAAATGTGGAAAGTAACCGGATTCGATTCGGCTCGCGTTTGTGGTCAAGCTGGTGTTTTGGATACCGCTCGTTATCGCGCCTTTTTGGCAATGGAGTTGGGTGTCAGCGTCGAAGACATCAGTGCATTGTTAATGGGTGGCCACGGCGACACGATGGTTCCAATGCCAAGCTGCACTAGCGTCGGGGGAATCCCAGTAACCCAATTGATCGGTGCCGAGCGACTCGAAGAAATCGTCACCCGAACTCGTAAGGGTGGTGCCGAAATTGTTTCACTTTTGAAGACCGGTAGCGCTTATTACGCTCCTGCGGCAGCTTGTGCCCAAATGGCAGAAGCGGTTGTGAAGGATAAGAAACGCCTGATCCCTGTCGCTGCACTATGCGACAGCCAATACGATGTCGGTGGTTACTATGTCGGCGTTCCCGTTGTCATGGGAAGTGGCGGAGTCGAAAAGATCATTGAGCTTGAATTGTCCGAAAAAGAAAAGGCTGGATTTGAGCACAGCGTGCAAGCAGTGAAGGACTTGGTCGCAGCAATGGATGAATTGCTATCGGCTTAAGAGAACGCACTTTCGTTCTCACGCTTATGGATGGGCAATTCACGTTGACACCTACGTGCCTTGGCGCGTAGGTTTACGGTATTCATCCCACGTGTTAGTCGCAATTTCCCCTTCCCCCCGCGTCACTTCGTTCGTTTGATGCTTTTGGGGAAGCGTGGTTGTTGCGATTGCTCGTATGGCCATCCTACCGAAGACCCGGGTGCTATGAGTCGTTTTGATCCAACGGAAATCTGGGGCCCGCCATCCTCTCACGAAACAACTCATTCGCCTTCAGAATCGAGCGATTTCGATTTCTTTTCAGGCGATAGCGATTTCCTCTGGGACAGTGATGCTCCTACCGAAGGGGCTTACGATGACGTCGGGCCGTTCTCGCAGAATCCATCGTCGCGAGTCGCGTTCTTTTTGCCCACTCATTACGAAGCCAAATACGAATACCCGCTGTTGGTGTGGCTGCACAGCGATGGATTCAATGAAAACCAAATCAAGCAGGTTTTGCCCCACATCAGCCTGCGCAATTATGTCGCAGTCGGCACACGAGCAAGTCGCGCGGTCGACTCCTCGGGGCATTGTTACGAATGGCGAAAGAGCCCTGCGGCGATCGCATCAGCTAATGAAAATGTCTTGATGGCCATCGACGAAGCCCAGAGTCGCTTTTCCATAAACCCGTCGCGAGTGGTTCTGGCAGGCTATCAAAATGGTGGCACAATGGCGATGCGAATCGCACTGCAATCCCCCAATCGCTTTGCCGGCGTGGTCTCACTCGGTGGGGCGTTGCCCCAAGGTTGCCATAGCCTTTCCAACTTGGATCTGCTCCGCGAGCGACGTTTACAGATGCTTTGGCAATGGGCACACAAGAACCCCGCTTACAGTTCAAACCGGCTCGATCATGACATGCGAACGGCACTGATGATCCGCGCCAAGTTAGAAGTTCGAAAGTACGACGACGATGATGAAATGAACACCGTCGCGCTAGCGGATATGAACCAATGGATCATGAATTCGGTGATCCCTGCGAGCCAAAACCAATCGAACGATGCTTGGTCAACTTCGCCAACCCAGTTTTCTCATAACTGATTCCTAAGCAACCGAAAAACGGTTACAATCCGATTCTCACCTGTCCCCTGCCCTACCCCGCCCAATTAATTCCCACGCTTTGTTCGCCCCCGCTCGTTTGAATGAGAATCGATGAATAGCGACGATAACCTATCGGAGAAACCGGCTTCCTCAGGTCAAAGTGATCCTCAAAAGGGCGGTCAGGTTAAGAAAGTCTTAATCGTTGACGACGACTACGAAATCATCGACTCCGTTCGCTATGCGATCGAAGGCGAAGGTTACGAAGTGATCGTCGCCCGCGATGGCAACCAAGGCTTGGCATTGGCCGAGCGAGAAGACCCAGACTTAATGATTTTGGACATGATGATGCCCAAACGTAGTGGTTTTTTGGTGCTCGAAAAACTACGACGTACGCGTGACGAACCGATGCCTGTAATCATGATCACGGGTAACGAAGGAAGCCGTCACAAAGCCTACGCGGAACTGTTGGGCGTCAGCGATTACATTCGCAAACCCTTCCCCATGAACCGTCTCATCGCCGCAGTCAACAAACTGATCGGCTAGATGCTCTGATGAGTTTGGCACCGAAAAAAATCAGTGTTGCCTCGTAACATCTTGGCGATTTCGTTGCTAAGCCTCAGTCGATTCGCGATACTCGCCCGGGGTCATCTTCAACTCTCGTTTGAAGAAAGCGTGCATGTATTCAGGATGTTTGAATCCGCAGATATTTGCGATTCGTTCGATGGAAAGATCCGTCATTTTCAAAAGTTCACAAGCGCGGCGCATCCGAACATTGCGAATTTCTTGTTGAGGCGATCGGCGCAGATACTTTCGTAGTTGACGTTCGAGCGTACTTCGCGAAACCGGAATATTTTTAAGGACATCTCGTACCGAAATCCCTGCACAAGCGTTCTCTCGGATGTAGCCAATCGCCGCGGCAATATCCGGATCATCGATTGCAACAATTTCCGTCGAATGGCGTGTGCAAATCCCAATCGGCGGGATGTGACTTTCACCTGTTTCTTGTTCGATTCCCTCCATCTTCACAGCAAGCGTTTCGGCAGCCAAATAGCCAACCATCTCTGCATTGGGTATCACACTCGAAAGCGGTGGCGAGCAGAGTTGGCACAGCAATTCGTCATTATCGACCCCAAGCACTGCGACCTCTTCGGGGGCATTGAACCCTGATTGAGCACAGGCTTGTAAGACATGGTGCCCACGAATATCACAACAGGCCATCACACCGACGGGCTTCACTAGCGTTCCGAGCCAACGGATTAGATTCGCCTGCTCGACTTCCCAGGGGGTCATTGTCGCACCGTGCCAACGCGATCGGTAAACGCAACATTGGCCGTACTTCGATGCATGCTGAACGAACGATTTTTCACGGCGCACTGACCACGCTTCATCTTCAAAACCACAAAAAGCGAAGCTCTGGAATCCACGATCAGCAAAGTGTTCAAACCCCATCTTTCCAATAGCCGTATCGTCAGACCGCAATGATACCGAATCACTCTCTTCACTGCGATCGGCGAGTTGCACCAGCGGAATCCCCTGCTGTTTAACCACTTCGGCAAGTTCGCGGTTTGCCACGCGAGAGATAATCCCATGCCCGGCCCAATTCATTAACCACGATGGCAACTCGCTCGAAAGATCCCGTTGTTCGTAGTAGACCAACCAATCATCCGTCGACCGGCAATAACGCATGATCCCCTTGAGCAATTCACGTCCGTAAACACCCGATGACTCAACGATTAAGGCCACACGTTTTTTTTCCGCCATCGAACTTTCACTCGTGTTCGGGACTGTAAGGCAAGAATGCCGTCACAATCGCTGCGAGCAAAAGGCAAACGCCACCGAAAACGACCACATGCAAACGATTCACTTCATCGTACTGAGCCAATACTCGGCTCAAAACGATTGCCACCAAAATCTGAGGTATCACGATAAAGAGATTAAAAATCCCCATGTAAACGCCGATTCGACGCTCCGGAAGCGATCCCGCAAGCATGGCATAGGGCATCGACAAAATGGATGCCCATGCGATCCCCACTCCGGTAAAACAGCCCCAAGTCAAAATGGTCGGGTCACGCACAAACAGCAGCGAAGCAAGCCCCAACCCTCCGCAAAACATCGACACGACATGAATCCACTTTGCGGAAACAAAACGACCGATCCAAAGAAACCCAATCGCAGTAAAAAAGGCAACCAAATTATAGGTTGCGAAACAATCGTTCGCTAAATAGATCCCTGTCTTATACAAATCCGATTGCGCGTCGGTTGCGCCAAGAATATCCCTGGCAACCGCAACAGTGAAAAAGATCCACATGCAAAACAATCCCATCCAAGTCAGGAACTGCACGACGGCCAAGTGCTTCATCCGAGAAGGCATGTGACGAAACGCATCGTAAATCTCTGCCATTCCGCTTCTTTTCTGTTTGGTCTCTGCCAACTCTGCTTCGCTTGGAGGTTTTTCACGCGTGCTGATGACGGTCCAAAGCACAGCAAAGAAAAACACGAACGCACCCGCCGTAAACGCAACATGAACCGTTTGCGGAATCGGATGCGCATCGGATGTTGTTGAATCTACCCCGCAGTCCTTTAGCCAACCGGGCAACTTCGACGCAATCACGGCACCTGCACCGATAAAAACCGATTGCATCGCAAAACCAACCGTACGCTGTCGCTCCGGCAGTAAGTCGGCAACGAACGCTCGGAATGGCTCCATGCTGATATTCACCGAAGCGTCTAAAACCCAAAGCAATCCAGCTGCCATCCACAACGCACCACTGCGAGGCATCAAGATCAAAGCGATACTCGAAAAGATCGCACCAAAAAGAAAATAGGGACGCCGACGACCGAGCCAACACCATGTGTTGTCGCTCATGTATCCAACGATGGGCTGGACAATCAAGCCCGTCAGTGGGGCGGCCAACCACAGCAGCGGTAGTTCGCTCTCGCTCGCACCGAGATACTCGTAGATGGCCGACATATTCCCCATCTGCAATCCCCAGCCGAATTGGATTCCAAAGAAGCCAAACGACATATTGCAGATTTGCCAAAACGACAACGCAGGCTTTTCCGTATTCACTGTTGATTCATGGGGTAAGAAGTTTGATTCATCGCCTTGTGCCACTATCGAATATAGATGACAGCCGAAGAGGGCGGGACTTCCACCCGGATCGATGCAGAACTTGCACCCATCATTTCAGTGACCGTAATCTGAATTTCGTCGTCCGATTCAAACGGCCTTACTTGATGAAAGCGATCTCCAGACCGCGCTAATGCCTGTTCGCCATCAGGCCCAACGACCAGCGAAACATGCTCAGCAATAGCCGATTGTTTCGGATTCGCATTGATCGCAACAATCACCGTTTTCGCAGTGTCAATCCCGTCGTCCGTTCCCACGTACCGCGCAAACACATACAACCCGTCATCACTTGACGTACTATCCGAATCGACCCAAAGCGTTGACATTGCCCCCGCATGAAGAGCCTCCTGCTGAGCACGCAACTCACTCAACCGGTTGATAAGTTCAAACGACGCCGTCTTGGTCGCCAATTCGAGCCTCGACGCATCACCGTCTTCACAATAGGTCATCCTGCCCGTCTCGCCATCTTGTTTCAAACGTCCTTTCGAGTCACGCAGCGACGCTTCCGCACCATAGTAAATACAGGGGATTCCTTCGGTCGTCATCAGAATCGCCAAGGCCAAACGATGCTTGACTTCATCGACTTCCGGTACGAGAAAACGATTGAGGCCATCGTGGTTCTCGAAAAAATTGACCATCTTTTGACGCGGTGCAAGTCCATCGACACCGACTTGCGAGTTATAGAACGCCTTCTCTCCCTGCCGATTCAGAGAGTTGGTCGTGTTCTGTAAACCCCATGGATGGCCAAATGAATCCCCTGGTTTGCGAAGATAATCACGAAGATTAAAGCAGAATTGAAAATTCAATAGCGAATCAAGACAAGGTTTCGAGTCTCGTTCACCTGTCTCTGGATTCAGAGAAAAGGTGTATCGCCCAAGAACAAATGGGTTCCCGTCGTAGACTTCGCCAGTAATCAATAATTTCTCAGCCTCTTCGCCAAGTTTGTCGCGAAGTCGGTGCGTGAACTCCGACCAGAACTCATGATGGACGTGTTTCACTGTATCAAGCCTCATGCCATCGATACCAACAACATGGATATAGAAATAGTAGATTTCAACGAACTCATTCACCAACGCGTCAAAATGTTCCGAGTCAGGATGGGTTGCCATATCACGTAGCGAAAAGAAATCACATTTCACTTCTTCGCCATCCGATTTGCCGAGACTATTGGAATTAAATCCGTGCCGACCGTAAATGCGAAATTCGCGAAGCAGACCTGTCGTCTTCACCCTGTGCCCAAGTATCAATTCTTCATCATCAGGATTCGGCGGAACGAGATTCCACTGAGGAAGGTCAACCCACCGAGTGTTCGTGTAGGGATGATTAGAATACGGTGCGATCCATTCGTTTTCACTCGACATATCGAGTTGCTGGTTACCGTTCTCGTCATAGTAAAACAGCGGCCCAATGTGGTTACAAACCGCATCTTGGATAACCTTGATTCCGTGTTCATGAGCAAGCGTGACAAGGTCTTTGTAGTGCATCATCCGTCCATCACGATCATCGGAGTAGGATTTGCCGTCGATCGAAACGGTGCTGGTTAAATGCGGGTCGATATCCAAAAAGTCCTGTGCCCAGTATCCGTGGTACCCGGTTTTGGGTCCGCCTAAATCGTGGGGCGAATGCCAGGCATTTCGAATGGGGGGAGTCAACCAGAGCGTGGTCACTCCAAGCTTATTGAAGTAGCCGCTGCGTAGTGCGATTTCGAGACCTCGAAAATCACCACCGTGATACCGATTAATGTCGTTCTGCGAAGCATCGTAGAGCTGAGGATCGCTTTGCCGGGGAGTATTGTTCGATGGATCACCATCACAAAAACGATCTGTCAGCGCGAAGTAAATAATGTCTTCGTTCCAAGAGCGATCAATCGTGACATCTTCGCCATTGCCATTCGCAACGCCAAGTAACACGATGCCTAGTAGCAGAAGACTTGGTAAACGGTTGAGGACAAGCATGGGTATTACTGTGGCTAAAAGTTAGTCTCGTTCGTCAAAAAAATCTTCATGCTCGCGTGGGGAACGGCAATGTCATGCGTTGCCTTTCCTTTCAGCATCGCATCGTCGGTGTCGATTCCATTTGCAATATCCACTCTCGTCTGATCTGCCACTAAACGCCAATGCACTGAACCAGCATTAACATCTTCAAAAATGCAATCCGTATCACTCGTATTCATCAACACCATGATCCGGTCATTAATGACATAGCCGAGCTGATGGGGGTTCTGTGGCAAAATCCATCGATAGTAGTCCAGTGGTGGCACGTGACCGATACGAAGCACACGTCCGGCATCACTATTGCGAAGTGCAATCAAGCCTTTCCAATACTCGATCATGCTGGCAAAGTCATTCGTTACGGTATCGTCACGTTCAATCCGACCAACATTTGCCCAGACAAACTCATTGGCCGCGCGCAGATTGTAGGTATCTTTTTTGCCGTGATAGACGAGTGGTCCGTCGGGAAGATGTTTCAACAATTTGCCGGGTGGAGCGGAACCTTTGCTACGCATCATTTCCGTCCCGCCGTGGAGTACGACCGGGCCGAGCGAGGTCATCAACAATCCGGCAGCCAATTTGAAACGCCGCTCGTCAACGCCCCGGCGACCATCCCAATCAGTCAGTGCGAAACGATCGGCTAACGCCCAATTATCATGAATATCCAAATAGTTAATGCCGCGATTCGGATGAACTTCATCATCGAAACCGTTGGTCAATGCCAATTGAACGTTCTCTCGTTCAGATCCATTACCCCCGGCATAGCCGCGATCAGTCGCTTTGTTGGTGGGGTCGGCCGTGGGTCCTTTCATTGCGTTGCGTGCATTGTCTTGAAAGAACGTGATCGGAGCGTCTTTCTTGTACCAACTCCACTCCGGATTGAGTGCAACATCGGGGTCACTCGGTGCAATCCACGGTTCGCCGTAAAGAATCACGTCGTCGGGAAGTTCATTACGAAGCCGTGTGAGCGTTTGCTTGTCAATTTGTCCCGCTAGATCAATTCGGAAGCCATCGATTCCAAATTCATTGATCAAGTGTTGGCATTGATCGATCAACCAACGTGCGACCATCGGACGGTCTTCGGTCTTAACTTCGTTACCGAAAGGCCCGATGTGAGAGAGCGTCTCATCGGTACGATAATAGTAAGGCATATCAATAGCGTTGAAGTTGAACAAATAGTGACGACCATCCATGTTCTCGCCTGTGTGATTGGGAACCAAATCGACGATGACAGCGATACCGCGGTCATGGAACGCTTGGACCAAATCGCGAAACTGGTCACGCTGGGCACCATGCGTAGTTCCCTTTTCTCGATAGCGTGTTTCAATGGCGAAGGCGTGCGTTGTGCGGTAGCCCCACTGGTAATTCGACTCACTAACGCCCGCAGCGATCATATAGGGATCCTCGGCGAACGCGGTCTTCCACGTCTCGTCGGGATAATGCAGGTACTCTTGAACCGGCATCAAATGAACGACATTGATGCCTAACTCGCAAAGGTAGTCGAATCCGATCGACTGGCCGAGAAGATTCGTTAGGCCAGGCAACGTCATGGCGGTGAGCGTGCCTTTGAGATTTTCATCAACCGGCAATTGATTTGTAAAATCCTCGACGTGAACCTCGTAGGCGATGACGTCTTCCATCGCCGGACGCCCGTTTCTTAGTGGCGTTGCCGGCTTGGTAGCTTTCCAAACACGACACTTGCCGAAACTATCAACACTGACCCGGGCGTAAGGGTCCGAGACATGAACGGCATGCGTTTCGTAAAAATGGTTGCCTGGATCGTCGGGGCCATGAACCGTGAAGTCATAGTAGACACCGTGCAGGTCACCCGTAACGGTAGCTTCCCAGACGCCATCATCATCCCCATTCATTTGGATCGTTTTCTTGGCAAGTCTGTCTCCGACGCGATCGTATAGATAGAGCCGAACGGCATCAGCCCGCGGTGCGAACAAGCCGAACGTGGTCTGCGATCCATCGTTTGCCACTTGAGCTCCGAGCGGCTTTTGTGATTCGATTTCACGGAACCAGCCGTCGCGTCGACACAACGACCGCAGACCCTTGCTTGGATAATCAAGGTAATAAACCCTGCGGTGATCGATCCGCTCGGCGGCCTGGAGCCGAATCGAATTGTCTGAACTGCGGTCAAGTTCAGCAATCGAAATTCGGGCACCACCGGCATCAACCAAGCTAAGTTCTGATGGTTTGATGGGATGATACGATTCGAATCCTTCAAAGCGAACGGCGATACTGCCATCTCGATTCATTTCCGCACGCAACCGAACGGATTTCTCGCCAGGTCGATGGATCAAATTTCCAGCATGGCGATTTTCCGCCTTGTGATATGGCTCGATCCATCGGCCATCGTCGATGCGGAATTTGAACGGCGACGACGGCGCAATCGTTCGACTGTTTGGGTTTGAGATGGATAGCGTCCACAGCACCGGATATTGCTCGCTTCGCGTCAAGTGCCACTGTGGATCGGTCATATCTTGACTCCACCCTCGGAACTCGCCCGTAACAACAACCCGCGACGGTTCGATTCCATACAATGACGAATCAAAAACAAACATCGTCGTTCCGTTCGCGTAAACGAAGCCATTGTGTTTTTGCTGGAGGGTCAAATCCATTGGATCAATCGGGGGTTGTTGCGGGAGCCTCTCTTGCCCATTTGTCACGGTGACATGGGAAAGCATCAACACAAAGCATAAACAAATCAGACGACAAAGCATCATGAGGACGAACGCGTGTTGGCGAGTGGAGGCATAAAATGAGGGCGAGGAGTTTGAGTGGGGTCAGCCTCAGCTTCGCGTTGCTTCGGTTCGCCCACTCGCGGCCCCCATCCGTTTCGTTCATAAACATTCACTAAGTGCGACAACCGGCTTGCGGTTGATTCCGTGAGCGAATCCTCGGATAGCCGCCAACACCAATTCGCTCCCATCGTCGCGGGTTGGTTCAATCTTGCTTCGCTTCCAAGTCCAAGCACGTCTTGCATTGGGATGATCACGGTATTAGCAACCGAAGCGAGCGCCATTCGTATCAAATCCCACCAAACATCGCCGCACGAATACCCAGCGTATTCATGCAAGAGTTGGCGATCCGATTCCGGATGATTCGCGTACCATCCCCGTACAGTGTCATTGTCATGTGTACCGGTATAGACGACGGTGTTGGCGATATAATGATGCGGCAAGAAATGAGTGCGACGTGACTCGTTACAATCGAAGGCAAACTGCAAGATCCTCATTCCGGGGAAACCATGTCGATCACGAAGTGCCTCGACTTCTGGCGTGATCACACCGAGGTCTTCCGCAATGATCGGGATCTCACCAAGCGATTCGCGTACCGCTGCGAAAACGTCTTCGCCGGGAGCCAAGTCCCAATGTCCGTTGATCGCGGTTGGCTCGTCCGCTGCAATCGACCAACATGCTTGGAAGCCTCGAAAATGATCTAGTCGAACGACATCGACTAATTCCAAGGTTGCTGAAAATCGTTGGATCCACCAACGAAAACCATCGGCCCGCATCGCATCCCAATCATAAAGTGGGTTACCCCAACGTTGTCCCGTCTCGCTAAAGTAATCCGGTGGCACTCCAGCGACTTTGGTTGGGTGTAATTCTTCGTCCAGCAAGAATTGCCCCGGGGACGCCCATACATCACTGCTGTCCAATGCGACGAAGATCGGCACGTCACCAATAAAGCGGACATGACGATCCGAAGCGTACGCTTTGAGTCGATTCCATTGCTCGAAGAAATAGAACTGAAGCACTTTTTCCGCTTCGATTTCTCGTTCGTGCTCTTCGCTCCAACGAGCCAAAGCCTCAGGGCAACGTCGTTTTAGATCGGCATCCCAAAAGACATTCCAAGCCGAATTGGGTGCACCCGATTGGATTGCCAAGCGGTCGGCATGATGTTTGATGGAAACAAACATTGCGTAATCGTTGAGCCACCAGTGAGCTTTTCCACAGAAACGATTAAACGCTTGCCCGCGACTTGGTGGTGCGTTGTCAAGGAACAATTCGGCCGCTTTGCGAAGTCGCGGCAATTTCCATGCTGACACCTTTGCAAAATCAATCACGCGGCTCGAAAACTCTGGTGCATCCGCCAGCAACTCTCCACAATGGTTCTCTTCAGCCATGGCATTGAGATCGATCAGCAGCGGGTTGCCGGCGAAAGCCGAAGTCGATGCGTAAGGCGAGTTGCCATAGCCGGTTGGGCCCAGCGGCAACAATTGCCAATAACGCTGGTTCGCCAGTGAAAGATAATCAACAAATCGGTACGCTGCTTGACCGAGATCGCCGATTCCATGACGGGAAGGCAACGAGGTTGGATGTAGCAGCACGCCACTTGCTCGCTCGGATAATTCCATCTTGCAAAATATCAAATGGGGGTGGGGGTTGTTGATCAACGTACAGGTCGTTTCATCACGCTTCGCTGAATTTTCATCACGCTTCGCTGAATCAAGTCACTCAATCAAGTTCGGCGAAGCGATGAACCTGTCGTTGAGCTAGCGTCTCGGCTGCTTCGTCTGCTTTTCAATTTCCTCCTACTAAGACTGCAATCGCTCAGGCGACCACCCGCAATTCAACCAGCATAAAGCCGGCTCAGAATCGAAGCTTTTCGGTGCTAGTTTTGGCAACCTCACAGCAAGGAACTTCCAACTATCGCGGGACGGTCGGATGAATGAAGATGTTCGTGAAACCCTTGAAGAACCACTGGCAACGTGTCGCCGTTTTTCCCCCGTCAAATTCAGCGATTCCCTGATAGGTGTCAAAGCAGCTGTGTTGAATACCGTCATCCTAAACAGCAAAATAAGCAATGAACACTGCGTTTCCACGTCATTCAACTACGATTCGTTGTCAAATTGCCTCGGGGCTTCAGCCTAGAAAAACCCATCTTTCAATGGGTAAACGCTCGATCCCAGAGGACAAAAACTAAGCATCCTGCACAAGAGTTTCTATTTTTTTCTGAGAGCGCTCGGGGGTGCCATTTCATGACAAAAAATGTTTGGGATCAAAAGGACGATCCGACACCTGTGGCGGGAGGACCTATGGGGTGTGGAACCAACAGAGTCGGAGTGAACGTGGACTCGATTCAGTGTTTTGGGAGTTATCGAGCCTCCTCGCGTTTGCCGCGTTGAGGTGATGAAAGGAGTCAACCGTATTCTGTACCCCATCGCTGAGCGTGACGCACGGCGCGACCTTTACAGAACAGACATCGCCTTTTTCCCAGTGGGATGCCCGGCGAAGGCCAACAGGAAGGCAAGATGGTTGTTGCCGTTTGAATCGACTACAACTACGATTAGAAGGGTGACGCTTACGAGGACACTGTTTTCACTGCGAATCTTGTGTCCCCCAAGCCCTCCCTCCGGTGATTCTGAACGACTAGGAATATCTAACATGTGGAAGCGTTTGTTATCGATTTGCCTCATAACCGGACTGTTGCATCCGGTTGCTTTTGGGGCGATTTACACGGGCAACGGGAATAGCGGGTTTGGTGGTGTGATTGGCACTGGCACGCTCGAATTAGCGCAAGTTGGCACAACGGGCGTGATTAACGGAACGGTGACGAAGGGGACAGCTGATTTCAACGATGAGCTTGTGATCTACCTGAACACGACCGTCGGCGGATTCAATACGACGTCCACGTTCGATGATAATGGCGACACACTTCGTCGAGCTATTTCGGGATTAAGTTTTGACGGGACAAATCGAGCAACTCTCAATTTCAGTGCCGGTTTCGACGCTGATTACGCCATTGCATTGTCTGTAAACGATTTTGACTTTGCCGGCCTTTTTAGCCTGTCGGAAACAGGGGCTCATGGTTTCGTCGCTGACCTTGGCCTCACGCCAATTGATCCATCAGACGCCTCCACTTCCTTCAGTTTCGATTTGGCTTCATTGGGTCTGGCTCCTGGAAACTCATTTGAATTTGTCGGAGCCTACTTGAACGGTGACGATGCATTTCGAGCGGACGAAGCGATTGGCGACGGAATTGCTCCTGGCAATCCTGGTCAAGGGACAACCGTCGCTTATACAGGCTCTCGAACCTTCAGTACGGTTACGGCAGTACCTGAGCCTTCATCGGTTGCATTTATCGCATTGGGTGCGGGCGCGGCAGTACTTCGCCGACGTCGGAGGTAATCGATTCGCGGGCAAAATTGAAAACCTGGCATCTTGGTGCTAGGTTTTTTTGTGCGCGAGAACAAATTCGATAACGGCACCTCCGCGACTTACCCCCCACACGACTTTGACAACGAATCGTAGTCAGAATACGCGGATATTCAGTGTATGACGCGTCCTCTTGGGGATAGGATGGGTTCATAAAGCCGCGATCGCGAAAATTTCGCCACGTTAATTGCATTCCTTATCGATATCCGGGTTCTTCATGCTTCGACTTTTCAAACCATCTCGACGCGATGCGAAACGCAAAAAGTTCCGCCTCGCCATGGAACAACTTGAAAGTCGACGGATGCTGGCTAGCGTTTCGGCTCCCGCAATTTTGCAGTGGTTTGATGGTTCGTTTGACACCATCGAGAGCCGCACGCCCGATATTTTTGACGCCGGCTACGGTACCGTTTGGTTGCCGCCGCCTTCGCGAGCCGATAGCGGTGGTTTCTCAGTCGGCTATGACGTTTACGATCGATTCGATCTTGGACAGCCGGATGATCCGACGCTTTACGGAACCGAAACGGGACTGAGGACCATCGCCGATACGTTCGATGCCGCCGGGGTTCAATTGCATGTCGATACCGTGCTGAACCACGCTGGGTTCACCGATTTAGGTACCTCTGGATTTTATGAATCGGGTGGCTACCCGGGCTTGGCAATCACGTTGCCAAACGCGGTTGATGGTGATTTCCATTCATCGTTTTCCTCGGGGGACTTGGAGGGTCGATTAGCGGGACTGGTTGATATTGACCATACAACGAACTTTCAATTCATTCGTAGCCCCGTTGACCCAGCGGACCCGAATAACTTGCGTCCGGGGGTCACACCGTTCAACGGCAGAGTCGCAAATGTACCAACCGAGGAAAACCGACGTTTCTATCCCGACCGCGATCTCGATCCAATCTACCTCTTTGATCCAGTCACGGGACAATCGGGCATCGCAACCTATCCGTTCAACCCTGACTGTGATTCGTGTGGCGATCCGGTGACTGAGAACGCGCTCGGTTATGAAATGCGGTGGCTGCAATGGTTGGTCCAAGACGTGGGCGTCGATGGGTTCCGCTTGGATGCCGCCAAACATTTTGATCCGTTCGTGATGGACTATTTCGACCGAGCGGTTTATCGATCCAATCCAAGATTGTTACTGGACGGTTCGGTGGACCATGTTTACTCCTATAGTGAAGTATTTGACGGCAACAAAGATGTGCTGCTGTCTTACACAAAAAAGAACATCAACAACTTTGACCCAGGACGTATCGGCGGCAACCGCGACGCATTGGATTTTAGTGCCTTCTTTGCAATGCACGACAAACTTGGTTCCCCCGGGATTTCGAACGCTTGGTACGACGTTCGTGATTCGCTGCTCGACTTGCACGACGATGGTTTACACAACGGCTCAGCAGGCGTGTTGTTTGTCAACAGCCACGATGAATCCGGCCCAGGCTCATTGAATAACGTTGCGCACGCCTTTGCATTGATGTATCCCGGCAACACAGTTGTCTACTTCAACGGAAAAGAGTTCGGCGACAATCGTGATTTCCCCAAGAACGGACGCGGCGATGCGTTGGGCGGAACGTACGGCGACGGGTTGAAACAACTGGTCCAAATCCGCAACACGCACGGCCGCGGTGACTTCCTCGAACGCTGGATCGATAGCGAAGGCTTGTACATTTACGAACGAGAAAGCTCCGCCGTCGTCGGCTTGTCCAACCGAGGTGATGGTGGTTTCGACGAACGCACGGTCTCGGTCGCTTTCGCACCTGGCACCCATCTGGTCGAGTTAACGGGGAACGCATCGAACTCGTTCATCGATCCGTACGATGACATTCCCGACGTGGTAACCGTTTCGGCGAACCAGACAATCAACATACGAGTCCCGCGCAACGCAAACGCAAACGGTGACTTCCACGGCAACGGCTATGTCATTTACGGTTTGGCAAGCCCACAAGCGCTGGCCGGCTTGGAGATCCTCGGCACCAGCAGCGTGTTACCAGGAACGGTTCCCGCAGCCGAAAATTACGCCAACGGTGTTACCCGCTTGAGTGATTTGAACGTGATCTCGGGCGACTCGTTCGATGTTCGTTTGATGACCAACGAAGTTCGGCTGCTCGGACTCGACGCGCTGCGTGACGTGTATGCAGATGGAGATCACGCGATCCTCCGAATTGACGGTGGAACGGATGTGAACGGGAATGGCCAAGTCGATTTCGTCGTTCCTGGCGATGCGGGCTACGGTTTTGAATTATTCGGCGACAAAGCCAGTTCGCTGATCGGCGTGGACGGAATTTCCGGTCCGCGTGGCGATGGCGAATTCCTTCAAACGGTCGATGCAACCACATTGTCCGAAGGTGTCCACTTTGTCGAAGCTCGCGCGTTTCGGCATCGAACCGATGGTGGGCCAGCTGTCTTTAGTGACTTCCGAAAATCGATCTACGTCGATAGGCTTGCACCGCTATCAGCGGTCAAGAGTTTCGAGCCTTGGCAGGAAGGCGTCAATGAGAATCGCGACTTGATCATTCAGTCGCTGGATAAAACTGCGGATTCCGTTCACGTTTTCCTCGACTTGCCCGCCGGACTGTCCGACGCAGAAGTCTTAGCGCTCACCGCTGGTGGCAATGGGAATACAAGACAAATCGATCGCGACCAATTCATCTATGGCTTCTCTGGACTGAGTCATGGCAATCACGCCGTTACAACTGTGACTTACGAGCAAACGGGGACTTTCAATGTCCAGAGGACACCTGGCTTATTCACTTCAACGATCATTGGCAGCGGGCTTGGTGATGTCAATTTCGATGGTGACATCGACTCATCCGATCGCACTCGAATGATGGAACTAGTCGCTGGCAACAACTCCGAGTTCAACGCGGCTGCCGATTTCGACGCTAACGGCTTGATTGACGACGTGGATTTAAGAATTTTCCACGATGAGTTTATTGACCAACTGCGTGGCCCCGTCGATTTCTCCGATTCCCCTGAATCGTTTGTGCGTCCTTACTTTAGCGACCGTGTGACCGCTGGCGAAAACTCGATCACGCTCGAAGTTCCCGGCGGCGACGTCAACCAGCAATCGTCATTCGAAATCCCGTTGTCAGGCTTGTCTCGCAACGATACCGCCAGCGATTCGCTCTACTTCCGTTTTACCGCAACCCCATCATCGCTTGGCGGCGAAGGTTTTGCGGATGCGTTCGCAGGACTTCAACTATGGGAATCCGGCAATGAAGGACTCGGGTTCGGCAACCGATTCGGCACCGAGTTTTGGAGTGCCTTCGGAGCGGCATCCGATCCTTTCAAGTCATCTAACCACGATGTGGCAAGCGAATCTGAAACGATCGCCGAAAATGTGGCTCGGACCTTCTTGGTACGAGTTCAGTATCAAGCCGGAGCGGACGATGCAGTGACCGTGTGGATGCAACCGGGCGATGTGCTGGATGACCTGCAAGACTCGGATGCAACCACAAGCTTCACAGCAGACGCTTCGTTCGACCAGCTTCGACTACGTCTGGGCAGCGATCATGGCGCGGCGATTTGGACATTTTCCAATATCTTCGTCGCGAAGCAGTTGAAGCCAGGGCCGGCGCATCTGCTCAGTAACGATTTGAAATTTGGATTCCTGGTCGACCCCGATGGTGGCCAGCAAACCTCAGCCAATGCGGATGGCGATGATCTCGACGGCAATGATGACGATGACGGGATTCTCTTCAGTGGTCCGCTGGTTGCGGGCACTACGTGGCCCGTTGATGTCGGGGCATCAGGAACAGCAAAGCTTGATGGATGGATCGACTTCAACCAGAACGGCCAATTCGAACACCCGGCGGAACATATTTCCGGTGGCACTTCGCTCGACGTCGCCCTTGGGCTGACTCGCGTTAACGTGATCGTGCCGCCGACCACGGACGCCGGGACGGTGCTGATGCGACTTAGAATCAGCAGCGAGGGCAACTTAACACCAAATTCGTACGCGACCGACGGTGAAGTTGAAGATCATTTATTGCAGGTCATTGATACGGCCCCTGCGGTCAAAAGTGTTCGCCTTGCTTCGACAACTTGGACGACGGAGTTCACTAATGGACTGGATCCGGAACTTGGTTTGGGATATCCAATTCCAACGACGAGCGAACAGCTTGATCCGGTGGTTTGGCCAAACATGGATCGCGTCATCGTCGAGTTTAGCGAAGATGTATCCGAGGGACTCGATGTATCGATGTTCCATCTAAACGGCGTCAATTTACCAAACGTCCCGTTCACGATTACACCGAATGCCGATTCAACGATCGTGACGTTGGTTTTGCCCAGTGGCTTAACGACAGACAAGTTTCGATTAACGATTGAAGATGCAATTCGTGACCGCAATGGAAACCAACTCGATGGTGGACGGTTTGATTTCCGATTTAACGTATTGCCCGGTGACGTAGATGGCGACGGCCTTGTTTCAGGAGGTGACGCCCAACCGATCGGCCCCGCATTTGCGAAGCGTCCAGGACAATTGGGGTACAACGCCCGTGCCGATCTTGACGGTGATGGGTTGGTCAGCGGTGGAGATGCCCAACCGATCGGAACCTATTTTGCTCAGCGGATACCAACGGGTGAACCGGCCGTACCGCCACCAATGCCTGCTTCACTCGTTCTCACAGAGTCTCAGTCCGTCATCGCAACTTCCGATGTGTCCGCTAATCAGGTGGTCGTTGATGCCGAGACTCAGCGGCAACTCGATCGAGACCGCCGAGTCGCCGAACGGCGTGCGCAGAGAGAAGAACGAATGGCCGATCGACGAGCGGAACGCGAACGGTGGATTGCCGAACGTGCCAACAGACGCGCCGAAAGAATCCGGCAGCGGGAAGCACGCCGCGAGAGGATAAAAGCAAGACGACTGGGAAGAGTTATTGAACGCCGCGAGGCGAGAATGAGGGCGGATTCCGGTGTCCCCCAAACAGAAACGTTGTCGGATGCGGCGTTTGCATCACTGGACCGTCAAGAATGGGAATTGTCTTCTTGATATCGAATTTGGTCGCCAATTCGTGTTCGACCAATTATCCTTAAAATTAACGATCGCCGTTTAACGCGGTGCCCATTTTGCAAAAGAGCTTCACTATGTTCTCGACTACTCGGATTCAATACTCCAAACTCGCGTTGCTCGTTGCTTTGGCATCCTTCATTTGCGTTGGTTCAGCAGACGCTGCGTTTGTTGTCAAATTCGATCCCAACATGACAACCATCGTTTCCAACGGAACGACGCAAACAGTGTCCGTCGATTTGTTGATCGATTATATGGACGATGGTAACCCAAATACCTTGTCGGCCTATACGTTCAACATAACGGATCCTGGAACCGGTCTTACCTTTACCAATCCGTTAGCCGCAGACTACGCCTGGGATTTTGGACCTTCACTATCGATGGACCTTGCTGGCGATTCCCAAGTGCTTTCTTCGAATTTTTCTTCAGGTAACTTTGTGGTTCCTGAAGGATCTACTCGCTCTCTGATGACGTTGGATTTTGTCGTGGACGGCAGTGTGATTGACCAGACATTTCCATTGAACCTGTCCGTTCTCAATGCCAGTCGTAACCTCTTCACGGACATTGAATCTGAATTTTCTTTTGACGCTGGTCAATTCGTTGTCACTTCCGTTCCTGAACCAAGCACAGCGAGCGTGCTCGCTCTTGGGGTAGGCCTTTGCACACTTCGACGTCGAAAACGATCCCGTCAAACGAATCGGCATTGTTAGTATGCACCACCATTTCTCGGCAACGGAGCCCCCGTCACGGGACGAAGCTCCGGTTGGTTATTAATACCAACTCGCGTAATTGGGACTCACGTTCATGAATTGGCGTCTGCGGCTCAGGAAGCATGGCGTGATTGCATTGTTCGCTGAACTGGTAATTGCGTCTTGGTGCGTGATGACATTCACGCATGAAATGGGCCATATCATCGGCGGTTGGATTGGTGGAGCGACTCTGATTGATTTCACGCTTGCGCCATGGCGACTCCCTTACAGTCTCCATAGCCCCGATCCATTGCCGCTGCTCACCCTTTGGGCAGGTCCTGTTCTAGGTGTTCTCATCCCTGTGATTTTTGCGTCGTTAGTCCGCAGACGTTGGGCTTGGTTCATTGCCGACTTTTGCTTACTCGCCAACGGCGTCTACCTAGCCGTCGCGTGGTGGTCGGGAGATCGATTTCTCGACACACCACGCTTGATCCAAGCCGGCGCCTATCCCCTTTGGATCGCGGGCTATTGCATCTTGACCATCTCCGTTGGTTACTATCGCTTTCGAGCCGATTGCATCGGAATACTCCGCTAACCCAATTCTGACAACACCGCGCTGCTATCACCAAATTTGTCCGCCTTCACTCCCATTTGCTGCATCATCCATAGGTACAAATTGCAAAGGGGAGTTTTATTTTCGTAGCGAATGTGGCGGCCCGTTTTGATTTGCCCTGCACCTCCGCCCGCCAAAAGAATAGGCAAATCGTCGTGATTGTGCCGATCGCCGTCACTGATCCCGCTGCCGTAGACCAACATGCAATGATCTAACAGGGTTCCATCTCCCTCGGATACACTACTAAGTCGTTTCAAAAGGTATCCAAATTGGTCAACGTGAAAACGATTGATCTTTGCGATTTGAGCTTGTTTATGTTTGCTCTTGCCGTGATGCGACAGCTCATGATGTCCTTCGCTAACATCAATCTCAGGATAACTTCGATTGCTTCCCGCGTTGGTAAACATGAACGACAAAATACGCGAGCTATCGGTTTGAATCGCCAAGGTAATCATGTCCATCATCAATTCGGAATGGTTGGCCAATTCGCGAGGCACTCCACTCGGTCGCGGATAATCGGGCACACCTTCTTCGGAAATCCCCAATCGTTCCGCTCCGGCGATTCGTTTTTCAACGTCGCGCACTGCGTAAAGGTACTCGTCTAACTTTCGGCGATCGACTTCCGGCAGCGTTTGGTGCAATCGTTTGGCATCCTCTTGAATAAAATCAAGAACACTTTTTCGGTATTTTTCACGCACCGATTTAGCTCGGCGTGTTTCCTTGACCGTTTGTCCGGCAAACAAACGATCAAACAACGCACCCGGATCAATTTCCTTTGCCACAGGACTCGTCGGTCCGCGCCACGACATATTAGACGCGTAGGCACAACTGTACCCACTATCACAATTACCGGCTTGGCTACTCTCTTCGAGTCCAAGTTCGAGGGAACCGAAACGCGTCGCACCGCCAATTTGCTCAGCTGCGAATTGGTCGACCGAGACTCCGTTTTGAATATCGGCTCCGTTCGTTTTTCGAGGATGTGCACCGGTCAGGAACGCAGCCACACTTCGCGCATGGTCGCCGCCACCGTCTCCATGAGCATAGGCTCCATCGAGCGTTAGTCCTGTTAAGACGTTGAATTTATCGCGATGTTTGGAAAGCCGCGCCAACGTCTCCGGCATCTCATAACCATGACCTGCCTTCGTGGGCGTCCAATCGGGCATGTGCATGCCATTGGGAACATAAAAGAAACCCATTCGCAGCGGCGTTTCGGGGGCCTTGCTAGTGGCAGCCAACAATCGCGTCGCGGACATTGATTCAAAAAGCGGCAGGGCTAACGAGACACCGAGCCCGCGCAGCAGCGTACGGCGTGAAAGTGAATCTGGCATCGTGATCGATTTCCTATTCTCGTGAACCTTGGCTTTGAAACGGGGCGCTATCAATGATGGCGGAAAGAAGGTAGGCAAACCGATAGTCATTTTGCCTCAAATTTTCCATGATCTCATCTAACGCACATTTATCGTAATATTCAGTACCTCGCCCGGTGGCATAAATCATCATTTTTTCAGCAAGACAGCGTACAAATTGATCCCGCCGCTGCTGGGACAAAACCCGGCGGAGGTCTTCCACCCCATCAAAACGGGTTCCGTCAGGCATTTTGCCGCTGGGGTCAATCGCATCACCGCCGTCTTGCGTTCGGAATCGACCAACGGCATCAAAATTTTCGAGCGCAAAGCCCAATGGGTCCATCATATTGTGGCAAGCTGCGCAGGCGGGATTGGCGCGATGCTGTTCGAGTCTTTCGCGAAGCGTTCCGCTAAGCATCCCTTTGTCTAATTCGGGAATATTTGGCGGCGGAGGTGGCGGTGGCGTATTGAGAAAATTTTCAAGAATCCACTTGCCGCGTTTCACCGGACTGGTTCGCGTCGGGTTGCTGGTGACCGTCAGGATGCTGGCGTGAGTCAACAATCCGCCTCGCGGGGTCCCCGAAAGGGAGACTCTTCGAAAATCGCTTCCGGCGACATCCTTCCTACCATAAAACTTCGCCAAATCCTCGTTCAGGTAAGTAAAATCAGCGTCCAACAAATCGGTCACGGGCCGATTCGCTCTCATCACGGCAGCAAAAAAAGTCAGCGTTTCTCGCCGCATCAAATCGCGGATGTTGTCATCGAACGATGGAAAACGTCGAACGTCGGGGTCGACGTTATCGAGATTGCGCAATTGTAACCATTGGCCTGCAAAATTTTCGATGAATTCATTCGACCGTGGGTCCACGATCATCTCGCCTACTTTCCGAAGCAATCGTTTTCGATCGCGAAGTTGTCCTTTGCGAGCCATTTGAAGCAGTTCATCATCGGGCATACTGCTCCACAAAAAATACGAGATTCGCGTCGCTAGCTCGTACTCACTTAGCGGAACACGCCCGCCGTCGGAATCTTTCCCCGGCGGCGATTCCACTTTAAACAAAAAATGCGGCGAAACCAAAATCGCTTGCAGTGCCACTTGAATCGACTCTTCAAAGGTGGCATCATCGGAACGGACACTCGCGGCCAATTGCGACAACCGACGAACCTCCTCATTGGTTGCGGGTCGACGAAATGCGCGACTGGCGAATCGCCCAAGAACTTGAGCTGTCGCTTGACCTTCGGACAATTTTTCACTGGGAGTAACGAAGATAATCTTGCGATGACTTGGTGGTAAATCTCGCGGATTGACGGTTCGGCTGGTTGCTTCGACTCCAGAAAGACGAACGGCATGCAAATGCAAGTTCCGATCGGCCTTGCCAGCTTGATAGAAGTCATTGATAAAGCCAATTTTGATTTGTCGTTTCCCACGATTCAATCGAAAGGGAACCCTGTATTCATCGATTTCGGTTTTCGGTACTTCGATGACTTGCTTTTTATTTCCGGTGACAACTTCCATTTTCACCGGCTCGTCGCCTCCTTGATCACCACTCGCTGTGATCACCAATTGGTACGTTACGCTAAATGGCACGTCGACTTCCAATACAACCGTACCATGGCTAGCCATCGTCAAACGGTTGCCACGTCCATACTTTTCCGCACCGGTCAACGAAGTCGCCGCAACATCGATTTCAAACAAACGCGGCGGAGGTGGCGTCAGGATCGCTGTACCTGCGACGACTTCAGCCGCATCAAGATATTTTTCAAGCAAGATAGGTGGCAGGGACAAAACATCCCCAATATTGTCAAACCCGTAGCCGACATCGTCACCAGGAAAAGTGTCGGCCGGTTCGTAATCGACGCCGGTCAAGTCGCGGATCGTATTACGGTACTCTGCCCGATTGAGCCGGCGAATGACCACCTTGCCAGCGTTGGGATTTTGAACGCAGTCGACCGCATTGGCAACTTGATCAAGCAGGTCGACCATCCGCATTCGTATGTCGGCGTCCATGATCTCGCCATCTTCGGGTGGCATCGTACCGAGTTGGACTTGGGCAAACGCCCGTTTCCAAAGATCGCGATTGAGCGAGATACTGGCAACGGTATCGTCATCCTCGAGTGATAAGTCACTGCCACTATCGTGACAATCAAAGCAGTATGTCCGAAGTAATGGCAAAAGTGAATCGCGATAGGCGGTTTCCAATGCAGCTTGGTCCGCAAATGAAGTATTTGAAGCGACAAGCAATAGCATCGGGAAAGCGAGCCATGATTGTGCTCGCAATCGCAGCGGGGGCAAAGAATCCATAGGAGTTACGCGAAACGATGGAAGGCGGGACGGATGGGAGGGAGGGTGTGGGATTATACGCAAAAAACGACACGCAAAAGGGTCCATCGCTCCGATTTTGGCTGGCGTTATTCGACAACTCCATTGTCTCAAACGTCGTTTTTTATAGCAAATGGCCGCCTCGTTCGGACCACAGTGCCAACCAGTGATAGCGTCGTCATGACTACGACACTTCCAATGCCACCGATCATCACCGAGTCAATTTGTTTGTCAAAAGTGCTTTCGCTTCTGTGTCCGCCTTCGCCATTACTTCGGCAATGTCCACGGGTTTCCCCCCCCGTTGCTTACTCAACATGGCAGCTTGCATGAATGCGTATAACTCGATTGTCTCGGTTGGCTCGATCGGCGACTGACGGGATCGAAAGAATTTTCCGATTTCGCCCACAAGCGGTTTGTAACCTTCATAGGGCCCAATCGGCTGAATACTCTTTTTGCAGAACACCGTGCCACCGTACCGGGACAATCCGGCACGAATTCCGCGGAAGGTTCCGATCCGTCCGTCAGCCCATCGCCCCACGGCAAATTCAAAGTCATCCGTCGACGTGTGGCTGACGCTGACACAACCGGTTCCCATGCACGTGTACAGCAATTCCACGCCGTGAATTCCATACCAAAACAAATCCACATGCGTCTTTTCGAGTGAACAAGGACTGTGGCTACTGCACCCTAGGACCGCACCATACTGACCGCCGCGAACCTTCTGTACCGTGCTGCTGAATCGAAGGGACGAACTGGAAAACATCGGCGTCTTGTAGTACTCCGCTGCCTCAAATATCGCGATCGCTTCGGCAAGATTCGAACCGATTGGCTTATCAATGAAGACTGGTTTCCCAGATTGAAAAACCTCCAACGCTTGTTCAAAGTGCATGCGACCATCATTGGTTTCAAGCAGCACGCAATCAACTTTGGTTAACAGATCCGCTATCGAATTGGTGATTTCAACGCCCATCGCTTTGACTTCGGCGGTATACCTTGGAATTCGGCTGGCGCTCGATTCAATATCAGGGCTGCCGTGCGGGTAAGCAGCGACCACACGAAGCCCAACTAATGCTGGGTCGTTGGCCTCGTTTTGATTGAACTCTTTGGTGAAAGCGGGCGAATGAGAGGTATCCAGTCCGATGATCCCAATTCGCAGAACGGGGTGCTGCAACGACTCCGGCTCGTCGGCGCAAATTGGTACGGTGGTCGAGACCAGGAAGGCGGCTACAAGCCATACAGGTAAGACGAAATCATTCCTCATCGAGAGTACCTTGAAAGGGTGTTTCTAACTTGGCAATGTCCAAGGACTGCGGTATTCGTAGTGTAGTAGAGAGTTCGCTTCTTCATCTGCCACGAAGTGTTCCGTTTTCGCATCCCACTCTAAACGTCGTCCGAGCTTCTGGGAAAGGTTGGCAAGATGGCAAAACGTGGTGCTACGATGCCCAATTTCGATGTCCGCATGGGGATTTTCTCGAGACGTCATGCAATCCAGGAAGTTTCGAGCATGCAGCGAAGTTAAGGAGTGATTGTTGTAGGATGCTTCCTGTTTTTCCGGTTTCGTTCGCGGCACCTTCTCTTGAAACTGACCATGTCCTTCTGGGATGATTTCATACGCCCGTTCCGACACGTATGCGGTGCCTCCGGTGCCTCGCAGCTCAATTTCCCCACTGGGCATCATCGGGTTACCACTGGTTTCATATTGGCCAAAGATCGCCAATCGACCTGAATCGAATTGGAATGTCACTTCCATCGTATCGGGGATGGTCCGGTCGTCATCGACCGCAAATCGACCGCCCATCGCACACACGCTGCTCGGAGCTTCTTCCCCGAGACACCAGCGTATGGCATCAAGATAATGAACGCCCCAATTACCCATTTGTGAGCTGTAGTCCTGCCACCAACGAAACTTGTAAGGGGCAATGTTGGCTTGGTATGGCTGAACATCGCGAGGTCCAAGCCACATGTCCCAGTCCAAGTGCTGCGGTGGCGACGAAAGCGGTTCTATGCCGATGCCAGCAGGGGCCATGTTGCTAAGGCGATACGCCCGTGACACGCAGACTTTTCCGAGCAGTCCAGCTTGCACACGGTTTGACAATTCGGCATACAGCGGACTGCTTCGACGATGCGTCCCAACTTGGACAACTCGTTTGTATTTGCGAGCAGCGTTGACCATTGCGCGGCCTTCATGGATCGTCACCGAAAGTGGCTTTTCGACATAAACATCCTTGCCTGCAGCGCATGCCGAGATCGCTTGGATGGCGTGCCAATGATCAGGTGTCGCAATGACAACCGCGTCGATATCCGTCCGTTCAATGAGCTTGCGAAAATCGCCGGTTTGGAATGTGGCATTGGGGACATTTCCCGCTGCCTTGGCGAGTGCTTGCGAATCAACATCGCACAGCGCCACCGTTTCACAATCGTCGTGTTCCGCAAACGCCTTCATCAATTGGGATCCACGGTTTGCAACACCAATGAATCCCAATCGAATGCGATCATTCGATCCGGAGGCATGGGCGGCCGAAACTGCTGTCGCGGTGGACAACACAAATGTCGAAGCAGCTTTCACCTGAAATCCGCGGCGGGTCATTCGATCAGGCATGGATCTTTCCAATCGTCAAAGGAGGAGGGCGGGGTTGGTTGGAACCATCAGTTTAACCTGAAAGAGACGCCTAGGTTTTATGGGGCGATACTAATTCGGCTCACAAAAAAGATATCTGTCGAGATACGCACGGAGGCGTTAATCATCGTTATTTCGCGTCAAATGACCACTCCGATTGATCGCGATTAGCAACCACATCATGACCGCGACGCTTCCAACGACTCCGATCAAACCGAGCAGACTCATATTTTGAATCCCCAGAAAGGATGTCTCGCGAAAGAGAACGGGGGGTACGTTCATCGCCAGCATGAGTGAGGAACCGAGGAACACAGCACTGGCCATCAACCCCAGTACCATTCGGTTGACTGTCGGACCAATCCGCTGGTGCTCAAGAATCATGCGAACTTCGCCTCGACGTGCTTGTTGAATCAGGTTGAGGACCTCGTCGGGGGCGATTTCCAGAAAGTTTTCGGCCTCCATGTAGATTCGTCTAGCTTGCCGAATTCGACGCCTTGGACTCAATCGACTCAACATCGATTTTCGAACGAAGGTATGAACAACCTGCATCGAATCAAAGCTCGCCCCCAGTTCGCGCAGTGTCCCCTCAAGCGAGATAAGCATTTTGAGAAGAAGTGCAGATTGGTTGGGCAATTTGATCGCATGACGATGCAGCATATCGCTCAATTCGTTGAGCGCTCCTGTCAGATCAAAATCACCAAGGCTTTGTCGCCCAAACGTCGAAATATACTCGGCTGCGTCGATCGCTAGCGCCGATTCATCGAGCGTCGGTGGTGCATCGCCAATCCGGCGAATCAAGCGAGTCAACCGATTTTGGTCACCGCGTGCGATGCATCCCATCATCTCTTCGATCGATTCGCGAAGCGTCTCGTCAATTCGGCCAACCATGCCGAAGTCCAGAATGCCGAGTCGACCGTCATCGAGCAAAAGCAAGTTACCCAAGTGTGGGTCGGCATGAAAAACCCCTTCATCGAAGATCATTGTCAAATAGATGCTGGCGATAATCTCCGCCAATCGTTGTTTGCACTGCTGATGGCCGCCATCCTCTGTATCAAGTGGTTGACTGATTTGCTTTTCCGCTGATTCACTCTCCGTCGTCAATTCATGCCTCCATTCGTTCAACGGTTCATGCAAGAATGTCGACAGCGTTTGACCGACCAATTCGTCCATCACCAAGACGCGTTTGGTACATAAGGTTCGAACGGGTTTGGGAATCGCAACCTCGTCGCTGCGACTGGAAAGCATCTCGGCAAAAAATTCGAGATTTTGACGTTCACGGCCAAAGTCGAGTTCTCGTTGAAGCATCGTTGACAATTGGTTGGCCATTTGACACGGCCCCCAGGCAGCGAACGTGTCAACCCGCTCGGCCAATTGAGCCACCCCGGCGAGCACGTCCATATCTTGCCGCATCGTCTTTTCAATGTCTGCTCGCATCACTTTGATTACCACACAACGGCCATCATTAAGCGTTGCTCGGTGAACTTGGCCGATCGATGCAGTTGCCAAAGGTTTGGGATCGATATATTGGAACGCGTCGAGATAGCCTTCGCCAAGTTCTTTGGTTAGAGTCGCTCGCACCTTTTCGATGTCATCGGGCGCGACATCGGCTCGAAGTCGTTTCAGCTCGTTTCCCAGTTTTGGGCCGACTAAATCAGGACGTGCCGCTAAGATTTGCCCAAGCTTGATGAAGGTTGGCCCAAGGTCCGTCAGCGCCATTCGGACCCGTTGCTCGCGTGAATATTGCGAAAGAGGCACGCCGCTGGGGTCAGTAATCCGATCCCGAAAAGGAAGTTTTTGGAATTGGCTCATCCAATCCGCCAAACCATAACGCTGCAAAACAGCGAGGATCTCTCGCCATCGTTTTAGGTTTCGGTACAGTTGGGGGATTGAAGTTATCTTCATGCGTACGATTCTAGTGTGAAGCGTTATTTTATGATTCGCTGTTTTCTATGAGATCTTTGCTTTGGATTGGTGGCATCCGCTTTTATCGACTTTGCAGCTTGTAGCGGTTGCCGTCAGCATTTCGCTAGCGATTGGCATCCCCTCGGCGTGGGCGACCGACATTCTGAGCCGATCAGGGTTCATCGGCCGATGGCTCGCCCACGCGTTTATTTTGGCAATGATCATGGCGATTGCTATTCCCCTGATTCTGCACGCTGCGGCCTGGGAAGCGACCGCCGGCAAATTTGGATGGCTCACAATGACGCAAACGGGCAGCCGGTCCTTTGAGGCATTTCGAGGACTCGTTGCATCGGGATGGATTCATGCGGTCGTCGGTTCGGCGATCGTGACCGTGGCAACTTGGTATGGTACTCGAAGCCAATCACGTGGAATGATCGAAGCCACGTCCCTTGATGTTGGCCCACTACGAGCGTGGTGGACGATCCAATTGCCGGTCGCGTGGCCGTGGGTCTTCGCTGCATGTGTGGCCAATGCAGGATTGGCAGCAACCGAGATGACGGTCGTGGATCTTTATGGCTATCGTACGATCGCGGATGAATTCTATCTCTTCTACGCAGTCAACCCGAATTTAATTTCCGTAATCGTTACTTGTGGGGTCCCATTGGCAATTGCGTTTACCTTCATCGGGATTGTGATATTCTCAAGCAACTCACTTTCGAGACGATGTCGCCTAACCCAAACTCGCCAAGAGATGGACCTCGGCGAGCATGCCGAAAAACCGGGGCTGTTGATCACGTTGATCGCCGCAGCGATTGTCACCGCAAGCTTGCTTGTTGTTGTTGCAGTACCCGTGGTGGGATTGATCGCAAAAGCCGGTCATCAGATCGTGATAACGGACAATCATGTTTCCACTGATTGGTCACTTGCTCGGGCGATGAGTCAGGTGATGACGGCTCCTCGCGTGTTTGCTCGCGAGTACCAATGGACGATGGTGCTTGGGTTTGTCACAGGACTTTTAGCAACACTTCTTGCTTGGCCACTCGCATCGATTGGACGAAAGAACGAATCCGCCGAGCGTATTATGGATATCGCCAGCGTCGTGATGTTCTGTATTCCAGGGCCGATCGTTGGACTAACCGTCGTTGGGTTGTTTCAATACAACATTCCGCTTTTCCGGTTTCTCTACGAGATGACTATTGTGCCAACGGTCATGGCGTTATCCGTTCGTGCGATTGCGGTTGCCTATTGGGTGCTGCGCAGTGGTTACCGCAGCATCGACAATTCAGTACTAGCAAGTGCCAAGCTCGATTCATTATGGTGGCAATGTTTTTGGCGAATCGAACGTCCGCTTCTAAGTGGCACCTTGGTCACCTCGATACTAGCCGTTGCGATTGTTGCGTCGGGAGATGTTCCGGTCACGTTGCCAGTGGCCCCTCCAGGTGTTTCGACCGTTGGGACCCGACTATTCGGACTTCTACATAGTGGTGCGAGGTATCAAGAAGCAGCGTTGGCCCTTTGGTATTTGGCGATGGTTCTTTTGTTGGCTTTGGCAATAGGTGTTGGGGTTCATCGCCAGCGTGCTAGAATAGTACGAGAGAAGGACGAACAGGTTTTTTGTGATCATTAGGAAAAAGCACCGCATGCTTCGAGCCATTTTCATCCCATTGACGCTCATCGGTTTGATCTGCTTTTCCGTGCCAGCGCAATTGCTCGCAGTGGAAGTGGTCCAATTCAAAAGCGAGGGCGAAACGAATGCTAGGTCGGTCGTTGGTGAAATTCTAGTCGAAGCACAAGATGGCGGACTGATGCTGTTGGGTGACGACGGGCGGATTTGGATGATCCAGCCCGAGGAGTTGATTTCTCGCGATTCGACATCGCAGGATCTTGTACCGATCGATGCCGACACGATGGCAACTCGCATGCTTGCGGAAATGCCGAGCGACTTCTCCATCTATCGGACGGCAAACTACCTAATCTTGCATAACACCGACGAACTCCACGCGCGGCAAGTCGGTAGCCTTTTTGAACAGCTTTATCGAGGATTCTTCGCCTACTGGGACAACCAAGGCTGGGATTTGCCTCAACCTCGATTTCCGCTCGTGGCACTGGTCTTGAAGGACCACAACTCGTTCCTGACGCATGCAGAAAAAGAGATTGGAGATGCCGCCAAATCGATGATTGGCTACTACCATCTTGCCAGTAACCGAATGACAACGTTCAACGTCCCAAATTGGGAACGAAACATTGCAACGATCATTCACGAAGCCACGCATCAACTCGCTTACAATTGTGGATTACAGCGGCGGTACGCAGACAACCCAATGTGGGTCAGCGAAGGACTCGCCACATTTTTCGAATCACCCGATCGTCGCAACTCGCGAGGTTGGCGAGGAATTGGGCGAGTCAACCAAGTGAATTTGCTGCGATGGAAGAAGTACTACCGAGATCGCCCCGAGGAATCGTTATCGACGCTGCTTGCGGATGATGGGCGTTTCCGCAGTGCATCGACAGCCGCGTCGGCTTATGCTGAATGCTGGGCGTTGACCTATTTTCTTCTGAAAACCAAACGGGAACAGTATGTCCAATACCTTCGCACGCTTAGTGCCGGCAAGCCAATGGTCGATCGCACCAAACGCGAACGTGTGGAGATGTTCGAGACTGCCTTTGGCGTGACGCTCCGTGAGCTTGACAAAGATTTCGTGACCTACATGAGGCGAGTACGTTGAAGCGTAAAATCGCGTTTGGACTACAACGTCATTAGAATATCCAACATCTCGGCGGCGGTTGAGATGACTTTGGACGAGGCTTGGAAGGCTCGCTGATACGCAATCATCTTGATCGACTCTTCGTCAATGTTCACACCCGTGATCGATAGGTGCTGACTCTCAAGCGTGGCATGAAAATTTTTGAGCCCCTCGGCTTCGCTGCTCTGCAAACTCACTTTTTGACCGAGACTTGCCAAAGTACCTTCGTAGACACCGCGGACACTGCGACCATCGAGTTGGTCGAGCGGACGGTCGACCAAATCAACCAACGTGGTAAGTACATCGGTGTCTTCGCCAATCCCACTGCTGCTAATCGCCAACAAGTTGCTGTTCTCCTTCAGCTGACTACTCACATCGATATCTACCGCACTTTTGCCGACGAAAAAAGTGTTGATCCCCGCTGCAGCTAGAAACCCGCTGGTATCTTCGCCAAACGTGAAACCGGCGGTTGGTGAATCGGCATCAATGTGGATACGACCATCGCTGGTCACTTTTGCCGATATACCATCGATTGCATCGACGTCATTCACGATCGAATTAATCGAGGAATCGGTGACTTGGCCGAGCCTTCGGATCGCGATCTGGTGTGTTGACACAATTTCGCCTTTTGCATCAACGACGTTCATGTCAAAGGTGCCATTATCTGGAACAAACGTCAAACCAGCGGATGCTAGCGGTACACCGCTCTCTCCGTTGAAACTCGATGCAAGCGTTTGATATCCGACCCTGCCCTGCCCTTGCGAATGCGCCGTATTGACGGCGCGGATGAGGGCCGCTGACATATTGTCGAGGTTCTCGATGTATTCGCCGAAGACTCCGTCGCGGGCCTCGATCGAGGCGGCCAACTTTCCGCCGGTCACTTGCAGTGGTGAGTCGGTTTCGATAATCCGGATTTCTTGCCCACCAGCCGATTCGCTATAGTCGCTGAAAACTTCGCGGTGAGTACTGTTGCTGACCAAGTAGTCGCCGCCGACGAAGACGTTGACCGCACCGCTTTCTTGTTCTTGGTAGTTGATTTGCACGTATGTCGAAAGCTCTTCCAGATCGCGGTAGCGTTGATCGCGAAGTCCGGTCGCGTCACTACTACGCAAACCGCCACCGCCTTCGATCGTTGAAATTTCGAGATTTAGCGAGGCGATCCGTTCGGTCAAACGATTCATCTCGTTCGCCATCTCTTTGAAGTCGCCATCCCAGGTCGATTGTTGATCGATCGCGTTTTGACGAGTTCGCCGCAGATTGGTCGCCAAGGTTTCGCCTTGCAAGATGACGAATTCGCGTAGCGATGCATCACCTGGTTGAGCCGACAGCTCGTGGATGGCGTTATTGAACTGAGAAAATTGCTGACTGAGCCCGGTGTTATCGAGGTCGGATGAGAGTTCCTCAAGTTGGTTGTAGGCTTTCTCTAACGCCTCAGCACCGGTCAGGGCGGTCTTGGCGTTCATCATCCGTTCGGCCAAGGCTTCGTCGACGACTTGAACGATGCCCGTGGGCAGCACGCCGGTTCCTTTGATCAGGTTCCCTTCACGAACCGAGACCGAAGAGGACTGCTGCAATTGTTGGCGGATGTAGCCGGGCGTATTGGTATTGGCGACGTTATTGCCGACTACTTGCAGCCCAATCTGGGCGACGTCAAGTCCGCCTTTCGCCTGCTGAATTGTTCCGAATAGGCCCATACCGATATCCCTAGCGACCGAAGAAGACTCTTCTTCGGTTTAGAATCGGCATAGACAGGGCAATAAGTTGACCTAATCGGAATAATCGGGCAAAACGGAAGTTTGAAAGCAATTGCGAAATCGCTTTGGACCAGCGTCGCCGCGCATAGAAACGCCGCGCAAAGAAACGCCGCGCAAAAAAACGCCGCCAAGAGACTCGGCGGCGTTTTATTCGCTAGTTGTTAAACTTTCATAGCCCAACAGGGCTGTACGGAAACGGTTATTCTCCGCCCGGGAAAAGTGGGCCTTCGCCGCTTCCGAGACCACCCTTAAGCTCACCGTCAACGGACGATGCGGGGATTTCGTTCTCTGCGGCTTCCGCTGCAGCGGCTGCCTTCTCTTGGTCCTCATCCCATTCGACTCGCTTCAGCGAAAGACCGATTTTGCGTTCGCCTGTATCGACGCGAAGCACTTTGACTTCGATCTCATCGCCAACCTTGACGACTTCTTCTGGGTCTTCGACCTTTTGGTCTGCAAGCTCACTAATGTGCAACAGTCCTTCCAAGCCGTCTTCCAAGCCGATAAAGACCCCGAAGTTGGTGATCTTAGTGACCTTGCCCTTCACCAATTGGCCTGGTTGATACTTATCAGGAATGTCGCCATCCCATGGATCGCTATCAAGCTGCTTGAGTCCAAGTGCGATACGACGGCGTTCTTCGTCGACGCTCAACACGCGGCAAGCCAACTCTTGGCCCTTTTCGAGCATTTCGCTGGGGTGACCAATCTTGCGAGTCCACGACATGTCGCTGACGTGAAGCAAACCATCGATCCCTTCTTCCAACTCGATGAATGCACCGTAATTGGTCAGATTTCGCACCTTGCCGGTAACGTCGGTACCTTCGGGATAACGCTCGAGAACTTCGTCCCACGGGTTCTTTTGAGTTTGCTTCATTCCGAGCGACAGTTGTTGGCCTTCGGGGTCGACGCCAAGGATCTTGACTTCGATTTCGTCGCCGATGTTGACCAATTCGCTTGGATGATTGACTCGCTTGGTCCAGCTCATTTCGCTGATGTGAACCAAACCTTCGATGCCGGGTTCGAGTTTGACGAACGCACCGTAGCTCATCACATTGACAACTTCGCCCTTGTGATCGCTGTTGACCGGGTACTTCTCTTCGATGTTTTCCCACGGGTTGCGGTCTTTTTGCTTTAGACCCAATGCAATTTTTTGCTTTTCGCGGTCGATATGCAGCACCTTGACTTCGATTTCTTGATCGATCGAAACCATTTCGGTTGGATGACCAATGCGTTCCCAAGCCATGTCGGTGATGTGAAGCAATCCGTCGATGCCGCCCAGGTCCACGAACGCACCAAAATCGGCGATGTTCTTGACCACACCTTTGCGGATTTGGCCGACTTCGAGTTCCTTCATCAAGTACGCACGGTCTTCTTCGCGTTGACGTTCGATGAGCGATCGGCGGCTGATAACGATGTTGCGGCGCGTGTCGTCGATCTTCAGCACTTCGGCTTGGATCACGCGGCCAATGAAATCACCGATGTCGCCAGGACGTCGGATGTCGACTTGGCTGCCAGGAAGGAAGACGTGAATAACGCCCAATTCGACCAGCAAGCCACCTTTGATTTTTCGGACGACTGTCCCGGTGACCACTTGGCCCTCGGCGACTTTGTCCATCATGTCTTCCCATTCGATGATCTTTTCCGCTTTGCGCTTGCTCAGCGAGATCATGCCATAGGGATCGTCGGCGGCCCCAATTTCGTCCTCCATCTCTTCGATCAGGACTTTGACGGTGTCGCCTACTTTAGGCGGGTTCTCGTCACCGCTCCATTCGTCGAGGCTGACGGTTCCTTCACTTTTGAAACCGACATCGATAAGTGCCCATTCGTCATTGATTTCAACGATGTGCCCGTCGACGAGTTTTCCTTGGGCGTAGTCTTGTTGTTCGGCCGCGAGGGCTTCCAGGAGTAGCTCTTCCCCTTGATCCTCAGGGACCAGGAGAGCTAATTCAGCAAAAATGTCGTCGTCTTCGAGACTGCGAATGAGGTTACGGTTGACCATGAAAAAAATACCAATTGAGATTCGATCGCGGTGGTCGGGAGACGAACCGGCCAGAATCGAATGTCGGGGGGGTTAGAGTATATGTGTCTCTTGCCAGGCACCTTGCCAAGCGCGTAGCCCGGTAACCTATCAAAGCCGCAAAATCGTCACAACAGCTTTCCCCCCCGTTTCGCTGTTTTCCAAGCAGTTTCACAGTGAAACAGCAAATTCATGGTGAAACAGCGAAGGATTTCGAGTTTTCGCTCGAGTTTCCGTTTGGGAACAACGAAAATGGGACGACCCGGGGCCAACTGACGACCCGGGGCCAACTGACGACCCGGGGCCAACTGACGACCCGAGGCCAACTGATTTAGTGAAACGCTCCAAAACCGACCTCACTCCCCTCCCCTTTCTCCTCGAGCAGATTGCTGATCAAGCCATTTTTTATCAGCCGGAAGATCGGACCAATACGATCGATTCATCGCCCCCGGTAGCCGATTTTTACTTCTCGCGGTATTAATTGCGACTCCCCGATTCCTCTATTTCTTTTAAACATCCAATGCCTGACTCTGATTCCCTTCGCGTAGCCATCGGCGGCGATCACGCTGGTTTTCCCCTCAAGAACATGATTGTCGAACGACTTGGGCGGAATGTCAGCAAATTAATTGACTGTGGCACCAATAGCGACGCGAGTTGCGATTACCCCGATTTTGCAGTCGCTGTGGCAAAGGAACTGCTTGGTGGGCGAGCGAACAAGGGGATCATCGTCTGCGGCAGCGGTGTCGGCGTTAGTGTCGCGGCAAACAAAATCCCAGGCATTCGCGCCGCGATTTGTCACGATACGTACTCGGCTCGCCAAGGCGTTGAACACGACGACATGAACGTGCTTTGTATCGGCGGACGAATCATCGGCCCTGAATTGGCATTTGAAATCGTCGAAGCGTTCCTAAACGCAAAATACACTCCGCTTGAACGCCACGCCCGCCGGCTCGAAAAGGTTCTCGAGATCGAAAAGAACGGAATCGCCTAGTTGGAAAGCCCTACTGAGCGGACGCGGGGGCTGGCACTTGATGCCAGCGACTTGGTGGAGCGGAGCAACAAAGCGGTGCAATCGTCTCGTTCCAAATCGTCCAGATCGACGTTAGCAAACAGAAAATCGATCAGTTTCGCAATAGGTTCGGAGGCATGGCGAGAGACTTGATCCACAGCGAATTGAAATGATTGCTGTGTCGGTTCTGCTGAAATGGAATCGACGATGCCATCGGTAAAGAGCAACAGCGTTCGTGATTCGAAGGAGACTGGCGACTGAACCGTTGTGTAGACTTTGTCCGCGACGATTCCCAGAGGCGGATCCAGAGACTCAAGAGAAATCGGAGCTTGGTTGTCACCGAGCAAGTACCCTGGATGCCCGGCGCTGGCATAACATATCGTCCGCCGATCTACCGATAGGCACCCCAGAAAGAGGGTGACAAAGTACTTCATTTGAACGTCATGATAGATGATCCGATTGGCACGCGTGAGAATCGTTCCCGGGTCATGACAAACCGTCGCCATCGCTCGTAAAATAGCGCGAGTTTCCATCATTAGCATCGCGGGACCAAGACCATGACCACTGACATCCGCGATCACGAACGCGAGTCCACCGTTGGGGATTTCCATCAGATCATAGAAATCTCCACCCGCTTGGTCGGCCGGTTCACAACGTCCACGCCACTGGACGTTAGCGAATGACTCGTCCGGCTTGGGAAGTAACATACACTGAATTCGACGCGCCAAATCCATCTGACTTTCGACGGCAAGTAGCGAGACTTCGGCCGACTTGCGACGATTTCGTTCGATCGCCAAGTCGATCGGGCGCGAAAGATGCTCAGGCCTCGTGACTTCACTTTTTAGGATGTAATCCTCGACCCCTGACCGAACCGCCCGAATCGCCATACTTCGATCGGAGATCCCCGTAAAA
Organism: Novipirellula herctigrandis; assembly: GCA_007859835.1. Classification (GTDB taxonomy): domain Bacteria; phylum Planctomycetota; class Planctomycetia; order Pirellulales; family Pirellulaceae; genus Novipirellula_A; species Novipirellula_A herctigrandis. The sequence continues at coordinate 5,628,199 of SJPJ01000001.1, read as the reverse complement.
ATAACGATCGGCGTTACTTCGGTGATGCATTGCACTTGCCGCAAACTATCAAGCCCAAATGACTCGGTCAGCGTAAGATCCAGCAAAATCAAGTCGGGCAGTCGCTCACGAATTAATTGTCCCGCTTCATTGATCGTACGAACCCCGACAAAATCGTACGTGGTTTCGCTTCGAGACAGCCAACGACGCACCGCTTCCACATCATCAAGATTGTCCTCGATCATGAGTATCAGGGGCGATCGATGCTCGTTCACGTCGACACCTCGTCGGCAGTATTATCGCAATACTTGACCATCACAATCTCTTTTCCGCCCTCGTTGTGACTAACCTCGTCCATAAAGGCGTTGATTAACAGTAGACCTCGTCCACTCACGTTTTCCAAATTGGCCATATCCGTTGGATCGGCCACCTTATCGACGCAAAAACCGGGACCCTGGTCACGAATTGTGAATGTCGCGTTGTTGCGATCCGCTTGAATGCGAAACAAGACACGACGATCACAGTAGGGTGGCAAGGTCATCCGGCGATTGATTTCATCAACGTACGGTTGGCCATTATCGATATCTCGCAAATCCGAATTGATTTCTAAATTGCCATGAACAATCGCGTTCGTAATCGATTCATCAAGCGCCATTGCAATCTGCATATGTTGGCTTGAATCATACACGCCAAATTCATTGAGAATCGCTTCGACGCGCCGAATCAGATCCGGTACAAGGGATTGATCATTGGTCAAATGCCACTGGATGCTGACGCTGCCTAAGCAGTCTGCCAATTGTTGATTGGGTTGAGATGCTTTGCGAAGCTCCAAAATACGCACAACCGTTGGAAGCAACAGCGTCGCCAACGCACTCTTGGGGACGTAGCTTGCCGCCCCCGCGTGCAATGCTTCGGCAGCGATTATTTCGCTTCCTGCTGCGGTGGTCAAGATAACGGGCACATCAATTTGCTGCTCGGAAATCTCACGGACCAACTGCAATCCATCCATATTCGGCATCTGCAAGTCGGTGACAACCATATCCGGCAATTCACGTTGGATGCACTCCAACGCCTCGACACCATCACCAGCGGTATGGATATCGTAACCACCCGATTTTAAATGTGATTCAAGCAGAATGCGCTGCGTAGCGCTATCATCAACTACTAGAATCCGAACTTGATTGGTCATGAATTGCCCCTAAGATTCGAACGAATCAATCGCTTTGACCACCGAATCTTGGATACTCAATATCGTTCCATCTAAATTCGTGACCTTGAACGCCATCCTAACCACTGGACTCATCCCACATAGGGCAAGCTTTCCATTTTCGCTTCGCACGTACTCACTGCACCGGAGCATCGTGGTAATGAACTCTGACGAAATCGACTCGACCGACTTAAAGTCAATCACCATCTTTTCCGGTTTTGTCGACTTGATATACGAAATCAACTCCTGCTGCGTCTCTTGAATCAACAGCCGATCAATAAATTTAGATACCGCTAACGTCACAACAGGAACATTTTCTTTCAAACTCGTTTGGATATGATCGTAAGTCATTATCGGTCCCTTGTTTGCCTGAAAAAAAGCCCATGCCAACTCAACCGACGTTCGCTCGCGGATTGGCCCTTTAACCTGTTTGTTACATCCATCGTTTCATTGTAATGGAGTATCATGGCGATGTGTGTACCCAGGGACTACCGGCACGAGTGCAAATTCGCTGCCACAATTCCATTTTCTTCGGCAGTTCGCCTTCCGGTCAGAGACTTAATTCCGATTACAGGTTAGCACATGGGCCCTAATTAGAGAGCGGACTGACGAGGTAGCTGTGCTACAATAAAAATGGCGTTTGATTTTCTCGATCGTCCTCATCGGAGATGCGCAACGTGCGAATTGTCCACAAGCTTTTACTCGTCACGCTACTTCCAGCATTGTTAATTTGGCTGGTTGGTCTGTATGCGACTCGCACGAGCGAGCAAAGCCTTCGTCAAGCGATCGAATCGACTGCTTTGGCCAGGGCGACTGCGGTGATGGATGAGATTGACCGCGTGGTGGATGTTCGCACTGCTGACTGGAAAGCGTTTAACCTTAGCGACTTGGTACAGCAGACGCTTGCAGAATCGAATACAAAAATTGAGCAGTTCGACGATCCCGCCGAAACCATCCTCAGTCGTGACGAGCAGTGGCAGAAAACGGCCCCGAATCAACCGACGCCACTAATGAAGTCGCTAAGGACCAATCGATTGGCTCGAGAGCTAAAACGACGATTGGAAACTCTACAAAACGGTAGCGGGCACTCGGTCTTTGGCGAAGTATTTTTCACCAATCGTTTTGGTGCCAATGCCGCCCAGACCAATCGAACGAGTGATTACCGGCAAAACGACGAAACTTGGTGGCAACGTGCCGCCCAGGACGGTGTCTATATTGGCGACGTTATTTTCGATGAGAGTGCAGGCATCTACTCGGTTGACATTTGTCTTCGGGTGGAAGATGACGCAGGCCAACTCGCCGGCGTGATGAAAGCGGTTATGAACATCCAAGAAGTTTTGAGCATCGTGGATCGTCGGGCTGAGAGGTTTCATTCGAGTGATCGGCTGGTTTTGCTCAATGACCAAGGGCGAGTGATTCACGTGGGCAATGACCCATCCAATCCGCTCGCGGACGGATCCGCGTACCTCAACGGAGTCAAGTTAACGCCCCAGGTACCTGAAAAAGTGTCCTATCGACGTGATCCAGCGACAGGCGAATTGTTCATCGGAGCATATGCCTTATCACAAGGACATGGTTCTTTCGCAGGCTTGGGGTGGATTCTGCTCGACGAGCGTCTTGAGTTGGAAGCGTTTGCAACAGCAAACATACTACGAAAACGTATTTTCTGGATCTCCTTTTTGGCAACGATGCTAGCCCTTGGTATCGGAGGCCTGATTGCGTTGTCGTTACGCCGGCGAATCGGTGAATTAGCGATTGCGACCAATGCAATTCGAAGAGGAAAACTCGACACCACCGTATCGCTCCGAGGAAACGATGAAATCACCCAATTGGCTGGTCACTTCAATCGGATGAGCCAAGACTTACATCAAACGCATTCCGAACTTGTCATTGCACGCGATGAAGCTCACAAAGCGAGCTTGGCGAAAAGTGAATTCTTAGCAAACATGAGTCACGAAATTCGTACGCCGATGAATGGGATCATCGGCATGTCGGAACTGCTAAGCGGGACCAAACTTTCGCCGGAACAGAAGGAATATCTCGGGATGGTTCGTGGCAGTGCCGATTCGCTGCTGAGACTTCTCAACGACATCCTTGATTTTTCAAAAGTCGAAGCGGGCAAATTGGAACTCGAGATGATTCCGTTCGATTTGCGGGATAACGTTGAAAAAACCACGCGTACTCTCTCGGCGCGCGCCACAAAAAAAGGACTGGAACTTGCCTGTCGCATCGATCCGCAAGTACCGCAGTGCATCGTCGGAGACCCCGGTCGGCTTCGGCAACTTATCGTCAACCTTGTCGGAAACTCGATGAAATTCACCGAGCAAGGCGAGATCATCATTTCAGTTGTTTCCGATGAAATCGACGAACATTCCACGCTCTTACACTTTTCCGTTATCGACACGGGGATTGGCATTCCCCAAGAGAAGCAAAAGTCGATTTTCCAAGCATTCTCTCAAGTAGATACTTCCACCACGCGACAATACGGCGGAACCGGCTTAGGACTGGCGATCTCGTCACAACTAGTCAACTTGATGGGCGGTCGTATTTGGGTTGAGAGCACCGTTGGTGAGGGGACGACCTTTCACTTTACCATGCGCGTAGGAATCGCCCAGGACCAACCCCCAAGCTGCCCTACGGTGCTCGCCGATTTAATCGGTCTTGCTGTGTTGGTTGTCGATGACAATGAAACGAACCGGAAAATTTTGCAGGAAGTGCTTGGCTCTTGGCAATTGAAGCCTACATGTGTACCCGATGGTCCCACGGCACTTGCGGAACTGCGACGCGCCGCTGACTCGGGTCATCCGTACCGATTGGTTTTGCTCGATTGCATGATGCCAAAGATGGATGGATTCACAGTGGCAAAGAGGATGCATGATGACCAGAAGCTACAGCATCCCAAGACCATCATGATATCGTCGGCTAGCGAGCGAGCGGATTCTCAGCGTTGCCGCGAAATTGGCGTTGGTCGCTATATGATCAAACCCGTCGTTCAGTCAGAGCTACTTGATACGATTCTGCACATGATGATTTCGCCCGAAGATCTCGAAGCGGCACAACCATCTACTCCCGTTGAGAAACCGGCTCAGCCTCTGCGTGTCTTGTTGGCCGAAGATGGGATGGTAAACCAACGCGTTGCGGTTGGACTGCTTCAACGGATGGGCCATCAAGTGGAAGTCGCCGAAAATGGCTTACAGGCACTCGAAGCATGGCGAGCACATCCCTTTGATGTCATCCTCATGGATTGGCAAATGCCGGTGATGGATGGTCGAGAAGCAACACGAAAAATTCGCTCTGAGGAACAACCTCTTGGAACCCACATTCCCATCATTGCGATTACAGCCGCTGCCATGAAAGGCGACCGAGAGAAATGCTTGGAAGCGGGGATGGACGACTATGTGACCAAACCGATTAACCCCGAAATTCTGTCTAAAGTACTACGAAAAGTGGCGACAGAGGATTCAATTACTTTGCCAGTACCCGAACCAACGGACATCGCACCAGCGGACATCGAAAATTCAAACTCACAATGCTCGAATAATTCAGACAGCGAAATCGACAACACTCTCGAACACGCATCCACCGTCGACTCGAACATTCTAAATCTTGAAGAAGCTCGTACGTTGATGGGCGGCTGTGACGATGCAATGCTACGCGAGTTGAGCGAAGTGTTGCTAAAGGAGTGTACGATACGGATCGAAGAAATCAGCCAAGGTATCCGTGAGCAAGACAGCGAAAGCACGTCGCGAGCCGGCCACACCCTCAAAGGAGCTGCCGGAGTATTCGGGAAAACCCCAGTCCAGCAAACCGCAATGCAAATTGAGATTGCTGGACGCGACGCGGACTTCGATCAAGCTGCCAAACTACTCGAACAACTCAAAGGCGAAGTGAAGGAATTGACCGGGCAATTAAGCCGCTTCTTGGAATCCACTTAACCGACTGCTTTGTCAACTCGATTCGTGGGTTTGCGGTTGCCGATAGCGCAGCAGGCTCAAGTTTCGCAAATCGAGTCGGCGTCCCGTTCCGAGGTTGTCTCTAACGAGAATAGCCGAGCGAATGCATCACTTTGAGCATTTCGTCACAGGTGATGTAACGACGATGGTGTTCGACTTTGTATTGGTCGATCGCCAAAGCAAGTTCACATCCATCGGCGGATAGTTCCGCGTATGAACTTCCGAATTGGCGGCGTTCACCGCGAGACTGATATTCGGATTTTCGGCGGTCGACGAAAGACTTGGCAGTTGGATTTTGCGATGCAGGTGTCCCACTTGAAACGGCAAACGAATCCGAATCGAGACCGAGGTTGTTGGGCGAGAGATTGGGTAGCGACATCAAGAGGCTCTTAGCTGCTGGACAAGAGATAGGTTCCGATGAAAGCGTACGCTATAAATCGTCATCAGGACGTTTCCTTGATGCCACTTTCTGGCAAAACGGGACACGCGTGGATAGATCGACATCGGCTCAATCCGCATAACCCGCTCTACCGCAACTCGATTGGGGAGTCCCCAAGCTTCTGCTGGTCGGCCAATCGTTCTTGTTGGCGTTTAAAACGATCGCTCCAATCGCCTTCGAGCAACGAGTTTGGATTCAACATCAAAGCGGTAGCCAGCGATGTTTTGGCCTGATCGACATTGCCATGTTCAAGTGACAGCGATGCCAACTCCAAATGAGGCGTTGCGTCGTTGGGATCCTTGCCAGCAGCTCGTATAAAGCTCCTTTTGGCTTCGTCAAGTCGTCCAACTTCTCGCATCGCGATCCCTTGCAGAATATCCGCTCGCGCCGGCGTCGCTTCGGGCCCCAACCCGTCTTGCAACCGATCAAGGGTCGCTAGCAGGCGTCCATGACGCTCCTGCATATGGTAGATCTCAGCAGCTTGCAGCTGTAACTCTGGGTAGTCCGGCTGAATCGCCAAGGCGCGGTGGTAGGCCGCCAGGGCGTCCGAGAGTTGGTTTGCCGCAAGCAAACAATCACCTCGCAATGCCCACACATCCGCAGAACCCCGAGCCGCAGCAAGAGCGATTTCACTCTGCTGCTGAGCCTCCTCGAGCCGACCGACATCCAGGTACATTTGCCCCAATCGTTGGACCCGCTTAGGATCGTTCGCGCTTAGTCGAACGGCTTGTTCCATGTGCTTGATCGCGAGGTCAGATTCACCTCGCTGCCACAATGATTCGGCGAGCCCCCAATGAGCACGGTCATCGGTGCGAGAAACATCCAAGGCGTCCTCGAACAAGGACTCAGCAACATCCCATCGGTCATTGTGCATCGCATTGAAGCCTTGCCCCGACAAACGTCGCGCCGCGATCGATTGTCGGCTCTCACCAATTCGACGAATCGAGCGGCAACCGGCGGGTGCCAGAACCGTCGCGACGAGTATCATAAAGGTGAAAAACGACTTCATAGTGTCGCTTTTAGCAACTTATCCCTGTGCGAAGCAACGCAGAACCCCCACAATAACGCCTTAGTCAGCTTCCCAAAACAAAAAGGCTCTTTTGGATCGATGCCCGCCACTTTTGAACACTTTGGTCTCCGATTTCTCTTCCCCGATAATTGGGAGATCGCCGTCGATGAGGAGGACCCCGATAACGGCGTCACACTTCAGCTGCCGAGCGGCGGGTTTTGCTCGATTATTAGGGACAATCATCCACACGGCGATGAAGATATTGTCGATGAGACCGCAGACGCGATCCGGTCCGATTATGGCGAAATGGAGTCGGAGAGAGTGCCAATCGACTCGTTCTTTGACGAAGGTTTGGCGGTGGAGATCCGGTTTTATTATTTGGATCTGTTGATTATGGCTCGGATCTTGATCACCCGTCTCGGTGGGGAGCGGTTTGTGATCCAATTTCAAGCGGAAAGCCGCGACTTTGACGCTAATGAAGCCGTTTTCGCTGCCATTGCGAAACAGTTGCGTGATGGCAATCAGGCTTAGCCCGGACGATTCGCGTTAAACCAAATCTTGCTTGCGTTTTTTCCGGCGATTTTTGCTGCATTCGCGACAGACGCCGTGGATGATCATTCGGTGGCCTGAAATCCGAAACCCCTGCTCGGCGGCCACTTCGTCTCGTAGTGTCGTTAACGCTTCGCTTTGAAATTCAAACAGCTCGCGACACACCGTACAGTATAAGTGGTCGTGTTGCGGATAGCCGTAATCGTGTTCGTAAACCGTGCGGCCTTCGAGTTGAAAACTCTTCAGCAACCCTGCGTCAACGAACTCGCGCAGCGTTCGGTAGACCGTCGCACTACTGACGTAATTCTTCGCCCCTTTGCGAGGCAAACGCTCCATCAATTCATCAGCATCGAAGTGCTCATGGTGGCTAAAGATTTCATCCACCAAGAACTTTCGCTGATTCGTCTGCCTCAATCCACGCGTCTGCAAATACTCCTCAAAGCGTTCTTGAGGGGTCAGCGAAACGTCAACGGGCGGCAGCGAAGGGGAAGAATTGGACACGAGTGGTGAATCAATGCGAACGTCTAAATGGGATCTGTGCTTCTAAGATACACCAAACGAGCGTTTCGTAGCAGAAGGTTTCACGACTTCCGCTAGAAAGCAATTCCTCGAGAACGTGTTTGAAACCGTTCCCTTTTAAGCAAATTGATCCAGCATTCGATCGAGTGCCGCATCCAATTTCTCGGGCGTGTCGTAGCTGCCATCGGCGATTTGGCGGCGAATATCGGCAACCTTGTCAATCCGGATCTCTCCGCCACCTGCAACGGCACCTTCAAGACGATTGATGCCCGAGGCCGCACTGCTTAGATCGAGCTGATCGACCGGCGCCGCGGTTTTTTTAGGTGTAAGTTGCTGTGGCGATTGAGCTTGTGACCTTTGAACTCCACCAGCGTTTTGGGCGGTAGAAAGACGAAAAGGGCCATAAATTTGCATAGTCTGATTGCTCCCCATTTGGGACGGGTTCCTTCTAACAAGCCACCGTAACTCGAAAATCGAGTCGCCGTGGTACGGCTTGATAGATGCGAAAGCGCGGTGATTGACCGAGTCGTCCGAGTGCCTTCATCCTTGAAAACCATCGAATTTGACCATTTCCGCGTCGGTCGTCAGCGCCGCGATCCTTGTCCCAGGATGCAATCCGTAAGCGAAAAAAGAGACTTTTTCAGCGCATAGCGGGCGGAAACATTCATTTCATCGTCCACTTGGCCGCTAAACCTGAGCCTAATCTTTCCCGTCGGAGTCACATTTCCCCAAAGCAAGGACAGCGGCGAGAGTAGCAAAGCCGTGAAACCTCGATCAAGACCGGTTCAACGGGACTCTTTAACGAAACCGAAAATTTTCTGCCACAATCCCACTATCTCAGAACACTCACCCAATTGTGGACGAAAATCATTGTCTCCCTGATTGGCAACTTTGCCAGCAAAATCAAGATCTCGCGTCCCACCGTTGACCTCTACCGACAAGCCGACATATCGGGGGGGGGATCTTTCAGCCAATGTTACTTGACGGTTGATCAGGCGAACGCGTCTGGCCGCGACCCATTGGTTCCCCTTCGCTCGCCAAGTTAGACTTGGACCGATGCTGCCACCCGTTTCCAATCCAGCGGAATCCTCATTTGTCGATTAGCCCACCTCGTGACGAAGCCTCCCTTGCAATTCGCAAGGGAGTCTATGTCGATGCGACACGTGCAGCGGTATGGGGATTGGGCGCCAACATTGCATTGGGAATTACCAAACTCACCTGCGGCATGCTCACGGGATCAGCCGCACTGATCGCCGACGCTGTCAATTCAGTCGGCGATGTTGCCAGTGGTTTGGCCGTGCGTGGCGCACTGAGCGTCGCCCAACGTGAAGAAGATGAAGACCATCCGTATGGACACACCAAAGCCGAATCAATCGCTGGGTTATGTGTAGCGTTATTGGTCGTATTCACCGCAGTTTTATTGGCGTTCGAAACCATCAAACGCTTCTCGGGAGACCTACGAACGCCAAGCATGATCGCAGGTTCGGTGGCCGCGGCGTGTGCTTTGGCCAAAGAGACCATCTATTGGTATACCCATCGTGTTGCACACCGACTCGACTCGTCCGCGCTACGTGCTACCGCATTGGATCATCGTAGCGACGCACTTAGTAGTGGCGCGGTAGCGATATCGTTATTAGCTGCCCCCTATCTTGGGTCGTTCGGTCCCTACGTCGATCCAATCGCCGCGTTGTGTGTCTGTGCCATATTGGTCATCACCGGGATTCGCATTTTCATAAGCACTGCGCGTGAAATGATGGACCAACAAGCCGACGAGGAAACGGTAATTCAAGCAAGAAGAATCGCCCAAAGTGTCGATGGAGTCGCGTTTGTAGAAAAGCTACGGATTCGTAAAAGTGGGCTGGAGTTCTTTGTCGAAATCCACGTGCACGTCAATGGCGAGATGACAGTCCAACAAGGCCATCGGATCGGCCACAACGTCAAAGACCAACTGCTGTTGGAAATGCCACGTGTCCGCGACGTTCACGTGCACATCGAACCCGCCGGGCCAGACGAACCCGCCGGGCCAGACGAACCCGCCGGGCCAGACGAACCCGCCGGGCCAGACGAACCCGCCGCATCCGATGAAAACACGACTGCCAGCGGCAATCTCTCAAATAATAAACCTAAAGATGTTTGTTAACACGAGCTTTGGGCCCTCGACATTCCGTTATTGGGCATTCCCAATTCGATCATCGAATGGGGGACGGAAATGATTACTCCCTACCGGTCGTTGGACTCCACGGACAACGCTCAGTCCTGAGCTGTTCTAAGTTGGAAGTAGGCGGAAACCTGTCCTGGCATTGCGGCATTAGGACAGGTCCTTGCCTACGATGGTGCCCCTCAAAGATGAATATTCTCAAGCCAAACCGTGACACGGCCCGGCGCGCAAAGGGCAATTCGCCGCACCAAGCGTTTGTAAGGAAAGCCATTTTTTTGGATCTTACTCCATCACTAGGCGGACCTACTCATCCACAACATCCCCTACAATAAGGAGTGCAAAAACAAACATTCCTCCAAGGCGAAGTGGTGCAACATGTGTGCTTCCCAAACGAATGCGTCTCTTGCTGATCGCGCAGTCTCGCTTGCCGCCGATATACTCAAAAAAGCGAATACACTTCAAACGCCTCAAGAGCGACGTCAGCAATCGGAATTTGACCGGATGGTCAGCAACCCCGAAGACAAAGCAACTCTGGTTGAAATGACCGACCAAGCGTTTCGAACCCACTCGTCGGCTCGCGTCGCGGATCAACTTACCCATCTGCTCGACGTTCAGGGTGTCCCTCGCTTTTTCAGCCCGATTGAACAGGCGATGCTGCGCGGATTCCAGTCGTTTGGCGAGTATTTGCCAGGGGTTGCCGTGCCGATGGTCAAGGAAAAAATGCGCCGAGAAACGGCAAATGTGATCTTACCTGCCGAACCGGATCTATTGGCTGAACACTTGCGGAACCGTCAACTGCATGGCGTCCAAATGAATGTTAACTTGCTCGGCGAAGCGATCCTGGGCGAGGCCGAAGCGAGACGCCGAATCCAACAATGCTACAACGCTTTGCGGATGCCCGAAGTGCGATGTTTGTCGGTAAAAATATCAACGCTCTATAGCCAAATTTCTCCGCTGGCTCGCAAACACTCGATCGCAAAAATCGCCGACCGATTGGAAGCTCTCTACCGAGTCGCCCTGAGTGAATCGGATCCCGATGCGGGGCTAACCAAGTTCGTTTACCTCGATATGGAAGAGTATCGAGATCTTTGCCTGACTGCTGAAATTCTATGTGAGACGCTCGATCGTGAAGGCATGGAGCAGGTTCACGCGGGAGTGGCACTGCAAGCCTATGTCCCTGATTCCTATCAAGTGATGTTGCGGTTGATCGATTGGTCAAAAAAACGTGTCGCATCGGGATGCCAACCTTTGACGGTTCGAATCGTCAAGGGAGCGAACTTGGAAATGGAACGAGTCGAATCGTCCATTCGCGGAATTCCACAAGCTCCTTATGAAACAAAAATGGAAACGGATGCGAACTTTAAACGAATGCTTCGCCATCTGATCGACGCTGCGGCAAGCGGGGAATTGCGAGTGGGCGTTGCATCGCACAACCTTTTCGATGTTGCACTCGCCCTCATCTGGGCAAACGATTCGGACGCCATGCATAATGTCCAATTCGAAATGCTTGAAGGGATGGCGAATCATCAGCGACGCGCGCTGTCGGAAGAGGACATCGAAATGGTGCTGTACGCACCAGCTTGCTTTCGCGAAGGATTTCTCAATGCCATCGGCTATCTGATTCGGCGATTAGACGAAAACACCGGTCCTGAGAACTTCTTGCGTCACGCCTACCGATTATTGCCTCAGAGCGACGATTTCAAGCGACTTAGCGAGGGATTTCGCCAATCGCTCGAATTCATGGATACCGTCAATAGCCAACCCCGACGCGCAATGCAAATCCGCAGCGGTCAACAAATCGAAGCGAAAGAAATGGCACTCGACCATTTCGTTAACGAGCCTGATACGGATTGGTCGCTGCCCGAAAATGCCGATTGGATCGAAGGGGTATTGAACCAATGGAAAGGCCGATGCATCGATCTGACACCGCAAACCGCATTTCCGAACTCCAGCGAGACCAGCGATTCAAACATCGCGACTTGTTTTGATCCGTCCCAACCGGAAGTTCCCGTATGCCAATACCACGCCGCCACGGTTCAAGAGGTGGAATCGGCCGTCACGCGTGCAGCAAATGACGAAACGAATTGGTCCAATACAACCCTTGAATACCGCCATCAATTGTTGCGAAAGGTCGCTCAGAACCTTCGTGATCGGCGTGGTGATTTGATTGGGGTCATGGTTGCCGATGGTGGAAAAACCGTATCGGAAGCCGACCCCGAGGTGAGTGAAGCGATCGACTTCTGCGAATTCTATCCGTTGACGGTCGACCACTGGTTCGGTCACCAGTCGATCCGGGTGCGTCCACAGGGCATCGTTGCAGTGGTGTCGCCATGGAATTTTCCGCTTGCGATCCCTTGTGGCGGAATCGCGGCATCGCTTGCAGCCGGAAACCGCGTCATCCTTAAACCGGCTTCCCAAACGGTACTGACCGCTTGGCAATTGTGCCAAGCCTTCTGGGACGCGGGTGTTCCCAAATCCGTCCTGCAATTGATCCCCTGTAGCGGCCAAACCGCTGAACAAGGACTGATTAACAATCCCGATATCGACACGGTGATTTTGACCGGTGGCACCGCCACGGCGAAACGAATGTTGGCGGTCCGAAATGACCTACATTTGCTGGCTGAAACGGGTGGCAAGAATGCGACGATCGTCACCGCAATGGCTGACCGCGAATTGGCCGTCAAACATGTAGTGCAGTCGGCGTTTGGACACAGCGGCCAGAAATGCAGTGCAACCTCGTTGCTGTTGCTGGAAGAAGAAGTTTTCAACGACGACAGCTTTCGCGAACTACTAGCCGATGCTGTGGAGAGTATACGCGTTGGTTCAAGCTGGGATCTATCCACTCGTATGGGACCGTTAATTTCTCCGCCGCGTGCGGAATTGAATCGCGGACTCAAAACACTTGAAGACAACGAGTCTTGGTTGGTCGTCCCCGAGCACATCGTCGCCAACCCGAACTTGTATCGGCCAGGTGTGAAATGGAACATTCGCCCGGGAAGTTTCAGCCATTTGACGGAGCTATTCGGGCCCGTTCTATCGGTGATGCGTTTTTCGCGATTGGAAGAAGCGATCGCAATCGTTCGTTCGACCGGGTACGGATTGACCAGCGGCATTGAGAGTTTAGACGATCGAGAAATCCAATTGTGGCGTGAAACCACTCACGCAGGAAACTTGTACATCAACCGCTCGACGACAGGTGCGATTGTGCTGCGTCAACCATTCGGTGGCGTTGGGCTGAGTGCCTATGGTCCTGGAGTAAAGGCCGGTGGCCCGCACTACATTTTGGCGTTAATGCATGTCGAAAATACTGATGATCTGAACCATCATGAGAAAACATCTTCACCAACCCCTTTTATCGATTGGCTAAATCAATTGCCTGACGCCAACCCGCTCGGCGAGGATGAGATCGAAAAACTCCGTTCCGCTAGTTGGTTGCAACAATCGGCAATGGAGACCGAGTTTTCGAAAGAACACGATACGTTCCGGCTCGTGGGCCAGGATAATTTGCGGCGATACCGAAGCACCGACGCGATGAATCTTCGCTTCGAGGCGGGCGATACGCTGAGCGATGTTTTGGTTTGCCTCTCGGCTTCCATCGCCGTCAACACTCAAATCACATTGTCAATTGATCCGGGATGTAATCCGAAAGTGAAAATAATTCTCGAATCGATTGCCGATGCGTTCCCGGGTCTCGTTCATCCAACGGAAGAGAGCGACCATGAATTAGCGGTCCGCATCGCAAGTGGTGATGTAGGGCGATTGAGAATCCTAACGCGTTCGACTTCCGCGGAAATCGACACGGCTTGCGCAGAAGCTTTTGTCACGGTCGTGCGCGAACCGGTGGTGATCGATGGTCGAATCGAATGTTTACGTTACCTCGATGAGCAATCGGTCAGCTATGATTACCACCGCTACGGCAACCTCGGTCGACGCGGCAATGTTTGAAAGGTCCATCTAGCTTCGACAGCGACCCAAAGAAGATCACTTTTCGTGCTTCGGTTCGTGCGTCTCGAAGGTCGTTCGGCGGCTTTGCTTTGCTTTGCGAATCGCTTCAACCGCGCGGCTATGGAGAACCCGCTGGGCTTGGAACGTCTCCTTTCCGATTTTGCCAGGTGTGGTTCGCTCGTACATCCCAGTCGACAACATTCGCCAACAATTTGTGTTGTCTTTGAAATACGTCCGCAGTGTAGAAAGCAGTTTGTCCCGACACGTTTGATCCTGTACAGGAACGAATAATTCGACCCGACGGTCCAAGTTTCGTGGCATCCAATCGGCACTACTGATAAACAACTCGTCGTCCCCACCATGACGGAAATAGATGATACGAGCATGCTCGAGGAATCGATCAACGATCGATATCACCTCGATGGATTCGCTGAGTCCCTTCACGCCGGGTCGCAAACAACACACGCCGCGAACATTCAAACGAATCCGCACTCCCGCTTGGCTAGCCCGATAGAGCGCATCGATCACTTGGGTATCAACAAGTGAATTCACTTTAGCAACGATTTCCGCCTTTTGACCTTCGAGACAACGTTTCGTTTCCGCTTCTATCAGACCAAGCAATCGCTTGCGAAGTGTCATCGGAGCCGCGGAAAGCACCTGTAACTGCTGCGGTTGACTCGCCCCCGTAACTGCATTGAAAAACGTAGTGGCATCTGCACCGAGCGTATCGTTGCAGGTCAACAAAGAGACATCGCTGTAGATTTTCGCAGTCGCTTCGTTGTAGTTGCCAGTACCAAAATGCATGTAACGAACGATGCCCTGAGGTTCACGGCGAACAATGATACAGACCTTGGCGTGCGTCTTCAGTCCACGGATGCCGTAAATCACTTGGACGCCAGCCTGTTCCATTTCGCGTGCCCATTCAATGTTTCGGGCCTCATCAAACCGTGCCTTCAATTCCACGATCGCCGAAACATATTTGCCTCGTTCGGCTGCTCGCATCAACGCCGCCACGATCGGACTTCGCTTGCTGGTTCGGTAAAGCACTTGCTTGATCGCCAAGACATCGGGGTCGACCGCAGCTTCTTCGATCAGCCGTACAATCGGATCAAATCGCTCGTAAGGATGCACAAGCATCAAGTCGCCCTTGGCGATGGTCGCAAACATCGTTTCGGCAGGATCAATGTGCGGATTCGCTTGCGGAAGCCACGGTTGTTCACGCAGAGAGTCGAAGCCTTCGAGTCCATGCAGGGTGAACAAGTAACTCAGATCGAGCGGCCCATCAATCGGGTAGAGATCCTGGTTAGTGAGCTGCATCATTTCGGACAAAAATGCGACGGTAAAGTCGCTTGCCGTTGCACCATATTCAAGCCGTACGACTCGCGACAAGCGACGGCTCTCCAAAATCTCTTCCATACCATCGACAAGGTCGGCGGCGCCATCTTCTTGCAGTTCGATATCCGCGTTTCGCGTGATCCGAAATGGAACACACTCCATTACCTCGCGGCCGGGAAAATACTCTTCCACATTATGCATCACCAAATCTTCTAGCAACACGTAGCGAAGCCCGCGATCGGCCGGAACCGGGATCAAACGTGGCACCGTTCGCCCCAGAGGAATCACTGCATACTGCCAAGCCTCACCATCGCCCTTGGACTGCGTTTCATCGGATGCCGATGATTGTTCCAAGTCCTCATCGTCGAACTGCTTGCCAGTTTCCGTCGGCTCCGCACGGAGCCGAACGCACAAATGGACGCCAAGCCCCTGCAATAACGGAAACGGACGATCGTGCGAGAGCGCTTGCGGGGACAGGACCGCCGACACATCGGTTTGAAACCGCCGGTCAGCCACCTCGCGCACACGGTCATTTGCCGAGTCCAAATTCACTCGGCAAACATCGGCATCAGCAAGTTGCGGTTCGAGCACATCACGCAATAACTGGTATTGCCGATCGACCATTTCCTTGCACCGACTTGATACCGCATTAATTTGCTGCGATACGGTCAGTCCAGCCGCATCATGCAGCATCGCATTGCGTTCAAATTGAAGCTTCAATCCACCAATGCGAACCATCACAAATTCGTCAAAGTTGGAGCCGGTGATGGCGAGAAATTTTGCTC
Source organism: Novipirellula herctigrandis (assembly GCA_007859835.1). GTDB lineage: Bacteria > Planctomycetota > Planctomycetia > Pirellulales > Pirellulaceae > Novipirellula_A > Novipirellula_A herctigrandis. The sequence goes on along the minus strand of SJPJ01000001.1, from coordinate 5,612,321 downwards.
GTTCTAGCAGCGGCAACGAAGCGTCCGCCGCTTGATCAAGCACTCGTTCATTGAACTCTAACCAACCGAGCTCACGATTGATGAAGCGATCATCAGGAAGCGGCAGATCAAGCGGGTTCGCTTTTTTTTTAACAGCGGATTTTTTTTTGGCCACAACAATGCTTACGGGTCTAAAGTGACTGGGCGAACGAATAAAAAATGGGATCAAGCGAATGTCTATTCTGCTGCCTGATTGTCGATCGGCTGCTCGCTTATGGCAACCGGTGGTACGGGCTCGGCCTCAGCTTCTGTCGACTCGGTTCCAAGCAGAATGGCGATGGCTTTTGGATAAAAATCTTTGCCATAATTCAACTCACCGCCCTGATGCCCGACGGCGCCGACCATCCCAGCCATAACCACCATCCCCACTTTCCAAACGTGACCCAATCTCTCGCTGTCTCGCCAAAATGCCATTGCCGCAATTCCAATCAAGACGACCGAACCAAATGCGACCAAAACACCGCTCCATCGATGCCAGAATACTTCGGAGTCAAAATCGATTCGACTCCAACTGCCGTAACCTTGTTCAGTCGCAAAGGACCATCCCATCGCGGTGGCAACGACCGCGGAAATGCCTCCCAAAATCAAGCACGCCAATGGCACTTGTGTGCTAAGCGAAGGCCATTTGATGCCTAATACAACAAACAAGGCCCCGAGCAGCAACAGTGCAATTGGGAAGTGGACCGTCGCCGGGTGCAAGAAACCTTGAAAAGCCCAAATCCGCTGGGCCAAATCCCTTGGCTCTGCTGCAACAACGGCCGGTACAACCACCGCATCGGTCGAACCGACCTTCGCGCCCTCGGGCCACTGTGCCCCTTCGTCGACCCAAGTTCGCACGAGCGCCAAATCGCTGGGCGATAGAGGACCACCGTGCGATGTTGGTGGCATCATCATGTCCTCGTCACTGGTAGTTAAGTAGTCGATGTAGAGTGTGCTTCCCTCGATATCGTCTGGCTCGACATATTGCATGAAAGTTTCCGCATCGTCCACGCGAAAGTCATTCTTTGCGTCTTCGGGACCGTGGCATTCCAAGCAATGACGGCTCAATATCGGAGCGATGTCGCGTTGGAACTGAATCAAATGACCTTCTTCATCGACGACGGCAACTTGGGACGGCGTTTCCTGTCCCCGCACTGGCCAAACGAAACTGACCGCAACCAGCAAGGACACGAATCGAGCCACGTAGAGACTTGGGCATCGACAAAGGACATTCACGGCAGGCTCCAAATTCAGCAAGAGAGAATAACAACGCCATTGGGTGAAAAGCGTCATCGAATGGGAGGGACATTTTGGCAGGACCGTTAGATTGCGATACCATCAAACGCTTTGGTCAAGCCAAGCGTTTTCAGTTCCGCTTTCACCTCTTCTTCTTTCGGCTTTTCAAGTGTCTCAGCAACTTCGTCGGCTAACAATTGTGCAAACATCGCCCGCGCCGCTTGAAGCAGCGACTGAATTTTGGCTTCCTCGATCTCGATGCTTCGTTCCGATTTAATCCGCTCACGAAGGGATTGCCCCGGTTGTTTTGCTTTCGTGGTTGCACAGTGCAACACGGAAAACAAAGGCTGGTCGGGCTTCTTATGTTCCTTTCGCTCGAGCGCTCGCCACGCTCGTTCAAGCAATCCGGTTCGCCACAGAGAAAGCCACTGCTCATTGTCAGCCAGAATCGAATCAATATCAACATTCGGTTTTTCGCTGTCCGGCATCTCGCGAATCTTTGCCTTGGCGGTGGTCCGGATCGCCTTGATCAAAAAGTCTCTCAACCGGCCTTTCTTGTGTTCACCAAAACCGACCTGAACAAGGTGAGCGATCAGAATTTTCAAACAATCATCCGCCTGGTCGGCCGAACCCAGCACCGAGATCAATTCTTTTCGCACGACCAATAGGTATCGCAGCACGAATCCGGCCGCGCTGCTGGCGCTGGTCCATGGATTCGAAGAACGGACCAAGTTGATCGAACTGGTCGGGTTCACGGTGGGCGGTACGTCGTTGGGCATGCGACCTAGTTTAACCTGAACTTATCGAAAAGGTGAACGGTGGCAAACCACCTTATTTGATTCCGGTCAAAATACCACATCGTTGTCGACGGGGTTGTTTTTTTGACGTTTTCCGCCATTTGGGCCCAATCTGAACGTCACCGCCTTGCCAAAGGACCGTCGAAAACGCCATCCTAATTAGACCCAAAACACTTCTTGTCTCCGGCGTCTCCATCTCTACCTCTATCTCTAACCACAAGTGCAGCACTCGTGATTCGCATACCCATTATAGAATTGACCGATGGCCAACAAGTGGAACAGGCCTTTCGTGCGGTCGACAAACAACTTCGCGTCAATCGCCAAGGCGGCAAGTATATTATTTTAAAGCTATCGGATCGATCGGGGACCCTGTCGGGCATGCATTGGAATGCGGACGAGCGGATTTTCGACTCCTTTGACCGTGGCGACTTCGTTCACTGCATTGGGCGGACTCAGGTCCACAATGGTGCACTGCAAATAATCGTCACCGAAGTCCAGCGAATGGATCCCTCGGAAGTCGACCTTGCCGATTTCGAACGATTCGACGCCAACGAATCTCAGCGGCTACGCGAGCGGCTAGCCGAGATTCTTGAAGGGCTCCACGACGTCCATCTGAACCGACTTGGACAAGCGTTTCTTAGCGACACACAGTTCATGTCCCGTTTGGAACTCGGTGCCGCTGCCGTCTCAAACCACCACGCTTACCCAGGTGGTCTACTGCGTCACACAATCGACCTGATGGAGCTGACCCAATTGGTGGGCCCACGGTACCCACAACTCGATACGGAATTGCTCACTTTCGGCGCATTTCTTCACGATCTCGGCAAACTTGAAGAACTTTCAAGCGAAGGCGAGGCAACTTATACCGACCGTGGCCAATTGGTCGGCCACATCGTCATCGGCGTGCAAATGCTCGATGACAAAATTCGTGAAGTGGAATCATCAGGCGAATCATTTCCCGCGGAACTACGTTTGCAACTGGAACACCTTGTCGTCGCCCATCATGGGCAATTCGAATTTGGTAGTCCAAAGTTGCCGGTAACGCTCGAAGCGTTGACGCTGCATCACCTTGACAACCTTGATGCCAAAATCGATTGCTATAGCAGTGTTATCGCATCGGACATCGCCGCAGACGGAAATTGGACTAACTTCCATCCTTCGATTGGCCGCAAACTTTGGAAGAAACGTGACTAGCTCAAAACAGCTCCCCGCCGTCGTTCTGCTGTCGGGTGGACTCGACAGCGCGACGTGCCTTGCGATTGCCTTGGCGGAAGGCTTTGTGCCACATGCGATCAGTTTCCGCTATGGGCAACGGCACACCTACGAACTTGACCGCGCCGTCGCGGTTGCCGAATCGCTCGGCGCAGCATCACACCGAATCGTCGATATCAACTTGGCTCAATTCGGTGGCTCGGCATTAACCGACTCGGCGATCGACGTCCCTAAAAGTGAATCCGTTGACGAGCTTGGGGATTCGATTCCTGTGACTTACGTCCCGGCTCGTAACACAGTATTTCTATCGCTTGCGTTAGCGTTTTCCGAAACCATCGGCGCAACGGACATCTTCATCGGCGTCAACTCGCTCGACTATAGCGGCTATCCCGATTGCCGCCCTGAATTTATCGCAGCGTTCGAGACCATGGCAAACCTCGCCACGAAAGCAGGCGTCGAAGGAAAACGATTAACGGTCCATACGCCGCTAATCGACTTGACGAAAGCACAAATCATCGCCCAGGGGCTGTCCCTGGGGGTCGACTATTCGCAAACGCTATCTTGCTATGATCCCGGTAAAAATGGCAAGCCATGTGGCCACTGCGACGCGTGCCTATTGAGGCAAAAAGGGTTTGCCCAAAACGGCATGCCTGATCCGTCGATGTGTGGATAAAAACCAAGCCAAAGCCAATTCGAACGGAACACTCACCGTGACGTCTCATCGTAGAATCATACTGTCGAAGAAGAATGCCGTTGGAACAATCATGTTGGACTATTCCGACATCAATTGCTACGACATTCACTTCATGCGCCAATTCAATGATGCGATCGATTCAGCAAACGATGATACCGAGATCAAAGTTGTGCTGCTCAAGAGCGCGTCGGCCCGATGCTTTTGTGTCGGTGCGGACGTAAAAGCGTTTCTGGCCAACGACACCTCGGCAAACAAAGAAATGATTGACGCAGCGCGTTCTGCCTTAGCCAAAATCGAAGCAAGTTCCAAAATTTTCATCGCAGTGATCGGCGGGCATACGCTCGGTGGCGGACTTGAAATGGTGATGGCCTGCGACCTCAGGTTCGCGGCCGAGGGAAAATACGTTTTTGGATTGCCGGAAGTCAAACTGGGGTTGATGCCTGGCAATGGTGGTTCGGTACGTTTACCTCGACTGATCGGTGCCAGCCGCGCATTACGATTGCTTGTGACGGGCGACAACATTGGCCCCGAAGAGGCTTACCGAATCGGCCTCGTCAATGAATTATGCTCTTGCGAAATGATTGACGAAGAGGCCGAATCGTACGCGCGCACGCTTGCTCAAGGTGCGTCGTTGGCGATCGCGGCAATCAAACGGTCCGTATTTGACGGTCGTCACTTGTCCCTACAGGATGCATTGGCCTTGGAAGACTCGTTAGTTGAACCGTTATATAATTCGGAAGATGCCGCCGAAGGCTTCTTGGCATTTAAGGAAAAACGCGAACCCAGGTATCGCGGCCGTTAGAATTCCCTTTTTTTGAATCACGCACTCTCAACAAAGGCTACCCAATGAACGGAACCGATTCCCCGATCCCGAATTACCGCTGCTACATCGACGGCCAATGGGTTGACTCGGACAAGAGAATCGAAGTTCGCAATCCGGCCAACGACGCACTCTTTGCGACGGTTCCCTCTTGTAGCCAAGCACAAGCCGAACAAGCGCTAGCGTCGTCCGAGCAGGCCCAATTGGGATGGCAGTCGCTACCGGCGATTGAACGAGCGACGTACATATACGCGATCATCGAGCGACTACGAGCGGAACAGGATCACTTTGCAAAGCTGCTCGTATTGGAACAGGGAAAGACGCTCGCAGAAGCAAATGGCGAAGTGGCCGACACGATCCGTTATCTACAATATTCGGCCGAAGCGGCTCGGCGTCTAGAAGGCAGTATTTTTCCGTCCGACGCGCCAAATGAACAGCTTTGGATTCAAAAAGTCCCCTTCGGCGTCACCGTCGGCCTCTGTGCATTCAACTACCCGCTGGCGTTAATCGGTCGCAAAGTTGGACCTGCCTTGGTCACTGGCAACACCATGGTACTCAAACCGCACGATGCGACACCCGTGACTGCGTCCGAGTTTTGCCGATTAGTCGACGAGGCGGGGTTGCCCCCGGGCGTAATCAACATGGTAAGCGGAACGGCCCAAGATGTCGGGGCGACCTTGGTGCAAAGCCCCATCACAAAACTCATTTCGGTCACCGGCAGCACGCGAGCGGGCCAAGCCATCTACGAAGCCGCCGCACCAAACATCACTGCACTTGCTCTAGAACTCGGCGGAAAAGCCCCCTTCATCGTGCTTGATGATGCGGATATCGACCAAGCAGTCGAAGCAGCAGTGGTCGCCAGATACGCAAATTGTGGCCAAGTTTGTATCTGCAACGAAATGGTGTTTGTCGATAGAAAAATCGCGGACGAGTTCGCAGAGAAAGTCCTTCGCCGCGTGAAACAAATCACCGTCGGCGACCCAATGACCGGTATCAACATGGGACCTTACACGACCGCGGTCGGCTTGCAACGTGTCGATGAAATCGTGAACACGACCGTTGCCGAAGGTGCCGAATTAGCACTGGGCGGCAAACGCCCGGACGGAGCTAGCTATGAAAGAGGCAATTGGTATCAGCCGACGGTGCTATTGAATGTGACCGAAGAGATGGCAGCGTCGCAAGAAGAAATCTTTGGGCCGGTAATGCCGATCATCAAAGTAGACGGATATGAGCAAGCGTTGGCGATGACCAATTCACGTCGCGAAGGATTGTCAGCCTACCTGTTTACGCAAAATTACAACCGCATCATGCATGCTGTCGCAAACATGCAAGTCGGCACGATTTTTGTCAACAAAGGCATTTGCGGCTATATCCAGGGTTACCACAGCGGCCACAAACTCAGCGGCGTGGGTGGTGAGGATGGAATCTACGGCATCGAAGGATACTTGCAGAAAAAGACGATCTACTTGAGCTACAATCCCGAGCGATAACGAATCACTTTTGATTCAGCAAAATTGAATCGAGATCGGCGATTTGGATTTCACACTTCCCAAACGTTGAATGATCGCCAATGATGGCGTCATCGCTGACTTCGATGGACGAGAACGAGAGCCGACATCCGCGTGAATAAGTAACGAGAATGTGGCTTCCACTGGATACGTCTTTCGCAGGCGACTCTCTAAGTGGCTCGATCGTTGCGATCCGTTCTCGCGAAATCTCTTGCCGCCGCGATCGAATGTCGACGGTAAGGGAATCCGCATCGAGTTGCACCAATCGGCCTCGCAACACATCACCGGCAACCGAATAGAACAAATGTGTCGGCGGAGTTTCCGCCATCGAATTGGGAATGTTTCGTAATCGTCGCCGTTCGTTTCGCGTCAATGCCAGCGAACGCGTCGGTCTTTGAAGCGTGACACCAGCGACTTCCGCCGCAGCAAGGAAATTCATATCTGTTTGAGGTGATTCAAATTCAACTCCGTCGAGAGTGATGTTCCTAACGTCGGCTTCGAGGCTATCACCGTCGATCAGCCGTATGCAATTTGGTGGCGTCTCGTATTCCACTCTTGCTCGAATAATCCGGTTGAGATAGTCAAGCGATTCAATACCACGAACACTCGCCATAGTGTACGGCTTGGATTCTTCCGACGATGCGGAACGAAATCGAATGAGACCATGCGCGGTGGATGGTTCGATATGGCCGGTGAATTCCGTCGCATCAAGCATCGTCAATCGCAATTGGGGCGTCTTGGCGTCGAGTCGTCCGCACCACGAAAACCCGAAAAAACCTACAAGAATGCAGAAAACAAGCATCGATCCTTTTTGAATTTGCACGCAATTACCTTTCATAGATCGGCAACAACCGATAATTCAGTGCCAATGCCAATAACGACAAGGACGTATTGTTCGCCGCACCCATGTTGCCTCGAAAACTGCCGTCAGCATTTTGTCGGGACTTTAGCGTACGCACCAAACCTTCGTTCCACTTTTTCCACGCTTCAATGTCGGCTTGAAACAATGCCTGTGCTTGATAGTATCGAGCATATTCCGTCCAAGCCGACCGTTGATTCAGATGGTTTCGAAGATAGGTTTCCGTCGCCTTATACTGGGGCAGGTCTTTGCGTCGAGCAATCGCCAACACAAGGCAAGTGATCGAAGATCGCGCGATTGATTCGCCAAAACCATCCAACCCGCCCGCGTACGCGACCACGCCGTCATCCGATGTCATGCTGACAAAATAGTCTAACACGCGATCGATTACCTCATCGGGCACTTCGATTCCCGCGTTTCGGGCGGCCAATAACCCCATCATCACAGCACCACTCACGGATGTGTCTGCATCTATTGCCCCTGGCGAGTATCGCCATCCGCCACGCGGGTTGCTCTTCTGCGACGTGATTGCACAGCGAACCCCAAGCTCCAGCGCGGTTCCAATACCACGCCGGTTCACAGCTTCACTTCCGTTCCATAAACGGTCTTCGTCGACTTGCCCATATGCTTCGGCCAACGCAAGCAGAGCAAACCCATGGTGATACATGCTCGGCCCCATAAAACCGCTTTCCGCATCCTGAGTCGAGATCATATGTCGAATCGCTTTTCGAGCGGCCATTTGATATTTTCCAAAATTGGGATTTTCGCCTGAAGCGAGCAGCGACAACAAACCGAGTGCCGTCGTTCCGGCCCCCGCTTCTCCCATATCATTCCAATGACCGCTATCCGATTGTGCCTCGACGAGGAAAGACAAGCCGCGATCCATCATTTCGCGCACCTCGCGTGAAACCACATTGCCATCGAAGTCTTGCGCCATACCGGCAGTTGGCTTGAGAACAACAACGATCGCGATGCACAACAATGTCGCCGCTACAAAAATCCGGCTCATCGGCTTTCCTCCAATTGACGAAAGTACTCGTCGAGGCCAGCTCGGAATTCTTCGGGAAACGTTTGACCAGTAACACCGGTGGATTGGACAGCCTCCGATTCACGCAATTGTTCGCTGGCATTTAATCCGGCACCAATCAGGGCGAGCGCGGCATTGGCAGCATCGCCCTGCCCTCCCCCGCTCGGATCCGTCCCCGCATCGGTGCCGCCGCTGGGATCCGTCCGCTTTGAACGCAGCAATAGCTCAATCGCTTCCGACTCGGCCGCGATCGCTTCACCAGCAGTATCGGGAGACGCCAGGATACTAGCCGCTTCGTTCATCGTTTGAGCGACCATCAACATCAAGTTAATCTCGTCTTCGAAGGCCACGTTTCCCTCGGGCACCGCTTCCAAATCAGCAATCACGGACTCGACGCGACCTCGCAGCGTTTGTTGCACCTGGCTTAAACGTGTCGCTTCGTCTTGGTACGCCGACTCGGCCGCCACTACCTTGTATTGCTCTGCCGCCCTTGTTTGTTCACGCAAGTTGACTTCTTGTTCCAAGATTCGAAGCACTTCAAGAATGACGGCAACCGGAAGCGACGCAGTCTTCTCCGCGTCAGGATCCGAATCACCATCGGGCGACTCAACCAAAGCATCCGCCCATTGGTCGAGGGCATCACACCAGTATTCCGCCTGCGCAATCGACAAACCGGGCTCATTCGGAATCCGGCGACGAAGCTGCTCAAGCGATGGCAAAAGCGTCTCTTGTTCCATCTTGGCAAGGACGAGTCGGTACGTCACGAGCTGTCTACGATCATAAAAGGCATGCATGTCATCAACCGTATTTTTCGTCGCTTCGCAATTCGTCTGTTGTAGCTGAGCAATCTGGCCGAACAATTCTTGATCCAACGGACGGAGACGGGTTTCACCAAACGTCTGCTCGATCGGGGCGGCCAGTCGCTCGGCGATTTGGTCCTGCGTTCGCGAAGCCGCTTTCAAACGCTTTACGAACGTACTACCTTCCAGCTTCACAAGTGTCTGATGCATTTCGTCCGCGAGTCTCTTGAACTCCGCCAAAAGTTCGGCTTGTTCTTCGATCGCCTCGTCGAGCACTTCGTCGAGCACTTCGTCAAGCGTACTCTCCTCGGACTCGGAATGGGTCTCGTTGCTCGACTGCGACGCCTTGGAACCGGCGATGGTCGTCGCGGCCAAATCCAATCGAGCTTCTGAATCCGTAGTCTCGCTGGTTTCTTCGACCTTCGATTCGCCAACGGCTTGCTGGGAAGATTCCTGATCAACAATACTGGGGAATTCTTGTTCTTCCTCGGCACCTTCCTCTGGGCCTTCTTCTTGGCCTTCCGTAGACGAGGATGTGGATGACGTACGCGACTTCATCCGGTTCTCTCCAACGATTGGCAAATCATCTTGCTGCCTCAATTGATTTTTGGATTGCGTCATAGCAGACGCTTTTTCGAGTAAGTCCGCGACAGAGGGCATTCGATGGGTCGCGATGTCTTGCAGGACTTGGATCATTTCAGCAACCTCTTCGACCTGTTCTGCTGCCACATCGGTGTTCTTTGCCGCTTGGCGAAGGAGCGTTTCCCCTGCTTTGGTCAATTCGGACAATCGCCTCGCATTTGCAGTTTCCGCTGCCGCTTGCTGGCGAAGCTCATCTCGCAGTGCTTCGTTATTGGCCCCATGTTGTTGCTGACGCAACTGTTCGTTCCGCTGGTGCAACCGCATCTCTCGGTCCCGAATGTCGAAAGCGGATTGCTGCCAAAGGGACAATCGATTTGTCATCCACTGAGCATGTTGTGCGTTGCTAAGCAGCGTTACAGGTAGAGGCATCGAATAGGCTCGCTGTCGATTCGGCAAATAGTCTTCTGCCCACAACCGAAGCTCAATCGGCTGTGGCTCAATACCGAGCGAACCAGCAGAGAACGTCGCGGGCAATTCGAGCGATGTCATTTCGGGGCCGCCGCGTGCAATCGTTCGCTCGCCCGTAGCCGTATTGCCGTTGCGATCATCGAGCCCACACCACTCGATGCCGATTCGCTTGATTCCAAAGTCGTCAACCGCCAACGTCTCGAATCGAATGAGTTCGCTATGCAGTAACACCAAGTTCTTTGGCCAATTGACGGCCGCGATTGACGGCGGCTGGTCAACCAAGGGCTTGATCGACAGCCGAAAAGGCTCGGCCCCGCATACCCGATCATGATCTTGCCACTCGATTCGCTGTTCGATTTCTTGGCTATCGACGTCAAGTGGCGGCATCGTAAATGTGTCGCCAACAATTTCGAGCGGAACATCGTCGCTGGTCGCGGATGCAAGCGGTTGTGATGCGGTCGCATGAACGGTGACTCGACTCCCCTTCAAAGCCGCCACAATACCGCCACGCACCTCAAGCGATGTCGGCTGCGGACGTTGCAAGTACTCGGGAAATTCCACTTGCGCACCGATCGCAACCAATGCGGGACGCAGCTTGGGATTGATCGAAAAAATTTGGTGGTAGTCGCCGATCGTCAATCGCGTTTGTGTCGGCTCTGTCACCGATGGCAAGTTGAACGCGTACGTCCGATCCTGGCGCGAGACCGCGACACCGGGCAACTCGCCAACCGCAAGACTCGCCGTCGATGGCTTCCACTGGCTCGTTTCATCAAGCGAGACCAACCAACGAACCGATTCGCCATGCGGAACAATCAAGGTGGAAGCAATTGGCTCAATCGTTGTAAAGGTGAACCGAGGTGTATCTCGCCATGGAAATGCAAGGCGGGCCCACGTGTTCTTTGCCGCATCGCCAGCAAAGATGGAAGTCATCACCGCCAAGCCAACGACAGCCAATAAGGCAACACCTAACGGCCGTGTTCGCGAGGGTGGCGATGCATCGATCAAGTCCAAACGTGACGCCGTCTGAGCGACTTGCTGCATCGCAGCGGCACACAAAGCCCCCGATCGAGTTTGTTCGGAATCGGATTGAGCCAACTCGACAACGCCGAGCAGTTGGTCGCCCAAGCCTGGCCGCCGTTGTCGTACCAGTTTGGCGAGTTGGTCGGGCCGCCGATGATCCCAAACCCAACGATGCCCCCGATAAAGGACCATCAAGCAAATGACGACGGCGCCGAGGAAAAACCCGAGACGAATTGTCGCAGGGGTATCCCCAAATCGGTCGAGAGTGAACACAATCATAAACACGGCAAAACAGACCACGAATGCCATACAGCCCGCCTCGGCTATCTTCGTCCGCCACACGTGCCGGCGAAATGCAGTCAATTGCCTGAGCAGACTTGGCGGAATGCTCAAACGGACGCGGCAATTGGATGTGGATGACGAACTCATTCGATGGACGGCTTCTACGTGCTTTTCTACGTGGTTGACATCCTGAGATGGCTGACGGATGCTAGTCAATGTGGCGAGTTTCTTGATCATTATTGAGCGTAAATTTACCTCTTACCGAGCGGCAGCAGGAGCCCATGTACCCAATCGTCGAAGCCAAGCTACTTGCCCCGGATGTCAAGTTATTCCGAATTCATGCCCCCCGCGTCGCCAGAAAACGAAAAGCGGGCCAATTCGTCATCATCCGTATCGACGAGCACGGGGAACGAATTCCACTAACCATCGCCGACTCGGACGACCAAGGAAACATCACGATTATCGTTCAAGGCGTCGGGAAAACAACCAAATGGCTCAACACCCTTAATACCGGTGACACCATTTTGGACGTGGTTGGGCCACTCGGCGAAGAATCCGAGATCGGAAATTTCGGAACCGTCGTCGTGATCGGTGGCGGTGTGGGAACGGCGATCGCTTATCCAACCGCCGTGGCGATGAAACAAGCTGGCAGTCGCGTGATCAGTATCGTGGGCGCTCGCAACAAGGAACTGCTGATTCTTGAAGAGGAACTTCAAGCGACCAGTGATGAATTGTGCATCATGACCGATGATGGCAGCTACGGCGAACAAGGTTTCGTCACCCAGAAGCTTCAAGAACTCATTGACCGCGGCGAAACCATTGCACGCGTCTTGGCGATCGGCCCTATCCCAATGATGCGAGCCGTCGCGGACGTGACTCGCGAGAAAGGCATCAAAACGATTGTCAGCTTGAATCCGATCATGGTCGACGGAACGGGAATGTGCGGCGGGTGCCGTGTCCAAGTCGGTGGCAAAAGTAAGTTTGCCTGCGTCGACGGCCCCGAGTTCGACGCTCATGATGTCGATTTTGAAATCTTGATCCAACGAAATAGTTTGTACAAGGATCAGGAACAGAAGTCGCTTGAGCAATTTGAATCCGAGCAATGTGAAAGCAAAAAGTCCGCTTGTCGCCTTCAGCACGAACATCCCGAAGTCGGCCCCAAAATCGGCACGCAATCCAATGCCTGATCGATAATTGCGACTGTTCCAATCTCGTCTCGCCTTCCGCATTTTCCTCACTCTATTCCGACTCATTGCGATTTTCACGCCATGGCCAAATCACTTCCCCCAAAAGAACGCGTCAAGATTCCTCGCCAAGGAATGCCTGAGCAAGACGCCAAGCAACGAGCTCGCAACTTCGAAGAAGTCAACTTGGGTTTGGAAGTCGTCGCGGCGGAAAGCGAGGCACAACGATGCCTCTCTTGTGCGGACCCGAAATGCGTCCAAGGATGCCCCGTGGGTGTCAAGATTCGGGACTTTGTCGAGCTGGTTCTCGATGGTGAATACCTCAAAGCCGCAGCGAAAATTCGTGAAGACAACGTACTGCCGGCCGTAACCGGCCGCGTTTGTCCTCAAGAAAAACAGTGCGAAGGCGCATGCATCATGGGCAAGCGATTCAGTTCGCTTGCGATCGGAAACCTGGAACGTTTCGTTGCTGACTACGAACGGCAAACCGGGGAAATCGGATTGCCTGAGCGAGCGCCAGCGACTGGCAAGAAAGTGGCTATTGTCGGCAGTGGTCCCGCAGGGCTCAGCTGTGCCGGCGACTTGGCTCTCCACGGTCACGATGTCACCGTCTTTGAAGCGTTGCACGAAATCGGCGGCGTCTTGCTTTATGGCATCCCGGAATTTCGATTGCCGAAAGATATCGTCCGTGGCGAAATCGAAAACATGAAGAAGATGGGCATCGATTTCCAAACCAATGTTGTCGTAGGAAAATCCGTCACGATTGACGAGCTTTTTGACGAAGAAAATTTCGACGCTGTCTTCATCGCAACAGGTGCCGGACTACCACAATTCTTGAATATTCCCGGCGAACATCTCGGCGGCGTCTACTCGGCCAATGAATTCTTGACTCGCGTCAATTTGATGAAGGCATACGACGAAGAAAACTACGACGAACCCGTTTACAAGTGCCGCGATCGCAATGTTGCCGTCGTAGGAGGCGGCAATACGGCCATGGACTCCGTCCGGTCGGCGATGAGACTTGGAGCTGAGCATGCCTATATCATCTATCGACGTGGTGAAGAAGAAATGCCCGCTCGCGGGGAAGAAGTCCACCACGCCAAAGATGAAGGTGTCGAATTCCTGAACCTGCATAATCCAATCGAATTCATCGGTGATGAGCGAGGCGTTTTGAAAGCCGTCAAACTCATCAAGATGGAACTCGGCGAGCCCGACGAATCGGGGCGGCGGCGGCCCCAACCCATCGAAGGAAGCGAATTCGAAATGCCCCTCGATGTCGCGATCATCGCCGTCGGGACCGGTGCGAATCCGCTCGTTCAATCGACCACACCCGATATGGAAACTAACAAATGGGGCTACATCGTTGCTGACGATGATTCTCTGCGAACGAGCAAAAAAGGTGTCTTCGCAGGTGGAGACATCGTCAGCGGTGCCGCCACGGTCATCCTCGCAATGGGTGCCGGCCGAACCGCTGCGAAGTCAATCAACGAGTATCTTAATACCGGCGAGTGGTAGCCGCGTGCAAACGCTATCGCGATGATTCCTGTGATCGATTCGACACGTGATCAATCGTTTCGAGCTTTTATGGCGGTTCCCGATTCGATTCGTGCCCGTTGCTCTGGACTGAGTCCGAAGTTAAAGAAGATTTCAGGCTGGACGAAGAGGTCGCTTTCTTTCATCTCGATATCATGAACATCGAGGCTCAAGTCGCAATCGAATCTTGCCAACATGCTATGACTCTTATCGGGCAAACCGAGATTTCGGAAATGGCACAGGCCCCAAGTGATCCCTCGACCGTCGCCATTATCGTCAAATGCATCCGCGACGTATGCTCCAGGTGCAATCGGCAGTAACGAAGTAATCGATTTAATTTCGAATGTTACGCCATCGGCCGCATATTGGATCGTATTGTGCTCAAGCCCGTGCCGGCTGACCAATGCAGCGAGCCCCTCTCTAAATGGAAACAGGCACGTTTCATGCCCTGAGTTGATGACCGGGTTCAATGGATGCTTCACAAATGGACCAAGGGGATCGTCTGCAATCGCAAGCCCCTGAGCGCGAACCGGTGGAGTTCCTCCCATTTCGCCTTTGTAGTACAGGTAGATTTTGCCGTTGTAGATTAGCGGATAAGGATCGTGAATCACGTATTGATCCCAAGTCCCTTTAGGCCCATTTTCGACGACGATCTTTTTTGATGGTGTCCAAGGCCCGTTAGGCGAATCCGCAACTGCCACCGATACGCCACAATCATCGCCGCCGGTACCCAATGTCGATGGCGATCCGGGCATGACGACGTACGCTTGATAGTAAAGGTAATACTTTCCTTTCCAAACCAAGATGTCAGGAGTCGATACCGATCGCCATCCTGGGTAAGGCTTCTCGACCCGTGGCACGGCAACTCCTTGCTCTTCCCATACGAAACCGTCCTTGCTAGTTGCAAACCAAATTTCGGCGAGATCCCAATCCCACGAAGGAATCGTTTCGTTTCCACCGCTAGGGCCACGGGGTGGCGTATCGCTTTGGCGATGCGTGTACCAGACATAATATTGATCGTTTGCACGGATGATCTTCGTCGCATCGCGTCGCGAAACGGTTCCGTCATGTCCGTGGTAGTCAAATCCTTTGAGTGGCGTGTATTTGAAATTGGAAAACAACTCGTTCGTTGCCAATTCGGTTGAGCCATAGGTGCTGTCGTACACACGGTTCATCGCAGCACTCAAAGGACGTGTAGGCTTGTTCCGCGGAACATTGCCGTAGGGGAATCCGTCGGGAAAATCACCGTCGGTCACCCGCCCGGAATCCGCTGAATCGTCCGCCGTTGCTAGACGGCTCTCGGTCCACGAAACAGAGATTAGAATCAAGGACAAACCGAAAAGGCATCGTCTCATCGTACGAAAACTCATGGGCTAGAGGCGAAGAAAGGTCAAGTGCTGCGGAAAACCATTGACACGTGATCATACCACGGGCGCAGCCAAATCGCCAAAACTCTCAAATGCAATTCGGCCACTGACGAATGCCCCAAGCATCGCTATCGCATTTTCTCAAAACCGAGCAAATCGTATCCCTGAGCTTTTTGCTGGTCAACGACGCAGAATCCTGGCCACTCTCGATCAAGGTATTGGCCCGTTTGTTTGGTGACCACCCAAGCCCGCGCCCCCGCTGAAAGGCAGGAAGCGGCGGTGGCCATGAAATGTTCGGCAATTTTGAAATCACCGTAATAGGGAGGGTTGAGCAGTGCCAAGTCGCATGGCTCGAGACCGCTCAGCTTGCCGTCGTGATTCAAGATTGCAGTTAGGTTGTTGATGCCGTTCACCTCGGCGCCACGGCGTGCGCAATCGACCGCTCGAGTGTTGCAGTCAACCGCATAAACATCACCGGTCGCCGAACGAAACGCTGCTGCCATGGCGACAGCGCCATTACCACACCCCAGTTCCAAAACGTTGCATCCAGTTGGAACATCGACGTGGCGAATCATGACGCGCGCGGCATTGTCGATCGAACGATGCGAAAAAACCGAAGGAAGTGAAAAGGCTGTTAAAATTTGGTCTTCGACCCGAAATGTGATCTCCGCGTCAAAACTCCGGATTTTCGATATTTCACTTTTCTTCTTGCCAAAGTATACGCATCCTGATTGCAGTCGACGACAGTGAACCTTGTCAAAAACGGCCTGCATTTGCTTGAGCAACCATTGGTCGTCGGGAGCGTTCACGGACGCAATAAGAGTCCCGCCGACTCGCAGCCGTTGGTGTGCTTGTTGGAGCAGTTCACGGTTCATTTCCGCCTCACCATTCTTGAGCACCGGAAGCAATGCCAAGTCCACCATTTGTTCGGGCAGATCACTACTGCATACAATCCGTACGGTTCCTACCGTCGATCGACGTGCTTTTGCCGCGCGGTGGCTATCGACAAACCAAGCGACGACATCCGCTCGCGGATACCGCTCGGCAAGCGACCATGCCGACTGTCCGCGGCCCGGCGACAAAACGATCGCATGCTTAACACCGTGGTATGACTTGGTACAAAGCACATCGATCAACAATGCTTCAGATGGCAGTGGTGGAAGATCAGGCAAACTTAGGCTCATGGTTGAAAGCTTATCCGCAAAAGCGGCTCAACTGAACCGCCAATCGCTCGCGGATACTACGGAATTCTCACCTTGATTTCCGTTACCAACTTGTCGCTAAGCGGCCCGGCATTGGCTGCAGCGACGTTTTCGATCATATGGGCTTCGTTGCAAGTTCCGACGATCGTGGTACTGATTGCCGGATGAGACAAAGTGAAGCGAAGAATCATTTCCGCTCGTGACATGCCGTCGGGCAAAATGCCATCCAAGCCCGCTCGCTCCCACACTTGGTTCAAGTTCGGTCGCTGGATTTCGGCATCGGGGCCGCCCTGGGCAACACCACCACGAACGATGATACCGGCACCTTGTTTCGCAGCTCTGACGATCAAATCGCCATGCTCGGGAGCCAAACAAGAATAGGGAATCTGGTAAGTATCGAAAACACCAAGCTCGATCAAACCTTCGAGTTCAGGAATCTTGCTCGACACGCCGACAAAGCGAACCAAACCTCGATCACGAAAAGAAACAAGCTGGTCGATCAATCCGTTTTGAACAAGCGTTTTGGCATCGCCACCATGAAATTGAAGTAGATCGATATGGTCCGTTTTCATCCGATCAAGCGACGTGTGCAGATTTCGCTCGACGACATCCTTGCTCCAAACGTGATTGATCTCGAGATGGTCTTCGTGTTGAGTGTAATCACATCCACACTTGGTCGCCAAAATATACTCATCGCGCCGCGAGGCAATGTATCGCCCGATTCGCTCTTCACTGATTCCGTAATCGGGTGCGGTATCAATAAAGTTTATCCCGCTATCAAGCACCAAATTCAACATCCGCTCGGCGTGCGATTCATCCACCACGCGAACTCCCCACGTTTGTGGCCCGCGGAGCCCCATACTGCCGTAGCCCAACTGAGTCACACTTAGACCAGTTCGCCCCAATATTCGAGTCGGAAGTAACATGACACATCCTGATTTGAAGAAAGTGAACGTCGGTAGGACCGCAATACTTTGGAACTATGATAAGCTATGCGTAAATCAATGGCTTCCCACCTTTACATCCCCCTTCCCAAAAGGCTTTTCCATGTCACTTCGCTCTGTTTTATTTCTGTTTGCCGCGAGCTCTCTGTTTGGTCTCCCAACGCTTGACGCAAATGCCGAAGAACCGGTTGTCTTGTTCGGCGGACAATCACTTGACAATTTCGACGTGCTTGGATGCGAAGCGGTTGTTGAAGACGGTGCCATTTTGATCAAAGCAGGCAATGGACTCGTTCAAACCAAAGAACGCTACAAAGACTTTGTGCTCCAATATGAATGGAAAGCACTCGACGAAAAGATGTGGGACTCGGGCGTCTATTTCCGCTACTCCTCGGTGCCCGAAGGTAAACCATGGCCTCCGAGATTCCAAGTGAATTTGCGAAAAGGCCTGGAGGGCGAACTAGTTGGATTCAAAAACGGCAAAAACTCCGTGCCGACAAAACCGCACGAGTGGAACAAATTTGAATTGACTGTCGAAGGGTCTAAGGCCTCTTTGAAAGTGAATGGCGAATCGGCTTGGTCTATCGATGGCATCACCGAACCAGAGGGCTTCATCGCGCTTCAATCCGAAGTCCCAGGAGGAGGCCAATTCTTGTTTCGCAATGTGCGAATTACGAAGCTTGACCGACAATAAGTTGAATCGGGAAAAACCGATTACCGGCCAAAAATCGGTTTAAATCAATCCGACGATTTTGCGACCTGTCCAGAAAAGACCAAAGAAAAAGATCAAACCAACGATCGTTGCTGGGTGACTCCAAATCCGAAGGCGACGAATTTCGCGTTGCGATTGCTGGATTTCTTCGATAGTGTCGATCACCGATTCGGTATCATCGGGACCAAAGACGCGACCTTGCGATACCTTGGCGATTTCTTCGAGCACGTCGGGCCGAGCTTGCCTGCCGACGTGCTCTGGCACAATGTCTTGCACATAGAGAGGTGATTCAAGTGTCGTGTTGGTTTCAGCGCAGCGAAGTGTGAGCGTGTGGCTGCCCGGCTCGTTCAATTCGTGCGTTGTGGAATAAATCCCCCAGTCTCGATCCGTGCACTCCAACGTGACGGTTCGGATTTGGCCCGCTGGCGAGAGAATCTGTAGAGTGACATTGGCGTCGGCCAACGGTTCCAATTGAGATCCCATCACATTCGCTGTGAACGAGACGGTTTGTCCGCGTTTCGGCTGCTCAGGCAAATACGACAACCACATCGAATCACCCTTTGCCCTATTGCGCTGGTAGGCCATCCAACGAACGACTTGCCCCCAAAATCGATAGTGATATCGATCCTCGACACCCATTCGCCAACGCCAAACGCTATCGATACCCATCCACATCACCTTGCCGCTGCCAAACGACCGAGTGACGATCAGTGGCGTTCGCCCGTACGCATTGGACTGGTCACGATGAACAGCCAAGACATCGCTACCCGCTTTCGCTCGTAAAGGCGGAGCGTACCATTGGAACCCAGGAAGACTATCCCAAACATCAAGGTTTTCGGCCTCCTCATCGACTAGGCGAGTCAGCAAACTGCGGCGTCCCGAACGAGTCAGAGCGAAAGATCCGGGCATTTGTGATCCTCGACCGCGTGACTCACGCTGATCGAGTTCGACTGGCAACAACGTTTGAAGTGGAGAATTCGCCAGCGACGATGTATTCCCCATTGAACCAGGGATAATCACCAAGCCGCTTGCCTGTTGTTCCACCAAACCCTTTAGCCATTCGCATTGCAGTTCGGTCAGATGAGTGTCGCCAAGCCCAACATCACCCAAAAAAACAACGTCATACGTCGCAAGCTCACTCAAGGTTTCGGGAAAGGCTTGAATGTAGTCCGCGTTACCACCACCGCGTTTGCTCAACCCCTCATGAAACAAAAGGCATGATACCGTGATCCCGGGATCACGCGAAAACGCATTTCGCAAAAACCGATATTCCCATCGGGGCGATGACTCGATCACGAGAACTCTCAGCGTTTCATGTCGCACGGAAACCGAAACCGACAAAGCGTTGTTGTCAAATATTTGCTCTTCTTCCGCAAAGGCAACCGATAGCCGAAGCGTGGTGTTGCCAATCTCTTCGGGTGTCCACCAAGCCACATCATCGGTTCGCCCCATGGCCTTGACCGTGACATCCTTTTTAAGGACCTCGCCATCGGAGTCTTCCAGTGTGACGACAGCAAGGTGATCTCTCGGAAGAGAACTTTCGATGGAAAATGGAATCCGAACGGGCTTGTCTGGAACCGCTGCAGCTGGGCAATCGAAGGAAAACATCCGCAAATCAGGCAATCGTTTCGTGCTGCCCACCGGAACCACGTACACGGGAATTTTCCGCAGGCCGAAACGCGACGCCATCTCAACCGGTGGCGGCCCGGCGTTCCAATCACCGTCAGATGCTAACACAATGCCTCGTAAGTTCGCATATTGTTTGTCGGCTACCGCCAATGCATGATGCAAATTCGTTTCACGATTCAATTCACTGTTTTCAAAGGGCATGATCACCGTGTTTACATTGCCTGACAACCTCTTCCACGTCTTGGTGTCCAACAAAGGCTCGATCCGTTCGGCGCGACTAACGATCGCCTGACCGTCGGATACCACGTCACGAGTCGACATACTCTTGGATTGATCCACCAAGACCACTAGCGTCGGCTCATGATTCCGTTCAACCTTCAATCCAATTTCAGGCTGATTGAACAACAAGACAATGGAAGCCACCAACACCACTCGCAACACTTCGAGCATGACTATTCGACGGCGGAAACCTGATCGCCAACATGCAATCCATGACAGCACGCATGAGCAAGCGATCACAAAAATTGTAATCGCGATCACGGTTGCGGAGGTATCAAAGGTAAGGCCTTGTTCCATCATGCCGTTTCGTTTTCCGCTTTAGCGATACGCAACGACGCCCACGAAGACGTTTGAGACGAACTCTTTGGCACAATCTCCTTTTTCAGTGAACGCGGCAAACAAAGGATCGCTTCAAACAATAGAGCCCCAAGCATCGCCAGTAAAAAGAAACGCCAAACCTCACTTGCACCCGTGCTCTCTTGGTCCAGCGCACCATCCACCCGAGTGAAATCAAGCTCATCGAATAACCCTTGCAGTAACGCAACTGTCGCTAGACCTGGTTGGTCTTCCGCCTCCGATCGATTCACCGCTACGCTATTGCCCCCTCCAGCTACACCCTGCCCTGACCTGACCTGTTCAGAGTCAATCTCATAAACACCACATTGAAACGCATACTCGCTTGATGACGTGCTTTGGTCACCAGCCACACGATGCCATGATGCGAGCGACTGGGTCATCGATCGAGGCACCTGCCCGGCGATGCACTGCGACGAAGACACCAACGAGATCAATCCTTGGTCAATCGCTCGCTGAATCATCGCGTACAGCACTACTCCATTTTCTGCTAGCGAAGAAAATTTCTCCGAAGGCAAAGTCGTGCAAAAGAAAACGCCTCCCTTCGCTGTGGGAACACGCGCAAGTAGCGGGTCACCACCGGAAAGTGTGGCCAAAACGGTGATGTCACCTTCAAGTTTCCCATAGGCATCAATTTGCAATTCATCAACAGGCAATTCTTCACCATTGCTTGTTACAACCAGCAAGTCTTGATCGCGTCGCCAAGATTCCACCATTGCCCTACCCTGATCATGCACCCACCGACTCCAACGAACACCATTGAATGCGTTGTTCCCTACGAGTTCCAAACCGCTTTCCAGTTGCGACGGCGGAAAAAAGACCACTTGACCTCCTCGATTGACGAATGACTCAATACGCAGGCTGGTCGAATCGTCCGGCAAACTGGCTTGCCAAACAACCAATGCGACCTCGTCCAACGACAAAGCATCAAATTGACTCGGTTCAACCCATTCCACCTCGGCACCCGTTTCTGTTCCCGTGTCAGGGGACACCGAGGCGGCGAGTTTTAAGACTCGCGAAACATCGGCCGATTCGCTAACCAGGATCACGCGCCGAATCGTCACTTCGTCAATAACGAAATAGGCATCATTATCAGCAAGGTTCGCATCGGCGGGAATCGAGAGGTGTCCCCATCCGTTTTCGTTGTGTGGGGCAATCGGTATACGAAATTCATGTTGCGCAACTGCATTCCCATCAAATTTAACGATGAAGCGGGTGCTCACGCCATTTATTTCCACCATCACGGGAACCTCGCTCGGGGGATGGGCCGTCACATCACAGGCAACTTCGATCGACAACACAACCTCGGACGCTTCGCTACCACGAACTCGCCAAATCTCTTTGACGCGAATCGATCGATTTATAGAAGGCGGCTGTTCTGGATAAGCCAATAAATGGAACCGCATCGATCCGGGGTGATCACGGACCGACTCTCGCAAAGTCAACCAATCACTGCTGTCTGGTTTCCAATCCGCCAAACGCAAATCACTGCAAATCCAAACATCCGTGGATCCCGACTGATTGCGTCGCGAGTATTCGACTGCCTTGTTCAGCATCGCAGGTATATCCGCAGTATTCGAGGCACTGCGGCCATGCCGAGAATCGATAAGCGACTGAACCGACAAGAGCGTTGATGGTTCTTCGTAAACGCTGTCAATCACAGCAAAGTCGGATCGCCCCCACTTCGAAAACACATTGGCAATCCGTTGGACGCTTGACTGCAATTTACTTTCACCTGAGAGTCCCGTTTGCTGCATACTCGGTGACCGATCCAAGACAAAAATCGTCGAATCGGCGCCGTTGCCGAAGGACCATCCGGCGAGCCCATCCATCAGCGGACGCGATGCGGCAAGGATCAATGCGCCGATCGCCATGGTTCGTATCGCAAGAATTGCCCACTGGCGAATCTTCGCATGACCACGCTGGGCTTGGTGTGCTTGCATCAAAAACAGCATTGCGGCCCACGATTTCGTTTGATAACGCCTCTGATTAAGCAGATGGATAACAACAGGCAAAGCCATCAGCGGCAAAGCCAAGAGCATCCACGGATGCAGCAAACTCATCGACCACCTCGGCCTTGGATTCGACCAAGCAGAAACTGCGTTAGCACCTTCTCATAAGCCATATCAAGCGACACGAACTGATAATCAACCTCGGTTTCCAGCGCTACTCGTTTGATGGATTCTAAGTAATCACGCACCTCGCGATCATAACGATCCGCTATTTCTGCTGGCTCGGCAAACAAAGTCGCACCGCTTTCCATGTCAACAAAACGCGTCGGTCTTTCGATCGGGAGGCAAATTTCCTCTGGGTCCATAAGATGGAACGCCGACACGTCATGATTGCGAAACCGCAAATGCTCAAAACAATCTCGCAACGACTCCGGATCACTGAAAAAGTCAGATAGAACAACAATCCACGCCCGTTGCCGAACGGTTTCCGCCAATTCATGAAGAACATCCGCCAGCCGCGTCTCCCCTTCGCCTTGCGTTTGCTCGAGCGTGTCAAACAGGACCGATAGATGAGAAGCGTTTCGACTTGCGGGCAACGAACCCTTAATCTGATCCGCCACACAAAAAAGGCCTACTGCGTCACCTTGCTCAATAGCCAAATAACCGAGCGTTGCAACAATCCGTTTTGCGTAATCAAGCTTCGAAAGTGGCCCGCTGCCGAACGCCATCGAAGCACTCGTGTCGAGGACAAAAACGAGTCGAAGATTCGTATCGGCTTCAAACTCTTTGACAAAAAACCGGTCCGATCGGCCGTACGCTCGCCAATCAAGGCGTCTTAAATCGTCGCCGGGAACATACTTCCGATACTCAGCAAACTCAACCGACGCTCCGCGGTGGGGGCTCGAATGCCTACCAGACACACTACCCAACATCAACTTGCGGGCGACCAACGGCAATCCGCGCAGACGCGAAACGACCTGGGGGTCTAAAAAGTCGCGGTCGTTGGGGCGGTTAGTCATGAGCTAAATGATAGTCGTTTTATTGAAAAACGACAGCATGTCGCTTGCGAGGCAAGCAGTGTTTCAATCCTATTTGTTAATCCCCAAAATCCCTTCACCAATATTTTCAGGGCGAAATACCGATATCTCGTTCGTCGTCAACACTACCGTCGTTATCAACCATGTCCTGGCCAACCGCGTAGATAGCGATCGAATCACCGACAACGGTTAGCTTCATTGATGATCCATCAAACGGGTCGGTGCACACGGATTCGGGTAGGCCAAGATCGTCAATCGAGATTGCTGTGTCACTTCCCAATGTCTGCCACGTAGCCAAAATTTGAAGAGCTCGAGCCTTGGCTTGGCTGCGTCTCAGACTAGCCAAACTCGACGCAAAACTTGGCCATGCGAGTGCGGTAAAAAGGCCCTCCTTCGGAGATGTTGACGGAGCTAGCCCAGTCGGCATTTTCGCGATGGATTTCATCTCTGAAAAAACGTCGATATAATCGGAAAGTTCGCCAAGCATGAATTGGAAACGTGAAAGTGGAAACGAATCGAACGAGGAGATCCCAAATGCGAGTTCCGTGTCAAGTGTCTTTGCAAAATGGTCCGCAAGAGGAGTATCTTCAAACATGCGCACCAGTTCCGAACGCATTTCCAACGACGCATCCTCAGCATAAATGCAGCTCGCGGCTAAATCGGCTGCTTCGCCAAACAACGCAACACTGACCAAGTAGTTGACCATCAGCGGTTCTTTGGCAAGGTGCTCACTCCAACGCAAGATTGCGATGGCATCAAGAACTGCCTCGTCAGTTTTTCCGTCCGAAAGCGACATCAATCCATGACCACGCAAAACACGAACAACGGTTCGTATCGGATGAACCTGTTTTAGAACATCTTCCACAAGTGGCGTCGGACCAAGCGAGAAATCGTAGTCCGGCTGGTATTTGGGCAAACGTGAGGCTTCACGAAGCTTCACTACAAGACCGGGATTCTCAATCTCGCTTTTTCGAGCGACTTGGATTGCAGCGGCAACATGTTCTTCATCGGTTTCTATTTCGAGTGTTGCTTTGGCAAGCTGATGATCATAATCCGAGATGACCTTCTCAAGCGACCCGATCGCTATGGCTGCATTCTGGGAGTCGTCGACTGGTGAAGGCTGAAGATCAGCAATACAAAGCGGTTTGCCGGCCTCACGCAATGTCGCCAAACGTGTTTCCAATTGGCGTGACGCTCGCCAATTCAGAAACGCGACAATCAAGATCACGATGGATACGACCGAGAGGAGGAAGATCGCGGTCCACTTGAGGAATTTCTTTAGTCGTTTCACGGAACAGCTCTTTATTCAATGTTTCGAGGACAGCAAGGTGGTGACGAAAGAACGCTTGGGGCGAATTGAAAGGATTTCCGCTTGCAAAGCGACTCCTGTCGTCCGTGGTTTGGTTCGTGGAATCCGATACTGATTGGTGATTGCCGTGGAGCAGTTTACCGGTGGACCAATTAACGAGGCCGAATGTGAACAGACTTAAAAGTAAAAAACATGGAGCCGCATAGGTTGCAAACCGTTCAATGCGAACAAACCAGTGACGTTTTTCCGATTCGGCCAATGTCACATTGGTTTCCGAATCGCGTTGAATTTCGATCGCACCGAGCACGGCAACACGCAGCGACGCGGGTGCCTGCGGAGGCGTTAAACGCCGAAGCGATTTTTCGATTGGATCGTGCTGGCTCATCCGATCTGCTCCTGAATGTTCGTTCGAAGTTTGGACAAGGTGCGCCGGTATCGACTCGCACACGTTCCCACCGGCTCCTCCAAAATCTCAGCAATCTGTGCAAACGTGAACTCGGAATAAATTTTCAAGTGAACAATCTCGCGTTCGTCATTGGATAGTTGGGCAAGGACATATCGTAAAAATTCGGCATCTTCCTCGTGTGAATCATTGACCTGCAACGCAGATTGTTCGTCAAGTTGCAACGGCCTTGGACGACGTGGCGTTCGACTCAACCATCGATTGGTTTCGTTTCGTGTCACCATGAACACGTACGCTCTCAAATCACCGACATCCATCAAACGATCTCGGAAGCGGAACAATCGTATAAAAACCTCCTGCAAAATTTCCTCCGCTGCGCCACGATCTCCACTCAACGCGGTGACGTAATGAAACAGCGCATCGACAGTCACATCATACAATTCAGCCCACGCCGATTGTTCGCCCTCGGCTAGTCTCCCCGCCAATCTGCTCATCGCTGCTCCACAAGGTACTGCTGTCGGAAGTAAAGACCTCGCATCAAAACGAATTTATGCATCGGTATCGAAATTTATTGGATTTCGATAATTCTTTGTATTCGATCACAACGCACAGACTCGCTGAGGTGAAGACAACATCCCATCATGCCCCCAAACAGCTCGAATGCAAAAACCGCTCTCAACAGCAGCACGGTTGAGAATAGCAATTCGAGTTGATGCTATCCGCTCGTAAGAAGCCGTTTTCAATCGTAAAAACGCCCTGAGCAATTTGCTCAACCAGCAACCGATTGTGGCTAACCAACAGTGTAGGAATTTGAAACTCCTCAACCACTCGCTCGATGTATGTCGATATTTGCTCGCGCAGGCTCTCTTCCACCGCTGTGAGTGGTTCGTCCAGTAGTAGTAGCCTCGGCCCCGACGCAATCGCGCGTGCCAAGGCGACCCGTTGCTGTTGTCCCCCGCTAAGTGATCCGGGATACCGACCAAGAACGTGTTGGATTTCGAGTGTCTTGATTAGCTTCGCAACACACACTTGGTCGTCACCACGTCTTCGATTTCCATACTCAATATTGGCTTTGACCTTCAAATGAGGAAACAATCGATTCTCTTGGAAAAGAACCCCAATCTGACGACGCTCAGGCGTGACAAAAATGCTTTTCGTTGTATCAACCAGAACTTGATCGCCAAGACAAATGAAACCACTTTCTGGTATCGCCAACCCTGCGATCAGTGACAACAGCGTCGTCTTGCCGCTACCCGACGAACCACAAATCGCGGTTACGGTGTCCGTAGCATTCATCACCACATCCAATTTAAATCCGGATGCGTGTTGATAACGACAATTGATTGAAAGCGTGTTATTCATGCTTGCCCCGCGACACCTCGACGATCAAGTCGCTCACCGGCGAACAATGCGACAACCGCAATCGCAATTGAAAACAACACGATACTTCGCGCCCCGTTCATTCCCTCTGGTACTTGCAGTTGGTTAAAAATGTAGAGCGGAATCGTTTGAGTTTCACCTGGGATACTTCCGGCAATCATAATTGTCGCTCCAAACTCACCTAAACTTCTGGCAAACGAAAGCATGCAACCTGCGATCACACCGTGACGAGCCAGCGGAAGCGAAACAGTAAAAAACGTATCGAGCGGGCTTGCCCCAAGCGTTCGTGCCGCTTGTTCCAATTTCGGATCAACCGAACTGAACGCGACCCGAATTGCACGCACCATCAATGGAAGCGAGACGACCGCTGCTGCCAAAGCAGCTCCTTTCCAATCGAACACAAATCGCAATCCGAACCAATTCTCAAGGATCCGACCTAAAAACCCACTGCGTCCGAATGTCACCAGTAGCAGATAGCCGGTCACAACCGGAGGCAACACCAACGGCAAATTGACGATCGTTTCCACCACCGCTTTGCCGAAAAAGCGTTTTCGAGCGAGCAGCCATCCTGTTGCTATACCAATCGGCAAACTCACAAGGACACCCACAAACGCCACCTGGATGCTGAGCCAAATCGCATTCCATTCAGCAGATGACATTGGTTGACCTTTGAAGTTTTTATCTATCGCGCCGGACGAAAACCATGCGATTCAAATACTCTAATCGCTTCGTCTGATTTCAGATACTCGTAAAACGGTTTCGCCATAACATTCGCTATTCCATTGTTGAGCAATAACACGGGATAGACAATTGCGTCGTGCGACTGCGGATCGAATTCGCTAACAATCTCCACGCCATCCGAGTTCTTCGCGTCGGTTGCATAGACAATCCCAGCTTCCACTTCACCTCGCTCTATATATGTCAACGTCAATCGCACATCACTGCCCCGTACCAACTTGTTCACAGACACGAGCGTTTCATATAACCCGAGCTTCCGCAAAACCTGTTCCGCGTAAATCCCGGCCGGCACATTTTCACCAGCAATTGCGATCCGCCGAACTTCGTCCGAATTCAAATCACTCGGTTGTTGGACGCGTGCTGGGTTTCCCTTGGGGACAACTAACACGAGCCGATTGGTAAGCAGCGGCGTGCTTTCCTCAGCAATTCCTGACTCGATAATCGCGTCTGCCCATTGCTGGTTTGCCGAGACAAAAACATTCGCCGGTGACCCCGCGGCAATTTGACGCGCAAGACCATTCGAAGCCCCACTGCAAAGGACCACTTGCGTTCCGGTTTGCAACTCGAATTGGTCAACAATCTCATTCATCGCCTCCACCGTACTTGCAGCTGCTAACACAATCGCGGCGTTCTCTTCGGGCACATTTTTTTCCACTCCGCCGCACCCAAGCAGTAGCAACCACGACATTAGGGCGAATAGAAAAACCAACGATGGCTTCATTACGATCTTCATTTTGAGTGTTCCAACCTACTGGAAGTCCCTTACCACGTGGCAACGAATTACCCACAGTCACTTGAAGGACGATGCCGCGCTGTATACGCAAATGGAAATAGGATACGCAAATGGAATACCGACAACGCTACTGCGGTACGCAACTTGCCCCGCATCTCATTGGCATATGCCTTTGTGAGGCATATGTTTCGCGGATCGACTCGCATTGTAGTACTCCGAATTCGACTAAGCCGCTGCGTTTTGCGCGGTTTCGTCTAGTTCTCTCCCGTGTTCCAAAAATGATAACCTGCGACACTTTGTCAAAGTCCCCTAGAACGATCGCAATGGAAGTGCATACAAATTGTGCAGGTGAAGGTTGCCCCATGCACGACGATCTAGCAAGTGCTGCCTCATGCGCGGAACTTCGCCGACGACGTGAACTCGAACGAAAAGCCATGCTCCAGATCGCTCGCTTGCTTTCGGATCATCCTGGACAGAACCAAACACTATTGGAAATTGTTGACTGTATCGAGCAACACTTGGGGATGAGGCATGTGACGGTGATGATGGTTTCCGTCGATGGTCAACGGCTCGAATTAGCGGCAACCAAGACACCACTTACGGACGCACGGGGACATGTTGGTTACGATCGCGGTGAAGGGGTGATCGGCCGAGTCTTGCAAGCGGGCCAACCGGAGATCGTTAGCCCGATTGGCGATGATCCACGTTTTCGGAATCGAATTCACCAACGCACTCCATTTCAATTGGAATCACACGCTTTCGTCTGCGTCCCGATCACGGTCGAAGGAGAAACCTTCGGTACGCTTTCGGCTGATATCGAAACGAAGAATGCAGATGAATTGCAGGACGCCGCAGAGACCCTTGGCATCATCGCCAGTATGATTGCTTACGATGTGAACGGTCGTCGCACTCGGCGACTCGAACGTGAAATGCTAGAACTGCAAAATTTGCAGCTGCGGGATACGCTTCAGGAAAGATTTCGCCCAAGTAATTTGATCGGCGGATCGAAACCGATGCGTCAACTCTATACACAAATTCAGCAAGTTGCTCCGAGTGATACAACAATCTTGATCCGAGGTGAATCGGGGACAGGCAAAGAACTTGTCGCAACCGCAATTCACTGCACAAGTGCTCGATCGCAAAAACCGGTAGTCAAGGTTAACTGCGCCGCATTGAACGAAAACTTACTGGAAAGCGAATTATTCGGGCATGAAAAGGGAGCTTTCACCGGAGCGGTTCAACAGCGAAACGGTCGCATCGAAGAAGCGGAGGGCGGAACGCTGTTTCTCGACGAAATCGGTGAATTTTCACCGATCATACAGGTGAAATTGCTAAGAGTCTTGCAGGAACGGCAATACGAGCGAGTAGGAAGCAGCACCACTCGAACAGCGAACGTCCGCATTGTAGCCGCGACGAACCGAGATTTAGAGCAGGCGGTTCGACAAGGACAGTTTCGACAAGATTTGTACTACCGCATCAATGTTTTCCCTGTTCACCTACCGCCGCTTCGCAAGCGTCGTGATGACATTTTGCAATTAGCAAATCACTTCGTCGCTAAATTCTCAAAGCGAATGGATCGGCCGATCAAACGAATTAGTACCCCAGCTATCGACACATTGATGATGTATCACTGGCCAGGAAATGTTCGTGAACTAGAAAATTGTATCGAGCATGCGGTACTTCTGTCGCAAGAAGGTGTAATCCATAGCCACAATTTTCCGCCGACAATCCGAATGCCAGACGAAAAACATCCGAATGGATCCGAAACCGAAAATTGTTTCTCATTGAGCACTCGAGTCAACTCGCTCGAACGGGATATGATTAGCGATGCCTTGAAACGATCAGGCGGAAACATGGCCGCAGCTGCAAGAGAGCTGGGAATCAGTTCGAGGATGATTCGTTACAAGGTCAGGAATTTGGGAATTGATTGGAACTCAGAGTTGTGAGTGCCTCGAAGCGGATGCATCCAATAGCCGGTGGTGAGCTTTGCTTACGACCGGCTATTTTTTTGATTCCTATCGGCTTCGATATCTTGATGTTGCTATCAGAAACTTTGAGCGCAACAAAATTGTCGCTTCGCACTCCTCGCGCGACAATTCTGTCACTTCACTCACTTTGACGGCTCTTGGGTGACGTTTACCCCGCAAGCAATCTGGCCCGCGAGATTGCCCCCCTTACTGTTTGCACCCTCTGCACCGGAGCGACATTCCTGTCGTTTTCAACTTCGTCTGGCTACCGCGGCAAACACTCTTGTCGTCGCGATAACGCTGCCATTTTTCAGATTATCTTGATCGCGTATACGCTCGGCGTTTTTCAGTAAAAGCGAGAGACGCGATGCAACACATTGTTTTTTCCATACGCATTTTGGATGACAGACAAAGCACTTTGGTACGACCTTCGCATTCACAAAACAATCATGTGCTACAAGACGTGTCGCCGACGGTGATGCGAAACCTCACTATACGAAAGGGAACAAAGCAATGCGTAAGATCGCAATTTATGGCAAGGGCGGAATCGGGAAATCAACAACCACACAAAACACCGTTGCTGCTCTGGCGGAAATGGGAAAGAAAATCATGGTGGTGGGATGTGACCCCAAGGCCGACTCAACTCGACTGCTACTTCACGGGCTCGCACAAAAGAGCGTTCTCGACACGCTTCGTGAAGAAGGCGAAGACGTTGAACTCGATGACATCCGCCGTGAAGGCTACGGAAATTGCCTGTGTGTTGAATCGGGTGGCCCAGAACCGGGCGTCGGTTGTGCAGGTCGCGGGATCATCACCTCGATCAACATGCTTGAACAACTCGGTGCCTATGAAGAAAGCGAAGAACTCGACTATTCATTTTACGACGTACTTGGCGACGTGGTTTGTGGCGGTTTTGCAATGCCGATTCGCGAAGGCAAGGCCCAAGAAATCTACATCGTTTGTTCAGGCGAAATGATGGCAATGTATGCGGCCAACAATATCTGCAAAGGGATAATGAAGTTTGCCGAATCAGGCGGTGTACGACTGGGCGGATTGATCTGCAACAGTCGGAACGTGGACAACGAAAAGGAAATGATCGAAGAGTTCGCCAAACAACTCGGCACCCAAATGATCCATTTTGTGCCACGCGACAACGATGTTCAACGTGCGGAAATCCGAAAGATGACGGTCATCGATTGGAACTCGAGTTGCCCGCAAGCGGACGAGTATCGCGCCTTGGCAGCAAACATCGATGCAAACAAATTGTTCGTTGTGCCAAACCCCTTGCAGGTCGAGCAATTGGAAGAATTGCTAATGGAATTTGGTCTGCTTGAAGGCGTTGCTTAAAGAGAAAAAAAATCTGTAGCGGTGGCATTCTGCCACTTCGACGCCGAAACGATGGCAAGAAGCCACCTCTACTTAACAGCGAATTCATTCTTACTTTCAAACCATTGGGAGCGACAATCGTGTCCACCGAACGGATCAATACGCCCGACCTCAATACGCCCAGCGAACCCTTCGTGGTTGAAGCACTGACGGCGGAGCAAATCAAAGAGGAACTGACTCGGCAATACCCGAGCAAAGTGAAGCGAAAACGTGACAAACAAATCGTCTTGAACGAAAAAAAGAAAGACGAATCCGGCAGTTTGACATTGCCAGTCATCAATGCAAACACGCGAACCTCGCCAGGTATCATCACCCAACGGGGATGCACCTACGCGGGATGCAAAGGCGTCATCATGGGGCCAACCCGTGACATCATCAACATCACACACGGGCCGATCGGATGTGGTTATTACTCTTGGCTGACGCGGCGAAATCAAACCAAACCGCCAACCGAGGAACACGACAACTACATTCCGTATTCGTTCTCGACTGACATGCAAGACGAGAACATCATCTTTGGTGGTGAGAAGAAACTCAAAGCTGCGATCAAAGAAGCCTATGAAATGTTCCATCCCAAAGCGATCGCGGTGTTCGCGACTTGCCCCGTTGGATTAATCGGCGACGATGTCCACCAGGCTTGCCGTGAAATGAAACGCGAACTCGTTGACTGCAACGTCTTTGCGTTCTCTTGCGAAGGCTACAAGGGAGTCAGTCAATCGGCGGGCCACCACATCGCCAACAACGGTGTATTCCAAAACATGGTCGGTAACCAAACCAAGGAGCCGAAAGGCAAGTTCAAAATCAACTTGCTCGGAGAATACAACATCGGTGGCGACGCATTTGTCCTCGAAGAGATGTTTGAAAAGTGCGGTATTACGCTGCTGTCAACCTTTAGTGGAAACTCGACAGTGGAACAATTCGAGCAGGCTCATTGGGCCGAACTCAACTGTGTAATGTGTCACCGATCGATCAATTATGTCGCGGACATGATCGAGAAGAAATATGGAGCCCCCTGGATCAAGGTGAACTTTATTGGTGCGAAAGCAACCGCGAAGAGTTTGCGAAAAATTGCTGAGTTTTTCAACGACCCGGATCTGACCGAACGAGTTGAAAACTTTATCACCGCAGAGTATCCCGCGGTGCTAAAGGCTCAAGCCGAGATCTTACCTCGCACCGAAGGCAAACGCGCAATGCTGTTTGTCGGTGGCAGCCGAGCCCATTCCTATCAAGAGCTGTTTTCGGAAATCGGCATGAAGACGATTGCAGCCGGGTATGAGTTCGCTCACCGCGACGATTACGAAGGTCGCAAAGTATTGCCTGACATCAAGGTCGATGCCGACAGCCGCAACATCGAAGAATTGACGGTCGAGCGAGACGAAGAACTGTATCGCGAGCCAAAGACAAACGCTGACTTGGAGTCGCTCAAAAACAGAGACTTTTTTGAAAACTATAAGGGCATGATGGCTGACATGGGCGAGAAAGCGATGATCATCGACGACGTCAGCCATCACGAAGCGGAGAAGTTGATCGAGATGTGCCAACCGGACATTTTCTGTGCCGGCATTAAAGAGAAGTACGCTGTGCAGAAGCTAGGTGTGCCGTGCAAACAACTCCACAGCTACGACTATGGCGGACCGTACGCCGGGTTCCAAGGCGCGATTCAGTTCTACAGTGACATCGATCGCATGGTGAACAGCAAAGTCAAGGACATGATCAAGGCTCCTTGGGAGTGAAACACACGTCGAACACTCGAACGTGACGGTCAGCCTCGATAAGGCTGACATGCATCCAAACTCAACCACAGAAGGAACATATCAAAATGGCACTCTTACGACATACCACTGACGACGTCGTTGAACGTCAAGCATTGACCGTTAATCCTGCGAAAACGTGTCAACCTATTGGAGCAATGTACGCCGCCCTTGGGATTCATCGCTGTTTGCCGCATAGCCACGGCTCACAAGGCTGCTGCTCTTATCACCGCAGCACTCTCAGTCGGCACTACAAAGAACCCGCGATGGCCGCGACCAGCTCTTTCACCGAAGGATCGTCCGTGTTCGGTGGACAAGCGAACTTGTTGCAGGGTCTTAACACCATCTTCTCGGTCTACAAACCAGATGTGGTCGCCGTTCACACGACTTGTCTATCCGAAACGATCGGCGACGACATTCCTCAAATCGCCGATGCAGCAGTCGCGAAAGGGTTCGTTCCCGAGGGTAAACGCGTGATCCATTGCAACACGCCAAGTTACGTCGGATCGCATACGACCGGGTTTGCCAACATGACCAAGGCGATGGTCGACTACTTTTCCACATCCACCACAGACGAAAAGATTGACGGCCAGGTCAACATCATTCCGGGGTGGGTCGAACCCGCCGACATGAGTGAAATCAAACGGCTCGTCAAATTGATGGGACTCGATGGGATCACGTTTCCTGACACGTCCGGCGTTCTCGATGCACCACTCAAGTCGGAATACAACATGTATCCCGACGGCGGCACCACGATCGATCAGCTCGAATCGACAGGCGATTCCGCAGGCACGATCGCACTCGGGCCAATCTGCTCCGGACCTGCCGCCGAAGCACTTAAAAACAAATGCCAAGTGCCACAGGAAACGTTACCGCTGCCGATCGGTTTACGAGCGACGGACATTTTCATCCAAGCACTTCGCAAGTACAACGGCGGTGAAGTGCCCGCTGAAATCACCGCTGAACGTGGCCGGTTGGTCGACTTAGTTTCAGACATGTCTCAGTACTTCTATGGCAAAACGGTAGCACTTTGGGGCGATCCCGACCAACTTGTTTCTCTGACTCAGTTTCTTGTCGACTTAGACATGCGGCCAAAGTACATCGTCACAGGAACACCTGGTAAAGCGTTCCTTCGCCGTATTGGCGAGGTATTGGGCGACAGCGTCAAAGAGGTGATCGCCAAACAAGGCCCCCAAGCAGACATGTTGTATTTGCACCAATTGATCAAACGAGAAAAAGTCGATTTGCTGATCGGCAACACTTACGGCAAGTACATCAGCCGTGACGAGGATATCCCTTTGTTGCGGCACGGCTTCCCAATCATTGACCGCATCGGACATCAGTACTTTCCTACGACGGGTTATCGAGGAGCGATGCGATTGTGCGAAAAAATTCTCGATGCCTTCTTGGATCGCCAAGATCGTGACTCACCCGAAGAGAGTTTCGAATTGACGATGTAAAGCCGAAATTGGATGCCGGACTTCTCCGTCTGGCAGTTAGAGGACATCCGTCGAATGTCAGCCTGAAAAGGCTGGCGAACTGGAAATCAAAAACGCAATGACTACCACGCAAATCCTTGCCGACCGCCGAGCACACATCCACGAAAAAGGAACAGCTCCGTTTAACATCGCTTGCGAAAAGCAAAGTGTTGCCGGATCCGTGAGCCAACGCGCTTGCGTGTTCTGTGGATCACGTGTCGTCCTCTACCCAATCGCCGATGCGTTGCATGTGATTCACGGGCCGATCGGATGTGCAGCCTACACATGGGACATTCGTGGAGCATGGTCGAGTGGACCGCAACTGCACCGCATGAGTTTTTCAACCGACCTACAGGAAAAAGATGTCGTCTTCGGTGGTGAGAAAAAACTCTACCAAGCGCTCGTTGAACTGATTGAACATTATCGCCCCAAAGCGGCGTTTATCTACAGCACTTGCATCGTCGGTCTAATTGGTGATGACGTCGAAGCGATCTGTCGCCGCGTCTCGGCAGAAACGGGTGTGGAGACGATCCCGGTCCACTCCGAAGGTTTCAAAGGATCAAAAAAAGACGGCTATACCGCGGCCTGCAACGCTCTCGACCAACTCGTTGGTACCGGTGATACGACCGGAATCAGCCCGCTTTCGATCAACATACTCGGCGATTTCAACATCGCGGGAGAGACTTGGGTAATCAAGGATTACTATAAAAAAATGGGTGTAGACGTCGTCGCTACGATCACGGGAGACGGACGGGTCGACGATATCCGTCGGTGCCACGGAGCGGCACTGAACGTAGTCCAATGTTCTGGGTCAATGACACAACTTGCGATGAAGATGAAACAGGAATACGGAATCCCGATCATTCGCGTTTCCTACTTCGGCATCGAAGACATGAGCAAGGCGTTGTACGACGTTGCAGAGTACTTGAATGACAAAACGGTCATGAAAAACACTCAAAACCTAGTCCGCGATGAAGTTTCAAACCTTGTTCCACAACTCCGTAAATATAAGCATGATCTTCAGGGAAAACGAGCAGCCGTCTATACCGGAGGTGCGTTCAAGGCTCTATCGATGATCCGTTCTCTTCGCACTCTTGGCATGAAAACGGTCATCGCCGGATCGCAAACAGGTAACAAGCAAGACTACAAACGACTTCAAGAACTCAGTGACGAAGGCACGGTCATTCTCGATGATACCAACCCGCTAGAGTTGGCGAAATTTCTCGAAGAAAAAAAGGCTGATCTGCTGATTGGTGGCGTAAAGGAGCGACCGATTGCTTACAAGCTCGGGCTCGGTTTCTGCGACCATAATCACGAACGCAAAATTGGGCTTGCTGGATTCGAGGGCATGTTGAACTTCGCAAAAGAAGTTCACGGCACGGTCACCAGTCCGGTTTGGAAACTTGCCTCGCTGCGTGACCGGCTTGTAGACCGTCACCGATTGCTAGACGGTGACCGCTCACGGAACGGTAACCGATTCGTGGAAGGGGGAAACGCATCATGATTGCCTCGCTTCCTGTATCACAACACTTCACGGCGACTCGAAACGCCTGCAAACTTTGCACACCGCTCGGCGCATGCTTAGCGTTCAGCGGTATCGAAGGTGCGTTACCCTTCTTGCATGGTTCACAAGGATGTTCAACCTACATCCGCCGCTACATGATTAGCCATTTTCGCGAACCGATGGACATCGCTTCGTCAAATTTTGGCGAGCATACTGCGATTTTCGGAGGAGGCAAGAACATTCGGATTGGACTTGCTAACGTGATCGAAGGCTACAACCCAACGATGATTGGTATTGCGACAACGTGCCTTTCCGAAACGATCGGCGACGATGTGAAGATGTTCTTACATGAGTTCCGAAAAGACCATGAAGGTGAAGCTCTTCCCCACTTGGTTCACGTCGCCACACCGAGTTATACCGGTACACATGCCACAGGATACCACGATGCCGTTCGTGCGATTGTGGACGTTTTGGCCAAACCGGGGCCGACGATCAAAGGGCTCGTGAACGTGATTCCGGGGATGCTGTCGCCTGCCGATCTACGTTGGCTGAAGCAAGTCGTGGCCGATTTCGGCCTCGATCCGATACTGTTGCCCGACTATTCCGACCGACTCGATGGAGGCACTTGGTCAGAATACAAGAAGTTGCCACCCGGCGGGACGACGATTGACCAAGCAGCACGGATGGGACAAGCCCAAGCGACGTTGGAATTCGGATTCACGACCAAACAATCCACCAGTGCCGGGACGCTGCTTGAAAAGAAGTTTGGAATACCTTGTCATCGACTGGGCGTTCCGATTGGCGTTGGCGACACAGACGCGCTGTTTGACAAACTGCAACAAATCAGTGGACGGCCTATACCGGAATCCTACACGGCAAAGCGAGAACGTTTGGTCGATTCATATATCGATGCTCATAAGTACGTGATTGGAAAGCGGGTTGTTGTTTTCGGTGAGGAAGACTTGGTCGTTGGGATGACCGCGATGATGGGCGAAGTTGGCTTGAAACCCGTGCTTTGCTCATCCGGGGGAAAGAGTGGCAAGATGGCCGATTGCATTCATGCGGCTGCACCCGAGATTGCGGAGCATTGCGAGATCCGCGAAGGTGTCGACTTTGAAGAAATCGCGGACCATGCCCGGGAACTTAAACCCGATTTATTGGTTGGAAATAGCAAGGGCTACAAGTTGGCTCGCGAGTTAAACGTGCCTCTGATCCGTGTGGGCTTTCCGATTCACGACCGTATTGGCGGCGCTCGCATTTTACATGTTGGCTACGACGGTGCCCAAGCACGCTTTGATTCGATCGCCAATAGCTTGTTGGAAATACGTCAACAAGATTCCGACGTTGGCTTTACCTATTTTTGAAAGATAACGGAGACATTTTGCTATGACTATCGACACCTCGCGGCACCCATGCTTTAGCGCAAGTGCCAAGCACAAATTCGGGCGGGTTCATTTGCCGGTCGCACCAAAATGCAACATTAGCTGCAATTTTTGCAATCGCAAATTCGATTGTGCCAACGAGAGCCGACCGGGCGTCACCAGCACCGTGCTTTCTCCGGCCCAATCGGCGGCATACCTTAGCAAGGTCAAAGCGTTGGTCGAATGCCCCATCACGGTCGTCGGAATCGCCGGACCGGGCGACCCCTTTGCAAACGCCGAAGAGACCATGGAAACACTACGCCTGGTTCGCGAGTCGGACCCAGACATCATTTTATGCATCGCCTCGAACGGACTTAATCTCGAACCGTATGTTGAAGAGTTGGCGGAATTAAAAACTAGCCATGTAACGGTAACCGTTAACGCCGTCGATCCAAAAATTGGTGCTCAAATTTATCGCTGGGTCCGTCCTCAGCCTAATCGTGTTTATCGTGGCGAAGAGGGCGCGAAGTATTTACTGGATTGCCAACTGGCCTCGATTAACGCACTCAAACGATGTGGAATCACGGTAAAAATCAATACGATCGTCATGCCGGGCGTCAATGACCACCACATCACCGAGATCACTCAAGTGATGGCCGATCTTGGTGTAGACGTTCAAAATTGCATGGCATTGGTGCCAGTCGAAGGGACGCCGTTCGAAAATTTGGAGGCACCAGAACCAAAGTTGATGATGGAAATCCGCAAGGATATTCGTCAGTGGTTACCACAAATGTCGCATTGTGCTCGGTGCCGAGCCGACGCGGTAGGACTACTCGGTGAAGCGAACTCGGATTTGGTTCAAGAGGCGTTGATCGAAACGGCTACAAGTCCGCTGAATCCGGCCGAAAATCGGCCTTATGTTGCCGTCGCGTCGCTGGAAGGGATGTTGGTGAATCAGCATCTCGGTGAATCCGAACAACTATGGATCTTCGAACGCGCAGCAGACGGATCGTTCGAGATGATTGAGACACGCCCAACGCCGTTACCGGGCAGCGGATCGCGACGTTGGAAAGATCTTGCTAATCGGTTGACCGATTGTCGCGCGGTTTTAGCCGCACACGCCGGTCCATCGCCCAAGACAGCACTCGCCAAAGCCGGCATCCGTGTAATGGTTGCCGAAGGGCTAATCGACGAAGCACTCGAATTGGTCTTCGCGGGAAAAAAACCTCGCATGCCACTACGTGTCGCCGCCGACGGATCAGGTTGCGATTCGGATGGAGTTGGCTGTGGCCCGTGTAGCGGACCAGGGACGGGATGTGGATAACTTTCTTAACTCCGACAATAAGTGAGAATCAAAATGGAAAAGCCTCAATATCATATTCTTGTTTGCAGTAGTGCTCGCGCCAACGGCGAACTGAAAGGTGTTTGCCACAAAAAAGGTGCGTCGGATTTGCCACAGTATCTCGAAGACGAGATTCTCGATCGCGGACTCGATGCATTGGTATCAACGACAAGCTGTTTCAAGATGTGTAACAAAGGACCAGTGCTAACGGTGTATCCCAACGGATGGTGGTACGGTGAAATTGACGAAGAGAAGATTGACGAGATTCTCGACTCGCTCGAAGAAGGCAAGGCCGCCGAAGAGTTGTTGATGGCATGATGGATGTTTATCTAATCGACACGACGCTTCGCGATGGCGAACAACGAGCTGATGTTGCATTCTCTCATGCACAGCGTGAGACCATCGCGATGATGCTCGGCGACCTTGGGGTCCCTGAAATCGAGGTGGGAACCCCAGCAGCGGGCCGAGATGAAATTGAATCAATCCGCCAAATCACGCGACTCGGCCTTGATTGTCGATTGACCGGTTGGTGTCGCGCGTTGTCCGAAGACCTCGATGCAGCGGAGAGTGCCAATCTTCGTGCGGTTCACTTTTCGTTACCAGTGTCGAGCATCTTGCTATCCACTCTCGGACGGGATCGGCCTTGGGTGTTTGGGCAACTCAACCTACTGCTTGCCGATGCCCGCAGTCGATTCGATTTTGTCTCGGTCGGCCTGCAAGATGCATCACGCACCGAGACCCGTTTTCTGATTGAATTGGCTTGTTGTGCCGCGATGAATGGTGCAAATCGTGTTCGTTTAGCCGACACGGTCGGCGTTTGGGATCCAATGCGAACATGGGATGTCGTATGCCAAGTTCATGAGGCGGTTCCCGATATCGTATTGGGATTTCACGGACACAACGATCTTGGAATGGCAACCGCAAATTCGATAGCGGCCGTTCAAGCCGGAGCCAAGTGTGTCGATGTGACCATCAATGGGCTAGGCGAACGAGCCGGGAATGCGGCTTTCGAAGAAGTCGCGATGGCATTGAAAGTAGTCTTCAAAGAGGATATTGGTTTACGAACGGAGAACCTAACGTCAATGTGCGATTTTGTTGCTGACGCAAGCAACGTGCCAATCGCTCCTCACAAGGCCATTGTGGGAAAACACGTTTTTCGGCATGAGTCGGGAATCCATGTACGCGCGATGCAGGAAGATCGTCGCAGCTACGAACCTTTCGCGCCGGCGGAAGTCGGGCAAGTCGATTCCGTTACCGTCTTGGGAAAACATTCGGGCCGTGCGGCGCTGCATCAAGCGTTAGCGGAATCGGGAATCGAATTGAATGCTGACCAAGCGGATCGATTGTTGACCGCCGTTCGTCAGCGATCGAGTTCGATGGGCAGGTCGCTTTCACCCACTGAAGTATTGGAATTATACGAGCGAAAACTTAGTCCTGGCGTCAGCTATTAAATTGCGATTTTCACAGAACCGATGTTTGCCCCGACTGAAGAAAACAAACCAAGCATTTCGCGTTAGGATTCAGCAACCAAACGCTCGACGATTTCTTTCGCGGTGACGCGTTCGCTTTGGGCTGCGAATGTCGTGATAATACGGTGCGTCAAAATGGGCGCCGCAACATAGTGGACATCTTCAAGTCTAACCATGTAGCTTCCCTCCAATGCCGCACGGCTCTTTGCTCCAATGATCAAATTCTGAACCGCACGCGGACCCGCGCCCCATGAAACCAGCGGCTTGAGCCATGCCGGTGCGGTATCACCATCAGGCCGTGTTTTTCGCACCAAACGTGCGACGTAAGTATAGATATGATCGGGTACCGGAACGCGACGAACCAAATGTTGGTAGCCAATGATTTCCTCGGCCGTCAACAAAGGATTCAACCGTGGCAACTCATCGCCGGTCGTGGTTTTGGCAATTTGGATTTCTTCCGCCTCGCTAGGGTAATCCAATTCGACCAGCGACATGAACCGGTCGAGTTGCGCTTCGGGCAGCGGATAAGTTCCCTCCTGTTCAACTGGATTTTGAGTCGCCAAAACCAAAAACGGTTCATCGAGTGGAAAGTGTTTCCCCAGAACCGTAACGCGATGCTCTTGCATCGCCTCAAGCATTGCAGCTTGCGTCTTGGGTGGCGCGCGATTGATCTCGTCGGCCAATACGACATTGGCAAAGATCGGTCCTTTGACAAATTGCAGCTCGCGATGACCGGTACTGGTTTCTTGCAGAATATCCGTTCCGGTGATATCCATCGGCATCAAATCAGGCGTGAATTGAATCCGGCTAAAGTCCAACGACATGGTCTCTGCTAATTTGCTGACCAGCAATGTCTTGGCTAATCCAGGGACTCCCATCAACAACGCGTGCCTTCGGGCAAACAAGCAAATCGCTAATTGCTCGATGGTCGCATGCTGCCCCACAATGACACGTCCGAGTTCACGACAAAGGCGATTGTAGACATCACCCAATCGATTAATGGCTTGAACGTCATCGTCGCCGAGCGGTTGCTCGGGATTCATTTCAGCGGATTGGTTCATCATTTCAATGAAAATACAATGGTGGGGTCAAGCGGATAGCGACCAAAACGCTCACCGTAAATGGCAAGTCCACCTGGGAGTGCTGAATCAACTTCCAACCGAATCACGATTTCCTTCGCCTTCGCCGCCGCTTTGACGGCTGCGGTTGGCAAGACCGCTTGGACTAAATAGCCATAGGAACCGGCTTCTCGTAGCTTTCTGTCATGCGGCTGGGAATGCCACGACAAGATGCCCCGATGGTCTGCGGGGTCGTCTTGGAGTTGGAACGTCCCGGCGGAAATACCGTTGAAACGAACACGGACTTCACTGGGGAACATCACCGTATCGGTCATCGGATAGGCGTTGGGAAGTCTGCTCGGATCGTGAGTTCCTTGGCCACGCATGAAGTCACCTTCCTTTGCCTTGTTACCTTCGCGGTCTTTGCCGAACAATTGCTTTGCTGACGTTTCGACGACGAATGAGACTCCCGCGACATCGCTTGCATCCATCCCTTCAGGCCAGGGCATGCGATATTCAAAATAACCGCTGCCGGCACCGTTGACCTTGAGTCCGTCCAGAACGTTCCATTGTTTTTGTGTCCATTCGGCTTTCGTGAATGTTTCAGGAGCGAACCGCACTACTTGCTGCTTGACCGTATCGGTGGACACCGTTTCGGTACGTTTTGAAGGTCCCTCACTCACCAAGAAAGTGGTGAAATTTCGCTGCAAGACTACGCCAGCTCGATTCTCGAGCGTCATTTGCAGTACGGCCAAGGCTGGTCTTTCGGGCATCGTCGCTTTGAGCGGCTCAAGTTCTTTGGCCATCCACGGCTGGTATGGAATCATCGTTTTGCCTCGAGAATAAGTCTCTCGTCGACCGAGTGTGTCCCAACCGTAAAGTTCCGTCTTTAGAACCAGCTCGTCACCCGCTGCCTCGTCGGTGAGGAACGATGCAAATAGAGGAATTTCAACCGTTTCCCCCGGCTTCACATCTCGACAAAGCTGGTCACCAGTCGACATGTAAAATGGGCTATGCAGATCCTTCAGGTTCA
The DNA here is from genome assembly GCA_007859835.1 of Novipirellula herctigrandis. GTDB lineage: Bacteria > Planctomycetota > Planctomycetia > Pirellulales > Pirellulaceae > Novipirellula_A > Novipirellula_A herctigrandis. The sequence goes on along the minus strand of SJPJ01000001.1, from coordinate 5,569,896 downwards.
TCCCCGAGCCCAATTCGTCCATTCCAGTGTGCTTTTCCGATCGATCAAATCGATAGTAACCGTTCCATTCGTTGATCACGTCATGATGCTCGGTGTAGAGCCATCCGGCAATCTTTGGTTGACGCCGAAACTCATTCATCATGATGTGATAGTCCCAGCTATAGTCGACATCACCGGTGCTGCCTTCGTAACCCCAGACGTTGCCACATTCGCTGTTGAAAAGCGGCTGGTTTCCTTGTGTCCGACCGCCGATAAAATTCCACTTCGATCCCGCATGCGTGTCACGAACGATTTGCTCAAGCCGATCACGCCACGCGTAACCTGGCAAATAGTCGTGCCATGTATTGAGATCCGTTTCGGTATGATCGTAATTACACGGTGAATTGTCTTCGACCAAGCGAGTCGGATCGAGTTTTTTGGCTAAACGATACATCTCGATCACCCACTTTTGAGTGTCCGGTCGATAGGCACGTTCTTTTCCTTCTTCGTTGGTGAACAATCCCCACGTTTCATTGAACGTAACCCAACTGAAAATCGCCGGGTGATTGTAGTCGCGGTCAACCATGCCACGCAGCGCGAACTCGCTTTCTGTTTGTGCTTCCTTGGTCGGGTTGCCCCAGAAATTTGGCACGTCTGCCATGATCAACAGTCCCAATCGGTCAGCCCAATAAAGTTTTCTTGGCACTTCAATTTTGATGTGAATACGGTTTGCATTAAGACCAATGCGTTTGGAACGCAGGATCTCGTCTCGCATGAATTCGTCGGATGGAAACGTATAGAACCCTTCGCGGTGATACGATTGATCAAGCGACATTTGCAAATAGATCGGCTTGTTATTGAGTGATACATAGGGATGGTCGGTACCAGGCAATTTTGCGACGCTGATCTTTCGCATACCAAAATAGGTATCGACTTGGTCGCTGGAATCTGGTGTTTTTAGCGACGCGGTTGTTTCATAAAGGAACGGATCTTCCAATGACCATAAGTGTGCGTCCGGTATCTGCACCTCAAACTCAATCTCTGATTCTCCTGACGTTACCGCCTTGGCAACATCCGCGAGATCACCCGTTTTGAAATGCAGATGCAATTCGGTATCCGTGCGTGCAACTTCGTTGAACTTCGCCTTGACAGTCACTTTCTCGGAATCAATGTCAGGTGAGTAATGAAGGGAGGTGATATGCAGAGCGGGTCGTGCCTCAAGATAAGTCGTTTGCCAAATTCCTTTTGCTTCGCCATATCCTTGTTTGCCTTCGAGCTTGAACGGATGCGGCGTATCGTCGACTCGCAGGGTTAGTTCTTGCGTTTGTCCCCATTGGACATCGTTGGTCAACTCAAACTCAAAGGGCGTGTAGCCGCCCCGATGTTCACCCACTGGTTTCCCATCGAGCCATCCGTTGGTCACCCAATCAGAGGCCCCGACCACGAGGAAAATACGCTTATCTTTCCACGACGTCGGCACTTCGATGCTACGGCGATACCAACCGATGTCGGCTTTGTTTTCGAGTCCCGATAGTTCCGATCCCCAAGGAAATGGAACCGTAATCGTTTCAGGGAACGCCACCTCCTTGCTGGCCCATTGGCCCTTTTCTCCCTGGTTCTCTTTATCAAATTTGAACTCCCACTGCCCATTCAAGTTCTCCCAATGGGGACGCTGGAAATCAGGCCGCGGATGTTCTGGGAGCGGAATGGTTTCCGCAATGGCCGGAGCCAACACATTGAGCAACAGCAGGAGAACGACACAGAATGCGTTTGGGAGTTTTGAGCTGAGCATAAGCAGAGAGATCCTGGCGGGTTTACGTTTGCAGATCGCTGGATAACGATTTGCGTATCATAACCGGGCAAGGCCGCTTCTGCATCCGTGGCTTTTCACCACCATTTTGTCAGACGCTTGAGGTTTGGCCCCATGAAACGGGGGTCGCACCACTTTCGAGACGAAAAAGACGAGTCACGAGGGACACCGTCAGCAAACAGCAACACAAAGGTGCCAACCACGTTGTCGAAATCTCGGGCGCAAGAATGAGTCGCCCAATTTCGTAACTGCCAGTGGTAAGCACGGCCAAAGCAAACAACCAGTATGCGACAGGGAAATTTTTCTGGACGGCCACATTTTCAGCAACAAAGTACGCAAACACGGGAGCTACCATGCAGTAGGTGCTATTCTCTGATCGGGGGTTGAATAGCATCAGATAGATGGCGGTCCAAGCAAACAACCATATTGCATGACGATTGGGATCGATTCGACGAAGCGAAAACCAAACCACGCCAAGTGTCGCAAACGCCGCAATCACGCGAGTCGCCGTTTGCATTCCAGAACCAACCGTGATTCCAAACGCTTCGAGCAACCCAAACAGGTCGGCACCGGAAAACGAAGAGCCCATATTAGCTGACACTCGCAGCATGACCACGCAATCTCGGTACTGCTGCCAAACATATGTCGGATTTTGCAGACAGAACGGCAACGCAATCGCAACCAAACAGGCAATAAGCAACGGCTTTCGGATCGGAGGTGAGATCGCAAAAAGCAACAGTGCCATGACAATTGAAAGTGGTTTCACGGCGACTGCCAAAGCGATCAACGCAGCGGCAAAAGCGTATTTTTTTGCTTGCCAGATGTCGACCGTCAATAACATCAGAGCTGTCATCAGCATCGTAGATTGCCCGATCCGTAAACAACTGATCCCAAGCATTCCAACAATCGCAGCGACTCTCCACTGAACCATTCTATTTTCTGGCGCAATCCTTTGGCCCATTCGCCAAACCGCGAACGCAAGCAATGCCCAAGAGATGATTCGCCAGACAACGTCACCGGCAAGACTCAGTCCCGTGACCTGAGTTACAACGGCGTAAGGAACGTGCAGAATCGCGGCGTGGGGAAGGTACAAAAAACCGTGCCCGTTTTCCATCGAATGGGAATAAAGCGACTCGCTTTGTAGCCATTGCATCGCCGCCGCTTCGTAGTGCATCGAAACGGACCGCTTTGGCCGCGATAGAAACGTCATGATGCCAACAACGAGCACCAAGGCGTAAATAATGAAAGGGATCCCTGATCGTGCCGCTTCGGCCCATTGTGGACCAAGGATTGTCCGTGCTTTTTTCATGAGGTCTTTCTTTGACCAAAACAATTGAATTAGGCAGCCTTGCGGACCTTGGCGGGTTCGATTCGCTCGTCAGCAGATGGAAACGGTAAAATGATTGCCTCGGAAAAGGTTGACGAGTCTTCGTTTGGTGTTCTTTGGCTGCGAAGTCGATACTGGATAACGAGATTCATGAGACGCAAGGGAGCCCACAAAAAATCCGATGTTTTTAGCCTCGAGTCACCCACTTCGTTCCACTGGCCAAGCGGTTGTTCAAAAACCACTTGATTGGTTTCGTCTTTAAATCGATTCTTCATGCGTGCAAGCACTTCGACGTCGAACAGCCAACGGTCTGAAAAAGGTGCTGCAAAAATATCATCAAGCCAGGGACCGTAGCGGAATACTTTTGCACCACATTGTGTATCACTGACACCAAGTCCGAGTGACGCCGAGGCGAGCGTCGAAAAGACTCGACCAGCGATTCGTCGCTTACCGTTTCGATTGATTCGATGCCCCGAAAGTGATAGCCGACTGCCGAGGACCAATTGGACATCCTGATAACGGCGCATCGTGTCTAGCAGAGCTTGTAATTCAACAAAAGGCGTCGCGAGGTCGGCGTCGAAATAGCCGATCATTTGGACGTTGTGGCGTCGACGGAAATCTGCCGACAATGCCGTTAGAATCCCCGTTCGAATTGCCTCCGCTTTGCCGCTATTGGTTTGAAGCGAGACGATATCGACGCGGCGAGGATCGACTGCCGCTTGTATTTCTTGGAGCACCTCGACGGTCGCATCACTACTGCCGTCATCGACGAACAGAAAGCAGTTCTGCTTTGCCTGAGTCAAAAACTCAATAAACGGAGCTCTTTCGAGTCGTTTGGCCTCGTTGTAACACGGCACGACAATCACGACGTCATCTTTGAGTGGTCTATAGTTTGCCATCGTGCGTTATCATCTCTGATTAATCGTGCGTTATCTCTGATTAATTCTGGGGGCCGATCATCCCGAAATCCGATCACAACCAGATTTTTGGAGCGGACCATCGTAGAATTAGAGGAATACCGCTTACGCTGCAAGACAGAATTCGAGTGTCACATGCCCCCCAAGTTGGCATCGGATGGCAAATCCCTTACTCGATAGGTTTCTTTTTCCCTTCCAGATGCGTCAAAACCAACGCCAAATCCGCTGGCGTCACGCCGCTGATTCGCTTGGCTTGGTCGAGATTCAACGGGCGAACCCGGTTCAGTTTTTCGCGTGCCTCGTGCCGAAGTGGACCGATTCGGTCGTAATCAAACGTCGCTGGAATTCGCTTACTGGCCAACCGATGTTGTTTCTCTACTTCGCTTTTCTGGCGGTTGATGTACCCTTCGTATTTGATGTCATAGAGTACCTGCTGGGCTGCTTGGGGTTCGATTTGACCGAGTCCTTCGACGCGCTCGCACATTTGAGCCCAATCGACTTCACTGCGACGCAAATAAACATCACCAGGAATTTTTTCGCATCGTGCTTCTTTGAGCAAATGTTGGGCAAGCTCAATCTGGGCTAGCTTGGCTTGAAACCGTGTGCGCCGAGTGGCATCGATCAATCCCAATTCATCGGCCGCGCCCGTCAGTCGACGATCGGCATTGTCCTGACGCAACAGCAACCGGTACTCAGCACGGCTAGTAAACATTCGGTACGGCTCATCGGTACCAGCGGTTACAAGATCATCGACCAAAACACCGATGTAGGCTTGGTCTCGCGTCGGCACCCACGGTTCTTTGCCCACCACTTTTCGAGCCGCATTCATACCTGCGATCAATCCTTGTCCGGCCGCTTCTTCATAGCCAGTCGTGCCATTGATTTGGCCGGCTAAGAAAAGTCCGTTGACCAGCTTCGACTCCATGTGCGGCCACAGCTGGGTAGGGGGACAAAAGTCATACTCAACCGCGTAGCCATATCGCATGATTTGAGCATTTTCGAGTCCTTGGATCATCCGAAACATTTGATCTTGGACATCGCGAGGCAAACTGGTGGAAATTCCGTTGACGTAGACTTCGTTCGTGTTTCGCCCTTCCGGCTCAAGGAACAATTGGTGCGAGTTCTTATCTGCGAACCGAACCACCTTGTCTTCGATCGATGGACAATAACGTGGTCCGGTCGAATTGATTTGGCCACTGTACATCGGCGCACGATCGAGATTGGCGCGAATCAGTTCGTGAACCGCGTCGTTGGTGTGCGCGATGTGACAAGGAAGTTGATCGGAGGCGTTCAGGAATTCAGTCAAAAATGAAAACGGTTGCGGAGTATCGTCACCCGGTTGCAGCTCTAAACTGGAATAGTCGATCGACTTGGCGTTTAATCTGGCCGGAGTCCCCGTTTTGAATCGTTCGACTTGAAACCCTAATCGATTCAACGCACCGCTGATGCCGGTGGTCGTCCCCTCCCCTGCCCTGCCCCCTTCGGTTTGAGCTTTGCCAGTATGCATGATCGCTTTTAGAAAAGTACCGGTTGTGAGGATCACGGTGGGTGCAAGGAACACAGCGTCTCCAACGACCGAAACGCCACAGACGCGAGTCACGCCGTCGACTTCTTCGGTCATCAAATCCATGACGGTTTCTTGTCGCAAATCCAGATTGGGTTGCTGTTCGATTTGATGCTTAATGTGGAATTGGTAGGCCTTCTTGTCGGCTTGTGCTCGAGGGCTGTGCATCGCGGGACCTTTGCGACAATTGAGCAGCCGGAATTGGATCCCCGTTGCGTCGATGGCTTGTCCCATCAAACCGCCCAGTGCGTCGACTTCGCGAACGATTTGACCTTTGGCAACTCCGCCAATCGCGGGGTTACAGGACATCTGGCCGACCGTGTCGAGGTTAGTCGTTAGCAGGGCTGTGTTCGCACCGAGTCGGGCTGCGGCAGCCGCCGCTTCGGTGCCCGCATGACCGGCACCAATGACAATAACGTCATAATGATAAGAGCTTTGTGCCATCGTTATCCAAGTGGAGTTGAAATGCTTCAAGATTAGGTTGACGATCCGTCGAAGCCGAGAAAAGACGTTCCCGGCAATCCCATTTTCCTCTACTTTTGGGGCTAAATCGACAACATGTGTATCGCCAAAAAAGCGATTCCCGATGCCGCCATCCCCACACCGATGCTTGCCGCTACGGTGGTTTTGGTCGCGTTTTGGATGTTGTTCGGTATCGACGGTTTTGCAGCACGCCCGGTTCGGTTGCCCCAACCCCAAGCGTCAAAAACGTCGCCCGACCAGACCTCATCGACTTCGCGGGATTCATCGACTTCGCGGGATTCATTGACTATTGCGACAGATTCGTTGCCTAAAACTGTGATCTTAGGGACGCGATCCTTTCGCATCCCATTTAACGTCGACGCGTCGAATCCCAATCCGCCGAGAATTCGATTGTATGTTAGTCGAGGAGCAAACCAGCCCTGGGAACTTTCTGATACCCAGCCCAGTAGCATCCGTGAATTTGCGTTTGTTTGCAAGGACGATGGGGAATACTGGTTCGCGACGGCGACCATCAACGATAACCACGTCGGACACTCGATCGAAATCCCCGCTAGCATCACGCCCCAATTAAGGGTCTTGGTCGATACCGCAAAACCGGCAATTACGGTGGAAGCCGACGCCGAGGCAAGCGGAACGGTCGCAGGCAAAATCATCATCGATGACCTAACGACGATCGCCGATAAGCGGCTTTATTACGCCACCGATGTCGATAACCAATGGCATGAATGGACGCCGGCGCTCGCTACCAGTTCGGCCTCCGGCTGGATTCCCAACAACGACCACTTCACCTTTTCGCCCAACGATGATTGGCGCCAAATTTCAATCCACGTTCGCGCGACCGATTCGGCAGGAAACCAGGCGGTAGCGACAAAACAATTGCAGCGACCGCGTTTGGCAGCCACCGCGATGCCAACCTTTGCCACGTATATTCCCCATAAAATCATACCGAACAGGGCTATTCCAAGTTTGGACACGCCAAGCATGGATGACATCGCGAGCAAGGACACTCCAAGCGAGGCTACTGCGAGCGTCGACATTCCAAGCTCGAAGCCGAAACCCGTACCGTGCATTGTGGCGACCGCCAAAACCAACGAGACGATCAGGGCGTTACCCGTGCAATATCGGACGCCGACTCCGTTTCGTATCACGGCCCAACACCACGTCGATGAGACATCGAACCTCTACGTAAGACCTGCTTTGTCCGATCCGAACGACGCGTCAAAAAGTCCGGTGATCAAGTTGGATCGACATAAGCCCCCTGCACTCGAATCCCCTGCACTGGTTCGCTTTGCTCACTCCTTTGAAGATTCAAACATTGCGACTAGCTCATCGGAAACCGCACCTCATATTGCCACAAATCCACACATTGCCACAAATCCACTGAGTGATCTTCGTGGCAGCAACTTGGCCGACTTTGCGACGGGGCCACATTTACCCGCTCCGCAGATTCCGAGTCCGATGCAACCAACGTTAACACCTCCGAGCTATCAGACATCAGCACCTTCGACGCAAACGCACACTTCTCGTTATGCGAATTCATCTCGCTATACGGTCTTGCCGAATTACACAAACGCACCGAATTACACAAACGCACCGAATTACACAAACGCACCGAATTACACAAACGCACCGAGCCAAGCTAACGCACCGAGCTATTCACGTGCGCCACGTTACACCAATGCATCCGGGGCTGTCGATTTGCCTGCACCGGCTACTGCCGAACAGGTAGGCAACAGCTTCGGACTGAACGCTCCGAGCTTGCCACTTGGATTGGAAATGCCACAAACCACACCGAGCGCATTACCGGAGACTAACTCAGCGGTTCCCTCGACACTTCCGTTTTCAATACCTTCGGCAGACGCTTCACCTAGCAATACAACCGCGACCGCCATCGCACGCCCTCAAACGGCCGCCGAAGCGATGCGTCCGATCGACAGCACGCAACCAATTGACAGAGCACGGCCGATCCGGCCAGCCCCCCCTGTGGCCCGAACAACCATCTCCTCTTCCAACGCCACAGCCATAGCGCCCACTGCAATAGCGAAACCTGAGAACAATTCATACAGTTCTAAGCGAGTCCAGCAATCGCCGATCGACTCGCCCTCTTTCAGCGAACGAGTGCCGACCCGGTACAGTAATTCCAATCGATTTAGCCTCGAATATGAACTCGAAGCGGTCGGCAATAGCGGCGTCGAGTCGGTCGAACTGTACGGCAGCACGGACGGTGGGAGGAACTGGAAGTTCTGGGGACAAGACCCTGACAAATTGAGCCCGTTCGATATCGAAACCAAAGAAGAGGGGGTCTTCGGATTCTGTATCGTCGTTGTTAGTTCCTCTGGTCTAGCGAGCCCTCGGCCGCTATCGAATGGTAGCCCCGACATCGTGGTGGTCGTTGACAAGAGCGAGCCCAAGGTCCGAATCACAGGTGCTCAATACGGCGAAGGGGATCGCATCGGATCGTTGGTCATTCACTACGAATGCGAAGACGCCAATTTGTTGCCACGACCGATCACCCTTTCTTTCAGCGACAATGTATCTGGTCCTTGGTCGACGATCGCAGCGGGGCTTCGCAATCAAGGCGACCATGTATGGCCTGCGGCCCCACGCTTATCACGTCAACTCTTCTTGCGAATCGACGCAACGGACATTGCGGGCAACACCGCATCCTACGTCTTGGATCAACCGATCGACGCTCAGGGATTGGCCCCGCGAGCCCGAATTCGGGGTTTTCAACCAATCACCGGCTTTCCAACTCCCCTTAAAAACGAACAAACCGCCGAGCGACCGCGAGCAACGTTTAAGTAGCATCCTGACGCAGGTCCGCCGACACAGCCGGTCGATTGGCGAAGGTCTAGCCGATGCAACCGGTAGGGTTTAGGCTATTGGGGAAATCATCGAACCCTATCAAAGCCCCCGTCATGGCGATCCTCAACGCTTTCGATCTGCTCACCAAACCACCCGGCGAACTACCGTCGGTCGCGGCGGTTTTTGGTTCTGACACGACCCTTCGGTCTTGGGTGATCTCAGCGCTTTGCGAAGGCGGCGACGTCACTTCGTTTGATGGCGACACGGTTCGCTGGTCGGATTTGCGTGACGATTTGGCGACCGCATCTCTGTTTGATTTCGATGGCAAACGGGCGATCATTGTTCGCGATGCGGACAAGTTCGTTTCGAGTCAGCGGCCGGAATTGGAAAAGTATGCTGCCAAGCCGGGAACTTCGAATCGATTTATATTGGATCTCTCCTCGTTAGCATCCAACACGCGTCTGTACAAAGCCATCGCAGGAGACCATCTGGTCGTCGCCTGCGCATCGACAGCCGACAAGAAAACGGGCGTCACGGCCGCGTCGCGTCGAAAATTCCTCTGCGGTTATGTGGCCAAGCGACACAACGCTGTCTTAGCTGCCGATGCTGCCGACGCCTTGGTGGAAATGATCGGTGACGAGATCGGTATGCTTGAAACCGAGATCGCGAAATTGGCGTTGTATCGTGCCCCCGGCGAAACGATTGATGAACCCCTCGTTCGTGATGTCGTCGCGGGTTGGCAAGGCAAAACCGTATGGCAAATCACCGATGCCATCGCCTCGGGGGACGCAGCCGAAGCAATGCGACAGCTCGACAAATTGATGAGCGGTGGCCAGCGTCCGATCGCATTGCTGCCCCAAATCGCTTGGTCACTTCGCCGGCTAGGGATGGCAACATCCGTCGTCGAGCACCGCGAACGCGAAGGCCGCCCGATCCAATTGGAAGACGCATTGTCGGCCGCCGGAATTCATCGACCTGCGGAAATTCAACAAGCCAAGAAACAACTGCGCGGCCTCGGTCGTGCTCGTGGCAAACAGCTATTGCCATGGCTACTCGACGCCGACCTTCGGCTCAAAGGAACCCACAGCGCCGATGGTCGCGACCGCTTTCTGCTTGAACAACTCGTCATGCGAATGGCAAAATCGAGCTAACAAGTCACTCGACCCTGCTAAACCGTCTTGGCAGGATACTTGTGAAGCAACTGCAGCACTTCATCGATTTGTTTCTTCTTGTGAAAGCCGATCGTCATCGCATCGAGGGTGCCGAGTCCTTGTGCAAACTCGATGCACGATTCTCGTTGGTCAACCAAGGCACCTTCTCCAAAGATTTTCATACCGATAACCGCCTTGCCGTTGTCTTTCATCTTTTGAAGCAGCGCGGAGACGTCTTCGGTGGATCCGTCCATTTTGACACCCTTGGGATTGATGCGTGCCAACACCACGTCGACCCAGGGGCACTCTGCGGCCGTTTCCATAGCACCAAAATCGTGACATGAAACGCCGACGGCGCGAACGAGTTTCTTCTCCTTTGCGTCCGCCAACTCATCCATGTAGGGCTCTAATTGCTCGTTCCAATTGCGAGTCGTTTCACAGTGCAGCAATACGATATCCAAATAATCGGTGTTGATCTCATGGCGGAATCGTTCAAGGGTGCTTCTGACAATTTCACGACGGTGTGGAGCTCTCGTCGCATTTTGGGGACCATCAAATCGCCACCAAACCTTTGACATGATCGTGACTTTGTCACGAGGAATCGTTCGTAAGGCTTCGCGAAAATAGACATGCGTGCCGTACATGTCGGCAAGGTCAAAAAAAGTGATGCCTCGCTCGTAGGAGTGATGAAACAGTGCCACTAGCTCATCGAACCCCAACCGAGTTTGGTCCGATTGCCTGCGTCCGCCGTGTACTCCCGTTCCCTGGCCAAGGCGAGACATCGTGATCCCCGTGTTCCCCAGTTTCACCTGAGGTGGTGGGGGAACGCTCCCCGCGTCGGATCCGCTGGACTGCTCTGCCGCGATGGACCGGTTCGATCCGCTCAGAGCGGTTGCTACGGCAGCCGCGGCCCCAATGGCTTGTCGTCGATTAGCTTGTCCTCGATTAGCTTGGACCATGGACACGTTTCTCCAAGAATTTATGAGATGGGAATTTCGGAAAGCACAGCAGCAATCAAAATTATAACACCGATTACATCCGTCGGCTGGTGCCTTGAGTCAGGGCCATAAATGCCGATTCAAGGTCAAGTTGTTCCTCGCTAAACCTGCGCAGATCGATGCCGTTTTCAATCAGAAGACGTGGCAAGTCACTGTATTCCTCGACGCCCGCTTTCAAGACCACACGGATGGCATCATCTCCTGGCTCGGTCCCTTGGACTTTTTCGTGTCCCTCCAATAACCGCGCAACTTGGTCAAGCGAATCGCGGTTAGTGGTTTGGATCACCAGCACCGTGTGCTGGCGAACCATTTTGATGATCTCGGTCACCTTAGCGTTCTGTTTAAGCTCACCGCGGTCGATAATGCCGACTTTGTTACAAACATCCGCCAACTCAGGCAAAATGTGACTACTGACGATAATTGTTTTCCCCATTTCACCGAGCTTGCGAAGCAGATTCCGCATCTCGATTCGCGCCCGTGGGTCGAGCCCCGAAAGGGGTTCGTCAAGCAATAACACTTGGGGATCATGAAGCAGCGTCCGCGCCAACCCAAGCCGTTGCGTTTGACCACGCGACAAAGTATTGGCAAAGGCGTCTCGTTTGAAATCGAGATCGACCACGTCGAGCATCTCGCTGACTCGATCCTCTCGTTGTTTGCCACTAATCCGGTAAGCGGCCGCAAAGAATTCTAAATATTCCACGACGGTCATATCATCATAGACACCGAAAAAGTCGGGCATGTAGCCAACCAATCGCCGGATCTCTTTCGGATGTGTATGAACGCTATGTCCGCACACGTATGCTTCGCCCCAGGACGGTTCAAGCAGCGTTGCGATGATTCGCATAGTAGTCGTCTTGCCGGCACCGTTGGGACCAATGAATCCGAACAAATCGCCGGCTTCTAGATCCAAATCGATACTCTTGATCGCGAACGCGTCGCCGTACTTTTTCGTTAAGTCAACTGTCTTAATCACCAGGATGGGCCGCTTCTATCAAGTGGGAATTCGGTGCTGTCAGAAACAAGGAATTGATTGCAGCTAAACGCAATCATCTACAAACGTCGTTTATTTTTGACTGGGATGACCAATCGCATTAGGGTCAACGTGTTATCGTCAATACTGGCTTTCGCATCATCGCTTGACAGTTCCATTTGTGTCGACGGTTTCGCCAACCGCCCGACCAAAATACATCGATCGTCAATAAGCAAATGGCTCCGATCCAAGAACGATAGCACTCGATCGTTGAGCGTCGTATAGCGAGAGCCACCGACGGTATTATGGAACATCAACATTTCAGCCAACCGCTCTGGATTGTCGGTCATCGACGGGTTCCACACTTGTGTCTCGGTGGAACTTTCCAGAGCCTTTTGCCGCGATAGTTGCCAACGAAAGTTCTTTTGGCGAAGGACATCAATCGACTCGATCCGCTCTCCCTTTGGAAATCGAGTGGGCAACAGGTACGCCCAATTTCGATAAATTAAAATGCCATTGAGCAGATCAACGGGCAACGGGTTAACCAGAGTGCCTTCGAGTAACTCCGTACCGCTGCGACGGCTCAACACAATATCCTCGGCCAAGTTTGGCTCGAAGCGAATCCGCGTTGCCACCGATTTGCTGCTTCGCGGTGCCATTGGCAAATCCACGATTTCGGTTGTCCGTTGGCCTTCGCGAGTGTCGAAGCGAACCTCATAGTTTGGCAACCGAGCGTTTTCGCCTGTCACCTGAATCGCACCAAACGATCGACCAGGGAAACCAAACGGCGCCGTGATAATGGATTTGATATTGTGGGAAAATTGACTCAACGAATCCGCTGGGGCGCTTTCAACATCCAACCGATTGGCGTCGTGAGAATACAAAACACTCCAGGCAAACGACTCACCCAATTGCGATTGCACATCAATGTCGACAATTTCAATACGATTAACGGGGACTGCGGCAGTGTCACGATCCGGTGCCTCGGAGTTGACAAGCAGCTTTGGGTCCTCACGAAGTATTGGCTTCGCTTGCATCACCAATAGCGCCGAAATACCAATTGCCATGACCGGAAAGGTGAGCCATCCGAGCAGAGGTTTTCCGAGCAGCCGATTCACCAAAAAATAGTCAAGAGGGCCGATCAACGCGATCAAGCCGATCAGGATTAATGAGACAATCGAGAACGGAAAACGGCGTTGCGTGGGAAAGTGATCCAGTGTCGCACGCATCTGGCCCGCCAAATCATCGTAAGCGGTCGCACGGTTAATCGTCGAAAGGGGCGTTTCGTTAGATTGAAATAGTTTGCCAGTAAGCTGAGTGATCAAATCGGTACGTTGTGGCCAATCGACAAAAGGAGCCTTGTCGAGGTCCGCCGCGATGATCGTAATTTCCCCGAATCCAACGACATATTCAACTGCGATCGGTGCGCTGACTCGGCGAGTCGTCCGCCCGATGACAATGGAATCACCTACCCCTTTGGGAAGCTTTGCACCACGAAATGTTGTCAACGGAGTTTGCGTGGAAGTAAAGGTTTCAATCGCTGATGGATCAAACTCGACGGTAATCCAATCGTCAATGCTGCTATCACCACTGACCGCTGATGTTGGCGAGGGGATCAATTCTAATAGCCAAGGAGCAGCCTTTTTCAACTCAGGTAATGATTCACCGAGTGTCAACAAAACACGGCCACCTCCCTCGATCCATCCGACGATCGCGTCTCGTTGCGATGGATCAAGTCGCTCAAGAATCGCAGCCCCCGAACCACCGATCATCAAGAGGTCGATCCCTTCATATCCAAGCACCGAATCCGGTAAACCGGCCGCAGAATCGGGTATTGAGACGGCCACCGATGCATCGCGACGGAGGATTTCGTTGGCACCAAATTGCTCAACCCCCATTGGATTGCCGATCGATACGACCCACGGCATCCCGAGTGGAATTTGGGCGGAACCTCGTGAGGGTGATCCTATCGACGCAAACCGAGTTGCCACACGATTCCCGTCCGAACACTCGACGACCAGCGGTGCTTCTTCGCTGCCCGGAATCGCATAAGCCCAACGTGTATGGTTTGTTGATTGAGCATCATATGAATGGACATAAGCCACCGACACTCCATCGCCATCTTCTGTTTCGATCCGCGTTGGGACCACTTGTGGGTTGGTGCAATGAATCCCCGTCCAGCATCCCACCCGAAAATGTCCGTCGATCCCGACCGCTATTTGGTCGGTACCAACGTTCTGCTTCGCGGCAATCTCCGCATTGGCCGTCGGTTGAGCCATCGCATGCCGGACGACCGCCAGGTTCGCAAACAGACACACCTGACAAAGGATAACGAAGCAGAATTTTGATCGAACCAAAGGCATTATGGCTTCTCGGAATTGGGGCATTCGCAAACGAGCCGACCACAACCGGGGCACCCGTGTCCGTACTTGGCGACCAACGCAGCATTGAGATCAATTTTGGCCACATTGGCGATCGTCGCCAACCAAGCGATCACGTCGGCAAACTCTTCCGCTAAATTTTCGCGATCGTTTCCCCGTAGCGCCGAAGCCAACTCACCAATCTCTTCCATCAACCACATGAAGGTTCCATCGACACCACGAGCGACATCTTTTTCATAATACATGTCGTGAATGTGACGCTGTAAATCCACAATCGACAATTCTTGCTGATTAGAAGCGGGTGGGTCGGAATCGTTAGCAGAAGTCAAGGTATTGCAGTCGGAAAAGAGAGAATTCGGAGAATTGGCAAGGCTGGAAACTCGGAAACGGATTTGCAGATTGTAGCCAAATCCCCGTGATTGGAGAGGTGAGGTGCCTTAGGGAATCACACAAACCGGTCACCTTGGGACTGCACGGTTGGCCGTTAAACAATTACAGTGTTGGCTAGCGTTTGGTTCCCGTTGTTTTCGCGGTTTTATTGAGGTTTGGGATCTTTGGCCGAACTTTCGTCGAAAGACGCCTTTTCTGACGCTTCCGATAGTCCCAAAGGGGACGAAAAGGGGACGCTGCGCGGAGAGAAACCGGGCGACAAAGCGGTCTCGACCGACCGCCCGTACCACCAATACCCCTTCTATTCGCCTCGTTTTTGGCATGGAATGCGACCATTTGCTTGGTATGAATTGCTTCGCCAAGGCCGTTTCCGTATCCACCCCAGTCGGTGGACATTGGCTTTTGTCGTCTCGATTGCCACAATCGCGAACACGGCTCTGTCAGGCATCCAGAAGCTGTTTTTTGGTCGCCGCAGTCGAAACGCCGAACTCCACGGCACCCCCGTTTTCATTATCGGTCATTGGCGAAGTGGTACGACACTGCTCCATGAATTGATGGTTCGGGACGAACGCCTTAGCAGCCCATCCACGTTTCAATGCTTTGCACCATCGCATTTCCTGGCGACTGAATGGTTTTTTCGGCGATTCGCCACTTGGTTACTGCCGGGCAAAAGGCCGATGGACAATATGGCCGCTGGGTGGGATCGCCCCCAAGAGGATGAGTTCGCACTGCTAACGATGGGGATGCCATCCCCATACCGGCGAATCGCCTTTCCCAACGAAGGCCCCGTCGACTTGGAATACTTAAGCTTCAAAGGGGTCTCGCAACCCGACATCGACACTTGGCTCACAACGCTCCGGCGGTTCCTGTTGAACGTCAGCGTCGCTACCGGTCGTCCGCTGGTCATTAAAAGCCCAACTCACACCGGCCGCATCGCTCAATTGGCACATGAGTTTCCGCAAGCCAAGTTTATTCACATCACACGTAACCCCACCGCACTTTTCCCTTCGACATGCCGGCTTTGGAAAAGTCTCGATGAAGTGCAAAGCCTGCAAAAACCAAATCACGACCAGATTGAACCGTATGTGATCGATTGCCTCGAACGAATGTACGAGGCCTTTCATGAAGGGCGACAATCGGTTTCCCCCGATCGCCTGATCGACATTCGTTACGAAGACCTAATTGCAGATCCTGTTGAGACGCTTCGATCGATTTACAAAACCCTACACCTAAGCGACTTTGAATCCGTTGAACCCCTGATTCAGCATTGGACCGAAACGGAACACAAAGGCTACCAAACCAACCAACATCAACTCGATCCCAAAGCCGACGCATTGATTCGTTCGCGTTGGGCAACCTATTTTAAGCGTTATGGATATGAATAAGCTTCGCTCACGCTACTGGATTTCCCTCTTCGTTTTCGTATCGATCGCCACCCTTGGATGCCGTTCAAAAAAGGCAGCATCCCCAGACCCCGCGAACGAATCGCAGTCCGAAACGCCCCTTATTTTCGAACCGCAAACCTACGAGGCAACGGCCGACGAATTACTCTCCGCTCGGCTTGCCCCAACCGAGACCTCCGAAGGTTGGATTCGACTGTTCGATGGTCACACGCTATTCGGTTGGGAAATTGCGGGAAACGCGAATTGGAAAGTCGAAGACCAAACGATCACCGTCGACAAGGGCGACATCTGCTTAGTCTGCACTTCGATTCCATGGGCAAACTACGAATTAACACTTGAATTCAATGCGGACGAGCAATCCAACAGTGGCATTTTCTTGCGGACCCCACTGCAAGTCGAAGAGCCGAAGTTCGAATGCTACGAAGTCAACATTGCCGGGGACGACCATCCGTTTCCGACCGGCAGTATCGTTGAGCGAGAAAAGGTATCCGGCGACGCGCCAAAGCAAACCTTTGGCCAATGGCGACGGATGACCATGCGAATGGAAGGCAACCACTTGCAAGTCTCGCTAGACGACAAAATTGTCACCGATTACACCGACCCGATTGGCTTGCCAGCGGGCCGAATCGGATTGCAGCACAACCAAGGCCGCGTCGCGTTTCGTGATATTCGCCTGCGGCCCCTCGGACTCAAATCGCTGCTCGACGAAGAGCTTTCGATGTGGAAACAATACCCCGAGATGGACGCCGAATTCACCGTCGCCGATGACGGAGCAATGCAAGTCAAAGGTGGCAGTGGCCAAATCGAAACCACTGAATCGTATGATGACTTTGTTTTGTTAGCCGAGTACAAGTTGCCGAAACCCGAGATCAACTCAGGCATCTTTTTTCGTTGTATCCCCGGCGACAAGATGATGGGTTATGAATGCCAAGTCAGTAACGCAATGCTAAACGATTTGCCGCTTTCGCCAGCGGACTGCGGCACAGGCGGCATTTTTCGACGCCAAGACGCAAGAGTTGTCGCCGGTGAACCAGACAAGTGGGCAACGGTGGTGTTGGCTGCACACGGTCCCAAAATCGCCGCGTGGGTTGAAGGCGTGCAAGTCAGCAATTGGCAAGACGACCGCGAAGAGAACGAAAATCCACGCAAAGGTAAACGACTCGCCCCCGGAACCATCATCATCCAAGGACATGACGAGACGACCGATGCGTTATTCAAACAAATTGCCATCGCCACGCCCGTCATCCCCACGCCCGTCATCGACACATCCGTCATCGACAACGAAAATGGCGAAGACGAAACGAATCAAGGCGATCAATAAAGCAGCGGCAAACTACTCAATCACACGGCCATCGACAACGTCTTCGTCGATGTCCGCATCGAGTTCGGGGTCGTCCATCCAACCACCATCTTCGATTTCTCCGAACGCGTCACTCCCGCCTGCCATCATCACAAAGTCATAGTTGCCTTCGCCTGCGTGCGTTTGCAACTTCTCAAGAATGCGTTGTTGGAACAGTGGTGAATCATGCGGCCCGTTTACATACCGGGGCTTGCCGTTATCGCCTCCATATTGGAACGACTCGGTACATTCACTTGCCTCGATGCCTGTCCAAATCGGCTCAACTTTTCGGTAGTCCGCGTGAGGTTCGATGCCAAATTTCCGCGCGTACTCGACGGATCCTTCGACAAATTTCTTAGCCTTTGCAGTCGCACAAGGCTTGAGCGGTTCAACCTGCTCGGAACGTTCGATATACTCAGTCAAATTCGATGGGTAGGTGACAAAAGCGTGAATATCCTTTACGCCTAAGCAAAACGCATCAACCAAGAATCGAGCACACGCAACGCGACCATCAGGCAAAAACCGACTGATGAATACCGCCCCAAGTCGGCTATTCGCTTCGAACAAGTCGTCGCTCATGTAACAACGGTCAAACGAACCACCGCTAGCGGCTTTCATCTGCCCGGCAAGCGACTGCATCACGCTTTTCTCGCGTGCTTGCTGCTTTCGCTTTGCAACTTCTTTCGAACGTTTTCTGGCAAGCTTCTTTTGACGCTGTTGTTCTTTCGAAGGCATAACTATTGGACTCCGTTATAAAGACATGACTTGGGGGAAAAATGCCGAAAGGAGGATCAGTCTAAAGCGGTGCCAACCTCTTTGCCGAAGGCACGCAACGGCTTCGGCAACGGAAACAGGACCGATTCTTCGCGAATCTGCTGTACTTCCACCGTCGCATTGAACCTCTCCACTAACCAATCAATTGTTTCCTGAACGACCGACTCAGGGGCACTCGCACCAGCAGTAATCAGGACGGTTTCCGCATTTTGGAATAGGTCCACCGACAAATCGGCGGGGCCGTCGACCAAGTAGGCTCGTTTTTGTTGCCTTTCTGCGGCTAACTCGCGAAGCCGTTGGCTGTTGCTGCTGTTTTGGCTACCCAGCACCACGATGACGTCGGCTTGACCCGATAGCAGCCTGACAGCTTCTTGGCGGTTTTGCGTCGCGTAACAAATATCCGCCTTCGACGGACTTTCAATCTTCGGAAACCGTTCGCGAAGTTTCGTGATGATACGAGTGGCATCGTCCACGCTGAGAGTGGTTTGAGTCAAATAGGCAAGTTTGGATTCGTCATGAACTTCAAGCGTATCGACACTCTGCTCGTCTTCAACAAGCACAATCGCTTCGGGCGCTTCGCCCATCGTTCCGATAACCTCATCATGCCCTTCATGCCCAATCAAGAAGATCGTGTAGCCCGCTTTGGCGTATTTGATCGCTTCGAGATGGACTTTCGTCACCAAGGGACAGGTGGCATCAATGGCGTTGAGCTTCTGATCGCGAGCTTCCTGGCGAATTTCCGGTGAAACACCGTGAGCCGAAAACAGTAGCACACTTCCCTCAGGGACCTCTTCAATATGATTGACAAACACCGCCCCTTTATCTTGGAACATGTTCACGACGTACTTGTTATGCACGATCTCGTGATACACATAGACCGGTGGTCCGAACTTGCGTAGGGTAAGATCAAGCGAATCGATCGCCATGTGCACCCCTGCGCAAAAGCCTCGCGGTGCAGCTAGGATGATTTTCATAGAGTTGTTTTTCTTTTTTTAGTGCAAAGCTTAGCCCGCCAAAATGCCTGCTCAGCCAAAATGCCTGCTCAGCCAAAATGCCTGCTCAGCCAAAATGACTAGCCCTCCCATTGTCGCTCAACGACTTGATTCGGGAAGCCCCTCGCAAAGAACCGAAAACCAGAGTACTCGCTAACCGATACCGTTTGCCATGCCCACCGCTGACGAAATCCATCAATCCGAAGCTCTGTGCCGCCGAATGGCCACATCGCACTATGAAAACTTCCTTTTCGCCAGTGTGCTGCTGCCGCGACGGCTTCGTCAATCCTCCTATAACGTCTATGCATTTTGCCGGACCGCAGACGACCTAGCCGATGAATCGTCGTCGCGAAAAACAGCTCTGGCGTCACTCGCGGTGTTCCAACAGAGTCTCGATCGAACCTTTGCCGGTGCACCTCCACAAGGACTTTTCCCAGCGTTATTCACGACGATCCGCGATTTCGATTTACCGAAAAGGCCGTTCGATGACCTACTCGATGCGTTTCGCCAAGATCAAAATAAAACATGCTACGCGAATTTCGAGGAATTGCTTCACTACTGCGAACGAAGTGCCAACCCGGTCGGGCGAATCATGCTCGATTTGGCCGAAGCTAATTCGGAAGCCAACATCGCCTTGTCCAACAAAATCTGTACAGCGCTTCAATTGGTGAACTTCTGGCAGGATGTCGCTCGCGATTATGCGATCGGACGAATCTACTTACCCACGGATCAAATGGACCGTTTTGGTGTCAAAGAGTCGCACCTTTCTGAGAGCAAAACGTCTCCCGAACTACGACGGTTACTTCAGTCAGAATGTCAGCGTGCGGAACGCTTCTTTGATGAAGGGGAACCGCTCATCGATGCGGTACCATCATGGTTTGGCCGAAATTTACGACTAATTGTCGGAGGCGGGCGAGCGACAATCGCGGCGATCCGCCAAATCGAATTTGATGTACTCAGCCATCGTCCGACTCTCAGCAAATGGACCCAAACCCGGCTACTGGTTCGTTCGCTCCTGGTTTCACGCTAAGCGTGTTCTTCCTTTGGCCCTCGGCGAGCGAGTATGATCAGGGTATGAACTCGGAACGGTGCATTGCTGAAAGCTATCGACACTCACGACGCATTTCGCGACGGAGCCGAAGCAATTTCTATCGCTCGTTTTGGCTGCTACCGCGCCCAAAACGAGATGCGATGTACGCGTTATACGCGTTCGCTCGCATTACCGATGACGTCGGCGATTGTGAGGAACCGACGACGCTGCGAACGAAGTGGCTCGATTGGTGGCGACACACAACGGCGCTGAATTTGATCAGCGACACACCTCTGGGCGAGATTACGCTTCCCGATTTGCCCGACGCAAAGGGGTCTCAGTGGAATACGGTTCTGCCCCAACGAGTACGCCAAATTTTACCTGGCCTTCGAGACGCATCGAATCGATACCAAATTCCGACGCGTTACTTGCTCGAAATCATCGATGGTGTAATCGCGGACCAACAAAAGACTCGGTTCGACACCTACGAACAACTTGAACACTATTGTTACCTCGTTGCATCGGCGGTCGGCTTAGCCTGCCTACATGTGTGGGAATTTGACTCGCCATTGCCGCTGGAACCCGCCGTCGATTGTGGACTGGCTTTCCAAATCACCAATGTGCTCCGCGATGTTGCCGAGGATGCAAAACGTGGCCGAATCTACTTGCCACGCCAACACTACGAACAACATGGTTTGTATGAAGATGACCTGCTAAACCCCCGTAGCGATGACCGACTGAGATGCTTAATGCAAGACGAAATCGCAAGAGCAAAAAAGTTGTTCGATTCAGGTTGGCATGTCTGGGATTCGCTGCACGATGACGGGCGGCCTATGTTTAGCATGATGTGGCGAACCTACCGCCGTCTCCTCTCTCGAATCGAAGAAGATCCCGGCTTGGTGGCCTCACAACGCGTCACCCTTTCGGCTCGAGATCAATTTGGATTGGCATCACAGCATTTCTTGCCAACGCGGTTTCGTCGTTTGCCTGTCCCGCCGCTGGAAGTCCGATACCGCTAATCGGACGATCACGGAAACGGCCGTCCGCCGAGAGCCTCCGGCGGCACGCACCCCATTTACACGATAAATCAAACAGCCCCTGCGACTATTCGTGCATGCGACCCCATGCGACTAAAAAGCCCCCCAGCAAGAAATACGGCCAAGGATCGCAGTGCAAAACCTATTAAAAAAGCACGCGAATTTTGAAATAAACTCCAATAGCTACGTATCTTTACTGGTATCCCAGCGAAATGACCATTGATCCAGGCAAAAATCCGAACGAAACCGAGGCTGCCGATGATGGCGCAGAGGGTCGTGAACCAGACAACAACTGGCGGGATGTATTCTTGGACAGCGAACCGGGACTTCGTGCTTTTCTCGGTCGGCGACTTGGCCAACACGCGGATGCCGAGGATTGCTTGCAGGTCGTCTTTTTGAAGGCGGTTGAACAAGGCCAAAACATCCCCGTTGCCGCGAGAAAAGCTTGGCTGTTTCGAGTTGCATCGAACCAAGCTGCCCGCATTTGGCGTGACCAGTCAACGACTACAAGAATATTAGAAAAGCACGCGGAATCCTCCGCTGCAAACGAAACACCGGACCACCTCGAAAACTTAGTTGCCCAGGAAACCACACGGAAGTTACGCCAAGCAATCGATCAGCTTCCACCGTCGTGGCAGCAGGTCGTTCGGTTGCGAATTCACGAGGGAATGACCTTCCAAGAAATCGCGAACCATCTGCAAATCCCACTTGGGACCGCGCTGACACAAATGCGACGAGCTCTTGAACAACTCGCCGCCAAAGTAACACGAGACGAAGATTCATGACCACAGATCAACATTTCCATACCGACGAGTTGTCGCGTAACGAATGTTTGCTGTACTTGTTCGACGAACTCTCGGATGAACAACAGCAAGCGTTCGAGTCGCGTTTGGAAAATTCGGATGCCATGGCCGACCAACTTGCTCGCGCAGCAGACCTGATCGGCAATGTCGCGATGTCGGGTATCGACGGCAAATCATCTCACTCGAATGACTCGCCCCCTTGGTCCAAACAAAGACGTGTCGCTGCAGTCTTACTGACTCTTGCGGGCAGCCTCGCACTTACGTTTCTCTTCAATTGGACTTCCCTGCAAAACCCGAAACCGACGGGCAACGAACAACTGCAAATTGCCGAAGTATGGGTCGCGACGATCACCAACGACGAGGTGCAAGAGGACCCACTTGCGAATTTAGAGTCGTTTGCTGTCACTTCGGTTTCGCTTGACATGGCCGATCCAATCGATTCATCAACCGACGGACTCGATTTAGGGTGGATGGTTGAGGCAATTGCCCAAGGAGAGAACAATGAAGGTTGATCGACGAGACACTTGGACTCAGGCGAGTGTCGTTACGGCCATGCTACTCTGTTGCTCATTGGCATCCGCAGTAGATCGCATCGATTCCTCCGCAAGCGAAACGGCTGAGCGACAGACAAGCAAAGCCACTAAATCGCAGAACGAAAACAACACAAGAACGGTCCAGCGAAAACCCGAACTTGTCGCGATGGAAGTGGTCGCCATGCAATTGGTCGATGAGCATTTACAGGAATTAAAGGGGATGCTCGATCAACTTCGAACACGCAACCCCAACCACTACCGCATCGCGATCCGAGATCTTAGTCGAGCCGCAAAACGACTTGAAAATGCAAAAAAACGCGGCGAACAATTGTTCGAAATTGAGATTGAGTTATTGAAAGCCCAAACTCATGCAACGCTACTAACCGCCAAATTAAAGGTCAACGACAACAATCCGTTGCGGAAAGAACTTCGCGAGGCAACAGACCGATTGGTACATGCACAAATCAATCGAGCCGAGTTTGACGTACAGATCATGACTCAGCGAATTGAAAAGGCGATGCAGCAACTTGAAACAGCGGAGCGTTTGTTGGAAACCAAAAAGACAAACCATGAAGAAGACATCGAAAAGACTTACCGATCCTTCTTGAATCGTGTCGGCCTGTCGGCTGACAATCCATCGGACGCGTCCCCCTAGTAGTCCATTCATCTTCAATACTTCTCCCGTCACTTTTCCAACCCACTTTTTCATCACTTATTCACTCTGGTGCGAATCATGATACGAATCGGAACCAAGCCTACCTTCTGCATTGTCGTTGCGATGTGCGTTCTATTGCTTGGACAATTGGGCGCCCCTGTGTCGGCCGAACCGGCCAAGATCAGCACGCCCAAACCAACCGACACGAACACAAAAACACTCGCTCCACTTCGCGAAAGATTCCAATCTGCGGATGTGACCGAGGCACCCGATTTCCAAAAGCATGTGGTTCCATTGCTCGGCCGTTTGGGATGCAACGGGCGTGCATGCCATGGTTCATTCCAAGGCCGAGGTGGATTCCAATTATCACTATTTGGCTACGATTTCAAATCCGATCACGCAGCACTTCACGAAGAAAACTGCGGACGAGTCGACGTGGACGATATCGACGAAAGCTTGATCCTGGTGAAACCGCTTGATGCCGACATGCACGATGGGGGCAAACGATTCGACAAGGGAAGCTGGCAACACCATGTTCTTCGAAAATGGATCGCGTCGGGTGCCGAGTTCAACCCAAACAAGATGCACTTGCTAGAAAAGCTCGAAGTGATCCCCACCGAAATTTCGTTTTCCAAACAAAGGGAAACCGTACAACTGACCGCAACAGCCCATTGGCAAGATGGAACGATGGAAGATGTCACACAACTGTGCCGGTTTAGCACAAACGATGAATCGATTGCTGCGATTGACGAACTTGGCGAAGTCACATCGGGTGAAAAGGGTGACACCCATGTTGTCGTTTACTATGACAATGCGGTAGTTCCGATTCCTGTCTTACGGCCGATCGGCCCCAAGCGATATGCGGCCTCGGAGGCAACCACTGCAATCGACCGCTTGGTTCTCGAAAAGCTTGATAAGCTTGGCGTCGCTCCGTCAGATGTTTGCACCGATGCCGAATTTCTACGCCGGGTTTCGCTGGACATGACGGGCGTGCTACCTGCGGCAGATTTCGTCCGAGAGTTCCTCGCCGACACCTCCCCAAACAAACGGGCAACCCTGGTCGACGAACTGCTTGACTCTCCCGCCTACGCGGCATGGTGGGCGACTCGCATGTCAGATTGGACCGGCAATAGCGATGCTCAACTCAACAATGCGCTGCCTGTTCGAGGAGCTGCTTCGCGATTGTGGCACGAATGGCTGCGAGTTCGAATCGACCAAAACATGCCCTATGACCAAATCGTCCAGGGAATCGTGGAAGCCAAAAGCCGACAAGAGGGCGAAAGCTACCTTGAATACTGCGAAGCGATGACCGAGGCGTGTCAGAGGGGTAACGAAAATCTTTTCGCCGAGCGAGACGGTCTACCACTGTATTGGGCGCGCCGCAATTTCCAAAAACCAGAAGATCGTGCAATCGGATTCGCCTATGCGTTCTTGGGAGTTCGCATCGAGTGTGCTCAGTGCCACAAGCATCCATTCGATCGATGGTCCAAAAATGATTTTGACAAGTTCTCAAAACTGTTCACCACGGTCAGGGCGAGTCAAAACGGCATCGGCGCCGACGCAAAAGAACAACGAAACGAACTCATCAAGCAAGTGACCGATGGCAAGAAACTCGACAACGGTGAATTGCGAAGAGCAATCTATCGAGCAGCCGCCCAGGGAGAAACGGTCCCCTTCGGAGAGCTGTTTGTTGTGAAGCAAAGAACCGTCAATAAAACGCTTTTGGAAAAGCGAAAGAAACTGATCGCCAAAGCGAAGCAGAACGGCAAGAAGGTCGCGCCATTGCCTATTCCGAGTGGCCATATTCTTGGCGAATCGACGGCTGTGCCCCTATCAACCGATCCTCGTCCTGCATTGATGCAATGGCTTCGCAGCGAAACGAATCCCTTCTTTGCTAAAGCGATTGTCAATCGAGTTTGGGCAAACTACTTTGGCATTGGAATCGTTGATCCGACCGACGACATGAACATGGCGAATCCGCCAAGCAACACGCCACTTCTCGACTTCCTTGCGAAACAATTCATCCATCAAAAATTTGATTTGAAATGGCTGCACCGAGAAATCGTGCTGAGTGCAACTTATCAACGAAGTGCGGAACCCAACGAAACGAACCGACACGATCGTGTCAACTTTGCTCGTCATGTGCCGCGCCGTTTGCCGGCCGAAGTGGTCTATGACGCGGTCGTCTTAGCAACCGGCTCGGACGACAAAGCGAGTCAACTACGTAACGAAGTCGACCAAATGGCAATCGCAGAAGGACTCGCACAAAACCGAAACAAACGCGATTTTGCGATGGAGGTTTTTGGGCAATCGATTCGTGAATCCAATTGTGATTGTGATCGCAGCGATTCGCCAAGTTTACTTCAAGCGATTTACCTGCGAAACGATGCCGACATGCACCGAAGGTTATCAAGCGATGATGGCTGGGTCGCACAAGCCTGTGAGTCGCTCGGCGTTGACGCACCATCGAACCGAATTGACCCTAAGAAAGTGGCCACACTACGGGCTGCCAATGGTTTGCGAAAACAGATCTTGACGAAAGTTCGGCAGTTCAACCAGATACCAAAGGTTCGACAGGCGAACACGATGCCCAAAGTCCAGCGGGAATACCAACGAGCCAAGAGTAAGTTCAATCAGTTTGGTTTTGACATTCCGCCACTGAAAAAACTGCTTACTAACCCAAACTCGTGGCAAAAGGTCGAGCTTGCTAAACAAGATAGCGAAAAAGCAACGATGACGATCGATGCTGTGATCGAAGAGGCCTACATGCGAACCCTCAGCCGTTTTCCCGACCGAGAAGAAACTGCTATCGCAACGGATTACATCGATACTTCGACTTCGAAATCCGATGCGGTGCAATCACTGTTGTGGGCATTGGTCAACACCAAAGAATTCATCATTACTCATTAGACGACTCGTACCATTTGTCTCATTGCAACGAGGCTAACGGAAAACTTTGTTGCCATCCGAGCCAACAAAGGCGACTTTCAATCAAACTACTTTCTTATCAGGTAAATCAACCATGAAATTTCATTCAACATGTGATGGTGTTCGGCGTCGCGACATGCTCAAGGCAGGCGTCCTAACCGTTGGTGGTTTGAGCTTATCGAACTACATGCAGATGGCGAACGCGGGCCAAATCCAACCGGGACGCGCCGATCGAGCAATCTTTATTGAATTGTCTGGTGGCCCGTCACACTTAGACATGTTCGATATGAAACCGGACGCACCGGAGGAAATCCGTGGGGCGTTCAAGCCGATTTCGACGAACGTCAGTGGCATTCAAATCTCGGAACATTTACCGAAACTGGCTGGTTGTGCAGACAAGTACGCGATACTTCGCGGGGTCAGCCATACATTGGCCGCCCACCAACTTGGCCGCGAATACGTCAACACAGGAAGCAAACCGTTACCGTCGCTCGAATATCCCGGCTACGGTTCGGTGCTGAGCAAAGAAAGGCCCTCGGATGCAGATATCCCTAGTCAAGTTGCGATTCCGCGAGCGGGACATGGGCCCGGATTTTTAGGAATTCGCTACGCGGCGCTCGAAACCAATTCAGCGCCTCAATTGGGTCAGCCCTACTCTGTTCGTGGCATCTCGCTTGCCGGCGGAATTGGGGTTGATGAGGTTAAACGACGCCAAGGGCTACTCAAGAAGCTGGATCGTCGTTTCGCGGAACTAGAAAAAGACGACCAATTGCTCGAAGGTCTCGACCAATTTGGCGAACAAGCCTATTCGATGATCACGTCCTCGCGAGCTCGCGATGCATTCGACATCAGCAAGGAACCCGAGAGCTTTGCGAAACAGTTTGGCGAAGATTCCTTTGGGCAAAGCTGCTTACTGGCGATGCGTCTGGTTGAATCAGGAGTACGTTTGGTTAGCGTCCAATTGGGCGGATGGGACACCCATCAAGACAATTTCAAGAAGCTCAAAACCAGCAATCTTCCAAAGTTAGACGCCGGATTGAGCGGACTTTTGATCGGACTCGAGCAACGTGGACTATTGGATTCCACGGCCGTTTTCGTTACAGGAGAATTTGGACGAACGCCAAAAATCAATAACCGAAGCGCTGATGGTGGGCGCGACCACTACCCACGATGCATGTTCATGTTGATGGCTGGCGGCGCTGTTCGTGGTGGCCAAGTGATTGGCGAAAGTGACGCGACTGCTGCGGGCCCACTACACGAAGGCTTCTCACCGGATGATGTCGCGGCAAGTTTCTATTACAACCTCGGGATTGACCCAACGCTTGAGTATGACTCGAATACGGGCCGCCCGATCACCTTGGTCCGAAACGGCAATGTGATCAAATCATTGTTCGTATAATGGCAATCCATGACCAAGACGACTCAAAACCTAGTGAACCGTTTTCACGAGGTTGGCTATGCTAATCAAACAAATTCAGATGCCGAATCGCTAGCTCCCGAAGACGGGCTGATTGGTTTTTTTCAGAATTTTCGCCCAAACGGTGAAGGCGTCGATGGGTTGTTTGCAGAAACGCCTTGGGGCGGCGAACTTCTTCGGAGGTTGAAACGCCTTTTTGACTTTGCCGGCGACGATCGGCGGCCGCAAGGTGGACGGGATGTTTACTTTATTGTCCGCAATCCGAAACCACTCGAACCGGACGACGCGCAGACCCTTGCACAGCAATGGCTCGGCAACCTTCACGATCTGGCGTCACTCGCCCAAGTTCACCGGTTGACCGAGAAGTTGGCCCCCTGCCCTTCGATTCGCATACTCGAAGGGATTGCGCCAAAGCATCCCAAAGACGAATCGGAAAAGGCGGAGCTGCTAAATTTGCTGCAAAAATTTGGCCCCAATCTCGTTTCACGAATCACTTCGCCCGACGAACCGACTCGAACGCTACAGGCAGCTTATTTCTATACTGCTTGCGATTGGATGTTACGAGATTACTTGATGTGGCCGCTTTTTCGGGATGCGATTGATGTCGATGACCCCTTTGAGCCGTATTTCCAATTATGGGCTCATGGAGTGAAGTATCGCATCTTCAATGATTCCCAGGTCGAGATTTACCTGCCTCGCCATTTCAACCAGCCTTGATGTGTTTTAAGCCTTGACCAATCTTGATGTAAAAACGGACAAGCAACCGACAAGCATATGGCTTGGCGGAATTGCAATCTTGATGACGACAATCTTGGTACTGCTAGACCGAGTGTGGTGGTGCCAATCAGGCGACCTCCTGCCATGGTCATGGGATATTTGGTCAAGTCACAATTCGCAGCACTTGCTCGACCCCTATTCGTTGTCACACCTGGAACATGGATTGGCTCTTTGGCTGATTTTGGAATTGCTAATCGGAAAGACAACGCAACGCTCTACTCGGTTGATCGTCATTGCAGCGATTGAGGCGGGTTGGGAAGTGATTGAAAACACGCCGATGATGATCGAACGATACCGCGAGGCCACCATATCGCTCGACTATTTTGGCGACAGCATCCTTAACTCGATAAGCGACTACACCATGTGTGTGATCGGTGCAATGGCTGCGATCAGTTTGTCGAGCAGTCGCTTTTCTTGGCGATCAACTATCGCGGCGGTGGTATTCTTGGAAGCCGTCAGCGTGTTTTGGATTCGCGATAGTTTGCTATTGAATATCGTGATGTTAGCGTATCCCATCGACGCGATCCGAGACTGGCAATCGGGCATTTGATCGCTTGCTTGAGTGGCTGCCTGGACTTGGTAGACGCGAGGCTGTAGAAACACCTGTCCTCCGTCCACCAATCCCTCCACTTTTAAGCAGTGAAAACGACTCTCTTTCATGCAAGTTAATCCTTACGATTCGCCCAAAGAGTCCCCCCAACCGAACAAAAATGTTACCGATCACCGTGACGTGGTCGAGACTCCGCCTCCCTCGGAGCGTCCAAGTCTTTGGACTGAAATGCGAACATCCGAAGACTGGTTGGCGATTTGGTGTGCCGCAGTTTTGCTTTTGGTTTCCTTCGCTGCCGTATGGGTGACGCGGCCAGTCGATCTAGCGGAGCAAGTCGCTGCAAACGAAAAGGTTGCCGTTACAAGTCCGCTGAAACCCTATGTATCAAAACCGGGTGGCTGGGATACCAATCCGATTGACGCGTTCTTGAACACCGATGACGCCGGAGCAGTTTCGACCACGATCCCTGGGACACTTGGGGTCTATGCTGTGATCGGCCTGCTATTCGCTATGGCGACCTTTTTGCGAGGCAAGTCGACGCCACAATTCTTGATTGCGTTCCCGTTTATTTTTGCGCTTGCAGCGATCGCATATACACTTTCGGGCCAAAGTGTGATCAAGGCCTACAACTTGGAGTACGCCCTGTGGGCATTATTGGTGGGATTGATTATTAGCAATACCATCGGAACGCCAACGTTTCTTAAACCTGCGGTGCTAACGGAGTTTTACATCAAGACAGGGCTAGTACTTCTTGGTGCGGAAGTTCTGATGAGCCGTTTGTTGGCACTTGGACTTCCCGGCATCTTTGTCGCGTGGGTCGTAACGCCCATTGTCTTAGTAGGCACATTCATCTTTGGTCAAAAAGTCCTCAAGATACCATCAAAATCGTTGAACATGGTCATTTCCGCTGACATGTCGGTCTGTGGAGTGTCAGCCGCGATCGCGACGGCGGCTGCCTGCAAAGCCAAAAAAGAAGAATTGTCGTTGGCAATAGGCATGTCGTTGTCATTCACGGTCGTCATGATGGTGGTGTTGCCGATGATCATCAAAGCCGTCGGGATGGACGAGATTCTCGGCGGCGCATGGCTTGGCGGAACGATTGACTCGACCGGAGCAGTTGCGGCAGCGGGTGCGGTTTTGGGCGATCGCGCCTTAGAAGTCGCGGCAACCGTGAAGATGATTCAAAACATCCTTATTGGCGTAACGGCATTCTTGGTTGCAATCTACTGGGTTACCTATGTGGAACGCGATCCATCCGCACCACACCCAGGCGTGTCGGAAATCTGGTATCGGTTCCCCAAATTTGTACTTGGTTTTGTGGCAATGTCCGTCTTGTTTTCGACCCTCTACTCGACACTTACCGGTGGCCCAGAGCTAGTCGGCGCGATGATTAGCGGATCGACGAAAACCTTCCGCGGATGGTTCTTCTGCTTGGCTTTCGTCAGCATTGGGCTCGATACCAATTTTTCGAAGTTGATGCCTTACTTTAAGGGCGGCAAGCCGCTGATCCTCTATGTTTGCGGCCAATCGCTCAACCTCGTCTTGACGTTGTTCATGGCGTGGTTCATGTTCAAAGTCGTCTTTGCCGATCGAATTAGTGAGATGGTGCCGTAGGTGATGTCAGAGTCAAACAATCCAAGACGATGTACACGAATGGTTGCTTTTGCAGGGTCGGTGGTTGCCGTCGCGATTATGTGGTTGGTGGTCTTACCGGGATTAAGCAAGCGACCAGCGATGCGAGAACGATTGGATTGGCTTGACGAACGTGGCATCGACCCAAGTGCGATGTATTACACAGAGCTACCAGTTATGGAGGAGATTTTGGTGCGTCAGCGTCAACGCGATCGGAAGTCAAACGACGTATCAACGCAATAAAAAACTCGCCCCTCGGATCAAAATCCGAGGGACGAGTCAACGTGAGTTAGACGGCTTGAAGCACGTCCTCTTCCATTTCCTTTTGCAGCCGCTTCCGAGCGACGTGCAACCGCCGCTTGATCGTTCCGACCGGCGCGTCGAATTCGTTGCTCATTTCGATAAGCGACTTGCTGTGCAAGTAAAACGCCTTAAGCGTTTGCTGGTCCAACGCACCAAGTCGATCGATGCTATCCCGAACCACTTCGGCTTGCTCTCGATCTTCGGCAAATGCATCGGGGGTTCCGACAGCATAGCAAGTCGCTTCGAGCGTTTCCGGATCACAGGCAATGGCGACTCGATTTCGAGTCAACCGATTGATTGCCATTCGGTGCACGATCTGCCGCAACCATCCGCCGAATGCTTCGGGCACCCGCAATTGGCCAATCTTCTGCATCGCTTGGATAAAAACGTCCTGCGTGAGCTCTTCCGCTTCGTCGGCATTGCGAACTCGCCGCATTGCCAGTGCAACGATTCCAGACCGGTACCGCTCAAAGAGCGCACCGAATGCGTCTCGGTCACCGGCTTGTGCCGCAACGACCAATTGAGCGACCGTCCGAGTCTCCGTTTGGAAATCCAAGAAGCTGTTTTCAGTGATGTTCATGTTCGGTTCCTCTCCGAAGTCTCGGGCCACGCTTGATGCAGATGTTTTTCATCCGGCGGGAATAAGTGAGCCGAGTTGCGACAACAGCGGAACGCTGTGCTGCGGGGGTTAAAATTCACTTCATGAGGTTGGTTCACTAAGTACTTGAACGATGAAGTTCAAGGTTTCTTAGCTAACCAGATGCAAAACGCTTGGGGCCGATGGAGCTGCGAATGCAAACGGAATGCAAAAGGCAATACGTTGGCAAGCGAATTTCCGGGCCGCGTTTATCAGTCGTCGTTGTCGCTCAAGGATCGTTGTTGGAATGGCGATCGTCGAAGCGAGAACGTGGAAAAGGGATCGAGCCTTAGGCTCTGCCCCGTTCCAAAACGGGTTCCGATTCGCAGCGGACGGGGACCATTTGCATTCGCAAAAGCCCTCGCCGGCTATCGAACTTCGGATAACCGAGTTGACTGCCGGGTTTTATGCCGCGCGTCCAACTCATCGTCCTTGTGCCGCCGTCATCCAATGTGACGGCGCACGGATTCGATAAGCTCGAATAACACGACATACCCAGTTGCATCCACCATGACCGTAGATGGAGGTGAGATGCGACGACGATACGCGATACGGCAGCAAAATTCTCACGGACTTCGGCGACTGCGAAGAAACGTGCGACGGCGGCGATAATCGATACGAAACGCATTTCAATCCTCCCGGCACCGATAAGCGGGTGCGGCGGCGGAGCAAAGGAAAAAAACAGAACAAACCAAGTAGCATACGATTCGCTACCGGTTTCCTAGATGAACAATATCCAGGAAGGCCAAAGAAAACCAGTGAAAACTTTTCCAAAAGTTCCTTCGACTTCTATCAATGATCGTTTAGACAGGCGACCAAGTCCAAGGTTCGCGGTTAAAATTGAAAAGTATTCTTTTCTTGAAGCCTTTTCTTTCTTTCCCATCGCCGTCCACCATGTCCATTTCGATCAGCGAGACGATTAAGAAATGCCAGCATTGGGTCTCGACGGGGAAAACGGCCGCAGCGGAGTCGGTCCTCGATTTGGCATTTCCCCCGAGTTGTGCCTTGTGTAACCGGTTGGTCAGCCCTGGAGTCGACTTTTGTCAGGATTGTCGTGTCTCGTTAGTTTCCAGTGAATTTCAAATGCGACACTGTTGCCTGCGCTGTGGTTTTCCACTTGGCCGACCAGTGATTAATGAGAACGAAAATTCGGCGGGGCCAATCGCACCAACGGGGAACGCAACCCCCTCTTCGGGGTGCCCGCAGTGCAAGGAGAAGACGTTTCAGTTCGATGGGGTGATTCCGATGTGGACCTACCACGGCTTGGTTTGTGATGCTGTTGTCGCTTCGAAATATGTCCATTTGTCCCCATTGGCGGCCGCTTTGGGGAATCGACTCGGTCGCTGCGTTGCCAATCGACTAGGCGAGGACCTTCCGGACGTGGTCACGTTTGTCCCGTCTTACTTCACTCGCCAACTTTCGAGGGGCGGTATCGGTACCGCCACTTTGGCGCGATCCGTCGGTGAATCCTTGGGGGTTCCCGTGCGTCCGCTGCTTCAAGCGACCCGAAAAATCAAGAAGCAAGCTTGGTTGGACGATGACAGCCGGCTTCACAATGTTCGCGATGCGTTCAAAATAAAGAGAAGTTACGCTTTCGGCAGGTCGCCTAATTTGCTCGATCGGCATATCTTGGTGGTCGACGATGTTTACACCACCGGCGCAACCGTCAACGAGATCGCCGGGGTGCTAAGAGGAGGCGGAGCATTTCGGGTCAGCGTCGCCGTGGTCGCTCGGGCGGTCAGAGCGACCTGAACATGCCAGCAACCAGACACACCATCACAAGACGGACTTCCAAACGGACTTCCTGACGAACTTCACGAATTTTCAGACAGACGTCACGATGCAATCGCCCCTTCCCGAGACCGAAACAACTAGCCCTCCAACTCCGCCACGGAGCGGTGGTTTTCGACGCGCGGTGTTACGTGGGCTCGGCGTTGTCCTGCCGCCGCTACTAACCATCGCCGTTCTCATTTGGGCATGGAGCACAATTGAAAGTTATGTGCTCGCACCGATTGAATTGAGTATCCGATCGGCGATTGTCAATACAATCTCGCCACAACGAACTTATTCATCGGTTCCGCAGGGAGCCATTCCAACCGGCGAACGACGACTCGACGGCTTTACATTCAAGGGCGAACGCTATGTGCCCGATCCTACCAGACGACGGTTCTTGCCCGAAGAAGTGGTCAACACGGTTAACGAGAACGCCGATCGATTTGGCCCCTACACCCCCGCCCCCGCGAGCGCGAATGCCTACTGGCACCGATATGTTGAGATCAGCTACATGCCGCGTTCGGTCGTCGTGCCAGTCTTCTTGATCGTCTTTTTAACGGTGCTTTATTTTGTCGGTCGACTCTTTACGTTTGGGCTCGGCCATTGGTTTGTCCGATCGTTCGATGCCACAATTTTGCGAATCCCAATCGTCAACAAGGTTTATGGCGGAGTGAAACAGGTCACCGATTTTGCGTTCAGTGACCGCGAAATCGAATTCAACCGAGTCGTGGCGATAGAGTATCCGGCCAAAGGCATCTGGTCTTTGGGGTTCGTCACCGGAAATGGAATGAAAGAAATTTCGATTGCCAACGGGGAACCGATGCTGAGTGTGCTGATGCCGACCAGCCCAATGCCAATGACGGGTTTCACGGTGACGGTGAAACGAAGCGACGCCATCGACTTGAACTTAACGGTCGACGAAGCGATCCAGTTCATCGTTAGTTGTGGCGTCGTCGTACCGCCTCAACAGCGCTATGATCAACCGACCGTTCCATCACCCCAACGCTTGACCAAGAATTGATCCTTTACGGATCACGCCGTAAATCGCCGCTATAACCGCCATGTTTCAGGGCAAAGTAACGTCGCCACGCTTGCTTGTCGTAGCCAAAGTCGACGTCAGGCTCGACCGTTTTCAGCAATGCCAACATGCCAGGGTTTTCGACGTTTCGCTTGATCTTCACCGGCTTGCCTCCGGTCGAAAACGAACTTGACCCATTGTCGGAGAACCCAGGCGTTAACCCCGCTTTGGGTGCAATCGTTTTGGTGTGAGTCGTTACCAAAGCATCAATGTAAACCGAAGCCAACTCCACATCGGGAAAGAATCTCAACGCTCTTGCAGCGCGCGTCACATCCGCGTGATCATTGCTCCGTAGCATCCCGACGTAACTGAGGACCGCCGAATCACTTCCATAGTCCTGTAGCTTTGTCAGTGCGGCTTCGCGAACCACGTCGTCGGATTCGAAAAGGCCTGCTCGTGTCAGAGCTTCGACCGAAACCAAGTTTTGGAACCGACTAAGCAACTCAACCCAAAGCAGATCCAATGGTCGGCCATGGTTATTTTCGAGCAATTGTTTGGCGATTGCTGAAGCTGCTAAGGGATCATCGATCGCCTGGAGTGTTGCCATCGCTTCGGCTGACTTACTGTTGTTACGAATAACCACTTTCAGTAGTCGCTCGATTTCGCGGACCCAATGTTTTGCGTCCACGTTACTCGAATCATGGTACTCCGAGATCGCTGCGGCCTCGGGAAGCACCCACTTTCCACCGACTGAAATCATGCCGCGCGATCGCATCAAGTCCGTATAGCGAATCCACTTGCCATCGTCGGTTTGAACATAGCCAAGTGACGCGCGTGCTTTGCTGTGATCGGGGTCAAATCGCACCGCCATCTGCATATGAAATCGGCGATACGCGTCTTTGTTGGCCGAGATGGTCTTTGCACACCAAACGGCTAACAAGTAATGCTCCTGGGCATCCTCCCCCGCCTTGGCCACACGATCGCGATACTCGGCCAATGTTTTCGAGGAGACCGCTCGATCGACTTGGCTTCCAGGGAACGCGATGCTGATTTCGTCGTCCACCTCGACAATGTCGATTTTCCTTTCTACCAAACGACGGACCTTCCCCGAGACATGCCCTCCGCCGCGTAGCTCGATCGTATCGGCCAAAATCAGCGAAGACGTAGCCGAGCACCCCAAAGCGAACACGACCACTCGTATTGCAGCGCAGCAACAAAACCGGGTATCGATGCGTTGAAATCCGCGAAACATATCGAAAATGATGGGACCCGTGCTGGAAAAAGAACGAACGGTTGACACAAAATGTGGCCCAGTACGAATCAGGGCCACCAAATACCCTATCGGCCTATTCTAACCGCATCGCCGCAAAACGCCGTCAAATTCGTTCATTTCCGAACCCCCAATCGCCGATAACCATACTTGACTAAGTAGATCATGTTTGTATGATTCCTTGCCCGTCTTGTTCGCACACGATTCGATCCTGGTACGAGTCGAACCCGAAATGAGCCAAATTTTTGCTATGAGCCAACCAAGTCCCTCCAGCCCGTTACCGCTGTTTTCGATCGACGCGAACGAACCCCGGGGTGCATTAGCGGCCGATCCGCCGCTTGTCCCCACCGAGGAACTGCTGGAGGAAATCAAGCAAGAGAGCGAGAAGCTTGAAACTGCCACGCCACAAGAAATCCTTCGCTGGGCGATCGACCGATTTGCTCCACGATTCACGATGGCAACGGCATTCGGCCCCGAAGGGATGACGATCATTCACATGCTGGCCGAAATGGCGCCGGAAACTCCGATTTTCAATCTCGATACGGGATATCAGTTTCAGGAGACACTTGATCTGAGAGAAACGATCAAGAAACGCTATGGAATCGAAGTGGAGTACAAATTACCCGAAACGACGGTCGCCGAATACGAAGCGGCCAACGGTGGACCCGTTTACAAAACCGACCCGAATCGTTGCTGTTTTGACCGCAAATTGAGCGTTTTGCATAAGGCTGCAAAGGGATGGCACGCTTGGGCCAGTGCGATTCGGCGTGACCAGAGCCCTGATCGTGCCAAAGCGCCGATCATCGGTTGGGACAAGAAATTCCAACTCGTGAAGGTCAGCCCGTTGGCCAATTGGTCGAAAGCCCAAGTTTGGACGCTGATCACGAAAGAGAACATTCCCTACAACCCGCTACATGATCAGGGCTACCCCAGCGTGGGATGCCAACCCTGTACGCGAGCTGTCGGGGCAGGCGAGGACGAACGAGCCGGTCGTTGGTCAGGCTTCCAAAAAACCGAATGTGGACTGCATTCTTCGTAAACCCAACCTTTGGGAGAACTTGATGATGATCTCGGCGCGAGTTCACTACGCTTGCTTGGCGTTGTTTGAGCTGGCGATGCGCGCCGACGACACGACACCGGTGGCTGTTCGCGAGATCACGGACAAACACAATATTCCGGGGCCCTTCTTGGTCCAAATCCTTCGGCCTCTTCGTGCCGCCGGATGGGTTCAGAGCGTCCGAGGTAGTCATGGAGGCTATCGTTTATCGGTAGATCCTTCGCAAATTACGTTGCTAGATATTGCCGAAGCGATGGGATGCCAGGATCGAAATAGCCATTTGTCGGAAACGCCCACCAAGTCGGCTATTGCCCTTCAACATGCCTGGGACGAGGCAAACGAAGCATCACGGGCTGTCCTCAGCGGTCTACGGCTGAGCGATATGGTCGAACGATGCCACCACGGCGAAGCAACGATGTTCTACATTTAGGGCCGCGAAGACGCCCCTCGCCAAACCCTCAATCTCGCCGCAGAGCCCCTCAAGCTCCCATCACGCAAATTCTACCCAGACTCCTTGCTTCTCGCCTAGCAATCGTTATTCTACCATCGGCGGGGGGCTAACCCTTAATGGGTGGGCAAACCGCTCTCGTCGTACTCGTTTGTTTTCTGACGGAGGGTTATTCAACAGTGACCAAGTACTTCAAGTTTTTGACGATTGCCTCAGCAATCATCCTCTTCGCAAGCGTGCCTGACCCGGTTTTTGCAGGCGGGTCCTACGGAGGAAGCTACGGCTCATCCGTTAGTTACTCGTGCACTGGTGGCGGATCATCGGGCGGCTACACAGCCTATAGCAGCGGTTCATCCGGCGGTCGCGTCGGCCCGCTACGACGTCTATTCGCTGCCATCCGTTCTCGTCGTGCCGCTCGCCATCGCAGTAGTGGCTCATCGGGCGGCTCACGCGGCGGTGTCAGCTACGCCAGCTACAACAGCGGCGGGTGCAGCGGCGGCAACGTTAGTAACGCAAGCTACTCGAGCTATGGCAGTAGCGGTGGCAGTGGAATGAGCTTCAACTCGTACGTGGTTCCCACGGTTGATTCGTATCCGATGTCGTATGAATCTCAGTCTTACGGTCTCGACACTGGCTATGAATCGCCGATCATCGAATCCTCTTATCAACCTTACTCGGCGCCGTTGGACTCCGTTCCAATGGGAGACACCATTATCGACGGCGGCTACGATTCGGGTGTAATTCAAGATAGTGGACCAAGTGTGATCGCCGATCCTGTTTTCAACGACAGTGCATCGATCGAAGGCGAGACAATCGACAACTCAAATCGCTATGAATCCGCCAAGCCAAAATTGGATGTGGACGCAGCATTACTGACGGTGGCTGTCCCTGAACATGCCGTCGTCACAGTGAACGGGCACGCGACAACCAGTGATGGCAATGTTCGGCAATTCATGTCACGCGGATTGCAGGAAGGCTACGTTTACACTTACGTGGTGAACGTCGACTACGACTTCAATGGTGAAAATAAGTCCGAATCCAAATCGATCAAGTTACGCCCCGGCGATGTCGAACAAGTCGTGTTCGAAACACCCCAGCAAACCGAAGAACAGCCAAAGACATCTGACAACCAACCGGAAACGAGCGATGTTGTGACGGTCGTTAAGCTACACGTACCCAAGGGTGCTGAAGTCACTTTGGCGGGCAACCCGACCAAGGGCCAAGGTAGTATTCGAACGTTCCGAACGACTCAATTAAAGGTTGGCGAACAATGGACCGATTACACGATTCGTGTAACCGCCGTTGTCAACGGCCAAGCTGTCAGCAAGGAAAGAACCGTCAATGTTGCCGCCGGCAGCAATACGGAATTGACATTTGAATTTGAAGAAAGCTCGTTCGCACAACGATAGTCGAAGACTTCGGCGAAGCGTTATCGAGGCAAAAATGGATTAGCCGTGTCCTTTTCGAAGGACGCGGCTTTTTTGTTGTCCATCCATACTCCATGACTATACATCGTCAACCACCGAGCTAACTTAGTATCGATTGGCGTGCTTCACCTTCGCTTCCTAGCAATTTCATGACTACCAACTTTGGCAAGAAACCGTATCTACGCTGGGTGATCACTGTTGGGTTGATTTTTCATCTCCTGGCAGTCATCGTTCCGCCGCTGGCGTTTCAAACGCGCGGCCCGCTAGGCAGTTCCCCGTCGGTGGAAGCGTTAATCACACCCGTTCGCGATTACTCCCAATTTTTGTATCTCGATCGAGGCTACGCCTTCTTCGCTCCTGATCCCGGCCCCTCCCATTTGATCCAAGCCGCCATCAGCGACGACGTTGGCAACATGACCGAGCGTATGATTCCAAGTCTCGACGACCAGTGGCCCCGCCTACTGTATCACCGTCATTTCATGTTATCCGAATTCCTCCATGAGATTTACGAGCCGCCCGGTCCACCACCTGAATTGGCAAGAATTGATCCAATCGCGGCGCACCGTTGGGAGCAAGGACGTGCGCGGTACGAGTTCGTCCGCCAATCGATCGTCGACCACTTGGCCCATGAAAATCCAGGAAACCGAGTGGTCATTCGCCGGCTTGAGCATGTCTTACCCGGATTTATTGAAATGGCGAACAACCCAATCGAGTTAGATGATCCACGGCTTTATCGCGTGCTCCGCGATCAATCGCTAATCCCAGGTGACGTGACCGAATCGGCCGCCACATTACCCGAAGCGATTCCCGCACCGCGACATACCGAACCGGACAACAGCAACCAAGCGGATCAGAATATCGAGGCGGATCAAAGCAGCCAAGCGGAGACACAGCCGGGAGATCCAGTTCAATGACAGGTTCTCTCTTTGCAGTGACAAAGCGTTGGTTCAAAGAATTCGTTTCGGCCTGGGATCGCTTTTGGTTCTCACCACGCTACCCACACGTACTCGCGGTGCTTCGCATTGCAACTGGCCTGATGCTTCTCTATTCGCACCTCGTTTTGGCGACGGAGTTAACCAGTTTTCTTGGCGATCATGCCTGGATTAATAATACGACCGCAGCTCAACTTCATGATGGCGCATTCGGCAGTAGCGACATGGGTCAAAGCTACCTTTGGCACATTAGCAACCCGCTGCTGCTATGGGTCCATCACGCCCTGACCATCCTGATTACCGGCGCGTTTGCTGCTGGATTGTTGACGCGAATCACCGCACCTGCAGCATGGTTTCTGCAACTGATGTACCTTCATCGATTGACGGGCAGCCTGTTTGGACTAGACCAAATCATCACTTACATGGCGATGTATTTGATGCTGACACCATGCGGCAGTTGCCTCAGCATCGATGCATGGCTACGTCGAACGTTCGCCAATCAATGTTTGACCAACCGCAAACTTGACTGGCTACTTCCAGAAATCCGGCCAACCGTCGCTGCGAATCTTGGCAGCCGGCTTCTTCAAGTTCACCTTTGCGTGATTTACTTGTTCGGTGGTTTGGCGAAAGCGCGTGGCGAGTTATGGTGGGATGGAACGGCCACTTGGTTTGCCGCTGCAAACTTCGAATACCAATCAATGGACATGACGTGGCTTGGTAGCTACCCGCGGATTTTTTCGGCAATCACACACATCACGCTCTTTTGGGAAGTATTTTACGCCGGTCTTGTTTGGCCAAAACTAAGTCGCCCCATCATCCTAGGAATGGCTTTTGCAGTGCACGGCGGAATTGCAGTGTGCTTGGGGATGATCACCTTTGGGATGATGATGATCGTTGCAAATATGGTCTTCATCGAACCGAAATGGTTGGTGCGAACCACTCGCGATACCGACGCTCCCACCCCCCAACTCAAAGCGGAACCAAAAGTCCAATCGACGTTTCACCGCCGTGAACAAGATCGACGCGAACAAGAAATCGAGTCCGCCAAGGAATCGCTGCGGGTACGTGAAGAGAAGCTTCGCGAGCGTGTCGCCAAGCTCAAGAAACGCGAACGAAAGGTTCGCAGGGCCGTCGCGAGGTTAAAACCGAGCAATCGCAACAACCCCGACCCCAACACAGATACTGATGCTGAAGACGATCTATAGTCGCTATTTTCCTTCGGTCGCCAGTTTGCGGAAGTACGCCTCGATCGCTTCGCGGTAGTGCGTTGGCAAATCGCGGCTAATTTGCTGCAATGCTTCCTGTCGTTCTGCGGGTGGCAAATTCCCCCAACCATCACGGTCGCCTGGCTTCTTTGTATCGACATCACCATTGCCACTCGCGCCCGCGATGCGGCTGTCGCTCATCGGCGGACCTTGTTGTTGGCCTTGCTTGCCTTGACCACCTGCGGATTGTTGTTGCTGCTGTTGCTGTTGCTGCTGTTCTTCGATCTTGTCGATCAACTTGGTCAACTTATCGATGATTTTTTGCTCTCGCTTCTTGACCTCGTCATCGGTACGTCCGAGATCCAATCGCCGAGTGACATCTGTCATCAACCGAGAAATTTCATCCAACGAGTCTTCTTTGAGCGGCTTGATGTCGGAAACCATCATCTGTGCCGTGCGGGTAAACCGAATGGGCGCATCCTCTTGGTTCTCGAGCAACCGACGCAAATCCGCTAGTGCTTCGCTCTTCATCAATAGCGAGTGATAACACGCGCCTCGATAGAACAACACGGCAGCCGGATCGATCGATTCGGTTGGATCGACTTCGGCGATCACTGGCAAGGCTTCATCGTACAAGCGATTTCGCACCAACTCTCTACCAAGCCACGTTCGGACACTCATTCGCAACGTTTTGGACAACGATTCAATCTCACCATAGGTCGGTGAGCTAGGATCGATACTTGCGCCCGCCTGGGGCAAACTCATCTCGGTTGAATTGATTAGTGCGTCG
Organism: Novipirellula herctigrandis; assembly: GCA_007859835.1. GTDB lineage: Bacteria > Planctomycetota > Planctomycetia > Pirellulales > Pirellulaceae > Novipirellula_A > Novipirellula_A herctigrandis. The sequence continues at coordinate 5,528,391 of SJPJ01000001.1, read as the reverse complement.
ACCGAAGGAACGATTGGACGGATGCTGGCGATAAAAGCATCAAGCGGATCCATGTCTCGTTTTTCAATCGCAGCAACAAATGCTTCGGATGCTTGGTCCATCCGGGCTGGCAAGATGCCGATTTCGTCCAGCGACGAACGAAGCATTTGTGACATTTGATCAACATCGTACGCTTGCCAACTCGAACGCCGCTCGAGCACATCATCACCGAATGCAACCGAAACCGCCACGATTGCCATAGCAAACCACACAAGAACCGCAATCAGGATTTGGCGTTTTTGGCTCGATTGAGAGCGAGTGGCTGCGATGCTTGAAGACTGCGCAGAGACCCTTTGGGGGGGCAAATCGTTCGATCGAGATGCGTTCGAAATAGCCACAGGCATGCTCGTTTGGTTATTGGTTTCGTTTTAGTACCAAATCTCGAGTGATCTGGTACAGACGATTTTGCCGATCTGACAAGTCTTGAAGTAACGGCAAAGTCTCGGCAATCGACGATTCGCCTGATTCGATAAGTTCAGAATAGCGCGAGGTCGTCGATTTCACCCGCGTTTCCATCGTACGGAGAAGCTTCAATTCCGCCAACGCTTCAACAAGGGGTTGTTCCCCCTGGCCTTGCTGTTGGCCCTGGCCTTGTTGCTGCTGTTTTTTCTTCTCCAAATCACGCTGAGCTTTCTGCAAAGCCGCGATCATCTCCTCTAAAGCCGCCAAAATGTCCTTTTGGATCCCTTGAGTGACCGCGTCGATCTTGGTTTCCCCTAGTCGCTGGGCAACGTGGGTGGTGTCCAAACGAATCTGAGAAACCACTTCTGGGAACGCGACACTCGAACCTTCTTCCCGCAATAATAGCATCGCCCGGTCGGCCTCGAGAGTAATTTTCTTCTCTTCAAATGCCAAATCCCCGGCTTTCAGGTCGGTTTGACGGTTTCGCTGCGATTTCGGGCTCGCCGCCAACGAGACAGTGTCGTCGAGCACTTTGGACTGCATTGCCGCCATTTTTCGCAGACGAGCTTCCAATTTAGCCAATTCCCGCTGCATTTCTTCCTCGCGGAGCTGGCGCAAGATCCGCTCCAACCGATCAATCGCTTGGCGAAGATTCTCTTCCGCTTCGCGTTGGCGCTGCGTAGCCTCTTTACGTTTGCTGAGTTTCAGCTCCTGTTCCGCCTCCTCCATCTTTTCGATGGCTTTCTGCAATTGCTGCTCAGCAAGCTGCTGGGGGGATTGTGGTTGCTGTGGCTGTTGTTCGGACGGCTGTTGTTCAGACGGCTGTTGTTCAGACGGCTGTTGTTCAGATGGCTGTTGTTCGGACGACTGCTGTTCGGACGGCTGCTGTTCGGACGGCTGCTGCTCACATGGCTGCTGTGACTCAGACGGAGGTTGTTCGGATGGCTGTTTGGACGGATCCTGTTTTTGGTCCAATGGATCCGACGACTCTTGCTCTTCACTCGGATCCTGGCTCTCACTCGGATCCTGGCTCTCACTCGGATCCTGGCTCTCACTCGGGTCTTGCTCTTCAGAAAGCTCGGCTTTCAACGCTTCGCTTCGCTCGGTGATCGATTTTTGCTCCTTCTGAACCTCTTCTAAATCCGCCCCATTTTCAGTCCGTGCACGAGTACTTCGCTCGGCGCGCTCGACTCGTTTAAGATCCTTGATCAGATTTGCAATTCGCTCCTTTTCATCACGGATGCGTTTGGATCGATCCTCGCTCATCAGCAGTTGCAGCAAGCCTTCCAAGCCTTCGGTTGCATTTTTTTGATTATCGACTGCTTCTTGATACCGCTGGTTCCGAAGCGCATCGGATGCTGTATGCAATTTATTTAGCACAAATTGATCGCGTGACTGCCGCGCTGCCCGCCGCAAAAGCGCCGCGCGTTCTGGGTTTTCCGTCGCTTCCATCTCGGCAATCCGCAGCAACAATTCCTCCAGACGCTCGTACCGGCCGGCGATACCCGTTTGTCGCTGCGGCAAGTTAGATTCTTGCGCAAACGCTAAGTCGGTGGTAAACAAGATCGCGATGACAAACGCAGTTGCCATGCCTACATGCCGCAGCACATTCATAACCGTTGTCCGAAAAAAAGACTACTTGAACAAATCCATGACCCGTTTCTTCTGCTCTTTCTTAGTATCCTCGAGCAGCGATTTTTCGTCATCGATCAATTGACGAACCATGTCTAGAATTTCATTATAGCTTTCCAGGTCAAGCATCTTCTCTAAAACAGCCGTCAATTGCAGCAGCACCTGTTCGGATGTTTGCACCGCATCGCCAGTCTTTTGCGTTGCTTCGGATGGTTCATCAAGCGATGCCTCGATCCCTCGAATTTGGTCTTTCAATTTCTCTAGCGGTCCCGCGACGACACTTCTTAGCGGATCTCGAACTCCCGTCCCAATCCGTTCCCGGCGGTCCGCCGAATCGACTCGGTTGTTGACCATTTCCTGCAACAAATCGTCGAGCGATGCCGCGATACCCGTCAACTCTTCGCTTGTTTTGTTAGCCTGCAACCCTGTTTGCTGGACCCGCAACAATCGGACCTGCTTGGCTCGCAGTTCGTCAGTTGTTTCCACGCTCTCTTCCTCCGGCTCGGCTGTCGGCTCTTCGAATCCTCGGCTGCGGAGTAAATCAAGCGTATCACGCAAATTCCGAGTCTCGTCGATCGTCTGCTCAAGTCGCGTTCGCAGTCCCAATTCGCGGCGTTCCAATAACGCCAACAACTTCTCGGGCGTTACCACTTGCAATCGAAACAACTCACTTCGAGTCACATGGGATTGACCTAGATCGTAGGCGTCGGTTGCTTCGGCGAACACGTTAATCACTCCGTCGGGCTTCAATTCTGGCAACCGGCCCTGGGCGGAAAAATCGCGAAGGTCAATCTCGGAAGCGGCGTTTCCTTCGCGATCCCATTCCAATGCCACCATCGTAGAAGCAGTTTCCGATAGTGGCTCGGCTGCCGATTCGCCCTCGGGATCAACCATCGCTGCGGCAGTCACACCTAGCGATTCGATTCCATAGTCATCTTTTGCGATGACTTCGAGCGGAATCTTCGCAATGGGTGTGACGGCGGTTCCAATTCCCGTCAGCCGCAATTGTAACTCGGGTGCCTCGTCAGCAATCACACCGAGATAATAACGATAGGGAGCTTGGGCTGAAATACCGTCCCAGTCGCGTGGAACAATCCGAATCGCGGTGGAGCGACTGAAATTCTTGATCGTGATCTGGCTTTGCCGATGATCCTTGTTGAAAATCAACTCGATATGCGAGGTGACTCCGGAATCATCACGAAGCACCACGTCGGAATTCCCCAACGGGACACTGCTGGTCGCCATCAGAACCACATCGCTGCCTTCGCGCAACCGCAATCCCGCTTGGTAATCCGTTTGCATGTCGAATTCTCCGGAGCCTTCGTTGCGGAGATAATCAGGATAGCGAACGGCAACGTCCATCTTCGTCAATGCGGGTGGCATGACCGATTCAATACGAAACTCATCCAATCGATCATCCAACCCTCGCACACTAATCGTCATCGATTCACTCAGGCCCGAAAACGGCGGTCCGTCAAGAACAAACGATTGATACCCATTGACCACACGGCCAATGCGCCGCATGTTCGATTGGCCACGTGTCCCATCGTCCGTGCGATAGTAGACCGTACAAACCACGGGCACTTCGGCATCGTCGGCTTTCGCTCGAATTCGTAGCGTTCCACTGCTCCCTTTGGGCAAGCGTATGTGTTTGTTTTCAAACAGTATCAATTCGGGAGGCAAGGAATCTTCCTCGGAAGCCGAGATCACCGGCAATTCGACGCCGACCATTTCAAGCTCGGCGCGTCGAGGCCAAGGGTCATTCGATAGTAGTGTCAATCGTCCCGCTGCTCGTCCAAACGCTTGAGGGCTTATCACCAAGAACGCCAATGCCGCCACCGCCAAAGGCACGACCAACATTGCTTTTCGCAGAATCGGTCGCCATGTAAAAATGCGATTCGTGTCAACTTCCTTGACGGCTTCATTCGTTTCCCAGTGAACGCGGTCGAGCAGCGTTAGTGAATGCGAATCGCCTTCACGATCGGGTTCGCTGAGCTGAACGGTGGTGACCAGTCGCCCCCCAAGCTGCGGATGTTGGCGTTCAACCAACAAGGCCAAAGAGTCATCTGGCAGCGGACGCCGCAGTCGGCCGATCAAAAGTCGCACCGCGATCGCAATGACGAATCCCGCAACAATTAACAAAAGCAGCAATCGGGCCAATGGAGGCATTTCGGTTCCGCCGAGCAGCACGGGACCGTAATCGAGTGCTAGCCCGATCCAAAATGCACTTAACAGCACCGCAATGATCGCCAAAACAGAATCGACGACCACGTAGCGACGGATTCGCTGACGCAGCGAATCAATCAATTCACGAAGTGTTGGGTCAAGTGAAGATGGTGTAGCCATCAAGGTGGAAATTCGCAGTGGGGGACAGATCAGAGGAGCCGATGGCCCATTAGAGCCTCGTTGGACTCAGTTTACCACAACGGCTGGAAAACGGTCGAATCACACGTTTAGACACGCGAAAACATATATTTGACACGCGAAAACATAAAATGAACACGTGCCAGCACAAAAAGAGGATAACGCGTCTATTCCGCCCGCCCAATGACCGGCCTTGCCGCAAAGGTGGCCAGTGCTTTAAGCGTCAACTGAGGGTTAATCTCGCATCCGGCGGAAAAAAGCGATGCATCCGCGACGGCCAAGTTCTCGACCGCCTCGCCACAGTCCGTTTTCAACTGAAACGTCTCCGTATCAACCGCTTCACCTAGCGTCCCCCGTTGCGGATGCGTCGTCAACAGATAGACAAACGCCGGACCGCGGCGACGGATTTCGGCGAGAGCCCATTCGAAACCGTCCATTGTGCGAATCCGAGCGGGCCGGCCACAGCGCATCAAGATCGATTTGGTTGGAAAGTACAACGTCACACCGTCATCCGGTTTCGCGGCGGCAAAATAGATCCGCGCGACTCGACGCATGCCGCGAAGTAACATTTCGAATTCTTCAAAATCAAATTCCAAGGAAAATTCGCCACACGAGTCGACGTAGTTACGACAGCGTACTTTTGTCGGAACGACAATGCCCGACATCGACAAGTGATTGAACTTGTTCATCACACAAGCAAACTCTTTGAACCATCCTGTCAAAGCGGCGCAACGGTACCGGGGAAATGGAACCAATTTTCGAGCGCCGGTTCCTCGACCATCTTGCCATTCTCCATCATGTTGCGTCGGTCGACCAAGAAGCACTGCGTCACCCCCGGCTCAGGTCGCCCGCTGCCAGAGGGCCAAATGGTTTTGTCGAACATGGCATAAAACGCGGTACCGATGTTCGCCGTCAATCGCCTGCCGATGTGTCGGTTGCGCAATCCCACAGTGCGAAGGCTATGGCTAAGCAATTTGTTCATTGCACTAATCCCTGCAGCGACAACAAATTGATTCGCCGTGATGGTCGAATGAGTGTGGCATCCCCCTTCCTCTTTGCGGCAAACGTCCACTCCGTGAACTCGCAACGTGCCCGTTTCATCGCCAGCAATCCTGAGTCGCCGTGCTGCGGTTCGGTAGGCCCCTTCCGCAGGGACCGGATTATCCATCGCTTGCATCAAGAAACTCAGCGTAGGAAACGCCTGTGGGTTGATATTCTTGCCACGATTCATAGACCGATTCAAGAATAGGCAAATGGATCGCGTTGTTCACATACGGACCACCACCAAAGACCTTTGCTTGGCATACAATCACGGTCTGCTTCGGCGAGATTTTTTGCGCATCGCGGGAATCGCAAGCTGCAACTTCGATTTTATTTTTCCTAAACCACCTGCAATCTGCCCTGCCCCGTCTTTGTAGAGCCCGTCTTTGTAGAGTTTGTAAAAAACTTGATCGCTGCGAGGCGGAGCAAGTTTTACCGAGCCATCGGGTTGAGGTAGCCTTTGGATCAATGCATCGGGGCTCACAAAATCGCCAATGTCAAGAATCAGAACACGAAGCCCCGCTGCGGTGGCTCGGTTGGCAACCGTCGAACCGCCCGCACCGCTGCCGATAAGACAGACGTCATCGTGCGCGGACAAATCGGCTTGTGGCGGCGCTGCAACCGAGACAAGATAATCGGCGTTCTCACATTGTTTTGACCAACCACCACCGATCAATTGGCGGGCGGGTTGTCGCGAATGGATTACTAATCGACCAAGCATCGTGATGCCGCTAATGGCAGTATGCAGCAAATGATTTTCGGTCCATTCAATCGAGGCGGGCCACCTTTGACGCAAGCGGTCCCGCCATGGTTTAGCACTTCAGGTAGCTTTGCGGGCGAGAGTTTATGGAGTTGATGACCGCAGTGTTTGAGGTTGTAAACATTCAGCCACACAAATGCGGCGTTGATTCCTTGTTAAAGACGCGTTGGCAAATGATCGGTATCGATCAAGACTTCACGTGCAACTTGGCAGGCGTCGTCGCCTTGATGGCCGCACCACAGGGAATCGATTTGTGCACGGATGATTGCCACCAGTGTCGGAAAGCGTTTCTCGCGGACCTTCGCAAGCGGATCATCAGGCAAGCGCGTATCGGTCCCATCCGGACCAAACGGGATCAAGCCTGCTGCGACAGCACCTTTGAAGATATCGCGACGCGAAAAAGCGTCTAAAGCAGAAAAGTCCAGCATCCTTGCCAGTTCCCGATAGTCGTAACAAAAACGAGCCCCTCACAATCAATCGTCGCGCAATGTGAATCGATCGACGTCCTACGCCACCAACTTAGGGCTCACGTTCTTGCCCTCGTCCCCCAATCGATGTCGTGCGTAAAGTGAGACAAATTTACGAAGGGATTCCATCAATCGCAGGAGCTTGACGGTTTTAAGGTTTGCGCGACCAAGCTACACGGGTGATGAAAAAAGACCCTATCGCACGATCCGCCAACAACGATGAATTCGCCGGTTGCGAAAATCCTCAGGCACCGTTTGGCTGGAAATCTCATGGACCTCACTCACCGGAAGCGACTCGGGATCGAACTTGAAGCGGCGGAAATTATTCGAAAAATAAATCACGCCTCCTTTGCGGACCAATGGTAGTAAATCGTTCAACAGCGGCACAGCATCGTTTTGGACATCCCAATCATGCTCGGTTCGCTTGCTATTGGAAAATGTTGGCGGGTCAAAGACGACTAGATCATACTTCTCACCCGCTGGATGTTCTCGCACAAATGTCACAACATCTTCGGCGACAAAGCGATGCTCATTTCCGGAAAAGCCGTTGAGCCGCATGTTTTGCCACGCCCAATCGAGATACGACTTTGACAAATCGACGCTGAGCGTACTCTTTGCACCGCCCGCCGCCGCGTACACCGAGAACGCACCGGTGTAGGCGAACAGGTTCAAAAAGTGTTTCCCTTGCGAGAGGTCGCGAACCATTTGCCGTGCGATGCGGTGATCCAAAAACAATCCGGTGTCGACGTAATCGGACAAGTTCACCAAGAACTTCAAGCCACCTTCGTTGACTTCGATCGTTTGGTTCGTTTCGCCAATTTTCTGGTGCTGGGTCTTTCCGCGTTGGCGGCCGCGACGTTTGAAGTAGACGTTTTGTTTCGCAATTTCAAGCGTCTTACCCGCAGTCTCCGCCATCAAGTCAAGCCAATTTGCATGCTGCGCGGGATCGCGGTCGTGCGGGCGTTCGTACTCGGTGATGTGCAAATAATCTTCATACCGGTCAACGATCAGCGGTATTTCAGGGATATCGCGTTCGTACAACCGAAAACAAGTGATACCGCGTTTGGTCGGCCAACGCCGTAAATGCTTTGCTCGTTTGCGAAGTCGGGTTGCAAATAACTCGGCTTGCTCGAGCCCTTTTTCCGACAAGTGCCCAAACGCGGGCGCACCCGACGCATGAACGTAAGCCTTGGCGACTGGTTTTGGTGTTGGATTTGGGACGGCACTTTCATCGCTATCGACTTCGGTTGCGGTTGCGGTTGCGGTTGCGGATTCTTCAGCGACCGTTTGGTTCACCACTGGCTTTGGGCCGTGGAATTGGTAGTAAGTGCATTCGATTCGGCCATTGTAGAGTTTGCGACGCCGATCTGCCTTGCGACCAACGACTTGCTCGAACCGGGGGTATGCGGTCAGAAAGTAGTGCGACCACGTCGGCAATTTGCGAAGGACGTGAGGAATCGATTCGTACAGCGCATCCAGTTCACGTTTTTCGCGATAGCTTTCGCTGCCAATCCTCAGCCCATAGGGCGGATTCGTAATCAAGCAACCGAAACGCCGTTTGCTCGTGAGTTCATCCATCGGTTGTGCGTGGAAATGAATATCACCGGCGACGCCGGCTCGCTCGGCGTTTTCGCGTGCTGATCGCAAAACTCGTTCATCAATATCGCTGCCAATGATTCGTTCTTCTAGCGGCGGAAGGATCGCCGATTCAGCTTCCGATCGGACGGTTTGCCACAGGTCCGCCGGGAAATCGGGCCAAGCCTCGCATGCGAATTCTCGAATCAACCCCGGCGCCATATTGCGACCAATCCGAGCCGCTTCGATGGGAATCGTGCCGCTACCGCAAAATGGGTCGATCATCGGCCGACCTCCTTTCCAGTAGCTCAGCATCACGAGGGCAGCAGCAAGAGTTTCCTTGAGTGGTGCTTTGGAGATATGGGTACGATAACCTCGGCGATGCAGACTGCGCCCAGTGGTATCAATCGTGATCGTGGCAGTGTCTTTTAGCAGCGCGACATCGACCTTGAATTCCGCGCCGGTTTCGGGAAGCGTTACGGCATTGTGATCGCGGCGCATTGCATCGACGATCGCGCGTTTGACCGTACGTTGGCACGCTGGCACGCTCGAAAGCGTCGACTTGACGGATCGGCCTGTAACGGGAAAGCTGGCATCGACCGGGATCAGCTCGCCCCAATGGATGTCGCGGGTTGTTTCAAACAGAGCGTCAAAATCGGCTGCATTGAATTCGGCAATGCGAAGGAGCACGCGATCAGCCGTTCGCAGCCATAGATTCGCTTTGCAAATCGTTTCGAGATCGCCACGAAAATGCACGCGGCCCGATTCGCCAATGGTGGCTTCGATCCCCAGCGACTGAAGCTCACGGCGAACGATCGCCTCAAGTCCAAACGCACAAGCAGCAATCAGGTCGTAAACATCGTCGTTCAATTTGGGGTCGGTCAAGTAGTGGAGGATTGTGGGTAATGCCAGAGTTCAGTTTACCGTCAAAACAGAAAACCGCCATACTTTCACCCAACCCCGGCTGATTACGGCGTGATATTACTGAATTGATCTGGTCCACCAGCGATGGGGAGGTGTTGGTACTGGATCACTTTCCATTCATCTTGCCCCGTCTTTTGCAGTTTTAGAATGATTCGACGGGGCCCTCGCATATGTCGCATAGCACCAGATGTCATGCTGACATCCACTTTGACTGTCATATCAACGTCGGCCTCGAGCGGGTCGCTACTAGGCACCAAAGTGATCCGGCGGATCGAATTAACCTTGGCCATATCGAAATCATAGATCGGCAATTCCACTCTCGCTCGCCGCAGAGCCTCGGGGTCTCCGATGAATGCATAAACTTTCTCGTAGTCCTCTGCTTCCACGGCCGTTGCAACTTCGTAGATGAGTTCTTCGATGCGTTCTCGATCGGTTACCACATGGGAGGCGATGACCCAAGCAAAGGGGATCAACAGCAAGAAAACCAAACCAACAATCGCCGGCGGTTTCTTTCCGGTTTGAAGCCATCCATAAAGCAACAGAACGCCAAGTAGTCCCAGAATAAGCGACACGACGAGCGGTTGTTCGGCGAGCATGGTCATCGTAATGAAGGTCCCTCAATCAGAAATAAAAAACCATACGCATCAAAGTGACACGTATGGTTTTATTAAACACAAACTTTCACGGCGTTTGACGCAAGTGATTGTTAAACGGTTCTAGCTCTTGGCGAGAAGCTTCTTGGCCAAAACAGGTCCGCCGTAGAGTGCTGCGTCACCGAGCATTTCTTCGATGCGGAGCAGTTGATTGTACTTGGCCATCCGGTCGCTGCGGCTTGCCGAACCTGTCTTGATTTGTCCGGTCGACAGTGCAACGGCCAAGTCGGCGATGGTCGAATCTTCGGTTTCACCACTGCGGTGGCTGGTGACGGCAGTGTAGCCGTTTCGGTTGGCCAATTGGATCGAGTCGATCGTTTCGGTCAATGTTCCGATTTGGTTAACCTTGATCAGAATACTGTTGCCGATTCCTTCATCGATACCGCGTTGCAAGCGTTCGACGTTGGTAACGAACAAATCGTCGCCGACGAGTTGAACCTTGTCGCCGAGCTTGTCCGTCATCTTCTTCCAAGTTTCCCAATCGTCTTCGGCACAACCGTCTTCGATGCTGCAGATCGGGTACTTGCTGCACCAATCCGCCCAGAAGTCAACCATTTCGTCGCCACTGAGGTCTTTGCCGTCGATCTTGTACGTCTTGGTCTTCGAGTCGTAGAACTCGGTCGACGCTGGGTCCAATGCGATCCAAACTTGTTCGCCAGCCTTGTAACCAGCTTTATCGATTGCAGTCATGATCACTTCGAGAGCTTCTTGGTTGCTCTTCAGGTCGGGTGCGAAACCGCCTTCATCACCTACTGCGGTGCTGTAGCCTTTGTCCGAAAGGACTTTCTTGAGGTTGTGGAAGATTTCGGCACCGCAACGAAGTGCATCGCTGAAGCTTTCAACACCCAAAGGCATGACCATGAATTCTTGAACGTCGACATCGTTGTCAGCGTGCTCACCACCATTGATGATGTTCATCATTGGCGCGGGAAGCAAACGAGCACCGACGCCACCGAGGTAGCGATACAGAGGTTGGCCCGTCGAAGCGGCTGCGGCGTGAGCGGTCGCGAGTGAAACGCCTAGGATCGCGTTGGCACCGAGATTCTTTTTGTTGGACGAGCCATCAAGTTCAAGCATCGCAGCGTCAACGGCGGCTTGGTCGGTCGCGTCCATGCCGCACAATGCGTCGGCGATTTTGTTGTTGACGTTGTCGACGGCACCTTGGACGCCTTTGCCCAAGAACTTGGACTTATCACCATCGCGAAGTTCCCAAGCTTCGTGAACGCCGGTGCTCGCACCACTGGGCACTGCGGCCCGACCGTGAGCTCCGTCGCTGAGCAGCACTTCGCATTCAACGGTGGGGTTGCCGCGGCTGTCAAGAATTTGGCGGGCGTGAATTGCTTCAATTAAAGTCATTTGTGGGCCTCGTAGTGGATAAGCGGTTAGTGTATTGGGTTCGTGTAAGGGAATCACGCACGGTTTTTGGGCCGACTGCGTTGTGCAAACCGTCGGCATTTTGTCCAATGCGACTGTGCGTGCCTACCCGTCAATGGTTGCCGCCGCCGTTTTCCTGTCTATCGTTTGAGTGATGGACCCCAAATTTCTCTATTTTGTTGTGCCAAAGCCATGTTTACTGGACTCGTCGAAGCGATGGGCCGCCTAGCCGAATTACGAAACGAACCCCCAGGCAAGCGATTTGCCATCGATGCAGGCATTGTCGCCGAAGGTGTAAAAGTTGGTGACAGTGTTGCGATTAACGGCTGTTGCCTCACCGTTGTCGCGGCCAACGGCACGATGCTGGAATTTGAAGCAGGCGAAGAAACGCTCTCGCGGACCAATTTGGGGAAACTCTCGGCCGATAGCGGCGTGAATCTCGAACGATCTTTGGCGATCGGCGATCGACTGGGAGGGCATTATGTCACAGGCCACATTGATGGCCAAGGAATTTTGCGAGATCGACGCGACGACCCGCCGTGGGCGACGTTGACCTTTGAAGTTCCAAAGCGATTGACGAGCCAAATCGCTAGCAAAGGTAGCATCGCCGTCGATGGAGTCAGCTTGACGATCGTCGATGCGGATGCCGATTCGTTCAGCGTCGCATTGATTCCTCACACGCTCGACATGACCACGCTTGGAAAGTTGACCAAGGGAGACCAAGTCAATCTCGAAACCGACGTGCTCGCCAAATATGTTCAACGATCGCTCGAAATGCTCGGCGATGGTGATCATCCCACCGCACCCACTCACACCGATCCGAACTCTTGAATTCATCTCGTCCGAACGAATCACGTCCAAACCAGTCGCGCCAAACCGCCTCGTATCTATCGAAGCGACTTGCCGCAGCTGGACTTCGCCCCGTCACCCGATTCGGCCAGAATTTTCTGATCGATCTGAACCTTGTCGACCTGATCGCTCGCTCGGCTGAACTTCAACCGACCGATGTGGTTTTGGAAGTCGGGACGGGGGTCGGATCGCTGACGGCAAAGCTAGCCGACGCAGCGGGCGCGGTCTTGTCAGTCGAGATCGATACGAACCTGCACCAAATGGCGAGCGAAGAGTTAGCAGGCCGACCGAATGTCCTACTCCTGCAAGGCGATGCGCTGCGTAACAAAAACTCGCTGCGCGACGATTTGATGGATCACATTCGCGATGCGATGGGCCGCATTGGCGAAGGATCGCGATTCGCCGTGGTCGCGAATTTGCCCTACAACATCGCCACGCCACTGATTAGCAATTTGCTTCACGAAACCCCATCGCCCGATGTGATCGTGGTGACGATTCAAAAGGAGCTTGCTGATCGAATGGTGGCCGAACCTGGGACGAAGGACTACGGTGCTCTAAGCGTGTGGATCCAATCGGTCTGCCGAGCCAATATTGTGCGAGTCCTTTCGCCAAAGGTGTTCTGGCCGCGTCCAAAAGTCGATTCGGCGATCATTCGTCTTGACGCCGAACCCTGGAAAAGAGCGGCAATCCCGGACCTAAAGTATTTTCACGAAACGGTCCGAGCTTTGTTCTTTCACCGCCGCAAATTTCTGCGTAGCGTGGTGATCAGTGCAATGAAAGGCCGACTCGAAAAAACCGAAGTCGATGAAATTTTGGCCTCGCTCGGACATGGCCAAACAAGCCGAACCGAAGAGTTGCCGGTCGAAGAGATCCACAAATTGGTGGAAGCACTGCGACAAGCGGAATTGAAAAAACAGGCATCGTAGAGTTGGTGTTTAGGCGTTAGCCGATTCGGATAACGAACGACACAATGACTGCTTCGCCTCAACTCTGCACACGTAGCGGCCCCTCTAAGTCATCGTCGGAGGTTCAGGCTCACCGGGAATGACTCGGATGTCTTCGAGATCCAAGTCTCGAAGCTTCTGTTCTCGCTCTCTAAACTCCGAATCGTCTCTTTGCTCTTGTTCCGCGTCGGCCGCGTCATCGGAATCCTCTTCGGCTTCCTCCATTCGTGACCGATCGTCTTCGGGCGAATCGAAATCGTCGTCCTTCCGCTTGGCCCGCTCAATTTCGTCCGGCTCAAGGGGCATATCGCGACTGACCAATGGCGAGTTTTTCGCGCCCGCTGGATCGAACAAACTGCCCACGCGGCCTTCGTCTCGACGCGTCCGTTGCCATGCTCCACCGTACGCCGGATAAGCCAAATCTTCGCAGTCCGCACAGATCCGGCATCCACCCACGGGTAATAGACTTGCAACGATGCATAGCAGTACAAGTCTTCGCAAATGGGCGGCGGAGAGGGATGAAGCTTCCATGATCTAGTGATCCGCTTTGAAAACGAGCGCGCAAACAAAAAAAACTGGTGGCCATCAAGAGGCCATCGTTTTTATCGGTTAGCGAACCTGGTCGCTTGAGGAAAGCTTTGCGGATTACCGATGTACACCGAGAGACATTTTTCGAATTTTCGGCATTTTGATTCAAGTCGACCTAGCCACTGCGACACACCAAATGAGACAACCGAATTGTCGCTTATCTCACTTCGATTATTCTCACAGCCTCTTCTCTGGAACTTGTCCGTCATGGTCGACCTACTACAACTTCTTCGCATTGTTGATGCTATCATCCTGCCGATCGTGGCTCTATCGGTTTTGTTCTTAAGTAAAGTAAGCTATGGTGACTTGGCAAAATGGGCAGAACGGCAATTTTTGACAGTTCTGGCCGTGATGACCCTGGTGACACTGCGAACAGTGATCCGATGTGACGATGCGTGGCTGATTCACACGGCGACTCTGGGCATCATGATCGTGGGTGCCTTGGTGGTTCGAACCGAGCATGCATCGGTTGCCACTTGAGCACTCTGGTTTGTTTTCCCCTTAACTTTCATTATGAACGACGCTGCGCCGACGCCCTCGCAACCTTCTGCACCCGCCTTAGTCCAAGTCACCCCGGGCGGCCCTGTCAACGGCGAAATCACGCCTCCCGGCAGCAAGAGCTTGACAAACCGGGCGTTGATTTGTGCCGCATTTGCCTCAGGACATTCCAAATTGACCGGTGCCCTTCGCAGCGAGGACACGGAAGTGATGATCGATTCGCTCGGTAAGATTGGATTCGATATCCGCGTCAGCGAAGGCGGCCGAACCATCGAAGTCGCCAATCCTCGCGAACCGAATTTTTCCCAGACAAACGCGAAACCAACGACCTCATCGCTGTTCATCGCCAACAGTGGCACGACCGTTCGTTTTTTGACCGCCGCACTTTCCGCGTTCGGCGGCAACTACGGACTGTCCGGCGTTCCCCGAATGCACCAACGACCGATTGGCGATTTGGTTAACGCGATCGAGCCAGTCATCATCGGATCGATCAAAGCCGAATCGGCAGGCCAATGTCCCCCCGTGCAAATCGACTCGTCGGGTTGGAGCGACAGCGACATTCACGTTGGCGGTTCGGTCAGCAGTCAATACCTTAGTGGCCTAATGATGGCAGCTCCGATTTATCCGATCGGCGGACCGAGTGCATCGTCGAAAAAGCAGGTACGGATCATTGTCGATGGTGAGTTAGTCTCGCGTCCTTACGTCGACATGACCATCCGCGTGATGGATTCGTTTGGTGCGAAAACGAACGTGTGTACAACCGGATTGTCGACGGGGGAAACGATCGCGTTCGAGATTACCGCCGTCGCAAATCAAAGCGGGTTTGGCTATCGTGGGTGCGAGTACCCGATTGAACCTGATGCCTCGGCTGCCAGCTACTTTTGGGCGGCAGCCGCGATCACGGGTGGCCGAGTGACAGTCAGCGGATTGTCGCGTGATGCGATGCAAGGTGATGTCGGTTTCGTTGACGTGCTAGAGAAAATGGGCTGCACTGTCGAACATCAATCCGATTCCATCACCGTCATCGGTAGCGAGCTTCATGGCATCGACATCGATATGAATGCGATTAGCGACACCGTGCAAACCTTGGCCGTCGTCGCCTTGTTCGCAGACGGCGCAACCCGAGTTCGGGGTGTGGCACACAATCGATTCAAGGAAACCGATCGAATTGGCGATTTGGCATGTGAGCTGCGGAAGCTGGGAGCCGAAGTGATCGAACATCGGGACGGATTGACGATCGTACCGCCTCCGAAAACCGATCTACAGGGAGCCCCATGTTTGCACGGAGCCCAATTAATGACGTATCACGATCACCGCATGGCGATGAGTTTGTCCTTGGCGGGACTACGGATCGATGGTGTGCGAATCGAAGATCCGTCCTGTACGTCGAAAACGTATCCTGAGTATTTCGCCGATCTCGAGCGTTTGATCGGACGACCACATTGTTGGACATAGGCAGGGTTGGACATAGGCAGGGTTGGACATAGGCAGGGTTGGACATAGGCAGGGTTGGACATAGGCAGGGTTGGACGTGGGCAGGGTTGGATAAGGACAGGCCCGACCAACAAAAATTCCCGCTTTGTTTTAACTGCTCGAGACAACCGATCGAGACAACTGTTCAAGGCCTTCGGCCATCGTTATTCGGACTCGGTATCCGAGCCGCTCTTTTGCCGCAGTGATGTCAAAGTAGTGATCTTTTGCCAACTGAGCGGCAACAAAGCGAGTCATCGGTGGTTCACTCTTTCGCGCTGTTACCTTGTACGCGGCCTCCAGTATGCCACCGACTCGGTACGCCGCGCCGTAGCGAATCGTTTTGCGTGGCGGCTCGACTCCGCCGATTTCGCAAAGCTGGCCAATCCAATCCCAACACGACACCGGTTCGTCCTGAGCCACAAAGTAGGCACGTCCGCCCGCCGTTTGCGGATCCGAGGCTAAAGCGTCCAATGCGTCCAAATGGGCCGCGGCGGCGTTGATCACGTGCACTGTATCAACGATATTTTTCCCGTCTCCAACGATTCGCAATCGCCCGCTACGTGCTCGATCAAGAACCCTTGGAATAATGTGCGGATCCTCATTACCCCAAATCAAATGTGGACGTAGGGCAAGGGTGTGCAACGTGCCTGGGGCGTGTGCGCGAAGTACCGCTTTTTCGGCCAGTGCCTTCGTATGCGGATAATGGCACAACCACTTTGTCGGGTATGGCACACTTTCGTTGACGTTGCGCTGATGCTCTCCATCAAACGTCACGCTCGGGCTACTTGTGAAAACGAGATCACGAATTCCGGACGATTGACAGGCGGAAATCACATGATCGGTCGCCACTTTATTGATCGAATAGAAATGTTCCCACGGTCCCCACACCCCGGCAACGGCGGCCGTATGCACCACCGCATCGACATCACAGATATTGGCTCGACAGAACGCTTCG
This sequence comes from Novipirellula herctigrandis, assembly GCA_007859835.1. GTDB lineage: Bacteria > Planctomycetota > Planctomycetia > Pirellulales > Pirellulaceae > Novipirellula_A > Novipirellula_A herctigrandis. The sequence continues at coordinate 5,511,853 of SJPJ01000001.1, read as the reverse complement.
TCCCTTAAATCTCCTTGGCGATGTTGCATCCCGATTTTCTTTAGATCGGGATATTGTCCACGCGAAATGCCAACGACATCGTCGCCTCGATCACGAAGTTGACGCACGATCTCGCGTCCCAAAAATCCTCCACAACCAGTAACAAGAACACGCATGAAGGAAAAGCTATCGCCAGAGGGATGAAACTAGAATGACTCGCTCATCGTGGGCAATTTTTCAATTTTCAGCAAGACGACGACCTGTTGTTCGATATTGTCCGCTGAATTTCCCGTCATCATCTCTTTTCCAAACCCCCGCGTTGGAAGGCTGCCTGCGATTAGGAACAAATCTCCTTCGGAACCTTGAAATTCAATGTCCAGCGATTCGAGGGACCATGTATCACGGCGCGAGTCAATTCGGAGTGCCGAATCGCTACTGACCCACTTTTGTCGCATCGAGCCATGTTGAATTTCAGGCCGACACTGCAAGCGGATTTGACCGGCGGTCGAGGCTTTGGTCGGAGTAATGGCGAGCAAGTATTGTGGATCCAGCAGCGTTTTCCCAACCAACGAATCATTTAGCCGAACCAATGTCACGTGCTCACCGCTGCGAGGTTGGCGGAGCGGTAATTCATAGCGTTTTCCAAATCGCATCGGAATCCGCTTGGATCCCTGCGACACTTCGCTGCCGACATCCGCCTCGCTAAGAAACATATCGATCACATCGTGCGGCCCCGACATTTCCGATAAACGGGCCCGAAACGTGTCTTCGCGGATCACTTTCCCAATCCGAATCCCGTTGTCCGCCAATCGATTGCGTTGTCCGGGCTCGATCACCATTTCGTCAACCCATTGCCAAAGTGAGGCGATCCGGTCAGCGTCGACTTGCTCCGATTCGATCGGATGAAAACCAACGCTAAGCACAATCGAACGTGAACTTTCACTACCGACCATCAAAGGATTGTTCGTCTGGATAAGCTTGGACGAGTCAGTGGATCGGTCAACCCAATTGGCGCAGCCACCAATGATTGACGCCAAAAAAGTGACGACAACAAGCAAGCGAATCGGTCCGATTCGATAGCAATTCAAAAAATGCTCCTCAAGCTGGAAAGACCTGCGTGCCGGGAAGTTACGCATTGAGTTGATGCAGCGTCAAGAGAAAGTGTTTTGCGGGCAATGAAGTAAAAAACCCTGCCCTGTTCGCCCAATAATTTCTGAAAAATCGTTCACCAAGTCACGAGTTTCACACTTTTCCTCTTTCCGAAAAATTGGGATTTCGATTAAAGTCCCATTTCATCCCGCAGATGAGTGGACAGATCGGAAGTATTTTCCGGTCGCAAACCAAAGGCACTGGAAATCGCCGGTTTGCTGAAAATGTCCGATTCGCATTGACCCGCGTGGCCATGGAGGAGCCAGACCATGTTACTCGAACGCATCGACATTGACGCTCACGGTTCACTATATCGAGTTGAACTTGGACCGTTTGCCGAACATCTTAACGTTGTCTGTGGGCCCGAAGGCTCCGGAAAAACAGCTATCGCACGCTTCATCCGCGATTCGCTTGTCGACCGCGACTACCCACTTGGAATGATGAGTTCTTCATCGGGTCGTGTCGTCTGGGCTGACCGAAATGGCCTGTTGCATTGCCGCCGCGAACAAGATGGCACCGCGCACGGTCGTCGAACCGTCGAATTTGAATCGCGTGGCACCGCATCCTACCATCCAACCTCGCTCGATCATTCATGGATCGGGGCGCTCGGCGTCCAATCCGACGCATCCCGAGCAACCCATGCGATCCAACTGCCCGAATCCATCATCGACGGCATAGTGACCGACACGGGAATCACCAACGTGGCTCGCGTCGTTTCGGCTTGTATCCGTGCCGGCCTCGATTCACCAGAAACTTACCGCGCGTTGCCGCTTGATGAAGCGAGCCCCTATTACGAACGTAATGGGCATGTCGAAGCAAACCCAACGACGGATCAGCACCGCAACACGCTGCGGGCCCAATTGGCGGACATCGAAGCGGAATTGGCTCGACTTGAACCAAGCGTTGCCGATTATCGATCTTTGGTCGCTCGCCGTGACGAGCTGACATGCCGCTTAACCGGCTATCGACACGATACGCGGGAAAGCCGCCGGACGGCATACACAACCGGCTACGATACGGTTGCTCATCGCAAACAATTGGCTCAATTGCACGACCGTGCAAGCGGCTTGCGGGCGCGACAAAGTGAACTACGTCGTTGGATCACGGACCTTGATTCTCAACTGCGTTCGACTTCCCCCGGGCACTCGTATCGAGTTAACCCGACATCGGCTGGTTACCGTTTTTACGGTTCCATTGCCGACGAAACACTCCGCCGCCAACTCGACGATCTCGACGCCCAAATGATTCGTTGGCGTCGTGCATTGTTAGAAGTTCGCGGCCTTCGCGAAGCGATCTTGGCTTCTCGCCAACGTCCCATTCACACCGAATATGTGCCGCATTCGGCCTATCATGGCCCGACCGACGAGTCACTTTTGCGTCGTCACCGTTTCGACGGATTCCTACATGCGATCGACCGTTACGATGCGTCGCGAGGTTGGAACGATTTCTATAGTGGCAACTACTTCGGCGGCGATTTGGAACAGCGTGTCGACTCGGCGACTCGGCAAATCGATTGGTTGCTGCAACGGTATGCGACGACCGGGTCCCAAAGCCTCAACGACTTGAACCTCGACTGGTATCATTCGTTGCCATCCTCGGCTCACTACGGCACCACGACACTTGAAGAAACTTTGCGAACGATCCGCGACGATCTTCGTCACGCGTCCCAGTATGTCGCATCCCGCTCAACCGTCTCGCGTTCGTCGGTATCGACCGAAAAAGCAGAAGAGTTGCGTCAACTGAACCGCAGCGAACAATGGTTGGTCGCCGCCATGGAACAATTGACTCGCCATCGCGAATCATTGCTCGGCAACTACACTCCGACGGAAAGGCAAGACACTTCGGATTGGGCAAGCCACCATGAATGGTTGCATCGGCGTTATAGCGCCGAACGTGCTGAGCGCGTAACCGAATTGGATCGGACGACCGCTGACCTAGAAGCCTGTTTGGCCGAAGCGATGCAAGTTCGCCGTAGTCTGCGGCATTTACCAGTCGTCGAACGTTATCAAGATGTCGACCATCGCGAAGCTTCCACTCGCGAAGCATTGACGAATGAACTGCGAACGGTTGACCAACAATTAGCAAAGCTTTCGCGAATCCAATGGCTTCGCACTCAAGCGACAAAGCTACGTGATTCACTGCGAAGCACGCGTACAACTCGCTACCACGGTTCGCCTTTGTCGGAAGCCGCCAGCCGCTGGTTGGTCCGTCTTTCGGGCAGCCGACTTCGACGTGTCGATTGGCCCTACGCCCAATTCCGTGGCGGACAATCCAAATCAGTTCATGCAGCCACGGGGATCAAAATCGATGGCCGCGATGAAAATCAATGCCCCGCAGCCGACCGCGCATTGGCCGTCATCGCTGTCCGAATGGCGGCTGGCGAATTGCTTGGTCGACTCGGCAAATCGATCCCGCTCGTCTTGGAAACGCCTCGCGAATTGATTGGCCGAGTGGCTGACCGACGCCATGGGGCGGATAGTGAACCCGCTCTCGATTCGTCGTTCTATCACTACAGCCACGATGGACGATTCAACCATCCCATTGCTTCGGCTCTTCGAGACTACGCTCAAGACGGTCGCCAAATCCTACTTTTGACCAGCGATCAAGTATTAGCAGACCAAACCGCTCGTGTCGGTGGACGAGTCTTTAACTTACACGCTGACCGCATCGTTCAGCCGCATCGCCCTCTTTGGCGTCCTCAATACGCTACCGAGTCCTACGTTGGTCCACACCCGCATTTGTATGGTGATGATATTGTGAACGAACATCCGGCCCATAACATGTCACGCTACCGCCCCGTAAATGACCACTCCAGCAACCGTGTCGACACCGATGTGAATCGCGATTTCGACGTCGCTTGGCGTGAAGCGTACGGGATGTACGATTCCTGTGGCGTTGTCAACGAACACACCGCCGTCGACGCCCAATACAACGACTACCGTCGTCCGGTGTACAACGGACACGTTCAACCTACTTCGGCCCCCGTACGAGCGACTCGTCCGACCGAGCCGATTTATCGCGACGGTTACTACTACGCTGATTCCTATACGACATCGCCCGAACCGCTGCATCGTGATGCTGCGGTGGTTGGTGGCCCAATTGCTCGAGTGCATCGCCCGGAGCCTGTCGAGCCTGCTTTTTTTTTAACGGTCGACAGTCCTATTGATCAGGCGCCCTCGATCGATTCGGTAGCCGCCGCGCGGCTACGCGGCTTAAGCGTTACGCACGTGACTCACTTGATGCAGCAGGACCCGAACCGGCTTGCGGATGCCTTGGGACTTGCCAATGTTGACGCGTCCACGATCCGCCGTTGGCAAAGCGAATGCCGTTTGGTTTGTCGTGTGCCAAAACTTCGTGGTTTCGATGCTCGTGTGCTGGTCGGATGCGGCGTGACCGATCCCGCCCAATTGGCGTCGACACATCCATCGGACCTGTTGCAACAAGTCGAAGATTTCCTTGCAACCGAACAAGGTCAAAAGGTTCTGCTAAGTGGCAGCAGTCGAGAATTGTCTCGCATCACAAGCTGGATCGCAGCTGCCAATAGCTGGGGAGCCGAAAACTCGTCTCGCTACGTCGATGGCCGAACGCTACGCCGAAAGGTTCGTCGCGAGAGACAACTCGACAACTCGTTCGACCGTGATCGTTACGAGTACGATACCGACGGAGAAACCGTCCGCTACGGAATTCGCAGCGTCGATGCCCAAGGCGTTTACGACCGAAACGGTAGCCGCACAACACGCAGCCACCGAAAAGCTGCCTCGCAACGCAGATCGTCGCGCAGATCGCGAACGTCCGGCTCTGGGTACCCAAATAATGGCCAAAATGACGGCGTAGGATCGGGTCGTGGTAGCGGCAGCGGTTCGGGCAGTGCTAGCGGGTCCGGCAGTGGTAACGGGTCCGGCAGTGCTAACGGGTCCGGCAGTGCTAACGGGTCCGGCAGTGGCAACGGGTCTGGCAGTGGTAGTGGTCGCGCTCGTCGTCGGCGGGCCTCTCGCTCATCCAACCGAACGCGAAGCAACGTTGTTCGCATGGATCGTGATCGATACGAACGAGAACCTCGTGTACGAGAAAATCGACAACAAGAAGATCGTGAAAGGACACATCGCACCACGGTTCGACAAGAACGTGAACCGCGAGTCCGAGAGAACCGCGAGCGGAGTGAACGCGAGCGGAGTGATTCGAGCCGCGAGCTCCGTTTCTATCTCGAACGAAACAGCCCCGTGGTGGATGCTCCTTCGATTGGACCACGCATGGCCGAGCGACTTCACAAGTTTGGCATCTACACCGTGGACGATTTGATCAAAGCCGATCCTGAAACCATCGCAACCAAATTGAACCATCGTCGTATTGATGCTGACACGATTAAGTCGTGGCAACAACAATCGACGTTGGTTTGCCGGATTCCCATGCTGAGAGGTCATGACGCACAATTGTTGGTCGCAGCCGATGTGACAACGGCTGAACAAGTCGCTGTCCAAAATTCGGAGCACTTGTTCCGCCTCATCGATCCAATCAGCCGATCCAAGGAAGGCAAGCGAATCATCCGAGGCGGCAAGTTGCCTGATTTGGAAGAGATCACCGAATGGATCCAATACGCTCAGCAACACCGCGAACTGATGGCAGCTTAGTCCGTCACGGCTTGCCGTTCGGTACTGTTCTTTTGGGGGAAGTCGCAAAGACTTCCCCCTTTTTCGTTAGCATGAGATAGAACACATCAATGACAATGATGCTCTAGGGTTGAAGATCACCGTGTCGAAGCAAACGCAACATCACTCGCTTGGGCAAAATCTCGATTTCGAGCGGCAATCGGCCAACGTAGTCACCGTCCAGCTGATAAGGCACTCTCCCTTGCGAAGTGATCGTTAGTTTTCTCACGCGGGTGCGGCGAACGTCGGCGTCTTTTAAGTGACTGCCGAATATCACACCGGCAATGTACTTCAACCCTGTGGCGACGGTCCCTTGAGCGAATGTGATTAGATCCAACCGGCCATCGTCCTCGATCGCTCTCGGCTCGATGTTCAATCCTGCGCCGTAACACGGCAAATTAAACGTCATCGCCCAGTGTGCTTGTTGGTTTTCGAACGTGCCCGAATCTTCATTGATCACGATATCCAATTTGGGAAATGGATACTTTCGCAACGCCCGATAGATTGGACGCATGTAGCTTAACCGTCGAATGTGACCACGGCGTCGGAGATGCACATCGCGGACCACTTCGGCATCGAAGCCACACGAAGCCATCACTAAAAACAATCGCCCGTTCGCTAGGCCAGCGTCGATCGAGTGGTTAACGCCATGAACAATCGTTTCGAAGACTCGCTCTGCATCCGCTGTGCATCCATAGTGTCGGGCCAGCAAATTCTCGGTCCCAAGCGGCATTGGAACGATTGGTATTTGTGGTGGTGCCAAATCGGCCACCAAACTGATCGTGCCATCCCCGCCGGCCGCAACGAGGATTGATTGTCGGTCTCGGTCCAATTCGGAAAGCGCAAGCTGGCGGCGAATCGTTTCGATCGAATCGGTCGATATAACCGCGAATCCGGCCTCCGAAAGTCGCTCGGTCAATCGTGGCAACTGTTCTCGGCCCTTCCCGCTCCCTGCTTTGGGGCTGGCACACAGGATCACGGTCGTTTGCTTCGGGTCGTTAATGGTCACCACGTTGATTCATTTTCTTTCCCGAAACTTACGTTTGGACGACATCTGTAAGCTATCGTTTCAATGATTCCATCGATATTGGAGCATTCGCCGCGTCGACTGACCTTCGATTGCTCAACAAGATCGTTACAAGCGTTATGAGCCCACCGGGGCAGCCTTGCTGCGCCGATTCGGTCGAACATCCGGCGAATAACGCCATTGTTTTTGATTTCACCTCGTAAAGCAAGAGAATAGGCCGTGAGTTTCGTTCGTCGATACTGGGCAGCAGCGTTAATCCTGATGATGGTGGTCGTTCATGCGGCCGTCATTGGGTACGTGCGCAGCCGCGTCGCACGGCTACAGAACGTTGAATCGAACACGATCGACATGGGCCGGTATCGGTTCCAACCGATTGAAGACAAATCGATGGTGTATCAATTCCACCTATTCGCTGTGGTCGATCCCGCAAAACGTCAAGTTTGCCAAGAACGCGTTTCGCAGCGTCAAATGGAAATCCACGAAGAGTGTGAGTTACTGCTTCGCCAAGTCGATGTGAATTGGCTCAGAGACCCTGAGCAGAACGAAATTCGTGACCGGCTAATGGACATTGTCCGCAAACACCTCGAAGAGCCGGTCATCCAGCGAGTCTTGATCACCGATTGGCTCGAACTGCCAGTCTCGGTTGTCAGCGTTGGACTGGAAAGCCAAAACAGCTTCGCACAGAAGTAGCTTTCTTCGTGCATCGGCCCAAAATCTATCGGCCCTGAATCTATCGGCCCTGAATCTATCGGCCCTGAATCTATCAGCATGCTAGGCCATCTGCCCGTGCGGGCCAGACCTACGCTACCCGTTTTTCCCGAGCAATCGGTTCCGAAACGATTTCCCGGAACAACGTCTGATAGCGAGCCGTTTCAACCGGCCCCGCGAATTCCTCGACCATCATTTCACGGGCCTGGATACCCATCGTTCGACGCTCCACAGGATGATCAATCATCCATTGAATTTGGGTTGCCAAAGCATCACTGTTGCCTGTCGGTGCCAATAGACCCGTTACGTTAGGACGAACGTAATCGGGTATCCCACCGGCGTCGAACGCGACGACCGGAGTCTCGCTCGCGCTGGCTTCGAGTCCCGTTTGCGGCAAATTGTCTTCAAGCGATGGCATGACGAACACGTCCGCCGCAGAGTAAAGCAATTGTTTGCGTGTCAAATCGTGGACATAACCGAAATGCCGAATCGAAGCAGAATCCGCTGGCAATGCCGGTGCATCACCACCGCCGAACATGATCCCTTCGACGCGATGCGAGTCAAACGCAGGCCATGCTTCCATCAAGTGATGAAAACCTTTGCGGCGGTTCGTCGCGCTGTCAGCAGCAAACGCGATGACGGTTCGATTCGGGTCGATCTGAAGAGCGGCTTTGGCTTTGGCTTTGTCGATAGGTGCGTAGGCCTGGACATCGATTCCATAGGGAATCACATGATGACTATTCGCATGCTTAAATGGCATCGACTGTTTCGCTTGCTCGCCCAGCCAACGACTTGGTGCCACGACGTGCAAATTGAGATCACGATACAACGCGGTTTTCATTTTCAAGGTGCGAGCAGACGGATCCGAGAATCGAGGATGATCAAGCTGAGGACAATGACCACAACCATTTTGAAAACGCTCACAACCACCCGAAAAATGGCAACCGCCAGTGAAGGGATTCATGTCATGCAAAACCCAAACGATCGGGCGATCGGCAGGTAGCGACTTGAAAAACGTCGGATAGTCAAACAGCTTTCCCACCCAGTGAATCGCAAGGACATCGCCAGTCAATTGGGATGTCGGAAACGGGGTCGCGTGGCGAAGTCGCCCAAGACTGAAATACTCGCGTTTTTCGCTTGGCCCGGGACGGTGGCGACGTTTCGCCCACGTAAGCGATGCGGTGCGTTGGATTTGATCCCACACCTGATGCACTGGATTTTGATTATTGTCACGGGCCCAACGAATCGGTTGGGTCGCCGGCATCGTCGATCCATCGATCTTTGCTGAATGCCAATAACGACTATCAACACCCGCGCCAACAAGACCCCCATGAATCCTCTGTGCCGCACCGGCTGCGCCACCGGTGACGTCATAGCAAATTTGGTCAACAATCATTGCGAATCCTTTGTCACCAATCGCACCTACGCTGCTCGACTCGATCCGACGGATGACGCCACCTCGTCCCTCGGACGTGTCGCTTCCATGTAGAGCGAATCGGGTTTTCGTGGCGAGGAACCAACACGATCGAGGCCAAACGAATCAAAACCGTCAATGCCGCTTTCGCTAGCAGGAAACACCTGGGCGTCCTCAAAACCAACTTCGCGTAGCACGCGAGCGAGCGAGACACGGTCATACATCCACCGATGGATTTCGCCCGCTTGCCGAAAGTAGCCTTCCCGATAGGCATCTCGCCCCGACTTGCCTTGCAGCATCGTCACCGCTGCGATTGCGAGTTGTTTCTTGGTCGATCGGACAAGACGCGATAGGCGACGGCGGATCGTTTTTTTAGCTTTCGAGGGCGTGTCCATTTCGAAGCCAATTCGCGAGCGAATGAAATCGCGATTGATTTGGTTCGGGTCCTGCATCACACGCATCATCTGGCCACCACTACGTTGCCGCGTCATCTGATCCAGCAGCTCAAACGTCATCCATTGATGATTTGCGACATCCATCTCGTCGCCGTTGTCCGCCTGGTTCAATGAATCGAGGTAGGCTGTCGCAATTGCTTCCAAATTAGGGACCACCACGCGCACGATGCCACCGGGACGCAGCACACGAAAACAATCGCGAAGCATGTTAGCGGCGTCGGCTGGCGCAAGATGCTCTAGCACATGCGAGTGGTAGACCGCATCGAATTGTTTGGGTTCGTAAGGCAATCCACGCCGCAAATCATATTGACGCACTGCCGGACCACTAGCAACTAAATCAATATTGGTCCAATCGGGATGGTAATGGTTGCCACATCCGACATTCAAATAATCGCTAGGCTGCGTCACGGCCGGCTCCTGATTGAGCGGAACTGCTACCCGACGCGGGTTGACTTGGCGAGTCGGCCCGCTTGATCGATGCGTGATGAATTCCGATGCGACCGGTGTAATCGAGTCGATGCAACATCATACCGATCTGGTGCTCCGCAAAATATTCGTCAACCGCTCGTCGAGCTCCTTCCCAATGGCCGTAATCGTCAACGATGAGCACACCGCCGTCGGCAAGTCGTGGAAACAAATGCTCCATTTCATGTCGCGTGGACTCGTACCAATCCGTGTCTAAGCGAAGCAGAGCGATCTTGTCCGGCGCTCCGGCGGGGATCGTATCTTCGACCATCCCCTTGTGATAGTGGATTCGGCTTTCGTCATAGCCGGTTTGCTTCATGTGCGATTTCACTTCGTCCAGCGAAGAAACGCACCAAACCGAAGTCGGATCGTCTTTCGATTCCGTATCCAGAAGTGTTTCAGCGGTTTGCCCGTCCACTGCGATATCTTCGCTCGTCGGCGCGCTCATTCCGCTGAACGTGTCGAAGAGATGCAAATGGCGATCCGTGTCACCAAATTGGTTAAGCATTTTGGCAACGGCCATCATGCTGCCACCTCGCCAAACGCCGCACTCAACGATATCGCCTTGAATCCCCACCGATGTCATATATCGAACGGCCTCACACAGACCATGCAGTCGGTCGACCGAAGTCATCGTGTAGTCTTTGACGGAGACCATCGTGTCGACCACATCCCGGCGCATATCAACCGGATAGGTTGCCGGATCATTGAGTTTGCGGCGACGGCGTTGTTCTCTACGTTGCCGTTTCCACTGTGAGATTCGATGAAACACGCACACGCCTCGATAAGAATATGGGTTAGGGATAGGGGTAAGGACTTCGACGAAATCCTTTTTTTGTCAACGACGATGCCCAGTGGCTTCAAAATGCCCGCAGCATGCTAAGCAGCACGGAGCGATCTTTTTGATGTTGGAATCAGATGAATCGAGTCACAATGCACCTCGTAACGGAAACGTCCATTGCGAGAGATGACCGTCAGCAGCTCATGCAAAGGAGGATAGTCGTTCTCGCCGTTAAAAAGGCGGGCATCGTCGATCAAAATGACATGCCCCTCCACTCGGTGATTCAGAATCGCCTCCAATTCCGTTGTAATCGGAGTATCCTTGTCGGCGCGTGCGGTCGGGCCTCCCGAATAGTGACCGTCTAACCAAAACAAGGCTGGCTCGGAGAGTGTATTGAGAATCCGAGGAAGAACATTTCCGCTATCGCCAAGCAATAACTGCACATTGGAGTAGCTTGCGAACTTTCTTTTTGCAGCTTGGTGGAGATCATCTGCGAGTTCAATACTCATACAGTCGTAGCCCCGTTTCGCCATGTGACAAAGCGTGGAACCTCGAAAAGTCCCCGTTTCAATAAACTTTTTTAACCCGTATGACTCCATGTAATTTGCAAGCATACTGATCTTGACGGCCTGCGGCGGTGGCGTAGTGAATCCACCACGTTGCCACTGAAGGATGTCGCTTGCACTGCGTGATACCAGCCCACGTACACTCGATTCAATTCGCTTTCCAAGGCCCATTTTTCTCTCGTCACGACGGGGCTGAACTGATTGCTTCGGTTTCCAAAGTGGACCCTAACGAAAACCCGCTGCTGGTCACAAGGTGAATCTGGTTGCCCAATTGCTTGGGCCTCCTTCGGTATTGACTGCGATGAAACCCTATCGATACAAGCTTTTATAGGTATCGTCCACAACGAGTCAATTTGCCCCACGAACCCTCCGACACCCCAAACCATCCATCGTTCCAATGATCGTTTTGACTCAGAAATACGGCCAATTGGGAAATCGGTTGTCGTTGATGGCACACTTGATCGCTGCGGCCGAGGAATACGGAGCCACGCTGCTTTGCCCCGCGTTTTTAGATTACGCTGACCTATTTCCTGCAACCGCAAAAGACGTGTGGTGTCGATATCCCGAATTGCCTGGCCTGCCCGATGGCCAAGAAGTGACGATCCCACAATGGCAGCGACGGTTGGCGTACAAGCTCGTCCATAAGCCGTCCAAGTGGTTGCATCGTTACGGTCGCGGTCGAACTCCTTTCCAAACCCTGCAATTGGCCGATGATCAAAAGTACGACCTAGGAAGCAAAGACTTTGCCAAATTGGCCCGGTCAAGGTACCCAGTATTAGTGTCGGGTTGGCGATTCCGCTGCGATCCGTTGCTTGAAAAGCACGCCGATTTGATTCGCAACCACTTTCGGGTCTCCCCATCGTGTCAAGCCCGAATCAACGAACTCATGGGAACAATTCGCATAGAATCCGAATTGGTCGTGGGCATCCATATTCGTCATGGCGATTACGCCCATTGGGACGGGGGCAAATACTATTTCTCGACCCAGCAGTACGCGGCGACGATGCACCGCGTGCGTGAACAATTGAGAGGACATGAGGTCGCTTTTCTCGTCTGTAGCAACGAACCACTCCGCGAGGCTGATTTCCCTGGCCTGAATGTCCATTTCGGAATTGGAGCGATGATCGAAGACATGTATGCTTTGGCGGAAACCGATTTGGTGGTCGGACCACCAAGTACATTCTCAGGCTGGGCATCGTTTTACGGACAGGCTCCGCTGCAGGTCATGCAGGGGCCCGATCATCATATTGATGTAAGCGCCGTTTTGCAGCGACATCACCGTCACATTGCTGCGTAGGCACAACAAAAAACTTGTTTCAGGGATGATTCATGGCTGGACTGTTTCGACACACTTGGGCATCGGTTCGCCGTTTGAACGCTAAGCCCCTTCGGCACTTGCGGCACGCCACGAAAATTCCGTGGTTTCTGCGCGACTACCTTGACCTACGCCAACAAGCAAAATTGGCGGGTGAATCGATTTCGTTTGGACGACCTTACCCTTGTTTAGCCGATCGAGACGAATCTTGTGGAACGGCAAGCGGTCACTATTTCCATCAAGACTTGTGGGTTGCATCACGAATCCATTCACTCAGTCCCAACAGGCATATGGACGTTGGCTCGCGGATCGATGGCTTTGTTGCTCATGTGGCAGCGTTTCGCGAAATCGAAGTGCTTGACATCCGACCTAGCCAAGAACGAATCGGAAACATTCGTTTCGGACAAGCCGATTTAATGAACGAACTTCCTGAACAGATGCGAGGCATCACCGACTCGCTTTCCTGCCTTCACACGCTCGAGCATTTCGGCCTAGGACGCTACGGTGATCCGGTCGATTTTGATGGTCATTTGAAGGGACTTCGGAACCTACATGCTTTGCTGAAACCTGGTGGCAAGCTTTTCTTCTCGACTCCTATAGGCCCACTGCGTATTGAGTTCAACGCGCATCGCGTCTTTTCGCTTAAATACCTCATGGACGTTCTATCGCCCAATTTCCAATTCGATCGGTTCTGCTTTGTCGATGATGCCGGCGACTTTCACAACGACGTGGAATTGACCGAATCGGTGGTGGCAAACAATTCCGATTGTCGGCTTGGATGCGGGATCTTCGAGTTGACTCGCAAGAACGATGACTATGTCAATGCGAAACCCAATTGCGAATCGGCACGAGCAGCGTAGTGGAACCCGATCGCAAACCCGCTGTCCAAATGTGAATCGCTAAAACAAGAACCACGATGACATCGAATGCTTGAAACACCTGTCGCGTTTATCGTTTTCAATCGCCCCGATTTGACTCTCCGCACTTTTGAGCCGATTCGCCGTGCTCGTCCGAAAGTCCTTTGCATCATCTCCGACGCAGCCCGCGGTGGTCGGACAGGGGAAGCAGCTTTGATCGCGCAATCAAGGCAAATTGCTGAAAATGTTGATTGGCCTTGTCAAGTTGAACGCTATTACTCCAACACGAACTTGGGATGCCGGCGCCGAGTGAGTAGCGGGCTCTCGGAAATCTTCGAGCGTTACGAACAAGCAATTGTTATAGAGGATGACTGTGAAGTCAGCGATTCTTTCTTTACCTATTGCGATTCGCTTCTAAACCACTATGCCGACGACCAACGTGTGATGGCGATTAGTGGCGACAATTTCCAAAGTGGACGCCGCTACGGAGATGGTAGCTATTATTTTTCGAAATACCCACATTGCTGGGGCTGGGCCAGTTGGCGAAGAGCTTGGCGACATTACGAACCGACGATGAATGCATGGCCAAGTTTTCGCGACCGGGGTGATCTGATGGCGTTCTGTGATTCGATTCCCGAGCTTGACTATTGGACCCGCATTTTTGATCGCGTTCATCAAGAACAGATCGATTCGTGGGCCTATATATGGAATTTGGCATGTTGGATGAACCATGGATTGACCGCACTTCCGAATCAAAATCTGGTATCAAACATCGGCTTTGGTGAGGACGCAACCCATACGTCGGGACAAAGCCCACTTGAGAACTTGCCGCGATTCGAGTTGGAATCGATCAAGCATCCATCCCATGTAGCTCGTTCTTGCTTGGCCGATCAGCGGTCGGATCGTGAGCTCTTTAGCCGTGGCAAAACAAAACCGCGGCATGTCGTCCAATACGCGCGCCGCTGGTTTACGGGCTCTGCGCAAGTTGCTTAGAAGCCCAACCGCTTGGAAGCACCACTCGCTTAGCAGGCGTGAAACTCGGTATTAATGGTTCCCCATTTCGAACTTTAACCGATTTATCTCACTCTGGCTCTTTTGCTTGAAAATACACCTTGTGGTCTCCCGTTCCACGTTGGTAATTACCAATACCCGAGCGATCTGCGTGACCTATCGCGTCGATCGGTCCCCAAGGACGTAACCGTGATCTCCAATCGGTATGCCGACTGTATGACTCGAAAAAGACAAAAAACAAACCGCTTATTAGGTAACGAATCCGTGCAAAAAAGCATGGCTCGCACAAGCCTATTGCGCTACGTGATAGCCACTCTACTTGCCGCGATGTGGATCAGTCCAACCGAAGCCCAGATGGGTGGTGGTGGCATGGGTGGCGGTGGCATGGGAGCCGGAGGCGGTCCGAGCATGCCGGGCCCCGACACGAAAGTACCGTTCCTCGATCATGTGCGAAGCCGTGATGGACTTGCGATTCGCCGCGAAAAAGGGGACGCAATTGTTTTGGATGTGGCCATCGTTGGCAACAAAGCCGTTAGCACCCATTTGATGCAACAAAAGATCCAAACACGCCGCGACCATTTCTATGACTATGAAACGGTGCTTGGCGACGTCCGACGTCTCAACGACATGGGGTCGTTTGACCATGTCACTTTCAAGCTTGACGAACAACCCGGCGGCGTAGGCGTGACCTTCGTTGTTCACGAACGTCCCGTGATCACACGCGTGGTCTATCACGGAAACCGTGCATTGAACGACCGCGAACTCGCTGGCCGCGCAGGCGTGACGGCATCCGACCCGCTCAGTGAGTTTTCAATCGAATCAGCTCGTCGCCGCATGATCGACTATTACAAAGAAGAAGGTTTCAACCAGGTCGCGATCGAATCGTCGATTGGCTTTAAAGACGATTCGGGTGCCGTGATCTTTCGAATCAACGAGGGTCCGAAAGAGCGAATCGCGGACATCGAGATTAAAGGAGCCACCATCGTCAGCGAAGCACGGCTAAAGAAAATCATCAAGAGCCGCGGTCCCGCAGTCGGAGTCCTTTGGCATCTTGGCAACACCGCTGATATGCGAACCGTGGATGACGACGTCAATATCCTGGCTAGCTACTACCACAACCTCGGTTTCTTGACGGCAACCGTGGGCCGACGGATTCGCTACGACGAATCGGGCAAATGGATCACCGTCACGTTTGTGGTCAACGAAGGTCCGCGTTTCACCGTCAATGATGTGAAAATCGTTGGCAATCAATTTATTACCGAAGAATCGCTACGTGCCCGTATGCAACTTCATGCGGGTGACATGTTTGATGGAACATTGATGCGACGCGATATCGGAGAAATCACTTACGGCTATGGCGAACTCGGATTTATCTACGCCGAAGTCGAACCCAAAACCGTCATGCGTGACGAAGCCAATGTGGTCGATTTGGTCTACGAAATCACCGAAGGCGATCGATGGAAAGTGGGAAGCATTCTTGTCAACATCGAAGGCGAACCCCATTTGATGCGGGAAACAACGATGCTCAACATGGTGGACCTTCGGGAAGGCGATTGGATCGACCGTCGCTCGCTCGAACTGAATCGACGCCGGATCGAAAAGAGTCAATTGCTTGAAACGAACCCCCAGATCGCTGAAGCGCCAGACATCAAGGTGGTGCCCCGTGATGAATACTAATTTTACTTCGCACTCTTCCGATGAAGACGCTCGCATGAGAACACCGAATCCACTGTCCGCGATTCCACAGGTGATAGTACTTGGCATTGCCGCGATGGCATGCTTGTCGAGTGGCTGCACGCGATGGATCGCCAACCCCGCGATGGCGGGCGGTTCGCTACTTGGCGTCAATACTCCGGCACTTACAACGACCACGGATGCAAACGGTGTCCAATTGGTTGCTGCGCCAGCGGAGTCTGCCAACACGGTCCACCAAGCATCGCAAAGTGAGCGTTACGTCGCCCGACAATATCCATCGACGGCTCCTTACGTACCGCCGACAACTTACGTACCGCCGACAAACGGTGTCCCCGCTACAACCAACGCTCCACCGTCCAATTACACAACGCCACCCTCCTTGGCAACGCCGCCATCAACCTACGGAAACAGCGCTTACGGTGTTTCACCAGCACCTTCGGCACCTGTGAACGCGCCCGCAATCCAATACGGTGCTGCCCCCCAATACGGTGCTGCCCCCCAATACGGTGCTACACCTCAATACGGTGCTGCCCCCCCCTACACTGCTCCGCCGCAAAACGTGCCACCAACGACCACGTATAGCCCCGGCCAAAACTACGGAACGCCGATTGCGCCGGACGCCACGTACGCAGCCCCGGATCCGATTTTCCCAGGAACGACTTATAGCGATCCGCTCAGTCCACCAACAAACTACGTCCCCATGCCAACCGTCCGTGAAGCGGACTTGATCATCAACGGATACCCGGCACGCACAGGCCGAATCATGCTCGGTGGTGCCGTCAACAGCGACGCGGGTGTCACTGGTCAAATCACACTTGATGAACGCAACTTTGACATCACGCGTTGGCCACGATCATTCCAAGACATGTTCAGCGGAACTGCGTTTCGTGGTGCTGGTCAAACATTCCGAATCGAAGCTGCACCTGGTAGCGACTTCGACCGATATACGATCAACTTCGCCGATCCCAACTTGTTCGGCTATAAACCCGTCAGCATGTCCGTCAGCGGCTTCTTGGTTGACCGACGATTTCAAGACTGGGACGAAGAACGACTTGGTGGTCGCTTGAGTTTCGGATATCGAATTACGCCTGACCTGTCGGTTTCCGCCGGCATCAGCGGCCAGAACGTCGAAATCAGTAGACCACGAGTGCTTGGCGTTGCCCCATTGGACGCTGTGCTCGGTGACAACGAACTCTACAGCGGCACCTTAAGCCTGAAACACGACACTCGAAACAGCCCGATTCAATCGAGCGAGGGTCACTACTTTGAATTCAGTTTCGAACAAGCTTTCGGTGATTTCGACTACTCGCGATTCGAATCGGAATACCGAAAATATTGGCTACTCTCGCAACGAGCCGATGGCAGCGGACGGCAAACCCTTTCGTACTCGACGCAAATCGGCTACAGCGGCGAAGAGACCCCGATCTTCGAGAACTTTTTCGCTGGTGGCTACGCCACAATCCGTGGTTTCGATTTCCGCGGTGCTGGCCCTGTCGATAGTGGCGTCTCGGTCGGCGGTCGTTTCAAATTCCTAAACACTGTCGAATACATGTTCCCAATCACTGCGGACGATGCATTCAAAGGTGTAGCGTTTGTTGACTTTGGAACCGTGGAACCTGAGGCGAAACTTAACAGCGATTCGTTCCGAGTCTCGCCCGGTCTTGGTTTGCGTGTGGCGATTCCAATGCTAGGCCCCGCTCCGTTGGCGTTTGACTTTGCTTTCCCAGTCAACAAGGCTGACACCGACGAAACGCAAGTCTTCAGCTTTTACATGAGCCTGATTCGATAACGGTTCGATCGTAACGGCGGTGACATGCCGCCGCATTGGTTTGCCAAGGCGATCGAGCGACGTTGCCTAAGGTTCTGCCTGTGGATCCCTCAGTTTTGGCCCCAAATCGCTGTCGATGTACGCCGAACGTAGCAACGGCAATCCCAATCGACACGCAACCACTTCCGCCAACCACTGCGTCGTGGTTTCCTCTCCGGTCCAAAGCGGTTTCGACTGCCCCGCTAGCTCGACTAGCCAAAAACACGGTCCGTCGCCGCCACTGCGAATACCTGTGGCTCGTTGACGGATTTCCGTGAGCGTTTCTGCTGAGAATGTTGTCGTTCGCGCATGCCAATATCCACGTCGACGAATTTTCAACCGATCGTCCTGCATGACCAATTGCCTTCGTTCAGCAGCATTGCCAAACGCCACCACAAGCGACAGTGACCCCAACGACAAAACCACTGCTTGAACGATCCACGAAGGTCGTTCCTCCATCTGTTTCAAGACCAAGGCAGCGACAATCGTCCATACCACAGCAAAAACGAGACAGACAACAAAGAAGTTTCCAGCGGAGGATTCGCGAAAGGTCAGCCGAAGTCGCCCCACATCGGGCTCATCAAACGTGAATCCCGCCGGTGCTTTTTCAATCAATTCCACCAATCGGTCCTGAGGAATTCCCTCACCTTCAAGTAGCAGCGTTTCGCGTTGTGGCGTGCCGAGATGCCAATGAATGAGGGCCTGCCCAGCGATCGCCAGATCACGGTCGCTGCCGATAGGAAACGGGTCAATCGAACCAGTCGTAGTAAACAGTCGCAGCAACGTCCCCTCGCCATAACGTCGCAGGTAAACCCGTTGAGTTTCATCGCGGTGGATCACCCAGCGACGAGGGCGAAGGATCCATTCGAGCAACGTATCTGCCGCCATATTGGGAGCAAGTTCGCTGCGAGGCAGAAACGAATAGAAGATCGCTTCGGTGAATCGCCATCGACTTCGATGGATGACTATCCGATCCGCTTCGAACGCAACTCCCGATTTTGCTGCGTCCAAAAAGACCAACGACAA
Organism: Novipirellula herctigrandis; assembly: GCA_007859835.1. Classification (GTDB taxonomy): domain Bacteria; phylum Planctomycetota; class Planctomycetia; order Pirellulales; family Pirellulaceae; genus Novipirellula_A; species Novipirellula_A herctigrandis. The sequence continues at coordinate 5,492,952 of SJPJ01000001.1, read as the reverse complement.
CGGCAACAAGGATGCGAGGAATACCAATGCCGCGAAACCGAGCAGGATCGCGGGAAAGAATTCGATCGTGCCATACCAAATCACAGGCCACCCAAACGCTACTGCCATGGCCAACAAAATGCATCCGAGCGATGTCATCAACAACCACGTATGAACGGCGTCTCGACGACGGATGCAAGCTCGCACTGAAACAAAGGACGGAATGATGGAAGCTTTCGCCACAGACAAGGGTTCATTCATTTTCACGGCGACCCCATCTAGCTCTGTAACTGCAGTCCTTGCTCGGTGATCTCAAACGGAACGATCGAGTCATCACATGCACTGCCACGGTGCTTTGCCACGTGCAGGGCTCGGCCCATCTTGTTTCCCTGTCGAGTTTTCCCCATCAAGATGATCGTGTTGGCATTGGACAACACGTCGCCACTTTCGATCTTTCGTACCAACAAGTCGTCAAGCATCACTTCGTGTGAGGTGTAAAGCAGCAGACAACCAATGTCTTGGTGCTGGTAGGCGTGAGACTCGACAGCCTTTGCGTTTTCACGAAACGCAATACGAAACAGATCGCGTGCAACCCAGTCATGCTCTTTGCGCAAGATTTGGTGATAGATGTATTCAAACATCTCGAATTGGATCGAATCGGAGGCCCGATCAACGGGCTCAACTCCGTCAATCACACATCGCCTGACGCCATGCACAAAATTGCAGTAGAAAAAGGCAATCGCTTGATCCAACTTTCGCGATTGCTCGTATTTCCACTGACGCCACTGATCCGAATCGAGATCCGATGCTGTCACTCGACGACCGGCATGCTCGAAAATATGCATATAGTCATCGCGAACTACACTTTTCTCCCAAGCGGTACTCATATCGATCGAGCCATTCAGGGACCGTTCACGAAGTTGCCAATCAAAAAGTCGCCGAGCATAATCCGAGTGGTTTTGCGAATCGCCGCGAGCGGTCATGTCAAAGACGATTCCTTTTTCCCCCTCCTGCGTCTGGCCTCGATTGGCGAATGCAATGCCCAACTGGGTTTTGCCGATGCCTGACGCACCCATCACAACCGTTAGAGTCCCTGGTACCAAGCCACCACCAAGCCGCTCGTCGAGTCCTTCGACCCCCGTCTTCAAACGACACTTCATCGACAAAACCCATTCAAAAGAGACGACACGGAGCCAAAACAAAAAAAATAAACACAGAGCCCTTCCTGGCAAGACACGCCCCATCTTAATGCTTATAATCCAGTTCACTGAAGAGGAGCAATTTCCACCTTCCAATCCCACCTCCCCCCCCTTCTAGGAATTCAATCATGCAGAACACCCCCTCTCGCCGAAATTTTTTGAAACAATCAAGTGCTGCTGCCGCAGGTATCGCGGTTGCAGGTAGCGTTGCGAGAACGGCTCATGCGGCCGGCAGTGACGAAATCAAAGTTGTGTTGATCGGATGTGGTGGACGTGGCAATGGTGCTACCGACAACATCATGAACACAAAAGGCAATGTCAAGTTAGTCGCCGTTGCAGATGCGTTCCAAAACAAGGCCGACTACACCGTCAGCAGCCTAGGGAAAAAACACAAAGAAAAGGTTGCCGTTGATCCTGACAAGATCTTCGTCGGTCTTGATGCCTATAAGAACGCGATTGATGTCGATTGTGATTTGGTCGTAATCGCAACGCCTCCGGGATTCAAACCGCAACAGTTTGAATACGCCGTTAACAAAGGCAAACACATCTTCATGGAAAAACCGGTTGCCTCGGACGCACCGGGCGTGCGCCGCGTGCTCGCAGCGGTTGAAGAATCGAAAAAGAAGGACTTGATGGTCGGCATTGGACTGCAACGCCGTCACGAACCGCGATATATCGAAACGATCAAACGTATTCATGACGGTGCGATCGGAGATGTCATTGCACAACGCGTCTATTGGAATGGTGGCGGGATCTGGTATCGCAACCGTAACGCGGACCAAACGGAAATGGCGTTTCAAACCAACAACTGGTACCACTTCAACTGGCTTTCCGGTGATCAAATTTGTGAGCAACACATTCACAACCTTGATGTTGGATGCTGGGTCAAAGACGCTTACCCAGTAGAATGCAATGGCATGGGGGGCCGTGAGCAACGTGAAGGTGGCGACCCCACCAAATCCCAAATCTTTGACCATACCTTCTGCGAATACACGTTTGCCGACGGGACCAAGATGTTCAGCCAAGGTCGCCATGTCAAAGGTGCTTGGAACAATGTGTCTGAGTTCGCACATGGGTCAAAGGGTACCGCGAATCCATCCGGATCGATCGAAGGCGCGAACCCCTGGAAATTCTCTGGCAAGAGCCCAGGCGGCCACCAGCAAGAACAACACGACTTGATCGAAGCACTGATGCGAGGCGAGATCTACAACGAAGGCGAATATGGCGCCAAGTCGACATTCACCGCCATCCTTGGTCGTGAAGCTTGCTACTCAGCCAAAGTCATCAAGTGGGACGATCTGCTCGAAAAAGGACGCGACTTAGCGCCCGGAATCGACAGCTATACGATCGACTCGGATGTACCACCATCGGCACGCCCGGATGAAGAAGGCCGATACCCAATCCCGACGCCGGGTTCATACAACCCGTTTGCCTAATGACAATCGAATTCGAAATAGCTCTGTGGAAATTGTACAACCGAGGCTAACAAGCTGCTGCTGTATAAATGTTGGCGAAAGCGATCGCCAACTCCATGGGCGTTAAACAACTCAACCCAGGGTCGCTCGCCTCGCGGGCGGATCCTGGGTTTTTCTTTGCACAGTCCCCAACACCTACCGAGACGCCGAGAACAAACTATCGGGTCCCGGCACGGGTTCCTCGGACTTCTTGAATTCCTCTGCAGCCACTTGGACAACCGGCTCATTACCATTGCCCATTTCGGAGGACACGCTCGTTGCGGGTAGCCCAAAAATGGTCGCAAGGTCCTCTTCCTTAACCTTCGCCATTTCAGCGTAGCTCTGCGGTGGAACTCCGGGCGACGAAGGATCGGATACCTCAGTACTGATCTCCCCATTGCTAGCAAACACCGGCATGACCCAACTCGGCAGCACTCCTATCGTCGACTTACACCCAGCTAGCCCAAAGCACAAAACCGCGATGACCGGTACCAATGTTTTGAGCGGACGCGCGGTTTCGCGACTTTTTGTATCGTCACCTTGATTCATGATGAAACACCTCGGCAGGATAGACAGGCAGGAGCAGGCGCATGAGAACGCCGCTTTAGTCTTATCGAGAAAAAAGGGAGCACAACGCAATACGAACTTCCTGGATTCGACTGTTTGACTGTTTTATCTTCGTGGCGGACTGATCAGACGACCGTTCATTGGTTCATTAGCCCACGATCGAATCGCACGATCAAATGGCGGACTGCCATCCAAGAAAGGAATCGAAACCATGTCTGAAACCAAGACCAAGACCAAGAGTGACGGAATCCACCCAGTCAATCAATCCGCCTACTGCTTCACCTTTCGCAATCGCATACGGATGCGATTGCTCGCTAGCCTCACTTTTTGCCTACTTTTTTTCTCAACGGCATCGGCCGAAATTCGTTGGAACAACTCGATTGAATCGACGATCGAATCAGCGCGAGCGTCTCGCAAACCGATCCTTGTCTTCGTGACGACGGATTGGTGCCACTTCTGCAAAAAGATGAAGCAAGAAACATGGTCCGCACCCAATGTTTCCGTCCCCATTTCGCAACATTTCGAAACCCTGATCCTCGATGGGGACCGCAACAAGGAAGTGGTCAACAAGATGGGACTCAAGAGCTTTCCCGTGACGCTTCTGTACACGCCAGACGGACATTTCGTGGACCAACAAAACGGCTACATGTCGACTGCGAAAGTGATGACTTGGCTAAACAGCAAACTGCGATGACCAGCGATGGGAACGGAGCCAGCGAAAACCTACATTAGGCGAGTAGTTCGCTAATCACGTTCCCTTGACGCATCACACCAACATCCAACCCGATCGTGTGTTCAATCGTAGTATGAACATCGCCGAGCGGACGCACGCACTCAACCGCTCGTGCACCCAATTCATCGGTAGCACCCACGGTAACGCCGCGTCGAAAACCGCCACCGGCGAACCACATGCTCATCGCATTCGGATTGTGATCGCGTCCCAGGTGGTCACCTTTGCCGCCACCTTGCGAGTCGGGAGTACGGCCAAATTCACCTGCGCAAAAGACCAATGTTTGGTCTAACATGCCACGTTTTTTCAAATCGCGAATCAAGGCTGCAAACGGTTGATCGATACTTCGAATACGCGAAGCATGCCCTCGAAAGAGCGCATTGTGACTATCCCAGCCTCCACAAAACAGCTGAACAAAACGCGTACCATGTTCTACCAATCGACGAGCGACCAAACACTTCCTTCCGAACGAATCCGTCGGCGCGTGGCCAATCCCGTACATCGCCTGAGTGGATGCTGATTCTCTATGTAAGTCGAATGCCGCTATGGGGACGGTTCGAATGGCAAGCGACGTTTCGGTGGCACCATGAAATTCACTTGGCAGGCTACCACTGGTCCAATTCGCTATCCCTGCTTGCGGTGGCGCCCGATCGAACATGACAACGTAAGGTGGTGACTCCGTTTGACGCGCATCGAGTGCGTGAGCCATTCGAGCACCAAACGAAACATTGCCGAGATGACAGACCGGAGCAGTCAAATCGAGCATCGCATCGCAATGGAATTCCGATTCGGCTTGGCACCCGCGAAAAAGACATATTTCGTCGGCTACCTGATCTTCTGCGAGATGCACAAAGGGATCGGACATCTCGATTCCCGATTGCCCCGTCTTACGACTGCGAAACGGACTACCAACGTAATACCGTTTCGCTGCAGATGGTTTCGCTGCAAATGACTGCGCCATTCCGCCGGTCATTGACCCGTTGGCTTCCACCCCGTGCAAACGCCTGAGAACCGGTTTCGGATCAAACGTATCAAGTTGGCTCGGGCCCCCTTCCATGACGAGCATGATGACGGCTTTGGCTTTGGGTGACTTGTCGCGAAATGATTGCGATTGTTGCGAAGCGAGTTCCACACTTTCACTTGCGGGCAGCGTTTTTTCCACCGCCATCGCCCCGATTGACGATCCAACTCCAAGCAATAAATCACGTCGCGGCAATCGGGTCATCGGTCACTCCCTGAGAAGAAGAAGGAAGTCCATATTGTGACCGGAAAGACATCACCTGATAAGGCATGCATTTCTTGGGGCCTCGGCGCTGCGAGGAAGTGGGCCGAAAATCGCGTTCTTTTGATCCGACGATACGAACGGCGGGTTCTCTCGAAGCGTGTCCCCGGAACGCGTCCCTATCGTTGCCGACGCAATTTTGTTCAGCCTAGACTGCAAGCATCATGCAAAATTCTCGACGATGCCGGTCCCTTTGACCCCTAAAGCTGCAAGATGATCCGAGAGTTTCGCAACTTCTTCTGGGGCCGTCCGCTCGACGTCGCACACGACCATCGCACTTTCCACCATCTCGGCACAAGCGGCGGCCATGGGCGATGCACCGATCGGTCCATCAATGATGACCAAATCAAAGCTTTCTTTGATCGTGCTTATCAAGTGCTTCATTTCGGTAGGCGAAGCCTGCTCGGACGAATCGGTTTCGAACAACGGATACAACGTCACCCCGTCTTCGACCGAGTGAACTGCGACACTGCAAATGGGTTGACCACTTCGGATCGCATCAAGCCACCCCTTTTCGACATCCAAGCACAAATCATCGACCAATGTTGGCTGGATCGTGTCACCATCGACTAGCGCGACTCGAATGCCTGCGGCGGCCGCGGCGAGGGCAACTCCCATCGCGACCGTGCTGCGACCTTCTTCACCATGCACACTCGTGATCAAAACGGTGCTAAGTCCGGTCTCGACCGCTTCGAGCATCTGCTCAGCGATATGCTGAAATACTTCACCATGGAAGAACAACTTGGCAACATTGCTTGGCAAATCAAACTGGTCGACTTCCCATGCCGGGCGAAATACTGCCGTCTCGGTTTCCAGTTCTGCTTGGGGCTGCGTTCGTGTTTCGATATCCGCGGCCGATTGGTCGGCGATCGCCTCTTCGATCCTCTGCTCCGCCTTAGCATGCGACATCAAAACCGGCTCATCGGCGACGCTTTGGCTTTCGGAGTCTTGAACAATTTCACTCGCTTGGCTGTCTGTTACTGTTTCAACGGCAGGCTTTGTTTGCTTGCTTCGCAACTTCAGTGGCTTGATCGAAAATCGAACATGAGGTTCATCGATCCGCTGTGATGTCTTGGCAACGTCCTTCAGTGAAAAAACCTCTTCTTCACCCGTCGGTTGAGGTTCAACCAAAGGTGCTTCCAGTTCGGTCGAAGCAGCAATTGAAATCGAATTGCCGTACAGTGACGCTAGTTGGTCGTCTTGAGTCGATCCAACCGAATACGACGAAATCGTGTCTTGCAGTGAGGGAACCCTTTCCTGCGGAGCAACGTCCCGCTCAATAACTTCTGGCTCGGCAATTACTTCGTCACGAGCATCCGCAAGACAAATATCGTCTTCCAAATGAGGCTTTGAAATCACTTGCTTCGGATCATTGTCCGCACGGTAGTGATTACCCTCTTCTTCATCGATCCACCATGTCGCCGCAGCCTCAGCCGATACGGGCTTCACTGGTTCACGCCGCACAGGTTCGCTAGAGGTGGTTACCCTTGGTGGGTTTTGACTCTCGGTGGGATTGGCCACACTGCGATTTCGTCGCGAAAACGCTTTGACGAAGCCTTGGTTATTTGAAGTCATGATTGCTACCAAGTGATGGTACGGAATGTCGAATGGTTTGGAAGTTGAATCGTCAAAAAAATGGAAAGCGATCCGGTCCTACTTGACCGGTAAGTATTGTGTCCAATCCGAAATACCCGCCGGCGTTGGCGAGGCAAGGTAAGGCGCGTCCTTACTCGGCTCAACCGAAGGCGTTGATACCCCAAGCGATGCACTCACATCCTCAGGTACGACGACCTGTGCCTGTGAACTTTCGAGTGAGCCTTGCCGAGCAATCACCTCCGAAGCGGTGGGATATTGGTTTTTCGTTTGCGTTAGCGTGTCATGATCATTGACCGTGTTGGGATTCACGTTGGCGTTCGCTGTGCTAACAACACTGGCATCCGTTCCGCTAGACACATTCGGTGCTGGTAAGTTTGCATCTGAATCAGAATTACCCGGCGATGCGGTCGACATTGTGTTCGATGCGATCGAAGCCTCCGGCGTGGGGTTGGACAGCGTAGCCAAGGTATCAGGGGTCAATTCAAAGTCCGTCTGCGCGGTGTCGGCTGGTTCGATTTCAGACGATTCACCAAAAGTAATCAGCTCCGATGGTGGAACAAAATTTGAAGGATCCACCTCGGTCGAACTGGCTTGATTCGCACGGTTTCGCGAGCGACGGCCAACGATCATAGCGGCCACGACGACTGCGATCAGGAGAACGAGCACGAGTCCATGCGAGCTGGCGGTTTCCATCCAAGCACGACCTGCTGGAGCGTCGGACGCAACCTCAAGATTTGGCGAAGCCACTGCGTCCTTGGTGTCCGTGTCCTCGGTGCCCGTATCCTCGATGTCCGTATCCTCGATGTCCGTCGCCAAATTGCAATGCGTTTCCGTATTGGCGGAATCGATCGGTTTGGCCTGGGACGCCATTGGAGGGTTTGTAGGGGCGGAGTCTGCGGCATTTGCATGCGCGACCGCTTGCGATGTGTCGCCGGTATGCGAAGATGCTGATTGACCTGCCGACGTGGCGGGTTTCTGCGATTGATACAGATTCGGTAACTGAAACAATGTTGGTGGCAACTCGGAGGCTTGGTTCGGAGTGTCAGATGCCCCCCGGTTCGCAGATAAACTCGGTGCTTGGCGACTACCGTCTTGGGTTTGGTTGGGAGAGACGGTCATTCGATCTTCCTGATTCATGAGTGCTAAAGCGTCCATTGGCAGCGGCAATACTCCGCTTGCGATCCTCCAGAGCCGGACCCTAACGTCTAAATCGGTACACAACGTTGTTGATCTTTAGGAAGCCGCTTCCGATTTTCTGGAATCTGCGGAATAGTCAAAGTTGACCGATTGAGCAAGATTGAATGGCGACTTTCCGGTAATTCGCCTTGGCAATCCCCGATTCCCTGAACAAGATACTTCTCGGGCGGAGTGACCGCCCTCCACACAAAACGACGATTTAGCGGACAAAATGCTTCAAACTACCTCCACTGATACGCTCCTCGCTGAACTCATTCGCGAACGAATCCTGCTGCTCGATGGTGCCATGGGGACCATGATCCAGCGGCTGAAGTTTGATGAAGCAGCCGTTCGAGGTGAACGTTTTGCCAGTCACCATAAGGATTTGAAAAATTTCTCTGACATTCTCTGTCTAACCCATCCGGCGGAAATTACGGCAATTCATGGCGCCTATTTGGAAGCCGGTAGCGATATCATTGAAACAAACTCGTTTGGCGCCTCCCCCGTTGGGATGGTCGAATTTGATCTTCCGCTCGAGTTGGTGGACGAAATCAACCACGCGGCCGTCGCCTGTGCTCGAGAGGCGACGGACATATGGAACAAAAGAACACCTGACAAACCGCGATTTGTCGCCGGATCGATCGGCCCAACGACCAAGCAGACTGCGATCAGCACCAACGTCGAAGACCCCGCGCACCGCGATACGACGTTCAACGAGATGAAGGATAGCTATCGCGCTCAAATCGAGTCGCTCGTTGCAGCAGGCGTCGACATATTGATTCCCGAAACCGCGATCGACACTCTCAATTTGAAGGCATGCCTATTTGCGATCGAAGAATTCTATGCCTCCGGAGGACGTCGCGTTCCCGTGATGGTGAGCGGGACGTTTGACAAAGGCGGCCGGACTTTCGTCAGCGGACAAAGTGTTGAAGCCTTTGTTGCCTCGTTGGCCCATTTCCCGCTGTTGTCGATTGGAATGAATTGTGCGCTCGGACCCGATGTGATGCGGGGACACATTGAAGAGATGTCTCAAGCGACCGGGATTCCAATCAGCTGTCACCCCAACGCGGGACTTCCGAATGACATGGGCCAATTTGATCTCGGCCCCAAAGCGATGGCCGAAATTGTTGGCGAGTACGCCGACAATGGCTGGGTCAACATCCTCGGCGGTTGCTGTGGAACGACACCTGACCACATCCGCGCGATCGCGGAACGTGTCAAAGGTAAGACACCCAAACAAGAGTCGACCGGCCCAATCTACACTCGGCTATCGGGCCAATTGCCGATGGTCATGCGTCCCGAGATTCCGTTCACCATGATCGGCGAACGCACCAATGTTGCGGGCAGCCGAAAGTTTGCTCGATTGATTCGTGACGAACAATACGATGAGGCGGTCGAAATTGCACGCGAGCAAGTGCTCAACGGCGCGATGGTGATCGACATTAACTTTGACGACGCGCTCTTGGATGGCGTCGAAGCGATGACGCGATTCTTGCGATTAATCTCCGGTGACGATGTTGTCGCAGCCGTTCCTGTGATGATCGATAGCAGCAAATGGGAAGTACTTGAAGCGGGCCTTCAAAACGTCCAAGGCAAAGCGATCGTCAATTCCATCTCGCTAAAAGATGGCGAACAAGAATTTCTCCGTCGCGCTCGTTTGGTTCGTCAATACGGTGCTGCGGCCGTCGTGATGGCGTTCGACGAACACGGTCAGGCGGCGGACGAACAAAGCAAGGTGCGCATTTGTAAGCGAGCCTACGACTTGCTTGTCAATGAAATCGGCTTCCCACCCGAAGACATCATCTTTGACCCCAACATCCTAACGGTTGCGACCGGAATTGAAGAACATGACAACTACGCCGTCGACTTTATCAACGCCGTCCGACGCATCAAAAAGGTTTGCCCCGGAGCAAAGACCAGCGGCGGTGTAAGCAACATTAGCTTTAGTTTCCGCGGAAACGATCCGGTTCGCGAAGCGATGCACAGTGCATTTTTATACCATGCCGTCCGAGCGGGCTTGGACATGGGCATCGTCAACGCAGGTCAACTCGAAGTTTACGAAGAAATCCCAAAAGATTTGCTCGAACGTGTCGAAGATGTTCTGCTCAATCATCGCAGCGACGCGACCGACCGACTGCTTGAGTTTGCCGAAACGGTGAAGAGCAAAGGCAAAAAAAAGTCCGGCGAAGATTTAGCTTGGCGAGACGATCCGGTGACCGAGCGAATGAAGCACGCTTTGATCAAAGGGATCGACAAATACATCGTCGAGGATACCGAAGAAGCTCGTCAACATTTCGATCGCTGCCTGCAAGTGATCGAGGGTCCGCTAATGGACGGAATGAGCGTCGTCGGCGACCTCTTCGGCGCTGGAAAGATGTTTCTACCGCAAGTGGTCAAGTCGGCGCGTGTGATGAAAAAAGCCGTCGCCTATCTTGAACCGTTCATGGAAGAGGAAAAGATCGCCGCGGGGACGCAAAACGATAACGCACGCGGCAAATTCTTGATCGCAACGGTCAAAGGCGATGTTCATGACATCGGCAAAAACATTGTCGGTGTCGTGTTGCAGTGTAATAACTACGAAGTCATCGACCTCGGAGTGATGGTTTCGAGCGACACGATTCTTGAAGAGGCCGACAAAAATGACGTGGATATCATCGGACTCAGTGGATTGATCACACCAAGTTTGGACGAAATGGTCCACGTCGCCCGTGAGATGAAACGTAAAAAGTTGGACATACCGCTGTTGGTTGGTGGTGCAACGACGAGTGCAAAACACACCGCAGTGAAGATTGCGCCCTCTTACGCGGGAGGTGTCGTGCATGTGCTCGATGCTAGTCGCAGTGTGGGCGTCGTCGAGAAGTTGCTTAACAAGGAAAACAAAAAAGCATTTCTTGCGGACAACCAGAAACTGCAAAGCCAATTGGCCGCCAGCTATCGGGATCGAAAGCAAACGCTCGTGCCGTATTCAGAGGCGCTTGAAAAGCGTTTTGCAACCGATTGGGCTAGCGTTCAAATCGATCAACCCGCTTTCACAGGCGTCAAAGTGCTGAAGGATTTTCCGCTCGAAGAGATCCGATCCTTCATCGATTGGTCACCATTCTTCATGACATGGGAATTGAAAGGCAAGTATCCGAAAATCTTTGAAGACAAAGTCGTCGGCTCCCACGCGAAAGAACTTTACGACGATGCAAACCAATTGCTCGACGAAATCATTGCTAAGCAATCTTTAACAGCCAACGCCGTCTACGGTTTTTGGCCTGCCGCCAGCGACGACGATGACATCGTCCTTTACACCGACGAATCTCACTCGCATGAATTGACTCGGCTTTATTGCTTGCGACAACAATGGGAACGCAAAGGTCAAACCGATTACCGATCGCTTGCCGACTATGTCGCACCAGTCGATAGCGGACGAAGTGATTACATCGGCGGATTTGTCGTGACCACTGGCATCGGTGCCGAGGAATTGGCCAACCAATACAAAGCCGAACATGACGATTACCGAGCGATAATGGTTCAAGCTGTGGCGGACCGCTTGGCCGAAGCGTTTGCCGAATTAATGCACCACCGGGCGCGAGAAGATTGGGGCTTTGGCAAAACCGAAGGCTTAACCGCCGAAGAAATGATCGCCGAAAAGTATCGCGGCATCCGCCCGGCGGCTGGCTACCCCGCCTGTCCGGATCATACCGAAAAGCGGATGATATTCCAATTGCTTGACGCGGAAAAGAACACGGGTGTCGAATTAACCAGTAGCTGTGCGATGACCCCCGGCGCCAGTGTCAGCGGATTGTACTTTGGCCATCCTCAGTCACGATACTTTGCCGTGGATCGCGTCACCAAGGATCAAGTCAAATCGTATGCCAAGCGAAAAGGCGAATCGATCAAAGATATCGAAAAATGGCTTAGTCCGAACTTAGCTTACGATCCCGAATAGGATTCTGTAGCGGCATGTTCAACGCAGCTCGGCAACGCAGCTCGGCAACGCAGCTCGGCAACGCAGCTCGGCAACGCAGCTCGGCGGTGCAGCTCGGCAACGCAGCTCGGCAACGCAGCTCGGCGGTGCAGCTCGGCGGTACGCCACCGAAGCTGCCCAAGCTTCGCCTTCGCTAACCGCCAGAGCCTGACATGCGATTGCAATCATCCGGCTTCGCAACCACTCAAATGCTCGGCGATTGATACAGTTCCAACGTACTGAGTGTCGGACAGGCTCGGCTATCAAGAATACGAATGCGAACCGCATTGGCGGTTACCGGATCGATTCGCATCACGCGGCGCGGTCCGACCGTAGTCCCCGTCGCAACCGGTTGCCAATCATCACCCACCCTCGCATCAATCGCGAACTTTTTGATGCGCTGACCAAGCTGAATAAATTCTTGGACACGGATGCGGTCAAAGCAAGTGGGCTGCTGTAGATCGACAACCAATTCACCCGTCATCACACCGTCGTCGGTTGCCCAGTACGAACGACGGTCACCATCGGTCACGTTTGCCGCGGTGAACTGATCGTCTTTTCCGCGAACATTGCTTGCCGACGCAGGTTTACTTTTCGCCAAATCGTCGTCGAATGTTTTTTCAATTACGCGACCAAATTCAATCAACCGAGCTACATCGGCTTCGTGAAATCGACCACGGCGGTCCGGCGGCACATTCAACAACAAATTGGCACCGTTGCCGATGCTACTGTAGTAAATATCGATCAGTTGCTGTAGCGATTTAACTTGTTCGTCTTGTTCGGCATGATAAAACCATCCCGGTCGGATCGACACGTCGACTTCCGCAGGAACCCAATGCGTGCCGTCTAATTGTCCACTACCTAGTGCTTCTCGATCACCACGACCGGGGGCAAATTCAGTTCGGCGAATCATTGCCCAATTCGTCTCACTGCCCTTACCCGATTCGTTTCCCACCCACCGAATGTCGGGGCCACCATCGCTAAACATCACCGCCATCGGTTGATGCCTTCGAACGATCGACCAAGTGTTGTCCCAATCGTAGTACGTATCGGCATCGATACGCCGAGTTTCCTTTGCACCGCCATAGAACCCGTCGCCACCGTTTGCACCATCGAACCAAACTTCAAAAAGCGGTCCATAGTTGGTCGTCAATTCCGTCAGTTGGTTTCGGTAGTATTCGATGTACTCCGGTGAACCATACTTCGCATGGTTGCGATCCCACGGCGAAAGATAAACCCCCATTTGCAATTCATGTTTGCGACAAGCTTCGGCCAATTCGCCAACCATATCCGCAGTCCCATTTTTGAAAGGCGAGTGTTTGATGGTGTGCTCGCTATATTGACTGGGCCACAAACAGAAACCATCGTGATGCTTTGCCGTAATGATCAATCCTCTCATACCAACCTGCTTCGCCACGCTCGCCCATTGGTTTGGGTCACAATCGGTAGGATTGAATATCGCTGGACTCTCGTCGCCATATCCCCACTCCAAACCGGTAAACGTATTGGTAGTGAAATGGATGAATCCGTAGTATTCCATTTCGTGCCAACGCAGTTGACGTTCACTGGGAACCGGCAGCACAGGCGCGGGCGGCTCCGCTGCGTTCATACAAGTGGCAAGACAAAACAACAGGATCAGAGGGCAGGAAATGTGGCGACGCATGGCAAGGTTTTAAGGGTGGGAAGGCCAGACATATTTTCGACGCTTCGACCATCTTACCATGGGACTGGTCAGTGCATGGCAGCGAAGGGAAATCCTTGTTGCCATTGAAACAGGCATTCATTAGCAACACACAACCGGCGACTCACGTCAGGCCCCAAATTCATGCTGATCATTGCATATTGTTCCAGGTCGCGCTGACCCAGCGACCGCAATGCCTTGGCAGTGAGGATTCGCTCCGAAGCTTCGTAGTCTGCGTCTTTCTCAGAGATTATCGCAGGGCGATTCGCACGCTTAATCAAGTGGCAAATGCCGTTAGCTTCGTCTGCTCGCTTGGCCCGGCCCATGGAAACACTCGCTTCGAAGGAAGCCCATCTTACCGAACAACATTGCGTAGACTGGATTTTTTGTACCTGCCACCTTTGTCTATGCAATCCAAACAAAACAAGTTTCGAATTGAAGTGAGCGAACCCGATAGGTCCTTGGCTATCCGACTACGGTGTCGCCACCAAGCCGGCCTTCGATCCGAGTGTCCCTCGAACTGCCGATTTACTGTGGTCAAGCACAAACGGTCCAATTCTGCGATCCAAATGCAATAGCATGACTGTGTCGTCGTCAGGTACAAAGCGACGGTTCGGGCCAAAGTTCTCTCGGTAAATTGCTTTCTTCGAGATCCTAACTTCGTCGATCTTTCCAATAAACGGTCGGCTCGGTCCGCCGGAACTGTCGGGGTCGGCACCGACAAACAGCGGCAACTTGTTCTTTGTGCGGCTTCCCGACCCGAGGGTCGAACCAACGAGCACTCCGTCGACATAAATCGCAACTTGTTTGCCATCAAAAACACCTGCCAAATGGGACCATCGGTTCGGCTTCAGCTTTTCTTTTGCCTTTGCAACTACGTATTCCCCATCCAGATGAACATCAAATACCGGAACGCCCTCATCCATGAAGAATGCAAATTCGCTGTTTTCTGTTTTCGCAATCAAACCACGATGTCCGGCTGTTTGATCCGGGTTCACCCACGCTTCTAAGGTGAAGGGGCCATCGGGCAAACGTAGTTCTGATGAATCAATCCGTAGCACCGACTGTTGATCGACAACGTGTAAACAACGATTTTCAGTCTTATCAAAATAGTCCGCCGGTACGGCAGCTAACTTCAGTGAAATCGGCGTCGTCACTGGCGGCAAGCTGATTCGTGCCGATTCGCCGAGATACTCCATATTCAATCGCAATCGTGGCACCGTCAAATTGGCTGACGAGTCGGCACTTCGTTTAAGCTCGATCTCGATTTCGTGTTTTTCACCCGCAGCAAGATTGAAATGGTCATGGTCAAGCGACGTCATCCAATCGCGAGCCGAAGGATCAAGCGACACGGTCACGTCGACATCTCGGGAAGAGATATTTTTGAGTGAGAACGCAACCCGTCCTGATGCGGACCCATCGATGTTTAAAAGCAATTCGTTAAGTCTTTGCTGCGGACGAATTTTTCGGGCTTGCTTCATTTCCGCCAAAAATTCCTGTGTGAATTCAGTTGGATCGATAACGGCACCAATCGGCAGTGCCGCGACAGTAACCGTATCAGGACGCACGGTCACCACATTCAAATGATGCAAGTAACCAGCACCCGGCATATCAGCCGATAGGTGGGCACCCGTTGTCGCCAACGTGTAGTAACCAATCCCGTCTTTTGGCCCGTCGAACCGCATCTGATGAATATGGCCGGCGAATACGGCCGAGACATTCCCGGCTTCTCGGAGCATCTCGTGAACCACGTCCCAATTCCCTCCGGTGTAACCGCCACCAATCCATCGCGGATGATGCAGGAACAAAAAAACATGGTCGAGTCCTTGGTGCTTCTCTAGAGCCTGCTTCAAGAACGCCAACTGCTTATCACTCATCGTTTGCAAACGACCCTCGTTGAACCCTTTTTCGTTGGAAGCGGGATCTCCTTCGTCACTAAACAACACGATGAAGCCAGCATTCTTGTGTTGGAACGTATACCAAAGTGGTCCAAAATGCTTTTCGAAGTTGGTTTCGTGTTGACCTTGCGGTGCTTCCCCCTCACCTCTCCAGTACACATCGTGATTACCAGGCACCGGGAACCACTGCATCCTTAATCGGTCCATGATTTCCTTGTATTCGGTCATCTGGTCCATCCACTCGGGCGTGTCATTGTAACCTTGTACAAGATCGCCAACGGTCATCACCAAATCAGGATCCAGTAAATTCGTATCCTTCACGGCTTGTTCCAGCACGGCCAATCCAGCGGGTACACCACCAGTTCGATCGCCGTAAACAATAAAATGAAAAACATCTTGATCCTTCGCGAGCGGCAAAACTCGCGCAGCACCGCGAGTCGTAAAGAACTTGGCTTCGCCATCGGTGTGTTCACGAACATGATCCTGGCTCTGCTCAGCAGAATGGTCCGTCCCATGCGGGCCTTCGTGTGCAGAAAGGCTAACCGCATTGCCCACGACAGCTAGCAGTGCAACAAAAACGCGTACGATTCGAATCTGGGTCATGCGATAACTCAACGGCGATAATTCATCAAAGGGGTAAAAGGACAAGCTAACTTGGATCAAAGACTCAGGGCGATTGCAACATTGTTATATTGTAACCGCTCCATCGAGCAGACGCACACTGGCAAACTAGACACACTGGCACGCCGGAAAACCGAACAGGCGATCCAAACTCAAGCGGCACCGAGTCACTGACGAGCGTGAAGCGAGCCGGATACAGTGACGGTCATCGATAGATTTTCAATGTGTTGTCGAACACTTTTCGGATGAATTGAAATCGGACGACAATGTGCTTGCACTTGATCAGGTCGATTAGGCAATTGGCTATGGCGAGCTTGTGGCAATCAGCGGACCGAGCGGTTGTGGCAAGTCGACACTCGTCATTCCTTGACGGCTTTTGGCCCATCATAATCGTAGTGAAAGTAGTCGATATCCAAATAACCATCTTCCAATGATTCGTTCCAACAGAAAAATCCTAGTCGGTCACCGGTCCAATTTCCGAATTTCACAGTGAACTCTGGGCCGAAGCGTTTGAAAGTCTTACCATTGACGCTAAATTCAAAACTCGCTCGATCACCCTCATTGGACGTTCGGATAAACAAGTCATTGCCCTTGAGCGTATCGCTTTGGGTCTCTTTACCATCGTGATCCATCAAGAACAATTTTCGCGTGCCGTCATCGTTGGCATGAACTCCTATCAAGTGAAAGGCAGCGCCAAACCGAACGAACCCTGCCTTTTGTCCCGGCTTCAATCCAGATAAGTCAAGTTTGGCGGTCGCGGTTCCGGTTGTCGTCCCCATTATCCGTTGGCTAACCGTATTGCAGGCACGCCAAAATACCTGACGGTGCATTTTGTAATTCGCAGCGGGTGGGATGGGGACACTGGCATTGATTCTCAAAAACCCCGGTCGCTCGGTCAGAGACCAATGAGAATCACGCGGATTGTGGTTCCATTCCCACTGCAAACCAAGCTTGTCTAAATCGAACTCATCATCGCTAGGCGGTGCGTTGACAGGAAACCCGTCGATTGGTTTCTTGTACGATAAAACGGGTTCACCGATGCCGTCATTATCAATGTCCTCACCAATCATCGGCCAACCATCAACCCACTCAACCGGTTCAAGACACTGTGGGCGACCTTGAAACGGCGCAGGAATGTTTTGGATCAATTGGTGCGTGTACCACCACGATCCATTGGGGGCTTGCATCAATCCACCCTGGCTGCAACTTCGCTCAATACCGTTACCGCGTTCAAACACGACCTTTCGATCATAAGGCCCGTAGATGCTGTCCGTTTTTGACCGTAGTACAATCTGTTTTCGATCTCTTTTGTCGCCCTCGCCTCTCCACTCAGCAAAGAATAGGTACCAAGTGTTGTCAATCTTATAGATCTTAGCAGCCTCCGCGCCCGGACCGGTGTAGACCAGAGTACCCTCATCAAGAATCTCGCGACCGTCCCAACTCATTTTGAAAAGATAATTTTCGTTACCGAGAGATTTATTCTTAAGCGACGCTCGCTTTCTTCCTGCGTTGCAGATCAAGTAAGCCACTTTACTTTCCTGATCCCAGAAAACAGCGGGATCGTCAAACACCGATTCGGTTGGCAGCATTTTGTACGGTTGGGTCCATGGTCCACGCAGATCCGTCGCCGTACTCATAAACAACCCGTGCCGAAAATCGATCTGGTAGCAGTACCATTTGCCATCTTGATAGGTGAAATCGCCAGCCCATACACCAAAAGGGTATCCCTGCATCGCGTCCCAGCTGTACTCGGGTGCCCAGGAAAGCTTGTCCCAAACATGACCAATCGTTGTCCAGTTCACCATGTCCTTTGACTCGAGGATTACCATTCCTGGACACATGTGCTGTTTCGACGAGATCATGTAGTACGTGTCCCCGACCTGCTCGACATCTACATCCGGATAGTCGGCATTGAGGATCGGGTTGTTGTAGGTCCCATCGCCTTGGTCACCCCAACTACCGGTCTTCGCCAACGCTGTAGAGCAGCAAATAATTGCATGAGCAAAGACTGCTAAGCAAAGCCCTAGGTAAGCTGGACGATGTTTTGCGTTTTCGAAAGCGTTTTGCATATTGAGTCCCTTGATACTGCTGATCAGCATTTTTCAACCTATCATAGCCCATTAGCTTTGGTTGAGTGCGTGAATTGTGGAATCAGCAACGGTGGCTAAGAATGTGGCAGAAGCACATGCGTGGAAACGTTTTAATGATCCAAGGATATCCACGTAGGCATCATGCAACATCGATGATAGGTACGCAATCTTCGCGAAACAGGCGACCAGGCAGTTGCATGCAGACATAAATGGCAGTGAAAAAAGTGACTCCATAACTCGGCAGCCTGCTCTACGAATTGGGGCGGTCGCGTAATTGATATTGGCGTTGAACGGATCTGGTTTTGCAGACAGATCGCAGCACAAACCCAATATCATTGCGATTGTGACAGACACCTTTCTCTTCCCATTTTTTCAGAGAAAACAGAGCGAAAGGAGGCTATTTCTGTAACGCTTCGATGAATTCGATGATTCTGATGGTCTCGCCTTCTGAACGATTTGGAGGCTTTCCGAGAGCATCGAGTATGGCTGGCAAAAACTCAGTGCGACTCAATCCGCGATAGGAAAACACGATCCAAAGTGAGGCGGTAGAATTGGAAATCTTAATGTTGTGAGTAAAGGTTGACCAATATGCCTCACGCATTGTCTGCGGCGTGCCGAGTGGACCGCCATACCCTCGAGGGCGATACTCGATACGAAGCAAAAATCCGTTGGCACCAGGGCCCTCTTCGTCATACGTCGATTTCGATATTTCGCCGCCGCGATATTCCCTGTGCAGCGTATACAGCATTGTATTCGCCTTCACAATAAACTCGTTTCCGACAACTGATTCTTCTGCGTTTGGGAAGCGTTTCGCAATGATTGGAGCGACGATTCGTTGAGCGTCCGCCAGCGTAGTTGCTTGCCTAAGAGTTTCGCTACAGCCATACTCTGACAATACGACGGAGATGCCAACGACAACTAGCAAAACGAAAGTCGGACGTCGCATGGTGGTCACTTTCAGTCGGCAAAATAATTGCGATAAACCAATCACGGACAAGGGGGGCGATTGACGGCACTTAGGCCATTCAGCTTTTGCTCGCCAGCTATTCGAGCTCGGCTGCGATCGTCAATTCGATTCGCTCTGACTCAAGCAGTGGTGAACTGAACTCGACGTCGATTTCTCCGCTATCGGCAGTCGCTTGAATGTACGCTAACAGTTGGCCATGCTGACATTGATGATGGTTATCCGTATAGACTTCCGTCACGTTGTTGGAACCGTTTTCCAATCCAATCAACCTGCCGTTTCCTCGCACGCTACACGTAATGTCATTGTCAGCGAGGTAAACAAAATTGCCTTGGCTGTCGACGACCCTCAAGTACACCAGCGCGACATCGTGGCGACCATGTAGAGTACCGGATAGTTGGTCGACCTTGATGGCCGACGGACGATCAGATGTTTTCAAAGTGTCGTTGGCAACTTCTTTGTCATCACGGTAGACGGCCACCTCTAGCTCGCCCGCTTGGTACGGCACAGTCCACTCGATGATGCGAGTTTCTGGGTCAAGCGATTGTCGAGTGCCAACTTTCTCTCCATCGAGTAGCAGGTCCGCAGCATCACCGTTGGTATAGCAGACGACGCGAATCTGCTGACCGTCTTGATAATCCCAATGAGGCGACAGCGGCGCGGAACGGGATCGCCGCTCTACCGAGCGCGACCGTCGCTCGCGCCTCGGCTGTGTAACCAGATAGGCCATCGGCTCATCGGTCCACAACGATTTACGAAAATAACCCCGTGGCTTGATGCGGTTACTGAGGTCAATCAGTCCTGTGGTGAATCCGCGAGACGGCCAGCGGTGGGATTCCCCCAAATAGTCGATGCCGGTCCAGATGAATTGGCCAAAGACGAAATCGTTGTCCACAACTGCGTTCCATGAATCCAGTCCGCTTGACGTTTCGCTACCGTACAAGACTCGCTCGGGATACTTCTGGTGATCCATTTCATAACGGTCTTCGGTATAGTTGTAACCAATAACATCCAACGCCGCAGGGTAATCCGTTTCGTTGGACATCACCGCACCGGCGAGCGCCGCAGTGACCGGCCGTGATCGATCGAATTTGCGAACAACAGCCGCCAGTTCCTGTGCAATTTCGCCAAGCCGATCGGCATGAGGCTGGCTATCCTGATAACCCGCAACATGTTTCTGGCCGATCCCTTCTTCATTCAGTATTGGATGACTGTAGGGATCGTTGGGATAGTCGACTTCGTTTCCGATACTCCACATGATGATTGACGGATGGTTGCGATCGCGACGGACCATCGACTCCAAATCTTGCTTCCCCCAAGTTCGGAAATAGTCGGCAGAACCTTGAAAGCCGGGTGTGCCAACATTCCAACCTTCAAGCCATTTTTTTTTCGGATATTCCCACTCGTCAAAAGCTTCGTCCATCACCAACATCCCAAGTTCGTCACACAAATCATACAACTCGGTCGACTGAGGGTTGTGACTGGTTCGAATACCGTTGCATCCGATTTCTTTGAGTCGTAGCAGCCGATCGTGCCAAACTTGTTTTGGTACCGCGGCTCCCAGAACGCCAGCATCGTGATGCAAACAGACGCCTTTGATCTTGGTCCACTTTCCATTCAAAGCAAACCCATGGTTGGGATCGAATGTCAAGCTACGGATTCCCACTCGCGTGGTACTCGCATCCGTCACCGTGCCATCGCGAACGACGGTGGTTTGTAACGAATACAGATTCGGTGAGTCGAGATCCCACAGCAACGGGTTTTCGATCGTCATTTGTTGTCGCGTCACTACGGACTCACTAACTTCAATCGATTCGCGTACCGTTGCGACCGACTCGCCCAACGGATCGAGCAACTCGTGGACCACTTCAACCGCAGCCGGTTTCGCCTCGTGATTTTTGATCTGCGTTTCGACATTCAACTCAGCCCCTTGTTCGGTGACCGATGCAGTGCAGTAAACGCCCCATTGCCCAATATGCACCGGGTTAGCTGTGACGAGGTAGACGTCACGATAGATGCCTGACCCCGTGTACCATCGTGAGTCCGCACTTTGACTATGGTCCACTCGTACCGCAACGACGTTCTTACCGCTGGGATTCACATAAGGCGTCAAGTCAACCATGTAAGAGACATAGCCATTGGGCCGTTTACTGAGCCATTTCCCATTGATAAATACTTCACTGTTGTTGTAGACGCCGCCAAAGTACAAATAGAACCGTTTGTCTTTTTCTTCCGGTGCCTTAGAGCTTTCGGAAATATGAAGATCCGTGCGATACCAGGCAATACCACCTGGAAGATAGCCGGTGCAACTGGCTAAATCCTGGCTTGCCGGATACTGGACACTCCAATCGTGCGGCACGGTGACGGCTGGCCACGAGGAATGATTCAACGCTTGGCGGCCACCATATTTGATGTCACCGAGATGGAAATGCCAATCGATAACCCGTTCCGCTTTGCCGAAACCCTGAGCGGTAAAATCCTGAGCCGTAAAATCCTCGGCGACAATCTGTGTTTGACCGACAAACGGTGCGATGCATAGAGCCAGAAAGCCCAACAATTTCATGGATGTATTTTTCACGAATCGTGCCTATTTACTAGTTTGGTTTTGCTTTGGTGGTGATAGCGCATTGCGGATTGGCTCGACCCAGTGTTCCTTGTCAATATCGTAAACAATGAAATCGCCGTCGAACTGCCAGTACCCCCAACTCCATCCCAATTCTTCCAAATGCCGAGTGACGAACGATGTCCAACGGACTCGCGAATCCATGTCCCCTTTGTCATAAGCACCAAACTCACCAACATACATCGGTCGGTCATGCTCGTTTGCCCAGGCTTGTGCCTTTGCAAAATCGTCGATGATCGCTTGTTTCTGGTCTGCGGTAGCGTCCCAAGTCACGCCAAGCTTATCCTTCAAGTCGGTCCATCCGGCGCCTTGATGAGTAAACGCAAAAGGATTGTAGTAATGCACGGTAACGACAATGAGACGATCCTCTTCGGGAAGCTCTAGCGTGTCCAGCGCGTTAATGTTGTTCCAAGAAGCTGGGCCAATGATGACGGTTCGCGTCGGGTTCGTTTTTCGAATAATTGCCAACGCTTCCCTGAAGTACTGGTTCCATAAATCCGCAGTCAGTTTCTTGTTGGGTTCGTTCAGAATTTCGAAAACAACTTCGTCCGGCTTATCTTTGTATCGCTCGGATATCTGACGCCAAAACGCAAGCATGCTTTGCTTGTTGATGTCGGGTGCACGGCCGAGAGTGTTGAATTCGTGAAAATCCAAGATCACTTTCAAATCGGCTGCAAGCGACTGATTAACAGCCCAATCAAGCGTCGCCAACCACTTGTCGCTCAGGCGATGATCCGACTCCATTGCATGATCGCGTAGCGGATGCAAATTAATGCGAACATGATCGAAGCCAGCTTGCCGAATCATCTCAAAATAGTGTTCTTTGAAGCGAGCCGTTTGCTTCGATTTCCATATCCCATCGTAACCGAGAATATTGACTCCACGGCCAAGATGTTGGGGTTGCTTAATAGCTGCGTTTGGCTTCGCCGATTCGCTAGTTTGTTCCGCCCGAGCGACAAAGACAAATGCGGATAGGCATAACGTGATTAACAAAAATCGACATCGTGTCAGGAGCATGAGCATGGACCAAAGGTGGGGAATGGGGTGGAAGGGGCCCGAAACTTATGGCCGAGCGGCTTCTAGTATATCGCCACGAGTCCAGCGATACAAAGCACCCACGATCTGCGGGTAGGAAATGTGATCCCTTCTATACCACAAGCAGTTTCGAGTCGAGCAGATCGGGTCGGCTCAGTTAGCGATTGAAACAAAAACGGCAAAGCATGGTAGCATGATTCGCTTGATACCAATTCGATCATGGCACGCACGCCAAAACGAATGACTCTGCATTGAAAATTTTAGATTCACCTTTTTGGGGCCATTTTGTGAACCGTTTCTTTCTGCCAATCGACCTAATAGGCGAATGATCGAGATGGCGAATGAATCAGCAGCAAAGACTCCATAACGAAATACTGGTGATCCAAGCCCAACAGGGGGCCACGGAATCACTCGAGCAACTGATCCAGTGTTGGCAAGACCGACTCTGGCGTTTGGCATGGCGATTGACCGACAACGAACAGGCAGCCTGGGATGTGACTCAGGAAAGTTGGTTCATCATCAGTCGTCGTATCGATCGACTCGAAGATCCTTCTGCGTTTTCCGCTTGGGCCTATCGGATCACCAGTAACAAGTCACGCGACTGGATTCGACGTCAACAACGCGTTCGACGTGCCGACGATACTTACGCAGAAAGTCGTGAAGAGACTCAGTGTCATCAAGTAAACCAACAGGCTGAAAAACTAAGCGATGCTCTGGCGAGTCTTTCCGGTCACGACCGCGCCGTCTTGTCACTCCGCTACGAAGATGATTTCAGTATCTCGGAGATCGCTGAGATTCTGAGGATTCCGTCTGGAACCGTGAAATCACGACTGCATCACGCTCGTGGGCGATTGCGTCACCTAATCGAGGATACAAAAGATGAATGAACACGACCAAGAACTACAGAAAGCGTTAACAGAAAGCTCCGACTTCCGGACACAAACGATGCGAGAAGCGTCCGCGACAGAGTTCTCAAATCGAGTCCGCTGGGCAGAGCGAATCTATTGGATCTATGCCGTGATTCTGGTCCTGATTGGGGTCTTGGTGATCAATTATTTTGCACGCACTCGCGACACCAAAGAATTGATCATCTGTGCGGTGGTGATCCTCGTCGTCTACGAAACAACCGTCTTGATGAAACTATGGTTTGCGGTTGCCGCGACCAAACTCAGCATACTAAAGGACATGAAACTATTGCGTTTCGAAGTTGCTCGCTTAGCAGCGGTCGTCGGAGTCGAGCATCCAGCCGAACCCTCGATCAAATATGAACCAGTACGCGGGTCTTCGCCGTGGGAGCGAAAACTATGGCTTGGCGTTTGTGTCGTCGCTGCCATTGCCGCATCGACCTGGTCATCAAACCTGACTAACACCGGTGGCGGAAAACTATCGGCCGATTCCGTTATCACCGTTCAGACCAACGGAAACGTCACCACCGTAACCAACATCGCACAGACCTACTCCAAAATGCAACGGCCACAAACAATCACCATGCATGTGCCCAAGGATTGCGAAGTTCGTTGGGTCGACAATCAAGACGAAACGATGCCGGTGACAATTACACCAACCGGCACTCATCATCGCTATGACGTAGAAATCACCAACGGAGCCATCGTCGACGACATGCTCAAATACACTCAGGTCACACAGTTTCCGTTGGCAGCAACCGAGCAAGATGGCACCTGGACTTTCAATAGCGATAGACTCTATAGCGCATCGCAAAACGAGCTCAAAGTCACCGTGTTGCTGCCGTTGAACGCAAATGTTGATTCGGTCAAGCCAACTCCTTCGCTCCAATACAACCAATCAGGAAGTACGATATTGCAATTCAACGCGTCGCGAGCGAAAGACGAGAAATTCCAATTCTCGATTCAGTATCGTTTAGATGGCAAGCAAAATCTTTAGCATGCTACCTTTCGAAATGATGACTTTCATTCCAACGACGTCATGTCAAGCGAACCGTTGAAATGGTAGGTCTGACCTACACTCGTTAAAAGCTCTTTCACCAATTCGGCTGAGCGAATTCGCAACGGGTTGCCGCTTAACGACGTGATCGCCACCGATGCCAACTCGCCCTCTTTCCATGTTGCACTGACCTCAAAGTGGCCTCGCGCCCGCAATCCCTCGAAACTGCCAGTCGGCCATGCCGACGGTAAAGCCGGAAGTAAATGGATTTCGTTTCCGTGGCTTTGCAACAACATTTCGGCCATACCGGCCGAAGCAGCCAAGTTGCCATCGACAACGGCGATGTTATGCTGCGCCGACGCGATACCCGCTGCGGAAAACGTCAGCAAATTCACATCACTAAGATCACGCATCAATCCGGTTAGATTCCGAAGGGCGGCATCACCGTCGCGCAAACGAGCCTCGAAACAAATCATGTTGGCGCGACTCCACTCGACGTCTTCCCAATCAGGTTGTGACAGCCGACGCTTGATCGTAACGCGAGCCGCATCAGCTAACTTTGGTGTACCGTCAGGCGTAATCTGAGAACCCGGGAATAGTGCGACAAGATGACTGGTGTGTCGGTGGTTTGGAACCGCTTCGGCGAAGTCCTCAAACCACTCTTGGAGCTGGCCATGCTTGCCGATTTTCAGTGGTGGTAATCGCTTCATCGCGGCGATCAGCTTCGCTCGAAACTCGGAATCGCACTGAAGAATCTCACTGGCGTCGATGCAAGATTGGAAAAGATCGCGAATCAATACCTGATCGTGAACGGTTCCCATCGATTCAGCACCGCGAGTCCCATCCGGTCCGTAAAAAGCATTCTCCGGAGAGATCGAGGGACCACTCACCAAGTACCCGGTATTTGGATCCACAGCGAGGTAATCCAGAAAAAAATGTGCTGCATCTTTTAGCACGGGGTATGCTTTTTCCGCAAGAAACGACTTGTCCTGCTCAAATAGGAAACGTTCCCACAAATGCGAAGCAATCCAGATACCACCGGTTGGATGCAATCCCCAACCAAGTCCCCAGCCCGGAGCGGTGTAACCCCATGCGTTGGTAAACACGTGACACACCCAGCCGTTGCAACCATAAAGATCACGAGCAGTGCGACGGCCGGATTCTTGGACTTTCGAGATCAATCGAAACAGCGGTTCGTGACATTCACTGAGATTACAAACTTCGGCCGGCCAGTAGTTCTGTTGCGTATTAATGTCGAGATGAAAATCACATGTCCAAGGCATGCGACACGCACGGTTGTCGTTCCAAATCCCTTGCAGATTGGTCGGTAAAGGTGAATCGGCACGCGAGCCAGCTATCATCAAATAGCGGCCATACTGGAAAAACAAATTTGCCAATGGAGGATCAAGACGACTCGTCAACAAGCGTTCTCGACGCTCGTCAGTCGGGATTCCATTCTCTTTGTCATCACCAAGGTTCAATGTGACTCGATTGAATAACGTCTGATGATCAACAAGGTGTGTCTTTAGAATTACATCAACCCCTTTTTCCATTGCAGACGCGATCTGTTGTTCTGATCGCATCTTGGGATCGACATCGTTATAGTCCGTATTGATAGCGATATAGAGTATCACCGAGTTTGCATTTCGGACGCTTAGCGACTCCGCGGATGAGGTTACTTCACCGCCATCAGCAACGACTTGGACAATACCGTGGGAATGGACGCCGCTTTTTCCATCACTATGTCGCCTCTCTCTGGCGTCGCCAGTAAGAATCATGCGATTCTTTCCATCCGTTTCGACTTGATAGGGTCCACCCTGACTATCGAAGCGCGTATCAAAGCTAATGTTAGAGGGTTGATCCGCCGACAATCGAACGACGATGACATCATCCGGGTGCGAAGCAATCACCTCACGAGAAAACTCGGTTTGCCCAACGGAATAACAAACACGTGCGATCGCTGCTGGCAGGTCAAGTTCGCGACGATAGTTCGTCACATCGATGTTTCCATCACCGTGTTGCATTGCAAGATAAAGGTCGCCGACCGGAAGATGCGTACCATAGTTGTCAGGGTCGCTGATCAAATGCTCTTTGACGAGCGCAGTTGCTTCAGGATACTTGTTGTCAAAGAACAACTCGCGAATTTTCGAAAGGTTCTCGCGACCGGTCGGGTTCACAACATTGGGCTCGACTCTCCCTGACCAAAATGTCGATTCGTTCAGCGCCAGATGTTCCGAATCAACGCCACCAAACACCATCGCCCCAAGTCGTCCGTTGCCAACCGGAAGCGATTCAAGCCATCGCTCGGCAGGCTGACGATACCAAAGCGACAACGGTTCCACCGGCGCTGGAGCCCGACCAGTCAGAGTCACCTCGGCGGCTTGGACCTTTACATCGCGTCCGTTCAAATTGGAAATGGTTAGAACAAGCAGCAGAATGCTCGATGGCAATGTGAGTCGTGATTTCATCAGTCTCGATGGAAAAAGGCGGGAATACGGTTAACGGAAACACGGTTAACAGGAACACGGTTAACGGAAACACGGTTAACAGGAACACGGTTAACGGGCGGGAATCTTGGCGACGGTAAATACCGCGACGCTGCGAGATTCAACATCCTAGTCGACGCACCCTGAATTGTCGATTTAGTCGAATTCTCCTCTGTGGCAAGCCAAAAGACGTGGCTTCGCAAAAGTCTTCATTCACGTAAAGAGGAACGGCCCGACCAAGAAGCCATGTTTGACGATGAAATCGACGGTCATACGTCAGGAGTAGTTCTCTGTCGGAGGAATAGCGGCCCCATTCCCTTCGATTCTTCGCGGTGCGACTCGCATAGCACGAAAAGCAGCTTTAATAACTGAAGTACCTTGCGATTTATAAGGCAAAATTTGACTCAGCCGTGAAGACTGGTTAAAAATAGAGTTAGCCAATAATTCAACACCGCTTAATATTTATCGTTCCCTGGCACAGTCACTGTTTCGGGGACCTGAAAGCAACCTCCTCGATTGATGGAATCGAACGCTTTTCAGCACTGGAATTGCGTTTGACCAGATCGGCGGTCGTTGCTTTTGGCATCCAGTCAGACGCATCAAGAATTACTGCAGTTGCTTAAGTGTCCATTTCCGTTTCCTTTCGATTAACTAAGAGCAAGGTTTTGTCTCGAACGCGTAAATTTCGATCATGAATGTTCATCAATGGCATTCAAGTGATTCTGAATTATTAGCGTTACTTTTTGCTGGCGGAAACGCTGGCGCGTAGTGTTCAAACGCAGCAAAAACTCAAGCACCATGCTTTGAAGTTGCTGTTTTTTCTTTTAACGAGAGATATTTAGAGATGCTCAAATCCATGTATTCGGCGACCTGCCTTATGTGCGTTGTACTAGGTTTGTTTTTTGTTACCGGTTGCGGTGGTGGTGAAGTCGCCCCGAACGCAACGACCAACGAGATCCAATCCTATTTGGAAGAAAATCCCGACGTTGCAATGCGGGCTGATGACGAGCCACCAGAGGAGCAAGAGCAGTTTGAAATGAGTGACGCGATGGAGTGATTATTCGTTACCTGATCGAAGTCTTGCCATTAAACGCTTGTCAATCAGAAGCCACGAAACGACGCAGAGACGATTGTTCTTTATTCTTTTTTCGAGAGGTGTTCAAATGAGTCAGCGCAACAAACGTAGCGCCTTTACATTAGTTGAGTTATTGGTGGTCATCGCCATTATTGGGGTGTTGGTTGGGCTATTGCTACCAGCTGTGCAAGCGGCCCGAGAAGCCGCGCGACGCATGAGTTGCAGCAATAACGTCAAACAAATTGGGCTAGGAATGCACAATTACCATTCCGCCTACAATCAACTTCCGTTGCAACGGGGTGGAACCGCCCGGATGTACGGAAACAACGACCCTCAGTCACGCGTCCCCACAACGATCAACGGGGAATTTGGCGGCAACAATCTTCATAACTTAAGCGCGTTGGTCCCACTAACTCCCTTTGTCGAGCAACAAGCGATTTGGGAACAAATCAGCAATCGTTTTGCCGCGACGGACCCGCCGTCTGCTGTGGGCACCTACTACTTCAGCGCCATGGGGCCCAACCCGGATATCAATCTCACACAACAAGGGAACTACCGATACGACCCCTGGATGACAGACGTTCCGACCTTCCGTTGCCCCAGTGACCCGGGCAATGGCCTGCCGGGTCAGGGACGTACAAATTATGGAGTCTGTATTGGTGATGCATTGGGACTTCAAAATGATGGTGGAATTAATCAAAATGGAACCGACAATCCCACCCGATTGCCACGGGCGAAGACCAGTTGTCGTGGGGTGTTCTTTCCTCGAAATGTGACCCGATTCCGCGATATTTTGGACGGATTGTCCAACTCCATCATGGCGGGCGAATTGAATACGGATCTTGGAGATTCGGACATCACAACCCAAGCGGTAAATGGCAGCAGTGGCGGAAGTATCATCAATGATCCGTCTCGATGCTACAACAATGTCGATTCGCTTCGCCCCAGGTTTTGGGCTTCCGGTGCACCGTTCAGCGGTAGCACTCAAACGCAACGAGGTCTCAAGTGGGCTAGTGGTTACGCCATGCACACGGGAATCACCACCATCTTGCCCCCGAACTCACCGGTTTGCACCCACGGCTCAGGCATTTGGCGGGAAACAGGAGCAGCGCCAAGCAGTCGTCATCAAGGCGGTGCCCATGTTCTGATGAGCGATGGCGCTGTCAAATTCATTACCGATTCCATTGAAGCCGGAAATAGTAAAGCCGGAAATATCTGGTGGGGCGGTAACGGTGCCCGTGCTCCGGGTAGACAAAGTCCATACGGATTATGGGGTGCGTTGGGGACTCGAGCACTTCGCGAAACCATTGACGAAGAATTTTAAGGAATAGGTTTTTCCTAGTTCTTTCACGTTGGATTCGTTACGACGTCGGCCGAGCCTACTTGGTTGCTTCCTGTTCGTTTTGATCATGAAGCGGATTGACCAATAGGATCGAGCCGGCGTCTTTGCATTGGCGAGCGAGAGGATTTATTGCT
This sequence comes from Novipirellula herctigrandis, assembly GCA_007859835.1. Lineage (GTDB taxonomy): Bacteria > Planctomycetota > Planctomycetia > Pirellulales > Pirellulaceae > Novipirellula_A > Novipirellula_A herctigrandis. The sequence continues at coordinate 5,463,166 of SJPJ01000001.1, read as the reverse complement.
CTTGTTTGTATTGATGCTGGCGAACAACAAGAGAAAGTGCGTCGCATCCGGTCATGTACACACCTACTTTGGCGATGCGTCGCAACACAAAGACATCGATCCAACGCACTCCAAGACCAAACCGGTTTTTCAATTCTGGCCTTTGCTCTTATCACTGAACGAGGATCGTCACTTACATATCGACGTCAAAACCACGGTCGATCGACTTTGCACGTGATAGGAAACTTGGTCCTCGACGGGGATACCCCACGAAATATCATCGGGCGACGCAAGGCTGGTGTCGATGACACGTTGCCAGGGCTCGAACGATTCCAGCATCTCCGGAATCTGAAAATGTGTCGGCTCCCAATGAGTGTTAAAGATCAAATGAAACCGTTTGTCGGGTCTCTCAATCGTGAACGCAACATGACGTGATTCGACTCCCCAATCTGGTTTCCCCAGTTCCGCGCCGTGCCATAGAACACGCGCACGCGTCAGCACATCGCTAAGCGTGACGTCCGTTTTCTTTCTCGCGGGCAGCCTTTTACGATACTCAATCAATCCTTTGACGAAGCGATGAATCTCGGCATGTCTCTCTAGCAGTGACCAATCCAACCAACTCACTTGGTTGTCTTGGCAATACGCATTGTTATTGCCACCTTGGCTGCGACGCATTTCGTCGCCCATCAATATCATCGGCACGCCGAACGCCAACAGATTGATTGTCAACAGATTCTTGATTTGCTTGACGCGCAACCGCTCAACATCCGGATCGCTCGATGGACCTTCGACGCCACAATTCCAACTGTAATTCGCGTTACAGCCGTCACGGTCATTTTCCAGGTTGGCTAGATTGTGCTTTGAGTTATAGGAAACCAAGTCATTCATCGTGAATCCGTCATGCGAAGTCACGAAATTGATACTTTGCTCGGGTTCGCGATTACGGTGTTCATAAATATCGGGGCTAGCCAAGAAGCGTTTTGAAAAGATCCCTGCGTGACCTGCGTCACCTTTCACAAACGATCGGACATCATCTCGAAACCGACCATTCCATTCTTTCCAGTGATCGCCAAAGAAACTACCAACCTGATACAACCCCGACGCATCCCATGCTTCGGCGATTAATTTGGTTCCGCTGAGAACCGGATCCGTTTCGATATCCCATAATATCGGCGGGCTCTCTTGCGGCTTGCCGTGTTCGTCGCGTGACAGGACCGATGCCAGATCAAATCGGAAACCATCAACATGCATCTCTTCCACCCAATATCGCAAACTGCTCAATATCAGCCTGCGAACAACAGCGTGATTTCCTTTAAGCGTATTACCGCAGCCGCTGAAATTGGCGAATCGACTGCGGTCATGGCTGTTTGGCCGGCTAGATTCAAGAATATAGTAGGCGGGATTTTCAAAGCCTTTGAAGCAAAACGTCGGCCCATTCTCACTGCCTTCCGCCGTATGGTTGTAGACGACATCCAAAAGAACTTCGATGTTCGCACGATGAAGCGCCTTGACCATATCACGAAACTCGTCTAACACCTGCAGCGGCGAGCTAGTCGAAGCGTATCCAAGATGGGGTGCGAAGAATGACATTGGATTGTAACCCCAATAATTGGTCAAACCGGGAGGAGCTTCCTGTGGATCAAATTGAAAGACCGGTAACAGTTCGACTGCGGTTATGCCGAGGTCTTGCAAGTAGGGGATCATGTCGATCAACCCCGAGTAGGTGCCTCGCCGCTCTGGTGCAACTCCTGACGTGGCATGTTTGGTAAATCCCCCAACGTGCATTTCATAGATAATCGTCTCGTTAAACGGATGGCGTAGCGGCGCGTCACCATCCCAATCGTATGTCGTCAGGTCGGCAACCACGCTCTTCATCGCGGAAGTCGCATTGTCACCCGGACATGCCGCAGCTTCGCGATCATAGGCCTTTGGCATTGCTACAGCGCGACCATACGGATCTAGCAAAATCTTAGATTTATCAAAACGCAGTCCTTGCATGGGCAAAAACGGACCGTCGACGCGATAAGCATAAATCTGCCCTGCTTGAATCCCTTCAACCAAAACGTGCCAATAGTGAAAAGTGTGATGTTGGTCATCGCTGAGTTTGATCACACGTGCAGGCTTGGCGTCGTCAACATCGTCGAATAGCAGCAACTCGACCGACGTCGCACTTTTCGAGTGAACGCTAAAATTGACTCCCCATGGTGTCATGGTTGCACCGAGGGGATAGGACTTTCCTGTGCCAATGCCTGTCATGATGTTTTCCTTTTAATTCATGGTCAACGACGCCACTCATCGATGAGTGACGCAACCAACCCAGTCCATCCGGTTTGATGGCTCGCCCCGAGTCCTTCGCCAGTTTCCGAATGAAAGTACTCGTGAAACAGCAAACAATCGCGCCAATGTGGGTCGGATTGGAATTTTTCATTGTCGCCATAGAACGCTCTTCGACCTGACGCATCTCGTGCAAACAAGCTGATCATCCGATTGGCTAGGTCCGCAGCCATTTCAATCAGCGTCAAGTCGTGCGCACCTTCAGAAGTCTGAATATGCATTTCCCCTTCGTACACTTGAGCAAACCGACGCAACGATTCGATCATCAAAAACGTTGTTGGAAACCAAACGGGGCCGCGCCAATTGGAGTTGCCACCCTTCAACCACGTTGTTGATTCTGCCGCTTCGTACTGCACTCGCTCACCGTTAAAAGAGTACGGATGGTCGGCATGGTGTTTTGATAAACTTCGCAGGCCAAAGGGACTCAAAAATTCATCGGGATCGGCGATTCGTTGCAAAATCCTCCGAAATTGTTCTTGATCGACCAGTGACAGTAGCAGCACATCCCCAGCACTACACTTGTTCTCCGTCATACAAGCCTGAGTCATCGATGCCCGGTTCCGTAAACACCACAACAAGTTATCACGAAACAACGGAAATTGCTCAATCCAATTGTCCTCCAATCGCTCGACCGCGTACAACGGAATCAAATTCACAAGCGACCGCAAATGGAAACGATGGTAGCTGCCGTCGGGATAACTCAATACGTCACAAAACATCCCATCGTTGTCACTCCACAGTTGAAAACTGCGTCCACCCATATTTTTCATCGCTGAGCCGATGTAGGTGTAGTGCTCAAAAAACTTTGTCGCTAATCCAACATACGCTGGATTCTCTTTCGCCAAAGCCAATGCAATGCGCATCATGTTCAAGCAATACATCCCCATCCACCCAGTTGCATCGGCTTGTTTTAGAGTCGCCCCATCATCCGGTCGCTCGCTACGATCAAAAGACGATATATTGTCGAGCCCCAGGAATCCACCTTCGAACACGTTGTGTCCTTCGCTGTCAACTTTGTTGATCCACCAAGTGAAATTAAGCATCAGCTTGTGAAAACAGCGTTCAAGGAACTCTCGGTCGGCACACCCGTTGCGAATCCGGTCCATGTTGTAGACTCGCCAAACGGCCCAGGCATGGACGGGAGGATTCAGATCGGAAAACTCCCATTCGTAAGCCGGTATTTGGCCGTTGGGATGCTGAAACTGTTCGAACAACAATAGCCACAATTGCTCTTTGGCGAATTCCGGGTCAACCAATGTCAACGGAATACAATGAAAGGCAAGATCCCAAGCGGCGAACCAAGGGTATTCCCACTTGTCCGGCATCGAGAGAATTCGCATCGAGTTGAGATGACGCCAATGGTGGTTACGAATTTTGCGGCGACTCTCAGCAGGCGGCGCATGCGCATTGTCGCCATCGAGCCACTTCTGAACGTCAAACAAGTAAATCTGTTTTGTCCACAACATCCCTGCCAATGCTTGACGCTGAATCAAACACTCGTCCGCGGAAGCCTTTGGTGGATGAATCGCAGCATAGAACTCATCCGCCTCGGCTCTCCGCTTGGCAACAATCTCATCCACTTCGCTAAGCGAATGACTTGGTTGATCAAGGGGATTTTGGTTCGACAGTCGCAAACGAAAAACTTTCGATCCGGCTGGCTCAATCACTGTCATGCCATAGTCGATACAAGCCTTTGTTCCAGTCAATTCATGATTGACACAGTCTGTTTTATCCACGAAATGGCGATGGAACGCGTCTTTGACAAAGTGACTCTCATTCGAAACGCCGTACAGAAGTTCTTGGTTCGTTTCGTTATTCGTAAACAGCGGCTGGCTGCTTGCGTCAGTTTGTAAGTAGTAGTTGTCTAATTTGTAGGGAAAGAGCAGGTTTCCCAGTGGAGCAACATTGCTAGAGTCAGCCACTAAGCAAAGTGACTGCGAATCGTGACCGTGCATCCGGAGTATCGGCTCTGGTTGGCGTTCGGTTTCCCATGCCCAAGTATTGCGAAACCACAAATGGGGCAATACCCAAATGGGCGCTGGCTCGGGACCACGATTAAAAACTTCGATGCGAACACATAAGTCGTGAGTATTTTCCTTGGCATACTCGACGAACACATCAAAGTACCGATCGTCATCAAAGATGCCTGTATCAATGAGTTCGTATTCACGCTGCTGGCGGTTGCGCCGCGAGTTCTCAACAAGAAGCTGCTGATAAGGAAATTGTGCTTGAGGGTATTTATACAGATACTTCAAATACGCACTCGACGGCAGCGCATCAAGATAGAAGTAATATTCCTTGACATCCTCGCCATGGTTGGCCTGGTCGGGCGTAAGACCGAACAAACGCTCCTTCAGAAACGGATCCTCTCCATTCCATAGCGCCAACGCAAAAACCAACAACTGATAACGATCGCAAATTCCCGCCAGCCCATCTTCACCCCACCGGTACGCTTTGGATCGAGCATGATTGTGTGTCAAATAGTCCCATGCATTGCCGTCCTCGCTATAGTCCTCCCGAACGGTTCCCCACGACCGTTCACTAACGTAAGGCCCCCAGGCTCTCCAATTCTGAAGCCCCTGGTGGTCGGCCTTAAGACGAGCACGCTCGGCAGTGTTTATGGGCATGATTCTGACAGCCAGCTAGGCGATGCAGGACTTGGTTGTGCGACACCATCAATCATTCAATCTTAGCAGGTGCGTGCCAACTTGGAAGCAAATTTCAGCTATACTACAAGAGCGACTGAAAGTCTTTCCGGAACGGAGACGCTGTTGTGAAATCTGTTGATATTGCAATCCAATCGAACGAAGTGAACTTGCATGTCAAGGATGCGAGCCTTCCTTTGGAAGTTGGTCGCCAGAACGTGAACGAGGAATTGCTGGAAGTTCGCGATCTCGGCAACCAAACGTTCCGCGTTGCGGTCGCACCGCTTAGTTTGTTGTGGGTTCCGCGCCGAGCATTACGAATTGAGGACAACGGCAAGGGAAGCCTGCGGTTAATCAACATTCACGACCAATCGGTCTTTCATGTCGGTGACGACAACCGACCAGTACAGCCTGGTCAATCAATGACGTTTCCTTCGTCCGTCATCGTTACATTGCCGCATCAGTTGACGCTGCATATCTCGCCAAATGCATCGACGGGGACTTCAGTTCAAGACACGACGTTGCGGACAATCAACGCATTCGGCTCTGGCGCCACCGTTGGCTTAGCCGATGCCGGGCTCGGCCAACTTCGTAGCGATTCCGGCGAAGAGGATGCGGGACAAGTTGCCGTTAGCCTCGTTCGTCAAGCATTGGCCGTGGTTCGCAAAACAGCGGGATCGAACGAGTTCTTTGAAGCCGCGGTACGTGCCACCGCAACGATGATCGAATTGGATTGCGCCTATGTCATTCTAAGGATCCATGATCGATGGGTTATGCGCTCGCAATTTAGTTCAGAGACCGGCATGAGTGTCAATTTCGATGACCAATCTGAACCGTTACCTGTTGGCAGTTCGCGACTTTTGGAAAACGTTCTTTACTCGAAAAAGACTGTTATCTTCGAGCCTGACGGTTCGTTTGAATCCGTACGAGCTTCGATGATGTTACTCGATCGTGCGGTCGCCGCACCCATGCTTAGCGAAACAGGCGATGTAATCGGAGTAGTCTATGGCGATCGAAAGTTGAGCCTGTCTCGGGCGAATGAACCGATCGGTGAATTAGAGGCAACCTTATTGGAATTGATGGCTAGTGCGGTGGCGTCGGGACTCGCACGCCAACGCGAGGAGTCGCTGCGTGCGGCAATGTCCCAATTTTTCTCTCCTGCGGTGACGGAATGTTTACAGGAAAACGAAAACTTGCTAGCCGGTCGCGATGCCGAAGTGACGGTACTGTTTTGCGACATTCGCGGATTCAGTGCCATCTCCGAGCGAATTGGCCCCGCACAAACGATCGAGTGGATCAACGACGTGCTAACGGATCTTAGCCAATGTGTGATCCAATACGATGGAGTTCTCGTCGACTATATCGGTGATGAATTAATGGCAATGTGGGGTGCCCCAGCAGAGCAGAAAGATCATGCGGTCCGCGCCTGCCATGCAGCCCGCGAAATGTTGCGTCGCATCGAACCGTTGCGCCAAAAATGGATCGAGTTGACGCCAGATGGATTCGGGGTCGGGATTGGCATCAATACCGGGATTGCACAAGTTGGCAACACGGGCTCGAAAGTCAAATTCAAGTACGGTCCGTTGGGCAACACCGTCAACGTCGCCAGTCGCATCGAGGGAATGACCAAAGCATTCGGCGTCACGGCCATCATGAGTTCGTCCACGCAAAACGCATTGCAAAAATATTCGTCGGTGGTGCACAGCCCAATCTTCAATACCCGACGCCTCGCTGATGCCAAACCCGTCGGTATCAAAAGCGTGATCACGCTCTACGAATTTCGACCGGACGCCGACTCCGATTGGCAGCAGATGCGGGATCGCTATGAAAAAGCACTGGACTGTTATCACAAAAGTGATCTGACAGGTGCCGCGAAGGAATTAGCATCATTGGTCTACGACCATCCCAACGACGCACCAAGTGTGCTACTGTTAGGTCGAGTCGTCGAGTCACTGACTCAGCACCACGCCAAAGTCGATCCGGTGGTTGAGTTTCAAAAGAAGTGAAGCCCGCATAAAATCAATCGCGTTGATGCGCGTTGATTGTCCCCCTGGTGAGAATATGCATCAGTGGTGTTTGTATGCCGCATTCCTCTTTTCCGCCGTCAGCGTCCACTGGTCGGAATCGAATGCCGATACGGCGACTCCACAGGGTGCTGTGTTCGAGAGAACAGCTTCCTTCCGACCTTGACAATCCACGTTGGGCGGAAGCCGAAAACGAGTCACAAAAAGATCCCCGCGGCAAACGAAAAACTCTTGCAGACACTTGCAAATTCGTCAGACCAAGCGACCAAGCTCGCCCTCACGGCAAGAGACTCATTGCCTAAAGCCCATTGGAACCGAACCTCACTTCCCGACGTTGCAACTAAAATTGGTATCGAGTTCGAACATTTCAACGGCACACCAAAATCACTCAAAGAGCTGCTGCTACACCAACCACTATGAAGCGGCATCCCTATTGATTGATTTCGGCCAAGGCGGGGGAGATTCGCCCGACGTCCGTAGCGAGCCAAATAGCGCAACGATACAGCGTGCCGAATCTCTGCGACTCTACACCAATAAAATTGCGTCGGAGCGTCTTCATCACAGGCTGGCCCCTCCAACCCCAAACCCTATTGGACAATGCGACTCGGCCACGACAGAAGCACTTCATTTCTCGAATTACCGAGTTGCAACTTTCGAATGGTCGCCTGGCCCGGCCCGCTACTGACATCGATCCGCAGTTGATAAATGCGTCCATCGCTTGGAAGTTCAATTTCGACTCGCTGCCAATTACTATCCGCCTTGATATCGAACGGGACTCGGTTGGCTTTGGGCAATGTCGCCGCAGGGTCGGTTGTGTAAAACAGTTCACCACCACCTTTCGTTCCACCTCGCAAATCAAACGAGACTCGATACGGGCCGTCGACCAGATCACCGCCGCGCAGGTCCATCGCGATACCAGGATCTTCTCCCGTAAATTGCAATTGGATGGAGTCATTTTCGATTGTCAGTGCAGTGTTTTTTCTCGCGCGGATATCACTTTGCGAAACGGGTTTGATGCGTTTTCGTTTTTGATTTACGCGTGAGGGTTCTCCATCGAACTTCGTCCATTCACGATGAGTGTGCGGCAGCTTTGCTGGTCTGACTTCCGCGTAGGCGTGCGGCGACGCATGCAATACGTCTCGAGCCATATCGGTCCAGGTCTGAACCATGTGAGCAAGTCGCTGCGGATCTTCTTCAGCAAGGTTATTCAATTCCGTACGATCGGCGGCGACGTTATAGAGTTCCCATGTCGTGCCGGCAAAACTAACCGCCTTCCAATCACCATCGCGCAGCCCGCGATCTTTTGAAAACAGCAAATGAATCGGTTCTGAACGCTCGATTGACTGCCCTTCCAATACGGGCTTCAAAGAGACACCCGAGATTGGTCGCAGTTCACGACTTGGCCACGAAACGGGAATTTCACACTGAGCCAAGTCCGCGAGCGTTGGTAGAACATCAATCAGATGAGCTGGAGCATCATTAATACTTCCCGGCGGTGTTTTCAAACCGGATGGCCAATGAACAATCGCAGGCGTCGAAATACCGCCCTCAAACTGATTTTGTTTGTAGTATCGAAATGGCGTGTTTCGGGCCCAGGACCAACCAGTCGAATCCGCTAGGGAAATCGATCCATTGGTCGGCTCGACATCCAATTGCGGCCGTTTGCGGTCGTACGGACAGGCGCCGTTGTCCGAGACAAATAGAATCAACGTATTGTCGAGTTCGTCGTTGGCATGCAAATGAGCCACCAAGCGGCCGACTTCTTGGTCCACTCGATCGATCATCGCCGCAAGGGTCGACATACGATTGGATTCGTACGCTCGCCGCCAAGGCTCCATGTCGGCCCAAGCTGGAATGTGCTCAGGTCGCGGACTGACGTTCAAGTTGGCTGGCAATAACCCCAATCGCTTTTGCTTTTCCGCGCGAGCTGTGCGGGCGACATCCCAACCCGCGTCGTACTTTCCCTTGTATTTGGCATAGTCTTGTGGCAAAGCATGCAACGGTGCGTGCGGTGCATTGAAGGCAATGTATAGATACCAAGGCTTGTTCGTTTGCCGAGCTTCCCCCAAAAACTCCAACGCATAATCGACATTTGCGACGGTCGTGTAAAAATCGCGATCGGGAACTTTCCAAGGTTGCCCGTTCAGTCGAAACGTATTGTCACCGGTGAAGTAGTTGCACGCGCCACTGAGATGTCCAAAGTAGCGATCAAAGCCAAAGTTGGTTGGCTGTTTGTTCAAGTGCCATTTACCCGTCATGGCCGTAAAGTAGCCGCCGGCGCGAAGCACCTCCGCCGAAGTGACTGCATTAGCCAGTGCCACGTCGCCAGCGGCAATGCAATACTGGCCGCTCAGCAGCGAGACTCGCGACGAATGGCATTTCGCTGTGTTATAGAACTGAGAAAACCGCATCCCACCCCTCGCCAACGCATCAAGATGCGGCGTCTCAATCTCGCTGCCGTAACATCCAATGTCAGAGAACCCCAAGTCGTCGACCATCATCACGACAATGTTCGGACGCTCGTCGCCACTGGCCGATGCCATAAACAGACACATCAAGCAGGCAGAAAAAATGGACACTCTTCTGGACTGTCCGTCTGTCATCAGGTTTGGCAAAAAATCCATCATGAAATTAGTCACAAACGAAGGAATTCGAGGATAGCATTTCACGCTGTAAGATTCCATTGGAATCGTTGAAACGGCTGCACTCGCAACTGCGTTCAACCACCACATCTTACTTGATGTCGAGCACAACTTGAATTAGTGACTTTCACTACCTCCACTTCACATGCCACCAGCAGGGCTTTTTTCGGGTATGCTGGCCTCGATTGCTTCCCGCTTAATTCCTACCTGATGACTGAGTGAACTTTCATGAAAACAATGCTTCGGTGGCTGGCCCGTTTAATGATTTATCGCACACGTTTTCGCAATAGAGATTGCCAGAAACTCCAACTTGGGGCGTCCCTTGCCGAGGATCGTGTCATTCAACATCGGCAAATGACTGTTCTGATCAGCTTGGTTTTGGTTTCGAGTTCGATTTCAAATTCGTTTGTAATTGCTCGCGATCCCGAATCGCTCGCTGTTATGAGTGACCAATACCCTCGGGCGTTCTTTTTTCGTGGTGCCGAACGCGCTTACAGCGAGAAGGCTTACCCGACTTATGAATCGTGGCGAAGTGATTTTGATCGACTTCAAGGCATCATGGGAAAATGCTTAGATGAAGAATGCTTGGGGCGGGAAATCCGCAACCCCGAGTTCTTCACTCGCTTCAAACGCGAACACCCAACTCAAGCGGTACTACTGCATTTCAACGGTAACGCTCGCGATCCTCGCTACCAAACCGAGAATTTTTTTCCTGGACATTGGATCTACGATACAGCGATCACGATCACTTCGGACGTTGCGCCGGAATCGGGGGAATCGGTGATCCATGTTGCAGATACTCAAACATTCAAAACCGCTTCGGGGCGATACAAAACGTCGAACGACGATATCGCCTTGTTCGGCATCACGGCAGATGGCAAACATGACTGGGAGCACTGTGAACAAGTCCAATTGATCGACGTTGATCCAACAGCCAACACGATTCGTGTGCGACGCGGTTGTTATGGAACTCGGCCGCTGCGGTTTACCGCGAATGCATCTCGTGCTGCGGCGCATACAACCGAAGGACCGTGGGGAAAGAACAACCACCTAATGTGGTACTACAACTACACGACTCACTGTCCACGGGATTCACAAGGGAAAACCTGTGCGGATCGAGTTGTCGATGACTTGGCACAGTGGTTCGGACCAACGGGAAAGTTGGCTGCTTTTGATGGGTTAGAGTTTGACGTATTGTTCAACCGAACCCATGGAGATACCGATGGCGATGGAATAGGAGACGATGGCGTCATCGATGGCGTGAATCAGTATTCAATTGGTGTCGTCGAGTTCGCTCGTCAATTGCGTCAACGCCTCGGCAATAACGTGATTCTTCAAGCTGACGGAGCACTTGGCCGCGACAGTTCGGCAAGTCAGAGAGCGTGGCGAATCTTTAATGGAATCGAGAGCGAGGGTTGGCCAAACCTTCGTGATTGGCAATTCGATGATTGGTCGGGCGGAATGAATCGCCATTTCTTCTGGCGAGAGAACGCCTTTCCTCCCGCGTTGAGCTACATCAATCACAAATGGAACCAAAGCGTCCCTGGAAAGCCCGGCGTCAACGAGCATCCTAATGTGCCGTTTTCAAGTCATCGGTTGACGCTGGCGGCGAGCCAATTTTTTGATGCAGCCGTTTGTTATTCGTTCGCGCCACGTCCCGATCCCGATGGAAAGTTTGGCATCTGGGACGAATTGCGGTGCGGTACCGAACACCGTCTCGGTTGGCTCGGACGCCCACTCGGTCCCGCCGTTCGTATCGCAAAACAACACGATGATTTGCTTTCCGCAACGGGAACGGGCCCACGGCTTGCCAAGCGAATCCGTGGTCCCGTGACAACAAAAGTCACTGAAGAGGGACTTCAAATCAGTAGCACCAACCCGAATACATCGAGTCTTGATTTTCAAATCCGCGGCATTCCTTGCGACCAACCCAACTTGTTCGTGGCGATCAAGATGAAAGGGGCAACCATGAAAGGCTACCCATCTGAAATGGCTCGTCTCGCGCAACTTGGTGTTTCCGGCGGCATGATCGATCTGTTAGCCCAACCACCGCTGGACACGGGACTTAAGACACGTGCAGCGGATCGCGAGTGCCCACTCGATCGCAACACCGGAGCCAATGTAGCCAGCCGCACCTACGCAATCAACGGAGAGTCCTTGCCCGCGGTCTTTGTCCATCCGCCCTATCGGGATGTAAAGGGATACACGTTCTGGACCCAAGAAGCGGACGTACCGCCTGATTCAGAACTACGTTTTTCGACTGGAATGGGCCAACTGAGCCCGGAACGATCCGATGGCGTTAGCTTCCAAATTCATGCAACAGAAGTGCTGAACGGGAACGTAGGTCGTCAATATGTTCCCCTCTTTGAATACACCACGAATAGCCATCAATGGATACCACAAGCAATCTCGCTCAAGTCACTGTCGGGTAAACGTGTTCGATTCAAATTCATCGTCGATTGCGGGCCAAAAGATAATTCAACAACCGACCAAGCTTATTGGGGAGCCGTGAAGATTGTCAAAAAAGGTGCACCCGAAAATGAAATCACGAAGTTCGTCCAGCATATGACGTGGGTCAACGATCGAATTTTTGAGTCGGGGTTCTATTATCACGACATTCGATCGAGTGAAGTGGATTTGCAGTTAACGGTCGAGAACAACGAACCCATCTGGATCGAATCCATTACTGCCCATGCTCATAGCGACGCAATCTACCGCGTCTTTGAACGCGGGATTGTTCTAGCGAACCCGTCGCGATCCCCGTACACGTTTGACTTGGATGCGATCGCTCCTGGGCTGTGTTTTCAGCGATTGCAAGGCACGAAGTCACAGGACCAAAAAACGAACAATGGCCTACCGGTGAAGGGACATGTGACACTGAGCCCACTTGATGCATTGTTTTTGCAACTCAAGTAGACGGAGATTGGATGGGGGTATTCGGTTGTCGGCGAAACCTTCACCAAGCAACCCCACCATCAGGGAGTGGCCAAAAAAGAAGGGCCATGGTGAAGCCCTCCCTGCCTCACCATGGCCCATCAATGCTGGAACGATGACACCGATCGTTCCACCCTCCCAATCCATGGTGCTAGTATCATCGGCAAGGTCGCCGCCAGAACTAAACCACTTTCAAGAGTGATACAGATATTTTTTTAAAAACAATGAAAAACCGCAGCTCTTCTGGTCTGAAGAACTGCGGTCGGTGTAAAAGTTTACCGGTTAGGCTAATGGCAACAACCGCCACCGCCCGAATCACAACTCGTACAGTAAGGCGGGCACCTGGGCGGCCCCTTCAGTAAATGGCAACTCGCCTGCGATTTTTCGGCGCAATCGCACATACCATGAATATGCTTGTGATGTTTTGCACACTGTTTCATTCGTTCTTGTGCGAAACCGTCCCAAAGCCCCGAGGCACATGGCCTGCTCCGAAAAGATTGGAGTGAAGTGGATGTTGGCAGATTAGGACCTCGACGAGGAATGCAAACGTATTGATCCGGTTGCTTGCAGGCATGACGATGCCCCGCGAAACAACTGTCACAACCGCGACCGTCACACGCTTGGCACCCACACGCCGGTGCCCGATATGCACCTTGGCAGGACGCGCAACCACATCCTCCACCATGCATCGGTTGAGCCTGTATCGCACCCTGGTAACCCATAGAAACGTGGTTTGCAGGCATCGGCTGTTCCAAGTTAGTGGTTTCCATCGATGGCGCATTGACCAAATGTTGGGATTCAGGATCCGGGATTGGCAACGGAGCCTGCGAACTCGAATCATCGGGCAATGGTTGATAGGAGAACCCGTCTTGGTCCTCTACTTGGGGAACATCTAGCTGCATCTGGGGATCGGACCATGTTGGTTGCTGCGACACTAACTGGGATGCTGGATCGGACGACAAATCGGAATCACCAACGAGTTGTGGCTCATTGAAATTCAGCTCGTCGAGCAACGAGTCCAAGTCATCGTTAGCGTAGGCGCGGGGAACGACCAGTACAGCGACGCTAAGAGCGACGATTGATAGGAACTTATGCATAGAAGGTACTTCCATGTAGAGAGGATAGTTGGGGGCTAAAACAAGCCAGGCTCCATTCCACAATGCGACTCTAGCGAGCTTGAGGGACGAATACGTGATCACATCGTGCTAAACGAATCCGCTGGCTATCGAAATATGCCAGCGCGTCAAGACATATTCAAATGGAGCACGAGAAATTCGAAACGAAAACCCTCGCACGCCTTCCTGTTTTCGATGCAAGTAAGGAACTTTCTCTAACCGCGCATGTTTCGCAATCGATTAGAATCCGCACGACCGCGATAGACGAACGGTAACCAAGTTACTTCGTCGCGCGGAGCAACGCTTCTTCAATACTCGCTTGCCACTCAGTATCGAGAATCCGGTTGCCTTCACGATCCGAGACGTAAAAGACATCAGCGACTTGATCTAGATGCGTATCAATTTTGGCAAAGTGCAACACCACGCCCTGTTGGACAAACGCGGACGCGACACGGTACAGTAGCCCCACTTGGTCGTAGGCAAAAAACGATACGATTGTGTAACGATCCACCGTATCGTTATCAAACGTGACCTTTGTCGGTAAGACATTGACTTGGTCACCTTCAAAATGTTTCGATGACCATTTACGACGCTGTGGCGGCAATGGTTCGTCTGGCGAATCAAGTAGATTGCGAACTCGCGTACAAATCTGTTCGATTTGTTTTTCCGGCGGACAATCAGAGTAGTCGGGATCGTTCACCCAAAATTCATCCCACGCGACTTCGTCAACAACGGTTTCAATTTGTGCTCGCAGAATCGACAAACTAGCCGTCGTGAATGCACCGGTCGCACGTGCGAAAGTACCAATCGATTGTTTGGGTTCGCGCCGCACGACCGTATAACGCACCGCAGACAATGCCGGATCGAATTGTGCAAGACAAATCGAACCACTATTGGCATCCAACTTTTCGGCAATCTCTCGCAATTGATCTGCAAGCGGCTCCGGCTCACTTCGTGTCAGCAGCGCCAAGGGCATATTTTCGAGCAGTTTGAAACTCGATGCCGGTGCATCGGTGACGTCAAGCCGCTTGGCAACTTCGCCGCGGATCGTCGCGATCTCAGGATCATCTTCACTGCCAGGAAGGTTGCCGGTATCGAAGTAACGACGGGTCCGCCGATACAAATCCTCGATCAAACTCATCTTCCAATCGGTGAGCACATCGGGGCCAACCGCTTGCAAGTCCGCGACGGCGTGAACGATCAACAGCTCGAGTCGCCGAATCGAGCCCACTTCGGCCGCAAAGGAAAGCACGATTTGTGGATCACTCAAATCATGACGAAACGCCACGACATTGACAATCAAGTGCTTTAGCACCAACCAATGCAACGTCTCGGCGGACGCTGCGTCCAACCCAAGACGCTCGGCGGTTTCAAGAGCAATCCGAGCACCGACGGCACAATGCTCTTCATCGTAGCCTTTGCCAATATCGTGAATCAGCAGTGCAAGGTGCAACAAACTCTTGTCTTTGAGACGTCGATACCGACGCCCCATCGGCGACGGATCGTCTTCAAATAGCGTGGCCGCTTCGACAGCACGAATGCAATGCACGTCCACGGTATATTTGTGGTAAGCATTGAATTGCAGTAGCCCTCTGGTTCGTTTGAACGCTGGAATAAACTGCTCGATAATTCGCAGTTCATGAAGTCGCCTCAGCAATTCGGCCAAGCGTCCCGGCCGGCTTAGCAAAGCCAAGAAAGCACCGATCGATTCTGCGTCGGGCAACTCCGCCGGTCGTTCCTGCATTGCTAACCGAATTGCTTGCCAAGTGCGATGAGAAATCCGGCGTCTGTGCTGATTTGCCAAAAACATCAAACGCAAGACATCTGGCAAACTGGACGCAAATTTTTCGAGTGCTTGATCGGGGACCCAAATGTGTTTTGGGCCCATCCGAATATGATCTGAGATTTTACGAGAAAAAGTGCGTTCGACGATGTGATGCAACAGCGGTTGAGTGCCTGCGTCGTCCGCAAAAAACGCCGAGGCATATCGAACATTGCGTGTGTTGTCGAAGTAATCCTGCATGAACTGCTCGACAGGCAACTTTCCTTCTTCGCCAGGATATCCCCACGCTTTGGCGATTTCCATTTGCATCGGCCGATCGAGAACGTCTTGGCTCTTCTTTTCACGAAAGTGAATTTCGTTGCGGACACGAAGCATAAACTCCGCCGCGCGTCGGAGCACGCGGTAGTCCTCTTCGGGCAAACCGCCAAGTTTGACCAACCGTTCGAGGTCGGTTTCACCGTAGAGCGCAAACCCGATCCAACGGATGAGTTGAATGTCACGGAGCCCACCGCGTGATCGTTTGACGTTTGGGCGGAGCAAGTAATTGGTTTCGCCCCATTTCTTTCGCTCTTCACGTCGCGCGGCAATCACATCGGCAACGATTCGTTTGTGTCGCCGCATCGCTCCTTGACGAAGCGTATTAAAGAACTTGCTGTAGAGCTGCAAACTGCCCGAAAGCAAACGTGATTCGGTAAGCGAGGAATAGATAACAGGATCTTGCCAAGCAAGCGTGCAGGCTTCGATCGGCATCCGAATCGAAAACCCAACCTGAATCCCAGCGTCGACCAAATTACGGGTCAGGTTGGCTGCGATATCATTGGCGAGAAATTCGGATTCTCGCGTGGTCAGCAGCATCAAGTCGGCGTCGGAATACGGCGCGAGATCCCGCCGACCAAATCCTCCGTGGGCGACAAGCGAGATTCCGCCGAGCGCCTCGTCGCCATCACACTGTTCGATGGCATCGTTCCAAACATCAAGGACGATGTCATCATAAAGGTCCGCCAATCGCGCCGATACGAGGATCCCTTGCGAACCGCTTTCATGCTGGACTTGAGCCTTTGCTCGTCCATCGCGAAGCCGCTCGCGACATCGAATCACGACTGGGCGTAGCGTAGTGCCGGCACTCACTAGATAGCGTCTTCGCCACGTTCACCAGTTCGAATGCGAATGGAGTCTTCGAGATTGGTCACGAAAATCTTCCCGTCGCCGATTTGGCCCGTTTGAGCTGTTTGCAAAATGGTATCAATAACCATCTGCAAGTTTTCGTCCGCACAAATCACTTCAATTTTGACTTTGGGAACAAAGTCGATGGCATATTCGGTACCTCGATAGATTTCCGTATGCCCTTTTTGACGCCCAAATCCTCGTACTTCACTGACGGTCATGCCGTGAATTCCGTGATCCGTCAGGGCATTCTTCACATCTTCTAACTTGAAGTGGCGGACAATGGCTTCGACTTTCTTCACAACGGTACCTCGATTTCCTCGATTAGCTTGTCACTCTATTGGCTTAAGTCAGTGGTCTCACTGAATTCAGTAGCCGCATTGTACACTCGCGGTCGCCCCTCACCAGCGGTCACTTCGGCAGAACAATACAAAACCATGCCACAAGCCTCTGGGATTCCACTTCACATTAAGATAACCGGGCTCTTAGCCAGCTTCTACGCCCTTAGCAGGGCCGATTATTGTCGCCTTCACAGCCAATCAGGGGTGCTTGATGCCCCATTTTGCCGTAACAAGGGGCGACAACCAACTATCGTGGCCGCTCCCAGTGAACCTCTGCTACGCCCGCCTCGACGTTGACAACCCGAGCAAGGACAAAAAGCAGGTCACTGAGCCGGTTCAGATAGACAATCGACGCCTCGGTCACTTTCACGTCATGCCGGCGGACCAGCGTAACGACCCGACGCTCAGCTCGCCGGCAAACCGCTCGAGATAGATGCAATTGGGTCGCGGCTGTTGTCCCCGCAGGAAGAATGAAGTTCTTCAGCGGCGTCAGGGTTTGCTCGTGCTGGTCGATCCATTGTTCCAAACGAGTGACATGACTTTCATTGATGATTCGCATGTCATGCTGGTCGGGGTCGGGTGTCGCCAATTCCGCACCAATCGAAAACAACTCGTTTTGGACTTGCTGCAATTGAGCATCAATGGTTTCGGAAACTTGCTCCGATCGGGCAGTGCCAAGAACCGCGTTGAGCTCATCGACCGTTCCGTAAGCCTCGATCCGATCGTCGTCTTTGGAAACTCGCGGCCCGCCGAACAATCCTGTGCTGCCGGAATCGCCGGTTCGTGTGTAAATTTTCATAATGGATACCTAATCAGAAAAACGATCGATGCACAACGGCCACGTTTTCACAACCGCCACCAATTACAACCACCACCAGAAACTTCATGAAGATCCAGCCCAACGGGACCGTTCACGCCGCAGGCATCCTGCTGTTCCGAAAATCCCCCAAGCCCAAGTTCTTGCTAATGCGGCATACCGATCGTTGGGATCTTCCCAAAGGTCACAGCGAAGCGGGGGAATCATTCGTGGAAACCGCCCTTCGTGAGACCGAAGAAGAAACTGGCATCCCCGCCAAGGATATCGCAATCGACCCAGACTTTCTATTCCAACTCAGCTACCCCGTAACCTACAAGAAAACCGGCGACAAAGTCTTCGAAAAAACAGTTCAGTATTTTCTGGGCTTCTTGAAAACGCGTCCCCAGTTAATCTTGACCGAACACGAAGCAGCTGAGTGGTTTGATTGGAACCCGCCTCACCAAATTCAAAACAAGACGATTGACCCCTTGTTAGCCGCCGTCGCCTCCCACATGGAAAGTGTCAACCAAGAGCCAACGGTTTGAATCATTGAAATGGGAATTGTCTTTTCGTTACCAGAGCTCGCCCGATAGTGGACCGCACGGCGTAGCCGATCAATTCTCGAAGCATCGTCTCTCATCAGCATCGTCTCTGGGCACACTTTAGGCTGGTGAAGGGCAACCCGATTTGGGGGACGAAAGGAAACCGTGGGATGTACAAAGAGGTGATTGGTCAACACCGAGAATCCCATCAAACAGCGACCAACAGTCTGCGGCAATTAGTCACACTACTAAATTGCGAGGCGGTTTCTATAGTGCGTTCGCAATGATTCCCTAAGTGGAACCTTTCTTTTTTTGACGCGAACCAACTTGAGCCGACTCGTGGATGTTGAACTTCTTAGCAGGCTACAGTTTGCGGGAACGATCATGTTCCATTACCTGTTTCCGCCCCTTTCGATTGGACTTGGACTGCAACTATTTCTCTGTGAGATTGCTTACAACTGGACGAAGAATCCAGTCTGGGAATCGGCGGCTCGTTTTTGGACTCGCATCTTCGCCGTCAACTTTGCGATGGGCGTCGCCAGCGGGATAGTGATGGAGTTTGAGTTCGGCACGAATTGGGCCGCTTACTCTCGATTCGTCGGCGATGTTTTTGGTTCGGCACTAGCTGCCGAAGGAATCTTTGCGTTCTTCCTTGAAAGTGGTTTTTTAGCAGTGCTGGTTTTTGGCTGGGATCGTGTCGGGCCAAAGTTTCATTTGTTTAGCACCGCAATGGTTTTCTTTGGTTCCGTCTTTAGTGCGGTGTGGATCGTTGTTGCGAACAGTTGGCAACAAACCCCTGCGGGCTACAAAATCGTTTGGCAAACGATCCAAGATAAACAGGTCCCACGTGCCGAAGTGACCGATTTTTGGGCGATGCTTTTTAATCCATCAAGTGTCGATCGATTGACTCATACCGTACTGGGCGCATTCGTCTTAGGAGCGTTCTTTGTCGCATCGGTTTCGGCGTATTACTTGCTCAAAAATCGCCATCTCGATTTTGCAAAGAAATGCTTGGCCATCTCGCTGCCGTCGGCACTTTTGTTTTCCACGCTGTCAGCGATTTCAGGGCATGGCTCGGCACAAAAATTAGCAGTGACTCAGCCAGCCAAGCTCGCCGCCATCGAAGCTCATTTCCATTCTGCCGACCAACCGACGGGCCTAACGTTATTTGGTTGGCCCGACGCCGAGTCCGAAACGGTCCATTTCGACATCAAGATTCCGTATCTTTTGACGTTCATGGTGCACAATGATTTGTCAACGCCTGTTGCAGGCCTCGATCAAATTCCACTCAATGATCGCCCACCGGTTTGGATTCCGTTTCAGATGTTTCATTTGATGGTCGGCCTTGGCACGGCCATGATCGGCTTATCCTTTTTGGCGGTGTTCTTTCAAATCCGAGGCAGCTTGGCAAACTATCCATGGCTATTGTGGGGAATTATTTTTTCACCCGTCGCGGCGATGATTGCCAACCAAGCAGGATGGATCACCGCAGAAGTCGGACGACAACCTTGGATCGTGTATCCGTCGGTTCAAAATGGCGTCGCGATGATGGGATTAAGAACCAGCGAAGGATTGAGCGAATCGGTAGTCGCTAGCCAAGTTGCCAGCTCCATTGCGATGTTTGCAGTGATCTACTCGCTGCTGTTTGCCGTTTGGATTTTTGTTCTTAATGCAAAAATCAAACATGGCCCCGACAGTGTCGAAGAAATGGAACAACTCAAAAAAGAGCATCGCGATGAATCGATGCGAGAAGCGATCAGTGATTCCGGACGAAGCTACGGTGGTTCAATGTTGGAGGATACAGGCAAATGAGTTACGAACTACTAACCTTTATCTGGTTCCTGCTATTGGGTGTGCTTCTGATTGGCTATTCCGTGCTCGACGGATTTGATCTTGGCGTTGGAATCTTGCATCCCTTCGTGGCCAAGGATGACCGCGAGCGTCGCTTGGTCATGAATTCGATTGGCCCGCTCTGGGATGGCAACGAAGTTTGGCTAGTAACGTTCGGTGGAGCGTTGTTCGCCGCGTTTCCAAATGCCTATGCAACTGTCTTCAGCAGTTTCTACGAAGCGTTTCATTTACTGCTAGCCTGTTTGATCGGGCGAGCGGTGAGTTTGGAATTCCGGTCAAAGGTTCATTCGCCATCATGGCGACGTGTTTGGGACGTTGGTTTCTTTGTGTCATCGTTTGTGGCGGCACTCCTTTTAGGGGTCGCCGGTGGCAATGTTTTGGCTGGCATGAAATTGGGACCGGATTTCCTGTACGCCGGATCGTTGCTTGACCAACTCTACTGGTATCCACTCTTGGTTGGCCTATTGACCGTGTCGCTTTTTGCGATGCACGGAGCGATTTTCTTGTATATGAAAACCGAGGGTGAATTGCAGCAACGAGTGCAGAAACGCATCACCAAGCTATTTTTGGCGTTTGCCGCAATGTATGTCATCGTCACGATTGCCACATGGATCCATGTTCCTCATGCGACAGACAATTTGAAACGGTATCCGGTCCTTTGGATCGTTCCGATCGCGAATGCATTGGCGGTTCTAAACATTCCTCGTGCGATGCATTTGGGCCGCCCCGGTTACGCGTTTTTCTCGTCCGCGATGGTGATCTTGGCGCTTGCTCTGTTGTTTGCGGTGGCGATTTTCCCGAACTTCGTGATATCGACCATCGACCCCGCTTTTGGGGTGACGCTCGAAAATGCCCGCAGCAGTGCCGGGACACTACGAAACATGCTCATCATCGCAGTAATCGGCATCCCTTGTGTGCTCAGCTATACCGTCGTGATCTACTGGATTTTTCGCGGCAAAGTGAAACTGGATCCTGCCAGTTATTGAGACCTGCGAACGACTAAGAAAGGGGCAATCGGCTAATTCGACTCGTCATACCGAATCGCCGAAGGAATGACTTCGATGTCATAAGCACCGAGGAAATCGAGAACGGGGATGAGTGAACGATTCACATCGGGTTCACTCAGGTTGCTGGTCACCAACGTCAATCGATCCGCTGCCGCGATGCCGCCGGTGGTCGCGTCGAGCGAAACCCATGTTCCATCGACATAGGCAAGCGTCCAAGCATGGTACACCAACTTGGGCTCGAGAATGTTCTGGTACTGGTACCCAAACGCCACTCGCGAGGGAATCCCTTTTGCACGCAGAAGTGCACAAAGCAAAACGGCGTAGCCTGCCGAATCTCCTTCGGCGGTTCGAGCGACATCCGACGCTCGTGGAAACATCTGTGCCGACCGATCCCACTGCGTCAATCGATTGGTCGACCGCGTCAACTCTAACGCCAACTCAAGCTGTTCCAATTGATTAGCACCAATCGCAGCTTGGGCAATGCGGCGCACCATCGTTTCGCGGTAATTGACCATCGCGTTGGGCTGTGAATCGTTGACATCCGCATCAAGGTCGACTTTGACAAAACGGTTCTTTGCCGGCTCGTCTAGTCGCGTTACCAGCACCAAAAGGGAACCATCATCCATCTCCCGAACAAATTGATTCGGCTGAGGTTTGATCAGAGCGTCTTCACCTTTGGCTGTGGTGGAATGAGGGACTAATTTGTAACCAACTCGCCTCGTTTGTTCAGGTTTGTCGATATCACCTTGGATAGGCGTCGATGCAACAGCAACCGATTCTTCGGCCTCGGGAACGTCGTTCAGAGCGGTACGCATATCCGTCCGGTAGGCGACAAGTTCAAGAGCAGGATCGTAGGTTCGTTGAATCGCTCCTTGCTCATCGGTCCAAACGACATAAAAGCTTCGATCGTTGTCGCCTCGATCCACTTGGACACTCACTTCCATCATCCGATGGTCTTGACGGTCAAGCAAAGGAATTGCGGTAGGACCGGAGCATTTCATGCGAAGGGAAGCGACCTTTTGCGAGATCGGCAAAATCATTTCAAAAACGCGGACCTCGCCCGCTTCCATCGGATCACGGCGCATCGAGGCTTCGACCGCCACCAAGCCCCGAATCTTTGGATTCCAATCAAGTTTCTTGACGGAACTTTTGTTGCCGCGAATTTTGGTTAGCGAAAAACGGTCTTCCTCGACCATACCGGTACACCGCGTGACGACTGGGCCGACACTAAGCTGCGTTTCAAAACTGATCAGTCGCCCGTCAAGTTCCTCGCTGCTCTGCTCGGCTTTGCGTTGAACCAACTTCGCGTCCCTACCACGATTTACAATCACGCTGTCTTCGAAAGAGTATTTGACCCGTTGATTGGGTGCATCTCCTTCGACATCGGCGGAAATGTGACCAAAACCAACGTGTTGGTTCTTGATGTAATAGGCTTCCCACCCGACCCATTCGCCCTTGAACATGGTTTGAACTTCGGGAATTTTGTCGCCCGAGGGGGCCGCATCAGGATCGTCCATCGGACTCAGCCGTGCCGATCTTTTTTCGGGCGGAACGAGCGGGGCACGCTCAGGAACGTCACATCCCGAAAACAACGCCAAAAGGACAAGCCCCATCGCGTGGGCCCGCCCAAAGCCGTTTTGGACGCAAAAACGTGAATATCGTGCTTTGGTCACGCCAACCGCCTGAGTTGAAAAAGATTTCATATTTAAGTATGCAAAAAGTGCGTCTGCAAAAACGCCATTGTAATCATCGATTCGCAATGCGTCTTGGTCACTGCCCCCGATCCTGGAAATCACACGCGGTGCTGAGAAGCAAGTGACGCCGCCGCCGTTCCAATTGCAACGGTTAGCAAGGGACTAACGAATGTAGGGCCACTAAGGTGGGTTGAGGATCCCGGATCGGTAGTGAATCCCCGACGGGGCCAGGATTGTGACCTAGCGTTGGGTGTACAGATCTCGCAGCGGGGACTCTTCGCTCAAGTTCTGTCGCATTGCTCATTATCACACACTACACAGCCACGAAGTGAAACGGGACTGGAAACCAACATGGGTTTTCTCAAACGCATCCTCCGAAACGCCGTCAGCGACGACACCGCACAAGTCATCAGCAGCGGCAGCTTTGAGACGTTAACGGATGAAGAGTTGCAGACACACATGGGGATTCAATCCTATGGAGTGTTCGACCTGACCGACGCGATCCGCCCGTCGTACGATCTGCAAATCGTTCCACGCCAAGGGTTTCGCTACGACGAATACGTCGACGAAACGAGCGGTTCGGCTACGCCAGTGATCCTGGCAGCAGCCACCCGCCATCGACTGATGGATCTGTTCTTGGAACTGATCGATCCGCTCGGCCCGGTGGTCGACGTGGTCCTCGAAACAAGCCATCAAGGCAATACAGGACACGAGGACCTGTATCGAGAACACATCGACGCGCCCGTTCTGAAAAGCACCTTACTTGAATTTGAAGACTTGTTACTCAACGATGGTTGCACCGGTATCGCCGTGATCAATCCTGGCAAACGCCAGGAAGTCCAACTTGACGAACATAAACTGCTAATCGCCTATGGCAATCCACTCGAAGATTACTCGAAAGTGTTGATCGAAGGCGATGTCTATCCCGACGACGAAATTCGCTTTATCACCGAAGCCGAGCACGTTCACAGCAGTAGCGAACGCTACACCGATGAATTCAACCAATTGAAAAATCACTTAGGCATGGACGGCGAAGAATTCGCCGGTGCTTGGTAGTCATCCTCACCCCCAAGCACTCAGCACCAAAGCCACCGATTCACCGGTTGCTTGCCACGACGGCCATTGACTATTCGATTCCGTCGGCTTTGGCTCTCAACGATGTCCATTCCCGCTCGGTGACTTCCTTCATCTGCTTCACTTTCGGACGGATGTTGCCATTGGAATCGCCAGTGATATCGTCGGTCTTTTCGAGCTCCGAAACCTCGGGAAGCGCCTCACTCATCGACTCGGACAGCGAGAAGTGACCCGAATTTGCTGCCTCTTTTAGGTACGTTTGTGCAACCATCCGATGGCGTAGGCTTTGGATGGCATCGTAACGATACTGCGCCAAGACCGCCTCGAGTTGCTCTTGCTTAATCTCTTTCTCGGCAGCGAGAACGATTGCACTTTTCACCTTCGATTTTGGCTTTTTCGAATTTGATCGAGCCGGCACATCTTGCTGATCGAGCTCGTCGGCACGCAACAGATGAGACTTTGCCATACAGATTTCTCCAACAGTGATGCATCGATTTATCAAGTCGTCCGAAGGAACGTCCTTGCCTGTTCGAATCGCTTCCGCGAACGCCGCGAACCGCTCGGCAAAAGATTCAATACCTGCGTTTCCATCGGTCATTGCAGCCGAAGCGGCCAAGTCCAACCATGCCACATTCTGTTCAAGCGACAGGCTCAACTCATCCTTTTTTGACGTTCCAACTGACGCGCAACTTTCCTCAAGCCGATCGAGTGCCCCATAACACAAAGGCCAATACGTCGATTTGGCCGCAACGAACCAACCACGGTCAACCACAGGACAATCGTCGGTCGCATGAATGACCGTTCGGCCTTCCCATCCGCATTCGCGGCAGCCAAATCCGTCTCCGTTTGGGCTTGGGCCACAGACAGACTGCCAGCACCGACCATAAGAAGCGAAAAGAAAGAGCCGTCGTTTCCAGCGAACACGACGGATCGCACAGGAGCAAAGAAGGGCAGCAACC
>SJPJ01000001.1:5385376-5437769 GCA_007859835.1 Novipirellula herctigrandis | reverse complement strand
AGCCACGGTTACACCAACTCAACCCAATTCAGTTGCCAATCACCCCGCGAAGCAGCGGCCGTGAATAATCCGGGCTAGGCTCATCCTGAATGATCGCAGGCTGCGATTGCGGCCCGCCCGGCGCGGACGTGACCAACGATCTTGCCCTGGCTTTCTGGCTTCCTGGATTGTTCGAGGGCTTCGTCTAGGCGTTTATGCGAACTATACTTACGCGGGAGTAGTACCTGACGACGGGCGAGACCTTTGTCGCGTACTTGAGAACTGCGTTATCAAACGGCAATCGATTCGGCAATCGCGAAATCCCGGTGTTTAACGCAGCTGTACCTGGCTACAGCATGACGCCATGCCGTCTTAGAGAGGTCGCGTTGTTACTCGCTGACTTCACACCAGATGAATCGAAGAGCGAAACAACGCTGGCCAGAGAGGCGGAAAGGACCGAATCTCCATGACTTTGATCCTTGGCATATCCGCCTATTATCACGACTCGGCCGTTGCCTTAATTCAAGACGGGCATCCGATCGCTGCTGCTAGCGAAGAGCGGTTTTCCCGAAAAAAGCATGACGCTTCGTTTCCAACTTTGGCCTTGAAGGCGTGCTTGGATCATGCCAATGTTCGGATTGCCGATATTGATTATGTCGGCTTTTACGAAAAGCCATTATTGAAGTTCGATCGGTTGCTGGAAACTTATCTGGCTTACGCTCCTCGAGGTTACCGCTCTTTCGCTCGGGCAATGCCTGATTGGCTACAAACAAAACTCCATTTGCCTCGTGAGATTCGAAAAGAGCTGGGTGGCGATTACCGGCGTCGTATCGTTTTTTGTGAACACCACCAGTCGCATGCCGCTAGCGCGTTCTTTCCAAGCCCATTCCCGAAAGCTGCGATTCTGACAATTGATGGTGTCGGTGAATGGGCGACGACTTGCTGGGGTATCGGAAGCGATCATCGCTTTGATTTGAAGCAAGAAATTCGTTTTCCGCACTCGCTTGGCCTACTCTATTCCGCGTTTACATACTTTTGTGGATTTCGAGTCAATTCGGGTGAGTACAAGTTGATGGGACTTGCCCCCTACGGAAAGCCAAGGTTCGCGTCTCTGTTTCACGAGGAATTGGTAACGCTCTTTGACGATGGAAGTTATCGACTGAATATGGATTTTTTCGACTTCTGCCACAAGTTGCGAATGACGGGCCGAAGACTTGAGCGATTGCTAGGGGTCCCACGCCGATTGCCGGATACGCCTGTGCGTGAAGTTGACATGGATATCGCAGCAAGCATCCAATCCGTTACCGAGGACATTGTCCTTCGGATGGCCGGGTATGTGCATCAGCAAACGGGTTTGGATTCTTTGTGCATGGCGGGTGGAGTCGCCCTCAATTGTGTCTCGAACGGTCGATTGTTGCGTGAGGGACCATTCAAACACATTTGGGTGCAACCTGCGGCGGGCGACGCGGGTGGCGCGTTGGGAATTGCGTGGTCCATTTGGCACCAAATGCTCGGAAACCATCGGGTGCCATGTACGCAGGATTCGCAACAGGGATCGTTTCTTGGTCCTGCCATTGATCAGCAAAACGAAATCGAAGCGTTGCTCCATCAGGGTGCAACTGCAAAGCACTACACAACCGAAAAAGAACTGTGCAGCCACGTCGCTAACTTGATTGCCAACGGCCATGTTGTGGGATGGGCGCAAGGCAGAATGGAATTCGGGCCACGCTCATTGGGGAACCGTAGCATTTTGGGTGATCCGAGGAATCCCGAGATGCAGACAACAATGAACTTGAAGATCAAATACCGGGAATCGTTCCGGCCCTTCGCTCCGTCGGTTCTTCGAGAGCGTGCCCACGATCATTTTCAGGTCGAGCCCAATTCAGACCAGCCGTACATGTTATTCACCTCGTTTGTGAACCCGGAAAAACGAATTGAACAAGACCAGTCCTTCGTTGGGGTTGAGAGGGTTCGGCACCCGCGAAGTGACCTGCCTGCGATAACACACTTGGACTATTCCGCTCGAGTTCAGACAGTCGATCCAGAACGGCACCCGCGGTATCACGCACTCATCACTGAGTTCTATCATCAAACCGGATGTCCGGTTTTGATCAACACCAGCTTCAATGTCCGCGGTGAGCCAATCGTGCAGAGTGCGGCTGACGCTTACCGGTGCTTCATGGCAACGGAGATGGACGTCTTGGTCGTCGGCGATCATGTGTTCCTGAAAGAAAACCAACCGGAAGCAATGCGTAAAACGAGCGAACATTACCTCTCTGCATTGGAGCCGGATTGATGCCATTGATTGATTTGCAGTCACCTCCTACTGAATCAATGCAGCGTTGGTTTGGATTGTCGCTCGGAGCCGTCTTGGCCATACTAGCGTTCTCGGTCGTGCCATCAGGAGCGATCCGACAGGCAATTTTAAGCATCGGGATTTTCGTTACCGTTGTTTATTATGTGATGCCGAGCACAAAATTGCCGATCATCCGGGCATGGCAACGAATCACGTTTCCGATTGCCTGGACCGTGGGGCATTTTCTGTTTGGCATCGTATTCTTTGCATTGGTAACACCGATTGGCTTACTGTTACGAGTTTTTGGCCATGACCCGCTTCGGCTGCGCAAAACCGATGGTACGACATCCTTTTGGAAAGACCGACCGGCTAGAAGTGATGCGAACAAGGAAGACCCAAGACAATATTTCAGACAATATTGAGCGAACTGATGACTAAAACAGAAGACAATGACGACGGCACACAGCAATCCGAGTTTGAACGCGAAGCCTCGCGAGGCGAAAACAGTCTTGTGCGCGAATTCGGTCACTTCTTGCTAGAGAACAAAAAGTGGTGGCTGGTGCCACTGATTAGTTCGCTGTTGCTGCTTGGACTGATCAGCCTGCTCGCTGCCGGAGGAGCCGCGCCGTTCATCTACACGCTCTTCTAGGGGCACAAGAGCTTCTAAGGGCACAAGAGCAAATTCCCATGGACGAATTCGGGGTACCTAAAAAGGAGGCATACGCCGCGTCGTATTTTCTGCCCGCCCCCTTTTTCGCAGCCTGGCGTAACAGTGCTTCAGTGAGCCTACCAACCACATTGAGCAACAATTCCGTCAGCGACATAAGGCAACTAGTTTGATAATGCTGAATTGCAGCTAGTTCCTTCGATGTAACGTTCTTCGGATATGACACGCGTGTTTTCGAAGTTGACTTATTGAAGACGGTACCTCAACCAAGGAACAAGCACTCAGAAACCGCCCCCCTCCCACCCTCTCAGGTGTGACATATTGTCCGCCTAGTCAACTCTCTAAAAAAAAGACCGATGAAGCGTTGCATCGCGTCTACATTGCGTCTACGTTGAAACAGTTACGTTTTTTTGTCCCCCCCCGCCACCACATAGCCCACCAGAATCAAATACCTCCAATTCGTTGAACGATTCGGTATAGGTATTGAACGAAATAGCAAGATGCATGCGTGCGTGCGTCTAGTCAAATTCGCTATTTGGTGCCCCCGAGAACAATGGTGAGTATCCCCTTACTCTTTGATTTATTGTTTATTGGCGCAGGGTCCGAACGAGCGTTTTCCTTGACCTCCGTTGTTTGATTGAAAGGTAGTTTCGCGATGCGTTGTATTGTTTCGATGCTGTTTGTTTGTGCATTAACATCTTTTTCCGCAGTCGGATGTGGTCGTAACACCACGCCAACGGTTATCGAACCGGATAAGACCGAGGAAGAAATGCAGGCTGAATATGATGCTTACGACAAGCAGATGGAAGAAGCTGTTCAAGACAACACATAGTTGTCACGTCGCTAGCGCGTCACGTCTTTCGTCCTCCGCGTTTAGCCCATAACAAAGTCACCCGATTGAGTGATTTTTTCGTTTCGTTTCGTTTTCTTTTTGGAGAATTTGACATGTCCAGATCTTGTCGCAAGGGCTTCACCCTTGTGGAATTACTGGTGGTTATTGCGATCATCGGCGTACTTGTTGGTTTATTACTTCCGGCTGTTCAAGCAGCTCGCGAAGCAGCTCGGCGAATGAGCTGCAGCAACAATTTCAAACAAATTGGTTTAGGCTTTCACAATTACGAGTCCGCGTTCGGTCAACTGCCTATGCAACTAGGTGGAACTTGGCAGTACGGAATCGTAAATGCAACAGGACGCAACAGCGGTGGTACCGGACGGATCTCCGCACAAGGCAACAACCGCTTTCGACTCTCTTGGCTGATCGGCATTTTGCCATTCGTTGAGCAACAAGCGCTTTGGGAGCAAATAAGCAACCCATTCGCCGACGGCAATCCCAATGACCCTTGGCCGGCAATGGGTCCCGCTCCTTGGACGACAGGCTACGATCCTTGGATGACCGACGTTCCAACCTTCCGATGCCCAAGCGATCCTGGGTTCGGTTCACCAACCATGGGGCGCACGAATTACACGGTGTGTCTTGGTGATGCAACTCACCGCAATGACACTGGATTAATCCGGTTTGATAACAATCGGTGGCACGACGGTATTGCCGCAGAAGTCCGTGAATCTTGCCGCGGAATGTTTGTTGGTCGCCAAGTCATGAGGTTCCGCGACGTACTTGATGGCTTGGCAAATACGATGATGGGCGGCGAAATCGCAACGGACCTTGGCGACCGTGACACGCGAACGGCTCCACGGACCGAACGAGATTGGGGACAGATGCATGGTGGCATATTGCCTTGCAGGGACGATCCAGATCCTTTGCGTCCTCAGTTCTGGCGTTCAACGACTAGCAACATCCGTTCAGGAAACCAAACTCGCGGTGGACGTTGGGCAGACGGTGCGCCATTGTACACAAGCTTCAATGCCATTCTGCCACCCAACAACTATTCCTGCATGGGAGGTAGCGACTCTGGAATTGGACAGCTTCCCCCATCAAGCCGACATCAAGGTGGTGCTCACGTCTTGATGGGCGACGGTGCGGTCAAGTTCATCACCGACTCAATCGAAGGTGGTAATCCCCACACGCCTACCGTACGTCGTGGTTCAGGCTATACAGCCCCCGGATCGATGAGCCCCTACGGTTTGTTTGGAGCACTTTCAACGAGAGGCGCCAAAGAAACGATTGAGACGGAGTTCTAGCAAGCCTTGCCGTTGCGCAAGTCTGCTTTAGATACTGAGAGTTTTGAAACCGCGTTTCTTGCGAAACGCGGTTTTTTCGTGCTTCGGCAAAACCAGAGGAAACAACGATACGAACATAGACTTCCACGTTGTCTGACATCCGAGTGTTAGCCGAAACAATTCAGATGTCGATTTCTGCACCGCTACCCTCTTTTGCTCGATCAACAACCAAGACCGGTGCTGGCATTTTTGGGTCGCCACCGAGCAACAGTCGAACGCGCCCTTGCGATGCCGGTTTCATTTCCCGTTGACCGCCCACCGAAACAATTTGCACATGATCGCCGATGACAGGAAGATCGATCATCGCGTCCCCCGTGTCAGCTTGCGCCCAGACAATCCATACCCGCCCAGCCTCAACCCCGTCGCCATCGAGACACTGAAAAGCAACCGCGCTGCCATCGACTACTTCGATTTGATCGCTTGCGGCCAACATGGGAAATGGCCTGGGAAGGACTTCGACGTAGGCCTTGACCGCAATTTGTTCTAGTGGCGAAGCATCCATCACGACCACTTTCCGGATCCCCGCAGCAAAGGCTCTGGTAAAGAACTGAAACCGCCACGCGGCACGACGCTCTTCGGACAACGCACCGACGAAATCGAAGTTGCCTTCGGTGTGCCAATATTCTTTTTTTCGAGAGTATTCATATCCGAGCGAACGGTCCTCCCATTTTTCGAACACGCCTCGCACTTTTTGGAATGCACGACCCACGGTCATATCGTGACCTGAAAAAAACGTGTCGAGGCCTTCGTAATTGTGAAAGCTAACGACATCCACCGCAGGACCGATCGAGTAGGAATTGCCGTTCTGTTTGAAGGTCGGAGAGCCGTTCTTGCCTTCCACATCCAATGTGGATTCAAGCCAGGGGACCACGTGATCACCGCTGGCGACACCGGGTGCCACAATCAACGCCTGAGGGTCAGCCGCCTTGATCCGCGAACTCGCTTTGGCCACAAACTCGGCATAATCCGCTGCTTGGCCTTTCCAATGCGTACGGTAGGCTTCCGGCTCATTGTCCAACTCCCATGCTCGGATGCCATAACTTGTATCCCAACCCTCGCGCTGCGCAAGTGTTCCGCCGGGGCGATACCGCTCGGCTAGCTTACTCGCAAAATCGGCCAATGCGTCCATGTTCTCGGGTGCCGACTTACCGGGTTCTCGCCGGCCAGCCCAAGGCGGAGGCCCACCCGCATTGCCGCCAACAACCGGAGCTTGCATCAGAACATTCAGTTGCCGCTGATGAGCAGCGATAACAAATGAGTCAAGTGCTTGCCAAGCGGGCGGAATTCCTTTGCTTAAATCGACCGGTCCGTCCGGTTCCATGGAACTCCAGTAAACGCTCATGAATGTCCAGCGAAGCCCCATCGCCACTTCCGTATCCAAGTCCGACAACTTAGACGATCCAAACATTCCGCCGCCCTTGCCATCCCAGCTTCCGGTGTGCCCGACATAAGGTGAATCGAAACCCTCAAGCCCACCACCAAGATTGGCCGCTAAAGGGGGCGCTGCGATTGGATGCTCGATCGTCGGATACGTCTTGGGGACCGAATGGCCAATCAAAATGTAGATCAAACCCAGTAATGTGGCGAACAAAAGGCCAACACCACCACATCCAAAACCCGCCAAACGTGTTGCTCGTCGCAAAAAAGATCTGGGCTGTGGTTCCTCATCAAGCTTGTCGTTTGGACTTGCTTTGCCATCGCGAAACCAAGCCAAAATCGTCAGCAAAAACCCCAACGGAGTCCATAACGCAAAGTTCAGCATGATCGGTACAAACAAACCGGGCCATCCCGCGAACGACGACAATACTAATGAAAGTGACATCAAGACAACAAAAAAGGTTTTGACTCGCCGCATTTCCATTGGATCCACCGGAACCGATTCATCAGGCATCGGTTCGCGAGCAGTGTGCCGCCAAAGACCGATGATGGCCAAAGCGTAAAACACACCCGTCGCCAACTGGACAGAGGCTGACGGCATACCTTCCGGGCGCAGGCCAAAATAGGTGACCAAGTACAGTAACACCAAATAGATACAAAGCCCCACAAAGCCCCGCCGACCGAACACCACAATCCGATCGCAATTTGGTCCCGCCAGCGCAGGCCGTGACAGCCGATTTAAGACGAACAGTACAACGATCACCACAACCAGATTGCGGACCAAGTTCAACGGACCACCGGAATTCATCGCGATGATCGGCGGCAATGAGAACAGCAAATAGCACAGAAACAGTCGCACGCCCCGGGTCTTTCCAGTGAACCACACCAGATCCGGAAATAACCCACGCAACGACGGGCACACCAAACATGTCACCGCTAACGGAAGCAGGAACGAGGCTACTGGATGAAACAGGAAGACCATGCTTAATTCAGAGAACCCATATGGCCCGATACTTCCCAATACAAGTTTGCCATCGCCGCCGTAGCCGTGCCAAATGACTTTCGTAATCCAAGATTCGTAAAGCCCAAACAGCACTCCCCATAGATACAGAGACGCCAACGATGTACGGCCCGTACGCACAGCCAACGTTGTGAACAGAAAAAAATGAGCAAAGTACAACCAATACGTAACGATTAACGTCCACGGATGCCACAGGCCCATTTTCAACGACGCCCCCGAGAAGACCTCGGCGCAAATAAGCACGATCCAGCCAACCAAGAGTCGTGCCCAAACGATTCGAATCCAAGAGACATTCGCGCAATTGGACGACAATTCACTGCTATGATCAACGCGTTGCGTTGAACTCCCTTTGCTTTCCATCAGTTTGTGTCTCTTACGAGTTGGGGGGTTCGACACCTCGATGGCGACCGAGCCGTTTCGGCAACTTCCTCAACGAATCGGAACAAACCGCCCTATATCCGCCTTTCCATGTGCTCTCGTCATGGCCGAGAGACAGACTCCGAGTGTGCTTCGCCGATTGTATCATTCACGGGCATTTCCGAAGTGATCTCCAACTTGGCACGACCGAGAGCTTGCCCCCACCCGGGTGCCCCAGAGAGACTTCGTCGCCAAAGTAGTCATCCAAGACCCCGTCTGTTAGGATTTTGGATTCCTCCCTACCCATTCGCCTGCCATGCCTGCCGAGACGCCCCCCCAATGAGCATTCGTAAACTCTGCAACTATCTTGTTGCTTGTCTGATTTTTCTGGTAACAACTTTCGTCTGCAATGCACAAGAACCCACGCAGCCTTTCCGTGTCGTTGCTTATGTTCCGAATTGGATTGATTTAAGCGAGTTTTCGCAAACGATTCGCTATGAGGCATTAACGCATATCAATATCGCGTTCGAAAATCCGATTAACGACGAGGGAAAGCTATCGTTCAATTCAAAGAATGCCTTACTTATCAAACAGGCACACCAACATAATGTGAAGGTGTTAATTTCGATCGGTGGCGGTTCCGCCGCTGGCAACGCAGAACTTAAAGCACGCTATCAGAAACTTCTTTCATCGGATCATCGCAAACGATTCGCAGAGCATCTGATTCGGTACGTAAAGGAACACGACTTTGACGGTTTGGATGTCGACATCGAAGGTCCGTCAATCACGGAGGACTACGGACCGTTTGTAGAAGAACTGGCGAAGGCCTTTCAACCAGAAGGCAAACAGTTGACCGCGGCGCTTTCAAAAGGCTATGGCGGCGCTCGAGTCTCCGATTCCACACTTTCCCGTTTCGATTTTGTCAACATCATGGCCTACGATGCAGCGGGATCCTGGAACCCTAACGCACCAGGTCAACATTCCTCGTTGGAGTTCGCAAAATCGAATACGGAATACTGGATCGGACGAGGACTGCCAAAATCAAAGGCGGTTTTAGGCGTTCCCTTTTATGGATATGGATTCGGTGAAGACTTTAAAAACGGCGGAATCGGCTACGACACGATTTTGTCCAAGTATCCGGGAGCGGAACTCGTTGACGAAATTGGAACGACCATTTGGCACAACGGAATCCCTACGATCAGAGCGAAAACCGAATATGCAATCGACCAACAACTTGGTGGCATAATGATTTGGTCGCTCGACAATGATGTGCCAGGCGATAAGTCATTGCTGCAAGCGATCATTGATGCAACCCGGACAGTACCGGTATCGTCTTTGGACCTTTCACAAGTAACATGCGGGTGGGGAGCGATCAAAGCCGATCGCGGCATCACTGGTAATCCGCTTACTATCCGTGGTGACGTTTTCGAACATGGTATCGGGACGCATTCACCGAGCAAAATGCGAATTAAGCTAAACGGCAAGGGCGATCGGTTTACCTGTGTTGCCGGAGTGGACGATAGTGCAAACGGCAAGGGTTCAGTTGAATTCGCAATCATTGCCGATGGAGAAACGCTTTGGGAAAGTGGAACGGTCCAAGGAGACAGCCCTGCGAGCCCGATCGATCTGGACGTGCGTGGAGTCGATGTGTTGGAGTTACGCGTTGATGATGCCGGCGACGGCTCAGGAGACGATCACGGCGACTGGGCGGAAGCGAAATTCACGATGCAGCCGAACGCTCCAAAACCCATTGCACTTCCGCCTTATGAAACGATCGAAATCAAAGGAAAATCGTTGGCGTTCGAGTTCGTCGTCGCTGATGACGGCCGACTGAACCAAACAATGATTGGGGGATCAGGAGCCGAATTTGCCAATAGCCCCCAAGACACGGCTTACCCACAAGGAGGTTACGGCTATGTGTTTGAACCGGCACTCCAAGTCGTGCATGCCGACGGCAATCGCTCGACATCCTTGAAGTATGTCCGGACCGAACGCAAATCCCACGGCGACATCGAAGTGGTTCGAATTCACTTACGCGACGAGGCCCTTCCGCTTGATGTCGTGATGTGTTTTCGCATCTATCGCGACCGTGATCTCGTTCAGCAGTGGACGGAGATCACGCATCATGAAGACGGTCCTATCGTATTGGAACGGATGGCGTCATCGTCACTGTTGCTTTCGTCCGACCATATTCGGCTTCAGCACTTTCACGGTGACTGGTACGACGAGATGAATCCGATCAGCGAACCGCTGACGCCCGGCACAAAAATCCTTGATTCCAATTTGGGTGTGCGGGCTCATCAATTCCGAACTCCTTCCTTTGTGCTTTCGCTCGATGGCGAACCAAACGAATCGTCTGGCCGCGTACTGACTGGGTCACTTGCCTGGTCGGGCAACTTCCAGTTTGCCTTTGATCACCAGGGTGACCGTGTTCGCGCTCTGTGTGGCGTGAACCCGAATGCCTCCGCGTATACCCTGTTGCCAAATGAAACATTTACGACGCCCACCATGATTTGGGTCTGGAGTGAAAACGGTCTTGGCGAGATGAGCCGCAAGTTCCATGCGTGGGCACGCGAGCATGGCATTCGCGATGGGGACGAGCCCCGAGCGACGTTGCTCAATAATTGGGAGGCAACCGGCTTTGACTTTGACTTTGATCGTATTGTTCAATTATACGGCCCGGCAAAACAGATGGGTGTTGAACTGTTCTTGCTCGACGACGGATGGTTTGGCAACAAGCATCCGCGGATCAACGACAGAGCGGGATTGGGTGATTGGGAGCCAAATCGCAAGCGTTTTCCCAAAGGACTCGCACCGCTAGCACAAGCAGCAGTGGACTGCGGCCTGCGATTCGGCATTTGGATTGAGCCTGAAATGGTGAACCCAAAGAGCGAGCTCTATGAACAGCATCCTGATTGGGTGATCCGCCAACCGAATCGCGATCTCCAACTCCAACGTAGCCAATTGATTCTCGACAACACTCGTCCTGAAGTCCGTCAACACGAGTGGGCCGTGATCAACGGCGCATTGGGCGTTCCCGGAGTCAGCTACGCCAAGTGGGATGCCAACCGCTATGTCACTCAACCCGGATCGTCGTACCTATCGGCCCAGCAACAGACACACCTGTGGATCGATTACACACGCCACTTATACGATTTGATGAAGAAAACCGCCGAAGCGTTTCCGGAGGTTGAGTTGATGCTATGCTCGGGCGGCGGTGGACGAGTGGACTACGGCGCACTGCAATACTTCCACGATTTTTGGCCAAGTGACAATACCGATGCTCTTCGCCGCGTCAGGATGCAATGGGACTATTCTTATTTCTTTCCCTCGATTGCGATGTGCAGTCACGTAACCCATTCAGGCAACCGGCCGATGCACTTTGCCACCAGTGTTGCGATGAGTGCTCGATTTGGCATGGACATTGATGTCGCCTCACTTTCCGCAGCGGATCGGGCCGTATGCCGCAATGCGATTGATTCCTATAAGCAGATTCGTGAGGTGGTTCAATTAGGCGACATGTACCGCGTGGAGCCGCCCCATGATGCACCCCGTTGCGTCCAAAATTACGTCACCGCTGACCTTTCGCACGCGGTGGTTTTCATCTTTCAATTGCAGGACGAAACGCTTGGTCCCGTAAAGCCCCAAGGGCTGGACCCCAATCGCACCTACACGATTACTGAAACACATTGCGTCGAAGGACGAGCCCCGCTGGTTGACGAAGGCAAAACCCGATCCGGTGCCGACTTGATGGAAAACGGTATTCAACCGTCTGCCTTTCAAGCGATGCAAGCTACCATAGTGGAACTAAAATCCGCTACGATGTGATCTCGACCAATCGTTGTGATAAAAGCACTACGCTTTCAACAATCGATGGATGAGCCGCCACAAACCGTGGTGTGTCCTTTGGGTAACGGTTCGTGGACGTCGCTGTCCCCTTCGCTTTCATCTCGTCTTGAACTCCTGAATATCTCAAGTTGCTCAGTACAAGGCCAATCAAACCATGTGTTTAAAAAAATGCTTCGCCATCGTGATATTGATCGCATCCTATTTCCACTCTGCTGCGGTTGCTTCCGATGTGAACATTGCTGTGGTAGCTACCCCCACTAGCTCGCATGTGTCGGGGGACACGTCTTTGGGAGCACTCAATGACGGCCACTCGCCAGACAGTTCCCACGTCCGCGGACAGGGAAGTTACGGGAACTGGCCTAGCCGAGGGACTCAATGGGTCCAGTACGAATGGAGCCAACCCATCAGCACCAAAAAAGTGGACGTCTTCTGGTGGGACGATCACCAAGGAGTCCGGCTCCCCAAGGAATGCCGCCTGCTGTATTGGGATGGTGAAAATTTTGTGCCTGTAAAGAAAGCTTCGGGCCTCGGAGTCGCGGCCAGTCAATTCAATACGACGACCTTCGAAGAAGTCGATACGTCTGAACTTCGACTTGAGATAGACGGGGATGGCAACTTCTCAACGGGCATCCTTGAATGGCGAGTCTACGATTCCGGCAAATCGCCTGCCTTCCCCCCAACCGTAGACGCCGGTATCGATCGCACGGTTGTGTTGGGCGGGAAGTCATTCTTAGAGGCAAAACTAAAAACACTAGGGACGACGGACGACAGGCAAACGAAAGTGACATGGACGAAGGCCTCGGGGCCTGGCGAGGTGAACTTTGCCAATCCCGCTTCGCTGGTGACGACTGCCACGTTTTCTACGTTGGGCGACTACGTGTTAGAGATGACGGCCACGCAAGGTCCGTTGCTTGCTTCGTCCACATTGGCGGTAAAAGTGGTTGCACCGCCACCAAAACAACAACTGGAACTCATCGACACCAAGCACTACACGATCGACAGCCCATTGTGGAATCACCGTGCAAAAGCGTTGATCGTGAATTGGATTCCACACTGCATTCGCAAAATATCCGACCCCGAATTGCGGGAAGGCGGCATCAATAATTTCGTTGACGCCGGTAACAAGTTGGCAGGGAAACCTTTTCAGAAACATCGCGGGCATGTCTTTTCGAATGCCTGGATTTATAACACGATCGAATCAATCTGCATCGCCCAAATGGTCGATCCGCAAGGCGATGCCGAGATCATCGAAGCACAACAGTCGATGCGGGCTACGATGGACGACTGGATTCCCAAGATCTTGGCAGCCCAGGAGCCCGATGGTTATATCCAGACATTCTTTACGCTCGGTGACTATCCGCGCTGGTCACCCAGGCACCGAGCGGATCACGAAGGATACGTCGCTGGGTATTTCCTTGAAGCGGCAATTTCCCACTACTTGCTAACCGAAAAAACCGACGCACGACTTTACGACGCAGCAAAAAAATTGGCGGATTGCTGGTGTGATCACCTAGGCCCCGCGCCAAAAAAACCTTGGTACGACGGACACCAAGCAATGGAAATTGCGTTGGTACGCTTCGGCCGATTCGTCAACCGGATAGAAGGAGCCGGCAAAGGCGACGACTACATCGAACTTGCAAAGTTCTTGCTAGATAATCGCAAAGACGGAGACGAGTACGACCAAAGCCACGTGCCTGTGACCCAGCAGTACGAGGCAGTTGGACACGCCGTACGTGCTTCCTACTCCTACGCCGGCATGGCTGATGTTGCCATGGAAACCGGCGATGTGGATTATCAAAGCGCCGTGATGTCGTTGTGGGACAATATGGTCAACCGGAAATACTATGTCACCGGCGGACTCGGCAGCGGCGAAACCTCCGAGGGCTTTGGACCTGACTACTCACTCCGTCATAACGCATATTGTGAATCGTGTTCCAGTTGTGGTGAGATTTTCTTCCAACACAAGTTGCATTTGCCTTACCATCAAGCCAAGTACGTGGATCTGTACGAAGAAACGCTTTACAACGCATTACTTGGTTCCATCGATCTAGAGGGAAAAAACTTCTACTACCAAAATCCACTTGATATCAATCAACTTCGCTACGATTGGCATGGATGTCCATGCTGCGTTGGGAACATTCCTCGCACGTTGTTAATGCTGCCCACATGGATGTATAGCAAGAGCGCCGACAGTATCTATGTCAACCTATTTGTTGGTAGCACCGTTTCAGTCGGAGACGTTGCCGACACCGATGTCCAAATGATCCAGCAGACCGACTACCCTTGGAGCGGTGACGTGTCGATCACCGTCAACCCGACCGAGCAACGGGAATTCAGCGTCCGGATTCGAGTTCCTGATCACTGCGTCAGCGAACTCTACACCAGCGAACCGCAATCAGACGGAATCACATCCATCGCGGTCAACGGTTCCGTAGGCACACCGCAATTGGAAAACGGATATGCCGTGATCACACGAGTCTGGAATCCCGGCGACAAAATCGATCTCGTGCTGCCCATGAAGATCCAGCGGATTCGGGGGATCGACAACATTGAAGCGACCCGAGGACAAGTTGCTCTACGGCGTGGCCCTTTGATCTATTGCGTTGAAAGCGTGGACCAGGAGTTAGGAAAGTCGTTGGACCGAAAGGCCACTTTGACATCGGATTGGCAGGCGGATCTTCTGGACGGAGTCACCCTCATCCGCGGCGCATGGGCCGACGGCACACGATTCACTGCTATCCCGTATTATGCGAGGCAAAATCGCGCCGCCAAATCCAGCAACGGTCGTTCGACCACTCGATCATCCGTCTGGATAAGGGAAACGGATTCACCAAAGTAACGAGCTACATCGAAAGAGCGTCCAAGTGAAAATGCGGCTTCACGATGGAGCTTGCCGCAGCGCCGACGCCGTACTTCCATGGCAAAAGTCACTGTTTCGATACGCGCAACTGGTTTACACAGACTGGACACACTGTATATCGCAATTCAGGAACCGTTTGCCTTTCGTACTGTCGTAGCTTGAGTGAGATATTTTCCATCTCCAACCAACCCGATGGCTCGACCAAAGACCGCTTGCAGAAACTGCACATGGTAAGAAATGCATTGGACCGTTTCTGTTGAGAATCCAGTACTGCACAACGAGCCTGAGGCACAGCGCGAATCAGGGAGCTTTCATACAACAATTGACCTCGCGGATTTTTCCCTATCGTCAATTGCATAAAGCGTTTTAACGTTGGTGAATCGCAACGAAATGGAACCGTGATCGGAATCCCAGATTTCCGGACCTGCTCGTGAATTTCCTTGTACAACATTCGTGTGGGTTCATCAGCGATAAAATCCCAGACCGCATGCCCAACCACCGATGGTTCGTCTAGAACCGCCGCGTTGTTTTCTTTGGCAAATGCGATCCACCAATCGTTTACGCGGATGATAATATCCGCTTCATCAACGCTGTACTGATAAACGGGCTGGACGTGGGCGACCATATCTTTGCCCTCAAACATGTGTGGAATTCATACCCCATTTGACACATTGATTGTAACACCAGTGCATAAGATAGGGTGACCGGCCAGCCCCAAAACCAACATCTTTGACATGCACTGGAATTGCATGTTAAGGCATGCCGTTTGTTCACCATCGAACTTAGAGGTGTACGAAAGCATGCCTACTGATTACGTAGGCCCGTGTTAATTTGCATTGGACGAATAATCTTCGTAGGCTTTTTTAAGCTGCTCGAGTTCTGGTAAACCGCGGTGAATCCAAATTCGGTAATCCAGCTGAGTTGTTTCGCCTGGCACAAGCGTCTGAGCTTCGACACCAGGCCACCCCACGCACTGTGGACCATAGTGCCGCGTTAACCACATCGGTGGATAATCGGGATGCTGAGGGTGAATCATCACGGTGGCTCCACTCATGTCGTCGGCATCAGAATGCTTTGATGTGTAGTCCACCCATTGAAGCGGCGTCATTTTAAGGTCTTCTCGGGTGCGCCCAGTTGGGACGGTGATCGTCACGTCTTCCTTAGCTTTGCTACGAAACCGCATCGTCAAACCACCGTAACTTTTTCCACCCCTCCCTTGTAGTGTCACCGGCTGTTCCGTAGGCGTCAGTAGCAAACGCACATCGACTGCTTGTGAATCGGCGCCAGCCCGATTCACAGTAATCTCGACCTGTTCGATCATTACTTTCTTCTCGCCAATGAACCATCCATTCTCGACAGCTAACGTGACGGCATCAACACCCACTTTGCGGTCAATCCAACGGACAAACCGTTGATCCATACCGGTTCCTTGCCAGGTATCAAAAGTTTTGTCTTCTACTTTGACGTAGGGCCAAGTCCAAAACACGCCGTGATGGTGATAGTGATCTTTCGGAAAGTCCTCGGTCAACACATCACCGCTAAGATCATATACGGGATGAATATAGCAGGCCCGCTTCCAACGATGGTCTTGCTTGGGAACATGCTCACCGACCATCACGCCATGGTTATAAACCAACACCGGTCGCTCACCATCAAAAATCCCAACCGACTTATCCGATAGGTCGCGAATCGCCATGTCTTGACCCAGAACGGCCGCACTAGGTCCAACAACAAACCACAAAAAAGCTGTCCAACAAATAGTTCGCAAACAAACGCCGATCGAGTGTACCAGTTGAAAGGGAGGGAGCATGGATTCAGTTCCAAGGAGAGATAGTGGAAGATGGTAGGTAAGCATTGAAGTTCTGATTTACTGCAATAGCCGAGCAATATCTTAGCAAAGAACGCCGAGCCATTCATCTGATCGGCATTGGAGTGATGAAGCGGTCAGACGCACCAGGCACTGTCTCGGCGTGGGAAAAACCGACGGCTTGCGTCATACAGCGAATAATGGAGCATCCCAAATACGCTAACGAATTGACCCCGCAAGCATGAATCGAAGCGTTGGCTCCGAAACACTCGCTTTGGTATACTCGCCAACAAAGAAACCACCAACGAAACAAGAGAACAATTGGATCGGACAGAAAGATGCGTTTTTTTGCCCCTCCCCCTTTGCTCTTGGACATCGTCGCTAGCGTAGTCGAGCACTCTGCTTGCGGTCGCGACGTTTCCATTGGTTCCGTGTTTGGATCTTCACCCTGCGCAAATGATCTACCTGAGACAAACGAGAAATTCTTTATGAAAATAAAGTTTATATTCCCCCTTTTCCTCAGCTTGCTTGTTCCTGTTTCTCATTTGTTTACGCAGCAAACAGCCCTAGGCGATACCACTTCGGAAAAAGCGACTTCTGGAAACCCAGTCGTTCCCGGTTGGTATGCGGACCCGGAGGGTATTATTATTGGTGACGAATACTGGATATTCCCCACCTTTTCCGCGGCCTATGATGAGCAGTTGCACCTCGACGCATTTTCCTCGCCGGATCTTGTGAATTGGACGCGGCACGAGCGAGTTCTGGATAACAAGATTGTGAAATGGGTTCGCCGCGCTCTGTGGGCTCCCGCGATCATTGAAAAGTCAGGAAAATATTTCCTTTTCTTTGGTGCCAATGACGTGCATGATGGAGAAATCGGAGGCATCGGCGTTGCCGTGGCCGACCATCCGGCGGGGCCGTACACGGATCATCTCGGCAAACCGCTGATCGGCAAGATTCACAATGGTGCACAACCAATCGACCAATTTGCATTTCTTGACGAGGACGGCCAATACTACATGATTTATGGCGGTTGGTCGCACTGCAATATCGCAAAGTTGAAGGATGATTTCACGGGCTTCCTACCCTTCGACGACGGAACCGTGTTCAAAGAGATTACTCCCGATGGTTACGTGGAAGGCCCCACCATGTTTCGTCGAAATGGGAAGTACTACTTCATGTGGTCGGAAGGCGGCTGGGGTGGGCCCAACTATTGCGTAGCCTATGCCATCGCCGATTCGCCATTGGGCCCGTTCAAACGAATTGCCAAGGTATTGCAGCAGGACCCGAAGGTAGCCACAGGAGCGGGACATCACTCGGTCATCCATGAGCCTAATGAGGATCTCTGGTA
The DNA here is from genome assembly GCA_007859835.1 of Novipirellula herctigrandis. Taxonomy (GTDB): domain Bacteria; phylum Planctomycetota; class Planctomycetia; order Pirellulales; family Pirellulaceae; genus Novipirellula_A; species Novipirellula_A herctigrandis. The sequence continues at coordinate 5,420,027 of SJPJ01000001.1, read as the reverse complement.
TGCCATCTATCATCGGCGACCCCTTGGTGAAACGGACGCCAATCATCGAGTTACTTGCATCGACCGGATGGAGTTCGACTCCAATGGACACATCAAACCGATTCAACTCACCTTTGAAGGTGTAGAGAAACACACGATTACGTCTTTAACTAAATAGACGAATCCCTATCACGGACAAATACCTCGCTGAACTCTACCTACGTTTTGACAGTGGGGAAGATTAGGAGTTGCCATGAGACTTCGGATTTGGCCAATTCTATTGGCATTGACTTCGGCTATTTTTTTCAGTTCCTGCTCGGGACCGACAACGCCATCCCCTGAACCGAACGACGATGGAACTCGGAACGAAACCGATAGAGTTCGTATTGCCGTCGTTACCGGAGGACATGCGTTTGATGTGCCGGAGTTCTATAGGCTGTTTCGCGAAGTGCCGGGCGTGGATGCCTACCCACAACACATGGAGCATTTCGCATCAAGCTCGGAGGAAGTCCGTGACGCCTACGATGCTGTGGTCTTCTACGGGATGGAGCGAGGAGAGGCCCCAGAGGTCGGCCCCCATTTTGCCGGTGACGCCAAGGCGACCTTGGAACGGATTGTCCAGCGAGGACAGGGGATTGTGATCCTGCATCACGCAATTTTGGCATGGGAAAAGTGGGATTTTTGGGATCGGGTGATTGGCCACGATGAACGCAACTTCAGCTGGAAGCCGGAGCTCGACCTGAAAATTGAAGTGGCCGACACGGAGCATCCGATCACCCTTGGGATGGCAGATTTCAACACGATTGACGAGGGCTACGTGCTGCATGGCAAGCATGACGGCCAGAGCACCATTCTGCTAACGTCAGAACACAAAGACATCATGAAAGAAGTTGCTTGGGCCAGAGAATTCGGCAAGTGTCGTGTGTTCGTATTGACATTGGGCGACAATCCAGAAGCCCAAAGCAATGCGGGTTTTCGTGAGGTTCTTGAGCGTGGAATCAAATGGGTAGCCGCCCAATAGAGCTTGAAGACATTGTCATGCCTGCAAACATGTTCGGGCCCGCTAGAGATTCATTTCAAGTGTAGTGGACGAGGCTACGAGTCCAATATCGTAGCCTCGGCCGCGAAAGACTCGTTGCCACTTTCACTTCGGCAAACGCAAGAATCAAAGTTCACGAAGCACTACAATAGAAATATCGCTTCTCAACCCAATCCCAAAAGGCCTTGACCCTAATGTTCTTAGTTCTCAGTGCTAGCTTGAACCCCGATAGTCGCAGCCGCATCCTGGCGAAAGCCTGCGCTGACGAACTCCGGTCAACGGGACGCGAAGTCACGATGTTCGATCTATCGGACACGCCGTTGCCCGCCTGTGATGGTGCTGCCGCTTACGGCGACGAGAACGTCAAACGACTGTCATCCTTGATTGAATCTGCCAAAGCGATTTTTATCGCGTCACCCGTTTACAACTTTGACGTCAATGCGGCTGCGAAAAATGCGATCGAGCTAACGGGACAAGCGTGGACCGAAAAAGTGGTAAGCATGATGTTGTCTGCGGGCGGGCAAGGCAGCTACATGTCGGCGATGGGATTGGCGAATAGTTTGATGTTGGATTTTCGCTGCCTGATCGTACCACGATTTATCTATGCGACCGGCGATGCATTCGAAGGCGACTCGTTGGCCAACGATGAAATCGCCGATCGTGTGAAGACGCTGGTGAAGGAAACTACCAGGCTTGCCGATGCGGTCATTTTATCGGCAGATAAATGTCGGTAACCAGCTCCGCGACCGGCGTCGTCTTGGGGTCGTTGCGATAAACTTCATACCCAGCCTGCTTCAGAATTTTTATTTTCTTGTAGCGGGCGTATTGATAGGCCCCACTCCACGCGTTGCCCAAGTTTCCATAACTGCCAATGTGCCGCAAATGTAGCACCTTGCCTCCAGCCAAATCGCGGGACACCAAGCCGGATGGCAAATGACAACCCGGTGCAACCGCAAATCCACTTGTGAATTCAAAACGCCCGCTTTTCATATCGAAATCGTGGTAGACACTGATCATCTCAGTCTCTGTCGAGATTCCCGCTTCGGAAAAACTATCGATCACTGCAGTGAAAGCTTTTTCCATTGCAGGGCTGATTGCTTCGAGAACGCAGGAATTATGAGCACCCACGACGGTGATAGGATCGGCCGATTCAACCCCCACAACTTCCGTTTCCGAGAGCACCGTGCCAGTCTCAATGTACTCTTTCAACATTCGCAAACCACGGTCATAGTCCATCGCAATGAACGTTTCCATTTGCGATCGCATCCAGAACATGAACCACGGCAAATTGCCATCCATTATCCATGTGATCTTCGCACCTTGGCCAATCGACTCAAGACGAAAGCTAACGTTGGACTTCGACTTGAACGGTTTCACGAACCGAATTTCGTCTGCAATGCTTCGAGGTCGATCCAACCGAAGATGTTCCATCTCACCTTGACCAACAACTTCGCCGACCCAGGCATATTGGGAACCCACCGAATTTGGATCGGCGCTGACAGTCACTTCAGCGCTCTTATCCACGCATAACCACGGTGACCACGTCGTCCACGTACTGAAATCGACAACCGTATCGAAAACTTTCTCCACCGGAGCATCAATCTGTATCGATCGCTCAACGTGATAAGCCGGCATGATTACAATCTCCCAATCTTTCGAAAACAACACGTTGGACACTTCATCATCACGATTCTAGCCGTTTTCGCGACTCATAACCAAGCAGTTTCAATTGATACGGAGTCATTTTCTGAATTGCGTCTGACTTCGTTTGCGTCCGTGATGCGTGAGCCCGATTTTGTCTACACGCTCTCTGCGACAGTGGCTCCCTGCGACAGCGGTGACAAGGACGTGGATGGATACGGAGAAGTGTTCGCTATCGGTTTGACGCCAAAGCTTTCGACCAAAACGGCATAGAATGCCGGCACGACAAACAGTGTCAAAGTGGTCGTGAACAACAGCCCGACAATCATACACCACGCCAACCCAACCCAAAGCGGACCACCGCTTAGAGCTAACGGCAACAAGCCTCCCACGGTCGTTGCCGTCGTTAGGAAAATAGGTAGCATTCGCTGCTTTCCCGCTTCGACAAGGCAGGTGCGGAACTCTTCTTTCTCAATTCCACAAATGGGGCCATTGCCGTCGGAGCTCGCGGATTTTTCGGCAATCAGAATATCCGCAAATTCGACAAAGATGATCGCCGTATTAAGCACGATCCCAAACAAGGCGAGGATGCCAAGCTGAGGCATGAACCCGAGCGTATTGTCCGTCAGGCTCAGTCCCAACCATGCGCCAACCAAAGCCAATGGTAACGTCGCAAGAATCATGATTGGCTTGGACCATCCGTTGTATTGAAAGATCAAACAAAGCACGATCAACACAAACGAAATTGCGAACGACGTCGCCATCTGACCGCCCGACTGTTTGCTTTCTTCGTAAGCTCCACCTGGTTCGATCCAGTATCCCATTGGCAGCGACGCTTGAAGCTGTTTCATTTCATCCGACTTCAAGACACGCGATACCACGTCGTTGCCCGTCACCCCGGGTTCCATTTGCGACGACACCTCTATCGCGCGGTTCATGTTTCGGCGTTGGATCTTCGCGGGTTCCCAAGAGAATTGAAAACTGGCCAGTGACTCTAACGGCGTCTTTCCGTTATCGCCTTCGACGAACGCCTCTTGCAAACGGCGGATCGACATTTCGGCCTCGGGTTCGCGGCGTAACCGAAAGTAAATCGGAACCTGATGATCCCCCTCGCGAAACGATGTCAACTTCAATCCCGAATAGTACGAGTTCAATGTTTTGGCCACCTGGGCGTTAGTGACTCCTGACAATGTCGCGCGGTCCTTGTCTACATTCACCCGCACTTGATATCCGTTGACGCCCCAAGAATCGTGAACATTCCATGTTTCAGGCTGTTCATCCACAATCTCCACCAATCGGCGGCTAGCACGATGCAAAACATCCCTATCGGCGAATCCGTTACCAATAATCCGAAACACCAACGGATCCGCAGGCGGGCCAAGCGCCAATTTGACGGGGACAATTCTGGCATTCACCACCGGCAACAAACCCAACTCGGTATCACCTCGTTCACAAACCGTTCGCAATTGATGAGCAAAATGGGTGGTGAAACGGTTGTCGGTCGTCCGGACTAAGATTTCAGCATAGTTTCTCGCTGGCGGTTCGGGACTCCATGCCAACGCCCATCGGGAACCGCCACCTCCGACGATGGTACGCATCGCCCGCAATCGTTCGACGTGACCATTGTACGCCGTTTCATTTTCACCCACCGGACTAAGCCGCCGGATGATATCTTCCACTTGCTTGGCAATTTCGTCCGTCTGCTGGATCGTAGCAGTTTCAGGCAACCAGATTTTCACCGCAAATTGATCGCGTGCCGCTTCCGGAAAAAACTCGGAGCTAACGGGCAGCATCAAGATGGCAATGCAAACCGCAACCGTAGCGACCAACGTCAGCCATTTAAACCTGACCGCCCACATGCCAATCACGCCGTAGAGGCGGAACAAAACATTCTTGTCGCCTCGATTTTCTTGGTTTGCAAGCCCACGCGAACCGTTCGGTTCCTCGATGCTGTTACCCAAACGTGGCCCCCTCCCTAATAACCGACGAACCGTCGCTGCGACGAGGTTACTTGTTGTCAACAACAGCCGAACCAGCGGCGAGGCTGGCTCGTGATGTTTGGGAGCACGAATGAACAGTCCCGCCAAAATCACACAGAGCGTCATCGCCAGCAGCCAGCTTAGCGCAAGCGTTGTCGATACCGTTACGGGAAGACTATAGACATACTCCTTCGCACCGCCTTCGAGCGCAAACAGCATCGGCACGAAGGCAGCCATCGTTGTCAACGTACCGACCAACATTGGAATGGCTAACGTATTCGCACCTTCGATCGCCGCTTGGAACGGTTTCATACCAGCAAGTTGATTCGTACGAGCTTGATCACATACTTGAACGGCATTGTCGACCAACAACCCAAGGGAAATGATGATCGCAGCGAGCGAAATTTGCTCAAGCTGGACGCCGAACAGCGTGATCACTCCGATCGAAGCAATGACCACCACTGGAATATTTGCAGCCATCACAAACGAAGTCCGGACACCAACGACAATGTAGACCACGATGACCACGATCAAAATTGCTTCGATAAAGTTAACAATGACATCGTTGACCTTCGCCGAAACGTTCTCGGATTGATCCGATACCGGTGTGACCGCCACGTCGGGCGGCAAACGGTGTTGAACTTCAATTAGCTCTCGAACGGTTTGCTTCGACGCATTGCAAATGTCGATGATGTTCGAACCCGACCGCATCGTTATCCCAAGGGTCACAGCGGGTGAAGACAACTTCGAGTCACCAAATCGACAGATATACTTTGGCGGATCTTCATAGTCGCGTGTCACAGTAAGCCCCAAGTCCGACAAATAGACGCTATTGTCATCCTTGTCCGAACGCACCGTGCTTGCGATCTGTTTGATTTCATCAATCGCGTCGAATTCGCCACCTGGTTTGACTGAAAAATGCCCCGAACTGGTTGAGATTTCACCGCCTGGTTGGATGATGTTTCGATCCGCAGCCAATTGCTCTAGCTGCTTTGTCGTCAATGCCAATTGTGCCCAATTGCCATGATCGGACTCAATAAAGACCGCTTCTTCGCGAATGCCAAACTTTTCGACTTTTGCAACGCCAGGTAATAGTCGCACAGCATCTTCGATGGTCTCTGCGCAAATTTCCAATTGCCGTGGTGTATAACGATCCTGTGGTCGAACTTCGTCTCGTCCGTGAACGGGCACTTGGTGGACCGCTAAAACCAGCACTGCCGTATCGCCAAATTCGTCATTGACGACGGGGTGAATCGAGGGATCGGGCATTGGTGCAAGTGCAACGCGGGCGCGAACTTTGTCCCACACATTTTGAATATCCGCCGGAGCGACTTTGTCATCAAGCTCCACAAAAATGGTCGATTGGCCTACCAGCGAAGTCGACCGGACCGTCTCGACCTGTTCGATGCTGACCATTTGCTGCTCGATCTTTTCGGTCACCAACTCCTCGACCTTTTCCGCAGGAGCACCCGGCCACGCGGTTGAAATCACGCAAACACGGATCGTGAATTCCGGATCTTCGCGTCTTGGCATCGTAAAAAAAGCAAACGTTCCCCACGCCATCGCCATCACCGCAAGCGACACGACAATTGGCTTGTATTTGACCGAAATCGCTGGCAAGTTCATTCCTTTTCTCCCAACACGAAAAGCTTATCGCCGTCTTTCAAAAAATGAACACCATCGACGACGATGCGTGTGGTTTCGGAAAAGCGATCCGCTTCGAGTGGATCGATACGAAGCGTCGATGCCGTATCAAGCCTATCCGGCAAATCCACTTTAATTTCCGTTTTTCGTGCGACGTTCTCGTCGATCACAAACACGAATGTTTCACCCGACTCTTCATAAATTGCTTCCACAGGAACGTAATAGCCTTCTTTGATTTGTTCGCGACCAAGATTCACGTGGACGAGGTCACCCGGACGTAGCATCCAATGTTGGCCCGAATCGAACACAACCGATTGACCATCCCATTGGTCTTTGTTTCCTTCTGGGAATTCGAGGTTGCCTGCAATCAATGTTCGCGAATTGATGTCGTTTCCTGCGTCCAAAAACTTCACCGGTTGGAATACCCAGTTTCCCAAGAACGGAATCCGCACGCCCAATCGTTCAACATAATGCTTTCGCACTTTCATTACGTCAGGCATCGTTTGCATCAGTTCGATGCCGTCCATCACCCACAAAAAGTGCCCTTGATCATCATGCTCGAGCATATTCTCTTCGACCAAAAAGGCGTCGCTGTCGGTTCCCATGACTTCATTCAGGTTCAACGGCCAAATCTTCGCGGCCCTAGCAACCGATAAGCTCCTTAACGATTCGGGTAATTCCGGACGATACTGTTTATTCAAAATCAGCAGCGTTACGGTAAACGTTCGCGTGGATGCATCGGCACTTGGATCGACGACATAAACCATTGCCATTTGAGACTCATCCGTTCCTTCGGGCATTGTGAATCGGACCGGCACTTGTCGACGACGCTGAATCAATCGCGACTGTTCCGCGGAGACTTCGATTTCGACCTTGATCGGGTCCATCATCTGCAAAGTCAACACAGCAGAACCGGCGCTAATGACGCTTCCCGGAACGACATGAACTTCTGAAATTTGTCCACGGTATGAGGCATAAAGAACGGTGTGTTCAAGGTCACGCTGAGCGTCTTCAAGGTTTTGCTGCGCAACGGTAATGCGAGCCTCGGCTGCCTTCAATTCCGCGCTCGCCTGTTTCAAGCTTGAGCGAAGATTCGTCAGTCGCAGTTTTTGTGTTTGCAGCCGGGTGGACACTTGATCGTATTCGGCCTGAGAAACAGCATTTTGGTTTTGAAGCCGCTTGATACGGGCAAAATCATCTTCCGCGAGTCGGGCGTCCGCGCTGGCCGATTCGATGTCGGCGGGAATGGTATCCTGATACCGGATCTGGACGATCTGTTTGTCCATCGTTGCAACATCAAGAGCGGCTGTGGCCGATTGCACCGCAATTTCGTACCGAACAGGATCAATTTTGGCCAACGGAGTCCCTTCCGAAATCAAGTTCTGATCCGCATCGGTAATCCGACCGTCCACGTTCTTGCCCGGTTCAAGAACCCACTGAACACGTCCAGCGACCTCAAAACCGATTTGCTCGGTTTTCCAAGATTTTACGGTTCCCGATACTTCATACGACGTCGCCGGTGCGGACTTCTTTAGCGTCATCGCGTTGACGGGATGCGCCGCCTTTGGCGAAAACTCGACCGCTGGCTTTTCGCAACCAATCAAAAGCAGAACGAATACGGACAAAAAAGATAAGATTCGCATAAATGATAACTCATGGATTCGAAGAGAGCCGACCTTGCCTCTTCCGGAAGTATACCGTAGAGTGTACTTTCGGCAACACCAAAGTAAACTGTCCAGTGTATTTTCTATGAAACCTGCCAGCGCACCAAATATCCGAATGACGGACCGCAAAAAGAAGGCTGTACTCGACGCAGCGGTCAAAGAGTTCATTGCCAACGGATACGACAACACCAGCATGGACATGATTGCGACGACCGCAAATGTCTCCAAGCGAACGGTCTATCATCACTTCCCCAGCAAAGAAGACTTGTTCGCCGCTATCATCGACGAGATGGTCAACCGAATCGAACTTGTGTCCGAGTTTTCCTACGATTCAAAAAAATCTCTTGTCACTCAGTTGAATACGATCGCTTTGGAAATCGTGCGTTCCGTCAGCGATGTGGACTTTCTTGGCTTGTCGAAAGTCATCGTTTCTCGGTTGATGACAGCCCCCGAGTTCAGTCAATTCATGTCGGACCAAACGGCCCGAATCGACAATCGATTAGCGGAATGGTTACGACTCGCTCACGCGGACGGGCGGATGGCCATCAAGCAACCCGAGGTTGCCGCAGAACAATTGATGGGACTGTTGCTCTCGTACGCGTTTTGGCCTGCCTTGTTGGGAATCAAAAAGAAAACGAGCGTTAAACCGCAAAAGCAATATGTCAAAGAATGCGTAACGATGTTCGTGAACGCATATGCTCAGAAAAAGAAATGATTCATCGCTTCGAAATGCAGTAGAACAACGACCTCTAGCGGCTTGAATCGTGATAGATTTTTCTCGCCTCGAGCAGTGCCTCAACACTTCGCGGGACGCGGTAACGAATGCTTCGCCCCTGGGCGACTCGCTCACGAATCTCGCTACTCGAAATTTCGATCACTGGCATCTTGATCACATGATCGCGAATCATCTTGACGCGTTTAGGATCAACCAAACCATTGAGCACAGAGAAGTCGATATCCGGCTCTCCCCCTCGCTGCACCACTGCCGGGAGGATTCTCTCGAGCAATTTCTTGGCTTGATACCATTTGTGAATCAATGCAAGGGAATCACTACCGATAATCAGGCAGAATTCGTCCGTGGGAAACTCTGCCTGAAGGTCGGCCACGGTATCAACCGAATAGCTGATCTCTCCACGTCGAATTTCCCGGTCGTCCAGGCGATGCTTCTCGGCTCCTGAAATCGCTAACCGCACCATTTCCAAACGATCTTGATCACTGGCAACGGGCCCATGGGGTTTGAGCGGAGACTTGGCCGCAGGGATCCAACGGACTTGGTCAAGCCCAAGCGTTTCGATAGCGGATTCGGCAATCCACAAATGTCCAAGATGTATAGGATCAAACGATCCGCCAAAGATTCCAATTTTCATGACTACCCTGCCCTGCCCTTGCCTGCCCTGCTGACTAAAAAAACGCGGATTATTTCGTAATGATTGTAGCGATTGACCAGACTTGTCACGGGGAGTGCGAAAAATAGCGTTAGACACCCGTTTCGCTCTCACCAGGCTCATCCGGTATGCTAACCACATTATCGCCCCCATTCTCCCTGCGCATCCTCAGCAAACCCGCTATGGCCTCCGTGGATCCACCCTCGAACAGCGACCCGGATGACGATCCCCCTCGTCATCCGCGGAATCCATTTTCCGAGAATCCGTTGGCAAATGACGTATCGCAGGCGCCCCAAAACACGCCCCAACAAGCCGAGCTGTTCGAGACCGAACCCCCTCCGTGGGAATTGACGATTGCCGACGACATAGCAACGGCAAAAATCGTCTTTAGCGAGGCGCCTTATGGCCCTTACGATTACCGAATCCCCGAAGAATACCGCGATTTAGTCAAACCAGGGATGCGCGTCAGCGTCCCCCTTGGGCATCGTCGCAAAAAAATGATCGGTTGGTGCATTGAAACACAACTTGGCCCGACCAAACGAAGCGGCAAACTAAGAGACATCATCGAAGTCCTCGATGAAGAGCCGCTTTGCGATGCCCATTTGGTTCGCCTCGTGTCGTGGATCAGCCATTATTATCAAACACCGACCGGACAGGTTTTCGACACACTCATCCCATCGAGCGTGCGAGCAAACGCAGGGACACGAGAACGCACCTACCTGACACCCTGTAAGCAAAAATCGGACGACAAATCGATCGAGGCTCTTCCCGCAAAACAGCAAGCGGCTTTCCGGTTTTTGATCGCCGCAGGTCGGCCGATGACCGCATCGGAATTGATGGTTCACGCCGAGTGCACTCGCGGGCCAATCAATGCGCTGCAATCCAAAGGCTACGTCGAAGTCGCGGTTCGCCGCGAAATGACCACAGCGATGCCAATGCGTTGGCAAAAAGACGACGGCGAAAATCAGCAAATCCACACACTTAGTAACGAACAAGTCAGCGCACTTGAAAAAATCGATGCGGCGATCGATTCAGGTGAAGCCAGGACGTTGCTACTGCATGGTGTCACCGGCAGCGGCAAGACGGAAGTCTACATCAAAGCGATTGAGCATGTCGTTCGCTTCGGTCGCAGTGCCATTGTGATGGTCCCGGAAATCAGCCTAACGCCGCAAACTCGCGGACGATTCGAGCGTCGGTTCGAGGGCGTCGCAGTATTGCATAGCCAAATGACGCCGGCTGAACGCCATTATCAATGGCAACGGATTCGCCGCGGGGAAGTCCAAGTGGTCGTCGGCCCGCGAAGCGCCGTGTTCGCCCCCCTGCCCCACCTCGGCTTGATCGTGATCGATGAAGAGCATGATGCATCGTTCAAGCAAGACACCCAACCACGTTATCATGCTCGCAAAGTCGCTCACGCCCGAGCGATGTCGCTTGGAATTCCATTGATTCTAGGCAGTGCAACGCCTTCGATGGAATCGTGGCACGCGACCGCAACGGGACATGCCGAGCTGATTACGATGAAGGATCGAATTTATCAGCGGCCGATGCCGAATGTTGAACTTGTCGATTTGCGTATCCGTGATGATCGAACGCGCGGCGCGATCAGTCGCCCCTTGCACCAAGCAGTCCAAGATACATTGAACGAAAACGGACAAGTGATCTTGCTGCTAAATCGACGCGGGTTTGCAACAACGATCCAATGTCCGTCGTGTGGTCATGTCGTTTCGTGTCCCGATTGTGACATGCCACTCACGCATCATCGCGACGGAGGAAAAGCGGTGTGCCACTATTGTGATTACACGATCGCCACGCCGCCGTGGTGCCCGGCGTGTCGTTTCGATGGAATTCGCTACGGCGGTTTGGGAACGCAAAAGCTTGAAGTCGAAGTGAAAGCCCGTTTCCCCAGTGCAAAGATTGCACGAATGGACAGCGATACAATGCGACGCCCCGGTAGCCATCAACGTGTCTTGGCTGCGTTTCGCAGCGGTGAATTGAACATCCTTCTCGGCACCCAAATGATCGCCAAAGGGCTTGATTTTCCGAATGTTTTACTGGTCGGCGTGATCAACGCGGACTCCGCCCTGCACTTTCCCGATTTCCGTGCCGCCGAGCGTACATTTCAATTGGTCACGCAAGTCGCCGGTCGAACCGGACGCGGGGAACGAGGCGGACGCGTTGTAGTACAAACCTTCACACCCGAGCATCCTGCGATCCAGGCCGCATCCCGGCACGATTACTTGCAATTCGCGACGGATGAAATGGTCAGTCGCCGGAAATTCAACTATCCGCCTCTCGGCAGCGTGGCGAGAATCATCATTCGCGGTACCGTCGAGGAGGTCACCGAAGCGGTTGCCGATTCGCTACTCGGTCGTCTCGAAGCCGCCCGGTTGGCACTTGGGGTCGAAGTCCGCCTGCTCGGCCCCGCTCCGCCGCCGATTACAAAACTTCGCGGCAAGTACCGTTTTCATATTCTGTTGCAAGCGACCGATGCGGCAGTCTTAGGAGCCACCATCCGACGAGCCACGGACTCGTTCACAATCCCGGAAAAGGATGATGTTCAATACGTAGTCGACATCGATCCGATGGACATGCTCTAAGGTGTCGCGATTTCTTGGTGCAACCTTAACGACGAATCATCGGTCGCTTTGCACCACTGAACCAGAGCGTTCTGAAGCCGGGCGAGATTTTTGGCAAACCGCTCATCGCTAGCCAGATTATTCATCTCATCAGGATCCGACGCTAAATCGTATAATTCCAACGGTGGCACCGAAGCGTCGAAGTTTTGCGGATCCATTTCGACAAGGATTTGGAACTGGCGTGGAAACTTATCTTTCAACCGTATCGTTTCAGCATAGGTTCGATTGCCCCAGGTTTTGAATTGCCGGCTGTCAGCGTTGACCTGACGCCACTTCTTTTCGACGTTTTCACGATAGATCAATTTCCAACGTCCATCAAAAACGCTCCGCTCTTGGATACCATCGTTGGGTAACGGCCCCAAATTGGAAATCTCAGCAAACACATACTCTCGCGGATTCTCATTCGGCTGACCACGAAGCACAGCTGCCATTGATTGTCCATGAAGCGGATAGTCGATTGGCGATTCAAGCTGACAAAGATCAACCAACGTCGGAAGCAAATCAAGTTCACTGATCAACGCATCGCTGACTTGGCCTTTCTTGATTCCCGGTCCACTAAAGGACAACGGAACTCGCAAACCTAGGTCATAGAGAGTCATCTTGCCGTGTTGGAAAGTCGGTCCATGATCGCTCATAAAGACGATGATCGTGTTTTCCCTTTGCCCCGATTGGTCAAGCACGTCGATCGCTTCGCCCGTCAAGGCGTCCGTTTCTTCGATGGCGGCTAAGTACTCGGCCCAATCTTTGCGAATGACCGGAGAATCGGGCAAGTATTTTGGCAACTCCACATCCGTCGGACTCACACGAATCGATTTTTTGTCGCTATTGGGATAGGGCCGATGCGAATTTGCGATATTGACCATCAAAAACCATGGCTGCCCCCGCTTCTTTGCCCGATTGAGAAAACCTGATAGCTCGGCTCGTCTGCCATGCAGAAACTCGTCGTAAGGGAACTTTTCATTCGGATAGACATGCAATTTGTGAGTAACACCCTGATAATAACCATTGCGTTTGAGAATTTCGGTCATCGTGACAAACTCATCTCGGACGCGGTTAATTATCGCTAGCCGGCGATTGCGTTCTTCTTCGGTTACTCGCTCGGCGGGTTTGTGATAGTTATGGGTATTGTTGAGAATACCATTGGTATGGCTATGTAGCCCCGTATAGAACGCCGCTTTGGATGCCGAACAAACCGGATACGCAACGAACGCATTCTTGAAATACGTCCCTGATTTAGCCAGCGAATCCATGTGCGGCGTCCGAAGCCCTGGCGTACCGAGAAAACGGGTGTGGGCACCTTGGTCTTCGGTCAGAACGAATAAGATGTTCGGATGCGAGGAGCGACCCGTATGACCATTCTCAGTTACGGGCTGTTCTTTTTTTTTTCGGGTAGCTCGAAGAGCTTAATCGATTCAATCAGCAATTGCTTCGAATCGCTGTGCTCATCGTATGCCTCGAAGGGGTCGAAGCGAAGCTTTCCAATCGGTCCGTTGCCAGCGATTGAAAACAAATAGTCGTTGAATTGATCTGATGCGGCCAATCTTCGTTTGGATTGTTCGGCTCCGTTAAATGAACGCGATGGCCCCGCCCAAAAAAATTGACTTGACGAAGCTTTGGAAGGTTTCGCGCGTAAACAAATCACCAATGATCCCGAACAAGGGTTCGATAGCGTCGTGGCAATTTGAGGATCGCTACCGGTACCGACCAGATAGACTTTGCCATCGCGTACTTCAATCTCTGTATTATTTCGCTCACTCCATTTCGCTCGATCAGTTGCTTTTCCAAAATCCCAACTCACGACTTCTTTTGCACCGCTCAGATCGATTCCGTCTGGATTGACCGAACGGTCCTTGGGCGTTGAGGTTGTCAGTGCTACCACCTTCGCTTTGGGTTCGTAGACCGTCGTGAACTGGTATTCGCCCGAATCAACCTGAAACACAGCCCGATCACCAAAGGCACGGACAAATTTCACGTGAGCTGACACATCACCATCGTTCCCACTTTTGGTAGTTGTGCTATCGGCTTTCGTGGTTGGCAAGACAACCGTGGCGGTTGTGTTAGTCGGGATGGTCACATTGAGTTGAAAGTGTCCATCCTTCAATTTCCATTCGCTACATATTTCTCCACGGATAGAATCGTAGGACGCTTTGACCCAATCGATCGGCGTGTGCAACGCGTTGCTGCCGGGCATCGGGGGATTAGGCGCAATGCGGATCTTTTTGTAGCCAGGACCATCCGATTCGATCCCAGCCAACGTGCGGAACATCCATTCACAAACGGCACCAAATGCGTAGTGCGAGAACGAATTCATCGCGGCATTGTGCCGGCCAAACGCGTCTGCTTTGGTATAGCTGTCCCACCGTTCCCAGATCGTCGTCGCCCCATTGGAGATTTCGTATCCCCAGGACGGAAATTCTCGCGATTGCAATAAGAAAACCGCCAAGTCGTTCTGGCCTGAATCGGACAATACCGGCAACAACGGCCTCGTTCCAAGAAAACCGGTTGCCATGTGGTTTCCATTCTCAGCCAACATTTTGGCTAAGTGGCGACCGGTCGCTTCGCGTTTGTCAACTGGAACAAGGTCCGCGAACAAGGCCAGTGCGTGAGCGGTTTGTGTATTCACATTCACGCTGCCATCGCCTTGAACGTACTTCGCTTGGAAGGCGGCTTTTGTCTTTTCAAATTGTTCGCCATGTTGGACGGCTTCGTCGCTTCGACCAATGGCTTCGGCCATTTCCGACATCATCTTAGATGAGATTGCAAAGTAGACCGTATCGATAAAGTCCAGCGGAGTGCTAGCACCTTGTGCTAACCAATCGCCCCATTGATTGCCATGCACAATCCCTAAATCATCGACACTCGTTGTCTTGCGCCACTGCATAAACCGTGTCATAGGTTCCCAACACTGCTCGATCACACGAGTATCCCCGTAGACTTGCCAAATCGTCCAAGGGCAGATCACGCCGGCATCCGCCCAGGCGGTTCCGAAGTCTTGGCCATGTTGGAACGGGAACGGGGCATAACCGGGAAACGCACCACTAGGTCGCTGGGATTCCATCAATTCGCGAAGCCACTTGGTGTAGAACGCTCCGATGTCGGAGTTGTAGGCCGCCGTTGCAACGTAGGCCTGGGCGTCGCCGGTCCATCCCATTCGCTCATCGCGTTGCGGACAATCGGTCGGCAATTCGAGAAAGTTTGCCCTCTGAGTCCAAAGCACGTTCTGGTAAAGCCGGTTGACCATCGGGTCGCTGCATTCGAACTTACTGGTCATTGGCGTGTCACTATGCATTACCAAACCGGTGACGGTATCAAGCGTTGGCTCGCCAGGAAAATTTTCTAGTTCAACATACTGGAATCCATGGAACGTGAAGCGAGGCTGGTAGGTTTCGCCGTTCGGATCACCGTTACAGATATAGAAATCCGTTGCCCGCGCCTTACGAAGATTTTCGGTCATCAGGCGGCCGTCGGGATGCAACATTTCACCATAGCGGATCTGAATCTTTTGGCCCTTGGGGCCTTTCACTTTCAATCGAATCACACCCGCAAAGTTTTGCCCGAGATCGAAAATAAATTCCCCTGGTCCGCGGCGAGAAATCTTCTTGGACGGAATTTTTTCGATCATGCGAACCGGCAAACCGGGAAACGACTCAAGTTTCGGCTTTTGGAATCCGAATTCACACGGCGTCCCAACCTTGGTGACGCCCTGCCCTGCCCCGTTGGGATTTCGGTACTGATAAAAGTCTGCGGTAATCGATCCATTGTCTTTCGCTGCAATCGCTTGTGGCCAATGACTATCATCAAAATCGGCGGTCGACCAACCCGACATCTCATTACGTGCATCATAGGATTCCCCCATCAACAAGTCGGCCTCTTGGATCGGTCCTTCGCCAGTCACTTTCCAGGACTTGTCCGTTGCAACCACTTCGCGCGTACCATCGCTATATTCGATCTCAAGCTGGGCCATCAACGAAGGTGTCTTCCCGTAGGTTGCGCGTCCCGTTTTTTCGGTTCCAATTCCAGTCAGCAACCCGAAACCGACGTATCCGCTATACCATCCGTCGGCCACCCAAGCTCCGATCGCATTTTCACCAAGACGAACCTGATCCGTTACGTCGTAGGTGTTGTAATAAGCTCGTTGTCGATAGTCGGTCCAACCAGGAGCAAAATAGGCATCGCCAACTCGTTTGCCATTGAGATGCAATTCGTAGATACCAAGAGCGGTTGCATAAACCGTCGCACGTTTAATTTGCTTTGCCGCTTCAAAATCTTTGCGATATTGGCGTGCCGATGGCAAGTACAAGCTTTTCGTATCGGAATAGATTGGCGATTCGTCACGATAGCTTATGTAGTCGGCTGACCAATCCGACTCGTCCAGCAACCCCATCGTCCACTTTGCGGGCTCACTCCACTGAGCTTCGGATTCACGTTCGGACCAAACCCGAACTTTCCAAAAACACACTTGGCGGGCAGGAAGCGGCTTGCCGTCATATTCGACAAAGAGAGTTTGCCCCGAATCGACTCTTCCGGAGTCCCACAAATCGCCTTGATTTGCATTGAGAATTTGGGCAGTCGATGCCACTAAGATACGATAGGCGGCTTGTGAATCACCCTGGTTAGCGGACGCGACCTTCCAACTTAACCTTGGACGCAAAATATCGAGCCCAAGCGGATTCTCACGATACTCACTGCGAAGATCGGACGGCATCATCGCACCGATTGGCGACTCCGCAAACCCAAAACCGACACACAGACAAACAAACGAGTAAACAACAAAGGTGATCCAAAGACGATTCATCAGTGAGTAATTCTCAAGCAAGGGTTTGCGACCAGCTCCAATTGGCATTCACGCAAGAAAACTTCACCAATCCAACATTCAAAAGCGAAGCAATCGTTGTAGAGTGCGCCATCTCCAAAAATACAGAATAGTGCTATCGGGTCGCGAAACCTTCACCTGAGTGCCGCACAACCAGGACAATCGTGCCAAAAACACTCGCCACCCATGGGGCATCACCATCCCATTCAAAGTACGATAGTGGTGCCTCAACAGTCTGTACGTCTACCCCTTCTATCCAGCGGTGGATCCCACCTGAACAATCGTCACATGACATCTCTGCCACCAAACACCGAAACAGAAACCGAAAGTGCGACCATCCCCGTCCTGCGCCGAGAGGATTGGTTTGACGCCGATGGATTTCCAATCAATGTCCAACGTCGCGACCCTCAAGAGCCGTTTGGGATTCATTGCCACGACTTTTGCGAAATTGTGATCGTTACCGGTGGATCGGGGCTACACATCACTGGCAAAGACGCTTGGGAGCTTTCTCCAGGGGATGCCTTCGTGATCGGCGGGTCGCGACCACACGATTACGTGAACATGGATCAACTTCGATTGATCAATATACTCTTCGACCCCGCATCGATTGACATGCAACTTTATGACCTGCCGTCACTGCCGGGGTACCATGCGCTTTTTCATCTCGAACCGGCGTGGCGACAAAGGCACCAATTCGAAAGCCGATTGCGACTGACCGCCCGAGACCTAACCACCACCATCGGCCTAGTCAACCAACTCGAAGGCGAGCTGAAGCGACGCGACAAGGCGTTTGGCTTTACGGCCACGGCAATCTTTATGCAATTGACGGCTCACTTGTCTCGTTGCTACGGAAATAGCGAGGGATCGGATTCCATCTCACTCCTTCGCCTCGCCGAGACCATTACATACATCGAGACTCACTATGCGGACCCTCTTCAACTAAAGGACTTGATCAGCGTATCGCGAATGTCGCGTCGAAGTTACTTACGGGCGTTTCGCACCGCGACCGGACGTACGCCGATTGCCTATCTATTAAAAATCCGCATCGCCAAAGCCGCCGAACTATTGCGAAGCACGCAAATGAGCGTGACGGAGATTGCGTTTGAAGTCGGGTTTAGCGACAGCAACTATTTTTCTCGCCAATTTCGCGGCATCATGGGAAAGACACCGAGTCAATATCGACAAACATCAATGCGCATCAATGACCACCGTTCGTAACGACAAAGGGAGCGGCCGAGAATGAGGGCGGAATGGTAAATTTGGTCGATTTCATGCCGTCGTCCACGCGCTGCCCACTGTTATTTTGACGTTTAATGCCTATGTTGGAGTTTAACCTTCTAGGGTGCTCCGTTTGGTGACGATGTGGTCAAAACAACCTACCGATGCATTGAAGCGATTGGCCAACGCCTGAGCACGCTGAAGCGTCAACTTCAACTCCCGCGACTTCATTGGAACGACTATGGCTCGCACACTCTTTCAAAACACTCGTATCGTTCGATCGGACTCAGTTTCGGAAGGCTGCGTCCTGGTGCAAGACGGAATCATTGTGGATGTCGATGCGAGCAAATCGGTGCAAGCCGACGAGGTCATTGACGGACAAGGCAAGGTCCTAATGCCAGGCGTGATCGATGATCAAGTTCATTTCCGCGATCCCGGATTGACGCACAAAGAGGACCTCGAAACGGCCTCGCGTGCCTGCGCTGCCGGAGGGGTCACATCCTTCTTAGAAATGCCCAACACCATTCCACCGGCAGTCACGATCGAAGGGGTGCGAAAAAAGGAAAAAATCGCAGCTCAAAAATCTCGCGTTAACTATGGCTTTTACATCGGCGCGACACCGGACAATGTCAAAGAGCTAGCTGACGCCAACGATGTTCCCGGGATTAAGATCTTTATCGGCAGCAGTACGGGCAACTTACTTGTCGACAACCAAGATGCACTCGAGGGTATCTTTGCCGAGACGACGCTTCCAATTTGTGCACATTGTGAAGATGAGTCGACCGTTCGAGCCAATGCAGAGCGGCTCAAGGGAACGAATCAAGTTGCCGACCATTCGAAGATCCGGGATGAACGGGCAGCCATGATCGCAACCAAACGAGCGACCGATTTGGCTCGCAGACATAAGCACCGTTTTCATGTGCTACATGTTTCCACGGCGGCGGAGCTGGCACTGTTAAACGATCCACAGCCCTACATCACCGCCGAAATTTGCCTACATCACCT
This sequence comes from Novipirellula herctigrandis, assembly GCA_007859835.1. Taxonomy (GTDB): domain Bacteria; phylum Planctomycetota; class Planctomycetia; order Pirellulales; family Pirellulaceae; genus Novipirellula_A; species Novipirellula_A herctigrandis. Next base: position 5,401,024 of record SJPJ01000001.1, on the reverse strand, counting down.
GCTCTTTAACATCGACGACTACGATCGCTTGGGCAGCCGGATTCAAATGAATCCTTCGATCAAAACCAAAGCCGATAACGAAGGACTATGGAAAGGCTTACTCGATGGCAGAATTCAAGTCATTGCAACCGATCACGCGCCACACACGCTCGAAGAGAAGGCACGACCGTATCCCGACAGTCCGTCAGGGTTGCCGGCGGTAGAAAACAGCTTGGCGCTGATGCTTGACCACGTCAACCAAAACAAATGCTCACTCGAACAAGTTGCGTCGTGGATGAGCGACGCGCCAGCCCGGATTTGGGGCATGGTTGGCAAAGGCCGAATCGAAGTGGGCTACGATGCCGACTTGGTCTTGGTCGACATGAACGAGCGGCGAACGATTCGCGACGCGGACCAACATACGAAATCCCAATGGAGCCCCTGGGATGGCGAAAGCCTGCAAGGCTGGCCAATCGCCACGTACGTAAAGGGCCATTGCGTTTGGCATATCAACCACGGTTTTGATAATTCGCATCGCGGCTCCAAATTGCGGTTTGATCATAGTCGCGGTGGTTTCTGGAATACTCGAAATGGCATCGGGACGTGACTATGATCCACGCTTCGATTACACTCAAATCGCCCCGTATCTAAAAACCCCTTTCACTCCCCTACCCTTCCTTGAATGACCTACCTCATGAAACTCACTGCTTTGACACCGCTCACGCTCCTTTTTTTGATCACTCCACTGCTTGCTCAAGAACAGGTTGCCCAAGACTCCAAAGCGAAGTCGATCGTCCTATTTGATGGAACGAAAACCACCGAATGGGAAGGTCGCGAGGAACTATGGTCGTTTGAGAATGGCGAAATCGTGGGCCGCACGTCAGACGAAAACCCAATCCAAATGAACACGTTCTTGGTGTGGAGCGGTGATATGCCCGAGAACTTCGAATTGACCCTTTGGTTCAAAATCGAAGGAGGCAATTCCGGAGTTCAATATCGCAGCATAGTTGTCAACCAAGAACAATATAGCGTCGGTGGTTACCAAGCGGACATTGACTTCGCAAACACTTACGCTGGCATTTTGTACGAGGAACGAGGACGGGGAATCCTTGCCCACCGAGGCCAAAACGTCACGATCCAATCTGACGGAAAATTGGCTGTCGAAAAATTCGCGGACACCAAAAACATCGGAAAAAGCGTTCACCCAGGCCAATGGAACGAATTCCGCATTGTGGCCGACGGCAATCACATCCAACACTTCATCAATGGAACCAAAACAGTCGACGTGATCGACGAACAAACCGAAAAAGCAGCAACCGACGGTGTGATGGCATTGCAATTACACCGCGGCCCGGCGATGACGGTTCGCTTCAAGAACATTTCGCTATCTAAACTTTAGGACGCGTGAACGTTCGGTCGGATGAATTGCAAGCTGCCCAGAGCATCGGTAACACAACGCCGCCGACGGAATCACATTTAGAATTTATGGCAAAATCGATTTGGCCTAATCACGATCAAACCGAGACCCTGCTCGCAGCGGTTCGCGGTGGAGATACAGATGCGGTCAATCGATTGCTCGAACGGCACCGCGAATCGGTCCGCCGACTCGTGCAAATGCGACTCGACCGAAAGGTCCAACGACGAGTGGATGTGAGCGATGTCGTCCAAGACGTTCTCGTCGAAGCAAACGGACGTCTGGAAAAGTACCTTGATGACCCTGCGATGGCGTTCCATTTGTGGATTCGCCAAATCGCGTGGGACCGAATCATTGACACTTACCGGCGACACCGCGTCAGCGCAAAGCGTAATATGGATCGCGAACAAGCGATGTCGGCACCGGCGGGCCATGACCAATCATCGGTTCAGTTGGCGGCCCAGCTTTGCGATCCCGCCTTAACCCCGGCTGCGGCGGCGACACAGCGTGAAATTGCGTCAAAGGTCGAAGCGGCGATCGAACAACTTGGCGACCAAGATCGCGAGATCGTTTTGATGCGACATTACGAACATCTCTCGAATCTTGAGATCGCCGAAGTCTTGCGATTGAATCCCCCCGCAGCAAGCATGCGTTACCTGCGTGCAATCCGGCGACTCCGTGAACTACTCGATGTTGGGGAATCCGATGAAGAATCCTCCGACGATAACGAGTCTTCCACGTGAGTGAGAGTCGCCAGACGCCTGATTCGGGCGATGACATGATCAGTCGTGATGATCAAGAAATCGCAACGATTCTTGCGAATCTCACTGACTCGGTTTGCCGTGGCGAAATCGTTGATTTTGATTCGATTTGTCGACAATATCCCCAACATGCTGTAGAGCTACATCGATTATGGGGAGCGGTATTGGTGACCGATACCGCGGGCGCGACACACGAAGAGCGACCGCCTGCCAGCGACGAAGATTCGTCCGCGCAATGGCGAAGTTTGAAATTGCCGGTCCGAATCGGCGATTATGACTTACTCGACGAGATCGGCCGCGGCGGGATGGGCGTGGTTTTTCGTGCCAAACAAATCAGCCTCGACCGCGAAGTCGCAGTCAAGATGATATTGCGTGGACGCTTAGCCAGCGAAGCGGATCTACAGCGATTCATGGCCGAAGCTTCTGCAACCGCGCGGCTTGAACACCCAGGAATCGTGCCAGTGTATGAAGTGGGCGACATCGACGGTCGACCCTTCTTTAGCATGAAGTACATCGAAGGAAAAACACTCGCCCAACTTGCCGCTGATCATCCGATGAATCAACGCGAAGCGGCAAGAATCGTTGCCTCGGTTGCTCGCGCGATTGACTTTGCTCACGAACGGGGCATCCTGCACCGCGACATCAAGCCAAGCAACATCTTATTAGCCGGCGATGATACGCCGATGATCACCGATTTCGGCTTGGCCAAACGAACCGGCACGCAAACCGATCTGACGCGTAGCGGCATGCTCGTGGGCACACCGGCCTACATGTCTCCTGAACAAGCAGGCAACCGACGTGACCTAATCGGGCCGACCACCGACATCTATAGCCTTGGCTGCGTTTTGTACTATGCACTTACCGGACGATCGCCGTTTGTCGCCGAGACCCCGATGGAATTGGTGATGATGGTGATCGAACAAGACCCAAGCCCACCGCGAATCCTGCGTCCAAATATTGACCGCGATCTGGAGATGATCGTCATTCGTTGTATGCAAAAACCGGTCGATTTGCGATACGAAACCGCCGCGGCATTGGCGGACGATTTAGACTCGTACCTCGCTGACGAACCAATCGCCGCTCGCAGCGGGCGTTTTGGTCAAGTGATTGCCCGCGTCTTTCGAGAGACTCATCACGCCACGGTCTTAGAAAATTGGGGACTATTATGGATGTGGCATTCGCTCGTGCTGCTCGTCGCGTGCTTATTCACTTGGCAGCTTGATTATCATCACGTGACCAATCGAATAGCCTACGAATCGGTATGGATTGTCGGCTTAGGAGCGTGGGCGGCTGTGTTTTGGAAACTACGTCAACGAATGGGTCCCGTAACGTTCATTGAACGACAAGTGGCACACGTTTGGGCTGCCAGTATGATGGCGATTGGAATGCTATTTCCGTTGGAGTGGTGGTTAGGAATGCCGGTACTGAGTCTGTCACCGATGCTTGGCGTGATCACCGCAATGATTTTCTTGATCAAAGCAGGAATGCTAACCGGCGCGTTCTATTACCAAGTCGCCGCGCTTCTAATCGCATCGGTGTTCATGGCGTTATTTCCACCTTGGGCGCATCTGATCTTTGGCATCGTCGCAGCCGGGTGTTTCTTTGTCCCCGGCTACCAGTACGCACGTCGACGAAAAGTCAATCGTCCAAGGACGATGTAACCACTTAACCGACAGTCAACGTGACCAACGAGAGCTCTGGGCGGCAATGAATTCGCAGCAGATGGCAACCACCGAGACCGCGAGACACGTGCATCGTCGTCGGGGCCTTATAAAAATCACCCGACGCGAAACGAGTGCCGTGATAACTTGGACTTAGCAGCGGTCCAATCAGCGGCAAGCGACCTTGGCCTCCGTGCGTGTGACCGGCAAACATCAATTGAATGCCATGTTTTCTTGCCCACCAAATCTGGTCGGGACTATGGCTCACTAAAATTCGGAACTGCCCCTCTTCGCTCGGCGGTAAACGAGGACGATCAAACCAAGGATATTCGTTCCCAATCATTTGCACGCGTTCGCCACGGAGAAGACAATCCACTTGCGTGCACCCCAAATCAGTCCAACCAGCCCAATCCATTGCTTGACGAGTTTGCCGTGAATCTGCAATACGAGTGTCGTGATTTCCCAGCACGTAGTAACAACCGTCAACCGCTTCGGCTTGAGAAAAAATCTCGGGTAGCCAATCGACACAAACCTGCTTGTCGATAATGTCGCCACTAAGAATCATCATGTCAGGCCGCCAACGCATTGCCTCGGCCACCGCATACTTAGCGTAGCTTGGGTGAATGTGCCCCGTTAAGTGAATGTCGGATAAATGAGCAATTCGATAACCGTCAAGTCGCGGCGGCAATCCAACCACCGGCAATGTCACCTGCTCTTTGGCCATCTCAAAAATTTGGTTGAGCGGCAATTTGGATTCAAATTTACAGCGAGTCGTCAATGCCAACGGCAAACCTACGACGGTTTGCACATCGACGCTCTCAACGCTCCTCTCTGCTTTAACCCATTCGACACCCAAAAGGGGTCGCCACATCAACCATGGTATGCCTAGAAACAACCAACTAGCCAAACACAACACACCATAAATCGTCACGTACCAAGGACCAATCAGCGTGAAGGTACCATCCACAAGCCATTGCCGAAGCGATGAGAAGAACAACAACGTAATCAGCGTCGGAATTGAAATCGCAAGTACGAAAAAGAACTTCGAGATTCGCTTCGTAACACGTCGCGGTAGGCCCGTCGCGTTGACTCGGTTGTAGATCGCCAAATGGATACCGAAGTGACCGATGACGATCGCGATCAAAAGGAACCAGGCTAGATTTGGCCTTAACATGTCGATCAAAGAGCCTTCGGTCGCATGTTGTGAATCATCGTCATGGGCGAATTCGCTTGAAGTTGGCCCCATTGGGAAATGGACGTCTCAAAGACCACCATCGCCGCAGTTGACATTCCGATAAATTGGTCTGAGAAATGAGACGCCAATTCTGAAATACCAGGATTGTGGGCAATCAACAACAACGTCCTCGCCTCACCCGATTCGCTACGGATCACATCCAAAATTGTCGCGGCGGTGGCGCAGTAAAGCAAATTTGAAAAACAGATAACAGGATCCGTCTCGAATTCGTCCTTGAGCAATTCGAGGGTCTCACAGGTCCGAACGGCCGACGAACATAGAACTTTGTCGGGCCAGCAGTCGATGGAACCGAGCCAGCCAGCCATTCGAGGCGCATCGCGTTGCCCACGCCGATTCAAAGGTCGATCATGGTCCGATAGCCCCGCATTGGACCAATCGCTCTTGGCATGACGCATAAGAATGAGTCGGCGAGGCGCCAAGGCGGCGGTTTCGTCAGGATTCGATGGAGTCATTCGTGAAAAATGTCTGTTTCGAGAGGAATTACAGGAGCCCTCGGTTTTTCGGGCGTTCCTTTCTTCGATCGAGTCCCCGGAATCATGTCAGGACCCACTTTCTTCATCCAGGCCACTGTTATTTCCGATCCGATGACTCTGGTCTAGAGTGATACAATACTTCCGAGCGTCTTTTCTAACTTTTCAACCTTCCCTCCCTGTATTCATCTTCGGCAACATGACTAAAACAATGACGATTTCCATCCGGCCACTCTTTGATTGGAGCTTCTCTTGGGCAGCCCTGTTTTTCCTCGGTTTTGCCAACAATTCGCTTGCTCATGCTAACGATTGGCCGCAGTGGATGGGAGAAAACCGGGATGGCGTCTACCACGAAACAGGGATTGTCGAGGAAATTCCCGACGAAGGGCTAAAAATCAAATGGCGAGTCCCGATCAGTGGCGGATACGCCGGTCCCGCCGTCGCCGACGGACGCGTCTTTGTGTTTGACTATAAACGCGATTCGGGTGAAGCATTCAACAACCCCGGTCAACGTGCCAAGCTAGATGGAAAAGAACACCTACTTGCACTGGATGCGAAAACGGGCAAACCGATTTGGGAATACGAATACGATTGTCCCTACAGCATTTCCTATCCCGCTGGGCCCCGATGCACACCAACGGTCGATGGCGACCACGTCTATCTATTGGGCAGCGAGGGCGACCTGAAATGCTTGAAGTCCGAAAATGGCGAACTCGTTTGGAGCCGCTCGTTCAAGAAAGACTTTGCAGTGGAAGTGCCCATTTGGGGATACTCTGGGCATCCGCTTGTCGATGGCGACATGCTTTACTGCATGGTTGGTGGCCCAGGACAAGGCGTCATCGCGTTTGATAAAAACACTGGCGAAGTGAAATGGAAATCACTCGACTGCAAAACCGGATATTGCCCACCCTCGATGGTCACATTCGCAAGCACCAAACAGCTACTCATTTTTCACCCTGACGGAATTGTCAGCCTTGACCCCACCAATGGGTCACCCTACTGGGAAGTCCCTCTCACACCGCTATACGAAATGTCGATCACGCGACCAATGATCGAAGGGAATCTAATGTACGCCAGTGGGATCTACAGCGAGGGCGTGTTACTAAAAATGTCGTCCGAGAAACCAGAGGTGACTGAAGTATGGCGTGGTAAGCCGAAACAGGCTGTCTACACGTGCAATAGCACACCGCTAATCGTTGACGGTGTTATCTACGGCGTCGACACCGGCACCGGAAAACTCATTGCCGTGGATACCAAAGATGGATCGCGGCTTTGGGATACCTTTGACCCAACCCGTCGAGGTGAAAAACGTCTCGCCAAACAAGCAACAGCATTCATCACTCGAATCGGAGAAACCGATCGCTATCTAATCATGAGCGAAATTGGCGATTTGGTGATGGCGACGTTAACAGCTGACGCCTACACCGAACATGGACACATGCATGTCCTCGAACCTACCGGTGAAGCGCATGGACGCGATGTCGTGTGGAGCCACCCCGCCTACGCAAATCGCACCGCCTATATACGCAACGACAAAGAACTCGTGGCGGTCGACTTGGCAAAATAGCCGCACCTTGCGCAAAGTTATTTTTCGCGAATTCCATTCGCTACGACACAGATACCAACGGGCCTATTGCTACCGAAGGGCATGTTGGCAATGCGTTATCAGTGGCTATGAAGAATCGCAGCGATGAAAAATGAATGAGGATGCCATGCCCTGAATTCTCCCCAAAATGACACGTGCAACTCATTGCATCCCAGCAACATCCACCGGCCCAGCAAACGGGCTATCACCCCGTGAACCAATACTTCACTTTGCGTCAAAACAACTAAAACGCCGTCGGCGCTCCGTAGCGCCGGTGCATTTGATTGCATGTTCGTGGGTCAATGTTCAATGCATTGGCTAGCGTCCGCAGATACATCAGTTCTTGGCGTGTATCGACATCCATAGCCAAAAGCGAAACCGCATAAACTTCGTACTCCATCCCACGTGGGACCGCACCGGCAAGATCGCTGATCCGATGGATCCGATCGAATTCGCGACGCAAAAAGTCGATCTCGAACTGATCGAGCGGATAGAGCTTTTCGATTATCTTATCTCGTTCACGCTGATCGACCCTACCATCGGCTTGGACTGCCATGATCATTGCCAAAATCAACACCTCGGCTCTGCGGTCACACTCCAAACCGCTCGGATGTGGTTGCGTGGGATAGTTGACCTGAGGACGATGTGAATGAGGCCGTTGTCGCGATGGGGGATGTTGTGCGGGCGGGTAATGCTGCTGAAGCCAACGGTCGGTATCCGCCGGATAACGACCACCCGAGCGATGATGCCGAACAACGGAATCGCGCACCATGCTCTCGTAGTGCGGATGATAATCGCGAGTGAATCGTGGATCCACATGGTCGCAGTGATCGTCATCAGCCGCCGCGGCAATCCCCTCAAGCACGCGTGATAGAACCTTTCCGTTCGCCCCCCCACGACCGACTCGCTGTCCAATCATGGCTCCTAGAATTTTGCCAGCGTCCATCGATATATATCCCGCTCATTCGAAAAATTTGAAAATAGGTTTGCGCCAAGTAAGTCTATCATAACGAAGGTGTGCAAAATGCCAGCTAGCAAAGAGACCTCTGCAAAAGAAAATCCGCCGCTTTCACCCACAACGGTCGTTAACACGTTTTGGCAAACACGGCGGACGTTTTAATTCACTTGATTCGCTGACTTATCAATCCAGCGAACTGGCAACGAGGCGACTGGCTTAGAATCCAATTCCAATCGAGACTCCGCCTCGTCCAATCGTAACCCCACTACGGCCGTACGATGGATAGCCGAAGCCACCACCGTAATACGATCGGTAAGGCGAAATACTCGGATACCCATAACTTCGATAGGTCGCCGAATAGCGACCGAAACCTGAGTGATATGGAGTGTAGCCGTAGCCGCCCACAGGCCCACCACGATAGAGCCCGCCGCTGTGATGACCAGAGTAGCGATGGCCAGAGTAGCGATGGCCAGAGTAGCGATGGCTGGAGTAGCGATGGCTGGAGTGATGATGTCCATGTCCGCCGTAATAGCTTGGTCCATAGCATCCGTGGTCCGCTTTCGCGTCAGCTGACCACACAGCCGTACCGACAATCATTGCCGCAGCAACCAAAATTTTCTTAATCATATCTTGTGTCCTGAAATGAGGAGGGAGAGGGTCTTGCAGCCGCGCAGAGGTTAAACCTATTCGAGAAGCGACAGCTCTTTCAGACAAAAGAGCATGAGACGTGCCAACCACGCAACATTTCGCACTAAGTGCTTTCTTGTTAAGCACTTATCACAAAAACGGGACACCGACTGCAATTCAATAGCGCAGTCGTTTTGACTGCGCATTAATTCCATTCTGAGAGTGAATTACTCCAAAATCATGTCATCAACGGTCATATTGCCCGGAATCATCGGCAACACGTGCTCTTGGTACGGCACTTGGACATCCAATAGATAGGGCCCTTTGTGGTCGATCATTTCTCGCAGCGCCGCCTCCAAGTCGCCCTTTTCGCGTACCGTTGCAGCGCCGCAACCGTAACCTTTGGCGATCTGCACATAGTCGGGATATCGGTCTTCGGCGTAGGTGAAACGGTCCGCATTGCTCTTGCCTGACGCCTCGTCATGCCGAATCGGGCCTAGATAGGTGTGAGCGCGATTTCGATCCATGAAACGGTCTTCCCACTGAACCACCATTCCAAGGTGCTGGTTGTTTAGTAGCAGAACCTTGACGGGCAATTCTTCGCAGAAGCAGGTAGCCAATTCCTGGATATTCATTTGAAAACTGCCGTCGCCATCGATATCGATGACCAATGCATCCGGGTGCGCCGCTTGAACGCCCATCGCTGCGGGAAGCCCGAATCCCATCGTCCCAAGCCCACTGCTGCTGTGCCATGTCCTTGGGCGACGGAATTGAAAGAACTGGGCAGCCCACATTTGATGCTGTCCGACACCCACCGTTACATAGGTATCCATGTCCGCGGTCATATCACTGAGGGTCTTGATTGCATGTTGTTGCAAGATCCCATCGAAATTCTCGTCGTAACGGAACGGATGCTTTGCCTTGAGTTTATCGCAGTGGTCCTGCCACTGAGCGATTTCCGGTTTTTGCACCACCTTGTTAAGTTCCGTCAGCACTTGCTTCACATCACCACGAACGGCGATGTGCGCTTGTTTGTTCTTGTTCAGTTCCGATGAGTCGATATCAACATGAATGATCTTGGCGTCTTTGGCGAATGCTTCGACCTTGCCCGTCACACGATCATCAAATCGAACGCCCAAGGCAATCAACAGATCGCAATCGCGAACGGCGTAGTTGGCGTAGGCAGCGCCGTGCATGCCAAGCCAAGACATCGCATGATCGTCTTCGGGTGGAATCGCACCGATCCCCATAATCGTTGTTGTAACGGGAATCCCTGACTTACGAACGAATTCGCGTAGTTCTTCACTCGCCCCGCCCATCACGATGCCACCGCCCGCGTAAAGGATGGGTCGGTGCGACGACTTGATCGCGGCGGCAATTTGCCGGATTGTTTCGGAGGGAACCGTCGGGGGCGCCGGTTCGTAGCCCGGCAAATTCATCGACGGATCCATGTCGATTTCCAGCGTGCTGAGTTGGATATCTTTTGGCAAATCGACCAACACGGGTCCCGGCCGTCCGCTGGTGGCAATGAAGAACGCCTCCTTCATCACTCGAGGCAAATCGGCGATGTCGGTCACCAAATAGTGATGTTTGGTGATGCCGCGACAAATTTCGACCATCGGTGTTTCTTGGAACGCGTCGGAACCAATCGCCCCGGTGGCAACTTGGCCGGTGATACAAAGCATCGGAACACTATCGAGCTTGGCATCGGCGATGGCGGTAACAAGGTTTGTCGCCCCCGGACCACTGGTGGCCATCACGACGCCGACTTTTCCGGTACTTCGCGAGTATCCTTGAGCGGCGAAACCGCCGCCTTGTTCATGTCGCGGCAAAATCGTGCGGATCGAATGTCCAAAGCGGGTGAGCGCCTGATGCAGCGGCATACTGCAACCACCGGGGTAGGCAAACAGCACTTCGACGCCATGATCCACGAGGGATTTGACCAGGATATCGGCTCCGGTCATCACTTGGGGCTCAGTAGCGGCAGCTTTAACAGTACTCATCAGTTCAGTCAGCACGGAAAGGGGAAAACGGGGTTAACATGATCGACCGATACATGTTAACGGAGTGGAATACAGATGTTTTGAGTTTCGCTCGCGTCTAGTTCTGACAAAGATCTTGGTGCAAAGGTTTGCCAGGACAGCCACGAATTAGCGGGAATTTACAGAATTTGGGGGAGAGTCGTAAGCTTTGAGATTCGAAAAAGCGGTCAAAAAGCGACGAGATCGAGCCCGCTATCGACCTCACAGAGCGAAGAAGGCAAAAAATTGGAGTTTACGCGGCGGGCGAAAACCCCGAATCTACGCAACTTGTAGTTCGATGCATCTAAAGTAAGTTCGTGCCCCAACTTAGGCAATGGTTAAATCGGTTAGTGATGATGACAAGTTGGCTCAATCTAGCAGCCGTCGCAGCAGGAGGAGCCATCGGAGCGGTCGCTCGCTACCTAATCACCCTGGCAATGGTCTCGATTCCCGGCAGCAGCGCAATGCTAGGTACCACGATTGCTAACGTGGTCGGCTGCGCCGCAATCGGCGGCCTAGCGGAATATTGTGTCGCGTCGGACCTCTTTTCGCCTCGCGCAGTGCTGGGCATCCGAGTCGGTTTCCTAGGCGCCCTGACGACGTTTTCCACCTTTGCAGCCGAGTCAATGTTCTTGGCGAGTGAGGAGCGATGGTTCGCTGCAGGCACCTACGTCGGTGCAAATTTAATTTTAGGCTGGGGAGCTCTCTTCACAGCCATGATTTTGGTCAAAGGATGGATGGGATGAGAATCGTCGCGTTCCTAGCCGTAGCGCTAGTAGGGATACTTTCAAACTCAACGAAGCTTGCAGCGGAAGCGTTTCTCGATTCGCCACCGAGCTATACGCAATCCAAATCGCTGCGAGAGGATGCGTCGCTGCAAGCCATCACGTTTAGCCCGAACGGCCTACGCGGTTTAGCCGTCGGAGACCACGGCACGATCCTGCTAAGTGACGACGAGGGCGAAAATTGGCGAACCCAACCGAGCGGCGTTACGTGCGGTTTGACCGATGTCGTTTGGCTAAGCAATCTCGAAGCGGTCGTCATCGGCGGGCAATATGACCGTATCACTCGAATCGGCCGTGGCGTCGCGTTGTGGACCAACGACGGCGGCAAGCATTGGCACCCCAGCAGTAGTCAAGAGCTACCTTATTTGCGATCGTTACAAAAACGTGACGAAGATAACGCTGTGGTCGCCGTAGCCGATTGGTCGCCCGTTGCCGAAAGCCACGAATTTGAAACGCATGATCGCGGACGTTCATGGGAAAGCACCGGAGAACTCGACGGTGCCCCGGAATTGGCCCCGGAAACAAAATCCTCGGTTCGTCTAGCGTGGGTCCAATCGACGGGTGCGTTAACGATCGTTCGCGATGTCGCACAAACCGACACCACTTGGTTTGCCGCGTGCGATCATGGCATGATTTTAAGGGGAGAGCGGGGACCCAAACAATGGAAAACCATCCGAGGCGACGCTCGTCGATGCTCGATCCTTGTTGTCGCCAAAACCCCTTCCACAGTGCCTTGGCCGCTGATCGGCAGCGAGGCAATGGAGAATCGACAACGAGTCTCGATTTTGGTCCGTGATCCCGTGTCGCCACATACTCACGTCTCTCCGAACCGAGATGCATCAGCCATTGATTTGGCGATCGCCAAACAAGCAGCCGCAAATTTAGCGGCTGCCTCGTTGGATCAAATCGATCCCGATGGACAAAACGCCCAAGCCATCATCGCCGAAGCAAAAAATTGGATCGCAATCCATCGACCGAGTGTCGTGGTGCTGGATCATTCGCTTGACCGGCAAACAGCCAATGCGTTTTCACAAGTCGCTATCACAGCCGGCGTTCCTCGCGTGGTCCGCTACACTTTCGCAAAAGGGGGCGACCATGCGATCCACAGCAGCGCCATGATGACCGTCGCTGGTGCTCTGGCGGGCGATCTCTGGGAGGATGCATTGCAGCTGGTTGCTCCGATGTTATCAACCGAGCCGATCCTTTCGCTTCGGTTTACCTATGATTCAGCTGGCAAACCAACGCGAGGCGAATCGCTTACCACTGGAATCCCGATCTCGTCGGGTCAAAAATTAGCCTCGGGGTTCGCTAAAGCGAATCGCCGACAACTGCAGGTCGTGCAAGCTCGACTTGCCGAACCACGCCGTATCGATCAATTGATCCAAGGTAGCCCCACGACCGATGCTTTCGCGGCATCCTTGAAACAACTTCTTGACCACACAGCCAACGAGGATCAACTGCGATTGAGTTGGGTGATAAAAAAGCAAGTTGAATCGCTGGACATGGAAACCTCACCACAAAGTCTTGCATTTCAAGAGTCGCTGCTCGCCGAATTGGCCGAACGTTTTGCTGGGCACTCTTACGGGAAATGGGCTTCCTTACGGCTCGAAGCGATTCAAAGAAGCAGTGAATGGCGAAACCTACGCTACCTTGTCGGCCACACCTTGGCGGCTCAAATGACCGAATCCGCCACAAATCCCGCCGTACAACAAGTGGCCGTCTCTCCGTTTCAAATCCAAGCCAGTGGTATCGTTCAGGCATCCGGCAACTCGCCGTTGTTGGTCGTCGATCAAACGCCGCTGCCACTGCACCGAAACAGAACAAAAGCGTCGAGCGAAGTCGATCTGGCTTGGGAATTTCATCCCATTATGCTGATCGCAGGCGAAGCTGCTCGGCTGCGTGGCGATGAGCAAACGTTGCAATCAACGGTCGCCTCGTCCGGTAACTTCCAACGACTATCCAATAGCGACTCACGCAACCCTTGGACGAACCTACTTGCCGTCGACGGCATACAACAAGTGATCGCCAAATCGACAACCAAACCACCTAAACTTGACGGTGTTGCAAACGAGCGGTTTTGGCAAGATGCTTTGGCAACAAATGGCCCCACAGCACCGATCCAAATCGCCTACGACGAAAAATTCGTCTACTTGTTTGTTCGCTGCGATCGAGAATCATTTTCCGATTCACAAACCATCGATTCGTCGTCAAAAAACCGTGACCATGATTTGCGGTTGTCAGACCGATTAAAGATATCGATTGACACCGATCGTGACTTTTTGACCGCCTTTGAATTGCAAACCACGGTATCAGGAAAAACTCACGATGCCATCGACGGACAAGCGGCTTGGCAACCAACGTGGTATGTCGCAGCGAAGGAACAAGGCGATTACGTCAGCTTTGAGTTGGCCGTGCTGCGACGAGACTTGATGGAACTTCCAATTCATACCGGTCAAAGTTGGTTCCTATCCGCCAAAACACTCGCAGCAGGCGATTCTTCGGCCAGATCCCCCATTGCGGATCCACGACAATGGCACTCGGTGACGTTTCGTTAGGCTCACTTGATCGTTAGATTATGTATTGCAGGGACGCAAATGTGATGACATTAATCCAATTCGACGATCGAGACGAATCAAGTGGCACCAGAAACCCCGACTCCCGAACGACCTCAGACACACCAAGGCCATGACCTGGAAACCGGTATTCTTGGCCGTGTGCGGGAATGGATTGATGTGTTTGCGTGGTTGCGTTTGGTGCGAACGCTTCGGCTTGCCGGTTCGCCGCCAATGATCTTGATGGGCGTGGTCACGCTCTTAATTTGGTGGTTGGGCCAGCACTGGATTCTTGGCGAACAACTTGAATTAGTCGCGATCGATGGTAAATCCGCGTCGGCGGTCAGTGCGTCGCAAGATTCACTGATGACGACAATGCGTTTTGTTCGGTTGATGAACGCAACCACTGTCCTAAGCCCCACGATTAACGACATCCGCATTTTGCGCCAATTCGGCTCGATCCTTTGGACCGTGTTGATTTGGTCACCGGCGGCGATTGTGTTTGTTCGCCAAGGCGCGTTGTTGACGGCCGGTCGATCGATGATGAGTCTGAGGGACGTTTGGCGAATCGCGCTGCGCCGTTCACCTGCCGCATGGGTAACCGCTATCGTGCCCTTGGCGTGTGTACTGGTCATGGGCCTAGCGATTTACTTGATCACGCTCGTAACACAAATGGCCCCAGAATCCCCATGGCTGCTTGCACCCGCTGCGGTCGCGATTGTCTTGATCAGTATACCGTGCGGAATCTTGGCCTTCGGTGCGAACGTCGCAGTACCGTTGGCTTGGTCCGCATTGGCGAACGAGCGCGACCCCGACGCACTCGATTCACTCAGCCGTGGTTATGAATACCTTTATCGCCGGCCTTTGCATTTGATACTTAACGCATTGGTTGCGTTCATTCTGTTGCTAGTCGTGACGTTTCTGATCACGGGGATTGTTTCGGCTGCAGGCATGATCGCGTTAGCTATTTTGCAATGGGCAGGTGCACCCGATGGTCTCGAACGATTGATCGGTCGCATGCTTGCCATCATCCCCATGGCTACATGTTTTGCATTTTCATGGGCCCTCGTCGGCGGAATCTATCTACTCGTCCGAGCCGAAGCAGGTGGTCAACAAGTCGAAGATTTGTGGGAACCAAAGCGTCCCCCATCAAGACGTTTGCCAAAACTACCATCGTAAATCATGCAGCCATTTGGCTGTCCTGAACCGAGCGATTGGAATTCTCCTTCGAGATCACCGAATCAAAGGGTCAGTCGACCATGAGGGCATTGTTGGCAAAGACGAAAGTCTCCAACATGAGGTAAAAGGACGAGGTACTTCTCCCCTTTTCCAATCTCACCTTATTGAACTGCTTTAGTTTGTCCAAAGGACAAAAAAAGACCCGATTGCACGAGATGTACAACCGGGTGGAATGATTTGAATCTTGGATTTCAAAAGCGTCGCTCACGCGAAACTAGTCTTCCAATGATTCGGTTTCTTTGCTCGCTCGCGTGCCCAATGCACCCCACAAGCCGTACGGGCTCTTGATTCCCGCGTTGCCAGCACCGAGGTAAACGGTTTGCGCACGTGAATTACCAGCT
>SJPJ01000001.1:5282985-5385245 GCA_007859835.1 Novipirellula herctigrandis | reverse complement strand
TTTCGCCTGCACGCCAAAACTGCGGACGAAGTGGGTCGATCTTGTCATTGTCTTCGGCCCATGATGGGTTGTCGCGAAGAGGTCCCGAACCAGGTCCGTCGATTGGTGCGGTTCGCACGTCACGGTCGCCAAGGTCGGTTGCAATTTCACCGGCCATGATCGTATTGGACAAACCATCAAGCACATCTCGGAAAGCCATGTATTCACGCGGAACAAACATCCCTCGGCCTGCGACACGGATCTGATTGGCGTTATCGGAATGAATTTCGTTAGGAGTCCCCCATCGGTACTTGCCGACGTCCGTGTACTCAACCGCGTCGCGGAGGCAGGCAGCGTAGTTGGTCCGGCCCAAAGCAGGAAGTCCTTTGCCAGGATCGCTTGGACAACGCAAGGACGAAATCTCGGTGATCCAGGGCAGGTAATCGGACCGCCAAGGTCGAGGACCCATTGCTGGCCATGGAGGCGTTCTTGGTGTGAGGTCGGTGTTGATTCCGAGTGGATTACTGATTTGCTCCCAAACGGCTTGCTGCTCGATGAACGGCAAGACCCCAACCAACCAACCCAACCGAAGTCCGTTGCTTGCTAGGCTGTCGCCATAGTTGCCGCCTCGAGAACCAACCATCTGACCAGGAAGGCTGTCATAAGCCGAATGGTAATTGTGAACGGCCAACCCAAGTTGCTTGAAATTGTTACTGCAACTCATACGACGAGCTGCTTCGCGGGCCGCTTGAACAGCAGGCAACAGCAATCCAACAAGGACGCCAATGATGGCGATTACCACCAATAATTCCACGAGCGTAAAACCCGCTTTTTGCGAAATTCAACCATTTTCCATACTCCCCAAAAAAAAGAAAAGGCATTCACAGAATCCATCAAGAGACTCTTGAGGACTTTTACCCGAATTTAATAGCGGCGGAACTGGAGTTCTTAACAGCTTTTGAAGAGTATTTTGTCAGAAACCCACTCTTTTCGGCGTGTCTAATGGCGTGGGATCGTCTACCTTCGATCGATAGGGCGAGGTCACTGACTTTTAGAGTAAGCAATGCCATGCGTTGGCAAACATGCAATTGTCGGACGATGAACATGACGCATGTTTGAAAGCATTCCAGATATGCTTAATGTGGCCCCTCGCTCCATCACCGAATCACTCCGTGATGCAAACCGTCGGCCAGTAAACGGTGGCCAATGCAACTCTGTTTTTTTGGGGGGGTCTATCCAGTACAACCAATTTCGACTTAGAACGACAACAGCAGTTGCCAGATAAACATGTTGCCGAGCGCATCGATGTCTTGCCATGTCTTGCGACAAATTGCTTCATCACCTTGGATTTCTCCGATCTCTGCTCGCTTCTTTTCCCATGGGTAACATTCACCCGGCTGCAACTTGCCTTTTGGCGGTGGCGACAAAAACGTTCCCGGCTTCGCATCCTCTGGCAGCGGTTTCGGGCCACCGGAAGTCGCCGGCGGTGTACTGTGACCGCGAGAATAGACACCGTACTCCAATGTGGCTTCGGTCAAGATCCGCATTCGGTCCACTGTTGCATCGTTTTGTACGATTGCACTAGCGTCCATGATGTAGCCACCTTCTTTGGCCACTCCGTCAATGATCTCTTTGCATCGCCCCCGAATCTCTTCGGGGGTTCCCATCGACAACAATGTGTTCGCCACACCACCGCTCAGGCAAAATTTGTCTCCAAGAACATCGCGAGTTTTGAAAATATCACCTTGATCAACATGATAAACAATACTGCGATCAGGCAGTTCCGCGAACGACTCGAGATGGAAGTCCCAATTTCCTTCGGCATAAAACAAGGTTTGCAATCCTTCGGACCAGAGGTCTTGAATGATTGGCTTCAATGTCGCCCAATAGATTTCTTTAAAAATCTTGGGTGAAACGAATGGCACGCCACCGCGATGCATCCATATCGTCACCGGAACGTTTCGCGATGGATCCCCCGTCATCTTGGCCACATGGGCTAAATGCGGGGCAAGAGCCTCGCACGCGGCCAGCACCTTCTCGGGACGCTCGAACAAATCGTCGACCAAACCTAAATAGCCACGCAGTTTGTCTGCCAAAATATCCATCGGAGCCTTTAGGATGCCGGCGATCGCCGACACGGTGCCACACTCCGCTCTCAGTCGGTCGACTTGCGGGCCGAAAGCATTGAAGTATTGCATCATTGCCATGCCGGTTTTAACCATAGCAAGGTTATTGTCCGTCGTGCTCGCCTGACCGATTGGTGTAATTTGGTCGGCAACGCGAGGCAGCCAAACGTTGTAGAGGAATCCTGTCGGATCTTCGATCAAGGCGTCATATTCATCCGCCTTCATGAAAGCGTCTTCTTGTTTCGGTTCGCGATACTGGAATCCGGTTTCCGCGGGAATATCAATCCCAGGGATGGCGTAGTACTTCAACCCTATCGATTGAGCGAGCCCGGTCCATACGTAGACCATATTGGCGACAACGGCATCCCAATCGAAACCCGCTGCACATTGACAGGCAGCATCGAATGCGTTTTCGTAGCTGTGCGTCAAATCTTGGCAGGTGTAGCCAGCGTAAACGCCCGTGAACTCGGCTACAAAAGGGCGAATAGGAACGCGGTCAGGCATCTCGTTTCGCATCGCGGTGGTGTAACGAGCAAATCTTTGATCATAGAGCCTTGCCTTCGAATCGGGTTCTGAATCTTGGCTTAAGCGGCATGAGTCAAGATGGTTCATAACGTGACTGCCTATCGTGATGGCCGGTGGGATAACAGGAAGCAGAGAGCCATAGCGTATCGGAACGCACCCTGGATCACAAGCAATTTCAATAAGGGGGCAACCGCAATACGAATTGGAAGACCATTTGATTTGAATTCGTTGGGATCACTAAATCCGCGAAACATATTGGCCGCTCAATCGGCGAATGAGAGATCGCATCTCCAACACACTGATGGTCGCAATGACGCGGTGCGCTGGCAGATTGGTCTTGGCGATGACCTGATCGATCGGTGTGCTGGTATCCTCGATCGCACCGAGGACTTCGCGTTCCAATTCGTTCAGAATCAGTTCCGAAGCGTTGCGAACCGTGCGTCCATCTTCTGCCTCGACAGCTTGGAACATCGGGCCAAGTTCCTCGAGAACATCTTCGACGGTTTGCACAAGCCGGGCCCCATCGCGAATCAATTGATTGCACCCGCGTGAAGTGCGACTACTGACGGGTCCAGGCACTGCCAATACTTCACGATTCATTTCACATGCCAATCGTGCCGTAATCAACGCTCCGCTTCGGTCGGGCGCTTCGATGACAAGCGTCGCCAATCCCATCGCCGCGATCAAGCGATTCCGCTGAGGAAACATGCCTGCATGGGGTTTCGCAAAGGGCCCGTATTCGCTGACCACTGCTCCGCTCTGCTGAATCGTATCGGCAAGCCCCTTGTGCTCGGGTGGATAGATTTGTCCAAGCCCACTGCCTAGTACCGCGATGGTTCGTCCATCCGCATTGAGTGCCCCCCGATGTGCCGCAGCGTCAACACCACGTGCCATCCCACTAATGATCGTGACGCCCGCTTTGGCCAACGAATAACCAAAACGTTCCGCTTGCTTGAGTCCATACACCGACGCATGCCGAGTACCGACAATCGCAACAGCGATTTCATCTTGTGAGAGAACCTTACCGCGAACAAACAAAACCGGAGGCGTGTCGACAAGATCGTCCAACGGACGTGGGAATCCAGGCTGGCCAGGCCGAAGCAGTGATACTTCGTTCTCTTTGCACCACTGGACGATCGAATCAACATCCACAAAGTGAGACGCGGTCCGAATGGTGTGGATCATTTTCGCACCGACACCATGTACGCTTGCCAATTCGGCTTCGCGCGCCGAAAAAACACCCTCCGCGGAATCAAAGCGGTCCAGCAGCGCCGTCAACGTGCGAGGCCCAAGACCAGGAAGAAGAGAAAGTCGCAAGATCATTGCCGTTTCGCGATCCACAAATGATTCGTCATCCATTTCTGGGTACGTTTGTTGCTGAAGATCGTCGACGATTGGGTCCTTTTCCATCTGCGTTCTCCTGAGTTCCGCGTTCTCCTGAGTGACGTCATCGCCCAAATATCTGGTTCACCCAAATATCCGCTTTGCCCAGACATTTAGTTCACCTCGACATCAGGTGTACGCGTGTGATTATGAGGCCTAGCGACTGCCAGGGGGAAAGAATTCGGGGGGCCCCTTCGCGTTTTCGAAGAAAAACTCACTGCTGAATTTGTTCCGCGAACTGCTTTACAACCGGTCGGTCGCCCAAACGTGGATTGATGTGCGACCGAGCTTGCAATAGTTTCGCTTGAGCGTCGGGAATCGAAAGGCCGCGATATTTGATTAACCAACACATTGCCACGGTTGCACTTCTCGCTCGCCCCGCTTTGCAGTGAATGTAGACGGTTTGATTCTCGGCAACATGTCTTTGAACAAACTCAACGGCATCGCAGACGTTTTGAAGACTTGGATGAGTAAAGTCAGTCGTTGGCATGTGGAACTGCTCGATGCCATATGCTTTGTAGGCTTCCTGCGGTCCAAGATACTCTTCGCATGTGTTGACAACCGCCTTGACTCCCTCGGCCGCTAGCCCGGGAACGTCACGGACAAAAGGATAAGCACCGACAATGACATGATCGTCGATGTAATCCCACCAATGCCGGATTCGAAGGATTCGCCCCAGCGTGAAATTCCACGCAAGTGTGGGATAGAAAACGACTTTCGCGTAAAGCCGTTTCGCAGCGGAATAAGCTTGCGATGTTGGCGCAACGACCGGTTCCTCGTCGTGCTTGCTTCGGCCTAACCTATTATCACTCATGGCGACCATTCTATCGCCGCGCAGAATCCTGGGTAGTGATGTGGTTTTCAGCAAATTGGTCCATCGATGCTAGTTCTACAAGTTGCCGCAAATTATCGCACCAAGCGGTATAGCATAACTTCGATCGCATTGTTTCATCGATGACGCGACCACCGATGAACAACGAAATATGTTCCCCAAGCGATCGAGCAAGTCGGTTTTCTTCTGTGACAAACATTGCCGGCGACTCGATCGACGAAACACTTAACCAAACCATTTTTGCATCACAATCGTGAGCCGCCTGTTGAAAGCTTTCCAGTGGCAAATTGCTTCCCAAATTAATAGCGTTCCAGCCAATCTCACGAAGGGCAAGTTCGACCATCGCCGTTGGCAATTGATAATAGTCGTTCGCCGGAGCACCTCCTACCGCCGTCGCTGCTGTCAACGGCGGAGATTCGATTTGACTCCGTAATTCGGCAATCAGTCGAAGGCTGATATCGCAAGCACGCCGTTCTTGGTAGACATCGATTTCCTTGCAATCCCACGCTTCCCCAAGCCCATGCATCGCATCGGCAATCAGGTCTTCTGCGGCTTCGGCACGCGTGGAACCGGCTTCAACGCGAGAGAGTAAAACTTTTCGACAGGTTTCCTCGTCCCCAGTTGCGAGTGCCGCGCGAAAAACACATTGATCGGGATCGTTGCCTCCAGGGATGTGCGTCTTACGACACGAACAGAGCGATGGAAGCCCCAAAACCTCGGGATGACAAAGCGACCGATTCGTCTCGCGCAAAAACTTCTGCAGACCTTCGAGTGTGATTCGGCGGTGGCCGCCAACGGTCCGAATGGTCGGAATCACGCCTCGGTCGCACCATCGCTTCACCGACGACTCGCTAACTTGCATCGAGTCTGCTATCTGCTTCGGCGAAAAAAGGGGAAGTGGAGCTGCCAACACAAGGCCCTCGATGAGGAAAACGAAACAAAAGCTGCACGTTATGGACGTTTACTAGAACGTTTTACAATGCACGAACAGTCCAAATTGTTCGAATTCGTTGCGGAACTGTCTAACTCAGATGAGTTTTTCGATTGTTAACTGTAGGACCTAACATCCACTCGCCAACTCCAAAAGTGCAAATAACACAACAAAAAGTGAAATCCCAGGTGCTGCACGATGAGTCCAGAACACCAAATCCCAAAATTCTTCAGAGTACGCAATTTGGCTGTTGCTTTCGCTCACAGCCATCGGTATAACGAAATGAACGTTTTGGAAGCCCTAATCGTTCAAATCGTGTAGCCTTTTCAATTAGCCTCGTGTCAACGCTCAAATAACAGAGTCAGTCCGATGACGAAAGCATCCCTCTCCATGCCATTCAACTCCACCACTGAAAAGAGCCCAAGTAAACGATCGGGTTCAAAGACAAGGACGCTGAAGAATATAGGCGGAACATCAGCCTCCACCCGGCCGGTCGTAACCGTTCCTGCTAGGGTCGCCGCTTGGATGCGCGGCGAAGAGCTGTCAGCAGCCAGTGCCGAAGCCGATTACACCGCTCGCGATTATGATTCGCTCAACAAAGAGGATTTGAAGCGAGCAACGAAAATGCAACTGCGCCAGGAAATTGGGTTCATTAACAATAAAGAATTTTCGGACCCATCCATTGGCGCGGCGATCTTCGCATCACCTTTGAATTTAGCGGCGCGTCAAAAGGAGATCGGCATTCGAACGGCAACTCGTAGCGGGGCGGATTTACCGATCCACCTCGGGCGACTTTGTGAGGCACCTCTGTTGACTCCAGAGCAAGAAGCGATGCTCTTTCGAAGGATGAATTTCCTGCTACAGCAAGCGGCAACGCATCGTCGCCTGTTGAACCTCCATCGCCCTTCGCGTGCTCGCTTGGCACTGATCGATCGGCTGGTGACCATGGCTCATTGGCACCGTGACCGCATCGTCGAGGCCAATTTGCGACTTGTATTTTCAATCGTCAAAAAGTTTGTCAATCCGAACAATCAATTTGATGAGCTTCTGAGCGATGGTATTGTTGCTCTGATGCGAGCGGTTGAGAAATTTGATTACGATCGTGGGTTCCGTTTTAGTACCTATGCGACTCAAGTGGTCCGACGAAATTCGTATCGAACGATCGTGATGAACCAACAGGAACGCCAAAAGGTCATGGGTGGGCTGCAAGACATGAATCTGGATCTCAGCGACGAAGACCGCGGTTCGTCGATCAGCGAAGGACGCTGGCATCAACTACGATCTCAACTCGCTTCGATGCTTGACGATCTTGACCGCCGCGAGAAATTGATCATTCGCGCTCGATTCTCGCTTGGATCGCATCGAAAGGTGCACACTTTGCAGTCGCTAGCGGATCGGTTAGGAATTAGCAAGGAACGCGTGCGCCAACTTGAACGGCGTGCGATGGAGAAGCTACGGTCCATGGCAGGTGAAGTTCATTTAGCCGAATTAGAAGTGTAGCTGTTTTTTCGATTGAAAAATTAATATGGCTGACCCGCAAACGTATTGTGTCTCGACACGACTCCCGGTTTCGAAACAACAAGCATTTGCGTACCACGAGCGACGTGGGGCCTTGCAGCGTTTGACACCACCATGGGAATCGGTTTCCATCGAACGAAGCGATTGCAGTTTGACAGTCGGAAGCCGGGTTGTGTTAAGGACAAGCTTATTCGGCCTGCCGCTGCGCTGGATCGCTGAGCACACGGAGTACGATCCACCGAATCGGTTTGCAGACACGCAAATCTCGGGGCCATTCGCTTCCTGGGACCATTCCCATCATTTTCATTCGGTGGGCAATGTTGAATCGGTGGGCAATGGCGAAACTTCGACGTTAACAGATTCGATTCGCTATCGGTTACCCGTGGGCGCAATTGGACACTTCTTTGGCAGCGGGATTGCTCGTCGAAAGATCGAGTCCATGTTTGCTTATCGACATCGCATCACACGAGACGATTTGGCCTTAGTGGATTCCTATCCCAACGAAAAACAAACGATCGCCATTTCAGGAAGTCACGGTTTGGTTGGGTCCAAGATGATGACCCTGCTAAAACTTTTTGGGCATGAAACCAAACGAATCGTTCGGGGCAGCCCGTCCGTGGACAGCATCGCAGCTTGGCAAAACGATCAACAGGCAAACCGACTTTCCGAAGTGGATGCCGTTGTTCATTTAGCCGGTGAACCGATCGCGAGTCGTCGCTGGAACGATGAAGTCAAAAAGAGAATACGCGATTCTCGTGTGATCCGAACTCGCCAACTATGTGAATCATTGGCGCGGTTGGACAAGAAACCGAGAGTGCTTGTTTGTGCTTCGGCGACGGGGATTTATGGAGACCGTGGCGACGAGATTCTGGATGAGCGATCGGAACCGGGATCCGACTTTCTCGCCTCGGTCGCATCGGAGTGGGAATCCGCCTGCCAACCGGCTATTGATGCTGGAATTCGTGTGGTCAGCGCACGCTTTGGCTTGATTTTGTCACCGCACGGTGGCGCCCTGCAAAAAATGCTATTACCAGCCAAATTCGCCGGAGGATCACTCGGCAGTGGCAAGCAGTGGTGGAGTTGGATCTCGCTCGATGACGTGCTCGGTGCGATCTATCACGTGATCATGAAAAGCGAGATTGTAGGGCCCATCAATTTTGTTTCACAAAATCCGATCACCAACGCCGATTTCGCGAGGACACTTGGTCGAGTTTTAAATCGCCCTGCGATGTTTCCTGCTCCGGCATTCGCATTACGAATCGCCTTGGGCGAAATGGCCGATGCGTTGCTGTTGGCCAGTACTCGGATTCATGCCACCGCGCTTGAGCAATCGGGTTATCGATACCGATTCACTGACTTAGAAGAAACCCTTCGATATTCGCTTGGTCGTAACCGGCTAAAAAGTACGTAGCGGCGACCAATGTGATTTCCCAGCTACTGCTTTGGTTGGCTGAGGGCTTTGAATCTTTCTAGTTGGATATGATCGTAGGTTAAGCCAACGTGTCCAACCGCGCGAGCGATTTCGGCAAGCGAAGAATAACCGAGTTTCCGTCCGATTTCGGTTTTGTGCCTTTCCACTGTCCGAGGACTACGGTGCAACATCCGAGCCACCTCGGGAACACTGTTTCCGTGTCCGAGCAAGATAAAGATCTCGAGTTCGCGTTTGCTCAGTGACGAAAGGCATCCCAAATCAATGAATTGGCTCGACACGGTATCGATAGCGGACGAAGCCTCTTGTCCATCTCTTCGCGAGATAATCAGAGCATAGTGTTCGTTTTGTTCACCATCCGCAGGATCACTTGCTTGATGGGAGTCAACTTCCTCCGCCCCAGTTGTGGCATCATCGATCCTATTTTCGTGGTCAGCTTCACCCATCCCTCGGAATTGCTGAGCAGTCGATTCGGCAATCGGGTAGAACGTCGATACGAGCCGCTGCCCTTGGTAAATGTGGGTTGCCCGAAGTGGCTTTTCATCTTCGATCACCTTTTGAATCCACCCCAATCGTTCGCGAACAAAATCGGGATGAAAAACATCTTTTAGATGCTTGGGCGGTTGCCGCTGCGGTGCATCGGGACCAGAAAGGCCAAATAGCGAGAGGGCTGCTTCATTTGTGTACAGCAAATCCCCCTCTTTGGAGACAATTGTCAGCCCAATTCCGGGCTCCACCCGAAAGATATCCGCCCAATCGATCGCATCAAACAGATTACCCATGACTCACTTCTTCGTTTCACTGAATTCAAAATTTGGATGGCAAACGCAATGCCATTTGAGCGTCCCCTCCCTCAAATATCCCCGACTAGCGGTTTCCATCAAGTGCCCCGAGGATGGGGGTGCAAAGAAAACGTGGCGGCTGGCCATCAAAGGGGGGACAGAAACGAGCAAAGGACAGGTCCGAAAACCTGTCCTTTTACACTCGATTCGTCTGGTCGCTAGGCGGTTACCAGCACCTACCAAATGTACTCGGCACCGAAGGAGAAACCGTTCAAGACAAGGCTATCGTAACTATAACCTGGTTGTTGGACCGTTTGGGCAGAGATGAAATTGTTGATCGCTCCGTCATCCAGGCCACCAAAACTGATATCGTCAACCGCAATCATGTAGTACGACGATCGGAACGTCCATGAGTGCGAGAGTCGATAGAGGATCGTGGCTTCGAGCTCACCCATTACCGTGATGTCACGTTCGGTATCGTTCAGTTCTACCGTGCCTGGTGTTGCAAGTGGATCGAGCGAATTCGCACTCAAGACCGTGCTACGTTTGATATCGTTTTGCATCCAAGCAAACTTACCGCCGAAGCCAAGGTTCACGCCTGGCATCATGTTGTACCAAAGGTCGAAACCAGCTTGCGGCCCAAACAATCGGTTCTTGTTGCGATCGCTCGAGGAGAAGTAGCGTGGCAGGCTCGCATTGACAGTGTTGTCCATTTCACCCAAGGCCGAATAGGTCAAACCGTCAGTATAGAGAAGGTGACGCAAACCGACCAACCATGATGCCTGGAAGCGACAGTAAGGGCCCATTGTTCGGCGACGGTAGTTGAACTCGAAGCTATCGAAGTCGCTTTCGACATCAACCGATTGGCGAATCGAACGGTCCGTGTCATCAAAACCGTCGTTTGGATCGGTACCGAATTTGCTGATGTAGGAATACAGAACCGGGCTGGCATTGGAAACACTGGCACTGCCACCCCATTCTTGTCCGCCCATGTAGGTGAATTCGATATCGCCACCGGCCCCGAAGATCATCGCTGCGGAAAGTCGCATACCAGCTTCGAGGTCTTCTGCATCGGCATCATCGGAGCTCAACACGATCGGTCCACCGATGCCGAGTGAAGTCAACGCACGACTTGCTCCGCCACGAGATTGGCCCATGAACAGTGCTTCGGCCGACAAGTCACACCAACGAAGGGCACATTTTCCGGCGTCTTGGTAGGGCTTCAACGATGACAGTGCCCCGAGCAAGTAACCTCGCCCTAAGAACTGGCATGCTGAACACCCACTGCCTTGGCAGAACAAGCACATGTGACGCAGATTCGTCAGGCCGCCACAACTTTGGCAACCTTCTTGACCGCATCCGCCGCAGCCTTGTGGAGGCGAACCAAGCTTGCCAAGCAGCCCGCCTTCGCCGAGGACGCAACAGCTTAAGCAGCCACACTGACCACCACATCCCATGCCGTCACAGCCGCCATCGCAGCTGTCACATCCATAGCCAACGTCGCCGTATGGCATTTCGCTGTAGCCGCCCATATTGCCGTAGGCCATCGGAGCAGGACCGCCGCAGTTGCCTGTTGCACAACCGCCGCCGGCGAGTCCGTTGTACCCGACAGGCATGACGGGACCTTGATACATTTCAGGTGGGACCATGCCTGCGGGCGTGACATAGCCGCTCGCTGCGTAGTCCGCGTCTGCATGAACGACTCGCGGCGGCTGGGCATGCGTTTGTGGCAAGCCAGCGTAGATCGCAAGGACCGCTGTAGCAAACAGTGTCAGGCAAGTCGATTTGTAAGGAATCATTCGGTGCATTGCAAACGTCTCCGCGGCTGCTGCCGCAATCGCTAATCGGCCGGTGGTTCAAAAGCGGGAATGATCGCACAAGCACGGAAAGACCGCTTTCCGCGTGCGTCCGAAGACCTCCCCCTCTATTTGGCTCTGAAGGAAGCGGCACGTCAAAACGACATGCCCCAAAACGATACAAAACATACGTTCAAACCGTTCGGCAAAACCCCTTCACGCGGATTTATCGGCACAACCGGGCTCAAAGATTTGGTTATTCCGCTTGATCCGAGTAGGAAAAGTTTGTAGGAAGCGAAATATCCCGTCGTGAAACTCAAAAACTCGGCTTTTGAAAGCTCTTCGGCACCGTATTCCTACTCGCCGCGACTGCTCATCGCTGCGGACTGCTCACTCCTGCGGACTGCTCACGCCTGCGGACTGCTCACGCCCGCAGCTCGCCCAGTACTAAACGCGGCTTGAAAGTTGTAACCGCCGATCCACCCATCGACGTCTAGAACCTCGCCTGCAACGTAAAGGCCTTTTGCAACCCTGCTTTCCATCGTCCTTGGATTCACCTCACCAAGCGCCACACCGCCGGCGGTCACTTCCGCTTTGGCAAACCCGCGTGTCCCAGAAATCGGTAGCGGTAGCGATTTCAAACTGGTGATGATTGTTCGCCTAGACGACTTTGGCAACTCAGCAAGCATCGAATCGCCACACGTCTGCGTTGCAACGGCTACCGCCAACCGGTTGGGCAACCAATCGCTAAGGACCGATGAAACGCGACGTCGTCCGATCTTAGCGGAGGTATTCATCAACACGGATTCAATCTGCTCGCGCGAGTGATCGGGCAGCATATCCAGCTCAACTCGCAGCGCCGTACGACGTTCGTCGAGTGTCACGATGCGACTAACATCCATCGCCCCGGGGCCTGAAAAACCAAAGTGAGTAAACAGCCAAGAAGCTCGGCGACTCATTCGATACTTCTCTACCTTCGCTGAGTTGTTTCCAAATCCAGCCACTTTGTTGGTCGCCGTCACCACACAATCTTCTAACGTGATGCCGGAAAGATCGCGTGTCCAATCGTAGCCTCCCGTGAGCGGCACGAGCGCCGGACGAGTCGGAACGATCGTGTGCCCAAGTTGTTCAAGCCAACCATAAGCGTCACCGGTCGTTCCGCAACCGGGCCAACTTCGGCCTCCTGCGGTAACAATCACACGATCGGCGAGGAAGGTATCGTGATCCGTTTCGATCTTCCAGCTTGAATCTTCGCGAATCAATCGGCGAACCGGTTGTTCTCGGAGAATCCTCACTCCCGCCGTGGTTGCTTGCATCTGAAGTGCGTCGCGAACCTCGACCGCTCGATCACTCTCAGGAAAAATCTTGCCCGTCGCTTCCACTTTTGTCGCGACACCCAGCCTCGTGAACATTTGCACGACCTGCTGAGGGCTGAACGCCCCAACGCTAGGTTGTAAAAACCGCCCAGCGTGTCCGAATGCTGGCAGCACTCCCTTTGCGTCCGCATTGTGGGTCACGTTGCACCGGGTTCCGCCCGACATCAAGATTTTGACCCCCGTTTTACTGTTTTTTTCCAGCAAAATCACTTCCGCGTTACGTTGGGCGGCTTCAGCGGCGGCGATCAAACCTGCAGCACCGGCCCCGATGACGATAATTTGCAATCGGGAACTCATTTGCGGTCACTCATGACTTTCGTGCACTCATTGGTGAATGCGGCTTCGATAGAGACGAATTCGGTAAGGGATTGGCCATATTCGGCAACCGGTGCATTCGAAATGCATTAGTCACCGGTACATTCGGACTTCTCGGATGCCCGCAGTCTACCGTGTGATCACCTTGGATCGAATCGGTAGCTCATTACCAACGCAAACATTTCGACGCCGAGCACTTGTTGCTTCTTATGAAGTACCATAATCTTCGCTGAGTCTCTCTGCGTGTGGCGGAATATCAACGACCCGATTCGATCTTTCGATCCTACGTTTCCAGCCGTTTGGCGAGCGAGATTATGGCGTTGTGGCGACGCTCGAGCAAAGCATCCCAAAGAAAAACATGACCTCTTTCGACTATCTCGCGGAGCGACTTGATCAACTTCGCAATCAACTTCGGCTGCGAGAATTGGTTCCGCGTGACTTGTCCGGTTCGACCTTCGTCGAAGCATCCGGACGTCATTTAGTGAACTTTGGTGGCAACGACTATCTCGGACTCGCCGCCGACCGACGGACATCCGAACAATCCACCGGCAGCACCTCCAGTGCACTGGTCTGCGGATGGACGACGCTTCACCAGACTTTAGCCGACAAACTTGCCGCCCTCGAATCAACCGAGTCGGCGGTTCTATTCCCGAGCGGCTTCGCTGCATGTAGCGGTACGATTGCAACGCTTGCAGAAGAAGGCGATTTGATTCTCAGCGATCAACTCAATCATGCCTCACTGATCGATGGCTGCCGATTATCGATGGCCAAGTGCATTGTGTATCCACACCGCGATGTTCTCTTCGTCGAGGATGTCTTAGAAAAACAGCGGGAGCATTTTCGTCGAGTCTGGATTGTGACCGATGGTGTTTTCAGCATGGATGGGGATGTTGCACCGCTGACGCCACTTTGCGATTTGGCGGACAAATTCGAAGCGACGGTCGTCGTCGATGAGGCTCATGGGACGGGTGTGTTGGGAAAAACGGGTAGCGGTGTTTGCGAAGCACTCGGCGAAAAGCATCGGATACCTATTCGGATCGGCACCCTTAGTAAAGCGGTTGGCAGCCAAGGCGGCTTTGTTGCCGGACCGAGGCACGTCATCAACTACCTGATCAACCGGTGCCGGCCATTGATCTTTAGCACAGCGCTTGCTCCTGCGGCTGTCGCAGCCGCAATTGCGGCAATTGAGTCGTTTCAAACCGAGCCGCACCGCCGCCAGCGGGTGCAAACATTGGCAAGAACGCTTCGCCAGCGGTTGTCACTCTCCCCTATCGCCGATGATTTAACCCGATCCGTCGAAATGGGTGTCCCGATCATTCCGGTGACATTGGGCGAGGATGCCACTGCGATATCGATGTCTCGCCGCCTTTCGGAAGCCGGTTTTTATGTCCCGGCAATCCGGCCACCCACGGTTCCCCCCGGAACGTCTCGGCTGCGAATCTCTGTCTCGGCAGTCCATGAAGACACGATGATTGAGGATTTAATCGCTTGGTTTGCCGCTCAACAGTAGGCTCCTATAAAATTTGACCTTACAATAGGGTGTGTCTAACCTGTAATTCGGTTAGGAATCGTGCAAATCAGGATCCAGGAGTTTTCCATGCGAAGTTCGGCAGTCGCCCAAGCTCAGAACGCCCATTCAAATTACAGACATGCCATCCTCGTAGTGGTCTATTTGTTGTCGATCGTGGTTACCACAATCGTGATGGCAAACAGTGCAGCGGGGCAAGACCGCGGAAAGAAGAAGGAACCTCCAAAACCAACCACCGAGACACTCAGGACTCGTGACGGCATTTCCCTACGAACCTTCTATTTCCCATCGGATCAAGAAAAAAACGCGATTCCGGTGATTTTGATCCATGAATGGCAAGGTCAAGGAAGCCCCTACCTCAAATTAGTGCTCGCCCTTCGCGACGCCGGTTGCGCGGTGTTGATACCCGAGTTCCGAGGCCATGGCGGCAGCAAAGAGTTCACCGATGTGCGAGGCAGGACGCAGACCTTTAATCCTGCGACAATGGGCAAACGCGATATCGAAAGCATCCTTTCGTTCGATTTGGAAGAAGCAAAACAGTTTCTGAAAAAGAAAAACAACAATGGCGAATTGAATCTCAATGCGCTGGTTTTAATCGGCGTTCGCGAAGGATCCATCTTCGCCGCACACTTTACTTCACGCGATTGGCGTTGGCCCTCGATCGGCCGAATCAAGCAAGGCCAAGACGTGAAAGCAATCGTGATGATTTCGCCGGAAAAACAAATCAAAGGTTTCTCGGTCGACTCCGTTCTGACCGATATCAACCTGATTCGACTACCGATTATGGTCGTCGCAGGCGACACCAGTACCGATGCCCCCGAAGCGAATCGTATTGCAAAACGGATTGAGAGCTATAAAAAGCGTCTTGGTCAAGGCGAAGCAAAGGGGTTCAAACAAGAGAAGCTCAAAACGAGCCTCAGTGGACAAGCGCTTGTCAACGAAGAATCCGACTTAATCCCTGCGGTGGTTTCGTTTGTGACCGAAAATGTCACGATCAGCGACAGTGTGAATCCGTGGATCGAGCGAAACTAGTCCGGCTCCGCATCCAGCCCCATTTACATCATCAGCAACACGATTCTGCCGCAAGCAGTGTTGCGCTCACTTTGCCGGCTGGCTTGAACTTTCTTCCGAGTGAACCACTTCCGAGTGAACTCGCCCAGCGGCAGCAATCGTCTCGGCGTCATCGATCACGAAGAAGTGACCATGGTCCGCTGTGATGATCAACGCGGTTTCGTCCCACGCATTGTTGCGATCGACCCACGTGACAACTCGTTCGAAAGCGGCCTCACCGCTCAACACGGCACCAATGCTGTTGTCCAAATTATTCGAGTGGTTTGCCCAATCCACATCCCCCGCTTCGATCATCAACCAAAAGCCCTTGGGCCCCTTCTCAAGAACAACCAAAGCGGCCTGCGTCATATCGGCAAGCGTCGGGTTCTCTTCCAGATCCGCTTGGCTGTACTTCTCGGCCCCCTTCACGTCAAAGGTAGGATTGAATCGACCATCCGCGGTTTGGAACGGCAAATGCCCTCCCTTTGTTCCGTAGAAGCCCAAGAAACGCTGCCCTCGCTCAGCCGCCAATTTCGCGGCTCGCAAAATTTGGTCTCGACCGCATTGGCCGTCGCGACGCTGTGACACTAGATACTTACCACCGTTTTCGATATCGACCGCGCGAATGTCTTCTTCGTGCAGATACTTGTTCCCCTTGGCAAAGTTGTCTCCTTGGCCGTTATCCTTTCCCGTTCCTTCCCCCCAACCGCCACCGATTAGCACGTCGACTCCTGACAACGGTTTGTTTCGGTGCGAAGCCGATGGTCGACCAACCATGTCACGCCCGATGTCCTGGTAATCACTTCGCGACACGTTGTTCGCATACGCAGCCCCTGGGGTTGCGTGGCTGACCGGCACACTTGTAACCACGCCAACCCGAAAACCTCTTTCCCGTTGCAATGTTCGAGCGATAGGAGTCACTTGTGTCCCGTCGACCGCAAAGTTAATTGCGCCGTTGTAGGTTTTGATGCCCGAAAATAGACTCGTCGCCGAAGCCGCTGAATCGGTCACCGAATGGGGGCGTTCTCGATCAACGCCTAGCAAGTAATCACGGCGACTTTGTTCGCGCCACGGGTATTTGCCCCCTCGCAACACATCGTAACCTCCGGTGGTGTCACTCTCTCCGCTAAGAACAACTTGCGAATTCACATCAAACTTCGCACCGCTTTGCCGCGGACTGGTCACAACATAGCCATAGTCGGTCGGTACCGATCGGTAATCTTGGAACAACAACCCCGTCCCCCGGCCACTGTCATAACTGAGCTTGCCGGCTTTGTAGAGCGCAGTCGCTCGCGTGGTTTGCCAATCCGTTCCGTCAAACACCATCACAATGATGTTCTTCTTGCCAGCGTCCACCGCTGCCTGCTGCAATCGATAGATGTCAGTTTGGTCAAAGTACATTGCCGACGGATTGATCGTGTGATCAGGAACCGTTCCGTAAAGTTTTTCGATACGATCCGCGTCTGCGTACGCACTACCTTCTTCGCGCAGGGCGCCGAGCGTGATGCCAAAAGTATAAACGGGAATCAAGCGATTACTGTGGTTCACCCAAGTGCTAAAGCGATCGGGGAGATGCCCCCAATGTCCCCACGTTGCTTTTTGTTCCTTGACCGCCATCGACTGAAATTCACGCATCGCATCGACCGGCGGTACCGTTGAGGCCTTCGCATCTTGATCCAATTTTTCTTGCATATGGGTCCCCACGTTCGCGTCTTGTGCGCGTACCACCGAAAGGGGAACAACGAAAGTTACGACGCCAACCAGCATTCGCAAAACGTCAATTAAATGCTTATATTTTCGAATTTTCATTCTGATTCAAAGGCGGGAAAGTCTAGCGGGATATAAAGTAAAACAGCATTTACAGAATAACGACTCGCATCCTCTTTGTCTGATCCTCTTGGCGAATATTCCTGGATTCTGAAAGCATCAGGCATTGTTCACAACAAACAACTCAAGTCGGGACATCACCTAGCAAAAGCGACCACTGCGAACCATGTCGATAGAGGTTGCCCTCCGGTTCCGCTCCACTAGAGTGGTGGTCTCGTTTAAGCAAACCGCGTCAAGGCACTGAAAAACATGCATACAAAAAAACGCATTCACGATCTCGTCTATGGCATTGCCCTTTCGCTCATCGTCCCTTTCGCTCCGCCCCACTGGGTATTCGCCGACGCGCCCGCGTCCATTGCGGAAGCCTCCACTTCGACTCGGCAAACAACGGTGCCTGCGATGAAATGGGCAGATGATTCGCGAAAAGGAATTGCACATTCCAAAGACCCAAGCGTGATTCGTTTCGGCGATCGCTACTTGATGTACTTCTCGTTGCCACCCGTGAAAAGGTTGCCACCCGTGAAAAGGTTGCCACCCGTGAAAAGGTCGCCAGCAGATGAAAAGCGTGCCACGTTTCAAACACCACCGGGATGGTCAATTGGAATTGCGCAAAGCACTGACCTAGATCACTGGACCAAGGTCGCAGAGCTTTGGCCGTCGCAAGCTTGCGACCAAAACGGCTTGTGCGCTCCGGGGGCAATCGTGCTAAACGGCAAAGTACATTTATTTTATCAAACGTATGGCAACGGCGCTAATGACGCAATTTGTCATGCAGTATCCGACGACGGGCTGACGTTTTCTCGTGACGCATCGAATCCTATCTTTCGTCCCACTGGGGATTGGAACGTGGGCCGGGCGATTGACGCCGAGGCCTTTCCTGTTGATGGAAAACTGATGCTCTACTACGCCACTCGCGATCCGGAAATGAAAACCCAAATGGTCGGTGTCGCATCCGCAGACATCGATTCCGATTTTTCTCGCGATACGTGGAATCAAATAGGCGATGAACCGATTTTGAAACCCGAACTTCCCTGGGAAGGCGAGTGCATCGAAGCACCAACGCTATTAAGGCACGAGGGAAAATTGTTCATGTTCTACGCCGGCAATTACAACAATGGCCCCCAGCAAATCGGTGTCGCAACCAGCGAGGACGGGATTACGTGGAAACGGCTTTCGAACGAGCCGATCCTGCGTAACGGATTTGATGGCGAGTGGAATTCGTCGGAATCAGGACACCCAGGCGTGCTGGTCGATGCAAAGGGACAAACCCACCTATTCTTTCAAGGAAACCCCGACAACGGAAAAACGTGGTGGATCGCTCGCTCTGAAATCGATTGGGCCAACGGATTCCCAAGAATCACTTCGCTTCCTATTCGGCCACTGCTTGACACACCGACTCGCGACCCATCGATTTGCATTGGTGGCGATGGCAACTATTACATGACTGCTACCACAGGCCATCCGACGTGGTGGAAAACCAACGAAGGGATTCAGGTATGGAAAAGCGCAGACATGAAACAATGGGAACCACTGGGGTTGGTTTGGAGCATCGAAAAAGACGGGAAGTGGCAAAAGGATATGAAAGATGGAAACCGCGCCGTCTGGGCACCCGAAATCCATTTCTTCCGAGATACATTTTGGATTACCTATAGCATTAATTGGCCAGGTGGCGCAACAGGTCTTTTGAAAAGTACCACCGGCGCAGCCGAAGGTCCCTACGTCGACACCAAACCAAACGGCCCGATCACGAATGAAATCGACGCGTCGCTGTTCCAAGACGACGATGGAACGATGTATTACGTCTACCAAAATGGCAAAGTCGCGCGCATGAACGACGACATGAGTGGCCTCGCCGAGAAACCTCGGCTGTTGAAACCGGCCAACGCAGCCAATGTCGGTTTTGAAGGTGCAATGATCATTAAAGCCGGCGGCCGCTATCACCTTGTTTGTGCAGAATTCAATCCAGCACAAATCGAACGCACTTACGACTGCATGATCGCCAGTTCCGATTCCCTATATGGTCCCTACGGCGATCGTTACTTGGCAATTCCCAATGGCGGACACAATTCGATCTTTCAAGATAAAGAGGGCAAACTTTGGTCGACCTTCTTCGGCAACGATCCCTATGCCCCATGGACCGAACGCGCCGGCATTCTGCCCATGCGTTTGGACGATTCGGGGCGGCTTGTTCCCGAACTGCGTTAAGGCCCCATCTCCATTTGCCCCCACCTTTACTTTTTGAAATTTACGATGCTGACCCATTCCCGACTTATCCTTGTTATTGGATATTTTGCGTGCTTCGGCATGCTCGATCAAACCACATCTGCCGAAAAGCCTCTAATTCAAAAGGTAAAATCTGCCGCGCCGCCTTTGGCACAGCCGTTTGCTTTAAGCGACGTTCGTCTGCTCGACGGGCCCTTCAAACAGGCACAAGATATCGCGATCGATTATCTACTGAGCCTTGAACCCGATCGACTCCTTGCCAACTTTCGCTCCGAAGCGGGACTCAAGCCAAAAGCAGAGCACTACGGTGGATGGGAATCGCAAGGCGTTTCAGGGCATTGTGGCGGCCACTACCTCAGCGCATGTGCATTGGCCTACGCTGCGACAGGCGACAAGCGATTGCTTGATTGTGTCAACTACTTTGTGGACGAACTAGGGCACTGCCAAGAGGCCAACGCCGATGGCTACGTCGGCGCAATCCCCGAGGGTAAACGTGTCTATGCGGAAGTCGCCGCTGGTAATATTCGCAGCGCCGGCTTTGATCTCAATGGCGTTTGGGTCCCCAACTACACGATGCACAAACTGTTCGCAGGACTGCGAGATGCTTACCGCTTAACGGGTAATAGGCAAGCACTTGAAATCGAAACAAAACTAACGGATTGGTTCGTCAAGGTACATGCAAACCTGACCGACGACCAAATGCAACAAATCATGGTTGCCGAACATGGCGGACTGAACGAGACACTGGTTGACCTGTATGTCGATACGGGCGACGAACGTTACTTGGCTCTATCGAAGCGTTTTCATCACAAGCAAATCCTCGACCCCTTGGCGGCCCAGAAAGACATTCTGCCTGGCGAGCACGCAAACACCCAGATCCCCAAAATTGTCGGTGTCGCCAGGCGTCATGAAATCACGGGCGACACAGAAGATCAACGAATCGCCAACTTCTTTTGGGATCGTGTCGTCAATCACCACAGTTATGTCACCGGTGGCCATTGTGACCACGAACACTTTGGACCTCCCGATGAATTGAATAATCGGCTGAGTCCTTGGACGACGGAAACATGCAATGTTTACAACATGCTAAAACTCTCGATGCATGTGTTTGGTTGGAATCCATCCTCCAAAGTGGCGGACTTTTACGAACGAGCGTTGCTGAACCACATGCGTAGCAGCCAGCATCCCGATGGCCGTGTGATCTACAATTTGTCGCTACAACCAGGGCACATGAAAGAATACCAATCGCAGTACGATGGCTTTACATGTTGTGTCGGCACTGGAATGGAAAATCATGTTAAGTACGGCGAAGCAATTTATTTCCACGGTGCCGATAACGTTTGGGTCAATTTGTTTATTCCATCCAAAGTCCAATGGACTGACCACGGCGTCACGTTAACGCAAACGACACAGTGGCCGCAGCAAGACACGACTCGTTTCACCATCGAATCCCTGCAACCACAAACCTTCTCACTGTGCATTCGCAAACCCTACTGGACTGCTGGCGAAACGGAAGTCTCTGTCAACGGAAAAATTCAAGAAGCGACGGCCGACCAACACGGTTACGTCATGATCGAGCGGCAATGGAAATCAGGCGATGTCGTTGACGTCAAATTACCAATGGGTTTACGAACGGAATCGATGCCCGATAACAAAGACCGCATTGCAGTCTTTTATGGCCCCACGTTGTTGGCAGCCGACCTTGGACCCATCGATGACTCAAAGGCGACCGAGCCTTTCTACGTGCCCGTTTTGTTGACCGATAATCAGCCCGTCGATCAATGGGTCAAAGCAATCGACCGTAATTCATTGCAATTCGAAACCGACGGTGTCGGCAAACCACGCGATGTGAAATTGGTGCCTTTCTATCCATTGCACGAACGCCGCTTCACCGTTTACCTCGACCGTTACACCTCGGAACAATGGGCCGAGCAGGAAGCAAAATGGTTAGCCGAAAAAGAAAAGGAAAAACAGCTCGAAACACGTACGATCGACGTACTTCGGATTGGCGAGATGCAACCCGAGCGTGACCACAACCTGAAAAGCAAGAACAGTCATGCCGGTGAACACCAGGGTCGCAAATGGCGTGACGCTCGCGGTGGATGGTTCTCGTTCGAAATGCAGGTGGACCCCACCGCTGCGAACGAGTTGCAATGCACCTATTGGGGTGGTGAAACAGGAAACCGGACGTTTGACATTTTAGTCAACGGAAAAAAGATCGCTTCTCAAACGCTTCATCAAGACCAACCGGGGGAATTTTTCAATGTCGTTTATGCCATCGACAACGAGATAATCGGCGGTCAAACAATCGCCACCGTGCGCATGGAATGTACCGCGGAAGCAATGGCAGGCGGCCTTTTCGGCTGTCGGATGCTGCGCGCCGAACAGGGGGATCCTGAGGCAAACATAAAAGAAGTAGAAACATCGATCGGTGACGGCCAATCAACGATCTTGCCTTTGACTTCATCGTGGCGTTACGTGACCGACTACCCATCGACGGGTTGGAATTTGGCAAACTTCGACGATTCCGATTGGCAAGTGGGACCATCAGGATTCGGCGATGGTGAGCAAGCCAAAACACACTGGGACTCCGGCCAAATTTGGCAACGCGGAAATCTAAGTCTGGATTCAATCCCCGCGTCACCTCAACTAAAGATTTATCATCGTGGCGATGTGCAGGTTTACGTCAATGGGATCAAAGTCGCCGATGTCATTGGTAACACGCCTCGGTTCGTGCCTCTACCGATCGAAGGGAAGGCGAAGCAATCGCTGAAACAAGGCGAAAACTTAGTCGCCGTTCATGCGACCTGTATCGGCGAATCGCCCATGATCGTATTGCGAGTCGAGGCAACTGCAACACAAGGCTCTGCTCCAGCACCACTCTATCGCGACCCCCGATTCGATGGTGCAGCGGACCCGATGGCCGTTTGGAATCGTCAGAAGAAGTGTTGAACGATGTTCTACAGCCAACGACGTGCCAACTTAAAATACTTGCCCGGCGTCGGTTACTGCTATGGGACGGACATCGGCATGGCTGAAAGCACCGACGGTGGTCAAACTTGGAATTACATCGGAGAAGCAATCGGACTTGAATACGAGGGAGGACGCAATTCGTGGTGGGCGCCCGAAGTGGTCTATGCCAACGCCCAATATCACATGTTTGTCTCGCGCATCAAAGGCATCTACACCGAATGGGGTGGCGTCGCAGTGATGCTGCACTTCACCAGTGATGATTTGCGAAATTGGACATTCTCGGACGAACTACCGATGCACAACGTGATTGATCCCGCCATCTTTCCGATGACGGACGGCAATTGGCGCATGTACTACAAACAAGACAGCAAGACATTGATGATTGACAGTCCCGATCTAAAAAATTGGAGCGAAGTTGGCATCGCAGCCGATGATGCTGGACAAGAAGGGCCCAATGTGTTTCGCTGGAAGGGACACTACTGGATGATTGCCGATGTTTGGCATGGCCAACAAATCTATCGATCCGACGATTTAACCGATTGGACGCTACAAGACGGTGGAACGATTCTGGGCGAGCCAGGCGTCCGCCGCGACGATGCCGCCTTTGGACGTCATGCGGACGTGATTGTTCAGGGAGACCGGGCGTTTATTCTTTACTTTACCCACCCAGGTGGTGACACCGATCACGATCAAGCGACTTCACTAAAACGGACTTCGGTCCAAGTAGCCGAGCTAACCTACCAAAATGGAAAAATTTTCTGCGACCGCAACCAACCGCTGAACTATCGGTGGGATCCCGACGGACTCGATTGGTAAGGGCTGATTTTAGTAAGAAAACTGGTTATACTTCGAGATACTACTCTTTCTACCATTCCAATTCCCGCTCAGTTTCTTTTGCGTGTAAGCTCTCATGCCTCGTAGCCGCCTCGGACCTCTGGCAATTGAATCCAAGCTAGGCGACTATCCGTCGCAAAGTTGTGTTTGGCGGGCTGTCCATGTTCAACTCAAACGAGCGGTTGCGGTGAAGGTGTTTTCCTCACCGTTCGGCGCGACGCCAGAAGCGAGAACGCAATTCGCCGAAGAATGGAAGACGCTCAAAACAGTCGCTCACCCCGCGATCGCCCGTTGTTTTGGTGGCGGGTTTGAGACGAATGATGCCTACCTCGCCTATGAGTTGGTCGATGGCGAAACCTTGGACGCACAACTGAGTCGCCGCACGAGGCTGCCTTGGGAATCGGTTCTTGAACTGGCCGAACCGCTCGTCGACGCGCTCCGTCACTTGCATGAAAAGGGGTTGGTTCATGGAGCGATCCAGCCCGACAAGATCATGATCGCTGGGCTCAGTCCGATTTTGATCGACCTTCGAACGAATCGATTTGATACAAGCTTCAAGACATCGCGTCCGCCAACGGTCCAAGAAATCGCATTTCGACCACCCGAATTGATCCAAGACCCAGGATCCATCACCGGTCGGTCGGACCTTTACTCGCTTGGGGCGACGCTGTACTTCGCTTTAACTGGTCGGGCGCCGGTCGATGGCGAAACAATCGAACAAGTCACACAAAACGTGTTGACGCAAACACCGGTCTCGGCGGCATCGATCGTAATGGATTGTCCCGTATGGCTCGATAAGTTGATCGCTCAACTACTTGAAAAAGATCCTCAAAAACGTCCATTCGGTGCTCCCGCTGTTTCGTTGGCGCTCGCGGAAGTTCGCCGACGGGCGATGTCGCGAACCGGTGTCGCCGAACATGCTTCGAGTGGCTTTAGCCCGCTCAGTGTGACGGACGAGAAAGAACGGGACGAAGCCAGGTCATTACTCGGTCGTCATTTGGTCCGAGAAGACGAAGTCGTCGATGCAACCTTATGGCACGACAAACCATGGGTGCTAATCGGGACTCTTGTGTTGATTATCAGTGTGCTTGGTTATATGGTTTGGCCGCTGAACGAAGCCCAAATGCGAAACCGCGCCGAAGAGATGCTTTCGCAAGAAACGCAGTCATCTCTTAACCAAGCCAAGAATAATTATCTACGACCAATGGTTAATCGGTTCCCTGATGGTGAGCATGCCGATTGGGCACGTGAACAGATTGACCGTGTCGAGATGATCCAAGCCGAGCATGCGTTGTCAGTGAAACTGAAACGGAACCTGCCGCTTCGAAATGAAGGCGAGCGACTCTTGGCAGAAGCGCAAAAGTTTGAGCGTTTTGGCGATACCGCAACCGCGTTTGATCAGTACCGCAGCATGGAAACCCTTCTGGGTGACGACGAGAAGTACCGTCCCTATGTGAACTTGGCTCGTCGTCAAATCGCGAAAATCGAAAGCCAATCAGTCTCCAAGGACGAAGCCGCATTGATCATCCAAGCTAAATTGGCGGACGCGGATCGCGAAATGCAACAAGGAAATGTTGTCGCCTCGCGAAGGATTTGGTATAGCGTCATCGAACTCTACGGCAACAATGCCAACGTCGCTCCATTGGTGATCCAAGCCCAACAGCGACTGTCCGAAAGCAATTCCAACTTCGCTCCGAATGATTCCCAATGAACGCTGCCAAGGACGACCAATCGCCAATCGAAGCGAAGCTTGTCGATTCGCCGAAAAAGGAATCCGTCGCCAAAAGTCGCGGCGCGGTGTTCGCCATTCTGTTTTTGGTCACCGGTGTGCTTGGCATCCCTCTATTGTGGATGAACGATAAGTTCTCGCACGCCGAACGTATTTTCTGGTCGATCATTGTTACGCTTTATACAGCCGCATTGATCTATATGGCCTATGCCGTTTGCATGTGGAGCTATCACCAGATTTTCGGCGCCTAGCAGCGAAATGATTGGTCCCCAAACGTTAGGCAGCCACAAATATTTACATTTGTGGCTTGCTCGACTGCACTGGAGACGATGAACTCCGCAGCTAGGCTGGAAAGCCTAACACGCGTTAGATCAATTTCTCTTTTCCGGGAATTGCGAATCCTCGGGCAGCGCCTTTGCCTTTGATGTCAAGGTCTTGGGGAAAAAGATCCAATTTAGATTCGTTAACGACGAAGTCCCAATTGACTTTCTTACCCGTATAAGCAGCCATTCGTCCCATCACAGCGGTGAGGGAACTTTCGGCTGTTTCACGCAGCTCCACAATCGGTTTGCCGGCACGAATGGAATCGACAAGGTCCTTATGTTCTTGCTTGTACGCCGCTCCAATGTTTCCTTCCATCTCCCAGATCGTTTTTCCATCACGGTCGACAATCGACGCACCGCTGTTGGAACCCAAAATCGTTGCGATTCCCTCGGTGCCATAAATCACGTTACCGTTTTCGGATTGAGTCGATGGAATTTGGCGACACATGAACGAGACCACTCGATTACCAGGATACGTGTAGTCGATGGCCATGTTGTCCCACATCTCGCTTCCTTCGGGGCGAGTGAACCGACCACCGCTGCCGAAGGCCGTTTCGGGTGGACCACCCATAATCCAATTGATTGCATCGATATTGTGGACCGCTTGCTCTGTGATTTGGTCACCAGAAAGCCAAATGAAGTGCATCCAGTTGTACAACTGGTACTCCATGTCACTCATCCCTTCTTTACGCTGCTTGAACCAAATGCCATTGGAACAATACCGTGCGGTGCCGCTGACAATTTCCCCAATAGCACCTTCATGGATTCGACGAATCGCTTCAACATAATTGGTTTGCCGACGGTATTGAGTCCCCGTAACGATCGCAGTGTTGTTCGCTCTGGCTTTTTTGTCTGCCTCTAAACAGACCTTGTATCCAGCCGGATCAACGCAAGTCGGCTTTTCCGCAAAGACATGCTTGCCAGCTTCGACGGCTTCAAGGACATATGTCGGACGAAAACCAGGCGGAGTGGCGAAAAGCACCAAATCAACATCTGGGTTGTCGAGCATCCGCTTGTAGCTGTCTAAGCCGCCGTACATGTTCTTGTCGTCGACGGCTACTTTGTCGCCGTATCTCGGTTGCAAGCTTTTTCGAAGCCGCTCGCACTTGCCCGGCTCCAAGTCAGCAATTGCCACCATTTGGATGTTGTCATTAATGGTCAACGTATCATTCATCGCACCACCACCACGGCCACCGGCACCAACCAACCCAACCCGAATCATTTGCTTCTCGTTCTCAACGGGCTCATCACCCCGCAAGAGTCGACTGGCTGCTAATGTCGAAGCCGCACCAACGGAAGCCGCACCCGTCTGCTTGATAAAACGGCGGCGTGACGGTTTTGACTCAATATTGGTTGGTAGCTTTCCAGCGGGGTTGGTCATGAGGGATTCTCGGTAGGGAAGGTGGGAAAGAGCAGTGACTAATTATCACAACATTGTACCAGCTTTCCGAATCCGATGGCCAGTTCGCGACGGATCGATGCAATATCTTTGGTCGCGGTTTTCCCGCGTCTGCGCAATTTCCCCGCGCCTTCGCAATTTTCCCGCGCCTTCGCAATTTTCCCGCGTCTGCGCAATTTTCCCGCGCCTTCGCATCGTCATGAATCGGATCTAAGATGGTTGGTGCTCTATCTCCCCAAGCGATCACTCAGCAAAAGATGAAACAATGAACACTTTTTCCCGCGGTCCGTTTCCGGCGACACGGATGCGACGTGTGCGGCGTCATGATTGGTCGCGACGCTTGGTCGCCGAAAATCAATTGACGGCCAACGATCTGATTTGGCCCGTGTTCGTCTTTGATGGGATTGGGCGTCAACCGATAACAAGTTTACCGGGAGTCGATCGGTTGGGTACGGACCAAATCGAATCCATGGCTCAAACGGCCTGTGACCTTGGGATCC
The DNA here is from genome assembly GCA_007859835.1 of Novipirellula herctigrandis. Lineage (GTDB taxonomy): Bacteria > Planctomycetota > Planctomycetia > Pirellulales > Pirellulaceae > Novipirellula_A > Novipirellula_A herctigrandis. Next base: position 5,357,867 of record SJPJ01000001.1, on the reverse strand, counting down.
CCGCGATCGCGTTGTTTCCTGCGACCGAGTCGGCTTTAAAAACAGAGGACGCAATCGAAGCGATCAACCCCGACAATTTGGTTTGTCGCACCGTTCGAAAGATCAAAGCGTCCGTCGGCGATTCACTCGGCGTGATTTGCGATGTCGCACTGGATCCCTACAGTAGCCACGGACAAGACGGCCTAGTTCACGATGGCTATGTGATCAATGACCAAACGGTCACCGTTTTGACTCAGCAAGCAATTGTGCAAGCCGAAGCAGGCTGTGACATCATCGCACCGAGCGACATGATGGACGGACGCGTCAAGGCAATTCGTATCGCCTTGGACGCTGCCGGATACACCAACGTGCAAATCATGTCCTACGCAGCGAAATACGCCAGCTCGTTCTATGGTCCGTTCCGCGACGCCGTCGGTTCCTCCGGTAACCTTGGTACGGCGAGCAAAAATACCTACCAACAAGACCCAGCTCAAGGAAATGAGGCGCTTCACGAAGTCGCACTCGATTTAGCCGAAGGCGCCGACACCGTGATGGTGAAACCAGGAATGCCCTACCTCGATATTGTCAGTCGCGTCAAAACGACGTTTGGCGTGCCGACATTTGCCTATCAAGTGAGTGGTGAATACGCAATGCTATCGGCTGCGGCGGAGCGAGGTTGGCTTGATCGAGAGAAAGTGGTGTTGGAAAGTTTGCTTGGCTTCAAGCGAGCTGGTGCCGATGGCGTGCTAACCTATTTCGCCGCTGAAGTCGCCCAGTGGATCCGAGATTCACACTAATCCCGCCGCGCACGCAGCGCTCGTTTCCCGACTTTCTTTGTTGCAAATCCGCTACAAACGTTGACGTTGATTTACCCATTTACTTGAGTGAATTTTCGAAAATTTTCAGTTTTCCTTGCTCTTTGGCGAAAGATGTAACGGTTAAGCAGTCGATACCGTTTGCAGACCTGAATTCACCAAAGATTGGGAAATGTGCGGATGCATCGGAAGATCAATGCTATCAGTCGTTTAAGCGCCGGCCTGGTATGCCTTGTGTTGTTGCCAATCGCGATATCGCTTAGCGGCTCGGCACAATCCCCTAGCAGGTCCGCGACTTACCCGTCGCCACAGGCAAGCTCGCCTTACCAACAACGTCTTTCGCCCTATTTGGATTTACTCCGAACCGACAACAGTCTCCTCGGCCCCTATCACTCGTTCGTTCGGCCACGGCAACAAATCCGTCAAAACGTTAGTACCCAAGCAATCCAACTTCAACGTATCGAACGCACTATCGAACGACCGACGTCCACAACGACCTCTTCGGGGCGACTGCCAACCGGACGCGGTGGCACCTTTAACAACTACTTGCACTTCTACCAATTCAATCGCTAACGGACATTCTCTGACGCAACACATTCCAACGCATCTCAAGAAACCATCAACTTGATCCACGTAAGCACATCCCTCCGCAGCCTCGCTTTATTGCTGATTTGCGCATGCGCGCTCAGTAGTGCTGGCTGCCAGTTGATGCACGCGCCAAGCTCAGCAAACACACCACTTGATGGCATTTGTGATGCGGAACTTGAAAACGCAATGGTTCCGCGAGAGTTGGATAAAGTGACGATTCCGATGTATCGGATCGAGGCCCCCGATATCCTAACGATTGATATCCAACAAAACGTTTCGCAAGCATCGCATGGTTTACAACCGGGCGACATCGTTGCATTGACAGCAACCGGAGTCTTTCCTGACGAACCAATCCAGGGTGAATTCCAGGTTGAGGTCGGGGGCACGATTGAGCTGGGGTATTCGTACGGGTCGGTCGAAGTGGCGGGACAAACTGCGGATGATGCCGTTAGCGTGATCGAAGCTCACTTGAAAACCCAAGTCCGCCAACCACGAGTAACGATGTCACTACGGCACGCCGCCGGGATGCAGCGAATTGCGGGCGAACACTTGGTTGGCCCCGACGGCACCGTCACACTCGGTCAATACGGTTCCGTCCAATTAGCAGGAATGACGCTTGATGAAGCGCGACTAGCAATTGCAGCGCATTTACCGCCGTCGTTTGCCAACCCCAAAGTTTCTGTTTCGGTGTTTGCCTACAACAGCAAGGCGATCTACATCGTCACGCAAGGAGGCGGACTCGGTGACAATTTGGTGCGTCTTCCCTACACCGGCAACGAAACGGTGATGGACGCACTGAGTCAAATCAACGGACTTAGCTATGTCTCCTCAGGCCGCATGTGGGTCGCTCGTCCGAATCGCGAACAGGGCAACAATGTGACGTTGCCGGTTGATTGGGAAGCGATCACTCAGAAAGCAGACGTAACGACCAATTATCAATTGATGCCAGGCGACCGGGTCTTCATTGCCCATAGCCGCATGGTCGCATTCGATTCGGCAATAGCCAAACTAACCTCACCGCTTGAACGCGTCCTTGGTTTCACCTTGCTTGGCACAAGCACCGTATCGCGTTTGTCGGGCAACGTGCTTGACAAGACCAATGTGGGAGGCGGGTACGGCTTCTAACATGTTAGACCACAAACGCAAACGATCGACACATAGTCGAATTAGATTCGGCAAGCGCAGATGCCTCTCGCTGTGCGTCATTGCGTTACTTTGCAGTGGTTGCCAACTGACTCATCGAATCGGCCACGATCCATTAACACACACTTTGTGCAATGGAATCTCACCAAATGGAACCGTGGGCGAAAACGCGGGATATAGCCAAACCAATTGGACACCGCTTGAGTCGACCTACGGATGGATTGAAATGTCGGAGTACGAACTCGAATTCACCGATTCGATCCAGGATAACGAATCGACGGTGCTTCATTTCGATGACGTTCAATAGTGTTTTGGAAAGGGGCCTATAGAACATTTACTAGGCCCTACTTTTCGCCCCTATCATTTGCAAGGAAACAATGCAGCGATGGCCATCGCGGTCTTCAACAACACCGACACTGCGAACACAACGGACCGGATCGATATCGACGACCGGCTCGGCTGGGGGTACGCATTGTTGTTGGCGACCACTGCCACACTCTTCCTTCGGCCCGCCGACATTTTGCCTTCGCTCGATCAATGGCCAATTTATCAAAATCTGATTTTGGTTTGCTTGGTCGTCTCGGGCCGGACCGTTCTTCGGCAACTGCGAAACGGCGAACTCATTTCGATTCCCGTCACTTCGTGCCTGATACTCATGCTTTTATCGATAGGCGCGTCCCATTTGTCTCATGGCGACATTTGGTCGGCTCGCATGTCGATGCTTGATTTTTTGAAGCCGTTAACTTTCTACTTGCTTGTCATCGGACTTGTGAATACACCGCGACGACTGTTCGTCTTTGCAAAAATTTTGGTCATCTCGATCGCCACCATTGCCACGCTTGCCATTCTCGATCGCTACGGCTATATCACGATCGCAGCTCTCGAATCGGTACGCGACCGAGCACTAAGCAGTACCACGACGGTAACCATGATTGACCGGCTTCGCGGTACCGGTATTTTCCAAGACCCGAATGATTTTGGATTAATTTTGGTTACGGGGTGTGTCTTATCGTTGTCGTTTTTACTTCGTCCGGGTGCGGGTTGGCGGCGTTACGCTTGGCTTGCGCCTACGTCGGTCCTGCTCATCGCTTTTTCGTTGACACACTCGCGTGGTGCGATGCTCTCGCTCGCATGCGTCATCCCTGCTGTATTTGTTTATCACCGCGGAACAAAAGTCGCCCTGTTATCGCTTTTCCTTCTTCCGTTTCTTGGAATGGTCTTTTCGAGTCGCATGACGGAAATGGAAGCGATCGACGCCGGAACAGGGCAAAGTCGGATTCAAATTTGGTCCGAAAGCCTCGCGATTTGGCGTCAATATCCCATTTTCGGAATCGGTGACGGCATGCTGGTTGATGAAATCCATGTCGTTTCGCACAACTCGTACATTCATTGTTTCGCGGAACTCGGGTTCGTCGGCGGAACGGCTTTTTTAACCAGTTTTCTCTCGGCAGGCCTTTGTCTTTGGGCCTTTAGACGTAGAGCAAATCCATTGGATGCAATGCAATGGATTCGCCGCGACCAAGAGAGTCGCAACCTTTCTCATTTGCAAGTTTTTACATTCGCAATGCTGGTCGCGTATGCCGCCGGTATTGTCACGCTGTCGCGTCAATTTGTAACGCCCACCTATTTGGTGCTTGGATTTGCAACAGCGGCTCAAAAAGTGAGTATGGGGCAACATGACGTTCAAGCAACGCAACCTTGGCGGATCGGAAACCGTCTAATCGTCACTGCGATGGCGACAAGTTGTAGCTTCTTGATCGTGACCTACATCCTCGTGCGTATATTGGTCCGTTGGTAGAACAAATGAACAAGTTAAAAATCCTAAATATAATGTCCAACCCTGCCGAAGCGGTCGCTTCCGAAGCCGCGTCTGACGGCATCGCAATGCAACCCTATCCCGTCACACGGATTCGCAATACGTCAGGTAGTGCTTGGACGAATTGGGTGGAACTATATCGGTACCGCGATCTGTTTCAGTATCTGGTGCGCCGCGAAATCAAAGTACGTTATGCACAAAGTGCAATCGGCGTTGGTTGGGCGGTCCTTCAGCCATTGTTCACGATGTTGGTCTTTACCGTGATTTTTGGTCGACTGGCCAAATTGTCCTCGGACGGCGCTGCATATGCCCTCTTCAGTTTCGCGGGCTTGGTTCCATGGATGTTTTTCTCCAATGCCGTCACTGATGGGGTCAATGGCTTGATCTCCGGAGCCTCAATGATGTCCAAAGTCTACTTCCCTCGGATGCTAATGCCGCTATCAGCCAATGCCGCACGGATGATTGATTTCGTGGTCGCCTCCGTGGTAATGAGTGGTTTGATGCTCTGGTATGGCGTTGCTCCTAATTGGGGACTGCTAGCTCTACCATGGATTTTGGCGGTCATGGCCTTGTGTACCTCCGGTGTCACTCTTTGGTTAGCAACCTTTGCCATCCAATTTCGTGACGTCAAACACGCACTCGGGTTTATTGTTCAAATTTTGATGTACGCCGCACCGGTCGTTTATCCGGCCAGCCTCGTTCCGGATGCCTATCAGCGTTTCTATGCAATCAACCCAATGGTCGGCGTGATCGAGGGGATTCGCGCGGGATGTCTGGGGACGCGAGCGATGCCATGGGATTTTTTGCTGATTGGAACAATCAGTGCAATTGCCTTATTCGGCACCGGCGTGACCTACTTCAACAGCAAACAACGCGTCTTTGCTGACTTAGCCTAAAACGAAACCATTGGATATGAACAAAACAACTGCTATCGCGGTGAACGAAATAAGTAAAGCGTATCGCATTTTTAGGCGAGACGCTTTGCCCGATACGTTGATCGGCATGATGACTTCGATCGCCCGTTCACCGATCCGAAATATTCGCTACTTGCGCAGCCTCAGTCGCAACATTGCCGATTCAAATGAATTAACCAGTGACCAATTTTGGGCGTTGCGAGACGTGTCCTTTGACATTCCAACCGGCGAAGTCGTCGGCGTGATTGGGCGCAATGGTGCTGGCAAAAGCACGCTATTAAAGATCCTTTCGCGAATCACCGAGCCAACATCGGGTGAGGCCGTCATACGTGGCCGTATATCCAGTTTGCTCGAAGTCGGCACGGGCTTTCATCCCGAACTGACTGGCCGCGAAAATGTCTATATGAATGGCACGATCCTCGGAATGACCAAACGTGAAATCGACAAGAAATTTGACCAAATCGTCGACTTTGCTGGTGTCGATCGATTTCTTGATACTCCCATCAAACGCTATAGCTCGGGGATGCAGGTGCGGTTGGCGTTCTCTGTAGCCGCCCATTTGGATCCGGAAATCCTGATCATCGACGAAGTTCTGGCCGTCGGCGACGCCGAGTTTCAAAAACGTTGTATCGGCAAGATGCAAGAAGTTGCGGGCGGTGGAAGAACGGTTCTTTTTGTTAGCCACAACATGTCAGCGATCGGACAACTTTGCACCTCCGGCATCCTGCTTAGCGAAGGACGCGTGACCGCATCAGGAAAGCTTGATGATGTCGTTCAATCCTACATGGACGATCTGTTTGAAACAGAATCAGCCGTTGGTGACCATTCAACCCGCGTTTCCGTTCAAACGTCGATCGACGGGGACGCGCACCAGCGAATGTGGAAATACGGAACCTCTCTCGCCGTCCGCGTTGATGTTGAAACCGTTGAACCGGTAGCGGGACCAGCCGTGGATGTCTATTTCAATTCCAGTGCCGGTCGCATGATTTTTGCCCAAAGTGATCGCTTTGTGAAATCACCCGGTTCCGATGCAAACCGTTGGAGCTTCGAGTTTCAATTCCAAAACAACGGTTTTGTTGCTGACTACATGACAATCGATATCGGCTTTCGGTATAGCTCTAGCACACGATACCTCGGGTTATGGCGAGGCGTGCGGGCGGTATCGTTGGGTGAAGTTCCGGAAGGCTATTCACATGGTCGCGAATGTCCAATCGCAGTCCCTTGTGCGGTACAATTGATGGAGTCGGCTGCATGATATTTCGCCGAAAAACAGGGCCAACGGTTAGGGTGTTGAATCGCAGAACCGATTTGTCCAACGCGACATCCGATGTGTCACGGCATGGTCGATTTCTTATGGAAAAAAGGAATCGATAATCCGATGCATGCGCAGACGACAAAACTACGGATATGTGTCGCTTCGTCAGGCCTTGGCCATGTCATGCGTGGTGTGGAAGCATGGGCGGGCGATTTGGGCGAAACGCTCGCCAATCGCGGCGAACAAGTGATACTGTGCAAAGGTGCCGGAGATGCCGCTGAGCCGTATGAACGCATCGTGTCGTGCTGGACTCGTAATTCGACGGCAACGCGACGATTGTTGAAGTGTATCCCCAATGCCATCGGTTGGCGAATCGGCATCGGTTCCCCCTACGGCGTAGAACAATTTACTTTTGCTGTAAATTTACTATCGATTCTTCATCACGAACAGATTGATGTTTTGCATTTACAGGACCCTCAATTGGCAATCCTGATTCAACAAGCTCAACGAGTCGGTTTGTGTTCGGCAAAAATGGTTTTTTCCCACGCCACCGAGGAGCCACCGGAATTGTTGAACAAATTCTCCTTTGTCCAACACCTAGCTCCTTGGCACCAACACCAAGCAGTCGCCGCAGGAATTGGGAATGCACACTGGACAACCATACCCGACTTCGTCGACACCACGCAATTTCACCCCGACACAAACCCAACACTTCGCCAAGATCTAGCGATTCCTCAAGATGCACACGTCGCATTGGTTAGTTCGGCAATCAAGAAAAAGCATAAACGAGTCGATTATCTGATCGATGAAGTTGCAACCGTTCTACGGCGTCGTCCCGATCTGCCATTGTGGTTGGTAATCGCTGGCGGGCGTGAACAGGACACCAATGAATTGGTTGCAATAGCGAAAGCAAAACTGGGAGATCGCGTTCGTTTTGCGATCCAGTACCCTCGAAATCAAATGGGGGAACTCTACCAGATGGCGGACGTGTTCCTGCACGGCAGCCTCTTTGAGATGTTCGGATTGGTCCTGCTCGAAGCCACCGCTAGTGGCTTGCCTTGTCTGTTTCACCATCATCCCGTGATGCAGTGGGTCGTCGGCCCCGGTGGTATTCCACTAGACACAACGGTCAACGGAACGTTGGCAAATACCCTCATCGATTTGCTGGATGATCAACCACGGCTTGAGCAAATGAAGGCGGCTGCGCGAGCGCATTGCGTGCAACACTTTGGTCGCGATGTCGTTGTTGATCAAATCCTGCAATACTATCAGCAAGTCGTCGGTCAATCGAAGGTGGCTGCATGAACGATCCGACCATCAGCGTCATCATTCCCGCATACAACGCAGCGTCGACTATCCGCCGTTCGATTGATAGCGTGCTTGCGCAAACTAGGCCTGCCTTGGAAATCATCGTCGTCGATGACGGCAGCCCCGATGAATTGGCCGAGGTCGTCCAGGCGTATGGTCCCAACGTCACTCTGGTGCACCAAGTCAACTCAAAAACGGCCGCTGCTCGCAATTGTGGAATCGGAATCGCGCGCGGTGACTTTGTGGCTTTTTTGGATGCCGATGATTACTGGGAACCACAAAAATTAGAGCAACAAGTTGCGGTACTTCGAAAACACCCAAGCGTTGATGTGACCGCCGGTCGGTTTTACAGTCAGTCGCCTGGCGAAGATCGTGTGCTGAATCCGTTACGCAAGACGCACTTTTATGATCGTCCTTTGCGACTTACCGGATCAAAAGCTTTCTTAGTCGGAACAATGTTGTGGACTGGAACCGTTCTGATTCGACGAAGCGTACTCAATGACCAACCATTTGTTTCTGGGTTAGAGCCAGCGGAAGATCGCGATTTGTGGATTCGCTTGGCGGCCGATCATACGCTATTCCTTCAATCAGAACCGCTCGCAACAGCTGTTCTCGAACCCAATAGCATCTCTCGCGCAAACATTGAATTGGATTGCTCGAAAATGCTCGAAGTGATTGTTCGGCACAAAGGCATGCTGAGTTACGGATCCTATTTGCTCTGGATATCTTTCGTTCGTTATCGCTGGGCCGCAATCGATCCGTCGCCTTCAACATCCCTTCCACTATTGTTTCAATCTTTCGTCCAATGGCCATTGCCGTATAGCGGATTGCCGACCATGAAGCGTTTTGGACGATTAAAGCGACTGGCGTACTTGCTTAGACAAGCAACACGAAAGACTAAAAAAAGCATCGGAGTGTCGGCATGAGCCATGTTTCGAGCAACACAGAGCGATTAGCGTTACGAGATCCGCTGAAGTTGGTGGTTCGCCGGTTGCTTCAGTTCCATCTTCCCGTTGGTCCGCTGACAAAGCCACTTTTTGCCGGCTTGTATCGCTTGCATGTTGGCGTGCGTGAAGCTCTGCAGTGGTCGCTTCGGTTCGTCTGGTACGAACCTCTGTTTCGTAGCCAATGTCATTCAATCGGCGATCGATTTCGAATGGAACAACTTCCCTATATCGCCGGTCGAGGCAAAATTTCGATTGGCAGCGATGTCTATTTGTCTGGCAAATCGTCGTTCGCCATCAGTAAACGACATTGTTCAGAGCCCATCCTCTCGATCGGCAACCATTCGTTTCTCGGACACAATTGCGCCATCACGGTCGGTCGCGCGGTCACGATTGGCAACCATTGTTTAATCGCGGGTGGAGTTCGCATCAGTGATTTCGATGGACATCCAATCGATGCGGTGAATCGTCGAAACGGCGAGACGACGCCGAGCGCGTCCGTCTTGGCTGTGACCATTGGCAATGACGTCTGGATCGGTCATGGAGCAATCATCTTAAAAGGGGTCCATATCGGAGATCGCACCATCATTGGTGCACGATCAGTTGTCACGAAAAGCGTTGCGCCCGACACAATCGTTGCGGGAAACCCGGCCCGAGTCATCAAAACGCTCACAGGTGACTCTTGAAAACAAAACACATCGTACACATTTCGCTCGGGACAAACGTCGGTGGCATGGAGAAGCTGCTGGTCGAGTTCGCTCGCTTTGCGGATCGGTCGAAATTTGACTTGACGTTCATTTCGCTACAAGAACCGGGCCAAGTGGCCGCGGAAATTGAATCACTCCATTGGCCTGTCATCTCGCTGAGCAAAACACCAGGACTAAAATTGTCGGTGATCGCAAAATTAGCCAAGCTGTTGCGAACCCGAAAACCAACTGTCGTTCACACACACAATGCAGCCGGCCAAGCGTACGGTGTCACCGCCGCAAAATTCGCGAGAGTGCCTCGAGTGATTCACACGCGTCATGGACAATGCTCGACCTCGACCGCGCGGCAAAAAATGATGTATCGAAGTCTATCCCACTGGATCGAGCGAATAGTCAGCGTTTCCAATGACGGACAACAATTGACGATTCGAGACGGCATTGCACCGGAAAAAGCGGTCACCATTCATAACGGTGTCGATTTGCGTCGTTTCCCGCAAGTCCGAAACCGGCCGATTGGGCGTGCTATCGTGGTGGCGAGGCTCAGCCCCGAGAAGGATATTGCATCCTTGATCCAGGCGATGAAAATCGCAACCGAACAAACCAAGCCAAACGAAATACCATTTACGCTTGACATTGTCGGGGATGGTCAGCAGCGTCAATCGCTTGAAGCGCTAACACGATCATTGATGCTACAGGACGCCATCCGTTTTTGCGGCGAAAGTGATCGAGTGTCTGACCAATTGGCCTCCGCTTCCATGTCGGTTTTACCGTCGCTCACCGAAGGCATTTCGCTCACGCTGCTCGAAGCGATGGCAACGGGATTGCCGGTCGTGGCGTGCAGTGTCGGTGGCAATCCCGAAGTGGTATCGGACCAGGAAACCGGCATCCTTGTCCCTCCCGGAGATCCACAAGCACTTGCCGAAGCGATGCTTCGACTTCACCGTGATCCGGCGTTGGCCGAGCGATACGGTGACGCAGGACGTTTGCGGGCCGAGAAAATGTTCTGTGTCCGAAAAATGGTTCGTGCCTACGAATCGCTCTATTCTGGCAAGGAAGCAGCATGATCGAATCCCTTTTCCGAAGATTGATTGTTCCCGGCTTTGAGACGCTGCTGAAACGGCGCAAAACGTTTACTTATTGGCGAGAGCTCGAAGAAAGCCAATGGCATGACCGCGAGACACTCGAACAAAATCAGCTTGAACGACTCAAGAGGCTGCTGCATTATTGCAACAACCATTCCCCTTGGTATCGAGACCAATGGGCTCAACATGGCATCGATGTTGATTCCCTTTCGTCGCTAGGTGATCTACAGAATTTCCCCATCATCACGCGTGAGATGATTCGCGACCATGCGACCGAAATTCGCTGCCCGCATCCAAGTGTCCGTTCGGTTTCCAAATCAACGGGCGGAAGCACCGGCACCCCACTGAGATTTACGATCGAGGCGGAAGCAAACGACCGCCGCGTTGCGGCGACGTTTCGCGGCTATACTTGGGGCGGTGCATCGCCAGGCACAAAACAATCCTATTTATGGGGAGTTCCTCTGCAGCCATTATCATTTCGCCAACGTCTCAAAGAGCACGCCTATTCTCGCGCATTGTACCGCCGCGACATGATGAACAGTTTTAACTTGTCACAATCGACCATCGAGACCTATATCCGCCGCATCAACCGATATCGTCCGACCGTCATCATCGCCTATACAACTCCGCTGTTTCTACTTGCCAAATCGATACAAACGCTTGGGGCCAACGTCCATCAACCTCAATCGATCATCGTCGGTGCCGAGAAGCTTCACGATTTCCAACGCGAACAGATCGAACGTTCATTTGGTGCGCCGGTATTTGAAACTTACGGGTCTCGAGAATTCACCCTGATTGGGGCCGAATGTGATCAACACACGGGACTACATCTAACCAGCGAGAACCTGATTGTCGAAGTCCTTGATCACGATGGAAAACCAACGCGTGATGGTGAAGAAGGGAAAATTGTCATAACGGACTTGTTCAACACGGCAACACCATTTGTCCGCTACGCGACAGGTGACCGCGGAATCGCCGGCTTTGAGCAATGTCCCTGTGGCCGCGGACTACCACTACTGCGAAAAGTTCTCGGCCGCCAATTGGACGTCCTCGATCTGCCCAACGGCCGCCGTGTACCCGGAGAATATTTCCCTCATCTATTGAAGGACGTGGATTCGATTCGTCAATTCCAAGTTGCACAACTCGGTCCAAACACCGTACGCTTGAAGTTAGTTGTCGCCGACGATTGGAATCGCGAAGCCGAAAACGCCCTTCGTGATCAAGTACTCGACGCAGTAGGGCGATCATGTGAGTTGAAAATTGAACAGGTCGAACAGATTGAATTGACACCTTCGGGAAAAACACGCGTCGTCATCGGCTACAATCCTCCGAACGAATGTCAAAGGATCGCAGGATGAAACGGTCCGTCTTGGTTCTGGCAATTGCCTATTTGGTGTTGCTACTGATTGGCTGGGGACTGCTACGATCAGGCCTCAATACGCATTGGCTGGGGACTCTGTTTCTATTTTCACCACGCTGGGTGGTTGCGCTGCCGATTGTGATTTTGCTGCCGATCACATTTTGGTGTCGCTGGAAACTCTCGTGCATTTATCTTCTCCATCTATTGATCATCCTTTTTCCCATTATGGGATACAAGGCATTTTCGTCAGCTAGACCGTCCACTAACGAAAGTGAAGAACTGCATATATTGACGAGCAATGTTGGTGGCGGGGACCTAAACATTCCTGAAATGATCGAATTGGTTCACAAACACAAAATCGATGTTCTTCTACTACAGGAATGCGAACCCAAGGAAGCCATTTCGCTGTTTGACAAACTTGGGTGGCCGTATCAACAGCGTCATCAAATCGTCATAGCCAGCACATTGCCGATGAGCGAAGCTCGTGTTTTGGCACGACAACCGGAAACACATTATCGCGCGGTTGCAGCGGCCGCTTGCACGATTGATTGGAAACCAGAGCGATCGATTAGAGTCGTCTCGATTCATTTGCCTACCTTCCGTCCTGCATTTGCCAAAATGCAAGCGATGAATTTTGCCGAGGGACCTGCGGCAATCCGAGAAATGGGGAGCGCGTATTGCGAGGTCGCTGATCAAGCGTACCAAGAAGTCTACGATTCGGATTTGCCAACGATCATCGCGGGTGACTTTAATGCTCCTGCTGACAGTGAATATTTCCGGCGTTACTGGGGCGGCTATGTCGACTCGCGATCCGCGGGCAAGCGAGGTTTTGGGTACACTAAATTTACAAAGTATCACGGGGTTCGAATCGACCACTTGCTTGTCGATTCAAATTGGACAGTGATTCATTCGGAAGTGGGTCCTGATTTGGGAGGTGATCATCGCTCGGTCATCGTGGCTTTGAAACCGACAAAGGCAATGTCACCGTGAACATTCTCTTGATCACCACGACATACCCAACTCCGGTTCGACCGCGCCAAGGAATATTCAATCGAAACTTGGTCGATGCGTTGCGTGTCATGCACGATGTGCGAGTGATTGCTCCGGTTCCTTGGACACAGCGTGCGAAGAAATCGTCCTACGATGACGCGGACCATTCGACGCTTGAGCATTTCCCTACCTACTACTATCCGCCAAAGTTCTTTCGCCAGCACTATGACCGATTCTATTGGCATTCAATCTTGCCGACCGTGAAGCGAATTGAGAAAACTTTCACGCCCGATTTAGTCATGGGTTATTGGCTGCACCCCGATGCTGCGGCAGCCCAACGAGCAGCGAGACGTTTTCACACACCGCACATCGCTTTTTCAGGGGGGAGTGATTTACGAGTTCTGACTGCGAATCCATCGCGACGACGAGCGATCGAGCGAGTTGTTTCCAAAGCGGATTGTTTGATTGTGGTCAGTCACGATTTAGAATTCCATGCTCGCGAACTTGGCACGAATGCGCACAAGATTCAAGTAATCTATCGAGGGGTCGATGCAGAGCGTTTCTTCCCGATGAACCGATCCGACGCACGCGCCGCATCCGACCTTTCCGAAAACGATATCGTATGCCTTTGGTGCGGGAGACTCGAGCCAGTCAAAAACCCGACGATGCTTCTTAGAGCGGCGGTATTTTGGAGAGAAAAATGGGGCGACCGTCTAAAAGTGATACTTGCCGGTGACGGGTCCATGAACGCAGAATTGCGTTCACTTTGTTCGCAACTAAAACTCGATAGGCACGTTCGTTTTGAAGGCAATCTACCCCATTCCGAGCTTGCCCTACGTTTCAACGCTGCCGATGTCACCGTATTGACCAGCCATAGCGAAGGCATACCCAACGTACTACTTGAATCTATCGCTTGCGGCACTCCGTTTGTAGCAACGGATGTCGGCGGTGTCTCTGAAATCGCATCACCTAATATCGACACGTTGGTAGCCGACGGAGATGTCCATGCGTTCGCAAAAGCGGTCATCGAAAGAGTCGAATCATCTTGCTCCGGTAAACGCCGCTTCATTCCCGACGGTTTAGCAGAAATGGCATCACGCTTCGACGCAGTGTTTCGCGAGGTAACGCAATGACGAATCACGAAGCGCGAGTGCTGTTTATTTGCTATGCGTATCCGCCAACCGGCGGCGCGGGAGTACAACGCAGTGTAAAGTTTACAAAGTATCTGCCTCACTTTGGATGGCAACCAACCGTCCTGACCGCTGCCAATCCATCAGTACCGGTTTCCGACAATGACTTGTTAAACGACATCGATCCGGAAACAATCGTGCTGAGAGCGAAGACACTGGAACCGTCCTATTCGGTCAAACAAAACCTTGCAACGAGTAAACGAACAAGACGCTTCTCCCCGAAGCGATGGATTCGACACGCTGCAATGTCTGTCCTGCAACCGGATCCACAAGTCCTTTGGAATCCGCTGGCTTGGCACATGGCAAATAAAATATTGAAACAACACCACAAGGCGATCTATGTGAGCGGACCACCGTTTTCATCATTTTTGTTAGGACGATCGCTCAAACGTCGCTTTCAGTTGCCGCTCGTGCTGGATTTTCGTGATGAATGGTTGCTGGCCAGTCAATACATGGACAATCACCAACGAACCGGAAGCAGCCAACGGCGGCAACTTGCAATGCTACACAAGGTGTTGAAGTCCGCTGACGCAGTTTTGGCAACGACTCAGGCAAGTGCCGACGAATTGAATCGGCAGATAAAAAACGCTGGCGGAACCGCACCGGTAACGTGCCTTTACAATGGCTACGACGAAGACGACATCGCTGGCGTGAACCGGTCCGAACCAACAACCGACCGTTTGCGAATCGTCTACACAGGAACCCTTTGGAAACTGACCGATGTGTCGCCAATCGTCTCAGCACTTTTGCGTCTTTCCAAGAGTGACCCAAACACTGCCGCTCGGATTGAATTGGCCATCGTCGGCAGACGTACTCCCGAGCAAAATGCTATTTTAAAGAAACTAAAGTCATCAGCGGTTAAGTTGATCCTTCATGACTACGTACCCCACGGACAATCGCTCGACCTTGCTGCATCAGCCGATACGCTATTGTTGCTACTAGCGGACGAAGCCGGTGCCGAGCGTGTCGTTCCGGCGAAATTGTTTGAATACCTGGCTCTCAAGAAACCGATCCTGGCGGTTTGTGGCGATGGCGAAATGGCAACCTTGTTGCGTCAACAGCAACATTTCGACCAATTCCATCCTAAACAGACCAAAGAAATCGCAACGTGGATCGGGTCAAGATGGAGGGATCGCGAAAGCGCGCGACGCGATCAGGTCCAACATCAGCCCCACGTAAAACCGATCCAACGGTATTCACGTCGCGAACTGACTGGCCAATTAGCAGGCGTGATCGATTCAATCGTCCCAAATACGCCGTGATCGGAGCAGGTCCTTGGCGAGAGCTTTGCGTGAAACTCGTAAAATCGTTGGCCTAGCGGCACGCAAATAACCGAACTAGTGAGAGTATGGATACTCTGTTCACATTCGCGTTCTGGGGATCGGTCCTTTGCCTTGCGTACGCTTACGCGGGCTATCCGATGGTGGTTGCGCTGTTGGCAAAACGGTGTGGCGACGCTGTTGAGTCTGCGCAACGCGAGCGAGAGGATTTGCCGATGATCACGGTTTTGGTCGCAGCATATAACGCCGAGCAGCACCTACCAAAACGCATCGAGAACATCCTGGCGTGCGACTATCCATCGGACCGTCTTCGCATCTTGATTGCGTCGGACGGCAGCACAGACCGGACAGTCGCAATCGTGCACGAGTTCAACGATCGTCGGATTACAGCAATTGATTTCGTTCAACGCCGCGGAAAATCTGCCACGATGGTCGATGCGGTGGAGTCGATCGATAGTCCCGTGATCGTATTCACCGATGTAACGACTCGCTTCGATTCGCAGTCACTGAATCGGTTGGCTCGGCATTTTGCTAATCCCGATATCGGTCTGGTAACTGGCCAAGTCGCCATTGTCGACGAAAACGGTATGCCGAGTGAATCGACGTACTGGAAGATGGAGATGATGGTTCGAAGGTGCGAAGCGAAATTGGGCATCATGCTTGGAACCAGCGGAGCGATCTACGCGATTCGGCGGTCGATGTTCGTCACGCCCACACGTCCGACTATTAATGACGACATGGTGCTGCCGATGCTAGTCCATTTGACTCATCGCTGCCAATTCGTGCTTGACCCGTCTGCGCGAGCCTACGCAACTGGTGGCAAGGACATCCGTGCCGAATTCGATCGACGAAGCCGAATCGGAATCGGAGCGTTTCAGTGCTTGCCCGTAATGCATGAATTGTGGCGATGGAAAAATCGGACAACTTGCGCCGCCTTTGTATCGCACAAACTGCTGCGATGGACCGGACCATTCCTGTTGGCGACGGCGTTCGTTTCCAATGTCCACTTGTTTCCTCACGCTAGTTACAAGTGGCTATTCGCTCTGCAAATATTTGCCTATTCCGCTGCGCTTTATGGCTTCGTTTCATCGCCAGGAACATTCTTCGCACGATTCACGCGAGTCGCATCGTCGTTCGTTGTGATGAACGCTGCGATCGGAATCGGAATTCTCCGATGGATGCGACATCCGGACACGGTGACTTGGAACCCAACATCGCGATCTAGCTGGGACGCCGTCGCTGTGGCCAACGACTCGCAATCGCAGAAACGGGCGGCATAGACGCAATGCGAATCCGAGGTATGAACTTGGCGACGTTCGCCGAAGCATACGCAAGCGGGCGAAGACGTGTGCCGACACCTACGCATGTTTTTCTTTGCGTTGCCGATCACTATGAACCTCAGTGGAATCATGCGAGTGTGGATCAACAACTTGCACGGGTCGATCGATGGATCGACGAATACCCGAACACGGTCGATGGTTGTGCGGACTCGCGTGGCAGACCGCCACAGCATACGTTCTTTTATCCGATCGAATGTTACGATGCTAAGCATCTCGACAAACTCGCGACACTGGTTCGCGCTGGCTATGGGGATGTCGAAATTCATTTGCACCATGACGATGACAATGGCGATTCGCTTCGACAACTGCTTCTCGAATCAATCCAAACGCTACACGACCGACATGGATTATTGAAAAAGGACCCGTCGGGTCAGATTCGCTATGGCTTCATTCATGGCAATTGGGCGCTCGACAACTCGCACCCCGACGGCAAATGGTGTGGCGTCAACAACGAAATCACGATCCTCAGAGAGACTGGCTGTTTCGCCGATTTCACCATGCCCGCCGCGCCGCATTCAGCACAAATTCGAACGATCAACCAAATCTATTATGCGATCGACGACCCCGATTGCCCTAAATCTCATGATACGGGAATCGAGGCAACGACCGGTCGCGACCGGCCTAATGATGGCTTGCTGATGATCCAAGGGCCATTGGTGGTAAAACACGAGCGACCTTGGAGAAAACCCAGTGTCGAAAATGGCAATGTCGCCCGGTCCCAACCGTTGCTGGGCAACCGAGTGGATGATTGGTTACGAGCGAACGTCACTGTCACAGGACATTCGAAATGGCAATTCATCAAACTGCATACACATGGAGGAAAACCAGCGAACGCTGACGTTTGGCTCAGTGAAGAAGCCAAACGATTCCATAATCAACTCAATCGAATCGCTTCCGAACGAGACTTTCGATACTACTACGTCACCGCAAACGAAATGGCAAAGCTCGTCGCACAAGCAGAGCGGGGGATCATGGAACCCGATTGGGACTCTCTATGATGAATCATTCAACCAAAGGTCCTGCCGCTGGGTTACGCCGACTTGGATTGACGCTCAACGCACCTGCGTCAGCGACAGTTTCAACCACGCCCTTGTACTCTTCCTCGATACTGACCGGGAGTAATACCGAACATCTTTCGAAACTGTGCGGCCATGTAAGGCGTATTTCGGAACCCACTGTGAGCGGCAACTGCATCCAGCTTTAAGTCCGTCTCAGCAAGAAATTGTTTGACTCGTTTCAAACGAACTTGACCGATTTCCGCAAGCGGTGAATGACCGACCTGGTCACGAAACCGACGCTCGAGTGTACGACGCGATAGCGGGACATGATCCACGACATCACTGACTTCGATTCCATCGCAGGCATGACGCCGGATATAGGCCAAGGCCGTGGCGATGGCACGATCTTCGATGGCTAACGTGTCGGTCGACCGGCGAGTTTTCACACCGCTAGGCGAAACAATGACGGAACGCGCAACCGATTCGCCTCGCATTAGTTTGTCGAGCATCGCAGCGGCCTCGAATCCAATTTGCTTGGTGTCATGCATCACGCTCGAAAGTGGCGGCTGGCTGACTTCACAGAGCACTTCATCATTGTCGACCCCAATCACCGCAACGTCTTCGGGAACCGAAATCGATAGTTCTTGGCATACATCCAATACGACTCGCGCGATCACGTCATAGCAGCACATCACGCCAATCGGTTTGGGCAAATCAATCATCCAATCGACTAACTTCTTCCGGATTGGTTCCCATGTTTCGATTTTGTGGTTCGGGCCACTCGGCTCAATCACCGAGCAATCAAACCCCGCGTCACCGATACAACGGACAAACTCGTCTCGGCGTCGATCGGACCAAACGTGTCCAGAGATTCCCACGAATCCAAAATGGCGAAAATTTCGTTCGAGTAAATGCTCTGCTGCCAAATTTGAACAAACGACCTCGTCACATCCAACCGCATAAACCCCCGGCGGGTTGTCCTCACCGACACAGACCGTTGGAATCGAACGCTTCAAAATCTCGTGCATCTGGCTTTGCTGGCGAGTGCGAAGGATGATGCCGTCGAAGTGGTCGCTCGACAATCCGCGGGGGATCGGATCATCAAGCCCGCGTTCCTCAAAATACAGTGACCATCGACCGTGTAAATGAGCGTAGCGACTGATACTTTGGAGTAAACCACGCCCGAATGCCTTTGACGTTTCTACGATCAGGGCGACCTTTTTGCTGCTTTTCATAGGGAACACATGGTTCGCATTTGTTGAGTCGTATGTTCACCGAAAGACGAGAAACGACGTAAAACCCGCCAATGCATTGTAATTGGATTGTCGCAAATGTGATAGAAGTTGGCGTAAACGTGAATTGATTGTTTGAACAATTCCTGTAAAAAGGGAAACAGAAGGCGAGCCAATCGCCATGATCCAACACGCTTTATGAATGTGAGCCGACAATGCCCAATGCCGACCCGTCTGTGACATGGAAACAAATGCTGCCGGAGCGACTTGGCCTGCTCGGCCATCGCAATTGGATTGTAATCGCCGACGCGGCCTATCCTTGGCAAACAGCACCCGGGATTGACACTCGGTGTACCGGAGAAGACCAGTTAACCGTGCTACAGGAAACGGTCGACGTGATCGCGAAATCGTCCCACGTTCGACCGATCATTTATCTCGATGGCGAATTGCCTTTGCTAACCGAACAATACGCTCCGGGAATTGATTCTTATCGCAAAGAATTGGACCAATGCCTTCAAGGCAAAAATGTTCATTCGTTGCCGCATGACGATATTATTGCCAAGTTGGACGAGGCGGGAAAAGCGTTTCATGTCTTGTTGCTCAAAACAACAATGACGTTGCCGTACACGTCCGTGTTTATCCAACTCGATTGCGGCTATTGGGGCGAAGAGGCCGAACAAGACCTACGAAGTCGATTCAAATAGCCTCATCACGATAGCCTCTTGTCGCCCAACTCACACAAGAAGTCCATCACAACAAAAATCACTGCGTCCTCTTTCGATACTTTCCCTCCCCCTTCAATAGGTAAATTGCGATGTCATCCACCCCAACTTCCTTTTCAATTGCAGACGACGGCGTCGATCCGGCGGCGGTTCCATTCCATACGTTGCCATCCGGTGACAAGATGCCTTCCCTTGGGTTGGGCACTTTCGGCAGTGACCATGCGGATCACGAATCGGTAGCCGAAGCAGTGGTCGCAGCTGCGTCGGTCGGCTATCGGCACTTCGATTGTGCGGCGGTCTATGGCAATGAAGCTTACATCGGCAAGTCACTGAAACAGATTACCGATGGTGGCGTCAAACGTGAATCGCTATGGATCAATTCAAAGCTATGGAATGACAAGCATGCCGAAGAAGATGTGATTCCGGCATGTAAGCAATCGCTAAAAGATCTGCAACTCGACTACATCGATTTGTATTTTGTTCATTGGCCTTTTCCAAATTTCCATGCTCCAGGTTGCGACATCACCTCTCGCAGTGCCGATGCGAAGCCATATATCCATGAAAGCTTCATGAAGACATGGCGTCAGATGGAAAAGTTGGTTGAGATGGGCTTGGTCCGAAACATAGGCACATCGAACATGACGATCCCGAAGCTAAAGTTAGTCCTTCGTGATGCCAAGATTAAACCGGTCGTGAATGAAATGGAAATCCATCCCCATTTCCAACAACCCGAACTTTTCCAATTCATCGTCGACAACGGGATTGTGCCAGTCGGTTTTTCGCCGATTGGATCGCCCGCTCGCCCCGAGCGAGATCGAACGGCCGACGATACGGTGGATATCGAAGATCCAGTCATCGTCAAAATTGCTGCGGATCATAATATCCATCCTGCAGTCGTCTGTTTGAAATGGGCTGTCCAACGTGGTCAGATTCCGATTCCAATGTCAACCAAACGACGCAATATTTTGGCCAACTTGAAGGCGGTCACCGAAGATCCGTTGAGCGACGCTGAGATGCAAGCGATCGCAGCAATCGACAAAAATTGCCGGCTTATCAAGGGCCAAGTCTTCTTGTGGAAAGCAGACCAAAGCTGGGAAGACCTTTGGGATCTCAATGGCGAGATAACCCCTGCGTAATTCTCTTTTTCTCCTCCCTGTTTTAATCATCCATCCGACAAGGAAATAAACTCTATGTCTTCGATTCCACAAAAAATGACCGGCGTTGTACTACCGGGAAACAGCACAGTTGAATTTCGCGAATACGACGTACCCGAACCGGGGCACGGCCAAGTTCTCTTAAAAATGAAGGCCTCGTCGATTTGCGGAAGTGACATCCGAGCCATTTATCGCGAACATCTTGGCAAAGGCCCTGAAGCTTACCAAGGTGTGATTGCGGGCCATGAGCCAAGCGGCCAAGTTGTCAAAGTTGGTCCGGGATGCCGAGCTAGATCAGTCGGTGACCGTGTGGTGATGTACCACATTTCGGGTTGCGGTGTGTGCGAAGATTGCATGCATGGCTACCAAATCAGTTGCACGAGTGAAGAATATCGCCGCGCATACGGATGGCAACGCGATGGTGGTCACGCAGAATACCTTCTGGCCGACGAAATGGACTGTATCCCGCTTCCGGATGAGCTAAGTTATGTCGACGGAGCGTTTATGGCTTGCGGTTTTGGAACGGCATGGGAATGCTTGGAACGAATGCAAGTATGTGGCAAAGACCGATTGCTAATCACAGGCCTTGGGCCCGTTGGATTAGCCGCTGCTCAGCTTGGGCGTGCACTTGGTGCCTACGAAGTCATTGGTTTGGACTTGGCCGAAGGTCGTTTGAATCTCGCCAAGGAACTCGAATACCAATCAGGCGTTCCACTGGTCGACCATGTGATCAAATCGGATGACTCCGCGATTGACATCATCAAAGATTTGACGGGTGGAAAAGGAGCCGAAGTGACCATCGATTGTTCAGGAGCAGCGCCAGCGCGTTTACTTGCTCTGAAGAGCACTCGGCAATGGGGTCGATGCGGTTTCGTTGGTGAAGGTGGCAAGGTTGAATTCGATGTTTCGCCTTACCTGATTCATGAACAAGTCACCTTGTTCGGATCTTGGGTCACGTCGCGAAAACACTTGTCGGATTTGGCTCAGCTATTAGCGGTGCGTGGTGTTCATCCCGAAGCAACATGCGGTCGTAAATTGCCAATCTCAGAAGCAGCAAAAGCTTACGAGTTGTCGGACCAAGGCCAAGAAGGCAAAGTCTGCATCGTGATGGATTGACGCTTGCTTCCTTGATAAAATGAATTTTGCGACGTACGCTAGGCTTTCATGCCTGGCGTACGGCTTCGGAAAGGCAGTCACAAAAGGCTAGCTAAACAGCGCCACATTGGATTAAAAACGTCGTATTTTTCGATACGATTAGCCGCAGTGCGATATCGCGAGAGTCGGGCGTTGTCTTTACGCAAAAAACCGTGCGCTAGTACACGACAGCCAATCAAAAGCGGGCTGTTCAGTTAGAATTCGACACCCATCATCGCGTGATCGCTGCGGTTTCCTAGATTCCGAAAGAGTTCCGGATCAATATTTTGATCGATAAAGCGAATGGCTCCATCACCGAGCACGAACTGCGCACCGCCTTGATGCTTGCTGCTAAAACTGCCCACGCTTTCAGGATCCGCCTCATCCCAAATGTCCGGCGCGACACTCATTCCAAGTTGAATTTCACCGGTGTTACGAAGCGAGGAACTCGTCCCCGAAGCCCAACCAAGACTTTCTGAATTGGGTAGCATCTCACCGATTAAAATCGTATTGCTACTACCGTCGAAGATATCACCGTACCGCACCTTGCTGTTCAAAAACAAAAGTCCATCATCGTCCTTGTCGACCATCGCTTCGGTACTATTGTGACACCCTGCGTAGTTCGTCAGCCCCGCGGTTTCGGCAGAGTTCATGGAGGCGGGAAATGACGGGCAAAGAAATATCGAAACCGTCTGGGCCCGTGCTGCTGCATTCGCTGGATCGTAGGTCCCTTTGGCGATCTCGAAGTGCTCGGCGATTCCCTGTTGTTCGACATAGCCAAGTAATTGAACGAGAAAGCTAACATGTTGGCCAATCGGCTCGTTTCGGATCGGACCATCGGGGTTGAGGACACCACTTGGTAGGTATTCCCTTGCAAACTCAAAATTGTGAACGGCAATTCCAAGTTGTGCCAAGTTATTTTGACAAGAACAACGTCGCGCGGCTTCGCGAGCTGCCTGGACCGCTGGAAGCAAGAGTCCTACCAACACGCCGATGATCGCGATCACGACGAGCAATTCGACTAGCGTAAACGCGTCATGACGACGATTGAGAAAAATGGTTTGGGATGGGCGTCTCATTTTCAGCTTCTTCCTCTATTTCAGTTGGATTAGGTGCGATCATTTTTGTCTTGCGACAGAGCGACTAGAAATGAATGAGAACGACGCGTTGCATGTGCCAACGAATCATTTCCGCGAATCTCAGCGGTGACATTTATCCGAGTTGCGTTTGCTTCGGAACCTGACTTCATCACCGCGATCTCGATTCGCGATATCCAATTTGGTCCGAGCGATGGTGTTACAATCCATGTTTCCCCGTCGTAGCCAGTGTTGTTTTTCAATTGACTCGATGCACGGGCGATACCGGCGTCCAGAAGCCAACGAGTTTGCTCGAGTTGTCTTTCATGTTGCATTTGTCGTCTTGCTTGAAGGCTCGATTTGACCGATGTCAGAACGATTGCAGTCGCAATTCCCAAGCAAACCAAAACGCAAACGAGAATCGCACCCGAATGTTTTGAGGTCCGTATTAAGTTCGGTCTTTTGTTCATTTCAAATCTTTCACCATCTGTTTAAAACGTCCAAGTTGGGCCTTTACAAACAATGCGGAAGGGGCGGCAGAAGTGTCTTCGAACTGCGACAATTCGGCGGTCTTGCTTCCGAGAAAATATGCTTGTTTTGGCTTGGACGTGATAACCATTCCAACTTCGTCCCCCAGATCCAAGACACTCCATTGAACAAGGTAGTCGGGTGCAAGCCAATACTGTTGGCGGTGTGTCAATCTGTCATTTTTGGCGACTTGGCGCTCCACCGAATCACTGCTTCGGAATCGATAGGTGATGGATTCCGAATCATTCTGCTTCATGACAAGCGTATTCGGTGCAGGCAATTTCGCTGAACTGGCTGAATGAACATCATCTCGAAAATCACGAGCAAGTTGCAGCATACTTTGATGGCACCGGCTTCGATCTCGCATCGTCGACGCATGCTTCATCGCCCCGATGATCCACCCCACGGTGATAGTCATCAAAACAGCCGAAACGCTGATCACAACCATCAATTCGATGAGTGAATACCCATAACGTCCAATTTGACGATCATTCATGGTGCGGTCTCCGCAATCCACGTTGCCATCTCTATTGGCTTGGAAGGGTGTAATTGCGACCACGACAATCGCAAGGTCAAACGGCTTCCTAGTTCGTCTTGCGTCAACTCACCTGACACTTTTGGATTGAACAAAGACAACTTAGCTTCTGCTGAAGGCTCGAACTTTTGCAATTCAGATTGAATTTGCTCAGCGGGCATAAGACTTAATCGGTCAAGTTGATTGGAGAGTTCATTCATCGCGGCACGTTGATGGGCAACATCTTTCCAAACCAAATCGACACGATACATCAGTGTGGTGACAAAACTCATCACCGTGATGAGTAGACCTGCTGCAATTACGACTTCAATCATTGTTGTCGCAGTTCGGCGACAGCGTGTTAACCGATTCATGACAGCCCCCAAATCAAGTCACAAAGTGGCAAGAAGACTGCTATGGCCGTCCATCCGACGACGATCGCCAAAGTCAACGTAAGAAGCAGTGACAGCGTTTCCGTCCAGGCAAACCTTTGACGGTCACGGCGAGATTGCCGCTTGCTTGCAGACCAATCAAGAAGCCAGGCCTGAGTGTCCGGCGATTGAGTGAGCGCAAGTGCCCTCGCTTCACGGGAGCACAGAACCTTTGATTTTGCAAGTGCAGTCCATCCATCAGCGCCTTGTTCGATTCGACTTACGGCTCGCGAAAGCCGCTTGCCCGTATTGCCATGCCTATGTACATGGGATAGTGAGCAGACGATGGTCTCAATCGACTGTCCCGATTCAATCGTACTTGCTAGCAGCGAACGAACCTGCACCGGTGGCGAAGCTGTTTTTTTCCCCAGCGACATCAAACTCCATGTATTCCAAAGCGAACTGGCGAGCACAGGCGAACGAATCAATAACAGTAAGACAACACCCAAGATTGCTAACCCGATGTATGGCGACAGGTGCGCTGCGACAGCGATGAGCAAGACAGTGGGCGCAGGGAGAACAAGCCCGAACTCGTCAAACATCTTTTCAAATGTAGGCATGATGAATAGGAGTAGAAAGGTAATCACCATCAACGCAAAGAAAAAACTTGCTAAGACGCGAAGCATCATTTGGGTCGGGCTTTCGCCATCAACTCCCACCTCCTCCTTGCACCCATGATCCTGATCCAACAACGACTGGTAAGCTTCCGATAGCGTTCCTGATTGATTCGCAAACATGAGTATCGCATCGACCGATGGCGAAACGATACCGGGAAGCCCATGGATCGCATCAACAACGGGCACCCCTTCTGCTATCCGATTTGACAATAGCGAAATCCGATAGCCGTACGCTCCTGAAAATTCTTTGGCCAACGCGGCGACCAGCGGCGCAGGGTCGATATTGCGACGGTAACAGCGAGCCAGCACTCGCAACAGCGATCTTTCCGGTAACGAGATGATTGGCGAGGCTCTCATGACAATCCCGAAATGAGCTGAATTAGCGGACCGAAGATGGCTTTCAATACGATGGCGATTCCCATTCCGACCATGCCCGTCGTGATCAGCGGCAACCAAGTTAACCACCATCGTTCCTTATTCGAAGCGCGTTCCCAATACAACACGGCAGCCTCTCGCAAAAAGACGATCTGATTTTCGCGGTCTATCTGGTTGATCGCTTCATACATAAACGGGTAAGTGACTTTCGGTGGCCCTTCATTGGATAACGCGATGCCCACATTGGATTGGCCCGCGATTTTTTTTGCATCGACTTGCGACAGCCCCGCTTCGAGCAGAAAGGCAACATGCCAAGCCCAGTTTGCCCAAGTGTGCCCCGACATCCGCAATCGACGAACGACGAAATCCATCCAATCAGGCAACCGGCCCTGGCGTTGGTAGTACCGGGTAACCCCAAGCCCCACTATCGCTGCGACGGCTAGCAAGAGAAGCGTGCGGACTCCTTCTTGCCGAACCCATCGTGAAATCCCAATGATCCGCTGCGTTGGTCCATCCGTTGTCAGTCCAAACTCTTGGAATATTTGATCAAATTGAGGGACTAAGTAGATGCAGAACACGATGAAAACGGTGATGCTCATCAACATCAAAACTGAAGGATAAAGCAGCAATCGGACCAACCGTCGGCCACGCAGCGAATGCATATTCATCCGGGAAATACTTTGGCGGACTCCTTGTTCGATCAACTCAGGCGTCACGGAATGTCCGCTGAGCACCTGCGATAACGTTAGACACACCGTCAATGCATCCGAATCGAGGAGTACCTCCGCTGCTGAAATGGGGCGTCTAAATCGCCTGCTCAATCGTCGCAGATTCCGTCGTGACGCCCCCGAAAAATCCACCGATATCGACTCGATCACCGTAGAAATCCGTTCTCGATCACGCAGCACAAGCTCGATGGAGGCCTCTACTTGGGAAAGGGGAATTGGATTCATTTACAAACTCGTTGGCACCGCTAAGTCTCGAATCATCATGACCAGTGGCATGAACAACGCAAGACAATACGCTAGCACTGCCGCGCCTCCCAAGCAAAAGACAAGAATCATAGGAAGAGCAACTTTCATAACGACAAGACGGTCATCCGCCGCTGACTGAAAATTATCGGCAATCGCCCCCAGACTCCCAACTGCCGATTGCTCGGAAAGCCCAACGGTTGAAGATTGAATCATTGTTCGTTGCTTGGTGTTTGCGTCGACGAGGTCCAACGCAATCGAAACAGAGTCCCTGAGCGTTACGCCCTTGAGAAGCATTGCACGCGAAACTTCAGCCGCAGTTGCGGCCAGTAGGAGGTTTCGGAAGCGGCGGCCCCCAACCCAAAAAGCAAGCCAATACGTTCCTCCAAGAAAACGCACTGCTGCGGTCACCACGATCGCGACGAGCATCAATACAAGCAGGAAAGTCAACCAATGCGTTGTCTCGGAAGCTGTATCGACAATCATAGCGGGTGGTAGCTCTAAATCTTGTCGCATCTTCACAAAGCTAGGTGTGACCAGATCGCGAAAAAAACACAAACCAAACGAGCCCAGCGAGAAGAGGATGAGCAAGTAGGTTGCCGATGAGCGAAGCAATTGGGCGAGTTGCCGGTGGCAGTACCCATGGATGCTCAGTCCTTTGAGTACGATCGGCATTGAAGCGGTGGAGTCAAATGCGGCGAGTGCGGCAGCGTACTGAGACGGCAATTTGCTTCGAATACTCGCTGTGGATGGGACAACGTTCTGCAGTTCAGCGAGCTTCGCCGCCGTTGCATTTCCGCTGGGCAACGATGGATCGTGAGCATGCCCAAGCCGGATCGGGACCCCCAGCAAGACAGCTGCTTTCAATGCTTGATGAAAAATCGTTTGGCTACCTTCCTCACTCATCGACACCGCCATAAGCCTATTCTTTCACCGCATCGCCGCACTTTGAATCGCACTCGATTTACGAATCACTCGACATTGATGCAGTTCGAAAACTCTCACTTGACAGATTTTAGTGCAGAGAAAGACCCCACGCTATAGCGTCAATCAACAGTATCCGTTTTTGAAAAGTCTAGTTACTCAGGCCGCAACAGCTTCTGTTGGATCTAATAAATTTCAGCCTACTCCAAAAAAAGGGCATCGCGTTTCTTCCGTGCGAAGCATTGTTCGACTGCCGCCACCATAATTTCACCATCGACAATTAATGCCGCCGCCGAATCGTGATAGAATGCAGAGAGACCTAAAATGGCAGTCTTGAAAGTTTTGGCGTCAATGAAGTCGATGAATAGGAAACCGAACTTTCGGCGGTTCAGGCGTAGCAAGCTCGCTGCCTACACCGCAAGTAAATCACAGGCAAATTGGCATGCGTATGAATGCTCCCGCTCTAGGTGCCAAGCGATGGACACCGCGCCAAAAATGCTGGCTGTTCCGATTGCTGGCGGTGCTAATCGGTTTAATGCCAGCCCTTTTCTTGGAGGTGTCACTGCGAGCCATTGGTTGGGACCCCGCAGTTCCATTGAGTGACCCGTTCGTGGGTTTCCAAAGCGAGCGTCCGCTTTTTGTGCCCTCTGACGATGCCCGTCGCCTCGTGACTGCGCCGGATCGACTTGAGTATTTTCGACCAGAGTCGTTTGCGAATCCCAAGCCAGCGAATGAATTCCGAATTGTGTGCTTGGGTGGTTCCACGGTACAAGGTCGACCGTATGCAATAGAGACTTCCTTCAGCACCTGGTTGGAACTTTCGTTGCGAGCGGCCGATCCCGATCAGCAATGGGAGGTGATCAACTGCGGCGGCGTGTCCTATGCCAGCTATCGACTCGTTCCCGTGCTTGAGGAAATGCTCCGGTACGAACCGGACCTGGTCATTCTCTATACCGGACACAATGAATTTTTGGAGGATCGATCCTATTCGGCATACAAGCAACAACCGGAGTGGATCGCTCATGCTTACGGGGGTTTAGCTCAACTCCGCAGTATCAATTTCTTGCATCAACTGGTGTCCAACAACGCTCCATCGAGCCACCAGCCAGCTGAAAAGGACGTACTCTCAACGGAAGTCGATGCCTTACTTGATTATCGCGGAGGTCTAGAGGACTACCACCGAGATCCAGAGTGGAAGCGATCGATTATCAACCACTTCGAGTTCAATCTTCGCCGCATGACTCGCTTGGCTGCTGCTGCCAAAGTGCCAATGGTGCTTGTTGATCCGCCGGTCAACATGCAAGGATGTCCTCCGTTCAAAGTGGCTGACACCGCAGGACTTTCGGCGGAAGAGTTGGCTCAGTGCCACAGGCTCGTCAACGACGCCATTGCAATGATCCAGACTGACCGAACCAAGAGCATAAACCTGCTAGACCAAGCCGTCGCCGTCAACAACCAAAATGCAGGATTACATTATCAGCTTGGTATGCTACTTCATCAGGAGCAACGATTTGCTGAGGCGAAAATTCACTTGCAGGCGGCCAATGATGAAGACATTTGTCCGCTGCGAATTTTGAAACCGATGAACCAAATCATTCGTGCCTCCGCCAACGATTCCCGCTGTCCCTTGTTAGAGGCTCGACAACGTTTTTCGGAATTGAGCAAAGGCGGGATTCCAGGTGACAACCTTTTTTTGGATCATGTGCATCCGACCATTGTCGGTCATCAAATCCTAGCTGGCGACATCACGGACAAGCTCGTGGAGCAAAACGTGGTAACACCTCGCCCGGGATGGGAAAAGCAACGCGACAAACTCTACAAACTGCACTTGAACTCACTCGACCTCGTGTACTTCGAAAAAGGCAAGCAACGGCTCGAAGGTTTGCGAAGATGGTCCCAAGGTCGGGCGAAAAAACAACGAGTGCCGACGTCCAACTTGAACCAGGAAGCATTACAACCCGGTGATAACGCTTCCGCTTCACAGACTCGGCCTGCTCTGAAAAGATGGCATACGCATGCCGATGTCCCTCGGCGGATCGCCCAATTCGACTCGGTATTCTGGGACGCGCAAGATACCGACACTTTGCGTCCCATGTTGCGGGATGAGTTGAACGGAGGATCCAAGCGAGTACTCGAAATTGGCACGGGCACAGGTTGGTTGACGCTGTTTTGTTTGGATGCTGGGGCGGATTCGGCAGTAGCCACCGACATCAATCCCGCGGCGGTGGCCAATGCTCGCTTCAATGCAGCCCAGTTTGGCATGAGCAAAGCCCTTGAGGTCAGACTCGTTCCGACAAACGCGCCAAGCGCCTTCTCGGTCATCGGTGCGGACGAACGGTTTGATTTGATCGTTTCGAATCCACCATGGGAGGATGCGGTCCCCAAGGAACCAAGCGAACATGCTCTGTACGATCCCAACTTTCAGTTGTTGGACTCATTGCTAAAGGGACTGAGACAGCATTTGAATCCCGGCGGCAAGGCGTTATTGGCCTACGGCAGCACGGAAGGAATTGAATTGTTGCAACAGATTGCTCCCAAGTACCAATTGAAGACCTTCGTGCGTGACGATCGCGACCTGCAGGAATTACCAGCCGTGTTCCTGCCAGCAGTGGTAATCGAAGTGGTTCCCGATGATTGACGCCAGCAGGTTGTGGGAGATCATGTTTTTGGCCTGACAAAAATACCCTAACGCATATCAAGCACGAACGACCACACGTAGGTGCCAGCGGGGATTTGGTACTTCTTAATTGGCAACGCTTTGGGTGACCAAGAATCGGTTCCTCCGACGCCCATTTGCCGATGGTCAAGATTCAATGTGTAGAATCCTTGCGGTTTTAACTCGTACGTGTGTTTCGCTTGCGACACGTTTTCAGCCGACCATGGCCAAATGGAAAAAGCCATTGGCGACTCTCCTTGAATTCTCAGTGTTGGTACCTTGCCTGAAAACTTGATCCAGCGAATTTGCGTCCGATTTCCATTTTCTTGCGGCCGGACGTAATTCTCCGCCATCTCACTAATCGCTGCATCGTGCACTTTGACCTCCGCACTGCGACTACGGTCATTGTAATTCTCCCACGGTCCTTTGCCGTAGTACTGGATGTCGGCGTACTCGTCTGAGATTCCCACAGTCATGCCCAACCGGACTAGCGGCGGCAACGATGGGTCGGCAACAAAACGAATGCCGACTTTTATATCACCGTCTCCGTTAATGAAATAATCAATGTCAATCACGACCTGCTCGCCCAACGCTTTTCTAACGGCAACTTTCACCGTTTGATCGACTTGTACCTTTGCTTCAACCCGTTTGGTTTGAAGCTTATCAGCCAATTCCATCCAGAACGCTTGATTTTTGTGAGTTTTCCCACCGATCCGATCGTTGTCCGTCTGCGGACGCCAAAAATTCATTCGCATTGGCGACTTCAATAGATCAGTGCCATTGATTTCATAGCGAACCAAGTCACCCGATTTACGATCGAAGTCAGCCTCAAAACGGTCGCCGGAAATAGTGATACGCTGGTCCGTGTATTCGGTTGATGGGGCCTTAGCCGAAACAAAGGTCGAGACGACTGGACCGTCAGGGGACACTCTGAATTGTTCTTTGGCGATTTCAAACCCTGCATCGCACCAAAGTTGCGGTCGCTTTTCATGCAAGCTAACCCGCAGCCAATATTCCGCGTCTGGTCTCATCGGAGTCTGCGAATACGGGATCGTCATCACGCGACCTTGCCCCGGAGATACCTCGAGACTCGGTAATTCACCGTGGGCGACATCGAGGCCATTCTCGGAAAGCTGCCAGCGGATTTGGTATTCAGCGGTGTTCTTAAAGTTAAATCGATTGATCAACCGGATTTTGCCAACGCTCAGGTCGATCGACTCGAATGCCACCGGCTGGAACACATACTTGCATTCCCATGTTTGCGGCTTTGGCGAGCGGTCCGATGCGATCACACCATTCAAACAGAAGTTACTGTCGTTCGGCGTATCACCAAAATCGCCACCGTAAGCAAAGTACTCGTCGCCATCGTCGTTGGTCGTCAACAGTCCTTGATCGACCCAGTCCCAAATATAGCCACCGATCAAGTTCGGCTTGGACCGGATCACGTCCCAGTACTCAGCAAGATTACCGAGCGAATTGCCCATCGCGTGCGCATATTCGCACATCACGATCGGTCGCCTAATATGCGGAGCCTCACTTAGGTTCTGAAGTTGCTTCACAGTCGGGTACATGCGACTGATCACGTCGACATAAGCGGGGTCATTGGGATTGGCCATGACGTCCCAACGTTGCGACTGGTTCCCACCGCCCGGGATATAGTCGGGGCTGTTCGGATCCCCTTGTGCCCCTTCATAGTGAACGAAGCGAGTCGGATCGAAATCCTTGATCCAATGAGCAGCCGCAGCGTGAATCGGCCCGCAACCCGTTTCGTTCCCAAGCGACCACGAGATCACGGATGGATGGTTCTTGTCACGTTCAACCATTCGGATGATCCGTTCGTTAATCGCATAGTGCCACGAAGGCGTGTTGACCAACAATCCACGCACACCATGCGATTCCACATTGGCTTCGTCCATCACGTAGATGCCGTATTGGTCACATAGTTCGTAGAAGTACGGATCATTCGGATAGTGACTCGTGCGCACCGAATTGAGATTGAATCGCTTCATCAATCGGACATCTTCGCGCATATCGTCGCGAGTCAAAGCTTTGCCTTCGATATGGTCATGATCATGCCGGTTCACACCCATCAGCTTCACTGCACGACCATTGACCATCAATGCACCGGAAGAATCGATTTCAACCTGTCGAAAACCGACTCGACAACTCCGCGATTCTGCCAATCCCCCTTTCGGATCCGTGAGAGAAAAAACCAGCGAGTAAAGATACGGTTTTTCCGCTGACCATTTTTCTGGTTTCGAGATGTTGGCCTCAAGCAATCCGAACGGCACTGTGTCGCGTTGTGGATACCATTCTTTAACAATCTTGTTGACCGGAATCGAAAGTGGTTCGGCCAGCACCGCTTGGTCATCAGCGTCAAATAACTGTGCCGACAAATTCCATCCGTCTGTCGACGCGTTTTGAATCCTTGCGATCTTCGGACGAATTTGCAGTTTTGCATCTTGCAGGTCTTCATCAAACTTCGTGCGCACAAAGAAATCGTCTAATGCCACTTTGGGTTCAGCCAACAACAATACTTCGCGATGAATTCCGCTCAGTCGCCACATATCCTGATCTTCAAGATAACTTCCGTCGGACCATCGAAAGACTTGCACGGCAAGTTGATTAGGGCCTTCTTTGACTAAATCACTCACATCAAATTCGGCGGGCAACCGGCTACCTTGACTGTAACCGGCTAATTCCCCGTTCACCCATACATAGAATGCGGATGATACGCCACCGAAGTGAAGCACGACTCGCATGTCTTGCCAAGTCGCCGGAATGTCAAAGTCACGCCGATACGACCCAACGGGATTAGTACGATCAATCCGAGGGGGATCCGCAGCGAAAGGATAGGTTGCATTGGTATAGATTGGCGTGCCGTATCCTTTGACTTCCCAACTGCTTGGCACTGCGAGTGAATCCCAATCGCTTGCGTCAAAGTCCGCTTGAAAAAAATCGACAGGCCGGTCATTAGAATCCGCTACGAATCGAAATTTCCAATCACCATTTAGCGAGATCATTCGTGCACGAGCACGATTCCCAGCGAGAGCCTCGTCGGTCGACGAGTAGGAATACGATGTTGCACGAGCGGGCATTTTGCCCTTGGCAATCGTCGTCTCATTCTGCCAATCAAGAGGAAAACGATCTTCCGAAATCGCAACGGATTGAACGAGACAACTGATTGCAAGGAACAAAAATAGCAGGCGTTTCATCGTTGGGCGTCTTTCGGTTCTAATTCCGGCGGCCATTGATCAGGACTGTGAAGTCAAGATCATAGTCGTAGCTGAAAGACGAGTCAAAACGGCAAAGGCACTGCTTTGAATTCACCAGTGGTATTGCGAGCAAATTTCAGTCCCAATCCCGTTTCGACGCTAGGACGCGGGATTATCAAGCTCTTCAAACGTCTGCGCTTCATCAGGCCCTGGGTTCTTGTATGCGGGATCTTTGGCTCGGATGTAGATTTCACCATCTTTGAGTACTTGCACATCAAGCGGGACGATCGTCACTCCTTGTTCGTTGATCGTTTGAGCATTGTTACCGAGATCCCGGGCCTCAATCCCGTCACGGGCTAGTGGTGGCACGTTCGCATTGAAAAATGCCGTACACCACCACTTACCGTTCTTATCTTTGAAGGGCGTGCCGTGACCAAGAAAGCGACCGGCAAATTTCCGCGGTCCATAAGGCCCGGTAATCTTGTCCGCAACGCAGTAGTACAAATTGTAAGAGCCCTTTCGTCCCTGGTCGGTCGACCACGCCGTTCCTAGATGGACGTACTTGCCACCGACTTTCATCATCGTTGCGCCTTCGTGCCCAATCCGGCTGATCGGTTTTCCATCTGGAGCAGGACGAGTTCCAGACGGATCAATCCGGATTGGCTCGGCCGTGTACTGTGTCAAGTCTTCACTGAGCGGCGCGATCAACGTGTTCTGCCACAACATGTAAACCGCTCCATCATCATCAGTAAATAGCGATGGATCATGTCGCGGCCCCATGCCTCCATCCATGGGATGTGTCCACGGCCCCGATAGCTCCTTACCGGCGGAAACGGCCAAACTGGAGTGCGACTTCGGACAATGCACAAGCGCCCAACGATCACCCATCCAATGTATTTCGGGTGCCCAAATCAATCGCGATTTCATCTTCTTATTCTGATTCGCGGCTTTGTGGGTGTCGTCGACCGTAAAGATCGGTCCAAGTGATTCCCAGTCGATCAAATCTTTACTTCGATAGACACGGACTTGATCGCCGACAATACTCTCGCCACCAAGACCGATGTTGTATGGGTTTAATGCTTCACGCGGATCATTTTCGATGGGCTGGGTGCCGGTAAGATAGTAGTAATCGTCCGGGCCAAGAGTGATGTACGGGTCACGAATCCAACCTGATTTGATATAGAGTGCGCGGTCGTGCGAATCCAGACCGGCACGGATCGCCTCGGGATCCATGACGGGGACGGGCTTGCGATCGGTAGACTGTTCGATGAACGCTGATTTTGGAAACTCGTCAGCTTTTTTCGTCTCGATTGAACCGTAAAGCTTCGCGTGCAACTGGGCCAATTGGTCGGCCGGTATCTTGATCACTTTACGATCGTAGGTCATCAACCCATTGATCTCGCCCTCGACATCAGTCGTTTGTGTGTAGACACCTGCGGCGATCCCTTGCGAACGAAGTGTATCCAATAGCTCAATCGATTTCACATATCGCGATTTGTATTCAGCTTCATCTTTTGGCAATCCGCCATAACCCCAATTCCTTCGGTCTGAATCCCATAAGTGACCTTTCACCGGGTAACCGTGACCGCCAAACTCACCGACCACTTTGATGTAGTCGTCAAAGCGGCCATTACTATCTTGGTCGAACGGAAAGCCGGGGTCGGGATATTTATGGGCGTCCACGATATCGCCGATCGGCCAAAAATTCCCACCGCTGGCGACATTCACAAGCCGCGAAGGGTCGCGTTTGCTCGTCCATTTGCCGACTTCGATCGTGCGATGTTGTCCCCAAGCTTCATTGAAGGGAGTCCACACCACGATCGAAGGATAATTTTTGAGCGTGCTGATCATCGCTTCGAACTCGTCCATGAATTGTTGATGCTCAGCGTCGGGCCAATCAGCATCGACCGGATTTTCCACTAACCGCGTCCACTTTGGCTTCGGGCCACCACTGACTTGATCCTGCCAAACCATCATGCCTAGTCGATCACAGTGGTAATAGTAGCGACGTGGCTCGACTTTGATGTGCTTGCGGATCATGTTGAAACCCGCTTCCTTGAGCCACTCGATATCAAACAGCATTGCTTCATCCGATGGCGGAGTCAAAAGACCATCAGGCCACCAACCTTGATCGAGCGGTCCAAAGTGAAACAACACTTCACCGTTGAGCGTAAATCGCCAATGGCCGTCGGCATCTTGGATTTTACCCACCGTCCTAATTCCGGTGTACGACTCTACCACATCGACTGCCTTCCCCTGTTGATCGATCAATGTCACTTCGATCTTGTACAGATGAGGGGAACTTGGCGACCACAATTTCGCGTTGGGGATTTTCAATTCAACGGTGTCGGAAGCCGTCACTTTCGCAACCACTTGTTCGTCGTCTTTCACAACCACTCGGATCGATCCGTTTCCTTCGATGACAGGTTGCACACGGATCGTTCCGGCACTCGCATCGGTTGTAATAAACAAGTCTTGGATGTAACTGTTTGAAACTTGTTCCAACCACACGGTTTGCCAGATACCCGAAACCTGCGTGTACCAAATACCTCGAGGTTCGAGTGTTTGTTTGCCGCGCAACTGAAACGCCTCCGTCGCATCTTCGACACGCACAACCAACTCATTTTCGCCCACTTTTACCGAATCAGTAATGTCGAACGAGAAAGGGTTGTTTCCTCCTTGATGCGTACCAACGGACTTAGCGTTGACAAAGACTTCACAGCGATAGTCGACCGCTTCAAAATTCAACAACTGTCGCTCGTCGCCAGTTTGCTCAACATCAAATCGACGGTGGTACCAAAGCGTTTCTTTTTCATCGAGTGATCGCTCAACCCCGCCAAGTTTGGACTCCAAACAATAGGGCACAAGGATTTGGCCCGCCCATTGGGTAGGATGCTCTTCTTGATCAATTGAAGTGATGGCGTAATCCCACTTGCCGTTGAGATTCAACCAATTCTTGCGTTGCAGTTGGGGACGCGGATACTCCGTCCAAGCGTTTTGGGACGTGACCGATTCGCCCCACTTTGTGATCAATTCCGACGAGAACGGCTTATCAAGAGACTTTGAACGGGGTATTGACTTTGGCTTCTTTTTGCCACTCACAGGAGTGCCATTGTTAGCCGACTCTCGGTTGGGCATACCAACCGCAGTTGGCGGCACGACGACCACCTTGTGAAGAAGCACCTTTCCATTGAACGGATTTGGCGCATTGTAGTCACCTGCGGCAGATCGATCATCGAAACCAATGTTCATACCATCCATCGGCTGGACCGGAATCAACCCGGGTGAAGGACGCGATAGCGATTCGGTATCGTTAACCGATAGCGTCATCAACTCGGGGTTGAGTGTTGCCGTGAGTTCAACTTTGCCGCTCGAGGGTTGTTTCGCAATAATGCGTTCGACATGACCATCGACGCGAACATCAAACGCGGCGTGTCCATCGACAAAGTGCAATGCATAACCGTACTGTATTCCGCCGTGCGCAATCACGACTCCCTTGGGCTCTTTCGCATTGACAAGTGCCTCAATACGCAAATCGCGATTCACGATTTGCGGCGAATCAAGCCCCCCTTGGTTTTCCAAGTTCTTGGCAACGGGCTCATTCGGTTTCCAAATCACACCAACATGCCGCGCCCATTCTTCCCATTGTCCGACCATCTCTTTCAATCGCTCGGTCTGTTGCTCGGCAAGATCATTTAGCTCACAACGGTCTTGGGCAAGGTTGTAAAGTTCCCACTTAAGTTCATGAGGCATTCGCTTGGCATAGACCGCTTTCCAGTCGCCCTTCCGCAATGCATGAGCCGCTTGGTGGTCAAAGCCAAGCGTTCGATTTGGAAGTGCATCGCCACGCATCGCAGGCAACAAACTGGTTCCTTCGATCGGTGTGATGGCGTTGCCGTGAAGCGTTTCTGGGTACTTCGCCCCGGCCACTTCGATCAACGTCGGCATGATATCCATCACGTGAGCGGGATCGCGAACCCAATCCTCGGATTTGCCAATTCCCTTTGGCCAATGAGCGATGAACGGCGTGCTGATGCCACCTTCATGCGTAAAGTGTTTGTAGAGCCGGAACGGTGTATTGCCTAGATTGGCCCACGCACTGCCGTAGGATTGATGCGTGCCGCGTCCACCAATTCCTTGAATCGCATCGCCCGTTCTCAGCGTCGTCGTCCCACGTCTTGATTGGCCATCGAAACCGAACGGTCCCCATTCGTAACATGCGCCATTGTCACTAAGGAAAAGAATCAGGGTGTTATCGAGGTCATCGGTTTCCTTCAAGTGACCAACAATCTGGCCGACTCCGTTGTCTACCCCTTCCACCATCGCCGCGAACACCGACATGCGACGAGCCAGGTCGCGTTGCCGATCCTCATCAAGCGAATCCCAAGCAGGATTATCTTGTCCCGAAAAACCATTGGCGATGTCATCTCGGTCCACGGGCACGAGCGAACGAGGGCTCAGTTTCCATCGTTCACCATCAACCAAACCAATTTCTTGCATCCGTTTAAAACGTTCTTCACGCAACACATCCCAACCGCGCATGTAGACTTTCTCGTACTTGTCCGCGCGTTCTTTGGGAGCCTGCACTGGAAAATGGGGCGATGAATGACCAAGGAACAAAAACCATGGTTTTTCACTCTTTTGCCCTTTGCGAATGAAGTTTAGGGCGTACTCGTTGAAAACATCGGTTGCGTAAAACTCATCCGCAGGGGGATCAATTTCCTTCGCACGGCCCTCGGGCAAGCGAAAATAATAGTCCGCATCGTATTGGTCATGGGAATGATCATTGGTGTAACCGTAGAACTCATCAAAGCCACGTTTGATTGGTCCGGTTTCGGGATGCATGTGCCATTTACCAACATAGTAGCACCCGTACCCGGCGGGTTTGAGCACTTCGGCAATTGTTGCACATTGATCGTTCAGGCGACCAAGGTACCCCGGGCCGCGATTGGGATCAGGTTGCCTCGTCGTGAAGTCACCTATCCCAGCTTGCGATGGATACAATCCAGTCATGAGCGACGCGCGACTAGGGCAACACCGTGCCGAGTTGTAAACCTGAGTGAACCGAATACCGCCCTCGGCAAGGCCGTCGATATTGGGCGTACTCAACTCGCCGCCATAGCATCCAAGATCGGAATAGCCCAAGTCATCGGCTAGCACAACAATGATGTTAGGTTTGTCGGACGCGACAGCACACGTCGACAATATCACCATCGCAATGACTGCGACATCGATCGCAAAAAACTGTTTTGCATACTTCAGGTGGGGCATTTGTTTTACCGTGTTAATGTTTCAGTCGAGAGGTAGGTCATTGTCATGAAAGGGCGAGGCTGTTAGCCCTTGATCTTTTTAGGACGCTGTCGCGGCTTAGGTGCAACATCAACCGGCTTAGGCCCTGTCACTGGGTAGGGTTTGTTGAAAACACGTTGTGTGTCTCCTTGCGTCTTCATCCAATCATCGAGCATCGATGACATTTCTGCGATGGTGGCAGCCTGCTTAGGATCTTCGGCTAAATTGACTTGTTCGTGGGGATCGCTATCAAGATCGTAGAACTCGATTCCAGGACGCACATAGTATTTCCCGACGATTGCCGCAGCTTTCGGATCGTTTTTTGCAGCTTCGTCCCATGAATCCCAATACGCTCCAGCACCATCTTTGCGATCGATATCGGAATGATTCGAGTGATAACAATCCGGCCGCAGGTTTCGAATGTATTTGTACTTCTCCGTACGCACCGCTCGGATGGGATA
This sequence comes from Novipirellula herctigrandis, assembly GCA_007859835.1. Lineage (GTDB taxonomy): Bacteria > Planctomycetota > Planctomycetia > Pirellulales > Pirellulaceae > Novipirellula_A > Novipirellula_A herctigrandis. The sequence goes on along the minus strand of SJPJ01000001.1, from coordinate 5,318,859 downwards.
AACATTCCGATTTCCATCCCCACTATGCGTGGAAAAGATCACATCGCGATGGTCGCTACGTTTGCCGAAGAGAACTTGCGTGAAAGAGCGTCCATCAATGTGACTTGGAACCGTCCCACCAGCAATGTCAACGAGGGTCGGCATCACATCGACCCAACTGACCATCGCATCGGTACGAACATTCGGTTTCACATGACCTGGCCAGCGGACAATCAGCGGTGTGCGGATTCCTGAATCATAGAGATTCCATTTGCCAAAAGGCCATTGGGCTCCATGATCTGCACTATACAAAAACAGAAAGTCATCGCCTTTGAAATAATCTTGGGCCATACGATCGACTTCGCCCACCATCGCATCCATCCCGGTGACATCGGCAAGGTAGCGTGCCCAGTGTTCGCGAGTTTCTTTAGTGTCCACCGAAGCGACGGGCAATACCACCTGATTTGGGTCGTACGACGATTCTTTGATCCATGCGACGTGAGGTCGATGGTCGCCCACCATCAAACACAGCGGTTTGTCCGATTGCCGATTCGCGAAGAAGTTCTGTACCAGCCCTTTGATGCCATCTCGATCGCGCTGTTTCGGATAGTCACGACTGTGGTCAAAACCCGCCATTTCGGTTTCCCTACCATGCCCCACCTTTCCGAACGCGACCACTTCATAGCCTTGTTGCTGAAGTCGGTTCACCATTGTCAATGCACCATCGTGTGGCATCGTATGGTTCGGCTCGGCTCCATTGCGTGCAGGCATTAATCCGCTCAACAGTGCGGCACGGCTTGGGCCACAAGCGGGCGAAGCAACAAACGCTCGATCGAGGACCATCCCCCGATCAGCCAATGATTGTAGGTTCGGTGTTTTTGCGCAAGAACTACCGTACACGGAACTATCCGCCCACCCATGATCGTCGGCGAGAAAGACAACGATGTTTGGTTTGCCAGCTGCCGCAGCGGCACCGGCTAGCATCAGAATGGCCGTGACGATTCGAGCAATCTTCGCCATTGATTTATCCTTTTGCCTTTGCAGCTTGCTTCGGTTGTTTTCGCCCCTTTCTCTTCTTTCCATTCTTTGGTTTCGGAAGCACATTGGCTTCCTTGGCCCACTTCTGCCACTGAGTTGAAAGTGCGGCGACTTGCTCTGGCATTTCACTCGCTAGGTCGTTCTGCTCGGTGCGATCCGCCTTCAAATCGAGCAATTCCCAATCGCCATTCATGCCTTGGCGAACCAACTTGCGATTCCCTACACGAATCGCGGCGTTGCCTTCGTGCTCCCAAAACAAGGGCCGATCAGCAAAGTTTCCTGCACCGACCATCAGTGGTTTCAAGCTTTGCCCCTGCATCGGCGTGATCGCGTTACCTTGGTAGCTTTGAGGGTAAGTCGCTCCTCCTAAATCAACGCACGTTGCCATGATATCGATCACGTGTGTTGGCGTTTCAATCCAACCACTAGGACCACTGAGGGGCTTGATACGGCGGGGCCAATGGGCAATCAGAGGTGTCGCGGTTCCGCCTTCATGGTTGTAATGTTTGTATTTGCGAAATGGCGTATTGTTCAAATGTGCCCAACAGCGACCAATAAAAACATCGGAGTGCGGGTCACCAGGATTCGCTCCGTTGTATTTTCCAGTCACCCCCGCCTCGGCATTTCCACCGTTGTCAGACAAAAATAGGATGATTGTATTGTCGAGTTGGTTGCGTTCTCGCAAAGCGTCGACCAGCTTGCCAATGTTTTTGTCCACTTGGTCAATCATCGCCGCATAAATCGCCATCATGTCGTCATAGCGGCTTTGCTCGTTAGGCGACAGCGAATCCCAAGCGGGGACCTCTTCGGGGCGTGCTTCAAGCTTCCAATTCGGATCGATCAAACCAGAAGCAATTTGGCGTGCGTATCGTTCTTCGCGCAATTTGTCCCAACCCGCCATATACTTGCCTCGATACTTGGCAATGGTTTCCTCCGGTGCCATGCATGGAAAATGAGGTGCCGTATGAGCCAAATACCAAAAGAATGGTTTGTTTGCTGCGATCGCTTCGTCCACGAAGTCTATTCCTTGATCGGTCCACAAATCACAGCCATACCACGGCGGATTCGCTCGCGGATCGTCCAACGCTATCGTCTCGCCATTGAGGAACAAGCTCGCGCCCCCTTTGCTGCCGGTCTGATTTGAAAAATGGACACCACCGGCCGCCAAGGTCAAGTTCCGATCGAACCCGCGACCCCAGGGATTCACATCATGGTTAGCACCGACGTGCCATTTGCCAGTGATCGCCGTAAAATAGCCAGCCTCGCGGAGGACCTCGGCGATTGTGACGCACTTGTTATTGAGCCGACCTGCATAACCAGGTGCACCCTGATCCGCAGTCATCCATCCAATGCCGGCTTGATGGGAGTAGAGCCCGGTCAACAAGGACGCTCGTGTCGGACAACATCGTCCCGTGTTGTAGAACTGCGAAAACTTCACTCCACCAGCCGCTAACGCGTCGAGGTTGGGCGTCGGGATCTCGCTGCCATAAGGGCCGATGTCCGAAAACCCCATGTCATCGACCATGACAACAACCATGTTCGGCCTGTCTGCTGCTGTGGCAACGTCAACGAACATGATCACGCCCAATACGATCACAAAAAAGCAAACGAGCAGATGGGATGGTTTCATTTTCGTTTCTACCTCGATGTGGGAAAGTCTGGATCGCCCGCGTCCGCGGGCAAGCTGCGGTTCCATTGAAGCACAGCGGCAACCAAACGTTTGGTTACTTCAGGATGCTGGTCACTTACATTTTTTGATTCCGACGGATCGGTGGTCAAATTGAACAATTTCGGACGGTCACCACTATAGTCGCACAGCAATTTCCAATGATCTTCGCGAACAGCCAGATCAGGCAAATTTTCGAATCGACGAAACTGTTTTCGGTCAGGAGGCCGACGAAAGAAGAGGGCAGCTGAACGTGAAGCATCTGCTTTGCCGATCAGAGTTTCGGCTAGGTTTTCCCCATCAAATTGCGTGTCCTCTGGGGCCGACACTCCCGCCAAATCCAACAGCGAAGGAACCAAATCAATTGCGGCAAAAACGGACGACCTATTGATCTTTCCTTGTCGATCGGCAGGAATCCATCCTGGTCCCCATACAATCAACGGTGAACGAATTCCGCCTTCAAAAAGAGTTGCCTTCAAGCCTCGAAAGGGACCCGCCGAGCCACCGTTTTGCTCAGGGCCGTTGTCAGAACAGATCAGAATTAGCGTGTTGTCTCGCAGTGCCTCATCGCTCCTGATTCGGTCAAAAAGATTGGCAAGTTGCTTGTCCATTTCTTCTAACACCGACAAGTAAAGTCCATGTGGATTGTCCGACCAATTTTCGACGTCCGGAAAATACGGAGCATGGACATCATCCGGCCAAACATTGATGTAGAACGGCTTGCCGCTGGCTTGCGTTTGGTTGATAAACTCGATTGCTTTGTCCGCGAACCCACCAGTGATCTCTGAACGCAACATCCACTTGACGGGCTCACCCAAGTTGACTGCGTTGCCCCATATCTTCCCTTTTTTCACACTTCCGTCTTTGTTCGGCACTTCGGTCAACGGCAATAGCTTTGCCCCCATCCCTTCAAAGTTGGTCAGCGAAGTATCGAACCCGTATGCAGTGATCGGAGGCGCGTCATTCACATCACGCTGACCACCCATGTGCCATTTTCCACAATGCGCCGTAGCATAGCCGGCTTGCTGAAGCGATCGAGCCAGCATTGGCGCGGCGGGGTCGAGCCAATTCGCCACACCACGTCGCGCGTTGTCCTTGCGATTGTTCAGAAACGACGAGATCCGGTAACGTTGCGGGTATTGGCCGGTAGAGATTGCTACTCGCGATGGCGAACAAATCGGCGAATTGACGTAAAATTGGTGAAAGCGAATCCCTTCTTCCGCCATCGCATCAATATGAGGCGTCGCGGCTTCGGTATTACCGAAGCACGAAAAATCTCCCCATCCCATATCGTCAATAAAGACCAAGACAATGTTAGGCTGCTCGGCGGCATAGCTGGAACAGGCGATCGTGACCGTGAACAAGAATAGAACAAGTCGAAGTTTCATGGCAGGGTGATTAATGTGGGTGGGCTCGGCTTGGGTAGGTTCAGCAGTGTCTTGATGATCAATATAACCTATCGATCAGCGCCGCCGCTGGCGCTTTCTTGATTGTAGGCCTCCATCTCTTCGGGGGACATCACCGTGTCCCCTGGATCAATGACGGTATTCTTTGGTTTACCACATCCGGCAACGCAAAACAGGATGAGACAAATTGACAGCAGCTGAATCGTCTTAAAGAACATAATGTATTTCAGAAGAAAATGTGTAAACAGATGTAGAGAGAAAGTCGCCCAGCGAACGTCATTCGCTGGCGACTGAAAAAACGCTAAGAATCACGCAGGAACGAAAAACAAAGGCTAGAAGTCGGCGTTAATCGTTTCCTTGCTAGCCCGAGTACCGAGGGCACCCCATAGACCAAACGGACTCTCGAAACCGGGGGCCTGAGTACCCGTTCCGCGAGCCCAAACAATCCCACTTCGACTCGAGCCAGCCTCGATCGATTCGGTAATGAATTTCACGGCACCATCAGCCATAAGCACATGAGCGCCTCCTTGATGGCGACTGCTGATCGACCCTTGCGATTCGGCAGAATCATTGCCTAACTGGCAAAGTTCGCTATTGGGCGGCAAAATCGTAGAAAAACCGGTCATTTGCGGAACACCATGACACCAACGATAGCCACGACTGCGGTTGACATTATCAAGTTGGTTGTTTGAAGGATTGCCCGTTGTTATTTGAACGATAGAACTATCCCAAAACCGCGGACGCAGCGGATCGATCGCCCCCGAGCAATTCTTCGGGTTGTCTCGTAGGGAAACCCAATTTCCGGGATTTCTCAGAGCAACGGTTGTGATATCGCGATCACCGAGATCCGTGTTAATCTCGCCGCACATGATCGTATTTGAAAGTCCGTCAAGGACGTCGCGGAACCTCATCACGAATCGCCCTTTGAAAACACCTCGGGCATTGCTGCGAACCGCCGCGATTCGAGCACTATCGTTGTCGCGCCAAGCTCCTCCACCAAAATAGATCGCCGAACCGTTGTTCCGCACCCATGAATCCCCTAAGCAGGCCGCATAGTTGGTTCGGCCCATCGCCGGAAGCCCATACCCGGGATCACTTGGGCAGCGGAAGGTGGACACTTCCGTCATCCAGGGAACATAGAGGGTTTGCCAAGGAGCAGGCCCCATCGCTGACCATGGAAGCGTAGGCGTACTTCCGTCCGAATTCACATTAAGTGGATTGGAAATCTGTTCCCAAAGCGCCTGCTGTTCGACGAAAGGCGTCAAACCTACAAGATAACTCAGATGCAAGATATTGTTACCGACGCCTCCGCCCGCAATCCCAGCGCTCATACTATTGGTTGGACTGCGCGTTCCGGTTTGCTGCGTCGGCAACTGCTGGTAGGCCGAATGATAGTTGTGGATGCCAAGCCCAATTTGCTTGACGTTGTTACTACAACTCATGCGGCGTGCCGCTTCACGGGCCGCTTGAACCGCTGGAAGGAGCAACCCCACCAATACACCAATAATGGCAATCACGACCAACAATTCAACAAGCGTGAAGGCTCGTCGGTCGTCTCGAAACACTCTCATCATTAACTCCAAAGAAGAAAAATTGCGAGCGCAACGGCGCTCAGAAACAAACAAATCGCTGCCAACCACAAACCCGTTGCGATTCGCACCGAGAAAATACGCTTCGCTTAGCTTTCACCCACGAGAATACGAATGTGATCCATACCCGCACCGACATTTAGATGGAAATAGAGTTGCCTTCCGTCCTCACTAATTCGCAGTGAGTCCGCAGGCAATAGACCTTCTTCGGTATCCACGTCTTCGAGCCATCGCATGTCCATGGACGCATAGTCAATGCCCGCAAGCCCAAACTCACGATCGCTTCGCTGGAGTTGAATACGCCCAACCGCAACGCCGAGAATTTCGTGCTCGAACGTAACGCTACCGCTGAGCGAAAGACGCCTAATGGTCTGCATATCCTCAGGCTGATACACCAACAGATAGCTGCTGACGATATTACCCACACCAATTTTTTGACGCACATCTTTGTTGGCCGGCCAGGATGCACCGGCCCCGAAAAAATCGACTCCAATGTCCCGAACAACTCGATGATTCAATTGCTCAGGGATCAGGAACAGCTTGTGATCGCTCGCCAGAGACTCAAAAGAAAGGTCCGGCCCTGGCGCAACAAACTCAATCAGGTTCGAAGCCTCATCGATCCCAACACTTAACGGCCATATGTCTTGATACATTTCGGGAGCAAATGGAATCTCTCGGAGCCCTTTTCCATCGCCCTTCGTCGAAAACCCCTTACCTTCAACAAAGGTTTGCTCCTCCGAGTACAAAGGATCGCTGGTCACACGTGCTGCAACCTTTCCATCAAAAACCGCAACATCCACCATTCCATTGTCGCGCGTCGATAGGCCAAACGCGGTCCCCATATCTCGAACCTCAAGATCGCCCGCGATGACTTTTAACTCGCTTTCTTCATGAGGCATCCTTGCGGTCATTTTCCCCTTCACCATCTTGATCGTCTTAGAATCCAGCAAACGAAACGAGGCTGGTCCAGCTATCGACACAATCGCGCCGCTTGGCATCTCAAAGCGTGTGGAACCGGCCTGAAGCTGATAATGATCGTGATGGTCGAGATACTTATCCAAAAGGGGAAGACTCGTTCCCTCCCAACGTGCAAAATTGGCATACGTGATAACAGCACATCCCGGCGGAACGATGACGCGGCCTTGAATCGCAACATCCAAGGACGGATCGCCATCGCGTGAGGGAAGTAAAAGAAAAAACGCAAGACAGCCAGCTAGCGCCAAGGATGCCCAAACGATCGGAACCAATCGCCACTTCAATTGCTTCGGTGACGCCACCATGGAATCATCGCTAACGAAGACGCGATGGCGACACAACTCCGCAATCGCAGCAGACTGTTTTTGAGTCTCAATAAATAGCTCTAACTTCTCGCGATCTTCCCGCAATTCAAGATCGAACTTTGCGAGTTCAGACTCGGCCAAGCCCCCGTCCTGATAGGCTGCAACTCGAGCCAAAAAATCATCCCGTTGTGACTCGTTCATTGGCTTTCCATCTCCAATCGCTGAGAAATACAATTCCCAAGCGTCTTGTGGATCCGAGAGATCAGCTGATAAGCCGACTCCACCTTGCCTCCGATAAAGCTCGCGATTTCACCTCCAGAGCGATTTTCAAAATAACGCAACTTGACGATCTCTTGACTACGTGGCGTAAGCATTTCCATGCATTGGGCCAAAGCCTCAAACCGCAACTCACGCCATGAATCGCCCGCTTCGGTCCAATTCTCCTCAAGCAAATCAAGCGTCTCAGTGGAAAGCCCCACGTAACGACCCTCGCGAGTACGAATAATGTCGATTGCACGATTCCTTGAACTGACTCGAAACCAATTGACCAAGTGATCCTTGGACGTGAACCGTTCTCTTTCACTCACCGCCTTGACGCACATTTCCTGAAACACATCTTCCGCGAGATGGTAATTCCGGCAGACGCTGTATACATACGACGTCAGCGAAAGCCGTTGCTGAAGAAGGGTTTCAGTTATTTTCTGTGGATTCATACGTGTCGCCTCGTGGACAATACGAAGGGAATGGACCAATCTCGACATAGCAACTCCCAAAAAACTTGTGAATATTCAAACCGCAGGTGCACTGATCACGACGGCAAAAATTGGTTTGCAACCGAATGGCCGGATCTTCGAAATCACTGCTTCAGTAAATGCCCCCTCCCCCCGATACTATCGGGATTCCTTATCATCATGGTTATGCCTCAACATGATGCTATCGGGGGACCATGGAGACATCCGAAGGCGAGATGCTTGGTTTCACCGATAAAGCCAGTTGAACAAGACCAGTCGAATTGGAGAAATGAAATGAGTCAAGAAGCAACGACCCCGCATCGCTTTTTCACTTGGGTCGAAGTCGTTGCCATCGTAGGCGTTATCGCTGTATTGGTTTGCCTATTGCTGCCCGCAATATCGGCAGCCCGCGAAGCTGCCCGACGAATGTCATGCAGCAACGATTTCAAACAGATTGGTTTGGCGATCCACAACTACCACTCTGCATTCAGATGCATTCCCCCGATTTGTTCGGGTACCGGACCGACGCCTGGGCAAGATGACTTGTCAAACCAAAGACGTCTTTCTGCCAACGTTCCGATGACTCCCTTTATCGAATCAAGTGCGATGTGGAGCATGATTTTGAATCCATACATTACCGATCGGAAGCCAGTGGTGGTGGTCGAAGAAGAATGGTCAATGAAATTAGACAGCCGATTTGCAGACGAAATTCTCGATCAACTTTCGACCGCCGACGGACCACTGATCAACGAAAACGGTGAGCACTATTTCCCTTCAATGGGACCGGCTCCGTGGCGAGCGATTGACTATCCTCCTTGGCAAATAGGGATGGCAACGTATCGGTGTCCCTCGGATACAACCGAACGTCCCGTGAAGCATGCTGCATTGTCGAACTATGCATTTTGCTATGGTGATGGCATCCACGAAGTCGGCTACGAACCAGGTTCTTATCTGAAGTTCCGCGATTCCAACGCAGATACCCTGTCACAGCGGGGCGCCTTCGTCAGTGGAACCTTCATCAAATTCAGAGACTGCACCGATGGCTTATCCTCCACCATCTTTATGGCCGAAGTCGTTACGGATACGGACCCGCAACGCATGGAAAGCAATATTGCGTCCAACATTGCGGGACTCAAAGACAATCCGTCGCTGTGCCTGAATACCATTACCAACGGTGGACGTTTTTCACCGGTACGGTACAAGCCGAACATCACGATGCGACGGACACCGGATGGCAAAGCTGCGCGCGGTGGCAATTGGGCTGATGGTGCCATTACTTGGTCTGGATTCAATACGATCCTGCCACCAAACTCGCCCAACTGCGATACCGCAGCCGAACATCGACTCGAAGGGGTCTTCAGTGCATCGAGCGCCCACGGCGGTGGTTGTCATGTCTTGATGGGGGACGGAGCCGTTAAGTTTCTCACCAATTCGATCGACACCGGCAACTTGACGGCCCCGAGCGTCTATTCAGGAAGCAAAGCCGACGTGGACGGGGAGAGTCCCTATGGCATTTGGGGCTCGCTTGGAACGATAGCGAGGGCTGAAACGGATGCCGAAATTAGCGAATCTGACTGAGCGAACGACTGCGGCCCTGTCCGAATCCGAAAAAGGGAGCTGATTTAGCGAGAAAACGTTTCCCGTGTGCTAAAATTGAGTTGTCGGTTGTGTTTCCCTGACCTCCTACTAGCCGCGAGTTCACCCTAATGGGCTTAACTTATTTCAAGCGATTTCGAATGGAGCTTGATCTCGCGCAGCCCCTGTCCGATGGGTTAACGACACCCGATGGCTATGAATTGGTACCTTATAGCGACGGTCTTGTGCGCGAACATGCGACGGCCAAGTACCGCAGTTTTCGCGAAGAACTCGATGCGAATGTTTTTCCCTGCCTAGCGCGCCTTGATGGTTGTTTGCGGCTGATGAGAGAGATTACCGGTCGTGCCGGTTTTGTGCCCGAAGCAACTTGGTTAATGAGGTTTCGCCCTAGCACATCGACTCGGCCCGAAGCAGTCGGCACGATTCAAGGATTACAAGCGGAAGGGTGGGGAGCGATTCAGAACATCGGGATTTCGCCCAAACATCGCGGAAAAGGACTTGGCTCCCTGCTGTTGCTTCGTGCCGCTCGCGGTTTTCGATCGGCGGGATTGTCCAAGATGCACTTAGAAGTCACCACCGACAATACAGCAGCCGTTCGACTCTACGAACGAATCGGTTTCCGCCGCGCTCAAACCGTCTACAAAGCGGCTGAAGTCGCTGGCGTTTAACCCCAACTGCTCGCGATCGCCACCGTTGAATCCGTGGGAACGCGTTGACGGTTTCTGCTTTTGCAAAACAAAACGCGACACTAAAAGGCACTACCGCCAAGCCGGAAAACCGACAGCGTTTGGCCTGCTGCACTGGGGATTGCCGCGATCATCCGACCGTCTTGAGAGAACGCTAAGGCGTTGATGTAAAGGACATTCCCCAAGTCAATCGTCGCTAGATGCTCTCTCGTTTCGATATCCCAAAGGTACGCTTTGCCACGTCCACCCGAAAGAAGCCATCGCCCATTAGGATGAAACTTTACCGCCCACTGTGTCTCTCGCAGATCCTTTGCCAATGAAGCTTGTGGCTTTCCAGTTTGCGTGTCGTAAACCGTGATCTCGCGTCCAGAACTGATTGCGACAAGCATTCCGTTCGGAGAAAATGACGCTGCTTGCGTCCCACCGCGGTCGAGCGGGATCGTGTTGGTTAACTCTGCCAAGCGGAGGTCAAACTTCACCAACGAACGCCCATCGGTCGCCATCGCGCCGACGCCCGTGGGCGGCAAGTGAACCGCAAGCACCTTGCGGTCCAGTGCTTTGAGCGTCCGCTCGTCGCTGGCCGAACCACCGTAAGCTTGCCACACGATCGTCCCATTGTCCCCCGCGCTGAGAACAAACCGCGCAGCAGGGCTTGGCAAGATCAAATTGGCACCGCGAGTATACGAGTGCAATGGACTCGATTCGCCAATCAGCCCACTGGCGTCAACTGCATGCACCTGCGTTTCGCCATTGGACGTGCTGCAAAAGAGTGTCTTGCCATCAGGCGAGAATGCAACGCATTCGACTTGGCCATCGCTCACCTTCTTTGCTTCACCGACCTGTTCCCCACTTTGCAAATCGAAAATCAAAACAGACCGATCGAGTTTTCCACCAGCTAACCAACGTCCATCGAGAGAAAACGCCAGCGATTTCACCGTCCAACCGAGATTGGAAAACTCAAATGCCTTTTCCACCGTGATCCCCTCGACGGACATGCTGGTGGATTCTACAGGTGGCGGGGGGTTGGTTGGCTGGAATCGAGGTGGCTGGATGCTGGGCGGCGGCGGTATTTGTCGCTGGGGTTTGCGAGTTGTCGGCGGACGAAACGAAGGTTCCATCGAAGGGATGTCGGGTGAGACACTTGGCGGCGGTTCCATCTCCGCTCTAGGAACGACGTTCTCCGCTTCGGTTGGAAGAATCGGCGAATCCGATTCAACAATCGACACAGGAAAATACTCAAATAACGATTCACGCTCGCCCAAGACATAATTCGATTCGCCATCCCCCTCCGGAACTTGTCCGGTCATCACGTCACCATAGAGCAGCGTTCCACGAAGTCCGACCGCCAAGCTATCGCCCGGCTTTAACACTTCAGCCGCTTTCTCACTGGCGAGCGACCAAGCAATGATGGCGAGCGACTCTTTTCCTTCGTCATCAAATTTCCGGTAGGAGGGAACATGTACGACGAAGGCACAACGATCCGAGTGCAATTCACAGTGCACGATAAATTTGCCCTGTGACAAACTCACGATCGGTTTGCGCTCGTCGGTAAACAGAGCCTCTCGTAACACTTGAAATTGTTGCGAGAAGCCCAGTGCCAACTGCTTCGCTTCGGGTGTGTTCCCCGTGGCTCCGTCGCCACCGCTTGCACTCATCACCTTGAGTTCGGCGTCCCGTAAACGCTGTTGCGACGTGCTGGCTTCAACCAGAATGCCATTTCCGCGATCCCGTTCCTGTTTGGCTTCGTTAAAACCTTCTAGAAAGGCGTTTCCAACCGACAACAGCATCAGGATAGAAAAAAGGAGCATTGGGTAGCCGACAGCTAACCCGGTAATGGCAAGTCCCTGGCCAGCGATCTTACCACTGGACGCGTTGATCCGTTTTAGTCCCATATGCCCCGTGACCACAGCGATCACCGACGGCACAATCGACAACCCGCAAAGACACAAAAACAGAGGCGAAAGCACCGCCGAAATCATGCTGGCCAGTGCTAACCCCGACGTTACCGGCGGTTGATTCGTTACCGGCGGTTGATTCGTTACCGGCGGTTGATTCGGAGCAACCTGCTTTCGAGCCGCCGCCGCTGCGGCAGCGGGATCATCATAAGGATTCAAACGCTCACCTCTCTTCGAGTTCAGGATGAATCGAGAAGTTCGTTCACACTAATTCGTTTTCCGAAGCACGATCAGACGTTCTTCATCATCGCCCGACGGGTAAGCCAACGTCACCTTGTAGCCACCCGGGACCACCGCTTGCTGTTCCTCTACCAAAAACTCACCCGTCCGCGGATTGAAGACTTCCACCGTGAACTCACCAGTCGCATCCGACAGGTCTAGTTCCGCTTGGTCGGCGGTTGCTAAAAAAACGAGATAAATCTCACCCGGCTTAGCAAGGCAATAACATGCGTTGTCGCGGGAATCCATTCCAACCAACGAATCGGATGGCACCATTTCAACAAACGGAATGTTTTGGTTACGGAAAAAGTTCAAAGCGATTCGGCAGTAGTCCCAACTGCGATCACGTGATCGCCAATCTTCACAAACCAAATCATTCTCGATGTACTTGTAGCCGAAATAGTACTCCACTCCGGCACCTCCACCCATCAAGCTTCCCCAAAGGGTTTGTCGACGTACATCATGTTCGGTGTAGGTATCTTTGCCGGAAGAGTCTTTTCCATCATAGCCTTTGTATCCGATATCGGGACATTGACCATGTGCGGCGGTTCCCGATTCGTCGAATGCGACCACCCATGGTTTGCCTGCTTTGGTTGACGCTTCCACCCAGAAAACGGTTTGCCAATGTGTGTCATGAATGCCACTGTTTTGCAGCGATACCCCTGTCAAATTCGACGCGTTGCCGAGCAGCGGTTGATAGACTTTTTTCTGCTGGTCGGGGAAGGTGTGAATGACAATGTGGTGGTCATAAGGATCGGTATCGGCGATGTAGTTGATCATCGCTTGCTGCTGCGCGGTCGTTTGTGTATTTTCTTCGCCGAGGTTCCAATTCAGTGCCAAATTGTGACCGAATCGTGCAATCAGTTCACGTAGATACAACTTTCGCTGTGGCCCCAAGTTACCACCGTCAAGTGACTCGGGAACAAAACGCGTGTTCTTTTTGTTGTGATCGTCAATTTCGGTTTCTTGCAACTTGAAATGCAGATACATGCTTTTTTGGGTGCCATGATCGAAAACGATTCCCCATTGGTCAAGTTTGCTGCAATCGTAATGCATCTTGTCATTGCGATCGATAAAGGGCCACACATTATCGCCGTCGCCACCCGCGTTGTAGGTCAAGAAAGAAAACGCATTGCATCCCTTACCGGCCAAATAGTTGACTGCACCAATCAAGCCTTTTCCTTTTCCTTCTTTCCACGTTGGATCACCCGCGTTCCAATCCGCAACGTGGGGTTGCCATGACTTGAGCGGCACTTTCTCTGCCTTGCCAGCGATCGTGTTATCGAAGTCGGTATAGGCAAGCAGCGTCTCAGGTGCATCCGCTCCTGCCTTCAGGAAGAACCTCTTGCTACCGGCGTGTTGTAGGTATCGCTTGCCAACGTATTGCAGTCGACCTTGGGCCAATAGCGCATCGCCCGTTTTGTTAGATTCGCTAACCTTGATCGTATTGGTTATTGAATCACACGATTGGATCGGAGTTGCACTCGCCGTTGAATCGACCGCGGTGTTCTTCCCCTGAACGAAACGAGTCGTATAAGTCCAGCGACCCGCTCGATCGGGTGCAAAGTGAACACGCCATTTTGTCCCCGATTCAGCGGATGTGTTTGCAGCGTCGCCATCCGCAGCAAAATAACCAGGTACATTGTAAGTGGTGCCATCATCATGGCGAAACTCGACCGAGAAGCCATAGTCGGTGAACGGATTGGGTTGGTTGTCTTGTTCGTGAGCAAAGGGACCATCAAGGGTCAACGTGACTTTGTGCCAAACCATCGCATCACCGGAAACGACAATATCGCCCTTTCCATCCGCACCACGAGGTTCGATCTTCGGAAGCGAACTAACGGGCTCCGTTGGACTGGACGATACGTTGCGAGAGTTTTCCGCTGGCTTTGCAACATCCACAGGTTTGGCGGCGACTGTTGGAAACGGTTTGGGCAACTTACCACGATGAATCGTCGTCGTTGGTCCTGCATCATCGGGTCGGGCAAAGTTGCGATTCGTCGTCATCAACCATTTATCGAACTCGAACCCATCTTCTCGCATCGAAAACGAGATGATGTGTTGACCAGGTTTGTCGATGTCCAAGTAAATCTTGTACGGTTCACCACAATGCTGCTTCTCGGTTCGCTGTTTGCTATCCCATCGCCAAGAGTTCTTGCCCTCACACCACTGCAAACGTTGTCCCGACGCAGGCCATTGGCCATCGATGCCGACGTGCAATCCGTTATCCTCCGAACCGCTGGAATAAGCTCGCACCCAAACGTAGTAACGACCGGGATTGCTAATTTGCACCTTATAGTGCAGCACAGCCATTTTTCCTGGTTGCGGCGAAAAGTTGACGCCAGTAATCAATTTGTCCGCATGAGTTCGCCGAGTGTCGGGCAAAATTTCCAGGTACGCCCCGCCGCTTGCGCCGCCAACATGGGGTGGATCACCATCCGGTTTGATGTCAGGACTTGTGTCGGAGGTTACCAAATAGAACGCGCGTGTTTTGGTTTGAGTTTGCTCAAAGAAGTGTTCAGCTTCGACCGCAACCATGCCGTCCTGTTCTGCGACAACCACGCCCGATCCCACGATCGGCGTTTGGGCATAACTAGGTTGCGAGATGAGCCCTAAAACAGAAAACAGCGCAACGAGGCAAGCAGTGCGAATCATGGTTTGAATCACTTCGTAGTTGGTAGGAGGAATTTCTTCTTCTAACAGACTACTTCGCTACGCTCACCGATGCTACGCCTCTGACGCTCGGTTGTACCGGTGGCTACAATTGGCCGCCCTCGTTCGCTGTGAATTCGGCATAGGCTGGCAAATGACTGGTCACCACTTCCGCCTCGGCCAAGCTGAGATTGTAGACTCGCAAAAAGTCGAGCACACCACCGCGACCTAGATACTCACTGCAAGTGGTCGTATCCATCAAGATATTGCTCGTTTGGTAGCGGCCAAAGATGTCCGTGGGAACGCTTCGCACCGCCGCCCGCACTCGATCGCCCGCGATAGTTGGTACTAGATAGGCATCGTCGGCTTGGAACAATCCCATCAAGACGACATCGTCCTCACCACGTCCGTCCGCACGAACGCTACTGGCGATTCCTGGTAACAACGCGACTTCCGTCGGCGCCCGCCCCAGATCGATTCGAATGTTCACCAACGAAAATGTCCATGCACTCCGTTGATCTGGCTGTGTCGCTTGAAACCAAGCAACTAACGGGTCAAAGCTCATTTGGTTTTCTGGGTCCGCAACGGTGTAAATTTGGGTTCGATCCACACGAACTCGCGCCGTATCAAAAACGAATGCTAGCTGTTCCTGACGTCCCGGTGGCCCACTTGATTCCCCAAGCACATAATCATAGCGGCGTCCCGATTGATTCACTTCGTCAACCAAGCGAGGAATGAGGTCGCGTTCGATCGCTGAAATCTGTTGAAGTGCAACGATGTCAAATTGATTGATAATGCGAACGACATTTTGGCGAGCAACTCGATTTGCTAATTTCGTGGGCCCAAAACCATCGAGCGCCCAAGCCGCGATGCGAATGTTCGGATAACGTTTTGGTGGGCGTCCCGAAACTAAATCAGCGGAGACCGCGTTACTGGCTCCAAATTCCGATGGCGTGCCAACCGTTTTTCGCGTCAATGTGAAGGGATTGTCATCGATCGATGAACCGGATGAGGAAGCCGCGTTAAAGTTCCCCGAACTATCGAAACTAGAATCAATGCCCCCAACGCCAGAGCGAAAATCGGCCAGCTCGATCGGCATATCACTCGATGGCTTTGCCGTCACGCCCACGCCATCAAGTCCATGAACTTGATAGTGGTGAAAAAAATACCCCGCTCCACCGACGAGCAGAAGCACGACGGCAGCGAGCTGTATCGAATTACCACGGTTGGATTCGGACATGCGTGAAAGTAACTGAAAATGATGAAAAGGGAAAACTTGTCCTCAATAGTGGCTTAGGATCATCTGCTCAGATCAATCCGACGCCACTGTTCAATCCGACGCCACTGTTGGGGCTATCGTTTTTGTGGGGACGAAAAAACCGAGTTCTCACCCAGCATGCGCATCGAACCAAACCACCCGAAGTCATCAGTCGCAGTAATCAAATCGAAGAGGCTAAGCCAAACGTGGCTCGTGTGAACCGCTCAATTCCTCTATCCGGCACACCTAGAAGGGTTTTCCCCGGTGGTTTTGCTGCTACACGCGTCATAATCCAGGCTCTCGTCAAAAGCAGGTAAAAAAGGCCACTGACAAACCATTCGCCGGGGCGGTACGATAGTAGAAAGTCCCTTTTCCCCTTGTAGCGAGCCGAAGACAATCGTGAGCGAGTCTATTAACGTCGATGTCCCAACTGTTGGCGAATCCATCAGCGAAGTGCAGATTGGTCAGTGGCTAAAAGCCGAAGGGGACTGGGTCAACGAAGGAGAGGATTTGGTCGAAATTGAGACCGAAAAAGCGTCGGTCCAAATCCCAGCACCGGCCTCGGGGATCTTAGAAAACATCACCAAAGCAACGGAAGAGTTTGCCACCGTTGGTGAAACCATCGCAGCCATTCGGGATGGCGAAAAGCCCGCCGCGGCAACGCCGCCTAGCAGCACAGAAAAAGAAACACCAAAGGCAACGCAAGCTAATAGCCCCCCACCATCGCCCTCCACCGCCTCGGGAAATGACGATTCGTTCGTGATGCCGGCTGCTCAACGGTTGCTCGAAGAACATGGACTGACCGCCAGCCAAGTTCCCGCGACCGGACCGGGCGGACGGCTTCTCAAAGAGGACGTCATCACGTTCGTTAAACACCGAAGCGAAGAGACCGGCGTGGCAGGTCCCACCCACATCGAGCAATACGCACCCAAGCCAGGTCCATCCGCTGCTTCGGTCCCCACGCGTCAAACCGCGACCACATCGCTCGTTTCGGAGTCGTTGCCTCATCGCAGCGAAGAAATCAAACCGCTCAGTATGTTGCGCCGGACGATTGCGGCTCGATTGGTCGAAGCACAACAAACCGCAGCATTGTTGACGACCTTTAACGAAATCGACATGCAACCAACCATGACGATTCGCAGCAAGTACAAAGACGCTTTTGCAGAAAAGCATGGTGTCAAACTTGGCTTCATGTCGTTCTTTGCCAAAGCGGCTGTCGAAGCGTTACGGCGATATCCAGCAGTGAACGCGGAAATCCAAGACAACAACGTCGTCTACCGCCATTACCAAGACATTGGCATTGCGATCGGTGGTGGGAAAGGTTTGGTCGTTCCCATTTTGCGGAATGTGGAACGAATGTCGTTTGCCGACATCGAAGTCACAATCAGCGAATATGCCAAACTAGCAGGCGAAAACCGTTTACAGCCATCTGATTTGATGGGTGGAACCTTTACGATTAGTAACGGTGGCATTTACGGATCATTGCTAAGCACGCCGATTGTCAATCCTCCTCAGAGTGGCATTCTTGGGTTACACTCAATCCAAGATCGGCCGATCGCTGTCGATGGAAATGTCGTCATTCGTCCGATGATGTACGTCGCCCTGACCTATGACCACCGCATCGTCGACGGCCGCGAAGCAGTTGGCTTTCTTCGCACCATCAAGGACGTAATCGAAGACCCTGCACGTCTATTCTTGGAACTTTAACGCGTTGCTTGGACCTGTAACGTCACACGCTTTCTCTTTAACACTACTTTTTCATCTCCGCTGCATTCAATGGATCTTGCATCTTTACGTCAAGAGTACTCGCGTGAAGCCCTTGACTTGGACTCGACCAATGCCGATCCGCTAAGACAATTCGAGCATTGGTTCGCACAAGCAATGCAGGCCGAACTGCTTGAGCCCAACGCAATGACCTTGGCCACTGTCGACGCCACCGGTCGTCCCTCAGCACGAACGGTACTGTTAAAGATGTTTGACGAACGCGGATTGGTCTTCTATACGAATTACAACAGTCGCAAGGCCCAGCAGATCGAACAAAACCCGAATGTCACGCTGCTGTTCCAATGGCTACCGCTACAACGACAAGTCGAGATCAACGGAACCGCGAGCAAGGTTTCAACGGCCGAATCGATGAAATACTTCATGGTTCGACCTCGCGGCAGTCAATTAGGGGCTTGGATTTCGCAACAAAGCTCGATCATCTCCAATCGCAAAATACTCGAGATGAAGCTGCAGGAACTTAAAGCCAAGTTTGCTGGCGGTGAGATTCCACTCCCGGATTTTTGGGGGGGCTATCGAATTAGGCCGCACCGTTTCGAATTCTGGCAAGGTGGCGAGCGCCGCTTGCACGATCGGATCGAATACACTTCCCAAAATGATGACGGTGATACCTGGACGCGCCAGCGTTTGTCGCCCTAACCCTTCTGTCCGGTCTGGATCGGTACGGCACGAAAAACCAAACCAGCTCTCTCTTCCCGCAGAACCAATCCGCATTGGGCCACCATGCCGTTGTGGCTATCCGGTTTCTTCTCTTTGTAGGGCACGAACTCTCTGAAGTTCACTGCCACGCGCAATGTGCCGAGTAACTTTGTGGGGCAGCGTTAATTCGGATTTGGCGTATGCGCTTTCATCATCGCAACCATCCGCCAAAAAAATGTTCGAGATCACACCTGCATATGTAATCTTCCATGGTTGGAAAATCTCACGATCCCGCTGACTCATACGATGCGTTACCATCCACTGCGAACGCAACGCATGAGCATCCTCGAATGTCGTTGCGACACGCTGCGCCGAAAGGTGGCATGCCGGAATTCAGTGATCTGATTTTAGCCTGCCGTCACCATTTGGTTGCAACATGCGTGATCGGCCTGATTGTGTCCTTGGGGCTAGCGATCGGTGCTTGGCATCTTATTCCTCCGCAATACCGAGCCAAGGGTTTATTGCGTGTACGTGAACAGCGGAATGTCGTCTTCGCGGCACAAACCACGCGTGCGGATGACCTTGCATTCTTTCGATCGCAAGCGAAGTTGGTGGCATCACCACAAGTCCTCGCAGTCGCGATGAACGATCAGGGACTAAAGCCTTTCACCAGTGAACTTCCCGAAACCGAACGCATCGAGTGGCTCGCAAAATGTCTCGACGTGGAAACCGAAGCGGGTTCCGAAGTGATGAGCATTGTTGCCTCACATCGGTCACCACGTCTTGCCCATGCGCTTTCGTGCGCTGTGACACAGGCTTACCTCGCCGAGATCACGAACCGTTTGGCCTATGACTACCAACAACGGGAAAGGGAACTCGAACGAGCGGCACGAGCTGCCGATGTTGAGCTGGACAAACTCTGGGACAAACTCAACAGCGTCGCGGAATCGGTCGGAACGGATCGATCGGAATCGATGACCCTTCGCGATGAAATGCAATTCCAAGCCTACCGTGATTACGCTCGACAACTGCAAGCAGCGCAACTTCGCGGCAACCAGTTGCAATCCAAATTGGCGGAAGAAGAGCAAGAATGGGCGGAACAAGTCGCAAGCCGTCCCGACGTTGCCGACGCAGCACTTCATCAACACCCTGAAATCATCCAAGCGAAAAACGCACTTGCGCGCTTATCACAAAAAATCAACCAACTTCGGGACATCGCGGTCGACCCAAATTCACCGCAAATCGTGACGCTGATGGAGCAACAACGGTTGATTCTCGACGACATTGCCCAAAACGAATCGCTAATTCGATCAGAAATCGCCGAGCAATCTCGCAGCCAAACCATGATCGAGCGTCAAGCAACGTTAACTGATCTGAAACAGCAAATTCAATTGAATCGAAGCGAAAAAGATTTCTTACGCGAACGGCTGTCCGAAATGGATTCCGTCGTTTCCGCGTCGGTCGAAACGACCGCAATCCCGCTGGACATGTCACGTCACGCAGTGGAACGCCAAAGCCGTTTAGCTGATAGTTTGTGGCAATCGCTGCAAGAGCTAAAAATTGAAGGACAATCGCAACCACGAGTGACACTGATTGAACTAGCCAAGCTTCCCGAACATGCCACGCATTCGAAGCAACTCAAAGCCGCCGCCGGCTCCGCACTTTGTGGTTGGATTCTTGTTGTATTTGCGATTGGCTACCGAGAATGGCGTGCTTGCCGCGTCCGTTTTGCTGACGACGTGGTTTCCCATTCACGTTTCCCCGTATTTGGCACATCTGCATTCGCCAAATCCCAGTCAAACACGCTGTCATGGGCCAAGCATATTCCTCAGGAGAATGGCGTTAACGAAGCCGCCGTGAATGTTTTCCTGAAGCGAAATCCATCGACGCTCGCGCCAACCGTAATGGTCACAAGCTGTACGCCCAAAGAACTGAGACATCGTGTTGCACAAGAACTTGCAACCGTGCTTGGGGGCTATCGCCGTCGTGTATTAGTGATCGACTGCGACACGGGACCGACGCGACTGAGCGACATGCTCGGAGTCGCCGATGCCGAAGGGATGGTCCAACTATCAATCGAACAGGCAATTTCGGATTTGGAAGGCGACTCGGGTGAAGAGGCTTTCGACGCAGTTGCCAAGCGAATCATATCAACCGATCACCCCCAAATTCATCTTTTGCCAGTTGGCTTTTTCGAACAGCAGCAAACGTGGATTGACCCGCGAACGCTGCGCCGTGTCCTAAATATGATGCAGTCGCGTTATGACGCGATCATTGTCAACGGACCATCCATATTAGGCTCTCCCCAGGGTCACTTGCTTGGCGCCGAAGTGGACACCAATCTGCTCGCGGTCCAGGTCAACAAGACCCGATGGAGTCAAATCGTTCTTTGCGAACAAGCTGCCTATCAAGCGGAATTATCGATGGGTGGTGCAGTACTTTTCGATACTCAAAACCCAATACAAGGCCAATTGCGTAGCGTCCGTCAAACACTCCCCAAAATTCCTCCAAAGAAGCTTCCCTCGCCAAAGAGTGCAACCGCACGCAAAAACTCCGATGAAGACCTGCTGTGCGTCGAAATCGAAGAATTACGAAGTGAACTGCGCAAGCTTCAGCCAACCTCCATTTCCTCCCCGTCCCACACGAACTCCCAATCCACTCATGATTCAAGGTCTCTCGACACCCACTGAACCATCGCCGACATCCTGGAACCTTCGCTCTGATTTCTACGTTCATCCTTCGCTTATTCGCTCAACGAGTAGATCAAGTGACGAGATTAACATCGCACCCCCAGAGCCAAGTCACTATTTCCAGATCAAGTCAGTGACCGACCGCTTACTATCCGTAGGCATTCTGACATTCGCATTGCCGGTGATGTCGGTCGTTGCGCTTGCGATTCTTATCTGTGACGGACGTCCGATTTTCTTTCGGCAAGTTCGAGTTGGAAAGAAAGGGAGTCTCTATCAAATTTGGAAATTTCGCACGATGCAGCGCAACGCGGAAAAGGGCACGGGCGCGGTTTGGAGTCATACCGCAGATGCGCGTGTGACTCCACTAGGACGTTGGCTTCGATGTTCTCACCTTGACGAACTGCCACAATTGTTCAACGTCTTAGCAGGTAACATGAACCTTGTAGGACCACGACCGGAACGTCCTGAATTTGTCGAGCGGTTAGCAGAGGAATTGCCCAACTATCTCGAGCGAACTCAAGTCAAACCCGGCATCACAGGTCTCGCCCAACTACGCTTGGGCTACGACGAATCGCTAGCCGGTATCCCGGAAAAGATCGCACACGACATGAAATATATTCACAGCGCGAGTCTGCTCGTCGACATCCGCTTGCTGGTTGTAACCCTGCCGCACGTTATTCGGCAAGTGTGGCTCAAAGTTGCGAGCAATCGACAGCGTGTTGTGGGGACTTCGTCTGGCCACCAACAGGAAAAAGCCATCACAACGATAGAGAAACGGAAACGTCCAATGACGCCTCCCACCGTCCGAACCCAGCCGATTCGCGCCACATCACTCACGCCCCAAGAAGTTGCCTAGCATCCACGCGATGACTCCCACCTCATCGGCACGCCCTGCCCTGCTGACCCCAGACGTTGTATAGTCTTTAGAGATCGGTCGAGTGGACCGATATGGATAAGACCAGACAATTTCTTTTTGCATGAGGGACTCAAACAGGGCCGATGGACGATCGAATCGACACCTACGCGTCATTGGCCCCCTACGCGTCATTAGCTCAGCGAGTGATCGTTATCACGGGTCCCACAGCGTCGGGAAAAAGCGAAATTGCATTGGAATTGGCCGCGCGGATTGGCGGCGAAATTTTGTCGCTTGATTCGATTGCCGTGTATCGTGGAATGGACATTGGCACGGCGAAACCGACGTTGGAAGATCAAAATCGGGTACCACACCATTTGATTGATTTGGTTGACCCAAACGAATCATTTAGTGTGGCATGTTATTTGAAAGAGAGCCACCGAATCGTCGATGAACTCGAGGCGAAGAACACGCCTGCGATCTTTGTCGGAGGGACACCAATGTTTTTAAAGGCCGTCCTGCGAGGTTTTGACCCAGGACCGCCCGCCGACGAAGCCTTTCGCCAGAGTGTCGAACGGGACCTCGCGCAATTTGGCCCGCTTGCACTGCATCAACGTTTACAGCAAGTCGACCCACTAGCCGCCCATCGAATCGCGCCGACGGATGCGCGCCGGATGATCCGCGCGCTGGAAGTGGCATATCATACGGGCCAACCTCTGAGCCACCGACAAATCCAGTTTGATCAAGCGGTTGCCGCTTTGGCGTGTAACGTGTTTTGGATGAGTTGGGACCGAGCGAAATTGCACCACCGCATTAACGAACGTGTCAATAAAATGTTCACATCCGGTTTGGTCCAGGAAGTGCGAGGATTGCTCGATAACTATGGGACGTTGTCCAAGACGGCAGCTCAAGCGGTAGGTTACCGCGAATTGATTGAGAGCTTCGAAACGGACAATGATCTCGAAAAAGCAAAAGAATTCATCGCGATTCACACTCGCCAACTCGCCAAACGCCAAGAAACATGGTTCCGCTCATTTAGCGAAATTCGAACGGTTAGCCTTGACGAGAACATGAATCCGGAATCCGTAGCCGCAAACATTGAAAAACAGCTCGTCTGAGCTGTTCACTGCATCTCACGCTACGGTCTCGCTATAGGATGAGAACTCTGGCACAATAACCTGAAGGCATTAAGGCGTTGTGGCACAGAAGCGATAACGCCACCTCCTTCATCGAGTCTCGCAAAACACAAAAAACATCATGCGTATGCTGCTAGCGGCCAATCGGCAATCGATGGGCAAATGGGTTGCCAAACAAGCATCCGAATGCCTTCGTCAAGCGATTGAAGAACAAGGAAAAGCATCGATCATCGTGGCAACCGGTTCGTCTCAATTCGAGGTGCTCGGCGCATTGATTAAGCAACCGAACATTGATTGGACGTGTGTCGAAGGGTTCCATCTTGACGAGTACATTGGGCTGTCCGAAGAACACTCCGCTTCCTTTTGCCGATATCTAAAAGAACGATTTGTTTCGCGAGTTCCGTTGGCGGACTTTCATTATTTGTACGGCAACCAACCGCCAACCGAGACCATTGACCGTATCGGCGGATTGCTCCGCGAAACCACCGTTGATGTTGCATTGGTGGGAATCGGCGAGAATGCTCACTTGGCCTTTAACGATCCGCCTGCTGATTTTCAAATTACCGATCCCTACATCACCGTCACACTCGATGAGGCGTGCCGTCACCAACAAGTCGGTGAAGGATGGTTTGAATCGATCGAGGATGTCCCCAGGCAAGCGATCAGCATGTCGATCCAGCAAATCTTGAAAGCGAAGCAGATCTATTGCACGGTCCCGGATGAGCGAAAAGCCAACGCTGTCCGTGCAACTTTAGAAGGACCGATCGATCCGCAAACGCCCGCCAGCATTTTGCAGTGGCATCATGGGGTCCACTTCGCTTGCGACCGCGCTGCAGCCAGCAAGCTTTCGCGAAACACGCTCGACCGTATGGAGCGGGTGAAGTGAGCGGCTTTGTCGATTTGCAAGTCAACGGCTACGGCGGTGTTGACTTCAATTCGGAGAAAACCGACGAAGCCGCGATGGTCGAGGCCTGCGAACGATTGAAGGCGGACGGCGTCCAATCGATATTGGCGACCGTGATCACCGCTCCGCTTCGGTCAATGGTTTCGCAAATCGATCGGATTGCGAAGTCGATCGACAACGTCTCCGAAATCCGCGATGTGGTAGCAGGCATCCACATCGAGGGCCCGTTTCTAAATCCCGACGACGGATTTGTCGGTGCTCATCCCAAAGCAGCTATTCGGCCGGCAAATTTAAGTGATGCACAACAATTGGTTGATGCCGGTCGTGGGCACGTTCGGCTCCTGACGCTCGCTCCTGAATGTGACCAATCTGCAACCGTCACAAACTTTCTGACGAATCAACAAATCACAGTCGCTGCGGGACATAGCAACGCTTCGCTTGATCAATTGGACCAAAGTATCGATGCAGGACTTCGCCTATTTACCCATCTTGGCAATGGATGTCCGGCGATACAGCCTCGTCACGACAATGTGATCCAACGAGTGCTAAGCCGATCCGATCGTCTAATGATTAGCTTTATCGCCGATGGGCATCACGTCCCCATGTTTGCACTAAAAAACTATTTCGCACGCGTGCCTAACGAAAATATCATTATCGTGAGCGATGCGATCAGCGCAGCCGGGCTTGGTCCCGGCGACTATCCGCTTGGTAACCAAACCGTCCACGTCGACCAAAGCGGGGCTGCCTGGGCCCCATGCCGGACGCATTTCGCTGGCTGTGCCACGCCGATGAATCGCATGAAGCAGCTTCTAATCGCGGAAATAGGGGCCGATAACGTGTCCCTTGATACTTGGATGAGAACGAATCCGAGAAGGTTGATCGAAAACGTCTAATTTCGCTCGCCCCGCGTGTCGTTTATGGTGATATGGGTGAGAACGCTCACTCGCTTGCCGCGATCGGGCAACCAGACGGAATTATTTCAGCATTATTTTTCGAGAGACTACCTCGCGTGAGTGGATTGCAAATTGGATTGTTGGCGGCCGCCTTGATTGTCGCTTTGACCGTTTCGGTCGCGATTTTTTCGCCGCGACGTTTCATCCGAGGCTTCATGCGACCTTTGCTTTGGGCGTTGTATCGAAAAGAAGTCATCGGACTCGAAAACTTGCCCACCGAAGGTGGCTATGTCGTCGGCAGTAACCATGTTTCGTGGATCGATGGAATTTTGATCCTATGGATGTTGCCCAAGAACATCCGTTTTCTCGTCGACGCCGAAAATTTCGACAATGCTATCACTCGATATCTAGGAGCCGGATTTGACGTCATCTTGATGAAAAGCAATCCGAAATCAATCGGCCGAGCCCTCAAGACGGCTCGCGAAGGCTTGAAGGCAGGCGATTCGATCGGCATTTTTCCGGAGGGAACCATTTCCCGAACGGGACAGCTTCAAGCGTTCAAGCCAGGCGTGCAGAAGATCCTCAAAGGAACCGATGCACCGATCGTTCCCGTGTGGCTCGATGGAATGTGGGGAAGCGCGTTCAGTTATTCAGGCGGCAAATTATTTTGGAAATGGCCGACCATGCTGCGACGGCGATTGACGTTGTACATTGGAAAGCCACTTCCAGGCGACACACCACTTGAAATGGTACGCTCCCAGGTGCAACAACTTGGTGCGCGAGCGACGATCGAACATCGCGACGCTTTCCCGGCGCTTGCACGACGAGTGATCCGCACATGGCGAAAAAAAGGACGTCTATTACAGTGCGCTGATTCATTGGGTACGGAAGTGAACGCCCGCGATATGTTGGTCCGCGTTCTCGTGCTCCGGCGTCTTCTGCGTCGCGAAGTATTGAGCAAGGACGAACAGTACGTCGGAATTCTTTTACCCCCGAGTGTCGCCGGAGTCGCCGCTAATGTGGCTTTAGCTCTCGACCGGCGCATTTCGGCGAATTTGAATTACACCGTTAGTAGCGATGTGATGAACCACTGTATTGGGGAAGCCAATATCAAGCATGTCTTAACAAGCGAAAAGTTCTTGAGCAAGTTAGATTTGCAACTCGATGCCGAAATCGTGCTGCTCGATTCTTTTGCCCAAAAAGTGACAATCATGGATAAGCTGATTGGCTTTGTCCAAGGTCGATTGCTGCCGACGTTTTTACTTGACCGAATTTTGGGTCTTCACAAAGTAGACAAAGATGACTTGCTCACGATCATCTTCACCAGCGGCTCAACGGGAATGCCCAAGGGAGTGATGCTGAGTCAAGCAAATATTAGCCACAACGTCGATGCGATCGAACGTGCGATCAAGCTGAATATTCACGATGTCGTGATGGGCATTTTGCCCTTCTTTCATTCTTTCGGGTATGCAGTCACGTTGTGGGCCGTCAATACGCTCGGCCCTGCGGGCGTTTATCACTTCAATCCACTCGATTCTCGCCAGATCGGAAAGCTGACGAAAAAATACAAAGCGACGGTCCTGTTAGGAACGCCGACGTTTTTGCGTAGCTATCTACGTCGGGTTGAACCCCAACAATTCAAGACGCTCGATGTGGTCGTGGTCGGTGCCGAGAAGATGCCCCGAGATCTATTCGATGCATTCGAAGAACGATTCGGTGTGCGCCCGGTAGAAGGCTATGGCACCACCGAACTGAGTCCATTGGTGTCGGTGAACATTCCGCCGACTCGCTCGAATGCGAAGTTCCAAATCGATCGCCACGAAGGAAGCGTCGGGCGGCCATTGCCTGGAATCTCCACCAAAATCGTCTCTACTGATGACGGGTCGGAATTAGCCGCCGGCGAAGATGGCATGCTGTTGGTGACAGGACCCAATGTGATGAAAGGCTATGCGAACCAAGAGGAATTGACGGGCAAGGCGATTCAAGACGGATGGTACGTTACCGGCGACATCGCCAATGTGGACGATCAAGGTTTCCTACATATTACCGGACGACTAAGCCGGTTCTCGAAAATTGGTGGCGAAATGGTTCCGCATGTCACCATCGAAGACGAGTTGGCGAGACTCTACGCCGATGGCGACGCGTCCGATAACGATGATGACGAGGGACAACGAGTTTGTGTGACTGCCGTTCCCGATGTCAAGAAAGGTGAGCGGCTGATTGTTCTGTTCAAACCACCCGCCCAGGATTACGACAAAGTTCGGGCCGCACTCAACAAGGCGGGATTGCCGAATCTCTTCATCCCATCGGCAGACAGTTTTTTGGAAGTCGAAAAAATTCCACTGCTAGGAACAGGCAAGTTGGACATCAAAGGTGCACAAACGGTTGCACTAGAGCATTTTGGTTCGAAGTCATAGGCATCACAGTGACAAGCTCGATCGTGCTACTGGACGGCCCCATCGGGACGCAGCTTTCGTGTCGGGGCGTAGCGGTTGATTTGCCGAGCTGGAGCGCCCGTGCGATCAACACAGCACCTGAAATCCTGTCGCAAATCCATCGTGATTATGCGGACGCGGGAGCGGTGGTGCATACCGCTAACACGTTTCGAACGCGGCATCGTACCGTTGGAAACAATTGGCGTGAGCTAACTGCAAAAGCTGTCGAAATCGCTCGCCATTCCGTTCCGATCGGACACCGCATCGCTGGCAGTCTTGCCCCAATTTTCGACTGCTACCGGCCTGACCTTTCGCCGAGCCACCCTCGAAACGAGCATGCCGAGATGGCAATCGAATTGGCCTCGGCGGGATGCGATCTGGTGCTTTGCGAGACATTTCCGCACGTGGGTGAAGCAATCGTGGCGGTGGACGAATCCGTTAAGACGGGGTTGGAAACCTGGGTCGCATTCACGGCGGGTCCGAATGCGGACTTATTGAGCCCTTATGAAATGGCCGAAGGTGCGCGGTGTGCCGTCGATGCCGGCGCTGCGACGGTGCTGGTGAACTGTACGAGCGCGGCACAGACGACTCCGTTCGTAAAATCGCTCGCTGGCGCAAAACTCAACGTCCCGATCGGTGCTTATGCCAATGCAGGCCCCGCCGAAGATTGCCTCGGATTTGCCAATGTGTCCGAACACGGCATCAAACAGTACTGCGACTTTGCGTTGCAGTGGATCGAACTCGGTGCAACGCTCATTGGTGGTTGCTGTGGCACAGGCCCGATGCATATCCGAGCGATTCGAGATCGATTGCTTCGCAACTAGGATTCAAGTTACGAACGCGCGTCAAAATGACCGACGGGGATGGGACTTGCGAGATGTTTTGCAATTGATCCTCGTGCGAGCATCGAGTCGAGATCGAGCAGGCCCATCAATCGACCGGCTTCGTCGACCACGGGCATTTGACGGTACTTACCGCCTGTCCCCAACAGAACATCTTCGAGGTTGCTGCCAACATGAATCGATGGCACGCCGTGGTCGGCTAATTGACCCGCAGTTGTATGTGGCGGTACTCCGGATTGGATCGCCGCAATAATTTCCTTAAAGGAAAGGACGCCCACGACTATCCCGCCCGTGGCAATCACGGGCAAGCTTGCCGACGACAGGGCCTGCCAACGCCCGGCAACGTCATCGAGCGTGGCATCCATAGCGATGGACGTTGGAAACTGAACCATGCAATCGCCAACCCGTAACCCACGGACCGATTCCATCATCTCGACTTGCTTGGCTTCGGCCATTCCCGCATAAGCGATAAACATGGCGATTAGCACTGGCACGGGGGCTTTGAAGTAGATACCCACGCTTGCCATCAAGATAGCGCACACAATCCCAATCCTTGAAGCCACATAGGTCGCGGTACGGTAATCCGTCACCATCGCCAAGAAACTTCGCAGCACGCGTCCACCGTCCATTGGAAACGCAGGGATCATGTTGAACAGGACAAGCATCGTGTTGATCGCCAACATCGCAACAGCAAATCCAAAGATCGATGGTTGGGCGAACACTTGGTTCGCGGCTTCGTAAGTTGCTTCGTCGGTAGGCAATCCCACCACGGCAAACAAGTATCCCCAAGTACCAAGCACGAGCATTCCGCCCAACAACAGGGTTACAATAACGACATTCACAGCAGGACCCGCGACAGCAACGACCAATTCTTGCCAAGCAATGCGGGGCATTCGCTGCAGTCGAGCGACACCGCCAATGGGCAATAAAGTAATATCGATCGTCGGAATCCCGAACCGCCGAGCAGCCATCGCGTGCCCGTACTCGTGCAGGGTGACACAAAGAAAGACACCAAAGAGTTGCAAAACGCCGAATGCCATTCCGCCGAGACCTTCGGTCTGCGATTCAAAGGCGACGTAGGCAATTAACAGTGCAAATGTCCAATGGACATAGAGATCAATCCCTAGATAGGTTCCAAGTTTTAATCGGCGTTCGAACACGCAGGCTCCGTTACAACGAATCTTGTTTCTGGCATAATAGCGACCTGTCCACGGGTCTGCTCCGTTTGATCTTACCCACGAATTGGTAAATGCCACCACCCGTACTGCTAATGTATTTTTTCAGGTGCTGCCGACAAGAGACGCCTTCACTCCGCAAAAGTGGGTAAAAAGTTGCACTTTCGCGAAGTAAAAGGTGACATTGAATCGCAAACCGGGCAGCTAACAACTAAGAGTCGTTTCTCTCCATTCTACTACTGGATTCCAAGATGCTTCGACACAAACTCCTACACCCCCAAATTTCCGCAGCCATTGCCGCGGCAGGCCATCACAGTACGATCCTCATTTCGGACGGGAACTACCCAGCGTCGAACAAGCGAGGGCCAAGAGCAGAACTCGTGAGTTTGAATTTGATGGTCGGCGTGCCAACATGCAATCAAGTTCTCGAGGCGGTTCTTTCGGCGGTACCCGTGGAAAAGATCCAAACCATGCAGACCGAAACGAGCGGCCCCTACGCCCTCGATGGCGATCCCGAAGTATGGCAGGACTATCGCCAAACGATCAAAAACGAAGGGCTCGATCTAGAGCTTGAACCGATCGACAAATGGTCGTTCTATGAAGCAGTCGCGACCGAAGACCATGTCTTGACGATTCAAACCGCCGATTTGCAGCGCTATGCGAATATCCTGCTGAGCATTGGCGTTCGCATGGACGACTAATCATCCAACTTCGCCAGCAGCGATGCGCAGACCAACTCTTCATCGTTGCGAGCGAAGATGTGTCCATCGGAAATCGCCGGTGCGGACCAGCAGACACCATTGCGCCGGTTTAACTGCACACGAGTCGGGCCGATCAGCTTGGCTCGAGAATGCTCATGGAAACCGTCGGGCGAAAGTGTTGCGTAGATCAACTCGCCCTGTTCGTTGAGCATAATTTCTGAATCACCGTGGCGAATGATGTGTATCGTTCCCCAACGATTCCGTTTGACTGCCGTAAGGTTTTCCCAAACTCGATCGCCGTTTGACATTTTCAAACAGCGAAGTTCGCCATAGCTATCGACGCCGTAAATGTAGTCTCCTTTCAAGATTGGGTTACTGATCATGCATTGAAGTGCGTCAGTGTTTTTCTCATCCACTCCGACACGATGCCACAGTTTCTTTGCCGTTGGCTTTTCCAAATCAAACTCGATCAACATTGATCCATCATAGAACGACGACACAAATAACTTGTCGTCTTGAACCACGGGCGTCGGAACCCCAATCGGCATCTGTTTCGGCAACATGGGAATGCCCCAAAAAACCTTTCCCGTCACTGGGTCAAGTCCGCTGACCGATTCGCCCGTCCAACAAACCACGACCTCCTGATCTCCTTGGCGGATCAATATCGGGGCACTGTAGCCTGCCTTCTCATCTAGCGACCGCCACCGCTCTTCGCCCGTTTCTTTGTCCAATCCCACCACGCATGCGCCATCTTTACCGGCAGCGACTTGAATGACCAAATTGTTGTAAACAAGCGGCGAAGCAGTGATACCCCAAATCGGCATTCGGGCTTTGAAATCTTTCGCCAGAGCGCGGCCCCAGACCACTTCACCTGTGGCTGCATCAAGACAATGAAAATCGCCCATCGCTCCAACCACAAACGCTTTCCCATCGTCAATCGTCACACTAGCGCGTGGACCTGCGGTGTATGAAATCGTGTACTCCACTTGATAGACGTGCTGCCACAGCGGCTTGCCGGTTTTGGCATCGAAACAAAGTACACGTTCGACCTCTTGTGTTTCATCCCCCGTGCCATGGTCCGTAACATAGACTCGCCCCGCGGCAACCGTCGGGCCACTATAGCCAGCACCGATGGTCTGCGTCCAAAGACGAGGAATTTGTCCATCGGGCAAAGTCTCCATCAACCCGGTTTCATGGAGCACGGCATCCCGACCGGCACCTCGCCACTGTGCCCAATCCTCGGCGTATATTGGTGTGATCCAGCAAACCAGAAGCGTTCGCATGAGAACGCGAATAAGTATTGTGCGCACGTGATATCAGTGAGAAGAGCTAAAAAGGTGTCCAGACGCTGCTTCTATTAGCGTAGCGTCAGCGACTCCTGTCAACCGTTCTCGGATCGCAAGAGTCACGCAACATGTCTCAGCGAATGCGTTTCTTCCTGAACCTTGTGACACCAATCCATATCGAAACTTGGCAGAATCGCATTAAGCTTTTGGCCTCGTAAATCTTCAAGCGTTACTGGAGGATCTAGATTCTGCTGAGAGATATTGATCCAATCGCGAAAAGTACAGACTGCCCAATTGCTGTACTCGTCTAGGTCACTCAGTCGGTGGTCAAGATGATAGTTATACTTTGGCCATAAGAAGTTCAAAGAGGATCGGTCCACGCAAATGAAGCGATCCGATAGAATTCGCCACCACTGCTGAATGCTACCGTCGAGCGGAATGTCGAGTTGCTCAAGAAAATGCCGACAGAGCATGACCTCCGACATCGGTTCGGAAACCCATTCGTCAAAGTTTTGTGGATACGTCAACTTGACCTCCGGTCCCGCCAAAGGCATGGACCAATAAAGGGTCAGATCTTCCACGCGTCCGAACATTAGAATGTCCGATGGGTGATAGGGAATATAGAGCCGTGTTGCATGATCAAGTACAGCGATTCGTTCTTGTTGAGCACCGCCTTGATCGATCGGAAAGGCTTTTAACAACCCTACCAAATAGTCTGCGATCCGCGGTGCGTGCATTCGTGAATCGGTTCGAGTCTTGACCGCATAGAGAGTGCCTAGTTCCTTGGCCTTCCTCAAACCGCAACGTGTTGAGACGATTTGCATGTTCAAATTGGCAGGCCCGGGATGCTCAGGTTCCGGGCTAGTCACAACATGAACGCCAAGATTCTCGATCGCACTCAACGTGGAAGGAGGCGTAGTATCCCAAGTCGATAGGATAATGGGATTACCAGGAAACAGATCCAAATAGGACTTTAATGATTCGAAGGTCTGGTTGTCTTCTTCAATGACAGGCCCCTGGACGACGACCGCGATATTGGTCTTCGATGTTGGAACAACAGGACGGCAAATCGAGGTTTTCGTATAGGTTCTTGTCACTTCCCAATTATCTTCATAGCGGCCCAATTCAGCGTTAACACGATCACGCAACCTGCGAAAGTGGTGTCCTCGCTTTTTGGGATCGCTCGTGATCAACGACACGAGCCAACAGATAAAATTCCACTTCCACATCCGAATGAACCTTCGTCTAAGCTGAAACGCGTCGTTGCGAAAAGGAAGATTGAATTCTGTTCTCGAATCCTCGAGCAAGAAAACGTGTCAGGTCGTCGGGAGTTCCTAATCCATGCATTTTACTCCCAGCATCTCCGATGTCACTTGTCGCAATACTTGCCCCTTTGCGGATCATTCGAGAATAAACCGGTGCAACATAAAACTCGTTCTTAGACCGATCATTCGCTTTTATCATTTCACAAGCGGAACTGACAAAATCTGATCCCCGAGCAAAATTGTAAATGCCAACGGTCGCCTCATCTGACACCACTTCTTTCTCGACGATTCCTCGAATCGAGCCAGTGGAATCACGATCAATGTAAGACCATTTCGGCGAATTGTCTCTCATCGTCATCACCAAACCATCGACACCGCTTTGGTCTGTTGCGTCAAGATAGTCATCAATGGAATAGTCAATCCATTGATCACAATTGGCAATCATCAAAGGGTTTGAGTTATCAATCCATTGCTTTGCCAACAGAACGGTACAAGCAGCCCCCTGTGTGACACCTTTAACCGAAACAATTTGGCAACTTGGTGCTTGTTGTTTGAGAGTGCGAGGCAATGGATAGTCTTTTAAATGTTCCTCTTGGCAAATAAACACGAACCGGTGAGGACGTTGGGGACGGACGTTTTCGATAACCGCTTGGATCATCGGTACACCATGGACGTCAATCAAAGGCTTCGGGTCCTGGTAGCCGGCCTCTGAAAACCGGGATCCCCGACCAGCCATTGGAATTACAATATTGAGCATCCTTGCCCTCAAACTAGATTGATGGTGAAAACGGAGTAAGAAATTCAGTCTAAATACTTGTCGTTTGGCTCACTGGGAAACTTCAAGACGACGGTCACCGTGTCTTCAATCGCAGTGAAATCCGTTGATTCATTCGGGTCCACTTGAACGATTTCTCCTGCAATGTATTCTCGATCGAACATGCGAACTCGCCCGGTGGCGACCACCGTATATTCGGTCGCAATGCGATGATGATGACTCGCCTCATGAGCTCCTGCGGAATAGCACTTCACAGCCACTTCCACGTTCTCTTGGCGTACCAAACACGGGTCAAAGTTGCCGGTCAGCCAACCTCCCACGAAGTCTTTTAAATGTAGTGTTGTAGCCATAAGAAATCCTTTGTGGAGCGACTATGCAACTTGATGTGTGGTCGTATCGCAAGGTTGCCGCTCGATCGTCATCGTCCCATGCTCAAAACTTAGCAAGAAGTCCGCCCTGTCGAGCATCGTTGCACGATGGGTGATAAAAATAACGGTGCAATCTTTACAGGATTCATCGAGAGTTTGAAAGATCAGCCGTTCGCTTTCCATATCAACTTGGCTGGTTGCCTCGTCGAGAATCAGTATCTCGGGATTACGCAAAATCGCTCGGGCCAATGCGATGCGTTGCCTTTGTCCACCACTGAGCCGAAGACCATTGTGCCCGATCATAGTGTCATACTGCTCAGGCAACTCATTGGTGACGAAGTCATCAGCGTGCGCAAGTTTTGCAGCCGCCACGATTTCTTCGCGAGTTGCTTGCTCGACACCATAAGCAATGTTGTAAGCAATTGTTTCGTTAAACAACTCGGTTGTTTGTGTGACTAAGGCAATGTGGCGACGAAGGTCTTTTAATCGGAGGCTACGGATGTCCACACCGTCAAGACAAACGGCCCCCTGTTGAGGGTCATAAAAACGGCAAATCAAGTTGATCAGCGATGATTTTCCTGCTCCATTAGGACCAATGATTGCTATCTTGCTACCGAACGGAATTTGCAGCGAAACATCATTGAGAACATTGTGAACCCCATCATAAGAAAAATGGACTTGATTCAACTCAATGAAGCGATGAGGAGTTGGCCTTTCCACTGGTTCGGTCGGATCGGCAATCAACGCTTGTCGGTCTAGTAAAGGATAAAGCATGTTGGCAGCAACCATCCCCGTATTAATGCCATCAATGACTTGCGCCATTTTCCGAACTGGATCGGTTGCCCCAACAAGCAACCCAAAGAAAATTAGCATTGACGCAACTCCCATCGGTCGATCCGCGATCGGAATGCCCCAAATCATCGTTGCGCGATTCAAGACCATATAGGAACCTGCAACGATGGCCGTCCCCATCATGCCCAATGCAAGTATTTCAGTGACGGGACGATTGAGTGCGTTGAATAGGACAATTCGCATTGAGAAACCTTGCATGTCCCTAGTCGCCTTGTCGAACCTTGCTTGTTCGTGCGACTCGCGAGTGTAAGCCTGGACCGTTCGGATATTGGACAACGATTCAAGCATCACATGATGCAATCCCATCGATTGCTCTAAAAACTTCTGGCAAATCGTCTTTAGGAAACGGCTAAGCATCACAATCATGAACACGACAACGGGAACCACAACTAGACTCAACAGCAATAGTCGCCAACAAATTAGGCTTGCACCGATCAAGCAGGACAGCAATTTCATTGGCTCACGAATCGCGCCACCATAGACACTCACAATTCCACCCGACAACATTTCGGTCGTATGAGTGATATGGGCAACAAACCCGCTGTTTCCGTAGCCCGCAAAACCAGCCTGGTCCATGCTAAGCGCCTTTGCAAAAATTTGTTGTCGTATTTGCCGGGCGATGGTGGTTGCAATAAGCGAAACCGCGTAGGTGTTGGCAATCATCAAGACATGTTTGATTCCTGTACCGATGCAAAGTAAACACATTACAAACACGACGGTTTGAAAGGGGCTCGCAGGCATGTAGTCGTCGATCCAAGGTTTCATCGCTTTTGATGATTTGAGCGAGGCGATTTCTGCGTCAAGTTGGACGTTCAGTGCTTCAACTTGCAATTGATCCTCAGCCTCAGCTTCCTGAAATTGCTGTTCGACAGCTTTGATATCGTTCTCGATGGAGACGATACGATTCTCCGTGGCATCGATTTCGTTATCAACCCATTGCTGCAACGATTCTCCAGCAATCGTCACTTTGATCACCGGGAAAAGCGCACCAATATTGGAACCCCACAGAGCCCCGGTACCAACCGAACAGAGCGTTGCTAGCAATAGCAACGGCCAAAAGCGAAATGCGTCGCCTAGAGCGCGGCGAAAATTCTTCATCCTTGTATCAACCAGCTGGCGTCCGTGCGATTGTTCAGGGGCTATGCGATTGTTCAGGGGCAAAATGTACATGCCCAACCGAACCGCCACATTAATATGCGGCCTCTTGTTGTCTCGTTCAACGG
>SJPJ01000001.1:5257894-5282930 GCA_007859835.1 Novipirellula herctigrandis | reverse complement strand
CCCCACCCCACCCCCCATGTCGACTGACAAACTTGTCGAGAGCCAAGATCACCGGTGGCTTTGCGACCGCTGCCATTCACTTTGGTCCAATGTCGCTCCCATCCGTCAACCAAAGACCCCCTATCAATGAAGATTGACTTATTAGCTCACCGAGGTGCCTGGAATGATCCAGACGAGCAAAATCAATCGATAGCGTTTGAGCGTGCCTTGTCGGCAGGATTTGGGATTGAAACGGACGTGAGAGATCATCGTGGCAAGCTTATCGTGTCCCACGACCCGCTCACGCAGGACGAGAATGACTGCCTATGCTTGGACGATTTCTGCCGTCTCTACCGCAAATTGAACGCAAATTCCTGCTTAGCCCTGAACATCAAGTCCGATGGGCTTGCTGCAAAAGTTCAGGAAATTCTCACGCATCACGACATCAACAATTTCTTTGTCTTTGACATGTCGATTCCTGACATGTTGGGCTATCTCAATCAGTCATTACCCTGCTTCACGCGACAAAGTGAATTTGAACACTCCCCCGTTCTTTACGAACAAAGTAGCGGTGTATGGCTCGACGCGTTTGAATCAACGTGGTTCGATGCGGGCCTAATTGAAACGCATCTCGCCAACAGGAAAAACGTCTGCGTTGTATCGTCGGAACTTCATGGACGTTCTCGCGAGCAACTATGGCCAATGTTGCGTCAGTTCATTGACCGCAATGACAGCGATGCAAAACTAATGCTTTGCACTGACTTTCCGCATGACTTTCACCATGACGATCAAGGTGTACTTCAAGACTCCCAAAGGTTCCTAGCATGACACGGATTAAGGCAGTCGTCTTCGACATGGATGGTGTTCTCGTTGATGCCAAGGATTGGCACTTTGAAGCACTCAATCAATCGCTAGAGCTATTTGGGTTTCGCATTTCACAGTTTGAACACTATCAAATCTATGATGGTTTACCTACGAGTCGAAAGTTGGAACTGTTGGCCAAGAACCAAGGTTTTCCAATGTCGCTTGCGACGTTCGTCAATCAGATGAAGCAGCAGTACTTTATGGGAATCATGGAACAAAAATGCGTTCCAAATGATCGACATCAGGAAACGCTTCACCGGTTGTGTGAAGATGGCTTTCGGCTTGCACTTGCGTCTAATTCGATTCGCCTGACCGTCGATTTATTGATGCAACGAACTAGGTTAGCGACCTACATGGATGTGACGTTGAGTAACGAAGACGTTGACCGCGCCAAGCCCGATCCCGAAATCTACACCTTGGCCTTCAATCGTCTTGGTGTGCAGCCGGACGAATGCCTCGTTGTCGAAGACGGGGCATATGGAATCGAAGCCGCAAAGAAGGCTGGTGCTCACGTGCTTGTTGTCGAAACGGTCCACGACGTTCACTACAGAGGCATTCAGCGTCGAATCAGCGAATTGGAAGGAGGCTCTGCTAAACGCCGGGCCGCATAGTCAATTCATCGTCCACATCAACCATGATCGAACTTGCCTGCCAGTAAGGATCTCCGATGACTCTTCCGAACCGGAAACTGCCACTATCACTTGTCGTCCCTACTCACGGACGCGTTGAACTGCTTGAGCAAACCATCGATTCGATTCGGCAGCAAACGCTATCTAATTTTGAGCTAGTGATCACCGACGATTCTCAGGAAGGAAAAGACCGAGAAATCATTGCGGGGTTCGTTCGAGAGTACTCCCAAAAGACGAATCGTGAAGTGAAATACGTCTTTACGAAACCATGCCTGGGCCAATCAGCCAACACCAACCAGGGGCTACAAGCCGCAAAGGGAAAACTTGTCCGCATTTTGCATAGCGATGACTTGCTCTGCAAAGAAGGCCTTCAATGGGAAGTCGAACAATTCGCTCAGTATCCCTCCATGCAGTTATTATTTTCAGATTGCATTCCTTTTGAATCCGAAACAAATCTCCGTTTCGACAGGACACCTAAATTACGTTTGGTCAGTGCTGCAGAGCACTTCCGCGCGTGCCTATCTCACCAAACGGCGTTACCATCGGGAATGGTATTGCGATCCGATTTACTCAATCGTGTTGGTGGCATGCGTGAAGATTGGAGGTTCCTCTGCGATTGGGATTTTTTCGCACGGTCGCTTCTTGAGCTTGCAACGACGAACCAATACATCGGATATGCGACAGCTGGAACCTACGGATGGCGCGTTCATCCCGACTCCACGACAGGGCATTATTGGCGACATCATTTTCTTGAACACCAAGAGCTCATGGAGACATGGACGCGAGAACTTCCACAAGTCGCAGACTTGTTTGTCGATTCAATTGACTTCAATCACTTTATTAATAAGGGGCATTCTTACCGCTATCAACGTCTTTGGCAGGACGTTGAAAAGCTATTCACAAAGGACCGAATCTCTGCGTTGCCGTGGTTGACTCAGGTGACGATGCAAAAGCCTTTTCGAAAGATCGCAAGGAAATGGGCGAGACGTTTCGTAAAAAGCCGAATTCGAAATCGGCTACGACGGTCGTCCAAGGTAACCACTAACTCGGCCGAAAACGAGCTGGCAAACCCAGTAGAATGGGAAACCAAAAAGCAAGACAATTTAGTGATCACCCCCATGTATGAAGACACGGGTGTGACTGCGGATACGGTTATTGCACAGTACGACAACACGTTCAACTTATGGTCACTTCGCGATCAACTCGCAAACGCTCAGCATATCCATCTTCGACACCCCAACTTTAACCGATTCTACCAGCGAACTCTTGTGGAAGTTCTCAAACATCTTTCACCTGGAAAAAAGCTCACCCTATCCTTTCACGATAACGACTTAATGACGTGGTTTGGATTGAAAGCTCTGGTCCGGCACCATTTCGCTGATTGCTTTACTTTGGTCTCACAGAGCCAAAGCCCGAGCGAGGGCACGCGACGGGGGTTCTCTTTTTGGGACATCACTTACCGCTGTGATAAGCCAGTTCCGGCTCACTATCGCGATCCCCATTCCGGGTTTTCCTTAGGGATCCTCACGCTTGGCAACCGCAATGAACAAGTCCAACAGATGATCGACTCGATCCACGAAAACTGTCAGAGCAAGTTTGAGATTCTTATGATGGTGCCCAAGACGCTGGATGCATTTGCTGGTCAAGCGAATGTTCGGCAAATCGAATTCACCGACGAAGATGCCTACGGATGGATCACTCGCAAAAAAAACATACTTTGCATGCAGGCCAAGTATTCCGATATCGTGATTAGTCACGACCGATTCAAGTTCACCAAACAATTCTTTGATCGCTTTGATGACTGGGGATACGCCTATGGTATCGCAGCGGCAAGAATTTCACTTCCCGACGGATCACGGGCCCTCGATTGGGGAGTGGTGCGAGGCGAGAACGTGACTTGGTGTCCCGGTGGCTTGCTGAACTACCGCGACTATTCCGCAGGTTCCTACGTACCGGGCGGGATCACGATGATTCGCAAGCGTTTCTGGGAGAATTGCCAATGGGACGAATCGCTCTATTGGAACGAACACGAAGACGTTGAACTTTGCCGTCGTGCACAGCGAGAAGGAGCAATCATTTACCAATTCCCCGGCAAGGTGGTAACCGCGACCGATCGTTGGGTCGACGAAAACCCGATCATTCCGTTCAATGACCGGGTGGATCTTGGCTTTATAAGGGACGCCGCTTAGAGCCGAGACATAATCTCAAGCGGTGACGGCAAAATACACTGCTGGTCATTCAACTCAGCTGGATCACAAACCTTAAGACGTATCACAACCGGCTCGCCATTATCAGAAATCAGATAATCCCCCGACCATGTGATCACCACGACGTCCCCGCCACAAAATTGGGGGAAAACCCCAGGCGGCATATCGTCGATGGTTTTTGCTGTGTCACGAAACAGTGAAACGTCGGTGCATTGACGAGTCACCTTCATCAGAAATTTTCGCCAAGCGGGCGTCGCCGATCGCCTGCCTAGAAACATCTTGTTTCCCGAAATACAAAACGCTTCAAAATCGGCACCTTCGTTGCTCATCAAGAAGCGAAGCGTTCCCTCAACGACCCCTGGGCATGTGACGTTGAAGATATCATCCACGATGATGATCCCATCTTCGGACATCAGCGGCGCACAAAGCTTTAAGTCATGAAAAGCCTCGTGGGCTAAATGGCCTCCATCTACACTGAACAATCGAAACGGTCCATCCACTACTTGCCGAATCTCGTCAGGCGTCAACGTTGTCGAGTCGCGACGTAATATGCGAAGCCGCCCCTCAAGAGCAGGTTCCACTTCAAATCGCTCACGAAGTTGATGCTCAAAAGCATCCCCGTCGGGCGCGTGAACGAACGAGTCAATCCCAAGAATCGTTTCTTCGGGACGCCCAAGCAACCCCAGCAATTGCAGGTATCGGCCTTGCCAAACGCCGATCTCACCGACATTGCCAACCATTCCCTGCCGAACCTGTTCGAGCCCCATCAGCGAAGTGATATAGGCCGCGCTATGCCAAAGCCATCCTCGGACTTGATGGTGCCCAGACAATACATATTTCTCAAGCGACTGCAACTGATTGTACTGGAGTGAGGAAGAAACCGTCACGTCATGTTCTCATCAAAATGGGGAATGAATTAGGCGTTTTGCCGAATAACGAGTTGTTCGCAAGCGGCAAGCTTTTCCGATTCGATACCTTTGCTTAGCACCACAAATTGATTGCGGGTCCGTAAAGTATATCGCGGGATTGACAATTGGTCACATGCGAAATGAACTGCTTGCGCGACTGAGTCACAATGAGTATCGTGAAAGACAATCAAGAATCGATCTGGATCAACAAATGGCAAGATCGCTTGCACATCTTTGGTCGGTTGTTTTCCGAAGTGCCCACCATCGATAAATGCGAAGTCAAACGTACGGCCTTGGGCTAGAACATCAACGTCGGTTGGGCTAAACCCCACTTGATAGTCGACTACCGAGGAGAGCCCCAATTGCTCCGCACCCCAACGAGCAAATTTTAGCCCTTCTGGGACATGGTTCTCTTGTTTTTTCGAAATTGCTTCGCGGATCGCCTCGGAATGCTCGCGAGCCCGGGTCTCAGAGTAAACAAAGTCCTCTTCTGCTTCTTCGACATAGGCATCAACACTCAACAAATGCCCACCGTTGGATTGAAAGGCAAGCCCCATAAAAAAGCTACTGTATCCAAAAGCAGTCGCAATCTCGTAGCCGTTTTTGAGTTGATTGTCGACGATCAATTTGTACAGAATTAATCCTTCTTCGTCCGTAATGGAGTACGGAAATTCTCGGTTCTTCAGCTTGTGCATCCAATCAAGATCGTCCAAGGGTTGGTCGCTCGGAAACAACACACGATCAAGTTTGTGATGAATCGGCAACATCACGGTTAGGACTTCGTCCATCAAGCGTAGACGCTTGGGATTGTGCTTTGCCAATGCCGAGGGCTTTCGAGATTCGTGCTGTAAGTCCCTGACTTGATGCCCAAGTTTTTGCAGTTCAAGTTGCAGCGCAGGCAATACTTGATCATTCGCGTTATTCGCATTGTTGGCGGAAATCGCCTCAGACAATCGGTTGACCTTTTCATCTAACTCTGCCTGTCGGGCAAGACACTCTTGTTGCCGACGCCGCAACGTCCTTTGTCTTCTCGTAAGCACTCCGATCAAGACAAGAATCAGGAACGCGAAAGAAAGAGAGATAAATGGAGACATTTTTTCAGTCAGTCATATGGTTGAAGCCAGGCGAACACATATTGTACGATCCAAATCATCATATGCTACACCTCGGTCAAGCCTCAGCACTATTAGCAGTCCTTATCTCCGAGCGTCCGATGAGCCACAAGAACACCGCCGCAGCCAACCCGGCAGAACTAAACATCATACACATCACCATGACTTGGTAACGTGCTGCGATTAGCGGGGAAACGCCCGCTAACACTTGTCCGGTCATCATGCCTGGGATCGAGACAATCCCAACGGCGAATAACATATTCGTGATCGGGATAAACGCGGCTTTCATCGCATGGGCCCGCGCTTCGTTGTGCAGTTCTCCACGATCAACTTCGACATAATAACGCTCGGCCGCCAAGCTCACGGCGTTCATACATCCCGAAAACGTCATTCCTGCGAGCGGAATGAATACTCGTGGTGCAAACCATGGGCTTAGTCCCAAGACGCCCTGTGTCATCATGAACAGTGTGATGCCGCCACCAACTAAAACCGATGCAACCGCGTAGGGATAGTTTCTGGCTCGATCGCGTTTGACCGAGCGGAGCGCGATCCAACTTGCTGCGAACAACATCATCGTCAAAATCGCAATCACGATCCACGGTGTTTCCGCGGTGAAGACGTAGCCAAGCAGATAGCCGACAAGCAGTAACTGCAGGATCATCCGTGCAAGTCCGACCATTGCCGAACGTACGCCGAGCGACCAACGAAACATTAGTACCAACACGATCAAGACGGGTACCAGCGCAAACACAAGTCGATGAAGCGGGATAACATCAGCCATGATAGATCGCAGTGATCGCGAGTTGGCTCCAAGTTTCTAATCGATCGAAATCCGCTTTCAATTCATCGATACTGACAAAACCACCTTCGGCCAAGTCAGCTTCGTTGCTTTTCACATCGGATGATTCAAGTACAAAACGGTGAACCACTCCTAAGTGAACTTTTCCGACATCGTTCGATGGATCGTAAAGCAATCCTTCGGTCGTTTCGCGGTACGCGGAGCCGAGCTGAATCTCTTCGGCCAATTCTCGGTGCATGCCCGTGGCATACGGATCGGCTCCGCCTTCGGCATCTTCGCGGCTAATGTGCCCGCCGATTCCGACGCTCCGCTTTGCGTGCAATCGCTGCTCACCACCGCCACCGCCACGCGTGTAGGTGAATAGTTTGACGGTCCCATCCTGATCGGTCCATTCCAAAAGGACGTACGGAATCAATTGCTTGAAACTGGGGTCCGTTTCCATCGCGCCGCGTGGCTCGAACGAGAGTTGGTCGCTGGACAATATCGGCTGCAAAAATCGGTCGACGTCCGATTCGAAACCTTCAATGGCTCCGATTTTTGTAATGACCGATTCGGGGATGACGAGGATTTGTTCTTCGTTGGGCATAGGGAGTGAAGTCTTGGAGTGTGGAGAATCGTCGCTTTGCACTTTGCGAAAGACGACATTAGACGATCAACATTGCATCGCCGTAGCTGAAGAAACGGTATTCTTCGCGAATCGCGGTTTGGTAGGCTTCCATAATGAGATCGCGACCGGCAAAGGCGCTGACCAAAACCAACAAACTGCTACGAGGTAAATGAAAATTGGTCATCAACGCGTCAACGGCTTTGAATCGGTAAGGCGGTTTGATAAACAAATCGGTTGCCCCGCTCCATTGACCCAGCGGCTTATCGTTGTCAGCAGCGCTTTCGAGCACTCGGACGCTCGTGGTACCCACGGCGACGCAACGACCATGATCACGCCGAGTGCGAATTAAATCGGCCGTTGCCTGATCGATGCTGCCCCATTCGCTATGCATCGCGTGATCGTCGAGTCGATCGACAGCGATCGGCCGAAACGTGCCGATGCCAACGTGCAACGTGACTTCGGCAATCTCGGTTCCGCCGGTGCGAATGTGCTTGAGTAGTGGATCGGTGAAATGCAGCCCTGCGGTTGGCGCCGCAACACTACCGCGATGTTCGGCAAACACGGTTTGGTAGTTATCGATATCCGAATCCACCATTTGCCCATCACGAATGTAAGGCGGAAGAGGAATACGTCCATATTGTTCAAGCCAATCGGCAGGTTCCGAAGGCGGCATCGAAGAATCGCCCGGTAGCAACTTGGGCGTGACGATTAGATGCCCTTCGTCGGTTCGCGAAACCACGACCAAATGCATGCCGTCGCGTCCTTCGCGATCTTGGATCGTGAGTGTTTCACCTGGTTTGAGCGACCCACGTGTTTTGGTCAATACTTCCCATGCACTCGTCGCCGGATCAGCCTGCAAGAAAAGCCCCTGCCATCGCCCTCGCGTCTCGGTACGAAAACCGACCAAACGCGCCGGAACGACTCGCGTGTTGTTGAGTACCAACGTGTCATCGGCCGTGAGAAGCTCGGGCAAATCGCGAACATGATAATGATCGATTGATTGATTCTTGCGATCAATCAACATCAAACGCGCATCGCTTCGAACCGCAAGTGGTTCTTGGGCGATCCGTTCGCGTGGCAACTCGTAATCGTAAAGTTCAATACTGTCGTTCATTAGGGTGTAACTTTTGGCGGCGTGACCTTCATGTGCTCAAACGCTTTCTGAGTTGCCATGCGTCCACGGCGAGTCCGCACAATCAATTCGCTTCGCAATAAAAATGGTTCAACTTCGTCTTCGAGAGTGTCACTACTAACATTCATCGTGTGTGCAATCGCTTCGAGGCCGGCTGGTCCCCCGAGGAACACTCGCATCAACGTATCGAGATATCCACGATCTTGTTTATCGAGCCCAAGTTCGTCGATGCCGATCATGTCGAGCGCGGCGGTAGCGATCTGTGCGTCGACCTTTCCCTTTGCTTTGCTCTGCGAATAGTCACGTAGCCACAAAAGTCGATTGTTGGCAAGCCGCGGCGTGCTACGACTTCGCGACGCAATCACGGAAGCGGAACCGTCGTCGATTGGGACTTTTAGCTTCACACTATTGCGGCGAACAATCTCGCAAAGTTCGGCATGGTTGTACCAGCCAAGATGTTCGCGGATTTGGAATCGATCCCTCAGCGGGGCGCTGAGCATTCCGGCTCGCGTGGTCGCGCCAATCAACGTGAAGGGGCGAAGTTCGTAATTAAGTGTCCTAGCACTGACCCCTTCGCCCAAAATAATATCGATCCGAAAATCTTCCATCGCCGTGTACAAATACTCTTCCACGGCTTTGGGAATCCGGTGAATTTCATCGATGAACAGCACCGCTCCTTCGGAAAGGTTCGTTAGATAGGGAAGCAAATCTTTTGGAGCCTTTAGACCCGCACCGTTGGC
Organism: Novipirellula herctigrandis; assembly: GCA_007859835.1. Classification (GTDB taxonomy): domain Bacteria; phylum Planctomycetota; class Planctomycetia; order Pirellulales; family Pirellulaceae; genus Novipirellula_A; species Novipirellula_A herctigrandis. The sequence goes on along the minus strand of SJPJ01000001.1, from coordinate 5,273,953 downwards.
CATTTCCACCGTCGTCCTCATCTCGGCCGGAATCACCGTCGCAAAGGTCGTTTTGCCGAGTCCCGGGGGGCCATCAAACAGGATATGCCCAAGCGGTTCGCCACGGCCCTGAGCGGCGTCGATCGCGATTTTTAGTCGCTCGATCACGTCACGTTGGCCGACCATTTCATCCATCCGCCGAGGACGCAATGAATTGTCAGGTTCCTTCGGCATGAGCGCTTCGGTAGCGGACTCGGGGTCGGTTTGTTGGTAAACTGCTTCGCGGGCCATCGGTATCTAACTCCGTTTGATGAACTCTCTGCCACACTTTAGCGAGTTTTTACCCGATGGCGTACCGCAAATTGTTTCGCATTTGGCCAACCTCCAACACCCAACTGAAATCTAGCGAGGGATTATGTCTCCGCAAACGGCCCCAAAACCTATGATTGACCGCTCCCATCACGTCGGCGGATCCTGGCATTGGCAAGGATTCACGCAGATGGCTCAATACAAAAAGATCGTAATTTCCGAGGCCAACGGCTGCTGGCTAACCACGGACAGTGGGAAACGGCTGTTTGACGGCGTTGCCAGCCTGTGGTGCAACGTCCACGGACATCGCCATCCCAAAATCGACGCCGCTATTCGCGACCAACTCGACCGAGTCGCCCATATCACGACTTTGGGCATGTCGGCCGATGTGACCGAAATCCTGGCCAGCCGGATCGTCGAGATTACGCCCGGTGACTTGTCGCACGTTTTCTTTAGCAGCGACGGTTCGTCGTCCGTCGAAGCGGCCTTGAAAATGGCACTTCAATATTGGCATCAACGCAAAGACCCTCGCCCCAAGAAGACCGACTACTTGGCGCTGTCGCTTGCCTACCACGGCGATACGACCGGTTCCGTCTCGCTTGGTGGGATCAAATTCTTCCACCAACTTTTTGCACCAATCGTCTTTACGCCGGTCCGCGGGCCGCTACCCTGCAGCTATCGGTTGCCCGACGGCGTCACACCCGATGCTGCATGCGACCACTATGCCGATGAAGTTGAATCGCTTCTAAAACAACACCACGAAACCTTGGCAGCCGTGGTGATGGAGCCGCTGGTCCAAGGTGCCGCAGGGATGATCACCCATCCCAAAGGGTTCCTGTCGCGTATTCGCAAGCTCTGTGACAAGTACGAAGTGCTGCTGATTTGCGACGAAGTTGCTACGGGGTTTGGGCGTACCGGCCGGCTGTTCGCTTGCAACCACGAATCAGTCACGCCTGACATCATGTGTTTAGGCAAGGGTTTGACAGGCGGGTATTTGCCGATGGCTGCAACCGTCGCTCGACCGCATGTCTTTGACGCATTCTTGGCGAAGACATCCGAATCGAAACAGTTCTTCCATGGGCATACCTTTGGTGGAAACCCGCTAGCCGCAGCAGCCGCGATAGCCTCAATCGATTTGTTCACGGAATCAAATTTGGTCGAATCCATCGATGCAAAAGCGTCGCTGCTACGATCCAGCCTTGATCCAATTCAAGGTCATCCACATGTCGGTGATATTCGTGGACGCTCGATGATGGTAGGAATTGAACTTGTACAAAATCGCGAAACAAAAACCGCGTTTGACTCGGCCGATTTATTCGGCCAGAAAGTTTGCCAACGAGCGACCGAATTAGGCGTATGGATCCGGCCTCTCGGAGACGTCGTCATTCTTATGCCACCCCTTATTGCAACCGACGACGATTTAAAGATGGTGGGTAAGGTTGTCTGTCAAGCAATTCAGGAAGTGGTTCCATCGCTCTAAAACATCACGGGCTTTCCGAGTTGTCGACGAACGGGAACGATTTGGCCGGCATGCATCATTGGATGCGTGCCAATCAAAATGAACATGTCCGCAACGGTTGGACAAAACGATTGAAAATTCTCTGGCGACGCACCTGCCAACTCTTCTTGCGACGCTCGATCGAGTACCGCGAGCGTTTGTTGGCGAACTTTGTCCATCAACTCGAAGTACTCATCTTTCTTAAGAAACTTTGACGGATCGTCCGAGTCCGCCGTTTCTTTGCTGTGTGCTTCGGCAAAACCTTCCGGCAGCGCAAACGCATCATCAGGAAACATTGCGGATAACATCGATACCTCCGCTGCAATCAAGTGCCCCATTTGCCAAGCCAAATGATTACAACCTTTCCCTGGTCGTTTCATCAACTCAGCGTCATCAAAGTCACTAAGATACCCCTTGAAAACAAGGTTACTAAAATTCATTGCCGAACGAATTGCGTCTTTCGATTGCATCAATTTGACTCGTAGAAGAAGAGAACTTTGGGGAAGAGTGACTGCACCAATCCTAGCGTTCACCCGTGACGACGGCCAGTGCTTTCAATACGGCGGGGCTTTCGACAATAAAGACACGATGAACATCCATATGGCTCACGGTCCACGACAGAAACGACCTTGGTGCAAAAAAAATCTCCGACACTGATAAAAGATTGCTCTCGGAGCGAGTTCCCCGGTCTGTGAAAAAGAAGTAAGCTGGAGTGAATGACCAGTTACGAACCCGAGCCGAACGACGAACCGATTGACAACCAGCCAATTGACGTGAGTGATCCGGCGATCGTTGCAAAATATGAATCGTACCTCCGGATGTTGGCCCGCGTCCAAATGCGACGAGCCTTGCAAGCCAAGGTGGGTGCATCCGACATTGTTCAGCAAACCATGATGCAAGCGGTCGGCGCGATCGATCAATTCCGCGGTGGTACCGAAGCCGAGTTTCGTGGTTGGCTACGACAAATTCTGGCGAGGTGTTTATGCCACTTGGATCGCGACATGCATCGCGACAAACGAGACGTTCGGCGTGAACAATCGATGGAACAACGATTGGCGAAATCATCGATGCGATTGGAGGGTTTATTGGCCGGAGACGGTCCCACGCCAAGCCAAAATGTGGCCGCCGGCGAAAATGTTCTCCAAGTCGTGATGGCAATTGAGCGATTGCCGGATGCCCAACGCGAAGCGGTCCGATTGCATTATCTGGAAGGCAAAAAGCTAAGTGAAGTGGCCGAACAATTGGGAAAGTCAACCGGTGCGGTCGCTGGACTATTGCACCGAGGAATGAAATCGCTCCGCGACCAATTGGGTGGGTTGGAATAGGCGATCAGTGACGCCCCTTCCCCGTGACTTCCGTTGCCGGGTTTGCCCGGTACAATGGGGCAATGCGTGCTGAAACGACACCACGCAAATCTAAATCCTCTCAAATGTGAAAGCCCACCATGAAAGCCCGATTCTTGTTCGTTCTCTCCGCCGCCATCGCACTCGGGCTGTCGGCCCATGCACAAGACGCTGCACCCACGACTCAGCCACCCGCTGCAGCCGATACGCCTGCCGCTGTTGATGCTACTGATGCCCCCGCCGTTGAAAAAGATTCACATACTCTTGCAGCGGAGACCTTGCTCGAAACGATGAACATGAAGGAGGTGACGAAGCGAAACGTGGACGACATGCTGGCAATGCAGATCCAACAGCAGCCTCAGTTGGGGATGTTCAAAGATGTGATGCAAGGTTTCCTTCGTAAACATCTTTCCTACGAATCGCTCAAGGATGACATGGTCAAAATGTACAAGGAAGAGTTCACCGAAAACGAGCTTGGCCAATTGTCCGATTTCTACCAAACACCGGTCGGAAAAAAAGCAATCGAAAGGCTTCCAACCCTGACGGCCAAGGGAGCTCAACTTGGGATGCTACGCGTTCAACAAAACATGGGCGAGCTACAAGAATTGATCATGAAGCGAACCATGGAACTTCAAGGTGGCGCCGGACCGCAGTCCCTCCCTACAATAGCCCCCCAATAATCGTCGCCGGCTAATCAGCGACGATGACCAATCAATGACGACGGGATCACCTCATCGGCTTCCGTTGTCGTTGATTCGACAACCGCCAATTTGGCGAGGCAGCCGACTTCGATCCGGCCAAGATCTTTTCGGCCGAGTGCGTTAGCCCCGTGAAGGGTAGCCATGCGTAGAACATCTGCCGGATCGATATCTTGGCGATGCTCTAGAAGGTAACGAACTTCGCCACCTAAATCTAAATCCGGGTTACTCGCCCGTGAGTCAGTTCCTAGTGCGACCGGGACCCCACGGCGCAGCAGCTCTGCGACCGGATGTGGCGTGTAGCCAAAAAACGCATGCGTCCGAGGACAATAGACGACGGTCATGTTTGAATGGCGTGCGATTTTATCGAGCTCGTTTGAACGCAAGTCGTTTCCGTGGACCAATAGCGACCGTGGCGCTTTGGCAAGTCGGTGGATCAGCTCTTCAAACGGCTCGCCCCCCCATGGAAAGACGCCCTGTTGCCATACCCCCATCGCTTTGAGCCGGTCGGCGAACGGGCCACTCCCGGTGCAAAGGAGTTCCCGCTCCGCAGGGGATTCCGCAACGTGCATCGCCACAGGACAACCATAGCGAGTGGCCAGTTGAATCGATCGGTCGATCAACTCGGGAGTGCTCGAATAGGGAGCGTGCGGACTGACGGCGGCGTTCTGAACATGGGCCACGTACTCAGACGCAGTCGCGAATCGCTCGGCACTTCGCGATGGACTTAGACCAATTGTTTCGGCGAACGCGACCCACTCGACTGCCTGATCGCTTTTCGGATACTCACACGGCAACGTACTAATTTCGCCAACTAAGCACACTTTTGCCGCGGCCGATTCGGCGATTCCTGCGGATATTGCCTTGGCTTTCCTGTCGGCATTTGAACCTTTTCGCGCCTCAACGACTTGCCCGATCCAATCCCAAAGTGCAATACCGGCTTCGCCGATTGGTTTTTGGAGGTCCGAAAATTCCAAATGCGTGTGTGCATTGACCCACTGGGGCAGAATAGCAACATCCCCCAAGTCAACTGCTGCGGACGGTGGTTTACCGCTACCGACTTCGAGGATCTGTTGACCATCTGTACGAATCCAGCCACGATAGATCGGCGGGCCGGAGACGGTAAGAATCCATCGGGCTGTCGTAACGGTGGTGGATGACGTCATGAAAAAATTGCCAACACAAAGAAAACGATTGCTGCGGTCTTTCTATCAACGGCCCGCTGACGAGGTGGCTCGCGATTTACTTGGAATGGTACTACTAAGGCGAATCGACCAAACGTGGATCGGTGGATCGATTGTCGAGACCGAAGCGTATTTGGCAATGAACGATCCATCAAGCCATAGCTATCGTGGCAAAACGAAAAGTAACGCATCGATGTTTGGCCCCGCAGGGACATTGTATGTGTATCCAATCCACGGCAAGTTCTGTATGAATGCGGTGACCGAACGAAAAGGGGTCGGCAGTGCAGTATTGATTCGTGCCATTGAACCGGTTTGGGGAATCTCGCAAATGCAATCGAAACGAGGTTACGAGGATCTACGCCGACTCACCCGCGGGCCAGCGATGTTGTGCCAAGCACTTTCGGTCGACCGACAACTCGATTCGATTGATCTAACGAGGTATCCCGCGTTGACCATTTGTGAACCGGACGATGCTGAACTGGATGATGGTCAACTGGCCCAACAATTTCCATCCATCGAGATTGCGGTATCACCACGAATCGGGATCAGCCGAGCCGTTGACGAACCTTTGCGTTTCTTTGTCCGTGGCAACTGCTACGTCAGTGGACGCAAGAAAGACCATCTGTAAATCTGCAGGGCGCCAAATTGCAGGGCACCAAACTGCAGGGCGCGGTGTGATTGCCTGCAACGGCTTCAGCCCTCGGTCGTGTTTGCCTTGGGACGCACAACATCCTTGGCCAATCCGATCATTTCAAGAAACTGAATCACTCGCCACGACATATCGAATTCGTACCATCGATGTCCGTGCGCGGCCGATCGTGGTTGGGCGTGATGGTTGTTGTGCCATCCTTCGCCATGTGAAATCAATGCAACAAGCCAATTATTACGGCTGTTGTCACGCGTTTCGTAATTGCGATAACCGAAAACATGCGACAACGAATTGACTGTCCAAGTACCGTGCAAAACAAAAACGGTGCGAACTGCGACCGCCCAAACAAACCAGCTATAGGAATACCGAATCGCTTCGCTGATCAATCCGCCACTGATGGCATAACCGAACACAGCCCCGACGGCGGTAATTAGCATTGCGTGAGCCAAGAAGACGAAGAACCAACCCTCTTTACGTTCGAGTCGCAAATAAAACGGGTCGCGGAGCAAGTCACGCACGTAACGCTCATAGTGGCTGGTGCGATCAAGGTCTCGGTGGCGACAAACGACCCAACCGACATGCCCCCAGAGAAAACTGGCCAGCGGCGAATGAGGGTCGGGTTGATGATCACTGTGTTGATGGTGCATCCGATGAATGGCAACCCATCGCGCAGGGCTGTCCTGCAGATTGCACATACCGAAAACGGCCAATGTATGCTCAAGCCATTTTGGACAAGTGAATCCGCGATGTGTCAGCAGTCGATGATACCCGATCGTGATACCGAGCATTCCAAAGGTAAAATGACCTAGCACGCCGAGGATCACACCGGACCATGTGAACATATAAGGCAGAAACGCTAACAGTGCCATGACATGGATCACCGTCAATACGATCACGTATTGCCAGAGGATCTTTAACGGTTGCGTCGCTTCGGGAAGCGGCAAACGCTGAGGATCGATCCCCTGTTTGGGTAAATCAATTGGCGCGATGTCATCTTCGGCATCAGGTGCAACAGCAGTCGTCGTTGAGTTTTCCATGGCAATCGATTCACGAGATTGGGAAGATGAGAGCGAGTGCGAGCTTGCCGAAATCGCTAAGCTTAGATTTACCTACGTCGTTTGCGGAGGGTCGATGAAGGACAAAATCGATTAGCGAAAAAACCAATCGGGTTCAACAAGAAAAGCCGGTCGGTACAACTTTCGATGCACAAAGACCGGCTGCGATTGGCGGTTTGAAAAGAATTGAAAAGGTGGCGGGAAATCCACTGACTCATGCGAGTAACGCAGATCTTCCCAGCGACCTATTTCTCCTCTTCTTCCTTCTTCACTTTCTTTTTCTTCTTCAGCGAAACCTTCGGGACGCGCACTTTGGCCATCCCAACAATGTTGGCTTCAGGGTCGAAACGGTCTAGTTCTTTCAGGCGAGCGATCCGCTCGGCACGGGTCAGCACGTTTCGCGACTTAATTGCCCCAGCTTGCACTTTGAGGCTGCGATCCATGGTCATATTAGCACTCGGAGATCAAATTCGAGAGGAATGGTTGGTTGAATGGCTCCGCAAAATAGCGGCTTGAGGCCAGTTTGGCAAGATTACGTTCGTATTTTGCTCGGTTTGAAGCCCATTTCTAGTGTTTTGGGCCGTTTCTCGGGGCTTTACGCGGCCGTCTTTTGGTCGTTGCCGCAGAGACTTTGGTAGAACCGATTTCGGCTGATCAATTCTTCATGGCGGCCAGAATCGGAGATTTTCCCACTTTCGATCACCACAATTCGATCGGCCATCGACAAACTGGTCGGTCGGTGAGTGATCATGACTCCCGTCCGGTCGACCAAGAATTTTGCTAACGCTTGGTGGATCAAACGTTCACTCTCGAGGTCAATTGCACTGGTGGCCTCATCGAGAATCAAGATGTCAGGGTCCTTCAAGAATGCACGCGCCAACGCGATCCGTTGCATTTGCCCCCCCGAAAGTCGCATCCCTTGGGCACCTAAAAGCGTCTCGTAGCCATTGGGGGTTTTGCGGCGGATGAAGTCATCCGCAAAAGCCAACTTCGCGGCTCGGACCACTGCGTGCTTGTCCGCGCCCGGCGTTCCGTATCGGATGTTGTTTTCAATTGTGTCATCAAAAAGGACCGTACGCTGAGTCACTAACGCTATGCGACGACGCAAATCTCGTGTCTTCATTTCGTTGATCGGCGTATCGTCAATCAAGACCGCACCACCTTGTGGGTCATCGAATCGACACAACAAATTCACAATCGTACTCTTTCCGCTGCCATTCGGCCCAACCACAGCAATCGTTTCACCATGCCGAATAGTCAAATCAACGCCGCGAAGGACAGTCGGTCCCGATGGGTATTGATAGACAACATTGTCGAGACGGATATGTTGATGGGGGCGAGCAGCCGTTTTGCCAACAACGGGTTCAGCAACACGAATCGGTTGATCAATGATTTCGTAGACACGATCAGCTGCCGCGATGCCACGCTGTAAATTGGCCCATACATCTTGTAGTTTTCTCGCAGGATCCGACGCTCCAATTAGAAGCGCAAAGAACGTCAAGACTTCGCTCATCTTCAGTGGGACCGTACTCATTGGGATTCCGAAAATCGCGGTCTGCTGATTCACAACCAAATAACCGCCTGCCAAAATGGCTAGCCCCACGATCGTCATCCCCAACAGTTCACTGACGCTTCGCGCGGCCGTATTGTAAAACGCCATCTTCATTGATTTTTGAAAATAGGCTTGGATGCCACGCTGGAATTTCGCTCGTTCGTAACCTTGTGTATTGAACGCCTTGACCACACGAATGCCAGCGAACGAATCGTTCAACATTCCGTACATCTGGCTCATTTCTTCCATCGCTCGACGACTTGCTCGTCGAATGGCGCGGCTGAGGTGGTGCATCAATATCGCAACCAACGGCGTGACCACGGTGACCAAAAGCAATAGCCTAGGACAAACGTAGAGTGCACCACCGACACAAACGATCATTTTCAACGGTTCGCGAAGAAGCCGGCCAAGTAAAACAGCGACTCCACCGGAGACTTGCGCCGTGTCGTTCGTTAATCGCGACGTTAAATTGGCCGAGCCATTTTCACCAAACGAATCGAGGTCCAACCGCAATGTTTTGCGAAAGAATTGAGCGCGAAGGTCCACGACGGATCGCTCAGCGATGTATTGCACCAACATCAAGTTGATCAACAGCGCAACTAGCTTAGCCGCTGTTGCACCAATCAACACAAGAACGATCACGACTAAGGTTTGATAAGCTTCGGCTGGCGCGTAACGGTCGACATAGGGCTGTGCCCAAACGAGCGTCTCAAGCGTTTTAGTAAAAGCAAGTTTCTTAGTTTGAGCCGAATCGATGTCCAATCGAATTTTGCTGGCAGCATCCGCTTCGGAATTGACATTAACATCAGCCAATTTCGCATCCAAAGCGATGATTTCGGCGTCGAGGTCGATGATCTTTTGGTTCGTGATCGCGATCTCTTTGGTCACATGCTGTGGGATGCTATCGCCTGCGAAAACCACTTCGGTAATCGGATAGAGGGTGCCGATATTGGCTCCCCAAAGAACAGCGATGACCAGAGACGTGATCACAATCCCAACCAACGCCCAGCGTCGGCGTGCAGCCAGCAGGAGAACACGGCCAAAGTTTTTCATCGTTAAATCGTCTCGCTAAGTCGTCATCCCTGACCACGCAAGCAAAAAAGGGCTAAGAAAACGACCTCATTCACTGCAAAAAATACATCCACGGTGCCTCTTGTAGCCAACATTGTCGGCGCAAGCTAGATGAATTGTGTGCTAGCAAAACACTGCAAAACCAATTCGCGAAAACGAGCAACTGAGAATGGCAATTTCGGCCCATCGCCCACACCCTACCTCACCCAAAACCCCAACATTGAGCTCCCAGAAGAAAATTCGCGATGGGTTGCCCAGTTTCTAGCACAGCTCGACGATTGCGTCGCTCATTTCGGCAACATCTCACGATTCTTCCGTAATGAAAGGCCCTCCGCCGTCGACGGCGCTTCAAATATGAGTTCAAAGTGACAGATAGCCTCGCAATTTGTCGACGTTGCTCGACGGCTGGGAAAGCCATACATATACTTTTGCTTTGCTTTCAAATTGGCCCAATGGCAACGCCGCCCCTCGTTTTACTCAGAATACGAAACCACCCGCCAGACAAAATCGGGCGTGTGCAATTGGTCGATCGTTCGCTGCCAGCCGATTGGTAACGTTACCCGATTGAAGAACATGCTATGAGCGGAATCACTGACCTACGAACGCTGCTAGCCTCATTGAAGCCGGTTCTTGTTGACGGTGAGTTTGTGTTCGTATCTCGCCCGCTTGGGAAATACGGAGATGGCGTCGAACTGAATCCAATCGCAACCTTCGCAGAAAACGAAGGCCTGACTCTAGTCATCCCCAAGGATCGCGCTGACGCCGCCGGTGAACAATATTGCGGAATCTTTCGCATGATTACTCTTCAAGTGCACTCCAGTCTTGAAGCAGTTGGTCTTACAGCAACGGTTGCCAACATTCTTGCTAAGCGAGGCATTAGCACTAACTTGGTTGCGGCATTCTATCACGACCACCTATTTGTTCCCTCATCACGGCCCCAAGATGCTATCGATGCACTAACCGAATTAATGTCGCAGGTGGAACTTGAATCGTAACGCCAGCTTTTGGACTACAAGAAAATCCACCCAAGCGGCGAAGTCCGTGGTTTGACCAGAATCATCTAAACGCTATTTAACTTGCCAAGGTCGACCGCCAGGATCATCATAAAGGGATTCCATGGTTTGCCTTGCCATAGGTTTGAATGGTGACAGATCAATCGGATCGAGGTTCACGTCGTGGTCAGCAGGGAAGAAAAGACCGACTTGATTCAAAACAGAGACACTAACTACCACTATTTTTCTCAATGGAGGGACATCGTAATGATCTCGAAAAAATTGTTGTGTGTCGTTGCTGGCGTTCTTGTGATTTCAAGTACGACAACGGTTGCCCAGCTTCAAACAAAGACCGTTTCCAATCCATCCGGTGCAGAGCAGGCAGTGCAAGCTCGACTGGCAGAGATTCAAACGGCCGCGGAATCGCTTGATCCCGAAAAGGTCTTCAGCTTTGTTTGCGAAAACGACAAGGGAGCACTTATTCAAAATGGCGAATTTCTTCTCACTCGCGAGGAGGCCCTGCAAGCAACAAAAAGGGGATTCGAAAATCTCGACAAAATTACTTACCGCTTCGACCAACAGCACACTACTTTGCTTTCGCCAACCATCGCGTTAGCAACCGCCGAGGGTATGTCTTCCGTTACGACAAAAAACGGCAGAACCTTCAGTTCAAAATTTGCTCAGTCCGTCGTTCTGATTCTAGCCGACGGAGAATGGAAGGTCTTTCACGCTCATCGCTCATTCCCACCTGCAAACTAGACGACGAATCAACACGAGTACCGAAAACGAAAAATGAACGTGGCTCAAAGCCATCTTGGGAAGGCACACCTTTTGATAACGTGTTGGCTTGCCAAAATGGTTACTTGAAAAGCGAGAACACGACGGCAGCAAACTCATGAGACTATTCGTTTTTGTCGTTGGATCGCTTATAGGATTTTTCTTGTTCGGATTCATTTCGATGGCTTCGTCATACCCGATTGGACCATTTTCGTTTCGCACCGCTGCAATCGGCGCCGCAGTAGGAATGTTACTTGCGGACAGTATCCTTGCGATGATTCGATTCTTTATCAATCAAACCCGGACGGGTTGAACGATATTCCTTCGGTTGATTGCACCCAACTTGATTTTGTGATGCCACGAATAGTTGTTGCTACGCCCTGACCGAATTTTCACCTGCGTTCTTCTTCGCCGTCGCATGCATTCCGCTGTCGAAGTTACGATTGGTGGTGATGGCAAAAAAGGTAGTGGTGCCCCCAAATACTTGAATCGACACTTTTAGCCGTGTCTAATAGTCGACGGTGTATTTTTCCGGAACCAGAGCGACATTGAAGTGTTTGTCGCTCATTGTGAGCGAATTCCCAACAAACTTTGGAAATCCATCACAGTCGCGCTTCTGTTCGCGTTCATTTGGGTCAGTTTCACGATAACCTAGGGGCCGATTCAGTACATCGTTCCGATGTCAAATTACTTTCCTACCGAACCGTCATCGTGATTGCGGGCAACCGCAACGCACTCCTACCTACCTTACCCACCCACCAACCTACCTTTACCCACCGGCTCTGCTATGCGTCGTCTGTTGCTTTCCGTTTTTTGTTTCATTGCTGCCGTTTCGTCCCCACAATTGGCGGAAGCACAAACCTCGGCAGCAAAAGAACGACTGCTTCATTACTTGGACCAACCGTTCGCCTGTCAATTGACAAAAGTCTCGGTGAGCTCCGACCTTGTTCATATCGAAGGATGCGTCCCGAGCGGAAAAGATGCGGTTTGGATCGCCGACATACCGATCGATGTCGTGCTCGGTAGTCCGGAAGCATGGAACACTCGTTTAAAAATTGAACCGAATACGGACGGCCAATTCGCCATTGATGTTCCGAGATATCGAAAACGTCATGGGCTCAATTACGATCGTCTCACTTCGCGATGGCAACTTGTTCAAGAATCGACGGACGGCATCACGCCACTTTCATCGGCACGCTATCCGTTGTCGGTGGTTTGTCGCTCGCCCAATTTACCGCCAGCGAACCCGAAGAACAAAAAGGGACTCGGCGGTTGGCACACCGGTCGATTGCCGAATGAGATCGATGATCTCGGAATCTCTGCGGTCACCGTCAACGTGATGATCCATACGCTAGTCCAACTTGAACCCGGCAAGGACACATTTCCGATTCAATGGCAAGGTCGCACTTACCACGCGAAGAAAAATGCACTTGAGCGATTGGACAACGGTTTCATTGAAGCACAGAAACATGGCCTGATGGTCTCGGTGATTGTGCTGGTTGCCAATCCGGCGAAGGCCCCCAGTCCCGTGGTGAAGCTACTCGGGCATCCGGACGCAACCAAGGATGGCATTTTCGCTATGCCAAATGTGACTTCCGCCGAGGGCATTGGAATATTTGGAGCGATTCTCAACTTGATGGCCGAGCGATGGTCACGGCCTGATGGAATGTATGGGCGCGTCCACCACTGGATCATGCACAACGAAGTTGACGCAGGCTGGGAGTGGACGAACGCCGGTGAGAAAAGCAGCGAATCGTATTTGGATCTGTACCAACGGTCGATGCGTCTAATGGATTTAATCGCGCGTCAATACGATCCCAACACACGACCGTTTATCTCGCTAACCCATCACTGGGCTTGGCATGGAGCCGAACACTGGTACGGCTCCAAGCGGCTAATCGATTTGCTGGTCCGATTCTGTAAAGTGGAAGGCGACTTTCCGTGGGCGGTTGCCTACCATCCGTATCCTCAGAGTTTGTTAAAACCAAGAACATGGGAAGACAGCGATGCGACGTACACATTTGAAACGAAAAAGATCACGCCAAAGAACCTCGAAGTGCTCGATGCCTACATGAAACAAAAGAAATTGCGTTTTGAAGGATCACTGCGTCCGGTTCACCTTTCAGAAAACGGATTCAATTCGCCCGACTATTCCGAGAAATCGCTAGAGGATCAAGCAGCCGGCATGGCGTTGGCATGGAACAAGATTCAACCACTCGAGTCCATTAAAATGTGGCACTATCACAATTGGATCGACAACCACGGAGAAGGTGAACTGCGGATCGGGCTTCGCAAATACCCGGACGACAAGGACGATCCATTTGGCAAAAAACCGATTTGGTACTTGTATCAATCGTTAGGCACCGCGAAAGAACAGGAAGTCGCGCATCCGTACTTGAAGACGATTAAAATCGAATCGTGGAAACAAGTCATCCATGACGGCGAAATCCGTTAAATCCATTTAGTTCATCCCATACCTACATTTTGCAGACGTTGATCGCCGAAACGCTCAGCCACAAAGGGCCATCATGTTCAATCGCCGCCGATTCATTGGAACCGTTCCGTTGAGTGCCGTTGCCATTTCCACAGCTTGCATGAACAACCACGTTCGATCGCAGGATACAGAAAACCGAGCCAACGAAGTCAAAGAACTGATCGTCAGCCCACCTGTAGTCCAAAACCCTCGGTCGAATGGTTTCGGCGTCAGTATCGCACTTAGTGGGCTTGCCACCGCGTGGGTGGAGTACGGCTTCTCGCCCGATAATCTCGCGTTCACAGCGATCGCGAGCCACCGTGGGTTGATGTCTGCCGATGATCGCACAATGCATATTCGCGTGCACCATCACGAGCCACTGCCTACCGACCGCCCCATCTATTATCGAGTCGTCGCACAGCCGCTAACTTACGGCGGTGCATACGCGTTGCAACGTGGTAAACCGCAATCGGAATCGACTTACGCACTTCGCTTACCGAATCCCCAGGCCGAGCGTATTCGCCTCATCAGTATCAATGACACTCACGAGAACCTCGATACGATCCGTGCATTGCATGGTAAAATCGAAAAACTCAATCCCGATGTGTTGATCTTCAATGGCGACATTTGTAACAATTTTGATGCTGCAGATTCACCTGAACAAATCATGCTGAACCCAGCCAAAGAGAAGAACATGTCTTGGGCCAGCACCCGTCCTTTGCTGTTTAGCAATGGAAACCACGACGTACGAGGCGAGCGGGCTCGCGATGCGATCAAGAGTTTCGCGGGTTGTCCCGAGTCCCCTTCGCTGCCTTACAACCAAGCATTACGGCTCGGCCCGCTGGCGCTCATTACGCTCGACACGGGCGAAGACAAGCCCGACAAACATCCCGTGTTTGCCGGCACGGCTGCTTATGAACCGTACCGTCAAGAGCAAGCCAACTGGCTCAAGCAGGTAACGGAGCGACAAGAGATCAAAACGGCTCCATACAAGATCGTAGCGTGCCATATTCCGCTACGCGGTCTTGAGGGTCAAAATGACGGAACCACGCTTGAGGGTTACGCGAGCTATTGCGGATTCGGTGCCAAACTTTGGCTGGACACACTGAAGGAGACTGGATTCCAGGCGATTTTATCAGGTCACATGCACAGCGACCGACTCGACCAAGCGGCCGATGACATGCCGATTCTTCAATTCGTTGGTGGCGGTCCGCGGCCTGAGCATGCAACATTGACCATCATTGACGCAGCGCAAGCAGACGGCAAACAATCACTTCACATTCGCATCGTCGATCTCCAAGGCAACCTGTTGCACGAAAACAAGTGGACATAGTGGTCATTGATTGATTCAATGGCACCGACAAGTCAAGAAACCGCTCATGTTTTTCATGAACCACCGAGCTCTACCCCATGCCACTAAGACTGATTGAAATCGTGTTGCCTGCGAATTTGGCTGATGCACTCGAGTCTTGGCCCAACGGCGATTCGGTTGTCGATCGTTGGCAAGACATGATTAGTGATGACAGAATGCTAGTTCGTGTGTTGGTGGAAGCCGAACATGTTGAAGCAATGCTTGATGAAATTTCGCGTCGTTTTTCCACGTCCGATCACTTTCGCGTTCTGCTATTGTCCGTCGAAGCGACCTTGCCGCGACCAACTCGTCAAGAGAAAGAAGCAACCGAAAAGTCAAAGAAATCTCTCGAACGGATTAGCCGCGAGGAACTGTTTGACGACATCTCGCAAGGTGCGCGAATCTCGCGAGTTTTCATTGCACAAACCGTGCTAGCGACTTTGGTTGCGGCCATCGGTTTACTGCGCAACGACACGGCGATCATCATCGGTGCGATGGTGATCGCTCCGTTGCTCGGCCCAAACGTCTCGCTCTGCCTCGCTACTGCGCTGGGCGACATTAACCTAGCAAAAGTATCACTAAAGACCAATGCAGCAGGATTGTCGATCGCTTTGTTTGTCTCTCTATTGATCGGCTCTATGTTCTTGATTGATCCTACGATTCCATCGATCGCAGCACGAACGGAGGTCGCACTGAGTGACATAATTCTTGCGTTAGCAGCCGGTTGCGCCGGAGTACTCGCTTTCACCACCGGAGCACCGGCGTCTTTGATCGGAGTGATGGTTGCCGTCGCACTGCTTCCGCCGTTTGCCGTCTTTGGTCTTCTGTTGGCATCTGGCGAGTACCATGCAGCAAGCGGTGCCTTACTACTCACAGCGACAAATGTGATTTGCGTTAATTTGGCTGGCGTACTTACCTTAGCCGTCCAAGGATTGCGACCGCGAAATTGGTGGGAAGCAAAGCGTGCAAAGAAGGCAACACGAATCGCAATCGCAATGTGGGCAATCCTTTTAGCGATTCTATTCGGATTAATTTTTGTGGCATCGGAGCGATGACGCATTTTTGTTTTTGCAGTTTCTTGGCAAAACCACTGTGTAACGAAGTGACGAACTCAAATGGCTGGCCCCT
>SJPJ01000001.1:5146925-5257860 GCA_007859835.1 Novipirellula herctigrandis | reverse complement strand
GTTTGGTTTCTTCGCTGGCCCCGTTTGGTTTCTTCGCTGGCCCCGTTTGGTTTCTTCGCTGGCCCCGTTTGGTTTCTTCGGGGTTTGCAGGGATCCACCACAATCGAGCCGCGAAATAAGACTAAGATTAGAAAGATAACCGTCCAACCACCACGAGGTCCCTCGAATGCCCCCACTCCAAAACCTGACCCGACGCTCTTTCGTCAAATCCTCCGTAGCACTTGGTACCGCATCTGCCATTCCCACCATTGTGCCTGCGACCGCAGTTGGACGCGACGGCGCGACTCCGCCGAGTGAAAGGATCACGCTGGGCGTGATCGGTATCGGGCCACGTTGCACTTACGATCTGACCGCCATGCTGGGGCTTGCCGATGTACAGTGCATCGCGATTGCGGATGTGCAACAGAGCCGACGTGACGCCGGGAAGAAACTCGTTGACGGGCACTATGGCAATCCATCGTGCAAGTTGTACCGTGACTTTCGCGAGCTACTTGATCGCCAAGACGTTGACACAGTGATCGTGGCGACCGGCGACCGTTGGCACGCACCTGCTTCGATCATGGCGGCGCAGGCGGGCAAGGATGTTTACAGCGAAAAACCATGCGGGTTGACGATCGCCAAGTGTCAGCAATTGTCCGATACGATCAAAGAAACCGGCCGAGTGTTCCAGGCCGGTACTCAGCGACGAAGTGTGCCAAACTTTCAGCAAGCGGTCGAGTTGGCTCATACCGGAAAGCTCGGCAAACTGCATACGTTGTACGCAACCATTTACGAGCCAGGAGTCGAGACGACGTGGCTACCTAGTCAGCCGACTCCCGCGAAAGAGGTTTGTGATTGGAACCTGTGGCTCGGCCCTGCGCCGTGGCGCCCTTACAACGAAAAGTATGTGCAAGGTCGCTGGCGAGGTTACTACGACTTCGACTCTGGTGCAAAGCTGCTCGACTGGGGCGCTCACACGTTAGATTTGTGTCAATGGGCAAACCAAGCGGACGATACGATGCCGATCAAGTATGTCCCAGGCCAAAATGACATTACCTGTCATTATGCCAACGGCGTCAAATTGGTACTGGAATTCTTAAAGACTCCGTTTGGCGAGCGTCCCGGCTGGGTCCAAGAACTGGGTACATGCCCAGTGCGTTTTGTTGGCGACAAAGGGTCGGTGGAAACTGGCGATAGTGGCGGGATCGTGGCGAAGCCGGAGTCGCTGAATAAGCAATTGGCGCCGCAGACAAAGAAAGTTCGGGGGCTCGATGTTTCAGCACACGCTCGCGATTTCTTTGATTGTGTTAAAACGCGAGGACAGACTGCCGCCAATGCCATGGTGATGCGTCGATCCCATATCGCCTGTCATGCTGCGTCCCTATCGTGGCTGTTGGGTCGCACGTTGCAGATCGACCCGAAGACGGAACGATTCATTGACGACGACGAAGCGAATAGTCTGCAAAGTCGCCCCGAACGAGACCCTTGGGCCTATGCATAGTGTTGGGCCCCTGCGCTGACACTCCACACATATCATCCTCCGCGACAAACGATTGATGGCCTGGTTCGCGATGGCAACCAGTTCCCACCTAGCCCGGATTATTCACGAGGGTGCAAACAAAAAGGGCCTTTCTGACGTCTAAGTGTTTAGCTAACAAGCACTTTCGACAAACCAAAAAGGCCCCTCATGAGCTTACAGTCTGCGCAGCAATTTGTCTTCGGTTTTTTTCAGAATCGTCCCATCCAATTTGAGCAAGTCCAGGAGAAGCTATCCTCCGACGGCGGGCTGCTCGCCTTCTCTCAATTGGACCAGAAACTGCGCTGGACCGAGACCTTTACCCACCTGATTTCCGATCCACGCAGTGATCCTCAACACACCGCGCTCTCCATCGTGCGGCAACGCATCTTCGGTATCATCGCCGGCTACGAAGATCAAAACGACCATGACTCCCTCCGAAGCGATCCGATCTTTAAACTGATCGCTGAGCAGTCTCCCGACGACGATGACTTGGCTAGCCAACCGACCATTTCAAGGCTCGAGAACACAGTCACTGCGGGAAACCTCCTTCAAATGGAAGATTGGTTCATCGATCGCTTCGTCGAGTCTTTCGAGCGAGAGCCGACAGAAATCACGCTGGACATTGACACCTTCGACGATCCCGCTCATGGCAATCAGCAACTGGTTCTCTTTCACGGCTTCTACAACCAGTACCAATATCAAGTTCGCGCGATCACTTGTGCCGAGAATGATATGATCGTGTTACCAAGTCTGCTGTTCGGTTCGGCACATGCAAGCTTGGGTGCCGCCGATGATTTGCAGCGTGTAATCGAGAAGATTCGCAAGCGGTTTCCCCGTGTAATGATCCACGTTCGAGCCGATTCGGGTTTCGCAGTTCCCCATATGTACGAAACGTTGGAGCGATGCGACAAGGTTCTTTACAGCATCGGTTACCAAATGAATTCCCGTGTCAAACGCGAAAGCGACGAGCTTTTGCAGCAAAGCGTGGCGGCGTTTCAAGCGACCGGCGAGGGGCAAAGGAATTTTCTGCTAATTGATTACCAAGCCAGGACTTGGTCACAATCACGAAGCATCGTGATCAAGTGCGAGGTGAATTCTCAAGGCACCAATCGACGAGCCGTGGTCACTAATCGTCCAGGCGCAAACGTGTGTCCTGGGGGCGTTTACGAGGAATACTCCGATCGGGGCGAGAGCGAAAATCGCAACAAGGAACTCAAGTGCGAGCTGTGCTGTGATCGCTTAAGTGATCATCGCTACATGGCGAACTTGTTTCGAGTGATGATGCATTCTCTGGCGGCGAACCTCTTGGTTCGGCTTCGTGCCATTGCCGAAATCAAACCGACGATGGAGGAGCCTGGCTGCGACGAAATACCTCTAGAGGCACAGAGGCCGTCTGTGAAACGCCGCCATCACACTCGCCGTCGCCGTCGGGATCCACTTGGTAAAGGCCACGCCTGCACCTGGCGAACTCACGTGATCAAGGTGGCCTGTCGCGTGGTTTTCAGCACACGCCGAGTACGCGTGCAAATCTCTTCAAGTTGGCCGTGGGCCAACCATCTCCGACGAGTGGCCGAAGCGTTGGCAGGGTACCGTCCATCGCTTCTACCTACGGACTAAGTCAGCCAATCGGATGCAAAGTTTCAATGGGGGAAAGGGGGCCTTGCGCCTTGTCGGCGTTCAGCAGCCACGGTTACACCAACTCAACCCAATTCAGTTGCCAATCACCCCGCGAAGCAGCGGCCGTGAATAATCCGGGCTAGGCGGTGTGTATCTCCAATCCAACGGCCGCTGGGTTAAAACAAATCCGAGTCGTTGTTTCGGTTGAGCACTAGGTTGTTGCGATGAACAACGTTCTCGTAAGGACGGGTTCCGAGGATTTCTTCGATGTAGTCGCTTGATTGTCCCAAGATGCGGCTCACTTCGCTTGAGGGATAATTGCACAAACCTCGGGCGATTTCGTGACCACTCGGGTCGACCAACGATACCACCGACCCTCGCTTGAAGGTCCCCGTCACATCTGTGATTCCCACGGCTAATAGACTGCCTCCTTTTTGGAACACCGCTTTCGATGCTCCCTCATCTAAGTGCAATGTTCCAGCCACCGGAGCCGTACCACCAATCCAGCGGCGACGTCCTTTGATCGATCTTTCATGCGGCAGGAACAAAGTACCGATTGGTTCGCCCGCAAAAATCTTGTCCAACACAGTGTCGTCGTGACCAGGGCCGATGATGGCGGTATGACCATGCGAGGTTGCAATCGTGACTGCCTCTAGCTTACTGGCCATTCCTCCTGTGCTCATGCTGCCGGTGTGATCCTCGGCGAGTGCCAAGATCGACTCATCAAGTGTCTCGACAACATGAATCCGCTCGCTGGTGGGCAAATTTGGCGGGCCATCGTATAGCCCATCCACGTCCGACAGAATAATCATCAACGTATCATTCATTAAACCAGCAACATGGGCGGCAAGCCGATCATTGTCACCAAACGTCGTCATCAATTCGGCAACCGCGACCGAGTCGTTTTCGTTAATCACGGCAATCGCGCCGAATTCGTGAAGTTGGGTTAGAGCATTGCGAACGTGCAAATACCCACTGCGCCGACGCAAATCCATTGCCGTCAAAAGAACCTGAGCCGCATGACGACCGCCAGCCGAAAGTCCCAATTCGTAGGCTTGGATGAGCGAGGCTTGTCCAATCGCGGCACATGCTTGTAATTGAGCCAGACCGGATGGGCGGCTTATTAGCCCCAACTTTCCAACACCAGCCCCCACCGCCCCGCTACTAACCATGACAACTTGGCGTCCGGAGTCGGCGATGCGGCACAGTTGTGCGGAAAGCGAATTAATACGATGTTGATCCAAACTGCCATCTGGGGCGGTCAAAACGCTGGTTCCGACTTTCACCACCACACATCGAGATCGATCGATCGCTGCTTTGCGGTGCTGGATTAGAGAAGTGTCAGATTCGGCCATACAAAAATAAATCCATGAAACGAGTCAAAACGCTCGTTTTAATGAGAGTCGGTTACGGTTTTCTTGCTGTCTTCTAAAATAAACAGCGAAGACAAATTGTGGTGGGGAATCGACGACCTTGGAAGCCCCGCGTACATTTCATGCAGCCTTCTTCATCTCTTTGCATCCAAAAACCTGCGAACCATCTGATATGAGCGAACTGCATCACGAGTGTGGTGTTACGGCCATTTACCATCTTTCCGGCCGTGGCCGAAGCCCGATGTGTACCTCCGATGGCCCCCGACACATCTCGCGTCTGCTGCCCCGGATGCTGCTAGACATCCAAAACCGCGGCCAATTAGCAGCGGGCATGACCACTTATGACCCCGACCGACCGTCATTGCTCCGAACGCTCAAAGATGTCGGAACCGTCACCGAAGTATTCCGGCTGAACCACCGCGCCAAATGCGAATCGTTAATGCGACAGCTTGCCGGGCGTGCCGCAATCGGCCACGTCCGCTACGCGACGTGCGGCCAGGACGACCGAAGCTATGCCCAACCGTTCGAACGAATGCATATCCACAAACGGAAATGGTTTAGCTTCTGCTTCAACGGCCAATTAGCCAACTACGGGCTACTCAAAGAACGCCTTCTTGCCGATGGCGATCACCACTTAACGCTCGATACCGACACCGAGATCATTTTGCATGAGTTCGGACGCTTGCTTAGCCAGAGTCAAGAGCGAATTGATTGGATCGACGTATTGCGGAAAACCACGGCGGAATTCGATGGTGCCTACAGCATTGCAGTTCTGACGGCCGAGGGAGAAATGATCGTCGCCCGTGACCCGCTTGGGATCAAACCGATGTGTTACGTCAACGATGGGCCGCTGTTTGCCGCGGCAAGCGAAAGCGTTGCCCTGTTGAACCTCGGATTCTCAGACGAACAAATTAAATCGCTTCCACCAGGCCACGCGATCATCATCGATCCCGAAGAAGGCTTTCGGATGGAGCGGTTTTCAGACCCCCAAACCCCATCGCATTGCTTTTTTGAGTGGATTTACTTTGCGAATGTCGCCAGTACGCTCGATGACCGCAGCGTTTACTTAAGCCGAACGCATTTGGGCGAAGAATTGGCTCGAGCCGAACGAGAACTTGGCCACGTTCCGCTTGACGACGAAGACACGATCATCGTTCCCGTACCCGATACTAGCAAAGCCGCCGCCGATGCGATGGCGTACAAATTGTCAATTCCGTGCCGCGAAGGATTGATCCGAAATCGATACGCCGGCCGGACGTTCATCGAAGGTGGTCGAGCACGAAAAGCAAAAGCCGCCACGAAATACACCCCACTTCGCGAAGTCCTGGAAGGGAAGCGCGTCATTTTAGTCGAAGATTCGATCGTCCGGAGCACCACCATGAATGTGCTACTGGACCGAATCCGCGAAGTGGGCGGGGCGAAAGAAATCCACGTCCGCGTCGCTTGCCCGCCGATCGTTGCGCCCTGCTTCTACGGGATCGACATGAGCACAATCGACCAATTGATCGCGCCAAAATACTTCGGCGTTAGCGGCGAATTGACGGACGAATCTCAACAGAAACTCGCCGACGATCTCGGAGCCGACACGCTGCGATACTTACCAGTCAGTGCGATTGCACGTGCGATCGGGTTGTCGGAAGATCATTTATGCCGAGCTTGTGTGACGGGAACCTACCCCACCGCTTGTGGGCAACATTTGTATCAAATCGCGTTGGATAATCGCGGCAGTAAGATTGATGCAAAACGAACCTATGAACAACTCGCTGCGGCGATGCAGCAAACTTGAGGTGGATTCGATGCAACCCTTCCACGTATATCTGTACGGCCCCAGCCAAGGGCCGATTGCGACGAGTTTTGAAGACGCCGCCGACCGTTTAGAGCAGGAACCTCGACTCCATTTCGAGCCTGATGGATCGTTCGTCTGGTCCCTCGATGCCAAAGAGCAGATCTACGGCATGCTTTATGACGCCCAGCAGCAACTTCAATATGTTGACTTGCAAGGGCATTGCCGGCTGGAAATCTGGCAACGGTTAATTGTCGCAATCGCGGGTGAATCTGCCGACAAATGTGAGGTCATGGTAATTCCGAGCAGGGAATTGAAAGACTTACAAGCCTTCGAGCGTTCCAAATGGGGACCTTTGGACTGAGCCACAGCGGCCCACATTCTTCTTCCTTCTGGTTTTTCCCCCGTAAATCATGGAAAAACCGTCACAAACGCGGCTTTCTTGCGAACTTTCCAGGAAATACGCCAGTCCAAATGGCATGTTTGGCACGCTGATTGCACCCTTTTAGACTTCGTCAACGGCGATGTTCGCCGAAATGACAACAAACAGCTCGCTAGGATGTTTTGGTTGCGCGAAAAAGCCAATCAAAGGCGAATTAAAAACCTTATCAGGAGGGATTCACCCGATGTTAACTGCTACTTTCAAAGAAAACGTCTCGGAATCGGCAACGATGGTTCAAAATGAGACTTGCGTATCAGACCTTGAGGTTTCTCGTCGCGTGATGGCGATCCGCTCGAAGTGGAGCGTTGCCGAACGTATCCGTCGCCGCCGCGAAGCTGAAAAGCGATTTGGCGATTTAATCGACGCGTTGGCTTGTAGCGAAGCGGCCTAACCAAGTCCCTCGCCACCTTCGGGTGGTGAGTCGACTGGTTCACCCGCAATTTCGCCACGATATCGGCATGCTTCGATAAAGGATTCTAGCAGCACAAAGGCTGCGACAGCGTCCATGCGTTTCTTCTTCTTGCTTCGAGTGTAGCCTGCTCCGGCCATGCGGTTTTTTGCGTCGGCCGTTGTGAATCGCTCGTCGAATAGCCGCACCGGCACTGCGGTCTCTTTCATCAACCACTGCGCGAATTCTCGGCACTGCTTGCTCTTCTCACTCTCTCCGCCATCCAAATGGATCGGTAATCCGACGACAAAGCCGACAACTCTCTCGGATTCCGTTAATCGACGGTAATAGCCACCGTCTTGTTGCCAATCGGTCGCTGGATGAACCTCGTACGGACTGGCCAAAATCCGGTCAGGGTCGCATATCGCGATCCCGATTCTTACGCTGCCGAAATCGACAGCCGCAATCCGGCCCGAGGTAGGAAAGTCGTTAGCAGCAAGTTCTTCACTCATAACCGTGTTTGAATCGAAGAAGCGAGAAAACGCAAGCGGCGGCCCTCTTTATTAACACTCGTTCTATGTATAATCGGGCTTCCTACCCTAAACCTCGGCGTTCCCGTCGACGCGATTTCCTACCTCCACCATGGATACTCCCATGCAAAAACTACTCTGTTTCGTTTTGCTACTTGCAGCTTTCCCCGTGACATCTTTTGCAGATGGCAAAACCGACGCCTGGGAACAGAAAAAAGCGAAAACCTTTAAGCCGATCACCGTTGAACAACAAAAGGCGATTGCTCAGGCCGCGCCAGCAAAAACGGCGGTCGAGCCGAAACAGCCTCGACGCGTTCTGGTTTTCTATCGCTGCGAGGGCTTTGTCCATTCCTCGATTCCTCACTGCAATTTAGCAATAGAACAACTCGGAAAAAAATCGGGAGCGTTCGAGGTCGACTTGGCCGACACATATGACGTGTTTACGGAAGAAAATCTGAAAAAGTACGACGCGATTCTGCTGAACAACACAACTCGGTTGCGTTTTGATTCTCCTGCGCAAGCAAACGCGATCATGGACTTCGTCGCCAATGGCAAAGGAATCGTTGGTATTCATGCCGCTAGCGACAACTTTGACATGTACCCCCAATGCCGCGATTTGATTGGCGGTATTTTCGCAGGACACCCTTGGGGTGCCGGTGGCACATGGGCATTCAAGCTCGACGACCCTGACCACGTCTTAAATCAAGCGTTTGAAGGCAACGGTTTTTGGCATCAGGATGAAATCTATCAATACAACCCCGAAACTTACCAAGGCCCAAAAGTGCTTCGGCTGTTGGTCAGTTTGGACATGTCCAAGGACGAAGTTTCCGGACGGATTAACGATGGCCCTCGCGAAGTCGCAGTGTCTTGGCTACGAACAGCTGGCGAAGGACGGTTGTTCTACACAAACTTTGGACACCGTGAAGAAACCTTTGCCAATCCCAAGATGCTTAAGCACATGCTAGACGGGATCCAATATGCACTTGGCGACTTACCAGCCGATGCAACGCCTACTGCGACGTCTTCGCAAAAGCAGCCCGCCCTCGCCCCTGCGAAACCGTAATCACTGCCACGACACCGAAATTCGCCCACGAAAAGGCTCGCTATGTGTTCATGGTTAGGTCGTTGGACTCTATTGGTGCTGCTATTGGTTTGCTCGATGCATTCGGTTGCATTTGGCAATGACAAGGACCGCAAACCCGTTCATTCCCAGCTATGGGGACAAACGGGCGAGCAATGGACACCCACCAGCCGGCTGCCCGATTTTTCGTACGCCGGCTACCATCGTGGCGAGCGTCCCTTGCCAAACACCAAGGCAGACGTGTCGGTAAAGGAATTCGGAGCCGTCGGTGACGGAAAATCGGATGACTCCGAAGCGTTTCAAAAAGCGATCGACGCTTCGGGTGGCAAAACGATTGCTGTTCCGCCCGGTGCGTATGTCATCACAAAAATGCTTTCGGTGAAACAATCATCGACCGTGTTACAAGGTGCCGGACCGGACCGGTCAATTTTGCGATTCGTTACGCCACTCAACGACATCAAACCCAATTGGGGAGCAACGACGACGGGCAGACGAACGAGCAACTATTCGTGGTCCGGAGGCTTCATTGCGGTATCCGGTTCGTTTCCGAGAAAGAAACTCGCCGAAGTGACGAAAGCAACGAAACGCGGTGATACGTCGCTAATCGTTTCAAGCGTGAAGCAGTTGAACGTAGGTGATTCTCTAAGGCTAACACTATCGGAAACCCACGACCAATCTTTGGCTAAGTATCTCTACAGCAATGATTCGGGGAAAATCGATAAGCTTGGCAATCGTGCATCCGTTACGTTTGTCGCTCGCGTGACCGCAATCGAAAAAGAGCTCAACAAAATCACGTTGGATCGTCCACTTCGTACGGACATTCAATTGCGTTGGAAACCAACAATCTATTCAGCAAGAAGTAGCGTCGAAGAAGCGGGCATCGAAGGGCTCGGTTTCGAGTTTCCACCCATTCCGTACGAAGGCCATTTTACCGAACTTGGTTTTAACGCGATTGCTCTAAGCGGAACGCGAAACTGTTGGCTACGAAACCTGCGAATTTTGAACGCGGATAGTGGAATATTCTTGCACGGTATCAACACAACCGCCGAAAATATCGTGTTCGAATCGCAACGTAAAGTCGAACCAAAGCGGAAAGCAACTGGACATCACGGTGTCACCCTCGGCGGACAAGACAATCTGCTAACGTCCTTTGATTTCCGAACGCGTTTCATGCATGACATCACCGTTACGCGAGGGTCGGCGGGCAATGTGGCTGCGAGTGGCCGTGGCATCGACCTCTGTTTTGACCACCATTGTCATGCCCCGCACGCCAATTTGTTCACATCCATCGATCTTGGAAAAGGGTCTCGCATGTTCCAATCAGGCGGAGGCGCGGCGCTTGGACGACACGCGGCATCGTGGACAACTTTTTGGGGTATTCAATCGGCGAAGCTACAATCATGGCCAAAAGATTGGGGACCGGACCAAATGAATATGGTTGGTGTCAAATCAACAGAACCGGCATCCGTCGGACAAGGCCGTTGGATCGAACCGATCAACCCGCAAGAACTAACACCAATGAATCTCTATCAAGCCCAATTGGAACGACGATTGGCGAAGGAATCGAAATGACACTGCGTCACCTATTGGCTCTAACAGCGTTTGCAGCAGCCACCTCGCTTGCGGCAGCCACGTCGGCTCGATGCGACGATAACGTACAACAATCGCTCGCAATCGAAACCAATTACGCTTGGAAAACAAACGACGGATCCGTTGCTCTGTTGGCACAAAAAACTCCGACGCAAAAAGACGAAATTGTTTGGCAGTTTCATTTTGGTGACACACTCACCAAACCATACTTTCACCCGCTTAACCTACCCGGTGGCAACACGCTGACATGGGCTTCACCCGACGATCACCCTTGGCACTACGGGCTTTGGTTTTCATGGAAATTCATCAACGGCGTGAACTATTGGGAAGAAGATCGAGCGACCGGAAAAAGCAATGGAACGACCGATTGGAACGATGTGCGTGTGCAACTCGACAGCGACCATTCTGCTCGTTTTGAAATGGATTTGACGTACCATGTTCCTGATCAAGCACCCGTACTGACCGAGCACCGAACCATTGAAATAGCACCGCCCAATTCGCTTGACGATTACACCATCGATTGGACGGCGACGTTCAAGTCATCAGCCGATGGGGTTGTCCTAGACCGGACTCCTTTGCCCGATCAACCCGGCGGTAAAGCCTACGGTGGCTACGCAGGTTTGTCGGTGCGTTTAGCACGCGATGCGGCCTTATTCAAAGCAAACGATAGCGAGGGGCACATTCAAGAACAACAGTCGCGCCATCGTTTTCGCGCTGATGCAGTCGACTATGCCGGATCGATCGGCGATTCGTCCGGTGGTATCGCGATCCTTTCTCACCCCGCGAATCTCAATTCACCGAGTCACTGGTACGTGATCCGCGATACGTCTGGCCCAATGACTTACTTTAGCCCCGCAGTGATTCAAGATGCACCACGTACTTTGGCCAAGAACGAATCATTCACGCTGCGATATCGCATCATCGTTCACTCGGGCCGTTTTGATGCTGCTGGCTTGAAAGAAATTTCGAGCGAATTTTCTCAAAAGTAGTCAACATTTCCATGTTTCTATCCGCCGCTTCTATCCACCGAAAATCGATCGGTAGATTGAACGGAGCAGCCAAGCGATTACCGCTAATAAAACGACGATCACCACCAGCACCAATCCGATCACCGGCCAAACGCTGCCGGTATGCTCGCCTTCGTCATAGTACTCTCGCATCAATTCCAAGTTGCGATAGTTGGCTTTGTAGAACAGGTCGAACACATTTCCAAGAACCGGAACAGCACCGACGATTGTATCCACCAGGACGTTCAAAAGCATGCGAACGACCAACCGTCCACTGGCCCCCTTCTTTGCCATCGTCGCGATTAAGAGACCGGATAACCCCATGCTCACAACATCGCCAAGACCGGGAATCAGCCCCATGATAAAATCGGCGCCGAAACGAACGCGCGTCCCTGGGATGCGAAAGTGGGTATCGAGCAACCGGCTAAAACTGTCGACCCATTTTAATTCAGGCGACGAATCCCGCTGATCCGGTGTCAAAACCGGCAAGTCCTCTTTCATTTTCCTCAAGGAATCTACCGCCGTTGGTTATGAGGTCACGTTCTGGGGAACCTTTTGCCTATTTTTGAGCCCGGCTCTTGAACCCAGCGCCATGGACACAATCTGCATCGAAACCCAAATCATTCTCTCACCTTTCGGCCGGGCGACGACCACCCTATCCGTCATTTTATTTGGCCGCCTGAGGTTTTGATCCCTACAATTCAAAACGCAGGTCACCTTTGGCGCGCCGCTTGCCTCTTTATAGATGCGAGGAAACGCAACTGTCATTTTGGCAGCTGCTTAATTCCTTCTTATTTGAGTGATTTGACATGGAAACCTTAACGGGAAATTTACTGGTAGCCTCGTCGCTAATGGACGATCCCGTGTTAGCACGCGGCGTCTGTTTGCTAGTCCATGATGACGAGGAAGCCGTGATCGGAGTCATGCTAAACCGCCCAATGCTGCCAAATCCAAAGGCATTAATGTCGATGCTCAGCCATCTTAGTGGGCAATTGGATGACGATGAAGCAAGTCCGTCGAGTGATTCGACGGAAAACCGGCTTGGAAGTGTGACAAAGAGCCAACATCACAGTTTTTCGCCGATGCCCGATCAGTATTCCCCAGCGGGATTGGTCCACTTTGGCGGGCCTCTGAGTGGTCCAATTGTTGCGATTCATCAATTGAGCGAATACGCCGAAGCAGAAACCGGCCATGGAATCTATGTTGCTGCCCAAAAACAGCATCTCGAAGGTTTGGTCAAGAAACAACCAGGGCCTTACCGATTGATCATTGGGCATCTAGGATGGGAGCCGGCACGGCTTCAAGGTGAAATGGACGCGGGACTGTGGCATCTCGTTCCAGCAACGGCCGAGGCGGTTTTTGAAAACTCCGACCAAATGTGGCCAAGACTGATTCGACGAGCCACATCGCGGTCCGTCGCACGATGGGTCGGCATCGAAGATCAAGCCGGCTCTGCGGAACTAAACTGAAAACCAACCTCACAACCAACACAGAGACACCATTCCAATGGGGCGACACGATGACGATGACGATGACGAAAAGAAGATTCCCTATCGAATTCAAAAGCGTCGTTTAGGCACCATTCGTTTTGTGAACCCCGAAGGTGAATTTGGCTTTATCGATGCCGAAGATTATCGCGAAGATGTCTTTTTCCATCGCAGCGTTTGGCAAGGCTGGGATCGCAATTCACAAGAACAAGAAATGCCATTCCAGGAAAACATGTGGGTCGAGTTCGAATTGGACGACGACCAATATGACAAGGATAAGCGACTGCGAGCCAAACTCGTTCGGCTCAGTCGGCGACCTGAGCACAAGAAGCTATCGGGCCGTGATGCTCCGCACTTGGTGATCAAGCACCATCCCAACGCCCGCAAGAAACGGCCTACTTGGCGAGGTTAGTTCTCTCGCAAGCTGTCAAAGTATTGCTGCGCATGTTCTCGCTCGGTTCGCGGAAGCGTTTGATTTTCGGTCGGATCACTCTGCTCATTGAGTGCTGCTTCGATCGATTGTTTCACGTCTTCTTGCGTGATCCCTTTTCGGTTTGGACCGTCTGCAAACCCAGCGATGATTGCTTTTCCCTTTTTCACTTGCCCGCGGACTTGGGTATCGTAAGTATTCGTATCGGTTTCACTTTCGGGGCGATCGCCCTTGCCGGATCCTTTGCCTAGCCCTTCGCCCGGAGGCCCATCGCCAAACCCGTTTCCTTGGCAACTCTTACAACCGCCACCACCACATTTTTCGCAACGCATTTGGCTCTTGGACTGCGAGAGTTCATCGAGTGCCGACTGCAAATCTTCGAGTTCCTCCATCTCTTGTTGCATGTCGCCAAGCTGATCGGCCATTTGTTCAAGTGCATCCGCCGCCTGTGATCCGTTCCCTTGTTGCATCGCTTGGGATGCTTTTCCCATCGCTTCGGCCATCTGCTGCATCCTTTGCATCTGGCCATCTTTTTGGCTCATTTGGTTTAACTTCTGCTGCATCTTCGCAGCGTCTTCGCCACGCCCTTCTCTGCGAGCTTGCTCAATTTTTCGTTCCAATTCCTTCTTGGCTTGCTCATGTTCTTTTACCGCATCTTCGAGCTGCTTTTTCATCTGCTCGACTTGCTTCTTGAGTTGTTCCTTTTCTTGATCAGACAATTTCCCATCGCGAATCTTGTTCGCTAGTTGTTTCACCATATCTTCCGCCTTTCCGAATTCGCCTTTTTCAATTGACTTGGCAACCTTGTCGGCGGGGCCTGATTGAAGTCCTTTCATTTGTGACATTGCTTTTCGCATGCTGTCGGGCGAACCGAGTTGCTCGCGGCGTTCTTCGAGCTCCTTCTTCAGATCATTCAGTGCAATCATCGCCTTTTTGCGATCCATGTTTTCACTTTTGGTGATTTTGTCGAGTTCACTTTCCATCTTTTCGAACATCACCTCCGCTTCCTTCAATCCTTCTGCCTCGGCTTTCCGACGTTGTTGCTGGATCCGTTTCTTCAGCTGCGATGCGACGGTTTTAACTTGATTGACCTCCGCCAAATCGGTCTCCTTCACAATCCCAGCATTCGAATTTTTTGCGGGTTCAACGAGCAACAGCACAATGGCAAGAACAGGAATCATTGCCACAGGCAACCAACCGAGCTTGGCAGGCCTAAGAGAAAATCGTTCGGCGACTTCGAGCTCGGCCGCCTTCGCCTCAGCGTCATTAACGAGCGCTACACCAAAGTCACTCTGGCGAGACTTTGGTTTCAAACTAAGCGAACTACTAAGTCGTTCGCGAAGGCCAAATCGATGGTCAACTTCCGCCGCGACGGATTCGACCGACGGAGCGGTCATGGCTGCAAACAACGCCGCTATGATCACCGCGACGACGACCGAGCCAGTTAACCAACTGTAGGTCCAGCTCTCGAAATTGATCTCCATCGACCGAATTGCCGGAATCGCAATAGCGATAATCGCGACCAGCGAGGCTGCGAATAGAGTCCAACACAGATTGCGGCCGAATTGGGCGAGCATTAAACGGCGACGGGCACTGCGGACGCGAGATTCAACTTGGTTCATGCTTATTTTTCACAGGTTTGGCGTTTTCGATACGCTCGATCAAGGCTTCCCATATTCGATAGTATAGAGCTAGCGAGGGGTTTAGAATGTAGATCACGTTGGTTTTCTCGGTAATTGTCGGTTATCCGAAAGAGCCCTTGCACCTGCGTTCGTTCCGTTTGAGATTCTATGACCTCCGCATCGCACCCATTTCCGGACCCTGATTCGAACCCAGATTCAGATGTCGTCATTTACGACGGCGAGTGCAATTTTTGCCGTTCGCAAGTGCGAAATCTTCAGCGATTGGACCGAATTGGCTCTCGTTTGTCGTACATCTCGCTGCACGATCCACGAGTCGCTGAGCGTTACCCAGATTTGCCTCATGACGATTTGATGAGCCGAATGTATGTGGTGGACACCAGGGGAAACCGGCATGGTGGGGCGGATGCTGTTCGATATTTGTCACGCCGCCTGCCACTGCTCTGGTTGGCTGCACCGGCGATGCACCTCCCCGGCACGGCAGCTCTATGGGGATGGCTCTACAACCAAGTCGCCAAGCGGCGATACAAGTTAGCTGGAAAAAACTGCGAGAACGGATCGTGTAACATTCACCAACGTTGAAAACAGGCGTGGTTACGTCTCTTTTTTCTGCGCATCGACCGGTTTTTCATCCACTAGCAAGCGAACCGATGGCGATTGTAAATCGTCAAACTGGCCTCGGCGGATCGACCAAACGCATGCGATCATGGCTGACGCACCGAGAGCCAAAGCAACAGGAAGTGCGACCATCAAGACACTCATGGTTTGGCCTCCGCATGGAGTGTGACTTGCGTTTCTTGGACTTTGGGCATCGCAAGCGTCATGGTTAAGACCGTTAGCGAACTGATGGGCATAAGGACTGCCGCGATCAACGGGCTAATCACGCCCGTCATCGCTAACAGTGCCGCAATGATATTGTACCCAATGGAGATAACAAAATTCTCGCGAATGCACCGTGACGTTCGCCGAGCGGTTTTGACCAACGTCACGATACCGCCAAGGTGGCTATTTCCGATCAAAATTGGCGCGGCGGCCAAACTGGCGTTCGCGCCGCCCCGCAATGCCACTCCTACATCAGCTGCGGCTAGCGCCGCCGCATCGTTGACGCCGTCGCCGACCATCACCACCGGACCGTGCCCCTTAGCCGCTTGAATGGCAGCAAGTTTTTGCTCCGGCGATTGATCACCCAACGCATGTTCAGCGGCAACCCCCAATTCGCTTGCTACGGATTGGACAATCGAAGGATGGTCGCCTGACAACATCGATACACTCCATCCGCCTCGGCGAAGTTGCCCTATCACATCCCTCGCTTCGCTACGGATCGGATCGCTTACGCCTAACACCGCCGCCACAGCACCGTCCTTCAGAATCACGATCGGCGTTGAACTTAGAGCAAGGATTTCGTCAATCTTCGATTGCTGGGTTTGCGAAGGAGCAACACCGGTTGGTGACAACACTTTCATGCCACCAATCATGTATCGCGATCCGTCAACGGTCCCTTCAACGCCAACGCCCACACGGTTGTTCACGTCCGTCGACGTTCGTGATTCGGCATTTTTTGATTTGGCATACTGAGCGACCGCACGTGCGATCGGGTGAGCGACGTTAGATTCAATCGCCGCGGTCGCCGCCAAAACATCATCATCCCCTAGCCAAGCGGTCATTTGCATACGTCCGGCCGTCAACGTGCCCGTCTTGTCGAAAAAGACAGTCCCTGGTTTTGCAAGTTGCTCCAACGACTCACCAGAACGAACCAAGATCCGGCGTTCTGCTAATCGTCCAACCGCCACGGCAATCGCTAGCGGAGTAGCAAGCGCCAAAGCACATGGACAAGCCACAATCAACAGCGCAACACTATGGTTCAGTGCAACCGATGGATCAATCCGCCACCACACAATCGCCGTCAACGCCGCCAATACCAAGATGACACTTACAAACCAACCACCAATACGGTTAGCCAACTGAACAATCGGCGTTTTGCTTGCCGCGGCAGCAGCGACCGATTGCGAAAGTTCTCCCAACCGAGTCGCTTCACCAATAGCCGTCGCCTTAACTCGAATGTCGGATTCAAGATTATCGGTTCCCGCTTCAACCTGATCCCCAACCGAAACCGAAATAGGACGACTCTCACCGGTCAGCAACGAACGATCGACAAACGAATCCCCCACAGTAATCGTCCCGTCAACCGGAATGCTCTCACCCGGCCCAACTTGAACCGTGTCATCAAGTTCAATTTCGCGAACAGGAACGCGCGTTAATACGCCTCCCTCGTCGACGCGAGTAGCGGCAGCGGGCGTTAGATTCAAAAGTGCCGCGATCGATCGGCCGGCGTGGTGCTGTTGCTGCAATTGAATCCATCGACCAATCAGCAAAAAGAAAACCAAGGTCGCAATTGAATCAAAGTAGATTTCCGATGTTGCGACAAACAACCCGTAAACACTGGCGAGCAATCCGGCCAATAACCCCAAAGCCACGGGCAGATCCATGTGGGGAATCCGCATCCGAAGCGATGCTAGGGCGCCACGAAAGAAAATGCGTCCGGGCACGAGCACCGCTAACGCCCCAAGACCGACACCGACATAGCGCAGCAATTCGCGTTGTGATACGTCGATTCCGGTAAACGCGCCCGCATAAAGAGCCACGGCAATCCACATCGCATTGGCGGCACAAAAACCCGCGATTGCGACATCCACCAACAGACGTCGGCTTTCTTGCTCACTCGCGTTTCGTTCGCTCGAAGTATCAAACGGGCCAACGCGGTAACCAATTTGGTGAAGCAATCGCGCCAGTTCGCTTAACCGCACCACCGAGGGGTCATAAACCAACTGCACCGACCGGGAATGCATCTGAACTTCCGCCGAATACCATCCAATCACGTGATTCGGCGTTTGTTCGATCAACCACGCGCAAGCGGCACAATGCAGTCCACCGATCGAGAGACGTACCTTGGCAAGTTGGACACCATTGGGGCCAACCACCATTTTCACGACCGAAGGGGCAAGTAGTTTCGGATCATCGAGGTCGTCAAACGTACTTTGCTTTTTGTCGGCGAAGGTTTCGGACGGCTCGCAAGCTCGCAACGAGTAAAAATCCTCGAGCCCCCAACCATGAATCAATTGCCATGCGCCGCGGCATCCATTACAGCAAAACGCAGGTTCGGATTCATCACGCGGTCGTGGTGCAGGCAATCCGCAATGGACACATTCGACAGTCTCGCCGGACTTGTTTTCCTGATCCTGTTCATGCGGATCATTTGGGGACATTTTTTTTTTCGACGCGGTATTCATTCCGCAGATTCGACCTCGGCGACGATGTCACCTGCCGTAGAGATTTCGTCCTCCAACTTTTGGACACACAAAGGACATGGGGGCTCCTCCTTGGAAAGCGATTCGCTGTCGACGTCGTCGGCACCTTCAGCGGCACAACATGGCAATGGTTCGTCTGTCAAATCGATCAGCGATGTTGGTGTAATTTCCTCAGCCAATTTCGGAGACACCAATGTCGACACGTCGACTGCGGCTCGACCGGTCACGGTATACAGTCCCGTCACGATCAGTAGCAGACTTGTAGCGATCGGCAGTGCACTGCGTAACTTGGGCGTCAACGATTGGATGCCGACCAACATTGTCGTCAACGCAGGAAGCGTTCCGATCCAAAACGCGAACATCACCACCATCGCCGTGACGACGCTGCCAGTTCCCGCTGCGACCAAAACGAAAAGGTAAAGCCATCCACATGGCAACCATGTGGTAATCAAGCCGCCCAAAAACGCCTTGCCATTGGCACCACGACGCTCGATCAACGGTTTGGCTTTTTGAAGCACTGAAGCCACCGTTGACGGCCCGCTCGATGGCGTCACGAAACCACTCAGCCTCGGATGCAAAAGTGCAAGCCGATAAAGTCCTACCAGAACCAACAAAATTCCTGCAACCTTGGCCGCGGCCGATTGAAAACCGACCATGTCACCACCGAAGGAAACAGCCGCGCCTAGAATACCGGCCGCGACTGCCGCAATCATGTAAGTGGCAAGCCGACCAAGATGGTATGAAGTGATCGTTGCTCGGCTTGCTCCACCACCGGTGACCCACAAAGCGAGCGGACCGCACATGCCAATACAGTGAAGACTGCCAATTAGACTGGCGACAAACACCGCCATCCCGAGAGTGAACACGGCTAGCTCCCTATGCGCACGGATGCGTCAGGCGTTTTTACCATCATGACTTGGGAATTTACAAACCGTTTTCCATTAGCGTCGGTCACATCAAGGTTGGCTTGCCAAAGTCCGTCCTGCGGCAAACAACCTGAAATTCCGAACGTTCCTTGGCTGCTTGGCGGCAACGTAATCTTGTCAATTTGAGATGCGCGCGAATGATGATAAAGCTCGAGCGTTCCCGATGCGATCGAAATGGGTGAACCGTCCCCATCTTTCAATTGCCCTTGAATCCCCGTTTTGTCTCCTTCTTGCATCGCCAGCAGCGTGAACTTCCACCCCAGTTCTCGCGACGCCGCTTCAGCCTCTTTTTGGTTATCCCAATGTAACGCTTTGTCGTAGTAGTCTGGCAGCACAGCGGCGGAGGGGTCGTTGGTTGCCAAAATGATTGCCACCACACCGACGATCACTTGCAGTGTCAGAAGTCCGACAACGAAGCCACCCCAGCGGAGAGCCGCCCTATGGTTCGCGATTCGATTCGATTCACTTTTCATCTTCGTGGTCCAAGGAGTTGCATTTTCAGTATTCGCTCGTTTCCTGCATCATCCGTAACCCGTACTTTCCCATTGGCGTTTCCTGATGGGCCAAATGTTTTCGTTGGGACTTCGACTCGAAACGGAAATCTCGCTTGCTCGTCGATGTCCAACTTCGGCTTTTCCGTGTCAACGTAATAAAGCGACGCCGATTCAGGCTCAATTATTTCGAATGTGTATTCGCGTGCTTCATTCGTGCGATTTACCAATCGCATTAGAAAACGGTTGCTAATGGTATTTTGGTCTTGGATCGTAAACGGACTTCCTTTGTCGCGAAGTGGACGAGCGTCAAATCCTGACATGTTCCACACAACAAGAAACAAAGCGATCCCAACCACTGCCAAGATTGCGGGATAGGCGATGGTCCGCAAACGTAGCAACTTTGGCGGATTCCCCGCCAAAGCGTCTTGAGAACTATAGCGAATCAAACCGGCTGGCTTGTTCACCTTGCTCATCACCGAATCACATGCATCGATGCACTGGGTGCAATTAATGCATTCCAGCTGCAATCCATCGCGGATATCGATCCCTGTCGGACAAACGACGACACATTGGTTACATGCAACGCAATCGCCCGCATCATCATTCTCGGTTCGTCGTCCCTTCTTCCTTGGTTCGCCCCGACCTGGATCGTAGGCCACAATCAAGCTTTGCCGGTCTAGCATCACCGACTGAAACCGGCCGTAGGGACATGCGATTAAACAAGTTTGTTCACGGAAATAGAGGAAATCGAACATCATCAGTCCCGTCATACCGAACATCACCAAGAAGGCAACCGGATGTTGGAACGGTGAACTTTGCATCCATTGGAATAACCGATCGGTGCCGACGAAGTAGGCGATGAAAGTATTGGCAAGCAAAGCGCAAAGCACCAAATAGACGCCCCATCGAGCAAATCGTCGCCAACCTTCGATTTTCTCTTTAGGCTTGCCACCTTTGCCTTTGGTTCCTTCGAACAATCGGTCGATCGGGCGGAACACATATTCCATGTAAACCGTTTGCGGACATGCCCAACCACACCACACGCGTCCGGTCAGCGCGGTAGCGAGCACAATCGACAATAACCCAAACAGCATCGCAAGCGCAAGCGGCAACGTGTCCGTCGCCAAAAACGTATAACCGAGTAAAGTAAAATGGCGCGCCGGGATATCGAGTAACACAGGCGGCAGGCCGCCAATCCGAATATGAGGCAAGACCACAAAAAAAACGAGCAATGCGTACGCGAACGCTCGCCGTCGTTTCCACCAAAAACCCTTTGCCAAACGAGGCCGAAGCCAACGGCGCGAACCATCTTTTTCAAGGGTGCTAAGGACATGCTCGGGAGCTTCGAGCATGGCAGAATGTTCAATATTTTCGCCCGCGTTTTCGCCAGCAATTGGCAAGTCACTTTGGGGCGGAGACGTACTCATGGGAATCGCTTCCTAGCCTAGGAGCGTGATGGATATTGTAGCCCGGTGGTCTTTCACCGAGAGTATCTCGCGCAGAGCGGACGACCACCCTGCTAGGACAGTAATGACCGCATATTAGGTCGTACCGTCACCCGATTCCTCGGATTCGGCATCATCACCTTCGGGAGTCTCGTCCTCCTCGACGGGTGCAGCAGGCCACGGCGCAATTTTGCGACCCTCAGGCTGCTTCGCTGTACCAGGCGTCGTGCCTCTTAGACTCGCTGCATAACTGGCTGCTAACACAAGTTCGTTGGTCGACAAACGGTTCTTCCAGGCCGGCATGGCACCGCCACCGGCTCCATTCTGAAGAACGGTCAGAATATCGCCAATGTCTTTGACATTCTTGTATTCCTCGTCCGTCAAATTCGGGCCGACAATCCCACCGCCATCCGCACCGTGACAGGACACGCAGTTGGTCTTAAAAACAGTCTGGCCGACTCGTAACCAGGACGGTTCATAAAGGAATTTCACGACCGTCTCGCGATCTTCCTTCAGCTCGCCAATTTCTTCGAATTGCAATCGAATGTTGGCAGCCATCGCGTTGTCATAACGATCGTGGACCGTCCGTCCTTCGGCACCACCGTGGTAGAACGCCCAATACGGCAATGCGAATGCGATCGACCCGATGAACATCCACTTCCACCATCCAGGAAGCGGATTATCGAACTCTTGGATGCCATCGTAGGCGTGGCCCGTCAACGGATCATCAGGAACGTGACCAACTACTTCTTTGTCAGTTTGTGGAGCATTCGTTTCGGCATTACTCTTCATTACGGGGTGTCTCCACAGCATCGGAAAGTGGGATTGCGGCAAATCGATCCGTCGCGTTGCGTGACAATCGAGTGGTTGCAAGGAACATTAAACCGAAAGCGAAACAGAACAAGATCAAGGCAAGTTCAGCACAATCGCTGTAGTCTATCCCACGGATTACGTCAGTTAACATGAAGGCTCGCTTCTTTGTTTCATCTTTGCGGAAGTCCCAGGGACCTCCATGTTTTTATCGTAGCGGAAGTCTTAGAGACATCCGATTGAAGTACCAAAGTCTCCGCGACTTCGGCTACGTTGTTTCTCAAACTAGCGGCTAGCGATTTCGGCTTCGAGCTCTGCCGCAGGCGTTTCCTCGGCAGGCGTTTCTTCTGCCACAGGGGCGGCGACCGGCTCAGGCGTGGCAAAAATGTCGATTCCCACTCGCTGTAAAAACGCAATCAACGCCACCGCCTGCGAGTTGAGCGTCATCACATCACTTCGCGACACGGGACCGCCTTGTGAAACAATGTCCGCAGCGATCTCTTCCGCTTGCTTTCGCGCCAGCGCCGGAGCTTCATCGAGTTCAAAGTCATAAGGTGCTCCAAGGGAACGAGCAGCCCAAACACGATCCTTAACACGCTCGAAATTGATTTCCGTTTCCAATAAATGGATGTAACTTGGCATCACACTGCCTGGCGAAACTTGTTCAGGATTCTCAAAGTGCAACCAATGCCAAAGACTACTTTGTTTGCCACCTTCACGGGCCAAGTCGGGACCAATTCGGCGGCTTCCCCATTGGAACGGATGATCGTAGATCGATTCGCCTGGCTTACTGTATTCGCCATATCGTTTGGTCTCGGCGACGAACGGCCGAATCATCTGCGAATGGCAGTTGTAGCAACCTTCGGCAACGAAAATATCACGTCCGGCGAGCTCGAGCGGTGTATATGGTTTCACCGTTGTGATGGTAGGAACATTGCTGCGGATCAAAAACGTCGGAATGATCTCAAACAAACTGGCGATAACCACCGCCAACGTGGCCAGAATCGTGAAACGAATGGGCAATCGCTCCCAACGTCGGTGCCAACCCATTCGCGACCAAACGTCCAATTTCCGAGCCGCATCGAGCACAGGCACCGAATCAAGATCGCTGCTCGAATCGATCGCCTCTTCTTCGTATTGGGCCGCCAATCGAGGCGACGAATAAACGGGCACTTCGTAAACCGCAGGACGTGTCAACCAAGTCATGAACCAGTTCACAGCCATCAGTAAAATCCCGCTGACAAACAAACCTCCACCGAGGACTCGCAACCACCACAGTGGGACGATTTTTTGAATCGTTTCAATGAAGTCCGGATAGACAAGGTTGCCCGTATCGTCCATCGCGCGCCACATCAAACCTTGCATAAGACCCGCGGCATAAATGGGGACGATATAGAGAAGAATGCCGATCGTTGCGATCCAGAAGTGCGCCGACGCGGCCTTGGTGCTCCAGAGTTTCGTTTGGAACAATCGCGGCATTAACCAGTAAAGCATCCCGAAGGACATCATCCCGTTCCACCCCAGTGCACCGGAGTGAACGTGAGCGATTGTCCAGTCAGTATAGTGGGTCAATCCGTTAACGCTTTTCACACTTAATACAGGGCCTTCAAACGTCGACATGCCGTAGAAGGTGACACCAACGACAAAGAATTTCAGAACCGGGTCGGTTGCTACTTTTTGCCAAGCGCCTCGCAGGGTCAGAAGTCCGTTGATCATCCCGCCCCAAGATGGCATCCAAAGCATCACGCTAAAAAGCATCCCGAGCGTCGACGCCCATTCGGGCAATGCCGTGTAATGCAAATGGTGAGGCCCCGCCCAGATGTAAATGAATACCAGAGACCAAAAGTGCAAAATCGAAAGTTTGTAACTAAAGACCGGACGATTGGCCGCCTTGGGCAGGAAATAATACATCAATCCAAGAAAGGGTGTCGTTAAGAAAAACGCCACCGCATTGTGGCCGTACCACCACTGCATAAATGCGTCTTGAACCCCTGCATAAACGGGATAGCTTTTTGCAAGGTTGATCGGAATAACCAAATTGTTGAATACATGCAGTACTGTCACAGTGACGATCGTCGCGATGTAAAACCACAACGCAACATACATGTGACGTTCGCGCCGGTTGATCAAGGTCATCAAGAAATTGCCACCAAAGAACCCAAGCCACACAACAGCGATTGCCAAGTCGATCGGCCATTCCAATTCGGCGTATTCTTTACTTTGGGTAATACCGAGCGGCAACGTAATCGCTGCAGCGACAATGATCGCCTGCCAACCCCAAAAATGCAGTCGGCTGAGCGTGTCGCTCCACATCCGGCATTTGCACAACCGCTGAGTGCTGTAGTAAACGGCCGCGAAAATGGCGTTCCCGGCAAAGGCAAAAATTGCGGCGTTGGTATGTAAAGGGCGAAGGCGTCCAAAACTGAGCCATTCCAAACCGCCCAACGCCTTCGGCATGACCAAAAGGACCGCGACAATCAACCCAGCAAGTGTCCCAACAGCAGCCCAAACAAGCGTGGCGGTGGCAAATTTGCGGACGATATCGTCGTCATAGGAATAGGTCTCGAGTTGTTCCTGTTGACGGGCCAGTTCAGAGCCAGAGGGCTCGTTGGATGGTGACAAATCGGAGGGGGTCTCGATTGACAACTTTTTCTTCCTTATTGGTCACAAATGAAAAGGTGTGAGCTAAGACCTGTAAGCTTATTGAATTTTTCAAGCCACGGGATCGAATGCACGCGCTAAAACCATCAGCAAAGACGAGTTCTTGATAAAAATGGGCGATTGCGACACTTTTTCCAATGCGGCGATATGTCGCATGCGGCAAAGTGGCCCCAATTAAATGGGGAATTTACGAAAAAACCCGCGAAACGCATAGCGGGTTTCGCCGCTAATCGGAGGTTCGATGCCGTAGAAGTGCGATCGCATATTCCACAAAACGGCACAACTTAGTGCGGATACGCCCACTGCGGGCAGTAAATGTCGACGTTTCCCTCTGACTGATTCCACTGGAAAGCGTTTCTTTGAGGAAAGCACCGACCGATATTGAGAACTTGTATTGATTTTGATCATTGTCGCATGAGCTCGGAAAGATACGAACGACTCAAGTGCCTGTTGACGATACCCCTCCTTCAACAGGCGACTTGGCGGTTGAAGCAGGAACTTTGACCTTCCGAAAAGCCACGACAACAAGATGGTTCAGGAAGGACAGAAGAATGAGACGGTTGGCTGTGGGATTCGTGGGGCTGATGGCTGCCTCGCTAATTTCTCCGAGTGCACAGGCACTCGATTGGTTTGGCTCACTTGGTTGTGACTCCGGATGTGACGCGTGTTGCGACGTTGCATGTTGCGATTCGGACATGGGCTGCTGTGACAGCAGTTGCGATTGTGGCTGTGATTCATGTGGACTCGGATGTGGCGCAACAAGTTGCCTCGACGATTTGTCGCCCTTGAATTGGGTCAAGCCAAGCGACCGCTGCTTCGACGACTTCATTAGCCCAATGATTGACTTTGTTCATTTCGAAGATCCACGAAACCTCACCGAACTTCGGCCGATTTTTGTTACGCACCAATTCCCAAACACGCTTGGGCCAGCGAACATTCCTGCGGGAGGCAGCATTCAACTTTTCGCACTTCAATTCCGCCTCGCTCTGACCGATCGCTTGAGCTTGATCGCTGTCAAAGACGGCTACATCATTGACAACACCGAAGGTGCCCTCGATGGGTTGATTGCATCGGGTTGGGCCGATGTGACCGCTGGTTTGAAATACAACTTGGTCCGCAACGTACAAACGGGCACATTGCTGTCCGGTGGTTTCACTTATGAAATTCCACTTGGATCCGAACAAACGGGCCAAGCGGTCGGCGACGGACAGTTCCATTTCTTTGCCACCGGTGGCCAGCGTTTGCTTGATGGCAACGCTCACGTCCTCAGTTCGGTAGGATTGCAACTACCCGTCGATCAAGATGTCCAAAGCACCACGGTTCACTGGAACAATCACTTGGATGTGAAGGTGACTGACAGCGTTTACCTGCTTACCGAAAACTCGTGGTGGCACTGGGTTGACGATGCGGGAGTTGGAGCACCAC
Organism: Novipirellula herctigrandis; assembly: GCA_007859835.1. Lineage (GTDB taxonomy): Bacteria > Planctomycetota > Planctomycetia > Pirellulales > Pirellulaceae > Novipirellula_A > Novipirellula_A herctigrandis. The sequence continues at coordinate 5,231,928 of SJPJ01000001.1, read as the reverse complement.
TGGGCGTGTCGGGCCAAGACCTTCTTAACCTCGGTGTAACCAATGTGGAAGGTAATGACTTAGTTACGCAGAATGTTGGCATGAAATACAAGCCGCGCCGCAACTTTGAAGCGGGCGTTGCTTACGAGTTTCCTTTGACCGACTTCAAGGATGTCATCGAAGATCGTGTGATGGTCGACATGATCTTCCGATACTAATCCGCCAACCGAGACAGTGGGTTTCGAGTAGAACAAGTCTTCACGACCAGCCATCGACAGTCGGACTGTCGATGGCTGGTTTCGTTATATTATCGGGGACGCATTCGGACCGATAAAATAAAGGTCAAACTGACAAACCCAGGAAAAAGCGATCTCTTATGCCAACTGTCGAAGAAGTGCTCGCCCACGGGTGGCAACTCCATCAATCAGGCAACATCGAGGCCGCTGTGGACCTGTATCGCCGCGTGCTTGCGCATGCACCGCGAAACGCGAACGCCTTGGTATACCTTGGTATCGCTCAGTTTGACCAACGTGATTTTGATGCATCCGCATCGCTTTATCGCAAAGCGTTGTCGATCCAATCTCGCTTTCCTATTGCCTGGAACAATCTGGGCAATTCACTACGAATGCTCGGGCGAGTCGACGAAGCAGAAGCAGCCTTTGCGACCGCACTGGAACAACAACCTGGCTATTTATCCGCACTGCTGAATCGCGGCACTCTGTGGATTTGGAACGGCGATATCAAACAAGGGTTGAAGTGGTATAGCGAAGGATTGAAAATCGATCCCAACCACGCCGAACTGCATCGAAATCTCGGAGTCATCCACCTGCTGCTTGGCAATTACGAGCTGGGGTGGAACGAATACCGATGGCGTTGGCAGATGCCGGGAACCTATCGACCACGCGTGTCAGCGCCGATATGGCAGGGAGAATCGGTCGACGGCAAATCGATCTTGCTCTATCCCGAACAAGGTCGTGGTGACGCAATCCAATTTATCCGCGTCGCTTCGGTACTTAAGCGTGCAGGCGCGACTGTCTATGTGCAAGTCGATAGCGAAATGATGCCACTCTTTTCATTGATGACGGGAATCGACATGCTACTGCCGACCGGCTCCGTCGTTCCGCCAATTGATTATCACGCATCGTTTATTGATGTGGTCGATCACTGGTATGGCCGTACGGGCGAGTTGCCGTACGCAGGCGATCTGTTTTCGGACCAAGAAGGCTACTTGAACGCCAATCCAAACTTAGTGACTCATTGGCGTGGTTGGCTCCACAGGCAAATACCAAGCGGGCAAATACCAAGCGGGCGTCGTGTCGGGATCAATTGGCAAGGCAACCCGGAACACCATGCCGATGTCTACCGTAGCATCCGGCTCGAGAGCCTCGCACCGCTCGGCGCGATCGAAGATGTAAGTTTAGTCAGTCTGCAGTTTGGCGTCGGTACCGAACAAATCGATTCATGCTCGTTGGCCGATTCGATCATCACGCTACCAAACGGAATCGATACCGATGCATTCACAGACACCGCCGCGATCTTGAAATCGCTCGACGTTGTCGTGACCAGCGACACGGCGATAGCGCATTTGGCCGGTGCACTTGGCATCAACGTATTGGTGATGCTGGGGAAAGTGCCCGATTGGCGATGGTTAACCGAAGGCGACCAAACGGCTTGGTACCCGACAATGAGGTTGGTTCGCCAAACGGAATTGGGCAATTGGGCCGAAGTGGTCCGACAAGTCCAAAGGCGACTACGCGAGGAGCCTTTCGCGGAACAGTCCAGACATTAAGATTGTTACCTGATCGCGTCTGGTCGGATGACTTCTCGTCGGATGACTTCGATTCTCGGATCACGATACCAATTCTCATTAGCCTTTCTTTTCATCGCCCGGAGCCATCCGTGATCGAAACGATCAACGAATCTATTTATGACCATCCCAAGTACTACGACCTCGTCTTTGGTGCCGATTGCGCTGCGGAGGTGAAATTCATCGAGGGCTGCGGCGAACAATGGATGAACCGCAAACCCAAACGCCTCCTTGAGCCCGCGTGTGGAACGGGGCGACTTCTGTATTTGCTTGCAAAGAAGGGCTATGAAGTCGACGGGTTGGACTTGAATCCCAAAGCGGTGGCATTTTGCAACGATCGTTTTCGGCGACATGGACTACGTGAATCGGCTTTTGTCGCGGACATGTCCGACTTTACAATGTCGCGTAAATGCGATTTGGCGTTCAATACGATCAACAGCTTTCGGCATCTTTGCAGCGAACGGGCAGCTCGCGACCATCTGCAGTGCTTGGGTAAGGTAATTCGACCAGGTGGACTTTACTTGCTTGGCGTTCATTTAACACCAACGGCAGTCAATCCAAGCGAGTCGGAATCATGGTCAGCTCGTCGCGGCCATCTTTCAATCAACACGCATATGTGGACGGTCGACCGCAATACGAGAACCCGGATCGAGCGATTTGGGATTCGGTTTGATGTACATCGCCCAACGGGAAGCTTCCGAATTGAGGATGAGCTGGTCCTTCGCAGCTATAAAGCCAAACAAATGGACCGATTGATCGCCTCATCGGAGTGTTGGGAAACGATCGCAACCTATGATTTCGGGTACGACCTAACCGACCCGATCGACGTCGATTCGACGACTGAAGATGTCATCTACGTTTTGAAGCGGAAAAAGTAAGTAGTCGCATCGCCCCTCTTCTTGTGGGGGGGATGTCTACTCGCCCAAGTGTCTTCTAGGTGCTTGGCGTTGGCGATCGCCACGATCGAGCGACAAAAATCGTTCCTAACACCGCCAACAATAAGATGGTGGAGGCGACCATGGCGATGCGTCCCCAATGGTCCTTTTCGTCCTGCGTGACTTGGTAGCTATACGGCTGAATTAGCTCCAATTCGTTCTTTTCCATGTCTTCGTATTCGCGGATCAGCTCCGCAGAGGAGAGCATCGGATAGTTCTCGCGAAGCTCCGAGAGGTGGGATTCGGTCGAGTGCTCCACTTTGACCAAAGCCCAGCGAAGACCGGTGTATCCGGCTGTCAGAAGAGCTGCGGTGGCGATCAGCCCCAAAACGACCAACCCCAACCGTGGGGCAAGCCCCGTTTCATTTCGCGAAGCAAGCTCCTCGCCCGAGGCCGGTGCATCATCCACGAGCGCCAACTGGCGAAGATCCCCGAGCTTTGGAACTTGAACGGACTGGTGGCACGATGAACACCTCACCTGGTCACCTGCTTGGGAGGGAGAGACCTCAATGATCGCGTCACAGTGGGTGCATGGGAGTGAATACATAGGACTTAAATGATTAAGATTTGAAGAGGAACCGGGTGGACCGCAGATGTTAGGTGACTAGAATCTATGTGTGCAAACGGCGCCACCGCCAAACCAAATGCTGCTCCCGCCAGTTTGGCTGAGAAGCGTGGATGATAACGAAAGTTTCCTGTGGAAATTGCAATGTTGTTTTCCTTCTTTCTCAGTCCCGAGCCGGACATCCTTGCCTGATGAACCGCGGCACCCACAGCGAACTGTTTTGTTCGACAATTGTGAACCGAATGATTCGAGCTTCACAACCAAGAGTGGCCATTTGCCCAATTCTGCCACGACGGCAAGTCAGAGCACGTTGGTGATCAAACGCCCAAAGGCCATACCAAAGGCTTTGAATCGTTCGGACCGGGGGAAACTCTTGATTACGGCATCACCAGTGTGTTGGTTCACAGTGGCGCTTTCTCGGAATCAGATTATTCGGCGAGACCGTTGTGCCTTCACTAAGGCGTGATCTTTCACCAACAAAAATAATCCGCTTACCCAGAAACTCTTTCCAATTAAACTACGGAAAGCGAAAAGGGTTTAGCGTGGTGTAGAGTTAGTAAGCACACATGATGTAATCACTGCCTGATTTTGTCTGCCGTTTGAACTGCAATTTTTATTTAAGTCACTCATACCGTATCTGCCAGGAGTTTCACTTTGTTCGACACACTATTGGACGAATTTGACGATGTCTCCGTCCAAAGCACCGAAGCCGTCACGGGTGGTTTTCGCAAACTGCCAGTGGAGGATAATGACGACAACGATGCTGCTGTCGCAATGGCCTCGGCTGCCGATGGCGAAGTCCAACTTGATAGCCCCGATGAACTGCTCGCTGGCGACGAAACCGAAACGTGGTCCGACGATCCGGTACGCATGTACCTAACGCAAATGGGTGAAATCCCCTTGCTGACGCGGAAACAAGAAATTGAACTCGCCAAACGCATTGAAGAAACACGTCGTCGTTTCCGCACCAAGCTACTCGAAAACCACTACGTCCTCGTCGAAGCCTATAAGACGCTGAAAAAAGTTTATCGTGGGCAACTGCCATTCGACCGAACGGTACAAGTTTCGGTAACCGATTGCCTTGAAAAAGAACAAATCGTCGGTCGCTTGCCGCATAACTTACGTACGCTGCAAACACTGCTTCGGCGTAATCGTCACGATTGGAAAGTTGCGCTTAGCAAGAGCGCTTCCCAACGTCGTCGAGCCGAAGCATGGCGAGCCCTTGCCCGTCGTCGTCGCCGCGCCGTCCGTTTAATCGAAGAATTGGGCTTGCGAACCCAGCGGATTGAAACGCGGATCGAATTGCTTGAAAAGTTTTCGCAGCGGTTGACCGAAATCGAGATGCTCGTCGAAGACCAAAAGCGAACCAAACATGGTCGCGAAGTCCGCGAACGCTTGCTCCACGAACGTCGCCAAATTTTGACCGCGTGCCAGGAAACGCCGACCTCGCTTCACAATCGCGTGATGATGCTCAAGAAGGTGTACTCCGAGTATCAACAAGCGAAACGTGAATTAAGCGAAGGAAACTTGCGTTTGGTCGTTTCGATCGCCAAAAAATATCGTAATCGTGGTTTGTCGTTCTTGGACTTGATCCAAGAAGGTAACGCCGGCCTGATGCGAGCCGTTGATAAGTTCGAATATCGCCGTGGCTTTAAGTTCTGTACTTACGCGACCTGGTGGATTCGCCAAGCGATCACGCGAGCGGTTGCGGACCAAAGTCGAACGATTCGGATTCCGGTTCACATGGTCGAAACAATGAGCCGCGTTCGAAACGTCGCTCGTCAATTGCTGCAAGAATTGGGGCGTGAACCGTCGATCGAAGAAACCGCTCGCCGAGCCGATGTGACGGTCGAAGAAGCACGCCGCGTGTTGACGATGAGCCGGTTCCCGATCTCGCTCGACCGACCGGTCGGTAACAGCGAAGACAGCCAATTCGGCGACTTGCTGCCAGACGGTGCAGCCGAAAGCCCACAAATTGGGGCGACTCAAGAAATGCTTCGTGACCGCATCACCAACGTGTTGAAGTCATTATCGTATCGAGAACGAGAAATTATCAAGCTTCGCTACGGACTTGGTGACGGCTACAGTTACACGCTCGAAGAAGTAGGCCACATCTTTAAAGTGACCCGCGAGCGAATTCGCCAGATCGAAGCCAAAGCAGTTCGCAAGCTGCAGCAACCAAGTCGCAGCCAAGACCTAGTCGGCTTCCTCGATTAAGCATCGCAACGTTGACCGCATCAAATACGAATGGCGGTGTGCTTGTCAAAAGCACACCGCCATTTTTCGTTTTACAGTGGACCGGAAAAACAGCGGCAATGGCGATCGCTTTGACATGGTGATCGCTTTGACATGGCGATCGCTTTGACAAAGAGTAACGCTCGTTCATTTTCATCGTTGACGTGAAATCTTCGTAGGCCAATAGAATCCTCGTAGGCCAATAGAATCCTCGTAGGCCAAAACCTGTCCAGTTGCCGCATTGCAGGACTGGTTCGGGCAAACTTCAAACTTAGACATGCTCTTAACGCTCTCTACAAGAGTCAAAGAAAGGTTGGGGAAAGTGAGGAAGATCATTGCAAATCCCACGACGACCTTTGCCGTGAAGTGACTCGCTTGAAATCGTGCATACGGAATCTTCGCCGCTCACAAAATTCCCCTATAGCCAAACCAAATAATCCCTAGAACAGATATAACCCCTCGTTCCCTAGGAGCTCAAGGCAATCATCTAATCAAAGGTTGCCTATCAGTCGGCATCAACGATTCATTGCTACAGCAGGTCCGATTCGTGCTGTGCAGTCGCGTTTTTCGATTTTCGGCAAGCAGTACTATCTTTCCGTGTTGAATGCATAATTCCGAACAAAACAGTATTTGGTGAGTCTAACGGGGGGCGCCGGCAAAGAACGTATGCTAGTTTTCCAGTGGGGCGTGTTAGAGACAAAATCTGGGTTCTCTTTCGTGACACCTCATCACGCAATAGTAGATTTGGAAGGACATGTTTTGAACACGCTCGATCGCTTTCATGGATTTACCAACTTCGACGCAGCATCCAAAAAGGCACTGCGTTACCTCCACGAAAACTATGGTTTCGCACTTTGGATGGTGACACGAACCGAAGGGGATGATTGGATTGTCCTACAAGTCGAGGATCATGGCTATGAAGTCAAATCCGGCGATGTCTTTCGCTGGGCCGATTCCTTTTGCTCGCAGATGGTATTGGGCAATGGCCCTTGCATTGCTCCCGATTCACAAGTGATTCCTGCCTACGCAAACGCATTGATTGGGACACAAGTTTCCATCGCTGCTTACGTTGGGCTACCGCTGACGCGTCCTGACGGCAGCCTGTTTGGAACGTTGTGTGCAATTGACCCGAGTGTTCAACCGGACAACATCGTAAACGCGCTGCCGCAGTTCGAGTTGATTGCTCAGCTTTTGACGACGATCCTAGAACTTGAAATCCATTCCGAAAACGAAGTACGGCGTGCCGAGCGTGCCGAAGCAATCGCCGAATCGGACCCCTTAACTGGACTATTCAATCGTCGTGGCTGGGATCGACTACTCAAGGCCGAAGAATCGCGATGCAGGCGTCTGGGACATCCCGCATCGATCATTTCCATTGACCTCGATGAGCTCAAACAGATTAACGACTGTTATGGACACGGCAAGGGCGACGAGCTACTAGTGAAAGCCGCTGAGCTAATTCGATCCAACTCTCGTGAGTACGACACCGCTGCCCGCTTGGGCGGTGACGAATTTTCCATTCTAGTGATTCACGACCAAGACCAAGAAGCTCTATCTCTATCCGATCGACTCAGAGAGAGCTTTACCTTGGAGGGACTGAATGCGTCAATCGGAGTAGGACGACGCAAACCAAACGGCTCGCTGCAAGAGGCATGGCAATGCTCCGATGCATCGATGTACGAACAAAAGCGGAGTCGCAAGAAGCAATCCCAGCAGATCAGCTAAGGCGAATCCACACTATTCTTCCGAATCCTGCGATCAACGCGACGTGATGAATCGTCAAACTACCAACGATAACCTTACCGCTTTGGTGTAAGGTGTCGGCGTGTAAGAACCAGATTTTCAAGCTGGAATCACCGCTAGAGCATTGCCATCATTGACGTGGGATCATCGTAGCCAGGACCTGTCCTGGCGGCGCAATGCAGGACAACTCCGGGTCGACATCAAACAAAAAATGCAATGGATGCATTGGCACCGATTGTTTGGCCCAACTCATTGTTTGGCGCAACTCATTGTTTGGCCCAACTCATTGTTTGGCCCAACTCATTGTGCTTAAAAAGATCACCCAATAGGGTGCCATCGCGTCGCGGCAAACATAGTCGAACTCGCATATTTTTGCGGGATAAGCTCGACCGCACCGAAACCTACACAGAATGGTATTGTTTAAAGAAATGCCTCCAAGTGAGCTTCTTTTCTTCTGCGTAGGATTTTTGCCATGAGACCGTTTGCCTCGTCTTTCACTATTGCCTGCTCAATCTTAGTCGCCAGTGTATGCCAAGCTCAGGCTCCCATTGGCCCTGGCGGGCAGCGGAAACCCCATGCGAATGGACAACTTCGCATGGAGGGAATAAAACGACCAGCAAACTTTGTCCCAGAGCGAGATCCGGCAAAGATGGTCGCCCGATTAATGAAGGAATTCGACCAGGACGGCGATAAAAAACTGGACTCAAGTGAACTGATGGCACTGTTGAAGGCAATGCGTGAGCGACGTTCTGGACCGATGGCGCCGGGGGCAAAAGAAGGTCCATTGGCACGAAAGTTCGGAAGGGATACCCAACAAACGCCAGCCACAAATCGACAAGCTCGTCCGTTTGGAAAAGACGACGCCGCTAACCCGGGCGGTGACGTTCCGAGACGTCCCTCCGCTGAGTAAACCTGATCCGCTTACGCCCAGCTGCTACTTCTTATCACTCGAAATCTTATCATGGCATTTTACCGAACCACAGCAATTTTGCTGCTGTTGTGTGCTGCACTTCCGTGCCGAGCCGATCAACTCACAGCTGACGAATTGAGGTTTTTTGAAACGAAGATTCGGCCTGTCCTGATCCGCGAATGCTATGGGTGCCACTCCAACGAAGCGGGAAATGTTCGTGGTGGGCTTCGTCTGGACACAAAAGAACTAATGCTTATCGGTGGCAGTGCCGGGCCTGCGGTCGTTCCGGGGGACGTGGAACAGAGCTGGCTCTACAACGCCATCACGCACCAAGACTTCGTGATGCCACCCAAACGGAAACTTTCACCGACGGTGATTGACGATTTTCGACAATGGATTGAAATGGGCGCGCCTGATCCCCGCGCAAGCAACATCGTTGAGATTCGCTCGACCATCTCGGAAGCGGACGTCCAACAAGCGCGAGAAACTTTCTGGGCCTACAAAAAGCCTGTGGATCAAACCCCACCCGATGTCAAAGACATCCATTGGCCACGAACCGATATCGATCGGTTTGTCCTCGCCAAACTTGAACAAGCAGACCTACAACCCACTGCGGACGCAGAAGAATACAAAGTTCTGCGCCGGATCTGTTTTGATCTTATTGGATTGCCACCAACTCCAGAGCAAATCACGTTCTTCACTGAGAAGTGGGAAAACGATCCCGATCAAGCCGTATCCTACGTCGTTGATAAGCTGCTAGAGAAGAAGCAGTTTGGTGAACGCTGGGGACGCCACTGGTTGGACGTCGTGCGCTTCGCCGAATCAACAGGCCGAGAAGTCAACATGACGTATCCACATGCATGGCGGTATCGCGATTACGTGATTGACTCGTTCAACGATGACAAGCCATTTGATCAGTTCGTACAGCAGCAAATCGCCGGCGACCTGCTACCCGCAAAGACAGACGAAAAGTGGGCCGAGAATTTGGTTGCGACCACTTTCTTGGCGATTGGCCCGAAGAACATTAACGAACAAAATCGGGTGCAGTTTGCTGCCGACTTGGTCGACGAACAGATTGATGCAACCACACGAGTTTTTCTCGGAACGTCGGTGGCATGTGCTCGCTGCCACGATCACAAATTTGATGCCATTCCGCAAACCGATTATTACGCGATGGCTGGCATCTTTAGAAACATGACAACCTACTTCGGGAATCCACCTTCCGACTTTGGCAATTTTAGTGCAGCTCAAGCGAAACAGAACAGCAGTCTGATGATTCTGCCGATTGACGATCCCAATCCATACGACAAACACTACACCAAGCTGGAATTACAGAGCTTGCGTGACGAGATCACCGAGAAAATGGGGGAAGTGAAGCAGCTGCGCCGCGCCAATATGGGCGACGGTAACGCGGCCAATGCTCAGCGAAATCGAATTCGGCTTAACAACGAACTCGCCACATTGTCAAACAAGTTAGCGGTCGTGGACAAAAACGGTATTCCACGAAGTTACTGCATGGGAGTGCAGGAACGACGTTCACCAACGAATGCCAAGTTGCTTTTGCGAGGCGAGATCGATCAAGCGGCGCAAGTCGTCGAGCGTGGCTTTCCACAAGTTCTCTGTTCCGTCCTGCCGACGATTGATAACCAATCGAGCGGTCGCCTCGAACTGGCGAGCTGGATTGCCAGCGAACAAAACCCATTAGCTGCCCGCGTCATGGTCAACCGCATTTGGCAATACATGATCGGCCAAGGCATCGTCACATCAACCGAGAATTTCGGGACCACAGGCCAACCACCTAGCCACGAGGAATTGCTCGATCATTTAGCTCGTCGGTTCGTCCAATCGGGGTGGTCAATCAAGTCGGTTGTTCGCGACATCGCAACGTCTCGCGTTTATCGAATGAGCACGACTTTCGATAGCCAATCTCACCAATACGACCCCGACAACGCACTTCTTTGGCGTGCAAATCCACGACGATTAGACGCCGAGGCGATTCGCGATGCAATGCTTAGCATCAGTGGCGAGATCAATTCCGATCGGCCACGCGGCTCGGAGGTTGCGCAAGCGGGTTACACACGAGTCCAAGGCGGTGTACTGGGGAATCCACGCGATATTGCTAGAAGAGCGTTTGGGACAGTAGCGAGAAATTCGAGGAGCACTCGTGGAATGCAGCGTGGCCGAATGGACCGGTCTCTGCAAGATGTTGCTCGCGCGGTAACGGGACAACTGGACCAGGAAAACTCCAAGTTCCGAAGCATCTACCTACCGATTGTTCGCGACGAAGAACCTCGTTCGCTGGATGTCTTTGACTTTGCGGATTCCAGTGCAATTATCGGCACTCGAGAATCGTCCAATACTGCAAACCAAGCGCTTTACATGATGAATAATCGATTCGTAATCCAGCAAAGCAATGTGTTTGCAGATCGTGTTCTCCAACAACAAACGACTCCGACCAAACAGCTCGAATTTGCTTTCCTACTAGCCTACGGGCGTCCGCCGACGTCTGGTGAACGTTCCGCAGCTACTGCGTTTATCCGGCAATTTGCTCCGACGACAAGTTACCGCTCACGTGGCCAAAAAACCATGAGTGCATTTTGCCAAAGTTTATTCGCATCTGCCGAGTTTCGGTACATCGATTGATTTCTAGTCACTGCTACTGCTCTTTTGCGAATTGAGCAAATCCAAATTGGAAAACGCCATGTTATCTCGACGTCAAATCCTTCAACGTGCATCCGCCGGTTTTGGCTATCTCGCGTTCGCGGGACTATACGGCACACAGGCGGCAGAACAGTCCGCCACCAACAATCCGCTTGCGTCTAAGTCACCACACTTTTCGGCGCGCGCTAAGCGAGTGATTTTTCTGTGCATGCAAGGTGGACCGTCGCACGTGGATACGTTTGACTACAAACCCCAGCTCGCCAAGGATCATGGTAAAGGTGGCAAGTATGGCGGGTCGCTGCTGAAATCTCCTTGGAAGTTTCGCCAGCGAGGTGACAGCGGATTGTGGATTTCGGATTTGTTTCCTAGCGTGGCTGAGCACGCGGATGATCTTACTCTGATTCGTTCGATGCAGTGCGATCAGCCGGTTCACCCCGGTGCAATGACTCAAATGCACACAGGCACCGCTCAATTTATTCGCCCTTCGCTTGGCGCTTGGACGCTGTATGGTTTGGGAACGGAGAACGACAGCCTGCCCGGATTCGTCTCGCTCAATCCCCCCTCGGGCAGCTCTCGTAATTACGGTAGTTCGTTCTTGCCGGCGATTTATAGTGGCTCCAAAGTTGGACGTGCATCCCGCTTTGCGCGTGGCGGTCGTGGCGAGAGCGTCCCGGATATTAAAAATCCCGTGCTTTCGGAAAAGCAACAACGAATTCAACTCGACTTGATCCAGCAGTTCAATCGTGAAAAACTCGGTCGCGAGAGTTATCAACCAGGTATCGAGGGTGTGATTGAGTCCTACGAGTTGGCCTTCCGTATGCAAGATGCAATGCCGCAGTTGATGGATACTTCAAATGAGAGTCAAGCGACCTTAGAAATGTATGGAGCCACGGGTGGTTCCACGGAGAGTTTTGGCAAACAATGTTTGCTCGCGCGACGCTTCGTTGAGGCGGGAGTGCGATTTGTTGAAGTCACGCATGGTAACTGGGATCAGCACGCCAATCTTTCGGTCGACCACAAAGTCCGTGCCGAGGCTTGTGACAAACCGATCGCCGGATTGCTTCAAGACCTGAAGCAGCGAGATATGCTAAGGGATACGCTCGTAATTTGGGGAGGCGAATTTGGACGCACTCCAGCAGCCCAGGGGAGCGATGGTCGGAATCACAATAACAAGGGCTACACAACCTGGATGGCCGGAGGGGGCGTGAAAGGTGGCTTCAGTTACGGCGCGACCGATGAACATGGATACGAGGCGATCGAAAACAAATGCCACATCCATGACTGGCATGCCACGATCCTGCATTTGCTTGGTCTGGATCACGAGCAATTAACCTATCGGTATGCTGGACGCGACTTCCGCTTGACCGACGTGCATGGCAAAGTTGCCAAAGAGATCATCGCTTAAACGATGGTCTGTGCTAAGGGAGAGATTGCGGGGATGACAGCCACCCCGATGTAAGTCCAAGTTTCGGATCGGAATGCTACTGCGGTTCTTGTAAGCCAAATAGTGGCTCGCGATTCATCGAGAATATTGAAGGATCCTTTGCGCGGTAGCACATCGCATTCTCCTTTTGATTTCATGCCCAATCGGTATCGGTCGCGTGCCAAAAACCGGGGCCAAAAACCGGGGCCAAAAACCGAGTAGCAGCTTGACAAGAGCCACTATTGAAGACTAGGGTGAACAGGCCTACCCAAGTGCCTATTATCCCTCCCATTTTGGATCCTATCCAATGACACAATCGCGGCTTTCCCGACGTCAATCTTTGCAGCTTGCTTCAGCAACGATTGCTGCACCTTACTTCGTTCGCCCTTCTGTATTGGGCGCCGCCGACACGCCTGCCCCAAGTGATCGCGTAAAGGTTGGACTGATTGGCTTAGGTGCAAGATGCCGTGATATCGCTCGGTCCGCACTCAGGATTCCTGAAATCCAAATCACGGCGGTGAGTGACTGCTTTAAACCGCGAATTGATGACATGATTGCCAAGGAAGGAAAAGGGCAAAAATGGACAGGCTATGAAGACTTTCGCGAGATGATCGAGAAAGAGAAGCTTGACGCGGTGATGGTCGAAACCACGACGCATGCCCGAGCGTGGGTGGCGTGTCATGCAATGTCGATGGGTGTCGACGCTTATATCGAGAAACCAATGTCACTGACAATCTCCGAAGGGCGACACATGGTCAACATCGCTCGTAAATACAATTGTGTGACTCAGGTTGGAACGCAGCAGCGATCAATCCCTCTGAACAACTGGGCGAGCGACCTAGTACAAAACGGAGCGATTGGCAAAATCAAAACAGTGCTGGCGCCTAACTTTGTTGGCCCTGTGATCTGGACACCCCAAGCGGCACAGCCAATGCCAAAAGGTGGCAGCGACAATTGGTGGGATATTTGGACGAATCAAGCAGAAATGCGAGGCTACCATGCCAACTTGCAATACGGATGGAATCGTTGGCGAGATTATGATAGTGGCGGTCGTTGCTTTGGCGTGACCGGATGGGGAACACATAGCTATGACCAAATTCAACGCGGACTTGGTACCAGCGAAACTGGACCAGAGGAAATTGTATTGGACGAACCAGTCCGCGACGAAAATTGCGGCAAGTTCGATCCTCGCAAGGCGACCGATGACGAAACGGGAGCCCAGTACTACCATATGGCCCGCAACGTGATTGGCCCTCGTGCCAAAGTTACGATGCGTTACGCCTCCGGCACTCAGCTCAATTTGCACCTCGACGGTGATAGAGGACCGGGACTTGGGTGCATCTTTATCGGGGAAAATGGCAAAATTGAAATCAATCGTGACAAAGTTGCTGCGAATCCGAAAACGCTCGTTACGGGCCCGGAAAATCCTGGCAAATTGAAGGTCGGTGAGAACGAACCCCATATTCAAAACTGGGTCGATTGCATCAAGTCACGCCAGCGGTGCAATGCCGATATTGAATATGGACAACGCAGTTCTTCACTATGCTATTTGGTGAACATCGCAAGAGAAGTCGGTCGTGTTGGCGAGACGCTCAAATGGGATCCAGCCATGGAGCGATTTACCAACTGTGACGAGGCCAATATCCTCCTTTCTCGTCCCCGACGTGATGGATACGAACTTCCTTCGTAAACGTCTTCCATTCATCGCGTTAGGCAACTCGCTATGTTCGCCTAGCACGTTCAATCTGTATCCGGCTGTTTGCTTACCAAGAGTTGATCTCAAAATATGTTTGCTCAAAGAGTGCTTTTAAGTTTCGCGTTGATGTGCATTGTCAACGCAGCACCGGTAACGCGAAATTCGTTTGCGGATGATAACGTGGGCCAACCAGAAGCAGGCTTCGTTTCGATGTTCAACGGCAAGGACTTGATGGGCTGGAAAGGACAAGAAGGAGTTTGGCGAGTCGAGGACGATACAATCACAGGAGAGAGCGTAGCGGGACCAAATGGTTCCATCACGCAATACCTCTATTACGAGGATAGCAAACCGGCTGACTTCATCATGCGGTTTGAGATCAAACTGAGGAACAACAACTCAGGAGTGCAGTTCCGTAGTGAGACACGTCCGAATTTTGATACCAATGGCTACCAAGCGGATTTTGATGAAACCAACGAGTGGACCGGTTGCTTGTTCCAACATGGCCGTGGCGCTGTCGTCACACGAGGCGCGCGAGCGGTAACTTCGGAGAATGGAGATCGTCAGGAAGAACGTTTTGCAACGATGCCGTCACTATTGTCAGCGATAAAAACAGGCGAGTTTAACGACTACGAAATCGAAGCTCGTGGCAGCAAAATCAAATTGCGGCTCAATGGAACCTTGATGTGCGAAGTGGACGATCGTGATGCAAAATGGGCTCGGCGAGATGGCATCATCGCCCTGCAAATTCATCAAGGCGATCCAATGAAAGTGCAGTTTCGGAACCTACGGATGAAGGTGATTTCCGAAGACCCCGTGATCACTCGCGACGCAGACGCGAAATAGTACTGTTTCGGAGACTAGCCCAACGGCATCACTTTGCCGATCGCCCTTTTCCCAGGCTTCAACCGACGGTCAATGTGCTCAAAAAAACGCTTGGGTCGCATCAAATAAAATGAGCACGCTCAATCGACTTGGGGTTGCTAATGAAAAACCTGCTGCGAAATGCAACAGGTGATGCAAACGGCATCACACCAAATGAGACACTCGTGGCCGACGGATCGGCGTATGGAATGATTAAAAAGTCAATGCGGGTGGCGTGCTTCGCCTCGCGCGCGCGCCCCCCGCACCGACGGAATTGCCACTTTTCATCGCCAATTCTGCACAAAACAGACTGTCCTGGGGAAAGGTCAGCCGCTTCGATGCGGAACCGGCAAAGTCGCAAATAGACCGATTCGGCGTTCAAGCCGTTCGATCCGATTCGATATAAATGCATCTCTTGGGCCAATTCCGATAGAGACGATCGCTATTCCGCTTTGCCGTAATGCCACTCTAAATGATCGCGATCAATTTCAAACATTCCGGTGTGCTCAGTCCCCGATGAATCTTGCCAAGTTAATGTGGCGACAAACGGGGTGTCAATTTCGCCGTGCCGAGTGTAGGTTCCCGCAATCACGCGTCTCACGTCGCCACGATCGTTACCGATGTCTCCCTCGAAATTGAGATATTCGATACGGTGGTCAGCGAGCGGTTTTGCGACAATCGTCCAATCGCGGTCAAATCGCTCCAACGTTTCGGTCGCCCATGTCAGTAACACGCCATGGTCTTCGAACATCCAATCGAAATGGACTCGCTGCGTTCGCTGGTGCAAGATACCCGGCGAGTGTTTCAGGATCGCAAATCGTTGTTGCATTGTTCGCTTCCCTCTAGTCGTTGGACGTGGTTGAACCAGCGAAACGTCGGTAGCGGTCGGCCAAGGATTTGTCTTGGGGTGGCTTGGTCAATAGGATGTACTTCGCTCGCCGCCTGGCTTGATCCGGTTCGCCAATTCCGTTCAATAGCGAGATCGCCTGCAATTTTGCTTCGTGCCAACCGGGATCACCGACAGGCAACCCCACAGCAAGTCGATCCCATAGCTTGATCGCTTCGTTTCGAGCTTGCTGGTCGTCCATTTCCCCGAGCATTGTTGCTGCCTCGGAAATGGTGCCACCTTGATCAGCGGCGTTTACGATTGCAGTGTTGACCGCCTGAATCGCAGCGTCGGATTCACCGGCCCAAACCAACAATTTTGCTTTATCAAGCTTGTCGATATCTCGAACGGACCAATTCAAAATCGTTTCAGCGATTCGCTTTCGGGACGCCGCATTTTGTTCTCCGTCACGCATCAATCGCCACACAACCGCATCGCTGAGCTCATTCGGCGGTGCATCAATGGGAATGGCAAAATCGTCATGTCGCCGATATCGCAAAAATGCATTTTCGAAATCGGAGTTGGAGGTTTTATCAGACTCCTGTTCCTTGGCTAAGTCACCCTTATCGAAATAGTAGAGGGAAAATTTGCGATAGTGTGCGTTGATTAATTCGACCTCGCGAAGTTTCGCGAACGCTCCACCCAATTGGTTCATGATTTCGCGAAAAGACACCTCATCGCTCGCATTCCGTAGCGATTGTTTCCAAAGATCCATTGTCGCATCTATATCGCCAGCATCCGCGTCACGATCAAGAATTCGCGTCGCGATTTCAGCAGCATCAACGATTTGGTTCTTGCCCGACAACAGCTTCACCAGCCATTTGCCGGCCTTCAGGGATTCGTTACTCTCGGGCCAGCGGTTGATTGTCTCGTTAAGCAGACGAATCAATTCCGATTCGCTGGCTCCCGCTTCTGCAAACAACATTGCCGATTGCAAGTGCGACGCTGAGGCGCCAACGGCCTGCGAGTGTTTTTGAGCAATGCCTAGCAGAATACTGGCCGCATCCGCCGAATTTCCTGCGGACAAAAACGCTGCTGCCGACTCAATCGACAAAGCCACCGCTTGGTCACCGTCCATTTCGGCGATGGCTGCTTGTGCCAACATTTTGGCGGCCCTCTGTGTGTCGCCTTCGCGTAGATATTGTCGTCCTTGGGCCGCGACAATCGATGCACTATCATTGGTAGACGATTTTCCTGTTGCGCGAAGCATTCCGATCATCACCACTTCTCCACGGCGACGTCCGTATGCTCCATGCCGCGATTGAATCTGATCGATCCACTCCGTGATTTTTGCTTGGTTAGGTTGCGATTCGGAAAGCAGGCTTTCAAGATATGCTAAATCCATCTCTAGCAAAGGCGGCACGGCTTTCCTATTCGATTCGTAGAACTGACCAAGCCGCCTTTTCGCTTCCTTGATCTGCCCGTCTCGCAAATCAATTCGCACTCGAATTGCTTCTAGACGTAGGTCCTTGAGGGACAATGATTCCTTCGCCACGCGTTCCCATTCACGACGTGCTCGATCAAAATCGTCACTCCGCTCGATCCCAATCAGACGCAATCGTTCGATTTCGCTACGCGCTTGACATTCGCTCGGCAATAAAGACAAAGCTTC
This sequence comes from Novipirellula herctigrandis, assembly GCA_007859835.1. Lineage (GTDB taxonomy): Bacteria > Planctomycetota > Planctomycetia > Pirellulales > Pirellulaceae > Novipirellula_A > Novipirellula_A herctigrandis. The sequence goes on along the minus strand of SJPJ01000001.1, from coordinate 5,214,615 downwards.
GTCGGCGGCACTTTCGGCAGCAACTGCTGCGGCCAAGCGATCACGACTGGCGACCGGAAACAACTCGGTACTCATCAACTTGTTACTGACTCGATTGACCAGCACTTGTTGGGCAAGTCGCTGAAGATCCCCAACCAAACCATCCGAGCGATCTCGGGTCGCAACCGACAGCAAAACGGTTCGGGCCGTTTTCGTTTCTTTGTAAAGTGAATCGAGTTCGCTTGCAATGCGAGTCAGACGCCGCAAAACGCGTTGCGAGCGGACGTCATCCGAGGGATTGACCAACACCGCCAACAAATCGTGCTCGGCAGCAGCAGCATCAACATCGAGCAATGCCGACCGAAGAAACAGCGTGCGAGAATGATCGGGGTAAGCCGAAAGCAAATCGAGAATGGGACGCTTGATTGTCTCGATTTGGTCGTCGTCAAAATCTTCGATCGTCCGTCGTTTCGCAGTCTCGATCTCTGCTTGACGAACGATCCACACGGCGTGCTCGTCACTCAGTGGTGAAGCGGTTCCAAGGCCAGTTTCCGCAATCGCACTGGCAACGTCCAATTCACCACGGCGGATTAATTCAGCAACCAAATCGGCATCACGGTCGTTCGTTGTCCGCTGAACAGGGCTTGTCCGCTGAACAGGGCTTGACCGCTGAACAGGGCTCGGATCACGAGCAGCAGCGATCTGCGATTGAAAAGTGAAAAGGAGAACAGCAATGAAGTTTAACGGTGACGGAACAGTCATGATTCAGCCTTTGCGGCAAACAGCACGCGATCCGCACCAGCGGCTCTTGCGATGTCGTAGACTTTGACCGTTTCGGCCATGGTTATGCTTGGATCAGGATCGACGATCACAGGAGGCTGAACGCCAAGTTCGAGAATTTCCCGAAGCCGTTCCTGCAATTCTGAGATATCCGCAATCGGTTGACCATTGAACTCAATCGCAACCGCGTCGCCACGAGAGATCAAGCGAATGACAATTTCGTCAAAAATCTCGATCGGCGGTGTGTCGGTCGACTCCGTCTTGGTGCCAGACGACGGTGGCTCAGCAATGGCACTGGGCAAATCAAATTCGGGCAACTCAAAGCTACTGGTCCAAACAAAAAAGACAAGCAGCAAAAAGACGACATCGATCATCGGCGTCATTTTCACTTCAAGGGAACCTTGTCGGTGCGGAATCGGTACTCGCATTATCGTTCCCCCTCGCGTACCGCGATGGTGATGTCGCTAATGCCAGCGATAGCGGATTCGCGGAGTATCGGTTCAATGAACTGATAAGGCACGGTACCGTCGGTTCGAAGCCGTACCGAGGCGTTATTGCCGGATTCATTTCGATAGTTAACCAGGATACTTTTCCATTGCGATTGATCAACGATATCACCACCGACTCGCCACCGCGTTTCCGCATCGACGGTGATCGTCAGCGACGTTCGTTCAGGATTATCAGGCAAAAAAGTTGTCGCCACTGGCAGCTCGACCGGCAACCGGTTTTCTTGTCGAGCCAGATGACTAGAGACGAGAAAAAAAATAATCAATAAGAAAACAACATCGATCATCGGCGTCATATTGGCACCGACTTCGCTACGACCGCTAGCTTGAGGAACTTTCATATCGCTATCGTAGCTGACGACGGGGTAACTTTTCGATACCCTTTAGCCATGAAAGAGACATTCACCTTCCTGAGAAATTTCCTTCGCCATCCCACCCAAGTTGGCGCGATCGCCCCGAGTAGTCCCGGTTTGGTCAAAGCAATGGTCGACGGATTCGATTGGCAATCGGCGCGAAATATCGTCGAATTTGGACCGGGAACTGGTGTTTTCACCGAAGCGGTTCTTGATCGGATGCACGCTGACGCGAAATTCTTCGCTATCGAACGTTCAGCGGAATTGGTCGAAGCGACGCGTGCTCGGTGCCCCAATGCGATCGTGTACGAGGATAGCGTCACCAACGTGGCCGAGCTTTGCCAGCGTGAGTCGATGGATGGAGTCGACTCGGTAATTTGCGGTTTGCCGTGGGCATCTTTCTCGCAGGGACTACAAGATGAAATCATGGACGCGATGCTCGACGTTTTGCAGCCCGGTGCCAGGTTCTCGACGTTTGCGTATTGGCAAGGATTGGCTTTACCAGCAGGTCGGCGGTTCGCAACTCGACTTGACCAAACATTTTCGAGCGTACAACGAAGTCATACGGTTTGGCGGAATTTGCCGCCTGCATTTATATACCGGTGTGTTTGCTAGTTCACGGCATCGGAACCGTATCGAAGTCGTCAAACGTTACGCCGGTTTCTTCGTCGGTTTCAAACATACGGACTCGGTAGCCCCAAAGATTAGCGACATGACGCATCGTGCGAAGGCGTTGTTCCTTTTCAAGAAACTTACCATCACGCACACGATGGTTCAGCACCAAACGGCGGTTCCCTTTCAAATCAGCATCCAGCACCTCAATGTGCGGCTCCTGTTTTGACAAATCGTACTGACTCGCTAAGTGTCGCCGGAGTTCATGGTAGCCCGATTCATCATGAATAGCATCGACCGTCATCACCGCCGAAGAAGCACGACTCGAAACCAGAAACAGCCGCATCTCTCGCATCAGATGTGGACTGAGAAATTGAAGCACAAAACTTTCGTCACGGTATTCCGCCCAAGCCGTTCGAAGTGTCGCAATCGCATCCCCGGATCCAGCAATCTCGGGAAACCAATCATGATCTTCTTTTGTAGGCGACTCGCAAATTCGTTGAATGTCCCTCATCATCGCAAACCCCAGTGCGTAAGGATTCATTCCGCTAAAGCCACGCGAATCATAGCTAGGCTGGGAAACGACCGCGGAGTGCATATGCAAAAATTCCAGCATCGCCCCTTCGTCAATTTGACCTCGTTCATACAACCGATTCATGATCTCGTAATGAATGAACGTCGCACATCCTTCATTCATCATTTTAGTTTGTCGCTGTGGATAAAAGTACTGGGCCAAGCGACGCACGATTTCTAAAACTTCACGCTGCCAATCTTTCAATTTGGGTGCGTGCGCGGCAAGGAATGCTAACAAGTTATCTTGAGGCAATTCCAAAGCGGTTCGCTCAAGCTCGATATCATTCTCTTCATCCTTTGCGGCTTGATGACGGCTTTCTGGGGCGGTCGGCAAGGTGCGGTACAAGTCATTGTAGGTAGCTTCAAGATGTTCACGACGCGCTTTGACCTTTTCTTGTTTGGCGGACGCCGATTGACGCTTCGGCGCATAGCGATCAACCCCTTGAGGCATCAACGCGTGTGCGGCATCGAGCAAGCTTTCGACCGCCTCGAAACCATATCGTTCTTCACATTCCGCCAGATAATTTTTTGCATACGTCAATTCATCGAGCACACGATCGGCACGCGTCCATTGCCGAAACAGATGGTTATTCTTGAAGAAATGGTTGTGACCGAATGCGGCATGAGCAATTACTAGCGTCTGCATCGTTGCCGTATTTTCTTCCATGATGTACGAAACACATGGATCCGAATTGATCACCAACTCATACGCTAGCGATTGGGCACCCTTGCGATACAGTAGCTCTTCACGAACGAATCGTTTCCCAAAAGACCAATGGCGATACATCAGCGGCATACCGATCGCAGCATAGGCGTCGAGCATCTGTTCGGACGTGATCACTTCCAATTGGTTGCGGTAAACGTCGAGCTCAAGTTCCTCGACCGCGATTTCTTCGACGGCATCGTGAACATGCCTGAGCAAGTCGAAATCCCATTCCGAGCCAGTGTAGAGAAGTGATCGGTTAGCCATGCGAACGAACCCCGTCGCTTGCGAACAAATCGTGGAACACCGAGAAAATCTCCGATGCCTCGATCACTTCTGCTCTGGAAAAATTTTTGTGCCGCTGAATCACCGACGTGTAGCCTTCCCACAACACACTGCCTCCTGGGAAGATATCGTCGCCCACTTCGATATAGGCATAGTATTGGCAAAGCGGCAGGATCTCTTGCTCTAGCAACTGCAGTGTAAGCGGCATGTCATAGTCAAAGTTATGACCGTCCGATGCTTGTGCGGCATAGATATTCCAATCCTCTACCGGATAACGTGCCTTGATCACGTTGACCATTTCTTCCAGGGCCGACGAGACGATCGTACCGCCCGAATCACGCCCATGGAAAAAGGTATCTTCGTCGACTTCGGCAGCCGTATAGGTATGTCGAATGAAGACCATTTCGACGGCACGATAGTGACGCTTCAAGAAAAGATGCAGCAGCATATAGAAACGTTTTGCCAAATCCTTTAAGTCCTCGGTCATCGACGCGGACGTATCCATCAAGCAAAACATTACCGCTTGCGTTGTTGGTCGAGGTATTTGCTCAAAGCGACTGTATCGCAAATCGACCGTATCCAGAAATGGAACTCGTTGCATTCGAACTCGCATCGACGACAGAAGGTCGCGAATACGATCCGCTTCAGCTTCGTTGCCACATTGAATCGCCTCCTCAAGTTCGCTCTGAAGTCTTTCGCATTCTGACTTCGAAGGTCGACCAAGAGCGATACGACGTGACAGACTTCGCCGCATTGTTTGTTTCAAATTCATCCGCTGGGGCGCACCATCCTTCGAATAGCCAGCGCGAACACGAGCGGGTGAGACCATCGATTTGAGCTTCTTTTTGGCTAGATTTGGAAGTTCAAGGTCCTCGAAGAAGTAATTCAAAAACTCATCGCTGCTTAGAACAAAGGCAAAGTCGTCTTCGCTGTCACCATCCGGGCTGCCACCCGATCCGCTACCGCCATCGGATTTCGGTTTGGGAATTTTGTCTCCCAGACGATACTCACGGTTTCCGGGCAGAACGAATTCGCGGTCCCCTTTTTGACCATCATGATGAAAGGTTGGCTCTTGTAAGTCCTTACTATCGATCGAAATCTCTTGGCCTCCTTCCAAATCTGCAATGTCACGCCCACGAATTGATTGCTTGACTGCTTCACGAATGTGCCAATTCATCCGGCGCAGGAACCGTTGCCGGTTCCCCAGACTTTTGGATTTCGGATTTTTTCGACGATCAATGACGTGCATGATGAAAGAGTGCCGAGTGAGAAGTGAAGTTCGAAAAGTAGGGGATTAGCCAGACTTGCTGACGCGCATGTACCAATCGACAAGCCGACGAACTTGACGTTGTGTGTAGCCTCGACCGGTCATTCGTTCGACAAACTCGTTATGCTTCTGCTCTGCATCGCTGTCCTTCTTGGCGCCGAAGCTGATCACCGGCAAGAGCTCTTCGATTTGGCTGAACATTCGCTTTTCAATCACATCACGGATCTTTTCGTAAGACGTCCAACTGGGGTTGTGCCCATCGTTCTTCGCACGGGCACGGAGAGCGAACTTGACGACCTCGTACCGGAAGTCCTTCGTGTTGGCAATTCCTGCTGGGTGCTCGATCTTTTCGAGTTCCCCGTTCAATACGTCGCGGTCCATCAATTGCCCGGTGTCGGGATCTTTGAAATCTTGGTCATCGATCCATGCGTCCGCGTACGAGATATAGCGGTCGAATAGATTTTGCCCATAGCTGTGGTACGATTCCAAATAGGCTTTGCGAATTTCGTTGCCAATAAAATCGGCATAGCGACTCGCTAGTTCTTCTTTGACGAATTCCATGTATCGCTGCTCTGTCTCTTCGGGCAACTGTTCACGACGGATCGATTGCTCAAGCACGTACATTAGATGCACTGGATCCGCTGCGACCTCGTCGGTATCGAAGTTATAGGTTTCCGAGAGGATCTTATACGCAAAGCGTGTCGAGACACCTTCCATTCCCTCGCTGACACCCGCCGCGTCGTGATACTCTTGAGCGGTGCGAGCTTGTGGATCGGTGTCTTTGAGTGATTCGCCGTCGTAGACTCGCATCTTCGCATAAAGCGACGAATTTTCATGTTCGCGCAAACGCGTCAAGACCGAGAAGCGAGCCATCATTTCGAGTGTGTCGGGGGCGCAAGACGCTTGGCCAAGTTTGCTGTTTTGAATCAATTTGTCATAGATCATTTTCTCTTCGGTCACTCGCAAACAATAAGGGACCTTCACGACACAAATACGGTCCAAGAACGCTTCGTTGTTGCGGTTTGACTTAAAACTTTCCCATTCCGATTCGTTCGAATGAGCAACGATAATACCTTGATAGGGCATGGCACCGACGTTCTCAGTGCCCACGTAAGTACCGTCTTGGGTTGCCGTTAACAGGGGGTGTAACATTTTCAACGGCGCTTTGAACATTTCGACAAATTCAAGCAATCCTTGCGTTGTCCGGTTCAGTCCGCCGGTGTAGGAATAGGCGTCGGCGTCATCTTGTCCGAAGTGTTCGAGCTTTCGAATATCAACCTTGCCTACCAATGACGAAATATCTTGGTTGTTTTCGTCACCCGGTTCGGTTTTGGCCACACAGATCCGTCGCTGTTCGGATGGCATGATGCGCACGACCGAGAACTTTGAAATATCGCCGCCGTATTCATCGAGCCTTTTCACCGCCCAAGGTGACATGTAGCCGGGAAGTCGCCGAATGGGGATCTTGTATTGTTCTTCGAGCAGCGTGCCCATCGTCGCCCGATCGAATAGCCCAAGAGGGCTTTCTAGGATTGGGCTAATCTCGTCACCGGCGCACAATACATAGACGGGCTCTTGTTCCATCAGCCCCTTGAGTCGTTCGGAGAGGGAACTTTTTCCGCCACCAACCGGCCCCAACAAATATAGAATTTGCTTGCGTTCCTCTAAGCCTTGCGCAGCGTGACGAAAATAACCGACAATCCGCTCGATCGTTTCTTCGAGGCCGAAGAAATTCTCAAATGAATCGTACGTCTTGATCGTCCGATTCATAAATATCCTTCCCAACCGCGAATCCTTGGACGTATCAACCAAGGTCGGCTCACCAATGGCGGCGACCATCCGCTCCGCAGCTGACGCGTAGAGAGTGGGATCCTTCCCGGCAGCCTCAAGGAACTCTTTTAGCGAAAGCTTGACTTGCTTGCTTTTCTCGTACGTCTCACTGTAGAGACTCAAGATGTCTTTTGTATTTGTCATGATTCGCAGAATTGTGACTAAAGAATATGGTCGCAGAAACAGTACTCACATTATAAGAACACGCTTCGAGCGCCCCCAAATATTTTGGCCTCGCAGAGGACATCCAAGTCGAGCGTAAGTCTAAAGAGCAAAACACTTTGAAGAAAACGAAGAAATGTCGATTTCGTCTTCGGGTGGGTACCCGAACGGGTCGGGAAAGACTATTTTCATTGCTCTTAGGTTCACGACACAAACGATGGATTGAAAAGCAAGCAAACTGTCCTCCCTATGGCGATTCTTGGTACATCTTCGAACAGTCTCGGCTCTCATGGGCCCGGCGAACCTCCGATAGCGGGGATCATTGGCAATTCGCCAGCGATGCAGGAGGTGTACCGGATCACGCGACGTGTTGCAGGTAGCAATGCGTCCGTTTTGATTTTGGGCGAAACCGGCGTCGGCAAAGAATTGATCGCCAGTGCAGTGCATCGATTAAGCCATCGAAGTGGTGGCCCGTTCGTCCGAGTTAACTGTGGCGCGTTGAGTGAAAGTCTGCTCGAAAGTGAATTGTTTGGTCACGTTCGCGGTGCGTTCACCGGAGCGGTCGCCAACCGTGCCGGTCGGTTCGAAGCGGCACAAGGAGGCACGATTTTTCTTGACGAAATCAACAGCACGACGTTAACCCTTCAAGTCAAACTGTTGCGAGTGCTTCAAGAAAAAGAATTCGAACGAGTCGGTGACACCGCAACGCTGAACACCGATGTGCGAATCATCGCGGCGAGCAACCGTGACTTGATGAACGAGGTTCGCGAGGAACGCTTTCGCGAAGACCTTTATTGGCGGCTCAACGTGGTACCGATTGAAATTCCGCCGCTTCGTCGACGTCGCGAAGACATCCCCGCACTCGTTTCGTTTTTCTTAGAACACTACAACGAAGTGAACGATCGCTATGTGGTTCATATCGCTCCGGGAACGCTCGAAGCGTTGCAGGACTATCATTGGCCCGGTAACGTCCGCGAACTGCAAAATTATATCGAACGCTCTGTCGTGATGGCCGAGACAGACGAACTAACGCCAAGCCTACTGCCTCAGTGCGTCACAAACAGCGAAATCCCCGCTGGCGACGAAAAACCAACGGGCGATATTCATTCACTAACTCGCGAAGTGGTCCTTCAAGGACTAGGCGAAGCGAATCTCGAAGAAGGGGGTGTGCACGGTCGAGTGGTCGACCGCGTCGAAAAAGAACTCATTGCGCAAGTCTTATCCGTATGCGGTGGAGTGCAAACCAAAGCTGCGGCAATGCTTGGAATCAACCGCAACACGTTGCATAAGAAGATCAAAGACTACGGGCTAGATGAATCGGATAACTAAACAATATCACCATTCGCAGCGCAACAGGCGGCAATGATTGGTTACCGCATCGTCGGCGGGTCATCATTCCATCGCTTAAGAATTCCATCATACGCATCGATCCGGCGGTCTCGCAGGAACGGCCAATGCGTTCGGACGACATCGATGTCATCTAAGCAACAATCCGCCAGCAGAATTCCCTCGGATTGATCTCCTTCGGCGACGACTTCGCCACGCGGGGACACGATGATACTCGACCCCCAAAATTCCAATCGCCCTTCAACTCCGACGCGATTGGGCGCACCGAGCCAAATTCCGTTGGCGATCGAATGGGCGCGCATCGTCGTTTGCCATGCATCTCGTTGACCATGACCGAACTCCTCTTTCTCTTCGTCGATCCATCCTATTGCCGTCGGATATAACAAGATTTCCGCTCCCGCGAGAGCGAATAATCGCGCGGCTTCCGGATACCACTGGTCCCAACAAATACCAACACCAAGTTTGGCGAATTTGGTTTGGATTGTACGAAAACCGAGATCGCCCGGAGTGAAGTAGAATTTTTCGTAAAACAGCGGGTCGTCCGGAATGTGCATTTTTCGGTAAACGCCCGCTATACTGCCGTCGGCGTCCATCACCACGACCGTGTTATGGTACAAACCGGGGGCTCGTCGTTCGAACATCGGGACGACGATGACGACACCTAACTCGGCAGCCAACTTGGCCATCGCTTCGGTCGACTCGCCCGGAATCGCCTCGGCGAGATCGAACATCCGATGATCTTCGCTTTGGCAAGGGTACGGCCCGTTGAACAATTCTTGCAGACAGATAATTTGGGCGTCTTGAGCGGCCGCATCACGAATCCATTTTGAAGCATTCTCGATCATCGCGGATTTCGTACCCAGATCCTTCATCTGTACAAGTCCAAGTTTGACGCTGCGTGCCACGATAGCAATTTCCTAAAAGAGAAAACGAAACACTAATGAATCAATCCGAAACTCAATCGGCAAGTCATCAACAAGCCCGCCGATTATTCATTTCGGGAACCGACACCGATGTGGGAAAAACCTTCGTCGGTTGCCTGCTTGCTGAACACTTTCGATATTCTGGCAAGCAAGTTGGCGTCTACAAGCCGGTTGCGAGTGATTGCCGCACTGAAGGTGACGAAATTATCGCCGAAGACGCTCAGAGTCTCTGGATTGCGGCAGGAAAACCGCGAACGCTCAAAGAAGTATGTCCACAGAAATTTTTCGCTCCCGTCGCGCCTCCACAGGCAGCTCGGGCTGAGAACAAGACCGTCGACCAAACACAATTGGTGCGAGGGATCGACTGTTGGAACGACCAATCGGACGTCCTGATCGTCGAAGGTGCCGGAGGACTCTTTAGCCCATTGGCCGACGGATTTCTTAACGCCGACCTCGTCAAACAGCTCGGTCCGATCGATGTGTTGATCATCGCGGCGAACCGCTTGGGAACGATCCACCAGACGCTGGCAACCTGCATCGCTGCCAAATCGATCGGAATCACGCCGATCGGAATCGTGCTAAGCGACGTCACCAAATCGCTGGATCAATCAACCGAAGAAAACGAATCCGAAATCGCTAAATACTCGGATGTCCCGGTATTAGGCCGAGTGGGCTACGATGAAACTCATGATCAGGTTGCCGAGTGGGCCAGTCGGCTGTTGTAGTCTGCTAAGAACACCGCCCACTTTTAGCGATTCGTCAGGCCCCAGACTTCGGGGCCCTCAGAAAAAGAAAAAGTGGGCGGGTACGTGCTCAGCAATTCGCCGCGTAATGAAATAACAAAAACGCTATTTGGAGGGGCTTGCCGGTGGGCCCATTTCACTGGTTTTGCTTTCCATCGGCTTCGGGTTTGGCGTTAGCATAAACTTATCGAACTCGAAACCATCCTCACGCATCGAAAACATGATGGTGTGCAGGCCTGGCTTATCGATATCAAGCCAAATTTGGCCTAACACGCCCGTGTGAACCCGCTCGGTGCGTTGACGCGAATCCCACTGCCACTGACCGGACTTGCCGGTGAATTGGAGCCGTGCACCCGACTGGGGCCATGTGCCATCGATGCCAACGTGCAGTCCGTTATCCTCGGAACCGGTGCAACAAATCCGAGCCCAAACATAGTAACGGCCTGGCTTTTTGATGATCACTGGATAGTACAACACGCTACATTGACCCGGTACGTTGCTAAAGCTAACACCGTTGACCAACGGATCAGCATGCGTGACACGAGTGTCGGGAAGAATTTCCAGATACGCTCCGCCACTGGATCCTTCCGCATGATTCGGATCGGGATCGGGCTTCACGTTCGGGTTGATGTCAGCGGTGGTCAGATACCATTTGCGGTGGTCTTGGCGATCGACAGCATCAAAATCTTCGGCTTCGATAACGACAATGTCGTCTGACTGCATGTGAACTTTTTTCGCCTTGGCTGGATCATACGAATACACAAACGGCGTTACGACCACTTCGGCCAGCGCCGGTTTCTTAGCTGCCTTCTTCTTTTGCTTGATCGATGCACCCGGTTTGAGTATCGCCACCGATCGCCAACGTCCTCGAGAGAATGCAAACCCGTCGCCTTCGGGAATCTTTCCATTGGAAGCCGAGTTGAACTCGACACGAATCGTGTCTCCTGGCTTCAATTCCACACCATTAAAGCGATGCGTGACGGCTTCATAGTCGTGTCCCGTTGCGGGATTTTGGACTTCGCCGAGCTTCTTTCCGGCAACCAGCAGACGATAGGACGATTCCCCATCCGTCTCGGTGAGTGTGGTGAGGACGAGATCGTAGGTTCCCGCAGCGTCTTGAAACTTGGATTCCGCGGCGGCGAACTTAGCTTGGTACTTGGCCGCGTTGATAGCCATAGCACGTTGGTTTTCGTCTTTATAACCCGGAACAAAATCACCCGAGACGACAAATTTGAAGTCAGTCATTGCCGTCAAGACCGGCGATTCATCCCCTTCCTCTACCTGGCCAAACTTGGCATAGAGTCCATCAGGATCCTCATAAGTGATCAGAAGCTCGGGCCCCGCACCGGTGCCAGTCGCACCAAACCAGATATCGTCTCCGCCTTCGTCGAGTGTTACGATCACCGTGTAGATGCCGTCTCCCTTGATCATCGGCAACACGGAAATCTTAACCGAATCGCCTGAACCAACACTGACGGATTGCTTTCCAAGCAGCTCGGCCTGTTTCGGCGCCGATTCCTTTTTCATCGTGACGCCCGTCCAATCGGAGTGCGAACCGCGAGACACTCGCAGCGTGCCGCCACCCGCATCACCGCTTCCGGTCAAACGGAGTTGTGCGTCGAGGATATTCGGCGGAAGACCTTGAAGGTCAAACTTGATCAGTGCGATTCGTCGCTTGCCTTCGACTTTGAGGTACGTATCGCTAAGCACATTAGCGCCTTCGATATAGGCATCATCAATCGCATTCAAGCTCCGCGTCACCTTCGACTGAAAGGGTTCAACGTTAATGTTCACAGTGGCCTTGGCGCTATGCTTTCCATCACTTGCAGCCAAATTCAAAACATACATACCGGCGCCTTTCAGGGTCACTTTGGTGTCCTGAATCGTCGCATCCGCAAACGTTGCTTTTCCGGGACCGCTGATCTTGGTCCACTCCGTGGTCAACATCGCCCCCGGTTTTCCATCGTCGCTAACATCACCCTTCAGATCTACCGTGACCGTGTCACTGCTGCGTGGCAACATGACCGTGATGTCCGCCCCTGCGCTGACTCCCGGTGGATAGTCTTTCTTTGGATCGCCGGGCCGAACAACAGCCAACCAATCCTGGCCAGGTTCGCTAGGCGGAATACCAAGGACGACCTTGCCACCGGCATTGACCGCCGCAGTAGAACCACCTTGAAGTGCTCCGCCTGTGCGTGGATTGAACCACAGAACTTCGAAGACACCCTTTGCATCGGAGAGATCAAGTGTTATCGGTTCGGCATGTTTCAGATAGACCAAATACAGCTTACCGCTTTCGCAGAGGCAATACGCGTCTTTGCTGTCAAGTTTTTCATCGGCGCCGGTCATGTTCCAAAATGGAATCTGGTGATCCGCGAAGAAGGAGAGAGCCGTTCGACATTGCTTCCACATCGTTTGACGCACACGATAGTCTTGGCAGGTCAAATCGCTGTGCGCGTGTTTGTACCCGAAGTACCATTCGACTCCGGCGCCACCCGCCATGATGTTCCCCCAAAGAGCATTCTTTCGAGCGTTATCACGCGTCGGATCCTCGTCGTCGGGAATCAAAGAATGCTGAGCATCACCGGGTTCGTCACAAGCGACCACCCACGGTTTTCCCGCCTCGACACTGCGACGGATGTAGTTGCGAGTCGCGTTGTGCACGTTGCGAAAATCGGCCTGGTTCGTCTGCAACGAGAAGCCGGTTAGCGTGGATCCTGGTCCAAGCAAGTCGAAATGATTGTTGCCGTTGTGAATCACGATGTGGTGCTGGTAGGGATCGTGAGTCCAAAAGTACTCGGCCCAATCCTTCTTCTTCTGCGTACTCACGTCGTGCCCCAAACCAACCTCTTCTCCGAGATTCCAGTTGAGTGCCAAATGGTGGGCAAACCGCGCGATCAGTTCGCGATAGTACAACTTGCGTTGTGGTCCCATGTGGCCGTCATCGAGGAGGTTCACATTCTCGGCTTCCAGCGTCTTGAAGTGCAGGTACATGCCCAGGTTCGTGCCATGCGCAAAGACCGTCTCCCATTGATCCATGCGTGAACAATCAATTCGTCCTCGCTCGTCGTATGTTGTATAAGGAAAAACGTTGCGATCATCGCCTTCGATATTAAGCGTCAAAAACGAGAAAGAGTTCAACCCCTGTGAGGCCAAGTAGTTGACTGCCCCGATAATCCCCTTGCCTTTACCACTTTGCCAAGTCGGGTCGCCGGGATGCCAATCCTGGACGTGTGGTGCCCAATCCTTGACGAGGTTGTCCTTTTTACCGTCTGTTTTGAAATCGCCGTCAAAATCTTTATACGCCAGAAAGTTCTCAGGAGCGTCGGCACCAGCTTTGAGAAAGAATTCGTTTGTGCCGGCGAACTGTAGGTGATGTTTACCGACATAGTTCAGCCGCCCTTTGCTTCGGAAGTCACGTCCGCTCTTATCGGTTTTCGAAATTCGGAATGTCCCCTTCAAGTTGTCGATACCGCTAACGGAAGTTCCCGCTTCGGGGGCATCGGAAATCGCAACACCGGTCCCTTTGCGGAAAGAAACCGCGTAAGTCCATTGTCCCGAGTGATCCGGTGAAAGATGGGCTCGCCATTTGTCCCCGGAAGTGGCTGACGTGTTGGCCGCATCGCCGTCGGCTGCGAAGTAGCCGGGAACAACATAGGTGAGTCCCGTAGCGGGGTGGCGGAACGTCACTTGCATTCGATAATCGAGAAAGGGATTCGGAGTCCCGTCTTCGGAGGCCTGAGGACCGTCAAGCGTCAACGTGACCTTGTGCCACTGCTGAAGCTCGCCGGAAATAGTTGCCTTTGCTTGCTGTTCCGGCGGCGAATTGTCTGCTTCCGCTGGTCTTGCCACCAACAAGATGGTTCCCAACAAACAAGCGCCCAAACCGACAATACGTATCATCTTTATCTTCTCCGAGTTGTAATAATCTGTAACAGCATAGGGCCGATTCCCACCGGCCATTTGGATTGGTGTGTGGTCCAATCCGCAAAATTGGCCGGTGGGAACCGACCCTACTTTTTCGCTCGATACTAGCGATTGACGAAATTTGCAGAACGTGCACAGGAAAAACGAAAATTTGTCCCTAAAGTCCATTCTTATCTGTGTACGATATGCGATTTTCAAACAACAACTATTCAGATACACAAGTCGGTCAATCCATGGCAGAAAAAAGTGGACGATAACACCTTTCGGTCGTTTCTGAGCATCACCGAGAACCGGTCTCGCATCCTTGCCGTGATCGTGACAATGGTGCGTGACTTTGAAGTCGCCGAGGACCTTTTCCAAGAGACCGTGATCGAGATCCTTAAGAGCGAGGAACGATTCGATCCTTCTCGAAATTTCGTCCCTTGGGCTTGCGGGATCGCTAAAAATGTCGTGCATCAGCACTGGCGACATCAGAAACAGATTCCTTCTAGCGGGCTATCGGAGATGATCGCTGACCTAGCCATGGTCGCGGTAGAAGGAGACGATGATCTTTGGCGACGAGAACGGAGTGCGCTGCGACGTTGTGTCCAAAAGTTACCGGATCGGATGCAAAAATTATTGGTTTTGCGGTATGGCCACAACGTGAAGGGGCGAGAATTGGCGGAGTCCGCTGCGTTTCGCCAGGGATCGATCCGCACAACATTGGCACGCTTGCGAGGCCAACTGCGTCAATGCATTCAGACGAAAATTTCACCAAGTTGCGGCGAGGCGAACTAGCGATGACTGACAAACGGTTTGACGAATTGTTGGCAGCCTACCTCGAAGCAGACATCTCCGAAGAGGAGTTGGCCGAATTTCACTCGGCGGTTCATGCGTCGGAGCCTTTGCGTCGACGGTTCCAACAGGAGACTCGATTGAATGTTCTGCTGCGCGAGACGCTAATGGAACAAGTGGAACTGCAGTCGCTTCAACAAACGGTGACTCTGCCTGCCAAAACCAACTCCCAATCTTGGCGCCGTTTACTGGTTGCCGCAGCCGCAGCAGTATTGGTCATTTCCGTGGGAATCAGTTATTCAATCTATCGTCGCGGCGCGGATGCCAACCGCGAAATGGGAATCTGTATGAGCATCTCTGGAAGCAGCGAATTGTCCGTCCAGCGGGGAAAGCAGCGTTATCGAGCTACACCTGATTTTCGGCTCCATGTTGGGGACGAAGTGACCTGCGACGCGGATACTCAGGCGATGCTACGTCTGTCCGATGGGTCAATCCTTTCCATGGAGTCGGGAGCACAACTTGCGTTGGATTCCGATTTACCGAAAGTGCGACTCCTGCAAGGAGAGGCCTTCTTCGAGATTGCTCCACGTCGTGAAGGTATGCCTGCCTTTCAGGTGCTCACCGGACATTCCACGGTGGATGTCATGGGCACTCTGTTTTCGCTCGTCGCTACTGGCCATACCGAATTAAAGGTGTACGAAGGCAGCGTGACGATGACGCGACATAGCGATAAAGCCTCCGTCGAAGTAGGCTCTCAGCAAATGGCGAATACCCAGACCGCGAACCTCGCAGCAGAAGAATTATCACGGCCATCAATGGAGATTCACAAGCTGCATCCAACGGACGACGTGACTCTCGATCGCGGCCAACGCGAGGCAAATCAACACTTGAAGGTCGAAGGCAAACGCCGCATTGTCTATCTGCGTTTTGATATACCCGATGTAAAAAGCTTGCGTTCGGCAAAGCTTCGCCTGACACAAGATATCGACGCGGGTGCGGGGACACTTCGTTTCTTTGTCGGCGACCACAGCGATTGGAACGAGGGTAACCTGACAAAAGACTCGGCGCCAAAGACTCTAGCCGAAGTGGGGCAACGCCGTGGCGTAGTCCGCCGAGACCAAATCATCGAAGTCGATGTGTCGGATGCGGTCCAAAATTCGGGCCCAATCACCATAATCATGACGCTGGACCGATCGAATGAAAACGACATCTGGTTTGGATCCAGAGAGAGTGAAATTCCCCCTCAATTGATCCTGACTTCCCTGGCGCAACCGACTTCGACTCAATAGAATTTTTTTGCCACCAAACCACCCACTTGGACTGCGCCATCGCCATCGTACACCGGCGTGGTTCGTGGAATTGAGTTCTCGGATACAAAGACGGTCAAAATCTAAAAGCGACGAGCTTTTATTGCCAAGATCACGGGCTCTCGAACGAATAGTTGTCTATCCTGCACATTCTAATTCTCGAAAGGCTGTTTCGATGAAACTCTCTGGTGTCGCAACTCACGCGACGATTTTTACTTTCATGATCGCCTGTTCTGGATGCGGGTTTATACCGGGTTTGAGGATGGAACAAGCGAAACGTCACGAAAGCTTAAGCGTTCCAATCCCCGCTTCGGGAGAGTGCTCGATCCGAACCCAAAACGGAAACATTTCCTGTGTCACTGGGAACGTGGACAAAATTCAAGTCGAAGCTGACTACATCGCGAGAGGCTATTCCGTCGAGGAAGCTCAAGAAGATGTTAAGGAAATCAGTCTCGAGCACAACGATCGCGATGGGATTGCAGAAATCACTGTAATCATTCCCAAAGGGATCTCTGGTGGTGCCTCGCTTACCGTCACACTACCTCGGTCGTCGGCGCTAAACTTGGCCACATCCAATGGAGCCATCGATGTCGATGGTGTTAGTGGCGGAGTTCAAGCCAAATCCAACAATGGCTCCGTTCGTGTTGTGAATGCCACTGGGGAAATCAACATTCAAACTTCCAACGGAAAATTAACCATCGAGGGAAATGCTCTAACCAACGTACGAGCCAAAACCAGCAACGGTTCCGTCACGATGACTGGCCAACTGAGTGCTGGTGATCATGAGATCCGAACCAGTAATGGTTCGATCGAAGTGGAACTACGCGGAGGTGTAGCGGAGGTGACCGCAAGCACGAGCAATGGGAAGGTTACGGCAAATGGCGAAAAAGTCAAATCGGGCTCTTCGTTCCGATTGGGTTCTGGGGACGAACCTGCTAGGTTGTTGCTCAGCACTAGCAACGGGGCAATCCGTACGACCTCGGTTGAAGTGATTCAAGTTACTGCGGAAAAGTACTGAAGTTGGGATCCTCCGATGCCATTATCGAGATTGAATCGGTTAGCAAACGCTACGGTGCAATCGATGCGCTCCGTGACGTATCGCTGCAAATTCCGCCAGGCGTCACGGGCCTACTCGGCCCCAACGGTTCCGGAAAGAGCACCCTGATCAAAGCACTATTGGGGTTGCTACACGTCCAATCCGGTCAGGGCCGCGTGCTCGATTATGATTGGCCTCGCGATGCCCGAATGATTCGTGACCACGTCGGCTATTTGCCCGAAGACGATTGCTATGTTGCGGGGATGGCGGGTATCGAATCGGTAGCGTTGATGGCTCGCTTGTCAGGTCTGTCGGGACGCGAAGGACTACGGCGTTCCCATGAAATGATGGACTATTGTGGGTTTGGCGAAGAACGCTATCGCGACGTCGAATCGTATTCAACGGGCATGCGACAGAAACTGAAATTTTCACAGGCATTGGTTCACGATCCATCACTATTGATTTTGGATGAACCGACGACAGGCTTGGACCCGGATCAGCGGATTGCGATGCTTCGCCGAATACGCAACCTTGCTACGGAACATGGCAAGTCGGTGATTTTGTCGACGCACATTCTGCCAGACGTCCGTAGTGTTTGTGATCATGTTGTTATTTTGGTTGATGGAACCGTCCGCGTCGTCGACACACTCGACAATTTGAGCCGACCGATCGAACCGACGATCCTTGTGTCAATCGTCGGCGATGCAACATTGTTTGCCGAGCAATTAACCCGTGCTGGTTACACCGTGAATCCCGATCCGGAAACAAACGGTTTGCGAGTCGAGGGCATTCAAGCGCATCAAGCCGATCAACTTTGGCGTCTGGCGGCGGAAACAAACACATCGATCCGACGTTTGGAGCCTGCGCTCAATTCGCTCGATCAAATTTTCATGGATGTTGCGTCCGGAAAATCGATGGCGAAGTCGGACATTACCCCAAACGCCATTTCACGCGGGGCCGGTCATGCCAATTCATGATCTCGGTTACCGCAACTGGCAAGAGGAACGGACTGCACGGTTCGTGCGACCTTGGGTCATTGCCCGCACTGGCGTTTCTTTGATTTGGCGACGGCGTTGGCTACGCAACGTATTGATGTTGGCATGGTTGCCGATTGTCGTTCCCGCCTTGGGCATATTCGCCTTTGAGTATTCCTCAACGGATCCCGAGCTGCAACAGTTCATAGCCCAGATCGTTCGCAAGCCATTAGCGCAACCTGAGCTTGCTAGTCAAATCGTTAATGACCCCGAGGCCGCCCGGCATCAACTTTGGTCGACGCTGATCTTGGCATTTTTTCGTTACCCTCAACTGTTCGCCATGGTGGTATTGATTGGTTTGATCGCGCCCAAGTTGATTTCGTATGACCTACGGACGAAGGCCTACTTGATGTACTTTTCGCGGCCGCTTTCGCCGTTTCAGTATATTTTGGGCAAATCGGCAGTGATCTGGTTTTTCTTAGCGATGATTGTGACCGTGCCAGCGATGTTGGTCTATTTGCTCGGTGTATTGTTGTCACCCGATTTGTCGGTGGTGATGCAAACATGGGACATCCCTCTTCGGATTTTGGCTGCATCCGCCGTATTGATGATCCCGACCACCGCATTAGCCGTCGCCTATTCATCGCTGTCGTCCGAAAGCCGCTATGCGACGTTCGCTTGGTTTGCAACATGGGCAATGGGTTTCGTCGCCTATCAAGTGTTGACTTCGACAACTGCCGTCGTAGCATCAGGTGGCGATCAAGGCGGACATCGAGGCGGCCGAGGCAACTGGGAAGACTTGGATATCGATTTTGATCGCTGGCGATTACTATCACCGTACCATACGTTGGGCAAAGTCCAATCGTGGGTATTTGGACTGGATACCTCGTCGTCGACGGTTGTTCCAGCGGTTTTGGTTCTGGTAACAATCTCGGTCCTTTCCTATTGGATCATTCGAAAACGCATCATCGCGAGGCTGAGTATTTAAGCGATGATTGAACTGAACCATGTTTCCAAAATGTATGGCAACGTCGTGGGCGTTAACGATTTGACGCTGCGATTGCCCATGGGAGCGTACGGGCTGATCGGTCCGAACGGCTCTGGTAAAACGACATTGATCAATCTACTGATTGGTCATTTCCGCCCCACCATCGGCAGCCTGCGGGTGCTCGACACGTCGCCCTCGAGCGATCGGCAATTGCTACGACGAATCGGCTTGTGCCCAGCATCGGATGTGTTGTATCCAAACGTATCAGCGTTGGAATGGGTCCAGTATCAAATTCGGCTGCACGGAATTCCGCGGCGTGATTGCCGCCGCTTGGCCGAAACAGCACTCGAAATCGTCGACATGACCGACGCGATGCGTCGACCAATGGGAACCTACTCGTTAGGTATGCGCCAGCGTACAAAAATCGCACAGGCGATCGCTCACCAGCCTGATCTTTTGATCTTAGATGAACCCTACAACGGTCTTGATCCCGTTGGTCGCAACGACATGACTCGAATGTTGAGGGATTGGACACAATCGGGTCGTGGGTTGATCTTCGCCAGTCACGTGTTGCAAGAGATTGAGTCGGTAACTCCATCGTTCCTGCTCATTCACGGTGGCCGGTTGTTGGCGTCGGGCACGGCGGCAGAAATCGAATCGATTCTGGCGGATACTCCTCAAGAAGTTCGCCTTGTTGGAAAAGACGTGGCAAAGTTGATTCACCGGTTAGCCGACGTGGATTGGGTTGAATCCTTACAGTTAAACCATGTCAAACATGAACTCAAAGTTTCGCTGCGCGAGCCGATCGAATTCTATCGCCAAATTTCGACTTGGATTCGAGATGACAACTTGGTGATTGAGCAGTTGCGAACGCCCGATGGAAACTTAGAAGCCGTGTTCGAGTCGCTCCTTCGTCGTCACCGAGGAGATGTCACATGAACCGTCTAACGATGCCATGGGATGTAGTGCGGTTTGAACTGCGTCGCTCGTTCACACCCGCGCGGATGGCAATGTGGTTGGTACTGGTTGCATTTCCCATTGCAATCATCGCAACGATGCGCACGATCGCGAACGCACACTTAGCAGACAAACTTGACCCAGCCGACTTTGTCGAACCGTTTGGCGTCACGCTCTACTTTTTAGTACCGGAGGTGACGTGCTTGCTAGGACTGCTGCTCTGGGCAACTCCCGCGATCAGTACCGAAATCGAAGGGCAAACTTGGGTCTATCTAGCACTTCGCAGGTCTGGTCGACGGATGGTGTTATTTGGAAAGTACCTCACCGCTGTCATCTGGACTTTATCTGCGGCGCTCGTCGCCATTTCGGCATCCGTGTTCCTGATCGGCACGGACGTAATGCTGCGAATGTGGTTGGTGATGAGTGCGCTCGCTGTGTTGTCCTGCTTGGCTCACGCAGCGATTTTTCTCTTGATCGGTGTTGTCTTTTATCGCCGAACGATGGTCGCCGCCGTCTTATACACCATGGTCGTTGAGTATGGACTGTCATTCGTGCCGGCACTGGTGAACAAGTTCACCGTCAACTATCGGTTGCGCGGACTGTTAGCGACTTGGATGGGATGGGAAGACGTTCG
The DNA here is from genome assembly GCA_007859835.1 of Novipirellula herctigrandis. GTDB lineage: Bacteria > Planctomycetota > Planctomycetia > Pirellulales > Pirellulaceae > Novipirellula_A > Novipirellula_A herctigrandis. Next base: position 5,193,955 of record SJPJ01000001.1, on the reverse strand, counting down.
GTCTAACGCCGAAAATATTTTCGGTAGCGAACCCGTCTCAACACACCTGCTCGTCCTGGCGGCAATCACGATCACCTTGCTGGGTGCTGCCCTCTATCGAGTTGAAAACGCCGAGTATCCAACCCAACAAGAGGGTTAGAACATTACATAATAAGGAAACCTTAGGTCAGATTGGCCGATCTGCGGCTGAGCAACTATGATTGGCCAATGTTCTGCTATTTGCCGATCCTACTAGGCTTTGGCAACAGCGCGAACTCCACTCGATCACGACGTGCCCGATCGAGGCCGTTGGGACGATCCCACCTTATTTAACGCATGGAAAATATGGCAATGCAACGATTCCTTTTCGGCGTGCTGACATTGATTTGTTTCTTGACGGTTATCGATTCGACTCAGGCCGAGAATTGGCCACAATGGCGAGGCCCTAGCGGCGACGGTATCGTCGGCGAAACGGCATTGCCAATTGCCTGGAGCGAGCAGACGGGGGTCAAGTGGAAGTGCCCGTTGCCACAGTGGGGCGATAGCACGCCCGCAATTTGGGGTGATGCTGTGTTTGTGACAAGTTGTGTCGATGAACAAACACTGACACTCTTAAGAGTCAACAAACAGACGGGAAAAATCGAATGGACGCGCGAAGTTGGCGAGGCGACCGCGAAGCGAGTTAAAGTGCTGAGAAAGTTGCCTGACATGCGGCGGCATCAACAATTTCACAACTCGCATAATATGGCTAGCCCATCACCAACCATCGACGGAGAAATCGTGATCGCTCATTTTGGCAACGGCGACTTGGCCGCCTACGACTTCCAAGGGCGTCAACTTTGGAAACGCAACCTGCAAGAAGATCACGGTGATTACACGATTTGGTGGGGACACGCAAACAGCCCCGTCTTGTATGGTGATCTGGTGATTTCGGTCTGCATGCAGGACTCGTGTGCTGATCTAGTCGGTGAGGTTTCGCCCAGCTACGTTGTTGCCCACGACAAGAGAACGGGTGAACAGAAGTGGAAAACGATGCGAATGACCACGGCAACCCGAGAGCACTGTGACGGGTATACCACGCCCATCCTCCGCAATCATGGCGAGCGATCCGAATTGATTGTGATGGGTGGTCAGATGCTCGATGCCTATAACCCCATGACTGGCAAGCAGTTATGGCACTTGCCCGAATTGGAGGGCAACCGCGTGATTCCCAACCCCGTTGTTGCGGATGGCTTGATTATCGCCACACAGGGCATGCGGCAACCCATGTTGGCGATCCGCCCAAGTGGTGAAGCGAAATTGTCTCGCCAGGATATCGTCTGGTCATTCGACCAAGGCATCTCAGATAGCCCATCGCCCGTGGTGTGGGACGATTTGGTTATCTTTGTTTCCAACAATGGCATCATCCGATGCCTCGACTTGCATACTGGCACCGAGTATTGGAAGGAACGACTTGCGGGCGAGTATCGCGCATCGTTAATCGCAGCAGACGGAAAGGTATATTTGGTGAATACGGATGGCTTGGCAACGGTCGTGTCAGCGTCGAAGCAATATGATCATTTGTCCGAGAACCAACTCGATGACCAAACGTTCGCGTCGCCAGCGGTTTCCGATGGAGAGATATTTATCCGCGGCCGGAAATCGCTGTACTGTTTGAGCAACTGAACCACAGCGACTGCATTTGATGCATGGACAAACGATCGAGATCACTTTACCGGTGTGAGTGTTAACGTCGTCAAGTTGAACGGACGCCAACCTTCCTTGACGGCTTTGATCGCAAGTGTCGCCTTACCGGTGGCAAGATTGATCTCGCCAAGTGTTACGTTTTTAAACTTATCGTAACCGCCTGTACGAGGCGCTTTCGCTCTGAGTTTTTGATCACCGACGATGATCTCAAACGTGCCACTCGCTTCGGCCGCAATTCCAGCTGTGACCGCGAACTTGCCTGCCTGGCTGATTTTAATAGGCCACTCGACCGAGTCAGCAGAGTGGAGCCAAAAGCCGATGTTTGGGTGTTGGTGTTTTCTTTCGAGCCTGAGTTCACCCAGCAAAACCGCCTCGGTAGCGTCCAATTTCAAAACGCCGTCAGCGGATTGGAGTATTGGTTGCGCCGAAGGAACGATAACGTCCGGCTCGCCCGCAATTTCAGTAACGACGACGGTAGCGATTTGGTCAGAGGATTTAGCGGGCAACGAGATGATTTGACCATTTTCCGTGCTTGTGACGGTGAGTGCTTTGTCCGGAGCGCTAAGCAGATAGGCTTTGCGGATGGTGTTTGTCATTGGGACGAGTAATTTGCCGTCCGCAGGCCAATCAAAGACGTGGAAGTAAAGGTTGCCGGGCTTGCAGGTACAGCGACCTTCGAACGGCAGGTTCTTAAACGGGCTGGCCGTTGTGCCGTAGATGGCCTCGCCGTTGGTGTTCATCCATTTGCCAATGGTCCGCATCGACTTAATGCTTTCCTCTGGCACACTCCCATCGCCTTTCGGCCCGATGTTCAATAGATAATTACCACCTTTGCTGGCGATATCGATAAGGTTACGGATCAGTGTCTCGTCAGATTTCCACGCATGATCGTGATCGCTGAAACCCCAGGTCGTGTTCAGTGTCATGCACGTCTCCCAATCAATGCCGGGCATCCCGGTCGCCGGAATATGTTGCTCGGGCGTAATGAAATCGCCGTACTTCGAATCGAGTTGCGGGATAAATCCTGCGGTTCCCATTCCGGACCAACCGGCCTCCGGAGTTCGAAACAGTCGGTTGTTCATGATAATGCCGGGCTGTTTCGAGCGGACAAGTTCCATCAACTCGCTGGAACGCCACGCCTGGTCACCCTGAAAATCCAGCGAGCTGTAATCCCACCAGAGTACGTCCACGGGTCCGTAGTTGGAGACGAGTTCGGTTACCTGTTGGTGAAGGTAGTCTTGATACTTGGCGTGATCACGCGGTCCATTCGCGTAGGCTTGGCCCCGAAGCGGATGTGGCAACTGCTTTGACTTGTTGTACGTGTATTGATCATGATGCCAGTCAATGACCGAATGATAGAAGCCGACTTTTAAACCTTCGGCATGACATGCCTCAACGATTTCCTTGACAAGGTCACGGTTCAAAACGCTGCCGGCGTTGTAGTCCCCGGCTTTCGAGTCAAACAATCCAAAACCGTCGTGATGCTTGGTGGTAAAAACGAGATACCTGCAGCCCGCTTGCTTGGCAAGCGTAGCCCACTGGCGTGCAAAATCTGCGGTTGGCTTGAACTTTGGGATTGCCTCTTTGGCGTACGTGTCGGTGTCGGACTTGACGCGTTGCTGAATCCATTCCATGCCGCCACGTGTTGCGACTGGTTTACCGTCCCACGTTCCAGCCAAGCCAGAATAGAGTCCCCAATGGACAAACATGCCGAAGCGTGCTTCACGCCACCATTGCATGCGGGCATCATGCTGCTGTGCGGTTTCCGGCAATGGACTGACAGTGGATTTGTCGTCCTGTTCTACGAGTTGCTCCGAAACGATGTCTTGCGCTGAACCTCGGCTTAAACTGCCGATCAAAGTCAGCAGCACAACAATTCCTATAACTATTCGCGGACTCATGCGGTTTGCCTTTTGTCTTTTGTTATTCCGGATGCATTTAGCGTCGTATTCTGAAACCAACAGTTTAGTCGACAACAATCCTACTCGCACCAGCTCAAGCGTCCAAACTCTGCCGCCCGTTTATTGGATTGTGAAAGCGTCGCCATTCAAAATGTCTTAGGTGAGCAGAGTGTTCTCAAAAGCCGATCAAGAGCTAAATAGTTACTTCGCGTACTACCACCGCGAAAGAAAACACTCCGGTATTGGGTACCGAATACCACACCAATTCGAAATGAACCACGCCGGTCGAAAAAAAGAACCACTCGCCCCGGACTTCGGCACCACCTCAGTCACCCTTGCGATCTGTTGCCGCGCGCGTGTCGATCGGAGTATGAATTTACACTAATCGGAACACTGCGTTTAGTAACAGCACACGTGCGAATGCGCGCGAAATGGCACGCTAAACTTCGATGTTTGCACACCTCACACAGCAATAGCCTTCAACCACAGAGGGTTTTTCGTGACATTCCCTCACAAATATTATCAGTTTGCCAGACGATTTTAATGGAGCCGGCAAAAACGCAAACCTTATACCGATTGGACCGGAATGTGCAACAAAAGCTAGCGGCATTTCGACAAGACCATTGAGTTTTCAAAAGCGCGGATCCCGATCAAGCGCGAAACAAAACGGTTCTGTCGATACAGAACCATGAGCTTTACTTGAAAGCCCGAACTGGATTCACCCGCCCGAAAATAGGCGAAAAAAGCCAACCCCTGAGTACAAAAAATAGGAATTGGTGGTGAGTTCAAATTGAACCAAATTCCTCTATCACAGGACGAAACCTTCCATGACAAGCCAAGAAAAGCTGGTCGCGGAACTTATCCGTGGCCTTAAATTTGAACGTGATGAAGTGAAACTCCAACTTCATCTTGCCGAAAAAGATCTACAAGATCAGTGGGACGACCTTGACCGGAGACTCGACGAGTTAGATGAGCGTTACGCGCCAGTCAAAGACTCAACCAAAGAAGCACCGGAAGACGTCTTGGACTCGATCAAACTGCTTACTAGCGAAATCAGCGCTGGATTCGATCGCATTCGTAAGGCCCTTTAGAACGTCGCAACTGAAGAAGCAATCGCTTTCGCTTTTCATGCCATCAAGTAAAGGAACGCGTCTTCGGCCTTGTTCCGCTGTGTCTCCTCTTCAATAAAACGTGTGATAGCGTGAAAGCCATAGAATGTCTTAATTCGATGTGTCAACAACGCTTCGTCACGCTTTAGTTTCCCGTCCCAATACCTTGCGTCTCTAGGGTCGTACATCGCCTTGACGACAGCACCGAGCTCTTCTTCGACATCGGGCAACGATCTCCACAGTCGAATGTGCTGGTGATGTGCTGGCAGCGCACTCATAGCGACTTCTTTATAGCCAAAGCGATTCAGCTCTGTGATCGCAGCAGCATGGTTAATGATGTGCCACAACCCACCAAATCCTTGTCGTTTGATCGCAGCACTTTCGATTAACTCGTCGATGGTTACATTCACCATTTGCTGAATTGACTTGTACTTTGGAAAATCATTTTCCGCAGATAACTCAACCTTGTCTCCCATCACCCAGCCAAGTTCCTTTCCGTAGTAACCGCGTCCTGAAGCCGCTCCCTTGAACCTTTCGATCAGTTTCCGAATTCCCGTAACAATTTGAGGCGTAGCATAGTCCTCATGATCACGAAGTGCACGAACAGCAATCGATGCGAAGATGACATTGTGTCCGGATTGTTTAAGTGTGCCAACGCTCTTGTGAAGGGCCACTACGATTGACTCAATGGTTTCTGCATTGGCTGGTTCGTCTGGAAAAGAATCAAACAACGTCGTTGGCGTTACTCCTGCTTTTTTTGCGTCAAACCAAATGGCTTCTTCACCCGAGATCACTCGTTCCATTTCACCCTCGATCCCCTGGCATACTTCATCTGGCAATTCACTTTGGTCTTCGCCAATGAAATAGCCTGCAACAACAGCAGCTCCCAAGTGACCTGCCATCGTTCCGGCCCTATGAGCATGGGCGAGTCCACAGATGCCTTTGTAGAGATACGAAAAATCGATCATTTAAGTACTCGCTATGTTGGGTGCGAAAGCGTCATCAATGACATTTTTCCATTCTAAGCAAGTTCATGCCTTCAACCGTCGTGCGATCGCCCTACGCTGGATGAGTCAATTTGCCACAGATCTGCATTATGTCTCTGAAACGCATGTAGATCGATATCCGATTCGAGGGCAAAGCACAGGAACCTTCCAAGTCAAATGCATGCGAATCTGTATGGCAATACAAATAGGTGTATTACGTCGCAAAAGCTGGCATCGGATCTTCCGCCGTGATAGTATGGACGTTCCTCGGTGGCTTGAACTCCCTCCTACTTGAAAGCCTAGTATGCCCATCATACTACTAGTTGATGATTCGGAAGTTGATCGCGAAGTAATGACGGGGCTGCTTGCTGCGGATGTGGATTGGTTGGTTTCGCACGCGAATAATGGTGCGGAGGCGTTGCGGATGATTGCAGACGCGACGCCCGATGCCGTCGTAACGGATCTGCTAATGCCCGAAATGGATGGAATGGAATTGGTATCACGAATATCGGATTCCTATCCCGAAGTACCCGTTGTGGTTGTGACGAGTCACGACGATGTGAAGATGGCGTTCAAAGCGTTGCGCAAGGGTGCAGCCAGCTACGTCCCAAAGGCTCAGCTAAACGAAAAACTTCTCGACACCGTCGAACAAGTTTTAGCCCTTAGTGACATGGATCATGTTGATGAGCGAATTATCGAGATCACAACCAACACTCGTTATCGATTCACGATGGAAAACGATCCGACATTGATCGCTCCGCTGGTGGACCGCGTTCAACTTGGATTGAACAGCATGCATCTTTGCTCCCCCACGCAAAGAATGCACGTTGGCATCGCTCTTGAAGAAGCATTGATCAATGCGATGTTCCATGGAAATCTTGAGCTGCCGACGAGTCAATTAGCCGAAGTCCGGCATTGTCTTCACGAAGGCAAACCCTCGGCGTTGGTGGAGGAACGTCGACAACAATCGCCATACAAGGAACGAAAAATCCATGTGGCGGCGGACCTAACGAGAGATCGGGCCCAATTTGTTGTCGTGGATGAAGGGGCCGGCTTCCCCGTCGAGACCATTCGTCCTAAATCGATCGATGACATTCTAGATGGTCATTGCGGTCGCGGGCTTATGCTGATCCGGACTTTCATGAACGAAGTTATCTTCAATGAGAGCGGCAATGAAATTCGCATGATGTTGAAAGACCTTCGCGCTGTCCCGTCAACGGACGAAGAAGAAAAGACGCATGCCTGACCGATAACCGCATGCGAAAATGTTAAGCTGCATCGTTGAATAGACGACCGCCACCGTGTTGTCGACTTTCATTGCCCGCAGCAGATGATCGGTAGGTAGGTGGCGCGTCAGTTCCCGACAACATCCGTACGATGTCGCCCGAGAAATTGGCTAAATGGTATTGGCACACGAACAGTGAAAGAGCGTGTTGGTGAGCCGTCGAGACAATCGCTGACACTTCCTGGCATCGATTCATCAAAACGGTATCGGCTTGACTACGTGAGCTAGCCAATTTTTCGACCAACGTTGTCCCTTTCGACGGAGCATCGTCAGCGGCCAGTAGCGTTTCGCGGCTGGCGACCATTGATTCCAACTGGCCGACCGCTGTCACCAACTCGATTTGATTGTGATTCACGCCTGGAGCGTCGAGTTCAGTGGTGACGATTCGAGTTTGGGATAAGATCATTTCGATCGTCTCAGCGACTTGTTCCAATTCGTCGACATACTTCGTCACGCGTTGTGACCACGTTGCGTTTGTCATTTCGTCAAGGTCTTCGGTTCATTTGGAAAAGGTCAAACATTGGATCCGCAATCGTGCTAGCTGACGATTCGGTCAGGTCTTCCACGATCAATTGATCGAGCTGTTTCTGAAACACTTCTTCGGTTCGTCCGCCATGAAAGTATGCGGGCTTGCCTACGGTTTTTCGCATCGACGATAGCATGCTGCCAAACATCGTCTCTCCGACAAATTTCGTGAACGCTTCTTTGGTCTCGTTTTCGGTTTCGCCGCCAGGCAACTTGGGCGTTTTGGTTCGGTCCAGTTGTGACTCGATCGCATCGAAAGACGCTGACGGTTGAATGTTCATATAACGAATGCATCACGTTTGGAATTTACGAAACTATTGAAAGACGACTTCGCCATACAAGTCGCCTTTGCGTTTAAGCGTTTTGATGATCGCAATCAAGTCGGAGGTTGGGACGTCGAGTGCATTAAGCGCATCTGCCAAGTTCTTCAATTTTGCGGTATCATTCTCGTTCGCCTTGTCATTGACACCGACAAGCCCTGCAACGCCCCCTGCTTCGATGCGCAGACTTCGATGCGTAACCAACACAGGAGCGATTTCAACATCTTTGCCGATCACCACAATCCCTTCTCGCTCATTGATCACCACTCTCGATGAATGGCTTGCCAACTGGATGGGCAGATTCAACAGCAACGAAATGAATTTAATTGGACTATCACGGTAAAGAGAAGGAATTTCCACTTGGACATGCAACTGGTCGATCGCTTGGGCGCGTGGACGGTCAGAACCCGAAAATCCACCACCTGAAAAACGACCTGAATCTCCCAGCGTTAACGCGGACAAGCTATTAATTTCGTCTTCGATACGTTGGGTGTTATCAAAACTGGCAAAATCCCCATCGAGCACCAACGTGATAATCCCGTCGTCATGAAACGCAGCCGGAACGGTTGCTTCCATTTTTGCGCCGCCTTGAATCGTTGCACTCGTTGCGGCGCCATCCACCGACAAACGAATCGAACCTTGGGCAATGGCATAGACGGTTGGATTGTCTGCTCGCGGGCCTAGCAGCGGCGTCATCATTAGATAACCACCTTCAAGACTCTTGGCATTGATTGCATTGACCGTTACGTCCATTAAGTCGCCGTTTTGTGCGCCAACCGCCGGGATCTTTGCAGTAACGAAGACCATCGCAACATTTTTTGCTTCAGCCACGTCTTCAATATCGAGTTGTCCTAGCGAGTCGACCGCCATCGGTCCGCCCATCAGCTGCATCATTCGAGACAGTGCCCGGGCCGTTGGCGCGGCATCGTTGTCGCCAGTACCTCGAAGACCTACGACCAACCCAAGGCCTTGTAGCGTATTGATCTCCTGACCCTTCAAACGACACATGTCACCTAGTTTCAAACTGGCGGCGTCCGCAGGTGCACTCGCCACCAATGATGCGACGACCATCACAACAACCACGACGGGATGTTGGCAATCGAAACGGTGAAACTTCATTGGCGAGATCATTGATTTCAAACCTTGGCTTACCCCCAGAAGGAGAAAGTACCTTTTGAATAGTCGATTAAAATGGCTGTACGCGATCGAACCAGCGGCTGAACCAGCCACGTTTGTATCCGTCTCTCAAATGTCCTTGATCTTCCTTGCGAATTTCAAGATCAATCACGTCGCGACTCAGAACGGTATTGTCCGGCGCGATGTCCTCGGCTCGGCAAACTCCCGATAGCGAAGTCTCCCACAAATTGTCATTCACTCGAATCGTCTTGCGTGCTTCGAGCACAAGGTTTCCATTTGGACGAATGTCGACGATTGTCGCCGCAATATTGAACGACATCGACTCACGTGATTCGACCGACGCCTCGCTACGAAACTGGTTGTTCGATTCGCCTGCTACCGTCGGGTCACCATTGGCTTGAGGGTCCGGCCGGAGTCGCAAATCCGTGATTCGAATCCAATCGCTCAGAACCGCTTCGTACAACGTCTTTTTACGACTATCGGCACTCCCTTCGGCCATCATTCGAGTGATTTCGTCGACCCGAATCGCGATAATGTCGTTGATTTTGAATCGCCGCAATGACGGCGGTGGTTGATACGTCCAACTCACGCCACTAAGAACCGCAGGCGCATTGCCCGAGAGACGTCGCCCCGAATATCCCTGAGCCGATTGGCCCTGGCCCCAATCACCTTGTCCCGTGTTACTTTGGCCCATCGGCTGTGAAGGCGTGTAGCCATCGCCGGGCGATTGCAGCGGTTGCAGCGTCGCCGTCCGACCGGGCGCCACATCCTGAGGCAACGGTTGACGCAGCAGTGAACTGTTTTGGGCGTCAGCAGCGGGTGACGACAAAATTCCCCATGCCGATACCAGACAAAATCCGATAGCGAATACCCTGTTGTGCATGCGACTGCTCCCTTTGTTCTTAGTTGGTTCGTGGAGCACGTGTGACAATTTCGACCAAACCGCTGCGAACCACTCTTGCGACAAGACGTTTGCGAGGCTCGAGCGTTTCAATTTCGATTAAGTCGGATTCCGCTCCGTCGCCCTGCGCTTTTGCGTTCGTTGTAACGCTGATTGCTCCATTGATCACGCGAACTTCAAGCAAGTCTCCCCGTCGAATCAATGTCGGTTTTCCAACGCTCCCGCGATGAATTGGCGCGTCGGCACGCAAATGAGCTTTTGTTTCGGTGCCAATCAATTCCGAGGCATCGCTAAAGAACGAGTCGTCCCAATCGGCCGGCGAAATCGGTCGCTCCGTCAAATCAGCAGAACGAATCCGTATACCCATCCGCAACATTTTCACAGGAACGACTGCAATGGGATTGGCAGTCAATTGGGCGACCAGTACCGTTTCGATCGGCCCTTCCAAACCACGCGAAACAACTCGCAGTGGACACTCTCCATCTTTCACGCCGTTCACAAAAATCGCTTGATCGACACCGCGGGCATGTTCCAAGGCGTGCATGGCGTTTTGGTTTGGATCGATCAAAATTTCGTAACGCTCCCACAAATCGCGGTCGTCCCGTTGAATTGCATACTCGATCCAACGAACGATTCGCTCAGCGAACTCTCGGTCGATTGGGCTTCGTCGTTGCCCGGTGGGCGAGTAGTACGCTGTTTGCTCGATCGATGACGCTTTTGGCTTTGATGTCGCCGCATAGCGAACCGTCGAACAAGCGGCTCCGACCCAGCGGATGTCGCGCGGTGTGGCTTCGGCTTGCACGATGACCCTAGCCAATCGTTCACGGTCGACTTTCATCGCAGTTCCATCGACCGGCACCAAACCTACTGCGGTGCGGGCCAACCGAGCCCATCCGGGCATATTTGGGTCGAGTGGTACAATGACATCGCTAAGTCGGACAATCGGTGTATCAATCGCCACGTCTTGCTTCATGCGAAACATCCATGACGTTTGCTCATCGATCGTGGCAGAGACCGCCGTCGTGCGCGTCATGTTCGCGGCCGAAGGACTACGAACCGGAATGATTGCACCGGATTGAGCACATACCATCGACGCATCCACGACGGCCACGAATAGGCCGACGAGGAACATCATTTGTCGTGCATGAAAGACCGATGCAAAATTCAATCGAGTTGTCCCATTTTTATTAGGTTAGAATCTACGTAGGTTCGAAATGTTCTGCATCACTTGGTCACCCGCTTGGATCGCTTGACTATTGAGTTCAAACGCCCGCTGAGTCGTGATCAAGTCGATCAATTCTTGGACGGGTTCGACATTGGATGCTTCCAAATTGCCCTGCACCAAACCTCCCAATCCTTGTTCGCTCGGGTTGCCAACTTGAGCTTGCCCAGATGCATCGGTTTGCAGATACATATTTTCACCGACCTTAAGCAAGCCATCCGGGTTGATAAACTGGGCCAGTTGTATCTGACCCACAGTCGATAATTCTGTATTCCCGGGTTGGCGAACCATCACTTCGCCATTGCCGTTGATGACCATCGCTGTCGAATCTTGCGGGATCGTGATCGGCGGATCTAACAAACGCCCGGTTTGCGCGGAACCGATCACCAATTGGCCGTTTGCATTGATATCGAGGTTGCCCGCTCGCGTGTACATCGTGTCCTGTGTCGAAGGGTCGACTGTCTGCAAATAGCCAGATCCGCGAATCGCCACGTCGAGCTCACGGCCGGTTTGTTGTAGCGTGCCTTGACGTTGATCGGTTTGCGTACTGGTCACGCGTACGCCCAAACCGATCTGGGTTCCCACCGCCGTTGGATTTTGCGTTGCATCTTTCACGCCCGGGTAAACTTCGGTTCGGTAAAGCAAGTCTTCAAAATTGGCGCGGTCTTTCTTGAAACCCGTCGTGTTGATGTTCGCCAAATTATTGGCGATCACATCCAACTTGGTCTCCATCGCCTGCATGCCGGTGGATGCGGTATATAGCGATTGAACGCTCATCTGGAACTCCCTTTCCTATCAGGAAATGTAGCACGGTGGTCCTCCACCGCGATTCACGACGGAAACCGCCTTGTAACTCTCTGTTTTTGTCGTTACGACTGTAAGACTCGACTAATCAACGAGCCCATCACACTGTCTTGATTTTGGATCATTCGCACGTTCGCTTCGTAGGCCCGCGAAGTCTCGATCAATTCCATCATCGCCATCGTGGGACTGACCGACGATTGCTCTAACTCCCCTGCTACTACCTTTCGTTGGTCCCCCGGGACAAGATCAAAGTCCGCGAGCGGTTTGAATAAATTGCCGCCAACATGCGCGAGATCCCCCATGTTTTTTGGTTTTGCAAGCATAATCTCATGGCGATTGCCCCCTTGATGAATACGTCCTTCGGGCGCGACTTGGTAAGGAATCCCCGATTCAATCTGAATCGTTTGGCCGTCGCTGCCGAGGACTTGATCGCCCGTAGGCGTGATCATTCGGCCACGCGAATCAAAGATAAACTCGCCAGCTCGCGTCAGAAATTGTTCGTCGCCGCGTTGGACCACGAAGAAGGATTCTGCGTCGTTGATAGCAAAATCGGTTTGGTTCCCAGTCCGTTTCAGCGGCCCTTGGTCGAATTGGGTTTGGGCATGCTGTATCGTCACGCCGCCACCGATATCGTCTGCACCACCGAGTCCCGGTTGAACTTCGCCTTCTTCAATCAATTCCGCAAATCGAGCCTGCAAAATGGTTTGCTGTGGCTTGAAACCAGGCGTTTGCGTGTTAGCAAGATTGTTACTGAGAACCTGGAGTCGGTGGCTTTGAGCGTGCGCGCCGGACGCCGATAAGTAAACACCGTAAGGCATAAGTCACCAAAAGAATCGAAGCGGGAGAACCTGTTTCCTAAAGCCCCCAGTACTGTCGGTAACACTTCGCCAAAGTGAAAAGCAAGGTCAATTGGATCGCGACTATCTGGTCGGCCCCCGGCGGAGCGGGAATGCTGGCACTTCGGGGCGACCTGATCAGCGACGATGATCGCCTGAACAAGTTCCTCGCCCAGTTCACCGCCCCAACCGACGGCACACGGCAATACAACACCGCCGCCTAATCGCTAGACTACAAACCGCGATATGCCCCCCCCCAGTAGCCGCCGGCAATAGGACAGTGACTCGTCGATTTCGCCGAGTCCCGCCGCCAAGGATGTCGCCTCGAACAAATATTGGCGGTGATCCGGCGCGATTTCCGCCAACCGACGTCGTAGCGGCAACGCTTCAAATCTGCGGTTCGCCTGTTGCAAAGTGGTGTAGGGAAGCAACAAAATTGCGTTTCGGATTCCACCGACAAACGATCCGCAGAGCGGCAAAGGTTCAGCAGCACATCGGCGGCTTCATCGGCCTGTCCGATCCATCGCAACGCTTCGGCCAGTCGGAGTTGTGCTGCCGTATCGCCCAGATCTTGCTGGACCACCAGCCGCCAATGCTCCGCTTCGCCATCCCAATCCTTGCTGTGCGACGTCCGAGAACTTGTCGATTCTACCCACCAGGAGAATCGATTGCGTTTGCCAACGCCGCATTGGTTCCGGCAACGGATAGCCCAAAAGTTCCAGCGTCACGTAAAAATCATCGTTGTCACGTAAGCGATTCCAAGTCTCTTGAGTGACTGGTCGTCGTTCGCTCGGTTCAATCCCACCACGTTTGACGCAAACTTCTTCACCGGTAATGTTCGTGTAGCTGTTCCATTGTTGTTGCCACGCCGGGTCGTAAGGAATCACCAACGCAGCACACAGCTCGCGAAGTATCGTCTTCGGCGCAGCCAAGAAGTCCTCAAAGCGAAACCAACACATCTGCTGGATCGCTTCGGCAAACAAGCGAGTTCCTCGCCAAAACACCTCGTCGTTCCATGAAGGTTTCAACGCATCCAGGTCCTTGCAGCGAAGGTATTGACCCAACGGATGACAAACGGTTGCTACACGAGGAACGTTCCAATCTCTTTTGCCGCTGTCATTCGACGTGACACAAAGATCATCCCAAGAAGACCGCAGCGGAGGTTTTTCCACAAATGGAAAACCAATCCAATCCAAGTTTGCCCAGTCGCGGATCACCAGCCGCAGGTCGCGCTGCGTGGCCCGGGCTTCGATCAACTCAATCGCCTTACGAAGCCCTTTGCAATCGCCGTCCTGTAACTCGCAAATCTCTGCTTCCTCGACAAACCCATACCACGGAGCGGCTTGACGAAGGGGATGAAAACTCGAATGCCCCAGCGGATGGATTTCGATCAGAAAGCAAACACCCCCCATGGAAGCCAAGCAGCGAGAAATCAACGTCCCACCGGAACAAGCAAGGTGGTGAATCAAGGGGCATGAGTAGCTATTTCCGTTTGGATGAATCACCTATTTATCAATTCCCTGACTCAAACACCCGCTTTCATCCAAACGCTCGCAAGTTTGTCGGTGGAGTCGCAAACCGGTGTTTGTGGACAAGGTTGTCCATTTGCTGGTTCGAAGGGAAACACACCCGGCGATACTCGAAAAGGCATTTCTTCTATAACGTAGGACTGAGTTAGGCTGCGAGCATCACCCATTCTCACAAGTGATTCAGCCGAGGCAAAACCGTGCCGATTCAGAGCACAGCAAATCGGTCCTGCACGTTCGTCTCGTTTATTTATCGGCATCATCCAACCTCGGTTGTAACCCGCGACGCCGAACGCATATAGTCGAATCTCCCTCATTCGTCCCGTTCTGTATTCAACCCTCGTTCTTCCATGCTCTCTTTTCTCCTCTTGTCGTCTTCCTCAAGCCAAGTCAGTAGTTTCTCGTACTCTTCAATCATCCCTGAATTGGGATCGATTCGTTATCGCGACTAGAAATCGCATTGCATGCCTGGAGCGCGGTTGGAGATTGAAAAAAATCTTCCGGCACCCAATGTTCGAATTCGCGATAATTCCGCGGTGGGTGATTAATTAACTGATTAAGGTCCTTGGCGAATTCGACGACTTCCGCTGTGTCACGAGCTAGCTTCGCCGCTTTCTGCACGCGTCTGACGACGAACCACGCAAAGAAGCTGAGCAGACAGGCCAGCAATAGTTTTGTTCTTAGTTTCGACATAATAAAGTTCCATTTGGAATTGCTATGTGGCCCCCCAGGCAATCGCATGTTCAAAGGCCATCAAACCTAGAGTAAATTTGATCGAGCACCGTGTCATCCCATCCTGCTCGTAGTCGTTTGCCTCGAACATTGTCTTTCACCGTAGTGTCCTTGTGCAAAATATTTAGAGCCATGCGGCGAAAAGCAGCTGAGATATCGGGTGAGTTGCCAATGCGAATTCGGCTCGCGTCTTCTAAAGATGTTACATCAAGAACAGAGTGTTCGCTGTTTTCAATTCTCCAATGGTCGCGAATCCGCCGGCTCCGCTGCTTTACCTTCGGCGGCAAACTGCTGAGGAAGAAAGTGGTCTCATCATGCTCAGCCACGCCGCCGCGATTTCGATAAACCATTCCAATTGACTTGATGCCTTCCCATTCGGAGAACAGCGGTTCATCGGGAACTGCGATCGTGTAATCGTCGCGACGTTCTTTTCGGCTGTGTGATTTCTCTACCGTTGCATGATGGCGAAGTCCTTCGATCAAATAGTTCGCTTCTCCATATTCGACATACAGTTCAAGCATGCCTTTAGCGAGCTTTCCTTGATTGCCTTTGACCGTCAAAACAGAATCGGCGTTTGCTGCAATGATGCTCTTGAAAGTTGCCTTTTGACGGTGCATCGCATCGGTGTCACGACGACTCCGGAAAGATTCATCCATTTGAGAAGTTCAGGAACAGCCGGGATTTCATTGCTCTTGTCATCGACCAACATTTGATCTAATACCAGTCGAGTCTCCGTTGCAAAGGCCGTCATTGTGAAGCGGTCAGGGCAATGAAAACCATTTCGAGCAAGTCATGGTTGTGCCCACGCTCGACACGAGGGTCTGTAACATTTACAGAGTTCTTTGAAATAAGTACTGCGGGGCCGGTCATCGGTTAAAACCTCCGTGCATGAATTAGCCGCTCAACGTCCAAGCGACTTGACAAATGGCCATTCAGTGCAATCCTTAGACAGAAACGAATTCAACGTGCGATTGCCCTGATATTGCGCCCTTGGATCGAACCAATAGTCGTTGATGTAAGACTTGGTTGCACCGGTGACTTTGCCGGTCCCACAGCCACTTCCTGAGCCACTTCCTGAGCCACTGCCGGTTCCGGTCATGGTTCCCCAACAGCCAGTGGATCACAATTTTCTGTTGCTTCTCCCCATCGTCGCAGCGTCGGCTTGCAGTGCGGCGATGGCGGCGTCGAAATCGTTGCCGTCAACTTGTTGGTCTTGATTGATGGCGGCGAACGGGGCTTGCACGACCTTGAGCCACGCGTTGACCGCATGGATGAAGAAAAAGCTCGATGATTTGGTTGCGCAGCCCCATACGCTGCGAATCGCTTGTAAAGCTTGCCAGCGAAAGGTCCGCATACACCCCGATTCGCTCGGCATCAAGGTTCACTGCAAAAGCGTGACAATATCCAGTTGACTGATCGGGCGGATTTCGAAATGGACCTGATTTAAGTTGGTCGCGGCCTTTGCGGTGGGTTGTACAAACAACAATCGACCGGACAGACATCGTGCCATGGTCCCAAGTTGCCCAGCGCAGGTTTCTCGGCGGACGGGTTCAATCGTTCTTCGACCAATTGTCGAATCATGGTTACAAACTTGGGTGCTGTGCCAGCGGTTGCCGCGCGAGCCATTTTGATGTTTCTGGCTTTACAAACGTCACTCGCTTCGTGGTCCAAATCGAATAGGACTTCCATGTGATCGCTAATAAAGCCGATCGGAACGATAATCAACGAATCCAGTTTTGACGCTTTGTCCATCGACTCAATCGAATCACAAACGTCCGGTTCAAGCCAAGGTTGTTGGGGTGGCCCCGAACGACTTTGGTACACCAGTGACCAATTCTCAGCGCCACACATCTCGGCGACTAAACGACACGTTTCCATTAACTGCTTCACGTAATCCGAATTCTCGGCCATCAACATCGGAATACTGTGCGCCGTAAACATCACCGGCGTCTTTTTCACATCCGCTCCGATCGACTCGGCAGCCGCTTTGACGCTATCCGAAATCGTTTCGACAAACAGCGGATGATTGAATCCCATCCGGACTTTCTCGACCGACGGTGCATTCCCGCCAACTTCAGCGCATGCCTCGGCTAGATTTTCGCGGTATTGGCGGCACCCGCTGTTACTGCTGAACATACTGGTGAAAAACGCTAACGTCCGTTTGCGTCCGTCGGCTTGCATTTGCCTCAACGTATCCGCAAAGTAAGGATCCCAATTGCGGTTCCCCCAATAGACTGGCAACTCGATATCGTTTGCTTTGAATTCATCTTTGATCGCGACCAGCAATTGCCGATTTTGTTCGTTGATCGGGCTAACGCCACCAAATTGTTGGTAATGCTCCGCCACTTCCAACATCCGCTGGCGCGGGACTGGTTTACCACGCAACACGTTCTCTAGAAACGGCATCACGTCATCGGGGCCTTCGGGACCACCAAAGGAAACGAGCATAAAAGAATCGTAAGGCGGCCGAGTATCCGTCATTTGCACACACATCGTTTGAGGGAAGAATTCAGTGGTGCATTATTGTAGCGAATCAAGTTACTTCAGCGAAGCATTCCGAATTCGCGTCTTCGCTGCGGCAGTCGCCCATGCCGTTTTTCCGGAAACAAACGCTCGAACCGTCAGCGGTCCGCGAAACGTATCGGGAACTTGAACCTCACTACGGTTGAGTCGATCGGCGGAAACCAATTGTGTGATCGAAGCAACCGCCGTGGCATTCGGGTCCTCTTGGTCATCTGAATCACTACCAAGCGGCCGATGCAGCGTCACGGTTAACTCCCCGTCGATTGGTGATGTCGCGTCGATCGAGATCGTCTCTCCTGGATTGAACCCGGTAGCAACTTCAAGCGAAAGTGATTGTGGCGGATGCAAGTGTAGCGCAGGGTCACCTAAAAGGTTGTAAAGCCGAACATGCTCGCGTCGTTCGTCCACCAATTTACTTCCCGCCGGACTCATCAGAGTCGCTAATCCATCGATCATCATCCGGGCGGTCGATTGGTCTTGGATCACATCGCTTTGCATCTGAACTTGAGTACGCAACCAAGCATCGCCAAGTCGGTTCATTTTTTTGGCATAAACGCCATCGATCAACCCAATCGCGACGTTCGCGTTTCCATACGGCATGGTCACGCGGCTTCCTGCGAACACGGCGATCGGCCCGCCATCGGTTAATAGCATCCGCTCGGCCAAACAATCCTCGGGTGCATCGGTCGCGCCGGTGTAACAAGCTAACAACAGTGCGATCGGGGAACTCGATGCTGGACGCTGCAACTTGCATACACTTTCGCAATCCAACACCGGTCGGCCTAATAGCGTTGCAGGGACTCGGTCGAGTTCGGTGATATAGCCGTGACCGGCGTAAACCCAAAAACGCGATCCGCGCCGGTAATCCTCAAGTACCGCTTCGGTAAACGGCAAGTGCTTTGGACAAAATCGATGGTTGGGGCTCGCATATGCCACAAAGGTCCGCGTCTCTGGGGGCAAGACCCCTGTCACAACCGTCCGCGTGACCGATTCGATCGCGGTATCGATCATGCCGCCAAATCCACCAAGCCCACCAACCAATTGGACATTGCCACGCCACAAACCAAAATCAGGTTGACGTTCATAATGGACGACGCGGTCGATCAACTGATCAAGCTCCGTCGTCGTTTTTACGGGCATACGCCCTACTGCAGCATTCGGGGTGCCATCCCCATCAAAATCGCCAAACGGCATGTCGGTGGACATCGTTGGCGGTGATCCAAATTGAGCGGTCACCGTCGTTCGACAGTAAACAGTTGGAACCTCACATGACGGATCACAAGGGGTACCAATGGCGGGCGTTGTTCCGACCAAAACGACATAGCGTGTTTCCGCAGTCGCAGCGTCACGAATTGTTTGTTGCACGGTTTCGGCTGATCCGAAGCTGCGCACAACCGACACACTCAGTCCGTCTTGTTCCCGATGCTCGATCCAAGGGGTGATCGAAGCACGAAAGGCGTCGGGACAAACCGCAACGATATCGGCGCCAAATGCCGAATGCAGCAGGCCGGTTGCCCAGAAACCGAGAAAAACGATCTTTCGGAAATGACCAGTCATTTATAAACCAAGGAGTGATCCGCTAAGTTACGTGTGGTGTATTGTAACCGTATCACAACCAAAACACGTTTTTGACGCTAGAGCAATGTCGGACTCTCCCCCCAGAAGGCTTCCTCGAATCGCGATTTCGGTCGGCGATGTTGCTGGAATTGGGCCTGAATTGTCCATCGCCTGTGCAGCCGATCAGGCGGTAAAAGGCGTCTGTTTTCCAGTTTTGTATGGACCGGCGGAGGTTCTCAGACGAATTTCGGTTCAGCTCGGCTACGCCACTGCCGAAATGCCGCAAATTGTTGATGTGCCGATCGAGCAACCTGAATCCGTCATCGCAGGACAATTTTCTGCCGCGACCGGGCAAGCTTCGTTCGATGCCGTCAGCCGAGCAATCGATTCGACGATGGCAGGCGAATCATCAGCCATCGTCACTGGTCCGATCCAAAAAGAAGCCTGGCACGAAGCCGGAATCACGTTCCCCGGACATACTGAACTTTTGGCCTCGCGAACCGCTGTGGACCAATTTTCGATGATGCTCACCAGCGAAACGATCTCTTGCGTCTTAGCGACCATTCACGTTCCTCTAGCCGATGTCCCTTCGCTTTTGTCGGTGGATTTGATCCTCCGAGCCATTCGAAACGGAGCCGATGCCTTGGCCCGCCGACTTCGCCGTCCAGCACGAGTCGCCGTGTGTGGACTCAATCCACACGCTGGTGAAAACGGATTGTTCAGTCACGGCGAGGAAGCGAACTTGATTGAACCTGCGATCGCACAAGCACGAAGCGAAGGAATCGATATCATCGGTCCGCTGCCGCCCGATACTGCGTTTACTCCGCGGATGCGAGAGCAGACCGATGTCTATATTTGCATGTATCACGACCAGGGATTGATCCCGCTAAAAGCATTGTCATTTGACGATGCCGTCAATGTGACGCTTGGTCTTCCAATTGTGCGAACCAGTGTCGATCATGGAACGGCGTTGGATTTGGCTTGGCAGGGAGTCGCGAGCCGACGCAGCATGATGGCCGCCATCCGGATGGTGATTGATCTAACGGAAAAGCCATGATGGATTTGGAACCTACGGAATCAAGAACAAACCACTACCAAGCCTTTGTCAACGTGATATTGCTGGTTGCTTTGTTCTTTATCTATGCCGGCGACGCACCGCCGATGGTCAACGAAGCGCACTACTTGGTCAAAGCGAAAAACTTTTGGCAACCTGATTGGTGTGCTAATGATGCTTTTGCTGCATCGGGAAAAGCCCACACCACGTTCTATGTTCTCTTTGGCTGGCCGACCCTTTTTCTATCGCTAGAAACAACCACATGGATCGGCCGCATTGTCGGATGGATCCTCATCGCGATGGGGCTTGATCGGTTAACTCGTCGCTTAATCAAAGTACCGTGGGCACCGATTGGTGTTGCGGTGGTTTGGATTGCCGCGGTCGAGTATGCCAACTTGGCTGGTGAATGGGTCATCGGTGGCGTCGAAGCCAAAGTCCCTGCGTATGGGTTCGTGTTGCTCGCTATTGCCGATATAGTCGATCGGCGATGGAACCGCGTTTGGGTTTTGCTAGGCATCGCCTCTGCGTTGCATGTCCTCTCGGGTGGTTGGTCGGTCATTGCAGCAAGCTTTGCGTGGTGGTTGACCGAGCGTAATCAACCGAACCGACAAGCGTTTTTCACGCGATACCTTTTCGCCGGAGGTGCGATCGCCTTGTTGGGAATCGTCCCGGCGGTCTGGTTGACGCTCGGCGTTAGTCCAGCGGATTCGGCGATGTCAGCAAAGATCTACACCTACTATCGACTGAGCCATCATTTATTGCCAACCGGATTGAATCTGATTTGGTACCTGCGGCACGGCTTGCTCGTCGTTGCGGCAGTCGCGTTCACCCAATTGGCTCGAAACCAACGGGACGACATGCGATGGAACCGGCTCGGCGGTTTTGCCTATGGCGCCATTGCGATTGCGGTCGTCGGACTGTTGCTCGGATTTTTGCCGATGATCGATCGCGATTTGGCCGCGAAATTGCTTCGCTACTATTGGTTTCGACTCAGCGATGCCGTCGTGCCGCTTTGGTTTTCGCTGTTAGTGATTCGAGCGATTTGCGAACTTGATGCGAAGAAAAAAGAGTGGAAGTTCGCATCATTTGTCTTGTTGGTCGCCACAGTACTGTTTGGCTACAGCAGTTGGAACTCGATTCGATTGCCTGTTCCACCGTCGGCCAGTAACCGGTTGCTTGGTTGGGACGCCGATGCACCGGTGGCGGTCCAGCAAAAAGTGTATCGCGATTGGCTAACGGTATGCCAATGGGTCCGCACGACTACCGATCCCGATGCCGTGTTCTTAACCCCTAGACATCAACAAACCTTCAAATGGTATGCCGAGCGAGCGGAGGTGGCGAATTGGAAAGATGTTCCACAAGACGCAAAGAGTTTGAAGGAATGGTACACACGGATTCGAGACATCTATCCACAAAGGCTGGGGACGATCCGGGTCACGCTCCAATACGATGCGTTGATTGAATATCGAAAGAAGTACGGAGTCGACTTGATCGTCGTGGATCGCCGCGTCGTCGGCCAACACTTTCCACTGGTCCGGTATTATCCGACCGGCGAGGAAGTGAACGATACCTATGCGGTCTACGAACTCCCGCATGCGTTGCCTTAGTCAAGCATCATTGATCGCTTTGCGAAAGCAACCATTGGTGAACCACCCAGACAACAGCAGCCAAGGATTCTCCGCTGCAATTTTCGGGGATGTCGTGCTCGGTGTGCCAATACGACGGCGCTCCAAATCCAGGTCTCGGGTAATCAAAGTCGATCAGGTCCACAGTGGGAATCTTAGCGATCTCGTTTAATGGCAAGTGATCATCCTGGATCGTGTGGCGTGGGCGCGAGACAAACGCGCGGACCCTTAATTTTGC
The DNA here is from genome assembly GCA_007859835.1 of Novipirellula herctigrandis. Taxonomy (GTDB): domain Bacteria; phylum Planctomycetota; class Planctomycetia; order Pirellulales; family Pirellulaceae; genus Novipirellula_A; species Novipirellula_A herctigrandis. The sequence goes on along the minus strand of SJPJ01000001.1, from coordinate 5,172,009 downwards.
GGCGACTTTCCATAGGCTCACGGCCACGCCACGGGCATACTTTAGACTATTGGTTTCATAGTAGATTTTAAGTTCTTTGTCGCCGATCATGTCGAGTAAGATCCCCGCTTGGTAAGGATTCGGCGGTGGCTCCGCAGCGTATTTCTTTGCGAAAAATGTCGAGCCAAGAAAATAGTCGTCGCGTCCTTGGTCGAACACGAATTCTTCGCCGTCAAGCATCACAATGTCAACGCCGATATCCGATGGCAACTCCGTAAATTGGTTCGCAAGTTCCATCAAAGCCGCAGTGCCACTGGCACCATCGTTGGCTCCGACAAACCGGCCACGAGGATTCCGGCGGTCTTGATCGGGATAAGGACGAGTGTCGTAGTGAGCGCAAAACAGGAATCGCTTCGACTGATCGGCATTCCAAGAAGCAACGAGATTTGCCAATTCGACATCCGAACCATCTTCGGGATGCCGAATTTGAAAGGTTTGTAGCGATACCTCCGCACCACGATCACGAAAAAATCGCGTTAACATTTCTTGCTGTTTTTGCATCCCCGTTGAACCGGATGGTCGCGGTCCGATATCGCAAAGGTCAACCAGATAACCCATGGCACGGTCGCCATCATACCGGCTGGGAATCGAACCAATCGCGGGACTCTCGATTTGAGCGCCCCCCCCTCGGTCGAACCATCCCAAAGCGATCGCGATGACAAACATAGCGATGAGTAGGCCAAAGAACAAAATGATGCCATAAAGCCAACGACGCAAAGCCTGATCGGGACGAGCCGATGCGTTGGGCGTCGCATCCGATTTGGTTTCGTGCGTAGGCCGCTTACTTACCGAAACAGAGGGACGATGTTGGTAACGAGACTTGGTGGTTTCAACCATGACGAAACGCCAAATAATTGCATTGTGGATGGGATTAATAAACCATTGTTACCGATTACATCGGTTTGGCCTACAGGGAAATGCATGATCGTTTTCCTACTCAACCTAACTTAGCAGCCCAAACAACGTAATAACAATCGAGAAGACGACAACACAGAAGACAATCCGTACCAAGAAAGGCTGAATCAGTTCGATCTTGGCCAACAAACTAGCACCGGTATCATCCGAGATACGTGCAAACGCTCCATCCAACGTGCCCGACAAATCTCCGACTTCAATCGTTCCTTTCTCTTCCAAGGTCAGAACCGTTAAACCTTGAAAGGCGGACGAAATTGCATGACCTTGCTCGATCGCATCAGCAGCATTTAGCAATTCGGATTTCGCTGCATGGTTACCTACCGTTTCTGCGGCAGTGTGGATCATAACCTCCACCCTTTGCCCACTCACCGAATACAACAACGCCAGTACACGAAAGAATCGGTGCAAAGCGATCTCTCTCTCCAACGCCCCAATCCATGGAAGCGATAATCGAAATTGATCGAACATGGATCGCAAGGGCGTCATCATCACGACCATGAGTATCAATATAAGTTGAAGCCATGAAATCACTTCTTGCATTAACATTCCAGCAGCCGCGCCAATCGATCCCAGGTATCCAGTCAACAGAACCTTGAGCACGGATCCCATCAACATGATTGCCACCGGAAACACCCACAAATTGCGTATCGCCGCAGCCGGCCCAGACAACAAACGGCAGTGACTTTCTAAGAACTCCAACGCTTCATCGAGTCGTCCTGATTGTTCGCCTGCCTTGATTACCGGCAAAAAAAATGCTGGCAAGTAGTCGGCTCCTCCGCTCAGTGCATCGGACAAAGATGAACCGCGGCGGACCGCGTCCGGTGCCCCTGACCAACAATCACCAAGCCGAGTTCGACAAAAGGCTTTTAAGCACAACTCCAAACCGCGAACGATATCGACGCCCGAACGGACACAGGTACCGAGGTCGTGTGAGAACCTCGCCAACGCATCATACGAAGGAGCCTTGGCGAGACACGACAAGCGATTAAGATTGCTCCTCAGTTTTTGTAACACCCACTGGGTCAGTTCGTACTCCGGTGACGGCTTTCGGCCATTGGTCGCCACGGTCCTAGCGTTGGAATCATTCATCGTCGTCGGTTCGCCTTCGCCGTTTGATTAACAAGAGCAACGACGACGCTGCGCCGCCTCGTCCATTGCTGGTAGAATCGATTCGCTGACAAAAAAGGGATGCCATCTTTCTTGACCAGCAAACAGCAACCGTCAAAACAAGCTGGTGATGGCTTCGTCGTGGGCTAGATCTTGGGCATCGTCGTTGTGGCGGTCACTGTGACTATCATTGTACAGCGGTATCCAAGTCGGCGTTGCTACCTCTTGCTGTGGGATGGGGGCCGCATTTCCCAAGGCGATAGGATTATCCCATTGCTTCGAAGGACGAAAATCGTACGACTCGATCCGCTCGCCTGACGGAGGATCATTGTCGCTTCCCTTTAGCTGATTGATGACTTGTAGTGCATCGAGTGCCGTAATTTGATCGTCACCATTGACGTTATAGCGGTAGTTCGCCAACAAAAATTCTGGCGATTCGACGGAGACCGGTATGCTGTCTCCGTATTGATTCAGCGCGTTGATAATTTCGAGCGCATCCAAGGCAGTCACGCCCGATTCTCGATTGACATTGTATTGATCAAGGGGGTCATGGAAGGAATTAAACACGGTGAACGAGAGTTTCTGAGAGTCGAAATTTCCATTTGCGTTCGACGCCGCTTGCACTCCGACAAAGATATCGAACGTTCCCGTGTAGTCGACGAAAGGGGTTAGCTCTAAAAGGCCGGTTGCTGGATCAAGGCTTCCCGAAACATTCGTTGAATCGGTGCTAGCTAGATAGACAACCGCGTCGCCTTCTAAGTCAACCGACTGAATCGGCACCTCGATATTGGCACCCGACGCAACTTCGAATGACTGCGTGATCGGTTGCAAGAACGGTTGCGCGTTGGCAAAATCGGGAGTTAGATCTACCGTCACGGTTTCGCTCGACGCATTGCCCTGCATATCGGTAATCGTGAACGTCACCTCGGTACCGCCCGAATCGGCGAGAGCACGAAGCATCACGACGGAGTTTTCGGTATCGCTAAACAAGGTTGCATGTCGGATAACGACATCGCTTTCGGGCTTCTCGTCTTCGTCGACTGGTACAGAACTGATCAATTCGCGAACATTTTCACCTTCGGTGAGCTGACCAAACACGGCATGATTAAAGTCGAGAAAGTGGGTGTCGGTTTCGGTAATAAAGAACTGTGAATTATTGGTGTCATCGGACGTCTTGGCGAACGACAAAACACCTCTACCGCTATGCTGTAAATCAGCGTGAAATTCATCATCGAAAGCCCCCAGGTCCGACCCACTGCGACCGGTACCAGTAGGATCACCAGCTTGCAGAACGAATCCATCATCGACGCGGTGAAAAAGGATCCCGTCATAGAATCCGCTCTCTACAAGCGTCGCGATCCGCTCAGTCGTACGCGGCACTCGCTGCTCAAACAATTGGAAAACCATGTCACCATAGTCATCCACTTCCAAACGTACCGACCGATTTCCGCTAAGCACCGTTGCTTCGACCAACAACGGATCCTCAACGCTAACGGTAACCCGCAGCGGTCCGCCGTCTAAGTCGAATCCATCCACGGGAACGTGCAACGGACTTCCGCGCATCAACGACAAGTCTCCAATCGGTGCAAACGTAGGAATCGCCCCCCCTTCGCCCATAGCTGCCCCGGTTTCTACCCCGGCAGGCAATCGAATGGTGCCAAACGGTTCTGCCGCCAGCAATTCACGACGTTCGAGTGATTCAAGACGTAAGTTACGCAACTGTTTATCGCTACGTGGTTCGGCAAATTTACGAAATAATGCCAACATTGACGGCAAACTCTTCAAGAAAAACAATGTGTCTCTGTTCCGCTCGACAATCGAAAATGGGGCGGAATAAGGTAGTGACTTTCAGTATAGCTAGCCGAAGCGTGTTGTCTCCATATTTTTGAAAGTGACAAGTGGTGAGATGGCCCGAACCTATATAAGTTATCGCATAAATTGATGTTATCATGACACGATTCTAGCGGCCAACAGGAGCGGTCCAGCGCAATCCGAGCGGTCGCTCGCTTCGCTTGCGGTCGCACTGCACCGCACTGCACCGCACTGCACCGCACTAGGCAAATCCCCATCGCCGGCGAAGTGTCCACTCAATGATCAAAGCGGTGGCGAACAGGGCAAATAGGATCCACCCGGTTAGCGGATCGTCGCCAAGAGTAAACTTTTCAACCACCGGTGCTTCGGCTTGTTTTCGACGTTTCGCGATGCGTTCGATCAAGTCGTCTATTTGCTCGTATGAAAATGAACCACCGCCATGTTCAGCGGTGATATCGGCCAGTTGTCGCAAATAAACCGGATCGGCCATCGGCATCGTCATTTCACGACTCTGATCGACCACTTGGAATGCCAGATTCTCGCTATTCAGCTTGGACGCGGTATCACGGGGGCCAACTCGCAATCGATAGTAGCCGGGAATGAGCTTGGGAATTTTGCCGGTCACCGTTTGTGAATTGCCTTCGGAAGTGTCTGCCAGATCCGTGACGGGCGTGATTGTATTGGACTCGTCAAGAATTTCCGCAACAAAATCGATGCTTTGGTTTTCCGCAATGGACGTCAAAGTGGCTCGAAACCCAACATCGGCATCGACTGCAAATCGGCGTGCGTCGAGCTCAAGATTGATTTGCTCGGTGGAGTCCTCTTCACGCGACAGCAGCCACAAAACGACCTGCCGCCAAAACCGGCGATGGGCCTCGCTTTTTCCCTCTCGCCACCATTGCCATGTCGAATCAAACGCCGATGCCACTGTCCTGCCACGGCCAAATTCGCCGACAACCAATAGCGGTGCCCCATCGGTCGTTTCCAACAGGACTTGCACACCGGGGGCCACTTTTGGTCCGACAAAACGATTCGCCCCGAGCAATCGAGGAAGCGTTTTCCATACACGCACCGGATCGGCGCCACCCAAATCCGTGACTGGATGTCGACGCGCCGGTTGCACTGATATCGGACCTGCAATTTGGTCCGGTGTATTAGGTTGTATTTCCGAATTAATATCTCGTCGGCGTGATGGGTCCATGCGAATAGAAATCACGTCGGCCAATGGCGACGATGCATAGCCACCGGCGCCGTACGTATGATATCCGCCAAGCGTGATCAAACCGGCACCGGCCCCGACCGTTTCCGCGAGTTCAGCTAATTGTTCGCGTCCGATAGCGTCGGCGTCGACATCGCCAATGATGTAGATGTCGAACCGCCCTTTTTCGAACCAATCACCGAGATCAACGGGCCACCGGGACGCAGTGTCACGAGGGATCCACTGATACGTTAGGTCCAAATCGGGAAATCGACGCAGCGCCATTCGCAAAAATCGCTGCTCGTAAAGTGACTCGCCTTCAATGTACAGAATTCGGCCGCCTCCTTCGCGAACGTTAACGAATGCCGTCTGTAGATTGTTTGTGGTGACAAGCTCGCCAGCTTGCGTTTCGACTTCGACATTCAACCGATAGGTCCCCGGCGCAGGCGCAATCAAAGGGATCGAAACATCACCGACGGAGTTGGCGGTTTCGGACAATACCCGACGTTGAGCCGCTAAAGTTGCTTTCCCGTTCTCGTCTATCCAAGTGATTTGAACTGGAACGCTTATTCCTGCTAAACCTCTCAATGGAACTTGAAAGCTGACTTCAAATTGGTTGCCAGCAAACAACTGATAACTTTCTGGTAATGCATCGATGGCGGCGTCACGATTGGCTGACGGTCCGCTCGCCGGTCCAATTGGCACCGACCATAACGGCACGCCCCATGCCTTAAGTGTCTGAGCCACGCGTTCGGCACCGTTCCCTTGGATCGGTGCGGTTTGTGTACCGTCGCCCATCATCACAACCCCAGCAAGCGGTTGCCCTTGAGCGATGGCGATTGCTCCTGTCGCGGCTGCGGCCAAATCGGTTAGTTCGCCATCGGGAACAACGATATCCAAAGTTGCCGGAGTAGGATTGGGTAACTCGGCCGTCGTTTTTCCATAGCTCAACAAACGAACATTCATCGAATCCGCAAGTGGTTCCAAACCTTCGGCAAGTGATTGCCATGCCTGCTTTTGGTGCGTCCATCGATCGGATTTTTCATCATCCGGCAGTGTCATACTTCGCGACACATCGATCGCCACCACCAATGTCGCCTCGGCCGCGCGCGTATCGGTTCGCACTACCCCAGGTCGGAACATCGCCACGACTAAAACCAAACCGGCAATGGCTCGCAGTAGCATCAACCAACGACGTTTCTGTGGATCCTCGGTGGGCGGAGTGACCAAAATCAGAACGGCGACGATCACGACCGACGCTGCCAACGCAACGAGCGAAGAATCGTATATCGGTTCGATGTGAAACGAATTCACGCACCCGCTCCTACGACCGAGTGACCATCAGTATTTCTGCGACGATAGAAACGGTTGCTCAGAAGTTGCTCAAGCAAAAACACCACCAACGCAAGGAGCATTACGGGCGAATGCAACGGCACACGTTGCCCCTCTTGATCAGCGCTCAAATCAATTTCGTCTTTCGTCACCGCCATGTGGAACCGTGCACTCGACATCAACGTTGCAAAACGCTCGGCATCGACGCGTTCAAGTCGCGTCGCGGATGGAGCGATGTTTGCCGAAAAACCGGTGCTGAAACCTTTGCCACGTAGCCAGTAAGTCCCCGGTGCGTTGACACGCATCACCGTGACATCTCGAGAAACACTATCAATATCGATCGGCACTGCGGTCGATTGGTCCGGTGCAAAAAGTTGAATTCGATTGGCAAGACGATCCGATGCTTCTTCTTTGTCGTTGGTCGCAGTATTTGATTCGACGGTCGATTGGGACTCGGGCAAACCGGACTCGGGCAAAGCGACGGTATGCGGATTCCCAACATTCGCGATCCCTGAATCACTGCTTCGGTTGGTCAGATAATCCGCTATTTGGCGGACGAGTAGAAATGCTGGCCACGCTTCGGAACCACCAAAAAAATCGTTCCACGACCGAGTCTGATCAGCCAACGCGGGAAGCGGCGTGGTTAGAAGCAACAATCGGCCAGCCGTGCCGCCGGTGGCTTCATCGCCCGATGCAATGCGTTCCAGCAAAGCAGCATGCTCTCTTCCCGCGAATCGTGCCAGTTCTCGGAAAGAGGAATCGGATTCAAATTGCCAATATTGGTGAATTCGAAAATCGGTCCAAGGCACGCCGCCAGGCAACTCCGCTAATGGCGAAAGGACCGGGTGCATCGATTGCGTAAACTGCAAAAATGTTCCTGGATCGGGGACGCGCCAACGACGTCGGGGCCGTGGCAAAAGCTTTGACGGTTCACCCTGCGTTTCAAACGCAGGCCCTAACGCAACAAGCAATCCCCCACCGCTGCGCACATAGGAAATCAATCGCTCTTGTGAAACAAAATCGTTGTGCGGATCGAGCAATAGAACCGCTTGAAAATCCATCAGCCGAACCGCATCAAAGTCACGATAGCCGATCATTTCCACGCGATATTCGGCATTCGGATCATCAATCAAAAAGGGAGTAGTAATCGTTTGTCCGATCACACGCGCTTCGTCTTCATTATCAGCTACCACCAGAATAGGCGATTGATGCAGCACTTCGAGTGTAAAGTATCGAATGTCGTCGAGCGTCAATGGATCGTCACCGACGAGTCGAATTTGGCCGTGGTGCGTACCGACGCTCAGCGGCGGAACATTCATCAACATCTCACTCGAACCATTGCCTCGAATCCGAACACTCACTCGGTCCACGACGTCGAGCAGCGGCAATTTTATATCACCGTCACGAACCAAGGGCAGCGCCGTGTCCGGTTTGTAAATCCTCAGCTCCGCCGTAACCGATTGTCCATCCGGTTTTGATTCTCCGTCGAACTCGACCATCGTCGAGACGGCCACCGGCGCAGACGCTGGGGGCGTCGAATCCGAAAGACTCATTGCAGACAATCGCCGGTTGGTGCCACGAAATGCACCAAGGTCAAAAAGGGTAACATTGACCGCCGGATCGGCCGCAAGTAATTCATCGAGAGCGGTTCCCTCAAGGGTTTCATTCCACGTATTTTCGCTCAAGTCGCTGACCACGATCACCGCTCGGCTAGTCAATTCGCTTGAACGAACCAACCGCACCGCAGCTTCGATTCGCGACTCGATCGGCTGGACAACCGCTAATGGGTGCACTTGTTCGATCTGCGAAATGGCACTAGCGGCATCCAACGCAAACGATGCAGGCGTCGCGGAACGGTCGAGTACCGCGATACGACTTGTTCGCGGGACTCGCGAAACAATCCAATCAGCCAAGTTGTGAATCCGCGTAATACGATCGTCCTCGGCCGTCTTCCACTGGCTGGTTGGCGAGTTGTCGATCACGATTGCGATCGCAATGGGCGACGCAATATCGGTTGTTGGCCGCGGACCGCTCGCATAAGTGGTCGCTCCCCAAACGAGTGCGGACAACAATGCAATCACGGCGACACCGACAAGCGAGTACCGCAGTGCCGCCGATTGGCTTCGCGACGCAGCGATGCCTGCCAATAGCAGAACCGCAATACCACCAGCGGCAAGCATTCCAATCGTGACCCACGTCAGCGATAACGATTGATGGATCACGGGCCGCGCAAAGGCGAACGCGACGGCGGCGATTGCGGCGACGCGAAGTGCTAGTAACCACCACCGGCGGATACGAAGTCGGCTGCGATTGGTTTCAAATTTTTGAGTTAGAAACCGCAGCGACGGAAACACCACCTTCTTCGGCTCACGCCTCGACAACAAGTGCAACACCACCGGCGCAGCGGCCGCTAGCACTCCGAAGATCAAGGTGGCGTTTAAGAATGACACGATGTTGGAAAGAAACGTATGTGAGTAATGAAATAGAAGGACAGGAAGAACTTCGTAATCAGAACCGTCCTTGTCGCTGTAGCAAGTATTCCGTCAACGCTTTGTCAAACGGCATACTGGTGTCGAGCGGCACGTAGTCAATCCTCAAATTGCTGCACTTCTCACGATACGATTCGCGAAATTGCTCGAGTTGGGTTAAGTAGCCTTCACGAAAACCGGTTGCATCGACAGTGATTGTCTCACTCGTTTCGCTGTCCTCAAATTGCACAGGTCCCTCGTATGGAAAATTGACTTCGGCTTCGTCCAAAATATGAAACAAGATCACATCGTGACCGCCGTGCCGTAATCTTGCCAGCGAAGCGAAAACCTTTTCAGGTTCGTCTAGCAAATCGGAAAACAACATCACTAGCGAGTGATGCTTCAACATCGCCGCAATTTGCGTCACGCATGCCGCCAAGTCTGTATTCCCGCTTGGCTTCATCTGGGACAACCGGGCCATCACGTCACCGAGATGGCCGCGACGACTTCGAGCAGGCAGCTCCGCGTTGACTTTTTCGCCGAGCGTCAACAATCCAACCGGGTCCTGTTGCATTGTCATCAAGTAAGTCAGTGACGCGGCCAAGCAAGTTGCGTATTCGAACTTGGTCATGCTTTGGCTTTCGGTGAACCCCATCGACTTGGACAAATCGATCGCCAAATAGCCGGTCAAATTCGTTTCGGCTTCGAATCGCTTGATGTAATATTTGTCGGTTTTCGCGTAAACCAACCAATCGATTAATTTTGGATCGTCGCCGCGGTTGTAGCGACGATGTTCACTGAATTGGACCGAAAACCCATGAAAGGGACTGGTATGAAGCCCTTGCAAAAAGCCACGAATCACCATCCGAGCTCGCAGGTCGAGCCGTTTGATTTGTTGCAGCGATTCGGGGGAAAGTAACGCAGACATCGATTCGCCTTTACGATTTCGCCATCTTCTCAGGCTCCGGCTCGGCCACGTCTTGGAGTAGCCGTTCAATGATTGCGTCGGTATCCATGCCTTCGGCTTGCGCTTGAAAATTGGTTGCGATGCGATGCCGAAGCACGGGCGCGGCGATTCGCTGAATGTCTTTTGTATCGACACTAAATCGGCCATTCATCGCTGCAAGTGCCTTAGCGCCATTGATCAGGTTTTGTCCTGCGCGTGGTCCCGCCCCCCAATCCACCAACTCGCGGACATACTGTGGCGCGGTCTCGTCTTTCGGACGCGTGGCACGGACTAATTGCGAAGCGTAACGGATCACCAACGGATTGACGGCAATACTCGAAACCAATTTTTGGATGTTCAAAATCGCTCGCGACGAAAGGACCTTGTTGACGTTTTGCGATTCGCCTCGCGTCGTCGCAGTCAGAATTTGCTCTTCTTCGCTCGCCGAGGGATAACCGACTTTGATGTTGAACATGAATCGGTCAAGTTGGGCTTCGGGCAGCGGGTAGGTACCCTCTTGCTCAATCGGGTTTTGTGTCGCGATGGTGAAAAAGGGTGCAGGGAGCGGATAAGTTTGCGGTCCAACCGTAACTTGACGTTCTTGCATCGCTTCGAGCAGTGCCGCTTGGGTCTTCGGAGGCGTTCGGTTGATTTCGTCCGCTAGCAGGATATTGGTGAAGATGGGACCTTCGACGAAACGGAAACTTCGCTTCCCTGCGTCGTCTTCCTCTAAAACTTGTGTCCCCGTGATATCCGAAGGCATCAAGTCGGGTGTAAACTGAATACGCTTGAACGAGACATCTAAAATGTCGGCCAAGGTGCTGACCATCAGTGTTTTAGCGAGCCCCGGGACCCCTTCAAGCAGGCAGTGTCCGCGGGTAAAGATGGCAACCAGCAGTTGCTCAATCGTGTCGCTTTGCCCCACAATGACCTTGGCAAGCTCGGCACGCATCGTTTGTTGGTGCCCAGCGAATTCGCGAAGCACGTCGCCTAGATTCCGAGCGGGCTGGTTCGAAGAAGGAGGAGAGGGAGGATTGCTCATGGTTGAAAACTTACATTCCGTTGTGATGGACTTTGGTTCCCATCTTAAACATCGCAGGCCGATCGCGGGAGGATGCAGAGGACGAATGCCCCGTTTTACGATCGGACTGGCCTTTCTTCTGTTGCCTATTCTGCTTATTCAACCAGCACGCGGCGACATTGACCCCGCTACGGTGCAAAGGGCGATTGATCGAGGGATCACCTATTTGCGAAGTTCTCAGAACACGCGTGGCGGATGGAATGAATATGGTGGCCAATCGTGTGGCTTATCGGCGCTGTGCACATTATCCCTGATGAACGCAGGTGTATCGCGTGAGGATCCTGCGATCGCCAAGGCCATGAAGTACCTCCGCTCGTTCGAGCCCAATGAAACCTATTCGGCGTCGCTCCAAACCTTGGTTTATTGTCATCTTGGATCGGCCAGCGATTTGCCTCGAATTCGACGTAATGTCCAATTTTTGCTCGACACACAAAGTGACGAATCTGCGGGCCAAGCACGATCGGGCGGATGGAGTTACGGCCAACGAATCGGCAGCGGTGACCCATCGAATTCGCAGTTCGCATTACTGGCCCTCGGCGCGGCAAAGGACCGAGGAATCGAAATCGACTCGAAAGCTTTTGAGTTGGCACTGGACTACTGGAAAAGTCGCCAACGAACCAATGGCGGGTGGGGTTACGGCCGCAGCCAACCGGTCACCGGAAGCATGACCTGTGCCGGAGTCGCCTCGATAATCATCTCTCGGGGTGGTGTTTCGGGGGCGAGCTCCAAAATTGTGGGTGACCAAATCCGATGCTGTGGCATGGACACCGAACCCCACGATCCGGTCGAAGCGGGATTGACTTGGCTTGGCAATCGCTTTTCGGTCGACGTCAATCCAGGCGGCTCGCCGACGACGTTCTACTATTACCTTTATGCACTCGAACGGGTCGGACGGTTGTCGGGGCGACGGTTCATCGGTGGACACGATTGGTATCGCGAAGGAGCCGAACAACTGCTTGCACAACACGACCAATTCCAAGGCTTTTGGTCGGGTGCAGCACCCATGGAAAATAATCGCGACATCGCTACCTCGTTTGCCCTGCTGTTTTTGAGCAAAGGGAAACGGCAAGTCGTTGCCGGTCAATTGCAATATCCAAGCCCACAAAAAGGCGAGTGGCGATCACACCCCGAAGGACTCAAAATGCTCGTCCGCCAAGTCGAACGGGATTGGGGACGCGACTTGACATGGCAAACCATCGTCGGTCAGTCGCCTGATGGACAAGTCGTTTCGGTAGAAGACCTATTGCAAACCCCCGTATTAATCATTCGTGGACAAAATGCGCTGCCATTTTCGGAAGCATTGATCGAGCATCTTGGAATCTATATCGAACAAGGTGGAACGATTTTATTTGAAGCGGACGGAGGGGATGGATGTGGCGATGCATCTGCGTTCGAAGCCAGCGTCCGTAAACTATGTAGTCAATGGTTCGAAGGTGCGTCGCTAGACCGTTTGCCCCCATCCCATCCCGTCTGGTTCGCAGAACGCGAAGTCGCTCCAAATTCCATCCCGTTAATTAGTAAAGATTTTTGGGTGTACGGTGTCCAAGCCTGCTGTCGCACCGCAGTCTTCTACGTTCCCAATAGCCTGTCATGTCGTTGGGAATTGAGCGACAACTTGATCGGTCGCAACGACGTACCGAACAAGGTTCGAGGTCAAATCGACCTAGCCGTTCGGATCGGTGAAAATGTCATTGCCTACGCGACCGGACGTGAACTAAAAGATAAACTTGAAAAGCGAAACATCTTAGATGCAGGCAATCTACAAGAGCCAACGCGAGGGACAATCCAAATCGCCATGCTGTCGCTCGGGGCCGGTGGCGAAGAAGCCCGCCGAGCGATTCCGAATGTCGCGGCATTGATCCGTCAACAAGTCAAGATCGACATTATTGCGGGGAAAGAACCGGTCGGTCTTGACGCATCGAGTCTCAGTCGTCTGCCGATCCTTTGGATGCACGGACGAACCGAGTTCCAGCTAAGCGAAACCCAGCGAGACGAATTGCGAGAGTTCCTTCGCAATCAGGGGATGATTTTCGCGACGTCGGTCTGCGGCAACGACGCCTTCACAAAATCATTTCGTCGCGAAATGAAGGCGATTTTACCGAACGCGCCGCTTCAGCGAATGGAAGCGAACCATCCGGCACTTACCAACGCCTATGGCGGATTCGATATCACAACCGTGACGATTCGGAACCCCACCGACCGAGGCAGCAGTCAAGTTGTGGGCACGCGCACGGCGCCACCCGAAATCGAATTTTCCATCGTCGACAATATGGCCGGTGTCTTCTTTTCGCCGCTGGATGTGAGCTGTGCGTTAGAGAGTCAAAACTCGGTCCAATGTCCTGGATATCCGACCAGCGATGCCGCCAAAATTGTGGCAAATATGATTCTGTTTGGCTTGAACCAATAATGACTCGCTTAGGCGTTTGGTTGAACAACCACCTTCATTTGTTCTGCATCACCGGCGTAGAGACGCTCAAACCATGCGGGCGCGTCTCGTAGTGGGATTTTTGCCGTGATCAGCGGTTCAACGTTAATGATGCCGCGATTCATCAAGTCGATACACTCCGGGTACTCGCCATTGCAGCCACACGTACCACGCAGTGTGATCTCTCGAGTAACAACCGATTGCAACGGCAGTTCGATCATCGGCGAGACGTTTCCAACAAGTGTGACGTATCCTCCTTTTCGTACCGACTCGATCGCAGTTTTGATCGTTGTGGTGGCACCGACAACTTCCAGCGCGATATCGGCACCACGACCACCCGTCAATCGTCGAATTTCCGCCGGCACGTCCACTTGATCAGCTCGCAGCGTCACATCTGCGCCAAGCTGTTTTGCCACCGACAATCGTTTTTCATTCAAATCGACCGCGATAACTTGACTGGCACCTGCTGCCCGAATCGCTTGCAAGGTTAATAGTCCGATCATTCCTGCACCAACAACCACCGCCGTGTCACCCAACTTGACTCGCGTCACGTTTGTCGCATGGACTGCAACGGATACGGCTTCCACCAATGCCGCATGTTCAAACGGCAACGACTCCGGCAGAGTATAGACGATACGACGCGGAACGCTGATCCGCTCGGCAAATGCACCGTGACGTCGATAGTCACCACACGAGACTCCCAAAACCATCCGATGGTCGCAAAGGTTCTGGTCCCCGCTTCGACAAAAATCGCATTGGCCGCATGAAACCATCGAATCAAAGGTCACTCGCGAGCCAATAGGGATATCGGTTACGTTATCACCCACGGCAACCACAGTACCGGCAGCTTCATGCCCCATCACCAATGGCGGAATGCGCCGACCGGTGCTACCGTCGTAACCATGGATGTCGCTTCCGCAAATTCCGCATGCTTCGACTTGCACCAAACAATCGTCGGGGCCAACATTGGGTTCCTCGACGTCGGTCACTTGCATTTTTTTGTATTCGGTCAGCAGTGCAGCTTTCATGGCGTTCTCGAACAAAAAAGGGTTTTGGGGTTAGCCAGTTCGTTAGTGTAACAAAAGGACTTCGGTTTTGAATGATGACGAAACATTAACCGCGTACCACGAAGCGGGTCACGTGGTCGTTGGTTACCTTTTGGGCGCAACAATCGACGAAGTGCGTCTAGGATGCATGATCGAAGACTCGCTGCCGACTCAATTCGGCGACTGCATGATCAATTGGGGACCAGTCGATTCGCATTGTGATTGGCAGCGACAGCGAGAAATTCTTACGGTTTTGGCAGGCCCGGTTGCCGAGATGATATACCAAGGCGAGCGACCACACCCGGCACACTTTGGCCCTTGGCAATCCGATTGGGCACAAGCGGCCGAGCGGGCTGCGACCAGCTTCAGGGATCTCGAAAAACGCACGCGTTTTTTAGAAGCCACCATCATGGTGCTTCACGAGAAAATGTCCGATGAAAGGTTTTGGGCAGCCATCGCCGCAGTCTCCGATGAATTATTAGCCCACGAATCCCTCGAACACGAAGACATCGCCCACGCCGTCTCCTTTTGGCTCCGCTAGCCGGGCGAACTACGGTCACACGGGTGTTAACAGGGCGTTGCAAACAGAGATGATGTGACACCGGCAAGAAGCGAAATGTAAAAATGCATAGTAAAAAAATGTAAAGTCAATCGACCAAAAATCGCTCCACGTCCGAAACGCATGCCATTGAACAACCGCTCAGGAGCATTTGCTTCAAATCCGTTTTGCCATTTCAATTTCGCTCAAAATCCCACTTCAAGGGTGATCCATCCTTGATCGATTGGACAATCGATTCAACAAAAGGGATTTGTTCATCAGCGGCAAACTCGATTGCCTTGTCACCATGCGTGAGCGCTTCATCGTGTTCATTGGAAACGCTCAATGCCATCGCCATCAGTAACTTCCCAAACCAATCTTCGTCGCCGCTAAGACGGTCAACCAACGTCGCTTGTTCTTTCGCCTTAAATGACGCACTGTTTATTTCTTTGGCTTGCAGCGAGTAGATCACTGCAAGCATGCGACGGGCATCAAGTTCAAGTTCCGGCGATTTCAACAAGAAATTTGCTTCCTTCTCGGCACCGTTCCAATCTTCTTTTAAAGTGTAGTACCTCGCCAGTTGAAAGCGTATATATGGATTCAACTTATCTGCCTTCACGGCGGCGAAAAGCTCGACTCTTGCCTCCCTCGTTTTACCGAGCGACTGCTGAACCATGCCACGAACGGCACGAGCAACAAAATGCATCGGCGTCTGAGAGTGAACCACTTTGTTGATACTTTCCAAAGCTTGCGTACTTTTCCCGAGACGTTCTTGCAAAAGCGATTGCGCAATAAGGCTAGGATAGGTTTCCAATTCAACCTCTTGAAACGTCGCCAGCATTGCTTCGCACTGAGCGACGGTCCATTGCCGACTCGGATCGGTAAAACGCCAATAGCGATCAAAGTAACTCGGGCCATCTTGAATCCAACTCGCGAACGATTGCTGCCATGTGACACTATCTTGAAGCGTTTTCGTGCGACGCTGCAAAATCAACTGAGATGCTGCATTGAGCTGTGACAATTGAATTGATTCACGGATCTGGCCTTGATTCGCAGAAAAGAAATTCATTTGCGTCAGGTGCCGATCCAATTTCAGAGGATAGCCACTCCGCGTGTTGATCGTTGCTCCTACGCCCCCATTTTCATTGGAGCCCCCCCTTGTGAATAGGTTCGCTTGGTCTTGTAACGCTTCGCGACACTCACGCTCTCTTTGCTGATACACCATTAGATTGATTTGTTTTTTCAACGCTTCTTGGCGAACCACTTGCATATCTTTTTCGGTTTCATTCAGTGCTTTTTCGATTCGCTTGAGTTCGTCCGCAAGCAAAACCTTTTTCTGGCAATACTCATTCAACTCGCGGTGGATCGTTTGTAACGCTTCAACTTCCTGGAATTGGTTGCCAGGGTTGTCTGCCCACGCGGCCGTTGGCAAGCCAAAGGAAGTGAAGAGAAAGAGGCCGAAAGAGATAACTCGACCGCAAACACGAGGGCAAACACGAGGGCAAACACGAAAATCCTTGTTTCCTGAACGGCTTATTCCTATACTCCAATTGGCGATACATGTCGTCATTTTGGGATCCGCATCTCTTCTCGGTTTAGGGGGTACACCACGATGCTCAGCCGACCTCTGTTCAGATTAGCGAGTCGTCGTTTCAGGGTCAATGAAATGAGGTTCCTTTGTGGCTTGATTCTGCTTTGCATTGGCGACGCAGCGGAAGCTTGGTCCGTTGATTTGAGCTCCCTGAAAGATCCGTTGCAGGCCACGTTGCAGGCAGAAGCTCGCGGTGAGATCACCGATCGATCCGTGTTGAAGGCGCATCACGACGCGGCACCGATTGGCGCCTTTGCTCGCTGGCAAGCGGGACAAGTGTGCCTCGATGACACATGGCTAGGTGTTGATGAATTGAATTCCGATCGCATGACGCCTTTGCTTGAGGAGTACGATCAGGAACGTGGTGACGGCCCGTTGAATCTGAATGATCATCGCCGCCTCGCCAATTGGGCAGAGCAACACGGATTAAAGGACCAAGCCAAAGCGCATTGGTACGGGGTGCTAGCAGCACGATCCGACGATCGAATGGCGCGTACTAAGTTGCAATTCGAACGAATTGGCGACCAGTGGCTAACTAAGGATGAAATTCGTGAAGCCAGGCAAAAGTCGAACGAATTGGTGAAACAGACAAAAGCATGGATGCCGCAGATGAAGAAATGGGCGGCCTCGCTATTGGGATCGAAGACCAAGGAAAAGATCAAAACACTCGATGCGTTAGACGAACTTCAAGATTCAACGGCTATCCATGCCTTGCAACTCACCGCGCTGCAACTACCTGGTAACACAGCACTACCGTTCGTTGACGCAATTAAGAATGTGCGGAGCCAAGAGGCATGCGACGCATTGGTCAAAATCGCAATGTCCGAGCTTACATCCAAGCGAGGGCAATCCGCGATGAATGGGATCAAAGAATATCCCATGGTGTTTTATGTTCCTGGTTTGCTCGAAATGCTCTCGACAGAAACGGAAGTGAAACACCTGGTTTTCCAACGAGCCAACGGTGAAAGAATTCTGCGACTTGCGATGTCCCAGGAACTGCGTGATTTGGAGCAAATTGCTGTCGTTGACAAAGTGCTTTACAAGCCCAATCGGTTGACGGTAGCACGTATGTCGCGTCCACGAAGTGCTATGCCAGCGGGTATGCAGCCAGGGCAAACATTAACCATACCTTTTTCGAAAAACGCGGTTGCCCAGCAGATCGTTGATCAATCGACACAAAGTGAAATCAACCGAGCCATCAAGAATAATGACGCCAATAATTTCACAAAAGCGATTGCTCAGGAACGTGTGTTTGATCTTTTGCAGGCCGCGACCGATGCCGAGGTCGACCGCAACACCAACGCATGGTGGGGTTGGTGGGACCGCTACAACGAACAATTACACTACGGTGAGAAGAACCGTGATCGTCGCTACTACGAGGACCGCAAAGACATTGTCTATGCATCTCAGCCAGTTATTATTCTCGTTTTGATTAACCGCGAATGCTTGATTAGGGGCACCCAAGTTCAAACCGAATATGGCCTGCGAAATATCGAGAGCATTCGAGTGGGCGATCGGGTGCTCTCCCAAGACGTTGCGAGTGGCGAATTGAAGCTAAAGCCGGTGCTAAACACCACGCACCGCCCGCCGGCAAAAACTTTTGTGTTTTCCACCCAAGAAGGAAAAATCGAAGCGACACTCGGACACTATTGGTGGGTCTCCGGTCGCGGATGGCTGCGTTCGAAGGAACTTGAACCTGGAATGGTTTTGCGTCATGCAACGGGAACGACCGCTATCGAAGCCGTCGAACTTGCCGAGGAACCTGTCGAAACCTTCAACTTGATCGTTGCTGACAATCACACTTACTTTGTGGGACCCGAACGTATCCTTTGCAGCGATGCAACCGAGATTCGCCCCACGTTGCAAGTGGTACCAGGCTTGCCAGTAAACGTACTTGCTGTGCACGCGAAATAGCCCTCACGGAAAGTCTGCAACCGCCCGTATCTCGTTCGGACCAGCGAGATACGCGTGTTGAAGAATGGCTCGCCGTTTTCTTTAAAGAACAGACGTTGTTCTTTTAAGCACTTCGCGACTGAGCTGATTTGCTTATTCTCAGGATTCAATCAGGGAGAAAATTTTC
Source organism: Novipirellula herctigrandis (assembly GCA_007859835.1). Taxonomy (GTDB): domain Bacteria; phylum Planctomycetota; class Planctomycetia; order Pirellulales; family Pirellulaceae; genus Novipirellula_A; species Novipirellula_A herctigrandis. Next base: position 5,153,431 of record SJPJ01000001.1, on the reverse strand, counting down.
ACGTCATCCACGACAGCGCTCCGTGGGACAGCTAACCGCAACATCCGTTTCGTCGGATGAGCGAAGCCCTGCGATGAAAAACTTGCAGTCTCTTTCCCATCAATCGAAGCGGTCACTTTATCGCCCACGATTTGAACCATGAGATCATGCCATTGGCCAACCGCTAGTTTCGCGGGAACTTTCTTTTTCGTCGTGCTTAGAAATGCTTTCTGCTCATCGGTAAGGCTCTTTGCCTTCTTCGCCGCGTGATACTTCATGTTCATATCACCAAGCTTCATATCGTGTATTTGAACGTACTTGGCTGCGACAGTGACCTTGAACAGGTGGCCCGCATGAACGTCTTTGAACTTTTGATCCGCGAAATCCAGCCCCAGAATGTCCTTTTCGCCTTCCAACTTGAATCGCAGTTCGACCGAACCATTTTTGAACTCAGCCTGATGTGTAACAGAGACCGCGTGATCTGCTTGGGGGTGCATCTTGATGTGCATCGCACCGTCTTTGAGATCGACCTGTTTATTACCCGCTGCCCGCGATTTGCTATTCGTGTTCCATCCGTTGCCAACCTCATCGGTCTGTTCTTGCGATTCATTGCGTTCGAACGAATCCTCGAAAATCAGTTTCCCGCGTTGATCAGCCAACAAAACGGAGGAAAAGGCGAACTGAAACAAAATGGCAAGGGCCAGGGTATTCTTAGTCATGATAGGATTTCCATTGTAGGCCGTCGGCGTAGACCTTGGGCGGAGTTCAGGGAGTTCACATTTTTGGTGGTCGCTGTGCGGCGACGAGTAGGTCGCGAGCAGTTCGTTTGACTTTAACGCGGTATGTTGCTTGAGCCATCCGTGCCCCTGATTTTGTCGCCGCGAATGGCGTTCAGGATATCATAAAGCTCCCGTTCCTTTGCCAATGCAGAGGGCGTCGGATCGTGATTGTCGTTGGGGTTGGTCGAATCGTCGACCAGCAGATTGTCACGTTCACCCGGATCGGTTTTCAAATGAAACAGTTGGCGTGGCGTCCCACGAATCACGCCCGACGCTCGCGTTTCGCGATTATCCGCGTCGCATGTCCGCTTGTTTCCGCCTCCACCCGTACCATCAATCAATTTCCACTCTCCGCTTTGGTCAATCAGAGCGAATTGTCCTGAGGATGAATGCTCGATAAATCCTGCACGACGTTCTGTCGGCATCGGATTCCCGAGCAAAACGGGCAAAAAGCTTTCGGCGTCAGGGGCTTCATCCTGGCGAAGATCATAATGTAGTACCGCGGCCATGGTCGCAACAAAGTCTCCCTGCCAACACGCATGGTCCGTTGTGCCCGGTGCTATTTTTCCTGGCCAACGTAACATAAAGGGAACACAAGTACCTCCTTCGTAGTTGTCGCGTTTTCGGCCAGCCCACGGGCCATTGGCATCATGGTTCAACTGAAGACTCGATGTATAAGCTTGATTTTCGGGTCCATTGTCGCTAGTGATGAACACAATTGTATTGGCTGCGACGCTCTTCGGATCGTTCAGATCACCAAGTGATTTTAGAATTTCGCCTGTGTAGTAATCCGTTTGGACAACGTAATCGCCGTATTGGTAACCCGCACAACCTTGAAAGCTTTCTTGTACTGCATGCGGCGCGTGCGGTGCCGGCATGGGAACGTACATCATGAACGGCTTATCGTCTGGTTTGCGATCTTTGATCAGGTCGACTACTTTCGCGGCCTGGATCTGCAAATAGTCTGCAAAGACAAAGGTAGGGTCCTTGGCTCCATCACGTGCATGGATTCCATAGGTTTTGTCAAAGAGGACGAAATCGCTATTTCGCGCCACACGAGCTTGGCTGAAGTCAACGTTACCATCCGCGACAATCCCACCTTGGTACAAAACATGAACCTCTCCCGTCTTGGAATCCGATTCTAGCCATGCGTAGGGAGGCATGTCCAAAGATGCGGGCGTTCCAAACCAGTAGTCAAAACCACGATGAGCGGGGGTGTCCATGACAGGTTTCGACAGATCAAGTTTACCGAGCACGTTCTTATCGTTGCCTGTAATCTTTACTGCCGCTTTGCCATCCATCCGCTGAAACTCCATTCCAATATGCCATTTCCCAATCATGGCAGTTGTATAGCCATGCTTGCGAAACAGCTCGCCGATCGTAAAACGATCCGCATCCATAAAAGTCGAACTGTATCCGCCCGTCACACCTCTCTTCAAACGGGTGCGCCACGAATAATGGCCCGTGAGTAGTGAGTAGCGAGACGGCGAACAGACACCATCCGCAGAATGCCCGCGAGTGAAACGCAGCCCCTGATTCGCAAATCGATCAAGGTTCGGAGTCAACGTCCTAGCAGCAGGATCAAGGTACTTTGAGTCCACAGGTATGCTCAAACCACTCGGCCCGTTAGCCCCCATATCGCCGTAGCCCATGTCATCAAAGTAGATGATCAAAACGTTCGGCTTGTCGGTATCGAGATGCGAAGCGACAGATACGTTAAGTAGACCGACAACAACACAAACGCCCACCGTAAATTTCAGGAGCGTTAATTGCAGCAACGTTGCATTTCGATTCATTCGTTTCACAATCCGTTACTCACTCAAAAATCGCCAAAATATCATGTTGGATTCGTCCGACTGCGTATCGATCGATATCGAAAGTGACTTCCAATTCGTAGCCTTGACAAAAATCGTCCGCCATCGAATCGCTAATCAAATCGCGAAAGCGATGAATCCCAGTATAGCCGCATACCATTTGGGAAGGTGACTAGGCCCCAGAACCCTCGTATCGAACACGGTTTTGACTAGGTATCTCAAAAACCATGCTTGACGGCTATACTCTTGGTATTGATAGTCAATTTGGCCTAGACGCTGGAGCGCGATTCTCGTTGGCCGCAATTGCGATGGCACTCGTGCTGCATTGGTATCTTATTTGAGTTCCCTGTTTCCCTCTATTTTACGGCACCACGACTACCAACCATTGGTATGCGTCCTCTTGACACTACTCGTCTCGATTGCGTCGAGTGGTGCCTTAATGATGCCTGCACCGCTTGTCGCATCTCGAGACAGCTTGGACGAGCGTTTCCCCTGCGAAAATTGCCCGTGTGGTTGTGCAACGGCTGAATTTTGCTGGGACACTTGCTGTTGCTTTAGCGACGAGGAAAAACTTCGATGGGCGTCCGATGCAGGTGTGAAGCCGCCCGATTTCCTGGTCGACCGAGTCAACGCGAAAAACAACGTTTCGAAGCTTTCGAATCACTGCTGCTGTTGTTCCACCGGCGTTTCAACATGCGAAGTTTCGGAACCCGCCGGCACGGCGGATGACATGCCGGTGGCAAGCCGAACGAAGACCTCGGTCGTTCTGTTTTGGAAAGCTGCCCAGTGCCGCAACCTCCGTTTAATGTGGACATTGTTGGCACAAGCGTTCGTCGACAAAGACGACCATCACGTTGTCGCCCCAATGGAGTGGCCGATGCACTGGCTAAGGTTGTCGGATGAATTTGCCGCTTCTCGCTCGGTTTCACCCGAGCCGCCCGTCCCCTAGGGTCGGCCTCTTTCTTTTAACTACTTGATATTCGCCAGGCTTTCTCGTCTGACGCAATGCATGTGGAGTCAGCCAAAAAACGCTGGCGTCCTTTCGTGACGACGCCATTGGCGAGCGAGTTAATCGCTGCGCTAACGGCGGTTCGTTCGCTTCGACTATCAGACACTATTTATCAAGACACTATTTAGCAACATGAAAACTCTTAGACGCGATCCATGCCCGGCTGCATTTACGCTGGTCGAACTTCTTGTCGTCATTGCCATCATCGGCGTACTCGTTGGTTTGCTTCTGCCAGCTGTCCAAGCTGCTCGTGAAGCGGCGCGAGCCACGTCGTGCAAAAACAATATGAAACAAATCGGTTTGGCAATGCATATGTATCACGACAGCAACCGTTGTTTACCCCCTGGTTGGCAAGCCATGCACCCTGCCAGCAGGAAACCCTACTGGCTTGGCAAACCAGGATGGGGATGGGCCGCTCGGTTGCTGCCATTTTTGGAGCAAAGCAATGCCCTCGACAACCTTGTTGACTTGGATGTTTCGATTTCCGATCCAATTCACGAAGGCGCGCGGACAACCACAATTCCCACCTATTTATGCCCCTCGGATTCCTCGCAGCCTCTCTATCTCCTAGAACCCGGTCCCATGCCGAAGCCGAACTATGACCCAGGATTCACGGCCACAATGGTCCCTACAGCTAACTACATTGGCAACTTCGGGACCATTCAAATGGCACAAGCTTGCACCGGAGGGAAGGATTGCGTCGGCAATGGAATGTTGGTGTTCCAACGCGCGTTCCTATTGCGTGACGTTCTCGATGGACTCAGCAACACCTATATGGTGGGCGAACGCACAAGCGAGTTTTCGCCATCGACATGGTTAGGGGTTATCGCAGGTGCCGCTCATGCCCCGGGACGAATCACCGCAGTTGCCACAACGCCACCCAATTCGGAAACAGGAGCACCGTTCAACTTTTCCAGCTACCATCCCGCCGGATCTCACTTTGTTCGAGCCGATGGTTCCGTTGAATTGGTAACCGAGTCAATTGATATGGAACTCTACCGCTGCCGTTGTACGCGTGCTGATCACGATCAAGTGTTTGAGTAGATAAGGTGGGCGTGTTCTGAAAAACGCGGTCTCGTTAGCGAGGGCGTTGGCGCATTCCGCGTTGCGGTGGCCCTTGATGAAGTGGACTTTCGCTATCCATGAGGTAGCCGTCTTTGTTCACGTCGTGACGATCGAATGCCTCGGCAGGGCCATCGAACTCCTGTCGAGAAACTTTCCCGTCGCCGTCACGGTCGAGCCTGGGAACGAACGCGAGAGGGCGCCCCTCCATCGGACCGCGTGCGTCCATGCCGCGCGCCCCCATGCCGCGTGCCCCCATGCCTCCTGGTCCTTGGCCCTGTTCTAGTGCTCGGCCAGGGCGAATAGTTCGTTTGGGTAGCAACTCCGGTCCACTTTCCCGAATGCTCACAGATCCGCCGCGTACCGGTCGGACCATATTGTAGATCGCGATCACATCGCCTTGCGGACCACGGCCTCGCGGGAATCGTGACGGATCGCCAGCCTTGGGGTCGCTACGTTGAGAACCCGCGCCATGGACATCCATCAGTTTGTATTGCCCGCCGAATCTTGACATCCATCCCTGGGAGCGACCAAATGCGACATACACTGCAGCCTCGCCACCACCGGTTCTCTTGTGCGTTGAACTCGTCCAGTAGAACGGGTAGTTCACTTCGCCCAGAGCATCATGGATTGGCGTTACCTTGAACATCGGATCAATCGCAGCCGATCCGGTCGTATCAGGCGATCGAGTGTAGTCGACGATGCTTTGCAGTTCCTTCGCGTTAGGCAGACGCCAATCCGAGTGTCCGGCGAAGTTCAAATCTTCGGCCCAACCGAGTGCCTGCTGCCAATTTAATTTTCCGTCATTGTTCTCACCCGCCTTGAGATGCCCGCTGTCAAGTTGCAACCAATTCAACCCGGTCGCTTTGTCGGTGATGGTTTTGTCACCATTATCGTGAAAATCATTGTTTCCATAATTAGGATTACGACGGACATAGAAAACGTAGAATCCTTTCTGTGGCCTTCCGGGACGCTCATTGCCCGTTGGATAACCCTTGATACGACCGTCCGCGAAATTGACGCCGAACATCGTTTCGTTGCCATCCATCGTCGTGCTGACATACTTGGTTGACGTCGCCATTTGCGAATCAATCACCCGTTCGCCTTTTGCCGGGTCGCCGTAAACGAAGTCAAAGTAATCGGTGTCTATGAAAGGAGTTCGATTCGACGTGCTTGTACTTTCGATATCGATGTCTTCGCCGCTGAATCGAATCAGCGAGTAAAGTTCCTTGATATTTGGTAGACGCCAATCATCGTATCCACCAACGCTGCAAGCAACCGCACCGGAGACTGCCTGGTCGTACGTTTTTTTTGGGCCAGGTTCCTTTTGCCACATCAAACCTGTGACCAAATCGGATACGGTTCCATCACCGTTATCCTTGTAGGCTGGCGCATTCGATTGGTAATGAGCATCTTGACCAAAAAAGGCCTCACCTAATGCCGGGTAGACAATCTCGTCGCGGTTGTCGTAGCAACGCAGTTGACCGGTATCCACTATTCGGTAGGTCTGGGCGATACATGGCAAACTGCAAGACGCAGTCATCAACGTCATTAAGATTGAGAGCTTCATCGTATTGGCTCTTTAGGCAATCTTCGCTGACCGCTCCGTCGGTCAGCGAGGATACAACAGGTGAATCCGCATTGATTGGGCGGAGCGATCAACGACAAACTTGCGAGTCCTACTCAGCAGCAGGACGACTTCGGCGAGACGACCGATCGCTTAGACTATCTTCGGGTCGACGGTCGCTGACTCGACGATCATTGGGGCGATCTCCCGGTGGTTGACGTTGTGCAAATTCAGTTGCGAATTTAAGCAACTCTTCTTTGCTTAACTTGCCATCTTTATCAGCATCAAATTGCATT
>SJPJ01000001.1:5012277-5146841 GCA_007859835.1 Novipirellula herctigrandis | reverse complement strand
CCTCCAGCACCAGGACCTCCAGCACCAGGACCTCCAGCACCAGGACCGCGGCCAAAACTACCACGACCACCATCTTCTCGTCCCCTTCCCGGTCCGCCCGGACGGCCACTGGAACCCATCTCGCGTCCACCGTCGCGGTTGCCGTCGCGTCCACCGTCGCGGTTGCCGTCGCGTGGAGGACCAGGGCGATCGCCTTCCCTTTCGGGATGCAATTCCTCATCCGTCAACTTGCCGTCGCCGTTCTTGTCTAACTTCTTTAACACGGCAGAAGCGGAAGCAATTTCTTTTGCTGAGATGATATGATCGCCGTCCGCATCAATTGCCTCCATGATCAGATTCGGTGGCGGACCAAATTCGGAACCTCCACCTCTTTGGCCGCGTCCGCCAAAATCTCTCGGGCCCTCGCCGCCGGGTCCGCCGCCGGGTCCGCCGCCGGGTCCGCCACCGGGTCCGCCACCGGGTCCGCGACCACCGGGTCCACGACCACCGGGCGGTTGCGCAAAGGCGACGAGGGTTGTCATACCGACTAACAGTAATGTTGCTACAAACAAGGTTCGCTTCATCTTGAACTCCTTCGAGTAAATAATTTGCACCAAATGGTCAATTGTTATTTTCCGGTGTTTTGCCGGCAGGAACCGGCCCGATAGATGACTTGTTGCAGCGGCGACTGCGAACCGCCGCTAAAAATCCGAAACGCAGTACAAATATTGACCTAACCTGAGCACCATACAATCGCCGACGATCACCGGGGTCCCGCTTGAATCGCTGTCATCGGACTCAAACACGTTGGGCGACAAAACGGTGGTCGACCAAATTTCGAATTTCGGCTCCGCTGGCAACACCAATGTTCCCTTCCACGGACTCGCCGCGTATTTTCGGTCGCCTTCCAACACGGGCGATGCGTATACGGGTCGACCGCCTCCGGTCCACTTAGGCACACGTTCGCGGTAAACCGGCTCGCCTGTTAATGCATCAAGACAATGCGTTTAGCCGCGGTCGTCGATCCAGTAAAGGTGGTCATCGTGAAACAGTGGTGTTGCGACGTAGGAACTTTCGCGATTTGACCAAACCATATGTGAATCGGTTACATCATGTTTACCACCCGCACGTATCGCGTGGCTGCCTGCGAAACGGTAGCCACCGAAGGTGTAGATTCCCACCTTGTTCGCGATCACCGACAGGAAAACATTGCCAGTCAAGCTCGTTTCTGCGTACCACTTCCGCTTGTGATGGCAGCGATTACCACAATCGTCACCGCGGGCAATCCGCTTCCGATGACATCAAAACCACTGGCCAGCGTATACATGATCGCGCCATTTTCTCGACTTTGGCTTCGGATAATTCATTCAAAAACACGAAATAGATTTTAGTATGGCTAGACGATCACTTGGAAATCGTACCCTCTCAGGGTGGCATTGCCTGTTGAAACAAGCACGCTAAGCGTGTCTGAACCATTCACATCGATCGGTTCATCGGAAGCAATCCGAATCTGATATTCGCCCGTGTTGTCAAACGAATCAAAACGGTAAACACCATTCTGATCGGTGACCGTGGAGTCAATCATATTGCCTTCGCTATCTAGCAATTCGATGGTCATTCCCGCCATCGGTACGTCCATAGAACCGCTCTGCTGCGGGCGATCATTTCGTCCCCGGTCGGTGCCATCCTGACGACCAAGTTGCTGTGGTCGAGCCTGCTGTGTTTGTGATAGCTGTGTTTGTGATTGATCCGTTTGAGCTATCGCGTCTGCTGCTGTCACCTTTCCAACGATGGTAGGAGCGAAGAAGAACACGTTGGCCTGCAATGAATTGACATTCGAATTCCTCTCGATCACATCCGCCAATGTGGTATTCTCAATCTCGCGAAGCTCGCTCCCACTGAGTGTGTTTTGATACCACAAACGATCACCGTCACGTAACCGTTCAAACTGGTCGGCGACAATCAGTGTTGACGTTTCACCAAGCGAACTTCCATTGGCATGATCTTCGGCCATCAGCCCAACCCACAAATCGATATTGTTGACGTCACCGTAAAGGGTTTCGAGCTTTCCTTGCAACTCAACATCGCTGGTGATGTCGGAAAACGAGTCATACGCATCGAATCCATAGGCAACGCGCACCGAATTGAAATCCGCAAGTCCATGGTCCCGTCCTCGCTGGATGTTGAGTGACACGAGATCCAAACCTCCGGAACCAGGTGCTCCGAATAAGAAGTTGCGCAAACTATCAACAACCTCCAAGTCCGTTTCTTGCGAAATGGTCGAGGCACCTGACTTCAATATCGAATCAATGCCCGTTTCCTCCAACAAAGAAGGGTTGAAGAATGCTTCTGCTAGCGAGATTGCTTCCTGCACCTCCAAACCGTCGTTTCCAACAAATCCCACCGTGTCATTGATCGTCGTGTGTCCAAAACGGAACGCAGCAGTCGAGAATTCATTCGCAATCGACGGATCGACCGTGGCGTCGTAACCTGTGTAGTCTGCGATCGCGTTTTCACCCAGCAAAGCCGGCAAGAATTCGTTGAACGTGATCGATTGCAGTTCTGCGATCACCGTTGCGCGAGCTTCCTGATAGATTTCTTCATCCGTCAAATTGGAATTCGCTGTGGAAAGTTCATCGGCGATTCGATTGTGTTCACGGATGAACAAGGCATGCATCGAAGTCAGTGCAATGTTTTCAGCAGCGCGAATATCACCGGCGAGCACGTTACCCGCGTCGTCGGTCGGCAGTAAACCCTCTTCGCTAATCAGCATGCGACCACCGACGAACTCACGAAGCGAATCGGCAACCTCTTGGTCGCTGCCGTAGATTTGCGAACCATCGATCCATGCGGTAATGGCGTTGAGCTGCTCAGCCGGATTGTCGATTGAGGTTCCTGTTCCTTCGGCAATCGCTGATCGTGTAAGTGGAATGGTCTGTTCCCCGGTACTAAAAGGGTCAAACAGCGGATCGCCGGTGGGGACTTCGATATCAAAGGATTCCGCTTCGTCACCTTCTTGTGCGTGAGAAGCATCGATATCGTGATCAAGAAACTGTCCCCAAATGAATAAGAACGAACTCAAATCACGCTCGCTAGAAGTACCTTCAAGGTCGGTAGCCGACACGGTGTTGCTGATTTCGCGAGCACTTGGACGATCCTCGCCGGCGGGCTCAGAAATCCCATCGGCATAGTCCGCATTGGCAACCCGCAAAAGCGATTCGTCGGTACTGCCGAGTGCCGGATTTTCCAGATTATTGCCAGTTCCATCGATCGAGCGAACCTCATCGGAGAGGTCCGAGGTTGGATCTCCGGTTTGCGTGTCCGTTGGAATATCAACAGGATTCTCAACCGGACCATCGAGTCGGTCTTCGATTGGAGGAGCCAGCCGATCGCCACCTGAATCCCGGCGGTTGAGGCGATTGATAACCATTAATGCATCCACTGCGGAGCGTTGCCCGTCCTGATTAACATCAGTAAAGGTATCGATATCGCGTGAGGCATGTCGGTTCATCTGGTTAATAACCACCAAGGCATCCTGGGCGGACACTCGGCCATCATTATTCACGTCTTCGGGAATCAGTTGATTGTGAAAGAAATCCGCCGCCAACAATTTTCTGGTTTCGAGCGATTCAGCGCGAAGTTGCCGGCTCCGGCGTCCACGTGATCGACGCTCAGGCTTCGCTTGAAACCATGACCGCAATTTCTGCATCAAACCGCGAGGCCGATTAGGTGAGTGGGAATGATTCATAAGGATGTCCCATTCGTTGTGAGGAGTGTGAAGAGAACTGACGCGTCCTTCACTAAAAGGGAACATTCAACGGAATAATGTCACGACTCTTCCCAACATTTCGACTCACAGGTCCGTTTTCCACCGGCGAAGAAAGTGGCATTGGGGCATCAGGGTTGGAAAACCGCAAACCGGCCCTATCAGGACAAAAATTTCAGCCGTAACATCGTTTCGAGAAAAAGCTCGGGGTAAGTCGCTGCCGTTCTCGTTCAACCATCGTTGGAGCCAATGGGTTCCGTTCGCATCATGTTCTGCGTCGCATCCGATTGAGTTTCCGCCGTATTGGATCGCGATACTTCCCATTCGCTTGTATCGGGTTTCTCGCCACATTGATTAACTTCGCGGACCGACTGAACCAATTGGATCGGTAATAAAACAATGCCGACGACACATAAAACACTCAGCACCACAAGACAAAGCGTCGTCGCGGAGGAGGGCGAATACAGTACCGCAGCGCTGATGGTGAGACCAAAACCGGCAAGCAGGGTTTTGAACTCAGTCGGGCCAAAAGCCGCCAACGTAAATTGGCCGGTCAATTTGGCACGCAGGTTCGTCAACACCGCCATCGACATTAGTGCTATCACCGACACCAATCCCAAATCAAGCCGTCCGCACGCGATTGCCAACCCAACCATCCAATAGGTGAAAGAGAGAGGGTCGGTAAAATGGTCAAGCAGCTCGCCGCCGTTACGACATTGGCCGGTTGCACGAGCATGTTTGCCATCGACACAATCTGCCAAATGGTTGCCGACGATCCCTGCGGCTGCGAGCAATCCGCCCCACCAAAACCGAGTTGAAAATGCCAGCCCAATCGCCGCTGATATCGCCGACAAATGGCCAATCAGAACGATCCCTTCAGGTGGAAACCACTTTGGAATCTGTAGATAGGGATACAACGCAGTCATCGGTGGGCCAATCACCGGATCGAGCAGGCTATGGGAAACACGCTTGGACATTTGGAAATTCCTTGATTGAAGGTCTTTCCTATGAAGAGACCGACGCGCGTGGAATGCTGCGCTGAAACCGTGCCATCAAAGAATGGAGGCCCAACGAGCGAACCGGCCACCCAGCGAATCGAGCGCAAACGTTTTCTATCCTCCCGACCGTCGCGACTCTTTCGGCAGCTTTGCAAAACAGCCCTTTCGGGGTATCCACGCCACACCCACCAATTGCAATGGTAGTGAATATCACCGCTTTAGCTTGACCACAAAATCGCTAGCAGCTACGCTAAAACCTCTCAAGGGCGACAGAACCCGCATAATCGCTGCCGCCAGGTTATCCCCTTCAGACTTATCCTCTTCCTTTCAAGCTCAGATGCCTTTGCGTCTGCGAGTTTGAACTTATCGAAGTTCTCGACCACGGAGACACTGCATGGTACTGCGCATTAAGTCCATTCTTTGGCTGTCCCTTTTCTTAGTCACGATTCCACTTGGTTTTCAAACCGCGTTTGCGGGCAACTTTGATGTAGCAGACCGATCCGAGATGATCGACATCATGGTTCGTGTGCGTGCGACACAATTGTTACAGCGGTGCACGTTTGGTCCCACACAAGCGGAGATCGACTCGTTAACAGCGCGCATGAAGGAAATCGGTGTTCAAAACGCGGCGTCGGAATGGATCGATGCACAGTTCGCGATGGAACCGACTTTGCATGTCCCAACCGCTCAAGCGATGATTGCCGATGATGGTTGGGAAGATGACATGAACGGTGTTGGCATCACTCGCTATCGCTACCACGCTTGGTGGCACAACGCGATCACTGCCCCGGACCAACTCAAGCAAAGAATCGCATGGGCTCTGATTCAAATATGCGTGGTAGGCCAAACCGGGGCAGGGTTCAATGGATCTGCAGAAGATGCATGGGATCAACCCCGTTGGCTAGGCCTAAGTAACTACTACGACATGCTGCTAGAGAACAGTGATGATACTTATCGAGAAGTCCTCGGCGACGTCACCTTCAGCCCGATCATGGGGATCTACCTAAGTCATCGGGGGAACGCCAAGGGCGACCCCACAAAAGGTACATTCCCAGACGAAAATTACGCTCGCGAAGTGATGCAACTCTTCTCCATCGGTCTCTACAAGCTCCGACAAGATGGCACTTTAAAGAAAGACAGTGCGGGCCAGGATATTCCCACCTACTCCAATGAAACCATCAAGGCATTTGCTCGTTTGTTCACGGGCCTGAACTATTTTGGTTCCACCAATATCAATAATTACACCGGAAACCTATGGGATCCGATGATTATGCATAATGACGCACATGATGCCGATGAAAAAATCCTTCTCGATGGCTACAGGTTACCTGCCAATGCGGATGGTATCGCCGATATCAATGCGGGCCTGGATCATCTGTATGCTCACCCCAATGTGGCTCCCAACATTTCTCGGTTGCTCATTCAACGACTCGTACGCTCGAATCCGTCCAAGGCATACCTGCGTCGTGTTTCGGCTGTCTTTCGCGACAATGGACAAGGCGTGCGCGGTGACCTTAAGGCAGTCGTCAAAGCCATTTTGTTGGACCGAGAAGCATGGAATTCGATCCGTGTCACCAGCACTCGAAGCCCGTTGCGGGTTAAAGTTCGAGGAACCGGAACCGAACGAAATCGGCTAGCCGAACCCGTGGTAATGTACGCCGCATTTCTTCGTCGGTTTGGCGAACCTGAAGCAGATGGTTGGTACAAGATTCCTGGGTTGGGAAGCAATTGGACCCAACAACCATTCAGCTCCCCGAGCGTGTTCAATTTCTATTCGCCAACGTTCCAACCCGCCGGTTACATTACTGGCTATACACCTTCACGGCGGATTCCGAATGGTTCCTTGTACACACCGGAATTTCAATTGATGACCGCAGTTGTTGCTAACAAAATGGCCAATCGCTATCGATCCGACATCGCTGATTCAAACGCAGACTACACGCCGGTGAATAACACCACCACAGGAAAAGTGGAAGTCGACATTGCCTTGGACTTTTCGACGGAAGTCGACTTAGCGAATGACGCTGACGCACTCGCGAGGCACCTCGACTTGACGCTTTGCGCGGGAACGATGAGCAACGCGTTCCGTAACGCATTGAAGAATGCAGTCCAGGAAGAAATCGATAACGGCGTTACCAACACCACCGAACTGGCGCGCGGCGCTTTGTTGTCCGTGCTGATGTCGCCTGCATTTATGATCGTCGAATAGCGAGTACCGATCTGATTCGTTCGTCACACTGACACGACGAACGGTGTCGCTCGGCCGGAACGGCAATCCAGCGGAGCGTACTTCTCAAAATCTCATCAATTCAAATTGGAAGCATCCGAATCATGTCCAAATTTTTTTCAAATCGCCGTAACAACGAGCCCGCTGAATTGTCGCTCAATCCGCTTTCCCGTCGTAACTTTCTGAAATGGTCAGGTGGCTGCGGAGCGTTATCGTCCACCGCCGTCTTGTCGCAACTACTCAATCTTCAATTGACTCAGTCGGCTGTTGCAGATCAAGCCGACGGCTCTGACTATAAAGCGCTGGTCTGCGTTTTCCTGCTCGGCGGTGTGGATAGTTTTAATGTGGTCGCCCCGCATGTGCAGTCGGAGTATGACGATTACGCGGCCATACGTTCCAATTTAGCGTTGCCGCGTGAAGAACTGAAACCGATCAATGTCGATATAGCTAATCCCAGTTCACGCACACTGGGATTGCACAAGGGCATGGAAAAGATGCAGTTGCTTTATAATGCTGGCAACGCTGCGGTTGTCGCCAATGTTGGTAGCCTCGTGTTCCCCACCACAAAGGCTAACTATGACACAGTGAAGCTGCCCCTTGGTCTTTTCTCTCATTCGGACCTAATCCAGCACTGGCAAACCTCCGTGCCTCAGTCACGTTCACAAGTAACAGGCTGGGGAGGTCGCATGGCTGACTTGTTGTCTTCCACAACCAACGGCAATCCCAACATTTCGATGAACATGGCACTTGGTTCTCTCAATATTTTCCAAACGGGAAATGATGTTGTTCCTTATGTGGTGAACTCAAACGGAGCCACTTCATTGTATGGATATGGATCCAACAACGTACGTGATCGAATCTATACTCGCCTCATCAATGATATGTATCCCTCGGTTGCTGACGATGCCCTGGGCCAAATCTATAGCGATCTCTTGCAGCGCACGCTTGCAAAAACGAAAAAAGTCAGCATTGATGCAGCCTTGGAATTCAACAACGCAACCAGTGCTGACACGTCCATTACTTTTCCAAGTACCTCGTTGGGCGACAAATTAAAAATGGTAGCAAAGACAATCAATGGACGCTCCACCATCGGTCAGGGTCGGCAAATATTCTTCGTTTCCGCCGGCGGTTGGGATCACCATGATGAGGTCCTCGTTAACCAAGAAGGCATGTTGCCAATGGTCAGTGACGCGATCGATGCCTTCTATCAGGAAACGGAGGCAATGGGCGTTTCGGATTGCGTGACGACGTTCACTGCTTCCGACTTCGGACGCACACTGACATCTAACGGCAATGGCAGCGACCACGCTTGGGGCGGCAACCACTTTGTCGTCGGTGGTGCAGTCAAGGGCGGAAAAGTCTATGGAAACTATCCCGAATCATTGGCTCCAGACAACAACCAAGATGTTGGACGCGGCCGCTTAATCCCCACCACTTCCGTAGACGAATACAACGCTGAATTAGCGATGTGGTTTGGGATAGCAAATAACCAAGATTTGGAAGATGTCCTGCCTAACATCCGAAATTTCTATGCTGGTGGTGCGTCCACGGGACCGTTGGGTTTCCTATAGCATCCACCTCGTGAAATGCGGGAAACACGTTGACGCCGCAGTGGGAAACTTGCTAGTCCACCAGACGGTATTCGTTTGTTTTCTCATAATGCGGTGTTTTCTCGTGGTTGTTTTTGCTGGCAAACCGGTTCTGACCGCCACGCGGAGGAAGCGGAACGTCGTTTCAAGTCGCCAAAACCCCGCTCCTTCGCGTGTGTTTCGTTTTGGATCGGCGATTTTGCTTGTGATCGCCAGCGCAACACCCGCATGGTGCCAGTTGACCGCAAATCAGCTACGCGGCCCCGAATCAATTTCCGCACCACTTCCCGTCGCACCACTTCCCGTCGAAGACGTTCCGAACAACCCGTTGGAAAATGGGCCTCAGACAAACGGTTCGACCATTCGCATGAACCTACAGGGAGAAGTCGCGCTCGACGCTTTGGTCGGTTATTTGTCGAAGCGTCTGAATATCAAGTTCGAATATGATGAAGCAATCGCCAAGCGGCAAATCACGATTCGCACTCCGGAAGAGATCCCGATTGAATCGTTACCCATTTTGCTCGGTAATGTTCTGCGAACCGAGGGCCTGGCTCTGATTGACTCGGACCGCGAAGGGTGGAAAAGAATTGTCGAGGTTCGCGAAATGGCTCCGCTATCGCAGATCCGACGTGGCTCGCTCGCCAGGGACCCCAATGCCAAGCCCCCCACGAAAATCACCGCAAATATCACCGCGCCCTTGTCTCAATCGATCAACCCCGCCACGCCGATCACTCAAGTGTTCGTTTTGGAGAATTTAGCGGCAACCTCCGTCGCCGACGTTCTGCGTCCATTCCTCAGTGGCGAGGGCGCCAACTTGGCTGCCGTTCCCGAATCCAACACGTTGATCGTGACCGACTATGCTGCATCCATCGATACGTTAGCCGACCTAATTAACCTAGTCGATCAACCCGCCGGGAAGGCCGGCTTCCTCATCTACGAAGCGAAGCACCAATCGGCTGAAACCTTATCCGTTCAAGTCGAGAGTTTGCTACAAACAAAATCGTCAGTGAACAGTAATGAATCGAAATTTGAAATCGTCCCTCAACCGCTAGGCAATCGCATTATCATTGCCGGTTCGACCGGATTGGTTTCTCAAGCCGAACAACTGCTCAATAGGCTAGACATTGAATTGGGGGTGACCACCGCAGTCTATCGAATCCGCAATACGACGGCCGAGCGAATCAATCGATTGATTGGTGGCTTTATCGAGCCTCCCAACGACACCGAATCAGCCTACCAATCCACGGTTGATGAAGAAGGCAACTTGTTGATCATCCGCGCGCCGGCGGACGTTCACCGCCAGATCGAAAAACTAATCCGCGAACTCGACACGGCAGTCGATTCCAATGAAAGCCCCATCCAATTCTACAAACTGAAAAACGCGAGCGCAATTGACGTCCTCTATTCGCTGTTGGCTCTCCAAGAAGCAGTCGGTGCAGGTTACCAAACCAATGCTAACTTCTATGGGCCATTCGGCGGTGTGGCTCAGGCAGGCTTTCCGACCACGGGATTGCCTGGCGTATTCAATCCTGCCATGGGGTACGCGGGAGGTAACACGGGCGCACTCGGCAACAATTCATCGATTACGCAATTGCCGTTGACTCCCAATTCCGGTACCCGAACCGCTCTGGCCACTCAACAAAGCAACCCTTTAGCGCGTCCGACGTTGGCGTCGGGTCGCAGTGGTACGAATGACGCAGCCAATGGTATGCGAGCGGGTGAGTTTGGAGCCGGTCAACTTCGCGCATCAGGTCAACTTGGTTCAACGCTTGGTGGTGGCTTTGGTGCTGGCGGCGTCGCCACCCTTCCCGGCGGCGCTCGTGTTTCCGCGGACATTTCCACCAACAGCCTGATCGTTTATGCCCCTGCAAACACTCAACCGATGTACGCCAAGTTGATCGAGTCGCTCGACCAGCGTCGACCACAAGTGCTGATTGAAGCCAAAGTGGTCGCCGTCAGTACGACAGACGACTACACCTTGGGAGTGGAGGTTTCAGCCGGAGATCGCGAGGGGGTGAAGCGACTGTTCAAGTTTTCGTCATTCGGACTGAGCGAGGTGAATCCTGACACCGGCGCACTCCGCATCATTCCTGGACTCGGATTCAATGGCACCTTGATCGACCCCGAAGTCGCCGACGTGGTCGTCCGAGCACTTGCGCAGCACCAACGTTCACGCGTCTTGGCGGCTCCAAAAATATTGGTCAATGACAACAGTACGGGAACGTTGGAAAGCGTTGTCAGCGTACCGTTTTCGAGTGTGAATGCGTCAGATACCGTCGCCACGACCAGTCTCGGGGGCGATCAACAAGCCGGGACGATCATCACGGTGACCCCGCATATCAACGAGGATGACCACCTGCAGCTCGAGTTCGACGTGGAGTTCAGCACCTTCTCGGGGCAGGGCGCCGACGGGCTGCCCCCACCACGCCAAATTGATCGCGTCGGCAGCATCGTCACAATCCCAAGCGGTAAAACGGTCGTCGTGGGGGGACTCAAACGGATGGGAGAAACGAACGATTTTTCGGGAATTCCGTGGGCAGAACGCATTCCGGTGATTCGAGAGCTAACCAGTCGCACCGATGACAACTATAGTACAACATCGTTCTTTTTGTTCATTCGCCCGGTCGTTTTGAGAGATTCCCGGTTTGCCGACTTGAAGTACTTATCACAAAATGAACTGAACGAGTCCTGTTTACCAGGAGACTATCCAACAAGCCGCCCCGAGTTGATTCATTAATGACGTCATCTGCAAGCCCGTCCCTTCCTGAAGACTCCAACCCGAGTCGCTTTGTTCCGGAAGGTGAACAAAGTCACGGGACTGCAGAGCGGACGGCGTTTGAAAAACTCCGCGAATTGTCCACGCGTTTGGCGATTCCCATCGAATCGTCTCTTGACTCATGGACCGTATCCGCTGCATTCCTAAAGACAATTCCGATTGGGCATGCTCGCGGCCACGGTGTGATCGGGTTAGTACCGCAATCGACGGACACGGACGACCACCAGGACCATATCGTGCTGGCACTCAGCCGCACCGATGCATGGGCCCAACGAGACATTCTCTCTCGACGGCTTGGTGTCGATGTTTCGGTCATTCTCGCCACGGAAGAGACAGTGCAGTCGAAAATCGACAGCGCATACTCCGATCGCGGCAGCAATGCGAGCGGCGTCCTCGACACAATCGAAACGGACCAACTTGCGGATCAATTGGCTCTACTATCGAGTCGCGAAGATTTGCTCGATTCAAACACGCGTGCCCCTGTGATCCAGCTGGTCAATCAATTGCTATTTGATGCCGTGGTTGCCGGTGCGTCGGATGTGCATGTGCAACCGTACGAGAATCATCTGCAGGTACGCCAACGAGTTGATGGCGTTTTGTTCGACACGTTCGAAATCCCCAAGACGATTCAAGAAGAAGTGTTGACGCGTATCAAAGTACTCGGCCGGATGAACATAGCTGAAAAGCGTCTTCCGCAAGACGGCCGCGCCACCGTTCAATTGGGAAGCCGTGTGGTTGATCTTCGCATTGCTTCACTTCCAACGAGCCACAACGAACGGATCGTGATTCGTTTGCTTGACAAGAGTGCCCGTCGCTACACACTTGATGATTTGGGAATGCCCGATTCAATGCGTTCGCGTTGGCAAAATCTAATCGGTGTTGACCACGGCTTGATTTTGGTTACCGGACCAACGGGCAGCGGAAAGAGCACCACACTTTATAGCGCACTACAATCGCTCAATTCAACGCAAGCTAACATTCTTACGCTAGAGGATCCCATTGAATATCAGCTCGACGGTATTAGCCAAACCCAAATCAATGAAAAGAAAGGTTTGACCTTCGCATCGGGCATGCGAAGTTTACTGCGACAGGACCCTGACATTATCATGGTCGGTGAAATACGCGACGCGGAAACCGCCAACATGGCGATTCAAGCTTCCCTGACGGGGCATCTGGTGTTTAGCACACTGCACACCAATGATGCCGCCAGCGCGGTGACGCGATTGTTGGACCTCGGTGTCCAGCCCTACTTGGTAGCCAGTTCGCTGGTCGCTTCCTTGGCCCAACGACTCGTTCGCACCCTCTGTACCAAGTGCCGAGTCCGCAAACCGAATGCACAAACCGACGAACCGAATGGTCAAACGAACGAGGCGATACCTGTTGGATGCCCGGCATGTCGCCAAACCGGCTACTCTGGGCGAGTTGGACTGTTCGAATTATTAGTGGTTGATGAAGCGTGTCGGCAACACATCCAAAACCGCAGCGGTGCAACTCAGATTCGCGACGCGGCCATCGCCTCTGGCATGACGCTGCTAGCGAGTGACGGACGCGATAAGATTCGACAAGGGTTCACCACGCTCGAAGAGGTTGTGCGGGTGACTCAACTGAGTGACAATTTTGGCACCGATGGTATTCCCAACCGAGCACCAACGGGACTGTAATGCCAATCTACGGGTACTCCGGTGTTGATGCACAAGGCGACCGAATCAAAGGAACGGTGTCCGCCGACTCTCCGCGCGCAAGTCGTGACCAATTACGTGGTCGTGGCGTTCAGGTGAACTCCCTTTCGTTGATCGAAAGCTCCAACAAAACTTCATGGTGGCAAGCACTGGGGCAACATCGGGCACGTTATCAATGGGGAGGTGCTGCACACGAATTGTCACTGCTGTTGCGCGCCGGGATTTCCGTTGACGAAGCCTTAGAGATTCTTGCCGGCCAATACCATGGTACGTTCCGCGACTCGCTCAAGCGGCTTCACGATCAGATTTCGGCAGGACGTTCACTTGCCGAGGCAATGTCCGATGAACCAGGTATCTTTGATGCCGCGTCGATTCGACTCGTCGAAGTCGGCGAAAATGCCGGAACGCTTGAAGTGGTTCTTGATGAATTGGCAGATTTCAAACAACGCATGTCGGAATTTGGTGACAAAATCGCCACCGCCCTGATGTACCCAGTGTTTTTATTGTTGTTTGGGACCGCGGCAATGGTGTTCTTGATGACTTGGGTTTTGCCGCCACTGTTGGAGAACCTTCAAGAAACGCTCGACGAAATTCCTTGGCCAACGCGTGTTGCAAAATTCGCTAGCGAGACTTTGGTGAACCACGGCGGCAAGCTGTTTCTATTGGCGTCCCTGTCTGTTGCAGCGTTGATTGCGTTTGCACGAACCCCCAACGGTCAACATTGGATTCACCGCACTGTTCTAAAGCTCCCCCTTTTGGGACCGATTCTGACCAAACAGCATGTCGCCCGAGTTTCAATGATCATTGGCGTATTACTGCGAAGCGGAATTCCGCTCAGCCAAGCTTTGGAACTCGCCTCGCGATCAACGCAAAACCGAGTGATTCGTGATTGCCTTGAACAATGCGGACAAGACCTCACGGCGGGAAGAAATTTAGCCAATTCACTCTCCAAGTATGATGTATTCCCTCCGCTAGCAGTCCGTGTATTTTCGGTCGGGCAAGACAGCGGCGAACTCGATGAGATGCTCATTCGGCTCGGCGAAGACTATAATCATCAGGTGCAAGTCGCCTCGACACGTTTAACCACGCTGCTCGAACCTGCCTTGATTTTGTTTATGGCAGTGATGGTGGGGTTCCTGCTTGTGGCGACAATTCTACCGATCCTTCAAGCTGGCAAGATGGTTTGATTCGTTCCTTTTCTCTCGCTTTCTAATCGCTTAATCAATGCAAAAGCTATTCCGTATGAACACGCGAAATCAACTCTTTCAACGCTCTGCCTCACAAATTCAGCGTTCTGGGTTTTCGCTAGTCGAGTTGATCGTGGTGATGGTCATCATTGGTCTGCTCAGCAGTTTGGTGGCAATTCAAACACGCAGCTACTTGATTGCGAGCAAGCAGAACGCAGCCCGCGCCGAAATTGCCACGATCGTGAGCGCGCTGGAAACATTCTATGCCGACCAATCTCGTTACCCTAGCAATGAAGAGGGCGTTGCGGTTCTGACCGAAGGCACCGCCAACTTCCCAGACGGATTTCTAAAAAAACTCCCCAAGGACCCTTGGGGAAATGACTACGAATACATTAGTCCCGCGGCCGATTCACCGTTTGAAATTCTCTGTTTGGGCGGAGACGCTCGTGAGGGAGGCGAAGGAGGCGACCAAGACATTAGCAGCGAGGAACTCGATAGTGGGCGCTAGGCGTAAGCGGATGCATCGAGCACTGCTTTTCGGACGCCTTGCTTTTACGCTTTTGGAATTGATGGTCGTGATCGTCTTGTTGGTCATTGTCTCTGGAATCGGTCTACTCTCAATTCAGAGTTCAATGACACTCGCAGCACGACAACGGGTCATTTCTCAAATCATTGCCCTGGACAATCAAGAACGCGCAGCGGCGCGGAGAAGCCCCCGGCAAGGCCGACTCGTGCAATCCTCGGCCGAACAGATCCAATTCGAACTCGCTCAACGAACCGTTCAGATGCCATCTGGGATGCGAATTAACCGTCTATTGATGCTGACCGACCGTGCTAACTTTGCTTCGGTCTCCGAAGTCACCTTTGTTTCATCAGGCCAAAGCCCAACCTACGCTGTGGAAATCGTTGACGCACGCGGAATGCGTTCGTGGATCATCCTATTGGGGATCAGCGGCCAAGCGTTTTCGATCGACAACGAAAACGAAATGACGGCGTTGCTGGACACGGTAAAAGGGGCAATGTAATGAATCGATACTCTGCAAAACTTACCCGTTTGACGCACCGGCACCCACATGGGTTTACGCTACTAGAAGTCCTGGTCGGTTTGATGTTGATGGCGTTGTTGGTGGTCAGTTCGCTCACGGCTTTGTCGAGATACCGATCGATTCTAGCTCTTGCTTCGCGACAGCGACAAGCAATTCAGGTCGCGGATGATTTGCTCGCTCGATGGCTCGACTCCTCCACCGGACTCCCCGGTGCGGACTCGGGACGAATCCCCCAGCACCCAACGATGGGATGGAATACGCGTGTCGTCTCTCAGCGAATGGTTTGCGGTGTGCCAACCGAGATCATTCGACTCAATGTGTGGGAACAAACGGGTAACCAAACCGAGCCACGTGTCCTATCCTCGATCGAGTTCGTGCGAAGCGTAACCTTCACGGGAGCCAACCTTTGAGAGTCACTTTTCCATGGACCAAGCAAGTAGGTCATCGCGCCGTTCGTATGTTTTCGCGACGATCAGCGCTGACTTTGATCGAGATGATCGTCGCGTTGGTTCTATCCGCTGTATTGATGTTCGTTCTCATTTCTGTGACTCGGCAAACACTCAGCCTAAGAGATGACGCGATACGATTCGCCGAACAACTCCAGGGAAATGAGTTGTTATCCGACCAACTGCGTCGCGACATCATGCTCTCAAGATCCATTTCCGTATTGCCAGATGGCTTTTTATTGAGCGGCAATGTTCATCGAGATACTCGTGCACTGCTGTCAACACAACAACCCGCATCGGTCCGTTATCGTGTGATTCGTTCTTTCTCGCATTCGAAAAGTATTCCTGCAGAGTCGAGTGATGACGTTCGCCCATCCGACAAGGGCGTTGGGTGGTTGTTCCGTGATCAGTGGCGAGTCGATCCAAGAACGGGGCAATGGTTGGAAGTGAGCCGTGAACCTGTATGGCGTGGTGTCTCGGCAATGTTGGTGTCCAGCAATCTTATCGGGGCTCTCAGCGAAATAGAGGAAGCAGAACTTTTGTCTGGAGACAATGTGTCGGCGGCCACCGATCAAATGCCCGAGACCGTTCAGGTACGGATTCTCGATGAAAACGGACACATCGTTTTGAACGAAACAATTCATCATCATTGGGAGCTTTAGATGGCTCAAAGCCCAGATGTGAATCGACTTGGTTGCCCGTCCCGCGATGGATGGACTCCGCGAACCCCCGGCAAACGCATGGGGATTGTCTTGCTAATCGTATTGGCTGCAATTGTGTTGCTTGGGACCGCTCTGGCCGAAGTTTCGCGGTCAAGCTCGCGAGCCCGAATAGCGGTACTGCAACGTCAAAGAGCGTTACAGCAAACGTGGGGAATGTTGAGTTGCCAACGTGCAATTCTTCCGGCGGCCGAGGGACTCATGCTGAAAAGTGACGCGATCGCGGCAGAGGCTGACGGC
Source organism: Novipirellula herctigrandis (assembly GCA_007859835.1). Taxonomy (GTDB): domain Bacteria; phylum Planctomycetota; class Planctomycetia; order Pirellulales; family Pirellulaceae; genus Novipirellula_A; species Novipirellula_A herctigrandis. The sequence continues at coordinate 5,130,189 of SJPJ01000001.1, read as the reverse complement.
AATCGCAAAGCGTTTCCAAATTTCGTTTCCGATCAACTTCGTTTGGGCAGCCAAACTTTTGTTTTGATTCTCGCCGACGAGGACGCCAAGGCGAATCTCAATGTGATATACGATTTGGGAGGCGAAGCGGCCTGCCAAAAAACGCTTCGCGATTTGATCAATTTGGGAGATTTCCGCTCGGTCCGCTTGCAACCTCGCCGGCGTAGTCAGAATGTCGAAACCGCGACTGACTCCCAACAAAAAGCGTCTCGATTAGGAACCGACGGGGATGAGGAGGGCGACGTCGCTGCGGACGAATCCGTGACTTTGGACCCTGAAAACCTTGCCCCCGCGTTGGTTAGTTGGGGCGATATCTTTGATTTTAGGGCAATCAGTTCCGGTGCGGGCGACCTTCGTCAACTCGCAGCAATGACACGTGGTGTGACGCTTTGGAGCAGTGGACGGCTGAATGTTTGGCGAGCTTCCGACGAGGCAATCATTGCAATTTGCCGCGATGTTGTTCAAGATGGATTGGCGCGACGGATTCAACAACGCATTCGCGGTGCGTCGCTGCAACAGATCAACATCCTGTTGGGACAAACGGTCACCAACGAAAAAGACCGACAACAACTCAGCCGTCTGCTCGCCGACAGTTCTCAGTGTGCGTCGCTATGGATTGAGGCAAGTGATGGCAATACCCGTCGACAACAATTGACGATCCGAATGCCCGACGAAACAGGTCTGCAAAGGACGATCGGATTTGAGTTCCCCTAGTTTCAACAAGCCTTCATGGGATGCACCAACGTATGCTTTTCTCCACTTCCACCATCCGGAAATACCTACGAGGCGGAAGCGTCGCGATGGGCGTTGCCTTGATGGGAATGGGGACGTGGGGCGTGATCCCCATTGAAACCGTGGTATCGCAATCGGCCAACCGACCCCTGTCGCGATCAGGAACCTCGTCCTCCGCCAATCCTTCTCTCGAGCAATCTCACCTCGAAGCCGTCTGGTCGCGATCTCTGCAGGGCAAATTGCTGTCCGCCAAACCACCGGCGCGGCCTGTCGCGCCGACGCCACCTCGCATCATCGTTAAGCCAAACGTTGTGCCTGCGGTACCGATTCGTACCGATACCGGCATCCGATTGGTAGGAACGGTGGTTGAGCCAGGCCGCAGCCTAGCCATTGCAACTGACCGTCAAGGACAATTCGCCTTCCAAGGCGTGGGCGAGCGTTTGCGTTTGCTGCCCAAGGGTGTGCTTGTCGAAAGCATCGATAGCGCCGGAGTATGGGTAAAGTATAAGGGCCAACGAATTCAACTCGTGGTCGGTGAAAACTTAATGCTCAACAGCGAAAGCAAGGTAATGGATCGGTCACAGGACCGCGCATCGCAAGATACGCCAATGCAAGATACGCCAATGCAAGATACGCCAATGCAAGATACGCCAATGCAAAATGGGCCAATGCAGAATGGGCCAATGCAGAATGGGCCAATGCAGAATGGGCTTGAGCGGCACGAACACTTGGACGACGACATCCCCAACGACCGCACCCCCATCCGCCCCGAGGAATTCCCTCAATTTAATCTTGAAGACGAATTGGAATTCCTCAATGGTTAATAGCGTCCGCACCCAACTTCCATCCACGACCGTTTCCTACTGGCCATCCTCGGGGAACCGAGATCACATTAGTTGTGGCAGGCGGAAACGAGGCATTTGTATTCGGCTCGGCAAAAAGGACGCCGAGGAATGATCATTCGCTGGTCACCTCAAGGATCGCTTCTGCAATCCATTGCTCAACCTGATGTCACCGAACTGGTAAAGTTCGACTGTGAACAGGGTGCAGACTCGATTGATTCGATCGAGCGGTTTACCAACGCGGTCGACGCTTTTGTCAGCCAGCACTCGATCAATCGCAAACAACTCGTTGTTTGCACGGGATCGGAAATCACTTACTTAGTCCGTATCGCTCGTGGTGCGTTGGATGCGGAGCCAACGCATGATTCGATCCGTTTCGCAATCGAAGCTGTCTTGCCACTTGACGCGGAAGCAGTGGAAGTCGACTTCCTGCCCCGTGGGGGCACATTGATATGTGCCGCCGTTGAAACCACTCCGTTGCGTTCTTTTCTCGATGCACTCGAGCATCGTGGTTTGGAGGTACATCACATTGTCCCCGAGTCGCTATTGGTTTATCAACACTTAATCGCGGCACAGAAAATTCCGGCAACCGTCCAACTGATCCGAAAAACGCAGGGGCCAGGGAATTGGTTGGAATTCCTTACGATTGCCAACTCGGTGCCCGTTGCCTGGGGAAAATGCTCGACGAACAACCAAGCGTTTTCTCAAGAACTGCAAATGCAAACTGAACTGCTCGACATCGAGGCTCCCCGTCTATGGATCCAGTCAGACGATGCAATCGATAAAGATGGTGAATCATCGGCGGTGAATGCGGTTGAAGTGGAAAGGATCCAAGTGGATTGGAACGGTTCGCTGGCCGCCGCCTCACAAAGCTTGCTTTCGCATCAGCGTCAAGCATGGTTTGATCTGCGCCGCGGAACGCTCGCAGAACACGACCCACTAAGAGCCATCCGAAGCTCCGTCAGAGCGTTTGTGATCATGTTTTTTTCAGCGGTGCTGGTCTCATGTGCCGCCTTATGTTGGAAAGCATCGCAGTACGCTTCGCGTGGTAATGGAGCATCCGAAACCATCGCAGCAGTCTTCCAAGAAACCTTTCCGAATCAACGGGCTTCGGGAGCGGTCGTCAAACGGATGAAGAGCGAACACATCAAGGCACTCGGGCAACGAACAACGAGCGGTGGCGTTGAAGAGCCAATCGACGCGATCGATGTGCTTGTTCCGCTGGCCGACGCCTTCCCGCCGGATCTTGCGATGGCGGTACGTTCGATACGTATCAACGATGGTGATTTTGTTCTCGACCTCGATCTGGGGTCACATGAACAAGCAGGAACGGTTTCAAGAGCTTTGGAAGCAGCGGGGTTTCATACAGAACCTCCCTCTAGCGTTCGCGGATCGAGGGGACGAATTCAAACCAGCCTTCGCGGAACCTTTTCACCGTCAACTGCCCCTACAACGGAGCCAGCCGATGGGAGATAAAACAAATGCTTTCACGACTCGGTATCCAACGTGGGTCACTGCAATGCTTGCATTGGCAGCCCTGTTTGGACTTTTCATTTCCTACCACCAATACGCCTCGACCCGAAGATCCTCTGGTGCCACGATAGACGATGCCGCCCAAGTGCAGAAATGGGCACGGGAAATCGTACAAGCACGCCACCGACCTCGAGTCGCTTCGCTCGAAGTTGAGCCTCCCGATCGTATCTCGAGGCGAGTCGATGTAGCACTTTCCGCTGCTGAGATCAGACCATCGTCGCTGCTGTCGGTCGACCCCCAAGCCCCGAGCCGTGTCGGTCGAACCGCCTATCAATTGCGTGCCACACAAATGGTACTGCAAGACCTGACCTTAAAGCAGGTCATCCTGTTTTCAAGTGCCTTGCGGGATGCCGAGAATGGCATGACAGTCCGAGACCTCAGTTTGACGCCCCGAACGAATCCTTTGGTCCAAGAAGAACATTGGAACGTGCGGCTGACCTTGACCCAAATGATATTTTCCCCCATAAGCGACTTGTGAAGCTGTTTGTTAGTTCAGACAGCGTAGCGTTCAAGCTCGCTGAACCTCGACCCGCATCCCTGAAATTTGGGTGAGAGGGGAAACGGGCGTAATTTCCGCTTGGTTTCCCCCAAAAAAAGCAACTCTCGGTCGATTCCTCCAATGCTCCCTGTCCAATCCACGACGACAGATCGACGCAAATGCGGTGAAGGGCTGCCCGACCGACCTCGAATTCATCAACTATTTCTGTTTGTTTTCAGTTTCACGCTGATTCCGTTTCACAGCGGATGTATGGTGTTCCATCGCAATGGTGACACGGAATTCGTTCACACATCCGTGACAACCACTTCGGATGTCTCGCCGGATTCATTGGCGGCGTTCCAAAAAGGTCTCAAATCTTACAAAGCCGGAAAATGCGATTTGGCGACTAAGTCTTTTGAAAAGGCGATCCAACTCGACCCAACCAACGGACGAGCCCACAACAATCTAGGACTGATTTGGTTCAACAAACATCGGCTCTCTCAAGCGGCATTCCACTTTGATTCCGCATCACAATTGCTACCCGAAGACCCCACACCGCTAAACAACCTTGGTATGACGCTCGAAGCGGGCGGACGAACGATCGAAGCGATCGACCTTTACCGGCAAGCCAGCCAGCTTGATCCAAGCAGCCCCTTGTATCTAGGGAATCTCGTTCGCTCTAAGATCCGAATGGGCGATCAAGACGAATTGACGCGGCAACAAATGCAAGATCTCGCCATGATCGAATATCGACCGCGATGGGTACGTTGGGTCCAGGATCAATTGGCACTGGATTTGAACCCTATGCTAGACCGTGGCGGATCGGACCTACAACAAGCGGGCAATCTGATGTCGAGCCAAAATCCGCCAACATCCACGGATGCCGTCGAGTGGGAAACAACGCCAAGCGATCTGTCGGAGTCGATTATGGTTCCTGCGTCGGTTGCGAACGAATGGACATCCGATGGCGTACCGCTTGCCCTCCCTGTTGGCGTGGTTGATCAACCTGTCGACGTGTTCGACTTGAGCAGCCCAGAAACCTCTGACACACCGATGGAATCGATGCCAGAGCATTTTGATTATTGACGTGGGATTGACGTGGGATCGACGTTATTCAGGACCTGTCATGGCGCCGCCATGCCTGGACGGATCTGGGCCTACAACCAACTCAAAAACACTCTCGAGTGCTGAACTCCACTCCATCAGCAAAAACGCTACGACATCTGTCGGGGGGGAAGGCTCGGTGAGATTTCTCTGTGTTGAACTGGTTTCAATGCCTCAACAGCTGCGGAAAGAGCCCACGATGCACCATTATCAAATCAACTAAGTAAAAAACAGCACCGCAAATGCCAAAAACCGCCTGTCTCATACAAGAGTTTTTTGACTACAATGAGGGACTCTTCGTCGATCACGTATTCAATGCTCTTTTCCCAAAGGCTGTTTTATGCCTCTATCTCGCAATCTACCAAGCTTATTGCTTCTTTTGAGTTGCCTAGTTGTCGCCACAAGTGCTCCATCACATGCTGATTTGATAATCGACATCAGCGACGCGTCGATCATTGGACCGGATACCCAAGCGGTAATTGATGTGACGGTCACGAGTGATTTGCCTCCTTTTGACGTCTTGCCCGATGGCATTTTGAACTTCCTTATCAATTTTGATCTCACTCCTGTCATGGGCGGAACCAATTTGGAGTTCCCCAGCAGTTACCCGGACATTGATGTAGTGACTGGGCTTGAAGCTTACATGAGCAACGACACGAGCTATCTCTTCTATGATGATCCGACGGACAGTCTGGATATGAGTCAAAACGTGGCAACCGACACCAATGCACTGGACTGGATTAGCAGTAGCGAGGTTGACGTTAGTGATTTCTCCGGACTCGATGGCCCGCTTTTTGGCGTTGAAGTCAATAACGAAAACTCGTTTCTCCTTACACGCTTATACGTTGATCTCCCACCAGGAATGACCACATCGGACTTTGCCCCGGGTTCCACCTTTACCGTGTCGCTTGACGACGACGGAGCCGATGCGTCTGAATTTACTGACGCCTTTTTCGGCGATTTAGTTTACTCGTCGACCTCGGGAACCATCACGGTCAGCGCCGTCCCGGAACCGGGTAGCCTTGCAGTGCTTGGTTTGTTTGCTATCGGGGGTGTTTGGCAACAACATCGCCGTCGCAAACGATCCATCGACGGCTGATCCGCTTTAACAAGTAAAGCGTCTCGATGGGAAAGACATTTCCGCAAGAGCGTTCGATTGGTGTCTTGTTGAGAAATGCGGTACCGGCCACAAGGACACGGTACCGGCCACAAGGACACGGTACCGGCCACAAGGACACGGTACCGGCCACAAGGACACGGTGCCGGACAGAAGGACACAGCACCGACGGCCTCGCCTAATGAGCACATCCGCTGCCGACGGTTTCAAAGAAGTCGTTTCCTTTGTCGTCCACCAGAATGAACGCTGGGAAATCTTCGACTTCGATTTTCCAAACCGCTTCCATACCGAGCTCCGCAAATTCAACGACCTCGACTTTGCGGATGTTCTCTTTCGCCAAGATAGCGGCGGGTCCACCAATGCTGCCGAGATAGAATCCGCCATGTTTCTGGCAGGCTTCGGTCACTTGTTTGCCACGATTTCCTTTGGCAATCATCACCATACTACCGCCATTGCTTTGAAACAAATCGACGTAGCCGTCCATCCGTCCAGCCGTCGTTGGACCAAACGATCCACTCGGAAGTCCCGCGGGAGTTTTCGCAGGACCGGCATAGTAGACAGGGTGCTCTTTCAAATAATCAGGTAGCGGTTGCCCTGCATCGAGACGTTCCTTGAGTTTCGCGTGAGCAATATCGCGAGCGACGATAATCGGCCCCGACAGTAACAGACGAGTTTGAATCGGGTAGCGTTTCAGGTCAGCGAGAATCTCGTTCATTGGTCGACGCAGATCCATACGCACCGCGCCCTCGTCCTTCCGATGACGAAGCTCCTCGGGGATATACTTCAGCGGTTCGAATTCGAGTTGTTCGATGAACACGCCGTCACGCGTGATCTTTCCTTTGGCTTGTCGGTCGGCACTGCACGAAACACCAATGCCAACTGGTAGCGATGCTCCGTGACGCGACAAACGAATCACGCGAACGTCGATGGCAAAGTACTTGCCACCGAACTGGGCACCGATTCCACATTTTTGAGCCGCTTCCAAAAGCTCTGCTTCTAATTCCACATCACGGAAGGCGCGTCCTTGGGCATTCCCGGTGGTAGGCAGGTTGTCGAGGTACTTGGTCGACGCAAGCTTGACGGTTTTCAAATTCATTTCGGCGGACGTTCCTCCAATCACAAAGGCCAAGTGATAGGGAGGACAAGCGGCCGTGCCAAGCGTTTCCATCTTCTCAGTGAGGTACCCAACCAGCGTCTTAGGATTCAAGATCGCCCGAGTTTCTTGGTACAGGTATGTCTTGTTTGCCGACCCGCCACCTTTGGCGATAAACAAGAAGTTGTAGCTATCGCCTTCCACGGCACCGAGTTCGATCTGTGCAGGCAAGTTCGTGCTGGTGTTCTTTTCATCCCACATCGTCAGCGGAGCGTTTTGGGAATACCGCAGGTTGTTTTCGGTATAGGCGTTATAGACACCGTGTGCCAATGCCGATTCGTCGCCCTCGGACCAAACCGAGTTTCCTTTTTTACCCATGATGATTGCCGTGCCGGTGTCTTGGCAAAACGGCAACACGCCGGCGCTGGCAACATCCGCATTCTTGAGCATTGTCAATGCAACCATGCGATCGTTCTCGGACGCATCAGGGTCATCGAGAATCGCGGCAACTTGTCGCAGATGAGCAGGACGCAAGAAAAAGTTAATATCGTGAAAGGCCTGCTGACTCAGTAGCGTCAATGCATCGGGATCGACACAGAGAACTTCTTTCCCTTCGAAGGTCTTGGTACTTACGAAGTCACCGGTCAGTTTGCGGTACTGAGTCTGGTCGGCTGCGAGTTCGAAGAGTTCTTGGTAGACAAATTCGGGTGCCGCCATTGTTATGCTCCTTAAGGACCCAAGATGGGTTGGCTGTTTGTAATCGAAGTGAGGGACCCGGATTGTCCAGAATGGATGGATTTGGAACAAGGGGCGGTCAGCGATAAGATTCGTTCACTTCATTTCTGTTTGTCGGTCTTGATCGCCCCAAATGCTGCGAAACAGCAGTTTTTATGAAGCAGTTCCACATCACTAAAACCAACCCGCCGCAGCAGATCCAATTGGTAAGTGACCGGTCGCGGCGAATCTTCTTTATCGATATAGGCGAACACTTTGTCGCAGTAGGTTTGGCCCCCTAGCTGCGTCAAATAGTCGGCATACCGCTGCCACATCGTCGCTTGCACCGACTCGGTTTCGTGCCACACCAAGTCCGTGATCCATAGGCTGCCGCCGGGGGTCAGCAAGCGATAGAGCTTTTCGAATGCATTGAGCCAATCCGTATCGTCACGCAAATGATGCAGTACCGCAGCGGCAAGAATCACGTCATAGGATTCTTCTGGTAATTCGGCGTCACGAAAATCACCGTGCCAAAGGCGGACTTCGGTTGCTCCCTCGCTACTAACTCGAAGTTCCGCGCGATCAAGCATCGGTTCGCTCAGGTCCAACAAATCCGCTTCAAAGTCTTCACTGAGTGCCTTACGAAGTCGAAGCGTGTTGTTACCTGCGCCACATCCAATATCGAGTACTCGGCGAATCGGTTTCGTCGACGCGACCGCTGCCTCCGTAATGAGCTCCATTGCCAAAGGCGCGTCAATGGTCGCCGATTGCCCTGTTTCGAGATGACTGAATCGATCCACGTCAACATCAAACCGCTCACGAATCTCTTGAGTCGACGATTTTTCATTCAGAGGCGTGGTCACCGGAATCTCCATCTTTTTCGAGGATCGGCATCGACAGGACCGCTTGATCGCCATCGGGCCATCGAACCAAAAGTTCGCAGCGAATTTTGCCTTCTAGCTGCAGCTCCGCGACGCCAGCTTGCAACACTGCTAGCCGCTCTGACATTTCCGCGGCTATCTTTATTTGCGCTTTAAGCTGTTCGCGTTGTGGCCTTAGGTTTTGCCGCTGACTCGAACTCGCTTGGTCATAGATCGCTTCACTTCGCCGATGCAATTCGTTCAAAACCGACGACCGCTCGATCAATTGATTAGCGAGTTGTGCCAAGCCGTCTTCGGTAAAGGTTTGCCAAGGCATCGACGGATCGAGACGTCCCGCGAAACGAATTTCGCACGACATTTTGGAAGTACATCGAATATTCATCCGCACCGCGATTTGGACAAATTCTTGTTTACGGTGCGTTAGAACCGCCAAAGCTTTCGCCCGTCGAGGACTAGCAGGATCAACAGGATCGATCCAGCCAATTTCGATATCTTCGGGAAGTTCAAAATCGACCGTAATCCGAGTCACGTTAGGTGGGATCATTCCACCGAGTTCCCAAGTTGGACGGTAATCCGTTTGTGCAAACGCCATTGGCCATGGATCGGCTTCGACGCTCTGACGCAAGTAAGTGATATGGCCTTTCGCATCTTGCAGTCGACCATGATGAAGTGTCGCCGCGGCTGAAGCCGACTTTATTTCATTGGCCCATTGAAACGCGTAGCTGCCATCAACCACCTCTAACGTTGCAACGTCCGTTTCACTTCGAGAGTCATGAATGAAGTATCCATCTTTCGATTCGCCTGGGACCAACACCATTGGCACATCGATGGGAAATTGCAAAGTGAGCTTTCCCGGCGAAAGGTTGTCGATCAGACTCGGGTCAGGATCGTCACCCCAAACAGGAAACGCATTGGCTTGAACCGGAGCGATTCGGACTCTTTGAGGAGCTTCCGGCAATTCGGCGTCCGGAACGGCCTCTAAAGCATCTACCGTTGCGGGTCCATCATTGGGGTCATTCGCCCCAAGTGACATGTTTGGAGCGTCGGATGATTGTGTTTGTTCGGCTTCAGCACTTTCAATTCCGTGTGATGGCGGTGACACAACCCTTGGTACCGCAGGCAGCAAAGAATCAACCGAAAGTAAAGAATGCAATTCTGGCACCGGTGACTCGTCGGTGAGGTCTGGGGCATTGTCGAACGTCTCAAGCGATAGTGATTCATCGCGAATCGCTTCGGGACTTTTGGGATCCGACGCCACACCCTTCAGCGGCGGTTGCGAGGGCGCGGATACGCTCTCGTTGCGATTCGATGCCACACTCGCGTCCCGACGGATGAAAGGATAAGCCATCAGCAGGGCGAACAAGAGACCTGCCGCGGCGGCGGCGAACCAACCTTTCTTGGATTTCGATTTCGGCTCTTTCCCAAACTCGCTTTGGTCGGTGGTAGGAAGTTCAGGGCGGATCGTTTCCTCAGTCCCAAGTACTGCATTCTCAAATACCGAATTCCCAAGTACCGCATTTCGGAACACTTCGATGCGTTCCTCACTAGCGGCATTCATGGGCGTACCGAACTGGGAAGTCGGTGGACATGCATAACACTGGCCCGCAAACCAAAGCTCTCCTTCGGGACCAAGAAACCACTGGGCCAAATCAATCTCGGCTAGCGGATGCCCGAGTCGATTTTCGTGATCGATCGCTGCATCACGAAGTTGATTACACCAAACTTCAACGACCGATTCAGGGGGTTTCCCCAATCGCGAAACAAGTTCAGCGATCGATTCGCAAGAGGAGTCCGCCGGTGGAAAGGAGTCAGTTGATGGGGTCACAAGCCGTTCTGTGCGCAAAGCGAGTGGAATAGAATTGGCGTCAAACGTTTGAAGCCAATTCTACCACGACACTGCGGCTTGTGTGGGAGCCTGTGTGTGACAATTAGAACAACAGAAGTTCTAACATGCACGAAACCGTTACGGCATCATCAGTGCTCAACGACGCGGGGGAACCCGCTACGTGATCAATCACGGGCATGTCAGAGAAGTAGGTCACTCCGACGGTCAAGCCAACATCAACACCACGGATGTTCGACCGCGTCGTGAACGCGGTTTCAACCGTATAGGTTGTTTGCTGCATTTCACTCGCCGACGAGGCGGCCACCGAACCTGGAACCGCGAGATAATCAACATTCATGTCATAGAACCCAACGTTGAAATCAAGCTTGCTGGCTCGGCCAAATAAATAGCCGTCCCATCCGCTGACAATCTTTGCACCCTGAAAATCGGTATCGAGTTTCTCTTGGAACAACGCCGTGGAGCCATCCGCGAGATCAAAGTCCTGGTCAAACGCCATAAAGCTGTAGGCGAGACCAGCATTCAGGCCACCGAATCGGGTTTGCCATGTGTCGCGAATGATCAAGTCGCCACCATAGTGACGAACGCTCCCATCGAAGCGTGGATTGGCGCCTGTCAGAGCAACACCGGCTCCGTCGGCAGGATTGGCAAAGGTAATGTCACCGAGGTTGCCGTCGCTCGACGAATCCGCAAAGGCATAGAATATATTTCCTTCAAAGCTGGTCCGCGTGCCGAGAGCACGGCGGACGGCGTCAAGTCTGACAATGCCGCCAAAATCGCTCTGGTTATCGAAAAACGCAGAACCACCGCTTGCGTTGGTCCCGAGGTCGTAATCGGGCAGATCGGCGATCCAAGCGCCTGTGCTGGCCGTCAAATTGAAGGGTGTGTGACTAATCGTGCTCTGAGCTTGTGCATGAGAAGAAAATAGCAACGAAAGCAAGGTTAGCATCAGGGGGAGGGTGTAACGCATAGCTTAGTGTGATCCCGTAAACGCCAATCCACAAAGAGATTCAGGTTGCTCAAGCAGAGAGGCATAAAAACATTAGAAGAAACCGTAGTGCATTTTCTATCGTTCCAATTACCTTTTTGTGTGTACTCGTTTGTTACAAGAACCGAACAAACCGGTGTGCCCCGTCTGGGGTGGTGCGAATTGTGTCGGAGCTGTGCCGTACTCATGTTCTGAGCGATGCCCGCATTGGGTAAACTATGCGGGTGAGTAAACCCCTAACGCCCGCTATAATCGTGAAAGCTCTCCTCAGGATCCGATGGTGCCCCAACGAAACTTACCCAGTGAAGAAAACGAACCACGTTTCGCGTTTGGCGAAAATTGGAGAGGATTTCTCGCATCGTTGGACGAAGCCCGAATCGACGAAGCAGTGACTTCGCTGAAAAATAATCTCCAATGCGAATCACTCCGCGGCAAGCGTTTTCTTGACATTGGTAGCGGCAGCGGACTCTTTTCGCTCGCCGCGCATCGGCTAGGCGCAGAGGTTACTTCGATCGACTACGATGCCGACAGCGTCTGGTGCACGGGCGAACTGAAACGCCGTTTTGGAAAAGACGGACTTGATTGGAAAATCCATCACGGATCCGTTCTCGACCGAGCATGGATCACTGCGCTCGGCCAATTCGAAGTTGTGTATTCATGGGGCGTACTTCATCATACCGGCAACATGACCGAAGCAATCGAAATCGCTGCTGATCGCACGATTTCCGGGGGCCAATTGTTCATCGCAATCTACAACGACCAAGGAAGTGCGAGCCGACGTTGGTTGAAAATCAAACAGATTTACAATCGCTTGCCCCGAGGACTGCGGGGCGGTTGGGTGACCGTCGTTGCCGCTGCTTACGAATTGAAGTTCGCATTGGCGAGATTACTGCGAGGTAAGAACCCACTGCCCTTTGCGGACTGGAAAGCAAAACGACGAGACCGGGGCATGTCGGCGTGGCACGACTGGGTCGACTGGGTCGGCGGGTTGCCTTTCGAAGTGGCCACCGCTGAGCAGATCATCGTCCCGCTTCGCAAGCGGGGATTCGTCCTCGACTCGTTAAAAACCGTCGGCAACGGCTGGGGATGCAACGAGTATGTGTTCTGCCGCCAATCAATCGATCTTGGCGATTCGTCGTAACGTCTCGATGAATTCGTTGCGGTCTTTGGGTGAGACAAGGTAGATTCGTTTTTCAGTTCGAATCGCTACACGACGAATCGAAAGCGCCGGCGCACTGTACAGGCTTCCCGATTTTTCCACCGATTGAATTTGGTCAAACGGGATCTGGTAACAAAGCAACCCACAACGAATCGAAACGGAATCTTCAAGGACCGTGTAACGACACGGAACGGTGAAAAGGCCAGTTATCGCTAACGATGCGGCACCGATCAGAAATAAGATCGATGCGTCGCCTGGGTTGCCATCAAGGATTAAGTAAATGCCTGCGAAAGCGGCGATCACGGGCGCGAGAAACAACAGCGCCGCGAGCCAAAGGTCGACAGCGGAATCGAAACGAATCGGCGGTTTTTGAGTCTTAGGAGCGTCATTCATGTGGTTCACGAAATACCGAGTGTTGCTAACGGATATTGTAGTCGCGCGGTGAGAAACAAGGCAGGTCCGATAAGCTCAAGTTTCCATTTCACCGCTCTGCTTTGCAAGACGCCGCATTGCTTCGCGCGGGACCACAATGCCCACAACCAACCCAAACGTGATCGCGATTGCGGTATGCAGCCATGCCAATCCATTTCCCGAGTCACTTCCAGCAACCATTGCGGATGAACCGCTATAGACCCAAATCGAATGCGGCACGACTGCGGCGATCGCTGCGATCAAATAGGGAATCCGACGCGCCGAACTAGCTCCCATGGAATAGCTAATCATCATGGTGGGAATCGGCGATAGCCTGATCAACAAATGAAAGCCAACTCCGGCCTCGGCCGCCATCTCGCGAATCACGGCTGCCCACGGACTCTTGCTGCTGGCGACCTTTTCATCAAGGTATCGGCGCAGCCACCAACGCCCAATCGCATAATTCAGCATTGCGGCAAGTGTGGCAATCAATAACAACAGTAGCGAGCCAGTGAGCATCCCGAATAGCGCGCCGGCGGAAACGGCAATCGCAGTTTTGGGAACCACCGTGCTCATCATCACAATGCCAACGACGACGAAAAGAAAGGTCGCAGCATTTCCTTGGTTGGCAATCCATTGTTGGACTTCGTCAACGTCCACTCCGACAGCGGCGAAAAGCAATGCCGCCAACAACAAGACAGCGGGAACGATCAAGCGAAAAGGAAATCGTCGTGAGTCGGTTGGGCTAGCCATGCTGTCGATCGAATGCAATTTGTGCGATGATAGGCGGAATGACAAATCACATGACTTGAATGAAGGGGACTTTTTTGTGATTGGCCAGTCTACCATCTTTCCCAAAGTTCGCTGCGGCCGTCCTTGGGGTTGGTGCAATTTATTTCGCAATCCGTTTGGTGAATTGACACCCGACGAACGAGCCGAACTTGCGGTGGTGGATATCTCGGAAATCGTTGGCGTCCTAAACCAGCCACGCATTGCGATTCAATTCATCGGCGAGTGCGGACGTGGCAAGACAACGCGAATGCTCGCGATTGGAAAAGAATTGCCCGAAGCCGCCTATGTCTATCTTGAGGAGGATCGACCCTGTGGCGCAATCCCAACGGGATATCCGTTGATGATTGACGAAGCCCAGCGGTTACCGCGAAGCGTGATGCGAACGATTTTCTCATCAGGGTTAACGCTGGTTTTGGCAACTCATCGCGATTTATCTCGTCCACTGCGATCATTTGGTTACCGCGTCAAGACTTACCGATTGGGGCGAGATGGGGATGCGAATTTGATTTGGGAGTGCTTGAACCGGCGAATTGAGGCGTCACGTTTGAACGCTGGCCCGATTCCGGTTCTTTCACGAGCCGATGCAGCGGAGTTGGTCCGACAGTTCGGTAGTGATATCAGGGCGATGGAAAGTTACTTGTACGACCAGGTTCAAAAGCAGGTGTATAGCGATGGCGAAATGCGATTTATCGATTGAGTTGGAAAAAGAGCCTGAATTCCTTCATGATGGCGGCGCGACAATTCGTGGAACGCTTCATGTCCACGTTGATAAAGGTGTGTCGTGTAGTGGACTTGTTGTGGAATCGGTTTGGCGAACACATGGCCAAGGAAACGTAGCAAAAGGAACCGCAGAATCGAAAACGCTCTTCAAAGGCGAATGGACCGAGGGCCAGTCCGAATCGTACCCGTTTGAACTGTCGATCGCGGAATGGCCGCCGAGCTATCACGGTCGCTACTTGAACATCGATCACTATATCGATGCACGCGCGAAGATCCCCTGGAGTTTCGACCCCAAAGCATCGGTCCCTTTCCTGATGCGTCCCACATGCAACAGGGAACAAGCGATTGCTTCCACCAAAGTGCCAACAAAACAATTGGCGAGGTGGGCGATTGGACTTTTTGTTGTTATATGGTCAGTCTCTTTTTTTGGCGGTTTTGCGGTAGCAGGAAAGTCCATCGTTCCGTTTGTCTTGCTGACCTTGGTGATGCTTGTAGCGGGTGGATTTTATCTATTCCGTGTCTTTCTACCGCGATATTTGCTGGGCGAGGTGGTTTGTGACTTTGCAACTGCCTCCGTTGCGCCGGGCCAGCAAGCTCAAGGTGAACTCGTTGTCCGGCCACGTCGCAATGTTTCAATCAATAGTATCTCAATGACCTTCTCGGCTCGCGAAGAATGCGTCAGCGGCAGTGGAAGCAATCGAAAAACCCATAAGCATTTGTTCTATGAGCAAAAGGAACAGTTGGAAGGTCCGACGACTCTAAATGCGAATAAAGAACACCGTTTTGATTTGTCGGTCTCACTACCCAGTGACGCGCCCTATTCGATCGATTTGACGGACAACAAATTAATATGGTCTACCGACCTTCGCATCGATATCCCGCGTTGGCCTGATTGGCACAAAGCGATTCCGCTTGAGGTATTGCCGTCGGGGAAAGCAGGCCAAGTGCAGGGCAAACCGCTTCCAGAAATCATGGCTGGAGCGGCACCCGGCGGACGAGGACCGGAGCGGGCCATGCCGTCAGATTCGATCACTTTCGATGAGACCGCCGGACACCTTTGGGCCGTACGCGACGACCCGTCGCAACGCGAAATGCTGGTCGACGCAGTGACGGGATTGACATTCCAAATCTCGGCAAGGGTCGAACGGCGGTTATTGTACGCCGGCAGCGACGACCCCCATGTTTTCGATGGAGGATATGCAGTTTGGGCAAACGCCGAAGATCCCCCGTTGCCGCTGGTGCTCTACGTGCCACACCACTTGGCAGATGAATTCGAGCAGATTGGCCGCGAATTGTGGCATGGGCAAGGCAAAATATTGGGCTGGGATGATCGCCATGAACGACTGCAAATTCGTGTGGACGCCCTCTAGTCCCTCCCCTATCGGAATCGGCCCCCTCGGAATCAGCCGCCTCAGAATCTACTAGGTTCTCAATTCGCTCTGCGGAGTCTACACTGGCCCCTCTGCGTCCGTCTTCTGCTGACGGACTCCACTAATTTGCTATCCACGTTTTTGACCACCCCAATGGCTGCACCTCGCGTTTTGGTTCTCCGTGCTCCTGGCACCAATTGTGATGAAGAAACCGCCTATGCTTTCGAACAAGCCGGTGGGATCACCGAACGCGTTCACGTCAATCGGTTGATCGAAAACCCCGCGCTGCAAGATCGTTATCAGATTCTCTGTTTACCGGGCGGATTCAGTTACGGTGACGACATTGCGGCGGGTCGCATTTTGGCCACCAAACTTCGCCAATATCTCGCAGAACTTGTCGATGCTTTTGTTCACGGAAATGGCGATCGTTTGGTGCTTGGAATTTGCAATGGCATGCAAGTTCTGATGCGGTTAGGGGTATTGACCGAGGGAATCGAATCGGACAACCATGCACCGGCGACACTCGATTGGAATGACCACGGACGCTTCGAAGATCGTTGGGTCGATTTGGTCGTGGACGAAACACCGTGCGTTTTTCTAAAAGGGATCGAGCGGATGTATTTGCCGATGGCACACGCCCAAGGCAAATTTGTCGCTGCCGGCCCAAAGGTGATCGAATCGATGCAGCAAGCGGGTCGCTTGGCGGTTCGCTACGCAAACGGCGACCATGGCAAAGTACAAAACGAGCCTTTGCCGTTCCCCATCAATCCGAATGGTGCCGATGCGAATACAGCGGGCGTTTGCGACGCGAGTGGCCGTGTCTTTGGCTTGATGCCGCATCCGGAACGGCATATCGATCCCACCCAGCATCCTTTCTGGACTCGCCGAAAGACACAACCTAGCCAGGGCGACGGAATGGCGATGTTTAACAATGCGATCGAGTGGTTCAGTTAGGCATCGGATCAGAGCTCTACGTCGACCGATGGAATTTTCGTCGACCGATGGAATCCAGATGAAGTACCGCACTGGCGTTTCGGTATCGATCGTGCCGGTCGTAACGCCCAATTGCGATCGGCAATACTTCCGACAAAGCATCCGCCGATCAGGAACGTAGTGGGCTCCCTAATTGATTGCGCCTGATTTGTTTACGCCTGATTTGACCATGGATGCGTCTCAATGTTGCTTCGGCTGATCGTCGGTTATTGCGTTATAGGTGTTTTTGCTTCTGCTGCGGTTGCGGGCCCAGGCTCTCGACGTTCACTAGCTGATAAACATGCCCCCGCTGGAATCATGGGCGACCATTTACACGAGCCCGGTAAGTGGATGGTTGAGTACAAGTACATGAACATGTTCATGGAAGACAACCGCATCGGCGAAAACACGATCTCGGACTCCTCCGCACTCGGAACATCCACACCCGTTGGACCTCCTGGCCCGGGCATCACCACCGACGGGATCACAACCAACCGAGCTGCTACTCCAACGCAAATGACGATGGAAATGCACATGGCTCATGTCATGTATGGAGCGACAGACGATATCACTCTCTATACGATGGCGATGCTGCCAAACATATCGATGGATCATACGCGGGCAGACTTTACCGATTTTACGACAAGTAACAGCGGCTTCGGCGACATGGCATTCGGTGCACTGCTGCGGCTTTACAGCGACGACTGCCAAGATTGGATACTCAATTTGGGGTGCTCGGTTCCGACCGGAGACATCTTTGAAACCACTTCGATACCGACCGGTTCGCCGACCGCCTTTCCTTATCCGATGCGTCTCGGTAGTGGTACGTTCAACATGCGTCCGGGGATTACCTTTAAACGCTATTACGACTGGTATAGCTGGGGGATGCAGTTCCAAACGGACTTGCCGATTGGACACAACTATCGCGGCTATCGAGTCGGAGAGGAATACCGTTTCAATAGTTGGAACAGTATTCTCTTGACAGACAACTTGTCGGTCTCGATGCGAGGTGAGCATCTATGGCGAACCGCTTTCGATGGCAAGGACCCTGAGGCAAACGGAACGATGATTAGCACCAATGTCGAACAGTTCCGTGGCGGCTACTGGTATAGCCTTGGTTTCGGGGCTCAGTACCTTTGGGGAAGCCACTACTTCAATGCCGAAATCGTTCCGACGATCGCTCAAGAGGTTGATGGAGTCCAGCTCGAAACCGACTACGCAATCATCGCTAGTTGGTCGAGAACTTTCTAACTACATTTCCGACCGCAGCGGATCCTCAACCGCACCGACGCGATAGGTGATGGCTCACTTGATGGCTTCAACAATAGTGATGCCAAATCCTTTTGCGGCAATAGCGGTCCGAAGTCTTCGCACTAGAAAAATAGCACCCGTGTGCTGCGGAGCAGCTGATGAATCGACGGCCAATTGAACATCCGTATGGATCGATTCCATCCCGGCAAAGTGGATTGCGATTGCATACACACAAAAAAGGCTGCAAAGCAGAGTTGCAACCTTCACCATGGTGGTGGCGTTTTGTTTGCGATTCACCTAAGTCGCCCCCTTGCGCTCCTTCGGCGGTGGACATTGTTTCGCGAGCATGGTAACCGATTCGGGAAGCAATCGACTGCTATGAATTCAAACACCGCGAAGCGAGCAAAGTGAACGTCAACGGTGACCCAAAGCCGAGGGTATTCTGCCAAACGGATTGCCGGTCGACCGGAGTGACCGTCAAAGGTTTACGGAAACAGATTTGCCGATCAAGGATTGCTGCGCACCGTCACGTGATTTCAGTTGCGCTCCTTTTCGCTTGCGTTCCTTTTCGCTTGCGTTCCAGCGGCAAATCCGTTTTACGACCTGCGGTGTGAGCGGCACGATATAGGCCTACAAACGGCCAACTCAACCGTCCGACCAATACCTCCGCGTTGGCAAAAGCATCCCTAAAGCGATCGTAACCGACTATGGTTGTTGAGTGACCAAGCTCCCGTGGACGCAACCAATGGCGGTCTTTGATCGTGATTTTTCACCTAACCCGGATTATTCATGAGATCGGCGTTGAGACACGTTTGGGCTTCGATTCGGTGGTGATCGCGAGTTCGGTGGCTCTGGGGGTGTGCTCGGCGCATGCCCCCCCCTTTCCCCCACACGAGCTGCGCAACAGCTTGCCTGTCTTACTCCGCTCGTTGAAGTGGCGGTGTGTATCGAGCCAACGTTTCGGCGACTCGACGAAGAGGGTTGGTCCACGGCCAACTCGAAGAGATCAGCACACGCACTCGTCGAGTGCGAACGACCACGCGGCAAGCCACTTTGATGACGCGAGTTCGCCAGGTGCAAGCGTGACCTTCCCCCAACGGGTCGCGACGACGACGCGTGTGATGGCGATGCTTCACCGCTGGCGACTGAGCTTCCAACGGGATGTCCCTACAACCAGGTTCGTCCATCATGGGCTTGATTTCCACGATACCGTGAAGCCGTACCAGGAGATTCGCTGCCATCGAATGCATCATCGCTCGAAACAGATTCGCTATGTAGCGATGGTCACTTAGCCGATCGCAGCATAGATCACACTTGAGTTCTTTGTTTCGATTTTCGCTCTCGCCTCGATCGGCATACTCGTCGTAAACGCCTCCAGGGCAAACGCTCACGCTAGGTCGATTGCTGACCACCGCACGCCGATTGGTGGCTAGAGATTGCACCTCGCACTTGACCACAACGCTTCGCGACTGTCGCCACGTTTTGGTTTGATAATCAAGTAGGGAAAACTTCGCTGAGCTTCGCCGGTTGCTTCAAAGGCAGCCACACTTTGCTGTAATAGCTCGTCACTTTCGCATTTGACACGAGAATTCATTTGGTAACCGATGCTGTACACCACGCCCGCAATCCGCTCGAGCGTGGCGTACCTCTCGGGAACTGCGAATCCGGAATCCGCTTGCACGTGAATCGAAATGTCTGGAAAACACGCTCGAATCTTTTCAATTTCGCGCCGCAGATCATCGGCAGCCCCCAAGCTCGCATGAGCTGATCCGAACAACAGGCTCGGCAACACGATCATGTCATTCTCAGCACAGGTGATCGCGCGAACTTGGTACTGGTACTGGTTGTAGAAGCCGTGAAAGAAAACCAACTGCTGGTTGCCATGAGCCGGATCATCGAAGGTATCCATGTCGAGCGTGATGGTTGTCGGCTCTTGGTTGAACGATTCTCCTGGACTTGTTCAAATTCGACGGTCCGATTCGCTCAAGAACCGAAGACAAATTGCTGCGCAGACTGTTAACTCATTTCGGGCCTTTTGGGTTAGTCGAAAGTGCTTGTGAGATAAACACTTAGACGTCAGAAAGGCCCTTTTTGTTTCCACGTTCATGAATAACCCGAGCTAGATTATAAACCGCGATATGCACCCATCTGGCTAAGGAGATTGCATTCCGGGGGAAGTAAGCTATTTTGCCTACCGAAACACCGCTATCCTAACGTTCGGGGCGACACCAATTAACGCAAAACGATCGCTCAATTTGGTGTAGACTCTATGCCCTTATTGTCTTGCGTTACCCACCTCAACTTCACCGCCCCGGAATCACCCAAAATTGCGGGGGGAGTATTGCTAATGTCTATTGTCTTATGCCGCGGGGGCCTGTTGGGCTTCCTAGTCGCACTCTCGCTCTGCGGAACTCTACTGGTCCACCCGCCGAGTTTGGCCGAACAGCCGGATCCCAAGCGTCCGAAACCCGCAACGGTACGAGCCGACAAGCCGCTGCGAATCGCGTTCATTACTTGTTCGGTCGAGGGAAAATTCTTTGAACCGGTCAAACGAGGCATGAACGACGCCGCCAAACTACTCGGCGTGACATGCGAATTCAAAGGGACCCGAGGCGTCAACTTGGACTCGCAAGCAACAATGGTCCGCGCGGCTGTTGCCGAAGGCTACGACGGCATCGCACTGAACATTGTGGATCCCAACGCCTTCGACACTGCAGTGCAAGAGGCCATCGACGCTGGTGTGCCCGTTGTGGCATTCAATGTGGACGATCATAACTCACCCAACGCTCGTTTAGCCGCAGTGAACCAACGATTGTATGATGCCGGCCGATCCCTAGCCGAACATGTCGCTGCGGAGATCCCCGAAAACGCTCATGTCTTGATGACGATGCATGATAAAGGAGTCTCTGCATTAGAAGATCGATTGCATGGATTGCAGGATGTATTGAAAGACAAGCCCGTTCGTTGGACCATCGTGATTACCGGCAATGATTCCGCCAAAGGCGCAGCGGTGATCACCGATGCACTGCAGCAGCATCCTGACATTCGCATTGTTTTGAGCACAGGGCAAGCTGATACCGAATCGGCTGGCCTCGCGATTGAAAAAAACTTTAGCGACAACGGTTACTGGTCAGCTGGGTTTGATCTGTCCAACGAGACATTGCGTCTGATTCAAGCCGGGCATATCCACTGTACCGTTGACCAACAACCCTACGTTCAGGGATTTTATCCCGTAGTACAACTAACACACTACTTGCGTTACGGTATCCATCCTTCGGACATTGATGCTGGAGCCGCGATCATTAATCGTGACAACGTAAAACAAGTCTTGGAACTGAAGCGAGAGAACTACCGATGACGATTGACATTGAATTTCTAGACCTCGTCATCATCATTGGCTACCTGCTAGGGATTGTCGCGCTTGGTTGTTGGGTTGGAATACGGAAAAAGGGGAACACCTCCGAGGGCAAAGACTATTTTCTTGCCGGAGGCTCTTTGACATGGCCAGTCATCGGGCTTGCTCTGTTTTCAACAAACATCTCAACCATTCATCTTGTTTCGCTTGCCCAAGAAGGCTACGTGAATGGTTTGGCCTACGGCAACTTTGAGTGGATGGCACCGTTTACGCTTATTATCTTGGCGTTATTCTTCGCACCGTTTTACATTCGTTCGAAAGTCGTCACATTGCCGGACTTCTTAGAACAACGGTACAACCGTGCTTGCCGCGATTGGTTAGCGGTTTTGTCGATTATCTCAGCCGTTTTCATTCATATTGGATTCTCGCTTTACACTGGCGCTGTCGTCCTTCACGGCATGTTCGGTATGGATCTTTACCTATGTATTATCTTAACAGCTGCATTGACCGGTCTTTACACGATCGTCGGCGGGTTGAGTGCGGTGGTCATTACCGAATCGATTCAAACAATCGTCCTTTTGCTGGGTGCCTGCTGTATCACAGCGATCGCGTACTACCAAGTGGGCGGTTGGTCAGGCCTGACGGACTCGGTCGATCCCGTGAAGCTAACTGTAATGCGACCAGCCGACGATCCATCGGGTTTGCCATGGTATAGCGTACTGCTTGGATATCCCGTCATTGGCATTTGGTATTGGTGTGCAGATCAAACGATTGTGCAGCGAGTCTTAGGTGCGAAAGATGAAAACCATGCTCGTATCGGGCCACTTTTTGCAGGCTTTATCAAGATTTTTCCACTCTTTATTTTCGTTCTGCCTGGGTTGATGTGCGCGGCATTGATCAAGCAAGGAAAACTTCCCGATGAGCTCGCCAATTCCGCTGACACGTATGCGTTCATGATCGGCCATTTGTTGCCGGTCGGCCTCAAAGGAATCGTTGCTGCAGCATTGTTGGCGGCATTAATGGGAACGGTGTCTGGGGCACTTAATTCAACGGCGACATTGTTCAGCTACGACCTTTTCAAGCGTTGGCGTCCCGCGACGGAAGATCACAAATTAGTGGTGATTGGCCGTATCGTAACCTTTGTCGCCATGATTGCTGCGATCGTTTGGTCGCCACTTCTAGGTCGTTTCGAAAGTATTTTCCAAGGCGTCAATTCGATGATTTGTTACATCGCACCGCCGATCACCACGGTCTTTTTATGGGGCGTGCTATGGAAGGGAGCTTCACCGCGAGCCGCACAAGTGACCTTGTACGCAGGTTCTGTGTTGGGGCTCAGCGTATTCCTATTGGATTGGTTTAAAGAAACGACGCATTGGAATGTACCGTTCATGATGGCGGCATTCTATTTGTTTGTTGTCTGCTCGATGATGTTGGCTGCACTTTCGATGATATGGAAACGTGTAGCAACGCCCGAGAGTGATCGTTTGATTTGGGATAACCCGATGGCTTGCCTTCGTGCCGACGAAACAACATGGCGTGGAATCGGCGATTTTCGTTTGGTCAGCGCTGTGTTGTTCCTAACGATGCTTGGGCTTTATTGGCTTTTCGCCTAAACCGTGTTTAGAAAACCGAGATTTGGTGTTCGATCATGCAATCCTTGATACTTCAAGAACCGGGGCGGTTTGAGTGGACCGACACATCCGAACCGGATTGTCGTGCCGACGAAGCACTCGTGCTTGTTCGTCGTTGTGGTGTCTGTGGGACGGACATCCACGCGTACGCGGGCAAACAACCTTTTTTTTCGTACCCACGCCGACTTGGACATGAATTGGCTGTCGAAATCCTCGCAGCACCAAGCAATAGTGGTCTAGCAAAAGGTGATCACTGTGCAGTGGAAGCCTACGACTTCTGTGGCGTCTGCCCCGCATGTCGAGCGGGCAAGACGAACTGCTGCCATCGACTCAGCGTGCTCGGTGTCCATGTTGACGGAGGCCATACAATTCGGATGGCCATCCCGACGAAATACCTCCATAAAAGTGATTCACTTGATTGGGATCAATTGGCTCTCGTCGAACCGCTGGTGATCGGAGCCCATGCTGTGGAACGAGCCTCGATCACACCGCATGATCGTGTTGTGATTCTAGGGATGGGACCGATCGGATTAGCAACTGCTTTATTCGCAAAAGCATCCAAGTGCAATCTAACGTGCATCGACCTTAATGCGGACCGACTAAGCTTCGCCACGGAAACCATGAACCTCGGGACGCCCATTCGCGGCGGCGATGGGCGGAAAGAAAGGTTGATCGAACACCTCGGACAATTGCCCAATGTGATCATTGATGCAACCGGAAACCAGCGATCGATGGACGGCTGTTTTGATCTGGCTGAACATGGCGGGCGAATCGTTTTCGTCGGCCTATTCATCGGAGACTTGACCATCCACGATCCGAATTTCCACCGCCGCGAATTGACACTGCTCGCCAGCCGCGCGGGAACAAGCGAATCCTTCGCCGATGTGATTCGACAAATGGAGAATGGGTCGGTCGATGCATTACCATTGATTACTCATCGTATCGCGTTTGCGGAACTTGCAGATCGCTTGCCAACGATTCACCAAGAACCGAGGCTAGTCAAAGCCATGATCGATTTTGAATAAGCCACAACAAACGAACCACCATGAAAATCACCAAGCTCAGGCCGCTCATTCTCCACGCGCCCGTGACTCGCGGCGGAATCGCCGATAGCACACATAGCATCACCCACTGGGGCGCGCCTGGGGTGGCGATCCACACCGATTCGGGACACGTCGGTTACGGTTTTTCGGGGACCCACGCGCATTTGCCAACGGACCGACTGATCGTCGATTGCATCACCAATAGCTTTGGACCGCTGCTGATCGGAGAAGATCCATGCGAAGTGCGAGCCCTTTGGGAAAAACTCTATCATCAGAGTGAAATCTATTGGGTCGGCCGAGCTGGGATCACGCATTTGGCGCTCGGTGCAATCGATATTGCGCTGTGGGACTTGAAAGCCAAACAAGCCGAACAACCTCTTTGGAAGCTTCTAGGTGGGACGAATCAGAAAAAAGTGGAAGCCTACAACACCGACGGTGGCTGGTTGAATTGGCCAATGGAAACCTTGGTCAGTGATTGTCAACGCATGATCGACGAGGAAGGGTATCGAGCGGTGAAGATCAAAATTGGCGGACCGAGCGCAAACGAAGATTTGCGCCGTGTCGAAGCGGTCCGCACTGCACTCGGGCCGGACGTTCGCATCATGACTGACGTGAACGGTCGCTGGTCGCTACCCCGCGCGATTCAAACCGGCGGACGATTGCACGACTTCGATATCACTTGGATCGAGGAACCGATTTGCTTTGACGATTTAGAAGGGCATCGCCGACTAGCCCAGAGCATCTCGACGCCGATCGCCATGGGCGAACAATTGTATTTGGCGACCCAATTTCGTGATTTTATTCACGCCGGTGCGGTCCACTATGTCCAACCCGACATTGTCCGATTGGCTGGCATTACCGAATGGTGGCAAGTCGCGGATTTAGCTCATTGTTACCGCTTGGATGTCGTTCCCCATGTTGGCGACATGTGCCAAGTTCACCAACACCTTTGCCTTGCCCATCCCGCTTGCAGCTTGCTGGAATACATTCCTTGGCTGCGTGATTGGATGCTGCACCCCGCGATTGTCGAGGATGGTTACTACGTCGCACCGGAAACTCCTGGGGCAGGCATGGAACCGACGGCGGAAGCCATCGCCAAGATTAATCAAATTTAGCAAACTCCATTACCAACACTGAGAAGAATATGAACGAGTCTCCCTTTAGCTTAACGGGCGATGTGGCCTTGATTACCGGTGGCGGCACCGGACTCGGCTTGGGAATGGCCGAAGCGATGATTCACGCCGGTGCAAAAGTGGCGATCACCGGTCGCCGAGAAGCTCCGCTGCAAGAAGCAGTTAACCAACTCGGTCAAAACGCTATCTACATCGTGGGCGATGTCACAAAAGATTCGGATCGAAACAAGATCGTCACCGAGGCTGCGGCGCGGTTGAATGGCCCGATTTCGATCCTTGTGAACAACGCTGGGCAAAACATGAAGAAGCCAGCAATGGAAACGAGCGACGAAGAGTTTGACTCACTGCTCGAAACGCACGTCAAAGCGTCACTTGCTCTATCACGTTTAGTCGCGCCAGGCATGTTTGATCGCGAATCGGGGAATATTTTGTTTATTGCCTCGATGGCATCCTACATGGGAGTGCCAAATATTATTGGCTACACGGCAGCAAAGACCGCAGTGCTCGGACTCGTCCGCGCCCTAGCAACCGAATGGTCCCCGAAAGGGATTCGCATCAACGCAATCGCCCCAGGATGGATTGAAACACCGATGACTCGCAAAGCGTTTGATGGCGATCCCGAGCGAAAGAGAAAGGTTCTCTCGCGCACGCCCTTGAACCGGATGGGATTACCAGCGGACATCGGAAACGCCGCCGTTTTTCTCTGTTCGCCCGCAGCGAACTTTGTTACTGGACAAACCTTTCCTATCGACGGCGGTGCCTCAATTGGGTTTTGAATGAACCCACGGTTTTGAGCAATGCTTTTCCGCTAGCGTTAAGTTGACTTTCGCCACACGATTTCCGCAACGCAACATACCAAAGCCAAAGCTACCCACCATTGGAATCGGGCTTCATATTGATTGATCGTCGCGGTTTCAAACGATTGCTGAGGGACGTTAGAAACGTAGCCGCGATAGACACTAGCCATGTCCACTTGTTTCGTTCCCGCAGGGATGAACGCTCCTTCGGTTTCAGCTGCAATCGCCCTCAATATCTGACCATCGAGTTTTGACCAAACTTGCTGGCCTTCGTACTGCAAATAATCTCGTTGGCGTTGCGAGTCAAGCGGGATTCGCGCGCCCTGCTCGATGTCACCAAGTCCAACGGTAAAAATCCGAATACCATGTTCTTCGAAAGCACGTGTTGCGACTTGAACCGGCTCGCTCTCTTGGTCTTCGCCATCGGTAAAAATCACCATTGCCTTGTGATCATTCACTTTTGTCAAAAATCCTTCTACGGCCACGCGAATTGCATCACCGAGTCGCGAACCGCCTCGCGACACGCTATCAGGCGAAACGTTTCGAAGCGAGCGACGAAAGTCGTCATAGTGGCTTGTCATCGGAATTTCTTGACGAACGTCGCCTGCGAACACGATTAAGCCAACGCGGTCGCCCGTCATCGCATCAAGCATATCGCTGATCTGCTGCTTTGCTCGTTCGAGTCGATTCGGAGTCGCGTCTTCGGCTAACATCGATCGCGAAACGTCCAGAACAAACATCACTTCGATTCCCTTTTGCGGAACCTGCCTCGACACCTTTCCCCAGCGAATATCCACCAATGCCACGGACAAAAAGACGATCGCCATCGTGAGTAGAATCATATGGCTTGTGGTGCGAAGAACACGATGATGAGGCACCAAACGATCAACCAAATTTGCGGTTGCAAACCGCCTCAATCGATTTCGTCGCCAAATGGCACTTGCAACCATCACCGCCAAACAACCGATCGCCAACCACAACCCATTAAGTGCGACTAGATTTCCGTATTGAATGTCCATGGATCATCGTTCCTTAAATCAGTGCACGTATGACGGCGTGTCGCATCAGTATGCCTGCCACCAGAAACACCAATGCCACCATCGCAATTGGCGGAAAACGAAACGAACTCCAATCAAAAGATTGCACCGCAATTTCGCGGTAGTCGGTAAATTGGTGGGATTCCATTTTCGTTTTTTCTAGCTGGTCAATCGTTTCATAGATCGCCTTAAGCGATTCAGTGTCGGTGGCTCGAAAATAGGTACCGCCCGTAACATCAGCAATTTTTTTTAATGTCGCCTCGTCAATATTGACTCTCATCATTCGCATTACCGTACGTCCCATGAACGGGCTTTGCGTCGGAAACGGTGCGTTCCCCTTGGTTCCGACTCCAATTGTGTAGATCCGAATTCCTTTGGTTTGTGCTAGTTCAGCGGCTTGGACGGGTTCAAATTCACCAGCGGTGTTTTCCCCGTCTGTCATCAAAATCATAATTTTGCTGGCGACTTTCTCATCGCGGCCCTCGTCGAGCGAATTCAATTTTTCAACTGCTAAACTAATCGCGTCTCCAATCGCGGTTCCATCCTCGGACTGCTGAGAAACGATTTGGGTCCGGTTCAATTGAGCAAGCAAGAACGCATGATCAAGCGTAGGTGGAGTGATTGCATCGGCATAACCAGCGAATGTAATCAGCCCAATTAGATCACTGGCGCGGCCTGCTAAGGGGACACTTTGTGTCGGATCGCCTTGAACAAACTCCCCAGCAACATTCTTAATTGCGGTTAGCCGGTCGACATTCTGATTGTCAATTTGAAAATCCATCGCTTGCATGCTACCCGAACGGTCGACGACAATTTCCATTGCAATGCCCTCGGTATCAATGACGGTTTGCTCGCGTCCAATTCGGGGCCGGGCCAATGCGACGATCATCGCAGCAATCGACAACAACAATAAGGCATCAGGAAGCCAAGCGAGTCTTTGACGCCAAGAAACGGGAATCTCGCCAATCGTTGCGGTGGAACTAAACAGAACCGATTTCGATTTTTCAATCTCGAACATCCGCCGAGCCAAAAACGGCAGACCAAGCAGCAGAATCAAAAACCAAGGATCGTCGAACATCAAATCGTCTCCTTGGAAGCCATTTCCTGGGATTCCAACATTTGCGAATCGACTGCCTGGACCAAGCTGCGCAGCCATTCGATTGTCTCATTGCACTTTGCGACTTCTGGGCCATCCGTGTTAGGCCGATTAGTTTCACTGTGCCCAGCAAACTTCATCTCGTCTGCCTCCCGCAACAGCGATGTCAAATGATGCCGTGATTCGTCGCTGAGCCATGGACCGGTTCGAATCGCTGAGACGACTTCGTCGGTTGTCATCACTTCGGGATCGAGTCCATGATGGGAGGCTGCAAAATCACGAGCGATACGAGCCGTACGCAAATAGGCCTGCGAAGAATTGATTTCCTTTGCCGTAACTGCCTGCGAAACCGCCTCGAGTCGCCGCAGGGTCCACTGAGTCGTTGTCGGCACAATCCTTCGTCGACGTTTACCAAAAACCATCGCCGCAATTCCGACGACCGTTGCAGCAAACGCCAATCCAATCCACCAATACCAACCAAAGCTTTGCGTGGTTGTCTCGACTGACATTTGCCCTTTGATGGGGCGCGGATTCGAAGGGCTTTCGTCGTCGGTCAGTACGCTAAGCACATGCACCGTAGCCGGCTCCGTCACCAACAATTCACTCTCACCATTTAGTCGATAGCGAATCTCGATCGAAGGGATTTGATGCTCACCAATTTGCAGCGTTTGAAGCTTAAATCGCCAAAGCCATTGGCGCTGACTCGTGCCAATTGGCATGGAAGGCTTTGACTCCACCGAAACAATTTCAAATGGACCAAGTGACTCCCCTGCCTCAGGGATTTCCGAGTCCGAGAATTCGAGCTCCAAATTGGATGGCGCGTCAATCACGATCGAAAGCGTGATCGGATCAAGAATCTTTACCTCGGAGCGATCGACTTGCGTCGAGCAACCCAATTCAGCACCCATCGCGTCCTGTGCCGCCGACACTACCGCACATAGCATGACAAGCAATGCGAATCGTTTTAACCTTATCATCGGCGAAGCTCCCGCTGATGAAAGTATTGCTGCAACGGTCGGACGAAATCGTTTCCGGTTTCAAGATAGATCGCCGACATGCGCATCCGCTTCAACGATGCATCGAGTCGCTCTCTTCGCTGTTTTGCCATTTCCTCAAATGCCCTACGGACCCGTCCACTTGACGTATCGATCAATTGGGTTTGCCCGGTTTCCGCATCGCGAAGTCGTACTAAACCAACGTTGGGCATTGTTGATTCTCGTTCGTCACGCACAACCACCGGGATAATTTCATGGCGTCGGCGTGCAACCTTCAAAGTATTTTCGCTATGCTCATCTTCAAAATCGCTGATCAAGAATACGACCTTCCTACGGTGCGACGTACGATTTAGATGTTCGATCGCCGAAGTCAAATCGGTTCCCTGGCCACTCGGTTCAAAGTAAAGCAACTCTCGAATCAATCGCAAACAATGTCGGGTCCCTTTGCGTGGCGGAATCGACTTCTCAACATTATTTGAAAACAATGTCAGACCGACTTTGTCATTATTCTTGATCGCCGAAAAAGCGAGCGTTGCTCCGAGTTCAGCGACGAGTTCACGCTTGGTTTGCGTTTGCGTGCCAAAAAACTGCGACGGACTAATATCGACGAGCAATTGCACCGACAATTCCCGTTCTTCGCGAAACAGCTTAACGAATGGTTCACCGGCTCGGGCGGTCACATTCCAATCGATCGTGCGAACATCATCACCGATTTGGTACGGACGCACTTCTTCGAATTCGATGCCGCGTCCTTTGAATGCCGAATGCCACCCGCCCGCCAACAAGTCGTCGACGACATGCGACGTGCGGATTTGAATACGACGAATTTTCTTTAGAATTTCAGGAGGGATCACGGCTTAACGTTCGAATGTCGATTTGGATCGCAGAATATGATGATAGTGTTGGGCAAACCGATGGGATTCATCGCGGACGTATTGTAATAGCCTTAACGCGTACGCACTTTTGCTCAAACGAATTGGCTCCGATTCACCGGGACGAAAAATCTCTTCGTCACGTTTGGCCAATGAAATCACCGTCGGCGGCGTGATTTCTTGATCACGAAACGCAGCCATTGCCGCGTTCAATTGGCCTTTGCCGCCATCGATCAACAAGATATCGGGAAACGATTCTTGATCGTCCGACAATTTGCGGAAACGTCGCGAAACCACCTCGTACATGCTGCGAAAATCGTCGATTCCGTCAACGTCTTGAATACGAAACCGCCGATAGCCTGGCTTAAACGGCAATCCGTCAATGAACTGCACCAAGCTCGCGACCGTTTCACCGCCGCCTAAATGCGCGATATCCATCCCTTCGATCGTTCGAGGCGTTTTAGGTAAATCGAGCACTTTCCGAAGCCCCGACAAACCTTTTTGTGGATCAATGTAAAAGACCTCGGGTTGAACATGCGTATCCAATTCTCCGCGATCCTCCAATCGCTCGAGCATCCCGATTTCGTCTCTCAGTACTGCGGCTCGCTCGAAGTCTAACGATTTGCTCGCCGCCATCATCTCGTCGTGCATTTCCTTGAGCAAACGTTTCTTGCCGCCTTCCATAAAGGTTTGCAAACGCCGAATGTCACGTCGGTAATCTTCCTTACTGATACGAAAATTGCACGGCGCAGTACACTGGTTGATACTGGCTAATAGGCAAGGCCGAAACCATTTCCAACGTTCATCCGATTCGGTGATATCGAGCGTACAGGTGCGGAATTTAAAAATTCGCTGCAGCACCTGAATCGCTCCCCGCAGCGAACCGGCGCTGGGAAACGGCCCGTATAGTTTCACTCCCTTTTCACGCGGCTCACGTGTCACTTCGACGCGCGGAAACTCATCGCGTGTGGTGATCATCAAGTACGGGAATGTTTTGTCGTCTTTGAGATCTTTGTTGTGCTTGGGTTGAATGTCCTTAATCAACCGAGATTCCATCAGCAGCGCGTCCACTTCGCTTTCGCACTCGACAAAATCGATGTCGGCAATTTCACCAATCCACGGCGCGGTACGTTGGTCCTCCGCGGCCGCTTTCAAAAAATAGCTTCCGGCGCGGCTGCGCAAGTTCTTTGCTTTGCCGACATAAATCACTCGTTCGGCTGCGTCTTTCATCAAATAGACGCCCGGAACCTGCGGAAAGTTCTTTACCTTTACGGCAGCATGATCGAACCCCAACTCCTGGGGCTGTTCGTTGTCATCGTCATTCGTCTTCGTTTGATCCGTCATCCACCATCGCTTTGAATTCGTCTTCGCTGAGCACCTTGACGCCAAGCTTTTCTGCCTTGGCCAATTTGCTACCGGCCTTATCACCAGCAACCACAAAATCGGTACTTTTGCTAACACTGCTAGCCGCTCGGCCACCAAGTTTTTCAATCAGCGCTTTAATCTCATCTCGTTTATAATGAGCAAGTGTTCCGGTGACGACCAGTGTCTTCCCCAAAAGAGGCAGATCGCCCGTTTCAGTTTCCGATTGCGGCTGGGACAAATCAATGCCCGCACTCGCTAAATCGTCGAGTACTTCCGTTCCATAGTCACTATGCAGAAACTCATACATACTCATTGCGATCGCATCCCCAATTTCATGAATCGCAGCCAAATCTTCCACGGACGCCGCCCGCAATGGTTCTAAAGTTGGGTATTGCCTAGTGATCAGCTGTGCAACTCGAGGGCCGACATGCCGTATCGAAATCGACGACAGGACTTTTGCTAGTCCCCGTGATCGACTCGCTTTGATTCCTGCGATAAGGTTTTCGGCGTTCTTGGTACCGACTTGAACATCGATCAACTTGCCGTCTTTCCCTTTTCGCTGCTTGAGCCAATTGAGGTTCGCGATTTGATCCGCTGTCAAACGGTACAAATCAGCGTAACTGGAAACGACATTGCGGCCGATCAATAGGTCCACAAATTCCTCGCCAAGCCCGTCGATATCCATCCCCGGGCGGCTGCCGAAATAGATCAACCGCTGGCGTAGTTGGGCGGGGCAAGTCGGATTGGGACAACGAATGTAAACGCCACCATCGTCGCGGACCAGTGTGGTGCCACATTCGGGGCACTGCTTGGGAAATTCAAACGGCGGCAATTCCCGTTTTCGCTCATGTTTTTCCACACGCACCACTTTGGGGATGATTTTTCCTGCCTTTTCAACGACTACCACGTCCCCTTCACGCACATCCAACCGTTCGATTTCGTCTGCGTTATGCAGCGACGCGCGAGAGACCGTCGTGTCAGCAATGTCGACTGGCTGCAAATAGGCCACGGGTGTGATTGCGCCTGTCTTGCCGACTTGAACACGGATCGACTCCAAAATCGTAGTCGCTTCGTATCGTTCAAATTTGTAAGCGATCAACCATCGCGGACTCTTGCTACGAATCCCCAGTTCATCACGTTGATCAAAGCGGTTGACTTTGAATACGATTCCATCGACTTCGAAGGGTAGATCGGGCATCGCCTCTTCGAGTGCCGCGACAGCTTTGAGTGCCTCCGACGAGTTCTTTAGCTTCACCACATCGGGTGTCGGTGGAATGCCAAGCTTTCCAACTTCGTCCAAAAACGCGATATGATCCTCCGCTGTGAGACCTTCGACTTGACCGACTCCATGACAAAAAAAACGTAAGTTTCGCTGTGCTGCAATTGCCGGATCGAGTAGCCGAATCGTCCCCGCAGTAACATTGCGAGTGTTCTTATAAGGTTCCGCCCCCGCTTCGGTTTGCCTTAAATTCAAATCGGCCAAGTCGGCGTTGGTCATGTAAACTTCGCCACGAACTTCCAACACTGCCGGAACATCGTCACCGACAAGTCGGAGCGGTACGTCGCGAATCGTCCGAATGTTATGCGTGATGTCGTCGCCAACTTGTCCGTTGCCGCGAGTCAACGCGGCAGCGATTGTTCCGTTCTCGTAGCGAATTGACGCAGCAACGCCGTCGATCTTGTATTCCATGACCCACTCAGCCGGTCCGCCTAGCGACTTTTCCGTACGATCGAAATAAGCTTTCAGCTCTTCCCGGCTGTAAGTATTGTCGATCGACAACATCGGAACCGCGTGCGCAACTTGCACCAAATGTTCAACCGGCGCATCGCCGACTCGTTGCGTTGGCGAATCCGCACTCGCCAAACTGGGGTGTTCGGTCTCAAGCTGTTTCAGTTCCTCAAGCAACCGGTCATACTCAAGGTCCGTAACCGCCGGTTGAGCTTCGACATAATAGAGATGATCTAGCCGACGGATTTCCTTCCGCAACTCCGCTACACGCTTAGCAACCGAATCGTTTACGGTCATTGTTTCCTCGAATTTCAGTTCGTTCTGTCCGAACCGAAATCATAGCAGGAACCCCGCCACAGGTGACCACCTCGTTCGGCCTCCCTCGCACTACTCAATCATTAATGCGTTTGCGCAAATTTTGGTCGATGTATTGCGATTGGGATTGCTATTGAGCCTCCATGGATGACGCTATTGAAAACGCAAAACTTTTGCTGCGAGCACACTGGTGGTAACTGCGAACAGAGTAATCAAAAGTAGCGGATTGATGATCTCCGGAAGCCCTCCGCCAAAACTAATCAATTGGTGCATCGCATCCATTGCCCACGCGGTAGGAAATAGGCCACCAATTTGACGCGCAAAATCGGGAACAATTTCCAGCGGCCACCAGCAGCCACCAAGCGCTGCCATGGCGATGGAACCCAGCGTGCATAGACCTTGAACGCTCTCTTGATTTGTCACCACTGCGGCAATCAGGACACCGAGTGAAGCGCAACCCCACGCAAAGACGAGAAGCGTAGCCCCGATCAACATTAGATTACCACCATAATCAATGCCGAAAAGCAACTTGCTAACGACCAACAGGTAGACAATCTGGACAACACCCAACAGAAAACGTCCAAGAATCTTGCCGAGGACCAATTGTATTTTGGCAGCTGGATGAAGCGCAATACGACGTAAAACGCCGTTAGCCCGGATTATTCACGAGGGTGCAAACAAAAAGGGCCTTTCTGACGTCTAAGTGTTTAGCTAACAAGCACTTTCGACAAACCAAAAAGGCCCCTCATGAGCTTACAGTCTGCGCAGCAATTTGTCTTCGGTTTTTTTCAGAATCGTCCCATCCAATTTGAGCAAGTCCAGGAGAAGCTATCCTCCGACGGCGGGCTGCTCGCCTTCTCTCAATTGGACCAGAAACTGCGCTGGACCGAGACCTTTACCCACCTGATTTCCGATCCACGCAGTGATCCTCAACACACCGCGCTCTCCATCGTGCGGCAACGCATCTTCGGTATCATCGCCGGCTACGAAGATCAAAACGACCATGACTCCCTCCGAAGCGATCCGATCTTTAAACTGATCGCTGAGCAGTCTCCCGACGACGATGACTTGGCTAGCCAACCGACCATTTCAAGGCTCGAGAACACAGTCACTGCGGGAAACCTCCTTCAAATGGAAGATTGGTTCATCGATCGCTTCGTCGAGTCTTTCGAGCGAGAGCCGACAGAAATCACGCTGGACATTGACACCTTCGACGATCCCGCTCATGGCAATCAGCAACTGGTTCTCTTTCACGGCTTCTACAACCAGTACCAATATCAAGTTCGCGCGATCACTTGTGCCGAGAATGATATGATCGTGTTACCAAGTCTGCTGTTCGGTTCGGCACATGCAAGCTTGGGTGCCGCCGATGATTTGCAGCGTGTAATCGAGAAGATTCGCAAGCGGTTTCCCCGTGTAATGATCCACGTTCGAGCCGATTCGGGTTTCGCAGTTCCCCATATGTACGAAACGTTGGAGCGATGCGACAAGGTTCTTTACAGCATCGGTTACCAAATGAATTCCCGTGTCAAACGCGAAAGCGACGAGCTTTTGCAGCAAAGCGTGGCGGCGTTTCAAGCGACCGGCGAGGGGCAAAGGAATTTTCTGCTAATTGATTACCAAGCCAGGACTTGGTCACAATCACGAAGCATCGTG
Organism: Novipirellula herctigrandis; assembly: GCA_007859835.1. GTDB lineage: Bacteria > Planctomycetota > Planctomycetia > Pirellulales > Pirellulaceae > Novipirellula_A > Novipirellula_A herctigrandis. The sequence goes on along the minus strand of SJPJ01000001.1, from coordinate 5,095,126 downwards.
ATCAAGTGCGAGGTGAATTCTCAAGGCACCAATCGACGAGCCGTGGTCACTAATCGTCCAGGCGCAAACGTGTGTCCTGGGGGCGTTTACGAGGAATACTCCGATCGGGGCGAGAGCGAAAATCGCAACAAGGAACTCAAGTGCGAGCTGTGCTGTGATCGCTTAAGTGATCATCGCTACATGGCGAACTTGTTTCGAGTGATGATGCATTCTCTGGCGGCGAACCTCTTGGTTCGGCTTCGTGCCATTGCCGAAATCAAACCGACGATGGAGGAGCCTGGCTGCGACGAAATACCTCTAGAGGCACAGAGGCCGTCTGTGAAACGCCGCCATCACACTCGCCGTCGCCGTCGGGATCCACTTGGTAAAGGCCACGCCTGCACCTGGCGAACTCACGTGATCAAGGTGGCCTGTCGCGTGGTTTTCAGCACACGCCGAGTACGCGTGCAAATCTCTTCAAGTTGGCCGTGGGCCAACCATCTCCGACGAGTGGCCGAAGCGTTGGCAGGGTACCGTCCATCGCTTCTACCTACGGACTAAGTCAGCCAATCGGATGCAAAGTTTCAATGGGGGAAAGGGGGCCTTGCGCCTTGTCGGCGTTCAGCAGCCACGGTTACACCAACTCAACCCAATTCAGTTGCCAATCACCCCGCGAAGCAGCGGCCGTGAATAATCCGGGTTAGAACGCTCCTGAGAAATCGCTAATCCTCCGAAAATCAGCAGGTTCATTAAGACGAACATAACGAGGTATCCCGGCACGGCTTGCTCAAATCCGGTGGGAATTTCCCTTCGTCCGGCAAACTGAACATCTAATTGGACAGGCTTTTCGCGCTGAAGCATTGCTCGCAGTTGTGCTTCGCCAAGCCTCGAATCCGTTTCCTTCGAAACGACCGCGAAAATAGCTGACGTGACTCCAACAATCGCGCGTGTGATTCTCACTTCCACCATTGCCGCTGGTTGCGGTTCACTATCGGTCTGCTGCAAAAACTCAACATCAACGTGCTCGGCCGACTCCACTTTTTCGGTCAAATCGGCAGGAATGCGGATCGTGCGAACGGCATCCCCACCCTCCTCCGAATCGACCAGCCGAAATCCCTCTTGTTCTAATTGCTCAAGGAAGACTGCTCCGATGTAGCCGCGATCCTCGTTTTGCACGAAAACAGTCGGGCGCGGGTCTTTAGGTGGTCCACTTCCCCCGTGAATCGCTGTTCCAAAGAAATAAATAAAGACAAGCGGCATTACGAACAACCAAAAATAGCCTCCCTTGTCCTTTAGGAAGACTCGAAGATCATTGCTTGCGATGACCCAAATCGTGTTCATTCCTCTGCTCCCTGACCGAGTCGATACTGAAACAGGGTGATCGCAATCATCAACATCACAATACCAACCGCCAAGAGGCCCATCGACGCGGTCGCCCAATGCGGACCAGGATAGTCAAACTGAAGTCTTTTGATCGATTCTGCGAAGTTGTGATTAGGCATCCATGGCGACAAACTCTCCCGAATGAGGGGCGGCAAAGTTTCGGTCGGTAACATCGAACCACCAAGAAATGCCATCATCATGATGATGATCGTCGACAGAATCGCAATCCGCTTTTCACGGTAAATGACTGCGACGAGTAGGTACGCGAACCCAACGCAGAATGCGGCATAGGCGCAAGTGAGGATGGTTGTTTCGAACGGACTTCGCCAATGGATTCCAAAAATCCAAGCACCGCCGACGAGGATAATGGCCGCAGCAATCCCAACAACCGTGAACGAATAGACGGCTTTGGCAAGAAAGAACGGCAGTAGTCGGACTTGATATGTACGAAACCGATTCAGTGTTTTCGTCCTTCTCTCTACAACGAGGTCTCGAGCGGTTGCCTCAGCAGTGAATAGCAGAAACAACGCGGCCAACCCCGGCATGACGAGGCCGAATACATTGAAGCCTTCGCTTTGCTCCTCGGAAGTCTCCGCCTCTGCGACAGTCCCTCGGGTGTATCCAATCACAGGTGGAAACAGGTAATCTTCGGCTCGCTGCAGACGATCGCCAATACGCGTCAAAATGCTTGCCAACTTGACGGTATCTGGTGCGCCGGGAGCCTCAATGATCTCAACGACATCAGGCATCTCTTCGGCCAAATTCTGAGAAACCGCATTAAGCCCCTCAGTCAGCAACCGCAGCAATTCCTCCGTAATTGCCGGCAAATAGCTTTGCGCAGGATTTTTGATCAACTGCATCGACGGTGGCGACTGCCCCGCAACATACTGGTTGGTAAAGTCTTTCGGGACAACGATCACGGCACTGATTTGGTTGCGATTGATCAAATCCATTGCCTCGCTGCGAGCCACGCTCTTGGAGTCGAGATAAGCCTGTGACTGTTCTCCTGAAGCCATTGCGACGATCGTGTTTCCTATCAGACTTTCATCCTCGTTCACAATCGCAAGTTTGATGCGAGGCATTTCTCCGCTGCGAGCGGAAGGTCCGAAGACGCTGCCGACTAAGGCTGTGATGCCGATCGGCATTGCCAGCAGTATCGCAAAACCGATCCAATTGGATCGTAGGCGGCGGAGATCCTTTTTGAGTAGTGTGGCAAGCATACTATTCTCGCAATTCTCGCCCGGTAAGTTGCAAAAAAACGTCGCTCAAGTTTGGCTTCTTAACCATAGCGTTATCAACTTGAATGGGAATGTCCAACAACTCGCGTAAGCAATCTGACGGGTGTCGCTCACCAATCGAAGCGACGACAAGCCGATGTTCGCGTTGATTGAGGATCCGGAATCGCTCCATAAAACCATTCCACTTGCTCGGTTCCGCTTCCGAAAAGTCACCCTCTAGGACAAACAATCGATCTCCGCCCAAGCGATTTTGTAGTTCCTGTAGCGTTCCCTCAGCCAACAGTTTTCCATGGTCGATGATTCCAATCCGATCGCAAAGTGTTTCGGCTTCCTCAAGATAGTGCGTTGTATACAGCACTCCGGTGCCTTGTTTGGTTAGTCCGCGTACAAAGTCGAGGATGTTTGCACGTGCTTGAGGATCGATACCAACGGTAGGCTCGTCGAGCAACAATAGTTTCGGATTGTGCAAGAGGCCACAGCCGATGTTGACACGCCGCTTCATTCCACCCGAGTAGGTGCGAACAGCATCCCGACGCCGTTCGGTGAGCATCAAGTCCTTGAGCAGTTGTTCGGTTCTCTGCTTTGCCATCTTCGCTGACAAACCCGCCAATTTTCCCCAGAACAACAAGTTTTCTTCTGCCGAAAGTTCTTCGTAAAGAGCGACCTCTTGAGGAACGACTCCCATACTACGTTGGGCCGATCGGGGATCGATCGAAAAGTCGGTTCCATCGACAACAACCGTACCACGGTCAGGATTACGGAGACCGCAAATCATATCGATGGTCGTTGTCTTCCCGGCTCCATTGGGGCCGAGCAATCCGTAAACTTCCCCTGAACCGATTTGAAACGACACGTCGGAAACGGCCTCAATGGCACCAAAAGATTTGGCCAATCGATCAACGGCGAGAACCTGCGAATAAGTCATTGCACTGCGGCTTGAAAGCGAGAACCGGAAAAAAACGACCGTATGCAACGTTGAAGGCTCCTCGGGTGCCTCCATCGGGCGAACAATCCCTAATATTCCCAAAGTATTTCGTTGAATTGCCAATTCTGTGACTCGGGGACCACACAACAAGAGCTTACCACCGATCGACAATAGTCCGTTCAGGCCTGCCACACTTTTTGTGCAATTCGACCATGAACCCGCCGCCTGGGACGCTCCGATGTTGTCAAGCTAGGCTCTGCGATTGCACCCAGGGCTAGCCCGTTTTTCAAGCTGGGACATCCGTTGCCGAGCGTCAGATCGCAATCACACGCGGACCGTAGCGGAACGGGCAGCGGCAAATTTGCATAATGAAAAAAACGGATTTGCCCTGGCGATTGCAGGGGTTTGACTGTGACCTAGCCGCGAATTTGGAGTAAAATGGTAGTCAATCTCAGAGTCGTTCCGATAAGGCTCAATGTCCCGTTCGATCCGCATTGATGCGCCGCGCACATTTCGAGGTTGGCTGGTAATGAACTACAAATTCGTTTTGATTGATCGCTCAAATGGAAATGACGAGGCGGAATGGATCCTGACGCCACCGGTCGTCGCAGGCCGTTGCCCCACGGCTGACATCACGATTAGTGACGAATCGATCAGTCGAAGACACTGTCAATTTTTCTTGGATCCATACGGTTCGCTTGCCGTTCGTGATTTAGGCTCAAAAAACGGAATCTACGTCGATGAACGACGAGTCGAAAAGACGGTTGTAAGCCCAGGAACGGAAGTCCGCATTGGTCGAATCACGTTGCGTCTGGAATTGACAGACGAAGAAATCGACGACGACAGCAATGATGTTGTCGACATTCTTGATCTCGATGAGACCCAGCCGATGAAGATCATCGATGTCGACCTTGAGATTGGGGCGCCGCCAGACGACGTCCTGTAAATGATTCGACGTGTCGCTTAGCTTTCGTATCAGTTGCGAAACGAAACCGTCTGAATTGGGTTCGTTTCGTCGATTCACGTGCTGATTCGAAGGGGAGTTGATCACTAGGCCTCAAAAAGATGAAAATAGTGGAAAGTCCTTTCATCCCCCTTTTTGGCACGCACACCGATGAACGAAGATGCAGCGCAAGACAAACCAAAACCGGTCCCCCTTTCACGTGACGCTCGGCGAGTGCTCGGTGTGTTGGTCGAAAAAGCAAAGACAACACCCGATAGTTACCCGCTAAGCGTATCGGGCCTCATCAGCGGATCGAACCAAAAATCGAATCGGTCGCCCCAACTTCAACTTGATGAAGATGATGTGTTGACAGCTCTCGATGAATTGAAGCAAGTGGGTGCGGCAAGGGAAATTCAAGGTAGCGGGCGAGTGACGAAGTACCGGCATGCTGCATACGAATGGCTAGACGTCGATAGTCCCGGAGCCGCGATCATGACCGAACTACTCCTTCGAGGACCACAAACGCTTGGTGAAATTCGCACGCGAGCTTCGCGGATGTATGCGCTCGATGATTTGAATGTCACACAGCAGATTGTTGAACAATTGATCGAAAAAGATTTGGTTGAACCGTTAACGCCACCAGGCCGCGGCCAGACGTTTTCCCATAAACTCTATCCACCCGAAGAACGACAATACCTCGAAGCAAAACTTGAAAAGCAAGCCGCAGCCGCACCATCGAAATCGGCACCAACGAAACCCTCAACCACTGCAGTTGATGCATTAATCGCAAGACTCGAAACGGTGAACGAGAGAATCGATGCCTTGGAAAAGCGACTTGATGAACTTGAGTCGTAGCCAAATCCTTAGTCGAACACATATTGTTTTGTCGCTGCGGGTCAACACTAACGAGACAGCGAGGAAAGCATCAAGGCGGTGTGAGCGGCAAGACGCTAGTCGCCGGTTGACGCGGCACTCCCCGCGGCTTGCGGCTCACAATAAAGAGGCGTTTTTCAGCTAATATGCCTCCTTCGACTTGATGCCGCTGCGTTCGTTGTTGAGCAGACCATCGTACAGACTTTTCTTCTCGTTTTGGAAAACTCGGTTCTGACGCAGTAGGTTGTCTCTCAAATCTCCTCTGCCGAGGGCACCCGCTTGTCCTTGGGATGGTGCATCACTGAATAGATCGTCCAAGGAATTCCCGGAGCTTCCAAAAGGTTCTCCCATCATCATTTCCTGGTATTGTGGACGTGCATTTTGTAGCGATACCTTTCCTCGATAAAATGCGTAGCGGTCATTGCCTCGTTGTGCAATCACGGTGGATGTTCCGCTGATGTCATCCGCGATCATCAGGCCTCTTAAATCGGTTTTTCCGGACACGAACCTATCGTTTTTTGACCCGATCACTTTGACATGTACATCGCTAATAAACTTGTCATCGCCGGCATGTTTGACGCTCACTCGCACGCGTCCCGATCGGGCATCTTCTTGAACCGACAACGTCAGTGGACTGACCAAAACTAAACCGGACGCATAGAGATTGTCGCCTCGGCAAACGATCAGATATGCCCCTTCTTTTTCTAGCGGTAAGGTTAACCTCTTGATCCGATCTCGGTAATCTTTGCCGTCACCAAGCGTTACGGTGTCTTCGTGGTAGGGTTTGATGCCGGCCAAGTTGATCGCCGTAATTCGATCTAGGTTTCGCTGCATCAAACTGAATTTCATCAAGTCGATCCGATACACCTTCAATGCCACTTCTTCAATATTGCGAAAACGAAGTTCCACATCCTTAGCGTCATCCGGCTTAATCGTAGTGACTTCGTCCAATTCGACTTCCTTTCGATTGAAATACGTGATCGCTTCGGTCGCATCTGCGAACCGCTCTTCGACTTTCGTGTACTCCGCAATCGCTTTGGCAGCGTCACCCAGGCTATGGTAAATCTGGCCCATGATGTAGATCGCTTCCCATCGGTTATCGGCTCGTCGCGTGCCGCCCGTTTCGGGAACTGAAAAAGTAGCATCCGCAACCTTGCGACACATCTCCAAAGCCTCGTCAGGTTGCCCGAGTTCAAAATGGCTGTAGCCGATCATGTACCAAAATGAATCAAGCAATCGGCTATTGGGATAACGATCAGCATATTTTTTGCATCGATCAATCACGTCCGCGTGCTGTTCCAATTCGACCAAAGCGGTCGCCAACGCAAAACTCGCTTCATCATTTTCAGGATCCAACGGCCAAGTGGTGACAAAGTGATCGAGCATTCGAATCGATGAACCAATCAAATGCACACGTGTTATCCCTGTTTGCTTTAGCGTCTCATCTTTGTTTGCCTCGGCGGCTCGACGGAAGGTTTCTTGAGCCAGCGCATACGTGGCCGACGCAATATAGGATTCGCGAGGGTAATCGCGAACCAATTTTTCCATCGCCTGGACACTACGTACGAATTCACCGCGAGCATTCAAAAAACCAGCAACCTGGGACTCTCGCTCAAAGCTGCCTTCGACCGTCGAACGATAAACTAGATAGCTCCGCTCATACTCGCCAAGTTCTTGATACGACTTAGCGACTCGCAAAATGTCCTCGAACGAGATCACTACGTCCGGATACTTTTCCTTCAACACTTCAAAATAGGCGACCGTGTCGGTGTGTTGATCCATCGCAAGCGAAGAGGCGAACAAACTCTCAACGCAATGTTTGTATTTATCTGCGTCCAATCGCCAATTTTTAAACAACTGCGTCAAGTGTTCGTGCGCGGCAGCAAAATTTTGTTTCGTGAATTCAGCCTGACCTAGGAAATACAACTCGTCAGGTGTCAATCGGTACAAGTCCACCGACTCATCGTTGACATTGCGCACTTCCAATTCTTTGACTTTCGCAATCGCGAATTGGGATGGTTCGTAGAAACTTCGCAGCACCGATTGCGCAGTGCGATAGGATCCCGGAACGTATCCGACAAGCGTATAGCTTAGGTTGCCGAAATACTTTCGGTCGCCTAAGTAGAATGTGATTTGCCCCGGTTCCAATTCATATCGATCAAATTGTCCCGAAACCGATCCGTCAAGCACCACACAGCCAGCAGGTATGGGCTCGCTGAGAACGAGGTAATCGAGTGGTTTTTCATCGCGACTAGATATTTGATGTCGACGCGGAATTAACGTAACCTCACCACGTTCGCCCACCGGCAATTGAGTCAGTGGATTGGTGAACGACTTGTAGCTTCCGTCGACCACATCAAAACCTCGTGGTACCGGTCGACCATCGAACAAACGTTTTGCCGGTTCATAGACGCGGCTCACCGACCACTGTTTCGTGGAACTGGCAAGGTTCTCGGCGGCGACAAATCCTGAAAGCACGGCCGAGTAGCTAAACGTCGCTCGTCCATCCAATTTGAACTCGATCCGGTTCGGTTTTTCGCTACGTAGCATTTCGGTGGGAATAACCACACGGCGACTTGGATCAGCCGACGGATCGATCACGAACGCATCGATCTCTTGATCATTCACTGCAATTGATAGAGAGTACTTCTCTAAACCGGGTCGCTTCATCAAATGCCAACGAGCCAATGCCGCAATAGCAGGACCGTTCGCCTTTTCAACCGGCCATCGCGATCCTACTCGGGCAGCCAACAAGGTTTCCACTAGCTTCGGGCCATTTTGGTGATTCGGCGCAATTGTTTCCAACAGCAGCAGATACAGCGCCTGTAGCTCGATGCGATTCCGAATCCAGGGTAACGTTTGGTCTCGATCTACGGCGCCGAGCGGTTTGTCATCCACTGGCATTTTGATCAAATCGACCAATCCGCTCGCCATTTGCGTGCGGTTCATTACCGAAAGAGTCAATGCGAGATGAATCAAACCCGCCGAACTAAGGCGATTGCGTTCGCGGTACAAACGATTCGCATACGAGAAATCGCCTGCGCCCGAAACGGTCATCGCATGCAACAGTATCGTTTGCCGCTCTAATTCGCCTAGCGGAGTCGAAGCGAACGAGGACTTCAGGAATGCTTTTCCTTTATCAAACGAATTTTGCGGCACCGCAAACCCAGCCTGGCGAGCTTCGCTTAGTGCCCACATGACTCGCGACGACAGATAAGTATCCGCATTTCCGCCCTTTGGTTTCCCCGACCATGCCCAGCCGCCATCGTCACGCTGGGCAGAGATCATCTGGGTCACCGACGAAGTAATGCGACTCGTTAGTGAAGCCGCATCAGGCGAATCAACTCGTTGAGTTGCACCAATCGTTTGCAACAAACTGACACCGCCTAGCACATCCGAATTACTACGCTCGATCGGACTAGATGAAGGTCTACCACAAAACATAAACCCATCAAAACCGGTGCCCAAAACGGCGTCCAAAAGCGAGCGATTCAGGTTAGCACCAATGAAGATTTCAAGCGAAGTTCCTTCGGTTTTTCGCTTTTCATCAAAACCCAAAAGTGCCAAGGTGCTTTGCGACGAAGTGCCGCTGGCGGTTTCATAAACCGGGAACCCATAGGGACGAATCGCGACAACTGCGTTTGATTGATCCAAATAACCATCATCCGACGCCAACGACAACTCAAACAAGGATTTGTCGGCCGCATCGATTTCAACTGGGAACATCAACTCGCTGATCGCTGGACCATCGACTTCAATGGTCTTGGTTTGTTCCGTTGATTTGTCACCAAGAATCGCCTTCAACTTGACGGTGACTTTGCGTTTCCCTTCCAGCGAGTGATGGATTTGCACGGGTATCCTGATCGAATCGCCGACCGTGACAGCAAGTGGCAATTTCATTTCGCCAAACAGGTCCTTCTTGGTCACGATGTCGGCGGTCGCTTCGCCAGCCAATGTTGCATCGTTGACACCTTTCGCACGAAGTCGCCACGCGGTCGATCGCTGTGGCAGCGTGATCGTCACGGTCGCTTTGCCGTTATCGTCCGTTATAATCACGGGATCCCAAAACGCCGTTTCTGCGTAAGCCGTCGGCGGAAGAATCTCGAGACCTCCGTCACGAGCCGCTTGCTCCGCATCGGCTTGACCTCGTCCATTGACCGTGACAAATTTGCCGTCAGCCGTCAGTCCATTGATCGATAGTTGTGATTGCAGTAGAGATTGCAACGACGTCGCTGATGGCGTTCGGTTGCTTTTCAACTCCAAGTATCGAGCAGGACTCCTTGAGGAGGGGATCGCCATCTGCATACGCATCTGTCCTGCATTACGATTGACCGCGCCGCCCAACATAATCCTACCCGTAGACTGCATCCCGAAACTCGGGCCGTCAAGCATCTCATTTTCTTCAGCCGATTGTGGTAGCCCCATTCCGCCCATGCCTCCGCCTCCATAGCCGTAGCCACCACCGCCCATGAAAGACGGATCTGCCTCGACCATGTAATCCTCATCGCGTGCTGCTCTACTAGCCGCTCCCCGTGGAGCAACCGCAAAGTCACCGACAACCGCCGCTTCTCGTTCAAGTGCCTCGCGGCGCTCGGCTTCCGCCAATAAAAATTGGCTGATGTTCCGTGTTTGGGGTCGGTAATCAAACGTGCAACTCGTCGATAGGCGGATCGATGTGGTCCGTCTACCGGAACTAAAGAATGCGTCTACGCCACCTTGCACATCGTCAAACGCTTGCAACAAATTGGATTGAACCAGTGCTAACGAAAGCTCAGCCGTAACGGGCTTACCCATCGGATCGGTCACTGTCAGCTCAACCGATAGATCACCGCCGGGTTTCTGTTCGGTTTGCTCCGGCTTGATGGTGACACGCAGCGACTGAGAGACTTCGAATTCGCTTTGCGCGTTATGGAATTGGTTCCGCTGCATCACTGCGACAGCCAAGTAGATGTTCGGTGCAAATTCGCTGACCATTGGAATCTGCAACGAATTGTTCCCCTTTTTCAGCTCCACCAACTGATGTGAGAGGATGGACGCTCCTTCAAACGTCACCAGTGCCAATGCGGGTTGTTCTCGCCAATGCAGATTAACCTCGGCTTGTTCGCCTACTTGAAACGAATGCCGATCGGCCAAAATCCGTAACCGGGTCGCATCCTTGTCACCTGAAATTCGAATTTTATGTTCGCCACTTACTTGGTTTCCAAACTGGTCAGTTCCGGTAGCGCGAATTTTGTAAAAGCCATTTTCGTCAAATGAGCACGTTTGACGGGCAACACCATCGACCGGGTCGGTTGCAACATCATGACTCGCGATCTGTTTTTCCCCCTTGCCCGCTGGAGTGGTCGTTTCTTTGAACACGTCGATCTTTAACTTCGTTTCAACCGGCTTACCGGCAGGATCGGCCACCTGAAATTTTGTCTCGAAAGATTCTCCAACCAAGTAGACATCTCGAAGCGACGACGCATTCACAGTGAAACCGCGCGTTGCGATGTAAACCATTTCTGTAGCCGACAGACGATGATCGCGATACTCGACGCTCAGCGGCAAAACCTGTGACTCACTGAGTCGCTGTGTTTCAAACTCAAACTCGATCTTGCCGTCCTTGTCCGTCTTTGCCATCAATTCTTCGCCATCGTTGCCGAAGCGATAATGGACCGTTTCATTCGCCAGCGGCGTGCCATAGTAATATTTCAGCTCGATCGATCCTTGGACTTTTTCGCCGCGAAAGTAAACCGTTTTCTCTAGGTCAATCGAAATGTCAATCGGTTCCAATTTGTACTCCGTGACCTGAAACGAGGTTTGGAACGACAACGCACCCACCAAATCGGTTTCGTCCTGATTGTCACGATGCAAATGAACGCGGCAGTCTCCTTCGACGGTAGTTTCCGGCAAAAGCAAGTTGCTATGGATGGTTCCATAGGCGTTCAATGCCACATCCTCCGAAAGCAGAAGCAAGCCTCGAGCATCGTACACATCCAACTTGAATTTTTGGCCTGGATTGAATGTGAATTGATCTTGATTGACCCATCGAACGATCCCTTTGATGTTCACTAATTGGCCCGCGCGGTACGCCGGTCGATCGGTGTAAAGGTAACCTCGCGGCGTCAGCCCCACGGCAAAGTCGAGTCCGTTCAAGTTGTTTTCGGTCGATGCGACGTGGCCATCGGTGACAGCGAAGATTCGCAAATCTTTGACCGACCTTAATTCGTCATAGTTTTTCTGAAGCACGCCATCGTCGCCGGTGATATCTTCCGCGAACACCTTTGAACCATCACTAATCAAGACGCTAACGCCCGCCGCAGGTTTTCCATTTCGCATGTTCTCAGCAAACAAGAATAATTCGTTACGAGACGTTTTCACGATCATGTCCAAATCACTGACCACCACCATTGTGGTCGCTTCGAGCTTATCGCTAGACACGGTCACGGCGGTGACGCCCGGTCCGTCAATTGAAAGCTCAACATCCCCTTCGACTTGTTTGTACTCAGCAAAGTCGGGAATCGTGTATTCGAATTGCTGGTCGGGATCGATCAGTGCGATATCGAGCGATTCGACACCACTTGCCAAATGCATCTTGCGGAAATAGTCAGTCATGTCGATGCGATAGGCTTTCACATTGACCTTTTCCAAATTCCGCGTTGTCAGCTTGATACGAGGCGTTTCATCGGAGCGAAACTTACGTTCGGTGACCAAGTTCAATTGGGGTGTCGTCAATCGAGTGATGCGAGATTTGGCTTGCGTGGCGAGTGGACCTTCGGTTTCCTCATAGGCTTCCAGCGCTTCTTTGAGCTTCCCAAGTTGGTCTTCCAAGGTCGTTCCAATCAACCAAGAGGATTGTGAAGCCTCTTTCGACTTCGGATACTTGCTGACCACACGTCGCCAATCCGCGATCGCCGCTTCGAACAATCCTTTTGACTGGTCGCTGAGTTCAACCGATTGCGGAGAATCTCCTGCTTCGACGGTTGTTGCGACTCTCTCTGTGTGTTTTTCCTCGCCTTCGGAAAAATTCATCTCACCAAATTGCAGCAAGATTGAAGCCGCTCGTGAGTCGAGAGGATATTTGTTCAAAAACGTCTGCCAGATCTCACGGGCTTCGCGGTAGCGTTTGTTCTTGCGCGCATGCTCGGCTTTGGCGTATTCAGCATCTACGATTCTCTTCTGCACCACCGGCCAATTGTGATCCGTTGGATGCTCCTCTAAGAACGCTTTCCAAGCATTGATGGCATCGTCGAATCTTTCTTGAGCCAAGAATTGGCCACCAAGCGCTTGGCGTGCCGTCGGAATTTGTTTACTAGATTGATACTTTGGATTGTTGATCAATTTTCCGAGCCACTCGATCGCCTGGGCATGCCGGCCATGATGAAAGTAGCCGCCTGCGATTTCGTACTCGGCTTTCGGAGCAAGTTTGTGATCGGGATGATTCACAAGAAAGCTTTCGACTGCAGTAACAGCAAGTTCCAAGTCACCAATGGTTGTCGGTGTTGGAAGCCCAAAAGTATGAGCGATTTCATACTCGGCACGAGCGATGAAGTCATTAATCGCGTTGGGTTCATCCCCCTTATCGGCGTCTTTCCATTTTGCAATCAAGTCTTGCCACGTACGCCGAGCCGCGGCATTCCTCTTAGCCGCTAGTTGAACATTACCGAGTCGATATTCAACTTCCGCAAGCGTTTCTGCGGGAGCCACATTGTCGCCTTGGGAATAGTGATCGAGAAATTTTTGATAAGAATCTTCCGCCTGCTTGTTTTGCTTTAGTTCTTCCTGACATCGTGCAATGTGAAACTCGATTTGTTGTTGCAGTGTAGCTGTCGGCCCGAGTTTGACCGCTTCGGAGTAGTACGATAGTGCTTGTTCATAATCGGGTTGTTTCGCTTTGCTTGGGTCATCAGCTGGAAGGCCCTCGAAGTAACGTTCTGCGAATTCGAGATAGATTTTGGCCAAGTCATCTTTGCGACCACGTGAAAGCAAACGCTCGGCTTCCTTTTCGTAGATCACTCCGGCATCGATGTACCGCCGTTGCAACACGAACACATTCGCTCGCCCAAACCGTGACCGACTGATCCAGTCACTCTCAGGAAAATCTTCCTCCAGCTGCTCGAACACAGCGATTGCAACAGCATATTTTTTCGCTTCGGTTAGCGCGACACCTTTGAGGTAACGCAAGTAATCTTCCGAAGTGACATCCGCCTTTGCCAACGCCTCATCAATGCGCTGAACGGCATCCTCGAACGCACGTGACTGCATCGCATCATGAATCGCGGCGGGAATCGTTGGCAGAGTGCAAACGGATGAAATTGCCTTTTTCGGCGGGTCATTACCAAGTGTGCTGGATACGACTAGCAACAGGGCGGCCAAACATAAAGCGAAACGCATTTCCGTTCTCCCAGAAGAGCAAAAGAGGGTCCTCCGATTCTACACTGTGCCGGTGAGAATATCGCGAAATTGGCCGAAGAGCCGGACATTGAGGTAGCAAGCCCAAAAAGGGCGAACAAATGTGCGCATTTTTTGAATTATTTCGGCTTGGTCCCGACCCAACCCATTTTTGCGCATGCGCGAACATCGCTTTGACACCACGCGGCTTCTTAACGAGCGGCTCAGCTGAATTTGACTCAGCTGAATTTCGCTGCCTGCCTCAAAATTTGAAGGAAATCAAGTATCCAACGTATAACCGTTTCGATAGGTGGGTTTGATCATCGATTCGAGACCCTGGATGTTTTTGACTTTCAATTCCGCTGCATTCCAATCGACTTTTTCACCGGACCATACCGCAAGGTTGCCCAACAGCATGACTTCCGTCAGTGGACCAGCGTAGTCAGGAAAATTTGACATTGCTTGCTCGCCACCTCGGATCGCTCGGATCCATTCTTCGAAGTGGCCGGGCGAATGCGGGAAGTCAACGTCCACTTTTTCGGCACCATCAAGCAATTGATCGTTGAGCAGAATGCCTTTGTCGCCAATCGCTAACGAACCGCCCTTGGGCGATGGCTCACGACCGCCCAGCAGTTCTTGTGGCGGCATCTTTCCGCCATCGTACCAAACCAATTTTACGGCATCGCGAAATTCGTTTGCTGCAAATTCAAATGTAATGATCGACCACTCCGGAAAACTGTCTCGGTTATGCCCTGATGTTTCCGCGACTGCGGAAATGGGATCCCGTAAATCGAGTCCCATGAACGGCATACTGACAACATGGCAAGCAATATCACCAAGTGCACCGGTGCCGAAGTCCCACCATCCTCGCCATTTGAAAGGATGATAGCCGTCGGCATAAGGACGCTCCGGTGCAACGCCAAGCCAAGATTGCCAATCGAGATGTGACGGTGGTGTACCTTGCGACGGGCGATCGATGCCTTGCGGCCACCAACCTTTGGCGCGATCCGTCCATATATGCAACTCTTTGACTTTGCCGATCGCTCCGGCACGTAACCAATGAGCACTTCGCCGCAGTGAATCACTGGCGGTACCTTGATTACCCATTTGCGTCGCGACCTTCTGCTCTCGTGCCACCTTAGCGACAAGTCGAGCCTCATAAATTGTTCGCGTCAGTGGCTTTTGACAGAAACAATGGATCCCCATTCGCATCGCCATCAGCGAAGCGGGAGCGTGCATGTGATCCGGTGTGCTAACAGTGACCGCATCGATCGAGCCACCCATTTGGTCCAGCATTTCGCGATAGTCAGTGAATCCCTTTGCGCCGGGAAAGCGTTTGAGTGCACTAGAAAGTCGATTTTTATCGACATCACAAATGGCAACCATTTGCCCGTGACTAGCGGCGTCACGTGAATCGCTGTCTCCCTTGCCCCCAATCCCAATACTAGCCATCTGTAATCGCGCATTGGGCGAATCCTCGGTGGCAAGCGAAACGCCCCCCGCAGCCCAAAACCCAGCTGCGATACCTGTACTGTGAAGGAAGCGACGACGATTTACAGAATTCAACATAATCAATCACCTTGAATGCGCGGGCAGATGTGAGGTAGGTAACAAAGGAGCCATAAGTAACACTTAGGCTGCGCGTAACTTGGCAAGGATCCCTGAGAAGGATCCCTGAGAAGAATCATTAACAAAAACCATCATCTACTGAAGCGGCAACAGCTTGACATTCTTGTACCAAACCGGATGGCCATGGTCTTGGAATCCCAAGTAGCCAACGCGGGCAAAGTCTTTGACCGCGCGGCTGTTGCCATTGAGTTTGTATTTATGGTCGCCATCAATCGCGCGTTCACCGGGCAAATCAAATTCATCCGCATCCATTTCGCAAACCAGCTCGCCGTTGACTTTGACGGACATCTTTGGTCCGACGCATTTGATTTCGAACGAGTTCCAAACGTTCGGTCCTTTCGAAGCATTCGTCGTTGTTGGCACTAGGTCATAGATTGCGCCGATATCGTGGCAACTGGTTCCATTGCCGGTGGCGACTTGGATCTCAAAGCCCGTGTGCACAGGATCATTCGGATTTTCGACGCGTAAGAAGATCCCCGAGTTGCATGACTCAGGCATTTTCACGTCACACTTCAAAATAAAGTCACCATACTTCTTCTCATGAATGATGATATATCCGCCTGACTTGTAGGGCTGCATCGCAGCATCGACAATATCCGAAGCAATTTCTTTGCCGTTGTTGCACTTCCATCCGCTGTAGTCTTTTCCATTAAACAGAAGCTGCCAACCATCACTCTTCTCCTGGTCAGTCAACTGATTGTCAGCGGCCGATGTGGCGGTTCTAAAGGCAAAAAGGCACAAAACAGCGGCGAATAGCAAGACGATTCGATTCATTGGGTAGGCTCTTTCTTGAGGGGAGGGAGGGCATGAAAGGAAGCCTCATTATACAATCGTCGCTTGTCGGATGTGTGGACTGCTGAGATTGGATCAGTAAGACAACCGTGTTGCTGAAATTTGACCAACCATCATATTCAACTCCCATGGAATGCCTTTCACGGTAACCGAATACCAATCCGCGGAGACAACTTATGATGACTTTTCCTCATGCCCTCCCCCAATAAAACAAATGATATGATATCGATTGCTCCTATTCCTAGCATACAACCAACAAAGACCAAAGAATGAACCGTACTACGCTCATCACCTTTGCACTTGCACTCTGTACCGCTGCCCCCGCAATCGCCCAAACCAGCCCTAACACTCCTAACGTTGATCCGACATCGCCGGTTCCTCCAACGGTTTCGGCAGGCGTGATGCTGGGCGACAAGATGTTGAACAACCGTCCCGAACGACTCGAGTGGCTTCGCGACAACGGCTTTGGGATGTTCATCCATTTCAGTCATGATTCACAGATAGGAAGCGTGATCAGCCACTCGTTGGTCGGCGCTTCAAAGGAATACACCGACTGGTACTTGGACGAACTGCCCAAGACGTTCAATCCAAAGCATTTTGATGCCGACGCGATTGCTTCCTTGGCTCGAGTCTGTGGGATGAAGTATGTGGTACTAACCGCCAAGCACCACAATGGATTCTGTTTATGGGATTCCGCAACGACCGATTTCAAGATCACCAACACGCCATTCAAGCGTGATTTATTGAAAGAGTATGTCGTGGCGTTACGCAATCATGGGCTAGCGGTCGGTATCTATTATTCACCCGAAGATTTCGCATGGAGCTATCGCCACGGTTTCGAAGTCCGACGGCGAGATCTGCCTTTCGAGCCAAACCAGTATCCGCCCGCGGTTCAATTCATACGCGAGCAGGTCACCGAGTTATTTACGAATTATGGCAAGATCGACATGTTGTTCATTGACGGCACCGGCGAAATACCAACCAAACAAGTTGCGTGGTCGATCAATCCCGACTGCATCATTACTCGCGGCGCCATCCCCACGCCGGAACAGTTCGTCCCCGGACGAGCCCCTCAGGGCGCATGGGAGTCGAACATGACCATGGGAACTCAGTGGTCCTATAAGCCGACCAACGATCGCTACAAGTCAGGGGGCCGGATTATCGAAATTCTGATTGAAACTCGTTGTAAGGGCGGTTCACTGATGATGAACGTTGGCCCCAAACCGGATGGTGGATTACCAATCGAACAGGAATCTCGCCTGCGCGAAGTTGCACTGTGGCGCGCGGCCAACAACGAAGCGATATTCGATGTGCGTCCTTGGGTCGTGACCAACGAAGATGATATCTGGTTCGCCCGACACAAGGCGTCTAACGCTGTCTACGTTTTTCTGACTCGAATCCCTGATTGGAGCCGCGGTAGTCGAAAAGAATTTATCCTGCAATCTGTACGTTCAACCGACAAGACAAAGATTAGTGTTTTGGGACAAAGTGACCGACTGGTTGAGTATAGCCCCAGTGCCGATGCCAAAAGTCGATTTGAACAAACCGAGGATGGCTTGCGAATATCGGTCGTCCGAGCCCAGCGTTTGTACAACGACCACAAATGGCTTAATCCCGTTGTCGTCAAGTTGGAAAACGTGCAACCCGCTTTTGATACACCGCCCTATGCTGAAACCGTCGCATCAAAATCGGTAACAAACCATTCGGTTTCGTTGTCAGGTAAGTTAATCGACAAAGGCGATGCTGCTGCGGTTGAGGTTGGCTTTGAGTATCAAATCTACGAAGGGTTTGCCGAGGCAATGTACAATACCAATTGGACTCGCAGCCCGATGAACCGGATTAGTGAAGAAGGCGCATTCGAAATCGAAATCAGCGATCTAAAACCGGCAACCGAATATCAATACCGTGCCATTGTGAAACATCCCCGCATCACTATCCGCGGTGACCATCTAAGATTCAAAACCAAGTGATCTCGATTTTGATTGCGAGCAAAGTCCCACCAACGTCCCACCACCACTTTGGCCACATTGGAGCCACGTATGATTCCATTTCAAAGCTGGTCTTTGATCGCACTTTGCGCTCTATTTTTTTCGCTAGCCGTGTCTGCGTCCGCAGATGAACCTTCCTCTGATTTTTCCAACGCGGGATGTGCTCGACGCGTTGACGGTTACAAAGGAATTTGGTTCACGCTGGGCCAGTTCTACGCTGCGGGTGAAGGCGATCATCCTTATTCCAAGGCCTCAAATAAACGCACTTTTCCTTATGGCGACAAATACTCCGGCGGCCTTGGAACGTACACGGCCAAACACACACCACTGGCGATCTACAGCCCTACGGTCGACAAAACATTCTTTGTCTATGGCGGCACCACTGCGGCAGACAAACGGCATTTGCTCTGCATGATCTCGTACTACGATCACAAAACCAAAACCGTTCCCAAGCCCGTCGTCGTTTATGACAAGCGTGGCGTCAACGATCCTCACGACAACCCGAGCTTGGTGATCGATGACGAGGGATACCTATGGGTGTTTGTCAGCGGCCGTGGGCGAACACGTCCAGGGTTCAAGTTCCGCAGCGTTAAACCGTATAGTATCGAGGAAACATTTGAGCAAGTGACGGAAGAAGAAATGACGTATCCACAACCGCATTTTCTATCCGGGCAAGGTTTCCTACACTTGTTCACCAAATACACCGGGCGTCGCGAACTGTATTTTGAAACCAGTGTCGATGGTCGTCTGTGGACAGCTGACGAAAAGATAGCGGGCATTCGCGAACCAGGTGATTCACAGGGTGGGCACTATCAAACGAGTGCAACCATTGGTAACAAGACAGGCACCTTCTTCAATCGTCATCCCGATGGCCATGCTGATCAACGCACCGACATCTATTATGTGCAAACCGAAGATATGGGGCGAACATGGACGACGGTCGATGGGAAAGAACTAAAAACGCCACTAACCGAAGTGGATAGCCCGGCGCGATTAGTTGACTATGCATCCCAAAGATTAAACGTCTACTTAAAGGACATGGGATTCGACTCGGACGGCAATCCGGTTCTTTTGTATGTCACCAGTCGAGGACACGAACCAGGACCTCCGAACGATCCGCGTCAATTTCGAATCCTGCGGTTTTCTGGGACCGATTGGCAAGACTCGCTAATCACCTCGACCGATCACAATTACGACATGGGAAGTCTCTACCTAGATCAAGAAAAATGGACGGCCCGAATTCCTTCGATCAGCGGGCCACAACCGTATCACGGCGGCGGTGAAATCGCGATCTGGGAAAGCACTAATCACGGCGAAACGTGGACCCTGGCCAAACAGGTCACCGACGATAGTGTTCACAACCACAATTACATGCGTCGACCGCTTAACGCGAAGGACCCGTTTTTTGTGTTTTGGGCTGACGGTGATCCAACAAAGCTGACCGCAAGCCATTTGTACTTTGCTAATTCGAGTGGAGAGAACATTTGGCGATTGCCCTACGAAATGCGACAAGACTTTGCCGAACCGGAACAACCGTAATTCAACGACAGCCTAGCGCCCCACCAACAAATCCCCCGACCAACAAAAACCTTAGTGTGCTTTTTTTGAAATCCACGTTTGCCGCAACCGAGCTGTTTGTCGCAATCTGGCTTACCCAGGCGTCACTCGGGTCATGGCAACGGCGGACTACCAAATACCAGCTGATTTGAGCTGCTTGGTCGCGGTTCCTGACCAATCTTTGTTCGCAGCTGGCGAAGCGGGGCTAGGATGCAAAATCCGCGAAAGCGAGATTTCGACGTTTCCGTTTTCGATCACTCGCTTAAGACAATTTTCGGCGTAGGCGCCCACTCCGACTGCGTACTGTGGCTTCAAGATCTCAAGAAGTCGACTCAAGTGACGGTCACATATTTCCGTAAGTTTTTCACGTTCCGAAGCAGCGAGCTTGTCTGGCGTACGGTTACGGGCGGATTCTTCCATAAAGACTAACGGGCAATAGTTGGTGACAAAATGATTTTTGAAAAAGTCTTTTGACTTGGGATACTTTTGCTGAAACAGTCCCCACAAACGACGCCCGCTCACTTCGCTTTTTTCACACGCAAATCCTTGGACCGGACGTTTCGGATGTTCGGGTGACGGATGGTCGACCGGAACGTCAATCCCCATCCAATCTCGGACCGCGTTGATCTCGCCAAACGGCACTCCGGTTTGTGCCATTCCCCAAGGCCCAGGGTTCATTCCAAGCAATACAACGCGGACCCCTTTGTCATTGGCAAGATTCAAATAGGTCTGATGCGACCTCCAAGCATATTGGAGTGGGTTGTAGACATGAGTGACTGGTTCGGAAAAGGAAAGCACGTCGACTTCATCGCGCAGCGCAGCGGCAGCGTCAATGAGCGAGTTTCGAGAACCGTTTCTTTTTTTTGCCATGCTTTTATTTGCCATGTACGTTATTCGATTTCTAGCTGTTGTCCCGCGAGCAATCTCATAGGAAAGATTCCCGATGAGTGACCGTCGCTGAAGGCGATACTGTATGCGTACGATCCAACGGGGGACATCGACTCAATACGAACGGGTTGTGCCTCCGCGGTGCTCAATACAGGCAATAGCATGGGTCCCCCGGAACCTTTCTGTTCTTCATTCGCTCTGCGTTTTTCGCGGCACGTCGCACACGGGCACGCCTTGCGGAGCTCCGCGGCGGTCCATCGATTGGTCGATCCATCGGTCCATGTGATTTCAATCGCTGTTTCACCATCACGAGCAATCGTAACGGGAGTTAAATCAAAGTCGTCGGGTTGAGTCGAATTCAAGAACTGCTCCATGGGGGTGGGCACTAGCCTTTTGTAGAAGGACGGTCCAATGCCTGTGATGTTAAAAACCTAGAAACCATGACCACGCTTGAAAGCGTAACCTACGACCGGACTCGCTTGTCAACCAATCGTCGTGATTTGGCTTGAAACCTTGGCAAGGATGCCTCTGCTACGGGCGTCACCTCGATTCGCAGTGCCAAGCGGTTTCTTAGCAGTGCAGCGATTTTTTTGGCCAAACCACTGGTTCCTTCCAATTCGATCCTCAATTGATCCATCTCGTCCACTTGATCGACGATCATACGATATTCGGCAATCGAATCGACTTCGCGAATGATCGCTTCAACACTGCTGGGGAAGACGTTTACGCCACGGACCACGATCATATCATCAGCGCGGCCGATCACTCCACCGTCCAACCACAGAAACGGGCTGGATTGTTCATGATTGCGATAGCCACGAACAATATCACCCGTTCGATAGCGAATGGCGGGGCCGCCGATACGGCCCAAATTGGTCAACACCAATTCACCCAATTCGCCGTCGTTGACCGCTACGCCATGCGGATTTTCGTCGTCAACACGAAGGATTTCAGCGATAAATTCCGATTCGATCACATGCAGCCCCCTGCCGTCGGCACTTCCGAATCCCCACGCCCCGAGCTCACTTGCACCACTATGGTCAACGACTTTCGCACCCCATGCCTGTTCGATCCGGCGACGCACCGACTGGATCGATCCGCCCGGTTCGCCGGCAACAATGATGCGAGAAACATGGTTTTTGATCAGGTCCATATTTTGTTCTTTCGCAACCGCCACCAAATGAAGCGCATAGGTAGGAGTGCAGCACAGAACGGTGCAGCGATAGTCGTCGATCATCTTTAGCCTCGCCTCGCTCGACATGCCGCCACCAGGTACGACCAGAGCGCCGCGACGAATCATCGCATCATTGGCGGTCCAAAATCCAATGAACGGGCCAAACGAAAACGCCATCATCGCAATGTCGTGATCGGTCACCTCCGCCGCATCGAGAACGTATTGCCAACAGTCGAGCCACCACCTCCAATCGTCCGGTGTATCGAGAACCGGTAGCGGCCATCCGCTAGTACCACTGGTTTGGTGCAGCCGCGTGTACTGCTGTATCGGCAAGTCAAAAATACGTCCTGGCAATGCGGGAACAGCAGGAACCAAGTCGGCTTTTTCAAGCAACGGCAATTGGGAGAGATCTGCTAACGATTGAAGCGGCAGCGTGATATCCGCAAGCCGTTCTCGGTAAAACGGTCGATCGCGAAGCTTTGCAAGTAGCGTATTCAAGCGGATTAACTGGTCGCACTGCAGACCGTCCCTAGGAGCGTCATCTTTTTCACCGTGATCGTCTGTCATACCGAAAAATGTCATGAACGAGAAAAGGCAAACACGCGATGCGATCAAATGGTGCTTTGCGGCTGCCTATTGAATGTGAAGTCTTTGTGAAGCTGGCATCGCGTCTCCGACATTCTATCACGCTTCGGCTCAATATGCTGTCTCCTTCAATGGCGACAACGCAGCCATTGTTTTGGCGATTGTTCCTCTATCGCCGCCAGCCATCTACTGCTTATCGCCACCAACCATCTAATCGGGTGGCGAAGCCTGACCGATCGGCAATTACAAAGAAACGGTTAAGGCTAGATGAGTTTGCCAATTGGCGGTTGTTTCGCAAAAAGTCATTGCTTAAATACCTTCGACAAGCGAGTTAGAGATCATTTTGCAGCTGAGGAATTCTCAGCGAATCTCTTTGAAATCTCCTGTCATAAACAAAAGTACTGTCTTGAAAATTCACCGTCACAAAATCGGATTCACGCTGGTCGAAATGCTAGTCGTCATCTCGATCATCGGCATGCTGGCTGCATTGCTTTTACCAGCGATCAATAAAGCAAGGGCTGCTGCCCGCGGTTCGCAATGCCAAAGTAATCTACGTCAATTCGGAATTGGTCTAGCAGCTCGAGCGACCAGTTCGCGTGACTCGTCCTATTGCAGTGGCGATTTTAATTTCCAACGCGATGGCGTGCCCACGGAATTTGGATGGGTGTCGGACCTTATCGACCGCGGCGTTGTGGTCAGCGAAATGCGTTGTCCTAGCAATCCTGCGTCTACATCTGTCGCGGTCCACCAAGCGTTAACGATGAGTATCGCTGACATCACGTTGTCAGCCGATTCCGGGTGTTCAACATGCGAAGATTGCATGGATAACCGGCGGATGGGAAACGATCCACATGTCAATGCGATGGGTGATCGTGTGGTCAATGTGGCCCACCAAATTGTGGAACAATCACTCAATGACCCACCCTCTCGCGCCCCTCTGGTCAGTCAGACAATGATCGGACAAGGATACAACACGAACTATGCCGGATCATGGTTTTTGTTCCGCAGTGAGTTTCAGCTCAATAAATTTGGCAATGTCAACCTTGGGCGATCCTCGTGTGCGAGCGCCTATTCCTCGCCTGCAACGTCCGCGACGTTCAAGAATTGGTTGACCGATACCAAGAGCCGATTCGTGACCCGGGGTCCACTTACCACCAAACGTGTCGATTCGGGCCGTGCTCCGGCAAGCACCATTCCGCTGCTTTGCGATGCAGCAACATTGGGTTATCTCGACTTAGACATCGATCTCGATGAAACCGTGCCCGCTCACTCAACCTACACCGTTTCGATGGTTGGCGAACCAGTCGCGATCGATAGCGGAGCAGGATTGACCCAATTCGAAGTGCCGCAATTTCCAAACGGAACGCCTCGTGAGGGCACCAGCGGATGGCTTCGGGCATGGAACCATCACACCAAACAAGACTATCGCGGGATGGCTCCGCTACACATGGGAATTGCCTATGTGTTGATGGCGGACGGTTCGGTCCAAGCGATCGAAGATTCCAACGGCGACCGATACATCAACAACGGTTTTCCTCAGCATCACGATTACTGGACGAGCGAGGAAATTGAAGTCGGTGACCTGAACTTAGCGAGCTACTACTCGTTGATGTCCAAAGGAAAGCACAACTAAACGCCCCCAAAAAAGCATTGGTTTTAACGCAGGAGGTTAATTGATTTAAGGATTTATTACGAACTTGTACAGGAACTGAGTCCCCGAAATGAAGCTTGGGCATGTGGTCCAAACTTCGATTACAAACACTTGTTAGGAAAATAAAGAAGATGAAGAAGAACGGTTTTACCCTGATCGAAATGCTCGTTGTGATTTCGATCATCGCGATTTTGGCAGCACTTGCGTTACCAGCACTCGCGAAAGCACGTGAAGCGGCTCGTCGTAGTACGTGTTCGAACAATCTGCGCCAATTTGGTATCGGAATGTTGACGTACGCTGAACGAGACCAAGTGGGTCGTCTTTGCACCGGTGCAAGCGATTATCGTCGCGACGGATGTATGGACACCTACGGTTGGGTTGCGGACCTTGTCAACTCTGGCCTTGCCATGCCTTCGGACATGCTTTGCCCAAGTAATGGTGGCAAGGGTAGTGAAAAACTGAACGACTTGGTTGGAACCGACACCACCAACGGAAAAGGAACGACAGCCAATCGCCTCAACACAGGACAATGCAAATCGATTTTTGGTGCGACTCCAACACTAGCAGCAAACTCGCCGGAACGAGCAGCACACATCGGTACGCAATTCCTCGAAAAGGGCTACAACACCAACTATGCTGCTGGTTACCACCTCGTGCGAAACTCACCGCTCACCAGCGGAACCGGTTCTAGCATCGTGCTGAACACACGAAGCAACAACCAAACGGAGTTCAAGCAACGCGATGGCACTAAGGGACCGATCCAACTCTCTGTCATTGATGGCAGCCGCATTCCGGCGTCGAACATCGCCCTTTTGGGTGACGCGGGCCCGGGTGACATCGACGAAGCAGTGTTGACGATCTCGATTACCGGCAGCAACGGTGAAGAACTGCTACCACAAGGCATGCTCTTGACCGAAGCTTTCAACGATGGCCCCGCTTATGTGAATACCAATGGTTCGATTTCTTTGGCTAAGCAAGACGCTGCTGGTCTTGCCGACGTCTCGCTTCCGATCGGCAGTCAAATGGGTTGCGAAAAAGGGAACCCGACCATCAACAACTGCTTCGACTTCGACGCCGGAGTTGGTCCAACCGGAAAAAGTGGCAATGGCCTGTACTTACAAGACACCCGTGATTGGTATGCCCTTCATGGTGGTATTGCAAATATTTTGATGGCTGACGGTTCCGTAAAACAGTTCTATGACGGAAGCAACGGGGATGGTTACCTAAACCCTGGTTTCCAGTTCTATACTTCAACAAATACCAGTGGTGAAGCCGCTGACTCACAAATCAGTGGGTTCGCTGATAGCGAAGTTGAAATTGCTCCCAATGAAATGTTCAACGGGTTGTTCATCGACGAAATGATGTTGAAGGGCACCTTCGAGAGCAACTAGCTCGAACGACGTTGCCCCATGTCTTCGATCACCGGCCTGGGATTTGTCCCAGGCTGGCTGTCGTTCAAAGACGACCCGACCTATTGCCCCAAAGCTTCAACCATTTTCAATAGAATCACTATGTCGCTACATCCTTCCACTGGCATTCGTATTTCCATCGGCTTTGCTTGTGTCTTCATGGCGATCGGATTGGCCGTCTCGCTTGGCGCTGTCACGCCCAACAAGCCCTACGGTGTTCCTGACCATCGTCGAACCGAGTACGAGGAAAAGATCAGGTTGCTACGGATGGAATCAGCGGCAATCGAAACCGCAAAACGAAACACGTCACCCCGAGTTTCCATTGACGAAACAGAATATGACTTTGGCTACATTGACCCGGGCACCAACGGAGCGTCACACGAGTTTGTGGTCACCAACACGGGTGAGGGTGACTTGGTACTGAGCCCCGCTGGTAGCAGTTGTAAGTGCACTGTCGCAAAGATCAAAGACCGAATTGTACCCGCTGGTGAGTCCAGAAAAGTCGAGTTGATTTGGAACGTTGGGGAGGATGTTGCTGATCACTATGAGCAACGAGCCCACATCGAAACGAATGACCCAACGAGGGAGCAAATCGAACTCACCATCCGCGGAAAGGTCCGTTCGCAATGGGCATTCCATTCCGATGATCTGTTGAATCTAAAAGGATATGCTGGGCAAACCCTCGAAACATCCTGCGTGATCTACAGCCAAGTATTTGATGACTTCGTGGTACTCGAAACCGAACCGTCGACTGGCAAAATCCAGGTCAACGTTAAACCGATTCGTGCGATCGACCTTGTGGGTCTACATGCCCGGTCTGGCTACACGATTAAACTTACCTACTCCGCGCCGCAAACTCACTTGGAGAGTTTTGATGAAACGGTTCGCGTCCATCTGTTTGACACCGCCACAGAGACCGACCATTGGATCGAAATTCCGTTTCGTGGCAAGTTCGGAAAGCCAGTGGTTTTTCATGGTCCCGAATTAGACGCATCGGGTTTGGACCTCGGCACCATTGAACTTGGATCGAAAAAAGAATGGTCTTTTGTTGTCCGTTTTAAAACCGATGCCCCGCCCAAGGATGCGCATATCAAATCGTTGGAACCCGAGGGGCTAATTGCATCGTTACATCCGATCAAACGAGTTCCCAATACGTTTCGGGTAACGATTCGCTTAGCCGAGGACGCGAAACCCACCATATTCCGATTTAACAAGCAGGGCTACGTCGAAATCGCTGATCGTCAGCATCCCGATTTGTCGGATTGGATGCCACTGTTTGGCGAGATCATCCCAGCACCGTAAGTTGAACCAGCGTCTGAAATTCAAGATCTAACGAGTCGGGTTGCCCCCCGAGCCAAGATAAACTCGAGCCAAGATAAACTCGAGCCAAGATGATGTGTCCCGTGTCTTTCGCACGCTAAAGCGTGAAATCCAATGACACTTATGAATGTTTGGCGATCGCGTCGGCGACCGCTTGGCCCATGTCGGCCGGAGTTGGGGCGACCACGATACCGGCGGCTTCGAGTGCTGCGACCTTTTCGACGGCCGTTCCTTTGCCGCCACTAATGATTGCACCGGCGTGACCCATTCGTTTACCGGGAGGCGCCGTTCGACCGGCGATGAATGCAGCGACCGGCTTGGTAACGTGCTCTTTGACATACGCGGCGGCTTCTTCTTCGGCGGATCCGCCGATTTCACCGATCATCAGAATCGCTTCGGTTTGATCATCTTCTTGATAAAGCTTAAATAGGTCGATGTAGTTCGTCCCTACAATCGGATCCCCACCAAGTCCAACGCAGGTGCTTTGGCCTAGCTTCAAGTTACTGGTTTGCCAAACGGCTTCGTACGTCAATGTTCCGCTACGGCTCATCACGCCGACCTTTCCCTTTTGATGAATGTAGCCGGGCATAATACCGATCTTGCATTCGCCAGGCGTGATCAAACCGGGGCAGTTCGGGCCGATCAAGACCGAGCCACTTTCGCGAACCTTTCGATAGACGCGGACCATATCGAGCACGGGGACAAACTCGGTAATCGCAGCAATCACTTTGATGCCCGCATCGACCGCTTCAATGATTGCGTCGGACGTATACGCCGGCGGGACAAAGATCATCGTTGCATTGGCACCTTCTTGCTGGACCGCTTCCTCAACCGTGTCAAACACGGGGATGCCATCGACATCATGGCCGCCTTTTCCAGGCGTCACGCCGCCGACCATCTTGGTGCCGTAATCACGACAACCTAGGCTATGGAAGGTTCCTGCTTTTCCGGTAATGCCTTGGCAAATCACTCGTGTGTTGCCGTCGATCAGGATGCTCATGACTGTTGGGTTGTTCGAAAGGAGTGGTTGAATGGTGGAATTGTACGAGTTTTTGAAACTAACTAATCGTTACTTAACCGCTGCAACGATTTTTTTGGCCGCGTCTGTGATATCGACCGCGCTGATGATATCCACATCACTTTCGGCCAACATTTTCCGGCCTTCTTCGACTTCGGTCCCTTCGAGTCGGACGACCAACGGCACGGTAAATCCAATCGTTTCGCTCGCTTCGATCAACGCCGATGCAATCGTGGTACAACGAGCAATTCCGCCAAAGATGTTGACCAGAACGCCTTTGCAATTCGGATCCGAAAGCAGAATGCGGAATGCTTCGGTCACTTGTTGGGCATTTGCCCCGCCACCAACGTCAAGGAAGTTGGCTGGGTTTCCGCCGTGGTACTTGATGATATCCATCGTCGACATCGCTAATCCAGCACCATTGACCAAACAGCCGATATTGCCATCCAGCTTGACGTAACTCAATCCCGCGTCGCTGGCTCGGACTTCGCTTGGTTCTTCTTCGGACCAATCGCGGAGCTCAAGCAAGTCTGGGTGGCGGAACAAAGCATTGTCATCGAAGATAATTTTCGCGTCCAAGGCCACCATCAGACCATCCGACGTGATCACAAGCGGGTTGATTTCGGCCATCGAGCAGTCGTAATCGACAAAGAACTGGCAAATCGAAGTAAAGAAAGTCGCGGCCGATTTTGCCGCTGGGCCGTTGACATTGAGCTTCTTGCAAAGCTTACGCACTTGGAACGCATCTAAACCATAGGCCGGGTTGAAAGGCTCTTTGAAAATCAACTCAGGTGTTTTTTCTGCGACTGTCTCAATTTCCACGCCCCCCTCGGAGCTGACCATCAAAACCGGCTTGCATGCCGAACGGTCGATAACGATGCCGAGGTACAATTCACGAGCAATGTCACAGCCGGCTTCGACGAAAACGCGGTTGACCGTCTTGCCTTCGGGACCGGTTTGGATCGTGACTAGCTTTTTCTTCAACAGGCCCGCGGCGGCCGCTCGTGCTTCTTCGGCTGATTTGACGATCACGACCCCTTTTTGCGTTGGGTTGTCGATCACGGTCCCTTTACCGCGACCGCCCGCGTGGATTTGGGCTTTGACAACCGCGATCGACCCACCGAGCTTCTTGAACGCGGCGGCGGCTTCGTCAGCCGTACGAGCGACATGGCCTTCCAAAACGGGAACGCCCGCTTGGCGGAAGAGTTGTTTGCCTTGAAATTCGTGAATCTTCATCGAAGTGCAGCTGGATATTAGGGGGCGTATGCGGCAAATATGCCGTCTATAGAGAATGCTGGAATATACGCATCCAGCAAGTCGCGAGGAACCATAGGTAGAAAGAACAAACTCTACAACACCTAAAGAACCGCAAAACCTCAGCAAATCAGCGTTCGATCGAGTATAAACAAGCCCAGAAATTGCTACGGTTTTTCACTGCGATAGAAGATATAGGTGCGACCTGTGAAAGTAAGCAGCGGCGGCGGATTTCTCGCGATCCGATACACGTGGAAGAAAGGACGTGAAGCGGGAGGCGTTTGGAAATTGTTCAAAGCCCTCCGCAGTCGCAACGCCTGCAAGACCTGTGCGCTCGGGATGGGGGGCCAAAAAGGTGGCATGGTGAACGAAAAGGGAGCGTTCCCGGAAGTCTGCAAAAAGAGCATGCAGGCGATGGTCGCGGATATGCAACCGGCGATCGAGCCGACCTTGTGGGCCAAAACGCCCGTTTCTGAACTCCAAACCATGTCGCCTCGCCAACTCGAGAACCTCGGCCGGCTAATCCATCCACTCCGCTGGCGTAGAGGAACGGACCACTACGAAGTGATCACCTGGCAAGAGGCGTTCAAATCGATCGCCGAGAAACTCAAAGCGACACCTCCGGACGAGACGTTTTGGTACTTCAGCGGACGCAGCAGCAACGAAGCGGGCTTTTTGCTGCAACTACTCGCCCGCGTCTACGGCACCAACAACATCAACAACTGCAGCTACTATTGCCACCAGGCCAGCGGTGTGGGATTGATGTCAACGATCGGCAGCCCCACCGCAACGATTGTCCTTGACGATATCGACAAAGCGGATTTGGTGTTTCTAATCGGTGGCAATCCTGCGAGCAACCATCCGCGATTGATGACCTCGATGATGCATCTTCGTCGGCGCGGCGGAAAAATAATCGTGATCAATCCCGTCCGCGAAACCGGATTGATCAAATTTCGCGTCCCCAGTGATCCAATCTCTCTGATCTTAGGAACCAAGATCGCCAGCCACTATGTTCAACCGCACATCGGTGGCGACTTGGCACTGCTTTGGGGAATCGCCAAAGCGGTCAAACAAGCCGGGACACTCGACAAGTCGTTCCTCGAACACCATTGCCGTGGCACCGACGAGTGGCTTGCGACCCTCGACCATTTGTCGTGGCAAGAGATCGAAGCAAAATCAGGTGTCGCTCGAAGTGAGATTGAGACCATCGCAAAAGTTTACGGCGAATCCGACCGCGTGGTATTCGCATGGACGATGGGGATCACCCACCATGCACATGGCGTCGAAAATGTGCAAGCGATCGCCTCGCTAGCGATGGCACGAGGAATGATCGGTAAACCGGGCAGCGGCATGATGCCGATCCGCGGACACAGCAATGTGCAAGGCGTCGGATCGATGGGCGTCCAGCCACGATTGAGAAAACAGATTTTTGATTCGTTGCATTCCCAATTCGGAATTGATCTTCCCACAACCGAGGGCAAAGACACGTTGGCATGCATCGAAGCGGCACACAACGATGAAATGAAAGTTGGTTTTTGTTTGGGGGGAAATCTTTACGGATCCAACCCTGATTCGACCTACGCTGCCGAAGCATTGTCGCGGTTGGACATGAACGTCATGATGAGCACAACGATGAACACTGGACACGCTCATGGTTTAGCCGCAGAAACGATCATCTTGCCCGTTCTGGCTCGCGATGAAGAACCTCAACCGACCACGCAAGAGTCAATGTTCAATTTCGTTCGTATGAGTGACGGAGGCCCGCGACGAGTCCCTGGCCCGCGCAGCGAAGTGGAAGTGATCGCAACGCTCGGGCGTATGCTACTTTCCGATGCACCGGGTGTTGCCAATGCACCGGATATTGCCAATGCACCGGGTATTAACTGGGAAGCAATGCAGCGGACGGCGACCATCCGAGATTGGATCGGGGCGGTCGTGCCCGGTTACGAGAAAATCGCTGCGATCGACGACTCGAAAGAGGAGTTTCAGATCGGCGGCCGCACCTTCCATCAGCCTCGGTTCAATACCGACGATGGCCGTGGCATCTTTCATATCCACGAAATCCCACCGCTCAAAGGAACCGGGAATCAGAACCTGCGACTGATGACCGTTCGCAGCGAGGGCCAATTCAACACCGTCGTCTATGAAGAAGAAGATGTCTATCGCAACCAAAATCGTCGTGATGTGATTCTGATACACCCCGAGGATATCCAACGGTTGAGTCTCCAACATGATCAACGGGTCACCGTCAAAAGCGAGACCGGCCAACTAGCGAATATTTTGGTGAGAGAATACGAGATGATTCGTCCGGGAAACGCTTTGATGTACTACCCCGAAGCCAATGTCCTTGTGTCGCGTCAGGCTGACCCCAAAAGCAAAACGCCCGCCTTCAAAGGCGTCGTCGTTGAAATCGATGCGAGTTAGAGGTGAGATGCCTCATGTGACATGACAAACCCCATGCACCTAATTCGATTCTTTCAAAAGATGCCCTTGAAAAGAACCGAACTCGGCGAAATCAGTCGATCCAATTTGGTTTTTCGCGGCCAGCGTCACAACCAAATGAGCGGCTCCCTCAGGAACAACTGCATCGCCCTCTATCGTTCGCCATGTGTTTGGATCGCCATTGTGTGGGTAGACAATTGAATCAATACCACGCTTGACCAACCAATTGTTTTTGTCATCCCGAAACCGCAACGCCATCTTGATTAGCCCACGACCATTTTGGCGAGCTTTGGCGGATACACGATAGCGTTGGCCGGGTGTAACTGGAAAGGAGCAAAGCGCCGCAGCGTTTTTGGCGCCGCGAATCTCGATCACGGCTTTTCGTTCAGTTTCCGGTTTATCCGTCAGTTGATTGCCGCTGGTAGGATCAAGAAATTTTACTTGACCATCTGATTCAGGATGCACCCATGTTGTCCAATTTTCGAAAACGATTGGCGGACCGATAATCGCAGGAGAAATCGGCAACGCAGGAACGTATGGCAGGGATGCCGGCTCAACCGAATCACGCACCTCACCAATCACTTCCACACAGCCGGCAATTCGATCGGACCAAAGCGGATAGACGTCTTTGTTGTGCCACAGCGCCGTATTGGTTGGATCGGGCCACCAACGACCACGTTCACCGTACAACCACACGAAGCCGTCGCCTGCTTGGATCGCCATGGTCAATTGGCGACGAAGCACTGCCAATCGGTCTGTGACTTCAGGAGAGATCACCCACTTTGGAATAATGGTTGGTTCAACGATGTCGACAAACACGGGAAAACCAACTCGCATTTGAGCGTCATATTTTTTTCGCACGCTAGCATCGACTAACATTCGACCTCGCGTGCGGACATCGTGAGCAAGTTTGGCAAACTCATTCGGTTCGGTTAACCAATAGCCGTACTCACAACCGTCGATCAGCCGAAATTCCGCTGGCGACGCTTCGAGCAACCCTGTCAAAAACGAGGGTAGCAATCCGTAAGCATGTCCGGCCAAACACCAATCATAATCCTCGCGACGAAGGTCGTTGCCATTGATCGGCGAAGGTCCGCGATAACCATGATGATTGACCAAATAGCTCATCCAAAAATAGCTTGCCAATTCCATCTCGGGATATTCTTCCGCGATGGCCGTCATCACTTCATGGCCACGCTTCTGAGCCATTACGGCGTAATCACCGAAGGCATGCTCCGCTGCATTCGCTTGAGCATTGTATTCGAATTGTTTGAACGGTTTCTTGTACGGTTCCGGATCAAACAGCAAACCACGAAGTTTGCCACGTTTGGCCAATCGAGCCGCGATTCGCCAGCGGTCGACGACTCGCTGCCACGCTTGGTCATCGAACCAATCCGTATCTCCAGGATTCGCTTTCAAAATCAAATAGCTGCCCGCCCCCTGACCGGCTGACAAAGAATCCAACGCAATTTCAGTCGACGAGAACGAGACATTGTCCCAAGCCTCGACGGAATGTGCTTTCGATAGCGGATCAACAGGTGAACCCTCCGCCCGGACAACCACGACGCTGCCTGAAAAAGGCAACTTGGCAAATTGACGATAATCTCTCGCAAATTGTTGAGCGGTCGGAGCATTCCAACCGGTCGTGATAATTCGAGCGCGATCGTTCTGCGCCAACGGCACTTGCGCCCCAACGGCCAAGCAATGCAAGAGACACAAAAAAACAGAGATCAAGGATCGGATAGACAACGGTTTGCTTTTCCAAAAATCGGAACGGGAATGTGAACAACCACGAATTTTACCGTTCCTAGTGACGAATTGTTGGCACCCTATGACGAGTGCCTTTCGGAATATGCAAATGTGAAATCTGCCCGAGCCCCGTCGGGGGCAAGGCTCGCCTTCGATTGTTAAGCCAGCAACCCCTTAGTATTGACGGAAAAACGACAAAACCGATTGACTTTGGAGGGCAATCATCGCATATACTGAATCGAAATCTATTCCTGAATTCAGCGCCCCAATGATAATTAATTCGGGCCTCGCTACTGTACGCCATCGTTTTTCGCTTGCGACGTTTTCGTTCGCAATCGTTCTTTTCGTTTCCAAGAAGTCGTCAATAGGAGCGTTAGCATGACCACAACGTTTGTGGACACAACTGTTCGAGAAAACTCAGTCGTGCGAGACAAATCAGCTGTTCGTGCCAAACCATCGGAAGTTGATCCCGCCACCTCGAAGCCATTCACACTGGAACAAGAACTGAAACCGTTCGGAACGTGGGTCGACGCTCCAGTTTGGGTCCCGCCAAAAGATTCGAACAAAGAGATGGCCGAATCAATGCTCCAACAATCCGGTCTGCCGACGTCAAAGAGCAAACGTTGGGCTTCGGTCGAACGAGAGCATCGTGATCGGTTCACTCAAGTGCGCGAGATAGAACTGGCAAAAGCATCGATTCGTTTACCCAAAGGACGACTGTTTGTCAGCGTCACGGAACGGCAACACTTCGACCGGATTACGGACGCCATCCCCGACTGTGTTCAAACTCGGCTTGACGAGTTTCTTGCCGGACCAGGAAGAAGAACCGGAGTCAAAGTCTATTACCTCAAACCGCTTTGCGTGGAAGTCGGTGACGATCTTGTGTTTACGTCTCGCGAAGATGTAATGACGGCGATTGAAACCATTCAGCAAGAAGTGTTTACCGAATACCGCAGATTGTACATCCCACGTCGTGGTAAACAGTTTATTCGTCAGGCGGCTCACACCAGTTTGGCATTGCCTCGCGAGATTGCCAAATTCGTGATGCAACGTCGCAAGAAGATCGTGGATGCGTACCACGCAAAACTAGAATTTCAGCGACGAAAGACAGCGCTCCGTGCATTGCGAGCACATCAAAAATGTCGCAGTCATGGTTGCACGTTCGACGAAATGTTGGCGTTGACTAACCCGCTGGAACGCGACGATGTGATCGGACAATACGCAATCGAAAAAGAACTCTCGCGTGCCAAACAAGACCAGTTACTGCGCATGGCTGCGGGACAACTTCCGTGGTTCGTTGCCCTCTCAATGGGCTTGTCTTACCTCTCTGCTCTCTCGACGATCACGCTGACGTTTGCGCCGCCCATCATGGTTTGTGACCCAGCGTTCGTCGCAGAATTCCCCGGTTCGGGTGGCGTCTTGATGAACATCGGTCATTTCGACGAAATTGGCGGCGTCAGGCACGTTGAGTTCTAAGGCAGGCGGTGTGGGATGGCTGGAACAGACGCAAACCGCTTTGCAGGCTATCGATAGCAGGGCTACATCGATCAAGGCGCGGAGTTATTGACGCAGCATTGCGTCGGCAAAAAACGATGCTAGTTCTTTTCTTGGTCGAACATGGTGACGATCCAGACCAGGTTGCCAGATTTGAGTTTGACCGCAGGAGGCGTGATGTCGGTCACTTCGACGCCATCACGCGTTTCCCCGACCGCGAGCGCACAGGTGGATTTCTTCGTCCGCAGAATCACTTTCGGCTCTCCCAAATTCGCAAATCCAAGCACTTCCACTTGCGTTGCTTTTTCAACGCTCGACTTGCTTTTTCTTTCGGAGTTCGGCATTTCATCGCCGGGAAAACGGAACGGATCGACCCGATCAGGGTACTTCGGTTGATAGGAGATTGGGGTCGTCGTCGACTCGCCTGCTGCTTCAAACATGGTCAAGTTGGCCGTATTTCGGTGGGCGTGGCTGTCAATGGCGCTCGTCAAATCCGACTCGCTCGAACATCCACTCGCAAAAGAAATGACTGAGAGGATGGCGACAAACGCGAGCGTAGGGATTGAAAATCGCGGCGAGATCATCGTTAGCTTTTTCGTCTGTTTAGGAGGTGACATTGCCCATTTCCCTTCGATCCATTTTTTCTTTTGAGAAACACTCGGCCGGGAAACCGGACGTGCGTTCAGGAAAACGTAGGTCAGGCGGTGAGTTTAAGGGGTCATCGGACCACAATTTCGCCAGACCTTCGTCGGGCTCACGGGTTGGCTTGTACCCGTTGCAGCGATTTACTGGATCATTCCGGCTACTGCGGCGAACACGAAAGCCGTCGATGGCTGGTCCCGCAAAACCCTTCTTGTCGTCGATGCGTAACGATCCTAGGGATTTTTCCAAACTATCGAGCAAACCAAGGTACTGTTTCGAATTATCCCCTTGGGTCACACTAGATGGCTCATCTACACTATCCGTTATTCCTTTTCGTTTTGCCGACGCCTTTATCGTTATGTTGGCTATCCGATTCGACTTAACCCCCTACTCTGTCCAAGCCCAATGGCCCTGATCATCTTACGCTGCGTATTCCTGCTTTTTGCCGGAGGCGTTTCGACCTTTATCATTTCTTCGCTTTCAAGTGACACGCCCACGGCGGTTCCCTACTTGGTGTTTACCGGCATCATGTCGTTGGCGGCAGTGGTGATTATCACCGACATTTTCTTGCCTCGAAAACGGATCGACACCCTTTCGGCAATCTATTTCGGACTGCTCGTCGGCGTCCTTTTGACCTACGTCATGTGGATCGCCGTTGCTCCGCTGATCGACGCTTCGTTTAACGAGCGCGGGCTACAATTAACGATTGGGATGTTGTTGTGTTATATCTGCACGAGCCTGCTGCTACAAACCAAAGACGATTTTCGTTTTTTGATTCCCTATGTTGAGTTTGTTCGTGAAGTAAAGGGATTCAAACCGTTGGTACTTGATACCAGCGTCGTGATTGATGGCCGCATCGCCGACTTGGTGGGGACAGGAGTCTTTGACAACCAATTGATCATGCCTCGGTTTGCACTGACTGAATTGCAGGCGATCGCGGACAGTGGCGATAAACTGCGACGAACTCGCGGTCGACGTGGACTCGACGTACTCAACCGGATGCGAGCTGATGATAGCGTCGACTTGGTGATTTTTGATCGCGAGCTACCCGAATTGGCTGGTCAAACAGTCGACCTTAAACTCGTGCTCTTGGCCAAGCACCTCGACGGAAAAGTAGTGACGGGCGACTTCAACTTGAACAAAGTCGCCAAGATTCACAATGTGCCTGTGATCAACTTGAATGAGATCAGTAACGCGTTACGCCCCGTGTTTCTTCCTGACGAGACCTTCCGTATCAAGGTTATTAAAGCAGGCGAAGGGCCCGAGCAAGGTATCGGATACTTGGATGATGGAACGATGGTTGTGATTGAAGGTGCGCGACATCGGATTGGCCAAGATTTGGACGTTCGCGTCACCAGCACGCTGCAAACCAACGCGGGAAAAATGATCTTTGCCAAGCACGAAACGCGATAGTCGATTGGTGATGCCGAACGACTA
This sequence comes from Novipirellula herctigrandis, assembly GCA_007859835.1. Taxonomy (GTDB): domain Bacteria; phylum Planctomycetota; class Planctomycetia; order Pirellulales; family Pirellulaceae; genus Novipirellula_A; species Novipirellula_A herctigrandis. Next base: position 5,058,386 of record SJPJ01000001.1, on the reverse strand, counting down.
TTATCGCGCCGCGCTGCTCGCTTCGATTCCACTATTGTGGTGTGGCATTTGCCTAGTTCTCAGTTGGGCGAGCGGATGGTGGGTTTTGGCAAAACAGTTTCCCGCCCGTTCCAGAGTTGATGGTCCTGTTGCCCGAATGCGAACCGGATCGATCGGTCCGATTCACTATCATTCGATGTTAACTTTTGTGGCGGCCGAGCACGGGATTCGAATATCAATCTTCTTACCGTTTCGTATTGGACATCCACCTCTATTCATTCCGTGGGAAGCCTTTCTAAATATTCGCGACGATAGCAAGCTGTTTTCGCAAAAGGTCAAAATGTCGATCGGACAACCGGCAATCGCGCGTGTCGTTTTTCCAGGTTGGGTCAAATACCATATGCCGTTGGAGATGCGTTTCCCAGCCTCCTGACCGCTCAGTTAACCTGTTCCTCGTTGCGAAAAAAGAGTAGACTTGTGGTGTCGTCGCACCCCGGCGGTCGGGTTTCCACAAACCCGATCGCCGGCGTGTGACATGGTACGGCAAGGGCTCGCTCGCTCGAAGATCTCACCAAGGTTGCTGATAGGCCTTTGAAACGGCTAATCATCTTGGGGATGAACGGTAGCGGTTGCGTTCAGTTGTCGAGAGCGTCACGCGACAAAATTGGTAAGCTAGCTTCGTGAACTCATCGGAATCCAACTCATCATCTCCCGACGCGTCGGATGTCCACTTAGTGGATGATATTGACGGCGTCGATGGAGGTGACCAAGCCTCGAAATTGGCCCAGTGCCAAAAAATCATTGACTATTGGTTCAAAGATGAATCAATACTTCTTTCCGCTCTCACTCATGCATCGGGCGCGTCGCATCGGCTCGACAGCAACGAACGTTTGGAATTTCTCGGCGACGCAGTGTTAGGTTTGACGGTATGCCAATGGTTGTACGAGGAGTATCCCGAATACAACGAGGGTGATTTGACAAAGATCAAATCGTACGTCGTTAGTCGCCGCGCGTGTGGAAAAATCGCTTGTTCCCTCGGGCTCGATCGATGTTTGATCGTTGGCCGTGGCGTGACGCGGAACCGCAGCTTTCCGAAGTCGCTTGTGAGCGACGTTTTTGAATCCGTCGTCGCAGCAGTCTATCTTGATGGCGGCAGCGAGGTGATTTGCGATCGACTAAAGATTTGGTTGGCAGACGAAGTCCGGATCGCAGTCGAAAGCCAAGGAGCCAGCAATTTCAAAAGTGTCCTACAGCAATACGCCCAACGGGAGTTATCCAGTACTCCCGTGTATCGACTCGTTAAAGAAATCGGCCCCGATCATCGCAAGGCGTTTTTGATCGAAGCAGTGATTGGGGACCAACAGTTCACGGCTGCTTGGGGAAACAACAAAAAGGACGCGGAACAACGTGCCGCGTCCAATGCGCTTGCTCACTTGCATGAGCAACCTATTCCCTACCCCGAAGAAGACCGCGATTAGACTGTCTTTTCCATCGACACTATTGGGTTTACATCCCGGGCATCGTGAAGCCTTCGGGCAGCGTGAACGATGGGCCGTCGCTGCTGGTTGCCGGTAATGTTGAAGCCGGTGGTGCCGGTTTCGTGGGTGCCGGTTTCGTGGGAGCTGGTTTCGACGGAGCTGGCGTGGCTGATGGCGTGGCTGCTGGCGTAACAGTACCGGTCATACCCGAAGTCGACCACGATCCTTGCCCCCAATCCGGGGTCCCCGCAACAGTGGTCACGGGGCTCGATGCAGGTGCGATTGCCCCGCTTGGTGCTGGGGAATTAACGGCCGTAGGACATGAATCGGACGTCAATGGAGTTGCGGCGGGCTGCTTGATTGAAGCCATCGCTGGCCCCCAAGCCGTTGTACCAGGACGATAGCTCGCCGGGGCGGTCGGAACCGTTTGGCTCATCGGTTGACTTACCGCTTGAACCGTCGCGTTGGGAGTAGTCGATTCTGCAAGCGTGCTAGGTGACGCAGCAGCTTGTGGAGCGTCTGTGGCAGGTGCTTGGGCGATGTCCGAAATGTTGGTGTTGCTGGCGTCAAGCTGGACGAGCATTTCACGCGACCGATCGACGGCACGACGAACCGCTGCATCGCTAGACGCTTGAGCTTCGAACTTCATTGCCTCATTCAAATGATTTCGCGATTCCGCTTTTTGTCCTTTGCTGTAGTGCAGGTAAGCCATGTTGAAGTGAGCTACGGCCGCTTTGTTGTTTTCTTGCAAGACATTGAATGCACCTTGCTTGTCACCTGCTTCGAAGCGAACACTGGCTAGATTGTTTGCATAGCGACTCGTGCCGGGCGCCAATTGGAGTGCTTGGGTGAGCATCGCCGAGGCTTGTGCATGATCACCGGTTTTGCTGAGTGTCAAGCCAAGGTCGTTGTAAAGTGCAGCGTCCTTTGGACTTTCTTTGACGGCGAGTTGGAAGTACTCAACGGCTTGGGCGTGGTTGCCTTGGCGAAAATGAAGTCGTGCAACGCTTGTCAACGCGGCCGCATCGTTCGGTGCCTTTTCAAGTGCCTTGGAGTAGGCTTCCATCGCCTTGGGGAAATTGCCGGTCGATTCCCAAAGTTGACCGTTGGCCACAAAAACTTCGGGACCGACGTCCTCGGGCTTATCGGTCAGTTTGAGTGGATCCGAATCCGATATTTCGTCGGCGTCATGCGCACCATCGCGGCGGAAGACACTGGCTACCGCCCCGGTAGTTTTGCCGAATGCCGATTTGGCAGACGCTCCTACCGCACTAATCGACTTACCCGCACTTGTCGTGCTCGCGGCAATCGATTCGGTCATCGATGTTCGAGCCGGATCGGCGGGATCAGTCGCCGTCGATGGCTGCGAAAAAGGATTCATCGAGGCGATCGAAAAGCCACTGCTGGAACACCCCGTCGACCAAGTCAATGTCGAACCTGCGATGAGTGTCAAAAGAACAGCGCGGCGAAGTTTGGTTGAACGTTTCACGAAAAGGTCTCCCGAAGGAATGTCTTCAAACGAACCCTCAGTCAATTTAAGGTTCGCGAGACATCGATGCGTGCGATATTGCAGAATGTTAGTATCATTCCGATTATTGGGATCGACCGAATCAGAGAGGCTTCTTCAACGGTAATTGCGCTTTTGACGACAAACCCAAAAAAAGGTGAACTCCCGAATAATGGAAGTCCACCTCAAAAAAAACGCTATCAAATCGTCGTCGATCGCTACGGAGTCTCTACTCCGCTGCGCCTGCATCGCCCTGCGCGCTACGTTCAGGCAATTTTGGCTTGGGTAATACTTCCATCCAATCGCGTTGAATCCGGACTGCCCACGCACCCGGCGCCGTTGGTTGTTCCTTCTCGGTCACAATGACTTGCGGTGGCGGACCGACCATGTGCACGCTAGCAAGAGTTTGACGGACCGACGCGACACGTGCATTGGTCTCTTCGGGGCTCTTGCCGCGAAGCACATACACCGTTCGGCGCGATTCCGGTGCTTGAGTGGCAATCCAACAAACCCGGTTGTTTCCCGATGCCGAGAGGGCACCATCCCCTTGGCGGAACAGATCGTGACCGATCGTGTTATGCATCCGCCAACCATTGTGTTTCATGACTTCGAATGGCTGGACGACGTTAATCGCATCGGCCTCGTTAAACGGGTCAGGCCAGGCATTACCGCGGTGATAATCAACGTTAGCTTGATGCCAAAATTGGTGCCAATCAGCGGAAACGGTGCCACAACTAGCGCCAAGCATTAGTGCTGCGATGGCCAATGATCGTCGACGAATTGTAATCTTCATAATCAGGCAGTTCCTTCCGCCGAGTGCGAGACGTGTCCAACACACACCATCGGCGATACGACCCGATCGACTTGTCCAAACGGTATCGCCGTAGCGAAGGATAATCGAGCAGGGGAAGGATATTCAGTAAAACCGCCATACATTGCCACCCCCTGGATTGGGGTTTACCACTGCGGTTCAAGGGGCGCGTGGAAAGAGCCTCCTAATTCATCAAGTCGTCAAAATCGGTTTCGTTAACGATCAGAACTTCGCCATCAAAATCGACCACATCACCGATCACGATTTGTTTGCGACGCCGAGTCTCCACTTGGCCATTGAGCGAAACCTCACCTGCTTGAATTCGTACTTTTGCTTCCCCACCGGTTGCAACTAAGCCTCGACATTTTAGCAGGTCATCCAAACGGATCACTGGCCCGCGATTTCCCGGAACTCGATTAGAGGGGTTTTGTTCGTCGTCGTTCACTTCGTTACACATTCACCATTTCACTTCAAACGCACTATTTCACTTCAAACGCACTATTTCACTTCAAACGTCGCGAGCACCGGAAGATGATCGCTAATATCACGCTGTGAAGGTGGTATTTCCCAGTAGTGTTCCCAATGTTGCTCCGGCAGGTCTACCGCACCTTTCACATTCAAACTCGGAAGCACTTTGATTCCTTTGAAGACCAAATCCGCTTTGCTCGGATCATCCGTAACTAATGATCGGCTAACTAAGATACGATCAAACTGCTTCCCTTTCACTAAATGCGTTTGTCGCTTGTCGGCGGGCAAAAAATTGTTCAAATCGATCAAGTCATCTGCGTCCGTCGATGTTTCTGAGCCACTGGCAATCGCCACATCACTGGTCGTTCGCTTGGAACCAGACCTTTCTTCGGTGTTCAAGTCACCTAGCAAAATCACATTCTCACCCCGCTCGATTGCCGCACCAATCCACTGGTGCAATAGTCTCGCTTGGCGAATTCGAATCGGAGTCCCCTCTTCGCGGGATCGCAAGTGAACATTCATTAGTGTCACTCGTTCGAAACGATCCCCGACCGGAAAATGGAATACCGCCATCAAGTGCTTGGTAACGTTGTAGTAGCGGTCATTGGCCACCGAAGCTTCACTACGGTCAAATTGAGTCTGCAACAACAGGTCGGCAGGCTGTCGATACAAAAAACCGACATCTTGTTCGGTAAAGTGGTCCTGGCCCTCGATGCACAATTCCTCGTACGCTAGCGAGTGTTCGCGTTCGAGCGAGCGAGTCAAATACCAAAGCACTCGCCGGTTTTCGACCTCTTGAACCGCCACAATGGTTGGCTTTGCCTTGGCCAGACTCGCTGCAACCGCATCCCGTTTCCAATCCCACGCTTTTCGATCCGGCGCTGATTTTTCACGAGCAAGTTTGCTGTAATTATCGCCCGATTCCTCATCATAGAACCATTCCAAGTTCCACGTCATTACGGTGAGATTATCTTGGGCGACTGAAACTGGGTCAAACGGAATACCGCTGGCCATCAGAAACGCCGAGCAGATTGGCAAAAAGATTTTGATAGGGTGGAACAATTGCAGTTGATCCTTTTTAGTAGGAATGCGAGGGCCAAGTAGAAGAACCTATTTAAAACCTGACAACAACCCAACACTCGATCATAAACGCAAGCTTAGTGAACAGGAACGGATTTCACCCATTCTTCACGCGATGACGCCGACCGATGGTCGCGAAAAAGACTCACTATCGATACCGTCGCCCGAGAATCAAGGAAGCCACCCACGCGCTGCGGCGGCCACTGTTTCGACAATGGGAAATTGCTACGAGGCCAGAAATTGCTTGCCTTACTGAACCGCGATGGTCAGCCAACCGTCGCGAGCGTCAATGTAGGTGGGGCGAAACTCTCGACCACGAAGTGCATCCACTTTCACCGTCGCTGGGATCTCGATTTTGCGATGCAGCAACGTTTCTGGAAATGCTTCGGTGAATTTCTTCTGGATATTTCGCTTCAAACCGGACTGAGAGACACTCAATTTCTTTCGCCCCGGAAAATCAACATCGACTTCGCTGTCACGAAGCAGCACCATTCGGCCATCCTGCATTCGCGCCGGGCGATACATCGCCGTGATCTCCATTGCCACTTTTAATTCACGCTTTCCTTCGGCGAACCGTGTACCACGAAGTCCCAATCGCACAGCGCCATCACGTGCTTCGAAAACGATGGGTTGGACGCGAGCGAAGTCGAGTTCAAACGAAGTCGCTTCGTCGTCATCGTCACTATTCTTTGCTACGGCCTGTTGATCGGTACGCGACAATAATTGATTGATCTCGCTCTCTTTCACCGTTCGCCCCGCTAAAAGAGGACCGAGCGTATTGTCCACCACCGACTCTTGGAATTGGACTGCTACGTCATACGCAGCATTGATCGGCGGTTTAGAAACAACGGTCGAAATCTGATCGCCACGACGGAAGGTCGCATCAATGAAGATCGCTTCGTCAGTCGAACCCCATAGACGAGCCGGTTCTTCAAGCGACAAACGCCTTAACATCGGGGTGATTCGCCCCGAGACATCGGGCGGTTTGATTTCACTCGCTTGATTGGTTTCCTGCAAGAATTCATCCTTAACACGAGCTTCCAATTTTCTCAATGCGATCCGATCCGCTAGCGGTTTTTGTTCGGCTGATTTCTTTTTCGCAATGCGACGGACGATTCGAAGACGGTGTTCGATCGCATCGATTTGTGTATTCAAGACCGCTGTCGCAACTGCAGGTTCGAGTGTGACGCCTTGCTCGTTGACGTTGAGTGTTCGCCATGCGGAATAGTCCCCATTGCCAGTGGTTCGCAGCCGAACGGGGCCGTTGTAGCCGAAGCTCTTGGTAGTGACATGTCCCGCCAAAGCAACTTGGATTCGTGCCGAGCCAATCGACGGCAACAGGTTCGCAGTGACCACGCCATTGGTATAAGCAGTGCCCACGATTCGCGTTCCCAAAATACAATCACGAACCGGTTTCGACTCGTTGACCGCTCGATTGACCAACTTTTGGACGATCGGCTCCCCAACCAATACTGTCACGTTCGGACGGCCAAAAACGTCTTTCATGACTCCGACGACTTCTTTCGCTTGGCCCGATTCATCAATCAAACCAACAATCGCAGCAATCGCAGCAGCGTCTTCGGCCGAAGGAACGCGATCCAGCACTTCGATCCGCTCGACTAACGAATCGAGTTGCTTTTGGAATTGAATGACTGACTTGTCGGCATCTCGAAACCGTATCGCCGAGATCAAGTCTTCGACCGAATCACGCAAATGACGGATCACACTGATTTCCAGTCCCCGCGCGTTCCCAACCAATCGATGTCGCAAGTCAAATGCGGCGTATGCCAATTTGGCTGCCGATGCATCGTCGTTGATCGCGGTCGTGATCGGGGCCATTTCCAAGTAATCGAGCCATTCCTGACCGTTTGCCTTGGACGTCTGCGTCTGCATCACGCCGCGGACAATATTGCTGCGGCGGAGAACCTCCTGTTTAGCCGTCTCCAAATCAGGGAAGCGTTCGGCGACGATTTGGTTTTTCGAGTATTCAATCTGAGAAACCAGTCGCGCCCGATCGTAATCAGACAATTGCCCCAACGATATGCTGCATTGAAACGCCAAAAAGAGGCCCCAAAACGCCGATGATGCGATTTTCAATAAGGTAGTACAGGCAGTTGTCGATCGATGTCCCATGACAATCCTTGGACCAAATAGGTGGTTTGGGCAGCTTACAGCGGTCCATTGTAGATACTGGCCAGAGGAATGGTGAGAGGGCGTCTGGCTTTTATTTGCGCGTGCCTTTTGAGGTGAAGAACGCTACTTCGAAAATGGAATCGCACCAGACCAATCTGGCGGAGCAACAGCCTGATAGCGATCCATGTACTCGACAATCATTCGACTGGGGCGGTCGCGATCGGCAAGCTCTCCGAGAATCGAGCGGGCTTCAGACCATTCGCCCGCCGTAAATTTTTCGAGACCTTTTTCGTAGGTTTGGAAAAGTTGTTCTTCGGAGAACTCGGAAGTGACTAGCTCAAAAATCTTGGTGGGATGAGTGAAACCCGCCGGACAAACGTTCGCTAGTGGGCGAATTCGAAGACCAATAGCATCGGAATTCGCAATCGCGTTAGCGGTGGCTTGGTCCATAATCACATGAACACCAAATGATTTGGTCAATCCTTCCAAGCGACTGGCCAAGTTGACTACTGGGCCAAACGCCGTCACTTTCACCTGGTCGACGGTTCCAATTTGGCCCGCTACGGCGCGACCGGTCGCAATGCCAATGCCATGTTGGAAGCCGGTTCCACCAGCGGAAGCTTTCGCATGGGTTGCACGGATTTGCATCGCTGCCTCCGCTGCGCGCGTCGCACGATCGTTTTGCGCGAGCGGCCAACCCCAAAATCCCATTGCAGCATCACCATGGAAATCGCCAATCACACCGCCACTATCCAAAATCGCTCGGGTCATCAATCCAAGTGATTCGCTGACGCGGCCAAGCAATTCGAGTAACGAATCAGAATGCTCCTCACTCCGTCTCGAAAAACCACGAAGATCACAAAACATCACGGTCAAGTCAGTTTCTCGCGGCGCGAGAACTTGTTCAGGATCCCGACGAGCCAACGCATCCATTACCAGAGGAGCAAAAAATTGGCGCATCGATGCTTGGCGACGTTCAAGTCGATGGCTTTGCCGTAAATTGGCAACCATCGAACCGACGAGCTCCGCAAACTTCAAATCATCCTTTAACCCTTCGGGAACCTCTCGTGGTGCACTGGCCGGTTTCGAATCGCCCATCTGCATTTCAGCCGGTTCGACCATTGAGTCCGCGGCGAATTGCCCTGTGACGTAAATCGCCCATCCTCGGCACGCTTCCGAACGCATCGGCACACAAAACGCCCAATCGACCCCTTCATTGGTCGTAAACGCCGAAGCTGCGCCCGCTTGATCGGACCATATCTGCAAAACGCTCTCACGCTTTTCGATTGCACTTCGAGCCAACTTGGCACTGACCGAGGTCGAATTGGTATCGAAACGCCGACTATCGTAATGCAGCACGCTGACGTCACTCGTCGGCCTACCGTCATCCGACTCCGTGGCTACAACCGCAACGGCGGTGGCCGAAGGAGTTGATTGCAACAGCACGTTCGTCATCCGCACCAACAACTCCTCATCCGTCCCGCTGCTAGTGATCAAATCCGGTAGCCGGCTCAACACTTCAATTCGCGAAGCGGCGTCACGAAAATTGCGACCGCGTAGCATCGCTTGATCAAACGCATGTTCGGTGAGTTGGCGTTTCGATGAAATGCTGCTTTGTGGTGAAACATCGGACGCCCCAGGTCGATTGGCGAACGTGAACGTGGTTTTTCCGATCACGAAATGTTCGCCAACTGCCAATTTGAAGTGGCGAGATTGCTTACCGCGATAAAAAACCGGGTTTCGCGCCACAGCGTTTCCGGTCACTTGAAGATGCTTTTCAGGCAGCGATAAGAGCCGAACATGTTTGCGCGAGATCATCAAATCCCAAGGCACGTTCCAATCGCTGTCAGCGCGGCCGAGCGTGATTTCACGGCCCGAAGTGGGGTCTGGCAGCGGCCGACGCCAACGCTGTGTCGAAAGTGGTCCTTGAGCGATTAGGTCAAGCATGGCCGTGTCCCCTCAAAATAATGGGTCAAGAATGCTTTTCGATCTCCCGTTTCACCCGCCAATTGTACCATTGCATACAACCGCTGTTGGTCGCGCCGCTTTTTTTGCGACAAGGCCTCGTCATTTCGAAAATGTTCCGGTAACGCCGCTCGCACTTCAAAACACTCTGGCGCCTGTGGTCCCGCGATGACCCCTTGCCGATCGAGCATCGATAACGCAGTAGCCAAACGGTGATCATGACGGCTGAGTCGTTGAAGCCGGTCATTGAGCCATTCCATCCCAAAAGCGCGGCACGATTCGTTGTGCTCGACCAGTGTGTCGTATAGTCGGCCATAGAATTCGGCATCGGGATTTGCCCATTCGATGAACTGCATTTGCGTCATCAAGTCCTGTTGATCATAGAGCCAAAGGCACCGGCTCGGTTGATTATCGCGCCCCGCTCGGCCGACTTCTTGATAGTACGATTCAATCGATCCTGGGGTTTCGGCGTGAATCACAATCCGAATATCTTCTTTGTCGATTCCCATCCCAAACGCCGGTGTGGCCAGGACAATATCGCCATCGGCTCGCATAAAACGGTCTTGTACCTGACGCCGTCGTTGGCTGCCCAAGTCGCCATGATAACAATCGTGGTCGATTCCAAGTCGCATCAAATCATCACTAAACCGAGTGAGCGTCTTGATCAAGCTGAAGTAGACAATCACGCTGCCACCGGCGTAGTCGGGATCGTTCAAACACGCTTGGATCGCTTCGAACTTTTCGCTGTCGCCAAGAACCTGCTGGACATCCAAACGCAAATTCGGTCGATCGATCCCCTGATAGAAAAGTCGAATCTGCTCTGGATCGATACCAATTTGTTTGTAGATATCGGCTCGGCACTCGGACGTCGCAGTTGCGGTCACCGCGATCGTGGTCGGACGGCCTAACCGATCGCGAATTTCTCCCACTCGCGAATAGTCAGGGCGAAAATCGTGCCCCCACTGGCTTACACAATGAGCCTCGTCAATCGCCAACAATTTTATCTGACGCTTACCAATGACCTCACAAAATTCTGGTTTGCGAAACCGCTCCGGAGTGACGTAAAGCAATCGGTACTTCCCCAAGGCAACTTCGGCATACCGTTGCTCGCGACTTTGACGGTCGAGTGACGAGTTGATATAGGCCGCCTCGATACCTTTTTCCCTCAGCGCAGTCACTTGATCGTGCATCAAAGCAACCAGCGGCGAGAGGACCAACACAAGATCGCGAGAATCTTTAGGAATCGTCAACGCGGGAATTTGATAACAAAGGGACTTTCCCATTCCCGTCGGCATGACGACCATCGCGTGATTCCCACCGAGGACGTGCTCAATCACCGCTTGCTGGTCCGGCCGGAACGACGAATAACCGTAGTAACGACGCAGCAAATCATCGGGATTTTCCATGTTCGGTTTATCAATCAGTTGGGTTCGCGAGGCGGAAACCAACCTTGCTTTCATTCCGCTTCGGTTGCCTTCTCGTTATCGTTTTGCTCCACCGGTGCCTCGACTGTTTTCATCACTTTATCAAACTGTTCAAAATTGGCGACCGCTGTTTCGCGAGCCTTCTCAGCTTTTTCCAATTGCGCTACGGCATCAAGCCTTTCTATTCGACTTTTGATTCCTGGGTCCCCACTCGTTTGGATCAAGCTAAGTTTATCTCGCGCGTTCTTCACCTCCAACCCATGAAAATCAATGGTACGTCGGAGTGCTTCGCTTTCAGCATCCACTTGCATGTTGCGGATGACCATGTCCTGCTGAGCTCGTTTGAGTCGCGATTGTGCTTTCTGAAGTTCAAAAAGCGGTACCGCGCCTTGGGCTCGCAATTCTTCGGTTGCCTTGCAATAGGGCTCGGCTTCCTCCAGTTCAGCCTTTGCTGATGCATAATCTCGGGCAAGTGAAAAGATCGTTTCGTTCGCGGAATTGGATTTTCCGAGTGCGGGTGCTTGGATGTTGGTTCGGTCTTGGTTGAAGAAGCCGCTGCGACGATCGCGAAAATCACTTTCAGCTTGGGGGCGAGTCTGATCGCTAAGGGGAATTCGCTCACGAAGATAGGGAGTCGGACTGTTCGGTTGCGGACTGAGGACAGCAGGGCCAACCGGGAGAGTCGGAGGCTGGATTTGATTCGGGTAAGGCGGAGAGATAAACTCATTTGCAGAAGCATTGAAAGTCAATCCATTGTTTCGGGTTTGCATCGGTATTGAGTTTGGATCCCAATCCAATTCGTCGCTTTCGCCGAGCAGCTCATTCATACGCCGCAGAACGATTTTGTCTCGATTCTCGCCTCGCTGCTCGTGCCGCTTGGTCAGTGACTCCAATCGCTCCCGAGTTTCTCTGATCTCCTTTTCTTGCCGAGAGTGCATTTGGTCAAACTCTTGTTCGAGCTGTTGACGTAGTTCTGTGATTTTTTCCTCTCGCTTCTCGTCGTCCTTACTCATCGAACGGAGTGCATTCACCAATGGGTGTCGACCAGAAATCGTTGGGCCGATCGGAACCCACCGTTGTGTCTGCATCGGAACTCGCGTTGTTTCCATTCGGTACGTCGTTTTTGTTTCGCCCGTCTCGTTTTCCACGGTGGTAACCGGCACGGCGCGAGTTACGTCTTGGTACCGCGTTTCAAAAACCGGCCGCATGCCAGGCAGGGCAATGGAACTAAAACCAGTTCTGTCTAGTTGGTGGTTCGGATATTGGCTGCTAGGCTGCGGCGGAAGGTATACAGGGCTCGATGGTTCAAGAGGCTCGGGCGGGTCGGCTTGAGCACTCGAAAACACGGTGATTGACAATACGAGCAGCCCCATTCGAACGAGACCTGAGTGAGAGAGTTGAAGCGTTGCCATTGGATGGATTCCGTTTTCGAGAAGAATGAAGTCATTTGTAGTAGTACTGCGAAGCAAACTGCCGGGCGGTTAGCCCTACCATTTTTCGAATGCTCGCCAACCCAGCCTGTTGGAGGCTGCTTTCGTAGTTGCAATCGCATAGGCCGGAGGCGCAGAAACAGACTCACAGAGAAGCCTCAAGGCCACTCAACGTTTGTTGGATCGAACGTAGTTCCGACACTGCTTCCGTGTCGTACCAAGCATCATTTCGAAGTGGATTCAAAACTTCTTTCGAGATCGGTGCCCGAATTGCCTTTTCCCTATTCGTTTCGGCAAACCACGACAACCCGATTCCGATAGACGTGATCAACAACACGCTGCCAATCGCCAGCCAAGCTCGCTTTCGATTTCGTTGCAATGATCTTGGTAAGGATTCCATCGTTGGATTCCGCACATGCGAGAGTGCATCCCGAAGTAAACTCGCTGCCGCATCGGCGGTGGCGGTTCGTTTGCCAATCTCGGTTTGCATGAACTGCGAGACAAGGCCATCAAGCCACACTGGCATCTGTTCGTTGATCGCGTTAATCGGTCGAGGCCGCGTTTCAGAAATTTTGCGTAGCACCGCCAGCGGGCTTTCGGCGCGAAACGGTGGGCGACCGGTGGCGAGCCTGTAAAGAACACTGCCGAGACTAAACACGTCGCTGCGCACATCGACCGTTTCCCCTTTGGCTTGTTCGGGACTCATATATTGTGGCGTTCCCGCGATCATGCCACTCATCGTTAACGTCGCGTCGTCCAGTGCTCGGGCCAATCCAAAGTCGCTGATCAAAACGCGACCGTTCCCTTCCTCGATTAAAATATTCGCTGGTTTGATGTCGCGATGGATCACACCCTGGCGATGGGCCGCGGACAACCCTTCGGCGATTTGGAGTCCAATGCAAAGCACTTCGTCGAGCGACAGTGGACCATCGCGGTCGATCCGTTGTTGTAGATTTCCGCCTGCGATCCAAGGCATCACGATGTAGGGCAACCGCGCTGTCGGGACAACGCTATAGATCGGCACAATCGCGGGATGGACAATCGCCGCGGCCGCTTGTGCCTCACGCATGAACCTAGCTCGCGCCGCTCCGACACCTGCCAAATGAGGCGACAAGACTTTGATGGCAACCGGCCGATTCAATTCGGGATCGATCCCGCGCAACACGACCCCCATACCTCCTTGGCCGATCACTCCTTCCACCACGTAGTCATCTATCAGACCCATTCCATGTTCGCACGATTCGTCCAACAATGGTCGAATCCACTGTAGTGATGCATCGAGTGGCTGATCGGATTGCACGGGAATCGGCTCGGTTCGTTCGGAAAGGACATTAACCATTTCTTCCCAACACTCGGCTTTGCCCGCCAATTCCTCTAAGCGATCACGACATTTCCGGCAGTTTCCTAAATGCTTCTCGACCGCTTCGGTTTGTTCGCGTGGCAGCGATTCGTCAAGCAATTGACGTAGCGTCTCGTTTTCAAAATGGGGGTTGGTTTTTGCAATCATTCGCTGAGTCGCTCGTCGACCAATTCTCGGATTCGTTTCAAGATTCGGCATCGTGCGACGTAGACCGCTCCTTCGCCGATGTCCAATTCCCGTGCCACATCGGCCACGTCACACCCATCAACCGATGTTTTCCAGAACGCCATCCAATTCACTTCGCCCGTGCGCCTGCGAACTTCGCCCGCGGCCCAGCGGAAAAGTTGCCGGCGGCAATCGTGTTCAAACTCGTCGGCGACTTTTTCGTTGGCTGTCGCCTCGTCCAGCAATCTTGCCACGCCACTGGCATCGATCGTTTCCCCACGAGCGGTTTGTTGGCGGAACCGATCGATGGTGGCGTTTCGAGTGATGCGGCTGAGCCAGCCACGAAACGATCCGTTGGCTTCGACGTCAAAGCGATCGATTGCCGATGTAACCGATAGCAAAACTTCTTGGACAATTTCCCGTGCATCAGCGTCTTGCAAGCCACGACGAAGCGTCATTCGATAGATGACTGGTTCATATACCGCCGCGAATTCAGCCCACGCTTGCTCGTCACGCGAATTCTGCAATCGCACGAGTAAGCTGGGGCGGGTCACAGGATCGGAATTCAACACACTCATCCGCAAACCACAGTTCTTTGGGAAGCAAGCATCCTTTGCTATAGAGTATCACGAACACAAATGGGATAATCTTGCACGGAGTAAAAAAATTCGACGAACTCGCATCGAGTTTCGGCAATCTCCGGGACAACGCATGCTCGGATCGAAAGTCACAGCGATTTCTGCTACGGTTTGAAATTCCCCAAATCCAACTCGCTCCCTCAATCGTCTTACCTTTAGACATATGGAAACGAGGCCCGAAACGTCCACTGACATCGAGACGCGACTCCGCCAACGGCTTGAGTCGTTGTTCGCCGATGCGCATGGGGAAATTCTCGGGACGCTGTTTTATTTAGTCGGAAATAAGGAAGATGCCCACGATGCCCTTCAAGAAACCTTCCTGAAATGTTGGCGACACCGAGAACAAATTGCCCAAGTCGCCAACCTACGTGCCTGGGTCTTTCGGATCGCCCTGAATACCGGCCGCGATTGTCGCAAGGCGGCGTGGAATCGGCGGCGACAATCTTTGCCGGAGCCAATTGATATGGTATCGACCACCGATTCTCCCGACGCGGGGATGATACGCGATGAACAAATCCTTACGCTCCAACACGAAGTGATGAAACTTCGAGAACAAGAACGCGAAGTCTTTTTGCTTCGGCAAAACGGCGAGCTTACTTACGAACAAATCGCCGAAGCGACATCTCTACCCCTAGGAACCGTCAAAACCCGAATGCGAACGGCCATCCGTACCCTCCGCAAAGCTGTAGGAGGCCTCTCATGAACTCGAACGATCAGAATAAAGACGAACTTCGCCAATCGTTGCTGGAATTGCATTACGATCTTCTTGACCAAGACGAAGCCCAAAAACTGCGCCAGCGAATTTCAACCGACCCCCAAGTCGCTGCCGAGTGGAGCGAGACCCGAAAGCTAGCCGACAAGCTCGCTGAAGCTGCACAAATACCCCGTAGCGCTAGTATCCCATCTTCGACCGCTTCGGAGCAACTTCCCTCGGCGACTCCGATTCCCTCTACCATCAAAGCCAAACCGATCTGGTTCGGCCCCACATTGATCGGCGCAATCGCCGCGTCGATCGGAATGTTGATACTGGGATCGTTGTACGTCAAACGACTGCCTGAAACCCCCATGGTGCCCGTTCGCATCGAAGCCAAAGTCACTCCTGTGATGACCGCGGGCACAGATCACCAGTACAACATTGTCACGAAAAAGCTCGATACCGTCGGAACCTCCATCGGCGGTTTTTCGGTCACTCCTGCGTCGTTATCCTTCGCGGTGCTCGCCAAAGGGACGATCTTGTTTTCCGGTGTCACCGATACCGATGCATCAGGAACGGGGAAGATCGTTCTACCATCGGACATCGTAATCCCAGAAAACGCAAAATTATCGATAACGGCAACTTCTGACAAATCGAACGTCTCATCGGCAACCATCGAAGTCCCGCTGGAACCGACGCGGTGTTTGACCTATTTGACGACCGATCGACCAGTTTATCGCCCCGGGGAAACAATCTATTTTCGATCGTTGACACTCGATCGTCGATCCTTTCGATCCATAGTGGACGTCCCGATTCGCTATGAAATCCTCGGTTCCAACGGAACTCCGATACAAACACTCGCAACCGAAGGTGTTACCGACCGTGGCGTCGGCAATGGTGCATTAACGATTCCCTCGACCATATCCGGCGGCCCCTACACGTTGATCGCCAAAAGCCTTGACGGATTCTTTCCCGACGAGCGATGTGATTTCCAAGTGCGACCGTATCGGGTTCCGCGGTTCAATACACAGCTTGATTTTCATCGGCGTAGTTATGGACCGGGCGAAACGGTCGAGGCCGATTTTCATGCGACAAAAGCAGAAGGCGGTCCAGTTGCAAATGCGAAAGTGCGAGTCAATGCAACATTAGACGATCGTGTCATTCACAGCGTTCGCACAACGACGAACAACAACGGATCATGCAAAATTGCATTTTCGTTACCTTCGCATATCGCTCGGGCGGCCGGAAAGTTGTTGGTGGTGGTCGAGGATAGTGGTACACAAGAAGCGAAAACAAAGACGATCCCAATCCAACTAGGTCGCATTGAGATCGACTTCTATCCCGAAGGAGGTTATCTCGTCGACGGTCTTCTTAATCGAGTCTACTTCTCGGCTCGCGATTCGCTCGGCAAACCGATTCATTTCGCGGGCGAAATCCAAACGCATCAGAATGAGCGTGTCACCACCATCGAAACGATTCGTGATGGTATGGGACGTTTTGAGTTCGTGCCCGAGCGAGGAAAACGGTACTCGCTAGTGGTCACCACTCCGGTGGGCATCACTCATTCACCAAAGTTGCCCGCCGTCGTGAGAGCCTTTCCCGTATTGGATACAGGGTCAGGCGTGTTCGATATCGACGAAGCAATCACAATGAACATCCGCACGCAAACAGAGCGCCGGGTGATCATTCGCGCTGTCTGTCGTGGCCAATTGGTTGGGGAAAAACAAGTAAGACTGGGCATTGGAGAGAATTCCCTTTCACTACCAATACGTGACGACACCGCAGGCGTGGTTCGGGTGACCGTCTTTGATGTAACGATGGTCCCGGCGCAGCCTCTTGTCGAACGATTAGTATTCCGCCGACAATCCAAACGGCTTCATATCGAAATCGAATCTTCATCACCAACTGACGCTTCGCCGGGCGAGCCTTTGCGTATAACCCTGCAAGTACGTGACGAAACCGGCGAGCCAACACCGGCGGTGTTGGGCGCGGCGGTAGTCGACAATGCGTCGCTTCGTTTGCGTGAAAACGAACGCCCGAACATGCAAACGCACTTTTTGTTAACCAGCGAAGTGCAGAAACCGGAAGACCTTGAATACGCTAACTTCTATCTCGACGAATCCGCCGAAGCGGCCACTGCGGTGGACTTGTTACTTGGGACGCAAGGATGGCGACGTTTTGTCAGCGGTTCCAACAACCAACCGAACGTCGATTTTCGCAAACAATTGGTTCGATTGATCCAGCTCGATGGTAGCGATGCGGAGACAAAACCAAGGTCATTTGAAAGTCCGAATGAACCCTCACACGAATGGTCGCTTTATCAGGAACAAGTCATCATCGCATGGCGGACCTTTACGTCCCAAACGAGATTCCTGTTGGCTACGATTTTCATCCTCTGGCTTGTTGCATTGGTAATTCGCATACGTCGTCGACCACAAAAAAAAATCGCGATATGGTTGTTGGTTGCGTCGACATCGTTAGCCACTGTCGGGTGCGGCAGTCCAGAAAACGCCACCGTCCAGATGGATAATTCACCGACGCTTGATAGGGATGCAATGGAAAGATCGGCTGCCGCTAATCCCGACGTGGGATCGCAAGCGGGTTCGTCCGAAGCAATCGAGGTCGCGGAACTGCTTTTACAGGCCAGCCATTTCGATGAGTTAGAGAGCGTTCGTAGCCGATTGCTAAGAACGACATCGGAACCGACACCCGAGCGAACGCTGACCAAGACAGAACTGCAAAAATTGTTCGCTTCGCGCGGGCTTGATGTCGAATCGTTTGCCGATCAATTGATGAATGAACTTCGGTTTCCCGTGCGTGAATATGCTCATCACTACCAATCGGGCGACGACGAAACGCAAACAGATTCTGCCGAAACACTATTTTGGCACCCGCTCTTAATCACCAACTCTGATGGCCGAGTGACCATCGATTTCGAGTTGCCTGATTCGACGACCACGTTTCGTGTCGACGTGAACGCGCATACGATCGATGGGCGCATTGGATCTGCGAGCGGCGAAGTCGTTTCACGAAGAACGGACCCCGACCAACGCTAGTGGGCGTACACTAATGAAGTGACACTTCACTTCAGTAGCCCCGGGAAACCAACGGATAACGCATTCATTGAATCCTTCAATGAGAATGAGTTCTTGTCGCTTGACGACGCACAGGAGAAGATCGACACTTGGCGTGTTGACTACAACGAACATCGACCCCACAGCGCTTTGGGCAACCTGGCCCCCAAAGATTTCGCTTCATCTGGCCGGGCTAGCCCGGCCAGATGAAACCCAGATTTTCTCACTGCAGTTGGTACAGATTCGGGGAGCAGGACACATTCCAACGGAGCCTATCCGATATGAAAAAATCGACGTTCACCGTTTGGCGATGGCTACCGATCTTAATGTTTGTCTTGCCACTTAACATCAACATGGTTGATGCAGAGGAACTGGCGGTGGTTGGATGGGCAACGTCGAGCGACGGGAAATTTGAAGAACTCGCCGTCGAGGTGGGTTTAGAGAATGTTCCCGACGGCCTACTAGCGTCGCGCTATTATTTGGTCCAGGACATCGTCGCGAAAATTGTTGAAAACGACCCCCAAGCATTGGAGGACACGGTGTCGTTTTTGGGGCGGAATGTTTATAGCCTCGATTGGCGTTTCGCGGCAAGTTGTCTCGATACGCTACTGGATTTGGAGTACGAGGAGTTTGGAATAGGCAGACGATTGAATCTCGTCGTCCACCGCGTTCTATCACGGCTCGATGAACGCGCTAAAGCCTTTGTTGAGCAATACAACGTACCGGGGCACGTTCTTATCCCAGCGTGGGTTTCTTTGGATTTGCCAATCGTGATTTGGATCCATTGCGACTGTTAAACCTGCGTTTGATTCGAGTACCAAACGGTTTAGCAAGACACCTGGATCATGGACTTGGCTTTAGATTAGGGGACCTAGCAATACAAAACTCAGGTCTTACTGACTTTGATTTGCCATTGTTGAATGGATTTCGAGAACTTACTTGTCTTGACCTAGCTGGACAGCGCCACTTCGTGGCTTCCTGATTTCGTAAGTTGTGACTGTGCCGCGAGTTATCTCGCTTGACTTGGGAGTCAAAAAGAAACGACCCTCCGTGTGCTAATTGTTTCACGACGAAACCACGGAAGGTCGCCTCTATGTCACTACAGGATATCGCATCGCTCGGAAAGATGCTCGCCCAATTTCTCGCCATCTTTGCCGATTGTTTCCACGGCGTCAAAGGCCGAAGGCTGTTTGCCGCGTATGTTCGCGGACTGCTCTCGGAACTGCAGCGAAAGAACGTCGAAGCGATTGCTTTGAAACAAGGCATTGCACCGCGAACGCTCCAACGATTCCTCGAGTCCATCAAGTGGGACCACGACGAAGTACTCCAGCGATGCCGCAACGTGATCGTCCGCGAACAGGCCGACCCGCAGGCCATCGGAGTGATCGACGAAACCGGTACGGCCAAAGCCGGCAAGGAAACCGTCGGAGTCAAACGACAATACAACGGCAATCGCGGCAAAGTTGAAAACGCGGTTGTCAACGTCGCTCTATCGTTTGCCACAGCGACTTTCCAGTGCCTGATCGCCGCCCGAACGTACTTGCCCGAAGACTGGGCCAACGACACCGCGCGCCGAAAAAAACTCATGTCCCTGACGAGGCCCAGTTTCTGACCAAGCCGCAGATCGCCTTGGTGCTGATCGACCAGGCAATGGCCGATGGCATCACCGTCAAAGCCTGGACGTTTGATGAACTTTACGGTCGTGACGGGAAGTTTCTCGATGGGCTCGACGAGCGCAAACAGGCATTCGTTGGCGAAGTACCGCCGAACTTTCGGGCATGGGCGCGGAAGCCAAAAGTGCTGCGAAAATCGAGGCAAAAGACCAAGAGGCGGCAAAAGAAATACCCTCGCTTGGCCACCAGCGACTCGAAGGCTTGCCAAGTGCAGAACTTGGCCAAGTACTCGCCCGGCCTGGCCTCGCAAACACCGCAGCGTTACCGCACACGGGACTCGCATAAGGGGCCCGAGATTTGGGAAGTTCGCTGGCATATCGTCCATCGCAAGACTCACGACGGTCGCTTGGTCAGCTCGCAATGCACATTGATCGTTGCCAAGAACGTTCGCACCGGAGAAGTAAAGTACTTCATCAGCAATCGAATTCCAGGCCGTGATGGATGGACGGTTCGCGAGTTGCTGCGAATTGCGTTCGGACGCTGGAAGGTGGAAGCGTGCTTTCGCGAAGCCAAAGAGGAATTAGGCTGGGATCACTTTGAATGCCGTGGATGGGACTGCGTTCATCGTCACATGATCGTGGCGATCGTCAGCCAATTGTTCTGTGCCCGGGTTCGTCATCGTCTGTGCCGCACGGAGGTCGTCACCGACGCTGAGCGTCTGACGCTTGAACAGGTTCGACGGGCGGCCGATGTGGTGATCCGCTGCATCGGTCTTCCCAAGCGACTTCGAGATGAGCAGTACGAAGCAGAGCGTCTCCGAATCAGCTACCATCAACGTCGTAACGCGGAAGCAAGTCGTTGCCATCGTAAGAAACGTATCGCTGACTGTCATGACCTTGGAATCGACCCCGGTCAAATCAAAAGCGTCGAGCCAAAATCCGCGTGAAACTATAACCAATAACATCAAACTGGCGCTGTCCAACTAGGATACAACCCTCTGAATGGCTCCGGTCTTGAGAAGTTAGTCTTGCCCTCCTTACGGGTACTGCGACTCGATGGATGCAAGCGGATTGGCAAAGCTTCAGTCATTGGGAATTGACAATGAGCTGATTATCAATGCTTCGCTTGAGCAGATCTCGAAACTCGGAAAGTTAAAGCGACTAATCATCAGTGGCGATCTTCCACCCGATCGCTCTTTGGATGACATCCAGAGAGCCCTTCCAAACGTTGAAATCAAGATAATTCCCGCCGAGGAGAAGTAGGGAATGAAACGAATCGTTTGGTTGGCTTCGTATCCGAAGTCGGGAAATACGTGGATGCGGATGATGTTTGCAGCCTATCGTAAACCACTGGGCGAATCGCTCGCTCTTCGTGAAGCGTTCCAAACAACGATCTCGGATTCTCGTCGCGAGGAATTCGAAAGGGCGGCCGGTCGTGATAATTTGAGCGACGCGGAAGTGGACCAGTTGCGCGAGGAGGTACAGATTTCATTGGCCAAGCGGGTCCAGCCGCCGGTGTTGGTCAAAACACACAACGCGCGAGTGCAACGCAATGGCTGCCCGCTGATCCGACGTGAGTTAACACTCGGTGCAATCTACATCGTCCGCAATCCGCTCAGTGTCGTCGATTCCGTCGCGGATCATTGGGGCTGTTCCATCGACGAAGCGGTTCACATGCTGAATTTTTCTCGACACTCGATCGGTGGCGGCAAGGACAAGATGGTGCGACAGTACTTGCAGAACTGGAGCATGCACGTGCTGTCGTGGATCGATCAACCGGCATTTCCGACGCTGCTGAATCGACGACCGCGTTTCGTGTCGACGTGAATGTGCATACGATCGATGGCCGAATTGGATCTGTGTGCAGCGAAGTCGTTTCACGCAGAACGGACCCCGACCAACGCTAGAACGCTTTTTCGTTTTGTGATTGCTTTAGAATGATAATCTTTTGCCAAATTTTTCGGCTTAGGCTCGTGCTGAGTTGCTCGATCTCCGTTACCGCAGCCACGGACACGCCGTCATCGAAACGCTCGACATAGAGAGCGGCGATTTTGCCAATCAGTGACAGCATCTCGCTACAGTAATCCAGATAGCGTCCCAATTGGAATGGCGTCATCGAGGTTTTGGGCGAATTGTCCGTCGCTTGCCAGTTACTCAAAATTCGCTCGGGGTCTTTGGTCAATTGATGCATGTCAATGATGTGCGCAAGCGAACGCAACTCATGCACCGCAGCCAACGCACGACGACGTTTGATTCGCTTCTCTAGACTGAGCAAGAAATAGATCGCGATGGCGACAAAGACAAGCCCGTTGACAGCAGGCTCAAAGGTTTGAATGAATTCCAACCAACTGAGTTCATGGGTTTCTAAACGAATCGCCATTGTGCCGAAACCAAATAGAATCGCTAGCAGCATAAACGTTAACAGAAGACCGACCAATCGTATCGAAAGAATCGGCCGACCTATCCATGTCGAACGCTCCGACGCTTGGCAAGCCACTTGGTGCAAGTGCCCGCAAAGGCGACCAAGACCACTGCTAGGGAATCGTTCGTGAATGCGCACCTGCAACTTGGCAACGGTCTCGACAATCCGATCGTCGCGCAGAATGAGAGATTCGAGTCGCTCGGTGCAGAGCGGCGCTGGTTTGGACGACGCGTTTTCTTCCGCGCTCGGTGGTTCCTCCGAGGATGGTCGTTCGGCTTCATTCATGGTGAGCAATTACAATTAGAACCGTATATAAGAGAATGATTCGTCACACAGCCATGTACTCTTCAATGGCATCGATAATGATCTCAGGCGAGGGCGTTTCGCCGATCCATTGTTCGATGCAGTGGCACAGGGCACCGACTTGCCGCTGATCACACGTTATCACGGTGCGCCCCGACTCAACCAGTTTTGGCAATAGTGGATATCCATCCGTCATGTCGACGACCAGCACCGATGAATTCGAAAGAAGCCAATCGTCCCACTCCAGTGCAGCGTTGTGCTCGCCCAACAGGATGATTCCTGCATCGCGGATCACGTCCTCCTCAAATTTCTCGCCATCTTCGCGTAACAAAAACGCAACCGACTCGCTAAACTCTTTCGGCAAAACCCGCTGTTCGTCCAAATGGAATTGGCCGATCACACAAACCGAACGAGAAAGTGATTCGTTCGCTGACCGATAGTGCGTTTCAATTTGTCTGCGGATCCAATCACTCTGGGCATCATACCCGATCAATCCAACGCGTATTTTTTCGTTGCGATAGAAACAATCGAACTTTACCAAGTTGGGCTCATCGGAAGTGTTTTCATCCGAGACGGGCGCCGCGTGCTGTGTTGCCGTGTGCTTTGTTAAGGCAGTATCGAGTAAAACGCCCTGGACACCTAACACCTCAAGACCCAACAATGCCGTCGCCAGATTCTCTGGTTTAACGTCAAAAGAAAGGACCCTCCAATCGAGATGCAGTGAATCGAAGACTCGCTCCAACGCAAACTGCGTAGGGTTTCCGGCAATCGGGTGCCCAATCACCGCGATGATCGATTCAGTGGTACCATCCATGTTTTCATGCCTATCCGAAAAGGGGGCTGGTTTGAACAAACAAAGCTACATGATCCCGCGACTGAACCAAAGGGCACTACCCATTTTAGCACTCTGGGCTGTCACGATGGGTGTTTGGTTTTTGCTGCTCCAACCCAATGTTGTTTCGACCATCGAATCTCCTGAGTTGGCGTTCGTGGTGGAAAGTCTCTACGCGGGTGCCGTTCTTGGGACCATGGCCGCTGGATGTTGGGTCGCGTCGGCGGCTCCAGGAAATTGGCTTCGTTTTGCTATCCAAGCGGGGTGCATCTTGCTTGGAACCGCTATGCTGTTGAAATTTTCCAATGACAACACGCCCGCTCGAACGTTGATCAATTGTCTAGGTTTGATCCTCAGCCAAAACCTTCTATTCGCTTGGATCGGCATTCCCCATTTTAATGAGGTGCGTGATCAAGCGGATCGTCGCCGCAGACAATTCTCGATTTCGGACATGATCGTCGCGACGACTGCGTTTGCGTTACTGCTCGGCTTTGCTCGCTGGCATCAGCCCCCGATGAATCCGCATAACTATTGGATCGTCTTCACCGCCGTTTGTATTGGTCTGTCTTTGATTTCGACATTGCTATGTCGTGCAATGTTGAGTGTGAGCTTTGGAACGGGTTTGCTTCGCATACTGGGTGTGGTTTTGCTATGCGTGGCTGGAGCTGTTGCGCTAGCGTTTTGCGAATCCAAGCTCACTCAACCACCGATCGATTACCAATTGGCGATCTACTACGCACTTTCCTACTTGATGGTTTTCGCAGGCCATTTTGCAGCGATCGCCGTCACCGCCGCCGCGGGTCGGATGGGAGCAACCGCGGGGAAAGTCGCCGAGACTTTCCCCGGTTCACCTTAACATCAATCTACTGGAAAGCCCCGTTTTCGAAGTAGCGCACTGGTGTCAACATCGCGACCTCGGAATCGTCGGAAACCTTCCTCGGGATCGATCGTGTCACCAACACTCATCACGTCGTCGTGCAATCGCTTTGCGATGTCGGGATCATAGAATGTGCCCGCTTCTTCAAACACCTCCGCTGCATCCGCTGTCAACGCGTCCGACCAAAGGTAACTGTAGTAACCTGCCGAATACGAATCGCTACTGAAGATATGAGCGAAATGGGGCGTGCGGTGTCGCATCGGCAATTCTTCGGGCATTCCGATTTCTACCAATGTGTCGCGTTCAAATTTATCCGGATCAATCTTCTCTTGTTCAGTGGTATGCAATTTCATGTCGACAATCGCACTAGCCAAATACTCGACCGTGTCAAAACCTTGATTGAACTTCGATGCCTTTTTGATCTTTTCAAGTAGCTCCGCTGGCATCGACTGGCCCGTTTGGTAGTGCACGCAGTATTTACTAAGCACTTCGGGTGTATCAAGCCAATGTTCCATTAACTGCGAAGGAAACTCGACATAATCTCGGGCTACGTTCGTGCCGGCTTGCGAAGGATAGTTCACATTCGAATTCAATCCGTGCAACGCGTGCCCGAACTCGTGGAACAATGTCACCGCATCATCCCAGGAAATCAAAACCGGTTGACCTTCGACTCCTTTGATGAAGTTTGAATTATTCGAAACAATCGGCGTGATCGGCTTGTCGATATTTTCTTGCAATCGGTACGCATTCATCCATGCGCCGCTTCGTTTACCTTCGCGGGCAAAAGGATCGAAATACCACAAACCGATCCGATTTCCCTCCTTGTCATCGACTCGCCAAACACGCACGTCAGGATGAAAGACAGGTACGTCCGTCACGAGGGTGAATTGCATCCCGTACAATTGGCCAGCCGCCCACATCATCGCTTCACGCAATTTTTCCAGCTGCATATACGGTTTCACTTCGTTGAAATCGAGATCGTACTTTGCCTTGCGAACCTTCTCGGCATAGTACCGATAATCCCATGGTGCAATCTTGATGTTCGCACCTTCTTGGTCCGCGATGGCCTGCATGTCGGTCACCTCTTCCTTTACTCGGGCAACCGCCTTGGGCCAGACCTTCATCATCAACTCCATCGTCGCCGCAGGCGTTTTAGCCATCGTCGGTTCAAGTCGCCATTGGGCATGGTTTTTGTAGCCAAGCAGTTTCGCCCGAGCGTCGCGTAGACTCAAAATTTCCGAGATGATCGCGTTGTTGTCATGCTTGTCGCCATTGTCACAACGGTTGTAGTAGTTTCGCCAAACGGTTTCGCGAAGCGCACGATTATCAGAGTACGTCAAAAACGGGTCCATCGACGAACGGGTATTTGTAACGGCCCATTGATCAGGCTTGCCGCGATTCGTGGCCGCGGACTTCATTGCTGTCTTGACGCTATTAGGAAGACCTGCCAAATCCGCTTCGTTGTCGACCCAAGTGACAAAGCCTTTTTCGTCTTCGAGGACGTTCTGACTAAAGTCGGTAAAGAGCCGAGCCAAGCGAGTATTGATTTGCGATAGCTTTGCTTTGTCGCTTTGATTCAGTTTTGCACCTTGGCGGACAAAGGTTTTGTAGAGATCGTCAACAAGTCGCTTTTGTGCGACCGTGAACGAATCCATCGCGTCACTTTCGAAGATCGTCTCGATTCGTTTAAACAGCTTTGCGTTCTGGTAGATGGTATCGCGATAAGCGGATAACTGAGGCGCGACGGATCGTTCAATGTCAGGAATCGGGCCAAGGTTTAGGTTGGATGAATGCACATCGAATTGAGTTTCGAGTCGATCAAGCATATCGCCCGATTTTTCGAGCGCCACGATTGTATTTTCAAATGTCGGCGGTTCCGATTGATTGGCGATCGTTTCGATCTCTTCCTGTGCTGCGGCTATCGCGATGTCAAAGGCACTTTGAAACTCGTCCGTTCGCACTAAGTTCCACGGTGGCACCCCGCCGTAAGGTCCAGTCCATTTCTGTAGCAGCGGCGAATTCATTTCTTGACTCACGAGGGTGTCGGTGGATTCAGCAAAAACTTGTGGGCGAGCATACGAGAGAAACGCGAAAACGGTCGATCCCAAAACGAGGGTGACGGTTCTCAGCAATGCAAAGGGTGGGCGGTTCACGTGTGATTCCTTGCGAGTTGAAATTTCAAATTTTGCGTGGTCTTCGGGGTTACTGGCAATTCGGTTCACGCTGATGTGTCGATCTGCTGTGTCGATAAGGCGTCTTAGTATAGGGACGATTCCGCTGGATATCGACGAGTTGGCCCATTGATTGCTACGATAAGGGCTGATTGATTGCCAAAATGATAGCATTCTCCCATACTGGGAGCGAACTGAGGAACCTTTTGTCATGGGTCTATATGACCGCGATTACGGTCGCAACGAAACCCGGACCCCCTGGGACCGGATTGAAAAGCCGCACAGCACGACGATCATTCTGATTGTCATCAATGTGGTGGTTTTTCTGCTACAAATGATTTTCGATGGATCGCTCGAAGGGTGGTTGGCCACACATGGCTTCACACTGCTGCAACCATGGTTGTGGTGGGAATTTTTGACGTACGGGTTTGTTCACGATCCGAGTAACATCAACCACATTCTGTTCAACATGATTGGCCTGTTCTTTTTCGGCCGAATTGTCGAACGAAGGATTAGCCAGCAAGAGTTCTTGAAATTTTATCTTGCCGCGATCCTGATCGGTGGACTGGTTGCATCGGTTTCCTTTTTGTTCAAGGGCCAACCCGGTGGCAGTGTCATCGGCGCTAGCGGGGCGGTCGTCGCGACAACCATTCTGTTTGCGTGCTACTATCCGCAAGCCGAAGTCTTGCTAATGTTTGTGTTGCCGGTGAAAGCGTGGGTGATCGCCGTTTTCTTTGTCGCGGCTGACTTTGCAGGTGCCCTTGGCATCATGTCGCTCACAGGAGCCAACACGGCATTCGAAGTTCACTTGGCTGGTGCGGCATTTGCTTTACTCTACTTTTTTCGCAATTGGAATCTCCGCTGGTTCAGCTTCGATTTTCTGACCGAGTTTCCTGAGCGAATCCGTCAGCGGTCACGCCGCGCGAAACTGAAAATTCACGATCCTGATCGGAAAATCGAAAAAGAAGCTGAGGAAGCAGACCGGATTTTGGCAAAAATCCATGAACTTGGCGAAAGTAGCCTGTCAAGGTCCGAACGCAAGACACTTGAGCGTTATAGTCGACGGCAACGCGAACGACGTGATCATTCTTAAAATACGTTTCTCTCATCCCCGAGGCGCCGAACATGAATCATCCAAATGTCCACTCGTCTAGTGTTTGCTTGAGTCGCCGAAATTTGGTGAAAGCTTCGGCCATCGCCGGCTTCGCTGCGATGCTTGCTCGGCCGCTCGAAGCCTTCGCGGCTAATGCTCCTTATCTCGACCGCATCGGGCTTCAACTCTACACCGTCCGCAACCAGATGTCCGAGGATGCCGAGGTAACGCTCTCGGCAATCGCCAAAGCGGGATATCAACAAGTCGAGTTGATGTCGATTGACGAGGACGCCATCAAGATTGCGGGAATCGCCCGTGACAATGGGATGATGGTTCACAGCGCGTTTATGGATTGGAAAGCAATCGCGGATCCCACAGCCAAAGGTGTAACAAGTGTCGACAAGAGTATCGAACTTGCTGAGCGTTTGGGACTTCGGCACATCGTTTTCGGCTACATCGGTAAACAGAACCGCGATACGCTCGAAAAGTGCCAACGAATTGCCGACGCGTCCAACGAAGCGGCGTCCAAGGCGCACGATGCTGGTATGCGAATGTGTTACCACAACCATTCCTTCGAGTTTGCAAAATTTGAAGGGAATGACCAGACTCCCTATGACGTTTTCATGGAACGGTTTGACCCCGAGTTAATGGAATTCGAACTCGATGTTTTCTGGGTTAAAATCGGCGGAAAGGATCCGTTAGCGATGATGAACCAGCTTGGCAAACGGATCAGCCAAGTTCATTTGAAGGATTTGAAGGATGGTGTCGGGACAATCAACGACGAAGGAAAGGTCCCCGCCGACGCATTCAAGGAACTCGGTAACGGTACGATCGACATGAGACAGATTGTCGACTTGGCGAAGAAGATCGGTGTCGCCGAATGCCATGTCGAGCAAGATCAGTCACCCAATCCAATCGAAAGCATCCGTACAAGTATCTCTCACCTTCAATCCCTCTGAGCTTTATGAAATCGATTCTAAGACCACTCGCTACGATCATGCTGCTAGCAACTGCTGTTCTTGTGAACGCCGACGAACCAGCTAAAACAGGCCCTTTGGCGGTCGGGGACAAAGCGATCAACTTTGAATTGCCGATCATCGGCGAAAATAGCTACGTCAATCTCGAAGACGAAATTAGAAAAGGCCCCGTTGTGGTCGTGGTCCTTCGCGGTTATCCCGGATACCAATGTCCGCTGTGTAATCAGCAAGTCAGTTCGTTGATCAATCGAGCGAAAAAACTTGCCGAGTCCTGCCAACGAGTCATCTTGGTTTATCCTGGAAAAGCCAACATGCTAGAGCAACACGCCGAAGAGTTTATGGGATCACGATCGATTCCAGATCCAATGGTGATGGTTCGAGATGACGCGATGAAGATGGTCACAGAGTGGGGAATCCGTTGGAATTCACCTCGCGAAACGGCCTATCCTGCCACCTACGTGATCAACCAAAATGGCCGGGTCGCATGGTCCAAGATCAGCGATTCACATGCCGGCCGAAGTCGACCTGAAGAGATACTCCAAGCGATTCGCAAACTTGAAAAGTAAGAAAGAGACACCCTTGACCGCTCGCATTCAAATTGTTGGTATTGGCGACGATGGACTTGATGGTTTAACTGGCCAAGCCAGACAACTAATCAAAAATGCCACCGTTCTTGTTGGCCCATCGCTGCTGTTAGACAAAATCGGGAATACGGATTCCAAACGGATTGTCGTCGGCAGTAACCTTCAACAACTTCAACAAGCGATCAAAGAGCTTGGTGATTCATCAGCAGTCGTTCTAGCTAGTGGTGATCCACTGTTCTACGGAATCGCCCGATATTTAACCGAAACGTTTGGCAAAGATCGCTTTGAAGTGATCCCGCATGTTAGCAGTATGCAATTGGCGTTCGCTCGGGTGAAAGAAAGCTGGGACGATGCCTACCTCACCAACCTTGCCACGCAACCACTCGATCGTGTGGTCGACAACATTCGCACAGCGGAACTGGTCGGACTTTTTACCACCGAATCCATCACACCCGCTGTCGTCGCTGAAGCACTTCTAGACCGTCGGATCGACTATTTCACTGGATATGTTTGCGAAAACCTCGGTACGCCTGACGAAACCGTGACCCAAGGAGATCTGCAATCGATCCGCACGCAATCCTTTGGTTCAATGAACGTGATGGTTTTGGTCCGCCGGCACGGAGCAGCCGACCGACCGAGCGGCAGCGCGCAACGACGTTTGTTCGGTAACCCTGACGACCTTTTCCTGCAATCACGCCCCAAACGTGGACTACTAACACCATCGGAAGTCCGCTGTATCGCCTTGGCAGAATTGAGTCTGACCCCCACCAGTGTTGTTTGGGACGTCGGCGCGGGCAGTGGATCATTAGCCATCGAAGCAGCAGCAATTGCGAATAAAGGCAAAGTCTTTGCCATCGAAATGGATGCGGAAGACTTCGCCCTAATGATCGAGAACGCCAAGATGTTCGATGTCCCCTCCTTGGTTCCAATACATGGTCAAGCACCGGAGGCATGGAAGGAACTGCCAGACGCCAATGCCATTTTTGTTGGCGGCAGTGGGCGAATCGTTCCTGAGTTGGTTTCCAGCGCAATCAAGCGTCTAACAAGTGGCGGACGAATCGTGGTGAATGTTTCGAGTCCGGACAATTTGGTTGCTGTGCAACAAGTCCTCGGGGACGCAGCAATGCAACCGGATGTCCGCATGATTAACATCGCTCGTGGCCAATACCAACTCGATCGAGTCCGCTTCGCCTCACTAAATCCAACGTTTTTGGTTTTGGGGCAAAAGTAAGCTCGAACTTCACTTCCACAACGGACCATCTCGTCCTACCGAGAACATCCCTTTCGATACAATCTTTCGGCGACTAAAAGAAAAATCGTGTCCCAACCCCAACCCCAACCCGTTACCGCCGAATGTCGATTTGAGTCGAACGATTGCGATGAATCCGCCGGCACGCTTTATATCAAGGTTTTAGAACGACTGATCGCCATCCCAACGACATCGCGCTTACAGGCGCACCAAATGCTCGGTTCTGACGAACTGGTTGCCATCCTGCGCGACAATGAGATCGAAGCGGTTGATGGCTATTTCTGGGGCGACCAAGGTTGCTGTGGCTTCTAAACCGATCAGCGTGGAATGGGCGACGTGATTGTCAATGATCCCTGGACACGTGCTTCACATGTACAATGGACGATTCGACCCCGAAAGGATCGCTTGGTATCTCTCTAGAGCCGATAGCACAGGACTCATCAATCATGCAATCGTCAACAAAGTTCAAACGCCAAGCCCTCCACGGCCGATTCAAATTGCTGGTCGTTTTATCATTGGCCGTTCTTCTTGTCGCGGAACGAGGAACGACCGCGTTGACTCAGGATTCCGCTTCATCCCCCACGGGCAAGTCGTTTCGTGAACTTCACGATGATCTTCGCCAGCGAATGTCCGAAGACCTTGGCGAAGCCGAACGCTTTCTCGACGCTCAAATTGCCGCCGATCCCAATTCGGCCGATCTGAATGTTCTGCGCCATGCATTGGCCATTAAACTGATCGATTCTGGCGACGAAAAAGCCGCCACGGCGCAGTTCCAAAAGTTGCTAAATTTCCAAATCCAAAACATCAACGAGTCGGAAAATCAATTTGGTGTCTGGATGACAGTGCAGAGCATTCGTGAAATCGTTGACCGAAGCGGTCAAATGGATGAGTTGAATCAAGCCGTTGACCTAAGTCTCAAAGCGTTCGCAACGCTCGACACCGACAGCGAGATCCAGCGGATCTTCCCCTTCACTCAACTGGCCGTCCTCAAGGCCCAGCAAATCGCAAATGATGGTCAGAGCGAAACTGCCAAGCAATTCGTTGACGCACACTTGGTCAAGATGACCAAGATGATCCAATCCGCCGATGCCACCGACGAATCATTTCACGCCGTCATCCAAATGCTTATGGCTTTAACGGACAACAGCGCCGAGAACGATGCATGGCGTGAAGAGTGCATTACAAAACTCGACTCATTTGTTGACGAAGCGATCGAGCGGTTTCCCGACTCACCGTTACTGCAATCCGATTATGCAACCGCTCAATTTGCACTGATCACCAAGTGGCGTCAGGATGACCCGGACGCCACACTAAAGAGAATCGAACGGGTGACGAAAAAACTGACATCCGTCGCCACCAAGAATCGCGCCGTTGCAGCAACGCTGCGACGAATCGAAGTTCGCCAGGAAAACATTTCTGCTGCTAAATCGGTTTCATCCATGGTCGGTAAGCCCGCCCCCGCTTGGGACGTTGACGCATGCGTCAACCGATTGGAAATTAGCCAATCATCGCTGAAAGGCAAGGTTGTGCTTGTCGATTTTTGGGCGATGTGGTGCGGTCCTTGTATCGCTACCTTTGACCATTTGCGAACGTGGCGAGAAGAATTTGGTGACAAAGGATTCGAAATTGTCGGGGTGACTCAGTACTACCGATTCAAATGGGATGACCAAAAAAAGAGAGCCTCACGGTCCAAAGAAGAATTTGAACCGACGGACGAAATCAAATCGCTTCGCATGTTCCTCGATCATTACAAGCTTGAGCACCCCGTTTTCGTCACTCCAATGCATAGCGAAATGCAAAGCAATTACGGTGTCCGCGGGATTCCGCATGTGGTTCTAATCGATCGAGAAGGTGTCGTTCAATTCGTCAAAACAGGCGCTGGCGAGGCAACAGCGAAAGTAATCCACGACAAAATCCAAGAGCTTCTCAAATGAACTTGGCTAGCCGTCTGCATGCCTAAACTCGATTGAGTTTTCCAACCCCGATCAGCCCCGCTATTGCTACTTCGACGGCATCAAGCGGCTACCGCGCCGCTTGAATTTCGCGAGACTGGATGAATTGCATGCCAATTGCCCCAAGAGTAATCCAAAGAATGCACCAGCAAGGTGAGCTTCAACGATTGGCGTAAAGTTCGCTGCGTCGACGAACAAGGTTTGCCCCGTCGTGGCTTCGTAAGTGAGCTTGCCGATCAGCCCGACAACGGGAGTCAGCCAGACCAACGCCGCGATCCGATCGCGATCGATCCAGCAACGGCGGCATTGATCAGCGACCAGCCAAACGAACAATCCCGTATCGATACCGCTCAGTCCTCGATAGACCAGCATCTCGTCGCAACACAGCGCGATGATCAATGCAACACCCGCCATCATGATGACCAATGCAATCGCAAACCAACGCGGATGTTCCCGTTCGCACGCCGCGCCCAAAATCGCGAACATCAATAGGTCCCAGCACAGATGGTTCCCATCGTAATGTGTCAGGTGACCTGTCCAAATCCGCCACCACTGGCCGTCGGCGACGAGAAGGTAATCCAATTCCATCCACTGTGACAGCGAGGGAATCAAAAAGGCGAGTACCGCAACCAGCGTGATGGCGATAGTGAATCGGTAGTTTTGGATGGCTTGTGTACACATCGTGAATTAGCTCATGGAATGATGACAACGCATCATGACGACGGCCGTTGCGACCGTCGCGGATGTCCAGGCAAGTTGCTTACGTCCTGTTGCGGTTTTTTCTTCTTCCCGCCATCGCAGCTCCACCGGCGGTTACCAGCGCCAGTAGCGCAGTCACGGGATCAATCGCACCACCACCACGTCCACCACGGTTACGACCACGACTAGAGGATTCAACATCCAAGTCCACGCTGCGGCTTGGCCGGACCGATTGCGATGGAGACTGCGAAGCCGATTGATTCGGCTGCGGCCTCGTTGTTGCGGGAGCTTGCACCCGATCCGGTGTTGAAACCAACTTCTCGGCTCGCTCGACCTCAAAGCCCTCGCTCGCACGGCGTCGCATTTCCGCGAGTTTTTCTTGAACGGTGTTGCGTGATTGTCGGTCACGCTCTATTCGCGTCGCATTGCGCTGCTCGATCTTCCAACGTTTGTACTCGGCATTGTTTTCCAACACGAGCATTGACGCATAGGGCGATACGATTGAATATGCCTCGGATAGACGGACGATCTCGTCACGCTGGGATCCTTTCCCAGCTCGCTCGCCCGCCAACAGTCGTTGCACGCGTTGTTGGGCCCAGATTCGTTCGATTTCACTGTTACCTTCGTCTGCTTTTGGCAAATCCACCTCGACGGTTTGTTTCCAAGGCCCGCCTTGTACGGTACCGGTGAGCGTGATCGCGACCGGACCGTTCGCACCATATCGCCCGAGCAGTCGCAGTGGAGTCCCGTAGAATAGGTCCCCTAGTTCCGTCGGTTCGACATCACGTACTGCAGCTCCGGCAAATTGCGCCGCAACATTCTCGATGGCGGGACGTACGAGTTTCTGACGCATCAGGTGCGCCTGACGGCCAAAGCTGTCTTCGGTCGAGACGAAAGCGGCCAACCCACCCGCCTGTTTTGCCATTTGATCGAGCAACGGGCGATTGACTTCATTTCCAACACCGATACAGAACACTCGGACGCCCGCGGGTCGAGACTGGATCAAGCCAAGCAACTCTGCCTGTTCACCCACTTCGGTCATCCCGTCACTGAGCAGGACGACATTGAGCGGGCGATCATCATCACGATAGGCGTAGGCAGCCGATAGCGCGGGTTGCAGTACTGTGCCGCCGCGTGCTCGTTGCGCATCGAAAAATTCTTTGGCTTGATCCAAATTTTCAGCAGCTGCGAGTTGCAGAGAACGGAACAGTGGCGTTGGCACAAGATTGAAAGCCAAGCATTCAAAGCGGTCGTCGGGACCGAGCGAATCGATGAATGCCACCACACTTTGTCGGCTGATCGCGAGCTTTTCGTCACGAGACATACTTCCCGAAACGTCGAGCAAGAAAACATAGTCCATCGGTTCGGCGGTGCTGCTTAGGTCTTCACCAGGAGTCAGCGTCAACATGAAGTAACCGTCCTCGCCTGCGGGATGACTGGTGATTACATCCAAGCCGGTCCGGGGACGCTTGGTTTGCACCGCCATCACAATATCGCGAGACAAATCGGCTTCGTTCAGTTCCATCGCGGCTTGAGCGTATTTAGGCTCGTGGCTGACCACGACAAAGTCATCTGGGTGTGACTCGCTATGGAGTTCCTTGATCGGCACTTCACTTTTGAAATCAACTGTCATCGAAAACCGCCCCTTCACTTGCGAGTCGAGTTGTCCGCCACGGACATCGGTCGCGAGCGGATAAACGTAAGTTGCCCAATCATGATCGACATTGAGCTGCTGATAATACTCGATTCGGATTCGTTGTTCGGCACCGGCGGGAATCGGGAAAATCCGCATCTCGAATTGCTTGAAATCGACCTGCTCTAGCAACCCCGGATCGCGTTTCTTTTGTTTGTAGCTTTCGTAGATTTGCCGGGCTCGTTCCTTTTCAACGACTTCACCGATCATTTCTTTCCCTGCGATCCACATGCTAAAATTGGAAACGCTGGCTTCGCGAGGAACGGGAAACGTATACAGGGCTTCGACCTGGCGATTCTCTGTGTTCACAAACACCTGGTCCACCTGTGTGACGGCGATCGAGTTGTTGACGGTGACGCGAACATCATGTTCTTTCATTTCAAGCACCCCACCAAATCCACCTTGGGACACCAACAATCCAGCGGCCGAAGCGTGTGAAGGAAGAACAAGAGTGATCAGTGCCACCATGACTCCAGCGGCAAGAATAGCCGTACCATGTCGGTTCTGAATTTGGTGACATCGAGTTGCTTGCGTAGTCATAGCGGTACCCCTCACGTAGAAGTTGAGAAATGGGCGACCAGAAATAGGTCGCTAAGATTGAAGAGCCCCCGACGAGCTGACTTGCGCGCGCTTTCACCGAATTTGAGATACGACGGCTGAGAGCATGTCAGTGATAGATTGACGAGCATTGATGCGCAAAAGTCACCATCCGCCACCGAATGACGAACGTCGATGAATCGCAAGCCAAATGACTATTCGGCATCGTTTTCCATGACCTTGAATTCATGGAGACTCAGAGAGTACGCACTTCCGGCGGGCTCGGTCTTTGCAACGTAGGCAGGGTCGTTCCTCCGATTTCCTTCCATGTAGTTGGCCGAGTAACACAACCACATCGTCTTGCCGTCATCGGAAACAAACTTAGAAGGGATGTTTAGAAAGTAGGCCTGAGGCCCGAAGTTCTTCATGTGCGCCACCAACTTCCACGGCCCCGTAAGTCTATCGGAGGCAAGGATATAGCTCGTGTATTTGAGACGACTGGTGACCTTTCGGTGACCGTCGGTGATACACATGAAATATTGTTTGAGGCCCGGGTTGTAAGAAACCGTCGTGATGCCGCAGTGGTTGTTCCATGAGAAGATCGGTTTGATTTCTTGGAAGTCTCTCGTCCAAATGGGCTCACCGTTTTCGTTACGCCCACAGAAGAACTCATATTTTGAAACATCGTTGATGTTACCGATACTTGGCGTCACGCGCGCCATGTAGACCGAGTCGCCGGTAACCCAAGAGTTGTTGGCAAGGCGTGGATGACGATCGGGAGACTCCGCCCCATGCCCCACCAAATACGCCTTCCCGTCCGGAGAGTGTTCCATGTTCTTACCGAAATCAACGAAGTGCGGCGCCCCCATCTTGATGAACGGACCCGCTTTTCCTTGGTTGAGGTCGAGTTGATCCCGAGCTACCTCCTGAAACAGAGGCTTGTCGGCAGTGTGTGGCGTTTCGTGCCAAGTCTTGCCGAAATCGATCGACCAACTGAATCCTACGAGTGGACCGAGCACATACCAACCAAAATCCGAACTCACTGTCTTAACCGGTTGGTCTAGTCCATAGGTTCCGTAGTACCACACTCCATCATGCAGCAAGCTTCCGCAGGGATACCGTCCTTGAAAAGGCGATGCCGATGCGACGCGAGTGCCCCAATCAGCGATTTTAAGATCGAGCGGGTCGTCACCTTCAATCCTGGCGTAACCCGTCTCTGCGTCCTTGCCTTTGGCGGACCACACGAAGTCCATCTTGCCGATGGTTCCGTCGGTCCAAGGCGAGTAAAGGTGACCGTCCGAAGCCCAAGACGGATACCAGGTGTCAGCCTTGGTATAGTTCGCGTAGCGACCACTGAATTCGACACCACGAAAACGCTCCGATACCGGTGGCGCGCCCGACGGAAGTTCGCCCGATGCTTCATACGTTGTCGGCATCGTTGGCCTAACCTCGATAGCAGTCCACACCGTTTCCTTTGTTGCATCGCTTGCCAACTCTGGTTCCTCGGCAATGACCCAAACACCTATGGCCCAAACACCTATGGCCCAAACACCTATGGCCCAAACACCTATGGCAAGGAGTAACATCAATCTTCGGTACATTTCCAGCCAACCTCGCTGCATAGGACTATGGCAACACAACAACCTTCGAAGGCTGTGCGCTACCATGTGTTGTTTCTACTTAATCGACGAATTATCTTCACTCTGGTTGCTCTGCACTTTCGTTGCTCAGCACTTTCTCTCACCTATGACGCTTCTTGGACCGGGCCATGAACGATCTTGATGATTGGCGTTGGAACGCTTTCGTTTCCCTGTTCGTCAACGGCAACGACACGATAAAAATAATTGCCCAAAAGCGGTTGTCCGTTGCGATCTCGTGCCTTGTCGGTGAAGACCAAGGCATCCGAAGGTAAGTAAGTCAACAAGGTCGCTGGGCCAGGCAGAAAATCAGGCGATTTGCTGCGGTATATCTGGTACCAATACATGTCGTCGCCCGATGCACGCCATTTCAATATGCCATCCGAATCGACGAGTCCTGACGGCGGAGATGGAAGTGTTATGTCTTTGATTGAGTAACCTACCAACGACGCAGGCTGCATGACGCCAGCTTTAGGAAAATGGCCAGTATTTGTTCCATCGGATGCGGCGACATAATACTCCAAACCAGCCTCGGTGACCTCGTGCCCTGGAATGCGTCCGCCAAAAACGGCTTTTGCTTGTCGCGTCATCGGCAATTCGATCCACTCCGGCTCGCCCGGTTTGCGGAAGAAAATCATTGCCGAAATTTCTTCGAATGCCCGACCATCGAGCACTCTTGCCACGACATCAACCGGCTGTCCGATAGGTTGAGATGTAGGTGGCGAAATCACAATCACGCGCGGGTCAGCTACGTCTGCATCACCGCCTGAACAATGGCTACGAATCGAGCGAAGACTTTCGTTACCTGCCGCATCCACCGCCGCTACTTGATAGGCAAATCTCCCATTCACTTGATCAGCGTAGGTGTTAGCGTCCGGTGGCAATAGAGTTTCATTGATTTGTTGTCCGTCGCGATAAACATTGAATCCATGGACGGACGGTTGTTCGTTTTGCCAGGAAATGCACGTTCCGTCGGTTGTGCCGCGGGCGGATACATCCGAGGGCGATTGAATTTGCTGTTCGCGACGAAGCTCATCAACTTTCGAGACATATCGGAGTTTTACAAACCGATTCTGAATACTGATGATATTGCCAAGCGACGAGATGTCGTGGACTCGTGCAACAAAATTACCAACCCAATCGTCAAAGGCACCCGGTAGCTCATTCCAAGTGATGTATGGAAAGTGCTCGTCCATCTTCAAGTAGTTTCTCACGCTTGCGAGCCGGTTTTCCAGTCGCTCGAGCCGCTCTTTTTGACCGATGTCTTTGCTTTTGTCGACGAGGCCTTGGACCACTTCAAGTTGCGAGGTGGCTTTGTCGTATTCGTTCTTGGCTTTCAGCAAGAAACGCAAACAGAGCGTGTGTTTTCCAGTAACAATTTCAGTATCCGTCTGAGTGGTCTGCCATTGCGCTGAATGAGCCAAGTCGCAAACGCCGACAAGTGGACCATTGGGCCCGTCGATTCGCACTTCGACATCCAAGTCCTTCCGTACTCGCGACTCTAGGGCAATTGCGTTTGCACCGGTACCAAAATCAACATCGTCAAAGTGTAGCCAGTCGCCGCAGACAATTTTACGAACGTACTCTCCATGATCATCCTCTCCATGATCATCGGATTTGAACTTTTGGAGTGTTGGCCCACGTCGGAGCGAATAGCTGACAGCAGCAATCTTTGTAACGGTCGATGCGGGCTGATCGTTCGAATGGCGATTGAGCAGTGTAATCTTCGCCAAATCTAGCACATGCCCTTGCTCAGCACGTCGGTTTGATCCCGTAAAATGGGGCGTTTGTCGACACTCCCCATGGTCTTCCGCGAATGGTTCATTCTCGTTGATGATTTCTGTAACGGCTGCCGCGTTTTCCGATCCATAGTTCTTTTGGGCATACTCGTGGTAGACGTCATACGACGAGTCATATTTATTCTCGAGATCCCAAGGAGCTTTGGCAATGTACGACAACTTAGGCTCGATCGCATCGCTAAGTCGCCATGTCAGGCAATACAGTCCCGTCATGTTGGGGACACGTTTTTTGTAGGAAGCGATCGTTGTTGATAGATGCGTGCCGTACGGATAATAGTGCTGAGAGCACCCGCCGTCGACTTCGAGCCACGGACATCCCCAGTACTCTCGATCACCGTAGATTTCTCCATTCTCGAAACTTGCCCCGTAGCGGGCGATCGGCGCGCAGATCACATCCTCGGGTAGCGATGCCACCGGCTCGGGTTGTAGGCCCCATCCCGAAACGGCCAAACGTGTTTTGGGCGATTTCGCTTTCACTCCGTCGTAGATCTGGTCAAAAATCTCGCGCCATTGCTTGTATTCGTCGCTGCTCCAAGCACTATGCTTTTCGGACTGAAAACAAAGCAAATAGTCCAGTTCAGGATAGTGGCTCGTGATCTGATCAATTCGAGACTGAACTAGTTCAGCATTCGTGGCCGCCACACCATACTCAGACGGTACAACATCAATATCCAGGCCGATCCCAATTTTGATGCCACGTGAGTGCGCATAGGAAATGACACGTTCGAACTCCGAAATCCCCTTATTGGCAACTTGTAAATTGGTTAAGGATTCGTTGTGCAAGGTACAGTCGGCGCCAAAATCATAATCGCCATATAAATCGCTGGCACCAAAGCGATATTCGTTGACGTCCCAGGCTGGACAACACCAATGGTGTCCCGTGGATGCACTGGCCATCCAACTGCGTTTCAAAAACCCTTGATATTGGAACGTATGGAACATTTCCGTGTGACCACGACCGTCCCAACTATGCGATTTGTTGTAGTTGTGGATGTGGATAAAATTCATCCGCATCTTGGCGGCTTGATCGAGTACAAACTTCCAATCATTCCATGAAAAAACAGTGGCCGATTGGTGGAAGTTTGTCCAAGGCAGTACGCCACGAATCCGCATCTCCGGTGTTTTGCATTCATCGATATCGGGAATGGTCAGACGATCTTTCTTCTCAGGCAACACATCGCCGGAAAAGTAAAAGCCTACGCCGTAGTGATCATCCAATAGGCCGTAGACACCATAGAGTGTCCCCTCGGCATCATGACCAACGATTGCCAACACGGGATGTCCGTTTTGATGCAATTTTCGAAGTAAAAAACCTTGTGGGCCGAGTGCCTCGGAATCCACTTCCAACTGACCATCAGCGGCCAATTGTCTGACAACCGCGTTGGTTTGTTTGGTGCCAACGACAAAAGCAGGACCATCGATCGACGCGTTATCGTCCACGATGGCTAGTTGCGAACCGGAAAGTTGATAGAGGTATCGTTGCAGTTCCAACGCAGCGTATTGTTCCATCTCGCTCGCCGCAACGCCGACGACGATTTGTCCATCGGATGCTTCAGCCGCATTTATACAAAACAACGAATACACTGCCAAAATCGAGATAAAGTGTCTCATGGTTTGTTCGCAATACCTAAAGAACGCGGTTGGTGGGCGATAAGAGCTTGCCTTATCGTTGATGGAGGCGTGCAACCCAAAACGGAGGGAAATGGGTATCAACTGGAATGCTGGGCTCCGGAATGCTGGGCTCCGGAAGGCTGGGCTCCGGAAGGCTGGGCTCCGGAATGCTGGGCTCCGGCAATCGTTCCTACACATCTTGCTGAAAAAACTCCCAGCAAACAAGTTGAAAACGATGGACGGAAGTGCTGATTGCATGGATGAAGTTCGCGTTGTCATCCGCTGCTGTTGGGCATGCCACTCCTGTAGCAAATCTTGGAATCATTAAGGTTTTGTCATTCTGGAAGACTAGTAGCGGATTAGGTGGATTGGAACCGAGATACGAATAATGTCCATGCATTCAGCACTTCCGTCCATCCTATCCACTGTTTCGGGAAGGTATGCTTAGAACACTACCAAGGTTTGATGAACCTGTTCTAGAACGCACAAAACTTGACTCTGAATTGCGAGATACCAGGGGATCATGATGACTCCGCGCGAACGCCTGAGAGCTACACTCAATCATCAGCAACCCGACCGGGTCTGCCTCGATCTCGGAGCAACGTGGGTGACGG
The DNA here is from genome assembly GCA_007859835.1 of Novipirellula herctigrandis. Classification (GTDB taxonomy): domain Bacteria; phylum Planctomycetota; class Planctomycetia; order Pirellulales; family Pirellulaceae; genus Novipirellula_A; species Novipirellula_A herctigrandis. The sequence goes on along the minus strand of SJPJ01000001.1, from coordinate 5,017,518 downwards.
GCATTGCAGCGAGTGCTTATGCGCGGCTGAGGGCTGCCCTGAACCTTCCCGAGCGTCCCCCCAAAGTTCACGAGCCTTACCAGCTTTTGGGGTTCGTCGAGGAGGACGTGCGGCAAGCGTTGGGGGTTGATGTTGTCGGTCTTTGGGGGCGATCGACCATCTTTGGATTTAAGAACGATGGATGGAAGCCTTGGACGTTGCAAGATGGCACGGCGGTACAGGTATCAAAACAGTTTGAGTACAGCGAAGAAACCAATGGTGACATTTTGGTTTATCCCAAAGGGGATCGTAATGCCAAACCATCGGGACGACTTCCCAAGGGAGGTTACTTCTTTGACGCCATCGTGCGCCAGCAACCGATCGACGAGCACAACCTTGACCCCAATGACTGGGCCGATTCATTTGGCGAATTTGATGATGAGGATCTTGCTCACTTCGAGCGTGAAGCGAACCATGTGCATCAGCAAACCGATTACGGGCTGGTGATGAATTTCGGCCAGGGTGGACTCGGTGATGTCGCCTTTGTCCCCGGTGAGAATCTGATCGAGCCCAAGGGTCTTCGCGACCCGAACCTTTGGTACGAGTATTTGCTGCTTGAACCCGATTACATTCGTGGCATCTATGAACTACAGACCCAGGCCGCGATTCGAAATATGGAGTTATTGCATCAAGCCGTCGGCGAAAAACTCGATGTCATCATTATTAGTGGGACCGACTTCGGGGGCCAGGAAGGCATGTTAATTTCTCCGAAAACATTCCGCTCTTTGTGGAAACCATTGTTCAAGCAAATGAACGATTGGGTTCATGAACATACGACATGGAAAACTTTCTTTCACACCGATGGCTCGATTGTTCCTATCCTCGATGACTTCATCGAAATCGGCGTCGACATCATTAATCCGGTGCAATGCTCTGCTGCGGGGATGGAAGCCCAAGCGTTCAAAGATACTTATGGCGACCGCTTGGTCGTCTGGGGCGGCGGTGTCGACACGCAAAACACGCTACCCTTTGGATCTCCAGAGGAAGTCTACGACGAAGTCAGCGAACGTATCCGGATCTTCAATTCCGGCGGCGGTTTCGTCTTTAACAACATTCACAATATTCAGGCACCCACATCTTCCGAGAACCTGCTCGCCATGTACCGGGCGGTGAAGGATAGCTATGCGACTGCGGAAAAGTTCTAAAGTTTCTTTACCGGTTTTTACCCAAACTGAAAAGCGAGGCCACGATGTACAAGGTGTGGTCGCGTTTGTTTCCGCGATCCAGTCAATAGTGCTGCCCGTTGCCAATAGTGCCCGTCGCCAATAGTGCCCGTTGAAAGTAGCTATGATGAACCAAACTCGCAGCACTCACCAAGACGATCATGGAAGCACCGTGTACCTGACGCTTGTCGTGTTGGTCGCCACGCTAGGAGGCTTGCTGTTTGGCTACGATACCGCGGTGATTAGCGGCGCTATTGGTTTTTTGCAGCAACATTTTGAACTCGATGCGGCCACAAAAGGATGGGCTGCTTCAAGCGCCCTCGTCGGATGCTTCGCAGGGGTCACTTTCGCAGGAGAACTCAATGATCGCTTGGGGCGGCGGTTTGCACTTCTGATTTCGGCGTCACTTTTTCTCGTTTCAGCAATCGGCACCGCGCTACCAGAGACGCTTACCCAGTTCATTATCTTTCGCGCCATAGGTGGCCTTGGAGTCGGGATTGCGTCCATGACCAGCCCGATGTACATCGCCGAAATTAGCCCCGCACGGATTCGCGGGCGAATGGTCTCGCTCAACCAATTCGCGATCATCTTCGGCATGTTGGTCGTCTATTTCGTAAACTACTTTATCGTCGGTCAAGGTGACGAGGCTTGGAATACAAGTACTGGATGGCGATGGATGTTTGGATCCGAAGCGATTCCGGCGCTGCTGCTCCTCGGACTCATGCTTGTCGTACCGGAAAGCCCGCGTTTTCTGTTCAAGCAAGGCAACCAGGAAAAGGCCCGCAGGATTCTTCAACGGATTGATGGCGAAACACACGCCGATCGGGAGATCGCAGAGATCAAAGCGACGATGGACGAAGAAACCGGGTCGATCACCCAACTTTTACAACCTGGGATGCGTATTGTTCTTGTCATTGCCATCCTTCTCGCGGTGCTGCAGCAGATTACTGGCATCAACGTGTTTCTGTATTATGCACCGGAGATTCTCAAGTCGATGGCGGGAGCAGAAACGGATGTGGCCCTGCTGCAGACAGTGCTTGTTGGTGCCGTCAATCTTGTCTTCACCGTGCTGGCGATTTGGATTGTCGACAAGGTAGGTCGCAAACCGCTAATGATCATCGGTGCCGCGGGTATGGGCATTTGCCTCACCGCAATCGGCCTATCGGTAAGTGCCGGAGCGGTTAGCGGCTGGTTGCTCATTTTTATGCTTGGATACATCGCCTGCTTTGCAATGTCCGTGGGGCCAGTAACGTGGGTGATCCTTTCCGAGATCTTTCCTACGAAGATCCGCGGCCGGGCTTTGGCGATCGCCACATTCTTCCTTTGGTTTTCAAACTTCGTCGTCTCCCAAACGTTTCCGATGATGGACGAGCATCCGTGGTTGGTGGAGAAATTTAATCATGGCTTTCCATTTTTTGTCTATGCAGCGTTCTGCCTCGTCCTGGTTGTTGTGATGTTTTGTTTTGTTCCGGAGACCAAGGGCCGAACTTTGGAAGAACTCGAACGGATGTGGCTTGAGCGCCGGTAGGATCTCGTTTGTGACATTACGGATTCTTACTTTGAATTGGAGACGCAGTGGCTCTGGAACATAACCACCGACCTGCGGCGACCATGCGTCTGCCCAGTGCGTTCGACTATAGCCTTACCGGCGAAAATGCCGATCGTGCTGTGGAACTCGGGCTTTCCGAAGCCGATTGGTACCAATGCGCGGTCCCTCGCGCCACGATGCGCAGGCTGTTGGTACGCAGCAACGGTCCGGCGATTCGCGACACGATCATCTGGCTCGGGCTAATCGTTTGCTGTGGCGGTGCAACGATCACGTTATGGGGGTCGTGGTGGGCACTGTTACCGTACCTCGGCTACGCGATGCTTTACGCTTCGACATCCGATTCACGCTGGCACGAATCAAGCCACGGTACTGCCTTCAAAACCGATTGGATGAACAACGCACTCTACGAACTCGCCTCGTTCATGGTAATGCGAGAGTCGGTCGTTTGGCGTTGGAGCCACACGCGGCATCACAGCGACACGATCATCGTTGGTCGCGATCCTGAGATCGTGGTGCCGCGTCCGCCAAACATCAAAGCGTTGGTCTGGGGTTTCTTCGCTTTTCCGGTAATTCCAAAGTACTTCACACGGATTGTCATGCACAGTTTCGGCCAGATGGCGGAAGAGGAGAAAACATTTATTCCCGAGTCTGAGTTTTCCAAAGTCTACCACCGCGCGGGCATTTATTTGGCGATCTATTTCATGATAGTCGCCTTGGCAATAGCAACCTGGATTGCGACCGGCAGCCTTCTGTGGGGAAGTCTGCCACTCTTGCTCGCCTTGCCACATCTGTTTGGCTCTTGGCTGATGCCGATCTACGGACTAACACAGCACGCAGGACTTGCCGAAAACGTTTTGGATCACCGTTTGAATTGCCGCACGGTCAATATGAATCGGATCAACCGGTTTCTGTACTGGAATATGAACTTCCACGTCGAGCACCACATGTTTCCTCTAGTTCCCTATCATCGTTTACCCGAATTGCATGAGTTGGTGAAGGATGATTGTCCAGCGTCGTACAGGGGCTTGCTCGTCGCATGGCGAGAAATCGTGCCGGCACTGCGGCGGCAAGTGAAAGACCCGACATATCACGTTAAACGCATCCTACCCGATCCCAAGACCCAATCGAACGAATGCCTTCACCGTTCCGATGCCCCGCCCGACGCTGAGGGGTGGCTTGATGTGATGGCCGCTGATAATCTCGATCGTGAGGACGTTGTTCGATTTGATCATGGCAGGAAGTCCTTCGCGATTTACCGCGGCGACTTAGGGCAACTGTATGCGACGGACGGAATCTGCACGCATGGCAACACCCACCTAGCCAACGGGTTGGTCAAAGGCAAGGTGATCGAATGCTCGAAGCACAACGGCCGCTTCGACCTTGAAGATGGCTCGCCAGCCCGAGCACCGATTTGCCGCGCACTCGCCACTTACCCTGTTGAAGAGCGTGCAGGCCGACTGCGGATCAACGTGATGAAGGCTGGCGGCAAAGGAGCACGCAAGAAAGAGGCATTCACTTTGCGAGTAATCAACTGCCGGAGCGTCTCGACCTTTATTAGGGAACTGGTTTTCGAGCCAGTCGATCAACAGGAATCGGTCAAGTTTGAGCCAGGAGACCATTTGCAGTTTGATATCCCGGCGTATGAGCGGATCGAGTATCGCGATTTCGATATCCCAGAGCCTTATGCCTCGGTATGGAGAAACCAGCATGTCTTCGATTTGGGCGTTACGAACAGCGATACAAGTCGGTGCAACAACTACTCTATCGCAAACCACAAAGAGCCAGACCGGAAGTTGATGTTCAATGTGCGAATTGCCACCCCGCCGGCGGGACAACTCTGTCCACCCGGAGTTGGCTCGAGCTATATGTTCAATTTGAAAGCTGGAGACACGGTGACCGCGACTGGTCCCTTCGGAAACTTCCATATCAAACCAACCTACAAGGAAATGGTCTACATCGGTGGCGGTGCAGGAATGGCTCCGCTACGGGCGCATCTTTCTCATCTCCTAAACAATGAAAATACAGCTCGCAAGCTGAGCTATTGGTATGGCGCACGTTCACAACAAGAAATCTACTATGCGGAATACTTCGAGAAGCTGGCCGCAACCCACGACAATTTCGACTTTCATCTTGCGCTCTCCGAACCGCTTAAAAAAGACAACTGGATGGGCCACGTCGGATATATCCACGAGGTAGTGCGCGAGCATTACCTTAACAATCACTCGAGCCTCAAAGCAGTTGAGTTCTATCTTTGCGGTCCTCCGATGATGATCAAGGCGTGTACCAAGATGCTTGGAAGTTTAGGCGTGGAGCCGTGTCAGATTGCCTACGACGAATTCTGATTCGCTTAGATTGTTCGCGACGAGGTGGTTTCCGGCACCCATTTTCAACCTGAACCTATCGTACAAACCAAGGACGATGACTTCCAACGGTTCTTAGCCTGACGTTTCTTCCTGCGACGGGCTGGCTGGATTCTAACGGACCATACCT
>SJPJ01000001.1:4998229-5012222 GCA_007859835.1 Novipirellula herctigrandis | reverse complement strand
TTGGTCTTAATGGCGGGCGTTGGTCTTAATGGCGGGCGTTGGTCTTAATGGCGGGCGTTGGTCTTAATGGCGGGCGTTGGCACGCTTTCGTTTCCGGCTTCGTCAACGGCAACGACGCGATAGTAGTCTGCTCCACGCAGTGGTTGTCCGTTGCGGTCTGGCGCCTTGTCTGTGAATTCCGAGACATCCGATGGAACGTAGGTCAACAAAGTCGCTGGACCAATCTTAAACTCGGGCGAATTGCCGCGGTAGATCTGGTACCAATAGACGCGACCCTCTGATGCTTTCCATTGCAGCGTACCATTCGCATCGACGAGCCCTGACGGTTGGACCGGGGGCGTTGTGTCTAGGATCGAAAAACCCACTAATGTTGCAGGCTGCGTGATTCCAGCTTTTGGGAAATAGCCGGTTTGGGTCCCATCGGAAGCAGCGACAAAATACTCGAGCCCCGTTTCCGACACCTCGTATCCAGGAATGCGTCCGCCAAAGACTGCTTTCGCTTGGCGTGTCATCGGCAATTCCTTCCATTCAGACTCCGCTGGCTTGCGAAAGTAAAGCGTTGCCGAGATTTCCTTATATACACGCCCATCAAGAACTCTTGCTACGATGTCGACGGGCTGTCCAACCGGTTGAGATGTTGGTGCCGAAATCACAATCACGTGAGGGGCAATCTTATCCGCATCACCAGCTGAACATTGACTACGAATCGAGCGAGGACTTTCGTTGCCCGTCTCATCAACTGCCGTCACTTGATAAGCAAACGTGCCATTCACGTGATCGGCGAACATGCTCACATCCGGTGGCAATAGAGTATCATTGATTTGTTGTCCGTCGCGGTAAACATTGAATCCGTGAACCGACGGTTGTTCGTTGTGCCAGCGAATGACCGTTCCATCGATTGTGCCGCACGCAGTCACGGCGGAAGGCGATTGGATCTGCTGTTGGCGACGAAGCTCCTTGACTTTAGGAACGTATCGAAGTTTGACAAACCGATTTTGCACACTGATCATGTTGCCCAGCGATGAAATATCGTGGACTCGATCATTAAAATTGCCAACCCATTTACCAAAGGCACCTGGCAGTTCATCCCAACCAATCGACGGAAAGTGCTCGTCGATCTCCAAATAATTTCTAACACTGGCAAGCCGGTTCTTTAGACGCTCGAGTCTTTCCTGTTGGCCTCTGTTTTGACTCTTGTCGATAAGGCTCTCAACTACTTCAATTTGCGACGAGGCTTTATCGTAATCATTCTTCTCTTTCAGTAAGAATCGCAAACAAAGAGTGTGTTCACCGGCTGCCGCTTGAATGTCCGTTTGAAAGGTTTCCCATTGCGCAGAACCGGGAAAATCACAGGTCCCAAGAAGCTCTCCGTCGGGTTGGTCGATTCGCACTTCAACCTCAAAGTCTTTCCTTGCCTTCGCCTCAAATTTCATTGAGATAGAGCCGGTGCCAAAATCGACATCGTTGAAGTGCAACCAGTCGCCACACATCATGTGTTGGACATACTCACCGTGATCTTCTGACTTGAATTTGTGGAGGGTTGTCCCGCGCCTCAATGAATAGTTGACTGCCGGGATTTTGATAACGGTCGGTGCAGACGAGCTGTTGGATTCACGATGCTGAAGCGTGATACTTGCCAAGGCAAGCCAACCATTTTGCTCTGCTCGTCGGTTGGATCCGGTGAACTCGGGCGTATGGTGGCACTCGCCATGGTTTTCCGCAAATGGTTCATTTTCGTTGATGATCTCCGTCACCGCGTCTGCGTTTTCGGCTCCATAATTTTGCTGGGCATACTCATGATAGAATTCATACGAAGAGTCATATTGGTTTTCAAGATCCCAAGGTACTCTTGCGATATAGGATAGCTTTGGCTCGATCGCATCGCTAATCCGCCACGTCAAGCAATACAGTCCCGACATGTTGGGGGCACGTTTCTTGTAGGAAGCAAGCGTCGTAGAAAGATGCGTGCCGTACGGATAATAGTGCTGTGAGCATCCCCCATCGACTTCGAGCCATGGGCATCCCCAGTACTCTCGGTCGCCGTAGATTCCTCCATTTTCAAAACTTGCTCCATAGTGGGCAATCGGTGCGCAAATAACGTCCTCGGGAAGCGTTGCGATCGGCTCTGGCTGCAGCCCCCATCCCGAGACGGCTAAACGTGTGTTTGGCGAGTTCGCTTTGATGCCGGCATAAAATTGGTCAAAGATATCACGCCATTGTTTGTATTCGTCACTGCTCCAAGCACTGTGCTTTTCTGATTGGAAACAGAGCAAGTAATCCAAGTGAGGATAGTCGCGCGTGATCTGATCAATTCGTGACTGAACGACTTCAGGATCCGTGGCCGCTACACCATACTCGTATGGTATGACATCGATATCCAAACCAAGTCCGATTTTCACGCCACGAGAGTGTGCGTAGGCGATGACACGTCCGAACTCCGAAATCCCCTTTCTGGCAACTTGTTCGTCAGTCAACGATTCATTGTGCAAGGTACAATCAGCACCGAAATCGTAGTCAGCAAACAGATCGCTAGTACCGAAAGGATATTCGTTGACGTTCCAGCCTGGACAACACCAGTGGTGACCCGTTGATGCACTGGCCATCCAACCACGCTTCTGATACCCCTTGTACTGAAATGTATGAAACATCTCCGTATGGCCGAGTTTGTTTATCGGGTTTGATCGGTTGTAGTTGTGGATGTGAATGAAATTCATCCGCATCTTGGCGGCTTGATCAAGGACAAATTTCCAGTCATTCCAAGAGAATACGGTGGCCGATTGGTGGAAGTTGGTCCAAGGCAATACGCCACGAATCCGCATCTGCGGAGTTTTGCATTCATCGATATCGGGGATGGTCAGACGATCCTTCTTCTCAGGCAACACATCGCCGGAAAAGTAGAAGCCAACGTCGTAGTGATCATCCAGTAAAGCGTAGACACCATACAGCGTCCCCTCGACATCATGACCAACGATCGCCAATAGCGGATGCCCGTTTCGATATAGTTTTCGAAGGATGAATCCCTGTGGACCAAGTGCTCCCGAAGCGACATCCAATTGGCCATCCGCAGTCAACTGTCTGACAACCGAATTGGATTGTTTGGTGCCCACGACAAAGGCCGGGCCATCAATCAACGTCGTATCATCAACGATTGTTAGATGGGTCCCGGAAAGTTGATAGAGGTACCGTTGCAATTCCAATGCGGCGTATTGTTCCATATCGCTCGCAGCCGCACCGACGATAATTTGTCCCTCCGATGCTTTAGCGGAACCAATGCAGAAGAATGAATACAACGCCAACAAGCAAATGAATTGTCTCATGGGTCCTTCGCTATACCTATCGAAAACGGTTGGTGGGCGATAAGAGCTTCGCTTATCGTTTTATGGGCTCGGTGCTTATGGGCTCGGTGCTTATGGGCTCGGTGCTTATGGGCTCGGTGCCGAACATTTGTCGCTGGGAAATGGCCGAAACCGACAGCGTTGCGCAAACGGTCCCGAACGGGCGGCACCCTGTGCATCGATCCGGTGTCTCGACACATAAACTGCTACGTCATGGACGTTCCGGGACATCAAGGCCGAGAGGTTATGAGGGATTCAAACGATCTGTGGTCTATAAATATCGTACAAACCGCTATCGTTGCCTATCGCTTCAAGTGGCATGGATATGTACAATATTCGCATATGATCGATGCCGAAAAGCGACTGAAACTGAGTTACTTGTATGGTGGTGAAGTCCTTTACCAACCAGGGGAGGCGTTGAAGACCCGATTATTGACCGATTACGAGTTCGTTTACCTCATCAACGGCGATATAAGCTACGGCGTCGGCAACGAAACATACTTGGTTCCTGCTGGTGGCATGATCTTGGGCCGCCCCGGTTGCATGGAGAAATATCGCTGGGATACCACGCAGCGGACTCGGCATGCCTACTGCCATTTTGCCATCCAAGAGATTCCGAATGATTGGCCAGCCCCCAAAGATTGGCCCTTCGTTAGCGAGGCTCCCGACCAGCTTGCCGTCAGTCTATTTTTGCACATCATGCGTCGTATTTACGATCACAGTGACTGGCCTGCTACGGCACCCGGCAAACGGGACTGCCTTCTCGTTGAAACCTTGATTGACACTTTCCTTAAACCTCATGATGAAGAGTATCGCAGCTTCGAGCGAGACCGGCCCGAACCAGTACGCCGGGCGCTCAAATGGTTGCGTCAGCGTATTGACGATGATCCGCGTCAAGAGTTCAGCTTGGCAGATATCGCCAAAGCGGCGGGCTGCACTCCGAAACACCTTTGTCGTGTGTTCGCTACTTCGGTTGGCTATTCTCCGGCACAAACGGGTTCGCTGCTGCGACTCCAACTTGCGACCACGTTATTAACTCGATCGAATCTGAGCGTCAAAGAAATCGCAAACAAGTGTGGATTTGCCGATCCGCTGTACTTTTCTCGCCGCTACAAGGAAACCTTCGGACGTCCACCTTCGGCTGTCCGCTCGGACCTTGCTAAAGGAATTCCACCCCCTGCGGCTCCGCTTCCGATCGATATCACTCCAAGAGTTCGGTGGTAACGAAGCCTTATCACATCGCGCCACTAGACTTCTTTGAACATCTCGCTAGCTCTCAAGTCTTCGCAATCGCACCATCGCACAACCACGGTGAATGGGAACTTGAAGTTCAACGGTTTCGCCAACCGCCTTGGCTGTCAACGGTTTTGGTTCTGCCACACCGGGATGCAAGGCATCGAAAGTCAGGGTTGAAGTGATACCGGGTACATTTCGGACAATGACTTTGACGATCTTTTGATCAGATGCGAACGTCACTGGTAACACCCAGCCGTCTGGAACTTCAAATAGGTTTGCCTTTGCGGTTTCGTCGGCTACCGTCACACAATGAGGAAAAAGGACCCACGTTTTTCCACGTATGGCATCGAGTAGTGGGCCATAGTCCATGTACTGCGTTTCAGCCCGCGCATTGGGCGTGATCGTGTGATTGTTTAACGGGTAGGGAGCGGTAGGATAGGCGCCGAGGTGAAGATGACGTTGGAAGTAGCCGTCTGGGTCGGAGCCAAGCGTGCTTGCCGCTGGGGTCCATGCGAGTAACGGTTTACGCAAACACAACAATGCCGATGCGTTCAGGCGTGGCCCCATGTGTCCAAACTCATCGTAAACGCCGTCAAGGTATTTGGCGACTTCGACGCGGTAAGAGTTACATAGGTTCGCAAAGATGACCTTGTCGGCATCATGGAAAATGGCAGCGACTTCATCCATCATGTCCATCCAACCCAGCCGCACAGATCGGCCGGTACGGTTGTTGACGAAGCTTACGCCATCGTCTCCTTTGCGGTTAACCTGTTGAAGCCAATCAAGACGGTCAACGCAGATGCCTGAAAACTCCGGAAGTTGTTCAACTTGTCGCTTTGCTTGTTCGACTAAGAATGCTCGATAGTTGGGGCCTCCCGCGTCCATGCCATAGCCGTTCTTCCAGCCATTGTCCGCCGGCACATCATTGCGTCCCATCAGGATGCCGTCTTTGATTTTGCGGAACGCGAAGCTGTTGCAATCCTTCCACAATTCTTTCTCGGGGATGTCATAATCGACGGCATCTGCTCCTTTCATGAACGTGCCGAATTCGGTGGTTGTAAAATAGTTGAGTGCAAAGAAACCGGCCTTTTTCATGTTTCTCGCGTATTCATTGAGCTGGTCGTAGGTCATTTCACGACGGATCCCTGTTTTGTACGGATCGCAACAAACCCAAGGCTCGTCGCTGCGCGACATCGGTGGCAAGTTCATGCCCAGGTAGGGCCAATCAAAATAGGCCCACCAATTAATCCGAAACGCCATCTTCTTCATCTTTTCGACGTCGGGGACTTCGTCGAAAGCAGAGTACGCGCCACAACCGGCCATCGCATGGACAGCCGGTACGGGCGGATTGAACATCGAAGCGTAACGAGTGGTCATCCAAACCAAGGCTCCGCGACAATCGGCTGGGTGCGACACTAGATCCGCATGAAAGGTTACGGCTCGACCATTACCTAAACGATGTTGGCCGTGTACAAAACGAATGCCACTTTCAGAGGATTGCAGGTTCAGGTCGAGAATCACATCTTCGGGAGAGCAGATTAAACTCAAACCAGCGTCTTGTTGGGGACGAAAGACGGAAGCCAAAGGCAGACAAATTCCCTCAACTCGACCATAAACCCAATCGCCTTTCTCAAGCTCAGTATTCTTCAGTGGATCACGCCATTCGGACTCAGTGCTTCCGATTCCCGAACGCCAAAATTGCATCCCAGAAGGGTCTACAAATTCAGTATCCAAAGTGATCGGCACTGTCCAAGGCTCACCATCGGCTTCGACCGTTACGGTCCAGCGGATGCTATTGGCCGTGGGAGTAAACTGTTCGGTGACCTGGCACGTTTGACCTTGGGGTCCTTCCAAACCGCGGACGACTTCGACCGCATCGTCATTGACAGTCCTTACACTCGTATGGTTTGTCACACAGCCTTCCGCATTGCTCCGCAGGGTGAACTTGCCAACCGAAGACTCCGCTTCGATGGTCCCATTTTGCAAACTCTTCACTGTGATACCGCCACCACTGATCTCGTTCGCCAAGCTGGTTTGCGGCAGTGAAGCGAATGCGCTAATTGCAAGACACAGTGCGACCACTACGCGTTGGAGTAGCTGGCGAATTCCGGATGGTAGATTTGAATGTGAAGACGACATTCTTCGCTTGGCTTCCGATTGGAAGGTTGGTTTTGTATTCACGTCGCGTTGTCCTTGTTTCATTCTGGGTATGAATAAAAAAGAATATAGTTCGGGAAGGTGTTTCCGGAATGGTCCGATTGAGGAACTTCTTTTTTTATTATAAACAGCGATATCAACCATCGCACGGAAGTCGGAAACAGGAACGAGGTGCCGTCGATGGATGTGTCCAACCGCATAGCGAGGTGTTTGTATATGTGGGCTTGTGTCCAATTGCCGAGCGTCTCAGTTGACTGCTCCGACAGATGCTCGGCGTCAGTTAGGAATTCGTCGAACTTGGAAAAGCTTACCTGCCGCCGACCGGTCACCTTTTTGTATTGATAGGGGAGATTGCATTGGACATAGAAATTACTTTGGGTGTGGACTTGTTGGAGGAATAGTTGCCTACAAGGGTCGGAATCTACGCTAACAAAAAGATTAAGAAACGCGTCGACAATCGATGCCATTTCGGTGCTTCCATCCTGCTCGCTGAAGACAGCGGAGGCAACCGATTGGCGTCGTACGGATACCGAACGTCCCAAATAACGAATTCAATCATAGTGGAATTTGATCAGTAACCATTTAGTGGGCAAAACAGCACCAATTTGCAACAAGTCAAACTCAATGGCGCGAGGCGTTTCATCAACATGGCTCGGGCGTGTTGACTAGGTTGGAGCGTCAGGAAATCAAACACCTAGAACAAGTTCCCATCCTCCCTAAAATCTGCTTTTTTATCCTTGTCGTCGAAGATGGATTCAATCGCGAGGTCGATCTGAACTACTGATTCGGGTTCGCTAAATGTTGGCGTCGTTTGCTCGATGGCCAACTGGTTAATCACCAACAACGCATCATGCGCGGTGACTCGACCATCGCCGTTGACATCATAGAAATGTTCCGTTGAGGGTCGGAAGCCTGGCAATCGCGAATCCTGGTCGTTCAAGCGATTAATGATGAGCAGTGCATCGAATGCGGTGATACCGTCTTGGTCATTGACATCCGCTGCAAATTCTTGGTTTTGCCAAACGCCTCGTGTGTCCGCCAACACGATTTTGTCGTCGAACCGACGATTTCTTTCCTGGTCCAAATCCGAAACGTCGCCATCGCGGAGCGGAAGGATAATTCGGTTATCATCGAATTCTGATCCCACGACTTCAAATAACGAATCGATCGTATTCGTCGAGGTGCCCGTACGGAAAACCGCAGTGATAGATGGATCGCCGTGCAAGATCAAATCAACATTGGCTCGGCCGCCACTCGGCAAACCACTGATGCTATAGGAAAGGGCACCGACCGGAAACTCGGTTTGCTCGGGCGGAACGACAGTGGAATCGCCGAATTGGGCTGATGTGACCGTCGTGCCGATTGGTGAGACGATCGTTACGGCGAAAGCTTCGTCGTAAACAACCGTGACCACGTTCGACTGAGTCCAATCAGGTGTGCCGTCATCGTTGACGTCAACGCCGACCGGCGAATTCCGCTCTTCTTGGTCACTAATGCCGTCACCGTCTATGTCATCACTGCCGCCAATCGGTGCGAGCTGTACGTCACCGGCAACGTTCATGTCGACAAGGATCTCGGTCGGTGTGGTGCGCAAAAATCCGCTGGGCAATTCGGCTAAAACGCGGTACAGTCCCAGCGGTAGTAAGTTAAATTGGTAGTTCCCATTCGAATCCGTCACGGTTTCAACGTCAAACGAGCCATTGTCACCAAGGTCCAACCGGATCACGGTTCCTGAAAGCGATGTTTCCCCTGCGTTGATTTGACCGTTGCCGTTTTGGTCGCGGAAGACGTTGCCGAAAATGGAACTGCTGTCGACGACATTGAGTCTGACCGTGACGGAGTCGCTCAGATTGGTTTCGTCGGTCACGATGACGGTGAATTCGTAGCCGGCCGGACCTTGTTCAGGCGTCGGTGTCCACGCGATCACTCCGGCTTCATCGATCGTTACGCCCGTCGGTGCTCCCTCGAGCAAATAGCTAAGCACGGCTCCGGAATCCGCATCGGTTGCCATCGTCGCGTATGTCCATGTTGCACCTTCCGCGATGGACTGTTGAGAGATGTTTTGTAGCATCGGTGCGTCGTTGGCATTGAGAACCTCGATGGTCTGAACCACGGTCGTGGTTGTTCCCTCAATGTCTTCAGCGATGACCGTTAATTCGTACGTGCCGGGATCGGCAAAGATGTGCGTGACCAGCGAACCAAATGCAATTGTGGATCCGTCGCCGAAATTCCACGCGACGCTGGCGATGCCATCGGAGTCTGACGCAATTGCTTCAAAGGCGGCCGAAGTGTTTTCGGTGATCGTATTGGGAATTGTTAATTCAACGATCGGCGTGTCATTAGCCACTTCAATCGTCGTTTCCGCTGTCTGCGAGTCTCCATCGTCGTCGGTAATGGTCAAGACAACGGTATAGGTTCCTTCGCTTGAGTAGAAATGCTGCGGCATTCCGGTGGCGATTCGTTCGGATGAACCTGAAAATGCCATCTGATCCGCGATCGATTCGACTGTTCCATCACCCCAATCAATCGTGAAGTCCCAAACAAATCGGTTGGCTTGCAGTGTTGAATCGACAACGCGAACGTCGACGGAGGTCAATTGTCCTTGCACCACGTCGCTAGTCGGCGGGTTGATTTCGACGGTTGGCTGACTCGACTCAACGGTGACCATAAACGAATCGGTCGAGCTGCCTTCGTCATTACTGACGGTGACCATAACAATGTAAACCCCGGTATCACGGTAGATCTGATCAAGCGTAATCTCTCGTTGATCCACTTCGATTGGTTTAGCAATTTCTCCGTTGCCGTAGTCGATCGTGACGTTCCAAGTGTCGGATCCTGGATCGACAATAATAGGCCGAGTTAGCTGTAAGTGACCCTCGGGAATCGTGACCGAGTCGCCCGCGTCGGCGATAGGGGCGATGTCATCGACGACGACGTTTCGACGAATTTCATACTCTTTATCCTCGGCGGTATAAATCAACGTGATCGTATAGAAACCCCCGTTATCAGGCGTGAACGAGAAACTTGCTTCGTCATCTGCGCCATCGGTCGAGAATGAACCTCCGGCGACCGACCAAGCAAACTTGCCATTGGTCAGTGGCGAAGCGAACGATGCAGTGAACGTCACCAAGTCACCCTCGCGGGCTCTGTCAACGGAATTGACAACAATCGTTTCCGTGACGGTAAAGTCAAGGTCCATGGCTAGGTTTGGACTGTTGTTATTGATCCTATAGAGTTCGGGTGTCGCTTCAATCCAATGTGACTGGTTTTCAAGTCTCACGTTACTGCGATCACCAACGAACAATCGGTAGCTGCCGTCGGAAAGTGTCGTGGTGAAAGGCTCGCCCGCATCACGCATCTCGTTATTGTTTTCGTCCCCGAATACCACGACGCCTTCGATTGGTTTATCCGAATCAGTCAAAACGTTGCCTTCGGCTAGCGAATTGCCAACTGCGATTACGATCGATTCGGATGCCGACAATCCATCCGCGTCGGTCGCTGTGACTACGATTGTCACTAGTGAATCGACGGCAGTTGCTGCTTCAACCTTGATTCGATCTCCCGATA
Source organism: Novipirellula herctigrandis (assembly GCA_007859835.1). Taxonomy (GTDB): domain Bacteria; phylum Planctomycetota; class Planctomycetia; order Pirellulales; family Pirellulaceae; genus Novipirellula_A; species Novipirellula_A herctigrandis. Next base: position 5,001,927 of record SJPJ01000001.1, on the reverse strand, counting down.
AAATGACCGTGACGTCAGGATGATTCGAAGCCGCCGAAAACGTTAGCGTCCTTCCGTCAGGGTCGCTGGCGAAATCACTCAAGTCGAACGGCAATGTATCGCCGGGCGATACCACATACGATTCCGCCAAGCTAGACCAGACCGGGATCGCATTGGAATCGAGATCGACGAGGATGCCTTGCTGCAACAGATCACCGACGACAAAGGTCCGTGCATTGGTATCCAGCAACGTGCCGCGAGCATCGATGTGTCGTAAGTTGTCCAGGGTACGATTCACCGGTTTGAGGATCACAGCATCCGCGATGATCACGGCGTTGTCATTTCCACCGTTAAGCTGTATCTCAATCTCGCTCGATTCAGTTACCGTCACCGTGCCGACAAGCTGAGCCGTTTGTCCTCGGAAGTTGATTCCCGCTGGTACAAGCTGTTGATTGACAATTCCGAGCGTCTCGCCGCCTGTGGTGAACGTTGCGTCGGTGGCATGCGAAACGTCGGCGTGCCAAGTCGCATAGACGTCGTATTGTCCCGCCGCAACTTTGCGGAAGTGCCACGGTGCTGCTGCGGCGGAATTGGTGTCATCGACATACAAAGCATGATAATCATCCTCGACACTACCGCTTCGGCGGCCTTCGATAAAACCACCAGCGACGTTCAGCGGTGAATCGTCCAGTACCCAAACACCGGTCAACATGCTCAACTCGACGACAGGATTCTCGGAGATGTCGGCCGCACGCAGAGCGTTCGTGCTAATAAGTTGAGAAACATCATCGATGCCGTTGCCCGAAACGTCGATGTAAACCAGTTCCGTTAGCTCATTCAGGCGAGCCAAATTCGTGATGGGTGTCGTTCCATCTTGATCGGCAATACTCAACACGCGAAGTTCGGCGAGGTCGCCTAACCGATTGGTGTTGCGAATCCGATTGCCGTCCAAATTCAAATGTCTCAATAACGGCATCCCTTGCGTTCCGTTGCTTGACGGTTGCAGGTTGGCGAGCGCACCGTTTGCCAATGTGCCGTTGCCAGAAAGGTCGAGTGTTTCCAAGCCGATCAAGTAAGACAATCCCGCGAACGAAGTGATACCGCTGCTGGATACATCAAGCCGTACCAGTCCTGCTAGATCGATCGCGTGAACTGGTGGTGTGAATGCTTTCTCACCAGCGACGTCAATCACATCGACACCCAATGCATCCCCAATTTTCTCGGCCAACGTCGCGTTGACGATATTGATCGCTCCTTCGGGTACGGCCGCCGCCCCGATCAGCACGATTGGATCGCGCAGAATCCGCTCGCGACGTGAATCAGCATAGATCGTGCTGGAAAGTCCATCGCGAATTACCTCGAGCGTCGCGGCATCTCGAACCTCAAACGATTCACCGACAAAGGTATCTCGACCACTGTCGCCGACCAGCTGATCACGTCCATCGCCACCGACAACAACATCGTCGCCATCGCCGCCACGAATCGTGTCATTGTCATCGAGCACATGAGCGTTGCCTTGCGCCGGAGCATCAATAGAAACCGTAACCGGAACGACTTCGTTGGTCGGTGTTTGGTCGCCTCGCGATACGCCAAGATAATAGGTGCCTGCCGGCAGATTGCGCATGTCATAGCCGACGAAGTTATCGGCGATCAGTCGTCCCGAATCGTCCAGCAATTGTCCCGATACACCGCCGCTACGCCGGATCTCAAGGCCTGTATTCGCAGTCGGTTTAGGCGCCAGAATTGAACCCGTGCCGTCCGAAATTTCAAATGTTGCAACTAGACTTCGATAACCCAATCGGAACAATTCACGGAAACGATCAAGTGATTCCTTGGCACCGAAGTCAATTGTGAATTCAGTATCCGTGGTGTCGAGATCGACTTGATATTCCGCGATCACGTTCGCTTCAGCCTCATCGCCTGTGATTTTGCCATCGAATTGGTCACCCCGAATTTTCACAGTCACGGTAACGCCTGCCGTCGATCCGCCACCACCGTTTTCGTTAACCAGAGGACGCGTGCCGGCGACGGTTCCTTCGCTGATCCAAACTTGGTTGTTGAGCGAATTGTCGTCGATGTAGCCATCAAAAATGACGTTGCCGCCTAGTTCGACAAAGCGACCAAAGGTATGGACGGTCTTTTGTTCCGAAGCCAAGTCCGTGAACACGTTCGTTGCCGGATCCCAAATCGCGACCCTGTTCGGCGCGTCACCGAAGGCGACTTCTTGTGACGTGTACGCGATGATCACTTTGTCGCCATAGGCGGCCACATCGTCGAGCGTGACATAACGCCCAGCGTTCAGTTCATACGTTTTGCCTTCGTTGCCGTCGCTATCGGTCGCTGTCAAAACGATTTTGTCCGTTTCGACTGGAGCGACGGCGATATGTCGTCTATCAGCGATGAACGATTCCACGGCACCGAAACCGAGTGGTCTCGACAGAGTGAATAAATCGCGGACTTTCTCTGCCGATTGTGAGCCGAAATCAAAACGCCAAAGTTCACTCTCGTTGGCGACAAAATAGATGCCACCATCCATCTCGACGAATCCATACGGATCACTGCTTTTATCTCCGCTGTTAACGTCAGCAATCGGTTTGGTTCCGCCTACAGATCCATCGCTAAACCAAAGCACATCACCATCGCCGCTGTTATCATCGGCACCGAAAATCAATCCACCATTGTAACCAGCAGCGTTGTAGGTTCCAGTCAACCCATCGCGCCCGCGGCCACTGAACTGGTCTAACATCACCGTCCCCGTTCGTGTTCCATCGGTGACATACAAATCCAATCCCCCATCAGTTTGACGAGCGACAAACAACCCCGCATCCGTTGATCTCATGTCGAGCAGATAAAAGAAACCATCGAAGTCCGCGATGTCGGTCACTTGAGTCACTTCCGTGCTGCCGTCAGCGGCGACGGCGATTCGATGTAATTGCGATTCCTTACCATGAGTGAAATAGACGCTGCCTTCATGCTCGACCAGCGTTTGTCGGGCGGGAATAATCCACGCGTCGCCACTAGGATGTTCGATCGCTTGCGTCGTCACGCCATCACTGATGTAAACGGTCGTTACCGTGCCCGCATCCGACTCTTCATCGAAGAACGACGTTGTGAAAATCACTCGATGCCCCACCGCGGTCAATTGTTTCGGGTTGCCCCAATCGGGGCCTGGTTCGGCATCGAACACCAACTTGGTGCCGCTGGGCGTGCCATCGGTCACCCAAAGTTCACCGCCCGCCGCATCCGTCGCTGCTTTGAAGAAAATCCGTTCCGCGAAGCCGCCGCCAGCTTCCGTTTTCGTGAACTCTTCGGGCTGGACCGGTTTCTCGACTTCGATTACTTCGCCCGATGATGATCCCACCAGTCGCAGTTTTGCACTGATAATCTCATTCGGATTTTCGTAGGCCGACAACAACTTCGACAAATTAAACTCGATCACGCCAACGCCATCTTCCTCGCCAAACGCGATCTTGTTCAGATCGCTGTTGGGCGGTGCGACTGTGGGAATATTGCCGGCGATGCCATCGAGTAACATGATTGGCTCGTCAATCAAAGCTGGCCCGACACGCAGCCGATCCCCGGCCGCTCCGTCGCCCACGGTTGTGAACCGGAACCAAGCCACATTTTGACCGTCTTTCAGAACCTCCGAATGGTTGTCGATCGAATCACCAAGGTCAGCGACCACGTCACCCACACCGCGAATCGACTTGTTCGAAATT
>SJPJ01000001.1:4569077-4998141 GCA_007859835.1 Novipirellula herctigrandis | reverse complement strand
GGCGCTCCGACGATCAGATCATCGATCCGGTCGCCAGTGATATCGAATGCCGTGGGCGCTAACCATCCCAGTGCATCATTGGTTCCCAGCCGAGTCAACCGCATTACGTCGTGGCGAGCATCACCGATCGGATCATTGATGTCACGGATTGCCGGTCCCGCCATCACGTCATAGACAATCGTTATCGAACTGTCACCGCCACCGGCATTGGGCTGGCCAATCGCGAGATCTATCTCTCCGTCACCATCAAAGTCACCTGCCGAGACATCAACGCCAAACAGACCAGCAAACCGATCCGTAACACCGCGCAGTCGTTTATCGGCAGTCGCTGAATTATCCGCCTTAACCGAATCACTCGACAGTGTTTCGCCGCGATAGACCAACAACGCATCGTGGAACAAGTCGCCGTTCTCGACTTCGCGTGCGACGATCAGATCATCAATACCATTGCGGTCTAGATCCGCAACCGTCAGCGGCGTGGTGGTGCTGATCGCTCCGAAGCCGCCACCTGTATTCACTTCGTAATGCTGTAGCACAGTCGGTGCGGTGTTGCTGCGACCAAGCGACAAATCCAAGTCGTCCGCGCCAGCGGTATCCAACAAATACGTCCGCGACACGATCAACGGTTCCCCTACCGTCACGGAATCGAACGTCCAACCGCGTGGTTTTGTCAACGCGATTTCATCCATGCCATCGCCATCAAAATCGCCCGCGACAGCGTAGATGTCGTCCGAAAATGGCGTTGCACTATCGAGGTCATTGTCGATCAAACCGCCAATCGCAGCACCCGATTCTCGGTCATCGTTGATGAACACCAATCGGTTGTCACCACTCGGCGCACCGACCAAGTCCTCGGCAAGCAGAGCACCATCGTAAATGTATCCGTACCCCAAATTTGCGGATGATACGGGGCTTTGCACGATCGGTGTTCGGGAAATCGCCATCAGATCAGGCGTCTGGTCGTCGTTGAAACGCAGCCAAGCAAAATCAATCGCGGTGATGGTTGTGTCTGTTCCAAACGAAACCACGCGGCGAGACAGGGCGTTGGCATCCAAAACTCGATCTCCTGGGTCGATGCTTGGGAAAATCGTCGGCGCATTCACAAGATCGTTACCGAGCAAAATCTCGATGTCTACAAATCCGCCGGAAGGACTTTGCATCCAAAACGCCAAATCGTTCAGTCCGTCGTCATCCAAATCGACCACGCCAGGAATCGGCCTCAGACCATCGCTGATATCCAACACAAAGTCCGCGGTGTCACTTGCCGTCACCACCGTGGCCATTGGGTCGAGATCACCCAAAAATACGTAAGCCGTATCATTTCCGACCAACATGAAATCATTACGCAAATCTCCATTGATGTCGCCGATCGAGAGTATCTCGCCAAGTTGCTGCTGTGAAGTGTCACCTTCAATCCGCAGCGCATCATTCAAGTCGGGATTCGGCAGCGAAATATCAATCGGTGTCGCCGGAGCCACATAGCTAATGTCCGCGGTTGCAAGTTCATACTCATACGGAATCGCATCTAGCAAAACGTCTGTGCTTGGCGGCGGGAATGCAACGCGTGTACCAATCGAATACTCACCCAACGGGCCTGCCGGGCGGTCGTTGGTTTGCCCATCACTGAAACCCAAGAACCGTAGGTTACTGGCGAAATTACCTTCGACAATCAAATCGGCGTTATTGAGCGATTGCAATATCAACCGATCTCGCCCTTCGTCATACGCTGCGAACAGCCGATCGTCGATATTGGCATCTCGGATCTCGGTTTGCAAAAGATCCGCGATTTCTGCGCCCGACATGCCGGGTGCAATGCTAATGCTCAGCTTCTTCGGCAGCGAAAACGGTCCATCCAAACGCACAAACGCATCGACGTTGACGGGGTTGCCCAAGAACTGTGGATCCGTTCGCGGTCGAGTGTCAGCGATGATCGCAGCGTCAAGCGGATTACGAACATGCAGCAAATAGACATCCGGTTGGCCCGATGTTGGTACATAATACCGACCGCTTGCATCGGCCACGGCAGGGAACAGTTCGAGTGTTGGTTGGTCGTATTGCAAATCGAACAGCGTCTGACCGATCGAGTTGGAATCGTCGAACTGAATCCCGATCGAGTCTACATCGAGCGGTTCGCTCGGCTTCGGCAAGATATACCAATCCCCTTCGTCGCCGTCGTGCAGCGTCAAACCGGTCGCGATACCACTGCTTAAGTCCAACCAAACGGCCGCAACGGAGGAATCGTTCGATTGGGGCACTCCATCGATGCTTGTCACTTCCAATGGGTCGAACAGCGGCACGTTCGACGCCGGTTCGCCGCCAATCAACAAATCGCGACCACTATCGCCGCGAATTGAATCGCTACCGCCGTTGCCAAGCACCAAGTCAAAACCGCTGCCGGCGTCGATCGTGTCGGCATACGGCGAACCAAAGATGCGGTCGTTTCCATTGCCTCCGGAAACAGTAAATGAAATCGCCTGGCCACCCGCTTGTTTATCGCCAAGATCAATGCCGTAAGTTTCGGTCGTATCGACCGTGCCATTGGGCAACGGGAAGTTGTAGCCTGATTCCAAATGCAATTCATCATCACCGCTGCGCAGATCAAACTCAGTCGCTTCGACATTGCGTGCACGATAACTCGCCGTATGCATTAAAAATTCATCGCCGGCGTCGTTCGTCATGAACCGCTGGTTGGCCGTATCCCAAACCAAGGCCGCCAATTCGTAGCGAGCTAAGTTCGCGTTGTAGCGAAGTGCAACATGATCGTTCACCGGCCGACCGAACGAATCAAGGTTACCACCCAAAAACAGCACTCGGTCATAGCCCTCGCTGCCATCCATCTCATCGGCAAGCGTCAAATCCATCTCTTCCATCGCTGACGGAATGACTTGGAATACGTCATCACCAGCTTCCCCGATCAAGATGTCGCTGGCGTTTCCGTCATCGCCGCCGGAGATGACATCGTTGCCACTACCGCCTATCACCCAATCTTCGCTCGGTCCGCCGCGCAGCAGATCCGCACCCGCACCGCCAACAATCACATCCCGTCGGAGGAACGTATCGGATTGGACGCCTAGATTTTGCGTGATCAACCCCAACGGTGAGCCTTCGCCCAAGTCGATGCCCAGGTCGTATTGGGTCGGAATTTCCGCATCGCTGGTAACACGGATGAAGTACCGGATCGAATCGTCGTCGGTGAACTCAATATCTCTATCGAACTCAATCGAAACTCGAGTCGACTTGTTAGGATCAATCGTTGCTGTCTCGCTCGGCTTGCCCGTTTCGATCAATTTCAAAACATCGTCACTGAGTTGATAGAAGTCGAGCGTCAACGCATCATCCGCCGAGATGGAATCGACCACGATCGCGCCGCCTTCTGCGATGGTTTGTCCAGCGAGATCCAATTCATACCAATCCACATCGCGAGGATTGTCGATCGTCAAATTTGCGAACAATGTGGTCTGTTCAAATGTTGGCAATTCATAAGCATTCGACGGATCGTCCGCGTCACCCGCCACTTCGTTGCGACCTTCGGTATCGGCCAAATCGACCAACAACGGTGTGCCAGTAGAGAATTCAACTCGGTCATCACCTTCCCCCGCAGCGACCCAAACGCTCCGCTGAACAGTCGGTCCTACGTAAACTTGGTCGTCCCCCTTACCTGCGTTAACAATAATCGCCAAATAGTCGCCTTCAGGCGGTAAGAGACCGCCTGAAAGTGCAAGCGTTTGCGTCGCGAGTTCTCGCTGGTCCTCATCTTCGATCGACTGAACTTCTTCCAACTTGTACACCAAATCGGATGGATCCCAGACCAAGGAACCGTCGGGGTTGGTGGCGGCGAAATCAAGTTGCACTTGCGCGTCGAAGGTGAACAGACCGTTGTTCTCAGTAAGCCGTGTGATCAAGTGGTGATCGCCCAGTGCGCCCGGTTCGGTCACATAGTCGACGGTGATGATGTCATCCGCACCACTGCCGCCGTAGTACCAAACCGAATCCGTCTCGCGAGCATATTCGAGCCATTCGTCTTCCTGGGGCACGCCAATTCCAAACTCGATCGGCACACCATCGACTCCGTGCAGCGTATCATCGCCATCGCCGCCATACATAAAGTCCAGCCCCGTGCCGGCGTACAACAAGTCATCGTTATCGCGGCCCAGCATCCGGTTCAATCCCGTTTGCTCCAATGGACCATTCGGTGTAAAGATGCCGTAGTTCGGTCCAGGATCGCCTGGAAAATCGGACCAAGCGTACAGGTGATTGATGCCGACACCACCGAGCAAATCATCGTTACCCGGTCCCGCGAACAGAATGTCCAAATCGCTCGACGCACCGATTCCCGAATCACCCCAAAGTCGATCATCACCACCAAAACCTTTTAACGTATCGCTACCGCGTCCACCGTCGAGCCGGTCACGACCGGCGGCACCAAGCAGCGTGTCATCGCCTGCGCCGCCGTTAAAGACCCCGACCCAATCGCGGCTACGCTGGGCCAAATCGCTCAAATCCAACGAAGGTAGAAAACCGATCATATCGTTTCCGTCAAAGCCATCGATTTGGAATTGTTCGACCAGCGTGTTACCTTCGCTGTCACGAATGATTGCCGGCAATTCGATTCCGTTGTAGTCCACAACTAAATTGCCTGCCGAGTCACCGCCGAGCAGAATCACGTCATCTTTCGCAGTCCCAATTGTTCCAGGAATCACTAGAATATCAGTGGCAAGATCATCGGGCGTGCGAATCGTCTCCTCAGGCGAATTTCCAAAGTGCCCGTCGATCGTATCGTTACTTGGACCGTACAGCACATCGAATCGGACAAAGTCGATTCCGCCACCACCGTAAATCCGATCCGTCCCAGCGTGGCCTTCAATTTCGTCGCTGTTGCCGCCGCCCCAAATCTCGTCGTCACCGCCGCCGCCAAGCAGAAGATCGTCACCAAACCCACCAACGAGAAGGTCGCCGCCGCCAGTCGTAAATGGACTCTCATTTGCACCATAGTTTGGCCCATCAAGCCCGTCGCCTTCTATTCGGTCATCGCCCATCCCACCTTCAATTCGTTCGCGACGCACATTTCCAAACAAATCATCAGCACCCGAGCCACCGTCCAGGAAATCACCCAGCAGCTGTGATTCGTTCGAAGCATTGCCCGCGTACGCGTACAGCATGTCGTTGCCCGAGCCACCGAACAACTTTTGGCCATAGAGAATGGAACCGACACCGGCATCACCGCGAACCTGATCATCACCGCCGTCGCCATAGATGAAATCAAGATGTCCGCCGCCGCGCAGGTCATCGTCACCGTCGCCGCCACGAATCACATCTTGATCGGGTCCGCCACGAACGATGTCGTTTCCTCGTCCCGCATCCAAATAGCCCGCTCCCGCACCGCCATCGATATCGTCATTGCCGCCGCCACCGAAGACAATGTCGAATCCATCGCCGCCGCGGAGCAAATCGTCACCGTCTTCGAGTGAGCCTTCGACCGGCCCTCCTGCGACGGCGCTCGGTACGAGTGGTATTAGCGAAACTTCCGTTGTCGCTTCGTCATATTCGGCTGGATAGACCAAGCTCGAAAACAACGTCGCCGATGCGGCTTCTTCGCGTCCGCCCCAAATCACATCGTTGCCCGCTTCGCCGCGAACCGTATCGTTACCGATGCCTGCTATCAGAATGTCGTCGCCGTCGCCGCCGCGCAGCTGATCATTACCGCTGGCGGTATCGACAAAGTCGTTGCCTCCGCCTGCGGAAACAACATCATTACCCGCGCCGCTGATCGCCACATCATCGCCACTGCCCAGGCGTACGCGGTCATTGCCGATGCCGGTCGTAACCACATCATTTCCCGCTCCGGATGACACGTCGTTGTTTCCGTCGCCGGCGCTAATCACGTCGTTGCCGCCACCGGTGCGAATTGTATCGCTGCCGCCGGCGGTCGTGACAATGTTGAAACCTTCACCAATGTCGATAAAGTTATTGCCGAGTCCTGTTACCGTAATAATGTCATCGCCGCTATCGCCCAAGATACGATTGTTGCCACCACGGTCGGTCACTTGCGAACCAAACGAATTACCAGTTCCGATCGCTTGCGGACGTAGATCAATCAAGTCCGTGCCGACACCGGCGATGACGATGTCAAAACCAGCGCCAGTGTAAACTTCGTTCAACCCGTCGCCGACATCAACAATATCTTCACCTGCACCAGAGAAAACAATGTCGTTTCCATCACCGAGCGTGATCGAATCGGCTGATTCATAGGTGCGCACGATATTCAGTCCGAACAAATCGTGGACCGTATCGATCCCAGCGGTTCCGGAAATCCGGTCGTTCCCTTCGCCTCCGTCAAACGTGTGGCTATTGGTGTCCAGCGTCGGTTGCAGCAAGTCAAAATCAGGATTATCGCGAGTCGTCGTTGCACCGACGAGCAAGTCGTTGCCTGGTCCACCAAATAGATCATCTGCACCCGGACCACCGAAAAGTTCGTCGTTTTCGGCTCCGCCATCGAGTCGATCGTTGCCGATGCCACCTTGCAGAAAATCGTTTCCGCTGCCGCTGCCGTCCGCTGCCTCGCCGTACAGAGTATCGTTGCCATCATCGCCAGTAAGAACATCGTCGTCGTCACCGCCATAGAGCAAATCAGCACCTCGACCACCGCCGAGGTAATCGTCGCCACCATTGCCGTGGATTTGGTCATTACCATCGCCACCTTGCAATTGATCGTTTTCTTCACCGCCAAAAATCTGATCGTCACCCGCACCTCCGTCGATCAAGTCAACGTCGGTTGTCACAATCAATATGGGTGGCTGTCCAGGAATCTCGACCAATTCGCTGCCGATGGTGTCAGTTCCATTGCCATACAGCCGATCGTTCCCGCTGCCGCCAAAAATTACGTCGTTGCCGCCACCACCATAAGCCGTAAGCGGTCCCGCACCACCGGTGATTTCGTCATCGCCCGTTCGGCCATAGACGGTTACCGGCAGCGCATAAGCTTCTTCGACGTAGATGTTGTCGTCGCCCCGTCCCGAGTCAACGTAAACGCTTGTTATACCGCTAAAGCGTTGGTCGGTTCCGTAGCCGGTGATGATGGTTTCACCAGTGTCTTCGTCCTCACTGATAAAGATTATGTCATCGCCATCGCCCAAATCACCCTCAACCCGCAGCGATGCGTTTGGCCCCGCATGAACCACCAATCGCCCATCCGCTTCGACATGCCCCAGTTCTGGGTTGGCCGGTTCGGGACGGGGGAAGTCAAAATTCACGAGCACTTTCGGGCCGAGCGTCGTCTGAACCCGAATACCGAACGCTTTGGCGTAGGCGGTCAAGAACGCGTCAAGCTGGCCCGATGCATCAAAAATCCACAGTGGCCCAAGGCCGGGTGCGTTTCCTAGTTGCAGGTTCTCTAGCACTTCGGCAAAACGAATCTTGCCGTCCTCGTTCGGATCATTCAAGTCCAGCAGCAGTGAGGCACCGATGCCGACTTCCACGCCCGCTTTCGCAACTTGCAAATCGATCTCGCCACCCGCGGTCACTGCAAAGCGGAATGTCAACTCCGCGACATCGCTTTGTTTCACTCCGTTCGCATAAACCGCTCGGTCGTCAAAATAGAATCCGTCCAGCAAATCCAACGCACGGCCTGTGTCGGCAAACTTAAAGATCCCCGATGTATCGTAGCCAAACGCGAAATCGATAATCGCTTGGAATTGGCCACCGAAGACAATACTGAATGCCGGGAATACCGGTATCGACGCACTAAATTGAAAACCAGCCTCCAACTTCGGAGCCTGGTACTTCAAAAGATCCACGTCGTTCCCGAACAGCAACCCAATCGCACTAGCCGGGTCTTTCAGCAACGGGATGCTGAATTTGCCGGGCGTCGTCATTAATTGACCACTCGAATCAAACTCCGGTTCCTCTTGCGGGATGTTTTGCAAGTAGTCACGCATCTCGGCTAAATCTTCATCGACGCCATCGAGAAAATCGTCCAAGTTGGTTTGCCCGCTGATCGGCATCGGCTGCAGCTTGCCGGTGACCGAGTCAACCACCGTCTCGAAATTCCCGAGCGGCAAGATGATCGAATCGGCGTTCGTGGGAATGTCGATCAAGGTGACTATGTTGGAAACCGCATCGACAAACTCGACCACCGTATCACCCCCTTCGCCAAACAGCCGGATGAAGTCGACATAGGTGGTCGGCCCAATCAGATCACTGAGCACTGGAATCGGTGAAGTAAGCTGCTTTAGGATCGGACGAATCGGCTCCAAAAATTCGTTAACAGGTTCAAGCACCGGTGCCAGCACGTTGCTGACGAACGAACCGAGATCCAGCCCCACGTTCGATAGCGAAATGCGTGGCGCCGTGATGCTGGTTAGCACGTCCGAAAACGAACCGGTCGCTCGATCGAAGTTCAAATGTAAATCACCGACGATGGTCGGTATTCCGTCGATCGATGTATTGATTCCGGTATCGATATGAGCGTGAATCGAACCGACAAAATTCACATCGACATCAATTAGCGAAAAAGCACTACCGATATTGCCCAACGTATATCGACCCGCGGGGAAATCGATTCCAAAGTTGCCGCGAATCGCATTGACCGCTTCGGTTGCAACGTTGTTCTCGTCAATACGAGCATCCTTGCGCTGCTGTAAGGTCAACTGATCGGCGTCGATCGTCGAGACATTGATTGCTAGTGGCCCCAGCACTGCTTCGCCCACAAGATCGTCGACGCCTGCGTAGAAGTCGATGGCAATTTCATTACCGTCGCCGAACTCGACGAATGGTCCATCGTCCAGGTTGAATCCCACAACCATGGCGAGTCCATAACCTGCGTTGATGGCGACATCCCCAGTCAGTTCCAACCCGAGAGCATTGCCGCCGACATCCAGGTTGATCGGCGTTTGCCGAGCAATGCCATTTCGACCAATGTTGATCACATAGGCAATCTCGTTTTCCGCATCGATGGAAATACCAACATCGGCCAGCGTGATCGAGCTGTCGCCGTTGGCATCGCGAAGTACGTTCAAGCCGTTTCCGCCTATCCCCGGACCAAGCGTTTCAAATAGAATCCGTTGACCAGCGGCCGAGATCACTTCGCCTACGCCTGCACCCTGGCTCAGTCCATCAGAAAGCGGTGCGACAAAGGTTTCCACAAAGCTAACGGCTCCGTCCAACGCATCGCCGATCAACGGCATCGGAATCCCCAGCACTTCATCGCCTAAGAAATCGTCGATATAGCCGAACAATCCTTGCAGGCCTTCGGCCAACGCGATCAAACCATCGGCGAGTGTCAAGTTGCCAATCGCGGCTTGAAGATCAGGCACAGCGATGATGTTCGGCGCGGTACTCGTCGAATCTCCGATTGTCTCGCCGGCGCTGAGCACATCGAAGGCGAACGAATCGAGATGGTTCCATTGGACTTGCAGTGTTTGCGTATCGCCCAGGAACGTGATCGGTAAATCGACACCAAGCGATGCCGAGTCACGGTCAAAGTTCAATTCAAAATCTTCCGCCGTTAGCGACGTCAGCGGCTTGCGACCGCCGGCCCATTCCCCGCTGGCTGCAATGCTGATTTCCGCATCTTCTTCGTTTTCAGGCGTGCCATCGAAATTCAATCCGTCACGATCCAATGTGATTCGGCCTGGGCCGACATCGACACCAAGTGACAAGATCGATGTCGAGAAGGCGATATCATCCGCTGTAATCTGCGCACCGGCAAACAAACCACTGGTGTCATAGACGAACACAAGCTCATCAAAATTAGTGTCGGTCAAGGCAGCAAAGTCGAGCCCAAAATGAGCCCGCAATTCAGCTGACGCACCGATGTTGACATTGCCGCTAGTCGTGAGATCGACCAAGCCATCCAGTTGGCTCAAGTCTAGATCGGCGAGGTCCAAGTTGAACGAAGCGTTGGTATCAGCGTCGAGTCCCAAATTCAATTCGATTCGCAAGGTTTGCGTTTGCAAATCCAGCAACAATTCAAACTGATCGGGTTGTAGCCCCAACAAACCTGCGATCTCGGTTTCCAGTGTATCCAGCGTACCATTGGGATTTTCCGTGATTCGATCGACAATCTCATTCACTCGGTCGACCGTATCAAGCACCTCACCGAGTGACGTGTTGACTAGTGGCAACGGTTTGTCGAGCAAAGTTTCACCCGCCAAACTCTCAACAAAATCAACCACTTTCCGAATCAAATTGGTGATGTCTTGAACTGACAACCGACCGATATTGATCAGATTGTCAAAGTTCTCGGTCACGAACATGAAGTTTTCGGGTTGTAGACGCAAGCTGGGATCGGTTGTGATGAGGTTGTCCCATGTCACATCAATTCGTGGGATTGCGTTCGGATCGGCTGGCTGGTCATTCAGCCCAGCCAGATCGACGAAGAGCTCGCTGCCGAATGCCAAATCGGCATCAATGTCGATGTTCAACGATTCACGCGGATTGATGATCGATCGTGCGAGGTCCGATAGCGTTAGATAGTCCTTGCCGGCGGGTGTTTTGAACGACAAATCGATCGACGCTGATCCACTGGCGTCGCCATCTTGAAGTCCGACTGCCAACAATTCCCCGATACGAGCCGATGCGTTTAAGTTCGACGCTTGGAATCCGATGGCGGCGTGCAGCGTCGGTGGTTCGGTCAGCTTGATACGAACACGGTCGTCAATCGATTGGTTCGTCGTATTGAGATTCGAGCCGGTCAGCGTCCCGTGATCACTTTGGTCTATTCCGGTTAGCCCGAGCATCAACGCGATCAGCGCCTCGGGTGGCGGATCGGATGCGACATCGGCGACAACACTGAAGAAAAAATCTCCAGTCGGGTCGGATAGATCCGTCATTACGAAACGAAGTTCATCACCGCCGATGAGAGTTTCTTTTTGAACGAGTACCACGTCCATAATCAGGTTGCCGTTGTCATCGTAAACATCGAAATTCTCAGCGAGTTCTGCCAGAGTCATGCTGTCGGTCATCCGAACGAAGAACGTGTCGATCGTTCCATCTCGTAGCGTGTATTCGGCTTGGTATCGAATCGGGTCCGCGATCAGGTTGCCCATGCCTTGCAGACGCAGATAGTCGCCGAGGGTTGTCGAAGGGTCGATGCGACGAGCAGCGTTCTGGAGCGATACGGGTGCGGAAAAGAGCTGGCCATCGCGGTCGCGGTCAAACAGTTGGTCGAACCATCGCGAGATCAGCGGTTGTCGCGGGTGGATTTGCATCGAGAACGGTTCCGCATTGATGGCGACATCGGTCAGGTCCGACAAAATGAACCGGCCGTCCTCGAATCGAGTCGTGATTTGCTGTCCCGGTTCCGTCCCTATAAACGAGAAAGCGTTGGCAACATCTTGCAGCGTCGAATCGGGAGTGAAATCAGGTAGATCCAAACCGAAGTACATTCCGTCACCGAACGACATCAAGCCACCGCCCGTCCCCGCACCGTCGATGATGTCAAACAGCGGCGAATCGTCACCAACAATTGCACCCAGCGTCGCCTCTGGCGTCAGCGACTGCACCGTCAATGAACCACTTTGAACAATCCCGTCACCATCGAGATCGCGCGGCACGAAATCTTCAAAATCGATGACGTCCATGAAACGGAAAAACAGGCCGTTGTCATCTGCAATGCCTTCTTCGTCGAGCGTAAAGATGTTACCGTCGATTGGATCGGAAAGGTCTTCGAGCCGAAGTGCATCGCCATCGAGCGACGCCCGCAACAGCCGTTCGCCGTCATCACCGGCGATCGACAATCGGCCAAGCAACTCACCCCATGTTGTCTCGCCGGTAATCTCGCCGGTACTGAGTGTCATGACCGTGCCGTCACGAAGACTCATGCGTGCGGAACTCGTCCGCGTATCGTTTAAGTTGCCGCTCAGTCGTGGTGTATTGAGTACCAGTGTGTCAGGCGTAAGCGGCGGTATGGATAGGCTCGGGAGACTTGGGATGAGCGGACGCCCGACCGTCTTGTGTCCATTGCTGCTGCTCGACTCGCCGATCGGCACAAATTGTCCCAGCCACGCCAAATCGCGGGGATTGGTCGATGGGACTTGCTGGATCACCAACGCACCTTGGGCGTCACCCAAATAGGTCACTTCGATCCGTTCGTTGACGATCTCCGCCCGAGTCAACATTTTGCCATCGCGTCGGATCGTCAACGATTCGAGTAATCGATCCAGTGTTAGCTCTTCTGGACTGGGTGCCGAAACGCCAGTCGATTGCCCATCCGGTATCGAAATAATCAAACCGGCCGATGGCGTGCCGCGAAACGGACTATCGATGGGCATGAACTGATCGAGCGTCATCGAGCCACCGAAATCGAGCCGGCTGAAATTGAGTTGTCCCGGCAGAATCACACCTGGCACGTCCGCTGGCAAAGTGTCGTCAGCAATTCCAATCGCTCGCGCCCAGAACGGCCCGACGGCGGAAACAATCGCGGGTGTTTCAGTTCCGGTTGTGTAGTCAACGAACGTCAAGCCGTCCTCGTCGAATTTCAACTCTGCTTTCAGTTCACTCGCGGACGTAATAAATCGATTTTGGATCACCGCGTCAGCCAGTGTGACACTGCGAGGGTTGCTGACACGCAAGGTGACTTCGGAACCGTCTCGCAGTCGCACCACAGCGGTTTGTGGTTCCGACGGATCGCCACCGTTTCGCTCGACGATCGTACTGACACGAGTCCACGAGGGAACCGACTGGGCGGTGTCCACGTAGATGGCCGGTGCAGCGAGTGGTTCAATGCGGTTGCCGGGAAGGTTTGAAAGCGACGGCCCCAGAATTCGCCCGTCGCCATCGGCATCCACGACCGGTTCGACAAACGAATCCCCGCTGCTTTGGCCAAACAACACGCCGTAGAAACCAAAGTCGTCCGTTGTATCGAGAATCGAAAACGGACTGTCCCCTTCGCTAGAGGCGATGTCCACCAGAGTTACGCGATCCGAATCGGAATCGATCCAGGCGCTCACGCGAATGTTCTCACCCGATTCATCTTCCACCAACAATGTGTCGAGAACGTCGGCAAGCGTGCGGTTGGGCGTCAGTGGCCCCGAGGTGATATCGAACGTTTCACCGCTGGGCATCGTCACTGTCGCGGTTGATTCAAAACCAAGCAGCGATTCATAGGGCGTGCCATCGAGTAAACGCCCTAGCGTCGTTGTAGGGTCGATGGGCGATTCACCATCGTAGGGGACCGGCACAAAGATTCGATCGGTGAGCAATTCGGACACGCCGTCAGCTGCCGCGCCGATCGGAACCAACTGACCAATCTCACGCAGGTTCGGACTGCCCGAATCCACCCAGGCGATTGAAAACACGCCATCGCTTGCAGGCGTTGATTCGTCGATGAACCTCAAACCGCCAACGGTGAACCCGATCGACAAATTAGGCGTCGCATCGGCAAAGTCGAACAAGTCGCCCAGGGTTGCGTCGTCAATCGTGCCAAGATCAAGAAACGCGGTGGTTCCATTGCGAAATTGAAACTCCAGTGTTTCAAGTGGTCGATCAAATTCAACCGTATCGGTAAACACAAAGTTCTTTAGCGGAACCGAATCATCCCGCAGAGCCGCCTCCGCATTAAGCCTAGGTGACTGTAACCCATCGGCAGTGGTATCGAAGAAGCGGCTCCAAAATTCGCTCGTCTGGAGTTCGTACAATGACGTCTCAGCAGGCGCGATTGGCGTGTATCCGATGTCTTGCAAAACACCTAGCGTTGTCGGTGTGATCGCCGTTGGTTCGGGCGCTAGCGGACTCGGTGCTGGCAACAACAATTCGCCGAGTGAGTTGTAGTCGGCCGGTGCAAAATGATCGATCGACGAAAGTTCCTCATAAGGCACCGGAGTGTATATCGACGGAGCGGGATTGCCCGAGACAACATTCGCCGCTTTGGCATGACTGCCATCGAAGGAAACCAAGTAGTTCCCATCCAGAACATCCAACCGTTCGGCTGGCGTCAGATCGACATAGGGAGTCCGCTGACCGAACCCACGGATGTCCTCGACAGTCAAGAACGTATCGTAGACGGCGGGATGCTGGTCAAAACGGAAGTTTCCATTGCGATCAAAACCAACGAGCGCACCAGAGCCGTCAAAGATGGCTTGCCCCGGTTTACTCTCGCTGCCGACGCCTAGCCCGTGGACAATCTCGTGTAGCATCGTGGTAAACAACCGCTGACGCCCTGGCACGATCTCTGCCGCGACGCCGTAATCAAAGTTGGCGTTTAGATTGTTAAAGTACGCCAAAACATCCGGCTCGGCCGCCTCTCGGGGCTTCAGTTCGAGCTGTTTCGCCAGCGTCGGCGGATAAACCACCGAAGCCGGATCGGTGCTCGCGGGGAACACAAGATTCGGCTCGGCCGATCCGGCGAAATCGGGGTCCCCGATATCATTGAACTCCGCACGAATGATCCATTGCTCGCCATCGTACGCTCGAGCAAAGGTTGACTCCAAATAGTTTTCGACTTGCCCCATCACCCAGCGACGAGCTTGGCCAACCGTTTCGACTTCGGCTGGCAAATCCGCACTCCGCTCGTCAGACGTCAATAGTCGTGGGTCATCAAATCCGGTGTCAGGCGTTGAAACAAGGTAATCGACCACCACATCAACCGGATCTTGGGCGACAACCGGTGCGGTTGTGTAATCGCGCACCTCGACGCGGTCTGTCAAATCGAAATCGTTCGCAGCTGGATTAAACGCGTCAAACTCCCTCAGCACTAACTCCATCACGACTTCGCCATTGCGGACGACGCGGCCTCGCTCGAGCCACTCGCCGACTGAAGTCGTTGCATCGACCGTGCCCATATTCGCCGACACCACACTGCCGTCGCGAAGTTGGACTTGTAGGATCTGCGTCTGATCCGACAAATGTGCCACTCCTAAACGCTCGAGCACGTCGAGCATCGAAGCCCACGAGCGAATGTTCTCGCGCGGGTCGGAGACGAGTTTGTTGTTCTCGTTCACGTTGACGATTTTCTCGGACTTTACATTTCCCGAAAAATCAATCTGTAATTGCAAACCGAACGACAAATCGCGTGTGACTTCTAAGCGGTTGTTGATCCCCGCTTCGCCCGGCGTTATTTGCACCGAGGCGATTGGCGAAGCGTCAGCGCCCGCAATCAGAGACAAATTCGCTTGAGTCACGATCGGATCAGGACTGCGGAAGAAATCAAGCGACAGCGTAATCAACTTCGTCTCGGGATCGTATGTGAGCGCATCGCTGTCGGTCAGACTACTCACGCCTGGGATCAGTTCAGCGAGTTCCTGAATAGAATCGAACGAGGGCAAACCGTCACCATCGGTCAAAAATTGCAGCACCGCACTGCCGTAGCCCTCGGCCAATCCGAACGCTTCGCCGAGCGTCAAATCGCTGGCAAGCGGAACAGGGAAATCCAATAGCGACCCTTGTTCCCAGGCTCCGAAGACGCTGCCAAGTTGGTCGAGCGAACTAAGCACGCCCGTCCCATCAATCGAGTGAAAGCCAAGAATCGACTCAGCTGAGTAGTCCGCACCATCCGGAATCCGCAAGCCAAATTGGGGAAAGACATCGTCGAGCGGATTGTCGTCACTGAGTGTGAAGATTGGTAACAGATCGCCCGGATCAAAACCGGATAACGAAAAATCAAACGGCAACTCAACATTCAAACCGTCGCCAATCATTTTCAGGTCAATCGCATCGCTAATGTCGATTGCTGAAATCTCACTGAGCGTTTCCAGTGAGATTAATCCTGCCAAATCGCTGGTGTCGAGCGATGGGTCGCTAAACAATCCACCAAAGTCCAACTCGAAGCCGATGTCTAACTCGATCGCTCCGCCGACGACGCCGCCGGACAAAAAGCCGACATTAGCCGCAAAGTCGATCGGCGGTAAATCCGATCGTGACAAGTCCAACGAAAACTCCGGAATCGAAATCCCCACTTGGTCAGCAGCATCACGAATCACATCGAGTGAAAAATTGTCGAGTGAGAGATTCACTGGCAGCTCTGTCGCCAATGCATCACCATCGACCGCATCGATCAATCCACCAACCCTGGCCGTGATTGGTTCCAACAGTGCCGCCACGCTGCTTTCAAATTGCTGAGCCAAATCTAAATTCAGCCGCACTCCTTCAAGTCCACCGGCAATACCCGGTACCGGATCTAAAAAATCGAATCGTGCAACCAATTGCGACGGAGACGCATTTGGCACCAAATCCAAAAATGCTCGCAGCGGCTCAGCCACGTCCTCTTCAAACCGATCAGCTAGGTCAAACAACGCACCAATCGAAGCAGTATCGATGACGGCTGAATTCCCAACATCCACCGGCAGCAGCGACCCGAGATACGGAATTTCTTGCCCTAGTTCACTCGACGCACTAATCGCTCCCACGACTCGAGAGATATCATCAACCGCCGCGCGCAGCGATTGTCCAAACGAATCGATGCTACTGAGGTTGCCTGTCAATTCACCTTCAGCGAGTCTCGCGATTGAGGCGGGACCTTCATCGAATTCTGATGCGAGAGGTTGCTGGTCGAAAGTCTCCTCGACCGACCCTAAGTCGCCGGCAAGCAAGACACGTTCTTCGAGTTTTTCTGTTAGGTGCCGACGTTGATGCGCAGCACGGCGTTTTGCTTTTGAGATTCGACTGGATCGACCACGAAGGTTACGACAAGTTGTTGAGCCTGAGTTTCGCATGATGAGTAGCTTGGCTGAGAGAACTTGATGAGTTGCGATCACCGTGAATCTGCGGCGATCAGGTAAAGACAATCGTCCGAGCGAACCGCGAACCAGGAAATCCAACTATCCCTAGATAGAACAGGAAGACAACGCATCAACCATTGATGGTTCATCGCTCCGGTCCAAAGTCGGTTCTACTCACCCCCCCATACTAACCAATCCACCCACACATTTGGGTTAAGAAGAATCCTTACACGGCGTTTTTTTGAGCCGAAATAACGGTGTTTTATGAAATCGGCGTGATAGCGTGCAAGCGAAGCGATCAAGACTCAAATCGACGCGACTCGTAAATATTGCTTTGGCAGAGTTCGCATAGCCTGCCGGTGTTCGCATAGCCAGCCGGTGATTGCCCGTCTCGATTCAAGGTATCTAAAACGCCAATGCAGATGATTCTATATCGCTAATTTTGCGTCTTGGCGGATTCATCGATACCGTAACTTCGCAAGCGATCTCGTAGGGTCCCTCGGTGAATGCCCAAAAGTTCTGCAGCTTTGGCGCGATTGCCGTCGCTCGATTCAAGGGCGACTTCGAGAAGCGCCGGTTCTGCAGCGGCTAGGAACTGGGCGTGTAGTGGCTCGGATTCGGGTGTTCGATGTTGAATTCTATCGAGTCCCCATGCTCGAACTGCGGCTGCGAGCATGGATGCGTTCGACTGCGTCTGTTCGCCACGAGATGGTTTTGGTGGTGGAAAGTCGCTCGCTTGCAGTACTCGTCCACGAGCCACGACGGCTGCGTGTTCAAGGGCGCTTTTGAGTTCGCGAATGTTGCCAGACCAATCACGCGATTGAAGCATCTCAAGAAGCGATTCATCGATTGCCAGATCGGCTGCGGGGTAATCCATTTCCTCAAGAAAGTGATCACATAGTAGTGGGATGTCGTCACACCGCATACGCAGTGGGGGCAAATGAATTTGGACACCCGACATTCGATGAAACAAATCTTCGCGAAAATCGCCTGCAACAACCGCGTCATGTAGATCGCAATTGGTCGCGGCGATAATTCGGACATTGGCTTGTCTTGGCCGCACGTCTCCAACGCGAAAATATTGCCCTTGTTCGAGCACTCTCAGTAACTTTGCTTGAATCGCTAGCGGCAGATCGCCGATTTCATCAAGAAGCACCGTGCCACCTTCGGCCTGTTCGAACAATCCCGCTCGATCGTCGCTAGCCCCGGTAAACGCGCCTTTCACATGCCCGAACAGTTCGCTTTCGATCAAATCAGGATTCAAAGCAACCGGCGCTATCGGAATGTATGGCTGTTGTGATCGTCGGCTGTGTCGATGAATAGCCGCAGCCACAAGCTCTTTGCCCGTACCGGTTTCGCCTGTAATCAAGACAGACAGGTCACTATCGGCGACCAAAGCAATTTGCCGAAACACAAACTGCATCGCCGGTGAGCCGCCGACGAGCACATGGTGACTCCGTGCGGTCAATTGAGTGGCGGCCGGTGCGAGACGAGGCGTTGATTCACGAAGCGTTTGCCGGCACGTCCGCAACGCATCTTCGAGCTTGAACGGTTTCGTCAAGTAATCGGTCGCTCCATTTTTGACCGCGGCAACTGCGGTCTCGAGGTCGCCAAAGGCTGTGATGATAATCACCGGAGCGTTGTTGGTTGCTTTCAGATACTTCGGTAACGCCGTGATACCGTCCTCTTTGGGTAAACGAACATCCAAGATGACCATGTCCGGTTTCTGTTGTTCGACCTGCTGTAACCCTTCTTCGGCCGACGAAGCGATCGCAACCGAGTGGCCCTCTTGCGTCAACATTTTTTCTAATGCCCAACAAATGGACGGTTCATCATCGACGACAAGAACATGTTGTGTGGAATGTTTCATTGTTGTGTCTTATCAATGGTGAGCGTTGGAACCGTCAATTCAAACTCCGTTTGCTGGCCTGTGCGTTTCCAATTGACCGCTCCGCCGAACGACTCAGCGGCTCGGCGAACCACGGCTAGGCCTAGTCCCATTCCTTCGGGTTTTGTCGTGACAAATGGTTCAAATACATCGTCAATCATCGTCTCCGGAATTCCTGGTCCATTATCGGATACGGTGACTCGAATCTGTTGATCAATGAGTCTCGCGTCGACGCGAACCTTGTCACCCGCTTGCATTGCGTTTTGAATCATATTCGTTATCGCGGCTACCCAAGTCGGCCCATCCCTGATCGAGTGATCTGCGATGGCCTCATCGAAGTTCCAAGTCAGTTCAATTCGCAAATGTTTGGCGATGGGCGAGAGACTTGATTGGAGGTCGTGAAGACAAACCAATCCGGCCATCGGACGATCCTCGTCTTGTCGCCCCGATGCCACAAGCAGCAAGCGTCGCACGTAGTCCTCAGCCGATTCGATTTGATCAATTGCGATACGGAGTCCTTCATCGTCACGGCTTGGGCAATCAGCCGCGTGAAGTTCCACTGCCATCCGAGCGCCCGTAAGACTGTTTCGAAGTTGATGTGCCATGCCCCCGGCGACTTGATGTAAGAGTTTTTCGCCCTGTTGACGATTCACTTTCTGCCACAAAACACTCAGTTGCCGAGCCATGGAATCAACCGCGTTACCGAGTCGTCCAATTTCATCGCCCCCTGCATCGGAAACTACCGAGTGAAAGTCACCATCGGCGACCTGTTCGACCCGTTGCTGCAATCGTCCGATGCGTCGAACCAAGCGGGAAGTCAACAACAGCGTGACCGTGCTGATCGCCAAAATCGTTGATAAGCCGGTGACCAGCGGCAAGACAGCCGCACGTTTACGATCGGCCTCGATTTGGATCCGGTCAAACAATACGATGACTTCAAACACACTGTCGGGTCGGGTCTCTGCTCCAACGGTGGAAAACGAGCGTGCGAAGAAACGCCTGCCCTCGATGGTGATCGACTCGCCTGCCGGCCGTTGATCCGGAATCGTCCCTTCGAGCGTGCTTTGTTGTGGTTGCCCCTCTCGATCAAGGGTGATGAATTCCGTCTGAGTCAGTTCAGCGAGTGATTGCAGTACCACTTGATTGAGCGGGAAACGCGAATCGGAAAGCGTTTGCTCAATTCCTAGGAATCTGGCTTCCAATTCATCCGATATCCAACGAGATGCCAATTCGTTCGATACCAGCGCAACGACGCCCGCCGCCACAAGTGCCGTGGCAATGATCGGAGCAAGCAATCGCAACCGGAGCGATCGGAAGGGACGAGATTGTTTCAAAGCGAGCCCTGAATGGCAAAGGAATAACTCGGGAAGCTTCCATCGTATTGAAAATTTGGTGCTGGGGAATCCGGTGCGTTAGCAAACCGAGCCACAGAGGACCGTTTTGTTGAGCTTCCACGATCCTCGGAACTGGACAATAGCCTCGGAACCGGACAATAGCCGCGGAACCGGACAATAGCCGCGGAACCGGACAATGGCGCGTCATTTTATTTCTGCTAAGCTACTGAACAATTCACTTACATTCACCTAAAACGTTCCATTGCTATGCAGGTCCAAAAAGCAGTCATTACCGCAGCATCCCCGAGCCAAAACACGCTCCCGCTGCAACAATTAGTTGATCGCCGCGGCGATGTCAAAACCGCTTTGCAGTTGATCGTAGAAGAAACGCTCGCCGCAGGCGTTGAAGAAATCTGCGTCATCATTCGACCGGGCGATCAGGAGGCCTACGAGCAGGCCGCCGGCACTCATCTAGGCAGCATTGAGTTTGTCGAACAGCCGGAACCCAAAGGGTATGCCGATGCCATTCATCAAGCGAAAGCGTTTGTTGGCAACCATCCCTTCCTGCACCTCGTAGGCGATCATTTGTATCTCAGTTCGACCGAGGTGCCGTGTGCAAAACAATTGATCCAAATCGCCAACGAGTTTGAATGCTCGGTGTCCGCAGTTCAATCGACTCGCGAGAACAAATTGCCATATTTTGGAATCGTCAGCGGTCCGCTGGTTCCTCGACGAAACGATGTGTACGAAGTCGAGTGTGTGGTTGAAAAACCGACACCAACATTCGCCGAACAAGAATTGGTCACCCCCGGGTTGAGGGCTGGACATTATCTTGGTTTCTTCGGCATGCATGTCTTAACCAGCGAAGTGATGACCGCCATCGAACAGCTTCTCGCCGAGCCTTCCGCCGAGAAAGCGACGTTGTCCGACGCCCTTGCAATTCTTTCTTCCCGCCAGCGTTATTTGGCGTATCAAGTCGATGGTACGCGGTACAACCTGGGTCTGACGTACGGACTTTTGAACGCCCAATTAGCAATTGGTTTATCTGGAAAAGACCGCGACCAAATCCTAACCGAGCTCGTCGAACTGCTCGCCAGCCGGACCGAAGGAGAACGCGTCAAGTGAACCGGCTCATTGAAATCATTCAGTCCGACGAAGACTCCGTTCGCGATCAGTCACTCGAATCAGTATGCGGGAACGCTACACTCGATCAACTGCTCGGACATGCATCAGAACTAGACGCGTTTCGTCGACAAGAAAGCAATCTTTATCGACGCGTTCGAGCGTTGTTTTTCATGTCCGCGATCTATCGGTATCATTTGCCTAGCCAGTTGCCTGTACGACAAACGGGTCATATCCCGTTCGAAGGATACGAACATCTGCTGTCACGGCGTTTCAAAGAAGCGATCGATTGTTTTCTAGCGGCTCAAACAACCGATGGCCCAAGTGATGCGCTCGCCAGTGCACTTGCCCAAGCTTATCATCAACTTGGTTTTCAAACGTTGGCGGATCAAGTTCGCCATAGTGTTCGAACGGTGCGCGGCAACCAGTGGATGTTCCGCGTTGGCCATCCTGATGATCATCCACTGCGAATTCGACCGGAATTAACCCAAGTCGATCCGGCGACCAATACGACGCCACTGCTAAAAGAAACGACTGCCGTGCGAATGGATTTTTCGCACAGTGCATGGAGTGACATTTTTTTCCTTGGGATGGACTTTCCCGAAGGCGCACGCGTGCTGAATGTCTCGGTCGATCTCGGCGTTCGCGGTCGCGACTCGCAAACCAAACCACCTATCGAAACCTATTTGCGAGTGATCGATGAGCCGGTGATTCGTTTAGCCAGTGTGGATCTCGGCGCAACGACGAGATTGGAATCGATTTCGGACACTTTTGATTTTGCTCGCGATTATTTGGGCCTATTAAAGGCAGCCTTGATCGCATCGGGGATCGTCCCACCGGGACTGGAGGGATGCCGTGAATCGATCGCGGATCTTCTCGGCGTGATGCTTGGCCCAGGGCGGGGGTTG
Organism: Novipirellula herctigrandis; assembly: GCA_007859835.1. Taxonomy (GTDB): domain Bacteria; phylum Planctomycetota; class Planctomycetia; order Pirellulales; family Pirellulaceae; genus Novipirellula_A; species Novipirellula_A herctigrandis. Next base: position 4,976,237 of record SJPJ01000001.1, on the reverse strand, counting down.
GAATTGGTTAGCAAAATCAATGACATTCCCAAAGGATCGCGACTTGCCGTCTCGACCAACTTACTCGGCTCGCTGATTTCGATCCTGATGCGAGCGACCGGTCAAGTTCAATCGCTCACCGGATCACTGGGTGAAAACGACCGGCGACTGGTCGCAGCACGCGCGATTCTCGGCGAATGGATCGGCGGCAGCGGCGGTGGTTGGCAAGATTCAGGAGGCGTTTGGCCCGGTATCAAGCTGATATGCGGAACGACCGCCGAAAAGGGGGACCCCGAATTTGGCATCAGCCGCGGACGGTTGATGCCGATCCACCATGTCCTCGACCATGAAACGATCAGCGACGAGACGCGCGAAAAAATTCAAAAAAGCCTCGTCCTCGTGCATGGCGGGATGGCCCAAAACGTTGGTCCCATTTTGGAAATGGTCACCGAGCACTACTTGCTGCGAAGCAAAAAGGAATGGGACGGTCGCAAAGAAGCGATGGAAATTCTTGACGAAGTGGTAGACGCCTTGAAGGCAGGCGACATTAAGCGCGTGGGCGATGTTACGACGCGTAATTTCGAAGGACCACTTCAAACGATTATTCCTTGGGCCACCAATCGTTTTACCGATGCACTAATCGAACAATGCCGCGATGCCTACGGCGACAAGTTTTGGGGATTTTGGATGCTCGGCGGAATGGCGGGCGGTGGCATGGGATTCATCTTTGATCCCAAGGTGAAAGATGAGGCGCAGCAGTGGCTTGGCCAAAGGATGCTGCAAACGAAGAAGACGCTCGCAACATCATTGCCATTTGCGATGGACCCGGTGGTTTATGATTTTTCGATCAACGACAAGGGAACCAGTTCCGAATTATTGACGGGAAAATCGGCGATGTTGCCGGATCGCTACTACGCATTGGTCTTGCCCTCACTACTACGTACGCCACTGCGTGACTTATCGCTTCGAACACGAAGTGAACTCGAACGCATTAGCGAGCGATGCCGCCATCACGAATCGGGAAGCGACACAGCGGGACTGCTGTTGGGCAGTGTGTTGCCGTCAATATCGACCGACGTGCAGAAAGAATCGTCCCTGCAAAAGGTACTCTCGGAGATTGGTTTTGATCGTGAACAACACGAACAGATTCGAGCCGATTTGCTAAGTGGTCGTATCGGCTTGTCTCAAAATCGGTTGCCTGCGAACACCATGATCGAGGATGTCCAACCTGGACAGGTCGTAGAATTGCGAGAAGGAATTGAAACGAAATACGTCGATCTCGGTAAAAAAGCGATCCAGGATGGCTCCGTCGCCGTGGTCACGTTGGCGGCAGGCGTGGGCAGTCGATGGACCGAAGGAGCCGGCGTTTGCAAAGCATTGCACCCGTTTAGCCGGTTCGCCGGCCGCCACCGCAGCTTCATGGAAGTCCATTTGGCAAAGAACCGCGCGATCACGGCCAAACATGGTGGCCGCATCCCTCATGTCTTTACCACCAGTCATCTGACGGACCAACCGATTCGCGAATTTTTGGACCGAAACGATTTCTTTGGCTTCGGCGGAGACGTGATTGTGTCGACCGGTCGAAGCGTGGGCCTCCGGATGATCCCGACCGTTCGGGATTTGCGATTTCTATGGGAGGAAACATCTCAACAAATTCTCGATGAGCAACAACAGAAGGTCCGCGAAAGTGCAAGAACCGCGTTGATCGACTGGGCCAAATCAGCGGGAGAAGCGAGCGATTACACCGACAATGTGCCGAGCCAGTGTATTCATCCGGTGGGACATTGGTATGAAGTTCCTAACTTGCTCCGTAGCGGTGTGTTAAAACAATTGATCGACCGAGAAAAGCATCTTCGTTATCTGATGCTTCACAACATCGACACCCTCGGGGCGAACGTCGATCCCGGTGTTCTCGGGCGACACATCGACGGTGGCACCACGCTCTCCTTTGAAGTCATCACACGCCGACTCGAAGATCGTGGTGGGGGACTCGCCATGGTCAACGGACACCCGCGGTTGGTCGAAGGTCTGGCGATGCCCAACGAGGAAATCGAGTTTGAATTGCCTTTCTACAACACCATGAATACGTGGATTGATATTGATGGATTGCTCAAAACGTTCGGGTTAACTCGAGCCGATTTGTCGAACCAACAACGTGTTGATGAAGCCGTACGAAAGATGGCGTTGCGTTTGCCAACCTACATTACACTCAAAGACGTTAAAAAACGTTGGGGCAATGCCCAAGAAGATGTTTTCCCGGTTGCCCAATTCGAAAAACTATGGGGCGACATGACGGCACTTCCCGAAGTGAGTTGTGCCTTCTTTGCCGTCCCGCTGCGCCGAGGCCAACAACTTAAGGCCCAAGCTCAACTCGATCCGTGGAAACGCGACGGCAGTGCTGACTACATCGACTCGCTATGTAAGTGGTAATACTGTCGCTCAGGGCGTCCTATTATCGTTCCTGCCTAGATCCACCAACCGATTCCATTGCTCTTGAGTCGCGACGTGGTCTCGAGGAATGAAATAGGACGCACCTGATTCGGTTGTCAACGTGACGAGATTGTCTTCCATTGTGAAGGTACTTATCTTCGTCGTTGGCATTCGCACGGCCGATTCGTTGTTGCAACTGGCAAACTCATCGGGACTGATCCATCCATGTTGGTGCCACACTTGCACCGATGTTCCTTTGAAATAGTTCCACCATGTGCGACAGTTGACCGTCAATGCGAAAACGGTATAGATGATTCCACTCCATAGGAAAATGGGATGGATGGAATCTCGAGCAAACCAGAATAGACAACCAGCCAGAACCGGACTCACCAATTCGGCACTAGCCTGTTTTCGAAGTTGAGGAGTCTTCATCGGTTGACGAAGCGTCATTTGACCACGAAACCGAATTGCGTCCGCCGGTGGATGACTGACTTGATTCCAAACATCGAGGTAGAATGGATCCTCATCGGTCGTCTTTTCGTTGGCGAGTCTAATCCAAGTTTGCTTTAGCGGTGCCGCAGAAAAGATGCTGTAGCTCTCAAACAGTCGGTTGGTAAAGGCCAAGTACCGATAGGGGCTGCCATCAACGCTAAATCGGATTCCTTTCTTGGAAACCCCGACGTTCACCAAGCGAGACGGGCCAAACCAGTACTGATAGGTTCCGTCATTGAAAAGCAAGCCGGATTGGGAAAATTCGCCACGCGCGGTGCCTAGTAGATCCGGATGCTTTTTGAGATGTCTACGTGTGATCCCCTGTTTGCCAATTCGTCTCTGAATGAACCAAAGTCCGAGTCCAATCAAGACACAAAAAGCAAAGTTAGCAAGTCCAATGAGCAGATTTCCAGTGGAAACAAAAAAGAGTCCCGCACTTCCCACGAAGAGGATCGTGATGGTCAACAGCGCGGCGAGTACCAGATAGAGAATTCGCTCCGAATGATTCTGCGGAAGCAAACAGCGGTAATCGTCCGGCTCGATCACGCCATTGAACCGCAGAATGTCCTCCGGTAGTGAATTTCCATCAACCGGCTGTGCTGGTTGATAGGGATTGGGTTTTGAGCTGTCGATGGCGACTATCCGGCACTCGAAGACAACAATCAGCGAACGGTCCTTCACACATCCTTTCGAAATGACCGTTGCTCATTGGCAACCTACTCTTAGCGTTGTGAAACTTCGACGGCTGCAGGGGCAAATTTTTTGAGATTGGGCAAATCGCTTTGGACACCTTCCTGTGGCACCTCCCGGTTAGATGTCCAAACAATTCCGTTGAGGATGAACCGTCGCAAATTTTCTTCATTCCAGTTCTTAAAAAAGTGGGGCATCACGATTCCGAAGCCCCGTCCGCCACTGCCATCCGGTTTATCGCGTTGCACACACCACGCAACGACTTGTTGACTTGGGTCTTCCGGCGGCAGCATCGATGTTGCCAAGGCCGTCACGTTCGGTGCCAATTGATTATTCTCTTTGCCGAAATAGTTATCGATATAGGGTTCGTCGTGAATCGTGAACTCCGACCAACCACGCGAGATAGGATGAAGGGGGGCCGCAGGCGTGATTGTGGCGGACGGAAAGATTTTGGCGATACCTTGATGGTGAGGACACGTTTTGTTGGCAAAGTAGCCTCCCAACCAATGCAGTAGCGGATGTTCGCCGTCGGCTGCGACGTCCTGTCCTAACAATCCAGTAGCGTAGTGGACACAAACTATCCCACAGCCACGTTGCATCATTTGACTGAGCTTCGCCAGAATCGCATCCGTATTCTGCAGCCGTTGTGGCGGAAACGTGTCGCCCATGAAGACAATACTTGCAGCCGAATCGAGCAGCGCGTCATCTTCGGGCCATCCTTGGACAACCGTTGCTTTGAACGATTTGAGATTGTCCGCGCGTTCCAAACAATGGGCCATCAATCGCCCGCCCGCGGCAACTTCGTGCGATCCGGGGGGATGCGTGCTCGGACCGACAATGATTAACACCTGCGTTAGCGACGGTTCCAAATCCGAGGTTTGTGCAGTGACGGTTGAAGCGGTCGCCAATACTAGAAAGCTCAGGATCAAGCATCGTTTCATGGTCGAGTAACTGTGTGTGGTATGAATCATTGGGGCGCGTGTCCAGGGACAATAAGAACCGGGTGAGGACTTCGGCGGATACGGTCTTGAACAAACCCTTGTCCAAAGCGGTCATCCACTTCAAGCGGCATCACCAGAAGCATTTTTTTCGCCTCTTTAAGCGGGTTAGGCGGTGCCAACTCGCCTGCTTGAGGCCGTAAATGATAAGTCAAATTTCGTTCGCTAGCGGTTTTGGCCATCGCCGCGTGGATCGCTTGATGTGTCTTCGCCATCGCTTCGCTGAACTGCTCTGGTGCAAGCTTCTTCTCAGGATCCATTGCCTCAATGATGCTTCGAAAATTTTCGTATTGTTCTTTTTCGATCACGAGGTTGAGCAGCACTGTCGCCTTTTCGCTGGCTAGTCCGAATGCCCACGCGGCCGCGCGATTCGCCATGTCGCATTCGCTGCCAATCACTACTGAGATTTGATCAAGGCACTCCGCAAGCAATTGATCGCTTCGGCGAATCACAAGAACCGGTTTAGAAGATCGAGCAAGTAATACGTCGATCACAGTCCCTGCACTATCAGTTCCAACATGCTCAAACGATCGGCCAAATGGGCACGGCACCACAACCAAATCCACGTCCAGAGCGTCCACCGCCGCAAGAATTTTCTCGTAAGCTTCGCCCTCGGATGGTTGAATCGGTCGAGCTCCTGATACTTGCTTTGCTCGGTCAGGAGCTTGGTCAGAAGTCGCGTTTGATGCATCGCGTGCATCGAGAACAAGCGTTTCGACGTTGAATCGATCACGCAGGGTTTGAATTGCTGATTGGGATGTATCGTCTTGGTCCGATCCGTCGAGTATCCACATCACTCGTGACGGCTGTATCGGACGGATCGATGCCGATTGACCCACTTTTGATCGCTCAAACATACGCATCGATTCATCGACGTCGCGGTCCAAGTTGGTTGATTCTGATTCTTTGCTCATGTCACATTTCGTTTGTTAATCAAGTGTTGGGATCCACCCCATATTGTAGGCAAGCATTACGTACAAAATCGCACCAATCACTTGAATCACCATAATAGCACCTCCAAGTTTAAGGAACGTCCCCCATCCAACATGCACCCCCGCTTCACGCTTGAGTGCATAGATCGCGATGACACATGAAATCGAGCCAATCGGAGTACCGTTCCCACCAAGATTGCAACAAATGATCAACACCCACCAAAGCGGTTCCACCGGAACGTTCCCGCCCGAGATATCTTGGACGATCGGGATCAACGTCGCAGCTACGGGAATGTTGTCGACGATCGAGCTGGCGACGGCCGAAAAACCACCTAGCAGTGGAAGCAACAACTCAAGCCGATTGCCCGACAAATGAATCACTTGCTCGGCCACCCATCCCAAAGCACCGGTCTGTTTCACGCATCCGATGATCACGAACAGACCCATAAAAAATAAAATCACCGTCCAATTGACTTTGTGAATCGCGTCCTCGACCCCTTTGCCAGCGAACAGCAGCGCTGCGGTTGCGCCGACCATCGCGACGAAATCCATTCCCACACCAAGTTGTTGGGCTAGCGCAAAACCGATCACCGTCAAGATCAGGATGGTAGCGCTACGAAGCAAAACCTTGCGGTCTTCGACCAACGCCCATGGATCAAACGTGTCAATTTGTTCTCGCAGTGCAGTCAACTCGTCAGTCGACTGTTTCCATGGCAAATCGTCGCGAAAAAAGAAACGTAGACCCGCAATCGCGATCACCAAACTGACCGCTGCATAAGGCAACGCAATTTGCAGAAAGTGCATGTAGGGTATTCCCGCCGCCGTGCCAATCATGATGTTCGGCAACCCGCTGGCAAAGGTTGCAATCGCGCCACTGTTCGCACAAATCGCAACACTGAGCAGTAGCGGCATTGGCTTGTAATCGAGCGATCGACAAATCACTAACACTAGCGAACTGAGAATCAACATCGCCGGGACGATGGTCAATACAGAAACGAACAGAAAGGTAACGACACAAAGCGTTAAGAATAGCGTGGACGCTTTGCCATCGGTCAGTCGAACGATCCACATGCCTAGAAAATGAAACAAACCGCTCTTTCCAACGACATCGACCAAAATTCCGGTGCCAATAATGACACCAAAAATGTTGAGGTCTTCCTTTAGGAAATCGTAGATCTTTGGATATTCGAAAAGGTCAAGCGCAATTCCGAGGACAATCAAGACCGCCGCGCCGCACAATGCCGCGACGGTTTTGTGAAATCGCTCGACCGCAACACCAACGTACGTCGCCATCATCACCGCAGCGAACAAAAGCATGATCCAAGCCGCGGCGGGTTCGACGGGCGTATCTTGGAGTGCAGACGCGAATAGCAACATTGGCGTTTGGTTCTAAGAGGACAGAGGTGGAATAACAGGCTGCGGTGCTGCCCAGTGTGTTTCGTCAGCCTAACAGCTATCACAACAAAATAAACCCGAGTCGTGAGCAACCCGCTACAATCGTTCGGATACAATTAGCGATAACATGACTGTAGTCTCCCCCATTTCAACCCACCAACCATTTCGACGCAACACTCATGCTGACCCTGAACCAATCGTTTTCTCGCGTGACCTTTCTACTTTGTCTTTTTTTTCTCCTAACGGGCAACCAAAGGGCGGCACTTTCCAATGACACGGCGGTTGTGGATGTTTGGATTGGCACGAGTTCGGCAAAGCCAAGCAAGGGGATCTACCACTGTTCGCTCGATACCGCGACCGGAAAATTGACCGAGTCCGAATTGGTCGCCGAAATCAATGGGCCTGGATTCTTAGCTTTGCATCCAAACGGGAATGTGCTCTACGCGGTTGGAAAGCTCAATGGAACACCATCGGTGGTCGCCTATCGAATCGAACAGGGCGCGAAATTGGCATTACTCAATTCGCTACCGATTGGCGATGGTGACGCCGCTCATGTTTCGGTAGATTCCAAAGGCAAAATGCTGCTCACGGCGCAATACGGCAGTGGCTCCACGGCGGCATTTTCGCTCAATCAAGACGGATCGTTGAAAGAGCGGACCGCTTTGATGAAGCATGAAGGTGGATCACAAATTGTTGCTAATCGCCAAGCAAGACCGCATGCCCATTGGACAGGTTTTTCGCCTGACGAGCAATTCGCATTCGTACCGGACCTGGGATTAGATAAGGTCGTGATTTATAAGGTTGACACCGATACGGGAACGCTTTCGCCCCACGGTTTTGGCCAGGCCCCTTTAGGCGGTGGACCGCGCCACATGAAATTTCACAACAATGGCAAATGGATCTACGTTCTCAATGAACTTGACCTCAGCGTGACAGTATTCGACTACGATGCGGAGCGGGGAACGATGATGCCGAAACAGACGATCCCGACGGTATCAAAGTCGTTACTTGCGAAAGAGTTATTTAAGAGTTCTTCGGAAATACGAGTCCACCCAAGCGGCAAGTTTGTCTACGCAGCAAATCGCGGTCACGACACGATCACCGCAATGAGCGTTGATCCGGCAACGGGTGAATTATCCGTGATCGAGCTTGAAAATATCCGTGGCGCAACGCCACGTAACTTTAATATCGATCCGACCGGGAAGTGGGTAGTCGCAGCAGGACAAGATTCACATACGCTTGCCTGCTTCGCGATTGAGCAAGGCACCGGTGAGCTGACCTATAACCAAAGTATTGTCCGAACGCCCGCTCCGATTTGCGTATTGTTTGGAAACAAATAGCGAAAATTTCGGTTTGCCAACGTCAGCCAGAGGCGGTAGAACAACGGGTTCGAGCAACCGCACTTACGGGGCTTTCGTATTCACGCTGACCTGCAACCGCTATGGGGATCCGCATGTTGGAAACGCGAACAGAATTGTTGCGCAAGATGGCAGTATTCGGGGGACTGAATCCGAAAGCCTTGCAGATTATTCTCGACAACGCATCCGAGCTTGCTTTGGCTTCAGGCGATTACTTTTTTCATGAAGGCGATCCTGCCGATTCTCTATTCGTGATTGAAGCAGGAACCGTCCTCATTCAGCGATATTGGAATGGCGAGCCAATCATCCTCGGACGGCTTGTTCATGGCGATTGCTTCGGCGAAATGTCACTGATTGATTTTCAGGGTCGCTCGGCATCCGTGGTCGCAGAATCTCATTGCCAGGCAATTGAAATACCAGCCAAGACATTGCGAACATTGTACCAACACGATCTAGAGCAATACGCGATGATCATGATGAATTTGGGTCGCGAAGTCAGTCGACGATTAAGGGCCGCTGACGAATGTTTGTTTCGATTGCAGCAAGATCCAACTTTGCCTGTCGAAGCCCCATTGATCCCCTAAGCGTCCCTGCATGATGCAACGAGAATTCAATTGATTTTGCGTTCCACCATCGCTCGATTGCGACCACCGTTTTTCGCGTCGTACAGCAACTTATCCGCGCGCTGAAACCAACTTTGCTCGCCATCGTCTTCGCGAAGCAGCGCGCCGCCGATCGAGGCGGTCAGCTTTCCGATCGGTTCACCCGTGTCGTTAAGGGTTAACTTGTTCTGGGCAAACGACTGACAGATCGTTTCGCCAAGCTCCATTCCCTTGGCTGAATCAAGCGTATTGAAAAAGATCGCGAATTCGTCACCACCATACCGAGCGACTGACGCATCAACGGCGATCTGTTCAATGTTCGATGCCGCAAAACGCAGCACCGTATCACCCGTCGCATGCCCGAATGTATCGTTAATCAGTTTGAATTTATCGAGATCCACCAACAGCAGTACGAAATGTCGTTCGCCTCGTTCATGATGCTCAAGTGCATTGGACATCATCGTGTCAAAGAAAAGCCGGTTACCAATATTCGTCAACGGGTCCGTCATTAACTTCCGCTGCGAATCCAAATAGCTTGCTCTCAATTTCGTAACTTGACTTCGAGATTCTTCTAAACGCACACCCATTCGATCAAGTTGATCCTGCATGCATTGATTGCTCGCTAATACGGATTCAATACAGCTCTTCAATTCCTCGACGGTCGTTTTCTCTACCGACAAGTTTTCACTTGCTTTGTGGACCGAGTCTTTGAAGGTATTCCCAGCCGAAAGTTGCTCGTGAATGATCGAATCAACCGTCCCTATGGTGGTCGCCAAATCTTCACCAAGTTTTTGAGTCAGTTCACGCTCATCGCTACCGGCAAAAAATTGCTGATGTAGCAGTTGCAACTGCTCGTAGCTGACCGACTTGGCTTCGTTTACTGCATGCGAAAGTTGTTCACGCAGTTCCCCAGGTTCACCCTCAACATAGTGATACCAAACCTTGTAGATGTCAGGCGTTGGTGGCGTGCGAAATTTCGTCACATAATCGAGAGCCTCCTTTGCAATCGCGAAAGCCGTCAAAGGGTCACGCTCGGGGGGACCGGTCCGATTTCTGAGGTTCGCCAACGAAATCTCCAAATGTGAAAATATCCTATTCGCCACACCGTTTAGTTATCGGAATCGAAACTGCCCTGTCCAAACATGCTTGTAGTATTTAATCCATATTGTCTGCGGTGTTAGTCAAGACTGCAAACTGATTCGGCACAAGAATGGTAGTCAACCTAAACAGAAGAACACACATGATCGTCGCGTTGACAAAATCAGTTCAACCTAAAGCCCTTTGAGGAACAACAACGTTCACTGCGAGATTACCCTCACTGGAGATTGCTGCCTGCGCGAATTAGCAATTTCCAGAGGAATTGCGAATAGAAATTTCTCGTTTGACTGTCGAAAAAATCGTGTCTGATTTTTGAACCGTTCGCCACGCGACCAACATGATCCCTGGGCGGACGCCGTTGGTTCAGGTTCGCTTCCAACTTTACGGGCTTTCCACCGATACAGCGACTCTCATATTAGTTCCGGTATGCATCGAATGTTAAATGATCGGCCTGTTCCGCTTGCTAACAGTCAGAGGTTTGGGGCCATGAATGCGAACCAGGATGGCTATGGATCGCGACTGGTCCAACAGCCGATTGAAGATGTTCGACGACAAATTTTGTAACGACATTTCAAAGTATCGCTACAACCATCAAACAACGCTTCCTGAGCAGATCGCTTTGCTCTGCGCACCAGAATGCTCTGCACATCCGAATTCGCATTGGGCAAAACCTGGTTGACCTTGATCATTGGCACATTGACGCAGCAAACACGGACGCCGATCGCTGAGCTGACCATGGCGGAAAAAGAGGGTCCTATCGCAACGGGATGATCCTAAGTGTAGCCTGCGCGAAGTATCACTCCGCCAAGGACGAGAAAGTGGGATCGTGGATGCCAGTAAGCCTTTAATTGGGATGACCAAAACTACCAATGGCAATGCATCCCACACATTCGAAGTACATATTCGCTGGCTTTAGACAATCATCTTGTTATATTTTGACTTCTCGCCCGCTAGAATTTGGATGTTCGATATTCGATGAACCAACAACCTGAACTATTACTTTCGCTTCCGCCGCAAATGGCCAAGCAGTTGAAAAACTGTTATCCGAAACTGGCCCAGCGATGCTTCGCGACATTCGATCCGCCACAAACGCAACTTGGTTCCGGTGGCGGAACGGCACATGTGCTACATGAATCGTGGCAAAACGATGGTCAATCTGCCTTCTCGGATTGGATCGACGAACAACGCCGCATTGTCATTCACGGAGGCGGGGAAAGTCGACGGCTTCCGGCTTACGCGGCGATGGGGAAGTTGTTCATCCCAATCCCAACATTGCGTTGGGCTAGGGGCCAGCGATTGGGGCAGACGCTGCTCGATTTGAACGAACCATTTCTGCGGAGTGTTTTCGATAAAGCTGATTCCTGTTCGCGCTTGATGATTGCCAGCGGCGACGTGCTTTTACGCAGCGGCAAGCCACTCAGCCCGCTACCGGCTGCTGACGTGGTCCTGCTTGGGATGTGGGCAAATCCGGAAATTGCGACCAACTTCGGCGTCATGTTCGTTGACAAATCCCAACCGGACAAACTTCAAACTTTCTTGCAGAAGCCAAGTCCTGACGAGATCCGTGATCGCTCCCGCCAATCTGCCTTCTTGATCGACATTGGCGTTTGGTTGCTGAGCCGCCGGGCGGTAGAGTGCTTGATGGCCCAGTGCGGTTGGAACGCAAAAACATCCTCTTTCAACGATTTAGAGTCAAACGCTTCAGAGCATCCACAAAACTGTGATCTATACGGACGCTGGGCGCTGAGTCTTGGCGAGAATCCACAAGTGGAGGATGCGTCGATTTCAGAACTTTCCGTCGCGATCGCGCCCATCTCGCAAGGTGAGTTCTATCACTTTGGAAAAACGAACGACGTGATTGACTCCATGTACGAGTTACAGACGCTCGTCCGCGATCAAACCGAGCTCGGCTCGGTGCCTTCCTTGGCCCAACCAAAACAATTCATCCAAGACGCCAAGTTTGGTGCCCCACTACGTCGACAAGAAAACGAATCTCTATGGGTCGAAAACTGCTACATTCCTGAATCGTGGCAATTGTCGCGTCGGCATTTACTGACGGGCGTCCCACCAAACGAATGGAGATTAAAACTTTCAGAAGGAACTTGCCTCGATATCGTTCCAATCGGACAAGACAAACTGGCCATTCGGGCTTATGGGTTCACAGATTCTTTTCGCGGACCAATCGGCGAGACTGCAACCCGTTGGCTTGAACAATCAGCCCCGCATTGGTTTTCCGCCCGAGGTTTGACTATCGCTCAAGCCAACATCAATCCACAAACGGATCTACAAGCCGCCGAATTATTTCCTGTCATTCATGCCAACGAACTGGCCGGCGATTTCATTCAGTGGATCATTGATGGTGATCCGCAACCGAACCTCACCCACCGCGCCAATTGGCTGGCGGCCACGCGTGTTTCGGCTCGCCAATTGGCGCAGCAAGCGTCACTCATGCGAATGGAAACGCAACGCCATCAACTTCGCCAAGACATCCTTCCCGTGATGGCATCGCATGGCAATCGCAGCGTTTTCTACAATTTAGATTTGGCCGATGTTGCCAGCATGTACGCGGATTCATCGGCCGCTTTGCCACCTGCATGGGACGAACAGGACGATACGATCGTCGCTGTTCACAACCGTATGTTTCGATCCGAAGTCATGCGTCGCCGTGACGACGAAAACTGGCTCAAAGAAGAGCAATCTTGCTTTGCTCTTTTGGAGCAGTCAATCGTCACAAAATATGAACGAGAGCCACTGCAGCCGAAGTTTTGTTTGGCGGAAGATCAAATCGTGTGGGCACGCAGCCCCGCACGAGTTGATATCGCGGGGGGTTGGACCGATACACCACCATACTGTTTGGAATACGGTGGCAGCGTGGTCAACATCGCCCTCGATCTGAACGGGCAGCCGCCGGTGCAGGTGTTTGTACGTCGTTGTGAGGACCGTTCCATCACAATTCGATCGATCGATTTGGGCAGCAGCGAAAGGCTGACGAGCTACGACCAAGTGGGCCAGTACCGCGGGCTTGGCAGCGAATTTTCGGTGGCGAAAGCTAGCCTAGCTTTGGCCGGATTTCATCCACGATTCAACGGCGATGCGTTCGGTTCGCTTGAGAGTCAATGCGAACAATTCGGAGGCGGTATTGATGTGTCAATGTTAGCGGCGATTCCAAAAGGATCGGGCCTCGGCACCAGCAGCATCTTGGCGGGCACCTTGCTCGGAGCACTCAGCGAGCTGTGCCATTTAGGCTGGGACGCTCACGGAATCGCAGCCCGCGTGAGCGCCGTGGAACAAATGCTCGGCAGTGGTGGTGGTTGGCAAGATCAATTCGGAGGCGTTCTGCATGGCGCCAAGCTGATTCAGACGAAACCTGGATTGGGCCAAGCAGCGTCGGTTCGTTGGCTACCGAGTGATTTTTTTAGTTCACCAGAATTCACCGCACGCGGATTGTTGTACTACACCGGCGTCACTCGTGTTGCGCACGATGTGCTCGGAGAAATCGTACGTGGAATGTTCTTGAACGATCCCGAGCGGTTGCGAGTATTACAGAACATTGGCAACAACAGCCTTGATTGTTTTGACGCTGCCCAACGGGGCGATATGGCTGGTTTTTGCCGCTCGGTTGAGCGAAGTTGGCAATTGAACCAACAGCTTGACGAAGGGACCTGTCCGCCATCCATTCAGGAATTGGTCAACCGGATCGAGCCGCATGTCAGTGCTATGAAGTTGGCTGGCGCAGGCGGCGGTGGATTTCTCTACATGATTGCCCGCGACACAGAGCATGCAAATCGACTTCGCGACGATTTGGAAAACGAACCACCGAACTCCCGAGCTCGGTTTGTGGATATGTCAATTTCGAACACGGGGCTACGAGTGACCCGAAGTTAAACTAGATTGACACTTGTTTGCAGCCCCGACTTTCCGGCCTCCGAAACGCGTCCGAAACTTCCTCGCCAAAACGATCACATCAACTTTATCCACCGATGGAATACATCGGCCGCGTGGGGCGTAGGAATGTCAAGTCATCGGTGCCGTGGCCAGCCTTCTTAGATGAAACTGCTGATCGAATTCGATCCGCGATCGCTGCGTCATCGGATCCATTGCGAAGCAGAACACGTACATCACCCGAATCTTCGCCGAATAGACAATTTCGCAGCTGACCATCGGCGGTTAAGCGAAAACGATTACACGTATCACAGAATGGTTCGCTGACAGAGGGGATGACACCAATAGTCCCAAGACCATCATCAAATTGGTAATCCGTGGCTGGCGAATCGTTGCTTGTCAGTGGTACTAGCGGACGTATCGCTTTGGAAAATCGAGCTAGAATTTCGGCACCTGTCAACACACTTGCTGAATCCCATGTACCATCGGTATCAAGCGGCATGAATTCGATAAAACGAATGGGAATTTTCGTCTCGCGAGCGAAATGGCCAAACGCTTCGATGTGCCGTTCTGTGAAACCACGCAGTGCAATCGCGTTGATCTTCACTTTCATTTGACGTTTCCTCGCTGCCGTGATAGCAGAGAGCACTTTGTCCAAACCGGGCCGCCGAGTCGCTTCGCGAAAAGAGGCCGCATCGAGTGCATCGAGACTAACATTGACGCTTCGCAAGCCGGCCGCAAACAGGTCATCAAGCTGAGCTTCCAACAACACTCCGTTGGTAGTCATCGACATTCTTCGAATGCCATCGATTGCGTTAATGCGTCCAACCAACTTATGTAGTTCAGCTCGCACCAGCGGTTCACCGCCAGTCAACCGGACATCATCAACACCAAGTTCGACCGCAATCCGAACGAATCGTTCGATTTCTTCAAACGTCAAAATCTCCGTCCGCGATTCGTAGTCCGGCGTTTCAGCTGGCATACAGTAAGTACATCGCAAATTGCACCGATCGGTAACACTCACGCGAAGACTAGTATGTAGGCGTCCGAAAGTATCAATCAGCATAAGGGGACATCGATAAGGTGACGAGCGATCAAGCGGTACATTTACGGCGGAATTTGATCCGACTTTCACAACAGTACGTAGAATCATGGTCGATAGCGAGAAACGAGGGAACCACCCTATTTCCCCCTGGCACCAATCACATCGGTCATCGATTTGACGTGGCGAAGCAAAAATACCGTGATACCAGTTGCTCCGATCGGCTACCAAGATCAACGTAATCGAGACCGGCAACTGAATTGCAAAACTCATTAACAAGGGAAACTCGACCGTACTACATATCGCGATACTTGTCACGAAGATCGCAGCCCAAATCAGTTCAAGATTTCGCCGAATCCGAAACACATTGCAGAATAGAAAAAAGTGAATCAGCACGAATGGTATAAGGTAGGTCAACTGACCCATGATTGGAAAGCTGAGCCACGTGACTATCATTGAAACCAAAATAGCCAATCCCTCTGTTACAGAAAATCAAAAACCATAGCTCGGCTGATAGCGTTGTTTCGACATCTTGTCTCTACTAAACATGAAGGTCTGCGGATTTAACCTGTCGATGATCGTCCAACTTGACATTGCGCTGGCCAAAGGTCGTTTCCAAGTTACGAGCTTCGGAGGTCGCGACATTCCAGTTCGTAGCCGCTATCGATATTGGTCGAAGACACAGCATGGTACCCCAATGTCAGCGCATGCATGACACGAAACTCCGCTAACGAATTGAGTACGTCGTGCCAGGCATGATCCTCCATCGTCATGGAACGCCGGCAAGATGATTTTGGTTTGAACAGATTGAAGTCAATCACTTCGATTTCTTGCTCACTTGCTTGGCAATATCCAAAGAACAACCAAGGAATCACCGCACTTGGGATTAACGATTCAAAAGAATTGTCGAGCCACTTGGCAGCAAGTTGACGTAAAACAATTTTCAACCCAAGGTAAACAACGGCTACACCGCAATAGACGATCGAGATAAGCGGTGATGGCCACATCCCGGAACCTGATTGTCACCCAATGAAGACCAAGGCAGTAATGGTCATCGTGATCAAAGGAACATCGTTAAAGAACGACCATTCGGCACAAAACCGGCGAGAGGAAAAAGGAAGCCAGCACTTTACACCGAAAATGTTCGTGTAGTCCAGCATGATATGCAGCAGCATTCCCAATGCGATTCCCAATCCACACCAAGTGAACTGCAAATTAACAAATCCAAGACCGATTGGGACTGCACCGACCGCCATAACGACTCCCGCACAATGAGTAAAGGTTTGATGCCAGAGCAAGAACGCTCGTTTTCCAAACAAACGGCTCAACGCGTCAATGTCTGGCAAGACGCTGCCAATGACGAAACCGGCTGAGACTTCAGGGGCAAAGATTAGCCAGGGCCCCGTGATCGCGGTTCCCATCATCGCATGCGTGACAATGTCCATCGCAAAATCTTCCTGAATTGACTTGAATTTGATCGTTGCGACTGTTTCGATGGGCAAGCGATTCGATAAAACAAACGGAAAATTCTCGACGATTATAGTGTGCACCGACGCCCAGGGTGCGCCAAAACCGCACAAAACGATTTGCCCAATAGACACTCAATACGAATAATTGGAAGTGGCATCTTGATTGCACTCGCATCTGAGTATTCCTTCTCTCCATTAGCCGAGGACTTCCGATGAGACGAGTTTTATTGGCAACGGATGGCTCACAGTGCGCCCAACAAGCAGCGTCGTTTTTAGCTCACGTTCCGCACCGCCAAAAACTGAATTTGACGGTGATGACGGTGTTGCAGATGCCATCGATTAACCGTCGGTACCCAGTGGAAGGATTGATGTCATCGTTCGTCGCGCGTGAACGCGAATTCGCTGACGCGACTTTTGAAAAGGTGAAGGAGATGTTCGATGGTGCCGATGTGGACATCGAACATGTCTATGGCGAAGGACACCCGAGTCAACGAATCATCGAGTTCGCAAAGGAGCGTGACGTGGACTTTATCATTGTCGGCGCACAAGGTCATTCGGGGATTCGGCGCATGTTGCTTGGCAGTACCAGTGACGAGGTGGCGACGCAAGCACATTGCAGTGTCTTGGTGGTTCGCCCAACTGGCATTGGGGAAACGGTTCGCCCGTTGCGAATAGCGATTGGCTACAAAGATACCGAGCCGGCGCGAGCAGCGATTGAAGCATTTTGTGAAACACGTTGGGGCATGCAAACGGATATTCATGTTGTCACGATCGCGTCCTACATTTCAGCCTTTTTAAATGAAATCGTGCTAGACCCTTCGGTGGTTAAGGACGAAGCAACGGCTGCGTTGCACGAAGTTGCTGATCGTCTTCGCGAGGTTGCACCGCACACGGTGGCGCACTTAGTAGAGAGCGATCATATCGGCGAAGGATTGGTGAAGTTCGCTGAAAAGCATACGTCCGACATTCTAGTCGTTGGCGAGACGCCACACGGAATGTTCGGCAATGTATTGCTAGGAAGCGTGAGTCGGTATGTGCTCCGTCACGCTCCTTGCAGCGTTTGGATTGCCCGCGGCAACGTCGAGCAAAGTGATTCCCCAGAGCTTTCCAACTTCCATGAATCTACCTTGGCAAAATGGAGCTAGGTTATGAAACGATTTAAAAATATCTTGGTCTATGCTGAGGCTGATCAGCATGAAACGGCGGTCCGTCGAGCCGTCACTGTGGCATCCGAAAACAACGCCGATGTCACGCTTATGGAGGTCATTAAACCAATTCCACACGCAGTCGGGTATGTGACCCATGCAGCCGAGCCTGAGGAATTGCAGCGACTGATTGTCGAAGATCACCGAAAACGCTTGCTAGAGATTGCAACAGAGTACCTCAATACGGGCGTTCCGATTGACGTATTCGTTACAGTCGGTGATTCAGCATGCGAAATGGTTCGACAAGTTGTCAATGACAAACACGATCTAGTCATCAAAGCCGCCGACGGCTTGTCACTTTCAGGCCGATGGTTCGGCAGCATATCGCGTTCGCTGCTGAGGATGTGTCCTTGCCCAGTTTGGATTCTGAAGCCCGAGGTTCACGGCGACTTTGATCAAGTCGTTGCAGCGATTGATATCGATACCGGTGAGCCAAAGCATCTCGCTTTGAATCGCAAAATTCTTGAGCTCGCTTTCGCGATCGCTGAACGCGATAACGCTGATCTGCATGTTGTCAGCGCTTGGGACCTGTGGATGGAAAAATCGCTTCGAAAGCGAGCTGGGGATGCGGAAGTTGATTCAACGCTTTCCGGCTACGAAAAAAGGCTGCGTACCGTACTTAACGAACTGGTAAGCAAACAGGAAGCGAAACCGAAATCGGTCCAAATTCATTTTATTCGCGGCAACCCATCAAAAATCATTGAGGCCGTTAGCCAAAAAGTCGAGGCTGACCTTGTGGTAATGGGAACCGTTTGTCGCACCGGAGCGGCAAGCTTCCTGATCGGGAATACTGCCGAATCGCTGCTTGAACATGTAACGTGCTCTGTCTTGGCGTTAAAACCAGAGGGGTTCGTTTCACCAATAACATTCGATGATAGCGATGCAAATACCAGCAAAGAAACGCTACCAATCGTCTAACCAATTTTCCAAAAATTGGCGAAGAGTTCGGTCACTCTTCGCCAAACTTAGCAGCCGTGCTAAACGCGGTGCTCGCACCCAGAAAAAGCCACAACAAATCAAAGAGGCCACACACCGCCTGTATACTCCCTAGGAAGCTACCGTCGGTGCCTAACTCATCCATTGCCTCTTCGAGTTCCTGCTGAGCTAGTTCAGCATCTATTTCTTGCCCCAGCCAATCGGGATGTCGGCCTCGCGTATCGGCGACTAATGCTTCGCGCGATGCTTGGTCCATCAAAGCCAATTCCTTGCCAACCGCTTGCTGCAACTGGACTTCGCGCTGATCATACTCCTCATCCGATACGGTCTCGAAGTAATCAGAATACTCATCGTTTAATTCTGATTCCAATGTCGCCAACGCATGTTCCGATAAGCCACCAGCAAACTTTCCTTCGTTTGCCATTTTCTCCATCATGGCCGTCTTAGCATTGGGGAATGGATCCCACTCGGGGTAGCGACCTAATGTAGCGCAAATGGCTTGGTCACGCTCCAGTTCACTCATCGATCGGATCTGCTGAGCCGCTTGTTTACGCAGTTCTGCGCGGCGTCGGCTCAATTCCTCAGGAGCATTCGATTCGTAATATGCTTCATCCCACGATCCATCGAGTGACGCGAGTTCACTTTTGGCCTGCGCCGCCAAGTCATCACCTAACGATTTGGAGTCGTTTAACATTTGGTCCACCACAGCCAAGTAAAGGTTGTTGTCTTCAATCCATTCTGGATGACGTTCTCTGGCAGCCGCAATGAGTTGTTCTCGTTCGGTTGGGGTTTTTGGTTCGAGTTCGCTTTGGATGCGTTCTTCAACCTGCTCGCTGACCTGGTATGCTCCTTCCGACAATTCCTCATCGTCGGTATCCGAAAAATAGGTTGTAACATAATAGTTCGCGTACTCCTTTTCGGCACCCTCGAACTCGCCATCGACAAGCATTTGATCCGCCATGGCGTGCGATTGTTTCATTGCTTCGGGGGTGAAATTGGCGAATGTTTCCATGAAGTCCGCACCCACACTTAAAAGCATAATCGCAGTCGCCATGATCAACTTTGCACCGACAAAACTCATGCCTGCGATTCCTGCGGCCAAGCCACAATAAACCGGCGATGGGTTACGACCAATCGCACCGGCGACCAAGCCAATGACACCACCAATACCCCATGCCAAAATCCCTAGCTCATAGCCGCTAAAAGCAACGACTAACAACCACACGGCGGTACAGACCATTGCCACGATACTGGCAACCACCAAACCCGCGACCGAGCGTCCCGCCGAAGGGGAACCGGTCGTCGATGCCGTTTGAAGATCCGTTGCCTGTGACCGGGGCACATCCGGTTGGCTAGACCCGCCAGACGCGACATTGGCGGTACTTGAGGAAGACAATTGGGGTGAAGGGGATGTTGGTGGCAAGTTATCAGAACCGACCAAATCGCCGGTCGAGGGCGGTCCCGCAAAATGATTGGGGGTAACCGATCTTTCCGAAAGTGATCGTTTAGGACCCAAGGAATCATCACTTCGAGGGGTTCGATGGGACTGTGGCGTTGGGTGCAACAAAGGAGGCTGCGTGGAAGGTACCTGCATCTTTTCCTTACAACCGGGGCATGCGATGGTTTTGCCGGCATGTTGTGCTGCGACGGCAAGCGTTTTCTGACAGTGAATACATGGGAATTGGATTTTGTCGTTTGCCATTGCAAAAACGCCTTAAGGAAAGAATGCGTACTCGTGAGGAGAGTAAGTTTACACCAGTCAAACCGCCGAACGCAACTTTTTCGGTCCCTCGATCGAACGGAGCGATTACCATACAACCATTCCAGAAAACGAGCCGCCGAGGCTGGTTATTTTGATTCGATGTCGCTCATGGCCGAGATGCCCTCTTATGAAGCCCACCCTATGGTTCGCGGTCGCTTGGATCACTGGTTTTGCAATACCCGGCTCGGCAATTCAGATTGTCCATGCCCAACGGTCCACGATCACTCAGCAGTCCACGACAACGCGCCCCATCGTCGGTTTGCGAAAAGCCGATCCTTCGCCTGTTCTTTTGGTCGGAGCCGATGTTGTCTGCGATCCTGATTCGCCGTCAAAACCCGCATCGATTTTGATGCATGGAGCAACCATCGTCGCAGTCGGCAACAACATCCAGGTCCCCGCCGGAACGGAGACGCGAACCTTATCCGGCAAACGGATCTATCCAGGCCTGATCGACGCGATGCATGATGTCGAATTACCCGAGAATTTACCAACGGACAAAACGGGATATTGGAACAAGAATGTTTCGCCCGAGTTCCGCGCGGCATGGGCAACCACGTCAAATGAGAACGAACGGAAAAAACTTCACAGCCAAGGGATTACCGCTCAACTGAGGGCCCCAAAAGATGGAATCATCAAAGGAGCGAGCTGTGTCGTGTTGGCTCTCACCCCCGATCATCCACAATACTTGCTGCAACGTGACGTCTTTCAACACCTTGCCTTGACGGTCCCCCGTGGTAAACGACGTGATACCTACCCCAATTCACCGATGGGAGCTGTTGCACTGGTTCGGCAAGCATTTTACGACGCGATTTGGTACGACAAAGCAAATCGTGTTTATCAGAACAATCAAACGGTCCCACGTCCTCGGCCCAATCTATCGCTCGAGGAACTTTCACAAACGCTTCACTCAGGCACGTTTGTCGTCGACGCACCGAACGAACGATTCGCGATCCGCGCCGGAAATCTTGCGGATGAGTTCTCGATCGATATGATTCTGCGAGGCTCGGGTTTCGAGTATTGCGAATTGCCAGCGATTACCCGACAAGGACATCTCGTTCTATTGCCTGTCGACTTCCCTGATACGCCTGATACTACGACCCTCGAATCGATTCGCGAAACGCCACTTCGCGAATGGCTTCATTGGTATTTTGCACCCGAGAATCCTGCCCGCCTCCATCGCGAGGGTGTTCGCTTTTGTTTGACGACCGACGGACTCGACGACACTTCAAGTTTTTTGAAACACGTTCGAATCGCTGTTGATCGTGGCTTAGATTCCCGTGTGGCATTGGCTGCGTTAACCACCGTGCCAGCGGAACTGCTCGGTGTTGAGAAGCGAACCGGCAAGATCCAGCCGGGAATGATGGCAAATCTCGTCGTCGCTGACGGCGACCTGTTCGCGAAAGAAACAACGGTAACAGAAACTTGGGTTGCCGGAGAACGTTTTGAAATCGAAAAAGAAAAACCGCTAGCGGATGATCCTTTGATCGGTTCATGGAAAGTGACGTTGCCGGGATCGAAACAGCGGATTAGCGCTGTTTTGGTTTTTGAAAAGAAAGACGATAAGACCACTGGCTCGATTCGATGCACGAAATCGCAATCGACGGACGAGGATCCCAATGCCCAGCAGCGCGAAGAAAAACCAGAAGAGACGCGCGTTGAGTTGAAAAACAATGTCCGTCAGCGAGAGAAATTGTCAACTTCCGTACAACTGAGCAAACTCTCCGATGCATTCCCCGAGGGAGTCTCGCAATTGACGCTATTGATCGTTTCCAATGTCGATCATTCAAAAGAGTCTCCGTTGGTTTTGGCAACACTCACAACTCCCGACGGAAAGTCGCAATCGGTACCCATTCGCAGGGTAAAACGGCAAGATAAACCAGAGCAGGAAGTCTCCCCAACGCCAACCGCAAAAGAAACATCGGATTCAAATGTCGAATCTTCCGAGCGAAAACCGATCGAGATGGTTTACCCTCTCGGTGCTTACGGATTGGCCCAACGCCCAACAAAGCCAAATGCCGTTTTATTCCGTGGCGCGACGGTTTGGACAAGTGGCCCAAAAGCCAAAATCGACGATGCGGACGTACTTGTCATCGACGGCAAGATCGCTGAAGTAGGCAAGAAATTGGTCGCGCCCAAGAAGTGTGTCACCATCGACGCGCGCGGCAAACATCTCACCCCCGGTTTGATTGATTGCCACTCCCACATTGCAACCGACGGGGGAATCAACGAATCGGGGCAAGCGATCACGTCAGAAGTGCGGATCGCTGATTTCATCGACAACTCTGATATCTCCATCTATCGACAACTCGCCGGAGGTGTCACCGCGTCGAACATATTGCATGGTTCGGCCAACCCGATTGGCGGCCAAAATCAAGTGATCAAGATGCGATGGGGAGGCTCGATGGAGGATTTGAAATTCGCTGACGCACCTGCGGGCATTAAGTTTGCTCTAGGAGAAAATGTTAAACGAAGCTCGGGTCGCTATCCCAACACGCGTATGGGTGTCGAGCAAATCATTCGCGACCAATTCTTGGCCGCTCGTCAATACGACGCCGATCACAAAGCATGGCAGGATGGGGCCCGCGACCGATTGCCTCCGAGACGAAATTTGCAACTCGATGCATTGGTAGAAATTCAAACAGGTGATCGATGGATTCATTGCCACAGCTATCGCCAAGACGAAATTCTCGCGACTCTCGATGTGCTCGAAGAATTCAACATTCGCATCGGCACGCTACAACATATCCTCGAAGGGTACAAAGTCGCCGATCGAATGGCTTCTCATGGTGCAATGGCATCGACGTTCGCGGATTGGTGGGCTTACAAGTTTGAAGTCTACGACGCGATACCCTACAACGGCGTGTTGATGCATGATGCGGGAGTCGTTGTCTCCTACAACAGCGATGATGCGGAACTCGGTCGGCATCTGAACGCCGAAGCGGGCAAAGCCATAAAATACGGAGGCGTGCCGGAGCAAGATGCCTTGGCGTTTGTGACGCTAAATCCGGCGAAACAACTTCGCATTGATGATCATGTTGGATCGATCGAAGTGGGGAAAGATGCGGACCTTGCCGTTTGGAGTGGACCGCCACTTTCGCCTACGTCACGTTGCGAACAAACATGGATCGACGGACAAAAGTACTTTGACTTAAAGACGGACCGCATGCTACGCGCTCGCGACAAAAGTCTTCGTGCCCGATTGGTTCAATTGGCTCTGGAAACGGACAATCAACCTAAGTCGGATAAGACAAAGGACGAGGAAGAAGTCAAAGAAGCCGACCGTTGGGAGCGAATCGATGTGTACTGTAACGCGGGACGAAGCCAAGGAGAATCACGATGAACCGAGTAGGAACCCACTTTTTTGTCGCCACGGTTTTATTTTTCGCGTTGCCATCAATCGCAATGCCAAACGACCAAGTCCCTGGCGCACCGCAAACATCTCCGATTCTCATTCGTGGTGCGGTACTACACCCAGTTGATTCGCCGGTGATTGTTCGTGGCACGATCCTGCTAGAGGAAGGTCGAATTACGGCAATTGGCAAACACATCGAGTCGCCGAAGGGAGCCCTGATCATTGGGGCCAAAGGGAAACATATTTACCCCGGCTTGATCGAATCCTACACCGATCTTGGACTGCGTGAAATCAGTGCGGTTGATGTGACTGTCGATCGAAGCGAACTTGGAACTCGCAATCCGAATGTTCGCTCGTGGGTTGCGGTGAATCCCGACAGCGAATTGATTCCCGTGGCGCGTGCCGGCGGTGTGCTGCTAGCGCACGTTACCCCCGGTGGGCGTTTTGTCCAAGGGCAATCGGCATTCATGCAAATGGACGGATGGACCGAGAAAGAAATGACCTTACTTGCTCCATCGGGGTTGTGTGTCAATTGGGATGCGATGCAACCGCGTGAAAAGGACTCGACCAAACAAGCACAGCAGCGCGATGAGAAGTGGCAAGAGTTTGATGAATGGGTCGAACACGCCAAACGTGAATCGTTACGACAGGCCGATGCAGCGGATTCCATCTCATCGGATCTAAGGCTCGAGGCACTAATGAAAGTGATTCGTCGGGATGTACCTTTGGTGGTTTCAGCCAATCGCCAAAGTTCGATCGAGGCGGCTGTCGCTTATGCAGCCAGCCACAAACTTCGGCTGATCATTTACGGTGGGTATGACGCACAAGCGTGTGCGGAGTTGCTAAAACACCACGACGTTCCGGTCTTGATTGCTGGTACCTACCGTTTACCGCTGCGTCGCGATGATCCCTATGATTCGGCCTACACGTTGCCCGAACGTTTACGTCGCGCAGGTGTTCGCTTCGCTATTGGTGGCGAAGCACCGGGTTATCCCGGCGGAGCATCAAACGTACGCAATTTGCCGTATCATGCAGCCTGTGCGGTTGCCTATGGATTGCCGCGAGAACACGCGGTGCGATCGATCACTCTTTCACCAGCGGAAATTCTCGGTGTTGCTGACCGTGTCGGATCGTTAAGCGTAGGAAAAGACGCAACACTTATCGTTGCCGATGGGGATATTTTGGAGCCGCAAACCAACGTTACCGCAGCGTGGATTCAAGGTCGCAAAGTCGATCTCTCGAGCCGGCATACAATGCTATTCGAGAAGTACAAACAGAAGTATCAAAGCGGAAATTAGCCAGCTGACTGTTCTCAGTCCTTGATCTTTTTTCTTGTTCGATGAATCGCTGCTACGGTGGCCATTCCGACCAATAGCACAACGGCCCTCGGCTCAGGAACAGCAGCGGGTGAAATGACATAGTCAGCATAGGACTTGCCAGCAAGCGACGATGCGAGTGTGTCCTGATCGTACTGTGCTTCCAGAGTCGGCCCTCCCAACGCCAAAATCTCTTCTTCGGAAAAGAGCATGAAATTGTCGTTGAACTCTTGATTGAAAGCCGTCATGAAGACATTCGCAAAAAGCCCGTTGATACCCGTATTGGGATGAAAACCATCATGGACAAAGGCGTCTGCAACGTCATCCGTTGGCGTGCCTGAGAATGTCCCCAATTGCAGAAGTTGATCCAAATCGACGCCACCGGTCCCTTCGAGATCAAAGTCAACGCCGCCTATTGTGAAGATGTTATTTTCCTGTCCATGATCACCCCACATATCCTTGGTCAGCGTATAGAGATCGACAACTGGGACACCGACTTCCGTCGTCAGTCGCTGGATTGCGTTCACATTGTAAAGCTCCATAACATCATCGACCAAATCTCTTTGTGCTGCATCGGGGTACAATCGTTTGGCAACCGGTGTGATGCCATAGTCTGGTGCGCTCGCAACGATTAGATCCACCCCAGTCGCTCGGATTGTCTGCGCTGCCGTGATCACATCATTGACCGCTTGCGATGCAAAGTCTTGAATCTGAGAAGTAGTCGATAACCCTTCGTAGATCGCTTGGTAAGGACCGGAGGGCCCGTCGTTTAGAAGATCTAGGTTCGGTATTGCGGGGAAAAGATCATTCGAACCGACGATCAACACCGCTTTGGTGATTCCAGCCGTCGGAATTTGGGCGGCAAAATTCAAATGTTGCCCGCTGGTAATCAGGCTACCGGTGGTCGATCCGGCGAGTGCCCAATTGTACTCGTATCCCGTCCCGCGCGTGTCACCCCAATCATCAATTAATCCAAGATCGATTTGACTCTCGGCACGCATCAACTCCAGTGCATTCATCGAGTAGCCGAGAGAAACACCAAACCCTGTTTGGTCAAAATGCTCATCAAGCAAACTGTCGCCGACCGCACCCATTTTGAGTTGAGCCTGAGCCATCGAACCGCAGAGGAACATAACCATTAGAGAATACAAGCAACGCATCGTAGACCCTTTCTCGAGACTGGGAATCCGTGTAGGGGCAACTGTTACCACCCCTCACACTATCGATTCCTGCGTCTCTGGGCAAGAATATTTTCCCGTTTTTCGGTCGCAAGTACTCTGGGAACGATCACCCTCATGTTTTTAACGACATGAAGCGTCGCAAAATTCGTGACACCGTTTTCAAGACGGTGATTGAGCAAATCCTGTATTCAAAAAACGTGGCCGACGTCAGGGGATCACAAGCATGGCTCGATACCGACCGTCCGTCGGACCATTGGTTGCTGCCATCGCGTGTCACTTCACTCCGATGAAAGGTCTTTCACTCGAATGTCCTTAAATAGAACCTTTCCCTTGGCCCCTTTGTGGATTTGTAGGCCAAAGAACCCCTTCGAATAGATTCCATCGCCGATCCAGTGGGCTGCGGGAATGCCATTGACCCACGTTTTAACCACGTTGCCTTTGGCCGAGATGGTAATTCGGTTCCAATCCTCTTTCTTGATCGCTGATCGAACTTCGGCGTGCTCTTTCAGCCATAGAGGATAGAAATAACCACCACAACTTTGGCCGTAAACACCGCCGGACCATCCGCGATCATTCGTAATTCCTTCCATTTCCGCTTGTGGGCCATAAACCACAATTCGATCGCCTGCGGTTCTCTCTTTCGCCCGGAACATCACACCGGAATTTCCGTCGATTTCCCACTTGATGTCACACGTGAAGATAAAGTCGGTGAAGTCCGACTGGTCTGTTGAAAGGTACGTGCTGTCGGATTTAGGAATACACGTGCCTACGATCATTCCATCATAAGCTTCGAACTTACAAGTGCCTCCTTTTGGTGTCCAACCGGTCAAGTCCTTTCCGTTGAATAACGATTCGAAACCGTCGGTCAGGTTTGGTTCGGTATCCGTGTTAAGGAGCATCTTATCGACATCAGGGATGTTCTCTTGCGATTTGTATTTCTGGTACCAATCGCTTTGTTGCGGGTCCACCTCACCGGCTCGAACATTAGGGGCCGCCGCGACAGCAAAGAAAACGAGGCAGGAGCAGGCGAAAAAGAATCCGGCGAGTCTTGGATGAATGTGCATCAGAAGTGTCTCAAAGGTGGGTTGGATCGACAGAGTACGGACCGACAGATATTCGGATTACGACACAGTGTACTGCAAAACACCGTCTCGGTGAAGATTTGCAATAGGCACGTCAAACTTGAGGACGCAATGGAGTCAAGTTGTTTTTTTGCATCGAACCGCACGCTTTACATCACCTATTGATCTGCGTCACTTGATTCGCGTTACTCGTCCCCGAGTTTGAACAGATGTCGCAGCGCCTCGAGCAGGCCTCTTTGGTGGCCTTCGGCGGCGTCGTCTCGTACGGATGCGAGCGGCGGGTGCAATAATTTGTTGGTCAGCCGCCCAAATGATTTTTCAATCTCGCTTAGCACGGCTTGATCGACGTTCATTTGCTGCAACTTGTTCTGCAACCGCCTCAGTTCCTCGCGTTGGATTTCTCCGGCGTTTTCTCGAAGCCGTTGGATCACGGGGCCTGTCGAACGGTGGTTGATGGCAAGGATCAACTTTTCCGTTTCCTCGGCAATGATCCGTTGAGCCTTCGGATACTCCTTTTCCCGTTGGTGGCGATTGCGTTCGCACGCTGCTTTCAGGTCATCGATTTGGTAAAGATAAACATTTGAAAACTCACCAAGATTTGGATCAAAGTCACGTGGCACCGCTAAGTCCAAAACCAACAACACTCGCCCATAGCGTTTGCTTTCGATTTTTTCGAACATCGCTGCATCGACAATCGGTTCTTGAGCACTTGTGGTACCAATCAACAAATCAGCTTCGATCAATTTTTCTTCAAGCAAACTCCATGGCGCTGATGTGGCACCGAACCGTTGGGCCAATTCATCGGCTCGTTCGGCGGAGCGATTGATGATTGTGATTCCTGTCGCGCCGGCTTGCTTGAGGTACGGCAACGTCTCTTTGCTCATCTCACCCGCACCGCAAATCAAGACGTTTTTATCGCTGAGCGAGTCGAAGACTTCGGGGACGACTTCGCCCACCGCAACACTCGGAACACTGACGCGGCGCCGGTGGATCGACGTTTCTTGCTGAACGCGTTTCGCCGTCCGATTGGCTGCTTGAAACACCGCGTGGGTGAGCGGGCCCACCGAGCCACTGTTGCATGCCAAATCGTAGGCTTGTTTCACTTGTGACAAGATCTGAGCTTCCCCAAGGACCATTGAATCCAAACTCGCCGCGACGGTAAAGAGATGCTCGACCGCTTCGGGACCGATCCGATAAATCATTCGCTCAATGACTTCGTCCGCCGACACTTGGTGCTGCTCAGCCAAGAAACCAGCGACAGCCTCACGGTCGAGGGCGGCGGTTTGGTCATTGGACGAAGCATAAAGTTCGACACGATTGCACGTACTTAGCAGCACGATCTCGGATGAGGGAAATCGAACGCGAAAATCCTGAAGGGCTTTGCCAATCTGGTCGCCGGAAAACGAAATACGTTCTCGGAACTCAACCGCTGCATCTTGGTGGCTACAGCCGATCATTTGCAAATTCATGCTGCGTCCTCCGATACCACGCTCGCTTGATCAACCGGAACGGTTCGTCCATGCGGCGAGTTGAGAACACCAAAGAACGCTAACACCAAGAAACCTAAACTGGCCAATGTCAAGTAAAACGCTTTGCGTCCTTGACTAGCCGGAGCATAAAAGTACTCAACGCATGTTGCCACAGTGAGCCACAGCAACAGGCCAAAACTGAATAACACTCCACCGCTCGTCCAACCAACTTGCCCCCAACGGTTCAAATTCATCACGGCGCCGGCAATCACGCCGACTGCCACCGCCGTCGTGCTGACGACCAAGCATTGTCGATTCAATCGAGCCAAAGTTTCGAGCGTTGGCAATCGTAGTGACGAGCCAGCACGCTTGTTCTTCAGTCGCCATGATTGGGCCAAGTACATCACGCCCGCCAAAAAACCGATCAACACACCTCCGGCCCCTACAGCCATCGATATACCATGGATACTGCGCCAAACATCGGCCGCTTCGGAGCGAGAAAACGGAGCCATCGGACGAACCGCCAACGAGAGCCCAATGGTTGCCAGCACCAGCGGCATGAAGAAGATCCCGATCACCGTATCGGGACGACGGAGGTAGAAAATCAAAAAACAGATCGCCAATCCAAGGGCCACCAATAACGACCAATCATACCAACTAGCCAACATTCCAACGTCGCTCGTTGCACCGCGGGCCACCGCTCGCAGGACGAGGTAACAAATGTGAGTGAACAATCCCAAACTCATCATCACGATGACGGCTAAGCCACGGCCGGGAATTTTGCCAAAAAACCTTAGTAGTTCGAGAATAAGCACGACAATGTAACTCGCAAAAAAGCAAGTCACACTAATCTTGCCGAGAAAGACGAGCATCGTGGTGTTTTTTGGGGGTGATTTAGAGCGGAACGAGGAATGCCATGTTTCCCTCTATCCTACACGTTTTCCGAAAAAAGTCAGCCGAGTGCTGACCGAAGAAGTGGAGATTGTTTTCGCCCGGTCGGTGCGTTTGGCCGTCACCAACCGCCATCGGCCCACGAGTCAATTTCGATTTCTCCGTCAGCATGGATCGTTACGCGAATCGCCCCTACCGCAGCGGTCACGTGGACGCCTGATCCGACAACATTGAGCATCCGTCGAACCTCTGGTTTCTTCGCCCGTTTCCCCCCACTGACAATCACCTCCGACGGTCGGGACCACTGCAAAATCGACTCCGCATCCATCGTTAAACTGCCGTGATGTGGCGCCATCAAGACGCCTCCGGGCGGCGGACGCATCTTGTTGATTAACATCTCCGTTCCCGGTGGCTCCAAGTCACCCGGCAGAATCAACACGGTTCCACCATGGTCGATTCGCAACACCAAACTATTGGCATTGTCGCTTCCATCCATGCCGGATCGCGGCGGATGCAAAATCGAACAGCTGCCATCGAGCCCGCCTTTTGTCTCACTTGTGACATCCGAACCATCGAAAAGCTCGACGGTCGGTACCCCCGACGTTTTGATCGCGTTGCGAATCGCAATCAAACCGATTTCATTCTCGGTCAACATTCCCGGTGGCGTTACAATTTGTTCCACACTGAATCGCCTTAACACACCCGGCAAGGCGTTGTAATGATCCGAATCCGCATGTGACAAAAAGATCGCATCGAGATGTGTTGCGCCGATCGACCATAACGTCGAATCGATATCTCGACTGCTGCCGTTGGCATTAGCGAGCCGCCCGCAATCATAAAGCCAAACATGTCCCTCGGAATCTCTAAGCACCACCGTCGTGCCATGTCCCACATCCACAAATGTCGCTTCGAACGATCCATCGCTGATCGGCGAAGCAGTCGTCGCCGTTATCCAAGCGACGAGCCCCCAAACCGGAATCCATCCGTAGCGGAACCATGACGCTCGCTTCTGGCGGATAAACAGCGAACCGACCATCACAATATAGAAGACGATTACCCACCAAGTCGGCGGCGATGGTAGCCAAAAGTGACCAAGCGGAACGACCGCTGCGACATCGATAATCGATCGCATCGCATCAAGTCCCAGTCCACATAAGTAACCGGGAATGATGGCCAGTGGTTCCAAAATCCATCCACCGACAACCGTTGCAACACCCATCGCCAAGGACCAAAACAGAAACGGACTGAGCACGACATTCGTCACCACACTGACAAACGACACGACGTGGAAATAGTGCCACACCAAAGGAAGACTCATCGCAGTGACACAACCGCTATACCAAACCGCGCGACCGATTTTTGCCAAAGCCCAACTTCCTATCCGGTAATACCCGGGCTGTGCCGATTGGATCAATTGATCGAGCTGAGATTCGTTTTCGATCGCTACCTCGGCACCTCGCGACGACGCGATCGATCGCAACCCACAAAGAAAAAAAGTTCCCACGGCGAGGAACGACAATTGAACACCAACATGAAAGAGGTTTTCGGGGTTGATCAACATCAGGATCAACGCTGCGAGCGACAACGTATTGAACGGTTGGGCGGGACGCCGAAACCAAAGCGACAACATCACCACGGCGACCAAAACAGCCGCCCGCATGACTGGCGGTCGTCCGCCTGTAATCGCTGTGTACAGACAGCAAACCGCTAAAATCCAGGCGATGCGAAGCGTTAGTGGAAAACGAAGCAAGGTCGCTGTCCAGCTTGCCAACACGATCACGATCGCTAAGTGCAAACCGCTGACGCTAAGCAGATGAGCCGTCCCGGTGACCAGCAGCGAATCACGCGTTTCTGAATCAACAAACTCGCGTTGTCCTATCACCAGCGCCACGGCCAACGGTCCCATCGTTTCACCAACATGCCGAAGTAAAATTTCGCGGCTCCGAGTCGACAACGCTGCAATCGGACGGCCATAACGGAACGTCTGACTTTGGAGGATAATTTGGTCTTCGCTGTCAACGTCGACGCGAGCATGGACGCCACGGTGACGATATACCTTTCGAAAATCGATTTCACCTGGATTCGTCGGAGCATTGATTTGTTGCAGTTGGCCGTGAACGCGGATCTTATCACCAGGGCGAAATTGTTCGAGCAAGCCATTGCTGACAACCATCAAATGACCTCGGCACGGTTCAAACGTATGACCGTTGCGAATCGCTGTCATGTCGATACGAATCATCGACTGCCAAGGCGATTGATCCCTTCGGCTTGGTAAATCGCCAAGCGGATTGCGGCGAATCACCACCGGCTGAGTAATCGTTCCGTCAATGATCGCCGGTTCTCCATCGACGTCGGCAATCGATAGCACGGGGGATGTGTCATAGCGAAAACCGCGGTGCGCGTGACAAAGACCGCCCAAGGCGGAAAACAGAACGACGATCGCTGCAAGGCGAACCCGGTTCCTAGTAAATCCGAACAACAACGCACCGCAAAGGCTAATCACAATCCAAGTCGCTAGTCGTGATAAAAAAGGGATAGAAAGGAGGTCCACCGCGGCCGCATCGATCGCGATACCGGTTGCCGTCCCGATCGCGAGAATCAACAGCGGATGGCGAGCCCAGAAATCGGCAAATCGCCCATCATCGGCGGTATCAACCATGGCATCCAAAACCGTTGCCAACGAACCATCCCTTTGCGTTTTCGGATAGAATCATGCGATCGCTGGTGTCCAGCCTCAAGGCACCCAAGGTGCTCGGCGGGCTCGTGCTCTAGGCCACTGGAGCCTGGAAACCAGCGAAATTCCAATACTCAATCAACATTAACAAGTTCCCATGTTACACCTTTTTAGTAAACAAATGTTTCGCCCGGTCGCGTGCGTCTTTGCTCTGGCTTCCCCGATTCTCTACGCACAAGAACAACCTTCTCGACTGGCTGCAATGCAATACCCTGAAACCAAGTCCATTGACGTGACCGACGACTATCACGGCAATAAAGTCGACGATCCCTACCGCTGGCTCGAGGACACTGAAAGTGACGAAACCGCCGCCTGGGTTGAGGCTGAAAATAAGGTGACGCAGGGGTATCTGCAATCGCTACCTCAGCGGACCGCAATGCGCGAGCGACTCGAAAAACTATGGAATTACGAACGTTTTGGACTGCCCAGTGCAAAAGGTGACCGCTACTTCTATAGCCACAACGACGGTCTTCAAGATCAAAGTATCCTCTACACAGCCGCGTCGCTCGATGCTACGCGTGAAGTCTTGATCGATCCGAATCAATTGAGCAAAGATGGCACCGTAGCATTGGCGGGAACCACGATCACCAAAGACGGCAAACTGTGTGCTTATGCGTTGGCCGATGGTGGCAGCGATTGGCGTACGTGGAAAATCCGCGATGTCGAAACCGGTGAAGACTTACCGGACACGATTGAGTGGGTCAAATTCAGTGGGATCGCTTGGATGCCGGACGCTAGTGGTTTCTACTACGCTCGCTATGCTGCACCGGTCGAGGGCGAAGAGCTTCTTGGAACCAATGAAAACCAAAAGTTGTACTATCATCGCCTCGGTGACGATCAATCCAAAGACCAACTGATCTTCGAACGACCAGACGAACCGAAATGGGGTTTCATGCCTGCGGTCACGGACGATGGAGACTACCTCGTAATCCAAAATTGGAAAGGAAGCGAACCAAAGTCCCAAGTGTTTGTCAAAGATTTAACCGACTCCAATGCAACCGTCGAGCCTTTGATCACCGGATTCGATGCTGAATATGAATGTGTTGGATCGACCAATGATGTTTTGTACTTTGTAACCGACAATGAAGCACCGAAACGGCGCGTGATCGCGGTAACCTTTGGCAAGCACGATCGCGCGAACTGGAAAGAAATCGTGGGTGAATCCGAGGATGTTTTGGAAGTTGCCAGTTTGTTTGGCGAGACGTTTTACCTGCAATATCTGAAAGACGCCAAGAGCCGAGTCGCTCGCTATTCCATCGCTGGCGACTACGTCGATGATCTACCGCTACCCGGTGTCGGTTCCGTCTCTGGCTTCGGTGGACGACAAGATGCAACCGAAACGTTTTTCGGCTTTACCAATTATGTCACTCCCAATGCGATCTATCGCGTCGACTTGGCCACAGGCAAAACTTCACTTTGGCGGCGTCCCGACGTTGCGATCAATGTGGACGATTACATCACCGAGCAATTGTTCGCCACCAGCAAAGATGGGACGCAAGTACCGATCATTGTGACCCGGCATCGCGATTCAAAACTTGATGGAAACAACCGAACGTTGTTGTATGCCTATGGCGGATTCAACATTTCGATCACGCCGTCGTTCTCACCTGCCAACGCAGCGTGGATCGAAAGTGGTGGGATCTATGCTGTCGCGAATCTTCGTGGCGGCGGCGAATACGGACGTGAATGGCACGAAGCGGGCATGCGACTGAAAAAGCAAAATGTCTTTGACGATTTCATCGCCTCGGCGGAACACTTGATCAAACAAGGCTACACGAAGAGTAATCTGCTAGCCGTACAAGGACGCAGTAACGGCGGTTTGTTGATCGGAGCGGTCATGACCCAGCGTCCAGATTTGTTTGGCGCTTGTTTGCCAGGCGTTGGGGTGATGGACATGTTACGGTTCCACAAATTCACCATCGGTTGGGCCTGGGTCGCGGAGTTTGGTAGCAGCGATGAGGTGGATCAAATCGAAAATTTGCTTTCGTATTCTCCGCTCCACAACATTAAAAGTGGCACATGCTATCCGGCGACATTGATCACCACCGCTGATCGCGATGATCGCGTGGTTCCAGGACACAGCTTCAAATTCGCTGCAGCACTGCAAGCGGCACAAAGCGGTGACCAACCGACACTCATTCGGATCGAAACACGCGCTGGACATGGAGCGGGCACGCCAGTGAGCAAAAAAATCGACGAGTACGCCGATGCTTGGTCTTTCTTGATGGAAAACCTGAAGTAGGTTAAACGTGCTTAGAATTTCAATCCGGCTTGGACGAATAACGCGTCGTCCAAGTCGATGTCCTCTTCGGTTTGCTCGTACTCAATCGATCGATTAAATGCGTAGCCTGCTTCGAAGAACCCTCCGCGATTCCCTTGTCGGATTTCTTCCAAACCAAACAACAATCGCAAATCGCTGAGCGTCAACTCATCATCGGCACCACTGTCACGTGTCACAGCCCATGTGTTGCCACCAATCGTTCCACCAAAGTAAGCCCAACCTTCGGATTCACCACCGTTTTTCCAGAGTCGACGTGAGATTCGTGGACGCGGTAACATGGCATCGAATTTCCACCATGGCGTCGGAGTCCAAGTAGCACCAAACGCAGGCAGCAGAGGCAAGTCGGATCGGCCGAGATAGACCACACCGAGCGAAAGACTCAAGTCGGGACGCTTTTGCCAATTCACTAGCCCTAGCCCAAATAACCGAAACGCGTTTTTACTTGTTGTGAAATCGCTGCGAATCGAAGGGGTTAGCATCAAGGTGGATGAAAACCGTTCGGACCATTTTTTTTGGTTAAATAACGAGACGCCAGTGTTATACAACGACTCGGGTGCGTCGATCACGGTCGGCCCGCGTAAGTGATCTGCTCGAAAGTAGGGGCGAAGCGCCAGGATGTTATCCATACTGCCAAGCGGCACGCCAAAGGCAACGCGTGCCTCCTCGAACGTGGTATCGATACCGCCTGCTTTGTCGCCAAGACCACCGAGATACCCACCAAGCACTTCCGCGCCTTGGTAGAAACTTTTTCGATAACGCTCTATCGGTATCTCCCCGTACGCTCGTTCGGTATTGCCGGAAACACGCTGCTGGATCGAGTCGTTAATCACGACCGGGCTATTAATGACGGCCGGATTATAGTCTTGAGCGAAAACACCACTCACTATCGTTAAAACAGCAGTCAGCACAAAAAGATGGCGTTGATAATCAGGTGGCGTTTGCATTCTTGCTCCGAGACCATGGGTGGATACCGGAAGTACCAAAGCAAACCACGAGACGTAAAGAGCGAACTTGACTACCCGGCTGTGATCGTACCGCGAAGCCGAGTCAGTTTCATGCGCACGGATTCGTAGGTATAGGGGTCATCGGGATCGGCGGGAGCGTCGGGCTTTTCAAAATGAGGGCGTTCGAGATACATTCGACCCCACTGGGAATCGATATCGTTGACAAAATTGCGTCTTAGCTGCTCGTTGCTAATCAATTGGTCGATTAATGCCGCAAGCGCCGCGATTGGTTTTTCATAACCAAATTGGTACACCGTCTCGCTGGTTCGGTACCACCGCAGCAGCACGATTTCGAGGGCGCCTTCGGTATCGATCAAATTTTGTTCGAGATAGCGTTCGACTTCGAGTTCCGCTCGCTGCTTTGTCGTAACTGGCGAAGTTCCCTTTAACAGCCGCTCGCCCCCCATCCGGCCTATTGCGTCGGCCAAGCGGTACCCGCGGCTGGCAATTATTTCGCTTTCAATCTGAGCGTTCTTTCGAATATCGGCTTCGTTTTTCTTTTCGTTCATGGTCTTCGTCCTAACAGAATTGGGGACATTCCCCAAGGCGTTTACCGTCTGCAAATCGCTTTCCACCCAAGTTTATCATTCTGCCGCTTGGAGAGTTGGGCGCGGACCATTATTCTGCTGGCCATGCACCCTTCTGCGAAAACGATCGTTTGGACTGCCGCAAAATTTGCTGTCCCTGTGGCCATTATTACATGGCTGGGCTTTTTCCATATCGACTGGGCCCAATTATCGCTCCAGCCGAAGAATTACGCGCTGCTCGCCTGCGCGCTGATTGTCGCACTTTGTGGCGTCAGTTTGTCGTTCGCTCGTTGGTGCATGTTGGTTCGGTGCCAGGGAATTTCGCTATCCATGGTCGAGGCTTTTCGAATCAGCTCGATTTGCTATTTGTTCAATTTCATTTCGGCCGGCAGTGTGGGCGGCGATTTGTTCAAAGCCATCTTCTTGGCAAAACGTCGTCCAGGCAGACGAATCGAAGCGGTCGCGTCGGTGTTTGTTGACCGCGGTGTCGGTTTATTCGGGTTGGTATTGTTGGTCGCAATCGCCATGTGGGTTGCTGATCCGCCCGGTTCGAGCGATGAAAACCGCGACCAGCTGGGCCAGATCAAACTCGTCGCCGCGGTGCTGGTCGGCGTCGGGACCGTCGTGCTCAGCGTGTTGGTATTTGGTGGCAAAGGGGTCGATCGATTGGTTCGCTGGGGAAGCCGATTGCGTTGGGTTGGACCGTTGATCGGTAAAGTGGGCGCACCGCTGCGTATGTTTCATCGTCATCCGATCGCTTTCTTTTTTGCGATTGTGATGAGTTTGGGAGTTCACACGCTATTGGTGATCAGTATGTATCTGATTGCGAAAAGCTTGTACCTCGATCCACCAACGTTGCTAGACCATTTTGTGATTGTGCCAATCGGGATGCTTGCCGCGGCGCTTCCGATCACTCCCGCGGGACTAGGTGTTTACGAAGCTGCCATCGAGTGGCTTTACCGAATCATTCCTGCGACCAAAACGACCGCATCAGGAACACTGGTCGCATTGGTCTTTGAAATCGTCAAGGTGGTCATGGCCGTGATCGGCACGCTATTTTATTGGACCGCCAACGCAGAGGAACGAGAAAGCATCGAAGCTGCCGAACATGTTGAAACCAAAAGCAGCTAGCGAAGTGGGCCCCATTCCGCCGCCCGCCTATTGGTTTCGCCCGCCTATTGGTTTCGGCTGGCCGATAGGAGCTGGCCCTAATCCTGATATGCCAGCTATTTGGCGATGCAATAGAGATGTGATTTGCCACGCAAAAAGATCTCGTCATCCACAATGGCAGCCGATGCATCAATCTCGTCATCCAGTTTGTTGGTGGCGACGATCTCGAGAGCATTGCCGTGTTTGATCACCAAAGTGGTTCCGTCGCGGCCAGTGAAGAAGATATGGTCGGCCGCAGCAACCGGCGACGCATACATCATAGAAATGCCCTGTAGACGCGTTTGCCCTATCAGCTCCTCGCCTGATTTCGCATCGCGCGATATCAACACACCGTTATTGGATTTAACGAAGTAAAGTTGGCCTTTGTAAAGAACCGGGGAAGGGACGTATGGGGCGGCATCTTCATTGTACCAAGTGATTGCATCGGTGCCGGTAATGTCGCCTTGGGAACTCAGTGGGATCGAGTAGACCGCATTGCCACGATACCCGGTCATCACGATGACATTGTCTTCAAAGCGGACGGGGGTCGGGACGGGGTTGCCTGCTTGACCACCACATTCCCAAATCAGTTCACCGTTGTGAAGGTCATAGCTGCGGACTCGAGTGGTACCGTTGGTGACGACTTGGATTCGGCCATCGTATTCCGTGATTAACGGCGTCGACCAAGTGGTTTGCTCGTCACGGGCCACTCGCCATTTTTCGTTCCCCGTTTTGGCATCGAGGGCGACGATGAACGAATCCCCTTCGTGATCCCAAGGCACAACAAGAGTTCCATCGTGTACCGCTGGGGAACTTCCCTCACCGAATTGAGCTCGCGTTTGCATTTTACCGAGCTGGACATCCCAAAGTTGCTTGCCATCAAAGTCCAAACAGAAAACCCCGCGCGAGCCGAACGAGACGTAAAGTCGCTCGCCGTCGGTGACCGGCGAAGCGGAAGCAAACGTGTTGGTGTTGTGGCCGGATTCGTGTGGGATTTGTTCGGTGACTGTCGTTTGCCAAATTTCCTTGCCGGTGGCACGATCGAAGGCAAGCACCACGAAATCGTAATAGTTCGTTGGCGATCGACCGCCGCCAAAGCCGCCTCGGCCACCACGCCGACGTTGACCGGGGCGATTACCACTGGTGCGTTCTTGGGGTGCCACTTCGGTAGTTGCCGACGCTTCGCTCGCAGCATTTCCTTCGGCGACTCGCT
Source organism: Novipirellula herctigrandis (assembly GCA_007859835.1). GTDB lineage: Bacteria > Planctomycetota > Planctomycetia > Pirellulales > Pirellulaceae > Novipirellula_A > Novipirellula_A herctigrandis. Next base: position 4,937,768 of record SJPJ01000001.1, on the reverse strand, counting down.
CGGTCTTCACTGCTGTACTAACGTAGATACGGTCACCCAAAATGATTGGCGTGGAGCTTCCAGCACCGGGCAAATCGATCTTCCATTTGATATTTTCCGTTTCACTCCATGTGGTCGGCGGGTTGGAATGAACCGCGACACCGGAACCGTCAGGACCACGCCAGTGGGGCCAATCTTTGACGATTTCTTCTCCTGACGCTGGAACGAGTGCCAAGATTCCTGACGCAAAACAACAAACGCTGACGGAGAGGATGAGTCGCAAGAGTAAGGTTCCCATTTTGGAGTTACCGGACAGATCACGTTTAAAACGCAATAGAATTCTATCGGTAAAACCCACCCAAATGGCGTAAGTTCCGATCGGGAAGTCAGATAACCTGGCCCACTTTGTCATGAATCAGTAGACCGGGACCGGTAAAACCATCAATTGGCCGCTTGCCGACCAACTTCATTGGGATTCCTTCTTTACGGGGATTCGGCGACAAGTTCTCGCAGTAGTTGTGCCGTCCGGATGATCGAGTCGGTATCGATCGTGTGCGGTCCTTCGAATCCGTGAAATTCGGCTTTCACACCCGCATTTTTGAGAATTTCCGACAATTCGACGGCACTTGGGTAAGGCAATATCGGGTCGAATGTACCGTGCGCTTGGTAGACACGTGTGTTGTTAAGTCTCGTTAACGCCTTTTCCCACTCGTCTTTGCATATCAGCGTTCCCGAGTAGAGCAGCAGCAATGACGGCGGATCGATCGGGCCACGAAGGGTCGCGTCAAGCGTAAGCATCGCTCCTTGGGAGAATCCACCAAGGACAAGCTGAGTCGACTCACCACCCAACTCCGCTTTGATTTCGGCAATTGCTTTGCACAAACTTTCACGGGCTTCGGTAATCCCGTCGGGCTCGTGCTCATGCATGTCGCTGAAACGTGACGCTTGGATCGATTCGGCCAATTGAGCCATGTTGATCGGCCACCAAGCCCGTCCGTCGGGCATCCCCAGTTCCGCAAGTGTCAACGGAGCGGCAGGAAAAATAAAGCGAAATCGTCCAGCATCCTCGCCCAGCAACGACATCCATTCGAATGCCAAACCCGCCAAGTCGGTGCCGGGTGCACCATAGCCGTGACAAAGGACGACGGGAATTGATGGGGAATCACCGCCATCGACAACGATACAATCAAGTGAACCGTAGAGAGCAGGACGTGGTTTCAGCATTGGGAAGTTCCGAAAGAGAAAGGCAAAGTCGAGCTGAAAAATAGCAAATACCAACGTGAGTGCCTAGCGAAAGCCCTAACGGCATTCTCCTTTCAGCCTTGATTCGGACAGTGCAATCCGCTTAGAAACTCGCTATGAGTGCAAGCTTGTATCTATCGTGTTTATGGCCGGGGTTGCCGGAAATTTGGTGGCGTGGCCGTTTGGCGTCGCTGCCGCTAGCGATTGGCTTCGCCCTAGCCGTCAATCTATTCTTGATTGTCGGTTGGATTTACCCTGACTGGTTGTCCGGCGGGCTGTTTTGGATGGGCACCCTGGTCGGCTTCGGCGTTTGGGGCTACTACGTCGCCCGAGGGCTTCGTGAATTACCGGAATTGATCAGCCCGCGTACCGTCAGCGAGGAACCCGATCGATTTGGTGACGCCCATTTGGCTTATCTAAAAGGTGAGTGGCAGAGCTGCGAGAACTATCTCACCACAGTGCTAGCAATTGAACCTCGCGATCCGCCGGCACTGATCATGTTGTGTGCCGTTTATCGGCACCAGGGTCGTTACGAGGATGCTGACCTGTTACTCGGCGAAATCAGTCGCCTCGAGGTTGCCGATGCGTGGTGGGTCGAATTGGATGCGGAGCGAAGGCGATTGAGACGCCAAATAGCTGCGAAATCGGAATCAGAGGAACATCCGAAAACAGACCAAAATGAGAAACAGAATGCAAGCAATCCTGCCGATCTGACAGACTCAGCAGCGAATTTGGATGTGCAGCCTGATTCGCGATCGGCGGCTGCATAACCCAATCCACTGACCTTGCATAAAAAAACCGCAAACTGTCCCGCTTTTGTGCCACTTAACGGTGGAGTTTTGGAAAACTTGTTCCTGTTTTTCCTGGGTTTCGGCATAGATGAAGGGTTTTTAACTGTTATCACACCCGAGACGCCTATCCCCTGACTTTGACGTAACCGATAGAATCCACCGTAACCCGAAAGACCCCGCGTTTGGATCTCACCAAATCGCCGCTAGTCCAATTCGATTTTTGTACGCTAACCGGATGTGGCGTACCGTTTGCTTATACAGTTAGTCGCGATAACGAGTCGCCAGTCTGACAGCCTGCGTAACGAGATAATTTGATATGTACGAACGATTTACTGACCGTGCCCGAAAAGTCATGCAATTGGCGAATCAGGAAGCTCAGCGGTTTAACCACGAATACATTGGAACCGAGCACATCTTGCTCGGCCTCGTCAAAGAGGGGAGTGGCGTCGCTGCCAATGTCCTGAAGAATTTGGAGGTCGATCTGCGAAAGATTCGGCTTGAGGTGGAGAAATTAGTTCAAAGCGGGCCGGAAATGGTCACCGTTGGCAAATTGCCACAAACGCCACGAGCGAAGAAAGTCATCGAATACTCGATGGAAGAAGCTCGTAATTTGAACCACAGCTACGTCGGCACCGAGCACATTCTGCTTGGGTTGCTGCGAGAGCAGGAAGGGGTCGCAGCCCAAGTGCTGATGAACCTCGGCCTGAAACTCGAAGACGTTCGCGAAGAAGTCTTGAACCTTCTTGGCCATGGTCTCGAAGGAGCCGAAGTGGGCGAGCGAGGCGGTCGTAGTGGCGAAAACGAAGGCGGCGGAAGTCCTTCGGGTAAGAGCGGCAAAAGCAAGACACCGGCACTCGATAGTTTTGGCCGTGACTTAACCGAATTGGCCAAGAAGGGTGAACTTGACCCCGTGATTGGTCGTGAACGAGAAATCGAGCGAGCGATCCAAATTCTTTGCCGCCGAACAAAAAACAATCCTGTGCTTCTAGGGGAAGCGGGCGTTGGCAAAACCGCGATCGTCGAAGGTTTTGCACAACAAGTCATTTCGGGTGAAGTCCCTGAAATTCTTGCCGACAAACGAATCGTCGTACTTGACCTTGCGATGATGGTCGCGGGAACCAAGTACCGTGGTCAATTTGAAGAACGTATCAAAGCGGTGATGACCGAAGTTCGCCGAGTCAAAAACACGATCCTATTCATTGACGAATTGCATACGCTCGTTGGTGCCGGTGGCGCCGAAGGCGCGATCGACGCAGCGAACGTGCTGAAGCCCGCACTCTCGCGAGGTGAAATTCAATGCATCGGAGCCACGACACTGGACGAGTACCGTAAGTACATCGAAAAGGACAACGCATTGGCACGGCGATTCCAAGAAATCATCGTTGAGCCAACTGGCAAAAAAGAAACGGTTGAAATCTTAAAGGGACTTCGCGAGCGTTACGAAGAGCATCACCGCGTTCAATTCACGGATGACGCACTCGTTGCGGCCGTGGAGATGAGCGAACGGTACATCACGGCTCGTTGCCTACCGGACAAAGCAATCGATGTGATCGACGAATCAGGTGCTCGAGTGCGGCTTCGCACGATGACTCGTCCACCCGATTTAAAAGAGATCGACGAAGAAGTCGAAAAGCTGAACAAGGAAAAAGAAGACGCGGTTGCCAACCAAGACTTCGAAAAAGCCGCTAACCTCCGTGATCAGGCCGAAAAACTTCGTAAGAAGAAGGATACGATCACCCAGCAGTGGCGAGAAAAGAGTCAGCAAATCGATGGAGTCGTTGACGAAGAAGTGATCGCCGAAGTCGTTAGCAAGATGACTGGTATTCCGTTGACCCGGTTGTCGACCGAAGACAGCATGCGGCTGATGAAGATGGAAGATGAGCTTCACAAGCGAGTCGTTAGCCAAGAGCAAGCCGTAACGGCCATTGCCAAGGCGGTTCGCCGAAGTCGTAGCGGTTTGAAAGATCCAAAACGACCCACCGGTTCGTTCATCTTCGCCGGACCGACTGGTGTCGGTAAGACGTTGTTGGCCAAAGCGCTTGCAGAATACATGTTCGGTGACGCCGATGCACTGGTTCATATCGATATGAGCGAGTACATGGAAAAACACAACGTCAGTCGATTAATTGGTGCCCCTCCTGGATTTGTCGGGTACGAAGAAGGTGGCCAATTGACCGAGAAGATTCGACGTCGTCCGTACGCGGTGGTGTTGTTCGACGAAATCGAAAAGGCTCACCCAGACGTTTTCAACATGCTGCTACAAGTCATGGAAGAAGGTCGCTTGACCGACTCGTTCGGTCGCAACGTCGACTTCCGAAACACGATCTTGATCATGACGACCAATGCCGGTGCGGAAGCAATCAAGAATGAATCGTCATTCGGATTCCAAAAACCCGATGGCGATGCCAGCTACGATTCAATGAAAAGTCGTGTGATGGACCAGATCGAACGCGTCTTCCGGCCTGAGTTCTTGAACCGGCTTGATGATACGATCATTTTCCGTCACCTGACTACCGAAGACTTGAAGCTTGTGATCGATTACGAATTGTCGAAGGTTCGCGAACGATTGGAAGACCGTGGTTTGTCAATCATTCTGACCGACGACGCCAAGGAATTCTTGGTCAAGAAGGGCAGCAACCTCGATTACGGTGCTCGCCCACTGCGCCGAGCAATCGAGCAGCGAATCGAAGACCCGTTGAGCGAGGATTTGCTCCGTGGTGCATTCGAAGGTCAAGATACGATCGTGATCGATGGATTCAAGGACGAGAATGGCAAGACCACCCGTTTGACCTTCCGTGGCGAAAAGCGGGGTCTACCCGAACCGTCCGAAGAAACCGTTGCTGCCGGTGCCGGTGAAGGTGACTCGGTGGAAACGGACAACAAAGAATCCTAGGCTTCCGACCTAACGGAGCAAAACGAAAAGGCAGGTGAGCAATCACCTGCCTTTTTTTGGTTCGTAACGCATATTTCGAAACAATCGATAGATAATCCTAGGGAGGTAACATTGCGGTAACATGGGCTTCCTAAGCTACACCTGTGACGCTGGCAGTGTCGAAGCGACATTGGCGATAAGTCGAGCCGGTTGGCCTAGCGTCCTGCTACCCACTCAAAGCTTCAAAGGAACCGTAACATGCGACTTACAAAGTTCAATCCGAGATTCCTATTATGGTTGGCCACGGCGGTCTGGTTAACGATCGCTTCGCCTAGTGTATCGGTATGTGCCGCGACACCCGCCGAGCTGCTCGAAAAAGGCATCTACACCGAAGAAACCGTTGGCGATTTGGACGCGGCCATTGCCGTCTATGAGAGGGTCGTCAGCGAGGGGAAGAAGTCCGTGAAGTCTGCTGCCGAAGCTCAACTACGCATCGGTTTGTGTTACGAAAAACAAGGCAAGGCAGACCTAGCCACAGCAGCTTTCCAATCCCTTGTCGACAACTTTCCAACTGCAACGGAAATGGTCAGCCAAGCGAAAAGACACCTGAAGTCGAACACCGAATTGATCGATGTCCCTTGGGGTGATGGCGATGAACTGCACTTAGAGATGAAGCTGCAAACCGGAATGGGCATCGGTATGCAGGTGTGGCGAGTCGCCAAGTCACAATTGGACGGTAAACCCATGTGGGAGTGCAACGCTTGGCAAGTCGTAACGATCAATGGTCAAAAGGGGAAGAGCCAAGTATTCGCTGACCCGAAGACATTTGCACCAGTCCAAAGCACCTGGAAACACAGTCTTCTGGGTGAAGCTCAGGCGAAGTACGAATCAAACCAAGTCGTCATTAAGTTGTTGAACAAGAACGACGAAACCACGCTTAAGACGGAGAATGGGTATTTTGACAATGAGCAAGCAGCCGAAGTTTTTCGTCGACTACCGCTGAAAGTTGGATACAAATCGACGATGAATGTCGTCTCGCCATTGGGTGGCGCGCTCGTGTCGATTGGGTTGGAAGTTCCCAAAACTGAGACGATCGAAGTCCCGGTTGGCACTTTCGAGTGCTTTCGCTTGGAACTCAACATTGGTCAGACCTTTTGGATCTCCAACGACCAGCATCGTTACATCGTCCGATTCGACGCAGGTGGCATATCGGCAAGTCTAGTCAAAATCGCAACTCCCAAGGACGGCGAAACCACAGCATTGAAATCGGATCGCTTCGAGACTGTGTTGCCGCCCGATTGGTTTGCCTACGCGCCATCCAATCCTGCGAAGAACGAAACGGAAACGACTAACTTGATCGACCCCTTGGCCGAACTCGATTCAAAAATCGAGACCCAGACACTTGAATCGTTGAAAACCAAACATGACTCGCCCGTCGCGTGGCTGCAAGCAATAACGGAGGAGTACAAACCGCGTATGAAGGGATTCACACTCGTTTCCGACGGTATTCAGGCGATCAAAGTAGGCGATCGTGACGCAGCGGTCGTGGACATCGAGTTTGACGAAGGCCCCAAAAGAATCAGAGCGCGACGTGTTGCGGTATTCGGTGAATCGTCGGCCGTCACGGTGCGGTACATGGGTCCGAAAGACGCATTCGACCGTTTGCAGCCATCGCTGGAAAACATCGTCGAAAGTCTTAGCGTCCGATAGGAAATACGGATCATGAATAACGATCGCCTCGCGTGGCCTATTGTATTGCTGCTGCTGACGGTACTTGTACCATCGGTGGGGGTCGTATGGATGATGCGTGAGGCGGTCCGCAACGAACGCTTAGCTTCCGATCAACGATTGATGGAAGCCTATCAAATGCAGCTCCAAACCGCTGTTGAAACGGTTCAAGATCGATGGGCGGACCAGATTCGGCGATCGTCCGAGACGGTTCAACAGCACGCCCCAGCAACTGCTTTTGCCGAAATCGTTTTGCAGGGTGATCTGGATGCGGTATTGATTCGCGATGGACAGGGAAACATCACCTATCCAAATCCAACACCATCGAGCCCAATTCGTACCAATGTAACGGTTCGTAGCGAAGAAACCGAGCCGCTTTGGACCCGCGCGCAGCGGCTGGAATTTGTCGATCGCAAGTTTGCCGAAGCGGCTGAAATTTATAGCCAGTTGTCGATCGAGTCATCCGACGCGATTTTACAGGGTCGTTGCCGACAAGCGCAAGTGCGATGTCTTTTGGAACTGGACCGCGACGATCTGGCAATCAAGGTGCTGCAAACACAACGAAAGCGACCACAACTTCGCGACTGGGAGGGTCGATCGTTTGCCGCTGCCGCAGAAATGCGTTTGTTAGAGCTTATGGATGAAGACTCTTCGCAATGGCAGGAAGTTGCAACATCGTTGACTCTGCGGTTGAATGACTATCGCGATGACAAGCTGACTTCGTCGCAGCGTCTATTCCTGATGAATCAATTTGGGCACCTAACAAGTGAATCGATGGATTGGCCTACCTATGCTGCCGAGACATTGGCAAATCAGGCTGCGCTGGTCGAAGAAATTCAACATGCGTCACCACGTTTGCAAGAAACTGCGATCCCTGATGTTTGGTGCCGAGCGACGCCAGACGGTCGCATCGTCGAACTGTATCGAACCGCCACACTCGACCGTCGATTGCGAGAGTTAGCCGACGGACTTCCCTTGCCTCGCGGTGTAACGTTCGTTCTGACACCTCCCAACAAGGTTTCCGACAACCTGATGGACGCTTCATTGAATTCGCAGTTTGGTGGTTGGCGTTTGGGTCTCGCCATGACGCAAGGCGATCTGCGGAACCAAATTTCCCAGGAGCGTCGAGCCATTCACGGTTGGATTGCCTTATTGGTAGTCGCGGTCACCTGCGTGCTCGGTTGGCTGCTCTCGGACGCTCTTCGTCGTCGGTTGCGGTTGGCAAAACTAAAGAACGATTTGGTCACGACGGTATCACACGAGTTGAAGACACCACTCGCGTCGATTCGGTTGCTGGTTGATACTTTGCTCCACGACGAACACGAGCCAAAGAGCGAAACGGCGACTGTTCAGCGACGTGAATATCTACAGCTGATCAGCCTCGAAAACGCTCGATTGACGCGGATGATTGATAATTTCCTGACCTTCTCTCGAATCGAACGTGGAAAGCCCGGTGTTGAGTTTCAGCGCGTGGACATGCGAGATGTCGTCGATCAGGCGGCAACCATTTTTCGGGAACACACCGGGGATGTTGACGATTCGCTGCACATCGATCGGGCACAGTCGGCGATGGTATCGGGCGACTCTGATTCACTAGTCACCGCGGTGGTGAACTTATTGGAAAACGCGTGGAAATACAGTGATGCCCCTCGGCAAATCACGGTGACCACCGATGTTAGTGATGAACGAGTTACCGTTGCGGTACGCGACAATGGGATCGGCATGAACGCACGGGCGATCAGCCAAGCCTTTGACCGATTCTTTCAAGTCGATCAGCATGTATCGCGAACACGAGGTGGTTGTGGTCTAGGGCTTAGTATCGTGCGTGCGATCATGCTGTCACACGGCGGTGAAGTTCAAGTCGTCAGCGAACCCGATGTCGGTAGCACGTTTACACTTTCTCTTCCCAAACCAGTTGAGGTGCTACCGTGACCGTCGCATCACGCGTTTTGATTATCGAAGATGATCCAGTGTTACTGCGTGGGCTGGGCGATAACTTCCGCAATGCTGGATTCGAAATCGCTACGGCCGCGGACGGACAGTCGGGATTGGCCCAAGTGCTCGCTGGACGACCCGACTTGGTTGTACTGGACATCATGCTTCCGAAGCTCAACGGTTACGAACTCTGTCGTCGGGTGCGAAAAGCCAATTTGGATCTTCCGATTTTGATGCTAACCGCCAAAGGTCAAGAAGAGGACATCGTTCGCGGCTTGGAACTTGGTGCCGACGACTACATGACGAAACCGTTTGGCATTCGCGAATTGCTCGCCCGCGCTGGACGACTGCTTCGCTCCCAATCCGCTACACATCCCGATCGTGTTTTGATTGGCGACGGCGTCTTCGACCGTACCGCGCACACGTTCATGCGGGACGGGACGCTCGTTCCACTGACAACCAAAGAGTATCAGTTGCTAGACTACTTCATCGGCCATCCACATCGGGCACTCACGCGCGGAAGTATTCTTGATCATGTTTGGGGACGGTCGTTGATGGTCAGCACTCGCAGTGTCGATCGTTGTGTTGCAACATTGCGAAGCAAAATCGAAATCGAGCCGAGCAGACCCGAATTCATTCACACGATTCGTGATGTCGGTTACCGCTTCGAGTTCCCTTAACAATTCGGTTTCAAATATTCATGGCGTTTATTGAAAAATGGCGTTGAATCCAGGTGGAAGCCTCGTCTGCCCACCAAATCTTTCTCCATCTCAGCCCAAACTCTATTGCGACTATGCCATCAAATTGGTTTTACTGCTTTATTGCCGAAAAACATATCTCGGCTAAATATTCGCAGCAAAGGCACTCAAGCGATGAGCAAGGCACGCATTGATCTGATCGATTTCGTCAAAGGATTTTCCATCCTGACGATTGTCGTGATGCACTACCTGCAAGATCTCGATCTCAGCTCGATCGTAATGAAGCTGAGCGCGTTTGGCGGTGCCGGCGTTCACGCCTTCATCTTCATCTCCGGCTTTGGGTTGTACCTAAGCCACGACCGAAACCCGCTGCCATACCTTTCCTTTTTACGGCGGCGGTTTATCAAGATCTATTTCCCCTACGCGATTGCCGTACTGATCATCGCGGGAATCGATTACTATCTCGACTACAATGAACCGTCGATCTATAAGATCGCCAGCCACTTGCTGCTGTTCAAGATGTTCAACGAAGAACTGATGATCAGCTTCGGCTACCATTTTTGGTTCATCTCAACCATCATCCAGCTCTACCTGACGTTTCCCCTGTTCGTATCGATCCGCGACCGATTTGGCAATCGATGGTTAATGGTGATCACGATCAGCGTTAGTCTGCTTTGGGGCGCAACCACCGCTGCGCTAGACAAACAAGAGATGCGAATTTGGAATTCGTTCTTTTTACAGTACGTCTGGGAATTCGCGTTAGGAATTTGCCTAGCGTCAGTCTATTTGAAGAAAGGCTACGCTGTCTGGGAAACAAGATGGCCAAAGCTAATCGGCGTAACAGTCGTGGGATTGGCTCTCTACGGTGCTCTGCCAATCGCATTTGGCGAAGTCGGAAAGCTCTTTAATGACTTTCCGGCGTTAGTGGGATATCTGGGAACGGCCATCCTATTGTATCGCTGCGCACCAATGCCGATCCGGTCCTTCATGAACTGGATCGGCAGCATCTCGTACGCGTTCTATCTATTCCACTTGATACTTATGGAAATCTTTGGACGGGCTTACCAGAACGGATTCGGACGACCACTCGACTTCCTATGGATGGTCGCCAGTATCGCGATCACGTTGCCGATTTCCGCTTACGCCCAAAAAGGGATTACGTGGTTGTACGCCAAGCTTAAGCTTTGAAGGCTACTTGATTTCGCGCAGTTTGATGTTCTTGAACTCCGTCCACATTGGTTTACCAGCGTGAAGTTGCACGGCGATGACTCCTTCGGATAAAGCTCGCTTGGGATCTTCGTCGGTGAAATCAAGAACCAATTTACCGTTCAAGTAATGCTTGATATGGTTTCCTTTGGCCAGGATGATCACGTCATTCCAATCATCAAGCTTCATGAGTTTTTTGAAGCCTTCTTGGTCGATAAGCGAATTGTCTAGGACCTTTTTGCCGTCAGCCGTCCAAACGGCTTTTTCACCGACGATACAAATGCGTCCACGGCTTCCTTTTTCATCGTAGATAAAGCTCGGCACATTCGGGAATTTTGCTTCATTTCGAATTTCATGTTGATAACCTTTGACCACCCAATCGTTCGATGAGTTTTCTACTCGTTTCGACCGATATTGGATTCCCGAGTTGTTAGCTGCATTACAACGGAAGGAAATTCGAAGTTCAAAATCCTTTAGCGTTCTGTCCTTAAGGATCAGGAACGTGTTACCTTTTGCGGGAACCTCCGCAGTCGTTTCACCATGGATCACTCCGTCGACGACCGACCATAGACGTGGGTCGCCATCCCAGCCTTCAAGATCCGATCCGTTAAATATCGTTTCGAATTCGGTAGAATCCGCGGGCGCCGGTTTGAGCGGCTCGTCCGCTGAAAGGAGGGTGACAAACAGGCTAAGGGACATCAAAATGCAACAGCGAAACATGGTGGGATACACTCCAGAAGTGGAAGGTGGGGAAGTAAAAGATTGGAGTAAAGAGTATGACTCGGATGCGGTCAAAGATCAATCAGTTCAATGAACTCGGTTTTTTCGTGGTTTGATGGCGTCAAAACAAATAAACGGATAGGACGGCATGCGACGTATTTTGTTGGTTCCCGGTTTCTGTGAACCCCGTTTCCTATTGAAACCGCTTCGTCATGCAATTCGCCGTTCGCACCAAAGCGTCGAAATTTGGCGAGATCGCTGGGTCGGCCGTTCGCTACAAACGAGTATCGATCGACTCAAATGCGACCTGGGCCGCGACGCGGATGACGCCGATCACTCGGTCGCGATTGTCACACACAGTTTTGGGGATTGGGTCACCCGCCAAGCGATTGCCGAATTGCCACCAAACCACCACGTCACCCATCTCGTTTCAATCGCTCCGATCATGACCACCAGCCCGATCGCGATGGGATTGGCAGCGATCGGAGGCGGGCTGATTTCGGAAGTCCCCGTGATGGCGAGGAAGAAGCGTGCGTCGATGAACAATCGCTTGAACCCCAATTTGAATCGATTGATCATCTGGGCCAAGGCTGACGTATGGGTGCGCCCCGTTGAATTTTCCAATAAACCAAACCTGAAAATCGAAAGCGTCTGGGCATCCCACCTTTCGGTCGCTTTGCAGCCAAACGTTCATCGCAAGGTATGCGAATTTTTGTTGACTTAGCCGTTATCGCCCTACGCGCCAAGAAACTGTGTTCGTTGGCCCTCTTTGTTGATGCGTCTACGTGTCAATTTGCTCGATGGCATCGAGTGGTATCCAGCCATCCTTCGCATCGCTCGTTCTGACCTTTGCCCACGATCCCCGAACTTGCTTGACGGTGACTTCAGTTGTTTCCGCTAAAGGACCTCCAACGCTTGGACTTTGGTCGCTGTCAGCACTTCGCAGTTTCACCGGTTCCGATGCGATCACAACGGCTTGATTGTCTCGGCAAAAGATCAACTCATGTACAAGCACCGGCAACGCAAAGAGCAGCGTGAGCGACAGTAACATGATTGGCACGGCTATCCCAATTCGCTTGCGCCAAAGAACTCGGATCGTTAACAGCAACCACAATAGGATCCAACTAAAAATGGCCATCCACAACACGAAGCTACGTGGCGCCAAAGAAAACACGGTCGCTGTGATGCGTTTGGGCCATATACCTTCTTGCACGTTCACTTGGTCATGAGACCATCCATTCATCATTGCGGGATTGTCCGGATCCAGTTTGATTGCGCGAAGCTGGTTCGCCATCGCGCGGCCCTTTGATTCATTTCTCCGATAAGCACTGGCGAGATTGGAATAGAGTTTCGCGTTTCGCACACCGGAATCGGCCACCATTTGGTATTTCTGTGCCGCTGTCGCAAAGTCGTCTCGAGCATAAGCATCGTTTGCTTCGTCCAGCAATATCGACAATGCATCGCCCGCGAGTTCGCGACCATTTGGATACTCCGTTGATTGCGCAAGTGAATCGGTCGCTCCGACTCCCACCAACACAGTGGCCAACCACAGGCCGATCGTACGACTCGATCGACGAAGCGACACGGCGGCACTCTCGGCTCGGGGTTCCGCATGATGCTTCGCTTCCAAACAGGTCGAAGCGATTTCCATTGCTTCGACTTTCAAACGGTCAAGCGATTCGCCATCCGTCAATGGCACGCCGCTACTTGCCCGGCGACACGCCTCGAAAAATCCTTCCATCCGGACCGCTAGATCTCGTCGTCCATCGCGACGCAGATTTCCGGCCAATTTCAATTCATTTGCTTCGCTCAGTTTCCATTGATGAGCCAAAAAACGTTGAACGGTTTGGCTAAGCTCTAAGGATTCCTCCGCGGCACTCACTTGTTTGGACAATTGAACAAGAGGGCGGTAACGCCTGCGCACCGCCGACAAAACGTTATCTAGGTTGACCATTAATGCAGCAAGCAAAAAGGCCAGCGGTGGCAAAGTCATCGCCAATATCATGGGCAAACTCAACAGCGGCGGATGCGACGTTTGTGCGAGTAATTCCGAGGCGGGATAGAGTATCGGTCCGCCGTTGGCCATTTCCGTCCCAGTAGTCGCTGCATTGTCGGTTGGCGAATCCGCTTGGCTCAGACGAGGTGCACCCGAGACAATGCTGTCGAGGGCCAACACTGCGGCTGGTTCAACCTTGATTGCGATTGGATCACTTGCAACAGCGACAAACTGCTCTTTGTCAGGATCAAAGTAGCTCAACCGAATCGGCGGAATCTCGGTTGTCTTTTCGGACAAAGGACGAATCGTCGTCGTGAACTGTTTCATGTTATTACGAACCACGCCCGCCAATGGTTCCTCGGATACCTTGAAGTTAGCGGTGAGCGTTTCGTCATCACTAAGCAGTGGCGGTTGGAGCAAGTCCATCGGTCCATCCCCCGCGATCGTGATATGTAAGGTGATCGGGTCACCAACTTGGACCTCGGTTGGGATCGCTTCGCTAGCGATCTCGTACTTGCCGACCGCACCTCGATAGTCGCTTGGACGGTTGGCGGTCGGGACCGGTTTGACCTTGATCGAATCGACGTTCGCGTCCGCGACGATCGGACGTGCTGCTGTGATGGCAAGTTGTGAACCGAACGATCTATCAAATGGGCTTGAACTGCCGAACGGAAAACTATCGCTGTTGAACAAGCTTCCAAAGGAACTGCGCGAACGGCCCAATTCGGTAGGGTATTGGACCACCACGCGGCAATCGTCGCCCGATATGCTGCCCGGCGCCTGCGGATAAACACTCGCATCGATTTCGTATAAATAGTAGGTTGCTAAGTTCCCGTCCGCGTCTTTTCGTTGTACTTCTTCCCCACCGGGTCTTTGGTTATTTTCCGCCAATTCCTGCATCCGATCCGAAAAAACACCCCAATCGGTTTGCTTCGAAACGAGTTGCCACATATTGCCTTCGGAAAGAGTGACACCAAGCTCGGCATCATGAAAAGGCTTGATCCAAATTTTTAACGTCAAGTCGATTGGTTGACCAACATAAACGCTCTCTCGATCGCCAACGACTTCGACGAACAACAAATCGCCGGTCTCGCTTTTGGTCGCTCTGATTCGAATCGCGGTGGTCAATTCTTTTCGCCCATCGTAGCTGACCGTGATCGGCGGGATCACAAATTCGCCTGCTTGCATCGGCGTGACTAAGAAGACGTAAACGAGCGAATTGCTTTGACTTACGCGACCATTGAAGACGCTTCTTTGCGAGCTTTGACGTTGCACACCTTTCGATTGGATCTTCAACCCGTCGACATCAGGTAATTCCGGCGGTTCATGCTTATTCACATTCTGAAAATGCAACTGAATTGTCACGGGCAATCCAACGTAGGTTTCCTCGGACGACAATTGAACCTTCACGTCACCTGCTATTGCCATGGAACTTAGCAGGAGGAGAGACAGGATGATTGGTATTATGTTTTTCATCATTGATACTTGCTTGATTACCAGTCCTTGTCGACAGGAATATGACGCCTGCGCTGCATCTGTTCGCGGCGAAGTTCGCGTAGCAATTCTCGGTCACGAATCGCTTGCAGCATCTTGTTCGCTTCCACCTCGGTCATTTGACCGATAACAACAGGTTCACGGTCCTCGGAGTCACCCGATTGGGTTTGTTGTTGGTTCTGTGGGTTGGCGGCGGAGAGCTCTCCTTCGGCATTCGAAGGTGATTCGGACGAAGACGGTTGCGAGTCGGATTCCGGCGGATCCGTTTCCGATTGTCTTTGTTGTTGTGAACCCGCTTGCTTTGAATCATCCTCTTTGGCCCCAGACTCACTAGCCTCGGAATCATTGGACTCCGAAGACTCTTGATCTTGCTGTGACGATTCCGAATCCGATTCCGAATCGCTTTCCCCCGAATCTTGTTGTGAATTGTTTTCGTTAGATTCACTTTGCTGAGAATCGTCCTGCTGGGATTCGTCCTGTTGTTGTTGTGATTCGCCGTCTTGCGAAGATGAGGGCTCGGATTCTGATGACTCAGATTCTTCGGATTGCTGCTGTTGATCCTGTTGGGAATTCTCTTGTTGCTGTTCTTGCTGTTGCTGATTTAGCAATTGCATCGCCAATTCAATATTGGCTCGGGCATCTTGGTCGTCGGGTGCGATTGCCAGAACTTCACGGTATCGACCAATTGCTTTGAGTAGATTTGCGATTGCCGATTTGGGGTCCTGGTCCGTTTGGGCGACAGCATGCTGATAGTGGCAACTGCCAAGATTGAAGCGGGCTCGCGCGGCGATTTCGCTTGAATCGGCACCAACGAGCCGTTCGAATTGCTGAGCGGCTTCAAGGAAATCACCCGATTGGTAATTTTCGACGGCTGCGTTGTAGCGGTCCACATCAAGGCCCTCGTCTAGACCCTCGTCAAGTTCCTCGTCAAGTTCCTCGTCTAGGCCCTCATCATGGACCTCGTCTAGAACCTCGCCAAGTTCCAATTCTTGAGCTGCGACACCGCATTGCTCCCCCAGCACTGCCGACGCGAAGACAGCCACGAACACGGCCGCGATGAGGGCGGACGCCGTGATTTTCGATACAAGATTCAAGATTGATTTCATTTCACAAATTCTTCGACGCAAAGCACCGGTTTTTAAAGCAAAGCTAACGGGTAACTTTGTCTTGCCACAAAACTGGACAAAACGTACCATGGCGGAGATGCGGTCACACGGCTAGGCCACCGCAACCCTCCATTGCACTACAAAACGTACTATACGTCGTCCCCTGTGGATTGGATCGTGCATATGGATTTACCATCAAAACAGACGTCAACGCAACTCATGGATGTGAATCTCTCTGATTGGCTCGTTGAGCAAAAAAAGAGGCTCGCGGCTGAACCGATCGGCGGATACGCCCCGGGTGAATCCCCGATGGCCGAGCCGGTCGCGTTGGCGGCCATCACGGCCTGTGCGTACGACTTGAGCGAGACTGCATCGACGCTTTGCCATTATATGCAGCAAGCCCAAAACCGCGATGGATCCGTCTCTGTGGGCCTCAATACCGAGGGGCCGTTTTGGACGACATCACTGGCGTGCATCGCTTGGCGTCAATTCGAGCTTCATTGGCCCGAATTGGCCAACCCCTGGTGTCGTGATTCCTACCGACGAGGTCTCGATTTTCTGTTTCAGATTCGCGGCGAGAAGGTTCTTGGTGGGGATACTTTTGGTCACGACACTCAATTGGTCGGATGGCCTTGGGTTGAAGGAACGCATTCGTGGATCGAACCGACTGCGATGGCGCTAATGGCGATGCGTCATTGTGGTGCGGCGGACCATCCGCGAGCGATCGAGGCATTCAAGTTGCTCTCGGATCGGCAATTGCCCACTGGCGGTGCGAATTATGGCAACACGTTTGTACTGGGTAACAAACTTCGGCCGCATGTTCTGCCAAGTGCCATGTGCATCGTTGCGGTTCACCGCGTCACTCCGATCCCGGAATCGTTCGATGCGACGATTCGCTATTTGGAAAACGAACTGAATCGCCCGATGGCGGCGATCTCGTTGGCGTGGACGATCCATGCCCTCGTTTCATCCCGCTGGAACAACGTGACGCCATTCGACCTCGAATTAGATTGGCCGCTACGCGCCGCCATCAATCGATTAAGAACGATCGAGGTAAATCCCTATCGGCAAAATCTGTTGATGTTGGCTGCCCGCATGCAACAGTCACCTTTGTTGGCGGTCGAGCCAGATTCATTTTTCGGCTTGGCAAGTGGCGTGAAATCATGAGCGAGCCATCTTCCAATCCAAACCTGAATTCTAACCAACAAGACCGACGAGGTTTCCTGATCACCGGCGCGGCAACCGCAGCCGTGATCGCTGGAGCGGCCTATTGGCATCATCGGTCCAAGCCAAACAGCGAAGTCTTCATCGCGAAGAACCAAAAATACGGCGGCGAGTTGGTCCGCACCATTCGCGATGGACTGCTGGCGTGCGAATTCGATCCCGAGACGATCCGTGGCAAGCGTGTACTTCTAAAACCAAATTTGGTGGAGCCTTCACGATTGTCGCCGCACATGACTACACATCCAACCATGATCCAAGCGGCCGTGGAAGTGTTTCGCGAGTGGAATGCGGAAGTCACCGTTGGCGAAGGACCCGGCCACGTTCGAGATACCGAACAAGCGTTGATCGAATCAGGCGTGATGGAAGCACTCGGCGACGTGCGGATGTCCTTTGAGGATCTGAATTACCAAGAGATACGCGCCGTAAAAAATGTAGGGAAAGCCTGCAGGCTCAGCAGTTTCTATTTTCCGCGTGCGGTGATCGAAGCTGATTTGGTCGTCAGCATGCCAAAGATGAAAACGCATCATTGGATGGGTATGACCGGCGCAATGAAGAACATGTATGGAGTCATTCCAGGTATCAAATACGGATGGCCCAAGAATGTCCTTCATTACAATGGCATCCCCGAAACGGTTTTCGATATCAATGCTTCGGTTGGCCGGCGAATTACGATTGTCGACGGAATTGACTGCATGGAAGGCGATGGTCCTATTTTAGGGACGCCAAAGCCGATGGGTTTGGTTCTTGTAGGGACAAACTTGACCGCGGTCGATGCCACGATGGCTCGATTGATGGACATCTTGCCTAATCGCATACCCTACCTAGCACTCGCAGCGGATCGACTCGGGCCGATTGACGAGACGCGCATCATCCAACGTGGTGAAAATTGGCAACCACTCGCTGATCCGTTTATGATACTTGACCGAAATCATCTTCGAGTACTGCGAGACAACCATTCCCATTTCGTGACGTAAAGACAAGTGAATCTTCGATGCAACGGCTTCAAGAAATATTCAACACCGATTCGCCCGTTGCATTGATTACCGGCAGCGGTTCGCCGCGAGTCGGTCAAACGATCGCTAGTTGGTTGGCACGGCAACGATGCCGCATCGCACTCCATGCCAACACCAGCATTGAAAAGGCGGAACAAGCTGCGGCACAGATGCGAACCGAATATGGGGTCGACGTGATTATCACCCAAGGGGCACTTGGCGAAGACGGCACGGCCGAAAAAATCGTCGATGAAACCGCTGGCCATTTCGGTCGAATCGATGTTCTGGTCAACTCGGCCGCGATCTGGCATCCCACCAAACTCGAAGCAGTCACCGCGGATGAAGTCCGTCGTTATTTCGAGATCAATTCACTCGGATCTTTTCTTTGTGCAAAAGCAGCGGGACTGCGAATGGTCGATCAGCCATCGGGCGGTTCGATCGTCAACATTGGCGATTGGGCGACCGCACGTCCCTACCTTGATCACGCCGCCTACTTTCCGAGCAAAGGGGCCATTGAAGCGATGACACGATCGTTGGCCGTCGAATTAGGAACGCGTAACCCGCGAGTGCGAGTCAATTGCATACAGCCGGGCCCCGTTTTACTTTCCGAGGATATGAGCGAACTCGACCAACGTCGCTTGGCCGAAACCATGTTACTCGGCCGAGTCGGCACACCGGAGAGCATTGCTCACGCCGTGCTATTTCTTTGTGAAAATGACTTCGTCACTGGCGTGTGTTTACCCGTCGACGGTGGCCGTACCATCTATGCGTCTGACGGAGTCCAAATGGGAATGAATACGGGATGATGTACTTCGAACTGTCCGACGTTTTGCGCGGCTAAAGCCTGAACACCAACTACTATTAGACGTCGATCTCTTCGGCGTCTTCGGCTCTTTCCATGATGAATCGGAACCTAGCTGAGGCGTCGCGGCCCATCAAATCGCTAATCACCCGATCGGTTTCCAAGTGATCGTCCACTTCGACTTTCAAAAGTCGCCGCGTTTGTGGATTGAGCGTCGTTTCCCAAAGGACTTTGGGCATCATCTCACCGAGACCTTTAAATCGCGTAATCTCAGGATTCGCTCGGCCCGCATGTTCTTCGAGAATTTGCTCGCGGTGCTCTTCGTCATTCGCCCAATAGGTTTGCTTGCCAATATCGATTCGGTACAGCGGAGGAACGGCGATAAACAAGTTCCCTTCCGCTATCAATGCGGGCATGTGGCGGTAAAAGAACGTCAACAGCAACGTCGTGATGTGATGTCCATCCGAATCCGCATCAGCAAGCAAGATAATTTTTTTGTAACGCAACGAAGCGAGGTTAATATTGGGACCGATCCCACAGCCAAGTGACGCGATCATGTCCTGAATTTCTTTGTTCTCCGTGAGCTTTTTGAGCGTCGCGTTTTCGGTATTGAGGACCTTTCCACGCAGCGGCAAGATCGCTTGGTAATTCCGGTTACGACCCTGTTTTGCACTACCGCCCGCCGAGTCACCTTCGACGATAAACAGTTCCGATTCTGACTTTCCGCTGGCCAAACAATCACTCAGTTTGCCCGGCAGCATTGTTCGCTTAGCGCCCCCTTTTCGAGATACCGCATCCGATGCGGCTCGCGATGCGGCTCGTGCCCGCGCCGCAGCAATGATTCTGGCAATCACCATATCGGCAACCGATCGGTTATTGTTCATCCACTGCTCCATAGCCGGACGCGTCGACGCCTCGACTAATGCTTGAGCTTCTGGATTGTTGAGTCGGTCCTTCGTTTGGCCCTGGAATTGAGGTTCGGCAATGAAGATTGAAATGATCGCGACAAGTCCTTCGCGAATATCTTCATGAGTGATTTTGACACCGCGTGGTGTCAGGTTGTGGGTGTCGATGTAATTGCGAACGGCTTTATTGAGTCCGCTACGAAGTCCACTTTCATGAGTTCCGCCGCTGCCGGTTGGAATACCATTGACGTAGCTACGGACATGTTCGTCGGTCGATTCGGTCCACTGCAGCGTCAATTCCATTCGAATATCGTCATCCTTTCGCAAAATGAAAGGCGTATCATGGATGGGCCGTGCTTTGCGATCTTTTAGCACCTTGGCCAAAAAGTCAACGATCCCCTGTTCGTGCAGAAACGTTTCCTTTGTCTTTGCGGTTTCATCAATGTAAGTAACCTTCACGCCGCGATGCAGAAAGCTGACCGTTTCAAGTCGAGCTCGAATCGTCGCACTGTCAAAATCGATTTTCGGAAATATCGTTGGGTCTGGCGTAAAGGTGATCGTCGTTCCTGTGCCGCGGGCGGGCCCTTTCAATTTTTGCAGCCCCGTCTTCGCTTTACCTCGTTCGAACATCATCCGGTACTGGGAACCGTTGCGGCGCACCACTGCGCTCAATTCTTTCGAAAGAGCATTGACCACCGACGCGCCGACACCGTGAAGTCCACCAGCGGTTTTGTAGTTTCCACCGTCAAATTTCCCACCGGCATGAAGTACGGTGAGTACCATTTCGAGTGCTGGTTTCTTTGTTTTTGGGTGTCTGTCAACAGGGATACCGCGACCATTATCATAAACGGAAACACTCGTACCATCTTTATGCAGCGTTACCGATATCTCGGTCGCATGACCGTTCATCGCTTCGTCAACGGAATTGTCGACGATTTCCCAAATCAAGTGGTGTAGCCCTGACATCCCGACGCCACCGATGTACATACCGGGTCGCTTTCGAACCGGATCAAGCCCTTCCAGCGCGGTGATGTCTTTAGCGCTATACGACTTCGTAACAGTACTCATAAATGCTTATTCTTCAAAGGTTACAGGTGCTTCGATTGGCGCCGTAATGATTTCGGCGATCTTTCCGTTCTTTTGTATCTCGTTGCCGCGTCCACCTCGCGAGGTGACTCGGTATTTAGCAGTTGAAATCGTTTTCTTTGCACCACGGTTGGTTTGAACGGTTAACAAATCACGATCGCCAGTGGACGCTTTGAATCCAAGCACACGGTCATCCGCTGACAAGCGAATCAGCGTTACCCCTTTTCCAGCGCCTGATAGATAGTTCACTTCTTCGGCCGAACAAATCATCGCGCGACAATTCGCTGTGACTGCCAAGATCACTTCCATACCATGAACCGGCGCGACATCGATCACTTCGGCACCCGCTTTCACACGAGCGAATTTGCGTCCGTTTCGTGTGGATGGTTCTACGAAACTTGCCAACCCGAAGCGAAGAGCAAATCCGTTGGATGTGACGGCCATCGCATGCGTTTCGGGGCACAAATCGGGCTTTTTTGGGTCTTCGCGGATGTCGCCGATGATTCGCGAGTCAAACGACATTACCGCAACAATTCGCTCGCCATCTTTGAGTTTAAACAATTTTTGAATCGGCTCACCGAAACCGGTGGAGGCCGGTATGTCGATCATTCGGACGGTGTAACAAACGCCTAGTGAAGAGAACAAACCGATCGTTTCCCTTGTGTTGCCAGCGACACACGAAAGAACTTTGTCGCCTTGTCGCACACGGCTCTTGCCCGGGTCGGCTATCTGCTTTTGCCGTTTCACCCAACCATCTTTGGTGACCATGACATGACAATCTTCGGCAACGATAAAGTCTTCTGCCGTGTACTCGGGTTCTTCTGCGATCGTTTCGATAGAAGATTGCCGTTTGGCTCGCGGATCTTTGTTGTAGTCGTTGATTAGCGACTCGATCTCACCGCGAATAATTTGCCATCGACCCGAGGCCATGTAATCCTTTGTATCATCACTGAGAAGTTTCTTAATCTCACGTGCTCGTTTACGCTTATCTTTAAGCTCATCGAGGATCATGTTGATTTCGAGTCGAGCAAGCCGATAAAGTTTCAGCTCAAGGATCGCATCGGTTTGTTCCTCATCGAGCCCACCTTTAGCGGCTGGGAACCGTTTCATTATCTTTTGGGCTGCGTCCGCTTTGCCATCCGATTTTCGAATGATCGCAATGATTTGGTCTAGCGCGTCAAAGATTAACGCAAAACCTTCGAGAATATGTATGCGGCGTTCTAGCCCCGCAAGTTCATTTTCGAGTCGCTTGGTAAGCACACTCATGCGGAAGTGTAAAAAGTGCCATAACACTTCTTTCAGTCCCAATCGTTCGGGCCGGCCCACTTCGGGATTTTCCGTCGGAACCAAACAGGTCAAGTTGACGCTAAAGTTCTTTTGAAAATCGGTGTGCTTGTAAAGATAAGCGAGCACCTTGTTCTCGTCCGCGTCTTTCTTCAACACCAAGTCGATGCGGATTTCATCGGTCGACAAATCTCGAGCTTCGATGACCAAAGGAAACTTGCCGGAGTAAACCAATTCGTTAATTCGTTCAACGAGCGCCGACTTGTTTACACCGTACGGAATCGAATCGATTTTCAGTACGTTGCTACTTCGCGACTTCGATTTTAGGGTTGCCGTTCCACGCAACTTCACTGTCCCTTGACCAGTGCTGTAGATATCTCGGAGCTCGTCCTTGGTATTGATGATCTGGCCACCGGTGGGGAAGTCCGGCCCACGGACGGCGTCATTGGCAACAAGTTGGTAATCCTTGATTTCGGGATCACGCAGTAGTTTCAGAAGCGCCTGGCAAACCTCTTTCAAATTGTGTGGCGGTATGTTGGTCGCCATTCCGACCGCGATGCCGGTCGCACCATTGACGAGCAAATTGGGGACGCGACTTGGCAAGACAACCGGTTCTTCGCGGCTGCCGTCATAGTTCGGTTTGAACGCAACGGTGCGAGTAGCCAAGTCGGTCAACACCTCGTTAGCGATCGGTGTCATCCGACATTCGGTGTACCGCATCGCCGCTGCGTTATCGCCGTCGACGCTACCGAAGTTCCCGCTGCCGTCAATCAATGGCATGCGGAGCGAAAACGGCTGTGCCATCCGCACCAAAGCTTCATAGATTGAACTGTCGCCATGTGGGTGGTAATTCCCCATCACGTCCCCGACGACCTTGGCACATTTTCGGTGTTTTGCTGACGCGGTCAGTCCCTGCTGACTCATGGTGTACAAAATTCGCCTTTGTACCGGTTTCAATCCGTCACGGACATCCGGAAGCGCTCGGCTGGTAATCACCGAGAGCGAATAGTTCAAATAGCGAGCTTGGGCCGCTTGCCGCAGCGGAATTGCTGTCAATAAGTGGTCATCCACCTGGTCAAACAGGGATCCGTTGGATCCAGCATTGGACTTGGATTTGGAGCTCGAATTTCGAGAAGAATTGCGTTTAGAGCGTTTTGCCACGCTTGGAAGTCCTTTTTCGTCTGTCTTTTTCGTTCGTTTGGATGCGAGCCTGCGTAATTTGTATGGTTTACGGCGATTTGCTTCGATGGGTCAAGATGAGAGATTCCAGTTACCTACCGGGTTATAGCGATCAGACCCGTAGTAGCGAAACCGCCGATCAGGCGAAGCGGGGCGGGACAGATTGCAAAGGTCATGCGAGTCGCGCCGTAGATCCGAAACTTGGCGGTAAGGCTGGTCGTGTTCAAGGATGGACCATCGTCGGCCCGTTTGCCATAAACAGCAGATTGCACCACCGTCAGAACAACTTTCGGAGTGATGTTCCGATCTCGTTCGATTGCGTCTGGTTCAGGAGGAACCGCAAGATGAAACGTCAACTCATGCACAAACTCGCTTGCACTGCCGCGCTGGCCGTGCTGGCCACGACCACCAACTCCGCTTCGGCCCACTTGTTCGGCAGTGGCGAGCGAATTGTCGAATCCCATGTCATTAGTGACACGGCCGTAAGTGGTTCAGGCAGCTACGTCGGCGACATCGGCGTCGATGGGGCAAGTACCGGCCAAGGCTACGACGTCGGCGATCTCTGCTCGGCCGGATGCCAAGAACGCAAATATGGCCAACCCGACCTGTTCTACAATTACTACACCCAAGGCAACTGCAACCGGACTAACGCCCAATTGTACTTGTCACCACGGCCGGTTCCGCCGAACGTCGGGCATACGTTTTTCACGTATCAGCCTTTTTATCCCGAAGAGATGCTTTATTGGCACAAGAACCGATTCCACAACTACTATGACAATGGTCGCGGTATGAATCGAACTCGGGCTATTTACTACAGCCCACCCGTGCGCCAAGCAGCCAGTAATTTTTACTGGAACTACCTGCGGCTCGCCCGTTAGGAATTAGACGCGTTAGAAAATTGGAAGGGGAACTCGCTGAGTGTTCCCTTCCTTTCAGCTCTTAAACCTTACTTCGGTAACACCTTTCTTCGGCACATAGTCATGATTCGACACATAATTCTCTCCGTCGCTCTAGTAACAACGCTGGCAGGTTGCTTTTGCAACCAGAACGAAGCCGACGCTGGCGACCCGTACGCGATGACCCAAGTGTGGCAACACAACTATGCAATGGATCGTCCTTGGCACGGTGGTTACTACTACCAAAACAGTGGTCAACCGACTGCTTTGATCGTTCCGCCAACCGCTCACATGCGCCAAACGCTGTCGTGGGGTGTTAGCCAGAACTTGATGTATCCGATACATCACCAATTCGGCCGTAGCGCTAGTTCACCTGGAGCCGCCCAACGAGGCAGTTTCCGGCCTACGCCCAATTGGCCAAGCCACACCGATCAATTCGGCGTCTACTACGTACGTGGCCCTTGGTAGAACGACTTCGAGATCGTCGATGAAGCAGCATCACTGACAAGTCGCCGGCCTCGATTGAATTCGAGGCCGAGCAGTAATGAGAATGAGTGTGCTGCGAAAAACAAGTTGCTTGAACTTTCTTCGCGCGTGCTGCGCGGAAACCGCCAAATCGACGTGAAGCTCTATACTGAGTTTGCTGCATCACGTTGCACCTTTTCTATTCGGGTTGCACCTTTTCTACTCGGATCGCCAAGCCGCTGCGGCGATACGTCTTGTGCTTTCGAAACGTGTGACAGCTTTCATGATGTGAGCGTTGTTGGATTGTCATGCCAACGGTGCCATTTTCGAGGACACAATATCCTCACTGCTAAGTCACTTAGCGAAATACGCGCCGCTCGGCGTTTTCATGTGGCTATGGTCGACCGTAGGGATCATAATATTGACCAGCGGAAGCTGATTTGCTGGCCAATGGGTGAATTTGAGAACATCCTGGATCTGCTTTTTGGTTGATCAACTTCTCCCCTGCCCCAGCGAGACTCACTTGGTTGATGCTTCACAAAGAGAGTTCCCATAACATGAATCCTTTTTTTTCGCGGATATCCTACGGCCTCTGGTGGCGAAAGAACACCTTCTCCCAGCCAAGCCAATTAGGTGTTGTGATCGCTTCGATTTGCGGTTTGATGATCGCGCTGTCTACGATCGATCCAAAAGCACGGTTATCCGCCAGCGAGTCGATTGGTCGTCCTAACATCGTCTTCTGCATGGCTGACGATTGGTCGTGGCCACATGCTGGCATTCTTGGTGATCCCGTTGTGAAGACTCCGAACTTTGATCGTGTCGCTCGCGAAGGTGTGCTGTTTGAGAACGCTTTCGTGTCGACCCCGTCGTGCACTCCGAGTCGTCTAAGTATCCTGACCGGTCAGCATCATTGGCGACTTAAAGAAGGTGATAGCCTCGGTGGATCTTTGCGAGAGAATTTTGACGTCTACACCGAGCTGCTTCAACGCGCCGGATACCGGATCGGTCGGTTCGGCAAGGGGGTCTGGCCAAGCAAGCATGCGTTTCGCAAACGCGATTCTTTTGGGGAACGTTTCAAGTCGTTCGACGCTTTCCTCAAAGAACGCAAACCCGGCGAACCGTTCTGTTACTGGCACGGTGGTCAGGATCCTCATCGTCCGTACAAGCTTGGCGTTGGAAAGAAAAGCGGCATCGATTTGTCGAAGGTGCAAGTCCCGGCGTGTCTGCCGGACAACGAAACAATCCGCAGCGACGTGGCTGACTATTTGTGGGAAGTTCAGAGATTCGATCGAGAGGTCGGGCAAATTGTTGATCAGCTGAAGGCGATGGGTGAGTTGGACAACACCATTATCGTTGTCAGCGGCGACAATGGTATGCCGTTCCCTCGCTGCAAGGCGACGCTGTATGACCAAGGCACTCGCGTTCCATTGGCAATTCGGTGGGGAGCAAAGGTAAGTGAAAACCGTAGATTGAACGACTTTGTCACGCTCTGTGACCTCGCACCGACATTTCTCGAAGCGGCTGGGTTAAAGGCATCGGAGCAAATGACAGGACGCAGTCTGATGCCAATACTTACCTCCAACAAATCCGGGCAGGTTGATCCTAGCAGATCATTCGTGCTATCCGGCGTGGAACGCCATGTTTACTCCTATCCGAAACGTGCCCTGCGTACCGGTAAGTTCCTTTACATTCGAAATTTCGATCCTGGCAAGTGGCCGACTGGCGAAAAGAACGGTGGGAACATGACGTACGACTTTGCTGAAACACCTTGGCCAACGGGTCCGGGTGCCTTTTCGTTTGCTATCGATCCATCCCCATCGAAACAATTTCTCCGCCTACATCGTCACGAATCCGCGGTAAAACCGTTTGCGGATTTGTCTTTCGCTCGTCGGCCGCTGGAAGAGCTCTACGATCTTCTTAAGGATCCGAATCAACTCCGAAACATTGCCGACGATCCAACGTGCTTGAAGGTGAAACAACAGTTGCGACGCCAACTCGATGCGGAGTTAATCAAGAATGCTGATCCGCGGACGGACGTACCAGGTTATTCTTCACAAAACATCGAAGGGTGGCCTGTTCAAATCAGCGATCAGCTGATGAGCGAGAAACACGAAGAAACCGTTCGTGCGGTGGAGTTGCTGACCGATCAGTTTCAGCACATCAAACGCGTTGTGCCCGATGAGGCATTGGCGCTGATTCAGACGGTGCCGATTTGGCTTTCACCACCGTACCCGGACGTCCGACCAAAAGGCGAATACCATCCAGGAGCGAAGTGGCTCGAAAAAAATGGGCGTCGTCCCGAACTCCATCGCTGCGTCGAGTTCACCAATACCGCTATCTTCGATCGTGAAATCAAACGAATGCCCGTCATGGTGTTGCATGAACTTGCTCATGCGTACCACGACCAAGTGCTAGGGCACGATAACATCGAGTTGAAGATCGCTTTCGATCGAGCAAAGCAAAATGGCTCGTACAACGCTGTGCTACGTGGAAATGGGAAAACCGAACGAGCCTATGCGATGACAAATCCTATGGAGTACTTTGCTGAGTTGTCTGAGGCGCTTCTGGGGCGGAACGATTTTTATCCGTTTGACCGCATGCAGTTAGAAAGGCATGATCCGTTGGGCTACGAACTGCTGGTTCGACTATGGCACCTGAATTCAATCGATGCTCATGACAACGATTAGCCTAGAATGATAAGCCTAGGCACTGTCTCGTATTACGCGGTGAATCCAGGGATAAATTGACGCCAACAATGCAACGAATAGCATTTAGTTTTGGCTTTCCGATTGTTGCGTTATTGGCTTGAAGGATTTGCACACTGGACGACGATACGCGGTTACAATAGGGACCCACGAATCTAATTTCGATCCTGCCCGCTTCCCCCTAAGCCGATTTGAGGCTGAACGATGCGTTTGATTGCGACTTGTTGGTTGGTGTTTTTTGGTTTTCTACAAATTGCTTCGGCGGAACGACCCAATATTGTTTTCGCCTTTGCTGACGATTGGGGATTTCACGCCAGTGCCTATGGAACATTGTTCCCTGGGGGTGTCAACGACGTCGTCTCAACGCCGAACTTTGACGCGATTGCCGAACAAGGTGTGTTGTTCAGTCGCGCATTCGTAAGTGCTCCATCCTGTACACCGTGCCGCAGTTCACTGATGTCGGGCCAACATTTTTGGCGGTGTGGCCGCGGTGCTATCTTGCAAGGAGCGATTTGGGATTTTTCGAATCCTGCTTACCCTCTGCTACTGGAATCGTCCGGCTACCGAATTGGCCATACCTACAAAGTCTGGTCTCCTGGGAAACCGGGCGACGCTCCGCATGGTGGTGCTGCTCGTGCTTTCAACAAAGCGGGTCGACGCTTCAACGGGTTTTCGCAGGCAGCTATGAAAGCGAATGATCATGAGAAAGCCAAAGCCGATCTTCTCCATGAGGTTCGCCAAAATTTGCTGTCGTTTCTCGATAGTGACAATGATGACCAAGTTGATGGCGACCAACCGTTCTGTTACTTCTTTGGTCCAACGAATTGCCATCGCAAGTGGATTGCTGGGAGTGGCAAGACGCTTTGGGATATCGAACCCGATACGTTGAAAGGAAAGATACCGCCCTACCTTCCCGATGTACAAATCGTACGAGAAGATTTCTCGGATTATTTCGGTGAAATCAAGGCTTTCGATACTTCGTTAGAAGTGATCAGTAGCGAGCTCAAACGACTCGGCGTGAACGACAATACGATTTTGGTCGTCAGCGGTGATCATGGTTTCCCCGGTGTGACTCGCGGCAAATGCAATCTGTATGACTTTGGCACTCAAGTACCGTTAGCGATTCGTTGGCCGGCGGGCATTCCGACAACCGGTCGCGTTGTCGATGATTTTGTAACGTTGCCCGACTTAGCACCAACTTTTTTGGAAGCAGCCAATGTCGAGATTCCTGATTCGATGACGGCTCGTTCCTTGATCCCGATTCTCAAAAGCGATCTATCGGGACAGGTCGATTCGACTCGTGATGCCGTGTTCACTGGCCGCGAACGACATGTCGCGGCGGCTCGAACCGATTTTAAACCTTATCCCCAACGAGCGATCCGTACCGATCAGTTCCTTTTCATTGTCAACTTTGCTCCCGACCGTTGGCCGATGGGGACTGCAATCGGCTATGGTAAAAGCGGTGATGCGTTTCCAAAATTCGATGCGTTACGCGAAAATACCTTTGCTGCTTTTGCTGATTTGGATGCCAGTCCTACCAAAGCATGGATTGTCACGAACCGTCATGAGGATCCAAAGCGATTCGATTTCGCGTTCGGCCGAAGAGACAAGTTTGAACTCTATGACGTGATTGCCGACCCCCACTGCATGACGAACTTGGCAAACCATCCATCGCATCGGAAAACTCGCGATCAACTTCATGATCGATTGATGTCCGAGCTGCGTCGTACAGACGACCCGCGGGTCAGCGAGCACGTCATTTTTGAATCTTCGCCATTCACCGATCCAACGTCAAAAAAATAGAAATGTCTTAAGACGACAAGACAACGAAAATCAACGAGTGCCGCCGAAGCACTCTGTGATTGTCCCTACCCAAAAAGAACTCGACTATGCTTTGGCTTGGATGCGAAACTTCAAGTCGACTACTTTGGATTGAGGATGTTGCTTTGTGATTTTTTCTAAGATCGAACGCTTTTGGAAATTCAACTCCTGGAGTGTGACGGAGTCGGAAGCATAGATGTTCAACACGCCGCGTTTCAAATTTCCTACCCGGACACTTGAGCGAATGCTTTCCGCGATTTCGCCTACGATTGTCGCTTCGATTTCGTTGACTACCGCTACTTGGGCGTACCCCCGCCGAGATATTAGCTGATTGACCAACGAACCGATCTGGCGAAGCTGGGGAGCTTCACTCTTGGCACCCTGAAAGGTGGAAGATTTCGGTTTATTTGGTTTTCGGGTCATCCACTGGATTCCTGGGGGTTCAGCGATATGCTCGCCTTTGGGCCTAACCATGCATGGGGGTTGATTCTACCGAAGGTGTCCGTTGCCGGCCAATGGGTTTTTATTTGCCGACTAGTTCAGCGTCGCTGCTGATAATTGGGCTTGGCTGGACGAGCATTTTGAGCGAAACGGTTGGGAACCACGGAGGGTCCCATGCTGAAGAAGTATATCGTTCGCTTGAACGACCAGGAACGCGCTGAGCTCACCAACGTCATTTAGAAGCTCAGCCGAACGGACCAGGATGTTCGTCGAGCCCAAATTCTTTTGAACTCCGATGCCGACGGCCCAGCTTGGACCGATGCGAAGATAGCCGAGTCGTTCAGCTGTCGGACCAAAACCATCGTGAACATCCGGCGACGGTTGGTCGAAAACGGCTTACGAGAAACGCTCGACAGTATGAAACGAGCTGCGCCGCCGACGCCTAAGAGGCTCGATGGTGAACAACAGGCTCGGATCATCGCGACTCGATTGAGCCCACCACCGGAAGCCCACGCGAACTGGTCACAACGACTGCTTTGCTCGAAAAGTCGTTGAGTTGGGGATCGTTGAATCGGTCAGTCATGCGACGCTTCGCCGAACGCTTAGAAAAAAGGCATGAGCTATCGCAAGATGCAGTACTGGGTGATCCCGCCGGAAGCCGATGCGGAGTTCGTTGCTCATAGGGAAGATGTCCTTGAAACGTACTCAAAGCCCTACGATTGTGATGTTCCTGTTCTTTGCATGGACGAACAGCTGGTCCAGTTGATCAAAGACACCAAGGTGCCGATTGCCGCGACCAAGGAACATCCCAGGCGAGTCGATTACGAATACCAATACGAACGCCCCGGTGTTGCCAACGTTTTCATGTTCACCGAACCGCTTTCTCGCTGCCGAGAGGTGATGATACGAGAAAAGAAGACCAAAGTAGATTGGACTATCACGATGGCTAATCTGATTGCTGCAAAGTCCTCGTGGTATGAGACAATCTCAACACACACAATAGGAGCATTCTATGAAGTCTTTGAGCCTGAGCGTGCGAGGTCGCTGGTTCGCCGCATCGAGTTCCACTACACCCCTAAGCATGGCTGTTGGCTGAACATCACCGAGAACGCGCTAAGCAGTATGACACGGCAGTGCGTGGCCCGTCGCCGGATCGGCAATCTCACCATGCTCGAATCCGAAACGCATGCATCGGTATGTGATGTCAACGAAACTCAACGTGCCGTCCACTGGCAAATGAAGATTGACGACGCCTGGATGAAACCAACCTCTGTCTACCCGAAGATTAAGCTGTAACGCTGCACTAGTCTCGAAGTACGCGTCGTCGAAGAATTGTCGTCCTATGTGATGTTAGCGGACGCTAGTTTTCCATGATTTCGTATCCTCCTGAATGGCGAGAGCGCATACCGGCGCGTGTCTTCGGATGCTTGCGAGACGGTGAACTCGGGATCACCGTTCTTCCCGGTGTTGGCATGGTGGACGGTGGCATTCCATATGACGTTCCGATTTCTGTCATCCCGTTCGACTTGCGAATGCCCAACACTGACCTGTGGATTCGATGTGACGAATCAATGAACCTTGTTGAGGCGTGGCGGCGTGATCCTAATTGATTTGCGCTGTTGACTTGCAGCCGAAACGGAATGGAAGCTGTGTTGGAAGTGTGCCGCGTCCGCTAACATCGTTTTTTCGCTGACGCCTTCCGCACACCGCTCGCTTGTTGTTCCTCGCTCGCTGGGGTGGTGAACTTTCTGGTAGTTCAAGCCGGCCACAAATGGAGTGGCGGTGTCGTAAACACCTTCCGTTGATCGAGCATTTACCGGATGCCGATCTAGAAACCACTGCTGAAACCGACCTTGATTAAGATCGCCTATGGCTACCTTATCGATCTCGTGCCATTGGCATGATCACATAGCTGTAGCCATCGTCGGTCGTTAACAACGCTGGGCTTGATGAGGATTCAACTTCCATGACAAAGCTCGACTCGTTATCGAGTACTTTGCAAAAGTCAGCCAAGTAACGATTATCCATCGTCAACGTGATAACTTCACCATCGTATCCGATTGGCAGTTCCACTTGCGACTCACCGATCTCGGCGGTACTCGCTTCTAACTTTAACGTGCCATCACCGAACGTAAAATCGATGCCACGACTTTCATGATCAGTAACGATCGCTGCTTGGCGAAGTGCTGCGAACAACGGTCCCACCGTCATATCGATCTGAACGGCGTTTTCTCGTGTGGGAAACACTTGTCGCCAATTTGGATAGCGACCTTCCACCAATCGTGAATAGATTACCGCTCGTGGCGTTCGTAAAAGCAAATCATTTGCTCGTGCCGCTACGTCCACTGCATCGTCCTTGTCGCTCAATGCTCGTTCCATCAACTGGATCGCTCGTGTCGGCACGATCGTGCTTGTGCCGGTCGTTTGGTGGCCACCTTGGGCTTCTCCGGTCCCTTCCATCTTTGCCAATCTTCGTCCGTCGGTTCCAACCGCGATCACCGATGATTCTTCCATTTCCAGTAGCACTCCGCCGAGTGCGTAGCGACTGCTTTCGGCATCCGTTGCAAATACCGTTCGCTTCACCATTTCGCGAAACAGTCGTGTCGGTAACACATGATATTTGTCTTCATGGAATTCCGCGACGCTGGGGAATTCATCGGGGTTGCTTCCCGGAAGTCGGAATTTACTTCGGCTGCCGGTGATCCGGATGCCGGTGTCGTCGGTTTCGATCGTCAGTTTCTCGTCGTTGCTCTCGCGAAGAATGCCCATCGTTCGTTGAACGGGCAACAACGCCGAACCTTCTGTTTCAATCTCGACACCCTCTTGGACTTCCAAACGAATACCGACATCCAAATCAGTTGCTGTCAGCGTCAAGCGACCACCAGTGGCCGTTATCTTGACGTTTTGAAGGATTTCTTTGGGCGAACGCGTTGGAGCGATACTGGCAGCAAGACCGAAGGCGGAAGTGAGCGATTCGCGTTGGCAGGTGATTTTCATAACAGTGAGGCGATTCGACTAAGAAAGACTCGGAACATTTGAGAGAAACCATGTTGTACCGCCTTGGTCGACAATGTGTAGTGGTGTCGAGATGAAAGATCGATCATTCATGGTGGGCTCTCTAAAGAGAATAAAGTATTTAAATATCGTCGTCGTCGTAATGTGATAGCTTAAACTGTTGGTTGTAAGAGAATCGGAAATATAAGTGCTTTGATAGTAACAGTTTATAGAGACGACAGGTGTGTGGAAAAACCGTTGCTCCTATGTAGCTAGTTGGTCAGACTTGGAGAGAGTTAGTGACATTGGCCAACAGACGGTAGAGAGAGTTGAAAAAGGGTCAACGAAAGGAAGCACCAGAGTCCACCAAGAGAGTGACATGTTTTCCACCAGCAAAAGAAGCAGAAAAAAAGAGAAAAAGTCGGTGTGCTGGTTTTCCACCAGCAGCCCCTACGAACAGGTCGCAGGGCAAAGTGGCTATTGTCTCGACAGACGGGATAGCTTTTCGGTTAGCTCATCGGCGGCTTGGCGTAAATCGGCGTTGTCACGGAGCAATTCTTCGGTTTTGCGGATCGCGTGCAAAACGGTGGTATGATCGCGACCTCCAAAGTAATCGCCGATATCGTTCATACTAAGCGACGTTAAGCGGCGAGCAAGCAACATAGCCAACGATCGAGCACGGACCAAATGTTGCTTTCGAGAACTACTGCGCAACTCCTTTGCTCGTTGGCGAAAATGCCGGGCAACGGTATTGGTAATCTTCGCTAACGATATTTCTTTGCTTGGGGATACCGATTGGATGGCCGCTTCAACCGCTTCACAGGACGGTGGTAGCTTCTTCATCCGGCACCACAGATCAATTTGACGCATCACAGCCGCAATCGCCCGTACAGGCATCGCGATATCCAATCCCTCGTCGAGCATGCCGAACATTGATGCATCAAGATCGAGGTTGAAAGCCACAGCCAATTCACGCAACAGCAAAGAACGCGTTTCACCGGCTGGGCAATGGACAGGAATTGTCAGCCCAGGAATCGAGCGGCTGACGAGTGACGGACGCAGACCACGAACCTCGGTAGGCAATCGGCGGCAAGTCAAAATCGTTGGCAATCGAGCTTCGACACGAGCTTCGATTCGCTGAGCCAATTCGTTTTGAGCGGACGTTTTGCTCGTCATCAGGTGCAAATCGTCAATGATTAGCACCGGCGCCTTTTCAATTTCGTCACGAAGCGAGTTGACGACATCGGCGGCAACCGCGTCGCCGTACCGTCGAGCGAACTCGATCGCTGGCAAATGAACAACCGCGTTATTCTCGGTAAAACCGAGCTGGTTTGCGTAGCGCACCCCCATGTGCAGGGCGAGAGCGGTTTTTCCACACCCGGTTGGCCCAACGAACAGAATCGGATTGCCGAACTCGAACAACGATGCTTCTTGTCGAGCAACAAAGGCGACCAAGCGATTTTCGGGCCCGGCGAGGAAATAGGGCAACACCAGCGGGCTGGCAGCGGAAGCAGAACTTCGACGCCGCGATTTTACCAGCGGGCGCTCAAGTGGAAACGCGACCACTTCGCAATCGGCGTTGTGGCGACCTGAAACAGGCTCGGCTTGGATTGTGGAAATAGACAATTTAAGTAGTCGTTGTTATCGAATCGACCAAATTGTACCGAGAACGAGCAGGAAAACGAGGGGTAAAATTGTTAGTTTTCCACATCCTTTTTGTTACGTAAATGTTTATATGAACGAGAGATACGATAAACAGCGTCAGCAATTTCCTCGGAGGTGGAAAACTTGCTCATTCCGAAACGCAATGCGGATAGCACTAACTTTGCTGGCAAATTCATCGCGATCAATACGTGGCTGGGGGGGCTGCTGCCGCTGCTACACGCTGACCCGCTACTGCAGGCGACCCCAGCCAAATCGAGTGACATTAGCATCGATTGGCGGTCGGTGTGCGGAAAGGAGAGGTAACTCGTATTGGGTAGTCGATCAGCTGTGGCACCATGGATGACCAGATCGGAATGTTCCGCGCGAAGCGATTGCTCAAATTGGTCTCGCAGCGATCGCATCCGCTGGCGGTTAGTTACCAATTCATCCGTTGCAATTCTTAGAGCCTCAGCCATGCCACAAATCAACGCGACAGGTTCAGTCCCAGGTCGTGATTCAAGTTGCTGCTCGCCACCATGAAAAAGGGGGCGCAAGCGAACACCACTGCCCAGCCACAAGCCACCAATGCCACAGGGGCCGTGAAACTTGTGGGCCGAAATCGTCACGGCGGAGGCATCAAGCTTGGTGAGCGACAGGGGAACTTTGCCGATTGATTGGGTAGCATCAACATGCAGCAGAACACCCGCTTGGCGGCAAATCAGAGCGGCCTTTTCGATCGGCTGATGTACACCGGTTTCATTGTTGGCCGACATAATCGACACCAAGCCGCAACGGTTCCTGCAGGAAGCGATGAGTTGAGGGAGTTCGTCGATATTGATGACGCCGTTTTCGTCAACGTCTAACCAATGAATTTCACGTCCAAGGGCGAGTAAATGTTCGGCAATCGCAATCACACTGGGGTGCTCGATTCGGCTGATGATGATGGCTGATAGTGGCTCGGCCAATCCAGTAATCGCCAAATTGTTCGATTCGGTACCACCGCTAGTGAACAAAAAACGAGGCCCACCCGGTTGGTCCAACGGTGTGTCAAGACAGACAGAAATCGAGTCGGTCGCGTTGTCAATTCGCAGTTGAGCGACACGACCGAGTCCATGTTGGCTCGACGCGTTTGCCGGTCCGCTATTGAACACGTCGGCAATCACGTCGGTGACTCGTGGATCGATCGCGGTGGTGGCGTTGTTGTCCAGGTAGATCATGGGGTTTCCGGTGAACCCGCCAATTTTCTTAAATCCGCATCATTAGGAAAGTCCTTTAAGGCTTCCTTAAGTAGTCCGTCCGCCAACACCGTTCGGTCCGCCGCTCGCATGTCTTTGATCAAATCAACATATTGCGAGCTCAGGGATTGGTTGATTTTTTCCGTCATGGCTTCAGTCGACTGTTCGAGTTGAGCGAGTTCAAATAACGGGGGCATCAACAGGTACATTTCGCGTTTGGCGAGCCTTTGAATTACGGACCAAAAGAATGGTGCGTGTTGTGGATGGTCGATGCTCCATTGTCGCCAATAGGCATTGCCGTTGTGATCGAGGTTGAGCTGTAAAAGGAGCAGTTCCGAATCGGCGGGAGTTCTACCGGTAAAACCACGAGAAAGATAAACAAGATGCCAGGTATCCGTCGGTTTCTTAGGAGCTTGGATAAGAGATTTTTGGCGAAGGTAAGTGGCTGTGTTGGGGGTGACGCTGGTCCGTTTGATGGGGGTGATTTGTAGATTCAGCAGGGGGATTTCATAGAAATGGAATTCACGTACCGAGAAAGTATCGGGTGAAAATTCTCTTCCAGTAACGGATCCTTGGACGCGCACGAACAGGAAAAGGAAGAGAGATACCATCACAGCACTAAGGACGATTACCCATCGCCGTAAAAGGCCCTTTTTGGGTCCTTTCCTAGTCGTGTCGGATGAAGTGGGTGAAACAGAGTTGGACAAAGAAAGAAATCAGGAATCAAAGGAAGGAAAAAAGCAAGGAAACTAGTGGTTTCGATTGATCCTCGATTGTACACAGACCGCCACTCAGGCTAGAACGCCTAAATGGAAAGTAGACTGGCCTGATCCGCGGCCGTTATCTGTGCTCGAAACCTCATGAAAGTCCGTAGCGATGAAGTATAGCGGTTCGTCAGTCACTCGAAGTGGGGACCTGAAGAGTCGATTTTCGGCTAACCAAGTGTCCTTTTGGGCAGGATCACCTTGGAAATCGGGGCAAACGGGGGCACAATCGAAGCGACCATACGATGTGCTTTTCAGTGCAGCCGAGCCGCCAATGGAATTAGCGGTGGTTAGCGATGAAGATTCCGACGATGATTCGCTGAAACGGCGTAAACGGGTCGAAGCGATCTTGTTTCTTTCAAAGGCTCCGTTGTCACCCCGAAAACTATCGCAAATGGCTCACTTGGCGGATGCAACCGAGGCTCGTACACTTGTCCGCGAACTCAATGCGACGTACGAAACTCATGGTCGTTCGATGCGAGTGGAACTGATTGCTGGCGGTTATCGTATGATGACACGGCCCGCATTAGCCCCTTGGTTGACTCGACTTGGACATTTGCCTCCAGCAATCCGGTTATCAACGCCGATGATGGAAACGCTAGCGGTCGTTGCATATCGCCAAAATGTCTCTCGAGCGGATATCGAAGCCATCCGAGGGGTGGCTTGCGGCGAATTGTTGCGACAGCTAATGGAGCGAGATTTAGTACGAATAGCAGGACGAAGCGAAGAATTAGGCCGACCGTACCTTTATGGAACCACCAAACATTTCTTGCTGGTCTTCGGATTGGCTAGCATCGATGGGTTGCCTCCGTTCCAATGGGATACACTGCAAGAACCCGAACCAGCTTCCACATCCGAAGAGCAAGCAGAAACCACACCCGAAGATTTGTCCCCTAACGATAGTTTTTCATCAACGAAGGAGTCAGTCGTGAGCACCGCTGTCGCATCGGTTCTCTCCGAACCAGAAACAGGCTTTGTAGCCGTCGATCCCGTCTTGGCCGGCCTCGCCGAAGCCGAAGGTGGTATGGATCCCGAGGACCCACAAGCTGTGATTGAAGACGAAGAAGACGAGTTGTACGGAGACGATGATGACGACGAGGACGATGACCTCCTCGACGATGATGATTGGGACGATGACGATGACGATGACGATGATCTAGACGACGGACTCGACGATGATGATGAAGAGATAGATGATGAAGAGATAGATGATGAAGAGATAGATGATGAAGAGATAGATGATGAAGAGATAGACGACGAAGAAAGTGACGATTGGGAAGAAGTCGACGACGATGATGATGACTGGGAGGACGACGATGACGACGACGACGACGACTGGGACGACGACGACGAATCGGCCGACGACGATGAGGATTGGACATAGAATCTAGAAATGGATTGACCCAATGCGGTTGCCGCTGATCGCCCTAACTGCCTTCCTGGTAACAGAAACCTCACTGTTTTTGTTCAACGCCTCGGGTGCCGATTCGCCGTTTCTTGAAGGCCACGTCACCGATCAACTCGGTCGTCCGATCGAAGGAGCGACGGTGACGATCATGGATTGTATCGGCACCTGTTTTGGTGGCGACGCGCGAGTCACTGATCGTAGCGGACATTACGTATTCAACGACAAGACATTTCGCAATTGGCCCTTCTTGTCTGTCTCGATGCCCGGTCGCTACCACGTCGCAACCGACTATAGCGGACCAAAATTGTCCGAAGACGACTCGGACAAACCGCGGCGAGCTGAATTTGTCCTTGGCAACCCAGCAGCTCTGAGTGTCCGTGTGACCGGGAAGATCCCCGAAGCATGGACCCAATCGATTTTCCTGCGAGCTGGGCGTGATGTGACGCTCCATCGCTATGATCTTTCGGGTGACTGTTCAGATGATGCCTCACGATGCCAATTTGACATCGTCCCGCGATTTGAAACGGTTCACGTTGTGATTGTTCACAGACCGGTCGTGACCCCTTCGGACGATCCTCAGGAACTTCGCGAACGCAAACGCGATAGTCAGAGAAAACAAGTTGAAGTGATCTCACCCGGCTTGCGATTGATCGATCCACAACGATATCGAATCAATCTTGAATTGCAGTCTAGCGATGAAGGTACTTCGTTCTATGTGAATCTGGTCTCGATCGTCGATGCACTTGGTCAAGACCGAACAGACGAGTTGTCCGTTGCTGATCCATTGTTTGGCCCGCCAGTTAAGCCAGTCGATCGTCAGAGGGCGTTACAGCTACTTAAGCGAGTCGCATTGGCGGCCACGCCGTGGAATGCCCGGCCATCCAAATCGATTACGTATCAATACGACGCCGTCAATGCAAAAGGAGAACGCACCGAAGTCACTATCGACAAGGACTCACCCACGGGACCCGCTTGGAGTGATATATCTCGGTTACGCGGTTTTGCTTATATGCCGCCATTGCGATGGTTGTTCTCGCAGCCCGAAAACGTGGTGATTCACGATGTTCAAACGTTGGAAAATACCACCGTGTTGACCTATCGACTCAAAGAACGGCGAGGGTTCTCAGCGGGGCTTGGTGTTGGTCCAGGTTGGAATGGTTTCTTTTCTCGCTCATTTTCCTCAGGCCGGATGGTGATCGACACCGAAAAAGCCGTCGTCACCGAGCATCGAATCTCGATGGGGCCATTGGGCGAGGAATCGATCGAAACCTTTTCGGATATGGTTCCCATGGGCGGAGGTTATGTGCCTCGATCGATTCGAATTCAATCAGGTGACGCCGACTATCGACTGCGATTCAAATGTCACCAAGACCAGCTGTGGCTCCTTGACCGGGCAACTCATGGCGACAGCAAAAATCCGGCGCTCCGCATCGAGAAAGTGTCGGTCGACCTATCGGCAAACGAATAGCCAGCGAAACGATCGAGTTAGCGGATCAGGGCTATGGGGTAGGATTTGTTTGGTTGGGACGCAAGCTATTGGAAAAGTTAAATAACCGCACAATGCCCGCTGACTCAATTAGGGCCCGCTGCCTCAATTAGCCCGCTGCTTCAATTTAGGCCCGCGACACCACTTAGGCATTATCCTAGCACGGCATGATAGAGTGCACGGACATTTGCACTAGTCAAAGGTATCGGGTTAAACGTCCCCGTCCATTGCTGGAGCGCTTCGTCGACCAACGAGTCGATCGCGGCGGTTGGGATTCGCAGCTCGGCAAGTGACGTGGCAAGATTTGCCTCTCTGACCCAAGTGGTCACTCGCTTCGCTAGTTGCTCGGGTGCGTCAGTTTGGTTCACATCTGGGACCAGCTCGCGTAGCAACTCAGCGTATGACAAGGCCAACTCGGCCCCGTTCATCCGAATGACCGCTGGCAACATCAGTCCGACGGCTTGACCATGAACAATGTCGTACCGAGCGGTTAAGGGGTTTGCCGTTGCGTGTGCCGCACCAAGCATGGACGTTTCAATAGCCATCCCCGCAAAATGAGCCCCGAGTTGCATTTGGCTTCGAGCGGCAAGATCATTAGGATTTGCCAGCACTTGCGAATAGCCATTGGCTAATAGTCCAAAAGCACGCCGTGAATAGGTAGTCGACATAGGGTTTCGGCGCCGCGTGACGTACGTTTCAATCGCATGGGAGATCGCGTCGATGCCGGTCAGGGCGGTGACAGTTCTTGGCTGGGTGAGAGTCAAGACAGGGTCAAGCACCGCGATCTTGCATGCGGCTCGAGGATCGCCGCAGGCCATTTTGGTATGCGTCGTCGCATCACTGATCAATGCAAACGATTGCGCTTCGCTGCCGGTCCCGGCCGTCGTTGGAACAGCGATCATTGGTAACAAATCGGTCGTTGCTTTGCCGACACCGTGGTAGTCGTGGATCGTGCCACCACAGGAGTAAACAAAGTTGATCCCTTTGCAGCAATCCATACTGCTGCCGCCACCAAGTCCGATTAACAAATCCGGCTTCGTTTCGGCCGCTCGCCGCACGCCAGCATCGACCATGTCCGCAGTGGGGTTTTCGCCGAAGTCGTGAAAGGATTCGACCTTGATGCCACTGTTTCGAAGGGATTCGACAGCAACATCAAAGTGCCCTGCTTCGATCAACCCCGGATCGCTAACCAGCAAGACACATCGGGGCCGAAACTCGGCCGCTAATTCACCGAGTCGCCGAATCGTTCCCTCGCCGAAAACAACTCGTGTCCGATTGGAAATATCAAAAGGTTGCATCGCGGAGGGAGAGGTTGAAGGAGGGAGAGGTGAATGTCGCCTTTGGCAACACGAATGGCAACACGAACGAGTGCTCGTTGACGCCCTTGTCATCAGGGAAAGGCGACAAACAAAGTGTAGTCGAACGCAAAGAGGAGGCTATCGCGCCACCGAAGTAGCTCGTTTCTTTCGGTATTTGTTTGGATTTGCAGCTTTTCCGGTGATTTCATACAAAAACGGACTGGGGATGGTCGGTCGCGGTTTACCCCATTTTCGCCGGGTCAATGCCATCGACATGGTCAAGTTTTCTTGAGCTCGCGTGATCCCGACGTAGCACAACCGTCGTTCCTCGGCGATATCCTCATCACGTCCGCTTTTGACACTTCGACTATGCGGCAGAATCCCTTCTTCCATTCCGACCATGTAAACGTATGGGAATTCGAGTCCCTTGGCGGCATGAAGGGTTAATAGCCATACCGAGTTCTTTGCCGCCATTTTGTCTTTTTCGTTACCCATTTCACGACCCGATAGCGCAATATCGGAAATGAAACCGGTCAGCGTCGGTTCGCTATGGTTGTCTTGAAATGCACTGATCGCATTGGTTAAATCCCCAATCGATGACATCCGTGCATCCCGTTCTTCAGGTTGATCATAGATCCGCGCGATTTCGTCGGCATAGGCCGTTCGCTCAAGCATCGTCTGTAATGCATCGGTCAACGAATCATGTTCGGCTCGTTCACGAACATCGTCGGCAAGCTTCGCCAAGTCATTGATGCCTCGTTTGGCACTTGGAGACAAATCGGCAATCGCCGCGTTGTTCTGCATCACTTGCCACACTGGGACCCCACGCTCGACCGCCCGGCTAACGAGTAACTGAACCGTCTTGGTACTCAACCCTCGCGCCGGTGTATTGATCACCCGTAGTAGCGAGATTTCGTCATCGGGTTGGTCGATCCATTTGAGATAAGCGAGCAAATCTCGAATTTCACGTCTGTCAAAGAACGATTGACTGCCCATCATCACATAGGGCACGTTTGCTTTGCGAAGTTCCGTTTCGAACAAACGAGGTTGCTCATTGGTCCGAAACAGTATCGCGATGTCGCGCGGTTGGATGTGTTTTTTTTCAATCAGTTCGGTGATCTCCGTCACCACCAATCTCGCTTCAACCGTTTCGTCCTTGTGCTGCAAAATTCGAGGTCGTTGGCCGTCCGGACGACTCGGGACCAAGACCTTGTCGTGACGATGGGTGTTGTATTGGATTAACGTGTTGGCCATCGAAAGGATCGCACCGGTGCTGCGGTAGTTGTCTTCGAGGCAAACGACTTTCGCATCAGGCCAATCGTTGGCAAAGTTCAAAATGTGCGTGACATCGGCGCCACGCCATGCGTAAATAGATTGATCATCGTCACCAACGACGCAAAAATTGCGATGTTTGAACGTCAAGTCGCGAGTAATGCGGTATTGGCTGCCGTTGGTGTCTTGGTATTCATCAACCAAGACGTGATCGTAAAGCGATGCCACTTCGTCACGCACATCGTGGTGTTCTCGAAATAAGGTTTCGGTGTGTAGCAGCAGATCATCAAAATCCATCGCCGCACGTGCTCGCAGCGCATTCTGGTAACGGCGATAACCCGACGCAGCGAAATGTTCCTTGTCGGTCGATGCAGCCATAGCGGCTTCATCGGGAAGGATCGATTGGTTCTTCCATCCACCGATAATCGCTAACATGTCGGCTGGTTTCAGTGCGGTTCCTGAAAGCCGCAGCTCACGAAGGATCGCGCGGGCAAGCGATTCTTGGTCACTTCGGTCGTAGATCGAAAACTTGTTAGGGAATCCAAGCGACTTCGCATGTTGTCTCAAAATCCGCACACAAAGCGAATGGAACGTGCTAATGGTTGGTTTTGGTTCGGCCGGTTCCCCACGTTTCGGTTTGCGTTTCTTTTTTGGCCCAAGTAGTTCACCGATTCGCTCCTGCATTTCACCAGCCGCTTTGTTGGTGAACGTCATCGCAAGAATGCGGTCGGGTGGCGTGCCGTGGCGAATTAGGTTGGCGATACGAAACGTGACAACACGCGTCTTGCCCGTGCCTGCGCCAGCAAGCACAAGCATAGGTCCAGACAGGGTTTCAACGGCTTCCGCTTGAGCCTTATTGAGTCCGTGGCCCACATTCAATCCATTTGTCGAGAGAAGCAAAACAGAAAAGGAGGTCGAGACAACGCATGTTGCCGGTTTCAAAAGGGGGCAGCCCCCCTTTTAAAACGCACTACCATCTCGCTATCGAATCGAATCGCGATCGATCAGCGGGTTAGCCGATCCGGTGGCCAACAGGACCAAGCCGCCTTGTTGAGCACGGTTCGAACTGACAAACACCTTGTTAAATGGAATGCCATAGCATGCATAGTTGCCCGTGGATGTGTCGAGCACGTAGACAACCGACGGAGCGGCGGGCGTATTGCTCGATCGGGGAAAATCGGCCAATCCGGTGACCATCATGTAGCTTCCCCCTTTGCCACCACCCTGCAAGGCTTCGCCCACTTGTGCGGTGAAGCTAGCCATGAACCGGCCGACTCGCGGGTAAATCACGGTACATTGTAACAATCCCGAGTTGTGGTCCAAAACGAATAGTCCTTCGGCATCGTCACTGACCGGGCCAGTGGCCATCGAGAATTTTTCGCTGAACACAGCCGTTGTAGCGTCAATGGTCGGGAAGTAGGCATTCGACGGGGTCGCTGAGCGACCGGCGAAATAGGCTGCGGTGGCGATGCTAGCGACGGCGATGATCGCGAGGACGGTCGAAAGGACAATGCCGGATGAACGGCTCCACCGACAGCACTTTGGCTCTGACGAGAGGCTCAATTCACCAATATCCGTGTTTGTTTGTCGTTCGGGCATGTTCCTTTTAGCTCCACAAGGTGGGTATGGTTGAAAGTCAGGGCAATTGTACGCAGTTGCGATCAACTTTACGATTGCTAACTGACCGACTTTCCCCCAGTTTTATCGACCCCATCATGACCGAATCGGCCCCCCAATCGAACCAGGACAAACGCATCGCGGCGATTTTGCCCGCTGCGGGGCGAGGGCAGCGATTTGGTCGGGCCGAAAATAAGCTATTCGCAATGCTGTGCGAAGAACCGCTCTGGTTTCATACCGCACGCGTTTTGGCCAGCCGGCCCGAAATCGGACGGATCCTGATGGCGATTTCCGACCAAGATCGCCCGGTTTTCGAAGGACCCTACGCCAAGTTGGTCAATATCCTCCGCATCGAACTGGTCCGCGGTGGCAGCGAGCGGACAGACAGCGTGCGAGCAGGATTGGATGCACTGGATGGGGACAATTCAATCGCAATGGTGGCGATTCATGATGCCGCACGTCCGCTCGTTAGCGACGCTGATTTAACAGCCGTCTTTTCGCGAGCCTCCAAAACCGGAGCCGCCATTTTGGCCACGCCCGTCCCGGGAACAATTAAACGCAAAATCAATTCCGACGATCACTCGATTACCATTGATCGCCGTGAACTTTGGGTCGCCCAAACGCCTCAAGTGTTCCACGTTGACCTCCTCCGCCAAGCGTACGACCGCTACCGAGGGCGACCGGCAACCGATGATGCCGAATTGGTCGAACGGATCGGCCATCCGGTTGCATTGGTTCGCGGCAGAGCCGACAACATCAAAATTACTTACCCCGAAGATTTATGGGTAGCTGAAGCGATCTTAAACCGTGAATCAAAAGGGGGCTGACCCTCTGTTGAAAAACGGTTTGATTTCAAACGAGATGGCGAAGATGCCATTTTTTAATGTGAACAGTCACGATACGCCCTACAAAGGGTGATCCCCCTCTTAAGTTACGACCATCATCATGAC
The DNA here is from genome assembly GCA_007859835.1 of Novipirellula herctigrandis. Classification (GTDB taxonomy): domain Bacteria; phylum Planctomycetota; class Planctomycetia; order Pirellulales; family Pirellulaceae; genus Novipirellula_A; species Novipirellula_A herctigrandis. The sequence continues at coordinate 4,893,533 of SJPJ01000001.1, read as the reverse complement.
GACAAAGAATTTGATCGAAGACCTCCGTTGGCGAGGTTTGATCCATCAAACGACCGACGAAGCGGAACTCAGCAAATTGCTGCAAAGTGAACCGCAAACGATCTACATTGGTTTTGATCCGACGGCTTCGAGTCTTCACGTTGGCCACTTGATGCAGGTGATGATGTTGCGCCGGTTTCAACAGGCGGGGCATCGCCCGATCGCATTGGTCGGCGGTGCAACCGGCATGATCGGTGACCCCAGTGGCAAGAGTGAAGAACGAAATCTGCTTTCGCCAGAGCAGCTGCAATCGAATGTCGACGGAGTCGGCAAGCAGATGAAACAGTTCCTAGTGTTTGATGGCAGTAGTGGCGCGAAGTTGCTCAACAATTTCGATTGGATGCAAGGCTACTCGTACCTCGAATTTTTGCGAGACGTTGGCAAAAACTTTCCTGTCGGTGCGATGATGGGTAAAGAATCGGTTCGATCGCGACTCGAAAGCGAAGCGGGGCTGAGCTACACCGAATTCAGCTACATGCTGCTTCAAGCCTATGACTTCGTTTACCTTTGCCGCGAACACAATTGCCGCATCCAAGCCGGTGGCAGCGACCAATGGGGCAACATTACCGCTGGGATTGATTTGGGCCGACGAATGCTCGGCAAGCAACTTTTCGGTTTGACCGCACCGCTTTTGACGACCAGCGATGGACGAAAGATGGGCAAAACCGAAAAGGGTGCGATCTGGCTCGACCCGGACCGAACCAGTCCTTACGAGTTCTACCAATACTGGATCAATGTCGACGATGCCGATGTGATGCGATGCATCGCTTATTTGACAGAAATCCATCGCGACGAATACGATTCGCTCGCTGAACAAACGGCTTCGGATCCTGGTCGCCGGGGTGCCCAAAAACGACTGGCTCAGTGGATGACTGAATTGGTTCACGGGGCGGAAGGAATCGCGTCGGCCCAGCGAGCGACGAGTATTCTGTTTGGCGGCGAAATCGAAAAAGCGACCGACGCGCAGCTCGGCCAAATCTTTGCTGATGTCCCAAGCGTCGAAACCGATCGAAGCGTTCTGTCGGGCGAGGGATGGTGGATCGTCGAAGCTCTGCAAAAATCGAGCTTGGTCAAAAGCAGCAGCGAAGCAAGACGATCGATCAAAGAAGGAAGCGTGTATCTGAATAATCGCCGCGTCACGGACATGGACGTTCGATTGACGGAAGCGGATTTGGCCAGCGAAACGGTTCTAGTGCTGCGGCGCGGTAAAAAGAAGTACGCGCTGATCCGGTTTACAACGAACCGATAAGCTAATGGTCTTTTTCAACCAAGTATTTGCGATTGAACAATTCGGGATCAAACGGGTTGCTGATTTTCGGTAACCGCGATGGTTTTGGATCCGACGTGACATCGTCGGTACGCGGATTAACGGTTGCCTCTCCAAGCTCTGATTTTGGTAACTCGGATGGGCCAATTTCCTCTGATGAGATCGGTGACGCGTATTGCCCGAGCGAATCCGACTTTGGTTGATCCAGTTGTAATCGTGGAACGGTCGCTTCGATCGATGCGATCCAGTGCAGAAGGGTCGCCGCCGCCGCACTGCGGCGCGCATCATTCCCGGCCGGTTCGTCGCCATGTGCGGTAGTCGATTTTTGTAGAAGCTCACTATCAAGGGGCGAATCGAGATCGACAAAGCCCAATGTGGCCGTCAGGTTTTGACGAGTCATACGCGATGTCGCTCGTTGACCAATCGAGGGTGTATTTAATTGCCACGCTTGCTCGGACGTATGCGAGTGACATTGACCACAACGATTGATTAGCAATGGTTGGACGTAGCGGGAAAAATCGCGAATGTGTTCCGATGAATCGACAATCGCTTGGACCATTGGCGAAGGGGGCGCAACGTCAGTGCTCGCTGCTTTGAAATCTTGGTTCGACGTGCTCGGATTGCTTGGTTGTCGCATAGCTACCTCGGCCGCTCGCCGAAGTCGATTCTCTAATTTTCGAGCTTCACCGTTAGACGGATCAACCGAATAGACTTCAACAAGTTCGGCAGCGGCTAAACCAAATAGATCGTACCGCAGACACCACCGTATCTCGTTGAGTCGTGTTGCAACGGACGAGTCACGTCGGTTGTCGACTCGGAACTTGTAAAGATCATGGATGGAATTGGCCCAACAGGCGACATCGTTACGAGAAAGTTGGATCTCTACTCCACTTTCTCGTCTGATCACAACGAATTCACCTCGCTGGTGTGCCGTCCCATAAACCACGTTACCATTGTGAAGCAAAACACAAGCACGAGGTCCATCGTTTTGAATTGTCAGCTCCTGTGGCGGAGATGCGACCGACGGAGAAAGAGTCAGCGGCGAGATTTCTTCAGCGCCTTTGGGCTCAGCCGTGGGCTCGGATGATGGTGAAGCGATCGCCGATTCAGGCTCAAGCTTGGATTGGATGGTTGGAACTGGCTCAGGGTCAAAGTTGGTTTGCGCATGGATGATCCGCAGCATTGGCGGTTCATCGCTCATCGCGACACCGGCCACACCAATCAAGCAGAGCCACCAAGCAATTGGTGCTCGACGATTCGAGAATCCTCGGTCCATGCGATGGTGGATACCAGTTTCCCCACCCCCAAGTCAATCCGAAGAAAACACCAGTTTGCTAGCAGACGTACGTCGTCATTCTGGGCTTTCTATATTCTGGGCTTTCTATCCAAATCGGGAATGGTTGCGACTCGGGCCTCCGATGACCAAGGGGCGGGAAACCCCCAACGGCGAGGTTGTGTCAAGGCTGGGAAGCATCACGCACCTTGCTACCGAGTCGAACGGTTCTTTACACACGTTCGACTTTCTTAACACGTTCGAATTTCAAAAAAGTCGATGGGAACAGGGAAGCGATCACCGATTATGAATCGATTTCGACTCTTTCGCCGTGCGTGTCACGGCAATCCATTTCCAAGTGCTCGGGGAATAATCCCTCGCTGCCGAGGATTTGGACGGTCATTTTTCCGACGTCTTCCATTTCCATCACATCGCGGCGTTTTTTGTTATTCAAATGCGCGGCGACCGCATCGTTCACACGAATTGTGACCCGTTCGATGTGTTTGTTCTGGACAGCCAATGCCAGCATCCGGATCACTTCGATCGACATACTTTCGGCTGTTTTCACGAGCCCACGGCCTTGGCAACAGGGGCAATCGGTGTAGATGCTACGTTTCAAACTTGGGCGAATACGTTGGCGCGTCATTTCAATTAATCCAAACGGACTGGTCCGCAAGATCTTCGTCCGCGCCCGGTCATTGGACATCGCATCGCGTAGCGCTCGTTCGACTTTTCGGCGATGGCTTTCCTTACGCATGTCGATAAAGTCGTTGACAATCACACCGCCAAGATCACGTAGTCGCAATTGTCTGGCTATTTCCTTTGCTGCCGCTAAGTTCAAACGAAAGGCGTTTTCTTCGGCCGCATCGGTACCACGGAAGTTACCACTATTCACGTCGATCGCGACCAAGGCTTCGGTTGGATCAATCACGATCGAACCGCCATTGGGCAAGGGTACTTGGCGTTGGTTAATTCGAATGATTTCTTCCTCAAGCTTGTACTGGTGGAAGAGCGGTTGCGGGCCGTCGTGCAGTTTCAATCGATCAACCACTCGTGGCATTACCATCTTCAAGAAGTCTTTCGCCTTCTCATAAGATTCGCGTTCATCAATGATGATTTGATCGATGTCTTCACTGTAGATATCGCGAATTGTTCGGATGATTAAATCGCTTTCTTCGTACAAGACACCGGGATCGGCGGTTCCCTTGACTCGACGGACGATCGCTTTCCATAACCGCAGCAAGTACTCCAGGTCACGCTGCAATTCGGTTTCGCTCCGACCCGCACCTGCTGTGCGGACGATAAAGCCAAGACCTTTGGGTGGATTGAGTGACAACAGACATCGCTTGAGTCGTTTGCGATCATCGTCGTCTTCGATTTTGCGGCTGACACCGACTCGGCCCAGCGCAGGCATCAATACCAAGTAACGACCGGGGATGGAAATGTACGTGCTAAGCGTAGGGCCCTTTGTGCCGATACCTTCCTTGATCACTTGGACCAAGACTTCGTCACCGCGACGAAAAATTTCTTGGATTGGCGGTTTGACTCGAGGTCGTCCGCCTTTAAAAGCATGTTTGCGACCGTGCCCTGAATCACGAGCTCGTTTGGCGGCCGCTTCGGCCATTTCGTCCGACTCTCGCATCACTTCTTCGGGATCGTATCCGCCTTGACGGAAATATTGGGGCTCGACGTCACTGATGTGCAAAAAACCGTTTCGTCCAACGCCAAAATCGACAAACGCCGCTTGGATGCTCGGTTCGAGATTTACAATTTTTCCGCGGTAAATATTTCCCGCAAACGCCTCGACACTTTTACGTTCGACGTAGAGTTCGTCGAGTCGGTTGTCGTCCAATACAGCAATCCGACACTCTTCGGGTTGCAGCACATTGATTAGCATTTCTTTTTTCATTGACATTCAGCTTTCAGTAGTTTGGCAAGCTTAATACGAAATCGGTAAAGTCGTTTCGCATGGACGCTCGCCGGGGTTTAGTATGCGGTTAAGTTGTTTTGGTTGTGTCCGAAAGGTTTACTCGGACAAATTGATTTGGATCGTCTGATTCGAACTCGCTTTCCAGTGCCACGCGCACTCGAGAAATCAAGCAGCCATTTTCGATCCAATCGTCAAAGCCAAGCAAATCCAAGACATCGTTTGGTTTCAAGGAAGCTGCGTCGGTAGCAGCTAGCGATATCCGGATTTGTTGATCGTCTATTTCGATCGTCGGTATTTGGGTCGCGACCTTAGCGACCACTTGTTTCTTTTTGCGTTGAATCGAAACGGTTTCTTGCTGTTTCAAATTCTCGATTGCGTCTTGCACTTTCAAAACGTCGGTCCCGTCCGGGATCGAAAGCGTATAGTCGCTGCGCAGCAGTTGGGCCTTTTTGAATCCTTCGGGTAACTTCCCAACGCTCCGAATCGTTAATCCAGGTTGGTTGTCGTTTTCGAGTCGTGTTAGTAATTCCAAGGGGGCCAAATCTTCGGCTAAATCCAATTCGACAACTTCATCGAAGCTTTCCACGCCAAGCGCCAACGCGGACGGGAACCCAATACGGGGTTTGGGGTGAAAGCCTTCGGTCATCGAGGGTTTCAAAGCCACACGTCGAATGATTCGTTCCCAAAGTCGAGCCAAATCACGATGGCTGATCCAACGCAGCAAGTCCTTCTTCTCAAAACGAATGCGATAACGAATCCTCAGCGGCACCAAAACGGGCGGCTGGGGTGATTGTGGTTCGGTTGGCTCTTGTGACATATTCATTTCAAGGTGCATCAATGCACGACTAGCTCCGGCACTAGGTCACCGAGTCGGTCGACTAAATACATGTCAACATCGCGAGCGGTTTGAAGTTTCATTACGCGTTCGGCGATTTCACGACACTGTTGGGTCGTCACGCTTCGGATCGCCTTCTTCACGCGGTGCAGCGTCGCGGGCGGAACGCTCAAGTTTCGTACTCCCATACCGATCAACAGCATTGCCCGCGCGGGGTTGCTACTCATTTCGCCGCAAACGGCGATCGGGGTATTATTTGCATCGGCCACTTCGATACTGTGAGCGATCAATCGCAGTACCGCGGGGTCACACGATTGGTACAAATCCGCGACATATTCGTTACTTCGGTCGACTGCCAAGGTGTATTGAGCCAAGTCATTGGTGCCGATACTAAAAAAATCGACTTCGCGTACGAAATGGTCGAGCATGATCACGGCCGCTGGAACCTCGACCATCATGCCAACTGGAATATCCGACCGATACGGGACCCCCGATTCCTCTAAGTCTTCTGCAACCACATTGAGCAACATTCTTGCCTGCCGCAGTTCCGCGAGTGTTGTGATCAACGGGAACATGATTCGAATATCGCCGTGAACGGCCGCGCGCAAGATCGCTCGCAATTGGGGGCGAAACAAATCCAGATTACGAAGTGACAATCGAATGCTACGAAGTCCTAAGAACGGATTGTGTTCTTGTTCGGCCAGCGGGCGATGTCCCATTTTGTCAGCGCCCAAGTCCAATGTCCGAATCACGACTGGGCGACCATTCATTTCACGGATCACTTGGCTGTATGCCTCATAGTGATCTTCTTCACTCGGTTCTTCTTCACTCGAAAGGTACAAGAACTCGGTACGGTATAAACCGATGCCGTCTGCACCTCGTTCCAAACAGGCATGGGCCTCTTGTGGAAATTCAATGTTGGCACTCAATTGAATTCGTAAACCATCGGCGGTTTCGGCGGGCAAGTCTTTTAGTTCCGCCAAACGAACCGCGAGCGATCGACGCTGCTCGAGTTGTTGTTGGTAATGTTCCAGCGTTGGCTCATCGGGGTCGATAATTACTCGTCCTCGATCACCGTCGACGATTATTTTCGCCGCCGTGCCGACCGAGTCGAGAAACGGGCCAATGCCGACGACCGCAGGCAATTCCAGACCCTTCGCTACGATCGCCGTGTGCCCGCCGGGGCCACCGGTTTCAGTGCAAAAACCGCGAACATAGCGACGGTCGAGACTGGCCGTTTCGCTGGGCGTTAGCACATGCGACAAAACGATTACCGGTTCGGTCAAATCGGATAATGGTTGACGCGATACGGCTCCGAGTTGCAGCAGTAGTTGTTTTTCGATGTCGAGAACGTCCTCGGCGCGATCCGCTAGCAACGGGTTGTCGAGTTTGCGTAGCGCGGTGGCGTAATTGTTTAGTACACGGCTAACGGCGTAGGCGGCCGATTGCATCTCTGTTTGAATACGCCGAGAAAGTTCCGCGTGTAGCCGCGGATCGTGCAGCATTTGTAACTGAGCTGCGAAGATGTCGCCTGTGTTAGCGCCTGCGACCGCCGACGTCTCCAAGCGGTTGGTTTCGAGTCGTTCCGAGACCGCGTCGACCGCGACACCGAGGCGCGCGAACTCGTTCTCCGCATCTTGGGCGGCGATAAGACAGCGGGGAATTCGATACCCATCCGCGTCCAAAACAAGCGCAGGACCAATAGCGACTCCCGGCGATACGGGGATGCCTTGTAGTTCGATCATCAATGGATCGATAGTTTCGCGCTCAGGTGAAAGAGTTTGTAGTTGGTGAGGCGACTTCGTTGGTCAGTGCATCAAGATCACACTGAAACTGGGCACGCATCGGCCAAGAGGACCGCATTGGGCGATCGTCTCGAAACCACAACACTTTCCCCATGCACGATCTATCTAGTGTTCGGTTTTTTTAAGTGTTGGATCGTGAAAGACGCTTGGAGTTCTCGGTCGCCAATCTGTTTCTTTGCCGACCTGCCCATCATCATTCTGCTTCGGGCTCACCGCTGCTGCCTACCACACTAATGGTGTGGCGTCATTGCGGTTTGGCCAATGGCGGCTTCGAGAACGGTTTTGCGTCTTCGACATCTTCTTCGTCAATCTCGTAGAAACCTGCTTCAAACAGTTCGACGATCGCTTGGATCGCTGCTTCTGCGTCCGCTCCATAGGCTGACACCGACAGCTCCGTTCCGGCGGCTGCGCCAAGTGTCAGTAGCGAGAGAATGCTTTTACAGTCAACGTGTTCAGCTCCCTTGCCGATCTTGATCGTTGATTCGTATTGGTTTGCCAAACGAACCAACAAATCGGCAGGACGCGCGTGCAATCCCTGAGGGTTGCGCACGATCACCATTGTTGAAAGCGAGGAATCGTTATTCATTAGCCAGATACAAACTGGTTGTCGTCGGCTTCCTGAAGCAATTGGCTAATGTCTTCGGGCGTCTTACTCTGCTTAAGGAACCGACAGAAATTTTCGTCACGCAGTTGACGCGAAATGTTTTCCAAAGCGCGAAGGTGATCGCCAGGACGTTCGGGAGGACTGATGAGCAAGAAGAATAGCTGAACACGTTCCCCATCAAGAGAGTCGAAATCGACTCCTTCGCTGCTGACGCCGACGGTTCCGACCAACTTTTGTACGCTGGGGTGCTTCGTGTGGGGAACGGCAACGCCACGACCGATGCCGGTGCTGCCGAGTTCTTCACGCTTCATAATGGCCGAGATGATGTCATCTTTTTGGTCAGCTTCAATTTGTCCGGCATCCAGCAAGGACTGCACAAGCTCTTGAATGACCTCTTCTTTCGACACGGCCTTTAGCTCCGCGCGAATGGCCTTGGTGTTGATAAAGTCTGCAAACTTCATTGGGATTAGATTCCTTTATGAAATCAGATGATTGGGTACTACTGTGAAAAAACGCAGAAAACGGGGCATTCACACAGAGAGGCCCTTGGAGACGAAATTTTCACAGTGATTGGAGGAAAAGTGAAAAAAGTTGAAGAAAATCGCCACGACGTGTTTCGCTCGTCACGCGAACGATACGTTTGCTGGCTTGCTTTAAGTCTCTTCCTCTTCTTCTTCCACTGCAATCGAAGTGTCGATGTGTTTGGGTTTTGCGGTTCGATGACCCGTCTTCTTCTCCTTCAGTCGACGCAATTGTTGTTCGACTTTTGGAATCGCCGAGTCAAGCGCAGCGATGACTGTGCTCGCTTCGGCCGTGGAAATTGAGTCATCAGTTTTTTCCGCCGAGACACGAATTTCCAAGGAGGGTTTATCTAAGTTTTCTAAGTCAACGGTGACTTCGATCGCGTTGATTCGATCGTACAGACGCCGTAGCTTTTCAGCCTTTTCGACGATTAGTTGTTGATCGCCTGGTTGAAGACTGCCATGACGCGCCGAGACGCTTACCTGCATCTTGATGTCTCTCCGTGATCGGTAGAATTGGAACGTGTGGACCTGAAATGAATGAGCGGAGGACGGTTCCTCGGTAGCCCGTCGATCAAAACATGATCCTATGCACAAACCGTTAGCATACGCGACTCGCCCCGAAAAGACTAGCGATCCTGATTCCTATTCCTGGAGGAACCGCATTTTTTCGCCCACTTTTCCTATACATATGATCCCAGTTGGTTTGTAGGGTCCGTCCCGCCGGTATTCTCAACATTGAGAGAGATTCCCCGGGTGTCAACGCTGCCAAGGCTATGCTAAGATTTCCGGCCCAACATTTACAATCAAATTCCTCGTTACCCCTTTGGTTCACATGGCCCGAAAGGTCGTCAGTCGAAAAGCAAAAGCAGCAGAGGCGGAGGCTGCCGAAAAACAGGCTACGGCTAAGAAAAAAGCCACCAAAAAAAGAGCCTCCACACGAAAGTCCAAGAAAAAAGCGGCTGAAAATGTTCGCTTAAGACTTTACTGGGGCGTTTTTAGCCAAAATCTCAAACGCGTCGCCGTCTTTGAATTTGATCAGAAAAAGGAAGCCGAAAAACGGGCTACCGAATTGAGCAAGGGCGGAAAATCGCCTCACTTTATTCAAAAAGTGAAAGAAGAGATCAAAATCGAAGTTGAGTAGACGCACCCCCGCTGAATGGGCGCCACAAGCAGCCATTTGGCTCGCTTGGCCCCATTGTCTCGATACTTGGCCAGGTCATTTTGACCGGATCCCCCGTTTTTTTGCCGATTGGGCGGAAAGCATCGCCCAAAGCACCTCCGTGCGAATGCTGGTTCCGCCAGCTCAGGTTGACGCTGCAAGATCGGCTCTGCAATTCGATTCGAATTCGCTTTCTCGCGGAAAGATAGAACTCGTGGTCGCCGAGACCAATGATTCCTGGGTTCGCGACTACGGTCCTACGTTCGTCTTCGACGGCGAGCCTACTTCCCGAAAAATGGTCGGAATCGATTGGCGATATAACGCTTGGGGTGGGAAGTATCCGCCTTGGGATGCCGACGATGCGGCCGCTTCGGCGATCTGCGACCACGTTGGTATCAACCGAATTCGAAGCTCGCTTTGTCTTGAAGGTGGCGCGATCGAAACCGACGGCAAAAGTCGGTTGATGACCACCCCTGAATGCGTTGTCACGAACACGCGCAATCCAGGTTGGTCGCGCGAGCAAGTGGCGAGCGAACTTCACACGCAACTCGGAGTCACCGAAATCGTTTGGCTTAGCGGTGGCGGGTTGGTGGGTGATGACACCGATGGACACATCGACCAACTTGCTCGATTTGTCGATCCCGAGAATATCGTTGTGGCGGTTAGCGATGATGCCGAAGACCCCAATCACGAACCCCTCGAAGACAACTATCGCCAACTACGTCGTTGGTCCGATGCGACCGAGCCCAACGTCGAAATTCATCGATTGCCGATACCGCTGGCTCGCGAGATCAATGGTCAACGCGTTCCGGAAAGCTATTGTAACTTTCTTATGCTCGGGCGCGATCGTTTGCTTCTTCCGACCTTTGGTCAAAAAGAATCCGATGACCGAGCCATCGGTATCCTCAGTGATTTGGCGCACGACGCTTCAATCGAACCGATCGATTGTCGCGATCTGGTTTGGGGTCTCGGAGCCCTTCACTGCGCCAGTCGCGATCAGCCTGTTTGAATGTCTTTGGATTGCCAATCACAATATGACAGTTTGCTCAATGCAAGTTTGTCGATGCTTTCATTTCGATTGTTTTCTGCGCGCAAGCAGTGGAAAGATCATAGATGTGGCGATTGGGAAAAGCACTAGAGGCAGGACGGCCCACATCAGCCATTGGTGCATCTGTTGAGGCTGTAAAGGGTTTTTTGCCGTCAGGACGACGAACGTGTTGTAGGCAACGTAGTAGGTCACAAACAGCGCTCCTTCCCAACGCGAGATGATGCTGTCGGTGAAAAATATCGGCATACAAATCACCGCAACGCCAACCATCACAGGGATGTCAAACTGACTTGCCGCCGACGATACTGCCACGCCCATTGGTGAAACGGTCGCCGTTAGTCCTAAGACGCAAAGCAAATTAAACAGGTTGCTGCCGACCACGTTCCCCACGGCAATGTCACGTTCACCACGGTAGCTTGCCACGACCGACGTGACGACTTCTGGTAGCGAAGTGCCGATCGCTACCACCGTCAAACCGATCACCAACTGGCTGACGCCTAGCGCCGTTGCCACCGTGGTCGCACCGGCAACCAACCACCTGGACCCCAGCCCAAGTAACACCAATCCCGCGAGAATCAACAAAAAGTCAACCGACAAATGGTGCTTCTTAGTGAGCTGATCTTCGGCAACGGCTGCCTCGCCATATTCTTGTTCAAATTCCCGTTGGACCGCTCGCGATTCTTTTCGACTTTTGCGAATACAGAAAGTCAGGTACACGAGCAGGGAGGCAAACAGAATCGCGCCTTCAAATCGGTTGATTACACCGTCGAGACCCATCCACCAAACAACGAACGACGCGGCAATCATGATCGGAACATCCAGCCGAATCAATTGACTCGATACCAAAAGGGGCGTAATCATCGATGCCGCACCAAGGACCAACAAGATGTTGACAATGTTACTGCCAACAACGTTGCCGACCGCGACATCGGAACTGCCGCTCAGCGATGCTTGAAGACTCACGCCTAATTCCGGCGCACTGGTCCCAAACGCAACCACTGTTAAACCGATTACTAGTGGCGAGATGCGCAGCGCCGAGGCAATCGCAACCGCACCGCGAACGAGCAACTCGCCGCCCGCGACTAATAGAGCCAAACCCAAAGTGATTTGGCCCGCAACAATGATCCAATCGCCCAAAATGATCCTACTTAGTTCCAGAGAATATCAACTCTTTGATTCGCCTTCTGATGCGCGACGTCGTGCGTGTGCAGATGCAAGTGCATCCCGTCGCGATCAAGCCTCGCCGACACCCATCCATTGGGTTGGCTTTCGTCAAACACGTATGCAACCGCTGGCAAATTCACCAACTTGAAATGGCCCCGCTCGCTGATGTTCCATTTATGACTGTGTCCATACAAAAACGCTTTCACATGGTCTTGGGAATCTAGCAGGTCAAATAAGGCATCCGTGTCTGAAATACCATTCCAAACTTTTTCCGGCTCAGGAGGTGAAAACTGTGGTGTATGATGCGCCATCACGATCGCTGGTTTGTCGCGACGCGAGTCAAGCTCTTGTGCAAGCCACTGCAATTGCAGCTCGCCCACTTCTCCCGTGACGACATTCACTTTCTTTAGCGTGTCCAGTAAAAACCAATTAGCAAATTCGCTTTCGACGACACTCGCATGCTTGTTCATGACCGCCACCGACTGAGGACGCATTGCCGTCAGCTTGTCATATAGAACAGGACGATTGTCATGATTCCCCATGGTGATGTGCAGGGCGATGCCAAGATCATCCAGTGGAGCAATACACCGACAAAGATTCTCGTAGTCGGCGGGAAGCCCTTTCAAATAGGCACAATCACCATTAATAAATAGATTGGCAGGGCGAATCGGCAATTGAGCAATCTGATCGATTACCGAGTCAAGGTGGTCGGTCATGTTGACACCACGAGCCACGGTGTCGGCGTCGCTCGGGATGTGCGTGTCCGACAATAGGGCAAAAGTGTTCGCGTTGACCGGCGGAGTCACTGCGCCGCAGACATCTTCATTGACAAGTAACGACGCGGCACTGAGGGCTGCGGCACTTTGCATGAACCATCGTCGATTTTGTGGAGCAATGTGAAGGGGCATTTCTCTAACTCCTTTGAAACCACATGTGGAGGAACTTGAAGTTAAACATTGAGAGACCGAATTTTGGAAGGGTGACGAATCCGCAATGAACGAGCTGCCACGTGGTAGCGAATCGTCGCAAGCGATTCAAGGATTTACCCAATCACCGATGCAGGTGATCGCATCGTTATACACAATAGGACTTTAGTCAGTTAGCCGATGAAGTAAATCACGAGAACCGCCGTGGCAAAGGTCCCAAATACCAATGCCCATCCTACTCGGCGAATCTGCTTCATCGGTGGTGGGGTGATCATTAAATACCAACTCATTGCCACCATTGGCAGCGTTACCATTGGCCAGTACACGGCGAAAGTGGCCCATAACGCAATTGCCGATGAAATGCCGACGAGCGTTACGATATAGCCAACTCGGGAATGACGCTTTTGAGAGGCAATCACACTTCGCACGGCAACGGTCGTCGACGAAAAGCCGACCAGCCATGCGGCCCATGTGGTTAACGCATCCACAAGCGGCATATCGCCAGCGAGCAAGATCGGGACACATGGCGATGACAATCCCACCACTCCCAGCAGTTGCACGGCGATGGAGCGGTGTTTCCCCACAATACCAAACGCAAAAGTGCCCACAGCCAACCCCAAACAGACAACCAACGAGACACGAACTTCCAAATTGCCAAGCAACATCGCTGTGCCGCCAGCGATCCCCATTCCCGTCAGTAGAAAAATCAAGCGAGAACGTGCTTGGGGCGTGGACGTTTGCGCACGACGCCCGCGATGACCAACGGCAACCAAAAGAGGTTCATGCGCAAAGAAACCACTGACCGATGCGATGGCGACACAAACGCCATTCACGGTGGCTCCGACCGCAATCAATGCCGCTACGATCGGGATACCTAGAATTGCGTATGCACCGTGTTCCTTTGGGTGTAGTTTCGCGGAAGGTGTCGCCGCCATATCGAAATGCCTGTTACTGATGCGATGATTCGATGGCTGGCTGATCGACGTTTGCAGACGCGTCGGCTTCTGCAAAAGCATTGGTCACGCGCCGCGCTGCTATCTCACCACTATCAATACAACCAGGAACGCCAACGCCATTGAGCGAATTGCCAGCCAAGCCTAGGGTCGCAAAAGACTCCAAGCGTCGATTGATCAAAGTCGCGCGATCACAATGCCCGACATGGTATTGAGGCATTGCTTGACGCTGCAAACTCATCCGTTCAAACAGCGGGTCGCCTTGCAGGCCAATCAAGTCGGCCAACTCGGACTTGGCAATCTTAATCAGCTCACTATCCGATTTTTCGAGCAATTCACTTTGGCACGCGCCACCGATGTAAACTCGCAGTAGTACGTGATCCTGCGGTGCACGGCCTTCGTATTTGATACTGGAAAAACTGCATGACAAGATCTTGCGATTTTCGACGATGGGAACGACAAACCCGAAGGCATTGAGCGGATGGCGGATTTGATCGCGTCGGAATCCCATCGACAATACTGCGCAACTCGCGTACTCGATTTGCGATAATTCATCGGCAATTTTGCTATCCACCTCTCGCAACATGCTTGCCGCATGTCGAGCCGGCGTTGCCACGATGACACCGTCGACATCCACACTCGTTGGATTTTTACCGCCGATTTGAATCGTCCATCGGACGTTGTTATTGGGGCCGTTTGCACGAATGGTGGTGACGGGCGAATCGAGCCGAATGGTGTTTTCTGGCAATCGTTCCGTTAACGCATCAATCAAGCTAAACATGCCGCCGCGAAGTGCTGCAAATTGACCATATCTTGCACCGGAGGTTTTTTCTTTGGGCTTGCCTTTCTTCGCTTTTAACATCGCACGGATTAGACTGCCGTGTTCGCGTTCCATCTCCAAGAAACGAGGCATCGTCGCAGCCACGCTCAATTTTTCCGGGTCCGCTGTGTAAATACCACCGACCAGCGGTTGGACCAATCGGTCGAACAGTTCTTTGCCAAAGCGACGAGTGACGAACGCACTGAGTGACTCGTCATCTTCGCGATATTTGCGAGGCACGAAGTACTCCCATCCGGCGCGTAACTTTCCAAACATGCCCAACGTGCGTGTCGAGGCGAGAGGCCAAATGCGCGAAGGTGCCATGATCAAGAAGCCTTCGGGGATAGGCTCAAGCCGCCCATGGCTTACCACCATCGCTTTCCGACCGGTTGGACTGGTTCCGATCAAGTCATTACCAAGACCAATCCGCTCGCACAATTTGACCGCGGTCGGCGGAGTGGTAATGAAGTTGTCCGCTGCACTTTCGATCAAAAATCCGTCTTGCTTGACCGTTTCGATCACACCGCCAAGTCGATCGCTTGCTTCCAATAGCAGCACGTCGATGTCGGGATCGATTTCAAGTAGGTGGTGGGCAGCGGCGAGTCCCGAGACTCCGCCGCCAATGACCGCGACACGACGTCGCATAATGATTCTCCTGATGGAATGGTTACTGTTTGAAAGCCTTTGCGACTTCCCTGTTTGGATATGTTGCTATTTTTTGGCTGGTGGAATGTAACAGCAGTCGGGTTCTTCGGCGAACAGGTTCCCTTCTAGTAGGTCCGAATCGCGAAGATTCTTGAAGATGGGCGGATCACCGCCCGTGAGAATCAACATCGGGGGCTCGGGGAACTGGGCCAATTGTTCGAACATTAGCTTCGCCTCGGCTGTGTTCAACTCAGCGGGGTCTCGCTCCGGTTTAGCGCATGCTCGACAATGCAGGCACACCAAGTCGCAAGCTTGGGTGATCTCGTAAAAGACCAGCATTGGACTGTTGTCGAACGAGCGACGTGCTCGCATTCGAGACGCCACGGGGGCGGGGGCAATCATGGTCGTGCCTGATAATGGTGCTTGGGCAAAGCAAAAAGGTGCAACGAAATGGGACAACGAAGTTATTGACTAGTGGTGATCTTTGATTCGATCTGTTTGGACTCTGGGAGGTCGGATAGGGGAAAACCACAAAGGGGTTTGGATTGGGTGGATGAGTCAATTAAGTCTGCAATCGTCGTCTTGCCAAGATCCTCTTCGATCCGCTTGGCGGTATTGTCAAGCTTGCGATGCAATTGACATAAATGGATACCGTGTAGGCCCAAAGGACACTCGTGAAAGCGCCGAATGGGATCGACGGCATTGATGACATCGATCACGGTCAATTGGTCAGCGGGCCTCACCAAAACGAAACCCCCATGAAGTCCGCGCTGTGCGTGGACCACCCCCGATCGACTGAGGCCTTGCATCACTTTGGCCAAATAGCCAGCCGGAACGCGAGTCTGGTCGGCGATCGCAGCGGTGGTTTTCGGCGCTGCCTGGTCTGCTAAACAGACGATGGCTCGGAGGGCGTATTCAGCGGTTTGGGAGATCATGCTGTTGCGACAACGTTTGAACCTCGAACTCGATTCTGACCAACAATCCCGCCACAAACGACTTGTGGACCCAAATATCCAGAATCGCAGTTTCGAGAATAACGATGTTGGTTTAAACGGTCAAGAAGTAGAAAGTTGGCCCAGTGAAGAACCTGGCCAGTGAAGAAGTTGGCCCAGTGAAGAAGTTGGCCCAGTGAAGAAGTTGGCCCAGTGAAGAAGTTGGCCCAGTGAAGAAGTTGGCCCAGTGAAGAAGTTGGCGGGACTAACCCCTGTTTGGCAAGCTAGGAGGCTCCTTGGCAGTCGATAGGCCAGGATGGCGAAGTTCGATTAGCCGATCGAGTCGAGTCAGCGTCATGATCTTCAGTACATCGGCTTGTGGATCCTTCAATACAAGTCGGCGACCGAGTTGCTTGGCGGACAACTGCATGCGAATCAGTTCACCAAGGTCATGACTATCGATTACCGTGACACCCGACAAATCAATCACTACCTCGGCTTGATCGCTATGTTCGATCTTGGTTTTCACGCTGGCGATCCAATCACCAGGCTTTGTCCGCATGCCCAAAGCTTTATTTCCGCCGTCGATACCAGCAATCATAGGTTTGCCCTATCCTCTCGTGAGTGACGCTTCTTTCAGGTTTGTCAGCTTGAGCCGAAACTGGTTTCAACCGACGGCATCCGACAATACAATCTGTTTAGACAAGGAGAAGCGTCTGAATCAGCCGCAAGATCGTATACAGCTAATTGTATGCATCTATCGTGCCATCACGCCGGAATCACAACTACGGAAAGTTGTGGAACGATATCGCGCCGGTAAAGGGAGATTTCTTCCCAAAGTCAAAGTGGCAGGCACCGTCCAATGCCCAGCTTTTAGGCATCTTACGCCCGTTTGCTGCGCATTGCAGCATCCGCGAGCTAGCAATTTTGGCAAGAACGGTTTGGTAACAAAGCCTGGTATTTACAGGGCAAAGTGGCGTTTGACGGCCTCCATGTCCCCCTTCCCCGTTGCCCTGTTTCGATGTTTGGTATGGCGGTTGCATCCCCCAGCAATGAAATTTTGTGAAGTGGATCTGGCCACGGTCCAGCAGTGCGGATACGGCGACATCACGTTTTTTAACGGGTGGGATCTCGCCAACCATTTGACAATCTCCGTCGCTCCCACCTATCTTTTCTCGATTGGCCCCGCTGTATGATTTTATCCTCTCCCCGCCGAGCGATTCCCATCACACCACACGAACGGCTTGGTTTATCGACACTTGAAGACATCAGTAAGCTGATTCTCAAGTCGCATGGTCTGAACGAAACGCTGACCAATATTGTGCGACTGGTCGCTTCGCGGATGCATACCGAGGTCTGCTCGATCTATCTTCTCGAAGACGCTCGGTTGACGCTTCGCGCAACGATCGGACTTCCGATTGGATTGGTTGGCCGAACCCAAATGGCAGTTGGCGAAGGGCTTATCGGTTATACAGCCGAAACGTGCGCTGTCGTGAACGTCAACGAGCCACAAAATCACCCTCGCTTCCACTACATCGAATCTTCTAACGAAGAGAGCTACCATTCGTTCTTGGGAATTCCGTTGTTCGATCGCCAGCACTTGATCGGAGTGATGGCAATCCAAACGACGGAGCCCCGCGTATTTGACCCGATCGAAATCAGTACGCTTAGTACGATTGCGTTTCAGCTTTCGTCGGTTGTTGCCAGTGCGCGCCTGCTCGACAAACTCGAACGTGATCAAGCGGATAGCTCCACGTTATCAAGCGGGCTTCCGGATGTGGCGGAGCCGAAAGAAATTGTATCGGTCATCCGCGGCACAAGTGCCTTTGCAGGTGTCGCGATTGGTCCAGCATTCTTAATCGATGAGTCCATCGGGTGTAGCGACTTTACCGACGATGAACCGATCGATTCGCAGAGCGAAAAAGATCGGCTAGAGGACGCCCTTGAAAAATCACGCATTGAAACATTGTGCTTGGAGAAACGCCTCGCCGAACGCTTGAGCGAAGAAGATGCAGCGATTTTTCATAGCCACTTGATGATCCTTCAAGATCGAGTGTTTATTGATAAGTTGCACGCCAAGATCAACGAAGGTCGTAGTGTCGTCTATGCGATCAAGCATGTCGTCGAAGATTATGTCAGGGCGTTCCGACGCATTGACGATGCCTACTTGCGTGAACGAGCCGTCGATATGGAAGATATCGGTCGTCGGATGCTCTCACAGCTTCTCGATCGCAACCGTGAGCCGATTCACTTGAATCAACCTTGCATTGTCGTGGCAAAGGAATTGATGCCTTCGGACGTCGCCATGCTCGACCATCACCAAATTCTAGGGCTGGTTTTGGAGTCGGCGGACAGCAACAGCCATGCGGTGATCATCGCAAAATCACTGGGTATCCCTGCCTTGATCGGTGCAAAGGGGGGACTTCGACATATCGAACCTGGTGCGCCATTGATTCTTGATGCCAATAGTGGTTGTTTGCACGTTGAACCAAGCGAACAAGTGCGTCGAGAGTACCAGCGGCTACAAGCGGATAGCCTCCGCCAAAAAGAACAATTGGAACAGTATAAGGATCGCGATGCAGTTACATGCGATGGCGTTCGAGTGGCATTGCGAGCCAACGTTGGTTTGTTGAGCGATATTGAAATCGCTCATCGTTGTGGGGCCGAAGGGGTCGGGCTCTATCGGACCGAGTTTCCTTATATGGCCCGGACCGATTTTCCCGATCGTGAATCGCAGTACGAAATCTATCGCCGCGTCGTCGAAAGTTTCGAAGGCCAATCGGTCACGATCCGAACGTTGGACATTGGTGGCGATAAGATGTTGTCCTACTTTGACGCTCCGAGCGAAGAAAACCCGTTTTTGGGTTGGCGAAGCGTACGAGTATCGCTGGACCATCTCGACATCTTTCGTACCCAGATCGAAGCGATCTTGATGGCGTCGACGCATGGCAATGTGAAGCTCATGTTCCCAATGATCACGAACATGGACGAAATCATCCGATGTAAGGAGCTGGTTGCCGAGGCAAAACAGAAGCTGTTAGCCGAAGGTTGGAGCGTTCCGGATGTCCCACTTGGTGTGATGGTAGAGGTTCCTGCAGCGATTTCGCTTGCGGACTATTTTGCCCGCGAGGTCGATTTCTTTGCACTCGGTACAAACGATTTGGTTCAATACATGTTGGCTGCCGATCGTGGTAATTCACGGATTCAACATTACTACGATTCGCTACATCCAGCGGTTTTGCATGCGATTGCGCACATGGTGGATGTGGCGAAGCGACACAAAAAAGAGTTGTGTATCTGTGGCGAAATGGCCAGCGATCCCGCCTGCTTTGCCCTCTTGGTTGGTCTAGGGCTTCGTGAGTTTTCGGTCTCGTCGCCTGCCATCTTGCCGCTCAAAGCACTGCTGTCGAAGCTGTCATCATGCGAGCTCGAAAAGCTTGGTAAAGTGCTGCTCAGCGAACCTCACGGTAGACGGATTCGCGAGCGCGTCGAAAACATGATTAGCCAGGCTGAATCAAAATTCAGCAGCGAAGCGTGACTAGCCCCTAAGTTTGATGACTTTCGTGCCGGCGATTTCATCATGAATGCACTTCCGATTCTCTCGGAAAATGGCCAACCCGTCGATGATCCCAACAAAATTACCAATGAAGGGAATCGCACTGGCGATCCATAGCGGGACATAACGCAGTAACACCAGTCGGCCAAATGGAACCAGCGAGTTGGTGGAGTCAGAAAGAATCTGGGTCTTCATAACGAGCTTTCCAACGGTTTGCCCTTTGGTTGCCAATAAGTAACCATTGATGGCAAGAAATGCTGCTACCCCAAGCAAACCACCGATGACCGATGCGAGCACTTGAAACGCGAGCGATTGTGGATCGATACCAGCCGCCACCATCCCAAATCCCAACACCATCCCAGCTCCCAACACCACCGGAAGCATGATGATGCCGTCAATCAAAGCGCCCGCAAATCGCTCACCGCGTGTGGCTAGGTCGTTGGGGTAGAGTGAATCCGACGCTAGATCGCTTGTTTCTGAGGGAGCCGCGTAGGGGTTTTCATTGTCAATGGACATAGTCGTTTCGCGTTGCTGGAGAGTGATGGTGGAAAATCGATTCTTTGAGCATAGAGGATCGGGAATGTAGGTTTCAAGGAAATTCTACGTCGCGCCCAACAACATTTTATGAAGTGGTATCCAATCGTACTGTCAGACGAGTGCAAAGACAGGGTACAATGAGCTCTAGAAATGGATCTGGGATCTCATCTGCCAATCCTTATTCCTTAGGCATGTTTTCTTCATCATGTTGGTTGAATATTAGGGCCCGCAACTTTGACAGCCGACCACGCGAATTTCGATCCATCGTCCAAAGCCCCAGCTGGGCGCCCAGGCGATTGCCCAAGTGATGGCACGCGATCGACTGACGATCGACCGCCTCAGTTGCCGCGACCCGCTGTAGGCCGATTGAGTCTCTATTTTCGCGAGCTTCACCGACTGAAGGAATCCGGCACCAGCACCATCAATAGCCGCCAACTTGGCCAACTTGTCAATGTTTCGGCCGCCGTGCTTCGCCGTGACCTCAGTGCGATAGGGACCACGGGGCGAAGGGGTGTCGGATACTCAGTGGATACGTTGATCCAGCGGATCGGGGAGGTCCTCGGTTCGAGTCAAAACTGGGAGGTTGTTCTGATCGGCGTCGGATCGCTCGGCGATGCACTCTTGCGATACCGAGGGTTTTCGCGGTTAGGTTTCGAGTTGACGGCTGCTTTTGACATCGATTCCTCGCGAATTGGCACGACGATTGGCGGGATCAAGGTTCGCCACGCCCAAGAGATGGAGAGCGCCCTGAAGGATCGCCCCCCCAACTTAGCAATTTTGGCGATTCCCGCTGAAACTGCCGCCGAGGTGGCAAATCAGCTGGTAGCGCTCGGCGTTAGCGGCCTACTCAACTTCGCGCCAGTGACATTGAAATTGTCCCCTCGAGTCGCGGTGGTTAACGTGGACCTAGCCAGCGAGCTACAAAGATTAGCCTTTGCAGTGCAAAGTGTTCAGTAACCTAAACAGGCTTTTAGTGGAAAAAATTCCAGCGAACCGAAGAAGAGCCGAAAAGCTCCTCTTTTAGACTCTACCGGAACTTGCTAGATTTGCATGAAGTTCTACCCCGTGGTGTAATTGGCAACACAGCTGGTTTTGGTCCAGCCATTCAAGGTTCAAGTCCTTGCGGGGTAGCTATTTAGGGGGATTCACTCTCGCCAAGATAGGACAAATTGAGTCTTATCACGTCTTTTCCCGAGTGAATCGATGAATTCCCCAGGCCATTTATTTTGCCTGTCTTGACTTACCCCCCTCTGTTCTGCACTGTCTGGGGTGCTTTTTGAGGTGTCGGGTTGATCGTCCTTTCGATCAGAGCCTTCGCGAAAGTGTCGTCGGTTGCCATTGCGTAGTGCTTGTCAGCGACGGTCGGCGAATTTCCAAGCCAGCTGGTAACGTCCTAGGCCGGATACTTTCCTAGAAGTTCTGTCTTTCTTGTGGCCCTGAGATTCTGAAGCAGCTTCGGCCGAGGCTTCATCGTCTTGATTGGCTTACTGTTTTCGTCTCGTTTGACGACGATCGACAGCAGCCATCGATGCCAACGCATCGGCGGCGGTGATGTCCGTCCGCGTTGACGAGGACGCGCCTAACACGACGTTGCGGCAGATCGAAGTCTTGACCAAGCCAACCGTCGCTACCGAACATCAAGCCCTGTCGTGTTATTAAGCCCTGTCGTGTTATTAAGCCCTGTCGTGTTATTAAGCCCTGTCGTGTTATTTCTCGGTGAGCAACAAAATGCACGTCGCCCGCATTCCTGAGGAGGTTCGTATTGATGAAACCGGTCACCGCGATCACGGTAAGCGGATGTGGACCTGCTGTTTTGGCTGTGCCGATTACTCGGTGTTTCGCATCGACGCGAGTCCCCAATGTAGAACCCCGCCAAGCGATTCGCCGATCACGGTGATGGCTAACTGTAGTTCCTCACGACGCCTAGCCTGGAGCCGACCAACAATCTGGCCGAACAGGCGATTCGATTTGTGGTCATGGATCGCAAAGTGACGCAGGGCAGTAAGAGCGAAGTCGCACAACGAGGGCGTGAGCGGATCGAGACATTGACGGCGACCGGCATACAAACCGGTCAGTCACGACGGGATGTGATCCGAGGGCCTAAGATCCGAGGGCCTGTGATCCGAGGGCCTGTGATCCGAGGGCCTGTGACGGCACTCTTTCGCGGCGATTTTCCTCCTCCTCAGGTGCCAGATTCTTGAAATCGAACGCGGCCACAGTCACTCTGGCGCCTGGCAGGGATCAGGTTCCTTGAACACTTACCAAGTGGAGATGTGCTGTTATTATTGCTGCAACCAGTTCAACGACCGTTCGTTGGATCGCACCACTTTATACTCAACCCGAAAGCTCAGCATGAGATATATCACCACCGTTTCTAAATCGCTTGTTGCATTGGTGGTGTTTCTAACTCCTGGCATTCCCTCGACGGCTTTTGCTCAAACGCAGGCGAAGGAAATGACTGAGAAACTCGCCGAAATATCCCTCAAACATGATGTGCCGGCCATGACCGCTGTCGTGGTCAACACAAACGGATTGGTGAAGTCGGCCTGTTTTGGGAATCGTAAGCGGGGGTCATCGGACAAGGTCGAGTTGTCGGACAGGTTCCCGATCGGTTCCAACACCAAATCCATGACAGCAACTTTGGCGGCCGCCATCGTGGAAACCGGTAAGATCGACTGGAATACAACGATCAGCGACGTGTGGCCCAAAGCCAGCAACGACGATATTCATCCGAAGCTGCGAGCGGTAACGCTCGACCAATTGTTGTCTCACCAAAGTGGACTAGCTGGCAATATCTCTGATATTTCCGCTCAAGCGTGGGCTAGTTTCTTTGACGAGAAACAATCGCCCGCATTGGAGCGCAGGCGTATGCTCAAGCTTGTGCTTTCCAAAGCACCACCGGAGGCTCAAGGGAAGTTCGCCTACTCGAATCTCGGTTATGCGATCGCCTCAGCGATGTTGGAAACGCGTGCTCGTGAACCGTTCGAGTCTCTTATGAAGAAACACGTCTTTGTTCCGTTGGAAATGCGTTCGGCAGATTTTCGTTCGATGAAATCAGCGAAACAACTTCAGTCGCCTTTGTTGTGGGGGCACCAAGCGGACAGTGGCGAGCCCGTCGATCCAAAAACAGTAGGCGCTGAAAACCCAACGGTCTATGCTGCCGCAGGAACGGTTCACTTGTCGATCGAAGACTATGCAAAATATGCGAGGTGGCAATTGGCTGGTAAGGCCGTGCCCGTACTTCGATCACAGGACAACTTCGACCATCTGCATAAGCCACAGATCGGCTATACGATCCCCGGTGCAAAGTACGGGTGTGGTTGGATCATGATGGATACGGGACTCGGTCCCGCTCTCAATCATGCGGGATCCAACACAAACACGTTCGCGTTGATTTGGCTTTTTCCCGAGTCCGATTTTGGTGCGATTGTCTGCACGAATTCGGGACAAGAACAAGCCTTTCCCGCTTGCGACGAAATGGTGAGCCATTTGATGGCGGAACACGCTTCATCCAACAAGTCGCAACCTCAGTCGGACCCCGGCGAGATTGGGCCTGAGCGTCTGGTCGGCCGCTACCAGCTTTTACCCAATTTTGTTTTTGACGTTAGCTTCAAGGACGGGCACTTAATGGTTGGCATCACGAACCAGCCAACACAGGAAGTCTTCGCGGACACACCAACGCGTTGGTCGTACCGAGGCGTCGATGCACAATTGGAGTTTCATCTTCGAGCACAAGGCCCGGCCTACGCCCTAACACTTCACCAAAACGGTGCTGCGCAAAAAGCAAAGCGAGTTGGTGAATGAGTCCGCCATGTTAAATATTTTGCTGGTTATCGCGGCAGCCAATGCCGGATGTGGTTCTGTCAAGATACGAAAAAAAGCCAGCGTGGGGCTGGCTTCGGCGTTTGCCGATCGAGAGTGAACCGCCAACTCGACGGCACACTCAAAGTATCCATTTTGAGGAAAGATGACTAAGTGGGCATGCGGTCATGGTGTCGCCCCCACTTCATCCATTCGACGAGCAATTCCAAACGCTTGCTGTACTCGTCGATCAAGCAGCACACGCGGCAACTCTGGATCGCCCTGAACGAATCCACAGGCATGTGAACGAACCGGCACCCCCAAACGCTACGTTTGCTCTCTCAGAGAGCCTCAGATTCGCGGCGAAGCTTGGACGGTGAGAATGTTCCATCAATTCTTTAAGTAATTTGTAACTTGACTAGATAGCCCACTCTACGTGGTGTGTTACAATGTCGCACCGGGGTATGGCAGGGGGATTCAATCTCCCAAAAGAGCGGGGTAGGTACGGCGAAGTCACTGATGGACCTATGAAGTGCTTTGTCGTGTCAGATGGCGGGCAATGATTGCCGCTGCACCAATCCTCTAAGCCAAAGCCGGTTGTGAAATTGCCGACTCAAAAATTTCTCCACTGACCATGTAAGGTCGTCTTTTTGGAACGCAGCAAAGCGACGCTGCTATTGGAGTTGAGTTGATGCTTGGAAGAAATCGCAAGCGTGCTGCGCAGGCAAGTCGTCGGAAGAGAGAGGTCCAAGCCCGCAAGACAAAGCGTTTGCTGTTTGAGGGTCTCGAGCAACGGATGTTATTAGCCGCCGATTTTGTTTTCGATGCCAATGACGCTGGGCGAGAACCATTCAATCTTCGGCTGGCGAGTGACGGAACCAACCTACAACTGATCGATGCGATTGATGGAAGCGTTCTGAAAGCTCAGTCCATTGCCGACAACTCCGGTTCCGTAGTCCTCACTGGATCGAGTCAAAGCGACACACTGCTCTTGGACGCTTCGCTGCCGGTTTTATCGATTCTGTTTCATGGTGGCGATGGAGTCGACAACTTGATGGGCCCGAGCAGCGACAGCATATGGCGCATCACGGGTCACGACACAGGCACGATTAACGGCAACGTGAGTTTCGTCGGCGTCGAGAATTTAACCGGCGCGAATGGCAACGAAGACGAGTTCATTTTTACACCGAGCGGGCGGCTAACCGGATTGGTTGATGGTGGAGTCGCTGGTTTTGACACATTGGTGGTCGAAGGCAATTACGACTCGGGCAGGATGACGGCATCAGGTCCCGATTCGGGGACCGTCACGCTTGACGGCAACTTGATCACCTACGCAGGGCTTGAGCCCATCAGCATCAACGGTACGACGAACATCGTCATTGAGGGATCCGCCGATGATGATACGTTGGTTGTCGTGGAGAGCGCGACCGAATACACGGTCCGCGCCACCACTGGGACACTCGAAGAGGTTTCGTTTCTCAAAGCGGGACTGCAGTCCCTTTCGATTGATGGTCTGGCGGGTAACGACAGCATCACCGTCGACGCGAATCTTGTTCTCGACGGTGCGTTGACTCTTACCGCCGAGACGATCCGTGTCGCGGGAAAATCAGTAACTGGGGCGACCGACATCACGCTGACGGCATCGGCGCGGGATAACGGAAAAATCGAAGAAGTGATGGCCAATCTCGGCACAATCGATGTCGCATTCCCCGTCGAGTTGAGTGGCTTCTTTTATTCCAAGCCGGCGGCGCTAATCGATCTGACCGGCGCGACTCTGGTTGGCGATGCGATCACTATAAATGCAAGTGCGTCGGCACCGATCAACCCCGATGCAGCCGCCTTCAGCAAATTCGAAGGGACGGGCGTCTACGTAAAATCGTCCGCGGAGATCAAGATTGTCAATGCAAACATTACAGCCGACAGTCTAAACGCCATCGCGACATCGAACGTTTCAAGTGCTGAGGCTGTCGAGGCTACGGGAACTGCGGCCACCAGCGATGCGGGCATCTCGGTGGCGGTCGTGGACAGCAGTGCGGTCGCAGAAGTTGGTGGTACTAGTGTGTTAACCGTTTCGGGCGATGTCACCATCGAGGCCAGCAACACGATGAATGTCGACGCCAGCGTGGACGGCGGCATCAAGGGCACCACGGTGAAGGGTGCCACGTTGGCGGTTGCCGTGGCGGAAGCGGAAACCCGTGCCATCATTCAAGGTGGTGCCTCCATTACCGGAGGCGCCGATTCGGTGACGATCAAGGCAACCACAAACAATACAGCCAAAAGTTCAGCCACTTCGACGGCCGGTGGTGCCGAAAAGAGCGACACACCTGCCGAAGCAACCAAGTCCGAAAAGGTTCTTGCGGATCCCGATGGTCCCCAAAAGGACAAGGCTGAAAAGACAAAGACGGCCGATGGTGATGTTTCATTCGCTGGTGCTGTGGCAGTGACGTTTGCCAGTAGTCATACCGTCGCATTCATTGATACTAGTGGCAGCGTTGTCTCCGAGAGCAATATCAACGTTACCTCTAGCTCAACGGATAACTCGTCCGCTACCGCCACTGGCAAAAACACGGGTGGCACGGCGACCGGTGTGGGAGTGGCGGTCGCTTTGAATTTTGCGGATGTCATCAGCGACGCACACTTGTCCGGTACCGGCAGTTTGCAAGCCGCCGACACGATCGACGTCAGTGCGACTTTGACGGGCGACGATGGCTTTTCTGCTTCAGCGACCTCCGGTTCTGGCAAGGCTAGTGAAGTTGGCGTAGCCGGATCCTTGGCGATCAATATTGTCAATACCGATGTCAAAGCGTTGGTGACGAGCGGCGCGACTTTGAATTTGAACAACTCGAATTTGAAACTCGCGACCGAGTCGACGACCACTACGACAACCACCGCGGATGCTCAGCAGACCGAAGCTGGTAAGAAGGGGATCGGTGCATCGGTCGCTCTAGGAATTAGCAGCAACCGCAGCCGGGCGGAAGTGGAAACGAATGCGCACTTTAGTGCTGCCGACAGTGTCACGATTTCCGCGGTTGGCGCACACGCAAACAACACGACCGCGAATGCTGGCGCAGCGGGTGGTACCGCAGTGACTCCGGTGGTTGCGATCTCGATGGCGTTTAACGACACCTTTGCTCGCATCAACGCGGGAGCGGCGATCACCGTTAGTGGTGACATTGATATCCAATCAAACCAAGGCAATGACACCACTGCCACAGCCGAGGGTGCCACCAAAGGGAGCACCGCGGTCGGGGCTGCGATCGGCATGACAGTCGCCGAGGATCATTCCGATGCTTCGCTGATGCGAAATCTGACCAGCACTACGGGAGGTTTGTTGCTGCTTTCCGGTGGGGCCGCCGCAACTTTGGCATCCTCCAAAGCGGGTGCCGAAGGGGCTGAGGATGATGATACGAAAACCGAGACCGTCGATAACAAAAACAACAAGCAGCTCAATTTCGGTAAGGCTCGTGCCAAAAAAGGTACCGGCAAAGACGCGAAAGAACAGTCGACGCCAAAACCCGAGGCTCCGGACAAGGACGACGAGACAGGCACGGGAAAGGGATCATCGCTCAGCGTTGCTGCAGCCATTAGCATCAACATGCATGACGCCGTCACGACGTCGATGATCGGAGACAACCTGACCGTGAACGTTGATGGCCTAATCTCAGTGCAAGGCCTGTTGAACGTCGATGGGGCAGCCAACGCAGACGGTAGCAGCGCGACGGTGGAAAACGGCACGAGCGTCGGCGCCGCATTGGCACTCAATAAGATTGACGTGACCAATCAAGCAGTCGTTGGCGACTCGACCCTGTTCTCCGACGGATTGATCATCGACGCGTCGATGGCAGAACGCGAAATTAGTATTGCTCCCACGTCGACGAAAACGGTCGACATAAAAACCAACACCCTCTACGTCGGTGAAAAACTCGAGGATTTGTCGGCGGGTGATGAAGTCACCTATCGCAAAGGGAGCGGAAACAATATCGGCGGGTTGACGGATGGCACGAAATATTTTGTCAACTCAATCGATGAAGGCAGGATCAAACTTGCAAAGACCGCCGACGGCGACGAAATCGACCTGACTTCCGTCGGCACTGGCACCGCACACAAGTTGGAACGTGCCAATAAGACGACCATTACCTTTGATCCGAACAAAGCACAGTTCACGATCGTTCCCGATGGGGCAACCGCAATGGCAACGGGGGACGCAGTTGTCTATTCGGGCGGCGGCGGAGGCAACGTCAGTGGCCTAACCAACGGCGCTACCTACTACGTCATCATCAGGGATAGTGGAAATTTTGAGTTCGCGACGACTTACGACAAAGCGTTGGACGGCGAGGGCGAAGAAATCAAGAGTGTCGGTACTGGAAAAAACCATACGATCACCGAATCGGTCCACAGCGGAACGGCGACCGCCAATTCAGGAGCGAGCGGTGGCAAAACCGGTGTTGCGGGATCGTTGGCGATCAACGTTACCGGTGGCAACACACAGGCACGACTGAATAGTGGTGCAAGCGTCACACTAAGTGACGGAGGCGACTCGAACACGACGGTTGAAGATGTCACGCTGAATGCAAATGCAAGCACAAACAACCGAGTCACCGCAACTCCCGCAGACAAGTCGAGCGGATCCAACCTCGGTGTTGGGTTATCGGTCGCGGTAAATGTGACCGGGCACGACACCACGGCTTCGATTGATTCATCCGCCAACGTCATCGATGCAAGCAATGTCGCACTGAATGCAAGCAGCCAACACACGATGTTGACCATTGCTGAATCGGGTGCGGAATCTGACAAGACCGCGGTCGCTGGTTCCGTCGCGCTGGGGCTTTCTAATAATGGTACGACTGCAACGGTCGCTACTGGGACGACTGCGTTAGACGTCAATGGCAACCTTTCCGTTATTGCGGATGGCTCGCAAACGCAGAAGACGACAGCCGATGGCGAAACGGGCGGTGATGGCGTTGGAGTAGGTGTCTCGTTTGCCTTGGGCATGATGGAGGACGACAGCACCGCAAGGCTTCAGCGAAACGTATCGACCGCGGCCGATGTGAACGTTGATGATGTCACGATCCAGTCCAACGCTGTTGCTACGGTGGAAACCGAATCATCGGCCAGCGCGAAGGGCGCCGAGGATTCGGAAGACGAGGAAGAAACCGCCGACAAGGAGACGAAACGGAACACGAATTTCACCAAGAAACTTGGCGGCATGTCTATCGATGACGACGCAGATGTTCCAACAAGTGGCGACCGAGTGGATGATGCGAACACGAAGTCCGAAGCGGAAACCGAAAACCCTGGCGGCAAGGATGCGGGTAAGGACGACAGCGGTAATGAACCAACCACCAAAACGAAAGGTGGCAAGGTCAAAGTGGCTGCTGCGATTGGGGCAAGTGTATTGTCATCGGATGTCACGGCAAACATCGCAAATGGTGTGATCATTCAATCAAGTGGAAACGTCAAGGTCCAAGCGATCGGTGATGCTGACGCGGCCACGTTTGCGACCGGATTGGCTGTCGCCGATGATGGCGGGACCGGAATTGGAGCGGCCGTATCGGTAAACGTCGTTTCGATCGACACCACCGCATCGGTCGGCAATGGAACGTTGACAGCCAAATCGCTTTCGGTTGAAGCGGGTACACCCACCGACGAAAGTAGCGATTTTAAATTGCGATCGGTGGCGGGCGGTAAGACTCAAAATGGAACTGCGATTGCCGGCGCCGTCGGCGTGAACGTGGTCACAAGCAATGTGGCCGCCACGATCACCGCGGGTGCGAAAGTGACGACGGATGGACCGGTGGACGTAGAGACACGGAACCAAGTGGGCATCCAGACTCTGGTTGGCGGCGCCGCACAGAGTAAGAAAGCGACCGACGAAAACGCTGCGACTGGCGCGAAAAGCAAGGGAAACAGTTTTGGAGCCGCCGTCGGCGTCAATCGGGTCAGCACAAGTTCGCTGGCGACGATTGGTGCCGGTGCCGACATCGAGGCAGGCAGCGGCGATGTTTCCCTCAATGCTGATTCCGCGGTCCTGCCCCTCGCAATTGATTTCCCCGATTTCCCAATCGAGAAGCTTAAGGAATTGCTTGAGGAGCAGATCGAGGCAGTTCAAAGCGCATTTCCGATGGTTACCATGGTCGTCGCCGGCGCGGGTGATTCCGCAGGTGGCTCGGGCGTCGCCGGTTCGGCCGCTGTCAGTGTTTACGATATCACCACCACTGCGAACCTTGGCGACGGTTCTAAGGTCGATGCAAAGAATGTCGTTGTCGAAGCGAATGACAAACTTGGAATCATGAACTTCGTTGGCGCGTTAGCCCGAGGGTTGACCAAGGGTGGATTCGGCGCGGGCTTGGACATCGTGATCATCGATGACAAAAACACCACGGCATCCGTTGCATCGGACAACGCAGCGACTGCTGCGACGATCAACGCCAGTGGTAATGTCACGGTCGAGGCAACGAGCGAGGAAGATGTCTTCTCACTATCGGCCAACGTTGGCATCGGCAAATCAACAGGGGTGGCGGGCGCCGTTGTTGTTGTCATTCAAGATACCACGACATTAGCGTTCCTGGGTCCGCAATCGGCTGTCACGGCGCAAGGCAGCGTCCATGTTGCGGCCGATAGCAATACGTCAATTGATGCAGCCGCCGGAGCCGCCGCCGGTGCATCGGGTGTGGCACCGACAAATCCTGAAAGTGGGAGCGGCGGATCCGGTGGAACCAGCGTTGGTGCTTCGGTCGCCGTCGTGGTTGACGATGATAAAACCGAAGCGTTTATTGGATCGGCTGCGAAGGTCAATGCATTCGGTAAGGGAACGAACGCCGCGATCAATGTTCGTGATGGCCGCTATGACAATAATGGGAATCAGGGGACATCCGCGGTTCGTGGCTTGGCTGTCACTGCAACCTCGTTTGGCGATGTGCTGACGGTTGGTATCGGTGCTGCAGCGGCGGCTGGCAAGACAGGCAGCTCTGTGGGAATCGGACTGTCGGTTACCGTCAACGTGCTTTCAGGCGATACGCTCGCTCACGTCGACAACGGTGCAACCATCAACGGAACCAATGCCGGTGCGGGTACGTCGCAAAGCGTTGTCATGCGAGCAGCCGACAAAACGATTCTTAACAGTGACGTCGGTGGTGCTGCGTTGTCGTTGGGGACAGGCAGCTCGAAACGCTCGATTGCGATCGGCGGTGCTGTGGAAGTTGGCATCGTCGAGAACAACGTCCGTGCATCGTTGGACGGGGCTACCGTCAACGCCCTCGGCGCGCTAATCCTCGACAGCCACTCGACGTCCAATCTTGATACGCTTGCGATTGGAGTTGCAGGTGCTGCCAAGGGAGGTTCGGGGGGCGGACTCGCCTTAGCGGGCGCCGGTAGCGGAAGCGGTAACACGGTTGACAATACCGTCGAGTCAATGATCCGCAATAACAGTACGGTGAATGTCGGTGGCGCGGTAACGTTGTCGGCCACGGACAACTCCTACATCAATACGGTCGCAGGCGCCGCGGCACTTTCACTCTCCTTTGGAAGTAAAAGCAAAGCCGCAGCGGTCGGCGTCTCGGTCGCAGTCAATGATGTGGACAACATTGTACGCACTGACATCGATTCTTCATCGATTACCTCCGGTGGCAAAGTAACATTAACATCGGATTCGAAACCGACGATCAAAGCCTTGACCGTTGGCGGGGCCGTTGGCGTCAGCGGTGGTGGCGGAACGGGCGGTTCGCTCGCGGGTGCTGGTGCCGCTTCGATCAACAATATCGGCGGTAGTGTCGAGGCGATTGTCCGCGGAACTAGCACTGTCGTTGCAAGTGCGTTCTCTGTGACCGCAACCGACAAGTCTGGCATCACGGCGGACGTGGTCGGCGCCTCGGTTGCCGCGTCTGGTACGGGAGGCAGCTCGGGGGCGATCGCCATCGGCGTCTCCATCGCCAGAAACGAAATCGATAACAAGGTCAACGCCTACGTCGACGGCGCGAATGTCCGAACAACGACCGGCAATATTGGAGTTGCCGTGTTGGAAGAATCAGAGGTTGAAGCGTTGGCGGTCGCTGCGTCGGTGGCACTCAGTGGCGGTGGTTCCAACAGCCTTGCACTGAGCGGTGGTGGAGCCGAAGCAAGCAATGTGATTCTGACCAAGGCGAATGCTTACGTCAAAGACAGTACGCTTAAAAGTGACGGCGATGTCGTTATCAGCGCCACGAACACCGCCTCAATCGAATCCAAAATCCTAGCTGCTTCGGTTGCCGCCAGTGGTGGCGGAAGCAACTCGGGCGCTGCCAGCATCGGTGCCGCACGGGCCCGCAACCTGATCGGCTACACGCTGGGCGGCAATGCATCGCCCGCCGAGTCCCGCGCTTATGTTCTGAGTTCCAACATTGACGCTGCGGGTGATTTAAGCGTGACGTCATTGTCCAACCAATTCATTGATGTCCAAGTTGGTGCAGCATCGGTGGCCGTTTCGGCAGCAGGCAGTAACGCTCTTGGACTTAGTGGTGCGGGCGTCGAAGCAAGGAACCGTGTTCGGATACTCATCAGCGCATTCATCGATGGCGATGGTATCGGAACCACTGGTATCGCTGCGGACACCGTTACGGTTAGCGCCGACGATAGTTCGGGAATTTCATCCAAGGCTGGTGCTGCATCGTTGGCAATTGCCGCCGCCGGTAACGGTGGAGCCGCGTTATCGATCGGTGTGGCCCTTGCTCACAATGAAGTTGACAATGAAATCAGCGCCTACATCAAAGCCGCCGATCTGTTGGTGACTCGCACGGGCGATGTCGATGTTTCGGCGCTGTCCAGAGGAACGAAGCTCTTTAATCTGGATACTGCCGGTGCACAACTTGTCACCGCAGCTCAATTGAACGCGCAAGCCCTCGGCAAAACGGAGGATGCGGCAATTCTTGCCAAGCTAAAGGCTCAGTTCAAGTCGAAAGGGACGTCACTATCAAGCAAGACTAGGATATCGACGCTGGATGATGGAAAGAGTTGGGCCGTCGCGGACCCACAAGCCAACACGACCTATGTGATCAGCAACGTCAACAATGTACTACAAGTTTCCAAAACGACGATCGAAGCGATCGCAGTCGCTGCATCGGTAGCCGCCGGCTTTGGTGGCACAGGTGGCGCGGGACTAAGTGGAGCGGGCGCCGATGCGACCAATGTGATCCTGACGGACACCAACGCTTATATTGAATCAAGCAATGTTACGAGCGCCGGTGCGGTCGACTTGAGCGCGGCGAGTACTTCATCGGTGATCGCCACCATCATCGCTGCGTCGGTGGGTGTCGGAGTCGGCGGTACGGGTGGAGTCGGTGCGTCGATTGGTGCGGCGCTCGCAGAAAACTATATTGGTTTCGATAAAAACGGTGCCGCGGACACTGCAGAAATTCAAGCCTATATTAAGGACTCCAGTATCACCGCTGGCGGCGATTTGTCCGCGACTGCCATTGCCAATCAAGGGATTGGTGCACTCGTTTTTGCCGGATCGGCTGCCATCGCTGGTGGTGGCGCGGGTGCCGTTGGGCTGAGCGGCTCAGGCGTCAATGCCAAAAACAAGATCGGTGCTACCGTCCAGGCATACATCGACGCCGACGGTGCGACCGGCATCACCGCCGACCGCGTCACCTTAACGGCTCGCGATACGTCGAACATCAAAGCGGATGCGGGTGCCGTTTCGCTGGCGGCTAGTTTTGCTGGCGCAGGTGCGGTTTCCTTCTCCATTGGCATCGCGTTAGCTGCAAACGAAATTAGCAACCAAATCGCTGCCTATATCGACAGTGCAGATAACACGATTACCACTACCGTCGGCGATGTTTCATTGGAAGCGTCCGAGATGGCCACGATCCGCTCACGGACCGCGGCGGCGGCAGCCTCGGTGGCAATCAGCGGCGCAGCCGGATTCGCGGTTGCCGGTGCCGGCGCTATGGCGTCGAATGTGATTACGGGCGGAGTCCTTGCGTCCATCAAGAACAGTGATGTTGACAGCGCGAAGAACGTTTCGGTTAAAGCCTCGAACGCATCGACGATTGACGCTCAAGTGCTCAGTGCTGCCGCGTCATTAGGCGTCGGCGCGGCTGCGGGCGGCGCGGTTTCCATCGGTGCTTCGATTGCCGAAAACTCCATTGGCTTTGACGCCGACGGAAACGACTCTCCACTGCAAGTCCAGGCATTCGTTGACAATTCGACCGTGGATGCCATCGGCACGATCACGTTGGATGCCATGACCAAGGAACAGATTCAAGCGAAAACGTTCGCTGGTTCTGTTGCAATCGCCGGCGGAGTCGGTGCTGGGGCAGGTGCTGGCAGCGGTGTCAATACAACCAACAAAATCGCTAACAACGTGGAAGCGTTCGTCGCTGGGGATGCGTCGGCTGTCACGGGAAGTTCAATCAGTGTTAACGCCAAAGACGTCTCGACAATTACCGCCGACGCTGCTGCGGCCTCGGCCTCGGCAGCCATTGGCGTGGGGGCAGCTGTTTCGATAGCGATTACATTGGCGGAAAACTTGATTGAAAATGAGGTGGAGGCGTCGTTCCGAGGCGGCGACGTGACCGCTCGATTGGGCGGCGTATCGGTGATCGCGATTTCCGAACCTACGATCAACTCCAATGCGCTCGCTGGTGGGGTCGCAGCTGGATTGAGCGCAATTGCCGGTGCCGGTGTTGCTGTCAAGAACAACATTGGCGGTTCGACAAAAGCTCTCGTGCATGGTGGCACGGTCACTGCAACGGCAGGCGAGCTCAAAGTCGATTCTCAATCGGTCGCACTTCCAACCGTGGTTGGTTCAGGGCTCGCCGCTGCGGCAGGTTTCGGTGGAGCCATCGGTGCGGTGTTCACGGAATCGACGGTTTCTGGAATAACCCAAGCACGTCTTGGTGGAACGATTGATGTCGATCGGTTGGCCGTCAATGCACGTAGTACCGACGACGCTCGAGCGAAGTCCCAAGCGGTTTCCGGCGGACTGTTTGCTGGTGGAGTCAACAAGGCGACAGCGTCCGTCACATCCACGGTGTCGACGTCCGTTGATGACGATTCGACGATTACGGTGGCTCATGACGCGACCATCGGTTCCGCCGGATCGGTCTATGGTGAGTCAAAGTCGATGGGCGTCACGGTCGGTGCACTTGCAGTCGGCCTATCGATCGCAGAATTGACATTGAACCCCGCCGTACAGACAACGATCGGTGATGGAGTGACCCTGCGATCCGATGGTCAAGTCACGATTTCGTCCCATCTCGAAAAGAACGAGGGTTTCGTCGAGACCAAGGCGTCCGGTGGCGCGCTGCTGGGGGCCAGCGGTTCCAAATCGAAACAGGTCATCCGAGCGGATGTCGCGACCCAGGTTGGTGATGGAGCAACGATTCACGGTGCGAGCGGAGTGGATGTCACATCGCAATCGCAGACCAAACTGCTAGACAACGCCATTGTCGATACGAGCGGTGGCATTGGGCTGCAAAGCGCCACAGCAGTCGAGACGATCAACACCGGCGCCAGCACCACGTTGGGGGCAAACGCCAGTGTGATTGCTGAACGCGGCATCGCGAACATTCGTTCCCAGAATGACGTGGATGTCAGGTCGCGGACGTATGCTGAATTCCTCGGAATCGGTGGCGGTGCCGAAGCGTTCTCCAGCACAACGATTTATGGTCTCGATGATGCAACGCTTGCCGAAACGGTCCTCGGTACCGGCAGTTCGATCACGGCATTCCAAGCGAACATTGATGCCAACGTCAATTCAATCATCGTCGATTCCGACGCTCAGGGAAGGCACGTGTCGGCAGGTGGTTTCGTCGGAACGACTTCAAAAACCGACATCGATTCAAATGCAGTCTTGAATCAGCTCGCAGGAGCCACGATCACTGCTCGAGACATCAATGTCACGTCCCGCCAAGGGGCCATCAACGTCAATAATTTTGGGAAATACAACGGACTTGCATTGATCGCCCGGCAAACGGGTGACGTGGTCGCAGATGTGAACCAGATCTCGGAGTTGAACATCGCGAAGGACGCCGTATTGGCGGGCAACACGATTAACGTGATGGCAACCGGAGCGACCGGCCCCGTTGTTGCGGATTCGGACCTCAGTGCGACGGCAGTAGCGCCGATCGACGACGTCAATACGGCAAAGTCAGTGGTCACGGATGCCAAAATTGATGTCGCAGGCAAACTACTGCCCGGCACGAACTCGGCTCATCTGTTCGTGGGTGCCGATGGAACGATTTTCAATCAAGCATTCAAGCTTGGTGCCGCGACGGCTAGCGACATTGTGATCGACGGATTGAATAAGGCGACGGGTCCAAGCATCACGATCAAGGCAACGAAGTCGAACATCGCCGGTGCGAATCAGCAGAAAGAATCGGTCACGATCGAAGACACCGCATCCTATTCGGTGCCCGATCGCTTCCGGGACGTCTCGATTGAAAACCGATCAACCAAGAATCTCGACATCAACGGAATCGACGTCCTGTTTCCGACTTTCACGGTGACCCCGGTCATCACGCCCGCGCCCAACCAAGCACTGAAAGATGACGGAGTTCGCGCGCTAAGCAGTGTCGAGGTTGAGATTCAAAACACGCACGCTACAGCGCTCACCGACGTCTTTTTGGATGGCGCGATCAATAATCCGACGGGACTGACCACGATTGTTGCAACCGAGGGTTCGATTTTGGATCGTGTCTCTGGAGCAACGACGCGGATCAATACAGCCACGTTGAACTTAAACGCAGGAAAAGACACCGGGAAATCGGGCAATGTTATTCAGGCAAATATCCTGCAAACGTCGGGGCTCGATCCGACGCCGACGCTGCAGAGCGAAGCGGGAGGCAATGTCGCGATCGCACTGACGACAAGCAACCAGTCGGTGGAGGTCCTGGGAATCGAAGCGGCCACCGGGGGCATCTCGCTTGATTTTGCTGGCAAGCCCGTGGTGATTGGCGGTCCGATTTCAGTGCTGGATTCGAGTCAAATCACCATAAGCAATGTCGCATCGATCAGCGACGGCAACGATAGGGGTTCTGATATTGTTGCTGGAAAGCTAGCGGTCAGCGGTAGCAATGGCGATCTTGGCGCTGCCGACAATGCGCTGGAAACTCACCTGAATAACGTTGAAATCGCAACGACTGGTGACATATCTATTAGCAATGACCGATCATTGACCATTGGCGGCGTCAATAGCCTCATCGGTTTGACAGCAGGCGGAGCAATCGATGTAACAGCGGTAACTTCGATGTCGATAGCAGAAGACGTTGAGGCGGTCGGTAATGTGCGTCTGGTTGTTCCGGACGAAATTGATCCGACCGCGAATCAAGTGTCACTTGCAGCGAACATCCGTGTTGAGAGCACTGGCGGTGATGTCGCATTATTGGGAGGTGACGTATTTCCTTTGCGACCTGGTCATGTTTTGCGTGCCAACGGTGGAACAGGTCAAGTCACGATCGGAATCGATTGGCTCAGTGCCGACACTGGCACAACCACCTTCACAGTCCCGACAAAGGCGGACGCGATCATATTAGCTGGCGAGTTGCGAGTCGTTGGCAATAGAGACACCGATGTTCTGATCGTTCCCGACCTATTCATGCCGGTCACCTTTGAAGCACAGGGTGGATCGGATTCTATCGATGCGAGGCTAAGCCGCGTTCCTACGGCGGTCACCACGTTGTCGACGATTGACGCTGAGAAAATTGATTTCAAACACAACTTGGCCAGTCCTACCGATTGGATCCTCGATACCAAAGCATCATCGCCCGAAGAAACGCTCTTTAGTGGCACCAAGTTTCAAGTTAGCGAATCGCATCTTAATTCCAACGGAAATCCGATCGTGCGGTTGATGCATTCGCAAGGGGATGCATTCAATGCGATGGATGTCGATTATCGCTTTGGAACCGGCAATACGAAACTGACCATCTTGGCGATGCGGCACGGAGCCCAATTGGACTTCCAGAACGGCGCCGATCAGGTAACCATCGGTGGTTTCCGTGGTACGACTGCGATTGATCCGGGCAAGATTGAACGGCCGATCGTGATCAACGCGGGTGGCGGAACCGATAAGTTTAAATTGGTCGAACCGCGATCGCGTGACAACATTGTCCCGATCGGACGCATCGGGCGCACCGCTGACGGCCTCGGTGGTCTGGTTCAAGATTACAGTGCGAGTTTGAAGGAAGGATCGCCACGACGAGTCGAGTTCTTCGGTTTTGAAACAGCCGATGTGAACTTGGGCTTGGGTGATGTTGCTTCAATCTTTACGGTACTCGATACCGTTATCCCCACGACGATCAATGCGGGGACGAAGAGCGACACGATCAACATTCGCAAACTGACAAAATCGACGACGGTGAATTTGGGATCGGGCGACGACACAGTCAATCTGCAAGGCGGGGGTGTGTCGACGTCGGGCCTACAACCGTTGTTGGTCATCAACGGTGGCGAGACAGGCGAAAAACCAGTCACCGAAGTCGATGGCGGCGATCGAGTGTTGTTAGGGTCGACGCGTACGTTCAATAGCAGCAATGTCAACGTGCTCGATGGAAAGAACGCCATCAAACTATTTGGTACGGGATGGGAACGTGGCGAGCAATTGCTATTTACCTCCGATGCAACGCCACCCACCGGGCTAACGTCGGGCAAGTTCTACTACGCCGTTCCCTTCGGTCGCGACATCATCCGCTTGGCACGAACCCGCCAAGAAGCACTCATTGCGAGTGACAGCGACGAGAATGATCCGAACATCATCATGTTCACCAGCAACGGCAGCGGCAACCATCAACTGACGCTTGCCGTCAATGGCAAACCGCAATGGCCAACCATGGTCGGCAGTCTGACCGGTAGCGATGCCAACCCGCTGCTAACCTACACACAGCCGGGTAACGAAACACTCGTCAACCGAGCTAGCTTCACCGGCATCGAGAAACTGAATGTGCTGCTTGGCCTGGGAGACGACACGTTCACGGTCGACAGCAGTATCAGCGACTTGAGCGTTGAACTGCGCGGCGGTCCCGGCAACGACGAGTTCCTGCTGCACGGGGTTCCCGGTGACAACACGGTCATCCTTGGTGAGAGTGGCACAGACGATTCCATTCGCGTCATCGTGGATGGCGAGCCAGTCCCCGATTCCTTTACCGCGTTGACGGTCAGTGCCGGAATCGAAACTCTGGTGATTGATAATCGTAACCATACCAAGTCGGTCGATTGGGTTGTCTCACAAGGAACGATGTACTTTGTCGATGGACGAGCGGGCGTGACCGTCGACACGGATGACGACGAAGTCACTTTCGCAGGCTTCACCGCGCCGCGGGCATTGCAAAACGGCGACCGTGTCCTGTTAACGGCAACGCTTGCCGATGGCTCGATCGGCACACTTCCCGAACAGCAGCGTAGCGGTTCTCCGGGACAACGGATCGATTTGGATCCGGGCCAGTTCTTCATTGTCCGCGAATTGGACGCAACCGTTGGCACGTTCAAACTTTCGCTACCTGGAGTCAATACCGCGCTCGACCTGACTTCGATCGGCAGTGGGACACTCTCGCTAAGACGGATATCGGCGTTGGTCAATCTGGAAGGTGCAGAGCGATCCGAGTTGATCGCGGCCGAGAATCAAGCGAATACGTTGTCGGTCGTCACTCCGCTGAATGCGACGGTGGATGTGGCGAACAATGCGCTTAGTATCATCGAAGGCGCACGTGTTTTGGATCATGAAAGTAACCTCGCTCGGGACGCTTTCCCCATCGGTCGCGTGGATGGATTGCAGGGTGTGCAGAGCGTCGTCACCAGCACTACCAATCCGTTCGTCTTCGCGGCGGGAACCGACGAGGACAAGATTGCCTTGTTCCTACGGGTCGCGGATCCCGGAATTTCTCAGGGTTCACGGTTGGTCTATGTTGACGCCATCGATGCGAACACTGGCCATGTTCCGAGTAAGCCGAGCAAGCTTGAACTCAGTCCTGATGGCAAGTTTCTCTATGTTTTGGGCGGGTTTTCTTCAGGAACCGGGAATTCCGTTCTGACGGTCTACGAGGTTGGTCAACAAACCAACGGCGATCCGAAGTTGACTTGGAAACAGGATCTCAGCGGCTCATTCTTCACTTCCGTACGTTCCAAGACCGTTGACAATCCCACGAACGTGGACTTGCCAGCTGCCGCAAATTTGTCGTTGAAATTTTTGGGACTCACCGACCTCGTGTTCAGTCCTAATGGCACTCGTGCCTTCGTGACCACAGCGGGAGACGAAGACGGGATCGCGATTTTTGAGCGTGACCCGGCGACAGGGTATCTGACCAAGGTGCTTCAGAAGTTGCGGAGGGAAAACAGTTTTGGGAAATCGATCGACGTCGGTAACGAACCGGTCGATCGGACAAACGCTGGACCGCTGGCGGATGGCAATCGGGTGATCCTGGACGATCCATTCACCCAGCCGATTACTGAAAACGGGACTTATCGCTTCTATGCACTGGGGGCGTCAACGATTACGCCAATTTTGTTCAAGCCGCTCAGCGAAGACGACCACTCGAATCCTGATAACTTGGATCGCTGGGAAATCGTTGCGACGGGTACTCGACGAGACATCCCCGGCGAAGGAGTGTACGAGTTCGAGTTTGGCTTGCAGACCGGGTCCGTTCCCAATACCGCGGGACTGTACTTTGGTTGGCTTGACGGTGGCGCTCAAGGCAACACGACCACCGTCGTGAAGCTGTCAACTGGAACCTCGTCCAATGCGTTCCAAATACGTAGTACTGATGTGTCAAACGTGAGCGGCAAAATCAGGAGTAGCTCGGCGCAATTCCGGCGTGGCGAAGCGTACTCGATGGACGCCAATTTCCAGGCTGCGGCAATCCAAGTTGGCATCGTACCGGCAAGCGGAACAAGCGGCACCAACTTGGCGAATGGTAACGTCATTGTCTTAGACGATCCGTTCACATTGCCGATCAATGATCGTGGAAACTATCGCTTCTACGCTCGCGGCGCATCGCAGATCACTCCCTTGTTGTTGCAACGCAGCGGTGCGAATGGCTGGGAGATTGTCGCCACAGGCACGCAGCGAACGATCACTCAGCCCGGTTTCAATCAATTTGATTTTGGCTGGATCGGCAATAATACGGTGTCGAATCATTCTGACCTCTACTTTGGCTGGTTGGATGGCGGTGCACCCAATGATTTTAATGCAGAGATATGGACGACCGTGAGTGTTAACCTTGCTCAAAGCAACGCGTATCGGTTCCAGAGCAATGATCTGAACAATGGGATTCAGCGCGGATCCACCATTGCATCGGCAGGCCGCATTGGCCTTGCTTTTTCGATGGAGGCCCATTTCACATCCGAAGCTCGCGGCCTCAATGATACCCAAACGATCGCAATCACCAGCGACGGAAAAACGCTTTATACCGGTGACGTTTCGGGCGATATCGCAACCTGGGACCAACAAACCGATGAATCGTTCCGATTGTCAACGAAGCAAGATTGGTTCCGCGAATCAGAGACTCCGGTAACTGGCGTCCGCTCCGTCGATCTCGGTTTCCTGGCCAATCGTGATGTGCGTGTTAGCTCGGCAGCGGATAAGAACGCCTCTATCGTCTCGATTGATACTCCATTCCCGCAAGACAACAACACGTTGTACCGCGTGAATGAAGCTGGCAATGGCATTGAATATCAAACCGAATTCGACAATTCCAATCAGTGGAAGCCTGTCTCGATTGGCCCCAGTTCGACGGGGCTTCCAGTTTTCACGCTCCCGGACATTTACGGCGGATACGACCTCGACGCGGGAATTTCCGCGCTAGCCACCAACGGCGACTTCCTGTTTGTGGGTCTACCGGCGGCAGACCACTTCAATCAGTTCACGACAGTCGATCCGCCAAACGGTGATGACGTTGGTGCAGTGCTGGTGTTGAAAAAAAGCCTCAGTATCGCCAGTTTCGATGCCCACCAAGTGATTACCGACCCCCAGGGACGCGCGGACGCGAGATTCGGTTCGTTCGTCGTCGTGGACGAAGGACGCGCCGCAATCACCCTGAACGATCCCGCAGTCAATCGTTCAAGCACATTGATGTGGAGGCATAACTCCGGCAACGATCTTTGGGAACTAACCGAAGATCGAGATTACTGGGGACCTGTCATCGACATTGACGGCGACACGGTGATTACCAGAGCTGACTTCGCCGCCGTGGGTGGAGGTATTGAAACCAATATCTATCGTACTGATTCAAATGGTAACTTCTCACGTCAAGCCAGCTTTTCAATCAATTCCATCGCCGTGACCGTCGATGGCAATACCGCCACAGCGACCGACACGAGTGGCAACATTCACTTCTTGCGAGAACAAGCGTCGGGCGAGTGGACCGAAATTTCAGCGGTCGACACGCTTGCTACGGAATCGACATTCGATGTGTTCGCGAACAACACAGCGCCTAGCCTGACGCAAGTAAGAGTCACTGGCTACAACGTTACCAACGGCAGCGACGACACGGCGGACGGCGATAACGAAGACCTCTATGTCAACCTGATTGGCCGCTCCTCCGAAAACGCACTTTATTCTTTCCCGCGCAACAACAATAGCAAACAGAACATCACGGATTTCCCTTGGCAGACGGTTTCTGGTACCGCTCCCTTGATCATGTATTTCCGAGAATCGGACGCCAACGGCGAAGATGACTTTGGAGCCATCGAATTCAATGCCTCTCCTGAACTCTACCCCGCGACAGGTTCTATTAAGGAACGTTGGTACAACATCGGTGGAGTCAGCACGAACAACCCCAGCTATGCCTGTAGTTTTGTGAGTGCTGACGTGTCCGAAATCAACAGTAGGGTCAGCACCTACCTGTGCACGATACGGTCCGATGAGGGATTCTCTTTCAACTATAACACAAACCAAGTTGACGTAACGGTCGAGGTCAAGGTTGACCGCGAGAACGACTCGATTGACGTCCACCGCGACCTCGCCGATTCACTGGGTGATCGCGTCGCGATCGGGATCACGAACCAAAACCTGGTCGAAGATTTTGCCGAGTCCGAACAACAAGCCGGTTGGTTCCACGGCGAGGGTGCGATCACCGGAATCGTCGTCAGTCCCGATGGCTCGACCGTCTACGCCACGGATGCCTCTGGGAAGGTGTTTGTATTGAGCGATCCGTCCTCGGTCGACGTGCGAAATATTGGTAAGCTCAAGCGAACGCAGCAGCAGGTTCTCTACACGCTACCAATCACCGATATTGTAGGCCCCGGTGATTCGAATGTTCAAAAACTGAGTGGTGCCAGTTCAATTTCGATAAGCCCCGATGGATCGCGCGTGTACGTGACCGCAGCCGATTCGGACGCCGTGACAACGTTTAAGGTTGACACGAATAAGTCGCTCGGAATAATCACTCCGTTTCCGGATTCGCCCGATGATCTCAACGGTGCCGCCGATTCCGCACTGGAAAAACTGGCGACCGATGGGAACCAGTTCATCGTTGTGGCCAGCGCCGATGCAAATGCTTTAACGACATTCCTGCTGACGAGCCCATCGGGTGGCGGGATCGAGGTCACAGCGGATCAGGGACCAAACCCCAATGGCTTGGGCGGTCTGGGTGATATGGATCCGCTGGACGGGCTGACCCGAGTCCAATCGCTAACGGCGAACTCGATCGCTAGCGCGGTGCCTGGTGTTAAGCAGGCATTCTATGCTGTCTCGCCCATCGACAACGTCCTGTACGTCCTCAACCAACACGCCGACGGAACGACTTCCGTTGTACAGCGATTGAAGGACGACAAGATCGGAGCGTTCGGTACGGCGGATCTATCCTTGTCGGGTGCCACCAACATTGCGGTCAGTGCCTCGGGTGAATACGTTTTCGTTTCATCCGTCAAGGAAACCGCCGCTAATGCGATCGCTGTCTATCAACGAAC
Organism: Novipirellula herctigrandis; assembly: GCA_007859835.1. Lineage (GTDB taxonomy): Bacteria > Planctomycetota > Planctomycetia > Pirellulales > Pirellulaceae > Novipirellula_A > Novipirellula_A herctigrandis. The sequence continues at coordinate 4,849,840 of SJPJ01000001.1, read as the reverse complement.
GACACTCAACGGAACCGCCGACGGATTAAAATTTGTCAGGGCAATTTCGACAGCTGTATTCAATTCAGTTGGCGACAATCCGATCACGGAATTGGCAATTGCTCCGAATGGCAATGTCTATGTCAGCGGTCCCAAGGGACTACAAGTTTTCACTGGCAATGCCGATACGGGATTGCTTGGACCCGCCTTGGCGGTGCAACCCTATACCGTTTCGGACATCAAGTTCTCGAACGACGGCACGACCGTTTATGCGGTGCAGCCATCGACGAATCAGTTGCTGATCTTTAATCGAACGGCAACTGCACTCAACAAGACCAACGAGATCGACACTGGTCTTGACGATCCACGTGGTGTCGAAGTCAGTCCGGCGCTAGCGGACGATGGCCAGGGCACAATTCCGGCGGGACGTTTTGTGTACGTTGCATCCGCTGGCAACAGTTCGATCTCCGTCTTTGACGAGTTCTTGGGCACGGATGACACGGTGATTGACGGCAGCCTGCATCACATCCAGATCATCCGCGAAGGCGTTAACGGCATCCGCGGTTTGGGCGGAGTTGGCGTGATCCAACTCAGCGATCCGGTAAACGATTCCGTCATTCCGTTCGAGAGTTTCAATCTAAACGAACTCACGCATACAATCACTTTCGATCAGCCACACGGGTTGCACACCGGGCAAGAAATTTGGTTCGACAACGCAGCCGAAGCGCCCCGCATTCAAGCCAGCGGTACAGCGCCGCCGTCTGATGGTGCCGTCCACTTCGATGGAGTGGACGATGTTATTGAGATCGCCGATTCGGCCCTGCTGCGCCCCGCTGCTCTCAGTGTCGAAGCATGGATCAAACCTGATCCGTCGATCGGTTCGTTTGACACTGTGTTGATGAAGACAGATAGTGACGCCTGGACCAATGGTTACGGGATGTACTATCAGGGCGGGAATCTATCCTTCTTTGTCAATCACTACTCCATTGCAAGGGTGTCCGCCGCGATACCGCTCGACCAATACTCACATGTCGTGGGCACTTATGACGGCCTCGTGATACGGCTTTACATTGACGGCATAGAGGTCGCCACAAAGAATTACACGACTCCGATCAATCATTCGACCCAGCCTCTGCTTGTCGGTCGAGGTGTTGATGCGAACTACACTTGGCAGGGGGCACTGGACGATGTTGCCCTCTATGGCACGGCATTATCGGCGGCGCAAGTGACAGCGCACTTTACCAGTGGAACCGACCAGGACTCCTATGCATCGGCCGTGCTGGCGGATGCTCCAAACGCCTATTACCAACTCAACGAAACGAGCGGCACAGTCGCCGTCGACGATTCAGGAAACGGACTCAATGGCACTTTCCAAGGTGATCCCGAGTTGGATGTGGTCTCGGCGTTTGAGACCGTGGTTGTTGATCCGATTCAAACTTACTATGTCCGTAAGATCGACGACAATCGCTTCCAATTATTTGCTGACTTGCATCTGACGATCGCGATGGACGAGGTGGATAACCTGACTCATACGATCAACACGGCCTCTCCACATGGTCTGAGTACCGGCCTTGGGGTCGTCTTCCTCGATCCACTGACGACACCGGGCGGCTTGAATGCCGATACCGAGTACTTCGTTCATGTGACCGATACCGATAGTTTTCAGCTGTTCCGCACGCTCGAAGCGGCTCAAGCAGGCGACAATGCGTTTCTGGTCCAGACCATCAAGGGTTCCGGTCCCTACGAGATGAGTGCAACCCTAACGGGTTCCGCGACGGCACTTTCGGGTGACGACGTTTTCTTTGCCAAGATCATCGAAAACCCAAATGTCATCGATAACTACAAACTGCATACCAAGATCCCTGCGGGTGCTTTCTTGTATGCGTTGGGCTATCAAGGAAATTCGATCGCTGTCTTGCAACGAGATCTCGACCCGTCTAGTCCGACAGTTGGACAGCTATCGTTCCTGCAAGTGCTTAATAACAACGTCGGTAACGCGACAGGCGGAGCAAACTTTGGTTTGTACCGGCCCGATTCGATCGTCACATTGGCTCACGATACATCAAGCGTGTTCGTTAGTTCGAGTTTCGATCCAGACATTTCGGGCAACCCCGGCGGTTTTATTACCTTGCACAATAATGCCGACGACAGCCCCATTCTGCCGCCGATCGAAACGCAACTGCAATTTTCCAACATTCGGTCGGTTCAAATTGCAACCGGTGCTGGCGAAGATTTCGTCACGATTGACGAGGCCCCTCGAGTTGACATTGATCTAGGAGTCTCGACGGGCGCCGGCGATGACTTGTTGACATTCAACGATGCCGCGACGGAAGGCACGACCAAGTGGAACACGGGTTCAGGCGACGATACGGTCAACTTCCGCACGGCCATGACGGTCGTTCCTGAGGGTATCGGGGGAGAACACACCGGTGGAGCCCATCTGGAAGGCACGACAGGCGATGGTGCGGACGTCGTTCGCATCACCCAAGTCGCAAATCAATCGGTCGTGATCATCTCAACCGAAGGACCGACGGACGATCCGAGTAACAACTGGGTCGATCAAATTTACGTTAGCGCAAAGAGTCTCGGCAGCGGCAGTGACGTGACGGTCGATGTTGGTAACGGTGGAAGCAACGGCGACCTCGTCAACTATGAGCTCGGTGGCGATGGATCCAACAGCGGCGGTTCGGTGCAGCAGATTCCTGGTTCTGGCGCCTTCACCATGATGGTCGATGGCGTGAAGGCACAGCCTTCGCGAACCCGTTTTCTCACTCCCAATGATTCTCCACTGGCCAAAACCGTGGGGACCATCTCGATCAATGAAGGCGAATCGTTGACATTGGACGCCCGCGGTAGCACACTGCCCGCCGACGGCGCCAATGAGCTCAGTCAAATTACCTATTCCTGGGATCTCAATGGTGACGGAAACTTTACGGAATTGGTCACCGGCCAAGACCTAGTCACTCTCTCGTGGCAAGATCTACGCGACTTTGGCTTTGACGCCGCTGACTTAACCGGCGGCAACGCCCAACGACGAGTCACGCTTCAAGTCGCACGTGTTGTCAACACCATGGATGCGATAGGCAATGTCACTTCGACAGAAACGCAACTCAGTGACGCCGAGTTGCTCATCAACATCAATGACGTTTTACCCGTCGTCAGCGTGACCGGCTTGTCGGTCTTCACGGCCAATTTCAACGATTCCCTCTACACGCTTGGGCTAACCGCCTCGGACGCGGGTGGCGACGAAGTGACACAGTGGCAAGTCGATTGGAAAGATGGAACCGCCGTTGAGACGATCGATGCGGAAATCGTGCCTACTCATTTTTATGAGCGTCCCGGCACCTATGCGATCGCGATCATTGGAATCGACCAGAACGGCGTGCAGACAACGCCGTCAAACAAGACCGTTGAAGTACAGTTTGATGCTTCCTCGTTGGTCACGGGTGGCCCCTACTCGATCGATGAAGGTCAGTCGTTAACACTCAATGCAGACGCCTTTGGATTGCCCAATGCCAATTCCTATCAATGGAGTTTTGGGAAAGCCAACGGCACACCGCAAACAGCGGCTTCAGGCGGATCGATCCAAACCATCGACTGGAATGGTCTGAAAGCACTCGGTGTCACAAATAACGGTGCATTCAACTTGACCTTGACTGTCACCTATGGCTCGACACCAGTCGTTGCGACGACAACGCTAACGGTTCGAAATGTAGCCCCAAACGCACGGATTGAGAACAACGGACCGATTAACCAGGGACAAGTGGCGACCGTCAGCTTTGTGGATGTTGCGGATCCTAATGATTTAGATTTGTTCCAGTTCCAATACAACTTCGGTGATGGATTTGTGACGGGTAGCGCCACACAAATCGTTCCAGCCTCGCTTGGTGCCGGAACGCACGTCATCCCGACGCGATTGAAAGATGGTACAGCAACCGTCGACTACTCGACCACCGTTGTTGTCAACGATTTGCCACCGGAATTGACGATCACTAGTCTCAGGTCCGGATTGATTGAAGTCGAAGAAGGTGAACTGGCAATCGTCACCGGCAGCTTCAGCAATCCCGGCGGTGGTTCCGTCACTTTTAACGCCTCGCTCGGTACCGTTTCGAAAGATGTCACGAACGGTACGTGGAGTTGGACGCATACTGCTGCCGACAATACCGACATCGCGCGACCGGTCACCATCACAGTGACGGACGCCGAGGGCTCAACATCCAACGTAAACTTCAGCTTCGTTGTATCGAACGTCGCACCGAAGGCTAATTTTGTCATTCCCAGTGGCGTTGAAGAGGGTGATACCGGTGTCAACGTTCGGTTCACACAGGTCGCGGACCCGTCATCTGTCGATACGACGTCGGGCTTCACCTATTCGTATGACTTTGGCGACGGCAATGGTTTTGTACCCGGTAGTGCAACACAAGCGGTACCCGCAGCGATCGTTGCCGACAGCGGCGAGTTTCTGATTCGCGGACGAGTGATGGACAAGGACGGCGACTTCAATGAATATTCGCGAGTGCTGGTCGTTGAGAACACGATCGCGCCAATTGATACCGTTGCGATGACTCCCCAGCAGATCGCTTCTGCTGCTCCGGTCACCTTGACGGGAACCTTTGGAGTGGATGCTGGCGTCAATGACACGCACACCGTCGAGATCAACTGGGGCGATGGCCACGTCGATCGTCTCTCTGCTTCGAACTTGCTTGGTATTACGACACGTGGCACTGGATATTCCGATGCTAATGCGGTTGGAGTTACGGGAGGTAGCGGAACAGGTATGGCGATCAATATCAGCACGATCAATGGCGGTATCGTCGACGCCACGATCGCCACTCCTGGCACGGGCTATCAAGCCGGTGACGTGCTGACCGTGAAGCGTGGTACCGCTGCTGGTGACGCAAGAATCACTTTGGGCGCCTTTGACGAAGTCACTCGATCATTCACCGCCGTCCATTCGTATGCCTATGGAAATGGCACGCTGGCGAACCCGATGATCGTCAAGGTCAGCGTGTCGGATGATAACGGCGGCCATTCCGAGCGAACACTTTCAGTGGACGTCGTGGGGGCGCCCACCATCACGAGTCCGTCCAAGATACTTGTGCCAGATCACCAGACCTCGGTGATCGATGTCCAAGCAACCGATCCGGGAACAGACACCGAAGGGAACGGTCTGACCTATCAATTGAGTGGAGGTGCTGACAAGGACCGTTTCGCGATTGTTGCAGCAACGGGCGTGTTGAGCTTTAAGGTTGCTCCCGACGCGAACGCTCTTGCCGACGTTGGCAGTGACAATGTCTATGATGTTCAGGTCAGTGTGACGAACAAAGCGGGTCTCACGGATGTCCTCGATATCGCAGTCACCGTCGTTCCAGCGGATGTAAATGATCCGCCTCTGATTACGAGCGACTTCGAAGTGAGCGTTGCAGAAAACGAAACGTTTGTGATTGACGTCGAGTCATTTGATTTGGATGGCGAGACCGAAGGCGCAGGTTTGACCTATAGCCTGACAGGCGGTACTGATCAGAATCGCTTCTCGATCGTTCCCGCAACGGGCGTACTGACGTTCTTGGATGCTCCCGACTTTGAGACTCCTCAGGATACCGGCACCGACAATGTCTACGATGTCCAAGTCACGGTAAGCAGTTCCGGTGGGCTGACGGATGTTCAGGACTTTGCGATTACCGTGACGAATGTCGTTGAATTACCAACTTTCGACTTTGGAGACGCTTTCGATTCGGCTGCTTCACCACGGTATCCAACCCTGCTAATTCACGATGGTGCTCGTCACACCGTTGGTTCCCTTTTCCTAGGTAGCGGGGTGGATTCGGAATTCGATGGTCAACCAAGGTTCGACGCGAGTGGCGACAACGATGACGGCGTGCTTGCGATCACCAGCTTGATTGGCAGCGACGTCGCCACCCGTTCGAGCGTCTTCTTCACGGCTTCCGAAGCTGGAAAACTGGATGCTTGGATCGATTTCAATGGTGATGGTGACTGGCTCGATGCAGGCGAACAAATTGCCATTAGCCAACCGGTCGAAGCGGGTTCGAACGTGCTTGGTTTCAGTGTTCCGGTCACTTCCGTCCCAGGTGCCACCGCAGCTCGTTTCCGTCTTAGCACCGAGGGCGGTCTGTTACCGACAGGCTCCGCAGTGGACGGGGAAGTCGAAGATTACATCGCGACTATTTTGGATGGTGATGCACCAACGAAAAACGATGTGGAATTCCATCCGTTGGTTTCGGATACCTTCGAAATCATCATCGGTGGCAGTGACGTCGTCGTCAAACTCGGTACGACCGAGTTGTTCCGCGCACCCGGCAACTCGTTGAAAGCGATCCGAATCGCTGGGACCGATGGCGATGACACACTGAGCGTCGCCAAACTTGACGCAGTCTTTGGCGGCCTGATCGGTGGAGACTTCGGTAACGGCAACGATACGTTGCGACTGACCGGCAGTGGTCAATCGCTTGATTTGACAACCATCGCGGATGACGTCATTCGTGATCTTGAATCGATCGATATTCGTGGGAATGGAAAAAATCGTCTGATATTGAAAACGAGCGATGTCCTCGCGTTAACCGGTACCAGCAACGAACTGAATCTGTTCATGGACGCGAAGGATACTCTCGACACGCAAAATGACGGATTCATCATCATCGGGACCGAAGTGGTTGATGGACAATTCCAAGTGATCGCTCAATCGGGCACTGCGAGGCTCCACATTCGTGGTGCGGGATGGACGAACCCGCTCGCTGCACTTGATGTGAATGGTTCACAGTCGATTACCGCGCTTGATGCCCTGAAAATTTTCAATCAACTGAGCCAGCCTCAGTTCGTAGTGGGAACAACATCCAAGTTGGTCGATCCGGCCACGCTGCCTGACTTCTCGACGAATTTCTTTGATGTGACCGGCGACGGAAACTTAACTGCCCTTGACGCACTCATCGTGATCAATGCGTTATCCAACAAACCGTCGGCCAACGCTCCTGCGGGTGAATCGATCGTGGTTCTTAGTTACCCGCAATCGTTCACACTTTCTTCCCAAGCGGAACCATTCCTCGAAGAGGAAAGGTCAACCATCCTGCTCGAATCCACCGATCGACTCGGAACGTCCGAAGTATGGGGAATGCAGAGCGTCGAGCGACAGGCAGCCGAGAGGGTCGAAATTGCCCAGGATGAGCTCGATACCGATGCAACCGCATTGGACACAAGTTTGATCGACCAAGTGTTTGAGGAACTAGCGATCCCTACCGACGGATGAATCCAAGAAACCATTCCACAGTGATCCGATGACCTGTTAATGCACAAACGGAATGGAATTTGATTGATGATGATCGAGTGTGACTCTCGCTTGGGTAAGTGTGATTCACTTGCCCATTATCGAGTGTTGCAGTTTGGCTTTTGGGGAGCGATGCCCCGTAGCGTCTTTCCAGTTGCTGGAACCTTGCAGCGGTCACGCTCGGAGGGCTACAATCGGCGACAAGTCGAGATGGTGGAAGTTATTGCTTCTTGAAAACGGGAGCGGAGCCGCGAAGACGGCAAAGTTCAATCCCGATCGATGAGGGGCCATCCGTGAACCCGAATAGTTCGCAATTTGTTTGCGATAGCATCAGACAAGAAAATGGCACGGCAATTGATCTTCAGGAGCAACACATGACAATTTACCCAGATGACGCTGACGGCAATGTACTGACTGATCTCGCAGGCCGAGGCGTTGACATGTCGCAACCCCTCGATTTCGAGTTTCCAGTTGTAGCGCCGGATCAAGAGGCGGCAAATGCAATCGCCAAAGCGCTCTTTGTGGCTGGATACGATACGCATATCGAGCATGACGAAGGAGAACCGAACGAGGAGGGCGAAATCGATCCCGATGACGAAGAGTTTGGCCCCTGTTGGGATGTTTTTGCGAATATTCGGATGGTTCCCGACTATGACGAGATTATGCGCATCCAAGAGGTTCTCAATAACATCGCCGATCCATTCGGCGGTAAGTCAGACGGTTGGGGAGTGATGCTCGATGCTGACCCCGAGCACGACCCCGAACAAGAAATCAAATAACCATGCCCATAAATAACCATGCCCATACAGGTGTGGACTGGACAGGAGGGTTTTGCGAGTACGCAGAAACCAACTGGTTGATATCTGCCTCCGCTAGTTCGATTCACCGCGTTCCTTGAGTTTCTCGATCAGGTAATCCGAGGGCGCTCGGTGCTTCACGTTAGGTGCACCGGGATAAACGAGTTTGCAGGTGACACCTGTGGCAGTGCAGTATTCCTGCAACTTCACGCCAAAGTTGGACGTGTGTGTCGGATCTCGTTGGTCTTTGCCTAATGCGGGTGGAGCCGAATAGATCAGATAGACCGGGGGATCATCGGGGGTGACCAAAGCGTAAGGCGAATACTCCTCGATCCATGGCAAGATGGTTTCACGCTCGGCAAGGAATTTTGGAAAACCTTGCAAACCAAATGCATGCGCACCGTATTTACTGTTGGGTGTCCAATCTTTCATCTGTTGGGGATCGAGAGTTGTTTGAGCACCGGTCACTGCCGCACACCAAAGGCGAGTCGATTCATGGGCAACCGGATCATCGCTTTTCGGGTCGGCCAAATCATCGTGAAAAGCCAACCACAAGCTCGAGCACGCGCCAGCGGAACCACCAGCGGCACCGATGCGATCCTTGTCGATATTCCACTGTGCAGCCTGACTTCGAACGAATTGCAGCGCTCGCGCGGCGTCATGTAGCGGAACCTTCACCGGTGGATCCACCTTTGCTTCATTGGCGTGTTTGATCAGGCGGTAATTGATTGCCACAACGGAGATACCCTCTTCCAAGAGTTGCTCGACATTAACAAACCGACTGACTAGCTCCTTTGTCCCACCCTGCCAACCACCGCCGTGAATGACGAAGACAAGTGGCGTTGGATTTGTCGATTCGGCTTTCCAGAAATCGAGGACGTGCCGTTCATGTTCACCATAACGCACCTCGGCAAAAGTAGGCGTCGGAACAGCGGGGGCTGCTGTCGCTTTCTTCTTTGCTCGTTGAGGTTGCTTTGGTTCGTCGGCCATTATCCTTGCACCGAAAATCAGGGACGCAATCAAGCCGATCAGAAAGTACTTTAGCATTGGATTGGGATTGAGCACGTTCATGCGGAGTTTCCTATCTTGTTAGATTCAAGGTAGTGAGAAATACAAATAGCTTTATTTAGATTCGATCCCGACTGTGTTCACAGCGATCACTCGATATTGATGTTCTTTGCCCGCTATTTGGTTTTTGTCGGTGAATCGCATCTCGACGAGTGGCTGCGTGGGTGTGTCACTGTATTGGAGGTTTTGAAAAATAGGACGACCGAAGGGGTTCCTACCCTGCTTGGGAACATTGGCAAGAAACTTCCCGTCACGTTGGATGATGAAACGGGCGAGCCCACTTTCGAGATCAGCCTCGGCTTCCCATGTCAGCTCATTTTCATGTACGCAAATGTTCGTGGGCGATGGCGGCGGCGTGTGATCCGACACGGCGGTGTCGGTGACATACTGAGCCCAAGCAGTGGCGATTGTCTCGCTCGGCAGCCATACGGATTCTGCGATGATGGCCTTTTCTGTGATGGTTGCCTTGTACTCTGGTGCAGGAACCGGTGCGACCACTTTGACAGCACCAATATTCAGTGGTGCGAGCCATCCGTTTTCTCTTGGAATTGTATTTAAAGAATCGCCATCTTGGCTAGGCAATCGAACCGATAGGCAGGCATCCAACCAAGGAATCGCGAGGTAGCGTTGATTACCACATTCATGTGCGGTTAACGGATCAACCGCTACGCCAATGAGTCCACCTTTGACGCGAACTTCTCGAAAGAAAGCTTCGTTCGCGGGCCAGACATTTGTGAACCGACCCGTTTTGACGGAAACGCCTTCCTTCGTACCCAGATTACACATCATCGGAACATTAAGTGCAGCGTCGGGCAATGTATGAGGCTTGATCGAGGGGCGATCGGGATTCGTTTCAAACAGAGGTACGCCCGAGCGAAGCCACGCCGCAGCGACCCGCTGTGGATGCAGCATCACCATTCCGCCGGCCCAGTGACCTCCGCCACTGTGTCCCCACAATGCCCAAGGCACGGTGGCTAATTCAGGATGCTTCGACTTCACGCCAAGATCAACTAGGCAATTTTGAAACGCTGCGCTAGAGCCATTTCGCGGATCACACCACATCTGGCAATCTGCCTGATCCGGTTGCTCATAGGACGGCGCTAACAGCGCGCAATCGTGCTTCTTGGCTAATGCCTGCCAATGCAGATCATAAGCGCCTGTCAGACCCGATTTGCACGAGCCCACACCACAGCCATGTTGGTGAACGATGACCCCACGCAACGTTTTTACATTGCTTGGAATCCAGACGGTGTAGTTGACCGGATAGGTCAGTTCACTCGGCTGTGTGGAAGCTTCATAACGCACCCGATAGTAAGGAGGCTCGGCCGGTGGGAAGACTTCATAGGGTTGCTGTGCCGACACGATCGTTGCAAAAGCGACGAGAACAACAGCAATGATCAACAGGAATTTTGACATGGACTGGATCACCGGCTTGGTATTTTATCGACGAAAACAGGTCTGCACTTCGCGTCACTCATTTAAAAAATTGTGGTGGGAGACTACAAAATTCTAGCGACAAACTACGGTTGCCCATCATTAGGGGAACCCTATTCCACAGTACGAATCCAATCGATGGTTACCGTCGTCCCTTTCTTTCCCACCAGATCAATTTTCAAATTGTTGATCACTCCCTTCCATGTGTCTCCTGCCAAGGGAAGCCGATACTCGGTAAACGAGTCACTTGCAGTGACGTCGATTGAGCCCAAACTTTTGCCGTTTGCTGAAACGAAAAGGGAAGTGTCATCTTTGCATCGCATACGGATCTGCATTGCACCTTGGTTCTTTGCCGTGTCTAGATTCAATCCATGGCGTAGCAGTGATGCTTTACTCGCCAGCAGCTCGAAATTCAGAAACCCCTGATCGCCGGCAATATTTGTCACGTCCCCGTTGGATTTCCAGCCCTCGGTTTGCCAACCGCCGCAATCAAAAGCAAACAACAGCTTGCCGTCTTGAGGGTCTCGATCGTTCTGTTCTTCCCATGTGTCGGAAAGACCATCGCCATCGCTGTCTGACCGAATGCGTTCATATTCTGCGTTGACACCGATGCCCCATTTCGTATTTTCACCATTCCTTCGTAGTTCTTCATCGGGTTCGTTACCCGCGCCCAGGTCACCAAGGGCAAGCCACTTATCGAGGATGCCACGGTGCTCTTTGAGTACATCTGCAAGGCTAGGGTCGTTCACTAAGTTATTGACTTGCGCGGGGTCCTCGATCACATCGTATAGTTCTTCTGCGGGTCGCTCGCCGAAGTAGATTTCAGCTAACTTCGGAGCAAGAGTGCCATCGGCGTAAGCCGCGCGCAACGATTTGAGATACGGTTTACTATCACGGTATTGTGGCTGAAGAAAAACTCGATCTAGAAAGTAGTTGCGTGTGTATCGATAGCGATCGGTGCGAATCGTCCGAACACGGTCGATGGTGTGGTCGAGTCGATCTTTGGCGCCAGCCACAAAGGTGCGAGATTGGAAGTCATTCGCAAACAGATCACGACCTTCTAACCATGATGGCAGATCGATGCCGGCCCAAGCTAATGATGTGGCGGTTAGGTCAATCATGTTGACAAGATCATCACGAACGATACCACGTTGAGGCACCCAGGGCTCTGGTCCTTGAATGATGAACGGCACATGCAAGCCACCTTCGGTAGGCATCTGCTTGTGACGCACAAGGTTATTGGCACCATGGTCTGAGAAGTAGACAACGATCGTCGATTGAAGCATTCCGTCTGCTTTGAGGCGTTCAAGAATCCCGCCGATGACTTCGTCCTCTGAACGGATGGTGTCATAGTGCTGTGCAACCACTTCGCGGTAAAGCTCATTCTGAGGATAATCCGCAGGCACGGTCACGGCGGCTGGGTCTGTCTTTTTCGCTTGCGGGAATTTTGTCGTATTGGACTTCCCACCTTTCAGTTGGATTTGGCCAAAGAACGCTTGCCCGTCGGGACAATCACGCCACGGTGTTTTTACGTTCGCTTTTGAAATGGGTGAGTAGATGCCGTCGCCCGCTTCTGCAAAGTTGTAGTCGGTCTTGCCAACGTTGAAGGTGAAGTAGTTTGCTTCACGCATTAGTTCAGCAATGGTCTTTAGTCCTTCCGGCAAGTAAGTCTTCTGTGGACCTCGGCGTGATCTGTGTTCGTGGGCGCCAAAGCGAATCGCATTGGCCCCCACCGCGATCGAAGAACGACAGGCAGAGCAAACTGGAAACGGCACAAAGGCGCGAGAGAAACGTACACCACGGTTGGCCATCGCGTCGATGTTCGGCGTCCAATCTTCATTGATCGGGTCGCCATAGCAGCCGATCCAAGGCGATGTGTCTTCTTGGAAAAGCCACAAAATGTTCGGTTTGTCAGCTGCATTACAGACACTAGCAAGAAGGATGTTGAGTGCCGCAATCGCTAGCAGATGGGTTTTTATATGCATGTTGGTTTCTTTTTTGCAGTATCGTAATGCGTTGACTGACTTGTGGGGATCTTCTCTTGCGTCCCCATGAATTGGATGGCTAGTTTCTATAGGTTCATCGATTTGATTTTTTCTCGTACCGCCTTCGCATTGAAGTTCTCCGGCCGCGGCATGCCAAGCTCCGATTCGAGTTCTTCAAGTGTTGGTGTTTTGGACGGTACACCTCCGTCAGGCACCTCGGCGCCAGCGATCCATACCAATGCATTGAGCACCGATTTGCGGTACATGTCCTGCGCCCAATTCCAGTGCGCATGCATCCCCGTAAATCCGAATCCGCGGCCTCCGTCCGGTCGTTTATAGACCCATCCGACTACTTCGGCCATTCCCTTGCGGGCGCGGACGTGCGGATTTCCGCTATGGGGACCGTCGGGACGTTGACGGGTTTTTTCGGGCGGTACAGCGGAAAGGATCGGCGTAACTCCCTTCATTTCAGGGGGGAAACGCATGTGATAATACCACTCGTCGTCGGCCTTAAATGGTTTCAGCCCCCGAGCAACAGGGTGTTCGGGGAATGTCTTAAAGTTGGCTTCCCAGTGAGGATTGACTGACCAGTGGTGTTCGTACGCGCCGCCGATCCACGAGACCAACCGTTCCACCGCTTTGGGATCCGTTGGGTCCACGGTGTAATGAACGCACGCCAATCCGACACCTTGTTTCATCAATGGTTCGAGCTGATCACCAAGAGTTTTTACCAGTCGCCCGCCATCGCTGCCGAGAACGATCGCATCGGCCGTTTCCAAAATCGAAAGATCCCCATCGTTCTGGATAACCTCCGCAGTCACGGAAGGAACATTTTCATTCAGAGCCCGGGCAAGCATGCGGAAGGCTGCACCGTACGCATGACCGCCGTAGCCGTGGCTCGCCTTGCCATGAACGAAAACGATTTTCTTTTTCGCCTCGTTGGGCTTTAATTCGGCAGCCGACGCTGGGGCCGACACCGGGGCAATCATCGCCAGGACAACGACCGAAAGACCGATTCGAAACGCAACACGATTTTGAATCATCTAAAAGGTTCCTATCAACAAAAGTGCAAACGTAAGCAAGGCTCACCGATGGAAAACAGTGTCTCCTACTTTTTCCAGGCTGATGCCATTTCATGGACTTCGAGCGATTCAATGGTCAACGATCCACCTTCGGCAGCGATCGAGATGTTGCCGAGGGGTTGTCCCATGTCGCGACGACCACTGGTTTTGAAGCATGCACCGCCGCCTCCGATCAACTCGTACATCGGTCGGTCCACAAGAACGCGGAAAGTGACTCTGCCATCTTTCAACTTCAGCGGCATTTCATCAAGCGTTTGAGCATTGAAATCATACGTCACTTTGTTTTCGCCGAATTGAAGAACCGCTTTCGAAGCGTTGCCCTTTTTCAACGTCACAACCACATCGAATAGTTGATCAGTCGCATCGACTTGGATCATTGGAGTTTGGGACGTCAGTTCCACATTCTCGGCCGTTTCAGGGTTCGGTTTGCGAAGCAGTTCGAGTTCCTTGATCGGGTTGGCGAACATTCGAACGCCGTCTTCTGTGGTATGCAAGGTTAGATTCGTTGGCACGGTGAACGATTGGTTGAACGGCATATCGGGAATGTCGATCTGCGCCCAACCGATCTGAACGACACGGCCATCGGGATGGTTGCTGAAGCATTGTGAGGCATAGTTGGAACCCCAATGAACTTGGTGCTTTCCTTCATGCTCGGGAGTGAATGTTTTGCCGTCAAAGTGACCAAACGCATACCGTGCGTCTGCGGCAAAGATTACCCACTTGGTCTTTGTGGCGTCACCGTCAACTGGCAATTCAAAGATTTCGGCACACTCAAAGTAGCCGGGAATATTGCTTTGGTGTTCCCAATTTTTGAGATCCTTGCTTGTATAGATCGCGATGTTTTGGCCATGCTCAGGAGCCTCGTCGTAGACAGCGATCACCCAGTGCTGGCCCGGTTCATACCAGATTAACTTTGGATCGCGTCCCTTGTGCTCGATGATGGGATTGCCTTCGTAATATTGCCAGGTCTTTCCACGGTCATTCGAATAGGCGAGACATTCGCCACATCCGGTATCGGTGAATGCGAGAACGATGGTTTTCTCGTCGCCAATTTGGAGGCCAGCGGAATTATTGAAATCGATATTCCCGCTTCCAGAGAAGCAATTTTTGTCCGCCATCGCTGGATGGCGGCTCTCAACATCGCCTCCGAACGGACGCAGTGCTCGGTCGTGTTCCGTCCAATGAATCATGTCAGGGCTGGTTGCATAGCCCCAGTACATATTGGCCCACTTCCGTCCCGCCGGATTGCATTGCCAAAAGAAATGGTATTTGCCGTCGTGGTAGACCATTCCGTTTGGGTCGTTGCACCAACCACGCATCTGGCTGAAATGAAATTGCGGACGTCGCACTTCGTCGTAGAGTGGTTGGAGGTTACGGATTTCGTCACTCGATTCAAGCATCTCGCAAATTTCAGGGGCTGTTCGAGCAACGACCTTCGCCGTCTTGCCAACGTATTCGGACATATTGATGTAGGTCCACCAATCGATTGCATTCGCATTCGCTGGGAAATCGCAATCCAAATTGTGTACAAGTTGGTCGCCTACGTAGACAGTCATCCGTCCACGTTGTCCCGTATTCGAGACAGGAACAAGTATGTACTTGCCCGTAATTTTTAGTTCTTGAGTGTTTTCCGCATGAGGATTTTTATCGGAACTCTGCGTTGGCGCGGGATCTGGCTTCTTATCGGCCTTTGTGTCGCTTTGTGAGACCTGATCGAAGTTGATGTGGCCCCAACCGCCGGACTCATTGTCAACGATTTGGATTACAGCTTTTTCACCCTTGTACTCTCGAACGTCCCAGTTTTCCCAGTTCAGAAACTCGTTGCCACCCGGTTGATGGTTTGGACCTGTGGCGGACAGGACGACCTCACCACCGATGATCAAATTAGCGCAGGTCTTTTCCTTGTGTCCGCCGCCTCCGATCAGAAACGTGATGTAATCTCGCTCGATCGTGAATGTTGGCGAGGTCAGTTTTCCGGTCGACTTGTCGCCGCCCAGAAACGAATTGACGAGTCCCTTGCCTTCGAAACCTGTTAGCTGCATCTGACCGGCAAGTGTGCCTTGCGCTGGACCTGTCCCGAAAGCGTCGCCTTCGACTTTCCAGCCGCCGTAGTCAGCCGCTTCGAAATCGTTGATGAGGATATTGTCGTCGGCGCGTAGAAGCGTTGGTATCGCTATTGCCAATAGAAGCAGCAGGTTGCAGGTCATTGAACGCAATGGTTTATTCACTGAGTATTCTCTTTTACGCAAAAATCAAATGATCAAAGCTGGATTGTTTTGCCACGGTTCAATCGCCGACAAAACTTTTTGGACGGTAGCCGAGCACTTGCTCGGGGTCCCAGCGGATACCGGGAACCCAACGTTCGCCACCGTACTCGTAGGCGCCGATGTCGGGGGCTTTTCCTTGAAAGCCTTCGGTAAAACCAGGTAGGATTGTACCTCCGTCGATCACAGACGCCCCACTTTTCGGCCAAAACTTTAGAGTGTTTCTATCTTCCAAAAGCGGTTGCTTACCCATGAAGTTGGTAGACAGATTTTCCGCAAATGGATAGGGGTGTCCCTTCGGGTCGCCACTAATCGTCAAAGCGATATTGTTAGCAATTCGGCTGTTGCGGTTCTGCTGCAACAGCAATGGATGTTGCTCTCGCCAAAACTTTTCCGGTTCAGCCATCGAATGGAGGCTAATATAATTGCCGGGTGATGTCGGTGTACCGATTTCGAAGACCGTGTTGTTATAAACGCGATTGTGGTCACCTTTGACGATGATCCCGTCACGTCCGCAATTCCAAACAACGTTGTGATGGACGGTCAAAGATCGCGTTTGGTCATCGCCACGGATACCAAGTCCACCCGGCACGACACCGCTTTCGGTTTTGAATTGGTGTTCAGTGAAACAGCCGTGAACCCAGTTGTATCGGACGACGCTTCCGGCGCAACTCGGCTGGCCCGTGTACACCAATGCGACGTCTTTGCAGCATAGTCCGCCGTCGTAGATGTGATTGTACTCAACAATGTGCCCCGGCAATCCACGGTAGTTAAGGATCGCATTGCCGCAGTTGAAAAGAGTGCAATGGCGAACGAGGCAGCGATCTTCCGCGGCCTCTTTCCCGTTGGATGCAATGGAAAGCATAGGAGTTCTTAGAGAACCGTCCCAGCAGAAGTCGTGCATCAGGCAGTCCTCAACCAAGTTGCGCCGGCCGACCATTCGCAAGGCGCTACCCGGTCCCCATGCAAAGCTGCAACGAGTCACGCGGTTATCGTCTCCGACAATCTTTGTCTCGGCCTTGTCGAATTCATCCATCTCAGGATCGTCGATCCGCCTCATGACATTAGGAAAGCGAACATGACACTGATCGATTTCGAGATCATGGCACTTGTTGAATCCGAATGTGCATGCTTCCAAGAAAATGCCTTGTAGAGTGACATGGTTGATGTTGTGGCCCTGAAAGGCATACGCACGCGTTTTGATTTCAACCGAATACTGATCGGGATCTTGGCCATCGGGAACCCAAAGATAAAGCAGTTTGGCATCCTGGTCGTGAAACCACTCGCCCGGCGAGTCCAATGCTTCGAGTTTGCCGGTCAAGTAGTAACGATCGTCCTCCCAAGGACGCGTCTTGTCAGCATAGTGCGTGATCGAACCCAAGTCCTTGTCGTATTCGAAGGTTTCGCTGTTCGCATCGTGATGCTTGATGGTGCGCGTCCATGTAAAGAATTGGTGGGCGACGTTCAGCGTCGCCACTGCACCGGTCCAGTCAATTTGTGTCTTGGCCAATTCGGGATCGACCATCTTTCCGTAACGGCTGCCTTTGCCGGCTGCGGACCATCGGTCACGGTTCCATAATCGATCCATGAACAAGTTCGGCCACCGTGCTTCGATCATCAAGTCTCCCTCAACAAACAACTGCCGAACGGGCCCCTGTACACTCGACTTGTAGACATTGTTGGCATGAGGGGACCAATTCGAGTTTGTCAGATCCGCACCGCTGATCACCACTTTTTCGTTCGGGGCTGCTGCAAAGCGGATTGGCTTGGTCGCGGTACCACTCTGTTTCAGCTGGATCGACTCGCGATAAACACCTGCATGGATCAGGACCGTATCGCCAGGTCGTACAGCGCGCGCGGCTTGCTGAATCGTGCGAAAGGGTTGCTCAGGCGTTCCGGCACTTGTCGCCAAACCGTTTGGTGATACATGGAATTCGGCGGCATTCAGAACTTGCGCAAGTAGCAGTAGGGAAGACAACGCCGCGACAAATCGCTTCATTGGGTGACTCGGAGTGAATCGTAGGTGGGATCGTAAGTGAGGATACCAATTGTACTCGATCTTAGACGAATAGGCTCACGGTAATCGGATCAGACCGGATTTTGATTGTGAATTTGATCGGACTTTCTCAACCGGCACAATGTCGCTGGTGAGGGAAGCGAACCGGAACTGGCAATACTTGATTATTTTTGTCAACTTTCGATTGCCTTGCACGGGCCTCTCCGATTACGGGCCTCTCCGACTACGGGCCTCTCCGACTACGGGCCTCTCCGATTCAACGTCGGTTCGATAAGCCGTCCATTCGGTGCAAACAAATTCGCCGTTGGCCTTGGTGTTAGCGAGCGAGAATGCACACCGAAACCATCGGCTATCGATCTGTTTCGCGAACCCTGTATGAAGACACCAGCCGAAAATCGCTTGAGAGTTTTTGGTATGCTACTGACTATAGACGGATCCGCGGGAATTCGAGTCATTCGATACCACTCACTTTACGCACCATCACCGAAATTATCCCTGGAAGCGTACTCCCATGAAAAAGTTCTTCATTGGCATCATCCTTGCATGTAACACCATCAGTCTAGCGGCAGCAGATCGGCCCAACATTTTGCTATTCACCGCGGATGATTTGCATGCCGAGTCGCTGGGCGTTTACGGTGGTAAACCAACGGACCTGACACCGAATCTTGATGCATTTGCAGCGGAGAGTTTGTTGTTTGGCAAAGCCCATGTGAACGTGGCAATCTGCGCTCCCTGTCGAGCGGTGATTGCCACAGGACGTTACAGCCATCGCTCAGGTGCCATGGGTTTTATGCCAGCCCGAGAAGATGTGCCGGACATCGTGACGACTTTGAAAGCAGCCGGATATCACACCGGAATCCTTGGCAAAGTGGGCCATTCCACTCCAAAGAAATCGATGCAGTGGGACTACGCGTTCGACCAAAGAGATCTTGGCAACGGGCGCAATCCTGAGCTGTATTATCAACGGAGTCAGGTGTTTCTGAAAGAATGCCAAGCTGCAAAAAAGCCGTTCTATTTCATGGTGAATTCGCACGACCCTCATCGACCTTATTGCGACCCCGACAAACTCACCAAAGGCGCCGCGATGCCGTCGAGAATCTACAAGCCCGAAGAAGTCGAAGTGCCGGGATTTCTTCCCGACCTGCCGGGAGTCCGAGCGGAGTTGGCAACCTATCTGAATTCCACACGACGCCTTGATGACACTTTTGGAAAAGTCATGCAAGCACTAGATGAGTCGGGTCATGCCAAAAATACGCTGGTGCTGTTCATCACCGACAACGGTATCGCCGTGCCGTTTGCCAAGTGCAACACGTGGTTTCACAGTTCACATAGTCCACTGTTAGTTCGTTGGCCGGGAGTTATCAAACCTGGTACCCGCGACGACAAACACTTTGTCTCGGTCGTTGATTTCTTTCCCACATTTATGGAAGCCACTCAGGTGAATGGTCCCAAAGGTTTAGACGGAAGATCGTTTTTCTCGTTATTAAAGGGCCAATCTCAACAGGCGCGTAATCATGTCTTCACTCAAATTGATTCGAAGGCTGGTGGAGCCGCCGTGCCGATGCGTTGTGTGCAAAACGAAAACTTTGGCTACATCTATAATCCGTTCAGCGACGGCAAATATTGGTATCGCAACAACAATGAAGGCAAAACGATGGAGGCGATGAACGAGGCCGCTAAGACCGACCCATCGATTCAGGCAAGGGTTGATTTGTTTCGATATCGAGTGCCCGAAGAATTCTATGATCTAAAGAACGATCCAAATTGTCTTCACAACCTGATCGATGAAGCTGGTTATGCCGAGACGCTGCAGACGTTACAGAGCAAATTGGTCGCCCACATGAAAAAGACCAAAGACCCGATGCTCTCCGCATTCCAATCTCGGAACGATCGAGCCAAGGTCGACGAAGTCCTCGAAGCTACTTACGGACCAAGGAAGATGGATCGCAGAAAACCAAAAACGGTCGTTAAAAAAAAGAACAAGAAGTAGGACTTGTTGCTGTTTTTGAATCAATGACCTTGCATCAAAAAGATGCCGAAAAAATCACTTTGGATTTTTCTAAACATGATGACTCAGCGAATTGTCTTTTGCCTCACACTGATGCTGTTAACGGTCACTGGGGCTGCTGCGGAGCAGCCAAATATTCTCATCATCTTCACGGATGATCAGGGGTATGCTGATCTGGGCTGTTATGGCAATGAGAAAAATCAAACGCCGCGGCTCGACCAGTTGGCAAAAGAGGGGACGCGGTTTACTTGTTTCTACGCTCAAACGGTGTGTGGACCCTCACGTTCGGCTTTACTCACCGGACGCTACCCAATTCGCAGCAAAGGTTGGGGCATGCCTGCTTCGGAGATCACGTTTGCAGAATTGATGCGCGAGTCTGGATACCAGACCGCTTGCATCGGTAAGTGGGATGTTTCTAATCGCAAGCCGATCGTGGACCGCATGCCCAATGCACAGGGTTTTGATTACTATTTCGGAACCCTGGGAGCGAACGATTCCGGAGGTGTCAGCTTTCATGAGAACAACGAGGAAGCTGGCTCGACCCGTGATATGGGGAGCCTGACCACTCTCTACACCGACAAGGCAATTGCGTATCTGAAGGAGCGACGCGATCCGGAAAGGCCGTTCCTACTTTATCTGGCCCATACGATGATGCATACGGTCATCGATGCGTCGGAACGATTTCGCGGCAAGTCGGCGGGTGGTTTGTACGGCGATGTGGTCGAGGAATTCGACTTCGAAACCGGTCGTCTACTCGATACCCTCGACGAGTTGGACCTAAACAGGGACACTCTCGTGATCTACACAAGCGACAACGGGCCTTGGAACCAGCCAAAATACACTGAGAAAAAGAAGGGTCACCCAGAGGGTTCAATATTCTGGGGCGAAGCTGGACCACTGCGAAATGGCAAGGGTTCTTGTTACGAAGCTGGTTACCGTGTGCCTTGTATTGTTCGATGGCCCGACAGGGTGCCTGGGAATCGCGTGTCGGATGCAATCTTTGCGACCATCGACTTCCTGCCGACGTTTGCAACCTTGTGTGGATTCGAAGTGCCAAAGGACCGCCGCATCGATGGGATCGATCAGAGAGATTTGCTCCTTGGCAATCGAGAAACGGGGCGGAAAAACTTCTATTTTCATGAAGCGGGTGTACGCCAAGGGAAGTGGAAATACCTCATCTCCGATGCATTTTTCCATGGCTATGCAGTGGAGCGCGATCGCAAGAAGGTGGATGAATTGTACGATCTCCAGACCGATATCGGCGAACAGGCGAATTTAGCAGGAAAGTATCCAGAGAAAGTTTCCAATTTAAGGGCTCTGATGCAAGTCATAGAAGCAGGCGACAAGCTGGATCCGACAGCAAACCGGCGATAACAGCAACAACGAACCTGTTGCTGACAATAACCGACGATTGCTGACGGAATATGGGTTCGATGGAACCTGTTTCGTAAAAGCAAAAACCCTGAGCTGTCAAACGAGTTGACGCTTATCAACATCCAATCACATCCTCTGATGAAAGAAGAAACCAATGAGGACGGTCGCACGACGATGGCTGACGCTTAGCATTTGCGTTGGAGCAATGGTGCTATGCATCCCCTCGGCGCATGCTGGTGCCACTTACTATGTCGATTCCTTAACGGGCGACGACGCCAACAACGGGCGTGATCCCACCAAAGCGTGGCAGTCGTTAGCCAAGGTAAATAGCATCGAGTTCCATCCTGGGGACCGGATTCTTTTTAAGTCCGGCACGCAATACAGTGGTCAACTCTCGCCCCGCGGCTCGGGCAAATTGGTCGACGGGAAACCCAATCCAATCGTTATCGATCGCTTTGGCCAGGGCAGGCGACCTCGTCTCGATGGAGATGGTGTCGTCCAAAGCACGTTGTATCTTTTCAATGTGGAGTATTGGGAAGTCAGTGGATTGGAAATTACGAACCAAGGCCCGCAACGCGAGTCGGGACGCAGGGGCGTTCATGTGCACATCAAGGACTTCGGCACGGCACACCACATTCAGTTGAAGGACCTCTACATCCACGATGTGAATGGCAGCATCTACAAAAAGAAAGGCGGTGGCAGCGCCATCCTGTGGCAGAACGAAGGTAGAAGGAAACGATCGCGATTCGATGGATTGCTAATTGAGAATTGTCATTTGAAACGCTGCACACGAAACGGCATCAATGCGCGTGGCTATTCCAATCGAAGACAATGGTATCCAAGTTTGAATGTGGTCGTCCGCCATTGTCTGCTTGAGGAGATTCCCGGCGACGGGATAGTACCGATCGCTTGCGACGGTGCGCTGATCGAGCATAACGTGATGCGAAACTGCCCGCGTTTGTTGGAGCCGGGTGATGCAGCAGCCGGCATTTGGCCGTGGAGCTGTGACAACACGGTGATTCAATTCAACGAAGTCAGCGACCACAAGGCTCCTTGGGACGCGCAGGGTTTCGATTCCGACTGGAATTGTCGCAACACGCTAATCCAGTACAACTACAGCCACGACAATGAGGGCGGATTCCTACTGGTATGTAACAACGGCGGCGCAACGCCACCGAGCAATATTGGGAATCGCGGAACCGTAATTCGCTATAACATCAGTATCAACGATGGGTTGCGCGCCACGCCCACGCACCAAGGCGTCTTCTCTCCGGTCTTCCACATAACGGGTCCATGCAAGAACACCAAAATCTACAACAACGTGATCTACATTAACCGTAAACCTGATGACAAAATCGATCGCACGATCGTCAAGATGGATAATTGGGGCGGAACCTGGCCTGAGGACACCTTGTTTGCCAACAACATTTTCTACGTTGAGGACGAAGCGTCATTCCAATTTGGCGAAGATCAAAAGACGATGTTCAAGAACAACGTCTTTTACGGCAAAATCCGCCACGAACCGGGGGGCACTCAAGCGAAAAATCAAGACCCAATGTTCCAACGCCTACCTAGCGGAACCGGCGGAAGCTTCCCGGCCCTGAAGGCATTCATGCTGCAAAAAGGATCGCCGTGCGTCGCAGCCGCGCATCCCATTCACGACAACGGTGGCCGAGACTTCTTTGGCAATCCAGTGCCACAGGACGGGCCGAAATGCATTGGCATACATGAGGCAAATGCGGAGCGGCGTCCATGATTTGGTGCCGATGAATAAACGTTAACTGAACCATCAGCAGGCGGGTGGCTGCCGCGTCGGTGAGCACAATGAATCCGAGTCGACGCTCCGCGGTTCAGTAACGTTGGACCGTACGCCAAACGATGAATGCAACTTACGATAGAATCTCCACACGACATTGAAAACCCAATAGCAACGGATCAATTATTATATGTTTTTCAAATCAATTGCCGCTGTCCTGTGTTCTCTTATCCTCGGTAATTATGTTGCCGCCAAAGAGCCTTTGTCGTTGATTGATGCTGTTGATGGCCGCTTTGATATGGGTGTTGGAATCGGATCGCAGGCTTTTCGGTTGCCAGAGAATCGCGAATTAGTGTTGAAGCATTTCAACTATGTAACGCCTGAGAACTGCATGAAGTTTGCGGCGACACAGCCCGTCGAAGGCAACTTTCAATTTGAGAAAGCTGACGAGTTTGTTGAGTTGGCTCATCGCCACGGATTGAAGGTACTGGGGCATTGTCTGATTTGGGCCAAAGACGACCGAACGCCCGAGTGGTTTTACCGCGACGGCGACAAGCAGGTCGAACCGGAAGTCCTGATGCAACGCATGAAGACTCATATAGAAACCGTGGTCCAGCGTTACAAGGGACGGGTGCAATCGTGGGACGTTGTGAACGAAGCGATTGGGGATCGCAATGACGAGTATCTGCGTGATTCGGTGTGGGCGAAACTACTGGGTGATGATTTCATCGTCGAAGCGTTTCGATACACGCACGAGTTGGATCCCGAAGCGTTGTTGATTTACAACGATTATCATTGTCACGAGCAATGGAGACGTGACAGGATGGAGCGTCTGGTGAAAAAAATTCAGCAAGAGAATGTGCACATTGATGCGATCGGAATCCAGGGGCACTACAACCTTGACGACGTTCCGTATCAGTCGCTCGAAGAGCTTCTAATCTTACTACGAAAGCTCAATGTCAAAATTGCAATATCGGAATTGGATATCGATATGATTCCCCGCAATGGTTGGTGGGCCGAGGGAGGGAAGAATCGCGATCAGTTGGCAAAGTTCAATCCGTATCCGGATGGTTGCCCGCCGGAGCTACTCGATCGACAGGCCGAACAATTCGCGAAGCTGTTCGATCTGTTCGAAAAGTATGAGGATGTGATCCTGCGAGTTTCGTTTTGGAACATCCACGATGGCGAAAGCTGGCTAAACACCTTCCCATGGAAGCGAGACAACTATCCAACGCTCTTCGATCGGAATCGACAACCCAAGCCAGCCTATCATGCAGTGATCAAATCACTGACACGATCAATCCCGTGTTGCGAATACTCAAAGATGGCCGCGTAGTGGCACTGGTAACTTCGGTGCCGCAACGCAAACCTTGGCGTCTTTTCTAGTGAAGGTTAGCTCCTGCATGTCGGGAACCAATAAGGCTTGGGTAATTTTCTCCGTGCCAGGATTCGCTCACGTTGATGGGGACCAGTTTCTGACGCGCGGCGTTTGGACTCTCAACGCGATGCCAATCCTTCACAACTTAAATGGCAAGAGTGCTCGCATTGCGAATCGCATCCATATCGAACAGTTGGTCCGATGCAGAAGCGGAAATCGTCAACGGTGTGACGACCACCAAGAAAATAAATTCAATGACAATGCGACGGCTAGGAGACTTGCTTGCGGTCATCATGGTTGCTCGGCTTGTTTTTTGAGTCGCCTCGACTCTGTTTCCCAAATGAGTTCGAGGGCCTTCACTTTTTCTGGCATTTCTTGCGCGAGATTATTCGATTCGGTAGGGTCACGACTCAGGTCGTATAGCTCCCAGGGTTTCTTGTTTTCGGCAACAAGCTTCCAGTCACCGTAACGAATCGCTCGCCCCTTGGCGTGATGAAAAAACAATATTTCATGGCCCGCAATCGCTTCTCCTTCAAAACTGCCCGCCATTGACTGCCCGTCCATCTTGATCGGCTCGTGACCGTTGTACTCATTGGGCACAGACACACCAATTACATCCAAAACGGTAGGCATGATATCGATTAAATGAGATACCGAACGAACCAAGTCGCCTTTGCTGGCGATTCCTTTTGGCCAGTGGGCAATCATGGGTGTGCGAATTCCGCCTTCGTGGTCAAATTGTTTGAATTGCCGATACGGCGTATTGGAAGCGTTAGCCCAACCGTAGCCATAGCTCTGGTAAGTGTCCTCGGGGCCCGGCATGATTTCTGGCAAGTTGCCCGGCCGCATCGGACGTCCATCTCGTGTTTGTTTGGGCAGAAAGTCACCGGTGCGATCGGGTAGATATTCCACGTGGCATCCACCGTTATCGATGGTGAAGAAGATCAACGTGTTTTCAAACCGGTCTGTTTCTTTAAGAGTTTGGACGATTTGACCAATGCCGCGGTCCATTGACGTGACCTGTGCCGCGTAGACTTCCATTCTTCGTTGTTGCCAAGCTTGGTTCGGTTCGTCCTTCCATGCTGGCACGTTTGAATGGCGAGTCGAAAGCAGAACGTCCTGGGAAATGATGCCTAGCTTTTTCATGGTTGCCAAGCGCTGCGCACGTAATCGATCCCATCCGATTGCATACTTTCCCTCATAGGCCTTCATGTCTGACGGTTTTGCATGCAGTGGCCAGTGCGCGGCCGTGTAGGCGACACTAAGGAACAAGGGTTTTTTGGCGTCGGCGGAACGAATCATTCGACTCGCTTCGCTGCTGATCGCATCGGTAAAATAGTAGTCGGGATTGTTATTGGCTTCCGATTCAACATTGGTCCGGTCGCGTGACAAGAACGCCGGTGCATAGAAGCTCGCGGCTCCGCCGAGGATGCCGTAGAACTCGTCAAACCCACGGTCATTTGGAAAGACGCGGTAAGGCGCACCGGCGAGATGCCACTTTCCAGACATCCGCGTCTGGTATCCATGGTCGTGAAGCACTTCGGGCAACGCCACACACCGTGGATGAATCGCATTTTCAAACATTGAGGTCTTGTGATAAATGCCGGTCAGCAGGGCTGCTCGCGACACCCAGCACATGTTTTCACTGTAAAAATTAGTGAATCGCAATCCGTTACTTGCCAAACCATCTAGATTGGGTGTTTCGATTTCACTACCGAAACAGCCGAGGTCTGAGTACCCGATATCGTCAGCCATAATCAAGACGATGTTTGGACGGTTGCCTGACTCGGCTCTTAGTGGTGCTAGAAAATTGGATTGCGTGATGAGTGCTACACACACCATGAAGGTGAGTGAAATGATTCGACGTTGCGAATGAAATGGGGGTCTTTGCTCGCCACTGCGTGTATCGAAATCATGTGTCGAACTGGCAAGGAACGGAATCATGTTGGACCTCATTCTTTGGATGGTGTCTGTTTTGCATTCGTTTCGATTTCACATGCTACCAGGTCAATTGGTTTGAGCTGTACATTAAAAACCGGATGACCCGGGGGGTGGCAAACAATATGTTGACCCCACAACGGCAAGGAAGTGATCTTGGTTCCCAACCATAGTATGCTCTTTTGAGTGAATCGGTAGAGTCTTGGCGCGGACCGCTGTAGCTAGACCGGGGCATTTCAGAATAGCATGGAACCGAAACCGCGGGGCCGGAACCATGTTTTAAGCGGCACAGCGGAGAAAACGGAATGCTGGTACCTTATCCGTCGGGACCGAAGCAATCCCAAGCTGTCGTCGACGCAAATATCGAGCGGATTCGTGTTTTGGACGACAAAAATCCGGCTCATTCGTCACCACCGGGAACAAGCCTTAACGTTGCCTGGGACTGATCACCAAACCATCAGGTTCATGGTAGTGAGCGATTAACCGGATGATGCGTCGCCAAGGCGTCTGTTCGAGGGTTTCACGGGCGGTCAGAAGGCTATTTTCCAAGGACTCGCGTTTTGCTTTGTCGGCTGCGATCGCGTCACGCAATTGATCGAGCATCCGGATCGAGTACGGCGGACCATTGTCGAGTTGCTTGTCGGCCAATCGCCCGAGTTCGGTTTCCAACTCAACTTGCTTGCTCTGTGTGTCTTGCAGCGTCGAAGTCGTGTTCTTCTGTTGAGCGATAACGACATCGATTTGTTTCAGAAGATCGATGTGCGACTCGTCACTACGCTCGGCTTGTTCGGTCGGATCGTGATTTGCCGCTTCTTGCAGCATCGCGATTCGCAATTCCAATGCGACATTTTGCTGTTTCGCGCCCATCGACGTCGGCGGCTGGGCTTATGCAATGCAACCGGTAACGATAAGAATAACGAAGTGTAAAGCTCCCCGAGCGGCGCAAGAACGTGGGCGGTCTTTCACGGTATGGAGCCCTGTCTGCTTTTAGATGTTCCCTTGCGGATGCGTCGCGTCGGTTGAGTTTGTATTAATCCTAAGCTTAGCGATGCCGAGCGACCAAGACGCAACCCCAATGAGGTTCACGCCTTTAAATAGGATGAACTAGAGATCAAAATCAACTGCGGCGTGCTTCCCTATTGGTGTCGTCGGTTACTCTGTGTCGTCCGAGTTGTCGATTGTGAACCGAACGGATGTTGCACTTTCCTGCTTCATTTCCAGCACCTCGGCGACGGCTCCTTCCAACTCGATCACGTCGCCTTGGTTCAGAATGGATTGTCGAAATTCGGTCAGCAAGCCGCTGATGGTATCGGCTTCGACAGCTTCTTCCAGCGGGATGTTCAATCTTCGCCGTGCTTCGTTCAGTAGCGTCGTTCCAGCAACTAGAAACTTGCCTGGGCCCTCGGGGACGATGTTCGGTTCAGAGATATCAAACTCGTCATCCACCTCGCCGACGATCTTTTCCAGTACGTTTTCAAGGGTCACCATACCTGTGATCGTTCCATATTCGTCGATGACAAACGCCATGAGTTGGTGAGTTGCCTGAAAGTGCCTCAGTACACGACTGATCGGCATCGTTTCGGGAAGCTTCTTAGGTGGACGCATAATCGTACGGACATCGAACGCTTCATCATCCGGCGGAACATTCAATAAGTCCTTTATGTGAACCACGCCCAACACCTTGTCTAGCGAACGGTCACAAACTGGATAACGTGTATGCATTGTCTGACGGACGAGTTCTCGAAGCTTTGACACGGGCTCATTAATGTCAAAGAAAGCGACTTCGCCACGTGGTAGCATGACTCGCCGAACGATCATGTCGTCAAACTCAAAGACGTTATTGATGAGCGAATGCTCATTGCGAGACAGATTCCCATGGACGTGGGCTTCCCGGAGCAATGCTCGGATCTCTTCTTCTGTGTTGACGCCAGCGTGATCCGACGCACCGCGAATGCCAACCAACCGCAGCAGAAAAGTTGTAACGATATTGAGGACCGTCAAGAACGGATAGAGCAGCACGTAGAAAAACTTTAGCGGTAATGCACACCACAAAAGCATTGGCTCAGGTCGTCGAATAGCAAAGATTTTTGGGAACTGCTCACCAACAACCAAATGCAAACCAGTGATTGCAGTGAAGGCGGCGACAAATCCCAAACCGTGAATCACTCTTGGGTCGGTGATGCCGGCCCAACCAAGGAGAGGTTCGACCAGTCTGGCAAATGCAGGCTCGCCCACCCAACCGAGCGCCAGCGACGCCATCGTGATCCCCAATTGGCACGCGGAAAGCGACTCATCGAGTCGTTTGGCGAGCCATTTTGCCGTTTCTGCAAACGCTTTGCCGTCCCGTGCGAGGCGTTCGATTCGCGAGATACGGACTTTGACCAGTGCAAACTCCGCGGCCACAAAGAAGCCGTTGAGAATAATCAGAATAATCGCTAGTCCCAAATAGAAGAGCGTTTGTCGAAGCGAGCCATCGCTGGCATCCGCGACAGGCGATTCAGTGGCAGCGATCAACAAATCTGACAATATCATGGGTGATGTCCAAAGAAGCCGGGGGGAAGAAAAAGCGGCCAGTCGATTCCGACAACTCTTTCAGCGGGTGTATCGTAACCCGCAAGACGCATTCACGCGACAGGATAATCCGCCGTCAATCCATCCGGCACGGAAATACATCCGTCGGTGCCTTTCCCTATGTCGCTCAACCCTGTCACCGGTTTCGTCGGTCATTCCGATCGTGGTGCAAAATCCAATTCGCCATCAACGTCCGCTTCGCGAACAGGCCTTTCGACTGCCGCTTTCTGTAACGGTTGGCTGAGAAAGTGACTCAGGGACGGTGTCGCGTTGGGGGTGTCAAACCCACTATTCTCAACAAGATCATTGTGACGCAGTGGGTCGTTCGCCAATCGCATCCAACCAACACTTCCGGGCGGTATCATCGTGTTTGTAACCGCCGCCATCGGCTGAGCGGTTGTCACGGATGGGTTTTTGCATGCTCGATTGCATCCCAAACATCGCTCACATGGACGACTTGCACGCCAAAACATCAGTTCGTCCATGCAAGATCGCGTAGATACAAAAACACGATCACCCGGTTGAAGTTGATAGTTCGATGCGGTGTTGCCCATTTGAACGATCTCTCGATAACACACTGGCAGCGTCACGCGACAGTCGCAGGGATCGGTTGGCCGAGCGAGCAGAATTTTGCATGGGTTTGCACTACTCGTTAGGCCTCCGGCGGCGACGATTGCATCCAAAACCGTTTCGTATCCCGACAATGGATAAGATCCTGGCGCATTGACTTCGCCAAGGACATAAAAGCGATGCACAGGGTCAAGCATCCGGACATTTACCGCGATCGCGTCACAATCATCGGGCAAAGGGGGCGAATCGATCGTCTGGTGATCATCTCCAATGGCGAACTGTTTACACGACTCACGTTGTTGACGAATTTGAAACCCGATTTGTTGCTCGATCAGAGATTCGGCCTGTTCTAAACCTTGTCCCGCGACGACGATTCGCCCGTAAGGTCCAAGGTCGACCGTGCCGTCCGCTAGGACAACCTGATCAGCGGGTAAGCGAAGGTCGAGGTTGACCGGTTCGATCAACAACGAATCGCCCGGCTCAAGTGCATGTGGTGGTAAAACGGTCTTTGAGTTCTCTCGCGGTATTCCGCTTGGAATGCGAGACGCATCAAGGACCGATTTGGCTTCCGTCGTCAGGGTCGCCCCTGAGGGGTACAGCGATAAACCCAGTGTGCTGCACCCGCTGAGGAGGCCACAACACAACAAGAGTAGCGGTCCCGAAATAGCAGTTTGAACGTGGTAACGCGTCCGATTCATCGTTTCACCTGTTAGTGTGGAATCCATCCAACAGGAATAATCGGCTCAAGTAGCATGACGCACGCGATTCAAAACACGGACGCCGTTCAGTTGGAAGAATCCGCACAACCGGACATCGAGTGAAACTCGATGTAACTCGCTATTTGATGTTAAACCCAGTAACGGCTTCCGCAGCCACGCCAGTCAGAATCAGCCGTTGGCCTTCGCGCAGCAGGAAACGGGCTGTCTCTTCGCGGAATGTCTCAACGGGGCGGAGCCGTACGATTGGGGCTTGCATTGTCCCCGTCACTCCGACCACCAGCGTGCGATCACGCAGTAGTTCTGAAATGTCCAGGATCGCGGATGTTGGAAGCACTGACCGAAGGGCGTATTGCTGTGCCAGTTGGGCAAAGTTTGCAACAATGTCCCGGTAGTCGCCTGTCGCTATCATAGCGTTCAAGTCCATCCTTCCACTGCGGATGAATATTTTTCCATCCGCTTGGACGAGTGCAGTATCCGACCCCATCCAGAATTCATCAATGACCACTGCGCCACCGCCAATCATGCCATTGGCGGCGCCAACGTCGAACGTTTGTGTTGCCAGTGAGGCTGGTCCGAGGAATCGTGACACTCCAATCAGTCCCGGTATGGCCGCACCGCGCGTTTGCCCGAGCTTGAAATCGAACCTGCCGGCCAAATCGTCGATGGAACGAATGGATTTTCCGCGAAGAGCCAAATCACCCGTAATTTCACCGTGGGCTAGGGAATTGGATTTTCCCAACTGTGTTGTCAAGCGGAAGAAGTCAACTCTCCGCGTTCGCCATCGGCTAATGAAATCGACGCCACGCCCACCACTTCGGGGCGACCCGAGCGATAGTTCACCTTCGACCTGTCCGCCACCCAGGCTCGATCGAACCGAAGGAAAACGAAGTTTCCAGCTCTGGTGACCGATGTCCGCGTCTGCGGCAATCCCACTATGTGCGGAACCGAGGCGGAGCCCATAAAACACCAATTCTCGGCCATCCACACTGCCGCGAACACGGATGGATTCACCATAGCCGGCGACGGTTGCGGTTACGGATGCTCGCCCTTGGTAATCGTTGGCTAGATCACCAAGAAACCAGAGTCCACGATCGAGAGTGACGCGACTTGCCGACAAACGCAGGTCAGCCTTCGGGCGTAATGTACTCTTAGGATCAACCAAGTAGACTCGCCCTTCCACCCTGGCCGTGCCGCCGGCGTAATCGCCGACGAAGGAGTCGATACTGAAAATTCCTCGCTCCAATTTCCCGCGTAATCGCAACGCCCGAGAGATTAATCGCGAACGATGGCTGACGCTGCTCAGTTCGAAAGTGATATCCGCATTGGGAATCGCAGCCATGGACGTGACGTTCCCATTGAAACCGCTGACTACCACTTCGCCGGACGCCAGCCCCATCAAGTTCGCTCTGTTTCCGGTGGCCAAAGTGAGCAGAGAACCAATTGACACATCCCCAAAATTCAGCATGGTTTTGGTCAACCGTCGACGGATGTTTGACCAGTGATCGTTGGCCTGCATTGCCGCGTTGGTTTCGACCTTGACGGTACCATCAAAAACTTTGCCATCTGCTGTCAGCGAGACTTCTCCCGCTTGTGCTGCAACCCTTAGCTCCAGATTCCCGATGTCAGTACTGCCGAGTGTGATGTTCTGCAAGGAAATTTTTGCTCTTCCCTGATGCTCAACGGGCTGGTCAACGGCATCGATGGGAACTGTCCAATCAAGATCACCGGAAAACACGGTGGTCAGTGTCATTGTCGAGCGAGAAGCGATAGGCAATGCGATCGAGCGTCGAATCTTGTCAAGGTTCAGTTTAACGACGAGGTCACCGGTTGATCCCAGTGGAACATTCGCCGACCCCATCAATCGACCGTCAAATAACGATGCGTCAATTCCATTGATGACCAATGATTCATCGGTGATGGAGTAGTTCGAGTGAAATTGTTTGAGGCGGAATGTGGTGGGTAGATTTTCGGGCTTCCGTTTCGGAGTGAGGTTGAATTCAGTTGGCGTCAAATGGATGTTGTGCTCTAACGTGCCCAGATCGAAACCAGCAATGGCTAGTCCCGGCGACGCCACGGCGCCACGAAGATCCCAAGTTGAATTTTGAAGATTCTCACGGAGTCGCCCCTTGCCGGTAAGATGCAAGTCAAGTTTGCCCTCGGCGACGTGGTTCGTGCTTGTTGCTTGGGGCTGCGTGAGCATTCGGGCCACGGTTCCAACGGGTAAATTGTCACCGGCTAGCTCAAACTGAAATTCGCCTTTGTCCGTCAGAGGCACAGAGGCCTTTGCCAGGATTTGAATCGAATCTTTCGTTTCCTCGCCGCGACGTGCCATCATCGAGAACGCATCAAGCAACAGTTTTCCATTTGTAATCTGTACTCGTCCAGTGTCGAAGTCAGCTGGCGGCAGGTCCGATAGTTTCAGACCTTTACCAGTTACGTTTCCGTCGAGTTGGTAAGTCTCGATCCTGTCCACGCTAGAGAGCGGGACACGCAATTTGACTTTGCCTGACAACTCACCTCCCTGGAGCAGCCGTTCATCGTGTTGCTGAGTGAACTTGTTGACCAAGGCAGCAATCGGTGCCAAAGAGATTCCCTTCACTTCCAAATCGGCCGTCACATCACCTGCCGGGACCAATAGCACTGTGGCACGACCACTAATCTGTCCAGGCGGTTGACTCATTCCTTTGCGGTCAACGACTAACGAGTTCAGGTTTTCAAGAGTCGCCACCCCATCTCGGTAAACAATGGATGTGTTCAGGTCTTTCAACTGCACGCCATCAACGATCAACGATGGGCTACTCAGTGTGCCGTCGAAGCGGTACGCCGCTCCATCTCCAATTGCCGTCATCGGGATACCGACGTCAAACTGAACGGTCACTTTGCCTTGCAGGGTCAATCCGGTATCAATGCCGATTGACTCAAGCTGTTTCGCTAGCTTGGCAACATTCATCTCTTTGAACGACCACTGTGTCGTCCAGTACCGTACTTTTGGCAAAGGTGGTTTCGCTATGGGGGTGTTCTTCGCTTCACGTTGTGGTCGCGCAGCTGGTTCCTGTGCTGTTGCGCCCGCCGTCCAAGCCATCATCACGATCGCTGCCAATACCAAATGCACATATGAAATCGGTACGGCTAATCGACGATGGCGCATTGGATAGAGTCTTCTTTGCTTTCAAGCACGGTTGGTCGCAAAGGTCCCGTGAAACTGGTGTTCGAACCAGAACCTTGTCCTGAGGCTACCAAATTAGACACGATTGCCGCCAATCGAATTCCGCGTTTTGGTTGAAACTCAGCCCGCCATTTCCCTCAATTGCACCCGATTGGCGCGGGGAATCTCCGAAATTTCGTGATTCCGCAGCCGAATCACACGATCATCCGATCCAACCTTTTCGCCAACGGAACCGATCCTTCGGCAGCAGCTTCACGTTCGGCGTTGATTCGCTCGTGAATCAGTGAGACTAGCTTCTCGATGAAGGTCGTGTTGCACGCAGCCAAGTCCATTCGCAGACGGACCAAGTCCGCCGCATCTTCCGCGTCAAACTTCGTTAGTGCGGCCTTTAACGCAGGTTTTTCCTTTTCAAGCGTAAGGCGACGCGAAGCGAGTCGGGCGGCTGATGATTGGCTTGGTGGAGTCAATTCGATGGTGGCTAGTGAGCGAAGTTGTGCCAGCACGTTGGAGATTTTCTCTTGAATCGCCACCATGCGTTCGCGGATTTCTTTTCGCCGTGGCGAACGTGCTTGAAGTTCAGTCTCTGCGTCCTGCCTCGCTTCTTAAAATGGCGATAGCTGCAATTCTACCTGCGTTAAGAGTTGCTCAAGTTCTTGGAGTGAGAGTTTCGCATCGACAGTTGGCTTTTGATCCTTCAGCTCACTTCGCTGTTTTCTGAATTGTTCGGTACGCTGAGCTATCGACTCGGTCTCGGTCCTCAATCGATTCAATCGAGCATCGCTGGCTTCCGCTGATTGTAGGTTCTTTATTGCGGCTTTGTAATTGTCGGTGGCCTGTAGTTTGACGTCGACGGTGATCTCACTGCTCTGTTCCAGCTCCGCAAGTGATCGTTCGACGTGTTCGGTTGAAAGCGGCGCAGCAGAGGACGTATTGGCAGCCTTCAATTGCATCTTGGCGGCATCGTCCGCGACAACGACGCGGATGCTCGGATACGCAACAAACACTGGTATAAAACGACTGCCGCCGTTCGTGAAAGTATCCGGAAACCCCATTTCGGCCTCTTGCCATTCCTCCATATTGCGTGTTGTTTCGCCCGCTCCGCAGGCGAATTACGGATATTCCGAGGACGTCCACGGCGTGGCAATCCAAGTTCCGCGGCACCCTGAGAGGAATTCTGTCAATTGGGGGATTGCTAGCTTCTTAGTGTGACGACATCGCGTACACGTAGATGCGAAGCTCAGGGAAGCAACGTCAGCGTGACCCGACGCACGTCCATGACCGATTCTCCGGGAATGTCGACCGCACGCAGTGTCAAAGGTCCCACTCCGGCGGGAAGGCTGAATTCGCCGAGTTTCAATGTGCGGAATTCCTTCATCTGACTCTCTGCCTTTGGCCGCGGAAGGGTGTCTTGATTCGTGTTTAGAGGTGGATCCCATCCAGGTGTCACTTTGCCTGTGAGTCGCGCGTCGTCAAAACTTAACTCGATCGTTGATCCGGCATCAGGCACTTTGCAGGTGTAATCGATCGTGACGTCATATCGTCCCGCGGTGTGCACATCGAGCAGCCAAACCATGGTGTCTTCTTTGCTGGTCCAATCAACGAAATAGGAACAGTTTGGGGCGCCGCCACTGCGTTGGACGCCACCGTGAGGTTCACCGTCACGGGCCGGCAACATGGTGACCGGAAATTCGTGGTAGCCAACCGTCAGCGGCCGCGGATCCACCGCGTTGCGTTTTCCCTTTTTCTTGTCGCCTTTGACCTTCGCCGGTGCTGTCGTGGCGCCAAACATTTCTTGACGCCAAGATTGAACCGCCTCAGTGAGTTCGGCGGCAATCGCGGGCTGCTGATGATTGATCGGTTTGGTTTGACCGGGATCAGCGATCATGTCAAAGAGATTGCCCTGATGGTCCAGGCGGTACGTCTGTGTTCGCACGCTCACCTTTCCCGCCCATGTGGAAAAGTGTCGATGCCCTGACCAGTCGGCACCTTGTCGCATAAGCAGCGGTGTTAGGTCACGTCCATCAAGGGGTTTATCCCCAACGCGGTTCACGCCTGCGAGTGTGGTGAGTGTCGGTAGCAAATCGATGGCGCCACTGATCTGCGTGACCGTGTGTCCGGCAGCAATTTTGGCTGGCCAGCGAATGTAACAAACCGACCGTAAGCCACCTTCGTCCGTGCTGCCTTTGCGGCCCTTCATACCACCAGTCCAGCGGTGACTGTTCGGCCCGTTGTCAGAGAAGTAGACGACAATGGTGTTGTCATCGACGCCATGTTCTTTAAGCTTGGTGAGCACACGCCCCACGTTCCAATCTTGATTCTCAACCATCGCTAGCGCGCATCGTGTGTAGTCATCGACTTCAGCCTTTGCGTCGGTGGCGCGCTGCGTGATCGGTTTGTCTTTGAAACGTTTCCAATCTTTCTCAGGCGCCGCCCACGGAGAATGTGGCGTGGTGAAGGGCACGTAGCACAGGAAAGGTTTCTCCTTGTTTCTATCGATAAAGTTCAACACGCGATCCGAGCAGACATCCACGATGAAGCCCTTGGTACGGACCATGTGGCCGTTCTCTTCGAGTGGTGGATCAAAATACTCACCCCAGTGGCCAGCGGTGTGGCCAAAGTACTCATCGAATCCTCGCGCCATAGGATGGTAGGGCCATTGGCTGCCGTTGTGCCATTTACCGAAAGCCCCCGTGGCGTATCCGGCCGATTTGAAAGCATCCGCGATCGTCTTTTCATCGATGTTGAGACGTTCTTGACCTGTGGAAACTCCTCGCACGCCGCTGCGTGGGTGATAGCGGCCCGTCAGAAACTCAGCGCGCGTGGGTGAACAAACTGAACAGACGTAGAAGCGATCGAGCGATACGCCACCCGATGCGATCGAGTCGATGTTCGGCGTGGAAACCTGCTCATTGCCCGAATGGCTATAGTCTCCCCATCCCGCATCATCGGCTAGGAAAATGACCAAATTTGGCTGCGTCGCAAAGGCAGCCAAAGGCATCGCGAAAATAGAAATCAGTAACGAAGCGAATGTAGATATGGACTTCATCTAGAGTTCCCGGGATTGATTTTGACTTCAATCATACCAGTCATCGCTGCCGCTTGGTTGTTCGGCGCCTTCTCTTTTTCGTCTCCTGATCGACCGGAGCAATTCTTTCTAGGTCGTTGTTACGAACTGCTTCAATTTCGCGCCGAACGTTGCCTTGGAACCATCCACAACGCTGCGACTTCTTGTTACGCAGCGAGGTGTGTTGCCTGCGGCAATCGCTGAAGCTATCTAGATCTCGACCTCCGTTGCATCCTTCGGCAATTCGCGACTCATCCACATCGGGGTCGCGATGAACCAAACGATGGTTCCAACGAGTGCCGCCCACTTCACAGCGTCTATGCCAATCGCACCAACGAAGTACAGCAAACACGGAATGATCACCGTGCCAAGTGCAACCAAGGAAACAAGTTTTGCAGGCATGTTCATTAGATATTCCCTTCGGTTGTTGCGACTGAGTTTTGGGTGAATTTGCTGAGCACAAGGTAGATCGCTCCGCAAGCAACCCAACAAGGTACTACTGCGTACGCAGCGAACAATCCCTGCGCAAAAATCAGATAAAGGCCAACGGCAACTGGTAAAAGCCAAGCGACCATCACGGCAATGCTGATCGACGATCCACTATGGAGCGCGTACTCCTCTCGCATGCCAAACTTTTTCATCAAGTAAAAATCAACAAAAATCACTGCGCCCATCGGACCGAGAACCGTTCCGTAGGTGCCGACGAAATCGAGTAATTGCGCCGATAGATTTGGAAATGCTCCAGCGATCGTTGCTACCGTACCAGCCACTAGTGTCATGGCGGTCCGCGAACTCTTTGGCAGCACTCCTTGGAATGCCAATCCGGCTCGATAAATGGTTGGGTTGGCGGTCGTCCATCCGGCAATCACCACACAGATAATGCCCGTCCAACCGAGGGACTGGAAAGCAAGCAGTCCTGGATTCGCCGCGACCTTCCCATCGGACCCTAACGCAAGATCAGGAGTAAGCTTGATCAATGCTGCCAGCAGCAGCGCGGCTGCGATCCAAGCCATGTAGTGCCCCAGGAACATGCCGATCGAAGGTGCCCATCCCGAAGACTTACTGCGAGCGAAACGAAAAATCGATAGGTCGGCCATCCCAAAATGCATGGCTCCATTACACAACCACGCGAAGACCACAATTTGCCAGAAACCGAAAGTTTGAGGTCCATTCTTTTCTTGCACAAACGCAATCGCGTCTGTCCAAAACTTGCCTTCCGTCAAAGCAGCCATGTTGGTGGCCTCCATTTGAGCCAGCGATACAATTCCGCACGCGGCGAACACTGCGATCATCCATGGTGCTGCGATGTTGGCGACATGGGCGACACGTTGGTAACCCCCCGCAGCGACCAGGGCGATCACGACGCCAACAATCGCTACCAAAGCGGTAAACGATGCATTGCTCAAGCCAAACATCGACTCAGGCACATCGAACGTGATGCCGAATGGAACGCCAACCGCCGATGCGGACACCGTAACCATCGCTCCCGCAAGGAAGCAGAATAACAATCCGTTGACAAGGTTGTAGAACTTTACCAGTGAGCCACCGGCGATCCGTTCGAGTTGGTAATACAACGTCATCCGCTTGGCCATCGCGATCGGTGTGACAAGGAAACGCCAAGTCAGCACGGCAAGAATATTACCGAGCAATAATCCAAGGATCAGATCCTGGAAACTCGCCCCGGCGGCCAAGAACAAGGGACCGATCATGAACTCGGTTCCGGCGGCATGTTCGCCAGCATACATTCCCCAAAACTTGCCGGATCCAAGTAACGCCGAATCGGGAACCGGTTCGCGTTCGAACTCACCGCCCGAATTTGACTTGTCTTCACTCATGGATATTCCGTTGGTTAAAAATTTGTGTGAGTCGATAGAGGGAGTGCGCTCAAAGCGCGTTCATTTATAGCAGCGCGTTCATGCAAATGGGCTTAGGCGTTCGCGGTGCCCAATTCAGAGCTGCGCAATGACTGGACGCTCGTTTCATACTCGCGAACTTTCTCGAGCCATGCTGCTCCAACGGGTACTCCCGAAGTTTGGCAGTAGTAGTCCCAGACGGCGCCCAACGGCATCATCTTTTGCTCTTCCATCAAAGCAAGTCGAGCAGTGTAGTCACCACTTTGTTCGAGTTGTTCCAGTTGCTCGGTGGGCTCTAGTAACCCAGCTAAGACTGCTTTCAATGCGTTCCGCGTCCCGATCGCCCACGCGGCAACACGATTGATACTGGCATCAAAAAAATCGAGTCCGATATGAACACGTTCAAGAAATTCGCCACGCACGATTTCCTGCATGATCGCTTGAAGCTCGTCGGTATACGTCACCACGTGGTCACTATCCCATCGCACTCCGCGGCTAACATGCAAAAGCAACTCCGGAACATACATCATTACCGATGAAATCTTGTCTGAAATTACCTCCGTTGGATGGAAGTGACCGGCATCCAAACACAGCACTTTGTTTCGCGAAATCGCGTATCCCAGATAAAATTCATGAGAGCCCACCACGTAGCTTTCACTACCAATGCCAAACAACTTGCACTCCACGGCGTCGAGCGTGTGCGCCGCAGGAAGAGCTTCTGCAAAGATTTGATCAAGCGACGCGGCCAAACGTTCTCGAGGAGCCTTTCGGGAAGCGGGGGTGTCTTTGAATCCGTCCGGTACCCAGAAATTGTTGATGCACGGGTTGCCCTGAGCGGCGCCCATGGCTGCCGCGATTTTGCGAGTTGCGATTCCATGATCAATCCAAAATTGGCGGATGCCACTATCGGCATTCGACAATGTGAAACCATCGCTTGCTTTTTCATGCGAGAAGTAACTAGGGTTGAAATCCAATTTAACGCCTTGGCTTGCTGCCCAATCCATCCAACCGGCAAAGTGTTCGACGCCAATTTCGTTTCGATCCACGGGACCGTTGAATTCACCGTACAAAGCATGCAGATTCAATCGGTGATTTCCAGGGATCAACGAATACGCCAGCTCCAAATCGCTGCGTAGTTCATCGGGTGTGCGTGCCCGTCCAAGGTAGTTTCCTGTAACAGCTAACCCATTGCCCAGTGCGCCGTCGTTGCCTTCAAAGCCAACAACATCGTCACCCTGCCAGCACTGTACCGAAATCGCGACCTCCCGTAGCCGCTCCAACGCGCGAGTTACGTTCACTCCGAGCGATTCATACTGCTCGGTCGCTAGCTCAAAGGCTTTTTCGGTGTTTGTTGAGTTCGTCATCTTGCTTGTCTATTGCCAAAGGATTTTAGTACGGTTCACTGCAATCGCTGCGTTCACTATCAACGCCAATAATAGGTGAGGCGAAAATGCAATACCTTGACGATCGTATTTGCGAATAGCACAATAGTGCCACAATGGGCTTCGGCTGCAATTGCGTCAGCCCGTGCGTTTTAGCATTGTACAGGCATCTTGAGTCACGTTGTGGCGTGCGATCCCAATACCAATCAGGGGAAAACAGCACGGATATTACAGAGACGGTTTTCCTGTCTTCCTTATATGTCGCGAGCGCAATCACCAAGCCAGTGAGTGACTTTTGCCTGAGCTGAGTTTGTCGCCAATGGGGTGTTGGGCCACGGGTTCAACGACCGCTAATTGCAATACTGCCGCGGCCATGGAGTGGTGCTAAATCGGTGATCTCACTGCGTTTCGTAACAAACACACGTAAATTCTCGGGTGGTTGTTCGTATTGGAAAACGCGTTGTACGACTCCTTCTTTTTGATAGGACCTCGTGACTTGTTGGTCGGGAAGTGGGTCCGCCAATAACCGCAGTCCGCCTTCGGGTGCGCTGTCTGTGTAGGTTTCCGTTACAGTCAATTCGAACTTTGGGTCACGCGTTCGTTCGATACGAAAACTCACTCCGGGAATCGACTCTAATTTGACACTGTCTTGACTTTGTAACGGAAGTGATTTGCGAACCGCCTCGGGGTCACCGAACCGAAACCATGCCTCGATCTGGACATTGCTCGCCCAGTCCGGCCAATCATCGACGTTACAAATCAACATCGGGACACCGCGAGACGATTCATACTGTGGTTGGCTGATCGAGTAGTGGATCTTTCGTCTCCGCTGAGCATCAAAACCTACCAAGTCAATCCACGCGTCACTTGGTCGCGGTGTAAACATTTGTGGCGATTGGTTTTCGACGACCAATTTTAATGTCAGTTCTCGATTGTTGTTTACATTGGGTGGTAATGCGATCACGGAGTAGCGATTTTGGTCGGCACCGTCGAGGTCCAACTCACTAAACACATGCAGCCGGCGAGGGAACGGGGCGTGTAGTAATTTTCCATCACGAAGTTGCAACTCGAACGCTTCTCCGCCTTCGACATGGACCACGGTAGAGGCGGTTTCATCTTCGCTGCGTCCCCGCGCTTCGATTTCGTATCGTTCCGCCGGACGCACCGGTTGTCCGGCAATGTGCCCCTGACCGGTTGGAGGCCAACGATCGAGGACTACGGTCGAGCCGAATTCAACTTCGTCACTTTGAATTTTCCCATCACGCTTCCACGCGACGCGTGGCCGATAACTGGTATCTTGAAGCAGGTTGGTCAATTCGGCTGCGTCTTTTGCGTTGCTGACACAACCTGGGAAGGCAAGCTTCAAATCGGCCTGCGGATCCTGATTGGCAAAGTTCACAATGCTCAACGAAATGTCTTTTGATCTTGCGAAGTTTGCCATTGCTTGTTGCCGAAAAGGAGTTGTATCAAAACCTCCGGACAGTTGTGGTTTCCCATCCGTTAAGACGATGATTCGACCTTCTAAACCGCCGAACATTTCATAGGCTTTATTGATCCCTTGATAAGTCGGGGTAACCCCGACAGCGGACAGATCGTCCAATTCGGCGATCAGTCGTTGTAGGTGCCCTTGATTCAGCGGGCCGAGGTCGACTTTTGCTTCGACATCAAAGTTGGGATTATGATTGGCAACACGATCATCGACTCTTAGCGAGGCTAACCCCACCTTCTGTCCACCGCGAACCGTAAAGACTTTCCATTTGTTGCTGTCCCGGCTATCTTTCACCATATACTCGCCGTTCTGGACCCACCCGTACCGATGACCAAAGAGCACCAATCCAATGCTGTAGTCATTCGGTAAACTCAGCAAAAATTTCTTAACTGCGGCAAGTGCCTCGTTGAGTCGGCTTCCCTTCATTGAACCGGAGCAATCAAAAACTAAGACGATCTTTTCCGCATGCTTTTCATCTGCTTGGACGATCGCCAACGGAGGGCCGTAGTTGGGCAATTGGAACAGCACGGTTCGAGGATTCCTTGGAATGCGAACGGTCAGTCCACCACGTCGTCGCAGGCCGCGAAAGAACGATTGCACGGGAAATGTATTGTCAAGCGTGGACAGCTCTTTCGCGATCATGAACGGAGTATTCAAAGGTTTGTCTATCGAATCGTTCAACGACAACAACTTTGAATCCTGATCAGTCCACACAGAAACCTGGCCCGATGGCAGGACTTGGGGACGGGCAAGTTGGAATGCAACCGAGCGACCGGCGACTTGCTGCAGCAGGGGGCGTTGCTCGGTTTGCTGGGCTGGTCGCGCCGTTAGGGTGGAGAGATCCTTGACGGCCGATTTCGACTCCGTTAACTGTGCCAATAAATCCACTTTTTCGAGTTTGGTAGAGAATGGTTTGAACGACTGTACCCGAAGCAACCGTTCGCTAGCCTGTGCAAAAAACGGCTGTTCGTTGGCTCTTGCTTCACACCAAAACTCGCGAAGCGTGCGGGCCGCTTGCTCCATGACGAACAACTGCATGTCTAGCGAGAACCGCTGCTCAACCGCATCTTCCATCGCTTTGGGACGATGACTTAGCATCACCGTCTGGCATCGTAGATTTGTTTCCAATTCCTCAACGTCGTTGCGGACTAATGACAGCCGAACGCCTTGTTTGCTGAGTTTATCAGGCTGGAGAGTGACGTCGCCAAAGTCGCGGGCAACAAGATCGACAATCGATTTGCGAAGCGTGGTTCCTTGCGAGTCGAACGACTCCGAGAGCGGTGGTTGTTCGCCATCGGCTAAAGCCACAGTGCCAGAGGGAGCACAGGTCAGTTCTTTGGTTTGTGTAAGCCAGTAGACCCAAGGATGCTGGTCTTGAATCCGTATCGATCGATTCAGATTCTCGATCCATTGGTCGTCCGGTTCGGATGGAACAGATCCGCCAGTCGCGTTTTGAGAAATCGTCAAGTCGGCTTGATCTTGGCCAATCAATTCAACCAAACGTTGATGGATGCGTCTTCGTTGTGCCGCGATCGAGACCCCTGAACCTTGCAAGAGTGATACTGCTTGACGCAAACCGCTCTCGTCACTTGCTTTCGTTCCGCTTACAACATCCACCCGTTCGCTCAATCGTAAATTCAGTCGCTGCATTGCGGCTTCCGCGTCGGCTTTTGCACGAGAGATTTCGTTGATTGGACTATTGCTAATGAAACCCACATTGTCCTCCGCATCAACGAGTCGCAAACGAGCTGCCAAACATCGGACGGCATCGGTGGCGGCGAGGATCAGCGCGGCCGAGTTCCCGCCTTTTTCTTTGTCTTCAAATGCACCGACATCGGCAAGCAATGTTTCCGCCATTCTCGGGATATCGTGAAACATTTGGTCTCGCAATCGATACGCATCCGAGATTTTCTGTCCTCGGTCGCGAAGCTCTGGGTAGTCATCCATGCTGAGAACGGAAAGTTTTGTTTCGGCACCACCTGATTCCGCGTGGGCCAATGCAGCGTCACAAAACATCATTCGCTGACGATCTAAATTGGACAT
The DNA here is from genome assembly GCA_007859835.1 of Novipirellula herctigrandis. GTDB lineage: Bacteria > Planctomycetota > Planctomycetia > Pirellulales > Pirellulaceae > Novipirellula_A > Novipirellula_A herctigrandis. The sequence continues at coordinate 4,806,624 of SJPJ01000001.1, read as the reverse complement.
CGCATTGCGAGTCCAGAACGACGCTCGAAGATCCTTGGTGAATGCTGCTTCACGACTGGCACGATGCGATTGAAGAATTGCGACGGCTCGGTCGCCGCGAATGTTCGAAATGTCGGGCGCAGTCAATAAGCGAATCAAGTGTGTTTCGACAAACCGCGCCGGTTGGTTTGGGTTCACCATGACACGATCAAGCAACGAGGCGGCGGCGGCAAGCGATCCCGGTTCGAATTGTTTGTCGATTAACCACGTCCAAAGCATGCGAGTGACTTGCTCTTCACCAAGTTCCGGCCCAAGTTCGTTGGTTTCTGGAGTGGGATCTTTCGCCCACGCGGCTGCCAACTCCGTCAAAGCTTGGTTTGTCGGCTGTTCAAACGAATCGGGTTCTGGCTCGCTGTAAAAGTAGTCGACCAATCGCAACTCAGGCAAAGCCGATTTGTTCGGTATTCGTGGCGATCCACTCTTGAACTCGCCAAGCAATTTATTGCAATTCGCTTGCAACGTCTTGCGCTCTTCCTCGTAAGCTTGACCGGCCAAAGCCAATTGATCGAGTCGTGTGAGCTGTTTTTCCAACACAGACCATGCTAACGGATTGGTGGCCAACGGCGGATGTGGAGTTTTGGCAATTGCATTATGTTGGTCCCAAAGTTCATCGATCTCGTCAAACACACCACTCAACCGATCCGCGTCCACGACCGCAAAGTTGGGGCTCGGCATCTTGTCTGGCTTCTGGATCAAACGCCAATCGGCAGCCTGCTTACTCAATAGGACAGGATGTTGGCGAGCATCCCATATTGCTTGAGCGTCGGTTGAAACTTGGCGACGAATATCTGCGGCAACCTCACCCACGGTGATATAGCCGTCTTCGTTTGTATCACCGCTGCCCGTTAAAGATTGAATAATTGCTTTGGCAAACAAGCTGCGTCCACGTCGCGGGTCCCACCAACTCCGTTGCCCTTCGCTGCTAGAAACGATCACCGCAATTCGGCCTTCGCTCTCTCGCGTGACAACTTTGTCGACTCGGTCGGTAAACGAATCATCAAGTTTTCCCCAATCCCAAATCGTTCCGCCGCGCGTGGCATCGAGAAACAAGACAACTCGATTGTCCTTCTTCAGTTTGCCAATGATGCTTTTCAACAACGATTCAACCGAAACCCATGTGCTGGCATCTCCCGGTTGGCTGTCGCCGACGATCAAGTAGGGTTCGCCTTCATGAACCAAGCCTTGAGCGGTGACAAACACGGTGATCATATCGCCTCGGGGGCCTCCGGCGACCGCGGATGCCAAATGTGTGGTGATCGATTTAATCAACTGATCACCCGCTTTCTCCATCGGGCCGGTCTGTTCGTCGACGGTACTAAGAAACTCTACATGCTGGTTTGCCTCGCGGTTGAACCACGCTCTAAACCACCGAGCGTCTTCTTTTCCAAACGGATTTGGCGGAATCGAAAGCGGGTCGGATCCCAAACGAGGTGCCGATTGAGAGACGGCCGCGACGATTAACGGCACATCACGGTCAGGCCGTAGCCGTAGCACCCAGGCTAAGATGATGGTCATGCCGATCGCAAGCGTCACCAGCGCGCTGACGCGAAACAGCAAGTGTCTACGTTGGCGGCCTCGGCTACCGAATTCACCCGCCTCGGCTGCTGGTGTTACCGAACGTGCTGATTTTCTCCAACTGGCACGTGGTGTCGGTGAATGGCTATCCCGCATCGAATCCTGCCCTTCTCGTGACGATTGACCTTTGGGTCGTCAGAGCACCGTTGCTGCGATCCCATCTCCAGTATACTGTTTTCAATCCCCCCAGAAAATCACTTCGGTTTTTTGCTACGCTGGGTTTTCGATGAATTCGGTTATGATTGACGTCGTCACGTCATTCACCATCAAACTAACGGAGAATCAGTTTGCGAGTTGTGATCGCGATAGAATCGGGCCCGCGAACCGGTGCCAGGTGGCTGCTGCGCAGCGGTGAAAAGCTGTCTTTTGGACGGAGCGAACGGGCGGACATTATTCTTGCCGATGATCCAATGTTGTCGTCATTGCACTTTCGAGTCTCTGTCGAAAACGATAGCTGCACCATTGAAGATCTGCAAAGTACCAATGGCACGCGAGTGAACGATGTTCAGGTCGTGCAGCGGAGCTTGACCGATGGCGATCACATTCGGGCAGGAAAAACGACCTTTGTGTTCCATCTGGAGTCTTCTTTTTCCACCGATGCAAAGACCAAGGAGGATAAGGAAGATACAGCCGAACATGACGAGCCAACGGACGTTGAACCCTCGCCCGCACGACAGGATCACGTGGCGGATTCTCCGGTGTTCGGTCCGCAGGCCCCCGATGACATCCGCTCGGCAGAAGTGGCTACGGAACAGGAGTCGTTTTTTGATTCGATGCCGACTTCGACTCCGGTGCCCAGTCCGGTGCCCAGTCCGGTGCCCAGTCCGGTGCCCAGTCCGGTGCCGACGTCAGTGCCTAGTCCGAGGCCACGCTCGGCAGTCGTAGAACCCAAACCATTGACTCCGGTGGATTCGCCACCGAAAGCGGTTCCGCAAAAAGCCGTGCCGAAGCGACCCGTCCCGCAAAAGGATGTCCCTCAGCGAGAAGTGGAACCGCTGCGATTGCCAGCGGATCTGAGCTTAACGATTCAGCAGTGCAATTCGGGGCTATTTCGTGCGACTCAATCAGATGAGATCGCGGATGTGTCGCAAATGGCGCGTCGTTTATCGAGTCATTGTCCACTGACGTTGATCATTGACTTTGCCAGGACGGGTCTTTATCCGCCAGAGCTTGCGGATGATCGTCCCTCCGACTACTTGATGGGGAATTTACCGCGCCAGGTTGCTGCGTCGGTGTCGCCAAGAATGATTCGATCGACTGATGTCGATCAGCAGGATCAATGGCTCAAGCAAGGTTGGAACCAGGACGGGATCATTGTGCTGTGCTCCTATGTCGACGTGCCACCCTTGCTTGAGTATATGCAGGGGTTAATGCGTGCGAGTGACAGTGATCACGACAACTCTCGCGGCATGTTGGGACTTTGTTGGCCGAGTATTCTCGAAGCGGTGCTCAGCGATGGCAAGAAGGGATTAGCGAGCATGGTCGTCGAACCATGCGAATCGATCTTAGTCGAATCGGCGGATGCGGCGGGAGGATGGGCGTTGTTTGGTGATGAACGACTGCCACAACTCCTCGCCGCCTGCGAAATTCCCGTAAGCGAATCTTAGCGAGATTCAGCCCGATTTGAATCACTCAGTGCGATTCAGTTCAGTTGGATTGGCACGAGCATGCTTGCTGCTCAGGTACCATGCATGTCACTTGAACGGGAACCTCCCGAACGACCGTGTAAGGTACCTTGACCGTGCAAATTTCGGTCTTCTCTTCGTGGACGGTTTCCGGCACAAACGCGGTAACCATCTTGGTTCGCTTGCGAGGTTCGAGCGTTGTGTAAGGATTCTTGACGGTCTTCTTTTCGACCTTTGTAAAATACTCTTTTACTCGGCGTGTTTTTTCAATCGGCACGCAAATGTCGACTTCGCAAGTGTAAGGTTCCTCAATCGTAACCGGCTTCATGACGGTCTTCTCTTTCAGAACTTCGACCGGACAAGGGCACCAAACTTTCTTTTCCGTGCAGAGACAACCGCCACAGGTTTTGGTAGCGACCATTTTGGTTTCATAGTATCCATGGTCCTCGGTCACCGTGCATATTTCCGTCGTCGGAACCATTTCGGTGCGTTTGCGAGTCTTGGTGACCGTGTCTTTACCAGGAACGGTGATGGTGTATTTCTGGTCAACCCAGCGAAATTTTGGCGTTTTGATTTCAAGTTCCTGTGGATCCTCTTTCTTCACGCGAACCCAAGCTGTGTACTCATAAGGAACGAGCTGTTCTACTTGAATTACCTTGGGCACCAGAACCGTCTTGACTTGCTGTTCTTCTCGATAGCAGGTCTCTTCCACCATTTTCATTTTTGTCACGGTAACAGGGACCATTTTTTCGCAGTGTCCCGTGCCGCCGCAATGCGAGCAGAGTCCACCGGCCCATGCAGCAGGTCCAGTTAGCAGGATTGAAAGGAAAACACCACCGATTTGCATTCGAAAACTCGACATCACCACGCAAACTCCAACATTGTTTGATCTATATACGCCACCCCCAACTTGGAGATGACCCCTGAAACGTAGGTCGCGAATAGTGCACGTCAAATCAGAACTGGTAAGCTATTTCCTTTTATCCTCCTTTTTGTTTCGGGTGCCCCAGATGACTCGAGAATCGAATCGACCAATTGACGATGAAGATGCACTTTGCGAAGTGGACCTAGAAGGTACCGGGCGAGAACTCACGCCGCTTGCACAGCAGTTCATCGAGGCAGGTCGAGCGAGTTTCAAAACCGTTGATGAGTTTGGGTTCGTACCGAGTAACTACGAAATGCTCTGGAGCAAATTGGATGCATTGCCCCGCGGCAAGTTTTGTGAACTGGGCAGTGGTTTCGGAATTGCCACCGGATTGGCGGAGATACTCGGTTTCGAAGCGCAGGGCGTTGAAATCTCGCCTGAGTTGGTTCAAGCGTCCCAAACGCTGCTTGCCAAATTTGGCCTATTGGCTCGAATCAAATGTGGCGACTTGCTGCAGTGGAGGGAACAAGCCGATGTGTTCTTCGTCTATAGCTGGCCAGGCCAAGTCGCAGACATCGAACGAATGTTTGCCGCCATTGCTTCGCCCCAAACGAGACTATTGATCTGCTACGGTCAAGACGACATGCGATGTAAAATGCTACGGCCTAACGCTTAGCGCGGCTGTAGCAGAGCGACTTCGAGCACCTCTAATTTGCTGCGGCGTTGCGGAGCGACAACGTCGTTGGTTCTGCGGCCTCTAAATCCACTTCGAGTCCTGTCCAGACAATATTTTTTGTGACCCCATTAATGGTTCCTCGAAATTCAAGACCGTATTCCCCTTCGGGAACATCGGAAAAACTGAATTGCGGGTTGGTCGATCCCACTGCAATTCCGCTTTGCGGTTGGACAGACTCTGGCGATGGAGAAAGCACGAGTGTTCCTCGCATCGTGCTGGCGGTCTCAATGCGTCCGGCGATTTTGCCTTTCTTAGGTTCCACTTTCTCTTTTGCGTCGAGTGTCTTTGATTCGGCGTCTGTCGCGTCAGCCATTTGCTCGTCTTCCTCCGAGTCATTCGTTAGTGCCTTTTCAGCACCTTGTTTGGTGTAGGTGCAGCTGACAAGCCGATTGTTCGAAGGAGCATTGTCTACGATCTTCACACTTTCCAGCCCCAATACACCCTCTTGAAGTATCAGGAAAAAGTGAATCTCGCCATTACTGCCTTCATAGGTTGTAAACGCAATGGCGTCCTCCGCCTGACCTTCACCGTAACGCGATACGATGTGCAGAGTTTGTGCGGGACCAAACGATTTGTCTGCCTTGGAAGCTTTTCCCCAAAACTGAAATTGGAGCTCATCTTCTACCTGAGTCACTTTCAACTTCGGGACCCAGTTCTCCGGTCCGCCCGATCGTTCCCATGTACCAACGAGAGCCTTCACCGCACCGGACACAGGTTTGGTTTTCGTTTCTTGAGCCCTCGCTGCTGGTAGGAACATTGAACACAGTAGCAGCGGTATCACCAATCGGGCCAATCTTCGTTTTTGCATCTTGGTTCTCAGCAGGTTTTGAAGTCAATCGAAGGTGAGTGGAATGACTCCCCCCACACAAGCTGTGAACTAAGTCTAAACGCTGCCCCTACCGCTGTCGATCATTCGAAGGAACATTTTTACAGCGGAACGAAAACCAATTCCTGCTAACCTTCGTCGACGCGACTACTCCGAATCCTGCGCGAGATAGGCAACCCGCTGGGTGATCCGGCACGCCGAAACCACCTCATTGGTAACAGCAATCCTTGCCAAGCGATTGTCGTTCCAAATGTTACATCAAAATGAACCAACTCTGTGGTTGCACCTCATTGCAGAAGATCAACCAACGACATACGAATCAAGTCGCGCACCCAGTTTCGAAAGATAAAAAGTCCGCCGACATTGCCAGCGGACGACTTGTGTGAATAGGCTTAGAAAGTTTCGCCTTCTTCGACCTTCCATCCGTACTCGACGTTGCCCTTGACTTTGCCAGCCGTGTCGGCTTCGGCGTAAGTAACTTTGATTTCCTCAAAGTTCAACGAGAAAGTCTCGGTCGGAACGTCTTCAGCCTGCCCGGAACCACCGACATCGTAACCCGTCACCGATACATTCATCAGTTCATACCGAAAATAAGTCACGCGTCCACCGTCGGTGTAAGATGCGGTGAGATCAATTTCCACTTTGGGGAACACCTTGCCGTTGCAAACGGCTTCCGCAGTCTTTGGGCTCGCCTTGTCCAATTCCTTGGTGCACTGAATGTCATCCATGATGGTGTCGCCACGGCGTCGAGTTGCGCCGGTAGCACTTCCACCCGGCTTGTGAATGGTTTGCGAAAATGTCAGCAAATCACTCCAATCCTTGTGGTCTTTGTCTCGACTTTCTCCGTTAACGCCATCAAATTTAATGTAAGCAGCCATTTGTGTTCTCCTTTTGGAAAAACGGGAAACGGAAGCGCAAACGTCGATTTTTTGGCGGCCTGATTACCGCATCTCTCATACAACTATTTTCGTTTCATCGCACAAGGAGTTGCGGAAAAATGGAAAAAAAGGTGGCCAACTTCGCAAACAAAACTGCAGTCACTTTCAGCCGTCCGAAACTTCCTCGCGAGCGGCTTCGGCGACCTCTGTGATGTCTGCGGCACGCTGTCGCAGAGTACCCGCGTCCGCTGGATCATCGTCGCCGATTCGCGGTTGTGATCGGACAATTCGCTGCGATGGACTTCCAATAACGATTGCTCGGTGCCGTCAAACAAACGCAGCCAATCCGGATCCCTCGGGCTTTGGGCAAAGGGTTTTGCACTACCGCTAGCCAATGCGGACAAACGTTCCGATCCCGAAATGAGCCGTCTCGTTACAGACAAATAGCTTTGCCATTAATCGTCACACGCGTGCTCTTTCCGGTGACACCCTTTAGATGGGCTCCGCCGACAACCATTCGTGGTGTCAGCATTTGAAGTGTATAGGCGACAGCGACCGCGTTCATCAATTTTAGTGCCGTTGTTTGCGCACGCCGACTCGTGAAATCCGCCAGTTGTGCCTCAATTGAAAAGCTAAACAGAAAGTTGCAGCCTGAGGACGCCCCGGTCAATCCTCGGGGCGATTGTGCGACGCCTCGACGCGCGGGCGGCTTCGAGCTTGTCATCACAAAATCGTCGCCCTTCGTCGATTTCGCCATTCTTCTGCTGTTTGTGAGCGTTTTTTGGCAAGTTTTTTGGAATCGATACCGCTGAACTAGCGAACCATCATCGCTAGTTCTCGGCTCCCATGGGGCGTGGAATCACGGTTGGATGACCAGGGTGCCGATCTTCTTTCCGGTGTTTTTGTATTCAGCGTGCCAATCGTTGATATTTGGAAAACCGTCGATGAATAATTGCATGAAGCGGCTCCAATCGTTCGGCGGCAAATTCAAACATCCGTCCGAGGATCGCTTGGTGGAACTGATTCCGTTGTGGATGTTGATGCCGGAGGAAGTTTTTTTGGATGAGCTGTCGCTGTTAACCGAAACCGACTTGCGCATTTCAACCAACAATCCCGCTCGAATGCCACTGGTTTTTACCACTAGGTTCGCCGCAGTCTGTTTCGTAGCACTGCCGCCCTTGTGGAACCCAATGTGCAAATTGTATGTGCCGTCGAGCAAGTGCCCTTTCACTGTCATATCATTGGGCCAAATCGATCCACGGAATGTTCCGGTCAATCCGCCCGACAATTTAAACGACGACTCATAAGCACCATTGTAGGTACCGACGGGTTCGCCCGATTTTCGTTTTGTTCCCGTTGGCACCAGTCCACCGTGTGAAACGGTCAAGGTGATCAGCCCCTTGGCAGGCGTAGGTGTCTTAACCGGAACCGTCCCTGCAGCACTGGTTAATTTTCCCCAGGTGTTCCCGCCGACATCGATTCGACTGTCCGGGCGAATCATACGAACTTGTTCCTTTTGGAATGCGGTAATAGCCTTGACCGTTCCTGAGCGAGAGGCCACGCGGCTGATTAACCCATCAATCCCACCAGGATCAAACTGGGGACGACTAAGTTTCTTCGCCGCCGCAGTCAGTAACTGCTGGACCGTCGTTATGTCTGCTTTCACGTTTTTAGCACCGCTCTCGTAACTTCCGACCGAACCACTGATTCTTGCTGCCATTTTATCGTTCCTTAGAAAAGAAATTTCGAAACCTACCGAGGCTTATTGGCCGCAAGACGCGGCCTGAAGGGCGTGAAACCGTTCTCGTTGAATGACTCAAATAGTTGCGTAAGAAACGGCTAACAAACTAGAGAGAAAAGTAACGATGAATTGCGGAAAACCAAGCAACTACCCATGCAAGGTTACGAGAACAGTTATTGTCATCAACCTCGATTAAGTTTTTCGGAAAGATGCCATGAATCCAAAGACGAATCCCAACACCAATTCAAAGACGAGTAGCAAAACTCGGGCGTGGGGAAGTGTTCTTCCTCGGGAATACGATGCCAATCGTCACCAACGATTCATGTGCAAAGAAATGCGAGTCGCTTATCGAATTCAATTCGGTTGGCGTCGTTTTTTGATGATTTCTTACTGGCGATTGCTGGTTTAGAAGCTTTCACCCGAGATGTTCGACTGCGGAACAATCTTGACACTTCGATCCAATTCGAGGTGATTCATCCGAACACCCGATTTTTTGCACGTGTGAACACCCATCTTTTTGCACGTGTGAACACTCGTCCCAGATTCCAAGAACGTCTTGAAGCTCAAATCGCAGTCGAACGCAATCATTAAGCCCCTATAACAAGAACCTTGGCCGACTTCCTCGTAGGTGATTCAGTAAATCCCATATTCACACGTGCACTGAGATGCTAATTGGTTAAAAACGCTAGCAGACTATTTTGCGAAAACTCGGTAGGTTCGGGTGGGAACTTCGTTGAGCCATTTCATTGCATTGACCGATTTTTTCTTACCAATATTTGGTTTCCACGGGTCGTGTAAGCGTAGCGTCGTCCCTATGCCCGAAGGGTCGTCATCGCCTCGAATGCCAATGACGCAGATCATGTGACCGGGGGATCCAACGCCCTTCACATAGTCGTCAGCGTTCCACAGCATGTCAAACATTAACGGACTACGCTGCAACGCACTTCGAAGTCTTGAAAGCGCCCAAGACATTGGCGGATTGCATCGTAGATTGTGAATGCGGGCATACCGATTTCCCGAAGTCATTGCGTCATTTGTGTTCGACTTGTTGAATAGCCCCGCTTGGTCACTCCACATATCTTGTGGTGTCTTTGCCTTTACCTTGGCGACCGTTGAATTCGTCATCATTGCCGTACTCGCTGCCCAACAAGTGGTTAGAGTGGGTTGCGGTATAAACGGAATGAGATGCAAAACGGAAAGGTAAGTCTCTTTGTCATAAAGGGCGTTTTGGGTACACACCCCAGCAACACCGTCTTCTACGAGCCACCTATCGACTTGGAAGGCTTTTACTGCTTGGTAGGTCTTTCCGCCAAAAATTCCATCGGGAGCCAAATTTCGACTTGGTCGCAATTTCGCGTTTAGAGCAAGCTGCAATTTTTTAACCAGCGAACCACGTGAGCCAATTCTAAGATTCGTGATCATGATATATCTCCTTTGCGTTAACGATTGTGAGTAAGCCGTAACGTTCTGGTTGACATATCTGTTGTCGTTAGAAAGGAGCGTATGTTGTCGAAAATGCACCAAAAGCCGCTCGAAATCGCTATGATTTCAAGGACGTCCAAGCTGGGGTGACCGACCCAAAAAAGGCGGTTAGCAGAATCGCAATCGAGTGGGTGCGCAGCATGACTCGAAGGTGGTGCTCCGAGTTGATTGACGGTTTAGATTTGTTGCATGCGAAATTTATCAAAGACGATGTACTGCGTTCCACCACCACGCGTCATCTGGCCCAATTTTCCTCTCGCAGCAGGCGAGATGGACTGAAATAGGCGGTCGGTAGTCCAAGTGTCTTTGATCGCTCGAGCGGTGGACTGCAGGGCATGGACGACGCCAACGGGCTTGAATAGTTTGCGTGTTCGTTTTCCACCGGCCAAGCCAACCAAGTCAGGTGTCAAACCAGTGTCTGTAAACCAAATCCCATTGTGCTTCTGAACGTACTGCACGTAGATTGAGTCGGGTAAACGTATCATTTTCACAGGTTTGGAAAAGTCAATTCCTGTGAGGCATCCGCACGCTTGGGCCTCGGACATTCGGGCCGTCTTTTCGAGGAACTCGCCAGCAATCACGACGCGCTGGCGAACCGATTGACTTTTGCCAACTTGACCCGCCGCCTTCATCCAACGATCGATTTTGTCGTCTGGTGTGAAGCCCATATTGCGTTCTCTTTTGTTAGTGATAACACCTGTTTAAGATGGAGAAGGATGGGTTTGGTGCGGTCAAACCTTCCATTAGATCTTCCGTGCTTCTGCAAAGACCGGATAAAGATCTTTGATTGCATCCTTGAGACGTGAAGCACTATTGGCAGAAATGTCGGCGATCCGTTCAATCCATTCACAAGCGGAAATTGATTGCGTGTGGATCCCACTTTATTGCTCACGGTTGAAGCAAAGCTTTTCGGGGAAGGAAAGGCCTTGGCTATTTGCCGCCATCCGTGCTCTCTGAAATTGGTTTTCAACGAATAAAATTGGCACGGCGAACTCTGAGATCGTCTGGGTTGAGTTCCACTTCAAAACTAGGGCATTTCGGATTGTGGCCGCGAGTCATGGGGTCGCGGTCTTTGTCTGTGAAGATGGCAACAACAGATTCTCCGTCACGTACCAATTGAATTTTGTAGTTTACTAAGTCCACCTCTAATTTTTCTCGGAAAGCTTTCACAGAAACATCGATGATTTGGTAGTGTTTTCCCTTGATGGAAACTGCGATTTCAAGTTGCTTCAGTTCCTTGAGAGTTTCCAGTAGATGCTCCGCCGCAAGTACGAATTTGAGCTCGGGCTGAACACCAAAGTTCACTAGAGCGTCAGACTGATCACGCGTGTCCTTGAAAATCACCGTCTCGACACCGTTGTCGACCACAATCAAAATTTCGTAATCGACCAGCTTGAGTGTGCGACGTGCGAGAACTTCCAACGCCGTGTGGATGGTTAAATAGTGGCGACCGAGGCAGTTTTGTAAGACTTCGATTTTTCCCATGATTTATCGCTCGATCGTCATTGTATTGGTGATCATCATCATCGATGTTTCAGCTTTAGAGTACGCTGTCGGTACCCGTTGCAGGATCATATTTACGGAACGTACCACTTGGCGTCCCCAGATAGCCAACTTCACCACGGTTGGTAAAGACAGTCTTATCTTGAGTTGAAAAATTGTCACTGTTGAATCCATCGTTCGCTGGATCGCTTGTTCGGATCGCAGCACCCGTTGATGGATCCACGGTGGAATAGTCAGCATGGGTGTGATAGCTGGCCACCGATGTTGTTCCAGCGGGAGCCGGCGCATCGGTGAACGGATTGGCTCCTTGATCTGACCCTTGAACCGGTCCGGTGTAGTAGAATTTGCCGTCACTACCTTGGTAAATCATCCCTGAATATTCAAGGTTGTCGCGGATAGATGGCGGATTGGCAGCGTTCAACGCTGCTCGGGCTGCCTCGTCTGCTGAATCAAAGGGACCATTACTCGGTGTTGCCGGTGCTGCTGCCGTCCCGGTGGCCATTCCTGCTGCACCGCCTCCGCCTGCGGCACCCCCGCCGCCCCCAGCACCACCTCCGCCGCCAGACTCTCCGATCAATACGGTTGGGCAACCAACCGTGATTACGCCGCCGTGAATCGTCGGGTCTCCCAAGCGTGCGGCAGGCTTCATGCCAATCAATACCGACGGAGACCCCATCGCGATTGAGTCGGGAGGGCCAACACAGACGCACATGTCGCCCATCCGCGCGGCTGGCATCATACCAATCAACACCGTCGGCTCGCCGATACTGACAGGTCCGCCAACGTGTGGGACCGGTGGTGTCCCCGGCGTGACCATCGGGCAGACGTGCATATCGCCTATACGGGCTGCGGGTTTCATGACGGGAATTTCTTTGAATCGAGCTTGCTAGTCTTTTCTCATACGGTAGCCAATGAATGAGGTTTGACTAATCGGGTGCGGACTTAGCTCCGGTGTTTGAATCGTCGGCTTGGCTTGGTTCGGCCGGTTCGGCTTCTTCGGCGTCCTCGGGTGCCATGCTTTGTAGCATGCTGGCCTGAGAGATTACCGGCGGTGCCGGGCCGCTATTGATCCGTACTAAAGTACCAACAATCGTCACTCCCGAAGGGTCAATGGTGATGGAATTGCCGCCCGACTTGATACAGATTGCTTGGCCTTCGACCGAGATGTTCATTCCTTTTAGCAAGTGATCCGCACCGGCGATGTGCGCACTGCTGCCACTGACTTCCAACACTTGATCCCCACCGACGGCTGTATTGCGATTTCCATCAATGGCTTCAAGGCTTTTGCCTTTAACGTGCAAGTGTGCATCCCCCTCGATCAATTCCTTCTTGTCTTTCTTGACCACAATGTCTTGATTGCCGTCGCCGTCGATTCCGCCGACCAGCAATTTCATGTCGCCACCGATATGCTCGGTTTGATTAGCGTGGACTTTGGTGTCCTTGTCCTTTTTAATTTCTTCTTTTTGGCTGCCACCTTTATCACCGTCTTTTTCCCAGCCGACGATTTCATGGCGGTTGCCATAAATTCGTTCAAGGGAATCATTCTTAACACGCACGTCCATATTCCGTTCGGCATGAACGAAGATTTGTTCCTTGTCTTTTTTATCCTCGAACCTCAGTTCATTGAATCCCTCGCCGCCTGGCGACGAATTGGTTTTGATGTACGTTTTTGTTTTATGTTCTTCGGGATCGTAGTAGGGCATTTGCCCCTGGTTGTAGGCGCTTCCGATCACGAGCGGTCGATCAGGATCGCCTTCGATAAAATCGACGACAACTTCTTGACCGATTCGTGGGATCGCCATGAAGCCCCATTTGTTCCCGGCGATACTCTGTGCGACGCGAACCCAGCAAAAGAACATTTCGCCGTTGTCGACTTTCTTGCGAGGCTTTTTCTTGCGGTCGTCATCTTCGCGGTCCCAGTGAAACGCAACCTTGATTCGCCCATATTCGTCAGTATGAATTTCTTCTCCCTTGGGGCCGACCACAACCGCTGTTTGGATTCCCGAGACAACCGGTTTGGGAGTGATCCGAGCCGGGCGAAATTGAACACTACTAGGGATACAGGTGAACGAATTGGTATAGCTTGCCACTTCGCCGGTTCCAGCATCGGGCCCTGGTTGTGTCGCGCGGTGCTGGATGGATGTGATTAGGTAGGGTGTTTCGTGCTCCGAAACCACGTCGCCGTCGGGATGTCCGTCAAGTTCAAACGTATGCCCTGGCATGAGCGTGCGACAAAAACTGGTGACAGAGACGGAATCATGCGGCACTTCCTCTTCTTCCTGACGCACGCGGGCATCGGTCTTTCCTTCGTCGGGTTTCGTGTATTCGCCCGGATAGTCGTAAACTTCATATTGTGAAGCCGAGGGGAATTCTAATGAGACCGCAGGTGAATCTTTGCGCAAATTTGTGGTTGGATTTTCGAAATCGTAGTCTGTATGCATCCACTTGCCAGAGACGAATTCGTAGGAATGTTCCCAGCTGGTGATGTGATCGACGAGTGTCATACCGCCAGTATTAGCCGGGTACGTGATTTTGCTTTCGACCGCCTGGGGATAGTTCTTGGTCATATCGAGCACCAGTTTGTGCTCGCCGTCTTTTTGCGTGAAGTAATAAAAGACGCCGTATTGTTCCATGATTCGCGAAATGAAGTTGAAGTCCGTTTCACGGTACTGGACGCAATGCTTCACGACGCGATCATTTAGCTCCTTGATTCCTTGGAGATCCACTTTCGGCTCGATGTGATATTCTTCTTTTGCTCGCTCAAAGATTTCCTCGATTACTTTGAAGATCGTTTTGTCTTCGGATTCGGGAAAGAAGATGTACGAGCGAGCGGTCTGAGTAAGGAACCACAACCAAGGGACCAGTTCCGCCCGATATTCACGATGTCGAGTTCCATTTTTAGCGGTTTCGACGACGCCAGCGCTCAAACGGCTGATGTAACCGTTGATAAAACGCGACTCGAGTTTGCTGTCATCCTTGTCATGACGCGACAATTCAATCGTCATCGGCTGGCCAATTAAGTCGACCGGCTTCAAGTCCAACTTGCTGGAGACAAATTCCAGCTGAAAATTATACAATCGAGACATCGCTTCGTGCCCCGAGATCCCTGTTAGAATGACTTCACTTTCGTCGAGAGGCCCTTTCGTGATCCGCAGAAAACGATCTTGTTGTGTGAATGCCATAGTTCGTCGTTCTTACTTCAACATGAAAAAGCAATTTTGAAAGTGACCCGTTTCATCGACATCACAACGTAGCCTGGGCTACGTTGTGAATTTCGGCGGATGACCACCGTGCCAATATGCATCGACGGAATTGGTCTAGCCCTTTTCGCCTTCTTCGACCTTCCAGCTGTACTCGACGTTGCCCTTCTTCTTGCCGCCACTGTCGTTTTCGGTGTAGGTCACTTTGATCTCTTCAAAGTTTAGCGAGAAGTTCTCGGTTGGGACATCATCGGATTGACCGCTGCCGCCAATGCTGTAGCTGGTCACCGAAACATTCTTTAGTTCGTACTTGTAGTACGTCACTCGTCCAGCGTCGGTATAGGAAGCCGTCAGATCGATTTCGACTTTCGGGAATACCTTGCCGTTGCAAACCGCTTCGGCGATCTTGGGGCTTGACTTGTCCAATTCCTTGACAACCTGAACGTCTTCCATGATCGTGTCGCCACGGCGACGGGTGGCACCTGTAGCACTGCCACCTGGTTTGTGAACCGCTTGGCTGAATGACAGAATGTCAGTCCATTTCTTGTGGTCTTTGTCAAGACATTCGCCGTCGATGCCATCGAATTTGAGATAAGCAGCCATCTGAATTGTCCTCTGTGAAAATGGTGTTGGAAGATTTTTTTGAGAGGCGTTTGCCCCCCGCGACAATACCGTTTTCGTTGGTTTCCCTGAGGAGTTGCGTGTTGTTCGAAAAGATTCTGAAAAACATTGAGTCGCATTTTGCGCTGCAGCTGCTAGGCTTCGAGCTTATCACGATCGGTTGCTGTCCAGAGCAAGGGTATGACTGCGTCATTATCAGCGGTTTTGATCCTAAATACTTTCGGTGGTAAGTCGTCGCCGCAACGAATGTTCGTCGCAGCTAGCACCATTTCCGAGGCATCGCGGTCGACGAGATCCTTGAGAATCTGAAGACCTGTACAAAGGAAGACATTGCAGGTCGTGGCACGCTGTTCTCGACTCAGTCCACATCCATGGAAACCATGAAAAATACATGAGTCAGTGAAGGTCTCATGGGGAATTTTGGCCATGTATTGAGCCACCACATCAGCAGGCCCAGCTTCAGGTTGTTTTCTCAGCACTTCCTGGAATTTGCTGACGTTTAAAAACGCTGTATCACCACCGATTCGGCAGCAATGTCCGCCACATGTTCCACACGCAATTCCATTAAGTCTCGCAAGACGCCGCTCATGAGAGTCGTTGTTAGTTGGATTTTTCGAATGTTCGACGTTGGTGGCGGCGTCCGGCTCAGGATCGTACGGCGATTGGGACTGGGCGTTTAGTGCATAGGCTTGGTTCGCAAGTTCAAGGAACCCGGCTCCCACTTGTTGCCGTCGTTCCTTTGACACGATTTGCAGATTGTGGGCAGTGAACGGCAGGACAACAATGTTCAGTACTGGCTTCTCGACCAATTCCGGCTTGAGACTAATCACGAGTTCACGCACGCGTTGGATCAGTTGCCGCCTTTGCTCACTTATTTGCGCTCCATGGATTCGTGCATTCTCGGCTCTGGTTCGAGCGGCATCGATGGTGTGACAGATGGAACTTGGGCACAAATTCTTTGTAGCCGTGGTCGTGCGAGGTCCCAAGTAAATGCCGCACACACAACAAAACGAAGCATTGGCAGCGTGAATCGAGGCCGCCCTTGCTTGGCACTGAACTCGTGTGCATACCAAAGAGGGTTCCACGCGCGGGCGATAGCCTTTCATTGGCCGCCCGCACACACCGCAGAAGGCTTGGTGAGTCATCAAGTGCCTGCGAAACATCGACTCACAGGCTCGTGATTCGCACAAATGGTTGCCAAGTTTTGCTCTCGTTGGCGAAAGTGGTTGCTCACAAATGATGCACCGTTTTGCGTTCTGAAACATCGGAGATACTCGGCACAAAGGTTCGTATGCGATCCTTGGCAAACAGACAGCCACAACCGCGTTCGATAGGAAAATCTAACGCGAGAATATTGTAGGCCAGCCTTGAGGCTGGAATCATTTCGAGTGTTCGCAGCTCCGAACGGGACGAGGCTGGCAGAGTCGAACCTAGCAGAGCAGAGTCGAGCCTAGCAGCGTCGACACCGTATACTGAGTTTCAAACTTCGCCCTTCTCCAACAAACGTGTTCACCTTTACTTACTTGGATTTCGCCGCTGATGGTGAAAGCGATAAGAATGGTTTACCGCCAGCGATATCAATCTTTAATCCAGACCAAACGAAAGTCTTTGAGGCGTTGTTCTGTGTTCCTCGGAAAGTCAACGTGTATTCCCCAGGCGGGACATTTGAGAAATCGAACTGCGGATTCGCACTGCCAACTTCAATCGTATCGCCGGGGCGTATTTTTTCCGGAGCGGGTGAAAGAACGAGCTTGCCACGCATGGTACTGCCGCTTTGGATACGACCCTTGATCCGTCCACGTTTCGGAGGTTCCGCTGCGACCGGTTTGGAAGACGTATTCGACGGTTTCATTTCGCTCGTTGACGATGTTTGTTTTGGTTTTGGTTTTGGCCGGTCGAACACGATCACCGAGTCGCTTGTCCCTTGGCTAGCCAATCCGACGCCATCCCAAACCTGTACAGCAATTTTTAGAGGTTCTGCCTTCGCTGCCTTGAACGTGCGTAATGCGGCTGGAATTCGGGGTGAGTCTTCCGCTTGACGCGGGCGGAACAATCGGTCCTTGGAATCCGGTTTGCCGTCACCATTCTTGTCGACTCCGATGACGACTTGGCTGATGCCTGTCGATGCATCATTGCGTCTTGTATCAGCACAATCGATATCCCAAGTCACCGAACCGCCGACATAGACCGTGTCAAAACTAGTGCGACGTGGTCGTTCCACGGTTGGCGGGGTGGTATCGAGCGTCAATTCGAAGGCGGCGGTCTTTTGTTGATCGCCCACCCTCAATTCCGCTTGAAAGTCAAGTTGGTCATCCATTCGCGACGCTTCGGTTGTCCAAACCTCCTGCAAATCGCTGACGGTCGTCGTCATCACGATCGTTCCATCGTCGCCGACTGTGTTGGCGACGCTGGAAACGATTCGATCCGTCCAATACCTGCGCCGAACCTGCCCATCGATCAACAATCGAATTTCAGGGGGAGCGACATTATTGAAAAGCTCAGGTGAAAGATCGGCATTGATAAGCGTTGTCAATTGCTGACCGCCACCGCGAAAGATGACGCGGCTGGGGAAATTAACCGTCGTACCGTTGATGGGTAAATCATCCGCACTTCGACTTGGGGGGCTGTCGCCATAGTCGATCGAAACGGACGAAAAATCGATCGTGTCCCAGCGTGTTGGCGCACGACCTTGGAACCCTTCACGATGACTCACGAGTCGACGAATCGCTCGCGGCCATCCATCGACATCCAACCGCACAATCGTCTCTTTGCGATTCGGCACCAATACTTCCATTCGCTCGCCGAGCATACCTGGACGCAGCAACAGCGATTGTTCACGCCGCCTGTCGGTCGAATCACGCTGATGGCGGTCCCATTGGTCGTCTTGTGTCCAGCGAACTGTTACCGCTGTATTATTAATGTCAGGGATCTGGTCTGGTCGATCATCGCCATCGATCTGCGATTTTAATGTTGCGACAACGTTGACTTCATTGCCAGTGTGTAACAACGATTCGATATTGATGTAGCTTTCCGGCGACCAGGGCCTTGGGATTAACCATACAATTTCGTCGTTACTGGGAGTCGCGTTGCCTGTTTCGTCCAGCAAGCGGATCACCAACGCCATGCCATGCGAAATGTCGACCGATCCCGCCGTTGGTGCACTTGGCGGTGCTAAATCTGCTGCTGCGGGTGTATCGGTTTCCCCAGTATCGATCGGCTTCCACGTCAGCGGAGTTCGTTCTTTACCGGCACCGAGGATTAATTCGGAGGGGCCTTTCAGCACCTGGTCTCCGCTGAGCACCCTTGGCATGACACGTCCATCGCCGTCAACCAACAGCGATTCCATTGCCTCGATTCGATTCGCGACGAGGTCAGGCCAATACGCGGTAATTCTCTCGCCGACAAAAGGATTCTTAAGCCGTAGCAGCCAAACGCGAGCCCGAGCCGCTCGTCCCGATTCATTGAAGAGTGCAAATGAGAACGATGTCTCTCTAGACGCAAAACCTCGTAGCCATACACCATTGGCCAAACTCTCTTCATCGCTAACGACTTCGCTACTGAGCCCTTCGGTTGTCACGACCACACGGATTTGATCGGACTTTGGCGTTTGAACGCGGAACCGTTTGGTGACGTTCAATTGGTTCAACAGTGGATCGGCGTTCACATTGAGTGCTTCGATTCGGATTCCAATTTCGCCCGCGGGAGAGGAGTCGTCCCGTTCTCGCATGGCGCGGATGTCCAAACGAGCGACTCCCACTTGGCCGCTCGGGACCGTCAACACGACGGTATCGTCATCGGCGGTGCTTTGTAGACCGCTGCCGGCTCGCCAAGAAATTTGCAAAGGTGGCTCGGCGAAACCGGAAACCTCGGTTTGCTTTTGCCGAGCGGTTATCCGATACGTTGTCGTGCGATCACTCTCAGGCTGGATCTTCACTGACATAGAATCGGTCGTTGACTTTAATTTCAATACTTCCCCCGCGATGAGTTGGTCAGAGGAATTGAGAAATACCGATTTAAGATTACGAGGACGAACTGCGGCGACGACGTTGTGCATGATCGGTGACAAGCGATCCTCCGCATCGGTATCGGAGGGATCGATCCGCAGTGCAGCCGCAAACTGGTCGAGAAAATCAGCGTCCGCCGATCGTAGCTTGGTGTCTAGCAGGGAGTATTGGTTCGCCTTTGGCTCTCCGGTTTCTAACGGCAGCTCTAATGCCGTGAATGATGCAAAGTCGCGTTTGAGTGGTAAGAGCAGTTGGCTGACGATCGCGTTTGCCGGACGACTGGAGGCTAATTCGCTCGACGCGATTCCAATTGCGACTTGCTCGGTATTTACCGTTTCGATCCGAGTCTTTGCAATCGCAGTGGTCAATGCAGCTCGCATCTTGCCGCTGGGCAAAGGGCTTCGCAACCACGCATGAGCTTGGCGGATCACCGGCCACGATTTCCCTTCGTCGACAACAAGGAACTGATCCAGCAATTTTTCAACCATCGCTTCGACCGATCTGTCGGATTGTGCAACCAAGTCACGAATTTGTCGGGTTCGTTCCTTCATTCTCGATGCATCAACTTGGTCACCCTGTTGCTCGGCCAATAAACGTTCAGATGAATTCAAAATTTCAGGCCAATCCGAGTCATCCATCAGTCGAGCACTATCGCCAAGGATCGCCTGTTCTCGGTAAAGTAACCGGCTAGACAATCGTGTTCGAGCAATGGCGATGGCGTGCTGCAATTGATTGGCGATGACCACTTGATCATCAGGGTTTTGAATATTGCGCCGCGCACTGTCCCATCGAGTTGCCAGCTCTTGAACCAATCCCGGCAAATAGGCTTGCAGATCGATTGGGCGTGCCGACGTTTCGTCCCGCGATGATTGGAGCGTCGAGAGAAGGATTCTTAGGTCATCGGCTGTGCTACGGACAATTTCAGCTCGCGACAGGTCCGCTTTGGGATCGAGCGTTTCGATATCTGCATGGAGGACTTGGAGGATCAATTTTCCCCAAATTTGCGGGGCGATCGCGATCGGGTGAGGTTGCTCGTCCAGCGATATGGATTCAAGCGAATCACGAAGTTCCCAAAAACCAAGCGGCGCGGGCGGCGTTGCAGCCGCGTCGATTGGTGGTTGCGTTCCCTCAGCGTCGGGGGATGAAAGGTCGTCCGGCGGTGGCTCCGATGGATTGACTGCGGTTTTCGGATTGACTGCGGTTTTCTCTTCGTCAGTTGATGATGGGTCTGTATCCAACGCTTGATAGCGGACCGTTTGAATGTTGAGCTCAGCGGAACGAGTCGTTGACGCCGAATTTTCAGTCTCCTGGTCCGCTTCGGGTGTTGGAGCGGCAGTCTCGTCTTCATCAATCTCTGGTTCAACAGCGGGTTCTGATTTCTTGATCCAAACGTCATCGATCTCCGACAATTTCGTAATCCGACCGACGCCACCACGAAGCACCATGATTTGTGGCGGATCTGTCTTACTGCGTTGGCCGAGTCGCTGGTAACGCGAGGCCATGTAGTTGCAGAGCTCGTCGAGCGTGAGTTCGTAATCGTCGTTAAAGTTAGCCGCACCGAGCAGAGCATCGGTGAGTGTCGCGGTGGAGATCGGAAGTTTCGCCGCCGTGTCCCAACCAATGTTTTGCAGTGGTCCACGCGTCACCAAAACCCACAGCGACTCGGCATGGTCACCGGTAATTTGAGCAACGCAGTCGTTCAGCGATTCGAAAGCTTCATCGCCGAACTGGTTCAATCGCGGCAACGCAGCCAGCGGTTCGATGTCCAACACCACTAAACGCGTGCCCGAAAAAGACGAGGGTGCTTCGGCAGCCAACGGTTTGAGTAGTTCCGCAAGCGGCAACATTCCATTGGGCGAGTTGAAGTCCGCGGAAGGTCCTAGATCGCTGCAGGCAATCATCGGTTGCCCATCGGGACCGCTCAACAAATAGCCTCGCACGATGACTAACACGGAGTCGTCTGGGTCGCTGAGGTACTGCTTCAGCGCGGTCGTCTTGGTCAACTTTTCTCGTATCGAGGCTGCCGTTCCCTCAATTCGGTTTGCATTAAAACCGGTGACGATTGTTTGTGTGGCGGTCGCACCATACATCGTTGGCATGATCACATCGCCATCGAACGACCCAGGCTGCAGTAGAAATGTTTGCAGTTCTTGGTCAGGCCGAGCGCGAAAGAAATAGTAAATCAGCCATGCGAAAAGTAATAACGCGATCGTCGTCAACACGATGCGCCCGATCCAGCGGTTACCGCCAGAACTCTGAGTTTGTCGCCACGATTTTCGTTCGCTGTAAACGCCTGTATTGCTCATCGACTACGCCAGCAGAAAAGTTTTGCGTCCAGAGCCACCCTTCACTATGTTAGAGGGGTTCCGATGGTCTACCTAGTGGGCTACACAGTAAAAAGCTGTTAGACTACCGAGGTAGGGTTCGGCTATAAAAGAATTAGTGTAACATCTATCCCCTCATGTCTGTGTGAAAAAAGACAATGCAAAACGAGCAGGTCGCATGGTTGGAGGGAATGTTTCTCCGACCACATCACATGCAAGCGGCAGAACGCAGCATGACCGATCTGATGGGCAACGAAGTTGCTCTGGATCATGGTTACAGCTACGGATTGCGGCAGATCAGTTATAGCACTGAAGCGATCGCGAACGGTCAGTTTGAACTGAGTGAATGCAAGGCAAGGCTTCGAGACGGAACGATCATTTGGTTTTCCGTCGGTCAAGAACCGGATCGCAAGGACTTGGGCGGTTCGGCTTCCATTCGAGCCAAGGATCTTTCTCAAGCGTTCGAGCAAGACGAATCGATTGATGTTTTTCTTGCGGTTCCCAAATTGCGTCTCGGGCGCGCCAACACGCTTGTTGAGCGAGGTGGTGAGCATCGTTATGTCTCGCTCGTGTCGGACGTGCCAGACGAAAACGCTGGAGGTAACGAACAAGAGATCCACCTGCGAACTTTGAACGTCCAAATCATGCTGGGGACCGAGAATTTGGCCGGGTTCGAAACCTTGCCGATCGCCCGTGTCAAACGTAGCGGCTCGACCGAGGCGGCACCGGAATTGGACGCCGATTACATACCGCCACTGTTGGCCTGTGACGCGTGGCCTGAATTAGCCCGCGACTACGTGCGCGCGGTCTACGATATTATCGGCCAAAAAATCGAAGTCCTCAGTGCCCAAGTGAATAGTCGAGGAATTATGCAGGGCGCCCTCGAAGCAGGGGACATTAATCGTTTACTGATGCTCCATTCGCTTAATGAAGGGTTCGCTTCGCTGCGTTCATTGGCGTTCGCGGGAGGGGTGCATCCGCTCGTCGCTTACACCGAGTTGTGCCGCATCGTCGGATCGTTGTCCATATTTCGCAGCGATCGTCGACCCGGAGAAATTCCGCATTATGACCATGACGATTTGGCGCGTATCTTTCGCTGGGTACGTGAAGAGATCCGTTCGCTGATCACCGAAGTGCAAGAGTACAAGTACGAACGGCGCGACTTCATTGGTGCTGGTCGCGGCTTAGAAGTGGCACTGAGTCAAAAGTGGCTCGGAAGGGATTGGGAATGGTATATTGGCGTTCAGCATCAACAGATCACTGTAAAGCAGATCCGCGAACTGCTATCGCCAAAAGGATTGGACTGGAAATTGGGTAGTAGCGAGAAAGTGGACTACATGTTCAAGTTCCGCGTCCCTGGTTTGATGATCGAAGAGACACCTGCTCCTCGCGTGTTGCCCCAAGGCAGCAATTGGATTTTCTATAAAGTCAAGCGTAGCGGTTTGATTTGGGATCAATTGCAGGCTCAGGACTCACCGACATTGGGTGCTCGATTCAACGAGAACTTGATTGCGAATCTCGATTCGCTGCAAGGCCAAAAAGATTTGCATATTAACGCGAACGAGATCAGCGGAATCATTCGATTGAGTTTGTTCGCGGTTCCTTTGGGGCAGTAGTGATCCCTTCGAAAAGAAGTCACCAATTTTATGTCACCCGAGTTTTCCGCCGCTGTTGATCCTATTTTTACCTACGTTTTGTCTGTCATGGATGAAATCGAGGCTGGTCGTACGCCGCTTCCCGAAGATATTAGCGTTCGCGTTCGCGGCCTTATCGATAACGCCGAAAATCGACTTGGCTCACGGCCGGATTGGGAATTGGCAAAGTATGCCCTGGTCGCGTGGGTGGATGATTTGTTGATCGAAGCTCCTTGGGAAGGACGGACGTGGTGGGAAGAGAACCGGTTGGAATTCCAGCTATTCCGATCGGGCGATGCGTTCACCGCATTCTATTTGCAGGCCAAGAAGGCGAGTGAGTTTCCGAAGAAAGATGCGTTAGAGGTGTTCTACGTTTGTGTCGTTCTTGGTTTTCGCGGTCTGTACGGCGACCCTAGTGCGATCGAGCATGCAGAAGAATTTGGTTTGCCGCGATCGCTTGACGAATGGGCACGGCGGATTTCGATGTCGATCCAACTGGGGCAAGGACGTCCGCAACTTCTTGAACTGGGCCGTCCTGGTGCGGGGGCGCCACCGCTTGAAGGTAAGTATTTGGTGATTGGGTCGGGATTGTTTTGCGTTCTGTTAGCTGCGGTGGTCGCTGCTTTGGCGTACAAGTTTTTCGGCCCCGAATCGCCCTTATAAGACACGTTCTGATAATTGAGATGATCGCATGAACTTGAGTGGCCTTCGTAGTTTTATCGATTTGATCCTGTATCCGTTCCGGATGCTGGCTCGCATCCCCAGCAACGTGATCAGTTCACCGAAGCGTATGTTGGGGCTACCGCTGCCGGTTCGCGTCGCATTGCTGTTGTTTATCTGTTTGTTGACGATCGCGATCGTGCGTTGGATATTGATTTGGCGATTGGAGGGAATCGAGCAGTACTGGGTCTTTTTCCGGACGGATGTCTTTCCCATCTTGATGCTGGTGCTGTTTATTCCCTGCATCGTTTGGTACGCGCTAAAGCTATGGTTGCAGGGTGAACCGTCTCCTTATCCGGAAATCGACCGTGTTTGGAGTGAAGCGGTCAAAGCGATGGGGACGCAGTCCATTGATCCTTCCGAAACGCCTATCTTTTTGGTGCTTGGCCCGGGCGACAACGACGCTGCCAACGCGTTCATGGCGGCTTCCAATTTGAAGTTTTCCGTTCACGTCCCAAGTGGACCCGGACCATTGCATGTGTTTGCAAACGAGCAAAGCATCTATGTCGTTTGCACGGAGTGTTGTTGTTTAGGGCATTTGCTAAGTGCCGGTGTGGGGGCCGTTGCGGGAGCCGGTGTCAGCTCAGGCCCGGTACCAGCATCTCCGGGAAAAGCCACGCCTGCGTTTGATCCTACTCGGACGCTACAAGTCGGTTCGGCACCGCCGGAATCCTACAACGAACCGCAACTCGGCGGCAACGAGCCCGCTAATCCGGTCGTTCCCTTTGGCGGACCCGCCGATTCCTCAGGTTCCCCCGCTCCGATGGCCGGCGGTGGTGGCGATCCGAACGACATGGTTCGCGGCACGATGATGGTTGGCATGTCGGGAGCCGAAGGGCACTCGGTTCCGGTGGCGCCCGCTGCCACACCGCGGTTGGCCATTTCGCAGTCAAGCGAAGCGACCGCTCGATTGTCCTACCTGTGCCGATGTATCCGCCGTGTGCGAGATCCATTGTGTGCGATCAATGGAGTTTTGGTTGCAACGCCGTTCAAACTGCTTGCCGACGGAACTAGCGATGCCGTCACGCAATTGCAGACCGCGATCAAAGCGGATTTAGCCACGGTGCGTGGCGCGACGCGAGTTCGTTGTAGTGTGACCCACATTGTTGACGGCATGGAAGAGGAGTCGGGGTTCCGAGAACTGGTGCGCCGTGTTGGGAACAGCCGCGCCGCAACTCAGCGTTTCGGAAAAGGTTTCGGACTTTGGAATCCAGCGAAGCCGGACCAACTCGATGCGGTCGTGAAGCATGCCTGCGGTGCGTTCGAAGATTGGTCCTACTTGTTGTTCCGCGAAGAAGACGGGCTAAGCAAACGAGGCAATCGTCATCTGTACGGCTTGCTCTGCCGAATCCGTTCAAACTTCTTGCCTCGATTAGCCCATCTAATTCAATCTTCGTACGCCCTCGATTTGACAGCCAATTCGCTCTCCAGTCGCGAGCCGTTGCTGTTCAGCGGTTGTTACTTTGTTGCCAGCGGTCAAACGCCCGACCGACAAGCATTCCTCGCCAGCGTGTTTCGGAAATCTCGCGAGGAAGAAGAGGAATTGGAATGGGGCAGCGAAGCCATTCGAGAAGAAAATCGGATGCAGGCGGCCGTCCAACTCTTACTGATCATTAACGGTGTCCTTGTCGCAACCATTGCCGCAATCCTAATTTACTACTGGAAGTTTAAGACGTAATTCCGACTATGACAGCATCACAAAACGAACCGAATCGTTTCGTGCAATCGGACCTGCAATCCGAGAACATGGCTGCGACACGCGACCAATTGCTGGCTCAAGTTCTCGGTGA
The DNA here is from genome assembly GCA_007859835.1 of Novipirellula herctigrandis. GTDB lineage: Bacteria > Planctomycetota > Planctomycetia > Pirellulales > Pirellulaceae > Novipirellula_A > Novipirellula_A herctigrandis. The sequence continues at coordinate 4,781,061 of SJPJ01000001.1, read as the reverse complement.
GACGCTTTCTCGGCGTCATGAAGATCCCGACACCTTGTTGCAATGGCTTTGCCAGTGGCGAACGACGCTCTCTAACATCGCGTTCGGGCCGGAGTTGTGCGAGTTGCTTGTTGAGCAAGTTCTGCAATATCGGATGGGAGCCGATTCAGGTCGTATTCCCATTCCGCTACGTCAAAACGTCGCGGCGGCACTATGGAACGACCCTGAAAGTCGCCGACGGATTGATCGATTATGGCAATCGCTGGAGACAGACCAATGACACGTCCCAGCGCTAAGATTGAATCCCTCGAAGAAGTTTGCGAAAGCAAACCGCAGAGCACGGAACCGGTCGATGTGGCCGGTCTAATCGAACAAGGCCAAGGGCTTGTCCGTTCAATCGCATTAAGCGTTTTTCACAGTTTGCCGGTCCCAATTGATTTGGATGATCTAATTGCATACGGCCAACTAGGGCTTGTCGAGGCAGCCCAGAAGTTCGACCGTACAGCCGGGACTCGGTTTACAACGTATGCCTATTACCGCATTCGAGGACAGATCTACGACGGTGTGTCCAAGATGACTTGGACAAGCCGAGCCAGATTGCGGCGGATGCGATTCCAGCAAATGGCCGATGATGTTTTAGAGCGAGAGCAGTGCGAAGCGAGTGATCAACCGACGTTGAAAGAGGACGTCGCATGGCTTGGCCGAGTGACCGAGCGTTTGGCGGTCGTCTATCTGGCGAGCGGTCGCGATGAGGAATCCAATGATGCGTCTTTACGGAATGCCGTTTCAAGCGAGCAATCTCCAAGTGCAGCGCTTGCTAGTTTGGAAATGCAGCAGCGTTTGCAGAAGGTTGTTGCTCAGCTTCCGCCCGATGCAGCACGTCTCATACGAAGTATCTATTTCGATGGCTATACGCTAACCGAAGCCGCTCAGCGGGCCGGAATTAGTAAAAGTTGGGCGAGCCGATTGCATGCCAAGAGTCTTGACCAATTAGCCAAGGGCATTCGGCAGGATTAGTTGACAATCTGCGGAAACGCCACGCTTCAAGTTCGCTCAGTACTTTGCCAATTCCTTCAAGAAAAAGTCTTTCTTTGCGCGAATGTCGGGACGCGGGTTTTGGATTTGGTTGAGGGCACTCTTTAGTTGTTGGACAAGTTCTCGGTTGAATTGACGACTGCCGCTTCCTAACGCTTCACTTTTTAGAATCACATATTCAAGTGAAATGATGTGTCTTAATGGATCTTCCGCATCAAGCGATTTTGTCGCAATTGCATAACCTTGGTCGCTATGTTGTCGGGCGGTCTTTTTGTCTCCAATAATGTCGTAGACTCGCGCCGCGCGACTGTGCCACTGCGATCGCAACCTCGCAGAGTCGGCGCGGATCGTCAGCGTTGCTAACCGACCTTTTTCGGTGGCCACCGCCTGATCGCTGATTTCGTTCATCCACTGCAATGCTGAGTTCTTGGTTTGCTCCGTTCTAACGGATTTCCCGTTTACCAACATGTCGATCCACAATCCGTTGAGTTTCTTTAACGCCAATTGCGTGAATTCCAATGAGTCGCGTCGTCGCATTAGGATCGCTTGATCGATCGCACCAATTGCTTCGTTCAATAAGCTGTTCTTTTCGTCTTTTGTCACCGATGTCGAGGCACTTACAATTCCCCAACAGACATCCGCCAAGGTTTCGAGTCGGTCGTCGTTATCGGCGTGCCAGTACGGGTGAAGTCCGATCGCGTCGCGAGCATCTTCGAGTGCTTTGAGATGTACCCGTTCGCTCTGTGGGGCGTTCAACTGAGTCGCACGACGTTGCTGAATGCTTGCCCGGCAACGCAGGACAACTCCACGGAAGCCGTCGTCAATATCTTTTGTCGAATCAATCAGTTGATCGTAAAGTCGAATCGCGTCTTGATAGTATGTTGTGCTGCGGTGGCTATCCGCTTCGGCGAACCCTTTTTGATCGGCAATTCGTGCCAATAAAAAGTCGGCGCGAGGTGTGTTGCCAATTGTGACCGCCTCGCGGTGGTATTGTTGCAAAATGCGGATGATTTCTTTCGCCGCTATATCGTCTTGCTGTTCGTAACGTGACTGCATGAAAGCTTCGCTTGCCGTGCAAAGAAGGTCCGCACGATGCGGAAAATCGCTCGACGCATTGCCTGCGATTGCCCCAGCCACTTCGACATCGTCAAGCCATTGAAGTATGTCTTGGTAAATTCTGCGCCCATCGGGCTGGGCAGCCAGTTTGACGAAATTGTCACAGAACTTAGCAAAGATACGCTCGTCAACGTGATTGGGGATTCTCGGGGTTTCGAGAGCGGAAGATCGCATTCGTGGCTTTTGCTCTTGCATCACCGGTCGATAGCAGCGAACAAACAACGCTTCCCTGGACCGCTTTGATGCTTCGTGTTCTTGAAACAGGTCGTCGGTTGTTTGTGCGATACACCCCGCGCACAACAGATACGTCCATTCGGCGTCCGGTGAATCGCGATTCGAGTCAACGTGATTCGAAGCAATGTCGAAAACGGCCCGTCCAAGTTGGGGCGTCAGGTCGGTTTCCAGTCGTTCGTTGGCCAACCTTCGGTACTGTGTTAGCAATACTTTCGCGGTATCAAAATCCGCTGCCGCTACGCAGCACAATAGTCGTTCCGATGCAAGCGGCAGTTGTAATGCATCCGCACCGGCACCAAGTTTCTCTACCGCATCCAATACCATGATGGCACTTCGATGAAGACGAGAGTAACGGATGGAGTCTATCTGGTTGTCACTCGTGTCTGATGATTTGATGAGCCAGTTTAATAGATATTGTGCCGCGCGATGTCGATCTTGATCAGCGGTCTTGGTTGTCAAGTCAGCATCCATGGCTGCTTTCTGCCAAGCATCAAATGCAGATCGCGATTCACCTTGATGCCAATCCGCCCATCCGGCAGCCAATCGGTATTGTGGCTCGAGTGCAACCGGCAGTGTTGATGGTGGATCTTTTGGCAACGACGGACGCTTGTTCGCGGGAAGAGATGTCTCGTCTTTTTCTTCTATCGGATGGAGCAACCACAGTGCCATTGATGCGATCGTGGACCACTTTGAATCACTGATTACGGAAGTAGCGGCTCGCTCGGTCGCGTCGGCGAGAGGTTTGTCGAGCGGCAATCGAGACCGTTGCAACAGCAATGCGATCAGATACCGCCCATGCAATGAAATCACTGCGTTTTGGTTCGCGGAATCTTTTGGGTTTAAGCTCTCGCTTCGCTGCAAATCGGACTCGGCGAGCTGGAAATCCCAGGCAGCGTTATTCCACTGCGCGGGCCAACTGTAGGCGATTGCCAAGGCGGCTTCCGCATTTGCTTCTGGATACGCATAGTGGCCATTCGCATCAAAGTGGCGACGAACTTGGGCGACTCGCGCCGCGATCATGTCAGGACTCACCGAATCGGAGACCGCCATCTCACGCTGCAGCTGGGCTAGCGCTAGTTGGGCCAATAGTGGCTGCGTGTTGGTTAGGGGCGCCTTTGGTAAAAGCGCAATCAATAGCGTGACCATTTCATTTGCATGGTCGATCAATTCACGATCGCTCTCTGACTGATTGGTCACAGCGTGAAATTGAGCTTGCATCACGCCGCAGGCCTCTGCCACTAACGCTTCGAGGATTTTTGGATCTAAACCGTTTATCGCCTCAGGATCCGCGTTTTGAAGCAACCTGAATTGACTCACGATACGCTGAGTTGTCGAATCAATCGAAGCCGCTGTTGATCGTAAAATGGCATTCAAATCAGGCGACGGGACAGCCATTTCCCTTGATTCGCTTTCGGTCGCTTCCGGTTCCATCGGTTCAATGTTGTGCTCTGTCACCGATTCTGCTTCCGATTCGATGATCGTGTCCGGTTCAATTGGCCGCGTTTCAACGATTTCTTCTTTCTGCGGTGCCTCCTTTGGCTCTGACTCAGCGACTTCTGACGCAGAATCTGAATCGGACTCAGCGACTTCTGGCTCTGGCTCTGGCTCAACGCTCGCGGTTTCCGTCGTGGTCGTTTCTGGTTGGGGCGTTGGTTGCATGTCTGCAAAGAGAAACCACCATGCTGCGATTGCCGAGCCGACGGCGATTAGTAAGGCAGCCAAGGTCACTGGGGCACGCCATTGTCGAGGAGCCGCCGGCGGACGATCCACCGCGGATTTAAGGGCTGCGACAAAGCTTTGGCAGTCCTCGTAGCGTTTGGTTGGATCTAACCGGGTTGCTTTCGAAATGACGTCTCGCTCTTCGGGAGCAACAAGTGCAAGATCCAGTTTCCCGGATGCTTTGGCTTTTAATAGCGACGATTGGGTGACTCGATCAAACGGTAATTTTCCAGTACGCAATTCGTAGTAAGTGATCGCCAACGAATATTGATCAATCGTCTTGCTGTAGGTGCGATCAAACAGCATTTCCGGGGCCCCATAAGCGGGTGTGCCGAATGCCATTTGTGTTTGACGACTCTTTGCTACTTGGCGGGCGAGCCCGAAATCGCAGACCTGAGCTTGTCCGCCGACGACGAGGATGTTTTGCGGTTTGATGTCGCAATGATAGATGCTGTATCGCTTGTTGAGTTCGTCGATGGCCGATGCGGCGGCATTGATATAACGCAGCAGTTCATGGACCTCGATTCCATCTTGCTTTGACTCGTCGGTTTCAATGCCGGCTAGCTGATTGGCTTTTTGTTTCGATGACTGGACTTCGTGCAAGCGATCGATGAGCGTTTTTTCTCCCAATCCCATCGCGACAACCATTTGTGTGGGGATGGGATGGTCGGGTCGCTCGTCCGACCGAGCGGATTCGGGTGAAGGATGCGGAATTGGGGCGGATGTTCCCATCGGTTGGGTGGCAACGAAACTTTGGTCGTCTGCTTCGGTTTCGGATTGGTTGGTCGAGTCGAGAACCATCGTCTCGCGCAATTTGGGATCGTGATAGAACGCGGCTTCCGTTTCTGCGGCATTGAAAAGGTTGCCCCCTACGTCAAAGAACCAAACGCCGAAGAGTGGACAAAGGTTTGGATGTTTGACTTCACGGACGATCCGCAGGGCGCCGAGTTCGCGTTGGCTGCCGAGCAATTCAAGATCTTGAATGATTTTGATAGCGACTTGCACGCCGCCCGAGGCGCGCGCTACCCAAACTTCACCGGCCATTCCCGATCCAAGCAATCGAACGAGCGTGAATCCGGGAACGATTTCGTCACCGGCTCTGGCGGATATCGACATCGACGAATGCTGTCCCTTTTGATGCAGCCGAATGATCACCCAACCACACACACTTTGGCTTTTCCATTACGGACAAGCCGAACGAGGGTGATTCCGGATCCGAAGTTCATTGAAGTGACGCCAACGTGCTCATTGTAACGAATCGTCCGGTCGTCAGTGCAAGGATGAACCTGATGGAGACCAAGCGTCCGGTGTCAAATATCAGAAAATCGAAACATTTTGGTGAACTTCGAAGAGTTTCGATCGACAATTCAAGTTGAGTGCCGCTGAGCCGAATCTTCGAAACTGAGTCGAATCTTCGAAACTGAGTCGAATCTTCGAAACTGGGTCGAACTAGCAAAGAGGGGAAGCTGATAGATGAACATCCGCGAACTAACACTCGAAAGTCTCAAGGCAAACGACTTAGTCGCGGCGCGAGCTCATTGCGACGAGTGGCTACGCATCGATCCGAAAAGTGGTCAGGCGTGGCACTTGCTCGGTGTCTGTCATGCGCAAGGCGGCGAATTGGCGGACGCGATCCGCTGTTTCTCCAATGCGACGGAAAACGACCCGACAAGCTCTCTCTATCCCTACAACCTTGCAGTCGCGCAGAAGCTTACAGGCGATTTGGAAAAAGCAATTGCGGCGTTCCGTCTTGCCATTGACCGACGCGGTGACTTTTTCGAGTCGAGGATTAACTTGGGAGTGTCATTGGAGGAAGCAGGTCGAAAAGAGGAAGCGATTGAGTGTTTCCGAGCGGCTGTCGATCAATTCCCCGATTCCGCCGACGCCAATTTCAATCTTGCCAACATGCTCAGCGAGGCCGGGCGTATTGACGAAGCCGCTTGCCACTATCGCCAGGCGATTGAATTGGATCCAAATCATTCTGCGGCACACGAAAATCTGGGTCGTGCGTTTTTGGATGCAGAGCGATTCGATGAGGCGAAAGAGGTTTGGACGCAGTGGCTCAGTGAAGATCCGAGCAATGCGACGGCCAAGCACATGTTGGCGTCGATTTCCGGTGAAGCACCACCGCCGCGCTGTGACGACCAATGCATACGAGAAGCGTTTGACGAGCGATTCGCTGAAAATTTTGATCGGAAACTGGCACGCTTAGATTACCAAAGCCCTCAACTGATTGCTGATGTTCTTGAAAAAATCGAGCTGCCCAATAGAAAAGTTGACGTGCTTGATTGTGGTTGCGGCACCGGACTATGTGGGCCGCTTTTGCGGCCGCTGGCCTCGAAACTTGTCGGTGTGGATCTGTCAAAGGCGATGTTGGACCAAGCATTCAAACGACAGCTTTACGATCAACTACACGAATGTGAAATCACGCAATTCATGTCGACTCATCCATGTTCGTTTGATGTTGTGATCTCTGCCGACACGCTTTGCTACTTTGGAGAACTTGACGAGGTGCTGCGATCCGCGAGCCAGTGTTTGAAACCGGGCGGTGTGATGATCTTCACGCTTGAATCGCTGAAACCTTCAACACTGAAACCTTCAACACGGCAATCGACAGCTTCAGCGGATTTGTACCAATTGTGTCCGCATGGACGCTATACACACAGTCGTGAGTATGTTGCAGCGGCAGTTCAGGGCGCGGGTCTGGAACGGATGAAGATTAGCAAAGTGGTCCAGCGGTTCGAAATCGGGCGGCCTGTTGAAGGTTGGCTGGTTTCGGCCCGACAAGGTTCTGGCAAGTAGTTTGTGTTCTGGTGAGCAGTTGATATCGATATTTTCGTCTTAATCGCTATAGGATCCCTAGGGGGAAGCGTTGGATTGTGGGAAACGCCCGGTAAATTAGGTGTTTCGATCCTACCTTGTTCTTAGACACCGACTATTGTGGTAGGTGATCGTACTCCCAATGAGGCTACTCTAAGGTTTAGCAATAGCATGGCATCCGAACTAACACTGGATCTTGATCATCTTGTTTCGCCGATCTCCGAGGAACATCCTGCCGGAACGTATTTGCGGGAAACCAATCGCGATTTGCTGCAGCGAGCCAAGGACGGTCGCACCGAGTCGGTCTCGAGGGAACGCCGCCAGCGAGAATTGGAAATCTATAGCGAAGAAGATTTGTCGCTGATCCCCGAAGAGGATCGCCGAATCGAAGCACCGGAATGGCGAAGCGTACTGGATTGCTGTACCGAAATCATAGCCGAACACTCCAAAGATCTCTGGGTTGCGTCGTGGTTGATCGAAGCGAACACACGATTGTCAGGTTTCGCCGGTCTTCGCGATGGGTTCAGACTTGTTGCTGAACTGGTTGATCGATATTGGGATAATATTTGTCCACCACCGGATGAAGAGGAAGGCCATGTGGGGACCGTTTCTCAATTGGCAAGCCTCAACGGTGAGAACAGTCAGGGGACGTTGATTATCCCAATCGAGTCGATCCCCTTGCTGACCGTTGCGGACCATTCCGATTTGTCATTTGCTGCCTATCGTCAAGCAACCAATGACTCCGATGCGCGGCCTTCGGAGGCCGAGTTTTATGCAGCCGCGAGGAAAATTGATCCCGAGCGACTTCGGCAACATGCCGAGGATATCGAGGAAGCAATTGAAGCGTTCTCGCAGATGAATCAACTGCTTGAGGCAAAGTGTGGAAGCCATGATGGGGTTCCGGTTGCACCACCGAGTTCACAAATTGCAAGTGCATTGGCGCAATGTCAGCAAACATTTCGGCTGATTGCTCGGGATGTCATGTCGGATGATGCATCCTCGGACGCGGAGCAATCCGAAGATGATTCAGGATCGCTGGTGCAATCAGGTGCATCGACTGGCGGGGCGGGTGCGGATCCTGTTAAGAAGCAAGTCGCCAATCGTGAAGACGCGTTCCGGATGCTGCTTCAAGCGAGCGAGTTTTTTCGCAAAACGGAACCGCACTCACCGGTCGGCTACATGCTGCAGAAGGCGGTTCGGATTGGCCGAATGGAACTGCCTGACCTGCTTCAAGAGATGATCACCGATGAGGAAGTTCTGACTCGATTTGCCGAACGCACCGGCATCGATATCAAACATGAGACGGAAGAGGACTAAGTCTTTCGGAAAACCCCTCCATTGGATAGTTGCATCACACCTGCCATCGTAATAGAATCGAAGATGTGTGGGGATAGCGTCTTTCAACTACCGCTCGGGAGAAACCATCATGGCTTCTGAAAGCCAACAAACGAAACTCAGTCGGGTTCGTAAGCCTCGCGTTCACATCACCTATGAAGTGGAAACGGAAGGAGCCCAAGTTGAAAAAGAACTTCCGTTTGTTGTGGGAGTGATGGGTGACTTTTCTGGAGACCCGACGAAGAAACTTGATCCATTGGCTAAGCGTAAGTTTATCCAAATCGATCGCGATAATTTCAATGACGTACTCAAACGCATGACACCAGGATTGAACATGCGTGTCGAGAACACGCTTGCGGACGATGGTAGCGAAATGTCGGTCAATTTGGAGTTTGAAAAGATCGAAGATTTCGAACCAGCCAATGTGGTTGAACAAGTCGAGCCACTGCGCAAATTGATGGAAACTCGCGACAAACTCCGTGATTTGGCAACCAAAATCGACCGTAGCGACGATCTCGAAAACGTGCTCGAAGAAGTGTTAAGCAACACGGAGCAACTCAAGAAGCTTTCTAGCGAACTCGGGGTCAGCGAAGACGCATAGGTAACGCACCTAACGCAACACATTGGAATAGGATGTTGATTGATGTCCGTTCTTATTCACTAAGACGCGTTGTTGTCTTCTAAATACTGAAATCCATCGCACTGGAGTTTTCGTTATGAGTCCTGGCAAAGCAAAAGCCGAAGCGAGTCAAGAGAGTCAACAGGTTACCGAAGGTGTCGGCGAAAGCTTGCTGGAAACCGCAATTTCGGCGACCAAACAGACCGAGCGGTCCCGAGCCGAAGAGCTTCTTAAGACGCTAACGAGCGAAGCACTCAAAGGAACGGTCACGTTTGACAAAGACGTGATGCGAAGTCTTAACGCCGCAATCGCCGGTATCGACGCGAAGTTGAGCAAGCAGCTCGCTACGATTATGCATCATTCCAAGTTTCAACAACTTGAAGGCACATGGCGCGGCATTCACCACTTGGTAATGAATAGCGAAACGGGCGAGACGCTAAAAATTCGCGCATTGAATTGTTCCAAGAAGACATTATTCAAGGACATGGATCGTGCGGTTGAGTTTGACCAAAGTCAATTGTTCAAGAAACTCTATGAGGACGAATTTGGCACGCCGGGTGGTGCTCCCTACGGTGCCCTGATCGGTGATTTTCAATTCAGTAATCATCCCGAAGACATTGACTTGCTGACCAAGGTCAGTGGCGTGGCTGCGGCCGCGTTTTGCCCTTTCGTCTCGGCCGCTGACCCCGCACTGTTCGGCTTTGACGACTGGACGGAAATGACCAAGCCACGCGACCTGTCGAGAATTTTCGATGCTGTCGAATACACCAAATGGAAAAGTTTCCGAGAGAGCGAAGATAGCCGTTTCTGTGTTTTGACGATGCCCCGAACCTTGGCGAGGTTGCCCTATGGTCAGAACACAAAGACGATTGACGAGTTCGACTTCGAGGAAGTCGAGGTCGGCAGCAAAGGTGAGTCGATCCATGTTGAACATGACGAGTTCTGCTGGATGAACGCCGCCTATGTGATGGGAACGAAACTGACCGATGCGTTTGCAAAGAGCGGTTTTTGCACTGCGATTCGTGGAGTAGAAAATGGCGGCAAGGTCGAAGATCTACCAGCCTACATCTTCAAATCCGATGATGGTGATATGGACTTGAAGTGTCCAACCGAAATCGCAATCACGGATCGCAGGGAAAAGGAACTCAGTGATTTGGGGTTCTTGCCGTTGTGCCATTTCAAGAACACCGATTACTCTGTCTTCTTCGGTGCACAAACATGCCAAAAACCAAAGAAATATGATCGTGCTGCCGCGACGGCGAACGCTGCGATCAGTGCTCGGTTACCCTACATTATGGCGACGAGTCGATTCTCTCATTTCTTGAAAGTAATTGCGCGAGACAAGATCGGTTCGTTTATGGAAGCGACCGATTGCGAAGCATGGTTGGATCGTTGGATTCACAATTATGTGACCACCGACCCGAACCCGTCCTCGGAAATCCGGGCGCGCTATCCGTTGGCCGAAGCTAAGGTTCAAGTCCGTGAGATCCCGGGTCAGCCTGGTTCTTATAACGCAATTGCGTGGATGCGACCGTGGTTGCAAATGGAAGAGTTGACAACCAGCATGCGAATGGTTGCCAGCATCCCGAAAATGGGCAGTTAGTTTCAGTCTAACATTCATGCGACGGGCCTCCGTGTCCGTCGTTTTTTTCATGAGCGGCCTTTCAGGGCCGTTGTACAATGAGGGTTCGTGCCGTGCTCGATGCCGATCCTAGTTCAAATGCGATGCCCACGCATGAACCGCATGCCGCGCCTGACGCGGTCGCTGATTCATTGATGGACATCGTGCTTACTCAATTAGATTCGGAGACGACTTCGTCCGAGACAAGAGCGAAAACCCGTGCCGATTCAAGGGGGGCTCTTGATGCATTTTTGAATGCTAAGCAAGTTAGCGAGGCATTAGAATTATGGCTGGGAAAGAGTTGGCGAGAGAATTCTCGGTACGATAGTGCGGAAGCAACCGCAACCCGTTTGTCCGCTGACATTGCTGCGATTGATGCGATGTTAAACGAACAGGTCAACGCGATTTTGCATGCGCCAAAGTTTCAAAAACTTGAAGCGTCATGGCGTGGTTTAGCTTTTCTCGTCCGTCGAGCGGATGATGAAAGTGATCCACTAATCAAAATTCGTATGCTGTCGGTCAGTTGGGCTGAATTGGAAAAGGACTTTGAACGCTCGGTTGAGTTTGATCAAAGTCAACTATTCAAGAAGGTGTACGAAGAAGAATTCGGAATGTCTGGTGGCGAGCCGTTCGGTTTGTTGATTGGCGATTACGAGATCAATCATCGCGTCACCCCCAAATATCGACACGACGATGTTTCCATTCTGCGTTCGATTGCAGGTGTGGCGGCGAGTGCGTTTTGTCCCTTTTTATGTGCGGCCAGTCCCGACTTGTTGGATTTCGAGTCATTCTCGGAATTACAAATCACGCGAGACCATCGGAGGCGACTCTCACAAGCAGATTATCTCAAATGGAATTCCCTCCGTGATCAAGAGGACTCTCGGTTTGTCGGCGTTTTGCTGCCTCGTATTTTAATGCGCGGCCCTTATGGCGATGATGGAAGCCGCATAGACCGATTTATTTTTTCCGAGGATGTTAGTAAGCCCGACGGTAGTGGCTACTTGTGGGGCAATCCGGGGTACGCATACGCCGCAGTGACGATGCGTTCTTTCGCAACGAGCGGGTGGCTAGCCGACATCCGTGGCCTGCGTCAGAACGAGGACGGTGGTGGGTTGATTCGTGATCTGCCATCATTGAGTTTTCCCACCGACTCACCTGGGGTGATTCCCCGTCCGGTCACAGAGATTGCTGTGACTGATTCGCTTGAGCGGCAACTTAGCGATTTGGGACTGCTGCCACTTTGCGATTGCAAAGATACGCCAATGGCAGTCTTTGCGAGCGGTCAATCGCTGCAGCGTGCAAAGACATACGATGAAGCGAATGCAACGGCGAATGCGAAAATTAGTGCGATGTTGCCCTACATGTTGACCGTTTCCCAATTCGCACACTACGTGAAAATAATCGCCCGATCAAAAGTTGGATCGTTTACCACGGCAGAGGAGTTGGAGCGAATTTTGCACGATTGGATTGTTGATTACGTTACGACCGATCGCGAAGCATCGGCGTCGGTCAAGAGCAGCAAACCGCTTCGTGAAGCAGATATCTCGGTGCAACCCGATCCCGGTCGACCTGGATCCTTTCGCTGCCTTATGCGATTGGCACCGCACTATGAACTTGATGAGATGGTCGGCAGTGTACGCTTAACCACAATTTTGGGAAGTGAATAGAGTTCCTCCACGACTCCGCTTTGCGGATACCACAACGAAAGCATCACAATGAACATGACACCGAGTGAGCTCTACCAAGCTGGGCAACTTGACGAAGCGGTTAAAAAGTCGATTGAGTTGGTGAAGAAAAACCCGGCCGACAGTCATTTGCGTTTTCAGTTAGCCGAGTTGTCCTGCATTGCCGGTGACTTGGAGCGTGCCGATCGTCAAATGGAAACGATTTCCACGCAAGACCCGCAAGCGGCGATGGCAGCGGCGCTGTTTAGGCAACTTGTTCGCGCTGAGATGGCGCGTCGCGAGTGTTTTTATTCGGGCCGGATGCCGGAATTTATCGGCGCACCTTCGGAACAACTGCAAAACCATGTACGCGCAATCACGGCGATTCGCGAAGGCGACATGACCGAGGCGGCCAGATTGATCAACGTATCGGCGGAATCGGCACCAGAGCTTCCCAGCGGATGGAACGTTAATGACAAAACCGTTACGGAACTTCGCGATCTTGATGACGTGCTTGCTCCCGTTTTGGAAGTGCACACGTCGACGGGCAAGTATTTTTGGATTGATTGGAAACAAATCATTGCACTCGAAGTTCACCCGCCAAAACGATCGATCGATTTGCTTTGGCGGCAAGCGTCATTGGCGATTGAATCGGGGCCAGATGGCGAGGTCTATTTGCCAGCGATTTACCTTGAATCGGACAGCGAATCGGTGGCAGACGCCAGTTTACGATTGGGGCGTAGCACCGATTGGGTCGATGTGGGTGAGTCGATCGTTCGAGGGCGAGGTCAGAAGACCTTGCTTGCCGGCGAAGAGGATTTGCCGTTAATGAGTTTGGTCACGATCGAGCCAGTGGAGTAGACAGCCTATGTCTCGTATTCCCACTGACACACGGTTGATCCCCAGTGTGCTCGATCGACTGATTGATATGGAACCCCATCGGACGTCGGAATTGCCCGCTAGTCGTACGCAGGTGTTGCAGCAGATGAAAGCGAGCGTTGGTCGTGATCTGCAAAACCTGCTAAATACTCGCTGTCGTGCGACCGGTTATCCCGATGGGCTCGATCAACTCGGCAAATCGCTCGTTGCCTACGGGATTCCCGATTGCGTTGGGATCAATACAGGCTCTCGAGAACAACAAGAAATATTGCGTGTCATGATCCAACGGGCGTTAGAGGTTTTTGAACCGCGATTAGTCAATATCCGAGTTATGTTGGCCGACAAGGATGATCCAGCGGACCGCAGCATGCGATTTCGGATCGATGCGATGTTGAAAGTCGATCCCGCACCCGAACCGGTTGCCTACGATAGTTGGCTTGACGCAACCGTGGGAGATTTTTCGGTACAAGGAGTGCGCCGATGAGTGACCGATTGCTTCCATACTACAACCAGGAACTCGAATTTCTCCGGCGTTTCGGTTCGCAATTTGCGACTGAGCATCCCAAGATCGCTGGCCGTTTGCGTTTGGGCGATGATTTGTCGGAAGACCCACATGTTTCGCGAATTATCGAATCGTTTGCTTTGCTCGCGGCACGGACCCGGCTCAAAATTGATGACGATTTCCCGGAAATCACCCACGCGCTGCTCAGTGTTCTCTATCCGCATTATTTGGCACCTCTGCCGTCGACTGCGATCATCGAGTTTTCACTTGATAAACGTCAAGCGGATCTGGTGGGTGGTTACGATGTTGCAGCGGGTGAGAGCATTGAAACAGAATCCACTACCGATGGAGTCTGCCAATTTCGCACCGTCTATCCAGTGAAGCTCTTTCCGATTTCGCTGTCGGCGGCATCCTACCGCGGACAACCGTTTTCCTGTCCTCCCACCGACTCGCTTAGTAAGAGTGAATCGGTTCTGCATTTGCAGGTGAAAAGTTTTCGTTCGTCGGTCCCGATTAGCAGCATGGATATTTCAGAGCTGCGATTTTTCATTCGGGGGTTGTCGCGGGCATCGATGGATCTTTACGAATTGATACACGGTGGTTGCGTGGAAGTGTTGTTGGCCCGATCACCGGAGGATCCGCATCCGATTCGGTTGGGACCGGATGCCATTGGTCAGGTCGGGTTCGCTCAAGACGAGGGGTTGCTTCCGACACAAGCAAGATCTTTTAGTGGCTACCGACTATTAACGGAGTATTTTGCGGCTCCTGAGAAGTTCATGTTCTTTGACGTCCAAGGTATAAAGAAAGAACGATTGGCAGATTTTGGTGAAGACCTGCATCTCTTCATTTTATTACGGCGGCATGTTGGAGACATCGAACCGTTCGTGGCGGCTGATACGATTCGGTTGGGATGTACACCGGTGGTGAATTTGTTTGAACATCGTGCTGAGCCGATTCGGGTGACGCATGGTGCATCGGAGTATCGAATTGTGCCTGATGCTCGCCAACCGCGAGCGTTTGAAGTCCACACAATCTCAGCGGTGACGGGAATCGACACGAACAATCGTGAAACGACATATTACCCTTTCTATTCCATTCGACATGCGGCTGAGCGTGACACGAGGCGAGGGTTCTATCATTTGCATCGCCGCGAAGCCGAGATGAGTGGTGGCGATGTGGATCGCGCGACCGACGTCTATTTGTCGCTCGTGGATCTCGATTTCTCACCTCAAGAATCCGCTGGGACGGTGCTTGATATTCGACTGCTTTGCACCAGCCGGAATTTGCCTGAGCGATTGGAGTTTGGAGGCGGGCGACCGCGGTTGCAATTGGTCCGCGGCGGTCCAATCGATGCGCCTCAATGTGTGACGCAGCCGCGTCCGACGATTCGGCCTCCGGTTGGCAAGGGGACCTATTGGCGTTTAATCAGTCATCTTGCTTTAGGTCATGTGTCGTTATTCGACGGGCGCGACGGCGCGTCGGCGATTCGCGAAATATTGAGCCTCTATGAGTTTGTCCAAAGCAGCGACATTCGGCAGCGAATTGATTCGATCCGATCGGTTCATTACGAACATGGTGTCGCGAGGTGTCAATCCGGTGCAGGCACCGGAGGAACCACCTTTTGTCGCGGTCTTGATATCGATGTACTGATCGATGAAGACAAGCTCAGCAGTGGCGGGGCATACTTATTGGGATCAATTTTGGAACAATTCCTCGCTCTGTACGCAACGATCAATTCGTTCACACGTATCAAACTGTTAAGCACCTTACGCGAAGAACCGATTGCGAAATGGCCGGCTCGATCAGGAAGAAAAACGCTTCTGTAATCGATCGGCTCGTCAAAGAGCCGCATCGATTCTCGTTCTACCAAGCTGTACGACTACTGCTTGCATCGGGTGCTGCGCGCTCGCTTGGCGCCAATCAAGGTCAGATTGGAACGATGAAGAACGCCGCGGAAGAGGCTGTTCGGTTTCAATCACAAGCAGCATTGGAGTTTCCCGCGGCCGAGATCGTCTCAGTAAAGGTTCCCCCAAAGCCGTCGCCTGATGATTCCTTGGCGAACGACGTTGATACGCTCCCAATCGAGATCGAAGTCGCGTTTTGGGGATTGATCGGACCGGTCGGTGCGCTGCCTAACCATTACACTCAATTGGTGATCGACCGTACTCGGGATCGAGACACGTCGCTGCGTGATTTCTTGGATTTGTTTTCACATCGACAACTGTCCTTGTTTTATCGCGCCTGGGAAAAGTATTACGTGCCGGCGGGAGTGGAGCGGGCGTTACGTCAAAGCGATCCCGCAGTCGACCTACTACGCGAATCACTATTGTCCATCGTGGGTCGAGGGACGCGGCGCGTTCGCGATCGGTTGCAAATTCTCGACGACGTGAGTGTGTACTACGGAGGAATCTTCAACGATCGCCCCAACGCCGAATCACTCGGTCAAATGGTTGCCGACTTCCTTGGACTTGATACCGAAGTGTTGTCGCTATTTGGGCAATGGCTCATGTTGCCTCCGTCGGAACAATCGCGAATCGGTGTGTTAGATGGACATAGCTGTCTAGGTGCGGACACGGTTCTTGGAGAAAAAACATGGGATCCAACATCGAAATTTCGTATTCAGATTGGACCGGTGGGGTATAAAGAATTTCAACGATTGATGCCAACGGGCGATTCATTGATTCCGATATGTCAACTGATTCGCAGTTACGTTGGGTGTGAGTTTTCGTTTGATGTTCAAGTCGTCTTAATCGCCAATGAGATACCACCTTGTCAATTAGGTAGTGCCGCCGCTGCGGATCGAGTCAAAACCAACTTGGGATGGAACACGTGGTTGTGCAGCCAAACGCCGACAACTGACAGTCATGATGCGGTGTTTCACCATGATGGTTCACCCGTCGATTACTAAGAAATTACTATTCATTTTCAACGAAAGGTTCTTACTACCATGTCGCAACTTAATTTGAAAGAACTTGTTGGCAAATTGAACAACACCTGCCGCGCATCTCTCGAAGCGGCTGCTGGGTTGTGTCTTTCCCGCACCAATTACAATATTGAAATCGAACACTGGTTGTTGAAGCTGCTTGAGAATGATCGAAGTGATCTTACGATTGCGGCGAAAGCATCTGGCGTCGATGTGTCTCGGTTGACGACTGATTTGACTCGCGCGATCGATAAATTCAAAACTGGCAACGGCCGTCCACCGGCATTGTCCCCCAACGTGGTCGATCTGGTTCGTGATGCATGGCTATTCGGGTCAATTGATCAAGGCGTCGGAAAGGTGCGCAGCGGACACTTGCTGGTTGCTTTATTGGCATCGAACACACTGCGTGGAACGGCTTTGGAAGCGTCGAAGGAGTTCGAGGCGGTCAACCCCGATGCAATCGCTCGTGACTTTGCCGTGATTCTGGCCGAGTCCGATGAAGAGCATGTCCCTATGACCAGTGGCGGCGGAACGGGGGCGGCAGGTGGAACAGCGGCGCCAGGACGCGGTCCGACAAAAACACCGTCGTTGGATCAATTTACTATCGACTTAACGGCACGAGCCGCTGCCGGTGCGATCGATCCCGTATTGGGTCGCGATCACGAGATTCGCCAAATCATCGATATCCTGACCCGCCGTCGCCAAAACAACCCGATTCTGACTGGCGAAGCGGGAGTTGGGAAAACCGCAGTTGTGGAAGGATTTGCTTTGCGAGTGGCTGCGGGAGATGTGCCGCCGTCGATCCAAAATATCCAAATTCGCTCACTCGATCTTGGACTATTGCAGGCCGGTGCCGGAATGAAAGGTGAATTTGAAAATCGTTTGAAGGGGGTGATTGATGAAGTCAAAGCCTCACCCATTCCCATTATTCTGTTCATCGATGAAGCACACACGATGATCGGGGCGGGAGGGCAAGCCGGACAAAGCGATGCTGCGAATCTGCTCAAACCCGCGCTAGCCCGTGGAGAACTGCGAACGATCGCGGCGACGACCTGGGCGGAATACAAAAAATACTTCGAGAAGGATGCTGCTTTGGCGCGTCGTTTTCAAGTGGTGAAGGTCGAAGAGCCTGACGAACCAGTCGCGATCGAAATGATGCGCGGACTTGTTGAGACGCTTGAATCGCATCATAAGGTTCGCATTCTAAACGAAGCGGTGGTCGATGCCGTGAAACTTTCAAGTCGTTACATCAGCGGTCGGCAATTGCCGGACAAATCGGTCAGTCTACTTGATACCGCATGTGCGCGGATCGGATTGAGCCAGACGGCGACACCATCGGCGGTCGAAGATACACAACGGCGAATTGATCAATGCAAAGTCACGATCGAAATTCTTCGTCGCGAACAACAGACGGGGGCCGACCACGAAAAGAAAATTGCGGAGTGCGAACAGGAACTCAAGCAAGCCGAGGAAACATTGCAACAACTGACGAAGCAATGGGAACAGGAAAAGGAACTTGTTACGCAGATCCAAAAGCTACGTCATCAGATTTCCGGTGAGCCGGTCGGTTTAGCAGTTTTGAATGAGGAGAAACAAACTCAACAGGCCTCCAGCGATCAGGCATCAACTGCGCCCAGTGAAGCCGCAGCGCCCAGTGAAGCCGCATCGCCCAGTGAAGCCGCAGCGTCCAGTGAAGCCGCAGCGCCCAGTGAACCTGCAGCGGAAGGTCAACCGGAGGCGCCGACACCCGAGCAGTTAGACCAATACAAAAAGGAAC
Source organism: Novipirellula herctigrandis (assembly GCA_007859835.1). Taxonomy (GTDB): domain Bacteria; phylum Planctomycetota; class Planctomycetia; order Pirellulales; family Pirellulaceae; genus Novipirellula_A; species Novipirellula_A herctigrandis. Next base: position 4,762,838 of record SJPJ01000001.1, on the reverse strand, counting down.
TCGTTGTAGCGGAAGGAAACTTGCATGAAGTCCAGGGCGAGAGCCCGCTAATGTTCGCCTGTGTCGATTCGTCGGCTGTTGCCCAAACGGTTGCCGCCTGGACGGGAATCCCGGTCGGACGCATGGTCAGCAACGAAATTCAAACGGTTTTGAATTTGAAGGGGATGATGGAAGAATCGATTGTTGGTCAATCGCATGCACTGGATCGAATCGCTCAGAGTATACGAACCAGTCGAGCGGGGCTTCGGGATCCACGGATGCCAATTGGCGTGTTCTTGTTGGCCGGCACCAGTGGTGTGGGCAAAACCGAAACAGCAATCACGCTGGCCAATTTGCTCTATGGCGGTGAGCAAAATATGACCGTACTGAATATGTCGGAATTCAAAGAGGAGCATAAAGTTGCACTGCTAATGGGCTCGCCTCCCGGATATGTCGGCTATGGTGAAGGTGGCGTGTTGACCGAAGCGATCCGCCGAAAACCGTACTCGGTTGTCTTGCTCGATGAAATGGAAAAAGCACATCCAGGGATTCAAGACGTTTTCTATCAGGTATTTGACAAAGGAAATATGAAGGATGGTGAAGGTCGGGACATCGACTTCAAGAACACCGTGATCATCATGACTACCAACGCGGGGACTGATTTGATCAAGAGTGTGTGTAGCGATCCGGACACGATGCCCGATCCGGATGAATTTATTTCGGCGGTCTTCCCCGAACTTCTTAAGACATTCAAGCCGGCGTTTTTGGGTCGTGTCAGTGTGATTCCTTACTATCCGCTAGGTGACGAGGTCATGGCAAAAATTACAAGACTGAAACTCGACAAGGTCGCCAAGCGTGTTGGCGAAAGCTACGCAGCGGAATTCACCTACACCGACGGCGTTGTCGACGCGATTCTCGCTCGTTGTACCGAAGTGGACACAGGTGCAAGAAACGTTGATCACATCCTTAACCGCACTCTTTTGCCAGAGCTTTCTGCTCAAGTTTTGGCGAAGCTCGCCGAAGGCAAAGGGATCTCGAAGGTTACCATTGGGGCGGATGACTCAGGCTTCACCTACGAAGTCATCGACGCCTCATCGAGTTAGCAGGCGACACGATAAGTGTATAAATGCATCCTCGCAAAGTTAATCTGTATGGATTGTGAGATCTTCGCCCAATTTTTCCGTACAACCGTCCGATTTACTACAAAACGACGCCCACCCAATTGGGATGCGTTTTGTAAGCCTGCCAAGTCGGAAGGCTGATCGAGCGTGTTTCCTTGCCGTTAGACGCATAGGGATCGCTTGAATCAAGGATAACGTGACAGTCCGTCAGTATGCGAAGGATCGTGTTGATATGACAAATTTGCGAGTCGCCCCCGGTTTAGCTCTTGCTGCGTTGCTATCAACATCCGCGATTTCTTTTGCGGATGACCCAGCGGCAATCGCTGCGGCCGCGCCGGCGACGGCCAGTGCTGCTGCGACAACGGGTCCAGCTACGATTTGGCGGCTGATTGGAATCCCTCAGGGGCTGCAGAAGCTCCGTGATGTGGCAACCAATCGGCGGGGTAACCATCCGGGGCTTGAACGGAAACCACCGCTCAAGGCGATTGCGGATCCAGCCAACCTGGAATCGGAAAATCCTGCGATCAAAGCTGCCGCTGAGGTCAAACAAGCCGAGGACATGAAGCAACAGAAGATTAAAGCGATCAAGTATCTCGCTACCATCGGTTGCAGTTGTTATGACAAAGACGGAAAGATTACCGATGCTCTAATCGCAGCGACCGATGACTGCACACCGGATGTTCGAATGGCGGCAATCAAAGCGGTTGATGAAGCATCTGATTGTGAATGCTGTCGCAAATGCGGATCGAAGTCGTGCTGCAATGAAAAGATCACCAAACGGCTTAGCGAGATCGCTTACGAACGTGATAATAGCGGATGTCCATTGGAACCGTCCGAGGAAATTCGCAAACTAGCCAAACGCGTTCTCTGCAAATGCTGTCCTGGCGGACCGCCAACGGGGCCAATCGAAGAAGACTATTCGGAACTAATCGAAGAGGAACCCGTTGTCCAAGAAGATGGTCCTGAGCTAATTCCAGTTCCCGATGAAAAGAAAAAAGGCGAGACTCCGGAGGAGGAAGAAGGAATGAAGGGTGAATCAACAGGTGCCGCCGATGACCTGTTGAGCGATATTGACGAATACTCCGCAGCGAATGAAATGGACGCGGATGAAACGAATAACCCGTTCGAAGATCAAGATGAGGGCAATGCTTCCGGCGAAGACTCTAGCTACAATTTATATCGTCGACCGATGGAGATGCAGTTGCAGAAGGCTGCGGTCTCACCCCCCATCAAAGCGTTTCTGAGTGACCGCAACGCTTCGTCACTCGCTAGTTCGTCCATTGATAATCTCCAACCTGTTGAAGTGGAAGACCAAGTTCAAATCATCCGTCGCAGGCCGATGGTTGTATCGACGCAACCGGTCGAAGCTGAAACGGAAACACGTGTATTCGTGGAGGAGTTAGTTCCGCAACTCCGTTCAATCCCAGTTGACCCAGAGAAAGAAACGGTGGTACCTGTCGTCGCCGAGGAAGTTGAAGAAGTGGTATCTGTTGACGCGGAGCAAACCGTGGTACAGGTTGTCGCGGAGGAACCCGTAGAGCATGTGATTTCGACGCCGACCGAAGAAGGACAGCGCGCACCCATGGTTACTTCTGTCAGATCACTGCCAGCCGGTTTGATCGTGGGCGAAGTGGTTTCGTTGAATTTTGATAACAACGAAGTGGTCCTCATCGGACACAACCTAGATCGAATTGATTTGGGACAGCCAGCCGGGATCTTCCGTCGCACATCCCAAGGCGTCATTCGAGTGACGCAGCTTGTGCTGAAATCGACAGGTGACGGAAAAGCCGTGGCAACCGTGGCGGACGCTGCCGCAGTACGCCAAATCCAACTCGGCGACCGAGCGGTATGGCGATAAGTTGGTAACTCGGTTTTCTAAACCTTGACAATAGCGGCACGTTGTTGCCGCTATTGTTTTTCTGGCATCTCAATGAGAAGCTTCAGGTGGTCGAATTCAGCGATTGCACTCTCGTCGCTGTTGTGAGCTGTCTCAAAGACCGAGTCAACTGCCTCAGCCCAGGGAACCAAAGTTGATTCCGCAAAACTCGCTTGCTCGGCTCCGCCGGTTAACGCGGCAGGAGCATCTAGGATTGATTCCTCAGCCACCGCTTTTTCGGCCTTGTCTTTCAGCTCGACTTTGTTATCCAGATCAATGATTTGTTGCAGGCCGGTTTGAACCGATTCGCCAGCGGCCAGCGTAGGAGCCGTACGACGGCTGAGTTCATTGATCACTAGCAGCGCATCCAGTGCCGAGAGTTGTCCGTCGCGGTTCACATCCACTTGCATCTTTGTGGTGATGTCTTCGGCTACTCGTTCGGATTCGCCATCGGTTTGCAGCGAGGTAGAGTTTTTCTGGACCTCATTGATAACGATTAACGCATCGAGCGCCGTTATGTCACCGTCGCGATTGACATCGAAGATGTTCTCACCTTCCGCATCGGTCTCAGGATCAGGCGTTGGCGACGAGACGGCCGGAGAAACCGAACTGATTTCGGTCGTTGCAAGTAGCGGCGTTGGAGAAGCGGCTACGGGATCAAACGGATCGAATCGTGGATCATCCGCCTCGAACGAGATCGAATCGAGTGGAACCAGGATGCCACGGAGCCACGTTAGAACATCCTTTTCGGCACCACCATCGCCGAGCAATTCACAGTTCCGCACTTTGTCGAGACCAATTTGGATGCAAACGTCGCCTGGATCGAGGTTGTCCTGGTCGCCACCGTCGAGAATTTCGCCACCAACGGGCAGCAGCGTGTCGGACCCAAAGTCTTGATCCGATAGAAGAATGTCGTTTCCATCACGGCCAAAGATAAAGTCGACGTCTTCGCCGCCAGTAAGCACATCTTGCCTTGTGCCACCGAGCATCGAATCGCCGCCGGGGCCACCGTCAAGCACACTGATCGCCATAGTGTCGTTGGCAATTTGGTCATCCCCCGCGCCACCATCGACACGAATGTATTCGACATTCGAAATTTCGATCGGTTCGACGGGGTCGTTGACTTGACCGATCGTGATTCGGTCCGCTTCGTCACCCCCGAGTACCTCCAATCGGTCATCTGCTGGGCCACCGGTGTAACGGATGATTTGGCCAGTTTCAGCGATACCGAATGGCACCGTACTCGAAATCGTCAACACATCCGCAGCGTCGCCGCTCACAATATTTACGTTTTCGACCGACATGGAATCAAACACTTCGTTACCGGTTTCGCTGCGAGGAGGATCTCCTTCGCTCGCAGGCAACGGCGTGGCAAGAACGCCTCGCGCAGAGCCTGTTACTACGAATCGCAAATCAAGTGTGGTCGCTGCTGCCGATGCATCGACGTTGATCGTATCACCTACGACGACGTCTTCGATGGTCGGTTCGGATGCTAAACCGGTAGAGGAAATCACAACGCCTTCGGTTACCGTTTGGGTTTCTGCAGTATTGTCGCCACCGTCGATTAACAATTCACGTGTCTTCGCAACCGTGTCTTGTCCCGTCACATTGATTGGATCGTCGTTCAGTCGTTGGAGGTTGCCGGTTGAGTCGGAGCCGGCTGCGTGGAGGTTGAACGTGTCGTTGCCAGTTTCGCCTCGCAGATCGACAATGGTTTCCAAGAATACTTCGTTGATTTCATACGTGTCCGATCCAGCACCCGAGGCGACCACGATCACCGCGGTTTGGCCGGACAATCCCGCCGGTGAAGGTGAGGGTGTCGCGTTACCGATCGTGATTTGGTCCTGATCAGGATACGTGTTGATGTTGTCGCCCGTGATGACATCGATGCCTGAGCCAATTCCACGACCGAAGATCGAAACATTGTCAACATCACTGGCCACTGCTGAAACATCGCCACCGACGGCTGCTGCGGCGGTGTTGAGGTTCAGCACACTTGCGTCGCCGGTCGTTTGTACGATGATCGTGTCAGCGTCGGTGTCCGTGACTCGATTAATGATTCCCGTCGTAACATCAGCGATCGAATCCGTACCCAAGTTTTCGATGTTGACGGTGTCGTTCCCATCACCCGTCATCAACGTGAATCGTGTAGAGTTCGCCGTGCCAGTGACATTAACTGTATCCGCGTAGCCGCTAGTACGTGCAATGACGGCTTCGAGTGCTTCGTAAGTGACCGTCCCCGTGACGATGCCGCCCGGTGTGCTGGTGCTGTTGATCGTCGTTGGTGTAATGCCATACTGAGCACCTTCGATTGCGCCCGCATCGCTATAGATTAGTCGATCCGATAGCTCGAACGTTTGAGCTACCGTTATTGTTCCCACGTCAGGCGATCGACGAGCGGTAACGGATGCCGGAGTCTCCGTCGTTGGGCCTCCACCGCCGTCGACACAGATCTCGCCGAGCAATGCTGAAACGCTGCCGGTGTTGATCGAATTTGGCTGATCGATTTGGCTTAGTTGATGCCCAAGATCGAACGTGTCCACGCCGTCGGTCGGCGAAGCGGTCGAACCGTCGCCAAACAGTTCGACGTTTGTCACCAGCGAAACGCCAACGACACCGAATAAGTCGTCGCCAGCATTGCCACTTGCAACCAATGCCTGCGCTCGGCCTGTTGAAACGATGTCAAAACCGTCGTTGTCTGTGCCACCGACCAGTTCAATTCCCGCGTCCAAACCGCCACCGCTCAGCGTCAAAACGTCATCGCCGGCATCGGCACTGAAGATGTTGACGCTGTTAGCGCCCGTGGTGGCGATGTCGATCGAGTCATTGCCGCCGGCGCTGTTGATGATCAAGACACTGCCGTCGCCGGTTAGCGTGACATCGATGTCATCCGCCACGTCTTGGCTAATAATCGTGGTCTTCGTGTTATCGGTCGTGTCGAGCACATTGATGTCGTTTGCCGCTTGGCCCGCCAGTAGGTTGATGGTTTCCACCGTTGCGAACATCGTCGGTGCAACCGTGGTGTCCCGATTGAACATGCCGTCGGACAAGTTGTACTGGGCCGCCGCGTTGTAACCTTGGTCAAACAGGTTCAACGTATCGCCGACTGGCAACGTCCGAGTCGCCGTGTTGCCTTTTGTGGCCACACTGTCGGTCGTCGTCGGAGTGGCAAGATTCGCGTTGCCGTTGAAAATGACTTGACCCAAAATGCCGTTTAACAGGTTCGTGGAGGAACCGAGGTTGAAAGTGTCATTGCCTTCGCTCCCACTAATTGTGGTTGTGCTACCGGTGGTCGTTGTCTGCACATTGACGATATCATTGCCCATTCCCGCATCAATGTTTGTTGTTCCACCATGAGTGCTGGCGATCGTTAGCGTATCGTCACCCGCATCGGAGAGGTCCAAGTTTAATGTTTCGATTGTGGCGTACGTAATCGGACCTGCGTTACCGAGTCCTGTAATCGTCGTCGAAGTTAATAATCCACTTGCATCTGCTGCGCCGCCTTCGTCACTAATATTCAGGACGTCCGTGTCACTTTCGCCCTCGATCGTCAAGGCCGCTGCGATACCGTCAACATTGCCGTTGTTTATTGGTGCGTCGGACGAGAGGTTAAAGAGGTCATCGCCACTACCACCAAGTAGCGTCGTCGGTGTTACTATGATAGAGACATTAAACGTGTCGATCGCCGTGCCGCCTTGCAGCATGGCGAAGCCGTCAAAGTTCAAAGAGTCGGCGCCTTCCGTATAAGTCGGCGTGCCATTGAGAGCCCAAGTCGCGTCCAGATTCTCGCCCGTGAGAGTTCCTGGGCCGATGCCGATCAACGTTTCGATATCGTTGAATCCGCCGCTGACGCCATCTGCCGTGCCGTCGAATCCGTTGGCATCGGAATTGGTCAGCGTTGCGTTGACAATCAAGTCACCTTGGAGCGTGTCACTGCCCGCTTCGCCGTTGATAGTTCCGGTCAAAGCCGCATCGATATCGAATGTGTCATTGCCACCACCACCGTTTAGATCGAACGTGCTCGGAGCGGTCACATTAAACGTGTCACTTGCAGATCCACCTTGCAGCATGGCGAAGCCGTCAAAGTTCAACGAGTCGGCGCCTTCCGTATAAGTCGGCGTGCCATTGAGAGCCCAAGTCGCGTCCAGATCTTCACCGGTCAGAGTTCCTGGGCCGATGCCGATCAACGTTTCGATATCGTTAAATCCGCCACTAACGCCATCTGCAGTGCCGTCGAACCCGTTGGCATCGGAATTGGTCAACGTTGCGTTGACAATCAAATTACCTTCGAGCGTATCAATGCCTGCTTCACCGTTGATAGTTCCGGTCAATGCCGCATCGATATCGAATCTGTCATTGCCACCACCACCGTTTAGATCGAACGTGCTCGGAGCGGTCACATTAAACGTGTCACTTGCAGATCCACCTTGTAGCGTGGCGAAACCGCCAAAGTTCAACGAGTCGGCGCCTTCCGTATAAGTCGGCGTGCCATTGAGAGCCCAAGTCGCGTCCAGATTCTCGCCCGTCAATGTTCCTGGGCCGATGCCGATCAACGTTTCGATATCGTTGAATCCGCCGCTGACGCCATCCGCCGTGCCGTCGAATCCGTTGGCATCGGAATTGGTTAGCGTTGCGTTGACAATCAAATTACCTTGGAGTGTGTCGCTGCCTGCTTCGCCGTTGATAGTTCCGGTCAAAGCCGCATCGATATCGAATCTGTCATTGCCACCACCACCGTTTAGATCGAACGTGCTCGGAGCGGTCACATTAAACGTGTCACTTGCAGATCCACCTTGTAGCGTGGCGAAACCGCCAAAGTTCAACGAGTCGGCGCCTTCCGTATAAGTCGGCGTGCCATTGAGAGCCCAAGTCGCGTCCAGATTCTCGCCCGTCAATGTTCCTGGGCCGATGCCGATCAACGTTTCGATATCGTTGAATCCGCCACTAACGCCATCCGCCGTGCCGTCAAATCCGTTGGCATCGGAATTGGTCAGCGTTGCGTTGACAATCAAATCACCTTGGAGCGTATCAATGCCAGCTTCACCGTTGATAGTTCCGGTCAAAGCCGCATCGATATCGAATGTGTCATTATCATCGCCACCGTTAAGAGTTGCGGTGAATGGCGCAGAAATGCGAATCGTGTCATCTCCAGCGTCGCCGTTAATGGTGGTCGTCGCGGCAAAAAGGCCATCGATGCCATCCACGTTTACAACATCGCTGCCGCTTCCAGCGTTTACTATCATTGTGTTTGTTGGATTCACAAACACGACCATTTCACCGAGTGTCGAATCGATCATCGAAAGATTGTTGTTTAAAACCGCATCATCAGAAACGGTGATTGTCTCCGCACCGCCGTTGAAGGTGAAAATGCGGTTGGTGGCACTCAAGTTGTCGGCAATCGGTTCAAGACCGGTATAGTTAATCGTCGCGGTTTCGATCCCCGCTATGATCTCGACCGATCCATCATTTTCGTTATTGAAAGTGTGTGTGATGGTGGTTGCAGCGATGCCGTTGACATTTGGCCCGTTGAGCACAAGGTTGTCGCCCGGTGCGCCGTTGTCTCCTTGGCCGTTATATGTCAGTCCACCGAGCGGCACTGGGTTTCCCGCAGCAAAGTCCAGCGTTAATGTATCGGCTCCGTCGCCGGTATTCACAACAATGCTGCCGGCAGCCTGGATACCATTTCCCGTCAGTGTGACGGCGTTGTCGAGGCTGTTGGTCGTAATTGTGAGGTTTGCACCGGCGGTCTTTAATGCGGCGGCACCAGACGTGATGGAAACGTCGCCATCATCGGATTGCAAACCATAGTTAGTTGGCAAGGCAGCTCCGGCGAATTGGGTTGCATCCGGCAAGTCGGTGTCAAGAATCGTTGCATCGACGCGATAATTGAACGTGTCGGGTGCTGCGGTACCAGCACTGTTGCGAAACATCGGCAAGTTGGTATTTACATCAATCGATGAAAGCGTTCCTGTGCCACCGGTACCGTCGCCTGCACGTAAATCGATGGTATCAGATGATAAGTTCACGCCTACCGAAGAGAATTGGATGGATCCCGTTCCATCAGTTCCGCCGTGGAGTACGATGTTCGTGGTCGCGGTAATATCGGCACCGATCGCGATAGTATCGTTGCCTACCAACTTGACGGATGCTGCATCCACAATGGCATCGACTTGGATTGATCCTGCTTCGACTGACAACGTTCCAGTGCCGATGTCGGTTGCGTTGGTTTGGAAGTTTATCGAATCGGTAGCAGCAGCGTTAATCACAAAATCGGCATTAAAGCCGGTTCCAACGCCTTCGACGTTGACGATATCGGGTCCGGCACCGGTGTTAATGGTCAAAGTTCCCGTCGGATTGGCAAAGGTCGTCGTTTCGCCAGTCGTTGAGTCAACATTCGTCATGCCAACGCCAGCATCGGTCGTCGTGATCGTTTCGGCGGTATTGCTAAAATTCAGTACCACATTGACGGCCGTAATCAACGACGTGATTGGCTCTAGTCCGGTGTAGGTAATCGTGGATCCGTCGATCGCGACGGAGCCATCGTGCTCGTTCAGATAACCGAAATCGATCGTGTCAGCGACCCCGTTTTCGAGAACCAACGCATCGCCTGTGACGGATTGGTGGCCTCCGTCGAAACGGATAGGCACATTGATCATGCCACCTGAATAGTCAATCGTAAGCGTTTCAGAATCATCCGATCCACTCACTTGAATGTGTTCGACCAACGCCACCGGCGCACTTGCAAGCGAGATTCCATTTGATGAATCGCGAATTTCAAAATTGTCTCCACTGCGAACTAACGAGTACGTATCGTCGGTCAGGTCTGCTGTAGGAGAAAAGGCGAAGGTCGTCGAGACATTAAGGTTTGCGGTGTCGGTTGCGACAAGTCCTTGTGAGTCGAACACACTCAGCGAAATCGTATTCTCGCCAGTACCAGTGAGTGGCGTATAAACGGATGCCTCTATCGTCGTGACGATGTTTGAAGTAATGACATCCGGGTTTCCATCACTATCAAGATCCCATTCGAAATGGACCGAATCGCCTTGATCGGGATCGATCGACCCGGTCGCATCTAAGGTCAAGCTTTCGGAGAGGTGAACTGCGTAAGGACCATTTGCCACGGCCGACGGAGTCTCATTCACATCCGTTATGACAACGCAATAGAGAATCGAATCCGACGCGTTGGTTGCGTCGGTCAACGTCACTTCGACGTCGTATTCGTTATCGTTATCGGAATCGGTTGGAACTTCGAAGTTGGGTTCGCTTAGGAATGACAACTCTCCGGTCGTCTGATCAATCGTAAACTGTAATTGATCCGCACCACCGCTGATGGCGTACTCGCTGCCGGGCCCGGAAACCACGGACCCGACATCATCGATGTCGACGACCGCCAGGTTATTCTCGGCTATGGGAAGCAAAGAGCCGCCGTTTCCGGTCAGCAACAATCTGCCTTCGAGCGATTCGAGCAAGATGGCGCGTGAACGCAGCGGTCGACGGATTTTCTTGCCGCGATGCTTCGATCGTTTGGTGATGCGTGTATCGTTTGCGAACCAAGAAGGTGGCCAGTTCATTCTCGTCATGGTGAAATCTTCAAAGCGGAATCGAGCTGCGATATCTGAGGGATGCAACGAGCAATCAAGTCAATTACAATATTACCAACCGGGGGGCAAGCCAGAGGGGTGTCAAAACACCATGATTGCCCCTTATTAAGTTAAATCAAACGGACTTTAGGGATCAAGGAAATAAGACAGGTTGCGAGGCTTTTAACTGTTTTAACGGCAGTCGGTTGGCTGGCTTGTCGGCGATTGCGAGTCCCATTTTTGAGCGTCTTGTCTTTATGCCCCGTCTGATGCATTAGAATAAACGGTCCACCAACTGATGGAGGACGATTCCCCGGCATCGCGACGCGATGAGGTCTTATGAGCGATCGAAGGATCAACGCGAGCCATTTAGAGTACGAAGCGGGGCAAGAAGTTGTCCCGGGATATACTCTCGTGCATCGATTGGGTGGCGGATTTTCTGGCGACGTGTGGAAAGGCCGAGCCGCGGGGGGGACCGATGTCGCGATCAAAGTGGTTCGGTCGTTATCGGACATCGGCGGCCGTAAAGAGCTCAAAGCGCTTAAAGAGCTGCGAAACATCCGCCATCCCAACCTCTGTCCGGTCCATGGATTTTGGACGAAAGACAGCCAGGGACATCTGTTAAAAGACGGTGAGACAAGCGTCGAAGCCGAATCGTTCGACGACGAGGATTCCACGACTTGGGCGACCAGCACCATGCAAGCGGGGTTCCCTCCCAAGCCCACTGAACGTGCAGCCGTTGGCAGTACAGCGGCCGACTCCGACGCGCATCACGCGGAGCAATTGATCGTCGTGATGGGGCTGGGCGATTGTACGTTGCACGATCGATTGCAGTTGGCTCGCCAGGAAGCTGGATTGAGCTCCGAAAATCCCGAACACCGTAAAGTTGCTGCGGGGTTAGAGCCGCGCGAGTGTGTTTTGTATTTGCGAGAAGCGGCCAAGGCGATCGATTTGCTAAACCATTCTCACGCGATTTATCACTGTGACGTGAAGCCGCAAAATATTCTACTTGTTGGTGGTGGCGTTCAAGTTTGCGACTTTGGTTTAGCAAACAAGATGGAAGGCGACAGCCGCATGACGCGTCGTGTGTTTGCTTCGCCTGCCTATGCTGCACCGGAGGTGTTAGGCGGCCAGACGTATAGTTCGACGATGGATCAATATGCTTTGGCGGTGACCTATTTTGAACTTCGAACCGGATTGTTGCCGTTCGATATCACCACCGAAGCATCGATTATTTTGGCCAAAGGCACCGGCGACCTCAATCTGAATGAAGTCTCGACGCGCGAGCGCAAGGTGCTGCGAATCGCGATGGACACTGATCCATCCAAACGTTTTGGGTCCTGTACCGAATTCGTTAAAGCGTTGGCGGTGGCTACAGGAGTCGAAAAACCTGGTAGTGCGTTTACTTTGCCAAGACTGCTCGCCGGATCCGCGCTCGTCGCGGCAATGCTTTTCGGCGGTGCTTTCACATGGCGAGCGGTATCGCCGGAGTCATGGCAGCGTACGTTTTCCGGCGGAGTCCAGCCCGAAGAGCTTTTCAAAAAAGCCCAAGCGAGCAAAACCGCTTTCGACAATATCGCCTCTATCAATGCAGACAATTTTAGTCACTCGCTCTCACTTCTGTCCCGTGCGATTGATGACGTCACGATGGCCTACCCTTCTGCGGATGAAGAGCTAAGGGCAGAGATTCAAAGCTTCACTGCGGATACGGCAAACGTTTGGATTCGTGTTTGTAATGATCAGCTCAATGGCGGCGGAATTCCAGATTCGAATGACCCGATTTCCGAGCAGCTTTCACTAGTCGAGAAAATTTACACGGACGAGAACGCTCCATTTCTAGACCCCGCATCGCGGCAAGTAAAAAATCTGAAGTCAAACGTGTTGTCCGCACGTGTCCAAATTGCTGCTTTGGATCGACAATCACTTGCGCCAGAGCACGAGAGTGAGCTTCGGCAATGGATTCGTGAGAACGGTAAGTCGAGTCAAACGCCGGTTACGATTGTCAGCATGGCACTGTTGCATCAAAATACCGATGCAGCGGCCGATCGCTACGTACAGGATGACGTGCTAAGTGACCTCGAATTTGCTCAGAAAATCATGACGTCGGAGCAACGTCAAAGTTTGCCGTCGTGGTGCGGTGAACGCTGGGTTGAGATGAGTGAGGGTGAAAATGGTTTGATCACGCAACTGAAGCGGGCGACTGAGCAGAGTCCAGGCTTGCGACCGCGGATCATCAATACGTGGCCCGATATTTTCATCGAAGCCGATTTGAATGATCTGAAGAACAAAATTGCCGCTGGTCAGTGGCAAGCGTTTGATGATGCGTTCGCCAAGTTTTCTGAGACGTATCCAAATCCAAGCGATGAGAAAATCAGACAGAAGTCTGAGGTTTTTAAAATGCTTCGCGGTGGACTTCGTGTCAACACAACAGAACAAGCGGCTCAGTGTTTCGCGGGCTTGATTGAAAAAATGCTTCAATCAGACTCGACGGTTAAGGCATTCTTTCAACGGGCGAAAAGTCCCTGGGTCAACGAAGTGCTTGCTCGAGCGAGTGCGGTTGAATCGAGGGTGGATCTCGAGGATATCCGAGCCATCCATGCCGAGGGATTGAAGCTAGTTGATAGTTCACAGGGGCAATCCGTGGCTGCCATCGATGCGATATTTTTGACCGCCGCAATCAAAGCGGGCCCAAACGCAATGGCCGATCCCGAAAGTTCCGAGACGGTCCAGAGTATCGCAAAGCGATCCACAGGGTTGAATCTGAGCTTGGCGACCGCCATCCAACTTGAAACTGCGGCTGAGGAAAATAGTCGACTTGGTGGGATCACGGCGGGACCGATGCAGAAACGCGTTGAAAACATCGAGTCTTTCACGGATGTGGCACATCGTATCCCGGCGGGCTATGGCGACTATCTAGTTGGCCTTGCGCGATGGCATCAGAACTTGCCCGCGTCGGCAGCCGAGGATTGGCAAAAGATTTCCTTGCTACCGCAGAGCGTTGAAGCCAGAAAGCAATTGGGACCCGAACGCTGTGAGTGGGTTGCCACAGCACTTCTTAATCTCGGCGTGGAGGAATCCGGTGTTCGCAATAGCGAAGTGTTGAGCCAACGGTTTTACTCCTCGGATGCCGGTGCCGATCGAATTGCGGCGGCCAAGTGGTGGTTGGAGTCGGTCAAGGATGAATCAACCAAGGGTTGGCAGAATTTCCAAATTGAGAGTTTCTTGCTGCAGGTCGCGACTCGTCAGCGAGAAGGGAAAAGCATTACCGACCTTCGCATTCCCGACCAGCTGCGAGCGTTGATTTTCCGAGACGATGCCGCGCCAAGTCCCGATCTGGGCCAACTTTATCGAGCCGGTTTTGAGTACACTCTTGATTATTGTGAGTCGAATCCAACCAACAGCAAGGCGGCCGCGGCACTTCTGCAAACGGCCGTGGCTGTATTAGATATTGGTTTGGGCAAACGTGAACTGGATTCGGTGAAGTGGGTCGAGCGAATACTCGATCCCGCGATGAAGATCATCAAACCTTTCGCAATTCGAGACGATTCCAATCTACCCACCGTTTCGCTACAGCATTTTTGTGAGCACTACCTGAAGCTTGATCACGCGAGCAAAATTGTTGCTTTTGATTCGTCACCGGAATCGGTCGACCGTTTGGATGGCCTCGAAATGTCGGCCAACACACTTGCTGATCGGGTATCGGATCCTACGCAACAAGCTCGGCTGTACATCGCGGCCGCAGAATTGGCTCAGCGACAGAAAGAAGCATCCGGTCAGCCGTGGAACGAAACGGAGCAGGCGGACTTTGATCGCTATTTGCAGAACGCCGGCGACCTTGATCCCGACAATCCGAATATCGCCGTCCTGCAAGCATTCCGTCGATACGAGGATGCTCAAGGAATCATCGACCGAGATCAACGCGTCGAGGCTCTAAGGATCTCCGCTCAGGCTCTCGAAACTGCCATTGATCGGTTGGAAGATGTTCCTTCGGTAGAACCATCCCACCTTATCAGCCTCTACACCGCGTACGTGCGTCACGCGAACACGTTGGTCGTTGTTGCTTTCGAGCCGCAAGAGAAGACGAATTTTAGATTGGAGGCACTAAGAAGTGCTGAGAAGAGCGCGAGAAAAGCCACCGAAATGCTTACCGCCTATGGTGGTGAAGGAGAACAGCTCGATTTTGTGCCAATGAATGATGCCTACATGGCTTTGGGCAATAGTTCGGAGGATTTGGCGTTCTATTGCAATCTTCCACTGAATGAAAAAAAACGGCTCTATATAAACGCGATCGATGCTTTCAAGCGTTCCGTTGAGCTGACAAGGTGGACCGATCCAACGAAAGCGAGCTACTCGTTAGCTCGGTGTCGCTATCGTTATGCAAGGGATATGGGGTTGCCAAGTGAACTTGCGCAGGCCGAGAAAGATCTTGGCGACTTTAACCCAGCGAGCTCTCCTGCGATCCAAGCACAATGGCTCGGATGGAGTGCTCAGATCAAAGGGCGCCAGGGGCACCTTGTCGAGGCGACGGCGGATGCCAAGCGAGCGTGCGAGGTTTGGAAGCAAGTGGAAGAGTCCGATCCCGATTCGCATTTTCGTGCTGAGATGATTTGGTTCTATGCTGACTGTCTATTCGCAAGCGATGATCCGAAACAGCAACAACAGGCACTTGAAATTTTGGATACGGAATTGCGGAACCCAGGTGCATCAACGTACCGAAAAAGCCTTCAATTACAATGTGAATTGCTAAAGGTGCTCAAGCGATCCGAAGAGCTAATCCCGCGAGTTCAGGCGATACCTGACGAGCGGTTTGAGGAACTTGCGGGCGATCCGGTCGCGGTTTCCGCTTGGCTCGGTGAACTGTCGTTCTACGTACGCGAAGCAGGGTTTCCGACGAGCTACGGTGCGCCCGAAACCCAAGCGACACGGAGGGCGATCAAATGTCTCGAGAAGCTCCAGAACGAAGTCGAGCAACGCGCGACATTGGTTGATTCGTATCTTGAGGCACAGTTATTCGCGGACATGATTCACGCAAATGCCTTGTCACTCTCTTCGGCACCTCTCGCCGATCGACTTGTCGCCTACAGCAAGCTGCTTGACGGTATCGACTCCGTTCCTATGGAAAGAAAGACGAAGGACAAGACCAAAGAAATGCTACAGCATACGATGCTGGACCAAGTCAAACAGCTTATCTATTCAGTGAGTAGCAAACAGAAGGAAGCTCGCAGTCTGCTGCTTCAAACGGCTGGTCGAATTGTCGGGAAGGATCGCGAAATTCTAAGGGAGCAGCTAACGCAAATGCGAGACAAAAATTTTCGCCGGGACTTAAGTAGTTGGATGCTATCAAATCTCGTTTCAAGTAAGTAGCCAATAGAGGCACCAGAGCGGAAAGATCCGGTATGACGAATTCAGCCGGACCACGGTGGAGACCGATTGATCCCAGCAAGCATAAACGAGTTCATCAAGACGGATATGTCACTGAACTTCTACTTGGGTGTTTCGAATTCTTAGGACCAACATTGGTGAGTTGAACTTGGTCAATGGTCTATTCGGGCAATGCTTCGTCTCTCGTGCAACCGTCACATGAGTTAGAAGCCGAAAAATCATCGTTATCTGGGGATTTGGAATAATCCGCCCCCCCTAAAGAAGTCGATTCTACAGAACATGGGCGCGTTCTCTCACAATTCGCGCATGCCTATCGATTTGAATTGATCCTGAAAGTGTGAGTAGTTGGTCGGGGGGCCACTGCAATGATTTGTCGTTTAAAGCGAGTACTATTACTACTGCTTCTTGCGCACGTGTCGATGAGTTCCGCAGCGTATCCTGACAATCCACACTCGGGTGTGATTGGGATCGCAGATTGGATCGAGGCGGATGCCACCCCCGAAATCCAACTGGTGCAACTGGAATCAGCTTCAACCGAGGCAACCCAACCCACTGACTTCGAAGGTGTTTCAGACCGTTCGGCATTTGGCATGTCCGACGACTCCGACTTGGCTAGTCGTTTGGATGCGTTCGACTTATTCAAGCCTGAACTCACAAGCGTAGCATCAACAAGTCTGAACACACCTGCGCAGGTAGAAGCGGTGGAACGGGCCACCGGCCCGCTCGATACCGGTGTCGTTGAAACAGCGCCTTTGAGCATCGTACCGGCTAGCACATTCAGTTTGGTGAACGTCCCGGATGTGGCGGAGGCGATTGTCGAGGCAGCAGTCGCACCGACCGTGCGCGCCCGGCGACGAAGTCCTATCTCGTTGGAACCACGAGTACGCGGATACGCGGGAAGCCAAATTTACACGACGTTTGACGGTGCGTTTGTCGGTCCTGTTCGCAATGACCTCGATGGCGTACTTAGTAAAGTTGACCAATCGCTGATCGCCAACACGCAAGTGATCAGTGGACCTTATGGCCTTCGCTACGGCAGCGGTTTTGCATTCGTAAATGTGGATTCCGCCTTGACGCCTCGCTACGAAAACGGGCGTGAAAACCACTTGCGTCTTGGGACTCACGTCCGTGCCAATGGTGGCCAAACCTATAATACTGCCACACTGCTAGGCGGCGGTGATCAAGGTGGTTACTACGCGAATCTTGGATACCGCAAAGGTAGCGACTACGAGGCCGGCAATGGCTTGGACATCCCTTCGAGTTACGAAGCGTTGAATCTATTTTCAGCATTCGGTCACGACATTGATGATGCCACACGCTCGGAAACAAAATTCAGCTTTATGGATCAAGGTGAGACTGAGTACGCCGGACAGTTCTTTGACGTTGACGCTTTGAAACACTACGGGATTAGCCAAAGCATCATTCATCACGACGATATGAGCGGGTTTGGGTACAACATCGATGCCTGGTATTCCGACACTCAGTTCAATGGTGATACTGACCAAGCCGGAAAACGCAGAAGTGACTTTCCTGTGCTACAACGCGTTGACAGTGCGTTGGCAGTCTCGACGGGCACTGTGATACCTAATGACACTCGGAAATTTGTCGGCGATGTCGATGGCAGTATCCGCTTGGCGGGTATTCGTGGCGGATTCAAACAAGAATACGACGAGACAACCTCGATCGCAGCTGGCGCTGATTTTCGCTATATACGTCAACGCATTATTGAACGATATGACATTAGTCAATTCTCAATTTCGGATCCTTTTTTTGAATCGGGTTTGCCGGTCGCCGAAGTTTTTGATCCTGGTATGTACACCGAATTTTCATACGGCGTGAATCGTCGCTGGAATATTGCCGGTGGATCACGCGTCGCATTCGCCTCGACCAGGGCCGATGGCACCACGCTGCCCGATCGTTCGAACTTCAAAGACGCGACTAGCGGAGCAGTGAATCAGGACTTAAGTGTTTCGGATGTTTTGCTCTCATTCTATCTCACCAATGATATTGAATTGACCGACATTTGGCGAACGCGAGTTGGTTTCGGTTATGCCGAACGTTTGCCCGATTTGACCGACCGCTATAGCGATGGACTTTTCTTGTCCACGATTCAGAGCGGTTTTAGTCGCATCATTGGGACACCGGATTTGAAGAAAGAACGCAACTGGCAGATCGATGCGCGACTTGATGCGGAATACGATTTTGTTCGCGGACGTTTTAGCGCGTTTCATGCTTGGATTCACGACTACATCACGTACGCTGCTAACCCGATCGAAGATCCACTCGGTGCCCGCTTGTTAAAAACGTTGAACACCGACTATGCCACTCTGGCTGGTTTTGAAGCCTACGGCGAAGCAGATCTGCTGAAAGGATTCCAAGTCTTTAGCAGTTTGGCGTACCTTGACGGTCGTGACCGAGAAATCAATCAACCGCTTTCAGGGATCTCACCTTTGGAAGGCCGCTTGGGGATGCGATGGATCGATGCCAGTCCGGAAAACGCCTATGGGTTGGAATGGGGATGGCGGATCGTTGACAACCAAGACCGTCTCGGTACGTTACGTCCGGTGCCGGCAAGTGGCTCAGACGTGCCAATCGAATTGGAAACTCCAACACCTGGATTTGCGACTTCATATCTCCGCGGATATCTGCGTCCGACCGATAATGTAAATATCACTGCGGGTGTCGAGAACCTGTTCGACCGAAACTATTACGAGCATTTGAACCTGCGACTGCCAACGGACGCCGCCAATGGCTTTGCACAAACCACCGTGCTTTCACCTGGCTTTACACCCTATTTCGGTGTTGAGGTCGAGTATTAGTCAATGGGCTCATTGCACGGCCGCCCGACACGTCTCGCCCATGGCTACTGGGTAATTCGTAAGCATTCACACCCGTGATGCAACCGAAGTCGTGCCATGCGAGCCAATTCGTGGGGGTTCACTTAGTTTCTGCCATTTATCACATGGTTCTTTTTTCATAAGACATCGCTCTATTTCTGGTTTTGAATGTATGGGTACCACGACATCGTCGCTCCATGATTTGCTCAGGGTTTCAGCGGCGTGAGATTGTCGTACTACAAATCACATCTTGTTTGACTACTTGTGAGACAAAAATCCATCCGCCGATGAGAGCTTTCGATCCGCGCCGATTATCTGTCGAGTGCTTCTTTGCATGGCTGCTTATTTGCTCCTTCCCGGCACACGCAGCGGATGTTGTTGATCGGCCGGTTCGAAACAGCTTTCGTCATCCAGGTCTGCTGCATACATCGGAGGATCTTGATCGTATTGCTAGGCAAGTCAAGGACGAAGTGCAACCAACGGTTGATGGCTTTGCGATATTTGCGAAACATGCTCAATCGCAAGCCAATTATCGAATGCGAGGGCCCTTTTCGGTTGTCCATCGTCCCGGCGCGGGAAACAATGAATTTGCATTGGACGCGAACGCGGCTTACCAGAATGCTTTGATGTACTGTATTAACGGCAACAAAGCACATGCTGAGAAAGCGGTTGAGATCATCGATGCTTGGTCGTTGAGACTACGTGGCATTGTTGGGCATGACTCGCACTTGGCCGCGGGCTTGTATGGATTCAAATTTGTTTCAGCCGCTGAGCTGATGCGTTGGCGATACGATGATTGGTCTCCCGAAAAGATCGCTCGTGCGGAAGAGATGTTTCGCGAGGCGATCTATCCGACGGTGAAAAATTTTGCACCGTTTGCGAATGGAAACTGGGACGGCGCTTGTATCAAGACCGTGATGGCAATCGCTGTGTTTTGTGACGACCAAGCGATGTTCGATCGAGCTACACAGTATTATTTGGATGGTGAGGGCAACGGGGCGATCACTCATTACGTGATCAACGAATTCGGCCAATGTCAAGAAAGTGGCCGTGATCAACAGCACACACAATTGGGGTTGGGTCAGTTGGCAGAGAGTTGTGAAGTTGCTTGGCACCAAGGAGTCGACTTGTATACCGCTGCGGACAATCGCTTGCTAAAAGGTTTCGAGTACACGGCCAAGTATAATTTAGGTCAGGGGGTGCTGTTTGAGCCTACGATCGATATCACGGGCAAATACCATCACCGATTCATTTCCAAAGAAGGTCGCCACCGCCTGCGTCCGATTTGGGAGATGGCTTGGAATCACTATCATCCTCGGCAAAGACTCGAAATGCCGTACACGCAGGCTGTCATCGAGAAGATACGACCCGAGGGAGCTGGGTTTCATGCAGACCACGTCGGCTTCGGAACACTTCTGTTTCCTAAATTGGAGCAGTGAAGTGTCACGAGTTCCAACCCAGGGTTGAACTTGCGTTGGGTGACAACCATGCTCTGCTTTTCCACTTCCGCTAGGCTTGTCCTAACGGAGTCTACGCGTGTTGATTGCGAAACGGAAACCCCCTTGTCCGAGCAGTCCGCGTTGAGTGTTCTGCTACGCGAGTGGAATATTTGCTACGCGAGTGGATTATTTGCTACGCGAGTGGATTAAATGTTAAACCGCTCAATAGCTTTGGAAAGAAGTAGGTGCTTTTGGCCGGCATCCGTTCTTTGTGCAAACTGATTGCTTCGACATGCTCTAGTTTCGCAGGCATGACTAATGCAGCGAGCGTGTAAGGTTCATCGCTGTCGCTTTCCGCTTGGCTTCCTTCACCTCGCATTCCTTCGATCACTTCGCTGACGTCATGGACGTACGTCGGTTTGGGATGATCTTTGCAATCCAACAAATTATCGATCACCAATCGATGTAGCAAGCTAACGCCGAGTTGTTGCCAATCGTCGCTCTTGTCGTCTGCCAACTCCTTCATCTTGGTATAGGCACCGTCGGTCGCTTTACAAAGCACCCATGTATCATCTTGGGTCGCGTACAAACCAATCAATCCTTGGTTATCTGCCGATGCCATCGCCGACCAAACGGTCGTTGCGGCGTCGAGTCCACCCGAACTCACTTCGCATTCGAACATGCCAGCCAATTGGGCGATAATTTGTGCGGATGAGAACCGTGTCGTGCCGCGAAGCAAACGATGCGTCGGCAATACGATCATCCCTGGATCGCTCATTCCGACTAGCATCGTCATCACGTAGTTGCCGGGGTGATCGGCGGGCAACTCTCCCATCTCTTCGGTTAGAAATTCTTTATAGTTGCATGCGGTTTCGTAACGATGGTGTCCGTCGGCAACGAACATCGGTTTATCTTCCATCAACTTGCTAACCTTGGCGACTACTGCCTCGTCGGTCACGGGCCAAAGCACATGCTTGACATCGAGATGGTCGATTGCTTCGACAGGCGTGACTCCCTTGGTCGCTTCGTCCAGCAAAGTGATGACTTCGTTTTCAGGGTCGGGATAAAGGCCAAAGATCTGGCTGTTGTTTTGCTTGGTCGCTTTTGTCAATTTTAGGCGATCGACTTTCGCCTTGGGGTGCGTTTCCTCGTGAGGATAAATGTTGCCTTGGCCGAACGGCTGCAACCTCACGCGGGCCATGAATCCACGACGGTTGAAAGTCTGTCCATCGATGGTGAATTGTTGATGATAGACGTAGTAAGCCGGCGCTTCGTCTTGCTTGAGCACCCCTTCGCTTTTCCACTGCTGGACGAACTTGGCTGCACGCTCGTATTTTTCGTCGCCGCTGTCGCCGGGTTCTGGGCGATTAAGAATGATGCGAATGACGTTGGCGGCATGTCGCTTATACAGTTGATCTTGCAGCTCCGGGTCGATCACGTCGTAGGGCGGCGCGATGACGTCCGAAATCGATCCAACGTGGTCCATGTTATAGCGAACGGCGGAAAAGGGGGCGGTTTGTGGCATTTTGATTCAAAACATTAGGGCTGGGGAAGTTAGGTGCAGTAGGATACGAAAAAGGGGGCGTTGATAACAGGAGTGCTGGCGCGAGTCGCCGAGTTATTGCTGGTCACGCCATGGGCGACTTGTTGTATAACCGGCGTCATTGCCCCCTTTTTGTAACATGTTCAAAGCAGCCACTGACGCGACGAGTTAAACGAGATGCGAAACTTTTTCAACTACCTCGTCGACGCGGTTCGCCAGCCTCGTGAAGAACTGACTCGTCGACAACACCAACTTCGTTATGCCTGGGAATTGACGGCACACTGTATTCGGCAATTGATCCATCATCGTGCGGAAGGGATGGCGGCCGAATTGACCTACCGGACCATCTTTTCGTTGATTCCGGTCGTCGTACTGGGGTTGGTGATGTTTCGGATCGTCGGAGGGCTCAGCGATGTGCGACAGGAAGTCGAAGACGGTCTCTATTCGTTCTTTGGCGTCCCCGAGATTCCCGGTGCCTACCAGAGTACCGAGGATATTCTTGACGAATCGGCGTCGGAGGCAATGGATGAATCGGAGGGTATACCGTTTGCCAACGCAGAGCCGGCCGAATTAGCAGAGCCGGCCGAATTAGCAGAGCCGGCCGAATTAGCAGAGCCGGCCGAATTAGCAGAGCCCGCCGAACTAGCAGAGCCCGCCGAATCAATAGAGCCGGCTGGCTCTGCTGAATCGGATAGCGTACCAGTGGATCCGTCGTCGTCATTGGAAGAGATCAACCATGAGTCAAACAGTAGCGAGGCCAACGACATCGCCGCGGAGTCCAGACGGCAAGCGCGTGCCGGAATTCGCCGGGCGCTTCATGAAGCAACTGTGAAGATTGCATCATTGGACTTCGCATCCATCGGCGTGATCGGGTTGCTGCTGTTTATTTACGCTGCGATAGCGTTAGCCAACGCAACGGAATCGATTTTCAATTTGATCTTCGAAGCACCCACGCATCGACCGATTCACATTCGCATCGCGATTCATTGGTCGATCATTACGCTTGGCGGCGGATTGTTAGCGATCAGTTTGTATTTGTCTGGGCAAGCAGTCCAGTGGGTCGCTGCGATCGGTTTGGGGACGAATGTGCAAGTGTTCTTAAGTCATTGTTTGTCGATTTTAGCTGGTTGGGTGTTGTTGTTCTTGCTCTATGCGTTGATGCCTAACACGCATGTGTCAGTCCGCGCTGCGGCAATCGGGTCGTTTGTCGGTGCGTTGCTTTGGGAAGCGGCCAAGTTCGGGTTCCAGATCTATGTGGTCACTGCACTGCCGTATGCGGCTCTCTATGCGTCACTCGGACTGATTCCGTTGTTTCTGTTTTGGATTTATGTCACATGGTGGATTTTCTTATTCGGGTTGATCTTGACCCATACGCTACAAACGCTCCGGGGGCGTCGACCGAGCCGGAATCAATGGAACGAAGGGGGGATATTGCCGGGTGATCCTGATTGGATGTTGCCGATCATGATCGAGGCAGCCGAGGCGTTTGAGAAAGGAGAGACGATCGATTTTCAAGAATTGGCGGATCGATTGGGGCTTGGCGGTGGGGTGGTCAAAGAAATGGTCCAAAAGTTGGTTGACGCTGAAATGCTTCGCCACGTTTCCAAGGGGGCCGATCAGGACGATTCGTTGACGTTGGCCCGACCAGCGGACAAGATTGATTTGGGCGAGATTCTACTTTTGGCACACCGAGCCAGCCCGATCAGCGATCATCCGGCATGGAAAGCAATGGAGACGCTCAAACAGGCCGAACGAGACGCGGCAACTGGGAAAACATTGGCTTCCACGATGAGCTGACGAGCTGGTGACCTAGTGAGGCGTTTCAAAAAGAGGGCTAATCCGCTCTTGGAATGCGGTCGGAGTCGAAAACAGAAGCGTCCAGAGTCCAAATCAATGGGTTGAGAACGACTTCATGTAAATTCCCCACAGGCATCCCACAACGCCTCGGACGCCTTTTGAACCAAGGGCCCCTTTTGTAACACGGGCCCCATCCAAAACGCAGGCTCCATCCAAAACACGGGCTCCATCCAAAACACGGGCTCCATCCAAAACACGGGCTCCATCCAAAACACGGGCCCCATCCAAAACACGGGCCAATGGTGGCCACAATACTTGCACGCACCGTCGGAGGCTCTATGATCAAGGGTTCCCGCGGTTGTTTCATTCATCGGGCCCGATCAATCCACTGGAACGCGACACCATGATGCTCCCCGAAATCCTACTGGCTAGCTCACTTGCTTCGGTTACTTCCTTCACTCTTTCGCTTGTCGGTCAAACGGGGCCGATGCAGGTGGTCACGTTGGCTGGCCTCTTGTTCGTCCTGTTTCTCTTAGCGATTTTAGGGTTCTTTTTCGTTCGCTACGGAAAACTTTGGTTCCAAGCTTACATGTCGGTGGCCGACGTTAGTTTGGTCAGTTTGATTCGGATGCATTTTACCAAAGTGAGTCCGCAAGTAATTGTGCAGGCGAAGGTCATGTCCGCCCAGGCTGGATTGAGCATTGATCGTCGCGATGGCATTAGCACGCGGCGTCTAGAGGCTCACTACTTGGCTGGTGGCAATGTGATGAACGTGATCCATGCGATCATCGCAGCTCATCGGGCTGAGATTCCCCTTGACTTTGACCAAGCCGCCGCAATTGATTTGGCTGGCCGCGACGTGCTTGACGCAGTGCAAACGAGTGTCTATCCAAAAGTGATCGATTGCCCCGACCCAAGCCGAAGTGGGAAGACAACCCTCAGTGCAATCACTCGAAACGGAATTGAACTCCGCGTGCGTGCTCGGGTCACGGTGAGGACCAACATTGAACAATTGATCGGCGGTGCCACCGAAGACACGGTGATCGCGCGAGTAGGCGAAGCGATCATCAGTTCGATCGGTTCGGCGGAAGATCACTTTAAAGTGCTTGAGAATCCCGACCTGATCACGCGAGTGGTCTTGTCACGGGGCCTTGATGCTCAAACCGCTTTCGAAATTGTGTCGATCGACATCGCGGATATTGATGTTGGCGAAAACATTGGTGCTCGATTGCAAAGTGATCAAGCGGAAGCGGACACGCGAGTCGCCCGGGCTCAGGCCGAACGACGGCGTGCCGAAGCGATCGCCGAAGAACAACAGATGAAAGCCAAAGTGGCCGATAACCGCTCGCAATTAGTTTTGGCCGAAGCGAAAGTGCCAATGGCGATGGCCGAAGCGTTTCGCGGCGGGCGGATCACCGCTCCGGGTAGTCGCTCGTAGACGTCGCTCGCAATGATTCGAAAATCGTATCGCGTCAAGTTTTCCAGTGGCGTCGGTGAAGACTTGGCGGGGATCGTTGATCGTCCTGATACGTCCCAGTCGGTTCCGGTGGTTGTGTTGAGTCATTGTTTCACTTGTAGCAAAGACTTAAAGGCAATTGTTCGTATCGCGCGCGGGCTTTCCGAGCATGGTATCGCGGTGCTGCGATACGACATGACGGGGCTTGGTGGCAGTCGTGGCGACTTTTCGCAAACCAATTTCTTGACCAATCTTGATGATTTGCGGGCAGCAATTGAGTTTGCCCAGTCAGAATTGGGCATGGTCACGACTCTGTTTGGTCATAGTTTTGGTGGTGCCGCTTCGCTGGCGATCGCTGGTTCGGATTTGGATATTGACCAACCGACGCGATCCAATCTTCGTAGTCTCATCTCGCTTGCCGCTCCGAGTGATACGGATCACTTGGCAGACCGTTTGGTGCGGATGAATCCGGCAATTGACAGCGAAGGGGTTGGCGATGTGGTGATTGGCGGCCTCACTTGGTCAATCCGCAAGCAAATGGTTGACAACTACCGCCACTACGATCTGACTCGCCTGATTGCGCGGGTTGCCATTCCGACGATGTTGTTTCAATCGCCGCAAGACGACATTGTTGGTTTTGAACATGCCATTCGGATCATGAGCTTGATCAATGTGCCGGATAGCAACGTGCCGGATAGCAATGTGCCGGATAGCAATGTGCCGGATAGCAATGTGCCGGATAGCAATGTGCCGGATAGCAATGTGCCGGATAGCGAGACAAGGCAAAGTGGAGTGGATGGGGAGTCGTTGGCCTCGTTGGTATCGCTGCCGGGCGCCGATCATTTGCTCACCAGCGATCCACGAGACATCGATTTTGTGATTGGCGTCGCTGCGACAATGATTCAACGGTATGCGTAGTTGGCAGTCACAAACGGCGAGAATCCGGAAATCCCCTGCGCTATCGTCAAAGCGACGACGCGTCTCTTTTAGTGGTCCGATGACGTTTCGGCTGGGTATCTCCGGAAAATTCAATTGGGGATTTGCGAAAGCATTTGCAAAAATCCGGCCCTTGAAGGCAATCTATGATGCTCCGTGCGTCAGATCTCGATAATCTGTAGATACCTCACTATGACGAGGTGAGGTGAAGTCTTTATGATAGTGTTGGACAAGCACGCGACGATCGCGGGCGGGTTGGCTCGGAGGGGGGAGTTTTCGATGATGTTAGCATCACACCCTCAATCGTCATTCCGCTAGCTTTTCCACGAGGTTTCCCCGGTGGGAGAAGATCGATGAATCGATCAACACAATCAACACAGAACATAGTGACGCCGCGCAAAGTAATTTGTATCGGCGATCCGATGACGTTACCGGCGGACATCCCCGAAGAGGATCTTGTTCTAGTCGATGGCTCCACAGCAGTCGTCGACCAACTTGAAGACCCCGCAATTGACGGCGTCTGGATCTCTCGCGAACAATTACCTCAGGTCAGTGAGCTTCGGGGAATCTCGCAAAGTGGAATCATGCTCCGCGATATGCCCGAAGGAGTTGCCCTTCTTGACTCGGACTTGAGAGTTTTGTGGGCGAATCGGCGGCTTTTGAAGTGGGCTGCCCGAACGGAGTCGCCGATTGGGATGAACTTCTACGAAATGCTTTCGAATCCCGAGATCATGGGGCCTGATTTTTGCCCTTTCCACACAGCACTGGCGACTGGAGACGAGAGCAACAGTACACTGCACACCGAAGATAGCCGCTATTTCCAAGTCCACGCGGCACCGATGATGCATCCCGACCACAGCCGCCAATTGGTCGTTACGGTGAACGACATCACCGAAGAGATCCTTCAGCAACAGAAGTTGGCGGCAATCCATCAAGCCGGTCGTGAGTTGGCGGATTTACGCCCCTCCGAAATTTTCATGATGGAAGTCGACGAGCGAATTGATCTTCTCAAAGAAAACATCCGACATTATTTGAGCGACCTGCTGAACTTTGATGTCATCGAGATTCGCCTGCTCGAACAAGCCACGGGCACCTTGATGCCACTTCTTAGTGTCGGAATTGATCAAGACGCAGCCGACCGCCAGCTCTTTGCTCATCCTCAAGGCAATGGTGTGACCGGCTACGTGGCGGCCAGTGGTGTCAGTTATATATGTCACGATGTCGTCAACGATCCATTGTTTATTCCGGGCGTTGCCAATTCACGCAGTTCTTTGACAGTGCCGCTGATCCTGAACGACCAAGTCCTTGGCACGGTGAACATCGAGAGTCCCGAAGTCGACGCGTTCGGGGATAGCGATCTGCAATTCCTCGAAATCTTTGCTCGTGATATCGCGTTCGCACTGAACACGCTGGAATTGTTGGTAGCACAAAAAGCGAATACAGCCCAGCAAAGCTGTGACGCGATTCATAGCGCGGTGGCGTTGCCAGTTGACGAAATTTTGAACGACGCCGTCAACGTGATGGAACAATACATCGGTCACAGCAGCGAAGTAACAGACCGGCTTCGCCGCGTACTTCGAAATGCTCGTGACATCAAGCAAACCATCCAACAAATCGGCCAACGGATGACGCCATTGGAAGCGGTCCCGGTTGGCGTTCATTCGCCTAATCATACGGCACTTCGTGGCAAACACATCTTGGTGGTCGACGCGGACGACCAAGTTCGCGAGGATGCCCATGAGTTACTCGAACGGTACGGCTGTATCGTTGAAACAGCTCACGAGGGTGACGAAGCGGTCTTGATGGTTCGTGGCAGCGACGATCCAAGTCACTACGACGTGATCATTAGTGACATCAAGCTGCCCGATTATAGTGGCTATCAATTGATGCTGCGTTTAGGCGAATTGATGAAGTACGTGCCGATGGTTTTGATGACCGGATTCGGTTACGACCCAGGCCATTCGATCGTAAAAGCGCGCCAAAACGGTCTTCATGCCAAAGGGGTGCTGTTCAAGCCGTTCCGACTTGACCAACTTGTCGACGTCGTTAAGACCATTCTTGAAGACACTGCCGAAAAGAAGAATTGTTCCAAACCGACCGAGTAAAAACTCACTCTTAGTCGGCTCAAATGAGCCACTGGAACACGCTTTCACGGTGCTTTCACGGTGCTTTTGCGGGGCTTTTGCGGGGCGATCAATGCCACGGCAGTGCCGGTGTTTTCGATATCGCCATCTTCTCGCGGACGTCATCAGGAATTTCAATGACCTTGTGATTGCGAAGGTCAACGTAAACCCAACGTGTTTGAACCTTGGCTAGAACCGCATTGTCTGCTGGCCGGCAAATCAGTGTTTTTCGCGTCGATGCGTAGCGTTGAATCTGGCTTACCCATGTTCGTACAATCAACTCGTCGTTCGCGAATGCCGCAGCCCGGTAGGTGATTTCGTGTTGCCGAACGACCCAACCGAGGCCCTCGGCGGCCGCTTCTTTGGCGTCCCATCCGATCGCCGCGGAATGTTTGCCGGCCGCCCAAAGCGTCCATTGCAAGTACCGCAAATTATGCACGTGTTGTTGGGAATCGATCTCGTTGGGATCGACTGTGTGGGAAAGGTCAAAAAACGATAACATTCGAGAAGGCAGTCCAATTGAGGGAAAAAGAGAGTTTTACCCCCCCCTGGTCGAGTGGCTATGATAGGGAGGGTGAAGCAATTCAATAAACGAGGTATGCAGTTCAATGAAAACAAACTCAACAATATCGTCACCCTCCGTGCACCGTACAGGTCGCAACCCTAACGGTATAATTCGCCATGTGGGGATGTTGATCGGTGCTTTGGCCTTACCTGTTCTTTTGTCGTCCTGCGGTTTTGCAGATCAACCCAATCCATCAAAGCCAATTCAAGGAGCATCAACTTTGTCTCAGACGAATCAGCCGACTCAATCGGTTGCTACGGTAGCCGGTGGTTGTTTTTGGTGTACTGAAGCAGTCTATGAACGGATCGCGGGTGTTGGTGATGTGGTTTCCGGCTATATCGGCGGCCAGGTTCCCAAGCCTAATTACACCCAAGTCTGCACGGGCCGAACAGGGCATGCCGAGGCAGTTGAAGTTTACTACGATCCGAGCGTTCGATCTTACGAGGAGATCCTAGAGATCTTTTTCAAAACACATGATCCAACCTCGCTCAATAGGCAAGGAAACGATAAGGGGACTCAGTACCGTAGCGCTATCTTCTATCACGATGAAAAGCAAAAAGAGATTGCCGAGAAGTACATTCAAAAACTGAACGATTCAGGTGACTTTGACCGTGACATCGTAACAACGCTTGAGCCAGCCACCAAATTTTACCCCGCCGAAGAGTATCACCAAGATTACTTTCGTCGAAATCCAAACGCGGGTTACTGCCGAGCGGTGGTACGGAACAAGGTTCGCAAAACAAATCGAACCTTCGGTGATATGCTGAAGAAGTGAGTTATTGAGTGGATGAATCCACCCAGTAAACTTTCGCGGTGGAATGCCTGTTACCCCCTAAGGGGAGTGAACGGTTGTGCGAACGCGATGCGGTGTAATTCAATACTGGACGCATTTGTGAATGTTTACTGCGTTTTGTCGCAGAAGCGCCACCGCAATCGTCCGAAATGGGCCGATAAGTTTACTGTCAGGGAGTCGACAAGCGTTTGGGGCAAACGCTTGCGGACATCCTGAACCTCTTCTCGTTTCAGTGTGGGGCGAACAGATTCGGAACCATTTTCGCTAGACGAAGATGGAATCCTGGATCTGCGAGAATGAGGAATTGACCGATCCGTTTCTTATTTAGGAAGCGGCTCGGTTTTTTTTTTTCAGCCCACCAGCTTCAGGTTTTTCTGCCATGTGCTGCCTTTCCGACGTTAAAATGAAGGGGATTGCCCACGATTTAGCTAGGAAGATGCGGATGACGAAACCTCTTGTATGTATCGTTGATGATGAACGAGCTGTGCTCGATGTAGTCAAACGGATGATTCAATCGGGGGGTTATGATTGTCGTTGTTATCAAACGGCTAACGAGCTACTTGATGCTTTTGATGAGTCGGTTGACTGTGTGGTGACCGATCTCAAGATGCCAGAGATGGATGGCGCGGAGCTTCTTGAAAAAATTCGTGAACTGGATCGGTTGGTGTCGGTCGTTGTGCTAACTGCACATGCCGATATTCCGACGACGGTAAATCTGATGCAGCAAGGTGCCGTCTCGCTGATCGAAAAACCGGTGGATGCGAATCAATTGCTCTCGACCGTCGACAAAGCAATTGAGCTGACGCGAGCTCAGCGACGGTTGCGGAGCGAAGCCAACGATGCTCGACGTCGTATTCACAGTTTATCGGCAAATGAACTCGACGTGCTTCGCGAAATGATCTCGGGTGCGCCGAACAAAGCGATCGCAATGAGACTTCAAATCAGTTCACGAACACTCGACCGTCGCCGTCAACACATCCTCGAAGTGATGAAACTTGACTCGGTTGCCGAATTAGCGACCGTCGTTGCACGCTACAACTTGCTTGATGACTGACACTCTTTGTCGCGTTTCCCCCTTTTTTGAGTCAGGAACACTTGTAGCATCGTTCCAGTATCAGTCGATGAGGCACGGACGACACCGTGGTATTGTTCGACAAGGCCGTGAACCACTGCCAATCCAAGCCCCGTCCCTTGCCCAACAGGCTTGGTGGTGAAGAATGGCTCAAACATCTTTGTCCGCTTGCACAGGATCGAGCCCCTGCCCAATATCGGTAATGGACACAACGGCATACCCATCTTGGCAAGGTGCAAGTCGCATGCATTTGGCTTGCTCACCGGTCAACGTTTGCGTGTTGATCGTGATCTTTCCTCCCTCGGGCATCGCATCGCTTGCATTGGAAACGAGGTTAAAAACGATTTGTTCCAATTGAGTTGGATCGCTTTGGACCCAAATGGGATCGGCGTGGAAACAAAACGGAATTTGGGTCTTCTTCGGTACCATTCTCCTTAACAGGTTTTCAATCTCGCCAATCCCTTTTATTCAGATCGATCGTATCTGCGGCCAGGGGAACTCGGCCACTGAATGTCAGGAGTTGCATTGGTCAATGCCGAGGCACGTTCACCCGCGTCGCGAATCGCTCGTAGTGACCCTAAAGATTGTTCAATATCCACTGGTTCTTTGCTCGTGTTTTTACCTCTCTGTTCGGCTTGTGTGAGCAGTTGGCTGCATTCGCCCAGGATCACCATCAGCAGGTTATTAAAATTGTGGGCAACACCGCCCGCTAAACGGCCGATCGCTTCCATCTTTTTGACTGACAATTCTTATCACGTTGTTCGATCAGATTCGTCTCGCCATCTTTCAGTTCTTGAATATCGGTCGATGTCCCGTACCAACACTCGATTTGGTCGTCCTCGTCGCGAATCGGGATGCCACGTGAAAGGAACCAACGATACTCGCCATGGATAGTCGGTAGCCGATGTTCGCGTTCATACACCGTTCGATCTTCCATACATTCCTGCCAAACCGTCGCTTCTGCGACAAAATCATCGGGGTGGACGAATTTTTTCGGGATGATCAAACGACAGCGATTCAAGCAACTCCAGACCTTGCTTATGGCGGTACAGCAAATGGCCTACCGGGTCGGTGATCCAGACGACTTGGTGCATGGCGTCGGCAGGACTTCGGAGTCGCGAAGCACTGGCTTGTACCGCTTTTTGAACTTGCTTTCTCACAGGCCAATTACCCGTTTTTACTACAGGGGTCAAAAATATCGAAAAACTCCTCACTTTCGCTCAAGTTTTTCTCTTTCGTCATGTCGTTCATTTTTGTTATTGACGGCCTATCTGCTAAGAGTCCCTAGTTCGTTCCTCGCCCGGAAAAAGGCAAATGCTTACTTCGAAACGCATTTCAATCACATTGACGTTCTGTTTTTGCGCCCTTTCGATTCCATCCGTGACGGCCGCGCCCCCAGAATTTCTCCGCATGTTTCGTCCTTCACCGAAAGTCGAAGCGGATGCATCGGCCGAGTACTTGCTCAGCGAAGAAGATGGGCCATGGATGATACTGGCATCCACTTGTGTCGGCGAAGGCTCCAAAGCAAGAGCCAAGCGATTGGCATTGGAGATTCGCAGCGAGCTAGGCCTGCCTGCTTACATTTATCTTGAACGATTCGACTTCACCGGCGAGGTCAATAAGCACAATTCTGGCAATCGTCATCAACGCTATGCAAACTCGTACCAATATGAAGCTTACGCGGTCTTGGTGGGCGAATATGACCGAGTTGAAAACGAAAACATCGACAAAGACCTGCAAACACTCAAAACAGCACGATTGCCGATTTTCTCCGACAAAGAAGAAGTGGAAAAGGAAACCAGCGGCATCAATCCAGTGACTTCCGTTAAGGCGATGAGCCAAAAGCTGCTATCCATCCGCAAAGACAAAACACTTGGTCCGATGGCGAGTGCCTTTGTGACGCGCAATCCGATGTTGCCCGCGGAGTACTTTGATGCTCCCGAAGTCGATTCCTTTGTTCGTCAACTGAACGAAGACAAAGACTACAGCCTGCTCGACTGTAAAGCCAAGTACACCGTTGTGGTCGGAACCTTTGAGGGTCTCGGCACGATCGTTGATGGCAAGAAAGAAAAGGAGTTCGAGCCGAGCGGCAAACGGCTCGATAAATTCGCCGCCGATGCGGACAAAATGTGCAAAAAACTTCGCGCCGACGGCGTTGAAGCATACCAATTCCACGATCGTACTCGGTCGCTCGTTACGGTAGGTGGTTTTGCATCGCTCGGCCGCGAGCTTCCCGACGGGCGTTTCGAGTATGCGATGGACATTCGTCAAACGATCGAAAAATATCGAGCCTTCAATTCGCGTGTTGCTCGCTACGTTCCCGAGCGAAACGGCGTTGCCGTCAATCATGCCGCGATGATCCCCTTCGACATCAACCCCGCCCCGATCGCCGTCCCACGCGTTTCCAAACGTAGTTTGTACAACGGTGCTCTAGGAATGCGATAAGCTCACCAAGTCGAATCGGCAATCGATTTCCGCATGTGGAGTTTTCACATGCGGATTTTTCGTATGCTAAGATAAGTGACGGGCTCTGGTCGGTTAGCCAAATATCACTCGGGGAGCATGTCGTGTCACGATTCACAACGCGTATACTCTTTGCCATCGCAGCGGTTTACGACTTTGCGATTGGCTTGGTTTTCCTTTTGGCTGGGAAACAACTCTTCGACGCCTCTGGTATCCCTCATCCTAGTCATTGGGGCTACGTTCAATTCTGTTCGCTGATGCTAATGGTTTTTGGAACCATGTTCTTTAGCATTGCCAAAGATCCCCATCGCAATCGCAATCTCATGCCTTATGGGATGCTGCTAAAAATTAGCTATGTTAGCATCGTTAGCTATTACTGGGTAATGATTGGTTGTCCCTTTTTGTTCAAGCCATTTGTTCTGATTGATTTTGTGATGCTCATTCTCTTTGCAGTTGCCTATTATCGCCCTGCGGAAAAGGATGCTGCAGCCACTTTCACTACGGACGTCCTTTGACAACACTCAATTGGTATTTCGGATGGGCCCTTATTGCTTCCGCTTTCGGCACCGGGGCCATTATTGGTCTCTTTTTCCATCGCGAGGACTTTTTCGGCGGATACGGTTCGTTTCGTAGACGTCTCCTTCGACTCGGGCATATCGCCCAAGCTGCACTCGGGATGATGAATGTCCTCTTTAGCGTTTCGACGCCGACGACCGGATTATTGGAAACGCAAATTGCCTCGTGGGCGTTCATTATCGGCGGCATTGCGATGCCGACGGTCTGCTTTTTGACCGCTTGGAAGAAGCCGTTTCGGCACTTGTTCTTTATTCCCGTCGTCGCTCTTTTCATCGGCGTCATCCAAACCTTACAAAATGGGCCACCATGAAGATTGGATTCCTAGCATTGAGTGGCTTACGGGCACACGATGCGAAACTGTTGAAACTTGGACTGACCCTTCCCGGTGTGATCGAACGAGGGAAAGTGCTCTCGGCATTGCCAAGCTTGGGACTCCTGTACTTAGCAGCGGCGACTCCCGCAGGCCACGAATTGCATTATTTCGAAGCGGAGCGAGATGGAAGCGAGCCGACCGAAGTCTACGACTGTGACCTAGTTGCCATTAGTACGTTCTCAGCCCAGGTCTTTGAAGCCTACGCGATTGCGGATCGCTTACGAGCTAAGGGGGTGAAGGTTGCGATGGGGGGATTACACGTCACCGTGGAACAAGGGGAAGCACTTGAGCATGCGGATTTTGTCTTTCTGGGCGAAGGCGAACAAATGTGGAGCGAAGCGGTCCCCGAAATCGAGGCCTCAACAACGCGGCGGGTTTGGGACGCACGGGATTCACCGCCAATCAGGGTCAGTTCGCTCCCCGTTCCTCGCTATGATTTGTTGGCCAACCGCCCTTACACTCGCTTTCCCGTCCAAACGACACGCGGTTGTCCGTGGCGCTGCGATTTTTGTGCGTCCAACGTCATGCTGTCGCAACCGTATCGCAAACGTCCGGTGGCAGATGTCATACGGGATATCCGAGCGATCAAGCAAATTCAACGTCGACCATTCGTCGAGTTTGCAGATGACAACACTTTCGTCGACCACCAATGGGGCAAGCGTCTATGCCGCGAATTGATTCCTGAGCGAATCAAGTGGTTTACGGAAACGGATATTTCGGTGGCCGACGACGA
The DNA here is from genome assembly GCA_007859835.1 of Novipirellula herctigrandis. Taxonomy (GTDB): domain Bacteria; phylum Planctomycetota; class Planctomycetia; order Pirellulales; family Pirellulaceae; genus Novipirellula_A; species Novipirellula_A herctigrandis. The sequence goes on along the minus strand of SJPJ01000001.1, from coordinate 4,728,194 downwards.
TGAACTTCTCGCGTTGATGCGTCAGGCGGGTTGCAAACAAGTTCTGATTGGATTGGAAAGCCCGGAACCAAAGTCCCTTGACGGTATTGAGCTACGCGCCAATTTTAAATCGCGTTACCAGGGTGACCCGCGAGAAGCGGTTAAACGAATCCAATCGCATGGAATCACCGTCAATGGCTGCTTCATTCTCGGGCTTGATAGTCAAAGCCCTGCGATATTTGAACAGGTTTTGCAGTTCGCTAACGAAACCGGAATTTGGGATGTGCAAATAACAATACTGACGGCCTTCCCAGGCACCCCGCTCTACGACCGATTGCTAAAGGATGGCCGGATTTTGCAACCGAGACGATGGGATCGATGTACTTTGTTTGACGTGAACTTCGAACCTTTGCAAATGTCAGTCGACGAGCTTCGAAATGGGATCTACTGGTTAGCCGAGCAATTGTACACACGGGAAGCGATTACTCGCCGTCGTCGATCCTTTCTCAATGCACCTGCCCCGCAAACGTGACGGTCGGGGATTTGAAAACAATCGATAGCGAGGCGGGCAAATTTGGGTCACGGATCAAAACGAGGTGCTGAATGTTTGGCCGAGCGAATCGATTTTAGCCTCGCTTGCATTGACCGAACGCGATCGGGATGATGGCTAGCGACATTGTGGCGTTGCCCGATGTCAATCGACAAATCATACAACTCAACGGCTTGGTCATCATCGGCATTGTAGAGGTGCTTGGTTTCCCATTTTTGATTTGGTTTTCGGTGGTATCCCGTTTTCGAATCAATCAACAACCAGTTTTCTTCGCGGATTGCATAAGCATTCTTGTAAGTGTTATGTACGTGAGCGGTTCGAACCAAATTCGAATCGCCTCGGATGATTGGCAGAAGGCTATGGGAATCTTCCGCTGCATCCTCGGGCAACGCGTAGTCAATCGCATCGGCTAAGGTCGCCATGATGTCGATTTGTGACGCCAAACTATCCGATACCGTTCCTGGTTTGGTGACGCCGGGCCAGCGAATCAAAAACGGAACGTGATGCCCTCCTTCGTAAATGTCGCGTTTGAGTCCACGGAAAGGTTCCGCTGACCAATGGTCGTAGGTTGCATCGCGAACGTATGCGTAATTCTCGGGCCCATTGTCGGCACTAAAGATGACGATGGTGTCGTCGGCTTGGCCCGATTCACGCAGTGCATCTAGCAGTTGACCGCACGCATTGTCGGTTTCGACAACAAAATCGCCATAGGGGCCCGCTTCTGATTGCCCGTCAAAAGCATCGTTGGGAATGATTGGCGCGTGAGGTGATGGAAACGCAAAATAGAGAAAGAACGGTTTGTCATTGTCCTTTTGAGCATGAATAAATTCGACACCACGATGTGTGATTGTAGGGAGGCATTGGTAAGGATCCCAATCCGAAGCCATTGGGCCTGGGCGACATTCCCAGCTACCTTCTTTGATGGGTCTCCATTTGCTTGTGTCCAGCATCGCGTCGGGAGCTTTGATAACCCGATCATTTTGGATCCAGCAATACGGAGGAAAGTTGATGACGGTGTCACCAAAGTACGAATGAAAACCGTGAGCCAGTGGTCCACCGGGGATTGCCTTGTCCCAATCAAACGCTTCGGGCGGATAGCTTTTCTGCTTTGATCCGCTCACCGTGATCGGCTTGGCATTGGGTTTTTTTATTGCATCCCAATCCCAACCAAGATGCCATTTGCCAATCGCGGCGGTCGTATATCCGTAGGCCGTCATCATCTCAGGCAAAGTTAACCGTTTGTCGTCAAAAACGGACTTGCCAAATGGGCCGACAATTTCATGAAAGTCACGCCAATGATACCGCCCCGTCAACAAGGCATATCGGCTTGGCGTGCAGATGCCCGAGGATGAGTGGCCATTGGAGAACCGCATCGATTGCCGTGCCAAATCATCCAAATTCGGTGTTGGAATTTTTGAAGCAGGATTCTGAATACTCAGGTCTCCGAATCCCATGTCATCGGCGTACAAGACAAGCACGTTCGGAGTTGATTTTGTCTGTCGGGCAAACGGCGGTCGATAGACACGCACTGCGGTAATTGGCGTGTCGGAGTCTGCGATAAGGGTCAACGTATGCTGACCATTGGAAATACCTTGGATCAACCGAACCGTTGATTCCCGAGTCGGATCCGGATTCGCTTTTGCTATGAAGTGGTCATTGAATTGGGGAACCACATCGAATTGAATGACGGCGTCAACGGTAAGTGGCTTTTCAAAAACCTTTCGGCAATAGGCGAGGTTCCAATCTCGCGGTTCAATTTTCAATCGACCCGAATTGGAGACAAACGTCTCTGTCGCAGTCCCTTCGCCATCATCGCCTGAGACCGAACCCGTCACCGTGAAACGAAATTGGTTGTAGTCGTCTGAAGCTTCGGTGATTCGGATCGACCATGTTTCGGGGATGACCGGTGATGGGCCACGTTGTATCTGCAAAAGGCATGGCCAATTCGTGCCGAGATATCCGCTCGTTTTGGTCATGCAGTATGCATTGGGAAAGTCACTCGGATTTCGGTTGTCTACCAAGACTTGAACTTCTCTTGGTTCGCCTTGATTTGCAGTAATCACGTCGACTCGATTGCCCTCGAACGGAATCGTAAGTTGACCTCCGGTCCAATCGTTTGAGTTGATCGGAATCGTTGTCACTCGATCATCCTCTACCACCGTGGTCCCAGGCGTATACTGCAAGCCTGAGTTGACTATCTCGGCCATAAGATGGTTTCCGTGTTCGTTAAGATGTACACCATCGCGCAGCAAGTCGCGGGGTGTGAGTTGGTTGTCCTCTAAGTACGTTTTCCATACTGATCGTTGGTCAAGCAAGCCAACATCGTATTTCTCGGCCAACCCAGGCAAAAATACATGATTGAACCACGGAGCCCAATTCGCAGGTGTTAAGTTTGCAGGGTCTTTTTCTTCATCCAATTTTCCGTTGCGTTGAAAGTGATCGTTTTGAAGCAGAATGTCAGCGGTGGTTTGTTCACGCACTCGACGTATGATCGCTTCATAATCGCGATGATCCCCGTAAACGTGAAAGACCAAAAGATCAGGATAGAAAGGATACAGATCGGCTTCAGCAGTCTTGCTAAGAATCTGGGATGAATGGCCTCCTATCGCACGGTTCTCGATCTCCAAGTCCGCATGAGGGAAACGCTTCCGAAGATCATCGGCAACCGCGTGTGACCAATCTTGTTCGGTAATCGATTGACCATAGAACAATACTTTGACGTGGTTCCGTTTTTCAGCTGTGCTTTCAGCCATTAATGACAAACTGCGCTGTAGCGTTGACGCTGCTCCGCGGACAGTTTGCAGGTTCGTTGGATTGGGGAACTCTTGCGATTGTGCCGGATTCTTTCCAACGAACGAAACAGCAAGCATTAGAAGCAGAAACGCAGTTTTTTTCATCAGTTGGAATCCAAATTCATGTGGAAACAAAAGGTTCTTGGTATGATGATACTCGGATCACTCACGCTAAGCACCTGCCCCCCTCTCCTGCCTCATGCTCTCTGCTATGAACCGATCATTGATTGCTTTTTTACTTGCCGTACTTTCTTGCACGATTGCTTATTCTGAATCGATTGGCACCAGCGACTTGTCGGCTTGGCGCCAAAGCAAGAGTCCTTTGAGCAAGCAATGGCAGCTAGCCAAAAACGTGCATTTGAATCCTGACGATTCGTCTCAACTCGTTGCCGAGGCGGGAACCGGTGTCCTCTATAGCAGTGGACGAGCAGACTACTTGCTTTCAAAAGCGGACTATGGCGATGTCCAATTGCATGTTGAGTTCTATATCCCCAAAGGATCGAATTCGGGGGTCTACATGATGGGACGCTACGAAATTCAAATCTATGACAGCTTTGGCGTTGCCAAAGCTGCGTACCCAGGGATCGAATGCGGGGGAATTTATCCCCGACACGATGGGCAACGTGGAGCATACGAAGGACATTCCCCAGCCAAGAATGTAAGCCGAGTCACAGGCCAATGGCAAAGTTTCGACATCACGTTTCGTGCACCTCGATTCAACGATTCAGGAGAAAAAATCGCTAATGCCTGTTTTGTGAAAGTCGTTCATAACGGTGAACTCATTCACGAAAATGTGGAAGTTACCGGTATGACGAGATCTGGAATGTCGAAACAGGAAACAGCCACGGGACCAATACGACTGCAGGGCGATCATGGCCCGGTCGCATATCGAAATCTGAAAGTCACGCCACTGACAACCGATCAAGATGCTGCGATTCAAAAGAGTGTTTCAACTCGATTGGAATCAGTGGTTCCTGCTGATTCTTCGCTGGTGCTTCTCGAAGGACGCTCGGTGCGAAGCGAAGATGGATCTGTCAAAATTGCATACCCAGGGACGAAGATCAAAGTGGCATTCGTTGGGCCACAACTATTGATGAAGTATCAGGCGACCAGCGATTCGGTCTACGTTGATGTGATTGTCGATTCCACCGACACTCAAAGGATTCAACTCCGTAGTGGCAAGCACGAGCAAGTGCTGTTTAGTGGTTCACCAGGTGAACATACCGTTGAGATTCACAAACGTACCGAAGGTTGGCAGGGGATTTTGAAAGCAATCTCATTTGAAGCGTCGACGGGGCATTTCGTGGCACCGATGCCATTGCCGAAGCGAAAATTGTTGTTCATTGGCGACTCGATTACCGCCGGAGCCTCCATTGATATTTTGCCCGATGATCCGGCCACAGGCGACCATCATTCCAACGGGCGTCTCGCTTATGGCCGCGTTCTCGCAGACCGTCTTGGTGCCCAATGTCATTTGATCGCCTACGGTGGACGTGGGCTAATTCGTGATTGGCAAGGGATGACAGAGACAAACAATGCGCCACAGTTTTATGAGTGGGCGCTTTCGGACGACGCCAATTCTTCGTGGGATGCAACTCAATACGTGCCCGATGCTATTTCAATTTGTCTCGGTACGAATGATTTCAACCAAGGCGTTCCTGACGAAGCAACCTATGTAAAGGCGTATGTTGATTTTATTAGACAACTGCGGCGTGATGCGCCCGACGCACACTTGTTCTTGTTGAACTCGCCCATGTTCGGCGACAATGAAAACCGCAAAAAATTGAACCAGTATATCGAAAAAACAATAGCAACCTTGGGCGAATCGAACATCACAAAAATCGACGTCCGATACTACCCTGGCCGACCGGGCGTGGATGCTCACCCGGTTGCGCCAGAGCATGTCAAGATCGCGGACGAACTTGAACCCGTGTTTCGACGTGAACTGAAATGGTGATTCGATCCATTATCGAACGATTCGCATAGCACGCTGTTTGGTTTTTCAAAAAGCGAAGCCGCCTTCATAACTCTCACCTTGCTAACGGGAATGGTCATGGTATACCGAACTGCTCGACGACAATTTGTGAAAGCCTTTTCAACGGCTGCGATCGCTCCCCTGGTTATCCCGGCTTCGGCGCTGGGACGTGACGGGCACACCGCTCCGAGCGAGCGAATCGTGATGGGCCAAATCGGTAGCGGTGACCATGGATCGGGTTGGAATATGGATCGCATGTTTGCCAACGAGGATCAGCAAGTCTTGGCTGTCTGTGATGTCGACTCTAACCACTTGGCCCATGCCGAAACGAAAGTCAACAAACACTACTCTAGTAAGTTGGGCAGTGACTACCGTTGTAAGGCGTATTCCGATTTCCGGGATCTCGTCAATGACAAAGATATCGATGCAGTGCATGTTGGCACGCCCGATCATTGGCACGTTATCGCTGCACTTGCTGCACTGAAAGCTGGAAAGCACGTTATCTGTGAAAAGCCATTGTCCCTAACGTTAAGCGAAGGTCGTATCTTGGCGGACGTCGCCAAGCAATCGGGAAAAGTTTTTCAAACGGCTTCAGAAAACCGGTCGATCGAGTCCTACATTCGGATGGTCGAACTTGTCAAAGCAGGAGTATTTGGCGAGATCAAGCATGTCAAAATTTTGTTGCCACCGAGCAATCGCCATCGGCAAGCAGTCGATCCGACCTTGGGCAAGCCACCATCGGGACTCGATTACGAGATGTGGCAAGGGCAAGCCACCGAGATGCCGTATTGTGAGTCTCGTGTCCATTACAATTTCCGTTGGCATCTTGCGTATTCGGGAGGTGTCATCACGGATTGGGGTGCCCATATGATTGACCTCGCTCATTGGGCAACCGGCAACGAATTGACCGGTCCGGTAGAGATCGAAGGCAAAGGCGAATTTCCGCCCCGCGATGGGATATGGAACACGGCAACATCGTTCAAAGTCAACTATCGTTATCCTTCGGGGCTTACGACCGAGCTATTCACAGACGCTCCGGGGTTAAAGTTTGAAGGTACCAATGGTTGGATCCTATCACGAGGTTGGCGAGGTCCCGTGAAGTCGAACCGGCCTGAGTTGCTGGAAACCGTGCTGCCAGAAGAAAAGCGGCTACGGCGACCTCGAACCGACGGCCAAGGGGGGGAACACATGGACTTTTCCGATGCGATCAAAGAAGGCCGACAAGCTTACGCACCGGCAGAAATTGGACACCGCACCATCTCGGTCGCACACCTTGGTAACATTGCGATGCAGCTTGGTCGCAGGCTGCGGTGGGATCCTGACCAAGAAAAATTCGCTGATGGCGATGCAGCGGCTACAGCGATGCTTCGTCGTGAACAGCGTGAACCTTGGACGATCGACAATGTTGATTCGTGGATCAATGTCGGATGATAGCAGGATGCTTTGCTGATTCCGTCATCAAGCAAATTGGGCGTTAAGACGCTGCGTTGAGTTCTCGGGAACAGTGTCAGCGTTGATCATGTAGGCACAATGTTTGCACGCAATTTGATGCGTAAAACCGATTTGGGTTTTACGTGCGTTTGTCCTATTCGTGTGCTATGTCGGATTTAAAGTGTGCGGCATTAGCGCGCAGAGTGGTTGCGGAAAACCATGACTAGTTCATACAACGACGTCTTATTGAGGGGCTTGATTTCAACAGAGAAGCTCATTGAGGCTCTTTGTGATTCGAGTTCCTACTCTCGTGGCGATGGTGAGTTGGTTGTGGTTCACCAAACGCACATTTCGTGGGTCTTCTTGGTTGGTCCGTATGCGTACAAGGTTAAGAAGCCGATTGCCACGGCATTCTTGGATTACACGACCCTTGAAAAGAGAGAGCACTTTTGCCATGAGGAACTGCGTCTCGATAGTCGTTATGCAAAGGATCTCTATTTGGGCGTCGTTCCGATCACGCTAACCGATGGCAAGATCAGGGTGGAAGGCGATGGCGAGCCAATCGAGTTTGCCGTGAAGATGCGTCGCTTCGCAGACGATGCTTTATTGAGTGCACAGTTGCGATTGGGAAAACTCACCTTTGCAAAGGTAAAACAGCTTGGCAGGGTTGTGGCCGAGTTCCATCATCTGGCGAAGGTGTCCGGTGCCGGTGAGCCGTGGGGGAATCCGGCTAGTGTGCGTCGTGATGCATTGGACAATTTTGATGCTTTGTGGAGACGGGAAGAATCGAGCTCCGTTCTTGGTTTGCCGGGGAAAGCCTGCGCAGGTTTGTCTCGGCAGCCGGAGATCGTAAACGAGATTTTGCAGTGGAGCGAGTCATTCTTTGATCAGTATGAGGATGAGTTTCAACAGCGTGTGGAAAACGGATTCATTCGTGAGTGCCATGGGGATTTGCACTTGAATAACGTGATCGCTTGGCATGGGCGATTGATGCCATTTGATGGTATTGAGTTCAACGATTCGTTCCGATGGATCGATGTGCTGAGCGATGCGGCGTTCTTGGCGATGGACTTTTCAGCATTTGGGCATACCGAATTTTTCCATCTATTCGTCAACACGTACTTGGAACAAACTAACGACTATGGATCACTTGCACTGTTGCGTTGGTATTTGGTCTATCGGTCGCTGGTACGTGCAAAAGTGGCATCAATTCGCGCCGATCAAGCTGGGCAATCGGATGCCCAGCGAGATGAAGAATTCAAGATTCGCGATCGCTACATTGATTTGGCCGACCAGTTTACGCACATTCAGCGTCCGACGTTGTCAATCACGCACGGAGTTAGCGGAAGTGGAAAAACGACGCTTTCCGAAAGTCTGATCACACAAGCAGGAGCGATACGAATTCGGTCGGACGTGTTTCGGAAACAAGAAGTGGGACTTAGCCCGATTTCACGCCCAGATCCCGAGCAGGTTGAAGAACTTTATTCGAATTCCGCTAGGGAGTCGACTTACTGTCGACTTCAACAAGCCGCGCGCGGTATCCTAAGAGCTGGATATAGCGTGATTGTTGATGCGACGTTTTTGAAGCGTCAACAACGTGATGCGTTTTACGAATTGGCCAGAGACCAAAACGTTGCCTTTCGCATTTTGGATTTCCCCGTTGAAGAATCAACTCTGCGACAACGTGTCGCAGAACGCGCGCAGCACAACGAGGATGCATCCGATGCCAATGAATCCGTATTGGAACAACAACTTCAATCGCAAGAGTTGCTCACGGACGAAGAACGCACTTACGCCATCAACACGCCTGCCCTTTTTAAACCCGTGTTGTAATTAAGCGGATACTCATTTTTCCCACCCCGTCTTTGGTCCGAACGAACATGCCGATTCGTAATCTAAGAAAGATTTTTGCAGCGAAAAGTGTCGCCATTATTGGTGCGAGTCAGCGCCCTATGAGTGTCGGGAACACGGTGATTCGCAATTTAATCGCGGGCGGTTATCAAGGCGAGATCTATCCAATCAATCCGCGGTTTGACCAAATTGAAGGCGTTCGGTGTTACCCATCAGTGCCGGATTTACCTTCACCCGCTGATTTGGCGGTCATTTGCACAGCCGCTGCCTCGGTTCCGGAGGTAGTCCGTCGATGTGGCAACGCAGGCGTTTTAGGGGTGGTCATTCTGTCGGCCGGTTTTCGCGAAATCGGTGAACGCGGCATCGCACTCGAACAAGAAATTCTTGAGGTAAAGAAACAGTTCGAAGGAATGCGAATCATCGGGCCAAACTGTTTGGGCATTATGTCCCCGCATTCGGGTTTAAACGCCAGTTTTGCAGCCGATTCGCCGATCAAAGGACGCGTCGCTTTTATTTCTCAATCAGGTGCACTTTGTACCGCTGTGTTGGATTGGGCCATTGAAAAGCAGATTGGTTTTTCTCACTTCGTATCGGTTGGAAATATGCTTGATGTCGGCATCGCCGATTTGATCGACTATTTCTCGATGGATCGTTGGACCGATTCGATCATTCTTTACGTCGAGTCAATCACGGATGCTCGCCAATTTATGTCGGCATCGCGAGCGTTTACACGTAGCAAACCGATCATTGCTTACAAGGCAGGCCGGTTCGCTGAATCGGCACGCGCTGCTGCATCACACACGGGTGCCATGATGGGGGTGGATAGTGTTTACGAAGCCGCGTTTGCCCGAGCGGGAATCATACGCGTTTTTGATGTGGACGACCTTTTCGATTGTGCTGGGTTACTTGCACGCCAAAAGGAATCGAAAGGACCACGGTTGGCGATCATCACCAATGCGGGTGGACCAGGCGTGATGGCAACTGACGCGCTATTGCAGCGCCAAGGGGTGCTCGCGAACCTATCCGATGCGACCATGGAATCGTTAAACAAATCGTTGCCTCGGCCTTGGTCACATGGTAATCCCATCGACGTGCTCGGGGATGCACCGCCAAAGCGATACGGAGACACCATCCAAACGGTTCTTGCCGATGGAAATGTGGACGGTGCGTTGGTCGTGTTGTCGCCACAAGCGATGACCGATCCGATGCAAACCGCCGAACAAGTCATTCAGGCAGCCAAGACTTCTAGCAAACCCGTTTTGACGGCTTGGATGGGAGGCGCAAGGGTTCGTCCGGGACGCGAGCTTTTCCATTCTGCCGGAGTGCCGGCTTACGCAACGCCAGAGAAAGCAGTGTCGGCGTTCATGCACTTAGTCGAGTACTCGCGTCGGCGTGAAATGTTATACGAGACACCGCGATCCATTCCAATCCGATTCAATTTGGATTCTCAGCGTCTCGAAAGCGTAATGAATTCGATCGAAACCGATGGCGCGAGCACGCTCAGTGAAGTCGCATCCAAGACGCTGCTTGAAGCTTACCAAATTCCTACAACGAAAACCTTCATCGCTCGAAACAAAGAGGAAGCCGTACGGCTTTCCGAGCAAGTTGGCTATCCAGTGGTCATGAAAATTTTCTCGCCCGAAATTACACACAAAAGCGATGTTGGCGGAGTCGTGTTGAATCTAAGCACGGCCGAGGACGTGACGGAAGCCTTTGATCGAATCACCACTGATGCAAAACAAAAGGTCCCCGACGCTCGGATCGATGGTGTCACGATTCAGCAGATGATGGCGCGGCCCTACGGTCGCGAATTGATTGTCGGCGCAAAACGTGATCCAGTGTTTGGCAGCGTCTTGATGGTCGGTGCCGGTGGAACGATGGCCGAGATATTACAAGACCGTGCGTTGGAGCTTCCGCCGCTAAACGAAAGACTCGCCCGGCGGATGTTGGAATCACTTCGTGCGTGGCCGATGCTTCAAGATTACCGTGGCAAGCCGAGCGTGGACGTTGATAAATTGGTGGATGTGCTGATGCGAATCAGTTATCTCGTTGCCGATCATCCCGAAATCTCGGAAATCGATGTCAATCCTCTCTTGGTCACACCCGACAATGCGATTGCGCTCGATTCACGCGTCATTCTTGATCGCGAATCCGCGAACCAGCAAACGACGCCCTATTCACACTTGGCGATTCGTCCGTATCCATCGGACTTCATTAAAGATTTATCGCTCGACGACGGGACACAGATGTGCTTGCGGCCAATCCAGCCCGAGGATGAGCCACTATGGTGCCGATTGGTGGCATCGTGTTCGCCCGAGACAATTCAGATGCGTTTTCGTTATATGTTCAAAGCGACGACTCATGAAATGGCAACGCGTTTTTGTTTCAACGATTACGATCGTGAAGTCGCAATTGCCGCCGAAACGCAGATCGATGGTGAGTCCGTGTTTGTTGGAGTCGGACGATTGGTTGCTGATGTAGATCACCGCGAAGCGGAGTATGCAGTGTTGGTCAGCGATCAGTGGCAGGGGCACGGGCTTGGCGGCATCTTGACCGACTATTGTCTTGATCTTTGCAAGTCTTGGAACATTCGCCGTGTGGTCGCAGAAATGTCGCCGTCGAACAAACGGATGATTGATATTTTCGCCCACCGCGGATTTGAACTCGACCGCACGGTCGCATCCGATGTGGTGATTGCACGAAAACAATGGACGTGAGGCATGCGATAGAGGCTTTCCCTCGTAGGGATCGGAGCTTACCAGATCATTTTGATTCCTACGTGTAAACCGTGCCAAGTGATGTCATGGTAAAAAGGTTTTTGTAGTGCTGCGTCGAACATCGATTGTTGATCGGATTGCTCTAATGCTCCGACAGCATCGGCCAGGAACAATCCTTGGTAGGCGATTCCAACTGACGCCCATGACGCGACCCAAGCGTGCGCTCCAATTTCAATGTCTACCAATGAAGTGTTGGTGTCGCCTTCGTAGTCGAAGGTAATGTTTTGGGCGATCGCTTTACCCTCGACTTCGTTGTTCAGAGCTGCGTACTTGCCGCAGAAATAGACGCGTGCACTGCCGTTGGTCCACAGGGTTCCTTCGCCGCCGACTTGAAATCCGAATGCGTCGTTGTGCGATTCTGCGTAAAATCCCAAGCGAGTGCCGGTACTCAATTCAGCGGTTCGTAACACGTCAAAGTTTTCGTCGAGTTTTAACCATCGAACACCTGCGGACAATCGCAACCGTGGGATGGGGCGATAGCCGATCATCCATTCAGCGGAATCGAGGTCCGATTCTAAAAATATCGAATAGCTTGACTGGGGACTGGTTGGCGTTCCAGCATAAAAATGGGGATATAAATTGGTCGACAAGTCCCCTGGAGTGCCGATGACTGATTCGCCAACGGTTCCTCCGACGGAGAAAAACGAAATCCCCGTGTCGAGCCCCTGAACGTGACGACTGAGATTGAATAGCGTTGCGGAAACTCGGTAGCCCAGCTTCATCTCTGGATCGAGTGCATCGCTGGTTGCAACGACTTCGGAACTATCATTGGTAACAAGAGCAAATGCATCGGAGCTCGAACGTATCAGTCCGAGAAAGCCCACGTCGGCACCAAAAACGGGCTCGTAACAGTACGGAGCTGGTAAATCGAGGTTGTGGAAATTGTTGATTGCTGGTTGGTATTTCAGTGACGAGTCGCGGTGCAATTCACCCTCGGTTTGTATTGGGCTTCGCTCTGCGTACCTCCATTGGCCAAAAACGGACGTGGAAAAGGAGGTCAAAAGTGCAAAGATAATAGCGGAAGTTAGGGTTTTGATGAGTCGATCCATCTTTGAACACCTTGGTGGATTGGACGATCCTTGTCACAACGTATACAAATGAAGGGACAGCGTTATGGTCGGTTTCGGGCAATAATACGAATGCTCTGAACGGTATTATGAAGTGGCCTGGAACAATTGCTATCATGACTGAGATTATTCACTACGACCGTCACCACTCAGCGGTTCCAACCGAGACTGGAGAACATCGTTGCACGTTGCGATGACAATCGCCGGTTCGGATCCCTCCGGAGGTGCCGGTTTACAAGCGGACCTGAAGACCTTTCACCAACATGGTGTCTACGGCATGTCAGTAGTCACCTTATTGACTGTTCAGAATACGCAAGCAGTAAAATCGGTGGAACTGCTTCACCCCGAATTCGTTCTCGCCCAACTCGACGCGGTCCTGCAAGACATTCCTCCATCGGCGGTGAAAACGGGGGCGTTGGGAAATGCGGAAATCATCCGCTCCGTCGCAGAGCGTGTCGCCAACGCAGAGTTTCCGTTGATTGTGGATCCGGTGATGATCAGCAAGCACGGTTCCGTGTTAATCGATGATCAAGCCATTGAGACGTTGCGGTCAAGCTTGCTGCCGCATGCGTGTTTGGTCACGCCCAATTGTTTTGAAGCTTCCCGATTGACCGGCATGAATGTGAGTTGCCTTGACGAAATGGAAAGAGCCGCTGAAGCGATTGTTCGAATGGGAGCCAGGAATGTTCTGGTCAAAGGCGGCATTGAAGGCGACCAATCGGTCGATCTTTTGTATGGCTTGGGAAAATCGCTTCGGTTCGCTTCGGATCGTTTAGACACAAAGAACTTGCATGGTACAGGCTGCGTTTTGTCGGCTGCTATCACGGCAGGGTTGGCCAGTGGTCTACCCTTGATTGAGGCGATCGACGCAGCCAAACAATTTGTCAGCGCGGCGATTCGGAGGGGGGCGGGCGTCGGCGAGGGAATTCAGCCGGTCGATTTTCACACAGAGACGAGGCGATTTCGAGAACATAAAACTGCTATCCAGAGTCACAATCGATGACACTTTTCTATTCCGATCCGCTTTTTCAAGAACATGAAACGGGCGACCATCCGGAGAACGCGGGGCGTATAATGCCCGTTCTTCGGTATCTGCATTTTGTGTCTCTCGATGCCATTTGTAAACGCCCTTCGTGGGATGCTGCATCGCCAAAGACGTTGATGATGGTACATACGCCCGAGCACATTCAGGCGGTCGAAAAGATGGCCATGGAAGGTGGTGGGCAACTTGATCCAGACACGGTCGTGAGCCGCCGATCATTCGACGTTGCATGTAAAGCCACCGGAGCGGTGGTCGACGCGGTCCAACGCGTCATGCAAGGGGAAAATACGAATGCGTTTTGCTTATCGCGGCCTCCGGGGCATCATGCACTCGCTGACCAAGCGATGGGATTCTGCTTGTTCAACAACATCGCTGTCGCTGCTCGCGTCGCAACCGAAAGGCTGGGACTCGACCGAGTTCTGATTGTCGACTTTGATGTTCATCATGGGAACGGAACGCAAGCGATTTTTTATGACGATCCCAAGGTCGGTTTTTTTTCGATGCACCGTTCCCCGTTCTTTCCGCATACGGGGTTGAAAGATGAAACCGGGATCGGTGCGGGTGAAGGAACCACTCGCAATTTGCCGATTGCGTTCGGTACCTCTCGCAAAGATCAACTCGAACAGTTCACCGATTCACTCAGCGATTTCGCGGACTTGATATCGCCCGAATTAGTGTTGATCAGTGCCGGTTTTGACAGCCATCGCCTCGATCCGGTCGGTTCACTGGGGCTCGAAACCGAGGATTTCACCGCTTTGACCGACGCCGTGATCCGGATCGCGCAAAAGCATTCCGAGGGGCGAATTGTGAGCGTACTGGAAGGCGGCTACAACCCGTTGGTGTTGGCGGAATGCGTTGGCCATCACGTCGAAGAATTAGTGCAAAACGATTGACTCACGATTACGGCAATGCTTGCTGCAATCGGATCCATTTGCATTCAAAGTTGAGTTCTCGTCTCTGCGAGTGGTTCATTTGTCCGCAGACATCTCGGAAAGCACGGTTAGCTCAACAGGCTTGGCATCGCGAATCTTGCGAGCCATATTGCGGATTTTTTCGTTGGGTTGGAATAGTTCTACCAATTCTTCTGTCACATCGATCGTTTCAACATCGGATCGAAGGTAATCGCATTCCCTGACAATTGCCACAAGCGAATGTTTTGTGGCAATGTCTGCCAGTTGATCTGTGACGGGCGCAAGAAGGTCGCCAACGGGCACATGGGCAAACCCTTGAAAATGCAGCAACCGTTGCCGTTTTTTTCCCCATGCGTTCAATCGCTTCACAGCTTCCTCGTCCCCGTTCTTTTTCGCAGCATCGAGTTCAACCATTTTTTCGGCGACAGGATTATGGGGTGATGCGGCGTAAGCGACCGCAATCGAGCGGTTGTCATAAGTTCCAATTCGGATCTTAGCGGCGTCAGGCTCTTGCCCCGAAACGCCTGAAACAAACGACAAATTCATGGCGAACATGGTCAACAGCATTGGCAGAAATCGCATCGAAACGTCTTTCTATAATGTGAAAGGTAAGGAAACAGTAACCGATATTTTGCGAGAGCCCAAATAGAGCAAGACGGTACGCAACATTCCATTCAAATCGTAGGAAATAATGACTTTGGCGTCTTCTATGCGAACGCCAACGCCGCCGGTTCACTCCGTTTGTGCTATTCCGGATAGCAATGTTATTGCAGATACGGATTGTACTGGACGTCTCCGCTGTTATGCCGAACATTGGTGCGTCGAACTGGTGTTGGTGACTTTGCCGGGAGCGAGACGGGGCGGATAGGATCGATGGAATCGTCGCTCTCAAGCCCTGTGTGTTTCTGAAGCCATTTCGCGGCAGTTACAAATCCGACTTGGGGGATATCGAAATGGTCTTCCGAATCGACTTCGGTGATCTCGCTTTCCGATCCAATTGCCTGACCCATTCGTTGGACCTCGGATGAACGGACGATGCGGTCATTGTGACTGTGGATCAATAGGCATGGCACCTGGATCCGATCGCTGTGTGACATAGGAACGGACCGACGGACTTCTGTCACCAATTGGTCAGGGTCTTCCACAGGCCAACTCCGTATGAGTCGTCCAATCGAACTATCCATTTTGCAGGCAGGTGCGAACGCGACACATCCGCGGATACGGGTGTCATGGGCAGCCAACAGCAACGCCTGCTTTCCGCCGCTGCTATGTCCGATCGCATACATCTTCGTTTTGTCGATCTCCTCAAAACATCGCAACGCCCATGTGATTGCATTGCGTGCATTGACTAAACCCGCCTTGGACGCAACGTATTTTCGTGCCAATTCCGCCATCTCTTTGGGCGGAGTCTGCGGTGTTAGTGCTTGGGCGCCGCCGTCGGTCTCGTAGCACACTACTGCGAACCCCATTTGAACGTAGGGCAGCATTTGCATTTCGTCCTGTTGGGTTAATTGCATTCCGGCAAACAATGGCGATCCAGCGGGCGTGTATACCAAGCACGGAAGTTTAAGCTGCGGCTTTTTCGATGGCATCAAAACGACAACCTGACTCGCCTCACCTGGTTGACCAAGTTCGACAGGAAGGGAGACGTTGAAACGCAATGCGGTTGAACCCGCCATTGCCTTGCCCGTTGGCCGTGACGGCATTTCAGGGAGTGAAACCGATTCAACGGAAAACGGTTCGATTGGTGTCGTCGGAAGGCATCCCGAAAACGTCACGATCAAGAGCCCTAAACAAGTGACTGAGATCGTATGAAGATTCCGAGTACGGTGAGAATGCGGGAAAAGCATGTTGCTAGTCTTCCGATAGCTGATGGCCCAAACATGGTCGATTACGAGTCATCAAGGCTACGTCACGCTACATTGTGCACGAGTGGTGGGCGACACCGAAAAAGTCCGTTGAGAGGGGCGTCCGTCCGATCAAGAGGATTCTCAGGATTCTGACAATTACAAATAGAGCCAAACTTGTTTCGGAGTTTGCGCAACAAGCGTCAATGTAGGGCCCTCTTATGTGTCTGTGTCGGAATTCGCGGCGGGCATCTAGAAGGAAACCGCTTTGCGTGTGACCCACAAACCAACTTTTTTGCCGGTGTATGGATGGCACCATAGGCCAATGAATCCTACACCCGTTATCGCTGGAATTGATGTTTTCATGACACGATTCTAGCGACCAACGGTAGCGGGCGAACGCACTCCGAGCGGTAGCTCGCTACGCTTGTGGTCGCACCGCACTACACCGAGTCGAGTCGTGAATCGAGCAATTGGATGTCATCTTCTTCGTCCTCGGACTGCAGATCCCGAAGGGCAAGATCAAACGCTTGCGGGGATTGGCTGACGGATGAGTTTGGATTGGTCTGCGAACGGTTCATTTCATTGATCACCATCAAAGCATCTAATGCCGTGACATGACCGTTGCCGTCAACGTCCAAATGACTCCACTTTTCTTGGGACGCTGTTTCTTCGCCTGACGTATTGTTGGTTGACCCGCTGAGATGATTGATCACCAGTAATGCGTCCATTGCCGATACGACACCGTCGGCATTGGTATCGGTTGCCTGCAACGCAGAGACGCCAACAATACTGCTGAAGTTGCTTGCACCGCTCGGAGTGATCAGTTTCAGTTCAGCCTCGGAGGTCGTTCGGCCTAGTCGAGCAAGCAGCACATCGGCGTTGGATACGATTTGATCACGATTGATATCGTAGGGACTGGTAGAGTCCACCGTGGTACCGCCAGCGGTTCGATTCAAACGAATCTTCAAAACATCCGCGTTGCTGACCGAGGTATCGTCCGTACTGTTACCGACTTCGCCAGGAGCATTGCCAAAGTAGAACACGTCGGGAGTTTCCAACGCTGTGTTCTCGTTGGCCTTGACCGTGACTTGCAACCACTTTCCTACAACGGCTTTATCGGGCAGCGTCAAGGTAATTCGGTCGCTGCTATTAGCCCCCTCACCGGTACGCCTCGAAAAACCAGGAACGATTTCCAGGTCCGTGAACGTGCTGGTGTCGCTATCGTTGCCCACACGCAATGTGAAATCATCCGCTGACAATCCACTCGCAGGCAGGTTGGCGATGTCAATTATGATCCCGTTTACGCCGCGACTGTAACTAGTGTAGTTTGCAAAGCTGGCATTTTGACCTGGTAATAACGCCTGTTTGTCTGATGCGATTGCACCTTCATCGGCGGTGTTCGCAGCGGAATCATTCCCGTCGAAATCGCTGTTGTTGTAAAACAACAATCGACTTTCTATCGTCGCGGGTGTAGGCAAATCGCCCGTTCGAGTAATGATGATACGCGTCGTTGCGAAGCGATCGTTTGTTCCCCCTTCTGCGGTGAAGGTTAATGAAAGGGATCCGTCGGATACCGCGACACCATTGGCAAATGTGTTCAAGTATTGGTTAGCGTTGGTGGACATACTTGTTGACACAACGGCACCAGCTTCGGCCGAAACGACCATGTCGTCCATCGCGTGGTTGAGGTCTCCCACCGTTACCAACACGTCATAAACGCCATCAGCAACTTTGTGTTCCAATGTCATCGAGCCACTGGTGATGAAAATTCCATCACGGTTTAGTCCATTCGCTCCAGGAGCGCTACCGTTATCGATCGATGCCACGGAACTGGTGAAATAGATATCACCATTGACCTTGTCAGTGAGCGGCACATAGGTGGAATCAAAAGTAGACAGCCCATAAGGTTGCACATCGTAGCGATAACTCGTTTGGGTCAGGTTAACGACCGTGGGATCCTCGAAAACGTCTTGTTGCGTCAACACGATTCGGGTGACCGCCCAAGCTGGATCAACTGTATCGGCGTCTCCGAATTCCAAATTCAATTGACCATCGTAGACATTGACGTCGACTGTGAACGTTGTGTTCGTGCCAATCGGCCGATCAATATCCGAGGCCAAGGTCACACCTTCGCCACGCACAAACATGTTGTCCAATGCGACGATTGGATCACTCATGTTCAATGTCACACGATATTGCCCGTTTATGACTCGGTGGTTAAATGTCGCTGGCGCTGTTCCGCTAATGAAATCTCGATTATAAGCGTTGACGCCCGAGAGATCTCCTCGGTCCACCGCGTCCACCGTTCCGCCACTAAAGTAGACTTCACCTTGGTACACTGGCGCGAGACGCGTTGCGCCCGAAAACACCGGGGATGTATCTGTGCCAGGGTCATAATTGTAGACGGTCTGTGTTAGATCAACGAAGGGATATTGCTGTGTGACGACGATTCGGGTGACCGCCCATGCGGGGTCGATTGTATCGGCATCTCCGAATTCCAAATTCAATTGACCATCCACGACATCCACTTCGACATTGAATGTCGCGTTCGTGCCAACCGGTCGATCAATGTCCGATGCCAAGGTCACGCCTTCACCACTCACGAACATGTTGTCCAGCGAGCCGGTTGGGTCACTCATGTTCAACGTCACACGATAATGTCCATTGACGACCCGATGGTTAAACGTCGCAGGGGATGTCCCGCGAATGAAGTCACGGTTGTAAGCGTTAACGCCCGAGATGTCCCCTCGGTCCACTCCGCTCACGTCACCGCCACTAAAGAAAACTTCGCCCTGGACACCAGACGTCAGGCGTGTTGCGCCCGAAAAAACCGGAGACGTGTCTGTGCCTGGATCATAATTGTAGACGGTTTGTGTCAAATCAACGGTAACGGGGTCGGGGATCGTGATGTTAACTGCCCCAAAATCGGTTTTGCCAGAGGTGTCAAAAACCGTATAGTGAAAGAAGTCTTCTCCCGTTACGCCGGCGGGCGCAGTGTAAAGAATCTCGTTTCTACCGCCGGGCCCAGTGCCAACCGAAAGACTTATGGTCCCTCCTTTTTGGCTGACCGTATCGAGCAACTGAACATCAAGCACATCGTTATTGACGTCGTAATCGTTTGCAATGACGTCTAGGATTCTCGCGGAACTGCTAACCACCGCTGTGTCATTATGACCAAATGGAGCAACTGCTCCTGGGGTATAGGGAGTCCCATACGATCGCTTTTGATTGCGTATTTTGTAGACTTCGTCCGCTTCAGCTGAGGCCAGCCTGCCGATATTGTGGTCACCGCCACCGTGCATGATGCTGACAAATACTTCAGAACCCCCTGCCTCGTCGGTGCCTGAATTATCTCTAGGTTTTGACTCATAGAAGAACCCGGAATCACTTGTGTGCCGCAAATTCCAAGAGTGACCGAATTCGTGGGCGAGGGTGCCGTCAGCCCAACTGCTGGGACCATTACTTGCGGTGAGCGCATATCGATTGCTCGTGCCGACGCTGTTGACATACGCGAGGCCTGAGGGAGACGAACGCACGTGGTACACCGCTAGGTCGTGGGTGTTTCCGACCTCCTGAGGATTGTTATTCCAGTAGTTGCGGAAGGCCGAAAGGCCGGAACTGTCATTGCCGTTGCTGACGGAAAACGGATCGCTGCCGGTACGGATAATGACCGTGCCCAAGCGGTACTTGATGCCCGCGGAACGCAGATAACGGGCATCGAGGTTGCCAGGGATCTTTTGCGCCTCGGCCATCGCGCTCGCTACCTTCTGCTCAACGGTAGTGCCGGAATAATTGTTTAATAATGCGGCCGAGCCAATCTCTACACCAATCTCATACTCAAGCACGTCCATCACTTTGGTGGGCGGAAGTGTCGCTCCTGAGCTCATAGCGGCTGACGTCGAGGGGATCGTTGAAGAGGTGACCTCGCTATAATTTGAACTCACAATCGGCGTTGCATTGGCGTCAACGCTGGGGTCTACAGCCATTGCAGCAGCTACTTCATCATCATGATTTTCATCGTGATCACATTCGTCATCAAAATCCACTCCTTCGGCTACGGAGATTTTGTGGATTCCGCTCGGAGACGAATTCTCCAATGGCTCAATGGTAAGAGAATTTTGATTCGGCCGAATAATATTGGCCTTGAGACCCTCGGCAGTAAGCAGTGCACTGACATCGAATTCCGGATGTTCTACAACTTTGCCAAGGTAAGAACGATCCGCACCAGCATCGACTTGAACCAAGGTGCCGCTGCCATTATCAACCAGAAACCTCGTGTTCTCTCCAAAGATCGAATTCTTTTCAAGATGAAGTGTCAGCCTTTCACCGGAATACTCAATCGACACAGAGAAACTTGATGGCAAATCACTCGGCAATGCCAGTGCATCGACTTGATCGTTCGAGTCTTTCTTGTCGGTACTAACAACCGATTGAGATTCAAGCGATTGCTCTATCGCGTCGTTATTCGAAACCGATACGACCAGATCGCTTGCGGGTATCGTGACACTTTCGACGCCAGCTTGGATCGTCTCAATCTCGGGACAATTCACTGCGAATCCGTCAACCAAAAGCGTTGTCAGTAGTTGCCGCGCCTCTAACGCTTGGAAATATCCAAATTTCCTTTTTCGAAGTCGCTGAGATTGTCCAGATTCAGCTTTACGAAACGCAGAAGAAGAGTGACGATTGTTACGAGGGTTAAGCATGAACATGTTTGGGGTGTAGCGCACGCAAGTGCAATGACTAGCGTTGTTGGGATTGAATGAATGGACGAGTTGGCGACAACAACATGAACGCTGGAAGTGTGAAATAGTGGAAAGTTAAAATGTAGCCATGACGGCAATCAAAATAGCGTTGGCACAGGACCAGCAAGGCGAGGAAAGAAGAGGGTAACTTGTTCTGTTGTCAGATAAGATCGTCGCTTTCTTTTTGCACAGGCAATTCAACCCACCACGGCGACTACTCAACGTCTTCACCAATGCCACTATTGTCGTGGGAGGCACGGTATTGGTCAATCCAATTTGTTGACAATGTGAGGAAAGAGGAAACCCTATGCCAGCCGTATTCGTTGCCTTTCGCCGTTTCACGTTGTTCAAGTGGTTATTTGATGACAGTTGGAACCCGAGTGCGGCAACTTGACGCATTGTTTCGCGTCCGCATGTCTCGAACAGTTAATGAATCCTACACCCGTTATCGCTGGAATTGGTGTTTTCATGACACGATTCTAGCGACCAACGGTAGCGGGCGAACGCACTCCGAGCGGTAGCTCGCTACGCTTGTGGTCGCACCGCACTACACCGAGTCGAGTCGTGAATCGAGCAATTGGATGTCATCTTCTTCGTCCTCGGACTGCAGATCCCGAAGGGCAAGATCAAACGCTTGCGGGGATTGGCTGACGGATGAGTTTGGATTGGTCTGCGAACGGTTCATTTCATTGATCACCATCAAAGCATCTAATGCCGTGACATGACCGTTGCCGTCAACGTCCAAATGACTCCACTTTTCTTGGGACGCTGTTTCTTCGCCTGACGTATTGTTGGTTGACCCGCTGAGATGATTGATCACCAGTAATGCGTCCATTGCCGATACGACACCGTCGGCATTGGTATCGGTTGCCTGCAACGCAGAGACGCCAACAATACTGCTGAAGTTGCTTGCACCGCTCGGAGTGATCAGTTTCAGTTCAGCCTCGGAGGTCGTTCGGCCTAGTCGAGCAAGCAGCACATCGGCGTTGGATACGATTTGATCACGATTGATATCGTAGGGACTGGTAGAGTCCACCGTGGTACCGCCAGCGGTTCGATTCAAACGAATCTTCAAAACATCCGCGTTGCTGACCGAGGTATCGTCCGTACTGTTACCGACTTCGCCAGGAGCATTGCCAAAGTAGAACACGTCGGGAGTTTCCAACGCTGTGTTCTCGTTGGCCTTGACCGTGACTTGCAACCACTTTCCTACAACGGCTTTATCGGGCAGCGTCAAGGTAATTCGGTCGCTGCTATTAGCCCCCTCACCGGTACGCCTCGAAAAACCAGGAACGATTTCCAGGTCCGTGAACGTGCTGGTGTCGCTATCGTTGCCCACACGCAATGTGAAATCATCCGCTGACAATCCACTCGCAGGCAGGTTGGCGATGTCAATTATGATCCCGTTTACGCCGCGACTGTAACTAGTGTAGTTTGCAAAGCTGGCATTTTGACCTGGTAATAACGCCTGTTTGTCTGATGCGATTGCACCTTCATCGGCGGTGTTCGCAGCGGAATCATTCCCGTCGAAATCGCTGTTGTTGTAAAACAACAATCGACTTTCTATCGTCGCGGGTTGCGTCAACGCAAACGACGCCTGAGCGGTACCGGACCAAACGTTGCCAATCAAAGTTCGCGCGGTGATCGTCATGTCCTCGGTAATTGCAACGGTACCTGGGAACATCTCTTCAACGGTTTGCTCAATGGTATCGATCGCCCAAGCACTACCAGCCACAATATTGTCTGAGCCAAACCGCCAGCGAAGTTGCACATCCGAACCAACTGCTGTCGCTGGGAGATTGACGACGGTATCAATGAATCCATTCGAGTTGCCGCTCCAAGCCTGACGTCCTGCAAGCGGATTGCCATAACTCGCATTGATCGTTTGGTTGTAACTACCTTCCACGAAGCTCCCGCCCGCTGCCAGGATGTCAACAAACGTTCCCGAGTCGATGGAAATCTCCAACACCCCACCGTCGTATGTGCTTTCGACATTGTAAGAATTGCGGAAGCTGATTTGCCTGCTATTCGCTTCGACCGCGAACGGGGCGGATGTCAAACGCACATCGGCCGTTTGACTGGTGTTGTTTACCGAAACACCGTTGAGTCCACCATCACTCGCAGACGAATTGGTCGTCCAATTGCTTGCGGAATTGGTTGTCGTTGCTGTCCATTGTGAGGGGATTGCCGGTGCCGTTACGCCATCAAAGTCTTGGAGATTCACAATCGTTGTGACTGTGCCTCCGGCCATCGCCGCATTGGGGTTGATGTTGCCGTCGGGCAACTTGGGGTCCGAACCATCGGTGGTGTAGTAGATGGTGCCTACGTCGTCAGGGTTGGTAAACGTGGCTTCGGTTCCCTCATCAACCACGCCACCGTTGGGGTCGATTGCAGGCGATCCGTTCGGGATCCGAGTCAAAACGATTCGGTTGACTACCCATAGGGGATTGACCGTGTCGGCATCGCCAAATTCCAAATTTAGCTGACCGTCAGTGACATCGACCTCCAAGGACATCGTTCCGTTTTGGCCGATTGGGCGATCAATGTTGGTTGCTAGGACAACACCTTCACCTTGCACATACATGTTGTCCAATGAAACGCTCGGATCACTCATGTTCAGGGTTACGCGATAACGTCCATTGGCGATTCGATGATTGAAAATCGCGGGTGTCGTTCCGCGAACGAAATCGCGATTATAGGCGTTACCCGACGAGCTGCCTCGATCGACAGCGTCCACGGTTCCTGTGAAAGAGATGTCTCCGGTGACATTGGGCGCAAGAAGTTGCGAGCCGGGGAAGATTGCTGCGGAGGTGCCAGGATCGTAATTGTATTGGAGTGCATTGGCGTCAATAACGGTGCCAGCTTTCCACACTTGGACTTCTACGAGCGACAAGAAGTTCGATCCCGTGAGTTGTACTCGTACGAATTGCCCGTCAGTCACTTCATCGAGTCGTGTGCCACCACTGGTAACACTACCGTCAATCAACAGCCCGCCACCGGGGCCAATGGAAGTCGTGGATAAGGCTGGGGCGCTGCTTGAATACGAGTAGTTCTTCCCCCAAACCTCGGTCCCACCAGACGTTGGATCGCCGTTCCAAACAGACACTCGGAAGGTGCCAAGTCGGTCCGCTGCATCTTGGCGATTGTACAGGACGATCTGATCGATCTCGGTTGTTTGCTCAAGGTCGACTTGCCACCACGGTTGCGACGAGTTTTGCGTGGTAGTGAATTCAGCTGCCGGGTCTACCGTGCCGTTGATCGCAGTGTCGGCGAATCCGTGTGTGTAGTAGTGGTTGCTCGATTGGGTTGCTGTTCCTGACAGCGCGACGTTGGCAATCGGATTGGCCTTGTCGCTGCTTACAACCCGTACATCCGCAAGCGACAATGTTCCGTTGCCGTCATTGTTATGCCCATTGAGTTGCACACGGACGACCCGTCCAAGTACCGTCGCCAAGTGTAACGTCGAGCCGTCAGCAATTTCCCCGCCGGTGATCCGTAATGATCCACCACGGTTCACACTGCCATTGCTTAAGTACGATTTTTCCCAGAGTTTGCTACCACCATTGTCGGGGTCTTCGTTCCAGATCGAAACGGTGAAGTTGCTGAGTTCGGTGTAGGAGGCATTGTCGCGATTGAACAGCTCAATCTCGCCGATGGAAAAATCTTTGGGGAACCGCACTTGCCACCAACTGTTATTGTCGGTTGCTAGCGTTTGCGACTGAGTCAACGGATCTTGGTCGGTTGCATTGGACGCCGACATGCTGACTTCAGTCGTCGATTGCGAGGCAATTCCGTCGGTATACGCTAGATTGATGCCCGTACGAAGTTCGCCCTCGATTAAAAAAAGTCGGTCGAGATAAGCGTTGATGCGACCGTTATTTGAAAAAGTAATGGTCGCGCTAGTCGCACTCGGCCCGGTCTTGAAGGCAAACGTCTCGTAACCGAGTTGCCAGTCGGTCCATCCGATCGGCGAGCTCACTGTCGGTGTGCCACTGGACTGGGCGGTCGCGGTAAGCTTATCACTTGCAGGAGGCGTCTCCTTGAGCAGCCTTACGGGGCCGACCGCCAGATTGACGGAGTTGCTCCCGCTTGCAGAAATATAAATCGAGTGGCTTCCCGAAATGGTAGGCAAGTCGCCTCGATTTCGAAACCAATTTTGGCCCGGGTCGTCTTTCGGATCGACGAACTCACCCAATAATTGTCCCGTTGGGCTGTCGAGGCGAATTTGGATTTCTACATCTGCAATCGAGTCGTTCAATGCCGCTCGGGTATAAAGCACCTCGATCAGATCAAATTGACCAGCATCCCCGAAATCGATGTTGTCGTAGCGGACCCACTCGCCGCTGGACAGTCCGGTTGCAAATCGTTCGTCGCGGTAGATTCCCGTCGATACCGAACCGGAGGAAGCGTCAAATTGACTGCCTACCGTGACTTGGTTGATGATTCTGGCACCAGCCCCAACGGTATAGGTGGTGTTCGGTGTTAGGCCCGTAAATTCGCGGCTCATTGCCTCACCAGGCGTAAATTCGACGCTCTGGGTGCGGATGAATCCAGTCAGAGAATTGCCTTCCCTACTGAGGTTCCACGAGTTGCGATCAGCGGAATTGGGCGAACCGGAAACGATCGTCCAGTCGGCGATGCCCTGATTGAATTGACTGTTTGTGTAAATATTCGTGCCGGGGAGGGCTTCCCATGCATAGATGGGTGTGGGCTTGTTAACGAAGTCATGCCCGACGGCCCACATGCTCTCACCGAACTCAAGAGCCCCAGCATCAGGCGCGGCCCCGGAGTAACCATCGTTGACACCGGGCAGCACGACACCGATATCGATTGCATCGGACCCTGCGGCTAGGCGAAAGTCCTTACCATTAAAGTTAACAAAGTCGGACGAGGAATAGTTGTGATTGCCTCGCATATCAACGCCAAGAGCCTCCATGTCACTTAGCGATATCTGCAGGTTGTTGTTGTACCGAGTTTGGATGATGGCATCAGGGTCGGGGGAATCCGAGCGAAGACCGTCCGGAGGTGAGGTGTTGATGATGGTGTTGTGGTAGACCTGGCGGAAATCCGAGCCATTCGCGGTAAAACTGCGGCTGCCGTTTTGGAAGTCGTAGATGATGTTGTGGTGAATTACCGCATTGTTATTATTCCCGTAGAAGGCCTCCATAATCCCGCGAGAGTCCGTGTTGCGAAACACGTTGTGGTGGAAGATCGAGAAACTGTTATTTCCATTTCCACCGTCGCTGTCGAAAACGCCCGTGTCGTAGGACAATCGTCCGCCGTCTTCAAAAACGTTGTAAGCGATCTCGCTGCGCGATGGGTAGCCGTCGAAAACACTCCTCGCGAATTTGCTCACGGTATTGTGGCTAAATAGATGCTCCGCGCCGCTCATCACGATTGTACGCGCCGTTCCGTTGTAGCCGATATCGTGAATGTAGTTGTTGATCAGTGAGTTGCGTTCGCCATTGATGGTAATGCCGCTGATCCAGGTGTGCGAGACTTCGTTGTCGCGGAAAATGTTATCGTCGCCCGTGATATAGAACCTGCCGACATTGGCCCGGTCATAGGCGTAGAACGTGTTGCCCTGGTAAATGTTGGAATCGGTGTTGGAATCGGTGTCGATACTGACGCCGCGAAAGGTGATCCCTTCGATGTGAATGTGGTCGCGGCTGTCGGCGTCAAACCCGTAGCCACGCAGTTTGAATTCGATATCAAGCGAGTTGGGATCCTGGCCTGATGCGGCTTGGTAGTACAACGTGTCGCCATCCTTAAACCACTCGCCTTCTTGGTCGACCGTCTTGAGCGTGTCGTAGATGAAAAAACCTTGAACTTGTTTCTGCGAAATCGTGCCAACGTCCGCGTACGATATCTTTCCCGAAGAGGATGCGTAGTCGGTGATCAACTCATCTTCGATGATCCAGTCCTTGGTATGGAAGCGGACTCTCGCTCCATTCCAGTAGTCGTCTCCCCAGCCTTTTGCATCGTTGGAGGTGAAGCTGGTAGGCGTCACAGCTCCTTGGGGGATCTGCCCCCACTCGTTAATGTCAAGCAGGTCACCCTCGTTGCTGGTGCGAGACGCAAAGGAAGAGTACTCGCGTCCTTCCTGTTGCATCACACCGCCAACAAACAGAGTGTTGCCATCCGCGTTACCGCCAGCATCCCAATTGACATTGGCTTGCCAAATATCGCCACTGTACTGGGTCCATCCAGTCACTAGCTCGCCACCTGATATGACGACATCTTCGTTGTTGTACGGTTTGAAGACGATTGGGGCCGCACTGCTACCGGACCGAGGTAGCGTGACGGTTTCACGATAAGTACCACCTCGAATTTGAACCGTGTCGCCCGGTTGGGCTTGATTGGCGGCTCGCTGAATGGTGCCAAATGAGGCGCCCAAACTCAGTCCGTTGTTCGTGTCGCTTCCGCCGGTGTTGTCAACAAAATAGACAGCCAATAGCCGACGTTCTTCCAGGGGTTCGACTAGCAAGCGACGCCGATGTCGCGAGTTGAAAGAGCGTCGTGATTCAGCACCGCTACGTCGAATTTTCACCTTGAACATTCCCTTGCTAGATGCGGAGACACCTCGTGAAGATAAACCGCCTAAAACATCGAGAGGCAATTCCGTTTTTTGGCGAACACAGCAACTCTAATTGGATGATCTAAGCTCAAAGTTCCCGCGAAACTTTAATCATGCTCGATTCAATTAAACGCTCTCAGCGGTTGTGCGATAGGCTTCGACGCCTTCGTCGCAACAACATCGCGGGAACGGCAACGACTGTGAAGAAGGCTGCCGATCCTGGTTCAGGAACGGAGCTGATAGAGAACGATCCAATGGGTGCGGAGGATGGGACCGCCGCGGCGGATTGATCAATGAAGGCAGCCCGGGTTGCGACGAGTTGATAGTCGCCATCT
Organism: Novipirellula herctigrandis; assembly: GCA_007859835.1. Lineage (GTDB taxonomy): Bacteria > Planctomycetota > Planctomycetia > Pirellulales > Pirellulaceae > Novipirellula_A > Novipirellula_A herctigrandis. The sequence goes on along the minus strand of SJPJ01000001.1, from coordinate 4,700,315 downwards.
GCTAGCCCGTTTGTATCTACAAAAAACTTGATCAGCGATCCATTGGCTGCGACCGAATCAATAGTAGACAGCAAGATTGCTACATCTGCTACGCCTCCTTGCTTATCTCCAACGCGATCAAAATCAGCAGGCTGACCATCGAAAACAAAACCTGGACCATTTCGTTCTGCGCCGCCAGTAATGGGGCCGCTGCCAAGGCCACCAATTCCGCCGCCTTGAATATTGAAAAAATTTGTCGCAAGCACGGTATTGGAGGAATCACGTGCCTCTACGGTCAAGTCAACGCCTGCGAACAAGTCGCCGCCGGAGAGGCTGAAGATCATTTCTTGGTTGTCTTGATTGGCAACCAAGTCACGATTTCCCAAGTTCAAGACGATGCCTTGGGCGGTTGCGCTGGCTTGAGCGAGGAACAGGACAAGTAACGAAACGGAGAAATAATGAAGGAAGCGAGTCACGGAATGCCTTTTTCAAGTTAAGCGGATTAACGCGAACACAACGACTCGATTGTAGTTGCGGCGAGCATTAATTTTCTAGGCTTCGGTGCAAATTTCTTAGATTTTTTGTCTCCTTTGGGCGCTGTTATCTCTAGCTAAAAGCACACGACAATCCCATTCACGCTATCCCAGTACCCCTGGGGGACGGGTATATCTGACGACAGAACGAGAATCGAGCCACTAGACCTTGGATAGACTTACGTCATCCCGAACCATCTTTTGTCGGTCGAGTTGCCGTTTCGTCTTTTCATGAATGGCACGGAATTCATGTCCTTACTCCGTAAGTATGTGGCAACACGTGATGAGATGCCAATCGCATAAAGATACATTGCGGCATCAATTTGACGACACGCATGTGTCCCTGCTTCGATGTGACTCAGCAAGCAATCCCAATCGAACTAGATCCGACTGTTTGTGTCCGTAAGTCTTTAATGGTTAATGCTTTACCGTGTTGTCTTGGCGTGTTTATGGCGGGATGTCGAGTCGCATCGTTGGCGGAAATGTTTCATGGTTCTGTTTCACGGCCCGTCGTTAGCACCTTAGGGGAGTGAAGCACTTGCCTCAGCGGTTTGTTAGGTAATGTGCCATTTTCCTTTCATAAGAACACCAAAGGTTTTTACATGATGACAACTATCGCTAAATGGATGACGGCTCCGATCTTGGTCGCAAGCATGGCATTGGTTTCGGATGCTCCGAGTGCCGAAGCAGGTAATCGCATTTTCGGACGCAGCGGCATACAGATTTCTTTCGGCGGCTACGGCTCAAGCTTCGGTTCCACGTACGGGTCAAACTACGGTTATCGAAGTGGATACCCTTCTTCGCACTATTTTGGGCCTGGGATTCAACGAAGCTACCACAGTTACCGATCGAGTTATCGACCTAGTTACCGATCGAATTACGGCCACAGTTATCGATCCGGTGGATATCATGATACGAGCCACTACGATTGGCATCCGACGGAAGTCCGCCGCCATGGCAACCATTATCACGTTCAGCCTGGCCACTATGATTGGCACCAGAGCGGCCATCATCACTAGGCGACCGAGAGACGACTAGGCTTTCTGTATCAAGATTCCTGGGATGTCTTCCGCTTGCTCTTTCAATTCTCCGTCGTCCATCACTTGGGCGACTTTCTTGAATCGGATTGCCTGAGTCTTTTCACAACCGGTGCATTGCAGCACTTCGGCATCGAGTCGCGGGTATTCGGATTTGTCGACTTCTTCCAGGCCGAGTAGTTGCAAGTGGTCGAGTTCCGAAGGGTCCTTTGCAGCCAATTCCGGTGTCAATTTCAAGTGCATTGTCTCGAACGGATTGCACCACGTGCTACAGTCTTCGCAAAACGCTTCACGGGAAATACTCGACGACGTGAATAGTGCGATGCCGCCAACAATCACGGCTGCTTCAATCGCAACGAGTGCCCATTGTGCGATCCCGCTTGGCCCCCACCAACCATTTGCGTTAATTTCTTTTGCCACCTCCAAAATCCCCAGCGGACTCAAGGCGACAGCGATTGCAGAGACATCTTCACCGAAGAGCGCTTTGATGAAGAACACCCAGGAAAAATAGAGTCCAACGAGTCCACCGAGGGTTCCAAGAGCCAACAGAACACTGGGACTTCGACATTTCGACATTTTGGCAATCATGGCCAGCGCTATCCCAGCTGCGAATACATATCCACCGAGAAAGAGCACGTTGACGTAGCCGACGACTGGGCAATAAACGACGATATATGCATAGATCGCTGACAGCAGAATGACTACCGGAATCCCAATCAACAAGATCGCTGGAACGGAAAGCCCCAATCGGCCGGAGTGTTTGTAGAACATGTTGCTGCTTGAATTGGACATTTTGTAAATCACTTCGTTAGGTGAAAAAAGAGACAACTCACCAGCTCGATTATAGCGAATGGCCCGGCATCAATGGGCAAGATCGGCTACGCAACATTCACCGCTGGACGGCCCATGTTTCAATGGCGCGGCGATACAGATCGACACCACGATTGAGTTGGTCAATCGAAATCCATTCGTCGGTCGTATGGGCTTGGGCGATATCGCCGGGACCACAAACGAGCCGTTGCCGAAGTTCTGTAAATTGGCCCCCATCGGTAGAATAGCATTCCGTTTTCGGTTCGCATTTTGCCAATTCGCACATCGTTCGAACACAAGACGCGTGGGCGTCAACCCAGACTGGATCACCGCCATCGTAGCGTTTGAATTCTAACCCAAGCGATTCGGCATAGTCTTTCGCTTCGGCGATCAAATCTTCACCATCAATTTCGGGCATCGTCCGCAAGCTGACCCACGCTTCGCTCAGTGGTGCGGTGACATTGATCGCCGTACCGTGATCCGTAAAACCAAAATTCCATGACAACGTTGGCGGGTCAAAACGATCATCGTGGTAGCGATTATCATTGACCGTTCGCCAGTATAATTCGGCAATTTTTTCAAGCATTGGTACCATTGCGACGTTCGCATTGACGCCATCCGAACGACTGCTGTGCGCGGCGCGACCGTGGCTGCGGATGCCAAAGCCAACGATTCCTTTATGAGCATGAATCACGCTCAGTTTGGTTGGTTCACCGATAATCGCCAGCGGCTGTGCAGCGACAAGATCTCGATAACCCGTCGAGGAACTCAGCAAATGTTTTGCACCATCGAAACCGATCTCTTCGTCCGCGGTGGCAATGATCCACACCGGAGCCATTTGTTTTTCGATGGGGACCTGTTCGATAGCCAAAAGGAACGCCGCAAGCGATCCCTTCATGTCACATGAACCACGACCGTAGACGCGGTCTCCTTCTGTGGTCGCCACAAATGGATCGCCCCCAGGTCCTGTCCATTGGTTGGCTGGAACAACATCCGTGTGACAGAAATAGGCGATACCACCGGTTGATTGTCCCCCCGGTGGCATGCGTTTGGCTAACACATTCGCTTTTTCTGTACCGGACTTGTCGATATAGCGGACGGTTTCCACATCGAAACCGAGCAATCCAACCTGTTCTTTTACGTAATCCGAGATCGAAACGTTGCTGGTCGAACTGACCGATGGAAAGGCGATCAGTCGTTTTAATTGTTCGATGAGAGAAGTCATAAATTGTCGCTGTTAGCTTTTAACTAATCGCTATCCAGCGAAACGCTGATAGCACATTTATGGAATTAACCAAAACGCCCCAGTCATTACGGCTGCTTGCGTTAAACCGCCTCGGACACTGATTGGTACTGGCGGCTTGATCCAAGGTGCGCAGTTCCCCGGACGGTAGTACCCCAAAGCATATTGGCATTCGTGTGGCGTATGGACACCCATCTTATAGGGTAGCACGGCAATGTTGGCAAAGAAGTGAGCTGAGGAAACGACAGGTTCCCAGAGCGGTCCGCGAGTATGCCCGTAGCGTTCAAGATTCACATCTTCAAAGTACAGCGGTTTGTGGCACAAATTGGATGCTTTCCAAGTCATCGTTGTGCTTTGCCACGAACGAGGTACGTAGGCAACTTGCTCGATCAGGCACTCTTTTGGCAACCCCCAATTTTGGGAAATGTAAGCCAAGTCCGGTTCGCTGAGACGATTGATTGAAACTTCTTCGGTCGTCCCGTAACTGGTTTGAATCAAGGCCTTTTCGTAAGCCAAATCAACAAGTCGGCCTGACGCCAACGGGCGACCATCGATCGAACGCCATTGGCGGTCGGTTTGATTCTGGTCAAATTTTGTTTTCAGTTTTTGGTATTCCGATTCGCTGATCACGTCAGGCCGGAATGGAGGACTGATGTCGAGCGAGACTTTGTCGATTGTTTGCCCCGCAATGCGGCTCCGGAAGTCTTCGCAAGTCAAACCCATATCTTTTTTGAGTTCATCTTGGCTGGATTCTTCATCCCCCCAGTCGTCTTCCTTGTTGTCTTCGAAACGGTTTCGGTTGGAATCCATTTTTCGATCGCGGCCAAACGGGCTTTCGAACGGGCCCGAACGATCCGAAGGTGATTCGATTGGTTCGCCGCGCAAATCAGGCAGCGATTCGAGATCATCATCGCGGTCTTGTTTTGGCGATGGTGGTTGCTCTCGAAGCATTTCCCCAAGCGATGGTCCACTGTCGTTTGGGGCATTCGATTTGGGGTCCGGAAGTTTTGGAGGAGCCAACTCGTTTCCTGCGCCGCCACGAAGTTGGTTCATCGAACGCGATTCACTCGGACGAACAGGATCGGCCGGAATTTTGAGCTCACCACCGGATTGACTGCTGCTTTCTTTGGGCTGGGGTGTTTGAGTCTTAGGCGATGCACTGCCGAAAGGGTTTTCAAAGAAATCGGGTTCGCCCGTTTGAGTATCGCGCAGACCATTGCCGTGGTCGGTTGGGAGATTCTCCTGCGGCAATTCAAATCCACCACCTTGTTGGGGAGTGTTCCATGCTGCCTGTGAAACCGTTGTTTGCGAAGCGGCAATGGGCTGAACCAATGGATCCGGTGCAGCGACCTGTATCGCGTTGGATAGCGAACTAGCGGTAGCAACAATCGCTGGTTGTGCTGATTGAGGACGAGGCAGATCCTCGGCAAACGGGTCTTGATTGGCCAACTCGCGGTCGGCTGGATCGCGATGCAGCGGTGTTATACTATCGCTCCGTCGCCACTTCAAATTCCATCCATCGTGCTGGGGATTGTGTACGGGTGCTGCGGCAGACGTTGGGTCTTCAAAACCCATTTTGGGCACGGGGCGAAGAGTGCCGGGTTGTTGACTCCACAATGGGTTCGAATGGAATGCCGTGGACAAGCCGGTGCTTGCAATAAGAATTGCTAAGCTAACACGTCGCACCATCTTGATTTGGCCGTATCGAGAACGTGTAACCGACGGCGTTGAGATTTCTGCCGACGGCAACATGTGTGAATCCGAAGTCTCTGCGCCTACGGCAACCGTCGCTGTGACTTCGGTCACGGGGTCGCTACAGCGTCTCGCCCGCTTGAACGTCGGGACTATAATTTGGCGCTTCTTGGGTGATCGCAATGTCATGCGGGTGGTTCTCCCTAACCGTAGCGGCCGAGACACGAGTGAACCTCGCATCACGACGTAATTCGTCAATCGTCCGTGTTCCGACATATCCCATCCCCGCTCGCAAACCGCCGACCAATTGGTAAACGTAATCGCTAAGGGGACCTTTGAACGGTACTCGACCTTCGACACCTTCGGGAACAAGTTTGTCCGTGGGTGTCCCTTTTTGCCGATACCGATCGCTACTTCCTTTGCCCATCGCGCCGATCGATCCCATCCCTCGGTACGACTTGAACGTTCGCCCTTGGTACAAAATCTTCTTACCGGGGCTTTCGGTTAGACCAGCAAACAAACTGCCGATCATCACGGTACTAGCCCCGGCCGCAATGGCCTTTGTCACATCACCGCTGAAGCGAATACCGCCGTCTGCGATGATGGGAATGTTTCGTTCTTCCGCGACCTTGACTGCTTCAAGGATCGCTGTGATCTGAGGAACGCCGACGCCACTAATCACACGCGTGGTGCAAATCGAGCCAGGTCCGATGCCGACTTTTACCGCATCTGCACCTGCTTCGATCAAATCACGCGTCGCTTCGCCCGTGGCAACATTCCCTGCCACGACATCAATGTCCCAATCACGTTGTTGTTTGATTTCTCGGACGGTCTCAATCACGTTTTTGCTGTGCCCGTGAGCTGAATCGACCACCAACAAATCGACGCCTTGTCGTATCAAGCTTTCCGCTCGATCAAAATCGCCGACTCCGATGGCCGCTCCGACCCGCAATCGCCCCTGTGGGTCTTTGCAAGCACGCGGGAATCGTTTCATCATGTCGATGTCACGAATCGTTATTAACCCCGTCAGTCTTCTATCTTCGTCAATCAGGAGAAGTTTCTCGATCCTTTTTGCCGTTAAAATCCTCTCAGCTTCCTCAAGCGTCACATTCCCTACTGCCGTCACTAAGTTCTCACGGGTCATGACTTCGCTAACGGGGAGGTCTGGGTCCTCTAGGAAGCGAAGGTCTCGGCGGGTCAAAATGCCAGCAAGTGTACGGTCGGCCAGTACGATTGGGATGCCTGAAACATTGGCCTGGTCCATCAATTCGGCTGCCCGGCCCACTTTTTCCTCCGGCGGCAGCGTTACTGGATCGACGATAATGCCGTTGGCCGACCGTTTGACCTTCAGCACTTGCTGGGTCTGACTACGAGGTGAAAGATTTTTGTGGACAATCCCAATTCCTCCTTCTTTGGCCAGTGCGATCGCCATTTCGGATTCGGTGACGGTATCCATCGGCGAGGAAAGCAGGGGGATTTGGAGCGTGATGCGGTTGGTCAGCTGGCTAGTGACGTCGACTTCGCTAGGGACCACCTCGCTATATCGGGGCATCAGCAGCACATCGTCGAAGGTCACCCCCATGATCCCAAGTTTCTCATCCATCTTTTTGCCTCACCGCAGACGCGTGTCATTCGTTGTTGAAAAGCCCGTAATTATGCCCGAGACAACGGGATTCGAGTAGGGACCGTCTTGGGAACTTCTGTTTTTGGCAGACTCAAAACGGCCCAAATCGAAATTCTCGTATTTCCGTCGCCCCGCCAGAAGCTCGCTGCTTCGTGACCTCCTTGGGCGGGCCGGTCTGGTGGCCGTTTCACCGTTCATGGCCGTTTCACCGTTCATGGCATTCGAATCATGGTATTCGAACGAGACCAGCGGCGTTTGCAGGGCGTGTCGCAGCGTTTGCAGGATCAATGGGCGATCGTCGTGGGGACCAAAGCTGGCTAAGCCAGGTCCTTTTTCCAGGCCTCTGCGAGAAGCGGTACGGACATCAGCTCGATTACTTCCGCCCGATCGCTACGGCGGCCGAACATCACATCATTCGCTCGAGCGACGGTCCACGTCGGGCACGGACGCTCAAGCACGGTGACCTCGTCGCCGACTTGAAGTTCTCCTTCAACCACAACGCGGACGTACCAACCTGTCCGGCCGGTTTGTGTCGTTTCCTTGACCAATGATTTCACTCCCCATCTCCGTGCGATTTTCCAGCACGGTTGACGTGGTTGGCTCACCTCAATTTCGCAGCTCCCGATTCGGTAGCGGTCGCCGAGGCAAACCGTTTGCTCGTCCATTTCTGCCATCGTCAAGTTTTCGGCAAAACCACCAAAGCCGATGGCCAGTTCGGGATGCTCTGCAGCCCAGGCGTCGTAATGGACTGCTGCGTAACAGAGCACCGCTTTGTCGATTCCGCCGTGGTTCTTCGTGTTGGCGACATGGTCCCCGGCGATCCCCATGGCAGTCATTTTCACCCGGTCCGAAATCGGCATTTTGTAGAACCCGGTTGTCCAATGACGCGACAGCGTATCGGTCGAATTGGAATCCCCTTCGGAAACCAGCTTCCCTATTTGAACACCTGCAACGCGAATCATCGTGAAAGCCCTCGAGTCATTCTGGGAGAAGGAAATCTGGATGCTCTAAGTATCGTCCAGGAAACACTTTGCGGCAACGGGGTAAAACCGCCGTCCCGTTGTGAAGGAAAGCTAAAACCGGTAAACTATTGCCCTTCCATTTACAGCATTTCTTGCTTAGGACATCACGTTGGCTGACGACGATAACAACAACGAAAACGGCGAAACTGAGGGCGCGGCACCCGCTGAGGATAACGGCAACAATAATGGCGGGCTTCCTCCTAGCGGAGGTGATATCGGTGGTGCCGGCGCTTTCCGGATGATCGATTTACCGATCGAGGACGAGCTTCGAGAAAGCTATTTGACATATGCGATGAGCGTTATCGTCAGCCGGGCTTTGCCGGATGTTCGCGACGGATTGAAACCGTCACAGCGGCGAATTTTGGTCGCGATGAACGACTTGAACCTCGGTCCGGGTAGCAAGCGAGTCAAATGTGCGAAAATTTCGGGGGACACCTCCGGTAACTATCACCCGCACGGTGAAAGTGTCATTTATCCGACGCTGGTTCGGATGGCCCAAGAATGGAACATGCGGTCGCTGCTTATCGACAAGCAAGGGAATTTCGGCTCCGTCGCGGGGCTTCCCCCCGCGGCGATGCGATATACCGAAGCTCGCTTGAGTGCGGTTTCCGCGGCGATGCTCGACGACTTGAAGCTCGACACCGTCGACTACATCCCAACTTACGATGAAGTTCGCACCGAACCGACGGTGTTGCCGAGCCGATTCCCAAACCTGTTGATCAACGGTAGCGGCGGGATTGCGGTCGGTATGGCGACAAGTATCCCGCCACACAATCCGACTGAAGTATGTGAAGCGTTAATTCGCTTGGTCGATCATCCCGATACGTCGATCGATGAAATTTGTGAGATCATTCCAGGTCCTGATTTCCCGACCGGTGGCATCATTTGTGGCCGAGCCGGTATACGACGCGGCTATAAAACGGGCCGAAGTACCGTGATCGTCCGAGCACGTTGCCGAATCGAAGAGATGAAAGGCAATCGATCGCGAATCGTCGTGACAGAGATCCCGTACCAGCAATACCGCGACCGAGTGATCGAAAAGATCGCGGCATTGGTCAACGGAGACCGAATCAAAGGCATCTCAGGTATTCGCGACGAAAGCGATTTGAAAGAGCCGGTTCGTTTGGTAATCGAGCTCAAACGCGACGCTGATCCAGACGTGGTGTTGAACCAGCTTTACCAATTTTCGCCTTTGCAAGATACTTTCTCGCTGATCTTCTTGGCGCTGGTCGATGGCAAACCACGCGAATTAACAATCAAGGAAATTTTGCAAGAGTTTCTTCGTCACCGTGTGACTGTGATCCGCCGACGAACGCAATTCTTGTTGGCTCGCGCGCGTCGCCGAAAGCATACTGTCGAAGGTTTGCTATTGGCGCTCACCGATATCGATAAAATTATCAAGACGATTCGCCAGAGCAAGACGCAGCCCGAAGCGAAGCAGCGTTTGATGGAAATCGAGTGTCCATCTTCAATGCTTAAACGAGCGCTCGGCGATGATGGTTTCCAGCAATTCGTTCTTGAGCGAGGCGAAGAAGAGAATTACCGACTGACCAGCGTTCAAACCGATGCGATCCTTCGCATGACGCTTGGCCAATTGGTGAACCTCGAACAGGAGAAACTGCTCAACGAACACACTTCGCTGTTGGCTGAGATCACAGACTATCTCGATATTTTGTCAAGCCAAGAACGGATCAATGGCATCATCAAAGAAGATCTCGAGGAGATGAAACGGCGCTTTGGTAACAAGCGGCGTACCGAGATCAGCATGGAAGAACTCGGCAACATTGACCTCGAAGATTTGATTACCGAAGAAACGATGGTCGTGTCGATCAGCCATCGTGGATACATCAAACGAACTCCGACGAGCGTCTACAACACTCAGCGTCGCGGTGGTAAGGGACTGAAAGGTGCAAAGACGGACGACGAGGATCCGATCGAGCATTTGTTTGTCGCAAGCACGCATGCATACTTGCTCTTCCTGACCACGGCCGGAAAAGTTCGTTGGCAAAAGGTTTACGACTTGCCGCAATTGGCTCGCGACAGTAAGGGCCGCGCGATCGTGAACTTGTTAAACCTACAAGAGGACGAAAAGATCGCAGAATGCTTGGTGATCCGTGACTTTGATCAAGAAGGTTACTTTGTCGTGATGGCCACTCGAAGTGGATTGATCAAAAAGACGCCTCTGGAACAATACAGTCGTCCGAAAAAGGGTGGCATCATTGCGATCAAATTGCGAGAAGAGGACGAGCTTGTTGATGCCGCCGTGATTGGACCGGGCGATGAAGTCGTTCTGGTCACCGCATCAGGCATGGCCATTCGGTTCCGCGAATCGGACGCGCGTCCAATGGGCCGCAACACCTCGGGCGTTAAAGGTATTCGATTAGTCGGGGACGATACGGTCGTCGGGATGGTGGTCGCTGATCCAGATGCAACGCTGTTAACCGTTTGCGAAAACGGATACGGCAAGCGAACTTTCTTTGGCCCGAACGCCGCCGTCATGGGTGGTGGCGATGAATCCGAAGAAGGTGGCGAAGATGACTCGAATGATGAAGAGGGCAGTCCGTCTAGTGCTCGCTATCGAACCCAAAAACGGGGCGGTAAGGGCGTTCGTGATATTCGCACCAGTGAGCGGAACGGCAAGGTAATCGGGATCGCACATGTGACCGATGAAGACGAACTCTTTATGATGACCGCAAAAGGTAAGCTGCAACGCATCAAAGCCGCGGATATCAACGTGATCGGACGGAATACCCAAGGGGTCCGGATCATGAACGTTGACGAAGGCGATAGCTTGGTAGGGGTTGTCCGTGTTCCACCAGAAGAAGAATCCGAAGAGGGCGTCGTCGCACCAGTGACGGTTGAAGGTGAGGTTGTTGATTCTTCGACCGAGCCCGCCGAAACGGGTAGCGACACGACTGAATCATCGGACGAGCCAACTTCCGAAGAGTAGGGAAAGAGCCCGTAGCGTAGTGGACGAATGGTCCGTCGGTTCGGCCGATGGAAACACACGTTATTTGGTTCGGCTAAATCGTGCACATAGTCCAACAAGCACTATGCCGCGTCATCAGCGTTCAGGAAAGTGCTGACCGCTTCACTGGGACTGCCGAGCGTTTTCCTAGGAATCCCCTTTTCCGCTACTGGTCAGACCTAATTGCAATCGTTCCTTTTCGGGAACAATGCGATCAAACTGTTCGGCCACGCCCCGATTGAGGTTTTGATAAATCGTTTGCAGTTGAGTCTGGGTTGGAGTCAACTCTTTGGATGCTCCAAGTTTGCCGAGCACTTCGCATTGTTGGACAAGCGCGAGGGCTCGGTAAAGCCGATCGATACGCGGGTCGCGGATCAATTCGTCAAGCACATGGCCCGCTTGCCGCCACTGCTGCTCCGATGCCAAAAAGCGGGCCAATTGCAGTCTGCTCTTTGCGTAGTACCCGGTGTTAAGTGAATTGTTTTCATCCGGCGGAAAATACTCTGAAACCGCCAACCATCCGGGTTCATCATTTCGTGTTGCGGCAATCAAGTATTGTTCTTGAACCGATTCCGCCAGTGGAACTTGATCGGGTCGCAAAACACGTGTAACGCTCTTGGCTGGCCGGGACATCCATATTCCGGCCGTTGCAACGATACAAATCGTTGGCGCCAAAAACAAAGCCAGCCCTCGCTTAATCGTGTTATTCCGATCGCGCCGAACCTCATCCGTGATCCGTTGAAGCCGAATGGTTGCCGCGGCCGTCCCAATCGTGGCGGCACTTGAGTATCCCGAATCGAATGCTTTGGAGCGGACCGCGTCGAGAAGTTCTGTTGGTGATTGAAAACGATTTTCGGGGCGTTTGCGGATCAATTTTGAGACGATCGCAATCAACCATTCGGGCAAATCGTCGGTGCCACGCGCTCGATCCAGTGGCATTGGCGTATCGTGTAAGTGCATGACCGCCAGCGCCAACGGGTCATCCGCCTCAAACGGTGGACGCCCGGCTAGCAGGTGGTACATGGTGACTCCGAGCGAATACAGGTCACTTCGAGCGTCGACGGTGTGGCCTTGCACCTGTTCAGGGCTCATGTAGCGAGGGGTCCCGAGTGTCAGCCCCGCCTGAGTCAAATCGGCTCTCGTTGCATCCACATCGGGACCGAGACGTGCAAGCCCAAAGTCGGCGACCTTAATGATCCCACGCTCGGACCGCATGATATTCTCAGGCTTGATGTCGCGATGCGTGATGCTTGCTTCTGCGGCGACTTCAAGTGCCGAGCCAACGGCAACAAGGACCTCGATTGCTTCGTCAGCGGACAATGATCCGCTTACCGACAAAATGTGACGTAGGTTATCGCCATCGATCAATTCTTGAGCGATGTAGTGAAACAAGTTGACGCTGCCGACTTCGTAAACTTGAACAATGTTGGGATGGTTCAACTTAGCTGCGGCCTTTGCTTCCCGGCGAAAGCGAGCGACGTAATCGTCGTCACGAGCGAAATCACTTCTCAACACTTTCATCGCGACGTCGCGCCCGAGCGACAAATGGCGTGCCGCATAGACATCCGCCATCCCTCCTCGACCTAGTTTTCGCAGCACTTGGTAATCGCCCAAACGACAACCTACCAATTTCGATGACGAAATTTCTGAATCGTCTCGCGAAGAGCCTTGGGGGGGAATCGAATTGAAATCAGGAGACTGCGACATAAAAGTACGTTCTTAAAGAGAAATTCCTTTGCGAGATTCGCTTGTTTCAATGGACACTAACGCTCGATTTAAACTGCCTGACTGTAAGCCTTGTGTGTCCACCGTAACGTAGCGGAAGCCAAGGGAGCGATACGTCTTGTTCATTTCAGCGGCAAGTGACGCATCAAACAGCCGGTATAGTTCATCCACTGGCACTTCGACGCGAGCCAATTCGTCGGCATGGATTCGCACTCGCAGATCGCTAAAACCACGGTCGCGAAGCCAATTCTCGGCTTGCTCGATTCGCGCCAATCGTTCCGGCGTCACATCCACACCATAAGCAACGCGGCTCGCTAGGCAAGGGGAAGCGGGCAGCTCCGCGTTTTCGAGATTGAACCATCGTGCCAATGCACGGACTTCTATTTTGCCGAAGCCGAGATCAGCCAAGGGCGTCTTTACCGATGCAAGTTTTCCCGCTTCGATGCCGGGCCGATAATCTCCTAAGTCGTCTGCGTTGGTTCCTGAAATCAGCACAGTCTGGTCGCATTGGTCTGCAATCTGAGCAAGCGTTCGATAGAGGGATTCTTTGCAGTAGAAACATCGCTTGGCATCGTTTCGGATATAGTTCGGCTGCGATCCTTCCTCGGTCTTGACGACCCGGTGATCGATCCCGATTTGATCGGCAATCCGTTCGGACCAATCAATTTGCCACTGCGAAACACTTGGTGACCATCCGGTAACGGCGACTGCCGAGTCAAGCCCGGCTTGCATTGCAGCAGCAGCAACCACGCTGCTGTCAACGCCGCCCGAAAAAGCGATTGTCACGCGATCGAATTGGCGCAGATAATCAATGAGTCGTTTCGTATTTTCCTTCGTGGTTTTCGTTTCGACTAGATTCATTATTCCGACTCACTTCGGTTACTCAAACATCGGATTTCATCACCCACTCGCAGAACCAAGTAGCCATCGGAAAAGGCTGGTGTTGCACCGACCGAACCACCAAGGTCCACTTTACCAAGCGGTTCGAATTTGTCGCCGGTGCCCATTAGGGTCGCAATGCCATCGAGGTTGATTGCCAATAGTGTGTCGCCAACAATGATCGGTGAAGCACTATAGTTTCCTCCAAGTCGTTTGGTCCAAACCGGCGTTCCCGTTTCGATTTCTCGGCACGACGCGATGCCTTTGTCGTCGACCATGAAAAATTGGTTTCCTTTGACCGCTAACGTTGGAACATAGGGCGCGCTACGGTCAATCCGGTAAACCTCTTCTGGTTTTTCCGCGTCTGACGTTGGGATGCGCACGGCAACCAGTTCGTTTCCGCCACCGCCACTTCCGGTTGATGCCAATGCCAAATTTCCATACAGAACGGGTGTGCTGCAACAACGCTTTGAAAATACCGGAAGGTTCCACAACATCCTACCATCTTGGCTGTCGAGTCCAAACATGCCATTGCCGGTATTGGCCGCAATGATTTGTGTGGTTCCATCGGGAGCAACGAAAATCGCAGGTACACCGTAACAAGTTCGCGTTGTTTCGAGCGGTGTTTCCCAGAGGGTTTCACCTGTGTCGCGACTAACGGCGATCATGCGGCTTTGACCGGGTTCTTCCCCAGGACGCAATTGGTCCGCTTGTTGAGAATTGAACAGCAACACCATTGAACCAAACAGTCGAGGTGAGGTCCCGAAACCATGTTGGCTTTGCCAAGTTCCGAAGTCGCGAGACCATTGCTCATTCCCATCAATGTCAAATGATTTTAGGAAGGTGTGCTCGGAATCGCTCCACGCAACGACGATGCCTTTGTCGTCCACGGCCGGAGTGCTAGACGCAAACGAGTTCCGGCTATGAACGTGAAAAGCTGATTGGGGGAAAGACTTTTTGAAGACAGGGCTACCCGTTGCGAGCTGAACAGCTTCCAGTGAGATTGTTTTGGCTTCACGGTCCGTGGTGAGGAAATAGATTATGCCACCTGCTATGACGGGCGACCCCACATCGGATGCAGCAAGGGGATATCGCCAAACATATTCCTGGTCGGTCCAGTTTTTCGGCAAACTTCCTTCCGAGACAAAACCAGTCCCAGCGGGGCCATGAAATTCGCTCCATCCCACTTTGACTTCTGCCACATTAGAATTCGGATCGGTTGAGCCCGATTCGGCAATGACCAATCGACCGTTAGATCCGGCAATGGTGATGGTAAGGGCGATACAGACCGCGGACTTTATAGACGAAATTCTCAAATTCGGACCTTTGAGTGAGAAGATGGCTGACCCAGAGTCTTGTTGGAGCGAGTCTTTATGGTACATCGAAACCGCCGATTGTGACACGTAGCAACTGATCAGACCCAATTGCTGCGGTTTTTGGCAATCGTTCGGATTATGCCGCATGGATAGAGGTTCGCGGGCAAGGTAGGGGCGTAATTTCGGTTTCCTTACCCGGCTGCGCGTCATCTAAAGAGCTACGTTTACGATGTAACGGGATGACAAAAATCGCCAAAAACGCTCGGGGGGCTTCCGGGCATTCCAAATCCTTTGACCTTTGAACTGTTTCATGCAAGGCCTGCAGCTCACCTTCAATCAACTCGCCGAATCGCTCAATACTGCTGCTGTCGATCTGTTGATAGACACCGCAGGTGCTACCGATCCATCGATGCGGTTAATGGCAATGGAAGCACTTCTAAAACGCTCGGAACCGGAATGCGGCGACGTGGTTTTGACCAGTTGGGAAACGCTTGATCTGCACTGCCGTCGTTTGCTTCGCAAGAAGAAGCAATGGCTTTACCCCGCAATCGAAAAAGCAATTCAGGAACGCACCTCCAATTTGGCTCGCGCGATCTCCGCCACCGAAGCCCTTGGTATCAACAATGTCATTTGCCTTTTGGTTCCGATCGTTGAAACTCATCCGTCGGAAGTGATTCGTGTCTCCGCGATGGAAGCGATCTTGGAATTGGCACGTGAAGTTGGTCGCGACGCCAGGGCCGAACGAGGGCAATCATCCGATCGAACGCGGATTGTTGCAGCATTGGCGGAATCCGTTCAGCGATACAATAAGCATCGCAACGACAGATTGGTTGACGCATTCTTAATGGTTTGCACTTGGTCCGACCGCGAACTTCGCGCACTGGTCGCTCCTGATAGTCCCGTTGAAAGTTTACTTGCCGATCGATTTCGAACGACTCAGCGAGTCGGTATCGTCGAACTGTTGACAGGGTTTCTGGGGCGACGGAATGTTCCAATGTTTATGAAGGAAATCCTCGCTTCGCGGACTGACGAAGTGTACCGCGACTTCTTTTTGCGAATGATAGGGCACGAGCCTTCGTCAATAATCCTTCGAAATTTATCCGAAATTGGAATTCCGCGATGTTGTTTCGGTGACGCTAAGCTAATGGACCAAATCAGTCCCGATCATCGCGCCGCCGCCGTGTTCGTCTACAGCCAAGCTCATACGGATGTGATTGCATACTTGCGAACCGTGGTAGCCGCCATTAATCGCGGTGGACCCGGCGTGACTACGGCGGCAGTGCTTGGACTTAGTAAATGTGAAATTCCCGAAGCAAAGGTATGGCTGCGTGCCGCAATCGTGTTGTCGGGCAAAGACCGCATTGCGATCCAGGCGGACCGCAATGCATCGCTCTTAGAAGAACTAATCGAACTGCTCGATAATCCCGACGCGGCATTGGTCCGATCGGTCCGTCGTATTCTGAAACCATTGCATGTCGCATCGATGCTTGATCGACTTCAAGCGTTGCCGGAGGAACATCGTCGAGCGATTGGCCGCATTGTCTTGGTGATTGACGCCGATGCGATTCCGCATATTCGCGATGGACTTCGTCATCCCGTCCTGAAAAAACGGCTCGCGGCTATCGCTGCCGCAGACGCACTGTCTGCGGTCGACTTGCTCACTGACGCATTCGAGCGAATCTCGCGGGAAGACCACCAAGAAGCTCGCGTGCGTGCCTGTGAAGTGATGGCCAACGCTGAAAGTTTGATATCGCTGTCACTGCTACAAGAAATGGCTGCCTTGCCACCTTGTCCGGTTCGTGACGCTGCTGTGAAGGCCCTCAGCAAACGCAGTGTTGCTGTCGCCTAAATCAAATACGAATCCCCATTTTTTTGTTCCAACATGATTTCGTCCAACATTGCCACTCTGTTCGCTGAGACTCGCATGGCCGAGATCAGCATGCAATACCGCGAATCGACTACCAGTTCTGGTAATTCCACTTTGTGGATCGTCGTGATCCTCGTCGCTGTAATCGCCATTGTGTTCTTCGTGTATCGTTTCCACATTCAAGGTTCTATGCATCAGCATTGCCCAAATGCGTTGCTGACCGAATTGTGCGGCGTTCATCGACTCAACCGCACGGGGACCAAGTTAGTGCGCACCATTGCGACCGAAGCTGCATTGGCTCAGCCAGCATTAATGCTTCTAAGCGAAGCCTCGTTCGACGCGGCTGTGGAAAAAGCAAGAAAATCTTCGGCGATCAAGCCCGAGCAAAATGCGATCCTCACGATGGTTCGCCGCCGGTTCTTTGAGGAAGGATAGGTTGGATATTCGCTGAGCCGCCGAGCGAACACGTGCACTCAGCTTCACAGCCTCTCTTTTTTTCACAGGCCCTTTTTCGACCAACTTGCTACACCGATTGCTTCGTGCATCAAATTTGGCTCACTTCGATTGGCATCACATCAACGCTCACTTTCAATGCCGTTTGCCCACCGCCAATGATGACTCCACGCATCGGACTGACATCTCCGTAATCCCGACCGATACAGATTGGGATATGATCCACTCCGCATAAGCAGCCATTGGTGGGATCGCAGTCGACCCACCCAAGCGACTCGCCGGCGTACAGGCTCAGCCAAGCGTGTGATTCGTCAGCACCGACCAATCGTGGTTTATCCGCTGGCGGGATGGTTCGCAAATAGCCACTCACATAACAGGCTGGCAATCCAATCGATCGCAAACACGCGATTTGGATATGTGCAAAGTCCTGGCATACGCCTGCTCGTAACTTGAATGCGTCGGTCGTCAATGTATCGACGTGTGTCGCCGTTGTGTCGTAGTGAAAATCCTTGTGAATGCGTTTGGTCAGATCCAACGCTGCGTCGAGAATTCCGCGTCCTTGTTGAAACGATACCATCGCATAGTCGGCAAACTCTTGTTTGATGGGCACACGAGGCGAGTCAAATCGGAACTCCTGAATGATGCGTACTGGCGCATCTACGGGATCGCGCGTTTCATTTCGGATCGTTTCCCAAGTTGGCGACGGGGACTGCGAATGAAACCGAGGGGGCGCAACCGTAACTTCGCTTTTCGCAATTGCCACCAATTTTTTATGCAGCTTTTCGATGGCGAATGAATAGACACGGTTGCCGAAATAGTCTTCGTGCTCGGTGACCGTATCTGGCGCGGGGCTAACGGAGATCTGCGAGTGATGACAAATCAAACCATGCCGCGAAGATGGCTTCATTCGCAACTGGTTTTGGCAAATCGCCACCGGCTCGCTGTAGCGATATTCTGTGCGATGCTCGATACGATAACGAACCGATTCGTTGGACACGATTGTAAGAAACCTAGTTCACGTCGATGGGGATAACGCCGGTCAACGCTTGCGCCGTACCAGTGTGGATCAAATAACGGGCTGCGATTGCATCGGACAGACTTGGTAACCCTTCGATCAATTGTCGAAGCAACCGTTGCAAATTTGATCGTTTCCCTGAGCGATCAATCTCACTCAGTACAGAGGGATCGGCCATCCGCAAGCAATGCAATAGCTCACTCGCCAGTTTTTCGTCCGCTCCCAAACCAATCAATTTAGCATCGGTAGGCAATTGCATGATCAACTCAACGATCTCCTGCAATTGGAATCGCAACGACCGCGGATTGGTTTCATCGGTCACCAACAGATCCATCGCGGGTGCAGGGCGTACCAAATTCAAATATCGCGAGCGGTATGTCATTAGACTATCGACAGCGTCAAGCACCGCTTCGCTCAATGTTGCTTCGTTTTCGATCGGTTGAACCAACGTGGCATCGAGTAATTCCGACGTTTGATCCGCCCGCTCGATTCGTCGTCCGAGTTGCAAAAATCGCCAACCATGCGTTCGCGTCGTGCTCTCGTTTGCAATCCCAGCAAACGCTAACAAGTCTGTGATCAGTTGGTTCAATTTTTCAATCAGTCGGCCCATGTTGTCATCGGTATGCGCTGGCACATCCATCGTATCCGATCCGATGCGTTGAATGATCCGATAAGCATCGATCGAAATACGGTCACGAACGGCTCGGGCGTTCATCACAATCGAGCGGATCGTTGCTTGTAAACCTCGTGGTTGATTGGGGTCGTTGACCGAATCTGGAAGCATGTTCTCGACACTCGGCAAACTCCCATCCAAACCGGCGACCGCATAGTCAGGCTCAATCTGTCCAATTGCTGCAAGCGCCGCCAAAAGTCGTGGAATCTCAGGCAACTCATTCAGTTGGTTTTCGCCAGAAATGCGAACGAGGGTGGTTCTTAGAAGTCGCGTGATCGCTTCAGCACGCTCAGCATAGCGGCCAAGCCAAAACAAATTCTCTGCGACACGGCTCGGTAACTCATTACCGCTGCGTTTTAGCGAGATTTCTGCGTCGAAAGATGGCAACAGCGTGGTTTCCGTGTCGACGGGCTGACTACTGGAGATCCAACAATCCATTGTCAACAAGCCACTCACCGTTGACTCTTCCAAATGCTGTTCGGCCGGACTTAACCGCGCAAGTGCACCGGGGAGTACTTCTACCCCTTTTTTGGTTTGCAATTGGAAGCTACGGAGTGCAACATGCCAGGGTTCGAGTTTTCCTTCGGACCAAACCGGCGTCGTGCTGTGATTGAGTTTTTGCTGTGCGACGTACTCATGTGGCTTCGCTTTGATTGCCCCAATCAGTTCTTGTTTGGCTGATTCGGATAGTCCCGACGGAGCAACGGGGGCCGCGCCAGTCACTGCAAATGCTGGTCGAATGATCAGGCTGTTAAGATTTTGCAGCACAAAATCACATTCCTTTTTTCCCCCGCACCAATAGGTGGCAATGCTCGGCAGTTGCAGCGGTTCTTGAAAAAGGAATTGGCTTGCAGCCGGCAAGAACGGTAACAGTGCGGGCGTCTGAGCCATTACGCTGCCGATCGAATTGACCACCGCCACGTTTTCTTCGCGAATCGTTCGCAATAGGCCCGTCACGCCCTTGTTCGAATTAGGTTCCAGTTCAAGTGGATCGCATTTTCGATCTGAGACATGACGCCATAAAACCTCGATCGGCAACAAGCCGCCTAGCGTTTTAAGGTTCAATTGACCACCGCGAACCGCCAAGTCGGTGCCTTCAACAAGTGTCAAGCCGAGATAGCGAGCAAGGTATGCATCTTCAAAATCTCGATAACTGTCACGCCCCGGCGTCAATAGCGAGACACGCGGGTTGTCTCGCATCCGAGAGGCAAGCGAACGAAGATGGCGACGGAGTGAATCAAAAAACGATGCTAATCGACGCGTGTTGCATTGACGAACCAACTGTGGAAATACGCGAGACGTCACGATTCGATTTTCAAGCAAATAGCCAAGCCCGCTCGGTGCCCGAGTTCGGTCACTCGTAACCCACCATGTTCCGTCGGTCGCTCTCGCCAGATCTGTTGCTGTAATATGAAGTCGCTTGCCGCCTACGCTTGGCAATTTGTGATAGGCACGCTGAAAAAACGGGTTTGCCCAAAGGACTTCCGGCGGAATCACCTTCTCTTTTATCAAACGTTGTGGGCCGAGCAAATCATCGAGGACGGTTTCAAGCAGCACGGTTCGCTGAGTCAAACCGGATTCGAGTTTTGACCAAGAAGTTGAATCGATGACCAAAGGAATGGACGACAAACGCCATGGTCGCACCAAACGTCCTTCGTCGCTGTCGACGTTGAAAGTCGTTCCGTTTTCGTAAATCAATTGATCGATCGTCGCCGATCGCTCGCGAAAGCCATCGGGACCGAGAGATTGAAAATAATTCGCAATCGGTTGCCAATGCGGACGGATTTGTCCATCCGCCGACTTGCATTCATCATAGCGAGTCGACGCTGGCACATAATGACTCAGAGAACACGATGCGGTGACCGGTGAGGACAAGACCAGGTGCCTATGAAAAAGAAACTTATTTGTGCAATACGCGGATTCTAACTTAGTTTCAAAGGCGAGATAATAGTACTATTTTCATAATGGTTGTGTTTTAAATAATCTCGTAAGAGCTATTGAAAACGTCTCAAATCCAACGTTATCGGATACTCACATCGTCCGATTAACTTAGGCATTGACGGAACATCGATCGTTCCACCAGTCATTGTCATTGCTTCAAATTGAACCGTACGTCGAGATTCCGCTTCCGCAGCGTTGATAGGAAAGATCTCGTGGCTTCGTCCCGCCGGGTGAACTGCATGATACCGGCATCCGCCAATCGAACGGCGATTCCGCATGTCGACCAAATCGAATTCGAGCGGCGTATGGATTCCGATTGTAGGATGCAGGCATCGTGGTGGTTGCCACGCTCGATACTTGATTCCTGCAACGTATTGGCCTTGTACACCTGTTGAATGCAGCGGCACTCGAATGCCGTTGCATGTGACCGCGTACCGTGTCGCGTCCATCCCATCGATTAGTACCTCCATCCGTTCGAGTGACGAATCAACGTACCTCGCTGTTCCATCCGCCCCAGGTTCTTCACCCATTACATACCAAGGTTCAATGCCGCTTCGCAGTTGCAATCTAATGTCCTGGTAGTTGATCTCTCCAATTTTTGGAAACCGGAATTCAAATTGCGGTGCGTACCACTGTGAATCCAAACCAGCTCCGCTTCGATTCAGTTGATCGATCAAGTCGCATAAATCTTGCCAAACGAAATGTGGCAACATGAATCGATCGTAGAGGCTCGTTTGCCAGCGAATCAGTGGGTCCTTGCAAGGCGACTCCCAGAAGGTCGCAATCGCCGCTCGGATCAACAATTGCTGCGCCAAATTCATCCGCGGATTTGGTGGCATTTCGAAACCACGAAGTTCCACTAGCCCTAATCGTCCTGTCGAAGAATCAGGCGAATACAGTTTGTCGATACAAATTTCAGTCCGGTGAGTGTTACCAGTCAAATCAACCAACAAGTCACGAAACAAACGATCGACTAACCACGGTGGGCGATGATTTTCCAGCGTATCGAGTTGGGCGAGTGCGATTTCCATCTCGTAGATGGCATCCACACGAGCTTCATCCATTCTGGGCGCTTGGCTGGTCGGGCCAATAAATCGACCACTAAATAAATACGAAAGCGCGGGATGGTTGTTCCAGAATCGGATCATGCTAGCCAATAGATCCGGTCGCCGAATGAACGGGCTGTCAGCAGGCTTTGCTCCCCCGAGCACGATGTGACTGCCACCGCCGGTTCCCGTATGCCGCCCATCAATGTCGAACTTTTCTGCACCGAGTCGACTCAGCTTAGCCTCCGCGTAAAGCGATTCGATCTGGTCCGCGAGTTCTTCCCATGATGAGGTTGGATGCGTGTTGACTTCAATCACACCAGGGTCAGGGGTAACTTTGAAATTTTCAATGCGGTCATCGGGCGGTGGCAGATAACCTTCTAGAATCACGGAAATATTCAGCGTCTTGCAAGTCAATTCCACAGCATTGACGAGGTCTAAGTAATCCTCAAGCCGCTGTGTCGGTGGCATGAAAATGTGCAAGCGACCATAGCGGCACTCGACGCATAGAGCCGTGTTGACGATGTCTTCACTGGTCGGCGACTCATCGGGGATTTCTTCGTCGAGTACTTGTTCATTGACAGGCAATTCAAGTGAACTTTGGCTGTCCCATTGGCCTGATTGAACAGCCGCTTCATTTCCTTTGGGCAGTGGCGGTAGTGGAGGACGCGGTGCAAATGGGTCTGCCGGCGAAGTGTAAAACGGACTCGTTACGTTGGTGCTATTAGGCAGCGTCGAGATTGGCAAGCGAAGTCCGATCGGTGAATCGCCTGGGATCAAATAGATCTTTTCGCTCCTTACGGGCCAACGTCCGCTCATCCAACCCGGACGTGTCTGCCACCATGCTCGGCGAATCGGTAAGACAAACCCAATCGGTTTGCTTAGTCCGTTTGTAAAGGTCCGCATCATCATTGACCGCTCGTTTGGGTCGTCCAACTTTGGGTCAGTTGGATCGACGTCGACCGGCAAGCGGTTCTCGCGCCATAAGTAATGGAAAACGTCTTCGAAGACTGGGAACGTCATCTTGGCATTGATGTTCAATTCACTTGCCAAATGGCGGACAAACCGATCTGCATCTTCGTGGGTGTACCCATAGTCGGTACCTTCGTCAGCCATGAACTTCGGATCATTCCAGATCGGTTCGCCGTCACGGCGCCATAGACATGTCAATGCCCAACGGGGTAATGATTCACCGGGATACCATTTGCCTAAGCCGTAATGCAGCAAGCCACCCGGCGCAAATTTGTCGCGAAGTCGCAGCAATAGTACGTTGCTAAGGACACGCTTTTCTTCGCCGACCGCATCGGTATTCCACTGTGGATCGTCCATGTTGTCGATCGAAACAAACGTGGGTTCGCCACCCGTGGTCAAGCGGACATCCCCGGCAATCAATCGCTCGTCAATCTTCTCACCCGCTCGCATGATATCGTCCCATTGGCCATCGGAGTATGGCTTGGTGACTCGCGGGTCTTCGTGAATGCGCACGACCTTCATCTCGTGGTCGAACTCGACATCGCACGGTTCATGTCCTCCGCTGATCGGCGCAGCACCATCGAACGACGGTGTGCACGCGAGTGGAATGTGGCCTTCGCCTGCAAAAAGCCCGCTTGTTGGGTCGAGCCCTACCCAGCCAGCACCGGGCAAAAAGACTTCGGTCCAAGCATGTAAGTCACAAAAATCCTCGGCCGGTCCTTCGGGGCCTTCGATCGGCTTTTCATCGGCAGTCAATTGGATCAAGTATCCAGAAACAAAGCGTGCTGCGATCCCAATTTGGCGAAAGGTTTGGACAAGTAGCCAAGCCGAATCACGGCATGATCCGCTGCCGAGTGTCAAGGTTTCCTCGGGGGTTTGGACACCAGGTTCCATCCTCAGCAAGTACTTGATTCGTTTTTGAGCCAACTGATTCACGTTGACCAAAAAGTCATTGATACTATCGGATTTGGTAGGAAGTGAATCGACCCACTCAGCAAATTTTCCTGTTGGTTTGCTGCAAATGAGATATGGGGCCAATTGCAGCTTGACATCGTCTTGGTAACGGAACGGCCATTTTTCGGCGTACGATTCCACGAAGAAATCAAATGGATCGATCACGGTCATGTCGGCCGTCAAATCGACGGTCACCGTGAATTCCGTCGCCATTTTGTTGAACACAAACCTTGCAATCGGGTTACCGAACGGGTCTTGTTGCCAATTGACAAAGTGGTCCTCGGGTTCCACCTTCAAGTTGTACGCATCGATTTTTGTCCGCCCGTGGTAAGCCGGCCGCAATCGCACCAACTGAGGGCCTAAGGTGATCGGTCGCGGGTAGCGATACGATGTTTTGTGATGAAGCGAAACGCGAATGGTCATGTAGAACTTGGTTGGTTGAAGTAGTCGTGATTTAGAAGATTGCCAATCTCATTTAGCTCGCCTTGAAGCAAATCAATGAATTGGTGCATGCCACCCGCAAGTACCTCTTTGACGTTGGTGCGAGAGAGGCGGTGCTTCAACGCAGCGATTTTTTGTCGGGCCTCTCGTGGAACCGTTTCATGAGACGATTCGCTGATCTCGTACAAAGACCAATCCGCTCCGGCAACACAGGACAGAATCGAACGAGGAAACGTGCGATGAAACAAAAAGAATTCGACAACCTTTTCGAGGTCCACCAAATGGTGATCACGACGGTAGGCCTCAAATCCGCTAATCGCCAGCAGCAGCGTTGACCATTGCAAGTCATCCACTGCCGTACCAACATCTTCGATACGCGGCAGCAAATTGAAATACTTGACATCAAGGATGCGGGACGTTTTGTCTGCTCGCTCAAGCAACCGTCCAACATTGGCAAAGTGCCACGCCTTGTTATGCGCCATGGTGTTGTCGAGCGTTCCCGACCACATCAAAGCGTGCCGTCGAACACTGTCGAAAAACGCTGCCGTAGGATCGGTCAATTGCTCACTCGTTGCATGTTGAACAAAGTGATAGAACTCATTCAATTGTTCGTATGACTCAGACGACAGCGATTCGCGAACGGACTTTGCGTTTTCTCTTGCTGCTCGTAAACACGTTAGCATCGAACTGTGGTATTCCAGATCGAACGCCAAGAATTTGACTACGTTTTGAGCATTCGGGGGACCGTACTTTTCTAAAAACCAAGCGGTATCGCCAGTAACCTGGACAAGGGGTTCCCAAGGGTCAACTACATCTTCGGGTTGGTCGAGGATCAAGTTTAGCGTAACTTCCAAGAATCGAGCGTGATTCTCGGCTCGCTCTACTTGGCGGCTCATCCAATAAATTGATTCGGCGACGCGAGAAAGCATAGTCGGTGAAAGCGTGAAAATGGGGATTCGGGTCATGAGTGGAACTCGCGGAAAGTTCCTATTTGCTTCGCTCTGAAAGCCTTTGTGGCGTTCGTTAGGAGTTGGAGCTTGCGACGGGCTGACCTGCTTCGGCAACGACCCAAGTGTCTTTGCTGCCGCCGCCTTGCGATGAGTTAACCACTAGCGAACCTTTCTTAAGTGCGACACGAGTCAATCCGCCTGGCATCACCCATACGTCGTCCGGACCGCTATACAAAATATAAGGACGTAGATCGACATGCCTTCCTTCGATCGTATCGTTAGCCAACGTCGGAACGCGAGAAAGTTGCAATGTTGGTTGTGCAATGTAGTTCCGTGGGTTTTCGCGAATCTTTGCGGCAAACTCGGCCCTCTCATCGTCCGTTGCATGGGGCCCAATTAGTATGCCGTAGCCGCCCGACTCGCCAGCGGCTTTGACGACCAATTCGTCCAAATGATCAAGCACGTAATTGCGGTCTTCTTCCTGTTGACAAACATAAGTCGGCACGTTGGCAAGAATGGGTTGTTCACCGAGATAGTAATCGATCATCTGCGGAACAAATGCATAGATCACTTTGTCATCGGCTACCCCGGTACCCGGTGCGTTTGCGAGCGCCACATTGCCAGCACGATAGGCTCGCATCAAACCGGCGACGCCGAGTGCTGAATCTTTGCGAAAGACTTCAGGGTCCAAAAACGTGTCATCTACACGCCGATAGATCACATCAACTTGCTGTAACCCATCGGTCGTTCGCATGTACACGAAGTCATCTTGGACGACTAAGTCTCGTCCTTCGACCAACTCGACACCCATCTGCTGAGCAAGAAACGAGTGCTCGTAGTAGGCGCTGTTGAACACGCCCGGTGTCAAAACAGCGACCGTAGGATTGTCAATTTCCCACGGCACCATCGAACGAAGCATACCGTACAGCCTCGATGGATAATCGTTTACTGGACGAACTCGAGAAGCGCCAAATACTTGCGGAAAATTTCGTTTCATGACGTGGCGGTTTTGCAGTACGTATGAAACGCCCGAGGGACATCGCAGGTTGTCCTCGAGCACATAGACCGCCCCTGTGTTGTCGCGGACTAAATCCGTGCCAGTGATGTGACACCAAACATCCCGTGGCGGTTTCAAGCCGACACACTGTGGCAAAAAAGCGGGACAGGAATCAATCAACTCTTTAGGAATGATCCCGTCATTGACGATCGCTTGGTCACCATAGATATCGGACAAAAAGCGATTCAGCGCTCGGATACGTTGTCGCAATCCCGCTTCGATGTGATGCCAAAGCATCGCCGAAACAATCCGAGGGATCACATCAAACGGCATGATCTTTTCCGTGCCGGAGTTGTCACTGTAGACCGTAAATGTGATTCCCATTTGGTAAAGTGACCGTTCGATCGAACGTTGACGCCGAAGCAATTCCCCTGCCGGAATGCGGTTGATTAATTGCACCAGCATCTCGGCATCGGGGCGGGCCATCGTGTGTTCGTCAACAAGTTCGTCGAAGAATCCGTCGGTCTGGTAGGACTCCAACTTGGGTGCGACGATCGACTGCCGGGGGATCGACTGGAATTGGCTTTGCGATGGTATTTCGTTTTGCATCGGGAACAACGAACGAGAAAAGAAGAGAATCGCTCACAATGTTGCCCAGTCCGCCGATCTGAGACTTTCGAAGTTTACAAGAGGGAAGGACGGATGAAAGAGTCATCCGGCAATTATTTCGGTAATGGTCCCGCAACGCCCTAAAGGCACATGGATGATGTTCATTTTCCCATAGACCAATCGGCAAGATCCCGTTGGAAATTATTTTTTTCTCGCCTGCCCGGTTCTTCGAAATGGAACGACCCCATCGCGAAATCCCATGATCGGATCATGACGGAAATTCGAGCTGTCTATCCGTGATTTTCTGATCTGCCCTGAGGGTCAAACGGTGATCATGAACACTGCCTTCACCACTCCAGCTTTATGACAGCTTTGCCAAAATGCTGTTGAGCGTTTCGCTCGGACGCATTGCCTCGGAAGCTTTCTGTTTGTCCGGGAAATAGTATCCGCCGAGATCAACAGGGCTACCTTGGGCTGACGCTAGTTCATCGACGATCGACGACTCGTTTTGCTCCATCGCTTCGGCAATGGGTTTGAATGTAGCGGCAAGCTCTCTGTCGGCGGTTTGATCTGCCAAGTTTCGGGCCCAATACATCGCCAAGTAAAAATGACTGCCTCGCGTATCCAGTTCACCCACTTTCCGCGACGGTGATTTGTTGTTTTCCAAAAAATGTGCGGTCGCGGCGTCCAATGCGTTGGCCAAGACTTGTACTTTGGGATTGCCTTTCTTGCGGCCCAAATCCTCGAGTGATACCGCCAGTGCCAAGAACTCACCAAGCGAGTCCCATCGCAAGTGGCCCTCGCTAACGAATTGTTGGACATGCTTCGGTGCCGAGCCGCCAGCGCCGGTTTCGTATAGCCCGCCGCCTGCGAGTAAGGGCACGATCGAGAGCATCTTTGCACTGGTGCCTAGTTCCAGAATTGGAAATAAATCCGTCAAGTAGTCTCGCAACACGTTGCCGGTGACGGAAATGGTATCGAGGCCTTCCGAGGCCCGCTGGCAAGTCGTCTCGGTCGCCGTGATGGGATCAAGAATTCGAATGTCCAACCCAGAAGTGTCGTGATCTTTCAGGTAGGTTTCAACTTTAGCAATCAGGTTGGAGTCGTGGGCGCGATTTTTATCGAGCCAGAAGATCGCGGGCGTACCGGAGATTCGCGAACGATCAACTGCAAGTTTCACCCAATCTCGTATCGCAACGTCTTTGGTTTGGCACATTCGCCAAATGTCGCCCTTTTCGACGCTGTGTTCGAAAATGGTTTTGCCGTTTACATCCGCAACGCGAACGACTCCTGATGCCGGGATTTCGAACGTCTTGTCATGTGAACCGTACTCCTCGGCTTTTTTGGCCATTAAACCAACGTTGCTAACGGTTCCCATCTTGGTGACATCAAAGGCACCGTTCCTTTTGCAGAAATCGATCGTTTGTTGATAGACGCCTGCGTAACAACGGTCGGGAATGATTGCCTTGGTTGGATGCAATTTGCCGTCCGTCCCCCACATCATGCCGGATGACCGGATCGCTGCGGGCATGGATGCATCGATAATCACATCGCTCGGGACGTGAAGGTTGGTGATGCCGCGATCCGAATCGACCATGGCAAGCGACGGGCCTTTCTCGTAAACCGCCGCGATGTCGGCTTTGATTTCTGCTTGCATGTTCGTCGGCAAGTTTACCAATTTGGCTTCGAGGCCACCCATGCCGTTTTTGGAGTCGACGCCAAGTTCGGCCAGCGTGTCGGCATGCTTTGCAAAGACATCGGCATAGTAAACCTCGACGGCATGTCCGAATAGAATTGGATCGGAAACCTTCATCATCGTTGCCTTGAGATGCAACGATAGCAGGACGCCACTATCGCGAGCATCGTCGATGGCTTTGGAATAAAACTCACGTAGCTTTCGGACGTTCATCACCGAGGCGTCCACGACTTCGCCTGCGTCGACTTTCAAGGATCCCCGCAAAATGGTTTCGCTGCCGTTGTTGTCAACAAGAGTGATCTGCAATTCGCCGGCATTTGCGATGACAGCGGATTTCTCCGTTCCGTAGAAATCGCTGTCGGTCATGTGGGCGACATGGGAAGGAGAGTCAGACGACCATTTCCCCATCGAATGTGGGTTAGCCTGCGCGTATTTTTTTACCGGTGCGGCTACTCGGCGGTCGGAGTTTCCTTCGCGAAGCACTGGATTGACCGCGCTTCCTAGCACGGTTGCATACTTCGCCCGCGTGGACTTTTCGGCATCGGTTGTCGGGGCGGCGGGAAAATCGGGAACGGAGTAACCGTGCGATTGTAGCTCCGAGATCGCTTCGGTTAGTTGTGGGATCGACGCGCTAATGTTGGGTAGTTTGATGATGTTTGCAGATGCCTCTTTGACCATCTCGCCGAGTTCCGCCAATGCATCGCTGATTTCTTGATTCGGAGCAGCTTTTGGGAAGGCAGCCAAAATTCGCGCGGCAAGCGAGATGTCTTTGGTTCCGATGCGGACTCCGGCGGCGCTGGCGTACGCCTGAACGATTGGCAGCCATGAATAGGTCGCAAGCGCGGGTGCTTCGTCGGTGCGAGTGTAGATGAGATCGGCGGTCGCGTTGGACATGGTCAACCTATGCAATAGTTCGTAAACAGACTGTGAAGTGGGAAAGGTTCGCGATTCTAAGGGGCAATGTCAATAACCGGCAGTGTCCCAAAACGCAACGGGCGGCGGTTTCGTGTTGTGAATTGCGTCTATGCCTAGGAAGGCAAACCTAAACGAAAAAAGCCCCGGAAAGCACAAGGCTTTCCGGGGCCGCTCCTATTTCTCACGCCTACGCGACGCTTGAAGGGTTACTTAGGAACGCCGAGGCGTTCGTGATCTGAAACTAGTTTCCGCAGCTTGTGCAACCAGCACCGGTTGCCATCGGAGCCGACTCCATGATTGGAGCCGACTGGATAACAGCACCTTCGCTGTAGCCACCACTGATGACTTCGCCACCCATCACGCTACCACCAGAAGAGATTACTGATGCTGGCGAGCTGTAGACAGGGACTTGGATCGTGGATGGAACTTGAACGCATTTTCGAACTTGGACAGCCTTCATCGACTGAACAGGAACGCAAACGCTGTAAGTTTCAGGCACTTCTTCTTGAACCGTGTCGTAAACCGTAACGTTGTAATTACGAGTACGAGTTTCCGGAACATTAACGGTGTAGCTGACTTCGCGGCTTCGCTCTTGCGATTCCATACGAGTCTTGTTGACCGTACGCGTGCGGGTTTCGGTCGTCATTGTCGTTTGGGGAACCATGCGGGTGCGGGTTTCCATACGAGTCTTGGTGACAGGAACCATACGAGTACGATTTTCAGTACGCGTGCGAGTCACAGGAACGCTACGGGTCTTTGTTTCCGTGTTGTAGCTGGTGACTTGGTATTCACGAGTACGTTCTTCTTGACGGCACTTTTGAACCGTAACCATACGGGTACGAGTTTCAGTGCTCATTTCGGTGTAAGGAACCGAACGAGTACGGGTTTCCATACGAGTCTTGGTCACAGGAACCATACGAGTACGGGTTTCCGTGGTCATCGTGGTCACAGGAACTTCGCGGGTGCGAGTTTCCAAACGAGTGCGAGTGACAGGAACTTCGCGGGAGCGAGTTTCGGTGCGGCACTTCGTAACTTGGTACTCACGAGTACGAGTTTCTTGACGGCACTTTTGAACCTGAACCGTACGCATGCGTTGCTCGGTCGTGTACTTGGTCACGTTGACCATACGAGTGCGAGTTTCGCTTCGCATCTTGGTAACAGGTACCATGCGAGTTTGCGTTTGGCAGGTGTAGCTGGTCGTCGTGTAGGTATAAGGAACCCGGCTCGTTTGACGTTGGTATGACGTCGCAGGAACTTGAACCGTTACAGGGTTTGGAACATAGACGCGACGGTAAGCGATGGTTGGACCGCAGGCAGCCGAAGCTCCAGCACCGTATCCAGCACCCGCACCACATCCAGTGCTACATCCACCGCAAGCATCGCCACAACCGCAGCAGGACGAGCAGCTCTTGCATGAACCGCAACCGCCACAGCCGCCACCACGCTTGCCAAGAAGGCCACATCCGCCGAGGATGCCGCCACGACTGCGACCAGCCGAGCTTCGTCCGCTAACGGCAACCGCTTGACATTGGTAGCTGCCCATGTCCTTGGTAACCGACTTCATCGTTGTAACAGGCACGCAAGTGGAAACGGTTCGGTATGCAGTATGGGTCTGCTGCACAGGAACGCGAACTTGGTAGCTTTGAGCGACTTGTTCGGTGTAAGGAACGTTGACAGTGTAGTTTTGAGCAACTTGCTCAGTAACAGGAACTGATACCGTGTAAGGTTGCTCAACCGCTTCGGTGTAAGGAACGTTGACGGTGTAGTTCTGGGTCATTGTTTCCGTGTAAGGAACATTGACGTTGTAGTTCTGAGTAACCGTTTCGGTGTAAGGAACCGATACTTGGTAGCTCTCAGTGCGAGTCGAAGTAACAGGAACACTTACGGTGTAGTTCTGTGCAACTTCTTCGGTGTAAGGAACCGATACTGTGTACGATTCTTCACGAGTCTTTTGGACAGGAACGCTGACCGTGTAGCTCTGCTCTACTTGCTCAGTGTAAGGAACATTGACCATGTAGTTCTGAGTCTTGGTTTCGGTTACGGGAACCTGAACCGTGTAAGACTGCTCAACGTTTTCGGTATAAGGAACCGTAACGGTGTAGCTCTGCGACACTTGCTCAGTGTAAGGAACCGATACTTGGTAGCTCTGTTCAACTTGCGTTGTAACGGGAACTTGAACCGTGTAGGGTTGCTCTTCGGTGTAAGGAACCGCAACTTGAACCGTGTACGACTCGGTACGCGTTTGAGTTTGCGGAACATTAACCGTGTACTCTTGCGAACGAGATTCAACTCGTGCGACTTGCTTGCTGACCGTACGCATACGGGTCTGCGTTTGACGTTGGTAGGTGGTCGTTGGGACCATCTGAGTCTCGGTGACCATTTGCGACCGCATGACGGTCTGCGTTTGATAAGACACAGCCGGGCCACAAGCCCCTGCACCCATCGAAGCGCCATCAACGATAGCGCCCGAACCACTGCCCATCACGACGCCACCGTCGCTAGAGACACAACCGGAGTTGCTTACGCAACCTCCGCACGAACCACACTGGGCTTGAACACTTACTGCGAACACTAATGTCGCACAAATGCTAAGCACGCTCTTAAGCAATGTTGCTTTCATCTAGGGATACCCTCCAAAATACGTCTCACAGCCTGTGAGGCAACAGAAGAAAATCGAGAAGCTTTAACGGCTGCGTAATTTGGGCGAACTCTCGCCCTGAGCCCGTCAATCTATATCGTGAGGCTACCGTGTCAACAATTACTTGCCCCATAATAGAGGCAAAATCAAAAAATATATGGGATGTGTGCGTTGTGTAGTCAATTTTATGTCATTCTCGCGTTGCACTTAGAAATCGCACACTTTTATCACGCGAAAAGCAGGTCCAAAACAGGCAGAAAAAAATGCATTTGCAATATTGAAGGCAACCGAGACGCCGGTTCGTTTTCAACATCATCGTGTTGGCATCAAAATCTTGACGCAATGCGACTTGTCAATTCGCGGCAGTTCCTGTAACTTTCCTGGCCGAATTTTTGAACGAGTGGTGCGTTGGTGCGAGCAGACGAATCGGCTGATCCGACCAGTTCGTATAGCCTGTCTTTCGTAGATCGCCGAGTGTTCATACTTCCGGGACGAGCCGCGAAGTGCCTCGATAACGGGTCGCCGTCGCTGATGAGGGCGGCTTTGAGGTGCAAGATCGCTTCGCCCGACGCACCATCATTCCATTACGTCTCGCTCCCTTTGACCCGGTGGTTGATCTCCTTGACCGAGGACTCGATCAGGCAACTGGTCGTCGGTAATCCACTCGTCCGATAGCGAGGATAGTCCATCCGTGAAACATTCTTTTGCAAATAGCCGATCGTCTTGGCGAGCTTGCGGCGCGGGTCATTTTTATCGCTGTCTGCTGCCGCCATCCCGCGTGCGATTTGTTCGGCCTCCGTCAACCTGCGCCACGGCGAGCGAAACGACCGACTCAACGATCTTTGCCTGGGCCGTCAGCGGGCGCGCCAGATGTGCATCAGTGGCCGCCTCGCGCGTCGCCGCCAACTCGCTACCGATCGAAATGGTCTTGTCGTTGACCGTTCGCCAAGCCACCTTCAAATCGGTGAGCAACTCGATCATTCGTGCGGCGATTGGAAACGATCCGCAGGTGCCTCCCATGGCCACGATCCGCTCGGAGACTGCAGGCGAGAAGCTGCTGCCGTCGAACCGCAAGTTAATCCGCTGAGGGAAAAAAGAACGCTCGCAGGAGGCGCACCAAAACTCGGGTTCGGAAAGATCGGTCGTCCCGTCGCGGGCGGTCAGGTCGCGGTGTTTCACGCTCGCGCTGCACTGCTTGCCGTATTTCAGGCAGGCCCTGGCGGCATCGAATGTTTCCGCTTGTTGGCGCTGGACTGTCTGGTCAAATTCGGTGGCGGTGAGCTTGCCGATTTCGTGGCCTAGCTCCTCGATCTCGTTCCAAGTCGTTCGATCGGAGGTCCGCCCTCGCCGTAGGTCTCGGCGCTAATGACACGCCCCAACTCCTGCATCAACCGAAGAGCTTCAGGTGAAAACCTAGCACGACGTTTCTCAACCGCTTCTGACATGACTTGAGTCCCTCCTAGACCACGGGCTTTATTCAACTCCTCGCGATTATCGCGACCAACCCCCAAATCTGCGCCACCAATCTCGAATCCAACTTGAACGCCCGATTAGCCTGCCTGCACCCGGCTACTGGAACTGGACCGAGGTGATAGTGCGGCGGCAGCCAACTTTCTGCTCTATATGAACTATTCCGATCGCTACACCGCCGCTGAAATATCAAAGGAACATTTTCGCCTGGCTCTAAGGTTTGCCGAGCGGGCTGACACGATCAACCGACGCAAGCGAACTGACAAAGAAAAAATTCGTGTTGGTTATTTGGCAGCCGATTTTTATATGCATCCGGTTGGCAAGTTGATGCTACCGATCCTCGAGGCCCATGATCGCGACTGCTTTCACCTTTCCGTCTACCACGATGGCGATCATGAAGACGCGACCACACAATTGACCCGACAAACCGTTGACCCGACAAACCGTTGATCGCTTCGTTTCGATTCATGCGATGAATGACGATGCGGTAGTCGAGACGATCCGCAGTCACGAGCTTGACATCATGGTGGAGCTAGGCGGCTACACTGGTGGCGGCAATCGCTTGCGAGTGTTGTCGCGGCGCGTGGCACCGATCCAGGTTTCTTTCTTGGGCTATCCCAACTCAACCGCATTACCGACGATCGATTATCACTTTACCGATCGCTTTGCCGATCCACCGGGAATGACCCAATCCCTGTATGGCGAGCAGCTTGTTTGGCTCGACCATGCTCAATTAGCTTGGCGACCTTATGACGAAGTCAAGAATGTCTCGGTCGAATCGCGCGGCGGTCCGTTGTTGGGTGTTTTCAACAACGTCGCCAAGATATCTCCTTCCGCTCTGCGAGCCTATGCGGAAATCATGCGACGAGTTCCCGAAGCACGGATGATCCTGAAGTACGGATGATCCTGAAGTACGGGGACCACTTCGCGGTAAGATCGTTGCAGGATCGCTACCGATGCGAATTTGCATCGCACGGTGTGTTGCCGCATCGATTGGAATTTCGCACTCGAGGCGAATCACTCGAAGAACATTTACGGACGATGATGTCGGTCGACTTGGCTCTTGATGCGTTTCCCTATCAGGGAAACGATGACATCACTGGAATGTTTATCGGTCGGTACGCCGATCGTATCGTGTTGCGACAACTTCGATGCCCACCGTGCGACCTCGGCGATGATGATACGAATGGGGATGCAAGAATTGGTCGCCGGAGATGAGCACGAGTACGTCGAAATCGCCGCCGAGTTGCTTCAGAATTTATCGGGCTTACGTGAATTGAGAACGCAAATCCGTCATGGTTTTCACAACAGTCCCTTTACCGATATATCGGGGCTGGTGCGAGAACTCGAAGCCACCATGACCGGCTGGGCTACCGGGAGACTGGCACCATTCACAATGCTTGAAACAAGGCGAACGTGTTAGCGTCCGTTTCGTAACCAAGCTGTGTTTGATCCACGACTACGCCCATTCCGGCTCGGCCCAGTCCGCTAGTTGGACGTGGTCGCATTTTTTGCAGCGGACTTTGATGCCGAGCGAATCGGGTTGAATGCGGACCTTTCGATTGCAGCCTTCACATTCGATTCGCAGCGTATGGGGCTGCGCAATCAAATCATCGAGCTTCTTCGTCGGCACACGCGGAACGCTGATATCATCAGCTAGCAAAACGGTCAACAGCGACTCGCTCAATTGAGCAATCTCGGCGATTCGATCGGCTAGTCGTCGCACCGTGTCTTCAAAAGCATTTCGGACCATGCGACCGTTTCCAAAATGGCGGTCGCGGTTTTCATAAAGGTGGCTAAACCCAACCAGTAATCGATGTCGCGCGTCACTGGGTAATTGGTATTGGTTTTGCCGGCACAAGGTTTCAAAAATTCGGCACAAATCGATCGGCGCGTAGTCTTCGAAATTGATCCGTGTGTTAATCCGCGAAGACAAGCCCGGATTGCTGCGGATCATCTTGTCCATCTCGTCACTGTATCCGGCCAAAATCACTGCCATCGACTCACGATCATCTTCCATCCGCTTCAGCAGCGTTTGAACTGCTTCGCGTCCGTAGGCATCGTCGCCTGAAGCGTCGACAAGGCTGTAGGCTTCGTCGATAAACAGCACACCCCCTTTTGCTGAATCGCAAAGCTTATTCGTTTTCGGCGCGGTTTGTCCTGCGTACTCGGCGACCAGTCCGCTACGATCGGTTTCAATCACGTGGCCGCTTGGAAGTGTGCCGAGCGCCCCTAAAATTTGGCCAACGATGCGAGCGACGGTTGTTTTTCCAGTGCCTGGATTGCCGACAAACGTCATGTGCAAACTGATCGGCATGGTCGATAAGCCCGCACCACGACGTTGTTGTTGCAGTTTCAGGAAATTCGCATAGCTTCGTACGCGATCTTTGACCGTTTGCAATCCGATTAATGAATCGAGTTCAGCCATGGCAGCCTGTAACCGTCGTTCGCGATCGGCCTGGTTTTCTGGGTCCGGTGCGATCGTCTCGGGGTCAACCGCTTGCTGCTGATGTTGTTGGTACGCGACCGCTGAAGGCCCTTCGGAAGATACGTTTCCTAAGGGTTGGAGGACCGACTTGGGGTCCGCAGGATGGAGCGCCATGTCGATGGCTCGTTGCAATGTGTGCAGCGCCACGCTTTCTTCGGGCATGGTTTGGCCATCGCACTTGGCGACCAAATTGGCCAACCGCATCACGATCGTTTCTACTTGCACTTTGCTGTCGGCAAGCGGAGCATAGCGGACGAACGGTGCGACGAGCGATTCCCAGCTGAGTTGGTCTGCTTGCTGGAAAAGGCCGACGGCGGCTTCGCGAAGTTGGGCACCGTGCAGTTGTTGGTTCCAGAGGTGCTCGATCATCGCCGCCGCTACCCGCTTTTCAGGAGCGGTCCATTTATCATCCGCGCGAACGATGGTGACATAGACTTTTACCAACAATCCGCGATGTAAATCGTCCATCAACTCGACGAACTTGTTAGCGTCTCCTTCAATTAGATTTGGATAGCGACGAACCATCCACTTTCCGCAGTGGTTGTACAGTTTGCCACAGTCGCGGATGACGCGACGGAGCATACCGATCAAGCGAGATTCGTCGTTGTCATTCATGAGGAAATGCTTCTTCGCGATCGGGGCCGCGACAGAGACCTTCTTTCTAGTCCGCGGCCGATTCGGATTCATGCATCCAATGCGTCAACCAAGGTGCCAGCAGCAAACAAACCGCACCGGATAGTATAGCTGTGATCGCAATGGTTCCGAAAACCCCACCGTAGACGCTGACGGTTTCCGTTGGCGGCGGGATCACCGAACCAGCGTCACCGCCTTCGCTAACACCGGTCAATTGTGAAATAATCGCCGCGAGGTACTGGCTAAACGCAGTGGCTAAGAACCATCCCCCCATGACGGTACTGACCAAGTGACGCGGGCTCAGTTTTGTCATCGTTGATAACCCGACGGGGCTCAGACATAATTCCCCCATCGTTTGGAATAGGTAGCCCAGTAACAGCCATCCAACGAACACCATCCCGCGGCCATTGGCTGATACCGCACCGTACCAAAACGCTCCGAAACCGAGTCCAAGCAGCGCCAACCCAAGCGCGAATTTGACAGGCGCCGGAGGGTCCGCGTTGAAGGTTCGCAGTTTGGTCCAAAGCGCGGAAAAGACGAGCCCCAAGATCAGGATCAAACTTGGATTGACGGACTGAAACAAACTTGCGGGAAGCTCGCCGTTGCGGGTTGCGATTCCCATCCCAATATTATTCTCGGTCACGGGCCAATCAATTTCGAATCCACTTTTCTCATTTTCCTCTCGCAAACGATCGAGATCCGATAAGGAAAAGACTTCGCCGGAATTCCACTGATAACCGACTTGTTCTTGGGTGGGTTGAATCTGAATCGTTTGCCCCACCATCTCGGGTGTGACGACATCGGTTTCGACTACTCGATCGACGTTTCGATCCGTGAATAGGTTCACGCTACTTCCCGCTTGTTCAAAGAACGCAAAGAAGAGCATTTGAAAGAAAATCAACACTAACGCAACAACCATCCTTTGTCGCGGAACATGATCAAGTCTAAAGGTTTGTTGGATCAGGTAGCCAAACGCGAGAATACCGATCACAGTCAATACGAGGCCGGCGGGTTTGCTGACTTCTTTCATGAAAACGACTGCGATGCTTCGCGCCGCTTCCGATATGCCGGAAGCACCTTCTTGGGCATCGCCGGTAAAGCTGTTGATCGTCTCATTGGAGATCAATTGCAGTGACTTTCCATCTTCGGTTAACGGAGAGAAACCGCTGACCAACAGTGTCAAAACGGGGATTGCAATGAGCGTTCCAAGGTAGACTTTCCAATCATGGCGATGGTCGGCCCCGTCGGGGCGTGTCCCCTTATCCGCCGCTAAGCCACCACGCGATAGAGCGACGCAGGCGATGATTCCCGCGGCCACCAGCGAAACGGCGACGAAGATATTGATCGCAGTCGTCCACGGGTTGTCGGGACGAAAGATGAGCATCCCCAAACCGCCAGCCAACGCACCGAGTCCAATCAAAATTTGGGAAACCACCGTGGGCATCACGAATACCGCCAAGCCGATCAGCATGCCGATCGTCGCAAGTCCAAAGCCGTAATGCCATCCATAGGTTTCCCCCACATAGCCACACAGCAGCGGACTCATCGCGGCACCGAGGTTGATGCCCATATAGAAAATCGTAAAACCGCCGTCGCGTTTGCCGCTATATTGCGGGTAAAGCGACCCAACAATGGTCGAAATGTTGGGTTTGAAAAATCCATTGCCGACGATCAGCAGGGACAATGCGAAAAAGAACGGCCATTGCCCTTCGATCATCATCAGCAGGTGTCCACCCGCCATTAGCAATCCGCCAAGGATCACCGCACGCCGTTGACCAAGGACGCGGTCGGCCAACAATCCACCGAAGAATGGCGTCATGTAAACCAGAGCCGTGTATGCTCCATAAACGGTATAGGCTTGTTCGTCGCCGTACTTCAAGAAGCCCTTGATCATGTACAGGACAAGCAACGCACGCATGCCATAGTACGAAAAACGTTCCCACATCTCGGCGAAGAACAACGCGTAGAGCCCTGTCGGGTGTCCGAAAAGGGTGGATTCATTCTCGTAGAGTTCGTCGCTGATCGAGGGGGGATTCTCAATACTCATTGGCTATCATCTCGGAGGGTATTTATCGTTTGAGTTAACGATTTATTGCGTGTAGGGATATTCGGTATGGATCGTTCGTGGCAGCCAAAAGGTTGAAACCCAACTAGCCCCTTGCCACTTCGGGTGCACCAACGAGTGACGTTCCTTTGCCATCGTGGTAATACACTCGGTTGCGTCCAATATTTTTTGCGGCGTATAACGCTTCGTCGGCGCGACGCACCACGGGGCTAACAACGAGGTCGTCGCGCGGTTCGCTTAGCCCGATACTTATTGTGACCGACAAGTGTTTCTTTCCTATCTCGATCTCTTGGGCGGCCAATGATTTTCGGACTTCGTTCATCTTTTCCGCAGCGATTCTCAGTGGCCCATTCATCAACACGGCGAACTCTTCCCCACCAAACCTGGCGACCATGATCGCGCCCTGCAATTCGAGCCGAAGCGTCTTGGCGACTTGTTGGAGCACTTGGTCGCCGACTTGGTGACCGTGGGTGTCGTTGAAGTTTTTGAAATGATCGATGTCAACAAGGACAAAGACGAAGGATCGTCCCCCTTTGCGAAAACCGCCAAACAGTTCTTCGAGTCGCTGGTCGAAGGCGCGGCGATTGTACAGACCGGTGAGTCCGTCGGTACGAGCTTCGGTCAGATAGCTCTCGATCTGCTTGGTTTGCTTATCGAGTTGCCGCTCGGCGGCATCAAGCCGTGTTTGAAGCGCCTCGTTGGACTCCATAATTTGCTGAAGCAACGAGACGACTTTGGGTGCAGTCTTGTTGACACTTGGGTCAACGCGTACGGCGTCATTCAATTCACCCAAGCGAGTTTGGTACTGTGAAACGTTTCCCGAATATTCACTCGTCCACGCACCAAGTTCGTGGAGCATTTGGAGGATGCGTTCACGCTCCTCTTGGCTCATCGAAGATTGACTTGCTTTGTTTCGATTGCGGGCGATACGAATGCCGATCGCAATGCCGATCGCAATAAGTACCAAGGCGACTGCGGATCCAGCCGCCATCATCATCGCGTTTCCCTGCAACATAGTTCGCTCGATCGCATAAAAGACTTATCCGGAAAGGGGGCTGACCCTTTCTGACCGCCCGCGTGACGGTTCAATTTGCTCACCACGAGCGATCACCACGAGACCGCTGTCAGTGACGGTGAAGCCGCGAGCGGCATCCGCGATCGGATCATAACCGATTTCCGTCTCCGCGGGGATATGGACTCCTTTATCGATAATCACGCGACGGAGTCGACACCGGCGGCCCACGTGGACTCCATCGAACAGGATGCTGTCCTCGACTTGGGCGTAGCTGTTGATCCGAACATTTGGCCCAATCACGCTGCGCGCCACGCTTCCGCCGCTGATAATTGCTCCTTGACAGACAATCGAATCGAGAGCCTCGCCACGCCGCGACGAGGGACCGTCACTGCCGAACACGAATTTGGGTGGCGGAAGCATCGGTTGGTAGGACCGAATCGGCCAAACCTTGTCATAAAGGTTCAATTGGGGATCAACGGTGATCAGGTCCATATTGGCTTCGTAGTAGGCGTCGATCGTGCCGACATCACGCCAATACGCGTCCCGTTTCCGGTTTTCGTCGAGAAATGGAAAGGCAAACACGCGGTAGTCTTTGATCGCGGCCGGAATGATGTCCTTTCCGAAATCGTGAGAACTGTTTGTTTTGGTTGCGTCGTCGCAGAGTTGTTCGTACAGGAATCGGGCGTTAAAAACATAAATTCCCATCGAGGCCATACAGATATCTGGATCGTCAGGCGTTGGAATGGGGTTGGCCGGTTTCTCTTGAAAGCCCGTCAACCGATGGTCAATATCGGTCTGCAAAACACCGAACTGTGTCGCGTCGTCGCGTGTGACTCGAAGCGCCCCGATCGTAATATCAGCGTCCATTCTGCGATGGAAATCAACCATCGGTTTGTAGTTCATCTTGTAGATGTGATCGCCCGCCAAGACCATGATGTCCCGGGGCTCCGCACTCTCGATTGCATAGATATTTTGGTAGACCGCATCGGCCGTTCCCTGGTACCAATTGTCATCAATCCTCTGCTGAGGCGGCATCACATCGATAAATTCGCCCAGTTCACGACAGAAGTAATTTCGCCAAGCCATGTTGATATGGCGATCGAGCGACTGGGCTTTGTACTGGGTCAGAAGCAATAATCGCCGCATATCACTGTTGAGGCAATTGCTCAAGACAAAGTCGACGATGCGGTACAGGCCACCAAACGGCACGGCCGGTTTGGCTCGATCTCGCGTCAGTGATTCAAGACGCGAGCCGCGTCCGCCAGCTAGAATCACTGTCAAAGTGTCACGCATCGAATTTCTTACTCCTTGCATTCAATATAGGAACGAATCTAGCCTAACAGATTATGGACCCTAATGTTCGGGAATTGTCATTGAATGGCTGGATTTTGGCCCGAGGTTTGCCCTGCAGGCGGTCAAAGTGATATTCTGTCGTATCGGCAGATCGATATCATTCTAATGAGATGAAACAACGTTCGAAGAATTGACAAGTTCGACAGGAGTTCCAACCGTGGATAATTATTGGAAGAAGATCAGCGTGGTTCTAAGTGCCGGGATTGTCGGTTTGCTCGTCACGGGGGTAATGTTGACGTTACCTCGATCCTTCAACCGCGACACAATGGCGCAGGAGCAAATCCAACGCCAAATCCAAGGGCAAAGTTTGTCGGCTGCGCAAGATTTGTCGGCTGCGTTCCATAACGTTGCCGAAGCTCTGCGGCCAAGTGTGGTCAGCATCAGCACAAAGCAAACCCAAGTCATTGGTGGTGGGCAGCGACAATTGCCTCCGGGGCTGCGTCGGCAATTGCCACCTGGCTTCGATGATTTCTTTGATTTTGGAAACCCGCGTCCACAGAAACGCGAAGCCGAAGGAATGGGGAGCGGTGTCATTGTTCGCGGTGATGGCTACATTTTGACAAATAATCATGTCGTTAAAGATGCGGACACTCTAACGGTCCAAATGAGCGATGATTCGATCGTCGAAGCGAAAGTGGTTGGCACCGACCCGCAAACCGACTTGGCCGTTGTTAAGGTGGACCTGCAAGGACTGCAGCCGGTGATGTTCGGCAATTCAGAC
This sequence comes from Novipirellula herctigrandis, assembly GCA_007859835.1. GTDB lineage: Bacteria > Planctomycetota > Planctomycetia > Pirellulales > Pirellulaceae > Novipirellula_A > Novipirellula_A herctigrandis. The sequence goes on along the minus strand of SJPJ01000001.1, from coordinate 4,658,575 downwards.
GAAATCCGTGTAGGCGATTGGGTCCTAGCGATCGGAAGTCCTTTTGGTTTGGACCAAACCGTCACCGCAGGAATCATCAGTGGCAAGAACCGGGTCCAGGGAATCGTCGATGATGGAAATGGCTTTGAAGACTTCCTGCAAACCGATGCAGCGATCAACCCAGGCAATTCAGGTGGTCCGCTGGTTAATTTGCGCGGCGAGTTAGTCGGCATCAATACGGCGATTCTCTCTCGTACTGGCGCAAGTGCAGGGATCGGGTTTGCCATTCCTGTTTCGTTGGCCAAGCCGGTTTTCGAATCGATCATCGAAACCGGCACGGTCCGCCGCGGTTTCCTTGGTGCCCAGGTGGTCGATGTGACGCCAGAGAATGTCAAAAAATACGATTTGTCGGTTCAACACGGGGCGTTGATCGGAGCGGTGCTCGAAAACCAACCGGCCGCGACCTCGGGACTGCAACCGGGCGACGTGGTGACAATGCTCGATGGGAAACCGATTCGATCGGGAACCCAATTGCGGAATTACATCGCAAGTCGACCGCCGGGATCGGTGGTGTTGATGGAGGTGACTCGCAATGGAACGCAAATTCAGGTCTCGGTGAATTTGGAAGAGCGAACCAATGCCGCGATGGCGATGTTCGGCAGTGGTACCGTCCTGGGGGCTGAATTGACTCCGGTTACACCCGAAAGTGCTCGCCAATACGGCTACGAAGGGCTGACGAGCGGATTGATTGTCACCAGTATTGAAGATGGCAGCGTCGCAGCGCGAGGCGATTTACAGGTCGGCGATGTGATCGAATCTGCAGGAGGCATCCAGGTCGGTTCGGCGGACCAGTTATCGTTGCTTGTTGACGAAGCGGCTAGGCAGCAACAACCATTGCGTTTGGTCGTTCGACGCGGCAATTCTCGGATGCTACTGGTTGTCCGCTAAGGAATCGCTGAAACTACGCGATGGCAACCACACCGGCGACGAGAATCAATATTGGTATTAGCACGATGAAGAATGCTAAGAAGCATGCTCCGAGTGCACGCCAAGCAGAAAATCGATTCACTTCGCCAATCGTCTTGCAACTCGTAAACATTGACCATATCGCTAAAACGATCATGGTCAGTCCGACACCAAGCATGGTGACGGCCGCCAGCGGATTGTTCATGTTCATTGCCGAGGTAAACATTTCGTGCCCCAGAATCATGATCGCGGGCGGCCATAGAACTAATGTCGCCGTCGCCGGCAAAAATCCCCAAGCTAAGGCTGCCCGCATTTCCTCAGTGGTAGCCGTCCCTCCCAGCATTCTTGCGGTAAAACCGATGATCAGCGCGCTCAAATAGATGGTGATCAATCCACCAATCGGACCAACGATCAAGGCGATCAACAAGATGCTAGTCAAGCCCATCTGGTCGCCCAGTGATTTCGATGACGCTCGACTCAACGTCCGAGTGATCCCGTAAAGTGCTGAGAGTAAAAGCACTGAATCCGTGACGTTGGTTTCCACGATCGAGCGGATTGTCGCGCGTGGACGCGTCCAAATCGAAAGCCAGGGATTCAAGTCAGTCTCATAGGGAACGGTTTGATCTGAAACCACTGGGGCATTGATTTCAACTGATGACTGGTAGGGATTCATCGTTGCTCTCGATGGTGCGTTTCCAATGTCTCCACGGTCGTCGCGGCGATTATCGTCGTAGGGGTTCATTGTTCCGTTCACTTTCGAAATCGGGGCTAACGGTGAGAGAAACGCTCGCTTAACCGAGCGACAGTTTCTTTTCGGTGACATCAATATAGCTGTTTGTTTGCGCTACCACTCGTCTGCCCTGCCCTGCTTTGGCCTGCCCTGCCTTGCCTTGGCCTGGCCTGCTTTGGCCTGCCCTGCCCTGCTTTGCGTTAGCGACGGTTGACAAATCGTCCCTTGGATTTGTGATTAGGTCAGCCGAGCGGAGCTGAACTGGCCAATCGAGTACGGCTAAGCCGCAGAGTGGTCAGAGGCGTTGAGCGATCGATAAACGAAACAACGCAAAATTTACTGTATCCCAAGATCGCTGCAACTCGCGTCGTCGGAGACCTCAAAACGAATGTTCTTTCGTGCTTTTTCATTTACGAAGTTACCGCGTAGGGATAGCCAAGCTGCTACCATAGTTGCGTAGAAGTTAGTTGTTTATGAAGATGGATTTTCTGGAAATAACAGTGACACTGCTTCTGTTGGGCGTCGATGGAAAGCACTTGAGCGTGGTGCAAATAGCCTCATCGTAGGTGAACACCGGAGAAACTCATCGAAGTTTTACTGCGTATGTTGTCGTCAGGCCAGTTGCGTTGGGATTTTCAAGGAGGATAAGCAGCCAGCTTGCCTAATTTCCTAGGGGCCGCGAAATGTCTGAATTAAGCAGCAAAGCTAAAGAGCATCTTACGGATCTACCCAACCAAGATGTGGCGCGACCTCGTAAGGTCGAAGAGCCCTTTGCGTTTGAAGGTCTCAAGCTGCTATTGGTCGAAGACAACCAAGATGCCCGAACGATGTTGGCAGAGACGCTCAGGCTCGAAGGATTCGAAGTCGGCGAAGCAGGTGATGGCCCGTCGGCAATCGAATTGTTTGACTCATTCCGCCCTGAGATCGCAGTGATTGATATCGGTTTGCCCGGGATGGACGGATATCAAGTGGCTGCCGCAATCCGCGCGAATAAGAAATTTCAGCTGACCACGCTGATTGCGTTGACCGGTTATGCACGCCAAACCGACCAACATGAAGCGATTGAAGCTGGGTTTGATATTCACTTGGCCAAACCACTTGACCCACACCAGTTGTGTTTGAGAATCGTTGCCGCAAGATCGAAGCCAAAATCGTCTGTGAAATGAATCGCCATTGGAACGGCAAAGTGAACCGCTGGTTGCGAAAATACCTCTTCGCCGATATGGTCCCACGCTGACTCAGCGCCATTTTCATTCTTCCCGCTTCCACATCCAGCATTCGCCATGATCACCATTGTCGATTACCAAATGGGGAACCTTCGCAGCGTTCAAAAAGGGATTGAACGCGTCGGTGGTTCGGCCAAAATTAGTTCTGATCCGAAGGAAATCGCAGGTGCGGAAAAGCTGATTCTTCCGGGTGTCGGGGCTTTTGGCGATGCGATGGCGGAGATCCATCGGCGAGATCTCGCGAGTCCGATTCGCGATTTTATCGCGTCCGGTCGTCCCTTTTTGGGGATTTGTCTTGGTCTGCAATTGTTGTTTGAACGTGGATTCGAGCATGGCGAGCATGAGGGCCTTGGTGTACTTCAAGGGGATGTCGTTCGCTTTGACTTGCCCGAGGGGATGAAGGTACCACACATGGGATGGAATACCGTTTCGCAGCGAAGTGCAGCACCGATTTTGAAAGAACTTCATGATCAGACCCACTTCTATTTTGTTCACTCCTACTATGTGCGTCCCAAGGACCCATCGGTTGTCGCATTAGAGTGCGATTACGGCGGACCATTTTGTGCGATGGTTTGGCGCGATAATCTGTATGCCACTCAGTTTCACCCGGAAAAGAGCCAAGCCGATGGGCTGAAGTTACTATCGGCCTTTTCCAGCTTGAACCAGGCGGAAGGGGTAAATGCCTAATGACAGCCCCTTTGTCCTTGATTTCGCCGGATGGTTCTTTTTCGGTACGCTTTAAGTGGAACGGTGACCGTTACGCCCATTGGTTGATCGGCGAGGATGGCAACGGAAACGAGATCTGTTCGATGAATAGTATCGAGGGGAGAGGCGAAACTGATTGGCCCAGCTCGCCGCCGATTCAGCAATTGTCGCTTGAGAAAATGCAGATGGCCGATGTGTTACTCGGTCTCGGCGGGGCGGGATTGAGCCATTGGAGTATCAGTGTCCATTGGGTTTCCTTGGCCGAGGCCCCCGCCGTTAAATTTGAACTGGCTTGTCGATACAAGACAAAGCCAATTTTTCTGGGGAGCCAATACGAATCCAACGATGGTTTCACGATTACACCTGGCGAAGATTCAGAATTGGTTCGCAGCGGTGATTCGATTTTGGTGCAGCCCCACCGGCTGATGAGCGACCGAGGGACCATTTGTTGGAGCTACTCGATCAAGCCAGTGGGCTAACAAGCTGGTTGGCTAAGTGTCAGTTGAAGTGGGCGGTATGCCCAGGCCTTGTGATTTCAAAGCAAATGGCAAGTGTCCGGTTGGGCGCCAGATCATGGTTGGCCGATAGCGAGCGACCTACGGCATCGCGGGCCGAAAAAGGTGCTTTGGCTGCTTGGCTACTAAGTCGGCATAAGGTCTCAAGTAAGGTCCAAAGTCGGCGCAAAAAAAAACTGCCGCGTTTAAATGCGACAGCTTTTATTTTTGTATTGGATCGAAGCGACAACTTAAAGCGAGATGACATTTACATTTTTGTTATCATCCAGCCCAGCCAAACCTGCGAGGCCAGCGAGTCCGGCAAGGCCCCAGCCCATTCCGCCGCCTCCTCCACCGCCACCGCCACCGCAGCCACCGCCGCAAGCGCTGCCATAGCCGCAGCCGCCCATCATCGGAGCACCCGTTAAAGGCTCACCAACGATTTCTTCAGTCACGCATGTTTCACTGATGACTTCCATCGGTTGCTCATAGATGACTTCTTCGATGATTGGTTGTTGACATTCGCATACGCTTACGGCGCGTCCGCAACATGCAGCAACGGGAGTGATCACTTCGGTGTGGCAAGGTTGCGACAAACGGCAGGAAACCAATTCTTGACGTTCTTCAAGAAGTGCACTGTCATCGGCGTCTTTGTCAAGCTTCAGGTCGATGTCGATGATTTCTGCATCGATTTTCGAAACTAACTGCTCGCAGCTAAGTTGTTCTTTCTCGCCTTCCGCGAGAATTTTGGAAACGAGCGTTTCGCGTGTCTCGATGTTTGCTTGAGCATCTTTTTGTGGTGCATCAGCCATAACACCATAGCTTTTGATGCCCAGCCCGCCCAAAAGCATTGCGGCAAGGGCTATTCGTCCAAGGGTTTTCATCATCGTGGTTGCCTTGATGTTTCGTCGTGTGGGTCAGTTCATTTTCGTTGGGGTCGGGACTATCGCTTCGATCGTTCAAAACCTTCCCCGAGGCATACGTTGGTGATATTACACCTGCCGATATCGAAAATCAACCTCCTATCTGGTTTATTCTGCCTAAATCATCTGTTCCGCAGATTCTGCGTCGAACCACCTGATGGAGGTGTTTTTTGTTCAGTTGTTGTTGGTTTGGGATGAGTTTTCGGCCTGATTGTAGCGGTGTTGCCGGCTGGGGGATTCGCTCCGCATGTTCTGTTCATAGCTGTTACCCAAGGAAAACTTGCCAGATGAGAAGTGTCGGACCCTGAGCGGGTTGATTGCCGAATACTCCCCGATAGACCTCGTAATCCGCAGTGAGTCGGTCGACCGATCGGGTGAATTTAGTCACTAGATCCCCAGAAATTCGATTTGGACACTGCAAGACAGGACGCATCGATCCCATTGGTGGTGATTGAAGTTTCTGTCTGCTTGACGCCCAACGGAAATCGGCGAGCAAAGCAATACGAATCGCTTTCACCCAAGGACAAGGGAATTACAGATGAATCACACGCCGCAGCTTAAGTGCTGGCGGACGTTAAAACGCTGGATAGCCTCTGGGACACTCGTTTGCACGTCGATGATTATCATGGCGATGACAACTGGTTGCTCCACTTGCTGCACATCGTATAACGCTGTCATGTCGCCCGTTTACCAGAGTGGATGTCTCACGGATTTTCGAGGACGTCTCGAAGCCAGAAAGATTTGGGCATCTTCCTATGCCAAGTGCTATCGCAATCACTGCAACGTGAAAGACGTTCGCGATGGCTTTATCGATGGCTTTGTCGATACGTGTAACGGTGGCGATGGATGCCCACCGTTATTCGCACCGGAAGGCTACTGCATGTTATCGCTCGGATGCAAAGACCGCTGTGCATCGGCATGGTTCGAAGGTTATCCGCTCGGGGTCGTTGCCGCAGAAAAATGTGGTGCGTGTCGCTGGGCCAAGAGCCGCTGTAATCCTGCGTTGTTGTCTTGCAGCGAAACTTTGCCATGCAATCCTGGATGTGAACCTTGCAAGGGGCTCGACGCCCATGAGATCACCGGCAGCTGTGGATGCAACAGTCCGGCTTTGATCCAAGCAGACCAATATCACGTCGACGAATATCACATCGAATCGTACGAACCGGTTCCAATGGAGCCGATCCACGAGTCACCGCTCCATCAACCGGATGAAGTTGTTGTTCCCGGACCCGTTACTGAACCCATTCCCGAACCGGTTCCTGAACCGGCAGCACCTGCACATGTGACGGACCTTGATGCGGCGTCTGTCGAGTCGACGGCAGCGGAGTCAGGATTGGTGACCTATGCACAGCCTGTTGCAAAACCAGAACTGATCGAATCGGCTCAAGTCGAAACGCCTTCGCCACAGGACAGCGATCGTGATTCGGCGAAGTTAACAGAAAAGCAATTGATCGAATTGGCAGCACCATTTGATTGGCTCACCATCGATGAATCGGAACAAGGTATCAACGCGGTCAACTACGAAATCCGCTAACGATCCTCATTCCAAGGCGGCAAGCGTGTTACGCGTCTTGGCCGCCGCAATGACCAGAATGCCCAATGGATGGGCGACCACGCTGCCTGACAATGGGTCGACAGCGAAATGATTCACGGACGAACTAATACTGGACATAGCCATGAACTTCAAATGGAAGGGATTCCTGTTAGCCATGGTGCTAACCCCTCTAGCATCAGGGTGCACCTCGTTGTTAGCCCCGATTAACGGAGTGCCTGTTTCGAGCATCCCAAAACCACTATTGGGTGAAAAACGAGCTGACTATATCAACGTGCCATTGGCGTTGCTGCGAATGGAACAGCCGGAGCATTATCTTCTCGATGATGGAGACATCCTCGGGATTTATATCGAAGGTGTGATGCCTGCTTCGGCCAACGAAGACCAACCGGTAGCGATTCCGCCGGTTCACTTCCCCGAGGCTGGCAGCGATTTACCGCCAAGCGTTGGTTTCCCGATTCCTGTTCGTGATGACGGAACCTTGCCCCTGCCCTTGATCTCTCCGATCGATGTTCGTGGCAAGACGATGGCCGAAGTCGAGGAATTGATTCGCAAAGCCTACGTCGATGACGAAAAAATCTTGCGTCAAGGACGTGACCGAATTCTGGTTTCGTTGATGCGTGAGCGAACCAGTCGTGTAATTGTGATCCGTGAAGACGGTGGCACAGACGGTTCAGCGATTGCAGGTGGTAGCCGTCAATTCGGCAACGCTCAAGAAGTGATCAGTGGTACGGAGCGACAAGGCTCGGGCTTCACGCTCGACATGCCTGCCTACAAGAACGACTTGATGCACGCTTTGGCGGACACGGGCGGATTGCCTGGCTTGAATGCCATGAGCGAAGTCAAAGTCTTGAAAGCATCGCGATTTACCGAAGACCGACGTGAAGAAATGATGATGCAAATCTTCGCGGGTCAAGGCGAAAATTGTGGCTGCTGCATCGATTTCTGCGGCAACCAAATGGAAGGTATGGAGGGAATGGTCGAAGATCCGTTTTCGATCACCATCCCGCTTCGTGTTCGTCCTGGTGAAATGCCAAACATCGATCCTGCGGACGTGATCCTCGAAGATGGCGACATTGTCTACATCGAAGCTCGCGATACCGAGGTGTTCTACACCGGCGGGTTGTTACCAGGCGGACAATACCCATTGCCGCGTGATTATGACCTCGACGTGATCGGCGCCATGGCGGTTGCTGGAACCGGACTTGGCGGAAGCAGTTCGACAGGTGGTGGTAGCAGCGGAGCCGGCATGTTACTCAGCGGCGGATTCGGCGGAGCCACGCCAACACAGCTTTTCGTGATGCGAAAAGGCCCTTGTGGGCAAGACTTCACGATTTCAGTGGACCTAAAGAATGCGTACAACGATTCGAGCCAACGTATCTTGGTTCAACCCGGTGACACGTTGATCTTACGATACAAACCATGCGAGGAAGCCTTGAACTTCGGTTTGGTGACCTTCTTCACATTCGGTATTCGTGAGTTGTTTAAATAGTCTTCACCAACCCTAGTTCCGACGGTGGATCTAATCAAAACGCCGGCGAGTCGAGCGACTTGCCGGCGTTTTTTTGTTGATACGACGAATCTGCCTGCTTTCTAGCAAGACGTGGCAAACCTAAGGATACGCGCGGTGAACTCCACTCTCCGGCCCCGTTTCTCGGTGAGTGTGGCCCAGAGTCTCGGTGGGTTTTTATTTGATATTAGGCTACTTTTGTGAAGCGGCATTGATGCGTTGACTCGATTCAGTACGATCTTGGGGTGTCGAACACACAACCCCCGAGGAGAGAACCGCGTGAAAATTGGGCTAAAGGTCAACCATCTACATCAAGGCGATTGTCTCGAGAAACTATCCGAGATTAATGCGGGGTGTGTTGATCTTTGCTTTGCCGATCCGCCATTTAATATTGGCTACAAATACGACGTCTACGATGACAAGCGTGGTGATGAAGAATACCTCGATTGGTGCAAGCAATGGATTCATGGTGTTCATCGCGTGCTCAAACCGGATGGGACGTTTTGGCTTGCCATCGGTGATGAGTACGCGGCAGAACTCAAAGTTTGTGCGACTCGCGAGGTAGGTTTTCATTGTCGCAGTTGGGTGATTTGGTACTACACATTCGGCGTGAACTGTAAATTTGGTTTTAGCCGCTCGCACACGCATTTGTTCCATTTTGTCAAAGACCCCCAATCGTCCAAATTCAACGCTGACGATCCCGCGATCCGAGTTCCATCGGCTCGCCAACTGGTCTATGGTGATGCTCGCGCCAATCCGAAAGGCCGGCTGCCCGACAACACATGGATCTTGCGTCCCCAAGACCTGCCTGACGGATTCGAAACGGATGGCGACACGTGGTACTTCCCCCGTGTTGCAGGAACCTTCAAAGAACGCGAAGGGTTTCACGGTTGCCAAATGCCTGAGCAATTGCTGGGGCGAATCGTTCGAGCGAGCAGCGATCAGGGGGATATTGTTTTCGACCCGTTTGGCGGCAGTGGCACGACCTTGGTCGTCGCCAAAAAACTTGGCCGCAAATGGCTCGGGACCGAACTCTCCCAAGAATATGCTGACAAGATTCGCCAGCGGCTCGACCGTACCGAAGTAGGCGAACCGTTAGTGGGTGCGGAAAATCCGCTTCGGAGTGCCCCCTCAACCAAAAATGGCAAACGGCTCGCCAAAAAGCCCAGCAAAAAGCCCAGCAAAAAGCCCAGCAAAAAGCTCAGCAAAAAGCCCAGCAAAAAGCCCAGCAAAAAGCCCGTCGCCAGTGGAAAGGCAAAGACGCAGGCAAAGAAGCAGGTGACGAAGCAGGCAAAGAAGCAGGTGACGAAGCAGGCAAAGACGCAGGCAAAGAAGCAGGTGACGAAGCAGGCAAAGAAGCAGGTGAACACGCAGGTGAACACGCAGGTGAACACGCAGGCGACGAAGCAGGTAAAGAAGCAGGCGACGAAAAAAGCGAAGAAACGGACCAGTTCGAAGGCCGTGAAAAAGAAACCAGCAAAGAAGTCGAAGGTTGCCAGCCGAAACTTGGTACAGAAATCGCTCTTTCCCTCCTGAAAAATCTCTATTGCATCATTTTGGCAACCGTCCTACGCTGCGCGGCGCTATGAATCGATGAACCCTCTCCGTTCCCCCTGTGAAACGACGAATTTGCCATGGAAGGCTCCACACGATCGCATTTGCGATACCCCTCGTTTTGGCGTTTTGCCTTAATTTTTACGTTCTTTTTGCTCAGTTATCCGTTGTCGACGGCCAAGGCTGACGAGGCACAGTGGATTTGGGCCACCGGCGCATCCCTCGATACGCCGGTCCAAGCGGGCGCGAGTTGCTTTTTCCGAAAAACAATCAATTTGAAGATTCGGGCCGAAGGGCACATCGAAATCGCCGCCGATGACGAATACGAACTGTATGTCAACGGTCGACGGGTGGGGTCAGGAAAATCGTCGCGGCAAATGGATGAATACAACATCACCGATTACCTCGAAGTCGGTCGAAACATCGTTGCGGTTCGCGTTAACAATACACATGGCGACAAATCGGCACTTGCCGCCCGCGTGGCGGTACTGCCCGAAGGCAGCGAGCAGTGGTACACGTTCAGCAGCGACCCATCATGGAAGACCAGTGACGTTGAAGACTCGATGTGGGAAACGACCCTTTACAACGATCACCTATGGGGCGTTGCTTCGTCGTTTGGAAAGCTAGGCGACACAGCGCCTTGGGATCGTGACGAAGATGTCAAAGTGGCTGCACAAACCGAACAACGGGAACGGTTCCAAATTCAACGCGGCTTTGGTGTCCAACGTGTTCTCAAAGACGAACAAATCGGCTCGGTCATCGCAATGACCTTTAACGAGTTCGGCCACATCATCGCTTCACGCGAAAACGGTCCACTGATGCTAGTGTTTGATCGCGATGAAGATGGTGTTCCGGAACAAGTTCGAACTTACTGCGACCAAGTGAAATCATGCCAAGGTATCTTGGCTCTTAACGGTGAAGTCTTCGTTACCGGCGATGGGCCCCAAGGACTCGCCCTGTATCGGCTGACCGATACCGATCGAAACGGGTCTCTCGAAAAAGTCAAAGCGATTGTGAAATTCAAAGGCAAGTCCGGTGAATATGGTCCGCACGGATTGCAACTTGGCCCCGATGGAATGATCTACGTTTCGCTTGGCAACCAAGTCCAGGCAATGGGTAAGACGGGTGCGGGAGAAACCTATCGTGATGCCTACGAAGGCGACCTGCTGCCAAGATACGAAGACCCCTCGGGTCAATCTGCTGGTGTAAAGGCTCCGGGTGGTACGATCATCCGAACCAATATCGACGGCACGGTGATCGAACGAGTTGCCGGTGGCATTCGCAATGCCTACGACTTGTCATTTCATCCATCAGGAAAACTATTTGTTCATGATTCCGACATGGCATCAGACATCGGAACTCCGTGGTATCGCCCAACTGCTCTTTTCGATGTCACTGAAGGTGGCGAATTTGGATGGCGCAGCGGTTGGTCAAAATGGCCCGATCATTACCTGGACCGACTTCCAAACTTGCTCGACACGGGGCGTGGAAGCCCGACGGGTGCGACATGCTACGAACACTACATGTTCCCAGTTCGATACCAAAACACCTTGTTCGTTGCGGATTGGTCGGGCGGACGTATTTTGAATGTTCGCTTGAAAGAACGGGGGGCCGGATTCATTGCGGACAGTGAAGTTTTTCTGAAAGGCCAACCGCTGAATGTCACCGATTTGGAAATCGGTCCTGACGGAGCCCTCTATTTCTGCACAGGCGGACGTGGAACATCGGGTGGCATTTATCGTGTGGTATACAAAGGAGAAATCCCCGATCGGATGAAGAATCTCGGTACTGGAATCGCCGCAGCCGTCCGCCAGCCGCAAATCGGATCGGCTTGGACGCGACAAGAAATCGCTTCGATTAAGCGTGAACTTGGTGACCAGTGGGGCCAATTGATCGCCGGGGTTGCTTATAGCGACGATAACCCACCGCACTACCGAACACGTGCTTTGGATCTGATGGAATTGTTCGGCCCCGTACCAAGTTCGGAACTGCTTCATGAACTTAGCCGAGCCGCCAACGAAGCCGTTCGTGCTCGCGCCGCAACCGCGATTGGATTGCATCCGGATGCGGAAACCACTCAGCGATTAACCGAAATGCTGACCGATCAAAATGCGCAAGTACAACGTGCAGCTTGTGAAGCGATGCTCCGTAGTGGCAAAGTTCCTGAAACGGTCGATCCTGTGTTAGAACTGTTGGCGTCCGATGACCGAACGCTTGCGTTCATTGCTCGCAGAGTACTCGAACGGATGCATTTGCATCTATGGAGAGATGAAGTTTTGTCGAACAGCGACACGCGAATTGCCCTGCAAGGGATGCTCGCGCTGATGAATGCCGATCCCACTCAGGCGAACGCGATTCGAGTGTTAACGCGTGCTAGCGAAATGATGACGGACTTCCTCAGTGACGCTGATTTCGTCGATACCCTACGTGTTTGCCAAATAGCGCTGCATTGTGGCAACGTCGATCCATCGAAACTCACACCGCTACGAGATCAAATTGCCGAAGAGTTCCCTGCGGGCGAAAACCGCATGAATCATGAATTGATCCGTTTGGCCGCTTACTTGAAGGCGAACCAAGTTGCCGATCGAGCACTCGATTTCATCGACTCCGATGCGCCGCTCGCGGATCGATCGTTGGTCGCGATGTGCTTACCACAATTTGACAATGAATGGACTGCTGAACAACGCTTCCGCATCTTGAAGTATTACGAAAACACTGCGACCGGAGCGACCAATAGTGCTTTGTCAATGTATCTCGCGGGTGTCACTCGTGACTTTGCAAAATCGCTTTCCAATGACGACGTTCAAGCGATTTTGGAACAAGGCAATGTTTGGCGCAACGCCGCGCTTGCTGCGATTTACAAATTGCCTCGCCCAATCGATTCCAAGACAACGGATACCTTGATTCAACTTGATCGCAAACTCGTTGCCGATCCACAAGTAGGTGATGTTCAGCGAAGGCTTCGCACCGGTATCACCGCGATGTTGTCCACTTCGACCGAGAAGCATGCCGGGGACTATCTGCGTTCAACATGGCGCAGTGAACCGGAACGTCGTGCGATCATCGCAATGGCATTGGCACAAGCACCGGAAGGCGAAAACTGGGACTACTTAGTTCGTAGCCTCAATATTCTTGAAGGCGAGGCTGCAAGCGAGGTCATCGGGGCGCTTAAGAGCGTTCCGATCGCCACCGATGACCCGATGGCGATCCGCCAACTGATTTTGCTCGGCGTCCGGGCGCAGGCCAGTGGGAAATCCTTTGAAAATGTCGAACAATTGCTTGAGCATTGGACGGGTATGCAGCGACCGAGCGAAGCGAAACTCTCGATGGCGCCTTGGCAAAAATGGTATGCCAAAACTTACCCCGATCGTCCCAATGCGGCGATGCCAAACGCGGATGAGTCGCGATGGGACTTGGACCAAGTCGTCGCTTACTTAGAAAGCGATAAAGGACGTTTGGGTGATCCTGAACTTGGGCACCATGTGTTTGCCAAAGCACGATGTGTTCAATGTCACCAATTTGGAGGAGAAGGCGAATCGATCGGACCTGATTTGACATCGATTTCACGTCGGTTCACCAAACGAGAAATTGTCGAATCTATTCTGTTCCCGGCACACCTCGTGAACGAAAAATTCGCAAGCAAAAAGGTCAAGACGCTTGACGAAAAAACCTATGTTGGCTTGGTTACGACGGAAAGTGACGGAACGGTTTTGATACGAGACAGCAATAACCGAATCGCTCGAGCCGAGGAAAAGCAGGTCGACCAAATTTTGCCTAGTAACGCTAGTATCATGCCGAGCGGTTTACTGGACGAATTAAGCACGCAACAAATTAGCAACTTGATGAGTTACCTAGGAGTTGTCCCGGCTGCGGAAGTGGCAGCACGAGACAGCGATCGCCACTAAGCGATGGGGGGTAGGCGAGCGATCGACGAAGCCAAGCCGGCCATTGTCGAACCGCTCGCCCGAGTGTGCGAATGGCATCCTAAGCGACCTGCTCAGGAAACAAATCATGGCAAGCATCGAAGTCATTCAAGGCGACATCACGACGCTTTCGCTCGATGCGATTGTCAATGCTGCGAATAAATGCATGCTCGGCGGAGGCGGTGTTGACGGAGCGATCCACCGAGCCGCTGGGCCGCAGTTGCTTGAGGCCTGCAGGGCGGTACCGATCGTCAGAGGTGACGTTCGTTGCCCGACGGGTGAATGTCGCATCACGCCCGGTTTCAATTTACCGGCGCGGTATGTCATCCACACGGTGGGCCCAGTATGGGACGGCGGCGGTTATGGCGAACGCGAACAGTTGGCATCGTGTTACCGAAATGCCCTCTCAATCGCAGCGTCACACAAACTCAAAACGATCGCCTTTCCTGCGATCAGTTGTGGTGTTTACGGATTCCCAATCGACGAAGCATCACGCATCTCGATCACAACCATTCGCCATTTTTTTGAAACATCGCCATCAACGGTCCAAACCGTCACGCTGGTTGCATTCAACGACGAACTTTTTCGTCAATGGAAGGAAACGCTCGCCATGTGAGCAGATTGCGCCGTTGCAGCTTCCTTGGCAACCAACGACATCAAAAGCAAACCGTTTATTGATGTTCAAGCCGGCGACGCAAGGCAATGCCTACAATACGAGATGCAAATATCCCGGGCGGGGGTCGAACCCACAACCTCTGGCTTCGGAGGCCAACGCTCTATCCAATTGAGCTACCGGGACGTTTTGTATTGATCTTTACCTTTACTACACATTCTTTCGGTTCATCCTAATACTACCGTTTGTCGCTTGCTAGTGGCGGATGCGTTCGCGACGTTCTCATTGGGAACTTGAAGTGCTATAACAGTGAAGCGTTTGTTGTTTTGATCATGGTTTTTTGGGTGATTGGGCTTTGACGGATCTTACACAGTGGATTGGATGGTTGGTCGCGGTAACCGTTTTGCCACCACTTCTAGTGACACTCGTTTCGCTGTATCCAGTTCGGCGTTTTGCGGATGCGCTCGGTTTGGTTGCTCGTCCCGGTGGTCATAGCACCCATACCAACGTGACTCCGCTTGGGGGTGGAATTGGTATTTGGCTCGGAATCATGTTCACGTTTTTGTCGGCCACGGTGACGCTTTATCTAGTGCGTCAAAACGCAGATTTGCAATCGCATCTGCCCTCTCAATCACTTGTCTACTTGGAAGGTGCATGGTTACGACTTGGACAACTTTGGTCGCTGCTTGGGGCTGCGACGGTGCTAGTGATTCTTGGCGTGACGGATGACCGACGCGGTGGCGTGAATCCGTTTTTTCGATTGGCGGTGGAGTTCGCGGTTGCGGGCTATGTTGTTTACGGTATGGGATTCGGATTGACTGCTTTCATTGGAATCAGTTGGCTGACCGATTTTTTGTCCGTGGTTTGGATTGTCGCCTTGATCAACTCGTTCAATATGCTCGACAACATGGATGGACTCAGTGGTGGTGTCGCTGCGATTATCTCGGCATCGATGGCGATCGTCATGTTGACGACGCCCGATCCGGGGACGAGTCGACCACAAGTGTTTGTCGCAGCGTTGCTGTTGGTCGTTTGCGGAGCTTTGCTGGGGTTCCTTTGGCACAATTTTTCGCCGGCGAAAATCTTCATGGGTGACGGCGGCAGCTACCTGGTCGGGTTTTTGATCGCGGTGGCAATGTTGATGGCAACGTTTGCCAGTAGCGATCATGAACCAAGGCCGCATGCCATGTTGGCTCCATTGTGTGCGATGGCAGTTCCGCTTTACGACATGACAACCGTGTTGTGGATTCGGATTCGACAAGGACGCAGCCCGTTTGTTGGTGACCGTAGTCATTTTTCGCACCGTTTGGTCGAACTCGGTCTGAGTCGGACGCAAGCGGTGTTGACGATATATCTTGTTACCGGAACTTGCGGTCTAGCGTCCGTTTTGCTCACACACGTTGGTATTGTGCAAGCAATCACGGTCATTGGGATTGTGGCTTGTATGCTGCTACTTGTCATTATCTTGGAATCGACCCAGTGGCAAAATACGCAAGAGTAGGCATACACGTCGTTGCAGCTGCGCTATCGGGGTTGTTGGTCTACGCTCAATACCACCCGAGCGATAGTGTCGCGGTTGAAAACGGCGATGCGCTTTGGATGGTCGTCTTCTCGTTCGGTTTGCTCGGCGTTTGGCTTGCCAGTGGCTTGTTGGAATCGTGGTTCTCACCGTCGGATTCTTCACGGACTTTTGAAACGAGCTTCGCGAAGACTTGGGTCAGTCTCTCGCTTGATTGGGGGCCTTGGATTCTTGGTGGCTGGATGATGATCGCTGCTTTCGGTTCATGCCCACCCGGTAACCTTCGGCAAAGTACCAACGAAGCTTGGTTTTGGTTGATGGCTGCCGCAGTCGTGTTTGTCTTGCGTCGTTTGTTTCGTAGTGTTGCCGCCCGTCGTGCGATTTTATGCTTGGTGTTTGGGTGTGCGGTTGCTCAATCGGTGCATGGATTGCATCAGCAAATCATCAGTTTGCCTCAAACACGTATGAAATATGAAGCCGACCCAGAAGGGACTTTGGCGAGCGTAGGGATTGTGGCACCGGAAGGTTCGGCGGAACGAAACGTGTTCGAAAACCGCCTTTACGACGGTGGCCCCACAGGCACCTTTGCACTAGCGAACTCGTTAGCGGCCGTGTTAATCGTGGGCGTGGTGATGGGATTGAGTGTCGTATGGCTGCGAATGCGGTCGATGAAATGGCCTGATCGAATCGCGTGGACCGTCGTGATTGCGGTGCTGCTTGCCGCATTGGTAGCGACACGCAGTCGATCGGCTTTGATTGCGGTGATGGTTGGCGCTACCGTTGTGTTCGCTGGTTCCATCGAGTCAAAAAATCGCAAAGTAATCGGATGGATAGGCGGTGGCGCGTTGATGGCGGGATTGGTCGTTGCATCGGTGATCGCCGTCTTTGGGCGTCGTGAATGGATCGAGCAAGCTCCGGCGTCATTGGCGTTTCGTTTTCAGTATTGGCGATCCACGTTACGGATGCTTTTCGAGTACCCGTTGTTTGGCGCAGGACCAGGGAACTTTCAATCAATTTACGAACGGTTTCGAGAACCCAGTGCGAGCGAGAATATTGCGGATCCGCATCACTTCTTTTTTGAAACGATTGGCAGTGGTGGATGGATCGCGGGAGGATTGCTCGTTCTGCTGATTGTGGCCGCCTGTGTTCACTTTGTGAAACGACTTCGTCAAGATGGACCCGACTGTAATAGTGGTTCCATTGTTCGAGATGAAACAAACCTTGATCAAAGCATCGAGCGATCCGTGTGGATTGGCGCGGGCATTGGTTTGGCGTTGGTTTGGTTGGTTGGAATCGTTACGCTTCAGATCCCCGATTTGGATGCGCACACGTTTGCAATTCCTGCAGCGCTTGCGTCGATTGTATTGGCGACACCTTCGCTGCGTTTGTTTTCGGAGCGCGATATCGATGTTCTTGTAAGTTCGGTTTTGGTGGCGGTGATGGTTCATTTATCGATCGCCAGTGGATGGACAATTCCGGGGGTCGCGATCTTGATTTGGATTTTTGCTGCGATCGCGACGTCTACCTCATTGCAAGTTGCAAGTCAGAGTAGCGGAACAATGCCTAAGCTGAGTCGCGTGAGGTTTGCGATGTTGATGGCGGCTCTGGTGGGCATCGTGCTGGTATGGAGCATGTCGTTGGGGCCGGTACGCCGCGAGACGATGGCGCTCAATGCGGTTCGATTGGAGGCCGAACGCGGTCGATTCCATCAAGCGGATCGATTTCTTCGCGAAGCAACCAATGTTGATCCCTGGTCGGACAAAGCAATCCGATGGCAAGCGGACCTGTATCACTGGGAACTGGTGCGACGTCCAGCGGAGGATACGCCCGGTGGCGATCGTTCGCTCCGAACCGATTGGCAGTCGTTCGTCGAGCAAGCCAAAACGCGTTCGGGCGAGAATCCGGCGACCTACCGAGAATTGGGGACAGCTCAATTGCACGTCTATCAACGTTTCGGTGACCGCGACGATTTGCTCGCTGCGATGGAAACCATCAAGCAAGCGGCACAGTGGAGCCCGTCGGATGAATGGATTGCGGCACAGTTAGCCGAAATTGCACGAGAGGCGGGCGACGAGATGCTGTCGCAAAAAATGGCCCAACGAGCCGAGTGGCTCTCGAATCTGGGCAATAATACCGAGCGACTGCTCGACCGCCAATTGATCCTGGTGGCAAAACGGGTTGGGCCCCCGGCGACCAACTCGATCCGTCAAATCCCGGCAAGCGAGCTACTCGCGAACCAACTGTCCCGAGCCCCCGTAGCGAAATAGACGCGGATTGTCTGTTTCTCCGTTGCTCATTTTTCGAATACCTCAAAAAACTCGTTTGGTTGGGCCTGTATCGTGAATCGTTTCTTCTTGCTATTGGGTTTGGTCGCTGCGGCTGGTTCGGCGATCGGTTGGGGAATTAACTACTCTAAATTTGGGCATCGGACCGGATATCTTGGGGAAATGGAGTACCAAGGAACGGTCACAGCCGAGAATTATGCGGAACATCTCGATTCGATGGTTCAGACCGAAAACCCAAAGATTTACTTGCCCGACGGGGACGAGTTTAACTTTGGCGCTATGCCGCCTGACGCGAAGGGAAAGCACTCGTTTGTCATTAAGAATATCGGCCAAGGGGACTTGGAACTCCGTTTGGGTGCGACAACGTGCAAGTGTACGCTTGGATCATTGAAAACCGATGTCCTTAAACCGGGTGAGGAAACAGAGGTGCTGCTGGAATGGACCGTCAAAACCAACGATAAATTCTTTGGCCAATCGGCCCAAATTCTGACAAACGATCCGCTGCAATACGCCATCGATTTGAAGGTGACCGGGCGTGTGGTTCGCGAAATGGAAATGGTTCCGGATGCAATTACATTTGGCGAAGTCGCTGCGGGAGAAGAAATTAGGCTGTTTGCACGCGTTTACAGCTACTTGAGGCCTTCAATCAAAGACCCTCAATTCACGTTCACCAGCGACGAACTTAATGCATTGGCCGACATTCACATTGAACCATTCGAGCCATCGGAGAGCGATGAAATCAACCAACAAGCGGTTCAGGGATTTGGTATCCGAGTGGTTATTCGACCAGGGTTGAAGCAGGGTCCGATCTCACAGAATGCGATATTTAGCTTCGTACATGAGGAAGATGAAGACGGTACCGATGGAGATGTCGGGGAGGAAGAAGAGGAACTGCGGCGAAAGCAATTCGTTGCTCCGTTGACCGGAAAAGTGGTCGGGGCGATTAGCATGATCCCCAATCCTCGATTGAAGGGTATCGAAGGGGGCAATTATATATATGACTTTGGGCAAGTTGGTAGTGATGGGCCATTTAAGGCCAAAACCTTTGTTGTGTTAAAGGGGGAAGATCGCAACAATGAAAAGTTAAGTGTTGAAAGCGTCATTCCCGAAAATGTTGTTAAAGCAACCTTCGGGGAACCGATCAAAAAAGCATCAATGACGCTGTTCCCTCTGGAAATTGAACTGGTTCCTGGACCGGAACCGATCCAGCGGCTGGGGCGTGGGACAGATGATTACGGAAAAATACGGATTCTCTGCCACGGTTCTGAGGGTGGAAAACTGACGGTTGGCGTCAAGTTTTCGCTGGACCCGATTTAGTCACTTCGTTTTTTCACGGATAGTAGGATCGAATGAGAAACCAAGCCAAATTGCCTGCCCCTCACGATCCGTCAAGTTCAACAACCTCGGCTTTGCGGATCGCAGCTCGGTTGGCATGCGTTTTTGCGGTCGTAATGATTCTTTTGGCATTTCGAAGCGTACCGAGCGGGGCACAGGAATCGGACGACCAGGCCGTTGAACAGCCGCAGCTTGAAACGGTTCCGACGGAGATCGCGGGACCACCGCTTCAAGTCGAAATTATCCCTACGCCTGTCGGGGTGCTTGAATCCGGGATGCCCTCGACTCCTGCGACCGAGCAGCCCCCGGTCGAGGACACCGCACCTGCGATCAACCCCGAGGTTGCAAACTCACCGGCAGAAAATTCGATTGCAGCAAATCCGACAGCAGCCACTTCGATTCCCACTGCACCGGTCGACGCGACTGGGCCTGAAGACTACCGAGACTGGGATACGCCGAACTTAACACTCCTGATTACCGGTAACCAACATGGTTATATTGAACCCTGTGGATGCACAGGTTTGGACAATCAAAAAGGTGGCGTTGCCCGGCGATATACCTTCTTCGAGAATTTACGCAGCAACGGCTGGGAGGTGGCGCCGATTGACGCTGGTAATCAAGTTCGCCGGTTCGGTCGTCAAGCCGAGATTAAATTCCAACGCACGGCTGAAGCCCTCAAGCAGATGAAATACGATGCGGTCGGCTTTGGCCCAGAAGACGTCCGATTGGGTGTTGGCGAATTGATTTCCGTCGCAGCAAGTGAATCGGCCGACGAGGCATTGTACGTGTCTGCGAACGTCGTGTTGATCGACCCTTCGCTGATGCCTCAACACAAACTGGTGGACCGAGGCGGCGTGAAGGTTGGTATGACAACCATTCTTGATCCCGAAATGCTCGATGCACCGCTTGGCGATGAAATTGTGGTCGAGCCGATCGTCGCAGCGACCGCGAAAGCCGCTAAGGAACTTGACGCCCAATCCGCAGAATTCAAAATCTTGACGTTCTTTGGAACCGAGGATGCCGCTGAAAAGTTAGTCCAACAGGCACCCGGTTTTGATGTGATCGTCGTCGCGGGGGGGTACGGTGAACCAACCTATCAAATGCAAGCGATCGAAGGAAGCAAGACGCGAATGGTCGTGACTGGCAACAAGGCAATGTATGTCGGCATGATCGGGTTGTACAAAGACTCGCCGGCGAAGTATTGCCGCTTGCCGATGACTCACGAAATCGAAGATGCACCCGAGATGCGAAAATTGATGGCGGACTACCAATATCAACTTCGCGATCTTGGATTGGATGCGTTAGGACTGCGCCCGATTCCGCCTCCATCGGGACGAACCTATATCGGCACCGACACGTGTGGAAAATGTCATACAACCGCTTATGACATTTGGGAAAACTCGCCTCACGAACACGCCACCGAATCGCTTGTTCATCCCGGTGAACGAGGTGACGTGCCGCGCCATTTTGATCCCGAATGCATCAGTTGTCATGTGACCGGTTGGAACCCACAAGGATTCTATCCCTACGTGTCAGGTTACCTTTCGCTCGAAGGAACGCCTCTATTGACTAAAAGTGGGTGCGAAAATTGTCATGGCCCTGGCGCCGAACATGCTGCGGCCGAAGAAGCAGGGTCGACCGTGAGTGAAGACAAACGACTCGATCTACGTGATGGGATGCGTTTGACGTACGAAGACGCCCGCGAGAAATGTATGGAATGTCACGACTTGGATAACAGCCCCGCCTTCCACGAAGAAGATGCCTTCGAAGACGAGTATTGGCCACAAGTCGAACACTATGGTATGGACTAAGCCCGCCTGTGATGTTTCGCTCTCAACCGGTCAAGCTTCACGATTGCCAGATGCATGGCAGCGGATCGGGAGCGGAGTTGTTTGTCGTTGAAGGAGATTCGGCGTCGCTGTCTGTCGCGCGGGCTCGCGACGCGTCTTTTCAAGCGGTTTTGCCGATGCAAGGCAAACCGCTCAATACGATAAAGGCCAGCAAACGGTCGATGCTCGGCAACGAATGGTTTGCTGCGTTCATTGATTCGCTTGGGTCGGAATTTGGCGAGTATTTTCATCTCGAGTCCGTTCGTTATGACCGTATCGTCTTGTTGTTTGATCCCGATGCCGACGGGATTCACTGCGGCGCGCTGATGATGATGTTTCTTTATCGATGGATGCGACCGTTGCTCGACAGTGGCCGTGTCGGTGTGGTACGAGCACCGATGTTTGAAATCACCGCAAAGCGGTACACCGATTCGATCCTTGCGTACAGCGAGGAACATTACCGAAAACTTCGAGAAGAACTCGATCGCCAAAGTATCGAGGGCGTGAAGGCCAATCGGTTTCGCGGATTAGCGAGTCT
Organism: Novipirellula herctigrandis; assembly: GCA_007859835.1. Taxonomy (GTDB): domain Bacteria; phylum Planctomycetota; class Planctomycetia; order Pirellulales; family Pirellulaceae; genus Novipirellula_A; species Novipirellula_A herctigrandis. The sequence goes on along the minus strand of SJPJ01000001.1, from coordinate 4,636,894 downwards.
CAACGAAGAAACATTGGTCAAGACGTGCATCGATCCAAACACAAGAGCCTTCACCGCGATCGATTCTTCCGATGCCGAAACGGCGATTCGAATCTTCAGCGGGAACGCGTCGTGATTTGACACCTGCCCAAAAGTGGCCCCACGTCACGCTTCCGACCAGCCCATTTGTTGAATTGGGTTTTCCCGTTGGTACAATCTTCTGGTATGCCACGTTATTTCGTTTCGCTTACAAACGGCGTCGGCAAAACCTGTTGTTGGCCACTGCGAGCAATGAATTGAAATTGCCAAAGCGTAACTCGTTCATCGCTGGTTTTGCATGTGCGTTCTTTGCAATGGCCACGTATTATGTTTGGAACCCCTCCGATGTGCTCGGAGGGGTTCACGCGGAATCCCCCAATGGGCTTTATCACTGTTGGGTCATGGCACCGTTGTCGCCTGCGTTTGGAGGAGCATACGAAATTACCGTCATTCAGACAAAGGCATCTACTGTGGTTCGACGCGCAGAAGTCTCAATGCTGCCAACGGAACAAACCGTTTCGCTTCGCGGCGGTGGCGGGGCCGTTGTTTGGGACCCCGGCAACGCATTTGTCGATATACATACATCAGGGAAAATATTGATTCGCATTTGGGTACCATAGCGGGCTGCCAATATGTTTTTTTTTGCGTCGTTCGGAGCAATGTTCGGTAAGCCATTTGTTTGACGGTTCACTCGATCTTTACTACTTATCACTAGTAGGATTTCGTACTATGCGTGTCGATTCTTTGTTCGCGTTCATGGCATTGAGCCATCGCTCCGGTTTCTGTGTGTGTGTCATCGCCGCTGCCTTTTATGCGATGCTACCAACCTGTGTTTCGAGTGCGGATGTTTCAACGTTGGCACCCCCTGTCGTGAAGACCTTTCGCGTTCCTGGCGGGCAAAGCATGCAGCGACGACCGGGCGATTCACGTCAAATGTTGGCCACGATCGACAAACTCGAGTTTCTACATAAGAAGCTTGAATCGCCAAAACCGGGTGACTGGCTTGATCAGCATGATGAGTCCGGACAGACATTTCGACAGTACCTTAAGGCTCGCCCCGCTACGCCGACTGGACGTCGGAGTGTTATCTACGTTCAACCGCTGGGCAAGTTCACGGAAAAGCAGCGTCAAATCGTTGAGCTTTCGGCCGAGTATCTTGCAATCTATATGAATCGAACCGTCAGGATTCTTGGTGATTTGCCACTTTCGGTCATTCCTGACAACGCCCGACGAGTGCATCCCGAGTGGAGGATGCCACAAATCCTGACGACCTATGTGTTAGATGATATTCTCAAGCCCCGTCTGCCGGATGATGCAGCGGCAACCATTGCATTCACGGCAATGGATTTATGGCCGGGGCGCGGATGGAATTTCGTTTTTGGACAAGCATCCTTGCGCGATCGCGTTGGCGTGTGGTCGATCCATCGCAACGGCGATCCAGCGGGCGATGATGAAGCGTTTCTTCTCTGTTTACGCCGCACGTTGAAAACAGCCACACATGAAACTGGCCACATGTTCTCGATGCTGCACTGCACTGCCTACCAGTGCAATATGTGTGGCTCGAACCACCGAGATGAATCGGATCGCCACCCGTTGTATCTATGTCCCGAGTGTCATGCGAAACTGTGTTTTGCGACGGCGGTTTCTCCTATTGCACGCTACCGTCGGCTCGCCGAGTTTTGTGAGAAGCACGGGTTAAAAGCGGAGCATTCCTATTTCAAGAAAGGTCAAGTCGCCTTGAGTGAGTAACGACCGACATCGAGCATTTGCAGATCCTGCTAGTACAGTCTTCCATTATGCATTTGTCCGTTTAGATCTCGCTACGCTCTTGCCCCCTTTTGGCTTCCTCGCGGTAGGCGTTGGCCAAAAGGAGGATCGGGTGAGTGACCGTTGGTGTCGCGATTGGAGGGTTTGTTGGGACCGATTCCTTTAGACCGTTGACGAGTTGCAGATGGCAACCAGGGTTCGCGGTGGCGACGATTTGGGCATCGGTGGCGAGGATATTCGCGATTTTGCGTCTTTGTAGACGATTGGCCGTATCGGGCTGGGTGATATTGTAGATGCCTGCACTGCCACAGCACCATTGTGCCTCCTCGCACTCTACTAATTTCGCCCCTGGTATGGCACGCAAAATCGCACGTGGTTGTGCGCTCACTTGTTGGCCATGACAAAGGTGGCAACTTTCATGGTAAGCAACCGTTGTTTTCGCTTGCGTGCATGTCGGTTTGCGAAAATCAATCTCAACGAGGTACTCGTGAATGTCCTTTAGTTTTGCGTCCCAGCGAGCAGCAAGTTCCGCGTATTTCGGATCATCCTTTAGCAAGTGACCGTAAGATTTCAGGTGAGATCCGCAGCCACCCGCGTTGCTGATGATTGCGTCGTAGTCGTCTGGATTGAAAAGGTCCAATTGGCGACGAGCTAGTTTGCGAGCTGAATCAAGATCGCCGTTATGTGCATGAAGTGAACCGCAACAGGGTTGCACCGTTGGCGTATGGACTTTGCAGTCATTGGCTAGCAGAACATCAACCGTTGCGCGGTTAACATCGGAAAAGGCGATGTCCTGTATGCAACCGGTCAATACCGCGACATGGCGCACCGGTTTCGCAGTCGACTCGGCCGGTGCAATGAGTTGGTGCGAAAACCGCTTTTTCACGGTGGGGGATTGTGGTTCGAGTCGCCGAAGGTTCTTTGGCAACAAACGCATCACGCCACTTCGACGAGCCAGACCTTGTAGACCACTGGATTGCCATACCCAAAGCATGCGTCCAACCAATCGCAGCAGTCGTGGACGAGTAAATAGCACTCGCAGGATTGACCATCGTAGGAAATCTCGCTTGGGATGATCCATCACACTTTGACGTTCGATCTCTGCCCGAGCGGTCTCAAACAGGCTCGGATAGTTCACGCCTGCGGGGCATGCCGATACGCATGCCAAACATCCAAGGCAGTAGTACATTTCGTCACCGAACGCCTTGGTCAGTTCAAGTTCATCGTCAGCGATTGCACGCATCAATGCGATTCGTCCACGCGGGCTATGACGTTCAAGTTTCGTTTCGTCATAGGTCGGGCACGTCGGCAAGCACATGCCACAGTGCATACATTGTTGTAGCACCGAGTAGTCGAGTTCTTTGAGGAGGTTGTCGCTCTTATTGGTCATGGGCATAGAATGGGAGGTGTTGGCAGTTTGGCAATGCGTGCTGCAGCAACCAGGAACCCTACCGCAGCAATCGAGAGGTTAAACTCCAACTTGCTAATCGAATATCTTGCCGGGATTCAGTAGCCCTTGGGGATCAATCGCCCGTTTGACCAGGCGAAGTAGATCATAGGAATTGTCGCCGAGTTGGTGTTGCAAGAACGGTTTTTTCGCAAGGCCAACGCCGTGTTCGCCAGTGATCGTGCCGCCGCGATCGAGTGTCTCTTGGACGATATCCACAATCGCCGCCTCGACGCGATGCATTTCTTCGCTGTCGAGCTCATCGGTCAGAATTGTAGGATGTAAATTACCGTCGCCGAAATGGCCAAAGGTGGCGATATTCAGATTGTGCTTCTTTGCAATCTGTTCCACCGCTCGAATCATTCCCACTAGTTCACTTCGTGGTACGGTCACATCTTCAAGTATCGTCGTGGGCCGGATTCGAGCAAGTGCACTAAAGGCACTGCGTCGGGCGGTAGCTAGTTGGACGGCTTCGTCTGCATCAGCGGCAAGCCGGACCGAGGATGCATCATGAATCCAACACAATTCTTCGATTTTCGAAGCGTCTTCGTCAACAGCGGCGGCATGTCCATCTGCTTCGATCAACAGGACCGCAGCGGCATCACGAGGCAAACCCACATTCGCATAATCCTCGACGCAGCGAAGTGTTTTTTGGTCCAAAAACTCAAGCGTGCAGGGGATGATTTTCGCCGCGATGATCGCTGAAACCGCCGCTGCAGCCGCATCCATTGCCGTAAATGTGGCCAACAATGTTTGCCTAGCAGCCGGTTTGGGCAACAGTTTCAGAATGACTTGCGTGACGACGCCAAGTGTCCCTTCGCTGCCGATAAACAAATCACGTAAGTTATAACCCGCGACATCTTTGACACATTTCGAACCAAGCCGACAGATCGATCCGTCAGCGAGCACCACTTCGAGCCCCATCACATAATCGCGAGTGACACCGTATTTGAGACCACGCAGACCACCGGAATTTTCAGCGACGTTACCTCCAATCGTACTGATCTTCATCGACCCTGGATCAGGCGGGTAGAACAGACCGACCGCATCGGCTGCTGCATAGACTTTTTGCGTTATCACGCCCGCTTCGGCTCGCAATGTCAAATTTGCTGTGTCGACCTCGATGATGCGATCCATTTTGGCTAGGCACAGTACAAGCGAGCCAGCGATCGGTACGCTTCCGCCCGAAAGTCCTGTGCCGCTTCCGCGCGTAACGACGGGCAGCTTCTGCTCGCTGGCAAGCTTGATCGCGACCGCAACGTCCTTTGCGTCGCGAGGGAAACAGACGCAGGCAGGAAGTTGTTTGAGAGTCGCGGTGCCGTCGAACCCGTATGGCAGAATGTCTTCTTTTTCGGTTAGCACGCGATCAGCACCAAGGTGGTGGATCAGCATGTTAACGACCGAAGCGACATCCATGCGAGGCGACCCTACAAGGTGGTGCTACTCTTGAGCACAGGAATCAAAAGTGCCATTACAACGGCGAGAACCAAGATCGCCATGATCAAAAGCATAATTGGTTCGAGCAATCGTACGAAGAGGTCAAGCCGCCGAAAGGTTCGTTTTTCCAATGAGTCAGCGATCTCCGGAAGGACGCGGTCGAGCGAATTGCTTTCTTCGCCGACGCTGATCATCTCGGTCACGCTGACTGGCAAATAACCTGACTGGCGCAGCGGCATCGCCAAACTTTCACCACTGCGAATGTTTTCGGTTGCATCGGCAATCGAACGGCTAAGCAAACGGTTGCCTGTGGCGCTGCGGCTAATTTCCAGCGATTTGATGATTGGGACACCATTTCCCAGCAGCGTTCCAAGGACTCGGCAGAATCGGGCAACCGCCAAATTCATCAAAATGTTTCCAAGGACGGGAATCTTCAATTTGATTCGATCAGCCCATTCTTTGCCCGCTTCGCTACTAAGTTTCACCTTCATCGCAATCACGGCAGCCAGAATTGCAACTAAAACAATCCAGCCGTAATTCTGTAAGAATCCGCTAAACGCCAATAGCCATTCGGTGACCGCCGGCATCTCACCTTTCTTTCGAAGGCGTTCAAACAACATTTCAAATTTCGGCACGAAGAACACCAACAGAACTGTCACGACGACCGTTCCCACGCAGAACAGGAACACGGGATAGGCCATCGCACTAACGGTGCGTCCCTTTAAGTCTTCCTGCAACTCCGTGAACGTACCAACGCGGTCCAATGCGTCTTCAAGAAATCCACCTTCGCTACCAGCTCGAACCATATTCACGCTCATCTCGCTGAATACGCCTGGATATCTAGCGAAAGCTTGGCCAAGTGGTTCGCCGTCTTCCACACGTGCCCGCACATCGGCGACGACTTCCTTTAGCACTTTGTCGGACGTTTGCGAACTAAGCACATTGAGCGAGCGGATCATCGGCACACCACTGCGCAGTAGTGATGCTAATTGGCCATAGAAAATCGACATCGTTTGGCCATTGACCGTTTTGCGTCGACCAAGCATTGACGAAAATGAACGCGTGTCGTTTTGCGCAAGATCTGCGACGTGAACGGGAAATAGCGATTTTTCCGACAATATCGCTGTCACTTCTCGCGGACCATTCGCTTCGATGGTTCCGGTTACTTGCTTGCCCGTCATATCGCGGGCGGTGTAAGCAAACGTCGGCATGATCAAACCGCCTCGCCACGAGTGACGCGGAGGACTTCATCGACGCTCGTTTGTCCTGCGATGACTTTATCCCATGCGTCCATTCGCAATGTCCGCATGCCATGTTTGATTGCTTCGCGGCGAATATCCCAACTGCTTGCACGTTCTTGTGCCAATTGGCGAATCGCCTCGTTCGTTACTAGTAACTCGTAAATACCCATTCGCCCACTATAGCCGACATGGCGGCATTCGCGACAACCGACGCTCTTGTATAAAGTCGATTGACCGGCACGATCCCAGGGGAAATCGCTTGGCAATTCATCTTTGCTCGGTTTGTATGCTTGTTTGCAGTGATTACACAGTCGCCGGACTAGACGTTGGGCAAGCACGGCTTCGACGGTTCCGGCGACCAAAAAGGGTTCAACCCCCATGTCACCCATTCGCGTAAACGCGCCCGCCGCATCATTGGTATGGAGCGTGCTAAAAACCAAGTGACCGGTCAGGGACGCTTGGATCGCATTTTCGGCTGTTTCGAGGTCGCGAATTTCTCCGACCAGAACCACATCAGGGTCATGCCGCAAAATACTTCTCAGCGATGCCGCGAACGTCAAACCAATCTTGGGATGCACTTGGATTTGGTTGATCCCATTGAGTTGGTACTCGACAGGGTCTTCGGTGGTGATGATCTTGGTTTCAGGGCTGCGGATTTGGATCAAACTGCTATAAAGCGTCGTCGTTTTACCGGAACCCGTCGGGCCAGTTACCAATACAATGCCGTGCGGATAAGTAATGATCTCGCTAAATGTTTCATAGACTTCTTCATTCATCCCCAGGCTTTTTAACTCGAAAACCATCGAGGATTTGTCGAGGATACGCATGACCAATCCTTCGCCATGGATCATCGGAATCACGCTTAAGCGAATATCCACTTCGCGACCATGGACTCGCAACTTGATTCGTCCATCTTGCGGCAACCGCTTTTCAGCAATATTCAGCCGAGCCAAAATTTTTAAGCGGCTAATGATTGCAGCTTGAAATCGATTGATCTCTGGTGGAACCGGTTGAGGATGTAAGATGCCGTCGATGCGGTAACGGATCTGTAGGCCTTCGGATTGCGATTCAATGTGAACGTCACTTGCTCGGGTCTCAATTGCTTCGAGCAAAATTTCATTCACCAGCCGAACAACCGAAGCCTCCTGGGCCATTTCGCTCAGTTCGCTGCCATCGGTTTCGATTTGGTCAAGCAATTCGACTTCTTCGTCACCTTTGGCGGCCATCAGGCCTTCGACCGTTTCGCTGCCGACGCCGAGGTGCTGTTTCACCAACCGAGCGATTTCCGCTCGCTCGGCGACGACCGGTATGATGCTTTTGCCTGTCGCAGCGCTTGCTTCGTCGAGCGGATATAAATCGAGGGGATCGGAAGTGGCAACAATAATGGCGCCCTCTTCGAGCCCAATCGGAAACAGCGATTGGCGGTAGATCAGTTTTTGGGGAAAGCCCTCGAGTGCCTTTAGGTCAACATCCGTTTCACGCAAATCGACATAGTCGAGTCCCACTTCTTCAGCCAACGCTTGTAACGCATCACGTTCTTCAACGTAGCCAAGCGAGATGGCTGCTTGGACGATGTTGGGGGAATTGTTTTTTCGGCTCAACTCGAGTTGTTCGCTGCTAAGAAGCCCACGACGTTTTAAAATTTCACCCGCATGCATAATCATTTCTAGCTTTCGTAATCGTTACCCGTCCATTTCCGTTCCTGCCGGAACCTTCGTTAGTCGCTTCTCGCCGACGTTCATTATCGGGGGACTTTGGGTTTTGTGCGACTTTTTTTTCTCCAAGCGTAAACCCGCTGATTGCGGTTATCAACGTCCGCCCCGCGAGCCGCCTCCTGGTCCACCTCGCGAACTGCCACCACCTGACGGTCGACCACCGCCACCTGACGGACGACCGCCGCCAATGCTGCTGCCGCCGGGTCTGCCGCCTTGCATCGAGCGGAACATTTCAATGCGTCTGCGGATCTCATCCGAACTCGGACTACCGCTGGCAGCGGCAGAACTACCGGTGCTTCGCGATGAAGATGACGAGCCGGATGAACCCGATGTCGTTGTGTTGGCCGAGGCGCCTAGCACTGATTCAAGAGCTTGGCGTACGACGTCGGCTTTAATGTTGCCTTTGAGCGTTACCACTTCGACGCTCTCCTCGGTTTGCATTCCACCCTCGTCCAGTGCCAAAACCAGTTGCTGGACTTCTTCAAAGTCTTGGGGCGTCGCCGTGACCACTAACGAATTGCTTCGCTCGTCCACCGCAACGATGATTTTGGATGGTTCACTTTGAGCGGCTTCTTTTCCGCCACCACGACCGCCACCACGTAAAGCTGCGATAAAATCTTGCGGGCTTGGTTGTCCGCCGCCGCGTCCGCCTCCACCTGATGAGCCGTCATTCATTCGATCTGCAAAGACTCCTTTGACAACTTCCGCAACGCTACTTGCATCTTGATAGATCACAGGAATCAATCGTGGCTTGGCTGTGACTTCGACATCCTCGGGACTTTCTTGAATGTCTACTTTTTGCAGTATCATTTCAATCATTTGCAGGTCGATAGCATTGGCTTGAACGATCAATGCATTCAAACGCGCATCGGGAACAATACTGACCGAACCTGTCGATGTCAGAACCGATTTGGCAGCGGATGAATCGCCACCACCGCCTCCCATGCCCATCAGTCCAAGCATTCCGCCACCGAGTCCCCCGGTGATGGATTCGGTAACCGAGGAAAGTGAACTGTCACCACCGCCGAGAATGCTCGAGACCAATTCGGCGGTGATATCGGCCTTGGCATACTTGAGCCAAAAAATGGTTGGCAAGTCCGATGCGTATGCGGTCGTTGACGAAAACGATTCCATCAAGGCCTCAAAAGCATCTAGCGCTTCGGTATCTTCGGAGGCGATAATCATTCCCGCAGGCGAAAATTGCACCACGATATCGGCACCATGAAAATCAAACGTCATCGATGGTGGATCCGATGGCGGTGTTGCCTCGTCGGCTTGGGTCGTAACCAGTGATTCGCTGCGAAACGGGTTCGCCGCGAAATCAGGTGCGTCGGTCGTCACGGGATTCGCTGGCAATTTGTCCGTTGTGGGCGATGGTTCTTGCTGTGGCTTGGGATGAATCCGTCGCTCTGGCATTCCACCACCTTCGGATGTTCGACCATTCGAGGGACTGATCGTGCGGATTTGGTTGCCACGTCCAAGTACCGACCAAACATCTTTGACCTGCTGCAAAGCGTCTTCCGCTGCTTGGCCGCTGTAGGGAAGGACGCGTACTTTGTCACTCAGAGCGCCGAGCGCATCATTGCCTTCAAGTTCGCTGATCAATTTTTCGACCATGGCGATTTGCTCGGCCGAACCACGAATCCATAATCGATTCGTGGCGGGATCGCCGTCAACGGTTGGGCCTTCGCCCCCCGTTTCACTGACGCCAAAGAATTTGTTGATCGTTAGCAAAGCGGATGCCGGATCAAGCTGTTTGAGTGTGATGACTTTGAACTCTTGGCCACTTCCTTCTAGTTTTGCAATTGTCGCTGCGACCAACGCTTGGGTTTCCGGACGAGCGTATGAAACGATCGCATTGGTTTTGGGATCAATAGCGATCCTCGCATCGGGAGTCCCCGCTAACAAGGTTTGTAACACATCAAAAACCGTCGCTGAATCAGCTTGAGTAACCGTATGAGTTTCAAATACCGGTAGCGTCAATTCCGCCGAACCATCGGTATCGGCGGTTACTAATGGTGTGTCAGCCTTTGCGACGATGCTCTCCAATAGGCTAACTTTGCCGGGCAAGCCAGTCGCGTAGATGCGTTCGCCGTAGAGACCCACCGAAATGCGAATCGACTCGTTCGAATTTTGTCCGGCGTCGAGCTCTAACAGTGGCCTCGCGATTTCGAGTACTTCGTCCGCACCACGATTTTTGAGCACGATTTCCGTCACATCCGATTCCGCCTTCTTGGCGTTATCCAAAAGCTCACGGATAGCCAACAGCTTTCCTACCGTTTCGGTTACTTTCACTTGCCTTGCACTATCGAGCACAATGATGCGTCCCCATGGACCAATCAATTGAGCCAACTCTTGTCGAGCCGCATCGGGCGTAAGACTGCCGAGCGGAAAGACGCTGCTGACGATGTCGCTTTGGCTGCGATCATCAAGTTGATCAAGACTAACAAGCTCCGCCATTTCGCTGATTAAATTCGCAGCATTGTCTACTTCTAAATCAATCAGTAGGAGCATCCGACCACGTCGCACCAACGCGTAGCCGCGGTCGAGTAGCAAGCGATTGAGAATGTCGAGACTCTCCGAAACGCTGTAGGAACGCGTTGGATCGGAAAAGTTAACAGTGCCAGCTGGGAATCGGTCGATTTGTAGCGAAAGATCGGCTTCCTCGGCTAACCAATTCAGCACATCGTTCCAACTTGTACCGGTGAAATTGAATACTAATTCACCCTTCTCTCCGATTTGCCGTGAGACCACTGGGTAGGAATTTACAGCAGGCAAACCAGGCATAGCGTCGGCAACAGGCACGTCCGGTGTGGGCACGTCCGGTGTGGGCACGTCAGCAACAGCGCCCTCTGTGTCAGGAATTTCACTCCCAGCGATTTCACTCCCAGCGATTTCACTCACGGGCACCGCCACTTCCGCTTCTTCGGCTGCCGGTGGATCTGCTTCTGCAGCTTCGGGTGTGTCTGCAGGTGCGGGTGTTTCGGGTGCGGGCGTTTCGGGTGCGGGCGTTTCAGCCGCAGCGGGTACATCTGCAGCAGGGGCCTCGGTTGTGGGTGCGTCCATAACTGGGACGTCTGCCGCAGGCATTTCGGCAACAGGGAGCTCATTGGCTTGCTGTGCCAACCCAATCGGCGGGCTCAACCAGAACGCCATGACGGAATATGCGACGCAATAGAGGTGACTTTTCATGCTCAAAAACGGGGCCGTTTGAAGAAAACGAGACGGATTAGTGGAATTGTCAGTGATTTGGACAGGGGGAATTAGATGCCATCATAGTTGCCCTGATCGATTTTCCCGCTCAAAGACCGCGAAACACTACTCAATCGCGAACAAATTAGAACGAAAATGCGGGCTAGGCGGCCTTCCTCTCTTTAACCCTGCTCGTGGCCAAGAGTTTCTATCGCTTATCGTGTTTCTTTGACAACGCACTTACCCAGCTGCTCTGGGGGTCTCGATAGTCACTCTGCAATCGGCTAGCTACAATCGGTGCCAATCATTTTCAACCACTGATTGAGTACTTTTTTCCCCTTGGTGGGAATTTGAAGGGAGTCCCACGATGCCGAACCGACCGACCGTTTTTCTTACGGGACCGTTGCCGCCCGAATGCATGCAGCGGCTCGCCGACAGCACGAATTTCCAAGTCAATTCGCTCGGCCGTGACTTGACCAAATCGGAGCTAATCGAAGCGGTCCGCCAAGTGGATGCGCTGATTTGTTTCTTGACCGACAAAGTGGACGCCGATGTGTTATCGGCCAACCCGAACTTGAAGGTTGTCGCAAACTATGCGGTTGGGTTCAACAACATCGATGTTGCTACAGCGACCGAGCGTAAGATCGCGGTTACCAATACGCCGGATGTGTTGACCGATACGACCGCCGACATGGCGTGCGCGTTGATCTTTTCCGTCGCCCGCCGCGTGGTAGAAGGCGATCGGTTGGTTCGGTCGCGTCGTTGGAATGGCTGGGCCCCACTGCAACTACTGGGCACCGACATTATGGGGGCAACAATCGGGATTATCGGCACTGGTCGAATCGGTCGCGCAGTCGCAGAACGCGCCAAGGCGTTCCGGATGAATGTCGTCTATTGGAACCGAACTCGACTCGATCCAGAGACTGAATCAAAGCTCGGCATTCGTTATTGCGAACTTGGCGAGCTGCTTGGCGAGAGCGATTTTGTTTCACTGCATCTTGCCTACAGCAACGAGACACACCATTTGATCAACGCGGCAAGACTTTCCCAAATGAAGCCATCGGCCTACTTGATCAATACCGCAAGAGGCGCGGTTGTGGACGAAAAGGCGTTAGTCAAAGCACTGACGCAGAAGACGATTGCCGGTGCCGGTTTGGACGTGTTTGAGCATGAACCCGCGCTTGAACCAGAGCTTTACGAAATGGACAACGTCGTGATCACGCCACATCTAGGGAGTGCAACGACTGCGACGCGGACGATGATGGGTGATATGGTGATCGAAAATTGTCTCGTAGCTTGCGCGGGAAATCGGCCACCGAATTTGGTCAACACGTCTGTTTTTTAAGAGAGCATCGAAAGCTCGGAATCCGGATAACCGGAACATTCTTACTTTGACAGGCAATGGCCCGTTTCAAAACGAGCCACTGCCAAGCGGATTGCTACGACTCAATCACTTCTGCGAGCTAATCTTTGCCGTCGTTGTTGATCGCTCCCGCCTTTGGCCCACCTAGACATGATTGAAGTTCACGCTTTACGAAAAATTTACGACCATCACTTGGCCGTTGATAATGTCTCGTTTCAATTGGAACCTGGACAAATTTGTGGGCTTGTTGGTCCCAACGGTGCTGGGAAGACATCCGTGATGCGATGTTTGGCCGGATTGATTCCCGCTTCTGCGGGAACGATGGCGGTCGCAGGCTATGACGGTCAACGCGATTTGATCGAACTGAAGCGTCACTTGGCTTATGTTCCTGATGATCCGCCATTGTTTGACGATCTGTCCGTCGGACAACACCTCGAATTGATCGGTCGCCTTTATCAAGTACCAAGCTTTCACGACAAAGCGTTGCGTCTGCTCGAGACTTTTCAGTTGACCGACAAGCTCGACGCCGGTGCAACCACCTTGTCTCGAGGGATGCGTCAAAAGTTGGCCGTTTGCTGTGCCTACTTATTCGACCCGGCCGTGCTGCTGCTCGATGAGCCCATGACGGGACTCGATCCACCCGGGATCCGAGAACTCCTGGCGTCGGTGCGAAGTCGAGCAGAAACGGGGGCGACCGTGATGATTAGTAGTCACTTGCTGCCCATGATCGAAGGTATCTGCACCCACTATTTAGTAATGAAACAAGGCGAGCTGAAGTTCTTCGGCACCGCTGCGGAATTGCGGCAGCGGTACATCGGCACCCGATCACTCGAAGAAGCTTACTTTGCCGCTATCGACGAACAAACGGATCGCCACGAAGTTGACTTGGGCAATGATCCCAATCGTGCATGCGAACCGCGAGTGATGGAAGTTGTCGCATGATACCTTGTGAATCCAAAGAGACTTATGAATCCAAAGGTAATAGTAACTGGGACCCAATCGGACTTCATTCACAACTCGGTTGGTTGACTGCGGCACGCAGCCAGTTTCGGTTTCGCCGAACGATCGATCGACTGTTATCGCCCAGGCGAATTCTAGCGACCGTTGCGGCGGCTGTGTTTGTGATCGCCTATTTACTCTACGGCATCTTGGTCCTATCGCATCGAGCACCAGCCGATCCCGATCGACTTCGTTGTTGGCTATCCGGCGGGATGGTGTTATACGCGATCTACCACGCCGTGCGGTGCTTGTGGTCGGAATCGGTTGACGACCTTGAAATGACCGCCGCTGAATGTCTTTGGCTTGGAGGCGCTCCGCTGCGACGGTCGACCATTGCCGTTTATCGCATCACCAATATTGTTGCCGCCACAGCAGCGAAGACGGGTCTACTTGCCGTCGTGATTGCGGGTGACGTTGCCCATATTGAGCTTTTGATGCTCGGTGTGTTTTGTTCGTTGTTGATGCTCGACATCGTTCGGCAAATTTTTCAAATCTTCGCCAGTGGTTTGGACGCAAGGTCAAGACGATTCGCCAAAGCAGCAATTGTTTGTGTTGTCATCGCATTGAGCTTTCAAATTCTTGGTCGCTTGATAGCGATGACTCCGGTCGATTCGCCAACGTTGGTGTACGTCTTCAATACCTTCCGCGCGATCGGCGAGACTGCTGAATGCGGAACGATCCAGATGCTTGCGTTACCGTGGATTTCTTCGGCATCCGTGGCCGTTGCCGATCACTACGGCATCTGGGCAGCATTGTCAATTCTCTCGATTGCCGTGACAGTACCTGCATCTGTTTGGTTACTTGTGAAGACCGATAAATGGGCGCAAGTCCAACAGCGATGTCGAGAGCAACGATTGTTGGCACAGCACGCTTTGATGAAACCGAATCGTTCGAAGACCGCAGCCAACTCCTTTGCACTTGCATCTCTTCGCCATTCCAACCTGATCGATGGCGTTTCCGCGAAATGGAGTGACCTAGTCCCGCTGCTTTCGCGTCAATGGAAAAGCATGGTGCGGTATCGCGGAACGATATTGTTTAGTTTTTTGATTCCAACGATTTTGTGTTTGTCCCCCTTGATCGCCAATCAAGTAACCGAGCAATGGCTGTTTGTGGTTGGGGGAGTTGGGCTTTGCACGATGTTGCTCGCACCACCAGCCTTGCGGCTCGATTTTCGACGCGACCTGCTGCGAATGCAGTTGCTCAAATCACTTCCCGTTCGCCCGTTGTCGATGGTGATGGGGCAATTGTCGATTCCGATCGCGATCACTTGGGGGTTCCAATTTCTCACCATTACGATCGCAGCCATGGTTGTTCAAACGGGTTTCCAGCAATGGTTGTTGTGGACCGCGATGATGGCGGCACTTGCTGTGTTCACGTTTGCTGTTGAAAACGCTTTGTTCCTCGCCTACCCGCATCATCCCCATCAACAGGGGCTTTCGATGATGATTCGGGCCAAGTTGACGTTCTTGGGGAAGGCGACTTTGATCGCCGGATCGATCGCGATACTTGTTTTGTGGGCAAGCCTTTGCGGGAGCATTTTTCCCGCATCGATCCAGAAATTCGCCTTTATCGGCGGAGCGATCATGGCGACGTGGGGCGTCGCCATTTTGGCTGTCTTTGTAACGACTTGGTGTTGGCGACGGTTTGATCTGTCGTTCGATCTACCGCCGCAATAACCGCAGTATGCACCAACTACTCGGCTTCTTGCTCTTCGGTCAATTCATCGAGGAATAGCTGCATCCGTTTCTTTTGGTTTCCTTCGCTCAACTCGACTGCTTGCTTTTGGAATTCGACGGCTGCGTCCAACTTCTCATCGATTTGTGAGAGTTGAGCCAAGATACTAAAGATGAGTGGCTTGACTTCGGCGTCGGCTTTCTCGACGGTTGGTGCGAGTGCATCGACAGCGTCTTTGGCGAGAGGACCAATCTTGCCACCTTGTTGCACCACGCCGACGAGAGAATAGCCAAATTGAGCAAGCGACATTGGGTCGCCTTCCATTCGCTTGATTTGTTTACGGTAATAAACAACGACATCGTCATCGAATTTGCCAGCTGAAAGAAGCAGGCTGTAGCGGAAATCACTTAAGTTGGCTTTCATGTTTTCGTCTTCGGTTACCGCAACCTCCTGCTCGATTAATTTGATCGCTTCCTCAAATTTGCCTTGTCCGGCCAACATCGAAATTTGTTCCATGGTTTGTTGCAATCGTTGCTGCGACTGGTAAGCCTTCTTAAACGCGTCGCGATCCCAATCTCCTTTGACCACCTCCGCGAGTGGTTCTTCCAATTCCATCGGGTGTCCAATCCATTCGATTTGACCTGACTTGCCGACGATGAAGGATGTAGGAATTCCGTTCTGGTTTGCTGCTTCCATGTAGTCGCGGTGCGATGATCGGTCGGGGTCGGTCGTCAACGAATAGGCCGAAGTGATTTCGTCGAATGTCTTTTCTTCCTCCGGGTTTTCGTTCTTCAAAAACTCTTTGATCTCTTCAGGGTCTTCGTCCGAGATGCTGACAATTTGGACGTTCTCACCACGATATTTGTTCTGAAGTTCAGCCAAATGGGGCATGCTCATTACGCATGGACCGCACCAAGTCGCCCAAAATTCAACCACATAGACGTTGTCTTTTTCAAATTCGTTGACCGGCTTAAAAAAGCCTTTGCCATCTTGGAGCCAATGTTCGATATCGAGTGCGGGAGCTTTGGTTCCAATTTCGAGTTCTGCTTCGGCGCGGACATCCGAGGGCGAAACGGTTGCAATCGTACCGAGAGCCAAGGCGACAAAGAGTGAACGGAAAACAACTGATTTCATCGGGAAATTCTCAAAGTGATAGCTGGAATACCGCCTGATTTGTTGTCTCGGCGGCGGAGTGGGTCGAAAGAGCGTAGCGGTTCGGCGGGACTCTGGCAAGGAAATGGTCTTCATCCCGATTTCCCCGCCAAGGCAGCCAATGCCAAGACAGCCAATGGAGTTCAAATTGACACAGAGTCGCAAATACGACGAAGGAAGCGGCGTGCTGTCTTGCTTTGCTTCGCTTCCATTTGTGCCAAGATCGGCCGAGCCAGAGCGGTTTTGTGGCTGGATCTCGGGAAAGGTGACACACCTAATTCGCTGAGGCGCGTGCTTCTTGAAGCATGCTGACCAATTCGGGAAGCACCAGCGACGAAGGCAACGCATAGCTGACCACGCGACCGGCACGAGCAATATTCACACCGATCACTCGGCCCGAAGAATCCAATACAGGGCCACCACATTGGTCGGGGGCCAATACCGTATCATGCTGGAAAGCGCGATCAAAACCACTCAATCGAGCGTTTCTCGGACCGTTGACTCGCGAGTCGTTTTCGGTTTCCTGCAAGACGCCCAATTCGCGAATCCCTGCGTTCATTTCCATGGTGTTGCCACTTCGCAAGATCGTTAATTGGACGCTTTCTCCGGGGAACATTCGGCCAAGTGTTTGGATGACGTTCTCGCTTGAAAAGACTTCTTGACCGTTGATTGCAATGATCCGGTCTTCGGGTTCGATCCCTGCTTCGTCGGCTCCGCTGTCACGCCATACTTCTTGGACACGGGCACGGCCGTCACTCCCCTGACGAAGCACGACGCCCAGACGTCCCTTATGTTCAACACGTCTGGCTAAAACGCCCAAGCTGCCAATACCAATCGGGCGTCCGGTTCGGCCAGCACTGATCACAAAGCTACCGATTGGAGGAGTTTCCGTATCGAAATCAACCGGCTTGAAATCAAATTGAGCATTGACCTTTAATAACGCCAAATCGTTGGATCGTTTGACCGCAGCAACGCGAGCGGGCAAGACGCGATTGTCGAACATGCGGACGCGAATCGGGTCCGCACTCAGTTCGCTTCGTTTCGTCAGAACATAGCCATCCGCACTGACAATCGTCCCAAGTGCAACAGGGCGTCCATTGCTGAGGATTTCGACGACCGATGAATTGACCGAGTCGAGGATCGGACGAACCAACTGCATCATCTCGCCATTGTCACGGCGGTTTGATATGCGAACGTTGAAACCTTGACGCAGCCACTCGGGCGTCCGCGATTCTTGACCTTGCGCGGAAGTACCGCAAACACAAATCGCTGCCATCAGCAGTATTACAAGGGATGTCCTCAAATGATCTCTCCGTCTGGTCCGCTAATTTGTTTACCCCAAAAGGCTGGCAAAACCCTGCCCGCCACTATCCAAATCCCTACTACTCGACTCGACCAATTTCAACGACACGGCGGAGACGCTCTTGGCCTCGGCTAAGCCAAACTTCCACTCGCTCTCCTGGCATTGTATCGGAGACCGCTTTTGTCAGCGAATGAAAGTCGGTGATCGCTATTTCCCCGAATCGTTGGATGATGTCGTCTTTGCGAATGCCCGCTTCGTCGGCTGGCGAACCTGATGCAACGCGAAGAATTTTGGCCACGCCTGTTGATTGGTTCCCCGATACGCCAAGCATCGGTTTGAAACCATCTAAATAACCCCACGCTTCGGCCGACGCTAATTGCTTCCAATGTGTATCGTAATGGTCTACGGGGACATGCAAATTGTCGGCGACATCATTACCGATGCGGCTATGAACCGCGATCAATCGACCTTCAATATCAAATAGCGGCCCACCGCTATCACCACCAATCAAGGCACAATCGGTCACGATCTTGTCATCTTCAACCGATAGGATTCGTCCTACCCGAGTGACCGGGCCTCGGCCACGGTCGTAGCCGCCAGGATGTCCCATCGCGATGCACCACATTCCTGGAACCAAGTTCTCGCTCGTTCCGAGTGTTGCGTGGGGCCAATCGGCACCTCCGTTTTGACCAGCGTTGATTTTGATCAAACCCGCGTCGACACTTCGATTGAGTCCCAACGTGGTTGCCGTCACAATCCGCCCATCGGACATCTTAATCGTCGCTGATTTGTTGGGACGCATGGCGACATGAGCGGCTGTCAAAATGTACCCCGTATCGGTCACAATCACGCCGCAACCCTGAGCGGCTCCGATTTGGACGCTGACGGTACATTGCGAGGCCAACTTGGCAATTTTTCGCTGCTGTTGCTCCAGGATTCGCAACTCCGTCAACGATGAAGGTGCACCGCCATGCCGAAGCAGCTTTTCAAGCGACTGGGGAACGGTCGCTGCCGTCCCTACTGATGATGCCGTATTCCCCACGAAATCCTGAGCGACCGTCGTCGGCGGATCGACGTGATGGATCAAACCAATCGCGATGAAAATGCAGCCGCACAGAATGCCGTAAAGTCTTGCTCGGGCTTGGTTTTCGTTACGGTATAGTATCCGATACAATCTCGATCCTTTAATGATTTCGAGGCTTAGGGCCATCGTGGGCCAATGCCGAAAAAACGGGCTTGTGGAAAAGGTGTTGATAAGCTGTCGGCGGCTTGTTGGGATCGCCTAAAGGCTTTTCCCCTAGAAAGGGGGTGTCGTAAATCCCAATCTGTTCCTTTCGAAGCCTTATTGTAGCTTGCGAAGCAAGAAGAGGAAAATTTGTCTCCTAAATTCCCCCCATATGACTACCGGGATCCCGTTCCGCCAGGCAGATTGCCGAGCAGATCGCCGTGTACCGGTTTGCGGATTTTGGTCGTTGGTTGCGGCTACCTTGGGACGTCCGTTGGGCGTATTTCGGCCAATCAGGGTGATATCGTCTACGCGACAACCCGCAATGCATCAGGTGCCGTCCGACTCCGAAACGCTGGATTTATTCCCGTTGTAGTCAATTGGACGGACCGCAGGACACTTCGCTCGTTGCCGGAAGTCGACCGAATCGTGGTCGCCGTCAGCTACGATACCTCCAGCCGAATGACGCGATATGAATCTCAAGTGGGGGGGCTTCGGAATTTGCTCCAAGCGACACCCGCTAAAGTGAACCTTTGTTACATCAGCACCACGGGTGTTTACCACCAAACCGACGGAAGTTGGGTCGACGAACGCTCACCCACGTTTCCAACGCGGCAAGGAGGAGTCGTCCATTTGCAGGCCGAAGAGCTCCTGCATCGATATCGCCCCGACTCCCCTTGGACGATCCTCCGCCTCGCTGGCATCTACGGTCCCGGTCGCGTCCCCCGGATCGCCGATGTCATTGCTGGTCGTTGCATCGCGTCGAACCAATCCGGTTTCCTAAATTTGATTCATGTCCATGATGCGGCCCGAGCCGTACGTGCTGCATTACAAAACGCCCCCAATCGCCTCTATGCCGTTTCGGATAACCAACCGATGCGACGATCCGAATTTTATCGTGAAATTGCTCGCCAATGCGGTGCCCCGATGCCTTCGTTTCGATCGCCGGATATCAATTCTTCGAAACAGCTGCGTTCGGAAAGCAACAAACGAATATGGAATCGACGATTAAGAGCCGACTTGCTGCCGAAGCTACTCTATCCCACTTACCGCGATGGACTTGTCCAGGTACTCTCGACCTAAGGGGTTACCGCTATTGGATGGTCTACTTTAGAATCGGTCTGCTTTCGTGTCGCACAAAGCGAAAACCTTCATTCCAGTATCACTTATCAAACTCGCGATCTCATGCAAAAACGCAAACCGATCTACCCTGGCATCATCGAGCTCAACTTCCAAGCTGGAGAAGTGTTTGGCTGCAACGTCTACCTTGTCTATGACCAAGATGAATGGATTCTCATTGACATCGGCTATGAGGAAACGGTTGAAGATTTTATCGAGATCATCCGTCAGATCGATTTTCCTCTTTCACGTTGCAAGACGTTGGTCGCTACGCACGCCGATGTCGATCACATCCAAGGACTTGCCAAAGCAAAACAGATTTTGAAGACCACAGTCACCGGTCATCCCAATGCAGTTCGTCCTCTGAAAGAAGGCGATACTCTCGTCACCTTAGCCGAGATCGAAGCGCAGAACCTGAAAATGGATATGCCGCCCGTCGACGTCGAACACGAAGTCAACGATGGCGACATCATTCGCGTTGGTAACTTGGAACTCGAAGTTTGGCACACTCCCGGTCACACCGATAGCCAACTCGCCTTTCGCCATGGCGACATTCTTCTAAGTGGTGATAACATCTATCGCGACGGATGCATTGGTGCAATCGACGCGCATCACGGCAGCGATATCAAAGCATTCGTCAAATCGCTCGAACGTATCCGTGATAGCGATGTCAAATGGCTGGCACCGAGTCACGGTCCAATGTTTGCCAATGACAAAGACTTCATGAACCGAACGATCGACCGCGTGCGAGGTTATTTGGAAATGGCTGACTTCGGAACACTCGCGGAAAGCTGGCCTCTGATGGACCAGTGGGACGATGAAGTCGCCCAAGGGAAACTGCCCGAAGGATTGGGAGTCAACGAGGCGTAATGAATAATTAGGTTTGTCATGTTTGCACTGCGAGCAATGACGACACTAGGCTTGTCAATTAGCCAATACGCCGCGAGGTCTTTCGCCTTGGCCACGTGGCATGTAGTTGGTGCCATCCGTTGCACTTCTAGCTGTCGGAAACCTTCGACGATAGGCCAGCGTGCCGATGCCACAGAGCAACATCAATGCAGTACTGCTAGGTTCTGGGACTGCAGACGCTAGGCTCAACACTTGGCTTTGGCTCAACGCATTGTCATAGATTCGTACATCATCGATCAAACCTTCGACATCGCGAACTTGAAGTAAATTGTTTCCACCCCAAGACGTTCCGATCCGCAGCGTTCTTCCGGAGGGTGCCGCAGTCCAAGTGTAGGGGAGAGTGTTCTCAAGATTTCCATCGACGTAAATCAGCAAGTTTGATGCGTCTTTCACCCCTGTAATGTGATGGAATTGGTCATCATCGATTAGCGTTGTTGAGCTCACAACATGGAAGGTGGAATCATCGCCGAATACTAAAGCAATGGATCCGTCGGGATTCGTCTGTAATGCCCACCCTTTCTGATCCACGAAGCCGTGACTGCTATCGATAATCAATCGCTGAATGCCCACGGTATCGGGAATCTTCAACCATAACGAAACAGTTAGGATCGCCGGTTCAAGATCGGAGGAGTTGGCAATACGAATGTCATCATTATTCCCGTCGAACGAAAACGCCTGTCCGTGGACACCCGTGGCAAAAGTCGTGTTGCCAGTCGGGCCGCCGTGATAATCATTGCCCGACGAGTCATTGAATGTTCCATCGCCTGTATAGTGGGCAACCAAAGCACCACAGCAGACATTGGAAACCGCCAAGAATAGAATTGACGCCGAAAACGCTGAGACGAAGAATCTAGTACGCATAGGTGGACTCCCTTTAGCCCTGTAGGAGTGTATGCGATGTCGATGCAGAATGCAAGAAAAGAGTGCAGCAAAACCGCTGTAGTGAGTTTTTTCGGCCCAGTGTCTCGCCTCTGAATTTTTGACATGAGAGCGAACGGATTGATTTCACAAATCTGGAAACCGAGTGCCGCCATCCAGCAAACGGCTAGGTGGAACGCGGATCGCAACCTAGCAGATGGGGCGATCGAGCATCTGCTCAACGGGGGCTACTCGCGAACGAGGTTCTGACGGAAGCCCCATTTCGATGTCTCATTCGGAAGAGACATCTTCGACCGACGGGCAGGTGCAGATCAAATTGCGGTCGCCGTAGGTGTTGTCGATGCGGCCGACTGTTGGCCAGAACTTCGCATCACGTAACCACACTTTGGGCCATGCCGCTTGCTCACGGGTGTACGGGTGAGACCAATCATCGCTGCCGATCGCATGCACAGTGTGTGGTGAATGCTTCAGCGGGTTGTCATTGCGATCCATCTCGCCTCGTTCGATCGCAGCGATCTCTTCGCGAATCGAAACCATCGCGTCACAAAAACGATCTAGCTCGTCCTTCGATTCGCTTTCGGTCGGCTCGATCATTAGCGTTCCCGCGACGGGCCACGACATTGTTGGGCCGTGGAATCCGTAATCCATTAACCGCTTGGCGATATCATCAACCTTCACGCCTGCTGACTTGTCAAATTCGCGGAGATCGACGATGAACTCGTGTGCTACACGACCGTTTGTATCCGTATAAAGAATGTCAAAGTGATCGCTCAAACGTTTCGCCATGTAATTAGCATTGAGGATGGCGACTTGAGTCGCTTTCTTAAGTCCCGCGGAACCCATCATTGCAATGTAGACGTAACTGATCGTCAAAATGCTCGGGCTTCCGTACGGTGCAGCCGATACAGGGCCAATCGCGAATTCACCTGCGGTATCGGGTCGCTCGACGGGATGACCTGGCAGGAATGGCAACAATTGCTCGGCAACGCCGATCGGTCCCATGCCGGGTCCGCCACCGCCGTGCGGGATACAGAAGGTTTTGTGAAGATTCAAATGGCAAACGTCGGCACCGATTTTTCCTGGACTTGTTAAACCGACTTGTGCGTTCATGTTTGCACCATCCATGTAGACTTGCCCACCGTGATTGTGAATCACATCGCAAACTTCGCGGATAGTGGATTCGAATACTCCGTGTGTGGACGGGTAGGTGATCATCAGGCATGACAAGTGATCGTTATTTGCTGCCGCTTTCGCTTTCAAGTCGTCAACGTCGATATCACCTCGTTCGTTGCACTTCACCGCGACCACTTTCATTCCCGCCATTATAGCCGACGCGGGGTTCGTTCCGTGTGCCGAAGTCGGGATCAAACAGACGTTGCGCTCGTTTGCATGACCCGCTTTCTTTGCCATGTGTTCGTGGTAGGCACGAATGACAAGCAATCCCGCGTATTCGCCTTGCGCGCCTGAGTTCGGTTGCAAACTGACCGCGGCAAATCCGGTTACTTCGCAAAGCCATCGTTCAAGCTCGCGGAACATTTGAGTGTAGCCTCGCCACTGAGTATCCGGCGCGAACGGATGCAAAAGTGAAAACTCGGGCCAAGTCACTGGGATCATCTCGCTCGTTGCATTCAACTTCATCGTGCATGAGCCAAGTGGGATCATCGAATGTGCGAGCGATAAATCGCGGCCCATTAATTTGAAAATATACCGCAGCAATTTCGTCTCGCTGTGGTAGGTGTTGAACACTTCTTGCTGCATAAATGGGCTCGTTCGCGTTAGCGATCCGAAATCGAGCATTCCATCGGCCTCGGCTTCGGCCATTAGCTCGTCGATGTCGAATCCTGTGTAGTGACCAAAGTTGAATGCGGCAAGTAAGTCCGCAACCAACGCGCGATCGGTCGTTTCGTCGAGCGTTACCCCGAGCGTCCCGTCAGCGTATTCACGCAAATTGATGTTTCGTTCGCGAGCGGCATCGGCGACTTGGCGTGCGGCATGGATGC
The DNA here is from genome assembly GCA_007859835.1 of Novipirellula herctigrandis. Lineage (GTDB taxonomy): Bacteria > Planctomycetota > Planctomycetia > Pirellulales > Pirellulaceae > Novipirellula_A > Novipirellula_A herctigrandis. Next base: position 4,613,454 of record SJPJ01000001.1, on the reverse strand, counting down.
GGCCTTTTCCCAAGCGAATACGGATCGTGTCGAAGACAGGGCCTGCGTCGAGAGTGCCATGGCCGAGTCGTTCCAGTCCCTTGACTAAGGCCGATGCGAAGCCTTGGGTTCGCAGTGCGATTTGGCGAAGTCCATCCGGTCCGTGATAGACGCCGTAGAATGAATTGATAATCGCCAACAGTGCCTGCGCAGTACAGATGTTACTGGTTGCTTTGTCGCGGCGAATGTGTTGTTCGCGTGTTTGAATCGCCATGCGCAAGGCGCGGTTGCCATGGGAATCTTTTGATACACCGATAATTCGGCCTGGTAATTTACGGGCGTATTGTTCATGCGTTGAGATATACGCAGCATGCGGCCCGCCGAGCCCCATCGGTACACCGAATCGCTGTGTACTACCGATGCAAATGTCGGCTCCCCATTCACCGGGTGGTGTCAACATGGTGAGTGCCAAAATATCCGCTGAGGCAACGACAAGGCATCCATGCTCTTTTGCCTTGGCCGCCAATTCGTGATGGTCTTCGATTCGCCCGTCGGTGGTCGGGTATTGAAGAAGCAATCCGCAAAGCCCCCCTTCGCCGTGTGCAAAATCAATCTCGCTGGTCGGCCCGATCTTCAAATCAACGCCAAGACAAGTTGCTCGCGTTTGCAGCAGAGCAAGCGTTTGCGGATGGCAATCGTCGCTAGCCCAGAAGCCTGTTTTCTTATGCGATGCGATCGAAATACACATCCCCATCGCTTCGGCCGCAGCCGTTGCTTCATCCAATAAGCTCGCACCGGCAAGTGGCAACTCGGTTAGTTCGGCGATCATCGTTTGGAAATTGAGCAGTGCTTCAAGGCGACCCTGAGCGATCTCGGCTTGGTAAGGCGTGTACTGAGTGTACCAACCGGGATTCTCAAGCACGTTTCGCAAAATCACCGGCGGGGTGATCGTGCCGGTGTAGCCCATTCCGATGCATGAGCGGTAGACCTTGTTCTTTTGCGCGATGACTTTAAGAGACGATAAAAACTCGCTCTCGCCACGAGGTGCTGGGATTTCCAAATCATGGTCGAGCCGAATTTCCGCCGGTACGGTTGCGTCCGATAATTCGTCGAGTGTCGAAAAACCGAGTTGGCTCAGCATTTCGGTGATAGCGGATTCGGAAGGCCCAATATGCCGGCGGATAAACCCATCGGCAAAATCAAGCCGACTCTGCGGATCGGCGTCTCCGAGATGAGAAGTGGGCGAAGAAATATTGGGTGGAGCAATACTCATGATTTTCGTTCTGGATCGAGGGCGATTGGACAATTTCGCGGGACCAAATTCGGGGGCCAACGGCAAAGCAGCCTCAATGGTAAATGGACAACCGCTACTGTGTCAGTGGGCGACAGCGAAGAAATAATTGCTCCGAGCACACTGCGAGGGATAAACCGTCATTGTAAGATCAAAGACAACGTGATCACCATCACAAAGAACCGTTACAAAGAATCAAGAAAACCTTTAATGAAACGCAACTTTTTGAGAGTAAGACCTTTCCTTGTGGTCGTTCTACTTTCTGGCCTGACTTCCGGTTTGCTTGACGTCACCGAACCAAGTCCCCAAACGGATGCGAGGTCAAAGTCCGATGCAAACTCGCCAATCCAAGGCAACGTCGCCCCAAAGCAAACCCAAGGGCCTGTGAATGGTAAGTTCAAGCCACTGTCAAATGCTGGGGCTTCCGCCGAGGCACGCGAGCTTTACGGATACCTGTGCGGGCAAGAGGGCAATGGGATCTTGGCGGGACAACAAGAATCGACCTGGGTGCGAGGAAATCCTGAGGATGAAATGGAATACATCCAAGAACACACTGGCAAATTGCCTGCGATTCGTGGACTTGACTATATCGCTTACAACGGAGTCACCGAGCGGTCGATCCAGTGGTGGAATCGAGGCGGCATTGTCTCGATTTGTTGGCATTGGGGAGCACCGTCAAAAGGGATGGGATACCGAGCCAGTAAATTGGAAATTGATGTCGAGCAGGCTCTCACACCGGGAACGCAGCTCAATCGCATCTTGATCGCTGACCTCGATCGTACCGCTGAGGAACTGTTGAAATTGAAAGAAGCTCGTGTGCCTGTGTTGTGGCGTCCCTATCACGAACTCAATGGTCATTGGTTTTGGTGGAGCAAAGCAGGGCCGGATGCACTCAAACGTCTTTGGAAATTAATGTACCAGCGGTATACGCAAAAGTTCGAACTCGATAATTTGATTTGGGTGTTCGGATTCACGTCGACGATTGACGCTAAGTGGTATCCCGGTGACGAATTCGTGGACATCATTGGAGCCGACACGTATGACCCTGGGCCACATGCGGAAATGTACCAATCGCTCAAGCAGGAATTCGGTAACCGAGTATTGACATGTCTGCACGAGTGCGGGCCGATTCCTGCCCCTACCGAACTACAGAAAGGAACGACCAATTGGTCATGGTTTCTGACTTGGCACACCAAGCACATTAAATCCCAGAATACGATCGAAGCAATCCGGGAAATATACAATCATCCTTATGTCATCACGCTCGATGAGCTTCCTGCTTTTTCGAAACACTAAGTATAAAGAGAAAAATTGAAATCACGTGAACAATGGGTGCTAGCTCTAGCCGTACCAATACTGAGTTTATTGTTTTGCATAAGTGCTTCGCTTGCTTCGAATTCGCTACCTCGTATCGAGTGGGACGCTAGCTCAATTGAGTTGTTGCAGAGGGGAGCTACCTATGGACGAATGGAACGTGCGATGGACGGTGCTCTGTTGTGCTGTTTCGAGAAACGTGGTCGCTCTTATGTAATACGCAAGGAATCCGGTGCGAACGACTGGGGCGATCCGGTGATGGTCGGCGATTTTCGTGGCGGTGCCGCTGCAAATCCAGAACTATGCGTTCTACACGACGGCCAAGTTTTTCTGTTTTGGAACGAGCGTCCACGACAGCAAGAACGTGAACTACGATTCACGATTCGGTTAAGTCGTAGTCGCGATGGTGGACGAACCTGGCAACCTCGACCGGAGCCGATCTACATTGCAGGGAACACATCGACCGAAGGATGCTGGGAACCAGCTGCTATTCAAATGCCTAGTGGCGAAATTCGCTTGGTATTCGCAAATGAATTTTTGGTGACATCCGATTCGCCGAATTCGGATATCCGCCCACAGGAAATAAAAATGATGACGTCTACGGATCAGGGGGAGACGTGGACCGAGGGGCGGCGAGTATCGTTTCGCCCTGATCATCGCGATGGGATGCCAGTCCCTGTTCTACTCGAAGGCGAGCAAATGGTGATCGCGATCGAGGACAATGGTGTCGTTGATTCGCTCGCGGAAAAACACGTTTTTCGCCCCGCAATCGTCGATCCTCAGTCGTCTAGCCGCTGGGAAGCGTTGGTTGTTGATTCGCCATCGGCGTGTAGCATCGCAGCTCCCTACATCGTTCGCCTCCCGTCGGGGGCAACCTTGTTGTCGTCGCAAAGCAACGAAGATGACCCTTCTCATACGCGAATGGTGGTGTACGTGGGCGATGATCATGCCAGGGATTTTTGCAATCGATCGCTTCCGTTTGGTTTGCCACCGAAGGCTAACTGTAAATGGAATTCGCTTTTTGTCTTGAATGAAGATCACGTGATCGCAATTAGCAACACCACCATTGACGGTGTATCGGGATTGTGGTGCGTCACGGGCAAAGTGGTGCCCCACCCATAGTCACCAACTCCTGCTAACCTGCGTTACTTACCGAGGCGATGGTAGTTGCGGTTTTGCTTTGACACCAAAAATTTTCAGTGGCACGCCTTTGCCTTTAACCAATTGCGGAGGTAGTGATTCCACCTGACATTCATCGGGCAATTGTTGCCGCGTCGCTTCGGTGATCACTAAATTGTGTCCGACAAGTTTGGTCAACGATTCAACTCGTGCGGCTACATTCACGGTATCGCCAATCGCCGTATACTCTTGGCGTTTGGGCGACCCGATGCTGCCAACGACGGCGGGACCCGTATTGATTCCAATCCCAATTTGCAGATCAGGCCATCCGGCGTCCGCAAACTTTTCGGTCGATTCTTCCATGCAGCAAAGCATCGCCTGTGCCGCTTCCACTGCTCGGTTGGCATGAGCGTCCGTTATCGTCCCTGCGCCGAACAGAGCCATGAAACCGTCACCAAGGAATTTGTTGACCATTCCGTCATGAGCTTCGACAATTTCCACGGCTTCACGGAAAAAGACATTCAAAGCCGTAACAACCTGTTCGGGAGCGTGAGTCGATGAATAGGCTGTGAAATTCCGGACATCCACAAACATGACCGAAATCATCTGTTCTTTCCCGGCAAGACGATCGCCTTGACTCATGATTTGCCGTGCTGCCTCTTCACCCACGTGACGACCGAAGGTTTGTTGTAATTGTTCTCGCTCACGCAATCCCTCGACCATCGAGTTGAACCGCTCAATCAGTAAGCCAAAGTCATCAGCGCGAAGCAGGTTGACTCGGACGCTCATGTCCCCATCGGCCACTCGCATCGCCGCATTCATCAGTTGCCTCAACGGCGTTGCGACCAATTTTCCAAGCATCCAGCTTGTCGTCAGTCCAAACAAAACGGCGACGACTCCTACCGCGACCGCGAACCGCGGCATTTGCTGGGAAGCGTCCGGTACAAGCAGAAGCAGAACGATCGAGACGACCGGACAGACTACCGCTGAAAAAGCCCACAAAACGCCTCGAGCGGTAATGTTCAGCGGCAGCGTCCCAGGGACATTGGCAGGAACGGTGTTTTGGAAAATGACAGGAAACAAAGCTTTCTGGATCGTCAATTCGACTGCAAAAAAACTGTGAGTGACCGCAATCAGCGAGGCGACGATAAAGGACACATTCAAATGAGTGACGACGTCGTCGGGCAATGGCTCTGGTACCGCGCGAAGTGCCGCCGGGAAAACGGGAATGCAAATCAGCCATCCCGCCGAAGCGACCGCTAAGAACCACCAAGGTAAGTTGATTACTAAACGCTGTGCCTTTTCGAGCAAGTGAGGTTCAATTGATTGGCCGTCCAGTAGACGGCGGTGAATTGGCCGAAGCCATAGCAGTGGAATCAGAAAACACGAAATCGCAACCGGGTAGACCGCCATGTTGAACCACTGCCAACATTGGTCAAACCGCTGCATTTGAGCTTCGGACAAGAATGGCTCAATCTGCGTTTGGTTGTATAGGATGTTGAAAATACTGCCGATCGCATTTGCAATGACCGGTGAAACGCAAACAAAGAACAAACTGTGACGTTCGAGGAAGCTCCAGCGGGGCGTGTTACCAAAGTTTGGAGCGTCAGACATCAGACATCATGAGGAGAAGAGGGAATCGACAGTCGATGATTCTAGCCTGTTTCTCCCCGCCAGTGAATGTCGCTGACCGATAATATTCATGGACGTATGAGCGATAGAGGAATCTAAAGCTCCGACAAGTCCAAAAGGGCTTGGTCGATCGATTCCGGTTCCATTGTGCTGCGCCGCGTCATTTCGTTAATCACATCGAGTGCATCTCCTGCGGTCAATTTGCCGTCCCCGTTTACGTCGACGTAGGGTGCGGGATAGACATTGTCGGAGACCATTGGCAATTCCCCCGTCGCGCGATTATGGATTCGTGCGTCGGTTAATTCGTTGATGATCGCCAAAGCATCGTTTGCGGTAACGTCCCCTTTTCCGTCGACGTCGAACCGCAATGCGGGATTCTGCCATTCGGGTTGTGCCGGATTCGCTTGTTCGTTCAGCCGGTTGATTACCTCCAATGCATCGAGAGCGGTCAACCGTCCATCGCCGTTCACATCATAGAACGGTGGTGGACCCACGGTATCGGTGATTGGGAACAACTTGAAATCATCGAGAACGTCATGGACCGTGATGTCACTCATCTCGTTAATGATTGCCAGTGCATCGGCTGCTGTTACTCCATTTTCGCCGTCGACATCGAATCGGTTGACGGGGTTTTGCCACGTGATTGCGCTGACCGCGTCCAACGCGATGTTGCTGACCTGGGCACTACTTGCGTCATCGCCGAATCCAATCAGGTCAAAATACAATGTCGCTGTTTTACCGCTGGCCTCGGCCGGAATCGACACTGTCACATCGATCGACTCGGTCGCTAGATTGACCGTGTCGCCGCTGGAACTAACCGCAGACACGCGAACCGAATCAGCAAAACGGATTTCGCCGTCTGCGCCCACATTCAACAAAGCATCGCCACCTGGCAATCCCTGCATTTCATCCAGTAGCGAGAGCGACGTATTCGAATCCAGCAAAGCAACTTCAAATGCTTCCGGCGGATGCGAGCCACCGATATCAAGCGAAACACCGCCTAGTGTAAACGTAATCGTGTTTGCTCCATCCGGAACGACGAATGTCTGCGAAAGACTGCTTAACATTCCCACGTCTTCGCTGATCGTAGCCATGCCATCAGCAACCGCTACATCACCGATCGTCGTCCAAGACACGTCGCCGGAGTTCGATACTGAAAGCAGTGGTGTGGATTCACCGGCGAAAGTCGCTGACGTCTCTGATTGCTCGGCCTCTCCAGAGAAACTTATTAGCGTTGATGGTTGTTCTGAAACTAGCGATGAGGTCGATTCGACCGGCTCAGCCGCAATAGGCAGCGAGGGGTTGAACAAAGCATCGGGTTGGTCCGTTTCGTTTGTTGGAAGCGAACCTGAAGCTGCGGGCGACTCACCCTCGGGCGGAGGGCCATCATCGTCTTTGATGACAAATTCGATCTCGATCGGTTTGACGGATTTACCCTCAGGCAGACCTTCCAATGTAACAACGCCAACAAAGCTTTCATCTCCTTCAGCATCAGAATCATTGATCAGACCGCTTACAAAAACGCTTGCGATTCCATCCTTAACCGTTCCGCCCAATGTCGGCGTGGACGAGAACACGCCCGTTCGGAAGTCTTCCAGTGCCGTTGCACCGTCAGTAACGACTTGTCCCGCCTTTTCGATCAGTTCGACTTTGACGCGCACATTTGCCGCTTCTTCCGGAGAAAGCCCCAGCGTTTTGGAGAGGGCGATTTCAATCTGTTCCCCGTTCGATCCTTCCGCAATCTCAATCAGCTCCTGAGTGATTAGCGTCGGAGCGGCGAAACTACAGGTGCGATCCGCGAAATTCTCAGGTATTTCACCAAACAAGGTTACTTGGTTTGCTCCACCTGAAAGCAACTTCGTCAGATTGTACGGACCAAATTCCGCCTCGCTTGAGCCGAGTAGAATCGCTTGTGCCTTCAGATTCAATGTCCCGCATGCTTGGATTGACGCCCAGGACTGATCGAAGCTTGGCGAATCGTCATCCAGTACAAGGCTTCCTTCGGCGATCGTGCCACCAAATCGGGCATCGAAGTGCGCGTGCAGTTCCGAATCGACAGTCAGTTGACCAGTTACCGACGCAATCAACGGTACGCCTACTTCCGCAGAGACTGCGGCAGTCGCTCGACCGACCGCTTTTAGCTTTAGGAACGTGTGATCGGAATCGAGTTTGACGACACCACCGTCATTCTCAAGCCCGACTCCGACGGCCCAAGTCCCTTGCAATGATGCCTCGATTGCTGCCTGGATCTCGAAGTCGATCGGAATTGCAGCTCCGAGCGCGTTGACGATTTTGCCGCCTTTCGCGATCGTAAGTGGGTCTGGATCGAAGTTGAATTCCGGAATTGCATAGGGACCCGCGACGATTCGACCGCGTGTCGGGAGATGCGATCGCGGATCAAGTTGAATCTGCGACGCAACTTTGTCGTCTTCGAATGGTCGGACATAATCAAGTACTTCTGAACCGAGGATTTGCATTCTTAGTCGCGCATCAACGGGAATCAGTACGCCCGACTCGTTGCGATTGATCGAAATGACCGCTCGCACACCGATGCCGGCGTCGACAAAGGTGGCCGCACTCTCTCCGAAAAGTGTTTCGACAGCGCCGGTGACCGCGTTAGACAATTTGAACTGAGTCGCAGATGGCAACGTCGATTCGATCTGATAGGTACCGTTGGCGGCAACGAATTCGATCGATGTATTCGCGTTGACCAGCCATTGTGGAATCGGGTCGATGTAAAGCGGTTGCTTATTGCTAAGCGGTATGTCGTCCAGTTCGACAAACACATCTGATGATGCAGCCAGACTTTGCAGACCACCGTCCGCCTCAAAAGCGTATGTTTCGTCATCAACTTTCGTAAGGGAAGCGAATGGGATCTCTGATTGCGTTTCTTGGAATTGCAAATTCGGCAAATCGTCCGCTCGCTCTAGGCCGTCAATACCCGATAACCTTCCAATAAGCTTGTAGTCTTCGGGTACATTCCCGCTCAGGAAACGAACTGCGGCATTTTCGTAAACCGTGCCGGTGGAGTCCTGTAGGTCCAATTCCCAATCCACGCGCTCCGTTGCAACAATGACCGTTGACGCGTGTGTGATTCGGACTCCATCAATGATTCCGACCATATCAAAGAGATTGTCACCGTCGCGGAGGTCATCGGAGTTCAGCTGAACATTGGGAGACCCTGAAAGAGTCCACGGCGCATCGGGTCCACCAAGGCGATAGTAATATCGATCGATTTTTCCCGGAGCACCGACGTATTGGAACGGTATCGGTGTTCCCGATCCAATTAGGTAAACACCGAATCCTTCATCGGCGGCTGCGCCTTCAAATGAGCCCGCTTGGTACTCGTATCTGATCGACTCCTCTGCCGTCAGGCTTGCCTCTGCCTCAGGCGATGGAGGTGAATTTGTATCTTCAGGGTCAAGCGAGTCCCCGATAGCTTCCTTGAGGGTTCGTTCTCTCGCGGCTTCAAATTCTTCAAGGGCTTCGTCGGGACTTTCTTGGAAATTGCCAATGAAGATCTGCTCGTCGCCAATCGGGTCCTCCGTCGGAACTGCAACTCGCAAGTCGCTATCATTGATTTCATCGACATTCGGATCTCGTAAATTGATCGGCTGCTGTCGATCGACAAAGATCGCTGACGTAGTCGGTAGGATGTTTACGGTTTGGTTACCCTTGATGTTAAAGCTGTAGGCAAGGTCGCTAAGAATTGTCGATGCTTCTAGCCAGTTCAGCAATATCCCCCCAGCCATAGTTACGTAGTGGTCCGGAAGCTCAAGGGGGTTTTCTGCACCGAAAAAGTTTTCAACCAGAAGCGCGCTTCGAGCTTTCTCGACTTCTTGTTGAGACGCAGCAGTTGCCAATTGAACGAAGTAAACTTCAAACCGGTCGAACGCTTCGCCTTGCAAATTCGATTCCAAATTGATTCCATGCATTAGACCAGTGCCGCTAAAACGGTCAAACGCTTTTAGCGTAACCTTGTCCGCGGCGCTGACCGCCTTGGTCACGTCGCGGTCTTCCTGAACTTTTTCGAGTTCTTTCTCGGTATAGTTGTCCAGCAAGCCGATGACATGTCCAACTTCGTGAGCAAGAACAGAACCAAGCCGGGAAGCTACTTTGCCAACATCAGATGCGTTCGCAAAAATCCGATCCATGAAAAGGTTGATTTCGCCAGTTCCCGTGAAAAGGCCTGCCTCTTCCATCCGAGCGACTAACTGTGTTTCGGATAATTCTTCGGTCCGGATTGATTTAACAAAGTCGTCAAATTCCTTGTATTTGAATCCGACTTGAGCGGTCCCAAGAGTACGCTTGGGCGCTAATGTGAAAGTTAGTGTGCCACTTGGTGATGTATCAGCTACCGCAGATATTACAACTGTTGTTGCGTCAGTTACCGAAACTATTTTCTGACCACTGGTAAATCCAGTACCAGTAATAACCATTCCTTTTTTCATGCCAGTAGTACTACTTACTACCAAATTAGTATCAGCGACTCCTCCAGAGACGTAGGTTGACAATTCTTGAGCACCCTGACCATCTGGGTTCGTTTCCTTTACGGATACGGAGATGTTCCCCGCGGAATTGCCATTCACGACCTCCACGTTTTCGAAATCTGAATAAACACTCTTGAACGCTTCACGAGTATTCGTAACAAATGTTTGTAGCAAGCCGAGATCGACTGCGGTTTCTCCGAAAAGATTCTTGACTTGCTCGTTCCCGCCTGCATGAAGAGTCGTTATTACGGACTCGATCGTGTCCTTCGGGAACGGGATATCGTAGTTTCCGGAAACGCTGAAATCGATTTGGAGTTCCGAGACGAATCCGTCATGTATTCTTCTGAATTCATTATCGAGTACCTCATCGTTGGCGCGATAAAATTCAAATTGCACGGTCTCAGAATAAGGCGTCACTCGCTTCTCGAGCACTTTGGTGGTCAAGACATCGAAACTTTCCGGCACATTCGTCCCGTCGCCCCGTGTGGGTTTCTCAAAATTCTGGAGATTTTCCAAGTCTCTAGAGCCGGGTTTCTGCAAGCGATACCTTCCAAGCTGATTTTTTTGCTTGGGGTACGTATACGCGATTCTGACGTCTCTTTGCGAACCCTCCGGGATATCCCCAAGATCGAGAATGCCATCGGAGACGTCGCCGTCATTCGTGTATGTCGCATTTGCGGAATAGACAGAACGACGCGTCGACTGCCGCGAATCAATTCCATCCTTAGGAACATCAATGTAGAACACTTCGACTTGCATTAACGATGCGTAAACGTCGTACTCGAAACCACTGTCGGAAAGGAACGATGGTTCGCGTATCGCAATTTCAAAATCGATGTCACCTTTCGACGAAATGGATGTTATCAGCGTTTCCTCGGGCGTTGCCAACATACTCAATATTTCGCAAGTTCCCGGGTCGCGATCCGTAATGTCGGCGTCAAAGAAGATCACGAAACATGTGGCGTCTTCACGTAGCGTTTCAACCCGGCGCTCTTCCTCAGTCCGTTCACCGACTTTGGCAGAAAACTCGTCATCGCCAGCACCAATCCCAATCGACTCAAGCAACCCGGCACCAGTGATAATGATACGTCGCAACTTTGTCGTCACGTCGTCTGACGAACTATCAAGAACAAAATCGGAGAAGCTTGAATTCGAATTCGTCTCCCCCTCTGCAATATCCTGGACGGGAATACCAGACTGAATTGGGGTCAGGTTCGCATATCCATCGTCCGGATCACCATCATTGTCGACCAGTCGAGCCCCGGCGATGATCTCGACATTGTCAAGAAGGACCGTGCCTCCCTCGATGGCAAATACTAAGGATGAGTAGACTCCATCAAAATCGAAAGGAAAGTAGACGGTTTCAAAGAGATCATTTTCTAGTTCGGCTAGGTTAACATCGTCTATCAGTGTCATCTTTCCAGGTTCGGTTTCGACACTGACAGTCAGCTTACCCGTCGCGCTGCCGACAATCGATAGATCAAATCGTAGTCCAGAGCCGCCATCGGGCGCGTAAAAGCGATTGTGACGAATTTCGTCGAGACCGTCGCCAAGTAGCAGTGAAGTGTTACCATTTTCGTTGACGGTGTACTGTGCACCCTTGGGGAATCTTACTTTGTTGCCGTTGTGGTATGCCCAGCCGGGGATCGCATATTGCCCAAATGGGAACCTTCGTTCGGGGCCCACGAACTCGGTTTCGGCATGGTTGAAACGACCCAGATGGAGATTTCCTTGCTCGAAATCCCCATTGAACAGACTCGGTACCGCTGGTCCCCGTTGGCCGTTGGCGTAGTCGTCCGCCAACGTGTTGTCGTAGGTAACCGGTACCGAACCTGCGAGATCGGCTCGATACTCTGATCCTCCACCGACTGCGCTATAGAACCAACCGGTTGCGATCCCTTCGCTAATCTTGCCGATGTCTTCAGGGCCATTCTTGGCACCTTCGTAGGCTTGGTACCACGGGGTCTCGTTGTAGTCGACCGCGAAGATCGCCTGCCCCACCGTTCGTTCAAAATTTGCGTCATACAGGCGACGCCAAACTCGCTCTCCACCAAAGTCTTGCAGTCCGACGTCAATCGTACCGGCGTACCACTTCCAGACACGACTATGAGGCCCAGCTACACCGCCAAATCCGGTAGCGTCCTGAATGCTCGTACCGATGAAGTCGTCTTGAGTAAATCCGGCACGGCCGGCAATTGGTTGTTCTGCGTCTTTGTCGTTTTCGTGGAGCCTTTGATTGATTGATGCCGCAGGAAGGGAGAATCCGTTTGGTGTGATAGTCCGAGCATGGGTGCCGAGCTCCTGGTAGTAGTTGTCTGCAAACGCGAGGTTGTTCCACACCTGCACGGTCGGCTCTCGGAATTCGCCATAGTGAAGCCACTCTAGATCGGCGAGTGATCCGATCACATCGGTGACAACAACGGTGGCGTCAGCGAACCCTACCGCTAAATCGGCGCCCACTTTGCTCACCCAACAAGCAACTCGACTTCGGATGGTAGGATTTAGGCTATCACAGACTTCACCTACAAGCTCGCGACTGATTCGTGTAAATAGCTGCTGGACAGCAGATACTGGCGTGTCGAGAGACCTCTGTGGCAAGTCATGGGCATCCAGCGTGGTCATCTGGATGTCGTTCTTATCCTGTTTATGAATTCCGAATCGCTGAATAATCTCACTATTTACGATGGTTCCGCGACTGTGCCCGATGAAATGCAACGGGCTCTTCATCAATCGTCCAGCGTTGTCTTTGTCGAAATCCATGATTGCCGCAAATAAGGCGTCAGCTGCACCCTCGGCGAACCCAGAATCATTGACCACCGACTCTTTGATCCAATCGGAGACAAGAACAACCGGTCGACCTGGTATCGGCTCGCGACCGTCAAGCGAAATGAACTTGCCCTTCTCTCGGTTGTAGATCATGACGACTCCATCGCCGCCACGGCGGGCTACGAGTTTCGCCATTTCAATAAACGATTCCGGAGCGTTTTCGAGCGGTTCGTCGGAGAGCGCTGCGGACGGGTCGAGCGTGAACCCATGGGTGATGACTGTCACGGTGTTGAACCGATCTGTCTGGGTCACAATCTCAGGGCGAACGGTGAACGTCGAGTCTCGACGACTGCGTCGTCCTCCGTTTTGGAATGCCTCAACGCCCCAGTAGTAGTTTTGACCCGCGGTCAGCTCCAATGAATCTGGAAGCGAGAAAGTTGCGTTCCCAAATTCGTCAGCGGTAACCGATACACCACTGACGATTCGATATGGATTCAAATCTACCGACCCGAGGTCCTGTGGGAAAAGTCCGGACCCGGCAGGGAAGACCGAAACGTAGATTCGGCTCTCTCCGTTGGGCACGCCAACGTTCCATTGAAAAGTTGGGCGCTGAGAGTCCGAGATTGCGTTGACGGGGCTGGTAAGTGTCAAGGAATTCGGAACCGCATCGACTCCGCGAAGCGCGCTTGCCGGGTCGGTCGCGTTTCTTGCAACAAGGATTCCCCGGCTACCGTCGAACAACTCCAATGCAGCGCGCTCAAGAGAATTCTTGGTCAGGTCGTAACCGACTTTCTTCGCCTGTTCGATGACCGCAAATATGGAAGCGATGTCATAAGCCTGCTGCTCACGCGTCCCCTGCATCGTCACGTACAGCGTCTGGCCATCGGCACCGATCGCCAAATTGTCCGGAAATGAACGCTCGATCTGCTCGGTGGCGGCAATCAGTCGAGGGCCTTCAGCCGTCAAATTCAGCGGGTCCGCGATGATGCCAACATTTCCACCCGCCCTGACTAACGGATCGTCTAGGAATTTTGCGTTGTAACCGGACACAAAGGCAAAGTCCGTTCGTCCAGGAATGAGTTCAATATCATTCAGATTCTCGACGTCCAACGGGTCTCGCACATTAAGGCTGTTGTTCAGCGCGATACGTTCGCCAAGCGTTGCTTGGAACGAGTCAATGAACCATCCCTTCGTATTGCGGCGCAACACGTTGTAGGCAGTACCTTCTTGGCTGCGGTCGGTGAAAAGGAATGTATCTGAATCTGCAGTTGCTACTACAGCATAGGGTTCGGGCCCGACGCGACAAATATGATCTAAGAGCGACGTGGGAACCACCGATTCGGTAGTGATGCCTTCGGTGTCCGTGGACTGAATGGTGTCTTCGCCAATCTTCAGCACGAATACGTGTCCAGGGCCAGCAGACGCGCGATGTAACGGGTGTCCCGGTGCCGTTGCGGCTAGGTACTTGCCATCAGGCGTAATTGCCAATCCGCGAATCCCATAGGGTGAAAGAGGCAGGCTGATGGTGTCGACATGCTGATGATAGGTCAAAGAATCCAATCGCAGATCCACAACGTAAATTGAGCCAAACCGGCCGTCCGCGACATATAGATATTTTCCATCAGGAGTGGTCGCCATAAAGTCAGGCCGAGCCCCAATCGGCAAGGGAATCAGGTCTGCCGTAGTATCAGGGTTGCCGTCCAAATCTTCGAACAAGGCTCCGTCTGCATCAAGTTGCAGAAGGGTATTTGCGTCGAAGACTGCGATGCCGGTTGGGTCACTCAGCGTTACGAACAAGCGTTCCTGGTCGTTGGAAAGAATGGTCCGGAGCGGTCGCGCCCCTTCCGGAGCAACCGACAGTTGCGCGACGCGGTCGACCTGATCGACCGCCGAGCGTTCGGTCACAAGAATGGAGCCACTCTGAATGGCTGCCGCAAATGACAGGCGGCTTTCCGCCCTGATGCGAAACGGCCGGGAATCGAGCAGTTCGGCGGGATCGTCTTTGTCGCTACCAATGGTTCGTCGAGGTCGAGAGACGACGATCAGCGACGACGAAATCGGAACCGCATTCGGCGCAGCGAACTCGATAGAATGCGGATCCGAGTCAATGTTGAGTTCGAAACTAGAAGCTGGCAGTACAAGATCATCCGGATCATCTTTATCATTTTCCAACCGGAACGAATCCAGAATTCCACGTACGAAGGTAACACGCACGTCACTTTGCTGAACGGGAAGGATGCCCTGACGCGATTCAACAAAGAAGTTGCGGCCCTCCAGACGAATCTTTGTGGGTTCGTCTTCTATGGCGTGAATGATACGAGCATTTTCAATTATCGGATAACCGTCATCGGTCACCAGGTCGGTTGGATCACCATCGATGGTGAAATCAAACTGAGTTTGGTTTCCAACGTCAAACGTATGTGACACAAGTTTCTGCGCGATCCCGTCACGACGGACCCAAATATCGAATTGTGTTTCGATGGGAGGCACAAAGAGTGTACGACCGAGTGACAGGAAGACCTGTCCGGCAAACGGGACAGAAACAGGCATTGCTTCGGTTCCCAGTTGCGTTGGCGTGGCAACGATTCCGTATTCGGCATTCGTAAAGTCACCGCGAATGATGCTAAGACCGAGATCAACTTGGACAAGATCCTGATCATCTTCGGCTGCCATAACGATGTACGGGCCCTGACGATTGATGCCTTCCGAGGGCGGTGACGATGTTCTAGCGAGGCCGTCGTCACCCACAACTCCCGTGTCGTCCTGCACGAAAATTACCGATTCGTTACCGTCTGCATCAATCAACGTCTCCCGACGCATGAAGTACACCGGTTCGCCCGCGCTAAGCCCATCAACCGGTACCGCCACTTGCGCGGGAATGCTTAGCGACTCACCGCTGAAATCAAGGTCGAATGCGGCAGCAGCTACAAATCCAGCGCCAACCTCGTCGGCAACCTGCTCGATCGGACGTGTTAACAATTCGACAGAGGCCGGAGTTCTAAATCCACCTGCCGGAATCGAGACGAACCCGGAAGTCGCATCGCCCACGACTCCACCGTTCGTGTCGATTTCAACTTTGCCCGCCACCGGTTCGGCGACTCGTACTTGCGTTCGGGAAAGTCCTGCACGGTAAACTGATATGACTTCTGCGATTCCTGTCCCCACCGCCTTAATGCGACCAACAGAATCAACGGTGACTACCGACGGATCCGAAGTGATAAAAACGGTTTCTTGGGGCATGTCCAATGAATCAAGACGTTTGCCGTCGATGAGGATTACGATATCACGCGAATCCTGCGGCGGCAGTACGACCGAAGCGGGGTAGGCCTGTATGTTCAGCAATGAAGTGGCAAGCGTGTTGACGTCAGTTGGGAGGCCAACCAGGACAGTCTTTACGAGTTTTTGTCCCGCAACTGAACCCTCGACGTAAGCAAATCCGTCCGCCAAGCCGCGCAGATGGCCGTCCTTGATTTCCAAGGTGTTCGGATCAGAGCTGACGAAGCCAAGTTCCTGCGACGACACAATGTCACTTGAACCGTCGGTATAGGTGACGGCCAACTCCACGCGTGACCTCTCGCCCAAGTCAATCGCTTCGCGATCTTCCAGCAGTCGGACGTCGGCGATGGAAACACCGTTGGCATCAAGCTTTATCTCGACTTGAGAAGATCGTTCGACCCCATCGTCCGCGACCAAGAACACAGAAGAGGGGCCAACGAAATCCAATGAGGTGCGAATCAGCAGAGAATTGGTAACGGGATCGATTTCTGCGCCGATCTCTGTCCCATCAGAAGTAACGATATAGGTCAGATGTGTTTCGTCGGATACGAATATTTCGTCGGTCGAAATTGGAAGCCTTTGCCCAGGTCTGATGAAGACATCCCGCGGAGAACCGCTGGGGCGTTGACGGGCGACAAAGCCAAAGTTGCTAGCTGATGCCGCGTCGTCGACAGCATCAATGTCACCGTCGCGATCGAAGTCGCTACCTGTTTGTGAGTCTGCGCCATCGACAACGCTATCACCATTGGAATCGCCGACTAAGTAAATCTCTGCGGAATAGGCACCCGCTGCGGAACCGGAGATGGTCAGCACATGCGTTCCTGATCGGTTAATCGTAAAGAGTGCAACACTACGCCCAGCTTCGGTGAATTCGTATCCTGTGTTGAAGCTATCTACAGCGGCTGAGTTCGGATCGAAGTCAGCCGAGTCGATTTCGACACCGATCGTGATCGTAGCGGTCGCGCTGCTGCGCAATTCACCTTCCGTGATCGTGAATGCATAGCGGTCGGTTTCGCCAGCGAGCAGAGTTCCGGTCAGCGGAATGCCGAAGACTGAACGCGTTCCACCAAGGTGCGGTGTGACTGACGATGTGGGTAGGGGCTTTCCGTCGTCGTCATATGTGAAATGAGTCCCATCGGTTGAAGAAGGTGCGACGATGTTCAGCCGGCCTTCATCGTCATAACCGTAGAATGTTCGGTCGCCACTAACGACGTCAATCGCGGTCGAAAGCTGACCTTCGGCGTTATAGCGATAGACGATGTGCTGATCGTCGCTGCCGACCAGTTCATTGATGCGGTCTAACCCGTCGCGAACGATATCCAACCGCGAGCCATCGGGCGCG
Organism: Novipirellula herctigrandis; assembly: GCA_007859835.1. Taxonomy (GTDB): domain Bacteria; phylum Planctomycetota; class Planctomycetia; order Pirellulales; family Pirellulaceae; genus Novipirellula_A; species Novipirellula_A herctigrandis. Next base: position 4,596,245 of record SJPJ01000001.1, on the reverse strand, counting down.
ACAAATCCGCTGTCGGTATAACGCACCGATGTGCTGCCGTCAGTGGCCGTGATGCGGTTCAATCGGTAGTCGAAACCGCCGATGCTTTCACCGTCGGTTCGGAACCCGTATCGTTGTCCGTTCGGCGCGACAAGCGTGAAGACGTCGACACTCATGTTTGCGACGGCAGGAACGTAGGGCAGCCCGCTGCCAACGATATAGTACTTTCCGTCGACCGGTTGAATTGTTCGATCGAAACTTTCCAATCCCCAGTTCACGTCGCCGTCGGCAACCCAGGCCGGACGATAAGTTTCAATTCCCGTGGTGATTGCTTCGGGCTGGAACGTGAATCCGACACGCTCGCCAGTGGGAAGTGTGACATACAGCCGCGTTCCCGCAGGCATCGCAGTAAACGAATCGCTTGCTGTGTCCCCTCCGAGTGCGATTTGCGGATCGATCAACGGTGTGTTGAAGAAGCCTTCGGGGATGGAATCCAGTGAGTCATAATATCGCGAGAATTCGACGTTGATACCAGCAAGTGTGATCGACAGATCCGTCGTGCTTCGTTGAACCGCTGCCGTCTTCGTAGCCGAGTTGATTTCAATGTCATATGTCTGGGTCGAAGTCAGTCCACCAAAGTCGCTGGCGGCAATCGAAATCGTGTAGAAACCATTTTTGAATTGTTCTGGGTCCAACGTCACAAGACGTACAATACTAGTCGTTCCCTCTCTGAGTGTGATCGCCGCTCCGCCGCCCCTGGGAATGAGATCGATGGTGTAACTGGCCAGTCCTTCGTCGAAGATATCGAACATCAAGTCACGCATGCCGGTGACGACTGGCGGAGTAAACTCGGTGATCTCGATGCGCGGTGCGGTGCGATCGCCAGGATCACGAATAAACAACGGCTGAGTGACTACGGTTTGGCGGCCTTCGATATCAACGACGGTCGTGGAAACTTCGTAACGACCCGGCATATTGGCGACAAAGGTGCCGCGCCCGAGTTCGTCCAGCGTGACGGATTGTCCGTTGATAACCAGAGTCGTTGACTGCAGTAGCACATCGCTATCGGCAATCGGTTCAATAACTACTTCTTGACCCGGTGTCGCTGGGAAACTGGGCGTGGTGACGATCGTGACCTTGGGACCGACGGGGTTGAAGCTTGCGACCAGTGTGATGGTGCGTTGAACCTGCAGTGTCCCATCGTCGGCGATCAGGCGAATAGTGTGCTGGCCCGCTTGGAATCCCTGAGGTTCCCAACGCAACACGTTGTCTCCGTCGATCGATGCACCGGCCGGCAAGTCGGTTGCGGAGAGTGTAACGGTATCGCCGTCGGCATCGGTTACGACAATCGGAATTTCAAATAGCTCGCCGATCTGAGCATTGCGCAGTGTCGGTGCGTTTAATTCTGGCTCGCGATTGGTCGGAAGCACTTGCACCTGGACGTGCAATGTATCTTGCCCGCCCGAAGGATCGGTCACCAAGAACGGAAGGACATAATTGCCTGTGGACTCGAAATCGACGTCCCAAGCGACCGTTCGGGAGGTGGGATCAAATCGGAAACCGTCGGGTCGCACACCCGTGAATGCGTAGATAAGCGGCTCTCCGTCGGCATCGCCTGCATTTACGCTGAAAACAAGCTGTTCTCCTTCGCGGCCAAAGAGTTGTGGCAACGTCGAAAAGACGGGAGCCTGATTGACGTTGGTGACCGTTACCAAGACGTCATCACTTCGCGAACCGGCTCCGTCGCTAGCGGTTATTCGGATGCGATAGTCGCCCGCTTGAGTCGAATTGGGTGTCCAAGTTAGCTGTCCAGTCGCCTGATCGAACTGAGCACCCGTCGGCAACGGTCCGGTTGCGGTTCCGTTGACAAGGTCTGCAGTGAAATGAACCGTATCGCCATCGTCATCACGGGCGAATGCCTGTAGCGAAAGCGTTTGTCCCTCAGCAACGGTTTGGGCACCAATCGCATCAAGGTCGGGACGGATGTTTGATTGTCGGACAGTCAACGTGATCGTGTGCGATGTGCTAAGCGGTGCGGCCGCACCGTTGTTGCCACTGTCGGTTACTTCGAATGTAATCGTGTGCGTACCAATCTCACTGGCCGTCGGATTCCATGCGAAATTGGCTTCGCCGTAGACGGTCGATGGAGTCAACGATGCGCCGCTCGGCAATCCGGATGCGTTGAATGCCAGCGGATCCTGGTCGGCATCGGTAACGAACAAGGGTAGCAAATACGGCGAGCCGGGAACCAGAACGGCATCGAAGACGGAGTGCATGAACGGTGGTCCATTTTCACTTGTGGCCTGAAGAATGAATTGAGTTTGCCCTTGCAGGTCGAGCGTACCAGCGGCTTCCTTTGCGGTGATGGTGACCAGGTAATCGTCTCGGTCGCCTGGCTGTGGTGCTAGCGAAAGGGTTCCGGTTCCGTTGCCGTTGTCAGTCAGTGTGGCCCAACGGGGAAGCTGCGTCGCTTGACCGATCTGTGCGGAGATTTCGATTGACGCGCCTTCGGGATCAACCGCAACAATCGGAATTTCAAGTGTTTCGCCAATCGCAACGGTCTGGTTGCCGATAGTGTTGACTTCCGGCGCTCCGTTGGCGTCTTGCACATTGATCGTTAGCGTAACTGTGTCAGTTGTCGGCGATCCGGTTCCGTCGCCATCGTCTTCGGCAGTGAAATCGAACTTGTACAAGCCGGCTTCGTCGAACGTCGGCGTCCACGTAAAGATTTGTCGCTCGGTGTCATAAGTCGCAGCGCCCGGGAGGGTGTCGTGCGTATAGGTCAGCTGCGGAATCAAGCCTTCGAAGTCGACGAAGAAATCTTCTCCGGTCACCGTCGGATCGGTCGGTACGCCGCTGAACTCCGGATCGCTTGCGGCGATTCGCAGTTGGATCGTTTGGCCTTCGAGTATGTCGAACTCGTCAAGCTCAGGGAAATCGACTTGGCCGTTCAGGTTGTTGACCGTCAAAACCGCCGACTGCTTGGTGCGAGTTTGGCCATCGTCGGCAAAGAAATCGATTTCGAAGATGCCGTGTTGATCGTATCCGGGCGTCCACTCAAACAGACCGATGTTCGGATCCAGGAATGCTCCCGGAGGTGCGTTGGGGGTCAAATAACGGAGCGCATCACCATCTTCGTCGGTACCGACCAACATGAATGAAATCACGTCGCCTTCGTTAATGGTGCGATTTGCGAGCGGTGCGATCTTCGGTGCAACATTGTTGTTGGCGATGACGATATCGAACGAGACTCTCGATTCGACGAAGCTATCACTGACAATCAACGTAACGGCTTTGTATTCCCCGGCGTCCATACCGCCCGGTCGCCAGCGTAGCGATTGGCCGACCGAGTCGAAAACGGCTCCAGGTGGAAGGTTGTCTGCAAAGTAGATCAAATCGTCGCCGTCTGGATCGAATGCGCTGACCGGAATGTCGATCAGGTCGCCTTCGGTAAATAGTTGATCTTCTACAGGCGAAATGATTGGAGCACGATTGGCATCGGTCACATCGACGGTCCAGACCTGGCGGCGATATGCGCCGCGGGCATCGTAGGCACGCAATTCGAAGTCGGCTTTTACATCGCTGGATCGATTGGGCATCCAGTCGACCATACCCGTTATCGGATCGACGGTAGCGCCCTTCGGCCCGCTGGCCAACACATAGGTCACCGCTGATCCGTCGGGATCTTCCGCTTCGGCCAAGTATTCGTATTCCGCATTGACGCTGCCGACTTCCAACGGCGCGCTGTTGAAATTTGGTAATTGGTTGTCGGGCAACGAAGCCAGAACGCGTGGATTGAACATCAAGTCAACCAGTTCGCGGTTCTGGATCGTGATTGTTTGCGGCGCTGACGACGTGCTGCCTTCCAGCACGGCGCCATCGGCAAACAGCTGGAATCCATTGGCATCGGCTGGTGCGCCGTCGTTACCAAAGTAGACGACACTTTCGTCACCAAGTTGGTCAAAGACGATGTTGATTGGGCCGGCAACATCGAAGCCATTATTATTGGTCACGATGACATCGAACAGCAACGTTCCATCGGCACGGTTGATCCGTGTGTTCTCGTAAGAGACTGACATCGACAGCGTGACATCTTCGAAAACACGGAACGTTGTTTCAAAGCCATCACCGCCAATCGGAATCGCCTGTTCGCTCTCCACTTGAGAACTGACTTGCAGAACGTACTCGGCGGGAGGCAGCTGTTCGAACAACAATTCAGCGGTCCGCGTGCCGGCGTCGTATCGGACTGCGCCGATCGAGACTTCTTCGCCGGTATCCATGTTGGTCAGCGTATAGTTGTCGATGTTGTTTCCGCTGGCCTGGTCGGCCGGATTGGCATTCAGGGATACGTCAAAGACTAGGTTAGCGCGATTGTTTCCGTTCAAAATCTCGGTTTCGATCACGCGCGGAGCTGCGACGCTAAAGAAGACGTCGACTTGGTCGCCTTGAGTGACCAAGAAGCGATCACCGCCCAGTGGTTCGATTCCTTCGACGCGGCCAAACCCGCTCGACGCAATCACCGTTTGTTGCAGCGAGGCTGGATCAACGACCGAGACTTGACCGGTGTTCTCGTGACCGACGATCAATAGGTCTTCCAGCAGCGACTGGGGTGCACCGAACGCTAGCGATTCGGCGCCCCCTTCGACGGTGGCGACTACTTCGGCGCGACCGCGGAAGTCAAACCGCAGTACTTGATCACGTTCCGGCCAAGCGGTTCCGTACAGTGTCCCATCCGCGGCAACGGCCAGCGAGTCGACTCGGATGTCGGAAAACGGAGTGAACTTGCGCGTGGCGGTATCGAATCGCTGAATTCCACCAGTCGTTGCCACATAGAGTTCGGTCGCGCCGGGGATCGATGCAATGCCAAGTGAAACGCCAGCGCCAATCGAATCAAGCACCGCGCCCGTTGATGGATCGAGTTGTAATAATCCCTCGCCTCCGGTGCTGGCCCAAAGCTGCCCCGCCGAATCGAAGGCGAGTTCGTAGATCGGAGCGTTGCCTGTGGCTAGCGCCGTCCGCTCAGTGGTTTGAGTACTAAATCGATAGAGTTCATTGCGGCCCGCACCACCAGAGATATAGACGTTCTGTCCATCGGGACTGACCGCCATCGCCAGTGTGCCGATCGAGGCTCCGCTTTCGCCGGAGATCGTTGCGAACTGTTCGGCGGCCAGCGGACGGATGACTCTGGCGAATTGGCTTGGGTTGGTCGGGCTGGTTCGTGACGGAATACCGAACGCGGCTTCGGTAAAGATTCGCTTTTCAACGGCTGCCCCATCGGGTTGGGCGTTCGGTATGTTTGGTGCGACGACGACGGCCGCACGTGGTGCATTGCCCAGATTGATCTCGGGTACCAACCTAGGTACTCGAACTCCATCGCCGACCGCTTCGACGTTGCCGGCCACATCGATCGATCGGACCAGGAAGATTGGTTCCTCGCCGGCAGCCGCTTGGTAGGTGAAGGTGGAATCGGACGTTCGATACAGTACGGTGCGAAAACGGTTGCCACCGTCGCGTGAGACCAACAGCGAATGAGTGGCAACGCCGCTGCCGCCGGAATCATCGGTCGCCCCCCATTTGATCTCGTAACGATCACTGCCAAGCGGTGTCGTCGTATGGGTGGTCGTCGGCGCAACAGCATCGAGTGCTGCGAACGAGACTTCGCTATCGACCGGTTCGCCGTCATCGATGATCACGCGCGCGGTCATGTCGATCGGATCTCCGGTGGCGACATCGCCGCCGGTGCCCGCCGCAGCGACGGTATCGGCGTTGACGAAGAATCCAACTTTAACAGACTCGCCTGGTTGCAAGATTCCAACCGCGTTGTCGACCGGTGGTAGCCCGTCGCGGGGATCGATGGCGCGCAACAAATAGCTGGCGGTCCGCGTGGTCGCGTCGATCCCAGCGGTGACTTGCAGGACATAGCCGTCTTCGTCGAACAGATCAAATTCGCCAACGAACGCGGGACGTCCGGGCGGAAGCGAGATCGTGCGACTGCCGATTTGAATATCGGCCAGTTGAAGGCTGCGTTCATCCAGCGTGTCGTCCAGCGGTACGATGACACGAATTTCACGTGCCGCATCGGTCGCGTCGGAGTCGAACGTCGCGGTGACGGTGTAAGGTAGCGGCGTTGAAATCGGAACGAAGTTTCCGTCACCTACACCGGTTGGCCCTTGGACTTCGACCGTGTCGCCAACTAGGGTACCGAAATCGTCGGTGTTGAAGACAATCGTGTCGGCAATTTCGCCTCCTTCGAACAACGGCGGGGGCCCAGCTCGCAGCGTGAAAGTGGCAAACGAAGTCGGGTTGGCCAGTTGCAGGTCGTAGTCTTCTCGCAGCGCCGCCGTTCCACCGCCAAACGCGCCCTCGGTATGTCCATAGTAGACGCGTAGTTGTTCAATTAAATCGCCAAGCATTGTCTGGGCGGTCACCAAGTTGGCGGCCGCATCGTCAATGATTCCGGAACCTGCATCCCCGCCAAAGAGTCCGCCGACAGCAACGAAGAACGCGTTGATGTCTTCGGCTCGGCCGTCCGCTTCGGGTGGCGCATCCTCGGGTCGCATCAGTCCAAGGTCGACCAGCGCGGTCAGGTATAGATCAACAAACTCTTGATCATTGCCGACGAACGAGCGCAACACGTTGGATGCGTCTGTGTCGGCCAAGATCGCGCCGCGTAACTTCCTCGCTTCTTCGGTTTGGAATTCGATGTACTGGGCGCTGGTCAGCGGTGTCGAAGCCGCGGCGACGTAAAAATCAAAAGCCAGCATATCTAGGATCAGTGGATCTAGATCCTTCAGGAAATCAGGATTGGTCTCCAGCAGCTCACGTAGACCCGGGTAGATGGTCACTGCCGCACCGATTTCCGTCACACCACCGGTCGGCAGATCGATTGCGACGCCACGACCCGTCAGCGCACCAGCGAGGTTCAGTTCGGGGGCAAGGCTGCCAAAGTCGAACGTAGAGATCGGGTCGAACAACGGCGCGACCGTCCCCGCATCGCCTCTCAGTCCGGTTACGAATTCAATCGCCGGACCTGGAATGATTGCCTCGAACTTGTTTTCGACGTTGGGGAATGCGTATTCGAAAATCGTATACGGCGTATCGACGTTGGTCAGGCTTTGGACCGTAAAGCCATAGGCACCGGTTGCACCTAAATCGATTTGCGACGGTCCGGCTACACCGATGTTCGATTCCAGCGGATCAGCGGCCTCGATTTGGAAGCGATAGGGATCTTCGGCCAAGCGTCCGTCGGGATGTAGAACCTGAACGTCATACAGCCCGTGCGGCGCATCACGCAAGTCAAAAACCGCGATCAATTTCGTCGCATCGATTCGTTCGATGGAAACCGGCGCAAACTCGGCTAGTTCGGGTCGAACCAATCGAATCGCTGCCTGTTCCGGAAATTCGGCGCCGTGAATCGTCACGGTGACATAGCGGTCGTCGCCACCCGAATCGGGAGTGATGTCAGTGATGCCAAAGGGTATCCGGGTGGCATTGAGCGTGACCGGATACTCTTGACGCAACAGGAGTGAGTTTTCTTCTTCCTCTTGGGAGAGAGCAATTCGCACCCCGGCACGAGCCAGCACGAAATATCGGCCGCCCAGCGTTTCCGGAATCAAGAGTGACTGATCAGGACGCAAGTAGCCTTCGTAAGCGGCGTCAAAGTCGAATGGCTTAGGCAGTCGTTCGTGTGCCACATACAGTTCGTGTGAGCCAACATTGTTCAAACTATCCAAGTCAATTCGGACGGTCTGGCCCGGGTCTGTATCGAGTTGGAACAGCCGCGAGACGCCCTGGGCAAGTTGTTCTTCCAGCGGGATATCGAACCGCAACCGCGGCACGGTGATCGCCATTGTGTCGGCAGAAAAACCGGTATTGTTACGGTTGTTTTCACCTTCGACCACGTCGTCAAAGATATCGGTTCGTACCAAGATTCGAAAATCACCCGGCAACCGGGCTGGGACTTCAAATTCCACCGTTTCGGTGTAGGTTTGACCGGGATTGACGGTCCGAACACCCGGCGCTTCTTTGCGGCCGACCAATGGATCGCCCAGATCCCAAACGGCGTCATCGGAAACATAAACTGCGTCAGCGATTCGCGCCTTGGCTGGTTCATCACCGCGGTTTTCGACAGTCCAGCTGACCGTGACAACATCGCCTACCGCCGCCGCAGTAGGGGCGCTGATGTCGATCACTTGCAAGTCGCTCGGCGGCGGCTGTTCGATCAACATCGGCGAATCGGATACGCGAATGTTATTTTGCTCATTCGCTTCAAGCACTTCGCCGTCGGGTCGGCTGCTGCGAGGAATATCCGTTTGTACAATCACGTAGTAGTCGCCGACCAATCCACGAGGCAGACGAAGCTCTTCAGTTACCGTACTGGTGCCGCCGGGGCCAATTCGATCGCGGATTTGGAATTGTTTGACGTAATGATCGCTTGACGGATCCAGCAGTCGGTCACGGGAAAGATAGACGCGATCGAAATAGGGAACCTGCGTTTCGGGAATCACGCCGCCGTCATTGCTGACCGTGTAGCTGAATGAAAAATCTTCGCCAACCAATACACGACTTTGGCTGTTGACCGTATCGATGATTAGGTCCGGCGTGGGAACCTGAGTGACATCTAAAGATACGATTACCTGGTTGTCTGCTTCATCCGCAAACTCTAACACCGCGTTACTCCTTCCGACTAAACGCGACGGACCTTCGGTGATTGGGTACGGCAGCGGTCGCCCGTAAATGCGTTTCCGAAAAATCGTATCGGTTACCGCCAGCACATTGAACGGACCGCCAATGTTATCGGGAACACGAACGGTTGCCGAAACTTCGTAGCTTTCGCCAATGTCCAATGGTTCGCGACGCTGTGCGCTGTCCAATTCAAAGTCGTAACTGTCTAGCGATGTATCGGTTGACAGAAAAATGCCGTCGGCCCAAGAGGAAACACGCGTTTTCCGCGTCCCTTCGTTGGTAACCGTAAAAGAGACTTGAAGTTGACTGCCGCTATTAGGATCCACCGGCACAGCAGAGAGTCCAGAGATGACCAGATTGGGCTCGGCGTATTGGACATCGATCTGGTCGGACGATCCAGAGTTATTCAGGCGGCCATCGTCGCCTTCCCAGATCTTGTCGGCAAAGTGGTCGACCCAACCTGGGTAACTTCCTTCGCCCCATTCCCCAAATCCTGGGACGCCGCGCCGCACAGTGACGTTTGTGAAGACATGCGCGTGCCAAATGCCGCTGCTGCCGGGCGGCGTGAAGACAGTCGTTGAATCGGAGTAGGACTCACCTGGCTCAAGCGGATCGTCCAGCACGAACGACTGGCTATCCGCCAAAAAGGCCCGCGTGGGGTCAAAGACAGGATCTTGCGAAAGGAACACATATTGCCGGATTGACTGCATCACTTCGTCGGTCGCAAACGCGCCGACGTTCTCGATTGTCCAACGCACATTGATCGGTTCGCCCGATTTGCTCTCGGCATCAGCCACCACGCTGGTCACCGATAAGTCAGCCGGAACATCGACGATGGTTGCTTCGGTGGCGCCGACGTTGTTATCGGTGAACACTCCTTCGTAGACCGTGACCAGCTGGTTGGTTGGACCGGCCAGTATCGCTAGCAGCTCGCCGCGCGAAAACTGTTCGATATCTGAAACGCCAGTTTCGCCAATCGGTTTGCCCGAAGCCACCTCGATGCGTTTTAGGATCGCCTGGACTTCATCCAAGAACTTTTCTTCTTCGGTCAGCGCGATCCGTGGATCAACATTCGTGCGAACCAGAATATGGGAACCAGCTGCCGAGGGTGGCAAAGTAAACTCGGCCGTGTGCTCATACAACTCGCCGGGCTGGAGTGCGCCCGAATGCGGCAATGCGAATAGTAGCGTGTCGTTGCCAAATTCGGTATCGTCGGAAAGGTAGATCGCATCCGCCCAGGTTTCTCGATCGGTGACGGCGGTGCCGTTGTTGGCGACTTCCCAAGTCACGCTGAACGGAACCGAAGGATCGGCCGCATCGGGATGGCGAGCTCCGCCGCCATCAACTTTGACCTTCGTTACTTGTAAATCAGCGGACGGAGTCAACAAGACATTGATCGGCGTCGAAACGTAGTTGCTTCCTTCCAAATCGTTCGGTGCATCAGGATTAATGTTTGACGCGAATGCCGATTCGTAGACTCGGTTATATCCATCGGCGTAGACCGTCAGGAAATACTGTCCCGTGATTCCCCTGGGAACCTTGACCGTTGCTTCGGCTTCATAAGAATCGCCAACTTCCAACGCGCCGGAGTGATGGCTGTTACCGATGAAGATATCGCCGCGTGCCGGCTTGGGGCCGTCTTTGCCCAGTGTCAACCAGATGCGATCGGTCCAGGAACCAGGATTGGTGATCCCTGCGCCCAAGTTGGCGACCTTGTAGCGGACAGTGAACGACGAATCGTCAAACACATCCCCGGGGCCATTGACCGATTGGGCAACGATGTCGGGTGGCGGAACCGGGTTGGCGTCAATCGCGATTGCCGACGCGGTTCGGTTGTTGCTTTCGGCCGGGAACTCGTCGACTTTTCCTAACGCATCGGTCACGACCAAGACAAACCAGTTTCCCGAGTAGGAGCGGGGGATCAGAAACGAACCGGACGAACGGTACTCGCTTGGCTGTCCACTGGTCGTGCCGGCAAAGCCGAGCGCCGATCCGTTTTGCAATTCACCTAGCAGGACCCCGTCGCTACTTGTGCTGCTTGAAGACGATGACAAATAGACACGGTCATTCCAACGGCTGCCGCCCGATGGTGTGTCGGCGGTGCCCAAATTGGCGACGGTAAATTCAACGTCGATAATCGTGCCAGCGGTGATTGCCTCGGGCGTCGTTACTTGGGTAACGCGTAGGTCGGGACGAGGTCGCAGATTGATTTGCAGCGTGTCGGAGAATGTGGTGTTATCCGTTTCGTCCGTTTCGATGACATCGCTACGCGTGTCCGCATCGACAAACAATCTGAACAGCCCCGTGGTTCGCGGCAGCGTGACCAGTTCGGTTCGCGTCAACGTTTGGCCGGCGATCAGTGGTTCTTCGACGCGAAAACGACCATAATCTTTGGTCTCGCCGCCGCCGGTTGATTTCAAGTAGAGCTTGTCTTCCCAGCCGGTTTCCGTATCGTTGGGGCCATCGTTTCGCACCGTCCAAGTCACTTCGACTTGCGTGCCGTCGTTCACTTCGGTTAGTCCACCCAGTGAAATCTCGGTCACGCGCAGATTGACCGGTGGTGGTGGAATGAAAATCACGTCCAGGTCTTCGCTGCGGCCTTGGTTGCCAGCATCGAGTCCGCTGTAGATGAATTCGTAAGGTCCGCCGGTCCGCACGAACAGATAATTTTCGCCATCGGCATCGCGTGGAATTGTCACGTCCGTCGTTCGCGAATAGGAATTGCCAACGCCCAAGGCGCCCCCATGGACACTGCTTCCGATCAGTCGCAGGCCGGTCGCGCCGGTCGGATCACTGCTGATATAGACGTAATCGGTCCATATATCGCGGTCGGTCGTGGCGATACCTTGGTTGCTGATTGTCCAGCTAACATCGACAGACTCACCGGATGTTGGTGTCCCGCTAAAAGTGACTTCGTCGACAACCAAGTCACTGAACGGCTTTGTCGAGACATCAACGGGATGATCGGGCGAGGCGCTGTTGGATGCATCCCCATCAATCTCGTAGACAACATCGTTCAGATCGGTTTGCACAAACAGCGTGAAACGCCCGTGGGTGCGAATTGCCAGCGGCAGGATTTCGGTGCGACTGTAAGATTCGCCAACGGGAACCGCGCCAGTGTGATCAAAGGTGCCTAAGACGATGTCGTCGTGATCACCTAGGATGTCGTCGTTGGACAGAATGACTCGGTCGGTCCAGGTATTGACTCGGCCCGGGCCGTCACCCACGTTTTGGACCGTCCAAGTAACGGTCAAATCGACGGGATCACCGATCAGCAACGTTGGCGCGATCACGTCGCTAACCGTCAAGTCCGCATAGGGGAACAGTGAAATCGCAACCGCATCGCTCGCCTTGGTTCCGGTCGTTTCCCCTTCCCCTTCACGTACCGTGTCTTCCGCATCGGGAACGACGATAAAGAAATACTCGCTGGCAATTTCGTCAGGCAATGTGACTCTCAGCGATTGGTCCGTTGTGTCGCCGACGAGAACATCGTCAGTGGTGACCTTAGTTCCTAGCAATACATCTTCACTATCCAACTGATCGTCCGTGGAAAAATAGATGTAGTCAGTCCAGTCGGTGGTGGCGGGTTTATCGCCATCGTTGGTGGTCGTCCAGTTGATTGTCAGTTCTTCGCCGCTAACCGGCAATTGTCCTGACGCCGGTGCGACGGTGGTGACAACCAAATCGGCCAGTGGTGCCGTTGCGATCGATACCAAACCGGTGGATGGCGTGATGTTGTTCCCTTCGGCGGTCGGTTCGGCAACGCGATTCGTAAGGTCGGTTTGAACAATGACAAAGTAATCGCCAGGGGTCACCGAAGCGGGTACGACAAACGACGCCGTCGTTGTGTAAGAAGCGTTCGATCCAAGCGCGTCGTCATGAATCACGTCGCCCAGGAAAATATCGCCACCCGGTACGTTATCACTGCTAAGGAACAACCGGTCGGTCCAAGAATCAACGGTGGTCGTCGCCGTGCCATCGTTGCGGACTCGCCACGTCACGTCGATCACTTCGCCGATAAACCCGTTGGCCGGAGTCGTGATCGCATCGACAATCAGGTCTGCCGGTGGATCTTCCAGTTCGATTGCGATCGGATGGCTGATCGTGTTGTTCAGATCGTTTTCTTCGAAGAGTTGGTTCGAACGATCCGTGCGTACCAGGATGAAATAGTCGCCGCTGATACCAAAAGGAATGTCAACGCTAAGCGAAGTCGTATAGGTTTCGCCTCTGGCTAGGTCTTCGCTGTGCGTAAGGACGCCAAGTTGCAGGTCGTCACCGTTGCCGTAGATATCATCGGCCGACAGGACAATTCGATCTGACCAAGGGTTGGTAGCCAGGGCGCCGCCGATGTTGCTGACCGTCCAGTCGACGGTCACGATGTCACCGTTCTTAGCAGAGTCAGCGGCGGTGATCGAATCGATTGTCAGGTCAGGAACGGCAAATACGACGCTGGCAATGAACCGATCATCATCGATTTCGCCGAAGCTGCCGTCGCCATCTTGATCCATCGCATTGCCGGACGGGTCCAGAATGTCAGGCCCAATCGAAAAGGTGTATTCGCCAACTGTACTTTGGTTTGGGAACGAAATGCGGACCATGTCGCTATCTCGCGCAATGACTTGGTTGACTGCGATCACACCATTGGGACCGATCAACGACACGTCTTGGGGAGTAAACGTTGACACATCGATCTCTTCGTCGAACGTGACGTCGATAAAGAAATAGGGTTTGGTCACGAAGTCAGGCGTGTACGACAAAATCGTGGGGCCGCCCGAATCGAGAGTGAACGAGGACATGAAAACGTCTTCGGTTGCTTCGCCTGCCGTGCCGTCTTGGTCTTGATCCATCGCGGTGCCGGCAACGTCGGTTAAGTTGGGGCCGATCGAGATCGTGTAGTCACCGGCGGTGGTGATCGCGGCAAAGGAAAGCGTGTAAGTCAAATCGTCGCTGGAAGAGATCGAAGTGATAGGGATGATTCCATCCGGGCCCGTTAGTGTGATATCAGCGGTAGTGAACGTGGCGGCATCGAGCGCTTCCGAGAAGGCGACATCCACCGACGAAAGCGGCGCGGGGATGGTACCAACAGGCAGAAAGTCGGTGACGACGGGACCGGCACCGGTGACGGTGATCGTGCCCTCGTAGCGGTCAGCCACTTCACCGGGGATCGCATCACCGTCGCTGTCCATCAGCGTGCCGCCCACATCGGTAATACCGGGACCAACGATGATTTCGTAATTGCCGTCGGCGGTTGAGCGAGTCAAGTTAATACGATACGTCGTATCGGTAATCCGCTCGACGCTCGTTGCGGTCACTCGTCCAGCAGGTCCGTCGACACGCACATCGCCCGTCGAAAAGCTGCCTTGATCGATCGGTACGTTGAAGGTGACTTCCAACGATTCCAATGCACCAACTTGGATTCCGGTCGGCGACTGTGAGACAATTCGTAGCGGTTGTCGATCGACGGTGATCGTGCGGATGTAAATGTCTTCCGGTTCGCCACCGGCCCCGTTGGTATTCTGGTCGTGCAGGTTGCCGGAGGTGTCTTTGGCGACCGGCTGAACCGTTAGTTCGTAGTCGCCGTCGATTGGCTGAGGCGGAAAGGTTAAACGGAACGCGGTGTCAGATTCATCAAGTGATTCGACACCGAGAGTGGGAATGCCTCCGGTGAAAGTGACGGTATCGCCCACTAAAACGAAGTCGCCGTCAAATTCTGTTTTCGTACCTTGTGCGGCGGAGAGTTCAAAGCCGGACGTGCTGGTCAGGTCATACATCACCATCCGCACCGGATACTCACCTGCGACCGGGAAGTCGAAGGTGACCAGATCGGTTGTTAGCGAGCGAGCGCCGTCAAACTCGGTCGAGAAGTCGCCGATCTCTAATCGGTAGCCATCATCGCTACCGATCGCAAACGTATACACGCCTGCTTTCGGTACAACGAATGTCGCGGTCGCGTCATGGACCAGGTAATCGTCGGATCCGGGGCCGTCCAGTGGGTTTGGAATGTCATTGCCGAAGTTTCCGGCCGATGGGCCATAATTGATGAACGGTTGATTCTCATTGATCACTTCCTGTTGCAGGTTTGTGTCGTCAAGAACTTGTAGCGCACCGGTAAGTCCGTCAAATGCTTCTGTGGACCGAACCAATTTAATCGAATAGTCACCGTTTAGAGAAATCGGCGCGAACGCCTGTTTTGCCGCTCGGACGGCGGGGCTGGTCAGTTCAACGGAGGCCAGTGTCAGAGTGTCGGGATCGATTGGCTCGTTGAATGTCACCGTGACTTTGGTCAGTACGGATGACGTTGTTTCGTCGGGGAACTGTGAAATGATTCGCGGACCGGCTTTGTCGACGATGAACGGACCATTGAAGATGTCATCGGTCGGCTCACCCGCGGTTCCATCGAGATCCTGGTCCATCGCAATGCCGGCCGAGCCGACAATTTGTGGGCCGACGGCCAACGTGTAACTGCCCGCATTGTTGATGATATTCGTTAAAGTGATTTCGACGGTCCGCTCGCCCACCATTCGTACCGATTCGACGGCGACTGTCGTCGGACCGGAAAGGGTGAAATCATCGGCGGAAACTGAATCTGTGATGATTGGCGAATCGAAGACAACCAACAGACGATCTTTGTCAGAATCCGGGGTAATCGTGCCATTGTCACGTAGCGAAGTGATTTCGGCGTCACTGACACTTCGGGCCACGATCGAAACTTCGTCGATGCGTCCGGTGAAGAACCCGGCGCTGTTGAAGGATGAGCTGCCAATGCGAATGCTGCTAGACGTTGGCGAGTAAGCGGGTCCGATATCAACATTGGCAAGCGGCGCCCCGTCGATATAGATGTTCAACGTCGAACCGCGTAGTGTCGCGGCGACATGTGTCCATACATTGTTGGAAGCGGTGACACCGCTATCAAGAAATTGATCGTTGCGATAGTTCGCGACGTAGTTTCCATCGCGGATCCCAATAGACCAATCGCGATTCTGGGCGTCACCACCGGCGATCGTAATGCGACCGGTCAGGGGAACGTTTTCAGGATTGACCCAAGCGGCAATCGTCCAGTCACTCGGCGGGGAAAAGTCTCCAAGCGAGACATAGTCACCGTCGCCATCTAGTGAGAAGGCAGACCCGCCGATTCGTCCAAGTCCATACGTTGCGTCCCCGACAAGCGAGCCGTTGCGAGTTCCGGATTGATCGGCAGTCGAATCATCGGCTTCATAGCGATGATGGATCGGCGCTTTGATCGGATCAATTCGACTCAGCGAAAGCGCTCGAGGGCCAAGCGGTCGCGGTGGAACCGATAGAAACGATCCATAGTCGACGTGGTCAGTGACGGGTGTGCCGAAGGGATTGTCGTTGACGAATCCGTCCGAACCCGACGGATCGTGTGGACCGCCGGGATGTGCCCAATAGTTGCCTGTAAACGTCGCGTTGGTTCGATCCGTACCGAGATGTCTCGCGGCAAACGAGGTTTGACCCACAAAACTGCTGCCGGTTACGCTTGCGCTCGATCCGTTGTCAATCAAGACGCCTTCGGGGCCGCCTAGGAAATCGGTATTCGTAATGGTTGCATTGCCATCGTCCACGTGCACGCCTTGCGCATCAACATTGATCACACGCAATCGAGTCAATTCGGCATTAGCACCTCCGTGAATTCGCACACCACGATTGTTGGATGACGCGATCGTTGTGTCGACAACCGAGACATCCTCACGAATATCAATTGCTGCAACGCTGTTGCCGTTATTGGGGCCGGCGGTCGAACCGGCATAGCGGACTTCTGTGTGCGAAAGCACTGAATCATCGGACCACAGATAAATCGATTCCCAGTTGCCAGGTATTGGTGACGTTGCGTCGCGGTTGGCATTGGAATCACCGCCGACCGTGTCATCATGAATCGATGTGAAAACGATCGGCGCATCGGCAGTCCCTATGGCTTTTAGAATCCCAGGGTTGGCACTGATGAATTGCGCGTGGGCGACCTTGATCACGCTGCCGGGGACCACGGTCAACGTCGCCGGCAGACCATCGAGTTGGCTAATGGTAATGTTGTTGGCCAAGTGGATCGGCAAGCCATCAAAGTCCCAGGTGCGGTCGGTTGTGAGTGTGCCACCGGCCAGTTGCACATGATCGCCACCTGCGTTGTCTCTGGCGGTGACGCCGTCGTAAGTTGGATCGGCGGCAAAGGCTTGTCGAACGACATACGCATCGCTGTCGGTGATCAAGACATTTTGAAAAATTGGAGTTCCTGACTCAACGTCGATCCCGATGAAGTCATTGTGGGAGATCCGAACGTTGCTCAGCAAAGGACTTGCGTTGATTTCAACGGCACCAAGACTATCGCCGTTGTTGGGCCCCGAGATCGATCCGGCATAGCGGACTTCGACGTTGGAAAGCACCGACTCGTCAGTCCGCAGATAGATCGATTCCCAATTACCGGGCACTGGAGACGTGGCACCGCCGTCGGCATTCGAGTCGCCGCCGACCGTGTCATCATGAAGCGACGTGAAGACGATTGGCGCATCGACGGTCCCTTGGGCCTTCAAGATTCCAGGGTTGGCACTGATGAACTGTGCGTTGGCTACCTTGATCACGCTGCCGGGAACCACAGTCAACGTTGCTGGGGCACCATCAAGTTGGCTAACCGTAATGTTGTTGGTCAGGTGAATCGGCAAACCGCCAAAGTCCCAGGTACGATCGGTCGTTATTGTTCCACCGGCCAGTTGTACGTGGTTGCCACCTGCGTTGTTTCGAGCCGTGACGCCATCGTAGATTGGATTGGAAGCAAAGGCTTGGCGAATCGCAAACGCATCGCTATCGGTGATCACCACGTTCTGAAACGTCGGAGTTCCCGACTCAACATCGATCCCGATAAAGTCATTGTTGGAGATACGAACATTGCTGAGTGACGGACTGGCTCTGATTTCCACCGCGCCAAGGCTGTCACCATTATTGGGCCCCGAGGTCGATCCGGCATAGCGGACTTCGACGTTGGAAAGCACCGACTCGTCGGACCACAAGTAGATCGATTCCCAGTTGCCCGGCGTTGGCGAAGTTGAATCGCCATCCGCATTCGAATCACCACCGACAGAGTCGTCATGAATCGATGAAAAGACAATCGGTGCATCGACCGTCCCGGGTGCCTTTAGAATTCCCGGATTCGCACTAATGAATTGTCCATTGGCAATTTTGATCACGCTGCCGGGGACCACCGTCAACGTTGCTGGGGCACCATCAAGTTGGCTAACCGTAATGTTGTTGGTCAGGTGAATCGGCAAACCATCAAAGTCCCAAGTGCGGTCGGTTGTGAGTGTTCCACCGGCCAGTTGCACGTGATCGCCGCCCGCGTTGTCTCTGGCGGTGACGCCGTCGTAAGTTGGATCGGCGGCAAACGCTTGGCGAATCGCAAACGCATCGCTGTCGGTGATCACGACATTTTGAAAAATCGAAGTTCCCGACTCAACATCGATCCCGATGAAGTCGTTGTTGGTGATGCGAACGTTGCTCAGCAAAGGACTTGCGTTGATTTCAACGGCACCAAGACTATCGCCGTTGTTGGGCCCCGAGATCGATCCGGCATAGCGGACTTCGACGTTGGAAAGCACTGAGTCGTCGGACCACAAGTAGATCGATTCCCAGTTGCCGGGCATTGGAGACGTGGCACCGCCGTCGGCATTCGAGTCGCCGCCGACTGTGTCATCATGAACCGACGTGAAGGCGATCGGCGCATCGGCAGTCCCCTCTGCCTTTAGAATCCCCGGATTGGCACTGATGAACTGTGCGTTGGCTACCTTGATTACACTGCCGGGTGCAACGGTCAAAGTCGCAGGCGTACCATCGAGTTGGCTAATGATGATGTTGTTGGTCAAATGGACCGGCAAGCCGTCAAAGTCCCAAATGCGGTCGGTTGTTAAAGTCCCTCCGCCCAATTGCACATGATCCCCACCAAGGTTGTTGTTAGCGGTGACGCCGTGGTACGTCGGATCAGCCGCAAACGCTTGCCGGATGGCGACCGAATCACCGTCGGTAATCTGAACGTTTTGCAGCGATGGATTGCCCGATTCAATATCAATTCCAACGAAGTTGCTATCTGTGATCAACACGTTTGACAGTTGGGGCGACGCATCGGCGCGGATCTCAACAGCACCCACGCTGTTTCCATTGTTGGGTCCAGAAGTCGAACCTGCGTAGCGGACCTCAACATGCGTCAGTACTGCCGTGTCACTATCGAGATTAAGCGATTCCCATTGCCCAGCAACCGGAGTCCCATCCACACCGTCCGTCAAATCCTCACCGATGCTGTCATCTTGCGCCGAAGTAAACACGATCGGGGCGGTTGCCGTGCCGATCGCATCGAGCGTCCCGATGGCGGTTAGCCACCGGCCATGTTCGAACTTGATCACCGTGCCCGGATCAATGCCAACCGTGACCCCATCGGGAATCGTGGTGTCACCGGTCACGCGAATCGTGCCCGACCAGGTTTGATCTTCCTCGATCACTCCGGCGACATCGGTTGCTAATAAGCGTCGGTCTTCGAGCTGTTCAAACAGGCTCCGCCGTTTGCGGCATCGCTCCTTGGGCGAGTCTTGTTTTTTGTGATGACGCTTCGGGCCTTGCGTCGATCTGCCCCACCAATTTGGAAGCATTGGACTGTCTCGTCGAAGTGTGCTGCTACGCGAGTCGCTCTTTTTCTACATGTCATAAAGAAGTCTGCGTAGCAATCCGGCTGTAATGTTCACCCCCCCATATGTTCCCCGTCTGGTGGGGTAATTGCAAGCGAAAACTAGCCTTATTTGCCTGGGTCAGAGTACCTTACACTTACTAGTGAACAAATGAGTCCTTCTGGTTTGCCCATCGACTACGTGGGTGACCGCCAACGTCTTTGTGGTCCGTTCTAGATAAGTCGAGGATGGGAATCGCTGGTCGCTATACTGTTTTGCAGACTGTTGGAGAATGTCGATGCCTTTCCTGTCAGTCTTTTTCTGACTCTGGATCTTTTTTAAAGGACAACTAACCATGACTCACATTCGATCGAGTGCAATTTGCGCATTGGCATTCGGGTGCCTTGTCCCGTTTATCGCATCTGCTCAGGAGGCTGCCCCGAAAAAGACAGCTCCTACCGTCGCGGCCATTGATAAGGCGATGGAAGCGTATGTGGAGTCAGGCGAGATTTCAGGAGCGGTAACGCTGGTCGGGCACGACGGAAAGATCGCTCACTACGGTGCGGTCGGCCTTGCCGATATCGACGCTGATAAGCCCATGGTGAGATTTTCGCTATTTTCGATTGCCTCGATGACCAAACCGATCGTTGCTACTGCGGTGATGATGCTTCAAGAGGAAGGCAAGCTGAGTGTCGACGACAAAGTCAGCCAGTACATTCCTGCGTTTGCCACGGCGAAATTGAAAAACGGTGAATCACCGAGTCGCGAAATCACGATTCGAGATCTTCTGACACATACGTCGGGACTGGCGGGCGATCAAGTCTTTGCGGGTTCTCTGAAAGACGCAGTAGACGAAATCGCGATGCGACCGCGTGCTTTCGATCCAGGCACTATGTGGAAATATAGCCCTGGATTGAACGTGGCGGGGCGAATCGTTGAAATCGTTTCGGATCAACCACTCGATGCGTTTTTGAACGAACGGATCTTTGAGCCCCTAGGGATGAAAAACACGACGTTCTTTCCGGATGCAAAACGACAAATGCGAGTGGCAACACTTTATGGTCCCGGGGAGTCATCGTTGACACCAGTCAATAACCGCATCACGGAGCATTCAGCCGACGCGAGTGAGGGTAAAACGCAAGGCCCGAACCCATCGGGCGGATTGTTTTCGGCCGGTCGCGATATGTTTCTGTTTTATCAGATGGTTCTCAATGGCGGTCAATTTCGTGGGACACGATATTTGTCGAAAGATTCAGTCGAGCAAATGACGTCTTTGCAAACCGAGGAGCTTGTAACCGGCTTTACGCCAGGCAACGGTTGGGGCTTGGGATGGTGTATTGTTCGTGAACCCCAAGGAGTTTCGGAAACACTATCGCCTGGGACTTTCGGACATGGTGGAGCGTTTGGAACACAGGGTTGGGTCGACCCAAAAACAAAAACGGTCTACGTGCTAATGATCCAGCGTACCGGTTTACCCAACAGCGACGATTCGGACATCCGAGCGGCTTTTCAAACGGCCGCGAACGAATCACTCGGAATCCAACCGACCAAATAGCTTGTCGGAACTCGACGATTCGAGTTGATCTAGCTTTCACATCCCAACGAAAAAAACGCAGGCCCGTCTTAAGCTGGGCCTGCGTTCATTGAATCGCGGTGGAAAGTGGCTTGCAGCACTTTTTTAGGGAGCGAAGTGGTAGGCATTGGAGATGCTTTGGCCACCGAACATTGCACCACTGTTTGCCGTGGCTCCTGAGTTATGGAAACCGCCGACGCCAACGCTGTAGGCTCCGCTGTTGCTGATTGCTTGGCCGCCGAAGATGGCGGTCGAATTGGCACTGCCGTTGGCGATGCCGACACCGTAATCAACTGCACTGATCGCGGTATTGTTTGCTACAGCACGACCGCCGAAGTATCCACGTGCGGTTGCTGATCCGTTGGCTGCCGAGAAGCCTCCCGTGGTGAACGCACCGCTCATGCTGTTGGCATTGGCGTTACCGTAAGCTCGAGCCGAGTCGTTGGCGATGGCTACGCCGTAGTTCGATGCGGCAACGGCGTTGCTGTTACTGCGAGCGTTCCATCCGTTCGCGACACTATTGCCACGAGCGACCGCAATACCACCGTTACTGGCCGCGATTGCATTGCCGGTTGCTCGGCCACCGTTAAATCCTGAGCCGGTCATTCGAGCGTCTGCGTAACCGCCATTGGAAGCGGCGGCGCGGGCATTCAAGCGTACATTGCCTGAGCCGGATGCGGATGATCGTGCGACGCCGCCCGTCGAGAAACTGCTAGAGGATACTTGTGCCGATGCGTCCGATGCGACGAGTGATACGGCGAGTACGGCTGCGGCAAAACTGAACAAGGATGTGAAGCGTTTCATGGTCTTGTCTCCGAAAAGTATCTTGCGGGTTCATTCGCAAGAAGCGATGTGATTAGGGCCGAATCAAACATCGATGCCGGCCAACGATTAACTGGGCGAGAGCGAGCAGAGAAAGGGGACACGAAATGTTGAAAGTTTTTTTTGCTTGTCGTTTTCAGAACACAACGAAATGAAAGCGAAACCCGATGCAAACGAAAAAACCCAGCTCCCGTGCTGCCAAAGCAGACGTAAACTGGGTTTTCAGTGGGACGGTGGTATTGTGGGTGCGTGGGCTTGGGACGCGAACGTGCCCGATTTCTAGCGATCGAATTGCTAATTGGGCTAATAGCCAACTTGGCGACGCAGTTGTTCGCCTATTTTGGTCGGAAGTTCATCGATTTGACGATCAATTTCGTCGCGATTGCCTTGCATATCAATCTGTTGCGAGCCGCTTTGAGTCTCGAGGGTCGCTCGAATCCGAATTTGGCCATTGATGTTGCTGACCGATACCGAATCGAAATTGATAGGCGATGCATTCGTTGACAAATTTATGTTCGCCGATTGCAGCCCTTTTTCGGTCAATAGGCGAATTTGACAACCGTCGCTTAACGGTGGTACATCATCAAGTCGACGCAAATCCTGGTCGTCGATCGAAAGCAGTACCATGCCCGAACGAATTCCGGCTTGGTGTGCTGGTGACCGATCCGCAACATCGACGACCAATAGACCGGCTCCGTCGGCGAGCAATTTGTGGCAATTGGCAAGCAAATTTGGGACGGGCATTAAACGTAAACCCCACTTTTGGACAGGATTGAGTGCGAGGTGATCAAATGTATGCATCAAACCTGCAGCGTCATCGATTCCAGAGGGAATCGGCATTGTGGCCATCGTGTGACGGCGAATGGCGTCGACGTCGACACGGCCATGGGAATCAAACAACGATTGTTGAGCCGAGCAAGTCGATAAGGTAGTGATCGCGACGAAGGCGAATGTAGCTAAACGGAACATGGCTTGGTTTCCTGTGAGAAGAGTGAGCGTGATCGAAATAGGGTTCGGTGAAGCGAATGGTCCTTACCAGCGGCGGAAAAGACGCGTCCGAGCACCCGTGTAGGCTCTGGTTTGGTTGCCGAATCCAGTGACATTGCTGCCACCCGAAACACCACCAAAGATTTGCCGGGTGTTACCGCCAGCGATGATTCGCGAGTTTCCGCCGGTGGACTGAACGCCACCGTGGCTGACATGCGTGCCGTTTCGCCCGATCGACATATTGAAGTTGTGTCCGACGCCGACGCCACCACTGTTGACGCCGATCGAATGGGACAATGCCAATCCGTTCGGTCCAGCACCGATCGCCAACCCGCGTCCCATGCTGCCACCGGGTCCGACCCGTGAATCGGTGTCAGTATGCATCCAAGCACCACCCGCGGTGGCATTGGAACCAGCAAAACCAGGTCCGACATCGACAATTGTCCCAGCGCTTTGGGCTTGTGCGGTCACAGTCACGAGACATGCGGCCATCGAAGCTAAGACCAAAGTACGGACATTTTGAAGAAGGTTTGTGTGAAGCATCGTTTTGTTCCTGCAAAAGAGAGTTGTAAGGGGTTAACTCTTTTGCAGGGCGGAACCGACCACTCCGAGGGGACAAGGAAAATCGCAAATAGTTTTTTTATTTCGTTTCCGTGACCACAACAATCCATCCGGTATCGGCGACATCGGCCGCTCGACCCTTGATCATGATCGGTTCCATTGCAACCAGTGTCGGTGTGAAATGAATCGGATCGTCAATCAAAAGCACCGTTTCCTGCGGCGAAAGCGATGCGACCCTATCGGTTTGACGAGCCCGTTTTTTCCGCAGTTCCAACGATCGTCCCACCAACTCCTCGCTTAGACGGGGAGGCTCGACGTCCTCGCTGCGTTGGCCTAAATCGGGATGCTGAAGCAGCAAACCCCGCTGTTTGGCGAACGGATCCGGACGCGTATCGATCAACCACGTATTTTCGTCCATCGCAAAATCGCCTAATTCCACCGACATTCCCATCACACCGATGCGTTCACGTGAATATGCTTCCACTTCCGCGTCATAAATCGGCACGGAGAACGAGACTTTCAAGGTCCTCGTGTTTGTACTTTCGTAGACCGCCGACATGTGAACGACCTTGTCGACAAGCGGTTTGGGCAAATCGGCATCCTTGCTAATGGATCCCAAATTCAAATCGTAGCCACGGCCGTGGAAATAGTCGCGATGTCGATAATTTCGCCCGATGCTGTCGCCTGGCAGCACGCGGGCTAGCTGAGTGCCGTCGATGCTTTGGACGAACCACGAATCCGATTTCACTGATCGTTGGCTGTTGATGTAACGAGCTTGCAACCAATTTTGTAGTTCGCTTCTGGCCGGATCGAGCGAACTGAGTAGAAGTGCACCTTCGTCACGCTCGGGATCAACCGGTGCCGTGGAAACGTTGGCATTCAAGTCGGTGATTAATTTGCGAAGGATCGGCGATGCTGCTTCGGCTTCCAACACACGCCACCGTAGGTCGATCTCATTGCCAAGGGATTTAGCTAAGAACTTTGCGCTTGTCGCCATCGACTCACGTCGGAGCCGCTCCGCGTTGGCTCGCTCGTCCGACGCTTGGATTTGTGCTGCTTGAGCATCTTTGCGAAGCAAGGTTTCTCGCGTTGCATACGCCCCCAAGGTCAAGAACGCAAAACCGGCTAAAACCGAGCCAATTAGCAGTGCGATGATCGCCGTTTGTGTCGCCGAGCGATGATGGCGCGCGACTCGCATCGCTTTTCCAAGCCACGATTCCCGGTATGCAGAGACCGGCTCATCGGCCAAGAACGCTTCCACATCCTCGGCCATTTGCAAAGCGGTTGCGTAGCGATCCGACGGTTTCAGCGACAAGGCCTTGTGAGTGATCGCTGCCAATGGGGGTGGGACGTTCGGGCGGATTTCATCGACCGGCGTGATTCGTCCATCGATCACACGCTGCTTGACTTCGACGAGCGAATTGCCATCGACGGGCGTTTTACCAGACAAGATTTTGTAAAGCGTGGCACCGAGACTGTAGATGTCGCTGGCGGGTGTTGGAGCCAAATTCGATGCCTGCTCGGGGCTCATATAAACCGGTGTCCCCGCGCCTTGTCCGGACGTGCTGCTCTCGCCTGTGAGAGCGGGCATCAGTGTCTTTTCGCCGCTTTGACGAAACGGTTCGTCCCGAACCACAGGAATTGCTAATCCCCAATCGACGACAATGGTTTCGCCGTATTTTCCCAACATCACATTGGCTGGCTTGATGTCGCGATGCACGATCCCACGGTTATGGGCGTAGGCAATGGTTTGGCAAACAGATAAAAAATGGTTTAGCAATTGCCGATATCGACGATCGTTTTCGAGTCGGTTGATTTTTGATTCAGCCGGTCGCTCATGCAATGACTTGACCAGCTCATCCATCGATTGACCATCGATGAACCGCATTGCGTAAAATGGATCGCCATCATCGGTTTGCCCAATACCATACAGCGGGATCACACCGGGATGTTCAAGCCGCGCGGTGACTTCGGCTTCGAGCAAAAATCGTTCGCGGCACAGCGGATCGGTGGCCAGATGGGGATGCAGAAATTTGACGGCCACACAACGATGGACGGCTGCATCTTCGCCAACGTACACCGCACCTAAACCGCCACGTTGCAAAAAATCCAGCTCTTCGATCGAAGATTGGATAAGTAGCTTTGCATCCTTTCGACTCAGGGATTCGATCCCTTTGCCGATGCGGCCATCGATTTCCTGCAGTCTTGCAATCCGTGATCGAACGGCATCAAGCAAATCGGGGTGCGACTCACAAAGAGCTTCAATCGAAATCGGTTGGCCTGCTTCGTTTGCTTCTTCCCAGCGGTCGAGCAGGTCTTCGATCACGGTAACCGTCTTTGCATCCACATTCATCCGATCGCGATACTTTGTCGAGTCGAATCGTTCAAGCGATCATGTAACATTAGCCGAGCTGATCGCCAAAGCCGCTTCACGCTGCGCGTCGAAACGCCCAGCAATTCGGCTACTTCTTCTTGCTTAAGTTCATGATACCACAGCAGCTCGAACACTTCTCGTTCTCGATCGGGCAATTGGCCGACACACTCGTGGAAATCACTCCAGGCTTCCAATTCCGAGGGGTTTCCGGTGGCATCGCCGGGATCGAATGCCGCAGCACGATCTTGGTCACCATCGGCATCGCGAGGCTGGGTCGCGTGATGGGCTCCTTGGCCCTGTGGGCCGCGATAGTGGCGACATAAGTCGATCAATTCACGACGAATTTGTAGTGCGGCCAACCGGAAAAAGTGGCGAGTGTCTTCAATTTTTGTTGACGACATCGCTTGGTAAAGACGCATCGAAGCATTTTGAAACACATCCTCGGTTTGTTCCCAACGTCCCACGCCACGAAAATCACGCTTCATCTTGGCGGTCAAACGCATTAACCGATCTTGGGTCAAATTCAGTAGCTCGCCCCGGACTGCGGTATCACCTTCGCGAAGCATTTCGAGGCATCGCTCCACTGTCATCGTTTGTTCACCTAAACGCGATTTTTCGGACATGGTATCTCGCCTCATTCAATCAAAGTAGGACGCGGAGAAACATCGGGACAGGCTTCCCCACCAGACGCTAATGGTAACACTCGTTCCCCCCGGTTGGCTATCAGAAAAACGAGGATTGGTTGGTCAATTTCTTTTTTTTCAAATTTCTGTGTCCCTTTGTATCGGTTGTCTTCGCTGGTGTTGATTGTTCCCTCGAGCATTCCGCTCTCAACCCATTTCACTCATCCCCACGTCAAGGAATCCTAACGATGAAAACGGCAAACACCCTCGCTGCCCTGCTTGCTACCCTGATCACTGTTTCCGCGGCATCCGCACAAAACCGCATTCAAGTTGTCCCTATGCCCATCGGTCCTCCGACCCAGCCGACCTCGAGTTACTTCTTAGGCGTTTACACATCGACGGTGGTCTTACCAAATTCGGGCGTTGGGCCTGTTGCAGCGATTGAAACTCGCGTCATTCCGTATCCTGGCCCCGGACCTCAGCAGCAATACGGCCAACGCGTCAACAGCGTCGTCCCTGGTTCACCTGCCCAACAAATCGGCTTAGAACCTGGCGATATTCTCGTCACCGCCAACTCGATCCCACTGACATGCCAAGGTGAGTTACTACGAGCAATCAATCGTAGCGGAGGCCAATTGCAAATGACGGTGGTCAATGTGCGAACCGGCCAACCGCAACACCTAACCGCTTACCCACGATACCAAGGCGGCCCCGTCGCGATGAACCGCCGATAAGCGAATTGCCATCGTCGCTCGGTGGTAATCCACCGAGATAGTTATCACTCAGGGTGACGGACCGCAGTGAAGTGTCGTACGACCTGATCAAACAACAAACTCTTTAGACCTCTTCAGTAGCCAGCCTCCGCATGGGGAGGCTGGCTTTTTTTCGTTTCCTACCGTCGCGGTC